>NZ_PJAQ01000009.1 GCF_002836775.1 Colwellia sp. 12G3 | reverse complement strand
AGATTCATTAGCATCAAGCAGGAATGCATCGTCAGTATCTAAAACACCATCGCCATCATCATCAGTGTCAGCATTATTCCCAATACCATCACCATCAGTATCGACAGATTCATTAGCATCTTTTGGAAATAAATCGTCAGTATCTGAAACACCATCGCCATCATCATCGTTATCTAATTGATCTTTTACGCCATCACTATCGGTGTCTATGAATAGATCAATATTAATATCGGCAATTTGTTTTAATGTTGTAATTTCTAAATATTCACCTTTATTATTATTGGATAAACCTCTGTGCATAGTAACAAAATCAAGTCCTCCATCATTATCTAAGTCTAACGGAAGCATTAAGCCGACTTTACCAAATAAAGAGTCATCTACGGCAGTAAAATAACCAGCACAATTATTTAGCCATATACGATGTGGAGCATAATGCTCGGCAGCAGTAACGAATTGCGGTGGTTGTGATAACATAAAGTCGATACAACCATCCTTGTTTAAGTCTATTTGAAATACGCCACGTATAGATTGTCTTACTTTTGCATCGGACAGAGTCTGCGGTAATAACATTTGGGTCATATCTTTAAATATTCTATTGCCTTCATTTCTAAATATTTGAATGTAAAGACCCGCACCATCATTGCCATTATCTCTTGGTATAATAATATCTAAGTCTCCATCATTATCAATATCAACTGAAGTTGAATGCGCATTAGTATGAATAAAGTGAGAATCAACTGACTCAAGTACAGTATATTCCTCACTAAAGCCTGTAGCATCTCCCCAAGCAATAAGTTCATGTGCCGATGCAAACCATAGATCTTGCTCTACTATAGGAGGAAGACGTGCAGCTAACTCGCGGTTACTACCAAATAACGCCAAATCAATAAAGCCATCATTATCAAAGTCATCTAAACGAGCAATAACATAAGCAGCAGTCATCACTTCACCTTCAAATTCTCCTTCAGTATATAAATCTGTATAGGGAGCAAAAGCTTTGTTTGGCACTAACTGCCAGTTTGCTGTAAAATTTCCGTTTCCATCATTGATTAAAAAGTAAGGTTGAACAGGTTTTTTATCTGGAAAAGGAACTACGACTACAAATATGTCTAAATCTCCATCATTATCAATATCGGCGACTGTAGATCCATGAGAGTCTGTTCGTATATCTACATCCACCAGTTCTGCATTCGGATCGGGGTATTGCATGCGAGAGCCTTCAGTCCATTGGCAAGGTTTTTGTCCTTCAAAACTTGGGCTATTTAACGTACAAGGAAGGGATTTGATAGTATTACCTTTTGGATACAATTTACCTGAATTACCACTACTCAGTAACAATGTATCTGACTCAGATCTCATCCTATCATTACCATGATCACCACCTTGATTGACAAAAATATCATCATAGCCATCACCATTAAAATCATGAACTAAAGTTTCTCTGCCGGAAGGAAAGGTCTTGTAATATAATCCGCCATCTATCATTGAATCTGAAGCGTCAAAGAAATTTCCAATTCCATCATCAGCAAAAATCAACATGGATGTATAATCAGGTGAGTCGTAATCATTACCACCATGAACGAATATTTCGCTTAAACCATCTTGATTAAAATCAGCGACCCCCCAAACATGTACAAAGGGTAAGTTTTTATCGGAAGAATATACTTTGTTTATCGAATTAACATCGAATTCGTAAGGGGATTTCTCAAAATGCCACAAGGGAATTTTTGTATTTATATCATCATTTAATTTAAAATTAGCAGCACCAACAGAATCTATAATTTCGTTTCCTTGACCAGAATCCATTAACCATTGATGTTTAATACCTATACTTTCGTTTGAATTTTTATTATTTATTGCTAAAGACAACTCATCATCAGATAAAGCCCTTTCCCAGATTTTAAATTGCTTAGCTTTGCCATAAAAACCATCTTCATAAAAGCCGCTAACCAAAAAGTTAACACCATCTCCTATAGGGAAGACAACATCATTGGTTGTCGTAATTGGTGAACCTTGTAACTCTCCATTAAGAAAGACTTTAAGGGTGTTTTTATCATAGGTGATAGCTAAATTTACCCAGCTATCTAATTGAAGGTTATTCATTCTGACATTATTTTGATTCAACCAAATCTCTAAATTTGTACCGTCATGAGTTATGACAAAACTCTCCCAATTGTAGCCAGTTATTACTCCACCACCTTGAGGTAGCTTAGAGAACTTAAACCAGCCAGTAAAGCTGAACCCTTGATCAAATACTTTTCCATTTAACTCTTGAGTTTTTAAACCTCTAGATTCTTCAAAATACAGTGTGTAATCTTGTACGGGAGAAATAAGAGCAAAACAAGAAAAGGTTGTTAAAATGGTCAGAAATAACGATAAAGATAATTTACTTATAATTTTCATAGTGCGACATCCTTGCATGGTTGTTTTTTAAGCTATGCAACTATGTTGTAAAACGTACATGTATGCAAGTAAAAAGGAGTGACCAAACGCTGCTGCATTATTAATGTGAAATGTTCAATAAATTAATACCACTGGCAGCAATGTTAAACCAGTCCCCATACATGCAGTAAATTTTGGTTAGAATTGTCCTTGATATGATCATGGTTTCACAAAAAAACAATGTCCGCTTTTGGCTAGCAGATGATGTAAGGCTCAACAAATACCTAATGACTGCTCTGTCGGATGAACTGCCTTTGATAAATTTAATGTTAAAGGCTCAATTGAGCTTAGCGCAAACGTTATCAGTTGTGCATGTCGTCTCAATAATACCCACATGGTACATTTGTACTAATAAATGTACATATTGTATTTATTTACTATACTCGCTCTGTTGTTAATTCATATTATTGACGTCTTCTTTAACCACATGGTTTAAAGCTGTAATAGTATACTGGAAGGTACTATTATGAAAAAAATATCTACGCTAGTTTTGGCTATACTTTTTACATTTTCGGCTATAGCTGAAGAAGCTAAATCTTACACCCAATGGGATACATTTCGATTTACTATCGACAACAATAACGCCAAAAAATTTACAAATAATATGCGAGAACATATTAAGAAATATCACGTAAAAGCTCCTCTTAAGACAAAGATATACAATGTTACTTATGGCCCTGATGCTAATGATTTAATTTGGGTTATGGGGCCTGTTAGTTTTTCTGAGTTAGATGCTCTACCTGATAACAAGAAACACGACCAAGACTGGGAAGATAACATCAATCCTTATATTACCTCTTACAAACAAAGTGAATTATGGCGTGTTATAGAAGGGTTAGAAATAAATAATTTAGATAAAGGAGTTTCTCCTGAAAAATTTATGGCGAGATACCTAACTGTAAGCAAGAATTACGAATCAGACGTTGGAAAATATTTATTGATGCAAGTAAAGAAAACGCTCAGTAAAATTGGTAAAACTAAATATTGGGCAGTAATGGACAATCAGTTTATTCAAGGTCTTAAAAATGGACGTCATATGATGGGACTTTCTTCTATGGAATCTTTTGCAGAATGGGATGAAGATTTGGAGTTTAGTAAGCATTTTGAAGAGTTATACGGTAAAGGAAGCTTTAAAGCATTTCAAGCCAACTATAATAAGTCATTTAAAAATCAATGGAATGAGCTTATCTCTGTTAATAAGGAAATGAGTGGTTTATAAATAAACATTGCATGGAAATAAGATCACCTAAACATTTGGGTGGTCTTTACAATTTTTCTCTATTCAACCCCCTAATATAGCTTCTACCATATAACTCGTTTACCAGAACTATTCGTGCTTACAAAAAGTACTCAATGACAGAGATGACGGAGAAAGCGACTATTGGCGCAAAGGAAATGAATAGTCACTTTGATACGTTAGCGGACATTAATATTAATAGCTTTTTTCATCTGTTTGCAGTGTTCAGGAAGCGTAGGTTTACCTCTACCCTGACAGATAACTAAGGCAGCTTAGACAGTCAAAAAATTGTATTGGCGTGACTTCAAAGTGCCATGAACCACCATTAGAGGATGACTGTCCTTTAGGTCAACTGATCGCTAAATATAATCTTTTAGTCTTTAAATAAACACAGTTAATAAATTAATGGGGTTGTGTATGGCAACCCCTTAGCCAATTTAAAACTTCGCTTCAGAATTTACTTTTAATACTTCGCCTGACATTGTCATTAGGAAATAAATTATTTTATTTTCTGATTTATTGTTAGCACTAACAATATAACGGTTAGCTTCTGCCGCATGTAGTTTGAAATCTTCTGAGGTCAGACTCTTCCAACTCTGGTCTAATTTTCCAACCTTGAAACCTAAATCTTTAAAAGTCAGTTTTTGGGTAGCTTTAGCTGCAATTTGTGTTGCTACTTTAGGGCTTATTTTTCCGTGGTCAGTATGCGCGAATGCTGAACTTGTGGTAAATATCAATGTAATGAATAAGGCTGCTATTAAAGTTTTCATTTTGGTCCTCCAGTTATTTTAATTAAATTCTAAGTATGTTTTTTTTCTATTATTTGAGGTGATTATTTAAGGCCATGCTTGGTGTATTCACCTTTTACAATAAGTTGAACAGTGACTGGGGAGTCAGAGCTGTTTTTCCAATACCAACCATGTGAGCCAGCAAATGGTGCCGTAAAACTCCCTTTCATTTCACCCAGTGTTGCTATTGCATAACTTTCAAAATAGCCCGTTGTGTCGCCTTCTGGTTCGCCATGTAAATCAAAATACAATGCTGAACTATCTGTTATCCATTCGTATTCAAGCTTTTGGTATTGCGCCATGATGAATTTATATTCAACACCGCGACCAGCAGGCACGATCACTTCAATGGTTTCTGTAGCACCTTTTGATTTTTCGGCTGCTTCTTGTGAAGAGAGTGGAGTAGACGTTTCGGCCTTGATATTGTTAAAAACGGTTAGTCCAAATTTATGTCCTAACCCTGTGGGATCGATGTTGTATTCCGCAGGTAATATAATTGTAAATAGGGTCACGGCTGCGAAGACTAAGCTGAACAGCGTATATTTGATCAGTGCGGTATTCGTTAATGTGATAGCTTGTGGCATATTTTGTGGATCGCTTTGTTGCATCGTTTTATCTCTTAAAATAGGGTGAAGTTTACTAAGTGAAATTGATTAAGTTAGCTAATTAGTTAATGAAATAACCTGTTAGTTGAAAGCCTACTAACATAAACCCTGCACTCATCAACAAACAATTCGTGTTTGTCGCAAAGCGAGTGAAGCTACTGTGTTTACGCCAAAAATTAATCACTAAAAGAATAAAGGCCAAGGCGGTAAACTGTCCTAATTCAACCCCAACATTAAAGGCAATTAAATTAGTAATTAAGCCGTCATCAGGAAGTTGAAACTCTTGTAACTTGGTTGCTAAGCCAAAGCCGTGAAAAAGGCCAAAAATTAGTACCGCAAGCTTTGCATTGGGTGATTTACCAAAGAGTCGATTAAAACCACCTAAATTATCAAAGGCCTTATAAACCACCGATAGCCCAATAATGGCATCGATTAAATAAGCATTAACTTGTATGTCACTGATCACGCCAAACAATAAGGTTAAACTGTGTCCTAGCGTAAACATACTGACATACAATAAAACGTCTCGACTTCTATATAAAAAGAACAACACACCTACTAAAAACAATAAATGATCGTACCCCGTCACCATATGTTTAGCACCGATATACAAAAATGGGATGATTTGTACGCCAGTGTTTTGTAGTAAAAATGCTCGTGTGCTTTCATCGACACCATGAGCAAAGGCTTCAATCGGTAACCATATGGCAAGTAAAGCGATAAAACTCAACAAGCCATATCGCTGTATAATATTAAACATTAACGGTTTCCTTTGAATGAGTTGTTTCAGTGGAGGTCTCTTCACGATGTAGTAAACGATATAAAGCTGGAAGAACGAATAGCGTCAATATAGTTGAGGAGATCACCCCTCCGATCACCACAGTTGCTAGTGGGCGTTGAACCTCTGAGCCAATGCCCGTATTAAGTGCCATAGGCACAAAACCTAATGAGGCAACAAGCGCGGTTGTTAGCACAGGTCGAAGTCTTGTCAATGCACCTTCGATAATAGCCGTATCTAAAGCAGCTCCTTCACGTCTAAGTTCTCGTATAAACGAGACCATAACCAGGCCATTTAAAATAGCGATGCCTGATAAAGCAATAAAACCAACAGCGGCTGATATTGAAAAAGGAATATCTCTCAACAGTAAAGCAAAAATCCCCCCTGTTAAGGCTAATGGAACACCAGTGAAAATAATCATGGAATCTTTAAATGAGCCTAAAGCCAAGAAAAGAAGACCAATAATCATCACCAACGTAATAGGAACTACGATAGATAGGCGTTCTGATGCTGATTGTAATTTTTGGTAGGTGCCGCCATATTCAATCCAGTAACCCGCAGGTATTTCAACAGACTCATCGATAGATGCTTGAACATCCTTAACAAATGATCCTAAATCTCTCCCTCGAACGTTAGCGGTAACAAACACTCTACGTTTGCCATTTTCTCTATTAACTTGGTTTGCACCTTCAACCAATACCAATTCAGCTACCTCCTGTAATGGAACATAACTGTTATCGAACATCTGTATTGGTAAGTAAGCCAAGGCATCAACATCGGTTCTTAGCCCTTCTGGAAGACGTACTACTATGTCTGCACGTTGGTCACCTTGATAGAACTTACCCGCAATCGTACCGCCTAGCGCTGTGGAAAGTTGATCTTGTAGTTGCTTCACGCTTATTCCATATTTTGCTAGCTGGGCAAGTTTAGGATTAATCGTCATTATAGGTAAACCAGTCGTTCTCTCTACTTGAATATCAGCAATCCCCTCAACATTAATAATAGCTGTGTTTATGCTCTTTCCTAACGCAGCTAATGTATCAAAGTCATCGCCAAACACTTTGATAGCCAGCTCTGCACGAACCCCTGATAACAACTCATTAAAGCGCATTTGTATTGGTTGTAAGAACTCATATCGATTACCTGGTATAGGCTCTACTACGGCTGCTAATTCTTCAACAAATTGTGCTTTAGGTTTATTAGGATTTGGCCATTCACTGCGTGGTTTTAAAATAATAAAATTATCGGCAACACTTGGTGGTACAGCATCTGTTGCAACATCGGCTGTGCCTATTTTTGCAAAGACACGTTCAACTTCTGGCATTTGATTGATTTTTTCTTCTAAGACTTTTTGTAACGCGACAGCTTGCGATAATGACGTGCCTGGAATACGCAATGCATGCATGGCGATATCACCTTCATCAAGGTTTGGCACAAATTCACTACCAAGTTTATTGGCAGAAAATCCTGCTAAGCCGACAAGTCCAACAGCGAAAACCACAACAAACCAGCGAACTTTAAGCGCAAACGTTAAAGAAGGACGATAAAGGGCTAAAGATGATTTTATAATGATATTTTCTTTTTCTTTTACAGGACCTTTGAACAAAATAGCAATAGCTGCCGGAACAAAAGTTACTGATAAAAACATTGCACAACATAGAGCTATAACAACGGTTATTGCCATAGGGTGAAACATTTTCCCTTCGACTCCCGTAAGAGCAAAAATAGGTAAATAAACAGCAGTTATAATAAATACGCCAAATAATGCCGGACGGATGACTTCTTTAGTTGCTTCATAGACCAGTGCTAATCGTTCATTAACTGCCATGGTACGACCATTGGCAGAAGCTGAGCTGAGCTTTCTTAGACAATTCTCAACGATGATAATCGCACCATCAACAAGTAGTCCAAAATCTAACGCTCCTAAACTCATCAGATTGGCACTTACGCCTACTTGTACCATGCCCGTTACAGTCATTAACATAGCAAATGGGATAACCGCAGCAGTAAGCAATGCAGCTCTCATATTGCCTAACAACAAAAACAACACGACAATGACTAATAACGCCCCTTCAAAGAGGTTCATTTTTACAGTATCGAGTGTCTTCTCCACTAAGGTAGTACGGTCATACACAGCGGTAACGGTAATACCTGAGGGTAAACTCGCTTTAACTTCGTCTAACTTTATACCAACCGCTTTAGCAACATTTCGGCTGTTCTCACCAATGAGCATGAAAACGGTACTCATCACAACTTCTCTACCATTTTGGGTTGCAGCACCTGTTCTTAATTCTTTTCCTTCTTGTACTTTAGCGACATCAGAAATTCGAATTACACTGCCTTCAGTTGTCCTAACAGGAATATTAGCGATAGCCTCTAAACTTTCCACTTGTCCGGGGATACGTAATAACCATTGAGCGCCATTTTTTTCTATAAACCCAGCGCCCTTATTATCATTGTTATTTTCGATCGCTTGAATAATATCTTGCTGATTAAGGCCAAATTCCAGTAGCTTTTTAGGCTCAAAGGCAACAAGTATTTCACGTTTAAAACCACCAATAGGGTTAACTTCAACCACACCATCCACTTGCATTAACTGAGGGCGAATAATCCAATCATGAACCGTTCTTAAATCTGTAGCTGTTATTAACTTCCCTTCATCATTACGTGCATTAGGCTCAGCATCCACGGTAAACATGAATATTTCACCTAACCCAGTTGCTATAGGTCCAAGTTCAGGCTCTAATCCAAAAGGTAAATCTGATTTTGCGGAGACTAAGCGTTCATTCACTAATTGTCTGGCAAAGTAAATATCAGTATCATCACTAAAAATGGCGGTTACTTGCGATAAGCCATAACGTGAAACAGAGCGTGTACTCACTAAATTTGGTATGCCTGCCAATGCGGTTTCTAATGGGTAAGTAACCCGTTGTTCCACTTCAAGCGGTGTATATCCTGGGGCTTCGGTGTTGATCATTACCTGAATATTGGTGATATCAGGGACGGCATCGATCGGCAGCTTGGTAAAATTCCAAAGACCAAGTCCTGCGAAGGCGAGTACCGCCAACATAATAATTGAGTTTCTACGAATAGAAAATCTGAGTAAATATTCGAGCATTATCTTTCCTTTAAAAGTAAGTCTTTTAGGAGTAAACTTTTTTACTAACCATTGTAATTAAAAGGGAAACCCTTAATGATCATGTGATGCGCCAGATTTTTCAACATCGGCTTTGAGGATATAACTATTCTCAGTGACATATTCAGTGCCTACGGATATACCGCCTAACACTTCAATTTCATCACCCACTATGCGGCCTAATTCAAGCATTCTTACTTCATATTCATTACCAACCTTGGCATAAACCACGGTAAAATCACGAAAGCTCTGCAATGCCTTACGCTTTACTGCCATCGCTACGTCAAATGAGCCAATTTCAATTCTTGCACTCACAAAAGAGCCTTCAGATAATAAGGAATCACTATTGTTTACTAAGACACGAAATAGCTTAGCCTGATCATTCCTAACTTTTAATACTCGGCTATCAATTTTACTTGTGTACTGTTTTTCAACACCATTAATGTTAAGCGTTGTTTTTGCGCCAATATTAATTTTGGCTAAATCCAAAGGAAAAACAGCTAGCTCAGCAACTAAGGTTTCATCATTAGTCACCGTAAGTAATATTCGGCCTTTAGATTGCTCACCAGAAGTAACGTTAACCGCACTCACAATGCCTTTTTGAGTTGATGTCACCGTATAAGATTGCAAACTTTCATTACTTTCCAGAGTGAGTAACAATTGACCTTTCTTAATTGCATCACCTAGCTTGACGTGAACTTTTTTAACCAACCCATCGAATCGAGCATAAACATTACTGGTAGCGTCACTAGGTAAAACAAGCTTGCCATACACTTTAACTGTTTCATGAAATGTTGATGGCCCTACAACTTCAGTCGATATTTCCATTGCCTCTGCAATATCTTCAGAAATTTTTGTGCGACCTTCAAAGTTGTCATACTGCCAGTTATAGGATTTACCCTGATAATTAGCCGTTAGAGAGACAATGAATGAGTGAGGCTCGTAGATAACCATATCACCACGAAGATATTCACCTTCCTGATAAAAGTTTATGTCATCTATACCATCACCTAAGCGGGTCAATTTTACATTTAGCTCTACTTTCGCAGGGTCAATAGCTTTTCCATTCTCAGTTGCCCACACACGAAACTCAGGGGGTACTCCCGTTTCAAAAATGGATAGTTCAATGGCAAAATTATCTTTTTTCAACATAAGTCCACGATTCGGCCCTTTCTCTGGCTCGGTTTCTTCTACCTTTTGCTCTGAAAAGGCAAGGCTAGAGAAACTTGTACTTAAGCTAACAAAGCACATTGTGCTTATTAGAGTTAATATTTTAAATGTTGATTTCATGATTATTTCTCGTTATTTTTTTCAATAGATTGAGCGTTAAAAGGTGTATTAGCGTTTTTATTAATGGCAAATAGGGACGTACCCGTTAATCGCTCTATTTCAATATTGTTTAAATGTGCATTTTGATAAGCAGCAATCAAGTCTGACTGAGCATCTAATAATTCTTTTTGAGTATTCGTCCACTCGGTATAGCTATATCGGCCAATTTTGTAAGCTTTTTCAGCTTCAACAAAAGCTTGTTCAAGCACAGGTATAAGGTTTTTAGTCATAGCATGAATGACATGTTGGCTGTGTTTCATTTGTTCAATAAGCACATACAATTGTGTATTCAATTGATGAACGAGTGCTTGTGACGCTGTTTCTAATTCAGTTTTAGACGCGTGTAACGCATTTATTTTCCCTTTATTTTGATTGCTATCACCAAAAGGAATTGAAATTCCAGCGACTAAACCAAAATCATCGGTTGTTTCGTAACGTCTTAATCCCGTTGTAAATTTCCATAGTGGTTTAGTTTCAATACGAGCAAGTTCAATCTCAGACTGGACAATTCGCTGTTTTGTAGCGAAAAGACTGACCGAAGGCAGTTGTTTTAGATGAGTAAATAGTGAATCAACATCGGTGCTATTGGTTAAAGGTAAGTGGGGTAACGATAATAATGACCCAATGATGTTAGTTTCTTTATGTTGCTCGCTTTGCCCCTGTCCTTGCCACTGCGCCAATAACTGATATTTGCTGGCATCTACT
Source organism: Colwellia sp. 12G3 (assembly GCF_002836775.1). Lineage (GTDB taxonomy): Bacteria > Pseudomonadota > Gammaproteobacteria > Enterobacterales > Alteromonadaceae > Colwellia. The sequence continues at coordinate 170,003 of NZ_PJAQ01000009.1, read as the reverse complement.
TCATGAGTTAAGTCTTCAACAACTAATTCTCGTTTAGCTACTTCAGCTTGTGATTTTAGTTTATCAACTAAAGAAGACTTTCCTGTATTTACACGTTTAGTTACTGCTTCAAATGATTTAACCGCTTGCTTCAAGCTCATTTTTGACAGTTTTAATCGCTCTTCATTGACCAATACTTGGATAAAATATTTTGCTGTTTGTGCGGCTAAATCTAGCGCTTTAATTTCTCGCGCGAATGCAACGGTTGATCCCTGAATCTTAGCATTTGCCACTCTATTTTTTACTAGAGAGTTATCTAAAACCCATGAGATCGATAGTGTGGATTGCGCACTTTTAAAGCCACTATGATCACCCGTACCCATTGCATCCTCAATGGTAAGTCCAATTTCTGGTCTAACCTGAATACCAGCTTGTTGTGCATACCCCTTATAAATATCAGCTTGATTAGCAAATACTTTTAGTTCTGGGTGCATATTCATTGTTTGAGATATTGCCGTAGATAAGTCAACCGATTTCAGTGGGCTGTCTTCTGAATATGCATAACCTGAGTATGTATAAGCTGAGAGTGTTGAAGTAATCATCAGCACAGCAACGCTAAATTTTACATAACGCCTTGATAAAAACCGATTGGCGGTCGGTTTTTTATTTGTGAATGATTGAGTAAATAGTTTCATTATTATTACCTTGGAGTAAGCCTTGAATTATTATTTTAATGATCGAATAGCGTTTCAATAGCGTGATGGAGGCTATCTACTGATGTCATTGATATGACGGCTAATAGTATTATTGTGAGTAAAACCACTTTCATTGGAAAAGGTTTGAGTTGAGTATCATTGAGCAATTCCAATACTCTTTGTTCAATTGATTGACGACAAAAGTGAACAAGTAATTCACTTTTGAACTGTTCATGTATGGAATATTTAGCCGCTAACTTAGTAAATCTCACTAACGTACTTGCAACATTGTGCGCCTGTTGTTGAGTTTTTACGAAGAAAGAATCAGCCGCTTGCTCCATGGTAATTGCCATCATCGATTTCAATACTTTCTTAACATTAGGTGAAAAATAAGAAGACAATAATGAAAATACCCACTTTTTTAGTGGGTCAGCATAGTGTAAATGAGCAAGTTCATGTTGAATGATTATTTCAATGTCATCTGAATCTAGTTGCTCTATTAAGGCTGTAGATATAAAGCACGATGGTTTAATTAATCCACCTGTGAATGCTGTCGGGATCGATGAATTGATTATAAAGACGTTCTCACTCTTCTTTGTCGCTAAAGTGCGCAACAAAATTATCTGATAGTGATTTTTGTAAGCTACAACTAGACTTCGAACAGCAATAGTGAGACTGAAGCCGATGAAGATAATTAAACTAATACTATGCCAGCTTAAAAAATAATAAATATTAGGATGATGCCAGTGAGCTAATTCAGTTAGCCATACAAACATTGCCCCTGATTGAAAAAGAGGGCTAAATAACAGCGTTACAGATAGAGCAATAAGCCAAGGTGAAAGCACACATAACCAGAGTAATGATTTACGGGTAGACACAGTGTATCTTTGGATTTTATTTTTTATCGACCAAAAAGTTAGCGAAATAAAGCCATTGGCAACGATAAAAGCTAACACGGTAATCGTGAGTAAATTGAATGCTAACGCCCAATGACCATAAATCATTTTTCGGCCTTTGTTTTTAATTTTTTGCGCTGTTGCTCAATCATAGCTTCAAGTTTATCCAACTGATCCTCATCTAGATCAGATGAAATTGAAGAAAAAGCCGCGATAACGCTATTTTCATCTTTAACAACAAAATCATGAGTAACACTTTTAATGAGTTGGCCTATCAATTCTTGGCGAGCAACTTTAGGGAAATATTGATATGCGTGGCCGTTCTTTACCCGACTTAGCAGGTCTTTTTTAAATAAGCGATCTAACGTGCTTTGAATTGTATTAAGAGAGCCGCCTCGGTTTTTTTCGAAATAGCTATGTACCTGCTTAGCATCAGCAGGCTTTGCCTTCCAAAGGTATTCTAATACTTGTTTTTCTAGTTCACCGAGTTGCATAGACTTTTCACTACCCTATTTAAGTGTTGTGATATTGTCACATTAAAAACCGAGAGGCAATCGGTTTTTAGGTTTGTTCCACTAAATCTTTTACTTTAGGTAGGTTTTAAGTATGGCTTAATTCAGGACTGAAAGACTATAAAGAGCTTAAACCAGCCCCACAAGTGAACATAAAATATTGGCTAATATTACCCTAAATATGCTCCTGCATTTGCAAAGGCTTAATGTCCGCTTTTGGCTAGCTGAAGAAGTCTCTAATAATCACTAGTTCAATGTTAACAAAGATACGAATATAGTTAACATCAATGGATTTCGAGCTATTTTTAGTGTTCATTAGATGTTGAGCTACCTTCATCTTGATAGTCAACAAAGCCACCTTAACGACATTAGGCGTGATTATAAAAATAGCGTTGGGATTATATTTTGTCTCTATAATGCTCAAATCAGCGATGCATTAAATCTTTTCTTGTCAGTCTTTGGGCTTGGGCCGGACAAAAATAAAACGTACTACTAAAAATACAGCTATTCCCAGGACTAATAGAAGGCCTAAAAAGAATACGCCTGATGCTATATTTATATAGCTAAAGGCAGCAATCAACGCAATAACTGCAAAAGTGAACATAATTAGCAAGATGGTCCAGACCGCTTTTGGGGACACTACATTTTTATCTATTAACGGTAACTTTTTATACGAAAAGTAAACAAATAAACTAGCTGAAAGTAATACAATGGCTGTCATAATTAATGACATTTGCCATTTTGTTTCCTCATCAATAGCAAAAAAAGCAAGCAATATTGGGAAAAGAGATATAAATGTTACTGCAAAACTTGCCCCTAGCATGCCTTTTATTCTGAACAAATCAATTGCTATCCATTGATTCGTAGGACCTCTCAATGCTACCAATACAGATGAAAAACCAGCTAGCCCCACAGCAAGTTGAGAAAATCCAATAAGAATACTGTTATGGTCGATGATAGTTCTCCTGTCGTTTAATATTTTTTGAGCGACTTGCCATGTTTGCTAAACAGTGAATAGAAAACAGTGAAGAATCCATCTTTACAGCCTTATATATTTATTTATGCAATAGGCTAGAACAAAAATGGTTTTACATGGCATACATTATAAGTTACCACTGTACTGTATTGAATCCAATCTAGATAGCCCCTTTGATAATAGTAATCTGCGGGGAGTTCACTACCACATAAGCGAAATATTGAAGAAGGCATAATGACCGCAATTGGCTAGGAGCTGAAGTATTGATTTAGTCACTCGTAACTTCCGCTTAGCGCACAAAGTGATCATTAATTTCACATGATTTTTTCTAATGAATAAGCTTAGTAAATTCCCCGTTAATCCTGTAATGACTTTCGCACAATGTAACACCACATGTAACATCAGGAACCATTACAAGCAACAAAGCACTAGAGTTAATGGGAGTAAGACGCAAGGACGAGTCCCGTAGCGGCACCAAATAAAACAAAACAGCGGCTTTTTTGTGTCAAAAAATCAAGGTGTTAGTCAATCCGCTCCTGTTATCAAAAAGTTAAATACATAATAGCCTGTCACTGATGCTTAAGAAAATTCTCTCAAAGAAATGTTAGCTTACAATGAAAGTCAGGTACATCCATGAACTTAAAATATCAGACTTACCTTATTTTTTTGCTGAATTTGATGAAAACCATCTAATTATCAATATTTAAGGCACCCAGAACAACGGTAAATATCTTTACCGTTAAAAATTTGGTGATTATTAGTTTTACTCGAAGATAGGAGTTTGCTGTCGATATCCACTTACCCATTGTTTGTCTGTATAAGCAGCAAACGCAGATAATTCACTGATTGATCCAACCACTTGGTGGTATTGTTTACCGAAGTGTTGTGCCAGTTGTAGGCAATCCTCACTGTTTAAGCCGAGGTGCTGTAATAATGGAAAGGCTTGTTCATTAATATAACCGCGTTTTTCTTCCCTGATTACTTTAACTGTTTCTTCCACGAGTGCTAATAAACTCATAGTGGAAACTTAATGCCTTTCGGGGATTGTTGGTGTTTATTACTAATAAAAACCCGTAAAGCCTCACAAACCAAACTTTACGGGTTTTATTATGTACTGAGCTATTTCATGCTAATTTTTAAAGGCTTTTTTTGATGTAATTGGGGAGTTGAACTTTTCCCAATTAAAAATCCGCGCTTTATTTTGAATAACGGTAAAAACTTAGTACTCTGAACTCAAGAATAATTAAACCGATTCAGACTTTCTTTTCGAGCGTTCGGTCGATGGTTTACTAACAGTTTCTGATGAAGCAACCCGCGCTTTACTTTTAGCTCTTTTTTTAATTTTTGATTTATTATTCGCTGAAACAACGGTACTAATAAACTCTGCTGTTTTTTTAGCCGGAGTATAAGCAACTTCAATCGTTTTACCGTCAAAATCGATAACATCGCCACGGCGAATTTTTTTACGCTTTTGCACTTCTACTTTCTTATTTACTAAAATTTTACCTTCGCTGATCAGGGTTTTAGCTTCGCCATCGCCAACCAAATTGGAAATCTTGAGTAATTTATAAAGTTCTATCGGTTCAACACAAATGTCGAAAATTGGGTGTTCAGACATGAAATACGCCTAATAATTTTAAATATTAATATTGTTAAATTCTAACATATATTGAATTAAAATTATATTAAGGAAATTTAATAATGTAGAGATAGCATAGACGATAAATACGTGATGTAAGAATACGTAAAAATTGAAACTATGCCACTTCAATTCAACATAGATTTATACATCTTAAAAAACGCCCCTCATAACGAATTAGTACCATGCGTTACTTGGTGAATGATCACCCAACTAAAGATAGGCACCAGAAACAGTACCAAATAAAACAAAAAATACGCTTTTATTAAGCTATTTATTTGTGTCTAAAACATCTATCCCCTCTCAAGTTTCCTCTGTCATTAAGATGAATAATTAATCCTCTTGGTATTCTTTATCAAACTGCTATAATTCCCGCCGTTAATTTCAATCAATAAAGTAAACCACATGACTGCAGCACAGCTAACTTTACCCAATACCAAACTAACATCGATCCAAAAAACGCAATTTATAAAATTAGAAAAGAAACTTAGGCGAAATGTTGGTCAAGCAATTGCGCAATATAATATGATTGAAGACGGCGATAAGGTGATGGTGTGCTTATCTGGCGGTAAAGACAGCTATGCCATGCTAAGCATTTTAATGCTCTTAAAAGAATCAGCCCCTATTCACTTCGACATAGTTGCCGTTAATTTAGATCAAAAGCAACCAGGCTTTCCTGAGCATATTTTACCCGAGTATCTCGATAAGCTTGGTGTGGAATATCATATCGTTGAAGAAAACACTTACGGTATTGTCAAAGACAAAGTACCTGAGGGTAAAACGACTTGTAGCTTATGCTCTCGCTTACGTCGCGCTATTTTATACAAAGCAGCTAAAAATATTGGGGCAACAAAAATAGCACTAGGGCATCATCGTGACGACATGATTGAAACCCTCATGTTGAATATGTTTTATGGCGGAAAAATGAAAGCGATGCCAGCCAAGCTTGTCTCTGATAATGGCGAGCATGTTGTTATACGTCCTTTAGCTTTTTGTAAAGAAAGTGAGCTTATTCAATACAGTGAATTGAAGCAATTCCCGATAATCCCTTGTAACTTGTGTGGCTCTCAGCCGAATATGCAAAGACAAAACATAAAACGCATGCTAAATGATTGGCATGAACAGTTTCCGGGACGAATTGAGTCTATGTTTACCGCAATGCAAAACGTTGTGCCTTCACATTTATGTGACAGTAACTTGTTTGATTTTAAAAATATTAATAGTAGTTCGGGTATTATTAACGGTGGTGATACTGCTTTTGATGAAGTGGCTATTGAAACACCAGAGGATTTATCAGCTAAAGATTATCTTAATAGCGATCAACAACTCAATGTTATTGAAGTCAAATAATGTAGGGTAAACCTATTAGGTTTCACCTGAACTAAATAAAAACGGCCAATGTTTATGACATTGGCCGTTTTTATTTGATATCTCTGCTAGATAAAATTACTCGATAAGTTAACTGCTAGCTTAAATCATTAATCAGCTAAAATACTCTGTTGGCTATTTGACTTAACAAAGTATCGCTGATTATGGCGTAACATATCGGTGATATCTAACACGTAATGCGCACCACGCTCGGAATAAGGTAACAACCCTGTTGCTAAAATTTCAGCATCTAGCGGTTGATCTTGTGCTCTTAATTCGGCACGAATGGTTCTAAACATATGATAAGCGTTATGCTTATTTATATTATTAAAGTAACCCGAAACAGCAGCATCAACACTTTGAAATGCCGCTACCTCATGTTTAGCGCCAGTATTTCGACCACCTGGCACCATGCCACAACCCGTTTTGTAACACCAAATACCAAAGAAGTTTAGACCTATTCTAGCAAAACGTGAGGTTCCCCAGGCAGACTCATTAGCTGCCTGAACCAACACTAACGAGGTAGGGATAATATCAACACGCACCAACAAATCATCAATTTGCTGTAATGTTGAAGCTTCCTTATTAATACGATAAACCTTGATAAGCGTTTGTAATGAAGCTTGCTCCTCTTCTGTCAGCCCTAAACCTAATGATATTTGGCCCTGCCAATACTCAAGTTGTGTCCTATCCTGTGATAACTCATTGTTTTTATCTTCAATTGCTGGACGGATAAACGAAAAAAATTGGCGTTTTTTGGTGGGTATATCATAAATAGCCGCAAAATCAGGTAAATTTACCTGATGTAACGGTTTCTCAATTACCTTCACTTTTTCAACAATGGGTACAACTACTTTAACGGGTGTTGGTACATTCTCCCCACTGGTAACATTGACCAAGGGTTGTGGTATCAAAAAAGTAAATGGTGCGAGAACCGCTGCAACTAGCGCTACCACTAAAATAAAACGAATGAAAAAAATTCCTTTCATAAAGATCCTTATTTATGATAAATGTTAAGCGGAAAAAGTATCATCTGAGCCATTGTGCTCAGTGTCTTTATTCGCGGAGTTTTTATTAACAGCATCGGCTAAATCTATCTCAGAAGTATTTTCATCAACATACACACCAAAAATCTCTCGGTACAGCACACCTTTAACATTGTAATACCAAGGTGCTAAATACGAGAAGCCAAATAGAAATACCATGATAGCAAGAGGCGCTAAGCTCGATTCAATCAATAAGGCAATAGGGAGTATAAGGAAAATTAACGCCATAAATAATACAACGTAAATACTTAGAAGCGGCACTACTTTAAAGCGTAATGCTTTAACAGACAGAACAATAGCCTGTACCGGGGTTAGTTTTTTCTCTACCACTAAAGGTACTGTTAGCGACAACAGTACCGCTAATAAAACACCGGGTACGATTAACAATTGAAAACCAATACTAATAAGAAGTGACGTTAACAGAGCACTAAGCGCAACCCAACTACCTCGATGTAAGAACGACAGTACCATTTTACTTTGCGTAGGCTTGTTCACTGCATGGTAAACGCCCATCATTTCAATACCTGCAATAAATGGCCATACGGCAATGGTAACAATGACATTAATTAGCTGCAGTAACTCAGGGTCTTTGATAACAAGTTCGATACCACCAAAAAAGCTACTGGCAATAAACGACACCATCATGCCAAAAATTAAAACTAAAAATAGTGCTAGATTAATCGACATTCTGGACTTTACTGTCTGCTGCCACGCTTCACTTAAAACAGCTTTCACATCAATTGAATACTCGCCTTTTACAGCACGCTCAACACTACCACCAATGGATACAATTATATTTTTTTCTGGCAACAAAACGAACCCTTTATACATTAATACGAGATTTACTGACTATTATACTGGAAATGTTAGCAGATTGCTCACCGCTCAATTTAACGACAACTCTAGCAAGAAAACTACCTCCTAATAAGAGCATAAAAATCAAAATAAACCTTAATTAAGATCGCTTAGTACGAGTTGAATGGCTAATAACAATAAAATCAAACCCATAACTCGATCGAGAATATAACCTTTACGTTGCAAGACAAAACGGACTTTTTCTTGCGTGAGTATGTAAGATAGAAAACAAAACCATGCCCCTGTTGCTGCAACTAAATAAGCACCATAAGCAATTTTAATACTTAACAATGTTTCAGGAGCGATAACGACAGAAAACAAACTGACGAAAAATAACGTCGCTTTGACATTTAACGCATTGATTAAAAAACCATTAAGAAAAGCTTTTTTAGCCGACGGGTTATTGCTAGCCGTGGTATCTTTGCTTGCTCCATTCGTTATTTCATTCGGTACTTCATTCGTTACTTCATTCGTTACTTCAGGCGATATGAGGGGTTTATTATCAATATCATCACTTTCGGCGGTTAATAGCTCATTATCTGGCTTTTTAGCACGAAGACAATGCCATGCGATATAACAAAAATAGCTGGCTGCAATGTATTTTAATGCGGTAAATAACCGCTCATCGCTGGCAATTAAAAGGCCTATGCCAACCAGGGAATACGTCACATGGACAATAATGCCTGCGGCAATACCGAAACTTGTATAAATAGCAATGCGTCTGTTATATCGGATGCTTTGTTTTAAGATAAGCGCAAAGTCAGGGCCGGGGCTTGCTACAGCAAAAAAATGTACCATAGCGATAAGTAAAAATTGTTCTAAAGCAGGCATATTACAACGAGGATATTTATGAAAAGTGCGTCATTTTACCTTAGAAATGAAATAAAGCGATATTAGATCCAAAAAGGCTCCGTTCACTGTGTAAGCAATTAGCTACTAATTACTTTGCATTCCCCTGTAGAACTTTGCGCTAATATGCAGCGGTAAAACGCCCAAAGATCTTCAAAGCAATTAAAGCGGTATTCTTTGCCGTGATAACTGGTTTTCATAAGCCAACCTATATCTATCAAATAACGAACAAATAGTGTATAGGTTTCGACCAATCAATGGCGTTAACAAAATGTAATTTAGCGTATTGATTGGTTATCTTTAAGAATAGTTATCGCATGATCTTTACTAAAATTTTTTCACCTCTTATTACCGCTACTTTTGTGGGTGGGCTTGGTGAATTCGCGTTAACGCCGTTTGAAAATAGTGACTACCTTTCTTCTGGGCTAGTGCAATATTTTGTTCTGGTATTTTTTCAGGATCTTTATATACGGCTAACACTCTTGCCATACTTGCCTCTCTGATAATATGAAGCATAGGATAAGGTGAACGATTGGTGAAGTTACTGGCTTCATCAAAATCATCATCAGCAAAACAATATTCAGGATGCATTGTTGCTAGTTGAAATACACCTTCAAAACCAGAGTCAATCAGTAAGTTGTTCGCATAATCGACTAAATCGAGATAGCGGTCGAAACGTCTAAAGCCCTCAGTAAAAATAATCAGGGTCGTTTCAAGCTCATCATGCTTTTGTAAATAATGGCATTGTTCTACAAAAATTTGTAAAGCAGGTTTAACTTGTTCTACTTCTGACGGGTAATAACAAATAGTGTTATTAACAAACTCTTTTTTCGCGAAAGGGCAAAAATTCAAGCCAATAATTATTTCATCTAACCACTGTTTTGTCGCATCAACTTCAGCTGATACTGATAGGTTTTCTGCTTGCTGGTCGTCTTTATTCATTACTATTTACTCTAGGACTGTGTTTATTGTTATTCGCTTTAATAATGTCAGGATTGCTGCAATTGCCACATTTTACTGTATTGCCCTTCCTGTGCGAGTAATTGTTGATGATTACCCTGCTCAACTATCTCGCCATGGCTCATCACAATGATATTATCACTATCAATTATGGTAGATAATCGATGGGCGATCACTAAGCTAGTTCTACTTTTAGCGACTTCATTTATTGCCGTTAAGATAGCTTGTTCTGATTGACTATCTAAGGATGATGTCGCCTCATCAAACACCAATATTTGTGGGTCTTTTAAAATTGTTCTGGCAATAGCAACACGTTGTTTTTCACCACCCGAAAGTTTCAAGCCTCGCTCACCAACCACCGTTTCTAAACCATCGGGTAAACTGATGATAAATTCAGATAGATGCGCAAGGTCAATGGCTTTTAACACTTCTTCTTTACTGGCTGTTGGACAGCCGTATTGCACATTATTAAATAAGGTGTCGTTAAACAGCACGGTATCTTGCGGTACAATACCAATATGGGTACGTAGTGATTTTTGGCTTATTTGGCTAATATCTTGCTGATTAATTTTAATCGTGCCTGAGTCAACATCATAAAAACGAAACAGTAATTTAACTAAGGTTGATTTACCTGAGCCACTTTGTCCAACCACGGCAACTTTTTCACCGGCATTAACGTTAAATGAAATGCCTTTAATAATCGGGCGTTTTACATTGTAGGCAAAGGTAATATTATCAAAAACAATGTTAGCCTGCTCTCTCATATGAGAAGTCAAATGAGAAGTATCCTGAGAAGTCGCTCTATCGTCCTGCGACGTCAAGTTTAACGCTACTGCGTCAGCAACATCTTGTACCTTAGGTTTTTTAGCTAATAAACCAAACAAGTTTTCTATATTTGCCAACGATCCCTTTATCTCTCGATAAACAAAACCTAGAAAATTAAGCGGCATAAATAACTGCATCATAAAAGCGTTTATCAGTACAAAGTCACCAAGAGTCATAGCGCCCGCTGCGACTTCATTCGCCGCTAATGCCAACATTGCGGTCATCGCTATCGCTATAATAAGTGCTTGGCCACCATTAAGCGCGAATAACGATAAGCGGTTTTTAATTTTAGCTTGTTCCCACGTTAACAGTTGCTGGTCATAAGCTTGTGCTTCAAATTCTTCATTGGTGAAGTATTTAACCGTTTCGTAATTAAGTAAACTATCAATGGCACGGGTATTACTTGAAGAGTCTGCTATGTTGGCTGCACGCACATAACGTGTACGCAACTCAGTAGCAAAAATAGAATAAGCAATATAGGTAATAATTGAGGACAACGTTATTAGCGCGAACCATATGCCGTATTTAACAAATAAAATAGTCACCACCATCACTATTTCAAGCAAGGTAGGTACGATATTAAAAACCATAAAACGCATTAAAAAATTAATGCCTGACGTACCCCGGTCAATATCACGAGACAAACCACCTGTTTGTCTATTCAGGTGAAAATCTAAATCAAGGGAATGTAAGTGACGAAAAACCTTTAAGCCAATACGCCTTATAGCCCGCTCAGTTACGCGGCCAAAGAGCGTATCTCTAATCTCTGCAAAAACAACTATCGACAACCGCACTAAACCATAAGCAGCCACTAAACCTAATGGCACAATCATCAGTGCTGATTGATCATTTGAGCTGTTAGCATCTAAGGTATCAACAATATCTTTGAGGATAAAAGGTAAATAAACACTGGCGATTTTAGTTAATATTAAACAAAACATAGCAAATGCTATGCGTTTTTTATACTCGAATAAGTAAGGGAGAATAAGTTTGAATGCTTGCCAGTTTATGGAACTGACTTCTTGGTCTGGATAACTCGAGGGGCGCATGGCATTTCTTTAACGACAAAGATTTTATAATAAATTAGAAAGTTAATTTCGCCTAATCATTAAGAAAAATAGTTTAAGTATGCTAATGATTTTACATAAATTTAATGTGGCTCAAAGACAAAATCAATTACATTTTTATAGGACCAAATGAAAAAACAGTAATAACGACCTAGTTATTACTGTTGCTAGATTGTGTTTATAATTTTTAGCTATCGTTATTTCGGGTATACCAAATCAATCAGTATCAAGTACCTTTTTAAGTATTTTCCCTTGCGCGCCTGATGGTGCTTTAATACCAAGTACCGCCGATAATGTTACCGCTATATCTGTGGTACTTACTCTGTCGTAAATAATTTCGTCATCAATCTTAAATCCGGCGAAAATGAGTGGTACAAAAGTATCATATCCCCAAGGAGAGCCATGAGTAGCCGCGACAGTTAACCCTTCCATGTCAGCAACAAAGCGATGTGCTTCAAGTACAACATACACATCACCCGAGCGATTTTTACTGTGATTATTAACCACTAAGGTATGTAAATAATCTTGTGGGGTATTACCGTCTTCAATATCGCTACTTGTTACTGCAAGTGCTACACCATCAAATTTTGACACTTCAACTGCAACGGCTTTTTGTACTTGCTTTAACGACAGCTTACGTTGAGCAATTAACGCTCTATCAAGGTAAATGTAAGGATGAAAGTAGCTTTTAATTAACGCCGTATCAAAACCAAACTGTTTCTTAAGTGCTTCCATACTCGGTGCTTTATCCCACTCTTTAGGAGCAACTGCTTTGGTTTTCATACCCAGCGATGACAAGTATGCTGGCACTTCCGCAGCGCCATGATCGGCAGAAAGTACGATAAGGGTATTATCTAAACCTACTTTTTTATCAATGAATTTAAATAAGTTTGCTAACGTACTATCTAACCTCAGCATATTATCTTCAGCTTCTAAACTTGATGGTCCAAAAATATGGCCTACATAGTCCGTAGACGAAAAGCTTACTGATAAATAATCGGTAATATCATCTTGTCCAAGTTGTTCATTATTTACCACGGCTTTAGCAAAATCTAACGTTAACTCATCACCCGCCGGACTTAGCGTTAAAAAAGTATTGAAATAAGCATTACTCATATCGCCATATTGATGGGGGAACGTTCGTCCAAAACCAGGTAATTTGGTTTCCCATTCTTGGTCATCTTGTTTGGCAAACACATAACCTTTTTGTGCTTGGCTTAATTGCCATGATTTTTGATGATACTTTTTAGTAGGTTTTGTCTCATTCCAACTTGCAACCCACTCAGGGTATTTATCATAGTAATAACTACTGGTAACAAATTCTCCTGCTTTTTTAGAGAACCAGAAAGCCTTCCCCATATGTCCTGCCATGGAAATAGCACCTCGGTCTTTTACCGACACGCCAAAGACTTTCGCTTTGCCATTTGAAGCAATCATTAATTCATCGCTAAAAGTCGAGACTTGAATATTACTTGGTGAGCGGCCAGAAGATTTAGCGGTGCGTTGCGTGGGATCAAGTTCTGTTTTTTGGTTTACATCGCCATTAGCTGATAATAACGGGTATCTACTATCTTCAACATTATAAACAAGACGCTCTAACTTATCGTCATACCAAACATTGCCTATCATGCCATGAACAGCCGGTAGTGCTCCCGTCGCTAAAGTAGCATGGCCAACAATGGTTTCAGTATTAGCATGATTATGATGAGCATCTTTATAAACCACGCCCTCATTTAAAAGGTATCTGAAACCGCCCTTACCCATTTTAGTTAAATAAGCGGTCGGCATATCACCGCGAAGTTGGTCTACGGTTATTTGCAGCACTAACTTAGGCTTTACCGAGGCGGCTTGAAGGGGTAAGAGTGATAGCAAACCTACTATCACAACACTTAATTGCAATAATGTTCCTTTCTTTTGCATGTACATCTTAATTTTTCCTTATATAAAAAATTAAATAAATCTTTATTATTAGCACTTACTGTCCAGAGGTACTTTACTTTAATAGTGATTACCAACAGCACGTTACTACTACTTATCAATAAATTAAAACTACGCTAAAACATCAGTTTTTACTAGTAATTAACATCACATTCAACTAAGTTTATTGAGTCCCATATTTACTCTCGTGATTCATATCTAGTTTCATTAATCTGTCCGTTGAAGGAAAAAACATGCAAATAAATAATGTAATGAAAAAATTGGCGTTAGGCGTTGGTTTACTCGCCGTCGCCACTAGCGCAGCAGCAACAACCAACAAAGCCAAACCCAACGTACTCGCCATTTGGGGCGATGATATTGGTTATTATAATATTAGTGCTTATAACCAGGGAATGATGGGTTATCAAACACCTAATATTGACCGTATTGCTGATGAGGGTGCTTTATTCACCCATCATTATGCACAACAAAGTTGTACTGCTGGCCGTGCTTCATTCATTTTAGGACAAGAACCCTTTCGAACAGGGTTGTTAACAATAGGTATGCCTGGTTCCACACATGGTATACCCGATTGGACACCTACCATTGCTGATTTGTTAAAAGAAAAAGGTTACATGACCGCGCAATTTGGTAAAAACCACTTAGGTGACCAAGACGAGCATTTACCGACCAACCATGGTTTTGATGAATTTTTTGGTAACCTTTATCACTTAAATGCTGAAGAAGAGCCTGAAACCTATTACTACCCTAAAGATAAAGAATTTCATAAAAAATACGGTCCTCGTGGTGTGATTCATTCTTTTGCCGATGGTAAAATAGAAAATACCGGCCCGATGACACGTAAACGTATGGAAACAGCCGATGAAGAATTTATAGCCGGTACCCTTAAGTTTATTGATAAAGCTCACAAAGCAAAAAAACCTTTCTTTATCTGGCATAGTTCAACACGTATGCATGTTTGGACGCGTTTACAAGAAAAATATCGTGGTAAATCAGGCGTTGGTTTAACCGCCGATGGTATGCTTGAACATGATGATCATGTCGGTATCTTACTTGATAAATTAGACGACTTAAAAATAGCCGACAATACCATTGTTATTTACTCTACTGATAACGGCGCAGAGAAATTCTCATGGCCTGATGGCGGTACGTCACCTTTTGCAGGCGAAAAAGGTACAACAAGTGAAGGTGGTATGCGTGTACCACAATTAGTACGTTGGCCTGGCACCATTAAAGCGGGTTCTAAATTCAATAACATGATGTCTCATGAAGATTGGATGCCAACGATTTTAGCTGCTGCTGGCGAACCGAATATCGTTGAGAAGCTTAAAAAAGGTCATAAAGCTAACGGTAAGAAATTTAGAATTCATGCCGATGGTCACAACTTCAAGCCTTTCTTTGAAGGCAAAGAGAAAAAATCGCCACGTATTAGTAAATTATATTTCAACGCAGCAGGAGACTTAAATGCAGTACGTTGGAATGAGTGGAAAATTGCTTTTGCTGTTGAAGAAGGTGGCATTAATACGGCTTATCGTAAAACACCCGCTTGGCCTGTAATCACTAACTTGCATGCTGATCCATTTGAAACTGCATCAACTGAATCAGGTATGTATCTTCGTTGGTATGCTGACAATATGTGGTTATTTGTGCCTGCGCAACAACAAGTATCAGCATTTATGTCGACCATTGACGGCTATCCTTTCCAAGCAGGTAGTAGTTTAAGTGCGAGCGATATTGGTTATAAAAGTATTAGAACCCAAAAAGCATTAAAGCAACTACAACAGCTAAGTCCTAACCGATAATTATTATTCAATTAAGATTTTATTTATAAATGTTAAAAGCCCAACAATTGTTGGGCTTTTTTATAGCGATAAATTGATTTGTAATTTTAATAAAACTGCAATACATCATAAGCACAATTAACTAACTAACTAACTAACTAACTAACTAACTTACTAACTAACTTATACCTATAAGTTACAGTTAAGTTATTGCATTTACGATGAAATAACTCCATATTTAAAGTGCAACACACCATCAATTAAGAATATTGATGGGGTGTTGCATTTTTGCAGATAAAAATTAAATGTTTCTTTAGTGATAAAAGGATAACCTAAATGATTACAAATAAATTAAAAATGTTGATGATGGGTGCTAGCTTAATCGCTACAGCGTCGGCAACAGCAGCCGAAAAACCCAATATTTTATTTTTCTGGGGCGATGATATAGGACGTACAAATATCAGTGCCTATAGCCACGGTATAATGGGTTTTAAAACACCTAACATCGACCGTATAGCGAAAGAAGGCATGATGTTTACCGATTATTATGCTGATCAAAGTTGTACAGCGGGTCGTTCAACATTTATCACTGGACAATCCGGTTTACGTACCGGTATGACAAAAGTTGGCTTACCTGGCGCTAAAGAAGGTATTCAAGAAAGAGATATCACCATAGCTGAAATGCTAAAAACTAAAGGTTACACCACAGGTCAGTTTGGTAAAAACCACTTAGGCGATAAAGATGAACATTTACCGACTAATCATGGTTTTGATGAATTTTTTGGTAACCTTTATCATTTAAATGCAGAGGAAGAACCAGAAGATCCAGATTATCCTAAAGATCCGGCGTTTAAGAAACAATTCGGACCACGTGGTGTGATTCATTCTTATGCCGATGGTAAAATTGAAGATACTGGCCCTTTAACCAAAAAACGCATGGAAACGGCTGATGACGAGTTTGTCGCCGCAGCAATGAAGTTTGTTGATAAAGCAGTAAAGGCTAAAAAACCCTTCTTTGTTTGGGTAAATACCGCAGGTATGCACTTTAGAACTCACATTAACCCGAAACATGTTGGTCTTTCCGGTCAAGGGTTCTATAACGATGTTATGGTAGCTCATGATAACCATGTTGGTAAAATGTTAGACCAACTGGATAAATTGAAAATTACTGACAATACCATCGTTATGTACTCGACCGATAACGGCGTACATTACAATACTTGGCCTGATGCGGGTGTTACTCCGTTTAATGGCGAGAAGAACAGTGAAAAAGAAGGTGCTTACCGTGTTCCTATGATGGTGCGCTGGCCTGGTAAAATCAAAGCTGGTGAAGTTTCAAATGAGATGATGGCGCATTTAGATTGGATGCCAACTTTAGCTGCGGTTGCAGGTGATACCAAACTAAAACAAGATATGCTAAAAGGCGAACGTCGTTTCGGTAATAAGCAATCAAAAATCCATCTTGATGGTTATAACATGTTACCTCATTTAACCGGTAAAACAGAAAAAAGCCCACGCAATATTTATCATTATTTAAATGATGAAGGTTTCCCTGTTGCCATTCGTGTTGGTGATTGGAAAATGGTCTATGCTGAAAACCGTGGTAAAACCATGGCACTGTGGACTGAACCTTTCACTATGTTAAGAATGCCTAAAATCCTTAACTTACGTCGTGACCCATGGAGTAAAGCGGAAGAAAATTCTAACTCTTATTACGATTGGATGATTGATAAAGCACCATATATCTATTTAGGTTTATCCGAAACAGCTAAGTTTTTAGCTACTTTTAAAGAATATCCACCTAGCCAACCTACTGGATCTTGGTCAGTTGAAGCGGTATATGATACTTTCTTAAAAAAATCTGAAGGTAAATAACTGAACGATTTACAAGTTAATGAACTTAATAGCCCGAACAATTTTGTTTCGGGCTTTTTTTATTGGTATTATCTCAAGTAGTTAACTTCGTTTATTAAAAAGCAATTTAATTTAGGTAAATAATATTAAAACTCTACTTCTTACTTTCAGTTTATTGGTACTCTCTTATGGCAGTGAAGCTATAGAGTTTGTTGGTTCTAAAGCCTGTATTGGCTGTCATGAAAAAGCTTATCAAGATTGGCAGGGCTCCCACCATGAGTTGTCAATGAAACATGCTGATAGCAAAAGTGTCTTAGGTGATTTTAATAACGCCACCTTAGTTGCCGGAGTTAAAAGTATCGTTAATAAAAGTTCCTTTTTTAAAAAAGGGCAACAATTTTGGGTCAATATCCAAGGTGAGGATGGACAGTTTCACGACTATCAAATTAAATATACTTTTGGTTATAAACCACTGCAACAATACATGGTTGAATTTGAAGATGGTCGGGTGCAACTTATCCCCTTTGCTTGGGATTCACGTGCAAAAGAACAAGGCGGACAACGCTGGTTTAATCTCTACCCTGATATGACTAAAAAGCATCAAGAATTCTTTTGGACTAATACGGGTCAAAACTGGAATTACATGTGTGCAGATTGTCATTCAACCAATGTGGATAAGAACTTTGACGTTAAAACGAATACCTACAACACAACTTTTAGCGAGATTAATGTTGCTTGTGAAAGTTGTCATGGTGCTGCTAGTGAGCATTTAAGTTGGGCTAACCAACCCGCAAAAGCACAATCTAAACAAGTGGTTGGCACAACAGGTGATGCCATTGCATTGTATGACAAAGGGTTTAGCAGAGATTTGTCAAAATCGGTTCAAACATGGCAAGCAAGCGACAATAATAAAACCTTAACGCCACAAGCTATTGATCATAGCCAACAAGTATTAGTATGTGCTCAATGTCATAGTAGACGCACTCAAATTAGTAATAAGAATCATGTAGATGGCAATGCTTTTGGAGAGCGATACCTACTTGATTTAATTTCCAGCACTAATTATCACCCCGATGGACAAGTTTATAACGAAAACTTTGTTTATGGCTCGTTTCTGCAATCTAAAATGTACAAAAATGGTGTTGTTTGTAGTGATTGTCATAACCCGCACACTGCTGAACTGAAACTACCGATAGAAACACTCTGTTTACAGTGTCATCAGTCTGATAACTACGCCTCTACAGAGCATCATAAACACCGAGAAAACTCTACTGGCGCACAATGTGTTAATTGTCATATGCCAGAAACCACTTATATGGAAATTGACGCCCGGCGTGATCATGGTTTCCATATTCCGACACCTAACTTAGCAAAACAATTAGGCACACCTGATACCTGTTTAAGTTGTCATGAAGATAAAGATAGTCAATGGAGTTCCAGTAAAGTTAATGCTTGGTACCCTAATTCAACAGTTGCAACAGAAAAGGACTTTGTCGCTGTTTTCTCTGCTATGAACTTAGCCTTGAATGAGCAGCAACTGCAAGGTGTGGCTTCTGAGCTATCTCGACTATCTCAAACCATCAGTTACGCTGGTATTATCCGGGCTTCGGCATTAACAAAAATGGCGAGTGTATCCAACACCAATACTATTATAGCCATTGCTCGTGCGGTTAAAAATCCAGATGAGAATATACGCTTAGGCGCCATTGAGGGTGCACAAAGTATGGCCAGCGCTGAAAAATGGCGCATCCTTTCACCTTTATTAAACGATAAAGTGTTAAGTGTCAGAAGCAGTGCTGCTTTTGCATTAACCAGCTTGTGGCAAAATTTATCAGCACCACAACAAGCACAATTAACACCGGCCCTTGATGAATACATAGCAAGCCAACGCTTTAATAATGACCGCAGTTTTTCCCACTCTAATAGAGGAATTATTGCTGCCTATCAAGGTCACTATGACCAAGCCATAAATGCCTTCAAACAAGGCATAACAATAGAAAAACAGTTCGCGCAAACTTACCTCAATTTAAGCCAAGTGTATTATCAACAAGGGAACAACCAAAAAAGTATTCAAGTTTTACAGCAAGGCACAAAAGCGAATCCTGATGATGCAAGTCTTCCTTATAATTTAGGACTCGCCTATATTAGGATTAAAGATAAAATTAAAGCAGCACAAGCATTAGCCATTGCGACACAACTTGCCCCACAAAACAGTCATTATTTTTATGTGTATGGTTTAAGTTTAGAGCAAGAAAAACCTAGTGCGGCTTATAAAGCCTTGTATCAAGCATTTCAGCTGAGCAATAATCCACAGCATTTATATGCGTTATGTGACATGCAAGTACGCCACAAAAGTGGATTAGCAAAACAATGCTTAACGCAACTTGCTCCGTTAGTGCCGAATAATGTCATTGAAGCGCTTAGGCAACAGCTAAATCAGTAACGTAGCCGTTAGCTAACGATTAGTAAAAGCCAATTAACGCACAAATAAAGTACAAATAAAAAGGATTGTTTTATGAGTGACCAAACTAATGAGCAAACAAGTGACCAAGTGAATAACCACACGGCTAACAAGTCTAATTCACTCGCGCAGTTACAGTTATTAAAAGCACAAATTGAGCAATCGGTTATTGGTCAGTCTCATGTTGTTGACTCACTACTTATTGCCTTATTAACCAATGGTAATATTCTATTAGAAGGTTTGCCCGGCACAGCAAAAACACGCTCAATTAAAACCTTAGCGCGCTCCCTTGCTGTTGATCTAGGCCGGGTGCAATTCACCCCGGATTTATTACCCTCTGATGTTACGGGTACTGAGGTTTATCAAGAAGTTAATGGCAAACCTGTACTGACTTTCCAGCAAGGCCCTATTTTTAACAACCTATTACTTGCTGATGAAATCAATAGATCACCCGCCAAAGTACAAGCTGCACTTTTAGAGGCGATGGAAGAAAGACAAATCACCGTTGCCGGTAAAACCTACAAATTACCTGAATTATTTATGGTGTTAGCGACTCAGAACCCCATTGAGCAAGAAGGGACTTACCCGTTACCTGAAGCGCAAATGGATCGATTCATCATGAAAATTAATCTTGATTATCCTGATGATGCCGCTGAAGCTGCCATAATTAAATTAGTACGTAGCGAAGAAAAAAGCCTTCAATCGGTTGAAAATATCAGTCCTGAACACATTTTTACCGCACGAGATGAAATTCATACTATTCATTGTAGCCAAGCTATCATTGATTACATTGTTGCCATTGTTATGGCAACAAGAAAGCCCGAACGCTATCCTGACTCTCCTTTACAGCAGTGGTTAACGGTTGGCTCAAGTCCAAGAGCTAGTATCGCTATTGACAAATGTGCCCGAGCGCAAGCATGGTTAAACGGCAAAGACTTTGTTGACCCTGATGATGTTCGCTCTGTTGCCCATGCGGTACTTCGTCATCGTTTAGTGCTCAGTTATGACGCCTTAGCTGATGGTATTACTGCGGATGCGGTGATAGATGAAATACTTAAACAGGTGGCTGTTGCCTAAGGGGTTCAAATGAGCGCCAGCACTCCTGCTAATAAAGATAACACTAGCGGTTTGTCTAAAGACTTCTCTAAAGACTTATCTAAAGACTTATCTAAAGACACGTCAACAATTTACGCTGACTTAAATGAATTACGACGACTAAAATATTTGGCTAAAGGTTTCTCCTTTACACCCAATCAGCCGGCAAATAGCGCTTTAAGTGGTAAAAATGTTTCTAAACTTCGAGGCCGCGGATTAAATTTTGAAGAGCTACGCCATTATCGACCGGGCGATGATATTCGCTCAATGGATTGGAAAGTTACACAAAGAACGGGCAAGCCCCATATTAAAGTGTTCACTGAAGAACGTGAGCGCAATGTATTTCTAGCCATAGATCAACGTATGACGATGTTCTTTGGTAGCTCAAATAAAATGAAATCAGTGATTGCCGCGGAGCTTTCCGCCTTAATAGCTTGGCAAATAAGTGATAGTGGCGACCGTATTGGCGCCGTTATTTACAATGACCAACAAACTAAAGTAATTCCCGCCAAACGCGGCAAACAACATGTTGTTAATCTTCTGTCTGAAGTGTTGAAGAAAAACCACGAGTTATCCATCGACACATCGATTAAAAATAATACCCATCAACAAACTGATGATAGCGAGTCCTATAACAAAATGTTGGCGACCTTAAATAAAGTATCAAGTCATAATGGCTTAATTATTTTAATTGGCGATGGACACGGTTTTAACGAAAAAAGCACCGATTTTATTAAGCAATTAAGACAACATAATGAAGTTATTGCTTGTCATATTTTTGATCCCTTAGAACAGACCTTACCAAAAATGTCACAAATGATTGTCAGTGATGGCGTACAACAAATTCAGTTTTCTTCTGAAAAGAAACAAGTGCAAAAAAATTATCAAGCTGAAATCGCTCGACAGTTAGACAGTTATGTAAAAGCCGCTAAGAAATATCGCATTCCATTAATTGAAATAGATACTATTGCCCCTGTTGAACAACAATTGCGTAAAGCGCTTGGGTACAGAGTATTAAGTAAAGCTGGTGGTAAAGGTGGAGCTAAAATATGAGTTTTGAAAAACCTTGGGGTAATTATTTACTTGAAGCGATTGTCGAAACAAAAGCGCCCGAGACGATCAGCTTTTGGCCGCAAACCATTGGCTGGCAATTACTTTTTATTTTGCTGACAATGCTCATTATCAAGAAAGCTTATCAATCATACAAAACTTACCAAGCGAATGCCTATCGCCGTGAAGCGCTCGCCTGGCTTTCGCAATGCTCGTTAAGCAATGAAGACGATATAAGACAATTACCCGCTTTATTACGTAAAACAGCGTTAATTGCTAATGAAGTTTGTTGCCACAATGGCAGCAACGCGAAAGGCTATACGGCTGTAAATAAACGCCGCCAATATATCACCGGATTAACGGGGAAAACTTGGGTTACTTGGTTAGATAATAATTGTGGAAAAAGTCAATTTAGCCAGATTCAAAATTCTTTGAGTTATTCACCTTTTTCATGTTCGAATTTACTTGCGCAACTTGCTTATATCCCTCAACTTGATCTTAACGATAGTAAATTCAATGGCGCGGTAAAACAGCTTTACCAACAAATTTCTTTATGGATCCAATATCACCAGCTCAATGACGAAAGCTTACAACATGATTTAGGGGAACAAACATGATTGAATTTGTTTACCCTTGGGCATTTGTCTTATTAGTCGCGCCCGTTTTTGTAACGCTCTTTGCTCCTGCATATAAAGAACGTAAATCATCAATCAAGGTGCCCTACTTTGCTCGCCTTGTTGACGTAACGGGTGAAAAGCCACAAAGTGGCGCCGTGTTACTCAATCGCAATAATATTCAACGGCTCATAGTAGCTTTTTCCTGGCTTTGTATCGTCACAGCTATCGCTAAACCTGAAATGATTGGTGCGCCTATTAACCAAGAAAAATCTGCACGGGATTTAATGATAGCCGTCGATTTATCAGGCTCTATGTCAGTTGAAGATTTTACCCTACCTAATGCGACAAACATTCCCACAGCAAAACCTGAGCGGGTTAATCGCTTGGTCGCTGTTAAACATGTACTCAATACGTTTGTTAAAAACCGCGAGCATGACAGGTTAGGATTAATACTTTTTGGTGATGCGCCTTATTTACAAGCACCTTTTACTGATGATATAGCCACCTGGCAAGCCTTACTAAACGAAAGTGATATTGGTATGGCAGGTCAAAGTACCGCTTTTGGTGATGCTATTGGTTTAGCCATCAGTGTTTTTGAGCAATCTGATACTCAAAACCGCGTTTTAATTGTCTTAACCGATGGCAATGATACCGCTTCAAAAGTTCCGCCAGTCGAAGCAGCTAAAGTTGCCGCTGCTCATGATATTAAGATATATACCATAGCGATTGGCGATCCAACGGCCGTTGGCGAAGAGAAAGTAGATATTGAGGTATTAGCTAATATGGCCAAAGTAACGCAAGGTAAGAGTTTTCAAGCGCTTAACAGCGATGAATTGTTAGCTGTTTATGCCGAGATTGATCAACTTGAACCACAACAGTTTGACTCTTTATCTTTTAGACCAAGAGTCAGCATTCATCACTACCCTATCGTGTTATTTGTCAGTATTTATCTGCTGGCTCTATTTATTGTCAATATTCGCATCCGTCTACAATTAGCCAAGCAGCGTAATTTAAGTAGTTCAGTTACCAAGGAGGTACTTCATGAGTGATGATATCTCGCTATTTTTTAGTAGCATGCAACACTTTCATTTTCTACGCCCTTATTGGTTGCTGGCATTCATCATTATTGTTTACATCATTCGCTCATTTTCATTGCGCGATGATAGTTTAGCGCAATGGCGGTCGTTAATGTCTGCACAAGTATTATCACACCTCACGGTGAGCGGTAATAATAACAACTGGTTGTCCCCAAAAAAGATGTCAATAATATTGTCTATCCCACTTTGTATTGTACTCATGGGACCTACTTGGCAGCAGCAAGCCTCACCTTTTAGTGAGAATAATGCAGCACTTATCATTGCACTTGATGTGTCACAAACCATGGAGCAAGGTGACGTCCAGCCTTCACGATTACTGCGCGCAAAACAAAAAATCATCGAATTACTTGCACTCAGAGGTGATAGTAAAACAGCGCTCGTCGCTTTTGCTGGTAGTGCTCATGTGGTCATGCCGATTACTAATGACAGAGAGATGATTCGACACTTTCTCGATGCATTGAATGAAAAAATCATGCCTGTTTCAGGTAAGTTACCTGAAACCATCCTACCTTTAGTTGATAATTTTCTGGCTACAACGACTGTACCGGGCACTGTGCTATTAGTCGGTGATGGCGCAACCAGTAATACAATAAGTGCTTTTAAAGATTATTTTGGCAAACAATCAGCGCAACTTCTTATCTGGGGCATTGGTAAGTCATTAGAAGAAGAGTCTGAACCATTAACCACTGATATCATTCCATTACAACTTGAGCAGCTTAAATCATTAAGTAATGAGAGTCATGGTCGCTTGATTTTGATGAGCAATGACAATAGTGATGTTGAACGCGTTAATCACTACATTAAGCACAATCTTGTTATCCTTGATGATAATAGTACGCCATGGCATGACGCTGGTTACCCTCTGCTGTTTGTCGTTGCGGGTATTTTTTTGCTCTGGTTTAGAAAAGGGTGGACGCTGCAATGGTAAAATCAAGTTCAACTCATTGGTTCAATTTTTCTACCACAAGCAAACAACACCAATACCTAAATAAGCGCTACCTTAAAAAAAAGTGGTTAATTTGTACCTTCATCATAGCCAGTTGTCTCTTTGCCTATATTAAACCACAGCAGTTCGCAGATTTGTGGCTTACCCGTGATCAACAAGGGCAAGTACTGTTTAATTTGGGACATTATCAAGAGGCAAGCAATACCTTTAAGAGTACTCAATGGCAAGGTTATAGCAGTTATGGCGCAGAAAAGTATAAAAATGCAGTCACTCTTTATGGTCAATTTAACGATATTGATAGTCAAATAGCCAAGGCTAATGCTTTTGCTCATGGTCGTGAATACATCAATGCCCGTAACTTATATCAACAAATATTAACTATTGCCCCACAAAACCTTGCCGCTCAAACAAATATTAAAATTGTTCAGGCAATTATTGATGAAGTGAACCGTTTATCGGCCAGTCAAAAAGCTGAGGATGGGGAATCGATAAAAGAGCTTGGGGATGAACCACAAACAGGCGATGGTGCAGAACGCGAAGAAGTGCCGATAGAGCAAGAAATAGAACAGCTTAGTGCTGAACAACTACTGCTCGATCCCGATTTAAATGAGATGTGGTTAAGGCAAGTACAAAAGAATCCTGCTAATTTCTTATCGCAAAAATTTTATATGCAGCAAATGATTAAGACTAACAAAGATAATCAAAAAATAAATAGCGATAAGAATGACATCGTCATAGATAACAAAGGAGCTGATAATGAATAACAAATTTATTGCCCTACTCACTTTCTTGCTGCTTATTTGTCAACTAACGGCAATACCCACCGCGATTGCAGCAAAAAACATAGACGATTTAGTAACTCAAGGTAAGTTAGCGATTAGCTTAAAGGTCAACCAAAAGCCACAACATATTGTTGGACAAGCACTTGTACTCGCTATTGAGATATCAACAGATAGATGGTTTGCCACAGGTAGCCAAGTTGAGCATTTCACGCTGACAAATGTCGTCATGCAGGCTAACAATACCATCACCATAAATGGCAGCAAACGTATCAAGGGTCAAACGTGGGCGATACAAACTCATGAAATCACCTTGTATCCTACCAAATCAGGCGATTATCAAGTTCCGCCAATCACAGTCAAAGTATCTGTTAATACAGAAAGCGATGGCATCGTTAGCGGCGAGTTCAGTACGCAAGCAAGTAGCTTTACTGTCGAATTACCTCAAGCACTCGCAGGAATTAAAGATTTCATCGTATCCCCTCAGGTAACCCTTAGTATTGATGGGCTGTTCGATGAGGAAAAAGACTATGCTGTTGGTGACGCTATCACGCAAACGATAACAATAACCGCCAGTGATATACCGGCAATGATGATAAAGCCAATAAACTTAGTCGTTAATAATGAAGCTACCCAGGGTAAAACAGAGGTAGATGGGGTAAGTATTTATCACAAAACAGCACAAGTTTTTGATAAATCGAACCGAGGTTCGTTATTAGGTACACGCGTTGAGTCTTATACTTATATTTTTGAAGAGCCAGGACATTATGTAATTGCTGAACAAGTTATTTACTGGTGGAATAGCCAGTCAAGCACACTTGAACGTTTGCTCATCCCAGCATCTTCATGGCGTGTTAGTGGTGAAGGATTAAGCCAAGTTAACCCTGCTAATCGCTTAAAAGGGCTTAACTTCACTGTTGAAACAATAATAGCCTTTGTTATCGTTATATTGTTACTAGCACTTACCTATGTAGGATTTATAAAACGTCATTATTTATCTGCTTTATTTAATAAACTCACTAAGCGCGAACAAAGATTACTACGTAGCCATTTTTTAACCTGTATTACTAACCATAATTACCTCGCTGCGACACAATACTTGTATCAATATGCATTATTTTCAAATAAGCAGACACACCAAAAAAACTGTCCGCTTTTCGATAAGTTAAATAAATTAGCTTTCAACGAGAACAATGTAGAAAATGGCACGGTAAGTCTTTCTATTAACGAAGCTAAGTCATTAATCAAGAAAATAGATGTTAGCACTAAGGGCACAGTCAAAAGTGATAATTTCATCCCTAACGAGCGTATTAAGCTTAATAGTGAATGACGGCAAATAATTAATAAATAAATAAATAAATAAATATTGTTCATTATTCACTGCTTTTTAACAAACAAAAACCCGCATTAGCTTTCACTAATGCGGGTTTTATTATTGTTGGTTCAACAGGTTCTGAATTACGTACCGAATAAAGAACGATAACTGAACAATAAACTTGCTCAGTTATTTATAGAGAATTTAACATTCGCTATAATTAGTCGCTATTTCCATCTTCAACACGGCTTTTCAGTTTCTGGCCAGGTCTAAAGGTAACAACCTTACGGGCAGAAATTGGAATATCTTCACCTGTTTTAGGGTTGCGGCCAGGACGTTCGCTTTTTAGACGCAGGTCGAAGTTACCAAAACCTGAAAGCTTGACTTGATCGCCGCTCTCTAGGGTCTCGCGAATCTCTTCAAAAAAGATTTCAACCATATCCTTTGCGTCGCGCTTGCTCAGCCCAACTTTTTCAAATAAATGTTCTGCTACTTCTGCTTTGGTAAGCGCCATTGCTTAGTCCCTCAGTGATGCATTTAACTCTGTTTGTAACGTTTCAACAACTCTATCGATGACATCAGTAATGTCTTTTTCTTCAAGAGTTTTCTTTGTATCTTGTAATACTAAGGCGACAGCAAGACTCTTATAACCGTCTTCAATCCCTTGACCTTGGTATACATCGAATAAGTTTAGATCAATTAAATAATTTCCGCCAACCTTTTCAATAAGTTGTAACACTTTTTTTGCATCAATGTCCTCTTTAACTACTATAGCTAAGTCACGACGGTTGGCAGGAAAGCGAGATATATCGGTGGCTTCAGGGATTTTCTGTATCAATACTTCAGACAATAACAGCTCGAAAATTAATGTTCGTCCATTTAAGCCTAATTTTCTTTCTAATTCAGGGTGTAAGGTTCCAACACAACCGACAAAAACACCATTTTTAGTGATTTTAGCCGTTTGACCTGGATGTAACGCATCAATCTCAGCTTTTGAAAACTCATAACCATTAGCATCACAAGTCAATGCTAATAACGCTTCAACATCACCTTTAATGTCATAAAAGTCGGTTGCCGCTTTTTCCATGCTCCAATGTTCATCAACCCGCTGACCACTAATAACACCCGCTATCATATTTTGTTGACGAACACCGTTTTCACTATTCTCATCAGGAACAAAACGTAAACCGGTTTCAAATAAACGTACTCGGCCTTGCTGACGGTTTTGATTATAAACCATAGACTGTAACAAGCCTGTCCATAAACTTAAGCGCATTACCGACATTTCAGAAGAAATTGGGTGTGGTAACGTCATCACCTCTTGACCTGGGTGTAATAAGGCTTGAACTTTGGGATCAACAAAACTATAAGTGATCGCTTCTTGATAATCACGATTCACTAAAACTTGTTTTAGGTTTGATAAAGAAAGTTTAGCTTCTTTTTTCTCACACATTTTCAACGTTGCTTTTGGCGAAATATTTGGAATGTTGTTATAGCCATAAATACGCGCCACTTCTTCAATTAAATCGACTTCGATTTTAATATCAAAACGGTAAGCGGCTACCACTACTTGCCATACTTTATCTTCGCCATCACCTGTTGTACTCACAGTAAAACCAAGGCGAGTAAGTATTTCGCTTACTTGTGCATCTTCAATATGATGACCAATACGACTATCTAACATTTTACGACGTAAGCTCACGTCTTTTGTTTGCGGAATGTTAGCATCAGATTTAGCTTCAACAACAGGTCCTGCTTGACCACCAACAATTGTAAGTAACAGTTCAGTCGCTCGTTCTATTGCATCATGCTGTAACGTTGGGTCTATACCACGTTCATAACGATGTGAAGAGTCGGTATGCAAGCCGTATTGACGTG
The DNA here is from genome assembly GCF_002836775.1 of Colwellia sp. 12G3. GTDB lineage: Bacteria > Pseudomonadota > Gammaproteobacteria > Enterobacterales > Alteromonadaceae > Colwellia. The sequence continues at coordinate 141,525 of NZ_PJAQ01000009.1, read as the reverse complement.
CTTTACCTAAAATCGCTAACGGCGCAAAAAATGCACTTTCTAAAAAGATATCTGTGGTGCTATTGGTAACACCTGACTCAAGACCACCAAAAATTCCGGCCATTGCTAATGCTTTTGACTCATCAGCAATAACTAAAGTGCCTTCTTTTAACGTAACTTCGTTTTCATCTAATAATGTTAACTTTTCGTCTTTGTTAGCGAAACGTACGTTAATGCTACCGTCTAACTTTGCTAAATCGAAAGCATGCATTGGATGACCCAATTCAAGCAAAATGTAGTTTGTTACATCAACAACAGGGTCTATTGAACGAGTGCCACAACGACGAAGCTTTTCTACCATCCAAAGTGGTGTCGTTGCATTAGGGTTAATACCCTTAATAACACGACCTAAATAACGAGGACATGCCTCAACCGCGTCAATATTGATAGCAAGCGCATCATCAATCGTTGGCACTACAGCAGTAATGGTTGGTTCAGTAACTTCTAATGAGTTCAACACACCGACTTCGCGTGCTAAACCTTTAAGACCTAAACAATCACCACGGTTAGCCGTTAAATCAACATCAATAGTCACGTCGTTTAAATCTAAATATTCACGGACACATTGCCCTAATGGGGCATCATTGGCTAATTCCATAATGCCATCTGAGTCATCGGCTAAACCAATTTCAGATTCACTACACAACATACCAAAAGAAGGTACACCACGTAATTTTGCTTTTTTAATTTTAAAATCGCCCGGTAGAACCGCGCCCACGGTTGCAACCGCTACTTTTAAACCTAAACGGCAGTTTTTTGCACCACAAACGATAGTAACTAATTCGCCTTTTTCAACGGTAGCTGAACTGTAATCGCCTAAACTAATTTTTGTTACTTGTAATTTATCAGCATCAGGGTGAGGGCCACATTCAACCACTTCACCAATAACAACACCGCTAAACTCGCCAGCTACCGGTTCAACTCCATCAACCTCTAGGCCAGCCATTGTTATTTGATGCGCTAATTCATCAGAAGAAAGTGTAGGATTAACCCACTCACGTAACCAAGATTCACTAAATTTCATTATGAGTTTTCCTACTTGAACTGTTTTAAGAAGCGAAGATCATTTTCAAAGAATGCACGTAAATCATTTACGCCATAACGCAGCATAGTTAAGCGCTCAACGCCCATGCCAAAAGCAAAACCTGTGTAAACTTCTGGATCTATACCAACACTACGTAAAACATTTGGGTGCACCATGCCACAACCTAATACTTCTAACCACTTACCATTTTTACCCATAATATCTACTTCAGCAGATGGTTCAGTGAAGGGGAAATAAGAAGGACGGAAACGGATTTCTACTTCCTCTTCAAAGAAATGATGCAAGAAGTCATGCAAAATGCCTTTAAGGTGAGTAAAGCTAACGTCTTTATCTACCATCAAGCCTTCAACTTGATGAAACATTGGCGTATGGGTTTGATCGTAATCGTTACGGTATACTTTACCTGGAGAGATTATACGTAAAGGCGGTTTTTCAACTTCCATAGTACGAATTTGAACGCCAGATGTTTGCGTACGTAAAACTAATTTTGGATTAAAATAGAAAGTATCATGATCTTGACGTGCTGGATGGTGCTCAGGAATATTCAAGGCATCAAAGTTGTGATAATCATCTTCAACTTCAGGACCGTCTTTAACTTCAAAACCTAAATCACCAAAGAAACTTTCAATGCGTGCAATAGTGCGTGTTACCGGGTGTAAACCACCGATTTGAGTGCCACGACCCGCAAGGGTGACATCAATAGACTCTGCCGCTAGCTTTTCTTTAATCTCTTGAGCACGTAATAATTCACCACGTTCGTTAAGTAATTTTTGTACTGCTTGCTTAGCAATATTAATTACTTGTCCCATTTTAGGTTTTTCTTCTTTCGGTAATTTACCTAAACCTTTCATTTGTTCGGTGAATAAACCTTTTTTCCCTAAAAAGTTAACTCGCACTTGATCAAGTGCCGTTGGGTCTGATGCTTGTGCAATGGCAACTTCAGCCTGCGCTACAATGCTATCTATAGTGGTGGTGTCTAAGTTCATGATTTCCTCTAAAACGGGGTAAATAAACGACTTTAATTAGCTTTCTTATGAAAAAAGGCCAGTTGGGTAAGCCATTTACCAATAGACTAATGTAAATAATAAAAATGCGGTTGATTTTACACGAAAACTTAGCTTTAGGTAGGAGTAATAGCGGCTTTTAATGAAATAATGCGATATATGGTATATTTCTGCTCTATAGCGCTGTTACCAATCAGATACATGTGGCAGTGGCTGGTTAGAAAGATAATCTATCCCGCAGCAAAGTACCCCGAAGTCATGACCTTTATCGCCATTGATAGCAATAAAGGTCCGATAGATTTCGTGACTAAAAAAAAGACGAAAAAAGTGCACAATGAATGACATAAAAGTATTTTATTGCATAGCCGCAAGTATAGCTGCAACAGGATGTCTAGCTTTTAAGTCACTGAAACGTTTAACCTGCGAACGACAAGAAAAACCAGTGGCTAAAATTTGTTCACTGTCTAACGCTTCTACCTTAGGCTGCCAGCTTAATTCAAATAAACCTTTGGAGTTGTCTAGGTTAGCTTTTTCATGGCCGTAAGTGCCTGCCATGCCACAACAACCGACACTGACTTTTTCTAATGCTAAACCAAAGTGTTCAAAGATTGTTTGCCATTCGTTCTCACTGTTCACTAGTGCTGTTTTCTCAGTGCAATGTGAGAAAAGCTTGAAGGCTTTACCTTTAGAAATGCCTGTAGAAAGCACTTTTGATTGCTCTGATGAGGCGTCTGTTGAGCACAATCCAGCTTTAAAAACAGTATCTTTTTTGATAAAGGTCAACAACCATTCGTGAGCAAGTAATACGGTAAAGTCACCACGTTTTTCTTTTAAGGTTTTCGCGTATTCATCGCGATAACACAATACCATTGACGCATCCATCCCCAACATAGGGATATCAAGCGCTGCAAGTTGGTTTAAGAAATCACTACTTGATTTTGCGGTTTTAGCAAAACGCGCTAAAAAACCTTTAACATGTTGCGCTTTGCCATTGGGCTTAAAGGGTAATAAAATAGGCTCTAACCCTAGTTTTTTGATCAAGTCCATCATACTTTGTACTGTATTGGCATCATAAAACGAGGTGAACGGGTCTTGTACTATCAGTACATAACCTTTGCGCTGCTCTGTGGTTAACCCCTGTAATTTACTTAAATCAAAGCCTGAAAATCCGGCTTTTTTCACTTGCTTTTTCAAGGTCGGTACAGAAAGCAAAGGTGTATTAACATAGCCAATCGTTTTGGCTGAGAGCTTGTCATATAGCTTAGTATTGAGTACCGCATTAACTATTTTAGGGGCTTTTGCCATCAGTGGCGCTAATATTTCAACGTTAGCAACAAGATGATCTTTTAATGGTCTCGCATAACGGGAGTAATATATATTGATAAAGCGCGATCTAAAATCAGGCACATCAACTTTAATTGGACACTGACTGGCACAGGCTTTACACGCTAAACAGCCCTGCATGGCTTCCATCACTTCATGGGAGAAATCGCCATTACCCTGTTCATCTTGTTGTGGTTTACTAATAAAATTAAGTCGTAATTTATCGACAGCATTCGTTAGTATCTCTTTTACTGACCAAATACTTTTTGAGGTATTGATGTTGTCTTCTAGTTTTAGAATATCAACACCTTGTTTTTCTAATAAGCGCAGCCATTCACGCATTAAACCAGCACGACCTTTAGGCGAATGACGTCGGTCTCGGGTAATTTTGCTCGATGGACACATTGGGCTGTCAGCATCATAATTAAAACATAAACCATTACCGTTACAATCTAATGCGGCGGTAAACGACTCTTTAACTGTCACTGGGATTTGTCTATCAAAGAAACCACGTTTGGTATCATCTACGCTAACTAATTGCTCGTTAGAATCAAGTGGCGTACAAATTTTTCCTGGATTCATTTTATTATGGGGATCAAAGACCGCTTTTATTTTTCTCAGCTCATTAAATAATTGCTCACCAAAAAATGCTGGGCCGTATTCAGACCGATAACCTCGACCATGTTCGCCCCACATAAGACCACCATATTTGGCGGTTAACTTAACGACTTCATCGGAGATAGTGCGTAATAATTTTTCTTGCTCCGGATCGCACATATCAAGGGCAGGACGCACATGTAACACGCCAGCATCGACATGACCAAACATGCCATAATTTAATTGATAACCATCAAGCAACGCGCGAAATTCACCAATGAAATCGGCAAGATTTTCGGGCGGTACAGCAGTATCTTCGGCGAAGGCTAACGGTTTTTGACTGCCCTCTGCTTTACCTAACAAACCAACCGCTTTTTTACGCATCGCATAAATTTTGTTAATGCTAGCAAGATCAGACGTCACTTGGTAACCAATAACGCCCCTATTTGATAAAGAGCTATCTGTGCCATTTTGACTAATCAAATCATCAAGGCCTGAGGTAAGCACGGCAACCTGATCAGCTAAACCGGCGATGCTATCGCCGTTATATTCAACAACGTTAATACCATCCATAACTTTACCAGGTACGTCAGTAATTAACTCACTGACGCTATGCCAAACAATGTCTTGCTTAGCGAGGTTTAGTACCCGTGAATCAATCGTTTCTACCGATGTTGCTTTAGCTTCAACCAATGCTGGAGAATGACGAAGTGCAGAATCAAAACTATCGTATTTGATATTAATGAGTGTTTTCGCCACACGAATAGGATTAATATTTAACTTTGCTTCGCAGACGAATGCTAATGAGCCTTCAGATCCAGTGATCAAACGTGATAAATCAACGCCGATGATTTCACCTTCATCATTTGCTTTTAATACATTCTCTAAATCGTAACCTGTTAAAAAACGATTTAATCGCGGGAAGGTCTTTAACACCAACTCACGATTTTCAATGCATGAGCTAAGTACCTGCGTCATAATTTGTGCATACGTGTGACCATGACTACTTGCTAATTCAGCTAAGTTTTGTGCTTGTGCTAAATTCATAGGTTCAGTCTTAAAAACCTCACCATTTGCCAATACTGATTCAAGGGCTAATACATGGTTAGATGTTTTGCCATACACTAATGAGCCTTGTCCAGACGCATCAGTATTGATCATACCGCCAACAGTAGCTCGGTTTGAGGTAGATAAATCAGGAGCGAAGAAAAAACCATGGGGGCGTAAGTAATCATTCAACTGGTCTTTAACCACACCAGCTTCGACACGTACCCACTTTTCATCAACATTGATCTCTAACACTTTATTCATGTATTTAGATAAATCAACGACAACACCGGGGGTTAAACTTTGACCGTTAGTACCTGTACCACCGCCACGCGCGCTAAACTTTATACTCTGATATTGCTCGTTACTCGCTGTTTTTGCCAGTAATGCTATATCGGCTTTAGTACGCGGGTGAATAACTAATTGCGGCAACTGCTGATAAATGCTGTTGTCGGTTGCGACGACAAGTCTCGCGCTGTAACTGGCATTAATATCACCAGTAAAGTTTTTGTCTTTTAATGAACTAATAAAATCGGTGTATAAAGGCGGAAGATGATTTTTATGGCTAATATGGGGAAGCATAACGACTTAACTTTTTTATAAAACAGAATAGTGTTTTGAGTATATCATGGAAGAATTGGATTTTTACGCAAACAATGGCCATATATTCAATATTTTGGCAAATAAATGAATAGTTTTGTATACCTTATGCAATGGCAGTCATTACTGAATAATTAACACTAAAAATGAATAAGTTAAAATATAATCAGCGAATGAATAACATAAAAAAAGCGATTTCTCTAGTCAATAGAGAAAGGCGCTTTTTTAGAATGTCTGTTTACTGGTTGTAACTACACTTAATAAACGCTTAAAAAGCAATTAGTTATTAACGGCCTGTTTTACTTTATCTTTGTAACTGCGACTCACTTTTAACTCTTTACCATTTTTCAATACTAAAAAGTACTCACCGTTTACTTGGCTACAGAATTTATCAATTACGTGTTTATTTACTATGGTTGATCTATGATTGCGAATAAACTGTTTAGGGTCTAAACAAACCTCAAGCTCTTTCATCGTTTTTCTTAAGATATAAGTATTTTCATTGGTGCTATTTGGTTTATCAGACAAGGTGTGAACACACATATAATCACCCGCAGCATCAATCCAAAGAATATCTTTTACCGGTACACGATTAACTTCCCCCGCATCCTTTATTGCCAATACATCAGAATAGCTAGATAGCGTTAATTCTTGATCATTGTCCAATTCCGACAAAATTTTATGATAGTCATTACCCGTAACATCACTCACTAAACGAACGAGCTTCGATTTATGAGCGCTATCAGCACTGCTTTTAAAGTAGTGTTGTATCTTTTCAATTGTTTGCGATAATCGTTCTTCATCCGCTGGTTTTAATAAATAATCTAACGCGTGTACTTCAAAAGCTTTTAAAGCGTATTGGTCAAATGCGGTAACGAATACCACGACTGGCATAGCTAAGCCTTGTTCGATAATACTTTCTAATACTTGAAAGCCGTTAAGTCCTGGCATTTGAATATCAAGAAACATAAGGTCCACTTGATAAGCTCGTATCGCCTCTAATGCTTCTCTGCCGTTACAGCACTGCTCAATAACGTTAATATCATCATGTGCCTGTAAACGTATTGCTAAGCCCTTACGAGCCAACGGTTCATCATCAACGATAATGGTTGATAGGGACATAAAAAATTCCTAAGTAATGGTTTCACACAAACTTTTGCGGTGTATTCCTATAAAGCTAAATAATGTTTGTTATCTATTAATTTAACTGAAATGGCATACGAATATTTACTTTAACACCAGAAGGTTGATTATGGGAAACAACTAACGAGAATTTTTCATTATACAAAGCTTGTAAACGTTCACGTGTATTTACTAAACCGACACCACTTTCACGGTGCAAATTTCCATTAATAATATCTGCGCCAGGCCCATTATCTGCCACTTCTATCAATAAATCATCGGCAAAGCGATTAATGGAAATAGTAATACTACCGCCCTGCTCTTGTACGGCAATAGCATGTTTTATCGCATTTTCAGCTAATGGCTGTAAAATCATGCTGGGAACTAGCGCTTGTTGGCAATTATCATTTATTTGAAAATTAAGATGTAACCTATCTTCAAAACGAACTTGTTCGATAGCTAGATACAACTGCAACGCTTGTATCTCAGATTCCAAAGTGACTTTTTTCATGGGGTCTTTATCCAGTGAATAACGTAAAAATTCACTGAGCTTAGTGACCATTGAGTTTGCCGTTTTATTTTCTTCTACCAAAATAAGCGTTGAAATAGCATTGAGCGTATTAAACAAAAAATGAGGATTGAGTTGATAGCGCAACATTTTTAGCTGTGCTTGATGAGCAACCGCGTTAGCTTTTAAAACATTTTGTTTTGCTACCTGTAACATTTGATAGTATTTACTACCGAAATATAGACCGCTCCAACTTAAAATAATGTAAAAGGATCCTAAAGTATTTTGGGTATACATATACCAAAACTCTGGTTCATACCCATGTTTGTATATTTCCCAGTAGTTTATATTTTTTACAATTTGCCACAGTACACCAGTAAAATATGATGAAAAAATGACAACTAAGGCAATCTTAATCGGGGGAAAGTTCCACGCTTTACGATAAATATAACGCAGCGGGACAGTAAACAACCAGCCTGCATAAGCATTAAGAAAAATAATTATCACAAAGATATCACGTAAATCATGCTGCAATGAGCCAAGATAATGCACAAAAGCAAAGCCAAACCAGCCCGCGGTATGGGCTAGCCAAAATAAACGATTTCTATTTTCTAGTAATTCTTTCCAATTCACAAAAATAACCATTTAATGGATGCTGTAAAGAAGTATGCGCTAATAATTAAATGATTTCATTGTCTTTGACCGTACTAATCTAGCGACTTATCGCATACTGACTTTGTTTCTCAAGCTATCCTTTTTCTACAGCGATAACATAGCACCTAATGGTTGACCACCTAATAAGTGCATATGAATATGGTAAACCTCTTGCCCACCATCACTATTACAATTGATAATTAATCGGTAGCCATTCTCATCAATCCCCTCTTCCTTGGCCAATTTTTTAGCTACCGTAATCATACGTCCTAAGGTGAGTTCATCGTCACTGGTCACATCATTAATAGTGGCAATGTGCTTATTGGGAACAATGAGTATATGAGTATCGACACGGGGAGAAATATCTCGAAAAGCAGTAACTAATTCATCTTGATATAGCAAAGGCGTTGGAATTTCTTGACGAATAATTTTAGAAAAAATTGTTTCTTCATTCATAGTAGAGTCTCTTATTAGAGGTGAGTGCAAATGTATTAGTAGTTTACCGCCATATAAATATAAATCACGCCTTTACTACATTTTATTGACCTTAATCAACCTCCTAGTAGCTACAAGTGTGACATCCTTAGTCCTAATAAGGAATTTATACAAAAAACAAACACGACTTAGGCAGCACTATGGATATAGATTTTAGTGAAATCAACTATTTAAAAGATCCTACATGGCAAGATTTGCATGCGGATTACGAACAATTTCTTTTATCGATGACAGGACCAACCGTTATTGATATATCAGGGACTGATCCGGATAAATGTCGGGTGTTTACGACACTGCTTCATGGTAATGAGCCTTCAGGTTTAATCGCCATGCATCGCTACTTAACTGAGATTTTAGCGCAAGATAAACCGTGCACAAATCTACGTTTTATTATCTGTTCGGTAGAAGCCGCGACCGCTAAACCATTATTTAGCCAGCGTTTTGTTAATGGTGGCATGGACATTAACCGTTGTTTTGGTAAAGATTGCTCTTTTGTATGTCGTGATGGGCAAAGAGGTTATTGTCAACGAGCATCATTGATTGAACAAGCTATCAGGGAAGTTAACCCTGAAATGGTGATCGACCTTCACAATTCTTCAAGTCCAGGTCCCACGTTTTCAATTAGTTCGGTGGTAACTACAGAAGTGCTATCGCTTGCCTCATTATTTTGTCAAACCCTCATACTATCTGATTTAAATATGGGTTCGATTATGGAGCAAAGTTTCAATTGTCCATTCATTACCATTGAATGCGGTGGCTGCCAAGATGAGCAAGCCCATGAAATCGCTTTTTCAGGTATTTCACAAGTTGCTAAGTGCGAAAGTATTGGTTACATACAACAAGAAAAGCCAGTAGAAGTCATTTATCGTCCACTACGCTTGCAATTAAAAGCACAAACCAAATTATCTTACGCTCAACATGATGAGGGTTATAGTGGCGTCACCCTTAAAGAAAATATTGAGTGCTTTAACTTTGGTAGTGCCCATCAAGATGAAATGCTAGGTTGGATTGATGGTAATGGCCTTGATAACTTACAACTTATAGATAAGAGTGGTAAAGACGTACTTAATGAATACTTTTACGCTAGAGATAATCAATTAGTTTGCCGACATAATCTACGTCTATTTAAAGCGACAACCAATAAGAGTACTGCTATAAATGACTGTTTATTTTATGTGGTAAAACTGGCTTCAACCGATATTTAATAGTAATACCAAGTTGATTAAGTTTTTTCCCACTCAGCGAGAATTAAAAGGCTTAGAGGCAAGGCACTCGATTGAGCAATAGCTGACTTTTGGTATTGGTATTGGTATTGGTATTGGTATTGGAAGAAAGTAAGTGTTATTCGACTAGGTAAATGCAATCACTAACGAAGCCTGACAGTATCACGCTTCGTTAGTTTAAAAGTACGCCAATAGGTTTATGCCATTTATGAATTGGAAAGTACTTCATTAAAACGGTCAAAACCTTTCGATAAATCTTCAAGCAAATCGTCAACATCTTCTAAGCCGATATGAAGACGAATTAACGGATATTCACAGTCGAAAGTTGTCGCACTACGAATAGCATTTACATTAGTGATACCTAATATCAAGCTTTCAAAACCTCCCCAAGAATAGCCCATTTTAAAATGATGCAGACCATCTAAAAACGCAGTTAATGCCACTTTATTGCCGCAATTAAGAACAAAAGAGAATAAACCGTTAGATCCTTCAAAATCTCGTTTGAAAAATTCATGTCCCGGACAAGAATCAAAAGCTGGATGTAAAATTTTAGCGACTTCAGGTCGTGTCTGTAACCAGTTAGCAACCTTTAGTGCACTTTGCTGATGCTGTTTTAACCTAACGCCAAGTGTACGAATACCGCGTAAAGCAAGATATAAATCATCTGGGGAAGTACATTGCCCCATCAAATAACTGTAATCACGAAGCTGTGGCCAGTATTTTTCTATCGCGGTTGCCGTACCTAACATAACATCTGAATGACCGACGATATATTTTGTTGCCGCTTGTACGCTCACATCAACGCCATAATCAAATGGCTTAAAGTTAATGCCTGCCCCCCAAGTATTATCAAGCATGACAATACAATCATGTTTATGTGCAACAGCACTAATAGCGGGAACGTCTTGCACTTCCATAGTAATAGAGCCCGGTGATTCTAAAAAAATCAGACTGGTATTATCTTGAATCAATGCTTCAATATCAGCACCAAGCATAGGGTCATAATAGGTAGTACTGACGCCCATTTTAGTTAATATTTTATCGCAGTAATCACGGGTAGGTTCATAGGCACTATCCACCATTAATATGTGGTCGCCCTGCTTAACAAAGGCTAAAATAGCATTGGTGATCGCTGCGGTACCTGATGGATATAAAGCACAACCTGCGCCACCTTCTAACTCAGTCATGGCATCACTAAAAGCAAACGACGTATTGGTACCACGTCGCCCATAAACCATCGTTTGATTATGTCTATTGGCAACCGCATTATTCATTTCTGCAACGGTATTAAAAACGACGGTAGATGCACGAGTAACAGGAGGATTAACCACTCCATTAGTCCATTTAGCACTACGTCCAGCATTTACTATCTTAGTATCTTGTTTCATATTGACCTCCATTAAAGGGATTGAGTTCTAGGGCATGAGATTTAATTTCAGCTATCTAGCCATCTAAAACTTTTATACCGTATTTATAACCTGTATAGACTTAACTGGCTAGAATTAGTTAACAATAAAATGAAAATACATATACCGAATAGATATATCGACAGTCACGCTGAAGCGATGGTTAAAAAAGTCCCATTTGATCGCCTGTAATGGACTCAAAGTCTTTCCCAATGAAAGGTAGAATATCATCCGCTATTGGTTTAAGTTGTTTCTCTACATAAAAGTCGTAATCGAGTTTACTTGTCCTAAACTCTAACGGCTGTACACCATCCAAAGTAATGACATATCGAATAGTACTTCTATGTTGATATTTTTGCTTTTTACCTTGAGCCTCGAGCTTTGTATTAGCAATCAATGCCGCTTTAATATGAGGCGGTGTATTAACGTAATCACTTAGCTTACGTCTTATTTTTTTCTGATAAACTAATTTTTCGTCATGGTGTCCTTGTTTGAGTTCATTCACTACCTTTTTAATGTACGCTTCAATAGGTTCATCATTAAAAACTAATCGATATAACTCTTGTTGAAAGTCTTTACTTAACGCGGTCCAATCACTTCGAACAGTTTCCAAGCCCTTAAAGATAATCTCTCCGTTAGATAAGCCTGCGTAGCGCTTTTTGGTACCGATAACCTTTTGATCTTTAGTATGATTAAGGCCACGTATTCTTGGCATTAAAAACTTAGTAAAATGCGTTTCATATTCAATTTCTAATTGGCAGCTAATTTTAAAGTCTTGCTTTAAGGTAAGTTGCCATTTTTCATTAATGAAATTTTGTAATTCAATACCTAAATCATTTGCTTGCTGCTTTGATTTGTCTGCACCAATGGAAACAAAGATGGAGTCGGTATCACCGTAGATAACTTGATGCCCTAGGTTTTCAATCCACATACTGGTTTTCTTTAAAATCTCATGACTTCGTTTAGTAATAGAGCCCGATAATCTCGGATCAAAAAAACGACAACCTGTTGAGCCCAAGACCCCATAAAAACTATTCATTATAATTTTTATGGCTTGTGACAATGCGGCATTTTTTTGCTGTTTGGCTTTATCACGTTCAAACCAAAGTGATTCAATAATATCAGGTAAAAAGTGTGCTTTTCTTGAAAAATAGGCGCCATCAAAGCCACTAATAACAAGAGCTCGATTATCTTCTTTACGTTGCGATACTTTTTCGTTAGTTGATTTCTGAGCATTCATCTCTTGTAAGCCTTCAATTAAACCCATGGGATCAATTTTGAAAGTACGAATGATACTGGGATACAAAGACTTAAAATCTAACACCAGTACATTGTCATATAGACCGGGAATAGAATCCATGACATAGCCACCAGGGGAGATCAAACCCGAGACACCATCGCCCATATTTGGCGCTATATAACCACTGCGGTGCAATTTTGGTAAGTAAAGATTGGTAAATGCGGCAACTGAACCTCCTACTCTATCTATGGCAAGCCCGGTCAGTTGTGATCTTAATTGTGCAAAAGCGAGTAACTGTGTTTTTTCAAATATTAACCAAACTAATCGGCAATCTTCAAGATTATACGCCGCTAATGCGGGTTTATTATGGTTAAAGTTATCGGTGATCTCTTGTACTCTATTGTCGACATCAACGACTTTTTTACCCAGCCCAAGTAAACTATGTGCGACATTATCGAGTGAAAAACTAGTAAAGTTATACGTCGCTGTTTTTAGCAAGTCGATGCCATCAAGGACTACACGCCCAGCTATTTCAATAAAATGTTGGTCACTATTATTTGCATTAGTACGCCAATAAGGCTTACTGCCGTCACGACCGATGGCAAACTTAATACCATATAAATCACAGCGTTTTTGTAGTAACGTAAAATCAAAATTAATGACATTCCAGCCTATAAAAATATCGGCATCAAATAAATTGACTTCATCAATGAACTGCACCAGTAAATGCCTTTCATCAACTTGCCACTGAATATAAGCTGCACAATTTAATTCCGGCTCACCAATCATTAGTACCCGTTTAAACTCTTCTTTAATACCTAAAGAGTTACGATTAAACGCATATAAACCGATGGAGTATAGCTCGCCTTCCATTGAGCACTCTATATCAATGGATAGCATTGTTAAGCTAATCTCATTTTGCTTTTCTGACCTTTTGCACTGGGCTTGCGTTACTAATTGATAGCTCTGAGAAGTTTTATCGGGTTCAGCTATTTGATTATCGCTAATATCACCTAGTAGATGACTTTTAGCGCTATTTATCTGATTACCTATAAAGCGGTCTATAGACTGGCCAACATAAGCAATATCAGCGGTAATATGGCGCTCCATCAGAAATCTATCATCAGCACGAATATCATCTTCATAACATTTTATTTGTTGTGATTTCAAGGCATCCCTCGCACGGTAAAAGCTGCGCATCGAGGAAAAGTACAGTGCAGCTACTTTTAGCTGAGTAAAGGTCTTTAGTGGTAACTGTTGGGATTTTTCTAGAGAAATTCGCTGGTCAATTAGTATACGTTGCGCTGTTGCTAAATGATGATGTTCAATAAAGAAAACAGCTAATTCATTATTTATTTGAAGCTTCAGCGGACCTGAATTATTTTTGAGCCATAGGGTGATTTCTAGGCCCCTAGCCGTATCTTGCACTTGTCGTGTCAGTAAAAAACCACGATTAATTTCCGTTGTCATAAAATTTGTCATTTTATCATTAAATTTTTCGTGTAACACGTCTAAACCTGTTAATATATACAGCAGTGTAACCGTTCTCATGTTTTTTGGAAACTAGTAATAATGTTATCTGATAAGTTAAAGCAAGCTATTCGCCAAGCATATAAAGCCATCGGCGAGAATTTAACGCATTTTAATCCTCGTAAACAACAAACCCTACTGATTGCCGAAATAGCAAAGACCTTAGCGGGTGAATACGACAAAGATAGAAAAATAATTACTATTGAAGCAGGCACTGGTACCGGTAAATCACTGGCCTACTGTTTAGGTGCTATCCCCCTAGCCCTTTCGCGTGATAAAAAAGTGTGTATTTCGACCGCCACTGTTGCGTTGCAAGAACAGTTAGTTGACAAAGACTTACCCTTTCTAAAAAAATACGCAGGATTAAATTTTGACTTCACTTTAGTCAAGGGTAGGCAGCGCTACGTATGTCGTCAAAAGTTAACGCAAGCGGTAACAACAGGCTCAGGCAGTGAACCAACACAAGTAGGTTTCACTTTTGCTGAAAAACCTGATGCTAAAGATATTCGTACACTAAATTCCATGCACAAAGCCTTACTCGATGGTAGTTGGTTAGGCGATATAGACTCGTGGGCAACGAATTTACCTCATCATATTTGGCAACAAGTACAAAGTGATAAACACAGTTGCTTAAAAAACTTATCTGAACACACCCATTGCCCATTTCACAAAGCACGTGAAACGATGGATCAAGCCCATGTTTTAGTTATTAACCACAGCTTGTTATTGGCTGACTTGGAGCTCGGCGGCGGCAGAATACTCTCTTCACCTGAAGATACCATTTACATTATTGACGAGGCGCACCATCTACCCAAAGTGACTCGTGACTTTTCCAGTGCAAGTATTACCTTAAAAGGTTCAATTGAATGGTTAACTAAGCTCAGAGATACTGGCGATAAAATGGCTAAATTGATCAAATCTCGCAATGCCATTTCTCCTGCATTAAAGTTAGGGGATGATTGCCAAGATTTATTATTGGAAATGCAAAAGGTCCTTAATTTTGTTGAAGCTAATGCCAATGTGTATTTTCTAGAAGAAGAATCATCTCAAGGGTCAAATTTTACTAAAAAATCTCAGAATGATTCTCAAGTGTATCGATTTGAAAATGGCATCATTCCGCAAACATTAAAAAACTGGGCTGAGGATATACAAAGTCTCAGTAAAAAATCGTTAGCTAATTTAAATAAGCTCTATAGTGGATTGATTGAAGCGGTAAAAGATGGCGATACGCAGATGTATTTAGCCGAGCCATTACTAGCTGAAGCTGGTTTTATGATCCAACGCTTGGAGAACTTACAAGCTCTTTGGTTTATGTATGCTAAAACAGATAGTGATAAAGGTGCACCAATGGCTCGCTGGTTAGAGAGGATCACCAGTAAACGTCTCGATTACTTATTAAGCGCGTCTCCTATTGAAGTAGGTTTTACCTTGGAAAATATGCTTTGGAGTCAATGCGAAGCAGCGGTATTGTGCTCAGCGACTTTACGTGCGTTAAATTCTTTTGATCACTTTCGTTTTCAAGTAGGTTTAAAAAATAATGATGGTAGTCAATATCAGCAAGTTGATTCTCCTTTTGATTATCAAAACAATGCACAATTAGTCATCGCCAATATGGACAATGAAGCCAGTGCACAAGAATTTACTGATGAAATAATTACGAAATTACCGCGTTATCTTGAACAAGGCAGTGCCAGCTTGGTATTATTCTCTTCCTATTGGCAAATGAATAAGGTTGCCGAGGCATTAAGAGATAACAGCGACATTGAAATAATGGTTCAAGGCGAGTTGTCACGTCAAAAAATAATAGAGCAACATAAAAAACGTTGTGATGATAATAAAATAAGTATAATTTTTGGTACACAAAGCTTCTCCGAGGGACTAGATTTACCTGGAGACTACCTCAATAACTTAATCATAACCAAATTGCCATTTTCTGTACCTACCTCTCCTGTTGAGCAAGCACAAGCAGAATATGTCACGGCAAAAGGTGGCAATCCGTTCATGACCCTTTCTGTACCAGACACGTCAAAAAAATTGGTACAAGCCTGCGGTAGATTATTACGCAATGAAAAGGATGAAGGGGTTATTACTTTGTTAGATAAACGTGTAGTGACTAAACGTTATGGCAAGCAATTACTCGACTCACTTCCACCTTTTAGTCGAGTATTCGAAAAGTAGCAGAGCTTTATTCTTACTTAGTAATCAATAACATATTCTACTGCAGCACTTAAAGATTCTCGGTCATACCACCCGACTAACCAATATGTATACTTCAAAGCTATGGATCATTCAAATTTATATAACGATAAAAGGAAGGTTTTCCCTATTTACTACTTAAGCAACAAAACTAGATGACTCACTGTCTCCTCTGATGTTATTTAAATGGTAATTGATATCTTATATACCGATTTCATTGACCATAGTTGAGGTTAGTCTTTATTCTTCGGATATAAAAAAGGCTTAAAATAAATTTTAAGCCTTTAATCATAGTTTGCACTACTTTAGTATTTTTTCTTTTTAGATTCTGCTGCATCAGCTAATGCTTTAGCAAAAGCTTTTGTTGTCGCCATCACATCAGCTTGTTTGGTAAATTCAATATTTACCCCTGTTTTAACCAGTTCTTGATAAAAGTCTTCAACAGTACAGCTTTCAACTTGTTTACAAACAATTCCGTATTTTAATATTGCTGGTTCAAACGCTTGTAAAGATGCTTTTTTAAGCCATACAAGTGATTCGTGTAAATCTTTGTCAACTGCAGTTCCGTTTAGATACATTTGAGCTAAGTTTACTTGGCCTAGTGCAAAACCTAAATCAGCCGACTCTTCAAATTTCTCTAACGCCATCCCTGCTTTATCAGCATCTTTAGCAAACTTTAAATATTCTAAACCAGCAAAATTCTCTTTTTTACCTGGGATAAATATAGAACTAGATTCAAAATGAGAGTCAGGAACAACTACATTACCGTCAAGCATATTACCTTCAGGTCGACGAGCTAATACGATAGCACCTGACTCAACCATTTGTTGTAATTCAGAAACGGTATAATTGTGACGTTTCTCTTGGAAAAACTTTTCAAATCTTAGCTGTGCATAACGAATGGCTTCATTTAATTCATGCTCTTGCAGATAAAAATAACTACTAAAGTTAATCGTAACTACATCACCAGTAATATCTTGAACTTTCGCCATACGAAACTTTTCAGCGGGACGAAGATTATCTTTAATTACGCGGAAATCAACATAATAGAAATCATTCAATTGTGGTTCAGCGATTATTGCATTGGTTTGTTCACTTAATTTAAGATCTTTATAAAAAACACTGCCTGCCACACCAGCAACAACTAAAAGAACTAAAACAATTATCTTGGTTCTATGCAAAACCAACCAAGGATCAGGATCCTTAGTATCTACGGTGTAATGGTAGTAAGGTTCGTTTTGTTCGTTTTCAGCGGTTGGAGCATCGACACATGCTACTGCTTCTTCAGATTGCGTTTGTGATAGTGCTTCTTGATCAACTTCTGCTGTAGGCAAATGCTCATCTTCCTCATCATACTCGCGAATTGCTGCTTGTGGCATAACCGCTCCTCTATTATTTTTATTCTTATTTTCTTAGAAAATACCATTTGAACATAAATTACACAAGCGTTAATTTAATGTTACTTCGATTTAACATTAGTATTATTGAATCAGAGCACATTTATTATCTTAGTTAGAATGCAAATACTCATGACTTCAATAATTATTCCAATAGCTTGAGTTTATTAAATTAATTTAGAGTTCTAAGGCGAAATACTCTTAATAAACAGAGTATACATCATACTACAATTAAAACAATCGTTTGATTATTGTCCGTCAATGGAAATTAAAACAAAAAAATTCTTTTAAATTAATTCACACTGCCGTCTTTACTAGCAAAGCTAAAGCAGGGGAAAAAAGCATATTAAAGGGGTGACGTTTATATCTATTAGGCTAAGTTAACTTATCAGGATAAGATGATCTTACTTCGATAGTCTTATCTGCGATATAACCATGAAACAAACAACCAAAGTTACCTTATTATCATTGCTAGTATTCCCTGGCGTTGGCCATTTAGTTTTAAAAAAATATTTTGTCGCACTTGCTTTTATTGCTAGTTTTACCTACCCACTGCTTGGTTTAGTTAAAGAAATTCATAATAAAACTCAACAAGTGATTGATAGCATTATCAGAGGTGAAATCCCTATTGAGGTTTCAGCAATACGCCGAGCACTCATTGAACAGGGTGCATTAGAAAACCCTAACTTGGCTATGATTGGTTATTTACTGTTATTTATTTGGATAATTGCGGCATTTGATGCTTATAGGATCGCTAATAAAAACGTTAACAGTCTCACTGAGCAATCATAATAAATAAGAAAGCAGCTGAGTTATCAACTCACTTTTCAACCTTTTAACTACACCTAACTATTCGTTATGTTATGTAGCGCTTTTTTATTTGGCTATTGCTGGGTATAATTGCGCTGTTTTCCCCTTTGAGCAATATGAATGAATTACTTACCGTTAGAGAGTTTAAAGAATGCTTGGATTTTTAAGCATAAAAGTTTACCTATTGCAGATAATGATTTAGCCAAAATAAAACCCATGAATGTTGAACGAGCGAATATAGTCTGGGACACTTTTATATCTCGTCAAGTAGATCATCCTGACTTTTTCAAAAAAGGTGATTGGCCTTCAGATAAAAGCAACTGGTTAGAGCAAGGAAAATGGGAAGGTCTTTGGGACAGCAACGAACAAGCGCTACCTGAATTAATTACCAGCCATTTAGACTGGGACCAGAATACCGTCGTTTATTACTGCAGTTCACGAGATAATGTAATAGAAACAAATTGGGCAACATTCCAACGATGCTGGAAAAATTTTTTGTTTATGGATGACGGCCCCATATTATTAGGTAAGAAACGCCAACAAGCAGTGCAATTTACTAGTAATGGCTATTTTAAACTTGGCCAAAAGCCAAGTAGTAATTAAACAAGCTTCTATTTACATCATATTTTTATTACAACGGGCCTACTTTGCATAATAATAATCGCCACAAACAGGGATATAATTTTACAGCTTTAGTTAAAGCGCACCCAGAATTATCACGTTTTATTATAAAAAATAAATTCAATAGTCAAGACACTATAGATTTTGCTAATCCCTTGGCAGTTAAAGCGCTTAATTTGTCTTTATTAAAAAGTGAATATAACATTGATTTTTGGAACATACCTGATGGCTATCTATGCCCTGCTATTCCAGGAAGAGTGGACTATATCCACCATCTCCATGATTTATTAGCAGCAACACCCAACGTATTAATACCGAATAAAACTCCGGTTAACGTATTAGATATAGGTACAGGGGCCAGTTGTATTTACCCTATTTTAGGACAAAGAGCATATGATTGGCATTTTGTCGCCTCGGACATTGACCCTGTTTCAATAAAAGTTGCCAAGCAGATCATATCAGCTGATAAGTTGTTAGATAAACATATAAAATGTCGTCTACAGCCGGATAGTAATCATATATTTAACGGTGTAATAGCCAAAGATGAATTCTATCATCTAACACTATGTAACCCTCCATTTCATAGTTCATTGGCTGAAGCAACTCAAGGCACTACACGAAAAATAAGAAATTTAAATAAAGCTAAACCTCCTGCTAAAATTCAGGATAAAACACTCAATTTTGGTGGGCAAAAAGCAGAACTTTGGTGCCAAGGTGGTGAACTAGCTTTTATTGGGAAAATGATTAAAGAAAGCAAGGCTTATCAAAAGCAAGTACTTTGGTTTACCTGTTTAGTATCAAAAAAAGATCATTTGTCCAAGCTTAAGCTCAACTTAAAGAACTCCCAAGCAAAGCAAGTTAAAGTAATTAACATGGCTCAAGGACAGAAAATTAGCCGCTTTATCGCTTGGAGCTTCTATGATGTTAATTAAATTAATACTTAATAGTTTTTAGCAATTAAGTATTATTCTTTATGCTTGAACCCGATCACCAGCAACGAGCTCTCCTAAGCAAAACAACTGCCATTGGCCTGCTGTCATTTTATGCCAGGTCTCATTATCCGTCAGCGGTTTTGTCGCAATAACGGTAACAACATCATTACTAGTGGTTTCTTTTTGAAAATCCACTGCCATTTCAGCATCAATTAGACTTGCTTGTCCAAAAGGAGCTCTGCGGGTAAGCCAATGCAAGTTATTAGAGCAGTATGCGAACAAGTACTCGCCATCAGTAATAATAATATTAGCAACACCTAAGTTATCAAGTTTTACCGCGAGTGAAGCTATAAAGCCAAATAACAACTTGGCCTCAACTTGCTTGGCACCAAACTCAAGATGTAATTGATCGAGTATCCAGCAAAAAGCATGTTCACTATCAGTAGTTCCAATGGGTAAATGAAATTCAATAGGTAGTTCACTATAAAAATCTTTTAATTGACCATTATGGGCATAGGTCCAGTTCCTTCCCCACATTTGTCTAACAAATGGATGAGTATTTTCAAGACAAACCTCACCCGAATTAGCTTGACGAATATGACAGACGACAGCTTCACTTTTCATTGGGTACTTTGTAACAAGCTCAGCAATAGGTGAATGAGCACTTGGCATAGGATCTTTAAAACTACGACATCCTTTCCCCTCATAAAAAGTCACGCCCCACCCGTCACTATGCGGTCCAGTATTACCTCCTCGTTGCATTAAACCACTAAAACTAAAGCAGATATCCGTTGGTACATTGGCACTCATCGCTAACAATTCACACATTTTTTAACCTCTTTAAACAACCAAACACTTTAAAGTAAAATGTGCTTGGCTAAATCTACAATTTATTCTATAAATAGAGTATACCATTGACTAAAAATTATTTTAAATTCAAATACTTTTTCACTCATTACGCTTCACACAAACACGACAAGGGAATCCTGTGGATATTATTATTTGGTTATTTGCCGCAATATCGTTAACTTGGTTTATGAGCTATACAAGAGCATCGTTATCAAGTTATAGCTTAAGTTTTGCCGCGCTAATGGCACTCGGTTCTTTATTCAATATAATTGGCATTGTTTCTTGGTTGCTTTTTGCTGTCATAGCGCTGCCGCTAAATATTGATAACATCCGCCAACAATTCATTAGTATGCCTTTATTGGCGATTTTTAAAAAGATAATGCCGCAAATGTCTTCGACAGAGCAAGAAGCTATAGATGCTGGTACTACATGGTTCGATGCTGATTTATTTCGCGGTAATCCTGATTGGAAAAAACTTCACAACTACCCTCGACCTCGGTTGAGTACACAAGAGCACGCATTCATAGATGGCCCTGTTGAGCAGATTTGTGCCATGGTTAATGACTGGCATATTACCCATGAAATTGCCGATCTTCCTCCAGAAATATGGCAGTTCTTAAAAGAAAACAAATTTTTTGCCTTAATCATTAAAAAGCAATATGGAGGTTTAGAATTCTCTGCTTATGCACAATCTCGTATATTACAAAAGCTCACGGGAGTTAGCTCAGTCCTGGCTAGTACAGTAGGTGTTCCCAATTCTTTAGGTCCCGGAGAATTACTGCAGGAATATGGCACTAAAGCTCAGCAAGACTATTACTTACCGCGCTTAGCTTCTGGTGAAGAGATCCCTTGCTTTGCCCTTACCAGCCCTGAAGCGGGCTCTGATGCCGGTTCTATTCCTGATTTCGGGATTATTTGTCATGGACAGTTTGATGGTAAAGATGTTTTAGGGATGAAGCTGACATGGGATAAACGTTACATCACCCTAGCGCCTATCGCTACGGTTTTAGGATTAGCCTTTAAATTGCAAGATCCCGATAAAATTATTTCAGAACAACAAGATTTAGGGATAACTTGTGCGCTTATTCCAACAAATTTACCTGGCATTACTATTGGTCGAAGACACTTCCCCCTCAACGTGCCTTTTCAAAATGGTCCAACCCAAGGTAGTGAGGTTTTTGTACCACTAGATTTTATTATTGGCGGCGCGGATATGGCTGGCCAAGGTTGGCGTATGTTAGTTGAGTGCCTTTCCGTTGGTCGAGCAATAACATTGCCGTCAAACAGTGCTGGAGGAGTAAAAACGGTAGCCTTAGCGACAGGTGCTTATAGCCGTATAAGACGTCAATTTAAAATGCCCATTGGTAAAATGGAGGGTATTGAAGAACCTCTGGCCCGTATAGGCGCTAATGCTTATTTAATGGATGCGGTCACAACTATGTCAACAGGTGCCATTGATTTAGGTGAAAAACCGTCCGTTATTTCAGCTATCGCTAAATATCACCTGACAGAGAAAATGCGTTCATCCATGATAGATGCGATGGACATTCATGGTGGTAAAGGTATTTGCATGGGACCAAACAATTATTTAGCAAGGGGGTATCAAGGTGCGCCTATTGCAGTGACCGTTGAAGGTGCCAATATTCTTACCCGTAGTATGATTATTTATGGTCAAGGGGCCATTCGTTGTCATCCATACGTACTAGCAGAACTCGAAGCAGCCAATAACAGTGATAATGAACAAGCCCTTAATGATTTTGATCATGCTCTATTTGGTCATATCGGTTTTAGCATCAGTAATATAGGTCGTAGTTTATGGTGTTCTTTAACTGGCTCACGCTTCTTGGGTAGTCCATATAATGATGAGACTCGCCGCTATTATCAATTACTTACTCGCTTTAGTGCCAACTTGGCCATGCTTTCAGATATTGCGATGTTGTCATTGGGCGCTGATTTAAAAAGAAAAGAACGTATCTCAGCTCGACTTGGTGATATTTTAAGTAACTTGTATTTAGCTAGCGCCACATTAAAACGCTATAACGATGAAGGGAGAAAAACAGCAGATTTTCCATTCGTTCAGTATGCTGTTGAAGACTGTCTATACGAGATGCAACACGCCATTGATGAATTGATTAGCAACTTTCCAAATAAAATTATTGCGAAATGTTTACGCGCTATCATTTTTCCTTTAGGTACTTGGTTAAATAAGCCAAGTGATGAAATAGCACATAAAGTATCAGAATTACTGCAAACACCTGGTTCTTCAAGGACTCGCTTAGGTCAAGGTCAATATTTAACTCGAGATGGTTGCAATATTTTTGGCAGATTAGAACAAGTGCTTGAGGACATAATTAATTGCGAACCAATTTATGAAAAAGTCTGCCATGCGTTAAATAAAAAATTACCATTTTATCAGCTTAATAAGGTAGCAGAGCTCGGCCTTACCAATAATATCATTTCAAACGAGGAAGCTGAATTATTAACAAATGCTGAACTTGGACGGCAATGGGTTATTGCCGTAGATGACTTTAAAAGTGATGAATTAACCGCATCAATACCTGCTCTATAGTGACATAAAACATAAAGCTCTTATTACAATTTATCTTCCTTTGTAATAAGAGTATATAAAATGTTTTTTAATACTATCAACAACCCAAAATAATGTTAAAATAAAGTAAATGTAATGCTAAAATATTAATAGAGCTGAAGATGCCCGTTAAAGATATCATAACTACAAAAATGACTAAACAGCATACAAATATGCCGGTCAAGCGTCGTTCTAAAGGGGAAAAAACCCGTGAGAAAATACTCATTGCTGCTATTGAAGTTTTAGCACTCAATGGTGTAAAAGGTACTACCCACCGAGCCATTGCTAGCCATGCACAAATTCAGCTGTCATTAACGACTTATTATTTTAAAGATATTCAAGAGCTTATCCATCAAGCTTTTAGGTTAAATTCCGAACAAATTTTATCTCGTGCAGATACTATCTTAGCAGCAACTTTTATCGCTACTTCGAAGATAGAAAAGAAGGAGTTAAGAAAAACAACCGTGAAGGAAGCTTTGTGTCAGCAACTGAGTAATATGACCTCTGAATATTTAGTTGATAACATTAAGCATCATGCTATATCACTTGCTGTTGAGCAATTGATGCTGACGGAGATTCAAGTAACGCCAGAGTTGCGTTTACTTGTACAAGAACATGAATTAGCGCAACTTGTACCTTACGAAAAGCTATGTAGCTTCTTTAACAAAATTAACCCTGAGCTTGATGCTAAGATAATGTATACCGTTTTCTCTCAGCTTCAATATAGTCAACTGGCAAAACAGGTAAGTATAGATAATGCGTTAATTACACACACAACGCGAAGAATTATTGCTTGGATCATGTCACTAAAATAGTGTAAACAACCTCTGATATGGATTGCTTTACACCGACTTATTAAAATAAAAATGCACGGTCAAGACCGTGCATTTTTGTATTAAAGGTTTTCTATTTGCTTACAGAAAAGACATTAGCTCTTGGTCTAGTTGCATTAAACTTTTTGGATCAGCCATCATAGTTTTTGCTAACGATTTCGTTCTAGGTAACATACGTTCAAAATAAAACTCAGCAGTTTTAATTTTAGCACGATAAAAATCACGATTCTCAACATCACCCGCTAATTTTTCATACGCAGATTGTGCCATTTGCGCCCAAAAATAAGCCATGACGACATATCCTGAGTACATTAGGAAATCAACTGAAGCTGAACCAACAACGTCTCTATTCGACTTCGCTTTAAGTCCTAGACGTACTGAATACTGCTGCCAATTAGCAATAGATTTACTGAGTGGCCAAATAAAACGGTTCATTTGACGTTTATGCGGATTACTCGAAATTAAGCTTTTATTCTTACAAAAACTAAGCACTTCTTTAGAGAAATCATTTAATGACTTACCACGCGTCATTAATATCTTTCTTCCTAATAAGTCTAGTGCTTGTATTCCAGTCGTTCCTTCATAAAGTGTAGAAATTCGTGCATCACGCACTATTTGCTCCATGCCCCACTCTTTAATATAACCATGCCCACCAAATATTTGTAAACCATGATTTGCACTTTCAGAGCCAAGCTCTGTTAAAAAAGCTTTTAGTATAGGCGTGATAAAACCTAAGCGATCATCTGCTGCTTTACGCTCTTCTTCTGATTTTGCCATAGAAATATCATCAACGATTTTAGCGGTGTAATAAATCATCGCCCTACCGCCTTCTGAAATCGCCTTCTGCGTCATCAGCATTTTACGTACATCAGGATGAACAATAATTGGGTCTGCAACTTTTTCAGGAAACTTTTTACCCGTTAAAGCACGCATAGATAAACGTTCTTTCGCATAAATCAATGAGTTTTGGAAAGCTAGCTCTGCTGAACAAACGCCTTGTAACGCGGTGCCTATTCGTGCGGTATTCATAAAGGTGAACATACATTCTAAACCTTTATTTTCCGGACCTATAAGCTCACCTACAGCATTATCAAAATTAAGTACTGCTGTCGCTGAGGCTTTGATACCCATTTTATCTTCGATTGAACCACAGGTAACACGGTTTGTATCACCTAATGTACCTTCTTGATCTGATTTTACTTTTGGTACGATAAATAATGAAATACCACGAGTACCTTTTGGCGCATCGGGTAGTCTTGCTAATACGATATGGATAATATTATCGGTTAAATCATGCTCACCCGCAGATATAAATATTTTAGTGCCGGTTATATTGTAAGTGCCATCGCCATTTGGCTCTGCTTTTGTAGTAACTTGCCCTAAATCGGTGCCACATTGTGGTTCCGTTAAGCACATAGTACCTGTCCAAGTACCTTGAATTAAGCGTGTTAGATACAACTCTTTTTGCTTATCATTACCATGTGCATTGATAGTATTCATTGCACCGTGACTAAGCCCTGGATACATTGCCCAAGACCAGTTGGCGGTACCTGTCATCTCTGATTGCACCAAACCTAAAGAAGGTGGTAAACCTTGTCCACCATGTTCTAAGGGGTGCGATAATGCAGACCATCCGCCATCAATATATTGTTGATAAGCTTCTTTAAAGCCCTTAGGGGTAATAACTTTGCCATTATCAAATGTACAACCCTCTTTATCACCGCTTTGGTATAAAGGTAGTAATTCATTTTCACAAAATTTTGCACATTCTTGAAGAATAGCATCAACTAAATCAGGGCTAGCTTCTTCAAACTCTTCATGTTTTTTATAATGATCATAATAATTGAATACATCTTCAATCAAAAATTTAATATCTGCTATGGGTGCTTTATAACTTAGCATTACGCTTCTCCAACAACTTTAGTGTTCTATTTATAATTATATAACTAGATTAAAGCACTGGTCGTACCACTAATTCAAGTTGTTTTTTGCTTTTTTATTAAATTTTTTAAAATACAGTCCTCATTTACTCATAGAACATCTGACAATAAACTCAATGAAAATGGGCTGCAGAGCCTAGATGTTAGTAGACTAAAGCAAGATGAAAATCATTTTATATTGGATACATTTATTTATAGGTTTTACAGGAATGATTCAAAAAGATGAAAAGGGGCAGAATTATTTATTTGAAAGGTATAAATATTGATTAATTTACAGCTAGCGTAGAGTAATTATTGATTAAATAACAACCTAGGGATAAGTTGTAAATATATTTTTTGAATAGAAATTATAAAGGGAATACAAAGGATTAATATATGTAGGAATGATTAGTAGACTAATACATTAAACAAAGTTGGCGGAGTGGACGGGACTCGAACCCGCGACCCCCGGCGTGACAGGCCGGTATTCTAACCAACTGAACTACCACTCCGCGATCTTTGCTCATAAATCATATTAACTGAACGAATTCATTTATTACGATCTTTTTCTTCGTTAAATTTTAGCAGGACTTACAACCCGAATCAATTATGATTATTTTTAACAAAATTGGCGGAGTGGACGGGACTCGAACCCGCGACCCCCGGCGTGACAGGCCGGTATTCTAACCAACTGAACTACCACTCCGCTGTTTTTTGCTTTGATAATTTAACGAATATCACTTCGCATCAACTATGATGATTTTAACAAAATTGGCGGAGTGGACGGGACTCGAACCCGCGACCCCCGGCGTGACAGGCCGGTATTCTAACCAACTGAACTACCACTCCGCGACATTTTGTTTTGAGTTTTTAACGAAGCTCTCTTCGCATCAACTATGATGATTTTAACAAAATTGGCGGAGTGGACGGGACTCGAACCCGCGACCCCCGGCGTGACAGGCCGGTATTCTAACCAACTGAACTACCACTCCGCAACATTTTGTATTGAGTTTTTAACGAAGCTCTCTTCGCATCAATTATGATGATTTTACAAAATTGGCGGAGTGGACGGGACTCGAACCCGCGACCCCCGGCGTGACAGGCCGGTATTCTAACCAACTGAACTACCACTCCGCAACATTTTGTCTGCATCAACAACATGTCGTTGAATGCGGCGAGATAATACGGTTATGATGCAGCGCAGTCAACCACTTTTTTAATAAAATTTATTGCCTGAGCATTTGAAGAGCAATCTGATGAATTTACAAGCATATTTTAGTCGTTATACGTCTATAAAAAGATAATTTGCCTTATTTTGTTTTCTTCTTCCTACGTAAAATGAAGAACAAAACAACTGCAATCAGTATAACGACACTATTACCAACGGCGATAATGATATAAGTTTCTTGTTCTTTTTCATCTTGCGCTATTTTTTGAGCTAATAAAGCCTCTGTTCTATCTTGTTCTGCATTAACAAGTAACGTATCGGTAGTTTCAATTAGTGTAAGTGCCTCATCAGCATTTGAATCTGCGCCCGCATTAAGCTCATTAAGGCTTGTTTCTACATTAAAGCTGAACTCGGGTACCACTAGACGAAACTCTCGGCCTGTAATTGTTTTACCAAAGGCACTAACATTTACTCGATAAAGACCGGGCTCTGTATTGGTAATAGTGGTCATTCTATTTACGCCATCTTCTTCCATAATAGAAAAAGGCTCCACTTGTCGATCTGGGAACGTAAACTTTCCTTGGAAAACTAAACTATTAGGGTCTACAAAACTTGGATCAATAGTTAAGCGTAATTGATGAGGCTTTTCGACGTCTTCCGATTTGACAACACTAATTTCTATCGGTGTTTTTTGTAAAAGGATAGCTTGTTGTCTTAACTCGCGAGTTGCCATGGGTAGTTTCACCAAATAAACCGGCTGCCACTCTCCTGCTGCAAAATTTAGAATAAATTCACCGGTAAAGGTATTATCATTGGCGTATTCATCTAAACCACGACCATCATCACGAAAAGAGGTCACCTTAATAGCATCAGCACCAAAATTTTCATAAAGTGAGTTATTGGTGCTGTAGAAATTAACATCTAGTTTGACAACCTTTTTGAAATGGGGGCTATCTATAGCTTCATCACCATTAAAAAGCCTACCTTCTACTTTTAGTGTTTCACCTGAAAAAGCAATTTCAGGTAACGGCTCTACTGAAATTTTCACATCAGAGACCACCAATATTTGACTATTTGGTAAAATATCCCCTACGGCTTGCCAAGGCCCTGGCATAGGTTTTTTTATCTTAATCATGTCAAATGTACTGTCATCAAACCATTGAACTTTCTCATGGTCGAATTCATTGACTCTTATTTTACTGCCATCAGGTCTTATAAGAATAATAGGTGTACTACCACTCTTACGATAAAATATTAGCGTTATTTCCTCTAGGTTAGCATCAAGACGAAAGCGGTTATCAAAATAAGGAACTTGGTTTGTTATATTATCTTTTTGATAGTATTCAACTTTAGTTTTACTCAGTTTATTCTCTTCATTATTGCTTTCTGCATCACTAGTCAAGAATGCGCCAGCATTGAACGAGGCAACAAAAATAATCAGATAAGCAATCAGCCTTAATGCTTTAACTGATGGTAAATTTAAATAATGATACTTATTTATTTCCAAAGTGGATCCCCTCCTTTTTTAGCAATAACGGCTACTCGATCGGCATGTGCTTCTAATTCATCGGCCGAAGCAGTAATAATCTTTAATTTATTACGAGTCGAGGAAACTCTTCTAATTGCATTAGCATCGGCATTAGCGCCGTCACCTGCCGACAAATTGAAACTTGATTGCTTACGCGTCATTTCAATGTAGACATACGCCAATAATTGGGCATCTATTAGTGCCCCGTGGTATGTCCGGTCGACTAACTTGTCTACGCGGTAAAATCGCGCTAAATAATCTAATGTTTTTGGAGAGCCCAGTTCATCTTTTGATACTTTCAAGGTATCGGTAATAGTACAGATCTCTTCGGTCATCGGTACTTTATCTTGGCTTCGCCCCATAGAGTTAAACAAAGAGAACTCATGGTCCATAAAGCCAACATCGAACTTGGAATTATGTATAACCAACTCTGCACCACGAATAAAATCAATAAACTCGTGTACAACTTGGGAAAAAATGGGTTTGTCTGCAAGAAATTCATTGGTTAAACCATGAATATTAATAACCTCTTGCTCCATCTGGAATACTTGCCCCCGTTGGTCAAGGGGTTTTATATAGGCGTGATAAGTTCGTCCAGTTAATTGACGATTGATCATTTCAACACAGCCAATTTCTACAATGCGATGCCCTTCTCTCGGATTGATACCTGTAGTTTCTGTATCTAAAATGATTAATCGCTTATCTTTCTCTGAGTTTTGAGTATCGGTTGTATTATTCACTGGTGAGCCTTCTTTGTAATATTTATCACGGTTAACGTTATTCCTTGAATTCAGATTTGACCATTATTTTTCGGGTAAAGCTTGAGGAAATTCGGTTAAGTTAATTTGCATACGTTTACTGGTAAAACATAAAGTAATTAAAGCAAAGACAATGAGTCCTTGGCAGATTAACCATGGCATTGAGGTCAATTGCCAATAGAAAAAACCAATAAGGTTAATGCTAAAGTCAAAAATTAATGCAACTACCAACATTGTTCGGCAATAGGGCCAAATGACTTTAACCCAATTTGCTGAATTAGGTCGACGGAAACTTATAACAACAACAACGCATAAACCAATAACCCCAGATATCAGACTTAGAAAAAACAAGCTTGTTTCTGGGTATATCCATTGCATGGTTGCCACTCTGTCTTTCATATTAGTTACAGACATAAGCCATACTAAATAACCACGCAAAACAAATAACAATACCAAATAAAAACGCTTTGATAATTTTAAGCAGTCAAATTTATCAAAGTCTTCAATGGAGTATTCTTGATATTTTTTAGGCATCGGGTGTTTTCTCATTTTTCAACTGTCGCTCTTGATGCAACAAATGATGAGCGGTAGTGATAGCTTTAACAGCCTTAGAGTTAAATTCTCTTGTATACAAGGTATAAACTACCCATAAGCTCATAATGACAAATAAGAATGGATGGAAAAACCAACATATTGCCGCTAGCGCAAAATAATAAGATCTTAACCCATAATTATAAGAGTGAGCCGCTTGATCTTGCACAATGGCCATTTGCTTTGCATACGCGGTTAAATTCTCATTTTTCCCCGACAGATCGAAAGGCGTTGCCCCTATCATTACATTTAAAAATCCGTATTGACGCATAGACCAGGTAAATTGGAAAAAAGAGATTACAAAAATAAAGGCTAACAAAGTGAGTTTTAATTGTATTGCTAAGTGATTAACATCCGTAGCAAAAGGTAGTGAAGAAATAACCACCTCTAATGTTTCCACTTTGGCAAACAAAGTAAAAATACCCGCAAGGATTAAAAGCGTACTAGAAGCAAAAAAAGCAATATTACGTTCCAAGTTAGCAAGTAAAGCCGCTTCTGAAACTCTAAATTCACGTGAAATGACCTCATACATCCAATGAATTCGATGTTGATGCAACGATCGAGCAATACAGTCGGTTGTCTTGGCCTTTTTTCGTGCAAATACGGTATAACCATACCAAGCAACAATAAAAACAGATAAAGCTAAAATATCGACTAGGGTAAAGGGCAAGTTTAATTCCTCAAGACATAACACTGATATGCAAAAATAAGATTATACGCCAACAATTTTTATTGACCAACAACTTCATTTGATAGATAAAAAGGTAAGTTTTAACGTAACGTATGCTTTAGTATCTCGTCTATATTAAAGTAATGGTCTAAGTAACCTTGAATATTTACTTTAAAAACAACATACCTGAATAAAATGTCATGACAGAACTAACTAAGCACTTGAGTTTTATAAATAATTGAATAACACTGGCACTATAATAAACTAAGTCGTTTTGATATTTTAATAATCATGGCGCAATATAGGAATTTCTATGAAAAATATTAAACGACTAGCCTTATTAGTTGCAATCTTGATCACACTAACAGCTTGCAATAGTTCCTCTAGCATTCCTGCCCACGAAACATTAACAGGCAATTGGCTTGTTGGTTCAATTAACGGTAACCCTGTCATTACTGGAAGTATCGTTCAATTAAAATTTACTTTGGAAAATACGTTAAGCGGATCTGCATCTTGTAATAACATATCAACCAGCTTTAGTTCGCAAAACAATTCTATAAATATAGGTCCAATAGCAACCACTCGAAAAATGTGCTTGCCAGCGTTGATGGATCAAGAAGCATTAGTCTTACAAGCACTTAGCAAAGTTAAACGCTTCCAATTATATAATGGCCAATTATCAATGTTCGACCAACAAGGCTCTTTGCAATTAAAGGCAAAAAGAACAAAGCAATAACTTAACTTTGATGTAATATACAGAAATGAGTTTTTTAAACTTTTTGCTAAATAGCAATATAAGTTATAACAAAATATCACTTCTTTTTTTATAACAACTAGCTACTCTTACGCTAATTAACGTAACTAATTTACAGGATCCAAAATGTCTAAAATTTTCGAAGACAACACTACAACCATTGGTAACACACCACTAGTCAAATTAAACCGCGTGATTGGTGCTGAAAATGGCGCTAATGTTTATGCCAAAATTGAAGCAAGAAACCCGAGTTTCAGTGTTAAGTGTCGTATTGGCGCAAGCATGGTTTGGGATGCTGAAGAAAAAGGTTTATTAAAACCTGGAAAAGAAATTGTTGAGCCTACAAGTGGAAATACAGGTATCGCATTAGCGTTTGTTGCTGCTGCACGCGGTTATGGCATAACGCTGACAATGCCGAGCACTATGAGCTTAGAACGTCGTAAATTACTTATCGCTTTAGGTGCAAAGGTTGAACTTACCGATGGTGCTAAAGGCATGGGTGGCGCTATAGCTAAAGCTCAAGAGCTTAAAGATTCAGATCCAGAAAAATATGTTTTATTAGGTCAGTTTGATAACCCAGCTAACCCTAAAATTCACGAAGAAACTACTGGTCCAGAAATCTGGAACGATACTGATGGCAACATCGATATCTTTGTTGCCGGTGTTGGTACTGGCGGTACACTTACCGGTACAAGTCGTTATATTAAACTCACTAAAGGCAAAGCAATCACTACTGTTGCTGTTGAGCCTATAGACTCTCCAGTGATTACTCAAGCCCTTGCTGGTGAAAAGTTAACTCCCGGCCCTCATAAAATTCAAGGGATTGGTGCTGGCTTTATTCCTGGCAACTTAGATTTAGATATGGTCGATGCTGTTGAACTAGTATCAAATGATGATGCATTTGCAATGGCGCATCGCTTAATGAAAGAAGAAGGCATCCTTGCTGGCATATCATCTGGCGCAGCTGTTGTAGCAGCCAAGCGTCTTGCTGAACGTCCAGAGAACAAAGGTAAGAATATTGTAGTGATTTTACCAAGCTCAGCAGAACGTTACTTATCAAGTGCACTTTTTACTGAGAGCTTTAGCGATAAAGAACTTGTTCAGTAATTAATTACTGAACAAGTTTATATTTATATTTAAAAAAGGCACTTAGGTGCCTTTTTTCGCTAATCAGCCCTGAGATTTAACTTCACTTTAGCAAACCAATTACGTTACTATTGAGAATAATGCTTACTTTTCTGACTAAAATTCAATGCGCTATTTAAAAACCTTTCTCTATTCTCTGTTATTTTGCTCCGTTTTTTTATTAACGGCTTGTGGGGAAGATGACCCACAAAAAATCACTACGGTTGATAACCCAGAAACCGTTGCGATTGCTTTTTTTGACGCCCTATATAATGAGAAAAACATTGAAAAGGCCGCCTCTGTTTGTAATCCTAAGTTAGCTCGACTTATTCTCCATTACCGTACATCAAGTGCGGTAGCTCGCCACTTATTTAATATGTCTTACGATAAGGTTGAAATAAAGCCAGACAGTGCTGGGGTTAAAGTACGAGAACAATTTAAAGGTCAGGCGAATATAACCATCTATTTTGATGGTTATTATCAAGACAATCGGATTAAAGATGTTAAACGCTTGGGTATTGTCCAACGTGATGGCAAGTGGTTTATTGATAAAGTATTAAAAGACCCTTTTTAAAAATAACTATTGTAAATTACTCATAAGATAAAATAATGTTAAAATTAGGTATATACCAACACTTTAAAGGTAATTACTACCGTGTACTTCATCTTGCTCGACACAGTGAAACTGAAGAATATATGGTGGTATATCACCCTGCAGAGAATAAAGATGATCTTTGGCTACGCCCGTTAGCCATGTTTGATGAAACTATAGCGCGAGAGGGTAAAACACTAAAGCGCTTCAGTTTTGTAAAGCCATAACACAACAGTTCGTATCATAGATAAGACAAATACTTAAGCGCAGGGCTTTAGGGTTTAACCGATAGAGAAGAAGTGATGCTCTGTCCAAGGGATTTGTTTATGTTGAATGCCCGTCACTTTTGCTTGTTCAGGCCCTTGAGCGAGCCATGCAAGCATTTTATCAATATTCTCTTGTTCACCGCACAGTAATACTTCAACATCGCCATCGGCTAAATTACGTGCATAACCACTTAAACTATATTCAATGGCTTGTTGCTGAGACGAGGCTCTAAAATAAACCCCTTGTACCCTACCTGAAATATGCGCAATATAGCTAACATTCATACATGTTTCTCTTCTTAAATCGGTATTATTATCAGTAAAGTTTGCACCTAAGCCTGTCATTGACTAGAATCGGCGCAAATTCCTCTTTCACAGAGTAACTAACGTTTTATTTATTACGACGTTATTTATTCATCAAAAGTAAGTATAGACCTATGTCAGCAAGAATTTCTTTAAATGTTGGTCGTGAAAAATCTTTATTACGTAAACACCCGTGGATTTTTTCGAAAGCAGTAAACAAAATCAAAGGTAACCCTATGCTTGGCGATACTGTTGATGTATTCGATAGTAAAGGTAATTGGTTAGCAAAAGGTGCGTATTCACCTGAATCTCAAATAAGAATTCGAGTTTGGAGCTTTGACGAGCATGAAGAAATTAATCGTGATTTTTTCCTTGCTAAGTTACAAAGTGCTCAAGCACGACGTGATTGGTTTATTGCCCAAGGAAACTTAACCGGTTATCGCTTAATTGCTGGTGAATCGGATGGTTTACCCGGTGTAACTATTGATATATATGATAAGTTCATCGTATGTCAGTTACTTAGCGCTGGTGCAGATTTTCATCGCTATACCATTGTAAACTGCTTAACAGAGCTTTACCCAGGTTGTCATATTTATGAACGTTCAGATGTTGATGTGCGTAAAAAAGAAGGCTTAGAGCCTGTTACTGGTTGGTTAACAGAGCCGCAAGATTCAACAGAATGTATCATTGAAGAACACGGCATAAAAATCCATGTTGATATAGCCACAGGTCATAAAACAGGTTTTTATCTAGACCAACGTGACTCAAGGCTTGCTGCAGGTAAATTTGCCAAAGACAAAACAGTATTAAATTGCTTTTCATATACCAGTACATTCGCATTGCACTGTGCGGCAAATAATGCCAAAGAGGTAATTAATGTTGATGTATCGCAAGCTGCGCTGGATATGGGCGAACGTAACCTTGCCTTAAACGGTCTATCGGATGCTAATGTTTCTTTCGTTAAAGAAGATGTATTTAAATTATTGCGAAGATACCGTGAAGAAAAACGTACCTTTGATATGATAATCCTTGATCCACCTAAGTTTGTTGAATCGAAAGCGCAATTAACAGGTGCCTGTCGTGGCTATAAAGACATCAATATGGTAGCCATGCAGTTATTAAATCCTGGCGGTTTATTGTTAACATTCTCTTGCTCAGGTTTAATGGAAGCAAGTTTATTTCAAAAAGTTGTTGCTGATGCCGCCTTAGATGCGAAAAGAAAAGCTTATTTCGTTGAACGTTTGCAACAAGCTGCAGATCATCCTATTTCTTCTAATTACCCTGAAGGTTATTATTTAAAAGGTTTAGTTTGCCAAGTTGAATAGTAAGATAATAGTCAGTTTATCCCTGCACTTTAGCGGTCTAATCTGAAAAATTAAAACTGAAAAGCAAAAAGCCAGAACTTAATCTGGCTTTTTCTATATAGAGATTAGAGTATGCTCGTTAGTCGATTTCTTCGATGGTGATACCGATGAGATAACAATTATTGCTTTCTTCTTCAATACGAACCACTCTGCCACTAATATCAAGTGCTTGCACCTGACTGCCAGCTGAGTCTACTTTCACTCTTACCTGTGTGGAAATGGCTAATGGATGCTCGATTTCAAATGCCATTCCTGTCGCACTTAAGTCTCGACAGGTAGCAGAAAGTTGACTGTTTACTTCGTCATCTATCACGGTAACCGTAACGTCACTATTTAACATCATCCGGTAAAAATCACGTTTATCATCAAAACCTTTCATTTGCCCTCCCAAGCAGACTATTTATAACCTTATTATTTATACTGAGCAAAGACAGTAGTGTCAACTAACTGCTGTAAATAAGTGAACATATATACCCGTTACCAATCAAAGAAGCGCTTGAATGATAACGGCTGTATAATTATTTAAGTTTGAAAATTCCGTCAATACATACACTTTTATAGTTTAATACCAATTTGATAAAATTTCTTCCCAACTCAGAGCTATACTCGATGTTCAATAACAAGGAAAATTCATTTCGGTTTAGTCACTCTAAATCAAATTAATTTAACGAAGTTAATGGGCATCGAGTAAGTTCCCAAGGGCGAGTTTAAAAGGCTTACACACATCGTTATTGATTTTGAGAAGGGAATAACCATTCTCATCAATCAATGCCTTGTCTCTAAGCCTTTTAATTCTCGCTGAGTGGGAAAGAACTTAATCAACTTGGTATAAATTAAGCGAAACCTTTTAAGTGATTTAAAATTCGCTTAGCTGATATGGGGGCAGAGGTACCTAAATTTTGTGCAAACAATGAAATCCTAAGCTCTTCAATCAGCCAACGCGTAGCGAGTAATTCACTCTCTATCGGTTTATCTTTTCTTTGTTTACCCATAATAACTTGATACAACTCATTAACTTTATTTACTTCAATAAGTTTTAGCCTATCTTGGTTAGGATCACTTGGCAATTTTTCTAAACGACGTAACATTCCTTGTAAATATCTAATAATATCATCAAGTTTACTTAAACCCGAGTTACTGACAAAACCTTTGAACACTAACTGCTCGCATTGCTGTTTAATATCACCATGAGATTGGATAACATTTAAAGGCACACTCCCTTTCATTTTTTTAGTCACTTCATGACGTAAAGTTAACGCACGTTCAACTTTAATCGCTGCAGTTAACACACAATCAGCTATTTCAGCTCTGACATAATCACAACACTGTGAAAATTGTTTTTCTTCTCGAGGAAGCTGACCATTGTTTTGTTGCTGAGAAAATTGCTGTACCAAAGACAAACATGCCCCTTGAATACAGTCTTGTAAAAGATCATTGATAGAACCAAAAGGATTAAAATACAAGCCCAATTTGGCTTTATTAGGCAGTTTTTCCTGTAAATATTTTAATGGCGTTGGGATATTCAACAATATCAGTCGGCTGATCCCTTTTAACATCGCTTCCTGCGCATGTTGCTCTTGCTCAAAAAGCTCAATAGCCACGCTACTTTGATGATCCACTAAAGCAGGGAAAGCTTTTATGGTAATATTGGCAATTTTCTTTTCATAACCTTTAGGTAATGCACCAAAATCCCATTGAGTTAAATCAGCTTGCTCAATGCCTTTTTCAGCGACTTTCTTAATTGATGCCTTAACCTTACCTTGTAGCTCAGCTTTCAGCTCATTAAGGTCTCTACCCTGCTTTAATAGGTCGCCTTTATCATCTACCACTTGAAAGTTCATGGTTAAGTGCACTGGCAGAGAAATGTCTTGCCAAGCTTCTTCTGGTAATCGAACGCCTGTCATCCGCAATAGTTGCTTTGCTAACGCTTGTTGCAAACTTCCCTGCTCAGCGGGCATTGCCGCTACACACGCTTGCGCATAGTTGGGTGCTGGGACAAAGTTACGTCTGAGTGTTTTAGGCAATGCTTTAATTAAAGCGATAGCAAGATCATCTCGTAATGCGGGGATCAACCAATCAAAGCCCATATCTTGTACTTGATTCAATAAGGCGATAGGTATAATTACGCTGATACCATCATCAATATCACCTGGACTAAAATGATAAGTCAACGGTAGCGTAATACGGTCTTGTTGCCAAAAGTCTGGGTAGTCGGTAGCACTTAACTCATCGACTGATTCATTCAATAAAAACGCTTTAGTAAAATCGAGTAACGACGCATTTTCTTGTTTGGCTTTTTTCCACCAAGCAAGAAAACTACGCTGACAAACAATAGTATCAGGCAATTTTCCACTGTAAAAATCAACCAAGTGTTGCTCGTCAATTAAAAAGTCTCTTCGACGCGCTTTTTGTTCAAGCTCTTCTATGCTTTCTACCAATTGCTGATTTTTGCTTAAGAACTTTTCTTTAATGACGCAGTCACCATTAACAAGTGCTTCTCGAATAAATATCTCACGACAAGTTGCGGGTTCAATGGTATTGAAATTAATTTTACGTTTGGTGACAATACTCAAACCATAGAGAGTCACCTGTTCAAAGGCCATTACCGCGCCTTGTTTTTTCTCCCAATGCGGTTCACTGTAATTTCGCTTAACAAGATGTTGCGCCAGCGGTTCAAGCCACAAAGGGTCGATTTTGGCATTCATACGAGCAAATAACCTGCTCGTTTCCACTAATTCAGCCGACATTAACCACTTGGGTGACTTTTTAGTGAGCGCTGAGCCTGGGAATATAAAAAATTTCATACCGCGCGCGCCTTTATACTCGCGGTTTTCATCTTGTTGACCGATATGACTCAGTAAACCCGATAATAATGCTTGATGCACAGGTGTTAATACGGAGTCTTGCTCACTTTCTTTTTCCTTATCAACTGCTGAGCCTACTTCTTGAGCTTGCTGACCACTTGGCATTGAAAAACGATAATCTACAGATGTGAGTGCTATATTTTGTTCTTTTAAGGTGAGTTTTAATTGACTGAAAATATCTTGCCATTCACGTAAGCGTACATAAGATAGGTACTCACGCTGGCATAGTTTGCGAAACTGATTTTGTGTTAGATCTTTTTTCTGAACGTTAATATACTGCCACAGATTAAGTAAGCTTATAAAATCAGACGTTTTATTTTTAAAGCGATTATGCTTTTCATCACTTAGTTGTTGTTTTTCATGTGGCCTTTCGCGTGGGTCTTGAATACTCAAGGCGCTAACAATTATTAGTATTTGCTCTATACAGCCAAATTCAATGGCAGTAATAACCATTTTAGCCAAACGTGGATCTATCGGGAATTTTGCTAACAAACGCCCTGATTTTGTCAATTGTGTTGCTGTTGTAGACTGTTTACCTTTAGTCGACTTATCTTTATCCGTACTGCTGTTAGAGTTACTTAGGCTTTCAACGGCTGCTATTTCTTCTAATAAACGCACACCATCGGTGATGTTTCGATTATCTGGAGCTTCAACAAAAGGAAAATTAGCAATATCACCTAAGTCTAGCGCATGCATTTGCAATATAACGGTAGCTAAATTGGTGCGTAAAATTTCAGGATCTGTAAATTCTGCACGACTTTTATAGTCATCCTCAGAATAAAGACGAATACAAATACCTTCAGAAACACGTCCACAACGACCAGAGCGTTGATTAGCACTGGCCTGTGAAACCGGCTCAATAGGTAAACGCTGTACTTTAGTTCGATAACTGTAACGTGAAATACGCGCCGTACCGGGATCAATAACGTACTTAATACCTGGTACCGTTAAACTGGTTTCAGCAACGTTTGTTGCCAAGACAATGTTTCGTCCACTATGAGGTTTGAATATTTGATTCTGCTCACTAACGGTTAAACGGGCATAAAGCGGCAAAATATTGGTATGGCGTAAATTGGCTTTAGTTAGTGCAGCTGCGGTATCACGTATTTCACGTTCACCATTGAGGAATACAAGAATATCTCCTTGGCCACATTCACTCAGCTCATCGACAGCCGACAAAATACCACTAATAATATCTACGTCCTGAGGGGATTGATCGTCCTCATCGGTCACCATACGATCATTTAGTGGTCGATAGCGCATTTCAACAGGGAATGTTCTACCTGAGACTTCAATAACAGGCGCAGGAATCCCACTTTTACTGGAAAAGTGTTTCGCAAATCGTTGCGGGTCAATAGTCGCCGACGTAATGATCAACTTAAGGTCTGGTCGTTTTACTAGGATTTGTTTTAAATAGCCCAAAATAAAATCGATATTTAAACTACGCTCATGAGCTTCATCAATAATAATTGTGTCGTATTTAAGTAATAACCGATCCCTTTGCATTTCAGCCAGTAAAATACCATCAGTCATCAATTTGATATAACTTTGTTCGCTAACTTGGTCATTAAAACGAACTTTATAGCCAACTTGCTCACCTACTGTCGTGCCTAACTCCTCTGCGATACGATTAGCAACCGTTCGTGCCGCAATTCGCCTAGGCTGAGTATGACCAATCAGTCCATCAACACCACGACCGAGTGCCAGACAAATTTTGGGAATTTGTGTCGTTTTTCCTGATCCCGTTTCACCGGCAATAATAACCACTTGATTAGCTTCAATAGCCGCGGAAATCTGCGCAGCATTATCTGAAATAGGTAAGCCATCAGGATAAGTAATCTTGGGTAAGTTTTTAATTTTTTGCTGTTTATCTTGAATAGATTTGAGGATGTGTTGTTGTAATGGCTCAAGCAACTTCATTTGTTTTGCTGATAGCGGCAAAGTCGCTAATTCATTGGGTGACTTGCCCCTCGCCTCTTGAGCAATTAATTTTTTAAGGTTCATTAACCTTTTTTTAAAGCGTACTGCATCACAATTTTTTACTTGAGGCAGTAATTCAAAAAGGCTTTGTAGATGGGAAAATAACGTAATCGCAGAATCAATTGAAACAGACAAAACAAACTCGGATAGAAAATAAAAAGAATATTTTAACAGTAATAAACGATAAATACAGCGAGTAAAGCATTATAAATAAACTCTTGAATACACAAAAGGAGCTCCACAGCTCCTTTAAATTTAAATTTCCCTATCAAAATCACACCGCCGCATGTTCCTTCTCAATAGAGGTCCTTGCCCTACCGTATTTATAACAAGCTTGTAAAACCTCATTTCGAGAGATAGTACCAAGTAAATTTCCGTCGTCATCAATCACAGGGTACACTTTGGGTTTATCTCTTATCATGGCTTGTCCCAACTCAATAATACTATCGTATGGTTTAACTGAAAGTACCTCCTTACGCATAATATCCTTAACATTCGCTACATTTTCATTGAAATAGAGGGTTTCTAACATTTTCTTTAAAACATCACCTTCTGAAATAAAACCAAGTACTTTATAGTTTTGATCAATTACCGGACCACCAATTTGCTTCGTTTTTAAGAAACGTAATGAAGCTTCATCAACGGACATGCTTTCGGTAAAAGTGACTGGATAGTGATTCATATATTCTTGAATTTTTAGGCTCTGCATATGATATTCCTTTTAACCCCTGACTAAATTATTATTTAGTACTTTATTATGATAAAAACATGTGTGCTTTAATGATAACTGTAGATAAGCCTTTGCCAAAAAACCAACTTTTACTTGTCTTAATTATAACTTTATTAAATTATTACTAACTAGACGTGTCCACTTTCTTAAACAACAATAATGTAAGTGTTAATACTTATTACAAGGAACCCAATATGCAACCCAATTTATTTCTCTTGTTTACATTGGTCATCGTCGTCAATAGCTTATTTTCAGTGGCTTTTGCTCATAACTCAGAGCAAATAGAACTGGATAAAGCTTGTGAAGCTGCCAGAAAAATTGCATTAAAGCCAAGAAGAAGTGAAATTTATCAGGAATGTCGTCAAAAATTTAAAAAGAGCGAATCAGCCTGCAAAATAGAAGCTAAGGCTTATAACGGCAACAGGATAAATGGCGCACCACTTTTTTATGAATTACCTGCTTGCGATAAAGCCTTTCTTTTTAGGAAAAAACAAGCCAACCAATAGCCGCATCACGGTTAAAACACTTGCATTGAACCTGAATGAGTTAAGCGGTTAAATCCACAGAACGACCTTTACGATTGTCTGCATCATTTCGTCTAGACTCTGCGGCTGAATTTTCTTGCGCCTGTCGATTAATTTCTTGTTGCTGATCTTTAGCTCGTTGTTCTTCTTGCTGATTATCGACTTGCTGTCGCTGTTGTTGTAACACTTTACTTACTGAGCCGTTACCATCAATTGATGAAACCATGTAAACCTCCTTAAAGAGTCAAAGTACCTAGCTATTTTGACACCTTACTTTCATTACCTAGTAATAATTATAGCAGTGTATCTTCACTACACTAACACTGGCTCATTAACGCATTTATAGCCGCTCCATCAACGTTGGTAGAGTCAATGCATATTGTGCGAAAGATCGTTGTTATGCAATTGACGACAATAAGTATTTTTGGTTCAATCTACTAAAGACCCAAACTAATACGCTAGGAAACAGCACTAAAAAAAGATACTTGCCATACAATAAAGGCAGCAATACCGAACTAGCGATTAACAAGGCATAAAAGCACAGTAACACTTTATGCTT
Organism: Colwellia sp. 12G3; assembly: GCF_002836775.1. Classification (GTDB taxonomy): domain Bacteria; phylum Pseudomonadota; class Gammaproteobacteria; order Enterobacterales; family Alteromonadaceae; genus Colwellia. The sequence goes on along the minus strand of NZ_PJAQ01000009.1, from coordinate 99,772 downwards.
TTTACCAAATGAGAAAGAGGCAACAAAATCTCCTACGACACCATAATTATCTAAGCGAGCGATCAAACAAGGTAGTACGCCGACAATTAGAGACAAAAGCGCAAACAGCCAGGCTAAAATAAAATTAAAGCAATAAAATTCAAACGTCATATCTCCCTTGGTTTTCGTCTGTATATCAAATACTTTTGCTAAAAAAGAGTGTTGATCAACATATAAACTGTATAGAGCAACTGCATCAGTCATCCAAATAAGAAAACATAAAAACTGCACCACGCACACTAAGCCGATATTTGCCAGTAAGGCGCTAAAGTGAAAAGTTTCACTTTTACCGGCCTTGTTCAGTAACAAAGGATGTAAAACGAGACTCACCAAGGGAATAAATAGAATAAAGCCTGCACAAAAAGAAATATACATGGTGGAAAGGTTATAAGCACCGAGGTAAAACTGAATAACTTGCGAGATAAAGAAGATTAGTAAGCTTGCAATAAAAACCAAAGCATAACTCACAATTTTTGCAGCTGATAAACGCGGTAGGTTGAACAACTCTGACACAATACTCACCAATAATTAATATAACTTGAGGTAATATTATCCTAACTATTACTCTTAGATATTGATGTAAGATAAGACAAAAGCATACCTATGCTTTTTCTGGTTTAGTCTGATCCTAGAAAAGTTATTTAGTGGTTATATTACTCTTAGTTTCCCCTGTTCCGGTAAAGTTCGTACACCAATAAGCGATTGAAAGTATTAAAGACTGCTAAGTATTCCTTTACTGGTTGCTTGATAAGTACGCTCAGCTCCCCCTAAGAGCATCCTTATATTATAAGTCATCTACTGAGACTACTATTGCAATAGTTTCATTCATAAATTGTCTATGTATCGTTATTTTCAAGGGGATATTACAGGCTAGATTTCCACGATGAATATCAGAGTTGTTAATGTGTCCCTAAAAATCATGGAAAAATAAACGTCACATGGAGACATGTTTTATAGTCAATGAACGCTTGTGCTCAACAGACTAAAGCAGTGGATAAAAGGCTACCTTGTTCATACATTGGTCGAGCCTAATACCACGATAGCTGTGTTCATACTGCCTTAATCAAAGCGTGAATAACTTATTTCCTGCATCAAATAATCAATGATACTGGATTTATTGAAAACACCAAACCATGTATTTTATCGCAAGTAGCTATTTCTAGTTATAGCCCAATTCATAAATAGGGTTGTCATCATGCTCGTATAACGCATCAGTATTTTGTCTGTTTTGTTCATTTCTCCCTTCATCATCTTGACCCGTTTTATTGGCATCTTGTTGATAAACATTCAGCATTTCTACTGACATGATCATTCGTCTATTGCTCATACTCATTTTGTTTAACATATGACTACCCTCAACTTAATAATAGCTTCGCAAACTTGCGTTACTACTGTAGTACATTGCATCAACAATGCCAGAATATCAGTTAAATTTGTCATTGATTTTTATATCGTTTTTTTTAGCAAGCTAAATTAAATGTTGAAATTATCATTTTGCAACTCGAATATTGCAATTTAGGAGTTAAACGATGAACGTTATACCTCTTTGTCATTCTTTCAATCGAGATAAAAAAAATGCTATACCTAATACTCTCTAAAATAGAGCTAGGTATAGCATTGAGTTGTCCGTATTTAAATAAGTTAAGTGAAAAACTGACTGTTAACTTAACTATGTCACTACAACAATACTCTATTTAGCAGTACTGTTTGTGTTAGCAACTTTATTGTCTGATGCTTTTAAGGCATTTTCATGCCAATACTGCCAATGCATATGTAACTTATCTTCAGTTAAATGGGCTGGCTGTAAATAGTCTTTATAGGTATAACGATAAAGTTGACGTGGCTTTTGTGGGTTTCTTTCTTCTTCTTCTGCCACATAATTAGCATTATGTTTCACTAACCATTGGTTAAACTCTGCTGAGTATTTTTCACCTGAGTCATTTAATAACTTTTTATAACCATCAAAGAAGTCTGTTTTTAAATAGTGTGCCAGCTTTCTATAATCATTTTGATGATTTTCATTCGTGAAAGGCTGTAAAGGGGCTAAGAAATATAAACGGTATAAAGCAACAGCATAGTTTTCATGTAACCTTGCTGTTGTTGGGCTCACTTCAAAAAAACCAGTCATATTGTGTAGGTTTACTAATGCGGTATTAACAGATACAGCGGTTTGCTCAGGCCAATCTTTATCTATGCCAAAACTACTATAAATTCTCAGATAGAAAGTAAGCTTCTCTAATTTATCATTAGTTAAGTCACCTTTTAACGCCTCAATTGAAATTTGTTCCGCAACCGCTTGTAGTAAACCCTGCTGATAATGATCAAAATCTTGGCTCCATAGCTGCTCAATGTCGGTAGCTAACACTTGAGCAACCATAGGATTAAGTGTGGGGCTGTGATAGACAGAGTTGATTCAACAGCATCGCCATTCACGTTATTACTACACGCATTAATAACTGTAGATAGCGCAATTGCCACAAGTGACATTGATAATTTATTCATAGAAATTTCTTTGTTGTTATATTGAATGAAAATTCATTATTGCATACAATATACCACCGTACACTAGCTAATTAAATTAACCCTGGGATATGAATTTTAACGCCTGACCTAAACTGATATGGATAAATGAAGATAATAATTAACTGCTGAAAACTAATCAGGTAAAATTCCCTCACTTAAAAGAGATAATCTTATTTACTGGAATATTATGAATATTGTTTGTGCTAACTGTTTTACCACCAACCGCATCCCTGATGATAAAGATTATAACAAAGGCAAGTGTGGTAAGTGTCAACAAAGCGTCTACTCAGCCAAACCGACGGAGTTGACTGCCAATACTTTTTACCCTTTTATTGAACGTAATGATTTACCTGTCATTGTTGATTTCTGGGCTAGCTGGTGCGGTCCCTGTCAAAGCATGGCGCCTATCTATAATAAAGTAGCGCAATCGTCTCCTTCGGCGCTGTTCGCCAAAGTAAATACAGAACAAGTTCAAAAGATTTCAGCTGATACAAATATTCGCAGCTTACCTACTTTAGTCTTTTTTCACCACGGTAAAGAGATTGACCGTACCTCTGGTGGTCTGAATGAAATGCAAATGAAGCAGTGGATAGTTCAGTGTTTACATAAAATATCTAAGTAATCCCATAACTCGATAATCACTGACCTAAATAGAAATACAGCAGGATTTATGCTGAATGTCATTCATTGTTAGTGAGTTATGCTCTAAATATAGACGCATTAAGTTATTACTAAGTGAATTACGATTAATAGCACAACGGGTGTAGCTTACGATAGTCTTACTACATGGAAATGGTTTGGCAACCGCCGTGCCGCCATTACTAATGAAACTGTTCAATGCTTAGGTGTAACGGTAATATCAGAAGAAGATACCTGTAAGATTATGTAATCACAAAGACTCTTTTTGAACTAGAGACTCTACTAGAGCCAGTTATCGATGAAAATCGAACTGAGCCTGTTGAGCCTTAGAAAAGTGGAGGAAGTTAATCTTGGCTATTTTTACATTGCGCGTTATTGCAATGAGACGCTTTAAAAGTCTTAAATATTAACAATGTTGAGAAAATAAGGGCGTACCTATTTTAGTATTACGTCCCTATCTTTGATTTTGATATTCTATGTACTGAACACTCACTTCTTTCGCTAAAGCTAGTACTCCAAACCTACTCAAGCCTACTCAAAACACAGCTTTTATTATTAAATAAAACGCTGTGTCCGTAGCGTAGATCAGATTATGATAATCGAGTGACTTTTTAGTTAGCGTATTCAGGGTTAACTATTGTATATCTTTCCATGCTTTCAATTTTACAGGTGCTTCTACTTCCGTTGCTGGCACTTCTTCTATTTCCGCTTCTTCAACGACTTCAGCTACTCCGCCTAATTCTTCTAATAAGGCTTCTATTTCAGCTTTTAAGTCTTTATCAGCAATTTTATTACTGTTAATTTTAGCATTTTTTAGATGCTCAATAGCGCTTGATTTATCACCTAACTCTACTTGTAATGACGCGATAGCAAAAGCAACTGATGAGAGAAAGTCTTTTGAATTAATAGCTTCAGCTTTTAGTAATGCTTTTTCGTAAATAGTAATAGCTAGTGCTAAATCATCAGTAAAATCAGCGAGTGTTTCCCACTGAACAGGATGATCTTTATCGGTATCATCATTATCGTCACATACTTTCTGTAATTCTGCGTAACATTCATCGAAGCGAATTTGATTTTTTCTATGAACCGCTTGCATTAAGTCTTTAGCTAACGAGTGTACGTGCTTGTATATTTTTGTATTCATGATCTACCTTACTTTATATTTGTTCATAACAATCTTATGGGGATTATAATACTTTTCGTAAAACTAAACAGGATGTTGTGAAGAAATATTGAATCAAAACGTAAACTCGGTTAGTGTCGCTGAGATAAACCAACCATAATCCAATCCTCAAATAAAGGTATTGTATGAGCAAAATAATTTTAGAATCAGTGATTACTTGTCCTGAATGCGGCTTTGATAAAAAAGAAGTTATGCCAACAAATGCATGCCAGTATTATTATGAATGCACCTCGTGTCATAAAGTGATTAAACCGCTAGCAGGTGATTGTTGTGTTTATTGCTCATTTGGTACAGTGAAGTGTCCCCCCATTCAAGAAAACAGGGCTTGTTGTAATTAATTGGTATAAAATACTATTAATCAGAGACAAAACAATTGGCTAGCCTCAATACCACAGAGTTAGCCGTAATTTTTAGCCTCTTAATGAGGTGTTATATTTCTTCTGGATACCTATTATGAATTTAGATAAATCGACAAAACGTATAGCAAAAAGAGTCAAAAAGGGATTTCAGGGTTACCCTCAAATATCACTGTCTTATTTTGGTGAATCCGTTAATTGCGCAACAAATGTTGTCGTGGGTTTTGTCCAAGAAGAAGGGGCTGCAGTTCAAGAGCAAACCTTTTCCAGTGAAAATGACGCTAGAAAAGACGAAACTATTCAAACCACCTTATTAAAAATTATTGAACGTGCTGAAGCTAAAACAGTCTCAGAAGTTCCTGGTGTTGCCGTTATTAAATAATAAGACCGCACTATAAATTGAATGATTTGCCCAAACTGAGTTTAGCCAATCATTACTTATGTGCCGTTATTTCGCCCGGAGAGTTAGGTGAAGAATTTACTCAAAAGTATTCAGTACGACATGTTAGATTTCATTGAAGGAGAAGATGAAGCTGACTATACCTCTGAGGATGTGACGATTTGTATCACAACCCTGCTAGATTTTATGTCAGCTATCGAGTCAGAAATCCAAACACAAGATAGCGCTAAAGCGCATATTAAAGCCTTAGTTTTATCGTTAAACACATTAAATGAAAGCTGTGATGATTGTTTAATCGATGCAAGTCAACGCGAAGACATCTGTGAGTTCATTCAAAAAGTAACCTCTGCGGCAAATATAGAATTTGTTGGGGATGTCACTGAAGAATGGAGAGTATGGTAAAAAGGTCACAGTAATTAACGGGGAATGCTAACCGTCGCAGGGATCCCGTTACTAATCAATATGTATGTTTAGGCGCTTGGAGCCATTTCAGTGTTAACTGCATACATTAAATAAGGATATATACATGGAGTATCAAACGTTGTTCAATAAATTAATACCAATTTCAGTCGTTGTTTTATTATCAGCCTGTGGCGCGAGTCAACCACCTCCCTATCAACAAGACAGAGCACCAGAAGATAGAGATCAATACAGTGGTGCTGAAGGCTTAACTCAACAACAGAAAGATCAAAGTTACCTGATGAACAAAGAGTTATCAGATAAATGTACCGCGGCTAAAATTGATGTCGCTATTGCTCAAGCAGATAAAAATGCTAATGAAGTTAAAAAGCAAAGTGAACTAATTCGCAGTACTTGCCTATAACAGCCACTCAACAGCACTAAATAAGCTGGCTTTGTCCATACTTTTAAATAGACCAGCCAGCAATGTTTATCTAATGAATAACTTACTTTCAATCGCACAAGTAAATCCCCACTACCTACTATTTATTCCCTACGCTAAGTTAATTTTAAAACATCCTATAAAATAGAGTTAACCTTGCTCACTACGAATTTTAGCTATTGGACTATTCCCAGTCCAGCGAAACAAATACATAATAATGAGTTTTGTTATACCGCTCACTGTCGCCAACAAGATTAGTGGCCAACCTTGGTCCATGCCCATTGTTATTGCAAAAGCGATGGTTGAAATATCCATTAATAAAATAAACTGGCTCATGCGAATATCAACAGCCCCTGTTTTTCCGGAGCTAACGATAAGTTTAATCTGGTGACTGTACCCTTGAGCCAGTAACAAGGTGATCATTACAATGAGTATTGTCGACACTTGTTTACTGTGATCAGAAAAAGTCTCATTCAGAGTTAGACCTGTGACGCCTAAGCTAAAGCAGAAAATCACTAATACTAGGCTGGCAAGCGATGCTTTAGACTTTCTGTCTTGCCACATTTCAAACAATATCATTACCACCAAAATAGAGGCGATTAGTCTTGGCCAAACAATATAATGATTAAATATATCAAGACTATAGCCATAAACAAAGAAGGAGAAGTAAGCTAAAAAGCTCATAGTAAATTGATTTACCGATAAGATATCGGTCACCTTTTTCTCTCCGTTTATCTTTCTTAGCCAAAGTTTATTTAGCTGTAAATACACGCCATATAAACTAACAAAAATAAACAACGTATTTATTACACCAAAAAAATCATACCACATAAAAAGCACCCAAAGATAATATTGTCGACAATTATAACTAATAACAAATCAATTACAACAATAACATACTACAAGGCAATTAATTGTCGACAATAAGAGGAGGTTATAATATGGTTATTCAACCAAATAAATAGCTGAATATGGCACAATAGCCATGCGATTTTAAAAAGGATTATTAATGAGTAAACAAAAAGTAGCAATAATCACCGGTGCAGGTCGAGGCATTGGCGCAGCAACCGCAAAGCTTTTTGCCCGTAACGGTTATGCAGTTTGTATTAATTATAAATCAGATGAAAAATCAGCCAGCCAAGTCGCTAAATCAATCTCCGCTGATGGTGGTCAGTGCATTACAGTGCAAGCCGATGTATCTTTCGAAAGTGATGTAGAAAGACTGTTTACTACCGTAGACAAAGTTTTGGGCACTGTCACCGTGTTGGTTAATAATGCCGGTATTTTAAAAAAACAGTCGCGATTAGAAGATATGACTGCTGAACGGATAAATTCGATCCTAACCAATAATGTCACCAGCTATTTTTTATGCTGCCGTGAAGCAGTTAAACGTATGTCGACTCAGCGCGATGGTTCAGGTGGTGTGATTGTCAACGTATCTTCTGCTGCTGCGCGTTCTGGCTCGCCCAACGAATACATTGATTATGCGGCGTCAAAAGGAGCAATAGACACTTTAACTAAAGGGCTATCACTTGAAGTTGCTGCAGAAGGCATTCGAGTTAATTGTGTACGTCCTGGTTTGATCTATACCGATATGCATGCCGATGGCGGAGAGCCTGAACGTATAGAAAGGTTAAAGCATGTTATTCCAATGCAAAGAGGTGGACAATCTGGGGAAGTAGCTGAGGCTATTTACTGGCTGGCGTGTGAGAAGTCATCCTTTTCGACCGGTAATTTTTTAGATTTAGCTGGGGGGTTGTAAGCCTTATGGATATGAGGCCTACACTGACTTATCTAGCCGTTTCCCCTACACTATAGTTTTATCCTGTAGAAAGTGGCGTAAGTATTTCTTCTGGGATCGGTTGCAGGCGTTTTTGTTTATCTAGGCAGACCATTTCAATATCGCCAATGACCGCTGCTTTGCTAGCATTAGGGCGCCATAACTCTTGTCGCCATAAGGTCTTATATTTACCGTCAAATTGGTAACTGGTACGTACATCGCAAATTTCAGCGAATTCAACGCCATCTTGAAAGGTTAAATTGGCTTTATAAACGGCAAAACCTAGACCTTTTTCCTGCCATAAAGTTGCCAGCTTGTCGCTGTCAATCACATGCTCACGCGCACGCTCAAAATATTTGAGAAAATTAGGGTGATAGACAACGCCTGAATGATCGGTATCTTCGTAATAGATTTGCACGGGGTGATGATAAATTTTACTCATTTTACGTAATTAAATTCCTAAGTTTCATTGCAAAACACTGGCTACCTAACGACTTATTGAGCACTTACTAACGATGCTTTAAGAAGTTTCATACCCTCTTCCATCGATATAATCGGCGTATAACCAAAATCTTTTTTAGCAGCACTTATATCAAAATAATGACTGGTCGAAAGCTGTTTGGCAACAAAGCGTGTCATTATTGGTTCTTGTTTTTTCTTCAATACGTTATAGAGCCACTCTAACGTTGCGCCAGCGGCATAGGCAACAGCGCTGGGCACTCTTTTCGTCACTGGAGGTAAATCAACACAATGAAGAATATTATTGAGCATCGCGGCCATAGTAATAGGCTGATCATTACTAATAAAATACGCTTTACCAATACAATTTGAATTAGGCTTTGCTAATTCAATCGCCGCTAAAATATGCGCATACGCAGCATTATCAACATAAATGGTGTCAACGAGTTTATCTTCTTTGCCAACAAGCTTTAATTTGCCGGCTCGGGCTCGTTCTAATACCCGCGGGACCAGATGTGGGTCATTTGGACCCCAAATTAAATGCGGACGTAACGCCACAGTTTTTAACGACTTAACTTGATGAGAGTCTTGAACAGTGCTTTGATTAGAGGTTGTTGAAGCAGCTAATATTTGTTGTTCAGCTAAGGCTTTAGATTCACCATAAAAATTTAAAAAATTTGTCGCATACGGCTGTGATTCATTAATGCCCGCTTCATCAACGCCAGCAAAGGTAACACTCGGCGTACTGGTATAGACTAAGCTAGTGATAGCTAGTTCCTGACAGGCTCGGATAATGTTTAGAGCACCTTGCACATTAGGCTTGAAATAATCGTCTTTACTGCCCCAAACGCCTGCTTTTGCTGCCACATGAAAAACTAGATCACATGATTGCATCGACTCTTTAAGGCGAACAAAGTCGGTAATGTCACCCTGGACCATATTAACGCCCATTTGGGTAAGCTCAGGATAATTACCTCGAGCAAAACCTGTCACTTTAATATTAGCCAAACGCAGTAGTCGACAAATAGCCTTGCCTAAAAACCCACCAGCCCCAGTAACAAACACATGGTTAGTTTGCCCTGAAAGTGCACTAAGTGCTTGTTGAACAGCTTCGTTAAAATGGACTGTAGTGTAGATGCTGTCGTCACTATTTTTCGTTTCTTCAATCATAGTTAAGTTCTAGTTAAGCTCAAGTTACACGCTAATTTAGTCAAGTTCTTGCTGAGCCCACACGGCCAGTTTTTCACGAAATATCTTGGCGTTATGGCGTATATCCACAGGAAAATCTTCATGAATTAAAAAATGAGAAATGGCTGATGTTTGCTTATGAGCAAGCGCTGAAATTTTTAATGATGAAAAAAGCACTGACTCATCAAAACTTTTATCTTTTTTAGCTTCATCCGTTAACTCAACACACAGAAGTGGCACACGTTTATGGTTTATTTTAACCCCCACTAAAGCGCTACGCTTCACAGCTTTGTGGGTATTAAATATTCGCTCACAAGGAATAGAAAAGAAGACATTCTTTTGAGTTTCAACACGATGTGCTTTTCGTCCACACATCCACAACAAGCCTGATTCATCGAGATAACCTAAATCGCCCATTCGGTGTCGAACTACATCCGCATCAATAATTTTAGCCTGCGCAGTCGCTAATTCTCGATGATAATATTGCTGACTGACTATATCGCCTTTAACAACAATTTCACCAATAGTGTTTATTGGTAAGGCTAAACTGTCATGCCACGTTTCAATGACCTCTTCACTAATCTCGATAATACTGAGTTCAACACCATTAACTGGCGCACCGACACAAATTCCGCCGCCAGTATCAGTAATATGGCTTGTTTTGAGTAAATCGTCACTGGAAATTTTAGTCAGAGGCAGTGATTCAGTCGCGCCATACGAAGTTAATACCGGCACACCATCACTAAGTAGTTGAGTAAATATTTCTATTGAAGGTAACGTGGCCGGAGCGCCTGCAGAAATAACACGCTTTAAACTATTAAGCTTGGTTGTCTTACCCTTTGTCGTGCCCGCCTGCCCTAGTACTTCAATGAGCGCTGGGTTGGCAAATAAGTTGCTACATTGATATTTTTCAATGGCCGCAAAGATAAAGTCAGGATTAGCTTTTATCGGTTTACTGGCATCCATATCAGGAACAATAGAGGCCATACCTAATGCTGGGCCAAATAATGAAAATAATGGGAAAGTTGCTAAATCACGCTCGCCGGGTTTAATCGCATAATCTTCTTTTAGCGCGGTAATTTGCGCTTCAAACATTTTATGGCTGTACACCACACCTTTAGGCGTACCGGTACTGCCACTGGTAAATAAGATGGCTGACATAGCATCATCAGCGAGTTTCACCATGGAAAAAATGGCTTCTTTATTTGATAAAGCACTTTTTTGAATAGGATATCGGGTTAGTAGCGTTGTTAAACTGATGCCACCAATCAATGAAGCGAACACATTTTCGCTTGAACTGCCGGTAGTAACGGTTAAGAGTTTTTTAACGCTACCTTTGCCCCAACGAAATAATACTCTGGCGATATGTGCTTTAGGGATACCAATAAACGCATCAGGTGCAGATTCAATAAAACATTGTTTAAGGTTTTTAATGCCCATGCCTGGGTCAACTAAAATGGGAATGATACCCGCTTTAAACAGAGCGAAGGTTAAAGCAAAAAAATCAATGCTAGGCGTTACCATCAACACTGCTTTCATGCCTGATTTAAGACCGTAAGCATTTAACGCATAGGCAATCTCATCACTGCGCTGGTGCAAAGTAACAAAATCAATTTCTTGATAAGTAAGCTTACCTCGTTGATTTTTTTGCACGGCAACAGCTAACGCAGTGGGCGTTGCTATTGCTGCATGGGCGAGGTGGCGACATAAATTAGCTTGGTTAGACCTGTCGGTAGTCTCTGTCATTTACCCTTTCCTTTTGTATGCATTCCTATGAAGTTAACTGCGAATGAGTTAATTACAATGAGTTAATGACTATTTAACTAATTGCGCTTCACTTGTCGTTAAGAAGTGACTAATTAAAGGCACTACTTCTTCACTGGCATCTTCTAAAATGTAGTGACCACAATCATCAAAAGCATGTACTTTTGCATCAGGAAAGCGTTGTTGCCACTCTTCTAAAAAATACTTATCAAAAACGAAATCTTGTAAGCCCCAACAAATTAGCATAGGTAACTTATTAAACTGCGCTAAGCTATCGCTAATGTCAGAAACTAACTGATAGTTTCTATCCCCCTCTTTTAACGGGATATCTTGAATAAAGCGCAAGGTTGAAATACGATTTTTCCAAGAGTTAAAAGGTGCTACGTAAGCTTGGCGTATTTCTTTGGCCATTGGCTTTCGCTTTACGCCAATGTATGAAGCAATACTTGAGAAAGCATTAAAACCGCGTACTAAAAACGTTCCGACAATAGTATTACGGCCTAACCATAATGCAGGCGGTAGCTTTTTAGCTTTAGGTAAATGAAAAGCTCCGGTGTTTAAAATAACCAAACGTTTGATACGTTCAGGATAGCGCGCAGCATACCCCATACCAATCATTCCGCCCCAATCATGTACTACAAGGGTAATATTTTCTTTTACATCTAAATGGTCAAGTAAAGCTGCTAAGTCATCTATACGATTAGCTAGGGTGTAATCATAACCCTCATCACTGGGTTTATCAGATAAACCACAGCCAATATGGTCTGGCACTATGCACTGGTGATTTTGGCTTAATTGTGTCACTAAATTACGGTAATAAAAAGACCAACTCGGATTACCATGAACCATGACAACCGGAGAGCCCTGTCCTTCATTAACATAATGATATTGATGACCATTACGATTAATGTAATTACGTTTAAATGGGAATGACTTTGTTAACGTATCGGCTAACACCTTATCTACTATTTTATCTGTCATGTTATCTAACATAGTTACCACTTAAGCCCTAACATCATACAATTTAAACCACTGCCTATCCCTAAGAAGCTGACATTATCGCCTTTTTTCAAAAAACCCTGGTCATGCGCCATAGCTGCTGTTACCGGCAAAGAAACCGTACCCATATTGCCAAGTAACTTAAACGTTGGAAATTCTTTTATCGCTGGGATGTTTAAGGCGGTTAATACTTTCTTTTGATTAGCGGCGCCCACTTGATGACATATAACTTTATCAACGTTTTCTTCAACCCATTCACGTTGTTCTAAAAAGTGTTCCCAGGTATCTTTCGCTAACGAGACACCTTCTTTTAGTAAACTTACCGCATCTGTGCGCATAAATTCACGAAATAATTGTGGACCGACTTCTTTTAAGCCCCATTGACACAAATTATTATGTTCGGGTGCCGATAAGTGACTTGCGCCTAACAATTGATGATTTCGGTCTGTATCTAGGTTTAAAGTACCATCAGTCAATAATACTGCAACAGCACCTGAGCCTCCCGTTAATGTCGCTAAAGATCGCGCATAATTTTGCATGGTTGGATCGGCGAGCATGTCATCAATAGTTACATCTACAATGTGACGTGCTGATTCACACGAGACCACAAGGCCCGCTTTAATTTGTCCAAGCTCAATACGGTTAGCAATATCTAAAATACCTGATAACACGCCTAAACAAGCATTGCTGATATCGTAAATTGCCGTGTTTTTTAACACGCCAAGCTTAGCGGCTATTCTACAAGCGGTAGCTGGCTCATGTTGATCACGACAGACGCCGGTATAAACAACCGCGCCTATATCTGCCACATCAATACCTGTTTCATTCATTGCTTTTTGTGCAGCAACAATAGCGCCATCTGAAAGCATATGATCGGTTGGCCACCAACGGCGTTCCTCAATCCCAGTTAATGCTGTGAGTTGCCCCATTGGAATACGAAACTTTTGATATAACGGGGTCAAGCGAGATTCAAGCTCTGAACTGGTTACCACTTCAGGGGCCAGTTCATACGCTAAGCTATTAATAAAGACGCGGGAATATTTCATTTAAGTGGCTATTGCTTATTATGTCTAGGTTAGCTGTTGCAATGCTGTTTTCATTCCACCGATGTATTGATGAGGACAAAGCACGTTAAGTAACCAATGTTAATTATTTATGACTATGGGGCGCCATTTGAGCAAGAATATGGCAAGGATTCAACCAAAAATATGATTTATCGATAATCTACCGTAAATTATCTGCACTTAAGTTCATTTATTATAGATAATACTTATGAAACGTAAACTCAAATGAAAAGGCCCTCATAATGAGAGCCTTGATAATTGAATACAAATGCTAGTGCTTAACTCACTATTTCATTCTCGCTATAATTAGATGTTTTGGTTGAAGTAATCTAGCTATCAACATTAAAAATAAAACTAACAAAGCGAATAAAGAAAGACTGCCACTGCTCGATTTTTCAGGGGTAACGTCAAGTGATATAGTATCGTTATCAACCACAGCTATACCGCCAGGATCATCAATCACCCCGTTGGCAATGCCGTCGCTATCATTTGCGCCGCCATCTTCAATGAATAATTTTAGACAAATATCACCGACATTAAGCCCTACTTGATAAAGTTCACTGTGCGGTGGTGGACAAACACCATTTACGGCAGCGCTCGTGGCGATAGCATTATTACTGTCTTCAACGAAGTCAGTCCATTGTTCCTCACCGTTTATCTTACGATAAACCGAATATTCAACAATGGCAGCCGATAAGGGTAAAACAATAGCAACTGAACGACCGAATGGCTCAATGTTATGTATTTCAAAATCGAAATAGCCCAAGGTATTTTCTAAACTGTCCTTTTCAACTAATCCGGTATCTAGAATCTCTTGTTGAGAAAGTGCTACACCGTCAGAGCTTTGCAATAGTGCAAACTTACCTAACCTTAATTGCAAACCTGGCTCAGTTTCGGCTAACTTTACCACCGCGGCATTAATATGTAATGGCTGTAAGTAAGGGATGGTTGAATTATCCATATAAGCGGGTAAACCATCCGAGTCTTCATCGCTAAAGCCCTCATCAATATCACTAATACCATCTCTATCACTATCAAGGCTACGCAATGTTTGTTGACTCGCCAGTAAAGGTAAGAATACCTGCTTAGTTTGTGACAACTCTTCACTACCGCTATTGGTTGTATTACCACTATCAGTTACCGTGACACTAAGATTAATGAGGCCTTTATTTTCTTCAGGTAGATTTACACCATCCGCTGGAAATACTAGTTGTAATTCATCAGTTGAAAGTACGGCGTTCAAGTAGTCGGGGATTTGCCAATCAACTTGGTGGGTGTCTTGCACATTAGAATCTTTAATGCTTAAAACAATGGTTACATCACCATCATGTATAGCAACGCTAGGTACTTGTATGCCTTTTTGCCAAACGGCTAGCTTGATACTCGGCGCAACATTGGCTTCAGAAATTGTAAAAACCTGCTTGGCATTTACGCCTGCATTGACACCTTGCTCAAAGCTCACAATGAGCTGCTCTTCACCTTCTAGTTGGAAGTCACTATTGATATTAATATCGATGAAACCAGTAGTACCTTGCGCTATGACTATTTTATTATCGGCAAGATTATAATCCGCATTATCAACACTACCGGTAATGGTCAATGGTATAGTCACAGGGTAGGCTGGCGCATTACCAGACAAAACCACCTCAACTCGAGCCACACCGCCTTCAGCAACAATTTGGTCTGAAGAAAGGTTCACTAACGGATGAATATTTAACACTTGTGAAACCGTGGCAATATTCCCAGCATTATCTACCGCGCGCCAAAGAATTGGGATTAAACCAGAGCTGATATTTTTAGCACCCGTTTCAAAACCAAGCGCCGTCAAACCACAGCAGTTTCTACCATCTAGACCATCATTAACAGTGATATTAGTTAAGTTAACTAATCGCTGTAAGTCTAATAAGGTAAAAGTATGCTCTGCATTGATATGCACGGCCTGTGGTGGAGTAATAATGGGGGCGTAATCATCAAATAAAGGATGAGTACCTGCTAAGGCTTCTGCCGCGTTAGTAATACCATCAAAGTCAGTGTCTAAACTCGCATCAAATGCTTGTAATGGATCAAAGTTATATAATAACTCGAACTCATCTGGCATATTATCGCCATCATCATCAAGATCCGCATTGTTACCTACTAAATCACCATCGGTATCTAGCTGCTCATTTGGATTTAATGGTAATTGATCGTAATAATCTAAAGTACCATCACCATCATCATCGGTATCAAGTAGGTCACCAACACCATCGCCATCACTATCATTTGTCTCTTTCGCATCATACGGAAAGTCATCTAGGCTGTCAGTAACGCCATCATTATCATCATCACTATCTTCATTATTACCTAAACCATCATTATCATTGTCTTCAAATTCGCTTGCATTTAAGGGAAACAAATCTAAAGCATCAACAACACCATCATTATCATCATCTTGATCGCTAACATTACCAACACCATCGTTGTCAGTATCTAGCCATTCAAGTGGATTTAGCGGCAGGTCATCTTCACTGTCAATAAAGCCATCGTTATCATCATCGCTATCGCTATTATTACCAATACCATCACCGTCTGTATCTAGCCACTCATTGACATCAAGTCTAAAGGCATCTTCGCTATCAATGACGCCGTCACCATCATCATCAGTATCGGCATTATCGCCAGTACCATCACTGTCAGTATCAAACCATTCTAAGACATTAGTATCAAAAGCATCAACTGCATCAGGGTAACCGTCGTTGTCATCATCACTATCGCTATTATTACCAATACCATCGCCGTCTGTATCTAATTGTTCATTAACATCAAGTCTAAAAGCATCATCACCATCATCAACACCGTCACCATCATCATCAGCATCAGTATTATCACCGACATTATCACCATCAGTGTCTAAGTATTCATTAATATCAAGAGGAAATGCATCATTGCCATCAACAATGCCATCATTATCATCATCAGCATCACTGTTATTACCGACACCATCGCCATCAGTATCTGTTGTTTCAGTTTTGTTGTAAGGGAAAGCATCCGCACCATCTAAAACGCCGTCACCGTCGTCATCGTTATCTAGATTATTTCCGATACCATCACCATCGGTATCAATAATTTCTGAAAAATCATCCGGTAGCGCATCATCGCCATTTAGTATACCGTCACCGTCACGATCTGGATCGCCGTTATCACCCGTACCATCACCATCTAAATCGCCTGTTTCAGCAGGGTCGAGGGGAAAGGCATCAAGGGTATCAACAACACCATCCCCATCATCATCATCATCTGTATTATTACCGATTAAATCACCGTCAGTATCACTATATTCAGATGCATCTAATGGAAATTTATCTGTAACATTATCAACACCATCACCATCAATATCGTTATCGCTATTATTACCTAAACCATCATTATCGGTATCGAGTTGTTCTAAAAAATCAAGAGGAAAAGCATCATCAATATCATCAGAACCATCACCATCTGCATCCGTGTCAGGACCATCACAAATACCATCACCATCGGTATCTAAATTTTCTAATGGGTCAAGACCACATTTATCAAGATTATCAGGTACACCATCACCATCATCATCGCCATCGGCAACATTACCAATACCATCATTATCTGTATCGGTAGTTTCAGTTGCATTTAGAGGAAATGCATCGGAGGTATCATCAACCCCATCATCATCATCGTCAAGGTCTGTGTTGTTGCCGATACCATCGCCATCAGTGTCATACCATTCAGTGACATCATCCGGCCATATATCATTACCGTTAATGACACCATCACCATCTCGGTCGGCATCTGCGTTATTACCTAGACCATCTCCGTCGGTATCGAGTGATTCAGTACCATCAAGTGGAAAAAAATCGTCTTCATCAATCACACCATCACCGTCATCATCGGTATCGGTATTATTACCAACACCATCAAAATCTGTATCAATGCTTTCTAGTGGATCAAGTGGAAAAACATCATATACATCAATAACACCATCATTATCATCATCACTGTCGGCATTATCACCTATGGTATCGTTATCAGTATCTATGCTTTCTAATGCATTAATAGGAAACACATCAAGTAAATCGGGTATCCCGTCATTATCATCATCGGTATCTTCATTGTTACCTAAACCATCCTTATCGGTATCTAGCCATTCAAAGTGGTTATTTGGAAAAGGATCGTAGAAATTGATAACTAAGTCGCCATCATCATTATTGTCAAAGCCAAAAGGAGAACTATAACCATTGAGCAGTCCATCACCATCAATATCAGGATCGGAGTTGTTGCCAATGCCATCAAGATCGGTATCAATCCATTCAAGTGGATTTGTGGGAAATAGATCAACGGCATCATCATAGCCATCACCATCGGTATCAATGGCAAAAGCACTACTACTGATGATTAATGTAAGTATGCTTAAAAATTTAAAGCAACGTATTTTATACTTCAACACGCGTTTCTCCAAAGGAGGTTATCAGCTCAAAGAGCAGATTTTATTGTCAACGAACCTTAGTAAAAATTACTAGGTGATAGATATACTCGTAAGTTTAACTCAATAGAGCAGCTTACACCGACATCTGATTATCGGCTGATTTATTGAAAACTTGAACAATTAAAGTGTTACTAATACGTAACACTAGTAACCAATTTGACGACCAAAACGATAATTAAAACCAATAAACACAGTACTGATACTGCCAAAATCTGAGTAACTTGGATAATGTTTAAAACCAATATGTATCGCAGAGTTTTTAGTAAAACTTTTTTGCAAGGAAATGGACATTACTGGATTGATATCACCTTGTTCAGCAAAGTAGACATCATCTCGATCAAAATCAGGCCGAAAAACAAATTTATGCTCACCTAAGTTAATGGCTGCGCCCAATTGAAATTCAACCATTAGGCTGTTGATAAATTTATTGTATGATTCTGGGTAATAACGATAGCCTAAAGATAGATCAATGGTTTGGAGAGTAAAATCAAAGTCAGCTTCATCCCAAACACCACTTGTTTTATCCAAATCACCAATCACTACGTTTTCAAGGCGGTTGTAACTTACTTGCCAATTAAAGGCTTTTTGATTAAAAAATTCATCTCCGATGGAAAGGCTATAACCAAAGCTTTTATCTTGATCTACTTTATGCAGTTGTACTGAGCTTTCTAACGCATGACTTTTACTCGTCAATATAGCGATAAAAAGACATAATATATGAGCTATATGTGGAAATTTTTTCGCTGTCACTATACTACTCCTGCCAACATTTTGTCGGTTTTAGGGGACTACTAATAAATAGAATAAAGCAATTTCCACACCAATAGTGATGCTTGCTGTGGTAATTATCTCTACTTTTAATAAACTCAACAAACGTGATGAGTTTATTTATACGACTAATTAATTTACTCCATTGCAAATTTATTAATTTCAACTTCTAAATTAACACTTAATTGCTGTGCTTCATGCGCTGCCGATTGAGCTTGTCGAGAAACACTAGAAGTATTACTCGCTGTATCAGAAATATTTACAATGCGTTGAGCGGTATCTTCTCCAGCCGATAATTGTTCAACTGCTGCCGTTGATATTTGGTGGGTCATTTGTGATATTTCACCTAAAGAGTTCGCTATTTGCTGCAATTGTAGAGAGACTTGTTGAGATTTTTCAACTGTTTGCTCACTGGTCTCCATACTTTGGCTCACTGAACTCTTGGCTTCTTTTGTCGCACTTTGTAATTTATTAATCATTTGGTGAATTTCTTCAGTACTGGTCTGAGTTCTTTGTGCCAACTGACGAACTTCGTCGGCAACAACGGCGAACCCACGCCCTTGCTCACCAGCTCTTGCCGCTTCAATTGCCGCATTGAGTGCTAATAAGTTCGTTTGCTCAGCAATACCTTGTATAACGGTTAATACGTTAGCTATATTTTTTACTTCATCATCAAGTAACTGAATATTAGCACCCGCGTTTTCAATTTGATTTTCAAGTAAATTAATCGTTTTAGATGCTTCATCCGTTAAGATATTAGCCGTTTCCCCCTGTTTTTCAGCTTCAACAACTGAGTCAGCCGTTTGCTGCGCATGTTCGGCAACTGCACTTGCTGATGCCGTTAGCTCTGTAATGGCAGAAGCAACCATTTGGGTCTCTTCATTCATAGCTCTGGTTAAATCATCAAGCTCCCCAGCCCTTCTCTCAGCGTCATCGGTTTGATTATGCAAGTTATCTGCAACCCCCTTAATACCCTGTACAACACCTTGCAGAGCTGCTTGCATATAATTAATAGCACCAACGACACTTTCACTGTTTGCATCACTAAACTTGGAGTCTTGTTTAAGGTCTCCACGAGATACTTTTAAAACCAGTTGATGAACGTCACCTATCTCACCGCCTAGGGCGTTATTTAACGATAAACCAAAACGAGCGAGCGCTGTAGATAACACCACAGCAATAAGAATAGACAGGGAGAGTAACCACTTAGCGGTCCCCCAATAACGGGCGTCAGCTTCGGCAGAACTGATGCCCGTACCGATATACCAGCCCCATTTAGGTGTTTTTTGCACAACAGACGTTAAATCAACAACTTGACCATCTCTTTCAGAGTTCCAGTGATAAGTAATAATTTGATTTGTTTTATTACCAACTAAACTCGCGACTAATTGGCCAATGCTTTGGCCGTCCGCATCTTTAAAGTCATTAAAGCTGGTGCCATGTAATTGAGGGTCATGTGGGGTTGCAATAAAATTAAGTTTTTCATCAACAACATAAACATATTCAGAGTCATGGTATTTATTTTCTCTAAGCATTTCTTTGGCGAAGCCTTTTGCTTGCTGCTCAGAAAATTCTTCATTGTCACTGAGTTTCTCAAACTGCTCAACAATATTGGCTGTAGATTTCATTAATTGGTTAATGCGAGCGATGTTATCCGTTTCACTAGCTCGAGTTAATACCTGTAGTCCTAATATAGCGACACTGAGTAAAGATAAAAATAATACGATGACAAAAGCTAAGATCTTTGCTTTTAAGCGCATATAACCACCTATAGTTGAATTATTATCCTTTTAATAATAACGGCTCACCATTAAAATACTAGGGGATTAATTATCTTATTTAAATAGTTACCTAACTAAACTAGCATTGAAGCACAAAATAACACTAACAAGGTAAAATTCACCGTTAATAGAACGTAACTATAGGAATAAATATGCGTGTTTGTCCGAGAGTATTAATGCCCTAACGCAATACCTTCACGACGTGGATCCGCCCCACCAACGAGTCCATTTTTAGTGACCTCAATAGCATGTAAACCACTATTTAATGCGCTAACTTTGACTTGATGGCCTCTTGCTTCAAGCGCTGGTTTTAGTTTGGCAATATCAGTATCTAACTCTAGGGTGGTTACATGATTTCTGTTAGTCACTTTAGGCAAATTAATGGCCTGCTGTACATTCAACTGCCAATCGAGGACCCCGATAATAGTTTGCGCTACATAATTAATAATGCGACTTCCACCGGGCGCACCAACAATCAAACGTAATGAATTATCTTCATTAAACACCATCATTGGAGCCATTGAACTACGAGGCCTTTTTAATGGTTCAACTCTGTTAGCTACCCATTTTCCATCTCGCTTTGGCGCCAGTGAAAAGTCAGTTAATTGATTATTTAAAATAAAACCTTGCACCATGAGTGCTGAGCCAAAACCATTTTCGATACTACTGGTCATTGATATGGCATTACCTTGTTTATCAACCACGACCAAATGAGTGGTCGATGGCCTTTCAATAGCGTTATCATTACCAAGCACCAAACTATTTTCTGGACTACCCGCTAAAGCCTGTCCCATGTCACTTGTTTCATCAATTAAAGCAGCACGTTTAGCTAGGTAATCTGCAGCTAATAAGCCTTGGACGGGTACACTGACAAAATCACTATCGGCAATATATTTGTTCCTATCAGCAAAAGCTAACCTCGCACTTTGCGTTAATAAGTGAACCGCGTGTAATGAGTTAGGTGGATATTGCGAAAGCTCAAAGGACTGTAATTGCGCTAAGATTTGAATAACGCTGATCCCCCCAGAGCTTGGCGGCGCCATGCCACAGACTTTATATTGATGATAAGGACCACAAACAGAAGCGCGTTCTTTCGCTTGATACATTTTCATATCATCAAGACTTAACAGCCCAGGTGAGATAGCTGAGTTTTGTACCTTTTCAACAATTTTTTTCGCAATCCAGCCCTTATAGAAAACATCTACGCCTTCGTTAGCAATACTACGCAGTGCTTTAGCCAACTTAGGGTTTTTTAAAGTATCGCCGGCTTTAATGCCAATACCATTGGGTGAAAAATAGTTTTTAATTTCAGGTAAAAGATGAATACCCGGATTAAAATTCATGCCCAGTAACTTTTCCAAACGCGGCGATACAATAAAACCGTTTTCGGCTAACTTAATTGCCGGTTGAAACAATACTTGCCAAGGCAGTACCCCAAATTTTTCATGCCCTTTATTAAGCGCAGCAAGTAATCCCGGTACACCAACAGACTTCCCACCAACAACCGCATCAGCCCAACGAAGTGGTTTACCATTTTTATCTAGAAACAGATCACTGGTTGCTGCCTGAGGCGCAGTTTCTCTACCATCATACGTGGTTAATTGTTGTGTTTTTTTGTGCCAATGTAGCATAAAGGTACCACCACCAAGACCTGATGATTGCGGTTCTACTAAACTTAAAACTAGCTGTGCCGCAATGGCAGCATCAACGGCGCTGCCGCCTTTTTCAAGCATATCCAACCCTGCTTGACTGGCATAAGGGTTAGCAGCGACCACCATATATTGCTTGGCAGACACCGCCTGCTTTTGATTAAAACCAGTTGCTGCTTCGGGTTCACGAACCTCACGTTTTGCTTGTACCACTTGGCTTAGTAAAAGGTGCGCAACAACCAATGTGAGTGAACTAATGCGTAATAAAAATGAGTTATGAATCATCCGGTTTCCTTGAAATATTGGTATATACCCGCTTCATTTGAAGATGCTCGTTTCAGGAAACCTGAGCGAACCATAATCAAGGCACATTTTTTTGTTAAGGGTTATTCCCTTAAAAACAAATGTAACGACGAATATGGTTTGCTCAGGCTTCCCCAAAGGGCTGTTTTATAAACGCTTTATGTTACGTTATTGATTTCGATAAGGGAACAACCATTCTCCTCATCCAATGCCTTACCTAAAGGCGTTTATAATTCCAGCTGAATCCTGCCTCTTCAAGTGGAACGGGTATACTAGGGCCTAAAAGATAATTGGAACTGATTAAAGGCTTGAAATTTATTCAGTAACGGCTGATATTTACCCGCCTGGTCAGCGCTAATATCATCAAAGTCACTAGCTGCCTCTAAGAGAGCTAGAGCATAACAGCTTGCTTCTAAACTTGATAAAGCATTTTTCTTAGCGACTTTACGAATGTGATATTTCCCTGCATTTGCAAGATGTTCAGGTAAACAAATTTGAGGTAATTGCTGTAATGTTTGTGACAACATAAACATGCGATAAGCTTTTTTCCAGGTGCCATCAAGTATCACTAAGCAAAGCGGCTTGAATTTAGCATTGACCCGTGATTTTTCAGCGTTTTGATCGAGTTTAGTCAATTGCACTACCAAATTTTGAGTGAGGGTTTGTGCTTTTTCTCCTGGATAAAGTAAAACGGCTTGGTATTGCTCCATCACCTTTAAAAAGTAGGCTTCATCATCAAAACTCTCACCTACGATAACTTGGCAAAATTGTAATGACTTCGCTAATAAAGTAATTGTACCTTTCGTTTGTGATACTTCACTTGGGTGTTGCAGCACTACAACATGAATATTATTTTTTATCTCTACGGAAAAAGCACAAATACAAGCTTTTTGAGGCCGCTGACAAGTAAAACAAAGTGTTCGAGACATAAAAGAGTAAATTAAAGCGCAATTAATAAAGCAGCCATTGTATACTTTATTGATAATATATAAATACTTTATAAATCAATAACTGCTGAACACTCAATAAATCACTGATAACCTTTAACGACTACATTAATAAAATGACATTAACATTTAAAAATCTTCCTTTGAACAAGCAACACAGCCTACTAGTGGTGACTATTGCTTTGCTCGCTGTTCTGGCCTATTTATTCAATGATAAAATTGACCGTCTTTTCGTTTATCAATATCAATTAATTAGCCAAGGCGAATTATGGCGCACCTTCACGGGACACTTTCTTCACACCAACGGCATTCATCTATTATTAAATTTAGCCGCATTAATACTTCTGTGGGCTTTGCATGGACATTTTTATACTTTAACAAACTACAGCTTACTCTTTATTACTTCTGCGTTAGTTTGTAGTGCGGGCCTATTTTATTTCTCCCCACAAATCCATCAATATGTAGGTTTGTCAGGAGTATTGCACGGTATTTTCGTCTTTGGCGCTATCATGGATATTCGACATAAAGATAAAACAGGCTATTTATTATTTATCGGGGTATGGCTTAAAATAGCACATGAACAATTTTACGGGGCTAGTGAGCAAGTATCGGCATTGATTGATGCCAACGTAGCCATTGATGCGCATTTGTGGGGCGCAATAGGTGGCTTAATATTCAGCTGTTGCTATGTCATCATCAGTATAAAAAAACAACGTTGCGCAACTCAAACAGGCCCATAATAAAAAAGACCAAAGGTGTAAGCCAATGGTCTTTTTATGTAGCAGTTAATACGATTAATCTCAATTAAAACCCTTTGGGTTTTCAGACTGCCAGCGCCAAGTATCTTCTATCATCGCGGTTAAATCGAGCTTAGCTTGCCAATCTAATAATTCATTTGCTAAAGAAGCATCGGCATACACAGTGGCTAAATCACCTGTTCTGCGCGGAACGACTTGATAAGGAATAGCTTGTTTACTAATTTCTTTAAAAGTATTCACTATTTCTAAAACAGAAGTACCGTTACCTGTACCTAAGTTAATCGCCTGACAACCTTTTATAGTACCTTTAGCATGAGCAAGGCTTTCTAACGCTTTTACATGCCCTTGTGCTAAGTCAACCACATGAATATAGTCACGGACGCCGGTACCATCTACCGTATCGTAATCATCACCAAATACTTGTAGTTGCGCCAAACGCCCTACGGCTACTTGTGCAACATAAGGTAATAAATTATTTGGGATACCATTTGGGTCTTCACCAATGAAACCTGATTGATGTGCGCCAATTGGATTAAAATAACGTAAACAAGCAATCGACCAAGACGCATCACTTTTGGCTAAATCAAAAAGGATATGTTCGACCATCAATTTTGTTTGCCCATAAGGATTGGTTGCAGAGGTCGGCATAGTTTCATTTAATGGCGAAATGTTATTACCATAAACTGTCGCTGAAGAACTAAACACTAAGTTCTTTACCTGATGTCTAGCCATAACCTCTAATAAGGTTATCGTACCGGAAACATTATTTTGATAATAAGCCAGTGGTATTTCATTAGATTCACCTACCGCTTTAAACCCGGCAAAATGAATTACTGCTTCGATATTATGTTGATTAAAAACATTCTCTAGTGCATCCGCATCACAAATATCTGCTTTGATAAAAGTAACCGTTTTGTTGGTGATTTTCTCAATGCGTTCAAGTACTTTGGTTGAAGAGTTAGATAGGTTATCCACAATAACAATTTCTTGCTCATTGCTGCTCTGCAATAGCTCAACAACGGTATGACTACCAATATAACCCGTACCGCCTGTGATTAATAAACTCATATATCCCTACTCTTGTCATTAACTGTTTGAAATATCTCTGTGAAATATAATAAAACAGTACAATATTATGATGACTATTTTAACGCGTAGTTTTTCACTTTAATAGCGTTTTCTTAGCTAGATCCTTATTCCTAACCCGGAGAGTGGCTTCTAACCTTGGTAATAGTTTTTAACCTGTTCAATAAATTCTTCTAACCTGCCAACGGGTAAAACATTAATCCCTGCTGCTGCGGCTCTGCCACCACCGGTTGGGAATAGAGAACAAATATCGCCCGCGCCTTGTTTGTTATTTAACGGGGCACGTAAACTCACAGTATAGCTGAGTGAAGGGCTTTCCTGCTCTTCGGTAGGCTTATTTTCTTTATTTAAGGTCAATACAATATGAGCTCTATCAGGTGATTGGTTGGCTAAATCATTACCAAATACCCCACTCACTCGTCTTGCCCAAGCTTCATCAGCTAACTGCACCGCTTTTACGCTAATTTGTTCACTGATCACTTTTGCTGATTGTGCCTTAGCCATATCAGCTAAATAGGCCTGTTTTAATTGCCAGAAAAGTGAGCCTTTTTCATTAATTAAGGTAAAAGGATCGGGGTATTTTAACAATGCTTGGTATAAATCAGCGGGATGAAAGTGTAAATCGTCAACACTGGCACCGTAACCATTGTAATTAATATAAATACCTAACTCATTTAACTGTGCTTGCTCTGTTTTGGTCAATCCAGTTTTATCAGCAAGTGCTGTTGCTGAGGCTTGCATATTATCGCCAAAAGCGGCGGCAATTGCCCAACTGGCATATTGACCTTGCAAAAAATCATTGATTAACAAACTAGTACAAGTATTAGCATCGGTATTAAGTAACGTAGTTAGCTTCGCTGAATTAGGGATTTCACCTGTTCTATGATGATCAACATAAAACACCTCAACTTGCTTATCGAGTAACGCTTGTAACGGTTGAATGTTTTTTTCTAGAGAAATATCTAATACCGCTACTGAAGTCGCTGTGGTGATATCTACTTGTTTTAGCAGGCTGATATCACGCTTAACGCCAGTAATAAGCACTGACTCTTTAGGTTTGGCTAAACGTAACTGAAGTAGAGCAATAATGCCGTCGGCATCGCCATTAAATACATCATAATGCATGGTGGAAAATCCCTATTATATCTTGTAAAACAGCTACGAATTGCGAATTAATAGCTAACTAACATTCAATTCAAATGTGACTGATTGTTAGCTTAAATCAGCTTTGCTAATAAAACCTTGCGCCATTAAATAGCCAACAATTTGCTCTGCACATTGTTCAACAGATTGCTCTGCCGTTTTCACGTGAATTTCTGGAGATGCTGGAACATCATATGTTGAGTCAATACCGGTAAAGTCTTTTATTTCCCCTGCACGTGCTTTTTTATATAAGCCTTTGGGATCACGTTGCTCACAGATACTGATAGGGGTATCAATAAAAACTTCGATAAATTCACCCTCTTCTAGTTTAGCTTTAGCTAACGCTCTATCACTGGCAAAGGGAGAGATAAAGGCGGTTGAAACCACAAGGCCAGCATCAAGAAATAACTTAGCCACTTCAGAAATACGGCGAATATTTTCAATACGCGCTTCATCACTAAAACCTAAATCGCCATTAAGACCGTGACGAACATTGTCACCATCGAGTAAATAGCTATGACAACCGAGTTTAAATAACAACGCATCAACAGCATTGGCAACGGTTGATTTACCTGAGCCGCTTAAACCGGTATACCAAAGTAGTGCCGGTTTTTGTTGTTTTAACTCAGCACGTTGTACCTTGCTGATTTGTTGGTTATGCCATACGGTATTCTCGGTTTGCATACTGCCTGTTTTCATATTAGCTGTTGTCATTTTAGCTTCAGTCATTCTAGATAGGCTCTATAGTGGGGTGTCATCAAGGTCATTTATATTCAGAACTCGGGACCAAGGTAACAGGAAAATTAAAACGGATAAACAATGGGAATAACCAAAATTACCGTTGTGCTATAAATCAATGAAATAGGTAAACCAAAACGGACAAAGTCTTTTAATTGGTAATTACCGGCGTTATACACCATAACATTGGTTTGATAACCGTAAGGGCTAATAAAGCTACCACTTGCCGCAAAGGCTACCGCCATTACAAACGGTGTCGGGTCAACGCCAAGTCCTAAGGCAATATTATACGCAATAGGGAATGCTAATGCCGCTGCAGCGCTGTTGGTAATTAGTTCTGTCATTATCAGCGTTAACACAAAGATAATGATAAAGGCAAGATAGATACTTTGACCAAATAAATAGTCTTCAATATTCTGCGCAAACATCCCCGCAATACCGGTATTTTCGAAGGCTGATGCTAACGTGAGCGCACCTAATACTATCATCCAAATTTCGAGGGGAAAGCGACGTTTAATTTCATTAACCGATAATGCACCACTAAAAATGATAAAAGCCAAATAAATAAATAAACAACTTATCAGTGGTAATGGTGTAAAAACTGAGACCAGAATACTGGCAATAAAACCCCAAACCGTGGTGTAATCACGCCAACCGCTGAGCATATTATCTGCCTGATGGCCTGATAATATGTAAAAGTTTTTAGATAAATTAGGTCGGGTGGTAAAATCTTGCCCTACCGCTAATACTAGGAAGTCACCCGGTTGTAGTACAATATCACCGAGTTTTCCTGATAAGGCACTACCTTCTCGACGTACCGCAACAACAGCGGCATCAAATCGTGCTCGAAAGCCGGCTTTCTTAAGCGTTTTTCCTGCGATGGTTGAATCCGCTTTAACCAGGACTTCCGTTAAATTATCACGTAATAAATTCTCTCGCAGTAAATTACCTTGCTCTGCATATAAGTTTAAGCCATCAAATTGCTGCAATGTCAGTACTTTTGAGATATCACCACTGAAAATAAGCTTGTCTTTCGCTTGTACACATTCTTCTGGGCAAACAGGGGAAATTAATCGACCTTGTCGTACTATTTCAACTAAAAATAAAGAGTCTAAATTTCTCAGGCCATTATCTTCAATCGTCTTACCAATCAAGGCTGAAGATAGCGCAACTTCCGCTTCGAGCAAATAGTCATTGGTGGCTAAATCATCATCAACTAAATTAGGTAAAGAACGACTGCGCACTAAAATAACAAATAAACATAAAACAAAAGCCGCTAGACCAATTAAGGTGAAATCAAAAAAGCCAAAACCTTGATGCCCTTGTTTAATCAATAAGCTGTTTACAATAAGGTTGGTCGAGGTGCCCACTAACGTTAGCGTTCCCCCTAAAATAGCGGCAAACGATAGCGGTAATAAGAGCTTTCCGGCATTAATTAATTTGTTTTTTTTCACGGTATTGATGAGTGTTGCCACCACCGCCGTATTACTCATTATCGCTGATGCCAAGGCAGTGCCGAGCAATAAACGTAAGGTAGATTTTACTTTTGAACCGTTAAAAACGCCGGCAGACAAACGCCTTAAAATACTGGTACGTTCAAAAGCGAATGAACACAACACCAATAAAACAAGGGTGACAAGACCAGGGTTAACGGCATTGGTTAAAATGTCGTCAACACTGACAAACGACAGTGTTAAACACAACAATACCGTCACAGAAAAAACACGCTCTGGTACATGGCTGTATTTAACTAAGCTGATAAAAGTGGCAATAAACACACCTATCATCAACCACTGTTCTATTGTCATTAAATTTTGTATCCTAAGGAAATATGTACGTCGACGTGACTTGGATGTTATTTATTGGACAATGCAGAATGCATCTTGTCTTGAGTTCATAACAGTTAAGAGTATCGCCTCTCAATTGATAAAACTAATCATTCACCTTAAAGCTAAAATGTTCAATTTATACCAATATCATTAAATTATTGCTCTCTTGTGCTGGTTAAAATACTCCAGGTCAGCGTTGCTCTCAATCCCAATAGCCAGCTATTGGTCACTCGAGCGCCTTGCCCTGATTTATTTTTCCTGTGCACAACAAGATCACAAACTTAATGATATCTGTATTAAAGAAAAAAGCACGGAGTTGACGTGAGTCAATGAGTACTTTTGACGCATAAATTGGACCCTTCAGCAACAAGGCGAATGGTTAGTAACTATTCAAAATCTATTTCGTGATGTCGCGTGCACCCCAGTGTGGGAACTGCTTACGTACTAGCGCATTTAACTCTAACTCAAATGCTGAATATTCTTGCGTTTTTTCATCAATAGCATGGTTTATCATGCCGGCACCCACAGTAACATTGCTTAACCTGTCAATGATAATGAAAGCACCCGTGCCTTGATTATCTGCATAAGCATCAAAATGTAGGGTTTCGCTGGCAACAAAATTAACGATACCAATGTCATTAACGGCTAACTGTGAACTGGATAAACTTTCCATGGTATTAACGTCATACTTGCTAACTATTTCTTGTGCATGACCTGTGGTCATTTTGCTGCCGTGCTTGATAAAGTACTCACGACCCGGCTCAAGTTCATTTTCATGCATCCATACCACGGTTGCGCTGAACTCTTTCGCTGATACCGGTAAGCCACCTTTTTTAACGATGATTTCGCCGCGGCTAATATCAATTTCATCTTCAAGGGTTAGTGTTACAGCCATACCTTTGTCAGCACGTTCTAAATTACCATCATAAGTGACAATTTCTTTTACCACACTTTCTTTACCTGATGGCAACGCAACAATAGTATCGCCAACCAATACATGACCTGAGGCAATCGTACCAGCAAAACCACGGAAATCGAGATTAGGGCGATTAACATACTGCACTTGGAAACGTAGTTGTGTGAACGTTTCTTGTTTCTTAACATCAATGGTATTAAGCAGCTTCATTAACGTAGCGCCAGGGTACCAAGACATGTTTTCACTTTCTTCTACTACGTTATCGCCATTTAGTGCTGATAATGGCACAAAGCGTACGTCGGTAAATTCAAGTGACTCAGCAAATTCACGGTAATCCTTTTTTATTTCTTGATAGCGTTCTTGCGAGTAATCAACTAAATCCATTTTGTTTACTGCAACAACAATGTTCTTGATACCTAATAACGAACAAATAAACGAGTGACGGCGCGTTTGTGTTTGTACGCCATAACGGGCATCAATCAAGATAATCGCAATATCACACGTTGATGCACCAGTAGCCATGTTACGGGTATATTGCTCATGGCCAGGAGTGTCAGCGATAATAAACTTACGTTTATCCGTTGAGAAATAACGATAAGCGACATCAATAGTGATGCCCTGCTCACGTTCAGACTGTAAACCATCAACCAGTAAGGCTAAATCGATTGCTTCACCGGTTGTACCTGATTTTTTAGAATCTTTTTCAATGGCAGCAAGTTGATCTTCAAAGATCATCTTTGAATCATGCAACAAACGACCGATTAAGGTACTTTTACCATCATCTACACTGCCGCACGTTAAGAAACGTACTAATTCTTTGTTTTCATGTTGCTTTAAATAAGCTTGAATATCGTCTTCAATTAATTCTGACTGGTGGCTCATAAATTCTTCCTTCGGAAATATTTCATCAAATAAAAGTGCTATAACGTAAAATGGGGCTTAGCTGTTAATGTTTAAAAGTAGCCTTCCATCTTTTTCTTTTCCATTGAACCGGCGCTGTCGTGATCTATCACGCGCCCTTGACGTTCAGAGGTCTTCGTTAATAGCATTTCTTGAATAATTTCAGGCAAGGTATTAGCCGTTGACTCAACTGCGCCTGTTAATGGGTAACAGCCTAATGTTCTAAAACGCACACTCTTCATTTGAACTTCTTCGTCTTCACCAATTGGCATACGGTCATCATCAACCATGATTAAGGTACCATCACGCTCAACAACAGGACGTTTCTCAGCTAAATAAAGCGGCACAATTGGAATACTTTCTAAATAAATGTACTGCCAAATATCAAGTTCAGTCCAGTTAGATAATGGGAAAACACGAATACTTTCGCCTTTATTCACTTTACCGTTATAGATGTTCCATAATTCTGGGCGCTGGTTTTTTGGATCCCAACGATGATTTTCATCACGGAATGAATAGACACGCTCTTTCGCACGTGATTTTTCTTCATCGCGACGTGCACCACCAAAAGCAGCATCAAAGCCGTATTTGTTTAGTGCTTGTTTTAAGCCCTGAGTTTTCATGACATCAGTATGTGTTGCACTACCGTGCGTAAATGGACCCATGCCCATTGCAATGCCTTCAGGGTTTTGATGGACAAGTAATTCAAAACCATACTCTTTCGCAATTTTGTCGCGAAAGGCAATCATCTCTTTAAATTTCCAATTGGTATCAACATGCAATAACGGGAAAGGTATTTTACCTGGCGCAAACGCTTTACGAGCCAAATGTAGTAATACTGCCGAGTCTTTACCGACAGAATACAACATCACGGGATTATCAAATTCAGCCGCAACCTCACGAAAAATATGGATAGATTCAGCTTCAAGTGTTTTTAAATGGGTTAGATTCATTGCTAATATAAACTTTATGAAAAATTAATAAGTCTATAATGCCATAAATAGATTTATTTTCCATATAAGAAACGCATTTTATATACCAAAAAGGAATAATAAGTATAGGAATTAATAACTCTTTATTATCTACCGTAACGTTAGTTTTTATATCCTCTGAAATTAATGTCAAACGAGTATAATAAACAACCTAAATCATGAACAATGAATACTTTATTTTACATTTAAATCAATCACTTAAATTTCCAATAAAAAACATCAACAAAGTCTGAGTCGTTGAATATCCCATCACTGTTTAAATGTCTGCGCTATCAAGGCAAGACGCTTATGAATAGCGGGCTATTTATATGCGTTTAACGATAAGAAACACAAAATGGCAATGTTGAGCAAGTACTGCTTATCCAGAGTTCAGGTTAAATAGTAGCAAAAACTAAAAAGTCAGCCTAAGCTGACTTTTTAAAGTGTGTATTCATTACTTCCTTTTTAAATACTTAACCTCGTTTTGTTTTGACTCACAATCTTGTCACCAATACCACTAACCTTAGTGAGTTCATCAATTGATTTAAAACCACCGACTTGCTGTCGATAAGCAATAATGGCTTGCGCTTTTGTATTGCCTACGCCCTTTAGCGTGAGCAACTGCTCAACTGTTGATTTGTTCAGGTTAACAACTTGTTGTTTTATTACTGCTGAACTCTGCCCTTGAGCAGATGCAGAAACATTAACCTCTTTCGCAAAACCTAATGAAGAGTTAACGAGTAAAATAACGCCTAGGGTTAGTGCAGACAACGTCATATTGAGGTGTTTTGGCTTATTATTCATCTTTCATTCCTTGTAAAGTAATACATTAAAAAATAACTGCTCACCGGCTAATAAATAATCCTGTAGCAACTTAACAGTCATTATTAGGTTTAGATGGATAACTGCTTTTTGTCAAAAGTCATAAAACTATTACTGGCTTGCTCTCATAGGATCAGATAGGACTATTTAAGACTAAATTGTTGCCAAGCTATTCTATTACCAAATAATTTTCTCTAACTGTTGTTCACCTTCAGCTAAGTTCATTTTGATAATTTTATTATTTTCACCAACGGTGATTAAACGCGGAATGCCACCGGAAGCAAAACGTTTATAAATACTACGATCATTATCAACAGCTAAAGCCACTTTAATGCCACGTTTATCACGCCAAGTAGTAACCGTTTCTGTATCTTCTTCACGCGCAATGGCAATGATTTCAATATTATCATTATCAAGTAAAGGTGAACTATTCAACGCGTTAAGTAAATTATTAGAATCATGACACCAAGTGGCAAACAAAATAACCAATTTACGTTTCCCCCGTTGCTGAAAATCTAATACTTCACCATCAATGGTAGTAATACTTGCAATAGGTAATGTATCCCCTGAATTTACGTACTCATCGTGAACAACGGCCGTTGGTTGATTTAATGGTAACGCCTGACAAGCAGACAAAATAACCGCTAAACTCGCAATAAAAAATAACCGCTTAAATTTACTTACTGACGTTTTAACCATGAAAAATATCCTTAAATAGTTTGAATTTTGTTAACTACCAAGTATTTAACCTTAAATATAACTATTTTCCAACAAACAAAACAAAAATACGTATCTACTAGCGCTTTTGCCATAGCTTAATTAGAATAGCGCTCATTATTATTATTGTCTGTAATTAGTGTAAGGAAATCATGAGTAAAGCAAGCAGCCTATTAACCCCTATATTGGCCAAGCGCCGCGGCAAAAACCCTGATAAGAAAAGTTGGCATAATTTGCATGGCAGCAGTAGTAGTTTTGCTCTGTATCAAGCAGCACAAACAGCGCAAACGCCGATATTACTCATTACTAATAATACTCCGCAAGCGTTAAAGATTGAGCAAGAACTGCTCAGTTTAGCCAAAAGTGATAACTTAACAGGGAGCCAAAACAAGGTCAGTATTTGTCTTTTTCCTGATTGGGAAACACTGCCATATGACAATTTCTCTCCACATCAAGACATTATTTCCCAGCGACTTGCGACCTTATACCAATTATCACGTATGGAATCTGGCATTATTATCGTGCCCGTAACCACTCTAGTACAAAAATTAGCACCTAAACAGTACATTGAAGCGAACAGCTTAATAATAAAAAAAGGCGATAAAAGAGATTTACATCAAATGCGACAAGCGCTAGAAGCAAGTGGTTATCGTAATGTTGATCAAGTACTAGAGCATGGCGAGTTTTCGGCTCGAGGCGCCATTTTAGATCTTTTCCCTATGGGCAGTAATAAACCTTTCCGTTTAGACTTCTTTGATGATGAAATTGATGAAATAAGACTTTTTGATCCAGAAAGCCAGCGTTCAAAAGAAAAAATTGATGCAATTAATTTACTACCCGCGCACGAATTCCCTATAGACGAAGCCGGCATCAGCTTATTTCGCAACCAATTCCGTGAACAATTTCAGGGCAATATTCATAAAGAATCTGTTTATCACAAAGTCAGTAATGGTATTTTACCTCCGGGTATTGAATATTATTTACCACTTTTTTTTGATAACACTATTGATAGTAATGTTGATAAAAATCAAGACAGTGATAAAGCTACAACAAAGTTAAGTAATACCCTGTGTGATTATTTAACCGAAAATACGCTTGTTGTTATTAGCGGTGATATTAAACACTCTTTAACACAATACTGGCTTGATATTGATTATCGCTATGAAAATAGACGTTACGACCCTACACGCCCTTTATTACCCCCTGAAAAACTGTTTTTAACCGCCGACTCACTTTACAGCGCCTTAAAACCTTTTGACCGTATCACTATTGCAACAGAAGCGTTGATAACCCCTGTTTTAACAGAGGATAAGGCTAGTCTTGCTTTAGATACTGCTGACACCGAAAGAGATGACGTTAAAAGTAAAAGTAGTGAGATATGCTTTGATGTTAAACCGCTGCCCGACTTAACCATTAATCATAAACTAAAGCAGCCGTTCGAATTAATTAATCAATTTATTGCCAGTAAAGACACGCCAAACAAAGTGCTTTTTATTGCGCAAAGCCAAGGACGCCGAGAAAGTGTGCTTGAGTTACTTGAACGTGACAATATTAAACCAGCACAGTTTGATAACATCGACGATTTTATCAACGCTACCGATACCATTGGTATTACCGTCAATAGCTTAACGCAAGGTTTCTCCTTTCAAGCCAAAGGTAATAGTCAAAAGAATGCTATTGCACTGGTTACTGAAGCTGAGTTATTGGGCGATCATGTCTCTCAAGCCAGACGACGTACCAAAGCGCAAGATTTACAAGCCGATGCTTTATTCAAAAACCTAGCTGAGTTAACTATTGGCCAGCCTGTTGTGCATATAGAACACGGTATTGGTCGATATCTAGGTCTGCAAACCATTGAAAATGGCGGCATAGTCACCGAATTTTTAATGTTGAGTTATGCCAATGAAGCCAAACTTTATGTACCCGTCAGCGCTTTACATTTAATTGGCAGATATTCAGGTGCTGATAGTGATCATGCGCCCCTACATCGATTAGGTACTGATACCTGGAGTAAAGCGAAGCAAAAAGCGGCAGAAAAAGTCCGTGATGTTGCCGTTGAATTACTCGATATTTACGCTAAACGTGCCAGTAATTATGGCCATAGTTTTAAACGTAATAAGCAAGACTACCAAGCGTTTAGTGACAGTTTTGGTTTTGAAGAAACCTTTGACCAAAAACAAGCGATAAACGCCGTTGTAAGCGATATGCTTTCACCTAAAACCATGGACAGACTTGTTTGTGGTGATGTTGGTTTTGGTAAAACAGAAGTGGCTATGCGTGCCGCTTTTGTTGCGGTAAACGATGGTAAGCAAGTGGCAATACTCGTACCCACGACATTGCTTGCTCAACAGCATTATGAAAACTTTAGAGATAGATTTGCCAACTGGCCCGTGGTAACGGAAGTCTTATCACGTTTTAAAACCGCTAAAGAGCAAAAAGAAGTCATTGCCAGAGTGGAGTCAGGCCAAGTAGATATTCTTATCGGCACCCATAAGTTACTGCAAGACAGCATAAAATATAAAGATTTAGGCTTACTTGTGGTCGATGAAGAGCACAGATTTGGCGTTAAGCAAAAAGAAAAAATCAAACAATTACGCAGTAACGTTGATATTTTAACATTAACAGCAACCCCTATCCCACGTACCTTAAATATGGCCATGGGCGGTATGCGTGATTTATCTATTATTGCTACGCCGCCGGCGAAACGATTAGCAGTAAAGACCTTTGTACGTGAGCACGATGAAGCGTTAATCAGAGAAGCGATTTTACGTGAAACTCTTCGTGGCGGTCAGGTCTATTACCTCCATAACCATGTTGACACTATTGATAAAACAGCTGCTGACATTCAAAAGTTAGTGCCTGAAGCGAGAGTGGTTACTGCCCATGGGCAAATGCGCGAGCGTGAACTTGAGCGCATTATGAGTGATTTTTATCATCAACGCTTTAACGTGATTGTTTGTACCACCATTATTGAAACAGGTATTGATGTACCTAGTGCTAATACGATCATAATGGACAGAGCTGACCATCTTGGTTTAGCGCAATTACATCAGCTGCGTGGCCGTGTTGGTCGCTCACACCATCAAGCCTATGCTTACCTATTAACGCCAAATGAAAAGCGTATTACTAAAGATGCTAAAAAACGTTTAGATGCTATCGCCTCTCTGGAAGATTTAGGCGCTGGCTTTACCTTAGCGACACATGATTTAGAAATTCGTGGTGCGGGTGAGTTATTAGGTGAAGATCAAAGTGGCTCAATGTGCCAAGTTGGTTTTAGTTTATATATGGAAATGCTCGACCATGCTGTGGCAGCGCTCAAAGAAGGTAAGCAATTATCATTAAACCAAGTGATGTCTACGCAAACTGAAATTGAGCTACGTATACCTGCCCTGCTGCCCGATGATTATATTTTTGACGTTAGCCTGCGCTTAAGCTTGTATAAACGTATCGCTAGCTGTAAAAACAAAAATGAGTTGGATGATATACAAGTGGAGTTAATTGACCGATTTGGTTTACTACCTCAGCCAAGTAAAAATTTGGTACAAATAGCTAAACTACGTCTTAAAGCGCAGACCATTGGTATATCAAGGATTGAGGCAAGTGCGACTGGCGGCTCTATTGAGTTTAGTGATAGCACGAGTGTTGACCCTATGTTAATTATTGGTTTAATTCAAAAGAATCCTGCAGTCTACAGTATGGCTGGCGCGAGTAAACTCAAGTTTGTCAAAGCCAATGACGATTCTCAAAAGCGCTTTACCCTAATTACTAATATCTTAAATGACTTAGCCAAATAATTACTTATAATGGTAAACTTGAACAAGTACACTGCAGTTATGCATTGCTTGTTCAAGTCAGTAATAATATGGCTCAAATAAGCTACAAAAAATTAACAAATGACTACTTGTCACTGATATAAATTTGCCTTTAAACACGGACTTTTAATGAAATACCATTCAATTCTTACCCCTGCATTAATCTCATTATGCTTGTTAACAAGTCATAGTGCTTTGGCAACACAAAGCACTGAATCATCATCTGATGAACAAGCTCGTTGGTTTGAAATTGAGATCATTCTTTTTAAACAAGTATCAAATAATTCAGAAAATCCTGAGCAATTTTCAGCTACCGATTTAAGTGCTAAAAAGGGACGAGCTCTTGACTTATTAACGCCTTATTTACAGCCTAATATAACCTCGTTAAAACAATTACTACCTAATTGTGAGCAACCAGCAACCCAATTACCTTATAACATCACGCCAAGTACTCTGTGGGCTGATAATGAGGATAATGAAAGTAGCGAAGCTGATAGTAGTGATACCGATACCATTCCCCTTCAGTCGAACAACGAACGTGGGAACAATGTCACTCCGCCTCAAATAGCAGAGAATAAAGAAAATATCTCGCCATCTAACATGTCAGTGACTGTGCTTACAGCCGCATTAAGTGAAACTGAAAGCGACAATTTAGATAGCTCGGTTAAACAAGGTCTGAGTGAAGCAAATAACCCAACTTACTTCAACAGTATTGAACCCACTATTGAGCTACCCGTATATAACCAATATCCGATCAGTAGCCAAACGCCATTGTGCGTCATACCGGCTGATTTTTTCCAGCAACACTTAACTGTTGAACAGCTCGAACACTTTAGTATCGATGGTTTTCCTGTTGAAAAGATAGCAAAGACCATCAGTGGACTTGAGCAATGGCAAGACGATGAAAATGGTGAAATTACTTGGGCAAGTGATAGTCCCTACTTAATTAGCCAAGATTCATTACGTTTAAAATCTATTGCTAATCGCATCAAGCGCTCTCGTAACTATGCACCATTATTACACCTAGGTTGGCGCCAAGTCGGTGAGAGTAGTAGACAAACTAAAGCAATAAGATTATATGCCGGTGAGAATCTAGACTTAGGTTACCGACAAGCAATAGCGAAAAAAGAGTCTGAGCAGCAGGCGCTTGAGATACAAGCTATCTTAGAGCAAAGACAGCAAGCTGAAGCACTGTTCAATAGTCAAATGAGTTTAGCCATCAATGAAACAACACAAGCTACTGAAAATATTACTACAAACATTACCCCTGACAATGCTGAAGCGATAAACGAGGTGTCGATAGCTGAACAGTTACGTCAACAAGCCAAGCAGCAGCAACTTAATAAACTATTTCAGCAGTTTTCCTTATTAGATAATCAAACTGATACTGAAAAAACGAGTGAGACTAGCACCCTTGTAAAGGCTGCTAATGGGACAATTCAAAATGCAGAAACTATTCAACGAATTGTTGCTCAGTTATCATCTGAGATTACCGCCAAAGAACTGCAATTAAATCTAAAGAGCACAACGGATAAGCACGTCGACATCACTGCACCACTACAACCTTGGTCGATAGATGGACTTTTCAAAGTACATTTAGATCATTACCTCTATATCAACACCGAATTTAATATTATTGATTCATCGGATAAAGCATCCGTGTTAACGACTAAGCAAAAATTAACAAACAATAATAACGAAACATTAAATCAAAATAATATTATCTCATTTAAACAAGATCGCCGAGTGATCACCGGCGAGATCCATTATTTTGACCACCCTCATATTGGTATGATAGTGCAAATCAGACGTTTTGATCCAAGCAAACCAGCTGATGAAGCCGTTAGTCAATCAAAGAAATAAAGTATCAATAAGCAGACAATATAAACCAAAATTATCAACATAATATTGTCAAAAAAATCATTATAAGGGTTAGTAAAATGGATAAAGAAATTGAAATTCAAGCAGCGGTATTTCGCCGTTTACTTGCGCATTTAGATTCACGTAAAGACGTGCAAAATATTGAATTAATGAACTTAGCTGGCTTTTGCCGTAATTGTTTTAGTAAATGGACGGTTAACGAAGCAGAAAAGTTAGGTGTTGATGTTGATATCGATACTGCGCGCGAACAAGTTTACGGTATGCCTTACAGTGAATGGAAAGAAAAGCATCAATTACCTGCTACCGAAGAGCAAATGGCGAAATTTAATGCGTTAAATAAAAAGTAAGTTTTTAACCGATAGAAGTTAATTTAGTCCCCTGTGCATTATCCTATGCAATATAAGACAGGGGATTAAATACCCAACCTTATGAAAACTGAGCTATTTCATCTTCGGTTAATTCACGCCACTCCCCTGGGGCCAAATCCCCCAAGGTTATGTCTCCTATCTGTTCTCTATGTAAACCCACAACCCTGTTACCTGCCGCAGCAAACATGCGCTTAACTTGATGGTATTTACCTTCAGTAATGGTAAGCAATACTTCACTTTTGTAGGACTCTTCATCAACCAAATCTGCTTGTGCTACTCGCGTTAATATTGCTGGTCGAGTTAAACCGTCTTCACCTTGAAGCTGAAGGCCACTATCAAATTTAGCCACTAAAGTGGATAATTTATCATCATCAATTTCTGTGCGAAGCCATACGCGATAAGTTTTCTGGCATTGCTTTTTCGGTGAAATGACATTATGTGACCAACGACCATCATCGGTGATCAATACCAATCCCGTAGTATCCGCATCTAATCGCCCGGCAATGTGTAAATCAAAGGCTTTATCTACTTCAATAGAATGCAGTATAGAGGGATAAACTTCGTCAACATTTGAGCAAATAGTGTCAACTAGTTTATGTAAAATATAATAGCGTGAGCCGCGTGCACTCAGTTGTTGACCATCAATAGTGATAGTATTATTTTCATGTACTTGCATAGCCGCATTTTTAGCGACCTCACCATTAACCTGTACTTCGCCACTTTTAAGCACTTTTTTAGCTTCAGTTCGGGTGAGTTCAGTACTTTTACAGATGAATTTATCTAGGCGCATATTGGCAAGCAAAGCCTTACAGTCAATGAAATAATGCGCTATTATCCGCATTGCCTATCAACAAGCAATAATTAATCGTATTTAGTTACTAACTCTTTTAAATGAAGCGCTCGAAAAGCTAATAGTAGCTATAAAAAATCCTGCGGAACAAACTTTTACAGCTTACTCTTACAGGATTTTAAAAGGCTAACTACACTGGGAATACTCAGTAGTTACTCTTGGTTAATGTTAAGTAGTTAGCTATTCGACTTCAGCTAGGTACCAGTAACCTTGGTTCAATAATTCAGCCGCTAATTCAACAAAAGCAGCGTTGCGGCTCCAGTCGGAAAGGTCATCAGGTAATAACATGACTTTATCGCAAAGCAGTTTCACGCCATTGGCGATTTCGGCTGAAAAAGCCAATTCACTGCCGTTGATATAACACAAACCTTGTTCAATAGTATCTTCAAAATAAAAAGCACGTAAACCACCTAAACGTTTAATAGCATGACTATTAAGTAAGTTACTCACTTCAGTAAGCTCAAATGGTTCATCAGGAACTAAAATATCGAGATCATGTTTCGCTGCCGTTAAAAACTGACCGGTGAATTTTTTAAAACTAATGTCATCATCCAATAAACTCTGAACTTGTGACTTAATACTCGCATAATCGTTGTTACTTACTTCGCCACTATGACTAACAACCTGTCGATCAGGATCAGTTAATAATTGACTGCCTTTATCATTATCAATTAAATGATCTGCAAAAGCACTGAGTACACTTACTGCAGAATTTCCGCGAAAACCGACAGAAAAACTCATTGACGTATCAAGGGATATGCCTTCATGAGGGAATCCTGGCGGGATATATAAAATGTCTCCCGTCTCAAGTTCTACATCGATGATAGCCTCAAAGGGTTCAACATGTAATAACGCTTCGTGCGCAGCAAATTCTACATGGTTACTATTATCGCCTACTCGCCAGTGACGCTTACCTGAGCCTTGGCAAATGAAAGTGTCGTAGTTATCTTTATGTGGACCAACA
This sequence comes from Colwellia sp. 12G3, assembly GCF_002836775.1. Classification (GTDB taxonomy): domain Bacteria; phylum Pseudomonadota; class Gammaproteobacteria; order Enterobacterales; family Alteromonadaceae; genus Colwellia. The sequence continues at coordinate 58,839 of NZ_PJAQ01000009.1, read as the reverse complement.
CTTCCTCCTGGCATGGCAAAACTCGCCATCAAGTCATCTAAGCGCCAGTGGGGAATAAATCTGAATGCTTCAATAATTTCTGCCGATTCTTCAGAGAAATTATCAAGTGCTTGAACGACTAGCGACCAATTTTGGGTACCTAAGTGTTCATAACTTTCAAATGGACCAAAAGCCGCTTGCCATTGTCCTTCTGTTTTATGAACCAAACGAGACTCTATTTGTTCTTCCATCGCCAGACCTGCTAACTCGTCAGGCGCAATAGGGTCAACAAAATCTTTAAATCCTTGGCGAAGAACTACCGGCTTTTTTTGCCAGTATTCATCGAGAAATTCTTGCTGAGTCATTTGGTTCAAATTTAAGGTATACATAGGTTTCTCATTATTCTTATAGAGTTATTTTAACTGATTTAACTACTGCTAGTACTAAGCCACGGACATGCCAGCAATTTTATGCCAAAAACCATTACATTCAGCGATACCGTCGAGTGTTTTTATCGTTGGATGAACGAGTTGTTCTCTAAAGTTATCAAGTTGGGTAAAAGCTGCTGTGCTATCAGCACTAATTCGGGCGATATCTACACCCATTGCATCAAGAGCTGGTATTTCATTGATGAGATTATACTGGTAACCCGACAAAGTTTGAATACCATTGAGCACAAAAACTCGTTCTCCTTCGCGACTATTCATTCTTCGACCTGCTGGGTACTTAATGCAGCAATATTCACAATCATCTTTAGCCTTATCTTCAGAGCGCGCAGTAAAGCAACGGGCAGAATAAGCCAGTGGTAAATATCCCCAAGAAAACACCTCACACTCAAACTCTTGCCTAATACCCGCATCTATCGCTTGGTTTAATAGTATTTTCAACCAATCGCCACTGAGTTCAACGGGCATTAACCAACGTGTCATCCCCTGTTTTAACAAGATTTTAAGCGTAGATAAGTTGTAGCAGTTGATCGCTGGTCCGGCAACAAAAGGCATTTTGAGATCATGCATTATTTGTACTGCACTTAAGTCGTTGGCTTCAATCAAAAATTCGCCATTGTCACACAAACGTTTCAATACTTGAATTTCAGCAGGAGACTCTAATAAAGTAATGGTTGATATAACCACTTGTTTATTGGTGTCTCTGGCTACATCTTGCGCTAAGCCGAGCCAATCTTTAGCGCGAAGTTCACGCCTTTTAGAGCAAACTGTTTCGCCCAAATAAATGATATCGGCACTTGACTGTTTTGCTTGCTGATAAAAGTCTAACACGTCATTTTTCGGCCAGAAAAACAGACTTGGCCCTAGAGAAAATTTCATAGTCTTTCCTAATTCTAATATTTTTCATTACGTTAATTGCGATTAGCTTTAAGCTGTATGGTGTTATTTCAAGGAAGTAACACGGAGTTGACGCCCGTCAACGAGTATTTCTGACGAAGTAATAGCGCTATACAGCGACAAGCTAAGTGACAATTATTGCCATTTACGGTGATAAGCACCCAAGGTTGTTTGTGAGCCTTCAGATAGATTTGCTAAGGTATTCATCCAAGCGCCTTCTACAGCAAAGTTTTCTGGATTATGTTGGTATCTGTCTAATGCCATACGCCACGTTTTAGCGACTTGTTCCACATAGGCAGGACTACGTTGTCTGCCTTCAATTTTTACCGACACTATGCCCATAGCAATTAAGTCTGGAATAAGTTCTAAGGTATTAAGGCTGGTAGGCTCTTCTAGCGCATGATAAACATTATTATCCACTTCAAAACGACCTTTACACAGTGTCGGATATCCCGCGTTTTCATCCGCTTGGTATCGGTCGATCAACACACCATTTAAGCGAGACTCTAAGCCTTTATCCGTTTCTTGCCAACGGACATATTTAGCCGGAGAACACGCACCAACCGTGTTAGGTGACTCCCCTGTCATATAGGATGATAAATAACAGCGTCCTTCTGCCATAATACATAAGCTACCAAAAGCGAACACTTCTAAAGGAACGGGACTAGTTTTAGCTAACTGCCTAACTTGCTGCACAGACAATACTCGAGGTAGCACAACGCGCTGAACATCAAAGTTATTTTTAAAGAATTTAATCGCTTCGAGATTTGTTGTCGAAGCTTGCACTGATACATGGCGTTCAACATCAGGATATTTTGTTGCGGCGTAATCAAGCACACCTAAATCGGCAATAATTAACGCATCAGTGCCTATAGCAACAGCGTTGTCTACCGCTTTCTGCCAACGTTCTTCGCCACCTGCATGTGCAAAGGTATTGATAGCAACGTGTAATTTTTTACCACGTTGATGCACATAATCGGCAGCTTTTGCTAACTTACCATCATTAAAATTAAGGCCAGCAAAATGACGAGCGTTAGTGTCATCTTTTAAACCGATATAAACCGCATCGGCGCCATTATCTATTGCTGTTTTTAGTGCCGGCAAATTACCAGCAGGACAAAGTAACTCCACATCAACTCCTAACCATTATTAGAAAAAATAATTTTAAGCAGTGTAGGTTGTTCATCATTGTTATTTATTGATGTGTATTAAAGAAAACTTGATCTGCGATATTAATTACTTTTTTAGTATTGCTAGAATTAGCTACCGCTATGAAGCTACGATAGAGTATATGTAAATGCTGAAACTCCCCATGTTATTACCTCTTAGACAAGTGATAACGACAAGTCTAGTTCCCTCATTATCACTTATTGAGAAAAATCTCCCTTTACAAGTCAAAGAGAAATTACTCAAGATGATGCCAAAGATTTTGCAGCCCAGTTTGCGTTTTGTGCCTTTTAGCGCGCAAAGGTCTCTACTAATTCCTGCGCTACATTCTATTTTTAGTGAAGCAATTACGGACGGTGATTTTGAGTTTTTACAAGGTAAGTGGCTAAAGATTTCAATTACCGACTTACAGTTAACTTGGTGCTTAAGCTTTGATCAAGACCAATTAATTATGGCATCGCCCAAAGATAATATTGCTGAAGATGTTAGTTTTAGTGCAAATGGGGATGACTTAATATTGATTGCAGGTCGTAAGCAAGATCCAGATACCTTATTTTTTCAACGTCGTTTAAAAATTGAAGGCGATACTGAACTAGGTCTAGAAGTTAAAAACTTAATTGATGCGATTGATATTGAACAACTACCGAGCTCTGTTCATGATCTAGTCGATTTTGGCGCCTGCTTTTTACAAAACACCCATGATGAACTTGCGTTAGTAAAAAGCTGAACATAGGTGGTATAGCAAAAGGTCAATCCACGTTAAATTAACCACTAACTTGAACCAACTACCATATAATTTCTTGTTATCTTCACAGAGATAGTGGCTTGGTAATTATTTCCCGCCGGATAAAATTTCCCTCCACTTCAGCTAATAAGCACCATAGTTTTCTTAGTATGATTGAAAAACATTAAGATATTTTTATTTATGTAAAGGCCAGTTAAAACCACTTTTCTTATTTTATTTCGTTTATTTAAACGGATATTTGATAGAAGAGAGACTATAGTTTACAGTGATGATTCGCAATAACTCGTTTTGCTTATCATCCACTATGCAATAAAAAAAACAGTGTTCTCATTAATTCGTAAGGGATATATCGGATTAAATAAGTCAGCTATGTAAGCGCTGTAATTAAAGGTTAGTAGTCTTAATGAATCTATCCCAATGTGAAATAAAAAACATACTCTATTCTTACCAAGATACGGTGGTGGCACGTGTTATCCCTAACAATGCTGAGTTTGACGAGCCCACCGTTATTATTAAATACCAAAACACTGATTACCCCTCCATAGAACTAGACTCTCGCTGGAAAAATGAATTTAAAATTTTACGCGCTATTAATTCAAAATGGGTAATTAAAGCCCACGCTTTGAAACGACATCAAAACAGCCATATATTGGTACTAGAGGATTTTTCGTCAACAACCTTGAGTAACCTCATAGCAACTAACGAACTAACGTTCCGCCAACGTTTACATATTGCTTGCCAGTTAACTTCAGCTTTAGCGGATGTTCATCGCTTACAATTAATCCATAGAGATATTAACCCAAGTAATATCTTAATAGATCCCGCTACCATGCAATTAAAACTGTGTGATTTTGCCTTAGCCACTCGTCTTAGTCATAAACAAATTAAAGTACTTAATCATGACCTATGGGGGAAATTTGAATACATTTCACCTGAACAAACAGGGCGTACCAACATACAAGTAGATTATCGTAGCGATTTTTATTCGCTGGGCGTCACTTTATATGAACTTTTCAGCGGACATTTACCCTTTACTTCGCAAAACGCGATGACTTTATTACACTCTCATATTGCTCGAACACCCGAGCCTTTAACGGATATAAAACATGGTGTTCCATCGGTAATTTCCTCGATAATCAGCAAACTTATGAGCAAGTCGCCTGAGAATCGTTACCAAAGTACCTATGGATTACAATATGATTTAGATAAATGTTTCGATCAATGGGACAAGAACAACGCAATTGAACACTTCATTTTGGCGGTCTCTGATGTATCTCTTCAATTTAATGTATCGAATGAACTTTACGGCCGTGAAAATGAACTTGCGATTATTTTAGAAGCCTATGATCGCGCATGCACAGGACACACCGAGTTAGCTATGGTCAGTGGCTATTCTGGTGTAGGTAAATCAGCGTTAGTGCATGAATTACAAAAGAACATTATCGCTACAGATGGTTTATTTATCATGGGTAAATGTGATCAATACAACCGTGGACAACCATTTTTGGTTTTAATTGAAGCGCTGCAACAGTTTCTACAACATTTGTTAAGTGAAAGTAGTGAAAAGCTCAATCAATGGCGTACTAAGTTAAAATTGGCGCTAGGTAATAATGCCACCATTATCACTGAGTTATTACCCGATCTCGCCCTAATTATTGGACCTACTTCCGCATTAACGGTAATACCACCGGCTGAATCTGAAATGCGATTAAATATGGTCTTTATTGATTTTGTCAGTGTGCTGTATTCTAAAGAGCAGCCCTTGGTTATATTTCTTGATGACTTGCAGTGGATTGATATGCCTACATTGAACCTATTACAACAGCAAGTGAACGATAGTAATAAAAATGGTTTATATGTTATTGGTGCATACCGCGATAATGAAGTCGATGAGGCGCATCCACTTCACATTGCTTTACAAAAAAGAGAGCAAGCCAATGCATTAACGAAAATACATCTTCTCCCGCTAAAACTAAAGCATGTTCAGCAATTGCTGTGCCGTACACTACAGTGTGATTTTGATGATGTATCGGCGTTGGCTACGTTATGTTTCAAAAAAACACGCGGTAATCCCTTTTTCCTTAAACAATTTTTATTGGCTATTTTTCAAGAAGGTACAATTAACTATAACCATAAAACCGGGGTATGGCAGTGGTGTATTGATGAAATAAATAAACACTCAATGACCGATAATGTTGTTGATTTAATGATTGAAAAATTTAGACAACTTAATAGTGAAACACAGTTACTAGCATCTATCGCAGCTCACCTAGGCCGTAGTTTTAGCCTGCACCAATTATCATCCGTGTGTAAATACGATACCCTCACAACCGCAAAAACACTGTGGCCACTACTCGAAGCGGGGTTCATATTACCGCAAGATGAGTACTATCAATTTATTGATGACGAATCTAGCTTAAGCCAATCTTACTATTGTTTTTTACACGATAAAGTTCAACAAGCCGCTTATCAATTAACGCCTGAAGAAGGTCGTGAAAAATTATTATGGCATATCGGTAAACATTGGCTAGAAAATATAACAGAAGAAGAATTAGAGGTTAACCTTTTCACATTACTCAATGTACTTAATGGCGCCATCAATATCATCGATAAACCTGATGAATTAAAACAAATCGTCACGTTAAATTTAAGAGCAGGATTAAAAAGTAAAAATGCTGCCACTTACGACGCAGCAGCCAGTTATTTTCGCATTGCAAAGCAACATTTACCGATTGATTCATGGGACAATGAGCCGCTGCAAACGTTAGCCATAGTCAAAGGATTAATAGAAACTGAGTTCTTAGCTGGTAACATCGAAACCGCACGTACCTTATTTCTTAATAGTATTAAAAGTGCTCCAACACATAAAGAAAAAATAGCCCTCATTTTAGTGCAGGCAGACCAATTTCAATCACGCGGAAGTTTTCCTGATGCCATTGAGGTATTAATGGGTGGCTTAGCACTGTTGAATGTTAACTTCCCGGCAACCGAAAATGAAGCTGAACAACAAGTAGTTACGACTTATACCGCCACACAAAATTTACGCAATCAATATACTGATAGACAATTAATAGCCGCAACGAAGATGACTGATGAGCATTGTTTGCTGCGAATGGAAATTCATAACGCTTTAGCTTCCGCTTTTTACTTATCGGGCTGCGCCCGTTCTTACGCTACTAACGCCTGTAACATGGTGTGTTTAACCCTAGAATATGGTCAATGTGAACTCAGCTCCATTGGTTATGCCGCGTATGCGACGGCAATGTCTATGATGGGTGAAAAGTATCCTGCGTGTTACCAAATGAGTAAACTAGCAAAAAGTGTTTCTGACTTATGGGAAAGTAAATATCACCGAGCAACTATTTATCAATATTTTGCTTCAAGTTATCAGCATTGGTGTGAACCCATTGAAAATGCTTATGTTTTTCAAGAACAAATAATAGCTTGGGGAGAAGAAGGAACCAACCTTGTATTCGCAGGTTATGGCGTTTTATTTAAGGCTTGTAACAAATTTATTAAAGGTGTGCAATTAGATGAATTACAAAAAGATATTGAACAAGGATTAGCTTTTTTAATTAAAAAACAACAACCTGCGACCATAAACTTTCTATTGCTAGGTGCTTATCAATCGGTATTAGCCTTGCAAGGAAAAACACTTATCTCTCCCTCGTCAGGTATTAGCTCATTAAACACTGAATCATTCAACGTAGAGCAACATTTTAATGATGATTTCCATGCTCCGTCGATGGATATGGCTTTTTATACTTTCGCAACGCTCCGTCATGCATATTTTATGAATGACAAAGTATTACAAGCGTTATGCATTAAAAATATTGATATTGTCTGCATGTTTTTACCAGACACTCCAGAAATGACAGAAAGCTTGTTTTACCTGGCATTAATTTTACTCGATAAAAAAGATGCTACAGATCACTTAGCTAAAGCACAGGAAATCTGTGAGCAGTTTCAAACATGGTCCTTTGATAGCCCCAAAAATTATTCACATAAACATTTATTACTCGCGGCAGAGATAGCCAGAGTGCAAAGGCAAGATGCCCTAGCAACTGAATTTTACGCCAAAGCACTGGATGCCGTTGAAATAGCTAATTTCATTCATTGTGAAGCACTGATTAACGAACGCTATGCCAAATATTGGGCAGATTTAGGACAAATACGAATCGCTGCAAATTGTATTAAAGACGCACATTATCTTTATGCTCGTTGGGGAGCTACCGCCAAATGTACTCAGATAGAAGATCAATGGTCGCAACAACGATTCAATTCAATCAGTGGTGTTATTCCATTGGTTGGCAGTTTACAACATTCAAGACACAATACCGTCACTGATCAAGCTCAATCCATTGATTTACATTCACTGATAAAAGCCAATCAGCTGTTATCAGAAGAAATTTATGTTAACTCATTATTAGAAAAAATGATGAGTGTACTGATGGAGAATGCAGGAGCTCAGCATGGTGCGATTATTATTAACGAAGAAGGACAATTGATAGTAGAAATAGTCGGTTCTATCAATGACTTTTCTGCCTCTATTGATAGCCAATTACATAACATTAATCTTAATGATGTTGATGCGGCAGCACAGCCTTTATTACCCGAGACCTTAATCCGTTATACCCAAAAAACGATGAAAACGTTGATCATAGATAAACCAGGCGAAGACCCTCGCTTTATTAATAATAGTTACTTACGGATGAATAACCCTAAATCGGTCTTGTGCTTACCTATTACCGCTCAAGGTAGATTAATCGCTATCGTTTATTTGGAAAACAACCTCACAGAGCACGCTTTTACAAAAAAACATAAAGATACCGTTGAGCTTATCTCAGCACAAGCGGCTATTTCTTTAATTAATGCACGGCATTATGAAACACTAGAAAAGAAAGTCGCTCAGCGTACACAAGAATTGCAATTATTAGCGATTAAAGATGGTCTAACCGGTATTTTTAATCGCCGTGAATTTGATAATACCCTAGACAAAGAATGGAGTCGTGCCTCTAGAGAATTCAGCTCGGTAACATTAATGATGATCGATATAGACCACTTTAAGGCCTATAACGATAATTACGGCCATCTTGAGGGCGATTCCTGTATAAGGTTAATCGCGCAAGCATTAAGTTCGGTAGTCGCCCGTAAAAATGATTTTGTCGCTCGTTATGGCGGTGAAGAGTTTGCTATTTTAATGTCTACATCGGATAAAAGTACGGTTGAAAGTCTTGCACAACATTGTATGAACAAAATTAGGGATTTGGCCATTCCACATCAATTTTCAGACAATGCCGAACATGTCACCATAAGTATTGGTATCGCGACAATAAAAGCATTACCTAATGGCAATCCAGCTACATTAATAAAGCATGCAGATTCGGCTTTATATCAATCAAAGGCAAAGGGTCGAGATCAATATACTTTTTCTTCGGAACTCTAAATACTCGTTAATTTTGAGCATGAATAAGAGACTAGCGATAAGCGTTTTATCGTTGATTTTTGTATAGGGTGTATAAAGTTGATAACTGTGCTTAGAGCCATTGCTCCAAGAACCAATCGACCTAGATGATTATTCGATAAAAATCATCTAGGTTAGTACGACTAAACAACCTACAAAATATTTTGATATCAAATACTTATCAATAGGCTATACAGGTTAATCCAAGCTGGCAGCGTATGCCCTTGCCTTTGCTAAATCTTCAGGTGTATCAACACCCTCAACTGGCACATGGCTATTTGCTACTGCAACGTGAATTCTCTCACCTTGATATAAAACCCTTAACTGTTCTAGTGCTTCAACTTGCTCTAACTCACTTGTTGGCCAATTGACATAGTCTTTAATAAAGCCAGCACGATAAGCATAAATGCCAACATGTCTTAAATAAAAGTCACCGATTGCGCGAATATTTTTGTCCGTATTTGCATCGGAATTTAAAAAACGCTCTCTATCATAAGGGATAGTAGCGCGTGAAAAATATAAAGCATAACCATCCTTATCAAGGATTACTTTTACCGCATTAGGATTAAAAGCTTCTTCAACAGAGTTAATATTAATAGCCAGCGTCGACATGCGCGCTACACGACTATTTTGTTGTTGATTAGCTAAATTATTGGCTACTTGGGCAATATTTTCCGGTGGAATGAAAGGTTCATCACCTTGCACATTAACAATAATTTCATCATCACTGAATTGATATTTCGCCATGACTTCCGCTAGGCGTTCAGTACCTGATTGATGATCTGCACGTGTTTTACAAACCTCGGCGCCAAAGCCACTAACAACTGCAGCGACTTCATCATTGTCTGTTGCAACAATCACTTGGCGCGCACCACTTAGCTGTGCTTTTTCAACAACCCATTGGATCATAGGCTTGCCGTTAATATCAGCTAACACCTTCCCAGGTAACCGGGATGATTGAAATCTAGCAGGAATGACAACAACAAAGCTAGTATCGCCTGTCGATTTATCGCTTACTGCTTTGTCTGTTGCTGTACTGCTACTGACAGACATAATTAGCTGCCTTGCTCAGTTGACTGGCTAACATTAAGCTCTCGTGCTTCTCCTTCGAGTAATACGGGAATATCTTTCTCTATACGGTAAGCAAGTCTATCAAAATTACAAATAAGCTCTTTCGCTTCTTTATCGTAAGCTAACTTACCTTTACATACTGGGCAGGCAAGGATTTCCATTAATTTTGTATCGAAGGCCATGATAGTTTCTCACTGGTTAGTTATATGTTAGTTATTTGTTAGATGTTTAGTTTTATATTTTATAAATGCCACATTAACTTACGGCTATTATCTTATCTCGTAATATTTGTTGCTCTGTTTGACTAAAAGTTGCATCTACAGGTAAGTACCACCAATTGGCTTTACAAAAACCACGGCATTTCACCGCGTCTTTTTCAGTCATTAATAGCGGTATATTATCATCAAAAGCGTTGAAGTCAGCAAGGGTAAAACTATGATGATCAACAAAACTTTGTTGATTTATTATATTTAGTTTATTTACGGTCAATGTATCGAAAAATCGTTGTGGTGCACCAATGCCTGCAATAGCATTGACTGAAGAATTTACCGTAATAAAATCAATTAAGTTAATGCGAGCGTTGGTATATAAGTTACAGACCTCTGTGGCCAACAATGACATGTGTAAAGACGGATATAATTTGTCTTGGATGCCGCTTGCTTCTTTACCGTTATAGCCTTTACCATTGTAAATAACCAAATCACTTTGTTTTAAACGCCACTGCCCTTCTCTCAATGGACCAGCAGGCAATAATAAGCCATTACCAAATAAACGTTTTCCATCGACAATGATAAGTTCTAAATCACGCGGTAAGCGATAATGCTGTAAACCATCATCACTGATAATGATATCGCAACCTTGAGCAATAAGTAGCTCTGCACTAGCAATACGGTCGCTTCCTACAGCAACAGCTACCTGACAACGTTGCTGAATAAGTATTGGCTCATCACCGGCTTCTACTGCCGTAGAGTGTTCATTGACTAGATAAGGATAATGCGGTGCTTGACCACCATAACCTCGAGAAATAACGCCAGGTGTTAAACCCAATGAACGAGTCAATTCAACAAGGTAAATAACAATAGGCGTTTTGCCATTACCGCCAACACCAATATTACCCACCACGATAACCGGCTTACTAACTTGGTAGGATTTTGATAAACCGAATTTAAAGCTGAGACGCCTAAGTGAGCTAAGCAGCCAAAAAAGAGCCGACACAGGAAGTAGTAATGGTACCAATAGCCACTTAGCGGGGTGGTTGTTAAACCAAACCTTTTCAATTAAGCGCATACTAGACTTCCTTATTCAAATTGGAAGCTATGTAACTGAGCGTAGGCGCCTTCTTTGGCAAGTAAACTTTGATGATTGCCTTGCTCAACAATTTTACCTTGGTCCATAACAATGATTTTATCTGCATTTTCGATAGTTGATAATCGATGCGCAATAACAATTGAGGTACGATTTTGTTGTAATGTTTGTAAAGCGTCTTGAATATGACGTTCAGATTCAGTATCTAACGCGCTAGTCGCTTCATCTAAAATCAAGAAAGGTGTATCACATAACAAAGCGCGAGCAATGGCAACCCGTTGACGTTGACCGCCTGACAGTAAGGCGCCATTTTCGCCTATATTGGTTTCAAGCCCTTGAGGCATATTTTCAGCAAATTCCATCACATGAGCACTTTTCGCCGCAGCGATAATTTCAGCTTCAGTTGCGTCAGGTTTACCGTAGGCAATATTGTTGGCTAAAGTATCATTAAATAAGACAACTTGTTGAGAAACATAAGAGAACTGCTTACGTAAATCTTTTAATAGGAATTGCTCAATATTAGTTTCATCAATTAATATCTCACCAGCAGTAGCATCATAAAAACGTAATAATAATGAGCTTGCCGTTGATTTACCGCTGCCTGAACGGCCAACTAACGCTAAGGTTTCCCCTGGCGCTAAGTCAAAAGTAAGATCACTTAACGCGAGTTTACTTTCTTGCTCGTTATCGCTTGAAGTCATTGTGTCAGCCTTTGCATAAGCAAAATCAACATGCTTGAAAGATAAAGTCCCAGAGGCTCTATCAAGTTTTTTGTCACCATTGTCTTTTTCTTTTTCATGATCGAGTATCGAAAATATACTAACGCATGCAGCCATACCCTGTTGAAATTCAGCATTAACATTAGTCAGCATTTTTAAGGGTCTTAGCAACATAGTCATGTAGGTAATAATACCGACAAAGGTACCTGGCGAAATATCATCTCGTAGTGTATCTGAAGTAATGGCATAAAAAACAAAGGCTAAAGCGAACGAGGCTATCACTTGAATAATGGGGACACTAGCAGATCTTGTTGCCTGCATTTTCATACGCTGTTGACGATTATGCTTATTAATTTGAGCAAAACGCGCGAACTCTCGTTGTTGGCCACCAAACGTTAATACCACTTTATGACCATTAAAGGTTTGCTCTGCTGCGGTAGTAACATCTCCCATCGCGCCTTGAATATTTTTACTTACTTTTCTAAAGCGTTTTGATACCACACTAACAATCACGGCGATAACCGGCGTTATTAACAAAAAGATTACGGATAATTGCCAGCTCATATAAAACATCAAACCGAGTAAACCGATAACAAAGGCGCTTTGTTGGACCATGGTTAAAATAGACTTACTGACCGAGTTTAATACTTGCTCCGTATCAAAGGTTATTTTTGAAATGAGTGAGCCGGTAGACTTTTGATCATGAAAAGCCACTGGCATTGACATAATATGCTCAAAAAGCTGCTGTCTTAAATCGGCAACAACATTATTGCCCACCCAAGCGAGGCAATAGTTAGCGACAAAGTGTGCTACCCCTCGAACCATGAAAGCCGCAATAATAAAATATGGCGCCCATTTCATAAAATCAGTATTAGCCCCCGCAAGACCTTCATCAACGAGTGGTTTTAATTTGGAGAGGAAATATACGTCGATGGCGGCATAACCAAGCATGCCTATAATTGCAGCGACAAAACCCAGTTTATAAGGTTTTGCGTAACTTACTAACCGTTTAAAATTTTGCCATGCCGTGGCATTGTTTGAATCTTGTGAAGAGGTTGAGGCGTTATTTTGTGAAGGAGATGCCATTAGTTATGATTACTCGGGTATTTAAATTACCTAGAAGGAAAATTGATAAAACATTAACTTTTATCATGCATACATTATCAAAAAAGTATTTTACCGTGAATTGATGAGACAACCAACAAAAACTATAACCAAAACAAGATCAATCGCAAGATAAACCGCTACGCTGAATATATAGAGGGCTAAATTTTGCTTTTAAAAGTATTCACCAAAAGAACTAATGACTAAACCAAAAGGGGCGTAAATCTTCAACATAACTTTTCGTTTTTATTCCATTTTCATCAAGTGTTATTATTATTTGCCCCAGCTCAGCACTATTTAATAATGTTATATTAGCATCATGGTAGCGCTGTTTAACTTCAGCTACCGGCATATACCAACGATTAATATAACCGGCACTGACTAACGCGACTTTAGGTGACAACTGACTAAGAAAGGCCTGACTTGATGATGTTTTTGAGCCATGGTGAGGTACTTGCAATATATCAGCACTAAGCAAAGGATACAGTTCTAACAAAACATGCTCGACTTTAGCGGAGATATCACCAGTTAACAGCAGTTTATGTCCTTGATGATCACTTATTAAAATGACACATGAATCATCATTTTTTTGCTTTGTATTAATAGTCATTATCTCAGATGCCTTTAAAGCTAAAGGCCATAAGATATCAAACCTTAGGTCTTGCCAAGAGAAACTCTGGCTTGAGTTACAATCATTAATAGGTACCTGAATCAAGCTTGAAACAGTTGTAGGTGAAATAGCCTTACCTGAGTTAACGATATTTTTATCATTACTGATAATTTCATCAATCATAATATTGTCTATCAAGATTTTAATACCTCCAGCATGGTCATTATCACTGTGACTAAGGATCACTTTATCAAGCCGATTAATCGCTGAGTATTGCAAGTATGGCAGTATCACCGCATCACTAAGCGTAAAACCGCTGGGATATGCTGCACCAGTATCATATAAAATAGCATGTCCATTACGCCTTATTAACACCGACAAGCCCTGTCCAACATCAAAAAAAACAACTTGCCATGGCGAAACGTCATACTCTTTTGAGTCAGTGTTTTCATCTGTATTATCCTTTTTATCTACTGAGCTAAAGAAGGTGTTTACCGTAGAAAAACTAGGGAACGGAATACTTATTAAGCTCAAACTTAAGGCTAAACTCATTAACAATATGGCGCTTTTTGTTAATCGCCTATGCCAAATAAATGGCGAAAGATAAAGCATCAAAAAAGCAGCAATACCTAGAATTAACACGATCAGTTGTTGCGCTAAGGATAGTGAAATAATTGCATTGGGTATATTGCTAATGAAATCAAGATAATGCCAAAGCCAAGTCAATGATTCCAATGAAACCATCATAAACCATTGGGCTAATGACTCATTCAACGGCACCAACAACACTGAGACAAGAGCAGTAGGTATACTAAAAAAGCTCATCCAAGGCACTGCAATGATATTCGCAAGTAAACTAACCAGCGACATCTGTTGGAAAAATAATGCGGTAATAGGTATTAACATGACAGTAAGAGCTACTTGAATAACAAACAGCCCTTTCACAAAACGCCAAAGTGTAGAGCCTTTATATAACCATGACTTAAATCGCCATAATGTTACAAAAATAATTGCCACGGCATAAAAAGATAGCCAAAAACTAGCCGTTAATAAACTGAAGGGGCTGATAATTAGCAAAATGAATAACGTCAATAATATTAATCGTTTAGGTGAAAGTTTTATGCCAACTAATCGACTAAGCCAGTACAGATTTAACATCACTAAAGCGCGCTGTGTTGGTAAGGAAAAACCCGCTAAATAAGCATATATAGTTGCGAGTAATACACTCACGGCAATAGCAATATAACGAATATTACCCCGTTGCCAGTGAGGGTTTTTTAACGGTAGATATTGAAAAAATAACATCACGATAAAAAATGAACTACCAGCAAGTAATCCTACATGTAAACCAGAAATAGCAATAAGGTGACTAGTGCCAGTCGCTTGTAATATTTGCCAGTGTTCAGGAGAGAGTAAGCTACGTTCGCCAAAAGTTAATGCTAATAAAATAGGAGTAAGTTGATGGTTTGGCGTTAAACCTTGATAGTGCTCAAGCAGGACTTGCCTAAAGGAAACATTGTCAATTAACACTTTGTTATCTGCTAATATTTTTGAGTTTTTTGAATAGTTAAAGTCAGTATTCGCATGAGACTTTTGCTCAAGGCTATTTTTCGGGGTTGGGGTTGGGGTTTTAGATTTTCTCGGGTTAACCACATAACCGGTAGCAACAATGTGATGTGATTTTAGCCAACTTAAGTAATTGAAAGTACCTATATTGGCTAAACCATGGGCAGGCTTTAGCTTAACGTTCAGCAGAAGATTTCCCCCTTGAGATACATCAACACTTGATTTATTCCAACTTAATCTAATAACAAATGGAATTTTAAGGTGTTGTTGATTAACCTTACTAACCCGAAAATTAAATCGCTTCGTGACGTCATACTGCTGCCTAGTAGAGCTTCCTGCGTTGGTATCATCCAAGATACTTAATGGTTTAACTTGTATACTAAGTACCTCTCCTTCAACAACAAAGGGCTGTTTATTTTGCATTTGATCAATGAAGTTGTTTGGTAACTGGCCCTGATAGAGGTAAGCTTGGGATAATATCCATAAAGCGCCAAAACATAATCCGGAGCTACGCCGTAATTTTTTATGTGAAAAAAAGCCAACAGCAAAACAAAGAAGTAAAAATAGCTGAAAAAGCGCTGGCACTTCCGGCAAAAATAGGGACAATACAGCACCAAGAAAAAATGTCAGTAACCACCAATCCATAGTGATATAAATCCTTTTATGTTTTACGGTTTATTTAGCACGATAATATCTACGGACATTACTGATTACTTTACTAAGCAATCTATGTAAATTATTTAGCACACTAACTTTTAGTCAAAGGACCTGTAGAAGTATATGCCGAAAAAAATCATCAAACGTATGATGCCAGATCATCAAACGATAAAAGATAACAAATATCTCAAAATCTTTGGCAATTTACTCCACAATGCCAACCTTTGGCATTTAAACCGTCACTCTGTCGCTAAAGCCTTTGCCGTTGGTTTATTTTTTGCTTTCATTCCAGTGCCATTTCAAATGGTTTTAGCTGCCGGTACTGCCATTATAGTACATGCAAATCTCCCCCTTTCCATTGCATTGGTTTGGATAACAAATCCACTGACCATGCCTTTTATATTTTACGCCTGCTATTTGGTAGGTACGTGGATATTAGCTGTGCCTGAGCAAGACTTTGCCTTTCACGCAAGTTGGCAATGGGTTTTAGATAGCCTATCAACCATAGGACCTGCGTTTTTAGTCGGCTGTGGTGTACTTGCCTTGATATTTTCAATATTAGGCTATTTAGTTATACAAGCAATGTGGCGTTACCAAACAATTAAAGCATGGAAAAGTCGTCCACACCGATAATCGAGCTGAAATAACCACTTAATTTATAAGTCTCAGAGTTGTTATACCAATTACATTAATTAAGTGACCTATTTTATACGTAGGAAAAAGTGATAAGTTCAAGGCATTTATTTAACTAACTAGTTGTTCTAATTATTAAATAAATAACGCAGTAATTATTACTTTTAACAAGTAGAAATGATCACTTAGTTTGTGTGATTGGTATTATTATTAAAAGTGCTCTTCGAGCAAAAAAAAATGCCAGCAATTTGCTGGCATTTTTGTATCTGATAATCTTTTGATTAATCAACTTGGTATTAGTTACTGATTAAGTTGCTGACGGCTCTTTAATAAGGCCAAAGTGCTTGTACGCCCTATCGGTAACAATACGTCCGCGTGGCGTTCGCTGTAAAAAGCCTTGTTGAATTAAAAAAGGCTCTAATACGTCTTCAATGGTTTCTCGCTCTTCGCCAATGGCTGCTGCAACATTATCTAAGCCAACAGGTCCACCCATAAATTTATCAATAATGGCATGCAATAGCTTTCTATCCATAATATCAAAGCCTTCACTATCAACTTCTAGCATGTCTAATGCAGCTGAGGCGGTTTGTTGATTAACTACGCCATGTGACTTTATATCGGCATAGTCACGTACTCGCCGTAATAACCGGTTAGCAATACGTGGTGTACCACGTGAGCGCCGAGCTACTTCAAAAGCCCCCTGCTCATCTATAGTTAAATTCAAAAAATGGGCAGAACGGCTAACAATAGATGAGAGTTCTGCAACATTATAAAATTCTAGCCGCTGCACAATACCAAAACGATCACGCAGTGGTGATGTTAGTGCACCTGCCCGAGTGGTAGCGCCAATAAGAGTAAATGCCGGTAAATCTAATTTTATAGAACGGGCAGCAGGTCCTTCACCAATCATAATATCTAACTGATAATCTTCCATCGCGGGATAGAGTATTTCTTCAACGACAGGACTTAGACGGTGAATCTCATCAATAAAAAGAATATCATTTTCTTCTAAATTCGTCAGCAATGCCGCTAAATCACCTGCTTTTTCTAAAACAGGTCCTGAAGTAGTACGAATATTAACGCCCATTTCATTAGCAACAATATTAGCTAAAGTAGTTTTTCCTAGCCCTGGTGGGCCAAAGATAAGTAGGTGATCTAAAGGTTCGCCACGATTTTTTGCCGCTGGAATGAATATTTCCATTTGCGCTTTAACATGCTCTTGACCGGTATAATCTTGTAGCATTTTAGGGCGAATGGCACGATCTACCCTTTCATCTTCTACCGAGGCAATTGGTTCAATTAAACGATCTGCTTCTATCATAGGTTACCTAAGTTCTAAAATATGATTGATTTTTCAATCTGTCATCCTCGAAATGTTTCCTGAGGATCTAACTTTGTAATCAGGAATAAGAGCATTATTCCTTTTGAATTCCCTATTAAAACATGCAGGGAATGTTGCTATAACATTGACTTTAACGCATCTCGAATAATATTCTCGCTAGACATGCCACGATTGTATACTGATTTAACCGCTTTATCTGCTTGTACTTGCTTATAGCCAAGTGATAATAAGGCATTAATAGCATCACCTTTGTTATCACTAATAAAGGTACTATCTAGACTCAGATCAGCAGAAAATTGCTCAGGCATTACGCCATCATCACTAACTAAGTGTATTTGTTGTGCCTGCCAGTCCTTTAATCGATCACGCATTTCAATCAGTAAGCGTTCTGCTGTTTTTTTACCCACACCGGGAATTTTTACAATCGCGGTAATATCATCATGACGAACACAACTAACAAATTGATCAGCAGACATGTTTGATAAAATGGCTAACGCTAATTTTGGACCAACACCATTCACTTTTATCAATAGGCGGAATAACTTACGCTCTACTTTATTGGCAAAACCGTAAAGCAATTGTGCATCTTCACGCACGACAAAATGAGTATAGATAATCGCCTGCTGGTCGAGCTCAGGTAATGCATAAATGCTGGTCATTGGCATAGTGACTTCATAGCCAACACCCGCACATTCAATTAATATTTCAGGAGAATTTTTTTCGACAAGCGTGCCACGTAAACGACCAATCACAACAAGTACCAAGGGCTATTATTAATGTTTAAGATAATACCACTATATATTTATACAGTAAAGTATTCACCTAATTAACATCCGCGGTAGTATATTGGGAATTGCTTAATTGGGGTAAGTAAGTGAGTTAACGTAATCGACCTCTAACCGTTTTAGTGGCTTGACCAGCTAGTCTTGCGATACTCGTATGACTATGAGCATGACACAGCGCCACAGCTAAGGCATCGGCGGCATCAGCTTGAGGCGTGCCAGGTAACTTTAAGATAGTTTTTACCATGTGTTGAACTTGGCTTTTATCGGCTGCGCCAGTGCCAACAACAGCTTGCTTAATTTGTCTTGCTGAATACTCCGCAATAGTTAACCCTGAATTGGTTGCCGCAACAATAGCGGCACCTCTTGCTTGACCAAGTTTCAATGCCCCGCCAGGATTGACTCCCATGAAAACTTGTTCAATGGCAAACATATCAGGCTTGAATTGAATAATTAACTCAGAGACTCCCGCAAAAATAGTTTGTAAACGTGAAGCTAAATCTTCGCCTTGACTCATCGCCTTGATACAACCACTACCAAGGTAGGTAAAGTGTTGCTTATCTTGCTTGATAACGCCATAGCCAGTAAAGCGTGAACCAGGGTCAATGCCTAATATTATTGTCAACGGAAAATCTCTTAATTTATATTTTAATGTTACGTTATAATAACGCCATAAAAAATGCAGCTAAAACATAAGTTATAGCTGCATTAACATGACTAATTTGAAGTATTATCAGAGCTTTCAACAGTGACTATTTATCTATTGATAAGTAGCTAACTTTTTATGCTTCTTCTGAATTTTTATTTTCTTCAGCTTTCTTTTCTTCAAGAACGGCAATACCCAATTCTTTTAACTGTTCAGGGTTAGCTTTGCCCGGTGCATTCGTTAATGGACAAGCCGCTGTATTGGTTTTCGGGAAAGCCATTACATCACGGATTGAAGTAGCACCCGTCATTAACATAACTAATCGGTCTAGGCCAAAAGCTAAACCAGCATGTGGCGGCGCACCATATTGTAGTGCTTCAAGTAAGAAACCGAATTTCTCTTGTGCTTCTTCATCACTAATGCCTAATATTCTAAATACTGCTGCTTGCATATCTTGATTGTGAATACGTACAGAGCCACCGCCAAGTTCACAGCCATTTAAGACCATGTCATAAGCATCAGATAAAGCGCCAACAGGATTTGCTTCTAACTGCTCTGCCGTTAAATTTGTAGGTGCCGTGAATGGGTGATGAATAGCATGCATATGACCATCAACTTCTTCAAACATTGGGAAGTCAACTACCCAAAGAGGCTTCCACTCGCCTTGAAGTAAATCAAGTTCTTCACCTAATTTCAGGCGAAGTGCACCTAAAGATTCAGTAACGACATTATATGTATCTGCACCAAAGAAAATGATATCGCCAGTTTTCGCATTAGTACGTTTCAACAAAGCGATGGCTTCATCACTTGATAAGAATTTTAAAATTGGTGACTGTAAACCCTCAACACCTGTTGAAAGAGCAGCATCAATATCATTAACTTTTAACCAAGGCATACCTTTTGCGCCGTAAATGCCAACAAATTTTGTTAATTCATCAAGGCCCTTACGTGAGAACTTAGCTGCGCCTTGAGGTAGACAAATGACTGCGACACGACCATTTTCATCGTTCGCTGGTCCTGAGAATACTTTAAATTCAACCTCTTTTAAAATATCATCAACATCAACTAACTCTAATGGATTACGTAAATCAGGTTTATCACTACCGAAACGTGTCATTGCCTCAGAATAAGGCATGCGCGGGAAGTCACCTAGATCAACATTTAACATTGTTTGGAATAAATCACGGATCATTTTTTCCGTTACTTCCATAACCTGATCACTACTCATGAACGAGGTTTCAATATCTATTTGTGTGAATTCTGGTTGTCTATCGGCACGTAAATCTTCATCACGGAAACATTTAACTATTTGATAGTAACGTTCCATACCTGACATCATTAGCAATTGTTTAAACAATTGTGGTGATTGTGGCAAAGCAAAAAATTGACCTTTATGGGTGCGACTTGGCACTAAATAGTCACGTGCACCTTCAGGAGTAGCCGCAGTTAAAATAGGTGTTTCAATATCTAAAAAGCCTAAAGACTCTAATGAACTGCGTACTGCAGACGTTACTTTAGCGCGGAAACGTAAACGTTCGGTCATTTCAACACGACGTAAGTCTAAATAACGGTATTTTAAGCGAAGTTCTTCAGAGTTAACTTGGTTAGAATCTAATGGCAAAGGCGCAGATTTATTTAAAATGGTAAGTTCTAAACCCAGTACTTCAATGCCACCAGTTTTCATGCCTTTATTTACTTGGCCTTCTGGGCGAGCACGTACTTTACCTTTTATTTGTACACAAAACTCATTACGTAACGTGTTTGCTTTTTTAATCACCTCAGGTAAATCGGGATCATAAACAACTTGCACAAGGCCTTCACGGTCACGTAAATCTAAAAAGATCACGGCACCTAAATCACGACGTTTGTTAACCCAACCACATAAAGTTATTTCTTGCCCGATGTGAGACTCATTGACCTCACCACAATAAAGACTGCGCATGTATTTTTGCCTTATACCAATTCTATTAAACTGATTAACAAACGCTATTTGACGTTTGTTACGATAATTTTGGCCATATTATAAAGCAAAGATTGTTAATGTCACCCCAGAACAAGCGGATGGGTAAATTAAAGCACTTCAAGAGGGTTTTAGTTAAAAAGATAATGATTTTTACCGGCAGCTTTGACCTTATACATCATAGTATCAGCAATTTTAAGCAGCTCAGTATCGTTATCACCATCATCTGGATACATAGCAATGCCAATGCTACAGCCTATAAAGGCATTGATTTTGGACAGCTCAAACTCTTTTTGCATTAGCCTTAATACTTTTTCTGCAACATAAGCGGCTTCATTAGGACTATGTAAACCTGTGAGTAGCAACACAAATTCATCACCGCCAAAGCGCACTACTGTATCTGAACTTCTCACACAGCCTTGCAAACGAACCGCAACTTGTTGCAATAATTCATCACCTACATCATGACCATGAGTATCGTTGATATTTTTAAAACCATCTAAGTCAATAAATAATACCGCCATTTGCAGCGATTGACGTTGATGAAAGGCTATAGCAGTGCTCAATCTATCCTTTAATAATACCCGGTTAGCAAGGCCAGTTAACTCATCATGTGTTGCCATGTGTTTCATTATTTTTTCAAGCTGCTCTCGATGTTTTATCTCAATCTGTAATCGTCTATTCCACATGACAATAACGCCAAGTACCAATAAAATTATTACGCCAATCTGCGCGCCAACCTGTAAAACAACATTTTTATCGAGTCCTGTTTTAATGGCGAGAGTAAACCAATTGTCGTAAATGATTTGTTTCTCTTTCTCAGTGATCGATAATAAACCTTTATTAATTATATCTTTCAGTACCGGTAACTCTTTATTTATACCAAAATGACTTTTATCTAGGCTGACATCTTCCATCATAGATATCATTAACGTTAGAATATTTTCTTGCTTCAATAGTTGTGTCGCCGACGCCATAGTGGTGATGAAACCATCAATACGTTCTTGCTGAAGTGCAGCTAAGGCTTGTTCTCTATTTTCAACTAATTTAAACGTGATTAAAGGGTGTGTTTTTCTTAACCAGGCTATTAAATAGTAGCCTTTGACAATAGCCACCTGCTTACCATAAAAGTCTTCCAGTTTTGTTTTCCTGCCGTAATATAGTGGATGCAACATTACCCATGGCATTTGCCAATAGCTTTCAGTAAATAACATAAGATTTTCGCGTTCTTGTGTTGGCGTAATACTGCCAAGTACATCGACTTCATTATTTAATAATGCTTGATATAACTGCTGCCAATTATCAAAAACTTTATAATCAAATTCAATACCCGTTCTATCACTAATTAAATTAATAATATCGCGATTAACACCTGAAAACGTTCCATTGTCGTCAATAAATTCAACCGGCGATAAATTCTTGATAAGACCAAATTTAATTTTTTCATGGCTGCTTAAATAAACTTTCTCTGCTTCAGTTAGCCTGATTTGCTGTGCTTGCTTTTTATAATAATATTCACTCGAATTACCGTTTAACCATCTGCCTTCTATATTCATAAGCGAATTAATGTCTAACTCATTAAAACCTTGGTTAATAATGTCTATCAATTTATTATTTTCATGATGAATAACAGGTGATAACTTCAAGGTGATAACGGGACTAGCTAATCGATAAAATAGCGCTTGTAAGTTACTTTGCACTAATTTTGCATTGATTAAGTCAACTAATCCGACTATGCCGGCTATTTCGCCCTCTTCAGCAGCACTTAGCATAGCGCTAAGACTGTTAAAATAGCGAACATTCAACTGCGGATATTGCACTAACAGTTGCTCTTTGAATGTTGAGTTATGCCAAACGCCAATAACCTTGTCACTAAACTGCTGACTAAATTGCTCGAGGGAGTGAATGCTATTACCCTGAACATCTTTAACATTTTCACTAATAAAGACTTGAACATCGGATAAATAAATTGGCTTAGCGAACAGTGCTTCCTCTGGTATTTTAGCATGATCAGGGTAAGCCAAAATAACATCTACCTTTTGTTCCGCGATAAGATCCAATGATTCAGTCATATCACGGGCGACAAATTCAACATTAATGCCCACTTGTTTAGACCATAAACGCCATACATCAATCAATAACCCTTGGGGCTCACCCGATGGACTAACGCCCATATAAGGTGGGTAATGTGATGAAAAAGCGATAAGTAAACTGTCTTTTTGTTTATCTAACCCTAACCACTTTCGCTCAATGACAGCGCGTTCTTGTCTTGATATTTTTTCAAAACCTTGTTCGATAAAACTCATTAAGGCAACATTATTTTTAGCAACCGCAACCCCATAATCACCTTGTTGATAACGTAAAACATTGTGTGCAGGAAAACGCTTTCTTAAGTTATCGTAATCAGGGAAGTTATCGGCGAGTTTTTCTAAACCTGTAAAGACTAAAATTTCATTATTCAAGGCAGCACGGTATAAATCGTGGCGGTTATTATAGGTTTTTAATGCTAAATCAGGGTGATACTTTCGAAGATTTTCAGTATGTGCTGAACCTTTTACGACTCCGATACTGTAGGGTTTTAAATCAACTATGCTGTCAATATTATTAAGCTGTTGATTTATATAAAGGTGAGTATAAATAGAAAAGAGTGGCTGGCTAAACAGCATTGCTTCTCGCCTTGAATCAATAATGGATAAACCACTATGGATATCAATGTTGCCTTTGGCTACTTCATCGAGCGTTTCTTGCCAAGGTAGCACAACAAACTGTATTTCAACGTGCTGATTTTTAGCCCATAGACGCCACATATCTACCATCAAACCAATGGCATTACCTTCTTCATCAATAGAATGGTACGGGAAAGAGGTTTCATTAATCGCAATAGTTAATGGTTGCGTAACAGCCAAAGTGTCTGTGTTTGCCTGCTTGCTAATTTCTTTGACCGCGTTTGTTGCCAGCGCTGTTTGACTTAAAATAGCCAAAAACAATGTTATTAAAATAAAGTAACTGGTCTGTCTATAAAAAAAATTCAAAAAAACACCCTATAAATATAGCGTTGCTAATAAGATCGGTTAAAATAAGCCTTTATTGATACTAACTTAACACAATAGTGACTATAGCAAAGACAATGCATGATTCTGATACCGATTTAATTTACTCACAAGCCCATAAACAAGTAAAAAACTTTACTTTTGATGCGCAAGTCGTTGAAGTTTTTCCCGATATGATCTCTCGTTCAGTGCCCGGGTATAATACTATTATCGACACTATAGGTCGACTTAGCCAACACTTTGTCCAAGAAAATAGCAATATTTATGATTTAGGCTGCTCTTTAGGTGCTGCAACACTTGCCATGCGAAAAGGAATTACTGCTAGCAACTGTAAAATTATTGGTGTGGATAATTCTAGCGACATGGTAAAACGTTGTAAAATGCATGTTGATGCTTTTAAAGGTAATACTCCTGTAAATATTATTGAAGGTAACATCCAAGATATCAAAATAGAAAATGCGTCTATGGTAGTGCTAAATTTTACTTTACAGTTTATTGAAAAATCACAACGACAAGCACTATTAAATACTATCGCTAAGGGATTAAACCCCGGTGGTTTACTGGTTTTGTCTGAAAAAATATCCAGTGATGATAACGTTATTGATGATGTATTAATCGACTTACA
Organism: Colwellia sp. 12G3; assembly: GCF_002836775.1. Lineage (GTDB taxonomy): Bacteria > Pseudomonadota > Gammaproteobacteria > Enterobacterales > Alteromonadaceae > Colwellia. The sequence goes on along the minus strand of NZ_PJAQ01000009.1, from coordinate 34,071 downwards.
CCATAGTTTCAAAAGAGATAATGGTTATAGTGAATTAGAAGTTGCTCAAAAACGCAGCGCTCTTGAAAAAGTAATGTTAACTGATTCACTTGAGCTACATAAAGAACGTTTAGCCCAGGCAGGTTTTGGCCATGCATCGTTATGGTTTCAATGTTTCAACTTCACTTCGCTGATCGCTATTAAGTAGTGTTATCAAAATAGTTGCCATTAATTAATAAAGGGCAACTAAAAAACATATACGACACATTCAAACGACAAATTAGAATTCTATGAACCAGTTCAATAAATTTTACCAGCAAATTGCAACCAATCGCTTAAGCCATTGGTTAAATACTTTACCTGCACAATTGAGTCATTGGCATGAAAATAATCTTCATGGTGAATTCAAGCATTGGCAAAAAACCCTTGATGCATTACCTATCGTAAATGCTAATTCAGCCACTGATATAGTGAATACCGTTAAAGTTGGCGAATTAGGGGATCTAGATCAGGGGCAATTTAAACGTCTTGAAAATTTAATGAAAAAGTTTAAACCTTGGCGTAAAGGTCCCTACCATATTCATGGTTTACACATCGATACCGAGTGGCGTAGTGACTTTAAATGGGATCGTTTAGCTGAACATATCGGCGACCTCACTGGTAAGTATGTTTTAGACATAGGTTGTGGCAGCGGTTATCACTTATGGCGTATGCGCGGCGCAGGAGCTGAATTTGTCGTGGGTATCGACCCAACTCAGCTATTTTTAATGCAATTTAATGCAATAAAACATTTTATTGATGATAGCCAAGTACATTTACTGCCATTGGGTGTTGAACAATTACCTGAGTTAAAAGCGTTTGATACTGTGTTTGCCATGGGTGTGTTGTATCACAGACGTTCTCCTATCGACTTTCTTTATCAATTAAAAGCACAATTGGTGAAAGGTGGTGAATTAGTATTAGAGACACTCATTGTTGACGGTGATGAAAATACGGTATTAGTGCCAGGTGAGCGTTACGCAAAAATGCGCAATGTTTGGTTTTTACCCAGTGAAAAAGCCATGTGTGCTTGGTTAGAGCGATGTGGATTTACTAATGTGCGAGTGGTAAATACTGACATCACCGCCTTAGATGAACAAAGAAAAACACAGTGGATTGATACTGAATCTCTGCAAGATTTTCTTGACCCGAATGATAGTAGTAAAACGATAGAAGGTTACCCTGCCCCTAAACGTGCCATATTTATTGCTAATGCTTAAGATTAAAACAGCACAATCCACCACCGAGGTCACAGAGGTCACCGATAAAACACAAAAGATTAATTAATCATAAAATATAAAAAATATTGAGGATACCTTAATTAAATCCCTAATTTTCTTATGTCTTAGTTCACTTGCTCGGTGTAGGACGAAGTCCCTCGGTGTTCTCGGTGGTAGATATCTAGTCCCATTACAAAATGGCTGCGCTACACCGAGAAAACATAAGCCAAAGTAAATGATGTAAGTTATAGTAACTCAACAAGTTATATAACCTCGGCCAGCTTTACTAAGGATAGCTATGAATGATGTTTGGTTAGCAAGACGACTTAAAAAAGTGACTAACAGGCAACAAGACCACCGTGATCCTTTCCAACGAGATCGTGCTCGAATAATGCATTCGGCCTCTTTTCGTCGCTTGCAATCTAAAACCCAAGTGATGGGTAGTGGACAAAGTGATTTCTATCGTACGCGTTTAACGCATTCATTAGAGGCTGCACAAATAGGCTCTGGCATTACCGCACAACTACGCTATAAATTCCCCGAATTATGTGATGCCCTTTTTCCTAGTAGTGATAGCTTAATAGAAACCATTTGCTTAGCCCATGACATTGGCCACCCCCCCTTCGGACATGGCGGTGAAATAGCTCTGAATTATATGATGCGAGATCATGGTGGTTTTGAGGGTAACGGTCAAACATTGCGTATAGTAGCGCGCTTAGAAACCTTTAGTGAACACTTTGGTATGAATCTAACCAGAAGAACACTACTTGGTTTAATGAAATATCCACAATTAATAGAAACGCTTAATAAAAAGACAAAACTAAACACTGTTGGTAACTTTCGACAACTTAAAGCCGATGAGTGGCATCCGCCAAAAGGCTTATATACCGACGATGAAGATATTATTAACTGGATACTTGAACCACTATCAGCGAACGACCGTGTTTTATTCCAAAGTATAAGTGGTCAAAAAGATACAGCGCAAGACACAAATAAGCATCATAAAACCCGTTTTAAGTCACTTGATTGTTCCATTATGGAACTAGCCGATGATATTGCTTACGGCATTCACGATCTTGAAGACGCCATAGTCACAAAAGTAGTCAACCGAAATGATTTTGACCGTGAAGTGATAAAAAAACTACAACAAATTGACGATGTTTGGCTGCAAGAATACAGCGAAACCTTAACATCAAAGCTTTTTAGTGATCATCATCATTTACAAAAAGACGCAATTGGCGGCTTAGTCAACTATTTGATTACGGCTATCAAATTGACCGATTTAAACGAACAAGATGATATAAACTTTGTCGAGCCATTATTACGATACAATGCCACGTTATCGACAACAACATCACAAGTACTACAAATATTCAAAGATTTCGTATACTTTTATGTTATTAAATTAACCAGTCTTCAGCGTTTGGAATATAGAGGGCAACAAATAGTAATGGAACTTTTTGAAGCGTTATCATCCGATCCTATGCGCTTACTGCCAAGCAATAGCGCTAAACGCTGGCAACAAGCTGTAAATAACCAGCAGAACTCACATCGAATAATAGCCGACTATATTGCTGGCATGACAGATGATTACGCCACACGTCTTTATCAGTCACTATTTAATGCCCACGGCGCGTCAGATTATCAGTTAACTTAGCTAATTTTTAGTTACAACTTTAGGCAAGTTAACCATACTTATAAAATGAGATTATTGCAGCAATGCTAGAGATATACGCAGGAAAAAACGCCTTAAAAACCATTCAAGAGCAAGGCTTTAAACAAGAGCTATTCACTAATTTTCTCGGTGCTAGTGGTGGTCCTAAATGGTTTACATTGTTTGGTTTAGATAAGTACCTTTTCGGTGATTTTTTCAAAAATAGAACCACAGAACTTAACTTAATTGGCTCAAGTGCTGGTGCCTTTCGCGCTGCTGCATTGACACAAAACACGCCAGTAAAAGCCATTGAGCGCTTAGCTTACACCTATGCTAATACTGTATATTCAGCCAAACCAAGTCCACAAGAAATATCAGCCCAAGCAGTGAATATTGTTGAGCATTTATTTGCTAAAAATGGAGCTAATGAGGTTATCAACAATAAGATTTTCAAAGCTCATTTTTTAGTAGCAAAATGTAATGGCTTAACGTCGTTTGATAACAAGATATTGCAAGGCGCTGGTTTAATTAATAGCATCTTACTGAACAAAGTTGATAGAAGACTGCTCAGTAAACAATATCAACGTTATATTTTTAAACACCCAACAAGCCGTTTACTTATAAACGACCCATATAATTTCAGTAATTTTTACCAAACCTTAACTCCTGAAAATATCAAAAGTGCTCTACTCGCTTCAGGTTCAATACCTATGGTGATGTCGGGCATCAAAGATATTGAGGGTTCAACAAAGGGTAGCTATCGAGATGGCGGTATAATTGATTATCATTTTGATTTTTCATTGGGCAATAGTAATTCTGATACGAACACACTAGAACGAAAAAGCGAAAGTGATAGTGATAGTGATAGTGCCGTTATAGATCAGGGATTAACCCTGTATCCTCATTTTAGCTCAGTCCCCAAAGCAGGATGGTTTGACAAAAATTCAAACCGTAAAGTACTAAACAGCAGTTATGAAAATACCGTACTGCTTGCCCCATCTGCAAAGTTTATTAAATCATTACCTTTTAAGAAGATACCCGACCGAACTGATTTCACTAAACTTGATGCGTCAACACGGATTAAGTATTGGTTAAAGGTACTTGAAGAAACAGATAAGTTAGCAGAATGTTTTAATGAATTTGTAGTAAATCAGGATATAACAAAGGTAAAGGCGTTTCAGCCATAGCTGTCACGCTATAATTTCAAAGATACTTAATGGAAGGCTCATTGCGTAACAACCAGTCGTCATTCGCAAAGTCTCTGATCGAGAATCCATTAACTTATCTATGCATTTAATCCCTTATTTCTTCTCGGTGTAGCGAAGCCTCGGTGTCCTCGGTGGTGAATGGTGCTGTTTTTTTTTGCTTTGAAATGATTAAAGATATTAAATATCTACCACCGAGAGCACCGAGGCGCTTCGCGCTACACAGAGGAAGTGACTTAAACCTGCACGGCCATTAATTTCTGAAAAGCATTCAGTTTATTTTACCTCGTCACTTTAAGTCCTTGTCTCTTCTTGGTGTAGCGAAACCTCGGTGGTGGGATTTTACTTAAAGTTCCTTTTTAATTTCATCACTAAACATTTCAAAATCAACAAGATGATTATTAATTTACCGCTTCAACAATATCTATATTTAACTCTTTATAGTCATGCACAGCAATATTACGCAATCCAATCATTTTCTTTAAGTTAGTCGCAACAGAAACTGTAATAAATCCAGCAGAACAGAGTAACTGAAAACTATCTATACTACTTTGTGGTAAACCTAATTGATTTTTTTTATTCAAATAATTAGCAATATCTATTTAAGCTTCGCAAGCACGCTGCAAGTTTAATATAACCGAGTCTTGTCGTGTGTAATCATTAACAAAGTTCACCCCTGCTTCGGCATAAACTTCACGAATACGCTTTAAACAACGTGTAATAGTCGATAACTTATTTAATAAAACATCATCCATCCTAGCTTCCTTTAAATGCTGTTAATAATGACGACCGTTCGTCATTTAAATGCTGATACATAGACATCACTTGCATTTCGAAAGTATTTTTATAATCAGCCATATCATACAAACAAATCCCTTTATTAATGATTTGATTTTGCATAACTGTTGAAGCTGACAATAAGTCAATTAAATCAACGTCGATATTAAGCTCTAATGCTAGTTTTTGCTGTATATTCCAGCGAGTGACAGTGGATATTTTTTTCGTTAACAACACAGCTAAATCGATGTCGCTGTTGGCATGTGCCTGGTTACTTGCATGAGAGCCAAATAAATATAACAGCTTTATATCAGGAAAATGTTGCCTACAAATATTAATAAGCTGAGAGTGAAAATCAATTGCCATTATAAAGTCTTATAAGAGATTAAGAGAACTATGACCATTATATACTAAATGATCTATACAAGAAAAATCCAATCTGAAAGACACTATTTAAAAACCATAGTTTAGTGCATCTCAGCGTTTTTTAGGCTTATCTGTCTAGCGAAGTATCTGACCGAGACCCCATTAAATTATCTCTTCTCGGTGAAGCGCGAAGCCCCTTTGTGACCTCGGAGGGAATAATCACTAGTGTCTTAATTCCTTACTGTTGAATCAGCTTTAAACCGAGCAATAAGACTCTGACTAGAAGCTGATAACATATCATTTTCACCACCATCCATTGCCGCCAAAACTCTTGCTCCCAGCTGTTTTCCTAATTCAACGCCCCATTGATCAAAAGAATTCACTTGCCATATCACTCCTTGAACAAAGATTTTATGTTCATATAACGCAAGTAAAGACCCTATTGTCTCCGGAGTCAGTGATTCCATCACCAAGGTATTACTTGGTGTATTCCCTTTCATCGTTTTATGAGGAGCAAGTCGTTCTACTTCTTCCAAAGAGCAACCGGAATCAAAAAGCTCAGTTTTAACCTGTGCTAATGTTTTACCTTGCATTAAAGCTTCACTTTGAGCAAAACAATTGGCTACAAGCACCTTATGGTTCTCGGTATATTGGCTTCGACCTTTTAAAGCAACAATAAAGTCTGTAGGAATGATGTCATCACTTTGATGCATCAATTGCATAAAAGCATGTTGCCCATTGGTACCTTCTTGACCAAACACCACCGGAGCAGTTAACCACGTTAATTTATCACCTTCCCTCGATACAGATTTACCATTACTTTCCATATCGGTTTGTTGTAAATAGCCAGGTAAAGCTCTTAATGAATGCGCGTAAGGTAAAATAGCTAAAGTTGGGTATTCAAGTGCATTACGATTCCAAATACCAAGTAATGCCATAATGACCGGCATATTGTTTTTAAAGTCTGCTGATTTAAAGTGCACATCCATCTCATGTGCACCTTGTTTTAACTTGCTAAAGTTTTCATTACCAATGGCCAGCGCAAGTGGTAAACCTACCGTTGACCAAAGTGAAAAACGCCCGCCAACCCAATCCCACATGGGAAGAATATGCTTTTCATTAATGCCAAAACTTTTTGCTGCTTCAATATTACTACTTACCGCAAACCACTGTTTTTCAATGATAGCTGCTGTATTGTGAACTTGTGAGCCTTTTACAGATGCACAAGATAACATCCACTGCTTGACTGCTTTTGCATTTAGCAGGGTTTCTTGTGTGGTAAATGTCTTAGAAATGACTACAACAAGGGTAGTATCAGGATTCAGTTTCTTGAGCTTTTCTTCAAGTGCCCCACCATCGACATTAGCAATAACATGAACAGCTAAACTTAAGTCACGGTAATGCTCTAAAGCAGATAAACTTACTTTGACTCCATAATATGAGCCGCCAATACCAATAGCTAATACATCGGTAAAACGTTGACCTGATTGACTCGTTAAAATGCCGTTTTGTACATCATTAACAATATTTAGCATTTGCAGTTCTGCCGCTTCAACCTCACCGGCAAGCTTTTCACCTAATACTCGTTTTTTAATCTCTTTAGGCGCTCTAAGAACCGTATGTAATACTGACCGTTCTTCAGTATTATTAATCTTATCGCCGTTAAACTGATTCGTGATGCTTTCTGATAAACCAGCCTCATTGGCTATCTCAACTAATTTTCCAAGCTCAACTTCATTAATATTTTGCTTGGAATAATCGAGGTATAAATAAGGAGTAGACAAAGAAAAGTCATTGGCTCTGTCTTTATGATCGAACAATGAAACGATAGAACGACTCTTAGCATTTTGTGCTAGTGATGTGATTTTTTTAATATTCATAGATGATTTTTTTATTAGGACATACCTTAGAGTATGACTCAGAAATCCTTTTCCATTTGATTGTATTACTAATATCTTTTAGTTGCAGTGCGCAGAATTTTTAACCACAGTGGTAATAACCCTACTAGTCACAACATCTACTCAGGAGGTGTCATTCTCGAAGTCTCTGATCGTGAATCCATGCTATTACCTCATCACTTAAGCTTTTATTTCTTCTCGGTGTAGCGAAGCCTCGGTGTCCTCGGTGGTGAAATTACTTGTATCTTCATCCCTACCAACCACAGCCAAACTAAAAACAATGGATCTTCGATAAAACACCTCGAAGATGACGAAATTAATGAACTCCTGAGCTAGCTACATAGCAAGTTAATCATCACTTAAGCTTTTATTTCTTCTCGGTGTAGCGAAGCCTCGGTGTCCTCGGTGGTAAAATTTACTAGTGTCTTCATCCCTACCAACCACAGCCAAACTAAAAACAATGGATCTTCGATCAAACACCTCCAAGATTACGTAATTAATGAACTCCTACGCTAGCTACATAGCAAGTTAACTCATCACTTAAGCTTTTATTTCTTCTCGATGTAGCGAAGCCTCGGTGTCCTCGGTGGTGAAAATAACTAGTGTCTTGAATCCATGAGATAACTCATCACTTAATCTCTAGTACCTTAAATCACTTATCCAATAAGATCACTTTATCACTAGTCTCTTCTCGGTGCAGGACGAAGTCCCTCTGTGTCCTCGGTGGTAAAATATCTCTTAAATCTCTAGTGTCTAAAATACCAAAGTACCTAAAAACAGAAATCCTAACCTTTAACTATTTCTTGCAAATATGCCTTAAAATCATCCGCTAATTCAGGGTGACGCAAGCCATACTCAACGTTTGCCTTCATATAACCCAATTTAGAACCACAATCATGTGATTTACCCGTCATATGGAATGCTTCTACTGTTTCTTTTTCCATCAACATAGCAATAGCATCTGTTAATTGAATTTCATCACCCGCACCGGGTGGTGTTAACTTCAATAAATCCCAAATCTTTTCAGATAGGACATAACGACCAACAACTGCTAAATTTGAAGGCGCTTCATCAACCGGAGGCTTTTCTACAATAGCAGTCATCGCTTTAGACTCACCGGGAGCTAAATCATATCCACCACAATCAACCACGCCATAACTACTCACTTTGTCCATAGGAACAGGTTCAACCATTATCTGGCTATAACCACCTACTTCTTGATAGCGAGTTAACATTGCGGCTAAATTTTCAGTTTTTAAATCCGCGGTAGAATCATCTAAAATGACATCAGGTAGAACAACCACAAAAGGTTCATTACCGATGATAGGACGAGCTTTTAACACCGCATGCCCCAAGCCTTTAGCTTCACCTTGACGTACATGCAATATAGTTACATCTTTCGGACAAATCGCTTGAATTTCATCAAGTAATTGACGTTTCACACGGTTTTCTAAGGTGGTTTCCAATTCAAATGACTTATCAAAGTGATTTTCGATAGCATTTTTAGACGAATGGGTAACTAAAACAATTTCTTTAATACCTGCTGCAACACACTCATTTACAATGTATTGGATCATAGGCTTATCTACAATAGGGAGCATTTCTTTGGGAATTGCTTTTGTGGCTGGTAGCATGCGTGTGCCTAAGCCTGCTACGGGGATTACTGCTTTTCTGATTATTTTTGACATTTTCATCCTTAATGTATTTAAACTATAACTATTTCAATAGTTATAGTTTAAATATTTAATCAAAGCATGTCATGTTTTTTATAGCAAAAACGATGTAACAAAGGAAAAATGGGGAAGTTCCGTTCACTAGAGAGGAGGGAAACCTACGGAAACAGCATGAACACATCTGATTTTAAAGGGCTGCTAGAACCTTGCTCAAATAAGATTCACTCATCGCAGCCTTCATTCTCTTACGCTGGATACCACCTTTAAAACTTTTCTCTGACTTTAACAAATTTAAAGCCAACTGGCGGATCCTTGCGAAGGTTTCAGCTCTATCGTCTACTCGAATACGGCTAGCATCTTCTCGAAATGCTGTATCTAGTGACCAATGCATTACTTCTACACCCCAATGAGAACGGGATGCGTTCAGCAATGTTTTAGTATCCAGTGCTTTTGAACTAATATAGTAACGCACAGAAAAGTCATCTTCTGATAAAACATCCTTTTCCCCTATAAATGAAACAACGATCCCCATTGTTTTTAATTCCGGCCAATCATATTCCAAGTCTCCAAGAACGGATAAATCATCATTAACAATTGCTAAGCGAGTTTCTTTTCTACCATGAGATTTTTCTTGTGTACTATAGCTATCGCCATCGAATTTTTGAAGCATTTCAATCTTAAAGTATTGATCAAATTTACCCTCTAACTTACCCTGGTTTCCTTTAACCGCAAGAAGGTAATCAGCACCTTTATCTACAATTTTTTTAGCTATCTTTTTTTGGCAGCCCATCGCATCAATTGTAATCAAACACCCTCTTACATCAAGGAGTTCAAGTAATTCTGGAATAGCAGTTATTTCATTGCTTTTTGCATTTACTTTTACCTGACCAATACTCATGCCATTGCGTGTAGCAAACGCATTAACCATATGGATAGCACCTTTAGCTTTTGATTTATTGTATGAGCCCCTGGCTGTTTTACCATCAATGGCTATTACCTCGCCATCTGTTAAAGTATGACAGCTTTGCATCCAACTAATAAAGCATCTTTGTAGCGCATTAGGGCTTATTCGTCCCATAACCTTCGCTATGGTATCTGCATCTGGAATGCCAAATAAATAGCCTCCATATCGTTTAAGAAAATCTTTTCGGGCATGACCAAAATCTTCAATACCACTCCAACCATCCTGACCTGAAATTACAGCACAAATAGTTAATAGAATGATATCCGAAAGCTTGTGTTTAACTTTTGCTTTTTGTCGATAATCAGTAATTTCTGTAAAATGTTGGAATGGGTTATTTTGTGTTGTCATAAAAGTTTCCTTGAATAGAAACTCATTTGAACACAGCTAAAACGATCTACAAGTCGATCTTTAAATCATTAATGAATAGATAAAAATTATTTTTTACTATTCTCGCAATATTATTCTAGCCCTTATATATCAAGGTGTTTCATGCTGTTTCCCTGGAGGGAAACCTTTAACAAAAAATCAACTACTTAGCAAAAATTGACGGAATTACAATGTAAAATAGGTCCAATCCCTGAGCTTACAGTACTTAAAAAACACATTCTCGGGCCTAGGATTTTTGCCATCCCTGAAAGACCTAATCAGGGTTGTAGTAAACCAACATAAATATTCAGGGAAAAGACTTGATTAGCTTGTCCTTTCCCGTTAACAAGGTAATTAATAACGCAATTAACACATGCTTCAACTGCTACAATTGATTTAGGCTGTTTAATTAGCCACTCTTGCAGTTTCTTACGAGTGAATTCTTTGTTGGTGGTAAGCTAATTATGTTTGTTTAAATTACAGGCATGAAAAGAAGTTTATGCTAAATCTATGGCGATAACGTTATTATTGAACATGTATGGGCTCCTGGGTAAAAGTTTTGACGCTTATTACGTTACTCCCGTAAGGGAAGGGAGTCCATACATCGAAGTTTGTTGTCGGGGATCCATTCACTTAATCGTTTAAAAATCAAAAACTGGATACTCGACAAGACAACTCGAGTATGACGAAATGACCCAAGAGGTTCGATTAATGGTCAATACTTGACCTATCCCTTGACCTTATCCGCGTAAATCCGCGGGCAAACATGTCTAGTCCCTGATGTATTATCTTTTCACAACTATAACTAACCATCGTCATCCTGAACTTGATTCAGGATCTCAACCGGTAAGCACTACACTTAACAACTAACAAATCCGTACTAATTCGCATAATCTTTTATCACAACCCAACTGTTAACATAGCCAATGAGCAATAGAAGAAAACATAACAGCTGAATTAAAGCCGATATTTTAGATTTTATTTCATCAAAAAACTTTCATAATAGATAAGTGGGATCAATTATTTAAAATCATTGAACCCAGGGTCAAACTCCTGTGCAAACATAATCTATTGAAAATTAACTATATATCCTTAGCTATAGGTCGACTTAATATATTATTCATATAATCGTTAGCACTACTAACTCAGTTCAAATAGATTGTTTCGAACGATTCGACTATACTGTTGTTATTAACCATAATGAGTAATAAACAATGCAAGCACTTACTGCAAATGATGCTAAAACACAGTTTGGGGATATGCTATTAAAGGCCCAACGCGAGCCGGTTCAGATCAACAAAAACGGTAAACCCGTTGCTGTTGTAATTTCAATGGATGAATATCAACAAATGGAAGAAGTTAAATTCACTTTGTTACAAGAACGAGCTGCTAGAGCTAAACTTGATATAGAAAATGGTAATTTAGTTGAAGGTGAACAATTTATGTCTGATTTGATAGCAGGAAAATTAGATTAAATGCTTTTATATAAGTTTACACAAGATGCTCGCGCAGATTTACTTAACATCAGAAAATATACCTTAAAAACGTGGGAAAGAGAACAATCGACAAAGTATCTACAAGAGCTGAAGAAAACATTACAGTTATTATCTGACAGTCCTTCTATAGGAATTCAAAGAACCGATATTTCACTAACAACTTTTAGCTTCCCCTATGTTAGCCATATTATTTATTACACGTTAGATAATAATTATTTAATCGTATTTGCTGTTTTACATAAAAATATGGTGCCAGAAAAACATATAGCTAACCGAAAACATCAATAATTAAGTCTATAAATTTACCCGTTACATATGAATAGAAAGCGATTACTCATCTTTCTTAGTCATTTTACTAGACGTGCACGCTATTCGTTAAGGCACCTCATCAAGCAACTGACGTTTGACGAAAACTTCATGTACTGCTGCTTCTTTAAACAACTTATCGGAGTTTTAAATACAGCGCTAAAAATGAAAAAATCTAGCAAAAGCTAGATTTTTATTATTGGTAAATTTATTTATTCTAGACGTAGCACTATTGATACCACTTAATACTGAAAATCAACAGATCAGTTGACGTTGTTGCATGTTAACCAAACGTACCTCACCGTCACCTTAAACCAAAATGCCACTGTACTTCAAAAAGAGTTTCCAATCATAGTAGAAGGTACAATGATGCCTGCGACATTTTTATTGAACAACTTACGCTTATTGGACATAACAACCCTGTGTAAAAAACACAGCTCATCGTTAACCATCACGATAACGGATGAGGAAGTGAGTTTTAAGGCTATTGAGATAATAGATGATCCATTAACGCGTTATTGCAAAGAAGATTTTTCAGGGGGAGAATACCTATCGGATTTATCTGAACAAATGCTTCAGGATGAGACAAGCACGGCGTTTGAGCAAGAGGCCTTTAACCACCTATTAACTCAAATCACAAACGAGCCATTACCCAGGCAAAACTACCAGTCGGTTACTATTGAGTTGATGGAAAAAATGCACGTGCATGTTATCTGTATAGTGACGAAAGCCCGCACGAAGTATCGATTATGATGACAGAGCCAATTGATACTCCAGTAAAACTTGCGCTTACAATACTAGATATCGAAAAACTAAAAAGCACTATGCCTACATCAGGTCAAGTTAGGTTAGGTTAGACCTTCAACCTGACAATCAGCTTTATATCACAACAACAAAAAGGTTCATTACCGATGATAGGACGAGCTTTTAACACCGCATGCCCTAATCCTTTCGCTTCTCCTTGACGAACATGTAAAATAGTAACGTCTTTCGGACAAATCGCTTGAATTTCATCAAGTAATTGACGTTTCACACGGTTTTCTAAGGTGGTTTCCAATTCAAATGACTTATCAAAGTGATTTTCGATAGCATTTTTAGACGAATGGGTAACTAAGACAATTTCTTTAATACCTGCTGCAACACATTCATTCACTATGTATTGGATCATAGGCTTATCTACAATAGGAGCATTTCTTTTGGGATGGCTTTAGTTACAGGTAACATACGTGTGCCTAAGCCTGCTATGGGGATTACTGCTTTTCTAATTATTTTTGACATTTTCATCCTTAATGTATTTAATCAAAGCATGTCATGTTTTTTATAGCTAAAACGATGTAACAAAGGAAAAATGGGGAAGTTCCGTTCACTAGAGAGGAAGGCAACGTTTAACAAAAATCAACTACTTAGCAAAATTTGACGTTATTACAATGTAAAATAGGTCCAACCCCTGAGCTTACAGTACTTAAAACACACATTCTCGGGTCTAGGGTATTTGCCATCCCTGAAAGTCCTAATCAGGGTTGAAGTAAACCAACATAAACATTCAGGGAAAAGACTTTATTAGATTGCCCTTTCCTGTTAACAAGGTAATTAATAACGCAATTAACATACCATTAAACAACTTTATAATTGTCTTTTTCTGTGTCTTTAGCATTCCAAACCAAGTCACAAATACCATCTTTGGGTACAAAACCAGTGGGTGCTTGTAGCAATAATCGTCTGATTTCTTCATGGTCAAACTGGTGGCAAGCTTCATCAAGTTTAACTAATATTTGTTGAAGTTCAGGCCAAGGTAACCAGCTCTCATGGGCTGACATAATTCTACGATGATCAGTTTGAGTTATATCATCACCAATTAATAATTCTTCAAATAACTTTTCACCCTGCCGTAAACCGGTATATTCAATAGCAATTTCACCTTCGGGGTTAAGCTTATCTAAAACGGTTAATCCCGACAGGTGGATCATCTTAGTGGCTAAATCTGAAATATTAACCGGGTCACCCATATCTAAAACAAAGACATCGCCGCCTTTCCCCATAGATCCCGCTTGAATAACCAACTGTGAGGCTTCAGGAATAGTCATAAAATAACGTATAATTTCAGGATGAGTTACCGTAATAGGGCCACCACTCTTAATTTGTTCTCTAAACAAGGGCACTACCGAACCAGATGATCCTAATACATTGCCAAAACGCACCATACAAAAACGAGTTTTACCTTTAGTTTTAGCTATTTGATCTGCTAATGCCTGCAAAACCAGTTCAGCCATGCGTTTTGTTGTACCCATTACGTTAGTTGGGCGAACGGCTTTATCGGTAGAGATTAAAACAAACGTTTCTACTTGTGCTTCAATTGCGGCCTCAGCGACAAATAAGGTGCCGAATATATTATTTCGAACACCTTCAATAACATTATGTTCAACTACAGGTACATGTTTATAGGCTGCAGCATGATAAATGGTTTGCACAGCGAAGGTACGCATAACAGTTAACAATCTATTTTTTTGCTGAACAGAGCCTAATAAAGGCACAATAATTAGATCATAATCTAATTTTTTAGCCATTATCTGTAATTCACCGTTAATTTTATATAAAGCAAATTCAGATAATTCCAGTAACACAATTTTTTTAGGATGCTGTTGTAAAATTTGACGGCAAAGTTCTGAGCCGATAGACCCCCCAGCCCCTGTTATCATTATAACTTTATTGCGAATATCTGCTTGTAATAAATCCTGGTTAGGCTGAACCGGATCACGGCCAAGTAAGTCATCGATTGATACTTCATGTAGCTCATCAATTTTAGCACTACCACTCACTAAATCAGCAGAGCCAGGAATAGATAATATTTCAACGGATAAATTCTCTAACTTATCTAATACTCTAGCAATACGTTTTTTGCTTTCTCTAGGCATTGCTAATAAAATTCTGTTAACAGAATATTTAATAATTAATGCATCTATGTCACTACGATTAAACACAGTAATACCGTAGACAACACTTTTTTGAATACGTACATCATCATCAATAAAAGCAACAGGAAGGTATTCATTACCTTGAATTAATGAACGTGCTAGTTGACGACCTGAAGAGCCAGCACCATAAATAATAACGCGCTCTTTGGTTTTACTTTTATTAGATAACAATGCCCTAAAAACAAATCGACTGCCACCGATCAATATCATCAAAAAAGCAGCAAACACAATAGGTACGGTTCTAGGTAAAGGAACATGTAAATAGTAAGATAATAAAATTAAGATAACGGTAGAAAATACAACAGCGATCCCAATTGATGTAGCAGCTTTGGTACCTATAAAGCGGATAACAGCACGATAGAGCCCAAGCTTTATGTTAATAAGCACGGTGATAGGCATTAAAGAAAAAAGTAACAACCAAAATTGTGAATTACTAAAAATAGAAAAGGAATCTACCCTCACCATAATCGCTGCCCAAAAGGCAATACCAACAAAACATAAATCAGCAAAAACACTAATAACACGTTTAATTAAACGAGGGGCTCTAAATAAGGCATCTATTGGGGAAGGAGAAAAAATCATATTATTTTATTAAATCCAAATGATCATGGTGAAGTTATATCATCCCACTTGCCGATTAATAGTAAAGGCAAGTAAAGGCAACAAAAGTATGCATTATACATATAAATATACGAATCTACGATCTTTACTGTATTTTAACTTGGTTTATACGTTTTAAAATGTAGTCCAAAAATTTATAAATCACTAGTTAAACAACCGAACACGGTAAAACAATAGTAAGGGTATACTAACAGCACCTGCTGTTAGCTATACCCTTACTGTATAACAGCCCTTGTTACGGCCAATACTAAAAAAATGGACATGAAGCACTGCTTGGCAACGTTAGCTGATGTCACTGTTTATACGGTACTGACGTTGTGTTGCCGTCATACAGCAGACCTAGAGTAAGCAACATGACCAGTTACATTGGCACGCTAAACTGAGCCACTTTAGCGTATATTGGCAAGTAAGATTGACCCAACATATTTCCCTACAACTCAATATTAATCAAGTCCACAGAATATCTACTATTAATTAGCGCATCACAAATAGTGGTTCAGTTTTAGTTGCCAACCTACAATCCAAGGTTGGAACGTAAATCCGACAGCTCATATGACTTAATTTATATAATAAAATGTAATCCCATGAATTTAGATAACTTTAATTGCAAGTGATTATAGCAATGAATTGGTTATGTACAACAATATTGCTTTAATTAAGATAATGGGATATTAGCTAGGGCGCTGCCCAAATTTCAGCAGAAATCACCTCATAAAACGAAAGTATTTGAGCAATCAAAGTTTGGTGTGGGATCTGAGAAAAAAGAAGCAGCCTAGTTTTAGGTTTGCAGAAGCCCCGTGATCTTTAGTCGCGGGGTAGTTCACTTATAAATCAATTTTAGTTGTCGAATTTGAAAAAATATATATTAAAGGTCTTAGGTCTCCCATATAACCAGCTATATTAGAGCTTAACCAATCAGTGATTGGTGAACTCCCCATCGATTAAAGATCACTGGGTAGTTCACTAATCGCGTTTAGATGAAAAGCCTTAAATTTTGGCTTATCTCTCTTATTAAGGTTTGAGGTACGTCTTGTTCCAAGGCGAGCTTGTTCCACGTTGAAACTACTTCAATATTATTATCTAAAATATCGTCTATCTTTCGCTTACTGAAAACAGGACTGAGTTTTTCAAAGCTATGAAAATCAGCTCTAGTAAAGTTGTCTTGCTTGCCACTGAGTGTCATCCAATGTTTGCTGACCCAAAGGCTATCAGGTTTGTAGCTATAGGCTAAATCGTAAGCAGGAGCCAATTGCCAATTATTTTCGTGGTCAAGAATAAACCCAAAATTCTTAGCATGGTCATCGTGATTTCTAGACACAACATTAAATACCATTCGTTTAAATAGCTGAATAGCATCCTTAGGACTCAAATTTAGCTTTCGCGCTGTACCAAGTAACTCGGCATAAGAATACGAGCCTACTTTTTTGTAACTGACATGCTCTAGTCCGTTGAGAGTCTGTACATGTACTTTATCATTACCGTTTCGATCAAACCTTTGTGTTATAAAGTGTCGGCGATCACCTTCATTAAGCAAACGACATGGCATCATATCGATACCACATTCTTTTGCCATCAAATGATATACATACTCCATTGCGCCATAACCTAATGGGTCACCAAATGTTTCTTTGTTTTTATTGTGTTCGCTTACACCATCAAACTTCATTAGGTAATGAGTAAACCCATCAGGTGCGTCAGTTTGGCCGGAGCGAACTTTGTTAAAATCCTTGTTAAATGCCAGTACAGCTTTTGGCCTTGCACCACCAGCACTCATTCCTACAGACATAAGTGACATCATGGCTTCAGCATTTTCTTGATCGCCCTTGTTCAAGTTGACGCTAAACTGCTCACGTTTATCTAAGACTTCTTGAGCAATAGAAACAAGTGATTCTATATGTATAGGTTGTGAGGCATTCAGGTTTTTACGTCTAGTGGCTGGTGCGTAGGTTAATGCGCCCATACCTCTCATGCCTGTATACTGTAATCGCTGTAGCGGAGTAATATCGTTTGTCGATTTACCTTTACTTGCTATCCACGCGTTCATTACAGCGTTACCAAAGTCATCTGGCAATGAGTCTGCAATTAGTCCCGGAAGACCTTTGAATGTTGGATAATCTAACTCTGGAAAGGAGTAGATTTTTTTACTCAAAGGCATTTTTATTGGCGAAAGCTCAATACCTGTTATAATAAAACTAGGAAAATATTCGAACGAACCAATTTGATTTTCTGTGTCATAACTTACAGCGCCGACATCATGATGTTTATATTTTACGGTTATGACTTCTTTTACCATGATGGCGTATCCTTAGGTTTAGTGAGTGCTTTACTAGTGCCTGTTGCTCGTTTACGTTCTTTGCCTTGCAGCTTAGCAAGTTGAACAGGTGATATCTCTTGCTTAGGTATAAACGAATTAAGTTGTTCCGTCAGTTCAAGCGCCACCAAAATAGCAATGAAGGATTCAAGTGTTGACGTTCCTTTCTCGCTATTCGTTACTGCCTTAAGTGATAGTCCAGCTTTTTCAGCTAACTCTTTTTGTGTTAAGTCAGCATTAAGTCGAGCAACTTTAATTCTATCGCCTAATTCAGTTGCAATGGCATGAGGTGTGACGGCATCAAATACCATAAGAACTCCTAAAGAATGCTTTAAAGTGGATATGTCATACATGTAACCCTTTAAGGGAGTATTACACATCACTTGAAAAACATCAAGAAACACCCCGTTAAAACCCTTTAAGGGATGTTTAAGTCAATATTACCCACTTAAACTCCTTAAAGGCATGATTAGCGACAATTAAACATCAGTATAAACCGAATCAATAAAAATAGCGTCTAAACGACACTATTTTATTACCATTATGACAGCTCACCATCCACACTTTTATGCGCAACAAAGCGAATAAAAATAACACTTTTATGCGCATAAAAGTGTTATAAAAACATTAAATCACGCAGCCATCAATTCTGATAAAGATACTTTAAAGTCATCAGCCAATTCAGGATGACGTAAACCATAGGTAACATTAGCCTTCATGAAAACCAACTTAGAACCACAATCATGTGACTTACCCGTCATATGAAACGCCTAACCGTTTCAATCTTCATTAAGCATCGCAATCGCATCAGTCAATTGAATTTCAGCACCAGCACCAGGCGGGGTAAACTCTAACATGTCCCAAATTTTCTCTGATAACACATATCAACCTACCACAGCTAAGTTAGAAGGCGCTTCATCAACGGGAGGTTTCTCCACCACAGCAGTTACCATCTACTTTTTGTAAAACGCTCCATACCAGTCAACGAATTCAACAACTTTTAGGTATATTGTCATTAAGCGCTTACTCATATGCCAATAGCCCCTCATATTGGCTTGTTTTAACACCACAGTAAGCCACTGATAACAAAAGACTTTAATCAACCATTATTTCCATGAGACAATTTTCCCACAAAATACCCTCCAATGAGACACATTTTCCATCTGGATTTTCACGCAAATCAAACAGGACAGTGACGACAGTTGTAAATCTTTTACAGGAAGTCAAAATTTAACTATTCGATGAAAACAAAACAGAAGCGGAAATTGACTTTAAGAGGTAACACCTGCCTTGAAAAATTAAGCCAACCACGTCCTATCAAATCAATTTATCGGGTTAAGAGCCTATAAAGATAAATACCATAAATTATTAACAAAGCACTGGCTTAACGTTATAGAAGCATTGAGACAACTGATTCTAGAGCCCAAGTCCTGTTATTATTATTCGTGGAGATCTGTCAGCCTCAGTGACCTCGGTGGTAAAATATCCCTTAACACCAAACCCCTAAGCTTTAAGCTTTAATTATCTCATTCAAATACGCCCTAAAATCATCAGCCAAATCAGCATGACGTAAACCATACTCAATATTAGCCTTCATATAACCCAACTTTGAACCACAATCATGTGACTTACCCGTCATATGAAATGCCTCTACGGTTTCAATCTTCATTAAAGTAGCAATCGCATCAGTCAACTGAATTTCATCACCTGCACCAGGCGGCGTAAACTCAAGCATATCCCAGATTTTCTCTGACAATACATAACGACCAACAACAGCTAAATTAGAAGGCGCTTCATCAACAGGTGGTTTTTCAACAACAGCAGTCATCGTCTTAGACTCACCAGCCGCTAACTCATGACCTTCACAATCGGCAACACCATAACTGCTGACCATATCCATTGGCACAGGCTCAACCATGATTTGACTATGACCAACTTCATTATAACGCGTTAACATTGCCGCTAAATTTTCAGTTTTTAAATCTGCTGAAGAATCATCTAAAATCACATCAGGTAAAACTACGACAAAAGGAGACTCTCCAATAATAGGACGCGCTTTTAAAACCGCATGACCTAAGCCTTTAGCTTCACCTTGGCGTACATGTATAATAGTTACGCCTTTAGGACAAATAGCTTGAATTTCTTCAAGCAGTTGTCGTTTAACCCGTTTTTCTAAAGTCGTTTCAAGTTCAAAAGATTTATCAAAATGATTTTCTATCGCATTTTTAGAAGAATGAGTTACCAATACAATTTCTTTGATACCTGCTGCAACACATTCATCAACAATGTATTGAATCATTGGTTTATCAACAATAGGTAACATTTCTTTTGGGATAGCTTTTGTAGCGGGTAACATCCTAGTACCTAATCCTGCTACAGGGATTACTGCTTTGGTTATTTTCTTATTCATTTTCATCCTAGAGTTATGTTTATTTATACTTACACTAATTTTTTAAAGCACTTTCTTTGGCTTGCCAAACTAAATCGAAAACACCATCTTTTGGAACAAACCCTGTAGGGACTTGTAATAATAATAGTCTAATTTCTTCATGTGAAAACTGATTACAGGCATCATCAAGTTTAATTAATATGTTTCAAGTTCAGACCATGGAAAACACATTTCATGCGGAGACATTATAAGGTGATGGTCTTTTTGACTAATATCATCACTAATTAAGAATTCTTCAAATAGTTTCTAACTTGGGCCTAAACCCGTGAATTTTATTTCAATATCGCCATCTATATTTTTCTTATCCAATACCGGCAAGTCTGAAAGTCGAATCATTTTAAGCGACAAGTCGGCTATATTAACTAGGTCAACCGTATCTTTAGTCGAAAAAGGTACTTTATTATTAAGGCCATAAACTGAACTTGAATAGGCATAAATTAAATGTTTTACCTGGTTGTTACGGCAACCTTCCAAGATATTTAAGTGACCAATTAAGTTACTATCTGCATAAGCCATCGGATTTTCAATAGAATAACGTAAACCTGCTTGGGCAGCCAAGTGTACTACTTTATCAAACTGTTGGGCTTTAAATAACTGAACCATAATCTCACGATCAGCAATATCCATTTTGATAAAACTAGAAGCGTCATGATCTATTCGCGTTGATCGCGCATCTTTTTACGCTACATCGTAGTAGTTATTGATATTATCGATACCAATTACATCATGTCCTGCTGCGTACAAACGCTCAATAACAGCACTACCAATAAAGCCAGCAGCACCGGTCACTAAATATTTCATTATAAATGTCATTCAAGACACATATCGTAAGCGGGATTTTACTCGAAATTTCTTTTGATATGTTAATCGCTACCGAATAAATCACGGGTATAAACTTTATCTACAACATCATTTAAATCATCAACCATACGGTTAGAAACAATTACGTCTGACATTGCTTTAAATTCAGATAAATCTTTAATGACTTTTGAATGATAGAATTCATCTTCTTCCATTACTGGCTCATATATAACCACTTCAATACCTTTAGCTTTAATACGCTTCATAATGCCTTGAATGGATGATGCTCTAAAGTTATCTGAGCCTGCTTTCATAATTAAACGATAAATACCAACAACTTTAGGGTTTCTTGAAATAATTGAGTCAGAAACAAAATCTTTTCGAGTGCTATTAGCATCTACAATGGCACGAATAATACTATTAGGCACATCTTTATAGTTTGCCCGTAGCTGCTTAGTATCTTTTGGCAAGCAATAACCGCCATAGCCAAATGAAGGGTTGTTGTAATGATTCCCTATACGGGGATCTAAACTCACGCCATCAATAATATGACGAGAATCTAAATCATGGACTTCAGCATAAGTATCAAGTTCATTAAAGTAGGATACTCGCATCGCTAAGTAGGTATTCGAAAATAACTTAACCGCTTCAGCTTCCGTAGAGCGGATAAACAAAACATCGATATCGCTCTTCCAAGCACCTTCAACCAAAAGCTCTGCGAATTTACGTGCTCGATCTGAATCTTCACCCACTATAATACGTGACGGATAAAGGTTATCGTGAAGTGCTTTGCCTTCACGCAAAAATTCAGGGGAAAAAATTAACCCTTCACAGCCTAACTCTTCTCTAATACGTGCAGTATACCCAACAGGCACCGTTGATTTAATCACCATACATGCCGAGGGGTTAATAGCCATCACATCTTTAATTACCGACTCGACTGAAGAGGTATTAAAGTAATTAGTTTCAGGGTCGTAGTCTGTTGGTGTTGCAATAATTACATAATCAGCACCCGCATAAGCAGCTTCTTTATCTAACGTTGCTTTAAAATTCAAGTCACGATTAGTTAAAAAATCAGATATTTCTGTATCTTCAATTGGTGATTGACCCGTATTTAGTAAATCGATCTTTTCAGGGATAATATCAACAGCAACAACTTCATTGTGTTGCGCTAATAACATGGCATTTGATAAGCCGACGTATCCTGTTCCTGCTATTGCTATTTTCATAATTAATCCTTTATAACCCTATCGCCACTTCCTTTTCCAGTGACAGTTTGTAAAATATATTTAAAGTAGCCCAGCAACGATAATGTTGAGATCATTTTTTCATCAGTTTTAGCAAGTAACTCTGGGGTAGACATGTCAATTTCATTTACTTGAGCAAGACCAGTAACACCTGGGCGAACATTATATACACCACGAGAGGCACGTTCCTTAATTAACTCTTCTTGGTTAAACAAGTTAGGGCGAGGGCCAACTAAACTCATTTCGCCTTTAACTACATTCCAAAGCTGTGGTAATTCATCAAGTTTGGTTTTACGTAGAAAGTTACCAAACTTGGTTATTGATGCACTTGATGCTAAGTGACTTGCAACAGAAGCAGTACCAACAGACATGGTTCTAAACTTTATCAAATTAAAAGGCTTCTTATTACGCCCTACTCTCTCTTGTATAAATATAGGAGAGCCGGTATCAAAGTAACCAATAATGGTTAATATAATTAAAACAGGAAAACCAAATAAAAGTCCAAAGAAGGCAAAAAGGAAATCTAATAGTCGAATTAGTAAAAGGGTCATATTTATTTCTTAGTTATTTAATATAATGTAACGTTAAGATTGTTTAAAAACATCAAACATTGTTTCTTTAGGAACCCAGCCCAATAAAATTTTAGCTTTAGAATTATCAACTTCTAAGTTATCAAATAACTGAATTGACATTGACTCACGGCTAATGGCTTTGAATATAAGTCTAAAAATAAAAATTGGGATAGGAATTAAAAATGATTTAATATTTCTTGCTTGCCAAATAGTCTTAATTAGTTTTTTGGTAGAGATATTTTCATCATCAGAAATTAAAAACAATTCATTTGCAGCTTTAGAATGAATAGTCACTAAGGCAATAAAATCACATAAATTATTTACTGAAACAAAACTGCGTGAGTTACTTACCAGCCCAAATGGTAAAGGTAAACCTTTTAATATTAGGTTAAGCAGGTTTTTAAAATTGCCAGGTGCGTTTTCACCATAAACTAAAGGAGGTCTAATTATAACCAGTTCAAAATTCATATTTTCAGCAAGTTTTTTTAATTCTTCTTCAGTTTCAAATTTTGATATAGCATAATCGGAATGCGGATGTTCTTTCGTATGTTCTGTAAATGGACTGCCTATTGGAGTATGCGACCCATTAACACCTATAGAGCTAATAAAAACGAACCTTTTCATACCATTAATAGCTAACCTTTCCGCCAGGGTAATAGTTTGATCACGGTTTACTTCTCGATACTCGGCTAGTGATACATGTTCTTTAAGTGCATGTGCTTTAGCCGCCAAGTGAATAACAGTATCATATTTATTAGTGAGCAATAATTCAGATTTTATTAAACCCTTTAATGACAACTGTTCCCAGTGTACATTTTCACTATTTACCTGTTTAGTTCGAGAAATAGCGGTTATATTTGCAAACTTTATATGCTTTAACAGTGAACTACCAACGAAGCCTGATGCTCCTGTAATTAAAATATTCATATTAAATACCTACGTTTTGCGTAGTTTATTTTTAATCCTTTTTATTATTGCGCCAGCTAGATGACTGGAAATATATTTCAATGATGACAAAACACTTAATTTTTCAACATTTCTATATACCCCCCAAGTATGCATCATCGTATTAAACTTAGTACTAGATAAACTACCGGTTCGTAGTCGATAGTGAGCCAATGACTCGTTAATCCCAATAGCATTTACACCTGACTTTGTAATTTTTAACCAAAGGGCAAAATCTTGTCTTTTCAAAATATCCGGCATATACACTTTACCAAGTTTTTTTGTATCATAAACAGCGGTCAAGCAAGCAATAATGTTTCCTCTGAGCAGAGTTTTATATGATACTTCATTGGGTACGGCAACAAAATCACCAAGAACGCCTTTTTCACTGATAAAATTGTATGCAGTAAAGCTAAAATCGACATTATTATTTTTCATAAATGAAATTTGTTTTTCTAACTTATTAGGATGCCATATATCATCGCTGTCTAAAAAAGCAATAAACCGCCCTTGCGCTAATTCAATGCCTAAGTTTCTGGCCTTCGCTGCGCCACCACTTTCATTTTTATTGATTACTTTAAACCGAGAGTCTAAGCGTTCATAGCGTTTAGCAATATCAAGAGAACCATCTGTCGAATTGTCGTTTATTAATATAGCCTCCCAATTTTGATAGGATTGGTTAAGGATTGAATCTAAACTGTCGGCTAAAAAATCTTCGGCGTTATAAATAGGGGTGATTATTGTTGTTTCTTTACTACTCATTAAATATCCAATTATTTTCTATTAGCAATATATTTATTTGGTGATTATCCATACTATTCGATAAATGACTCAAAATCCTTGAGCTTTTTATCCTTCGAATGAATTACCTCATTATCTTGAATGACTACGGTTAATGCCTGCCCAAAGTATTTAGCTGATACCTTCATAATTAAGTTATGAGTTTCATCATTTACTTGAGAGTCTATTTTAATATTTAAATCACCCGAGTTATACTGAGCAGCCTTATAATTAAGCTTTATATCATACTCTAACGCTAATGTTTTGAATATATAATACAAAGTAAGAGATGGAAAAACTTCCCCATCTTTACCAATAATATTTTTACCTACACGCCCTAAAACACTAGATAAAATTCGGTGATTTCTACCACAGCCACATTTTTTTCGACTTAACTGGATAAAGTCACCCAATTTATATCTAATTATAGGGAACGAATATGACAATAAATTAGTAACTAATATCTCACCGTCAACTTCCTCAACAATACAAGTTTCTTCATTGATATGCATTTCGCCATTAGGGCACTCAAAAGCGATAATTCCACTTTCTGCAGAGCCGTACTCACTGACAATTTTTTTACCAAAAGCTTTTTTAGTTTCTTCATGATAATGGTCGTAAATCTTTTCTGATGTTCCTTTAATCAACTTTAAATTGTTAAGTGAAATAGCCTTTGCATTGACTAAACGGGCCGTTTCATAAATCATAGAGCTGTAACCATGAAGATATGATGCTTTCCTTAGCTTTTTAATAAAGCGATCTAACTCTTTATCTGAATAAGAAAACATTCTAAAGCGATTAAGAAGCATGTCAAAAATTTGAATTTTAACTTTTTGAATAAGTGAAAATGAATATCCCCAAAAATAACCATTATATTCCCAAGGGTTTACATTATACCAACTCATTCCTCTAGCAATAGAAGCACGGTTGTAAGAATCCCACTCCTCATTTTTATAGAAAGTAAGGGCTTCACCACTAGAGCCTGATGTTTCAGAGAAAAAAGTTTTTTTAAATTTTACTTTAGGTGTTGTATGAATATCATCATTAAAATCAATTAATTCTTTTTTACTTACTATAGGCAAGCATTGTATATCACTTAATGATGTTATTTGAGTAACATCAATTGCAGCCTCTTTAAATTTTTTTTTATAAAATTTACTATTTTCGTTTACAAAAGAAAGAAATTTTTTTATTTTAATTAATTGTATTTGATTCAAGTCTTCAACCGAACTAAATTCTGTTGACTTTAAGTCTTTGAATGCTTTTGTATATGTAGGGTTTCGAATCAATATCCCTAAATTAAAAATCAATTTATTTAGCATGTGCTGTGTATATCCCAATATTAACCAATGACATTTGTTTTTATCAACTTAGAGGGTATCCCAGCATAAACACCAGACTCGATAAGCTTTCCAACGACAACAGAGTTGGCTGCTATGAGTGATGCAGGAGGAACATTACAACCAGCTATAAGAGTTACATTTGCTCCGATCCAGCTCCCTTTTCCCACTACAATAGGTGATCGCTGCATCGCTCCAAAACGATACGAACCATTATTTAAGGTATGATTCCCTGAGACGAGTATCGAAGCGATTCCTAGCATCACTTCATCCTCTAAAGTTATTGAAGTTCCGGCATTTATAACCACATTTGTAGCAATAAATACGTTATCTCCAACTTCTAAATTTTGAAGGCAAAAAATTTTAGTACCTGCTGAGACTTGAAAGTTATTTCCACATTTTTTCATCGCAAATGAATATAGCCAACCTCTAAATCTCATAATGTGTTTCTGGTCGGGAAGGAAAGCAGTAATTAACTTAATTAACCAGGAATATAATAAACAAAACAAGTGGTTATTTTTAACTGTCATTTAAAGCCTCTTTCATTTTTTTAATCCAATAAGCTTGAGTTGAAACTTGTGCCATATTTTGGGCTCCAAGTTTAATTGTTTCAAACATTTCACTGTTTTCTAGGCAAATTGCAATTGAATTGCTTAAATCAGAAACCGAACCGGGAGAAATAATCAAGCCATTTTTATTGTTCTCTACTAACGCGTTAATTCCACCAACATTAGATACGATAACGGGTTTATGATATGACCAGGCTTCCATTATCACCCGAGGAAAACCCTCATAATTATTATTAGAAGGAACGGTTATTAAATCAGCGTTAGCAAATAACGGCCCTAATGATTCATGTGGTAATTGCCCAGTGAACGTTATATATTTTTCTAAAGAGTATTTACCAACTAATTCTCTGGCTCTATTTAAATCAGGTCCATCACCAACTAGAGTTAAACCAACTTTTCCTCGATGTATTTTTACAGCTTCAATTAAGTCAAAAATCCCTTTATCCTCAACCATGCGACCAACAAAAAGTAAATTCAAACATTCGGAACTTTCATCTTTTATTTCTGGTTCCACATTTAAACTTTTAACCATAACATCGACAAATTGATAAGTGTTTTTAGAATATTTTCGACTAAAACGTTCTAATACATCACCCGTACAAAAGTTAATGGTATTTTTGTGAGAGCATATTTTTTTTAGTAAAATACGAATAAATCGAGAGGTTAAAAAAGCGACTACTTTATTTACACCTTTATATTTGTCATCTTTCCAAGTATTAGAAGCATCGGCGCACATATGATGTAATACTTTTTGATCAGCTTTTAGAGCCCTTAGCCCGAAAACTATACTGCCAATTGACGGTGTTCTTATCCAAAATAATTCACCATCATTTTCCTTGATAACCTTATCGGCAAGAGCTACATAATTACTGTAAAACCCTCTTTGCGTTAGGCAGTTTATGAAAAATTGTTTTGTTGAATTATAACGAGGAAAAGTATAAAACTTTGAATCATCAACTACTGTACTGTAACTTTCAGGCTTATCCGTAACTTTAATAGACGGAGAAGCCGCACATACATTTACAACGCCAAAAGCATCCTGAAGAAACGCGATTGAAGTTGGTTTTGTATATTGTTTATTTTTATAATCGCTGAATGTTTCTCCAACGAATGCAATGATTTTCATTTTAAACCTTTAATTTATATTTATGACTCAACAGAACAATCAAATCTATGATAACACAAGAAAATATAGCTAAAACATGGGTTAGTGTCAGAAGAGGGTGTGCTCCACCAGTACCAAGCAAGACAAAAGCAATTAAGATAATTATAGTAAACAACATTTTCTGACTCGCAAGAAATGCTAATAATAAATAACAATAGATAGCTTTAATTATTAAACCTGTTATACCAAAAACTCCAACAAACCAACTCCACCATGGGTATAGAACATTTGCTAAATATGGTCTGCCTGTTGTGGGGCTAGATCCTAGATAATGAAGATAGCCAACAAACTCAGAATCAATAGCGTTAATACTACCAAATGAAAACCTAATAAAAATTTCTGAAATATAGCCAAAAAATGGATACATAACTTTATAAATCGGATCTGTTATCTGAAGTGGGATTTCAGCAAGATAATAGGAATAAGCTCTATATTGAAATACTGAAATAGCCATGTCCACTACGGCAAAAAAACCATCTGATATAGGCCTATTTTGTAGAAATATAGTCGATAATATGGCAAAAAATATCATAACAACAACTACGGCAAAAACCCTAGCGATTTGATTTCTACTGGACGAGAAAAGCATCAAAATAATGTAGAAATTAATTACGTATTTTAATTCAGACCTTGAGGCGGTAATCGCAACAACAAAAATCAAACCAATAACAGCCAAAAACTTAACTTTTTTACTACTTGCAAAATAAAATACTATTGGAACAAGCATTTTAAAAAAACCACTTGTAAACATATACAGTAAACCACCACGGTCATATTCTTGTAAAAGTTGATGACGTGCGATCCCTGATAAGATTAGGCCAATTGATGAATACGCTTGATAAGCAGCAATTAGAACTAAAACTAAAAGTAAAACCAGGTGGCCTTCGAAAAATTGAGAGTATGTCCTTTTATAACTAGACTCCGCATCTTTAAAAAAACCTTTAAAGCGAATTAAAACAAAAAAAACAACTAAACAACTAAGAAAAACATCTATGCTGGAGTAAACAACGACTTCGTAGGATAATTGCTTAGTAAAACCAAAATACTGAGTCGTAAATATTGCCATTAGATGCATTAAGATTACAAAAGAAAATACAAATACCATTCCCGTCATCTTTTAACCAAACTTATATAAAACAATATTTTTTTTATTAGTTTGATACTACAAATCTTAAAATATGCTAAAAATAATTTATTTTGGAGTGAATAAATAAAAGCCTTTTTAAAATGCCTATGAGAAACCATTGATCGTATTAACACTAAAGATTTAAAACCTTGTTCTGCTTTATTATTAAGACAACTGTCATACAGATTTAACCACTCCATTGAAAATATGTAGTCATTAAGTTTCGGGATTTGTATAAACTCATAACTGGGTTCTTCCAACATAAAAAATAAACAGCCTTGTGCTTCTAAAGATAAACAAAACTGATAATCCTGATGGCGCTTCAAATCATCAAACCTAACTAATTTAGCAGTTACTGTTTTCAGAAATATTCCACTCGTCTGAATAATTTGCTTTGCACAAAAAAGGTACTCTCCAACCGTTTCATCTTTCAAAATAGCTCTAATGGGCCTAACAAACTCACGTTTTCCATCAATAACCTTACAGCGAGAATAGATAACTAACTTATCTGATTCAGTTAAATTTGTCGATTTTTCATTGAAAAGTTTCAGCTGCTTTTCAAGTTTATCTGAATACCATAGATCATCATAATCCAAAAAAGCTACAAACTCAGCAGACGCATTATCAATACCGGTATTACGAGCAATACCGCCATGGCGATTGACTTCATGTTTTATAATATTAACCCTTGGATCTCCGTTGAGTGAGAATAATTCACTCTCGGCTGAAATAGGCGAGGCATCGTCAATGACAATAACCTCCACTGGTATACTTTGTAATAAGGCGCTATTAACCGCTTTTAACAATAAACCGGAAGTTTGAGAATAAAAGGGAATAATGACACTTATTAAAGATTTAGGCATAGGAAATTTCACTTAATTTTAAAAAACACATTAGATATACCTAATATATAAGACTATTTATTTATAAATCCAGTTAGTTAAGGTGCTTTAAATAAGCCAAAAACATTGTAATTTAAAGTATCATTATTATATTTTTCAAGACAAATGGAGCGTGCACTAATACGAATTTCTGTTATTTTATCTTGAGGTAAGGCTTGAATTTTGGCTAAACAGGTCACTAGTTCATTAATATCATGCTCTTTTACCAGATAACCTGAAATTTCATTTTCTATAAGCTCAGGTATACCTGAATGATAAGTTGAAACTACAATTAAACCTTTTGCCATAGCTTCCATAAGAGCAACAGGTATACCTTCCATATCCCCACTTTTAGATCTTACACTAGGTAAAAGAAACACATCGGCTTCATTAAGGTACTGCTTTACAACGTTCTGAGGCTGTTGTCCAAGTAAATGAATATATTTTTCAGCACCTAATGATTCTATAAGGTCTTTGGCTTGTACAAATAATTCACCTTCACCTATAACATTAAGCTCTACAGGGAATTCTTTTGAGGATATTGCAACAGCTTTGATTGAATCTAAAACGGCCTTTTTTTCCGTTAAACGGCCTACCTGAATTATTTTCAATGGCAATGAAAAAGTAGACAATGAATCTCTCAACTCAAAGTCATTGACATCAATCCCCATTCTATGGACTTTAATTTTTAACGCCTCGCAGCCCCACTCTATCAATTTCCCTTCCCATAACTCACTAATAGGAAGCATTAAATCGCCTTTAACAAACAACTGTTTATACTGGGGTAAATATCGAGTAACAGTGGCATAGTGACTAATTTCAAATCCATGGAACACCGTAGATATTGGACCTGAAATCAACCCTAAATCTCGCATCTTACATACGTAATAACCATTAACACCAAAATGACAAATAACATTATCGTATTTTATTGTTTCGTTTTTTATTACTTTTAATGCAGATATCAAATTAAACTTTTGATTTATTGTCAGGTACTTATCAAACACAACATTTAAAACAGACTCTAATTTTCCTTTGAAAATTAGTCCCATAATATTAAAAGCTGTTAATCTTATCTTTTTTAACCTGCTTATCTTAGAGTTGATCCCAATGCATTTCACCTGCTCTAGTAGGGAATAATCCTTAACTGAACTATGCATAACGTCATGCGGTAAAATTTCGTTAGTGATAATATCAACTTCAACACCCAACTTTATTAAACCAACAATCTGGTTGATAATAAAGGTTTCAGAAAGAACGGGAAAACTATTAGAGAAAACGGCGATACGCATTATTGGTCTCTTTTGTTATTTACGAGCAGTGAAAAATTTAAAAATGAAAATAGATTCGGCAAAGAAACTAAATAACCTTTAAATTTATAGCTGCCAAAACAGTAAAAACTGGCAGATAATAGTAATGTGGACCCTACATACAATAAATATTGACTTGGGAATGAAATATTCGTAACTCTAGGTGACATAATAATCTTTCTAATTTCGTGAAATTTTAGCAAGGATATAATCACTTACGCGTTAATTTCCTTTGTATACGAGTTATTCATAAGACTCTTAATTACAACCTATTTAAATAGGAGTATTTCTAAAAATAAAATATTTTATCTTTTGCTTTAGACCAGGCAATTCCGTTAAAGGTGCTCTCACATTTAACTGCCGATCTTTAATAGCTTCTTTTCGCCAATCTAACCATATAAATTTAGGCGATTCTAAAAAACTCTCTAAACACATTCTCAGCCCAGTAGCAGTATCAACAAAATCAGAGGTGTCAACATATTTTTCGATTTTGCTATTGTCAAACCTTCGATTAAATAGTCTGTCATATTTTATCTGATACTTCCCTGTATTCCATGCACTAAATTGTTCCATACTTTGTAATATCACTTCTGGTTTTTTACCGAAATGAGCACCCAACACATTTATATATGTACTTAATACATCCTTCCATATAACTGAATCTTGACTGGTAATATGAAAAGCTTCACCTAATGCGTTCTTTTCCCCAATAATAGCACTAATACCTTTCGCTACATCTAAGCCGTAGGTCAAAGTAGTAACCTTGCTATTGATATCGACAGAAAATGCAATTGGTCTATTATGCAATGCTCTATATAACCAAGCCTCTATTTGTAACCCGCCTAATTGCAACTTTTCTTCACTATACGTAATATAAGGTCTAATTATTGTCCAATTACTTTTACGAGAATTAAAAAGCAGATTTTCTTGACGAGCTTTTGATAAAGCATATTCTTCTGTAGAAAGGTACACACTATCCGTTGTAACATCTAACAAACGAGGAGAATCCTCTGTAATTAGCTCTTCCGAGTTTGCATAAACCCTTGAAGAACTTATATAAACATACTGCTCGGTTGCATCCAATAAACAATCTAAACGCCTTTCAAAGCTCGATGTGGAATAAAGCATGAAATCAACGATCACATCCCAACGCCTTTTTAATATTCCCTTTAAAAACGCATAGTCTTGAGCATTACCTAAAATGTAGCTTATTTGAGATTGAGGTTTATGCATAGACCTAGAAGTAACATAAACAGAATGCCCATTACCAGCCAGAACTTTAACTAAGTGTGCTCCCATCGCCCCTGTACCACCTAAAATAAGAATTTTCATCTTATAACCTCCGCAGATACTTTAACTTTATTAATAATCATATTACGGATCTTTTTACGCCACACAGGTTCTAGGCCAATGTAATACATACTTACAGAAGATATTAGAATACAACTAGCAACGTTTAAAATTGAATATATAATTCCCTTAGGTAACATATAACTTATGGTTAGTGCTGGTAAGGCTGATGTAATGATCACAAGTACAACTGGGATGCACACTCTTTGGATAAAAGCCCTTATCGATAAACCAATCATCTTAGAAACCATGCTTAAGCGAGCAGCAAACATAAATATATTCATGGTAATAGCCACAACGAACACACTAAATGCAGGGTATCCCATTTCTAGAACCAGATAAGAGATAGCAAATATCCCTAATTGCATAACTCCTAGAGTTAACTCATAACGTTTTATCTTACCTGGCGCGCGCGCTGCGGTTGAAATTGGAAGGCTAATAGAAAAGATCAACGATTCAATCAGTGCTAACTTGGTAAATAATACTGCTTGTTCAGGTACTATATTCAACCACAATGTTAAAACCGTGTTCATTTCAACAAGCAAGGGCAAAACAAATACCCACATAAGAAAAAACGTTAGTTTTGAGCCATTAAATAAGAGTGAAAAAAGTTCTTTTTCATTTTTATTTGCGTAGCTTTTAATTATTGAAGGATACAACCCTGTGTTGAAATTATTGGAAAACAAATTTACTTGAGATGACACTATTACAGAAATCGCGCGTGCAGCAACAACGCTAGGATTGAAAAATTGATTTAAAAGAATCGTCACTGCCTGGAATCTTGCGACCGTAGAAACTTGACCAAATAACGTCCAGCTCGTAAATGAAAATATTTCTTTTACTAAAGATTTATCCCAGTAGAATATTCTAAATTGGCATTCAGAATATTTATACATACAAATTAGAAGATGTATAATTGCATTAATTATAGAAACAAAAAGGAGCAGTAAGCCATACAGTTCCAGCTTGTCCCAAGGCAGGTATAATAATACAAATACAACAGCCAGTTTCATAAGTGCTTCAATTATTGATACTAGCGCAAAATAGTGCATATCTTCATGAGCAATAATTATGGCTCTAAAGGGGGCCGTAATAACAGAAAAAAGAAACGACAGGACAGTATAATGATACAGTACAACAGCTGAATCGGTTCTTTCAAGGGGGATATTCAAATGGTTCTTTACAAACCAAAGTCCGCCTCCTTCTAGTAGTGCAACGACCAGAAGTCCAATACCCGCATATATAACTAAATTCACACTAAAAGTAGATTTGAGTAAATTTTCATCCTTTTTCCCTAAGGCGAATGAAAAGAAACGCTGCGTAGCAGACGACATACTGCTAGTTAAAAAAGAGCATAACGTAACGATGCCTGCTACTACATTAAATACGCCATACTCTTCTATACCCAGGACATTTAAAACCACACGAACAGTGTATAAACTGATGAAAATTAACAATATCTGCCTAGAATAAAGCATTAATGTGTTTTTAAATATTTTTTTACTTATCATTTTCACTCACATGAAAGTGAAAGCTAAGACCTTTCATTTCCACTCTATTAACTTTATTTTTTATAGTTATCGACCTAAAACTAGAGGCGAGATTACGAATATTTCAAATCTCAATAAAAAGATCTCGCACCTTAAATTTGCCCCTATTCTTGGTCGTCTACCTAAATTCCCTATATAT
>NZ_PJAQ01000032.1 GCF_002836775.1 Colwellia sp. 12G3 | reverse complement strand
AAAGCGGACATTCGACTAACCTTAATTAGAGGTACTTAGCACCTTAGATTTTATGACAACTTGGGTGCGCATTACTGACTCTAGAGCTTGCTTCACTAACGGCAGTTCCAAGAATTAAAGCGGTCGTTAGCATCGATGATACCCTTATGACTTCTGCTCGCTAAAAGAAGATATTTAGGAATACTAGCCAGATCCACAAACGGTGTAGTTTCGGATATTAAAAATCAGTTAGTTTCAATAACGGACTTAACCAAATATACTACTCTGCGAACTCACCTGTTTAAATCGAGCATTACGAATTTGGTAATGCACTCTATCAAGTGAGTTATTTCGGTAAAAATTTTTTTCTTGATAGAATAGAACTTAGCAATATATAACCTAGATAATACCTAATCCACAGAATAGTTAGCTGCTTTTTTATCTATTCCCCAAAGTTTCAACATCTTCAAAAATTGTTCAGGAACTATTGGTTTTGACAAATAATCTGTCATACCCGCAGAGAGACATTTTTCTTTATCACCACTCATCGCATTGGCGGTCATTGCTATAATTGGCAAATATTTATTACTTTCTCCAGCATTACCTTCGCGAATATTTCTACTAGCTTCATAACCATCCATTTCAGGCATTTGACAATCCATTAAAATAATTGAATAGGGCAAATTATTTTGGCTTTCTTTTAGCAAATCTATTGCAGCATAACCATTAATGGCAAAGTCGATTGAGGTAATTCCAAATTTATTAAGGAGACCTTTGGCGACCATTCTATTTACTTTGTTATCTTCAACCAATAAAACACGTAAATTTTCTAAATCACGGTTATGGGGAGGGTCGATAAGAGAACGATCAATGGTTACTGAAGACTTGATTATCAGCCTTGATTCTTGTGATGGTTCGTTATTTACTACTGATGATGTATTTCCAGTTATCGCTAATACTTTTTCTGTACCTGTATATTTTTCTGTTTGAGTTATTTCCGCCTTGTTCATGAGCGATAATGCTGAAAATAGATCTAAGGTGGTGGTGGGTTTTGGAAAGTAACCGCTAAAGCCTAATTCAGTGATATATTGTGCACCACCTTTGTAGTTCATAGGGGTCATCAATATTAGTTTGACCGTTTTAAAGCGTGGATCAGAATTAAGTTCTTTACCTAATTGAATCCCATCCATATCATCCATTTCCATATCAATCAAAATCATATCAAATAGACTACCATTAGCGTCTTTAATACGTTCTTCACACATTTTAATCGCCTCAACACCTCCTGTTGCTGTGACAACGTTCGCTCCCCAATGTGTTAGCTGAGAGTTTAAAGCGGCTCGATTACTCGCATTATCATCTACAACAAGTAGGTTTACTTTATCTAAAGCCACAGGTGGGATAATTTTGGTAGAAGCTGAGCTTATTTGTAGAATAACATGGAAGCTAAAATGACTACCTTCATTCTCTAAACTGGTTACCTCGATATCCCCCCCCATCAATTGACATAACTTTTTCGCTATGGCTAAACCTAAGCCTGTACCACCAAACTTGCGAGTAGTGGATGCGTCAACTTGGCTAAATGAGTCAAATAATGTGGATATACTATTCTTAGGTATTCCTATACCTGTATCACTAACACGAAAGTCTAATCGGCAGTTTTCGTCACCTTCATTGGTTAATACTACTTGAATAACTACTTCACCATCATTGGTGAACTTGGCAGCGTTTGATACGATATTTGTTAATATCTGTCTAAGTCTGTTGGAATCGCCTTTAATCAGAGACTCATCTATTTCTGCAATATCTAGTACTAGCTCTACTCCTTTTTCTTGAACTTGCAACCCCATAGATTCGGAAAAGTCACCCAACATCTTGCGTAAATCAAAATCAATGGACTCTAGATCCATTTTCCCCGCATCAACTTTTGAAAAATCTAAAATGTCATTAATTAAGCTAAGTAAGGAATGTGCACTTCCGTGAGCAACATCTACACGATGTTGTTGTTCAGAGGTGAGTGTTCCTCCTGACAATAAACCTAACATACCTATCACCCCATTCATTGGTGTGCGTATCTCGTGGCTCATACTTGCTAAAAATTGTGATTTAGCTTTGCTTGCTTCTACCGCTTTTTCTTTTTCGTCTTCTAACGCCCAATTATTAAATTCGATTTCTTGTGCGTAAGCCGCAAGTTGGTGCTCAGACTCTTTGGTTTTACTCATATCATCAATACAAACAAATATACCAAGAACTTGGCTCTCATCATTAAAGTGAGGGGTGTAAGTAATATTGACATCTTTTTTAGAACCATCAAACAAAGGTATTTGGATTTCAAATTCAACTAATTGTCCTGCAAGGGCTTGTTCAATATTGGATTGTATTACGTCATTTACTTTATTTTTTAACCTTATGGGGATTGTTTCACCAGAGAAATCATCAATAGATACGTTAAACCAACGACGATATTTTTTATTAACAAATCGATATTGCTGGTTTTTATCAATGTAGGCCAATGAGACAGGAACGGCATCTGTTATGCTATCTACATATTTCAGCATACCTCTTAATTCTTGCTCTTTTTGGGCATTAACCTGAATAAGCTGATTATATTCTTCCGATAGTATTCCTAACTCATCATTGCTTGTTAGTTTTGATAATAAAAGACCATCTGTTTCCTTTTGCATCTTAATGGTATTGATTAAGATGCTAAGTGGTGACAATAATACATATCTATGAGTCAGATTTACCAAAAACATAATCATTGCTATTGCGCCAAATGAGACGACTAATAAGGAATACAATTCTTGTTCTTCAGCCAATTTTAAAGGCGTGATGTCATAACTAAACAGTACTGTATGGGGTCTGAGCCTCATTATGTTATTGTCTATCAAGTTAATTTTAGCAACCTTCAATAATAAGCTATTTTCTATCTTCATATTACTGCTGCTATTTTCTAGGTGTTCAATCAATAGTTGTTGCTCTGCGACTGTAAATACGTCCTTAGTTTGCTGCCCAATAAAACTATGATTGTTATCTGCTACTATCACTTGAGTATCATTAGCAATGATACTCAAGTGATGTGTGTCGGAATTCGCAACTAATGTACTCACAACTCTACTTAAACTGTGGTTACTAGTATCGATGTGTACAGCTATGGTAAGGGAGTCGATGATGCTATTGGTACTACTTTCTATTTTCTGGTCTATCTGCCTATCTAACATCTGTGTTAAATAAACACTGCTCGTTCCCAAGACTATAAAACAAATAAGCAGTAATATTCCGTTAAGTTTCAATGACAATGATGAGGTGAACTTATTTTCGTTTTTTTGCATTTTATAAACTTATTGACTCTGCTTAGTTACAAATAGATTAGGCAAGTTTTGGCAGTCTCTAAAAATTGCTTTAGATTCAACTAAAATATCACAAACCGTTTCAGCCATAGTATTCAACTTGCGGTTGTCTGCAAACAGCACTTTTTGCTTCTCCACGTCTAGTATCACCATACCTGCTAGCGCGTCTTGAAACTCTTGACTAGAAATACCTTCTCGCTTTGCCATTATTTCATACGCTTTAATTGGATGCTGAGAAGTGAAGTTGATGGCCATTTCCCATGCTTTTAAAAATTTACTTTGAAAGTCAGGCGTTTTAATCAATATATCTGTAGATACAGCAATGGTATCTAACACTTCATAGGGTATTTCACTGGTATCAAATATAACTTGATTTTCTTGATGTTTTAAAATGTTTAATGACATTGGAGGATAACTAACAAAGGCATCAACTAGATCGTTTTTAAATGCATCTAGTCCATTAGATTGTTCAACATTAACGATTTTGACATCGTCCAATGTTAAACCATATTTAACTAATGCTCTTTGTAATATGAATAAGCCTAATGAAGATACTTCACAACCAACACGTTTACCTTTCAACGAGGTAATATCATTAATGTCACCTTTGGCTATTATGACATCGCCACCATTAGAGTAATCTGGAAATGCAATTACCTTCAGAGGCTTACCTCCTAACGCCTCTGCTTGTATAACCTCAATTAATGTAGATGTTAGGCCGTCAACATGACCAGCAACATATGTGGTTTGTGCATCTGACAAGGAGCCTAGTTCTACTAACTCTATGTTTAAACCCACCTCTTCGAAATAACCGTTGTTATAAGCCAAATGTACAAATTCGTAGCCTGGCCACGGGTTAGTGGCAATTTTAATCAGAGGTGGAGACTCTACTTTAGAACAAGAATTAAGTAAAATCATGGATAAGATTATGACAACAAAGTGGAATTTCATATTCAACATCTATTAAGTGGTTTGTTTCAAGTTTAGAACACTTTCGAGGGATACCTAATTTAAATACCAAAGTTTATCAAATAAAAAACTACTACATACCCCATGTGTCATCTAGCTGTTTACCTACAGTTGAATTTGTAGGCTCAGTAAAAATAAAATATTTAAAAAGATTTATTACTGAGCCGGCTTAGTAATACATCAAAATATGAGTGTCTTTTTTCAAAAAAAACTTACCTCTTTGAATTTATAGTGACTTGTGTACTTAAGAATGAAGCGATATTACTAAGCCGCCTCAGTAATATCCTTATTTATATTTACAGTTTTATATTTATCTAGAATTTTAATTGTTTCTAATTCATTGGAAGTTATGAGATATTAATTTTAAATTAAAATTAAAATTATGAAACGGAGATTACTGAGCCGTATCCATAATAAGTTATGTGAACAAACCATGAGCGACGTACTATTATGAGCGTATACCAACTAATTTATGTAAGTACTCCAAATGAGAATTTAAAGATATCAGAAGTTCAAACTATCGTATGTAAAGCAAAATTCGACAACGAAAAGATATATATTTCTGGATTTTTGTGTGCAAACTCTAAATTTTTTATACAGTGCTTAGAGGGTGATGAGAAAGTTGTCAAAGACCTCTACGGAAAAATATTAAAAGATGTACGGCATAATAACATCCATTTGGTTGGTGAAAGGGAAGCCGCTAAGTGTTCCTTTGAACACTGGGGAATGGGAGTAGTATTACGGATGGAACGTCACTTTAAAATACTAAAAAAGTACATGGTAGGAGGCGAATTCAATGCATACAACTTGAGCTACGATGAGTGTCTAAATCTACTGGTAGCATTTTCAAAGATAAAGTCATAATCGTATTTCATTCACTTGCTGAATAGCTGTTAATGGCACTCAATGGTCTGTCAGAGTCTGTAATTGACGCGATAATTACCTTCTAATAGAGAAAGTAAACCTGTTACGACCCTAGCGTCTGCCTTCAGATCATATACCTGTCCTTTACAATACTTCTGGTTTAATCAACAGTGTAGCAAAAATGACGGTTAGCCCTAAGTCGTTCTGGGGGCGATTGCGCCTTAGACATAATACTCTAAATTCATTTAAAAGATTAAATCATTCTAATGTCCGCTTTGGGGATTTGAGGTCTAATCCTATGTGAGAATTTTAGGCATAATTTCAGTTATGAACAGATGTGAATTTTTAAGTGAAAAAGGAAGCTTTAGGATCTCTGAACTGCCGTTTTAACTCAAATGCTAACTTCCGCTTTTGGCTAACAGAAGTCACAAGGTTATCTTCGATGCTAATGACCGCTTTATTAGTGAAGCGGACGTTAGAATAAAAACTGCTAGAGTCCGCTTTGCGCACTCAAGAGACGGATGAAGAACAATGGGCTTGCTGTAAAGTAAGCCCACATTTTGATTGAGCTGAATGAAAACCAAACTACCAGGGTTAACGCTAGTGTTAATTTTTAGCACTAGCTTTTTTATCGCCTCATTTTCCCCTACCGCCTGATTTTTTTACCTATACCTGATAAGCTAACACTACACCACGATATATCGTGTATTCAATAATTTCCAAGAGCAAGCAGTGTATGGCCATAGATATAAAAGAATTTTTAGCTGACTCTCAACTGCTACTCAACGCCGTTGGCGAGGGTATTTATGGCTTTGATAGAGACGGTAATGCCGTATTTGTCAATCCTGCCTCAGAACAAATGACCGGTTGGAAATCAGCAGAATTGTTGGGAAAAAACATCCACAAATACCATCACCATACCCATGCCAATGGTGAGCCCTACCCTAGCGAAGCATGTAATATTTACAATACTATGCGTGATGGTGTTGAACGTAAAATTACCGATGAAGTATTTTGGCGAAAAGATGGCAGTAGCTTTCCGGTAGAATATACCTCAACGCCAGTATTTAAAGACGGTGAACTCATCGGCGCAGTAGCTGTTTTTCGTGATGTTAGCCAACAAAGATTAGCTGATAGTAACCTGCGAGCGGCGTTGAAAAAAGTGCAAGATCTAACAGAAAAACTGCAAGCAGAAAACAGCTACTTACAAGATGAAATTAACGACAGTTGGCATGGCTCCGGCTTAGAAGGTAATAGCCCAAACTTTCTGGCTATGTTGCAACAAATAAAGCTGGTTGCGCAAACCGACAGCACGGTACTTATTCTCGGAGAAAATGGTACCGGTAAAGAGCTGGTCGCACGTAACTTACATCAATTAAGTCAACGTAAAAACACGCCACTTGTTAAAGTTAACTGTGCAGCATTTTCGGCTAACTTGCTAGAATCAGAGCTGTTTGGTCACGAAAAAGGTGCTTTTACTGGGGCAAGTGAGAAACGGCGCGGTCGTTTTGAACTCGCCGATAAAGGCACACTTTTCTTAGATGAAATAGGTGAGCTATCTCCTGATGCACAAAGTAAATTACTGAGGGTATTACAAGAACGGGAATTTGAACGCGTTGGTGGCAGTAAAACCATTAAAGTAGATATCCGTATAATTGCCGCGACCAACCAAAATTTACTAGCCATGGTAGAGCAAGGTAAGTTCCGTATGGATTTATATTACCGCTTAAATGTTTTCCCCATTATGATGCCGGCATTAAGAGAACGAATCGAAGATATTCCCTTACTGTGCCATAGTATTTTAGCGCAACTGAATCATAAGCTTAATAAAGATATCAAAGGAATAAGTAAAAAAAGTTTAGCTAAATTAGCGGATTATCACTGGCCGGGTAATATCAGAGAATTACAAAACATTCTCGAACGAGAAGTGATTCTATCCAACTCTCATACTTTGTATATCCAGCAAAAATTCGATAAATCTCAATCAGCTGCGCGTTCACTCAACAAACCTTTAGCAGACATTGAAAAGGCCTACATTATCGAAGTATTAACTGATTGCCATTGGCAAATTGGTGGTCAACATGGCGCAGCAAAAATACTGGGCTTACCCGATAGTACTTTACGCTCACGCATGCAAAAGCTAAATATTCATCGCCGTTAAATCAAATAAAGCCTTCAAAACCACGATATATCGCATCAACACGATATATCGTGGCAACACCTTACCTAAAAAGTAAATTTAACCATATAATACAACACCTTAAAAACCATAATTTATGGCGCGTTTATTGATATAGAGTCATTACTTAATTATGACCCTGTAGTAAGAAATGAAGTTTGATATAAAAGAAGAGCACCTCATCATTAAGCCGTATAAATCTCAAACATCTGTTTATGTTAGAGAACAAAAAGGCTTTTACCAAAAAATTCGCCGCTATATTAACTGGCTACTTATGCTTGCTTTTATTGCCATGCCTTTTGTGCAATTTAATGATCAACAAGCGGTATTGCTCGATGTAGTTAAACAAGAGTTTAGAATATTTAACCTCACGTTCTGGCCACAAGATTTTATTTTGCTTGCCGGAATTTTTATGGTGGCAGCCTTTGCGTTGTTTTTTATTACCACTTGGCTTGGACGGGTTTGGTGTGGTTATGTTTGCCCGCAAACTGTTTGGACACTGGCCTATGTGTGGGTTGAGCATCGCATTGAAGGCACACGTAACAAACGCATGGCATTAGACAGAGCGCCTTGGACGCTAACTAAAGCCTACAAAAAAACACTCAAGCATAGTATTTGGCAGTTGATGTCGTTAGTTACCGCGACAACGTTTATTTCTTACTTTGTACCCGTGAGCGAGCTTTATAGCACTATGCTTACCTTTGATTGGAGCGGTGCAGTCACTTTCTGGGTATTGTTTTTTGCCCTAGCAACCTACGCTAATGCGGGTTGGATGAGAGAGCATGTCTGCATTCACTTATGTCCATATTCTCGCTTTCAGTCAGCCATGTTTGATAAAAACACCTTAATGGTTGCCTATGATGCAACCCGTGGTGAAACAAGAGGACCGCGTAAACGTAGTGATGATAGACAAACACTCAAAGATGACAAAGGTTTAGGCGATTGTGTTGACTGTAATTTATGTGTTGATGTGTGCCCTGCCGGCATAGACATTCGTAACGGTATTCAATACGAATGTATTAACTGTGGTCTGTGTATTGATGCTTGTGATCAAACCATGGAGAAATTTAACTACCCTAAAGGCCTTATTAGCTACACCAGTGAACAACAACTCGCTGGCAAAGAAACTAAACGTTTTAATTTAAAACTCGTCTCTTATGGGTCATTGAGTTTACTGTTCATCATATTATTAGGCATTTGGATTGAGGGTAGAATTCCGTTAGAAGCCAATATCATTCGCGATAGAACTGCGCTATATCGCGTTAATTTTGAAGGGGTGGTTGAGAATACTTATACCTTAAAAATCCTCAATAAAAGCCAAGTACCACTGCACTTTAATATTGATGTCGACAACTTAGTTAACACACAATCAACACTGACATTAACGTTGCCTAAAAAAGTACTGATTGGCGCGGGTGTTATGCAAGAGATCCCTGTGACTTTAGCTATTGATGGTTACGAACTCAAGAAGAAGATAACGCATTTTAATTTCATTATTCAAGCTATTGAACAGCCCGATATTGTCTTGCAAAAGAATACCGTGTTCTTTCGTAATTAATCGTTTAAGACCCGTTAATCATTAACCTAGCATAAGTTAAGAGCAAGTAGCTA
Organism: Colwellia sp. 12G3; assembly: GCF_002836775.1. Classification (GTDB taxonomy): domain Bacteria; phylum Pseudomonadota; class Gammaproteobacteria; order Enterobacterales; family Alteromonadaceae; genus Colwellia. Next base: position 228,616 of record NZ_PJAQ01000032.1, on the reverse strand, counting down.
TTTAGTCAGCTACTTGCCGCTTCACATAAGACAAAATTTGATCACGAAAGTAATTTTATAAACCGATGTAACTTCTTTGCTCGTTTATTCTCTTAGTCTTTGTCTGCGTCACTGTCGTTTGCTTGCCACTGAAATAGCTCATCAAGCTGGGTATCGAATATATCGGTCAAACAAAAAGCCACCTCTAACGAAGGAGAATACTTCCCTGCTTCAATAGCAGCAATAGTTTGGCGAGTTACGCCCAACGCTTTGGCGAGTTCTTGCTGGGTCATTTCATCTTTTTCGAAGCGCTTTTTTCTTAGCTGATTACTAATCACGCCTTTAGCCTTTTTACTCATGCTTTTCTCCATAATTAATCATCGTAAGGTTAACCTACTAATCGCTTTAGCTAAGCCGCTTTACGGTAACGGTAGATTTGTGACGCACGTAAAATAAACTCAACCAGTAAGCTTGAAAGCATCAAACCGTGAATGAGAAAATCGATGGGGGGCACATTAGGAAAAAAGGGATAATTAGTAATAACACCTTGACAGAATATATGTACAAACAAAAGAATAATGCAAGTACTCAAGTTATAGTAAGCCCATCTAGTCGCTCTTGCTTCAATGAGTTCATCTCTTTCATCAACCAAAGAAATATCGTCATCATCGCCAGTGAACTTCCTAATAACAGCTAGAGCGGTAAAGGCAATAACAACAAAAATAATACTAGCAAGCATTGTTTGACCCCATAAACCAACTATTTGGTCGGCATGGGTCGAAAACGTTCCTTCAAGTTGTGTCATACCATTGGCATAAAACCAGGCTATAAATACGGTAAAGGTCACACTAATCCAAGCCGTTTGTTCACTAAAGTTACTATCTTTAAAAATCATGTCGCACTTCCAATGTTAAATAAACTTAACATACAGTACGTAGTTTAAATAGTAATGTCAAATAAAGTTAACATTGGGTTAATTAAAGTTAACCTAGCGTTCTGTTTTGTTAACATGATATATAGCTATTTAATAATCGTGGATGTTACGCAAATAATTGATATTAATAAAAGTGACGGTATATTTAATACCGAGAACGTCATCCTCGAAATCTATTAATAGAGACTCCTACTTTTATTTAGCATCTATTCTAGATTAAGTTACTTCGGAAATGAGCAATTTGCTTAATCTGCTATTAAAATCATTAATAGAAAAGAAAGTGACGGCTTAATTTCCAATGCCATTTACTACCTGAAACACATAGGAGCGTATGAAAATTAAAAACAATCCATTCAACATGACCGTGATAATTCTTACTATCGTCTTTTTCAATTTATGTCTGTTACCTACGAGTCAAGCCGAACCTGTTTTAGCTGAGTCGACCTTGGTGGTTGCTGAGATAATCGAACAAAAAATAGTTATTCGAAACGTTACTTTTGTTGATCCAGCAAATAAAGGCAAGAGTACAACTGCCAACTTAGTTATTACCAACAAATTATTTGATTTAGTGACTCAAGATGATGTTGACATTAGCCATGACGATATAATTTTTGACGGTCAAAATGGTTTTATTCTTGGCTCACTAGAATCAGGTCAAATTGCCAATTTCATGATTTTAGATGCTAATCCCCACGACAATATTGAAGCCTTACTCGACACAAAAAAGCATGTATTACTCGCCATACATAACGGCGTGATTATTCGAAATAATCTCAAAGCCGAAAGTAATATCTCAGCCCTAGCTGAACAAAAAAGAACCAAAGCCAAACGTGCCGGTTGGTTGGCTTATACCCCTCCGCCTATTGTTTTACCCAGTAACTACAAAGATGCCAATTGGATAAAATTTGACAATGATTATTTTTCGACCATCTTAATTGGTGCATTAGCTTTAGATAGGCAAAGCTGGCAATCACAAGATGAAGCCAGTTTAGCGCAAGTGGGAGATTTACAAGATTTTAATGGCGGTGAAATTCGGGCATTACGTTTTGGCTTAGCTGGCGCCATAAAATTTGATAAACCTTGGGTTTATATGATCACTGGTGCAACCAATACCTTTGATAAAGGTTTTGACACTAACACCACAGATAATGTCAGCGTTATAGATTGGCGCCTTGATATACCTACCTTTTATAACACCACCCTCAGTATAGGTAAGCAAAAAGAGCCTATTTCTATGGAAAGACTGATGAGTATGACCTTTTTACCGATGCAAGAGCGCTCTTTGGTTTCGGATGCGCTACTACCCTCTCGTAATTTCGGCGCTGTTCTCAGCGGTATTACGCTTAATCAGCAATTAACTTGGGCAGGTGGTGTTTTTAATAACTGGTTAGAAGATGATGGTTCAATTAGCGATAACTCGACAGAATTAGTGGGGAGAACAACCTGGTTACCTTATCTGTCTGAAGATGAAAACGAGTTGGTCCATCTGGCTTTTGGCCTACGTTACAGTAACGCGAAAGAAGCATTAAGATACGCCTCAGAACCTGAATTTAATAAATCAGCCATCTTTGTTGATACCGGTGAAATTGATGCTGATAACAGCCTTACCTACAACCTTGAAGCATCATGGCGAAAAGGCCCTATTTGGGTGATTGGAGAATATAGTAAGAATAAAGTGTCGGCAGATTACCTGAAAAATCCTGAACTCTCTGGCTACCACGTTAGCGCGGTATTATCACTAACAGGTGAGATGCGAGAATACAATAAAAGAAGTGGCACCTTTTCCCCTTTAATGGTTGCTCGTAGTGTTGAACAAGGCGGCTGGGGCGCATTAGAAGTCAGTACAAGGTGGTCGGTATTTGATGGCAGCGACGGCGGTTTATCTGCCGGCGATACCGCAATATTTTCTGTTGGCCTGGCTTGGTGGTTAACGCCAAAATTCAACATCAATTTCAATTACCGTTGGATCGATTTAGACCGCTGTAGTTTCATTTCAGAGGCGTGTGACTTACAAGGGAAAAGCAGCGGTTTCAATACGCGCTTAGTGTTATTCCTGTAGCCGCTTTATTACTGTAATAGATTTGACCGTAAACTAAGTAGACACATACTTAATTAACATAGCAAAACACATGAATACCACTAAATAGCGTAAATAATTGACCGGTATTTTGAACAAAAAGTGAGAGCCAAGCCAAGCACCAATAAATTGCCCACACATCATAGTCAAGCCAACCATCCAGATCACTTGCCCGGCAAAAATGAACACAATAAGCGAAGCAATATTGGTGGCAAAGTTTAATGTTTTAGCGATAGCGGTAGCTTCAAGAAATTTTTGTGCGCGTAATGCGCGACCTGCTAAAGTAAAAAATGAACCCGTGCCAGGACCAAAAATACCATCGTAACAGCCAATTAGCGGTATCACGAATCTCTTGTAATTTTCCGATGAGACTTTAGCTAACTTATTTTCTTCATCAACGGTAGGTGTAATAAGAAAATAAATACCAATACAAGTGATCACCACAGGGATAATAAGTGTCAACATTTGTGCATCGACAAACTGAATAATGACTGTGCCTACCGCCGAGCCAATAAAACCTGCAAGCATTAAATGCTTTACCTGATGCCAGCGTACTCGCCTAGCCCGTAACATCATTATGGTAGCTGTGGCTGTGCCCATGCTTGATTGTAATTTATTAGTCCCTAATGCTAGCAGTGGCGGTATACCACTCATCATTAACGCGGGTAACGTTAATAGACCACCACCGCCTGCTAAGGTATCGAGAAAACCGGCAATAATGGCAACGGTAAATAAAAATAAGGCTATTTCAATGGTTAGGTTGGCAAACTCCAAGACACTTCCTTTAAACGTTAATAATGGTTACAGCAATCAATAACCGAGACTGTAAGCAAGTAGTAGCCGATTAGCAACCTATCAAGGTTAATAATCGATTTCAAAAAGAGAAAGCAAAATAAGGGCTATCGTTATTACCACCATTAATCTTCAACACTGCTAATGTGCTTACGACACCCGAAAACAGTCACGGACAACATTGTTTTGTGCATTTAACTCTTTTAACAATAAGATAGTCATTAATAAATGAGTCTATTTAGTAATATATTCATGGAGGTTCATGCTACATTGCCCTCAACATTGACCGCCACAAGATAAAAAAGTGAAAATCCAAAATAAAAACGTACTGTTATTCGACCTCGATGGCACTTTAGTAGACAGTGCCCCTGACCTTGCCTTAGCGATTAATCAAACATTACTAGACCTCGGCAAAGCTGAGTTTGACCAGCAGATTATTCGTAGCTGGGTGGGCAATGGCGCAACGGTTTTAGTTGAACGTGCACTATCGGGTTCAGCTAACATTAATGAGCAATTAGATATGACATACGTTCAAGGTGCTTTGGCGATTTTCATGCGTTATTACCAGCAGTATTTATGCGTAGAATCCACTTTGTATAAAGATGTCAAAGAAGGTTTGTTTGCGTTAAAAGCAGACGGATTTCGTCTTGCCATTATTACCAACAAACCAGCCGAATTCATTCAACCTATATTAAGTGGCTTAGGTATTGATAATTTATTTGAGGTGTTAATTGGTGGCGACACTTTATCGCAGAAAAAACCACACCCAGCACCCTTATATTATGCCTTAAAGCAACTTGAGGTTTCTGCTGAGCAGTGTGTGATGATTGGCGATTCTAAAAACGATATCTTAGCGGCAAAAGCGGCCAACATAGATAGTGTCGGCTTAACTTATGGTTATAACTACGGTGAAGATCTCAATCAATATCAGCCACAGTGGTGCTTTGATACGTTCAATGAACTATTGATAGCGTTAAAAGGTGAAAGGAAAAGTTAATATAAACTATAAATTTTTTGCTAACGCTATTGGATAATCGCGCTGTTTTGCTAACATAATGGCTCGTTCAGTTACTTCGTATTCAGAGCACTGTTGGCTTATTGGAAAGTAATGTTCAGTTAAATAATTACCTAACTCCGACTCAGCTATTAATCCGCAATCGACTAAATTTTGTAATATTGCATCTGCTGCCGCTAGTGCCGAAGAGGCTTTTACAATTTCAGTGCGCGCATAATGTTGACCATAAAATGAAACATCGGCAGTACGTAAATCAGCATCTTCACCGGGAATTTGTTGAGCACCAAACAGCGGTTTTGCTGCCACTGTAGCAGTATTAAATCCAGGAACAAACTGAGCAATATGTTCAATCGATCCTAACGTTCTATTATTCACCAATTGTTCAGGCCACTGTTTATCAATTTTTTCAATGAATCGTTGTGCTAATTTTGGCTGTGCGCTCTGTTGACAACTGGCCACTAAGCCTTGATCAAACAAGGTAATATCTTGGGTCATACCATGTAGTTGAAAATAACCGTCTGGGTAAGGCGTCAATTGCGCCATGCCTTGAGGTGTTCCGCGCTCACCGTAAAATACAATCTCTGGCCACAATCCTTGGCATTCTGGCCAATGTGCAACATAAGCAGCTTTAAATTCCACCATACGTTTACGCTTGGCACTGACCATGTCATCAATTTCACCACTTTTAAATCCACACGCATTAATAACATAATCAAATTGCTGATGGTGGATCGTTTGGCTTTGCTGATATTGAGTTGAAACTTGCCAACCTAAAGCAGTTTTTTGCTGGATAATAGCGACAACTTGGCTGTCTGTTTGCAGGTGGCAGCTGGGTAAAGTATCAATTGCCAAACTCGCAATGGCGGCAAAACGAAAAGCAGATAAACCATACTCTTGCACTAATAACACAGGAAACTTAAGGCGGTCTAAATCAACATGATGTGCAAATGAAATAAGCCAATCACTGTCTTGAGTCGCCTCATTAGGTATCGCTTTGCTACGTAGCACATCCACTTCATCACGTGAATAAAACCTAAAATAGTCTGCTGGCTCACCGAGTACTTTGTTACGACTGTCTTTCGCCACCAATTCGCTATATTTAGCGCGTAATTTCTCTAAGCGAGGCAATAAGTCTTCCGGTTGGCCGTGATCCGTTTTAGGCAGCGCGATAACGGTTGGCCTAACGTTGACACTCTGAGGGTAAACTCTAACGGTATCTATCGATTGCTGTAATAGCGTAATGCATTGCTCATCACAAATTTCGCGATACAAGTTACCGCCGGCGTGCAAATGGCAAATAGGCGGTCCATTCACTAAACTGGGGCCCTTTTCTATTAGTGTGGTATTTAAACCTAACTCAGCGAAACGCAAAGCAATTGTTGATCCTGCAACACCACCGCCAATAATGGCAATTTTTGCAGTTGAACTGAGTAATGGTTGCGCTGTTGTTTGATTTGCTTGAACTTTATTCATAACAGTGTCGAGAAAATATCTTCATGGGTGGTATTTTACTTTGATGTGCACAGCTTGCGTAGTATTAATGACTCAAAAAGATGAACGCTAACGTGCTTTCTTTTTACATTTTACAAAATAGTTACCAGAAAATCGACTTATTCTACGCGACTATCTAACGATTTTTGCTCATGGTAACGTTCAATACAAGCATTACACACACAGCTTACTCCCTTGAGATGCGTAGGTATTTTTGCCAAAAGTGCTGCGGGGACTTGAGTATTCATACACCAACACCCATTGCTAGCTTTAACATCGCAGCGATTACTTTGTTCGCATAAAGGGCAAATGCTGTCATCATTTTTATAAGTCATAAACATTCAGTAAATTTGATTGTGAGGGATAAGCCATGGTGATGATTATGTTAACAGCTTTACTCAGGGTTAAGCAGGTGTTTTTCAGACATAAAAAAACGACCCGCAGGTCGTTATTTTAGTTTTCTTTATTAGCGCATGATTGTATCTACAATACTAATGAACTAAGCAGAAAAGTCATTGGCTTTTTTACTGCGACTTTTAGCCATAAAGCCTAATGCTAAAAGCATAAGTAATACTGTTGCAGGCTCTGGTACGCTAGTAGGACGGTTAACACTTACTACGCCATCAACTACATCGTTTGCACAAGACATTGCCCAGCTAAATGCTAGTTGTGAAGCATTTTGAAAAACATCAATACCATTGACGTTAAAGCTAAAACTAATGACATCATAGTTGTCATAGTTATTACCCGTATTTTGTCTGTCGACAGACCAAGCACTTTGTTGCCCTGCACCAATGGTATTACCGGCCATTATTTCGCCTGTTTGAACAGAGCTAGAATTATTGTGGTATTGCTTCGCTGTCACGGTAGAGCCAATTTCAGTTAAAGTACCAGTATTATCCCAGTGATTCTTTTCCCAGTACTTATCGCGCTGTCTATCAGCATCAGATAATACGAAGGCATAGTCAAACGGAGAATTAGCACCGTCGGTACCAATAAGAAGGTCACCCATGACAATATTGCCATTGCCGCTACCTGTACTATATTCATTGTTGTAATCAACAAAATTAGTATAAATATCAACAGTAATTAAGCCATCGTTAGCCCATTGAACATCCATTTTATCAATTTCATATTGCCATCCACCAACCGCATCATTATTGGCATCATCAATCGTTGTATCAACGAGAAAATCAGCTGAGAATACATTTACCGATGAAAATAAAGCAGTTACTGCAAGAATTTTAAATACATTTTTAATTAAAGTCATAGTCTTATACGTTATCACTTTCAGATTGAAGAGAGAGGATGAACAGCTTATTTAGAACTCATCACTAATTGACATCATTATAAGCAATTATTGTTCCACTATTTCATTGTCGCCATATAACAACACTTTAGCTATGTTACGTAAATGTAACATTGGAGTAAAGCGCACTACTGTAAAAAAAACTGACAATAACCTTTAAAAATATCACCTTATATTTCAGATAAATGTTTATCAACTAAGTGTCTATCAGTGTTACTATTTTATCGTTTTATTTCTTCTGTCTGGCTATCTTTTCTTATGGTATTTAGCTTTTGGGTAGGATTAAACATGCATTGTCGCCATATAGAAACACATCATTAAAATCGGTATCACATGAATATAAAAAATAGTATACGCGCTTCCCTACTCTCATTATTGTTCATTTCCTCTTCAACGCTTGCTAACGAAAACCTTAATGCCAATTATGAACAAGCCTTAATCGCCTTTCAAAATGAAGAGTTTGCTAGTGCTGTTATCCATTTAAAAAATATTATTCAAGAAAACCCTACACATATGCCGTCTCGGGTTTTAATGGCACAAATACTGATTACCCAAGGTAATGGCTCCGCTGCACAAATAGAATTAGACCGAGCAAGAGATGGCAAGGTCGATGATGATCGATTAATTACTTTGTATGGGCAAGCTTATGTCCTACAAGCTAAGTATGATGACGCGTTAAAAATAGCTAAGTTAGGGCAACGTAACGAGAAAATAGAAAGCGAATTATTACTTATCAGAGGACAAGCCTATATTGGCAAAAAACAATATAAATTAGCGGATAAAGCCTTTATATCTGCACTAAGTTTACAACCTAAAAGCCAAATCGCTTTATTAGGAAGAGCACAAGTTGCTTTGCAAGAATCAAACGTTGATCAAGCGCTCACCTACATTGACTTATCGCTTGCCAGTGTAAAACCTTTCATTAATGGTTGGGTATTAAAGTCCAAGATTTTACACCGCTTAGGCGATCGCCAAGGCGCATTAATGGCTATTGATGAAGCACTTAAGATCAATAACAAACACTTATCTGCTCGGTTAACCAAGGCTATGCTGCATATTGAACTAAAGGAGTATCAACAAGCACTGCCTCACGTAGATTATATTCTTGCAGAAATCCCTAATGAGCCTAGAGCTGGATATTTAAAAGCCATCATCAACGTTAGCTTGCCTAATAGTGATAAAGAAAAAGGCAGTTCGGATAAGAATAAGTTAACTGAAGTCATTGCAACCTTAGCCGCCGTTCCGCCTGAGGTAATGAGAAACACGCCAGACTATTATTTTTTAGCTGGGCTAACTAATTTTCAATTTGGTAACTTAAATGATGCGCATCGTTACCTAAGTTATTACCTAAATTATGTTGAATTTGATATTGATAGTGTCCGTATGTTGGCCAGTATTGAAATAGAGCAAGGTGATTTAAATTCAGCTCGGCACTTACTAACGAAAACCAATGTTGCCCGCCCAGGTAACCCAGATATTTTAACTTTACTTGGTTTAACTTATTTACAGTTAGAAGACAGTGAAAAAGCTCAGTTTTATTTTGAAAAAGTGGTTGATAGCTATCCAAAGTCTACTGTCAGCATAAGTAATTTAGCTCGCAGTAAAATGCAATCGGGTGACTATCAAGCAGCAATCGAAGCTCTTTCTGCGATTAAAGATAATGAGATTAATGGCACACAAATCAAATTACTACTTATTGATTCATACCAAAGCACTAAAAAATATTCTTCAGCGATTAATATTGCTAAGTCATTAATCGCTGAGTTTCCAGAAAATAGTTTTTTCCAACAGCGTATAGGTATGCTCTATGGTTTAAATGAGCAAATACCAGAAGCCAGAGCCGCATTTGAACAATCTCTAAAGTTAAATGAAACCAACTTTATTGCTATGGTGCATTTAGCACGTATGGATAATATTGCCGGTGACTTCGATAAAGCACTGCTATTTTTACAAGAAAAGCTCGCTATTTTTGATAAAAACATTTTATTGATGACTGAAATATCTGACAGTTATTTATTCAAAAAAGATATTGATAACGCGCTGATTTGGATAAACAAATCATATGCGCAAAACCCAAATGATTTTTATGTAGTGCTAAAGTTAAGCCGTATCTTAGCTAAGCAAAACAAATTGGATGAAGCGATTGATTTAGTTGATGTATTCATTGGTTTGAATCCAAAAGAGCCACAAGCTTTATTAACCATTGCCAAGTTATATCAGCAACAAAATAAACATCAACAAGCCGTGCTTGCATTAAGAGATTATGTTGAAAAATCTCGTAAAAAAACCACAGCACTGATCACTTTAGCTAAGGCGCAACTTAAAGCGAAAGATAATGCTGGCGCGATAAAGTCTTATAAAAAGGCCATTATCGCTGATGATAAATATTTGCCTGCTTATCTTGGATTAGTAAATCTGACTATCAAAAACAAAAATGAAGCATTTTCATTAAGTCTGATTTCATCCATCGCTGAGATTACTCAAAGTAGCAGTTTACCTTTAGTACTCAAGGGTGATTTATACCTTGCATTAGGGGATAGCAAACAGTCCATTGATTTTTATCAGCAAGCATTAAAAAAGTCTGATCAAAAACAAGCGATTCTCGGTTTATATCGTAGTTACAGACTTCAGGACAAGCAAAGTAAAGTGATAAGACCATTAACAAATTGGTTAAAGAAATATCCCAATGACATGTTAGTGGCTATCGCTTTAGCTGATAGCTATAAAGGCAGTGAACAAATCCAGAAAGCGGCTGACTATTACCAAGCATTAATGAAAAAATATGGTCCGTTACCTATTTTATTGAATAATGCTGCCAGTGTTGAATTTACCTTGGGTAATACCGAAAAAGCTAAGCAATATGCCCAACAAGCTTATGATTACTTACCTGAAAATGTCGCTATTATTGATACGCTTGCTTGGATTAAAAGTAGAATGGGTGAACATAAACAAGCGATTGCTTTATTTCGTTTAGCACTGACAAAAGATTTTGATAATGCTGAAGTGAAATATCATATTGCTGTTACTTTATTCGCTCTATCACGAGAAGTAGAAGCTAAAAAGTATTTAATTGAAGCAATAGATAGCGAGCAAAATTTCCCTGAAAAAGAAGCCGCTAAAGCCCTTTTAAATAAATGGTTGGGTTAAAACGCGGTAATAAAATGTTGAGCTAAGTTTATTAAATAAAATAGCGTTAGCTTATATTGAAATTTTTACTTCAGCACACGGTCTTTTAGGTAATAATTAATAAAGGCTGTTACGTAAATGAAGAACATAAAAAACTTAAGCTTAAAGAAAAACATTGTCATCTCAATTTTTTCGCTACTATTATTACTCGCTAATAACGCCTCAGCCAATACATCGATTGATGTCGGCCCAACTCTTGGTAAAAAAGCACCGATAATATCTGTTATTAATACGCTAAAGCAGCCAGTTAATATCAAACAACTTAGGGGTGATAAGGGCCTGATCATCCTATTTTTTCGCTCTGCCGATTGGTGTCCTTTTTGTAAAAAACACCTAATAGAATTGAATAATCATGCTGAACAATTTACTAAGTTAGGCTATGGCTTAGCCGCTATTTCTAATGATAGTACTGATATTTTAAAAACCTTTACTGAGCAAAAAAATATACGTTATCCATTACTTTCTGACCAAAAAGTACAAACTATGTTGGCCTACGATATTGTTAACGCTGAATATGCTGCAGACAATGAACATTATGGTATCCCTTACCCTGGTGTAGTAGTCATTGATAACAAAGGTAATGTTATTCATAAACACTTTTTCAAAGGCTATAAAAAGCGCGTTAAGTTTGCCGATCTTTACTTACAACTAAATGGCGGCATGTAATACTCATTAACTCGCCGCTTGATAATCGCTATATTGATAATGTTCTTATGAATATAAAGCACTATCGACAAAAGCTTGAGTTAACTGTTGATACAGCTGATCGATTGTCGGTCGCTCAGTAATATTTTCAAACAGCGCAGTATGAACCTGCGCTTTTACCCGCTCGGTTTTATCACATAGTTGATAACATAAGTTCACCGGCTTTATGATCTCATCGAGTAACACATCAATCAGAATAAAGGCTTGCGCTAATACTATCTTGCCGCCCCCTTTTTTTAATATCACCCGCTGGGCAGTACCCACTATTTTTTTACCATTAATATTAATATTGTAGTCACCATCACAGTAAGAGAATTCTGTCGCATGCGCTTGGCTAACTAAATTAAATTGACGAAAAAAACCATGTAACACTGTACATAAGTTTTCGTAAGCTTGGGGGATTGAATAAGGGGTATCTTTTGACCAAAGATACAGGTGAGATAAATTTATAATACCAGGACACTGCGGTACGGGTGCACCGCCAGTTTTACGCGAATGTAGCAGCCATTTATCCGCCAACAAACCCGCTTTAAGTGCGTCTGATTCAGGCCATTTTTTACCTGCTGGTAATACTAAAGTAGGTTCTTTAGCTTGCCACAGCATTAAACATTGCTTGAACTCTCCGGCTTGAATTTGAGCAATAAGCGCTGTTTCTTTTTCAAATACCTTAGCAACAGAGCTTTGCTGGTAACGCAGGAGTTTATTACGACTCATATTCATTTCTTACGTTATATTTAGCCATATTTTAGTTGTTCTTTTTTAGGAGTCTTCTTCATGCATTTGACCGTCAACTAACATCATTAGCTCTGCGGACTTATCATCATGTTTAGTCAATCGATAACTACCATCAAACATATTCTCTAAAAAGATAGTCTCTCCATCACTGGTTTGTAATTGTTTTAGTACTTCTTGAGGGAGTTCAACCCTACACCCGCACCAACTGCTTGTATTTTAAGTTTAATCATCATAATACTCCAAGTTATAAGTTGGGTATATCAATAAAAGGCCCAACAAAGTTCTAGATGTTATTAAAATTATAGCTGGCTATTTTATACTCACCGAAATGAATAATAACTCGCGATTAGTTTGAGCTACTTCTGAGGTACCTAATGACACCTATTTCAGTGATTACAACCAAGTGCGAACCTGTTTTTTATAGTTTGAAAATTCATCCTTAAATAATACTGTCAGCGCTCTTTCTTCAGGGGCAATTTGGAAACGTTGAATGTAAGCTACATACATCATAATTAAAACAACGCCCCACGCAGACCCCAAATAACTTGCCCAAGCAAATAAAAACGCAACGAAACCAACATACATAGGGTTGCGAGTAAATTGATAAATTCCTGAGGTTACCAGCGCACTTGCCTTATCAGGCTTGAGCGGATTAACCGTAGTGTTGGCCAATCGAAAAGATATAACGCCTGAAAGGGCAAAGAATATACCTGCAATCATAAAGGTAATAACTAAGGTTATTTTTAGCGTGCTTGTTAATAAGATGACTGGTGTAATTATACTTAACCACCACATCCCTGCAGCAATGAGTATCGCTACTAAAGGTGGTGGTATTTTATTTTCTAGAAACTTCATCGTTATCCTTAATTGTTGTATTAACTTATCTGATAGTAGATAAAGCTAAGCAATACTAAAATCGTTGCTTGATAAAACTATGGCTTGTAACTTAGTCACTGCTTGCTCCGGTGAAATACCGTATGACGTATCAGCTTCAGTAATCGCCGTAACTACGGCAATGCTTTCTACGCCTGTTGCGACAACTTCTGCTGCACGCGCTAGGTTTATTCCCCCAATAGCCACCACGGGTATTTGTTGTAGCATATTTTCAGGTCGTAATGCTAACACTTGTCTTAAGTTATCTACTCCTTGAATTTGCCCCGTCATATCTTTCGTTTTGGTTGGATAAATTGCGCCAATAGCTAAATAAGATGGTTGTAATTGTTGAGCTAATAAAAACTCATAACAACCATGGGTACTAATACCTAAACGCATGCCTGATTGCTGAATTGCAGTGAGATCTGCATCTTGTAAGTCTTCTTGACCAATATGCACACCATACGCGCCATGTTTTATCGCCAACTGCCAGTAATCATTGATAAATAGGCGAGTACCGTAGTCTTTTGCCAGTTCTACCGCTTCAAAAATCACTCGTTCTAACTCGTCTTCGCTAAGATTTTTCACGCGTAACTGAATGATTTCTAATCCTAGCGGTAATAATCGCTTGAGCCAATATAATGAATCAATGACGGGATAAAGACCTAGCTTTTTTCCTGCTAAGTTTAACGCGTTAAATGACGATAAATTGTGATATTGACGACTTAATTCATCGTTCACATAAGGAAAGGATGACGCCAAAATAGATGATGCATGTGACCAATGGGGTTGCATAAAGGCACCATAATATTGATGACCGAATGATTGACTTATGTGCTCACTAGCCTGTAAACCTTGGCTGATAAAGGCTTTAGCTAAGGTAAAAGCATCACGCACTAAGTAACCTTGAGCAAAGAAAGCGGATAATGCCGTGGCAAAACTACAACCACCACCATGACTGTAATGACTTTCAACACGCTTGGCACTTAACTGGTAACTAATCGCTGTTTGCGTTTTCTCCTGGTTATCTTGCTTGCCATTCAATTGATTTAATTGATGGTAACAATAATCTGTCGAGTAATTTTCATCAGCTAAACTATGACCACCTTTAACAATAATGCTGTTAATAGCGAAGTCTTTAAATATTCTTTTCGCCAGTACTTCGACATCTGTTTCATCGGTTAATTTCGCTAAACTTTTCGCTTCCATCAAGTTAGGGGTTATCACATCAACTTGCTGTAATAAGGGGGTAAGTTGCTGCAAAGTAAGTGCGTTAAAGCTACCACCAACACTGGCTTGACCAACGGGATCATAAACACTGATTAAGTTAGGCATGAGCTGTTTATATTGCTCAAGTAACTTAGCTAACCACAATACTTGTTCTACGTTAGCCACTAAACCAATTTTGATGACCGATGGTGGTTTGTCATCGATTAATATCGCGGCTTGTTGCTGTAATATCTCAACCGAAACAGCATTCACCGACAGCAGTTGCTGCGAATTTTGTACGGTATTGGCGGTAATAAGATGACAAACTTCAACACCCAAACCATGACCCGTTTTAATATCAGCAGCAATGCCTGCCCCACCAGAGCAATCACTACCCGAAATGGTCCAAATTATTGGTTTTTTATTAGTTATATCAATCATGCCTGTCATCCTATTCACTTTTTTTATTGTATTTAAAATAAGCTAAAGAAGTAAATAGCTTAAAGGCTAAGTTAGTTGACGCTAATGCAAGGCGAATACGCGCAGCCTAGTTTACTAGGTGAGCATCTTCAACGCGGCAGTAGTGTTAAATAACAACGCATTTATTAGCTGTTTTGGTGCCAAAATGGAGTATCAAGTGTCGGGGTTGACGGATGGGCCGTTTGTCTTTGTTGCATTATTCCCGCCACATATCCTTGCTCGCCAGCTTGCAGCGCTTGTCCAAACGCTTTCGCCATCAACACAGGATTATCCGCCAGCGCTACAGCACTATTAAGCAATACTCCGTCATAACCCATTTCCATCGCTAAACAAGCATCTGAAGGTTTGCCAATACCTGCATCTAATATCAAGGTGGCATCGGGTAAACGTAAACGAATCGTTTCCAAATTATAAGGATTCATCAAACCTTTACCTGTACCTATTGGTGACGCCCACGGCATAATCACTTCACAGCCTAAATCATAAAGGCGCTGGCATAAAACGAGATCGTCGGTGCAATACGGTAAGACTTTAAAGCCATCATTTATTAACTGCTCGGCGGCACGCAGTAACTCGATTGGATCGGGCTGTAAATTATAATCATCGCCAATCACTTCCAACTTCAGCCAATCAGTTTTAAATATTTCACGGCTCATTTTCGCCAGTGTCACCGCTTCTTTCGCTGTTTTACAACCAGCGGTATTGGGCAGTAAGTGACCGTTCACTTCGGTTACGATTTCTTGTAAGTAAGACCATATTTGTTGACCTGCTTGCTCTGCCGGATTTTGACGTTTCAACGACAGAGTTACCACCTGTGAGCCACTGGCCAAAATCGCTTGTTTCATCACTTGTGGTGATGGATATAAAGCGCTGCCAATAAGCAAACGACTATCTAAATTTTGTCCGTAGATATTCAATGACATTAAACTTAGCCCCCTTGAATAGGTTGTAAGACATCAAGGCTATCGCCATTTTTTACCATGGTAGTGTCGTAATCTGATTTACCGACAAAATCACCATTAAGCGCCACGGCAAAGGTACTTTGTTGCGGTTCAATAAAATACAACGTTAACGCTGAGCTGACACTAATATGTGTTTCATTACTTAGCGGGTAGGCTGTGCCGTTAATATGAATGTTCATAGGATGACTCCTGTAAAGTTCTGCTTGGTTGGTTTATATCCCAAGTATAGTTACCGTCAACAACTACGGGTAATAAGTCACTGTATGGTAAAGCTGCTGCGGTGTTATTTATTCGATTGGCAATAACCGCAAGGGTTTGTTCAAGCACTACAGGTGCAATCAAAAAACCGTGGCGGAACAAACCATTTACTTGAATAAGTGAATCTTGCACAGTAATTTTAGGCTGGTTATCACTAAAGGCAGGCCGACATTGACTGACATGTTGTCGAATATTGGCTTCCGCAAACCCCGGATGCACGCTATACGCGGCACTGAGTAGTTCCATTGCTGAGCGCACTGTCATAGGAGAATCATCATCACTTTCAATTTCTGTTGCACCCACTACATAAAAACCCTTTTGCTTGGGTGCAATATAAAGCTGATACCTTGGATGCATTAAGCGAACTGGCCTTGAAATATTAACCGCTGGAGCATATAACTGAAACAGTTCGCCCCTGACAGCACGTAAATCCGTCATTGGTGCACAGGTGCTATTACTTTGTTTAGTGGTTGCCCCCGTACCACGACAATCAATCACTAAATCAAATTGTTGACTTTGGTTAACATTATTTTGCTGATAGCTAATTTTAGTGGTGTGCTCAGCGACATCAATGCCAGTGACTCGACACTCACTTAACCAATCCAATCGGTTTCCTGTGACTGGATGTTGAGCTTCTGTTTCAAGTTGCTTGCGTAGTGCGACTAATAAACGGCGATTACCCAACTGTCCTTCTTGTGGAAGGTATAATGCTTGGTTAAAGCTTCGCCCTATTTCAGGCTCTAATGCTAAAAGCTCTGCACGATTAAGTGCGTGCTTGGTATGTTCGGGATAATTATTATTAAGGTGTCTAACAAAACGTTGATAATCACCTTTGTCTTGCTCATGACTTACCATGATAGCGCCAGTTTGTTGAAAAAAAGTATGTTCATGCAAACTGTCGAGCAAAGCCGGCCATAAACCTAATGACTCAAAACCCATGCTAACGATATTAGGCTCACAATGCAGTGATTCACCCAACGGTGTTAGCAATCCCGCGGCAGCATAAGCTGCACTGTTATGGGCGAGTTTATTGTCTTTATCAAATAAAGTAATAGTTACGCTATGAGACTGTTTTTGTCGAAGCTGTTCATTACGAAGCAAAGACAGGGCAAGTAATCGCCCCATCAATCCTGCGCCAACAATGGCAATATTCATTGTTTATCCGCCGCCGTTAGTCAGCTAATTGGTAGATTTCGCTACCCGTTGCTTTAAACTCAGCAGACTTTTCTTGCATCGCCTGTTCAATCGCTTCGTCAGCCATTCCTTCAGGAATCAAGGTAATTGTCTCATCAAGCAGTTGAATTTTAATCGCATTTTTATCACTCTTACCTTCGAGATTAGCGGCGTACTCTCGTACTTCTTGTGAAATTTTCATTGAACAGAATTTTGGACCACACATAGAACAGAAATGCGCGACTTTACCAGACTCTTGCGGCAAAGTTTCATCGTGGTAAGTACGCGCTCTTTCTGGGTCTAAACCAATGTTAAATTGATCGTACCAACGGAATTCAAAACGCGCTTTAGACATGGCATTATCACGAATTTGAGCTCCTGGATGACCTTTCGCTAAATCGCCAGCATGCGCGGCAATTTTATAGGTCATCAATCCTTCTTTTACGTCTTCTTTATTGGGTAAGCCTAAATGTTCTTTTGGCGTTACATAACAAAGCATGGCACAACCGTACCAACCAATATTAGCGGCACCTATACCAGAAGTAATATGATCGTAACCCGGCGCGATATCTGTGGTTAATGGCCCTAAAGTATAAAAAGGCGCTTCACCACAATGCTTAA
This sequence comes from Colwellia sp. 12G3, assembly GCF_002836775.1. Lineage (GTDB taxonomy): Bacteria > Pseudomonadota > Gammaproteobacteria > Enterobacterales > Alteromonadaceae > Colwellia. Next base: position 210,817 of record NZ_PJAQ01000032.1, on the reverse strand, counting down.
GTTGCTCTTCCATGTTCTCTTTAATCATATGAAGCGGTACATGACCTGGACCTTCAATGATAGTCTGCACATCATGCTGCCATGCTATTTTAGTTAACTCACCTAAGGTATGTAATTCAGCAAATTGTGCTTCATCGTTAGCATCAGCTACTGAGCCTGGACGTAAACCATCACCTAATGAGAATGATACATCGTACTGTTTTAATATTTCACAGATGTCTTCAAAGTGGGTGTAGAGAAAGTTTTCTTTATGATGCGCTAAACACCATTTCGCCATGATGGAACCACCACGTGAAACAATACCGGTAACACGTTTAGCTGTCATGGGTACATAACGTAATAAAACGCCCGCATGGATAGTAAAGTAATCAACCCCCTGCTCTGCTTGTTCAATGAGCGTATCGCGGAAAATTTCCCATGTTAGGTCTTCAGCTACGCCATTGACTTTTTCAAGTGCTTGGTAAATAGGTACGGTACCAATAGGTACAGGTGAGTTACGCATAATCCATTCACGCGTTTCATGAATATTACGGCCAGTCGATAAATCCATTACCGTATCTGCGCCCCATTTAGTTGACCAAACAAGCTTTTCGACTTCTTCTTCAATAGAAGAGGTTACCGCTGAGTTACCAATATTCGCGTTAACTTTAATTAAAAAGTTACGTCCGATAATCATTGGCTCACATTCTGGGTGATTGATGTTTACGGGGATAATAGCGCGACCGCGAGCTACTTCATCACGGACAAATTCAGGCGTGATTTTTTCTGGAATACTGGCACCAAAAGATTGGCCTTTGTGTTGTAGCAGTAGGGTTGCATCTTTTACTTCTTCACGTTTCAAGTTTTCACGAATCGCAATATATTCCATCTCAGGGGTAATAATACCTTGGCGAGCGTAATGCATTTGGGTAACGTTTTTGCCTTTTTTAGCAATACGCATTTGCGGCAAATTATCGAAGCGGATATCGTCAACACCTTCATCATCAAGGCGTTGTTGCGCGAACTGTGAATTAGTAGAAGTTAAAAGTTCAACATCACCACGGGCATCAATCCAGGCTTCACGTAAACGAGGAATACCTTGATGAACATCTATTTCTACCTTTTCATCGGTATAAAAACCTGAGGTATCATAAACACAAAGCGGTTCATTTTTTTCGTAAACGGGGCTGTCTTTGCTAGCGCCTTTCCCTGAAGAAATAAGCGTATCGGTTAAGGTGATTTCACGCATACCTACTTTGATATCGTGGATTTTCCCTTGTACATAAACTTTTTTGGAATTAGGAAAAGATTGGTCTGAAACATTTTTTAAGAATGCTGCTGCCGATTCACGCTTTTCACGTCGTGTTTGCGTCTTATTGGTGGTGTTGCTCATGGTCGCTACCTGTTTTAAAAAATTTAAATTTAAAAAATAGGCGGAGTTTGTTTAGCTAAAGAAGAGGGTCAAATAATATAGTTTAACCCCAAGTAATAGGGTTTAATTGCTCTCTCTTGTTTCCTACGCAGATATTAATCTGATCAGGTTTTACGGATCCCGCTTTCGCGATCTCAGCCTTTGGCACTCCGACAAGTGTGCGTTGTTAGTTAGACTAACAACGCGAGCAGATTCTAACGTGAGCAGATAACAGTTAGCAAGTATTTATATTTGTCCGCACTAAAAGTACATCAGATTACGAATGATCGAACTAAAAAGGTTAAAGTAAATAACTCAGTAAAATAGACTTGCAACCCCTAATTATGACGGTAATATGTGCCTAAAATCACCCAGAGAATAACAAATGTCTAATCTGAATATTAAAATAACTACACCTGATGAGTTTACACTAGTGCCTTGGAAAAATGGTTTAGGTCACACCACTGAACTAGCTATTAGCGATGGTGGTAGTTTAGATGATTTTGAGTGGCGTTTAAGCATCGCCAGTGTGGACAATGATGGTGACTTCTCTAATTTTTCTGGTTATCAGCGTAATTTAGTCTTAATAGCAGGCAATGGTTTAAACCTCGACCATCGAAATGGTGATGTTGATAAACTAACCCATTTACTTGATATTGCTCGCTTTGATGGTGCGAGTAAAACCCATGGTGCTTTAGTCAATGGCGGTATTAAAGACTTCAATGTTATGACTAATCAAAACGCATTCACCCCTGAGGTTGACGGCTATATTGAGCAACAAACTGCGACTGTTGCCATGTTGGCAGACAGCTTATTTTTTGCCTACAGCCTAACTGACGACATGAGTGTCAATACCTCTCAGGATGAAGATTGTTACACGGTACCTGTTGGTCATTTAATCAAGCTTTGTGCAATGAATGAAAAGAAACCAGACGACCAGCTCATTGTAAAAGTAACAGGTAAAAATATGATCGTTATTCAGCTTAAAGTTAAGTAGTTGTGTTTTTAAGGTAGTGATGATTTATATTTACTGAGCTTTAAGATTGAGCCAGAATTGTTGGTTTTTCAGTGATAAGTCACTGCCCAATATGTCATTTGATAATTCAAAATAGCGCTTACCTTGCCATTTTTCCAAAGGAAATAAGTGCTTAGAAACCCTATGTGTTCTCATTAGGTTCATAAGGCTACCATCATCTAAGGCGGTCTTTAAACCACTATCTAATCGCTTAGCTAATACCGTATTATTTTTTTCAACAAAGTAATAGATAGGAAAATTATAATGAAGGATCAACTCATCCATCAGAATAACATTAGGGTACTTTTGCATAGTAATCCTTTGCTCTGCATACCCTTCAAATATTGCACGAGGAAAATAATCACAGCGCTTTTTAGCTAACATTTTAAACATGGCATTAAAGTGTACTACTCTTGAAACAAGATAACCGTTCGCTTCTAAAATATCAGAATCTGGCCAATGAGCACCTTGACAAGCATTGAGTTTTTTTAACTGCTCTGGTGCTTTTATTTGAAGAAATTTTTCTTTATCTTCTTGGCGAATTAATAATACACGGTAGCCTAGCAGTCCTCTAAATAACGGAATACGTACCGGTAAATAACGTAATTCTCGCCTAGCATTAGTACCCGTCCAAAGAATATCAACATAGTTATCCTCTAAGAGCATTAAACTACGGCCTTGCGTTACGTCATCATGCGCCACAAAAACAAGTTTACTCTTCGGATATAAATGTTCACTTTTACTTAAAACTAAACGTGTTAATTCAATAAAATAGTCATAAACAGGATCAATTTTAGCACGAGGAGCAAGTATACGAATATCATTAGCATGTGCTTTTAAAGCCACACCAGGAGAAAGTAACAACACGATCAAGGTTAAGTAAATTACCGATTTTTTATGTGCTGAATTGAATACCATTTATAACCCACAATACCTGCCTATGATTATAATAATAGTGTACTAAACTGAAATATTCCATGATGAAAAACATCCTCAAATATTCTAATTCAAAGTGAATTAAAACAAAAAAGATGATTTTCTGCCTTTATTCATTGCCCTACGCAATGACTTGATTTAAATACACTGAAGCACCCAGTAAACCTGGTTGCTTCTCTGTGATCACATACGTGGCGATCTCTTTATTTAAAGATGACATACGTCCTTTAGCCTCAAAGCGCAGTCTAAAATCACTCTCGCTAAGGAAATCAATAAAACGAGGCACGATACCACCAGCAATATAAACGCCGCCTTGAGTATTCATTGTTAAAGCAAGATTACCGGCAAAACTTCCTAATACCTTACAAAATAAATCAAGTGCCTGATGACAAAATGAGCACGTATTATCTAGTGCTTTCGTACTAATTTCTTTAGCGGTCAATTGAGTTGTCGGTTTAGTCAAAACATCACCATGGTGAATAGATAATAATGCTTGATATATCTGCTCTAAACCGTAACCGGAAAGTAGTTGTTCATAGGACACACGTGGTTTAACACTCTGAATATATTGTAACGTTTTTATTTCTGTGTCACCGATTGCAGCATAATCAACATGACCACCTTCACCACCAAAGCAATACCACTTATTAGCGATAGGTAATAAATTTGCAACCCCTAGACCCGTACCCGGTCCACACACGGCAATGGCTTTATTCGAAAGCGCTTTACCACCCCCAATTTTGACTTTTTGCTCATCCGTTAACATCGGAATAGCCATAGCTATCGCAGTATAATCATTGATAAGTATCAGTTTATTTAACTTAAGTGCCTTTTTTAGCTCGGTTTGAGAGAACTGCCAAGGTAAGTTAGTCATGGAGATGATGTCAGTATCTACCGGACAAGCGATAGCTAAGCAGGCATTAATACTAGCAGCGGTTATTTTCTTCTCTGTTAAATAACATTGAATTACGTCGAGTAAACAAGAGAAATCACAACATTGATAGGTTTCAATGTCGATAAGTGTGTTACTGCTATCACTTCTGGCAAGTCTGATGTTGGTGCCACCGATGTCGGCAACAAGATTAACAGGGTCGTTCATATTTACTTATCACTTTTCAAATGGATATGATTAATTTAAGGACTGTCATACATATACAGTCCTTAATGATCACCTAAGCCTATGATTATTTATAAAACATAGCGTAGTGAATTTTAGCTACTTTACATTTCCTCTAAACGAACGCCGCATGTTTCTTTTATGTATTTTATTACAAAGAATATGCTCAACAATGCTGAAACGGTATATAAACCATAAGCGCCAGCCAAACCAAAACTGCCTAACAATATCGGGAAGGTCATAGTAATGGCAAAGTTTGCTATCCATTGAGCACTTGCCGCGACAGCTAACGCTGCACCACGGATCCTGTTATTAAACATTTCGCCTAATAAGACCCAAACTATAGGACCCCAACTTAGACCAAAAAACACCACAAACAAATTAGCCATCACTAAAGCCACTGTGCCTGTCGTATCGCTTAATGCCAGCTGACCGGCCTCATCTAAACCACCGGTACCGAAGATAAAGGTCAGCACACCTAAGCTGATAAACATACCTACACTGCCGACCAGTAATAACGGTTTACGTCCAACTTTATCTACCAGCGCTATGGCAATAAAGGTAGAGATGATATTGGTTGTGCCGGTGATAATGTTGATAAATAACGATTGGGATTCGTCAAAACCTGCGGCTTGCCAGAGCTCTGCGCCATAATAAAAAACTACGTTAATACCGACAAATTGCTGGAATACCGACAATCCAATACCTACCCAAATAATAGGATGAATTTTTTTCTTACCTTCAATAAAAAGATCCATGATGTTAGGTTTTTTATCACCGTGCAGGGATTTTTTAACTTCTTCAATTTGCTCATTTTCTACGCCGGTTGCTATGCGTCGAAATATTGCTCTGGCTTCCTCAATCTTACCTTGAGCCACTAAATAACGTGGTGATTCAGGAATAAATATCACGCCCACTAAAAAGAGTGCCGCTGGCAGTAACTCTACCCAGAACATCCAGCGCCAGGCTGCAATATCTAACATCAAGATTGCTTCCGCACCACCCGCCACAGAGGCAATGATGAAGTTACTTAAAAAAGCGGTAAACAAGCCCAGTACTATGGCTAATTGCTGCAAAGTAGCTAAACGACCGCGTAAAGCCGCAGGCGCAACTTCGGCGATATATGCAGGAGCCAATACTGATGCAGCACCAATGCCTAATCCACCAATCAAACGATAGAAAATAAATTCAGCCGACGAGCTTGATATTCCCGACCCAAATGCGCTAATGGCAAAGATAATTGCAGTAATGATCATGATGGGTTTACGTCCAAAACGATCAGATATAGGCCCTGCCATCAAAGCACCAACAGCGCAACCTAACAGTACCGAGGCGACATTAAAACCACTTGCAACATCGCTAGCATTAAAGGCGTTTCCTAACGCGGTTACTGTGCCATTAATAACACCCGAGTCAAAGCCAAACAAAAAGCCACCGATGGCTGCTACAGAAGAGATGAATAATACGTATAAAAATGAAGTTTGAATTTCTTCAGTGTCGTGCAGTTTTTGAATTGAATTATTAGGCTCAGGAGGGGTCATCTAATGGTATCCTTTTATTATTTTATTGTTTTATTGTTTTATTGTTTTAAAAAAAGAGCACTCGACTAGGACACTTTCAAGGTAAAGTGATGCGGTCTAAGAAGAATGATTAATAATTAAAAGTGCCAAGTAAAACCGGTTTCAGTTGTAAACTGAAACATAATCCTACTTGGCTAAGGGAGTTTTTTTACTGAATTAAAGAGTAATCAACTTTGTTTTCTTAAGACCACTAATCCTTTATTCACCCGATCAGTTTTAATATTGAAATTATGATTGAGCACATCGATTAATCCTTTAATGTCACCTGTTTTAAAGCGACCTGCAATTTTTATTTTTTTCAAATCTTCATCGGCAATTTCGAATGTTACTGAGGTGTAACGACTCACTTCTTCCATCGCTTCAGCTAAGGTTTCACCATTAAAGACCAAATGACCTTGTCGCCAAGATAAACTTTGTTTGATCAATTTCTTATCTATAACAGATACTTTATCTATGCCGGCTTTCGTGATGGCCAATGAGGCGATTTCTCCTTTAGAAACAGCTAGAGAACTCGATGGTATGATAAGCGCAGTTTCATTTACCTCTTGCTCTTTATTGAGTTGGCCAATAATGACTTTACCCTCAGTGACAATAAGCTCTATTTCACTTGCCTTTACTTGCACGCTAAAAGCGGTGCCCACAGCTTGAATCACTTTATGATTAGCAACAACGCTAAGTGGTCTAGACTTGTCATGAGCAACTTCAACATGAAGTTCACCACGTTGTAAGTCAAGTAACCGATAATCATCGGTATAGCGTACTAATAAAACACTATCGGTATTGAGTAAAACTTTCGAGTTATCAGGTAAGTAGATAGTGCTACTTTCGCCTACTGCTGTTTCGTATCGGACAAACTGTGCCTCTTCTTGCCATAAAGAATTCAAGGTAATATCGGTAAAGAAAGCAACAAATAACGCCAGTACCATTGAGGCCGCTAATGCTAATGGCCATTGTGTTACTTTAGCTGCCGACTTAGTTACTGACTTAGTTACTGACTTAGCTTTAGTAGAGACCGGGAACAGGTCAGCAAGTCGGTCAAGAGAGTCCATTTTATCCCACATGCTGGCCATTTCTATGATCAACTTTTGGTGCTGTGCATTTTCTGACAACCATGTCTTAAATTCTGCCTGCTCTAATTCTGTTAGGCTTCGATCCATTCGGGCTATCCAAATGCTAGCTTGATCAAACATCGCATCATCGTCATTATTAAGAGAATAAACGTTAGTCATTAGCGATCCCCTCGTACTTGATGTGTTTTTTTACTATTTTTCATTGTTTCCGTTCTTTCTTCTTTAGTTAACTGCATCATAAAATAGGTACAGCGTTTAACGCCGAGACCAATATGTTTTTCTACTGTGCTTTCACTGATTGCCAATTTTTTCGCTATTTCTTTTTGCGAGTAACCATACACTTTCTTTAAAACAAACACTTTACGACACTGTATTGGTAGCTGTCTTATTGCTTCGCAGTATTGAGCAAACTCTTTATCCGTGGCGACTTGCTGATATATTGCGTCATCACCACTGACAAATTGCTCAAATTCAGCCATGTCATCTACCGCATCAACGAGTCTAACATCAGCCCGTTTAAGGTGATCTATGGCTAAGTTTCTTGCTGTTTTCAACAAAAATGAGCGCGGTTGTTTAATCGCTTCTTTGTTTTCAACTTGGCATATACGTACATAGGTTTCTTGTACAATATCTTCCACTTCTCGTGGTGGTACAATACGCGAGATCACTCTGCGCATTGTCTGCCTTACTGCCATAAAACTGATGTGTAATGTGCTTTCTTTTATCATAATATTGTTTTCACTTTTTAGGTTTAGCTAAGTGTGAATTTTATTTTTTATCTATTGCCTACTTTATAAGACGAATGACAAATAATTTTCCGCTAGTGCTTTCAATAAAAAATAACAAAAAAATAAAAAATTACTCAAGTAAAATAAAACTACCTATAGTCAAACGTCCTTTTTGAGGCACAGATGACAAACCTAAAGCCGCATTGACATTGCCTGAGTGCAACAAATTACTTGGATAGATAATAGCCCTATTCATACGAGCCTCTACTGAATATAGCTGTTCAAATAGTTTGTCGCTACCGTGCATATACTTAGGTTTTTTATGTATCTGATTAGCAATAGCTTCTTTTTTTACTTGATTAGCATAGTGATATAATCGGTCTTGAGTGATCGTTTGATATCCGGTTTCTTTATGCCGATAAAAAGACGTTCCGCCATGCTCTTTACTACATAAGTAATGCACTACGGCAAATTGATTACTTTGCGGAGTATCAATATGAGGCAGCATTTGCATAGGCCGCAATTTATTTACTGGGGTATCTGCCACAGCTAAGGCTGATATAACTGTTTTGGCCACACTCGTTTGTGAGCAGCCAAAAAAAGAATGAAATTGGGGCAAGTATTGACGACATATCTGCTCACCATAGTCACTTGGCATTAGTTTACGCTTACCCGGATAAAAATTATTTTTATCCGCTTGAAAAGCCGAACCATCACCAGAAAAATCAATTAAATCAGTAACTGAATTGGCAAAGTTATCAATAATAAGTAAAGGAATTTCCTCATCGCCAATGATATGCTTTGTTAAGTTTGCTTGGTTATTTAAGCTAAAATCAAACATGAGTAATTTTTAATTCCAAACGAGAATAATGCTTAGCGCAATTTAATGAAAACTAACTAGCCAGTTGTTTATTTTTTAAATCAATCAAATGATGAATTTGGCCAAGCGAGGTAATTAAGGTATAGATTGCTTGCAGCAGACCCGCTTTATGTAAACTCGATATGTTCTCAGCGGATAAGGCGGCAAGTTTTTCCGTATCAATAGTATATAAACCATTTAACGTGGTACTTTGCTGATTAGCAAAAGTAACTTCCATTTTCATCACTTGCAGTAACTGCAACTTTTCTAATTGCTCAAGTAACTGTTTATTAGCTAACTCTCCTTGTAATAACTGAGTAAGGCAATACTTAGCTTGTTGAAAATATTCAGTTTCCCCACCATTATCATCAAATAATGATTCGCCTTCATTGGTGGAGATTGCTGGGCTTTCACTATCAAAGCAGACAACATAATCGCCAGATCCCGCTTGATCTTTGTTCTGTTCAGGGTTACCAACAAAAAATGGTTGTCGTCTAATTTGTAATGGTAGGTATAAACCTTGCCATTGACCCTCTCGCCAAAATAAATTTTCTCCCGCTTCAAAACCTAGCATAGCAGCAACGACAAATTGCCCCGTATCGCCATTTTTAGTAATAACTAAAGGATACTGTACTGCCATATTGGTAAACTCAGACATAACGGCTGGCACTAAGTGTAAGTTCGCGCCATGTAATTCAGCCTTAGCTGCATCTACTTTTAAGTTAAGGTGATTTTTATTATCTATCGCAACTAACTGTGCCATATATTATTACTCTTTAGGTGATACTAAAATTTAAGCGGTTATACCAAGTGGGTTAAACGGCTTAGCTAAATTCGGCTAAAACCATAGCTTTTAATTTTATCTAATAACTCTCGATTACTCGGTAATGACGATAACGCTTTGTCAATTAATTGCTTGTTTTTCATGAACTGACTATTAGCAAATTCACCGTCATCAAGTGCGTACGGAGTATGACAATAATCACTTTTAAAGTGCATACCATAAAGTACATATTGATAACTCGCCGCAGGGAATACTTCATTATTGCTGGTAAAATCATGATCGGCCGGGGCACGATATTGCCACTCTGTCATCAAGTCTTGTAAACTTTGTGGAATGGTTGTTGGATCACGATTATCGCTCCAAAATGGCTCTGTTCGCTCACTTAAAATATAATGTAGCTTCAAGAAATCAATGATTCTATCCCAACGATATAACGCCGTTTCATTAAAACGTTTCGCCACAACATCCATTACCTCTCGAGAAGCAGGTAATTGCTCACTGATCATTTGTGCCGCGAGCTCAACCATGACTAAAGCGGAGGCTTCAAGCGGTTCTAAAAAACCCGCAGATAAACCAACGGCAACACAATTATTTTGCCAAAACTTCTCTCGATGACCACTGACAATAGGGATTTTACGCACATTAAGGGATGCAAATTTATCGCCAACATATGTCGCAAGAACCGCTCTAGCTTCTGCTTCTGTTGAGTGTTTACTGGAATATACATAACCCACACCACGACGATGTTGTAGCCCTATATCCCAAATCCAACCCGCTTCTTGACCCGTAGAAATTGTATGCGAGGCAATAGGTGAATCTGCTGAGTCGTAAGGAACTTGTACCGCGAGCGCGGTATCAATAAATAAAATGTCATCACACTTCTTGAAAGGTACTTGGTAATGTTTGCCTAATAAAAGTGATGAAAAACCCGTGCAATCAACAAAAAGTTCACCAGCAATATCACCATTATTTTCAGTGCTTACAGAAAGAATATCGCCTTTATTGGTAGTATCATTATTAGCGCTATTATCCGCGCAATTAACACCGGTAACGTCATCAACAATATGAGTAACACCGAGCTTTTTTTGGCAATGTTTTTGTAAAAACACAGCAAACTTTGCCGAGTCTAAATGATAAGCATAATTGGCTACATCAGCGAATTCGGCATGGCGAATGGTTTTGGGTGCTAGACCTTGCTCACAAATGGCTTCTTGGAAACACACATCGTTTGAGAATGAGTTAACATGACTGTGATTTTGCTTTGTTTGTGCTTGCTTAGCTAACCAATGTGCCGCTAAATCTGTTTTACCAAAGCCTTGCGGTAAAACTAAGGGATGATAATAAAAGTCATCTTCAGTGCCATCAAACCACTTGGCAAACTTAGCGCCTTGTTTAAAGCTGGCCTCACATTCACGAATAAAATCACTTTCACTAATACCTAATGCTCTCAGCGTACTGCGCATGGTTGGCCAAGTACCTTCTCCAACACCTACCGCTGGAATGTTGGCTGATTCAATAAGAATAACTTTTAAACCCTGCTCGGTATTACTTTTGTGTTTAGCCGCTAAACGCCCAGCGGTTAACCAACCAGCAATACCACCACCGACAATGACCACTGTTTTTGTTAATTTATTCATGATGTACAACCAAGTATTTTAGTATGCAGATAAGCAGGTTATACGCATAGGCAAACAAACTCGACTATAAATTTGCTTGCTTATAAATACAGAAGGTAAGGTTTCTTTTAACAAAAGAAACCTTACCTTTCAAACAGCTAGATTAATTAGAATGAACCACGTATACCGAATGAAATACGACGTCCGCTATCAACAACATCTAATATCTGATTAGAGAATCGACCACGACTGTGCGTATATTCTTCAGTTAAGTTAATACCTTCAACAAAGACGGTAATTTCATCCGTGATGTCATAACTTGCGCTTGCATCCCACTGAGAATAAGCTTCAACATAAGTTACCCCATCACCGCCGCCTTGCGTAAGGCTGTACAAGAAAGTATCACGCCAGTTATAGGCAATACGACCTTGGAATGCACCACTTTCATAGAACGCGATAAGGTTAGTGGAATCACTTAAGCCTGTTAACGCAAATACTTGAGTAATATCACTATTATCTAATTCGGCATCACTATCAACAAGCGTAGCATTAGCTAACAGGCCAAATCCAGAATCAAAGGTATGTTGTGCCGCTAGTTCCCAACCATCAACAACTGCTGACTCACCATTGCTTGGCGCTGTATTGGTAAATACGGCAACTTGGTCACCTGCATCAGGGCCACTCACATCGCTTCCTGTCGAAGGGTCTGTTAACAAGCTCCCATCAGCAGTAACAAAAGTTTTAGGGTTTTTACTGCTGGTTATAAAGTTAGCTACATGTTTTCTGAAATAACCCGCTGAAACATAACTAGCATCCGCGTAATACCATTCAAGTGACAAGTCTAAGTTATCTGAGCTAAACGGTACTAACTCAGCATTACCACTAGAAGACTGTAAGTTACCCTGGCGCACAGTGTCTAAAGACGTAATTGGACGCAAGCTACTTAAAGTAGGTCGTGAAATACTTCTTGAGGCTGCAGCGCGTGCAACGAGTTCATCTGTGATTTCTAATTTAGTGCTGAAATTAGGTAAAATCTGCGCATAACTACTGCTTTCATCAAAGCCTGAAGCTGGGCCATACACCGCTAGCATTTCAGTGGCATCTAAAATATCTAATCGCTGAACATTCGCTTGTGTAGCGCCTACCGTCACATCAGTGCTTTCGTAACGGAAACCACCGGTAGTGTAGAGAGGCATACCTGCTATCTCACCCTCAAAATCGAGTTCTAGATAAAAAGCGGTAGTTTCTTCTTTAACTTCAAAAGAGTTATTCGTTTTTACTGCGTTAAAATCAACACCTTCAACAGCACCTAAGAAGTCAAATAATGCTTCGCCATCAAATGTTAACCACTGTGATGGTGTACGACCACTACCACTTACATCACTTAAAAAGTCACTACCGGCATCAAATACTTCTTGTGGAAAGGCGCTAACATCAGGGAAGTCTTGGTAATTACAGTAAGTACAATGGGTACCGCTAGAGGTGTTATCCCAAGAATTAACTGTTTTCGTTTCAGCAGAATACATGGCACCAAATCGAGCCGCAGAGAAACCATTATTTCCATCAGATAACCAAAGACTATCCCACTTAACTTGAGTAACGACATCTTCAACTTCTTTACTGTCACGAATCATGACGTGTGCACGACTGTTAGCGGTATCTAAATAATCAGACACACCTTGAGCTGGCACATAATCAGGACTATTTGGATCTTGATTAACCCCATCGCCTTCTTGTTGACCACTATAAATTGAAGCATTTGGCGTGGCAAAGTCAGAATAATAAGGCAAAATATTACCATCTACATTCCATTGCACGCGGTTAGCGTAACCTAATAACGCTAAACTACCACCACGACCATTATTAGGTTCTCTTTTAGCGGTTGAATTACTTAAATCGAATTTCATATTTAAGTTATCGTTAACATCCCAATCAAAGTTCAATCCAATAGAAAGAGAATCGGTTAAACGATCGGCTTTTTTAGCGTGAAAATCTGTTGCTAAACCTGTCTCTTGATACATTGAAGTGATAGTACCATTTGCATCAACAACAGCATTTTCAACATTGTCAGAAGTAAACCAATGACCATAAGAGGTGGTATCAGATGTAACATCAAAATCTGAATATAATGCATCCGCGGTAATAATAAGATTATCAGAGGGGGCATACTGCAAGACTAAATTGGCATTGGTACGTTCACGTTTTTCTGTGGTAACCAATGAATCAAAATTTTGTGGAATAAAAATATTACCGGTATAAACTTCACCAGACTCGGTTACAGGAGCACCTTTGCCAAAAGATGAGTTTTCTCGCCAACCGGCACTTTGTGCACGGTTTAATTTCGTTTCACGTTCTAAATACGATATTGCGAATAGCGCACCAAAAGTATCATCATTAAAAGTATTACTTATCAAAAGTGATGCTTGTGGTGAGGTCTCTTCACTATTTCCGTCGTAAGTTGCTTTAACACTACCTGCTATTTTAAAGCCATTAATTGCAAAAGGTTTCGCGGTTTCAATATTTACCGTAGCGCCAATACCACCTGACTGCACCTTTGCTGAAGATGTTTTATGCACATCTAAGGTTTTTACCATTTCAGCAGCAAGCGTATCAAAACTGAAATCACGACCGGGATCTTCCGAGGCTTGTTGACGACCATTAACTAGTACCGTATTAAATTGTGGACCAAAACCACGCACGGTTATTTTTTGACCTTCGCCGCCAGATCTATCGATTGAAACGCCCGTAATACGTTGTAATGACTCGGCAAGGTTAGTATCTGGAAACTTGCCAATATCTTCAGCAGAAATAGAATCAACTACACCACTCGCCTCACGTTTAGTGTCTAAAGCGCGACCAAGAGCGCCTCGAATACCGGTAACGGTTATTTTTTCAACGTCTTTTTCGGCAATATTACTTTCTTCAGCAGTGGCTTGCATAGAAGCAGTTGAAGCTAAAATTGCTATAATTGCTGTTGATAATGTATTTTTTTTAAACATGTTATCTGTCTTCCCCAAATCATTTTTATTATTTATGGAAAGCAGACCTTGTTCACTCAATGTTGCAACTAACTCAGTACCTTCAAGTAAAAGTTTAATGGCTTGTTCAATAGAATAATTGCCCGTTAACTTATTAGCAGTAGTAGCGCTTACTTTATCTAGTGAGAAAATAAGCGTTAAATCTGCTTGCTCTGCAAATTGAGTGAGCGAAAGATCTGCTCTTTGCTGAGGAATATTGAACGAATAAGTATTATTTAACTCGGCACACTGAGCATAAGGTGCACACGCTAATGCGAGTGTTAACGCTAAACTAGCGGAGTTAAATTTTCGTTGTTCAATAACCTCAACAGTAAGTTTTTCACTTACAAATATTAAAGACGATTGAACAAGTTTTTTCCGCCAGTGCATCAGTAACCTTTTGTTATTATTTAGTGCGTTTATGTTATTTTAGCTAAAGTCATTCTTACAAAACTAAATTAAATTTACTAGATAAAAATAATTTGGCTTGAGCATTGGGTATCTAAGAAACTGTTTTGACTTATAGCCACTTCATTAAATTATTGCTCACTTCTGCTGATTAAAAGGCTCCAGGTCAGCGTTGCTCTCAATCCCAATAACTAGCTATTGCTCAATAGAGCGCCTACCCTGATTCATTTTTCCTGTACACAACAAGACCACAAATTTCATGTGTTTGGTATTGCTGGTGAACAAAGGTTTTATGTGCCAATGAATATATGATTATTTAATTTTTAGATCATGATAATGTTAATTAATAGCCTATTAACCATAAACTTAATTATTAATAGTAATGTTAGCAATTCGTACCAATATAATATTAATTAACAACGTTTCATCAATAAAAGTTAGGCTTAATCATATTGTGAAATAGGGACTATACGTAAAACAATAAATAGTTAGATAAAGCCAAGTGGGGCTTGCCTTTCACCTAATCCTGTATATACTACCAGTAACACTGTGTAAATTTACAGGCTAAAGCTATGATAGATTCGACTACCGAATTACGCCCGCTGACTAATCGACAGCAACAGATTTATGATCTAATCAAAGTAAAAATCCAAGATACAGGCATGCCACCTACGCGTGCCGAAATTGCTACATTTTTTGGTTTCAAATCAGCTAATGCCGCCGAAGAACACTTAAAAGCTTTAGCAAAAAAAGGCTATATCGAAATGCTTGCCGGCACCTCGCGTGGCATTCGCTTAGTTGAAGAAATGCTTGAAGCAGAAGGTTTACCATTGATAGGTAGAGTTGCTGCTGGTGAACCTATTTTGGCACAAGAGCATATTGAAGAACATTATAAAATGGATGGTAATTTATTCCACCCTGCGGCCGATTACCTTTTGCGAGTTAACGGCGAAAGCATGAAAGATATTGGTATTTTAGATGGTGACTTACTTGCTGTGCATCAAACCACTGAAGTACAAAATGGTCAAGTAGTTGTTGCCCGAGTTGAAAATGATGTCACGGTAAAACGCTTTAAGCGTGAAGGAAATATTGTTTATTTACATGCCGAGAATGAAGCTTTTTCTCCGATTAAAGTCGATCTAGCTAATCAAGAATTTAATATTGAAGGTATTGCTGTCGGTATTATTCGAAGTGGTCGTTGGATGTAACTAAATACCAAGCTTACAGTTAAATCATGCGCCATATTCTTTATCTGACTCATTAGGTAATGAAATATGGCGTTTTTATTTGTCTCCATATATTTTTCTCTTCTAAATTTCAACGAAATTTTCTTCAATTTTAAAACCCCTTTATTAAAATTAATAAAAGCTATCCCTGGTAATGCTCACATAGGTTTTAGAGCTAATACTCCATTGAATTAAATCACTTTTTTACTATTTCTTCGCTATAAAATATTTGACCTAGATCAATTTTTAGCGTAATTCTATTACTAGTAACGCATACAAAACGAACATAAAAAGAATAAAAAGACGTCGATGCGCTAATCCTGTCACACTAGTTCACTAGTGCCATGCCTGATTATTATTCACGTCGGTAATTAACCTGATCTCTAAATTAAGTAATATTCGTCATGCACCATTTTACATCACGATATAATGCCTAAACCGAGCTTTAGTTAGTTAATAAAAATAATAACAACAGATATTCAGTTCAATGAGTTATGAAGTACATTGCTGCAGATCTGTTCTCTATAATGACAAAGAGGAGATGCCGTGTGGGGAAACATAAGCTAATTTGGCTAGTGTTGGTAAGCCTATTTACCAATTCAGCCTGGGCAGATATGCAGTTAAACCTAACGAAAGGGGTTACTGCCGTTAGCAGGGAAGTATATGATTTACATATGCTGGTACTCTACATTTGTACTGCTATTGGTGTAATAGTTTTTGGTGCTATGTTTTGGTCTATGGTTTTTCACAGAAAATCTAAAGGAGTAAAACCTGCTGATTTTCATGAAAGCACTAAGGTTGAAGTATTATGGACAGCAATTCCTATTGTTATATTAATAGCTATGGCAATTCCAGCAACACAGACCTTAATTGCCATGGAAGACAATGAAAATTCTGATGTTACCATTCAAATAACAGGCTCTCAATGGAAGTGGCATTACAAATACTTTGATCAAGATATCGAGTATTACTCTGTGCTTTCGACCCCACGCGAACAATACGAAAATCAACAAGAAACTAGTGCCATCAAAGGTGAAAACTATTTACTTGAAGTTGATAAACCCCTTGTTATTCCTGCCAATAAAAAAGTTAGATTCTTAATAACATCTGATGATGTTATCCATGCTTGGTGGGTACCTGCTTTTGCGGTTAAACAAGACGCTAACCCTGGTTTCATCAATGAAGCATGGACTAAAGTTGACGAACCCGGAGTCTACCGTGGTCAATGTGCTGAGTTATGCGGAAAAGATCATGGCTTTATGCCAATCGTCGTTGAAGTGAAATCTGAAGCAGACTATGCCAAATGGCTTGATGAACAGCATCAAATAATTGCCCAAGCTGCAGAAGCTGAAAAAGCCTCATTAAATGCAGCAGTGCCTATGGATGAATTAATGGCATTAGGCGAAACCACTTATGTTGCCTATTGTGCCGCATGTCACCAAGTTTCTGGTACTGGTTTACCGCCAGCATTTCCTGCACTTAAGGGAAGTCCAGTAGCGATGGGTGATATCGCCACGCACATTAAAACAGTATTTAATGGTAAGGCAGGTACGGGTATGCAAGGTTATGGTAAGCAATTGAGCATGAAACAAATTGCTGCTGTTGTTACCTACGAGCGTAATGCTTGGGGTAATAATACCGGTGATGCCGTGCAAGCATCTGATGTTAAATCTGCTGTTGAAAACGATTCTGTTGAAGGTACAACACAAGATGCAACAGCATCCGTAGCAATTGAAACTACTACTGAAGAAGTGGTCGAGACAATAACTGCAGAAGTAGCCGTCGAGGATTTAGCTAAGGTCTATAACCAAGATGAATTAATGGCTATGGGCGAAAAAGTTTATATGACCGCTTGTGTTGCTTGTCATCAACCAACAGGTACAGGCTTACCTCCGGTATTTCCTGCGCTTAAAGGCAGTGTGATTGCAACGGGAGATATTGCTGTTCATTTAGATATAGTGATTAACGGAAGTAAGAAAAATGCTGCCATGGCTGCTTTTGGTAGTCAATTAACCAAAACCGAAATAGCCGCCGTTGTGACTTATGAGCGTAATGCTTGGGGAAATAACACCGGTGATTTAGTTCAACCTGCAGCTGTTGATGCTGCTAGTGCGAAGTAGGGGGATATAAAATGACTACAGACGTTATAGAACAAGATTCGCACGACGAACATCATGATGAACATAAAATGACTGGCATAAAACGCTGGTTGTATACCACTAACCATAAAGACATAGGTACCTTATATTTATGGTTTGCTTTTATTATGTTTTTAACCGGCGGCGCTTTAGCTATGGTGATCCGTGCTGAGTTATTTCAGCCTGGTCTTCAAATAGTTGAACCTGACTTTTTTAATCAATTAACAACCGTGCACGGTTTAATCATGGTGTTTGGCGCCATTATGCCTGCCTTTACCGGTTTTGCTAACTGGATGTTGCCTATGATGCTAGGGGCGCCAGATATGGCATTACCTCGCATGAATAACTGGAGTTTTTGGATTCTTCCCTTTGCTTTTGCTATTTTATTGGGCTCTTTCTTTATGGAAAGTGGTGCACCTAACTTTGGCTGGACATTCTACGCACCATTATCAACGACTTACTCTAATGGTAGTACTGCATTCTTCGTTTTTGCTGTTCATATCATGGGTATATCTTCAATAATGGGTGCGATCAACATTGTTGTTACCATCATGAACATGCGTGCTCCTGGCATGACATATATGAAAATGCCTTTGTTTGTTTGGACCTTTTTTATCACTGCCTATTTGTTGATAGCCGTAATGCCCGTGCTCGCAGGGGTAGTGACAATGTTACTGACCGATACTTATTTTGGTACTAGTTTCTTTGATGCTGCTGGTGGCGGTGACCCCGTAATGTTCCAACATATTTTCTGGTTCTTTGGACACCCTGAAGTTTACATCATGATCTTGCCAGCATTTGGCATTGTATCAACCATTATTCCAGCCTTTTCACGCAAAAGACTGTTTGGCTATAGCTCAATGGTGTATGCAACGTCATCAATTGCCTTACTGTCGTTTATCGTTTGGGCGCATCACATGTTCACTACAGGTATGCCACTATTTGGTGAACTGTTCTTTATGTATTGCACCATGCTAATTGCCGTACCTACTGGTGTTAAAGTCTTTAACTGGGTAGCCACTATGTGGCGTGGTTCATTATCCTTTGAAACACCTATGCTGTTTTCAATCGCCTTTGTTATTTTATTCACCATTGGTGGCTTCTCTGGCTTGATGTTAGCCATGACGCCTGTTGATTTTCAGTATCATGACACTTACTTTGTTGTAGCCCATTTTCACTATGTGCTAGTTACCGGTTCATTGTTCTCTATCTATGCAGGTGCTTATTTCTGGTTACCAAAATGGACAGGTCACATGTATAACGACTCGTTGAGCAAATGGCATTTTTGGTGTTCATTAATCTCAGTAAACTTACTATTTTTCCCTATGCATTTTTTAGGGTTAGCAGGTATGCCGAGAAGAATTCCAGATTATGCACTGCAGTTTGCTGACTTTAATAAGTGGGTCAGCATTGGTGGCTTTGCCTTTGGCTTATCGCAACTGATTTTCTTAGCGGTAGTAATAAAATGTATTCGCGGCGGCGAAAAAGCACCGGCAAAACCGTGGGATGGTGCAATAGGTTTAGAGTGGACAGTAGCAAGCCCTGCGCCTTACCACACATTTAGTACACCGCCACCGCAGCAAGATATTGATAATGCGAACCAACACGAGCACTAATTTATATGAGCACTGATGAACACAAAGCCAACATAAATAAAAATACTAATACTGATACGGGTATCAGTATTAGTAATAACAATAAAACAGTAAAAAAATTACTGCTTGTCGTTATTGCTATGTTTGGCTTTGGTTTTGCTCTAGTGCCTTTATACGATGTGTTTTGTGATATTACCGGCCTGAATGGTAAAACTAATAGTACTGCGGTGGCTTATACGGCAAGTAGCGTCGATGAGTCACGTACTGTAAGAGTACAGTTTATTACCCGCAACGCTAAAGGTATTCCGTGGGCGTTTGAGCCGGTCATTAATGAAATTGATGTTCACCCCGGAGAAATGAAATTAGTATCATTCTACGCAAAAAATAATGCTACACATGACATTATCGGGCAAGCAGTACCATCAGTATCACCAGGTTTAGCAGCAAACTACTTTCATAAAATTGAATGTTTTTGTTTTACTCAACAACCGCTAGCTGCGGGAAAAGATGTTGAAATGAGTTTGCAGTTTTATGTTGATTTAGAACTGCCTACCGATATAAAAACGTTAACTTTATCTTATACCTTGTATGACATAACCGAGAAGTCGTCATAGGGTACTACTCGAAAAAAGGGATAGAAAATGACTAATAAAGAATACGAAAGTTATTATGTACCTAGTCAAAGCCACTGGCCAATTGTCGGCGCGATAGCACTATTTATGATCGCCTTTGGCGCCGCTAACTATGTCACCGATTTAAAAAATGAACAAAGTGGTTACGGTGGTTATTTACTGTTGGCGGGTATTGCACTTGTTGTCTATATGCTCGTTGGTTGGTTTAGTGACGTCATTAAAGAGTCCTTATCTGGAAAGTATTCACACCAAATGGATAATTCATTCCGCCAAGGTATGAGTTGGTTTATTTTTTCTGAAGTGATGTTTTTTGCCGCATTTTTTGGCGCATTGCTGTATTTACGGGTATTTTCTGTACCTTGGTTAGGTGGAGCAGGTAATAACGCTGCAACTGGCGCGGTACTTTGGCCTGACTTTGTTGCTCAATGGCCTTTATTAACAACGCCTGATGGCACTACCACCACATCGATGGGTTGGTTTGGCTTACCCTTGATTAACACCGTTTTACTATTGACGTCTTCGATTACTGCCCATTTTGCTCACACGGCATTAATTAAAAACGAGCGTAAGCCGCTCAAAATATGGTTGGGTATCACCATATTACTTGGCGTATCGTTTATGTTCTTTCAAGTATTAGAATACGCGCACGGCTACTCTGAAGAAATGCGTCTATTTTTAGATAGTGGTGTCTACGGTAATACTTTTTACTTATTGACTGGTTTTCACGGCATGCACGTTACTTTGGGCTGTATTATGTTAATCGTAATGTGGTTTAGAATATTAAAAGGTCATTTCACCCCTGAGAATCATTTTGCGTTTCAAGCGGCAAGCTGGTATTGGCATTTTGTCGATGTGGTTTGGGTAATGCTTTTTGTTTTTGTCTATATTTTATAAGGTCTGATTTTTTGCAGTACGCTGACTTCCCAAAAAAAATATTAGCTAAATCATTAGTAAGAAGCGCCCTTTGGTTAGGGCTAACGCTTATTGTCTTTATTGGTTTAGTTAAATTGTCTTTCTGGCAATATAACCGCGGCTTTGAGAAAGATCAGCGTACTATCCGCATTACTCAGCTAAATGAGGAATCGCCGTTAACCCTAAGTGAAGTAGTCAAACTTTCTAAGGAGAAGCAGTTTACCGGTAAAGAAAGTATTAACGATTTTCCTGTCACCATAAACGGCCTTTTTAATGGTGATTATATATTCCTACTCGATAACCAAGTGGAGAAAAGCTCTCTAGGCTATCGAGTATTACAAGTGGTACAAACGCCAACTTATGCTGTATTAGTCAATTTAGGTTGGGTACAGGGTTCAATTGACCGCAGCATACTTCCTGATATTTCTCCCTTACATGGACAGTTTACCTTTCAAGGCCATGTTCGTATTGTCGAGCAAGGAATAATGCTGCAGGAGCAAGATTTTACTCAGCCAAGTTGGCCATTACGTGTACAACAAATTGAATTAACTAAATTTTCAACGTTAATATCTCCGTTAATTGATAAGCCGCTACTACCGTTCGTAATCTATGTCGACCCAAAAGAAAGCCTAGGTTATATAAAGAACTGGCACCCAATGGTGATGCCCGCTGACAAGCATTTCGGCTATGCCTTTCAATGGGCCGCTTTAGCTATCGCTTGGCTAATATTGATGATTAGCTTGCGAATTAAAACACAAAAATCTACCCGTGTTGCAGCCGAAAATTCACCTAATGTTTTACAGAATACGTAAACGAACATTATTAATAATAATAAAAGAAAAATAAGGCGTTAACATATGGCTAACTCAAACGATTCTAGTGATAGTGCTACTTTGATCAGTACCGATAACTCGGATCATACTTCCAACCATTCCTCAAAAAACAAAAACCGTCGCAGTTTACTCTTGTTGCTTTCAGTATTTATATTACCGATATTATTAGCCAAATTAGCCTTAGAGAATCAATGGCTGGACTTAGGTGTAACCAATCAAGGCAAGTTATTAAATCAGGCATTAACGCTAAATGATCTAGGTATTGATCAGTCAGAATTTGCCAAACAATGGCTTATTATTTATCGATTACCTAACGTATGTCCTGAAATATGCTTGCATAGTATTGAAGCTGTACATAACAGCTATGTCGCGCTAGGAAAAGATATGCCAAGGGTTACTGCGGTATTACTCAAGGAAGATATTTTTTCTGCCCAGCAAAGTAAGCAACTTGCCAAGAGCCAATGGCGTGTGCTTGCCTTAACACATCAAATAAATAACTTACTTCTAGAGCCACAAGTACTTATCGCTGATCCTTTAGGTAACATTATTTTAAGACATCAACCACCAGAGAAAGTGGAACAACAACCCGCTTTTGGTAAAGCTATTATCGCCGATATGAAAAAGCTTTTGAAATATTCTAAGGTGGGTTAACTCAATGACAGAACACAATAAAAACACAAAAACATTACGACGCTTAGTACTAACCAGTTTGCTCTTAGCTATCGTTGTTATTGGCTTAGGCGCTTACACCCGTTTAACGCATGCTGGCTTAGGCTGCCCTGATTGGCCAACATGTTATGGCTTAGTTGATGTGCCTGAAACTAGTGTACAGATTGCAGCAGCAGAGCAAGCTTTTCCAGAAAGACCGGTAGAACCTGCTAAAGCATGGAATGAGATGATTCACCGCTATTTTGCTGGTAGTCTGGGCTTGCTTATTGCCGCTATCGCCTTTTTTTCAATAAAATTACGTTTTTCAAAAAGCTCAAGAGTTCGATATCCGGTCTTGCTACCGCTATGCATTTTATGCGTTGTTATCTTCCAAGCTGCACTAGGTATGTGGACGGTAACGCTGAAGTTAATGCCTATTGTGGTGATGGGGCATTTACTCGGCGGCTTCACCACACTGTGTTTACTCTTTTTATTATATTTACGCATTAAGTCTAAAGGAATAAACGCTCAAGGAGCGAATTTAGTCGATTGGCAACTTAAAAAATACAGTAGCTTTGCACTACTGGGTATTACTATTTTGACCGCACAAATTGCCCTTGGCGGTTGGACCTCATCAAATTATGCCGCGATGAGTTGTGTAGAGTTACCCATTTGTCAGGGTGACTGGTTATCGGATTTAAGTTTTGAACAGTCATTTGACTTAATTCCTCCAGCCAAAGAAAGTTATGAATTTGGTCACCTCGCCCATAATGAACGAGTCACTATCCATGTTAGTCATCGCTTAGGCGCTATCATAACGGGTCTATTTCTCGCTTGGTTAGCCATCATGGTTTTTATCAAGGCAAGAACTCATTCTATAAAAAGTGCCGCTATTATTTTACTGAGTTTATTAATTATTCAAATCAGTTTGGGGGTCAGTAATATTTGGTTTTCGTTGCCACTTAAAGTGGCTGTTGCGCACAATTTAGTTGCCGCCTTTTTAATGCTAAGTTTGATCACCTTAGCTTATAAGTTAAGACAAAATTCCGAGGAGTCTCTCTATGAGTAAAGCTATTAATAAAACAATGTCACCGATATCGCCAGCGAATAACACTGGTCATCAAGCCTTTTCTATTAGTAGTGTTTTTGCTAATTGGCGCGCTTATTACGATATAACAAAACCTAAAGTTGTCGCTTTACTCGTACTGACCGCATTAGTGGGTATGAGTTTGTCTGTTCCTGGAGGTTTACCGTGGCAATTGCTAATACCAGCAATGTTAGGCATTGCTTTATTATCTTCAGCCGCAGCAGCGATTAATCATATCGTCGATGAAAAAATTGATACGGTTATGGGCAGAACACATAACAGGCCTTTACCTGAAGGTAGAATTAGCGTCACTAGTGCCATTGTGTTTGCTACGACCATAGCCTTGTTAGGTTTTATTATGCTTTATGCCTTAGTTAACCCTCTGACTGCATTTTTGACCTTAGCGGGTTTAGTGGGTTATAGCTTTGTTTATACCATGTATTTAAAGCGTGCTACCCCGCAAAATATCACTATTGGTGGTTTAGCCGGTGCTATCCCTCCTTTATTGGGTTGGACAGCAATGACTAATGAAGTAGCACCTAACGCTTTATTATTAGTCTTGATAATTTTTACTTGGACACCACCACACTTTTGGGCATTAGCTATTCACCGTAAAGATGATTATGCCAAAGTTAATATACCTATGTTGCCGGTAACCCATGGAGTGAGTTTCACTAAAACACAGATATTGTTATATACCGTATTACTCTTTGTTGTCTGCTTATTACCTTATTTAGTTGGCATGAGCAATTGGTTGTACTTAGTCGGGGCCTGTACTTTGAACTTGATCTTTTTTGGCTATGCTTGGCAGCTCAAGTTTCATGCAAAAGAAGAAACGGCAATGGCAACATTCAAATTTTCCATCATACATTTAATGTTGCTTTTCATTATTTTACTACTCGATCATTATTGGCTACCCATGGGCTAGTTTTATAAAATAACGAGTAAAATTTATTATCAATAACTTAGTATTATAAATTAGTAACAATAAACACAGGGTTTCGATGAATAAAACTATCTATGGCATTATTGCCTTAATATCAATCAGTGCAGGCGCAGTTGGCTTTCATCTTATGACGCAAACAAAGCAAATGCTGCCACCTGAGTATGCCTTGCATTATAAACAGGCTCGGCCAATATCAGCTTTTACCTTAACTGATGAGCTAGGTCAGCCTTTTAATAACACACAGCTACTCGACAAATGGTCACTGGTATTTTTTGGCTATACCTCTTGCCCTGATGTTTGTCCAACAACCCTACAAAACCTCAATTTTATTTATGAAGACATAACCGCCATTGCCGACAATAGTCAGGTGTTATTAGTCTCTGTTGATCCTAAAAGAGACACCACCGAAAAGCTTGAACAATACATTGGATATTTTAACCCTAACTTTAAAGCTTTGCGGGCAGAACACGACGTGCTCTTCCCATTCTCTCGTAATTTAGGATTGATGTATGCCATCACTAGTAAAGAGGCAAGTAAAGAGGCAAGTAAAGAGGCAAGTAAAGGCGAGGTTGATGTACCTGTTGGAGATGAAAACTATTGGGTAGATCACAGCGCATCATTAGTATTAATCAATCCTGAAGGCAAGATATCGGCAATATTTAGACCTGAGCAAGCTGTAGGTAAAGTGCCTAGCATTGACAATGATAAGTTATTAAGCGACTATCAAAAAATAGTCGCTCTCTATCAATAATTTACAATAGATAAGAAACAAGGGTAAAAACTTACCCTCTTATAAATGGTACCAGCTACCATCCTCTTTTAAGATAAACCACGGTTTAGAATACCAATAGTAGCGACCTGGTTTGCTGATACTTGCCGCGGTACAGTTAGCACGAACTCTGCCAACGGGAAGATCTTTACTAAAGTTAATGCTAAAACTCTTATCATCATGCCAGGTGATTTTTTGCTTACCTAAGCCAGAAATATAACAATTTAAAGCCGATTTATAAAAGTCACCGCTTTCAATATCAAAGGTAATACTTTTGGCTTCATTGTGTTTAAAGGTTGTTTCGGCTTGCTCACCTTTCAAACTAATATTGAATGCCAACGAGTTTAATTTATCACGTAAACCTGATATTTTATCGTACGGTTTTGAGGCAGGAAAACGTGGTACGCTGGTTAAATCAGTCGATAAATCGATTGCTCCTGATTGCTGAGAAAATGCGACAAAGTCATTTGCTTTAGCCCATGCTTGCACCGCTACATCATACTCTCCATAAGGATAAGCATAATATCGCCAGCTTTGACCGGTATTTTCTTTAATAATAGCTTCCGCTTTTAATAATAATTCCGTTTGCTTACTCAGCCATTGTGCTTGCGTTAACCCTCCAGTGATACGTGCCATTGAATCATGTTCATAACCATGGTTTGCAATAATGACACCTTCATCTGAAAGCGCTTTGAGTTGAATCCAAGACAAATAATGTGAGGCATCATTTTTTACATTTCGATTGATAATGCCAGGGTTTACATAAATGGTATAAGGAAAAGCAAACTTGTCTAAAATGGGCTTGGCCTGAGTTAAGACATCCCTATAGGCATCATCAAAAGTGATAGCGACGCTTTTATCCGGTAAGGGTTGTTGTTTTTTTATGCCTTCAATTAACTCAGATAAAGGTACAACTTTAAAATTATTATCTTTAAGATACTGTAAGTGCACTTCAAATTGCTTTGGAGAAATACTGGTGCTTGCTGGTGTACTATCGCTCACGTGATGGTATTGTAGAATTACTGCTGCATGACTACTGAGCGTAACGCTCAATAATAATGAAACTGAAAATAGTGTCCGCAACATCTTTTTCATGGTCTATACCCTTAAAAATCAGAAAAGATAAAATAACGTCTTTTACTTTAAACCACTAGAACTTTAGGATGTTTTTTTGATTAAAACTAGTCCTTTCGATCAATAAAAACGTCTATTTTACTTAATCTTACTCTCGGTCTTATCAATTATCAGCGTTACACTATTCCCATGCATCACGATTAAAACAACGTTGGTAGCATTGTTAATGATCAACATTATTTGGCGCCGGCTTTAAATTTGGAATGCTAGTACCTGCCATCGTTTGACACACAACACCAACAGCAAAACAAAAGAAGGTGGTGGCACCAAGCGCAGCTTTAATATCGGCTTCAACATCACCGCCATAAATGATTGTCACCACAACGCCAATAGCAGCCAAGCCAAAGCTGCCTTTTGCGATTATGGATGATGCTTTTTGCCAAAAACGCTTTGGTGGATGTGCTACAGGAAGATGATGTGCTGGAGTTTTTGTCGACATAGGGTAATTGGCTTGATTAAGTAAAGTAAATGAATATTAACACGCCAATATGTACCAAGCTTGATACCGGTCAACTAATAATCAATCACATGTATAGCTTATGTAATCAAGTGTTACTTAGTGTTACCTTTCACCAAATATTCAATAAATTTAGCCAGTATTATGCCACACGCTAAACCTGCAACATTGGCAGCCATATCAAGCCATTCGCCATATCTATTAACGTAAGGTTGAATTAACTCAATTGCACCGCTAAAACTCGCAAAGCCAAAGGCTATCCATAGCCAGTGCTTTGGTTTTCGTAACGCGAGCGGTAACATTAAGGCACCATAAGAGATGAAGTGATGCGTCTTATCACTTCCCGGGACTTGTGGTAAATGTTCCACTGGCCATAAAGATAACGTTGCGATAGCAGTCAGTAAAAAAACTGTAAGGATAAGCCAATATTGTTTTATTAAATTCGTAATTAATTTCATTGAGTGTATGCGTTTATTTTGTCGGTCGTTTGTTAGTCGGTCTAGTGCGATAAAGGATATTTAGCCAACGATTGGCAAAGATTCCCACATAGCCCCATGCTGCCAATAAGCAGGCGAGTGCCAGTGTTATAATGCCAATAATTTGCCAAAGGTGATGATAGAAATATCCTAAAGCAATGAAGAGCAAACCAATAACAAAAAGGCCAAGTCCACGTAGGAACAGCGTTAAACTGACTTGTGGATTTTGGCCTATTTTTTCTAATAATTTAATCATGTGGAATTAATCACATCAGTAAATTTTAGTAATACGAATGATCACCGCGCTCATGCTCTGTTGCATCTTTAACGCCTTTAATTTCGCCAGCCATTAAGTCAATCAACTGCTTTTCAATACCATCTTTTACTGTAACATCAATTTGTGCACAACCATTACAGCCACCGCCAAATTGTAATACTGCATAGCCATCTTCGGTAATTTCAACCAAAGTACATTCACCACCGTGACCCGCTAATTGTGGATTAACTTCAGCTTGTAAGAAATAATGCACGCGTTCAAATAATGGTGCGTCATCAGCGACTTTCCGTAATTTAGCGTTAGGCGCTTTTAACGTAAGCTGTGAGCCCATTTGATCTGTTGTAAAGTCAATTTCAGCGTCTTCTAGAAAACTTTTACTGTCTGCATCTACCATCGCTGAGAAGCCTTCGAAAGGCAGTGTGATATCGTCTGCTTCAACCGCGTCAGGTGGGCAATAAGAAACGCCACATTCAGCTTTCGCTGTGCCAGGGTTTACAACAAAAACACGAATATGGGTGCCTTCAGCTTGTTGCGAAAGTAATTTAATAAAATGCTGCTGCGCATTGTCTGAAATAGTGATCATTATTTTAACTCTCTCTGCTCTCGGATACTTTTACCACTTTAAAATCACTTTAAAGTAATCAGTTGAAAAATACCTGACTGTTTTACTCAAGTATGACTATTTTACGCTGCTATTTGCTTATGTGCTAATGATTTTTACGCTTTTGTTTGATACCTTAGACAAGTCTATAAACGAGGTCATCTAGATGTTACTTATACGAATTATAATTTTATCAATTACTCTAGTCTGCTCTGCCAAACTTATTGCAATGCCTGTACAAGATTACTTACCTACGGGTAGTCAATTTAATAGCAAAATTTCCTCACCTCGTCACAGTTTAGGATTTGAAATTGGCCAACGTCATGTCAGACATGATCAACTAAAGAGTTACTTTTATCAGCTAGCCAAGGATTCTGAGCGTGTAAGTATCACGTCTATGGGAAAAACACCTCAGCAGAGAGAACAGCTACTTGTTACCATTTCTAGTGCTAAAAATTTAGCAAATTTATCGACTATTCTCAGTGATCGCGACATTTTTTCTCAAAAGGTTTCCCAACAGAAAAAACAGTCTGATAAACAAAAGGCTGACAGTGCCCCTTTAGTAATTTGGCTAGGCTATAGCGTACATGGTGATGAAATAAGTGGCGCTAATGCCGCCATGATTGTTGCCTATTACTTAGCCGCTAATACTGATGAAAAAATGGCTGAATTACTTGCCAATACCGTGATCGTATTAGAGCCGAGTATCAACCCTGATGGAATGGATAGATTTGTAAACTGGGTAAGTACTTATCGCAACTCTACTGACAATAGCGACGTAAACCACATAGAACACCACCAAGACTGGGTTACCGGACGTACTAATCATTTCTGGTTTGATTTAAATCGCGATTGGTTATTACTTTCCCAACAAGAAAGCCAACATAGATTAACGTACTTCCACCAATACCAACCCCATGTTGTTGGTGATTTTCATGAAATGGGTCATAACAGCAGTTACTTTTTTCAACCCGGCATTCAAAGCCGCACTCATCCACTGACACCAAAGAGAAATATCGAATTAACAACTACCTTGGCTACATTTCATGCCGCGGCATTAGACAAACAAAAACGTCTTTATTATAGCGAAGAAAATTTCGATGATTTTTACTACGGTAAAGGTTCAACCTACCCTGATATCAATGGCAGCATTGGCATTTTGTTCGAGCAAGCTAGCGCTAGAGGAATGCAGCAAGAAACAATTAATGGCTTACTTACTTTAGAATTTAGTATACAAAATCATGTCACCACATCGCTTTCCACCATAAATGGTGCTTGGAAAAATAGAGAGCAATTGAAGCAATACCGCAGTGAGTTTTATCAGCAGAGCGATAAACTAGCAAAACAAGAAAATTTCGCCGGTTATTTGTTACACGAAAGCAAGGATAACTTCCGACTCAATGCTTTGTTGTCAAAATTAGCGCAGCATAAAATTAATGCTTATCCACTAAATGCAGAGTTTGAATATAGGGATAAAAAATATCAAAAGAATAACAGCTATTATGTACCTCTTGCGCAACCTCAATTTCGACTAATTCAAGCTTTGTTTAATCAACAAACTGATTTTAAAAATAATACTTTTTATGATGTTTCCGGCTGGACAATGCCTTTAGCCATGAATATTGAATCTATCCAAATAAATCGTACTCGCGGACTCAAACTTGTCAATCAAGCATGGACTCAACCAACACAATTCTCACAAAATAGTACAAGTAGTCCTGCTTACGGGTATATTTTTGAATGGCATCATTTTTTGGCTCCGAAATTACTTAATAACCTCCTAGCTAATAATATCAAAGCACGAGTGGCAACAAAGACTTTTACCAGTGTAATTAATGGTAAAAATAAGCAATTTAAAGCGGGCAGCATAGTAATCCCCGCTGGTATTCAAAAAAATCCAGACTGGCAAGCGACTTTACTTGAAGCCAGTAATAGCACAGGTATTACGTTAGACAGTATAAGTACCGGTTTAACAATGAAAGGCGTGGATATCGGTAGTAGTTCATTAAAGCCCATTAGCAAGGCTAAGACGCTCTTATTAGGTGGCTCTGGCATATCTCAATATGAAGCAGGTGAAGTACGATTTTATCTTGATGAAACCTTAAACATTCCACTCTCTATTATTGACCATGCTCAGTTAAGAAAAGTCGATTTATCAAGTTATACACATATCATTCTCGTTGATGGTAATTACCAGCATGTTAGTGACCATACCGCGAAGCAATTGAAACAATGGGCAGAGCAAGGGGGAGTGATTGTCAGCCAGAAACGCGCCTCTCTTTGGTTAGCAAAGCAAGAAATATTACAAGCTAGATTTGTCAGTAAAGAACATATAAATCAGTTGTTTGACAATGACAACCTTAGTTATCAAGATAAAGAAGACCTAGCTAGCAGTAAACGTATTGCAGGTGCTATCTTCCAAGTTGAGTTAGATATTAGCCATCCGCTAGCTTACGGTTACCAACAAAAATTATTGCCTTTGTTTCGTAATAGTAATTTGATCATGGAACACCCTAAGCAGCCGTTTGTTACCTTGGCACAATATACGCCAGCACCGCTGATGAGTGGTTATACTGACAAAAACTTAGTCAACCGATTAGCCCATAATGCCGCAATTGTCGCTCACAACGTCGGCAAAGGCCGAGTAATAGCGACTACAGAAGTACTCGCCTTTAGAGGTTACTGGCATGGAAGTGCAAAATTACTAGCCAATAGTTTATTTTTTAGTAAAATTTTTTCTGCGCCATATAAATAAATGTATCGAGGATTAAGCAACTACGACTCCACTCTTCTTCACATTCGGTAAAGTTAAGCAAACCGTTACTAAAGTGACGGTTTCAACGCCTGCCTGTTTTAGTAGCTTGCTTATTTCACTAGCTGTAGTGCCCGTTGTAACTACATCATCAATAATCACTACATGCTTGATATGGCTTGCTAACTTTTTTTGCAAAGAAAAGGCATCAGCTAAATTTTTCCGTCGTTGATTACCTGTTTTCCCCATCTGGCTATCATTATTTTTTACTCTCTCCACTACGTTAGCATCATAAGGTAGTGATAATTGTCTAGCAAAGGACTTTGCTATGAGGTGCGCTTGGTTATAACCTCGAATCTGCCACTTCTTTACATGCAAGGGCACCGATAACACTAAATCAATAGGAGCAATGACTTTGCTCATTGCCATTGCTTGCCACTGAGCACAGAGTAAGGTACTAAACAATTTTGCTAACTCGAAACGACCTAAGTACTTCATTTGACCTAACCATTTATTAAATGGATAAATATAGGGTGATAGAGCAAACAATTGATCAAAGTGAATATGGGGTAAAGCGCGATGAATAGCTGGCCAATTTAATAAATTACCCGCGATTATGCTTTGATTAAAATAAGGTAAATCGTTTATACAGTATTGGCAGAGTAATGCTTGCGGTAGCGAATAACCGAGTAAAACACTATTACTAACGTTTGCACCGCATAGATCACAACAACTAAGGCTACTTAGGGTATTACTACAACACGTTTTAAGCTTTCTTAAATCTAGCTTCCATGCCATTTTACTTACCTTTTGCTATCGACCAATATAATATAAACTAATACCATAATATTTATAGTGCAGTAATAAGCATGGCAAAAAGCTTAAAATTTTCCACTTTCCCTCCGAATAACACGCTTAAAAAAAATATAATTCCTATTGTTCTTATCCATGGTTGGGGCTTAAATTCAGGTGTTTGGCAACCGCTGCTAGCATTATTCAATGAAAATAAAGAGAGTAGCTACCAAATAATAACTCTTGATCTACCCGGCTTTGGTATCAATAGCTTATGTGATATTAAGCCATACTCATTAACCAATATCTGTCATCATATTGACCAAGTAATTGACCAACCCGCTATTTACCTCGGTTGGTCATTAGGTGGGCTAATTGCAACGGAAATGTCACTCAAGTACCCTGAAAAAGTATTAGCATTAATTACGGTAGCCAGTAGTCCCTATTTTGTCGAAAAATCGATGGAGAACTGGCCAGGCATTAAAGCCAATGTACTAGATAACTTCCATAGCCAACTAGCTAAAGATACTGCTAAAACAATTTCTGGTTTCTTAAAAATTCAAGCAATGGGTAGCCCTCATATTAGACAAGATTTAAAGCTGATCACCCAGTTAGTCATGGAACTCCCACTTCCTGGCCAAAAAACTTTAGCTGACTCACTGGCATTGTTAAGTCACTGTGATCTTCGTCTGCAATTATCAAGTATCAAGCAACCTTTTTTACGCTTATATGGCCATAATGATAGCTTGGTGCCAAAAGCAGTGATCGAACAAATTAGCCATTTAGCGCCCAACGGTGATCTTCACTTATTTGAGCACGCTTCCCATGCGCCATTTATTTCTCACCTTGATGAATTTTATCAGGTGTTATTGACTTGGTTAGATTCACATTTTAATTGATATTAGAGAGGAGAGTTGACCGGTATTAAGATAATAACGCCTTTACTTTTTCGTCTTCTTGATTAATAATTAACCAATACGTTTTATTTACGTTGGAGGATTACCTGTGGAAATACCATCAGCATTAAATTCAGGTTTACAAGGTTTACAAAACGCGAGAGCTGCTGCTGATCAAGCTGCGACTGATATAGTGGCCAGTACTGCGCTGAGTAATGATACACAAAATAATCCCACCAATAATGGTGAAGTAAATACCGAGGTGAGTAAGCCAAATAACAATTTAGAAGTGCCTGATTTAAACCAAGCAATAGTCAATTTAAAAGTGGCTGAATTTCAAGCTAAAGCTTCAACAGAAGTAATCAGAAGTGCCGATGATTCACTTGGCACCCTAATAGATGTAACAGCTTAGCAATTAGCTTTTTAATAATTGGTAAATTATTTTATTTATGAATATCACTCCGCATACAGCAAGCTTGCCCTTAGCCACAGTGGTCAACCCACCTACGGAAGGCTTGCGTCGTGAGAATAATCAACGAGAAATTATCACCCAAGTTACCGCTGCCAATCCATCCGCAGCTGAAAAAGGTGTAGCTTCAGACAAAGAACGTGCTCGCACACCTGCTCAAGTAAACGAAGAAGTAGATTTTGCTAATTTAAGAAAACAAGCAGAGCATGCCGCAAGCTCCATTTCTGAGCAAGGCGAACAGCAAGGCGAACAAAGTTCCCAGCAAAACTCAGAAGAGCAACAAAAGCAGACTAAAGATAGTAACTCTGAAAATGATAAAGCTGAAAAAAAGAGCAAACAGGCGCACGCTGATGAAAGAGTTATCAATCAGTTGCAACAAAGAGATAAAGAAGTAAGAACACACGAATTAGCCCACGCTACCGCAGGCGGAGCTGCAACGGGCTCTCCTTCATATACTTTTGAAATAGGGCCTGATGGAAAAAAATATGCGGTAGGTGGTGAAGTGGCTGTCGACTTAAGCACCATAGCTGGTGATCCTCAAGCGACAATAATTAAAATGCAAAAAGTGCATGCAGCTGCGTTAGCACCAGCAAGCCCATCAGCACAAGATACTCGGGTGGCGGCAAGCGCTGCACAACAAATTCTTACAGCACAATCAGATCTTTTAGCACTTAAAAGTGATAAGGCAAATCAATCGAGCCCTGCTAATAACAACTTCCAAACTAAATCCACCTTTAACGATGATAGCTACCACGACACCAGTAATGAGTTTGATACCTTAATGAATCAAACATTATCCGCACAAGACGCTATTATTTCTAGTTCATCAAATCAAAAACTAGCCTCAAGTACAGATACCATGCAATCTACTGAAGTACTACAGCGAGCCAATCGCATTGAAAGTTTTTATTTTAATGTAAGCCAAGGTTATGAAAAACCTGACAACTTCCAATTTGAATTAACAGCTTAACTAAATTTAAGCTGTTTCTCCTTCTTTTTGATACCTTTGCTGATAGACATCACGCGCTTGATTGAGTTCACTCATTGCATGTGTTTTAGTATAGGGACGTAATATGACTAATATTTTAAGTACGCCTTGATAGAACACTGAATCATTGACTTCATTAACTATGGTTTGGGTTTGATGAAAACTTACCCAAAAAGTGTTAATGAGACGTAAAATACTGACAATATCAGCCAATTCATCATCACTAAAATCAATAAAGTCAGCGGCTCTTAAGGAAATAAGAAGTTGACTAACGCGCTCCGAAATAGATTGTTGCACTTCAACATACTTTTCCCGCAAGATTGGGTTTTTATCTAATAACACGGGTAAATTGCTATAAAAGAAACGAAATTTCATTGTCGTTTGAAAAACCGAATCCATATACAAAACAAGTGAGTCTAGTGGCTTTAAGTCCGCAGACACCCTCGGTAAGGTCTCTAAGAGCAAACTACGTGCATACTCTTCGTAAATAGATAAAATAATGTCTTCTTTATTACGGAAATGGTAATACAGATTACCAGGGCTAATGGCTAAGTGAGCAGCGATATGGTTTGTGGTAACATTACGCTCTCCTTGCTCATTAAATAATTCAATACTGGCTTGGATTATTTTATCACGGGTTTTCATGCAACTACTTCTTATTTGATTTGATTGAAACTAGCTCAATAATACTATCAAAATTCAGTAGATATAAAGTGTTTTGAGTAAATACTTTAAGATTTATTTGTTTTATTTGTGATTAATTATTCATTTTTGTTGATTATCCATGGCTTAGCGGCAATATTAAAAGTATAAAGACTTGTCACTAAGTTAGTTATCCCATTACAATAACACCTAACAATCGACAAAAAACACAATAGAGCATGATGATAAAAGCTATATACCCAGGCACTTTTGATCCTGTTACCAATGGTCATAGCGACTTAATTGTTCGTGCCAGTAAATTATTTAGTGAAGTAATTATTGGTGTCGCTTCAAACCCAAGTAAGCAACCTCGCTTTGATTTAGCACAACGTGTCGCCATGCTAGAGCAAGTAACTCAACATTTAACTAATGTGACTGTCGTTGGCTTTACTGGCTTATTAGTTGATTTTGCTAAGCAACATCAAGCTAAAGTGCTTATTCGTGGCTTAAGAGCGGTTTCTGATTTTGAATATGAATTTCAGCTAGCTAACATGAATCGTCGCTTATCTCCTGAACTTGAAAGTGTATTTTTAACACCTTCAGAAGGAAACTCATTTATTTCGTCAACCTTGGTAAAAGAAGTAGCCTTTCATCAAGGTGATGTTAGTCAGTTTGTTGACCCAGTGGTAAAAGCGGCACTCGAACAAGCTAAAAATTAATCTTTTTGGCAGCTAGGACAAAACACCGAGCTACGATTAGACTGCCTAATTTCCTGTAGCTTGGTCTGGCAAGTCATACAATCTTTCCCTGCTCGACCATAAACCATAAGTGATTGAGCAAAATAACCCGGCCGACCATCCGCTTGAGTGAAATCTTTAAGGGTCGTACCACCTTGCGCAATGGCAGCACTAAGTACTTTTTTTATAATCTGAGTTAGCCGGTTCATCCGTTGCTCATCAATGTCTCCTGCTTTCGATGTTGGTAAAATACCCGCTTTAAAGAGCGCTTCATTAGCATAAATATTACCTACCCCCACCACAATATGATTATTCATGAGGAAAGTCTTAATAGGTACTTTTCTATTTTTTGCCTTACTAAACAAATAGCCTTCAGTAAAATCATCACTCAGAGGCTCAGGACCTAATTTACTTAACAATCCGAGTTCATCTTGATCATTCGCCAACCATAAAACCGCACCAAAGCGCCGAGGATCATTCAATCGTAATACTTTACCGTGTTGAAAAACCAAATCAAAATGATCATGTTTAGCGATTGCTGTACCTTTCTCAATTACCCTAACGGTACCAGACATTCCTAAATGCATTAATATAGTTCCTGTTGAAAAGCGTAATAATAGGTACTTTGCACGTCGTTCAACATCAAGGACAGTTAAGCCAACTACAGAGCTTATTTCATCCGGGATAGGCCATCGCAAGCGAGCGTTACGAATAATCACCTCACTGACTTGTTGAGCGATGATATGAGGGCTAATACCTAAGCGGCATACTTCTACTTCAGGTAATTCTGGCATAATTTCTTCTTGTAGGTGTAATTGTAACCATTATCTATTGAATCTATCACTACAAGTTAATGGGTAATAGCTGTTGAGTTAATGTTGCAGGTAACGCTAACCATATATTATCTCGCTGCTGATAAATTAATAATTGGTCGCTGAGTGGGTATAAAATGAAAGTTCTCGTTTGTGAATCACCTGCCAAAGAAATTTGCACTGCTACTCCTTGATCACTATCAATCACAATTTCCGCAGCCTGAACTAAGCCACTACTCTGCTGCCAAGCAAACATCATTTGCTCAATTTGCTGCTCCGTTTTGTCGAGTATTAACCCTTTAGTAGTTAACTGCCAACTGCGACCCGCGCGTTCTAATAACACGTGTTGCTTTTCGGGTAGATCAATTGCCAATGTTAAAATAACACTATGCTGTGGGAGAATGAGTCGCTCAGCATTATTTTTAGTTTCTTCGCTAGGGAAGAGTTTATCGTTAGTGGCATTAATTACTAAAATGATAGTCATCACTGAAAAAATAATGACGTTGTTCCATCCTGTTCGAGATAATTTCATATACATTTTCCAAGATACCTAGTGAATCCATCATACTGAACTTTCTATTTAATAGCGCGTATAATACAAATCGGACAAATTTATGGCTCATTTAGCGAGAATTAATTAGTTGGTATGCTTTATTTCAGACATAAAAAAACCCGGTTAAACCGGGTTTTTAGTAGAAACAAAATTAATTACTTAATTTTAGCTTCTTTATAGATTACGTGCTTACGAATGGTTGGATCAAATTTCTTGATTTCCATTTTTTCAGGCATAGTCTTTTTATTCTTATCTGTAGTATAAAAATGACCAGTACCAGCACTAGAAACTAAACGAATTTTATCGCGCATAATAATTTCCTTTAAATAAAGTTATTAAACTTTTTCGCCACGGGCACGGATGTCAGTTAATACTACATCAATACCTTTTTTATCGATAATACGCATTCCTTTCGGAGTTAAACGTAATTTAACGAAACGATTTTCACTCTCAACCCAAAAACGGTGAGATTGAAGGTTAGGTAAAAAACGACGACGAGTCGCGTTTCTTGCGTGAGAACGGTTGTTTCCAACCATTGGCACTTTGCCTGTTACTTGGCAAATTTTAGACATATGAGTACTCCAATATTAATTTCAGCTCGAGCTATATTTTCCCCAAGACCGTCGTCTCGGGATCCTGAAAAAGGTGGCATATTATAGAGAAACTGAATAACGAATACTAGTCTTAATAAGAAAATACTAAAAAAACAGTATTTATTAATAAGATCCATATGGTTAGGTAGAAAATATAAAGAAAAGATTCACCAGGGCAGTGAATATTCGACTAAATTTTGTCTCTTTCAAGTGTGAAAAGTCAACACTCTTTATAAAATCAACCAATTCTTGATTGCAGTAATTTTTTCAATTGCTCGTTTTGTTCTTTATTGCACAATTCATCAATGAGAATACGTAATATATGTGATTTAGCTAAGTCTGAACCTTCCGATAAATCTTGTAACTGACCTATCGCTTCTTCACTTAGCGTAAATGTTGCTCGTCTAAAGGGTTTCTCAACACGAGATCGAACTCCTGCTATCACTTCTGCCGCGTGTTGATGTTCGATTTCAGTCATTTCAACATAACGCTTAGCTTCACTAATCGCTTGTTTTAGATTTAATTTCTGATTCGCTTTTTCATCGTTAGTTAATTCACTAACAATTTTAGGCGCACCTTTTGCGTAATCTTCAGCATCAGAAATAAATTCATCAATGGTGAAGTTTTTCCTTTTAGTTTTGCTATCCTTGCCCTTTTTTAAATCAGTTAAACTCATGTGAATTATCCGGTTCCATCGCCAATAATTCTTCGGCAATAGTAATCATCTCTTGGGCTGCTTTACCTGTGGGCTCTATTTCAATAACAGAAGAGCCTAACTCTTCACTATCATCATATACGTTTCGACTATAGGTTACGGCATCTAAAACATTAATTCCATAAGAGCTGCACACTTCTTTTGCTTCAAGTATTCGTCCTAGTTGGTTTGGTAATGATGGGCATTGAGTAATAACAAAAGAAGCCATCATTTTCGGGTTCACCATTTTACAAGTGCTTAGCATATCTTCCATATGGGGCACCGTTTTCAAATCACGCCTTTTTGGCCTTAAGGGAATAATTACGTGATCCGCAACAGACATAGCAGCACGTAGGGCTAGGTTATCTTGACCACCACAATCGACAATAACATAGTCATAGTGTTGAACTAGACTTAATAAGTCATTACGAATTTTTCCATACAATTGAATACAGTTAATTGCAGGTAGTGACGGATCACCATTTCTTGCTTGTATCCAATCAGAGGTCGTTCTTTGAGGATCGCAATCAACCATTAAAACAATGGCTTTCTTATTACTGGCGAAATAGACTGCTAAATTTTGAGCCAAGCAGCTTTTCCCACTGCCACCTTTTTCACCACCCACTAATATCATCATGTTTAGTACCGTCCTTTACCACTATATAATTAACATATTACCGTGCTAATTGTAGTTCACTTTCAGGAAATTGCTTTTAGCACAATAAGCGCAGTGCTGCTTTAAACTGTTAAGCGTCTTTGTCCAATATCAAGCCGATTTCAAACCAGCCATTCTCTTGCTTAACACTTCTCAGAACTTTACCGTAAAGCTTTTGATTACCAGCATTTGCTGATTTAAATACCACAGTTACGGCTGTATTAACGGGTAAACTTTGGTCACAATCTAATTTCAATCCACCACGTGCAAAGTCTAGACAAGCAATTTTTTTATTATGCTCTTTACCCTTTTCATCAGTCCAAACAATATCCACCAACTCTTTTTCCATATCTAAACGAAACGATGTACGGCGTTCCATTCCCTCGCTACTACTATCAGTCATCACATGTTCCTTCTTTTCTTATTTTTACCAAAGTCTTACTTTAAAAGTAATTGCCTTTCATGCTTTTAGCAAATTATCCGCTCAATACCGCTCAAAATTAAAATAATTCATGATGTTCGGCAAAGGAGTAACATTGATTTCCAGCCACAATAATATGATCCAATACACGAACATCAATCAACTGTAGAGCTTGAATTAATTTTTCTGTTATTTGCTTGTCTGCAAGGCTTGCTTCCGCGACCCCAGAAGGATGGTTGTGTGTTAATATTACCGCTGCCGCATGATGCTTTATTGCTTGCTCGACAACAATTCTAGGATAAACCGCCGCCGCATTAAGGGTCCCAAAAAATAAGCGTTCAAATGTTAAAACTTGATGCTGATTATCCAAAAATAGTACGGCAAATATTTCACGACTTTCTAAACGCAACTCACTCAACAAATAATCGCACGTAGCTTTTGAAGAAGTTAAAGCGCAATCTGTCTCTTTCATCTTCTCAGCTAAATAACGTTTAGACATCTCTAAACAAGCTTGTAGTTGCACATACTTTGCCGTACCAAGCCCATGTCTTGCACAGAAATCTTCCTGACTTGCCGAAAATATAGCGCCGAGACTCCCAAAACTGCCCAATAATTTTCGAGCAAGATCTACCACATTACATCCTTTAACGCCGGTACGTAAAAATATGGCTAAAAGCTCCGCATCACTTAAACTCGATGAACCTAAATGTACTAGTTTCTCTCGTGGCCGTTCCGATTCAGGCCAATTTTTTAAAGTATTTTGGTTTAAAGTAAGTTCATTTAACGATGATTCTTTAAATCTTGAGTCTTTTAACATAAGTGCATCCTTGCTTTACATTTTTGTATTTATCATCACTTGTAAATATGACTTATTTAGCAACTCCTATTTCTAAATAAAGGCAATAAATGTTATCTTATCGACCATATTGCTTACTTTAATATTAGCAGGTTATGCAGATTCT
Source organism: Colwellia sp. 12G3 (assembly GCF_002836775.1). Classification (GTDB taxonomy): domain Bacteria; phylum Pseudomonadota; class Gammaproteobacteria; order Enterobacterales; family Alteromonadaceae; genus Colwellia. The sequence continues at coordinate 170,600 of NZ_PJAQ01000032.1, read as the reverse complement.
TCAGGACAAAAAAATAGTACTAGGTATTACAGGTGGTATCGCTGCCTACAAGACTCCAGAATTAGTGCGTCGACTCAAAGATCATGGTGCAGATGTACGTGTGGTGATGACAGAAGGCGCGAAAGCTTTTATTACCCCATTAACGCTTCAAGCCGTATCGGGTAACCATGTTAGTGATAGCTTGCTAGATAGCCAGGCAGAACTTGCTATGGGCCATATTGAATTAGCAAAATGGGCTGATTTGATTATTATAGCTCCTGCTACGGCTGATATTATTGCCCGCATAAACGCAGGTATGGCCAATGATTTACTGTCAACATTATGTTTAGCAACTAGCGCACCAATCGCTATTGCTCCTGCGATGAATCAACAAATGTGGCATGCCAAAGCAACACAAAATAATATTAAGCAATTAAAGCAATGGGGACTTCATATATGGGGCCCTGGTGCTGGAGAACAGGCTTGCGGTGATATCGGTTTAGGCCGCATGTTAGATGTTAATGAATTGGTTACCCTAAGTAGCGATTTTTTTGCCGACAAATACTTACAAGGTCAACATTGGGTTATTACTGCAGGGCCAACACGTGAAGCAATAGATCCTGTTCGTTATATATCCAACCATAGTTCGGGTAAAATGGGCTATGCCATTGCCCATGCAGCATTGCGTGCTGGTGCTCAAGTGACATTGATTTCTGGTCCGGTGAATATCTCTGCACCAATAGGCTGTGAACTTATTCAAGTGACCAGTGCCGCACAAATGCACCAACAAGCACTCACTTATGTTCCACAGGCAACTACCTTTGTAGCCTGCGCGGCCGTAGCCGATTATCGAGTTGCCAATATTGCTGATGAAAAAATTAAAAAAGATAATGAGCATATGCAACTTTCTCTTATCAAAAACCATGATATTGTTGCAGATGTAGCAAAGTTAACTAACAAGCCTTTTATTGTCGGTTTCGCTGCAGAAACGCAAAACGTTGAACACTATGCACGCAGTAAGTTAATGCGTAAAAACTTAGACTTAATCGCAGCCAATGATGTTGCTAAAGCTGGACAAGGCTTTAACAGTGATGATAATGCTTTAACCCTTTATAGTGCGATTGATAAAATTGAAATACCTCTAGCCAATAAAAAAATAGTCGCCAAACAGCTAGTATCATTAATCAATCAACATTACTTAGCAAAAAGCACTAATAAATAAGACAATTTAAATTATTTTAAGAGCAGGCTAAAATCACCTAGCTTACCGGATAGAACAATAACAGTAGAGAATATTTTTATATGGTCGCCACACAAAATAAAAACCAAAAACCAAACCGTAAACACCAAATATTAGAATCCTTAGCGTTAATGTTACAAAACTGTCCAGGGCAGCGTATCACTACCGCAAAGCTAGCAGCTGAAGTCGGTTTTTCAGAAGCAGCTTTATATCGTCATTTCCCATCAAAAGCACGTATGTTTGAGGGTCTAATTGACTTTATTGAAGAGTCTATTTTTTCGCGTATTAATTTGATTCTATCAGATCACAAAGAGGCCTTAGTACGCTGCCATCATATTCTCCATGTTTTAATGGTTTTTTCTGAACGAAATCCTGGTATGTGTAGGATCTTAGCAGGCGATGCATTAATGGGGGAAAATGAGCGTTTACGTAATAGAGTTCATCAATTCTTTGAAAAATTAGAATCTCAATTTAAGCAAGTATTACGAGAACGAAAACTACGTGAAGGTAAAACCTTTACTATTAGCGAAGCAGCTTTGGCAAACCTATTAGTATCATTCGCGGAAGGAAAAATGAGTCAATATGTTCGATCTGGCTACAGTAAAAAGCCAAGTACTGACTTTAGTGAACAATGGCAATTTTTAATGGCCGACAAATAATAACCGCATAACTAGCTATAAGTTTCTGTAATATCTGCGACTTATAGCAAAAAACCTTACAATTTCTCGAGGAAAATAATGAGTACTCTCTCACAATTAAAGCCTGCTAGCTTATGGCAACTATTTGAAAAAATTTGCAGCATTCCACGCCCTTCTAAGCATGAGCAAAAAATATCTTTATGGATACAAGACTGGGCTAAAGAGCTTAGTTTGGCCATTAAGGAAGATGCTGTTGGTAACTTAATTATCAAAAAACCAGCAACAGCGGGTATGGAAGACCGTAAAGGCATCATTTTACAAGCACACATGGATATGGTGCCACAAAAAAATAACGACACTGAACATGATTTTCTAACCGACTCTATTAAGCCATATATTATTGAATCGGGTGATTGGGTTACAGCAGAGGGAACAACACTAGGCGCAGACAATGGCGTAGGTTTAGCTTCCGCATTAGCTGTTTTAGCCAGCGATGATATCCCCCATGGCCCTTTGGAGGTACTAGTAACCATTGATGAAGAAGCTGGGATGACCGGCGCTTTTGGTCTAGAAGCGGGTTGGCTTGATGGTGATATTTTAATTAACACCGATTCAGAGCAAGAAGGTGAAGTTTACATGGGTTGTGCTGGCGGTATTGATGGTAACGCCAATTTCCCACTAACGCTTGAAGATGTTCCGAGCGATTGCCAAGCGTTCAACTTATCTATCTCTGGCTTAAAAGGCGGCCATTCTGGTGTTGATATTCACACTGGCCGTGCAAACGCTAACAAGTTATTAGTGAGATTTTTACTGAATGCCAGCATTGACTTTGATATCAAACTAACTGAACTAAATGGTGGTAGCTTACGTAATGCTATACCTAGAGAAGCTAATGCGAGTTTCGTGGTTGCTAAAGATAAAATAGAGCCATTACAAGTCGCTTTAGCCGATTATCTAGCAACGATCAGAGCTAATTTAGGTGCTATCGAAACTGATATCGACATGCTATTAATTTCACCTGAAGACTTTGAACAGTGTTGGACACAAGGTACGCAGGCCGCAATTTTACGAGCACTGAACGCTTGTCCTAATGGTGTTATCCGTATGAGTGATGATATTGAAGGTATTGTTGAGACCTCACTAAATTTAGGCGTTATTAATACTCGTGGTAGTAAGCTTAACGCTATGGTTTTAATACGTAGCTTACATGATGACGGTCGTTTAGAAACTCAACGCACTGTTCAATCTGTTTTTGAACTTGCTGGTGCTAACGTTGTTTTCTCAGGTGCTTATCCAGGTTGGAAGCCTAATCCCGACTCTGCCATCATGCAGACTGTTCGAGATACTTACCAAAGCATCTTTAATAAAGTGCCGGCGGTAATGGTAATTCATGCTGGTTTAGAGTGTGGTTTATTCAAAAGCGCATACCCACACTGGGATATGGTTTCTATTGGACCAACAATTAATTTTCCACATTCACCCGATGAAAAAATTGAAATTGCCTCCGTTGAGAAATACTGGCAATTATTAGTTGCTGTGTTAGCAAATATCCCTACCAAATAAGTAATTACTCAATTGAAGAGCTAGCTATATTACTAGCTCTTCAATTTTTATTACTGTTTTCATTCTGTAACGACTCAGCTATAAAATCTATCCAATAAACTTGAATGTTTGACTAGGTTAACGATTTACTTTGAAATCACCATAACAGCGTTAAAGTTTTTTGATTCAAGGCGATATATGCCGTTTGACGACTATCAAGGGAAAATAACTGTGGTACTGGATTGCCTGTAAAAGCATTATGCAATTCAATCACAGCAAGGTTATATTATTCTCTGTTAATCGGTTACTTACGTTAAACTAAAATCTACATTACTTGCTGATATTATCACTTTATTTCTGCCTGCGTTTTTTGCTTGATAAAGTAATTTATCCGCTAGTTCATAAGCGCTTTCTACCGTCATATGTTGGTTGGCATTAATCAATAATAAGCCTGCAGAAATCGTAATTTGTGTCTCGATTTCACAATATTGATCCAAACTTTCTACTGCCCCCCTAATATCCTCTACTAATTTTAAAGCACTCTCTTCATTTTTTGTTTGATATAAAAGTGCAAATTCTTCTCCGCCCAGACGAAAAACAGCATCATTACCCCGCTTCATTCGAATTTTCAATAAATTAGCTAAAGCCACTAAAGCAACATCTCCTGCAGGATGTCCAAAAGTATCGTTATAGTTTTTAAAGTAATCAATATCTATGATTGCTAAAGCTAATAATTCATCACTTCTATTAGCTGCACTCATTTGTTGAGGTAATACTTCATCAAAGTGGCGACGATTAAATAGACCTGTCAGCGCGTCTGTCTTGGTTAATTGTTCTAACATACTCTTAGCGGTAATTAATTTTTCGAAAGTTCTAGAAATGAGAATTTCAGCCAAGTAAGCAAAGAAAAGCGTAAAACATGAAACCATAGTGAAACGTAAAAATTCCATCATAGTGACGGTAGTACTGGTAAATGAAAATAATAATATTAGCAATATAGTTAAAAAACCAATTGATATACGTAGACCTACTTTATGGCCATAAAGTGACATTACTAAGAAAGTATAGAGAAATGACCAGATAGGCGTGTATTCTTTACCTTGATTAAAATATACCACAAACAAAATACCCAATGCCATGAAATGTAGGACAAAGTGTGATGCATATTTACGTTGTTTTCCTGGTAAAGCGAGTATTATCGACATAAGAATGAATAGGGTAAGAGTCACATTAAAGATGGCAGTATTGCTATAAATAAAATTACCAATCAACAAAACAGACAGAATAATAAATGAGAACAATAGAATAAACTTACTCGTCACTTTTTTTCGGTAAAAGTTACTTTCAATATCTTTATCTAATTGTAAGTAGGTTTTAAACCAATTTTTCATTTCATAAATCCCAATTGTTTCTCTTAAACACTGATAAGTCTACCATAGAAAATTATACTCAATTTTTCTTTTACGTTAAATATTACCCAGTAAAACGTTAATTATTAGATATTTATAAATTACTGTTTTCTGTGAGTATCATGCGTAAGTATTAACGGTTTCTCTTCTAGGTGTGAGATACGCCCTAAGAAATACACTGGCCTTAAACATTAGCTAGTCACTGCCGTCTTTACAAATAATAATACGAATTATTCTAATACTGTTACTTTAAGTCGCTATTACGACTATTCACAACTTAGCTTTGTTATTAAAAATTTTTCCGTTAGAATGAACGAATCACTCCTTAGGATACTTGTTATGATTCAGCCAGAAAAAATAATAATAGCTGACGATCATCCCTTATTTAGACAAGCTTTATTAGGGACATTAAAAGCCAAACTAACTTATACCACATGGCTTGAAGCGCAAACAATTGTAGAGCTAGAGCGACAGCTCACTGACAATAATGATAGTGACTTGCTATTGCTGGATTTAAATATTCCTGGTGCTCATGGTTTTAATACCTTAATTCATGTCCGTAATCACTTCCCTCAAATTCCTGTTGTTATTGTATCCGCTCATGAAGATCACGATACCATCAGTAAAGCGATGTCATATGGCGCTGCCGGCTTTGTTCCAAAGTCTACGCCGGTTGATGATATTTATTCAGCGATTGTTGCGGTATTGTCGGGGAGCATCTGGCTACCAGAGTCCTTTGAACAAAAGCAAAGAGACAATAAGGATAAAGGCATCGCTGACCGCGTAGCAAGCTTAACTCAGCAGCAATACCGTATATTAATGATGTTCGCTCAAGGTATGTTAAATAAGCAAATTGCTTATGATTTAAATGTATCTGAGGCAACAATTAAAGCACATGCTACTGCTATCTTTAGAAAACTCGACGTCCGCAATCGAACTCAAGCCGTTATTGCTATCGCTCAGTTAAATTTAACTGAGGCTGGATTTAAACAAAATTAATAGGTGTAAATTGTATATTTCCATAAATTAGCCTGCTCACTATCTAATTTAGACAAAAAAGCACGTCAATGACGTGCTTTTTTATTGAACTGTAACGGTTAAATAAATGCAAATGCATCGGCATACATATGTTCTAACAACGCGCCATGTTCAACAAAATCACTACGAATCGCACCAACCATATCAAAACGGCCTGCCAAATAAATATCGTAAGGTTCAAAACTGACAATATCATGCATAGCGGCTTGATGAACTAAACCTGTTTTCCCCTGCCATGGTTTCTCTGCATTTTCATTAACGTTTTCGATAACAGGAATAAAGTTAGCATGCGCTAGCTTGCCAATAGTACTAATAGTTTTTTCAAGTTCATAAACAGCACTTTCTTCACGTAGTCCCCAATACACCATAATATGGCGCTGTGACTTTTGTTCTGCTAAATACTCAAACATTGATTTGATATATGAAAAGCCAGTACCACCAGCAAGTAACAATAATGGTCGTTCACTCTCGGTGCGCAATTGCGCATTACCTGCAGGTATTTCAATGGTTACCGCTTCGCCACTCTCATAACTCGCTTTAATGCACTCAATTACCTGCATAGGGTAACTATCAGCAACAAAGGCACCTATTTGTAATTCAATTAAATCACTATTTGGCGAGCTAGCAATTGAAAATGGACGTTTATCCTCATCACTCATAACAAAGTTTAAGTATTGGCCTGCGATGAAATCAACTTTTTCACTGGGCTTTAATAGTACTTTATAAACATGAGGCGTTAATGATGATAACGATTGTATTTGACAACTAACTGTCTTCATTCTTGAACCTTTTCTACTTTATTGGTGATTTCTCATCAGCAAACTGATAGTTGTGACAAGAGTTAATAAGCTAAGATTGCTACTGTATCTGAGTATAGTCAGCAATCTATTTATAAGAGCTATAAAATATCTAAGTCGTCCCATAGTTCATCGACTTGATCTTTAATTTCTTGTGTCATTTCGATGGGTTCGCCCCATTCACGATTTGTTTCACCTGGCCATTTATTAGTGGCATCTAGACCCATTTTCGAGCCTAATCCAGAGACAGGTGATGCAAAATCAAGGTAATCAATTGGCGTGTTTTCGATCAGAACAGTATCACGGCTCGGATCCATCCGAGTGGTCATTGCCCAAATAACATCTTCCCAATCTCTGGCGTTAATATCATCATCACATACGATCACAAACTTGGTGTACATAAATTGTCGTAAGAATGACCATACCCCCATCATTACTCGCTTAGCATGACCCGCATATTGCTTTTTAATCGTCACAACAGCTAGACGATAAGAGCAACCCTCTGGCGGTAAATAGAAGTCCTGAATTTCAGGAAATTGTTTTTGTAAAATAGGTACAAAGACTTCATTCAGCGCAACACCTAAAATTGCCGGTTCATCAGGTGGTCTACCCGTATAGGTGCTGTGATAAATAGCATCTTTACGCATAGTGATATGCGTTACTGTCATTACAGGAAAGTTATCCACTTCATTGTAATAGCCAGTATGATCGCCATAAGGCCCTTCTGGTGCCATTTCTTCAGGGTCTAAATACCCTTCCAAAATAATTTCTGCCGTCGCTGGAACCTCTAAGTCATTACTTATTGATTTAGCCACTTCTGTTTTAGCACCACGCAATAAACCCGCGAAGGCGTATTCAGAAAGTGTATCGGGTACGGGTGTTACTGCGCCTAAAATAGTGGCAGGATCAGCACCTAAAGCAACTGAGACTGGATATTTTTCACCGGGATTCTCTTTTTTAAATTCTTGAAAATCAAGCGCACCACCACGATGCGATAACCAACGCATAATAACTTTATTTTTACTCAGAACTTGTTGGCGATAAATACCAAGATTTTGCCGCTCTTTATGGGGGCCTCGAGTAACCGTTAAACCCCAGGTAATTAATGGTGCAACATCACCCGGCCAGCAAGTTTGTACCGGTAATTTAGTCAAATCAACATCATCACCAGATAATACAATTTGCTGGCATAATGGTTTTTTAATGACTTTTACTGGCATATTTAATACTTGTTTATAAACAGGTATTTTACCAATAGCATCACGAAAACCCTTTGGTGGTTCAGGTTCTTTCAACATAGCTAACAATTTGCCAACATCGCGTAAAGCGCCAACATTTTTTTGACCCATGGCCAAAGCCACTCGGTCCGGAGTACCAAAAAGATTGGTCAGCACTGGCATGCTGTATGGTTCGCCATTTTCATTAACTGCGTTTTCAAAAAGTAACGCTGGCCCTTTCGCCTTTAGTGTTCTGTCACTAATTTCAGTCATTGCTAAGTGAGTAGATATAGGCTGAGTTATACGTTTAAGTTGGCCTATTTTTTCAAGCTGACTGATGAAGTCTCTTAAATCACTATATTTCATATAAGTTACCTATTGGTATCATACCCGTTACCATTCAAAGTGCAGGATTACAGTGGGAATTAAAATGACTTTAAGCAAGGCTGATAATTTAAGCGTAGTCATTCTATGCTTTAATTAGTTAACGCAGAATAAAGTCATTTTAAACCCATCGAAGAAGCGTTTGAGCAACATCACGTCATCGTTCCTGTGGCTTATAATGGAACAACCATTATTTCATCACAGCGCCTTGAATTGAAATTGCTCAAGTACTTTGAAACCTGCATCTTGATTGGTAACGGGTATTAAGTAAAAAACCAGTCATTAGACTGGTTTTCATTAATTATGATTGATCATTTAATGCCGCAATTATTTACGCTTCATTGAATCAAAAAACTCATCATTAGTTTTGGTCATGGCAAGTTTGTCGATTAAGAATTCAATCGCACCTATTTCATCCATTTCATGGACTATTTTACGCAAGATCCACATTTTTTGTAATTCATCTGGCTTAGTAATAAGCTCTTCACGACGTGTACCACTACGGTTAATGTTAATAGCAGGGAAAACGCGTTTTTCAGAAATTTTACGTGACAGGTGTAATTCCATATTACCTGTACCTTTAAATTCTTCGTAGATGACTTCATCCATTTTAGAACCCGTTTCTACTAATGCTGTAGCGATAATAGTTAAACTACCACCTTCTTCAATGTTACGTGCAGCACCAAAGAAACGCTTTGGACGATGTAAAGCATTCGCATCAACACCACCAGTCAAGATCTTACCTGATGATGGAATTACCGTGTTATAAGCACGCGCTAAACGGGTAATTGAATCAAGTAAAATAACAACGTCTTTTTTGTGTTCAACTAAACGTTTTGCTTTTTCGATTACCATTTCAGCCACTTGTACATGACGACTTGCTGGTTCATCAAACGTTGAAGCAATAACTTCACCTTTAACAAGGCGTTGCATCTCAGTAACTTCTTCTGGACGCTCATCAATCAACAAGACCATTAATTCTGCGTCTGGATTATTGTGCGCAATACTTTGAGCAATGTTTTGTAGTAATAGTGTTTTACCCGCTTTCGGTGGAGCTACGATTAAACCACGTTGTCCTTTACCAATTGGCGAGGCCAAATCTAAAATACGTGCTGTAATATCTTCTGTAGAACCATTACCACGCGCCAACGAAAAACGATCTGTTGGATGAATAGGCGTTAAGTTTTCAAATAAAATTTTATTACGTGTGTTTTCAGGTCGGTCAAAGTTAACTTCAGTCACTTTTAATAAGGCAAAGTAACGTTCACCTTTTTTCGGTGAACGAATTTTACCTTGGATGGTGTCACCCGTGCGCATACTAAAGCGGCGAATTTGGCTTGGTGATACATAAATATCATCAGGACCTGCTAGATATGAGGAATCTGCTGAGCGCAAGAAACCAAAACCATCTTGTAAAATCTCTAAAACACCACCGCCGAAAATATCATTATCGCCTTCAGCATGTGCTTTTAAAATAGCAAAAATTATGTCTTGTTTACGTGTTCTAGCAAGGTTTTCAAGCTTCATTGTCGCAGCAAGGTCAACCAATTCATTAATGGTCTTTTCTTTCAGTTCGGTAAGGTTCATAGGGGGTTTCTTAAACTATTTTAAGTGATGGTGCCTTGGGGATTGCCGACACTAGTGTGTTTTCAATGTTTTTTATTATAATAAGGATAGAGATAAAGCGATGTTATTTTGTACTCAGGGGGTAAATTTAGCACTAAAACTTGATTAGGTAAAGGTAGAATAAAAATGTAAGAAGATATTTACGCTGTTAAAAACAAAAAGCCTGGTAACTTAGGTATTAGTTATCAGGCTTTTATTTTACAACTTACAAATTTTTATCTAAAAACTCTTTCAATTGAGTTTTCGATAGTGCGCCCACTTTAGTGTCAGCAATTTCACCATCTTTAAAAAGTAATAATGTTGGAATACCACGTACACCGTATTTAGGTGGTGTTACTGAGTTTTGGTCGATGTTTAATTTACCAACAGTTACTTTGCCATCGTATTCTGTAGCGATATCATCAAGTACAGGGGCAATCATTTTACATGGACCACACCATTCAGCCCAAAAATCAACTAATACTAAACCTGATGCTTTTAAGACATCTGCTTCAAAACTATCATCAGTTAGCTGAACAATTTTATCACTCATCATATTCTCCGTTGGTTGTGGCGAAAACGCCTTTGCGGTAATTATACCGTGATTCACTGCTTTTCCAATACTGTTTATGTAACATTCGTATTATTTAAGTCGCTATAATTAATTAATTAATTATTAAGCAACTATTTTGCTAACAAAACTGTTAAGCTAGCGCCATGAAAAAAACACACTTAACAGAAACTAAATTCGCTGACCTAAATCTTGCTCCGCAAGTCGTTACCGGACTAGAAGCCATGGGCTTCGACTATTGTACGTCTATTCAGGCGAAATCTTTACCCGTTCTTTTGCAAGGCACTGATATAGCTGGCCAAGCACAAACAGGTGAAGGTAAGACTATTGCCTTTTTAGCTGCTACGTTCCATCATTTGCTTCAAAAAGAAGCGCCTACACATAATCAACCACGCGCCTTGATCATGGCTCCTACACGTGAATTAGCAATACAAATTCACCGTGATGCTAAAGAGATGGCAGCAAGTACCGGATTACGCCTTGGAGTAGTATATGGGGGCGAGGGTTATGAAAGTCAACGCTTAGAACTTGAAGCTGGTGTTGATATTCTTATTGGTACTTGTGGTCGTTTAATTGACTACATGAAGCAGGGTATTTACAACCTCAAAAATATCGAAGTTATTGTACTTGACGAAGCTGACAGAATGTTTGATTTAGGCTTTATTAAAGATATTCGTTATATGTTTGATAAAATGCCTCCTGCAACAGAACGTTTAAGTATGCTGTTCTCGGCAACCTTATCTTTCCGTGTTAAAGAGCTAGCCTTTGACCATATGAACGACCCTACCAGCGTAGAAGTAGCACCAGGGCAAAAAACAAATATTCGCATCAGTGAAGAACTATTTTATCCATCTAACGAAGATAAAATGACTTTACTACAAACGTTAATTGAAGAAGATTGGCCAGAAAAAGCCATTGTATTTGCTAATACTAAACATGTTTGTGAAAAAGTTTTTGACCATTTACATGCAGATAACATTCGTGTTGGTTTGTTAACTGGTGATGTACCACAGAAGAAACGATTAAAAATATTAGAGCAATTTACTGAAGGTACGGTAGACATCCTAGTAGCAACCGATGTTGCTGCACGTGGTTTACATATTCCTAGTGTAACGCATGTTTTTAACTATGATTTACCTGATGATTGCCAAGATTATGTTCACCGTATAGGCCGTACAGGTCGTGCTGGTGAAACAGGTCATGCAATTAGTTTAGCGTGTGAACAATACGTTTTTAATTTACCAGAAATTGAAGCTTATATTGAGCATGAGTTACCAGTAACCAAGTATGATCATGATGCGTTATTGACTGACTTACCAAGACCTAAACCTCGTCAACGCCGTCCTAGACCTACCGGTAACAGACAAGGTGGTCGTTCTAACACAAGACCGAACAACCGCAGTGGCAATAGCCATAGTGGAAATCGTAGTTAATTAGTTAACTATCTTGGATATAGAGCACATTGACTGATCTAGCGAGCCAAAATCAAGCAATACCACAGTATGATGATAGTCATTATGCTGTGGTCGATTTGGGCTCAAATAGCTTCCACCTTCTTATTACCCAACTAGTTACCTCCCCAACCGGTAAATCTATAAAAACCGTGAATAAGGTTAAGCAAAAAGTCCGCTTAGCTGCGGGATTAGATAATAACAACTTGCTTACCGATGACGCGATAATACGTGGTCTAAATTGTCTTAAAAACTTCTCTTTATACCTTGATAGTATCCCTGTAAATAATATTCTCATTGTCGCAACAGCAGCATTACGCATTGCGAATAATAATCAGGTGTTTTTTGACGCCGCCAAAAAAATTTTACCGAAGAAGATAAAATTATTGAGTGGCGAGCAAGAAGCAAGAACGATTTATTGCGGAGTAGTCCACACTTCACCTATCACTAATACTAAGCAATTAGTGCTTGATATCGGTGGTGCTAGTACCGAGATTATTGTTGGTTTAGCCTGTACACCGAAAAAAGTGGTCAGTTTAGATATCGGTTGTGTTAGTTTTATGAGTAAATATTTTTCTGATGGCCTATTAAAAAAAGAAAGCTTTATTCAATGTATTGCTAATGCCGTGAGTGTTATAAGCACCGTGAAAGAAGACTTTATTCAACTTGGTTGGCAATCTGCTGTTGGTAGCTCTGGTACCATGCAAGCCATGATAGAGATACTTAAGCAACGCCAAAAACCACCTATCATTACCTTAGATTTTCTTAATGAAATCAAGCAAACGTTAGTCCATTGTAAGACTATTGATAATATAGAAATAGCTGGACTAAGGGCGGATCGCAAAGCGGTATTAGCCAGCGGTTTATGTATTTTAATTGCTTTGTTTGAATGTCTACATATTGAAAAGTTATGCCTCTCAAGTGGAGCACTTCGTGAAGGTTTACTTTACGAATTAGTCCCTGACGCTAAAATCATCTAACTATATTTTCATACACTTGTTAACTCTTCAACCTTACTTACCTTTTATTTAATGTTGTCCTGAAATACCAAATTGCTACCGGTATTTCAAGAATACTATAACTAAGTAAGGTAAACCAAAACCAGTTTAGCTCGAACATTAAAAAGTCAAAATGAATCGCTGTACCCCAATATTTATTTGCCACTATGAAAATGGCTAAGCCTGAAGCTACAAAGTCGAATAGTGCTACTTTGTTGATGTTTTTACCCGCTAGTTTGGGATACACCGAGACATAGGCAATGACAATAATCACTGCGTTCAGCAGTAGTATACTTAGTTCAGCTGACATCACGGTCCTCTTCATTTGATAATGAATTAACACCTAGTTTGCAAGCAGCCAAGAGCTCATCACTGAATTTTTCATCATCTAACGCCCTAGACAAGGCCAAACCACCAATCATCAATACCGCGCTTTGCAGGGCTTTTTCTCGACTCACGGTTAATGATTGAGCTTGGTCTATAAAAGATCTAAGAGTCTTAGTATAAGTCTCTTTAACTTGGTCATCTTGCTGATTAATGTCAGAGACTAAAAAAGCTAATGGACAAGGCTGCTGATAATTATTATCTCTATGTTCTTTACTTAAATAATATTTAGCAAAGTCTTTCATATTCAGCGGACAGTTAACTGGTTTACGTTTATAAGCCTCTGTTCCTGCTTTACTTATTGCTTGCGCGTATAAGTCGCTTTTAGAACTAAAGTGGCTATAGAATGCGCCCCTGGTGAGTTCTGCATTTTTCATTACTTGATCTATCGATATTTTTTCAAAACCATGGTGAGTAAACAACATCGCGGCACTTGTTAATATTCTATTCTTGGATTTTTCTTTATGAGTTTCTTGCCACGCCATTATTAAATACCACTTCTCAGCTAAATCATCCAAACAGTATTTCATATTTCCAAAATATGTTCTTGAACATATTTACAATAAGGCTAGATTATTATTAATAACTTTATTTATATAAGAGAAATATATGACAACAACACCTGTACACATTTACGGACCAAGCTTTTCAAATTTTGTTCGTACTGTTATGTTGGTATGCGAAGAAAAACAGATAGCTTATACTGTTGGTTTTGAAGTAAATGGCAGTGAAATTACCTTTAAAGGTGAACAACACCTCAACTGGCATCCTTTTGGTAAAATCCCCGTTTTACTTGAAAGTAAAACACACGCTGAACTAGCTCTAGCAGAAACTGCTAGCATTTGTCGTTACCTTGATACCGATAAACAGTTACAGCCAAGTAATAGTCAGGATTATGCAAAACACGATGCACTTTGTGCGCTTATTTCAATTGATATTGATAAGGTATTAGTACGAGAATATTTGCTTGAATTTTCTTTCCCCAAGGGAGAAAATAACAGTATTCGCTTTGATGTAGTTAAAGAAGTACAGCCCAAAGCTGCTGCCACAATTGCTATCATTGAAAAAATGCTAAATGAAGATACGGCTTTATCTTCTCAACATTTCACTATTGCAGATGCACTATTAGCGCCTATGTTACATTACATTTCCTGCTTACCCGCTGGTTTTAATCTACTCACTGACTTTCCTAAAGTAGCGCAATACTTGGCTGATTTGATGACCAGGCCATCATGTCAGAAAGTACTCATAACTAAGAAGTTATAATAATTTTAGCCCATAAAAAATGCGACCTAAGTCGCATTTACATTAATTCAATCAGTGAAAAATTAAGCGTCTTCTTTCAACCAACGCGCTACTTGCTTAGCGAAATAAGTCAAAATCCCATCGGCTCCTGCACGCTTAAATGCTAATAAACCTTCCATCACACAGGGTTTCTCCGCTAACCAGCCATTTTGAATGGCGGCCATATGCATGGCATATTCACCACTGACTTGATAAGCATAAGTAGGTACTTGAAAAGTATCTTTTACTCGGCGCACTATATCTAAATAAGGCATGCCCGGTTTAACCATTACCATGTCAGCACCTTCTGCAATATCTTGGGCAACTTCATGCATCGCTTCATTGCTATTGGCTGGGTCCATTTGATAAGTGTGCTTATTGCCGCCTTTAATGTTAGCTGAAGAGCCAACCGCATCACGAAATGGACCATAGTAATTAGACGCATATTTTGCTGAGTAAGCTAATATTTTGGTATTAACAAAGCCATTTTCTTCCAATGCCTCTCTGATTGCGCCAACACGACCATCCATCATATCTGATGGCGCAACAATATCTGCTCCCGCTTCAGCATGAGATAGAGCCTGCTTTATTAAAATATCTTTAGTGACATCATTAACAACATAACCTGTTTTACCAGCCTTGTTGTTATCACTTTCACTTAAAATTCCATCTTGACCATGGGTAGTAAACGGGTCGAGGGCAACATCAGTAATCACAGCCAGTTGTGGGAAATTAGCTTTAAGTGCCCGCACTGCTCGTTGAGCCAAACCATCTGGGTTATATGCTTCTTCAGCCATCAGCGATTTTTTGTCACTTGGAGTAACGGGAAACAATGCAATTGCAGGGATGCCTAAATCAACCAATTCTTGTGCTTCTTCTAATAACAGATCAATACTTTTACGTTCGACACCGGGCATTGAAGCGATAGCTTCTCGCTGATTTTCGCCTTCAAGGACAAAAACAGGATAAATAAGATCATTTACTGTTAACTGAGATTCCGCCATTAAACGACGAGTGTGATCATCAACGCGCATTCGGCGCATACGACGAGCGGGATATTGGCCAAAAGCCGAATAGTTACTGTGAGACATAAGAATTCCTAAAATTATTCTGTGAAAATACTAATCAATAAAAGTATATTGTTGTGTTTGATTTCGCCCATTGTGCTTAGCCTGATATAAAGCTTTGTCAGCCCCAGAAAATATTTGCTCGGGGCCAATATCAACTTGTTGGTGATAAGTACAGATACCACAACTAATGGTCAGTGAAACTTCAACCTCTTGAAATTTAAAAACTTGCTCACTTACTAGGGTGCGTAATTGCTCTGCAACTAGTAATGCGCCTTCGGCATCAGTATTAGGTAATATTAAACAAAACTCTTCACCACCGTAGCGAAATGCCTTATCTGCACTTCGCTTCAAACTTTGTTTGATGTATTGAGCTAGCCAAATTAAACACTGGTCACCCGCTAAGTGACCATGATTGTCATTAACTGATTTAAAATGGTCAATATCAATTAACACTAAACTTAGCGAGGTAAGATTACGGCGACTACGACGATATTCGGCTAGTATTTTCTGATCGTAAAAGCGGCGGTTATGTAACCCCGTCAGTTCATCAAGGACATTTTTTCGTTCAAGCTCTTGATTAGCACTTTCTAATTCCTGTAAGGCTATATTTAGCTCTAAAGTACGCTCTTGTACTCTTTCCTCTAGAAAATCTTGACTATCTTGTTGCTCTTTAGCCAAAGTATTCAATGTTTGTTCAGCTAATTGAGCATTGCTTTTTGCCAATTCAAGCTGGCGCAACAGTTTCTGATATTTTCTTCGATAATGTCGATTTAAATACAAACATAACAATAGCGTAAGTAAACAGCCTAAGAAAATCCCCATCCCCAAACATAGGTGCTCGGCGCTCTGTTCAGTCATAGCTTTACTTGCAGGGGAGTATGTCACCAACAAAGAGGTAAAACCTGCAATTTTTACTACAACCAATGATTTCATTTATGAAATTTCTTACTTTGATGGAAAGTTAAACACCTTTTCGGCATTGCCACTAGTTTGCCAAGCTATCTCCTCTTGGTCAAGACCTGTAATAATAGCAATTTCTTTGACGATAAAGGGTAAATAACTTGGTTCATTTCGGCTACTTTTAGGTTTTGGTCGAATCGTTCGGGGGGTTAAGTAAGGAGCATCCGTCTCAATCAGTAATCGATTTAAAGGAATTGAACTCACAATATCCCGTAAGCTCTGACCTCTACGTTCATCACATAGCCAACCCGTTATGCCTATATACATATCCGCAGCTATGCATTGAGTGAGTTCAGCTTTTGAGCCAGTAAAACAATGTGCAACCATCGCCGGAACTTTGTCCAGATAAGGCCTTAAAGTAGCAAACCAAGGCTCAAAGGCATCGCGTTGATGGAGAAATAACGGCATTGTTAATTCAGCCGCTAAAGCGACTTGTTCACTAAATACTTGTTGTTGCTGGATTGGGGCTGAAAAATTTCGATTAAAATCTAAACCACACTCACCTATGGCTTTAACTTGGTCATGTTGTGCTAGTTGTTTGAGTTGCTCTAGATAGTCTGCACTGACATGATCGGCATCATGAGGATGAACACCTGCAGTGCTATATAAAAATCCAGGAAAATGTCCTTGGTATTGTTGGCACAATTCGAATGCTTTTTGGCTTTCTATAACACTAGTGCCGGTAATTAATAAAGCACTAAGATTAGCCATTTGTGCACGGTGAATAATATCTTCACGATCTTTATCAAATCGCTTATTGGTTAAATTGACGCCAATATCTATCAAGGCCTTACCTTCTATACATTGTTATTCAAAGTAATCTCGCTCTATTTAAGCCTTTTAACTTTAATGCGTTTATTGGTATTTTCTTTTTGCAAAAATACGGAGCTAAGCGCTCCCTTGGTAAGAGTTACTTGATCACCTTGTTTTAATCTCAATTTAGTCGCGTCTTTTTGTTGCCACTTTTGACCGTTGTTGAAGGTAATTATCCATTGGCCTCGGGTTGTCATTTCTAGTTTACTGATAGTCAACGATATACTTAAAAGTTCATTCGTTTTTTCTTCAGCTGTTTTTTTGATATGGTCTTTTGAAAAATCATCAACTTGTGCAGCTGAAAATTCAGTTGTCTCTGCTTCGACTATTGTAGCACTTTGTTTCTTTATCAACTGATCAAAGCAAGAAAGTCTTGCTGTATCTAAACTGATTTCCCCACAAATTTGTAATTTATCAGCGAGCTCAGTTTCTTTAGCTAGCACAGATTGTGAAATCAATAAGCTCGAAACTACAGCGTAACAAGCAAGTTTAGTTCTACTTTTCATTTTCATTTTCATTTTCCTTTACATTAATTGACTCGTCTTCATCTTCTTTATGATAAAACGAAGCAATAATAATACCTACTTCAAACAAAAGTAGCATTGGTACAGCAAGCATTGTTTGCGAAATTATATCTGGCGGTGTTAACAACATTCCGATAACGAATGCACCTACAACAACATAAGCTCGCTTTTCTCTTAAGCTGTCTGGTGTTGTAATGCCTGTCCAACACATTAAAATAATCGCAATAGGGATTTCAAATGCTGCACCAAAGGCAAAAAATAGTTTTAATATGAAATCTAGATAACTACTGATATCAGTCGCAATCACAACACCTTCCGGTGCTACTGAAGTAAAAAAGGCAAATACCACCGGAAAAACAAGAAAGTAAGCAAAAGCAATACCACTATAAAATAGTAAGGTAGAGCCAAACATTAACGGGGCAACCAAACGCTTTTCACTCTTGTATAAGCCTGGCGCTACGAATGACCAGATTTGATATAACACAAATGGCATAGCGACAAATAATGAAATAACTAAAGTTAACTTAAAAGGAGCAAAAAATGGCGAGGCGACATCGGTCGCTATCATTTGTGACCCTTCTGGCATCGCAGATAACAATGGTTGTGCGACAAATTGATAAATATCTTGTGCAAAATAAACTAGGCAACAAAAGACAATTAACACCGCTAAAATTGCGCGTAATAAACGGTTACGTAACTCTAAAAGGTGATCAAAAAGGCTTGCTGCTTGGGCAGGAGGAGTATTCATGGATGAAGTTTATCACTTTTTTGATGAACTGATTTAGCTGTTACTTCGTTTAATATCTTAGAGTCATCTGCCTCAACAGTTAGCTCAGATTCAGCAATAACTTTCGGAGCTGAGGCTAATGAAGATGAAATCATTGAGTCTAATGGTCCCCTATCCACTTTTTTGAACGGTTCGGTGACAGAAGCGGCTGCTTCTTGCAAGGTTTTCAAGGATTCAGCAACCTCAGGACTTAAGTTTTGCAAATTGCTTTCTTCTGCTTTTTTTAAATTAGCATGTAATTCATGTATGCGTAATTCTTCTGTAAGCTCAGACTTGACCGTATCACTAAATTTTCGAGCGCCAGATATCCAACCACGAATAGTTCGGATTGCTATAGGTAATCGCTCAGGGCCTAAAATAACTAGACCCATAATTGCAATAAGGATTAATTCCCAAAAGCCAATATCAAACATCAATTAGGCCTGATCAGTGTCTTTAGTCTTACTTTCAGTTGTTTTACTCATATTTTCTGAAGCAGTTGTTGAGTTGTCCGCTAAAGTATCCGATGTTTTTTCTGCATTATTTTTTTGCTCTTTTTCTTCACCTATAGCACTTTTAAAACCTTTTACAGCTGAGCCTAAGTCACCACCCAAATTACGTAGTTTTTTAGTACCAAATAATAACACCACAATCACTGCAACAATGACTAGTTGCCAAATTCCGATTCCACCCATAATAATTTAACTCCTGCTATTTAATACTCACATGTCTAACCTATGTGCTAGTGCATGCCTTTAGTGCAAACATTATATACCTAAATAATACTGGGAAACGAGTAAAAGCAGTAAATGAATCGGAAAATGATGAGCTAAAACAATATTTTTTTTGAGTAAAGACTTATTGGTTCCAAAGCGAATTAAAATAGACCGTCAAATAATGCAATCAAAAAAGGCGACTATGAAGTCGCCTTTAATTTGAGTTACTGAATTATCTATAATATAAGCAGCTGTTTATACTTACTAGAATTTATATGAAGTATTAATGAAGAAAGTACGGCCAACCACATCATAGATGTTTGGTACTGTATTCATATCATTACCATCGGGAACTTCTTCAGGTTCAGTATCCAATAAGTTTTTAATACCCCCCGTTACTTGCCAATCATCATTAATATGGTATGCCGCTGAAACATTGTGATAAATAACATCATCTGTCGCGTACTCATCTCCCCACGCATTACCTTCCATGCCTTGGATATAATTAGCCGTATACAGCAAGGTCAAATCGTCAGTTAGCTCTGTACTAACGGTTAAGTTAGACTTTAACTGCGAGTAGCCACCCATATTGCCATCAATAGTGCCTTCATAACTAATACCATCTTCTTCAAACTCAAGTAAGTAGGTAGTATCAAGTTGCACTTTAAACATGTCATTAGCATAGCTAATATTCCAATCAATACCTGACGTATTCTGTTGGCCAATATTAGTTAGTGTTGACGTCATGTCAGATAAATCACCACCTGGTGTGATGTTAATCGTTTCACAAGACGCTGGATTTGTACCAGAGAAACATTGACCCATCTCATTTTGCACATTTACTCGGCTAATGGCATTAGTAATATCAAATTTCCAGTAGTCCATGGTAGTAGAAAGACCTTCGGCTACTTCCCACACTACACCGGCAGTAAATGACTCACTTTCTTCCGGCTGTAAATCTGCATCACTGGTATAGTTCACTTTGATTTGTTCGTCTTCTTCTCTGCCCCAAGGGTCAGTTAAATAATCAAAAGAACCTGAGTCACCGCCGTATAATTCACTCACACTCGGTGCTCTAAAACCTGTTGCAGCCACGGCTCTAAGCATTAACCCGTCGGTAATACTATAAGTAGCACCTAATTTCCATGTCGCTGCACCACCAAATGTTGAATAATTATCATAGCGAGTTGCAGCCTCGACTGTGAAAGCATCTGTTACGGGTAAAGAAATTTCACCATAAATAGATTGTACCGAATAATTACCTTCAGTTGGGTCTTGTTGCGCTGCAGTACTCTCACCCGCTTGAGTAATTAAGTCTGGTGTGTAATAACCACTTTCAAAACGGCTTTCAACACCAACAGCGTAACCAAGGTCATATTGATTAACGCCACTGTAACCTGCCGCCAAGATAAACTGCTCATTGCCACCTTCATTTTGTTCGGTGTACATAATGCCTTCACTTGCTAAGAAGTCACTATTCATTGGATCGCCACTAAACCACTCATCTTGGTTTAGATAAATGCTTTGTTCCATATTACCTGCATGAATTGAGTTACCAACGCTGTCTTTTGAGTCATTACGTCCATAAGTGGCCGACATATCCCACTGAGAATCATTGCTTAAAAAACCGGTTAAACCTATAGAAGCACGGTAAGTATCGGTAGTTTGCTCATAAATCCGAGGACCGGCATCTGTCATTCTGCGTTTATATAATAACTCATCTGGCAAGTTACCATCTTCATCTACAAATTGGCCTGTATGCTTTTCATCAATACAGTTACCTATATTTGCTTCACCTGGCAGACATACAGCTAAATCAATTGCTGCTGGTTGTGGAGCCATTTGCTGATTTGATTCACGACGTGTATACATCAAATCAAAACTTAACTCAGTATCATCCGCAATTTCTGTATTAAAACTACTAAACAAACTAAAGAGCTCATTTGGTGTTTGTGCATAACTATCATCGGTATAATCATAAGACGTATCACGTTCTTTCCAGCCACCATTTTCTTTATCTGGCACCATGCCACCTAAGGAGCCTTCTGGTACATAGGATGATTCACCTGCAGGTACAAAATCACGGTCCGATTGAATAATCTCACCACGATTTGAATATTGTAAGCCAACAACTAAGTTACCACCGGCAACTTCACTGCCATGTAAAATACTAAGACCGCCACTTTCGCCATCACCTTTATCAGTAATGCTGCCGTCAGCAGTTATTTCTGTACCGACATAATCTTTCTTGGTAATGATGTTAACAACACCAGCGATAGCGTCAGAACCATAAACAGCAGAAGCACCATCTTTTAAGATTTCAATGGATTGGATCATTGATACCGGAATAGTATTTAAATCTACTGAAGAGTCCGCACCTGTACCCGAGGCTACCATGCGGCGACCATTCATTAAAACTAACGTACGCTGAGTTCCCATACCACGTAAGTTAACTGTTGCTGAACCACCTGAGCCGTTGTTAGATGTAGCACCTAAGCTCATACCTGCAGCAGCGGGTTGCATTGAGAGTATTTCTTGTACTGAAGTAAAACCACTCTGAGCGATAAAATCTGAAGAAATCACTGTTACTGGGCTAGCACTTTCTATGTCAGTTCTGTTGATACGAGAACCGGTTACGGCAATACGTTCTACTTCTTCTACGCCTTCTTCGGCAAAGACTTGTACTGTTGTGACCGATGTTGTTGCAAGGGCAAACATTACTGCACGGTTAACTATATTCTTTCTGGCTGTTCTTAGGCTCATTACTTCTACCTTTTATCGTTAGTTTATTGGAAACTGATGTTTATCAATTACCAACAATACTGCGTGATTTATTTGCAAAAGTTCGTGTTCAAGTGTTGTAACTTAGTTAAGCCTGTAACGAAGTGGTGACTTTTGCGTTAGTAGGTATAACTACTTGTAAACAGGATGGTCGTTTTTTAGCTTGTCTATTGAGGTCGGTCCACTTAAAGAAGCATTTAACAAAGTTAAATTGATATTGCGGACATAAAAAAACCGACATTACGTCGGTTCTTTTGAGTGCTTTTTATTACTGAACGTTAATCAAATACCATAGTATTTTTTAATTTTGATAAGGCATTTTTTTCTAATTGTCTTACACGTTCTGCTGATATTTCATACTTATTCGCTAGCTCTTGTAACGTCGTTTTATCTTCCGTTAACCAGCGCGTCTTAATAATATCCTGGCTGCGTTCATCAAGCGTAACAAGTGCTGTTGATAAACGTTTATTAGCGTGATTGTCCCAATTGTCATTTTCAACTTCAACCGCTAAATCTGATTGTTTGTCTTGAAGGTATTGAGCAGGTGAAAAATTACTAGCGCCAAGATTGTCATCATCATCTTTAGATAATTCAAATGCTTGGTCATAGCTACTCATACGAGATTCCATTTCCATAACATCTTTCGTTGTGACACCCAGGTTTTCAGCTACTGTATTGACTTCTTCAGTGCTAAACCAGCCTAAACGTTTCTTATTTTTCCGTAGATTGAAAAATAATTTACGTTGTGCTTTCGTGGTAGCAACTTTAACAATGCGCCAATTTTTCAGCACATATTCATGAATTTCTGCTTTTATCCAATGCACAGCAAAAGAAACTAAGCGGACACCTACTTCAGGATTAAAACGTTTAACCGCTTTCATCAAACCCACGTTGCCTTCTTGTACTAAATCAGCATGGGGTAAACCATAACCTGAGTAACCTTTAGCAACATGAATAACAAAACGTAAGTGCGACATAATTAATTCTTGTGCCGCTGATAAATCATTGTCGTTATAGAGACGAGTAGCCAGATCATGCTCTTTATCTGCAGTTAGCATAGGGATGCTGTACGCGGATCGCTGGTATGCTTCGATACTTCCACTTTGTGGTAAGGTAAGTTGCATTGTTTGACTCATAAAACTCTCTCCATTCTAATCTATTCTTTAATTCGCCGGCGATAATAACACATATCGACACTCTTTGCGATAAAGGCGACATGAACATTAGCCTAATAGAAAGGGCTTCACAAGGCGATCTTTCAATTTTTTTATGAATTAAATGTGACTATTTGTAAGTCTACGAAATTATTACTAAGAAACAGCTAGTTATCAATCTGCATTAGGCTCTATCGCTTTAATATGTTGACTTACTGATATGTAACTACCGACAAGGGCAAGTATGATAGCAAAACCGATCAGCATTAATGCTTCACTTACTGCTAAGCCCTGTAATTGGAAATTACTTTGATAAAGCTCACTTAAATCACTTATAGCGTAACCTAAGTACCAAGCAAGCAGTGTCACTGTGATACAAGAAAGTATGCCACCAAAAATACCATACCAAATACCTGAATATAAAAAAGGTCTCTGAATGAAGCTATCTGTCGCGCCAACCAACTTCATAATAGCAATGGCATCTTTTTCATTTACTATGGCTAATCGAATAGTATTACCAACAATAAGTACAACAGATAAACATAACAATAATGCTACGCCTAAGACAATATTTTCTATTAAACGTGCCATGGCTTCTAATCGCGTTAACCACTCTAAATCAAGCTTGCCTTGTTCGACTTCACGTTCTTTACTCAGCTTCGCTAATAAAGCATTGGCAGCTTGTGCTTGGCTAGCTCTTTGTGTGGGCGTTACTAGCAGTGTTGCGGGTAATGGATTTTTATCTAAATATTCAAGTGACTGACCAAAACCTGATAAAATCTTAAATTCTTTTAAGGCTTGCTTAGCCGAGATATAACGTACTTCTGCAACGTCATTATATAAACTGATGCGTTTTACTAAATTTTGTGCGCTCTTTTCACTGGTTGATAGCTTTAAAAACAAGGTGATTTGAGAGGCGCTATCCCATTGCTCACTGACTTGTTGAGCATTTTTCACAAACAGGTGTAAAGTTGCTGGTAATGCCAAGCTGATACCTAATACAAAAATTGTCATTACGGTAGTAAAAGGTGTTCGCCATAAATTACCTAAACTGCCTACGGCTTGTTGAACATGTCGAATAGGTAACGTTAACAGGCGAGTTAATAAACTTGATCGATCTTTTAACCCACTACTATGAATATTGCTCATCAGCCGCCCCCTGCGCTTGTAGACCTTCAATAATGCCATCATTAATCATAGTGCCCTCTTTAAGGGTCAACGTACGGTATTTCATACGGGCAATTAAACCTAAGTCATGAGTAGCAATTAATACAGTTACACCCGCAGCATTAAATTCTTCAAATAAACGAATAATATCTAAAGACAATTTAGGATCTAAATTTCCGGTCGGTTCATCGGCAAGCAGAATGGGTGGTTTATTAACAATAGCGCGAGCTATACCAACACGCTGTTGCTCACCACCCGAGAGCATATGAGGGTAACATTTCAACTTGGCACTTAAATGTACCTTGTCTAAAGCGGTTGCCACACGTTTTTTAATTTCTTTGTGACTGACACCTTCAATAATCAAAGGTAAAGCAACATTATCAAAAACAGTGCGATCTTTAAGTAGGTTATGACTTTGAAAAATCATGCCGATACCGCGACGTACATAGGGAACTTGCTTGTACTGAATGTCGGATAGCTCAGTATGATTGACTTGAATACTGCCAGAGCTAGGCTTTTCCATTAAGGATATTAGTTTTAATAAGGTACTTTTACCTGCACCGGAATGGCCTGTTAAAAACGCCATTTCACCGCTTTCCAGACTAAAACTTACTTGTTTTAATGCCAGAAAACCGCCTGGGTAGGTTTTATTTACCTTATTGAAATTAATCATATTATTTTTTATTTATTGCACGAGTAAGCTGGCTAACTTAGCACAATTCCGCTGGTATACTCAAACGACTTCAAAGCGCTTATTTCATATAGCGAATAAATTCATTAACCTAGAAGCTGTTTGAGTATGCATTTAAAGCTACTTACTAAACAGAGCCTCAATAAAATCATCACCATTAAAAGGTCTTAAATCATCGATACCTTCACCAACGCCTAAATATCGGATAGGAATACTGTGTTTATCTGCCACGGCAAAAATAACACCACCTTTGGCGGTACCATCGAGCTTCGTAATGGTTAAGCCCGTAAGACCAACAGCTTCGTCAAACAACTTGGTTTGACTTAAGGCATTTTGACCTGTGCCAGCATCAAGGGTTAGCATTACCTCATGAGGCGCGTTAACGTCTAACTTTTTCATTACTCGCACGACTTTTTTCAATTCTTCCATCAAATGCGCTTTATTTTGTAAACGCCCTGCAGTATCGGCAATGATGACATCAACTTTACGCGCTTTTGCGGCGCTGATAGCATCAAAAATAACCGAAGCACTATCTGCACCGGTATGCTGAGCGATAACAGGGATATTATTGCGCTCACCCCACACTTGCAATTGCTCAACGGCAGCGGCTCTAAAAGTATCGCCCGCGGCAAGTATTACCGATTTACCTTGTGCTTGAAATTGCTTAGCGAGCTTACCAATGGTCGTAGTTTTACCAACACCATTAACGCCAACCATAAGTATAACAAAAGGTCCTTCACCTTCAGGAATAACTAACGGCTGGCTAACATCAGCAATAATTTTCTTTAATTCTATTTTAAGCAATTCATACAAGGCTGAAGCATCTTTTAACTGTTTTCGACTAGCACTTTGCGTTAATGAATCGATAATTTTCATGGTGGTTTCAACACCGACATCAGCCAATAGCAAATGGGTCTCTAATTCTTCAAACAAGTCATCATCAATTTGTTTACCACGAAACAAATCAATTAAACCGTCACCTAAATTTTGTCTCGTTTTACTTAAGCCCTGCTTTAAGCGAGCAAAGAAGCCAAGCTTAGTTTCTGCTTTAACCTCATCAGTCTCTTCGTCTTTTGGCTCTGATACTGTAGGGGTATCAACTGACGGCTGCTCTACAACCTCTAACGCTGGTTCGTCAACAACAATAACTTCATCAAGGGGTTCAACTTGCTCTGCAGCTTCCATTGCGGCTAATAATTTAGCTTCGGGTAACGCTTCAATAGCAAGTTCACTCGCTAATTCAGGTTCAGCAAGCGAAACAATTTCTTCAATTACAGGCTCTGTTATTGGCTCAACGGCTACTGGCTCTGTAATATCGACACTTGCATCTTCGATAATGGGATCAAGAGCACTGACATCTTCAGCAACATTACCAGGGCTTGGAATAACAGAAACGGAAGTTTCTTGCTCTTCAGTTTGCTCTATTACCGGCTCAACCGTTAGTTCGACAACTTGCTCGACTGACTCAGCTAAGGGTTCAACTGCGTCTACTACAGTGGCCACTTCGGCTTCAACAGCGGATTGAATTTCATTTTGACTTTCTTCAGTGCTTGGTTGCTTTTCTTTTTTGCCAAAGCCTAACCAAGACAACATACCTTTTTTCTTCGACACTTTTAGTTACCTAAATATATTACAGACTGAATTTGTTTACTGTGATACTAAGAGGATTAATTAATCTACTTGGTATAAAGAGTAAACAAGGATAAAATTGGCGCTATATTAGCACTTAATAGCAAAATTGTCAGTGATATGAATCAAGTAAGAACACAACTAAGTAAAAAGCCCCTTTCAGGGAAAGGTCAGGGTAAGTCTGCCGGTAAAATACGTATTATTGCAGGTAAATATAAAGGCAGAAAATTACCTGTTTTAATGGCTGAGGGATTAAGACCCACAACCGATAGAGTTAAAGAAACTGTATTTAACTGGCTCATGCCTTATATTGCTCAAGCTAACTGCTTAGATTGCTTTGCTGGCTCTGGTGGCTTAGGCTTTGAAGCTTTATCTCGGGGTGCCGATCAAGTCAC
This sequence comes from Colwellia sp. 12G3, assembly GCF_002836775.1. GTDB lineage: Bacteria > Pseudomonadota > Gammaproteobacteria > Enterobacterales > Alteromonadaceae > Colwellia. The sequence goes on along the minus strand of NZ_PJAQ01000032.1, from coordinate 143,397 downwards.
CTTGGTTGAATTAAATAGAGCGGCAGCAAAACAGCTATTAGAGAATAAGGAATTACTCCAGGCTGATAATCTTAACGTTGTTCATAGTGACGCTCTTGTGTTCCTTAAAAAAGGTTTGCTTAAACCGGGGTCAACAAGTGAACACAAGCCCTTTGATTTAGTGTTTCTCGATCCCCCTTTTAGAAAACAATTAGTAGAGCAAGCCGCGCAATTATTAAATCACTGTGGTTTAGCTGAAGACGCTCTCATTTATGTAGAAATGGAAGCAGAAAGCGAGCAAGTTATACCAGCGAACTGGCAATTACTTAAAGAAAAAGTAACTGGTCAAGTTGTCTATCGCCTCTATCAATATCAACCTTAGCATTAGCATTAGCCTTAGCGACATTTTAGCCTTGGAGACACGACCATGTTTATTGATTACCTCGACACACCGTTAGGCTTATTTGAATTTATGGCAACCGAACAAGGTATTTGCCAAGCCATCTTTTGCGGTGATAAGCCTTCTGGTGATAAAGCTTCTGGTGACCAAAAAGCCCAAAGCAAGGTTAATGACATTACAGTACAGTGCAAAAAACAATTAACAGAATACTTTGCTGGGCAGCGTCAAGTGTTTACTGTACCACTAGACCCTCAAGGCACACCATTTCAGCAGACCGTATGGGACTGTTTAGCAAAAATTCCTTTTGGTACTGTAAAATCCTACGGTGAAATAGCCAAGATGATTAATAAACCAAAAGCCTCTCAAGCGATTGGTGGTGCTAATGGCAGAAACCCCATTACACTGATTGTACCTTGTCATCGCGTTATCGGTGGTGATGGTTCATTAACAGGTTATGCGGGAGGTATTGAACGGAAATTATGGTTATTGAACCATGAAGGCGCTAAGCTCAAAACATCAAATAACAATAGCCAATTAAATATTAATGATGTTATTCATAAGCGCCAAGGTAAAACTCAATTTCTGCGCTAACACACCCACTATATTGATTAATTATCTCTGCGATAAAAACAAAAAAGGAGTACTTATCAGTACTCCTTTATAAAGTCTACTTTCACCAAAATAAACCAGATCATTAATATATAGTGCTTATTTTTTGGGTCTTAGTTTTAAGTCATGAAAATCAAAACTAAAGTCTGTTGCCTTTGATACTGCTTTCATCGTGGCGTAGTTAATAGTCCCTTCTTCATTAAGATTAAAGTTAACAAAAGCATCAGCCTCAAGCGTTCTATCATGCCAACGAACAATAAAGGTATTATGCTGATAATGCTCTAAAGTACCTTTTAAATCTTCGGTATTACTGAACTGCATGTGTAGTTTATTATTTTTAAAGCTAACCTTAATTTCGCCATACCAGTTATCAACATACGTCTGTGCATAATCACGTAATGCTAATGAATGCGCTGAATTTTTATGAACTGAATCAGCCGCTTTCGCTAAGCGCTTCTTTTCTTTCTCAGCATTTTTTTGCTGTTTTTCGTGATAATACGCAATCCAATCTTTTTCTGGTAATTCAAGATACTCATTTAAGATTTGCTGATAAATAGCATTGAAGGCATAACCCGACTGTTGGTTAGTTAGAATTACCATAGCGAGATCTTCTTCTGGTACCAGTACCACTTTTGACACCATACCTAAAATACCACCACTGTGATGAATTAACTTCACCCCATGATAGTCTTTCATAAACCAGCCTAAACCATAAGCAGAAAAGTGAGTTTTATCTTGCTGGGTTTCTTCTTCTTTAACAGGCAATATAGTACGCGCTTGCCACATAAATCGACTTTGTTCAGCTGAAAACAATCGGGCCGACTTACCACTTAATTCATTACCGTATGCGCCGTGATTTAACTGAGTCTGTAACCACAAACTCATATCATTAACGCTAGATGCTACTGAAGCTGCTGCACCAAACCTTTCGATGAAGTTACCACCGACAACATTTAGCTTTCCTTTAAGAGGCACATGAGCTCTGGCAACATTTTTATTATTCTCACCAATCAATGAAAAAGCTGCACGGGTATTTTTCATACCCAAGGGGGTAAAAATACGCGCTTGCACTACCTCGTTCCAAGTTTGTCCCGTAATACGAGCAATCACCTCTCCACCAACAATATAGAGCAAATTATCGTAAGCAAACTCACTACGGAAGCTTGAGGCTTCAGGTAAATATTTTAGCCCTTTAATAACATCAGCATTCGTTAGCGTAGTATGTGGCCAAATCATTAGGTCACCTGCACCTTTACCTAAACCTGAATTATGAGCTAGCAAATCCGTGATGGTAAATTCACGGGTAACATAGGCATCAGGCATTTGAAATTCAGGGATGATATCAATAACCTTGGTTTGCCAAGTTAGCTTACCTTCGTCGACTAAATTGGCCAATAACGCTGCGGTCATTGCTTTAGTGTTTGAAGCAATACCAAACAAGGTATCAGCGGTAACTTTGGCGGATTTACCCTGCTCAATCACACCAAAACCTTTGCTCATTACTACTTTATTATCTTTGATAATGGCTACTGCTACACCGGGTACTTGGAAAGTACTCATGGCGAGGGCAACAGCTTGTTCAATCTTGATATTTTTTTCAGCCGTGCTACTTGCATAGCTTGTTGCAACAAATGACAAAAGCAATGTCATTAAAAACACGGTACAACTAAGTAACTTCATATTGGCTTCCTATAATAAGGTTATTATTTTTATTTGCGCGTTAGACTAGACTTTACTTAACCGCTAAACAATCTCTATACCTAAATTAGATAAACCTTCAGATAGGCTCATCTGCTTAGCTAGTTTACAGGTGCGTTTATCGGCAGCGGCAAATTTTAGAAAATCGAACAACTCATTTTGTGTGTCTTTTTCCCATTGCATGAGTGGATGTTCGTCCATTTGCTCCGCAGTGATAGTAACATCTTCATCAGCCGACTCTTCAAGGTCTTCAAGTAAAAGCAGCTCGATATAATAACTAACACTGTTATGAGAAAGACGACTGATACTTTGGATGTCATCAATATCAATGTCTATTGCTTTTTGTTTCTTCAATGGCTTAACTTGCATTAATTGCCATAAAGCCGATAACGCCATGCACGTGTCAAGGGCAGGAAATACACCAAAAGAATCAAATGCTTCGGGATCAGGGGTTTCAGCTTCCAATTTAAGTAATTGAGCCTCACTATTAATTTTTACCGTACTGCTGTTATCAAGCCATTGCCAAATAATATCGAGTTGATTACGTAATACTTTAGCATTACCAAAGTCAGCGGCTTCGCTAAACATTTGATAATTAGGTAGCATGCGCTCGAGTAGCGCTGCAGAGAAAGCAATTTGATGCCAATGACTTAACTTGACAAAAGGAAGGTGAATAGCCACTTAGGTACATACTCAGTTGAGATAATTAACGGGATTATACCAAACGGATTAATTAAGTGGTCAATTTTTAATGTGGATAAATTTTCAAGAACAAGGCGCTTGATTGAGTAATAGCTGGCTATTGGGATTGAAAGCAACGATGTTATTGGAGATTTAAACCATTTTAAAAGATTACTTAATTGGTCTGATTGGTATTAACCCAAGCTTATTCAAAATGCGAATAAGCTTGGTTTTATTGTGGTCTAAATGTATATACCCACTCGACTTCAAGATGCAGATTTCAGCATCTTCAAGTGGAACGGGTATATATATCGAAACAACTAGCTGGTTAATTGCTTTTGAGCATATTCGAATTTCAAACGATATTCGGTTAATTTATGCTCTAATTCATTTATTTGTTCGTTAAACTGAGCTTTTTGTTCATTATTATCACTGATTAACTGATGATTCTCATCACGTAAAAATTTAATAGTTTCTCTTACTTTATCGTTTTCGACTTCTTGTTTATCACGATTAGTATTAAAGCGGTTCAAGATATTCTCTTGTCCTTCTTGAGCAACTTTAACTTGGTCATTTAGTACAGTCACTTCTTGCTGATATAGTTTGATATCATTTTGTTCAATTTCAACTTTCTTACTAAGTTGCTCATTAGCTTTTTCTAATTCAATAATGCTTTGCTGCGCTGTTGCCTGCAATTGTTTTACTTGCTCTCCCGCGTCATTAATTGCCTTAATCTCATCAAGGTGTAACTGCTTTGTTTTTTCAGCTCCATCATTAATTGCTTTGATCTCATCAAGGTGCAACTGCTTTATTTTTTCAGCTCCCTCATTAATTGACTTTATTTCATCAAGAAGTTGCTGTTTCTCAATGGCTGCTTGTTCAGTTAACTTAATTATTTGTGATTGATAATCTTGGCTTTTTTGTTCAGCTTGTCTATTTTTATCTTGCTCGGTATCAATCGATTTTTGTTGTGCTGATAACTGCTGTTGTAACTCAGCTTTGCCATTTTGTTCCTGTTGAACTTGCTCTGCTAACTGAGAGACCTTTTGCTCCAACCCTTTGACTGTACTATCACTACTTTGCAATGTTTCAGCTCGAATACGAGCACTTTCACTTTCAAGTTGCTGAAGTTTTTCAGTTAACGCATCAATTTGTTGTTTAGTTGACGCTTCAGCTTGAGTCTTTATAGCGGTCACGGCTTCGTTTTGTTGCTGATCACTTAGCTTGAGTTTTTCAGTTAAGACATCAATTTGTTGCTTAGCTGACGCCTCTGCCTGAGCTTTGATGGCTGTCACTGTTTCGTTTTGCTGTTTTTCATTTAATTGAATTTTTGCAGTTAACGCATCAATCTGTTGTTTGGCTGAGGCTTCAACTTGCACCTTATTGGCAGTCAAAGCGTCATTTTGTTTCTTATCACTTAGCTGAATTTGTTCTTTAGCAACTTTAAGTTGATTTGTTAGACTGTGCTCTTGTTCTGTTAGCACCATGATACGGCCATTTAAGCCATCGATCGCTTGCGTTCTATCATTAAGTTTTTGCTCTGTTTCCAGCAGCTTTTCCTCTAACTTATGATCATTATTTTGCTGTTTGCCTTGCTGCTGAGTTTCTTGCTGCTTTAAGTTAGCTATATCTTTTTCTAAACGCTCAATCGTTTCAGTATAATTAATACTGTTTTGCGTAAGTTCTACTTGGAAATTTTGTTTATGAATATCGGCATCAACCTGTTTCTCAGCAAGCTGTTGCTTAAGTAAGTTAATATCGTTGGCTAAAACTCGTTCATTTTCTGAGGAGTTTTTGCTTTGCTGATCGGTAGTTTGGCTAATTTCCGCTTTAACTGCTGCAGCTATCAAGTTAGTTATCTTATCTTCTACTTGAATGTAAACATCACTTGCTAGACTTTGTATTTGTTCTTCTACGTCCTTAGAAAGTTTACTTTTATCGACCATATTATTCTCGTTATTATAAATCACTACTGCCTGTAAATTAACACAGGTTCACCACCACAGGAATATGAAAAGTAACTTTTTTTTACATTAAGTAACAAAAAAGAGGCCTAGGCCTCTTTTTTATTTTTTGAAAAATCGTTTACAGTCAATCTAATTAAAGGATTAACTCTCGGCAGTTTCAGCTTGTGCTTCTTGCTTAACTAATGGCGCAATTTGAATACCTTTAATTTGAGCCTTACCAGTAAGATTACGCAATTGTACTAAACGGTTAATTTGACCTAAAGAGCCTAACATTGCATAAATTGGGACAAATAAGCCACGTTTATGGAAATCTAAAATTTTGTCGTCAGCCAATGCTTTCACTTTATCTTCACTCACCGTAAAAATACCGGTAAGTTTTTTCTTTTCGCCGCTGCTCAAATCAACATTTAATTCAAGCTCTTGTAATAAATCATTTTCTTCTAATTCTTTAATGAAATTCTCTGTCATTTTTTCATTTTCGTATAAACGACCTAATGAATTTTGTACATTTGTTAATAACTCTGATTCTTTACCGTCGGCTTCAAATATCGCTAAGTCTTTATCTTCACCCACTAAAGTGCTATCTGTATCAATGCAGGCTGTTAAGGTATTTTCTTTATCCGGATCTAGACCTAATGCAAATGGTGCCATACCAACACTTTGTGGTAATGACAAACCACTCCATTTTTCTTCGTTATAGAATAGGTTCTCATTTGCTTCTAAACCTAGCATAACAACACTACGGTAACGTGGTGATTCTGGATTTTTAACAAATACTATAGGAAAACTTGCTGATGCTTGTGCATATTCAGCTGCAGTGACTGAAACAATATGTTGTCCGGCAATATGTGCAAGATCACGTTTGCTAGCAATTTTAAGGTTTTGATGTTGTTCTTTTCTAACTGGTACGAAATTAGCCATGATTTTATCTCTTGTAGATGCTTTTATTGAGCATATTTTTATAATATTGTAATTGAATTTCTATGATTAGAATGAAATTACTGCGCTGTTATAAGTTATGGAGACACTTAAGTCGCTTTCAATGCTAAAATTAATATTATTTTATAAATGTTTTAATAAACAAAATTATGGTCATTAAATTTTTTACTTTTTTCACGATACTATTGCTCTCTATTAATGCGTTAGCTATGCCTAAAATAACAGTGAAAAATCAACGTAATATCAAGGGCTTAGCCGAAATACAAGTGAGCAACGCCACAATGGAAAATTTAATTTGTTATGTTGCTATCGATGGTCATAAGATCCTGTTTCGTCTTAAAGCAATTGAATCTTCAAAATGGTTTACCGCAACCGATATTCGATTTAATCATACCAACTTTAGTGTTTGGTGTGATTATTTGAAGTTATACCCTAAATACCAAGAGCATTAAACGCCGTTAATTTATCAGCAATATATACCTTATTTCTCGGCATTTTTCCCTCTATAGTTGAGCACATTAATAAACTGCTATTTATGGTAGCAATTAGCGCAAATATTACGAGCCAATAAAATGACTCGGTCGATTTAATAAATTAATCTATTAGTTGCAATATCTCATGTCAAATAGCTAAGCTAAAATTTAAAAACCTCAGTGAATAATGTTAAACCCCAAGATAAAAAACAGCTCAAAGCAGACTTGCCTTTAGCTATTTCCTCTAATTGGATCATAAAGGTCAACCACATATATACCAATTAAATATATCTTATAACTATTATTACTGCCGTGTGTTTTTTAACCTGGCGCCCTTGTTAAGCAACACCCTTAAAAATTAACAACTAGTTAACACACCTAAATAACCCCGTATAAACTCATAATTCATCCTGTTTGGTGCCATTCCCAACCTAATGGTAAAGTAATGATATAAAACAACTTTAATAGATCAATAATTAACCTGTACATTTATGTATACAAATGACGACATATTGACCTTTAAGATTTTTGTGTTAATTTGAAATAGTGACATGAAAACAACGTTAATTATATGTTAATAGGAAGTAGTATGAAAAAAACAACAAAAATAAATAAACTCTTCAAGTTAGGTGTTATGTCCGTTGCTTTACTAAGTAACACTGCATATTCGGCCAATTATGACTGTACTAACTTATCTGAATGGCAAACAGAACAAGTATCAGTGGCAGGTCTTATTGTTAAGTCAGCTGATCAAGCCTTCAAATCGAACTGGTGGAACAAAACTAACCCCATGACTCATTCTGGTGAATGGCAAGAATGGCAAAACCTCGGTACTTGTGGTGACGAAATCACTGAGAATACCCCCCCTACGGTCTCTTTAATCTCCCCCGAAAATAATAGTTCTTTCCTTGAAAATGACAGCGTTGTCTTTTCTGTGAATGCGACAGATGCTGATGGTACTGTCGCAAAAGTTGAGCTGTATTTAGGTGAGACTAAATTAACTACCATAACGAGTGAACCTTATCTGTACACTTGGTCTGCAGCGCTTGGTGAGCATATTTTCAAAGCTATTGCGGTTGATGATAAAGGTGCTCAAACAAGTATTGATAATATTGCCGTAACGGTGACAGCTAAAGACATAGATCCAGTAAACACAGCACCAACAGCAACACTCATGGCGAGCTTACCTAGTAACATTTTAGTCGGCAGTGCAATCACCTTCGAATATTCAGGTACTGATAGCGATGGTCAAGTAACCCAATTATCATTACTTGAGAATGGCATAGCGATAAATACGGTTAACGCGGCTTCAGGCAGTTATATTTGGACTGCAACCGCTTTAGGTCAGCAAGCTTTCACCCTTGAAGTAACAGATGATAAAGGCGCAACGTCACTCAGTAACGCTGTTAATTTTACGGTTATTGCTGACGGACAAACAGGTAACGATGCTGATGCCTGTCGCCCGGAAGGTTTATACCAAACACCGGGCGTAAACACGCCCTATTGTACGGTTTATGACACCGATGGACGCGAACTAATGGGCACAGATCACCCTCGCCGCGTTATTGGTTACTTCACTAGTTGGCGCAATGGTGCCAATGAGCAACCGAGCTACTTAGTTAATAACATTCCATGGGACAAAGTTACCCATATCAATTACGCATTTGCTCATGTGGATGCCAATCATAAGGTATCGATTGGCGACCCAAATTCGCCAAATAATGCGGCGACCAATATGGAATGGCCTGGCGTTGCAGGTGCAGAGCTTGACCCTAGCTTGCCTTACAAAGGCCACTTCAATCTGCTTAATAAATATAAAAAATTGCATCCAAATATTAAAACATTAGTTTCAGTCGGTGGTTGGGCTGAAACAGGTGGTCACTTTGGAGCTGATGGTCGTGTTGCTGACGGTGGTTTTTACACGTTAACTACTAACGTTGACGGTACTGTCAATCAGGCAGGTATTTCTGCATTTAGCGCCAGCGCGGTTGAATTTATTGAAAAATACGGTTTTGACGGTATCGATATTGATTATGAATACCCATCATCAATGAATGATGCTGGTCACCCAGATGACTTCACCTTTTCAAATGCACGACGAGCACACCTTAATGCTTCATACCAAATACTAATGAAGTCACTACGTGAAAGCCTTGATAAAGCGGGCGAAGCAGCAGGCAAACATTATTTATTGACTATAGCTTCACCATCTTCAGGTTACTTATTGCGTGGTATGGAAACATTTCAAGCAACACAATATCTTGATTACGTAAATATCATGTCTTACGACTTACACGGCGCATGGAACTCACATGTTGGTCATAATGCTTCGTTATTTGATACTGGCTTAGATTCAGAACTTGCTGCATGGGATGTTTATGGCACTAAAGAGTTTGAAGGCATTGGTTATTTAAATACTGACTGGGCTGTTAAGTACTTCCGTGGTGGTTTATCTGCTGGTCGTATCAATATCGGTATTCCTTATTACACTCGTGGGTTTAGGGATGTTACTGGCGGTACTAATGGACTATGGGGACAAGCGGCTTTTCCTGATCAAGCGAATTGCCCAAATGGCACCGGTGTAGGTGATAAAAATAGCTGTGGTAATGGTGCTGTAGGCATTGATAATCTCTGGCACGATACCGAGAATGATCGTGAAGTTCCTGCAGGATCTAACCCGCTATGGCATATAAAAAACTTAGAAAAAGGCATTGTCGGTAGTTACTCTGCCGCATACGGTCTTAATCCAACAACAGATCCAAGTGATGCTTTAACAGGGTCTTACACGCGCCATTACGACAGTGTTGCTGTAGCGCCTTGGTTATGGAACGACAGTAAAAAAGTCTTTATCTCAACTGAAGATGAAGAATCTATGGCAACCAAGGTCGATTACGTTATCAATAATGGCTTAGGCGGCGTAATGTTTTGGGAGCTAGCAGGCGATTTTGATTATGACGAGGCTAAAGGTGAGTACTTTATGGGCTCAACCATGACCACTATTGCTTATGATAAATTTAACCAAAGCGGTACACCTTACAGCATTGATAAAGGCAATAAAACCTTTGTTAAACCACAAGAAATGGTTGATGTAAGCTTTGTTGCTAAAGACTTCCCAAGTGGTGATGCTAATTACCCAATTAGCCCTACTTTTGCCTTTACCAATAGCTCGGCCATCGACTTTTCAGGTGCAAAAATATCATTTGATGTGCCTGTTTCAACGTCTGCAATATTCAAATCCAACTGGAGTGCGACTAAGAAACTGAAAATGGCGATCGATCAAAACGCTTCTAATAGCGCAGGACATAACATTGGTGGTTTTGAAAATGACTTCCACCGTTTCTCAATTACCTTGACCAACGAATGGGGCGGCGAAGCTGAATCATTCGCACCAAGCCAAACAGTTGATGCTCAAGTGATGTATTACATGCCAATTAGTGGCCCTGCTAATTTCACCATAGAGAAAGACGGTAAGGTTTTTGCTTTCAAAGCTGAGTATCCACAGTTACCCGAAGCAACCTCTGGTGGTACTGGTGGCGGCGATGGAGGAACAGGCACTGGCTGTGACGGCGTTGATATAAGTACATTGTCAGTCTATCCAGAGTTTCCTCAAAAAGATTGGGCAGGGAATTCTAGTCATGCCAACCAAGGCGATATGGTTATTCACAATAATGCTGTTTTCAAAGCAAAATGGTGGACCAGCTCAGAGCCAGGTGGTGCTGACTGGGATGACGTTTGTACTTTATAACTGTCTTTTAAAGACTTTATCAAACCGTATAAATTAACCCGTAAAGTGTAATTATTTTTAACAAATAACCAGCGATAAATACTCCGGTATTTATCGCTAGGGGAAAACTATGTCTAAAATTAAGTTCAACGTTAAGTCTGCCGCCTTAAGTCTCGTGCTAACGAGCATGTTAGGTAGCATGAGTAATCAAGTATCCGCGCACGGCTATATGTTTAGCCCTATGGCTCGACAAGCTTTTTGTGAATTACAGCAAGGTTACTGGTGGCCTGAAGATGGCTCTAACATCCCAAATGCCGCCTGTCGTGCCGCTTATCTGAGCTCGGGTCATTTTCAATTTGTGCAACTGCATGAATTTGCGGTAAACACCCGCGATTATACTAATTTTGTGGAAGTAAAAGCCAACATACCCGATGGCACTTTATGTGCTGGTGGTGATGTTAAGAAAAAAGGTATGAACCTGCCCTCACCTCATTGGCAACGCAGTGATGTTGTGCCCAATGCCAACGGTGATATCAAAATAAAATTTCTGGCCACTACACCGCATAATCCAAGTTTTTGGGAATTCTATTTAAGTCAACCAAGTTATAACGGTGACACTATGCCACTTACTTGGTCTGATGTTTTGCGGGTACAAACTCACGAGAATATTAATTTCATTAAAGATGCTGACGGTACACGTTTTTATGAAATGGATGTCAGTATTCCCGCCGATAGGATTGGCGATGCCATTTTATATAGCCGTTGGCAGCGTGATGATGTGGTTGGTGAAGGTTTCTATAACTGCAGTGACGTTACTATAGTGCGAGATACTGTTGAGCCTGATACGTGGTTTAGCGCAGGTTTTTTCCTCAAACAAGGACAAACACCAACTGTTGGAGAAACGGCTAGCTTACGATTATTTGATGCCTCCGGCCAAGAATTAATAAACCAACAACTCGCAATAACTGAATTAAATCATGCCACCTGGGCGAGCGACTTTGCGCAATCATTAAATATTGATTACAGCCACTTACTTAATATTGGTGTAGAAGATAGCCAGGGTGATATTGCTTTTGATACCGCCAACTTGCTCAGTAATATTAACTACGTGACCCATAACGAGCACACTGTTGTACTTACCATCCAAGCAGCGCCAATTAATACTGCGCCAATCGTACATGACATAGCTAATATTGTTATGACCGAATCTGCTTCAGCATCTATTCATGTTCATGCCTTTGATGATGAACAAGCTAATTTGCTTTTCACTTGGCAAATACCGAGTGAACTCTCTTATACCGGCAGTGATGCCAACCTCGTTATTACCGCTGCTGCGGTTGACACCGATACTGACTTCAACCTAAACGTTGCCGTGCCAGACGGACTATTAACCACGATCAAGACCTTTACCGTCACGGTGAAAAATAGCGTGGTAGACCCAACTGTTCCCTTATGGACAAGTACTCAAGCCTATTCAGCTGGCGATAAAGTCAGTTATGAAAACAAAATCTACTCAGCTAAATGGTGGAACAAAAACCAAGCACCTAATAACAGCAATGCATGGCAACTAGATTCTCCAACCGACGGCGGAACTGCCACGTGGAATGCTCAAAATGAATACTCCCAAGGTGCTGTCGTTAGCTATCAACAAATTACTTATCAAGCCAAATGGTGGACTAAAGGTGAACAACCTGATGTCAGCGATGTTTGGCAAAAGCGTTAAAACTTTACCCTTAGAAATCACAGGACAAAAGAATACCCACAACAATGCTGAACATACCCTTGGTATGCCTGTCAGCAATATTATAATAAGAGGAAATTATGAATAAAAGACTACTCACAGTGTGTGCAATCAGTGCGGCATTATCATCACAAAATGTCGATGCAGCTCCTTCAGCGCCTAGCATAGATTGGACACCGCAAAGTTACTCCTTTGTAGAGGTAAACCTTGAAGGTTTAGGCTCTTATAAAGACTTGGTTAAAGCAAAAGAGTTAGTGGATATCAGCATTAAATGGAATGCTTGGAGCGGCTCCGGGGGCGATAACTACAAAGTTTACTTTGATAACACTATGGTTAATGAAGGTAATTTCGCAGCAGGCACAAAAAGCGGCGTAATTAACTTCCCTTATGCTCAATCAGGTCGTCATCAACTCACTATTGCGTTATGTGAAGGCACCGTTTGTGCAACCAGTGCGCAAAAAGACATCATTATTGCCGATACCGATGGGGGTCATTTAGCACCCCTTACCATGAACATAGATCCAAACAATAAAAGCTATCCAACACAAATAGATAACGTTGTTGGTGCTTATTTTGTTGAGTGGGGAATTTACGGTCGTGGTTATGATGTCAGCCAAATACCTGCTGATAATTTAACGCATTTATTATACGGTTTTATCCCCATTTGTGGCGCTAATGCATCACTGAAAGAAATTGAAAACGGCAATAGCTGGCGTGCTTTAGAGACAGCGTGTGCTGGCTCTGCTGATTATGAAGTCGTCATCCATGATCCATGGGCCGCCGTACAAAAAACCTTACCTGGTATTGATGCAACCGATCCTATTCGTGGTACTTACGCACAATTAATGGCGTTAAAACAACGTAATCCTGATTTAAAAATATTACCATCGGTTGGTGGTTGGACATTATCAGACCCGTTTTATGGCTTTACGCAAAAAGCTAACCGTGATGTGTTTGTCGCCTCAATGAAGAAATTCTTAAAAACATGGAAGTTCTATGATGGTGTTGATATTGATTGGGAATTCCCCGGTGGTGATGGTGCTTCTACCAACTTAGGTGATCCAATCAATGATGGCCCCGCTTATGTAGCCTTAATGCAAGAACTTCGAACTATGCTAAATGAGCTTGAAGCTGAAACAGGTCGTACCTATGAACTTACTTCAGCTATCGGCTCAGGTTATGACAAAATTGAAGATGTCGACTACGCTGCAGCTGCACAGTTTATGGATTATATCTTTGCCATGACTTATGACTTCTTTGGTGGCTGGAACAATGTGACCGGTCATCAAACGGGTTTAAATTGTGGTAGTCATATTAGTGTTGATGAATGTAATGGTACTGGCTTAGATGATAAAGGCGAACCACGTAAAGGTCCTGCTTATACCATCACTAATGCAGTAGATTTATTATTAGCACAAGGCGTTGCTGCTAAAAAGATTGTTGTAGGTACAGCAATGTATGGCCGTGGTTGGGAAGGCGTAATGCCAGACAACACCACTATTTTAGATAATCCAATGACTGCTGACGGTACAGGTAAACTTACTGGCTCTACTGCTCAAGGTGTGTGGGAAGCGGGAATTATTGACTACAAAGGCCTTGCTCAACATATGGTTGGCGCTGCCGGTACTGGTGTTAATGGTTTTGAAGTGGGTTATGATGAAATGGCTGATGCGGCTTATGTATGGAATAAACAATCAGGCAAGTTAGTGACGTACGATAGCCCAAGATCTGTTATCGCTAAAGGCCAATATGTTAACGCGAGTGGCTTAGGTGGTTTATTTGCTTGGGAAATTGATGCCGATAATGGCGATATTCTTAATGCAATGCATGAAGGTTTAGGTGGTGTTGTTGGTCCAATCAACAAAAAACCTGTTATAAACTTAGCCAATAGCTTTTCAGTTAATTCTGGCGAGATAATTACTATTGCTGCCATTGCCACAGATGCAGACAACGATAGCTTAACGTACAGCTGGACTATGGATAGTGCGTTAACGGCGACAGCAACGAACACTGCCAACGTGGTTATTACCGCAAATACCGTAACAAAAACTAGCAATTATGCAGTAACGTTAAGCGTATCTGATGGTAAATCAACAGTAAGCAAATCAACAACATTAACTGTGGTTGCACCAAGCACTGGCAATACCGCTCCTGTTGTTGCTGCAATTAATGACGTAACAATAGAAGAAGCAATGCAAGCGAGCATAGCGGTTTCTGCTACTGATGCTGATAACGACTCGTTAACTTACACATGGCAAGTACCTACGGGTTTAACACTTGTAGGCTCAGGCGCCAATGTAAGCTTAACTGCGGGTGATGTTACTGCTGATACAAGTTACACAGTAACTGTTGAAGTTAGCGATGGTACTGCGGTATCAGCTCAAAGTTTTACCGTGACAGTGACTCACAAAACTACCGGTGGAAACGGTACTTGGGACAGCAGTAAAATCTACAATACTGGCGATACTGTTGTTTATAACGAGGTAACTTACCAAGCTAACTGGTGGACTAAAGGTGAACAGCCAGATCAAAGCGCTGCTTGGTCTGAAGTTATCCCTGATGATGGTCAAGTTCGAGCGTGGCGCGCAGATTTAGTTTATAACGGCGGCGATAAAGTTTCACATAACGGCGAAACTTATACCGCAGGTTGGTGGACTAAAGGTGAAGAGCCAGGTGTTGCTGATGTGTGGAAAAAGTAAGCATACATGTTGTAACTGATTAATAGCCTGCTCACACGGACGTGGAAGGCGACTAATTACCCCCATACTTTTGCACCTAGGTTTGCCCTAGGTGCTTTTTTGGTAAAACCACCCAACAGTACATTATTAGTAATGACATTAAATGATTGCCAACTGGTAGCGATAAAATACCTTAGGTCAGCGTTGCTCTTAATCTCGAACGTTGAAGCATTATGATAAAAATTCCAGTAAACTAGCGCCGTTTTTCATCATTTAATCGGACACTTTATTTTGCATACTCTTTCCCAACTTCGTTCAGGCGAACTCGCCGGCATTAGCCATTTAAAGTTATCTGAAAATTTAACCAGTTTCCCTTTAGAAATTTTAACCTTGGCTGATAGTTTAGAGATTCTCGACTTATCTTATAATGCACTCTCTTCATTACCTGATGAACTGGTACAACTGAGCAAACTAAAAATCATTTTCGCTTCACAAAATAAATTTGAACACCTGCCCGAAGTATTAGGCCAATTGCCTAACTTGGAAATGGTTGGCTTTAAATCAAACCAAATAACACAAGTTGCTGAAGCGTCGCTGCCAGCACAATTGCGTTGGTTGATTTTAACGGATAATTTAATTGAGACTTTGCCCAATAGTTTAGGCGAGCGTCCAAGATTGCAGAAGTTAGCCTTAGCTGGCAACCAATTAACGCATTTGCCGCAAACATTAGCGCAAGCTCATCACCTGGAATTAGTACGTATTTCTGCCAATAAGTTAACCGAATGTCCCGAACAGTTATTAAACTTGCCTAAGTTGGCATGGATTGCCTTTGCCGGCAACCCATTTTCAGCGGTTAAAAATAACAGCGAAACTCAAGTCGAAGTGAAGTCAGTACCTCAAATATCATCGGTAAGTTACACCTTAGAAAAAGTGTTAGGCCAAGGCGCTTCTGGGGTAATTTCAAAAGCACATTGGAATACACCACAATCACAATTTCCTGATGATATTGCCGTTAAAGTTTTTAAAGGTGAAGTCACTAGTGATGGTTATCCACAAGATGAATTACAAGCCTGCTTACAAGTAGGAAAACATCCAAATTTAGTCGAATCCTTAGCGCAAGTAAATGAAGACAACTACCTTGCGTTAATTATGAGCCTTATCCCTGAGAGTTATCAAAACCTTGGCCTACCACCTTGCTTTAACAGCTGTACTCGAGACACCTTTCCGCAAGGTTTCAGCTTATCCATTGTGCTTATTAAAAACATAGTAAGCCAGATGCAAGATGTGTTTGCACACTTACATAAAAACCAAGTCTGTCATGGTGATTTATACGCGCATAACACCTTATTTGACGTGCAAGGCAATATCATTTTTGGTGATTTTGGAGCGGCAACTAGTTATCAAATACTAACGCCTGCCCAGCAAGAAAAAGTACAAAATATAGAACACCGAGCGTTAAATCACTTTATTGATGACTTACTGAGTGTTTGTGCTGAAGAAGATAAAACAAGTGCAACATTTAACGCACTAAAGCAGCTCATTGCATAAATAATAACGGCAAACTAAAACAAGGAAGTTTAGAGCAACGCCACCTTGGAATATTTTAACCAGCACAAGTGGTTAATAACTTAATGGGATTGGCATTAAATGCGCTTAAAAGGAAAAATAATTAAATGGAATAGCGACAAAGCCTTTGGTTTTATTACCCCAAATGGCGGCGGTGATGCTGTTTTCATTCACAAAACAGCCTTAGAAAACCGCAGTCGAACCCCCAAAATAAATGATGTTATTACCTTTTCAATTACAAAGGATAATCAAGGAAGGTTTTGCGCCGATCAAGCAAGCTTTTCAGGTGAGAAAATTAAGAAAAAAGAGGCTAAACAAATCAGTACGTTCTCTATCTATTTATCCATACTATTTATTGCCTTGGTAATCGCGGCTTACTTTTTTGGTCATCTACCTCAGAAACTAGTACTCATTTACCTTGGCGTGAGTTTTATTACCTTTCTCGCTTATGCCTTTGATAAATCTAAAGCACAACGAGGTGCATGGCGTACGCAAGAAAGTACCTTACACTTGTTAGCCTTAATTGGCGGTTGGCCAGGTGCGGCAATTGCGCAACAAATGCTGAGGCATAAATCTAAAAAAGCAGAATTCAGAGTAGCCTTTTGGTTTACCGTAGTTGCTAACTCCGCAGCATTAGCTTGGTTGATGTCAGCGCACGGCGAGCCCTTTTTAAGTCTATTTACTTAGTTATTAGTGAAAAATATAACCGCTTATTATGGTGTCACTCAGTAGTCTCCATTTCATAAGTAATCTTATTGATGAGTTTTTAGCCATTCAACCAACAGTGGAAAATGATCGGTAACAGCCTGAGGATGAGTCAGAATATTAATATGATCATAATCTAAGGCATGACCATTCTTCTTTGAAAGTAAATTAAATTTAGCTTGATGATTCGAGGACTCGGCAATAAACGCTTTTACATCTTGCTCATGCCCTAAAACCTTGTCTTTTACTCCGGTAAAGTGCCACGACGGCGGCCATGATATATCTTTAGCCGCTTCATTATAATCAAAGCCATCATGGGGATCGATCCAAGCACCTTTTTTAACCCAAGCAACACTTTGTGCAAGCGACTTTTTCGTTTCATTATCTGAGCCAATACCATACCTTTTAGCGTCTAAAAAGCCGTTTTTATTGGCTAGTTTTATGGCAAAGTTATTCCAGAACAGATTCACTTTTAAAAACTTTCCTACACTTTTTACGCTTACCGTTCTTTTTGTACCAA
This sequence comes from Colwellia sp. 12G3, assembly GCF_002836775.1. Classification (GTDB taxonomy): domain Bacteria; phylum Pseudomonadota; class Gammaproteobacteria; order Enterobacterales; family Alteromonadaceae; genus Colwellia. The sequence continues at coordinate 125,717 of NZ_PJAQ01000032.1, read as the reverse complement.
AACAGGTGTTACTTAACACTTGTGATAAACTCTCCGGATAACGAGCTAAACAACTCGCCATTAACACACCACCCCATGAATGAGAAACTACATGCATAGCTTTGTTGGTCTTTTTAGTGATGTAATCTAAAAACATCGGTATATCTTGGCTAATCGCTTCAAATTGACCAAAGTCAGAATTAGCACTTATTATTGGCGTGCTTTGTCCACGACCACGAAGGTCTGCAACATAAACATCAAAACCCTGTTCAGCTAAATAGCAGGCTAACCCTTTACCTTTCTTAGTGTAAAAAATATAACCATTTTCTATGGCTCCGTGGATCATTAATACCGGCGTGCCAGCTGAATTTTTGGATATATGACGAAGATGTAGCTGGTAATCTTCACCTTGAATATATAACGATTGTTGCTTCATTGCTTACTTATAGCCTCTATAATATGTCACTGACACCAAAGGTCTGACCACTAACCATTAGCATACAGTTAAATAAAACATCAGCAAGAAGCATCATACTTTTGTGATTAAATTTTTTGCTGCAATGCCAAAATACCTTAGAACTAACCTTATATAGATCTAAAAAGGTCGCATAAAGTATGCGACCTTGGTTTTTAAGTTCAGCTAATTCAACTTGAATTAAATTAAGAAATTAACTCACGTCGATGACGATTTTACCGCGTGTGCGCCCAGATTGACTCTGTAAATGCGCCTCGGCTATTTTATCTAATGGAAAACGATGCTCAATAAAGGGCATAAGCTGATCTTTTTCTACTAAAGTATTTAGCTCACGCAAGATACGACTACTTGGCTGGATAAAAACAAATGCGCCCTTAACGTCATGTTCTTTCGCAAGATCTTCGCTTGGTTGGTCAACGATAGAAACTAACATGCCGCCTGGTTTTAATAATGCCCAAGATTGACTCTGCACTTCTCCACCTAACGTATCAACAACTAAATCAACCGGTTCAATCTGCTCGAGTAAGGTACCTTGATTATAATCAACCGCTTGATCAGCGCCGAATTGCGTTAACAATTCTTGATTTTTTGCCGAGGCTGTTGCAATAACTATTGCACCTTTCGCTTTCGCGATTTGTATCGCTAAATGCCCTACACCGCCAGCACCTGCATGAACCAAGACTCGTTGCCCTGCTTTGATTTGGCCTACATCGACTAAACATTGCCAAGCGGTAATGCCCGCTAAAGGTAAAGCGGCTGCTTGTCCGAAATCTAACTTGGCAGATTTCAACGCAACTTCATCAGCTTTTACCGCGACAAAGTCGGCATAAGTGCCATTTCGGCTAATTTCAGGGCGACTAAAAACTTCATCGCCGACGTTAAAATCAGTCACTGAATCACCAACTGCAGCAACGGTTCCTGCTACATCCCAACCTAAGGTTACAGGTAATTTGTAAGGGATAAAATCTTTTAAATAACCTTCTCTAATTTTCCAATCAACCGGATTAATTGACGAAGCTTTAACTTTAATTAAAATATCATCTGCATTGATTACCGGTGTATCAATCTGCTCTAACTTAAGAGTTTCAATACCACCATATTGGTGAATTCGAACTGCGCGCATAATTTATTCCTTGATTGTCATTAGCTAAATTAAGTGAAAATTAATCCGATGGCTATTAATTATAAAGCAACACCATTTACTATTAATTTCACATCGATATTACCGCGTACCGCATTTGAATAAGGGCAAACCTGATGTGCTGTTTTAACAAGTTGAACCGCTTCACTTTGCTCTAAATCTAATACTATTGATAAGGTAACAGCGAGTGCAAAGCCTTTATTATCATTTGGACCAATGCCAACCGTTGCGGTTGTTGGCGCTGATTTTATTGCCACTTTAGTTTCATGGGCTACATGTAATATAGCATTAGAAAAACATGACGAGTAACCCGCTGCAAATAGTTGTTCTGGATTTGTTGCTTCACCCGTTCCACCCATCTCTTTTGGATAACTTAACGCAAGATCCAATTTCTTATCATCTGTTGTTACTTGGCCATTACGGCCAGCATTTGCAGTTGCTGATGTAGTATATAAAATAGTCATTTGAGTATCCTGTTAATGTATAATAGCCAAAGAAAAATGCGCACAATAAGGTTGTGCGCAACTTAATTACAAGTATATTAATAGAATTATAAGGAACACGCAAGTACATTGTGCGCAACTTATTTGTATATCGTAAATAGTCCAACCAAAAACAAAGCAGAAAAAGTGCCTAATATGATGTTATATAAGTCCAAAATGACCAGAGAGGAGTTAGCCACACTGAAAAAATCTTGTGGCACTTTACTCGGCAATGTAAATAAATGACCATTAAAATTATCATTTAACCGCTCATCATAAATTCCCCTTTGCTACTCAAAAACATCGTTATAGTGCGTACATCACACAATATTGAATGAAAAATTCATTAACGAGTTAACCGAAACGAGGTAATTATCATGAAAGTATTTAAAAACGTTATAAAAGGGCATAAACACAAGTCGATAAAGCAATCACTGGCGCTAATAGTCATTAGTGTCTTTAGTATTTTGTCTTTCCATACTGCTGCTGTTACCGCAAATAAAGCGCCACAAGATCAAATGATAAAATTGACAGATAACGCATTACATATGATGAGCTTAGGCGAAGGAGAGTTTACGGTAATATTTGAATCTGGTTTTGGTAATGACTTATCTCATTGGCGCTTAATTGCCCCACAAATAAGTACTAAAGCCAAAGTGGTTATTTACTCACGTGCCGGTTATGGTAAATCTGACCCTATCGATAACGCGCGTACGTTGGTTGAATCTACTAATGAATTACAGCAACTTATCTCGCAAGCGAACTTAAAACCCCCTTTTATTTTCGTTGGTCACTCGTATGGATCGCACATCATTCGAACATATGCGGCTCAAAATCCAGCGAAGGTTGCGGGATTAGTTTTTGTTGACCCTGCCAATGAAAAATTAATGCAAAGGTTAAAACAGTTAGATAAAGAAAAAACGGAAAGTTTTTTAAAAATATACGAAAAAATGGTACCTAAAAAGCTGCAAGCTGAAAGTAAAATATTAATGGCCATTGATGAAAAAGGTGCTTTACCTGATTTTGGTCCATTGCCTAATGTACCTGCGGTTATATTAACGTCTATGGTTCAAGAGTACCCTCAGTTTATTATTCATTCACCAGAAGGAAAGCAGATTTGGCGCGATTTACATACCCAGTTATTTAATCAATTCAGCAATGCAAGCCATATAGTTACCACTAACAGTGGCCATAACATCGCGCTGAATGAACCAGAACTTGTTATCGAATCAATAAACGACGTGATCAAAAAAGCAACGAGCATATCAAAAAACAAACACTTAGCTGCGACATTGATCGATGCGACCAAACTAATCAACAGCAATCACCTTAAAGAAGCTGAAACAACAGTATTTGAATTATTCAGTGATATCAGCTTAAAAGCAGATCACATAAACACCTTAGGATATAAATACCTTGCTAGAAAAGATGTTGCGCATAATGAAATAGTTTTAGCGTCTCTTATTTTAAAATACAATGTCATTAATAATGCTAACTCTGCTAATGTCTTTGATAGTTATGGAGAGTCTCTCCTTGCCTTAGCTAAACCGATAGCAGCGAAAGAACAATTTTTAATTGCGATAAAAATGACTGAAAAAAACAACAAAAATCATCGAGCACTAAAAGGGTATAAAGCTAATCTAGCCAAAGCTGAACAGGCAATAAATGAATAAAGTAACTCATACCAAATAGCCAAAACAAATAAGCAACGTAAGTAATTAGCCATGACAAATAAAGAAAACTTAGCAGCCACAGCAACTATCTATAATAAACGACTGCGTTTTTGGTTATTTCAATTGTGTGGTTGGTTACCCATCGCCATTTTGCTTTTACCTTTTTTTGGTGAAGATCACTTTCTCAGTGTGAATCCACTCTTATTTTCTTTTTCAGTGACCGCCTTTGCTATCGGTACAAGTACTGCTATAAGATTTTTATATCAGTATCTTAATACTAAATCATTAAAAAGCAGTCTTTGGGTATTACTGATAATAAGTGTAAGTTTGTTGTCTGCCTTATTAGTAGATGGTCTTCATCATACTGTTTGGTTTTTTATCGCTAAGCTAAATAATCAATATACGCCGATATACCAAAACCAACCTTTTTTAGCGATTACTGGCTTACTTTGGTTTGCTTATATTTTGTGGAGTAGTTTGTATTTAGCGATAACGAAACAAGACAAACTAAATAACCTGTTGATGAAACAGCAGCAGTTAGAGTTATTGATTAAAGAAAATAAAATTAAGGGCTTATTAGAACAATTAAACCCACACTTTATGTTTAACACCATTAATAATATTCGCGCACTTATACTGCAAGATACTGATAGAGCAAGAGATATGCTATTAAGCTTTGCCGATATTATGCGTTATCAAATTAATAGTCATGACAATGCTTTGGTGCCTCTTGAAGAAGAGTTAAACTTTGTTTTAGAGTTCATTGAACTTAATCGATTGCAGTTAGGCAAGCGACTGAAATTCAGTCAACGTATCGATTCAACCTTACTGAATAATGTTATTCCTCGTATGGCATTACAATTACTGGTAGAAAACGCAATAAAACATGGTTTTAACCAATCAGCAAAGCCAGCAATGCTACAAATAACAATCAAAACCGAGTATACAAAAGATAAGCCTCAAGCGTGGTCAATCTCCGTTAAAAATGATGGTGTACTTAATAATGAAAAAAGTAATTCAGGTATCGGCCTACAAAATTTAGATGCTAGGCTTAAGTTAAGTTTTGAACATAATTATGAATTAACCTTAATCGAGGAAAATGAAGTAGTTGAATGTAAAATATTATTCAATTATTAAACCGTTATGATAAATACCGTCATAGTAGAAGACTCTGAACTTGCACGTTTAGAGCTTAAGAATTTATTGCTCGCTCATCCTGAAATAAAAATTATTGCAGAAGCGGAAGATGTTGATTCTGCAGTAGCCATTATTACTGAAAAGTCACCTGATCTCATTTTAATGGATATCGACTTACCGGGTGGTAATGCCTTCGATATATTATCTCGTTTAGACGTTATTCCTCCTCTTATTTTTACCACGGCATTTGATAACTTCGCACTTGATGCGTTTGAATTTAATACCGTTGACTACCTACTAAAACCAATCAAAAAAGAACGGCTCGAAAAAGCACTCACTAAGTTACTTGCCAAGGAGGATGCTAATACCAGTAAACAACCGACTAATGCAGTTGAACTTTTATCAGGTGAAAGCCAGTTTTTCGTTAAAGACGGTGAGAATTGTTGGTTAATAAAAGTTAATGAAGTACGTTATATTGAAGCGATTGGTAATTACAGCCGCATTCATTTTTCTGAGCATTCCCCAATGCATTACAGCTCAATACAGAAGATTGAACAACGACTTGATCCAAAAACCTTTTTTCGAATAAACAGGCAAGAGTTAGTAAACTTAAACTATGTTGTGGCGATAGAGCCATGGATAACAGGTGGCTTAAGGCTAACACTCTCCTGCGGGAAGGAATTGGATGTATCTCGACGACAATCCAATCATTTTAAAAGTTTGCTGATGTTATAGCCGTTCATCTGATAAATAATTAGGTAAATTTTTACACTCCAAAGCGGCCTAGAGCCTCAATACTAGCCCTAATCTAGCCAAGTTCTACCAACACTGGGGGACAATATCGCTAATGCCATTATCACTTTCGGGTTAAAGGATCGGAAAGTAATAGCTTGATGTACATGTCTTGATTTCACATCCATTTCACAATACGAATCTTAAACTAAGCGCATACCATTGTTAATAATAAGTATTGCCCATGTCCAGCTACATTGAATTAAAAAATATAAGCCAATCGTTTCACGTTCACTCATCGAAAATCACCTTATTCAACGATCTCAATTTATCCATTACTCAAGGTGAGTCTTATGCCATAACGGGTCCTTCTGGCGCGGGAAAATCAAGTTTACTGATGTTAATGTCAGGTTTAGACCAACCGACAACAGGACAAAGTAGCTATGTTAAAGCGGGGATAAGTAGAACATTAGATTTTTTAAGAGCTGATATAGGTTTTATTTTTCAGCAATTTCATTTATTGCCAGAACTCACAGCGCTTAACAATGTGGCTTTACCGTTAAAATTAAGAGGCGACAAACAGGCAATAAATAAAGCGTTAATTTGGCTAGATAAAGTTGGTTTGAGCCATCGAAAGGATCATAAACCAAGTGAGTTAAGTGGCGGTGAACAACAGCGCATAGCGATAGCGAGAGCTCTCGTTTTTGAGCCCCGTTTCATTTTTGCCGACGAACCAACCGGTAATTTAGACCAGCAAAGCGCAACAGAAATTGCTGATCTATTGTTTGCTTGTTGTCATGAAAATAATGCTGGTCTCGTTGTAGTTACCCATAGCGATATTTTGGCTAGTCGGGCGCAACATGCTTTCTTACTGGCTAACGGTGCATTGCTCGATGCCCAGTTCAAACAAACATCAACTAAACGCTTAGGGTGATGTCATGTTAACAAATAATATCAAACTTTCCTGGCACTTTTATAACCAAGAGTATCAACATCCCCATCAACGGCTATTGCGTTGGACCCAAGCTGTATTGTTGTTGTTTATTGTTACCTTAAGTCAATCAAGTGACAGCATACAAAGTTACCTTCATAAAAATCTACAAGGATTACTGGGTGCTGACGCGGTGATCAGTCAGCAACAAACATTAACTGCTGCGCAATTTTCAACAGTATCGGCATTAACCAATAAAATTATTGCTACCCAGCAAATTCAGGCAACGTTGACCCATAATGGTCAATGGCAACAAGCCAAAATCAAAGCTGTTGATAACCAATACCCACTCCAAGGGGAACTGTTAACGTCTCGACAATTGCAAAGCAATAATCAGCAAACATCAGGCGGACCTGAGTTGGGCGAAATATGGCCAGATAGCAGACTATTTGCCAGCTTAGCACTCAAGATTGGCGATCATTTAGTGCTGGCAGAACAACGTTTTTTGGTCTCACGAGTATTACAACATGAACCTGACAGATTGATGGAAGGTCATAGTGTTGATATGCGTGCCATGATTAATAGCTTGGATCTGAACACCTTGAATTTTTCTTCTGACCTTATTGATTATCGCTACCTAATCGAAGCAACTACCGATCAAATGAGTAACCTTATCAAATGGCAGAATAAAAATTTACCCGCGGCACAAATACATCATAAACAGGGTGACCATCCGTTAGCACTTTTTTGGCAACGAACAGAAAACTTTATCGGCTTGGCATCCATCATATTGTTTTTTATGGCAGCAATTGCTATTGAACAATTAACGCAAGTACATATGAAAAAGGACCAATATTTTTCAGCGATATGCATGAGTCAAGGTGCGTCAAATGCTACAGGTATTCAAGTGTCATTCTTTAAGTGGCTAATTGGCATAGTCTTATTATTTCCTGTGGTAGTGTTGTTATCGACTGGCTTTCATTGGTTAATTATTGACTGGTTAAATGATGCATTTGTCGATTTAGTTTGGCAGTGGAATTATTGGCCAACACTAAAAGCGATCATTGCCGTTGTAGCTGCTTTTGCCGTGTTTCATGCTCCGGTTTGGTTTTCTCTGCACTCTAGCTCTGTTGCTAAGTTATTTATCGGCAATACCAAAGGGTTAGGTCATTGGTTTACCCGCATAAGCAGTATATTGGTATTGTCCTGCGTGGCGATAACCTACTCAGATAATGGCCTGTTAACCTTGATGATGGTTGCAGCAATAGTCATCACCATAGGATTACTGATACTGATCAGTTGGGCCACGTTAACCTTTGGGGAAAAACTGACTCAAAATATTTCTGGGTTAGTTCCTTTTACCTTATTTATGATGAAGCAACGACTAATAAGTAAAAGTACGCAAATATTAGGGGTCGGTCTCTGTGCTTTTTTACTGCTGTTTACGCTGATGTTACTAAAAGACCTTGGGTCAACTATGGCGTCGTATCAACGACAACATGATGGTAATGTCATGGTCTCACAAGCTACTCAGTCGCAACTTGCTTTTATTGAGAGTTTGGCACAAGAACCGGGGGTCACTATTCGGCAAGTAAAACCTTATATATACGCCAAATTAATTGCAGTAAATGCGCAGTCACTCGACCAGTTCAGCCAAAAACCAAGTGATAGTATGGCTACATTTACTCGCGCTATTCGATTACATTGGCACGAGTCAATTCCACAAAACAATAAGCTGGTTGATGGCCACTACTGGCAAGCAACAGGGAAGTCCACTAGTCAAAATTGGCAGCAAATTTCTGTTGAACAAGAAGTCATGACTGATTTGGGATTAATCATTGGCGATAACTTAACCTTTTTTATTGGTCAGCAAAGTATCACATTTAACATTACCGCCAGCCATGCGTTTCTACCCGGAGCTGGTTCTATTACTTTTTGGGTGCAAATGCCAACGGCTGCATTGGCACATATTCAATCACCTCGTTACAACATGGCGAGTATCGAGCTTGATGCAGAGCAATGGCCATTGTTAGCCGTACTATGGAAAAAATTTCCAACACTGCGTATGATTTCATTAAAAGAAATGACCGTGCGATTTGATAGTATTTTGGCAATGATTACCCAAGTGATTAGTGGTTTTTCTCTTATGATTATTTTACTCGCTGGTATTGTTATTCTGGCGTCAATTAATGCGCTGGAATCCAAAGAAAAGAAGAAGAATAGCATTATTATGAGCTTTGGCTTTTCTCGAACAACATGCTTTAAACTCAATGTAATCGAATGGTTAGTTACTGCTAGTATTGCAGGCATAGGAGCCATAGTAGGTACTTACATTGCTGGATTGTTAATATATCAATCTCAGTTTTCATTAACCTACAAACCTGACTTTATCTGGTTAGTTTTCACCTTATTTACCCTTTTATTTTTGGTCACCGCCTTAGGCGTTTATGCCAGCAGGAATAACCTGCGTAGTTCCATCAGGCAATTAATGTCCGACACTTAAGGTCAGACAACTACTGTCCAATATTACCATTTCACATTATTTTCACATCATGTTTGTCATGCTGTATGAAATTCTTAGGAGAATAAACATGAAAGTTATAAAACGAATAAAACACCTAGTGACCTTAGTAGTGCTATCACTGATCTCAGTGCAAGTAAGTGCTATGGGGGTAAATAAAAAAATCATCATGGTTGTGAGTGGTTATGGTCAGCAGCAGGGTGAAGCAAGGCCAGGTTATGAGTTTGATGAATTTGCCAAAGCCTATTCAGTGTTTAAAAGCAATGGCATTGCTGTCGATATTACCAGCCCAAACGGTGGTAAAGTTGAAGCTGATAAATATGACCCGGGTAAGTCATACAATGCAACAGTTTTAGCCGATACGGCGATTATGGCGAAACTGAATAACACCATACCAACCGCTAAACTTGACACCAAGACTTATGACGCAATATTTATCGTTGGCGGCAAAGGGGCTATGTTTGATTTACCAAAAGATGAAGCCCTTAAATCGGTTATAGCCGATATTTATCAACAACAAGGTGTGGTTGCTGCTGTTTGTCACGGTCCAGCGGCGCTAGTTGACGTAAAACTTAATGATGGTAGCTACCTTATTGCCAATAAAGCGATTAATGGTTTTACCAATAAAGAAGAAAAATTATTTGGCCAAAAATGGATTAATCAATTTGATTTCATGTTGGAAGATAAACTAACCGAACGTGGCGCTAAGTTTCAATCAAGTGAGATCATGTTAAGCCATGTGGCCATTGACGGTCGACTTATTACCGGACAAAACCCGACATCGACAGTAGCTGTTGCGACACAATTAGTAAGGAAACTAGGATTAACGCCAGTTAACACAAAACAGGATGTTGAAGATAAGACCATGGCACTCATAGCAAAATTCTTAACAGGTGATACGTCAGCAGCAAAAACGCTGTCTGCCCTTCAGGACAAAGACCAAAATGAATACCATCTAGCATTAGTTGGTATGTATGGCTTCTATTACTTAAAAGTAGCTGAAACGAATGAGCACTTTGAAAAGTCACTGACGTTGATGACCGTTGCCCAAAAGGCAATTAATAGTCCTACGTTAGATATGAAAATAGCCCAAACTCAGTCTAAGCTGGGCAATGAAAGTGCTGCCAAGGCCACCTTAAATCAATTATTGTTAACAAAACCTGATTACAAACCAGCAGCAGATATGTTAAAAACCTTAACCCTGTAATGAACTAAAAATAAATGGATGAGTGCCTCAACATTGCGTGTTGAGACACTCACTTCCTACGTTGAGACTTTGGTATTTGCTATGACAAAACAGACAACATCACTTTATATGTTATTAGTTGAAGATCAGCTAAATATCGCGCTAAATATTTCAGACTACATGGAAGAAAAAGGCCATGTATTTGATTTTGCCAGTCAGGGAAAACAGGGACTAGAGATGGCGCTAGAGCATCACTATGACCTAATCATTCTTGATTTAAATTTGCCTGTTATGGATGGTCTAGAAGTTTGTCGGCAATTAAGAGAAAAATCCAATTGGCACATTCCTATATTGATGTTGACTGCAAGGGATAGTATTGAAGATAAAGTGTCTGGTTTTACCGTTGGGGCGGATGACTATTTAACAAAACCGTTTTCATTACAGGAACTTGAAGTGCGATGTTTGGCGTTATCTCGGCGTTATTTATTGCAAACCAGCGATATTCTAACCTTGGGGCCTTTAAGCCTAGATAGGAAAAGAAAAACAGTCACCCGTTCAGGGCAGCTGCTTGATTTACATTCTATGGGGTTTCGCATTTTAACGGTTTTAGCCGAAGCCTACCCTCAAGTTGTCAGCCGCTCGGTGTTATCGCAAAAAATATGGGGAGATGACCCAACAGAATCTGACGCCATGCGATCTCATATTTATCAGCTTCGTTGTGTACTGGATAAGCCGTTTGATTTTCCACTATTAAAAACGGTGCATGGTGTTGGTTTTACCTTGGATGTAACTGATGAGAAGTAAAACGATAAAGAATAAAGCGGTAAAATTTCATAGCTTAAGTCGGCACATTGTGGCCCAATTTTGTATATTTACCCTAGTATTATCGGCTTTTTATGGTTTGTTCTGCTTTATGCTCTTATACAGTTTAGAAGACAGTTTCATCGAACGAGAAGTTGTGCAGGAAGCTAACTATTTGACCACCCAATACCAACAAACTAAGCAATGGCCGGTGATTAGAAATTCATATATGGCACTGCATTTCTCGAAAAATAGTTTACCTGCTGACTTAAAACAACAATTTACCGATGAGCCTCAGCGGAAAGAGTTCTATGGCGCAGAGGGACGCCACTATCATCTTTATACTTTACCTCAATACCCAAATACCTACCTTACTGCTGAAGTTAGCCAAAAATTGTTAGTACGTCCCATTCGGGATGGAGTGCTTCAGTTTTTACTAATAAGTGGCGCTTTTTTAACATTAATCGCTTTTGTTATTGCCTGGATATTAGGACGAAAAACGGCGAAACCGTTAAAGCAGCTGGCTGATTTAGTTGACGGTGTTGCGCTTGAAAATATTCCCGATAGCTTCGCATACCAATTTCCTAACAATGAAATTGGTATTTTAGCGCGTGCGCTGGAACATTCTATGCAGCAAATTAGTAAAGCGTTAGAGCGAGAGAAATGTTTTACTCGAGATGTCAGTCATGAATTACGCACGCCTGTAGCTATTATTAAAAATGCGGTTGAGCTATACCAAGAAAAAAATATAACGAAAGATGAAGGCAAAAATATTATCAGTCGCATAGCCGATGCCTCGATACAAATGGAGCAAACCGTGAATACCTTGTTGGTTTTGGCCAGAGAAGAGCACACATCAGTTAAACAACAGTCGGTGAAATTGCTACCACTGATTGAGCAATCAATAATAGAACATGGTTATTTGCTTGACGGAAAACAGGTTGAGGTTCAGGTTAATGACAATTGCAACGCCAGTGTATTTGCGCAACGGGGCATGCTAAAAGTACTGTTAGATAACTTGCTAAGTAATGCCTTTCAATATACCGATTTAGGTACAGTAAAAGTCAGCTTTTTTGACGAGCAATTAATCATTGAAGATACCGGACCCGGTATTGAGTCGGCTATTTCAACAAGAGTAACTGAGCCAGCAGTAAAAGGTAGTCAAAGCACTGGCTACGGTTTCGGTTTATCTATTGTTAAACGCTTATGTGAACATCAAAATTGGTTGTTAACTGTGGTGAGTCATCAGGGCACGAAAATCTCTGTTTCGTTTGATGGATAAGTCGTTATTGATTTTGAGAAGGGAACAACCATTATCTGCAATCAATGCCTTATCTAAATCGTTTTTTTCTCCCACTGAACATACATTTTGAATGGTCACGGGTATATACTGTCGTCATTAATTAATTAACGATGATATTTATGGCCTATTTATTTGCAGTGACCCTGCTTTGGGCATTTTCATTTAGTTTAATTGGGGTTTATTTAGCAGGCCAAGTTGATGCGTGGTTTAGCGTTTTGATGCGTATTGCGCTGGCTACTTTAGTTTTTTTACCGTTTTTAAAGTTTAAAAAAACACCAAAGCCCTTAGCTATAAAGCTAATGCTCATTGGCGCTATACAACTTGGCGCCATGTATAGTTTTTACTATCACTCCTTTTTATACTTATCTGTGCCCGAAGTATTATTATTTACGGTAATGACACCCATTTATATCACCCTACTAAATGATGCGCTTGAAAAGCATTTTAATCCTCGATTTTTTGTTATAGCCATTATTGCCGTGTGTGGTGCTTTAGCTATTCGCTATGAAAGTATTAATAGTAACTTTTTGATGGGCTTGTTATTAGTGCAAGCCGCCAATATGTGCTTTGCCACAGGGCAAGTTACTTACAAACGCTTAATGATTAACAGTAAGCTGGATCATAAAACTGTCTTTGGATGGTTTTTTATTGGCGCATTAATAGTCGCTACTATGTGTTATGTTTTATTTGGCAATACAGATAAGTTACCAAGTACACCAACTCAATGGGGAGTGCTCATCTACTTAGGTATCATTGCTTCGGGCTTAGGCTATTTTTGGTGGAATAAAGGCGCGACGTTAGTCAATGTAGGTGCGTTAGCCGCAATGAATAATGTACTCATTCCAGCAGGTATTGTTGTTAACGTACTCATATGGAACACAGAGGCCGACATACTGAGGTTAAGCATCGGCGCTGGGATTATTTTAGCCGCATTATTACTTAATCATATAAACACGATACATTCGATGGGCAAAACCTTGCCTGCTGGCTAGTCATAAAATATTAAAAGATGATAAAACCAAGTTTCTGTTGGCAACTTCAAGCTCATTGGTTTACCAAAGTAGCTTGGTTTTCTTTGAATAGAATCGAAAGTTCCGTTAATTCATCTTTGTTTTTTTTTGAGAGTTAAGTAAAATAGTTAGTCTTTAACAGTTCTGTAAAGGTTAGTGATGAAACGCGTTGTTTTATATATTTCAGATAAATGCCCCCATTGCCGTGAAGCTCAAAAATACTTGGATGATAATGGCATTAAATACAGGGTAACAAATGCGAAAATGCAGCGCGGTAGAAAAGAGCTTGACGCTATAGGGGCTCGCTCTGTACCAGCCCTTAAAATTGGTAATGAAGTAATGATTGGCTGGAATCTAGAAAATTTTAAGAAACTCTATGCCGCAGATTAAGAAGTTCAATTCTCTAATTAGAGAATTGAGCAACCAATGGGCACAGAGTTATTGATTACTCCATTTCAACTGGATAACAAAATCTAAAGGAGCAGAGCATCATAAAACCTGCCCCTTAGCATTATACAAACCAAATTAAACTGCCTGTCCACAAGCATAACCACTAGACCAGCAAAATTGGAAGTTATACCCCCCTAACCAACCAGTAACATCAATCACTTCACCAATAAAAAATAACCCTGGCTGCTTTTTACTTTCAAAAGTCTTACTCGATAACTCATCGGTATCGACACCGCCAAGGGTCACTTCGGCCGTTCGGTAACCTTCAGTGCCGTTCGGTTTGATCTGCCATGCATGTAAGTATTCACTTAGTGCAGCAATCTCAGGGTGATTGAGTTGTTTAATGGGTTTGTCTTCGATGACGCCGTCTTTAACCAAAACTTCAACAAAACGTTTCGGTAATAAAGTCGCCAGTAAGTTTTTTACTGACTTTTGCCCTTGGTCATTTTGCCATTGGTTTAAAGTTTCAGTCAGGTTATGTTCGGGTAATAAATTGATCGTTACCGCCTGCCCTGCGCGCCAATAAGATGATATTTGTAATATCGCTGGCCCTGACAAACCTCGGTGGGTAAACAAAATATTTTCTTTGAAGCTGGTGCCATTTTCGCTTGTGACTTCGGTCAACAAGCTGATGCCTGATAGGCCATCAAAACGTTCTTTATCGTGCTCGTGCAAGGTAAATGGTACTAATGCGGCGATGGTTTCGAGTACATTTAAATCGAATTGCTCTGCAATTTTATAACCTATGGGTGTAGCGCCTAGTTTCGGCATGGTTAAACCACCCGAAGCGACAACTAAGGATTTGCATTGGTAGCTTTTGTCATTCGTTGTCACGCTATAACCGTCATCAATTTTGGTGACCGACAACACTTCACTGCGCAGGTTAACTTCAACTCCTGCCCATTCACATTCGGTCATCAATATATCAACCAAATCTTGCGCACTGTCATCGCAAAATAATTGCCCGAGGGTTTTATGGTGGTATTTCAGGCCATGGCGATCGACCAAATCTATAAAATCTTGCGCGCTATAACGGCTTAAAGCGGATTTGGCAAAATGGGGATTTTGACAAAGATAATTCTCGGGCGTTGTATTTTCATTGGTGAAATTTGAACGTCCACCACCACTGATCAATATTTTTCGCGCGGGCTTCTTACCCATATCAACCACAACGACGCTTTTACCGCGATAACCTGCTTGTGCTGCACACATTAAGCCTGCTGCGCCGGCACCAATTATTAATACGTCTGTTGTGTTCACTGTAATACCTTAAGTATAGAAGCCTATAAGAACGCTTAATAAGGAAGTTCTGTGAAGAAGACTTTGAAAATTTCGCCGCTATTATAATCTTTATGCAAATAGTGCGTATACAAAAACTTACCTTACCATTTTTCATTTGTTGTTTTCATAAGCATTTTTACCGAAGCCCCCTTTTCCATTGGCTGAAAACCCGTTGAATTACCTACCAAAAGTGCCGATTAATTAGGCTATTGTGCAAGAAAATGTCACGCTAAATAAAGAAATGCAAAGATTGTGTAAAGGCAGGAACTCTTCCCCAAAGTGACTATCTATTGCTGCATAACATTCACCAACAATTTGTTGCAACTTTACATAATGGAAAACAAATGACCACACTTAATACCCTACAAGCCTTAAAGAGCTGTCTTGCTGCCAGCCTATTATTATTTATTTTACTCGGCTGTGAATCTAGTGACGATAGTAGCGGAGAAGGCTACATTAAACTTTATAATTTATCGAAAGACTCGCCGAGTATTTATTTAACAGTCGATGAAAACCTTACTGAAAATAACGATGATGATGACCATTTTGAGCAAACTTACTCAGCCATTGCCTATGGTAATGCCCATAGTAATATCAGTTTAACCAGCCAAGACTATTACTATCAGCTAGCGTGGCAAGATGATGACAGCTCAGATACTGATGACCTTTCAGTTATTTATGAAAATAGCCTCACTTTAGCTGAAGAGACTATCCACATGATAGTACTTAGCGACAGCGTCTTAGCACCACAAGTGATGGTGCACAGCATCCCTGTTATTGATGATGAAGATGATACTACCGACGATCTTTTCAATCTTAGGGTGTTAAATATGCACTCAGACCAGCAACCCATTGATTTTTATCTTTCTAAAGAAAATGAAAGCTTTAATGAAGCCGTTCTAGTGGGTCAATATAGTTATCAGCAATTATCTGATAATCAAAAACTTGACCAAGATGACTATATTTTTTATATCACAATGGCGGGTAGCGATGAGGTGTTATTCAGATCAACTAGTATCCCTTTTGCTTATAGCTCTCAGAATATTATGGTAGTAAAAGAAAATAACGGTGCGGGGACATCGCCTTATCTATTAGATAAAATGTCTGATTCTGCGGTAATTGAGTATGTAGACGCCGAAGCTGAAGCACAATTTAGCGCCTATAATGCCGTTGCTAATCATGAGCAGTTAAGCAATTACCAAGAAGTTTTTTCTTTACATATTAACGGTGTGGGTGATAACCCCGCTATTGCTTCACTAGCCTATGGTGAAGTGAGTAATGCAATAACCATAGCTAGTGGTGACTACAGCGTAGACCTAACCGACACTGAGGAAAATACACCGTTATTAAGTAACCATTTATTATCTTTAGTTGAAAATACCAATAAAACATTATTTTTCTATGCTGAGCAAGAATATGTCGATACCGATAACGATGGTAATATTGATGAAAATGGTGATGGCATCATTGATGAAATTGAAGTTAACCTATTCTCTTTAATGGTTGAAAATAGCTTACTGACCAGTATTTACGAACATGAAGTTGAAATAGTTAACTTAATTCAATCTGATGATTTTTCTCAAGTTGCCGTATACTTTGTCAGACAAGACGAAACCATAGAGTCTTCGATTTATAACCGTGAAATAAGCTATAAAAATACCAGTTCACTTTTCCTAAAAAACAACAGCTATCAAGTTTTTGTTGTCGCTAAAGATAATGGCAGCTCTATCATATTAAACTCATTTGAATTGATACTGAATGAAGAATCTAATGAGCAGTACTTAATACTCGAAACAAGTAAGAATTCGCCCACTGGCTATAAAACAACAATGTTTCCGCAAACTCCCGAGCAACAACAAGAAGCAGAGTAGGCGCATGTTAACTACAGAGAAACACTTAACCCTAGACAAAATTTTTATTGCCCACGTTGAGTTAAATTTTTTAAATCGCACTGTATTTTTTTTAGGGGAGCCTGTTACCACTACCGGGCTTGAATTTAATTTACTTGCTTTACTTATGGTTGATGCAGGTTCATTGGTTTCAAGAGAGGTTATTGCTCAGCATATTTTTCAGCGTAAACTTGGCTGCTGTGATAAAAGCATTAATAGTCACATGACTAATTTAAGAAAGAAGTTATGGGTGATTTCTTCGTGCCCTGTTATTAAAACAGTTAAGGCCCAGGGGTATATATTCTTAAAGCCTTAATGATTTAACATCTTTGCAAATACACTAAAAATGTTCCCTTCAAAACTCTAAAACACTTTTGAGGGGAACATTTAGTTAGACGGTATAATGGAACAGGATTGTTATGCGCCAGCTTCTGTCATTATGCTGGTGCTACCAACTTTGGCTAGTTCCGCTAAATCCTTATCAACGAAGAACAACGCATGACCGTCATTCCCAACTAAGTTGATTTTATCTAAAATACCTTTGAACAAAGTCTCTTCCTCGTGCTGCTCGGCAACATACCATTGTAAAAAGTTAAAGGTAGAATAGTCTTGATTCGTAAAAGCTTCATGAGCAAGTGAGTTAATTCGCTCAGTGATTAAACATTCATGTTCGTAAGTCATTTCAAATAACTTACCTAACGATTCAAATTCATGTGGCGGCGCATCAATGGCACCAATAATAGGCAATGCACCGGTTTCACTTACGTAAGTAAATAAGCGATTCATGTGCTGAATTTCTTCATTAGCATGTTTACGTAAAAACTCTGCTGCGCCAGCAAAACCTTTTTCTTCACACCATGCGCTCATTTGTAAGTACAAGTTGGAAGAATAAAACTCGAGGTTAAGTTGTTGATTTAACTTGGTTACCATTTCAGCTTTTAACATGATGTTGCCTTAAAGATTTTAATTGGGTGAATTCTGCCTTTTTATCTGTATTGATTCAAGCAATTAATTGTATCACTTTAACTTTGAATACATAAAAAAACCTTATTAACCAATTGGTTAATAAGGTTTATCATTCTTATTCGTGTTCTTATATTCATTGCTTTTAGTGGCTATTGTACTGCCTGTTTTTAGTACGCTAACGCCCACCGTTGTCACTCATACTTATAACAACTGGCTATTAAAGCTGTTCCAGAATAACTTCAGCTTTACTGACTTCAAATGACTTAGGCTGCTCTACATGCAAGCTAATAACCTCGCCATTATCAATAATCATAGCGTAACGCTGAGAGCGTACACCACCAAAACTAGCGGTGTCCATGCTTAAGCCTAATGCTTTGGTATAGCTACCATCGCCATCGGCAAGCATCATAATATTTTCAGCATTTTGTGACTCGCCCCACGCATTCATTACAAAAGCATCGTTAACTGATACACAAATTATTGCATCAACGCCTTTGGCTTTTAATTCGTCAGCCGAAACTACGTACCCTGGTAAGTGTGCCGCAGAACACGTTGGTGTAAAAGCGCCCGGAACAGCAAATAATACGACCTTTTTAGCCGCAAAAAGTTCTGCGGTATTATGCGTGACCATTTCGCCGTTTTTCAATTCTTGTAGTTCGCCTACTGGCATTAGTTGGTTTTGTTGGATCATGAAAACACCTTTATGAGTTTGTGAAAAAATCGCGTAAATAGTTAAACAACTTACACTAGTGGAAGTTAACTATACTCGCTCCACTTGAAGATGCATGATTCAGCTGGAATTAGAAACGCCTTTAGGCAAGGCATTGATTGAAGAGAATAGTTATTCTATTGTCGAAATCAATAACGCAGCATAAAGCGTTTATAAACCAGTCCTTTGGGGAAGGCTGAGCAAATCATACTTCCTGAAACGAGCATCTTCAAGTGGAATGGGTATATACCTAGCTTAACAAACTTAAACTTATTAAGACGCTTTTTTAAGTGTCAGTCCGATATCGTTGACCTGATTACTTACATCGACTGAAATTACATTGGATAATTGCTGCGAGTCACTCACTTCTTTGTCTACATTAGCCATCGCTTGTTCAAAGGCAATAAAGTGCGTGCGTTGCAGGGTAATTTGCTCAAGCGTGTCTTGAGCAACCGTTGCAGAAACTTGCGCTTGCCCTGTTACGGCTAACGCAGTTTCTTGCAATTCATCAGCAATAATGCGTTGATTATAAGATGCTTTTTCAATGTCATTGATAATGCTTTCAATCGAATTACTGGCCCCTTGTAATTGGTTTAAGCGCGCTGAAATTTGTTTGAGCGATTCTTGTGTTTTACCTGCAAGTTGACGTACTTCATCGGCAACAACCGAAAATCCTCGACCATGCTCACCTGCCCTTGCCGCCTCAATAGCAGCGTTCAATGCCAATAAGTTAGTTTGGTCGGCAATGGCGCTGATCACATCGACAATAGAGGTAACTGACTCTACCGAGAGAAATAGCGAGGTGATCGCACTTTTACTTTCCTTAGCTGCCAAGTTGGTCGATTCACTAGCCGCTAGCACTTGTGACACATGCTCCTGACTAATCTCCATCGCTTGTTTGGTCGCTTGAGCATTGTTAACCACTTGCTCTGAAAGGGTGTTGACTGTTTCGGTTGCCTCACCCAAGGCTTCCAGAATTTTTCTCGCCCCTTGTACATGTTCACTGGTGGTATGCGAAGACTGGTAAATGCTTTTGACTTGGCTCTCCATCGTCGTTAATGCTTTGGCCACTAAATCAAGTTGCTGAGCTTTCTCTTTATCATCTTGCGCTAATTTATTGACCATGTGATTAAAGCTAGTGGAGATTTCACCAAACTCCGTTTTGTTATTAATATTGGTAATATTGTCTACTTTGCCCTGCTCCATTAATTGCACAAAGCTATCACGTAAATTACGTAGTGGCTTGAGAATAACACTTCGCTGCAACCAGTAATTGGTTAATAGAAAGACCACTAAAAAGATAAGTAATCCTATGACAATAATATAAAGCTGTTCATTTATTTGCTCTTGCTGTTGTGAAATATCTGTTTCACCTTGCATGATGGCTTTTTCAATATTGCCCACTTGTTTAGCTAATAACGCGAAGCCAATTTGTCGCTGCTGCTGCTGGGCTAAAGTATTTTCTAATTCTCGTTGGTAGCGATTGAATAAAGACTGTAATTCGTTAATAGCATCGAGGCTTAAGTCCTCTTTTTCTTCGCTATCGCCGAGCAAGCCTTCACTGTCATCAACTAAGTCGTTTTCGCTTTCTTCATAAATAGCTAAAGCTTTTTGTACTGATAAGAAACGACCTAGGGTTTTTAACTCTTTTAAAAGCGGCTTTATTGATTGAATATTTGGCTGTGGCTGGGTAAAAACAGCTTCTCTGGCACTGACTAAATCGGCAAGTAATTTCCCCATAGTCTGCATTGTAATAAGATAGTCAAACTGTTGCTTTACCGACAGGACTTGAGTCTTTTGTACATAGTGGGATAAATCATTATTAAGCGCGATCATTTCGTGTTCGCCATTACGCAAGAGTACTAAAGGATCACCACTGAGTTTACCCATGGCGCGAAATTTAGTCTCTATATTATTACCTAGAGCCTTGGCTTGTGAGTCGATTTGTTTAGAGAGTTTATCGATATTTAAGCTATGAGTTTGCTTTACAATAGCTGTAAGTTGTTTTTGTGCCTTGTTTAATAAAGCGGCATCACCTGTTTGTAGGTACTCAACAATAGTGCGATTAAACTTAACGGTTGTTAAGGAAATAAGCGTTTGATAGCCCTTATATTGTGTCCTACTTTTACTTAACGATTCACCTACGTGATACATGGTGACCATAAAAATTACGGCAAAAATACTGATTGCCGTCACAGACAAGCGAGAGAAACTAGAAACGCGCATAAATGAATGCCTTTAAGGTAAATAAAGGCAATAGTCACTCATCAATATGACAATACGGTTACATAAATGTGACGTATTTTGTAGGGTACGTAATGGCAGTACTAAGCCGTAGGCTTGGGAATGGCTTGTTTAACATAAACATCAAAGCGATTTTTTTTCATATTGATGCTCATCGACGGTTTTTTATTGGCTAGTGGCGGCGCATAGCTTGGTCTTTTTACCACAACGCGATACTTTGCTAAGGCTAAGGCTGGTGCAAGTAAATCATCTGCATCCAGATCTTCACCAACAAGCGATTGGAAAATTCGCATTTCTTTTTTTACTGCTGCCGACTTTTCACGGTGCGGATACATAGGATCTAAGTACACCACATCTGGAGCAATAGCTAAGTCTACTTCTTCTAGTGATGAGCCGTGAATTAACTGCATGTTATTAGCAATTTCGGCAACTTCATGATGTAGTTTCGCGCGCTCAATACCGTCATCTAACAATGCAGCTACAACAGGCATACGTTCCAATAAGGTAAGCTTACAACCAAGCCCTGCTAATACGAATGCATCTCTGCCAAGTCCTGCGGTAGCGTCTAAAACATGTGGTGTAAAACCATGTTTTAAACCAACCGCTTTGGCGATATCTTGACCACGGCCGCCACCAAATTTACGACGATGTGCGACTGCACCTTCAACGAAGTCTACTTTAATAGCGCCCAGTTTAGGCTCATCTAATTTACAAAGCTCAAGTGCGTGGTGATGCATTTGCAACATAAATTCAAGTTTTGGCTGTTTACTGGCAGCAGCAACATGCCCTATGTAGTTAAACTGCCATTTTTTGGCAAGTCGTTTAGCGTATTCGCTATCGACACTATCTACGTAACCAAGAGCAATGTTACTTAAGTTTTCGCTGACAATAGTTGGGCTCATTAGCTTCCTATATGCTTGCCCAAGAAAGACAAGATTTTTTGATTTGACTCTAAAATATTATCCTCATTATAAAAGCCATGGCCTTCTTTGTCTTTCACTAACCACTCAAATGGCTAGTTAATTGCGGCTAAAAATACTTTTAATACATTTCTAGGCATTTATTCCTGACAAACTATTAACAACAGCACTGCATTCATACTAAAATGTGATCACTTGTCCTAAATTACACCAAGAGAGAGTAAGTAACTGAGTAATTGGTTTACTGTACACTCACAGGAAAAACTTTTGTCATTATCAGATGCCGTTAATAAACATATAGAAACACCAAGTCCGCAGCTTTGTGCCGTGACTTTATTGGGCAATTTAGTGGCAACGCCAGATATTCGTTATCGTGCTAACCCTGCTACCGCTGTAACTGAAATTGTTTTAGCAACCTCGAGTAAGTGGTTAGATAAAAGCACCAATAAGTACAAAGAATGGACCAGTTACCATCATGTAAAGGTGGAAGGCGAGTTAGTAGAAAAGGCATTACTTCACGCCAACAAGGGTGACATTATTTTATTGCATGGTTATTTAAGTAATATCAAGCCCAATTCGACGGATAATAATACAAATCTCATCGGTATTGTACACGCCAATTTCGTCCAAAAGTTCAATAAGGGCTATACTCAAGCAATTAACCAAATTCACTGTAGTGCTCAATTAATCTCAAAACCAAAACTGATGTTAACCGAACACAATAAGCATATTACCCAAGCAAATATTGTTATTAACCAGCACATTTATAATACTGATAAGCAAATATGGCAGACAATTTCAGTAGAACGTGCCATTCACGTTTGGGGAAAACAGGCACAACATCTAGCAGAACATGGCGATATAGGGGATGAGCTGATGTTAGAAGGAAAATTAAGTTACGTCAGTGGCGCGAGCAAAGAGCAATTTATTGAAGTAAAAAATGTGCATTTATTTAAAAACACATAAAAGTATATTGTAAAAGATTCGTTAGCAAAAGACTGAACTATGGATGACTCTACATAATGCTTACCGTAAAAAAAACGCTCTGTTTTATGGTTTTCCTATGTCTGCTGATCACCAGTAGTGCCAGTAGTGCCAGTAAAGAAAATCAATATTTATTGCAAAAAGTAGCGCAAGCCCCGCAATTAAACAACGAAAAAGATCAGTGGCTGTTACTGTTAGAGCAACCAGGAAACAGTCAATATTATTACTTGGCGAATAGACGCGGCAAAATTTATCAGCTGGAACAAGACAGCCCTGATAACACCTCTTTATTATTAGATTTGCAGAATTTTTCATCTAAAAATAACATATTGCAGCTAAGTGCTTTCACTTTACACCCTAATTATTCCTTACGTGATCAAACAGGGTTTGGCACTTTCTATACGGCTCATGTTGAAAAAAAACTTAAGAGTAGAATAGAGAAACGCTTAGCCGAATCCGCTGTATCGACGCCACTTTCATTTGATGCGGTGGTAACCGAATGGCAACTGAATGGAGCCAAGCAAGTCGATGAATCAAGGCGACGTGAAGTTATAAGGATAGCCATTCCCACCGTAGAAAGTGGCATTAGGCAATTAAACTTTAATCCTTACAGTAAATCATGGCATGAGGACTTTTCACAACTGTATATTTCACTGTCTCAGAGCCCAACGCTAAAGCAATATCCGCTTTATTCCGGTGCAATATTACGTATTCATCCAAAACAAAATACCACTGAAAATTATAGCGTGCCACATAGCAATCCTCATTACGCTAAGGACAAAATTGATAAGACTCTTTATTTATTCGGCGCAGGCCAAATAAAGCAGTTTATTTGGCCTGATAAACATTCCTCTAGATTATTGATATCACACCAGTACAGTTTCAACGACACGCTAAGGCATTGGCTCTCCTATAGTGATGGTGGTGAAGACTGGCGACAACAACCACCTAAAGCGTTTTTATATCAAAATCAAAATGAGCTGCCAGCCAATAGTTTATTAGTCTATCGAGGCCAAAATGCCCCTGCCTTGCGCAACAAATTGTTATTGTTATCGAACAATAAACAACATTGGCAACTTAAATCATTATCTCGTGAGAAAGTATCTGAATCGACAGACGCCACTACTCAACAACAAAGGGCACTTTCTTCTCCAATAATAGAATGGCAATTACAGCAACCCGAGTTACAAGCAAATAGCTTAACCTTCTATCAAGATAATCGTGGAGAACTATTGTTTTTCAATGAAGATAGCGGTGCTATATATCATTTATTTCAACAAGATATTATTTATGGTTCACAAAAAAGTGATCAAAATGGCTTAAGTGCTGTCACTGCTTTTTTTGTTATTGTCATTGGTTTATTTGGTTCTTATATCTATTACCAAGTGATTATCCAACAAAAGTCAGCTAAGTCGCTGGTACGCAGGGAATTCTCTAACCTAGCATTAACAGAGGACAAACTCGCACTAAACTTATTTAGACGTCACCAGCATGACGCCGAAACTATGATAGCGCTGGATGAGATTAAGCAATGTCAACTTTTACTGGGTGATTTAGTTATTGCGACAATTAACAGCACACTTGCACATGGCTTTAATGACCAACAAGAGCAAGCGTTACGTGAGATATTTCATAATGAACAAATTGCTAAAATGGTTGATGGCAAAGTTAGGCGCATAAGCCTGATAATCAATACGAGTGAAAAAAACAAGTACATTATTTGTTTATACATGCGTAAAGGCAGCGATAGAATAACTAAAAATAGTTATTTTGAAGTGATCGATAATGCTATTGATTGGTGCTGGGTTATTGCCAAACACATCAATAAGGAGCAAACGGGAAAGCGCACTTTAAGACCTACCATCACTGCCAAAAATAATGCCCTAGCAGAACACACAACCCATGATAATACGCCACTGCATAACCAAGCAGCCATTATTCGACCCGCAACCCACCCTTACTCCCAAATAGCCGCTGTAGAGTCTAAAAAAATAATGGAAGATTCTATCTCTGAGGAAAATGGCGATGGCCCGACATTAGAATCAGCCAAAATAGAAACAGATTTGGTGAACGCATTAGAAAAATTGGTTAAACTACACCAAGAAGGTTTTTTAACTGCTGATGAATTTGAGCAGGCAAAAGCCAAGTTATACCATTTTAATTAAGTGTGTGATCTTGTGCTGTGTAGAGAAAAAATATCAAGGCAATACGCTCGATTGAACAATAGCTGTCTATGGCGATTGAAAGCAACGACGTTATTGGATATTTAGACTCTTTGAAAGTGAACTATTACTTAGTGTCATTGGTATTATCCAACCGTTAAAATAAAGCGGAGTCATTAATTCATTTGGTATAACCATGCTTTCCAATTTTATCCTATATACTTCCCGCGCACGTACCATCAAGATACTGGCTAGCCTCATTATGATAATGATTATCTTTATTGGGACATATCAATGGCTGATACATAGTCCCACGCTGCCTTCAACACTTGCCTCCACACTGGCAGAAAACGAAGCTGGTTTTAGTTTAAGTGAATGGACAATCGGTTTAGTTGAGCAACTTAATTGGCAGCAAGAAACTAGCTCACTGGCTTTTAATACACTGTTGTTGTTTGTTTTTTTATCGTTGGCAACCAGTATTGGCTTACCCAGACAAATTGCTGCTTTAGTTGCGGGTATTAACTTGGGTGCTTTCATCGGCGTGATTGTAGCCACATTGGCAGCAACACTCGGTTGCTTAATTACCTTTAGTGTCGCGCGTTATCTGTTAAGCGATAGCATCACCCGTAAATACCCAAGTCAGCTGAAGAAATTATCAATATTTCTTGGCGAACGAACGTTCTTAAAAGCTATTATTATACGAATATTACCGCTAGGCAGTAATTTTATAACTAATATTATTGCGGGGGTTAGTAAGGTATCCATGCCCGCTTATGTTAGCGGCTCTTTCGTTGGTTTTATCCCACAAATGATCATCTTTTCACTTGCCGGAAGCGGTATACGTTTAGGGGAAAAAAACGAACTAATTGCCAGCGGAATATTATTTATTATTGCGCTTTTACTCACCGCATATTTAGTTAAAAAGCATAAAGCAAAAAACGGCTAATAACGGCTAATAACGGCTAATAACGGCGATTTTATCTGATAAAACAGAGTGTTCATTTATATTATAACAATAGACTTTGCTCTATCTTATGGTGAACATCTGCCGCATCCACTAAGGACTTTGCCGTTAAACTTTCAACACTATAAACTTCGGTACTCACCCCATATTTCTCACGTATTTTTCGGAGCAACAAATCAAAGTCGCCATCACCTGAAAGTAAGATAACGGTATCTACCTCAGCTGCCGCTTCCATAATATCAATCGTAATACCCACATCCCAATCACCTTTGGCAGAACCATCACGACGTTGAATATAGGGTTTTAGCTTGACGTCAAAACCAATATGTTTAAGTGCTTTTTGAAATTTATGTTGTTGGTCATCGCTGCGCTGAATAGCATAGGCATTGGCAATAGTAATATCACCTTGAGCCATCAATTCTTGCCATAATAAACGGTAGTTAAATTGCTTAGCAAAAGCATCTCTGGTGGTGTAATAAATGTTTTGTACATCAACAAAAACGGCTATTTTTTTCAATGTGAACTCCTGAAATCAAAGGTATTTATTTATTATCAAAGGCAATAACTTTAGTGTGCTACAGTTTACCCACAAACCAAGACAATTTTAACTAATGATGCTAAAATTCACCTTTTATAGCTGTTAATGACTAATCCGAGCGATACAACATGTTGGCCTTACGTTCTTTTTTCTACTTATTATTAAAACTTCCACTAAAGTTACTGGTTCGCTGTAACATCATCGCAGATAGCCAAAGTATTACCGAACAGCCTAACAAGCCAATTTTTTACATTGTTCGTCATCAGTCTGCTTCCGACTTACTCGCCTTACAAAGTGCGTGTAAAAAACAAAATCTTCCCGATCCTCTTGGGCAAGTAACTATTAACGGTAAGCGCTTTAATCGCACTCTCTGTTTAGCAAAACCAACACCACTTTTTTCATGGCGAAAAGCCAGTAAAACGACGGCCATGGCTCAGGGTATAGCGCTCTTAAATCAACATGCCCATGATGAAGATCTCGATGCAAAATTAATTCCAGCCAATTTAATTTGGGGCCGCACGCCAACTAAGGAACGTAAAAATCTCAATATTGGTACCTTGATAGCGGATCAAGAATCTCCGAACTGGTTACGAAAACTCTTTATCGTACTGTTTTTAGGGCGCGATACCTTAGTGCGTTTTAGTGAAGCTTTTTCGTTCCGTAATATCACTGACAATCATGGTAGTGATGAAGTCGCCGCTCATAAGTTTTTACGGGTAGCTCGCTTTCACTTTCATCGTCAAACCATTGCGGCTAAAGGTCCCAGGTTAATGCACCGCAAACAGATGTTTACCGCTTTATTTGCCAACCCGTCAGTGAAGCGCATGATCAGCGACGAAGCAAAAAGTAAAAAAGTATCAGAAGCTGAAATAAAAAAACAAGCGTTAATCATCATGAATGAAATTGCTGGTGATTACAGTGTTTCGTGGGTACGTTTTGGCGAAATTATTTTGCACTGGTTATGGAAACGCTTATACAGCGCTATTAACGTCAGTAACGCCAAAGTGTTGCGTAAGTTAGCGCAAGATGGCCATGAGATAATTTATGTTCCATGTCATCGTAGCCATATGGATTACCTACTACTTTCTTATGTGATTTTACAAGAAGGCTTAGTCATGCCACGCATTGCTGCGGGTATAAACTTAAACTTCTGGCCTGCAGGCACTGTTTTTAGAAAAGGCGGCGCCTTTTTCATTCGACGTAGTTTTGGCGGTAATCGATTATACTCCACCATTTTCCGTGAATATTTAGGGCTTTTATTTGAACGTGGTTATGCCGTTAAGTACTACACCGAAGGTGGTCGAAGTCGTACAGGTAGAGTATTAGCGCCGAAAACGGGCATGCTAGCAATGACTATTCAAAGTTTATTACGCGGTATTGATAGACCACTGACCTTAGTTCCTGTTTACATTGGGTATGAGCACGTTATGGAAGTAGGCACCTACCATAAAGAATTAAGTGGTAGTGAGAAAAAAAGCGAATCAATGTTTGGCGTACTAAAAGCCATTAAGAGTTTACGTAACTATGGTAATGGTTATGTGAATTTTGGTGAGCCGATGAACATTAACGAATTTTTAAATAAACAAGTACCTGATTGGAAAGACGCTATTGACCCCATTGATCCACAAAAACCGACGTGGTTAACACCTACGGTAAATGTGCTTGCGGGACAAGTAATGGAGAACATTAATAAAAGCGCTGCGTTAAACGGTGTTGCTTTAACAGCCTTGATTTTGCAAGCGAGTAAGAACAAAGCCTTATCTAAACGTGAGTTAGAAAAACAGCTCGATTTTTTCTTAAATTTACAACGCCAAGCCCCCTTTAGTGAACAACTCACTATTCCTGAAGAAACAGGTGCAGAGCTACTAACACATGTCATATCTCTTAATAAGGTAACTATCACAGAAGATAGCTTTGGCAGCCTAGTTTCCCTCTCTGAGACCGCTAATTTAGAGATGCGCTATTATCGCAATAATATTTTGCACACCTATGTGGTACCCGCTATGGTTTGTCGCTTACTTGATAAGCACAGCAAAATAAATCAGGACGAATTAGTAACCAAAGTTCATAAGCTAACTGCCTTACTCAAAGAAGACTTATATCTATATCAAGAGACTAAACAAGTTGAACAGCAAACCTTACAGATTCTTAACGTACTAGAAAATATGAATATTGCTAAACAAAGTAAAGCTGGCTTTTGGTCACTCACTGATGATGGTGAACTACTCAGCCAAGTACACGCTATGGCGGAGTGTATTGATGAAAGCTTACAACGTCTGGCAATTGTTACCTCGTTAATAAGTCGTTTAGCGCCTATAAGTAAGCGTGACTTAGAAACCAAAGTTGTCGACATTGCTAAGCGCTTATCAGTATTAAACAACATTAATGCCCCTGAATTTATCGACAAACGAGCGCAAGCTACCTTAATAGCCACTATTCGGGAGCAAGGCTATATTGATATGAATGATGATGGTTTGCTTGTTACCAGTGAAAGCATGGCTGAAATAAAAGCCACTGTGATTAACTTAGTCGATATTGAAGTGCTACAGAGTATAGCCCGCTAAGCGCTTTGCTATGTTAGCTAGCTGAGAAACACCACTACGTATTGAACCTGTGGTGTTTTTTTTGGTCTATCACTTTACCTATTGAAGCTAAAAGAACTGAATACACTGTGTTAAAAGGACCTTACACTGCCATTGTTATCTCTGTGCTACTGCATTTATTAGTTTTATTTGCATTAACCTACAGCGCTATAAAACCACCTAAAATTATCAAGCAAGATAAAGCCAAGAACACCTCAATTAAAAGCTTTTTATATTCGGCACCCAAGAAAGTTGTCAATAAAAAAAGCATAGCTAAAAAAAGTACCGAAGAAAATCCGCCGCTACAAAAGATTGAGCCAAAGCAAACCGCCCCTCAAAAGCTAGTGAATACAGCACCATCAAAAGTAACTACCGCAATACCAAAAAATAAACCACCAAATACATTGCCAAGTAAAACAGTCACAAAAACACTGTCTACGCAGGTTACTAATGCCGTAAAAAGCAACACAGTGACGACTAAAAATAAAGTGGCAGGAGCAAGCCGAGGCAGTTTTTCTAGCTATGACCGTCTATCACGCTTAAGGCAAAAACTAGGTAACCAACAACGTGAGCAAGCTTTTTCCGAGTTAACACAAAAACGCTCGGCCTCGGTAATGGATGGTGATCCCTTTCCTGTGCCAAAGGCCATAGTGCCGCTAACAGTAGAACAACAGAAAAAGCTTAATACCAGCACTTCCCATGTCGGCTCAATTACCAAAAATGATAACGGTACATGTACCATTCATCGTGAACAAATGTTAGGCAGTCCGGTTCCAGCCACCACAGCCTCTTTCGCCTGTGGTGAGAGTAAGTTTGATAAAAGTTTTCGCGAACATATGCAGAAGGTGCAGGCCAAGTTTAGCACCAAAGGCCAGCGAAACTAATGTTGGGTAAGGTATATCCCCATGTTACTTCAAGATGCAGGCTTCAGCTGGAATTAGAAACGAGCATTTTGAAGTATCATGGGGATAAGCTAGCTATGCATTATTCTCAGATAATAAAGCAATAAACTCTTGCTGTGGTAAGGGTTTGGACCAAAGATATCCTTGCCCAATCTCACAGCCTAATTTAGCGAGTAAGTTTGCGGTTTCTTTATCTTCAATACCTTCAGCTACATTGGTAATATTCAAGCTTTTACTCATTTCGATAATCGCTTTAACAATTTGTAATTCATTACTTGATTGGCAAATATTCATCACAAATGATCGGTCAAGTTTAAGGATGCTCACATTGAATTTTGTCAAATAACCAAGGTTTGAGTAACCGGTACCAAAGTCATCAATAGCAAATGAAATGCCAAAAGACCGCAATTCGTTAATTTGTTTTTGAATAGAATTTATATCATCCATCAACATTGACTCGGTTAGCTCTAACTCTAAAAAGTGCGCAGGTAAGTTAGCCTGATGTAAGAGAGCCATGGTGTGCATAGCTAGATTACCGCGTTTAAAGTCTTCGGCTGATAAATTTACTGCTATACATAATTTAGTGAAGCCTAATTCTTGCCATTGTTTACAAGCATTTACCGAGTGCTCGATAACCCAATGAGTGATATCAGTGATTACTCCTGTCTGCTCTGCTAAAGGAATAAATACCGTTGGTGGGATAAAACCGAATTCAGGACTAATCCAACGAATTAAAGCCTCGGCACCAATAATTTTCTCGGTTGCTAAGTCGACTTTTGGCTGAAAGTGTAAAACTAACTCATTATTTTGAATGGCATTTCTCAATGCTTTAGTTAATTGTAGTTTTTCTTGTTCTTGAATAGCCATCGCTTGGTCAAAGAAATTGAAATCAGCCTTTTCACCTGCACTTTTAGTATGCATAGCTAGGTGTGAATTATGTCTTAGGTCTGCCATGGTACTACCGTCAAAAGGAGCGAGGGCAATACCTATATCTGGCTGTAAAACCACGTCAAAATCTGTGACATGAAAAGTATGACAACAAGCTTGATGTACTTTTTCAACAAAACTACTAATACCTCGATAATCGATAGAGTTCTTTAAGATTACAAATTCATTTTCCTGAAATCGGTAAATCGAGGTATTGTCGTTACTAAAAGAAATGAGCCTATTGGCAAGC
This sequence comes from Colwellia sp. 12G3, assembly GCF_002836775.1. GTDB lineage: Bacteria > Pseudomonadota > Gammaproteobacteria > Enterobacterales > Alteromonadaceae > Colwellia. Next base: position 94,578 of record NZ_PJAQ01000032.1, on the reverse strand, counting down.
TGCTTTAATGATTCATCACAAATGCGATGGCTATAATTCATTTTGATTGAGTGCTGGTTGCTGACATTCAAGGTAATGAAAGCCAGTATATTACCTGACGTTTTTTGTTGCTGTAAAATGGAGTCAAGATCTGTTTTACAGACCTGATCATTAGGTAGTTGCGTTAATTGATCATAACGGCTACGTTTTCTTAGTTGATTGATTGCTAATTCAAGCGAGGCATTTTTTTCTAGGATTTTTTTAAACCTTTTCCTGATATCAGAAAAGATATAAAAAACACCTATCGAAAAAAAAGTTAACGTGATGATATAACTAAAAACTCGCCCCCAAAGAGGTAACGACTCGAACAGTAGTGCCCCAGAGAGTAGCCCCTGGCTATGTGCAAAAGCAAAGAAACACAAAGCACTAACAAGGTAAACGAAAAGAGAAATAAAAATCAATTTACCTGATAAGACAATAGCCAACATGAGTAAACAAGGAAAGGCTAATACACTGGTATCAAATATGCCATTACCAAGCCAACAAGCGTAAGTAATAAACACGGCGACTGACCACAACACCATGCCTGAAATAACACTGCAAGTATCAGCGGAGGCCCACAAGAAAAAAAAGACTAAAATGATAATTGACGAAAACATAGCAAAAGCTAGCGTTGTTGGCAAAAAATCATTAAAAAACAATTCACTGAATAATAGTAAGGCAAGAATGGTTGTCAATATTTTCAGAGTCAACCTCAGCCGGTGTACTTTTGCTTGATCTGAAAACAACGTAATTGAGGAGCGTGGTACTTCATCTGGTAGTGCCATCATTACCGTTTACTATCATTATCTGAGTTGACAATATCACTGGTAAAAGCCAAGTAAAGTTCATTGTTAATCGATTTTTCTTTTTTCACTTGATACATAGCATTGTCAGCCGATCTGATTAACTCTAATAATTCCACTTGGTCATCTGGGTAAAAACTAACGCCCATACTTGCGGTAACAGAAACACTTTTATCATGCTGTGACAAATGCAGTGGTTTACTCAATTTTGTCGCTAATTTGGCACAAACATTAATCACTTCTTCCTTTGAAGAATTTGGTAAGATAATAACAAATTCATCACCGCCCCAACGAGATAATACATCCGCTTTTCTCAAGCTTTTGAGTAATTGACTGGAAACATGAATCAATAACTCATCGCCAGCATCATGACCAAAAATATCATTGATTGGTTTAAAGTCATTCAAATCCATCATGATCAATGCAAAAGGTTTCTGCGTTAAAGTTAGCTGTTTTAAATGATGCTCTGCCGCCTGACGATTCAATAAATGAGTCAAACCATCATAATTAGCCTTTTGATCAAGTAGGGTTATTTGCTGTTTACGTTTTGAGATATCGTGTAAGGTTATTTGATAATTCTCTTGAAAATCATCTGTTACCAATAGCGTTACCACCACTTGCACCCAAATTTTTTCGTCTTGATATGATATTAGCTCCAACTCTGCTGTCGCTGATTCGTTGTTCGCAAAGGCAATTTGAATCTGTTCATGCAAGTCTTTTTTCATTATGAATAGGTCTTGTAAAAAGTTACCGTAATTCTTTTTTAAAGGTAACTTCAGCTGTTCAATTAATTTTTCAAATGTATCATTATAAAGCAAAATATCACCCTGAGGCTCAACTAATACAATGGCAGACGTTGCATTTTCAAATAGCATTCTAAACCTTGTCTCTAATACTTGAACCTCATTTCTAAGGCTTTTTTCTCTCAGCATTTGTTGTTCGGCTTTTGCTAATAAATCATTAACATCGTCAGTTAGTTGTCCTATTTCACTGTGTTGGTGAGATACCGGTTTGTCTATTCGCTCACTCGTGCCAGGACTTGTTGAGTGAAGCGCCTTGCCGATACTTAAGATGGGCCGAGTAATAACATAATAGGTCACTAAAATTGAGATAATGGTGATAATGAGTGCTTCAATTGCTACAACAAAAGCATTGGTTGCACTAATCTTATTTGCTTTCGCGCCAAGGTATTCTTCATTGGCTTTGACAAAAAGAACCCCCACTTGCCGCTCTTTTTGAAAAGGTGAAAATAAGACAAACTCAAGTGTATCTGTGGTCTGCCGATAATTATCACTTTTCACCATGAGCGTGTCAGTTTTAATGGCTGCAGAAGTAATAACATCATTGCTAATCAAGCCATTAACAACCTCTTTGGCTAGCTCCTTATCACCCAAATAACTCGCGATCGATGCCGTAGGTGAAACCGTATTATATAATTGATTAATACTTTGCTTACCTAAGGCTTGCTCATTAAGAAAGGTAAAGCGATAGAAAAGCTGGGTGGTAATAAGCCCAACAATAACTGCTGTAAAGGCAATGACTATTGCCAATCGAATAACGATACCAGATTTATTCATTTAAAATATAAACAACCTTTAAATCTTCGGTGATGAGTGACTCCGGCACATAACCAATAGCCTGTTCATTAGCTATGATAAAATCGATTAAATCATTTTCGTTTTGCTTAAATACCGCATCACGCTTCCTACCAGTAAATCGTAGTCTTGACCAATAGGCGTTAACTCGTGACATAGGCATGCCGACAAGGTTTTGATAAAAATCGACCTTAATCTTATGATCGCCATCAAGCTCAACCGGTATCGCCTTAACATCATTAGGGAAAGCCACATATTTCCCCATAAACAAATCTATAAGCTCTGAACGAGATAATTTTTCGACCGTATTATTCTTATTAACAACGACCACAAGAGGTTCCTGAGCACTCACTGACAGAACAAATAACGCCAGCATTAGTAGGCTGGAAACTTGCTTAAACTTACCCATCAGAAAACCATGCTCAAATTTAATAGAAAGGTATTCACCTTTTCTACTTCATTATGCTCTGATTTATTCAACCACAGGATACTGCCCGTTTCTTCTACCTTGGTATAATTCCATTGCACAGATGAAGCCATATAATTGGTAATATCCCAACGCCAGCCCAGAGAAATAGTATGCTGATTTGCCGAATAAAAATTCATTAGTCCTGTTACGCCATGGATAAGTTCCTCTAATACGACTTCATTAACGCCAGGTTCATCAAAAACATAAGTATCGGAATCAGTAAAAGCATAGATACTATAAAATTGATGGGCATTAACTTGATATGACAAAGCAGCATAACCACTACTTATTTTAGGTATTACCTCACTGTCTGATGTTATGCGTGACAACTCTGCTGAGGCTAGCCAATTTTGCCATTGGTACTGAGCACTTACTGAAGAATAGTCGACTTTTTCCCCTGTCATCAGTAACGATTCCGAAAATATTTCTGAATTAGGCCATAAGAAATCAGGGACTGTATTGATGATGTCGATTGCAAAGGTGTTAGATTCAGGTTCGTTGGCAATGGTAACTTGGCTATGCTTTGCCTGTACTAACCAGTTAAAGTGATCAAATGATAGTGATAGACCAATAATATCCTCAATTTTGATCTCTTCAACTATAGTGCTTGCTGATATTTCGGCTTCACTCGAACCAGTAAACAGTTTAGCTTTAAAAACACCACCTAAACCTCTTTGTTGATAGCTAACATCAATACCATCAATACTTCGATAGGGAATAATGCCATAAACTTCATTAGGGGCAGTCGCCCAGATATAAGAAAAATCAACATCGCGGTATTCTGTCAATAAAAAAAGGTCTGGAGCCGTTCGACCAAGTCTCACGGTCCAATTAGTGTTAACTTCATACCGTAAAAAGGCCAGTGTGGTATATCTGTCTAATGAAGGTTCAGGAAGGTCTCTAAGCACACCTTGATACACGGCATCGAAACCTGATGCAATAGACCAATCAGCTTGCAAACCAAGCAGTGAATGTTGCTTGAAATCAACCTCTCCTGAATAGACCGCCCCAGCTGAACCTACATTTTTACGATAACCATGATGCTCAGAGTCAGAATAAACCGCGCCTATGGTTGCAAAACCACTGAATTGTAGTTTGTCACTTTCTGCATCATTGGCTGTGACATATGATGCGAATAGCAAGAGAGGTAAACAGAGTAATTTTTTATATTGAACTAGGTGCATACAAGGGAACAACCGCATAATAGCTTGTCTATAAAATATATATTAACATTGGTGATTAAGCAATGCGCCACAAATAAAACAGAAGCAAACAATAATAAAAACAATAACTAAGACTAACCATACTCAGCGCAAAGATATAACATATCAGCTACGCAGTTGTAACAAAACTGTTACAATATTTAGTTAAGGTACCATAATCACACGGGTACATCCCCCCCATAAAACTTGCGTGGTCGGCTATTTATTGCACTAGTGTTATCAGAATATCTACTTTGAACGCAATGAGTTTCGATGCCATGGGTGTATCGCCACTCATTAGCGATACACCGAGCAGGGTTAATAAATAATCGCTATGAAATGATCAATTGGTCTGGAAAAAACAGCACCAATAACAGTACCGCTATTTGTATTAAAATAAAGGGAATCACCCCTTTATATATGGTGGTGGTTTTAAGGTATTTCGGCGCCACACCTTTTAGGTAAAATAAACTGAAACCAAAGGGTGGTGTTAAAAAGGAAGTTTGCAAGTTCATTGAGATTAAAATGGCGAACCATACTAAGTTTACATCTAAAGCTATGGCTACTGGGAGTAAAATAGGTACCACTAAAAATGCAATTTCGATAAAATCAATAAAGAAACCGAGTATTAAAATGGCAAGCATCGCCAAGGCAATAAAAGTCCACTTGCCCCCTGGCAGCTCCATAAAGAATTCTTCAATGAGATACTCGCTGCCCGAATAACTGAACACCATAGAAAATGCCGTTGCACCAATTAATACCGCAAAAACCATCGAGGTAACTTTCACTGTTTCTTTGGAAACTTCATGCATTTTACTAAAAGAAAATGTGCCATATAAAACCGACAAAATAACCGCACCTACCGCACCTATGCTGGCAGATTCTGTTGGTGTCGCAATGCCCGCAAATATTGACCCTAGCACAGTCAAAATAAGTATTAATGGCGGTACAATATCTTTTAATGCTTGTACTAGCAGTTCACGTTTATTTTCAGTAACAACTAACGGTGGGACGAATTCAGGTTTAATTTTTCCTAATATCAAAATATATATAACATAGGCAACAACCAGTAGCATGCCAGGTAAGGCTGCAGCTCGGAATAAATCCCCAACTGGTACGCCCATAACATCACCTAAAATGATTAAAATAATCGAAGGCGGAATAATTTGTCCTAGCGTGCCTGAAGCACAAATAACGCCGGTAGCCGTTGGTTGGTGATAATTGTTCTTTAACATTACCGGTAAGGAAATAACCCCCATAGCAACAACGCTAGCCCCCACAACACCCGTTGATGCAGCTAATAATGCACCAACCACTATGGTAGAAATAGCGACACCACCAGCAATGCCACCAAAGAGTTTAGCGGCAGACTCAAGTAATCGCTCTGCCAAGCCTGTTTTTTGTAACACTATGCCCATAAAAATAAACATCGGCACAGCCATTAAGATAGTGTTCTCCATAATGCTCATAATGCGATAAGGCATAAAAGCAAATAAATCAGCGCCTAAAACAATCGTGCCTACGATTAATGAAACTCCTGCAAAGGTAAAAGCGACTGAGTAGCCAAGAAATAAACACACAAGGGCAATAGCAAAAAGTACAATACCTGTCATTACTCTTCCCCTGCTTCAAGCGGCGTTGGCGCAGTCAGAATTTTTAATTGAGCAATCAGTACATGAAAAATAGAAAGCATCAAAAAAATGGAAGAAAGGGGAATAACACTGCGTACAATCCAACGATGTGGCAAGCCTCCAGGGTCGCCACTGCCTTCGCCCATTTGATAGGCTTCAAAAGTATAATCCCAGCTGTAATAGAGAATAATAAGGGTAATAGGTAAAGCTAAAACTATCGAACCAAAAATATTCACCAAGGCTTGTTTTTTTGCTGACATGCTATCGTAAAAAATATCAACGCGCACATGGCCATCTTCTTTAAAGGTATACGCAATGCCAAACATAAACATGCCCGCAAACAGATGCCATTCAAGCTCTTGCATACCAATACTTACATCATTAAAAAAGTAGCGCATGATAACGTCATAAAAAACATTAATGATCATTAATACCATAAGCAAGCTACAGAAATTACCCAGAGCATCGATAATTTTTCCCGTTATTTTTAACACTGAATCCATTTAGTTCTCATCTTAGTAAAGCAATTTAGTCATTCAATTAATAATCAAAAACCAGTGAGATAACTTATCCCACTGGTTTTATTTTTTATATAAAATATTTATATAAATGTCGTTCGTCCGTGACTAAAAGCTATTTTTTAGCATCAAAATTATCAAGATAAGCTCTGTCTGACAAATTAGTCCAAGCACGTACCTGATCTTTATAATCATTTAATGACTTAAGAATCTCTGCCGTCATAGGGTCTTTAGCGGCAAACTCTTTTAGTAACTCATCATTTGCTACCATAAGCGCATTCATTACTGGTTTAGGAAATGAGCGCATTTGCACATTTGGGTAATCTTTCTTAAGCGAAGCTAAGTTCACCCCACTGGCATGCATTGATTGAGAATACATATCGTATGCAGCCACTTTCATGGCAACGGTTAATATTTTCTGCAAGTCTTTTGGCAATGAATTATAAGCTTTTTCATTCACCATAAACTGTAACTCAGTGCCGGGCTCGTGCCAACCGGTGTAATAGTATGGCGCTATTTTATGAAAACCCATACGTAAATCTAGTGATGGGCCAACCCACTCTAGCGCATCAATCGTATTGCGCTCTAATGCGGTATAAAGTTCACCCGATGGAATATTGGTAGGCTTTGCGCCTAATTTTGCTAACACTTCACCAGCAAAACCCGGAATACGCATTTTCAGCCCTTTAAAATCTTCTACGCTGTTAATTTCTTTTTTAAACCAACCGCCCATTTGGTTACCAGTATTGCCGCCGGGGAATGACATAATTCCATATTGGTCATAAACTTTTTTCATTAACTCCATGCCGCCGCCATAATAGAACCAAGCATGCTGCTCAGACGCTATCATGCCAAAAGGCACAGTAGTAAAAAACATGGTATTGAAGTTTTTACCTTTCCAGTAATAAGACGCTGAATGCCCCATCTGATATTGGCCACTTTTGACAAAATCAAAAATGCCCAGTGCAGACTTATGCTTATTAGAAGAATCAATACGAATGGTTAAACGGCCATTGGACATTTCCTTTACCATTTTGGCCATATTTTTAGTGGTGTCACCAAAAATAGGAAAGTTAGGTCCCCAGGTTTCAGCTAAGCGCCAACGATATTGTTTATCATCATCCGCATGAGCTAAGGCAGAAAGCCCCAGCGAAGATAAACCAAGCGATACGACAAGTGCCGCCTTTACGAAAATTGATTTTTTCATCTATTCCTTCCTTTCACTTATTGTCATTAATTATTTTTATAAGAACTTCACGTTACGCAAATTCAATTGAGCTTATACCAATTACACTAATAAATTGATCAACGTAGAGTTATATTAGCGAACTCAGAACAAGCAAAATTACTTAAACATAGTTATTCTATATTTCTTTAATTTTGAGCCGTTATTGGTTCGCTAATAAACTCCCAAAGGGCGAGCTTAAAAGGCTTACATGCGTCGTTATTGATTTCGACAAGGGAATAACCATTCTCTCAATCAATGCCTTGCCTTGCCTCTAAGCCTTTTAATTCTCGCTAAGTGGTCAATTAATTAATGTACTTGGTATTACTAGTTGTACTGTACTTTTATTGAACAGCGCAACTAGACATAAGTAGTAGCTGCATCATCCATTGATTAGCCTAACGATAATTAACTAATAAACAAGCATCTATATTGAAAATACAATAATTAACACTAGTTTTCTATTAATAACTTAGGCATTATGCTAGGTACAGTGAAGTAATAATAAAAATAAAACCAATGGATACAATAAGATGGACGCTGAATTATTCACTTGGCATACTCAAAGCGATACTTTACATGATTTACAAGAAGGCTTAAGTCTCGCCCAAAATAGCGGGGCTAAAAGCTTATTAGTGCTAACATGCAAACAAAATAATTATCCTGAAGAAGTACTCAACTCACTATTAAGCGCCTGTCCACTAAAGCTCTTTGGTGGCATTTATCCAATGCTTACCCTTCAAGAGACTTTAATCAAGCAAGGTGCTTTGATTATTGGTTTTAAAGAAGACTTTGATGTCACATTGTTTTCACAACTAAATCATGTAACCAATGAAGCCTGCTTAGAAAAACTTATTACTTCAACCTTAGAAAAAAAAGACAATTTCAGTGGCCAGGATAATTTTTTGATGTTTTATGATGCCTTAATCCCCAACATTGAAGGATTTGTCGATTGCCTCTTTGAATGCTTAGATCACGGTATTAATATCGCTGGTGGTGGTGCTGGCAATTCAGATCTTATCCAACGACCTTGCATTTTTACCAACCAAGGTATTCATAGCAATACGGTGTTATTGGTCACCTTACCAAGAAAGCTTAATACTAGCGTTGCGCATGGCTGGCGCATTTTTCAAGGACCTTTTTTAGCCTCTGAAGTGCAAGGGCAAACTGTGCAAAGCTTAAATTATCGACCTGCATATGAAATTTATTGTCAAGCCATTGAAAGTGCCACTGAACACAAATTCAACAACACTGAATTTTTTGATATTGCTAAAAACTTCCCGCTAGGCATTGAAGACATCAACAATAATCTAATTGTTCGCCACCCGATTTTAGAAAAAAACAATACATTACAGTGCTTTGGTAATATTCCTATTAATTCAATGGTCTATTTACTTGAAGGTGATACAGAAACATTAATCGATGCAACAGCGCTGGCAGCAATCACCGCTTTTTCAGAACTTTCTCAAACAACAATACCAACAACTATGATCTTCGATTGCATTAGTAGAGTATTATTTATGAAAGATGAGTTTGAAAAAGAACTCAATGCCATTGCTACACATTGCCCTTCACCTGCACTATTTGGCGTAATTTCGCTAGGGGAAATAGCCAATAGTCAAAGTGGCGCTATTCGCCTTCTCAATAAATCAATCGTAATTAGCTCTTGGTAACAACTAGGTCAATATGAATAAAGCACTTTTTATTATTTCACTACAACATGAGCTTGCCATGGCTATTGGCAATAAGCTTGACTTAAGAGCTATGTTAAAAGTTTTTTTAAAGGTATGTTTTAACCGCCTTGACTTAACGAGTGCACATATTCATGTTTATTGTGACCAGAGTGGTATTCCTTGCAAGTTAAGACTACTTGAAAGCACTAGTTTTCAACACTTTTTAAGTATTCCAAAAAGTAAACGTGGTCAACCCTGGGCTCAAAACACTCACCTTAATAACTTTGTAGAACAGCTCAACAACAGCCAAAGTAATAGCTCTTTTCAATGTGAAAATGGTCAATATCTATTTGGCTTTATTATCCCTAACCATGGTTTACTCACCTTTGAAACCCACTATATTTTAGGCGATGAAGTACAAAAAGCGCTGCAACCTGTTTTACAAAAATTAGCTTCCAGCTGTTACACCTCATTAGTGCATGACTCCCTAGTAAAAGAAGTGCATTCTAGGCAACTCATTGAAGAAAAGGTGGCTTTTCAAGCTCAGCACGATGGCTTAACCGGCTTGTTTAACCGTCAGCATATAAATCATCTACTCGCTAATGCAATAGAGGAAGCTCATCTCAACAAAAAGATTGGTAGTGTGCTTTTTATCGATCTCAATCGTTTTAAGCCGATAAATGATTCCATGGGTCATGCTGTCGGCGATAAAATCTTACTCACCTTATCTAATAGGTTACATTCATTAAGCAGCGAACATATAGATATTGGTCGATTTGGCGGAGATGAATTTATTATTCTGCTGAAAAATCTCAAGATTGATTATCAAGAAACGGTTAACCAACTTATTGAACAAATTAACCAATTACTTGCCATTCCTTTTGTTATCGATGCTAATTCGTACAAACTCACTTGCAGTATTGGTTATGCCTTCTTTCCTCTGCAAAGTAGTACGGTTAATAACCTGATTAAATTTTCCGATATTGCCATGTACGAAGCCAAGCGAGCTAAAAGTCAAAGTGGTAAAAAATACCAAGCAGCAATGTCAGAAAAAATAAAAAGGCGCTTGGACTATGTCGATGATATGAAACAAGGGTTAGAGCAAGACGATTTTAAATTATACTACCAAGCGCAATATAACCATTATGGTGACATAATTGGTGCGGAAGCATTATTACGTTGGCAGCATCCTATACATGGCATGGAATCTCCTGCGGTTTATATTCCTATTGCCGAAGAAAGTGAGCTCATTCTCGCTATTGGTCAATGGGTTCTAGAGCAAGCCTGTCGTGACATCAAGAAACTAGAGCAACTGAAGCTACCAGAGAGTTTTGATAAGATATCGATTAATATCAGTGCTAAACAGTTAATTCAACCTGATTTTCAAGAGAAAATACTGCATGCTATTGAGCAGAATGATATCCCCGCTAAACGCTTAGGGTTAGAATTAACAGAAAATCTGTTAGTAGAAAACATTGAAGATTCAATCAAGTTAATTGCTTCGCTAAAAGAAAAGTCTATTGATTGTGCGATTGATGACTTTGGTACCGGCTACTCCTCTCTCACCTATTTAAAGCGTATTCCAGCAAGCGTATTAAAAATAGACCGCTCCTTTGTCGCTAACATAGCCCAAAGCAGTGAGAGCGCAGCTATTGCCAGCATGATTATCAGTTTAGGAAAGACCCTGAAGATGAACGTGCTAGCTGAAGGGGTTGAGACGATAGAAGAGTTTAACTGCTTAAAAGATCTTGGTTGTTATCACTACCAAGGCTTCTATTTTAGTACACCGTTACCCTTTGATGAGTTTATCCGACTATTAAGCTAATGGACTAATAACGTACAGTACAGTACTATAAATATTCAATTGCAATACCAACAAACACACTTAAACCAACCCAATGATTATGCAAAAAAGCTTGGAAACACGCGTTACGCTCTCGATTAACAATCAAGAGTTGTTGATAGCTAAATAAGCCTGCTGCCACAATCAGACAACATTGATAAGGCCAACCAAAGGCTAAAATATCACCCACTGTCCATAATAATGCCAAGGTTATTAACTGTAAAAATCCGATAATACGCTTATCGTTTTCGGCAAATAAAATAGCAGTAGATTTTACCCCTATCTTAACATCATCATCTCTATCAACCATGGCGTACATGGTGTCGTAAGCAACCGTCCAGCATAGATTAGCCGTAAACAGTAACCAAGCAACTAGCGGTATCTCACCTTGTACTTCTGAAAAAGCCATTATCATACCCCAACTAAAAGCAGCACCTAAAAATAATTGTGGTAGCTGGGTATGGCGTTTCATAAAGGGGTAGAGAGCCGCTAAAAATAGTGCAACAACAGAAAGATAAATCGTTGACCAACTCAGCATCAGTACTAAACCAAGTGCCATGCCAATTAAGACGCCAAACAAATTAATAGCTTCCGTAGGTGTCATCATGCCATTAACGAGTGGCCTATCCTTAGTGCGTTCAACCATGCCATCTATTTTTCTGTCCGCATAATCATTTATCACGCAACCGGCACTACGCATAATGAAAACACCCAAACTAAAAACCAACAATATTTGTAAATTCGGCCAACCATCACTAGCAATCCATAATGCCCAATAGGTTGGCCATAATAATAAATAGGTACCAATAGGCTTATTCATTCGAGTAATTAATTTAATCGCTAGCCATTTTTGTTGAATTATTTTCAGCATTTATATGTTTCTTTTTTAGTTACTTTTATTTGTTTTTTATTACGTGAGCAGTTGTTGATTATTGATTATTGATAGGCAAAAGCATCAGGTAAAAAAACCTCCGCCACCATCAAAGGCTTATTATCCACCATAAAGATAGAGCGGCGCCCCCAAAGTGCTTTATTTTCCGTTATTACAGCGTTTACCGGTAACTTATCAATAGAGTGCATAATCTCTAATTTAGCGGCTAATATTGCGACACTCGAATCGCTGGCAAAAGCCGAGAGCTCTAATCGCATACGTTGTAATGATGGGTTATTAAACAGTACTTGCCCTAGCGGTTGTTCACCTAAATGAGCAAGCGCTTTTTCTTTACCCGTTAAGCTTGCCAGGGGTAGTAAACTTCGCGCAAAAACCTGCGGAACATTATCACAATATAAAATAACTTCACGCACCAATATAGGCTCGTCGACTTTAATAAGGGCGCAAGCTTCTTCTGCTGAGCATAACTGTTGTTGTTCACCAATCACTTTGACTTCGAAATTTTCACCACGGCTTTTTAATCGCGCGGTTAGTGAACCCTCATCAAGCAGCCAATCTTTAAGGGGCTCAGACAACAAAGATGCACTTTCGGCACTCACTGGCTGCCAATGCCCCTTTAAAGTTACTGGAAAGGTTATAGGAAAACTCACTATTTTCTGTTTCATAAATCTACTTCATAAAATAATAGGGTGTAAAATCGTCGCTATAATAGCAGACCTAAAAGGTAAACTCATTTATCTCAAGTAAGGTAAGCTTAAAATCAATGTCCGCGCAGCTTATCTGCTCATTCATGCCTATTTATTATCTCTTTGAGCGCTTATTTTTTGATAAAAAAGTCATGCTTTAATCAAAAATAGTCAAGCAAATGACTAAAATCAGGTTATGATAAGGGTAAGTTCAATCATCCCCAGTCGACTATTATTTTATGTATAAATACTTATTTCTCTTTTCTTTTTTACTAACCGTAAGCGCAAATGTTTCTCAAGCAAAAGCAAGTGATTATGCTTATTTTGGCTTTGAACCAGATATTGTCACCAACTATGTCGCCGTGAAAAAGAAAATGGGCTATGTGCGTTTAACCGTAGAGTTGATGGTTGATGGCAATGATTTAACTATCGTTGAGCATCATGCGCCGTTATTACGTGATGCCATCATTAATATTATTGGTCAGCAAGCAGAAGCTAAAGTGAAATCGATGAAGGGTCGTGCGGAAATTCAGTTGCAGTGCGAAGAACAAGTAAAAGAGTTATTAACCAAAGAGACCGGCCAACCACTGATAAAAAAATTACTCTTTACTCAATGGTTAGATAACTAAAGATTAGTGAATAGTAAGTTATTTGTTATCGTTAATTCCAATAACCTTGACGGTAAATAACGCCAAAAAACAACCTGAGAGTAAGCCAAGTAAATGTGCAGTGTTAGCCATATTAACAGGCAGTAAATCAGCAAAGCCAAGTACTAGCCAAAAAAGTAAGAATCCAACTAATGGCTTCGCAAGAGACAAGCCTCTGTCAGGGGCTAAATAACCAAACCACCAGACAAATCCTACCAGCGCATACACCACACCAGATAAACCACCAAAATTGGATCCCGACACTAAATATTGCCCTACGTTGGAGACAATAGCAGAGATGAGCAATAAATTAATGAGTGTTACTTTACCTAACGTTTTTTCTACACTGCCCCCTAACTGCCACCACCACATGGTGTTAAAGACAATATGTAGCCAAGAAAAATGAAAAAAAGCAGGGCCAATTAAGCGTATGGGATCAGTTAATAAAGCATCCATTGATAGCTGAGGATAAAACTGAAGGGTATTAAAGATAGTTTGCGCCCAGCCAAGCTCACTACCGAGAAAAACCAGCCAGCATAGGGTAAAGATGAGTAAGGTAACAATACCCGCATGGGCTAAAAAACTGTCTTTAAAATTATTTATTAAACTAAAGTCATCCGCATTTAAGCTGACTGTTTCACCCCTATCCCATGCCGCTTGTTGATATTTGTCGGCATAGGGTTGCAAAATAAAGGCATCAAATTCTGTTTTTGCTTGTAAGATTTTATCTTCTGGACAATAAATCACATGGCCTTCATCTCGGCTTGATTTGAGCTGTGATTTTATACCTAAAGATTGCAGATAATTACTGAACAATAAGGCGACATTATGGTCTTTAAGTTGAACCAGTGGCTGTAAAGTATCCGTATTATCTGCAGGCTTACTTGTCATCAGCAATTATCGCTCTATATTGTCAGGAAATTGTGTTTGCCACTGGGTAAAACCACCGTCCAGAGAGTAGACGTCGGTAAAATCTTGGCTTATCAAAAATTCTGCGGCTTGTTGGCTCGAGATGCCGTGATAACAACAAACAACGATGGGTGCATCAAGATCTGCTTCACGTAAAAAATCAGGTAATGATTCATTAGTTAAATTAATTGATTCTGCAATACGACCATTGGCAAAGGAATTAGTATCTCGAATATCTACCACAACATGTGACTTATCTGCCATAACTGCTTGTAAATCACTGACTGACATATGCTTAAAACTATTCTCTGGCACTATATATTCCTCATTTAATTTTTAATCACTACCAGGAAGGCAATAACTTTTTTATATTTTAGACGTTAATCAAAAAGCATCTACTAGCACTAAGGTGAGTAGATGCTTTTTTTCAACAGACACTAGTATAACGAATTAATACCAATCCGTATAAGAAAGTGATCGCTTAGCGAGAGTTTAAAGGTTTATAGGCAAGGCATTGATTACAGGTAATGGTTGTTCAGGAGAAACTGCTCCTGCGTTCTCTATTAAGCAACATCCATGTAGCGTCCTTAGCAAAATCAATAACGCTGTATATAAGCCTTTAAAACTCGCCCTTGGGAATGCATGCACACCATGATAACGTCACCAAATGAGATAAATATAGAGTGACTATATCTAGACTCATTTTGCTTGTTCTAATGTCGAGCATGTCATTCTAAGTGGTCACTTCTTTATGCGGAGTGGTATCAGTCCAATCTAAAATAACCTTGCCAGATTGACCAGAGCGCATCATATCAAAGCCCTGTTGAAAGTCATCGATATTGTAATGATGGGTAATAATTGGACTGAGATCTAAGCCCGATTGAATCAAACTTGCCATTTTATACCAAGTCTCAAACATTTCACGGCCATAAATACCTTTAATGGTAAGCCCTTTAAAGATAACTTGGCTCCAATCAATGGCCATATCACTACCTGGAATACCCAACATGGCAATTTTCCCACCATTGTTCATATTTTCTAACATGCTAGTAAAGGCCATTGGAACACCTGACATTTCCATACCAACATCAAAGCCTTCGGTCATACCTAATTCTGTCATGACATCAGCAAGATTTTCTTTACTGACATCAACCGCGCGGGTAGCGCCCATTTTACGTGCTAGATCTAAACGGTATTCATTAATATCGGTGATTACAACATGACGTGCACCAACATGCTTAGCAACCGCTGCGGCCATAATACCGATAGGACCAGCTCCAGTAATTAGCACATCTTCACCCACTAAATCAAATGACAATGCGGTGTGAACTGCATTACCAAAGGGATCAAAAATTGCGGCTAAATCATCAGAAATTTCATCCGGTAATTTAAAGGCATTGTAAGCAGGTATCACTAGAAATTCTGCAAATGAGCCAGCACGATTAACACCAACACCCACCGTATTACGACATAAATGCGTTCGACCACCGCGGCAATTACGGCAATGGCCACAAGTAATATGACCTTCACCTGAAACTCGGTCACCTAAACTAAAGCCTTTAACTTCTTGACCAATACCCACCACTTCACCAGCATATTCATGACCAACAACCATAGGTACCGGAATGGTTTTTTGTGCCCATTCGTCCCAATTGTAAATATGAATGTCGGTACCACAAATAGCGGTTTTGTTAATTTTTATCAGCAGGTCATTATGGCCTAATTTTGGCTTTTCGGTATTCGTTATCCAGATGCCTGGTTCTGCTTTTAACTTAGCTAAAGATTTCATTGTGTTCTCTATCTATTTAATATTCAATTACATACAGGTTGTATAGCCCAATTTCTTATGTGCCACAAATTGGGCTATACAAGTGATAGTTAGATAACCGCCATTTCTTTACCAATACGGATAAAGGCTTCAATAGCATGATCTAACTGCGCTTTATTATGTGCAGCAGAAATTTGTGTACGAATACGCGCTTGCCCTTTAGGTACTACCGGGAAAGAGAAACCAATTACGTAAATACCTTCCGCTAATAAGCGATCAGCCATTGCACTCGCAATTTTAGCATCACCTAACATTACTGGTATAATCGCATGGTCACCACCAGCACAAGTAAACCCTGCGGCTTCCATGCTATTTCGAAAATAGGCGGCATTGTCTTTAAGCGTTTTACGCAACTCTCCGCCTTCGGCTAATAACTCAAGCACTTTCAATGAAGCGTTTACAATTGCTGGTGCTAATGAATTAGAAAATAAGTATGGACGAGAGCGTTGACGTAACCATTCAACGACTTCTTTTTTCGCTGAGGTGAAACCGCCTGAAGCACCGCCCATGGCTTTACCTAGAGTCCCAGTGATTATGTCTACACGACCCATTACGTCGCAATACTCATGGCTACCACGACCTTGTTCACCAACAAATCCTACGGCATGTGAATCATCAACCATTACCATAGCATTGTATTTATCCGCTAAATCACAAACACCTTTTAGGTTAGCGATAACGCCGTCCATGGAGAAAACCCCATCGGTAGCAATTAACTTGAAACGTGCGCCAGCTGCATCGGCTTCAATTAAGCTTTGCTCTAAAGCAGCCATATCATTGTTGGCATAACGGAAGCGTTTAGCTTTACATAAACGTACACCGTCGATAATAGAGGCATGGTTTAATGCATCACTAATAATAGCGTCTTCAGGACCTAATAAGGTTTCAAATAAACCTGCATTCGCATCAAAACAAGAAGAGTACAAAATGGTATCTTCCATACCTAGAAACTTACTAATGCCTTGCTCTAAAGTCTTATGGATATCTTGAGTACCACAAATAAAGCGTACTGATGCCATACCAAAACCATGCTCATCTAAGCCTGTTTTTGCCGCGGCAATTAATTCAGGGTGATTTGCTAAACCTAAGTAATTATTGGCACAAAAATTTACTACCTCTTCACCCGTATTCACGGCTATTTGTGGCTGCTGAGCAGTAGTAATAATACGCTCAGCCTTGTATAAGCCGTCTTCTTTTACTTGCTCTATTTGTGCAGTTAAATGCGAGTAAAAACCTTTTGTAGATGCAGAACCAGTCATGTGAATTCCTTAAATAATTATTATTGTTCAATAGTCATATTATCAACTCAGATCGTACTATAAGAAAAGTGACACTAATTGAGGATATGACCTTTTTTATAGTTAAATTGACATATGTACCTGTCAAAGTGTAAGTTAAAGGCTGTATTATGAATATATACCCTTGTTCATTCAAAGTGCAGCTATTTAGTGACAATTAAAATAACTTTAGGCAAACCAAATAATTTAAACATAGTCATTCTATGGTTTGGTTATTTAGCGCCGTATAACGTGATTTTAAACCCATCGAATAAGTGCTTGTGCAACATCACTACTTCGTTGCATCGCTTTGTAAGGGAATAACCATTAAAGTGGAGTGTAGTTTGTTAACTGAAAAAGATGAAGAATTGCTGTCAATATTACGGCTTAATGCTAGAGCAAGTGTTTCAGATATCGCCAGAGCAACGGGTGTTTCAAGAACAGCTATACAAAATCGACTCAATAAGCTTGAAAATAATAACGTGATTAAAGCATACAGCGTTGTGCTCGACAGCGCTTACACCAGTGGCTTAATTTCGTCTAATGTCTCGTTAAAAGTAAAACCAAACTTACGACAAAACATTTGTATAGCCTTGCGAAAAGTGCACCAAATAAGCCATATCCATTCGATAAGTGGCGAATATGATTTATTGGTTACCATACAAGCCAGCACCTTAGAAAAACTTAGTGAAGTACTCAATATGGTATGCTCAACTGAAGGCGTGGAAAGAACCAACTCTGCTATTATTCTTGATACCATCTTTGAGCGTTAGAGCGACCATTTTGACACCTAAACCCTCGGCGTAAATATGACACTAATTAATCGAGTTAACTTATATGCAGATGATGTGGTGTCGATTTTCGTCGGATATTTTTAGCGTAAAGTAAACTTCAGCCACAGTGCAATATCATCAACCAAATACTTATTAGCGTTGATTATTTGATAATTTTGTCTGTCACCTTTGTATACTTGCTGTTTTGAATCTTTGGAGCCATTCCAAGTAAAGAGTTCCTGAGCGGTAGCATAACTCATAGCATGTTGAGCAGAGCTAATAAAATAACTAGGGATATCGACAAGATTCTTATAGCGCTCTTTATCGGCATAAGACATCTCTGGGGTTAATAACACCATTGAATTTATGTGCACGTTTTCAGCTAACGCCACTGCATAAGCGCCGGCACAACCATTGGCAACAATTGAAATCCCCTGACTATTATCAACTTTACTACGTAAAAAGTTATAAGCTGCCAATAAATCTTCTGACCAATAAGACATTAAAACAGCCACTTCTGTTTGATAACTAACAATATCCTTCGCATTTTTTTTCACTGCTAAATGAGAATATCCTTGGTCAACACTATTACCATAACCGCGAAGGTCGAGCGATAAGGTATGTAAGCCTTGCTGGGCGATACTTATTGATAGTGTTTTATATTTTGTTCGATCACTATGGCAATCATGTAAAACAATGACACCGGGCATATGTTGAGCCGATGCTTTATTGGGTAAAAACCGATAATCTGCCGTTAATAAAAAATCATGATCAGCACGTGCCTTAAACTTGACTTGATATTGAAGTTTAGCCTTAATTGTATCCTGTTCAGCGGCAGCTTTTTCAGCAAACGTATTGGGTAAAGATACGCTTTGTGCATTGGCAGACATTGAAAAGCTGTGAACCGCTAACAAGCAAAAGTAACAAGCTTGTTTTATTTTAGCGGTCGCTACGATTTTCATTAATTTTTGCTGCATCATTTTTACTATCATAATTGCTAACGCTTATTTGGAAACCCTTTGGTATAATCTACCGATAAACTTATTATAGAGCAATATCCACCGATATGATTTCCTTGCTAATTTACCGTCTCTTACTATTGCTATTATGCCCATTATTACTGGTTTTCTTACTCGTTCGATCTAAAAACAACAAAGCTTATCGTCAACGTCTGCTAGAACGCTTGGGCTTATTTCCAAATCCCTACAAGCAAGGTGGCATTGTTGTACATGCCGCCAGTGTTGGTGAAGTTATTGCGTTAAAAAGCTTTATCGACAAATTACTACTCAATTATCCTAATTTACCCATCACCATAACGTCGTTTACACCAACCGGCTCAGCACAAATAGTGAAGCTCTTTGGTGATCGTGTTCAGCACGGTTATTTACCGCTAGACCTATTTCCCTGCACGGCATTATTTCTGCAACGACTCAAACCTGAAATGATGATTTTCATGGAAACCGAATTATGGCCGAACTTAATTGCCCAATGTGCACAGAAAAATATTACATTATTATTAATTAACGGCCGTTTATCGCAAAAATCATTAAAGAGCTACCAAAAAATTAGCCCGCTAATTGAACCTTGCTTAAACCGTTTCAACAAAATACTCACGCAAAGCCAAGAGAATTTATCGCACTTTTTGCTGCTAGGTGCGCAGGCAGATCGATGCATAAATAGTGGTAACTTGAAATTCGATATCACAGTTAATGAGCAAGTTATCAATAAAAAGGCTGAGTTAGCCAAGTTACTTGTTACTGATGATAGCCAATCCAGAAGAAAAATTTGGTTAATCGCCAGTACACATGATGGCGATGAAAAAATTGCCTTAGCGGCCTTTAAGGATTTGTTAACTCAATATCCTCAACTGTTATTAGTTTTAGTACCGCGCCATCCAGAACGTTTTCAGCAAGTCGCCAACCTTTGTCTTGAACAAGGTTTTTCATTAGCAAAGCGCAGTGAAAACACCGTAATTAGTGATGAACAAGTTTGGTTGCTTGATAGCCTAGGTGAATTAATGGCCGCCTTTGATTTATGTGATATCGTCACTATAGGCGGCAGTTTCAGTGAAGTCGGTGGTCACAATCCGTTAGAGCCCGCATTATTTAATAAGCCTGTTATCGTTGGTTACAACATGAGTAACTTCAACGAAATAATGCAGCAGTTAAGACAAGAAAATGCCATTATTGAGCTTTCAGCGGACGAACCTAGCACTCAACTTGTCAATGAAGTTAGTACCTTATTACAACAACCAATCCTACAAAAAATGCTTGGTGAAAGTGCACTAAAAGTAGTATTAGCTAACCAAGGAGCCAGTGAAAAAACCTTGGCTCAAGTAATAAAGCTTCTGCCCAAGATTCCTATTGATATTGACACTATTAATACTGACACTACTCCAAATTCTGTAGGAGATAACGCGTGAGTCAAGCGATACCGACCGCACAATTTTCTAAACTTGAACAAGGCAAGGTTGCTTGTTTTTTCAATGAAACCCTCATTACTGATTTCAGTGCCGACATGCTTAGCCCAAGTTATTGGCAACAAAAAGAGGCAGTAACCGGTTCAGCGCAAGGTCGTGGCACCACTTGGTTTGTCGCCTATAGTGATAACAATAGCATTCAACATGACTGGGTATTACGCCATTATTACCGTGGTGGTTTAATGGGTAAAATCAATAAAGACTCCTACTGGTTTAGTGGTTTAGAAAGTACCCGCGCCGCTTGTGAGTTTGCCCTATTGCGCCATATGCAAACGTTACAACTTCCTGCTCCTGAGCCAATAGCCTATCGAGTTGTTCAACATGGCTTAAGTTACAAAGCTGACTTGCTTTCCAGCCGTATTCAACAAGCCCAAGATTTAGTAGCCATTTTAAGTGTAAAAGCGTTAGTTGATGATGTTTGGCGACGCATTGGTGCCACTATTAAACGCTTTCATCACCATGGGATTTATCACCATGATTTAAACAGTCATAATATTTTACTTGATGATAAAGAACAGGTTTTTTTAATCGACTTTGATCGCGGTGAATTACGTACTAACCCTGTTAATACGAGTTGGAAGCAAGCTAACATGGCACGTTTACAACGTTCATTCTTAAAAGAATTAAATAAGTTAGAAAAATTTTATTTTACTGAACAAAACTGGCAAACATTAATGAAGGGGTATAATCGTAGCAATTAATTTTGCAGGCTGAACAGAATAAAAATAAAGCGAGTCTCTCGACGTTTTAATGAAATATCTTACATTTACCACATTCAATGATTGCTTAGTTCATATAAAAAAGAAGGTCTGCTTAATTCTATTAAGCAGACCTTCTTTTTTATTTCGCGGCCTTTAAAATACGTAGTCAAATATTTCGACTAATAAGTAGGATTTTTATCTAGAACGTTTTCACCACTTTCACAGTACCATCAACACTTGCTGCATCAACATATCCTATAGCGCCTGTGTTCTCTGCAACAAAAGAAAGTACTGCCGCATCATTGTCTACTTCAGTGGGAGGATTACCTTTTCCTGAAAAAACCCTCTTAGACCAATACGCTTTTATTTGGCTCGAGCTTTTGTTAAGTACCTTTTCTTCAAAAACCACCCGAGCTGCTGTACCCGCTTTTGAATTAATAGGTATTGCAGACTCTCCGTCACTGAATTTTTTCAATTTCCCTAAAAATAATCGAGAAATTTCGGTATCAGATATAGCACCTCCATTAGCGGTATTGACTACAATAGAAACATCCGCATAACAGGTATGTGAAATAGCTAAAGACGTTAATAATAAAATACTGATAATAAATTTCATAAGACCTCCTAAAACACAGTTACAATAGCGGTACGGAATAATCCGGCATCTTTGGTACTATCTAAGTCATTTGAATAACTGGTATATTCAAACTTTAATGCGGTGGAATCATGAAAGTCCCATCGTAACCCCATAGTGTAATAAGATTGCTCTTGAGTTAGTGAATTAGTAAATCCATTAGTAACTGCAATCAAACCATCTAGTTGAGGGCTAACACCAGACGGAACCCCTCCAGTTATAGAGTCTTTAGCGTCATCATCAACGCCATACGTAATATGAACTAATATATTGTCCAAGCGATAGCCTGCCATTAAATAATAACTATCTGCATCTGCTATTGGCGTTCCATCTAACGTTAATGAAGTGTATTCACCAATGAGCAGAATGTTTTCATAGTCAACTTGGAAACCGAGTTCTATAAAATCACCGGTATCATCTTCGATAACAAAATTATTTGCTACATCAACAAAGCCACTCGCAGCCCATGGAGCATAAAGAGGACCACTATCTGTAATGATATTCATGTTGGTTTGAATATAACCGGCACGTAAGGTCAACCATTCTCTATTGATGGTAATTGATAACCCCATTAAGTCTTCAAAATCAGCTGGCGCATTATCCAAGGCAACTAAATCATCACTATTACCGCCGTAAATAAACTGTACTGTAGTATCAAACTCCCCAATACTTGTTGAGTAAATGGCACCCAATCCATCAAATGTATCAAATGGAACACTATATACCCCCTCTGGTGGTGTTATCCAAGGATAGGCGTAAGAAACATCTAAAAAATCTGAATACATATAAAACGGAACACGCTGACGGCCTACTAAAAACCTAAGCTCGTCTGTGGCATTATAACTTACATAGGCCCATTCAAACTCTGGACTCCATTCATTCTCACCGCGAGCGATAATTTGTGCTGTAACGCCAAAGCCATCACCAAGATCACTTGTTGCCTGCAAAGCAAACAATGAGCCATTTTTAAAGTCAAATTTGTCGTCAAATCCGTAGAGTGATTCATCGCTTGAGGTTGTGGTGCCTGCAACAATATTAGCAAAACCGTTGAACTCGATTTCAGCCTGGACACTGCTGACAGCTAAAGCACTACATAAGCCTAGAACCTTTATCTTTTGTTTCATGTTATACCTTCCGTTATTGTTGATTTTATTGTGACAGTCATTAACTATTAGACTTTAAACTGACGAGCTACTTCCTCTAATTCAGAGGATAACTCAGCTAATTTATTACTTACTAGGGCGATTTCAGCGGAGGCTGCAGAGGCTTCGTCAGCACAACCTTGAATATCCTCTACATGACCTACCATTAATCCTGATACTTGATGTTGTTCCTCTGTAGCAACTGCTATCGCGCCATTCATATCCGTAATAGTGTTCACAGTCTCAGTGATAGATACTAAACTTTCACCCGCGATATTTGCACTTTTAACACTCGCTTCTACACTGGCTTGAGAGTTTCCCATCATAGTTACAGCTTTACTCGCTGCGCCTTGAAGTTGCTCTAACATTTGATTGATTTGCTCAGTAGACTCTTGAGTACGAGAAGCAAGGTTTCTAACCTCGTCAGCAACAACAGCAAAACCACGCCCTTGTTCTCCTGCTCTCGCGGCTTCTATCGCTGCATTAAGTGCTAAAAGATTAGTCTGCTCTGCAATACCTCGAATGACCTCAAGTACAACATTGACTTTATTAGTGTCTTCTTGGAGTTGTAAAATAGTCTCTGCCGATTGAGTAACATTATCAGCAAGCTCTCTAATGCCTTGTACGGTAATTTCAACAACCTGTTTACCTTTATTCGCTTCTTCGCTAGCGTTTCGAGCTGAATCGGCAGCCTCTGCTGCATTAGTTGTGATGTCTGCCACACTAAGACTCATTTCTTCAACAGACTGCCTTGATTGCAAAACACTATCTGATTGACGCTGAAATGTGTTAATTGTTTGTTCAGACAAGCGCTGGATCGTTTTAGAGTTCTCAGCCAAAGGTAAGGCGGTATCAACAACCTTTTTAATAACACCCTGTAATTTCTCAATAAAACTGTTAAACCAAAAAACTAAATCCCCGATTTCATCGGTACTTGTTGTCGATAGCCTTACGGTTAAATCGCCATTTTCTTGGGCTATGTCTTGCAATGAATCAATAACATCTTTCAAATTAGAACGAATAGCCCGAGCAATTGGAATTGCTACAGCGAACAGTAAAATGATAGTGATTGTGCCCACAATAAGACCCGAAGATGACGTTGACTCTGCTTGTTCTGACATTGATTCAAAAGAAGCAGTAAAAGATGCATAACGTTGAGATTGGAACTTGTTTAGATCATTTTGAAGCAGCGCTAATTGGTCTGACATTTCTTTACTACGCTGCCCTAAGGTAGAAAAATCGGCAGTACCTTCAACCATTTCTTTAGATAGCGCATACGCTTTATTAAAATACTGATCAAAATTAGTCAACAGCTGACGTAAAAAAGCAGCACTCTCATCGTCAATAGGGATAGTTACGTTAATCTTATCTTTAATTTCTTGTGCAAAGCCTGTTGCATCATCAAGCAAGTCACCTTCCCCCATGGTGACTGCATTGCCAAATGTTTCTTTAATTTTATCCAGCCGAACTAAGCTATATTCGGAGGTTTTCAACAGTTGATATTCAACTCTGTAAGCCCTATCAACTTGATCAACAATGGTAGACATGGCAAGAATACTCATCATTAAATAGATACAAAAACCTAGAGCACCTACCGTTGGGATCAGTAAAATCTTAAATTGTATAGAGAGCGATTTAAAAGCATTCATAAATGGATACATCTCATTATAATTGTTCGAACAGTTCGATAATTATTCTAAGTCTAGGAAACAAAATAATATTTCTCAACCTACTGAAGTGATTGTTTTTTTGGAGCGGGGAAACTTAATAGTAATTGTATTTCAAACTGCTAGGGTTGATATAATTTGTTACTTGAGTGAAGTGAATGTTAACTTGTATACTTGATTTACTCATAACTTCTAACTAAATTCATATGAAATTTATTATCATATTACTGACAACAAGCCTGCTGTTATTTTCATACCCTGTAACAGCAAAAAAAACCGCAGTACCGGATATTAGCCACTTAGTTTCTAAAGAAGATTTTGCAAGATATACTGACGTAGCCGACTTTATTGAGCGATCGCCAAAGGTGACCATCTCCGTTGCGCCGTCAAAGGAAGATATAGATGAATATGGTCTACAAGTGGCTAAATCATTGACTGGTTCAGATTGTGATAGAGATGGGAAAATGGATGACAATCCAACCTGTAATGCTGTTTTTTATAAGCTGTGGTTAAAGTACGCCCGTTAATTACTAACTGCCAGTTGAGTAGCCATTAAAAAGGTTGTCATTTCATCAAGCATTTCTTGATAATACGGATTGTAAGTCAACCTTTGTATTGGTAATTTATTGGTCAAATTCATTTCAGTCACTTCCCCCTTGACCACCTGCTCATTCTGTTTACAGGCTATATAGCGCGTAGCATCTTTTACATAGTGACCACAATTTCTATATTGTCCTTTAACACCATAATGTGGGTTGTCAGGGGAATTAGTCGTGGCGATGTGAGCAACATCTAAAACGTCACTGCATAAATTTTCAGGTGAACATTCTGGCACAATCACCGCCATCACATCAGCTAACTTTTTAGGAAGTTTGTTGTTATCACCATAATAAATCAGCACACTTTTTTTCATCTGCTCTTGAGGTGATGCTAATTGCCACTCTTGAACTAATTTTAAGGTATGCTCCGTATCTATTGTTTGGTCATGCTCGCTGGCGACAACAAATATTGGGATTTCATGCATTTGTCGACTCGCCAATGCTTCATCACCAACTACAAGACTCATCAGGGCATGTACTTGTGCTCCTGCGTTATAGGGGAATGACTCATATTTTGCAAAATCGATATCCGCATCAAGGTCAATCCAGTCAACAAAGGGGATGGCATCAATATATTGAGCCAACCAAGCAAGATCACTCTTTGCCTTAGATGCAGGTGACCACATAAATAACCCTTTGATTTTTTCATCAACACTTGGTTGGTCCATCAAGTAGTTAAAGATGAGTGCCCCGCCGGTAGATAAACCACCTAAGTAGACCTGCTGATAATCGTTCAACGTTTGCTCAATAGCAAATTTTGCTGCTTGTTGCCACTCGCTATACTCAACATCCAACAATTCAGAGGGCGCCATAGCATGTCCTGGCAATAACAATGTACGTACGGTAAAACCCTGTTGGTAGAAATACTGGCTAAGATCATGAAAAGAAAACGGTGAGTCCGTTAAACCATGAATAAGTAAAATAGCTTTGTCATTATTCGCTTGAGCTAATTCATAGGGTGCAACTAACTGGCTTATTGTGGGTGTTTTCGACCATTTATTTTGTTTCGCTAATTGTTGGTAGGTATCAGTGACAATCGGACAAGGCATATTAGCCCTAGGGTTTTTATTACTAATGACCTGATAAGCATCGGTAAGGTATTGCTGGTAGCTTGATAAATTTTTGAAGTTAACCGCTGCTAGAGACTTAGCTGATGGTTCCTTAACTACTTCATTAGAGAAGCGATACTTGCCCGATTCAATCAGGGATACATAATCACCTTGAATGGTCAGGCAATCTTGCTGTCCTTGGGCAAATGACAAAGTACTGACCAACCATAATAGTAAGAACATATACTTATTGGCATTGTGCATGATGATTTCCTGTTAATTTAAAGTTGACGATAGACTAATTGTTCGGTAACAAGCTTTATACTACGCAAAAAAATAACGCCTTTGAAACATTTTGCTTCAAAGGCGTTATTATTTAAAGATAAGTTACTAAACTTTATTCACTAAAGACTGTTAGTACATTAGATACCGTAATTTAAACGATATTTTTTAATGCTTGCTAAGTTCTCTGCTAATTCAGGTTTACTCGCTACTTGTTCTTCAAGGAAGGTTACAACATCACCTAAAGTAACAATCGCCGCAACTTGCGTACCAAAATCACGTTCAACTTCTTGAATGGCTGAAAGTTCGCCTTGACCTTTTTCTTGACGGTCAAGCGCAATCAACACACCAGAAAGCTGTGCGCCATGTGTTTTAATAATTTCCATGGATTCACGGATAGCTGTACCGGCAGTGATAACATCATCAACTAGCATGATTTTACCTTCAAGATCAGCGCCCACTAATGAACCACCTTCACCATGCGTTTTTGCTTCTTTACGGTTAAAGCAATAAGGCACATCAATATTATGGTGATCGAACAACGCAACTGTGGTCGTTGTCGCAATTGGGATACCTTTATAAGCTGGGCCAAAAACCAAATCGAAATCAATTTTTGCATCCATTAACGTAGCCGCATAAAAACGACCTAAACGTGCTAAATCACCGCCGGTTTTAAACAGTCCCGCGTTAAAAAAGTAAGGGCTAACTCGACCAGACTTTAATGTAAACTCACCAAAGCGTAATACCTGTTTCTCTATCGCAAATTCAATAAACTCGCGTTGATAATCTTTCATAGTTAATTTCCTGTTCGCTTAGCTTAGTGCAGCTTTTTGTATGTCGAATAATTCATTGATTCCGTTTTTAGCCAATTCAAGCATCGCTTGCATTTCTTCAAAGCTAAACGGTGCTTCTTCAGCAGTACCTTGTACTTCAATAAGCTTACCGGTATCTGTCATAACAACGTTCATATCAGTATCTGCAGCAGAATCTTCTGGGTAATCTAAATCAGCAACAGCTTCGCCTTTATAAATACCAACAGACACTGCAGCAATCATATGCTTAAGTGGGTTAGTTTTAATAATATCTTTAGCACGCATATAGTTCAGTGCATCAACTAGCGCAACACAAGCACCAGTAATAGCAGCAGTACGAGTACCACCATCAGCTTGAATAACATCACAATCAACTGAGATAGTATTTTCACCTAAAGCTTTCAAATCAACTGCCGCACGTAATGCACGCGCAATTAAGCGAGATATTTCTAATGTACGACCGCTTTGCTTACCTGAAGCAGCTTCGCGACGCATACGTGTGTGAGTAGAACGAGGTAACATACCGTATTCAGCAGTAACCCAACCTTTACCTTGGCCTTTTAAGAAACGTGGTACACCAACTTCAACGGTCGCAGTACAAATTACTTTAGTATCGCCAAACTCAATAAGTACTGAGCCTTCTGCATGAGTGGTAAATTGACGAGTAATCGTTACGGGGCGAATTTGCCCTAATGTTCTGCCGCTTGGACGCATGGAGTGTTCCTTTATAGTAAATATAAGTTAAGACTGATATACCCGTTCTACTTGAAGATGCAGGATTCAGCGAGAATTTAAAGGCTTATAGGCAAGACAATGATCGCAGAGAATGGTTATTCCCTTATCAAAATCAATAACGTAGCATATAGGCATTTAAAACTCGCCCTTCGGGGATTGCTGAGCAACTCATGTACTTCATTGCATCTTTTTTTAAGGGAACCACCCTTAATAAAAAAATGCGCCTTGCTCATGAATCGCTCAACAAGCCTGAAACGAGCATCCTCAAATGGGACGGGTATAATTTAATTCCCGCTATTATAATGCTTATATGACTTTTTTGAAATATAGTTTGCCAACACAAGGTCATGTAGTTGTCATTAGTAACAAATATTAGCAGAGCGTATCATGAAAATTTGTAGCACCTTGGTTATCAGTTTAAGCTTATTGTTAAGTAGTATCGCAACGGCGAATACTTCAGCTACGGCGATAGCGCCAAACTTACCGACTTACAGTAAAATATACGATGACCAACGAGACCCTTTTAAAGATGCAACGGCAGCACTAGCCTTAGCGAAAGAAACTAATCGCCAAGTGCTTATTGAAATAGGCGGTAACTGGTGTAGTTGGTGTCACAAAATGGACAGCTTTCTTGCTAAAAATCCTGATGTATATAAAGCATTACATAGCCAATATGTGTTACTAAAAATTAGTGTCAGTGACAGTAATGAAAATAATGATTTTATGAAATCACTGCCTCCAGTGCTGGGTTACCCACATATGTATGTTTCAACAGCGCAAGGGAAAATGATTTTATCTAAAGATACTGCAGAATTATTGGCTGGTAATGATTATTCAAAATCACAATGGTTAAGCTTTTTAACTGACTGGTCTGTAAATACGACTAAAGCTAAAGCAAAGTTAGCCGCCTCAGTAGACTAGTTAATCTTTCCGCTGGAAGCAGATTTAAAATAGCGAAAACATCAAATCTTCTCGTACTAGGACGATTGGGTTATAGGAGCACATTAGTGAGTAATAAAGATAAATGTTCGTCTTTTTTTGATGAGAATTACCAAATACCTGAATTTATCAAAGAGACACAAGCACGGCAGGATCGACGCCAATTTCTTAAGTCGGCCGCAGGTATGGGAGCATTAGCGAGTTTACCCACCTTCAGTGTTAGCGCTAAAGCCCAAACCTCACTGATTGAGTTAGTTAAAACAGACCCTTGGTTAACGCTGGATGCCACACTCAATCAATTATTACCCAGTTCAGCAACGGGTCCTAGCGCGAGTGAAATTAGAGCGACCGCTTATTTACATCAAGTGATGACAGTACAACCCACTGAGCAAGACGAAAAAGAATTTATCCTTAAAGGTGTTGGTTGGTTAAATGGTTATGCCAACAGCGAAAAATCAGCAGACTTTGCACAATTAAATTTTGCCGATAAAGAGCAGTTACTTCGAGGCATTAGTCAATCAACAGCAGGCCAAAATTGGTTAAACACGTTACTCGGCTATATTTTTCAAGCCATGCTTTCTCCTGCTAGTTATGGTGGCAACCCTGACGGCATTGGTTGGCAATGGTTAGAGCATCAAGCGGGGTTTCCTCTGCCTGAAAAAGGCCAGCGTTATTTTGAATTACCGCCTAGAGCGCGAATTGATTTGATCAGCCACGTAGATTACGACAAAAAACGAATAGATAGTGACAACAAACGCGTAGCAACTAGTCGTAAAAAATCGCCCCAAGGAACGAGAAAATCATGAGTTATGACATTTGCCTCACCTGTAATGCTGGTAGCGGCTGCCATTCTAGCTTTATTAATAAAAACACTTTTACTTCTCCTACATTTGGCGGTATTTAATGAGTTATGACATTTGTATCATTGGTAGCGGCGCTGGTGCCTCCCCTATTGCTCATCAATTAGCAAAAGCTGGCGCTAAAGTATTGGTCCTTGAAAAAGGCCCTTGGTTGACTGAAAAAGAATTTTTCAAAGACGAGCTGACCATCAGCATTCATGATGCTTACAACCCAAAGCTCAGTGATGAACAGCACGTTATTGAAGAGCAATACCTTGATGAAAATGACAAACCTTTTTGGCAGGGTGAAAAAACTAGTGATTCAGGCTGGAGCTGGTGGAATGGTAATGTTGTCGGTGGTTCATCCAATTTCATGAGTGGTTATTTTCATCGCTTAAAGCCGATAGATTTCCGTTTAAAGTCAGAATTTGGTGCGATAAAAGGGGCTAATATTGAAGATTGGCCAATTAGTTACGACGAGCTTGAACCTTATTATGCCAAAGTAGAACGTGAAGTCGGTGTCTCTGGTCGTGTGGTCGAACATCCACACCAAGAACCTCGATCAACAGACTTCCCCTATCCGCCTATTGCCGAGTTACCCATGTCTTCATGGATAGATAAAGCCGCTAAAAAAATTGGCTATCATGCCATTCCCGTACCTAGAGCCATTTTATCTGAGCCGGCTATGGGCAGGCGCAGTTGCGAGTACTCTGGATATTGCAGCAGTTATGGCTGTGCGTCTGGCGCAAAAGGTAGCGGACGAGCGGCACTATTAAATCATGCTGTAGCATCAGGTAATTGCACCATAAAAGCTAATGCAAAAGTCTACAAAATTGCCAGTGATACAGAGGGTAAAATTACTGGCGTACATTATTACGATAAAGTCGGCCGTAAAAAATCTGTCAGCGCAAAAATTTATGTCGTGGCTTGCCAAGCGGTAGAAACTTCGCGTTTATTATTAGCATCTACCGGTGAAAAATTTCCTCAAGGTTTAGCGAATAATAGTGGTCAAGTAGGTAAAAATTTATTGTTTAGTGGTGGCGGTACCGGACAAGGTGATTTTAATTATGCAGACTTATCCGAGCAAAAAGTCAATGAGTTAAAACAAGTGGGTCCGTTTATTAATCGTGCCCTGCAAGACTGGTATCAAATAGCAGATAAAAACTTTACGGGCGCTAATAACAAAGGGCAAGCCAAAGGTGGCACCATAGACTTTTTATTCCACCAAAACCCTATTGCTAGAGCACGTGGCACACAGTGGGGAGTAACCAAAAGCGGTGATGAGCAATTACTGTGGGGCGAAGATTTAAAACAAAGTTTAAAAACAGAATTCACCAGTTATAAAACGCTACGCTTTGAAGTGTTTAATGACTGGCTACCTACTGACGATTGTTTTGTCAGCTTAGATAACGAAGTGACTGATCAATGGGGCGATCCAGTAGCCAAAGTACGTATTGGTTATCATGACCACGACCTTGAAGTAGGGGAATATTTATCGAAAAAAGCAGAAAAACTACTTGAAGCCTTAGGTGCAAAAAATGTTTCCTCCTCTGTCAGTGGTTATCCTTCAACAAATTTAATGGCCGGTGGTTGTCGTTTTGGTAATGATCCAAAGACATCCGTGCTCAATAAAAACTGCCAAGCCCATGAAGTGGATAACTTGTATGTTACCGATGGCTCATTTATGCCAACCGGTGGCAGCGTCCCTTATACTTTTACTATTTATGCCAACGCCTTTCGGGTTGCCGATAAAATAAAAGCACATTGGCAGCAGATACAGAAACAGGCATAATTAGCTTAATTCACTGGTATTAATCAACCGAGTCCTGTTGTCGTCATTCCCGAGTTCACTTAGTCGGGAATCCACGTTTGTTTCAATTAATTACTGCGAAACTGACGTATTGACAGGGATGTCGGCTATATTTGAGTACCCTCTTTTAGCAAACTTTCAGGTAACACTTATGATCTACAGCATGACTGCATTCTCTCGCATTGAAATTAAAGGCGATTGGGGCAACGCCGTTTGGGAGATTCGCTCTGTTAATCAACGATTTCTAGAAACCCATTTTCGCTTGCCAGAGCAGTTTCGTGGCATAGAGCCTGTTTTACGTGAGCGTTTTCGCAAACAGCTCAATCGTGGCAAAGTAGAATGTCACTTACGTTTTAATGCCAACCCAACAAACAAAAGCGAATTAGCGCTTAATGAAAATTTGGCTCTGCAACTAATTCAGCATGCTAATTGGATTAACGATCAAACACTTAATAGTAAAGTTAATCCTTTAGAAGTAATGCGCTGGCCTGGTGTGATGGAAGCACCTGAAAGCGATATGTCTGCTATTCAAGCCGAATTACTTGCTGCTTTTGATCAAGCATTGATTGATTTTGTCGCCGCTCGCGCCAGCGAAGGTGAAAACCTTAAAGTGATGATTGAGCAACGCCTTGATGCAATAACTGCTGAAGCCGATAAAGTGCAAACACATATGCCAGATGTTATTGCTTGGCAGCGTAATCGCATTATTGAAAAATTCACCGATGCTAAAATTGATTTAGACTCAGGCCGTGTTGAGCAAGAGTTAGTGTTATTAGCACAAAAAATGGATGTTGCCGAAGAGCTAGACCGCTTAAATAGCCATGTTACTGAAACCCAAAAAATATTGAAAAAAGGTGGCGCACAAGGTCGTCGTTTAGATTTCATGATGCAAGAGTTTAACCGTGAAGCCAATACTCTAGGCTCTAAATCCATTAATACTGACATAACAGCAAGTGCTGTAGAGTTAAAAGTACTCATTGAGCAAATGCGTGAGCAGATCGCGAATATAGAATAGATTCTGAGCAATACCTCAACACCTTGCCTGAGTGATGAAAGCCTTGCACTGGTGCCGACGATTATTCACTGGTCTATCTAATGCTTTAACGTTGGCGTTTGAAGTAGACAGCACCTCATGAGTAAGAGCTATCTACCTTAAATAATCAACTACGACAGCTTCATCATAAAAGTTAAATAAAAAAACCGCTACTTTAATAAGTAGCGTTTTTTTCGTTAGTAATAAATTAAAAGGTACTAAAAGCACCTTTTAAAATGAGATGGTTTAGTTTACCAAGCTACACTAAGGTTTAACGAATAACGTCTGTCTACTTCATCACCATGTTTAGGCCCTGTTTGCTCTTCATAGGTGGAGAAACCGATTCGAAATACTGATGCAGTAAAGTCAACACCTGCGGTTACCCCTCCTTGATAAAGACCTGTTGCAATTTCCAAAGATGACCAACTGTTATCATAGATTAATCCCGATATACCAAAACGTAGCCGTTTCATAAAGTCGCTATCTTCATAGTCGCTATAACTCACTTCATCGTTTTCATCTAAATTATAGATACGGTATTCATTCGCATTAAACACATCAACATAATCGAGTGCGATACGTGTTTTTTTGATGAAAGGTATATTAGGTTCAATCGAGGCACCAATATTTACTGTTGTGGGTTGCCTTCCATAATTATCGTCAAAATCAAGACTACCGATATTCATAACGCTTAAACCAATCGCTGGTTTGAGGTCTTTCATATAATAAAACTGATAAATCGCTCCTAAGTCAATCGAGTATCCATCGCTATCTTTCTCCATTTTATCACGTAGCTCATCACCTAAATCGTCACCATTTAATAGATCAGCGGGGGTTAACTTTCCTTCAAACGATTTCTGAAAAAGGTATTTTGCACCTAATCCAACTTGTAAGTTACCATTGCCGAATTTCTCAAAGGTATATGCCAATGCTGCAGTTAACCCACCATAGCCACGGCTTTGCACCTCTAAAATACCATCTATGCTGTTAGCGTGTGGGGTTAAGTTAATATCCGTGGCAGCCAGTAAACCAATACTCCAAGCATAATTACCATCGTTATTACTCATAGAACTATAGTTCGCAATATCAATATGAGTACGTACACCTGAATATTTCTCTAAAACATCAACAATTTCATCTTCATTATCACTGTCGATAGCATCACTTAAGTCATTCACAATATCGATAGAGCCATCACTCGCGGTCATGTTGATCCCAAGAAAGTCTACAATTAAACCATGATCTGTCGGTAAATTAGCAATACCTGCTGGATTAGAGAATACCGAGCTACTGTAACCACCAGATGATACATTTGCACCACCCATGCCCATAATGCGCATATCCTTATATAAATAAGCGAGATCGGCTGCATTTGAGAAAGGAGCTAATGTAAGTCCAGCTAGTGCTGGAATGATCCATTTTTTCATTATGAAATTCCTTATTCTTTATTTAAATATTTAATAATATCATCCATAGTGAAACAATCTTCACCTTCGGGTACTGCTGAACAGCCTTCACTTTTTATTTCTTCTTTAAAGTCATCAATAGACTGTTGGATTTCAGCTTCATCAACATCACCAGAGCTTGCAATTACCGCTTCAATGCTATCAAAGCCATTATTCAATGCATCTAATAGATAACTTTTGATATTAAGATCTTCTTCATCTTGACTTATTGGGCAGGTATAGCAGGTATTCTGGTCCGAATCAGTACAAATAGCGTAATCAACTTCGCAATAGTTTTTAGTGAAGATAGTGCTGCCTAGCGTGGTTGACTCTAAAAAATATTCAGGCTCACCCTGATAACTGATAGTTAAGTAGTTATATGTTTTTTCACTACCGTTACTTGCGATGAATGTCACTTCTTCGCTGTTATCGACTGTTACGCCAGCTTCACAATCATCATATGGTTCAGAAAAGTTACTATCATTTTTATGCTCGTAGCTATATTTAAGTGCACAGGTTGAGCGTAACATTGATGGATTATCGCCACTTTCATTATCAACCCATGCTGAGACGTCACCCCCCGTAAGTGCATCAATGGCCATCGTCACTTTTAAAACATCAATAAACCCTGTAATCAAACAAACAGTTTCCTGCGCGGAGGTGGGATAATCAATTGATTTACAGCTGTTAGTTTCGAGGTACTCATTTAGTGCTGTACGTGAAAGGTCGAGATCTGATAATACTGAAGGTGAGGCTGACTCTGCTATTTCTGCAACAAAACCTTCAAAGGTAAGTTCTTCGGTAGCGGTATCATCTTCAATCATTGCACGCATGATAACGGGTAGCGGCAAACCTGAACGACCTAAATAAGCACTACTTAAATCCACCAAATATTCCTTTTTTGGATACGTTGCTTGACAACTTTCATCAGCAAGGCGTTCAATAGCTGACTCGAAGCTACCGTTATCTAAATCATTTTGAATGTAATAACGGCACAGTTCTCTTTCTGTATCATCACAACCATTAAGTAATAACGTTGCTGGAATAAGAGCGAGCAGATAAGCTGTTTTCATAGTAATTTCCTTAATACAATACGAGGATATATTTTATTAACCTTAAACCAAGTAAAATTATTAAAATAATTACCTTTCACTTGGCTTTTAATAAATCGATTAAAAGACTACAAAGTGTAAATCTAAATTAAATTAAATCAAATTGTAACTTTAAGTTGTTTTGAGTTTCTTGAATAAAGGCTTTTAAGTATTACGTTATGAGCTACGATATGGACGATTTAACACGCTAATATAGTAAAAACCCCTATTGCTTGGTATAACATCAGTAAAGATTTTTATAAGGATATCTTCAGATGATCACACTTTCCCCAGAGCAATGCCGTGTTATCGGTGTTATGTTAGAAAAAGAAACCACTACGCCAGAGCAGTGCCCGCTTTCTTTAAACGCTATTGTTACGGGTTGCAATCAAAAAAGCAGCCGTGAACCGGTAATGACCCTGTCAGAAAGTGACGTACAAAACGTCGTTGATGAACTAGTACAAATGAACCAACTAATGGTGGATCAAAAAGCGTCGACTCGCGTTAATAAGTATTTTCATCGTTTTTGTAATACCGAATTCGGTAATTTGAAGTTCACCCCTCAACAAAAAGCACTTATTTGCGTACTATTGCTCAGAGGACCTCAAACGCCAGGCGAGTTAAGAACGCGCACTAATCGTTTAGCTGACTTTACTGATGTCGGTGAAGTTGAAGCCACCTTAAACCAGTTGCTCGACTTGAATGGCCAAACATTGGTACAAAAACTCGAACGAGAGCCCGGTAGACGTGATTGCCGCTATGTACATTTACTCTCAGAGTTTGATGAAGCCAGTTTTGCTCCTGCCACAAACACTAAAACTGACATAGCTCCCTTAGCCGATCATAAACAACTCACTCAGAGAGTCGATGAATTAGAACAACAAATAGCATCATTAACAGAACAAATGGCCTGTTTAACTGAGTTATTAAATGATGACTAAATATTAAATTACACACGCTAGCTATATTTATGGATATTAAAATGTCAGACCCCCAAAGCGACAACACTGAAAACTTAACCAGCACCATTACCGACACGGCGCAACAAGCCGTCGATCTTCCTGGGAAGTTGTTACGCACTGAAATTGAACAAGCCTCACAGATTTATCAAGTAATTATCGATTTTTTTACCAACTATAGCTTTCAACTAGTTGGTGCCTTATTGATATTTTTATTCGGTTATTCTATTGCTGGTAAAGTCGCTAAAGCGGTATTACGTCTTTGTGAAAAGCAAAAACTTGATGTTACCTTAAGCCGCTTTCTTGCCAGTACCACTAAAATGGTAGTAATGGTGATGATAACTATCATTGCATTGAGTAAAATTGGCATTAGTGTTACGCCATTTATTGCCGCCATAGGTGCAATTTCATTAGGTGCAGGTCTAGCATTACAAGGCTTACTAGCCAATTATGCCGCTGGCTTTAATATCATTATTATTCGTCCTTTTGTTGTCGGTGATACCATTGAAGTACAAGGAGTCACGGGCATAGTTAAAGAGGTACAATTAGCGTATACCATCATCCAAAATGAAGATTCAGCAGAGATCACTATTCCCAACAAGCATATTGTCGGTGAAGTGGTGCTTAACTCCAAAAAAGATACTTTATTAAAACTCTCTGTTGGCATCTCCTATCAAGACAACCCTATCGAGGTTATAGCGCTTGTTGAACGCACTTTAGCAAAACTTGATATATATACTGATGAAGTACGCATGCAGGTGGGTATTGATGATTTCTCTGACAGCGCCATTACCATTGGCATTAGACTTTGGATACCCACAACCAACTTATACGCAGCAAAATATAGCGCCTATAAAGCGATTTACTTAGCGTTTGAACAAGAAAAAATCACCATTCCTTTCCCTCAACAAGATATACATATTATTGAGTCAAATAAGGTTAAACAAATTTAACGATAAGGGTCTTGGCTAACTGGAAAATAGCCCTATGAATTTATATTCAAACCCAACTAATCTAAATCAGGAGCTACAAATGAATAAATTACCAATGTTATTATTAGGTGCAACTTTCGCCGCAAGTCCTTGCATGGTATTAGCAGAAGAAATAGCAAAGCAACAGGTTGATATTTCTGACCCTATGGCCGTATACACGGGAGGCGCGATTACTGGCGGTAATGAAGGTTTAGGTGGTGCATTTCAATTTGGAATGCACAAAGGGGATTGGGGTCTTTTGGGAAAGATTGAAGCAAAAAAAAATCTAGATGCTTTCAGAACCAGATTATTTACACCAAATAAAAATACCGGTACCGGTGTTTTTATTGATGCGGGTACCGACTCATCTATTGATGGCATAACGTCAAATTATGCAACTGTCGGGGTATTACAAGTGGTTCCCCTAGCTAAAAACCTCAGGCTATATGCAGGACTTACCTATGGTAAATCTTGGGAGAAAAATGACTACTTTCAAGAAACCAAAATTGCGATTGCACAAACTTATTTAAAATACGATATTAATAAAGACTTTTATATCATGCTAAACCCGCAATATACCTATGGGTTTGACGGAGAAGAAACACGTAACTTTTTTATGGAATTTAATTTTGGCTATCATATTGATGCAACACAGTTAGTTTATCTTGAAACATCAACTGAGAATGCTGTCGTTCTTAATTATAAGTTTAAAATTTAATGAACAAAGTACTGACACCGGTACATTCGTTCATTTGATTTAGATAAATATAGCAAACAGCTAAACATATGCCCGATGTTAGGCCATCTTTTATGATGTTAAACATGGCCTACTTCTTTAAATATAAAGCTCAATTTTTATTGTTTTTATATTAATGGTGTTTGTTAATATGTTTGCGCTAGTTGTGTCTCGTTATACCGTTGGATCTTGGGCTATTATGTCCAATCATAAGGATATTGTTATGTTAAAAAAGTTGACTCTTTTAAGTCTTCTATTCCCTTGTTTATCTTTTTTCACTTTTGCTGAAGAAGGTGGCAGTGGTCATTATATGCCGGGCTCTATGTCCTCATTTATGGATGGTGTTCCTGCGGCTCAAACTTTTATTGTTCGATTAAATGCCTTGGAATATAGCGGGAGTTATGACCATAGCTTACCTTTTGCGGGCATAGATGCTGCTAACGTAGACGTTAAATCCAAAGCACTAGCGTTAACACTACTGTACCGGCCAGATATTGATTTAGGGGAAAACTGGAGTTACTCCTTTAGTGCCTCCATTCCCTATGTCGACATGGAAGTATCTGCCAATGTTTTTACTGATGGTGTTAGCGATATACGAGTAACCGACTCGGATAGTGCCCTTGGTGATATTATTATTATGCCATTGATGTTGAATCAAAATATCTCACCTGACCTGAATATTAATTATCGTATTTCTTTATATGCGCCAACGGGCAGTTATCAAGTTGGAGAATTAGCCAATACAGGGAAAAACTTTTGGTCGGTTGAACCAACCGTTGCTGCTGTTTATATGGGACAAAAAAATGGTATTGAAGCAAGTGTTTTTGCCGGTATCGATTTTAATCAGGAAAACGACGACACCCATTACAAATCGGGTGCACAAGCCCATTTAGAAACAACCTTTGCTCAACATTTCCCTTTATGGGGTGGTTTAGCGGGTGCTGGACTAACTGGATTTTACTATAAACAAATAGTCGGTGATAGTGGTGATGGCGCTAATTTTGGTGATTTTAAAGCCAGCTCTGTTGGCGCAGGTCCGACATTGTCATTCGTTCATAAAACAGCGAGTGCTGACATCATGGCCGAGCTTAAGTGGTTGCATGAATTTAGTACGACTAAAAGAGTGCAAGGCGATACTATTTTTTTAAAAGTAATGGCTAAATTTTAACTCGCATAACAAAGAAAATATTTTCTATTTATAATAAAGGATTAATAAAGATGAAGATCAACGTTTCAATAATAGCTTTAACCACTGTATTTGCGTTAAGCGCTTGTTCAGAAAAACAAACTGACGCACAAAAAGATCAAAACCATGTTAAAGCCGTCAGCGCAGCGAGCACCGTGAGCAACCCCGACGAGTCTGTTGCTGCCCGTGCAGCAAGCATCAAAGAGCAAGAAGAAAATGCGCCAAGCAATCCACTGAAAAATGCTTATTTTGGTGAAACGCATATGCATACTAAATATTCATTAGATGCGTATATTGGTGGTAACCGCATGAGTCCGAAAGATTCATTAGAGTTTGCTCAAGGGCACGAAAAAGAAATTAATGGTCAAATGCACAAGTTGCATCGTCCGTTGGACTTTGCTGCCACTACCGATCATTCTGAATATATAGGTGAAATGTACACTACACTAGCGGAGGAAGCCGTTGGCCATAATAGTGAAGTCTTAACGGAGTTACGTGGGTTAACAGCCTATAAAGATCAAATTAGTTGGTTTGTTAAATATGTTATCTCGGTAAACAGAGGTGATGCCAAACCAAGTCACCCTCCTTTTTATACGGGTAAAGAAAGCACCATGAGCGCTTGGCAAATTATTTTACAAGCGGCCAAAGAAGAATATAAACCAGGGGTGTTTACCACCTTAGCGGCATTTGAATGGAGTGGCGCCCCTAAAGGCGGTAATTTACACCGTAATATTCTCTTTAGAGACATGGTAGTGCCTAAACAACCGATGAGTTACCTTGAAATTAATCGAGAAGAAGGTTTATGGGAATGGTTAGCAGAGCAAGAAAAGCAGGGTAGTACTGTACTTGCTATACCTCATAATTCTAACGCTTCAAAACTTAATATGTTTAACCCTAACGACTCTACAGGGAAACCTATTACTAAAGAGTACGCCGAACTGCGTAGTCATTTTGAGCGCACCATTGAAATGATGCAAATTAAAGGTAATTCAGAAGTTCATCGTAATTTTTGGCCAAATGATGAATTTGCTGATTTTGAAAATGCTGACTCGGTCGCTAAATTTAGTAATCGTGCCTTAGATAAGCGTAACTTCGTTCGTTGGGGCGTCATTGAAGGCTTAAAACATTATCAAAATTTAGGTGTTAACCCTTACAAACTGGGCTTTAACGGTGGTACTGATAGCCATAACGGTTTGACGGCTGATGTGGCGGAAGATAACTATATTGGTGGTCATGGTGCTGTCGACTCTACGCCT
This sequence comes from Colwellia sp. 12G3, assembly GCF_002836775.1. Lineage (GTDB taxonomy): Bacteria > Pseudomonadota > Gammaproteobacteria > Enterobacterales > Alteromonadaceae > Colwellia. The sequence goes on along the minus strand of NZ_PJAQ01000032.1, from coordinate 54,221 downwards.
GAGTTACGTAGAACGGGTGAAGTACCAGAATGGTTAGAAGCTAAACATGAAAGCATTGGCTCTATTACTGGCGTATGGGCACCAAAAAATACGCGTGGTGCTATTTGGGATGCCATGTATAACCGTGAAACTTTTGCCACTTCTGGACCGCGTATGCAAATTCGTTTCTTTGCTGGGGAGCACTTAACGCCAATGCCTACTGATATTAAAGCCATGGTTAAAGAAGGTTATGCTAAAGGTGTGCCAATGGGAGGCACGATTAACGGCGCTGATTCTGCACCGGTATTTACTGTGTGGGCGGCAAAAGACAGCATAGGCGCTAACTTAGATCGTATCCAAATAATTAAAGGCTGGGTTGATCAAAAGGGTGAACAACATGAAAAAATCATCGATGTAGTTTGGTCTGATGAGCGTACAAAAGATAGCAATGGAAAATTAGCGAAAGTAGGTAATACCGTTGATTTAAAAACAGCTAAGTACACTAACACCATAGGTAGTACTATGCTAATGGCGAGCTTTACCGATGACGAGTTCAATGGTGAGTTACCCACGCTTTATTATGCACGTGCTATTGAAATACCAACGCCGCGTTGGTCAACCTATGATGCTGTACGTAATAACTTACCTTTATTATCCGATGTGCAAGCAACGATTCAAGAGCGTGTTTGGAGCTCACCTATTTGGTTTATGCCCGCACAAGAAGTTGCACACTAGTTAATGAACATACTTTTACTAAAAATGAAGCAGGTATTCAAAGGAGCACCTGCTTTTATTTTTCTATTGCTTATGTCGTTTGCAAACACGACGCAGGCTAATAAGATTCAATTAGCCTATTTGCAAATAGAAGCATTACCCCCCTCATCAATAGAGATGCAAGCCGCAGATGATTTAATAGTACAACAACAAATTTACCATAAAGTCATGTGGAAACAACCCGTGAATACCAATGGTGCTCCACTGACGCCAGTCTTTAGTGAGGGTATCAAAATTACTGATAAAGCAGCGCCGGTTATACTTAACGGTGCCAATATTCAATATTTTACGTTAACTGCACCACAAGGCTTAGCCAATAGCCTTCTTCGTATTGATAACTTAGAAAAAACCACCACAGAGGTCATGCTAAAATATCACAGTAGTATTAGTGATTACTCAGTGAGGTTAACACCATCGTCACCCAGTTATACCTTTCTAAAATCGCCCTCTTCTTGGCAAACTATTCAAAGCTACACTGTTTTTGGCGTAGCGCATATTTTGGAAGGTTATGACCATTTACTATTTGTTTTATGTTTATTGTTAATTGCTTCAAGCCTTAAAAAATTATTATGGGCGATTACCGGATTTACCCTAGCACATTCAATAACCTTAGTTTTGAGTACCCTCAATGTCATTAAATTAGCTATAGCGCCCGTTGAAGCCGTTATTGCCTTAAGTATCGTTTTTTTAGCGGTAGAAATTGCTAAAAATAATACTCAGTCGTTAAGTTATCGCTACCCCGTGGCAGTCTCTAGTAGTTTTGGCTTATTACATGGTTTTGGCTTCGCCTCCGTTTTACTCGAACTCGGTTTGCCTAAAAATGACCAATTTCTTGCGTTAGGCTTTTTTAATGTCGGTGTCGAAATTGGACAATTACTTTTTATTACTGCCATGTTATTCGTTATTTGGTCGGTAAAAAAGCATATAGATATTCGAAAGCACAATCGAATTAATGCCTACATTATTGGCTCTATTTCCAGTATGTGGTTATTTGAACGAGTATTGCAATTTTAACGCTTAGTTACGATGTATCGCAGCAGAGCATCAACAACAAGCAAAAAGGTGTGAAGCTAAAAGCGCAAGGTCACGTTTATACTTCACCTATTTGGTATAACTCAAAGGATAAAGGTCGCGCTTATATTTACGATTAAGCGTTACGGTAAAAAAATGATGAAACAATTAATTAAAGAGCCATTACTGCATTTTATTTTGTTAGGCGTGGGGCTTTTTTATTTTTATGCTGGCGTAGTACAACCTACCTCAGCAAATAATGAAATCTCCATTTCTGAAAGTAAAATTGAACAGTTGATTTACAGCTTTGAAAAAAGTGCCCTACGACCGCCAAGTGAAAAAGAGCTTAATACCCTGATAAAAAATCATTTCAAGGAACAAGTCGCTTATCAAAAAGGGGTTGAAATGGGCTTACTTGAAGGTGATACGCTGATTAAAAAGCGCATTCAACAAAAATTGGAGTTTATTGTTGAAGATGCCGTCAGTGACAGTGAACCGAGTGATGAACAATTAACTCAATTTTTGCAGGCGCATCAAGAAGATTATCGCCATGATGAACGCTTTAGCTTTGTGCAGCTTTACTTTGATCCCCAAAAGCATACTGACTTTAATGGCGATATGTTAACTATTTTTGAACAATTAACCGACCAACATTTTGATAAGCAAGAGCAATTATTGGCATGGTCTGATGATATATTTTTAGAGCTGGAATTTACTAATATCCCATTTCATCAAGTTGCTCGACTTTTTGGTAGTGAGTTTGCTATGTCATTGTCTTTGTTGCCTACAAATCAATGGCAACAAAAAATCAAATCAGGTTATGGCACTCACATTGTTTATTTAAAAGCGATCACCGGGGGCGAGTTACAACCTTTAGAGCAGATTCACGCCAAAGTTAAGCAAGATTGGCTAAATGAACAACGAGAACAAACATTAGCGGCTTTTTATCAAAATCTATTTGATGAATATCAAATAGATACCACCTTAAAAAATAACATGCCAAACGTCGATAAAAAAGGTAATTAGGCTGAAAATTAAAGTGGCCCCTAGCGGTAACAATTCACCAAGCTCCCATTAATTGCAAGTCACTACAAGCCATCTCTGATGAACTTGCTTCTATGCAAATATTTATAATGTAATAGTGTTTATACCTAGAATAATTAGGTCTTTTTATCATCAACCAAATAACTCTTAAATACGAGTAGTTTTCGCTCAAGTTAGCACCGAAAGTTAATAACTTTGTTTCGTATCAAATTTAGTTACTTTTAGCCGCTAGTACTGAATTTAAGCTATGAAAAATAATGATCCTTATGCCATAGTTAACTTAATTCAGTACTCAGGATTCCGTATGTTAACTCATATAAAAGAAATTGTTGAAGCCGTGTCAAATAGCTATGGCGATGAGTTTTTTACTAAATTAACGTTGGCGCTTCATAAAGTCATTAATGCAGATTACACCTTCATTGCACGCATCAATGCACAAGAGTTCAGCTGTAAAACCGAAGTGCTTGTGGCCAAGGGCGAAATAGTTGAAAACTTTGAATATTCCCTTAAAAATACCCCCTGCGCTAATGTTGCCGATAATGGGGTATGCTTTTACCTTAAAGATGTCTGTAGTTTTTATCCCGAAGACCAGCTATTACTTGATATGAAGATTCAAGCATATATTGGTACACCTTTGGTTGATTCAAAACACCAGGTAATAGGTTTGATCGTTGCTCTATATGAAACGGAACAAACTAATGAAGATGAAACTGGCTCGTTATTCCAGCTATTTTCAGGGCGTATTGCTGCCGAACTTGAACGCCTCGATTATGAACAATCACTTGAAGATAAAATAGCAGCACGCACCTTAGAGCTTTCCGACACAGTAAAGAAACTACAAACAACCCAAACGCAATTAGTAGAATCTGAAAAAATGTCGGCTCTTGGTAATTTAGTTGCTGGTGTTTCTCATGAAGTAAATACGCCTTTAGGTATCGCAATAACTACTCACAGTATCATAGAGGATGAATTTAAAAAGCTGAAAGGTAAACTTGATAGCCAAAGCCTAAGTATGAAAGATATGGAGAATTTCCGTAAAACGTCAGATAGTGCTTTAGTGATGCAGGGTGAAAATTTAAATAGAGCTAAGAACTTAATTGAAAACTTTAAAAAAACAGCTGCCGATCAACATCAATTAGAAATAGAAGTCTTAGATATTGGCCAATATTACCAGCGAGTTATTTCTACCTTACGTTCTATTTTAAAACCACAAAACGTTAGTCTAGAAATAACCTGTAAAGAAAAAATTGTGTTAGCCACTTACCCTGGAATTCATGCGCAAATATTAACTAATTTAATTAATAATAGTGTTAAGCATGGTTTTGCTAATAAAAATGACAACGATCCAGATATTAATAATCCAATCCAAGAAAACAAAATAACTATCGAGGTTAAAAAAATCACCGATGATGAAGTTGAAGTGATATACCGTGACAATGGCCGCGGGTTATCTAGTGCCGCGCAACAACATGTTTTTGAGCCTTTTTTTACTACCGCTCGTAAATATGGTGGTATAGGTTTAGGCATGTCTATTGTGTTTAACTTAATAAGCCAGAAGCTCAATGGATCAATTAAGCTAGGAAAAACTCAAAAAGGTGCTTGTTTTCATTATAAATTCAAAGCTAATGTGCCCAATAAATAAAAAATAACGGAAGCGGTCAAATCGCTGCTTTCATACTGATTATTCCCCTGTTCTGTCCACTTAGCTCACTACTCATCAACTTACACCGCTCTGATTAATCGCCACATGATGTGTATGGGTATTAATAAAAGCACCACATATTGTGTTTATTTCTATATTGACACTAATTCCCATGATCTAGATCAAGATCTCAAAACCATTAAATACTATATATTGTGTTTATCAAAACAATAATATCCATATATAGGCAACAAGATGGTTTTTAACTGCATTCCCCCTAGTGTCGTTTTCCAAGAAGTTCCTAATGAGATCAGCTTGTGCTTTAGTATTACTGGCTGCAAGGTCGGTTGCAAGGGCTGTCATAGTACCGAGCTATGGCAGGCAGAGAACGGTATATCACTCACCAATCAGAGCTTCATGCAGTGGCTTAAAAAATATCAGGATTTAATCAGTTGCGTGGTGTTTTTTGGCGGCGAATGGCAACCAAGAGCACTGATTGAAAAATTGCTCATCGCTAAAAAATTCGGCTTAAAAACCTGCCTCTATTCCGGTGAAGAGACTGATGAAAAAGCGGGCATAAAACACATTGATCTTAGAATTATCCAGCACTTAACTTTCTTAAAAACAGGTGCTTGGCAAGAAGCGTTAGGCGGCTTAGAAAGCCCAATCACAAACCAAATATTTCGTAATGTCATTACTGGCGAAAAACTAAATTACTTATTTACTAGAAACACTTTTAACACACCTCTACTTACTCAAGGAGCAAGCAATGTTGCGGCTTAATCAAGAACAAATCACCCATAAAAAAGACTTCATTAGAGATTACTTTTCAGCAGAAAATGCCGCTGATGGTTCAAAAATGGATGCCAATGCCAATGTTAGTCACAAAAATATTGCGACCTTAGAAGCTGAGTTATTAAAAGACTGTTTTGTGCAAATTAATCGTGCTTTGGTCCATGACAAAATACGCGATACTTTTGATGCTGATTTGGCCAAAGAGTATTTACGCCAAATTGAAGATCATGAAATTTATGTACACGATGAGACCAGTTTAAAACCTTATTGCACCTCAATTAGCATGTATCCATTTTTATTGGACGGCCTAACCAAGTTAGGTGGCGAATCTAAAGCACCAAAACATCTAGACTCTTTTTGTGGCTCTTTTGTGAATTTGATTTTTGCTATTTCAGCGCAATTTGCCGGCGCTGTTGCGACGGTTGAGTTCCTTACTTATTTTGATTATTTTGCCCGTCTTGAATATGGCAATGACTATATCAACACCCATAGATCTGAAATAGAAAATCATTTACAACATGTGGTTTACGCTATCAATCAACCTGCAGCCGCTCGGGGTTATCAAAGTGTTTTTTGGAATGTTTCATTATTTGATCAGCACTATTTTGCTTCAATGTTTGGTGAGTTTGTTTTCCCTGATTTTAGTAAACCCAATTGGCAGACCGTTGACCAGTTACAGCATTTTTTCCTTAGTTGGCTCAATAAAGAACGTGAACAAGCAGTACTTACCTTTCCGGTAGTTACCGCAGCAATGCTCACTGAAAATGGCCAGTGCAAAGATCAAGATTTTGCTCGAAAGCTCGCCCAACAAAAAGCTGAAGGTAACTCATTTTTTATCTATTTATCTGACAGTGCTGACTCATTAGCTTCGTGTTGTCGATTGCGTAATGAGATTTCTGATAACACCTTTTCTTATACCTTAGGTGCTGGTGGTGTTGCCACGGGCTCTATTAATGTCATTACCGTTAATATGAACCGTTTGGTGCAAGATGGTCGAGACTTAAAGACAGAAATAGAGAAAGTTCAAAAGTACCAAGTCGCTTACCGAAAACTGATGGAAGACTACCAAAAACAAGGCGCATTATCGGTTTACGACGCTGGTTTTATTTCACTTGATAAACAATTTCTTACCATTGGCATTAATGGTATGGCTGAAGCGGCTGAATTTTCCCACATTAAAGTTGGCAATAATGAAGAATATAAGCAGTTTGTCAGTCAGCAATTAAAAATAATTTACCAAGCTAATCAATCGGCTAAAAAAGAATTTGGTTATATGTTTAATACCGAATTTGTTCCCGCTGAAAACCTCGGCATAAAAAATGCGAAATGGGACAAAAAAGATGGCTACCAAGTTTCACGTGATTGTTATAACTCTTATTTTTATGTCGTTGAGGATGAGCAAACAAACCATATAGATAAGTTTGTCATGCACGGTCAAGAAATGACGCAATACTTAGATGGTGGCTCAGCACTGCACTTAAATTTAGATGAAGCATTATCTACCGATGCTTATATGAAGCTATTCAATGTAGCCGCTGCCACGGGTTGTAATTATTTTTGCATCAATGTAAAAATAACGATTTGTAATGAATGTGAAAAAATCGATAAACGCACTTTACAGCTCTGTTCAAGTTGCGGCAGTGATAACATAGATCACGGCACGCGGGTTATTGGCTATTTAAAACGTGTTACCTCTTTTAGTCAGGGCCGACAAAAAGAACATGCCCTACGCCACTATCATAAAGAAAGTGCTTAAATATCCCAAGCTAAGCTAGCCATCTTGTAAACAATAAACAAGATGGCTAGATAGACTCTTCGGCGACTAAATGTAATACTTTTCAGCTATAAATATGTTTTTTAAGGCTGTTCACATGACTAATTTTGCCGTTATCGGTACCAGTAAAATCACAGACGCTTTTATTGAGGCCGCCAGGCAAGATCCTCGCTTTAATTTAGTGGCGGTATATTCTCGCCAGCAAAAAACAGCGCAAAGCTTTGCCGATAAGCATAATCTTGAGCATTGTTTTACTGACTTGGCTTTATTAGCCAACAGTGACCTTATTGATGCGGTATATATTGCCTCACCAAACAACTTTCATGCACAACAAAGTATTGCCTTACTAAATGGCGGAAAACATGTACTTTGTGAAAAGCCAGTGGCTATTAACTGTGCTGAACTTGAGCAAATGGTTGCCGCCGCTAAAGCCAGCAATGTGACTTTTATGGAAGCAATGTTGGTGACTTTCCTGCCTAACTATCACCAAATAAAAAAGCAGTTAAAATCACTTGGCAATATACGAAAATATAGTGCCTCATTTTGCCAGTTATCATCTAGGTATCCCGCTTACTTAAGGGGTGAGAACCCAAATACCTTTAATTTAAATTTTGGTAACGGCGCTTTAATGGATATAGGTATTTATCCATTATATTTAGCAATCGATTTATTTGGTTTACCGACAGAAATAACAGGTCAATGTTATAAATTACCAACGGGTGTTGATGGCTATGGCGATATTTTATTGAATTACACTTCGACAGAGAACGACAATAACCAAGCGGCTTTACAAGCACATATAAGTTATTCAAAACTCAGTAATGGCAGCAATATTTGTGAAGTACAAGGCGAAAATGGTCACCTAACGTGGCAGCATTCATCACTATTCAATGAGGTTAGCTTGCATTTAAATGACGGTAGTTGCCAAATATTAACGTTAGCGCAAACCGATAATAGAATGACTTACGAACTGAGCCATTTTATCGATTTAATAGAAAGTGGTCACAATGAATCTTCAGTGAATAGCTGGCAACTTTCGCAACAAGTATTGTCGGTAATAGAACAGGCCAGAAAGCAGCAAGGTATTATTTACTCGGCAGATAAACCAGCAGAAAATTAAAAGGCTTAATTTCTGATAATAAACTCACCTTAAAAGCTCAGCCTTTTTAACGATGCTCTAACCAAGCATCGTTAATAAATTGTCTAGCTATTAACAGGCAATACTTTATAAGCACAACGTCTTGCCCCTTCAACAATATGCTCTTCTCGACTAATGGTAGCAACTTCGCTCATTAGCGTCTGAAACATTTGTAATTCTGAACGACAAAAGCTTAAACATTTACTGGCTGCAGCACAAATAGGGCAATGATTTTCTATTAACCAAAATACACCGTCATGCTCTTCAATGGTTGCCATATATCCTTCATCACTGCGCAATTTAGCTAAGGTTTGTAATTTTTCTTCCACGCCAAAGCGGTCAGCAAGGGCTAATCTATAGTTGGACATCGACGTTTCTTCTCGGTGACTGATCAACTTTTCCAAGCCATCATCCCCAAAAATAGTGATGACTGAGTCAAGTAACTGTACGGTTAATTCATCGTGACGATCAGCAAAGCGGCTATTACCTTTATCAGTCAATGACCAATACCGAGTAGGTCGGCCTCGAGCCGCTTTTTCATCCTTAAAAATCACATCACCGGAATCTTCCAGCCCTTGAACATGCTGGCGAACCCCCATGGTAGTAAGACCCAATTCACTTGCCAGTATTTTGGCCGTTAAAGGCCCTGCGGTCTTTAATAACTGAATTATTTTTTCATGTGTTTTCATTCAAACTACAGCCAATAAATGGGATATATCACTATTATTACGCATTTTTAGCATAATTTCATCGTCTAGCTCAATATTTAGTAAAGTTTTTTGTTTATATTTAACTTGACCTTCTTTAGTAAAGTGTTTACTTTATTAAAGAAATAAGACGCTTTACTAAAGCAAACGAAGAGAATAATGATGAATTTAAATCAAGTCACCCTTACTGTCATTAATATGGATGAAAGCACTGAGTTTTATCTTCGTTTAGGTTTCATTCAAATTGTCGATACACCACATTATGCTCGTTTTACTTGCCCTGATGAGGGCGCTACTTTTTCATTAAGCTTAGCGGAGGAAGATACTCTAAAGAATGCACAGAATAAACTGAGCACAGGCACAACGATCTATTTCGAGCATGAAAAATTAGAGCAATGGGTGGAAAAAGTTCAGAGCCGAGGTATTGTTTTTGACCAGTTACCAGCCGAACAATCCTACTTGTGGCGTGAAGCGATGTTACGCGACCCAAGCGGTAATAAAATCAAACTGTATTGGGCAGGTGAAAATCGTTTAAATCCGCCATGGCGAGTTGAGAAAAAGTACCAAGCATAGGACAACTACACGATTTTTGTTAGATACGTTTTATAACGTAAAGGAGAGCAATTATGATTACTTTAGAACACATTAATTTGGTCGTATCAGACATAGAAAAAAGCTTAACCTTTTACCAAGCCGCTTTTCCTCATTGGCATGTACGTGGTGGCGATAAAGGTGAATGGTCAGGAAAACCGAGAAACTGGTTACATTTTGGCGATGATTATCAATATATAGCCTTGGCCGATAATGGCGTTGGCGACAATAGAGACTTAACAGGTCATCAAGTAGGTTTAGCGCATTTTGCTTATGTCACCAGCGATATCAAAGGCACCATAGCGCGTATCACACAAGCGGGCTTCCCCATTCATAAAGAGGGTACACCTGATGAGTATAGAGAAAACATCTATTTTCTTGATGCTGATGGTTATGAAGTCGAGTTTGTTCAATATAATACCGATGTACCTGAGCTGAGAAATCGTTATTAGTCTCACTATTTACACACTATATAAGTCATTCAATGTTGAGGAATACATAGTCACTTTACAGTATTCATCAACATCGCTTAAACTTAGCGCATTGCAGCAATTTAAGGATTTTCATGCGTAAGTTTCAATGGCTATTTATTTTTCTATTTCTTTCGGGTTGTGCCACGTTAGGTGTAATGGAGTTTGATAAACTTTATGGCCCTAGCAATGTCGATAATCGACTAGTCCAACCTAAAGCAACTACCGCTCAAGCAATTAATTTTAATGAGCATATACAGCCAATTATTGAAAATCGTTGCGTCGTTTGTCATGGCTGTTACGACGCCCCTTGCCAATTAAAAATGGAAAGCCGTGCGGGTATTGAACGTGGTGCAAATAAAGCCATGGTTTATAATGGTGAACGCTTACTTACTGCAAACATTAGTGCAAGCCTAAGTAAGTTAACGGAGTTGAAAGCTGAGAGTTTACAGCCGCTGCGTGAACAAGGATTTTTCCCTGTGCTTAATGAGCGCCAGCAAACCGAGCAAGCTAATACTCAGGCTAGTTTGTTCTATCAAATGATCCAATTAAAGCAACAGCATCCATTACCGAGTGAGCCATTATTGAGTAACAATTTTGATGTTTCACTCGATAGAAATCAGCAATGCCCAACGATAGAAGAGTTTGAAGCATATAAGAATAAATTCCCTCTTGGCGGTATGCCTTATGCACTACCTGCACTATCGACAACTGAGCATACTCAGTTAACTAATTGGATAGCGCAAGGTGCAATCATGCCTGACGCCATACCAGCCAATGCGAAAGAGCAAAAAATGATCACCCGCTGGGAGACATTACTTAATGGCAGTTCAGCTAAGGAGCAGCTAATTGCACGCTATTTATTTGAACACTTATACCTAGCCAATTTATATTTTGATAAAACACGATCTAGTTATTTTAAACTCGTTCGTTCGAGCACCCCTAGCAGTAAAAAAGTAGCGGTTATTAATACGCGTCGCCCTTTTGATTCACCCTATGCTGACGGCAGTACTACTGCCATCGTCAATAAACCACAAGTGTACTACCGACTAATTAAGCATAACGAGATCATTATTGCTAAGCGCCATATGCCCTACCCATTTGGTGAGGCTAAATTAGCGCGCATCACAAAGCTTTTCTACCAGCCAGATTACGCGGTAACTAAGCTACCAGATTACCAATTAGTCAATGCATCTAATCCTTTTAAAACTTTTCAGGCCATTCCAGATAAAGCACGCTATCAATTTTTATTAGACCAAGCACAGTTCTCTATTATGAATTTTATCAAAGGCCCTGTTTGTCGTGGTCAAATTGCACTGAATGTGATTGAAGATAATTTTTGGGTGTTTTTCCTCAGCCCAGATAATTTTGATCATTATCCCAGTCAAGATTTCATTACTGCCAATACCGACCTGTTGCAATTGCCCGCGGCAACTAGCGATAAAACCATGTCATTACTGTACTGGCGACAATATGCCAAACGCCAGCAAAAATATATAAAAAACAAAGTAGCCTATTTGAAAGAAATTAACTTACAGCCTGAAGAATTAAATTTAGATTTAATTTGGTCAGGTAAAGGCAACCCTAATGCCAGTCTCACTGTATTTAGGCACTTTGATAGTGCCTCTGTATTACAAGGTTTTGTTGGCCCAACACCTAAAACCGCATGGCTAATTAGTTACCCTTTACTAGAACGTATTCATTATTTACTAGTCGCTGGTTTCGATGTGTATGGCAATGTTGGCCATCAATTGAAAACACGCTTGTACATGGATTTCCTTCGCATGGAAGCAGAAAGTAATTTCATCAGTTTACTGCCTAAAGCTCAACGCAAGTCTATCCATGAATATTGGTATCGAGGCACCAGCAGTGACATTAAGGATTATATTTTTTCTGATGATTTTGATCAGTTACCGGAAACAGGCATTAACTATCAAACCAGTAATCATCAAGAAGAGCTCTTTAAATTGGTTGGGCAGCATACAAAAAATATGAATGTTAGCCAATTTAACCTCTCTTCATTAGTACAAAGCAAAGCAGACAAGATCATGGCAAATATAAGTGAGTTACCTAATGAGAGCGTTGCTCTGTTACCACAAGTGAGCTATGTCATGGTATCAAATAGCGATAAAAAACAAGTCTATAGCTTAATCAATAACTCCGCACACAGTAATGTTGCGCATTTATTTTCTGAAGATAATCGTCGCCTACCTGCAGAAGATAATTTAGCCATTTTACGTGGTGTTGTCGGTACTTATCCCAATACATTTTTTAAAGTAGAACAAGTGCAACTCGCTGAATTTGTTGAAAGCTTGAACGCAATAAAAACAGAGCAAGATTACCGTAAACTTAAAGATCGGTTTGCCATTCGCAGAACTCATCCTGATTTTTGGATGTTTGCTGATGAATTACATGTTTGGTATAAAACCAACCAACCTAAATCGTCCGGCTTACTTGATTTTAACCGCTTAGAAAATCGTTAATTTTTTGTAGAAAATCAATTAGCAATACTCTGTAACAAAATACTGCCGCTTACCTCAATACTCAATGAGGTAAGCCGTAGTCTTGCTCAACCCTCTTCTGCTACACTGCCAAACGATTTGTAAAATAAATGTGAATATGCACCGTCATTCTAAGTGAATGAAGATCACAATAATCACTTCAACAAGCGAGATTCAAATGAAGAAACAAAGCCTTTTCTTGACCAGTATTTTGGTCACTAGTGTATTAGCCGGTTGTACTGGTAACAGTGTTGATAAAACATCAAATGCTGTTGCTTCAGCTCAAGAACAAACACAAAAAATCAGTTACCCTGTGACACAAAAAGGTGACGCGGTTGACAATTTTTTTGGTACTGATGTTGCTGATCCTTACCGTTGGTTAGAAGATGACCGTAGTGAAGAAACAGGTGCTTGGGTTACAGCTGAAAACAAGGTGACTTTCGATTATTTGTCACAAATCCCTTACCGTGGCCAGCTTAAATCTCGTTTAGCTGAGTTATGGAACTACGAAAAAGTTGGCGCTCCTTTTAAAGAAGGTAACTATACCTATTTTTATAAAAATGACGGTCTACAAAACCAATATGTGGTTTATCGTCAAAAAGATGGTGGTAAGGCTGAAATATTCTTAGATCCAAACTCTTTTAGCGAAGACGGCACCACCTCACTAGGTCAATTAAGCTTTTCTAAAGACGGTTCAATTGCCGCTTATGCTATTTCTGAAGGTGGTAGTGACTGGCGTAAAATCATCATCATTGATGTTGAAACAAAAAAAGTGCTAGAAACACCGCTTATTGATGTGAAGTTTTCAGGCATTTCTTGGTTTAAAAATGAAGGTTTTTACTACTCAAGTTACGATAAGCCAAAAGGTAGTGAGTTATCGGCAAAAACCGACCAACATAAACTTTATTACCATGTATTAGGTCAACCACAAAAAGACGATAAAGTTATTTTTGGTAACACCGCAGAACAGAAGCGTCGTTACGTAGGTGGTGATGTTACAGAAGATAATCGTTTCTTACTTATTTCAGGCGCTATTTCAACGTCAGGTAATGATCTTTACCTTAAAGATTTAACCAAACCTAATAGCCCATTAGTTACCATTACGGATAACTTTGATGCTGATACCTCTGTTATTGAAAATGAAGGTGACAAGTTATTCTTAGTGACTAACTTAGGCGCTCCAAATAAGAAAATTGTTACGGTAAATGCGAAAGCGCCAGCAAGTAACAACTGGACCGATTTTATTGCTGAAACAGATTATGTATTAAGCGCTTCAACAGGTGGCGGTTTCTTCTTTACTGAGTACATGGTTGATGCCATTTCTAAAGTTTACCAGTACGATTATCAAGGTAAGAAAATTCGTGAAATCAACTTACCTGGTGTAGGTAGTGCTTCTGCTTTAGCCGGTGATAAAGATGAAAGTACCCTATATTACTCATTTAGTAATTACAAAACGCCCGGCACCATCTATAGCTACAACATAGATAAGGGTAACAGTGATGTTTACCGTAAGTCAGGCGCTAAATTTGATAGCGAAGCTTACGAGTCAAAGCAGGTATTTTACCCTTCAAAAGATGGTACGAAAGTACCTATGATCATTACCTATAAAAAAGGTATTGAACTTAATGGTAAAAATCCAACTATCCTTTACGGGTACGGTGGCTTCAACGTTAGCTTAACACCAAGGTTTAGCGTTTCACGCGCAGTATGGTTAGAGCAAGGTGGTATCTACGCAGTTGCTAACTTACGTGGCGGCGGTGAATACGGTAAACAATGGCATAAAGCAGGTACACAGTTAGCTAAACAAAACGTTTTTGATGACTTTATTGCAGCGGGTGAGTTCTTAATCAAGCAAGATTATACCTCGAGTGACTACTTAGCCATTAATGGTGGTTCTAACGGTGGTTTATTAGTGGGTGCGGTTATGACACAACGTCCTGATCTGATGAAAGTAGCATTACCAGCTGTTGGTGTATTAGACATGCTGAGATACCATACCTTCACTGCAGGTGCTGGCTGGGCTTACGATTATGGTACTGCTGAGCAAAGTGAAGAAATGTTCACTTACTTAAAAGCTTATTCTCCTGTGCATAATGTTAAAGCCGGTGTTAGTTATCCAGCGACTATGGTAACTACAGGTGATCATGATGACCGTGTGGTTCCAGCACATTCATTTAAGTTTGCCGCTGAGTTACAAGCCAAACAAGCAGGTAACGCTCCAACATTAATTCGCATTGAAACCAATGCGGGTCATGGTGCAGGTACGCCAGTATCTAAAACTATCGAACAGTATGCAGATATTTATGCATTTACCTTGTTCAACATGGGTTTTACTGCATTACCAAAGTAATGTATTTAAGCGCTAGCTAAACCTTAGTTAGCGCTTATTTTAAACGAGTAAAGCTGATCTCGATCAAGTACCTGAGGAAATTACTCGGGTACTATTTCAACAAGTCTTATACCTGTTCCATTAAGTTTGTGATCTTGTTGTGCGCAGGAAAAATATTTCAAGGGTAGGCGCTTGATTGACTAATAGCTTGCTATTGGGATTGAGAACAACGTCGTCTTGGAGTATTTTAACCAGCACAAGTGGGCAATAACTTAATGGAATGGGTATTATTTATACCAATTAAATTTAAGTAACTGGAGTAAATTATGGGTTGTTGTGGTGGTTGTGGTGGCGAAGGTCATGATGAAAAAAAAGAGCAAGAACAAGCTCAAGATAAAACAACAGAACCAACTGAAGTAGCTGAGAAAGAGTAATTTACTCTCTATCAAGTGTGCTTTTACAAATGCCGATTAACCATCAAGGTTACTCGGCATTTTTTATATGTCATTTTTAGTGCGTTGGTTACTTATGCTCTTTAATCAACGCAAGAAACGGTTGGCCATAACGGGATAACTTCACATCACCTATGCCACTTATACTCAGCATTTCACGTGATGTTTTCGGCTGTACCCTTGCCAATTCAGATAAAGTTGCATCATTAAAGACAATAAATGGTGCAATGTCTTCACCATCGGCAATCGCTTTACGCAGTTCGCGTAGCTTTGCAAACAAGACTCGGTCATAACTTTTTTGTGGGGCTTTTTCTTGCCAGTAACTGGCTTTTTGCAGACGTGGGCTCGCCAACATCAAAGGCTCTTGCGCTTTTAATACCACGCCGGATGCTTGCGTTAAACATAAAATAGATTGTTGCTCTATATCTTGCTGTAAATAACCTAAATGTATTAGTTGAGCAATAATCGAGAACCAGTAACCTGTGGTTTTGCCTTTACCAATACCAAAGGTAGAGACTTTATCGTGTGCTAATTGCTTAATTTTATCGGTGAGTTCGCCACGTAAAACAGCAATAACATGATTAATATCACCTTGTTGTTCTACACGATAGACACACGACAATACTTTTTGCGCCTCTATGGTGCCATCAAATTGACTGGGAGGATCTAAGCAAATATCACAATTACCACAGCCTTTTTCGGTATATTCAGCGAAATAATTCAGTACTACCTGCCTACGGCAAGTTTGTGCATCAATAAAGGCATCCATGGCAGCAAAGCGCTGCATTTCAACATTGACTCGCTGTGGATTATCGCCTTCACTAATACGTTTCTTAATACGCGCAACATCTTTTTCATCGACTAAAAATAAGGCTTCTGCGTTTAAGCCATCACGACCAGCACGACCAATTTCTTGATAATAAGACTCTAAAGTACGTGGGGGTTCAAAATGTATAACATAACGCACATTAGGTTTATTGATCCCTAATCCAAAAGCAACGGTAGCAATGACTATTTGAATGTTATCTTTGGTAAACCCCTCTTGTACTAAAGAACGAATTTCGTTTTCTAGTCCGGCATGATAAGCCGCACAATTTATGCCACTAGCCGCTAAATACTTAGCTAATTTTTCTACTTGCCAACGACTGTTGCAATAAATAATACCACTATCTTCACCCTTCTTTTTGATATAACCCAGTAACTGCTTTTCGCCATTATATTTAGGGGCTAAGGTAAAACGAATATTAGGTCGGTCAAAACTATCAAGATGAATATAGGGGTTTGGTAGCGCAAGTTGATTCAAAATATCTTTACGGGTTGTAACATCGGCCGTAGCGGTTAACGCCATAACGGGCACGGTTGGAAAGTTTTGTTTTAAACATTGCAGCTTGGTATAAGCCGGTCTGAAATCATGACCCCACTGAGAAATACAGTGTGCCTCATCAATCGCAAATAAGCTGAGTGGTAACTGACTCAAACTTTGTAAGAAATAATAATTAGTTAAACGTTCAGGGGCAACATACAGTAATTTAATTTCACCTCGCCCTAAGCGAGCAAAAATTTCACTAATTTCGCTTTGTTCAAGACTAGAATTAATAAAAGCAGCTGATATACCTTGTCGAGTTAACCCATCTACTTGATCTTTCATCAAGGCGATCAACGGCGAAACAACGACTGTTACACCCGGCAATAATACCGCAGGAAGTTGATAACACAATGATTTACCGCCACCTGTAGGCATTAACACCAATGAATCTTGCCCTTGTAACAAGCTGTTAATAATTTTAGCTTGTCCCTCACGAAAGCTCTCATAGCCGAAATGATGCTTTAAAGTGTCGAGCAATAATGCACTATCTTCTGTACTAACTTCGGTACGTATTTCTGTACTGACTTCGGCACTGGTTTGGGCGTTGGCTACTGAGGAGTTCAAGAAGGTGTCGACTAATTGTCTTATGGATAATATTACTATTTTAACTCAGCGACACTGTGAAAACCTAGCACAGAAAAATATATTTATAACTCAAGTAAAATCATTTAGTTACTTATAAGTAAAGAGACTAGTATTAACAAGTTTACGATGCAAAAAATCCCCCCTTAGCTTTATAATACTTCAAGCTCTTAATGTCATGCTATTATCCACACTCTTTCATCCCTAATACAGTTGAACAAATAAATCATGACTGCGACAGCCCCTAATCAGCTTGAAGCCAATAGTAGCCGTAACGGTGCATTTAGTGCATTAAGTGCATACCTGTTATGGGGTTTTGCACCAATCTATTTTAAATTACTCACCGCCATTGAACCTGGTGAAATAATGATGCATAGAGTGATTTGGTCAACGGTGTTTTTGTTGGTGATGATCATTGTCATGAAGAAGTGGTCGCAATTAGTCGAGGTTTTCAAACAGCCGAAAGTATTATTGCAATTGTGTTTATCGGCTAGCTTTCTTGCGGTGAATTGGTTTTTGTTCATCTGGGCGGTAAACAACAATCATTTGCTTGATGCCAGTTTAGGTTATTACATTAATCCATTATTTAATGTGATATTAGGCATGATATTTTTTCATGAGCGCTTACGTCGCAACCAATTAATAGCCGTTGGTTTAGCTCTGCTTGGCGTATTGGTACAACTCATTGCTTTAGGTACTTTACCCATCATCTCACTTGCTTTAGCCAGTACCTTTGCAATTTACGGATTACTTAGAAAGAAACTCCCTATTAACTCATTCATCGGATTATTTATTGAATCCCTGTTAATGCTGCCTATAGCACTCATTTATTGGTATTTCTTTGTCGAAAGCAGTACAAGTAATATGGCAATAAATACCGCTAGCTTGAACTTTACTTTGATCATGGCCGGCATAGTAACAACAGCACCGCTATTGTTTTTTACTATTGCAGCTAAACGGTTAGCACTGTCGACCTTAGGATTTTTTCAATACTTGGGCCCAAGTATTATGTTTTTATTGGCTACCTTTTATTATCAAGAAACCATGAAAAGTGCTGAGTTAATTACCTTTGTATTCATATGGGCTGCATTAGTACTTTATAGTCTGGATTCATTTAAAAAGCGTGCTTAAATAGCTTATCTAAGTTCAAAAAAATAGCGCTTAAAAGCGCTATTTTTATTTTATTAGCAATGAAACTAGCTAGTCTTCTAATTCTGTGCCAAAGATGACCACCTGATTACGACCATTTTCTTTCGCTAGATATAAGGCATTATCCGCTTCATTCATTTGTTTAGAGAACTCGTCTGGGCTATCAAAAACCACCCCTATACTCAAGGTTATTGATATAGATTCAGCTCCAGCAGGCAGAGTAGAAACAGCAATTTCTCGTCTAAAATCATCTAGCTTATTGTATAAGTTGTCTTGGTCTATGCCATGCAGTAAAACGGCAAACTCTTCTCCGCCCAATCGAGCGGTAAGACCAGCACCAAAATGTTTACGCATATATAATGCCACGACCTTTAATACTTGATCACCCACGTCATGACCATAGCTATCATTTACTTTCTTAAAAAAATCGATATCTATCATCGCTAAACAATAAGGTACCTTTTTATTAATATATTCTTTAACGCGTAGTTCAGCACTACGGATAAAAGCACGGCGATTAGCAAGATCCGTTAAATAATCGGTATTCGCTGCATGTTGAATTTTGGCAATATTATTCAAACTTTCAATATTTTGAGTAATACGACAATAGAATTCTTCTGGGCAAAAAGGTTTACGTAAAAAGTCATCAGCACCATTTTTTATAAAACGCGCTGAATGAATGCCATTACTCGCACCTGAAATACCTATCACGGCAACTTGTTCTCGGGTATACATGCGTCGAATTTCATTGGTTAACGCAATACCATCCATCTCCGGCATTTCTAAATCAGTGATGACCATTTTAATACTTTTATGTTGAGTCATTTTTTCTAAGGCTTGAACACCATTATTAGCCGTTATCACATTAAAATTACGGCGTTTTAATAATTCTACAATATGGTTTCGCGCTGAAGATGAGTCATCAACCACTAAAATGGTGTTTTTATTATTGGTTTGCTGCCAATGCAAAACACGCTTTAAATACAAAAAGGCTTGGCTATTTTCTTTGGGAATATAATCAATGACTGGTTGTGATAGTATTTTTTGTCGTGTTTCATCATCCATTTTACCTGTCATGACTATGCTAGGAATACCATGGGACAGCACACACGCGATTGCCTCACCATCGAGAGCATCGGGTAAAGCATAATCAATAGTAGCCGCAAAAAAATCAGTATCTGTTGATAAAATATTTTCCACTTCTGCCAAATCAGTGGCAATGACCACATCAAATTTTAATGAGCGGGCGATCTGTTTGATAACAGTCGCTATCGGTTTACTGTCTTCTACTACTAATAATCTTTGAGACATCACAACACCTTTTTATTTTAAATGGACTATTTTCTGGCTGTTCGTTTCATTAACCAATATAGACTCAGTTATACGGCTTGTAAGTTGGCATACTCCACCACTAACCATTTACTTCCTACATCAGCAAAATTTACTTGAATACGTGATTGAGCACCACTGCCTTCATAGTTAAGTACTACACCTTCGCCAAACTTAGAATGCTTAACCAGTTGCCCCAACTTAAAACCAGTATTTTCAAAGGTTTCTAGTGTAAAAGTATTGGAGAACTTACCGACTTTACTGGGTCGTTTCACTTGCGACTGCATGCGAATTTCTTCGATACAATCTTCAGGTAACTCACGTAAAAAGCGGCTGGCTTTATGGAACTTTTCTTGTCCATATAAGCGACGACTTTCAGCGTGGCATAAGTATAGCTTAACCATTGCCCTTGTCATGCCTACATAACACAAACGGCGCTCTTCTTCTAAACGTCCTATATCTTCTACCGATTGTTGCGATGGGAACATGCCTTCTTCAAGGCCAGCAATAAAAACTAAAGGAAACTCTAGGCCTTTAGCTGAGTGCATTGTCATTAACTGAACCGCAGCTTCAAACTCATCCGCTTGTGATTCACCTGATTCTAATGCCGCATGAGTTAAAAATGCGGTTAACGGTGTTTGTTCTTCCGCTAATTCAGGGTCACTTTCAAACGTTTGACAAGCCGTAACTAGCTCGTTTAAGTTTTCTATACGCTGAGCGGCGCGTTCACCCTTTTCAGCTTGATACATCGCCTTTAAGCCACTATGACTGATGATGAAATTCGCTTGCTGATCTAAATCTAGGTTAGCGGTGTCATCTTCCAGTTGTTCAATCAGTTGCATAAATGCCGTAATCGTTTTAGCACCCCTGCCCTTCAACTGCTCAGCTTGTATCATGTTCTTACAAGCTTGCCACATGGTTACTTCCATACCCCGCGCTGCATCCCTAACTAATGCTAAGGTTTGATTACCTATGCCACGAGTAGGTGTATTGATAACGCGCTCAAAGGCTGCATCATCATCACGATTATTTATAAGGCGCATGTAAGCCAGCGCGTCTTTTATCTCTTGTCGCTCGAAGAATCTTTGTCCGCCATAAATACGATACGGCAATTGCCCTTGTAATAACGCTTCCTCAAGTAAACGTGATTGAGCATTTGAACGATACAATATCGCTACTTCATCCAATTTACCGCCATCGTCGCGCCATTGTTTTATGCGACCCGCGATAAAGCGTGCTTCATCAATTTCATTAAAAGCAGTATAAATTGATATTTTTTCGCCCGCTTCACCATCGGTCCACAATTCTTTACCCATACGGTTAGTATTGTTGCCAATTAACTGGTTAGCTGATTTCAAAATATTAGCGGTTGATCGGTAATTTTGCTCAAGGCGAATAGTTTGCGCATCATCATACTCTTTTAGAAAGCGTTCGATGTTTTCTATCTTGGCACCGCGCCAGCCATAAATAGACTGATCGTCATCACCGACAATCATTACCTTGCTACGGGCTTTACCCAACATAGTAAGCCATGCATATTGAATCGCGTTGGTATCTTGAAACTCATCCACTAAAATATGACCAAAGCGTTGTTGATAATGATCTAATAAGGCTGGATTTTTTAACCACAATTCATGCGCACGTAATAACAATTCGGCGAAATCAACTAAGCCTGAACGATCACAGGTTTCTTGGTAGGCTTTATAAACTTTAACAAACAACTCTTCAGTCGGGTCGAACTGAGCATCAATATGCTGAGGGCGAAGACCTTCATCTTTTTTGCCATTGATATACCAAACAAATTGCTTTGGTGGCCATTTTTTTTCATCAAGTTCGAGCGACCTAACGATTCGTTTGATTAGACGTAATTGATCATCGCTATCTAATACTTGAAAGCTTTGCGGTAAATTAGCTTCTTGGAAGTGCATTCTTAATAACCGATGCGCTAAACCATGAAAAGTACCTATCCACATACCGTGAGTATTACCATTCGTCACTTGCTCTACACGAGCACGCATCTCTGCTGCGGCTTTATTGGTAAAAGTTACTGCCAAAATGCTGTGCGAAGAAGCGCCCTCAACTTGCATTAACCAGGCGATACGTTGCACTAACACTCGAGTTTTACCACTGCCTGCGCCAGCCAAAATAAGCATATTTTGCTTTGGGGCAGCAACAACGTCACGTTGTTTATCATTAAGAGAGTCGAGTAATTCTGAAACGTCCATAGGGTTAAAACCTTTATTGAAGTGGCATTAGCTAGGTTAGGCTGATAATAGTGCTAAATAAAAATCAAAAGTATACCACCATTTATAGCTAGGTGTTGTGCTTTGCTGTTTATTTTTACAGTGATTCATTCGATATACTTAGCGGCACTTTATTAAACAAACGAAAGCCGTGAGCATAATATTACTCGCTACTATTCCTCAAACTCGCTACACTGACTTTTACTATTCACGGAATGAATGTAATAATACTAAAGGATAATAAGCTTATAAAGTAACGGCATAATACCGATTCTATTTTTGGTTCACCTTCACAATCTATGATCAATTTCCCAGCAAGCCCTCTTCTGCCATCAGTACTTAGCCTTGAGAAAATTTATGCTCAATAAAGACGAAATAAATATTTTGCGTACAGTGAAGTTGGCTCCGCTGTTTATTTTAGTGCTTTCACTCATTGCCATTGCTTTAATCTTTAAAAATAACAACAGTCATTTTAATAGTGAAGTTGACAGAATAAGAGCGGACTCTATCCTTGAAAGAACCCTACTTATTAAAAATGAAGTATTAAAAGTTCATGATCTTATTAAAAATGAAAAAGCCCAATCCATTCAGAAAATAAAGGACAGCCTCCAAGAAAGAGTACGAGAAGCGCATGCTATCGCCAGCTCTATCTATAGAAATAACCAAGATAAAAGTGCCGTCGAAATAAAGTTACTCATCAGTGATGCACTCAGAGATATTCGTTTTAATAAAGGCCGTGGTTATTTCTTCGTTTATCAAAGCGATGGTTTATCTGTCATGCATCCTATTTTGCCACATCTGCAAAACACCAATATATGGGATTTTAAGGATGTAAAAGGCAGTTATGTGATTCGAAATCTCAGTAATATTGCCACTTCGGTAGGAGAAGGTTTCTTTCGATGGTGGTGGAAAAAACCAGCAGACACTGAAACTGAATATGAAAAAATTGGTTACAGTAAGTACTTCGCACCTTTTGACTGGTTTATTGGTACTGGCGACTATGTACTCGATTATGAAGATGAGCTAAAAAAAGAAATATTAGCGCGTATTAGTCGAGTTAGATACGGTAAAGATGGTTATATTTTTGTGGTCAATGAAGAAGGAACTTACCTCAACCATATTGAAAAACAACACATAGGTAAAAATAGACTGGACCTGATCGACAACAATGGTTTTTTGATTACGCAAGAAATCATCAAAGCAGCCCAACGCGGCGAAGATTACTTATCCTACATAGGCACCATTAAACCAAGTACCGGCTTACCTGCGAGAAAAACATCATTCATCAAAGGCTTTGAAGATTGGCATTGGGCTATTGGCTCTGGAGCCTACTTAGATGATATTGAGAATGTAGTACTATCCAAGAAAATTGCTTTAAATAAAAAGAACCAGTTAAAGCTAATACAAACGCTAGCGCTAGGGGCAACAACCTCACTGATGTTATTCCTAATATCGCTCGCCTTTTCCAATAACATCAAACACCGCTTTCAACGGTATAAAATAAATGTCACCGATAAAACACAACAACTCAACCAATTGAACTTGAGTTTAGAAGATAAAGTATCGGATAGAACACAAGCATTAGCTGCTTCAAATAAAGAGCTTGAGTTAACCTTAACGAGTTTGAAAAACACCCAAGAAAAACTTATTGCTTCAGAAAAAATGGTTTCTATGGTTGGTTTAGTGACGGGGGTTGCTCATGAACTAAACACCCCTTTAGGCATTATGGTTACGTCCATGAGCCAAATAGAAGATGAAATAGAAACAGTCTTTGAAAAAATAAAGTCTCAGCAATTAACACGTACTGAATTAAAGCGTAGTGAGGAGTCATGCAGGTTAGCAGTCCAACTATTGGGTAGCAGTTTAGATAAATCGATTCAGCTTATTAAAAGCTTTAAATCTTTGTCGACATACAACGTACCTAGCCAACCACAAAAATTTTCCCCTAATAAATTGATTAAATCACTCAGTGATTCCTATCAATCAGTGCTAAAAGAGCACAACACACAACTAGCTTTGGTCTTTATTGATGAAGTAATGATTAAGAGTTATAAAGACGTCATTATTGATGTGTTAACGCAATTGATTGAAAACTCACTCACACATGCGTTCAATGGCATTAACTCTCCCTGCATTACCATACGCGTTAGCGCCACTAATGATCAGTTAATTATTGATTACTTTGATAATGGCTTAGGTTTAAGTGATGAAGGTAAGAAAAAAATATTTGAGCTATTTTATACCACTAAGCGAAATAGCAGCTGTACCGGATTAGGTATGCCTATTATCTACAACCAAGTCACACAAAAGCTACTAGGTAGCATTACTTACACAGAACCAAGTACGCAAGGAACAGGGTTTACAATCATTCTTCCAATGCTATATAAAACAGAAGCTTACCATCTTATTTAACCTAATAAAACTCAGTTAGATTAAGGTAGCAGGTGTGACAGATCACTAACTTGAACTAATTCAAGGTGAGGGATTTGTTGTAATTGTTTACCAACACCGTATTGCGGTAACCAAGCTGTTTGGCAACCCGCATTTAACGCACCATGGATATCAGCAAAACCACAATCGCCGACATGCAATAACTGCTCTGCAGGAATAGCTAACTGCTCACACACCAAAGTAAACATATCTGCTTCGGGCTTTTGCCTGAGTAAATGCTCACTTTCACCATGATAATTACCTGCTTGAAAACCAGCATGGTAAATGTGTTGGAAATAATGATCAATGCCCAAAGCTTTGGTATTTACATTACCATTACTGATTGCCACCAAAGGAAAGACTTTGCTTAAACTGGCTAATAGATCATGACTTGCTTTGGGTACGCTAAAGTCACTGCGTAAGCTAATAAAGTAATCTAAGCCTGCTTGTGCTTCTTTTGTCGCCATTTCTGCAGAGAGACTATGCGCTAGCAAACCTAAACGATAACTTTCAAAACGCAGTCTTACCACATCGTGAGAAATATCCTGATGCGCTTTAATCGCTTGCTGGCGATATGGCGCCCAAAAACGTCGGTTAAAAATCGGCTTTGGCTCAGATAATAACTTAGGTAACAAAGTGGCAAACTTTTCTGCAAAGTAATTCACCATCTTTTTTTCAATCGCCAGCATTACCGGACGATTGTTATATAAGGTGTCATCTAAATCAAAACTGATGGCTTTAATCTTTGTTAAACGTCGGTAGATTTGCATAGTATTGCCTAACCTTGAAAGTACTTACAATGCCAACTGTAGATGTAATAATTTAGCTTATCCGAATCAGCGGCTTAATAGCGTGGAGTTATTACCGTGTTATCTGTTGATGTAATAATTTAGCCACTAAACGCTTAAATTGATTAAGTAACAAGGTATCCATACGCGGATCAAAGTGATGAGCATCTTCGCTACCAATCGCTAAAAACCCTACCGCTTGTTCATCATGGGTTAGCTTAATCAATACAACTGAACCTGAGCATGGTTTGGAAAAAATCAGTGTTTGTTCACTTTCTTGCAAGCGCCCAAAATAATATTCATCATTCGTTAAGCGATTTTGCATCACACCCGCACAATCATTTGTTGATAAACTATGGTGCGTGACTTCAATATTGTTTGTCGGAATTAGCCATAACTTAAACGACGATAAAGATAACAATTCAGTGGTCGCTTGATGCAAACAATCGAGTAACTCTTCCGCTGATAAACAATCTAGTAAGCGTAAATAGAGGTCACTATAAAGTACAAACAATTGCTCATTATGGTTAGCTACCGACATTAACTGAGTAATTTCATCTTCTAACCCATGGACTTTATGGCGAAGTTGTTGCTGTTGACGCTCTACTAAAGAAACCGTACCTCGTTGCTCATCCGTTAAGCGTAAGCTAGTCATGAGACTATTATTACGATTAAAAAATTCAGGATTATCTTGTAAGTAACTTACCACTAACTCATCCGTTAATGGAATATCTTCACTATTAATACCTAGTTGTACATCATTCATTTTGCTAATTTCTTCTTTCATTGGGTGTCGTCGCTAATAGTGGATTGGGAAAGTAGCGGTTTATACTAGTTCCATTAATTAGGTGATCTACTTTATACGTAGATAAAACTTCCAAGTACAAGGCATTTATTTTAAGAACTAGTTATTCTAATTCTTAAATAAATAACGAAGTAGTTGGTAATTTTAGCAAGTAGAAATGATCACATAGTTATTGGGATTAGTATCATATGGATATTTGGCCATCAAACACATGTGTTGCCGGTCCAGACATTTTCACGGGATGACCCGGTCCTTGCCAAAATATACGTAACTTTCCACCGGGTAATTCAACAGTAACTTGCTTAGCTAGTTTTTTCTGCATGTAACCAATAACAACAGCTGCACAGGCACCGCTACCACAAGCTAACGTTTCTGCTGCACCACGCTCATACACTCTTAATTTGATATAATTAGGGCTAACAATTTCCATAAAACCGACATTAGCATCTTCAGGGAAACGTTCATGTATAGATAATTCTTGCCCAAGTGATTCAACATCCGCTTCAACAACACTATCTACGGTAACGACACAGTGGGGATTACCCATTGAGACAACACCACATAAAACAGTTTCACTTTCACTACGCAGAATATAAGTACCTTCCATTTTTTGTGCGCTAAACGGTATTTTTTTTGGTTCAAATTGTGGCACTGGCATAGTGACTGAAATATTACCATCACGCTCGATGTGTAAATTCATTTTACCTGTGCTAGTTGAAACTTTAATCTTGTGTTTATTACATAAACCTTTCATACGGACAAATTTTGCAAAACAACGAGCACCGTTGCCACATTGTCCTACCTCACTACCGTCAGCATTATAAATACGGTAATGAAAGTCTAAATCAGGATCATAAGGTGGCTCAACAACTAGCAACTGGTCAAAGCCCACGCCGAAGTTTCTGTTGGCAAATTTAGTGATTAATTCTGGCGATAAAAAAACATTTTGCGTGACATTATCAAGCACTAAAAAGTCATTACCTAAACCATGCATTTTAGAAAAATTGACTAACATTATTGTTGCTCTTTAACTTGGCCTGTTGGCTGCTTAACTGAGGGGGTAGTCGTTTGCTCAGTTGATTGTTGAACTGTTTGCTGTTTTTCCGACTCATCAATCGTTATCATTGCTGACTCTTGTGACTCAACGCTTTCTTTCACACTTGCCTTTTCGCTTTCATCAGCCTGCTCGACCACTTTATCTTTTGCTGTAACCGCTTCTTCAGGTGTTTGGTATAAATCACCTTTAATACCACAAGCAGATAGAAAAATGACGGCGACAAAAGTCAGTAAAATCGATTTAAAGTTGAATTTTTTATGTAGGTAATGAAGTCTATTGGTACGCATGATGGTTTTTTTGCCATGAAAGTCGTTTAAATCAAGCTTTTTAGCTTAACTTAACCACTCTATATCTATATTTATTTTGTCTGATTGCTATTATACTCACATGCTTATCAACAATAATACTCACTTAGACAAATAATGATATTTAAAGGATAGGCAATGACCGATAGCCAATACAACTTAATCGCTGAAGAGCTTCTTCTCGCTATAGAAGAGGCGATTGAAGATTCTGGTGTCGACATAGATTACGAAGGAGTGGGCGGATTATTAACGCTGACTTTTAAAAATAACAGCAAAGTGATTATAAACAAGCAAGCACCCTTACAGGAAATATGGGTAGCAACAAAGTTTAACGGCCACCATTTTGTCTTGAACAACGATAGTTGGACAGACAAGCGCAGTGGCGATGAATTTTGGCAGTTTTTATCAAACGCAGTTAGCATACAGGCTGAAACTGAATTAACACTTTCAGCGCAGTAATAACTATATATTTGGAAAAAGCGAATGAATAACACGACAGTACGAATTGCCACACGTAAAAGCGCCCTCGCCTTATGGCAAGCTGAATATGTGAAAGCACAACTTGAGCATTTTCATGACGGCATAAACGTTGTATTAGTTCCGATGACAACGAAAGGCGATATCATTTTAGACACGCCTTTAGCTAAAGTCGGTGGTAAAGGTTTATTTGTTAAAGAGCTTGAAGTTGCGATGCTTGAAGACCGTGCTGACATTGCTGTTCATTCAATGAAAGATGTGCCGGTAGATTTCCCTGAAGGTTTAGGATTAGAAGTTATTTGTCCTCGTGAAGATCCCCGTGACGCCTTTGTTTCTAATTCCATCAAATCATTAAGCGATTTACCTCAAGGCGCCATAGTGGGTACATCAAGCTTACGCCGTCAATGTCAATTAAAAGCAAGTCGTCCAGACCTTGATATTCGTGATTTACGTGGCAATGTAAATACTCGCTTAAGAAAATTAGATGAAGGCGAATACGACGCCATCATCTTGGCTGCTGCAGGCCTTATTCGCTTAGAAATGAGTGAACGTATTGCACAATTTATCGAACCAGAAGAAATGTTGCCTGCAAATGGCCAAGGTGCGGTTGGCATTGAGTGTCGTAATGATGACGAAAAAGTTAAGGCGTTATTAGCACCATTAGAATGTAATACTACCCGTATTCGTGTTCTAGCAGAGCGTGCGATGAATAAAGCCCTTGAAGGTGGTTGTCAGGTGCCTATCGGTAGCTATGGTGTGATTTCTGCTGACGGAAAAAACATTCATTTGCGCGGTTTAGTTGGCGCTGTTGATGGTAGTGAAATGATCGAAAGTGAAATCACCGGTCCTGTTGAAGAAGGTGAAGCACTAGGACATAAGCTCGCGCAAGAGTTACTCAGCCGAGGTGCCGATAAAATATTAAAACAGGTTTATTCAGTGAATAATGCCGAAAACAACTAAATTAACCGAAAAAACGTCTCAAGTGATTCCTCTTGAGACACCTACAAAGGGGTCGGCTTTACTTATGCCAGGTAAACCACTTAGGGTTTTAATTACCCGCCCTAAAGCTAAAGCTCAGCAACTTGCCTTGTTACTTGATCAACAAGGCATAGCCAATACTAGTCAAGCACTATTCGATTACCAAAGTAACGCCAGCGCACACAACATAGCCATAGCGCTAGAACATGCCGACATTCTTATCTTTGTTAGCGCTGCCGCCGTTGAATTTACACACGCCAGCTACCCGCTACAAAATAATTTACCTCAAACCATTTTTGCTGTCGGTAATGCCACCAAACAAGCATTACAGACACTAGGTATTACTACAGCGATATCGCCTCCTCCAGAGCAAGAGCACAGTGAAGGTTTACTTAAACTGCCACAATTGGTGAACGTAACAGGTAAAAAAGTAGTCATATTTCGAGGTAATGGTGGACGAGAGCATATTGCAAACAGTTTAATCCAACGCGGTGCCCTAGTAAGTTATGTCGAAAGTTACCAACGTGTATGGCGAACATTAGCGATAAATATCGCTGAGCAATGGCGAGCACAACAAATTAACTGTATTGTCGTTACCAGTAACGATATATTAGTAGCATTAGTAGAATGCCTAACCAGTGCAACTGATAACACAGATAATTATTGGCAATCACAATGTCTGTGGGTAGTGGTCAGTGAGCGAATTGAAGAAAATGCCAAAGCTTTAGGCTTAACACGGGTAATAAAAACTCATAGCGCTAGATCAAAAATACTCTGTAATACGTTGCAAGCACTCTCTTGTTCGTAAGCCCCCTTTATAAAGTAAGAGCTAAAGCAGATAACTAAAGTAAATAACGATGGAATATAAAATAATGTCGGATAACGAAGTCTCTAAAAGCAAATTATCGGATAAAAGTGACACCGAGAAAAAAGAGACCGCTACACTATCATCTGATAGTAATGCCAAAGTAAGCTCAGCATCTAATACCCCAAATACAGCGGTTAATAAAACGGTAGCGAAGCAACCTTCCCCGTCAAACACGCGTGTAACGGCTGAAAAATCTTCTAATAAAACCGCAACTATTGCACTGGTGATAGCATCAGTGAGTATTTTCGCTTCTATTGGCCATTACGTTTGGCAACAGCAACAAACTGGCGCGCAACTTTTAATGCTGAGCCAACAAAATCAGCAAGCAATACAACAAAGCCAAGCGCAGCTAAAAAGCAACTTAACGGCTGAATTTAACCGACAGCTGCAACAGCAGCATAGAGCAACAAGTGAATCGCAACAGAACGCTCAGCAAAAACATCTTGATAGTGATACTCAAATACAACGATTAACGGCTCAAATAAGCCAGTTAGACCAGCAAGTAAGTCAACGCCAGCCTAGCGATTGGTTAATACACGAAGCCGAATACCTTGTTCGTGTTGCTGCGCGCACTATGTGGTTAGAGCGAGATACTAAAGCTGCCATCAACTTATTGCGTGATGCAGATAATCGCCTTAAAGAATTAAACCATCCTAAATTTTTACCTGTACGGGCATTAATTAATGAAGATATTGAAAACTTGGCATTAATGCCAACGCTGACAAATCAAGAAGCCATTTTGACCTTGATGGCACTGAACAAACAAGTGCCAACGTTAGCGTTAGCCGGTGTTAATTTAGCTGAAGCACTCGATAAAACAAAAGAAGACTTTGTGCTGTCTGATAATATTGGTGACTGGCAAGAAAACTTAGCAAAAACCTGGCATAAATTTCTTAAAGACTTTATCACTGTTCGCAGAAGAACAGGCATGGTTGAGCCTTTAATGGCACCAGACCAACAGCAACATTTAAAGCAGAATTTAAGTTTGAAAATACAACTTGTTCAATGGGCTGCGAGTGAACAAAAAGAAACCATTTACCAGCAAACCTTACTTGATATTCAACAATGGCTAAATGAATTTTTTGATATGAGCTTACCGGTAAATAAGCGCTTCTATGATGCGATAGAGCAACTAAAAAAACAAACCATTAATTATGATTATCCAAGTGATTTACGTTCATTAGCAGCCATAAAGCGTTTGCTTCAAGATACCCAGCAAGGCACACAACATCAAGGTAACAAAGTAGAAAGCAACAAAACTGAGCAAGTTGAACAGCCGATTATTGACCAAAATATTAAACAAACGTCAACACCGAAAGACATGCCACAAACTGAAAATGAAGAAGCGAGTGGAGGTCAGTTATGATCCGCATTATTATCGCCTTGATTATCTTTCTCTTTGTGATGGCTGTCAGTCCTTTTTTAATTGATGAAAAAGGCTACATCCTCATTGCAATGGGCAACACCACCATAGAATTGACCGTCTTATCTGCCGGAATCATGTTAACACTACTATTCATTGCGCTCATTATTAGCCTAAAGCTATTACGTGGCGGCTTAAATTTTAGTTTTGGTACTTGGAACAAACTCGCTTTCGCCGGACAGCGTCGTGGTATTGCCAACTTCAATAAAGGACTTGCTGCTTATATGCTCGAGGATTATAGCCAAGCAGAAGAATTATTCGCTAAAAGTGCTATTCCATCAAAAAGAAAACAAAGTGCTTACTTGCTTGCGGCATCTGCCTCTGCAAAATTAGACCTAAACAGTAACACCAATCATTATTTAGCCTTACTTGAAAAAGAAACCATTAAACTCAAAGACGTAGGTTTAGAAAGTGTCATTGTTAATATTAAACTGTTAATGAACCAAGATAAGGCTGAAACCTACGCTAAAGCACGTGCGCTAATTGATGAAAATCATAAACAAATTGGCCATGACGCTCGTTTATTGGCACTTGAAATTGATTTATGCATCATTGAACAACGCTTTGCCCAAGCAGTACACTACTTAACTGCAGCACGCAAAGAAAAAACGATTACCGATGAAACGGTTCAAGTTTGGGAACAACTCGCCTATTACGGAAGCTTTGATGAGTGCATCAAGCAGCATGATAGCAATACATTACACGATAATTGGAATGGACTTAGCCGTAAAGTTAAACAACGAGAGGCGGTGTTATTTGCTTACTGTAGAGTATTAGCTGAAAACGAAGTCATCGAGCCGCTAAATAAGTTATTGGTACCGCTTTTTAAAAAGTCGCCTAGTAGTGACTTTTTAAAGCAAATTCGTAATCTACCAATTAAGCACGCAGATGAGTTAATTGCGATAGTACAGAAACAACTTCATAAGAATGTCCATAATGGTAAATGGCTTAGTTGTTTAGGACATTTAGCATTGAAAAGTGGACAGTACTCAATGGCAGAAAAAGCCTTTGGTAGCCTAATAAAGCTAGAAGATGAGGAATACGGTAAGCAATATGATCGTCAGGATTTGCAAGCATTAGCGCATGTTCACAGCCAACAAGGACAATACCAAGCGGCTGATGCTATGTGGTCAAAAGCAAGTACATTATAAGGAAACTGTCACTAAGGTTATTCTGAGAGGGTAATAAAGTAGTCGATTTAACACTTGCTATCGCTGCTTTATTATATGTTAAATACTGGTAAAACTTGATTGTTTTGGTGTTGGGGGCAATACCTGCAGGTCTTTGCTCAAAACTACCCCAGTGTCATTATCAACACCGCACAAATGCGCTTTTATTACGCTACGGCTACAAATATGATAACAAGGCGTATCTAATAAACTGATTTGTTGTGAATGAGGTTTAGGCATAACAGTCACTAGAGGAGATTTAGGTCTAGTTTATCGAAAGAAACATAAGCAAGTATTATAGGTGGCAGAATCAATTTATTGATAGCCCGTAACTATTGCCACTCCTTTAACCTTTATATCACAGCATTTATTACGAAGATTAAATATCGAAAAGGAAGCGTGACCATGTGAACTTGTGTAACTTGACTCATACTTAGCAAAATAGGAGTCTAAATTAAACTATTTGGATGGGAGACATTATGCCATCGAAGTTAAAACGCCAACTGCAAATTCCCTTATGAGTTCACTACTTTATTCTAGGAAATAATTGAGAATATAAATACATCATTTTAATTACTAAAACTCTTGTTAATTATTAAGTTAAGCACGTAACAAATCATCATGGTACTAGCGATCTTTGTAATCCATCAGCGACTAAGTCACTTAGAAATAACTTTCCTGCTTCATTATGATGAACAACGTCTGAGTTTAATATGCCTGTTTGATAGGGAAAGATAATATTGCCATCTTCTTGTACACTGACATTATTGTTTTTAAGGTAGTTCAAAAAATGGGTTCGTGCGGGAACAAAAGTGACACCAGAACTCAAAGCAACTTCTTCAGCCGCCGTTTGATATTCATCAAGCTGATCGTCATAAAGATTAGAGCCATCGGGTTTTTCATTATAAGTGGTTGCTGCAACTAAAACGACTTTGATGTTACTGGTTATACAGGCTTGAACGATTAAATTGAGATAACTCTTATAACTAGCCGTTGACGTATTGGGATTATTATTTAAGACATCATTGATCCCAATATATATTATCGCCACATCAACATCGTCAGTCACTATCTGATCAGCAAAAGGCTCAGGCTCAGTTAAGCCACCGCCAGCGTCATAACTTCTAATTCCCTCCCACAACTCCTGAATATCAGCACCATTAATACCTCGATTTAGTGACGTTGCTCCCTGTATTGACAATGCATCAACCAAAGATTGCTGCCAAACAATAACGTCGGTATTTGAATCACCGTAGAAACCTATTCTCATGCCAGATGTTATGTAACTATCAACACCCGTTATTTGATTAATACCATTGAGGGTATATAAAGCGGTGCGCTCTGCTTGTGCCGCGGGTGAGATATTATAAATTGGGTCAGTCTGTACATTTTCCGGCTGTACCATAAAAGAATAAACAGGGCTGTTCAGTGATGTATCACTTAAATTTGAAATGATTTTCCAGTTATATTTTTCTCCAAACGCCAAGTATTCATAAGGAATTAGTTCAGTAGTACTTACACTATAACTTGGGAGGCTAGGTTGCGGGAGTGCCTCTTTCCACAGATAAATATCATAATTTTCTACTCCAAGGCCATAGTTCCAGTTCAATGTTTGCCACGCTAATGCAGAAGTAGCTTTATCTATAGGATTGGTTGGAACTGCCGCGGTATCTGTTGGTAAACCCGTACTATGTAATATTGGGTCGCCAATATAACCATGAGCATTGTTAATAGTGCCCGTATTGGCGTCTGCAATAACCAGCGTGAGATAAGCATTGTCATCGGTTAGGTTAATATCGACGTCTTGTACTTCATGGTTTCCTGACAAAAGTTCTCCATAATGAACTTCTGCGCCATCAAGTAGTACCCAGTAGTTTATTTTTGCCCCCGTGGCACTACCAAATCGAGCTGTAAATTTAGTTATGGCAGCGCCATTGTTATAACTCAGACGAATTTTGTCCAAGTTGTAAGTCAGTCCAACGGTGGCGTGCATATCAATAAAAGCATGATTGTCGGGGTCGCCACTATAGTTTGGATTAGTGCCTAAATTATGAGATTGTAGGGATGGGTCACTATGACGATAAGGACCTTTACTGGGGATCCCATCATGTTGGGATATTCCCGTTTTGGCAGAGAAATCAAAGGTAATACCTGAGGTCGACACCACGGTTTCGCCATCCTTTTGAGGCACAAATGCACCGTCAACAATTCCGTATCTAGCTGAAAAGTCTTGTTGATTTAAGGATACGACCACACTGGTGCCCGAACTTCCCGTGCCCGGAAAACTACCGTTTCCTCCAGCTAATACGTCAGCTAAGCTATATTGTAGCAAAATGGGAGCAGAGGCATCGCTATCGCTCGTAATATCCCAGCGCAGTTCGTCGACAAAAAAGCTCAATAAATCGACTTCTGCAGCGTCGCTCCATATGCGATAAATATTATCTCGACACTCCTGGTAGGTAAAAACATTTGAACGGGGTACTACTGTTCCAATGGCTTGATAAAAGTTTGTAAGCCACGTTTCACCGCCCCATGTTTCATACGAATGGATGATCAAACCCGACATAAGGTCATTAATACTTTCATTGGTATTCCATGGCATGTACTCCTGTCGCCAACCATAGTCGAAATTGTAGCTTGAGTTACTCTTATAGGTTTTAAAATTTGCTACCATACGATCTCTAAACCACATTGAATCTTGACCAAAATATTCAAGTTCAACATCTAATATGTCTGACATCATAACTGCCATGGCATTATTCATACCAACAGTCCACCATCCCCAGTTCATGGGTTCATCATCCATTGCCCAGTCGAAAGATTCATTAAAGTATGGTGGCCAAAAGTTACGATTAGATTCATAAAAAAACACCTGATGGTAGCGTTCTTGCCCGCTTAACAATATGTCGTATTGCTCGTCAAAAAATCCTCTTCCAACTGAAATACCGCGCACTCCATGATTTGCTAGCCCGCCAGCCCCACAATTATCCAATGGAATTTGAATCGTGATGTGATCTTGCCATGGTGTATCTAAAGGGAGGTTTGTTAACCCTGTAATTGATTCATATTTATCATATAACCTATGAAA
Source organism: Colwellia sp. 12G3 (assembly GCF_002836775.1). GTDB lineage: Bacteria > Pseudomonadota > Gammaproteobacteria > Enterobacterales > Alteromonadaceae > Colwellia. The sequence continues at coordinate 18,957 of NZ_PJAQ01000032.1, read as the reverse complement.
AAATTCAACCATTCGCGTCATAGTCGCATGATCAAATGCCAATGCATCGTTACCTTCAATGACAATAGCAATAGAGTCATCAAACCAAGCAACGGCTTCGGTGTTTGATGAACACCAGAAGTTATAATTCGTCGAAATGGCTTGAACGCCAGTTACTTCAATTATCGGACTAACAGTAATATCAACGGTATCATTTGCCGTCATTTCTTCATTGTCGGTGGCGGTCAATTCAAATGTAAATACTTCGATGGTGGTAACATCAGGCGCGGTAAAACTGGTCCTGGCATTGTTGGCATTCGTTAAAGTGACGTTGATCCCGCTAGTTTGATTCCAAGCATAACTGGCAATACGGCCATCACTGTCGCTACCTGAGCCCATCAGGGTGACGCTAGTTTGTTCATCGACTAGCTGGTCAATCCCCGCATTTGCTGCAGGCGCTGTATTAACGGGATTAACAGTAATAAGTACACTATCACTGGCGATAGCACCTTCATTATCGGTTACGGTCAACGTAAAAGTGAGTGCTTCTACAGCAGTTAATGTTGGCGCGGTAAAACTGGTGCTGGCATTTTTGGTATTCGTTAAAGTGACGCTGGTTCCGCTAGTTTGATTCCAAGCATAACTGGCAATGCTGCCATCACTGTCATTGCCTGTTCCTGTCAGAATAACACTAGTTTGTTCATCGACTAGCTGGTCAATACCCGCGTCGGCTGCTGGAAGTATATTCATTGTCGTCGGTATTATCGTATTGGTTGGTTCTCCTCCCCCCCCACAAGAAAGCACTGAAGTTAAACAAAACAAAAATACTGAATATTTAAACAACAAAATAAATTCCTTTTTTAATACTTATCCATCATGTCTATGAGCAGCTAGTATAGGTAAGTTTTATGTTTATGGTTCATTTAGTTATTATATTCATATAGAAATATGTAATATGTAAATAAAGGTCAGATGTGTTTATTACCTTTAACATGTTGCCATTAATCAGGAATTATATGCCGTTGAAATTAGCTCTATTTAACTACATAAGAATCAAAGCCCTTTAGTGCTAAGTTTCAATTTTGGTGGCTTAGTTCGAATTTATACTTAACAGGTATTGACAAAATATTTATCATCAAGAAATAGTTCTTGCAGCTAAGGTGAATGTTAGCTAACGACTTTGTTAGGTTCAAAGACACCTAGCGATAGAATACCAACGGCAGGAATGAGCTTGAAACAGACATTAGGTAGACTATGAACAAGAAAGAACTAGAAACCTTTGCTATTCTCTGCCTTTTCGACCATTTCAGTAAGAATACTTATTACTCTGTGGGAGAGTATTAAGGTATATCTTTTGGTGCGCCCTCATCACACTTTTTACATTTTAACAGCTGACCTAACATACCTTGACGGCCACTTTTTGAAATCACCCAAGGCCGATTAATAAAAGGTGGTTTGTGCCTAACATGCTGAAAGTGACCACATACTAACTCTGCTACCCAATGATGTTCTTCATCTTGATGATAATCACAAATCGCTTGTTTCATTATTAACTCGCTAAATCAGTATTACTCGTTTGGTATGACTAACTTGCTCTTACTGTGAAAAGAGTACTTTAAACTCTTTGGCTTTATTTTCACCATCAAGGCGAGAAAATTTCATTAACAAATCATCTTTACCGTCACCATTTAAATCTTCAACCATGACCAGCTTGCCATCTTTTGGTAACTCGGTACTGTAACTGACGCTACGTTTACTAAATGATTTATTCTTGTTACCCGGTTTTTGACCTAGGTATATTTTCAACTCATCGTCATCATCGGACAAAACCAACTCTTTTAAGCCATCTCCATTTAAGTCAGCTAACTTAACAATCGCACTGCCGCTTTGCCCTGAACTTAAGCTAAAGGTGAGTTCGACCCCTTTTTTAATCGCTGGCTTGCTTGGAAATTTATCTTGTTCACTCATTTTGAAAACATAAACATCTTGGTCAATACCACCGGTAACTAGGGCTCCGATAATTTGTGACAGACCGATGTCAAAACCCGCGAGTAATATCTCAAGTTTGTCATCACTATCAATATCAACAAATTCTAAACCCGTTAGCGTACCTTCCGCATGAATAACGCTGTCAGCCTGTGCTGCAAAACTTAAAACATCTTTATTTTTTTTACCCAGAAATATTTCATAATCATTAACACGGTCCAGTACACCTGATGCCTTGGTATAACGCACCACCATATCGATAATACCATCGGCATTTACATCACGTAGTTCTTCTATTTTTCGATATTCCAAATCACTTTGATCCAATTGTTCTCCGCTCTCGTCACGCTTATTCCACCAATCAGTGCCACTGATGGCTTCATTAATCGCTAAGTGTATTGGTTTGCGAGTAAACTGACTATTTCCGTATTGTGGATAAATAATCATTTCACCGTCACCTATCACTAGAATATCTGTTTTTTCATCAAAGTTAACATCACTAAAATATAACTTAGTTTGGCTGTAACTCGCGCCTGCTGATAAAACACTTACCTCTGGTTTTATCGGCAGTGTTTGCCTAGCAAAACTATTCATTCCCTGCCCTATAAAAATATGAGTCTTATTAAAGTCAGCAATAATAACGTCATCATATGCGTCATTATTTAGATCTTGAATAAAATCACCTCGGCTAAGGAAGTCAGCTTGCTCTTGAATATAGAGCGACTCTATCTTTACTAGCGACTTAAACTGTTTTTTTTGATAAAGGCTTAGAGAATCAGTAGAAAGAAAATAGAGTCTTTGTTGTTGTCCGTCTTTCGCTTCACTTAGGTCAAAGCGATAAAATTGTTTGGGTATTATGGTTTTTTCCGCGAAAACATACTGATTTTTTTCATGGTCTAACTGATAAATAATTAACCAACGATTACTCTGTTCATCCACAGAAAAGGTAACGAGCTCTTTACCTTTAGTCGGTAGTAAATCTGCAGCAATAACTTCTTGGCTGAGCTTATACGGCGCACTAATAATCACTTCACTAAACTCAACAGCACTCGACTTGCTCGCTAACGTTGTTAAAGAGGTGGCACAGCCGAATGTAACAAGTAGCGCAAACAAGGTTCTATTGTTAAACAACAAAGTTTTCTTCATTAAGTGAGATCCATATCGTAGGTTTTAACTATATTCTGATAAATGTAGAACACTAAAAGTAATTAGAGTTCCCTAGCTTTCTCTAACATATATCACATAGCTGAGTTTCAGTGCATTAAAAAAGCTGTTACATATTATGTAACAGCTTTAAGTTGTCATACCTTTTTTAAGAAAAATTTAGCTATAACCAACGTAATCAGCTTGAAGTTTTTTAGCCAGCGCGGCACTCATCATTGCCCTCAAGGCTGCCGGTTTAACAAGTTTTCTCATATAACCGACATCATAGTTTTTGGCCTTTTCCTCAATACCGGGTTCAGTTGTCGCTGTTATTAATATTGCCGGTAATGAATGATGACACTGGCTACGTAAATCTTTAATTAACGTTAAACCATCAACTTGCTTGTCTTGCGGATCATCTGCTTGGCTATCTGTTCGGTAACCCAATTGATAATCGACCAACAATATATCTATTTCATTACTGTGATTAGCAAACTCCGACAAAGCTGTTTCTCTAGAGTCCGCGGCGAGGATATTACATTGCCATGCCGAAAGTAGTTCAACCATACCACTGAGTACATCCGGATCATTATCAATACATAAAACGGTAATATCTTTTAAAGCAACAACAAAGCCTGGATTATTAACAATACGAGTTTGCACTAAGGCTTCAGCTTGTTCAACTTGCACAGAAAATTTACAGCCTTGCATAGCCTTTGATTGCAAACTTAAGCTATGTCCTAATAACTGAGCCAAACTTTGTGTAATATTTAATCCTAAACCTAATCCTCTACCTGCATGATTATTCGGTGTATTAAGCTGGGTAAACTGTTCGAACACCAGCACCTGTTTCTCAACAGGAATACCGGGACCATTATCTAAAATTTGAATGATTACTTGGTTGTTAAATACTCGAGCGCCCAGTAAAACTTTACCTGGGCTGGCATATCTAAAGGCATTACCCACAAGATTTTGAATGATGCGCCTTAGTAGGTGTCTATCAGATTTGACCCAAACTTTACTGGCCACCAAGCGAAACTCTACAGATTGCTCGATAGCAAGAGCTGCAAATTCTTGTGCTAAATCTTCAAATAAATCATTAAGGGCGAAGACTTGAATATTGGCTTTAATATTGCCACTTTCTAAGCGTGCAATTTCCGCTAAATCCCCTAATAAATCATTCGCCGCTTTAAGAGAGCGATCGATATTTTCGACTTGCCTTTGTTGAACCGCAGTTAAATTACTTTGTTCTGACAACGCAGAAGTAAATAATCTCGCTGCTTCAAGTGGCTGCATGAGATCATGGCTACAAGCGTTTAAATACTGACTTTTTTTCAAATGCGCTTGCTCTGCTTTTTCATGTGCTTTCGCCAGCGCTTCATTAGTTTTGGCTAAAGTTAGCGTTCTTTCATAAACACGGGTTTCAAGATCAAGATTTGCTTCTTTCAGAACTTGCTCAGCTTGTCGGTAAGCGGTGATATCAGAAAATAGCATAACAAAGCCGCCCCCAGGCAACGGATTACCTTCAATACGAATAGTTTGGCCACTCGCTTGTTGGCGTTCTGAACTATGCGGACTGCCTTTACGTAAGAAGTCTAATCGGCGATCGACCTGTGATTCAATATCACCGGAACCACACAAACCACGTTGTACATTATGACGAATAAGCCCTGATATGGGACTGCCCACATACACCAGCTCAGAGGGATACTCGAACAATCCTAAGTATTTTTTATTCCAGGCAACTAGTCGTAACTCATCATCGACAATCGAAATACCCTCACTAGCATTTTCAATAGCACTCTGTAGTAAATTTTGGGAAAACTCCTGCCGCTGACTCGAGGCATCTTCAACAAGTACCGCTAATTCATCAAGGGCTATATCACGACCATCCAATGCAGAAGACAGTACTAATCTAGCGGAAGATGATCCCATAACTGTTGCTAAGGTATTTTCGGTATGTTGCAGTAATTGCTGATTATAAATAACATTACCTAATTCTTTTTTATCGTGGGACGATAAAAAGCGATTGAAGTTAATTCGCGCTTTTTCTAAACCGACAAAACGCGAAGCTAATAACTCTAACTCACGGACATCGAGCTGTCTTTTTTTCTCTACTTTTAGTAACTTAGGTGACTGCCACTCTAAAAACAATGACGCTTGAACCCGCTCTTGTACGCTTTGTCTGCTTATTTGAGACAAGGCCCACATGACAATAATGTTAGCGCCTAAACTAAATAAGGTGGCTGTAGTTTTTACCGGTAGAAAACCTTCTGCAAAAGGCGAAGCATATAAACCAAACTGAGGTAAAAAGTTAAAAGTAAGCCAAAGTATAAAGCCAACTAAAATCCCACCATAAACGCCCACTAAACTGGCGCGACGCCAATAAAAGGCAGCGATTAGCGCAGGTGTTAATTGTGCGAATGCGCCAAAGGCCACTTCACCTAATGAAGAAAGCGTATCCGGCGAAGCCATAATGAAAACACCATAACCTAAAAGAATGACAAATAAAGCCAGTAGCTTTCTTATATTTAAAAGTCTTTTACGGAAATTGTCATAATCTGTTTGTGCTACTTTCTGACGACGATAAAGTAGTGGAAAAACAATTTCATTACTCAGCATGGTACTTAAGGCAATCGCAGAAATAATAACCATTGAACTTGCTGCAGATACGGCTCCTAAAAAGGCAAATAAGGTCAGCCAGGTTTGTTCGGTAACATCAGGCAGAAAAAGGACATAAGTATCAGATGGCACGGTATTGCCAAGCAACATTTGACCCGCCAAACCCAGTGGCGCAGCAAAAAAGGCAAAAACTAAGAGGTATAATGGGAACACTCGACGGCTAAGCCAAGTATCTTTTTGATCTTTAAGCTCAACAACCATTACTTGGAATTGTCTCGGCAAAGACAGGAACGCTGCCATAACAATAACGAGCATGGCAAACATTGATGTTACATTGTCTACCGTCAGTTGCTGCTCTAGTAATTCGTTAGCATTAGCCTGTTGCCAGATATCTGCTGGTGAATCATACAATACAAAACAAACAAAAATACCTACCGCTAAAAAAGCAAATAACTTCACTAATGATTCAAATGCGATAGCCAGCATCACACCTGGATGACGCTCAGTAACATCAATGTGCCTAATACCAAATAAGACAGTAAACACCGCTAAAACGAGACTAACAACTAACCCTATGTGCCACCTATTTAAGCTTTGATCCATTTGAAGTTGCTGAAACGAATACACCATCGCTTTAAGCTGTAGTGCGATATAAGGCATGGTACCAACTAGCGCAACGATAGTGACCATAATAGCGAGGTTGTGTGACTTACCAAACCGAGCTGCCAGTAAATCAGCAATGGAGGTTAAATGAAGCTTTAAGCTAACGCGAATAATACGTTGGATAAATGGCCAAGCGAAGACAAAGAGTAAAATAGGACCTAAATAAATAGGTAAATGCGACAGTAAACTTGTTGATGCTTGCCCTGTCGTGCCTAAGAAACTCCAAGAGGTACAGTAAACGCCCAAGGTCAGTGCGTAAATAATACTCTGTCCCTTTTTGGCCAACTGATGCCTGTATCTGTCACCCAAAAAGGCAATTAAAAATAACAAGCCAATATAGGCCAAACTTAACAGCACTAATTGCCAATTAGGAAACATAAATACTCGCTACTTTCATTTTTAGAATAAGATTTTCAAAATTAAGTATTTTAATATACCTAAGCTACTCAACAATAGTAAGATTATCGTGAAATTATTTGCTAGAATAGTGTGGAACCAAGGGGTGCACTGTCATTTAAGTTTTCAAATGATTAGTCGCTGAGAAATATACTCTTTGAACCTGGGCAGAAAATTATCGGTATTAATTTTCTGGCATAGGGATGGTTATAGATAAATATTAAAATTCATCAAAATTATCCTGCTTGTACACGCCCCTACTTTTATTTTTTGATGAGATTTTATGACGTTCTCCAAATCAGCTATTTGTTTAGCTATCACTACAAGTATCTTTAACTTTACCGCTTTAGCTGAAGAGCAAGCGAGTAATGACACTAACAGCACTGGCAATATTGAAACCATTACGGTTAACAGTGATTTTCGTCAGCAAAACTTACAAAACGCCCCGGTATCAATGTCGGTCTTAACCGATATAGAAATTAAGCAGCGTAATGCCAAGCATTTAGAAGAGTTAATTGCGGTTAGCCCTAATGTTAACTTTGCCAGTGGTTCACAACGGGCACGTTATTATCAGATCCGTGGTATTGGTGAACGCAGTCAATTTCAAGAACCTATTAACCCTTCTGTCGGTATGATTATTGATGATGTCGATTTTACCGGTATCGGTAGTATTGCTAACTTATTTGATGTTAGCCAAGCTGAAGTGTTTCGAGGCCCACAAGGTACGCGTTTTGGCGCTAATGCTATTGCCGGCATGATAAATATTACCACCAATGAGCCAACAGAAGATTTTGAAGGTGCTCTGCAATTCGGCGCCGGCAATTATAATACCTATGATTTGGGTGTTGCCTTATCAGGCCCTGCCAGTGATTCAGTAAATTACCGCTTTGCCGTCAATCAGCTTGCTAGTGATGGTTATATGGAAAATGTGTATTTACAGCGTGATGATACTAATAATCGCGATGAATTAAGTATCCGCGGAAAATTAGCTATTGAAGCAAGTGATGATTTAACCATTGATCTTGCTGGTTTCTATTTTGACTTTGACAATGGTTATGATGCCTTCTCTTTAGATAACAACAGAGACACCTATTCAGACCAACCGGGCTTTGATCAACAAAAAACAGCAGCTTTTTCTGCCAAATTCACCTATCAAGGATTTGAAAGCGCCACAGTATTAGCCATTATCAGTAATTCAGACTCTGATTTAGGCTATGGTTACGATGAAGATTGGGCCTACGCCGGTATATCAGACCCTGATGTTATCGAAAATCCTGATTATGCTTACTGGGAATACACATCTACTGACCATTATTATCGCGATAAAGCCGTATTAACTACTGAGTTACGCGCAATATCAAAGCAAGGTCAACAGATTTTTAGTGGCAGTACCGCTTGGGTTGCTGGTGTTTACTTTAAGCAAGACGATGAAGATCTTTTACGTCAATATACTTATGCAGCTGGTGATTTTACTTCAAAAAATGTAAGTAGCAGTGTTGCCATTTATGGACAGTTAGACTCTCAGCTGAGTGAACGTTGGTCAGCCATTTCAGGTTTACGCATAGAAAATCGCAGTGCCGACTATAATAATTCTGATTTATTTGATGATGATATTTCTGACACTATGCTAGGTGGTAAATTAGTACTTAGTTACCAGCAAACTGATGACAGCTTTTGGTATGGTTCAATCAACCGCGGCTATAAAGCGGGTGGCCATAATACCGATGGTACTTTACCTGAAGATTTGCGTAGTTTTAATCCAGAGTATTTGATGAACTACGAACTTGGATACAAAGTTTCATTACTTAATAATAGTGCTTATGTTCGCACGTCTGTTTTTTACATGGACCGTAAAGATATACAAGTAAGTAGCTCTAAAACCATAGTACGTGGCGATGGTAGCTCCGAGTTTATTAGCTATTTAGGCAACGCTGCAACAGGTAATAACTATGGCGCTGAAATTGAAGCAGCATGGTACTTAAATAACTTAGTGAACGTTTATGGATCTTTAGGTTTATTGGACACTGAATTTAATGACTTTGTTAATGCTGATGGTGTTTCATTAAGCGGCCGTGAGCAAGCTCATGCACCTAATTACCAATTCAATGTCGGTATTAATGTACAACCAAATGACCATTGGTTAATTAATTTATCCGTTGATGGTAAAGATAGCTTTTATTTTTCTGATAGCCATGATGAACACTCTGAAGCGGTTGCACTTATTAATGCCTCTGTTGCTTATCTACAAGATAATTGGCAAGTTAAAATTTGGGGGCGTAATTTAACCAATGAAGACTACGCTAACCGTGGTTTTTATTTTGGTAATGATCCTCGTGATGGCTATACCGCAAAACAGTATACCCAACTTTCTGAGCCGTTAGTTTTTGGCGCTACGTTAGACTATCAATTTTAAACACTGCTGATATTAAAGCCGGAAGAGGTAATATCTCTTCCGAACATCCTTTAAGGTACATAATGAAAATATCCATTGAACTGAGCTTTTACCCGTTAGCAGAAGAACAGTATAAAACTGAAATTTGGGCTTTTATAAAAAGGCTTAGGGCTGTAGCAGGTTTGAAAGTCATAACTAACGGTATGAGCACGCAAGTATTCGGTGATTATGATCTCGCGGTTACTCACGTAATGGCTGAAATTAAACACGTGCATAAAACAACTGGCGCTGCAGTTTTTGTTTGTAAATTTATTAATGGTGATCGTTCACAAGTTGAAGCGGAAACCTAATGTTAGAAGTTTTAAACAGTATACTAGCCTACTTCCAACAACTACCTTGGCTTGAACTCATTGCTATGATGCTGTCACTGGCCTATGTGATTTTAGCCGCTAAAGGCTCGTTATGGTGTTGGCCCGCGGCATTTATTAGTACAGCGCTGTACACGTTTATTTTTTATGATGTTTTACTGTTAATGGACAGCGCTTTAAATGCTTATTATCTACTTATGGCGGTTTATGGGTACTGGCAATGGTCTAAAGCAATTGATAAGAGTAATAAGGGGTCATCGGAACTAACTGTAGTTAGCTGGCAACTTAATTGGCACATTAAGGTCTGTCTGGGTTTAGCATTGCTTGCGCTAGGTTTAGGCTACCTTATGGATAACTTTACTCCAGCCCACTTTCCTTACTTAGATACGTTTACCACTGTTTATGCGATATTTGCTACCTTTCTAGTGACTAAAAAAGTACTAGAAAATTGGCTCTATTGGATTGTTATTGATCTGGTTTCTATCTATTTATATATTGAGAAAGGCTTAATACCGACCACTGTTTTATTCGTAATCTTTGTGATTGTTGCTTGTTATGGCTATGTTAAATGGTTAAAAATTTATAAAAAGGCGTCGGTAAGCCTGCAGCCATCAAGTATTAACTAAGCTGAGAAAGTTTAATGACACTTATTGAATCAGACCTTAACTCGCTTAAATCTCTGCCTTGCTTCACTAGCATTGTAGAGATTTTTTTACTCCCTAATGGTATGAGCCATACCTGCGTCAAAGTGAGCACATCAGAACAAGAGTATTTGGCAAAAAAACTCAATCAAGATACCGCTACTACAGAAATTTATACTGCGCTTATTTGCTCGAACAGTGGCTTAAGCCCTTGTGTCAGTTATCATGATAATGACTGGTTGGTAACTGAATTTATTACAGGGACATCACTAGCAAAACCTGAGTTAAACAGCTGCGAGCAGATTTCAACAGCACTCACTCTCATGGCAACACTTCACCAGTTACCAACTCCAGAGTACGATCTATCTATTCCGACTTTAGACTGCACTAAGTCAGTTAATGGGCTATTCACTAACCCTACTTCATTTAACGCACAAGTAAGACATAGATTAGCAAGTATCACTGATATATTGAGTTGTTTCATTAATGATCATATCGCTCATTGTGAAGTATCTAACGTAGTTTGCCACGGCGATCTCAATTTCACTAATGTCCTTATCGATACGGTCGACAAGGCTTGGCTAATCGATTTTGAATGTGCCCATTTAGCACCAGTGGAATATGACTTAGCGATGTTTATTGCAGTCAATAATATTTCAGTTCACCATATAAGTGAGATAACAAGTAATTATATTTTGTTGGCTCCAAGTTATCGACCTAATAGCCAATTGCTGACTTATTATATTCTCTATAGTTATTTTATTAATGGCTTATGGTATTTAGACAATATAAGTGATTCTAATGTCGATAACTCCTTGCAAAAACGAGCGATTGAGCAGTGGACTGCTTTCGATAGTTTCGCTATTAATCAGTCCTTAGCACTGCCAAAATTACTGCCGATAATTAATTAAGCCTGCCAGAAGTACCTATAAACGGCTAACGTACATCCTTGATATTTTTACAGACACAAAAAAGCCACTTTACTAAATTAGTAAAGTGGCTTTTTTAATCAGTATCTGTGTTCACTTCTAACGCTTACTTTTAAGCGTAGAAGTCACTAAATCTGTAGGCATCTATCTAGTTACTATTAAAAGTAACCGAATATTAGCTATGCTTGCTAGTCGCTTGAATAACACGTAATTGCGCTACTGCACGAGCTAATTCAGCGGCAACAGCTGCGAAGTCAACATCAGCGCCATGAGCGTTCATATTATCTTCTGCACGTTGCTTAGCTTCAAGAGCTGCCTGTTCATCCAAATCTGCAGCACGTGTAGCAATATCAGCTAGCACGATTACGTTATTTGGTTGAACTTCTAACATACCACCGGAAAGATAGATAACTTCTTCGCTACCATCGTCCTTGGTGATAAGTGCCATACCAGGTTTTAGTGAGGTCAGTAAAGGTGCGTGACCAGGCATAATGCCTAACTCACCTTCACTACCTGTGATCTGTAATGATTTAATGCTACCAGAAAACAAACTTTCTTCAGCACTTACTACATTCAGATTTACAGTTAATAATGCCATTTGACTCGACCTCTTTTACTGTAAGTACTTACATTTGGTGTAAGTACTTACTAGATAATTACATCTTACTCGCTTTCTCTATGGCTTCTTCAATAGAACCAACCATGTAGAATGCTTGCTCAGGCATGTCATCAAAATCACCAGCCAAAATGCCTTTAAAGCCAGAGATGGTGTCTTTTAATGAAACATATTTACCTGGAGAACCTGTAAATACTTCAGCAACGAAGAACGGCTGAGATAAGAAACGCTGTATTTTACGTGCACGGAATACAGTTTGCTTATCTTCTTCAGATAACTCATCCATACCTAAGATGGCGATGATATCTTTAAGTTCTTTGTAACGTTGTAATACTGTTTGAACACCACGAGCAGTTTCATAATGTTCAGTACCAACTACTAATGGATCTAGTTGGCGTGAAGATGAATCTAGTGGGTCAATCGCAGGGTAAATACCTTGCGAAGCAATATCACGACTTAATACAACAGTTGCATCTAAGTGAGCAAAAGTAGTTGCAGGGCTTGGATCCGTCAAATCATCTGCTGGTACGTATACCGCTTGGATTGAAGTGATTGAACCTTTGTTAGTTGAAGTAATACGCTCTTGTAGTATACCCATTTCTTCAGCAAGTGTTGGTTGGTAACCAACGGCTGATGGCATACGACCAAGAAGTGCTGATACTTCAGTACCCGCAAGAGTATAACGGTAAATGTTATCTACGAAGAATAATACGTCACGACCTTCGTCACGGAATTTTTCAGCCATAGTCAAACCAGTAAAGGCAACACGTAAACGGTTTCCTGGAGGCTCGTTCATTTGACCGTAAACTAACGATACTTTATCAAGTACATTAGAATCGTTCATTTCGTGATAGAAATCGTTACCTTCACGTGTACGCTCACCAACACCAGCAAATACAGAGTATCCACTATGTTCGATAGCGATGTTACGGATAAGTTCCATCATGTTTACTGTTTTACCAACACCAGCACCACCGAAAAGACCAACTTTACCACCCTTAGCGAATGGACAAACTAAATCAATTACTTTGATACCAGTTTCTAACAATTCGTTAGACATTGATTGGTCAGCATAAGCAGGTGCTTCACGGTGAATAGACCAACGCTCTTTTTCACCAATAGGACCAGCTTCATCAATTGGCTCACCAAGTACGTTCATGATGCGACCTAAAGTCTCAACACCAACAGGTACTTGGATACCTTGACCTGTATTTTCTACATTCAGTCCACGACGCAAACCGTCTGAAGAACCCATTGCGATAGTACGTACAACGCCGCCACCAAGCTGCTGTTGAACTTCAAGTACTAATCCTTCAAGGTCACCTTCGGTTATCTTTACTGCGTCATATACCTGAGGTACGGCATCTTGTGGAAATTCAACATCCACAACTGCGCCAATTATTTGGACGACTTTACCTGTACTCATGTTTATTCCTCTTAATTTAAGTTAGCTAAGCTTCGCTCAGCTAACTTTTCGTTAAATTACGAAAATTGTTATCAGATTAATTCGTCACCGAACTATTCTGCTTACCCTACCGCAGCTGCACCAGCAACAATCTCACCCAATTCTTGAGTGATTGCCGCTTGACGCGCTTTGTTGTATACCAATTGTAGATCGTCGATTAAATCACCCGCATTATCTGTTGCGGCTTTCATCGAAACCATACGAGATGCTTGTTCACAAGCAATGTTTTCAACAACACCTTGGTATACTTGAGATTCAATATAACGAACTAATAAACTATCTAACAAAGAGTTAGCATCAGGTTCGTAGATATAATCCCAACGATGACTAATTGCTTCGTCATCTGATTTAGGTAAAGGTAACAATTGATCAATTGTCGGTTCTTGCGTCATAGTATTAACAAATTTGTTATACACAACGTGTAGCCTATCAATTTCACCGTTATCATAAGCTTTAAGCATTACCGCTACACTACCAACTAAGTCAGTTAGTGAAGGGGAATCACCTAAGCCCGATATCTGTGCAGATACTTTAGCGCCCATATTGTTGAAAAAGGTAGTAGCTTTTGAGCCAATTACACAAAATTCAACTTCAGCACCTGATGCTTGCTTTTCAGCAGCATCAGCAAGTACTTTCTTAAATAAATTAATATTTAAGCCACCACACAAACCACGGTCACTTGAGACGACAATATAGCCAACACGCTTAGCTTCACGCTCTTCCAAATAGGAATGACGATATTCTAAGTTACCAAGCGCGATATGACCGATCACATTTCGTATATTTGTCGCATATGGACGAGAGGCCGCCATGCCATCCTGCGCTTTACGCATTTTACTAGCGGCAACCATTTCCATAGCGCTTGTGATCTTTTGAGTGCCTTTAACACTCGCAATCTTGGTTTTTATTTCTTTACCAACGGCCATGACTCTTCTCCGAAAACGTTACTTAATTAAAGACTCGATTACCAAGATTGAGTAGACTTGAATAACTCAAGTGCTTTATTCAAACTAGCTTCAATATCTTTATTGTAGTCACCCTTTTCGTTGATAGTAGCCATCAACTCAGCATGCTCATTGTTTACATATGCATGTAACGCCGCTTCACAATCAACAATCTTGTTGATTGCAACGTCAGTTAAATAGCCTTTTTCTGCGGCAAATAATGACACTGCTGTTTCAGCGATTGACAATGGGCTGTATTGCTTTTGCTTCATCAATTCAGTAACGCGTTGACCATGCTCTAATTGAGCGCGAGTCGCGTCATCTAAATCCGATGCAAATTGAGCAAATGCAGCTAATTCAGCATATTGGGCTAAAGCTAAACGAATACCGCCACCAAGTTTCTTGATGATCTTCGTTTGCGCAGCACCACCAACACGAGATACTGAAATACCAGCGTTAACAGCAGGACGTATACCTGAGTTAAACAAGTTAGATTCTAAGAAAATCTGACCATCGGTAATTGAGATTACGTTTGTTGGTACGAAAGCAGATACATCACCCGCTTGCGTTTCAATAATTGGTAATGCAGTTAAAGAACCTGTTTTACCTTTAACTTCACCCTTCGTGAATTTTTCAACGTATGCTTCGTTTACACGAGCAGCACGTTCTAATAAACGACTGTGAAGATAGAAAACATCACCTGGGTATGCTTCACGGCCTGGCGGACGACGTAAAAGTAATGAAATTTGACGGTAAGCAACTGCTTGCTTTGACAAATCATCATATACGATTAGTGCATCTTCACCGCGGTCACGGAAGTATTCACCCATAGAACAACCAGCGTATGGTGCTAAGTATTGTAATGCTGCAGCTTCAGAAGCCGATGCAACAACAACAATAGTATTTGCTAACGCGCCATGCTCTTCTAAGTTACGAACAAGGTTCGCTACAGTAGAAGCTTTTTGTCCGATAGCAACGTAAACACACTTAATACCTGTGTCTTTTTGGTTGATGATAGCGTCAATTGCAATCGCTGATTTACCGATTTGACGGTCACCAATGATTAATTCACGTTGGCCACGACCAATTGGAATCATAGAATCGATAGACTTAATACCTGTTTGCACAGGCTGGTCTACAGATTTACGTTCGATTACACCTGGTGCAACAACTTCTACTGGAGAGAAGCCATCATTTTCAACTGGGCCTTTGCCATCAATTGGTTCACCAAGAGTATTTACAACGCGGCCTAATAAACCACGTCCTACTGGTACTTCTAAAATACGACCAGTACCTTTAACTTTTTGGCCTTCCGCTAAATCAGCGTAAGGACCCATTACTACCGCACCTACCGAATCACGGTCAAGGTTTAACGCGATAGCAAAACGGCTACCAGGAAGTTCGATCATCTCACCTTGCATTACATCTGCAAGGCCATTAATACGAATAATACCATCTGTTACAGAAACGATAGTACCTTCGTTACGAGCTTCGCTGACAACGTTAAACTGTTCAATTCTATTCTTGATCAGTTCAGCGATTTCAGTGGAATTCAGTTGCATGCTCTGTTCCCTTATCTAAGATTGTAGTGTTGTTGCTAAGCGGTTCAATTTACCTTTGATAGAACCATCTATTACCATGTCACCAGCTTTAATTACTAAACCGGAAACGATACTCGCATCAACAAAACAATTAAGCTTTACTTTACGTGCCAAGCGCTTTTCAAGCGCGGCGCTTAATGTTGTTTTTTGCTCTGCAGTGATTTCTACAGCAGAGGTTACATCCACAGAAACTTCTTGATCAAAATCAGCTTTTAACGCTATAAATTGTTCAAGAACTTGTGGTAGCACCAACAAACGTTCGTTTTCGGCCATTACTTTCAAAAAGTTTTGGCCTTGACTGTCTACTTGTTCACCGCAAACATTTAAAAATAATGCTTGTGCTTGCTCTACTGAAGCTCCGCCAGATATATAACCTTTAATGGCACTATCTTTAGCAACTTCAGCTGCAAATGTTAACTGGACTAGCCAGCTATCAATTGCTTTAGCTTCAACAGCAAAATCGAACGCTGCTTTAGCGTAAGGACGAGCGACAGTTGTCAATTCAGACATAGCTCTTTCCTCTTAAAGTTCAGCGACGAGTTTATCTAAGATGTCGCTGTGTGCAGCGGCATCAATTGTACGCTCAAGAATTTTCTCGGCACCGGCAACAGCTAGAATTGCAACTTCTTTACGCAATTCTTCTCTAGCACGGTTACGTTCTGTTTCTATTTCCGCATGACCTGTTGCTAAGATTCTTTCTTTCTCAGCTTGTGCTTTACCGGCAGCTTCATCAACAATTTTAGCTTCATGTTTTTTAGCAGCATCAACAATAGATGCAGCTTGAACTTTAGCTTCTTTAAGTTGAGCTTTCGCTTTTTCTTGAGCAAGCTCAAGATCTTTAGCAGCACGGTCTGAAGCAGCAAGTCCGTCAGCAATAGTTGCTTGACGTTCTTCGATGGCACCAATAATTGGTGGCCACACATACTTCATACAGAATATTACAAATACGACAAACGCAATTAATTGGCCAACTAGGGTCATATTAATATCCATTGTGCGTACCTCCTATCAATTATTCGTTTAAAAAAAAAGTGGTAAAATTAACCAATTTTAACGAATAAGATGTATAAACCAATAGCAACACCGATCATAGCGATAGCATCGATTAGACCAGCTACGATGAACATTTTAACTTGTAGTTGTGGTGCTAGTTCAGGTTGACGAGCAGCAGATTCTAAGAATTTACCACCTAAAAGACCAAAACCAATAGCAGTACCAAGAGCACCTAAACCAATTAGTAAAGCCGCTGCAATATACATTAAGCCAAAGTTTTCCATTTTTATCTCCGATTGTTTAAAGTTAAAGTTTAAAAATTTCTTTTTTGATGAAGAAAGCTATTTATCCACTTGGATTTTATACCTTTCTTCGACAAATTTAGTGATCTTCATGCGCTAGACTAAGATATACGATAGTTAGCATCATGAAAATAAACGCTTGTAATGGGATAACCAACAAGTGGAAGGCTGCCCATAAAAAGTGTACTGGTAATTGGAATAAACCAATTGTTGCGATAAGTAAGAAAATCAACTCACCTGCATATAAGTTACCGAATAAACGAAGAGCTAGTGATAAAGGACGCGCTAGCATAGTTACCGTTTCAAGGATAAAGTTTACTGGGTATAGAGACCAGTGACCAAAAGGTTGTGTAGTAAGCTCTTTCATGAAGCCACCAACACCTTTTACTTTAATTGAATAGAAAATTATTAAGATGAAGACACCTAACGCTAGACCAAAAGTGATGTTCGGATCAGCTGTTGGAACTGGCTTCATATAAATGTCGCCCAATTCCATACCTGTAGTCCAATGGATCAGGTGAGGTAAAAGGTCAACTGGAACCCAATCCATAGAGTTCATCAATAGAACCCATACGAAAATGGTTAAGCTTAGTGGTGCAATTAACTCATTTTTGCCATGGAAAGTGCTTTTAACACTATCATCAACAAATCCAACAACCATTTCTACTGCACATTGCAGCTTACCTGGCACGCCAGGAGTCGCTTTTTTAGCAACGGAACGAAAAATCGTTAAAAAGACCAAACCCAAGAATACAGACCATCCCAATGAATCTAAATGAACAGCCATGAAGCCGTCACCTACTTTCAAATTAGCGAGATGGTGAGTAATATATTCTTGGCTGGTTAACTCAGCGCCTGATGACATATTAATTTCCCAATTATTAAAGTTTAAAAAATAAAAAAGTAAATTACCGCTGCTGCTTAATAATAAACGGCGTTATTATTGGCAAAGCCATAACTAAACAAAACATACCAAAAAAGGGTAGTGGGCTTACAACTACAAACTTTAGGGTTAAACCTAGAAGTAGCGCCATCAATGCCATTTTTTGTTTCACGCCACTAAAGAAAGACTCTACAACCATCTTTGACGCTCTCGCACCAGCATATTTAAATGCTTTATATGCGAATAATAAATTGGGAATTATCCCAATCAGGCTGCCTAACACAGCCGATTTGGCGGATTCAAACCCCCAAATGAAATATATTATCAGTGAACAAATGAGCGTAATTGCAATTATCAAAGCGATTTGCCTATAGGCAAATTTTCGGCCCTGCTTTGTCAGTTCATTTCTCATAGTTTTTTTAATTTCTTATACGAGATTTTTCGTACGAAACACTGATTTTTTAAAGTAAAAACTTTAAGTCTAAAAAGTTTGCGCAAGTATACTTAACTTGTCTTTTTTTGCAAGATATAAGGGCGCTACACGCACTATATTTGTGCGAATATTTTATATTCACCGAAGAAATACTAAATTCGATTAATATAATTTAATACTCACATCATAAGCGCCTTAGAGGTCGATTTTAGCTACTATAGTCAGTTAAGAATGTACTAGCTTGTATAAATATTTTTTAGCTTTTAAATGTGTCGATATGAATTACATAGCGAATTACAAAAAATAACAACTTTCTCCCTTGCTTCTAAACCGTAAATAGGAATTTAAACTAATCAATTTCTACAGCTCACTATTCTAAAACTTTATAGATGAATTTAATACGCATGTCTTATTAATGTATTAACCAAAAACGTCTGCAATACACATTAAGTAAAATCAAGGCTCTGTTTTCTCTTATAATTTCTTAAAAATTTGGGAACAAGTTTTCTTAAGTACTAATAAAATTGATTACCTACATTTCTTTTATCTGAAAGAGACTCTAGCAGCAACGTAACTGTTTTTGATCATCTATTATAAATCC
>NZ_PJAQ01000031.1 GCF_002836775.1 Colwellia sp. 12G3 | reverse complement strand
AATCTTGTTTTACATAGTTTTCCTTCGGGAGAACAAAAACGCTTAATGAATGATGTTCATGCAAATAAATATAGTTACTTATTTCTAGCGAGATAGGTAGCGACTATGTAATGCGATATCACTTTACTTTAATTAGTGGATTGGTATCACGACAGGATTCATTGAGCAGATGTTACTTGTTTACTCCGGTAAGCAGTACAT
>NZ_PJAQ01000030.1 GCF_002836775.1 Colwellia sp. 12G3 | reverse complement strand
GCGCCACCCGCGGAAGAAAAAGCTGAAACTGCAGAGGTAACAGACCCAGATGATATTGATGCGCTGCTTGCTTCTGTAGCGAATACTGAGCCAGTCGTGGAAGAAAAAGCTGAAACTGCAGAGGTAACAGACCCAGATGATATAGATGCCTTGCTTGCTTCCGTAGCGAATACTGCGCCAGTCGTGGAAGAAAAAGCCGAAGCTGCAGAG
>NZ_PJAQ01000029.1 GCF_002836775.1 Colwellia sp. 12G3 | reverse complement strand
ATGTTAGTAAATACTTAAACAAGCCAAGCTGTTTTAATTCTAACTTAAGAATTGGTTGCGGGAGCCAGATTTGAACTGACGACCTTCGGGTTATGAGCCCGACGAGCTACCAGGCTGCTCCATCCCGCGTCCGAATGACCTACAATAAAGTAGGAAAGCCAATAATTATTTTAATTCTATTATTAGAGAATTGGTTTTGGGTGCCCTTATCTACTGAAGAGGGAACTA
>NZ_PJAQ01000028.1 GCF_002836775.1 Colwellia sp. 12G3 | reverse complement strand
CACATTTTAGCCAACTATTACTTAGCCCCTTATTGGGGCGTTAGGGTTTTAAGTCATAATTAAGGTTGGAGTATATGGAAAATATTCAAATTGATGGTTTAGATGTTATACCTTCATTATTCAAATCATATGAAGAGTTAATAGAAATTGAATTGCAACCAGATCAAATTAACACCGTGTTTCCTGATAAACAAAGTACGCTAAGTTATGCTTTTGTAAAATCTGGTATATCACTTGGTTATTTTAAAATTTTATCGGCTAAACAGTTAGCGTCGCAACGAACATTGTTTACACTTCATAAGCAATAAAACCCTAACAAGAAATTAAACAAGGACAAAAAACAGTTGTTTTTTGCTCCTGCGTCGCTTATTTTAACCAACTATTTTTTGCCTGTTAATTAGGCGTTATCGATACAAATTCTAATCCGAATCAACACTACAGGTTAAATGCTAATGTCCGCAGTGTGGCAATAGTGAGCTTTAATAATCATCTTGGGACATGTTGTACCTGAAAATTTTAAGCTAATTTACAATTAGGATTTTCATTTACAAAATCGCTAATGATTGACTCTACTCTCGGAGCATCTCTAGTATAACGACAGCAAAACTTAATTAAATCCACTTGGTCGCTAAGAACTGCTCGAACGTCGTTTAAGCCACCGTCTATATTTACATTACCATTATTCAGACAAGTGGCTCTATGCGCTTTAAACTTAGTTACAGCCATCTTATTGAGAACCTGCATTAACGAAGTCTGTTCGATATCTATAATTATTTTTTTAGTGCAATAGGGCATAGGTTTTATCACTATTGATAAGTAAGGTAATTGATGGCGCTTCGCTCTTTAAGCAAACGCACCGAACTCTATAGATTGAACATACTCTATAAGGCACTTCGATTGATTACTGTTACACATATCTATCGCTGTTCTATTTCCAAAAGCGGGGATTGCTTGTTTTTGAAACCATGAGATAACTTCTTCCTCACTGCCTGCCGACTTAATGAGTAATGGTGATAAATAGTTTATTTCTTCCTTATTGAAGTATTTGGCAAAAACTACATCTAGTGGAGTAATAGCTTCAGAACTATTCATAAACTTGACTCGAATAAACAAGGTTCATATTAAAATGTTAGTCGTTTAAAAGGGAAAAAGCAACGAGTTGTTTAATGTAAGTTATTGATGTAAATATCAATTAATATAACACTATATTTATGAATAAATTAATGTAGCAATTTTCCTTACTTGTGATCATCTTTATCTGGCTGTTCTCTCCAGTCGATTACAACATCAGCAACCTCATTCCATTGCACGTAACCCTTTTTATAAACTTCTGTTGAAGCTCGTTGTGAATGAGCTGCTCTTTTTTGTGCATCATGACCACTTGCTTCTTGGAGTTGTATAGAGAGCGATCTGATATCGTGAAATGAGGGACGATCCTCTTTATTCTCAATATGGTCAAATAAACGGAGCTCATCACGAGCGTCTGAAAACGCACGGCTGATCTTTTCATTACGGAGTTGTGTTGGATGCTCTAAACCGGCTGCAAGTGGTCGGTTAAGGTATCTTCTTTGTCTCAAGAAATGTATGACATATGGGCTATCAATACCATCTTTACTACGCTGCACTATATCTTCGAGCTCATAATTCATTGGTATTTTCACTCGACTTGCAGCCGTTTTTTTATTTTTGTCTCTTTGAATACTGATATATTCTTCTATGTCGATATATTTGAGTTTTGCTATCTCGTTAACTGCGTGGGAAGTCTGTAAAGATAGTTCCATTGCTATTTGTAACCACTGGATACCTTGTAGACCAGCATGTTTATGAATCGCTGCGAAATCTTGGGTGGTTAATCGAATTATTTCAGCCTCATCTTTGGCTATCATAGTCCTCCTGATTTTTTTATTTGCAGGGTTATTTTTCATGATTGAATCGCTAACGCAGTAGTTGAAAATTAACTTGAGTAGACCTAAATACCTGTTAAAAACGCCTTTAGAATCAGTCGGGTTGCTTTCTTTTAGGAATAGATTTACATCAGGGAGACTAATACTGTCAGGCATCATTTCGCCAAAAAATGTAAGAATCAGATTGAACCTACATTGGTGGCCTTTTAATGTTTTAGATGACCACTCTTTATCTTCTGAAATTTTGGTGAAAATAGCAGGTAATAACTCACCAATGGTGACTTTGCTGATTTTGTTTGGCTCTGATTCAACCTTGGAGTAAGAAACCTCGTGGTATAGTTCTGGATCAACCCTAAAAGTAGCGTTATATTGAAACGCTAGAGATTTGGCTCTTTTACGATCTTTACCAAGATTTTTAGTAGAACCATCAATTCGGGTGAAAACATAGCTAGCTCGATCTTTACGGTATACAAGACCTGTTGGCAGATCCTTGTGTTTATGTGAACGAGGTCTAGCCATGATGTAGTATGTCTCGCTCAATAGGAGAACATTCACGGTAGTAGTCATCGACTTCTATGTAATATTTTTTACCTATCTTACGGCCAACTATTTCACATTCATCAATAAGTTTTTTGATGGTTCTTAGATCTGGAGCTGAGCCTGTCATAAATCTTTTTTCCCTGTATTCCACTATTGATACTAACCTTCCCATTGAAACCTCCTTGCTTCAAAACTACTGGGCTGGCTAGCTATATTAGCTCAATTTTTTTTCGATTCTGAATTATTTTCAATTAATTTGGCAATTACATATTTACCGTTAAATACTAAATGACTAATAGCTATTTAATTTTCGCTAATAGTTTTTTTATATCTTCTTCTTTATTCAATATATCTAACTGACGGTGGCAATTAGGGCAAAGAGCTGCAAAATTACATTGCTCATATTTATTATTACTAGCGCCTTGCTCGATAAAAGTAGACTCTAGAAACGGCGAACCATCACTTAAAATAAAAGGCGCAGGATCTTCACATAGCTCACAACAACCTGCGGAGCGCTTTATTAATGATTCTCTTATCTTTTGTAGTTCAATACCTTGCTCTGTATATTTTATATTCTTTAGTGGTAAGAATAATGGATGCACGTAATCATCGATATTCATACCTAATAGATGGAATAACTGTTCAGCAATCTCAATAGAAATAGTTTTTCTACCTACTCTTACAGCCGAAATAAAGGACCTAGTTTTCCCAAGCTTCTCTGCAAGTGCATTGTCAGACTTGAGTTCATAGACTTTCTTTACTTCATCCAAAATCACATCCCATGTGAATTCTTGCTTATCGTTCATCTGTATACCATTTGGTTGACAATAATAACATCATATATCTTAATTGTATACCGATTGGTTAACATTTCATAAAGATCATTTTTATAATCAGTACACCTAATGGTTGACATAAAGGTAAGTGCTGTGTATTATTTGTGTACACCATTGGGTGTACTTATGTTTATGGAGTAATATTTATGTTGTCATTATCTAGAAAAAGGTTGGAGTCAATTATGGTTGGAACAGATCTGTTAGAGGTCGTTCATATCACAATGTCTGCAGTTCACGTTGAAATTCAATCTTCAAATGGATCAGTTGTAACTATTCGATTAATTGAAGGTGATTCTTTTTACTTAGGGGAAGGGGAGGTGTTTGTTTATTCAATCAGTAAAAATTCAGCGCGATTGGGCTTTGATTACCCCAAGAATATTTCAATTATGCGCACTGAGCTTTTAAGTAAAACACCGGAGTGTAAGACCAACAAAACTATAAATGTTATTAAGCTTCCTCAAGTATTAAGAAGAGGAACACCTAATATGGTTAACGATAAAAATCGCAAACTAGAGGTACTTAAATTACTTGCAAAATTTTCTCCGGATGACCTGTCATCTACCCTCGAAGGTATCGCAAATGATATTAAAAATATCGCTTAGCATTTACGTTTGATGGTGTTCATCTAATAAATAGGAGGGGTTATGAGAGTCGATAAAAGGTCAGACATTGATGCTTTAATTAAGAAAAACAAGGGGGCTTTTGCGAGAAAAAGTCAGTATGACGTGCTAGTTTCTGTTGCAGATCTACCTCGAGGAACTGGGTCTCTTTACCTTAATATTAACCCTTCTGGTTCTATGATGTTTAGACTATTACAACGCTATAAAGGGAAGCGCGAGTTTACGATTTTAGGGCAATATTCACCTGATGATTTAATGGGGTTAACGTTAGCTAGTGCTCGTGAAAAAATGCGTGAGTTGGCTAAGGTTATTCATAGCTTACATGGTAATCAAAGTCTTAAAAATCACTTAAATAATCTGCAATTATTAAAAGAAACTGAACATAAAGCCGGCACAGTTGAAGAGCTAATTGACGATTACACAAACCATATGAAGCTTGAAAAAAAGAGGACTTTTAAGACGGTTAGAAGAGAATTATTAAAAAACATGAAGCAATTTTTAGCAGTTGATGCTGTTAAAGTTACCTCTGATGATGTCTGTGAAATTTTAAGTTGTTTGATACAACGAAGAGCTGAGGTTCAGTCCAATAGAGTGCGTTCATATATCATGAGCGCTTTTAACTTTGGTATCAAATTTGATAACGATCCTCGCTATACTCGCCGTGGTAAAAAGTATCTTATTGATGTTAATCCCGTTACGTCTATACCTCGTCAGTCCTCAGCTGAAAATCCCCGTGATAGAGTACTTTCAACGCAAGAAATAGCGGCTCTCCTTTATCACCTAGATGACGGTAATTTCTCTAATCAGGTTGCAATGTTTATTAAATTATTACTACTTACTGGTGGTCAACGTCCTTATGAACTATCTGTTGCACAGTGGTCAGATATTGACTTTGAAAATCGGGTTTGGACGATACAAAGTAGTGTATCAAAGAACGGGAAAATTCACATAGTACCACTTGTTGAATCAGCCATTACGCAACTAAAAAAGCTGTCGGAGTTGACTGATTCAGGTGAACTTTTATTCCCTAAAAAGTATAATTTACATGAATCAATGCCAACATCGACAGTGGCACAAGCTATCAGAAGCTACTGTAAAAAGAGAGCGACACCACCATTTCAGCCCAAGGACATAAGACGTACGCTTAAGACTCATATGGGTCGTTTAGGTGTCGATAAGTCGACTCGTGACCGTCTGCAAAATCATGCATTACAGGATGTGTCCTCTCGTCATTATGACCGGTATGATTACCAAAAAGAGAAATTAAGTGCACTGCTTTCTTGGGAAAAATGGCTACTTAAGTTAAGTAAAACCAATTGAAAAACGTCATACTAAATTAACTAAAGACTCATTTTATTTAGTTCAAAAAGCCTAAGTGTCAGTAATAAACTTGTTCAACAATAGTGTAATATTAATACAGATGTCTAATTAACTATAATTACTATCAGTAATTTATTGATCTGAGAATTGACACATCCTCGTCAATATAGATTTTAACAGCTAGCAATAGGCTGTATCCAATCCAAAGGTCAGCTTTGAACGATTGACCACTATGGGGGAAATTTATATTTTTGGATCATTACTCAAAATTATCGTAATCAGGTAATGTGTATGACTGCTAGCTCTAGCTTATCTAATACTAATCATAAAATATTTAAGAACAGCAAGAATATTGTGTTAAAATATGGTATATGCTTTTAAAGCACACATACTATGATCTAAAAGAATAGTACCGCCATTTAAGGCACATTAAGTCACAGGAAGTGACTAACAAAATAGACAAGGAGTAGTCATGTCTGAATCAAAGAAACTGTTTGCAATTCTTCGTGTTACAAAGTTACATCAACATACTTTATACATTGTTCATAAACATAATTATCGTGAGATGGATGTACCTAATGCACAAGAAGGTATTGAAAATATTCACTGGACCCATGACGGTAGTGATAAAACAATTCCACAGTTAGTCAGAGCAAAACTTAAAGAATATCCTGATTTAAGAATACAAAAAAATTCGGTTTTAGCTATGGAGATTTTATTAACTGCTTCTCCTGAGTTTTATAAAGAAAATACCGCCGAAAAAATCGATGAATGGGAAAGAGCAAGTAAACAATGGTTAATGAAAGAATTCGGAGATAATGTTGTTCAAATATCAACTCATTACGATGAAAAATCTCCTCATATGCATTGTATAATTGTACCCATTAAGATGAAAGCCAAAAGAAAGCGACAAAATAAAGCTCAAAAGAAGGTTAATGAGCTAGGAGATGCTTATGAGTCAATGTCACTTTGTGCTAATCATATTTTCACAAAGGAAAGTCTAACCAGAATGCAAACAGAGTATGCAATCAGTGTAAAAAAATTTGGTTTGAAGCGTGGTGTGAAAGGTTCGAAGGATACACATGTATCGATGAAAGTACTAAGAGCTAAAACAGCTGAACTTAAGTTAGCTACAGACCAAGTAATAGAACAAAAAATCGAACTTAAAAAAGCTGCTGTTGCTTTGAATAAGAAAACTGAAAATATGAATGAAAAGCAGGCCAATAGAGAAAACAAATTGAAGGCTAAAGTTGAAGTGGATAATGCAAAAATAATAGAGTTCAATGAAAAGGCTGTCAATGCACGACAAGAGTTTAAAGATAGTATTGTTGAAATAATAAATGAGAAGGCGCAGCTGACCAGTTCAATACTACAATTTCACAAAGAAGTTAGGGATGAGCGTGCTGAAATAAAAAACGAGCATGCAGCGATCATCAGCGCTCAAAATAAACACCGTAAAAAAGTTGAGGCAGATAATGCTAAAGTGATACATGCTAGTGAAATACTTAGTGAACAAGAGCAAAAGAGTAAAACTTTTATTGATGCCTACTTTTCTCCTTTTTTAACGAACTTAGATATTGCATTTTCACAGGTGGGGCCACAAAGAATAAAGTTTCTTAAAAGTAAGTTAGATGAATTTGATGAAAACTTATTTAAACATCGAGATAACATACCTGTGGATGTATCCACCCATATAAACAAAAGACTTAATACACTGCGGCCTAAAAAATCTTCTTTAAAATATTAAACTGATTGCTTGAGTCACTTAAAAAGTCACCTACAATCTACCTCTTTTCATTTACTCTTGTTCGACTTGTCTTCAGGTCAATAAAAACGGGTGAGTAAATTGATAAGGGGCTCTACATCCACCGACTATAAGTCGGTGGATGTAGAGAAGAGAAATAAAATTAATTTAAGTAATTTTAATAGGTCTTTAATTACAGGCATCTTTTAATGCTTTACCTGCTTTAAACCCCGGAGCGTTTGATGCTGCAATTTGAATTTCAGCACCTGTTTGCGGGTTACGGCCTTTACGGGCAGCACGAGCTGACACTTTAAACGTACCAAAACCTATTAGTGCAACATCACCACCATCTGCTAATTCAGCTGAAACAGCACCTATAAAACTATCTAATGCACGACCAGCTGCAGCTTTACTAATATCGGCACCTTCGGCAATTTTGTCTACTAGTTGACCTTTGTTCATTGTGATTTTCCTTTCGTTTTTTATTGTTGATTTGATAGTAAAAAATATACCTATTGAGAGCAATAGCTATTGAAATAAAAACTAACTCTATTTCATAAAGGGGCACCTACTGAGTTATAAAACTCAGTAAATTCATTAAAAGTATATCGGCGACAGGATCTTTTCCTAAATTAGGTACTATCTTCATAGTTGATAGCAACATACTGCCTTTACCGTGTTTTACTTCTGATAAATCTGAACCAGACCAAACATCACCTGTTCCTTGGTAGTGGCGTTTCATTAAGGTCATATCAGGAAAGTTATCATTAGCGACTACGGTAACTATTGGCTTTGTGGTGATGTCTAAGTTAACCATAGTCATACTTGCACGTACGTTTTCATAAACACCTTGCATGGATTGCTTAGAAGGAAGCCCATTGAATATATGATGTTCAGCAACAACATGGCTCATGCCACCCCATAACCCCTGTGAAGCTTTCATTTTTATATTAATTGGCATATTAATAGCAAAACCTTTGCTTAATACTCCATCAGTCCATTTAGGTCCGATAAATGGAAATTGTACATAGAGGACTTTACCACCGAGTTTAACAAAGTGATTTAATTGTTTATTCAACGCTGCTTGCTTTTCTTGCTTTTTAAGTGCCATAGCAACAATAACAGGTGTTGAAATAGAGGTATCACTATTAAATGATGAAAACTTAACACCTTGTTTATTTAAGAAACTTTTAACAGAGCCTGTTTGATCAGCAACGGCAAACCTTTTTAAAGTGGAAGGAGCTTGATTATTAAAAACATCAAAATCAAAGGTATTGACTGCTACTTTGTTGTCTTGATCATCAATTATTTCGGCGCTAACCGCATAGGTACCAGATAAGTTATCGGTTGAAATTTTATGGTCAAGTAAGTCAGAAATAGCATGGTTAAAGTCTATGTTTGAACTGTTTTGCCAAATCACTTTACCGTGAGAATCGGTCACCGATACGTTAAATTTACCAGCAAGCATTTCAATATCATTTATTCCTTTTACCGTGATACGTACTTTTTCGCCTTGATAAGCCGAACGTGGAAAGGTTCGAATGGTTAAAATGCGCGGAAGGTTAGCTTGTTGAGTACGGTTATACACTTCTTTTTTTGGATTACGCCAAATATCAAGCAGCCCTGCGCCCATCACCCAATCTCCACCCGTTAGCGCGTGTACACAATAACCGGTTATTTTTGGGTTAGCGCGGGTAGCTTCAATCATTCGGGCGTTGGCTTTGCCATGAATTTCTTGTTGTTCATTATAGAAATCTAGCGGTGAAGCATAAATATCACTTAGCTCTGAACTAAGTAATTCAGATAACTGAGTACCTAACTGCTTATGATAGCGTGTAGGTGGCGCAAGTGGATTACCTTCTTTAGCAAAACGGGCGTTAACTTTATCAAAGTCGACATAGCTGCCATAACCTAGTTCAGAGACAAAAGATGTCGCCCCTTCTTTTAGATTATGTCCAATAGGGTTACCTTTAATATTTAATTTTTTGCGTTCTTCCTTGGTGTAAGAAACACCTAAAAATTTATCGTAAAAATCGTTCGTTACATTGGGGCCAGGGTAGGTATGAACGTCATTAAAAGGAATAAAGTCGCGTTCGTTTGGCAAATAAACTTTTGCGCCAAATGCCCAGCCACCAGACTCGTCTAATATTAAACGAGAGGGGTCAATATCACGTGCCATCATTGATGTTTCAGTCATCATTTGTTTTAAAATAGGACGGCGAACTTCGTTATACAACTCCCACATCACCACGCTAGCGCGATTACGATCTCGTAATATACTTTGTTTTAATTCATTAATTACTCTGCGGGGTAAATCAGGGGTACTTACCGGTAAGTCCATGCATTCAAGTGCTGGCGAACCTATGACTAAAACACCCATTTCATCGGCCAAATCTAGCCATTTAGGTGGTGGGGGACGACGCCAAGGGCGTATCATGTTAAATCCAGCTTCTTTAGCTAGTCTTATTTCTTTACGCGCTAAGTCTAAATCAACAGGTGTAGCAATACCTATGGGGTAAACACCTTCAAGAAATACAGCTTTAACGTAAATTTCTTTACCGTTTAATACAAAACGTTTGTCCTTGACTGAAAACTCACGTAAACCAAAACGATCACTGACGGTATCACTCACTTTACCTTGGCGTTCAATACTCACAGTTAGTTTATATAAATTGGGATTACTCGGTGACCATGTTTTGGCATTAGGAATGTCAATGGTTTCAAACAGTTTACTTTGACCTGCTTGAAATTTGTGGCTAATTTGTTTGCTTACAACGGCTTTATTTGTCGCGACTTCAGTAATAGTAAAGTTTACTTTATCTTGGCTGCTGAACTCACCAAAGTTGGTCGTTGATAAAGTCACTTTAGCTTGGCTAGTTTGGTAATTTGGTTGAATATATACATCTTTGATGTAGCTTTTTTCAGTAGCGACTAAGCGAACCGATTGCCAAATACCACCACTAATACCGCCACGCCATTGCGGAGTTTCCATTGCACCAATACCATCTATTACTTTATCTGTGTCTAATAATATGGGGCCAAGTACACGCAAGGTTATGATGTTTTCTTTATCAAAGTTCAGCATTGAATCAATGCGGAAGCTAAAGGGAGTAAAGCCGCCTTCATGAACGCCAACAACATTGTCATTTAGATAGACTTCAGCACGATAATTTACTGCATCGAATGAAATATGGGTGATTTTATCTTGCCATTTTTTAGGAGCAGTGAAGCTGCGACGATAAACGGCAACACCCTCATAATCTTTTTCTTCAAGTTCCCAAACACTCGGTACTGTTATATTTTGAATATTAGATTGTGCTAGAAAATTTTTATTTTTATAAAGCTTTTTAGCTCTCGAAATATTTTCTTTATCAAAAATAATTTGCCAATCACCATCAAGTGATTGTGTATTAGCATGCTTTTGCTGACTATAAACATTGGTGCTAACGGCAAAAACGAGTATTAAAAACGATTTAATAATATTGCTCACTGAACAGTTCCTTGAGTTATAACGACTTAAGTCTATTTTGCTAAATAAAAGGAGGTGGTAACGTTCCCACTTTATTGGTGTTACTCTATATAACTCTGTTTATAGATGCAAGAATAAGTCTTTCTTTAAGGTGTGGTCGATGATTGTTTGGTTGAGGTTAGGGTACTATTTGCCGTTAGTTACACTTTGCATGTTAATTTGCACAACAATTCAAGCTAATGACCTTGTTATTTTTCTAAAATTGAGGGTCTAAACTAAACTGTTGCCAAGAAACAAAGCCATTGTTTGAATCGCCATCGCAAGCATCAATGAGTAATTTTTTGAGTTGTTTAAGCTTGTTTGGTCGCAATACAGACAGGTCATTTTTTTCAGCCTTATCATCAGGTAAATAAAATAATTCGAATGCTTTTTTGGGTAAATAGCTACGTATCTTCCAGCCATCGTTAGTGACTAAAATTGGCCCTTCAAAAGAACCGTAAACAATATAGTCATGGGCTGTTTTGTCTTCTTTTACTAACTCTTGACCTAGTTCATTTCCTAACTCTTTACCTAAGTCATTTCCAAGTAAAGTTTGATAATACGACAATCCATCAACCGCTAACTTTTCGGGGTATTTAACCAACTCCGCAATGGTGGGTAACATGTCATAACTGGCGACAAGTCTATTGCTTACTGCACCAGCTGTTATTTTACCTGGCCATCTGGCGAGCAACGGAACATTGACCCCACCTTGCAAGTTACTCTTTTTTAATCCTGCACGACCACCATTACCATTAAAGACATCATTGGCGAGTTCGCTATAATATTTGTGCTGATAATTATCAAATAATTTACCTGTAGTTAAGTCACGGTAAGGTTTTTCTGCCCGACCTTGTTGCGCGTAATAAAGCTCATGACCATTGTCAGAAGTGAAAATCACTAGTGTATTATTGTCTAACCCTTGTGTTTTCAATTCATCGAGAATAAGACCAACATCATCATCAAGCCTTTTTACCATAGAGGCATATTCTTTTTCTATTTGGGTTAAACGCCGATCATTTACAAAGTCAGGATGCACTGCGGGAATAGCAACAGGGCCGTGAGGCAATTGCGTGGGGAAATAAATGAAGAACGGCTGTTTTTGTTCTTTATTATTAGCATTGCGAATAAAGTTGAGTACGCCATAAATAAAAATATCTTGTGAATAAACCTCTTTACCTTGTCGGTTCCAACGTTCTTGAAACGCTTGCTCAGTTTCTGGCTCTAAAGATTTTCCGCCATTGACTAAGTTATTACCTTTGATCGGTTTAAGCTTGCCATTTTCGAACAGAAATGGCGGATAAAAACCATGCGCTCTAACATGATCCATATAACCTAAATGATAATCCCAACCGTGCCGTTTTAAGCGGTTTGGTGTGGTAGCAAAACCCCAGTCTAACTTTCCAAATTGTGCGGTTTTATAGCCTGCTTGCTGAGCGACCTGAGCAAGGAATACTTGTTCTTTAGGTATAGGAGGGAAAGTTGCATCTAATGCCTTTGTTACTTGTTCAACCGATAAATCATTAGTACTAATTTTTTGGTAAATTTTACCCTTTGTATAACTAAAACCGGGTTTTCTAACGTCCGAAAAACCAGTTAATAACGAAGCTCTTGCTGGTGCACATAACATGTTTGAATAAGCATTTGTAAAACGCATCCCTTCATTAGCCAAACGGTCAATGTTAGGCGTTTAAATTATTTTTTGCCCTTGGTGACCGATTAAACCAATGCCTAAATCATCGGCATAAATTAAAATGATATTAGGCTGAACCTGACTCGCATGAGCAACTTGTAAGCAACAGAGAAACAATAACATGGTTATTTTGTACATAATTTGTTGTCTTATACCGTTTTTAGAAGTAGCTACAATTAGACCAAAATGACTTTTGGGCCGTTCAGTATTTACGTTTGTCA
The DNA here is from genome assembly GCF_002836775.1 of Colwellia sp. 12G3. Classification (GTDB taxonomy): domain Bacteria; phylum Pseudomonadota; class Gammaproteobacteria; order Enterobacterales; family Alteromonadaceae; genus Colwellia. The sequence continues at coordinate 241,551 of NZ_PJAQ01000028.1, read as the reverse complement.
TCGAAGGGGAAGTTGTCATATTTCCCCTCAAACTCCACTTTAAATTTCTTTGGCATTAAAAGAAGGTCAGCGCACTATTAAATTGAATAGACAAATTAGCACTATCAATAAAGCTTATTTCTTTAGCTCCGTACTTTAAGGTAACGTTTTTATCCGTTGCCGTAAGACCCGCTTTGCGGATATTGACTTGCTTAAGTTTGCCATCAGCCCAAGCGAGGTCTATTTCAAAACCACCACGTGCACGTAAGCCTTTAATTTCACCATCAGGCCAAGCATCGGGTAGGGCAGGTAACAGCTCTATCGCGCTATCATGAGACTGTAATAACATCTCTGCTATACCAGCCGTTGCGCCCATATTGCCATCAAGTTGGAAAGGAGGATGAGCAGATAAGAAGTTGTGATAAACACCACTGTCATAGTCTCCGCTGTTATTCACTAACACACCTGAGCTATCTGTTTCTTTATAACCCACTGAACGCATGGTGCGTTGTAGTAATTTGTGGGCACGATTACCGTCGGCTAAACGAGCCCATAAATTAATTTTCCAACCTAAAGACCAGCCTGTACCGCCATCCCCTCGAGCATTGAGCGATACTTTTGCTGCATCTGCTAACTCAGGCGTGCTAAGCCGACCAATTTGGTTACCTGGATAAATAGCAAACATGTGTGAAACATGACGATGCTTGCTGTTTGGATCATCAAGATCTTCAGCCCATTCTTGTAATTGGCCCCATTTGCCAATTTTCGGTGGTAACAGTTTGGCCTTTGCTGTTGCTACTCTGTCTGTGAATGCACAGCTGAATGAGGAAACCTGACAAGCTTTTAGGTAGTTAGTAAAGAGGTTATAAACAATTTGATGATCCATTGATGCGCCAGCAGAAATACCGCCGTGCTCTGGTGAATAACTTGGTAGTGAAATTAGCTGACCTAGTTCATTCTCTTGCAAGTATTCCAACCAAAATAATGCCGCTTGTTCCATGGTTGGTAAGGCACCATCGCTAAGAAAGGCGTTGTCGCCATTAAAGTCATAATGTTGCCATTGATGTTGGCTCACCCAAGCAGCCCCAGCTGGGAAGTAACCCCAAGGAAAACCCCAACCAGTAGCGGTATAACCAAAGATGTTATTCATGGTGTTAACTACCCAACCATCAACGCCAAAAAAGGCTTTAGCACTGACTTGACCTGGAGTAACTAGACTTTGCGTGTACTCAAGAAAAGGTTCATGGGTTTCAGCTAAGTTAGTGACTTCAGCGGGCCAGTAAATCATTTGCGCATTAATATTGAAGTGGTAATCAGATGCCCATGCAGGAACGAGAGAATCATTCCATTTACCTTGCAGGTTAGCCGGTAAAGAACCTGGTCTTGAACTGCTTATTAGCAAGTAACGACCGTATTGGAAAAACAGCGCTTCTAAATTAACGTCGCTAGGTGTTTTAGAGTAATTTAATATGCGTTGGTCAGTTGGAATATTCGATTGAGATTGAGCACCATTCTCTTGACCACCAGAGCCGAGTGTCAGTGCAACGCGATGATAGAGGGCTTGGTAATCATTAATATGCTCTATTAATAATTGTTGATAATTTTTATTGGCAACAGATGCTAAGGTTTGTTGGTTAAACTTAGTGTAGTCATTGCCTCGATACGTTGGCGAATTGTCTTGATAATTTGTTGCAGCGCTAAGCACTAAAGTCACGGTTTTGGCGCCAACAATGTCGGCTTGACCATCTTTGAAACTAAGGGCACCGCCTTCAATACGAATCTCTAACCTTGCTTCCATCTTCATGCCGTTATCAGCAACGTTCCCCGTTAAAATTAACGTATTGCTTTCGCTGTTTACTTGATAGGGATGTAATGAGTCAAAACGAACACTATAGTCAGTACCTGCTTTGGCATCATTTTCATAACGAAATGCCATTACGCGGGAAGGGTAATTAGCAAAATATTGACGTTTATGATTGATTTGGTCATCAAGGTATTTAACACTAACAACGCCAGTTTCAAGATCAAGTGAACGCGAGTAATGCATTTCTTCTAGCGTGGCTTTGTTCGTAGTTTCTTGGCTTACATAGACATCAGCGAACGCTTGAAAAGCACCAAAGTCGCCAAAACTTTGTCCTTTGGCATTTTTCTCTTCTTTGCTAATGCTACCGGTTAATTCTTGAGCCGCTAATTTGTCTGCTTGCTCGAATTTTCCTTCGCTAACCAATTGACGAACTTCAGGCAACGCTTTATGTGCATCTTTACGGTTACCACTGTTGTAGCTCACACTACTGCCTGGGCCACCCGCCCATAGAGATTGTTCATTAAATTGAATCCTGTCTTCATTAACACCAGCAAAGATCATTGCGCCCATATAGCCATTGCCTATAGGTAGTGCTTGCGACATCCAATCAGTAGCAGGTTGTTTATACCATAAGCGATGCTGACCACTACTTGGTTTGATTTGTTGAGGTGCTGTATCGGTTACCGCATGGCTGGCTTCACTTGTACTTACTTTACTAGTATCAGCAGCCTTTTCTGAGTCTGCGCCACAAGCTGAAACGACTAGACCAAGTAATGCAATAGCACTCAATTTTATCGAGTGATTAATTACATTATGTTTATGTTTATGTTTATTCACGTTGTTATTCCTTTGTAATTATTCTTTTTATTTTCTTGTTATAATTCTTGCTATGTTTGGTTTAATGCTTTCAATTTATCCAACATACCGGCTTGCTTTTCTGCTATTTAAAGTCATAGTTAAAAGGGGTAGCAGGTAATCCTTGGTCATTGTATAAATTTGCATTTTCAGGGTTGTTGCCCCATGCATAACGCACATATTTAGGCGACTTAATATTGTCATGCCATACCGTTACCTGATTCTTCGTATTAGTGCTAGATAAGGTTGCCTCTGCCCAGATAAACTTTTTGTCAGCGCCAGCAATGGCAAAGCCCAATAGTTTTTCGCCTTTAACTACCAGCCCTTTGTTGATGTGTTTAAAGTTAATAATTGCTCGGCCATTGGTTAATTTCGCGTTATCAACGAGTGGACTTAAGTAATTCAATTTCGTTTCACCATAAACCAGATGTCGTGCACCTAAAGCCAAGCGCTCACCAACGGTTTTCTTATCTAGGGGATGAATATTGTGGCGCTCTCCGACATCAATCGCTAACGCCATAGAGGTGTTTTTTACTGTTTTTAACACTTGAGTTTGTTGATCTCTAATATCCGCCCAAGCACTGTCACTAGGTTGCTGATCAGGTTTTTGAAAGTTAGCCAATTGCACAAATAAGAAGGGCAGTTGTGGTTGGTTAAATAGGGTTCGCCATTGATTGATCATGGTGCTGAATTTTTCTGAATATCGAACAGGATCTGGCGTATTACTTTCGCCTTGATACCAAATTACTCCAGACAGTTTCATGCTAGCGAGTGGCGCAATCATCGCGTTATATAAGCCGACAGGTTTGAAATCTAGACTTGTGCGGTGCATAAATTCAAATGCTAACTTCTTAGCCGTTGGGTTTTCTTGCCACCACTGGGCTCTTTCTTGCGCGTAGTCCTTTTTAAGTTGTTCAATAAATTTGTTATCAGCCAAGTTATAAGCCAGTGCTTGGGTGTCAGGAAAACTTGTTAATGACTCAACACTCATCCATGACTCAACCGGGCTAGCACCAACATTTGATGAAATAATACCAATAGGCACTTGGTGTTTTTGATATAAATCTTTGGCAAAAAACCACGCGACCGCAGAAAATTCACCTACAGTTTCCGAAGAGGCAGTAAGCCAGCTTCCGCTAGCTACATCTTGCTGAGGACCGGTAAAGTCATAGTGTCTTTTGACCTTAAATTGACGAATGTCGGGATAGTGTTTGAGCTTATCTTCTTGTGGAAATTTTGTTAACGCCTCTTTAACTTTAAATTCCATGTTTGATTGGCCAGAGGCTAAGAAAACATCGCCAAAAGCAATGTTGTTAAGCTTAATCGTATTAGCTTTACCGCTGTGCTCACCAACAACTTTTATTGATTGTCCCGTAGCAACTTGCTGCGCAGACAATTTGACTAACCAATGGCCTTGATTATTGGCTTGGCTTTGAAAGGTTATACCATTCAAAGTTACTTCTATTTTTTCATTTTTTGTAGCAGTGCCCCAAATATTAATGGGCTGTTCTCGCTGTAAAACCATTGAATCGGCAAACACCGTTGCGAGTTTAACTTGCGCGTGAGCAATGTTTGTTGTCAGGACAAAGACGAACGAAGCAAACAAGGTTAATACTGATTTTTTAGCTTTGATATTCATGTATATTTTATCTTGATATATTCTGATGTTAATAGTGATAGTAAGTGCATTGCTATATTTTTAAATTTTAAATTTTAAATTTTAAATTTTTAGCTTATGAATCAAAGGGTTTTTCTCAGGAGTTAACATAAAAAACACTTCAACATTACTAAGCTCTCCTTCAATTATAAAACGACCAGTCAATTGATTTCTTGGTGTTATTTTACTTACTTTTATAATATTTCCTGCCTTGGTTACTGTCTGTTTTACTGATGCTAATAACATATCAATACTGTCATTAGGCAATAAGTTTTCAGCAAAAATTTCATCCATTGGCATTGGTTGAGCTTGATCAGTCAGTAACATAAATAAGGTTTTCTGATAGTTTGTTAATAGTGGCGGAATTTGTTGTTGACGATAACTCAGCTTTGCTTGATCAATAATATACTTAAAGGGAGCTTCATTTATTCTAAAAACACCACTATCTTCAATCTCATGAGACGGTAAAAAAAATTTCGATATGTATTTTTTTAACGCATTCTCATGATCCTTAAAAGTATCCAGAATGGAATAATTATTATGCTCTTTTTTCAAACTAGCCTCACCCATCATTGTGATCATTGCTTATGTTCAAACGGTTTAATCTCTTCAATTTTAGGTAATGAATAAACTGGATATCATTCACCTAAAAAGAGCCGAATTCCTTGAAAAATTTGTTAGTGTTAGTCATAGGACGTATTACTAACAAATTTGTACAACATTCCATTATTTTATTTATCGATGTTCGATAATTTCAGACATTTGCTTGAACAAATCCGTTTTTATCGTCTGGTATTTTTTATGTAACGCTAAGTTATGCCATTCATACGGATCACTTTGATGGTCATAAAGTTCTTCTTGGCCATCTTTGTAGCGAATATAACGCCAGTTTTGAGTGCGATATGAATAGGTTTGTTGCCAGATATATTCATCGGGCAAGTCTTTTATCACTTTTACGTGCCATAAGGCCTGTTTGTTAGTACCAAAGGCTAAACCTTCAATGGGGGTGTCAATGCCAACACCCATTACCGTTAATGCGCCTTTTGGCCCTTGCCATTGCGTAGCATTTTTGGTGTTATTTTTTGAGGTGGCTTTCGATGTAACTCTTGATGTAGCTGATGAGATAGCTCTAGAGGTAAGTAAAGGCACTAATGAGTGGCCGCCTAACGTAGCGGCACCTTTAGACTTAACGTTGGTGCCTTGTAAGTTAGCCAGTTCGATAAAAGTAGGGTAGAGGTCAATCAAAGATACCGGTTGTTGTACTTTTAACTTTTCTTCGCTTTTACCCGGTACTTTCCACAGCATCGGAATTTTTGCACTTTCTTCCCATGGTGAGTTTTTATAGAGATAATCTTTTTCGCCAAATTGCCAACCATGATCGCTGGTAAAAACCACGATAGTATTATCTTTTAAGCTTGAATTATTTAAGGTATCTAACACCACACCCACTTGTTCATCCATAAAAGCGATACAAGCAAGATAGGCTTGAATGACTTTTTTTAAGCCTTCGTCATCATCTTCATAAGAATCTTGTAACGCTTTAAAATAGGCTAAGCCCATTTGTGTCATCGGGTAATTATCTTTAAAGAACGAATCTTCTAGATCGTTTTTTTTGATGGTAGGCAGCTGAATGGTTTCTAGTGGGAACAGTTCGAAGAAACGTTTAGGCGCATATAACGGCGTGTGCGGGCGAACAAAACCTACTCCCATAAAGAAGGGTTGTTTACTCTTAATATTCGCTAGTGCCTTTAATTTATGACTTGCCCAAATTGCGTGTTGCTCGTCAGGTAAACGGTCTCGATTATCTTCATCTATATAATTAAAAGGCTTGTGTGGATAACCCCAGCCTGGCGCATGTTTAACCTTATCAGTTGAGCTTAAGCTAGAATTTAAGTCAAAAGTTGGCACATCGGTCAAGGGTGCAAATGAGCCATCAACAATATTAATACTTCTAAACGGCTCAGGCACCGAAGGGTGGCCAACTATCTTATACCCATTAAATGCATGCGGGCCATAGTTGATTCGTTCAGGTACGCCCCACTCATGCCATAGTTTTTTTTGATTTTTATGAAGTAACTTTCCTGTTCCCAACATTTGATAACCATTTTCACGGAATAATTGTAAAAAGGTTTTGTTGTGCTTTAACACATGTTGCTTTGTTAATGGCGTCCAACCAAAGTCTTTTGATTGGTGTGGATAAACACCAGTAAATAAACTGTTACGCGATGATTGGCACACAGGGGCATTGGTTTGTGCATTGGTAAATTGCACTGACTGAGCAGCAAGCGCATCAATATTAGGGGTTTTACTTTGCGGATGACCGCCAAAAGCGCCTAAATAATCGTTAAGATCATCAACAATGATAAATAATACATTGGGCTTATTCTCATTGAGTTGGCTATTATCAGCAAAAGCACTCGCACAAAATATAAGGTTTATAAGGCAGTACAGTCTGATGAAGCCTTTAATAAGTGACATATTATAACCTTATAGGGCAGAGTCGATGCAAGCGCCAAGAATGGCGGTCACTTCGCGTTTTAGTTGCTTAACGATTGTTTGATATTCTTTCTGCTTAGCAATATTTTTCCATTCATAGGGATCTTTTTTATGGTTGTACAATTCTTCTTGGCCGTCTGAATAACGAATGTATCTGAAGTCTTTGGTGCGGTATGAATAGTTTTGTTTAGCTACACTTTTTTCTTTGCCGCTGTTAGCGTAATTACCAACCACAGTAAGCGCACCATTTGGTCCTTGCCAACTTTGTGGTGCGGATTCTCCTGAGTTTTTACTTTCTAAAAGAGGACGTAAACTAAAGCCACCTAATCTACCACCTTTGTCATTATTTCGGTGATCACCTTTTAAGTTAGCGTAATCAACAAGTGTTGGAAATATATCTATAAGCGATACGGGGTGCTCAACAGAAGTATTACTTACTTTGTTATTAGTAGCGCTAATAACTGGGCGAATAATAAGGGGAATATGTGCGCTTTCTTCCCAAGGAGAGTTTTTAAATAAATAGTTTTTCTCACCCATTTGCCAGCCATGATCACTGGTAAAGACAATAATCGTATTTTTATTTAATGACGGATGAGATTCTAGCGCATCAATGACTTTACCTACTTGTTCATCCATGAAAGTGATGCATGCTAGGTAAGCTTGCAAAAATACCTTCATAGCTTTTTCGCGGTCACCATCATAGGAGGCAACTAATTCACGGTAATATTTTAAGCCTTTACCATTTTCTGGAAAGTTCTCTTTGAAATGAGTGTCATCAACATCATTTTTCATCCAAGGCGTTAAGGTAATTGATTCAAGTGGATACATGTCAAAGAAACGATCAGGGGCGTAGAGTGGGGTATGAGGTCTAACAAAACCAACGCCCATAAAAAAGGGTTGTTTAGACGTTTTATTGGCGAGTTCAGTAAACTTTTCTTCTGCCCATTTAGCATGTGCTTCATCGGGTAGTAGATCACGGTCGTTTTCACTTAGATAACGAAATGGTGCTTTGGTCCAACCCATAACCCAACCTGCTTCACCTTTTTTACCTAGTGAAACACCACCTTCTGAAAGTCGGCCAAATGAGCCGTCAATGGCGCCAATATTCCTAAACGGCGCAGGAACATTTTTAGTGGCGGTTAAGTTTTTACCATCAAATATGGTCGGTCCATAATTATGCTTTACCTCATTACCCCATTCTTGCCATTCGGGCGTTTTGTTACCGTGCATTAACTTGCCGGTTCCTAAGGTGAAATAACCATTCTCATTAAACAGTTCCATAATGGTTTTATTATGCTTTAACACCGGGTGTTTATACTTTGCTGTCCAGCCAAAGTCGCCCGAGTCGTGCGGGTAAACCCCAGTAAATAAACTATTACGTGATGGCTGGCAAACAGGGGTGTTGGTTTGCATATTGGTAAAACGTACAGCACTCGCAGCAAGTTTATCTATGTTAGGGGTTTTAACTTGTGGGTGGCCACCAAATACGCCTTGGTAATCATTTAAATCATCGACCATGATTAATAAAATATTTGGCGCAGTGGAATCGGCTTGATGCATTTTCTCTGCTTGGGCATTGGTAATAAACAGAGCTAATGTTAATGCCCCCAAAACAAGGTTTTTCATAGTTAATCCAATTATTGGCTGCATAGTGAATTTAATATATCTATCATTTAGTTTGAACGGCTTTACTAATTTCGATAGCACCCATATCAGGTTTGCCAATAATAGGGTTGCCCAAAATATCATGCTTAACAGTAAGACCTTTGAATAAGCCATGTTTATCATTAACGATGTGTGGAATTTCAATACCATTATTTTCAACAAGCGCTTTATTAAGCGGAATATAATCGGCTAAGTTTGTGCCACCGGGGTTGGCAAATTGAACGTCACCAAATACTGGCGCACTATCTTGAATTAGAATCGATTTAGGCCAGTTGCTTTCTTTTAAGAATACATTGTTGGTGAAGAGAATATCTTTAACATGACTCTCACCCGTTGTTTCAGGACTATACTGGTCACCTTTAACAGCCTTACTACCACCCACAATATGGAAGATGTTATTGGCAATTAATGCGCCTTTTGATACTCGTGTTACTGCAATTTTACTGAGGATTTCTTTTTTAACATAAATAGTATTGTTATAGATGTAGCTATTATATGGACCATGACGTTCTTTATCTTTACCAACGAAACCGCTAAACCAAAACGTTTTACCTTCTTGTGATGCTACGCCTTTTTTCTTCACACGATAGCCATCATTGATACTGACATTATAGCGATAAGCGTTGTTGTAATTATTACCTAAAATCTCAATAAATCCGCCGGCATTATTAGCGCTGATATTGTACTGAACAATAATGTTGTCGCAGTTAAAATCAATATGAAAACCAGCAGAGTCGGCAGGGCCATTAGCATTTAGGAATTTGTTATACTCAACCAAAACATGCGAGCTTCCCCATGTCCACATACCACTTCCACGGCCCCAATTACGGCTGTCTTTAGTGCTGCCTGAATTTTTAACTATATTGCCATAAACATGTACATTTGAAGCGCCGCTCATTTGTATGCCTGGGCCGCCAATATCAAATACCTTGTTGTTACTTAACGTAACATTATTAATCGTGGCTTTTTTACCATTAAGTTTTATACCCGTATGAGAAATATTAGAAACAGTTGAATTTTGGATAACTAAATTATTAAATTTACCGCCATTTCTGGCAAAGGCACGAATGCCAAAGCTATAACTTTCAGTGCCGTTAGCGGTATGCGTTTCTTTGATAGAACGTGTTATGCCAGGGGGATTAAAAAACACATTGTTAACGATAATATTGTCTAATGTTATACCTGAGTAAGTGCCTTTTTTACTGGCTTCTAACATCACGCCAATACGCATTGGACTTTTTTTGTTTTTACTTTGCTTTTTAACCCAATCGTAAATAAAACCATCTGGGGCGGTAACGTTAAGATTGCTCACCTGTAAGTATTGAGAATTTACAATACTTATGCCGTTGTAAAACCCCTTTGCATTAATTGTGGCGTAAGCGTTTTTTACTTCATCATTAACCTTTTCATCTGCTTGGTAGGTGCTGATAATGATCGGTTGTTTTTCTGTGCCTTGAAAATTTTCTAATTTCAGCTGTCCCCAATGATTTATTCCTGCGGCTAATAACACTTGGTCACCGGGTTTAATTTTTATTTTTTTTACTTTATTTAATGATTTATAAGCAGTTTCGGGAGTTTTACCATTATTACTATCTTTACCAGTCAGTGGATTAAAGTAAAAGTTTTGCGCCAGAGTTGCGCTTGATACTATCGATAATAAAAAAATGCCAAGTAAACGTTTCATTGTTTTTCCCGCTTGCTGATAAATGTTGTAGAACCCTAAAAACAGGGGAGTAAGAGGGAGTAATAACACTCCATCTTACTTGCTTTAATTGTTGCTTTAACTGTTGCTTTAACTGTTGGTTATCTTCGCTGGTTATTCTTATTTGCTAATATATATCCAACGATTGCTTAACCAAACCTTCACCTTTTTGGCAAGCTGTGTATCGGTAGATAGTGGCGTCGTTGCATTAGTGGGTTGAGTAAATATGAAACCTTTTTGCTCTTTTAATAACGTAGCAATATTGAGTAGTTCAACTTTTTCTAGGTCATGGCTAGCACTTTGATATAATTTTGTGAAATCTTTTCTAGGATCAAAGCCATCAACCATGGTTAAAAACTCTAACGCACGTGAACGTACTTGAATGCTTGTCGAATCAGCTAAAAGTCCTTTAACTATGGGGGCAAACTTTATCGCTTGCTGATCAAAGCTAGTTGATACAACCAATGCACGATAAACCATATCGTCATCTTTATGATTCAGCGCGGCGAGTAATTGCGTTTCAATTTGGCTAAATGGCTGTAACTGCAGGTCAGCAACCTTAATCATTTGCCCAATACGGTCGTGTTGCTCATAACCCAAATCATAAAAACTTTTGTCGGTTGCTGTTTGCACTAATCTCGATTCAGCAATAAAACCAAGATCGGGGATTTGGCGTTGATGCGCCTGCATTAACTCTCTAAGTTGTAATAACTTGGTTTGGTAATCGACATTATCTGCCAAATTATTCATCTCATGAGGGTCATTAGCTAAGTCGTACAAAGCCTCTACCTTTTTAGGAAGAAAGAACGATGCTTGTTGTGCTGTTAACTTTCCTTGAAGAAACAACTGACGCCACTCTTGAAATGCTACTTGTTTATATCGATAAAAATTTTCTAAGCCGTCAGGGTAGAAAGGTTGATAATTACGAATATATTTGAAGTTACCTTTCCTAACACTACGCACTAAGTCTGATTTTTCATCAAAACGATCTGCCTGAGCAAATATTTCATCACGTTGATTTAGCGCTGATAAACTAAGCTCTTTAGATAAAAATGATTGGCCAGGGTAGGCTTGCGGTGCTTGCACACCGGCTAATTCTAATACCGTTGGGGCAAAATCAATAAAACTGACTAAGCCTGAAACACGGGTACTCGGTTGTTGTAGACTCTTAGGCAATAGATGTTTGAAGTTTTCTGGTACACGAACAACTAAAGGTACGCTCAAGCCTGTTTCAAATAAATAACCTTTACTACCCGGCAATACACCACCGTGATCGCCAAAATAGAAAATAAAGGTATTTTCTAACTCGCCATCTTCTTCTAGTTGTCGTACCAAGCTAGCCATTTGATTATCGGCTTTTTGGTGGTTATCTAACGTTGTTGCATAGGTATAACGAAAGGTAGGCGTATCTGGATAAATCGGGGCTACTTCAACCTTGCTAGGATCATGCTTGGTTTTAACATTTTCAATAGCGCCTTTTTTAAAGTGCAACTTGCTTTCGTGGGTAATGGTAAAGGTTTGCATATGGAAAAAGGGCTGGTCATTTTTTCTGTTCTTCCAATTCGCTTTATTAGATGACTCACTCCAAATGCCAGGTAGGTCACTGAAGTTATAATCAGTTTTTACGTTATTCGTTGTGTAGTAGCCGGCTTGTTTTAACAATTGACTGAATGGTTTAACACTTTCAGGCAAGGAGACTTTTCGATAACTACGATGGTTCATTGTGCCAATGTTGGAGCCATACAAACCAGTAGCTAAGGTTGTTCTAGCGGTAGAGCATACTGGCGTGTTAGCAAAGGCATTATCAAAAACTAAGCCATTTTCTGCTAACTTCTCGACGGTTGGCATCACAGCGCCATTGTCATCGTAAAGTTTTAAATAATGTTTTGAATTGTCTTCGGTAATCAACCAAACAATATTGGGTTTTTTTTCAATTTTTGGCGCTGTGCTTGTACTCGACGTATCAGCATTACTGCAACTTATTATGTTAAGGCTCAGGGTGACTAAAAGTAAGGTCTTTAGTCTTGTCTCGGATATAAATTTTACCATTGATACTCTCTCGTTAGATTAATACCAATTTCATCAAATTATTGCCCACTTGTGCAGGTTAAAATACGGCAAAGCAGCGTTGCTCTCAATCCTAATAGCCAGCTATTAGTCAATCGAGCGCCTTGCTTTGATATATTTTTCCGGTGCACAACAAGATCACAAACTTAATGAAACTGGTATCAGCTTAAGCTTACAGCAGAAATATGTTCTACATGCCAAAGTATTCTTTTTAACACGTAGCGACTAATAAATGCAAGTTTTAGTGGTATCGTTCTCCCCCTTTTTTTTGCTGGTATTTAGAGGGGTTTAAAGATTTTAAAATTAACTAATAACGATTGAATTCTCGGTGGGTAGGGCGTTGAGGCCTTGTTAATTCAGCTAGTTAATTAAGCGTTTTAAAGAGGCAAGGTCTTTATTTTTAATTTGAGTGTGAATCTTATAAATAAAGAGGGTGAATTGTTGTAAAGGTCTTTGTATGGTAGCGTTATCCCTGTGGTGAATCGAAACATTTAAAAAGTAATCAATAAGAAATAAGCATAGGTATCATAATGTTAAATAATAAAAAAATCAGATTTATGTTGTCAGCAGGCTTTGCTGTGTTGGCAATAACATTAATCGGCTGCGAACAAAGCCCAAGTAAAGCGCCGGATAAAGAAAATAAAAAGCCCAATGTGGTGATTTTTTATGTCGACGATCTTGGCTATGGTGATATTAGTAGTTACGGTATGACCGCAATAAAAACGCCAAACGTAGATGCCCTTGCTGCAGATGGTATTCGCTTTACCGATGCTCACAGCTCTGCTGCTACTTGTACTCCTTCACGCTATTCTTTGTTAACGGGTCAATTTGCTTTTAGAAATAATGCGGCAATCTTACCGGGTGATGCGCCGCTCATTATCGACCATACCAAACCAACATTACCCAAGATGATGAAAAAAGCAGGTTATAAAACTGCTGTAATAGGTAAATGGCATTTAGGCTTAGGTGATGGTTATGTCAATTGGAATCAAGATATTAAACCCGGACCAATAGAGTTAGGTTTTGACTATTCATTTTTAATGCCTGCAACGGGTGATAGGGTGCCAACGGTCTATTTAGAAAATCATAAGGTAGTTAATCTCGACCCTAATGATCCAATAACTATCAGTTATGAAAATCGAATTGGTCAACGACCTGTCGGCACTGAATCACCGGAATTATTAAAACAGAAAGCAGATTTACAACACAGTCGCACCATAGTAAACGGTATTAGTCGAATAGGGTGGATGAAAGGGGGTAAATCAGCTGAGTGGGTTGATGAAGATTTTCCTTATATTTTCACTGACAAAGCGATTGAGTTCATTCAGTCAGCCAAAGATGAACCATTTATGTTGTACTTTCCCTTTCATGACATCCATGTACCTAGAGTACCAAACGAAATGTTTGCCGGTAAATCAGGCATGGGTGCTCGCGGAGATGCCATATTACAGATGGATTGGATGACAGGTCGTATTGTTGATGAACTTAAAAAACTCGGTTTATATGACAATACTCTCATCATTTTTTCCAGTGATAATGGTCCCGTAATGGACGATGGCTATGCCGATATGGCTGAAGAACTTCGTGGAGAACATGAACCAGCAGGGGGATATAGTGGTGGTAAGTACAGCGCTTATGAAGCCGGAACTCGTGTACCCATGATAGTCACCTATCCAAATGGTCTCATCGCTAAAGGGGAAAGCAATGCTCTTATTAGTCATATTGATTTTTATCGTACGCTGGCAACTTTAACGGGCGTAACCTTAGCTAAAGGTGAAGCTATTGATAGTGTTAATGTCTTACCGGCATTATTGGATAAAGACCAGCCGGCTCGAATAGAAATGTTAGAAGAGTCTTTTACATTATCGCTACGTTCAAATAATTGGAAATACATCATGCCATTTATTGGGACTACACCTGATTGGCTGGCCAATAAAACGGCTATTGAAAAGGGCTTACAAAAAACAGCTCAGCTATTTGATATTGAAAATGATCCAAAAGAGAAGATCAATCTAGCCGCAACAAATCCAGAGATAGTAAAACGATTACAACAACGGATTAATAGTTTAAAAGCAAGAGAAAACTAAATATAAAAGCGTAAATATCAAACCATAATTGTGCTTTTAAATGATACCGTTCTCCTGAATGTATCTTTATGGTTATTCTATCTGAATCATTTGAACTTTATGTTTAAATGTTTTTTCTTCTTTAATTACATTGCTTTAATGGTTTGATGTAGTGTTTTGTTATAGTTCGACATTACAAACAATCACATTATTAATACATTTATGGCTATTTGTTGTTGTTGATGAAAAAATATTATGGTAACGTTATCCCTACATGGTGAGTTACTACATTTTATGTACTGCATAAATTAGAATACAAAGCATAGATTGAGTTAATAAGATAAATAATAAATAGATAAAAACAAATTAACGATAACTTGATAGATTCAAGGTGGGGAAATATGAAAAAGTCCAAATTAAGTTTAGCATTAATAGCAGCTCTGTATGTACAGGCACCATCTTTCGCTATGGCGGCAGAGGCGGAAATTGATAAAGCGAGTACAGAGCTTACCGCGAGAGAAAAAGCCGCTAATAAGTTAGCTAAGCAACAAGAGGCAACTATTGAAGTTATTACTGTTGGTGGTATGCGCTCAAGTGAAGTTGCGGCAATCAATATGAAAAAATTCGCTACTACTATTTCTGATAATTTATCGTCAGAAGAAGTTGGCTCATTACCTAGTCAAAGTATTGCCGAGTCACTTGAACGATTAGCCGGTGTTACTGGTAATCAAGATCAAGGCCGAAGTAATACTATCTCGGTACGTGGTATGGGTGGTGCTTATACATTAACCACGTTAAATGATCGCGAAATTGTTAGCTCGTTTGGCTCTCGTTCAATTAACTTAAGTTTGTTCCCAGGCGCGGCTATTCGTCGAGCGCAAGTATATAAAACAGCGCGTGCTGATAGCTTAGAAGGCGGTATTTCTGGTCAAGTTAATATGGAAACCTTTAAACCATTAGAGGTGGACAGAAACGTTGCATCATTCTCTGCTGCTGTTAATAGTAATGAACTTTTACAAGATATGACCGAAGGTGATAAATACGGTAAAAGAATTGATGGCCTATTTAGTTACCATGTGACTGATGATTTCGCTTTATCAGTGGGTGGCTCATACCGTAAGGATCCAGAATATTTTGAAGGCATAAAAAATGCTGAGATTACTGGCGGAGTGTGGGCTCCTGATTTTAACAATGATGGCATTGACGATTTCGCTAACCCTGCAAGTACGCTTAATTCAAAGAAAAAAGAAACGGAACAAGACTCGCTTTTCTTTGCCGCACAATGGGCACCGACAGATAATTTAGTGATGAGCTTTGATGCTTTAAGCTCAAATTTTGAATATGTGAGTCAAAATTTTACCAACAGTAATTGGGGCATAGGCAGCCCAGATAGACAACTGGGTGATCCTGCGCTAGCCGATGTTGATCCAGAAACAAATTATTTGATGAGTGGTATGGCGTGGGGAGACAGTGTCGGGAAGTGGGATGCCAATGTTGTAAATAAAGACGAAACTAAAGCATTCGGCTTTAACGTTGACTATATAATTAGCGATGATCTAGCCGTCGATTTTGATGTTTCTCATTCATCAGCAGACAGACTTTATGGCTGGCGCTCAGCCAGTGGTGGATATGGTGAGAATATCAATCATTACTATGGATTTACTCACCATAATGACGATTACGGTTTTGCATACTTAGGTAGTGACAGTGATGATGCCGGAACTTTAAATCCTGATGATAATATTGCGTTTGTTCCAGAGAATAGTGCCTATGACCCTGATACCTATACCTTAGATCAAAGTCAATTAACAAATCGAATGAATAATCCTGATTTATGGCAATTCAACCAACTTAGTAATAGTCGAAGCACTATGGAAAGTGCGGTATCCGCGGTTAAAGTTGATTTTACTTATGATGTTGATTTAGCGATGGTTCATCAGTTGAAATTTGGTGCTAGATACTCTGAGAATACCAAAGATTATAAAGCAGATGATGAAGTGTACGACGAAAATACTGAGAATTGGGAGCAAATTAGTGATTTAGACTGGCATGCCAGAAATACCTCACTTACCAATAACTCTTATCAAAAATTAACCGGAGTTCAAGGTTATGATGAGGCTTTCTACTTTGATGTCGGCCAAGTCTTAAGTGATAAAGCAGAATTTTTTCCTGAAAGAATCATCGACGATAATGACAAGTTTGCAAGTTATGACTTAGAAGAAAATACCACGGCACTTTATGTACAAGCAAGTTTTGCTGGTGATTGGTATGACGGTGTATTCGGTGTTCGTTATTATGAAACTGATTTAGAAGCGACCAGTTATCAGAGTGATTTCAGCATTGAACAAAAAATGATCCAAGACCCTGAGACCGGCGAGATGGTTCCTGATGGTAAAAATTGGGTAATGGTACCAGGCGACAACCCTGGTTTTGTTACCAGCATTAACAAATATTCGGATGTATTACCGACGTTAAACGTAAACTTTAGAGTTATTGACGATGTAGTTATTCGTTTAGGTCTAGGTAAAGCGATGATTCGCCCAAGCTTAGGGGAAATACATTCAGGTATTCAGCTTAAAGATTCGAACGATCCTGAACAAGATATTCCTGAAGGTGAAAATGGTGGAGGTTCAAGTAAAACCTTGGGTACCGCCGGTAACCCTTATTTAATGCCAATTACCTCAAAACAAGCGGATATTTCCTTTGAATATTATCCTACGAAATGGGATATGTATGCGTTTGCTGCCTTTCATAAAGACCTAGACGGCATTTATGAGCAAGGCTCTACCTATATTCCTATTGCAGGCTCTGAAGATGAAAATGGTGAAGAAATTACCTTGCCAATGACCGCAGAGCAAAAAGCTGAAGGGGGTACGGTCAGTGGTTGGGAATTCTCATTCAGACAGCACTTAGGTGGTATTAGTGACTATTTGCAAGGTTTTGCCGTGTCGGGTAACTATATGGACTTTTTCCATGATGCTAAGCAAGATTATAACAGGGCTAACCCAGGCCAAGCGCCAATGACGAGAAAAACGGAATTGTATTATCAACCCGAAGGTTGGATAGACAGTACCTATAACGTTACCTTAACGTATGATTACGGTAAAAAATTCTCTGCTAGGTTAAACCTAAATCAGCAGGAAGGTGCTGCTCATCGAGATGGTAATGATGGTAAATATAAACTGCAATTGCCAAGTAAAAACTTGAGTTTTCAAGTGACGTATAAGGCAACTGAGCAAATAACGGTATTTGCTCAAGCGGCTAACTTGTTAGATGAACCAACGACATATGGTAATCTTTCAAGTGAAAAACTTGGTGAAATGCATCCAGATATGACTTACGAGCAATCTCATCGAGGCATCAGCTGGTATACTGGAGTTCGCGTTAACTTCTAACTTCAAGCAATACGAATAAGGGTTGTCTCATTTTGAGGTAATCCTTCATTCTTCAAAAAAGTACACAGGGCTCTTTAGCTAAGATATTTACCTAAAGAGCTTTTAACTTTACTTCCATAAAAACAAATGTGTGTGTTCAGAACTTACGGCCTTAATTTTCCATTTTATAGTACTGCTGTTGGTCAACTTCCATAATTCAGCGCGTTAAGTCAGCACGTTAATTCTGATGTATTAGCCACATTGTTTAGAAAATTAGAAATAAGCAACCATGATGAATAAAGCAACCTTTTATATCTTAACTCTTGTAGTTATGTTTTTTATTATATCTCCCTTACAAAGCAAAGTGTTTGCCAACGATAGATCAAGAGAACGGGTAAATATTGATTTTGATTGGAAGTTTAAATTGGGTGATCATCCCAAGGCACAACACAAAAACTACGCCGATACCGACTGGCGTGAACTTAACCTTCCTCATGATTGGAGTATTGAAGGTGAGTATGATAAAAGCAATGCTTCGGGCATCGCTGGCGGCTTTTTACCGACAGGAACCGGTTGGTATAGAAAACATATTGCTTGGGATCCAAGCTGGTCAAATAACATCATTAACCTAGAGTTTGATGGCGTATATATGAACAGTGAGGTTTGGGTTAACGGCCATTTTCTTGGTAACCGTCCTTATGGTTATATTAGTTTTAATTATGATATTACTGAGTATTTGCAAAAAGGTGATAATGTAATCTCAGTAAAAGTTGATAATAGTCAATCACCTAGTGGTCGTTGGTATACAGGCTCAGGCATATATCGACATGTTTGGTTAACAAAGGTTAGCAAGCAACACGTTCCCTATCATGGTGTTTTTGTTCGTAGTAATAACATCACAAAGGACAAAGCAGAGTTAGCAATAACCACTGAAGTAATTAATAAAGACTCAAACAGTCAATCTTTAGAATTAGTTTCAGAGCTACTTGATGCACAAGGAAAAACTGTCGCTAATCAGCATTCAATATTTGAGGTAGAAGCTAATCAAACTCAAATTTTAGAACAAGCGCTTATCCTCAATAACCCCAATTTGTGGGGGGTAAAAAATCCTTACCTATATACCTTAAGAACGTCAATCTTAGATGACGGTAAAGTTATTGATGTGTTGGATACGCCAACAGGTATCCGGTCAATTGAATTTAGCGCAGACAAAGGCTTTGTTTTAAATGGTAAGTCAGTCATCCTGCAAGGGACTAGTATGCATCACGATGCTGGCCCTGTAGGCGCAGCAGTACCTGATGATGTTTTACGCAAACGCTTAGAAAGTCTGAAAGATATGGGGGTTAATGCCATTCGTACTACCCATAACCCTTTTGCCCCAGAATTTTATCAAATGGCCGATGAAATGGGCTTCTTATTAATGAATGAAGCATTTGACGGTTGGTGGCAAGCAAAGGCTGAGTTTGACTACGGTTTATACTTTGATAAATGGTGGCAGAAAGATCTAAGAGATTTCATGCGTCGTGACCGTAATCATCCGAGTGTCATTATGTGGAGTGTTGGTAACGAAGTTCCAGGCTATACATCTGAGCAACAAAAAATATTAGTGGATTTTGCCACTAAAATTGATGATACCAGACCTATCACTCAAGGCCGAGGTTATGCTGGTGGTTATTTAACCATCGCCGGTTTTAATGGTCATGGTGAATTTAAAGGAGCAATTGAGGCCTTCCATCAAGAAAACCCAAATACCCCCGTTATTGGTACTGAAATGACCCACACGATTCATACCCGTGGTATCTATCGTAGTAAAACCAGTTACCGTGTGCGTGATTTTCCAGCCCCATGGGAAAAAATAAACCCGCAAGAAAAATGGCAAAAAATCAAAGATAACGTTTATGATATTCCTGATTTAACTGAGACTGAAGTTTTCCCTGGCATTAACGGTGCTTATGGTTCGTCATTTGATAATTCAGTGGTACGTATGCCGATACGAGATGAAATAAAATTAGCGCGTGATTTACCTTATTTATTAGGTACCTTTAGATGGACAGCCTTTGACTATCTGGGTGAATCTTTTGGTTGGCCGGCTCGCACCGCAAATTTCGGGGTGATTGATTTAGCCGGATTCCCTAAAGGACCTTATTATTTATATCAAAGTCAGTGGTCAGAAAAAGCCATGGTTCACCTCGACCCATCTTGGACTCATCCGGGTAAAGAAGGCGTAGAAATTCCAGTGGTTGTTTATACCAACCAGGAGTCTGCTGAGTTGTTTCTTAATGGTAAATCCTTGGGTGAAAAAACCATCAATGATGATATGCAATTAGTCTGGTTAGTTCCTTATCAAGCAGGCACGTTAACCGTGGTTGCTAAAACTAATGGCAAAGAGGTTGTAACTGAAACGGTTAAAACGGCTGGTGCTGCATTCACTACTAATACTTCTGTCGACAAAACGGCTGTTTTTGCAAATCAACGTGATGTTGTGCACCTAGAAATAGATGTGGTAGACAAAAAAGGTAACTTTGTTCCTTTTGCCGATAACCGTTTAACTATTTCTGTTGATGGACCCGCTAAATTGATTGGTGTTGAAAATGGTGACATTCTAGATCTTGAACCACATAAAGTACCAACCCGAAAAGCCTTTATGGGCAAGGTGTTAGCCTTAATACAAACAACAGAACAGCCAGGAACAATAACCGTAACTGTTAGTGGTGAAGGGGTGAATCCTCAGTTAATAACCATTGAATCGCAGTCAGTTTCACAATAATTATTTGGACTTACAAATGAAAAATTTTAATAAGAAAAATTTTGTTAGTATCATTTCAATACTGGCTTTTACTGTGGGCATACAAGGCTGTAGTGACAATGGTAATCAAGTGGTATTACTGGACAACAAAGCAGATATCAACCAAACACGCACGGATAAACGACCAAATATCATTTATATATTGGCTGATGATCTAGGTTATGGGGATGTAGGCGCTTTTGGCCAAACAAAGATTAAAACGCCAAGTCTAGACCAAATGGCAAAGCAAGGTATGCGTTTAACGCAGCATTATGCTGGTAGTACGGTTTGTGCTCCCTCAAGAGCTTCATTAGTCACAGGTAAGCAACCCGGCACCGTTCAAATTCGAGGTAATTTCGAGTTGGGCACGTTTTTAGATGAAGAAGAATGGGGGCAAATGCCCTTGCGCCCAGGTACAGAAACCATTGGTACGTTAATGCAAAAGGCAGGCTATGAAACCGCATTAATAGGTAAATGGGGATTAGGTGGGCCAGACTCTTATGGCACACCCAATAAACAAGGCTTTACCCACTTTTTTGGTTATTTAGATCAAAAGCAAGCACATAATCACTACCCAACCCATTTGTGGTTGAATGAAGATAAATTTCCCCTTAACAATGAATATTTAGATCCTCACCAATTTTTACCCGAAGGCGCTGATGCGGATGATCCAGCCAGTTACTTGCCGTATAAACGTGAAGATTATGCGCAGCAGCGTATTGCCGATGATGCTTTAAGGTATATCGAAGAAAACCAGCATAAGCCGTTCTTTCTCTATTTATCCTTTGCTGCCCCCCATGCCGCATTACAAGCGCCAGAGGAAGAGTTAGAGCAATACAGTCACTTTGCAGAAAACACTAATGGCGGTGGTGGTCAGGGCTACATTCCTGTGCAAAAACCTAATGCCACAAGAGCAGGGATGATCTCGCATCTTGACCGCAGTATTGGTAATGTCTTAGCCAAATTAAAAGCGCTAAATTTAGATGAAAATACCCTCGTAATTTTTAGTAGTGATAATGGTCCTTCTTGGGAAGGCGGCGCTGATTTAACCTTTTTTGATAGCAATGGTGATAACCGAGGATACAAACGTGATTTGTATGAAGGCGGCATAAGAATGCCAACGATTGCTTGGTGGCCAGGAAAGATCAAAGAAAACACTAACTCAAATCATGTCTCTGCCTTTTGGGATATTATGCCAACATTAGCCGATTTGGCCGAAGTTAAAGCCCCCGCAGAAACGGATGGAATTTCGTTATTGCCGACTTTATTGTCTCGCTCAAACCAACAAAAGCATAAACATCTCTATTGGGAGTTTCACAATAATAATGGCGAACATGCCCAAGCAATACGTTTAGATATTGAATCAGATCAATGGAAAGCCGTACGTTTATACAATAAGCAGAACCGCATTGATCCGCCGATAGAACTTTATAACTTAGCGTTAGATCAAACCGAGCAATTTAATATTGCCAGTGCACATCCTGAAATCATTGAAAAAATGAAGCAACTTATGATTGAATCTCGTACACAGGCTGATATGGATGCCTGGAATTTTGATTACTGGCCAAAAGCCAATTAATCACTATTGTGCAGAATGAGTCAGTATTTAGCACAAAGAGTTAAGTTTGGATTAACGAAAGGATAATTTAGATGAATAAATTTTCAATGAGTACGCTAGCATTATTGTTATGTGTGAGCATTACTGCTGTTGATGCAGCAGACTTGAATATAACTGAATGGGAACAAAGTCGATTCAATGAACTCGATACCCATAATGACGGAAGTCTGGATCAAGATGAATTTCGCGGTACCACCAAAGATTGGATGACAAAAGCTGGTTACAGTGAAGATAAGCAGGTTAAACAGACTAACAAAAAGTTTAGACAGTATGATAGTAATAATGATGGCAAAGTCTCCTTAGAAGAGTTCGTTAACGCTACTAGGCAGAGCAAAGCAGCTAAAAGTGCTGACAGTAAAGCACCTAAAAATACTGAACAGGTAGCTAAGCCGCAAGAAAATAAAAAGTCTAACTCTGGCTCTAAATCTAATGCTAAGTTAACTCTTGGTGATATTGCACCTAACTATTTGGGCACTGATAGAGAAGGCAATGAAGTTAATGTTGATGAACTCAAAGGTAAAATAGTCATCGCGTCCTTTTGGGTTTCCTGGTGCAAACACTGTAAAAATGAGTTGTCGATTTTACAAAACCTGCAGGATCAAGTCGGCAGTGATTTATTAAAGGTTGTTGCGATAAACTATAAAGAAAGCCACCAGTCATACACTAAGTTAAAAAAACAGTTGTCTGCATTAAAATTGACGTTAACCCATGATAAACGAGGAAAAATCGGCAAGAACTATGGTGTGGAAAAGGCGCCGAATTTGTTTATTATTGGTAAAGACGGTAACGTTATATTTATGGACAGCGAATATCAAAAAACACCGGTAAATGCTATTGTTGACGTCTTAAAAAAGGAACTTTCAACATAACGTCTTAAAAATTATAATTATTGTTGGACACTAATAGTAAATTGTAAATGTTATATGTAATCGTTTACTATCGTAATTCACAGATGATGCAATAACGGGGTAAATACAGTGTTCAATAAAAGATCAATATTTGTCACTATGGCTACTTTGGTTATTATTTCGACTTCGATAACTAACGTAATAGCTAAAGTAACAGCCAAAGCAACTTCCAAAAACGTTATCAGTATTGACCCCTCCAAAATTGTAAAGTCACAAAAACAACCGCTTATTGGTGAAAACTTAAACTTCTTAATGTCATCGGACAAAAAGTGGCCACGAAAAGTATCAATGAAGCAGCGCATCAAGGAAATGAACTTAGGCATGTTGCGCTTTCCCTATGGTCACCTTGGCGATAATTACTTATTTACTGATGCGCCGTTTAATGACGGTATAAAAGGTTTAACCCCTCGTGTTGCCTCAATGAACACCGCACCTGGCACTCAAGGATGGACAGTAAATGATAAAGGCTATTTTACCAAGGCGCTCGATTTTGATGAGTTTATGGAGTATATCAATGAGCTTAACGTCGAGCCGCTTATTATGGTTAATATGCTCGGTTATGATCAAAAGCATTATCGAGATACGGTAGTGACTTTTGAAGACCTTAAAACACATGCGGTAGAGTGGGTGAGGTACGCTAACATTACTCGAGGGCATAAAATCAAGTATTGGCAACTGGGTAATGAAGTTGCAAGCCATACTGATAAAGAAACTTATTTTAAACATTATCTAGAAGTCGCTAAAGCGATGAAAGCGGTTGATCCGTCCATTCATATTGGTTTTGGTGAAGACGGTCGTCGAGATTGGATAAAAGAGGCATTGGCAGATGATAATATTGGTCAATATATTGATTTTCTATCACCTCATCAATATATGTATGGCAGAAAATGGACAGAATCTTATGAAGCTTGGCGTGATTTTTCAGGTAAATTAACCAGTAAAATAGACAAGCTACAGCATTATGCCGACACTAGTAAAAACCACAAAAATGTTCCATTAATTATTACCGAATATGGCATCACCGGGGGTAACTATCCTGAAAATGAATCAAAACATATTAAACGAAAGGTTGTAACCGAGTTTGTTACTGAAATTGATGAAGACAAAAACTACGGTAATGATTTATGGAAGTCTTTAGTCTTTGCTGAATTGAGCTTATCTACTTTTAAACATAAAAATGTCAGCCATATGGTGCACTGGAATACCCATACATCGTGGCAAGGTGAGTTTGGCGGTTACCACGGCAATATTGAAAACTCGCTCAACAATACACTCGATAATAGCTTAACACCTGTCGGCCAAGTCATTAAGTTAATTAACAATCACACCTTTGACAATATTATCTCTGTTCAAGAAAAACACGGTTTTGTTAGAGCTTATGCAACAGTAGCCTCTGATACCGATGATTTAGCAATGATTTTGATAAATAAAAATGATAAGCCAGAGTTGGTGCAATTTGATTTTGAAAACTATTTACCTTCAGTTGAGTATGAACGCTGGACTTACACAGGAAAAACCCCAGAAGATGAATACCCCCAGTTAAGTCTTGATGATGGTAGCAAAAAATTAGTTGTTATTAAAAGCGGTCAACTGCAAACGTCTTTGGCCCCACTGTCTTTAACCGTAATACAATTGTCAACTAAGTGATTGAAAGAGTAATTGATTATGTTAATAAATTAGGATAAGTCTAGTAATTAGGAGACGGAAATGGTAACGTTCACCTAGTCTCCCCCTTCATAAAAAATTGTACATCTAAAAGCCGTTGTCAGCTTTTGAATGTAAACAGATGGAATTAAATCATGGTTACAATTAAAGACGTTGCACGGATCGCGGGTGTCTCTACCTCAACGGTATCACGTGTTGTTCGTAAGCAGGGAAAAGTTGGTAAAGTATGCCGAGCAAAAGTACAAAAAGTTATTGATGAATTAGGCTACAGGCCTAATATTAACGCACAGGCATTAGTGAGTAAAAAATCAAATTCGCTTGGTGTTGTTATTCCACAAGTATCGATGCCCTTTTTTGGCTCGTTAGCGTGTGGCGCGGAAGAAGCAACAAAAGAAAATAATTACCGTGTGCTTATTATTAATGCGCTTGAAAATGAACAAGCAGAGTTAGACGCAATTGATTCTTTATTGCAACATCGTTGCGGTGCCATTGTTTTTCATAGTGTGCATTGTAGTGATGAAACCTTAGCTGACTTGGCTGAAAAAATACCCGGTTTAGTGTTGATTAATCGCTTAGTCTCAAAAGTAGCCCATCGATGTGTATGGTTAGACAACAACACAGGCGCACAAGAGGCGACCCGTTACCTGGTGAATAAGGGACATGCTGATTTTGCTATCATTACTCGCCAAGATACCAACCCTGATTCTCAAGTACGTTTAGATGGTATTCGAACAGCGATAAACAATGCCAATATTCAATTAGATACCTCATTAATCGCTTATGGTGATACCGCTGATATGGATGGTGGCAGGCAGTCTGTCAGACACTTATTAGACCAAGGGAAAAAATTTACTGCCGTTTTATGTTATAACGATAATATGGCCGTTGGTGTAATACATGAATTACATGCAAGAGGGATTCGAGTTCCAGAAGATATCTCTGTCATAGGTTTTGATGATTTACTTATTTCTATTGCTTGTATACCTGAGTTGACAACTATGCATTATCCTATTCGTGAAATGGCAAGTTATGCGGCTAATTTGGCGATAGAGTTATCTGATAATGTCAATTCATCAGGTCGAACTCATTTGTTTATGCCACACTTGATTGAACGAGATTCAGTGAACGTTGTCGATGCTAAATAAGTGTAATAACTAATTGGATAATTCAACCTTTCGTCAAAAACTCGCTTTAGGTAGCGGTTTTTTTTGTTTATTATTTTTAGATAAAGCGTGCGATGCTTTAGCTATTCCGTTTTATCAAATGACGTTAGGGGTTGACCCTTTCTTATTTAGTATTGCCTTAACTATACCCATTGTTCTTTCTGCATTTCTAGCGCCATGGGTAGGGCAACTCTCAGACAACTCTACCAGTCGCTTTGGTCGACGTCGGCCTTTTATTTTTGTAGCGGCGTGGTTAAGCGCCATATTTTTTGGTTTGATGTGGATGGTTCCAGATCACTGGACTACTAACGCACAGCTGCTCTATTTTTTCATCATATCATTACTCTTTCATACAACGGTTACCTTCTATACTGTGCCGCTAACTTCGTTGTCTTATGAGATCACCCTTGATGCTAATAAACGCATTAAAGTTATGGAAATCAACACCTACTTTATAAAATTAGCGTCACTGAGTGTGCAGTGGCTTTTTCCTCTTGCTTCGCTGGCAATATTTAGCAGTGTTTTTATTGGTGTTAAGGTCGTGGGATGGTTTATCGCTATTATTGTGATAGGTTTGATAGGCATGTTACCGGCTATTTTTGTAAAAGAAGAAATTTCTGAACATGACAAAGCCCCCGATAAAAAGGCTTCCATTGTCGAGAATATAAAAGTTATCAGTAAAGTCCCTTTGATGAAGTTAGTTTTTGCTCTGGTTTTTGTGCAAGTTGGCTTAGCGGCTTTTGCGGCTAAAATGGACTTTTATGTATTAGTTTATTATATGTTTGATGGTGATGTTGCCGAAGGCGCCATTTGGAAAGGTGTATTGTCTGTGGGTTATGCCGCAACTGCCGCGATTTATATTCCGATTGTATCCTGGTTGTCGAGAAAATTTGGCAAATTCACGGCGCTTAAGTTTATTTTTACCCTGACCATGATTGGTGGTATGGGAAAATGGTTTATTTATACACCAGGGGTTCAGTGGTTGTTATTACTTGATCCCATTTTCTGTGCCGGTATTTGGACATCAATGTCGATTATCGTTCCTGCTTTAGTTGCTGATGCAAGTGATCAGTTTAGGGAAGACAAGAAAATTAACAGAGGCGGTGGTTTTGCTGCCATGTTTCATTGGTTTATTGCTGTCAGTGTCATATTCTCACTTTTACTGAGTGGTATGACTTTAAGAGCCATTGGTTTTGATGCCAGTCTAGGTAGTGATCAACCCTCAGATTCACTTCAAATAATGAAAATGATATTATCATTAGGCACTGTTATTCCAAGTCTGGCGGCAGTAGTTATTTTAAGCCGATATCAAAAGTCCTCCCAGTTAATAAACTAGTTCAAGTAGTTAAGTACTCAGAGCATCCATTATTTTAAATAATAATATTTACGTAATTTTACACTTATAACTTGTGGGAACGTTTTCCTTTGTTGTTTTTATAGCGTATTATTTAAATATCTAAATCTATATTTAAGTGAATTAAATAATGCGTAATGTTTATCTGAAAGTTATCCTTTTCTTTAATTTAAGTTTAATGATTCTGTTGAGCGGCTGTAATGCCAGTGGTGAAGGCGAGCAAAGTTCTATCAATGACGATGTCAATGTCAATGTTGGTATTAACAATAACAATAACAATCACAATAAACCCAATATTATTTATATCATGGCGGATGATATGGGCTATGGCGACTTAGGCGTTTATGGCCAAGATAAAATTAAAACCCCTAATATTGATAAACTGGCTGGTGACGGTATGCGTTTTACCCAGCACTATGCTGGCGCCACAGTTTGCGGCCCTTCAAGGGCTAGCCTGTTAACAGGGTTACATGGCGGCCATAGTCCGATTCGCGGTAATCCGGGCTGGACTAACAGTGGCGGCGTGGTGGATTTAAAACCCACTGATATCACAATTGCCCAAATGCTTAAGACTAACGGTTATAAAACCGCTGTAATTGGTAAATGGGGGCTCGCTGAAAGTAAAGAGACTGAAACCAAAGAAGCGGGTGAAGGCGATTGGTTGTCGGCAATGCCATTACAACAAGGCTTTGATTACTTTTTTGGTTTGAAAGGGCACCTTGCTGCACATTATTATTATTGGCATCGTTTGTTTGAAAACAACACGCCATTTGAACTTAAAGACAATGATCATATGAATAACAAAGGTATTTATACCCATGACTTATTCACTGAAAAAGCCATTGATTACGTCAAAGAACAATCGTCTGAACAGCCTTTTTTCTTATATCTAGCTTATACCATTCCACACCTTGCGCTTACGGTTCCCAATGATTCTAAAGAGCAATATTTAGATTTGGGATGGCCAAAACGCATGATGAACACACAAGGACATTATCGTAATGATCCAGAGGGAAATACCACCTACGCTGGTATGGTCTCGCGTATGGATAACGATATAGGGAAATTAATGGAGGCGCTAAAACAGCAAGGTCTTGATGAAAACACTTTAGTTATTTTTACCAGTGATAATGGCCATGAATACGACAAAGGATTTTTCAACA
Organism: Colwellia sp. 12G3; assembly: GCF_002836775.1. Lineage (GTDB taxonomy): Bacteria > Pseudomonadota > Gammaproteobacteria > Enterobacterales > Alteromonadaceae > Colwellia. The sequence continues at coordinate 213,230 of NZ_PJAQ01000028.1, read as the reverse complement.
GCAATGGCCCACTTAAAGGCAGTAAACGCGACCTTTATGAAGGCGGCATTCGTATTCCCTTTATTGCTAAGTGGCCAGGTAAAATTAAAGCAAACACAAGCTCGGATCATATTTCAGCCTTTTGGGACATGATGCCAACATTTTGTGATTTAGCGGGTGCTAAAAACTGCCCAGTGACTGACGGTATTTCAATCTCGAATACCTTACTTGGTCAGAATGAACAACAACAACATGAGTATTTGTATTGGGAATTCAATGAATCAAGAGGGCCCTTACAAGCGTTGAGAAATGATAATTGGAAACTGGTTAAGCGTTATAACAAACCCATTGAGCTCTATGACTTATCGAAAGATATCGGCGAATTGAATAATCTTGCCGCTGATTATCCTGAGGTAGTTAAAGTATTATTGGCCAAGGTAGATTCAGCCAGAACATATCATCCTGAATTTACCTTGAAGAAATTAGTTAGCCCCTATAAAAAAATGGCTGAAGAAAAAAAGGCAAAAATAAGGTGAATAAATCATGAAGGTAAACTCGTTAGTCAGTTTGACAAGTATCTTTTTTTTAGCCATCGTTATCAGTCTGTTTATTAACGTTAATGCATCAGCACTGACTCAAAGCCAAAGTGTAGCGAATGATAAACAGAGTTTTAATGACGACTGGCGTTTTGCCAAAGGTGAATTAAGTGGCGCCGAACAAGCAAACTTTAACGATGACAAATGGCGTTCACTTAGATTACCGCATGATTGGGCAATAGAAGGACCCTTTTCAAAAAAATACAGCGCACGTAATGGCGGTTTACCTGTATTTGGTACAGCTTGGTATCGTAAAAGCTTTACCTTAGCAAAGCACAGTCAAGGTAAGTTAGTGTCGGTTACCTTTGATGGTGTAATGGCCAACAGCCAAGTTTATGTTAATGGTAAATTAGTCGGCGAACGTCCGTTTGGCTATATTGGCTTTCACTACGAGATCAGCCAATATTTAAAACCCGCAGGTGAAAAAAATATCATTGCGGTTAAAGTAGCGCCGGAAAATTATGCAGCTCGCTGGTATTCTGGCTCAGGTATTTATCGTAATACTTGGATAGAATTTAACGACCCCGCACATATCAAACAATGGTCTACTCAAGTATCAACTCCAGTTATTGCTTCAACGTCAGCTCAAGTAGCTGTTAGCACAGTGATTGCCAATAACGATGTGAAAAATGACTTATCTGTAGAGTTTTCAATTATTGATGCCAGCGGTAAGGTTGTCGCTAGTAAACAGAAAAAAATTACTGCTTCAAGTATTGATGATTTAACTATTAGTGAGTTATTAACCGTATCAAAACCTCGACGCTGGGACATAAATGACCCCTATCGCTATCAAGTGATCACTACATTACTGCACAAAGGTAAGGTCATTGATAGTGATAAGCAGCCCTTAGGTATTAGAACCATTGAATTTAAAGCGAAAGATGGTTTTTGGTTAAATGGTCGTCGCGTTGAAATTCAAGGGGTTTGTTTACATCATGATAATGGCCCATTAGGTGCTGTTGCCAATACCCGTGCAATTGAACGTAAACTTGAAATCATGCAATCCATGGGCGTGAATGCGGTTCGGACTTCACATAACCCACCATCACCAGAGCTAGTAGAACTTGCCGATAAAATGGGCATCTTGTTGCAAGTTGAAGCCTTTGATACCTGGAAAAAAGCCAAAGCAACGGTGGTTAATGGTTATCACAAACATTACGATAAATGGTCGGAACGTGATCTAACCGATATGGTTAAAATTCACCGCAATAACCCTTCTATTATCATGTGGAGTATTGGTAATGAAATTTATGAACAAAAAAAGAAAGACGGCTGGAAATATTCTAAACGGTTAACGAAAATAGTTAAGCAAGCTGATCCTACCCGCCTTGTTACCGTAGGCTTAAGTGATTATCCAAACTTTGTACATAGTAAAATTGCTGAAGAAGTTGATATTGTTGGCTTAAACTACAAGGCGACAGAATACGCTGATATTATCAAAATATTTCCAAACAAACCTATTTTGGGCAGTGAAACCTCGTCAGTCGTTAGTACACGTGGTGAATATCACTTTCCGGTAAAGCCATTAGAGAAACATCCCTCTAAGTATATAAGTAGTTATGACATGTACGCACCGTACTGGGCTTATATACCTGACATTGAATGGGATGAGTTAGATAAAAATCCGGCGGTAATGGGCGAGTTTATTTGGACCGGGTTTGATTATCTTGGTGAGCCAACGCCGTACGGTGGTCGTGATCATGGTGACCAATTTTATTGGAATGCTGATTGGCCAGCACGGAGTTCGTCTTTTGGTGCGGTTGATTTAGCGGGTTTCCCTAAAGACCGTTTTTACCTGTACCAAAGCCGCTGGACAACAAAGCCAATGGTGCATGTATTACCGCATTGGAACTGGCCTAATCGCGTAGGCGAAACTATCCCTGTTGTCGCTTATACCAATGCTGAAGAAGTTGAACTGTTTGTTAATGGTGTATCGCAAGGTCGAAAAGTGAAGGGCGTTGATAAAATGCGTATTCCTGTTGAGTTACGCTACAAAAAAGACATAAAGCATTTTGATTCTCCATACCGATTAAGTTGGGATGTAGAGTATCAAGCGGGCAACATCAAAGTTATAGCCTACAACCAAGGTAAAGCCGTTGCGGAAAAACAAATATTCACCGCAGGTCTGCCAGCACAAGTAAAACTGACGGCAGACAGAACAGTACTAAGTGCTGATGGTTACGACTTAGCATATATCACTGTTGATGTGCTAGATAGCAAAGGCAATTTTGTACCTTATGCTGACAACTTAATTCATTTCACTGTAAAAGGGGCTGGAAAAATTGCTGCTGTGGGTAATGGTGATTCAGCGACTATCGAGCCGTTTGTTGCCGATTATCGTCGCGCCTTTAATGGCAAAGCCTTGTTGATTGTTCGCACCATTAAAGGACAAACGGGTGCGATTGAAGTGAGTGCTTATAGCAAAGAGCTTAATATCAAAGCTATTAAGTTAACAAGCAAATAAACTTACTGAACAAATTATAACGCTCTTAAATAGGAGCGTTATTATTTTGTATCCTTATTACTTTGGAGTTCTGTTGTGAAAGTTCTTACTACTACATTTCGCTCAAGCATATCTTTATTTCTTTTTTGTTTATTAACATCATTTTTATCCCAAGCAGAGTCGCTTTTAGCGACTAAAAATATTCAGCTTAAAAACGTTAATGCGAATGCAGAATTTACTACTAATTCACAACTGAAGGTCGGTTTAAAAGGCCTCAAAGGCAGTGCAGTTAACCTGAAACCGAAAGATAAACCGTGGGATTTATCTCAATATCATGGTTTAAATATCGAGTTAGTCAATACAAGTAAGCAACGAATAACTCCTTCAGTCAAACTGACCTCTTCGAACAGTAATAAATGGCAATATATTGATAGTTCGATTTACCTTGAACCGGCTGAAACAAAAACATTATCGATTAACTTTTTAATAACAGGCCCAGAATTTCAAAAGCGATATCCGCAATTCATCAAAATGAAGGCTGGACCAAGTGCTATTATGTCTAGTTGGAAAGGCATTGATCTGAAGGCCATTAATCAAATTAGCTTTTCAGCATTAAGCGGAAAAAGAAGTGTAAAAGGAAATAAAAAAGAAAGTGACAAGGGCAATGTAAAAGGCCAGTCAACGGATAGCTCAGCAAGTAAAGTCTCCTATTTAGTTAAAAATATTACTGCTTTTACCCTTGATCAACTTTTCGATTACCCTGAAAAAACATCCTTTCCATTTGTTGATGAATTAGGTCAATACTTGTCAGCACAATACCCAGGGAAATTACAAAGCGCTGCGTTATCAATAGAAGAACAATGGCAAGCAAGAGAACAGCAAGAACTAGCCGATCTTAAAACGCACACAGGCCCTGACAACCGCTCAAAGTGGGGCGGTTGGTTAAAAGGCCCTAAACAAAAAGCGACAGGTCATTTTTATACTAAACAAATAGCGGGTAAGTGGTGGTTTGTCGACCCAGAAGGTTATTTGTTTTGGTCGCATGGCGTCACAGGCGTGGGTCATAAAGGTGCAAATACTTTGATTAAAGGTCGAGCTTCATATTTTAAAGGCTTACCTAGTAAATGGGGGGCATATAGTGACTTTTATTCACATGATCGTTTCGACTTCACTCAAGCAAATTTATTTAGAAAGTACGGAGAAGACTGGAAAGACAGTTCAATTAAGCGCAATCACCAACGCCTTAAAAGCTGGGGCATGAATACTTATGGTAATTGGTCACAGCCTGAAAACTTTGGCGATAATAAAACCCCCTTTACCGTAGCCGTTCACTATAAAAGCAAAATGTTAGAGGCAAAATTCATGACCCATGGGACCAGTACTTTGCTAACAGCATTAAAGATAGTTTGATAGCCAAGAAAGCTGATGAAGATGCAGACTCGCCATGGAATATCGGTTTTTTTGTCGATAACGAATTGCACTTTAATAATGCTCCAGTCTATAGCGATATTATTACTAGTGCGCATAAAAATCAGCCAGCCAAAATCTATTTCGTTGACTATTTAAAGAATAAATACCAATCAATAGACAAGTTAAATCAATCTTGGCAAACAAGCTTTTCATCATTTAATGCATTGTTAACAAGCCGAAAAAAAGTTGGCTATAAGATGTTCAAAGCCGATGCCGATTGGTTTTATCAGCAATTAGTCGAGAAATACTATCAAGTTTGTCGTGACAGCGTAAAAAGCATTTACCCCAATCATTTATACCTAGGTAGTCGTGTACATGGCGATACCAATGAAACGGTGTTAAGAGCGGCTGAAAAATACGCCGATGTTATTTCTTATAATCTTTATCACCGTAATTTAAAAGGTTTTACTACAAGAGCAAGCGCTTTAACCAAGCCATTAATGGCTACAGAGTTTCACTTTGGTGCACTAGACCGTGGTGTTTTTCATACGGGCTTGCAAGGCGTCTCTAGCCAAGAAGAGCGCGCCCAACATTACTATGAGTATGTTAAAAGTGCCTTAAACAACCCGTTGTTTATTGGTACCCATTGGTTTCAATATCGCGCGCAAGCTATAACCGGGCGAGGCGATGGTGAAAATTATCAAATTGGTCTCGTTGATATTACCGACACACCATACCCAGAAACCATTGAAGCGGTAAGAGAAATTGGTTATCAATTGTATGAAACTCGTTGGAAATAAGCCCCTTATTTAGGTCGTTTGAATTTATTTATAATAAGAGAGAAAGTTATGACGCTTACATTTAAAGGTATTTTCGCCTTTGCCATTTTAGCCACTTGTTTAAGCACTTATGCTGAAAATATAGCAGCAAAAAAAGGTGAAGACAGCTCCAAAGCTCAAGGCAAATCCGAAGCCCAAGAGAAGCCAAATATTTTGTTTATCGCTTTTGATGACTTAAGGCCATTAATTGGCGCTTATGGTGAGCCAGAGCCAATAACGCCCAATTTAGATGCGTTTGCCAATGATGCTGTTCGATTCAATCGTTCGTATGTCAGTTATCCTTTGTGTAACCCGTCAAGAGCTTCAATGCTGACAGGGGTTCGTTTTGATCTGGTCGCAGAAAACTGGAAAGACAACAAACACCAAAAACTTATCGAAAAACAAGCGACCTGGCCTAGTGTGCTTAAAGATAATGGCTATTGGACTGCCACTAAAGGCAAGTTATATCACGGCAAAGTGCCTAAAGACGATAAATCCTCTTGGGATATTGCTGGAGGAGGCGGTAAAACCAAAGATGGCGAAGCTAAAGTCCTTAAAAGAATCGTTGAGATAGGTGGCCGTGCAGATCAAATTCAAATTTATAAAGAAAATGGCGCAGGCCCCGGTTCATTAATGTATGCCTCGGTTGATGCTCCGGACAACTTCTTAAAAGATGGACAAGTGGCTGAAAGTGTTATTGACTATATCAAGAATAAACGCGATAAAAACAAGCCGTTTATGATTGTTAGCGGTTTTTCAAAGCCTCATATGCCTTGGGTTGCACCTAAAAAATATTTTGACATGTATCCCGAAGATGCAGGGAAATTGGCTTATTTTCCAAAAGGGGCAAAAGCTGCCTTCGATATCAGTAAATACAAAAGTAAAACTCGCAATGGTTTGTGGAATGAAGGGGTAGATGACAAAACCGCTCAAAAACTTATTCGCGGCTATATGGCTAGTACTAGTTATGCTGATGCGCAAATGGGTAAAGTGATACAAGCCTTAAAAGACGAAGGTCTTTATGAGAGCACCATCATTATTGTTTGGGGTGATCATGGTTACCATTTAACTGACCATGGTTTGTGGCGAAAAAACACACCGTATCATGTTTCCTTGCGTAGTCCTTTGATGATAAAAACGCCGAATACTATAGGCGGTACCGTGGTCGAAAATATCGTTCAAAATGTTGATATTTACCCAACACTGATGGAACTAACAGGCGCTAAATTAAACGATAAAATCAAACTGCATGGTAAGAGCCTTGTACCGCTACTCTCTAATAAAAAGTCTAATAAAGGGCTAAATAAAGAGCTTAATAATGAAGCAGCGCAAGACAAGGTTGTTGAATGGGAAAATATTGCACATACAGCGGCGGTAGGAAGCCATGGTGTTGTTACTGATAAGTATCGATTTACCATAATGGAAGATGGCACGCGTCATTTATATGACCTGCAAGCAGACCCAGATGAATGGAATAACCTAGCAAGCAATGCTAAATACAAAACAATGATCAATGATTTTGAGCAAAAAATGAGTAAAGTCGTTTGGAATAAACCTCAGTAGTCATTTATACCAATTTCATTAAATTAAGTGCCAATACCTGCGGCTATGTACATAGCCGTAGGGATGTCATACCTAGTGGTTCAATCAATTCCTCGGTGTAGCGCGTAGCGCCTCGGTGGTAGCAATATTTTCTTTGTTGTTAAGGGGGTTAAGTTATTAGTGATTTTCACCACCGGGCCATTTCTAATAAAGAGCTGAAGTGATGGGGTAAGATAATTGATTTAGGAGAACCTCCTGCATTATCTAATAAGCTACTCAGTCATTACTTTTCTCTTGTTTTTTGTTTTTCTTCTGCTTTTTATATTCGGCCAGTGCTTTTTTGTGTTCTTTCTTAGCCATAATTAAGCCTGTAAAAGCAGGTTCATCAGCAAGCTCATTTTCCCAAGCAGCCATTTCACCTTGTTGTTTACTATATGTTTCGGTTTTGGTTTTGACTAAATTGGTGGTTTCGGACAAATCTTTGTCTAAATCATATAAATGCTTTTGATCATTTTTCTTAAATAAAATGGTTTTATTATTATCACGTCGAGCCGCAACGATACCTTTGTCAAAATTACGCCAAAATAAAATTTCGTGTGGTTGGCTGGTGTTTTCACCGGTAACATAAGGCATTAAATTAACGCCATCTAAAGGGCGTTCTTTTGCTATTGGCGCGTTAGTTAAGCCAGCAAATGTTGCTAAAATATCAAGTGAACTTACTGAATTATTATACGTTTGCCCCGCAGGAACTTTTCCCGGCCATCGCATGGCAAAAGGTACGTGAATACCGCCTTCAAAATAATCTCCTTTATGACCTCTCAATTCACCATTGTCTGATGCGTTTTTAGACTCAGGGCCACCATTATCAGAAAGAAAAAATACCAAGGTATTATCATCAAGTCCTAGTTCATCTAGGGTTGCTAGTACTCGACCAACACCATCATCAACAGCTGTTATCATGGCTGCATAAGTACGGCGTTTACCTTTTGGAATGTGCTTATTGCGATCTAAATATTCTTTGCTTGCTTGTAACGGTGTATGTGGAGCGTTATATGATAAATATAAAAAGAAAGGATTGTCGTGTTCGCGTTTAATAAACTCAACTGCCGACGTTGATAACTCATCAGTAAGGTATTGTGTCGTTTCTACACGTTTATCATTCTCTAGTAGTTTGGTGCGATACCAAGAGGTCCATGCTTTATCAGGCGATTGTGTGAGCCCTTCTGCAATATCTTTATAGATTAAGTCTTGTGGAAAGTATTGATGACCACCCGCAAGAAAGCCATAAAAGTGATCAAAGCCACGTTTATTTGGGGTAAGTTCAGGATGTGAGCCCATATGCCACTTACCAATGATGCTTGAAGTGTAACCGACTGGTTTTAACACTTCAGAAATCATTTTTTCTTCAAGTGGCATACCTGATTTTATATCGGTTGGATCCATATGAGGGTTACGGTCAAAGCCGAAGCGACCTTGATAACGGCCGGTTAATAAACCTGCGCGACTAGGACCACAAACCGCGTAACTAACATAGCCATTATTAAATTTGGTTCCTTCATTGGCGATACGGTCAATGTTTGGTGTTCTTATGTCTTTACTGCCATTAAAGCCAACGTCTGCGTAACCTTGGTCGTCAGTTAATATAACAATGAAGTTGGGTTGTTGTGCCGCAAAAATTTGGCTACTGGTAATAAGCAGACCTATGGTTAGTAACTGTTTAATAGTATTCATTGTTATTCTCTTATGTGTCTTTTGATAAAATTAAATGTTATATTTTACAAACTATACATTGAAATGGCAACGTTACCATTTATTTGTGTTGTTAAATTAATATTACGCAAAAAAAAACGTCAACCGATAAAGTTGACGTTTTTAGTTCAGATAGGTTAATAGAGGCTTATGGGTTTTTTATTATCGTTACATCGTCTAAATAAGCACCTTGTTGACCAGCCTTTGGACGCCAAAAGTATACATTTACTGACGTTGTATCTGGTCCTGTAACAAAAGTTAACTGATGCTGGGTATAGGCTGAATCTATAATGTCAACTTTAACTAAGGTGCTGTTGTCTTCAGAATTTTTAGCGCCAAAGACAACTTTACCATTGGCTGTATCATCCACTTTAGCAAAACCGCTGATGGTATAGCTAGTATTAGGGAGAACGTTAATAACTTGGTTAGCTGAAGCGTTACCGTTTAACTGCAATGCTTGGCTTGCTGAATTTACCTCGGTATTTGTTATACTGACAGCGTTCCATGTATGCCAATTAGTCAACCCTTGTTCAAAATCACCATTAGGCACTTCAGCTTTAAACTCATTGAGCTCCATTAAGTCAACAAAGGCTGATTCATTATCACTTGGCGGTAACCAAGCATAAACTTGAACTGCGTATTGATCAGATGCTGTGGTAAAGACAACCGTATGTTTGGTGTATTGGGTGTCAACTATGTCTGAAGTACCCATTCCTTCATTATTTAAGTTGTTAACACCTAAGACAACTAGCTTATTACTATTGCTAACTTTCATATAAGCAGATAAAACATAGGTGGTATCAGGTTTAACAGTAACAATTTGACTTAAAGAGCCTTTGTCTAAAAGTTTCACAGCACTGTTGCCACTATAAACATCATTGGTTATTAAACTGGGCTGATTCCATGTATCCCAATCATTTAAATTACCTTCGAAATCACCATTAATGATCGGATCTTCTACAGCTACGGCTTCAATGTTAAATTCGACCATGGTCAAGGTATATGGCTGAATGGTCGCCATATAATTACCGGTTGTGCCGTTGTTCCATAGGCCAATACTGGTTAATTCACCTGGAGCACTAAAACGTTTGGCTTGACCAACTGAGATGATGTCGTAACCGTTTATTGAAAATTCAGCGCTTTCATTACTATGCCTTTTACTCAGTAGATAAACGTAAGCTTTGTCACCTTTAATTACCGTAGTAGACATTATTTGATTATCAGCTGAACTACTCTCTACTACCGCACCATTAACGGCATATTTGTACAATTCAAAAACTTTAGCCATCGGGCTTGGGGCGTAATTATCATCAGAATTAACCAAGAACTGAAACTCTGCTGTTGAGCTACCTGACCATTGTGTAGACCACATTGAAGCTAGCTCTAAACCGCCTTGGATAAATTGCATTTGCATTTCAGAAGCCATTAGCGCAGTTTTATATGGAGTGTGCTCTGGGTTAGTATTGTGATCACCCGGTGCAATGTTCCACTCTAAAGCCGCTAGCTTAATATGAGGCTTACCTAGAGCTGCGGTAAAATTGTTGAAATAGGCGATTTCTTCGACAAAAGTACCACCATCGTAATAAGCGGTTTCATTTTCCATCGGGGTTTTAGCTTTCCAAGCATCCCAAGTTGACACTCCCCATTTCCAATACCAATGCACATCAATGTAGTCAATATTATTGCCAGCAACATTGATTATCGTTGTATAGTCATTGGTATTTGTTCTAATTTTGTCGGTCCAGTTGGCGATGATTTTAGCGTCGGGTACTAGAGTTTTAATGGCTGCTGCATAAATATTAAGCTGCTCGCCATAAACTTGTGGAGTCCAATGTTCGCCGTCACCATCTTTGTCTTTGTTGTAACCATTACCTTCATGGTAGGTTTCGTTATCAAGGTAAAAGTATTTGACGCTGAAGCCTTTTGTTAGGCAATAGCTGATCATATCTTTAGCTTCTTGTAATGCTTCGGCTTCTCTGTCCCATTCAATACCTGAACTCATATTAATGCCTAACATAGGCTCAGTGCCTGCCGCATTGGTGAGGGTAATATACTCGTCTAAGTCCATGTACTCAGAAGCGTCTTTGTCTCCTGCAGAGTTATAGCTAGGATCCCATTTATCAATCCAACCAACACCGGTTAAATCATTCCAATGATACATGGTCGCTACTGTGCCGCCAGGCCAACGAAGAAATCCAGCGCCAACGTCTTTGTATAATTGAGCCATAGTGCCGTCAGCATAAATAGCGTCGGCTTCTTCAGAGTAGACTAGACCATGACCCTGTATCATCGGATTAACGGTGTGGCTGACTTTTGTTCCATCAATGTCAATTTGAACCGCTGCGCTTAAACAGGCGCTAATTGAGCATAAGCTCAATGCTAGTATTTGTAAGCTCTTTTTCATTGTCATTCCTTATTATTATAATTATTTTTTCGTTAGTTAGCTTATTTAGTGCTTAGGCGGACTGAACGAATTTGCTATTAGTTTTAGAATTGAACATGATAATAAATAACACAAGTTTACAGGGCTAACAATAAAAAAGGGAACGTTATCACTATCATTCCTCTTTGGTGGTTATTAAGTGACTGTTTGGTAACGAGTTTTAATTTTGTTGTTTTATTTGTATAGAGGATAGGTAATTATTTTCATTATTTGTGGTATCGTTACCACTAAGTTTTACCTGTATAAAACCAAGCTTAATTATATTTTAATAGAGCAAAATTACTTCCTAAATAATAAAGTATTACGTATCACTGAGGAGATTAGAAGATGAAAAAAATTAGGGGTTGGGAGGTTATTTTATTATTGACCTTGTTTATCGTCGTTAATGCAGTTATGGCTACTGAAAATCAACAAGTACCTGACTGGGAAAATCCTCAGGTTATCAGCATAAACAAAGAGCAAGGACATGCCTTTGTGCGTCCTTATGCCTCTGAAGTAGAAGCTTTAGGTCAATTAGATTCCAGCAGAATTCAATCATTAAATGGTAAGTGGCATTTCAATTGGGTTGGACATCCAGATAAGCGCCCTAAAGCATTTTATAAAACTGATTTTGATGTTAGCCAATGGGCTGAAATTGATGTACCGGGTAATTGGCAAACTCAAGGTTATGGTCGTCCCATTTATACCAATCATCCATATCCATTTGCGAAAGACCAGCCAAGAGTGATGACCGAGCCGCCTAAAGATTACACTAATTTCTATGACCGTAACCCTATAGGTAGTTACAAGCGAAAATTTATTGTCAGTGCTGGTTTAAAAGCAAAACAAACGTTTATCGAATTTCAAGGAGTTAAATCAGCCTTTTATCTTTGGGTTAATGGCAAAAAAGTTGGCTACAGTCAGGGCAGTATGACCCCGGCAGAATTTGATATTACTCAATATTTGGTTGCTGGAGAAAATGATTTAGCGGTTGAAGTATATCGTTGGTCTGATGGTAGTTATCTTGAAGGGCAGGATATGTGGCGCTTTAGTGGCATATTCAGAGATGTTAACTTAATTGCTCGCCCAAAAGTGTTTTTACAAGACTTCTTAGTTACCACTGATTTAAAAAATAACTACCAAGATGCACAATTTAATCTTGATTTTGAACTTTCAGGGGCTTTAAAGGATAAAAGCTTGCAAGGCGCTCAATTGGAAATGAGCCTGTATTCTCCTCAAGGTAAACTAATCTCAACTCAACATAGCAAGGTCAGTGATTCAAATGGCAAGCAACTGGGTAAAATATCTATAGCACTTGAAGATGTTAGTCTGTGGAGTGCTGAATCAGCAACGCTATATTCTCTGATGATGACAGTTAAAGATAACAAAGGTCATGCATTAGAGTATATTCCTTGGTCGTTTGGTTTTAAAGAAAGCAAAGTTGAAGACAACCAATTTTGGGTTAATGGTAAATCAATAAAAATTAAAGGCGTTAACCGCCACGAGCATCATCCAAGAATGGGGCGCACTGTTGATTTAACAACCATGGAGCTTGATATTAAGTTAATGAAACAAGGTAACTTTAACCTTGTACGTACCAGCCATTATCCCAATGATCACCGCTGGTATCAGTTAGCCAATCAATACGGTCTTTATGTATTAGATGATGCTAACCAAGAAAGCCATGGTTATGCAACAAGAAACAAAATATTAGGGGACAACCCAGATTGGACTATTGCGCATGTTGATCGTGCTACATCAATGGTACATACCAATAAAAACTACACCGCAATTGTTATCTGGTCATTAGGTAACGAAGGCGGAGCAGGGCGAAACTTTCTAGCAATGCGTGAAGGTGTACTCAATATTGATAGCTCAAGACCTATTCTTTCAGATACTGATGTATCGGTTTCTGATTTTCTGGAAAGAAGCTATCGCTCTACCACCAATGTTGATGAATATTTGGATAAAGCCAACAAAATGGATAAACCTTTTATCCAACGCGAGTTTGCCCATGCGATGGGCAATTCCTTAGGGAATTACCAAGAACATTGGGATAAAATTTATGCCAATGAAAACTATGTCGGTGGTGCTATATGGGATTGGGTTGATCAAGGCTTAGCCCGCGTTAAAAATACAGCCATGGTCAGTTATGGTAACGATCCTAAAAAGCTGAGCTTAAACCCGAAACGTGAAGTGTGGTCGTATGGTGGTGATTTTGGTGATAGCCCTACCGATGCAGAGTTCTTGTTAAACGGTATCATTTCACCCGATAGAAAACCTTACCCTAGCTATTATGAAGCGAAAAAAGTCCAACAAAATGTTCTGTTTGAAAAAACAGAGGATCCGTTAACCCTTAAAGTAACCAATCGTTTTGATTTTACTAATCTCGATGCTTATGACTTTGTTTGGCAAGTTAAAGACCAAGGTAGCGTGTTAGATAATGGCAACCTGACAGTCACTCTGGCTCCAGGAGAGTCAACGGTTATTAAAGTACCCTTTAGCTATAACAAAGCAAAAGGTAATTCAGCAGAGTTACTGTTAACTGTCACTGCGCAAACTAAAGACAATTCAGTTTGGGCTGAAAAAGGCTTTGAAGTCGCTTTTGAGCAATTTGTGCTAACTCCTTATAAATACGCTAAGTCGGTGGTTGCCGCCGGGAATAAGGTACAGGTAAATCAAAAAGATGATGCCATTACAATAACCGCTAATAATGCCACGTTAAACATTGATAGCGTTACGGGTGAGCTAAGCAGTTATCAAGTTGCAGGACAAGAGCTATTAATAGAGCCGCTTGCACCTTATTTTTGGAAACCTGTTAACAATAATCAAGCCCGCAATAAGTTCATTGAAAGAATGGCGCCTTGGCTGCATGCCGCTGCCTTTCGTCAAGTAAGCTCGGTGAAGGTAAATCAAATCAGTAAAAGTTTAGTGGAAGTGAATGTTGTGGCTCGTTTGGTGGCCAATCATGCACTTTATCAGCTGACCTATCGTATTAACGGTGAAGGAGAGGTTCAAGTTAGTGCTGAGTACACCCCTGATCCAGAGCGAATTCAGCATAAATTTATGCCAAAGTTTGGCATGAGGTTAGCCCTTGATCCTTCATTATCTGATATTAACTGGTATGGGCGCGGGCCATTTGAGAATTACCCCGATAGAAAAACAGCGGCAAAAGTGGGTAACTATCAAAAGACGTTAGCCGAATTTCAAGTACCATATATCTCAGCAACCGACAGCACTAATCGCAGTGATGTTAGAAACTTAAGTTTTGAAAATAACCAAGTTCAACTACAAGTTATTGGTTTGCAGCCCTTTAACTTTAGGGCTTGGCCTTATAATGAGTCTGACTTGTATTCACCAAGCCAATCGAAAGAAAAGTATTCAGTCACCGATAGAATACGACGTAAGCATACTTATGACTTACCTGAACGAGGTTATATCAATGTCAATTTAGACCTTGCCATTCATGGCGTTGGCGGCGATCACAGTTGGGGCGCTAAGACCATGAATAAATACCATGTGCGTGCAGATAAACCGCATAGCTTTAGCTTTGTTCTCAAAGCGATTAAGGTCGATTGATTCCGTATATAACGGCAGTAACTTGGTCGTTTCTTCTATAAAAACAAGAAACGACGAGTGATACTTAAAGGGAACGTTACCTTTATTTTTGTCTGTTATTTAGATTAGAAGGTTCTTTGATTTTATCTATAAATAACAGTTAATTACTCATTTATTGTAGGTGTTTATTTGTGATTTACTTTCAATTAAAAAAATAAATATGACAAAAAACATTTACAAATAATTATAAAAGTGTAGATTAGGTATAACGTTGTCCCTAAGGGCGATTCAATACCATGAACAGTATAAAAATAACAATAGTCAACATAAAACATAAAACATAACAAATTAATTATCAGACAATTTGTTGAGTTACTAACATAGAAATGTATACGGGGAACTATAATGAGCATTATTTCAATAAACAAAGTTGCAGCAGCGGTTGCGGCGACATTATTACTGGCAAGTACATCTTCATTTGCTGCTGACGAACTGGTTGAATATTTTCCTGATGGTGATTTAGAAGGGCTTACTGGGTTTGAAGCTTCAGGTTGGGGTATGGGTAATTTAGTTTATGAAGCACCTACTGGTATTTTCTTATTCAGAACTGCAGTCGATGCTGACGGTAATAAAATACCCGTTTCAGCTTATGGTCAAATAGGTACAGGTTGGTCAAGATATATTGATAACACCAGAACTCAGGCCGCAGGACCTCAATCTCTTCCAGAACGATCTGAACACGCACCTGCAGGCAATGACACCAACGTTCAATTTCAAAATCATATGCGTTCAGCACATTCTGATGGTCTTGCACGTGAAGTAGAAGGAATACAAGTTGGCGTTACTTATTATGTAAAAGGAGATGGCGCAACCAAAGGCACATTACAATGGGCCTATGCTTATTCTAAACAAGGTGCTCCTGTTGATGATAATGGTAACTCGGAAGTGACATTAGTTGCCTTAACGAATACTGTACTTTCGGACAATGCATGGGTAACCCTTGAAGACAGTTTCACTGCGCCTGCTGATACGGATATAACTCAACCATTTAAAGTTTACTTGCGTACCGCTGATTTAGCGCCGGCTGTTATTGTTAAAACTGAATATGCCAGAATGTGGGTTGATAATTTTTCATTAAAGGGACCAGAAATTCCTGATGCTGATGAAGATGGTATTAGTGACTTATATGATAAGTTCCCTAATAATGCTGCAGCAGCCACTGATACTGATGATGACGCTATGCCAGATGACTTTCTTGACAGTTGCGACCAAGCCTGTATTGATGGCTCTGGTTTAACCCTAGATAATGATGATGATAATGATACCGTTCTAGATATCAATGATGCTTATCCTTTAGACGCAACTAAAACTATCGAAATAGAGATTGGTCCAGACTTCTCAATGTTTATCGAAAATACTACGATTACCCTTGATGCTAGTGAGTCAGTACCCAACAGTGATGTCGGTACTTATTCTTGGTTACAGTTATCAGGTACTGAGGTTACACTTGCCCCAGATGGGCAAACAGTCTCTTTTACCGCGCCTGATGTAGAGGCAATAGAAGAAGCCGAATTTGAGCTAACTATTGAAGATGCTATTAACACGGAAGTAGCAACATACCCATTAACTATTGTACCAACGCCTGCCACAGTAACAGCAAGTGCAACAATAATGGGAATGGATGAAGCTAACGGTTCTACCATAGTTATCGAAACCAATGAAGATGGCATAGAGATCGAAGTCGAGTATATCAATGTAGCTGTTGGAGACGTTATTGTAATCAGTGGCAGCGCAACAACGGACAGTGAAAACATCGAGGATAATGAGTTTACCTATTTATGGAAGCAATTTAATAGCTCTATGGGTGACCCTAGATGGGATCAACGATTTGTCGCCGGAGGCGGAATCTCAGAGTCAGAATTTACCTTTACTGTACCGGAGTGGAACGAGGATACACCGATAGTATTTCAACTCACTGTTGATAATGGCGTAAATTGGCCAGACACTGAGAAACGCTTTGATGCATCAGTTGATACTGCCACTATCAAGGTGAACCTTGTTAAAACGCAATCACCGGTACCAGATGGTGGTTCGTTGGGCTTTATCGGTATGATGTTACTCGGTGGTTTATCATTGGTTAGACGTTTAGTAAAATCAAAGAAATAAAAATTAGTAACGAGAAAACTAATTAAATCAATTAAAGCTATTCAATTTTGAATAGCTTTTTTTTTACCTAGAAGGGCAGATAGTTGGTATTAATGTCCTTCAAACACATGGATTGAGTTTTATGAAAATGCAAAGGTTAAAGATGTTAGTGAGTAAGCTTTTATTAACCTTGATAGTGTCGGCCAGTTTTTCAAGTTTCGCTGATAGTATTGAGCAAGCAGATAGTTATTTTGAAAAACACCAGTATGACTTAGCGCTTAATGAATACCTCAGTATTGCCGAGACTAAAAACCCTAAGGTGTATTATCAACTCGGTGTTATGCATTATAAAGGCTTAGGCATTGAAGCGGATAGTTTTAAAGCGCTGGTGTGGTTTTCTATGGCCGCAGAGCATAACTTTGATAACTCAATTGACATTGTAGATAACTTAATTGCCAATGTTCAACCAGCAGAAAAATCTAAAATAGTCGCGTTAATCAAAACCTCTAAAACAGCATTTACCAAACAAGTTGTTTACCGTAAGTATCAACCACAATTAAATGAAAAAAACTTAGCGCAACGATTCACCTTTGGTGATTATGATGATATTAGTGAAGTTGATGTTCATACCAACGATGGTCTCGATGATTCACAATTGTTCGGTGGACCACCGTCAACAGGAGGTGACCCTTTTGATGAAACGGGTATGATTATGGTTGAATCAAACGAAGATCAAGGAGAGTTTTTTATTCCTGAACCCTATTTTCTTATTGCTGATTACGATATTGGCGCAGATGGGTCGGTTAGAAATATTAGCCAAGTAAAAACCAGTGGCATTGTTGACTCTGCTGTATTTGATTTAACCTTGAATAGTTTCCCTAAACCGACATTTAACGATAAAAACCTTCATTTCATCAACCGCACCTATATGGGCATTGCTCAATATAATCGGTTTAGAATGAAACGAGATTATTATACATTCTATAAAAACATTAAGCGCTTAACCGCTACCTTGAGTGAAAGTGATTTAGTCAAAGATCAATATAGTTATGGCATGGCACTAATGAACTTCCCTTGGTTAACTCAAGAAGATGGAGATGTTAACAGATTACTTAAAGGCGCGGCGGAAAATGGCTATATGCAGGCTAAATACGAGTATGGTTTAAAGTTATATCGCGAGCAGAAAGAAGTTGATCAAGCAATCCATTGGCTTTATGAGGCAGCTAAAGGTGAATTAAGTCAAGCACAGTATCGATTAGCGCGTATATTGCTTGATAGTCCTTGGGTTATCAAAGATGAGACAAAAGCCTTGTATTGGTTAGGCGAAGCCGCCAATCAGGGGCATATTTTTGCAAAACAAACGTCAGCCGAACTTAAGCTGCTCGCTAAAGATGAAAATTTACAAGATATTGCTGGCGCTATTGTTATTTTAGCTGACATTGAAAAGCAACAAGAAGAAGACCCTCAATATCAATATTTACAAGCAATGGCTTTTGCTAAAAAGGAAAATAGAGAACTTACCAAAGCAGTTGAACATATACGCTCAGCAATAAAGTTGGGTAATGGTGTTAATTGGGATATTTCGCCTTGGCAAGCGCAATTGAAAAGATGGACTTCTGGTGGAAATGTTACCATTCACGATCAATAACACTGCGGATAAAATCCCCCATAGTGAACGGATGGGCATCATGTTAAAGGCAATTTAATGATAAAAATGGTAAGTTTAATTTTATTGGCGGCTGTAACAAGCAAAACACTAGCCAACGATGCTCAATCAAATGAAGCTCTGCTAAATGAAGCTATGGTATTTGCAGTAAAGCCCAATAAAAAGATGAATGTGCTTTTTATTGGCGCTGATGATTTGAGAATGAATATTGGGGCTTATGGCGATAAAACCGCTATTACCCCTAATATTGACGCATTAGCTTCACAAGGAGTTATATTCACCAAAGCTTATGTACAGTTTGCCAGCTGCAATGCTTCTCGGGCGTCTATGTTAACGGGAATGTATCCTGATTCAATAAACGTTTATAAGCTCAATACCCACTTTAGAAAAACGGCTCCAGATGTTATCACGCTACCTCAGCACTTTAAAAATAATGGTTACCATAGTGAATCTATCGGTAAGGTTTATCATAATTATGCCAATATTCGAGACCCGAAATCTTGGTCGGTGCCGGCACGTTTAGACCAAGAGTCACATTTTGATGATTATGTACTGGCCGCTAGTATGGTTAAAGGCAATAAAAAGGGTAGAGCGACTGAGTCAGCCGAATATAGTGGAAACAAGTATGTTGATGACCACATTACTTCAGATGCTGTGCAAACCATCAAAAGATTAAAGAATAGTAACAAACCTTTTTTTTTGGCGGTAGGTTTTATGAAGCCCCATGCTCCGTACAATGCGCCTAAAAAATATTGGGATCTTTATGAACGTGTAGAGTTGCAATCTCTCGGCTCAGAAAGTAAACCAAACAATATTTCAAATTTGAATTGGTTTAACTTTAAAGAAATAAGAAGCCTTACCGATTTACCTAAAAAAGGGGTATTCACTAAAGACACTGCACAAAGACTTCGTCATGGTTATTATGCTGCGACCAGTTATGTTGATGATAATGTCGGCCAGTTAATACAAGCACTCAAAGATAACAATCTTTACGACAATACCATTATTGTCTTTTGGTCTGATCATGGTTATCACTTGGGGGAAAATGGACATTGGACCAAAGCTACGGTTAGAGAGTTAGATACACGTGTACCTTTAATTTTTAGAATTCCAGGGCAAAAACCTGTCGTTAGTGATGCTATAACAGAATATATTGATATTTACCCAACACTGGCAACACTTGCCAATTTACCCGCGCCGGCGAATTTGGATGGTCGTAGTTTTAGCCATGTATTTTCAGACTCAGCAGCAAAGCACAAAACCCATGCTTTATCGCAATCCAGCCGTCCTTGGTCCTCAAATAAGCCCATAAAGCATATGGGTTATACCATTAGGACGGATTCGTATCGATACACCCGTTGGGTAGCAATCAAAGGAAATATAACGGTTAGCGAAGAGTTATATCATACGACAAGTGATTTACTGGAACGGAAAAACTTAATCAAATCATCAAGTCTGCAATTACTGCAAAAAATGAGGGGATTATTGGATAAATCACTAGACCAATCACTAACTAAGTCAACGGGTATATAAGTATTGTTGTTTATTTAAAGTGTATTCAACCATTGTTTAGCAAGCAATGTCCAATTCGGCGCGGCTTTGTTGCTCAAGCCCAAACTATAACCATGCCCACCTTTGGGATAAATATGCATTGTCGTAGCAACGTTATGTTGAACTAGCGCTTGATACATTCTAATGGAGTTTTCTACTGGCACTGTTTTATCATTGCCTGAATGAATGATAAAGGTTGGAGGCGTCATTGCGCTGACTCTTGTTTCATTAGAAAATTTATCAATCAATTCATTGGCAGGCCCTTTGCCTAATAACTTGTTACGGGAGCCGTTATGGGTTATTTGCTTTTTCATACTGATGACAGGGTAAATTAACATCATAAAATTTGGCTGCGCATTTTCACTATCAATGGCATCTTGATTAGGGTAGTAACTTTCTTGATGGGTGCCCAATGTTGAGGCTAAATGACCACCAGCAGATGAGCCGATAACGCCAACTTTATTTTTATCTATATTGAATGTGTCTGCATTAAATCGAATATAACGCATCGCTCTTTGCGCATCCTGAATGGGTGCTATATATGAGGTTTTTACTGATTGTGCTTGTGGCATACGATATTTCAATACAAATGCGGCAACACCTTGGCTATTAAACCATTTAGCATAATCAGTTCCTTCCCAGTCGTAAGCCACACCACTATAACCACCACCTGGAAGTATTAAAACCGCCATGCCATTAGCATTTTTTTTCGACGGTAAAAAACTCTCAAGGGTAGGGGTTTGAACATTTTGGATGAAAATTATATCGCGAGCATCGATTGTTTCTTTTGCCTGTGATGTTTGGTAATTTGGGATGATTGCATTATTCCAAAGCGGAACGATTTGCTGGGCAGATAATTTATTACTTATCAGCAGAGTAAGTAATATTAAATAGGCGAGGGGATGGCATGTTTTTGTTATTTGAGTCATTTTATTTCTGCATAATGAATTCAGGATTAGCATTGATACTAATAATTAATAAGTGAACTTTATTGCTTATCAATGAGTAATTCAAACATCGTCAGCGTATTTGCTAATGGTGATGTTTGGTAATAATCATTTATTTTGTTTATCGCTATATTTTCAATAACCCCTGGGTCTTGAAAACTAACAGCTTGATAGACATCAACAATATCATAGCCGCTGATATCGAAATATATTTCTTCGGGCTCATCACTTTTATTCAGTAGATAAACAAAGGCTTTATTGCCCTGAATAACCGCCGTTGTTAATAGTTGGCTTTGCGTCGCAGCGCTTTGCACTAATTCACCCTTTAAGGCGTGTTTATATAGCTCGAATACTTTAGCCGTTGGGGTAGGTTGGTAATTATCACTTGAATCCACTAAAAACCTAAATGAACTGTCACCCGTATCTGGCCATTGGGTTGACCATAAGGAGCCTATTTCAAGTCCTCCTAACATCA
Source organism: Colwellia sp. 12G3 (assembly GCF_002836775.1). Lineage (GTDB taxonomy): Bacteria > Pseudomonadota > Gammaproteobacteria > Enterobacterales > Alteromonadaceae > Colwellia. The sequence continues at coordinate 191,929 of NZ_PJAQ01000028.1, read as the reverse complement.
TTTGCATTTGCATTTCTGCTTGCATTAATGCGGTTTTAAACGGTGTATGTTCAGGGTCTGCACTATGCGGACCTGGGCCAATATTCCATTCCATGACGGCTAATTTTATATTGGGCTTGCCAAGTTCAGCCATCATCTCGTTATAGTAAGTAATTTCTTCGGTGTAAGTACCACCGTCTTTATACCACTCGTCAGATACATTGTTCATCGGTGTTGTTGCTTTCCACATATCCCAAGTAGCAAGTCCCCACTTCCAATAATAATGTACATCTATATAGTCAAAGTTATCACCGGCCGTATCTAACAGAGTTTTAAAGCCACTTCTGTTTGTTCTAAATTTATCAGTCCAATTAGCAATTAGTTTAGCATTGGGCGCATGCTCTTTAAGTGCTGGCGCATAATAATTAATTAAATCGGCATACTCTTTTACTGGCCATTTCTTATGATGGTTCTCGTTATCAAGATACAAATAGTTAACCTCAAAGTTTTTCTCTTTGCAATATTTTAGCAGCGCTATCGCTTCATTTAAGCCATCTTCATCTCGGTCAAAATTTCTGCCAGAACTCATATTTATGCCAAGCATAGGTTCACAGTTAGATGCTCGACACAAGGTTATGTATTCATCTAGGTCCATGTAATTTTCAGCGAGGGCATCATTGGCTCGGTTGTAGTTAGGATTCCAACTGTCAGTCCAACCTTGACCATTTAAATCATTCCAATGATACATGGTAGTCACTGTACCGCCGGGGTAACGTAAAAAACCAGCACCAACGTCTTTATACAATTGCGCTATCGAACCATCTGCATAGATATGGTCAGCCTCATGTGAGTAGATCAAGCCTTGACCTTGGATCATTGGGCTCACGGTATGTTTGATGATTGCAGGGGAAATACTCACTTTAGCACCAGTAGGTAGCACTGTTGGAAGTGGCGCTGGCTCTGGATTTGGAGCTGGAATAGGTACCGGAGTCGGCGCAGGAGTACTCCCATTAACTTGTTCATTATTCTTTTCAGTATTGGTGCTACTACCACTGCCACAGCTAGCAATAAAGTTTACAGCGATGATTATTATGATAGATAAAATAGTTGTTTGTTTATTCATAAATATCCCAGAAAATAAATGTTTTGTGAGCAGTTTAAAACATATTAGCGTACATTTATTTAAAGGGGTATCGTTTTCATTTTGTGCGGTTGTTACTGGCTTGTTCGTTTTGTTGTTATTTTGATTTGAATTTATACTATTGTTTTTTTAGGTTATTTCTATTTTTTGATTTGTTGTTATTTGTTTTTTTATAGGGGGAACATTATCTTAATATATTGTCTTTCAACGGGTAAGCTACTAGTATAATGGACCATTGTTTTCACTTGCCTAAATATGGCTTGATGAATTAATTAACCCATTATTGAGGTAAATTGAGTTAAATCGAGTTAAAAATCATACAAAAAAAATAAAACATTGCCAGCTAAAGGCCGAATGATATTAGTAACTAGTCTGTTATTAGCATCATTCTCCAGTCAGGCACAAGACTACTATGTAAATAATAACGATACTGATAACGAAAATGATGTCGACAAATCTGAAAAGTCAGGAGGCAGTGCGAGTTATTTGGCTCTACTTGCCCTGATTATAGTAAGGCGTAAACAATAGGATTTTATATTAACATGAAGGTTAAAATACAATCAACCGGGTGGATCGTTGCCATTGAATTGTTATTTATTCTTGTGTTGATTCTTTCTTTACATAAGTTTACATTACACTAATGACGATGTAAGTGTCTGGTTTTGCCAGTTTTTATTGTTTTATTCAAGGGTGTTGGTGGTTGGTGGGTATCAAAGGGAGAACGTTTGCGTTTTCATTGTTGTTTTGAGTGACAAAAGGTATTAGTATGTAATTATAATTACCCGTTGAGTTACAAGAATGCATTCAATACGATTAAAGTTTTCTCTCATTGTGCTGATCATCTTTACAACAAATGTAGAGGCAACAGCGGCTAGCCATGCAAAAAGCAACACGGTGAAAAAACCAAATCTGATTATTATTCTAACCGATGACCAAGGTTATAAAGATGTTGGCTTTAATGGCAGTACCGATATTAAAACGCCTAATATCGATCGCATTGCCAAAGAAGGTACACGCTTTACTAATGGTTATGTTTCATATCCTGTTTGTGGGCCAAGTCGGGCAGGGTTATTAACCGGTCGCTATCAAGATAGATTTGGCTTTACCTCTAATCCAACCATGGATCCAAGCATTGCGCAAAATGGTATTCCTACCACAGAAAAAAATATTGCTGAAGTATTAAAACCTGCCGGATATACCAGTGGTATTATTGGTAAATGGCATATGGGCACACATCCTGATTTACGTCCTAACAAACGTGGTTTTGATTATTTTTATGGTTTTTTATCTGGCGGTCATCAGTACTTCCCAGAAGATTTGACCTTAAACGATTTAGATGACGTTAAATATAAATACGACTGGTATCGCACCCGTTTATTGGAAAATGAACAACGTGTCGATACGAGTGAATACTTAACTGATGAGCTTTCACATGAAGCCGTTAATTTTATCAAACGTGAAAGCGACAAGCCTTTCTTTTTATATGTCGCTTATAACGCCCCACATACACCACTACAAGCTAGCCAAAAATATTTAGATAGATATCAAGATATTAAAGATAAAAAACGCCGCACTTATGCTGCGATGGTTTCTGCGGTAGATGATGGCGTTGGACATATTCTCGCTACCTTAAAAGAGCAAGGCATTGACGATAACACCTTAGTGGTTTTCTTATCTGATAACGGTGGCGCCAGAAACAATGCATCAGACAATGGCGAGTTAAGAGGGCACAAGAACGATCTTTTTGAAGGTGGTGTACGTGTGCCTTTTGCGGCGCGTTGGCCTAATAAAATTCCAGCTGGTGTCGATTATCACCAACCAGTCAGTTCATTGGATATTCTGGCAACAATGGTAGTGCAAGCAAAGGTAGATATCAGTAAAAATAAAGCACTTGATGGTACTGACTTAATGCCATATATCACCAATGAAAAAAGTGGCAGCCCACACGATATTTTATTTTGGCGCCACGTAAAATCAAATTCTCATGCGGTGCGCAGTGGTACTGACAAACTGGTACAAGTAAAAAAAGACACCATGGTGTTTGACCTTGATAAAGACTTTGGTGAAAGCAAAAATGTAGCAGATCAAAAGATTGAGAAAGAAGACTTAATGCAGAAGGCTTACCAGCAATGGGAGTCGCAGTTACAAGATGCTGCTTTTCCTTACCTTGGTAGTTGGAAAAAGAATAGAGCAAAAACTCAAGGTAAAAACAAAAGCAATAAAAAGAATAATACTAAAACTAAAATTGAATCAAAGAATAAAGGTACAAACTAATGATCAACACTAAAAAATTATTATCGTCACTGGCTATAGTCTCTGCACTAACAGCGTGTGGCCAATCATCTGAACTTAAGCCTTCTGAAGTAAAGCCTTCTGAAGTAGCTAATGAAAGTAAAAAGGTTGAAGTCGACCGTTCAACTACACCTAATGTCGTTATCTTTTATATTGATGATTTAGGTTATGGCGATTTAGGCAGCTACGGTGCAACGGGTGTTGAAACACCAGAAATTGACCGCATCGCTAATAACGGTATTCGTTTTACTGACGGACATTCATCGGCGGCAACCTGTACACCTTCTCGTTATTCGTTATTAACCGGTGAGCACGGCTTTAGAAATAATGCCAAAATTTTAAAAGGTGATGCACCTGCATTAATTCAGCCGGGCAAAGCAACGTTAGCCTCTATGTTTAAACAAGCTGGCTACACCACGGGGGTTGTTGGTAAATGGCACCTTGGTTTAGGTAATGGCGATGTTGACTGGAATGGTGATATTAAACCTGGACCGCTTGAAATAGGTTTTGATTATAGCTTTTTACTACCGGCAACAGGTGATCGTGTACCAACGGTTTATGTTGAAAATCATAACATTGTTAATTTAGATAAAAACGACCCTATCTCTGTTAGTTACAAAGGTAAAGTAGGGGATATGCCAACAGGTTATGAAAACCCAGAATTATTACGCTTTGTTGCTGATCCACAGCACAACGAAACCATTGTTAATGGTGTTAGCCGTATTGGCCACATGTCAGGTGGTAAATCAGCGCATTGGGTTGATGAAGACTTTGCCACTGTTTTTACTGATAAAGCGATTGATTTTATTCGTGAAAATCAAAAGAAACCATTCTTCTTATTTAAGTCATATCACGACATCCATGTACCAAGATTACCGAACGATAGATTTAAAGATAAGAGCACTATGGGCGTTCGCGGCCAAGCTATCGCGCAAATGGATTGGATGACCGGTCGTGTTATTAAAGAAATTGAAAACTTAGGCCTGGCTGAAAACACCTTGATTATTTTCACCAGTGATAATGGTCCAGTTTTATTTGATGGCTATTTTGATAGTGCCATTGAATTACTTGGTGATCATAAACCTGGTGGCCCTTTTAGCGGTGGTAAATATAGTCGCTTAGAAGCCGGAACACGTGTACCAACTATTGCTTATTGGCCGGGTAAAATCAAACCACAAGTTAACGATGCCTTAGTATCACAAATGGATATTTATGCCTCATTAGCTAAGTTAGTGGGTGTTGATATGGTTGAAGACGAAGCGGTTGATAGCATTGAACAATTGTCAGTGTGGTTAGGTGAAACAGACCAAGGCCGTGTTGATTTACTTGAAGAATCTTTAGGTAATGTGGCATTACGTCATAGAAATTATAAGTTTATTGCTAAAAGTAAGAAAAAGCCGAACTTTATAAAATCTAAGAAAATTCGCGGTGGTTACGAGTTTGTTGATCAACTCTATGACCTAACAAAAGATCCCGCTGAAACGAATAATATCGCCAAGCAAAATCCTGATTTGGTTAAGCAATTTAAAGCACGCACTAAAGCAATCGTGAATGGTAAATATTAAGATGCTTAAAACGCTGACTCCCCTCATTTCAGCTATTGCAACAATGGCATTGGCAGTTTTTTCTGTCAGTGTTGTCGCAGCGAATAATAGCAGTGGTCAAAAACCCAACCTTGTTATTATTTTAGCGGATGATCTAGGCTACGGTGATGTTGGTTTTACCGGCAGCAAACAAATCAAGACACCTCATCTTGATAAACTTGCTGCAAGTGGGGTTACCTTCGAGCAAGGCTATGTTTCAGCACCGGTTTGTGGACCTTCTCGTGCAGGGTTAATTACTGGGCGTAATCAAGTGGATTTTGGTTTTGATAACAACCTGGTTAAACGTGCTCCACAGTATAATAAAGATCATTTTGGGTTACCTTTATCAGAAACCACTATCGCAGATAGGCTACAAAAATTAGGTTATGTAACAGGCCTAATGGGCAAGTGGCATTTAGGTGATGAAGCACATTTTCAAGCGCAAAAACGCGGTTTTGATGATGTTTGGACTTATCCTCACGGTGGTCACGATTACTTCAGAGCCGATCCAAAGAGCAAAGAGAAGTATTTACAGCCTTTAATTAGTAATTACAAAACACCAGAGCCTATTACCTACATTACCGACGATACCGGTAATGAAAGTATCGATTTTATCCGCCGAAATAGTGATAAGCCTTTCTTTTTGTATGCCTCATTTAATGCGCCACATGCGCCATTACAAGCACCGGCAGCAGACATTGAGCTTTACAGTCACATCAAAGATGAAAAACGCAGAATTTACAGTGCCATGGTGCATCGTCTTGACGTTAATGTTGGTAAAATTGTTGATGAATTAAAAGCCCAAAACCTATTAGACAACACCATTATTGTTTTCTTAAGTGATAACGGTGGTCCTAAAGCGAAAAACAATCCTTGGACAATTAACGCGCCATTTCGTGGTAGTAAAGGCAATTTACTTGAAGGTGGCATTCGTGTGCCATTTATAATGAGTTGGCCAAATAAAATTAAATCAGGCAGCCGTTATACTCATGCGGTTACTGCATTAGATTTAACCCCTACTTTTGTCAAAGCCGCCGGCGGTAAAATTGTTAAAAAAGATAAGTTAGATGGGGTTAATTTATTGCCCTTCATTACCACTGATACCCAAGTAGTGCGTAATAAAGAGCTGATGTGGCGTTTTACTATTAGTGCCAGCATTCTTGATGGTGATTGGAAGTTAGTTCGTTTACCCGATCGCTTACCTTTGCTTTATAACCTAAAAACTGATCCGTCAGAACTAAATAATGATGCTATGCAGCACCTTGAACGTGTTGAACGCATGTTAAAAACGTTAGGTGGTTGGACCCTATCTACGCCTGAGCTACTTTATCAAGAAGGTTCTCGTTATAAACGAGAGCAATTAAATGCTTATGATAAAACCTATCAACTAACACAACCGAATTAATATAATTAATAATGAAACAGAGCACCTTTATGTCAAATTCGCCTTTGAAAATTTTTATTATCGCCATTTTATTATGCGCTTTCTCTGCGCATGCGATGACTGATAAACAAGAAAGCAAATCATCAACATCGGCTAAACCTAATATTGTGTTTATTGCTATTGATGATATGAACGATTGGGTAGGCTTTATGGACGGACATCCACAAGCAATAACACCTAATATGGATAAATTAGCAAACGATGGTGTGGCTTTCATGAATGCCCACAGTGTCGCGCCTGGCTGCTCGCCAAGTCGTAATGCTTTGTTATATGGCGTTGAGCCTTACAACTCAGGCCTATACCCATTTTATGATTTTGACATACACCAGCAACTACATGAAAAATACACTAGCTTACCGCGATTTTTAAAAGACAATGGTTATCAAACCTTTGGCTCAGGGAAAATTCACCATGGTCCAGAATATAGTGACCTTGAGTGGACTGACTATTTAACCAAAGATAACTCCCCAAGAACATTTGCTAAAGATAAAGGCTTTCACACAAATAGCAAAAACTCATTTAGACCAACGACTAACCCATATGCAGAATTAACTGATTATCAAGTGGCGTCATATGGTATTGATGTGATTAAAAATAGTAAAAAAAATGATAAACCTTATTTTGCTGCAATAGGCATAGTAAAGCCTCATTTACCTTTTGATTGTCCGGAAGAGTTTTACGATGCATTGCCAGAAAAAATTACCCCACCAGCCATATTAGCCAGTGACTTGAATGATATTGGTAAAGAAGGCAATAGCATGCGCAGGGCGGGTGATGATAATAAGTTCACCAATAACAACCAATGGGGAGACGTAAGGAAAGCCTATTTATCTTGCATCTCGTGGGCAGACTACAATGTTGGCCGCATCATGGAAGCTGTTGAAAATAGCCCGCAAGCAGATAATACTATTGTTATTTTATGGTCAGATCATGGTTTTCACTTAGGTGAGAAGAGATCGTTTAAAAAATTCACCTTATGGGAAGAAGCTAATCGAGTACCGTTCATCATTCATGATAGAAGAGAAAAGGGCGTCGCAAAAGGCCGTAAAGTAACGCAAGCGGTTACCCTCATTAATGTTTATAGAACCTTGGCTGACATGGCAGGATTAACCGTACCAGAGTATGTTGACGGTAACAGTTTAGTTCCACAGTTATTAGATCAATCAGCTCCCGTTTTATCGCCTGCTATTGCAAGTTGGGGTCGTGGGAATTATGCCGTTCGCACAGAAAACTGGCGCTTTATTCAATACTTTAATGGTGAACAAGAGCTATATAATCATCAAAAAGATAACAACGAATGGCATAACCTGGCAAACCTGCCTGAATATAAATCTAAAGTTAAAGAATTAGCGGCATTGTTACCTGAAAATGAAGCGCCAACAATTGAAGAATACATTGCTGATTGGAGTCTTTTTGGTGCAGATAAACAGCGTCTAAAGAAAGCCAGTGCTGAAGACACAAACAAAAATAAAACAAAGAAACAAAAAAAGAAAGCAAATAAAAATCCTAAGAAACTTTAATGGAGAATTTCATGAATAAACGTATTTCACTCAACGTAAACTCAGTATTCTGTTTCGCTTTATTGTGCTTAGCATTGTTGTTTGGTGGCTGTACGTTATCACCGCTTGTTGAATTTAAGAATGAGGGCAATCCACTTATTCGTCATATTTATACCGCAGATCCCTCTGCTCGTGTTTTCGGCGATAAACTTTATTTGTACACCTCTCATGATCGAGATGGTACCGATAATAATGCCCATTTTGATATGACCGACTGGCATGTATTCTCCACCAGTGACTTAAATAGCTGGGTTGACCATGGTGCTTTTTTTAGTCTTGATGACGTTTCATGGGCATCAAAACAAGCTTGGGCGCCTGATGCAGTAGAGCGCAATGGCAAATACTATTTTTATTATCCAGTCGAACAAGCCAAAATTGGCGTAGCCGTTAGTGATTCACCCACCTCAGGCTTTGTTGACCCTTTAGGCAAACCACTTATAGATAAAACAGGTAATGAACAGCTTATTGGTAACGAGCCTATTGATCCGGCGATATTGATTGATGATGACGGGCAATCTTATCTATATTTTGGTTGTCGCGACGCTAGAGTGGTCAAGCTTAAAGACAACATGATAGAACTTGGCGGAGATATTCAACCGCTTCAAATAAATGGCATTGAGCATTTCACCGAAAAAACGGGTGGTGGTTGGTATGGTGAAGGTCCCTGGATATTTAAACGTGGGGACTATTACTACTATATGTATTCCAACGGTTGGGAAAAAAATACCACCTTAGTTTATGCCATGGCAACTAATCCACTTGGACCTTTCGACTATGTTGGTGAAGTAATGACACCTGTTGGCGCAGGCACTAGTCATGGCTCTATTACTGAATTTAACAACAAGTGGTATGTCTTTTATCACAGTAAATTATTATCTAAAAATAGCAAACAACGTTCAGTACACTTTGACGAAATTCAGTTTGATAAGAGAGGGAAGATAATTCCACTAATTTATCAGCAGCCTAAGCTTTAAGGATGAAAGAATATGAGTTTTTTCACTAATATAAATAAAATGTTTAAAAAAATATCCCTGTACCGATTATTTTCAATCGTCAGTTTTGTCATGCTGATAACCTTGTCTGTTAATAAGGCTCAGGCGTTAGAAGAGGTAGATGACTTTCAACCAGCAAAGCTTTGGAAAGATGATAATGGCGTACACATTAACGCCCATGGTGGCGGTGTATTAAACCATGAGGGAAAGTACTATTGGTTTGGTGAACACAAGGTTGCAGGAAAAACGGGTAATAAAGCGCACGTAGGTGTTCATGTTTATATCTCAGAAAATTTGACAAACTGGAAGGATGCAGGTATTGCGCTTAAGGTATCTGATGATGCTAAAAGTGAGATAACTAAGGGGGCGATAATTGAACGACCTAAAGTACTTTTCAATGAGACTACAGGGAAGTTTGTCATGTGGTTTCATCTTGAACTGAAAGGACAAGGGTATAAAGCCGCTCGTACAGGTGTTGCTGTTGCTGATAAACCAACGGGCCCATATCGTTTTATTAAAAGTGTACGCCCTAATGCTAAGCACTTACCGATTAATATTACAGCACAAGAAAAGCAAGCATTTGAATTAATGCAACAGGAAAAAGAGGTACCGGAAAAGTTAAAAAATAACATTAAAGGCTACAAATCTTTAACGTTTTTATCGCGTGACTTTACAGGCGGGCAAATGGCTCGTGATATGACTTTGTTTAAAGATAAGGACGGAAAAGCTTATCAACTGTATTCTTCTGAAGAAAATCAAACATTACATATCTCTTTACTTAACGACGATTACTTATCTCATTCAGGTCGTTTTATAAGAATGTATTCAGGCGGGCAAGATGAAGCTCCTGCCATTGCTTATCGAGCGGGACAATATCATTTACTGACTTCAGGGCTTAGTGGTTGGAAACCTAACGCGGCCAAACAATATATTGCAAAACATATTTTGGGCCCTTGGAATAAGCTAAACAATCCAACCCTTGGCATCAACCCTGAAAATGGCTTTGGTGCCAATAAAACCTTTGGCGGACAAAGTACCCATTTATTAGCGCTGCAGAATAAGCCCGGTCATTTTATTGCCATGTTTGATCTGTGGCGTCCAGATAATGCAATAGATGGTCGTTATATATGGTTACCTGTTGAGTTTGTTGATGGAGTAATGCGAATTACTTGGCAAGATAATTGGGATCTTAGTATTTTTGAGTAATTTATCGCTTTGGATAGTTTAATTAAATGATGAACTTAACATATAAAAATATAGTAAATAAATTTAGTAGTATAGTCTTTATTGGATGTATCGCGACGAGTGCTCAGGGACAAAATTATTATGTCTCAAGTCAATATGGTAATGATAAAAATAAAGGTAGTGAGACTAAACCCTTTGCCTCACTGAATAAAATTAATTCACTTAAATTAAACCCCGGCGATAATGTTTTTTTTAAAGCCGGAGATAAGTTTAACGGCAGTTTACGCATTATTGATGAGTCTGGCAGTGCGACAAAGCCCATTAATATATCGACATTTGGTGAGAGTAAGCAGCGTGCTTATATCAACGCCGCAGGAGAGCTCTCTGGCATTGAAATAAAAAATAGTAGCCATATTAATGTCAGCAATATTGATATTGAAGCCAATGGTGGTAAAGCGCGTAAAATTGCTGATAGAAAAACCCCTCAAGCCATGAGACTGGGCGTTTTAATCTATATCGATAAAAAATATAACAAAACATTTGGCCACATCACCTTAGATAACTTAAAAATTCATGATGTTTTCCATTATAGCTTTGGAGATATCGACCGAGCGGGTGATGTTAATACCCAAAATGGCACACAAGCTTATGGGTATGGTATTTATCTGTTTAATCGTAGCAGTGGCGCCAATACCTTATTAACAGACATAACGATTAAGAATAGTGAGATATATGATGTTGCTCATACAGGCATCAAAACCATGGCGAACAATCCTAAAATTCAAAAAACACCTTATCCCATATTAAAAAAACTGTTCAAAAATATTACGCTAGAAAATAATTACCTTCACGATATTGGCGGACCAGGCATTATGTTTGGTGCCGTTGATGGCAGCCTAGTTGCACATAATAGAACAGATCGCACTGGCAGCAGTCGTGATTTTGATAGCGGTAAAGTTGACGGCCGTAAATGGGGACGCGGCAGTGGTATGTGGACATGGAATACCAACGATGTATTGGTTGAATATAATGAATTTAAAAACGCCGTTGGCCCAGCCGATTCAGCAGGCTTTCATATCGACTTTCATTGCTCAAACATCGTTATTCAATACAATTTAAGCATGAATAACGAAGGCGCTTTTATTGAAATTTTGGGTAACAACCGAAATAACAGTTATCGCTACAATGTGAGTGTTAATGACGGTTACCGAGTAAAAGGTGATAAAAACCGGCCTTATGGTAAAGCAACTCATGATGGAAAAACGCTATGGTTTAGTGGTTTTGTTGGTATGAAGGGCAGGAAAGTTAACGCGAATATTGCGCCGGTAAATAACTACATTTATAACAATACCATTTATGTTGAGCACGTTGCGCAAGTGGCTACACATCAAAATACCGATGGGGCGGTTATTGCCAATAATATCTTCTATTTCAAGCAGGGCAGTTATTACTTACCCGAAAAAAGATATCAGTTAGTGAAGGGTAAAAATTCCACAAAAAACGTGAATATGACTAATAACCTCTTTCTTTCAGCCCAAGATTGGCCCGTGGTTGGGGTGATGGAAAACATGAGTGCTGTTATAGGCGAACCGCTATTTGTTAATAATGGTGGTGATACTATTGTTGATTATCAACCAACTAATCATTCTTTAATTGCCAACAAAGGTATCGCTATACTGCCATTACCCAATAGCAACGGTTTACAGGGTAATAGTCGTAGTGGTGGATTAACGGTAACTCACGATATATTAGGTAATAACCTCAACGGCCAAGTTCATATCGGTGCTATAGCGCCTATTATTTCTAAAGTTGGTGATAAATAATAGGCGTTGAGTCTTTGTATAAATACGTTTCATTTGAAAACTGATGTATTTATCTTTCAGGTTATTCACCATCAAAATCTGTTCTCATATGTTCATTATCGTTAAGTTTTTCAGATTTCTATCAATTAACTCACCAATAAATTGATTATAAAAATATTGTTCGATTTGTTTACATTTTAAACAATGTGATTTGACCTTGAAAGGTAAGCGCTTACTCTTTGATTGTGTGATTATTGTAATGGTCTTTGTGCCAATGATTGTAATGATTATTCATTGGTATGGTATTAAGCGTTTTAAAGTGTGGTGGAGACATAAGGATTTGTGCTGTCAAAAAATATAATAAAAATTAAAAGGCAATATAATGAAGCAAAAAATAGTTAAATTATTAATCTTACTGTGGTCTGGAAATATAGCGCTCAGTGCTCAGGCACAAGTGAATATTACGGTAGATACTTCCACTGTTGTGGCAAGTGATGTTAGTAACAAATTGATCATGCGTGCGGCACTTAATTTTGCCAACATGTTACCTAATCAAAGTTTGGCGCAAGAAACAGAGCAGGAATATAACCGTTTAATGGATTGGGAATACCAATGATTACGCGATTTTATCGTTACCCACTATTGCACTAGCCAACGCACTGATTCACCCTTTTGGCAAGACTGGCAAAGCAGAAATATACGGCCATCATTACAAACTAAATTGGCATTATACAGAAGCCAAGGCCGCTTGGTTCGTAATGATAACGAATTATTTGGATCTAATAGTTGGCATGCTGCATTATCTGGAGTGGGAATGTTCCCACTTGGTTACGGCCCAGTAGTAGATGCCACTAATGCAGACGAGAACAAACAATATTTTAAAAATGTAAGTGAGTCGTTAGCTCACTCAGTTAAGCAATTATTAACTCATGATGAGTATCTTGAGCGTCTAAAGACTAAATAACCGCTGTGTTGTTTAACCAAGTTTTCAGCAGTTCAAAAAAAATAAAAATAAATTTAGGAATTAATGTGTTTAAACTCTTTTCATCTCAAGTCACTGTTGTCTTTTTATCACTATTCTTTAGCTTTACTCTGGTTAGTTGTAGTCAGACGGAAGAATCGTCAGTAGATACTTTAGCCGTTTCGTCCATCGTTAATATTAACCAAGGCTGGCTGTTTAAACGTTTAGAGTTAGCCCAAAGTTTAACTTCAACTTCAACTTCAACTTCAAACTCAAATTCAAACGCTAGCAATGAACTAAGTCAAGAAAAGTGGCAATTAGTTAATTTACCGCACACGCCAAAAATAGAACCGCTAATCGTTAATGATCAATGGCAAGGAACTTCTTGGTATCAAAAGCAGTTAAAGATTGATTCAAAATGGAAAAACAATAAAATTTTCATCCGTTTTGAAGGGGCAATGAGTCATGCCGAGGTGTGGTTAAATGATAAAAAGATCGCAGAACATTTAGGTGGTTATTTGCCTTTTACTATTGATCTAACTGAATTAGTAAGCTTTAACAGTGATAACATTTTAAAGGTTAAATTGAAAAATATTGATAACCCTACTATAGGTCCAAAACCGTTAGAAACCTTAGATTTCAATACCTATGGCGGACTTTACCGTGGTGTTAATTTAATCATAAAAAATCCATTACACATCACCGATGAAATACTCGCGGATAAAGTTGCCAGTGGTGGTGTGTTTGTTACTTTTCCAAGAATAAGTAAAGAAAGCTCTATTGTTGATATTAAAACCCATATTGCCAATCAATATGATGAAACCAAGGGTTTTGTTCTCAAGCAGAAGTTATTATTTAATGGCCAATTAATTTCACAAACTGAATATGAAGTCAGTACATTATTAGCCAATACGGCTAAACAATTTAGCCAACAATTAACCGTTAAAGATGCGCAGTTATGGAGCCCGAAAACCCCTAACTTGTATCAACTTGTTAGTGAAATTTATCTAGACCAGCAATTGATTGAACAACAGCAAACTCGTATTGGTTTACGACACTTTGAATTTAATGCAAAACATCAATTATTGATCAATGGCGAAGTGACTTTTTTACGTGGTGTTAATCGCCATCAAGAATATCCACATGTTGGTTATGCCACATCGCATCAAGCCGATTATCGTGATGCGGTAAAGATAAAATCAGCGGGTTTTGATTATGTTAGATTATCTCATTATCCTCACTCAAAAGCCTTTATGAATGCATCAGATGAACTCGGTTTAGTGCTTTTAGATGCGATATTAGGCTGGCAATATTATTCAGATACGCCTGAATTTAAAGCACAAATACTGCAAACTTGCCGCGACCTTATTCGTCGTGACCGTAATCACGCCAGTGTACTTGCTTGGGAATGTTCATTAAACGAATCTCCAATGCCAGATAGTTTTGTCGAGCAATTAAAAAGTGTTGTTGATCAAGAAGATCCAACGCGGTTATCAGCGGGTTGGTTACCAGCGTTTGATATATACCTACAAGCTCGTCAACACAGACAAAAGCACTATGAAACACCTACTAAGCCTTACAATGTTTCAGAATATGGTGACTGGGAATACTACGCGCAAAATGCGGGATTAAATCAAGATGCCTGGGCTGATTTGAAAGAAGAAGAACGTACTAGTCGACAGTTATTAAACTCAGGTGAAGCACGTTTATTGCAACAAGCGCGGAATTTACAAGAAGCACATAATGATAATTTAACCACACCGGCATTTGCTGATAGTTACTGGGTAATGTTTGACTACAACCGCGGCTATTCGTCTGATCTTGAAGCGTCAGGCATTATGAATATTTATCGTTTACCTAAGTACAGCTATTATTTTTTCCAAAGTCAGCGTGATGCCAGTGAACAATCAGCATTATTTGATTCAGGGCCTATGGTGTTTATTGCCAGTGAATGGAATGACGCTCAATTTAGCGGCTCTCAATTAAAAGAAAAGTCATCAACTAAAGTACGTGTTTTTAGTAATGCTGATCAAGTTGAGCTTTGGTTGAATGGCAAGCTTATATCCAAAAATACGCCAAGCCAAAACAAATACTCAACGCATTTAGCTCATCCACCCTTTGAGTTTGATGTTAAAACATTTAAGCCGGGTCAGTTAGTTGCCAAAGCATTTATCGATGGCAAGCAAGTTGCAGAGCATCACGTCACGACACCGCAAAAGCCTACCGCAATTAAACTGACTATTGATGAAAGTGGCAAAGCCCCAACGGCAGGCGTTAACGATGTTGTGTTTGTTTATGCACAGTTATTTGATGCACAAGGTAACAGCGTGCCAGTGAATGGAAAAAATATTAACTTCGAAGTGCAGGGCGACATTGAGATTTTACAGTCTAGTTCTTCATTAACTGAACAAGGCAAAGCCGCTGTACTTATTCGTGTAGGTCAATCGTTAACGGGTGCAGCCATTAAAGCAAAAGCACCTGAGCTTAGCCTTGAAAGTAATATCTTGAAAGTAATACCTTGAATTTATAGCGAATAGAAGAAGATAAAAGTAACTGACTAAAGCGCATTGGTTATGTAACCATGTTAAAGTTAATTTAAGATCTTAAATATAAGAAATAAGAACAGATATTTTAATATGGCTACAATCAATGATGTCGCAAAAGTTGCAGGGGTTTCTATTGCAACTGTTTCAAGAGTTATCCATAACAAAGGTAAAGTGGGGGACGTCTGTCGAGCTCGCGTAAAAAAAATTATTGAATAGTTGGATTATCGGCCAAACAATAATGCCAGTGCTTTAGCGAGTCGAACTTCCAATACTATTGGTGTGGTTACGCCAACAGTATCTATGTTATTTTTCGGTTCTTTAGCCAGTGGTGTTGAAAAAGGCGCCAGAGAAAATGGCTTTAAATTATTGATGGCAAATTCATTATATGAAACAGCATCAGAACTTAACGCCATTGAATCCTTACGGGCAAATAATTGCAAAGCAATTATTTTACATAGTGAATATTCTGATGAAAAAACCTTAATTAAACTAGCCGGCGAAATACCTGGATTAGTGTTAATAAATCGATTTATTCCAGAAATAGCGAACCGTTGTGTATGGCTAGACAATACTTCAGGGTCACAAGTCGCGACCAATCATTTGCTAAGTAAAGGTCACAAAGATTTTGCAGTTGTGACTAGTGTTTATCAAAATAGAGATCCCGGTTGCCGAGTTGAAAGTATTAAAAATACTTTAGCAAAAAATCACATTAAATTACCAGTAAAAAACATTGAAGAAGGCACTGCTAATATAGAAGGTGGTGAACAAGCGGTTAAAGCATTAATCGCTAAAGGTTGTAAATTTGATGCCTTGTTAGCATACAACGACTTAATGGCAATAGGTGCAATACATGCGCTTTTTGATGCGGGTTTACGCGTACCAGATGATGTTTCTGTGGTTGGCTTTGATGACTTATCCATCGGTATTGCTTGCCGACCGCGTTTAACCACTATGCATTATCCAATAGAAGAGATGGCACTTTATGCTACTAATTTGGCCATTAAACTGAGCGAACCTGATGTTACACCCAGTAAACAGACTCATTTGTTTATTGCTGATCTTGTTGAACGAGATTCAGTAAAAAAACTGTAATTTAGTTTGTGTTGTAATAGTTATTGTCTTTGAAAAGTCAGTAATTATCTTCAATAGCAGGCCTGATCACTAGTTCGTGTATATGGGCTTTGTCACTAGTCGATAACATAGTAGCAATAGCGTCAGCAACATCTTCTGCGGATAAATAGTTAGGCCGTTGTGCTTCTCTAAAGTCAGTATCAACGCCACCTGGGTATATTGACAATACTTTAATATTGTCGCTGCGTAACTCTTTACGCATTACCTTGGTAAAACTATCTAATGCCGCTTTAGTTGCGCTATAAACAGCTATTCCTGGGTTTGAAAACAAACATACCGTTGATAATACGTTGAGTATTACTCCCGCTTTATGTGATTGCATAGAGGGGGCTAGTTGGTTTATAAATTCAATCGGTGCATAACAGTTAATTTGCATATGCCAATCTAGCGTATCTTTAGCCACGCCAACGGCTGACTCTCTACTTTGATTGATGCCCACACAGTTAATTATCACATCAACATTGAGCTTTTCGCTGGCTTGCTGACAAAATTGTGCAATACGACTATGGTCGCTCACGCAAAAGCTTTCGCTATGAACTAACGAGCCAGAGGGTAGTGAACTCGTTGGTAATGAGTTAATCACTGAGGATAATTTAGTTGCACTGCGCCCACATAAACTTAACTTGTGACCTTGTGCTGCCAATAGCTTGGCTAAGACAGCCCCTATGCCCGAGGAAGCGCCATTGATCAATATATGCTTTGCACTCACTGTTTGTTTTCCTTCGTCAGTCTGTTAACTTCTTTAAGTAATAAAGGTAAAGCGGGGCCGACGATATTGTGACCATAACCGTCTAATTCCAAAATCCTAGTTTGCTTATGACCTACAACTTTCATCATCCGCATCATATAGGCATTTTCTTCGTATCGACCTAGCATTTCCAGCTCTCGGTCACCCGTTATCAGTAGCAGTGGCGGGGCATCAGCTCTGACATGATAAAGCGGAGCCAGTTCATCGATAATTGGACGCTTGCCACTTATGCCTCTTTCTTTTCGAACGGTAAAGTGGGTAATGGTGTGTCCGCTAAAAGGAATTAATCCTGCAATATTATCCGCATCTACATTGTGGGCAGATAACCATTTTTTATCGAGGCCAATCATGCTCGCAAGGTAACCACCAGCTGAGTGCCCAGAAACAAATATTTTTGATGAGTCACCACCATAGTTGCCTATATTCTTGAATACCCAAGCAACGGCTGCTGCTGCATCTTCTATATAGACAGGTGATTTAACTTTCGGGTGTAAGCGGTAGTTAGGTGCTACAACACATACGCCTTTGTTTTTAAGTGCGCTAGGGATGTGTTTTTGTCCACCACTTAAGCCACCACCATGAAACCAAATTATCGTAGGTAACAGCGTAGGTAAAAGTGTAGGTAAAGGGGCAGGTGAAAGGCTTTTACTCTTAGGGCAATAAACATCTAACACTGAGCGTTTTTTAATGTAGGCGTTCTTATCAATAATTGCCTGACTATAGTAAGGAATGTTTTCTGTTATTTGACTCTTCTTTTCAGATGAACTTTCATTTGCATCAACAGCGAAACTGAGAGCTAATATCAAGCATAGTGTTAGTTTTCTCATCAAAAAAATCCCTTTAAAATATATCTATCGTTCTTATGGTTTTTATTAATTCAAGTAATAAAAAGCCCAAACAATATAACATTGTTTGGGCTTTATCGTTTATTACTGCTTACAACTCGTTATGTGTTCCTATTTTAATTGTCTGCTTAGTGTCGTACGACGGTGCAGAGTCAATAGGTGTTAAGGTGAAAGAGTAATTATAATCTTGCGCTTTCAGCTGATACTTATCCCATGCATGTGCGCCCCAGCTGTTATCACCACCAATACCGGTTTGTTTAAAGTCGACGTTTACACTCACTAAGTCTTGTTTAACAATGTCAGTATAGTGACGTTGTGCTTTTTCCATGCCAGGGTCAAAGTCACTCATTGGCTGATGATGAGCACTAAAGTCGAAGCTTGAAGCCCCCGATATTTTAAAGCCTACCCCTGCTTTATTGGTTAGCGTTGCCCAACGTAAATCAGAGCGGTTACCATTTTCTTGCGGGCGAATATAGTCAAAGGCGATATCTTTTACTTCACCTTGATAAAGTCCGATAAAGGCTGAGGTTTTACGATCCCAGTAATTTTCATGAGGACCACGACCATAATAAGTGACTTGATCAAAATCTACTGGTATTTGGAAGTTAGTTCCAATGCGAGGGATCGCGCTAAATTTACTTTGTTTACCTTTAACGCCTTCAACTTTTACTTTTTCATTGGCATTACCGGCAAAGTTGAATGCTACATCAATTTTTACTTCACCTTGACCATTAATGCTGTATTGATAAGTGACAGAAGAATCAACTTCAGCCAGTGTTACCGTTTGCTCAAGCACCAATGAATTAGGTTTTGTCGAAAGCACCTTAATGCCTTGGCCCACTTGGTTAAGTGTTGCGTCTTTCCAAAGTTTTGCACGTTTAACAAAAGATTTTTTATCACCACCAAAATCGTTATCTGTTGGCGCACGCCATAAATTAAATTTAAGCGGTTCTTTTAATAACTCGGTTTGGTCAACTTTATAAGACGCTAAGTAGCCTGCTTTATCAAAACGTAGGCTTGCTGAACCTGCGTTAACGACCGTACTAATATCTGAGCTGTCAGCATTTTGAACAACAGTAACATCACCTGCAACTTGCTGATCAAATTTAACTACGGCACCTTTTTGTAATTGAATTTGCTCACTGGCTAACAAGTGGCCTTTATCAACTAAAGGATGTTCGCCTTTTGCTGTGGCATAAAAGTTAATAAAGTATTCTTTGCCTGCTTTGAAACTTGGTAATTGTTTGGCTAAATCAAAGCTCGCTGTACTTTGTGGCTGAGCAATAACGTTGACTTGCCCTGTTTTAATTACGATGCCATCTTCAGTTAAGCGCCAAGCAATATCGTTGCTTGAAGAGTCAACAAAGAAATTTTCATTATAAAGCTCGTACTGTGTTTTACCGACTTTTGAAAAGTGTAAGTCTTGATAGACTTTTTTAACTTCGAATAAACCTGGGTGCGGTGTTCTATCAGGGTTTATTAAACCATTTAAAACAAAGTTAGCGTCGTTATAAACGCCTTCAGGTTCAAAGTCACCACCATAGCCCCAAAATTCATTGCCATTTTCATCTTCTTTGATTAAACCTTGATCCATCCAATCCCAAATAAAGCCACCTTGCATTTGGCGTTCGCTACGGACCATATCCCAATATTCTTTAAAGTTACCGTTAGAGTTACCCATAGCATGCGAATATTCAGCCCAGAAAAATGGTCGATTTGGATATTTGCCGATATATTCTTTTTTAATTTTATCAACGTTGTGATACATCCATGTCATTGCGTCGGTATGAGGACGCGTTTCTTTGGTGTAAATTGACTTCTGCTCGGCACGTTCATATTTAACAAGGCGAGAATCATCGCGCTGTTTGATCCAATCATAGCCTTTAACATAGTTGATACCATCACCGGCTTCATTGCCCATTGACCAAAACGTAACAGAAGCATGGTTCTTGTCGCGCTCAACCATACGTTTTAGGCGATCAAGGTGCATGCCTTCAAATTCAGGCTTGTTCGCTGGGGTATCATCTGGCGCATAACCAAAACCATGAGATTCAATATTAGCTTCATCAATAACATATAGACCGTATTTGTCAGCTAAATGATAAAAATAAGGGTCATTAGGGTAATGTGATGTTCGCACCGCATTGATGTTATTTTCTTTAAGTAATTTAACATCGGCTAACATCGCTTCACGACTAACAACATGTGCGGTGCGTTCGTCGTGCTCGTGGCGATTAACCCCTTTGAAGAGGATAGGTTGACCATTAACCAAAAATTGGCCCTTACTTAATTCTACTGTTTTAAAACCAATTTGCTCGCCCATAAATTGGGCTGGGGTATCATCACTGTACTGAGTTTCAATCGTTAACTGATAAAGGTTTGGTGTTTCAGCTGACCATGAAGCAACATCTTCAACGTTTAAAACTTGATTAATTGTTTGTTCTTTACCAGCCATAACAATAACTGAAGTTGATTTAGTCGCAACGACATTACCTTTAGCATCACTCAGGTTAATGTTTATTTTTACCGACTGAGCAAACTCGTCTTTATTGGCTACATCAATGGCAAGGTTTAATACGCCGTCTTGGTAGTTATTCTCTAAAGTCGTTTTAGCAAAAAAATCTCTTACATGTGTATTAGGCGCAGTATGTAAATAAACATCACGTTCGATACCACTAACACGCCAGAAATCTTGATCTTCTAAGTAGCTGCCATCGGTATGACGAATTACTTTCGCCGCTAATACGTTATCACCTGCTGTTAAGTATTGCGTGATATTAAACTCTGCTGCCGTTTTAGAGCCTTCACTATAACCAACTTCTTGGCCATTGATATAAAGGTAAAATCCAGAATTCACCCCGGCAAAATGTAAAAATACTTGTTGGCCATCCCAATCGGTCGGCACAGTGAAATTGGTTCTGTAAGCGCCCGTTGGATTATCATCTTCTGGCACAAAGGGTGGGTTCTTTGGAAATGGATATTCGATATTAGTGTAAATAGGGTAGTCGTAACCGTGCATTTGCCAGTTTGCGGGTACCGGTAATTCATCCCATGATGTCACATCAAATTCAGGCTTAAAAAAATCTGCAGGTACAGAGGATGGATTTTCCGACCAGTTAAACTTCCAGTTACCATTAAGTAATTTATAATTAAGAGAGCTGGCGTAATCTTCATTGGCAACTTTATCAGCACTATCAAAGGCAATAAAAGTAGCTCTTGGCTCTTCAGTGTTTACTTTAAAAACACTCAAGTCTTGCCAATAATCGGCTTGTTCAGTGACATTTTTGGCATCTGCTGTATTTTGTGCTTTCGCGCTATCTTGATTGCTATTACAACCGGACAATGCCATTAAACCAGTTAAAACTGCTAGGGTTAGTTTGTTTTTATTCATTATTTTTATACTCTTCTAGTTTATTAAGCGCCATGCGCTTTAATTCTTTTAATTGAAATTGCTTACCTGTTGATAGATGATTGTCGTTAATTGATATGCCATCAATAGGCTTAGATAATTGGTTATTTTTGAAAATAAAACTCTTAACATCTTTATGCCTAATCGTTGTTTCGTCTTCAAAATAGAATTGGTTGTTTTCAAAGAGAGTATTCACTGGCCAAGGTCCGCCCCAGTTATCCATGTCGATCAAAGCGTTATCCATACCTTCTGCCTTTTTAGGTACTATGATGATGTTGTCATAAATTTGGGTATTTTCCACTGGGCCTGTGATGTGAAAAGTAGGAGAGAAAGTGCCTGCGTGTATAGGGTAGGGGCGAATACCGTCATTTATGCTGACATTGCCTCTAATGATAGTGTCAACTGTACCTTTATTATTATTTTCGCCAAGCGATTGCCCTTTATTACACACTAACAAAAAACCGCCATAATTATCATGGCTGTAGTTGTATTGAATGATAGTGCCAAACGAGTTGAAGTCTGAATCAAACCCTTGACCATCCCATTTCGCTTTATGGCCACTGACTTCGTTAAATTGAATAATGGTATTGTCGGCACTCCAAGGCCAAATACCAGCAGCAGCATCGCCCACAGGTAATGTATCGGGGAAATCTCTTAAAATATTATGTTCGATAATGGCACCATCACTAGCAATAATAACAATACCATCACCCGGTACTTGTTCAATTAAGTTTCCTTTGATGTGCACACCTAAATTGGGAAACCATTTATCCCTTTGTGAGTTACCATGAAAGCCAATGCCATTACGTGTTACATGATGAATATGAGAGTTTAATATTTGTAAATCGATGAATCGCGAAGGTGTTCTTTCACCGCGACTTATTACTACAATACCGCTACCAGCACCTTCTTTTTTCTTTAAATTGCCGTTTACTTGATGAATTTCTAGATTATTTAAAACAATATGATGTAATTCACCAATGTCTTGTGCATGAATAGTGACTCCTCGACGTCTGGCTTGAGGTTTTTTACCCTTGTTTGTGATAGATAGATTGTTAACTTCCCAATATTCTATATTGCGTAATAACAAGGTATGAAGTTTCTGTCCCCAACCATTAATCAGTGGTTTGTTGCCTACCCCGTAAGAGCTGATGATAATGGGGCTTCCTTTTGTTCCATTACCTTTTGGCTCTAGTACGCCGTTATATCGTGAACCAGCTTTAAACAATATTCGGTCACCGGGTTGAAATGTTTGTCGATTAATTTTTTTTAGGCTTTTCCATGGTTTGTTCGGTGTTAAAGCTGAATTGTGATCATTACCGCTTTTATTATCAATGTAATAAGTATTGCTGTTTGCTGACTTTACTGGCGTGATAAAGCCTAATTTGGTCAGGAAAACTTCCATTTCTAGTACAGTTTCACGGTATTTAGCTTTGTTAAAAAAACCGTGAGGTTGATCTTTATAAATGTGCATTTCAAAAGGAACACCAACTTCCTTCATTCGCTTTTCGAATTTAAGCACTGAAGGAACTTTTATTGCGGTATCTTTTTCACCAAAAAAACCAATAGTAGGAGGGGTATCTTTGGTAATATTATGTAAAGGAGAAAACTGCTGCCAATAGTCTTTGACTCGACCGTGACCATATCCTCCGGGCCCATTATCAAAAACAGGATTAAATAACACTAAGGCAGTAGGTCGATAACTTACTGATGAATCATCATTAAGGTCTTCAATGCTTGTAGCTGTACCTGTAGAAGCGGCTACGTGTCCGCCAGCAGATCCGCCACCCGCTGCGATCATTTTTGGGTTAATACCCAATTCTTTAGCATGGGCACGAACCCAGCGCATCGCTGACTTTCCATCTTCAACGCTTTCTTTTGGTGTTGATCCATGTTTCGTTTTAATACGGTATTCTGCGCTAATGGCAACCATACCTTTATCGGCTAAATATTGACTTTGCTTATAAAATTGACTTGGGTGGCCTTGATTCCAACCACCACCATGAAAAAATACGATAGCAGGGCGATTGTCACTAGTTTTGTGACCTTTAGGGTTGAAAACATGCAAAGACAAAGAAATGCCGTCTACCTTTTTGTATTCAACCAGTTTACTTGGTGTTATTTTATCGACGGACTGACTTTCAGCCTGCTCTTGAAGTTTAGCTAATGTCTCACTTGAAGGTTCATTATGACCGTTAGAGCAAGCAGCTAAATTAATCACTAAAAGTAAAAGCGCTATAAATTTTAAATAATATTTCATCGTGTTTTTAGCTCGTTAGTTAATTATATGCTTGTTGTAGGCAATATTGGTTTAAGCGTTTTACCCTGTTTATCTATCGGATATTGCGCATTTTGCTTTTCTAATTTACTGATCATTAGTTTCATCATGCGAGATAATTCTTTTGGTTGCGATGATGCAATATTGTTTGATTCTGTAGGGTCAATTGCTAGGTTAAATAGTTGATACTGTTTAATTGTGGTCTTTCTATGCTTGGTTTTTATTTTTGGTAAGTAGTTATAGATTACTTTCCAATTCTCTAAGCGGTAGCTAGTAAAATAAGAGTGTCTATGTTCATGTGGAAAATGCATTAAGAAATCGTTGTCACGATTTATGTTTATTTCTCCAGTTAATTGCTTAGCTAAGTTCACACCGTCAATTTTTTGTGATTTGGGATTTTCTACCGCAGCTATTGATAAGATGGTTGGATAAATATCCAATACAGATGCTACTTGTGTATTGATTGTATTTGTCGCAATAGGAAAGCGTTGTTGTGTTTTACTATTTGGCAATGGCTTTGCCCAAGCAGCAATGAATGGTGCTCTCATGCCTCCTTCCCAACTAGTGCCTTTTTTACCTTTTAGCGGTGCAGAACTGGCAATTTCATTATTCTTACCTAAAGGGGCGTCACCACCGTTATCACCTAAAAATATTATTAATGTGTTTTCTGCTATACCTAGCTGTTCAAGGGTGCTTGAAATATCACCCAATGATTTATCCATTCCTTCAACTAATGTTGCATATGCTTGAGCTTGCTTAGACATACCTCTGTTTTTATACCGTTTGGCAAACCTAGGATCACTATCAAATGGTGCGTGAACTGCGTAATGAGACATGTACAATAAAAATGGTTTATCTTCAGATACGGCTTGAGTGATTTGCTTATTTGCCTCTAGAGTTAGTGCTTGAGTTAGAAACACATCCTTACCATGATAGGCTTCTAAATGAGGAATATTGTGCGTTAGCGGCTTGTCTTTTTGTTTATATTTAGCATGATTTCCGTAATTGTTTTCACCGTAATAACTTTTTGGGCGTCCCCATGCTGCACCAGCAATATTGACATCAAATCCAATGCTTTTAGGTTCAGCACCTTCACTATTTAAAGGACCAAAATGTCCCTTACCGATATGAATGGTTTTATAACCGTTGCTTTTTAATAATTGTGGAAAGGTAATGTTACTGCTCTTTAATCCCTGCCAATTCCATTGTTTAGGACCAAATTTACCATGGTTATTTTCACTAGGATTTATCCATGTTGTTGTGTGGTGACGAGTGGAATTTTGTCCAGTTAATAAAGATGCCCGTGTTGGCGAACAAACACTTTGTGCATAAAATTGACTAAAGCGTATCCCTTTTTCGGCAAGCTTCTCCATATTGGGTGTATGGTACCAGTCATTCAATGGCTGTTTTATGGCCTTGCCTTTGCTATCGGTTATGAATGGAACAGAGGTATCCATCAACCCCATATCATCAACTAAAAATACAATAATATTAGGTTGTGACACTTTTGAAGCGGGATTTTTGTTATCTTGCGTTGATTGGCACGCTGTCATTAATGAAGTGACGACTAATAGCGTAATTAAGTTTTTCATTATATATCCTTAGAGTCTAAACACACGGGTCTTTGTCCTAAAAACGCCCTGCCTCAGGACAACGTTACCAAAATGTGACTTGCTTAATATAAAGCACTTTGGGGTGGGTTTGCAATCCATATTATTCAAATGATTAATAGAATTGACAATGAAAGGGGGAACGTTTACCTTATGTTTTATGTTTCGATAAATACTAAGAATATATTATGAACAATGAATTTGATCCTACTGAGCATCCGCATCGACGATATAACCCTCTAATTGATGAATGGGTCTTGGTCTCCCCGCACCGAGCAAAGCGACCTTGGCAGGGGCAAGTAGAAAAACTTGATGAACAAGAAAAGCCTGCTTATGACAACGAATGTTTTCTTTGTGCCGGTAATACCCGGATAAATGGTGAAGTAAATGATGATTATAAAGATACCTTTGTCTTTACCAATGATTTTGCTGCAATCAAACAGGATACCCCGATTGTTAAAAGTGATGATCCTCTTTTTAAAATGGCAACAGAGCAAGGTGAGAGCCGAGTTATCTGTTTCTCCCCTGATCATAGTAAAACCTTACCTCAGCTTTCAGTGGAAGAGATTACCCACGTAGTTGATACGTGGCAGAATCAATGTGAAGAATTAGGAAAAACTTATACATCGGTGCAGGTTTTTGAAAATAAAGGCAGTGTTATGGGCTGTTCTAATCCTCATCCCCATGGACAGATATGGGCACAACAGCAATTACCGACGTTAGTAATGAAAAAACAAAATGCGCAACAGTCCTATTTAAAACAACATAGCAGTAATTTATTACAAGACTATGTGGCTAGAGAAATCGACAATAAAGAACGTATTGTTGTGAAAAATGATGATTGGCTCGTTGTTGTGCCTTATTGGGCTGCATGGCCGTTTGAAACCTTGTTACTACCACGCTTTACGGTATCACGCATAACCGAACTTAACGAACAGCAAAAGATATCTTTGGCGGATATTCTTCAGCAAATAACCATCAAGTATGACAATTTATTCGAATGTTCTTTTCCTTATTCAATGGGCTGGCATGGCGCCCCCTTCGATGGACAACACCATGAAGAATGGACATTGCACGCCAGTTTCTTTCCTCCACTATTAAGATCTGCCACGGTACGTAAATTTATGGTGGGTTATGAAATGATGGCTGAGGCCCAGAGAGATTTAACTGCAGAGCAAGCCGCGCAGCGTTTACGTGATTTATCTGATACCCATTACAAGGAGCAAAGCTAATGGCTCAGCAATTTCCAGAGCAGCAAGACATAGCACAATATGACTTAGCACAAATATTATTTGAACAGCAATTCAAACGTTCACCAGAGCTTATTTGTCATGCGCCTGGCCGGGTAAATTTACTTGGCGATCATACTGATTACAATGATGGTTTTGTGCTTCCAGCGGCGATTAATTATGGTACAACCATTGCCGCTTCTGCTCGTGAAGACAAATTGGTTAAAGTATACGCCCATGATTGTGACCAACAAACAAACGAATTTAACCTAAATGATATTTCATTTGATCAACAAATGATGTGGAGTAATTATGTTAAAGGAACCTTACAAGCGTTGATGACAACATATCCTGAGATTAAAGGTGCTGACTTTGTTGTGACGGGTAATGTGCCACAAGGTGCAGGATTAAGCTCTTCGGCTAGTTTTGAAATCGCTATTTTAAAGGCATTTTCACAGCTCTATCAATTAGATTTAGACGGTATCAAGGCGGCGCTTTTAGGCCAGCAAGCAGAGAATAACTTTGTTGGTTGTAACTGCGGCATTATGGATCAACTGATTTCTGCCATGGGGCAGAAAAATCACGCCATGTTGTTAGATTGCAAAGATTTATCTTTTGAAGATGCACCTATCCCTGATGATTTAGTGCTGTTTATTGTTAATTCCAATGTAAAGCGTGGCTTGGTTGACAGTGAATACAACTTAAGACGAGAGCAATGTGAAAAAGTTGCTGAGCATTTTGGTGTTTCTGCGTTGCGAGACGTTACCTTAGAGCAGCTCATCTCAGCGAAAGAACAACTTGAGCCGTTATTATTTAAACGTGCTCACCATGTTATTACTGAAAATTCTCGCGCAATAACTACCTTAAAAGCGCTTAAAAGTAATGATATGGCGACGATTAGTGTCGCAATGAAAGAGTCTCATGCATCTTTACGAGATGACTTTGAAGTAAGTACTAAGGAAATGGATGGTTTAGTGGCTATTATCGATAATGTTTTAGGGGCTGATGGAGGTGTTAGAATGACTGGCGGTGGTTTTGGTGGCTGTGTTGTCGCCTTAGTACCAACAGCTATGGTTGAACAAGTAAAAGATGCTGTCAATAGCCGTTATGAAGAAGAGTTTTCTTTAAAACCAAGATTTTACCTATGTACTGCAACACAAGGGGCATTTAGATAATCTCTTTAGATAATTTAAAGTAGGCAATTTAAAGTAGATAAGTCGCTAAAATAGAACGCAAGAAAACTAAAATATAATAACTAAAAGATATAAGGAAAAATGATGGAATTTGCAAACAAACTGGGGACCTTAGATAGCACAATTTTTGTTGTCTATGTTATAGGGCTATTGTGCCTTGCACTTTGGATTTCTCGAAACGAAAAAAAGGAAGGGGCTAATACTGAAGATTATT
Organism: Colwellia sp. 12G3; assembly: GCF_002836775.1. Taxonomy (GTDB): domain Bacteria; phylum Pseudomonadota; class Gammaproteobacteria; order Enterobacterales; family Alteromonadaceae; genus Colwellia. Next base: position 163,788 of record NZ_PJAQ01000028.1, on the reverse strand, counting down.
TCTTAGCCAGTAAATCTCTTCCTTGGTGGGCTATAGGTGCTTCTTTAATTGCTGCAAATATTTCAGCAGAACAAATTATTGGTATGTCAGGCTCGGGTTACGCGATTGGTTTAGCCATTGCTTCTTATGAATGGATGGCAGCCATTACCTTGGTGATAGTGGGTAAGTACATGTTGCCTATTTTCTTAGAAAATAAAATTTTCACCATGCCGCAATACCTTGAACAACGTTTTGATAATAAAGTTAAAACGACCATGTCAATTTTTTGGTTAGCGGTATACACCTTTGTCAACTTAACCGCAGTATTATGGTTGGGTGGTATGGCTATTGAAAGTGTTGCTGGCGTAGATTGGATGTTCGGCATGATATTTCTAGCCGTTTTTTCTGTGGCTTACTCTTTATATGGCGGTTTAAAAGCAGTGGCTTTTACCGATATTTTACAAGTTGTATTATTAGTATTTGGTGGTTTATTACTAAGTTATTTAGCGTTAGACGCTGTTGCTGATGGACAAGGTGTTTTAGCTGGTTTTGGTATTCTTACCGATCAAATGCCAGAGCATTTTGACATGATCTTAAGTCCAGAAAATGACCATTACATGAGCCTACCAGGTATTTCAGTATTAATTGGTGGTATGTGGGTGATGAACTTTAGTTACTGGGGTTTTAACCAATATATTATTCAGCGTGCGTTAGCTGCGAAAGATCTTAAAGAAGCGCAAAAAGGTATTGCTTTTGCTGCTTACCTTAAATTGTTAATGCCACTAATTGTTGTGTTACCGGGTATCGCAGCTGTTGTTCTTTATCCTACATTAACCACACCAGATCTTGCTTACCCATCAATGATGGCATTAATGCCTGTTGGTATAAAAGGTTTAGTTTTTGCTGCTTTAGTAGCTGCTATCGTTTCATCACTTGCTTCAATGACAAACAGTATTTCTACTATCTTTACCATGGATCTTTATACGCGCTTTAAGCCGAACGAAAGCCAACGTCACTATGTACATGTGGGTCGTATTGCCGCATTAGTTTCTTTGTGTATCGCTTTACTTGTAGCTCAGCCATTACTCGGCAAGTTTGACCAAGCATTCCAATATATCCAAGAATTTACGGGCTTCTTTACACCAGGCATCGTGGTTATATTTGTTATGGGTATGTTCTGGAAACGAGCAACATCAGCGGGCGCGTTATCGGCGGCATTGGGCTCAGCAGTCTTTTCGTTAATACTTAAATTTTCTTGGCCAGCATTACCGTTCATGGACAGAGTTGGCCTAGTGTTCTTACTCTGTTTAGCGCTTTGCTATGTGGTCTCTATATTAGGCAAGCCTAATACGACAGATAGCAGTGTTGATTTAGATAAAGTGAGCTTTGAGACAACAAGTTCATTTAATATTGCCGCAGCTGGTGTAATCGTAATTCTTACGGCTTTATACGCTACTTGGTGGTAAAGAAGCGATAAACACTTAGAAGAAAGTAAAAAAAATAAGTAGTAAAAGGCCAAGTAGTTGGCCTTTTTTATGATTAAAGGAAAAGAAATGAAAGTATTAGTCACAGGTGGTGCCGGTTATATAGGTTCTCACACGGTTTTATCATTGTTAGAAAATAACTATGATGTTGTCGTTTATGACAACTTAGTAAACTCAAGTATTGAGTCAATTGACCGTGTTGAAAAGCTCGCTGGAAAGAAGGTTGAGTTTGTTGAAGGTGATATCTGTAATAAAGATAAATTAAGCCAAGTATTCAAACAATTTAAAATTGATGCGGTTATTCATTTTGCGGCGCTTAAAGCTGTTGGAGAATCTACTCAAATACCATTAAGTTATTATCAAAATAATGTGCATGGTACCGTTTGTTTGTTAGAGGTTATGCAACAACATAAGGTACATAACTTTATTTTTAGCTCATCTGCAACGGTTTATGGCGAAGAAAATGACGTGCCATACGTTGAAACGATGAAGTTAGGTACACCTTCAAGCCCTTATGGTGCGAGTAAAGTGATGGTCGAGCGAGTACTGGCTGATTTAGCACTCTCTGACCCTAATTTTAGAGGCGTATCACTGCGCTATTTCAATCCTATTGGCGCCCACGAAAGCGGTACCATAGGTGAAGACCCAAAAGGTATTCCCAATAACCTGTTACCTTATGTCGCCCAAGTTGCAGTGGGTAAACGTGACAAACTGGGTATCTTTGGTGATGATTATCCAACGAAAGATGGCACGTGTGAACGCGATTATCTACACGTAATGGATTTAGCCCAAGGCCATGTTGCCGCATTAGATTGGTTAAATCGTCATTCTGAATTTAGTGGTGTTGAAGCGTTTAATTTAGGTACCGGTAATGGCACTTCGGTGTTTGCTATTGTTAAAGCATTCGAGCTAGCCATTAATAAAGAAATTAAGTTTGAAGTATCACCAAGAAGAGCAGGGGACTTACCTGCATTTTGGGCTAACGCCAATAAAGCTAACCAGCAACTTAACTGGCAAGCGAGTAGAACGTTAGAGAAAATGATGGAAGACACATGGCGCTGGCAATCAAATAATCCAAATGGGTATTTAGCTTAATGACTGAACTTGCAGGCAAAATGGTAGCAGAAGTGGCAACAACACTGGAAACAACTTTAGAAACGGTAAGACTAACCAATGACTATGACATGTCGGTTGAAGTTATTAACTTTGGGGCCAGAATTAAATCCATTAAATTTCCGGTAAACGATAAACCAACACAAATGATAGTTGGTTATGCCTCAGCACAGGAGTATCTAAAGGATGAATTTTATTTAGGCGCAACCTGCGGTCGCGTGTGTAATCGCATTGCCGGTGGCAAATTTGAGCTAGACTCAAAGCAATATCAGTTACCGCAAAATGATGGTGAAAACTGTTTGCACGGTGGCGATGATAATTTTGCTTTGCGTTATTGGCAAATAGACAAAAAAAACCTCACCAGCTCTTCAGTGACTTTATCGCTAATTTCTCCCGATGACGATCAAGGCTTTCCCGGAGAATTAACGTTATCTGTCAATTATCAATTAAGTAATGATAATAAGCTGAGCATACAATACTCGGCTAATACTGACTTGGCCACGGTAATCAATTTAACCAACCATGCTTACTTTAATCTGGGTGAAAATGATTGCCAGTCCTTATATTTGCAAATGATGTCACCGGCCATTTTAGAATCTGATGCCGCTAACATCCCTACGGGTAAAATAGTGACCGTTGCAGATTCGGATTATGATTTTAAAGAACCAGCTTGTATTGGCGATAGACAGCAGAACGCTCAAGATAAGTCCCTTAAAGCAAAGAACGGCTTTGATCATTGTTTTGTGCTGAATAATACCCCTTTGGCAGAGCCTAAAGCGATATTAACGTCTTTACAGAATCAAATTAGCTTATCTATTTACACCGACCAGAGTGCAATACAACTTTATACGGGTTTCTATTTAGGTGATCAATTTTCGCCATATCAAGGTTTGTGTTTAGAGGCACAAAATTATACAGATGCAGAAAATAATGAGCACTTCCCTAGTAATATATTAAGGCCAACCGAACAATATCAGCGAACAATTATTTTTGGTTTTGACGCTATTAATTAAATGAATTAGTTGCAGAAGAGTAACTTTTGCACAGAGAATTAAAATCCAGCATCAGTTAATTTGAATAGATAGTTAAAAGGTCGATAAAAACGTACCGGATGGACTTATAAAGGAGTCATTGTAGGAAAAATTGCTTAAATAGCATTTAAAACATTTATTTAACCTTTAGTAATGTAAAAGTATGTAAGTTTTATTGCTGAATAATTAGAGGTAGAATAGATTATCCTGTGTTGTGTTGAATTCTTCCGTATTTAATAATACTTACTCTAATTATCGGTTATATGAAATTTTTTATCCTTATATTTATTCTTATTTACGACCTTGGTTTGTTTGTTGGTATTACCCTGTTTGTATCTCGTTATTAATAAAAAGCCCATAAGAAATGAAGAGGACTTTGAAAGTGGTATTCAGGTTTTAACTCAAAGTGATACTCAGGTTTTAACTCAAAGCAAAGTTTTGTAAATGCTCTGGTGATTTACCGGTAAATAACTTTATATAGATAATAAGTTAGTTTTTATTTTTGCTTTATATTTTGAAAGAAAAGGTGAAATATGTCAGACAACTCAATGTATGAAAAGTCAATGTCTTCAATTTCCTATAGTAAGGCATATATTGCGGTTAACCGTTTTGGCTATGGTGCGCGTGGCGATGAACTTGTACAAGCTAAAGCAAACCCAAAACAATGGATAATATCTCAACTATTGCCTATTGCTTTTAATTCGTCATTACCTCATTCAAATGATATTTTTATTGAGTTTGCAAACTATAGAAAAGCGCAAAAACAACAGAAAAATAAAAAACAGCAAAGTAAAAATAATCAGTCTAATAGTGAGATGTCTAAAAAGGTAAAGTCTGATAATAAAATGAATAAAAAAGGCATGGTCAATAACTCTGCTCGTCATATTTTGCGGAGTATGTCTGTTGATACACTTAATCGAGCAATCCAATCATCCCATAGTGTCAGTTGGCGACTACTTGATTTTTTCTCTAACCATTTTAGCGTCAGTGCTAATGGTCGATTAATGGTTGGTCTTAGTGCAACACTAGAAAGAGAAGCGATTGCACCCAATTTACTCGGTAAGTTTGAAGACCTGTTACTGGCGGTTGAGCAACATCCCGCCATGCTTATTTATCTTAACAATGAAAAATCTTTTGGTCCCAATTCAAGGGTCGCTAAAAAAAGAAAAATAGGCTTAAATGAAAACCTTGCCAGAGAGATCATGGAATTACACACGCTTGGGGTTGATGGCGGATATAGCCAAGAAGATGTAATTGAATTGGCTAAAGGAATTACGGGTTGGAGCGTTAAAAATCCAATAAAAGAACGAGGTGCTGGTTTTACCTTTAGAGCACATGGTCATGAGCCGGGTTCAAGAACTTTATTGGGTAAAGAATATTCAGAAAAAGGCATAACTCAAGGTCAGCAAATGCTTCGCGATTTGGCGATTAATCCAGCAACCGCAAAGTATGTTTGCTTTAAACTTGCTCATCATTTTGTTTCAGAAAACCCTCCTGCATCTTTACTCAATAAAATGGAAACGACTTGGATGAAAACGGGCGGAAATTTAAAACAAGTGATGGTGAGCTTATTTTCTGCGGATGAAGCTTGGAGTGCTAGCGCTCAAAAATTTAAAACCCCCAGAGAGTTTGTTATATCAGCTAATAGGGCGATAGCACTTAAAAAGATTAAGCCTAAAGTTTTATTTAATTCTTTAGTTAGTCTCGGGCAGCAACCCTTTACTGCAGGTTCTCCTGCAGGGTTTAGCGATGATGAAAGTGACTGGCTAGGAGCTAGTGCTCTAATGGCTCGTATAGATTGGTCAACAATGGTATCAGGCTATCTCAAAAGATCGAACGCGGAAAAAGTAATGACAGTATCGTTGGGGGACAGTGTTAGCCAACATACTTATCAATCAGTTATGCGAGCAGAAAGCCGTCAACAGGCAATGACGTTGTTATTAATGAGCCCAGAATTTCAAAGGAGATAATGATGAAATATTCTAACGAACAACAAATTAATTTGTCTGAAAAATCATCAGGTTTATCTCGTCGAAAATTTATTAAAATGGCCGGTACTGGCTTAGCCGTTTTATCATTTCCCATGAGCTCAGCTTTTGCAAAAGGGTCAATTAAAGCGAATAAGAATAGCCCTAAAATTGTTTGGCTAGTTTTACGTGGCGCATTAGATTCATTACATACTATAGTGCCGACATTTGATCCACAGTATAAAAAATTACGTCCTAAGTTATCTACCAGTTTTAAAACACCTTTATTGCCGTTAGAAAAGGGCTTTGCGTTACATCCATCGCTGATAAATTTACATCAATGGTATCAAGAAAAAACCATGCTACCCATAGTTGCCGTGTCATCTGGTTATCCCAAGCGTTCTCACTTTGATGGGCAAGATTTTTTGGAAAGTGGAAAAGGCGAGATAGACCAATACAGTGGTTGGTTGGCAAGGGCAATCGACATAAAACATAAGAAAGCCTTAGCGGTTTCGCGTTCAACTCCAATAAGCCTACGTAGCAGTGATCAAGTCAATACTTGGTATCCATCAAAACTTAAAGATGCAGACGATGATATTTACTCCGCGTTAAGCCAGTTGTATCAATATGATGAATCATTAAAAGAGAAATTAAAAAAAGGGCTCGAAGTTAAGGGGCTCGTTGAGTCTGAACCTTCAAAGGCTAAGAAACGTAATGGAAAATTTATAGAACTCACGAAAGCGTGTGCAAAGTTAATGATTGGGGATGAAGGTCTTGATTGTGCGATGTTAGAGCTTGGTGGGTGGGATACCCACAATAATCAAAGCAATCGTTTAGAACAAAAGTTGACTGAGTTAGATAATGGCTTGGCAGCATTGAAATCTGGTTTGGGTGAGGAATGGGCCAATACCGTTGTTATTATTGGTACAGAGTTCGGTCGTACCGCTAAAGAAAATGGTACTGGAGGTACAGACCATGGTACCGGTAGTGCCTTATTTATTGCCGGTGGAGCGGTAAATGGTGGTAAAGTTGCAGGTCATTGGCCGGGGTTAAAAGAGGATGAGCTATTTGCACAACGAGACTTAATGCCAACCTCTAATAGTTTTGGCTGGATTGGTAGTGTGCTTTCACAGCATTGGCAGTTTAGTGAAGCAGAGTTGAAGGGAGTTTTTCCACAAATGAAATCGTATGACAAAAAGGTAATTAAAGGTAGTGTTAGGTGTTAAATCGTTGTCGAGTAAGTTGTTTCCTATTCAGATGTATTCGCTAAGTCGTTATGAATCAAGTGTATTAAGGTTGTTGATATTTTGAAAAAATTTCATTTGTTGAGTTTTTATTTTATTTGTTTTTATTCTTTTTTTAATGTTAAAGCTGCTGAGATAATAGAGCATGAGTTTCAAAAGAAAACCCCTATTTCAAACCAACAATGTGTGTCATGCCATGAACAATCCCAGCACGATTGGCAACAATCAGACCATGCTAAATCTATGGCACTTGCTAACAAGCAAAGCATACTCGCAGATTTTAATAATGTTGACGTGAAGCATTACGGGCAAAAAGCACATTTTTTCATTAAGGATAATCGCTACCTAGTTACTATTTCTTATGACAACAATACAGATACCTATCCAATAAAATACACTTTTGGTCATTTCCCTTTACAACAATACTTAGTTGAAACTGAAGTGGGGAAACTGCAGATACTTCCTTTTGCTTGGGATAGTAGAACACAAGAAAAGGGGGGGCAACGCTGGTACCATAATTATAGCCATGAAGAAATTCGTCCAGAAGACCGTCTTCATTGGCGACAACCGTTACAAAACTGGAATGGCATGTGCGCTGATTGTCATTCAGATGGTTTAGTTCGGGATTATAATGCGGATAAAAACAGTTTTAGTAGTCAGTTTGATAATATCAATGTTGGCTGTTTGTCTTGTCATGGTGATATGTCAGAGCATGCAAGTCAAAATGCAGTTGCAAATACTGGCACAACAACTAAACGAACCACCAGAGGTGATGTGACATCTATCAAGCACCCAACAGGGCAATGGCTAAGAAGTATTGGCGAGACAACCGCACATTGGCAAGGTGATAAACGAGACAATAACTTTATGGACGGTTGTTTTGCATGTCATGCACTTCGAGCACCATTAACGGATGGTATTCAACCCAAAGTACCTTTCTTGGACCAATTTACGCCACAACTACTTGCTCCACCTAATTATCATGCTGATGGTCAAATAAAAGAAGAGGTCTATGTCTATGGTTCATTCTTGCAAAGTAAAATGTATGCAGCTGGGGTTAATTGTTTAGACTGCCACGATAAACACACCATGAAACTCAAAATTGAAGGTAATGGTTTGTGCCTTCAATGTCATGGTGCTGAGGTTTATAACGTCAAAGAACATCATCAACATCAAGGTAACTCTTCTGGTGCGCAGTGTGCTAATTGTCATATGCCTGAAAATAGATATATGGGTGTGGACGATAGACGAGACCATAGTTTTAAAATACCTCGACCTGATGTTTCTCAAGCCTTTGGTACACCTAATGCCTGTATAAAATGTCATGATGATAAATCTAATCAATGGGCAAGTGACAACCTAGAAAAGTGGCATGGACAACCGAAAAAAACATCCAATAGTAAACAATTACTAATGATATTAAATAGCGGACAAGCAATCTCCTTAGAGCAACACTTGGCGATTATTGTCGATAATCAACTTGATATCATTAGTCGAGCGACAGCCATTCAATTACTTAGTTACACTGCATCATCGCTTAGTTCAGATGTTTTGGCGCCTTATTTAGCTCATTCAGAACCTTTATTAAGGTTAAGTGCAGCTACCGTAGCTGCATTAATGTCGCCTGCAGATAAAATTAAATACTTAAGTCCTTTGTTAAAAGACAAATATAAATCTGTAAGAGTGGCAACAGCACGTAATTTAGTTACAAGTGATATTTCTTCTGTTAATCAACAGCTCTTTGATAAGGCATTTAAGGCATTAATTCATGCCAATAAAGTTAATAGTTGGCGTGGTGAAGGTGTGGCTAACCAAGGTGTTTTAGCCATTGAAATAAATGACTTAACACAAGCAGAAGAATCTTTTAAAAAGGCGATTAACATAGAACCGTATTTTGAAGCGGGTTATATCAATTTAGCGGATATTTATCGAGCACAACAAAAACCATTCTTAGTGGCTTCAGTGTTATCGAAAGGGATTAAAAATAATCCGAAATCTGCAGACTTGCACTATTCCTATGGCTTACATTTTGTGCGTCAGAAAAAACTAGATAAAGGGGTTCTCAATTTTGAAAAGGCGATGATGTTGATGCCGAATAATCCTCAATATGCTTATACTTATGTCTTAGGCTTGGATGGTGCAGGGCAGAGTAAACATGCATTAACAAAATTAAAAGCGCTAATCATAAACTATCAAGATAAATCTCAACTGAAAGAGTTGGGGTTATATTTATCACAAAAGTTGAATTTGAGAACTGAGTATAATTGGTTTATGACGTTATAAATATTCATGAGACACTTTGGAGCGTTAGCACTATAGAATAGTTATTCAAAAGTTCAGTCCAATTAATTAAAAATTCAATGAAGAGCAAAGTTATTGAATATGTTGGTTGCTAATTCAGATGTAAGCTATTGATCTCAAATGACTGGTACTGCTGCTATTTTTAAACCAATAGAATGTGATTTTACACGTAAGTTGTTGTATATAAGTTGTTTATGTCGTTTAGGTGAGCATTCTTGAGGGGCTGGTGACTTAGGTCGTGGGGGTTCAAGTCCCCCCATCCGCACCACTCAATTTGATAATGAGGACCAATAAAGACCGTTAATCCTTTAAAAACAAATGTTTGGCGGTTTTTTTATGTCCGAAGCACTCCTCTAGAGGGTGGTGACATCCTAACGTTTTAGTGGTGTTTTTAGTGGTGTAGGTTCAAGAACTTTAAAAGTGATACCACTAAAATGACTAGGAAGACGACACCACTTACTAATATACTCAAGCTAAACAAGTAAAACCCACTGATAAGTTATGTAAGCTTTCTGATGGTGATGACTATGGTTTGCAGTTATGGGTCAAACCAAATGGCTCTAAATCATGGATGTTAGACTACACTCACCCATTAGTAAAAAGCGTTCTAGGATTTTAATCTAATTTAGACTGCTCCGTTAAGGTTTTAGATATCAACCAAAACACAAAACCTATCAGCAGATCGTCACCTAGCAGCTTATGTTTAAAAGGATCACAAGGAGGAAATCGCGAGAATTGATCCTAAAGTTGATAAATGGAAGATAATAAAAGCAATGTCGACCAATTATTTGAAAGTTCTATCTACAAAATAGTGTTATTGCTACTCAGGCACTTATCTCTCTACTTCAACGCAATTTCGTCCTGAGTCTTTTGCTCGATACAATGCATTATCTGCTCGCTGAGTTAACAACGACACGGTCGTGTCAATGTCACTGAGTTGGGCAACACCTAAGCTAATAGTAACCACCAGATTATCATCAATTTCTTTCATATCTATTGCCGCAATGCAGTCACATAAACGTTGTGCAATCTCTGCTGCACTGTCTAGTGTAGAATCAGGTAAAACCACCATGAACTCTTCGCCGCCAGTGCGACCGACACAATCGTTTTTTCGCATGGCAAGTTGTGCTGCGGTTGATATTTTTTGTAGCACACGATCACCAATTTCATGGCCCCAAGTATCATTAATACGTTTGAAGTAATCAACATCAAATACTAATAAACTCATAGGGGTCTTGGCGTTACGGGCCGCATTCATGGCCTGTAATGCTTTTGCCTGTATACTGCGTCTGTTTGGTAGACGAGTTAACTCATCAGTCATTGCCATGCTATGCATTAAACGGGCACGCATAAATTGACGATATGCCCAGATCAATATTAAGATCAATAAAATCAGTGATAAGCCAATCACCACGGCTTGCCAACGTTTACGTTCTTCTAGTGATTGTAAACGAGCTTGTTGGACGGTCTGTTCAGCTTTGAGTGTTTTATTTTCAACTTCTTTGCGGGCAGCATCGAATTCTATACGCATGCGTGTGGTATTTTGTTCGCGTAGTTTACTTGCCAGTAATTTTTGTGTCTCGTTATACGCAACATTCGCTTCATATGCTTGCTGCCAATCTTCAAGTTTAGCCAATGTTTTCGCTTTTACATTCTGAATCCATACCAAGTAGCGAAAATTGTTTTGGTTGCTCATGGTTGGCTCTGCGATTTTTATATGCGTTAACGCTGATATGTAGTTACCATCGGCGTACTCGGCTTTCGCTTTAAATAGGTGCCACAGCGACCAGCTGTCCGGGTTGAAATCTGGGTCTAGCATTGGCTCTGCTTCGTTGAGTCGTTTTTTTGCCTCTGCAATTTTGTCTGTTTGTAACAAAGAATCAGCGGTAGAAACAAGCATTGATGAAATTGACACTTTATTACCACTCTTATAAGCGGAAACCAACAAGGAGGCGTAAACTTCTTGGGCTTGTTCGTGATTGCCTAAATCATCCAAAATCAGTGCCCGCACATACCGTGTATTTTCAAGTTCTGCTAAATAGCCTCTTTTTTCATAAAACAGTTCAACTTCGGTCATCAGGGTTAATGCCCGTTTAAAATCGCCCATACGACGATAAGTATTACCTATTTGGCTTAAATTATCGTAAACCCAATAAGGTGCTTTTGCTAGTTCGTAATGGATTTGTGCAAGCTGAAAGTCTTCCAAAGCTTGCGCTAAATCGCCTTTAAGTGCGGCCAACGATGCTCGAGTCGACAGGGCATCAGCAATGAGTTTTGAATCGTTAATTTCAGTAGCTATTTGTAAAGCAGTATTGTAATCACGCTTTGCTGAAACATCGTCAGAAGCCTCTTGATAGAATGAGCCACGACAAAGGGTTAAATCAGACTGGGCCCTTTTGTCTACTTCCGCTATTGCTTTTGAAAGATAGGTATTAGCTTTCTTGATTGCGGACTGCAGTAATTCCGATGTATCGGCTTGCAGCATCCAACAATCTAAGGCGTTATAGCGATTTTGTTGTTTGTTATCCTCGGGTTCCAACCACCCCTGCAATTCCTGTAAACTTCTAAGGTATTCGTCAATGCCACCGATGAGCTCTGCATTCTCGAGAAGAAGAAAGCGTTGTTCAATTTCCGCTGTATTGGCTGCAAGCGTTGTGGGGGTCGAAAATAGGGTCAGAAATACCATTGCAATACTTAGGTATAATATGAAAGTTTTATGTAATGATTGTACTGCCATGTGCGCTCGATAATCTGTGTTGTCTTAGTCACTAAACGGTTAATAGTTATAACAATAGTTGGTTCTTTGTATAAAGTCGACAAGTTATTAGGGTATATATCTGTTATTAATCAATATCCTTGAACACAGGTATAGTAGTCTAATAAAAGACACAAACAATAAGGGGTAATACGTAGTGAATGCGTTGCAAAGGAATACATGAGCTTCCAACAGAAATGTGTTTTTAATTATTTACGACGCAGTCATTCGATAAGCAAGGTAAGAGCGATTCATTGGTAAAAGAGCCTTTTCAGAAAGCACATGCTCTTACCTATGGGGAATGTCTGCTATCAAGTAAATTGTCAGAGGAATGGGATTGTTGAATTATGTCCGCTGTAGATCAAAAAATACAAAGAATTCAGTCTGAATTTTAAAATGCTAAGGTCAGTAAAGTGGCAAAAGTGACGATTCCCATAATTTAAGTGAGTTGAATTTTATTAGTCAGTATTAAGGCTAACAAAGTGCGCAATATAGAAGTAAGATTTTAAAATTGTGAGTGTTTGTCGAGGTCAACTAAACATCAGTTTGTAGACATAAGCAAGTCGACAGCATAATTAAAAACCATTGGCATAGCGGCCGTTCCAAAAATAAGTTTTGAGGCTCATTACATATTGCAAAAAGCAAAATACAGTTATGGAACGAGAACAATTTCTATGACTGCTGCAAGCTCATTCCTGCCGGAGGTATTTCATCTCATAGCGCTAACTAATACCACAAAGAATACCTATTTTAGTCGTGAGTTCATCACTGTAAATAGTCCGCTTAGCCACAATTGCGGTAATAGGGACTATAAATTTAAGTGACTGCTCTGCTGACTACAGCAGACAAAAGGGGAGATAGTGTTAGGGCTAATGTTTTCATATTAAAGAAGATAATCTATTGAAGTGGTCAATTAAATTCAGACAACCCTGTTAATAAATGAGGAGTACAGTCAACATTAAGACATACCCTGTATCTCATCTAATCGCTGGTTTATCTTATCAAGCAGTGGTTTAAACTTATTTTCAGCCATTTTTTTGTTATAAATATAAATTCCTATCGAAGCTAAGGTACAGAGCAAATAATATACTTTAAGTGAGAAGCTAATATGTAAAGTACCTGTTTCATCCATAGTTGCGCCTGCGGAAATTAAAAGGAGTCCAAGTAAAATAGGTATAATATGCCACCAAACAAAAGTTCTTAGTAAATCTAACTGCTCAAGCGTTCTTTGTTTTTCCATCAGCAAATAATTTTTCATATTATTATCTTTTTTAACTTTGATCATTCTCGCTTTAACTAATTTGTAAGGCGTAAATAAACACACATATATCCAGATACTATAGCCAATTGACTGAACTGTATTTTCTGAATTTAGTAAGAAATAGACAATAAAAGGTAAAAATAGTATTGCTGCGGATATTTCAATTATGTTTTGTTTTTTTACCAAGGCATCTATTTTATTGACTTCTCTTGCCAATGGTTCGCTTGAAAAGGCCAAACTAGCATCATTATTTTTCTGAGTAACTTCATTTTGCCACTCTTGTTTTAGATCATCGAACATCATGATTATTCTCCTATATATTGTTGCTGGTACGACTGTTTTATCCGTTTCAGTCGTGCTCTCACCGCACTTGCTTTGATCCCTATTACCTCTGCCATACCCTCAGAGGTAATACCATCTAAATACATCATTAATACATTCGCATCTATATCACCGAGAGTTTTCATAAAATTAGTTAAAATATCAGCCTGACAACTTTCTTGACCCTGTTGCTCATCTTGTATATTTAGGTTTGACAAGGTGTCATCTAACGCTCTATTTTTTATATTTTTACTGACAAAAGTACATGCGGTATTTAAAGCGACCTTATAAAGCCATGTTTCCCTTGATGAGTGATTTTTAAACGAATCAAAGCTACGCCATAGTTGCAACAGTATTTCCTGATACATGTCTTCAAATTCTTCAGGCGTACAATAACGAGAGACGATATGACGTATCCGCCCCTGATTATTTTCTATCACGCTATCAAATTCTTTATGCAATTGACTTTTCTCGCATTTAGTTAGGTGCATTTATTTTAATATTAGTTGTTTTAATACATCTAGCCCTAAGCCGGTCACTTCTCGCGTGCCATTTGCGAATATAACAACTCCAACGTCACTCGATTCATCAAAACCGATAAAACTGACAAAACCACCAACCATGCCATCGTGAAGAACAATATTTTTAGCATTATCTGGTGACAATGATAAAACAGGCCAGCCTAAGTTGACTTTTGCCCCTTTTTTAGTTGGTACTACATACTTTTCTTGTTGAAAAATAGGTGTTTGATATGCTTGCATGCGGTCATCTAAGTAAAGCATCATATCGCTCAATGACGAGCTAATTGCACCTGCACCAGCTAATGCTTCAGAAAATTTTGCACTTGCAGATTTAGTCGTAATCACTAGGTTTCCTGTTCTGCGGTATTGTCCATAACTTTGCACCGCTTTATCAGCAGAAGCATAGCTGTTTGTTCTAGTCGCTGTCATATTTAACGGTAATGCTATTTCATCAGCAATAAGTTGCGCATAAGATTTATTCTCTAAGTCACTAATTAACATGCCAAGCAAACCAAAAGCCAGATTAGAATAACTCGCGTATTCTTCTTTATTTAGCTTGGCAGAACTCAAGTAATCATTAACATAGTCTGTTGTAAATGGATCCCAAGCATTACCAAACCTTAGTGCGTTGAGATGAGTCAACATTGTCGTCCAATTATAACCACTTGGTTCACGACTTAACCCTGATGAATGAGTGGCTAACTGTTCCCAAGTTACTTTAGTTAGTTCATGGTTTTTCGACGAAATAGATTTTGGTAAGTAAGGGCCTATCTCACTAGTTAACTGAATATTATGCTTATCTAGCACTTTAATCATAGCTGAAACGGTAAAAGTCTTTGTAATAGAGGCAATTTCAAAAATTGAATTGCCATTAAGTTCAAAGTCATCTTCAGGTGGGCTTTGACTAAAGCAGGTTGAATAGTTTTGTTTGTCTTTAATAATTCCAACACATAAGTCTCTAATGTCTTGTTCACGAATAAAGTTTTCTAATTGCTGATGCGTTTGAGCCGTTAATTGGCCAATATCTCCCTGTTGCCAATGCTTTATTGTAGTATCTGGCTGCCAGCTAAACCTAAACCCGATAGCAAACATCATGACTACTGCCGCCATTGGCAAAGCTTGTCTCATGACTTTTTTCCATTTGGGCACTGTATTATTTTTAGCAACAAATTTTTGATACCTTTTATCAGAAACTAATTTTAATTTACGTCCAATAAAAAAGAGCGCTTTTGCGATAAGCACTAATAATACAACATCAATAATTATTCCAATAAACAGCATCTCAGCGGGAGCAAATACTTCATTTAAGACCCTGAGAGTGTTTTCGATTATTTCCATCATGCATTTACCTCACTAACAACAAAATAATAAGTAATTAAACAGTTCTTATAATTAGTCTGTTGCTCAAGGTGTTTGTGACTTTTGTTATTAACTTTATTCACTAGATAAAATATTTCGACAATATTTGGGGAACATCACTATTGCTGCGCTTAAAATGTCAGAAAACCTAGTGAAATGGCTGCCGTAGACCTTAATCTCATTTAATAGCAAAAATATCACAGCCAATGACTATTGAGATTATCAATGATTATCAACAGTTATAAAGGGTTATGTGAGTAATTCTTAGTAAGCTCTTTGGTCAGTAATGAACTCATCAATGCACGTAACGCCAGCGGTTTAATTATTTTTCGTAAATAGCCAATATTGTGCTGCTTAGCTAGCATTATAAGGTTTTCATCGGTTGTCGCTGTAATGAGTACTGCAGGTAAAGCATAGTGACTCATTGCTCTGAGTTGCTTAATAAGTGTTATGCCATTTACCGTATCAAGTGGGCATGAACTGTTATTTCTGTCATTATTTAGCATATCAGTAGCCATGCTAATGTTGTCGTCTTGACAATCCGCTAATTGGTTTCCTGTTAATTGGAAGTCTACCAGTAAAATATCTATCTCATCTTCATGTTTTGCATAAATGTCTCTGGCCTGTTGCGCGTTAACGGCAGTAAAAACATGACATTGCCATGCACTTAATAATTTAGACATACCCTTAAGAATTGTTGGCTCATTATCTATACACAATACACCAACACCTTGTAAGTTCATGTTGGCAGGTGGCAACGTTTTAATTTTTTCCTGTGGCTCTTGAGTTACCGGAACATTGATACTAAACAGACAACCATGACCCGGTTGTGATTTTAGATTAATGGGATGATTAAGGATCTTTGCCAAACTTTGCGCGATATTAAGACCTAAGCCAAGCCCTTTATGACCGATAGCATTGCTATTGTTTAATTGAGTAAATTGCTCAAACACTTGTTGTTGCTTGTCTTGTGGAATGCCAGGACCGTTATCAAAGACTTGGATAGATAATTCATTACCTTGTCTTCGACAACCCAACAATACTTTGCTCTGACTGTTCTTTTCACTGTTCTTTTTACTGGTATGGGCATAACGAAAAGCATTACTAATAAAGTTTTGGATGATCCGAGCCAGTAAGGTTATATCACTAGCGACGTAAAGCTTGCTCATTTTACAGTGAAAATCTATGTGGTATTCATCTGTTAAAACATTAAATTCACTGGCTAACATAGTGAACAATTTTTTTATTTCTATGGGCTCAATCGTTGGCGTTATATTACCACTTTCAATACGCGCTATTTCATTGAGATCAAGCAATAAACTGTTGGCAATTTCCAACGAATTATCAATTTGTTTTATTTGTTGACGTTCTTCATGGGTAACTCTTGAGCTTAAAGAAATAGCGGATGAGAATAAACGTGCTGCTGATAAGGGTTGCAATAAATCATGACTACACGCCTTTAGATATTGGCTTTTTTTAATATGTGCTTGTTCTGCTTTAGCTCGTTCTTTTACAAGTTCTAAGTTGGTAAGTGCTAACTCTTTGTTAGCTTGTTCAAGTTCAGCGGTACGAAATTTCACTCTTGACTCTAAATCAGTATTTTCTTCTTTGAGTACTTTTTCTGTTTGACGATACTTGGTGATATCAGAAAATATCATCACAAAACCACCACCAGGAATGGGATTACCTTCAATGTGAATGGTTTTACCATTGTTAAGTTTATACTCAGAATTATGGCGACTACCGGCTTTGATAAATTTAATCCGCTTTTCTACCTGTTGAGCAATGTCGCGAATAAAATAGCTTTGTTGGCTCAGGTTGAAGTGGATTAACTGACTGGCAGGGCAGCCAATATAAATAAAATCCTCAGGATAATTAAAAATATCTAAGTAACGTTTATTCCAAGCAACTAATTTTAGTTCGCTATCTATAACTGAAATTCCTTCTCTAACATTTTCAATCGCACCTTGTAACACTGTTCGGCTAAACTCCAATTGCTGAGTGGAATTATCTTCTACCAGTTTAGCGACTTGATCAAAGGCCATGCCTCGACCGCTAATGGCAATAGAGGTTACCAGTTTTGCTGAGGCCGAGCCTAATACACGAGCCAAGGTGTTTTCGGCATGAAATAATATCGCCTCATTATATTCTTTGTTGTTCTTACTTTGATGAACCGCATGAAATTGTTGAAAACACTCATTGGCTTTATCTTTACCGATGAATCTAGCGATTAAAAATTCTAATTCTACAACGTCTACTTTGGGTTGAGACGGTAGGCTCCACTTAACTTTTTTTCTATCTTTGTAAAAAAATTCACTTTGCATTTGTTCACGAATACTTTGTCTGGTGACTAAAGAAACAAGCCACAGCGCGATAACATTAACAAGTAAGCCAATAAGCGTGATGACGGTTGTTTTAGGTAAATCAGTGTTTTCAAAGGGATGAGCATATAGGCCTAGTTGCGGTAATAGATTAAAGACTGCCCAAATCATAAAACCACTACTTATGCCGGCAAGTACCCCAGCAAGTGTTGCCTTACGCCAAAAGAATGCAGCAAATAAAGCGGGCCCTATTTGCGCGATTGCACCAAAAGCGACTTCGCCTAGTGAGGATAAGGTATCTGGCGGTGACAGTAACAATAAACCATAACTTAAGAAAATAACTAGCATGACTAAGGTTTTACGAATGAATAATAACTGCAATTGAAAGTGTTTGAAGTCTTGATTTTGCTGGCGAGAAAAATTAAACATTAACGGGAAGACAATCTCATTACTAAGCATGGTACTTAGCGCGATAGTTGAAACAATCACCATTGAGCTTGCTGCTGACACTGCACCTAAGAAAGCAAATAAAGATAGCCACACTTGGCCGTTATACGCCGGTAAGAAAAGTACATAAGCATCAGGCGATAATGAATTCCCATAATTTAAATTGCCAGCTAAGCCAAGAAAACAAGCAAAAAACCCGAAGATAAGTAAATAAACTGGTAAAAGCCATCGTGCCATACCGCTTGATTTTTTATCTTTAATTTCAACAAACATCACTTGAAATTGTCTTGGAAGACATAAAAACGCCGACATGACGATAATTAGCATGCCGAACAGGCCAAAAAGGCTGCTAAATTCAAACTGTTTACTTATATCTAACTGATCTTTAGATAATGCCCAAATATCCATCGGCGAGTCATAAATAACAAAACAAACAAACAGACCCACTAAAAGAAAGGCAATTAGCTTCACCAGCGATTCAAAGGCAATCGCTATCATTACCCCAGGATGACGCTCGGTTATGTCGATGGTACGAATGCCAAAAATAATGGTAAAAACGGCGAGGGTAATGCTGACGACTAAGCCGAGTTGCCAAATCGGTAAATCTTGAGTTTGTTGCAAAATTTGATAGGAATTAACAATCGCTTTGAGCTGCAATGCTATATAGGGCATGGTTCCTATTAAGGCCACCAAGGTAATAATAACAGCGAGAATTTGAGACTTACCAAAACGTGCTGATAGTAAATCAGCAATAGAAGTTATTTTCAGTTGTAAGCTGGTTTTTATAATGCGTTGGATAAACGGCCAAGCAAAGACAAACAGTAAAATAGGCGCTAAATAGACAGAAATAAAAGTAAACGAATGATTGGCTGCTTGTGCCGTGGTGCCTAAAAATCCCCACGACGTACAGTACACACCTAAAGACAATGCATAAATAATGGTTTGTTGTTTTGCCTTCAGCTTATTGCGATATTTTCCACCTAAATGAGCAATAAGAAATAACAGCCCTATATAGCCAATACTCACGCTAACTAACAACCAGTTTGCAAACATAAAATTCTCTTAAACAATTATCTACCGCTTAATTTACCATATTTTTTTAGATAAAAATCGTTATATCCCTACGACTTAAGTACTAGTCATCTCTTCGCTATTACCTACGACTAAAGGACTAAAGGACTAAGCACTTGGTGCTAGGCACTAAGTGCTAAGCCTTATTACCGATTGTCACATTTGTGAACTGCCTTAATATGATTGAGCAAACTTTAGTTCGATGGTTAAAAAAATCGTATAAAACATAAAACATAAAACATAAAACCAAAAGAAAAAATAAAAACAAATAAAAACAAATAAAACAAGGGAAATAGCAATGTTTACCAATAAATTAAAAAAATTATTACTTTCTTCATCTTTACTTGTCGCGGCTACTGCAGCTAATGCGGGTTACGATATTAAATTAACCGATGAAGATAAAATCTCTTTTGGTGGTTACATCAAAGTAGATGCTCGCTATGTTGACGGGGATGTTGCCTATAAGCCATTTTGGATAGGGTCAGGTACTAAGTTAGATGAAAGCCAAAACAACTTTCACCTGTTCGCTAACGAAACGCGCTTCAACATGAAATATAGCCATGGCGAAGTTATGGGCTTTATTGAAATGGATTTTTGGGGTGGAGGTGGTAATGAAATTATCTCTAACTCAGCCAACCCTCGTATTCGTCATGCCTTTATTAAATATAAAGATGTAGTGGCAGGTCAAACGTGGTCAACCTTCATGAATACCAGTGCCATCCCTGAATCCGCTGATTTTGCTGGGGCAACTACTGGCTTAGTTTTCATTCGACAAGGTCAAGTTCGCTACACCATGGGGAATTTTCAAGTCTCCATTGAAAACCCTGAAACCTGGGGGGGTGAGCCAGCAAATGACAGCATGCCCGATGTTGTTGCCCGTTATAACTTAAAAGGTGACTGGGGCTCTGTTTCTTTCTCTGCTTTAGGTCGTCAACTCAATACTCAATTAGGTAACTCTGAAACGGCTATTGGTGGTTCAATCGCCGGTCGTATTAAAACTTTTGGTAAAGATGATTTTCGTTTTCAACTGCATCAAGGTGAGTTAGGTCGTTATGTCGGTGTCGGTTTTACTCCTGATGTAGTTGGAGAACAGGTTGAAGAGACAACGGCTTATCTTGCGGCATACCGTCACTACTGGACTGAGACATTGAGAACCACAGTACTTTATGGTCGCGCTGAAGCTGATGTGTCAGGAGCAGACCGCAGCCAATGGAGTGTTAACTTATTTCAAAACTTAACAAAAGAACTTTCAGTGGGTGGTGAAATAGGGCAGTTCATCATGGATGATCAAGACGCTGATTCAATGTATGCACAACTATCGTTTAAATATGTACTTTAACCTAGCTTAGTTAAAGCTTTTTATACGTAACAACCCCCCATTTGTTGTTACGTTTTTGAGGGGGGGTGGACACCCCCCTTCTTTTTTATGTACAGGATGTGCGGTATATCGCGGTGACAGACGCTATATGGATGTAGCTTATTAGACAATGCAGGACGCACATTGTCCTGATGTCAATGATCGTGTAACGCAAACATTATTTTATCAATTGAGGAGTGTGAGTATGACTGAGTCAATACTCAAAGTAGAGCATGTTTCATTAGCGTTTGGTGGCGTAAAAGCACTGACTGACGTTAGCTTTGAAGTTCCACGTGGCTCTGTATTTTCCATTATCGGTCCTAACGGCGCTGGTAAAACCTCGATGCTTAATTGTATTTCTGGTCGCTATAGCCCTAATTCGGGCAATATCATTTTTAACGATCGAGATGTTACTAAGCTACGTCCAAATGACCGTGCTGATCTTGGTATGGGGCGAACTTTTCAAAATTTAGCTCTGTTTGGCCACATGTCAGTCTTAGACAATATTATGGTTGGCCGTCATCATTTATTGAAAAACAACTGGTTAACAGGGCCTTTATATTGGGCATCTAATGCGCAAAAAGAAGAACTTTCTCATCGTCGTTATGTTGAAGAAATTATCGATTTTTTAGAAATTTCCCATATCAGAAAATCTGTTGCTGGCACTTTGTCTTATGGTTTGCGTAAACGTGTTGAGTTGGCGCGAGCCATGGCATTAAAACCCGAATTAATTCTGCTTGATGAGCCAATGGCGGGTATGAATTTAGAAGAAAAAGAAGATATGGCGCGTTATATCCTCGACTTAAATGAAGAGTTTGGCATTACAGTGGTAATGATTGAGCACGACATGGGCGTAGTAATGGATATTTCTCATCAAGTGATGGTTCTTGATTTTGGTAAAAAGCTAATGTCAGGTTTACCTGATGAAGTGATGGCTGATCCGCATGTTAAACGTGCTTATTTAGGCATCGAAGATGATGACGAGAGTGAACCTGCTAATGCCTATGAAGAAAAGGAGGCGAGCTAATGTCTACGCAATTACCAACGAATAACACAGATTTTGAAATGGGGGAGTTAGATACTTTTCCTAAAATATTAAGACACAACGCTAAAAACTGGCCAAATGACATTGCCATGCGCGAAAAAGAGTTTGGTATTTGGAATGAGTTTTCCTGGCAAGATTATAATAATCGCGTTAAGTGGTTATCTCTCGCGCTAATAAAGTTAGGGGTTAATCCTAAAGAGGCTATCGCCTTATTAGGTGATAACAGACCTGAATGGGTTTGGGGTGAAGTATCTGCTCATGCAATGGGTTGTTACTCTATTGGTATTTTCCAAGATTCCTTGCACGAAGAAGTTGTTTACTTATTGAATAAAAGTAATGCCACAGTCGTTATCGCGGAAGATGAAGAGCAGTGTGACAAATTACTTGAGTTAGGCGATGAAATTAGTGATGTGAAAATTATTGTTTATTGCGATCCCCGTGGTATGCGCAAATATGATGATAAGCGACTGATCTCTATTGAAGAGATATATAAGCAGGGACAAGAGATAGATAAAATGTCGCCTGACTTATACGACTCCTATGTTGATGCGACCAATGCTGATGAAACCGCGATTTACTGTACTACGTCAGGCACAACCTCTAAACCTAAAATAGCCTTTTTAGCGGGCGGTAATTTTGTTAAGCACTGTAGTTCTTATCTACGTGCTGATCCTCGCCAGCCGGGCGATAACTATGTATCTGTTTTGCCACTGCCGTGGATCATGGAACAAGTCTATGCGGTCGGCCAAGCCTTAATTTCTCGTCAAATAGTCAATTTTGTTGAAGGGCAAGAAACATTGATGGCAGATTTACGTGAAATTGGCCCCAGTTTTGTTTTACTTGCCCCCCGTGTTTGGGAAGGTATTTTAGCCGATGTTAAATCCCGGATGATGGACTCAACACCATTGAAACAAAAGTTATTCGACTTTGCCTTTGCACTGTCTGATAAAGCACAAACGATGGGTAAAAGGTCATGGTTTGCCGATTTCTTACTGATGAATGCCTTAAAAGATAGATTAGGTTTCACCTATTTGAAATCAGCGGCAACAGGTGGTGCGGCTATGGGACCTGACACCTTTAGATTCTTCCAAACCATCGGTGTACCGCTACGTCAGCTTTATGGTCAAACTGAGCTATGTGGTGCTTACACAGTGCACAATGAAAATGATGTTGATTACGACAGTGTTGGTGTTGCTTTTGATACCGCTGAAGTAAAAGTCATTAATACTGATAAAGCTGGCGTAGGTGAAGTTATTGCTAGAACGGTTGGTATGTTTACTGGTTATCTAGATAACCAAAAAGCCTATGATGAAGATGTGATTGATGGCTGGATGCATACCGGTGATGCCGGTTATTTCAAACCATCGGGTCACTTAGTGATTATTGACCGAATTAAAGATTTAGCTAAAACCAGTAATGGCGCGCAGTACTCACCGCAATATATTGAGAACAAGCTGAAATTCTCATCATTTATTGGTGAAGCCGTTATTTTAGGTAAAGACAAACCTTATTTAAGTGCCATTATTTGTATCCGTTTCTCCATTGTTTCTAAATGGGCAGAGCAACAAGGTTACGGTTTTACTAACTACACTAGTCTTTCCGCGTTACCTGAAGTTTATCAAAAGCTTACTGAAGAAGTTGAAAAGGTTAACTCAACTTTACCTGATGCACAAAAAATCAATAAATTTATTTTGCTTTATAAAGAACTCGATGCCGATGACGGTGAATTAACGCGTACCCGTAAAGTACGACGTACCGTTATTGCTGACAAATACGGCGATATTATTGAGTCTATTTATGACAACAAAACAATGGTTGATATCGATACGGTGATCACCTTCCAAGATGGTGGTAGCTCACGTATTCAAACACAACTTAAGGTCGCTACGGTTATTGAAAGTAACTGTGATAGTGAAAATGAGGGTAGTGCTGTTTCATCCATAAACAGACAAAACGAGAGGAAAGCATCATGAATTTTGAACTCTTAACTCAATTAATCATCAATGGTCTTATTGTTGGCTTGTTATATGGTGTTATTGGTATGTGTTTTGTGTTGGTTTATAAATCAACGCAAATTGTTAACTTCGCTCAAGGTGAGTTTTTACTGATTGGTGCTTGGGTATGTTGGGCATCATTGATTTACTTAGAATTGCCATTCTTTCTAGGATTTTTATTATCACTTTTATTCATGGCAGGCTTTGGTGTGCTACTGCAAATGATAGTACTGCGTCCTATGATTGGTGAGCCGATTATCTCGGTAATCATGGTCACTATCGGACTGTCGATTTTCTTCCAATCATTAATGAAATGGATATTCGGTGTTTCACCACAAAGTTACCCGCAAGTGTTTGATACTCAGTCGATTAGCATTATGGGATTAAATATTGAAATGGCGTACTTAATGAGTACGGTGATTGCGTTAATTATCATGGTCGCGTTCTATCTATTTTTCAAACACTCTAAACATGGCTTAGCGATGAGAGCAACCGCTTTTGACCAACAAGTATCGCAAAGTTTAGGCATATCGGTAAAACATGTTTTTGCTATGAGTTGGGGTATTGCTGCAACCGTTTCAGCGACGGCAGGCATCGTTATCGGTATGGTTAATGGCGTGTCAGATTCACTGTCTATTATGGGTATCAAAGTATTCCCAGCCGTTATATTAGGCGGATTAGACTCCATTGTTGGCGCAATTGTTGGCGGTATTATTATCGGTGTTTTAGAAAATGTCGCAGAGTTTTTTGATAGTCAATATTTACACATTGGCAATATGTACGACATCGCACCCTTTTATGTGTTGTTAATTATTCTTTGGTTCAAACCTTACGGCTTATTTGGCACCCAAGATATTGAGCGAATTTAGTATGATTCAGCGAAATTTAATTAACAATAAGAATAAAACGAACAATTTTATAGGAGTGATATATGTCTAGTTTAACCATGCGCCCGTGCGGAGATTTCCGTACTAGCTACAAACAAGATAATACAATTTTTGAAACCAAAACCATCCGTTGGGTGACTATTTTTACCATCATCGCATTGTGCTTTGCACCGTTAGTGGTTGATGGATACTTTATTACCTTATTAATACAAATATCCTATTTGGGCATTGCCGCCTTAGGGTTGAATATTTTAGTGGGCTACACCGGGCAAATATCCTTAGGCCATGGTGCATTCTTTGGTTTTGGCGCCTTTGCCTCTGCCTGGCTAAACACAAGTTTTAATATTCCGGTATTTTTATGTATACCTTTAGCTGGTTTCTTAACCATGGGCGTTGGCATGATGTTTGGTGCGCCAGCGGCTCGAATTAAAGGCTTATATTTAGCAATAGCGACGTTGGCATCGCAATTTATCATAGAAGATTTCTTTGCTCGGGCAGATTGGTTCTCAGGTGGTTCATCGGGTTCAATGGCTGAGCCGGTAAGCTTATTTGGTTTTGCTTTTGATACCGACCAAAGCTTTTATTATGTTGCGCTATTTTCACTCGTCTTTATGTTTATTTGGGGCTGTAATTTAATGAGAAGCCGTGACGGGCGTGCTTTTGTTGCCGTACGTGACCATTACTTATCTGCTGAAATTATGGGCGTAAAGTTAAATAAATATCGTCTACTTTCTTTTGGAATATCTTCTTTTTATGCCGGCATTGGTGGTGCGTTATATGCGCATTATTTAGGTTATGTATCAGCAGAAGGCTTCACTATCATGATGTCTATTCAATTCTTAGCCATGATCATTATCGGCGGCTTAGGTTCGATAAAAGGTACCTTGATGGGAGTCATCTTTATGGTGTTTTTACCTGAAGTATTAGAAAGCGGCGTTGGCGTAATGAAGATGACTGATTGGGGCAATATTCCCATGGTTGTTGATGGTTTAGCGTACATCAAAGAAATGGCTATTGGCTTAGTAATTATCGGTTTCTTAATTTTTGAGCCAGAAGGGTTGGCGCATCGTTGGGCACAAATAAAAAATTATTGGAAATTCTATCCATTTGCTTACTAGGTAATTTTGTTTAAGCACTGAAAAATGAATGGTGAATAAAACGCAGTTACCTGAAAAATAACTGCAGAAGAGCACGAATAAACATAAAAATAATACTGCTGACCCAATTATTTATATAAACAGTCCTTTATATAAATGGGTACTAAATAAAAAGTTGAGGAATGTGCAAATGAATAACATTAAAAGTAAAAAATTATTACTAAGTTCAATTACTACGTGTATCGCTTTAAGTTTTACTAGCCAAGTTCAAGCAGAAGATTCTGTTTTTGTTGGTCACTTAGCCGACATGTCAGGCCCTACCGCTTTTGTTGGTAAAAACTATGCTAATGGTGTTCGTGATTCACTGGCTTATATCAATGCTCATGGTGGTATTAATGGCACTAAGCTTGAATCTGAAACCATTGATTATGCTTATAAAGTGCCGCAAGCCATTGCCGCTTATAAAAAATGGAAGTCACGTAATAACATGGTTGCTATGCAAGGTTGGGGAACCGCGGATACTGAAGCATTAATCTCGTTTGTTGCCCGTGATCAAACACCGGTTTTTTCTGCCTCGTATTCTGGCCATTTAACCGATCCAACAGGTAAAAACCCACACACTAAAAAGCCGGCACCTTACAACTTCTTTTATGGTGCGTCTTATTCAGATGCTTGTCGTGGTCTAGTGCAATGGGCTGCAGATGATTGGAAAAGCAAAGGCAGCCAAGGACAACCCAAGTTCACGCATATAGGTGCAAACCATCCTTTCCCTAATGCGCCAAAAGCAGCTTGTGCGGAGTATGCACAAGAGCTTGGTTTTAACGTTTTACCACCCGTAGTTATTTCAATGAAACCCGGTGATTTTAAAGCGCAATGTTTGAGCATTAAAAGCTCGGGTTCAAACTATGGCTATATCGGTAACTTAGGTGGCTCAGTACTGTCGTTAGTTAAATCGTGTAATACCGTAGGTGTTGATATTCAGTTTATGTCAAATATCTGGGGTGGTGATAAAAACGTATTTAAAGCGGCAGGTGAGGGCATCAAGAATTACATCTTCCCAACTATGACACCGTTTTGGAATGACGACGTACCTGGTATGAAGTTGGTACATGAAATTTCAAAAATGTCAGATGAGTCTGGAAAAGAAGAGCGCGTTCATCATTACATGCGTGGCGTATGTTCAACCTACTTCATGAAAGAAGCGATGGAATGGGCTAAAGACAACGGTGGTATCACCGGTGAAAATGTTAAAAAAGGTATGTACGTTAAGAAAAACTGGGTACCTGAAGGTCTTGATGGCGTGTGCTTAGCCGCTAATTGGAGCAATGAAGATCACCGTGGTATTAACCAAGTAAATATCTATAAAGGTAACTACAACGGCGGTGATATTCAAATTGAAAAGGTGTCGGAAGTTACCCTTAAGCGTCGTGATGATTGGTTAGGTTACTAGTCCTCGTCATATTTGGCACTGTAGTTTTATTGTCTTCGTTGCTCGCCACAATCACTTAGTGTACTAAGTTCAGGTGGCTCGCAACTTGACGGCTTCACTACAGCACCAAATATTTAGAGGATCATGCCTAATTTATTTGAGTAAACATAAGTTAAGCAAGTATGTTTTTATTAACGAATAACTATTCAGCTTACAATCAGATGGGTAGTTATCTTTTCTACGGAGTATTTATGTCACAGGCGGCGGTAAAAATTCAAACGGCTTCACCGATATTATCGGTTAACAACATTGAAGTGGTTTATGACGAAGTTATTCAGGTACTTCGCGGCGTAACATTAGACGTGCCAGAAGGAGAGGTTGTCACACTACTTGGGCCTAATGGCGCAGGTAAATCAACGACACTAAAAGCAATTTCAGGCTTATTGCGAAGTGAATATGGCGAGGTTACTAAAGGTGACATTACCTTTATGGGCGAACGCATCGATAAGAAAAATGGTGAAGACGTTGTCCGCAGTGGTCTGATCCAAGTGATGGAAGGTCGTCGTATTATCGAAGACATGACGTCAATAGAAAACTTAAAACTAGGGGCTTACACGCGTAATGATGCTTATATCAATCAAGACCTCGAAATGGTGTTTAACTATTTTCCACGTTTAAAAGAACGTACCGGTTTAGCGGGTTATTTATCTGGTGGTGAGCAGCAAATGTTGGCCATAGGCAGAGCATTAATGGCTCGTCCAAAAATGATTTGTTTAGATGAACCGTCAATGGGCTTATCACCTTTATTAGTCAAAGAAGTCTTCGGTATTATTAAAAAAATCAATCAAGACCAAGGTATTACCATGCTGCTAGTTGAGCAAAATGCTAACTATGCCATTAAAGCGGCAGACTATGGTTATATTATGGAGTCGGGAAAAATTGTACTTGATGGCACACAAGAGCAATTACTTAACAATGAAGATGTAAAAGAGTTTTATTTAGGTGGCGGCAACGAAGAGCGTAAAAGCTTTAAAAACCTAAAATCGTATAAAAGACGTAAGCGTTGGCTATAAGTCCCCTACGTTCCAGACTATTGCCATTTCACTCGATTTTGTTGTCGAAAGTGCTCACTTACTACCGTAAGCTCCGCGCTATCTCCTAAAAATCGAACGAACTGACTGCTTTCTGAAAGTACGTGAATGAGTAAAAGCAAAACGATATAAAAAAGCAAATGAAAAGTTAACGTTTTCATATTTATAAATTATCATATTTCTAAATAATCGAGTCATCATGAAACAATATTTTTACGAAAAAGAGAGTCAAAATTCGACGTTACGTGAGCAATCTCTATTAGCGCGTTTACCTGACTTTATCAGCTACGCTAAGCAAGAATGTCTGCATTATAGTAAGACGTTCGAGCATATTGATGCTGATAAAATTACGAGTCGTGAAATGTTAGCGCAACTTCCCATTACCCGTAAATCTGATTTGATGCAGTTACAAAGCAAAAACGCTCCGTTAGGTGGCTTAAATGCTAAAACGGCTAACATAGGTAGAATCTTTCAATCTCCAGGACCTATTTATGATCCCGAAAATACCACAGATGATTGGTGGCGTATGGGGCAAGCATTTTATGCTGCTGGATTTAGAACCGGTGATGTCGTACAAAATTGTTTGTCATATCATTTAACACCAGGCGGTTTTATTCTAGATTCAGGCGCTAGAGCGTGTGGTTGTGTGGTTATTCCTGCAGGGCCAGGGCAAACTGAACAGCAGCTTGATGTTATTGAGAATTTAAATCCACAAGGCTATTGTGGTACCCCCTCATTCTTGAAAATATTACTTGATAAAGCGAGTGAGAATCACCGTAACATTTCAAGTATAAGTAAAGCGTTAGTAACCGGAGAAGCGCTACCTGAAACGTTGAGGTCTGAATTTAACGCCGCTGGTATCGATACACTTCAAGCCTATGCAAGTGCAGATGTTGGTCTTATAGCTTTTGAATCTACTGCAGGTAAAGGTCTTATTATTGCGGAAGATTTACTAGTAGAAATTGTTCGTCCAGGCACATTAGAGCCTGTTAGCGATGGAGAAATAGGTGAGGTTGTTGTAACAAGTTTTAATGCTGACTATCCACTTATTCGTTTTGCTACGGGAGATTTGTCAGCGGTGAAACCAGGGGTGAGTGCCTGTGGTAGAACAAATATGTGTATAAAAGGTTGGATGGGACGTGCTGATCAAACGACCAAAGTTAAAGGTATGTTCGTGCATGCAGAGCAAATAGAACAAGTACGAAAAGATTATCCACACATTGCTAAAATGCGTTTGTCAGTGACCCAAGTTAATTACAATGACCAAATGCATTTACAATGTGAGTTAGATACCGTCGAATATTCTGATGCAGATACGAAAGGTTTAATTGATAGCGTTAGCATAAGCTTGAAGAAAATCACCAAGCTTAATGGTACGGTTGAATTGGTCACCGTAGGCACTTTAGCAGATGATGGTAAAGTGATTGATGACTTACGAGCAATTGGCTAAGCTAGCTCAATTACTTAATCAATTACTTAATCAATTACTTAATCAATTATGCTATGCATTATTCTATAATTTGAAGTTATCCTAAAGTAGCAGCATAAATAAGGTTTTTATGAACAAGCACGCTTTTCAAGACTGTTACCCTGAAGAACTAAGCCATTGTTATGGTTGTGGTAAAAATAATAATGACGGGCACCAGTTAAAAAGTTACTGGCAGCATATTGATGAGCATGATTTGTTAGCCAGCACTACTATTGCACACTTTACCCCTGCTGATATTTACACGGCTATTCCGGGTTTTGTTTATGGCGGCATGACCGCAGCGTTAATTGATTGTCATGGCACGGGCAGTGCCTCAGCCATGGCTTATCTCGCACAAAAACGCGAAATGGGCAGTTTACCTGCATTACGATTTGTAACGGCTGCGTTGAATATTAGTTACTTAGCGCCGACACCTCAGGGTGTTGAATTAGAATTAATTGGTCATTTTAGCCAAGTCAAAGATCGTAAGATTATCGTTGATATTACCTTATCGGCTAATAATGTTATCTGCTCAAAAGGGCAAGTTATCGCTGTATTGATGCCCGACAGCATGTTGCCTTCTAAGTAGTCAATCACTGGTTAGCGGTTTATAAGGAGACATTGTATGTTAAAAAAAGAAAATACTGGCCTGATTGTCGTTGACATACAAGGGCAACTAACTCGTTTAGTGCATGATAGTGATGCCTTAGTAGCAAAATGTGAAAAGCTCATCAAAGGTGCACAAACACTGGATTTACCCATATTATGGCTTGAACAAAACCCAGACAAAATTGGCCCAACGGTTGAAGAGCTTAGCTCCTTACTGAGTTTACCGCTTAGTCATCAAGAGCCTATTATAAAATATACCTTTGATGCCTGTGAAGAAACTCAATTTATAACAGCAGTTAAAGCCGCTAATATAGATACTTGGCTTATTTGCGGTATTGAAGCACATATCTGTGTTTATCAAACAGCGTTAAGCCTAAAAACAATGGGCTTCAAGGTGCAATTGGTGACTGACTGTGTCTCGTCACGTACGCTGGTAAATAAAGAGTTAGCCATACAAAAACTGCATAACAATGGCATAGAGCTAACGGGATTAGAAATGTGTTTATTTGAACTGGTAAAAGACTGCCGAGCAAAAGAATTTAAAGAGATTCTTACCCTAATTAAGTAGTGATCTGAGTAGTGAAATGTACTTGATTAAGTTTCGTCTTAATATAAACAAAAAGGCCGATACATTATGTATCGGCCTTTTTTTAGTGTCATGAATCTGGTAATACTAGCTTAGTGGTGACAGCAGCGAGCCTAGAATATCATCAGTTAAACTCAGTTTATTATCACTTACTTCTTCAGATAATAACGCTTTGGCGAGCTCAGCTTTGTTTTGTTGAATTTTTTGAATTTTCTCTTCTATCGAATTTTCAATAATCAATTTGTAAACAAACACCGGTTTATCTTGGCCAATACGATACGCTCTATCCGTCGCTTGGTTTTCTACCGCTGGATTCCACCAAGGATCAAAATGAATAACCGTATCGGCGGCAGTTAAGTTTAAGCCTACGCCACCTGCGCGTAAGCTAATTAAAAATACCGGGACTTCACCGCTTTGAAACTTGTCAACGACCTCTTGCCTCTTAGTGGTTGAGCCCGTTAATTTAACATAACCAATTCCGGCTTCAATCAATTCGGCCTCAATCAACGAAAGCATACTGGTAAACTGTGAAAAGATTAATATTTTACGACCTTCGTCAATTTGTTCAGGCAAAGTTTCCATTAAATAATCAAGCTTAGCTGATTGATTTACTCTTTTAGCGCCTTCAAGTTTTAATAACTTAGGGTGATTACATACCTGTCGTAGTTTTAATAACGCATCCAAAACTTCTATCTGACTACGCTTTAAACCTTTATCAGCGATAATGTCTTTTAAGCGACTATCCATCGCTAAACGAACCGATTCATAAAGCTCCGCTTGTTTACCTTCAATACGCAACTTTTGAATTATTTCTGTTTTAGGCGGTAGCTCAGTGGCAATTTTATCTTTGGTTCGGCGTAAAATAAACGGTTTAATACGCTGGTTTAATAACTGTTTACGCTCTAGTTCACCATGCTTTTCTATTGGCGTTCTAAATAGCTTAGTAAATTGTCTTTGACCACCTAAAAAACCAGGCAGTAAAAAGTTAAATTGCGCCCAGAATTCGCCTAAATGGTTTTCCATCGGCGTACCCGTTAAACACAGTTTATGCTGCGCTTTAAGTGACAAAAATGCTTGGTATAATTTAGTTTTGGTGTTTTTTATGTAGTGCGCTTCATCAAGAATAAGATAATAATATTTTTGCTCAGTATAATGCTCTAAATCTTTAGTAATTAAGGCATAACTGGTAATGATGATATCAACTTTAGTTTCAAGCTCTTCAGGGTTCTCAAGACAAGCGAAGTGATCTTTACGTTTACTACCGTGCAATACTTGATAAGAAAGTTGTGGGGTAAATTTATCAATTTCATTAGCCCAGTTAAAAATAACACTGGTAGGCGCAACAATTAATACCGGCTTAGTTAGTCGACCTTGCTGTTTTTCAATGAGTAAATGCGCCAAGGTTTGAATGGTTTTACCTAAACCCATATCATCAG
This sequence comes from Colwellia sp. 12G3, assembly GCF_002836775.1. Taxonomy (GTDB): domain Bacteria; phylum Pseudomonadota; class Gammaproteobacteria; order Enterobacterales; family Alteromonadaceae; genus Colwellia. The sequence continues at coordinate 131,614 of NZ_PJAQ01000028.1, read as the reverse complement.
CCAAAATACCGTTTAATTGGTACTCTCGTAAAAACTGTAACCAATTTAACCCTTGATGCTGATACGTTCTTAACGTCGCGTTTAAACCTTCCGGTACCGGCACTGTGGTGACTTCCTGAAAGTCTTTCAGTTTATCAGCCAACACTCTTAACTTACTGGTGCCTTTTGCTATCATGCCTTGATCGTCTAACATGGATAACGTTTGATGACCTTGAAAACGCGATAACTCCATAGTGCCATCTTTGCTTAAGGCATTAGGCATAAAGAGTTCAATAAACTGCTTTAATATTGGCTGTACACTTTTATAACGCAAGGCAACAAAATCACCATTGTCTAGGTCAACATAAATAGGCGAATCAGGCGCAATAAGTTGTTCTTTATCTCGGTCAATCAATGCCGATCTAGGCAGTTGTTCAATAGCACTAAGTAAAATAGGGAACGCAGGCATTTTTCTGCCATCAATGGTTAAGTTTAACCCTAATGAGAAAAAATCGTGGTCATCAGTTTCAATGACTTCGGCATCAAATACGCTATCGGTGGCGAGCGCTTTATAATAAAAATCATCAGCAAAGCTAATATTCCAGCCTAGATCCTTAAGTGATTGTACTTCTTGATGTAAAAAACGCTGCCAAAGGAAACTGCCTTGCATCAACATTGAAAAGTCAGGGGTTTTATCTCTGTCCAAATCATCCAGAGTTGTATATGTGTATCGCTTTGGCTTAGGCTGAGCGATAAACTTTAACGTGGTTAGTTTATCGATAACTGTTTGTTCAAAGGCTAAATCACGATACAGCTTTATCTCGCTTGAACTTAGGTTTGGTGGCGTAACGGTAACACTCTCATTATGCGGATTAACTAAACAACCGTGATAGGAAAAATCAACCTGTACATAACCCGTCTGTCGATTAGATTTCACCGGCGTAGAAAAGTGTAAATACACGTCAGGCTCGGTTAACTCTTGTGAGAATTTAGTTTTTGGTTTAGGTAAACGCTTCACCGCATCACCTAACGACATTGACAGCTTATTCATTACCCAAGGTAATGAATCTTCTTCGAAAATAGGTGAGTTGAGTAACCCTGCTTCGAAATCACTTTGGGTATTGGTATTAATATTGCCAAAGCAGTTTTTTTCTTCATCATAAAAACAAAGTGGCTGTGCTTTAATAATGAGAATGCTTTTTGAGGGTTCTTTCAAAATAAGCTGTAACGTATGTAAATTGTTACCCAGCGCCAACCACTCCCATTTTGCTTCTAATGGCTCACTTAAGGTAATAGGGGCGTTTAAGTCGTAATTTTTATGCCAAAAGCAGCGATTCGTTTTTATTATTCGCTCAAATAAATCAAAATACTTAATAGTCTCGCCAAACTGATTAGTACGCATAAGCTCGGTAAGCACAGCAACATCGTCGTTATTCGCGTAGGCACTATTAATTAATGTATTCGCAGAAAATTCACTGCCAAGTGAATTACTCCAACCGCCACTATTTGTTGGTTTAGCTGATTTAATATCTAAGGTAAAATAATCGTCTTCGTTATAAATATTAGGCTTTAAAAAGTACAATAACGATTTTTGTTGAGTATTAGGTGGGTATCTACTTGGCTGAGCTTGAAAATTACTAAGCCATTTATTAACCATTTTTTCAGCGGAGGCAATACTGCTTCGGTCAAAGTGTTCATGAATATAACAGTGCGCTAATGCCGCACCATGCTTACAATCTCGACCGACATAACAATCACAATAACTGGCAATATCACTAAATTTACCATCAAAGACTATACGTGTTAAGTAAGTCGACTGGTTAGATCGCTCACTAAAAACGACACCACGAATTGTTTCACCATCAAGGGCACAGCTTTTAATACCACTAGCCTGAAAAAGTCTCGCTCCTTTTTTCCATTCATTTTTGGTAAAATGCTGTTCAAGTAATTCAGGTGTAAAAATGTTTTTTGCCATAAGTTTTTAATTATTAATAATACATATAAGTTAATACGTTGATCGGTTGATAGATAGCTAAGCTGATAAGTTAGGTCGTTATCTCTTCTTAATAGAATGAAATAGACCATCAGGCTTTACCGCCATCATTCTTTATAGCCGAATAGTACCATAACGGCTTCTTTTTCATAAGTACGGTAACAGTATTTAAATCGAACGCGATCAATGACTTTCACTTTAGCATGAACATAATCCGATTCAGCCATTAGATGTAATGACTTACCATAACAGTCACAGGTGTTTTCTGCTGCACAAAAAGTCACTCATCTACGTATATTAACAATAGGTGATCTAGTTAATTTTTTAAATTAAACGTAAAATCATAAAATAGATAAATCGATAAAAGCATATCCCTAAGATGGGCTAAGCAAGGAACAGTGTGTGATTTCAAAAAAAGTAAGAGAGCTATTTGTCTCATTAATGGAAGCATCAGATGACTCTCCCGTTACCTATGATGTTGAAACTGAGCAGTACAGTGGCTTTTTCAATAATGCTGTCGTTGATAAGTATATTGATTTAGGTGCGTTAGAACTTGTTGAGGGAGGGGAGGGGTCAATAACCATTTTGCTCAACAATAGAGATGATTTTTTAAGCTCTTTTGCTGCTGGCGCTAGAGAAGCTAATAACGGCAGCGATCAGTCGTATGCCGACTACAATGCAAACCCATTTGCATTTTCAGTGGGCTATGAGCATTTTCATCAAGTGTCCAAGAAAAAACGCAAAGTAAGTGGTTATGTATGTCATGGTTTTGAAAGAGACGATACCGGTTTGATACACCAACAATAATGCCGTGCTTTATGGGCAAAATAACTAAAGCGCCTACTGTTATTGTCGGGATTAATTATTACTAATGTGTAGACTTCAATTACATTGAAGCTATTTCTTCTATTAACGTTTATACCCATTCCACTTGAAGATGCTCGTTTCAGGAAGTCTGAGCGATTCATAATCAAGGCACATTTTTTTATTAAGGGTCATTCCCTTAAAAACAAATGTAACGATGAGTATGATTTGCTTAGCCTTCCCCACAGGGCTGGTTTATAAACGCTTTATGCTGCGTTATTGATTTCGACAATAGAATAACTATTATCTTCAATCAATGCCTTGCCTAAAGGCGTTTATAATTCCAGCTGAATCATGTATCTTCAAGTGGAACGGGTATATCAGTATTTTTGGAATGATTATGTGGCGTACAGCTTTATTTTTTGGTTTGATCGGTTCTGTAACGCTTAATGTATATTTGTTTATGCAATTAAATGTGCTCACTATTGAGAATAAATTTCAGCAAGAAGTTCGTGTGCATCCACAGCAACGTGACGCACAGATGAAAAAAGATAAAATTAAAAGTATTGAAAACGTTAATGATATTGATAGCCGTAAACGCTCTCAACAAGTCGCGAATAAAATTAAACAATCGATTGATGCTAAAGACTATTTTAATGCGCGTTTTTTAATTAATACACTAGCGAATGACCATGAAGCTGAATTACCCGAAGTAAGACTCTTTTGGTTACAGGCAACAGAGGCATTAATTCAGCAAAAATCATTTACCCATGCTGAAGACTCGATCAGTGCATATTTAGCATTCGAGCCGGATGATGGCGATTTTCTTTATCTGCAAGTTGACTTATATTGGCAGCAGCAATTGCCTTTATTAGCTATTAAATATGCCTATGAAGTGCAATACCATGTATATAATGAAGTTAGTAATCGTAATGCTATTAACTATGCTAGGGCTCGTGTTCAACAACACGCGGATGTGTTAATAAGCACTAATTTATGGTTAGAACTAAGAGATTTAGTTGAAGAAGTTATTATATTTGATCCCCAAAGCCTTAACTTACAATGGCTTTTTGTTCGCGCACAATTTGAATTAGGCGAATTTGAGTATGCACGTAATGCGATTGAGCCGTTGTTAAGTGAGCCTAATTATAAAATAAAGGCACTAGCGCTATTAGCCGAAATTGAAGCCGCGTTAAGAAAACCACAAAGCATTCCGTTAAGTCGTCAAGGTGAACATTTTATTGTGCAGGCACTCATGAACGATACGTTTAAGGTGTCGCTAATGTTAGATACCGGAGCCAGTATTTCCTTGTTATCTGAACCGGCATTTGAAGCATTAAGCCAGTATTCAGAAGTTACCTATATTAAAAACATAAACCTAAATACGGCCGGTGGCACAGTAACCGCCAGTATCTACCAAGTGGCCGAATTTGCTATACAAGGTTATATCGTTAACGATTTTGTTTTTGCGGTAAGTCCTTCTTATGTTACTGAAGGCAATGATGGTTTATTAGGCATGAATTTTTTAAGCGCTTTTGACTTTCATATTGACCAAAATAACAGTCTATTAATTTTAAAAAACAAATAGACTGCTAACTAACGCAGGTAGCTCTGCGTTACTATTGTTAATACAGCAAAAACTGAGGACGTAAAGGGTAGAGATATTTACCAAAGTTATTGCTGTTATATAAATATTCTTTTCTTTATCACTTCTTTATTACCTCTTCAGCGGGCTTAACTTCCACTGCAATGTCTGCTTTGATCAGAGGAACCAGTGCTGCAATATTATTCTGTGGAATAATCAGCAATTTGTTTTTCTTATTATCGTAGATGAACAAGTTTCGGGCAGTTGAGGTGATTACTTGCACTTCTGCTAGGAGATTCGTTTGATTTTTTTGAATAGGATCATTTAACGAGAGGGAGTAACTTTGTGTACTTTTACCCTTGATTTTTTCGCTATACGCGTTAGCCGTCAAGTATGGATAAGCACATAAAGGTAATAACAGCATCGCAGCCAGAGCATAAGTTGGCTTTACCAAATAGAGAGGATAACCAATACCGTAATAAATTTTCTTTAAAAGCGTAGGCTTTTTAGGATCGGGTATTCGACTAAGTTCGAAACGAGAGGCAATAACAGTAAAAATGATAACAACAGTATATCCAAGAACAATTGCTGGGTTTGATATTAAAGCAAATAAAAAATCGTTAAGCTCAATATGCTGAAATACATCTACTGAAAAATTATTGAGTAAAGTCGCTAAATAAATAACACCCGAAAAATTACCTATCAGGTAAAGTATTGTAATAAATACGCCTAAGTTGTTTTTGATATAATGTTTAATCGCGAGTATATCGCTGAGCAAATCAACGTAGTATTTGTTAGCAGCTTCTAATATCATTTTTATTCCCTTTTAAAAACGCTCAAACCATAGCTCAAGCCAACACGATAGTAAAGATAGTGTGTCGGAAAGGGAGGGGTTTGTGATTGTTGGATAGGTGGTAACTCGATTCGTTTATTATAAATAGCTATTCGACTTCTGCTATCGCCGCTTGTGCTTCAGCAAGATCATTTTCAATGGCTGAGCCTGAAACACCAATCGCTGCAATATTTTTGGCTACCGTTTTAGTGACTGTTTTAGTTTCATTCATTGTTTAGTCTCTTCTACTATTCACGGGTATTTTTTAGTTAACTTGAGTTCTGATTACTTAATATAATTTGCTTTTTCATCTAATAACCATTGTTTAAAGCAGTTAATGGCTAAAGAAGAATGATGTTGGATAAGATAATAACCAGCATTTGCTGCTATAGGTTTAAATGGCGAAATCAACTTTCCCTGTTTAAAATCTTCTTCTACTAGGGCATATCGAGCCATCGCTATGCCTAATCCTGCCTCTGCTGCCGCCATAGCCATATCAGTTCGATTAAAATAATGCCCTTGATGACTGTCTGCTGCAATGCCCATATGTTTAAACCAATATTGCCACTCGGTATTTTTTGTTGCGCCATGCCATGGCTGAGCATCATGTAATAAGGTGACCGACTTCCAAACCGCTTGTTGATTTTCGTCGGATGTATCTTGCCAGTTAAACGCTTTAAAATATTCAGGGCTCATTACCGGAATCAATTTTTCAGGGAGAAATAAGTCACTTTTTTGCTGAAAGTTAGCTGATTGACTGTAATCAATGGCTAGGTCAAAATTATTACTTTGATGGTCTACTAATGCGCCTTCAGCAAATGTTTGAATGCTAATGTTTGGATAAAGGCTGTAGAATTTCTTAAGTCGAGGTACTAACCATTTGAATGCAAAAGAAGGGGTAAGTTTTAACCTGACCTCACCATCAAAATTTTCTTCTTGATGTAACGCTTCAATTACTTTACTTATATCTTCGAGGCTACTTTTTACTACATTATATAATGCTAGGCCAGGTTGAGTTAATCGAACGCCTCGAGAGTGCCTTTCAAACAAGGTTGTTGAAAGTTGTTCTTCTAATAAGTTTATCTGCTGACTTATCGCACCTGTTGTAATATTTAAATAAATGGCAGCCTGAGTAAAACTGCCTAATTCAGCCGCTACTTCAAACGTCACTAAGCCAGATGCTATGTTACCTTTTAATTTCATCAATACTCATAGCCTTTAGAAATACTAAACACTAATATTAATTAATATCGATTGTAGAAGATATGTTTTTTTCACATAGTATTTAACTATTTTAGTATTTAACAAAATTTAAGTGATTAGTATGAAAGTTATCGTTTTAGGCGCTGGCGTAGTCGGGCTAACATCTGCATGGTATTTGGCGCAAGCTGGGCATCAGGTAACCGTTGTTGATCGCCAGAGCCTCAGCGCTGAAGAAACTAGTTTCGCCAATGCAGGCCAGTTATCTTACGGTTATTCATCTCCTTGGGCTGCGCCAGGTATTCCGATTAAAGCGTTAAAATGGTTAACCCAGAAACATTCACCACTTATTGTAAAGCCGAGTTCTTCACCGATGTTTTATCTTTGGCTGATGAATATGTTGAAAAACTGTAATGAGAGTCACTATCAGGTTAATAAAAACCGTATGTTGCGCGTAGCGAATTACAGTCGAGAATGCTTGTCTGATTTATCTAAAAACCATGCAATAAAATATCAAGGTCGCCAGCGAGGAACGCTACAAGTTTTTCGTAACCATAAACAGGTTGAAGCAGTGCAAAAAGATATGAAGTTATTAGCAGATAGTGATGTGCGATTTAATCTATTAAATGTTGATGAGTGTGTTAAGGCTGAACCAGCCCTTGCCTTGGTCAAAGACAAGCTTGTTGCGGGGCTGCACTTACCTGATGATGAAACGGGTGATTGTTACCAATTTTGTCAGCAGCTTACTGAAATGGCTAAAAAGGCAGGTGTTGATTTTAAATTCAATGTTCAAGTAAATAAATTACTGTTTGATAAGACTAACATTACCGGGGTAGATACCTCTATTGGTGAACTGAAAGCGGATGCGTATGTTGTGGCTCTGGGCTGTTATTCTGTGAACTTATTAAACCCAGTAGGCATTAATTTACCTGTTTATCCTGTAAAGGGGTACTCACTAACTATTCCAATGACGGATGAAAAATTTTCGCCTGTCTCTACTGTGATGGATGAAACTTACAAGGTTGCCGTCACTCGTTTTGATAATAGAATTCGGGTAGCCGGTACGGCTGAACTAAACGGTTTTAATTTAGATTTACCTGAAAAAAGAAAAGCGACTATCGCCATGGTCGTTCAGGACTTATTTCCTAAAGCAGGTAACTTAGCAGAAGCTGAGTTTTGGACGGGATTACGTCCGATGACGCCGGATGGTACGCCTATTATTGGTAAAACTAAGATAGCTAATTTATATACTAATACCGGACATGGCACACTGGGTTGGACTATGGCTTGTGGCTCGGCAAAACTTTTAGCAGATATCGTTTCGGGAAATGTGCCTGATATTGACGCGAGTGGCTTAGATTCATTTAGGTATACCCATTCCACTTGAAGATACTCGTTTCAGGACGTCTGAGCGATTCATAATCAAGGCACATTTTTTTATTAAGGGTCATCCCTTAAAAACAAATGTAACGACGAGTATGATTTGCTCAGCCTTCCCTAAAGGCGTTTATAATTCCAGCTGAATCATGCATCTTCAAGTGGAACGGGTATATACCCGTTACCAATCAAAGAAGCGCTTGAGCAGCATCACTCGATCGTTGCTGTGATTTATAACGGCGATACATGGATGGTGTTATTATATAATGTAGGCGCATATTCTCATAAATCCCCCTTATTTCATTACCACGCCTTGAATTGAAATTGCTCAAGCGCTCTGAAATCTGCATATTGAATGATAATGGGAATATAACTCATCAGCCTAACTATCTCTTAAATAGAGTACAGGTTAAATAACTTAAATTAGTTATACCCAAGCATCTTTATGTCGCTTGGGTATCAATGTAATGCATAAATGCTATTACTTAACCTGAACTCTGGATAATGAGTGCTTGATATTTAATCAAAAAGACTGATTTGTCTTATAAAACAAAGACATAACAAGGTCTAGGTTGCTATATCCACTATCAATGTTTCATTCTATTCTATTATCAAGGCAAAACGTTTATGAATAGCTGGCTATTTATCGACGTTTTAACGCTGAGAATGGGATAAAAGGGAATGTTGAGCAAGTGCTGCTTATCCAGAGTTCAGGTTATTTATTACGTCATTGATGCTTCAATACGTTTTTTATTCGCTTCTACTTTAGCTAACCAAATAAGTGGCGCAATGATGAGTACGGTTCCTAGTAACATGGCTAAATCAGGTACTTCATCAAACCAGACAATACCGACAGCAACGGCACATAACAAGCCACTATATTCAGCGCTGGCAATTTTACTGACTTGACCAGAGCGATAAGCAATAATACAAATCCCCGCATAAATTAAAATAAAGCTGCTTGAACCGGCTGCTGTGATCATAGGGCCGAAGTCCCAAGCTTTTCCTTCCCATATAGCCAATGAAAATGCCACCGGGATCCCCACTATATTTGTCATCAATAATGTTTGAAATACGTTTTGTTTTTTAGGTAACTTTCTAATTAATAAATTATTAATAGCCATTGTGATTGCCACAATGAATGCAGCTATTGCCGCCCAATCAATATAAGTGGGTCTGATCACCACTAAGACACCAATAAAACCTAAAATAGCGACAATCACTGCCTGATTTGAAAGTTGCTCTTTGAATATCATCATCGCCAGTGGCAGCATTAATAAAGGTGCAGCATAAAAAATAGCGTTTGCGGTTGCTAATGGCATCGCACTGATGGCAAAGACCATAAAAACTGCACCAAGTAACCAAATATGACCACGCAGAATATGCCATTTTAAACCGGGTAATAATGGTGCTTTAGTGGCAAAAAAACATAACGGTAATAAGATGGCGACTGCGCTAATTTGGCGAAATAGCACAAATTGAAAAATGGCCACATCTTGCGATAATGTTTTGATCAACGCATCAGAAAAGACAGCAATTAAGTTACCTATAACAAGTAAAATCATTGCGCTTCCGACAGATATTTTTGGCATAGTCCTGCTCCTTTTCAAAGATTACGATTCACGGTTAACAATTAACGAACGAGATCATATTGTAAAACTGTGTATTATGTATAATGATTTAAATACATTTAGTATTAGCTGAGATAATAATGAAATTACCACCATTGCGTGCTTTACAATGTTTTGAAGCGGTTGCCAGACTTAACAGCTTTTCAAAAGCGGCGGATCAACTTAATGTCACGCAAAGTGCAGTGAGCCATCAAGTTAAGTTATTGGAAGAGTATTTAGGTGAGTCGATGTTTAGTCGTCATGGTCGCTCGTTTGCTTTGACCGAAGTGGGTGAACGCTATTTTGAAGAGATCAGTAATTCATTAAGTAATGTGGCTAATGCGAGTCAGCTAATTAGGGAAGGGCAGTCGGGTAAAATACGTCTGGCTTTGTATAGCTCAGTTGCTGTTAAGTGGCTAATTCCCCGTTTAGAGGATTTACGTCAACAGTACCCTGAAATTGAATTATCACTAAATATGATGGCAGATGAGCCTAAATGCAGCGATCAAGTAGCAGATTGCTTTATTACCGTTAATCCGCCCCAAAGTAATTTTGTAGTGGAATTTTTATATGCGGAGCGTTTGTATCCCGTTTGTGGCAACAAAATATGGCAACAAATAAAAGATAAACCTTTGCCTGAAGCATTGTGGCAGCATCCTTTATTGTCAGTACAAAATTTATTTCCAGGTGAAGAATTCGGTGAAGATTGGCGTCAATGGTGCAAGCACGGTGGTTATGTATTACCAAAAGAGGTCACGGTGAATCATTTTAGCCATATGTTATTAGCGGCTGAAGCAGCACGTTATGACCAAGGTATTACTTTAATGAATCATTATTTGATGTCAGACCAAGACCGACAACAAAACTTTGTTCGTATTCCGTTACATGAAATTACTACCGGTGATAATTTCTATTTTGTCTATAAAAAGTCACGTGCCAAACAAACGGATATTGTTAAGTTAGGCCGTTGGTTAAAACAGCAATGTTTAGAGTAAAATAGAACAAAATATATAAAAAAGCCGATACATTATATATCGGCCTTTTATTTTTACTTTGGATTATACCAATCACACAAACTAAGTGATCACTTCTACTTGTTAAAAGTAATAATTACTGCGTTATTTATTTAATAATTAGAACAACTAGTTAGTTAAATAAATGCCTTGAACTTATCACTTTTTCCTACGTATAAAATAGGTCACTTAATTAATGTAATTGGTATTACTTGTCAGTTTTACTACCAAAAGAGGTAATGAAGTAAACTTTATTTTGCTTGATTAAACAGGTTAAAAGCACTGGAGAAATCTTTAGCACCATTACCGTTTGCAGCATGCATGGCATATAAACTACGCGCCAATGCACCCATAGGTGTTGATGAGTGACTTTTCACTGCGGTATCCATGGCTAAGCCTAAATCTTTAGCCATCAAGTCAACCATAAAGCCACCTTGATAATCATTAGATGATGGTACGTTTTCCATCACACCAGGGCAGGGGTTGTATACATCAAGGGTCCAGTTACTGCCTGAACTCTTACTCATAATATTTGATAATACCGACGCATCTAAGCCATTACTTATGCCTAATTGTAATGCTTCAGAGGTGGCTAGCATTAATACCGATAACAGCATGTTATTACAGGCTTTAGCTACTTGTCCGGCACCATGGTCACCTGCATGAAAGACATTTTTTCCCATATTATCTAGAATAGGTTTTGCTTGATTAAAATCAGCTTCACTACCACCAACCATAAAGCTTAAAGTACCCGCTACTGCGCCACCAACACCACCAGATACAGGGGCATCAATAAAGTTAATGCCTTGTGCTAATAATGCCGCACCGACGTTAATTGAGGTTGGTGAATCAATGGTAGATGAGTCAATCACTAACGCGCCTTTGGCGATATGATTGATTAAACCATTTTCTGCTAAATACACGGCTTCTACATGCTTGCCAGCAGGCAGCATTGAAATGATAAATTCAGCATCTTTAACACAATCACTCGCTTGTGCTTGAGTTGTTGCGCCTTGCTCTACCACATGAGCAACAGCTTGCTCTGATAAATCAAATACACAAACCTGATGTCCGGCTTTAACTAGATTGATGGCCATTGGGCCACCCATGTTACCTAAACCTATAAAAGCAATATTCGCCATGATGTTGATCCTTTTTTGAACTTATACCCGTTCCACTTGAAGATGCATGATTTAAGTGGAACGGGTATATCTATTTATATAAAAAATAGCCTCTGCAATAATTTATTATAGAGGCTATAAAAGAAAACTTATTTCATACTAATCGTTGTATGAACATTCTGACCATCTTGGTGATCAGGTTCAAACCAACGCGTTGTTACAGAACGGGTATGCGTCCAAAAACTAACGGTTTGTTTACCATTTGGTCCTAAATCACCCAGTTTAGAGGCTCTTGAGCCTGTAAAACTAAAGAAAGCAACGGGTACAGGAATAGGCACGTTAATACCTACTTGGCCCACATCAACTTCGTTTTCAAATAAGCGCGCATTCCAACCTGAAGAGGTGAATAAAGAAGTACCATTACCATTAGGGTTTGCATTGATGATGGCGATAGCTTCTTCTAATGTTTCAGTTTCTAACACACATAACGCTGGACCGAAGATCTCTTGGGTATAAATATCCATGTCAGTAGTCACATTGGTAAATAATGTTGGTCCAACAAAGTTACCATTTGGGTAACCTTCAACCTGACAATCTCTACCATCAATTAGCATGGTTGCGCCTTGTGCAACACCACTATCAAGTAAGCTAATAATACGTTTTTTCGCTTGCGGCGATACTACCGGGCCTAAGTCAGCATCACGCTGAGAGCCAGGACCTACTTTCATTAATTTAGCGCGTTCAACTATTTCAGGTAACCAGTTGCGAGCTTCACCCACTAAAATTGTCACCGGGTTAGCCATACAACGTTGACCCGCCGCGCCAAAAGCTGAACCTAATAAATCATTAATGGCTCTGTCTTTGTTGGCATCAGGCATGATAACCATATGGTTTTTAGCGCCCATCATCGATTGTGCGCGTTTTCCGTGTTTGCTCGCATGATTGTATATATGCGTACCAACATGAGTAGAGCCAATAAATGATACTGCTTTTACATGTTCATGTTCGATTAACGCATTAACAGCATCAGGACCGCCGTGCACAACATTGATAACGCCTGCAGGTAAGCCCGCTTCAATAGCTAGTTCAACAAAGCGTACCGTTGAAGAAGGTGCTTGCTCTGAAGGTTTAAGTACAAAGGTATTACCGCATGCAATGGCAGGTGGAAACATAAAAGCAGCAAGCATTAATGGGAAGTTAAAAGCGGTAATGCCTAAACCTACGCCAAGTGGCTTATGTAAAGTATAAGTGTCTACCCCTGTCGCAACATTATTACCCATATCGCCTAATTGTAAGCGCGTTACTGAACAAGCATTTTCAATAGCTTCTAATGCTCTACCTACTTCGCCTTCAGCATCAGGTAAGGTTTTACCGTGCTCTAATGTGACTAGTTCAGCTAATTCTTGCGTATTTTCACGCACTAAGTGAGCAAAGTTCACCATAATACGCATGCGGTTAGTTAACGATGTTTTAGACCACGTTTTGAATGCTGTCTGTGCACTTTGCACGGCTAATTCAACTTCTTCTGGGGTTGCGATAGGTACACGAGCAACTACTTCTTGTGTAGCTGGGTTTAAAACATCCAACCACTCTTTAGTTTGTGAACGTACTTTTTTACCATTAATGATTAGTGGAACTTCAGTAATACTCATAGCAACCTCTATTGATTAAAAACATGGAAAATATAAAAACTCTATTAGCAAGATAGGTCTTTCTTTAACTTGTCACAATAAACATAAATGCAACACGCTTTGCATTTTTGCAATGACGCAGTGTAAGCAGTACACTCATACCTAAGTCACTAAGTTTTTAAGCACGCCAGCTGGGATATTTTAACCAGGACAAGTGGGCAATCATTGAATGGAATGGGTATTACTAGATGAATTGGGATGATATAAAAATATTTCTTGAAGTTGCTCGAGCCGAGCGACTATCAACAGCGGCTAAGCGCTTAATTATGGATGCATCTACTGTGTCTAGGCGTTTGCACAAGTTAGAAGAGAGCATAGGCACAAAGCTTTTTGACCGTACCCAAGATGGCCACGTATTAACTGCTGATGGTGAGATGTTACTCACCTCGGCATGTAAAATGGAACAAGATGCACAGCATGCGCTGTCTAACATTCATAACAACAATGAAGATAATTGTGGGCTAGTGCGCATTGGTGTGACCGAAGCGTTAGGTAACTTTTTTGTATCACCGAACTTACTGTCATTACAGCAGCAACACCCCAATATTGACGTACATTTATTACTGTTTTCACGGTATGTCAAAATCAGCAGAAATGAAGCGGATATCGCTATTGCGGTAGAGCGCCCCAAAAGTACGTCTATGATAGTGTCAAAATTGTGTGATTATAAATTGCAACTTTATGTACATCAGGATTACCTAGATAATAGCCGAGGTCATAATTTAGAAATACACCCGCAAGGCATAGCGCTAGACCAATTAGCGAAACATAAATGGGTAACTTACGTTGATAATTTACTCTTTACCGACCAGCTCTCTTATGTAAAAGAGTTAAACCAGTACTTAGATGGTGAGTTAAAAGCAAACTTTAGTAGCACTAGCATTATTAGCCAATATTTTGCTATTAAAAGTGGTTTAGGTATTGGTATTTTGCCTTGTTTTTTAGCCGAACAAGATAAAAGCCTCATTAAACTTCATAGCCAAGAAATAAGTATCAGCCGAAGTTTTTGGTTGGTTACTCACCCTGAGAGTAAACGCCTTTCACATGTAAATACGGTGTGGCAATACTTAAAGCAACTCGTGCTAGACCATGCTGATTTGTTAAACCCAAGTGATTAATCACTTGGGTGATAAAATAGTTACCCATCAAACTGTATTGCGCAGAAAGACTAAAGTCTCGCTAGCAGCTTTATAAAGACTTTGTTATTGTGTTGGCAATATTAAAAGTTTTCACTTAATAAGAAATTAGTCATTATTTTATAAAAATAATAGATTAAGCGATGAGTAATACTATGTTTAATAACATGAAAATAATACTAGCAGATGATCATCCGCTATTTCGTCAAGCGTTAACTATCACTTTAAAAGCCCACTTTGACGGGGCGACAATTATTGACGCGCAAAATATTCCCGAACTTGAACAGCATTTACAAAGTAAAGATAAAGCTGATTTATTACTGCTTGATCTTGATATACCGGGAGCGCATGGCTTTAACAGCCTAATTACGATTAGACGTTCACATCCTGATTTAGGCATCGTTATTATTTCGGGTTTTGAAGATAAAGAAACCATTCATAAAGCGATGAGTTATGGCGCTGCGGGTTTTATTCCTAAATCGACACCAGTACCGAAAATGGTCGAAGCGATAAAAGAAGTACTCAACGGTACATTATGGACACCAGATGGTGAGTTTAATCCGAGTGAAAAAACTAATAAGACGGATGATAAAATAGCGTCATTAACGCCCAAGCAACATGAAATATTATTAATGTTTGCAGATGGCTTACTGAATAAACAGATAGCTTATGAACTAGGTACTTCAGAATCGACCATTAAAAGTCATGCGAGCATTATCTTTTTGAAGTTGGGTGTACGTAACCGAACTCAAGCCGTTATCGCCTTAAATGAATTACAGTTGAATCAAAACACATTTGGTCAATCAATAAAATAATCGTACAAAGATATAGCGCTATGTCATTCAATTAACGACGAATATAACGCAAAACTTCATTTAAAATGTTTGTTAGTAAGGTTTATAAGTCACGGATAGTCATAATTTCAGTACGAGTTCATCACTAAACACACTGAATTAGTAAATCATGAATGTAGAATATTGAATTACTGAAGATAACACTGTTATTTTACTTACCTCAGCTGGATGAACTCAATTTCCTTATCCGCACCTCAGAAGTCATTGGACGCCTCAAAGAGCATAGGTATGAATTTAGTTAGACTATAAAAAAGTCTTTACACTGTGTAGGTATTACTGGCTTTATTGAAGTAATTTAATATTTTACATTGGTTGATTCACGTTTCACTAGGCGAGGTAAGTATTTATAACCTTCTACCTTTGACTCGCTAGCATTACTTTTAAGATCTAAAGACAATTGTGCAGCACGTTGTGCCATAGATTCAATAGGATAATGTAAGGTGGTAAGTTTTGGTCGTGAGTATCGTGAAATTAATACGTCATCAAAGCCTATTACCGAAATATCAGCGGGTACTCGATAACCATTATCCTCCAACGTTGAAATAGCACCAATGGCCATGGCATCGTTATAAACGAAAATAGCCGAAAACTTGTGGCCTGAGGCTAATAAATGTTGAGTTGCTATTTCACCACCTTGTTGATTGGGCTCAGCATATTCAATTAATTTTTGGTTAACTTCGATACCAGCACGGCCGAGTTCTTGAGAAAAACCTCGCAGCCTTAAGGTGGGATCTTCAATTTGATATTTACTACTGATGCAAGCAACGTTGTGATGCTGTAAAGACAGTAAATGTCGAGCGGCAATTTTTCCACCTTCTTCATTATCTAACCAAACACATTTGTGTTTGATCACATCAATCATTCTATCAATTAAGACGAGTCCTGGAATTTTTTCGCATAAGCTGATCAGTTCATCGTCAGGCAGCTTCTTACTGTGCATAACAATTGAATGGCAACGTTGTTCTATTAATAAGTTAATTGCAGCACGCTCTGATTCAGCATCTTGCTGAGCTGTACTTAATAGCAATTGCATATTGTGTTGGCGAGCAATGGTATCAACACCATTTGCAAGCGATGCAAAAAAAGGATCGGTAAGCGCGGGCACAATAACACCAATGGTGGTTGATTTTTGTGTCACTAATGCGCGTGCATTAGCATTAGGGGTATAGCCTAACTCTTCCATTACTTGCGTAACTTTCAGACGTGTTTTTTTACCGACTTTAGGACCGTTGTTAACGACTCTAGATACGGTGGCAATTGAAACTCCGGCCACGCGGGCAACATCTTTTATTGTTGACATAGGTAAACGTTTATATTGTTATTTTTTCTATAATAACCCTAATTTAACGGGATGTTAATACTAGTAACTAGATTTAAATTAAATATTGACAATAAAAATGTAAACGTTTACATTTTGTTTATTGATTTTGAGTATATAATTTTGAGAATTATTATGGCTACAATTTTTGACCCCACAGAACATCCCCATCGACGATATAATCCGTTAATAGATGAATGGATTTTAGTTTCCCCACACCGAGCAAAGCGACCTTGGCAAGGGCAAGTAGAAAAGCTTGATGAACAAGAAAGGCCAACACACGATAAAGAATGTTTTCTCTGTGCGGGTAACACCAGAATAAATGGTGAGGTCAATGACGAGTATACAAAAACGTTTGTCTTTACCAATGATTTTGCTGCAATCAAGCAGGACACCCCAATTATTAAAAGCGATGACCCACTTTTTAAAATGGCAACAGAGCAAGGTGAGAGCCGTGTTATCTGCTTCTCACCTGATCATAGTAAAACCTTGCCTCAGCTTTCTGTAGAGGAAATTACTCGCGTAGTTGATACGTGGCAAAACCAGTGTGAAGAGTTAGGGAAAACCTATATGTCAGTGCAGGTCTTTGAAAATAAAGGCAGTGTCATGGGCTGTTCTAATCCTCATCCTCATGGACAGGTTTGGGCGCAACAACAATTACCGACCTTAGTGATGAAAAAACAAAAAGCACAGCAGGCCTACTTAAAACAGCATGGCAGTAATTTATTACAAGACTATGTTGCCAGAGAAATTGAAAATAACGAACGTATTGTGGTGATAAATGATGATTGGCTTGTTGTTGTACCTTATTGGGCAGCATGGCCGTTTGAAACGTTACTGCTACCACGCTTTACTGTGTCACGCCTAACTGAACTTAATACTCAACAAAAGTTATCTCTGGCAGATATTATTAAGCAAATAACCATCAAGTATGACAATTTATTTAATTGCTCTTTTCCTTATTCCATGGGGTGGCACGGTGCACCTTTTGATGGTCAACAACATGATGAATGGACTTTGCACGCTAGTTTTTTTCCACCTTTATTAAGATCTGCCACGGTGCGTAAATTTATGGTGGGTTATGAAATGATGGCTGAAGCACAACGAGATCTTACCGCAGAGCAAGCTGCACATCGACTACGTGATTTGTCAGATATTCATTATAAGGAGCAACACTGATGTCTAAGTATGTGCCACAACTTGTGCCTGAATCAGAAAACGTTGAACAAAAACAGCTTGCTCAACAATTATTTGAACAGCAATTTAAATGCTCAGCCCAGATCGTTTGTCACGCGCCTGGTCGAGTCAATTTAATGGGCGATCATACCGATTACAATGACGGATTTGTGCTTCCCGCCGCGATTAATTATGGCACTACTATTGCCGCTTCTTCGCGACAAGACAACGTAATAAAAGTGTATGCCCATGATTGTGAGCAACAAACAAATGAATTTTCCCTGAATGAAATAACGTTTGATCAACAGTTAATGTGGACTAATTATGTTAAAGGCACATTACAAGCGTTAATGGCAAAGTATCCAGACATTAAAGGCGCAAACCTTGTAGTCACGGGCAATGTGCCACAAGGCGCAGGTTTAAGTTCTTCGGCCAGCTTTGAAATAGCCATTTTAAAAACGTTTTCGCAGCTTTATCAAATAGATTTAGAGGGTGTCAGTGCCGCGCTCATGGGTCAGCAAGCAGAGAATAATTTTGTTGGTTGTAACTGCGGCATTATGGACCAACTTATTTCTGCCATGGGACAAAAAAATCACGCCATGCTGTTAGATTGCAAAGACTTATCCTTTGAAGACGCAGCTATCCCTGAAGATTTAGTACTGTTTATTGTTAATTCCAACGTTAAACGCGGCTTAGTTGACAGTGAGTACAACTTAAGAAGAAAGCAATGTGAAAAAGTTGCTTTGTATTTTGGTGTTTCTGCCCTTCGAGAAGTTACTTTGGCGCAACTAAATTCAGCCAAAGAACAAATTGATCCGGTATTATTCAAACGAGCCCGCCATGTAATCACTGAAAATACTCGAGCGATTACTACATTTAATGCATTAAAACAGAATAATATGGCAACGATTAGTACCGTGATGAAAGCGTCTCATACTTCTTTACGAGATGATTTTGAAGTGAGCACTAAGGAAATGGATGGTTTGGTTGCTATCATCGAAAGTGTTTTAGGCGCTAATGGGGGCGTTAGAATGACTGGCGGTGGTTTTGGTGGTTGTGTTGTCGCCTTAGTACCAAAATCTATGGTTGAACAGGTAAAAGATGTTGTAAGCAGCCGTTATGAGGAAGAATTCTTTTTAAAACCTAGCTTTTATCTATGCACTGCAACACAAGGCGCATTTAGATAATTACCTTGTAGATAATTTAAGGTTAGACAATGAATTTTTAGAAAATCCGCTTAAATAGAACACGTTCAAATAAAATATAATAATTAAAAGCAAAAGGAACAAATAATGGATATTACAAACAAATTGGGGACCATAGACAGCACTATTTTTATTGTCTATGTCATAGGACTATTGTGTTTAGCTTTATGGATTTCTCGTAATGAGAAGAAAGAGGGCGCAAATACTGAAGATTATTTCTTAGCAAGCAAATCATTGCCTTGGTGGGCTATAGGGGCTTCTTTAATCGCCGCAAATATTTCCGCAGAACAAATTATTGGTATGTCAGGCTCTGGTTACGCTATTGGGTTAGCGATTGCTTCGTATGAATGGATGGCCGCTATTACCTTGGTATTAGTCGGTAAATACATGTTGCCTATTTTCTTGGAAAATAAAATATTTACCATGCCGCAATACCTTGAACAACGTTTTGATAATAAGGTAAAAACTACCATGGCTATTTTTTGGCTAGCGGTATACACCTTTGTTAACTTAACCGCGGTGTTATGGTTAGGTGGCATGGCCATTGAAACGGTAGCAGGTGTTGATTGGATGTTCGGCATGATATTTTTAGCCGTATTCTCTGTTGCTTACTCTTTATATGGCGGCTTAAAAGCCGTTGCTTTTACCGACATATTACAAGTGGTGTTATTGGTCTTTGGCGGTTTATTACTCAGTTATTTAGCCTTAGATGCCGTTGCTGATGGTCAAGGGCTTTTAGTCGGTTTTGGGATTCTAACCGATACAATGCCTGAGCATTTTGACATGATATTAAGTTCAGATAATGACCATTATATGAGCCTGCCAGGTATTTCTGTGTTAATTGGTGGCATGTGGGTAATGAACTTTAGTTATTGGGGTTTTAACCAGTATATTATTCAGCGTGCTTTAGCCGCTAAAGATTTAAAAGAAGCACAAAAAGGTATTGCTTTTGCAGCCTACCTTAAATTATTAATGCCGCTTATTGTGGTCTTACCCGGCATTGCAGCGGTAGTTCTTTATCCGACATTAACTACCCCGGATCAAGCCTATCCGTCAATGATGGCATTAATGCCTGTAGGTATTAAAGGGCTAGTTTTTGCTGCATTAGTTGCCGCCATAGTATCTTCGCTAGCGTCAATGACCAATAGTATTTCTACCATCTTTACCATGGATCTTTATACGCGTTTTAAGCCGAACGAGAGCCAACGTCACTATGTACATATTGGTCGTATTGCTGCATTAGTTTCTTTGTGTATCGCGTTAATTGTGGCTCAACCTTTACTGGGCAAGTTTGACCAAGCGTTTCAATATATTCAAGAGTTTACTGGTTTCTTTACCCCAGGCATCGTTGTTATATTTGTTATGGGCATGTTCTGGAAACGTGCAACATCAACAGGCGCATTATCAGCTGCTTTAGGCTCAGCAGTATTTTCGTTAGTGCTTAAGTTTTCGTGGCCTGAGCTACCATTTATGGACCGAGTTGGCTTAGTCTTTTTACTTTGTTTAGCGCTTTGTTATGTGGTTTCCATGTTAGGAAAACCTAATAGTGCTGATAGCAGTGTGAGTTTAGAACAGGTGAGCTTTGCAACAAGCAAGTCATTTAATGTCGCTGCAATAGGTGTGGTACTTATCCTTACGGCTTTATACGCCACTTGGTGGTAAACAAAACATCAATAGAAAAAGGCCAAGTTATTGGCCTTTTTACTTTTCAAGGAGCTTAATGATTAACGTGAACACAGCACTCGCAGAGGAACTGGCAACAGTAACACTGACCAATAACTATGGCATGTCTGTTGAAATTATTAATTTGGGTGCCCGAATTAAATCAATTAAATTTCCCGTGAATACTATACCAACGGAAATGACACTGGGCTATGCTTCGCCGCAGCAGTATCTAACTGATGAGTTCTATTTAGGCGCAACCTGTGGCCGAGTATGTAATCGTATTTCAGGTGGTAAATTTCAGCTAGACGGTAAGCAATATCAGTTACCTCAAAACGACGGTGAAAATTGTTTACATGGTGGGAATGATAATTTTGCTTTTCGTTATTGGCAAATAGATAGGCAAAGCCTCACCAGTACTTCAGTGACTTTATCATTAATTTCTCCTTGTGGAGACCAAGGTTTTCCTGGGGAATTAACCTTATCTGTTACTTATCAGTTAAGTACGGATAATAAACTCAGCATAAATTACTCAGCTAATACTAACTTAGTCACAGTAATCAATTTGACCAATCATGCTTACTTTACTCTGGGTGAAAATGACTGCCAGTCATTATATTTGCAAATGATGTCATCGGCATTCCTCGAAACGGATGCTGCTAATATTCCAACGGGTAAAATAGTTGCCGTTGCTGAGACTGATTATAATTTTAGAGAACCCGCTTGTATTGGCGATCGACAGCAGAACTCTCAAGATGAATCTCTTCAAGAAAAAAAGGGCTATGATCATTGTTTTGTTCTGGATAGCACACCTTTTGGTGAGCCGAAAGCGGTGCTAACGTCTTGGCAGAATCAAATTAGTTTATCTGTCTACACGGATCAGAGTGCAATTCAGCTTTATACTGGCTTCTATTTAAACGGAAAGTTTACGCCTTACCAAGGCTTGTGCTTAGAGGCGCAAAATTATACTGACGCAGAAAATAACAAACATTTTCCTAGTAATATCTTACAGCCCCATCAAGAATATCAGCGACAAATTATTTATAAATTTGAATCAATAACATAGCCGCGCTATTAATTGTCATGCATCAGGCAATGGTACGGCTATAGGTAGCCTTAAGGTTAGGCTGCTACTGTTCACTTGTGCTAGCTAAAATACTCTACGTCAGTGTTGCTTTGATGTATTTTCGCTGTGCAGTACAAGATCACAAACTTTAAAGTAATTTATTATTTAAAGGTTAAAAAAAGCCCGAAACATTGATGCTCGGGCTAGGTAGTGAGAAGGTTGACTATTTACCTTCAGATTTACTTAAGAATTTATCATAAACCGCTTCAACTGACCAAGAGCCGGTAGGTTGGCTTGGTGGATACTGTTTAAAGGTTGAAAGAAATTTAGCCGTTTCAGATAAACCTAAATAAATATAAGGGGCTTTATCAATCATCCAATCGTAATATGAATTAGAGTTTTCTTCTGCTTTGCTCCAAGGATCACGACGTAAATTTTGAATTTTAGGCATTCTAAGCATAGTGAAAGGTTCGGCCCAAAGTGCTAGGGTTTTACCTCGGTTTTCAGCATAAACCATTTTCCAATCACCTATACGAATCGCAACAGGAAAGCCTTCATCATTCAAATAATGATAGATATTACGCGCACCTTTTTCTGATTTACCCGTTAAGTGCGGAAGCATGTTAAAGCCATCAAGATGAATCTTTTCTTGTTTATTACCAAAGCGACGTTCACCTTTAAGCATATCTTGCTTCAGTTGAGTATCTCCTGTGACTGCTGCTAGCGTGGGCATCCAATCTAAATGTGCCATGATCTCATTTGAAATAGAGCCCGCTTTGATTTTGCCAGGCCAGCGAACCATCATAGGTACGCGATAAGCACCTTCTTTTTCACTGTTTTTCTCGCCATCAAACGGAGTAACGCCTGCATCAGGCCAAGTATTATAATGAACACCATTATCAGTTGAATACATTACAATAGTATTGTCAGCAATTTTTAACGTCTCTAATTGATCTAACATCATACCCACATGGTTATCGTGAGCGACCATGACATCGTTATAAAAACCTTGCCCAGATAAACCGACATGTTTTGGGTTAATGTGTGTTCTAAAGTGCATTCCTGCAGTATTTACCCAAACAAAAAATGGTTTTTTGGCTTTTACTGCTTTAGCGACAAATTTTTGTGCCGCCGCAATAAACTCATCATCAGCGGTTTCCATACGTTTCTTGGTTAGCGGACCCGTATCTTCAATTTTTCCATCGGCATAAGAATGAATGACACCACGCGGACCAAATCGTTTCTTAAACGCTGGGTCTTTAGGGTAATCTGGATCTTCTGGTTCTTCCTCTGCATTTAAATGATAAAGGTTACCAAAAAACTCATCAAAACCATGATTGGTTGGTAAATGTTTATCTTTATCACCTAAGTGGTTTTTACCAAACTGACCTGTGGTGTAACCTTTAGCTTTGAGCATTTCGGCTATGGTGATATCTCTATCTTGAATACCTTCTTTAGCACCGGGTAAACCAACTTTTGTCATACCGGTACGTAAACCGGATTGCCCAGTTAAAAAAGTAGAGCGACCTGCAGTACAACTTTGATCACCATAATAATCGGTAAACATCATGCCTTCTTTAGCAATACGGTCGATGTTAGGTGTTTGATAACCCATAATACCGTGACTGTAGGCGCTAATGTTGGTGCGACCAATATCATCGCCCCAAAAAAACAAAATATTGGGCTTATCAGCTGCGAAGGCTGCTCCTGCATTTAGCATCAGGCCAATACCTAATGTTAAACGTTTAAATTGTATCTTCATTTTATTTTTCCTTTGTGTGTCAATGATAATGATTTTAATACGCTAAATTTTGACCGTTTGGACACGGAAATATATTCGTCATTAATTATTATGATGAATCAGGACAAAAAATTATTTGTGTGTAGCACTTAAGTCATTAACTATTTTTGAGTAAAGGCAGCCAATAACCAAAGCCCCAAAGCATAGTTTGTATAAAGCTCATTTCTTTACTGCTGTGATTTTTTATTTTATTTTTCATCGCCAAAAACTCAATAAAATGTACCAAAAGCACAGCACCAGCTAAAGCTAGCATATAAAATTGATACTCGGCTGGTAGCGGTGATAGGGATAATAGGCCTGATATCGCTAAAATCCACAACCCAACCAGTAAGAATTTTGTACTGTATATAATGAAATTAAACATTGGTTCTTTCCTTAATTATTGTGCCAGCATCATATCGGCAACTTTTTCGGCAATAGCCATGGTAGGAGCATTGGTATTACCACTGATAAGTGTCGGCATAATAGAAGCGTCTATTACTCTGAGCTTATCAATACCGTGTACTCTCAGATGATTATCAACCACCGCCATTTCATCATTGCCCATTTTACATGTGCCTACCGGATGAAAAACGGTGCCTAAACGCTCTTTAGTCTTAGCAAAAATTTGTTCGTCAGTTTCAAAAGCCGTGCCTGGGTGAATTTCATTATCATAATGTTGTGCTAATGCAGGAGCAGATAATATTTTGCGCAGCTGTCGCATACCATTAATTAAAACGGCTTTGTCTTTGCCGTCTTTATCAGAAAGTAAATTAAAATCTATCTCCGGCGCATCTTGGTAGTTAGCCGATTTTAACGACACAGTACCGGTACTTTCCGGACGAAGTACACAGACATGACACGAAAATCCATGTTGTGATAACAATTTAAAATCTCTGCCATTATCGTCATATAATAAAGGCAACATATGCAATTGAATATCGGGTCTGTCTTGATTGTCATTTGACTTAATAAAGCCACCCGCTTCTACAATAGTATTAGCAAGTTTACCTTTTCTCCCCGTTATATATTTCACGGTTTCTGGTAGCATTTTCAGTAAGCCTGTAACTGAGAGGGTAAAGCCATCTGTTTTTTTACTTTTTACCAATACACAGGCATCTACATGCTCTCGTAAGTTTTTCCCAACGCCTTTAAGTTCATGTACACAATTTATACCGTGTTGTTTTAGTTCGTTTTTATCACCAATGCCAGATAACATTAATAGCTGTGGTGAAGCGATACTACCACCACTTAAAATGACTTCTTTATTCGCTGTTAAGGTGCTCTTTTTACCTTTAATGAAAACTTCGACGCCATAGGCTTCTTTGTCTTTTAGTAGTACTTTACTCACTTGTGCGTGGGTTAATACGGTAAGATTATCTCTGGACAGTACCGGCAACAAATAAGCATGAGCAGCAGAACAACGCTTACCATCTTTTATTGTGCACTGGTAATAACCAACCCCTTCTTGCTCACTACCATTAAAATCATCGGTAACTTTAAAGCCAGCTTGTTGGCTAGCGTCAATATATCGTTTACTGATCTCATAGAAAATAGGGCGGTCAGTCACTTGTAAGGGACCTTCGCCGCCGTGCAATTCACTTTCACCACGGCTATTGGTTTCCGACTTCTTAAAATAAGGCAATATATCGTCAAATGACCAACCCTCATTACCTAGTTCTGCCCAATGGTCATAATCTTGTTTTTGGCCACGTATATAAAGCATGGCATTAGTCGCTGAACTTCCACCTAAGCCACGTCCACGTGGCACAAATAAGGGGGCACCATGGCGAATATCATTTTTAGGCTTAGCATTGAAACTCCAATTGAATTTTTTCAAAAACATAAAGGCTGAAAATGCGCCAGGGGTATTAACTAACATAGAATTATTATCACTACCTGCCTCTAATAAACAGACAGTAAATTTTCCATTTTCAGTTAACCTATTCGCCAAAACACAGCCCGCAGATCCCCCGCCAACTATAATGTAGTCAAAGTCGTTATGATGCGATTTATTCATATACCTTACCTTAAAGTTCTACTATTCATCCTTAAAAACATCTTAAGTCTGTGTATGTAATAGCGGGTAAATGCTATTAACATTTACCCTATTTTATTATACGAATTAACTATTAACTAAATAGTAATTATCGTCCTAAACGTCTAAGCGCAGAGGTGGAAAAGTCTGTTCTGTTGACTTTTTTGCCCCAAAT
The DNA here is from genome assembly GCF_002836775.1 of Colwellia sp. 12G3. Classification (GTDB taxonomy): domain Bacteria; phylum Pseudomonadota; class Gammaproteobacteria; order Enterobacterales; family Alteromonadaceae; genus Colwellia. The sequence goes on along the minus strand of NZ_PJAQ01000028.1, from coordinate 105,999 downwards.
CATAAAGGTCGGTTCTTCATTGCTTAACCCAGTAACCAAGTATCGTCCAGAGCTTAAGTCATATAACGTTTCTGCAACCATCCATGGGGTATCAACATCATAAAACTGAATATTATGCGCTTCAGATAACTTCCATAACTCACCACGGCCATCATATTGATCGATAACAGAGGCACCCCATGTATCTTCGTCAATAAAGAAGGTACGTTTCGCATAAATATGCCTAGTACCTTCTTTTAGGGTAGCCTCAACTTGCCAAACACGGTGTAATTCATAGCGTAGAAAACTAGCATTCAAATGACCTTGTTGTATTACGTCATCATATTTTGCTGTTGTATCAAGCAAGTTATAAGAATTATAAGGGATATAAAGTTCTTTTTTACCGACTAATTTCCAGTCATAACGATCAGGTGCTCCGTTGTACATGTCATAGTTATCAGAGGCTCTTAAACCATCGGTACCTTGACCAGGTCCGTCATAAGCAACGTTTGGTGCGCGACGAACACGACGTTGGCCAGAATTATAAACCCACGCTTTACGCGCTTCTTTTACTTGGTCCATTGTTTCATGTACCAATAAAGCTGTGCCTGTTAAACGTGCAGGAGCGGTAATTTGAGAAAGATAATAAAACAAAATATTGTCATCTTTTTTATCATCACGGCCACCTTCTAAAAATTCAGGCCACACTAACTGGTCATTCATTTTAACGGGTACAAATGAGCCATTTGATTGCACAGGAATGGTGGTGGTAAAACGTTTAGCCGTGCCACCACGAAAGCGAGTTATGTGATTCCAAATAACCTCAGAGCCATTTTTAGCAATAGGAAAGGGGATTGTTGTATCAAAATTAGCAACACCGTTACCCGACTGCACCAATTCAGCGGTTGTCGCATTTTTCTTAACGACATCATAAAGTTCATCAGCGTATGCAGCGGTTCTTCTTGTTTTATAAATAGGCATTTTATAATCAGCATACTTAGTAAACATTGCGATTTGACCTGCACTTAAGTTCGCTTTGTAGTCACTAAAATTAGCACTGGTTATTTCAAAGAGTGGTTTGTCTGTTGAGAAAGGATTTTCAGGACGTCCAGAGTCGTTGCTTTTAGTTGAGTTTTTACTCGTTAGTCCCCCGGTCCAAGCAGGGATAGTTTCTTCTGCATTGGCAGCCATTTCTGCACCTAATGGTGTCAGCGTATTACCTAATTTATCGGCTTCTTGTGGGCTGACTTTTGCAAATGCAGCACTGGTTGCTAGCGATAACAATAGTAAACTTGCTGTTGTAATATATTTTTTCATCATGATTCTCTTAATGTTTTTGCAATACAATGAATATGTTAATTAATATGAAATGCCAAATGACAGCGATATTAAGTCTTTATCTTCTAGAATATTATGACTACCACCTGAATAGTTGTTGTAGCCTACGGTGGCAGTATATTTCTGCTGGTATGCTGCTTCTAAAGAAAAGCCTAGATTTTTTCGTCCCTCATGAAATTGTTGAGCGGGGTCTGGTGAGTAGCCACTGACATCATGTGCCCAAGAGATGGTTGGTTTTAACGATACGCCAGCAAATACATCAGAATATTGCCAAACACCACGCATGCGATATCCCCATGCATTATCAGTAACAAAACCATCTGTACGACAATCGCCCGATAACGCTCCTGCGCCAACAAGATTGGCACAATTTAAGCCGCCACCCGCATCAAAGTCGCCCAAGCCAAACACCGAGTTTCTTCCGTAATGTTGGTCAGAATCTTCAACACCATCGGTTAAAATCATACCTACCTCGGCAATAATCGTTACTCGCGAAGCACCCATAGTATTCTCAAAAAATTGCACTGCGGTCATCTGTAATTGGGTGACATCAAACGCATCCCAACCTTTGACCTCTTCACCATAACCAACCGAGGTAACTCTAGGGCTGTAGCGTAAGAAAGGTGCTTCAGATAATGCTGCATTGAGTACTTCTGGTCCGCTAATCTGTACCGGTGTATCAGGCTTATAAGAAGCTTCACCTGATAACGCGACACCAGCAACATTGGTGGCAAAACTCACCCCATAAAAGGCTAAGTCTTCTGGGAATTCAATATTATAACCAGGATTTAATGCCGCTAAAGCACCACCTGTTGGGTCAAGTGCTTTAGGCACAAATACTGGCGTGGCATTTCCTGTAGCTAAAGGAATGCTAGTACGGACAGCGTTAATAAGGGGCAGGCGTGAATGAATATTCATATAATACACACCAAACTCAGTATCATTTAGTTCTGCAGCATAATAACGCGCTGCCAAACCATATTGACCTCCGTCATCAGGTTCAACATCAGCAACTCGTTCAGCAGCAAAGCCTGCAGCCAATCCTGCTTGATCACCTAAAGGACCTACGGAAACAGAGTTACAGCCCGTGGCGGCAAAATCAGCTCCTGAAAAATAGGTACCACAACCATCAATCTGAGTTTTTTCCCACTCATACTGATAGAAGCCTTCAATGCTTAAATTTTCGGTAATGCCGGCATTTGCATATAACATTCCAACCGGTAAAATACCTTCTTTTAAATCTGCACCAGGACGTCTTAATGCGGCCACATCAAAAGGGTTTGATGAATTCATACCGCCTTGAATAAAAGTACTTTCTCCCCAACTCACTACTTGTCTACCTAAGCGAATGTCTAGTGGCGTTTCGCCTAAATCAAATGAAGCATAAACATAGGCATCTAATAAAGTTATGCCAGAAAATTTAGTGTTGTTTTCAAAACCGTCATCACTTAATGGCGTATTCGGGGTATAGCCATTGTTTGAATTACCATGGCTGACATCACCCTCTTTAAGCGCATAGTCATACCAATATTTAAAACGTACAAAAGCGCCAAAATCGCCTTTGCTTAATTGTATATCATGCACACCTTTAATTATTTGCGAGTAGGCATCATGTTTTCCATAGTTTAAATTTCCATCATCAGTCGTTGATGTAGCACCAGTTCCGCCATTGGTTTTCCCAATAAAACGTGGGTCAGCATCCCCTAGTCGCCAGCTTGAACCAATGTCTAACTGCGAGTTGATTTGCAATAAAATTTCATCGTCTTCACCAAAGTTGAAGTCGACAGCGTGTGCTGATGATGCACCAAATGCCATCGCGACAACCAGCGCTAATGGTTTGATTTTGTGGTTATTATTTAGCATGTTATTCGCCTATTATTATCGTTGTAATACTTACTGTAATGTTTCTTCATCATTACATTACGACAATGTTCAGTTTAATATTTCGCTAAATGTGCCAACCTCTTGTCATTTCGCGCAAAACTCGTAGAATGGAAAAATATGAAAAATTCAGGCAACGCAGTGCAAAATTATTATTCGACATTAACCGGCTGGATGATCCCTACGTCAAGGGCTATGGATGCGCATAACATTGATATTGCCGCAGCATTAAAAACCTGTGATATTTCTCAAGATGCGATGGCGGATCAAGAATCTCGTATTGCCGCAGAAAAACTTTCCCAGTTACTTAACTACTGCAATGTTAAATTAGCACGACATGACTTTTCTATTTTGGTAGCGGAGCAGTTTCATCCGGGTATGTTTCATGCGCTTGGCTACGCTATGATGTCTTCAAATACGTTGCAAGATGCATTAGAGCGTATCGCTCATTACAAACGTGTTGTTTCAAATACCTGTCAATTAGTTAATTACGAAGAAAAGGGGCAGTTTGTTTTTGAGATGCAAATTATTACCTATGAAACAACAAACCGACCGGTATTGTCACTGCTCACAGTCGAAACTTTTTTAGCCACTATTATTCGTTTTTCTCGAGAACTGGTTACGTTAGACTTTTCACCAAAAAAAATCAGCTTTGCTTACCCAAAACCCGATCATGATATGAGTTACCTTGACAATTTCTTCAATTGTGAAATAGAGTTTTCTAGCAATAAAACCGCTATTTATTTCGACCTTAAACAAACACAAGAAAAGTTAATGTGCGGTAATCCTTTAATTACTCACAGCCATGAAAAAATGCTTGATGAATTCATGGCAAGAATTGATAAAAATGATTTAAGCCATGTAATCAAAAATAAAATTTTTGAATTGTTACCACTGGGCGCACCTTCTCAAACTGAAATTGCCGAATACCTTGGGATGAGTTTGCGTAATTTACAACGAAAATTACAAGACCAAGGCACAAGTTATAAAGAAATACTGGAAAACACTCGTAAAAAATTAGCGATGAATTACATTGTTCAACAACATTTAAGCTTGAGTGAAATTGGCTATTTGGTCGGTTTTTCGAGCGTAGGTAACTTTAACCGTGCTTTTAAACGTTGGACTAATCAAACGCCGGGCGATTATCGACAAAGCCAAAAAGCATAACCCTTTCGACAAAACCACCGCAAAAAAACGCTAAATATTGACTGTGTTGCAAAGATAATCATTTGGCACGTTTAACGCCTCTCAAGTTATCTTTATTCATGAATACTAATAAGCATGATTTTTTCACTTATTAGGTTTTCTATGCGCACACCTTATGTCGTCTTTAGCGTGATGAGCTTACTGCTTGCTTCATTTTTTAATATCGCACAGGCGAAAAGCTCCTCCAACTTATTGGAATTACCTGCCGTCGACAGTGACTTAGCCAATAAAAGTGTACTCATGGCTATAACGCCAACTAATGACGCTATTCTTGCTGTAGGTGAACGTGGACACATAATAAAGTGGCAAAATAACAATAACTGGCAGCAGCAACAATCGCCAGTCAGTGTTGCTATAACTGATGTCACCATACTCTCTGACGGTAGTAAAATTGCCGTTGGCCATGATGGTGTCATCCTAAAAGTGGCGAGTGATAGCACAGCATGGCGCACGGTATTTACGGGTAAAGAGATAACAAGCTTAACAATAGAGCAATTAAAAAAACAACAGGAAATATTGCAGCAATTGCTCTTGAAAACTCAAGATGAAGATGAACTTGAAGCGTTAACTTACCAACTTGATGATTTAGCCTTTGCGATTAAAGATAACCAAATAGAATTAAAGTCAGGGCCCAATAAGCCGCTGTTATCGGTTACCCGAACGTCGAATGATATCTTATTTGCTAGCGGTGCCTACGGTATATTACTCAGTAGTAAAGACACAGGTGAAACGTGGAAGTTAGTAAGCAATCAACTTGATAATCCTGATAGTTTTCACCTCAATGCTGTTATAGCGACATCAGATGATCAACTTTATATTGTTGGTGAAAATGGCACCGGTTTTCATTCTACTGATGTCGGCCAAACATGGTCGGTAATGGCATTGCCTTATTCGGGCAGTTTATTCGGCATTATCGCCAATACAGTCAATGTTCTCCCCCCTTCTATTGGCGATAACATTGCAACTGACGATAACAATGCAACTGACGATAACAATCCAACGAATAGTACACAGCTTGTCGCGTTTGGCTTACAAGGCAATATCCTGATATCGCTTGATGGAGGAGGGCATTGGCAGCATAAAAAATTACCCAGTAGCACCAGTTTACTCGGCGGAAATTTCTCTAAACAGGGCAAGGTATATTTAGTGGGGCATGGTGGTCTCATTGTCAGTTTCGATCCAGAAAATCCATCCTCTTTAAACATTAAAAAGCATCCCTCAGGCGCGGCATTTTCTAGTGTTTTAGTTAAAGACAATGCATTGATTCTTGCGGGTCAATTCGGTATTTCACAATGGCCGCTTAAGGAAGAGGAATAAGCTTATGTCACCTACTAAAAACTCACACTCACCAAGAAAAGTAGAACAAATAATAGAGAATTTTGTTTTTAAGCATCGTGCATTGATGATGACAATCATCGTTATTTGTATCGCTTTGTTAACCCTACAAGCCGTTAAGGTCAAACCGGAAGCTAGCTTCACTAAAATGATCCCCGGATCTCATGCTTATGTGACTAATTATTTAACATATCAAAAAGAGCTCGCAGATTTAGGTAACGTTATTCGTATTGTGGTTGAAAATACTCATGGTGATAATGAAAAGAGTGATATTTTCAATGCTGATTTTCAACAAACTTTAAAGCAAGTTACCGATGAAGTTTTCTTTATTCCAGGGGTAAGTCGTGATGGTTTAAAATCATTATGGACACCCAATGTTCGCTGGCAAGAAGTGACCGAAGAAGGTTTTGTTGGTGGTGCTGTTATTCCTGATGGTTATGATGGCTCAGCAGCAATGATTGAACGCGTTAAAACTAACGTATTTAAGTCAGGACAAATTGGTGTACTTGTCGCCAATAACTTCCAATCAGCAATTATTATCGCGCCATTGCAAGACACTAACCCTGAAACAGGTTTGCCCTTAGATTACAGAAAATTATCAAGCGTTTTAGAAGAGAAAATCAGAGACAAATACAGTAGTGATAAGGTCACTATACGCATTGTCGGTTTTGCCAAAGTAGTGGGTGACTTAATCGATGGCGCTTTACAAGTTGTTGCTTTTTTTGCACTAGCCGTTGTTATTACCTTTGTTTTACTTTGGCTTTATTCACGTTGCCTACGTAGCACTTTATCAGTGCTAGTTTTTTCAATTTTTGCCGTATTGTGCCAATTAGGTATTCTTAATTTACTTGGCTTTGGTCTTAACCCTTATTCTATGTTGGTGCCTTTTTTAGTTTTTGCTATTGGTGTTAGTCATGGCGTACAAATTATTAATTCCATCATTCACCATAGCGTAACGGGCGCAAATAGAATTGATTCAGCCAAGCTGGCTTTTCGCTCACTTTATATTGCGGGTATCACCGCTTTAGTCAGTGATGCTATCGGCTTTACTACCTTAATGATTATCGATATAGCCGTCATTCGAGAATTAGCCATCGCCGCCAGTATTGGTGTTGCCATTATTATTGTCACCAACTTAATCGCTTTGCCTATTTTAATGAGTTACATCGGCGTTTCCCCTGCGGGCTTGAAATACGCACAAAAGTCAGCTCACCAAACAGGTATTGTGGAACGCTTGTTTAAAAACTTCGCTAAACCACCACTCGCAAAAATAGCCTTAATCGTTGGCATATGTTGTTTAATGCTTGGTTTATATTTTTCACAATCGATGAAAATTGGTGATCTAGATGCGGGCGCACCTGAACTAAGACCTGATTCACGTTATAACGTAGACAACGCCTATATCGTTGATAACTACAGTACCAGTACCGATTTATTTGTCATTATGGTGAAAACTGATGTTGAACAATGTGCTCAATATCAAACCTTGGTTTGGGTAGATCAATTCCAATGGCAACTACGCAATGTTGCTGGCGTTCAAGCGGTTAAATCAGTTGCAGATGTATCAAAATTCGGCTTGTTTGGCATGAATGAAGGTTCGTTGAAATGGTACGGTTTAAACCGAAACCAATTAATGACTAATGCTTCCTTATCTAAAACACCACTAGGGTTGATGAATAAAGACTGCTCTATGGTGCCCGTGCTGGTGTTCCTCAATGATCATAAAGCCCAAACGCTAGATAATGTGGTCAAAGCAGTTGAAAAATTTAACGCCGAAAACCCAGTTGAGGGCATTGAGTTTCTCATGGCCGCAGGTAATGCAGGGATAGAATCAGCCACCAATATGGTGATCGAAGAAGCTGAAACTGAAATGTTAATATGGGTTTACGCTATTGTCATCATTATTTGTTTAATTACCTTTAGAAGTGGCCGCATCGTTATTTGTATCATCACGCCGCTAATTTTAACCAGCATCATGAGTCAAGGCTTAATGGGCGCGTTAGGCATTGGCGTAAAAGTAGCAACCTTACCTGTTATTGCCTTAGGGGTTGGTATTGGTGTTGATTATGGCATCTACATTTTCAGTAAAGTTAAAGAAGCCCTAGGCCAAGGCAAGTCTTTATACATGACCTATCGTTATGCGTTAAATCAAACAGGCAAAGCCGTTGCTTTCACGGGTATCACCTTAGCTATAGGTGTCGCCACATGGGTATTTTCACCTATAAAATTCCAAGCTGACATGGGGATATTACTCACCTTTATGTTTATTTTTAATATGTTGGGCGCACTAACCCTTATCCCTGCTATTGCTTGGCTACTTAATATCGGATCTCATAGGACTAAAAAATAATGACTGAAATTACCACAATAAAGGCACTAGAAGAGACTTTTTTAGAACAAAAAGAATACTTTGCCTGCAACACTTACCCAAGTTACCAAGAACGCATTAGTGATTTAATGAAGTTAAAAACGATTCTTATTGATCACCAAGACGCTTTTATTACTGCTATCAGCCAAGATTTTGGTCACCGCAGTGCCGATGACACCAAAATCGGTGACATACTCACGTCAGTGATGGGTATTAACTACGCCATTAAAAAATTAAAAGGCTGGATGAAGCCTGAAAAGAAACATATCGGCATATTATTTCAACCAGCAAAAGGTGAAGTGATTTTTCAGCCCAAAGGAGTGGTTGGGATAATAGCGCCATGGAATTACCCCGTTTTTCTTGCGTTTGGACCACTAACGACAGCGTTAGCTGCGGGTAATACCGCCATGATAAAAATGAGCGAATATACGCCGAATACCAATACGCTTTTGGCAACGTTAGTGGCTGAGCATTTTTCTTGCAAAAAAGTGGCAATTGTTTGCGGTGAAGTTGACATAGCGACAGCCTTTTCGAATATGGCTTTCGACCACATTTTCTTCACTGGCTCTACCGGTGTTGGTAAATTGGTTATGAAAGCGGCGGCAGAGAATTTAGTGCCGGTCACCTTAGAGTTAGGCGGTAAATCACCGACTATTATTGATGATGACATTGATATAAAAACGGCGGTCAGCCGATTGATTTTAGGAAAAACACTTAACTCAGGACAAACGTGTGTCGCGCCAGATTACTTGTTTTGCCCTGAGAATAAGGTAGCAGCATTAACGCAAGCTTTTAACGATTTTTATCAAAATATGTACCCTGATCTACAGGAAAATTCTGATTGGACTTGCATAATTAATGATGGACAAAAAGCACGACTTGACAGTTTGTTAACGGATGCGAAAGAGAAGGGCGCAAATATAATCCCTTTGACAGCAGACACTAACAGCAATTCATCTCGAAAAATGCCGTTAACACTACTCACTAATGTCAATGATGAGATGACCGTGATGCAACAAGAGATTTTTGGTCCTTTGTTGCCTATCATAGGTTATAAAAATATTGATGAAGTCATTACTTATATCAACAGTAAACCTCGGCCACTTGCGTTATATATTTGCAGTTTTAATAAAGCATTTCAGCAACAGATTTTATTAAAGACTCATGCCGGTGGCGTTTGTATTAACGATGCCGCTTTTCATGTAGCCAATGACGATTTACCCTTTGGTGGTATTGGCGCGTCAGGCATGGGGCAATATCATGGTAGTGAAGGTTTTAAAACATTCTCTCATGGTAAAACGGTACTTTCACGCGGGCGAATTAGCTTAGGAACGCTGTTGTTTCCACCGTTTGGCAATAAAATACATCAACTTGTCTATAAGTTATTTATTCGTTAATTGTTTACTTAATCGTTAACTTAATCGTTAACTTAATCGTTAACTTAATTAAGACAAACAAAATAATGTTACGTTAAAAGACAATTTTATACTGTTTTGTTTCTCAGCTTGTTTTACTCTATTTATTACTCAGCTTAAATAAATCTAGTTACTTAAGGAAAGCACATGACTAAACCTTGGTTCACCAATTACCCAGAAAATGTGGCTCATGAAGTAGACTTAAACCGTCATACTTCTTTGTTAGATTTATTTCATCAAACAATTGCTAAATATAAGCAGCAGAGCGCTTACAGTAACTTTGGTGCGGAACTTACTTTTGAGCAAGTCGATGAACTATCGCGTGATTTCGCCGCTTTTTTACAAAGTAAATTAAACATTGTTAAGGGTGAGCGTATCGCGCTAATGTGCCCAAACACGCTTTGTTTCCCTGTCGCCATGTGGGGAATAGTGCGTGCTGGCGGTGTGCAAGTTAACGTTAATCCTATGTACACAGCGCGAGAGTTAGCGCATCAACTTAATGACGCGCAAGTTGACACTATCATCATATTTTCGCCCTCAACCAAAATACTCGCGGATATTATTGATGATACCGGTGTTAAAAATGTGATTACGGTAAACTTAGACGACTTGATAAATAAGGGCTTACCTTGTGCGCCTGTTGATGAGCGTTTAACCGAAACCATTAGTTTCACCGATGCCTTAGCGCAAGGTGAAAAAATTGAACTGTCTGAGCCTACGCTTTGTCAAGATGACTTATTGTTTTTACAATATACCGGTGGCACTACGGGGTTATCTAAAGGGGCTATGCTTAGCCACGGCAACTTAATCGCCAATATATTACAATATCAAGAATTTGCCAAAGCCCATATCGATTACGGTAATGACGTGGTTATTACCGCCATCCCGATGTATCACATCTTTGCGTTGATGGCGAACACGCTTAGCTATTTCTACTTTGGTGCTAACAATGTGTTAGTCACTAACCCTCGAGATATGGCTAGCTTTGTCGAAGTATGGAAAAATACCCCTGCGACTATGTTCACCGGCGTAAACACGTTATTTAATGGTTTATTACATACGCCTGGCTTTGACCAAGTAGATTTTTCGTCATTAAAACTTTGTATTGGCGGCGGTGCTGCGGTGCAACAGGCGGTGGCTGAAAAATGGCAACAAGTTACCGGTGTTAAGCTAAATGAAGGTTATGGCTTATCAGAAACCTCACCTATTTTAACGTTGAATTTTGGTAGTACTGATGACAGTGAAGAGGTTGCTGGTATTGGCGTACCTATGCCCAACACGGATATTTCAATTCGTGATGATATGGGGAACATTGTTGCCCAAGGGCAAGCGGGAGAGTTATGCGCTAAAGGCCCACAAGTCATGTCTGGTTACTGGAATAATGCAGCAGCCACAGCAGAATGTATGACCCATGACGGTTATTTTAAAACGGGTGATATTGCACTGCTCGACGATAAGGGGTTCTTTCATATTGTCGATCGTAAAAAAGACATGATTAATGTGTCTGGTTTTAACGTCTATCCTAATGAAATTGAGGCTGAAATAGCCAACATGCCGGGCATACTCGAGTCTGCTTGTATTGGTGTTGAGGATGATAAAACAGGTGAAGCGGTTAAGCTTTTTGTCGTTACAGAGAAAGAATCAGCAGAGCTAAAAATTACTGAGCAAGATGTTATCGAATTTTGTCGCCAAGGGCTAACGGGCTACAAAGTGCCTAAACAGGTGATTTTTATTGATGAAATCCCTAAATCGAGTGTCGGTAAATTATTACGTAGAGAGTTACGTTAAAGAAACAGAGCTTAGTACTTTAACGCTTAGTACTTTAACGCTTGGTACTTTAACGTTTAGTACTTTATTGCGAGTTAATTTATATCAAAAAGCATCCATTTTGATTGATTAAAACGCGCTTTGGGACGAAAGTGAAATAGCACGCCAATACTTATTTTGAATGACAAAATATAAAAAGCCGATAGACCTGTAATCTATCGGCTTTTTTGCGTCTGCTATCAAGGCTAATCAGGTGCAATATCAATAAATTGCCTAGGGCATATGACTGAGAACGGTCAATAAAAGGCAATTGCCCCATGTTTATAGGTGTTTAAAGCAATAAACTCATACCCATAATTTATATCAACACAAATTTTGGAGTCATGATGAGTGATCAATACACTTACCCAACCTACGCAAAGCTCATCCACTTAGGCATGGCTTTTTTTGGTGTTTTTGCCTTTCTTACGGGAGAGTTTGCTGAAGATGGGATCACTTCAAATGGCTATTTACTGCATAGCTATTTAGGTTTGTCGTTAGCGAGTGTCATGCTGATAAGAGTCGCCATAGGTTTTACTAACGCATCGGCATTATCTTTTAAAAAATGGTCGCCGTTTTCAAAACAGCAAAGGCAATATGCCATTGATGATTTTCGTACCTTACTTACCTTTAAAATCCCTAATAGAGAGCGTCATGATGGGCTTGCCGGACTCACACAAACGTTTGGTTTACTGATATTTATTTGGATGTCAGTTACCGGTACAACACTATTTATGCTAGGGTCAGAGGGTGGAAGTAACATTTTTGAATATGTCGAAGAACTGCATGAAGTAGGTGAGTCATTAATCCCCATTTTCTTAGCGTTACATGTGGGCGCGGTGATTTTACATACACTGTGTGGTAAACCTATTTGGCGAAAAATGTTCAATCATAAATCCCGTTAACGTTTCTTATTTGAGAGGTATTCAGTGTCTTTTAGACTATATTTGCCAGCTATCGTGCTGGCATTTGCCATGGCGTTTTTCATTTTTGACATTGTCAGTGATGTGTTGAGTAATGAAGACGGCTTTCTCCATCTCAGTCTTGAGTTCATGGTTTTCATCGCCATTTCAGTGGTTTTATTTCGTGAGCTGCAACATGTTAAATCCCTCAAAAAAGTCATCGTCATAGAGAAATCGAAAACAGCCAGACTCGCCGGTGAATTACTGCAAGTGATGAAAGAACAATTCGCTAAATGGCAACTAACACCCTCTGAGTGTGAGGTTTCGTTGCTGTTAATCAAAGGGCTTTCGATGAAAGAAATCGCCGAAGCACGACAAGTAAAAGAAAAAACAGTGAGAGGCCAAGCCACCGCGATATATGCCAAAGCCAACTGTGCAGGCAGACACGAACTTGCAGCATACTTTATAGAAGACTTAATGAGGGAGGTTTAACCATGGGTATTTTTGAACGTTACTTATCTGTTTGGATTGGTTTAAGCATACTGCTTGGCGTGACTTTAGGGTTATGGCAACCGGACATTTTTCAACTGATTGCCGAGCTTGAAATTGCGCACGTTAACATTGTTGTCGCCGTTTTTATTTGGGTGATGATATACCCGATGATGGTTCAAATAGACTTCTCTTCAATAAAAGATGTCGGCAAAAACCCCAAAGGTCTTGTGCTAACCATCATCATTAATTGGTTTATTAAACCTTTTACCATGGCAGCGTTAGGCTGGCTGTTCTTTAACTATTTATTTGCAGACTTAGTTGACCCCGAATCGGCGCAAGAATACATCGCGGGTATGATTTTACTGGGCGTAGCACCTTGTACCGCAATGGTGTTTGTGTGGTCTCAGTTAACCAAAGGCGACCCTAATTACACCTTAGTGCAAGTCTCTGTTAATGATGTCATCATGATATTCGCCTTTGCGCCTATATCGGCATTTTTACTAGGCGTTAGTGATATTCAAGTGCCTTGGGAAACGTTACTTATTTCGGTTTTACTGTACGTGTTATTGCCTTTAATTGCGGGGGTAGTCACCAGAAGAATATTAAATAAGAACAGCAATAATATTGAGTCAAATACCGACAGTGCTAACAAGTCATTAGACAACTTATTAGCGACATTAAAACCTTGGTCGGTTATCGGTTTATTAGCGACAGTTGTTTTATTATTTGGTTTTCAAGCCAACACCATCATATCTGAGCCACAAACCATCGGCTTAATTGCTATTCCGCTGATGATCCAAACATACGGTATTTTCATTATTGCTTACCTAGCGGCAAAGTGGATGAAACTGCCGCATAACATCGCGGCTCCCGCTTGTTTGATAGGCACATCTAACTTCTTTGAATTAGCGGTTGCCGTGGCTATTTCGCTGTTTGGTTTACATTCAGGTGCGGCATTGGCGACCGTTGTTGGGGTACTGGTTGAAGTACCCGTTATGTTGTCGTTGGTTTACTTTATTAATCATACCCAAAACTGGTTTGTTAAAAGTGAGTAGTTACCAACGGCTAATCATAAGCCAATAATGAGTCATGGCTTAGCTATGACTCATTTATCACTTAATCTTCAGTATCTTTTGGCAAGTATTTATAGCCGTTAATCATGGCAGAAACTAACGCTGTTTTTTCTCTTCTTTCTGCAATGATAACCCCTAAAATATGCAACGGAATAAGGAAGAGTAACCCGTAAAACGAATAAACATGCGCGGTTATAAACGGGGTTCGTATCGCACGCATTTCTTTATAGGCCGCTTCATCAACATTCTCCTTTGAATAAGGCTGAATCACCTCAATATTTTGTTTATCTATGGCAATACTTTCAGCGAAGTAGCCACCAAAAGGTGGGTAATAAATATCGGTACCCGCAATAACCAGACCTGAAATCATTTGAGTAAACAATAAGGTAAATAAAGCCAAAATCATTAATTTCCCTGCCGGGTTATGTCCCTTATACGCCGCTTTCTTATTATTTTTAAAGTCGACTAGCGCTTGGGTAAAACCTTTATTAAACGGTAATACCTTACTCCATCGCTCATGGGCTTTACCGATAAAACCAATAATCAGCCTGATAACTAAGTTAGTGGCAAAGACATAACCTACGGTTACATGAATGGTTTTTAATAGAATCTTGCCATCCGTGCTAACACCAAACAACTTGCCATTTAAAATGACTAAGCCGATACAAATGAGTAATGTGATGGCGATTACATTTATCCAATGGAATAACCGAATACGACGACTCCACACAAAAACCCGTTCTCTGTTAATACTCATAGTAATCTCCCTTTTTTGTCGTCAATAATAGTAACGAGCATAATAGTAACCAGCATCACTCAATACACTATGTGGGCATTCAGTGTTTATCGTTAAACTACCAATAGTTAGTTGTGCCAGCTAATTGCTGTGTTGGCTAAGTATTACTTTATTATTATGACAAATCATCGGACATACGCCAGTGAGTATGACTATTTATCGCTAATGTTGGCTATGGGGCATATGTCCGTTGTCTTACTATCGCATTGATGTTTTAGGGTTTATTTTGTTTACTAACTTTATTGATAGGTTTTTATGTTGTTAAGTGCGAAGAGTGCATCGCGATCATTAACGCCAAGTTTTTCCCTCTATTTTCTAATGAATTTTTATTTTGTTGTTAGTGTGTTCCTATACAGTAGACTATGATTCCTGCTTTCTACAAGAAAGAGCGCATATTGCCTCTTTTCACATATTGAATAGTTGGTTTTATTTTTAACTAATTGATTTACAAGTAACAATAAAGTAATCTCGCATTATATAAATTATTGACGATTAACTCCATCTTGTAGAAAGAAGGAATTTTTCCTCATATTAAACGTTAGGTGATTATGAAAGTTTGGATCAGTTTGCTATTGTCGACTTTGCTTTTTCAAGGTTGCGTACCAGTCAAAATTGATGAAATTAAGCAAGGGTTTACTCAAAATAAAGACTCCTTTGAACAACTAGCCTTAATGATCAAAAGAGATACACAATTTGAAACGTGCTTTACTGTTGGAACTGATCATATAGGTGATTTTTGGAAATATGGTAATAAGTGGAATACTCTTCAAAACCCCAAGACAATGGTGACAATTGGAGACGTTTTAAATAAGGTTGGTATTTCAAGTGATAGATATGGCGAATACATAGCACTCCTGAGGATAGTTAGCGCTGAACGTTTATCCCATTGTTCTAATATACCTAGCTCAACTAGTATTATGTTTTATCGAAATATAGGCTGTATGACTACAGTAGATATTCATGGAGACGGTTCAATACCTGCAACGGATATTACCTCTCGTTTTGCTACTGAAATTACGCCCATTGAAGAAGGTTGGTTTATAAAAAAATTCTGTGGGTAAATCACCTAACAAGCTAATTAATAAGGACAAAAAAAGTTGGCTGTTTTCGTCCTTCAACATTTTAGCCAACAAGTTTTCGCCCATTATTAGGGCGTTATTTTTTCTGAAGGAGGTAGTGCATGAATGAACATGGCTCATTTTCTATGAAAATAGTTGACCGTACTCTCATGGTTGAAGCTGTAGGTGCGTGGAACCTCGAAACAGCAATAAGATGGGGACAAGAGTTTAAATTACTTGTCAGCAGCATTGAAGAGCTTCAATGGGCTTGTTTGGTTGATCTATCAAATTTTGAGTTGGCGATACCTGAAGTTTGGGAACATCTTGATAGTGTAAATAAATGGAGTAATCTTCATAACCAAAAGTATGAAGCCGTTGTTTGTAGCTTGAGTTTACAAAAAGTACTTATCGAAAAAAGTCATGCCGCACTGACAAATGTTGAGACTAAATTTTGTGAAGACTTAAACGAAGCTTTTGAGTGGCTTGAAATAATGGGTGTTTTAAAAACATAACAAGGTTTTTAAGTCAACTCGTAACAGTGTGCTCGGTTCCACTTCGTTACACATTTTAGCAAACTATTTTTCGCCGCTTAAAACGGCGTTAGGCATTATCAGAGGTTGTGATGAACACCGAAAATTTAAATGAAGTTGTAGAGTTGGTTGTTTATAAAATAAAACCAGAAATGAACAGCGTTTATGTTAATTCAGCTATTGATAAATTCCGTAAACTTGTAATGAGCTTTGATGGTTTTATTAGTTATGAGTTTTATCAGGGTTGCCGAGATAGTAATATGTTTATGGATTATGTGCGTTGGTCGTCTGTTGAGTTTGCGGAAGAAGCCGCTAAGCAAGTCAAAATTCTCCAGAAAGCACCAGAATATAAAGAGTATATCGAGGCATTTGATTCACTAGATATATTTAATCATTTTAGTCATGTGAAAACATGGAGCTAACAAGAATTTCAAGCAGGACAAAATCCAGTTGGCTCTTTTTTCACTACGTTCACCTATTTTAAGCAACTATTATTTGCCTGTTATTAGGGCGTTGGTATGAAACCTAGTCCGAAGTATTGATTATATTTAAAAGCTAATGTCTCGAATGTGGCATAAGTGAATATTTCAAATACTAACCTCGTTATGTAAAGCTACCTACGCTCTATTATCAGGCCATTTAGTTAGCTGTCTCATGCCACAAATACGCTGGCATGAGATGTTTAATTTTCCATGTGCTTTTCATCTTTTGCTAAATATAACTCAACCTGTGACCTGAAATGGTCTTGTCCTGATTAAGATTATTAAGCAAGATAGGACTAATCAGAGCAATAAGGATTTATATTTTGCATAAAGAAGTCACCAAGTAAGACCCTATCAACACAGAAAGCATTACTAAAGAAAATTTTAAGCGCGAATGTTCTCGCCAGTTAACCGGCTACTTTCAGCTTTTGCACAAGAATAAACTTGATGCTGAGCTTAAACAAAGAGTGCAGGGCTTTATTAATGCGGGTGAATTTTTAGCTGTTATTACGCGAGCGGAAGCCATTGAGTTAATGGATGAGGCACACTTTAGCGTTTTTGGTGTAACCAATGACCAACGTAAGGCACGTAAAGCTGCTTTTACTGAACTGAAAACTGCAGTAAACAATGACAGTGAGAATAGTTTTTTTGATATACCTGCTATTGAAAGGCTTGTGAAAAGGTAATTATTACCCTCATCTTTCACTTTAATCTTGTATCCTTAACCTGTTATCAGTTGTAAAATAACCTTTGTTATTGAACGTCACCTGCTAAGTGTCATCTCATCATGATTGAAATAAAAACAGCCGCTTATCGCCGTGCTAGCTTTGCGTTAGCATTAGGCTCTTTCCTTGTGTTTTGTAACTTGTACATGTTCCAACCCATGTTGCCCTTGATGGCAGAAAAATTTAACGCCAGTGCCATTGAAATTAATTGGTTACTTGCGTCATGTACCTTAACGTTAGCGCTTACGCTTGTGCCTTGGGCGGTTGGCTCAGAAATTATTGGCCGTCGTAAGGTGATGATGCTGAGCCTTTTCTTATTGCCGTTTACGGGCATGGCAATGTTACTCACAGACTCCTTGATAATGTTAACCTTAACCCGAGCCGTTATGGGGATTTCTCTTGCGGGTTTTGTCGCCGTTGCTGTGGCTTTTATGGCTGAAGAATTCACCCCAAAAGCCTTTATGATTGCCGTAGGTGGTTATATTAGTGCGAATTCATTAGGGGGAATTGCTGGGCGTTTATATGGTGGTTTTGCCACACAGTATTGGGGCTGGAATATAGCGGTAATTGGTATGGCTATTTTCAGTTTACTCGGCGCGTTATTAGTGAGTAGATTATTACCTGAACAACAACATTTTACGCCCCAAAAAGGCCAGTTCCGTAACCATAATAAAAGTGTGATCGGGCACTTAAAACAGCGTGAGTTATGGTTCGCTATGCTTATTGGTGGAGTAAACTTTTCGCTGTTCGTTAACCTTTATACGGTAATGGGATTTCGACTTGTCGCGCCACCTTATTCACTGTCTATCAGCTTAACGTCGATGATATTTTTGTGTTATCTCAGCGGTACTATTACGGCAAAACTCAGTGGTCGATGGAGCCAACTTTACAGTCCCATTAAAGGCATGGTTTTAGGTACAACGGTGAGTGCGATAGGTATGTGGATTGCTGCTTACGATTCATTGTACGCCATGGTTATTGGTTTGTTATTTATTAGCTCAGGCTCTTTTTTCACCCACTCTCTTGCTTATGCTTGGGTAAGTCAGAAAGCCAAAACTGCGAAAGCAACCGCAACGGCCTTATACCTAGTGCATTATTATGTTGGCGGTAGCCTAGGGGGCTTTTACTTAGTTGCCTGTTGGCAATATGGCTCATGGCATGGGGTGCTAGTTGGCGGCATGATATTGTATGGTTTAATTTATTTATTGTGCTGGCGTTTACAGAGATTCAGTTCTTCTGCATTAAAGTAAAAGACAATGGTTCTTCGATAAGACACTTCGAAGAAGACGGACTTTAGGGAATGGATCTTCGACAAGACACTTCGAAGATGACGGACTTAATGAGCTGTTTAACTCCAGTAAACTCCCACCTGAATTTATCTTCACTATCGCGTGTTAATAATTATCCCTATATTTTGCATACGTATTCATACGTATTCAAACGTAATCAATTAGCGGTATTTTGTAACATTTCATGACGATTTATCGATATGAATAATCCTCTAAAACTTCGATATTAATAGGCTGTAGGCTTATTTTTAAGCGTTAACTTATCAATTTATCTACTTTTCATTAAGAATCGTGTTCTTTTTGCCTATTTTTGAATACGTATGCAAAGCATATCTAAAGAAAAATTCGCCCTTTATATTGTAGAAATAATGATTAACGAAGTCAGTTAGAAAACTGAAAATAATAATATTTCATGGATGAATATGAGGGGAAAATTTATGCGTACATTCAAGCCGAGTAAGCTTTCAATAGCCTTACTTTCCTGTGGTTTTATGGTGTCTTCTGGCGGGCTTTATGCTCAAGAAGCGGTGAAAGCCACTCAAGAGCCAGATAAAGTTGTCGAAAAAAACAATGCCGAACAAGAGATTGATGCAGTAGAAGTGATTGAAGTGACTGGTTTTAGACGTTCACTGATTAAGTCTATTAATCAGAAACGTTTTGCCGATACGGTATCAGAGCAAATAACCGCTGATGATCTCGGGGCACTACCTGACGTTTCCATGGCTGACGCTTTAACGCGCTTACCGGGTATCTCTGCGGTAAGAACCGGTGGGCAAGCTGCTGAAATTAATATTCGTGGTATGTCAGGCGGTTTTGTATCGACAACATTAAATGGGCGCGAGCAAGTATCAACCAGCGGTCAGCGGAGCGTTGAATTTGACCAATACCCCTCAGAGCTGATTTCACAAGCCTCAGTATTTAAATCACCAAAAGTATCACTTATTGAAGGTGGCGTGGCAGGTACAGTTGAATTAAAAACGGCCAGCCCGTTGAAAAATGAAGAACAGCATTCATTCAATGTAAATGCCCGTGGTATGTATAACGATTTAGCCAGTGATGTTCCTGATGCTACCTCAACAGGCCATCGTTTTAGTGTTTCATACCAAGGTAAATTTGCTGATGATACCTTTGGTGTTGCACTTGGATATGCGCGCTTATTTCAACCCACTGCAACTACACAGTTTGTTGGCCTTAACTACAGTAAATTAAGAGATGTAGACGGATTAGCTGACGATACCAATGGACCAACCAAAGAAGAGGGTATTCACCTCGCTAAAGAATATGTTGGTGAAGGGTTTGAGTTACAACACAAAGGTGGTGAAGAAACCCGTGATGGTTTTGTTGCTACTCTTGAATGGCAACCCGTTGAAAATTTCACCCTCAAGTTTGATAGTTTTTATTCTAAGTTTGATTCAGAAGAATTCGCCCGTGGTTATCGGGTAAAATTTGATGGAAGCCAAGCGGCGATTGGCAATGCGACTATTATCGACAACTCGGTAGTAGGCGGTACGTTTAATAGAACCTCTAACAGTTCAACACGTGTTGAAGTTGTTAATGATGACAATAGTGATTCTGATGAAGTACAAAGTTTTGGCTTAAATGCTGATTGGCAAATCACAGACAACTTTAATATGGCGGTAGATTTATCGTATTCATCTGCGACAAGTGATTTTAGAAACGGTTTAATTTGGTCGTTAGTTGCTGATGACGCGAATGCTGCAATACCAGAGTTTGATAATAACGTATCAATTAACTACTTATTAAACGGTTTAGATTTACCTGATGTTAGTTTAAATCAAGCGGATGCGTTAACTGATTTAAACCGAGTCATGGTAACAAAATACGGTATTTATCCTTATGTGAATTCAGACGAAGTTATTGCTGCTCGTGTTGATTTTGAGTACACCCTTGATACGGATTACATCTCGTCGGTAGAGGTTGGTGCGCGTTATTCAGAAAGAGAATACAGTAACGACCGTTCAGTTTTTGAATTTGGTAGCGACAGTGGTTTTAATTCAAAAGAAATGCCGTTAAAAATCACTGACGATATGGCAACAGTCGTTGACTGGAAGGGCGATTTCTCTGCTTATCCAAGCTATTTGTCGCTTGATCAAGATAAAGTGCTTAATGCTTGGTTTCCTGAAGGCGTACCTCAGCCCGTTCAAACGTGGGGCAGTACTGCCAGTGGCGTTATCAATGGTGATCCATTAGGTAAGGATACAGCTTGGACCATGAAAGAAAGTGGTCAAGTATTTGAAGATATTTTCGCGGCTTATGTCATGGCAAATATTGACATGGAAATTGGCAGTGTTCCGGTAACTGGTAACTTTGGTGTTCGTGTTGTTAGAACCAAGCAAGCGTCAACTTCTTTACAAGATGTTGGTGAAACTACGGTAAAAGATGCTTACGGACAAGATGCTGTTGATGAAGATGGCAATGTTATTGTTCGAGCAAATTCTGAATTAGGCGCACAGTTTATTACTGATGACGCTGGGCTAGTTAATCAAAAGTATGCACCGGGTATTATCACTAATACTTACACGGATTACTTGCCTCAAATGAATGTAAACTTTCATATAACCCCAGATGACCAAATACGTTTTGCTGCGGCTAAAGTAATGAGCCGCCCTAATATTGACCGATTAGCTTCCAACAGTAGTGTCAATATTGCCCCGGTGACAACTGACAGTGGTACGTATGCTGAAATCAGTGGTAACGCTAAAAACAGTCCTAATTTAAAGCCGTTTTATGCCAATCAATATGACCTTTCTTATGAGCGATACTTTACCGATTCTGATGGTAACTTTGTTTTTGCGCTTTTCTATAAAGACATAGAATCGGCAGGTATTGTTACGCAAACCATCAGTGAATATGACTTTGAGGGTAATGGTTTAATCGTACCTGACGAATATATTGACCCATTAAGCGGCGTGCCATTAGAAATTCGTAACGGTAATTTTGAAACGGCGTTCAACGATGATAAAGGCGGTTATATAAAAGGGCTTGAAGTGAGTTACACCCAAGTTTTTTCATTCTTACCTGATTTCTGGTCTGGCTTAGGACTTACGACAAGTTACTCACATACCAAAAGTGAGATCCAACAAATTTCACAATTAGGACAACAAGATTTACCTATTTCATTGCCGGGCTTATCTGAAAATGTTTTACAAACCACGCTTTTTTGGAGCTATCAAGGTTTTGAAACACGTATCAGTGCGCGTTATAGAGATGAGTTTGTGTCAGAGCAAGTTGCTGTAGAAGCACAAACCGTTAATTACGATGACGAATTGGTGATTGATTATCAGGCTTCTTATCAAGTTACTGAGAATTTAGGCATGGTTTTTCAGGTGAACAACTTAACCGACGAACCGACTAAAAGTTACTTTGGCGTACAAAGCCAAACAGGCACCATTCAGTACTTTGGTCGTCAATTCTTTTTAGGTATGACCTACGCGTTATAGCGCTAGTTAGAGTGAGTTATTAACCAGAATTTATTAGTCAGAATTTACGAGTCAGGAGTTATTGAAAATGAATAAAATTAACTATTCAAATAAAAACAATCTAATAATTCCCGTTTTCATTGCGGAGTTCATTTCGGTGAAAAGTCCGTTAATAAATCTGGTACTAATTGCTGCATTAACTCGCCAATTATATATTTGGAGTAAAAGTTATGTTTAGTCAAAAATCGGTGTTAAGAATTATAGTCTTAGCATCTGTATCAGTTGTACTTTCGGCGTGTGGAGGCTCAGAGTCTACTGAACCAGGTGAAGTACTACTTAGTTGTGATGTGCCCATGGTTTCGGATGCAGCGGGCACAAGTTGTGTTGCGCCAGAGCCTATTGAATGTCCGGTGCCAACAGTGCCAGATGCATTAAATGAAAGCTGTGTTGTGGGTATCGACCCATCGGCACCTAAACCAGTAATTTTTCCTGGCGAAAATCAGGCGTTGTTGTTTTATAACCGTGCAGACGGTGAATACAACGACTACAAAATGCATAATTGGAACAGTGATGAGTGTGACGCTTATGCTGACGATTCGTTAGCGCCTTCTTGGGATAATGGCTTAGCACATACCGGGGTTGATCCGGTATACGGTGCGTATTGGTTAGTCAATCTTAAAGAAGATCACAATGAATGTGGTCATATGATTATTCATAAAGGTACTGATGACGCAGGCAAAGAATTTGGTGGCGGTGATTTTAAAATGCCACTGTTACAAGATGATGAAACATACCAACGCATGAACTTTACCTTTTCAGGTGTCGCGTCTATTTTTGAATACCCTGTTGTTTCATTGGGTAAGCAACCGTTAGCGATAACTGATTTTGCCGCGCATTGGATTGATAGCAATACCTTTACATGGAATGTAAATTTTGAGCAGGTAACCTCGGTAAAATTACACCACTCAGCAACAGCTAATATTGGTGCTAGTGAAGATAATGTAGACGTTATCACTGGAACCGTTGTTGAATTAACAGAAGTTGATTTAACCGATGAACAAAAAGCGGCTGCGCCTTTAGTTGCTGATTGGCCTGCATTTTCAGCTAGTTGGACTGTTGAAGAAGCAAAAACCATCACTAAAAATCAATCGGTTTTAGTTGGCTATAACGCAGAAGGCGTAGCGGTTGCTGCCACTTATGTTCAAGCAGACTTAGTGCTAGATGAGCTTTATACCAAAGGCGAAATGGATGCTGATGAAGCAACATTAGGTGTTGTTTATAACAACGGTGCCATTAACGTTTCGGTGTGGTCACCAACTGCGCAAAACCTTAAACTAAACATTTATGACGCGAACAAAAACATGGTTTCAAGCCATGATATGACCGAAGACTCAATGACAGGTATTTGGAGTTATGAAGGGGATGCAAGTCTTGACCGCCAATTTTATCGTTTAGCGTTAACGATTTATCATCCACAAAATAAGGCCATTGAAGAAATTGAAAGCACAGACCCTTATTCGTTAAGTTTATCAACCAATGGTGAGTATTCTCAGTTTGTTAATTTATCTGATGAAGACTTACAGCCTGAAGGTTGGGATGGCCACTTAGTCTCTACTATTGAAAATTATGAAGATGCAGTGATTTATGAAGGACATATTCGTGATTTTAGTGCGCTGGATGAAAGTACTACCGTTGAAAATAGAGGTAAGTTTTTAGCGTTTACTGAAATTGATTCTGCGCCAATGCAGCATTTACAAAAGTTAGTTGCTAACGGTTTAACGCATTTTCATATGTTGCCTGCTAATGATATAGCGACTATTGATGAAGATGCCGACAATATTATCGATTTAGATAGTACTGTCTTAGCCTTGTGTAAAGTAAACTTTAAAGCACCGCCTTGTTATCAAGGTGTTGATAACCAAACATTGCGTGCTGTTTTTGAAAGTTATTCTCCTTTTTCAAACGATGCAGCATTACTTACTGAAGCAATGAATGATCACGATAGCTTTAACTGGGGTTATGATCCTAAACATTTTAATGTGCCTGATGGTATTTATGCTTCAAATCCAGATGGTGTAAGCCGAATTAAAGAAATGCGCGCGATGATTAAATCATTACATGATATTGGCTTACGTGTGGTTCTAGATGTTGTTTATAACCATACTAATTCTTCGGGTTTATGGGACAACTCGGTACTTGATAAATTTGTACCAGGTTACTATCACAGCCGAGATAAGATTACGGGTGCGGTTCAAAATAGCACCTGTTGTAGTGATACCGCGCTTGAGCATCGCATGATGGACAAGTTGATGGTTGACTCGTTAAAACAGTGGACTGAGCAATATCAATTCGACGGATTCCGTTTCGACATTATGAGCCAAGGCTCTAAAACGCAAATGTTAGCTGCTCGTGATGCTGTTAAGGCGATTGACCCTGATAATCATTTTTATGGTGAAGGTTGGTACAAAGATTCTCGCGGATTTGAACGTGCAGACCAAGAAAATATGGCCGGCACTGAAATAGCAACCTATAACGATCGACTTCGTGACGGTATTCGTAATGCTACGTTATTTAACAACGACAGTGATTCAGATTATCCGTTCGAGCAACAAGACATTGTTAAATTTGGTATGGCTGGTACGTTAACTGACTATGTATTGAAAACCTTTAAGGGTACTGACGTACTTGGTAGCGCATCGGGTATGTATGCCAAAGACCCTGCAGATATTATCAACTATGTTTCAAAGCATGATAACGAAACCTTATGGGATAACTTACAGTTTAAATTAAAGCCTGAAATGAATAACAGCGAACGTGTTCGCGCACAAAACATTTCTCAATCAATCGTATTATTGTCACAAGGTATTCCATTTTTACAAATGGGTGGTGATTTCCTTCGCTCTAAATCGTTAGATAGAAATACTTATGATGCGGGTGATTGGTATAACGTTGTTGATTTCACTTTTGAGTTAAATAATTGGAATAAAGGTTTACCGCTAGATAAAGGTGGTCGAACTGAGTCTGAATTAGTTTCTTTAGCAGCGAGTTCATCAAGCACTGTTGCACTGACGGATATGTTATTTGCATCGAATGTGTTTAATGAGTTTTTATCGATTCGTTCAAATAGCCCATTATTTAGATTAACCACTGCGACAGATATTATTAAACGCGTTGGTTTTCATAATATTGGTAAAAATCAAACCCAAGGTTTGATTGTGATGAGTATTGATGATGGTGTAAATCTTACTGATATTGACCCAAATTACGACGCACTAGTGGTTGTGGTAAATGGTAGTAATAGTGAGCACACGCATACTATTACGTCAGCAAGTGGCTTTACCTTACACCCTTTATTAGCTGCTTCAGTTGATGGCACCGTTGCTAGCGCAAGCTTTGAGGAAGGTACAGGTGAAGGTAGCTTTACGGTTCCGGCACTAACAACTGCTGTTTTTGTGAAAGTACAAGGTGAAAGCCAAGCAACAGGTTTATCTGCTTATGCAACTGCAGGCGCACCTGACGTTGTTCCTTATGGTGATAACGTGCCATTTATTCGTGGTGACATGAATGGTTGGGGTGAAATTGACGGCTTAACTTACCAAGCAGATGGCATATACCAAACTAAGATTACTCTTGCTGCCGGAACTTACGGTTTTAAAATCGCATCAGGTGATTGGTCAACCATTAACTTAGGCGCACCAGGAACTGGTGGTGAAGTATTAGAAGATCAAAGCTTTAGTTTATTACCGGGCAGTAATGATAATTTAAGTATCACCATTGCCGTTGACGGGACTTACTTCTTTACCCTTGATGCTTCTGATACCAACGCACCTACTTTGTTGGTAGAAAACGAAGAGCCATTTGTTGGCACACCGGTATTTATTCGTGGTGATATGAATGGTTGGAGTGAAGATAATCAACTTACTTACATTGGTAATGGGAAATATCAAACCACTATAACTATTAGTGCTTCAACACCTAACTTTAAAATAGCCTCTGCTGATTGGAGTACCGTAAATATGGGCGCTCCAGCTGATGATATGGAAATCACTGAAGGTGAAAATCAATTATTGTTATCGGGTAGTAATGATAACTTCAATATGACTTTTGCTGTAGACGGAGACTATACTTTTGTATTTGACGCTTCTAATTTAGCTGAAGCGACATTAAGTATTTATGCGGCTGAGATGTTTGGTGCTACATCAGTATTTATTCGTGGTGATATGAATGGTTGGGGTGAAGTTGATGTGCTTGGTTATGATGGCTCAAGTAGTTATTCAGTCGAGATAAACCTAACTGCGGGTGATTATGGTTTCAAAGTAGCTTCAGGGGATTGGTCTACATTCAATTTAGGTGCACCAGCAGAGACTAATGTTGTTACCCTAGACTCAACATTAACATTAGTGCAAGACTCGCAAGATAATTTGAGCGTAACTATTGTAGATGATGGTGTGTATATCGTTACCGTTGCAGGGCCTGATCCGACAGCACCAACGATAAATATCAGTAAAAAACCGTAATGATGATTGTAAGTTAATATCATCTAAATAAAGCCTTACTGTTAAGCGGCGTTAGACGACGTTTAACGAAATTAAAAAGCTCTCTACTTGGTAGAGAGCTTTTTTTATGGGTAAAAATTATTTATTGGCTTACTGACAGCAATGTAATTATTGATTTAGTGCAATGTTTTTATAATCAAACATAGCTGTGTTGTTGCCATGAATAGTTGCGGGCGGTAAAATAAGCGCACGCCCTCAGTGGCGGTAAATACCTGCTTTGTAAAGCTAAGCAAGTGTCATTTTTTGTTGTTATTAAGATTGAAAAAGTGGAGTTAATGGGTAGTAATGGTAAGCAATCTAGGTGAACTAAACTGTAGCAAGTTGAATGGTGACCAGTTAAATAGTGACAAGTTGAATGATGATTACGAAGACCAAGGTTACTTTGTTATTAGAGAGTATTTTAATGCGGCTGAAATTGCCTCACTTAGAGAAGTTGTCCTAAAATTTCATACCTTATGGAAACATGACAATGCAGAGTTTTATAAAGAGGTCGCGTTCAACTCGTCGTTAATTACCGGCAGTGAGTACTTAGGCAGCGACGATAGGGTAAAGCTATTTAACTTTATCAGCTCTAAAAAAATGATGGCTATTGTCGATGCGGTTATAAAAAATAACCCTGCGTTTATGAATACCCAGTTATTTTTTAATCCTATTAATCCTGAGCTTAAAGATTTTTGGCACCGAGATTGTCAGTATGATCATGATGTTGACGTGCAAAAAATAGTGATTCATGAGACCCAAGTATTACACCTGCGTGTGCCTTTGTTTGATGAACTTGGTATGGAGCTAGTACCCGGCACACATAAACGCTGGGACAGTGAAGAAGAATTTAATGTACGCCAAGAAGAAAAGGGCAGACTGAGTAACGAAAGCCTTTCTACCGGTAAACAAATTAAGTTAGCGGCGGGTGATTTGTTAGTTTTTTCTGCTGATATGATCCACCGTGGTTTATACGGTATGGACAGATTAGCGTTAGACATTTTAGTGTTTGATTCAGCTGGCGATTTTTCTGATTATATCGACCCTGATTGTTTACCCGATAGCGCAATGTTAGATCACATTGACGACCCAAGATTATTTATCAACACACTCGACTTAAAGTCAAAATCTGAAGTTTGAAATCTAAAAGCTAAAACTAAAGCTAAAAGTAAAGCTACCCTCACTCTAAAGGGAGCGTCGCTTTATTTTTTCATAGACACTATTAAAGCCCTGAATTCGGCGTAAAAGACTTGTTTTAATAGCGTTAATAGTGAGTAACGTTATAATGCGCAAAAACTAATAATACAAAAGGTAAATCAATGACAATTCGTACGGCTAATTCCGCATTATGGGCTTTAGTGTTAGTCAATCTTATTTGGGGCGTCGGCTTTGTTGTGGTTGATGGCGCCATTGACATTATGCCGGTTAATACCTTCAACGCTTTTCGTTTTGGTATTGCAGCATTAGCATTATTACCTTTGTATTTTTTACAAAAAAAGCCAGAAAAAGCGGAATTAGATTACACCGTAGCAGAACTACTTAAAGTCGGTTTTGGTTTTGGCTTGTTATTATTTTTAGGTTTTGCTCTTCAAACCCAAGGCATGATCTATACCAGCGTGTCTAATACCGGTTTTATTACGGGTTTATGTG
Organism: Colwellia sp. 12G3; assembly: GCF_002836775.1. Classification (GTDB taxonomy): domain Bacteria; phylum Pseudomonadota; class Gammaproteobacteria; order Enterobacterales; family Alteromonadaceae; genus Colwellia. The sequence goes on along the minus strand of NZ_PJAQ01000028.1, from coordinate 77,699 downwards.
TTCCTTTAGTCCCTATTTTCGGCTTTATACTCTTTAAAACGAAAGTAGGTATAGAAGTTTGGGCGAGTGTTGTCGCGGCCACCATCGGGTTATATTTTCTGACCATGGGCGATAAAATGGAATTCAACCAAGGTGATGTACTCGTCGCTATCAGCGCAGTTTGTTATGCCGCTCACATTACGTTAATGGCAAGATATGGTGGACGATTTGCTGTTATTTCGTTAAGTATTATTCAATTGGCAGCCGTTGCTTTATACAGTACTGTGACTGCAAGTTATGAAGCATTGGCGAATATTAACGAAAGCTATCCGCCGTTTATTGAACAACTTTCAAATGCCGATGTTTGGGCTGCAATACTTTACTCAGGTATTTTAGCGAGCGCGTTTGCCTATTGGGCACAAACCTCCAGTCAACGTTTACTTGAACCACACAAAGTAGCCCTTGTTTTTGCATTAGAGCCTATCTTTGCTCATATTGCCGCATTCTTCATATTAGGCGAACATCTTGGTGTTAATGGCTGGTTTGGTGCAGGGTTAATCATTGGGGGTATGCTTTATTCTGAACTCGGTGGTAGAAGAAAAATTAAAATACAGCCATTAGATCAAATGGCGGCACCTGTCGATAAGTAACGTTTTTAGCAATATAGCGACTATTACGCATGGGTAATAGTCGCTAATTAATACAATGACGTTATACCAATTCCATCGACAGACTTACCCGTATCACCCGCGAGCAGAATTATCGCTGCAGTGGCATTACAAATAACCAAACTATCGACAAAAACGCCAAATATTTGAATGAATCCCGGTGAAGTGGGATGATTTGGATTAGGTGCAGCACTTGCCCCTATATTGGCTACGCTACCCATTATAATAAAAACCAAGGCGTTCATCATTTTTCAGTTTTGTGATAAAGGCACTAAATACTGACGCTACTACCGCTATATTACTGTTCGATACCCCAACCTCAGTCACAACTCCATAGTCCCTTTAATTTTTTTAACCATTAAAACCACCAAAGATAGATATAGTCAAATGGTTAAGTAACTGATTTTTATATCTATACCTGTTTTTTTGTTGTTTTATTTCACCGTTGAGAATAAGGCTGTTTGTTAAGATATTTGTAATTAATCTTATTTGTATGATAAATAATAAGTCTATTTGTATGATAAATATTGTAATTACTATAATTATGATTATAGTATAAGTTCAACTGACTAATAAATATCCATGAAACATCTAAAAATTTGGCTGGTTACTGATAAGTAACATTGCCATGGGGAGTTTAATTACAGAATGAATAAACCAAAACTCACCACTTTATTATGTTTTCTATGCCTAATTAACGTCTCTTTTTAACTTATAGCTGTTCCATTAAGTTTGTGATCTTGTTATGCGTAGTAAAAATAATTCAGGGTAGGCGCTTGATTGACCAATAGCTCGCTATTGGGATTGAGAGCAACGCCGCCTTGGATTACTTTAACCAGCACAAGTGGGCAATAACTTAGTGGGATGGGTATTACTAACAGAAAATTTATATTATGAATAAGGCACATATTTGGCTTAGAGCTGAAACCAAACCTGATGAGCAACGAACCGCACTTACTCCTAAGGGGGCGAAAAAATTAATTGAGGCTGGGTTTAAAGTCACGGTTGAATGTTCATCTCAAAACATTTTTAACCAAGAATTATATCGACAAGTTGATGTTGATTTAGTGCCTCAAGGCAGTTGGGTTGAGGCGCCTAAAGAGGCCATTATCTTGGGCTTAAAAGAATTACCTGAAGATAACTTTCCCCTTATTCATCAACACATTTATTTTGCCCACGCTTATAAAGATCAAGCAGGATGGCAAGCGCTATTGTCACGCTTTAAACGCGGTGGTGGCGAGTTGTTTGACTTAGAGTATTTAGTAGACACCCAGCAAAGAAGAATTGCCGCTTTTGGTTATTGGGCTGGTTTTGCTGGTGGGGCTTTGTCGGTATTAGCGTGGGCCAATCAACAATTAAGTATTGATCCACCACTTGCTGATATTTCATCTTATCAAGACAAGCAGCAACTACTTGATGTTCTTGAACTGGCGATAAGCAAGGCCATCACTAACGCTGAAAATGCCCCCCCCCCTAAAAGTAAACCCAAGTTATTAGTGATTGGGGCGAAAGGGCGCAGTGGTAAAGGTGCGGCAGATTTAGCTAAAGCGCTTTGTCTTGAAGTGCTTGAATGGGACATGGCAGAAACTAAAAAGGGTGGTCCGTTTGTTGAGATTAACCAAGCTGATATCTTGATTAATTGTGTGTTAATTAATCAAGACTTACCGCCATTTATCACCAGTGAATTACTTAGCCAAGAAGATAGAAAACTCTCTGTGATTGTTGATGTGAGTTGTGATCCTTACGGAAGCTACAACCCATTACCCATTTATCAGCAATGTACGACATTCAAAGCGCCATGTTTACGTATTGATCACTCTAAGGTGCTTGACCTTATTGCGATTGATCACCTGCCTTCACTTTTACCTAAAGAGAGTAGTGAAGATTATGGCGAACAACTCTTAACACATTTATTAACGCTTGATGATAAATCTCAAGGCGTTTGGCCTACAGCACTCGCTCTGTTTATGAGCAAAACTTATACCATTTGAAAATGATCACTTAATTAGTTCAATTGGTATATCAATCTATAAAGGATGAACATGAAAAATACTATACATTGGCTAGGCGCCGGACTATCGGCAGCCCCGGGTATTATCGAATTAGCAAAAAAAGACACACCTCTTATTGTTTGGAATCGTAGCTTGGCAAAAGCCGAGCAAGCACTGAAAAATGAAGATGTAGTGGTTGATATTCGTCAGTTAGATTGGGATGCGTTAGCTGATACCGTTCAAAAAGGCGATGTACTGGTGTCTATGCTGCCAGCAACCTTGCACATAACCGTGGCGCAGTTTTGTTTGAAGCATGCAGCTCACTTTGTTTCGAGTAGTTATATCGCACCCGAAATGGCTGAATTAGATGCACAAGCAAAAGCCTTAAATCTGTGTTTTGTTAATGAAGTGGGTTTAGACCCAGGTATTGATCATTTATTAGCGCATTTACTGGTTGATAGTTATCAAAATAGTGCTGAGTTTTCAGCTGAAAACCAACATTACTTCCGTTCGTATTGTGGTGGTTTCCCTAAAGTTGCTAATGATTTTAAATATAAATTTAGCTGGTCACCTTTAGGTGTATTAAAAGCATTGCGTTCAAAGGCTCAATGGCAAGCAGATGGCATGGTTAAAACGTCAAATGCACCTTGGGAAGCATTAAGCGAATACCAAGCGAAGTTAGCTGATCATAATGAAATTTTTCAAGCGTACCCAAACAGAGATTCACTGCCTTTCATCAAACAGTATAATTTTCAAGATGATTGGGATGTACAAGAGTTTGTGCGTGGAACCTTGCGCTTAAATGGCTGGTCTACAGCGTGGCAGCCATTATTTGACGAAATAGCGACGTTAGAAGGCAGTAGTGGCGAAGCGCGTTTACTTGAAATTAGTCAAGAGCTTGAGCAAAAGTACCTGTATGACGAAAACGAAGCTGATCGCGTAGTGATGTGTGTAGAGCTTGAAGTTCGCCAAGCAGGCAAGGTTGTTTGGCATCAAAGTTATAATCTAGATAGCCAAGGAAACGCGCAAGGGCAAGCAATGGCTCGTTTAGTATCGTTACCGGTAAGTTTAGCGATTGAGTCAGTATTGAATAACGAAATGCCGGCAGGTGTTAGTGCTGCACCGGACAAGCCTGAACAAATTGATAAATGGTTATCGGCGCTAACAGCTCATGGTGAGACTATTGGTCATCATAATCATGTAGCTAAATAGAATAAACATACGGCGATTAGATAGTAATACCAATTTGATTAAATTTCTTCCCAACTCAGAGCTCTGCTCGATGTTCATTAACAAGGCAAATTTGTTTCGGTTTAGTCATTCTAAATCAAATAAACTTAACGATGTTAGTGAACATCGAGAAAGCTCCCAGAGGGCGAGTTTAAAAGGTTTACATGCTGCGTTATTGATTTTGATAAGGGAATAACCATTCTCTTCAATCAATGCCTTGCCTCTAAGCCTTTTAATTCTCGCTGAGTGGGAAAGAACTTAATCAACTTGGTATAACTATTTAATCGCCGTTTTTGTTTGTAAAAACGGCTGGCGCTTAGATCAGAGATTGCGAAGATGACATTACCCTAGCGCCTTAGTTAACCACATAGGCATGAAAATAAAAGGCGAGATGAATATGATAAAAAAAAGACAAAAACCAACATTATTTGATGCCTTATTTCCTATTGCAGTATTACTATGTTTACTCTTTCTCGCTGTTTATTATTTTGGCGATGATTCGTCGTCAGGACCTAATCAAATTGCACTGATGTTATGTGCGGGTATTGCTTGCATCATTGGTTTGAAAAATGGCTACCAACGCCATGAAATTGAAGAAGGCATTGTCAAAGGCATTAGCTTAACCTTGGGCGCCATTTTAATTTTATTAGCAGTAGGCTCACTAATAGGCACTTGGTTGCTGGCCGGCACAGTACCCACGATGATCTATTTTGGCCTGCAAATTCTAAATCCTCAGTATTTTTATATTTGTTGCTGCATTATTTGTGCATTAGTCGCCTTATGCATTGGCAGTAGCTGGACGGTAGCTGCCACTATAGGTGTGGCTTTAATGGGCGTTTCTTCTGGCATTGGTGCATCTGGTCCTATGACCGCAGGCGCAATTATTAGCGGTGCTTACTTTGGCGATAAACTCTCACCGTTATCAGATACCACCAATCTTGCGCCAGCCATTGCCGGTACTGAATTGTTTGTTCACATTGAAAATATGATGTGGAGTACGGTGCCTAGTTTTGTTATTACCTTGATATTATTTTTCTTCCTCGGCTTAAATAATACCAGCCAAGTCTCGAATACTGACATTGAACAACTGCTAGTAAGTTTAGAAAGTGAATTTTTTATCGCTTGGTATTTGCTGCTTCCGTTGTTTATCACCTTGCTCTTAGCGGTTAATAAAATGCCTGCGTTTCCTGCAATAGGCATTGGCGCTATTGCTGGCGCGGTATGGGCGGTATTATTTCAACAAGACCTTATTATCTATTATGCCAATGATGGTTTATCTGCAGTAGAAGCCAATATTATGGTGGTTTGGCAAGTTATGTTCGCAGGTGTATCACTTGATACTGGTAATAAAGTCGTTGATAATTTATTAAGTGGCGGCGGCATGGGCTCAATGCTTAATACCATTTGGTTAATCATCTCAGCCATGACTTTTGGCTCAATAATGGAAAAAGTAGGCTTATTAAAGCGCGTTGTTGAAAGCTTAATAGGCGTGACCAGCAGTGTTGGAACGCTGATTTCAACCACGATAGTGACGGCTTTTGGTACTAACTGTATTGCCGCTGATCAATATATCGCAATTGTTATGCCCGGACGTATGTTTAAAGACGAGTACACGCGCCGCTCGCTTGCGCCAGAAAACTTATCACGCGCTTTAGAAGATGGCGGCACAGTAACTTCTCCTTTGATTCCTTGGAATACCTGTGGTGCTTATATGCAGTCGGTATTACTGATCAATCCATTGGACTATGCGGTGTTTTGTTTCTTTAATTGGCTATCGCCGATTATCGGCATTATCTGTGCGTATGCGGGCTTTAAAGTGAAGTATTTGATGGTGAAAACTTCAGCTGAAAAATCATCATCAGTAAACGTTATGGATAGTCCTTTATCAGCTGGCAGGCATGACTTTACATAACATTAATCGCTTATTCGATGTATGCAGTTAATCACTCAAAAAATATCGTTCTCCTAAGTGAGGGGCGTTGATAGATTTTTTGGATTAGTCCAAGTAAAATTTTGCGTTTTGTCTTTATACCCATTTAACTGTAAAATTATGACATTCATTATTAATTAAATTATAAACGTTATGGAAATGCCAAAACTGCAACCATACCCAATAAAAACGCAACATTTTTCACTTGTATCCAAATTATGGCGATTACTTTTTAGAAAACGTCAATGGCAACTCATTGAAGATTGGCACTACGTATTGCCCAACAAGAGAGTTGTTGTTGTACCTCAAGGGTTTGTTTTTGATGGAAGTTCATACCCTGCAATTGTTTGGCTTTTATATTCGCCAACAGGGTTATTATTAATTCCCGTAATTTTGCATGATTTCTGCTTTCAATATAATTACTTATGGGCCGTACACGATGATAGGGTATTTAAATTCAAACAAGGTAATGGCTTTCTGAAGTGGTCTGCATTTATACGTAATGTGGGTGTACAAAGGAATGAATTACTGTTAATTGATTATTTTACTTGGTTGATGTGTATCATTTTTGGTTGGATTAACTGGTTGAGTTTTCAAAAGAAAAAAGAGAATGAGTTATTTCCAAAGGATTATAATAACAATAAAAAAATAAACTCTACTAAATAATGCCTTGAGCGTTTTGTTAGCTCTGTGGGAAACTTCAACTCATGATAGTTTACAAAAAAATCACGATTATTTAAGACTTACAATGGATGTCTGCAAGGCTTAAAGGGGGCCATATCTATGTACCCCTTAATGCCATATAACTAGCGTTTTAGTAATACACAGTTAGGTATACAAAGAAATATTTATGCATTATGGCTAATTATTTCTTATTACCTAGCTGAATGTATTCAGTCAAGTACCAGTATATAATGATATGCTCATCTAATCTGTATCGTCATCTGGACTTTCTTCTTCTTCTTCTTCTTCTTCATAAGTTGATATTTTGGTCTGTCCAAAGAGAGTATGAAATTGTTTGGGTGTTAAAACTTTATCATTATATTTCACCCATGTTTTTTCGATCACACTTTCAATTTCCGCTCGACCATGACAAACATCTACAAAGTGTTGTTCATCATCGGTTATGGGTATACGAAGCCCTATTGATAGTTCCTTTAATGCAACCCCATATTCCTCTAAAATGTGGGTTTCGTTTAAAGTGAAATCACCCGAGCGACTGATTCCTTTAGGGTAATTTTTATCGTCATAAAAACGTCTAACAGACTTAAAACTGTCTTTTGATATAGTTACATTAATCATATGAATAAACTCCATAATACAATTTAATTTACACTGTATTTTTTAGTTCAATCATTAACTATTTGCAATAGTTTTTTAGAGTTTATTATTCTATTTTAATCATGTTTATAACTTTTTATACATACGCATAATAGTCTCTTCCAAAAATACAAGATAACAGCAGACATCAACCAATATGCAAAACAATTAACATGATTGAATTATGTATAAAAATCATTGCTCAATCATGTTGTAAATATTATAGCTACAGCAAGAAAGCAGTAATAAGTTTAGTAGAGCCCCCTTATTATTACTGTACTTCTCGTTGTGTTGGTCGTGTGATTTATGTGATTTGAATGACGAATTAAATCGCTGAATTAGTTATTAACTGAATTATTCTCGAGCTCAGTTAACCCTAAACGAAGCACCTCAATAAATTTATCCGCATCAGTTTGGGTAAAAGCTAATGGCGGTTTAATTTTTAATATGTTGTAAAAGGCGCCTTCGGTGCTGAGCAATATACGGTGTTGTTTGAAAAACTCCACTAACCAGGATGTTTTATCGGTAGCGGGTTTTTTAGTTATGCGGTCTTCAACTAATTCAACACCAATAAACAAACCTAAACCGCGTACATCCCCAATAAGCTTAAATTGCTGTTGAAGTTCTGTTAGCTTTTCTTGGAAGTATTGACCGGTGATTAACGCATGTTTTTGTAACTGTTCTTCTTCGATAACATCAAGTACCGCCATGCCGATAGCACAAGAGACAGGGTTACCACCAAAGGTATTAAAATATTCCATACCTGTGACAAAAGCATCAGCAATTGCTTGCGTAGTAATAACGGCGGCCATTGGGTGACCATTACCAATAGGTTTGCCTAAAGTAACAATATCAGGCACCACGTCTTGGGTTTCAAACGCCCACATATGAGTGCCGACTCGACCAAAGCCAACTTGTACTTCATCGGCAATACAAACGCCGCCAGCGTCTCGTACTAATTGATAAACGTTAGTTAAATAACCGTCAGGCATAATAATTTGCCCGGCAACACCTTGCAGTGATTCACAAATAAAGGCGCTAGGCTTTTTACCGGCACGCTCTATTTTTGCCAGTGATTCTTTAACGCTATTGGCATACGCATTAGCGGATTCTGGCGTATTACCTAAAAACTCGCCTCGGTAAGGATCAGGCAAGCTTACCTTATGCACATAAGGCTGTGCTCCTTCACCGCCAGGGCCATCAAATTTATAAGGGCTGGCTTCAATACAGGCATTGGTATTGCCATGATAAGCACCATCGACCACAAGTAATTCGGTGGCTTTGGTGTAATAACGCGCTAAGCGAAAGGCTAATTCATTGGCTTCACTGCCTGAATTTACCAACATACAGACGGACAACTCGTCTGGCATGGTCGCTAGCAGTTTATCAGCGTAATTAATGATGTTGTCATGTAAGTAACGAGTATTGGTATTGAGCTTGGCCATTTGCGCTTGCGCAGCAGCAACTACTTTAGGGTGACAGTGACCAACATGGCAGACGTTGTTCACCATATCTAAATACGGTACGCCTTGCTCGTTGAACAAATATGCCCCTTGGCCGCGGACCATTTTTAATGGCTCTTGGTAGCTTAAACTTAACGTTTTACCTAAATGTTTACTGCGGTAACTGATGATGTCTGCAGGCAATTTTCCGCTATCAACAGTTAATTGACAGGCTTGACGTAACTGACATAACACAGCGTAAGAATTTAACGCGCTGAATTGTTCAAGTAACTGCCAAGCAGGTTTCACTGATATCAATAAATAATCATTTTCAGGCTCTTCTATTATAGCTAAGGCTGAGTTACAGACGGTAGTACATAAACGTAAGGCAACTAACGAATACAGTACTTCTAATTCAACATCTTGTAATGGTCTAACTTGGTGGTAGCTAGCAACAATAGTTTTAAATGTGCTCAGAATATCTTGTTGTTTGCTTTTTTCGCCCATTAACGCATAAGCGCAAGCAATGGCTAATTCATTAACGATATGGCTATATACCATATCGCCAAAATCAATGAGCCCAGTTATTTTTCTCGGTGCATTCATATCATCTATCAGCAAATTATAATCATTGGCATCGTTATGAATAATGCCTTGGGGTAATTGCGCTAACAACGGCATTGTTTGTGTTTGATACATAGATAAGAATTTTTCAACAATAGCGGCTTGTTGGGTGTTGAGTAGATGTTTTTTACTCATACACATTCGATAACCTTGGGCTAAATCCCAATCAAGATAACGATAGGCACCGGGATGCTGAAAATCAGCGAGGGCAAGATCAAGATGGCCTATAAATTTACCTAAGTCAGACCAAAGGGCAGGGGTATGGCTGAGGCTATTTGCCTCGGCATAAAACTGTCCTTGCAGGAAGGTTAATACACGCATACAGAAAGACTTTTGCTGTCCATCGGTCATCGTGGTGATGGTATCACCTTGTTTATTAACTAATGCATGAGGCACGGCACATTTTTTTTCAGTTAAATGTGTCATGGCTGCATTTTGCATTGCCAACTCAATTTCTGGCTCGGCTGAGTTAGCAATTTTTACAATATATTGCTCATGATCAGCAGTAGTCAGTAATAAGTTTTGATCGCAATAACCGGGCAGGCTTTTTAATTGTCCCGACAATTGGTATTGCTGAGTTAATAATTGAAGAATCTCAATGTCAGAAAAATCAGGTGTTTTAGCTGTAGTCATTATTGCCTCTTTAAAATCTAACCCATGCACTGCCGCACAGCTTGTACTTAGTCTATTTGGTATTAATTAACGTTGTTAATGTTGATAACGTTACGATTTATTTAACTTTTACACTGCGCGCCAGTTCAGCTGAACTTACTGCTTCACCTGAAGGTTTAGCGCTAGCAGGTGCTGCACTAAAAGCGACTAAGGTAAAACCGTACTGGTAACTTTTTGCTGGGATAGTATATTGGGCATGCACTAAGCGTCCCCAAGAGGTATCACCACCCACACCCATTTGTTTGTGATCAATATTTACCGTCACTAAATTTCTCATCGGCACTTCTGCACCACGTTTAGTGGTTACCGGCACTAATCCAGACGCTGATTCAGAGCCATCTTTGCCGGCGATAAAATCAATGTCGCTTTGCTTGTATGGCCAAGCGCTGGCATTAAGTAATTGATCACCTACCGCTAACAATCCAGAGCCCTTGTTATTTTTCAAGGCAAGCCAGCGTACATCCGTTTTGTTGGCATTTTCTTGTGGACGAATATAATGATGAATTTGCTCTTTCACTAAACTTTTATATAAAGATACTTGTGCCGATGTTTTTCTATCCGCATAGTTTTCATGTGGACCACGACCAAACCATGATAATTGTTGGAACTCACCTGGCATGGTTAATTGCATGCCTAAGCGTGGCAAGTTAGGTAATGTTTGCCCAGATTCTATGGTTAAGTTGTTTTGAACATGTATTTGTCCATCATGCTTTATAAGATATTCAACCTGATAATCACCATTGAAATCTGCTGTTGTATGGTGCGTTATCACTTTTATGCCGTTGGCAGTTTTTGTCGATGTAAATGACGTTAAGGTAAGATTGTCACTGGCAGTCTGCCAAATTGCCGCCCACTTTTGCATACCATTACCTAAGTCATTATCTGTTGGTGCCCGCCAAAAGTTAGCCTTTAGTGGCGCTTTAAGTAAGTTGGTATTGTTATGACTATATTGTGTTAACCAACCGCTAGTTTTATTGAAGGTTACTTGGGTATCGTTACTCTTAATAACCAAAGTGCTGTTGCTGTCTTGCTTAATAGTCATTTTAGATAGGTTAGCTGTGCGTGGCGATACTTTGGCTTGGGCAAGCTTTACCGGTAATTTGAACTGCTCAAAGGCTAATTCGTGTCCAGTTGATAACAACCCTTGAGGCGATGGTAATACCGCAGATAAGGTAATGAAATATTCTTTATTATCACTGCTTGGTAATGTTGGCAGCGATACCTCAATGGCCGCTTTTTTACCGGGTTTAACTGACGGCATTGATTGATGGCCTTGAGCGAATAACTCACCATCAGCTTCCACTTTCCAATGTAAATCGTACTGCGCTAAATCGATAAAATCATAGCGGTTTTCAGTGACGTAGCTGCCTTTATTAAGATCTAGCGCAGCAAAGCGAATGGCTTGATACACTTTTTTTACTTCAAAAGCATGAGGGTTTGGTTTGCGATCAGGGCTCATTAAACCGTTATTTAAAAAGTTACCATCGCTAGCTAAGTCAGGATGAAAATCTTTACCATAAGCCCAATATTTAACACCGTTTTCATTGGTGTATTCTAGTGATTGGTCAACCCAATCCCAAATAAAGCCGCCTTGAAGCACATCGTACTTTTCAATGACTTGCCAATAATCTTTTAAATTACCAACGGAGTTACCCATGGCGTGGGCGTATTCAATCATTATGCCTGGGCGACTTGGATCAGACTCAGCATACTTGATTAAACGTTCAATTGACGGATACATAGGTGCAAAAACGTCAGTGTAGTGTGCTTCTCCTGCCGGCTCATACTGGACTAGTCGGCTAGTATCATTGTCTTTTAACCATTTGTAGGTGGCTTCAAATATCTTGCCTTTACCCGCTTCATTACCTAATGACCAGATAATAATAGAAGGGTGATTTTTATCACGCTCAAACATACGTTGGGTGCGATCTAAATGGGCAGCTAACCAGCTCATTTCATTGCCTAACTGCGTTTTTTCATCAATGGCTAATGGATGAGATTCGATATTTGCTTCATCGATAACATATAAACCGTATTTATCAGTTAACTCATACCAGTAAGGATTGTTAGGGTAATGGCTAGAGCGTACTGCATTGATATTAAATTGCTTCATCAATTGAATATCTTTTTCCATCGAAGCTTTGGTGACTACATGACCGTGCTGTGGATCGGTTTCGTGACGATCGACACCGCGAATAGTAATAGCTTTACCATTAATAGTCAGTTGAGCATTGACCACGGCTAAATGCCTGAAACCAATATCATCACGCACTGATTCAATGGTATTACCTTTAGAATCTTTTAAATTAACCAGCAAGGTGTAAAGGTTAGGGGTTTCAGCTGACCATAACGCGGGTTGCTGGATGTTACCGGCAAGGGATACTTCAATAGAGCCTTTAGCTGATAACTTAACGTTACTCTTTTTACTCAGCAGTACCTTCATATTACTACGAGGGTCTAGCAGTTCTACTTCAACGTGTTGGTTAGCCTTTTTGTTGTCATAGTTTTTTAAAGTAACATCAACAGTTAACGTACCTTGGGTAAAGTTTTTATTTAATGTTGGCTTAGCATGAACATCAAAAACATGCTGCTTAGGTGTAGCGTAAAGATAAACATCACGCTCGATGCCTGATATACGCAGCATATCTTGGCTTTCTAAATAACTGGCATCTGTCCAGCGGCGAATTTGAAAGGCGAGTAAGTTTTCATCTGCTTTAAGGTACTTACTGATATCAAATTCTGCGGGCGTTTTAGAGCCTTGACTAAAACCGACTTTCTCGCCATTTAGCCAAACATCTAATGATGATTTAGCGGCTCCGACATGAAGAAAAACTTGTTTGCCTTGCCATGATTTTGGCAGATTAAAAGGTTTACGGTAAGAGCCTATCGGATTGTAATCTTTTGGCGCATCAGGCCATGTGGTGGTGAAGGGGAAACGCTCATCTAAATAAATAGGGTAACCAAAACCTTCAGTTTCCCAGTTACCTGGAACGGGAATTTGTGACCATTGTTCATCGTTGAAATTGGCTGTTTGAAAGCCTTCAGGTTTATTTTTTGGTGAACGTTGCCAGTCAAATTTCCATAATCCATTGAGTAGTAAAAAGTTATCATTTTGTTCTTTAACATTAATAAGTGCTGCATCACGAGATAGAAAGGGAAACATCGTTGCGTGTGGTGCTTCTTTATTAATGGCAAAGACTTGATTGTTTTCCCATGGTTCACGCTTTTGCGCTTTGGCATCGACATAAGGAGATAGTAGTAAAGTGGTGGTAACCATCAGCGGTAATAATAACTTTATCATAGTTCGTATATTTAAATCATGGATACAATACTATTTATAATACAATTAAGGCGGGCGGAAGCAAGCTATTTTTTAGGAAGCGACTAAGTATGGGGAAAAACTATTTGCTAAAGACACTAATATTACAAACTTTAGCGTTATAGTTCGCTTGGTTATAGCCCTTGCCTTGCTTATGTTTTAATATATCGCTTATGCTATAAGTCGTTATAGTGAAAGAAAAACCCATGTAAAATAATGGAATTAACAATAACGCGATAGGCGAATAGAAAAAGTTGCAATGTTGGTCTATCTATAAAACGTAAAATATTACTTCGATTAATCCAAAACGTTTATCAAACATTATTACCCTAGGATAAAGCTATGTCTTTAGAACTCTTTACGGAATACATCGAAAAATCGGATGAGCTATTTGCTAATGACCTTCAATTAACTGACTTAGCCTCTGATATTGAAAGAGATTTATTACCAGAACATGTAGCTACCTTTTTGGAAGCATTCCCGCTCAATAGACGATTGATGTTATGGGGATTATTTAGCATTGATTTCCAACAAAGCATTTTTCTAGAAATGAAGAATGAATCTAGACAAATGTTATTAAATGAACTGGATGAAGATGCCTGTCTTCCACTGTTTGACCGTCTAGATGCAAACAGCTTACTTGAACTCACCGAAGGTTTGAGTGAGCGATTTATTGAATATGCTGTTACTAAAATGACAGCAAAACAAAAAGAACACTTTAAAAAGGCACAAGATTACTCAGATATTGAAGTGGGCCATTGGCAAAGCTATGACGAAATTAATGTATCGCACAAGTTAAAAGTATCAGCAGCAAAGAAGCTTTGTGCGCGAAATCAACCCATGTTAACTGACATCATTTATGTTATCGATAATCAAGCTAAGTTATTAGGTGGTATACCGATTAGTCAATTATTAAGCTTGGACGATGATAAGCCATTAATTGATGTTGTTTATCAAGAAATATTGGGAATTGATGCAAATAAAGACATAACAGAAGCGGTAGATGAAGTTATATCTTCCGGAAAATCGGCACTACCTATAATAGATGCGGAGGGTTGTTTAACGGGACGTCTAGATTTACATGCAGCGTTTAAATTTAAAGAACAACAAAAAGATAACCAATTAATACAATCCGCGGGTTTAAGCGATGAAGAAGATTTATTTGCTAATGTTTGGTTAAGTAGTAAAAACAGGGCTATCTGGTTAGGGATCAATTTAATCACTGCTTTTTTGGCCTCTTGGTTTATCGGGCTATTCGAAGCTACTTTGCAGCAAGTAGTTGCTTTAGCTGTGCTAATGCCTGTGGTTGCATCAATGGGGGGGATTTCAGGAAGTCAAACATTAACATTAATTATCAGAGGTTTAGCCTTAGGGCAAATCACCGATGCTAACAGACAAGATATTGTAAAAAAAGAATTGAAAGTTGGCGTGATCAATGGTCTTTTATGGTCAGCTGTTATCGGGATTATTACCTTTTTCTGGTTTGGTAACCCTATGTTATCCCTGACTATTTGTATCGCTATCTTAGGTAATATTATTGTCGCTTCACTCTCGGGGGTTTGGGTGCCGTGGATGTTAAATAAATTCAACATAGACCCCGCATTATCCGGAGCCGTAATTCTAACAACAGTCACCGATATCTTTGGTTTTATCGCTTTTCTTGGCTGTGGTACGTTATTATTGCTTTAGAAAACAGGTAATACCAATCCCATAAATCACTGCCCATTGATGCAGGTTAACATACTCCAAGGCGGCGTTACTCTTAATCCCAATAGCCCACTATTGGTCAATCAAGGGCCTACTCCAGAATTGTTTTTCCTGCGCACAACAAGACACAAACTTAATGGAACGGTTATAAATAATACTGTAGATAAACATATGAATCGTCGTATGTTTATTTTCTCTGATCTTATCTTCTTTTCTCTTAGCTAATTCCCTCCTATTTCCTGATTCTAACTATCCCTATAAAGCCAGTTTGATAAAAAATTTTTATTAACAGAGCAAAAATTTTTTGCTTTCTAATTTTAAAAATTAAGCACATTATCTTATGAAAATTAACGGATTCTTTTTATAAGGTAAAAAAATGAATAGTGATAAGTCTGAAAGTACTGATATAGAAATTAACAGTAATTCAGGTTTTGATTCTGCTATTGCAGATTTTGAAATGGATTATGATTCGGTAATGTCTCTGAATAGTAAAAAAGCGATTAGAAAGGCTGTTAAAGATAAATATATTACCAGGCAAAAACTGGATTCAATTCATGAACAAAGATCACTCGATAGACAGCTCAACTCGTTTAGTAACTATTGGGATATTTAATTAACTTTTTATTGGAAGAAAGAAAAATGAAAAAAACAATGTTGATACTAACGTTATTAGCGCTATCTTCAAATGTAGCTTATAGCGAAGAAGCGTCTGAACCTGAATTGATGGAAGCATCAGAAAGTTATGTCATGAGTCTTGTTAGCTTATGTAAAGATTATGCGAAAGAGGACAGCATTGAAAGTCAAAGTCTTAATGCTTATTTGTTAACGTGCGTTAATGATGAGCTAGAGTCTAGTTATTATAAGCCTATAAAAGTATTACCTAAAGATTAGGTACAAGCGGGTTAAGCAAGTTAATAATGCTTAAAGTAACTCAAATTTTATAGTTCATTTAACTTAAGTGAACTATTTGATTTGAGTTTTTTACTTTAAATAACCTGAACTCTGGATAAGCAGCACTTGCTCAACATTCCCTTTTATCCCATTCTCAGCGTTAAAACGTCGATAAATAGCCAGCTATTCATAAACGTTTTGCCTTGATAATAGAATAGAATGAAACATTGATAGTGGATATAGCAACCTTGACCTTGTTATGTCTTTGTTTTATAAGATAAATCAGTCTTTTTGATTAAATATCAAGCACTCATTATCCAGAGTTCAGGTTAAATATGAATATTTAGTTTGTTAGTGATATGTCATAGCCTTAATTTTTAATAAGTAAGATATCACAAGGAAGATCACATAATAATGCGGTTGTTGTACTCCCGATCCATAACTGTTCTAACTGATTTCTAGCAACCAAACCAATAGCGAGAATATCAACGTGATGTTGACGAATGTATAATACCAATGCCTCTTCTGGAATACCTTCTAATAAAACAGATTGCTCTGGAGGTATTCTAAGTTTTTTTGCAAAATCATCCAAACCATCGCGATGCATTGATTGAATGTTTTTTTTATATTTAGTTAAAACTGAAGCAATATAAAAACAATGTACGACTGTCCACTTAGCCTTTAACCTGTCTACCCAATTTTTTGTCAGTGAAACAATATTGTTATCTATCATTTCTGGACGAGCATGTTCGTGTAAAGGATCAACAGCAACTAAAAAACTTATTTGCTGTTTCCATGCATTCTTTGTTAAGAGTAAAACCGGTGCGTTTATATCAGCGAGATGTTGGAAAATAGAGTGTCGTTTTTTAGCGCTATTATCTTCTATAATAACAATACTGTTAATATTACTTTCAACGTTAGTGTTAAGTGTCGCGAGATAATTAGCCGATTGGTTAATTATCACTTCTGCTTTGATAGCACTCATCGAAAAATACTTAAGCAGTTGAGTTTTTTTGGCTTCTATGGTGATCATCAACTCTTTCGACAAAGCATCTTTGTCATTAAATAAATGCCAATATCCATGTCCTGTAAGTTGGGTACTTGCATCGATAATCACTTTAATAGACTTTTGATGAATGTTGGCAAGACGAATAATTTTCTCCAACGAGGTCGTTTGATAATAAAATCGACTGTCGATAAACCAAATTAATTGCTCTGTTATCATATGTTATTACACCCCAAGGACCTTTATTTGAGTATATCGTATTTATTAATATTTATTACAATTTTTCAACGGTTTGTATTTTTTAAACCCGTTATATATCGTTAAAGGATTATTATGCATTTAGACCCATTTATGCCGCAGATGGTCAGTATAATTTTTATTGTACTCACACTAGGCTTCATACTTAAACTTATTCATCAACCTCATGTTGTTGCCTATTTAATTGTTGGGATTATCATCGGGCCATGGGGAATTGGACTCGTCAATGACACAGAAAATATTGCCCGGTTAGGCGCTGCGGGGGTTGTCTTTTTATTGTTTTTTGTTGGCATGGAAACGGATGCAAATAAACTCATAGAAAATTGGAAACTCGCAATTTTTGGTACTTTATTTCAAATAATCTTAAGTGTTGGCTTTGTTTGGATGCTCGGTTTATATTTTCAATGGGGTATAGAACGCGTCATTCTTATTGGTTTTGTCATCAGTTTAAGTAGTACTGCTATAGTGATCAAACTACTTCAAGACAGTAATACGCTTGACTCTAAAGTTGGCCAAGGAGTATTAGGTATATTGTTAGCGCAAGACTTAGCCATTATCCCTATGTTAATTATTATTGGCTTATATAAAACAGATACTGTGGAAAGTGTCCACATTGGTAAGCAAGTCTTTGGCTCTATTATCGCAGCAGCATTATTAGCTTTTATTATTATCAAGAAAGTTGTTCATATCCCATTATCTAAATGGTTGAAAAATGATCACGAATTGCAATTGTTTGCTGCTTTAGGTATTTGCTTTGGCTTATCTATGCTAACGGCATGGTTCGAATTATCAACTGCACTAGGGGCTTTTCTTGGTGGCATGTTAATTGGAGCAGCTAAAGAAACTCAGTGGGTTCACCACAGTTTACATCCATTAAAAGTACTTTTTGTTGCGGTATTTTTTATCTCTGTCGGTATGATGCTTGACCTCGATTTTTTAATAGCTAACTGGCTGCAAGTTATTGCATTAGTATTTGCGGCCTTAGTGACTAATACATTTATTAATGCGGGGATCCTTAAAATATCTAATTTTTCATGGAAAGAAAGTCTATATACAGGAGTATTATTGTCACAAATAGGTGAGTTTAGTTTTGTTTTAGCTGCTGTTGGTAGCCAAGCCAATATTATTAATCAGCATGGTTATCAACTCGCTATTTGCGTTATATCCTTATCTTTACTTATTAGTCCTATGTGGATAGCACTAAGTAAGAAATTTATAGGATATGAGCACCAGGAAATTTAATGTGAATAGGACATTAGTTATTAAATACGGCTAATGTCCTAATGATTTTTAATCATCTAACTTGCAAAAAGTGATTGTTTGTCGTCATTTTTTAAATGGACGCTATGTTAAAGCCATCGTTTTTTCTTAAACAAAACTATTAAACTTGTCGCTATAAACCCCATAAATCCGAGTAAGTAATAATAGCCATAAGTTACTTTTAATTCAGGAATATGCTCGAAATTCATGCCGTAAACTCCCGCTAAAAAACCTAGCGGAATAAATATTGCGGTAATCACGGTTAATACCCGCATAGTGGCATTTAATTGATGCGAGGTAACCGATAAATACCCATTAATTAAGTCACTGCAAATATCATAATGCATTTGAGATAAACTCAATAAACGCTCAATTCTTTCATGTACATCGATAACGGTATGCAGCTCGGCTTGATTTATAATTGGCGTATCATCGGTTACTAATATTTTTAACTCACTGCCAATATTGCTGTGATAACTAAATGTTCTTTTTAGTTTGGTAAGCCTAGAGCGATATAAGGTGATTTCTTGCATCATTTTATCGTCACCGCCAAGCTGAAACTGATCTTCAAGCGTCTCTAATTTCTCTTCAAATTCAAATAATTTATTTAAATAAATACCGCAACTAAAATGAAATATTCTTAAAGCTAATGTGATTGGACTTTTGCGTAAATACTTCGCACCTTCAGCGCTAAATAAGTGTTCTATAGACATAGAATCTTTAGCGTGACTGGTGATTAAAATATTGATACCGACAAACATGCTAATTTGTAAATGATCAAATAACAAATCATCTTTGGGTTGATAGATACCACGATAAAGCATAAAAATATAATCGTTAAATAACTCTATTTTGGGTGGGTGACGGTCTCTTTGCGCATCCATTATCGCTAGTGAATGGCACCCCATCTTTTGTAATAGCTGTCGCTCTTCTTGTTTGTCGTGTGAATCAATATCTAACCATAAATAAGAGTTTGTATGCTCACGCCACGTATTAATCAATTCTTCGCCGCCATAAATACAAGTTTTGTCGGCTTTTAAAAGCATACATTTAATCATGAATTTCTCACTTTTTGAATGTTAATATTTTATTTATCAAGTAAATAGTACAAACTAAATATTACTTGATAAAAAGTTAAATAGGGTGATTAATTTGGTCACTTATTTTTGTTATCTTAACTAAAATTATTAATTATCTTTACGACTTGTTCACCTATACACTCTTGAGCAAGTACAAACACACAAAAATATTATTCACTTGGTGGACCTATGTCATTAGATATTATTACTTGGATTGCTATCGCGTTATGTATATCGCAATCGGCAATATTTTCAGGATTAAATATAGCTTTATTTTCATTAAGTCGTCTTCAGCTTGAAGTCGAGTCGGGTAAAGGCAACAAAGCCGCGAACAATGTTTTGGCCTTAAGAAATGATTCTAATTTCTTATTAGCCACTATTTTATGGGGAAATGTAGGGATTAATGTCTTACTAACCTTGTTGTCAGATTCAGCCTTGGCTGGTATTAGTGCTTTTTTATTCTCTACTATTGCAATTACCGTGATTGGCGAAATTACGCCGCAAGCTTACTTTTCAAGAAATGCTTTGAAAATGGGGAGTTTACTATCGCCGGTCATTAAATTTTATCAAATATTATTTTATCCTGTTGCCAAGCCTAGTGCATTAATACTTGATGCTTGGTTAGGAAAAGAAGGTATTACCTACTTAGCAGAAAGTGAACTGAGTAGCATTATTCGTAAACATATAGAATCTGAAGAAACAGATATTAACCATGTTGAAGGGATTGGCGCATTAAACTTTTTTAAACTGGATAAAATTTCAGTCGCAGAAGAGGGCGAATTGATTGACCCTGATTCGATTATCGCACTACCAACGAAAATGGATTTACCTATTATTCCTGATATAACATCAGGGGCAAATAATGAATTTTTGCAATTATTAAATAAGTCTGGGCACCGCTGGGTAGTATTAACTAATGAAATTGGCGAGCCGTTAATCGTAGTGGATTCAGATGGTTTTCTGAGAGACGCATTTTTCGAACCAGAGAAATTTGATCCTTATAAATATTGTCATCGTCCAACCATTATCACTGATGAGTCGACAATGTTAAACCGCGCTATTATGAAAATGAAAATAAGTGAATCGACAGACAAGTCATTTGACGGTGTTATTGAACACGATGTATTGCTTGTTTGGGGCGAGAGTAAGCGAATTATTACCGGTGCAGATATTTTTGGCTTATTATTAAAAGGCATGCAACCACCGGAATTACAAATAGCTTAGTGGTTTATACCTAAAAAAACGATTAAAATCATAGTGGTTCGGAATATGCAACAATAACAATGGTGGGGAGTCGTACCTCTTCCGGAAAATAATAGTTATTTATTAAAAAGTAATACGTTTACCCTTGCTGTTGAACATAAAAGCAAAGAATGGTGCATACATGCGCTACGAGAGAATATTAGTGGCGATGAAGGTAACGACATGAAAAAGTTAAGTATTATTTAAAAAGAAGCGTTTGATAACCCGCTTTGTTTGGAAGAACCAAAACCACTTTATATTTTTCAAGGATTTGAATACTCATCACTCGCGTTGTAGTTTTCAGTTTGGGCTAAAAGAGAAAATTTTTTAGAGTTAAAAAACAGCATGTATGAACAAATTAAAAATGCTTTTGATGAAGAGAATATTGAAATTCCTTTCCCTATCAGCATAACCAAAGGCGATCAAAGTTTATAAATAAAATAACCTTACACTCGGCTTTAATTTCGTTGTAAATCAATAGTTAATGCAGTTTTAAGTTTTAACAAAATTAAAAAGTTCAATAGCTTGTTTGATCACATCGACTTTTTGGCTTTTTGCAAGGTAGTTAGCATAAATTTCACGAGAGTACTCTGGCGCATTTTCAACGATATGTAGTTTGTTTTTTCTGATGTGCTCAAAGGTCATTTGTCTCGGTAAATAAGCGCTACCGCCCATTTCTAGAATAAAATTCAAGGCTATAATTGGTTGACTCATAAAGTGCTTTGCCACAGGAGCGTATTGAAACTCTCGCATGTACTGGGAATTAACCGCTTCACCATAATCGACCATAATTAAGTTGTCTAAATGATAGGCGTTGGTAACATCTTCTGCTTGTGTTGAGACTAAATGAAGTTGCACATTAGCAACTTGTTCGGTAACAAGGTCTTCAATAAAAATAGGCTCGAATAAAAATGCGATGTCTATCACTCGGTTCAATAAACTTTTATGCAGTTCTATTTGGCTGTAAGTTGTTGTTAACAAACTACAGTCATCCATATTGCGATGAATTTTTTGCAACCAATCTTGTAAAGCTATATCCCAAATAGACATCATAGAGCCGATGACTAATTGCATAGTATTACTTTGCGCAATGCCAACATCTTGTTTCGCTTTTTGCCACATAAAAATGAGTTCGTTAGCGTGCTTTATTAAGCGGTGACCCTCAGGGGTCAACTTTAAATGTTTTTGGCTACGATCAAATAATAAAACCCCTAAATCACCTTCAAGCAATTTTATTCGAGCACTGACGGCTGATTGGGTTATAAATAAATTTTCTGACGCAATTCTAAAATGTAAAGTTCTACTGACTTCTAGAAAGGTTGTTAATAACTCTATCTTCATTTTACCGTTTAACTCCACTAATCAATTTTTTTGATTGATCACATCAAAATATAGCATTTTATTTTTTTTAATATGACTATACACTTAAGCATAATTATTACATTACTTTTACTATAAAAAAGTAATAACAAAAGGTATTTATTATGAGAATCGCTATTTTATCTAGAAATAAAAATTTATATTCAACAAAACGCTTAAAAGAAGCGGGTGAAGCCATGGGACATGAAGTTGATATTATTGATACCTTGCATTGTTATATGGATATCACTAGTACTAAATCTACTGTTCGTTACCATGGTGAAGAATTGCCGCATTATGATGCAATTATTCCTCGCATCGGCGCATCGGTTACCTTTTATGGTACGGCGGTAGCAAGACAATTTGAAATGATGGGTACCTTTAATATTAATGAGTCTGTTGCTATTAGCCGTTCACGCGATAAGTTGCGTTCTTTACAATTATTATCACGTAAAGGCATTGGTTTACCGCGAACTGGTTTTGCTAGTAAACCTGATAATATTAAAGATTTAATTAAAAACGTCGGTGGCGCGCCTGTTGTTATTAAATTATTAGAAGGTACTCAAGGTATAGGCGTAGTGTTAGCCGATACCGCCAAAGCTGCTGAAGCAATCATCGAAGCTTTTATGGGCTTGAAAGCCAATATTTTAGTACAAGAATTTGTTAAAGAAGCCGGTGGTGCCGATATTCGTTGTTTAGTTATTGGTGGAAAAGTAGTTGCCGCAATGAAACGACAAGGTGCGGAAGGTGAGTTTCGTTCTAATCTTCATCGTGGTGGCTCAGCTGAGGTGGTTAAATTATCTAAAGCAGAGCGAGAAACTGCTGTTAATGCTGCCAAAGTGATGGGTTTAAATTTATGTGGTGTTGATTTACTTCGTTCACAAAATGGCCCTATGGTGATGGAAGTTAATTCATCACCTGGTTTAGAAGGTATTGAAACGGCAACAGGAAAAAATATTGCAGGTATGGTGTTTGAATTTTTAGAAAAAAATGCAAAACCCAATATGAATAAGACCATTGGTAAAGGGTAATAGAGGATTTAGTATGGAAAAATTGACGATAGGTGATTTTGATATATTTCCGGGCGAGCAACGAAAAATAGATTTGCCCGTTGCTAAATTATATACCGATGCAGATGTTTCTTTACCTGTTCATATCATTAGGGCTAAAAAAGCAGGACCTACTATTTTTATTAGTGCCGCGGTACATGGTGATGAGTTAAATGGTATTGAAATTATTCGACGTTTAATTCATGAAAAAAAATTAAAAATCACCAAAGGTACTTTGATTGCCGTGCCTATGGTCAATGTGTATGGCGTAGTTAATCAAAGCCGTTATATGCCAGATCGTCGTGATCTTAATCGCTGCTTTCCAGGCTCTGCAAAAGGCTCTTTGGCAGGGCGAGTTGCACATATTTTATTAAATGAAATAGTGAAACATTGTGATTACGGTATTGATTTACATACTGGCGCTATTCATCGCTCTAATTTACCGCAAATAAGAGCTGATATGTCTGACAGTGAAACCAAGGCATTAGCCGAAGTTTTTGGTGTACCGGTTATTTTAAATTCTAATTTGGTTGATGGCTCACTGAGAGAGTCAGCAGTAAAATGTCAGACCAAAGTATTATTATATGAAGCGGGTGAAGCGCTACGGTTTGATGAGTTTTCAATTCGGGCTGGTATGAAGGGTATATTGAATGTTTTACAGCATTTAGGCATGACCAGAAAAGTAAGTACATCGAAAAAGAAAAAAACAGTGCCATTCATTGCCAATGGCAGTCAATGGCAAAGAGCCAATGCGAGCGGTATTGTACATAATTTGGTCAATTTAGGTGACCAAATTACTAAGGGACAAGTATTAGCTGAAATTGGTAGTCCGTATGGTGATGTTATTGGTTACGTTCAAGCAGCACGCGCAGGTATATTAATTGGTAAACAAAATATACCACTGGTACAAGAAGGGGAGGCGATGTTCCACATTGCTTACTTTAGTGAAAATGATGAAGATATTGCCGAGCATATAGAAGCAGTGCAAGGGCAATTGTTACCTGAAAATGATGATAATTAGTCTTTGAACTAATATTTGAGTTAATACCTGAACTCAAGCTTGAATCAAAATTTTAAATTAAAGCTTGAGTTCATATTTATACTACAGAAGATGATTAAAGATGAAAAATAAAATAATTATTGGTCGACTAGAAGCTATAGACCTACCTGAATTGGGTATTGAAGATTTAGAGGTTAGAGTCGATACAGGGGCAAAAACGTCATCATTGCATGTCGATAATATTACAAAAGTGATAGTTGATGGTATATACAATGTGACCTTTGATATTCACCCCGATGCTCATAATGTTAACCGTATCGTTACTTGTACTGCGCCAATAAGTGATATACGCAAAATAAAATCATCTAATGGTACTTCAGAGCAACGGTATGTCATTGAAACAACTGTTAAATTAGGAAACGAGTCATGGGTGATTGAAATTACCCTAACTGATCGCTCTGATATGAGTTATTTAATGTTGTTTGGGCGCGAAGCCATTGGAGAAAGGTTTTTGGTTGATCCGTCACAGGTGTTTTTGGGATAAAAATAAAAATATAAATGAGGATTATTTATGGATTTTGAACAGGTTAAAGCGCTGTTATCATCAAAAATCATGACGATTTCTGAGCAACCGATTACTTTAGCTGATTTGTTGATGATTCCGCTATTTTTAATTGTGGGTATTTTTGTCACTAAATGGACGGTGAAATTAATAACTAACCGTTTAACCACTAAAAAAACTGACCCAAACATCATCCACTTGTTACAACGAGCTCTTTACGTTATAGCTATTGCGATTATAGCGATAACAATACTTGATTTAATTAACGTCCCTATTACTGCGTTTGCGTTTTTATCGGGTGCTATTGCAATTGGTTTTGGCTTTGGCGCGCAAAATATTATCAATAACTTCATTAGTGGCTGGATTTTGATGTGGGAAAGACCCATTCGAATAGGTGACTTTTTGGAAGTTGAAGAAGCCAAAGGTATTGTAGAAGAAATCAATACTCGTTCGACCAGAATAAGAAGAGTTGATGGCGTTCATTTACTGATACCTAATAGTAAATTACTTGAAAATACAGTTGTTAATTGGACCTTGGTCGATAGATTAGTGAGAACATCCGTTAAAGTTGGTGTGGCTTATGGTTCACCAGCAAAAAAAGTAGCAGCCCTTATTTTGCAAGCGACAGAAGAAGAAAGTGCTGTTTTGAAGGAACCGAAACCACTGGTTACGTTTGAAGATTTTGGCGATAACTCATTAATGTTCGAGACAACCTATTGGATACACTCAAGTGTTGAGGGTGGTTTACGCATAACGAGAAGTAATATCCGTTTTAGATTAGATGAGTTATTTGAAGAGAATAATATTGTTATTGCCTTCCCACAAAGAGATGTACATTTGGATGGTTCAATAACGCTCATTAATAACGCTAAACAAGAAAGCTAAGCAACAATACGGTTTAATTATTATGTGTAGATTCATCGCTTACTCAGGTGAAAGTATTTTTATGAATACTTTAATTTTTAATGCGAGTAACTCATTAGTACAGCAGAGTAAAAAAGCAAAAATGCGTGTTAATCCCCTCAACGGGGATGGCTTTGGCATCGGTTGGTATCCGCAGCATGATGACCCTATTCCAGGCACTTTCGTTAGTGTTGAGCCAGCATGGAGTAATCGAAATTTAGGACAGATAGCGAGTAAAATTCCCACGCATCACTTCTTTGCTCATGTAAGAGATGCTTCAGTTGGTATGCCGGTTTCCCAAAGTAATTGCCATCCATTTCAATATGGCCGTTACTTATGGATGCATAATGGCAGGCTTGATCAATTTGACTTGTTTAGGCGTTTAATCTTAAATGATTTATCAAATAAGGCCTTTGATTTTATTAAAGGAAATACCGATTCAGAATGTGCTTTTGCAATATTTCTAGATGAAATCAATTTTGATGAAGAAGCCTCATTGGAAAAATTAAAACAAGCAATGAAAACAACAATATCGAAAATTAATGATTATAGAAAACAGGTCAATGCCGAAACCAATGCTTTTATAAACTTTGCGTTAACGAATAGAAAGCACAGTTTGTTTACTCGTTATTCATCAAATGCAGATATTAGGCCCGCTTCTCTATTTTATAGTCAGAGTGAAAATAGCGTTATTGTGTCGTCGGAGCCGCTTTCAGACATTAAGGCACACTGGATAAAAGTTGAAAGAAGCACCTTGATATCGATAGAAAATAATAAGGTGACGACAGACCTTCTTACTAACTAAGCTAACTAAGTTAATTTAGACGCTTTAGGCGCATATCATCGCTTTATAAAACGACCATGTCATCTCGATGCACAATCACTTTACTTGGGCAAAATCCTAAAATACTTTGTATTTTTTCAGAGTTCTGGCCTTTTATTTTGACTAAATCTTGATAGTTATATTGGCAAATACCTTTAGCGATGATGACTTTGGTCTTTGCATCAATAAGTTCAAGTGACTCTCCAGCTAAAAACTCACCGTTTATCGATAAAATGCCAGAAGGTAAAAGTGAAGCCCCTTTATTTTTCACCGCATTAACGGCCCCGCTATCAAGGTATAGTTGCCCATGACTTTTTAATGTGTGCTTTAACCAGTGTTTTTTAGCCTTACTTACTTCTTTACTTGCCAAAAAGTGCGTGCCAGGGTTTTCTCCTGCTAAGATTTTGTCAAATACTTGGCTGTTACTACCGTTCAATATATACGTTTCAATACCGTTTTCAACGGCTTTTTCAGCGGCTTGAATTTTGGTTTTCATGCCGCCGGTGGCAATAGGGTTATTGGTTGTGCCTGCCATGGCATAAATTTCATCGGTGATCTCAGAAATTTCTCTGATCATTACCGCGTCGTCGTTTGTTCTAGGATCTTTAGTATAAACACCGTCAATATCACTTAAAATAAGAAAGCAATCGGCTTCACTAATAAGGGCAACTAAAGCGGCTAAATTATCGTTATCACCCACTTTTAATTCTTCAGTGGCAACCGTGTCGTTTTCATTAACAATAGGGATAATGCCGTTGGCTAATAAAATACGCAGCGTATTTTTTATATTAATATAGCGCTCACGATCTTTTAAATCACCATGAGTGATTAACAATTGACTGCAGGGCACATCAAAAAAACGTTGCCAATTAGCCATCATTTTCATTTGACCAACAGCAGCCATTGCTTGCTTGGTTGGAATAGAAGGAATTGGCGAACCATGCTGAATTAAATGGCGTCCAGCGGACACGCTACCCGATGACACTAAAATAACTTCTTTATTTTTTTGATGGCATTTAGTAATAAAGCTTGCGATAGCCTGAATATACTTACCACTACAGCCTTTTTTATCTGGCGAAACTAAGGCACTACCAACTTTGATTACCACACGATTAAAATTCATATTTTTCCTACGCTTACCGTAAACAGAAATAGCCAAAGCAAGGCTGTTTTTCTATAAATTAATATTTTTATGTTAGAAGTAAATCTAACCTTTGATACGTTTTTCTCTATTTGACTTAATAGCCTTATGCTCAAACCATAACGTCATAAAATCAGAGGTCAGTTGTTGCTCTATTCTCAAGGCTTTTTCTGTAGGGCAAAAAATAGTAAAGATCACTTGCGTGTCGCCAATCTCGGAGGTGGCTACTTGAATATGTGGCTCTGGGCCGGCAATGTTTATCTCTAATCTATTCTCTATTAGTTGATTATAACGAATGGCAACGTCTCTAAAATCATCACAATATTCATGTGCTTTGAGTTGCAGTTCATCTATAAAATCAAAGGGGTTTACGCTACAGTCACGCACAATAGTGAAATGATGCATCGCGTATCGTTTCAAAAAGTTTAGATTTTTTATGACCGAAGTAATTAGCTGGCTGTTAGGTACATACAGTGTTTTCCCCGTATATTGATAATCATCTTTATCTACTTCTAACAGCGTTAGTTTTGCCCAATCAGTAGAATGAACTTCGCCATAATAATTACCTACTTGAACCCAATCACCAATTCGAAAGGGGCGACTTGATAAAATGTAAACGAATCCTATAAAACATTGAATGAATTCTCGTGTGGCTAAGACAATTGCTACGATAAAGGCGGCAATTGAAAAAGCAAACTTTTGAATCTCTTCAGACCAAATATTAAAGATGGCAATAATCATTAATAGGGTAAATATATTATTTACCATATTGATTTTGGGTCTTTTATCTTGTTTAGATTTTTTTTTTATTAATCTAACAATTAAATGTTTAGTGATAAAAACAAACGCAATAACTAGGGTGGTTATCATCAGTTTATTATTAAAAAACCACTCAGTTACCTGAGTTAAATTGAAGGTTGTATTGAGTGAATCTATCATTAATATGTCAACTACTTAGTCTGTTTAATAAAAAGGTGATATTTTTGTAATTGAATTTTTAAGTTTGAGGTGTATCTACAGACCCAAACCTAATAAAACGTTATTAAAACCAGCATTTAATTCTGTTTATTTTTGAATCAATCAAGCCAATTTATTCGACAATAATATCAAAAAACTTCCTGTTTTGTCTTTAGATTTTAGTAATTTAAGGAGAATTATTTATTATTATAAATTCATTCTCTTATTTGTTTGAAAACTCAACTCTTATTGCGGGTAATTCATTACCAGCTAATGCTAAATTAGCAAGTAATATACTTATTAATAAAAATATAACAACAAATACATCTACCTTACTTCCGTATGATTTTTTCATTTTACTGTTTCAACAGAGTGTTAATATATGGCGTATTTTATGGATCGACAATAAATAAGCAAACGTTATAAATTCATTAGATCAATCAAAATAATTGATTAAATAATATGGGGTAATCATTTTTGCATTCTAAAAAGAGGAGTAATGCATAGAGATATCCTTACTTCATACATTACAATGAGGGTGCTTCTAATTAACCTATCAAGGGGAAAATATATGGCGGACATGGCATCAAGGTAAACCTCTTGCATATTAGTAATTATTCGGTGGTCAATCTCTTTTCTGATTGATAACTCAGTCATTATGGATAGGGTTATGTTTCATTACTATGATTTGTCATACAATTGTAAATGGCTTATAATCGGCCATTAGTGTTAAAAACAGGGTAAAACAGTCACATGGAACCATCGCACCGTAATTTGGCCCATCAGGTAGTACATGAGTTGGGCAAAAAAATCATGGAAGGAACTTATAAAGTTGGTGATAGCCTCCCTTCTGAGGCTGACTTATGCACTCAGTTTAACATTAGCCGAACGGCAACCAGAGAAGCGGTTAAAATGTTAACGGCAAAAGGTTTGATTAGCTCTCGACCAAGACAAGGTATTAAAGTCGTTGATTCAAAATATTGGAATTTATTTGATGTTGATGTGCTTAACTGGATTTTGCTAGGCAAGCCAGACTTATATCTATTAAGACATTTTTTACAACTTCGCTTAGCGATTGAACCAGAAGCGGCATCGTTAGCAGCACAATTTGCCCAAGAGAGTGATATAGAAAACATTGAACATGCATTAGTTAGAATGAAAAATGCGACCAATGGTCAAGACGATACCCATGAAGCGGATATTGATTTTCATCAAAGTGTGCTCTGTGCGAGTAATAATCCCTTCTTTATCCAGTTAAATAATTTTATTGAGACAGCACTTAAAATCAACATACGTTTTACTAATCGACTGGTTGCGGTAACCGTTGAAGAGTATCAGGCCCATGTTGATATTTTTGAGCATATCAAAAATAAAGAACCTCAAGCCGCCTTTGATGCTGCCTTGATCACTCAAAAAGAAACCTTGGCTATAGTGAATAACCAAATTGCGGTGTTAGAGAGTAAATAACCGGATCTCTACTTAATAAATATTTCTCTAGCACTCTGAAACCAGCATCTCGAATGATAGCTGGCATATGAAAGGTAATAGTCGCTACTATCGCTTCGTATGATTTTTATGGACTCGCGCAACGTTTATTTTGATGGTGTTGAATGCATATTAGGGCGCACAGTCTATACTGGAAAGATGGCTTTGAAATATCTATTTCAAGTGAATATGCACAGCGTTTAATTCGACTGGTTTTGGCATAAACCGAAGTTTAATGGATAGGAATTAGTGCGTGATAACCCTTATATTCAAAGTTATAACGTGTTGTTTTTTAATTTCCATTCAGGCCACAAAAACTAGATTGTACAAGCTTAAAATAATAACAACGTAAAATTTCACCCGACTACATATTGAGCAATCAACGTCTATGTAAGGTAAGTTTATGAGTAAATTTTTAGCTGCATTGTTATTATTAATTTTATTCTCTCCTGTCGCTATTAGCTGTGATGAAAGGTTAGCTAAATCTTTTTTAGCTAACCTTCATTGGCAAACTGAAGATTATCCTCCTTATAACTATCTAGACAATTCAGGTGATTTAGTGGGGATATTTTCAGATACTTTAGCGTTAATTTATGAGCGACTTGATATAGATATTAAAGTAAATGATATACCAGTAGTTCCTTGGGCTAGACTACTTAAAAACACGGAACGTTATCCTGACCATGCTGGATTCTCAATGGTTACGACAACTGAACGAGCAAAAAAATATAAACTTGTCTCTCTACCTTTCATTACAAAAATATCCATCATGGCTTTAAGCTCTAAATTCAAGAATGTAACCACTATTGAAAAAACAAGTTTGAATAATCTAGATATAGCAGTAGTAAGAGGAGACATTGGACAATCTTTATTGAATAGTCATGGGATTTTAGCAACGCAAGTGAAAACTATATCAGCATTTAGTATGTTGAAAATGTTACTGTACGAGCGAGTTGATGCCATAGCCTACTCTGAAGATGTTGCTTCTTTTCAGTTTGAAAAGTTTGACCATCAAGATCACAAAATCATACCTATTTATTCATTAGATGATACGTCATTCACAAACTTTGTCTTTCATAAAGATACGCCAACTTGTGTGATTAGCCTGTTTGAAAAAACAATAATGACATTGAATGAACAGGGAAAGTTAACACCTGTTTGGCAAAAATATCTAAATAATGATTACGTTGTAGAGTAATCGTTAAAGCACTGTTTAACTTAATATCTCAACAATAAAAGTATTATTACAATAATTTAACCATTAAGTTTTAGTATTACTTAATTCAATTAGTATTACAGAGCATAAATACGCTAAAATAGGGGCAATTACCTTAGCTTTGAGCCCTTTAATTTAATGAGCATTGACACAACTAAAGTCACACCCTCAACCAGCTTTACCGCTTCCTTTGCCGAGTTAGGCCTTATTACACCTTTATTAGCTCGATTATCTGAGCTGGAATATCTACAGCCAACGCCTATTCAAGCGCAAGCTATCCCAAGTGTACTAGCGGGACGTGACTTAATTGCTGGGGCAAATACTGGCTCAGGTAAAACAGCCACCTTTGCGCTGCCACTATTACAAAAATTGCGCGCTGATATATCATCGGGCAGCAAAAGTAGTAAAGGTAATTTTGTTAGCGGATTGATTTTAGTGCCTACTCGCGAACTTGCTAAGCAAGTGGCTGACAGCATTAAATCTTATGCGGTGCACTTTAACGGCGAGATTAAAACCGTTGCCGTTTTTGGTGGTGTATCAATCAATACTCAAATGCTTGCACTACGCGGCGGCACAGATATTTTGGTGGCAACACCGGGTCGATTACTCGATTTAATTTCAAGTAATGCGATTAAGCTAGATAAGGTTAAAACCTTAGTGCTTGATGAAGCCGACCGTATGTTGAGTCTAGGCTTTACTGAAGAGATAACAGCGCTATTGGCGTTAATGCCAACGAAAAAACAAATCTTATTATTCTCAGCGACCTTTCCTGAACAAGTCAAAACGTTAACGCAAGAATTACTTAACAACCCTATTGAAATACAATTACAAAGTAGCGACGCTAGCACCTTAGTACAGCGTGTTTTCACCGTTAACAAAGGTGAAAAAACAGCGTTGTTAGAGCATTTAATAAAGTTACATCAATGGCGACAAGTGCTTATTTTCGTCAATGCTAAGCATCATTGCGAGCACTTAGCTGAAAAGCTTTCTAAACGTGGTATCACTGCCGAAGTGTTTCATGGCGACAAAGGTCAAAGTGAACGTAGTCGCGTGCTTGATGGCTTTAAAGCAGGGGATATTGACGTGTTAATTGCTACTGATATTGCTGCCCGTGGTCTAGATATCGAAAAGCTGCCAGTGGTCATTAATTTTAACTTACCAAGAAGCCCTTCAGATTACATGCACCGTATTGGTCGAAGTGGCCGTGCTGGCGAAGTAGGTTTAGCCTTATCACTAATTGATCATGAAGATTATCATCACTTTAGCGTAATAGAAAAGAAGAACAAAATTCGTCTTGATCGTGAACAAATTGAAGGTTTTGAAGTTGATGAAATTACTGAAGACTCAATTTTAGCGATAGAAAAACCTATGGCAGCGCCAGAAGGTACAGGTAAGAAAAAACGCAAAAAGAAAGCGGCAGTCAATGCCGATATTTGGTCAGGATATTCTAAGCCAGAATAAGTTGTAGGCTTTCATGTAGCTTTTACCTGTGTGAATTGAGAAGGTAGCAAAGTACAGTGCCCATAATACATCAATGATACATCAATAAGATTTAACTAAATTTAAAGGCCGGTATGTAATGTATCGGCCTTTTTGCGTTTGGTGATTTTTTATTTTATGCCTTGAGTTTATCCATTACTCGTATCGTATAATGTCTCGAATGCTATTTGCATTATAATCCTCCCAAAAATCAGAGTAGATGATATAGTAGAATCTTGATTTAAATGTATTAAATTACGTTGTTTTTTATCTAATTAACGTTATAGAGCGCCCATGTTTACCAATATTCCTGCCCCAGCTTCTGATGAAATTATAGACTTGATGGCACGCTCATCTAACGATGAAAGAGCTTTTAAAGTTGATTTAACCGTAGGTGTTTATAAAGATAGCAATGACAACACCTTGTTAATGAAGGCGGTGAAGGAAGCTGACCAACTACTCGCCAATGCAGGACGAAATAAAAGTTATGTTGGCTCAAAAGGCGATCTTGAGTATGTTCAATTACTACAAGAGTTGGTGTTTGCAAACCAAACGGTTAATGGTTATATCAGCGGTGTTCAAACGGCAGGGGGCAGTGGCGGCTTACGCGCCATATTAGACTTAATTAAACTAGCAAACCCGGATGCCAAAATTTGGGTCAGTGACCCAACGTATGCTAATCATATTCCAACCATTATTGCCGCAGGTTTGGCTTATGAGGAATATCCTTTTATTGACCATAAAACCATGACGCTTGATGAGCATGGCATGTTCAATACACTAGAACAACTAGGCGAAAATGACGTGGTGCTACTTCACGGCTCGTGTCATAACCCATCAGGATTACGTTTAACCGCACAACACTGGCAGCAAATTGCTCAGCTATCAAAAGCTACTAACTTCTTGCCATTAATCGACACTGCTTATCAAGGCTTTGCCGACGGATTAACTGAAGATGCTGCGGGTTTACTTACTATGGCTAAGTCGGTTGAACGCTTAGCGCTTTGCGTGAGTTGTTCGAAAAACTTCGGTGTATACAGTGATAGAGTCGGCGCTGCTTATATTCTAAGTCCAACACAAGAAGAAGCCAACAAAGCACAATCTCAACTCGCCATTATGAGTAAAACCACTTATTGGGTACCACCCTCTAATGGCGCTGAAATTGTAAAAACTATTTTGAAAACGCCTACATTGAAAAAAATGTGGTCAGATGAACTGGCACAAATAAATGTCAAAATTAAAGATATAAGAGCAAAGCTTTGCGCGGCATTTCGCCAACACTCAGGCGATAATTATTTTGACTATATTTTATCTCAAGAGGGCATGTTTGCCATGTTGCCCGCAACAGCAGAGCAAATGGAAAGTTTGAGAGCTGAATATGCGGTATATGGCTTGAACAACGGGCGAATTAATCTTGCATCAATTCCTGAGCAAGATATTGATTATCTTGTCGTTAGTGTTTTAGCTGTCACACGTGCGGGTGAAGAACTAAAGCCATCTTAAGGATGTTGAACGCACAAGCCAAGATGATGGCATGACTGGCTTAGCTGCATGTTCGTCTGTTTGTATTCTACCCGTGCTATTTGGTCGTACTTTCTCTCCATGACCGTTTGCAAACTAGGATGCCTTTTCAGTTTGGCACTGCCAACAAGAATCAAAAGAAGCATCATTTTGTTCTTGGCACTGCTGACAAAACCAATCGTGTTCTCCTTGCTGCTTTAACGCCTGTGCTAATGTTGTTTCTGCTTTCTCTTCATCATGATCATTAATAATCCATAATTCTACCCAGGTATCTATAGGCGCTAATAAACCCGCAGCGCCAGAGGCAAACTCATTTTTTAAGGTGACTTCTATATTATGATTTTCAAGAATATTTTTAGCGTTATTTACTAAAAATTGATTTTCATTGGTGTAAATTAATTTCATAGGCGAGTTCTTTGTTAATGAAAGTAAAGGTTATAGTAATAATAGAACCTTTAGCTGGAAAAATAATTTCTTTTGTTTTATTTACTAAGTACTTTACTAAAAAAGCCATTAACCACTTCATTTTCCTCAGGATTTGGTTTACCGTCATCTTCGAAGTCTCTGATCGGAACGTAGCATGGATGCTATTTATTAGACAATGCAGGACGCATATTGTCCTGTTCTATCACTTTTAGAAGCTGGCCCCCCGATTTAGATACCACGGGGATGACGTCCCTGAGCCAAGTGTATAGGCATGTAAATTAATGGAATTGGTTTAAGATCCCCTGATATTTAAGCAAAAGTCATTTTGGACTATTATCTCGCTCTGAACTCCAATACCGTCGCATTAATACAAAACCTTGGTTGTCCATTTGGACCATCTGGAAATACGTGACCCAAATGAATGCCGGATGTTTTAGAGCGAATTTCTGTTCGTACCATACCGTAACGATTATCAGGCTTTTCAATCACTGAACCATCAACCGCTTTAGTAAAAGATAACCAACCAGATTTTGAGTTAAAACGATCATTGGTATCAAATAAGGGTGCGCCGCTTAACTTATCAATAAAAACGCCATCTGGCGTGTTCTTGAATATTTCATATTCTTTACAAAAACGACCATCAGTTCCCTCATCGAAAGCGACATTAAACGCTTCACTTTTTCCTAATTTAAAAGCACCTAACGCTTTATAAAAATACTCAGGGCTCATGTATCCTTGCTTTCCAAAGACCTCTTTACCGTCTTGAATAAATAAAATAGTAGGTGTCGCCCACGTTTCAGTCTTGATAGTTAAGCCTTTAAGCTGGCTTGCTAGGCGAAAGTTTATCGCAATGGTGCCTTTATAATCATTAGCGACATTCTTTTTGAATTTCTCACAATAAGGGCAATAATTTTCTGATTCAATGACTACAATATGCTTGCCCTTTAATAACGGGGAATTATCAATTTTTTTATTCGCTAATTTCGTTTCATCTGTATCAGCAGTAAACTTAACGCCAGTTGAATGATCTGGACAGTAACCTCTTGGATTTTTGGCTAAATAATCTTGATGGTATTGCTCAGCTTCAAAAAACTCAGTTAATGAACTTATTTTGGTTTCTATTTTTCCATAACCAGCATCAGTTAATAATGTTTGATACTGTGCTGTTATTTTTAAGGCAATAGCATTTTGTTGTTCATTACTCGTTAGTATCGTTGAACGATATTGCGTGCCAACATCATTGCCTTGGCGATTCAGTTGAGTTGGGTTATGTCCCTCATAGTAACTATGTAAAATAGTTTCTAAGCTGACCTTTGCGCTATTAAAGATAACTTTAACGACTTCCGCATGGTTATTTACATTATTTTTGTGCTTTTTCTTAGTAATTTCACGGTAAGTGGCACTGACATTCTTACCATCGGCATAACCCGATATGGCATCAACAACACCGGGAATTGCCTGATATCTTTTTTCAGCTCCCCAAAAGCAACCTGCACCTAGTACAATACTTTCTAAATGCGTTGTTGCAGGCATTTTTTCAGTTGATTGTGATTTAGGCATCATTGCTTCGATGTCATTTGGAGTTTGAGCGCTAGTTGTCCTTGCCGCTGAGTACTCAGTAGATTTTGGCGCGACGGCATAAAACGTAAGTACCGACACTAATGCGATAGCTGTGATGAACGATATATTTTTCATAATTTTATCCTGAGCCAACCGTGAATATAGATTGATTTATTAAACTTGACCTAAATTATAAATGACTGATATCTCTATTTAGTCACCGATTTATCACAATTTCATCACAAGAGGAAAATAACTAGCCAACACAGATGAAATTCAAAGTAGTGCTAAGGCTGTTGGCTAAGTTACAATGGCGTTCTTAGTAGGCGCTTACTGAATCAAAAAATTTCATTACAGCAAAATAATAATAAAAGATTAGAACTCGATAAATGATTAAAAAATTTTCCTCTATACCGCTTGTGCTATTTACATCACTTACGTTATTTTCGCTCATAGTTTTATTGTCTACCAGCACTTCAGCGCAAGCTAAGTCAGGTAAATGGCATGAGGCAGACTTTGTTAATGCCCACTGTGCGGGTGAAATAGAGTATGTACTACCGGATAAAACGCGGGTTGATTGTTTAACTGATACGCATGCTATTGAATATGATTGGGGAAAAAAATGGGCTGAGTCTTTAGGGCAGGCGTTATTTTATTCAGCCATGACAGGTAAAAAAGCGGGCATTGTTTTAATTGTTAATCCGAAAACTAAAGAACGATTTTTAAAGCGTTTGAATAAAGCCATTACCGATAATAACCTTGCTGTCGATGTTTGGACAATTACCAAAAGCTAGTGCCGCTATTGTTTGAACTATGAATTACATTGTTGACTAAAGTGAGATAACCATACTACCGGAGAAAATATCATATCGAGTTCTGCCTTTATCAATTGATGGTCATGTTTACTCGAAAACCATAAGACGATACTGTCATGTTCACCCACTTCTACTACTTTAATGGTTGTTATCTCTCCCCACTTTTCATGAGTAATCACTTCATCACCAGCGACTTCAAACTGATAAGTTTCAACTTTACTACTGGCTTGGCGAGATAGCGTGAAGCGCGTTTTTCCTTGTAATAAATTTAGTCTGATCTGTGCACCTAAGGTATCAAGGTCATATAGGGCTTGGTGTTCATTTTTTTCTTTTTGTTGGTAGTTCGAAACTTTAGCATTTAAAGTTACCGTTGACGAAAGGCCATCATTTGATATTTCAGCGTTCATTTCTCTTGTTTTAATACCGGTCAGCTTTTGTGAGAAGCTTGGCGTTATAAAGTGCTTATATTGAGGTGAGTATTGCATTTTACTCTGTTGTTGATAGGTTGAGTCAAGCCACAAGAAGCTTACTTCTCCGTATGAAGTTACTGTCGCCTTAGTAGCTGCTGAGCTGTTATGCCACGCTATCTTTCGGTGTAAATAGCCAACATGTTGGTCAAAAAAATAAATATTATATTCAAAAATTTTATCACATTGGTGCAGCTCTTTGAACTCTTCTTCAGTTAAGGTGGGTATCACCTTGGCTTGTAATTTTTTAGTGAATGTAAATAAGAAAAAACTAAAGATAATTAAGGGGACTAAAGCTTTCAAGATGGATAAAAGTTTGAGAGTTAATGCCTTTGATTTGGTTACGTTGGTCAATTTAGTCATCATTGTTAGAGCGTACTTGTAGAAAAATAGACGATATTCGCGCTTATATTACTTCAATTAATGTACTGAGTTATTGTTGATTAGCGTATTTATAGTGCTAGTTAAAGTTTCATCATGAGTATAATAACACATCAATTAGGTGGTCAAATCATCTATGAAGTCAGAATACTCGCTATTATTAATCGACTATTTTACCGCGTTAATTTTGTAATAGTTTTATGTTTGCTTTAATAGCAAACAACTCCGTTTTAGCCTCTGCTCTACTTCTTTTACCGTGTTGGATTAATGAAGACAAAACAGCATGACACAATCAGCCAAGGTTAATTGTTTCATTTTGCATTTTGCATTTTCATATCGCGAAATAATTTGATTTATTCTAATCAATACCTGAGTGATTAAGTCAAGGCTCTGAAATTTAACGTGTTTATTGTTGGTGTGTTTTTTGCTAACTATTAAGTATCAATACACGTTTTATGTAGAGGTGATATTCACTATGTTAAATTCAGTCAGGAAAAACACAGTTAGCGGGATTATTCTTGCCATAGGTATGACCAACATTGGC
Organism: Colwellia sp. 12G3; assembly: GCF_002836775.1. Taxonomy (GTDB): domain Bacteria; phylum Pseudomonadota; class Gammaproteobacteria; order Enterobacterales; family Alteromonadaceae; genus Colwellia. Next base: position 39,393 of record NZ_PJAQ01000028.1, on the reverse strand, counting down.
TTACATGCTCAATCTTTTACTGAGTGTCCAGCAGAAGCTTTTTTAATCCAGGACAAGTTAGCAAACTTATATAGTGTGCAACTAGCTACAGGGTTTTATGAGAAATCGTCACCTGTTGACTGGAATCAAGACAAAATGAATGCACTGGCATTTAGTGTGCATGACCGTTACCTGTACGCGTTCAATTACTACTACGGTACTATTGTGCGTATTGGATCCGACTTTCAGGTAACGCCAATACCACTGGCTAACATCCCAGAGCAAGGTTTTTATGTGGGCGATATTTCTGTGATAGAAAACGCTTATTATTTATATCGCCCCGGTGGTAACTATGGTTTGTTTCGCGTTTCATTAGACGAAAGCAGTGATGATTATTTACAAATTAAAAATGTTGTTAATGGCACTACCCTTAATCTCGCTATTTATGATTTTGCTTTTCATCCCGACAATGGTTTTGCTTATGCAGTTGACCGCTGGGGTAACCTTTGGAAAATTGATGTGCAAGCGGGTACATCGGTAAAAATCAGTAACGTGGGAGAGGCAGGTACCTTTGGTGCGGTTTATTTTGACGTTACGGGTAACTTATATATTAGTCGAAATAGTGATGGTAATATTTTTAGAGTAAATACCAATTGGAGTTATCCCGTTGCTGAATTTTTTGCCAGTGGTCCAGCGTCGAGTAATAACGATGGCGCACGTTGTGCACTTGCCCCTATTATTTCTCAAGAGTCTCCGACAACCGATTTTGGTGATGCTCCAGATTCTTATGGTTCTAGCATAAACAATAATGGTGCTCGCCATGATGTAGGGGATGGCACCTTATTCTTGGGAGCAACGGTAATAAACGAGCCTAATGCCTATGCCGATAATGGTTCTGAAGTAAACGACAATGACGGTATTAAATTTGTAACGGGTATTGAGGCAGGAAAAACAGCGATTGTTGAAATTACCGCCTCAGCTGATGGTTTTGTCAATGCTTGGCTCGATTCCGACAAAGATGGCGAATTCGATGCTGACGAGCAAATTATAGTGGCTGAGGCTGTGACTTCGGGTAGTAACATTGTGGCTTACGATGTACCAACTTGGGCTGAAACGGGCACGACGTGGACACGATTTAGATTAAGCTCAGAAGCGTCTTTATCTCCTATTGGTGGTGTTGCTGATGGCGAAGTAGAAGATTATGCCATTGATATTGCGGAACAAAACGTAACAGCCATGCATTACCCATCTCTTGATACTTGGGCTACGTTAGCCTTCGAAGATAATTGGCCGCTGGAAGGGGATTACGATATGAATGACTTGGTTGTGCGCTATCGTCTTTCATCTTACGACGTAGAAGGGACGTTAATGCGCGTTAAAATAGAAGGGGAGGTCGTTGCCATTGGCGCCGCCTATCACAACGGTTTTGCCTTTAGACTTCCTGGGTTATTACGTAGCCAGATTGACACCGGTCGTTTAATTTTCAAAATTAATGGAGTAGCGCAAAATATTACGCCACTTGAAGCGGATAAAGACGAAGCGATATTCATTATAGCGAATGATCTATGGGATTTTGTTACTGAGGGAGAAAGCTGTAAATTTTATCGAACAGAAACGGGGTGTGGCTCAAACGTTCAAATGACATTTTCATTAGAAATACCTTTGGAAGCTAATGTCAACAAAGCTGATGTAGCTGACTTTCCTTATGACCCTTTTATTTTCGCTTCTGCTGGACATGAAAGAAGTTATGTCTTTGGCGAAGCACCAGGGAGAAGGTTTGAAATACACCTTAAAAACCAAGCACCGACAGAAGCCTTTCAAGCAAATTTTTTAGGCCGTGGTGATGATGCTTCAAATGCTGATAATGGTGAGTACTTTATTAATGCTAACGGTATGCCGTGGGCTATTAATATTCCTTATGAGTGGCAGCACCCGGTTGAGTATATGGATATTAAATATGCTTATCCAAATTTCCATAGTTTCGTGACTTCTTCGGGGGCACTTAATGTAGATTGGTTTACTGTTGAAAAGAGTGCTAATAACAACGTGTTTAAATATTAAGGAGAAGACCATGAAATTTACTAACATTACGTTAATATCACTAAGTAGTTTATTGATGGTGGCTTGTGGCGGCGGAGGTGGTGAGTCTTCGACTCCTGACCCCGTTTTAGCTGTCGTTGAAGTGCCTGTTGCCGTTGTGGTTACGCCTCCACTTGTAACGGAGATAATTGAGCCAGACCCTAATGCTATTTATGATACAACGGCTGAGCTTATTGTCTCAAAATCGTTTCTGCTTAAGCAAGAATATGAGTTAACGGTAAGTTATAAAAATGACGATAACCGTAATGCTTATTTATCAGTCTGTACAGATTTTACTGATGGGGAAGAGGGCATTAAAGTAAATTATAATAGTTGCCTGTTACGTACTTCTATTGAAAGTGATTACGCGGGCACATTAACTATTGCAAATGATAAGAATCGTTTAGTGATGGCTATCTGGTATTTTGATGACACGAAAAATCCAAGATATGAGGTATGGGAAAATGATGACGATACAAAAGCAGTAAGAATGTTTGTTGTTAATTAATAACAATGATGTGGCTTTTTTAATTTACATTATTTTTAGCTCAATAAAACGCTCACTTTGGGCGTTTTTTATTGTGCTATTAATGAATAATAAATAATGTCGATGCAGTGTTAATTTTATTCGTTGATCTTTAATAGGTAACAGTAACTCGCGGAGTCATTAGTCTAGGTAATTAATTCACTTTCTCAGTGGATTGATATTATTAATCGAGAATTTTACAGAGTTCCCTTTCTAATACTTTCATCCTAAAGGGTTTAACAAGCTTACCCTTGAATCCATACTCGGTATGATTAGACATAACCTTACCCGTAGAATACCCACTTGAAACAATGACTTTTACTTGTGGATTAATATCAAGCAACTCGACTATAACCTCTTCTCCACCCTTGCCGCCAGGAATGGTTAAATCCATAATAACGACATCAAAAGGTTGACTATGTTTATCTGCATTAATATATTTTTCTACCACACTTTTTCCATCAGTTGCTGTTTCAACTGAATATCCTAAAGCTTTAAGCATCTCGGCTGATATATCTAGAATCATTTCATCATCATCCATTAATAAGATATTTCCTGAATGTGCTAGAGAATTCTCTGTCTCAGTTAAAAGTACTTTATCACTTATCTGTGCATCAGATTTTGCCGGAAGGTAGATACTGAATGTTGTGCCTTTATCAAGTTCAGATTCAACACTGATATAGCCATTATGTTTTGCAATAATACTATGTGCCATTGCTAATCCCAATCCACTACCTGATTGCTTGGTGGTAAAATAAGGATCAAAGATATATTTTTGTTGTTCTTTAGAAATACCTACGCCTTTATCACTAATTTTGAGACAAACAAATTTTCCATACAGATGAGGTACAAAATTATTAGTAAATTCCGCAATATTAGTAGCTTCTACTGTCAGTGTCCCTCCACTGGGCATGGCATGTTCGGCATTAATTAATAGGTTGATTATAACCTGCGATAGTCGTCCTTTATCGGCATTTAGCATCCACAAATCTTGTGGCAGTGTTAGAATCGTTTTAATGCCACTACCTCTGAGTGAGAATTCTATTGAATCTTCAATAATCTCTTTAATGTCAACCGTCTCAAATAAAGGATCACCACCTTTTGCAAAGGTCAGTAGTTGGTTTGTCAGATGGGTGGCACTATCCATCGCTTGATTAGCCGTTTTGATATGTTGATATGCGGGATGGTCAGCGGCTAATTTGAGTTTCGCCAATTCAAGATGGCCAAATAGGCCAGCAAGAATATTATTAAAATCATGTGCTATTCCACCGGCTAACAAGCCAACAGATTCAAGTTTTTTTGATTTGAATAACTCTTCTTCAATTTGTTTTTGCAAAGTAATATCGACAATACTAACAGGTACACTTCTGAACCCTTCTTTTGCAACAGGTATATGATAAGAAATAATAGAATATATATTATTACCCTCGTGCGTTGTAAATGTAGCCTCAGAACGAAATTCCTTTGCACCGTCCCATATAGCACATAATTCCTTTATAAATATTTCATCTGCTGCAGGGGTAAAAGACGCTGAAATTTGCTCAAGAAAATTTTCATCCGAAGTGAGGTTAAACATTTTAAGCGCGGCGTGATTAACATTTATTACTTTAATCATTGCAGTAAATTCAATGATCTTTTGAGGATGCTCTCTAAGGTATTGAGAGAGATCTGTGACACCAGCAGTACGAAGTTGATCCAAAGCATTTTTAAGCTCTGACATATCCTCATTCAAAATTGGTACACCAGCATTATCAAATATACTGCGAAATTTAACTTCATTTTCTCGTGATTTTCTCTGCTGGTTTCGTTGTTCAGTAACATTTTCGGTTAATCCCATGACTTTTTCTACCTCGCCTTTTTCGTTAAAAACAGGCGCAAAGCACGAGCTAAAAGTTAGCTCTGAGTCATCGGGACTAAACTCAAAAGCATTAGATTCACCTTGATAGGCTTGTTCTAAGAATTTGTTTATTTTAACTTTTTGTTTATCACAAACAAAATCCATGTAATTAATACCACAAACCTCTTCTTCTTTTTGCATATTCATCATATTAAGGCCCGCCCCATTCATTGAGGTGATTTGGCCTGTTAAGTTGATTTCATGGATACAGATAGGCGCGGCTTGAATGAGCGTGGTCAATCGCTGTTCATTCAATTGAGCTGCTTTGAGCTCTGTTCGAAGTGACTTAATTAATTCATCTTTGGCATCTTGAGCTTGTTGCATTTTTATTCCTTTAGAGTGCAATGGTCAGACACCAATAATTTCTGTGAGAAAGCATTGGTTGTGATTTTATTAAGAGGTAGTCCTTTTCACTAAATCACATTAAATCCATCGAAAATAATTGAAGTATTAAGTTATATCTACAGCTGGTGTATTGTTTAATAATGTCAGTATCCTCAAATAGCTATGCGCTTATACAAGGTTTGATAGCCTTAAGAGAAATAGTTTAGTAGACACATACCGATCTTTCAATGATCAGAAATATTCTCAGCGTTCTGATCCAGCTTAAGCTGTTCATATGAGCACGCCAATAATACTCAGGATAAAATCCATCGGTTCTAGCGGCCATTTGGATTAAATATCAGTCTTAAATCCCCACATTGATGGAAGCATTTTTTCTATAGTCTAGAATCTTAGTGTAGATAAAAGTTACGCTTTCATTAAAGGTACTGCAAGCAAGCTTACCGGTCTTTAATGACACAATAATAACGTTCTATTCGAGCGTTTTAAAAACACTATTGATTGGCTGATTAGGAATAACGTTATGAGTGAAGATAATACGATAAAAGCATCTGATTTATTTGTGCAAGCATTGGAAGCTGAAGGGGTAGAGTATATTTTTTCTGTACCAGGAGAAGAAAACTTGGATATGGTTGAGTCTTTACGTAACTCTACAATTAAACTTGTGTTAACTCGCCATGAACAAGGCGCTGGCTTTATGGCCGCAACTTATGGCCGCCTGACCAGTAAAGTAGGTGTTTGTATGGCAACACTGGGCCCTGGCGCAACAAATTTGGCAACACCCGCAGCTTATGCCCATTTAGGTGGTATGCCATTGCTTATGATTACCGGGCAAAAGCCAATCAAAAAATCGAAGCAAGGTCAGTTTCAAATAATTGATATTGTTGGCTTGTTTGATCCTATTTGTAAAATGTCTAAACAAATTGTACACGGTGATACCATTCCCTCATTAGTGCGTGAAGCTTTTCGACTTTGTGAAGAAGAACGACCTGGTGCAGTCCTGTTAGAATTGCCAGAAGATATTGCGGCTGAGAACTGTACCGCCAAGGTGATGACACCACATAAACGCCACTATGCTCACCCTAGTAATGTGGCAATAGCAGAGGCTGTCGCGTTAATCAAGGCTGCTAAAATGCCGTTAATATTAATTGGTGCAGGGGCGAATCGTCAAAATGTTCGAAAAGCAATGTGTAACTTTGTTCATTCAACGCGAATCCCCTTTTTTGTCACGCAAATGGGCAAAGGTGTTGTTGATGAGCGATCCAGTTTATTTTTAGGGACCGCAGCGCTATCGGCTGGCGATTATTTGCATTGTGCCATTGAACGTGCAGATTTAATTATTAATATTGGCCATGATGTGATTGAAAAACCACCATTTTTTATGGACGAAGGTGGTAAAAAAGTTATTCATGTTAATTATAAATCAGCCCAAGTTGATCAAGTATATTTCCCCCAACTAGAAATAATTGGTGATCTGGCTGCGTCTGTCGATGCACTAAAAGATCAATTAGGTGGAGAAGTTATTTTTGATCGCCGTTATTTTGAAAAAATAAAACTTGCCATTGATGAGCATATTGAAGATGGAGCAAATGATACTCGTTACCCTATTATTCCACAGCGCTTTGTTGCCGATATTCGAAAGGTGATGGGGGATAAAGATATTATTGCGCTGGATAATGGTATTTATAAACTTTGGTTTGCGCGTAATTATAAAGCTTATCAACCTAATACTGTATTACTTGATAATGCCCTTGCCACCATGGGAGCCGGTTTACCCTCTGGCATGATGGCTGCAATGCTAAACCCAAATATACGAGTTATGGCAATATGTGGCGATGGTGGTTTTATGATGAATTCACAAGAATTAGAAACAGCTATTCGCTTAGGATTAAACTTAGTCGTGACCGTGTTAAATGATAATTCTTATGGCATGATCCGTTGGAAACAAGCCAGTGCTGGTTTTGCCGACTGGGGGTTAGAATTTGGCAATCCTGATTTTGTTAAATACGCAGAAAGTTACGGGGCAACAGGACATAGAGTAATGTCTGCTGAAGACCTTATTCCTACGTATGAAAAAGCATTTTCAGCAGGGGGAATTCATCTTGTTGAATTGCCTGTTGATTACTCTGAAAATCAAAAAGTATTAATTGATGAATTGGCCAAAAAGGTTTGTTTGATATAACGTTATGATTGCGAGATTCTTGTTATTAGACGACTTTCAACTTATTAAAGAGCGATATTATGGACGATATAGAACAAAAAAATGACCCTAGAAGAAGTAGTGCATCCGAAACACTCAACGTTGTTAACCCATACGATCAATCACATATTGGGTCTGTACCAACAGTAACGTGGTATGATATTGATAAATATTTAGCAACGTCTCACCAACTTTTTAAAGATTGTCATCAGTGGATCCCAGCTTTTGAGCGGATAAGTATTCTCAAAAAAGCAGCGGTGTTAATTTCAGAAAGAGCAGATGAACTCGCATTTTTGATCGCCAATGAAGGCGGTAAACCGCTGGTTGATGCACGAGTTGAAGTGACCAGAGCTATTGATGGCGTAGAGCTTTGCGCAAAAGAAATTTCTAAATTAGCAGGTAGCCAAATCCCAATGGATTTAACCCAAGCGGGCGCAGGGAGAATAGCCTTTACTACCAAAGAGCCTATTGGTGTTGTCGTTGCTGTGTCAGCGTTTAATCATCCATTAAATTTAATTGTGCATCAAGTTGCTCCGGCCATTGCAGCGGGTTGTCCTGTGTTAGTTAAACCTGCACGAGATACGCCGTTATCCTGTAAAGCATTCGTTGATATTTTGCATGAAGCTGGCTTGCCGCCACAATGGTGTCGTTTTATTGCCTGTGATATTCCCACCTCTGAAAAAATGATCACCGATGCTCGTGTCGGGTTTTTTAGTTTTATTGGTTCGGCAAAAGTGGGTTGGATGTTACGTTCCAAGCTAGCACCCGGTACGCGTTGTGCACTAGAACATGGTGGAGTTGCCCCTGTTATTGTTGAAGATAGTGCCGATATTGAAGCGATGATCCCAAGTTTACTCAAAGGCGGTTTTTATCATTCGGGACAAGTGTGCGTGTCTGTACAGCGTATTTTTGCGCCGAGAAGTAAAGCTAAAGCTATTGCACAACTGTTGGCTGATGGCGCAGCGAAACTTATTGTTGGTAATGCCATTGATAAAACTACCGAATGTGGACCACTTATTCGTCCTAAAGAAGTTGATCGTGTTGCTGATTGGGTTGATGAAGCAGTAGCGGCAGGCGCAATCTTAGTAACAGGAGGTAAACGATTGGGTGATAGCACCTATGCACCCACTGTACTGCTTGATCCGCCAGTTGATGCCAAAGTATCTATTATGGAAATTTTTGGCCCGGTAGTTTGTGTCTATGGCTATGATGATATTGACCAAGCTATTGCTCAAGCCAATTCGTTGGAATATGCCTTTCAAGCGTCGGTATTTACAAAAAATCTTGATGTCGCCATGAAGGCAATACGTGAATTAGAGGCAACGGCGGTAATGGTGAATGATCATACCGCTTTTCGTGTTGATTGGATGCCTTTCGCAGGGCGTAAACAGTCGGGTTATAATACTGGCGGCATTGCCTATACTATGCATGATATGTCTCAGGATAAAATGGCAGTTATTAAGCTTTAATAGCCACTAAGAGCAATAACCATTACTCATAACTCATAACGCGGTATAGAAAACCTCAGTGAAAACAGTACGTTGTTATTTTGAGGTTTAACAGAATAGTGTACTAAGTATATTAAGCCCAATGAAGGGCTTTTTTTTGTCTTCGATTTATAGTCACTATGTCTAGATATTTTTACTTCGATTGTGTCCCTCCCTATAAAAATAACAGATAAATATTACTAAATTTTATTTGTACAAAATAAATTCAACCTGAATCCCTTGTTCTATCTGACCATTCGGATTGATTTCCTCGTTGTGATTGTTTTATATGCAATTATCTATTGACTATATGGTCAATATTAACAAGAATCCTACTGTTAAATAACAAAACTGTAACATTAGTCGTTCAGAATCAAGTTGAAGTTTTAGCCATAGCAATAATTTTTAACTAATAGTAATTACAAATCTGGAGAGATAAAATGAATACTAGTAAGGTAAATCCAAGTCGATTCTTCGGCAATGGTAAGTTAAATTTCAGCTTGATTGCACTGTGTGTTGCTTCAAGTTTTGTTACTCATAGTGCGTTAAGTGCACAAACACTATGGTCAGAAGATTTTAATGATGCGACCTTAGCCAATAAAGGGGCTGTTTTTGATACTGTTGATATGAGCGGCGTTACGCGTTGGTCTATCGATGTTAGTAATGCTCAATTAACGGCGAACAGTGATTGGTTTAAAGTGACCAATAGCAAAGTTGAGGCTAGAGATGTTGATGGCAGTGTCGATTGGTTGTCAGAGCCTATTAGCATTGAAGGACAAACTAATGTCAATCTGTCTGTTTTAGCCGAAGAAAGTGGCAGCCACGAATCAACCGATTTTTTTGACCTTTCATATTCAGTAGATAATGCCGCATTTGTCAGGGTAGAAAACTGGCAAGGCAAAGGCAATGATAGTCATACCTTAATTGATGATTTTACTGCTGTCACACTCAGCCAAGCCATTCCCCAAGGAAGTAGCCTGCAAATTAAAGTCTCGATGGCAAATAACTCAGGCACTGAATATATACGTTTAGATGATGTAATAATTACTTCAGGCGTAGATGATGGCTCAGGCAGTACTGACGGTGGTACCGTGACGAATGCTTGTTTTAACTGCCCTGATTTGAGCCGAATAGCGAGTGCTGCAGACTTTGATGATGCCAGTTATTATGCACCGGTTATTACCGCTATTGATTCAGCACAAAGTGCAGAGGTCATCCGCACCAATATCAATGACGTTATTTCAGCCAATCATAAACAGTTAACTTATTCTGAAGCTTGGACCGCATTAACTGTGACGGATGAAGATCCCCTGAATGCAGACAATGTTATATTATTTTATCGCGGACTTTCAAAAGAAAAATTCTCAAACGGTAGCGGTACACAATCGACAAATCCTGATAACTGGAATCGTGAACATGTTTGGGCAAAAAGCCATGGTTTCCCAAGCTCTAGTGCGTTTGCTTATTCAGACATTCACCATTTAAGACCTACTGATATTTCAGTTAACTCATCACGAGGCAATTTAGATTTTGATAATAGCGATAATGCTTTACCTGAATCGCCAGAAAACCGCGTCGACGGCAACTCTTTTGAGCCAAGAGATGCGGTGAAAGGTGATGTTGCCCGTATCGTTTTTTATATGGATACGCGCTATGCCGGGTTGGACTCGGTGACACCTGATTTACAAGTTGTTGATATGCTAACGTCTGGCGGTGAAGCCAAATTAGGTAAGTTATGTACGTTGTTAGCGTGGAGTGAAGCGGATCCTGTTGATGACTTCGAAATAAATAGAAATAACAAAATTTACGAATTTCAAGGAAACCGTAACCCATTTATTGACCATCCTGAGTGGATTGCAACGCTTTACAGTGCATCATGTTCAGATGTTGACCCCGTAGATCCCGTTGACCCTGTTGATCCAATCGATCCGGTAGATCCAACAGAGCCAGGCGTTGATTTGTTTTTCTCCGAATACGTTGAAGGTTCGAGCTTTAATAAAGCGATAGAAATTTATAATCCGACGGATACAACTATCGACTTAGCCGATTATCAATTCAAACTTTATTCGAACGGTAGTCAAACAGCTACGGGGAGCTATACCTTAACAGGGCAACTACTCGCAAATGATGTGGTGGTTTTAGGCTCGAGTCAAATTGCAGATGATAGTGCTTTAGTCCCTTATATTGACCATTTTGTCGGAGCGGTTAATTTTAATGGTGATGATTATATCGAACTGCTTCATGGCGATATAATTATCGATAATATCGGCACCTATGGTGTTAGACAAAATTGGGGTCAAGATACCTCATTAGTCCGCTTAGCTTCGGTAACATCAGGCGATAACGACCGTACCGATGAATTTATTAAAGCAGACCAATGGCAAACTAATTCAAAAGATACTTTTGATAACTTAGGCGCTCATTTATCTACTACGCCACCGACAGACCCAGGTGAAGACCCGGTGATCGGAATGTGTGGTGATGATGCAGATAAAATTAATGTAATCCAAGGTAGCGGCAGTGACTCAGCAGTTATTGGCGAAGTTAAGGTGATTGAAGGTACGGTTACTTTTGCTGTGCCAAGTTTAAAAGGCTATTTTGTTCAAGAAGAAGCGCAAGATACCGATACAGATCTAATGACTTCTGAAGCCATCTTTGTTTATTTCAACGCTATTGCAAATTTCCCTACCGTGGGCAATAAAGTACGGATAAACGGCAGCATAAAAGAGAGCTATGGTCGTACTCAGTTAACGGCAACAACTGACTTTGTTGATTGTGGTGTTGGTGAGCCCATTGCAGCAACTATGGTGTCTTTACCGGTATCAACTACTGATTACTGGGAAAGTATTGAAGGCATGTCGGTAAACTTTTCGGATACATTAAAAGTAAGTGATACCTATAATTTGGCGCGTTATGGTCAGTTAACATTGTCTAATGGCCGTTTGATTCTTCCTACCAATATTTATAATGCCGGTAGTGAGCAAGCTATTGCTTTAGCAGATAAAAACAATCGAAATCGTATCACTTTAGATGATATGAATAATGCACAAAACCCAGATAACGTGCCCTTTCCGGCGCCGGGATTAAGCTATCAAAATACGTTACGCTTAGGTGACTCTGTTGCTAACTTGACTGGTGTTATTGATTATAGTTTTAATACTTATCGTATTTTACCTAGTAACACACCACAGTTTAACCCGACTAATGCAAGAACTGCACAACCCGAGATTACCGGGACTGGTTCGTTAAAAGTAGCCAGCTTTAACGTATTAAATTACTTTAATGGTGATGGCGCGGGTCAAGGTTTTCCTACCGCTCGGGGCGCGGATACGTTAGAAGAGTTTACTCGTCAAAGTAGCAAAATAGTGTCGGCTCTAGCAGATATCAATGCCGATATTGTTGGCCTGATGGAGCTAGAAAATGATGGTTTTGCCAGTAACAGTGCCATTGCGGAGCTTGTTTCACAGCTTAATGTGAAGTTGGGTGTTGGAACATACAACTACGTTAGCATCAACCAAGCGGGTATTGGTGGCGATGCCATAACTGTTGGACTTATTTATAAACCAGCTACCGTTGCCTTGATGGGGGATGCAATCACTACCAATCAAAGTCCATTCGATTATGGCAACCGTCAACCGCTGGTACAAACCTTCAAAGAAATTGCGACTAATGAAGCATTAACCATTGCGGTTAATCATTTTAAATCAAAAGGAAGTTGTGGCAGTGCATCGGGTAATAACCTCGATCAAGGTGATGGTCAAGGATGTTGGAATGAACTGAGAACTCAAGCGGCACAAGGTTTAACTGCTTGGTTAAATACTAATCCTACGGGTTCAACGGATAGTGACTTTCTTATCATTGGTGATTTAAATGCTTACGGTAAAGAAGATCCTATTAATGCCATTATCGACAGTAATTATCATAACTTGGTGGCAGATCATCTAGGAAGTGCAGCTTACTCTTATAGTTTTGGCGGTGAAATAGGGTACTTAGACCATGCCTTAGCGAGCAACGACTTAGCTAGTCAAGTTGTCGATACCACTGTTTGGCATATCAATGCCGATGAACCCCATATTTTCGATTACAACACTGAATATAAATCGTCTGAACAATTAGCGACATATTTTGCTGAAGATGCTTACCGTGCATCAGATCATGATCCCGTTATAGTTTCGCTCAATTTAAATAGCTCGGTTGAACTCGTGGGAGATTTTGATGTTGATGGTGATATCGATCGCAATGATGTTAATCAGTTCTCCGCTATGGTTCGCAGCGGTGATGTTGATGATAGTAAATATGACTTCAACCTCGATAATGTAGTCAATAGCGGTGATGTCCGAGCATTAATGTCTTTATGTACACGTTCGCGCTGCGCGGCAGAATAATATTTAGCTTGAATTTACTTAAGTGACTTTAAGTAAATTCATTCGTTAATTTAAAATTTACTTAAACATTTATATATAAGGAAGTAACCATGAAAAAAATAATAACACTTTTAGCAACACTTTTAATTTCGCTCAGTAGCCAAGCAACGTTACTAAACATTGAGTTAAATCAAGACAGTTATCAAATTGGTGACGTATTAACGGCAGATTTTATCATTTCTGATATTGAAGAAGACGCTGTTGGTTTTCAAAAGTTATTGGCTACCTTTGATTTTAATGTCTCTTGGGACAATTCGATAATCGAGTATGTATCTACCCGTTTTGGGAATAAACTCAATGTTGGCGCGGGTGGTAGTGATCAATTTAGTGATGACATGGCCGACAGCTTAGGTTTATCAGAAACTAGTTATGCCTGGTGGGACGAACTCTTAGTAGTACAAGATGGCGTAAGCAGTTTTGTCTTGGCTAGTGTTGATTTTACTGTGATTGGCAATGGCTCAGGCACTGTAGATTTAAGCAACTTGGCTTTTGGTGATGATTTTGGCGCTGCGTTTACTGATGTGAGTGCTAGTGATAAAGCATATTCTGTTACTTCAGGAAACCCTGTTGATGTTCCTGAGCCCACAGCTATCATTTTAATGTTGGTGGCGTTAACTTTATTGGTTCGCCAACAAAAAATGAGTTAATTCTCTTATTTAATTATATCGGTATTAAGTTGCCAGTTTAAATTTTTGAGTTAAAAAAACTTGTTAATTAAAGCTCCTACCTTTGAGGTAGGGGCTTTTTTATGAGCGATAATGTCAGGTCGTCTAATTAGCTTCTTTTGACTTTTGGCAAGTCTGCATTTTACTTTGGTCTTCTTTATCACTAATGAGTACTTGCTGAAGCAGTTCCATACGCTGTTTGACGGCAACACCATAACTATGATCATCACCCCATACTTTAGATAAAACATGCATTGACTCTTTATCGTGATCGGAAAATAACTTGCCTGCACGTTTAGAATCCTCGGGGCTATTTCCAAGTAATTCTAACGCTGAAATTCCTAGCTCTAAGGCAGATTCGAATGTTTCTCGTTTAATTGCTTTTACACCGATACGTAATAACTCATAGGCATGATGGCGATCAATTGCACGAGCAGCAATTTGTAAATTTGGGTAATGCTTTTGCGCGAGTAGGGCAATTTCAATGATTTTATCCGCATCATCAATGGCTATTACTAATAATTGTGCCTCATTTGCTCCTGAGGCTTCTAATAAATCTTTTCGTGCGGCATCACCGTAAAATACTTTATTACCAAATCTCTTTAACATTTCAATTTGACTTGGACTGTGGTCTAAAATCGACAAGTGGTATCCTTGCGAGCTAAGTAGACGACCTACTATTTGACCAAAACGTCCATAACCCGCAATGATTACGCTTTTGGTTGCTTCAATATCTTCTGGTTTATCAAATTCGCGGGCATCTTCTTGTTCTTTGTCGAGTATCTTTTCATAGATTATTAATAATACCGGCGCCATTAGCATAGAAATAGCGACCACCAAGGTAGTGATTTTATTCTGCTCTGGTGTGAGTATTTGTAAGGTGGAGGTAAGTGATAGCAATACAAAAGCAAATTCTCCTCCCTGGGCTAAGGCAAGGGTAAATAGCAAACGTTGCTTCTTTGCCATGTTAAATAACGTTGCTAAACAAAATAATACTGCTGCTTTAATAGCAATTAACGACACCACTAATAACGTGACTAAGCCCAGCTCGTCAAACAGTAATGGAAAATCAATTGAAGCGCCGACGGTAATAAAAAATAAGCCAAGCAACAGCCCTTTGAACGGTTCAATATCAACTTCCAATTCATGTCTAAATTCACTTTCGGCTAGAACCACACCCGCTAAAAATGTTCCTAGGGCGGGTGATAAACCAATTTTTTTCATGATGACCGCGATAACAATCACTAGAAATAAGGCAACAACAGTGAACAATTCACGCAAACGAGTTTCTGCAATGTAACGAAATAAAGGCGCTGAAACATATTTACCCGCCAATATAATCGCTGTGATAACGCCAAGCGATATTGCTGTTTGGATATAGACAGGAAAATGCTCTATCAGGTTTCCATGAGAGCCTGAGGTAGTAATATTGTTACTAAAGGCTAATAAAGGGACTAATGCCAAAATGGGGATCACGGCAATATCTTGAAAGAGTAATACAGAAAATGAGTTTTGACCCGCTTCTTCTTTTATCCAACCTTTTTCATTTAATGTTTGTAAAACAATGGCAGTTGACGAGAGTGCCAACATTAAACCTATAGCAAGGGAGGTTTGCCATACCAGTGAAAAAACAAGGTAGCAGACAGTAGAAATGAGCAGGGTGGTTAGCACAACTTGCAAACCACCTAAGCCAACAATTGAGTGTCTTAATTTCCACAAACGAGAAGGTTGTAATTCAAGCCCGACTAAAAATAGCATCATTACAACGCCAAACTCTGCAAAGTGCATCACATCAGTTTGATCGCCAACTAACCCCAATAAGAAAGGGCCAATCAAAATTCCGGCCAACAAATAGCCCAGTACCGAGCCTAAGCCGACACGCTTTGCTATGGGCACCGCAATGATTGCCGCGGCGAGATATATCACAGCCATTTCTAACATTGTTTACTCCTGATTGTGCTTGGTTTTTACTCAGTTAATCTGAAACCTATTGGTTTTATTCTTAACTCTATGATGAATAATAGCTTTATTAATGGGTATACACTTTACTATTTTACTGTTGCCGCGAATGCTGGTTATTTAGTTGTTCTTTAAAAACGATGAGCAATAAGCGGGCGCTGTTATATTACATTCTAACTTTATTGGTGCAAGTAACCTGAATTATTTTATGAAAAACTGCTTAAGCGACTGTAATTTAACGTAATAATATATGGCTTAGATTTTGTATTAGGTTTTGATGAAAGAAGCAATTGTGATTGCATAATTGTAACTAAAAATATTACCTAGGTTGAAAATAAAATGAGCCTTAACAATAAACGGGTCAACAAAAATAATCTTTTGCGTAAAAATGCAATTGATCAAGGATTAGAAAATATCAGTGTGCTTTTAATTGAAGAGCAACCAAACGCTAGCTCTATGCTGAAAAGCGCATTAATGGATTTTGGTTATCATATTACTAAACACATCTCTTTTTATGACAATATGATTGAACAAATTGATTTATGTAATCCCAGTATTCTTATTCTAGCGACTGACTTACCTAGTGAGGCAACCTTGAGGGATCTGGCGGAAATAAATCAATTATCACCTTTACCTATTGTTATATTCGCAGAAAATGATTCACCCAATGTTATTCAGAACGCGATTAAATCGGGTGTCAGTGCTTATGTGGTTAATGAAATATTACCTCAACGACTCAAGAGTATTATTTCAGTCGCCAATGAACGCTTTAAATCTGTACAGTCTTTACATAACGAGCTTAAACAGGCTAAAACCCAGTTAGAAAGTCGCAAGTATATTGAAAGAGCAAAAGGGCTGATCATGCAACAAAAGCAAATAAGTGAAAATGAGGCTTATGGCACGCTAAGGAAAATGGCAATGGATCAAGGAGGATCACTGGCGACGGTAGCAAAAAACATTATTGATGTGTGTCAACTGCTGTCAACACCTAAGGTATAGAGGTATATGAACAAGTGTGGTGCATTTCATCATTATTATTGTGCAATTAAGATAGCTAATTACACAGTAAAACGTTGTGAGGCCAGTAAAAGTAATAAAATTCAAATTGGCATAATACCTGCAATTCATCTATGTAAGTAATTAACTAAGTACCAGATTAAGTTAACACAGCAAAACAAAAAATATTTTTGTCAACGGCGATAAAAATAAAGTAATAAAGCCTGACAGCAACGACGCTGCAGGATAATGATAGGCATAAGCCTTTTCACTATACGAGCAATGGCGCTCATCAATAATCAACCTTAATGGGCTGAATATTGGTGGGCGTTTTTTTTTGATTTTTTTATTATTTAACATTTACTCTTTCACATTTTTATAAACCCTATAAGGAATTCATTATGAATTGGAAAAAACCTATAACCTCGAGTCTAAAAAGTTTGTCGCTGGGTATTGCGCTAGTCTGTTCAGGCACTTATATCGTTAATGCTCAGACGCTTGGCGAACCAGAAAAGGAAGAGTTAAAGTTTGGTTTTATTAAACTAACCGATATGGCACCTATTGCTATTGCTTATGAAAATGGTTACTTCGAAGATGAAGGGTTATACGTCACCATTGAAGCGCAAGCTAACTGGAAGGTGCTACTTAATGGTGTGATAGATGGCACCTTAGATGGTGCCCATATGCTTGCGGGTCAGCCTATTGCAGCCACAATGGGATACGGAACTAAAGCACATATCATTACACCTTTTTCAATGGATTTAAATGGTAACGCTATTACCGTTTCTAACGATATCTGGAAAAAAATGAAGCCAAACATTCCCAAAATGGCTGATGGGAGACCGGTACACCCAATCAAAGCAGATTCATTAAAACCCGTTATAGAAAGCTTAGCAGCAGAAGGTAAGCCCTTTAAAATGGGCATGGTATTTCCCGTGTCTACTCATAACTACGAATTACGTTATTGGTTAGCCGCAGGCGGAATACACCCAGGTTATTATGCACCGCACAAGGGGGATAACTCAGGACAAATTGATGCCCAAGCTTTGCTTTCGGTAACGCCGCCGCCACAAATGCCATCAACAATGGAAGCTGGGACTATTCATGGTTATTGTGTCGGCGAACCTTGGAACCAACAAGCGGTATTTAAAGGTATTGGCGTACCCGTAGTTACCGATTATGAAATATGGAAAAACAACCCGGAAAAAGTATTCGGCATGAGTGCCGATTTTGCAGAAAAATATCCAAACACCACTATACGTTTAACACGTGCTCTTATTCGCGCTGCTAAATGGTTAGACGACAACAACAATGTTAACCGTCCTGCTGCAGTGAAAATATTATCTCAATCTAATTATGTGGGTGCTGATTACGATGTTATTGCTAACTCGATGACAGGGACTTTTGAATATGAAAAAGGTGATAAACGAGCAGTGCCTGATTTCAACGTATTCTTTAGATATAACGCTACCTTTCCATATTACTCAGATGCTATTTGGTATCTAACGCAAATGCGTCGTTGGGGACAGATTTCAGATGACAAAAGTGACCAATGGTACAAAGACTTAGCGGCAAAAGTCTATCGTCCAGATATCTACGAAAAAGCGGCTAAATCATTGATTGCCGATAAATTGATTTCTGCAAGTGATTTCCCAGACTTTACGAAAGAAACGGGTTTTAAAGCACCTCAAAAACATTTTATAGACGATATTGTTTATGACGGAAATCAACCTAATGCCTATTTAGAAAAATTCACACTGGGTCTTAAAAAGGGTGACAAGCTTTAAGCATTATTCGCTAAAGCTGATTATATAAGGGGTAATAGATGAGTTTAACAACAGTAAATGCAAGCCAATTAACCGTAACAAAGCAGGTGATGAAAGTTTCTAAAAATGTCTTAAGTAAAATCACTAATGCGATGTTACTGCCTGTTATTGGCTTAACAATATTTTTATTTTTATGGTCAATTTCAGCACAAAGTATTCATACCTCTTTAGGTACGTTTCCTGGCCCCAATGCGGTTGTTAAACAATTTTCGTCACTCTATATCGAACATGTCGCAGAGCGAGAAAAAGCTGAAGCCTTTTATCAGCGACAGGAGAAACGCAATTTAGCTAAGCAGGTGAACAATCCTAACTATGTTGGCAAGATAAGAGCATATACAGGTAAGGAAACCTTTTTTGATCAAATTCTTACTAGTTTATTCACGGTAACCTGTGGTTTTTTAGTCGCAGCAATCATTGCCATTCCACTTGGTATTTGGATGGGATTAAATAAACGTTTAAATTCAGCAATAAACCCTATTGTGCAAATATTTAAACCGGTATCACCGCTGGCATGGCTGCCTTTAGTTACTATGGTTGTTAGTGCACTTTATGTCTCTGATGATCCTATGGTATCAAAGTCATTCTTAACGTCGTTAATTACCGTTAGCTTATGTAGCTTGTGGCCAATGGTAATCAATACCTCTATTGGTGTTTCTTCAATAGACAGCGACTTACTCAATGTAAGTAAAGTTTTACGCCTACCTACATTTACCCATATTCAAAAAATAGTATTACCTGCGTCAGTCCCGATGATTTTCACGGGTATGCGTTTGTCATTTGGTGTTGCATGGATGGTACTGATTGCTGCAGAAATGTTGGCACAAAACCCCGGCTTAGGTAAGTTTGTTTGGGATGAGTTCCAAAATGGTAGTTCAGACTCTTTGGCTCGTATCATGGCGGCGGTCATTGTTATTGGCTTTATCGGCTTTTTATTGGACCGAGCGATGCTGGAGCTACAACGAAAAGTTTCTTGGGACAAATCAAGCGCAAGCGTTTAAGGAATCATTATGAATTTATCAGCTTTAGAAAACCCTGAATTTTTAGAAAAGAATACGGCACAAGCCTTTTTAAATATTAGTCAAATAGACATGGTTTTCCCTACAGATACTGGCGGCTTTACGGCGTTAAAGAATGTAGATCTTAAAATTGATAAAGGCGAGTTTATTTCGCTGATTGGTCACTCTGGTTGTGGGAAATCAACCGTACTTAATATTGTTGCAGGACTTTATCAAGCAACGAAAGGCGGTATTTTACTGCAGAATAAAGAAGTAAATGAACCCGGACCTGAACGTGCTGTTGTTTTTCAAAACCACTCATTGTTGCCTTGGTTAACGGCATATCAAAATGTTGAACTAGCGGTAAAGCAAGTCTTCAACAAAACCATGTCAAAAGGTGAAATGAAAGAATGGATTGAATACAACTTAAAACTTGTACACATGGACCACGCCATGTTTAAACGTCCCGATGAAATATCTGGTGGTATGAAGCAACGGGTCGGTATTGCGCGTGCCTTAGCGATGCAGCCAGAAGTTTTATTAATGGATGAGCCGTTTGGTGCCCTTGATGCCTTAACCCGAGCGCATATGCAAGACTCACTGATGGAAATTCAAAATGAGCTGAATAACACGGTGATCATGATCACCCATGATGTTGATGAAGCGGTATTGCTTTCTGATCGCATCGTGATGATGACTAATGGGCCTGAAGCCACTGTGGGTGAAATTCTCGATGTTAAACTTGAACGCCCGCGCAGTCGATTGTCGCTTGCCAAAGATATTGAATATAACCGACTTCGTTCTGAGGTATTAACTTTCCTTTATGAGAAACAAAGAAAGGTAGAGAACATTAGCAGTAAAGCGGTAACCCCAAAATCAATACCGAGAAAACGTGTCAGTACACAATAATAATTAAAAATAATTAAAAATAATTAAAAATAATTAAAAATAATTAAAAATAATTAAAAATAACTAAACATAACTTAACTTAAAACATGAAAGGAAAATTAACCCATGACATTGAATAAAATCGCTTTATGTCTATCCATCAGCTTAGCAGGTAGTTGTTCATCTATGGCTTTTGCTGAAAATTCTTCAATAGCAGAAGCCGTAATTAATGGTAAAACCAAGATTAATTTAAACCTACGTTATGAAACAGTAGATCAAGACAACACCAAAAAAGATGCTGATGCGCTTACTTTACGCACGCGTTTAACTTACGAAACAGGTAAGGTAGCAGGCTTTTCTTCCTTAATCGAATTTGAAGATTCTCGCACAGTACTTGGCATGGATGATTACAATAATACCTTAGGTAAAAATACCGATTATTCAGTGATAGCCGATCCTGAAACAACAGAGCTTGATCAATTTTTACTGCAATACCAACAAAAATCTCTCGCCATCAAAGTGGGTCGTCAGTTGATAACAATGGATAATCATCGTTTTGTTGGTCATGTTGGCTGGCGCCAAGATAGGCAAACATTTGATGGGGTAACTTTTGCTTATCAACCCATTAAAGATTTAACGGTAGATTATGGTTATATTACCAAACGTAATAGAATTTTTGCCGAAGCTAAAGATATAGATTCTAATGATCATTTACTCAATGCAGCTTACAAAACATCATTGGGTAAAATCACTGCTTACGGCTATTTATTAGAAGTTGATAACGATACTGATAATGGTTTAGATACCTTTGGTATTCGTTTTAATGGCGGCACGTCAATTGGTGAACAAAAAATATCTTACCAAGTAGAATATGCTCAACAAGATGCTGATAATGCAACCACGTCTTACTCCGCTGATTACCTCTTAGCTGAACTAAGTACTGCATTTTCAGGTATTGGTTTGAAAGTGGGTTACGAATTACTTGGCTCTGATAATGGTAATTATGGTTTTTCGACGCCTTTAGCGACGTTGCATAAATTTAATGGTTGGTCAGATCAATTCTTAAATACGCCTAAAGAAGGTCTCGCCGATTTATATGCCAGTGTTGGCGGTAAAGTTGCGGGCGGAAAATGGGCCGTTATCTATCACAAATTTGATGCCGATGAAGCTTCTGCAACCGTTGATGATTTAGGCTCTGAATTTAATGCCATCTATTCTAATAGTTTCACTAAAAACTATACTGCAGGTATCAAATTAGCGGCTTATTCTGCCGGTGATGCAACGGCAGGAACGGTTGATACAAATAAAATATGGTTATGGCTAAACGCTAAATTTTAAACCTAAAGCTAGTTTTTAAGTCACCCTAGAAATGAGTTTCAACTTTGATTCGATTCAGCGCAAAGGTTAAGCCATTTTGAGGTTTTATAGAGTAAACATCGCATCAAAGTATTTTGATGCGATGTTTTGCTTTATATAGATAATAAATATTGGGGTAGTGATAAAAATTCACCTGATTAGCATTATTTTTAATTTAGCCTACACTGACGGTTGTACACGTAATGTACAAGGTAAGCGTTTCTACTTTAAAGGAATCATGAAAATGGAATTTAATACCCCGCAAGCGATCCGTAAAATAAAGTTATCCCCAAAAAGTAATATTCTGGTTGATGGTAAGCATCAGTGCAAATTACAAGCAATGTCATTTGCCCTTAAGTACCATAAAATAGATGTTACAGAAACTCTAGGTGAATTAACTATCAAGGGCATAGTACCTGTTGGTGGATAGCGTTATTTTGCTGGAAAACTTGATGCGATATTAACTAAAGCCCCCATTTTATCATTATCAGTCCCTGCTACTGAGGTTAACGAATAACCTGAGTAGCAGGGACTTTATTATTTCCCTAGAAAATTTACTTAAGCTGACCTACTTCACTTTTAGGTGGATTTTATAATCCGAATTAATTTCATTGGTGTGATTTAATTAGTATTGCTTAATTCGTACCGTTTAATGAGTATTATTTAATTGCTCAACGATAGTATCAATGATGCTAAAAGCGTTGGTTGAATGGATAACACTATCACTACTCCAAATGTTTGTAACACCTAGAGCTTTTAAACGCTCTAATGCACCATCAACAAAAAAGGCGTGACTGACTAATACTGAGATACTCGCGGTTTGGTGTTGCTGTAATTGTACAATGGTTTGTTCTAGCGTCTTTCCGGTACTGGCTATATCGTCAACAATCACTACGTCTTGATTATTCATATTTACCGGTAAGCTTTTACCTGAAACAGTATCAGCTGAATTGGAGTCGGCTGAACTTATGTTGGTCGAATTCAGTTTATCACCGTTTGATAACTCACCTAGACTGACGGCAACATGTTTATCATCAAATCTTTGCTTTACAGCTATGCTATAACGCCAGTTTTGTGGTTGTGCAATCGCTTTAACCCATTGTGCTGACTCTTCATCGGGACCAATAATAATAGGATTTTTAAAGTGCTGCTGTAAAAATGTCGACATAGCCTTTGTCGCGTACAAGGCAATCGCTTGATTGGTTGGAATAGCTTCACTGAGTTTACTAATGCGGTGTAAGTGAGGGTCTATGGTGATGACGCTATCGAAGTACTCGCTAAGTAGTTTACCAATTATTTTTTGGCTAACGGCCTCTCCCTCATTAAAAGCAATATCTTGTCGCATATAACATAAATAAGGCGCGACTAAGGTTATGTGCTCAACACCCTGACTGCGTGCCGCGCTTGCCGCGATGATAATATCTATTAACTTATTATTTGGTTGGTTGAGCGTACGACAAATAATAATTTTTTTTGGCAAATTTACCGGGAGTGTCACTTTAGTTTCACCGTCAGGAAATTGGTGTAGTTTAACGAGTCCAAATTCAGCTTGCATGCTTTGGGCAAGTTGCATAGCGGGTGATAAATAATCATCGAAACCTAGGATCAGTGGCATTATATTTTCCTAACAAAAGTGATTAATAAAATAGTCTGATTGGTAATGGATATTATATAAAATAATTATCATGCTCAACCGGTCGAGTGCTTTTTAGGGTATAGGCTTCATTATCGTTAGCAAACTCAGTAGCAAAGCCAAAGTTACTGTTAAAATCAGCATAAATAGTAAAGAGAATATCGCCTTTATTGACTTTATCACCCACTTTTTTATGTAAATCAATACCGGAAATCTTATCGATAGGAGCACCAGCTAAACTCGCAATAGTTGATATTTTTAAGTTATCGATTGCATGTATATAACCCGCTGTTGAGGCAAGCACATTGTGCTCAAAACGTGCTTTGTTTTTTGTTATTTCTTGCCTACCTTGCGCTTCAATAATGTCTTGCATTTTTTCATAGGCCCGACCTGATTCAAGAATATCACGGGCAATCACATAACCTTGCCCGCCTCGAACATCAGGATCAAACTCTAAAATTCTTCCTGCTAATCTTAGTGACTTTTCTCGTAAGTCACTTGGCGCATGCTTTTGATTACTTAATACTTGCATTACATCTCGGGCTTCTAACCCAGGACCAATGCCATTTCCTATAGGTTGTGAGCCATCAGAGAATACAACCTCAATATGTAAACCAAATAGATCACCGATATATTCAAATAACTTTCGAAGTTTTAATGCATCAAGATTTTGATGTACTTTGGCCGAGGGGCCGACGGGAATATCAATCAGTAAGTGCGTTGAACCGGCAGCAATTTTTTTTGATAAAATAGAAGCAACTAACTGACCAGTTGAATCCATAGCGAGTGGGCGTTCAACGCAAATTAAAATATCATCTACCGGGGCTAGCTTAGCTGTCCCTCCCCAACTGAGCATGCCACGGTGTTTTTGTACTATATTCTTCATTCTCTCTATGGAAAGATCAACCTTTGCTAGTACTTCCATGGTGTCAGCGGTACCTGCAGGCGAGGTTATTGCTCTACTCGATGTTTTAGGCATTAACATGCCATGGGCAGCAACAATGGGCATAATTATCATGGTGGTTCTATTACCAGGAATACCACCAATACAATGTTTATCAACGACAATAGACTCGCCCCAATTAAGTTTTTTTCCAGACTCAACCATGGCTTTAGTTAAAAAGAATATTTCTTCACGTTCTAAACCACTATGACTGCAGGCAACTAAAAAAGCGGCAATTTCCATTTTAGAGTAACGGTTTTCTAATATATCTTGGCATATCAGTTGAAAATCTTCTTTATTGAGCGTTTCACCCGCAATTTTTTTATGCACCGCGGCCAATGATATTGGTGGTTGTGCTGGCGCAATTTGGACTTTAACGCCTTGCTTCTTATTGAGTTGTTTAAATGCTTGAGTACTTAAACCCAACTCGTCTATGTTGACGATACTCGTATCATCAACAATATTAAGTACGGCTAGAATAGGGGTATCATTTTTTTTTACAGAGATCTCAATTTTCATTAAGGCTTGAAAATCTTCAGTGCGATAAAGCGGGCAGTCGCGATGTAAGTAAACGACGTTTTCTTTAAAGGTGTCAATGGCAACAGACTTGATTTTTAACATAACACCATTGTTCCTATTATTGCGGGCTAGTTAGGTCGAGATAGCTTGTTTATTGTGTAAAGTCAGTACATCAACTGCAATAACTCTTCTAATTAAAAGCATAACACTTGAAATGAGTGTAGTCGAAAAGGTGTTTAGTTAATTGCTTTAGATCAAGTTGTTGTCAATTTAACCTTGATATGAATATAGAGTTGTAAGCGTGAGAGTTTTCAATTTTGTTAAGTGCTTAAAAATAAAGGGGAGTGGGGGGAAAAATAGAACAACACAGATTCTAATAAAAAATAGGGTATATTTTTCAATCGTTAACAACTCGTCTGACTCGTTTTCGGTAACTTAAGTAGTCGTCTTGATAGTATATCAATGGCAACATTGAGCAGGGCAGTACACGTGATAAGCACGAGTGCATTACTATAACGTATTTCGCTGAAATTACTGTCGATATAAAATCCTAACGTCATAATACCCAAAATACCAAACACCGCGGTTTCTCGCACTATGATCTCGAAGCGATAAAACATCAAGGCCATCATGTTGGGATAGATACTCGGCATTATGTGGTAGTTAAACTGATTAAGTTTACTCATCTGCATCTGTTGAGGCGCGATGGAGTTACTTTGTTTAACAGTCAAATAAGCGATCACACAACCATTATGTATGGCTAAGGCGATAACCGCGGGTAACATCGATGGGCCCAGCAGCATTAAAAAGATGAACGCTAAGATATATTCAGGCACTGAGCGCCCAATTAATAAGATTAACTGGCCAAGCCAAGTTAGTGGCGTAGGCCATAGGTGCTTACTAGCCATTGCATGAGCATTTAAGGTAACAATGTGGCTGACTGCTAAGGCAAGTAGTGCCAGGGTAATGGTAGCTAAGGCACCCGGAATGGCTTGCTCTGATATTAGAGTACTAAACCAAGTGTAGAGTGATGACCATTGAACCTCTGCCAACCTCGAAGCATTTGCTAATGCAGAAGGCAAAATATCTTGGCTGATAAAACGCACCAGTAGACTGCTATCTACGTTAGGAATATCTATGAGTGTCACACAAGCAATAACAAGATAAACCCCAAGTAACTTGGGTGGGCACCAGTAACGAATTGTGCCGATAAGGGCTATAAATATTATCAGTAACGCAGCACCCTCGCTATAGTGTCCCTGTCTGAACGCGGTTTCCATATAAAAGCCTAACGTTGGCATACCGATAAAGCCGAGCACGGCACTACTACGCAGTGCACACTCAAAACGGTAGCGAGTGTAAGCCATAAGTTGTGGCATCACTTGGGCTATTTTTCCGTAAGTAAAACGGCTAATAATATCGGCACGGCTATCGATACTCTCTAGAGGGCTGTCTGAAGATTGGTTAATGATATCGTGAAATACGCGGGCAAAGGTGGCAGCAAACGGAATAGTGATAGCCAAAATTCCGGTAAGGGGAGAAAGGCCAAAAATTTGTAAAAAAAGTAGTGCCCAGAAAATTTCATGGATCGCACGTAAAAAAGCACAGCAACCCGATATTATTGGATGTTGGTATATTAGCGCGAGGGGAGTGCCAAGTATTAGGCCTAAACAAACACCTAAAATGGCAAAGTTAACGGTTTGAATGATAGCTTGGAACAGGTACTCAGTCGCGAAAAAATCGGGTGTCATTAACCCATCAACCATGCGAGTTAATTCGAGGAAAGGGTCGAAGTTAACAATCTCTATATCGGCAAACGGCAGAATAATCAGTGCGATCAGCAATATTGATAAAGTGACTTTTTGCCAATAACCCAAAGGATAATGTGTGTTTTTCACTTGCTGCAGTTGTGACATAAAACGGCTTACGCGACAGCGCTAGTTTGATAC
The DNA here is from genome assembly GCF_002836775.1 of Colwellia sp. 12G3. Classification (GTDB taxonomy): domain Bacteria; phylum Pseudomonadota; class Gammaproteobacteria; order Enterobacterales; family Alteromonadaceae; genus Colwellia. The sequence continues at coordinate 12,730 of NZ_PJAQ01000028.1, read as the reverse complement.
AGCGCGGTAATCTGTTGATGATCAACACTGTGCTGTTGGCTATCAAGTACCAGATGACCTTTATCTAACGCGATAACCCGGTCAAATGCACTCATCGCTAATTCTCTATCATGCATTACCATGATGACAGTTTTGTGCCTTTTTAATACGGTTTCGAGTAGTCTTGATGCCATTAATGGATCAAGGGCTGAAAAGGGCTCGTCGCCGATAAAAATATTTTGCTGTTGATACAGGGCTCTTGCTAATGCCACTCGCTGTCTTTGTCCGCCAGAAAGTTTATCCACTTTCTTTGCCAGTGGCTGGTCTAATTCTAACTGTTGGCAAAGTGAACTAACATTGCTTAACTCTTTTTTGAAAGGTCTAATTAAATTCACTAAGTTAAATAACCAGTGATGTCTAGCCAAAGCCCCCATAAATATATTGTGATAGATACTTAAATTATCAACCAAACCTTGGCGCTGTGAGCAAAGAGCGGCATTGCCTTGTAACTCTTGATACAAATGATGCAACAGGCTAGATTTTCCTGCACCAGAGGGACCAATAATGGCAACTTTTTCACCTTCATTGATAGTCAGACTCAGATCAAAAATAACCTGAGTAGAGGTCTCTTTTATATCCGTGTTGTAACCAGCGGTTTTATCATAGTGAAGGTTTAAGTTGTCAATAGTGATCATTAATCGATAAGTCCAATTTGTTTAGCCACATCTTCGACAGGTTGAAAATCTTTATTTTCAGCTTTAACGAATGAAGACCGTGGAAAACTTTTTAATAACTCGGGACTATCCATATTGAGCAGTGCCGTTTGAACTTTATCGGCAAAGTGTTTTCCAAATTTGGCATCAACATCAGCGCGTATCGTCCATTGGTAATCAGGGTAGACGGGGGTTTCCCAAATAACCTTTACTTTATTGGTATCAATTTTTCCAGCGGCAAGGGCACTTTCCCATACTGTATAATTTACAGCACCAACTTGGTAGGCACCTGCTTGAACTTGGGCAATAGTACGGCTATGGTCACCAGAAAAACCAACACGTTTAAATGCTTGTTGTGGTTTTTCTTTTAGATGCTGTTCTATATAATATTGCGGCATCAATCTACCGGAAGTTGAGCCTTTTGAACCAAAGGTGAACGTTTTCTGGGTAATATCAGGAAAATTTTCGCTCATTGCTAAGCCCGTACTATAGTGGGCAATAAAGTAACTTTTGAAAAACTGATCTTCATAACCTTGCGCTATCGCTTTTGAACCGGGCACTAATCGTCGGGCTTGTACGCCAGATAAACCACCGAACCAAGCAAGTTGCACCTGATTGTTTTTAAATGCTGTTACTGCTGCAGAGTAAGATTTAACCGGTACATATTTTACCTCAACGCCAAGTTTCTTTTCTAAATAGAGAGCAACTTTTTCGAAGCGGGTCCTCAGCTGAGATTCGTCTGCATCTGGAATCGCGGTAAAAGTAAATGTTGTGGCGCTCACGTTAATACTAACAAGGACGTTTACACTTAGCGTTAACGCACATAGTACGAACAGTTTGGTCATTTTATTCATCATATCTCTGTTTATTAAAACGACATCAATAGCATTGATGTCGTTAAATGGGGTGGTTCGATGGCGTATAATCTCTTTAAAATAGTGATTTACACACTATTTACGATAAAAATGAATGTTAATCCGAGGGAAATTATTTACTTTTTACAACATGATTAGTGACGATTAAGCATATTATTGAGTGCATTAGCTTTGCTCTGAGGATAACGCGATTATTTTATCATCTATCGTCTTATAGTGGCAGTTGTCATTTTACACTGAGGTAAAATACAGCGAGAGTCTTCGTCTTATCTATTTAATTACTTAGGTTTTTATAGCATCAATAAGTAAAATAACTCTCAAGTTATAGTGCTGATTGAAACATAAATTAAATAATAGATGGGTATTGAAGCGTATTAAAGTGACATAGGTGTAAGCCGATTTCTATATGGTCATTATTTACTTTATACGTTACGATGAATGTCAGTATTTCCATAAATTTAGGGTAACTAATATTGCATTATTACGGTAAATTTTTAAATTCTCAGATAGCTTTTTTGGTTATCACAGGCCTGTTTATATTATCAAGCTTTTCAGCGAAATCAGAGGTGGTGAAAGTTGTCACTGAGTACTTACCGCCCTATCAAATTAAGCTCGAAGATGGCTCTTTAGGTGGTTATTCGACGGATGTCATTACAGAACTATTTAAAATAACGGGCGATATTCCGGATATTCACATTTTACCTTGGGCAAGAGCCTATGGTACTGCACGCAGGGAGCCTAATGTTCTCATCTATTCCATTTCCCACACAAGCGCGCGTGATCCATTGTTTCACTGGATCGGACCTTTAAAATATGAGCGTTTCTATTTTTGGGCATTAAAAAGTAAGATTACTAAGGAGTATGAATCCTTACATGCAATTAAAAGTATGCTTATCGCCAGTGTAAATGAAAACAATACCGAACAGTATTTAATAGATAACGGCTTTAAAAATATTTATAAAGTGATTAAAGGTGAACAAAGTTTACTCATGTTAGAAAAACAACGTATAGATATTATCCTCAGTAATGAACTCACTTTAGCGTTACAAAGCCAAAATATCGATTATGACTTTTCAACGTTAACAAAATTACAAGAGGCAAAAGGGTTACAAAATAACTTAAGTATTGCTTTTGGTTTTAATACCGATCCTAAGGTCATTGAACGTTTTCAAACGGCCTATACTGAATTAGTAACGTCAGGGAAATTAGTTGAAATAAAGCATAAATGGTCGATAAAAGACGAAAACTAGTCAACAGTTGTTGACTAGTTTTTACTTTTACCTTAATAAATAATTAAGGATTAGCTTGTAACGTTAACGTTATTCCAGAGGCGTTAGTATACCCATAAACATCTATGTAATAAGTCCCTTCGCCTGGGCTAGTGAAACTACAGCTTTCATTGTTGCCATTTTTATATGGGCGACAATCATATACAGTAGATGTCGATTGTGCTCCTTTACGTACGTATAAGTCAGCATCACCAGAGCCCCCTGAAATACTAATAGTCATATCGACATAACCTGCAGGTAATACTTGCGTATAACGTTGCCATTGTCCTTGCGTTACTGAAATATTAGATAAAGTATCATTAATTGGATCGTTACCACCCGGAGTGCTAGTTGAGTAGCTACCCGTTAGACTGACACCTGAAAAAGTTGAATAGGCTTTTAAACGGACATAATACTTGCCACCAGTCGATGTACCCGAACAAGACTCACTGTTGCCATTTTTGTATGGACGACAGTCATATGTTGAGTCTGTTGGTGTTGAACCAAATTTCACATACATGTCTGAATCGCCAGAGCCACCACTAGAGGTAAAACTAATATTAGTTGCGCCTGCAGGTACATCCATGGTGTAAACAATATCTGAACCTGATGAAGCTCCTAAATTTGCAGCAGCAACACCATTGGTTAACACATTACCACCAGGGTCAGTAGGATCTGTTCCGCCATCAGGACAAGCGCCAACTCCTACAGCACACCAAGCTGTTTCTACTGCATTTTTTTCTGTTGCACCATATAAATCTTGTGCTGCTTGTGCCGTTGCTGTTCTTGCACCGGCAAAGTTAGTGTTTTGATTCATATAGGTAACTAGCGCGCGATAGAATATTTTCTCAGCTTTAGCCATACCAATACTAGGTACTTGTGCGGCTGATTTGTTACGTGGATGAGTACCACCATCCACGAGTAATACATAAGCTAAGTTAGCAATACCTGAGTTACCATGTACGCCACCTTGGTCATTACTATTACTTGGATTGCTCACGTAAGGAATACGTTCTGGCCACCAATCTTTTGAATAATTATCTTTGGTTGGATTGTCCATATAACGTAATGCTTTACCTGGCGTGTTATACAAACCATCACCTAATAACCAAGATGAGCTTGTTGTGCCATTACGGTATGATTCAGCTGAAAGCCCTAAAATATCTGACCAAGCTTCGTTCAGTGCACCGGACGCATTAGCGTAAACAAGGTTTGCTGTTTTATCAGTAACGCCATGGGTTAATTCATGACCAATAATATCAAAGTCACTGGTAAAATCATTCAAGCCATTTGATGCTTGCCCGTAAATCATTTGAGTCCCAGTCCAGTAAGCATTCGCGACACCCATATCAACACTTGATATTAATGTCATGCCATTATTGTCTAAGCTGTCACGACCAAATTTACTTTGGTAATAATCATAAACTTTTGCGGCACCATCATGTGCGCGTTGCGCTGCAGCATTACCGCCACAAGTTTGAGTATTAGTACAGAGTAACGACCCAGGGGCGGAATTGGCAGAGCCGCCATTTAATGTATAAGTTTTCCAATTTTTTGAAGAGTGCACTTGTGCCTCTCGACTTAATACTTCAGCAGTATTCGCATCAAAATAAACAAAGTCACGGCCAAAATCTTCGCCACCATTATCCCAAGAAACTTCTACCCGATAAGCAAGTTTTGTTTCTTCAGTTAAAGGTAAATATAGGTAAGCAAGCTCTGCAGAGCCGTTAACTTCACCAATGCTTTGTGCTGCAGCTACCGCTTGATTTTTACCGGTATTGGCATTACTGCTGTTTAGTGAGTTCACACTATTAAAGGTTGATAGTGCTGGTGTAGTGCTTTTCGCTAAATTTCCGGTAATACCATAAATGTCTGCTTGACTATTTCCAGTACTTAACACACCGACAGAGCTATTGGCATGCATGATCATACTTGTACCATAAACCTTAATACCATTGATGGTTTGATCGAAATGTGTGTGTGTTTTTCCTAATTCATCTGTCCATTGTCTACGAACGTTAAAATTTTCATTACCGTTCGCTGCAAATTCATTCTGGCTAGAAATTATGTCTTTTAGTGCTTGGGCTGCAGTGCTTTGAGTCATACTTCCTAGTTCACCAACAACAAACGACGGAACGCCATTTACGGTTTGGTTTTGCACTATCATGGAAGTAACTTCAGTGGCATTAGTGTTGAATGCCGATGCTGCTAGTGATGCGCCGACGAGTAATGACAACTTCGTTATCTTATTGTATTTTTTCATGAAATATACCTATTAAACTTAATTTTGTATCTGGGATAAAAACCAGACATTATTTTTATTTTCTCCAAAAAATTAAACATAATTTCGTTTAAGTCAATGTGGAGGATTTTTAGTCAGTCTTTGCTGACAAATTAAACGTAGCAGTAAAATTAAGTTATTAACAAAAAATTAATAATAATTTAACAATTGGAATCGTAATGAAATCGTTACAAAGAACGTATTTGATATAAAAGGCAGAAGTTTTTATATTTTTATTACTTTATATCAATTTATTATGCGGTCAGGTTTTATAAGAATAAAGCGGGTGTTGAGGTGATAGCAGCTATTAATCGGCTTGGTACAATATAGTTTTGTAATACCAAGTTGATTAAGTTCTTTCCCACTCAGCGAGAATTAAAAGGATTAGAGGCAAGGCATTGATTGAAGAGAATGGTTATTCCCTTATCAAAATCAATAACGCAGCATGTAAACCTTTTAAACTCGCCCTCTGGGAGCTTTCTCGATGTTCATTAACATCGTTAAGTTTATTTGATTTAGAATGACTAAACCGAAACAAATTTGCCTTGTTATTGAATATCGATCAGAGCTCTGAGTTGGGAAGAAATTTAATCAAATTGGTATAAGTTACTTTTTTGGTAAGAGGTGAGAATAAATAGATTAGTTAATAACAATCAATTCATTTTCTAAGCTAGTTTTTAGATTAACAAAGCTAACTGTTGGTTTGCTATCGATAGTTGATGTTAGGCCCTCAACTAATACTAAAATAGTCTTAGATGGATTATTTGAACTTTTGGAGGTAATGATAACAGAAACGAGTTGTCGCCAATTACAACCAACGAAACCACAAATCCCACCGAGTTCTAATTGCTGGTAGGTGACTTGGTAGTCATTTGAGGATTTATCCTTAAGAAAATGAATGATTTTTTCATGTGATTTTACCGCATCTATTGCTATGTCAGCAGCATCTTTAGCATGAGAAACATATGAAATAGTTAAAATAAGAACAAAAACTATGATCATTTTCATTTAAAAACGTCCTTCTATTGGCTATATTTTTAATTGTTACACTTAGTAAGTACAAGCAAGTTAATACAGGTAAGTTAACCTTTAATCTATCAGTAGATTAACTTATTCCTAATAAAGCGGGAAATAGTTCAGAATAAAATGTAATGCCATGGGGGGCAAGGCACATTATCTCGAAAATTAATACTATCAAAAAATGTGCCATTGTTCGTTTAAATGGTTAGACATGGCATTACAGATAAAGGATACATTATTTAGATCAACTAGTAGGAAAAATCAAGGTAAATACGTTGCTAAAAGTCTGTAAATCAACTAATTTTTAAGTTAGGGAAACAGCAAATTACTTTCTTAGTGAATAGCGATTTTTATCGCAGTAATATCACTTGGATAACTGCTATTTAGGAGCTAATGATGAGATTGATTAAAAATATTTTGGTGGTGATGGACTCGACTAGTGATCATCAAGCAGCGTTAGTGCAAGCCATTAACATTGCGGAAAAAACATCAGCAAGTATCGAGCTATTTCTTGTGGCTTATAATAGTCAATTTGTTAGCCATTGGAACTTCAATCAAACACAATTAGAAGCGTTACAAAAAGAGTATTTAGCTTCGAAAGTTCGTTGGTTAGAAACCTATGTATCTGAAGTCAAAGCACTTAATATAGTGGTTAACATCGATGTTGTTTGGCATTGCGATGTTAGTTGTGCAGTATTAGCAAAAGTAGCGAGTACTGACGTTTCTCTGGTCATTAAGTCAACCAAACAAGATTCTATTATTAATAAAATATTTTTCACCCCCAGTGATTGGCAATTGTTAGAGCACTGTAAGGTCCCTTTATTACTCACTAAGAACATTAGCGACTATTCATATCATAAGATTATGGCTGCGGTTGATCCTGAAAAAACACACGATAAAACCGAGCGATTAGATACTAATATTCTACAAGCTGGTTTGGTAATGGCTGAGTTATTTGATGGAGAATTGCAGGTTTGCCATTGTTATCAACCTATAGGCATTGAATTATGGCAGGGTATGAGTTCAGTAGGTATGGACCATAGCTTAGTTAATGGTGATTTTAACGATTATAGTGATGCGATAAAACATCATCATAAAGTTATATTTGACGAATTACTTAAGGATTATGAATTTACTGAAAAATCGACACATTTAGTCGCTGGTTCTGCCGAATATGAATTACCAGATTTAGTGAAATCATGCCAAATAGATTTATTAGTCATGGGCATGGGTAATAATGGAAAATTCATCGGTAATACTATTGAAAAGATACTCGATAATGTTGAATGTGATATTTTATCGATAAAGTGCCTTAGCTAGTTAAACCTGCATATTACCTAGCTATAACGTGAGTATTAGGTCACATTGATTTCAATTTAACCGGTTGTTTTAGTGCTATTATCGAATACTTATAAAATAGATGTTTACTTTTCCTACAAAGCCCCGTATATTCTCTAACGTTGATTAGCCTTCCTCAGCTAATTAACGTTAATCCCCAGTGATTTTTTCGTGTTTTGTCTTTCCCTTTCACAGTCAGCCAATACCTTAATAAAAAGTTATTAAATTAAAGCTTTTTGCTGCATGAGATCCCGAGTCATTCTCGGTTAGTTCATCGTATTATTATCATTATGTATATGCAGTTATGGGCTTTTTAATATTGCGTGTTTACGCAATTAAAGGAGTTATATTATGTCTTATACTTATCAAGGTAAGATTTACGCTATTGAAGCACCAGTAAAGTCTATTTCAATTAACAAATTAAATGTTGTTGTTAAAGACCAAGCCGGTTCAAAATTGTTTAAATTTACCCAATTGAATGAGTCTAAAGATTTTCTAGCTATGTTATATCAATCGTAGCAAGAAATGATAACCGTTAGTTTTACTAGCGGTTAAACTAAAAAAACCAGAATTACCTTAATAAGGTATTCTGGTTTTTTGGTTTTTCATCCCATTAAATTTAAAGCCAAATGTATTAATCCACTTTATTAATAGTCACTTCTAGATATTTACTATTACCCGCATACCACTTTTGTACATAAATAGAGCCTAAAATTGGTGGCATGCCATCTTTGGGGATTTCTTTATAGCGGACACTATTCTTGTTTTGTTTTTCCAATTCAAACGTAATCTTAGTTTCAGACATCTTCGTATTTTATTCTTTTGGTAGTTAAGCAGTAATTTATATAAAAATAGCTCATCAAACAAGTGGGAGGAAGCTCTTTCTAACATTTAAAATGTTTGGATCTTAGTTATAAATATCACCTAGCTCTTCTAATTGCGTAAGGTATATACGTAAATCTAATTCCAATTGATGATACTCAGGCAACATGCTTTGGCATAGTTTATAAAATGCTTTGTTATGCTCTTTCTCTTTTAAATGCGCTAATTCATGCACCACAATCATGGCTAGGAAAGCTTCAGGGGCTTTTTTAAAGAGGCTACCAATACGAAGCTCATTTTTGCTCTTAAGCTTATTACCTTGCACACGAGAAATATAAGTATGTAAACCTAAAGCATTGTTGATAATGTGAATTTTATCATCATATTTTATTTGGCTTAACGGTGCAGATTTCTTTAAATATTGATTTTTTAATGCCATCACATAACAGCGTAAAGCTTTATCGTTACTTATTTCATGGGTAGTAGGGTATTTAGTCAATAAATATTGGGCAAGTTTTTTTTGGTCAAGCATTTGCTGAACCTGAGTTTGTACTTGCTGAGAATAGGCTGATAAATACTTCAATGGTGATGACATAGTTAGTTTAATAATGCTTAGGGTAATAGGTACTAATTTGGTTATTGTCTATTTTACTTAGGTAAAACAGCTCTATTATACTTTTTATTTTCTTATGGGGGTAGGTAAGTATCATTAAAGACCTGTTTGACTCATTAACCGTATATTTCCAATTACCTATAACTACCCATCTGTAATATTGTCCTTAATTTAATACTATAATGTAAATACCCGTTATCATTCAAGATGCAGGTTTCAGAGTGCTTGAGCAATTTCAATTCAAGGCGCGGTTATGAAATAAGGGTTATTCCCTTATAAATCACAGAAACGATGGGGTGATGTTGCTCAAGCGCTTCTTTTATGGGTTTAAAATCGCTTTATGTGGCGTTAAATAATCAAAGCACAGAATGACTATGCTTAAATTATCCTCCTTGCCTAACGCTATTTTATTTCCCACTGAATTCCCGCACTTTGATTGGTAACGGGTATAACGGTTAAATATTTTATGGGGGATTGCTCGGGTATGGGACAAAGGGAATATAGACAATAATGGCATTACTTATGATTTACCTTGTGCTTGCTATTGGAGTCTCATTTTTATGCTCTATTTTAGAGGCCGTTTTACTTTCAGTCAGCCCTGCATTTGTGGCACAAAAACTTGCGGCTAAAGCACTAGGGGCAAAAAAATTAGCTAAGGTAAAGAATAATCTAGATCAGTCTATTTCAAGTATTCTGATCCTTAATACGTTTGCTCACACAATGGGGGCGGTTGGTGTTGGTGCTCAAGCTGTTCGTATTTTTGGCGAGCAAAAAGAAACCCTTATTGCTTTTTTACTGACTTTGGCTATCTTATATTTCTCTGAAATTATTCCTAAAACACTGGGGGCTAACTTCTGGCGTACTTTAGCAATACCTTCTGCCTATATCATTTCTTTTTTAGTTAAAATTATTTATCCCCTTGTCTGGCTTTCATCATTACTTACTCGTTTGTTTAGCCGTAAAAATAAAGATGTCATTACAAGGGAAGAGGTACTGATGGTCGCAGCGCTCAGCCATAAAGGTGGAACACTCGATAAGAAAGAAAATCAATTACTTGAAAATATTTTAGAATTACGAAAGACCAAAACAAAAGATATTTTGACACCACGCACTGTTGTGCATGCTTTAGCTAAAGAGGTAACAATTACGGAAGCTATTAACAATGAAAAGACAGCAAATTTTACCCGAATTCCCGTTTATGATGACAGTATTGATAATATTTGTGGTGTTGTTATTAAAGCTAACTTATATGAAAACGAAAGACAGGGACAAGGACAGGAAAGTCTTGAAAATATTATTAGCCCTATAGGTAGGGTGTCGGAACGGTTGCCAGTGCTAAATTTACTTGATCTATTTATTAAGCGTCATGAACATATATTTATTGTAGAAGATCATTTTGGTCAAACTGCTGGGGTGGTAACACTAGAAGATGCCATTGAAACTTTCCTCGGCCGTGAAATTGTCGATGAAAGTGACGAGGTTGCCGATTTACAAAAACTAGCTAAAGCACAATATCGGCAAAGGCTTAAAACGACCAATACAGATAAAACCGCTGATAAAGTAACCGATCAATCGGAGTAAATTATTTTTAAAGACAGCAGATGCTTTATCAATGGATTTTATTTGTTAAAATAGCTGTATTATTAATTAATGTCTTAACAATGAGAAAATTCAATGAACCCGATTATCCAAATATTAAAAGAACTAAATATCAGTGATGAAAAAATTAATGAGCTTTTTCAGGCGCTCACTGAAAATCCTATGATGGCAATGGCATTCATTGCACAACTTGGCATTCCACCTGAAAAACTACAAGCGATTATGAGTTTAGTGATGGCAGATCCAGGACTTATTGAACAGGCAGTAAATGAGCTAGGTTTAGATTTCTCTAAAGTAGAGGAAGCAAAAGCAAGATTAAAAGCCGGTGATATTTAATGAGTACTGAAGAAGTAAGCATTACCTTAGCTAACTTTATAACTAAACTAGATACAAGTGCTGATGAAATAAGTTTTGAGCAAGTAATGCAGGTTATTAGTGAAAACTATAGCTATGTGCCTGCAACGTTCGCTAATGGTGACTTACTTAATGAAGCAGGCACTAATGAAGGCTCTTGCAAGATATTTTATTTTGCTCAGTTGAATAAGTTAACAGAGCAACAAACGTTGGCTTGTTTTGGACGGTTTTATCGTGATGACGTGATAAATAATCCTCAAGGCAATGACCATGGTAATATTCGTAACTTTATACAAAGTGGTTGGCAGGCAATTAAATTTAAATCAATTGCGTTAACATCCCTCTAGTATTATTGACTAAAACTCAGATATACCTGTTACCCATCGTGTTTAATGGTTAGTTAAGTGCTCATTAGCGATTAACTAACCATTACTTTTATCTCTCTAGTTCTTTATTTTCTTAGCGACTTTCATTACCGCTAAAGAAATAAATACCAGTATTGCACCTAAAACAAAGCCGACAAATAAGTCGATTAACAGTGGGGTAATTGCAACTAAGAACCCTGAAAATATAGGGAGGTTACTGGCAAAATTTATTGCTATTTCAATGGTGTGATGAAAAGCAGGAATACCATGAGTAATGAGTGAGCCTCCGACAAGCCACATAGCAACAGTGCCTGCAAAAGCTAAAAACTTCATGAGTTTAGGTGCAAAAGCAATCATAAAGTAACCTAAGGCACGTTTTGATTTGCCCCAAAGGTTAACGGATTTATCTTTAATGAGTAACAGGCCACCATCATCAATTTTTACAATACCGGCGACTAAGCCATAAACACCTACAGTCATCAAAATGGCAATAAAAATTAAGACTGATATTTGAGTTGTTATCGGTTTATCTGCGACAGTGCCTAAAGCAATAATAATAATTTCTGCTGAAAGGATAAAGTCGGTACGAATGGCACCTTTGATTTTATCTTTTTCATAAAGAGTAATATCTATATTTTCATCTTGCAGTGCACTCACTAGTTCTTCATGTTGTTCTATGTGTTTATCATTATGGAAGAACTTATGCCAAACTTTCTCAAAGCCTTCATAACATAAATAAGCACCACCTAGCATTAACAACGGCATGATCACCATAGGTAGGAAGTAACTCAGTAATAAAGCAATAGGTACAAGAATCGCTTTGTTGAGCATCGAGCCTTTAAAAACAGCCCATACTACGGGCAGCTCTCGGTCTGCTTTTAAACCACCCGAAAGTTGTTCAGCATTTACAGCCAGATCATCACCTAAAACTCCTGCTGTTTTTTTAGCGGCAACTTTTGATAAAACCGCGACATCATCGAGCAGCATGGCAATATCATCTAATAACGTCAGTAAACTTGCACCAGCCATAAAAATCCTTGTCATTTATGTTTGTTAACGACAACACTATATTTATCTTAACCTTATTATTCAATAACAATTGCAAAGAAGAATTGTATTATACCAAGTTGATTAAGTGCTTTCCCACTCAGCGAGAATTAAAAGGCTTAGAGGCAAGGCATTGATTTAATCAAATTGGTCTTACTATTGAATGTGGTTTGGATTCAGAGGATTGTGATTTTGTTGTGGATAGGGAAAATAAATCAACGCAGGCTTTCGATTGAGGAATAGAGAGTATTAGGATTGAGATTTTTACGGTAATGAGATTATAAAAAATAACGAAAACCTTCGGCTATTTATAATTGATACTTAGACGAGTTCGAGTTTTATAATTATTTTTGGGATTTTACTTGGACAGTTGCTTAAGCTAGATTGGATAATACTTTATAAGGAGTTTACAGTTAGATTGGTTGCGGGAGCCCTTATCTACTGAAGAGGGAACTG
>NZ_PJAQ01000027.1 GCF_002836775.1 Colwellia sp. 12G3 | reverse complement strand
ATACCAAGTTGATTAAGTTCTTTCCCACTCAGCGAGAATTAAAAGGCTTAGAGGCAAGGCATTGATTGAAGATAATGGTTATTCAGGAGAATATGCTCCTGCATTCTCTAAGAAGCTACATCCATGTAGCGTCCTTATCAAAATCAATAACGCAGCATGTAAACCTTTTAAACTCGCCCTCTGGGAGTTTTCTCGATGTCCACTAACATCGTTAAGTTTATTTGATTTAGAATGACTAAACCGAAACAAATTT
>NZ_PJAQ01000026.1 GCF_002836775.1 Colwellia sp. 12G3 | reverse complement strand
GGACATTGCTAGACTTCTAATTTGTGCTGCGGCACACGAGAAGCCCGTTACGAGTGTAACGGGCTACTTGAGAAACACTATTTGTTAACTTAATTGCCTGATAAATGAGCGATTAATGTAAAAAATACTGTTTTATAAAACATTTACTTTCTTTATGAAGCTAAGTGTTGACAATAAAACTGAGAGGCGTATTATGCGCACCTCACTCAGGCAAGGCCTGAGGTTAAGAAGCTAACGAATGCGATTAGCTTCTGTCTTTCATAGCAATATGAACAGACTTTTTCTTTAACAATTAGTTATCATGCAATTTGTGTGAGCACTCACATTAATGTTGTTTTACATA
>NZ_PJAQ01000025.1 GCF_002836775.1 Colwellia sp. 12G3 | reverse complement strand
TCAAATCTGGCTCCCGCAACCAACTTATATCTTTAGAGAGATTTAAAGAGATAAGTATAAAAAGTAGGTTTTAGTTCCCTCGTCATTAGATAAGGGCTCACAAAACCAATTCTCTAATAATAGAATTAAAATAATTATTGGCTTTCCTACATTATTGTAGGTCATTCGGACGCGGGATGGAGCAGCCTGGTAGCTCGTCGGGCTCATAACCCGAAGGTCGTCAGTTCAAATCTGGCTCCCGCAACCAATTCTTAAGACAGAATTTAAACCTCTTGGCTTCCTACTTTACTGTAGGTCATTCGGACGCGGGATGGAGCAGCCTGGTAGCTCGTCGGGCTCATAACCCGAAGGTCGTCAGT
>NZ_PJAQ01000024.1 GCF_002836775.1 Colwellia sp. 12G3 | reverse complement strand
CGCGAGCCAACTGTTTTTTAGTCCCGCTTGATTGGCTTGTTATAAAGCTCTTGCGCAAACTTGTACAGCTCATTGTTTTTAGCAAATCCTGTTTTTGATTTTCTCAATGGCCAATTAAAAGACATAATTGGGATACCATTTTTATCATGGTATATAGTTAGACAACTCAAATTGCCATCAAGTAAATCTTTAGATAATACCAAGTGCATACTTGCTTGCCCAGTATCGTATTTATGTAATGGTATATCTATAAAGCCATTTTTAAACTCAAAACCATTTAAGTTTATAAGAGCAAAAGATTGTTCAGCTAACTCATCACCAATTCCGATAATATAGTAGCCTTTACCTTTAGAGTTTATAACCATTAAGTGTGAAGAAATATGCGGATCGTTAG
>NZ_PJAQ01000023.1 GCF_002836775.1 Colwellia sp. 12G3 | reverse complement strand
GTAGCAGACGTTAGCCTTGGCTTATCTAACGACAAATGATCCACATTGCAGATATTAACATCAATAATTTTTTGAGCTATTTAGAACCTTTTGAAAAGCCAGATTCATAGGGTAAAAGGTCTATTCAAAATGTATTAAAAGCCGTCTTAAAAGGACGGCTTTGTGATATTAACTAAGCATGAACTATTAGTTTTTATGTTTTATAAATTTTCTAGGTAATAACACCAAACTCAAAAGTAGTAACATAAAGAAGCTGGTTGAGCCGCCACCACTACTTTTTGTTGGCTCAGTTGGGGTAGGTGCTACAGATTTAGTAGAATCTAATGGATATGCATCACTTGAGTCCGCAACACCATCGCCATCATCATCTGTGTCAGCATTATTCCCAATACCATCACCATCAGTATCGAC
>NZ_PJAQ01000022.1 GCF_002836775.1 Colwellia sp. 12G3 | reverse complement strand
GTTAGGTACTAAGGAGAGTATATGAAAATTTTTGTGGTGGGCTTAATTAGCTTTGTTTTAGGTCTCGGTCTTGCTGGCTTTGTAGCTATAAAGTTTTTTGTGTATGGAGGTCAAAGTGTTGCAGCCTCTGAAATACAATTTTATTCAAATACCTTACAACTGATCAATACCAATGATATTAACGAAATAATCAAAAGGTCATGCTTTTCTTTACCCGTTGCGTTAGAAAATAAAGAACAGATGGATAATTCTTTTTTTGCTACAGAATCGCCTTTAATTATGGTGAGCGCCGACGAGAGTATTGAAGACTTAGCAGCTAAACACCTATCAGATAAGGGTATTTGTAAACGTACCTAACAAGAAAATAAACTAGGACACGTAACAGTTGGCTACGTTTCGCTTCGCTACACAATTTTAGCCAACCATTACTTAGCCTGTTATTT
>NZ_PJAQ01000021.1 GCF_002836775.1 Colwellia sp. 12G3 | reverse complement strand
TGCAGTTTGAAAGCGCGCAAAGCTAACTTAATATTAGAACTTAGCGTAAATGCTTAAGAAAGGGGCAATTCAATAATAGCTAAACAGCCCTCTTTATCTGCTCTATTAATCAGACTTAGTTGACCATTATGAACTTCAAGTACCTGTCGACAAAAAACTAAGCCGATACCAGAGCCTTGCTTTTTAGTGGTGTAAAAAGGCACAAATAAATTACCTTTATTGCTAATGCCAGACCCTTCATCACTAATTATGAATCTAAAAGTATTGTCAGTCACTTGCCAGCTAACGTTTACTTCACCTGTAGCCGTTTTACTTTGCATAGATTCAATCGCATTTTTAATTAAGTTAATGAATACCTGCTCAAATTGAATGGGATCAATCATTAACTCCACATCTTCTGAACGAGACACAGTGATCTTATTTTTTTGATTTTCGGGGAGGGTATCAAGTGGATTTTGATAAAGTGGGATGACTTTATCCACCAAACTAACGATTGATGTGGGATGTTTTTTAGGCTCAGGC
>NZ_PJAQ01000020.1 GCF_002836775.1 Colwellia sp. 12G3 | reverse complement strand
ACCTGAGCCTAAAAAACATCCCACATCAATCGTTAGTTTGGTGGATAAAGTCATCCCACTTTATCAAAACCCACTTGATACCCTCCCCGAAAATCAAAAAAATAAGATCACTGTGTCTCGTTCAGAAGATGTGGAGTTACTGATTGATCCCATTCAATTTGAGCAGGTATTCATTAACTTAATTAAAAATGCGATTGAATCTATGCAAAGTAAAACGGCTACCGGTGAAGTAAACGTTAGCTGGCAAGTGACTGACAATACTTTTAGATTCATAATTAGTGATGAAGGGTCTGGCATTAGCAATAAAGGTAATTTATTTGTGCCATTTTACACCACTAAAAAGCAAGGCTCTGGTATCGGCTTAGTCTTTTGTCGACAGGTACTTGAAGTTCATAATGGTCAACTAAGTCTGATTAATAGAGCAGATAAAGAGGGCTGTTTAGCTATTATTGAATTGCCCCTTTCTTAAGCATTCACGCTAAGTTCTAATCTCAAGTTAGCTTTGCGCGCTTTCAAACTGCT
>NZ_PJAQ01000019.1 GCF_002836775.1 Colwellia sp. 12G3 | reverse complement strand
ATAACGCCTCGTTAAGAGGCAAATAATATGTTGGCTAAAATAAGCGACGCAGGAGCAAAAGCCAACTGTTATTTGTCCTGCTTTAACGACTTGTTATACGTTTGAATACCAATAACCATAATATAGGCATTAACGTAATTTCTAAAAAGATACCTATAGAACCTATATCTCCATTAATCAGAGTTTGTTGTACAAACCTAATTAGCCCTAGAGGGTCTATAAATATAGAGTGTATGTTACCGTGAAAGATCATAGAAGATAAAATAACAGCTGAAATGACAATCCATTTTCTAGGCTGCTCATAGCTATGAACTATATAAGTAGGAATAAATGCAGCTAAACTTATACCAATAAAATTTTGAGTTATATGATAAAAGTGGAAATTGTCTTGCCACTCAAACCACCAAAATATTTTACCTGCGGCAGCAATACCAATCATAGCGATAGTAAGAAGGAAATAGACATAGCCTATTACTAAGCTGAATAGTGCTCCTTTAATATATTTCATACTCCATCCTTGAGAAACGTATAACGC
>NZ_PJAQ01000018.1 GCF_002836775.1 Colwellia sp. 12G3 | reverse complement strand
TTGTCCGTTTGAACGCCTTGTTAGGCCTGCCGAATTTATAGATTGAAATTTGATTTTACAAAAGCGGTTATAGCTCTTTCAGTTGAGCTTTTAAAGTTTGTCAGGATATATTCTTTTGGTCCAATGCCGTTAAACCCAAATGGATAATCGTAGATAATTGCCGGTGTTGGCTCATAGCGTCCAAACGCAGACTTAATAGCAAACACTTGGCTTGAACCATCTAATTTGACGCAAGAAATACCCAAATTTAAATATATTCTACCACTAACAAAAATATCATCTTTTAATGGCTTAATCCTACTTCTAATTAAAACGCCTTCGGTAATTTCGTTTATTTCATCTGAAGTAAATGGGCAAGAATCGCTAACTTGTACAAAATATGCCAATTCATTAGGGTTGCTAACCTTTATTGCATTATAAAGCCACTGAGGTGGGGATTTCGCATATGCAGAGGGCATAATAAATATTGCCACTAAGGTTATAAGAAACGTCTTCATTATTATTTATTCTCCAAAGGCCTAACGCCCCAATAAGGGGCTAAGTAATAGTTGGCTAAAATGTG
>NZ_PJAQ01000065.1 GCF_002836775.1 Colwellia sp. 12G3 | reverse complement strand
GGGCGTTATATTTTTTAATCGCAAATTATCAGGCCACCCATAATAACTTCCCCATATTTACGTCAATAACCTACACTTAATTTATCATAGTTAAGTGCGGTTATTCTTATGCCTAAACCTCGTTCACAGCAAATTAGTTTACTCGACACTCCTTATTATCACATTTGCAGTCGCACGGTACGAAAGGCGTTTTTGTGTGGGGTAGATAAAGAAACAGGTGTCAGCTTTGAACATAGACGTGCATGGATTGAAAAGCGTATTTTTCAATTAGCTCGAGTGTTTTCTATTGATATTTGCGCCCATGCGGTGATGCATAATCACTTACACCTGGTGCTGCATGTTGACAGTGAACAAGTAAAAAATTGGTCTACTGATGAAGTACTTAAGCGTTGGCATCAGTTGTTCAAAGGCACCTATCTCACCCGGCAATATCATAACAAACAACCCCTTGATAAGTTTCAATTAGCCATGGTTGAAAGCTCAGCAGATATTTATAAAAAACGACTAACCGATATCAGTTGGTTTATGCGTTCACTGAATGAGCCAATAGCGCGACAAGCCAACAAAGAAGATAAATGTACCGGTCATTTTTGGGAAGGGAGATTTAAATCTCAAGCACTGCTTGATGAAGGTGCTTTATTATCGTGTATGGCTTATGTTGATTTAAACCCTGTACGAGCAAGGGTTGCTGATACACCAGAGCAGTCAGATTTCACTAGTATTCAATTACGTATCAAGGCCGCGATAAAAGGTACACAGCCACAATCGCTATTAGCTTTTACCGGCAATGAACGTCAACACAAAAAATTAGGTATCAGCTTTAGCTTAAAAGACTATTTAACCCTCGTTGATGAAACAGGACGGATCCTCCGTGAGGATAAACGTGGCGCTATTAGCGCTAAAGCAGAAAGCATCTTAGCAAGGCTGCACATTAGCGATGAAAGCTGGTTAAAACTCACCACTGATTTTGAAGGTATCTTTACTGGCGCTGTTGGCACCGCTGAGCACTTATGTGAATTTAGTGAACATGTGGGTTTGCAGCGAGCTCATGGTATAGCCAATGCGCATGCCTGCTTAAATAGCGCATAGCCCAACTTATTAATCTTAATTTGTATAAACAAGTTGCTACTGTAGTGATGGGGGGAGTGTATTTGAAATCCGATTATTTTTACCATATTTACTGTTAGTTTTTTGTAGATGTATGGGGATTTGAAAAATACCTTTTTATTCGATGAGGATACAACAAATAATGCAAGTTTCAGCGCGCCGTTATTGCCTGAACTTATCATGGGTGGCATAGTTAAAATAGCTTCGCGATTATAGCCAATGTTACTTTGCCGTTTAATATAAGCGTTAGGCATTCATCACCGTGTATCACACTATGGAAATTAAAATGACATTTTGGAAGTTTGTACTATTATTTTTTTCGGGATTACTTTTTTCAACAAACGTATTTTCTCACGAAAATAAGTGTAACAGCATAGAAGTACCAATTGCCTTTGATCAGTACGGATTACCTACAATTGAGCTAATAATCAATGGCCAGAGTAATTTTGTATTACTTGATCTCGGTTCAACAGCAGGCATACATTTACCAATTTCAGATGTTACCAGCATCTCAGGTGTAAAATTCACCGGTGAAACCTCTAAAAGTACTAATATTTCAGGTGAAATTTTTTCAGCTAAAGAGTTTATTATTCCAATGCTAGCAATTGAGTGTATGACATTCGAAAATATAACAGGATATGAGCTAAATCCTTGGGCAACGTCTATTGGTGATAAGCCCGAAGGTATGGAAGATAACCAACAAATAGTTGTAGGTCAGGGTTTTTTCGCAGATAAAACAATTGTTATTAATTACGCTAATAAAAAACTAATAATAAGTAATAAAACGGGCACTGTTGCATCTAAAAATAATCATAAGTTTAAACCTTATGTGCTAAGTGATGAAGGTATTACTATCCAAATGAGTAGCCCTATTGCTAACTATCAGATGGTTCTGGATACTGGGGCAACAAGCTCAATATTCTCGGTTAATAAGGTAAATGTTAAAGAGCCGTTAACTGATTGTGCTTTCAACTTAGGGCCTGATGTAAAGTGTGAATTATTTACTTCTAAGGTAAATATCGCTGGCTATAACTTTGTGACCAATATATTACTCTACCCAATAGATCCAAGGTTCACAAAAGATGGCTTGTTGGGCAGTGATTTCTTTAATAAGTTTATTGTCGAATTGGATTTTTCAAAAAAAAAATTGCACTAGTTCCATCAGAGTTGAGAACATTGTAAAAATGCCTAACAAGCTGTTAAACAAGGACAAAAAACAGTTGGCTTTTGCTCCTTCGTCGCTAATTTTAACCAACTATTATTTGCCCATTAAACGGGCGTTATATTTTACATGGATGTTGATTGTATGAGTTTCAAACAAGTATTAATTGGTTCTTTAATTTCTTTATGTATTACAGGTTGTGCATATCAACCATCAATAGCAACTAAACAGCCTTATTGTAAACGGGAACCTTTCACTAACAAGTTAACTTTGAAAGTGACCGAAATGGAAGACATGGAAATGTGTGATGATGGCGACTTTGGAGGATGTGTTGTTGCATTGGCACTTATAGGTCCTCTAAGCTTTATTGTATCGGGTAGTGTAGTTCTAATAGGCAATACTTTATACTGGTCAGAATATCAATTAAGTTGCTAAAATATAACAAGTAAATCAACAGGACACGTAACAGTTGGCTACGTTTCGCTTCGCTACACAATTTTAGCCAACAATTTTTTGCCCATTATTAGATCGTTAGGTGCAAAGTCAACTCATGCATTCGAGGCAACAATGGATACATATAATCCCAATAAAGCAGTAGACTCCGAAAGCTGGTTAGCATTAGATGAAGATACTCGAATTGACTTGGTTCATGATTTCCACTCAAGATTAGATCTTGAATTAACCGAAGATGGTTTACAACTACATTCATCAATACATGTGATAGTTGAGAATCAATTAGCTATGGAGGTTGATTTAATACCTGAAACTATTGCAAAGCTTACAAGGCAAGGACTGAAGCGGCATGATGCCATTCATGCAATTGGAGCAATAATCACCGAAGATATTTTTGATGTTATGAAGGGAAATACTGAAGAGTTTTCACCTAAGAAATACAGAAGAAAGCTTGAAAAGCTTACAGCAAAAAGGTGGTTAAAAGGGCAATATTAAATTTTGCACCTAACAAGGGTTTTCAAGTCGGACAAATTACAGTTGGCTTTTTGTTCGTGCCTCACTTATTTTTAGCCAACTGCAATTTGCCGATTAAAACGGCGTTAAGTTTCTCTAGTTGATGCGATCCATTGCCGCCTTATATACTTTTCCTTTATCGCGTTTTCCAACCGAGATCACGGTGACCGTAACTACACTATCATTTACTTCGTAAACTAACCGATAACCCGCTTGCCTAAGTTTTATTTTATATAATTCGTTACCGCCAGATAGCTTAGCGCTTTCAATATGTGGGTTGCTTAAAACATCGGTTAATTTTTTCTTAAACTGTGATTGAATTGTCGCACCTAACTTTTTCCACTCTTTAAGTGCAGACTTTTTAAATTCTAAATCATAGGTCATTTAAGCTAACCTTTATACTTGCTTCGTTTTTGCGTTGTGCAACAATTGCAAGTAACTCTAAATCTTCAATATGATCCATCATGAACTCATAAGTCTCTGCTGGTATGCAATAAAATGCAGGTTCATTTCTATTCAATATAGCAATAGCTTCTCCGTGAGCACTCAATGCGACCTTCATAGGGTTTGCTTTAAGCTCACTAATACTTGCAGCTGCTTCAGTTAATATTCTAGTTGTCATGCTTTACTCAGTACGTTAAAGTGGTCTTTAATTAAGGCTAGTATAAACAACGAAACTTAACAAGTCACTCAAAAGGACAAATAACAGTTGGTTTTTGCTCCTGCGTCGCTTATTTTAACCAACTATTACTTAGCCCCTTATTGGGGCGTTAGTTTGCCTATAAATATCGCCTTCAACTATAGTTATATCTCTATAAGTAGAAGGAGATTAATAATGCCAAAATATGTAATAGAAAGAGAAATTGAAGGTGCGGGTAAGTTATCATCAGATGACTTAAAAGGAATTTCACAGAAATCATGTAGTGTTTTAGAAGAACTTGGGCCGAAGGTTCAATGGGTTCATAGTTATGTTACAGATAATAAAATCTATTGTGTATATATTGCACCAGATAAAGCATCTGTTCAAAAACATGCAGATATGGGCGGTTTTCCTGCTAACTCTATCTCGGAAGTTAGGAACATCATTGATCCAACAACATCTGAGTAAAGGCAAAACTAACAAGGCAATAAAGCAGGACAAAAAAAAGTTGGTTTTTGCTCCTGCATTGTCTAATAAGGTACATCCTGTACCGTCATGATCCTACATCGCTTTGTTCATCATCCATGATGAACATACGTGAACACTTTCATTCGTTTCAGCGTTTGTTCAAGCAGACTGGAGTTTGTTGATCTTGTGTCATTTATAACGAGTAAAAAGCTCTACTAATAGTTTGATAAAACAGAGCATCCAAAATCTTCCAATCCCATCTCAGTGCATAAATCTCAATTTTGTAATGAATTAACGAGGACAGTCACTCAACGTTGTAAAAAAAAATAGAGAAAGTGGCATTTTTGCAGTTATGTCAAAAATGACGTCCAGTAATGAAATGTAACCCCATAAAAACTTGATGCTATTCCGTTTTATAAATTAGTTAAAACAATACCTTGGTTATATATTGTCGTTTATGTATTATCTTCCGGTTATTTTATTTGAACAAAGCTTTAAGTTTCCACTTAGAGACTGATTAAAATCTAAAATAATTTAAAATATAAAAATCATAAAGGAATAAATGATGAACCTGAGTAAAACAATAAGAACAATTATCTTAGCCTCTTTAGCAGCTACCATGCTTGCTAGTTGTGCTGCTCCTACATTTAATATGGAAATAGCTAGACCAGAAGTATCAGACTTAAAGTATGAAAATAAATCGAGTGAATCTCATTCAATTTCTGTGCTAGATAAACGAGCAAAAGAGTCTAAATTCAGCGAAGGTACACTAAAATTTAATATCTTAATTGACGGTAAAAACATCAATGAAGTTGAAGAGTTAAAAACAGCGTTAGCTGCAGAGTTAGTAAACCGTGGCTCTGATGTTAAATTTACCTCTGAAGGCCAAGAAAACTTTAAACTTGATGTGGTTAACTTTAAAATTATCAATCATCGTACAAACGGTTTTACCCCTTTAATTACTCTGACACAGTTTGCTGGTGATTTATGGGTAAATGGCGAAAAGCAACGCATTGTAAGTTTTGTTAAACGTGCAAAAGTACCTATTTGGTATATTACAGAAGATGGTATTGTTGAAAATACCTATAACCAACCTGTCAGCTTAGTCGTTCAAGACCTAGCAACTCGCATCACACAACGATTAGATAATAATAAAATCTCTGATCAAGCTATAAAGACTTTAGTCGATGAAATAAACAACGATAAAACAGATGATACAACGCGCTACTTCAAAGTTTATCAACTTGGTTTCAGTAATAATAAATCAGCTATTCCTTATATAATAAATTACTTAGACCACAGAGATGACTATGTGAGATTAGCAGCAATTTCGTCATTAGGTTTATTAGACGCCGAATCTGAAGTAACTCGTCTGAATAAAATATTTACTAGCGCTAAAATATGGCAAGACAGGGCAATGTCTTTAAAAGCGTTAGCTGATATTAATACACCGGAAGCTAAAGCAATAGTAGACGCTGAGTGGGAAAGAGTTTCAAAAATAGCTAAACCTGATAAAGAAGCAAAATGGAATAAAAGCATCCTATCGCTTTATCGTTAATACGCTATTTTCCTAATTTATCAGGCCAACCATAATAAATGGGGTCAAGTACACTTTAAATAAGTTGTCGCAGTGGCGACGACACCCAAGGGGCGTTCCACGCCAAAGGCCCCTTGGAACCACATAGCGCTGTGACATAGCAGCGTCTTACTTGCTAGCTTCGTAATAAAAATCAAAGTATTTTCTATGATCTACGCCAGCTAAGTTAGAGCTGATTTTATTGGGGTGTTTATAGTCTTTCCAGTTAGCTACATTGCGTCCAACATTAAGTTTAGGGAAATCTATACTTCCTTGCTCTTCCATTTCTAAAAACTGTTTCATTTTCAGTAAACTACCTTGCTCACTTATATCTATCGTCAATAAGTTATCTCTCCCTTCAAAATACGAATAAACCCTTTGCTGATGACGCTGATAGCAATCGCTTAATTCATGATGGTTTAAAGGTAATTCGACAGAGAATGTATCATGAAAACTGCGTTTTAAAATGGGATTGAATCGCCCGGTTTTCAGTGCTAAATGAGGCGCCATTTTTTCAAGTAACATGGTAATCGAAGGGAGCCATTTATCCATGTCCCTTGTTAAGTAGATAAATTTAGCCTTGGGAAATAAACCATCTAACTGTTGATAATCGCTAAAACAGGGGGAATCAGATATCGCATCAGCTACTTCAAACGTACGCTTGGTAAACGCAGTATGAGCTACAGCTAAGCCTAGTTCTAATAGTGCAACACTAATACTGGTAGTGCCCGTTCTAGGCAAGCCAATAATAAATATTTTAGACATCTGATACTACTCGTATTGAAAAAGTCGCCATTATAATCGCATGTACTCAACAGGTAGAGCTAAATATCAAAAAATAGGTAATACACAAGCATAATATTGGTGATAATTGACATAAAAATTAGAAACGTTTTGTGGCAATAGTGACGATTACCATAATCACTTAACTTGGATTTTTGTTAGCTAGCGCGAAATACGAACAAAGTGCGCATTCCTGACGTTAACCTTCCTCGAATGTGAAGGTCAACTTTAATGCCATACAGCTGACATGAAATTCATACTTCTATAGCGCCTTCGAGTGTTTGCTTTAATCATGAAGCTGGTCATTACTATTTTTAATGATATATCCAATTTTTATCTTCCGCTGTTGATTATTTCAAGATTGGATAACCCTTATTGGCGTTCTCATTTCTGGAAGACCCAAAGGATTATAAAGTAATATATTATTTTTTTACTCCAAATTAAAAGTATCTTGATATTGTGTCCAACTCAAAAACCGCCGTATAAATAGATAGCTAGCGGAATGAAGATTATAGAAACCACGGTAGACAAAAATACGGCTAAACTGGCTTTTTCAGGTTTGGCATTAAGTAATACAGCCAAAGTAACCGTATTGCCCGCCAGTGGTACAATAGAGAATAAAAAAAGTACTTTGTATAAATCTTCATTTAAAAAGTGCAAATATGTTTTATCGACATAAATAAATCCCAACATCGCAAGTGGCCAAAAGACAAATTTGATGATGAATGTGATGCTTATGAATTTTTTATCAAAGTTATCCGGATTGCTTTTTAAACCCAATAGTCCCATGCCCAACATCATCATTCCCAGTATTCCGTATGCACCTTTGAACTGCGCAGTATAAGCACTGATTTCTTCTGGTATTTTCAAGCCTGCCAAATTACAAGTAATTCCTAAGATAAACGCATAAAGTATTGGTAGTCTAGATATTTTTTTTAGCGATTGTTTCACGCTAAAATTTCCCTTTGCAGTGACATAAAAACCTGTGCTACTTTCATATAAAAGAGATGCCATAACGACAAAAATATAAATGTCTGCCAAGCTGGGTGGAAACAATATAATTGCCAAGGGAATACCAAAATATCCTGTGTTTCCTGTTCCTGCACTGAAGGCTAAAATATTTCCCGTGGGATTATCCCAGGATTTTCTCCAAATAAAAAGTGAAGCAAAAGCTAAAATCGAACAAAATACATACAAAAATATCGGTAAAATTGCAACTGCAAAATCAATTTTTACAGTGATGGCTGCTGAAAAAACCACAATAGGACCCAAAATATAAATCAGCAAAGCGGCTATTGATTCTCTTTGAACATGTAAAAATTTTGAAGATAAAAAACCTAACATTACGTTTATATACAGTGGGAATATTTTAATTAATATAATGAAAAAAAGTGTCATTAATTATCCTAAAAAAAAGTAATTTGTATTTGTTCATGCACCACCGATGAATGTTTGCTTCTAACAGATTATTACATTGCAAAAATACTGGATAGGGAAATATGGGGTACGCATAAAAATACAGTTGAAATTCAACCTGTTATAATGTCTTATGTATTTAGCTCGTAATTTTATACCAATAAACCAGTTGCATTACCACAAACATTTAGGCCATTAATTATAACCAGTGCGCTGTTGGCTGCGATATACAGAAAAGCTCAAAAAAAAACTGTGTAGGTAAGCTATCACAGCAAAGGTATTACTGAAGAATCTTACTTGAAAAACCAAAAAGCTTTATGGGTTTTAATTACTGGCAGATTTCGCAATTGGCTAGGGCCAGTTAAATAACGATAAGCTAATCGATTATCTAGCCGCGTCAATTGAGAATAATTTTTTAATTAACGGGCGTACACTTATCGAGTTAAGCCTTGTTTTCGAGCCTTTGCATCTACATCCACGTTACATTGCATTGATTCAGCGCGTCGAAAATGAGATGGTTCGTCAGTTAGTCATGTGAATGCCAAATATGAAAGCTATAAACTATCACTGTTTCTGAGTTAGAATTTATTACGAATGGATAAGAAATTTTTAAAAACAACGTTAATCGCCAAACGGCCAATAAATAAGAGATAAAGATGAAAAAGATAATCAAACTACTAATAATACTTAGCTTTACTGTAAGTTCACTTGCATTTGCACATGTGGGGTTAAACATTTCGATACCAAAAGACAATGCAATGTTGATGCAATCACCGGAATCACTTGTCTTAACTTTTACAAAAGAGGTGCGTGTAGTAAAAGTTATATTAAAAGATAGTAAGGATAATGAGGTTGATTTTGGCTTTAAACTTAACAAAGACAGTGCAGCCGAATTTAGTTGGGCATTACCTAAATTAATTCCGTCAAATTACCGTGTTGAATGGACGATTATGGGCGCTGACGGACACAAAATGAAAGGGAAATTTGGTTTTATGGTGCATTAACGTCAGGAAAATATAATGGAAATGTATATCTGGAATAGCTTAATCGTACTCTCAAAACTCACGTTTTATTGTGGATTTTCGATAATAGTCGGCTATGCATTTTCAATCAGTAATCATGCTAAGCAGCAAGTGGATGATAGCCAGTTTCACTGTGAAAGTGGTGTGTTGAAAGTCACTAAAATTCTTTCTATTGCATCTTTATTCGCAGTATTGATTTGGTTCTTTGCTAATGTTGGGCTGATGGCAGAAGACGGAATAGTTGGGATGTTAGATCCAATGATGATTGAAATGATGTTTGAGTCTTCTATTGGAGATGTGCTCAATATTAGGTTATCAGCAATGACGCTGTTAGTTGTTCTTCTATTTCTCCCGAGTCAGCTTAATAGTGAAAAGTCTAAACATAGCAGCCAAAAGCAAGTGATTATATTTGCTGTTAGAGCGGGTAGTTTAATGTTTATCGCGTATTCTTTCACATTGGTTGGACATGTTGCAGAATTAGACGCATTTGCCAAATTACTTATCATGTTCCATATATTGATTATGGCTTGGTGGTTTGGCTCTTTATATCCTCTGAAAAAAGCATGCAAAAATTTATCATATCCAGAACTGTATTTGGTCATGGATAAATTTGGTAAGCAAGCGACTGTATTTGTGCCTATTCTCCTAGTTGCAGGCTCTGGGTTAGCATATCTTTTGCTTGGCTCGTGGCAGGCTTTATTTACTACTATTTATGGTCAAACGATACTAATAAAAATACTTTTAGTCGTTGGCATTTTGGCTATAGCGGCAAAACACAAATTGAGATTAGTGCCGATTTTAAACAAAAACGAAGGACGAGATGCGCTTTACCAATCTATAAACATTGAGACAATTTTAGCTGGCTCAATACTTGTCATTACCTCTATTCTCACGAGCACAATGGGGCCAGTGGGAACCTATTAAAATGACTAAATATAACTAAATATAACTAAATATAACTAATCATAAATAAAGAGTACACCCATGACTAAATTAACAGCTTTACTATTTCTTGTTTCATTTTCACTAAGTTCGACAGTATTGGCAAACGAACAAAAACATCAAGATAAAGCAATGATGACTGGCTTAGATACACCTGCGGCTCAGGTGATTACTTCTTTTCATAATGCACTAAAATCAGGAGATAAAGAACAAGCACGAGCGGCACTTGCCGATAACGTAATGATATTTGAAGGTGGTAATGTTGAAAGAAGTGCTGACCAATATGCCCATCATCATATGTTATCAGACATGAAGTACCTTGCTGACATGACATCTGAAACGTTAGAGCATCAAGTTAAAATCATTGGTAATACGGCGATATCAACCTCTCGTAGTCATACCAAAGGCGTTTTTAAAGGCAAAGAACGCGACTATCAAAGCATGGAAACCATGGTATTAGAAAATCAAAATGGTGATTGGAAAATAATTCATATCCATTGGTCAAACTAAGCGTGAAAATGCAAGTTACACAGCTAGCAAAAGAGCTTAGAACAACTGCAGATTTAGTGCGTTATTACACGCGACTTAATCTAAGTGGCGTGTAACGCCTCTGTTGGGTCGACGCTACCGCGACGCCATACAGGGAATCAAGGTCAATCTTATGTTGGGGTACCAACAAGAGTTGCTCGCCATTAGGAAACTTAGCAGATAAGCAAACACATACTACGAAGCTATTAGTACTACTGCTTGTTTGTTTTATATTCAAGTGTTATAAAAATAGCAGCAATAAAAAAATATTAATTAATAATAGGTTTTGATAATGGATTATCGCGAGTCGACAGTGAGTTTAGGCATAACAGACAAGTTGCTTTGCCCTTGTTGTGGCAGTAAAAAGCATCGCGTTAATTCGGTGATTACTTACAGCTTCTATTTTTTTGAATACTTGCCTATTTTCCCGATAAAACGAGATACACGACTACAGTGTTTACAATGTCATAACCTTGCAGAAGTGACTGGTAACACTTCGGATCTAAAACTGATTTTTTCTAACTTCACGTTGGCAATTTTCAACAAGTTACGCTTGCTGAGCACTTTTACTGGCAGCATTATCATCATGCTGCTGTTAAGTTATTACTTCTCTGAAGAACAAGAAAAACACCGTCAAAGCCAAGTGTATATTGATGCCCCTAAAGTTAATGATTTTTATTATCTAGACTATCGAAAAAGCGCTGGAGAAAGACGTCCGCTCCACAACTACCGTGTTGCCAAAATTGTAGATATCACTGGCGGCACAGTGTCACTTACTTATGGTAATTACTTTTACCCATTAAAAAAATCGTTGCACGATGCCGTTCTGTTTGGTCAAAGTACAAATTTTGATTATTTCGAAAAACAACGGCAGAACTATTCATCCGTGGAATTAAATAGCTTATTTGACCAAGGTTTTATTTATCGGGTAGTGCGACCTGAATTTGCTTTTATCGGTGGAAATACCGCCGTTTACATGATTGATGGTCATGCCGTGACAAACCCGACAGTAGCAAAAGAAAAATGGTTCTTTATTCCGGGTAAGTATGAAAACACTCGAGGGCTGGCACTTCTTAAAGGCACTTATATTGATAATAGATACGATAGAGCTTTTGAGCTACTGAAACGTTCAGCAGATCTAGGTTATGCACCTGGCCAAACAAACTTGGCTGAGCTCTACTTAACTTTCAACGGTAAAGAAGAAGCACGCGATGTTCAAACGGCTGCTTATTGGTTTTTTCAGGCTGCTTTGCAAGGTTATCAGCCAGCCATTGAGAAATATCAAGTGATTTGTGAATTAGAAGAAAGTTGCAGTATTGAAGAGTTTTATCGTGGGTTAAAGGAGTCAGGCACTAACTTACGAGTAAAATAGTAACAGTGGTAAAATCAAATACGGTCAGAGTAGATTTAATTCATTTTTCCCTGTGTCGATGACACTCAGAAGAAAGGGGAGGCTGTCTCCACTCTTTCTTCTCCCCTTTGGAATCCCTCGACGCTGGTCTCTTTTTAAGATTCGTCATTCCGTAAGTGTCTTGTACGGAATCTATGTCACTAAGAACTAGCTCCCCGACTAAGTAACCACGGGGATGACATCTGCTAGGTTATGTGGCTGTGTCAAACACTCCCATTCCGATCTCAGCGGCAGAGATCATTGTGTACGTTAGTTGAAATTGAAGGCAGATAACAAGCCTAAGCTGAGAGTTCTCTTCGCACGATATCTGCGCCTGCACTTAAGGCATTCAGCTTTCCTCTTGCCACTTCGTGAGATAAAGGTGCCATGCCACAGTTGGTGCAAGGATAGAGTTTATCGGCATCGACAAACTTAAGTGCTTTTCGCAAGGTATCTGCTACTTCTTCAGGTGTCTCAATAGTATTGCTTGCTACATCAATAGCGCCGACCATCACTTTTTTACCGCGAATAAGTTCAAGTAACTCCATTGGCACATGAGAGTTGTGACATTCTAGTGAGATAATATCGATAGTAGATTTTTGCAGTTTGGGGAAAGCTTCTTCATATTGTCGCCACTCTGATCCCAGTGTTTTTTTCCAATCTGTGTTAGCTTTGATGCCATAGCCATAACAAATATGCACTGCAGTTTCACAGTTAAGTCCTTCAATAGCTCTTTCTAAACAAGCAATGCCCCAATCATTTACCTCATCAAAAAACACATTAAATGCAGGCTCATCAAATTGGATAATATCAACACCAGCCGCTTCTAATTCTTTGGCTTCTTGATTGAGAATTTTGGCGAATTCCCAGGCGAGTTTTTCGCGACTTTTATAATGGTCATCATAAAGCGTATCTATCATGGTCATGGGACCAGGCAGGGCCCATTTAATCGGTTGCTTGGTTTGCTGACGTAAAAACTTGGCGTCTTCAACAAAAACAGGTTTTTGGCGACTAACAGGGCCAACTACCGTTGGTACACTTGCCTCATAACGGTCACGAATTTTAACGGTTTTACGCTTTTCAAAGTCAACGCCGTTGAGGTGCTCAAGAAAGGTAGTGACGAAATGTTGGCGGGTTTGCTCACCATCGCTGACTATATCAATACCTGCTTGTTGTTGGTCTTGCAATGACAAACGTAATGCATGGTGTTTGCCTTGCGTTAATTCATCACCTTGCAATTTCCAAGGTGACCAAAGTGTTTCAGGCTCTGCAAGCCAAGCCGGTTTAGGTAAACTGCCAGCAGTTGAAGTAGGTAGTAGTGCTTTAAGGATATTAGTTTTCATAATAAATGATGCCGTAAATTGGGGTTAACTTTGGAACCTAGCTATTTAATGTCGCTATTGAGCGTAACAATTAACGTAACTAGCAGACCATTGCTCAAGCACTGTTTGGTGCGGTTTAATGAAGTGTTCCTCAGTAAATTTAGCCTGCTCAGTTGCTAATTGGCCACGCTCTTCTCGGTCGTAAACAATTTGAGTTAATGAGTGATCTAGGTTCTTTAAATTGGGTTGATAATATTTTCCTGCAACAGCATTCGCATTATAAATCTCAGGTCGGTATATTTTTTGAAAAGTTTCCATTGTGCTAATAGTGCTTATCAACTCAAGGCTAGTGTAATCATTAAGTAAATCACCAAAGAAATAGAAAGCCAAAGGCGCAACACTGTTTGGCGGCATGAAATAACGTACCTGCAAGCCCATTTTTTTGAAATATTGCTCAGTTAAAGAAGATTCATTTGGTTGGTATTCAACACCCAATACCGGATGCTGATTTTCAGTTCGATGATAGGTCTTAGTATCAGAAACACTGAGACATATAACCGGTGTTTTATTAAAGTTTTGTTTATAAACAGTTGAATTGACAAAGGACTGAAAGAGTTTGCCATGCAGTTCGCCAAAGTTATCTGGAATGCTAAATTTTGGCTGGTCTTTATTATGAGCCTGCAGTAAGACACTAAAATCATAATCTCGTACATAAGAGGAGAAATTATTCCCTACAATGCCTTCAATGCGCTTGTTCGTGTGATGATCTACAATATTGGTTTTCAATATTTCAATCGAGGGGAAGGCCTGACCGTTGTCTTCAATATCCATATCAACAGAAATTATTTCAAGTTCAACAGAATAACGGTCTCCTTTGGGATTATCCCAATGCGCTAAGGCATTAAAACTATTATCAATCATTTTTAAAGCGTTGCGTAAGTTCGCTTGACGGTAGCTTCCTCTCGCCAAGTTAGCAAAGTTGGTCGTGATACGTGTCTTGTCTGATGGGTGATAATTTTCATCGAGACAAATGCTCTTAATAGTAAAGGTAAAGTCTGTATTCATAATGATCCGGTATCCTATTTTCTAATGTTCTTAATCAGTAATCTTCACAGTCTTATTTGATTTGTGCCTATAACCTAACTAAGAATCAATTGTAATATTGTCGAGAATTAATCGCTGAGTAGGATTTATACTTGGATCGATGCATGTTGAAAAGCGCATTTATTTCACATAGTACATGAGAAATATTCATGTCCTATCTAATTGAATATTTGGGTGTTTTTCAGTTATATTAATTAGCCTGATGCGAACATAACAGTAGTTATGTAGTAAATAACCCTAGATTATCTAAAGAAGTGAATTGAATGAGTGAATTAATATTGTTGATTATGTACTGCGCGTTACTCGGCAGTGGTGTAGGTTTTTTGGCAGGACTGTTAGGCATTGGCGGAGGATTAGTTATTGTGCCAGTGCTGAGCAGTCTTTTACTTCACTTTGATGTTTTACCAACTGAGCAGGTGGTTATTGTTGCCATTGCAACCTCATTAGCGTCGATATTATTCACCTCAACGTCTTCCGCAATAGCGCATCATAAAAATGGTAATGTACCCTGGAACCTTGCCCCTTGGATAATGACGGGCGTTGCCCTTGGCGCGCTTATCAGTGGTTTTATAGCAGCACTATTACCAGAGCAAGTTGTTCGCATCGTGTTTGCCGTGACTGTGGTACTCATTGCGGTGAAGATGTTTTACAGCAGCACTAAAAGTGACGCTGATCCAGATCGAGCAATGCCAAATAAAGGACTGTTAACCGTTTTTACTACGATCACTGGCGGGTTGTCTGCCATGATAGGTATTGGTGGTGGTGCACTCTTAGTACCTTTGTTAACGTTTTTCTCACTCGATATGAAAAAAGCCATAGGATGTGCCTCTGCTTGCGGTATTGTTATCGCATTATTTGGTTCGATAGGTTACATCAGCTCAGGTAGTACTCATTTTGCTTTAGAAGATGGGTTTGCTGGCTTCGTCTATTTGCCTGCTTTATTTGGTATTGTTTGCACTTCTTGGTTTACCGCGCCGTTAGGGGCTAAAGCGACACATTCTTTACCCGTTCCTTTGATCAAAAAAATATTCGCGGCGTTATTGTTAGCTATGGCTGCAAACATGATTATTAATTAAAGGAGCCGGCCATCAGGACAATATTTTTCTGATGGTGAATACTGCCGCTTTTCATAGACTACTTTATGTTTTCACTGAGCAGTAGCTCTGCGAATTGAAAAGGGGGACGCAGCAGTATTTCCCCTTTTCGTGTAGTCGCGCAGCGTTACTTAGCGCTGAAAAAATGCAATTGATTGCGTCAAAACTGGAAGGTGCAATGAATGAAGACAAGTTGTTCTTGCAAGATAACCTATCGCTAAACAAGCTTTCTGAATCCATTTCTGAAAGCGAAAATCACATTTCAGAAACACTCTCTCAATTTCTTCATACTAAATTTTTCCAATTTGTTAATAACTTTCGAGTCGAAGAAGCGAAGAAGGCTTTACAGGATAGCGACAAGTTAGTTACTAGCATTGCCTTTGATGTTGGTTTCAATTCAAAATCGACATTCAATACCGCTTTTTAAAAAAAATAGTGGGCTCTAGTCCAACAGTATACCGAAACTTACTACTTGAAAATAAACAAAAAATGCTTTGAATAAATCCCCCCTCTAAATAAATGGCGAGATGGTTATCCAATTTAAACAATAGTGTATTGGTTAAAATAAATTGATAACGTTAATACCATGACTTTACTAAAATTTAGCTATAAAATCAGTTACCATATTAGTGATAGTAATGTGAAAAATATCTTTTCAAAGCCAGACCTAATGCCATAAATCATAAAGTCCCCTACTTATTAGTTGAGAGTAAAAAGATGTTAATACGCACGTTGTTCGTCAGTTTTGCTTGTAGTTTGATGGTTGGTTGCGCCAGTTCAAATAATTCTGGGAGTATGTATAGTCCCGAAGAAATCAATGCATATTGGTTAAGCAGGAACCTTAAACGAGAGGGCGTGGTTGCTACTGATTCGGGGTTGCAGTACAAAATTTTAGCGCAAAGTTCTGGTTGTAAACCTGATCCTGATTATAAAGTGACTGTGCACTATAAAATGTTGTCAGCCAAATCGAAAAAAACCATCGATAGTAGCTATCAACGAGGTAACCCTGATAAGTTTCTGCTATCTAAAATGGTTAAAGGCTGGCGTGAAGGCGTACCTATGATGAAGGTGGGTGAAACCTGGGAGCTTTATATACCGCCCCATTTAGCCTATGGCAGCAGAGGTTCACCAGGATCCGTTGCGCCTAATAGTATACTTATTTCGGAAATCACACTTGTTGATGCACGTTGTCAGGACTAGTCAGTTGAAATAAATGGGCTCATTTAAATAAAGGGGTCAGCGTAAATTTAATTGATTTGTCGCGGTGGCGACGACACCCAAAATAAAGAGGGAGACTGCCTACACTGTTGCTTCCCCTTTGAAATCATCGGAGCGGCCAACAAAGGACTTCTTCAATTCACTCAAGTATTTTGAGGCTCTTTAAAGTAAAGGCGTAGCACGGGCATTAGGAGAATATGTATCGTGCATTTTCTTATAAGTCACATCCATGTGACGTCTGCATTGCCTAAGAAGGTACATACATTAGCGTTATGCACTACAAAGCGTTGTTCAAGCAGGTTTGGTGTTTTTTTTATCTATGAGCTTTATTCAATCATTGATTAATTATGGTGTCGATTATCTGCACCTCAAGCAAGGAATATTGACTTCTTAGCTTGAGGTGTTTAAAAAAAAGAGAGTAATAATAACAATAAACTTATGCTATTTGACCTGAACAGTTGAATAACTTTATCCCTTAGGACATTTATATTTCACGAATATATACGTTGCCGTTGGTGGTTTTAATTTTCACACTATGTTGTCCATCATTTAGCATAGTTTCACCATGTAAGAATTTTTTTGGTGTTCCTGAAGATGTTTTTTTATCGCTTGTTGATAACGGTAAAGGAAAGTCAGAATCTACTTTATAATCACCATTCGTATCAGCCGTATAAGCAATCTCTACTTCTAGATTCATTGAATAATTTTTAGGTAAATAAAGCCATACGTCACCCAATCCTGTTATTAGTTCGATGTTTCCTGATTGTATTGTCTCATTTGAAATTTTGACTTCGATATCACCCGCATTAGTGCGTGCGCTCACCTCGCCACTATCTAACTGAATGTCGATAGAGCCACCGCCAGTTTCGGCAACAACATATTTGGTAGCGTCCTGAATATTGATATTGCCGCCACCAGTTTTAACATTTACGCCTTCAGGTGCACTCGTTACTTGCACGCTGCCACCTTTGGAGTTAATAACGACTGAACCATTATTGTAATACGAAGAAGCATTACAAACTTTCAAGCCGCCACTCAAACCGGATACTCTTATGTTACCACCGTTTGAGGCCAAGCAGAGTTGGGTGTACTGCGGTACTTTTAAATCAAATGAAAGACTCATATCACCGCTTTGTAGTGCTTTTGATGAGATTTTTAAACCGGACTTGTTTTCATCAATACTTATACCAATCACACAAACTAAGTGATCATTTCTATTTGTTAAAAGTAATAATTACTGCGTTATTTATTTAA
Source organism: Colwellia sp. 12G3 (assembly GCF_002836775.1). Classification (GTDB taxonomy): domain Bacteria; phylum Pseudomonadota; class Gammaproteobacteria; order Enterobacterales; family Alteromonadaceae; genus Colwellia. The sequence goes on along the minus strand of NZ_PJAQ01000065.1, from coordinate 263,606 downwards.
TAATTAGAACAACTAGTTAGTTAAATAAATGCCTTGAACTTATCACTTTTTCCTACGTATAAAATAGGTCACTTAATTAATGTAATTGGTATTATTTTGTAGTTGTCCAAATTTTGAGGCGTATCATCGTATTTAATTTCTACTTTTTGCTTGTCCCAAACTTTGATATTAATGTCAGCACCTGATTGTAAATCTAGACTTATCATTTTATTTGAACCAAGTTCTACTAAGTGATTCTTAGCAGCTACTGCATTACTCACATAGCCTAATGACAAAATCGTTGCACAAGTAACGCTTATAACGCTAGTTAAAACTTTCATATTATTCAATAACTTCATTGCTTATCTCCATATTTTGAAACTGTTGCTGATTATAATTGGCGGAATGCTTTCAGCCTGACTGTACGCATTTTTAATCATTCAATGTAGCTAGGGCAATGAACATGCCAGATGAAAATCATCTTTAATTCGTTGTTTTTATTTGTATTTGTTTTTAGTTTGGAGGGAGGAGTGTACGAACGGACACATTTACCGTCCGGTACTGTCCATTAATACGGTAAGTGGACACACGTGATAAGGCTTAATTGCTCTTTAGTGCCAATTAAATCAATAACTGCCCACCAAAATGGTAAAAGATGAGAGCGGTCGTTCCCCTTTTTGTGTAGTCGCCACCGCGACGCCAGCAGGAAAAAACTCAAGTTTATGCTGGAGGCACCAAACAAATGAGCGTTCGGATGTTTGTCATTACGAATAGCTAGCCCCGGTAAACCCTTTCTATTTGTAACGTTTTATTTCAATGTTACATTTCGTCGCAAAATAAATGTATCTTATCTACTCTTTCTTAAGGCTAGACATCTTTATGTTAATAATGCTTTAAATTCTGCAATTAATTACTATTTGGATGGGAAATGAACTTAACCCGTGCCGCTTTAAAAAATCCTGCTGCTGTTATTGTCATTGTTGTTTTGGTCATGGTGTTTGGATTAATGAGTGTTTTCAAACTACCTATTCAATTGACACCTGACATTGAACAGCCACAAATTAATATTTCTACTGGTTGGCCAAGTGCTGCACCTTCAGAGATGGAATCGGTAATCATTGAGCCGATCGAAAATGTGGTTAAGAATACCCAAGGTGTGACTAAGGTTACTACCAATATTCAACGTGGTTTTGGCAATATAACTCTCACGTTTGATGTGGGTGCTGATATGCAAAAAGCCATGCTTGATGTTATTAATAATCTTAACCAAGCACCACCTATACCCCTTGATGCCATGGATCCAATTGTATCTGCTGGCGGTGGCAGAGGTGGTCCGAATACCGCTTCTTTAATGATTAAAACACTGCCCAGTAATCCAGCACATGATTTAGGACAATATCAAAAGCTGATTGAAGATGTCGTTCGTCCTCGATTTTCTCGTATTCCTGGCATGGGACAAGTTAATTTACAAAGCCATCGTCCTAGAGAATTGAGAATCACATTTGATCCACTTCGAACCGCTTCATTAGGTTTATCACTGTCAGATATCAGTTCAACAATTTCACGCGCTAATGATGTGTCGGCTGGTGTTGCAAATGTTGGCAGACGACAATACACAGTGCGATTTTCAGGGCAATACGATGTCACTAACTTAACTGAAATGATTATCGGCTACAGTGGTGATCGCCCTATCTATTTAAAAGATATCGCCACAGTTGAGAATACGCTGGTGGATCGCTTTGGTTTTAATATGCGAAACGGGCAGCCTTCCTATTATTTCACTTTGAAACGCCAAAATGATGCTAATACGGTAGCGTTACTTGATGAAATTAATATTGCCATTAAAGAGCTTAATGAAGGACCGATGAAAGAAGCAGGTTTAGTTATTGAGTTAAGCTTTGATGCATCAGTACATATTCGTAATGCATTGAAGTTAGTACAGAATAATCTTGGTTTAGGCATAGTGTTAGCGTTAATCATTCTTTGGTTATTTTTACGGGGTTGGAAAAGTATTTTCATCATAGCGATAACTATTCCTATCTCGTTAATGGTTGCCTTTGTTGCACTTGCCATTTTTGATCGTAGTTTAAATGTTATCTCATTAGCAGGCTTGGCTTTTTCTGTTGGCTTGGTGTTAGATGCCGCCATCATAGTGCAAGAAAATATAGTGCGGCTGCGCGGTTTGGGCATGGATGGCAAAAAAGCCGTTATGCGCGGTGCGTTGCAAGTTACTGGTGCATTGTTTGCTTCTACAGCCACGAGTGTCGCCATATTTTTACCTATTCTATTTATGGCTGGTATTGAAGGTCAGTTGTTCTCTGATTTAGCTCTGACACTTTCTATTGCTGTAATAGCCTCACTAGTTACCGCTGTTACTATTTTACCTATTGCTAGCCAGTATTGGCTTAAGTCCCAAAATGACATTGATCCGTTTTCACATTACTGGGAAAAATTAACCCGTTTAGTCATGCGCTTAACAAGTACTCAAACTAAACGGCTTAGTTGGATTTCGTTGTTGTTGGGTGGGTCTATTTTAGCTATCACTTTATTGATACCCAAAACTGACTTTATGCCTCGTGCACCGATCGATGGCTTCTTTTTCAGCTTAAATATGCCGCCAGGTGGTAATGTTGATTTTATTGAAAAAGAAATGGCATCGTTAGTAAAAGACCGATTAGCCCCTTATCTCTCAGGTGAGAAATTACCGAAAATAAAAAGCTATAATTTTTACTCTTTTGGCTCAGGGGCCACAGGCGGCTTTATCTATTCTGCCGACCCAAGCCATGTAGAAGAGTTGATGGAAGTCATTCGAACTGATGTTTTAGGTGGACTTCCTGATACGCAAGTTTTCTTGTTCAGAGGATCAATGATTAACGTGTCAGGTGGTGGCAATGGTCGAACGGTAGAGCTTAACGTGCAAGGGCCTGATATTGAGAGCTTAATGTCTGTCGCACAAGTAGGAATTGATGCAATTAATGAAGCAATGCCTAATACTACGGCATTTCCAAACCCAGGATTGAGTTTATCTGAGCCTGAACTAAAACTAGTGCCTAATGATCAACGAATAACACAAGCGGGCTTAACGCGTCATGATGTCGCTAATGCCATTCGTGCCTATACCAGTGGTTTATTTATTGGCGAATATTTTGATGGTAATGACAGAGTAAATGTTATTTTGCGAGGTGAACAATGGCAGACACCTGATGAGTTAGCTGCTTTGCCAATTCATTCACCTCTAGCAGGTATCCAAACCATAGGAGAATTAACATCTCTTTCAAGAACCGCAGGGCCAACAAGCCTAAGACGTGTTGATGGGAAAAGAACTATTAGTATTCAAATATCCCCCCCAGCTACCATGTCTTTGGAAGAGGCTTTAGCTGCAATTAATGAAAAAGTTATTCCTAAAATGAATGAAAAATTGCCTCTTGAAGCGTCCATTCAGCTTAGTGGTAATGCAAATAAAATGTCCGCAGCAATTAACGATATGATTAAAAACTTTGCTTTGGCATTAGTTATCCTCTTTTTGTTAATGACGGCATTATTTAAATCACCTAAAGATAGTTTATTAGTGTTATTGGTTATGCCATTAGCTGTTGCTGGTGGTGTTGTTGGTTTAAATTTATTGAATTTAGTGACCTATCAGTCTTTAGATTTATTAACCATGATTGGTTTTATCATTTTGCTTGGATTAGTAGTCAATAATGCCATCTTAATTGTTGATCAAACGAGACAGGCTGAAAGGGAAGGTTTATCAAGAACAGATGCGGTAGCTCAAGCGATTCGTATCCGCGCCAGACCGGTATATATGAGCACATTAACGAGTTTGTTTGGCATGTTGCCATTAATGCTAATGCCGGGTGTTGGTAGTGAAATATACCGAGGTCTTGCCACTGTGATTGTTGGTGGCATGTTCATCAGTGCAATTTTCACCTTGGTGTTATTTCCAAGTCTATTAAGGCTAGGTGAAAAAGCATTGAATGATAAGAACACTTAAAATAATAACGTTGAAGATTTACACGTTGCAGCACAAGCAAAACCATCATTACAAGCCAGCATTAGTTTAAAGCGTGGCTAGGAGCAAATTATGTTAAAAACAATGACTTTGAAAAAAACTATCTCAACAAAACCCTTTAAAAGCTTATGGAAAGATACGTTTAAAAGCAGTGTGATTACTTCGGTTGTCTGCGTACTATTTGCAAGTCAGCTATCGTATGCTGCTGATGCACCGCCAAGCCCTGTGGAAGTAGATACAGTGACTGAAATTTCGCTAGCGGCAACGGCCGATTTAATGGGAACAGTACATAGTCGTTCCTATGTAAATATAACGGCAAGTGTTAATGGGCGATTAGAATGGCTACAAGAACCTGGTGTGATGGTAGCAAAAGGTGATGTGTTAGCTAAAATGGATTTATTGCCATTACAGTTAAAGCAGGCTGAGCAAAAAGCACAAATTAAACGCGCTAGTATTAACTCGCAGTATTTTAATAATGAATTAAAGCGTTTACAGAAATTAAAAAAGACCAATTCAACCTCACAATTTCAATTAGATCAAACCAAATCACAGTATGAATTAGCACAAGCTGATAGTGAAATTGCGAATTTAAAATTACAACAAATTGAAGATCAATTACAAAGAGCAACAGTAAAAGCACCTTTTGACGGAGTGGTGACTGAGCGTGTTGTTCGTGCAGGTACCGATATCAGTCGTAGTGATGTTTTATTAAAGCTGCTTGATACTAAACATTTAGAAGTGCGTTTATATGTACCCGTTAAATATTTAACGTATGTTCGCAAAGGTCTTGAGCTGAATTTGCAAGCAATAGGTCAAAAAATATCAACCAAAGTAACGTCAGTGATCCCTAATACCGATCCTCGCTCTCAAACATTTGAAGTAAGAATCCAGATACCTGAACACTTAAATGAGTTTTGGACAGCAGGTCAATTAGTCAAAGTTACCGTGCCAATTCAAGGTGCACACCCTAGTTTAACTATTCACCGAGATGCGTTGATTTTACGTAAAGAGGGCATTTTTGTTGTTAAAGTTGATGATGAAAACAAAGCACATCGTTTGTTAGTGAAAGTGGGTAAAGGTACGTTGGATAGAGTAACTATTTTAGGTGATTTACAACGTGGTGATAAAGTTGCCATTCGTGGTGCTGAAAGGTTAAAAGAAGGACAAAGCGTGCTTGTTCAGTAAGCTATGCCGTTGTTTTATAATGAAATAAAGCGCAATCAACTAACGACACACAGGTTGTCTTTTAGCAGCCAGAGACCAATACATGGGGTCAGAGAAAATTTAAAGGTAAACACTAGGGCAGCCAACACTATTTGAATAAAGGGCATCCTAGTTATATTTTTACCTAGTTCATGCCATGTTTGATAACTAGCTCCTCTGTATTGATATAAAGAGAGGAGCTAGCAAATACTGAGGTTGTACGCTTTTTATTTAACCGTTGATCTTTGGGTGATCAATACTGGCTCACCATCAATCACCAATTCAAAGGTAACATCAATCGCACTAGGTTTAGCTACTGCGCCTGACTTTAGCGTGAACTTGTTAGTAAACTGGCGGATCTCGTACGGCGCCATGGTAACTTCTTCTTCAAAATATGAGCTTTCATAGATATCAGAAGGGTAGGCTTGCACCATTATTTTACCTTTAGTTGTCCCCGCATGTGGTCCTCTAAATTCACTGGTAATTGATACTTGGTTATCAGTCACTTTTGCTTCATCGACAATTGCCATTGATGACCAAGGGTATACTCGTGCACCTTGTTGCTCAGTTAACTCAATGCACTGCCCTTGCCACTCAATAACGGCTTTGGCATTTATCGCTTGTTTACTTGCTCGAGTCGTCGCTGTAGTCACTAAGTCTTGCATTGTTTTATCGCCACTTGCTAACACTAGCTCTTTACTTAATGCTTTATTCCCTTGTTGAGTCACTGTGATTTTTGCATTCGCAACGGAAGCACCTTGATTACGCAAGACGGCTGAAATTACTTGCTCACCATTTGCTTTTTCTTGTCGCCATTCTAAGCGAAGGTGTAAACCTGAAAGCTCTTTTAAGGCATGGTTAATTTTATCTTTACTAGCACCTGAATTAACAATAGCAGCAACTAAACTTGCGCTGGCGCTATTAAGTTTATCTAACGAGGCTAATTGCGTTGCACGATCTTTTGGCGTTGCTGCCACCATAAATTCATACATAGTAGTTAATTCATTAGGCACCTTGTCACCCAAGCGCCACATTGCTCTAAATAAACGACTAATAGCGCGATCTGCAGGGTTTGCCCAGGGATTAACTTCCAGATTTGTCGTTAAGTCTCTAGGCACAGGATTAAGATCTCTGCCTTCGTCAAAAAACGCGGTTAGTCTATGCTCGGCATTTTCAGCCAGTATCGCCATATTTCTATCTAGCAGCTTTGTTCGTATCGCAGTTGATATTGAAAATTTCTCTTTATATGTACTGTTTTCAGAGTTAAGTACCATGAATAAATGATCATCATTAATGGTAACCGACAAACCTAACTTAGGTTTTTTCTGTGACTCTAAGTCAGCAATCATTGCTACAGGTAAAGAGTAACTAATACCTTCGCCACCTAAAGACTCTGCATTGATAACAAGGGTATTACCCTTCACAATTTTTATTTGCAGGAGTTCATCTTCATCAGGTTTATAAGATTTTTGTTTAAATGTGCCTACTTTTTTGTCGGCCGTTAATCTTTTTTGGTTTTCTTCGCTGATTTTCAGACCTAAACCAATACCTGCATGACCACGGTGTAAATGATCAGGCAAGTAGTCAATCGCTAGTGATAACGTTGGGTTGTCAACACCACGGGCAGGTTTAGTAACCAAAGACGACATTTCTGGTAAAGGTTGGTCAAATTTAAATGCGTTATAAAATGGCTGTTGTCCCGGCTTTAATCGAACATCCATACGAGGAGCACCATGTTCATAACTATTATTTAATACCCGTACCCATAGTTTATTACCGTCCTGCTCCCAAGGTCCGGCAGCAGCATTAAAAGTTTTATCAATACTGGCAACAAACTCAGCAAACTCTGCTTCAACTTTATTCCAATCGCCAAAAATATCCATCATCAACTGGTGTGACAATGCTTTGCCATCACCATAATCAGATTGACGCATGGTGGCCATTTCATCACGGTAGGCTTTAAATTTATGAGATCTATCTGCATCGTCCAACATAAAGTGAACAATGAGAAAATTAATCCCACGATAAAGTTGCGGGTTATTGGTCATATCCTCAATTTTTGGACTATTTAGCGCTTCATATTGTTTTAAACCTAGGCGTATATAATCCATCGATGATGCGCGATCAAATACCATCACTTTTAATTGTTTTTTCTCAGGATCGTAATAATGATGAGCCAAGGCATCTGCGGTACCTTCGGTAAACCAAGTAGGCAACCAACCAGGGTAATCCATTAACGACATTTGAAAGACATGCCCTTGTTCATGCACAACAATGTATCGTTGATGTTGCTCGCGCGCACTCGGGAAACTATAACCCACAAGGTTGTAGAACATGGCTTCGCCACCCGCGCTGATACCTCGCGTTAAATTATCGTCGGTAACAAATATTTTCGTTTCACTTTTACTTGAACCGTACACGGCCGCCATGCGTTTATTTTCTAAATCTGGTGGTGTCATGCCAAATAATTCAATGTAATGCGGAAATGAGCTTTCTAATAGCTCCATATACAAGACAACCTGATCTTCTGGTCTATTACTTTTAAGGGCAAAATGTTTACTTACGTACCAGTCAAAACCAGGGGTATTATTTACCCTGCCAGAACTGTAGGTATAAGGGATATTTTTACCCACCTTAACAACTTCGATACTATTTAGCGTTGTCACGCGGCCACTGGTAGTAATATCAACGTTCATTTCAGACGGATGAGGTATTGTCTTTGATACGGGAATTAATGAGCCTTGCGGTATGGTTAACTCTGCATAGCTTGCTTTAGAAAGAGTAGGAGATGTTTCTGTGGTGCTATTACAGCCAGATAAAATCGCGCTGGCTATAACCAGTGATAACAACGTTGGTTTTAAGTTCATACTTAACCTGAAAATGAGTGTTAAAAGATGGAATACACTATATAGGTATATTGTATACATTCAAGTCTGATAAGTAACTGCATGTTACATAATTGCAGTAAATATCAATAAACTCGCGAAGAAGAACACGATAGGGTATGACTATAAACTATAATAAAACAGTAGGTTACATTGATTTTGATGTGATTTTTGCCAGTACTAATTAGGCAGGCTAAATTTAATTCATTTGTCACTGGCATGACGTTAACTAGCTGAAAGCATAGACTGTATCCATTTTTTTATTTATTAGCACCTCAGCGAACAAACGAATTATTTAATTAACTCAAGTGTTATCGAGGTAACAGCAAAGACCAGGTAAACCTAGGCAATTAGTCTCGAATATTGCACATTAACGTTTAAAAAGTGAGCTTTTGCGCTATTACTCATTTAGATATCACTTCACTATTAAAAAGGATGAATAGAAAAGGAATTAGCAAATAGGTCGGTACAATTGATATGTATCACCTTTATTATTTGCTTAAAGGCGAAATCATAACAACCTACTGGTTGAACGAAAAATCAAATACTACCCAGAGTATTTCTGCTTAAAGTAAACCATTTCACATTTATTTCACTTACTTTTATTTAAGCTAGTGCTAACGAAATTAAAGGAGCAACACGCATGCTTAAGAAAATAGTCATTATCTCAGTCACCTTAATTGTTCTAGTAGCGGGTTCATTATTTGGCGCTAAAACTTGGGTCAAAAGTTTATTACCTGAAAAAGCACACTTTGTAGCGATAAAGAAAACACAAGTCAGTGATTTACCCTACGTTACCCAAAATATTCCAGCGTACAGAGGTAAAATTTTAGCCGTGGTTACTAGTGTTGATAAAATGGGGGAAGATAAAGATACTGGTTATGAACACACTGAACTCGCTCGTGCTTACTGGGTGTTTACGGCAAATGGTTTCAACGTTGATATCGCTAGTCCAAAGGGAGGTAAGCCACCGGTAGTGATCGATGGGGAGGACATGGGATCCTATGACTATGCTTTTTTAAATGACGACGCTATTCAACAAAAAGTGGCAAACTCTATTGCACTGGCAGACGTAAATCCGAACGATTATGAAGCGGTATATTTTGTCGGTGGAAAGGGCACTATGTTTGATTTTCCTGATAATGCTCATGTGCAAAATATTGCCAAAACACTGTATCAAAACAACAAAGTAGTCAGTGCTGTATGCCATGGTCCTTCAGCACTTGTTAACGTTGTATTAGATAATGGCGAAATGCTACTTTCAAACAAGAAAGTCAGCGGTTTTACCAACGATGAAGAACTTTTATTAATTCCTGAAGCGAAGAAAATATTTCCCTTTTTACTTGAAGATAAATTGATTGAACAAGGCGCCCAATTTCAGGCAGGTACGACCTATTTAGAAAAAGTCACTCAAGATGGAAAATTAATTACCGGTCAAAACCCTTGGTCTGTATGGACATTAGCGGAAAAAGTAGTGGCTGAACTAGGTTACCAACCTAAAGCTAGAGAATGGACCGCTGAAGAGCATGCGGTTGAGCTTTTAATGACCTATGATTCACACGGTTTTGCTGCAGCAAAAGAAGAACTAAAACAAAAACCACAAGCTTATCAACGTATTCTCATTGTGATGCACAGTATTTTAGCCTTTATGCAGTTCGATATCAGTAAAGGCATTGACCTGTTAAGTTTGGCAAATCAACTAAAGCAGTTGCGTTAACGCTTATACCAACCTAATAATTCTCTTTGGCTTATTAGGTTGCTTTTTCTATTCACTGAGCTGGAATAATAAAATAAACGGGGCCAGAGTGAATGTAGAGGATTGGCGGCGATGGGACGCTTAGGAAGGCATCAAACGCCAACTGAAATATCGAATCAATAGAATTATCAACCGTCAGGGGCAAACTTGGTCTTCCACCAACGAATGGTTAATGGCACTGAAATATTTAACATGAAGCAAGTCAGCATTAAGGTATAAAAGGCTTCTACTGAGATTATTTGGTATTGAACAAAGGCAATATTCATTACCACAAAAGCAAGTTCAGCACGGCCTAACATGCCAAAACCTATCATTAAGCTCTCGGGCCAATTAAAGCCCCCCGTGAACCGCGCTGCCAGACTTGCTGAAGATATTTGACCGATAAATAACGCGATAAATAAGAATAAAGATTCAGGCAGTACGGAGAAGAATATTTCAAGGTCAAAAATAAGTTTAGCGCCTAAGGTGATAAAAAATACTGGACCAATCCAGGTAAAAGCAACGTTATCAATCATCTCTTTAGCTTGTTGATAAAAATCAACTTGTTGCTCTTGATGAAAATCAAAATACTCACGATGAACAACTAAGCCTGCCATATAAGCGCCAATTGCGGGGTGAAAGCCAAATTCATGGGCAAGTAAACCGACAGTGACCGCAATAAGCATTAATGACAAAATAGTGTATTCGCCTTTGCCCATGGATAAAAGCCCGCGCAAGTTGATCTGACCAAGCACTGGGATTTTCTTCAACAATCCTTGGCTGGCCGGAAAAAGCCAATTACCAATAATTACCACCATGACGAAAAAGGCGATAGCTTTGCCTAACACCCAAGCAATACCAGAGAATGTCGCGGTGGCTTCTCCTGTTGCAATAGGCACCATAATTGCCACTAAAGCAAGCGAGCCAATATCGTCTAACACCGCAGAGGTCATTATGCCTGTTGCTGCTGGACTGCCATGTAAGCCTTCATCTTTAAGGGATACCATGGTTAAAGAAACCGCGGTTGCGGTCATAGCTAAGCCACACATTAAAGCGGTATTGTGATCTTGCCAGTAATAAAGGGCAGTAAAGTAGGCGATAACAAAAGGGGCTATTGCGCCAAAAAGTGCGATGCCCCAACTGCGTTTGATACTGCAGATAAAGTTATTGGTATCTTCCTCAAAACCTAAAGCAAACATAATAACGATGATACCGAGGTCGGCAAAGTCGGTAATAAATACCGGCATTTCTTTTGGTAAAATAGTGGTGTTAACTAAAATGATGCCACAAAATAAATACCATAAAACAGGGGTTAACCTTGTCTTATCAGCAAGATAAGCAGCGATGAAAACACTGGCCCAAATAATGGCTAAAATTGTAAGATCATGCATTTTTTGGGTTTAGCTCCAAGTAAAAGAAGTTATCAATATAAAAACAGGCAGATAACTACCTGCCTGTTTTTTAAACCATTCACTTAGTTATAAACCATATTTTTAAAAGATTACATATCAAAAAAACAAACTCGCTATATCGTTGTGCTGGGTCAATGTTCTCAATTTTTATCGCATTAAAAGGTTGTTTTTGTAGTGAACTATTTTGTTCAACATCGAAAAATATGAGGAACACCTCAGTACTATTTTATTTCCCAGCCTGTTCGTCGATAGACTCTTTTATTTTTTGGAGGAGGTCACGACGAGAGCAAGAATAAAGGTGTAATAAAATGGGGCTGAGTAGTTAACCTGAACTCTGGATAAGCAGCACTTGCTCAATATTCCCTTTTATCCCATTCTCAGCGTTAAAACGTCGATAAATAGCCAGCTATTCATAAACGTTTTGCCTTGATAATAGAATAGAATGAAACATTGATAGTGGATATAGCAACCTTGACCTTGTTATACCTTTGTTTTATAGGATAAATCAGTCTCTTCGCTTAAATATCAAGCACTCATTATCCAGAGTTCAGGTTAGTTATAATTATCTGTCTCGGTGGGAGAAACTGCTGTTTTTCAGGGACGACATTGCTTAATCAATATCGCAGGTATTACGCTAAGCACAAAATTGATGATTTATGTTTTCACTGTTCGAGTGCTATGGGATTGCCAAGGGAATAATTTACTAAAATGTGTATGTATTCCGCCTTAGACTGCATGTGCCATCACGACTCGAAACACTCTAAGTCGGCAAATAGAGCCCCTGTTTAGATATTTGCATCATCATTTTAGGATTGTCTACTTCGGTAAAGCCAAATTTTTTGTAAAGCCCGTGTGCATCTCGAGTACATAACATGAAGCGCCTTAATCCTTGCAGGTCATTATGTTGCATAACAAAACTCACAAGAGCACTACCTAGGCCAAGGTTTTCATAGGCTGGCAAAATAAAAACATCGGCCAGATAAGCAAATGATGCCTTGTCAGTGGTGACTCGCGCAAAGCCAATTTGTTGTCTGCTAATTTCCTGCCCATTTTCCTGCGCGTTAAGGTACAACCCAAAACACAATGAATTGGCTATCGCCCGATCGATAAGCTCGCTAGATATTCCCTCGGACCAATATGACGTTGTTAAGTAATCATGAATGACACTCAGCTGCAAATTGCTTTTATCATCACATAATAAGAAAACCTCACCTTGAATATTAATTTCTTTTTGCATATTAGTTCCTTATGATCATTATGACACTGCTCAAGGTCGCCAGCGCCAACACAAGGTTAAATATTTGCCAATGACGCGGTGTTTTTAATAATCGTTGTACCGCTACACCGCAACAAACCCAGAGTAGACTGCCGAAAGTTCCTGTTATGCTCCACGCCAATATAACCATAAATACCGAGTAAAAATATGCATCGCCTGCCAAGGTAAACGCAGAAATACAAGTGAGTCCAGTCATCCATGCCTTTGGGTTGATGAACTGAAACCCAGCGCCATGCCAGAAACTCAGTGGTTGTGATTTTTTATCAACATTACTTAATGGAGTGGCAAAGGCTATTTTCATCGCTAAATAAAGCATGTAACCAATACAACCAATTTTTAGTAATTGCTGGGCTTGTGGGTGTTTTGAAAATAAAACACCAAGCCCAAGACTGATAAATAATACCAGTAGTATGTTACCTAACCGTATACCTAACACGAATGGCATACTTGCACGAAATCCAAAGTGAGCGCCATTGGCTGAAAGCAGCATGTTATTTGGGCCAGGTGTCGTTGCGGCAGTAAGAGTAAAGACCATTAAGGGCAATATGAGTGCGGCCAGTTGTTCATTCATAATAATTCCTTGTGCTCGCTCTATTGTATGGGTACAATTTGGTTTTTATTGGGGTGTCAATGTTTGATTGATATCATATTGATCTTTTATTTTTACTCAAGGATTTTATTGTCACCATGACAATTTGGACGCCGATACTCGATAAGAATCAAGCTAAATATTTAGCCTTAGCCCATGCTATTGAAGTCGCCATTAATAACGGCGAACTGCATTGTGATGAAAAGTTGCCGCCCCAACGCCGTTTGGCCGATGCACTACAAGTTACCATAGGTACAATTACTCGCGGTTATAGCGAAGCTGAACGCCGAGGTTTGGTTGTTGCACAGGTTGGCAGTGGTACCTATGTTCGAGGAAAGGATAATGTCAATGCATTAGCCCATGATATGAACCAAGATCTTCCAGGAAAAATCGACATGCGCGCGGCTTTTGCACCCGAAGGGCCGCAAATCAAGATGATTGCTGATGCTATGGTATCAATGGCAACCGATCCTCACTTATTAAGTCATTTACTTCCCTATGCGCCCGAACTTGGCCACGCTAATCATAGGAGTAGTTTTCAGCGCTGGCTTAGCTCTGAGCCACTGGTGCTGGATGACTGTAACTTTTTGATAACCCACGGTGGTCAACACGCGATAAGTGTTTCGATAAATGCTATCTGCCGAGAAGGCGATTCAATTCTAACGGAAAATTTAGTTTTTCCTGGGGTGTTAGCCGCGGCGCAAGATAAAGGCGTAAAAGTGATTTCAATTGCCATGGACGAAGAGGGCATTATTCCTGAAAAAGTGTTGCAGGCTTGCCAGCGCCACAAACCCCGGATGATATATTTAACCCCTAATAGCCAGAATCCTTGTGGTACACAACTTTCTGTCGAGCGACGCCAAGTGTTGGTCGATATTTGTCGTGAGCATAACGTGTTGATCCTCGAAGACGATGTTCAGTATATTGCCCGTACCGATAAACTTGTGAGCATGCAGCAACTCGCCCCAGAGCAATGCATTTATTTGAGCAGTTTCTCAAAACGTTTTGGCGGCGCCATGCGTATTGGTTACTTGGTCGCTTCTGTGAATGTATTTAATAAAATTCGTTTATCACTTCGTGCCTCTTCTTGGACCAATTCACCTTTATTAATTCATTGGTTATGTGAATGGATGGACAATGGTGAACTTGACCGGCTGGAAAAGTGGTTGCAATCAGAAATGAATGCAAGACAAGCACTGGCGAATCAATGCCTTTCACTGTGGGCGCCATATAGCCAAAAAAGTAGTTTCAACTTGTGGTTGGTATTGCCGCAGGGATGGCTGAGCCATGAATTTGTTGAACAGGCACAAAGTAAAGGAGTGTTGGTGCGTAGCGCTGATGACTACAGGGTAGGACAACAAATACCTTTACCCGCAGTTCGTCTGTGTTTAAGCAGGCCTAATACTCATAAGGAGTTAATTGAGGCATTAAATATACTTAAAAGTATATTGGAACAAGGACCCTTATTAAAAGAAGCTCTTATGTAAAACGGCTGGTTATGGTTATGGTTATGGTTATGGTTAAGTCAGAATCACCATGACTGTTTAATCTAATCAATGCTTTACTAATACTAATACTAATCTCATTAAGTTATTGGCCACTTGTGCTGGTTAAAGTACGCTACAATGGCGTTGCTCTCAATCCCAATAGCTCGCTATTGGTCAATCAAGCGGCTACCATTAAATTATTTTTCCGTCGCATAACTGAACACAAACTCAATGGAACGGGTATAAGCAATAAAAAACCGCCAACAATCAATGCTAGCGGTTTTATTTTTAGGTTTTATAAGCAAAGTATCGATAATAAAATGTTATATAAAAATATATTATCTATCCGTTAATCATCAATGATTAACCGTTGCTTACTTCTTCAAAATCCGCATCAATTATATCTGCCTCATTAGCTCCATCGTTGGCAGCGTTATGTTCATGCGGTGCTGCTTGTTGTTGTTGTTGTTGTGATTGGCTAGCTTGCATCATTTTACTGTAAGCTTCTTGCAAGCTATTTTTTCGCATCAAAATGGCGGCTTTATCATCGCCATTAACGGTCATTTTAAGTTGCTCAATTAATGTTTTAAGCTCCGATTTTTGCTCTTCAGATAAACTCTCCATAGATGTTTGCACGGTATGAATTAATTGATCTGCTTGATTACGTTGGTCAACTAATTCACGTTTTTGTTTGTCTTCACTAGCGTGCTGCTCTGCATCATCAACCATGCGGTTAATTTCATCTTCCGTTAAACCACTTGAGGCGGTAATTTTAATGCTTTGCTCCTTGCCTGTTGCTTTGTCTTTCGCTGAGACATTTAAAATACCATTAGCATCAATATCAAAGGTTACCTCAACTTGTACGGAACCGCGTGGGCCAGGGTTAATATCGCTTAAGTTAAATTGGCCTAACGATTTATTATCTGTCGCCATTTCTCGTTGACCCTGCAACACATGCACGGTTACAGCGGCTTGATTATCTTCAGCCGTTGAGAACGTTTCAGAAGCGCGCGTTGGTATGGTGGTATTTTTCTCAATAAGCTTGGTCATAACACCCCCTAAGGTTTCAATACCGAGCGATAATGGCGTGACATCAAGTAATAACACATCATTAACAGCTCCCGACAACACACCCGCTTGAATGGCAGCACCTATGGCAACGGCTTCGTCTGGGTTTACATCTTTACGTGGTTCTTTAGCAAAGAAGGTTTTAACTGCTTCTTGCACTTTTGGCATACGTGTTTGACCACCGACCAAAATAACCTCGTTAATATCAGCTTTACTTAAACCCGCATCTTTTAGTGCTTGTTCACAAGGTCCGATAGTGCTTTTTACTAAATCATCAACTAATGATTCTAATTTCGCTCGGGTAACTTGTACATTTAAGTGTTTAGGGCCATTAGCATCAGCAGTTACGTACGGTAAATTGACGTCGGTTTGCAGTGCAGATGACAGTTCTATTTTCGCTTTTTCAGCCGCTTCTTTAAGGCGCTGTAACGCTAAAGGGTCTTGGTGAATGTCAATACCGCTTTCTTTTTTGAATTCATCAGCTAGGTAGTTAATTAGGCGTAAATCAAAATCTTCTCCACCTAAGAAGGTATCACCATTGGTGGCCAACACTTCAAATTGTTTTTCACCGTCGACATTGGATATTTCAATGATAGAAATATCAAAGGTACCACCACCTAAATCGTAAACCACGACTTTTTGGTCTTCTTTATTATTTTTATCAACGCCATACGCCAATGCGGCGGCTGTGGGTTCATTAATAATGCGCTTAACATTCAGTCCAGCAATTTTACCTGCGTCTTTGGTTGCTTGGCGCTGTGAGTCGTTAAAGTATGCGGGTACGGTTATAACGGCCTCTGTCACTGTTTCACCTAAATAGGCTTCAGCATCTTTTTTCAATTTCCGTAAGACTTGTGCTGACACTTCTTGTGGCGACAATGCTTTACCATTCACTTCAACCCATGCATCACCGTTGTCTGCCTTTACTATTTTATAAGGTGCTAACTTAATGTCTTTTTGCACTTCTTTATCTTCAAATTTCCGACCAATTAATCGTTTAATCGCAAATAATGTATTGGTAGCATTTGTCACTGACTGTCTTTTTGCCGGTTGACCCGCTAATGTTTCATTGTTTGCATAAGCAACAATTGATGGGGTTGTTCTGCTACCTTCTGCATTTTCAATGATTTTTGCCACGCCAGCTTCCATAACCGCTACACATGAATTTGTTGTACCTAAATCAATACCAATAATCTTACTCATAATAATCACCTATTATCTAATGAAAGAATCTAATGAAAGAATCTCATAAAAAAATTTAATAAAAAGTCTTACGCTTACGACAATGTCCAAGTAAGCAGTTTGACCACCTAAACCACCTTAGATAAACCAACTAACTTGACTGGTTTAACCTTGGCTGTTCGGTTAATGGAGCTATGATACGCAAGGTAATAAAATGCTTCTGTCATAAATATGACAGTATTGATGATTTGTTTATTTTGTATTATCGGCTGTCGTTTTTGTTTTATAAATCAAGACATAACTTGGATTTTATTAAGATGAAAGTGACTAATAAATATAAGGTTTTGCTATATAGACTCAACGAGGTAGAATAAAAATACTCGTTTCCGTTACTAATACATTATTTTATTTATGCCTGAAGATGTTATCCACTTACCGCAAAAAGCCAGCCCTGTTTTAGTCAAACAAGCTAATCTTTTTGCTGATTTACCGGAAGAATTAATTGAAGATTTTCAGCAAGAATTTCAGATTAATGAATGGCTTAAAGGTGATTACATTAATTCAGATATTTTAATGCAACGTTTTTTTGTGATTATTGACGGACAATTAGAAATAAAACAAAGTAACCCCGATACCGGTAGAGAAGCAACGTTAGATATGCTGTATGCCGGAGATTGTTTTGATTTAATGGTGTTATTTGATGAGCAACCGCATGACGTTATTATTTCACCGCTAACATCGGTAAAATTACTGTCAGTCAGACTGTCAACTATGCGGCATTGGTTGTGGACCTATCCTACATTTAACCAACAATTTATGCCTTATTTAGCAAAAAAAATGCGCGAAAAAGAGCAACAGGCAAGTAGCTTAATTCTGAACGATGTAACGACACGTTTAAGCCGCATCATTTTACAGCATATTAATAAAATTAAATTCTATACCGGCCGTAAAGAAAAAGAGCATGAGCATCATTTAGTGAATGGTTTAAGCGATGAAACGTTGGCGCGGATGACGGGGTCAGTAAGACAAGTGATCAATAAGCAATTACAGCACTGGAAAAAAGAGGGCACTATCGATAAAAAACGTAATCAACTGATTATTAAAGATTTAGAAGCATTAGAAAAAGCAGCGAAATACACTGAGAATTTGCCTAATGCCCCTTTGATGAATAACCAGCCGCAGAATAAAAGTTAATAATTGACTCTTTTTAAAGTCTGCTAATGAGTTGAGTCAGGGGCATTTTAATAAGATTGCTATTTCCATTTGCTTTGGTATACCTAAGCGCTGCGTGGTTAAAAAAACTGACCGCTAAGCAATGTCGTTGATAGTTTACTTTAGTTGGGAAAGTTGTGGCTAAAATACATACAGCTAAATTCTTAAGTTATACTTAAATTTGCCGATACTTTTTATATATACCCGTTACCAATCAAAGTGCAGGATTTCAGTGGGAGTTTAAATGCCTTTAGGCAAGAGAAATAATTTAAGTATAGTTATTCTATGGTTTCATTATTTAACGCAGTATAAAGACATTTTAACCCCATCGCAGAAGCGCTTGAGCACTCTGAAACCTGTATATTGGATGGTTACGGATATCGGCTTTGATAAATTAAGGTAAATATTATGAGTTCACCAATTAACCCGAATACGACATTTAGCCAAGATGTTCGATCTCTAGCAAAAGCACCGGATAAAAAAGAGAACGGCCCTATGGGGCAGCAAGTATCTGAGCTTGCGCATGAGAAAAAAATAGGGGAAGTAAAAGAGCCTATTCATGTAACCCAGAAAAAACAACTTAATGCAGCCATTATCGAATCGTCATTGAAATTCAGCAACACAATTGGCGATAAACCACTGTCACTGATGTTAAAAACTGCTTTGCAGGGCATAAATGAAGCCCTTAAAGCAAGCGGAGTTGATAGTAACGTGGAAGATGCTTATGAGTCTGGCGTTGATTTCAGTCCAGAAGCAACGGCAGAACGTATTGTTTCTTTTAGCACCCAGTTTTTGGGTTCTTATCGAGAACAGCATCCAGAGATGAGTGAAGAGGAATCGTTAACGGCTTTTGTTGATATTATTAGTGGTGGCATTGATCAAGGTTTTGGTGAAGCTAAAGATATACTTGGCGGTTTAAAAGTACTAGCGGGAGATATTGAAAGTAATATTGATAAAACTTATACGTTAATTCAAGAAGGCATACAGTCTTTTGTGGATTCTTTTAGTGAAAAAGAAAGTGAGTAATCCGCACGGCCATTTGAACGTTAATTGATAACGACTACTGATACGTTACAAGGATGTGGCGTATAGCGAATAACGGAGCATCTTCTTTGCTAGTTTTAATAGCAATGCCATTATTCTGCGCACAATAAGCAAGCAAACCTGTGTTCTCATCAATGATTAATCATTTTGGCTGGCATATTAAATTCTAAACGCGATACTATTGAGTTTATCGTTAGCTATTACAGGAAAATGTAGTCGCCATTGCAACGTGATACAAGCATGTTAAATTTCAATACTATCAATTTATTACCTAAATAAATTGATAGTAGGTAAATTTATTTATTTGCAATAAAATTGCTTTTAATAGATATTAAATGCCCTTTAAGTCTATGTCAGATAACGATGTTTAAATTAATCAACACATCCCTATTAGTTTTTTTAGCCGCTTCATTAACGTCTTCTATAGTAAATAGTGCCTATGCAAAAACACCTTTAGATATCAATGAACAAAACATAGTTAAACAAGTAGAATTACTATTGCCACAAGCACTTAAAGACATTGAGCAAGCGGTAAATATAAATAGTGGTTCAATGAATCTTGAAGGCGTAACACAGGTTGGTTTATTGGCCAAACAACAGCTTTCAGCAATCGGCTTTGAAGTGCAATGGCTCGACGGTAGTGCTTTTAATCGGGCAGGCCATATTTTAGCAACTCACCAAAGTAGTAATCCAAACGCGCTTAAAATTTTAATGATTGGTCATCTAGATACTGTATTTTCCAAAAAGGATGATTTCCAAACGTTTACAATGCTTAATGAAACACAAGCTTCAGGCCCAGGTATTGCTGATATGAAAGGCGGTAATGCCATTATAATTTCTGCTATGCGGGCATTAAAAAAACTTAATTTACTTGATAATATCAGTATCAAAGTACTGTTAACCGGTGATGAAGAAAGCAGTGGCCGTCCTTTATCGTTATCAAAAAAAGCCATTGTTGATGGCGCTATCTGGGCTGATATTGCCCTAGGTTATGAAAATGGTGATAACAATATAAATACAGGGATGGCTGCACGTAGAGGTTATACCGGTTGGACTTTAAACGTTGAAGGAAAACCAGCACACTCGTCTCAAATATTTAATGACGAAATAGGCTATGGTGCAATTTATGAAACAGCGCGTATTTTAGAAACGTTTAGGTCCCAATTAGAGCATGAAGAAAACCTGACTTTTAACCCCGGCATGATCATAGGTGGTACTAGTATAGATTTTGATGTCGCTAAATCATCTGGTTCTGCATTTGGTAAAAGTAATGTTATTGCGCAAAAAGCGAAAGTGACAGGTGATTTAAGAGCACTTTCAGCTAAGCAGTTAAAAAGTGCTAAACAAATCATGCAAAATATAGTTAAAAATAATTTAAACCATACGCAAGCTGAACTGATATTTGAAGAGGGTTATCCACCGATGGCACTCACCCAAGGTAACTTAGGCTTATTGGCGTTATATAGCCAAGTTAGTCAAGACTTAGGCTATAACGCGGTAAAGCCTGCCAACCCACGAAAAGCAGGCGCAGCCGATATTTCATTTGCGGCAGAACATGTTGATATGTCACTGGATGGCCTTGGTTTAATGGGCTCTGGGGCACATACTAAAAATGAAATTGCCGATTTAACCACATTAAATAAAAATATCGAAAAAACGGCAATTTTGATTTATCGCTTATCTAAACAATAAAGCTAAACAATAAAGCTAAACAAAATGCAGTGTTAATTTTGTTTAACTTTACTGATTTTCTAAGGTAAATTCATCCGCATCTAAAAAGGCAGGGAAGTCATTTTTGAATTGTTCAAGCTTACTAAAATCGAGTTGAGTGGTAATGATCTGTTGTTGGTTATCAGCGGCAGAAACAATGGTTTCACCGGTAAAATCAATGATTGTAGTGCCACCAGAGTGAGGGGTATTTCTGCCATCATCTCCGATACGATTAACGCCCACAACAAAGCTTTGATTCTCCATTGCCCGTGCTTTTAATAAGGTATCCCAGACATTACGTCGGGCAGCAGGCCAATTAGCGACATTGACCATAAGATCATAATCTTGGCGATTTCTAGACCAAACAGGAAAGCGTAAATCATAACAAACTAATGGCAGTATCTTGATGCCGTTAATCGTAATTATTTTTCTGTTTTGGCCTTGTTCAACATGGTCTTGCTCTTTACCCAAACGAAATAAATGACGTTTGTCGTACTGTTCAACGGAGCCATCAGCGCATACCCAATAAAATCGATTCACCTTTTTATCGTTTTGACTTACTAAAACACTACCCGCAACGACGCAGTTATATTGTTGTGCTATTTTCTTTAACCAGGCTAAGGCAAGGCCGCCATCTTCGGGCTCTTGTACTTCACTGCTGTTAATACAAAAGCCAGTCGAAAATGTTTCGGGTAGCAATAATAAGTCGACCGCCACATTGTTAGTAAAGTGATTTTCGATGAGCTGTTCTAAGTGATTGAAATTGGCTTGTTGGTCTAACCAATGAATATCATATTGCACTGCGGCTATGGTTAAAGTTGACATAATATTTCCGCGGCTTTAAGTAAAGTATCGTCATTTTTAGCAAAGCAAAGTCGGATAACTTTATTATTTTGATGATAAGCCTCTCGTTGCTCTGCTGGGTAAAATGGGCTGAGTGGAATGGCGGCAACGCCTATTTTCTTGGTTAACCACTGACAAAAGTCTCGATCATTAAGTACTGATATTGCTGAATAATCGAGTAATAAGAAATAAGTGCCTTGTGAAGGCAGTAGCGTAAAACGAGAGTCATTCAGTGCGTTAATGAGCAGGTCTCTTTTTTGCTGATAGAAGTTTGCTAACGCGGTGATATGCGCTGGTTGTTCTTTTAACATTTGCGCTATGGCTATTTGTGCCGGCGTAAATGAGCAAAAGGTAACGTATTGATGAATTTTTCTAAATTCAGCCATAAGGGTATCGGGTGCGGCACAATAACCCATTTTCCAGCCAGTACAATGAAAGGTTTTACCAAAACTAGAAACAACAAAGGCGCGTTTGAATAAGTCTGGGTAACGCAAAACACTCTCATGGCGTAAGCCATCAAAAGTCATATGTTCGTAAACTTCGTCGCTGATGACATATAAATTATATTTCTCAACCAACGCTTGTAGCGTAATCAAATCAGACTGACTCAATATTGAGCCTGTTGGATTGTGTGGGCTGTTGATAATAATGGCGCGTGTTTTTGTATTGATGTTTTGTTCTACTACGGTCCAGTTTATTGCATAACTTGGCGCATCAAGTGCGATATGGCGACAAATTCCGCCAGCAAGTTCAATGGCAGGTTCATAAGAATCGTAGGCAGGGTCAAAAACAATTACTTCATCATCTTGACGCACCAGCGTTTGTATCGCGACCCATAATGCTTCGGTAGCGCCTGAGGTAATAGTGATGTTATTTAGTCCATCGAGCTTTTGCTCATCGGCTAAATCCACTTGATACTGCCTATGTATCATGTTGGCAATTTGGGTTAACAGATCAGGTAAACCATTTGATGGTGAGTACTGGTTCTTACCGTCACTAATGGCCTGATTAATTTTATCTTTCAAAAAAGCTGGGGTATCAAATTCAGGAAAACCTTGAGATAAATTAATGGCTTGATACTGATTAGCCATTATCGACATTTCAGTGAAAATACTGGTTTCTAGGTTGGGCAGTTTACTGGTAAAAGAAGATGACACAAAAGACTCCCTGATTACTTTGATTAGGTACGTATTGCTTAATTAAGCATTGTTCAAGTGACTGTTTTTAAATAGACAGTGAACCGATAAGTGGAATGTAAAGGTTAACTTATTATACCAATTGTACTCATTAATTACCCATCTTCAAATGGTCTTAATTTACAATTTCTGCGTTGCGCTCAATCCCAATACTCCCTATTGCTCAATCAAGCGCCTACCCTTGAATTATTTTTCCTGCGCACAACAAGATCACAAACTTAATCGAATTGGTATAAGTGTCGAGTAACAACCTGTTTTTTGGGGATAGCATCAAGTCACCGGTAGTCATTACTCTGGTAGTTATGGTTCACGTTTAATGATTGTTTAATAGCGGATAAAAAAGGGAGCGATAGCTCCTTTTAGACGAATTTTTTGAGGCTTCAATTTTAGTTGTTCTATTTTTTAATCGGCAACATTTTCAATATCACCGCGCATGACCGGATAGCCTAGATTCATCCAACCAAAAACGCCTTCCCATAAAACTGCAGTACGTGTGTAGCCACGATCTCTTAATTTTTTTATGGTGTAATCTGCTGCAGCACGCGGGCAAGAACAATAAGCAATAATTTGTACATCTTTTGGAATGCCAGCCACTGTGTCATCGAGATCAGCATAGTATGGAAAAGGAATGGATCCTTCTATATGTGCAGTTTGCCAAACAGAGGGTACACGTGTGTCTAGCAGTACCATTTTGTTTTTGGCCAATAATGCGGTGTTTAAATCTTTTGATGAGACGTACATGCCATCTTGCAAAGAAAAGTTCGGATCATCACCCTTTTTATTAATTACATATTGCTCAGGTGTTGGCAGGGCTTTAAGTATGGTTCTCTCTTCTTTCCAACCGAGTGCTTTGCTGCGTAAAAAAGCGGTTATATTGTTGATGTCTTTTGCCGATAACTTATCTTTAAAAGCTTGCATTGGTGTATCTTGGCGACCATTTTGTATTGCATGACGAATAAATTCATCGGTGTTGTGGGCAAGGGCTGATTGATTGCCCAAAGCAGGAGCGGTAATCCCTTCACCCTGAACACCATGGCAGCTGGTACAATTAGCTAAATAGACTTGTTCCCCGCGCTTAATATCACCCTGCACAGGCTTAGTGGATAGTTTTAATCGTTCAACACCAGCTTGTTCAAATAGCCAATAGGTTAAGTCCCAGGTTTCATCTAGCGTCATCGGTCCGCCCACCTCATCAAGGTAACCACCCATGGCAGTGCCTTTTCTTCCATAGGACATAGGTCTTAAAATAGCGTGAGGTACACCTGATTCGAATAAACTTTTACTGCGTAGCGAGGGGGCGTGATCATTAACATGACCTTGTCGGTCTTCGCCATGGCATAACGAACAGTATTTCTGGTAATTTGTTGAAGCAACCTTTGCTTGAGTTATCGTTAGTGTTCTTGGTGGCGGTAATGTACCTAATTCGTGCTCTTGAGCTAATAATTCAATAGGCGAAATAAAACTTAACAAGCAGCCAACGAGTAATGTTTTATGTAAAAGTGAAGGAATCATGTTTATGTTTGTTATATTTTATGATCAGGATTAGTTAATAGACTATCGAGCATAAAGATAAGAAGCAATGGCTACTTTGAAGGTGAAAAGTTTCGTAACATATTTTCTACAACTAGTAGCATTTAAAGCGCTTAATGGAGGCTTAACACGGGTATTTTCATTACTTCTCTTTTTAATACATTTTTTGCAATTTCTGGCGCAACTTCATAAAACTCATTAACGTATTGTTGAGCATCGAAATGCCTTCTTAACTGTTTCTGTATCTGACAGGGGTTATCGCAAGGCAAAGAAAAAAACAATTTATAATCGCCGGGACTTTTAGCCGAAAGTGATTTGGCATACTCCTCGGCATCACTTGTTGTACAACCAATCTTAATCACATTGGAAAAAATAGAATGTGTCATTATATAGACATTGCCAAATGAAGCTTTGTCAGGAATTAAGCACTGCTGTGAATTTTTGATACGCATAAGTAAGCTCTTATTGATGAATAAATTGTTGAGGTTTATTCAGCTTTTTTAATGATTAAGTCTCTTATCAATAAGGTAATATTATCGAGTATTTAACTTGAAAATATTGATCCTGTTCTGTTTTGTATCTATTGATGAACTATTTGAAGCTGAGGTTGATACGGATCAATGTTTCGTTATTAAAGGTGATGATTATTTATTTTTTTAGTGGGTCGCTACAGGGAATTATGAAGGTTGAGGTTAATCTATGCCTGTTATCATTTAAGATGCAGGTTTCAGAGCGCTTCTGCGATGGGTTGAAAATGACTTTATACAGCGTTAAATACTTAAACCATAGAATGACTATGATTAAAGTATTTCCCTTACCTAAAGTCATTTTAATGCCCAATGAAATCCTGCACTATGAGTGGTAACGGGTATAAATGCCTTCTAATAACGCTTGGAATGTTCTCGATAGAGTCATTGCCAAGCAATAGCGTACAGTGCGCAAAATAAAATGACGAGTTGAATCCTGCACCTTGAAGTCGTTTGGTATATAATGATGTCCCCCTCTGGATAATACTTGTGTTGCAACACATATAAGGCTGATTTTAGAGGGCTTGCGTGTAAGGAAGCTTAAACGTAGAAATCATTGGTTTAACAAAACCGCTAATAATACCTATATAAGAAAAAACCCCGAGTAGTATGGCATGCAGATATTAGAAAAACATTACCAGATTAACAGCGTTAGTAAGGCTATTGGCGCAGGTGAAAATTCCATTATTGCACTACCTACGGGGGGCGGTAAAAGTATCTGCATACTTAAATTATGCCAAGCAATGTCCGACAAAAATGTAGTGGTAAGTCTACGTAATGCTGCATTGATCCCTCAATTATTAAACACGCTCACGATTAATGGCTTGACTGTGAGTGTCGTTAAATCAGGCTATAAGTATATAGCTGGCGGTGATGTGACTTTAATTATGGAGCAGTCATTTGCCAGAAGAAAGCACCTAAATATAAAGTGTGATGTACTGCTTCGCGATGAATATCATGTAGGGTGCATGGGTGGTGTTTATATCGCTATGCGAGAAGAGCTATCACCTGACTTGATTATAGGGCTCACTGCCACACCGATTGATAGATTAGGCGTCTATATTGATAAGTCGATGAAATTGATCGAAGAGACGACTACCAGAGAGTTGATTGAATTAGGTGAATTAGCCAAGCCTGTTTACAAAGTACCTAGCCTATCTCAAGAGATAGATTATAGTACGGTCAAAATGTACCGAGGTGACTTTAGTGTTTCTGGTTTAGATTGTATCTTATTGGAACATTGCTCCTTAGTTGCTCAGCAGACCATTGATGACGCATTGTCTCATGGTCGTAAGGTTATGCTATTTGCTAACTCTATTAAACATGTAGAAGCACTATCTGAGGCTTTTGGTTTGCTCGGTGTTGAACACGAAATTGTTCACTCTCAGCGCACCGGAGATGCTAATGATGAAAGCATACGTAGATATAAGTCAAACGAGGTGAGGTTAATCATCAATATGTCTATGCTTACCATAGGATTTGATGACCCTACTACCGATTGCGTTGTTTTAGCCCGACCTACTAAGATATTAAGGTTGTATTTACAGATTATCGGTCGATGTTTACGTGCATCAAAAGGTAAAGCTAATGCGTTAATATTAGATTTAGCGCAATGTATCTCTACCCATGGTTTTGCGGAAGATTATAGAGACTTTACCCGTAAAACGGCTAAGTCTGCAGCGATAATGTCTGAAAGATTGAGTGTGACTAACATAGCGCAGTTTGTTGATGGCGAGTTCAGCTACAGAGAATCAATAGAGCGTAAAGTTATCAAGAAGAAGTCACCTGTTACGCGCAAAAAAATTCAGAATACGTTAACTGCCAGCAAGGAGCTTATTGATAAAACGGTGAGCAAGCGAGCTAAATCGTTAGTTAGGCTTAACCCTAGAATGGAAAAACTGGTCAGTACTATCGAGTTGGTTAATATTGTTTATGAACAGCAAGACGAAAATACCAAGATGCTTGATGAGTTGGCTATGGTTAAGATCGTTGCCTTGATAGGTTTTGCTTACAGTGATGCTTTAGTTGATAGTTGCACTAAGTTAGTCGAAACAATGCACGCTCAAAACCAATCAATTAGAGCTTTATTACCTAAAGTGAGTAATTTGATAACGGCAATAGCAATGCAAGATTTAACCGTCACAGAGGTGGTTGCTAAGGCATAAACATCGGGTATATCAATAAACAAAGAGCTTAACGGCTCTTTTTTTTGCCCTAATTATGAGTTGAGTTAAGGTCTATTTATCTCTATTGAATGCATAGGGAAAATAACTTGGTAGTACCATGGTTAATGATCACTATGAACATTTTTTCGATGCCAATTTGTAAAAAAAAGGTTACATAGCTATAGTCACTTTATCTATAACTTCCAGATAAATCGCCATTTATAATGCGAAGACTAATACCAATTTGATTAAATTTCTTCCCAACTCAGAGCTCTGCTCGATGTTCAATAACAAGGCAAATTTGTTTCGGTTTAGTCATTCTAAATCAAATAAACTTAACGATGTTAATGAACATCGAGAAAGCTCCCAGAGGGCGAGTTTAAAAGGTTTACATGCTGCGTTATTGATTTTGATAAGGGAATAACCATTCTCTTCAATCAATGCCTTGCCTCTAAGCCTTTTAATTCTCGCTGAGTGGGAAAGAACTTAATCAACTTGGTATAATACTCAAATTATTATGTTTACTTTATGTTTTCAGTCCTTGGCAGGCGAGTGCAGATGATATTCGAGTGGTCACAGAGCATCTTCCTCCTTATCAGATTGTCGAAAAAGGACAAGTTATTGGGGGTTCTTCTTACCTGATTATGAAAGAAGTACTAAAGCGTGCAAATATACAAGCCCCTCATGAGGTTTTACCTTGGGCACGCGCATATAAAATGGGACTCAGCAGAGATAACACCATCATTTACTCAATAACGAGAAGTGTAGAAAGAGAGTTGTTATTTCGGTGGGTTGGTCAACTACAGCACTTGAATTATACTTTTGTTTCGACTAAATATAATCAAGATATAAATATTAAAACGATCCGTGATGCACTCAATTATAGGGTGGTAACCGTACGTGATAGTTTTGAAGCCAACTCACTTCAACGCATGGGATTCAAGGAGGGGGTTAATTTGTACCTCGTTGTTGACGACAAAACAGTATGGAAAATGTTAGAAAAAGGTAGAGCGGATATTACGTATGCTAATACGTCCATTTTTTTCGAGCCTAATGTAGATAAGTGTCTATTTAAGGAGCAAGGACCCGTTATCGAAACTTTTGAATTGTATGTAGCGGTAAGTTTAAATACCGATGAAAAAGTTATAGATAAGCTAAAATCCGCATTACAACGTGTTAAACAAGCGCCTTCATTTAAAGAACTTTTTAACAAATAACAATCCCCGCGCACTTCATACTTTCGACTTCATCAGCCCAAATAAATGTTCAGTTATTGCTCCTAATTAAGATCTTAAGGTTAAAGTCACTAAGACAATACCATGATCGGTACTTTCGCCATCACGATCGAAAATAGGATTAATTAAATGTCGGTCGTAAGTATGATAATCACTAACCTGATAGAGACTATCGTGATAACTGGCATCAAACTCACACGATAATAAAATGTAATCGAGTACTGAGCTACCCGCGCCAAAATAATGGGTTGGAGTACGTGGTGCTTTCTCTTTTCTATTTAGTCCGAGATTGTCTGCATCAGTTGCATCATTAGTTAACGCCGCTTGAAATAAATCCCAGCAGTCATTTAAACAATATTTAGCTAGGTAAGCATCACTGTCAATACGTGACACAAAACGTAGGGTGTTTGTCGTTAAATGACTCAATACCCCATCAGCTAAGTTATTATTAAAATCGCCCATTAATACCATAGGGTAACCGGTAGTCTCACGGCGTTCAATCATATCAATCATCAATAACGTTGCTTCACTACCACGCTTTATTGTTGATCCCCAACCACCCGCTACAGTGGCTTTTAGGCTTTCAATGATCGTTTTTTCTGGTGACCAATTATTATTTTTCTCATCAAGTTCAATCATGGAACGTTTAGATTTAAAGTGCACCACATAACAATCACAGTTGCCCATGTGGGGTATATCAACCGTCGCTCTTAGTATCTTTCGGCTAAAAGAAAAGTCATCAGCTAAACCTAATGTTGTAGCAAGTTCACTGTTAGGTTTTACCGCTTGAATATCAACAATAGGATAACGAGATGCAATGGCAACAACAGGACGTTTATAAATAAAATCATCAATGACTTGGGGTTGATCAACCACTTCAAAATAATCATAGCCTTGAGTACTCACTAATTCTTTTAACGACTCAGGACTAAATACTTCTTGAAAACCAATAATGTCAGGCTGATATTCACGTAAATAATCGCTAATCCAATTCTGCTTTTTTTTCCATTGTTCGGCACTATAAATACGTTCAAACTCATAATAAGCATTAGGTGGTTCAAGGTAGTTAAACAAATTGAAGGTAGCAATTTTAAGTTTTAAATTTTTTACAGCTGTATCTGATGTCGCTATTTTTGATACAGAAATAGCGGGGAGTATCTGATTGTTTTCTGTTTTATCTTTGTTATCAATATGATTGATGATGATAGCTCTACTAAACGATGAAGCATAATTATACCTCATCATTTATAAAATTATCCCATTAAAAAACAGTAATTTAAATTAGCATAGCACTAATATATTTGAGGATAGGGGATGATGTTATCGTTATTTATCAGCGTGTAATACTTGTTCCAACTTTAAACTCGTTAACTTCATCACACTCTTTACTACATAAAACATGATCGCAATTAACATTATCGTTGAGGGTATGGCAATGACCGGATAGCTCAACATGGTCATTTCACCCAGCTCTTCATTAAACTTTGTGGTACCGGCAGGGCTAACTACAATCCATTTAGCCAAGAGATAATTCATCGTCGCAGAAAAAACAAAAGTGACTGATAAAAGGTGGTTTGCTCGCTGAATTTTAGCTTTAAACTCATTAGTTTTATTTTTATCTAATAGCGTTTGATAGATTAAATCTAAATTAAACAACACCGGATTTAACAAAATTTTAGCGATTAAAGGTTTGCCCCAAAAACCAGATATGAGCACGACTAACCCTATCGCTAATGGAATTGCCGCTTCCTTAATTGCCAGCCATTCCACATCTAATTCAAATAAACCAATACCACCGGTTAGCAAGGTACTTAAAAAGCCAAGTAACGAAATAAAGTTCATCGACTTGTTTTTAATAAAGTCATACAAGCCATAACCAAGGGGGAAGAATAAGGCCAAAATTAATGCATACATAGAACCTAAATAGTCGTCCCCCGATAATTTCATTAAAATAATCGACGGAATAGCAATATTATAAATGAGTTCTAAAAAGGTGTTATTAGGGCGTTTAGCTTTTGTTTGAATTGACACGATACTTTCATACTAAGGAATAAATGAGAAGGGTCAGTATATTTCATCTGCTATTAGATAACAAAGCTGACATAGATGAAAAAGGTCTTTTATTGTAACTGTTTTCTTTAGCGCTAAAAAAAGGGCCTTCTTAAATGGCTATAGCCAGAAAGAGATTGAATGTTTTGGCTTTACTAAGCCAAGTACTATTCAGTTGATTAGTGATTAGTGATTAATCATTAATCACTAATACCAAACTCACTTTATTAATATTATCGGCTAAATATCACTGCTACCTATAGTAACCATTCACTCTTTTTTCTGTTTATTTTTGACCATTCTTTTTATGATTAAAGCTTATTTATTACATTGGCAATAAACATGACCATAAAACACCAGAATGAGAGTTATCGAAATGGAGAGCAAGTTCGTCGTGAAGTAATGAGTGATGAGTTTGTTGATCGCGCGTTAAATAATGCTAATGAATTTGATCAACCATTGCAGGATTTAGTGATGGAAAATGCGTGGGGAAGTACTTGGAGTCGAGATGATTTACCCAAAGATACACGAAGTTTAGTGACTATTTCTATGTTGATAGCCTTAAAAGCGCCTAATGAATTGAAAGGCCATATTCGTGGTGCATTACGTAACGGTGTAACTAAAGAAGAGATAAGAGCAGTGATTCTGCATGCTAGCGTTTATTGTGGCTTTCCCGCGGCAATTGAGGCGATGAGAGCCGCTAGAGAAGTGATTGATACTTGGGAATAGACTCTCTGATAAATGTGCTACGCATAATGCTTTAGAGCAGCAATTACCTAGTTAGCTTGAATTCTATGATAAGTGCCCAAAAGCCCTGCATTATCTTTTGTGTGCGGATAAGGACTTAGACACTATCATAATATCCACTACATAATAAAGTGACTCCCAGCCCCAAGGTTGGCGACCCAAATTATGAAATATCATACCCGTAGCAATATCTTCGGCAGAGAACTCTTGCTGGTGTTCAGCAAAGTAACGGGCCGCTTTTCCCATCTCGGTGTCAGTCAGTAATTTTGTCATCGCGCCAATGCCTGAGTGGTAAGATTGTACTAAGAGTATATCGAAGAGTGCTTGTTGTTTTCTCTTATCAAGGTGACCAAATACCGATAAAAATACGGGCTGAAGATTTCGTTTAATCATGACATATAAACGTACTGCACAATCTACCTGTGCCATACGATGTTGATAGAAGCGCTTTTCAATACCACAATCATGCAGAACCTCAGGTTTTAACTGCAACATACCTAAAGCATTCTGGCTTGAACGAACATTTTTTTTTGCTCCGCTTTCAATAATTAACTGGCCGACAAATAATCCCAATGACAATGTATCTATTGGCTCAGCCAGTTGCGAACTCCGGTGTTGATACATTAAGCTGACCAATGCTTCCAAACTAATAGGATTTGACTCTGTGCCCGCTTTAACACCGTCCCAAGTACCCCATACTTTCGATTCCGGCGCGGTGCCTTTTACGCGATCAATAGCTGCCCGAATGTCGACCCATGGTTGATCACAACTCAAAGCAAAGGGGTAACCTACGGTAGAAGCACTTCCTTCAATCCATCTATTAACTTTATTATTCTGGTGTAATTGCAAACGAACTTTATTTAACTTTGCCTGTGTTTCTATCGCCGTATCATCATTATCCATCCAGGTTAAGAATCGGCCTCGTTGATCAAAAAACACATGTCGGTCAGGGACCTCGCAATAACCATTCGACAGTAATACCCAGCGGCGTAACTCGGCTAAATTATGGGATGCCCCTTTGCTAAAAGCGTAAGGGGTATCTCGAATGACTTGTTTCCAGTCTGACGTTGATACGGCAAAGGTTATTGAGCACCAGAGTAGTAAGAATGTAAGCAGGGTAAATTTTATTAGTACGATAGTTAACTCACTAAAAAATCAATTGTTATTATAGTTATATCAAAAAGTATGAGAATAATAAACGCGATTTCTTATCTAGGCAACAGCTTAGATTAAAACAATAATTATTTTAAGTAACAGGCCATCTTTATAGCGTTTTAACTGTCTGAACGTCTATGAATCTAAAGAAAAGAAAAGAAAAGAAAAGAAATACAACACAATTGACTTAAAGACCTAACAAGCGCTATGTCTGTTTGAGAATAAACGCTCGTAATTAGACAGGGTAAATCACTTAGTTTGAGCCCGACTTTATGGTGAACAAGTAGTTATGGATACAAATCTAATCGGTGATAGCTCTTTAAAATCAAAGAACCATTCTCCATAACCGCTACACTTGAGTTTGTTGTACCTAAATCAATACCAATACCAATAATCTTAATTATAATAATAACCGGTAACTTAATGAATAATTTAATAAATTTTATACCGGCACTAAAGAATAAGAACATCAGCATCCTTTAGTGAATGATTTAAACGATGACCTATTGGCGCGGATGACGGATTCAGTGAGACAAATTATTAATAAACAATTACAGTATTGGAAAAAGAAGTAAAATACACGCAATATGCAGCTAATGCTCCTTTGTCCAATACATAACACTCTTCAATTAACCTTCCTGATTGATGCTCGGCGTAATAGTTTTGGTTTTACTCTGCACGAACGTAATCGTTGAAAAAACTTCTTTATTTGGGTATCCATCGGCAATAAGTTGATGCTGTAGTTGAAATGATCGAATGGCATCTCTACTTTTTGGTCCCCAAATGCCGTCGGGCTCACCTGTTTCAAACCCTAATGCGTTGAGTTGGCTTTGTAGATTTTTCATGTCAGCAGTACTATAAGGTTTCACGTCAGTTTGCGCTTTTTGTAAAAAAGACATCTCTTTAGCACCCACTAATTTATTGGCTAATATGCCGACTGATAGCGCATAACTTTTTGAAAGATTCCAGGTCATAATGACATTGAAATTTGGGTATAGTAAAAATGCAGGACCTTGGTATCCAGAAGGTAAATAAAGCTCAGCCTGAATATCATAAGTAGGTAATGCTTGGTTATTTGTTTTTTTAACACCTAACTGCTGAAAATAATCAAGCGGGTAATATTGATCAAAAGCGACTTTATCAAAGGCAAAGTTCTCTGGTAATTTAACTTCTCTGCCCCAACGTTCTTTGGATTGCCAATCGATTTTATTTAGGTAATTTGCCGCTGTTGTTAAGGCATCAGCTTCACTTTTCCAAACATCTACTTTGCCATCATTATCACCATCTACCGCATACTTTAAGAACGCGGTAGGCATAAATTGCATGTGCCCCATCGCTCCAGCCCAAGATCCTTGTAATTGCTCAACCGCAACTTGTTCTGTTTCAATTAAAGTGAATAAGTTTAATAATTCAAGCGTAAAAAACTCACTACGGCGCTCATCACAGGCTAACGTTGCCAAGGAATTAAGTACCGACATTTTACCTTTGTGTTTGCCAAAAACTGTTTCTAAGCCCCAAAAAGAGACTAAGTACTGGCGCGGTACACCATACTTTTTTTCTAAGCTATCAAACAGTTCCTGGTTATGTTTTAACTTTTCCTTACCCATTCGAACATGGTAATCGGTAACTCTCGCCTTAATATATTGCTCAAACGTTTGGGTGAATTCGGGTTGTTTTTTATCTAAAGCAATCACGCGTTCAATAGGCGAAATATCACCAATAACTTTTTGCGTAATATAAGAAGAAAAACCTGCTGTTTTAGCTCGTTCAACTAAATTTATCTTACATTGGGAAAAGTCTGGATCGGCAATCGTTGCATTAGCAAGGATAGGGATAAATAAGCAGATGAACATTAATTTCCTAACATTAAAGAAATTAAGTTTTTGTTTATCAAAATTGTGTGACGAGTGCATAAATGAGCATTCCTTGGCTAAAATTAAAGCTGAAAATAAAATAGCACAACATGAGTAATGCTATCGCTAAATGTTACCTTGATAACCAGTATTAATCATCGTTTTCATTAAATAATTTAAGTTAAAGATTATGCAATCAACTCATTGAATACGTATGCAAGTAGCTGTAATTCATTCTCACTACTCTTATGCTATTAATAATATTGAAGATAGTCAGGAATAATAATGAAAAAAATACTGTTGGTTATAACCACATACTTAATATCGCCGTTGTTATTTGCACAAACAGTGCAAGTAACCTCACCAGATGGAAAAATTATCGTCTCAATAAACGATGATAAAATACCTAGTTACAGCATTACGCTAAATAGTGAAATGGTTATCGCTGATTCTCGTCTTGGCTTACGTTTTAAAAAAGCGGCAGAATTAGGTGCAGGTTTTTCAATAAAGCACTCAGCAAAGGCTAGCAAAGATAGCACTTGGCAACAACCTTGGGGCGAGCGAAAGCATGTTCGTGATAACCATAATGAGCTGACCGTCACTTTTTCAACTCATCGAGAAAGTGCCAATGTTTTCAACGTGAAATTTCGAGTATTTAACGACGGTGTTGGTTTTAGATATGAAGTACCCGCACAAAAGGGCTTAGATGGAAGCATCGAAATAACCAATGAACTGACCGAATTTTCAATTAATAATGCCAATGAATCAACCGCATGGTGGATACCCTCGCGCGGATGGAACCGTTATGAATACATGTATAAAACAACTCCATTTTCTGAAGTTGACCAAGTTCATACACCTTTCACCTTTAAACTTAACTCAGGTACTCACCTAAGTATTCACGAAGCTGCCTTAGTTGACTATGCGGGCATGACCTTAAAACAAATGCGTGGTGGCGTATTAAAAGCTGACTTAACGCCGTGGTCTGATGGCATTTTAGTGAAGAAAAAACCAAATTTCACAACGCCTTGGCGCACTATTCAAATGAGTGAGAATGCGGTTGGCTTGCTAAATTCAAACCTTATTTTAAATCTCAATGAACCGAGTAAATTGGCTGATACGTCATGGATTGAACCCGGTAAATACGTGGGTATTTGGTGGGGTATGCACATTAATGAAACCACATGGGGCAGTGGTGATAAACATGGTGCGACCACAAGTGAGACGAAGCGTTATATGGACTTTGCCGACAAATATGGTTTTGATGGCGTATTAGTTGAAGGTTGGAATATTGGCTGGGATGGCGATTGGTTTTATAATGGTGATGTCTTTAATTTTACCAAAGCGTATGATGATTTTGATCTTAAAGTAATCTCCGAGCATGGTTTAGCCAGTGGTGTTCGCCTTATTGGTCATCATGAAACATCAGGGAACGTGACTAATTATCGTGACCAAATGGCTGATGCCTTTGCTATGTATCAACAGCATGGTGTACGTCAAGTGAAAACAGGTTACGTTGCTGATGGTGGAAACATTAAACGTATTGATGACAATGGCATTGTTCGCCATGAGTGGCATGATGGTCAATATATGGTTAATGAATATCTTCATAATGTTAAAGAAGCGGCAAAATATCAAATTAGCATCAATACACATGAGCCAATAAAAGATACTGGACTTCGCCGTACTTACCCTAACTGGTTATCGCGAGAAGGCGCTAGAGGACAAGAGTTTAATGCATGGGGATCACCACCTAATCCGCCTGAGCATACGGCAATATTACCCTTTACTCGATTGTTATCAGGACCTATGGATTTCACACCAGGCATCTTCGATATGGGTTTTAACGGTTTAGGCGAAAAGGCTAATCGTCCACAAACAACCTTGGCGAAACAATTAGCTCTTTATGTGGTGATTTATAGTCCCATTCAAATGGCAGCTGACTTACCACGTAATTACGAAGCTAACTTACCTGCCTTTCAATTTATTCGTGATGTGCCAACTGACTGGCAAGAAAGTAAAGCTATTGCCGGTGAAATTGGAAAATTTGTCGCCTTTGCTCGCCAAGAACGCGATGGAAAAGATTGGTTTGTCGGCGCATTAACGAATGAAGAAGCGCGCGATATTAGCTTATCTTTAAGCTTTTTAGAAAAAGGTAAAAAGTATCAAGCGCAAATTTATCGTGATGGTAAAGAAGCAAACTGGATAGATAATCCCTATGAGATGATTATTGAACAAAAAACGGTTACCGCTTCAGATTTATTGTTATTGCCTTTAGCTACTAGCGGTGGTGCGGCAATTAGATTTAAAGCATTAGATTAATAGGGACATGATGGTATTAGTAAATAATGTAGCAATATAGTGTACAAATGCAGATGGTTGCTCTTAACTATGGATAATAAATGGGCAGCCACCGCCGTTACATTAATGGGTGATTAAATAGTATGGTGAGGAGGGCGCCACTGACTTCTCAAAACCAAGACTAAAGACCGTTATCTTCAGTCCAATCTTTAAGCTTTTCTAAAATATCTAAGGCAGTACGGCCAAAGTCGGTGATTTCATAGGCGACAGCTATAGGGCGATCACTGATCACTTCACGCGTGACTAAGCCTTGAACTTCTAATTCCTTTAAACGCTGATCGACCATCTTCTTACTGGCGCCACCTAACATACGAGATAATTCATTAAAACGTACTGGACCGTCTTTTAGATGCCAGAGAATAGACGCTTTCCATTTCCCCCCTAAAACTCGCATGCCCCGCTCAATAAGGCAAGGTTGCTCACAGCTTTCTAAATTTATTTTTTTACCGCTACTATTTGTTTTTGTTGTGCTTTTCATTGTATTGGTAGCTCTAACTTAGTGGTTACTAAAAGTATACTGGTTGCTTTAATAAACCACTCTAGCATAATACTGTTTTATATACCTTATTAATAAAGCTGCATTGGCGTTAGCAACTAACGCTCACATGAACTTTAGCGCAATTTTAGGACCACATTTTATGCCAATACTCACCTCTTATGATCCCATTAATAGAGCACCTCTGGGTGATGTTCCCATTACTGTGCCGGCACAAATGCCAGCGGTTATTTTACGTGCTAAAAAAGCGCAAAAAGCATGGTCGGCACTTTCTCTTGATGAGCGACAACAAAAAGTGGTGCAGGCATACGAGCGTCTTACTTCGGTAGAGGATCAGTTAGCATTATTGATCAGTAAAGAGATGGGTAAAGATTATCGTAGAGCGGATTACGAAGTCACAGGTACAGTGCAGAATGCGGCCTATTTTACTCAGGAAATAGCGCAAGCGTTAAAGACCGAATCAATGGGGCACAATGGTGAAATGCAATACCGACCATTAGGCGTTGTTGCCGTTATCTCACCTTGGAATTATCCCTTAGCGATGGCGAATAATTTGTTATTACCAGCGTTAGTTGCGGGTAACAGTGTGGTGGTAAAACCGTCGGAAGAAACGCCTTTGGTTGCTGAACTTTTTGTGAAAACATTAAATCAGGTGCTGCCGGAAAATGTCTTACAAATAGCGCATGGAGATGCCGATACCGGTAAAGCGTTGGTTAATGCCGACATCAATATGGTGGCTTTCACTGGGTCTCTCGCTGCTGGCAAAGACATTATGGCAAGTGCTGCGTCAGGACTTAAACGTTTAGTGATGGAATTGGGCGGCAATGATCCGCTTATCGTTATGGCAAGCGCAAATATTGATGAAGCGGTTCAGTTTGCAGTGGCTAGCTCTTTTGAAAATACCGGTCAAATGTGTACCTCTACCGAGCGTATTTATGTTGATGAACGTATAGCTGATGAGTTTGAGCAAAAAGTGGTTGCTTTAGCTCGTCGTTATCAAGCGGGTCCTTGGGATCAACATAATGTTAATATTGGCCCAATTGTTAACCCTAAGCAGCATGCTAAGGTATTGTCTCAGCTTGAAGATGCTCAAATTAAAGGAGCAACATTTTTATTAGGAAATCCCCATTATGATTTGCCTTATATACAGCCTACGGTTGTGACTGGCATCACCCCAGATATGCTGTTAGAGCAAGATGAAACCTTCGGTCCTGTGGTGGCTATTAGTCGTTTTACTGAACTATCTGAAGCGATTGAACGCGCTAATGCTAGTCCATACGGTTTAGGTGCTGTGGTATTTGGTGGCGCTGGCGCAAATGCGGTTGCAGAGCAAATGGAAGCTGGCATGGTGGCGATTAATCAAGGCGCTGGCGGTCTTGGTCCTTGGGTCGGCGCTAAGCAAAGTGGTTTTGGTTTTCATGGTACCGCTGCCGGTCATCGCCAGTTTTCCCAGCTTCGAATTATCAACAAATAGTACAATTAACCGCGAGCACTTAACTTAGATCACGCAGCAATACCGATAAATCAGTTATTGAGAGGGTAAAATATGAATGAAAAAATAGACACATCCACAGACTTTTTTGTCGCTGCGTTAGAGCAAGGCGCAGAACATCCAGCTTTACCCGCATGGGGTAATCGTAAAGTAAACCCAGCAAGTTTGAGCGAACAATTTGATGTAAGCAGTATTGAACGACACGAATTGGCGAAGGTGCCCGGTGCCTTTCAGCTATTAAATGTATTATCAAAAGATGAATGTGAAAAGTTAATTAGTATTAGTGAACAGTTGGGTTTTTTACCCGATGCCGCTGTTTCCCTACCACGTAGTGTTCGTCATAACGATAGCTTAACCTGGATTGTTGATGAACAAACTGATGGCATTATTTGGCAACGTATTGCGCATTTAATGGATGATAGGCAAGCTATCTTTGCTGGCAGTAAAGCGTTGGGTATCAATGCACGTTTTCGTTTCTATCGTTATAATCCAGAAGATTATTTCAAGCCTCACTCTGATGGCTCTTGGCCGGGCAGTCGTGTTATTAATAACGAGTTGGTTGCTAATGCTTATCCTGATCGTTATAGCCAAATGACCTTTTTAATCTTTTTAAGTGAAAATTTTCAAGGGGGAGAAACGCGTTTCTTAGTGAATGGTGAAGATCCGACTCAACCGGCTACACGTGATGACAAGGTTAAAAATGTTGATGTACGAACCCCTGCAGGCGGTATTTTATGCTTCCCTCACGGCATGCATCCATTACATTGCATTCATAGTTCAGTACCTATTACTGATGGTATTAAATATATAATTCGTAGCGATGTTTTATTTGAATTGTAAGCATAGTTCGCTTTTGTCATTGAATAAAAACGAACATAACATCATTATGTTTGTTCGCTTTTCGTTATTACCACGATGCCAAGCATAAAAAGTCTATAAAGTTGAGTTAGTCATGCAACATAATTGTAAGGCTATTGCTCAGGAAATTGATAAGGGGACCGATAGTTCCCCATATCATATTGTTTGCGCTGCAATCTAAGTTGAGGTTACTCGATTATTTACTGTCAGCGATACGAATAGATGCTTTAATAATTTTAATCGCCTCTTTGGTTCTGCCACTTCGACTGCCTAACGCTTCAATTTTAGTTAAGCTGTCTTCTAAGTCTGCAACGACTTGACCAAAAACAGTATGTTTACCATCCAAAAAAGGCGTCGGTTTAAAGGTTAAGAAAAATTGACTGCCATCAGTACCAGGGCCAGCATTTGCCATACTTAACGTGCCGGCTTCGTTGTGACCTAATTCACCATCAAAATTATCACTAAATTCGCCATCATACTTATAACCAGGGTTACCAGCACCAGTTCCGGTAGGATCACCACCTTGCGCCATAAACCCAGGGATAACGCGATGAA
This sequence comes from Colwellia sp. 12G3, assembly GCF_002836775.1. GTDB lineage: Bacteria > Pseudomonadota > Gammaproteobacteria > Enterobacterales > Alteromonadaceae > Colwellia. The sequence continues at coordinate 223,750 of NZ_PJAQ01000065.1, read as the reverse complement.
AAATCAAGTCATCATAGAAACCTAATTTAGTTAAATAAACGGTGCTAGAAACATGCATAGGTGCTGAATCGGTTAACAGCTTTATCGTGAGATTGCCCTGACTTGTTTGCAGTTCCCAAAAATAATCTTTTCCTTGGGTAAAGGTAAGTAATGGTGGTTGGCTTAACTTGGTTTTCCAAGCCGCATCAGTTTTATCTACTGCTTGTTTAGTAATAAAGTCGTTTGCCTTTTTAATGGCAGCATCGCCTCCAGAACAAGCCGTTAGCGTGATTATTAGCAATAGGCTAGCAATGATTTTTTTCTTATTATTCATATCTAATGTCTTATGGTTTATGTAAATTTATTGTAAGTTTTTTAACTTATTGGGTGTTGTCAGATGTTATCAGGTATCAAGCGCTAGGTAATAGCATTAAGGCATGATTTTTTATTGACAGTTATTATCGAGACTATCACTCGTTAACACGAATATGTCCAGTTCACTATTACGCATCTATAAGGCAATTAACAACTATAATTAAATTCTGATACTTATATCTACTGGTTTATGACTCCATGCTAATAACTAAGCAGGTATTTGTCGTCATCTCACTTTTCTTATTCACCTTTTTTATTTGGGTTAACCGATATTTTTGAACCATTTGATACTACTGATATGGGAAATAAGAGTTTAGGGGCAGGGCTGAGCATAATATATAACCTCGTTGTGCAGCTTATGCAGGGCAATATTCAATGTAAAACTAGGCAAGGTAAAGGCATCATGTTCTGTATTACTTTACCCTTAATAGTAAAGTCAGTTTAGTGTTAAGTTAATGAGCCAAAATTGACTTGTACATTTTTCATTTCTATAAGAAAGTTTCCTGCTTCTAAGCCGGCTAAAGGCTTGCTGAAATAATAGCCTTGAATTTCATTACATTGATATTGAGTAAGTAGTTGATATTGTTCTACTGTTTCAACCCCCTCAGCAATGACGGTTAAGTTAAGTGAATGTGCTATGCCAATAATGGCCTTAACTATGGATAAATCGTCTGTGTTATCAGTGATATTATCGATAAATGACTTGTCAATTTTGATTTTATTCAGTGGAAATCTTTTTAAATATGATAATGACGAATACCCTGTCCCAAAGTCATCTATGGATAATTGCACCCCTATACTTTTTATTTTATGAAGAGTCTCAATGGTTTCTTCAATATTTACCATCATCATACTTTCGGTAATTTCAAATTCTAATTTGGACGGCGGAATACCGGATACTTCTATGGCTTGTTCGATGATTTCTAGTAAATCTTTTTGAAAAAATTGTCTAGCTGAAAGGTTAATAGCCATGGTCAAATCGTCAAATCCATCGTCTATCCAAAGCTGTAGTTGTCGGCAAGCTTCTTCAATGACCCATTGACCAATAGGTACAATTAATCCTGTCGCTTCAGCAACGGGAATAAACTTATCCGGAGGGATTAGACCTTTAGTAGGGTGCTGCCACCTTATCAATGCTTCAGTGCCAATAACGCTATTTGTTCGTATATCAATTTGAGGTTGATAATGCAGAAAAAACTCACCATCTTTAAGAGCATCCCTAAGTTCTCTTTCCATCATCACTCTTTCATGGGTGTCAATTCTCATCTGTTTAGTATAAAAATGACAACTCGCCCTACCACCTTCTTTTGCACTATACATGGCATTATCCGCACAGCTAAGTAAGGTTGAAGCGTCCTTGCCATCGTCAGGGAAAATACCAATACCAATACTCGCACCAATGGTTATTTCATTGCTCAAGATAGAAAAAGGTAAGAGTAAAGAGTCTAGTATGTCAGCGGCTACAGCCGCTACTTCTTCAGTTGATTTAATATAAGGCAGTAATACGGTAAATTCATCTCCGCCAAACCGAGAGATAACATTGTTAATACCGATGATTTTTTTAAGTCTCAATGCCACTTTTTGTAATAACTCGTCGCCCGCGGAATGACCGGAGGTATCATTAATTAATTTAAAATGATCTAGGTCGATAAACATGACGGCCAGTTGGTGCGCTGCATTATCAGCAAGTATGATTGAATCATTAAGCCTTTTTTGAAAAAACAGCCTATTAGGTAATTGGGTAATTAGATCGTGATGTGCCAGTTTATATATTTGCTCTTCTGCCTTTTTCTTTTCGGTAATATCGGAAAAAATACTAATGTATTGTTGAACATTACCGACATTGTCTTTAACCGCTTTGATAATTTGCCAACAAATGAATAGGTCACCATTTTTGCGTTTATTGGTTACCTCTCCTTTCCAATAGCCCTTATTCTTAATGCTTGACCATAAACGCGCATAAAAATCTTCTGAATGATGTCCTGATTTTAATAATTTTGGGGTATTGCCTAACGCTTCATTTAGCCCGTATCCGGTAATTTCGGTAAACTCAGGATTCACTCGAATAATATTGGCATTAACATCACAAATCATTATCGCTTCTAAGCTTTCATCAAAGACACTAGCCGCCAATTCAAGTTCTTCGATCGATACTCTTCTTTGAAGTTCTTGGGCCACTTTATTTGAAAATAAACCCAATACTGATTTTAACGCGGTATCGATAGTTAAAGGTTTGGTGTCCATCACGGCCATGATACCAATAACTTCCCCTGCTACTGTTTTTAAAGGTGAACCGAAGTAACTTTCTATACCCATTTGAATAAGTAATTCGTCATCAGGATAGAGCTGTGCTGCCCCACTACAAATAAATTCCATCGAATGGTCTAATACGTCGGCACATGGAGAGCCTTTAAGGTTGTAAGTGAAATTTTCAGCTGCACCGTCTTCTGCCCAGACCGCTAGCGTTTTGATACGGGTCTTTTTTCTATCGGCAAAGAGTCCAATAAATGAAAATTGTGTTTTATAGGTCTGCGTTAAGGTTTTAGCGCAGTTAATATAAAAGTCTTCGGCTGAGGAATGATCAATATAATATAAAAGATCTTTTAAAGAGTCTGTAAGATGGCTCTGCTGGTGTATTTCATTTTCTAGGAGCACATTAGACGCTGTTAATTCTTGGGTGCGGGCTGTAATGGTGTCTTTTAAATTTTTTTGACTTAAACGTATTTCTCTATGAGCCTGTAATCTTTCTTCTAGGGCAGCCATTAACAATAAGGCTGTAAACATGGTTGCGCCCATATAGGCTTGAACAAGGAGCAGTGACTCACTTTCGCTCGCCAAAATAAAAGGGCCAAAACCATTTTTTGTGCCAATGATAGCCGCGATTGCAATCACTATAACAACCAGCGTCACGCCATGATGATGAAAACGTAAAGAAGACCAGACTATAATCGGTAATAAAAAAAACATCATCAACTCTTTATACAGGTCTAACATTATCCATTGGCCAAAAACGAGACTAACGATACCTAGAGTGGTTGTTAAGATAAGAATAGCTTCAAGCAATTGATTTTTGGTAAAGCTATTTTTAGGTAAATGGTACCAGGTTAATATAAATGGCGCGACGATGACTCCCCCGACAAAATCCCCAATCCACCACGTCTCCCATAAAAGTAAAAAACGTTCCTGAGTAATTACATCAGCGACAAGTAGGCTACCTATACCAATAGAAGCACTAATCAGGCTGGCAGCAAAAATGGCGAGTATAAAAACAGCTGTTTCGGTGGTTTTAGAGAAAGGTTTAGCGCTGGAAAAACGTAAAATAAGGTAACCGGCGCTAACTGCTTCGAGGGTATTGCCTACCGCTACGCTGACACTCAGTAAAAAGGAAAACGAAACAGACAAGTTGACCAAAAAAGCGCCTATGAAAATACCGGGCCATAGACGAAAACCACCTATCAGTATTGCTGCTATTGCAATACCCGTAGCTGGCCATATAGGACTGGTATTAGCTTGTTCAAAGACAAACAGTAAACCTATTTTTGCAGAAATAACATAGATAAGCGCAAGGGTTATTGTTGGCAGTATATCTTTGGAAAAATATGTGGGCATTTCAATAAAAACCATTGTTATACCAATTTGATTAAATTTCTTCCCAACTCAGAGCTCTGCTCGATGTTCAATAACAAGGCAAATTTGTTTCGGTTTAGTCATTCTAAATCAAATAAACTTAACGATGTTAATGAACATCGAGAAAGCTCCCAGAGGGCGAGTTTAAAAGGTTTACATGCTGCGTTATTGATTTTGATAAGGGAATAACCATTCTCTTCAATCAATGCCTTGCCTCTAAGCCTTTTAATTCTCGCTGAGTGGGAAAGAACTTAATCAACTTGGTATTAATTACCTGTTAATTAATTTTAGCAGGTAAGAAAAAAAGAGGAGTAAAATAAACGTGAGAATAAAAAAGATACTCCTCAGTTAAGCACGACAATACGAACATTTGTACCTAAAAGGTGGTAAGTTAAAATGGCCCAATATATAAAAACAACATACGTCTAATAAATATTGGGCTGCTAAACTCTAGTGTCAGCAGAGAGGCAAAGCAAAAAATGAGTTGTCGCCCTTTCATTAAGTTTGTGGCTTTGTTGTGCGTAGAGAAAATAAATTAAGGTAAGACACTCAATTCCAATCGTTGGCTATTGGGATTGAGTACATAGAAGGTTTGTTGTCTTTTAACCAGTACAAGTGGGCAATACTTAAGGAATGGGTATTACTTATTTATTGCTGACAGGGCGACTTTTATAAGCGACTAAAGTAATCAATAAAAACGCTAAGAAAAACAAACCTAAGGTAGCACTTGATTGGTCTGCTTCTACATCACTAGGGTTTAAAATTACCTGACCATTATCTTCAAGTTGATAAACTTGATAAAAACTGCCATTTACTTGCACCGATTGCACAGTAACTTCTTTACCTAACAGTACTGGTGATTTTTTTTCATCACAATAATCAGTTCTAAATTTAATTGATAAATTATAGGTTAAATCAGCGTCGGTAAGGCTTAATGATGCAGCGCCTTTTGGTGGACAATGTAGTTGAGATACAGTGCCTTTAATTGTTTGAATATTGGTTAATTCAGCATAAGGTTTTGAGTGTTGATAACTCTTTATACCGAGAAATACAAATAAGGAGGCTAATAATAACAAGATGATTTTTGCTGTTTTATTCATAATAGTTCGCACTTGTTTGTCTCAGTTGAAAGACAAAGTTAATTACTAAAATTGTGTAATGAAGTGGAACACAGCAATGCGCTTCATGTTTTGATTTACATCAGTAATTGATGCGTTTTTAGCTAATTAGATAATATTTATTCACTACCTTGAAATATATTAATCAAATTAAAGAACCTACGCTAATAGGCCCTTTGAACGATATAAATCATTAATATCAGCTTAACTTAACTACTCTTAACGAGAGTTAAATGTACTTAACAAAGTAACGGGTTATTCATCAGCTACTTATTTTCATTGAGCCTATTCATCCCGTAAAATGAGTGAGGGTCTGCTACTTGCTGCTTTGAAGGCAAGGCTTGCAACCGTTAACCAATTAATCACAGTGATAAAAGCAGGGAAGGGTGTTATTCAGGTTTCTTAAATAATAAAGTGAAACGGTCTGAGTTACCCCTAATCGTTTTTCGGCCCACTTCGAAGCGCAACTCATCGTCGGCTCTATAGTGTAGATTTGAATAATCAACTAATACAAAACCTGCTTGTTGAATTTCTTTAATCGCAAATACAGGATCAAAACGTCGACCATTTTCATCGTTGTTTTTTTGCATATGTCTGCGCGTGTGATCAACTACGCCATAAACGCCACCAGGCTTTAATGCCTTAAAAGCGGCTTTGTTAACGCTGATACGTTCAGCTTCATCAAAATTATGATAGTTACGGAATGTCAGCACCGCATCAAGATCGTTAACGTTAAAGTTTAGGTTTATAAAATCGTACTCTTCACTACCTACTAATTTAACTTTATCAAAAGCGGCATTCTTCAGTAGAGAGTCTTTAAGATTTTTAGTACCCAGACTTAAATAAAACTGTCCATTGTCTCGAAGTGCAGGCGCTAACAACTTTGAATACCAACCACCACCAGGAACCAACTCCAATACTTTCATATCATCTTTTATGCCGAAAAACTTAAGCGTTTCTACTGGTTTCCGGTTTCGATCGCGATCTTTTTCTTTGTCGGTACGAATATCAGCCGACATCGCTTGTTTAATATTTTCAGAAAAATCGGCAGCAATAAGTACCGGAGAGCTTAATGTTGAAGCGATAAGTAGGGGTAATAAGAGTTTTTTCATAAATACTTCCTTTAATTTTTTGTTTTAGGTTTAATCGTTTTTCTTGTGACGCCTTATTTGGAAAGATTAAAACAAGGTTTTAGAAAATAGTCTTATAAAAAACTTATAATAGGTCGTTATAGAAATATTATAGAAATTTTGATACTTGTTGTGATGGGATAAGTGGGAGTCTTCGAGGAAATATTGAGCTAATAAACACCATTAGGTATGGGGACTTATTTTTTGAGTAAATCGCTGGTAACAACATAGGGCAAATGAATACCGGAACGAATAAAGTAACTAATACTCCTGTGCAGAGTATTAATTACTTGAGTAAGTTAGGTTAAATTATTTTAAATTAAAAAATATAAAGTTTAAAATTCAATATGTTACTAATCTTGCACTCTGATCTCTTATATTATTTAGCTCCCTACGGGCAAGCCCAGAAAGGGCCACCTACTGCGTTATTGATTTAGGGAATAGAATAACTATTCTCCTCAATCATGCCTTGTATGTGACCCTTTCTCGACTTGCTGAAATCTGCATCTTGAAGTGTGATGGGTATAATAAACCAAATATTATTTAACAAAGCTAAGAAGTAAGTAGATACCAAGCATCACAGCAACCCACATAGCCATGCTACCTGAAGGGTGGTTTCGTGAAAGTAAGCCACTCAATCGGTTATTTTTACCTGCCAGGTAAGCAAAAGAGTAACTGAGTTTTTCTTTTATCTTATCTCTTACTATACGATCTGTTTTCCAAATAATACTGAACATGTTTTGAAAAACTATCGGCATAGCACGGCGATATATCCAATCAAAATCTAGATTTGTCGAGCGAAGCTCCGGCGGATACATGCCCTTTAAGTTGAGCCAAACAAACGCTAAAGCAGAGAAGAACAATAGTTGTGTCTGCGCTAAAACATGGGTGGCATCATATGGATTGTAACCAGTGTCGTAAGGTAGCAAGGCATACAAAGCTGATGGATATATACCAATGGCTATACAAAGACATGCAGCGATTGTCATTGCAAATAACATATTTTTAGGTGGATCACTTGCTCTTAGACCCGAGTCATGTGCAAAGAAGGCAAAATAAGGGATTTTAATGCCTGCATGGTGAAATACACCCGCTGAAGCAAATAATAACATTAGCCAAATCCAATCATAACCTTCTTCAAGTGCTGCAGACATCACCATTGATTTACTAACAAAACCGCTAAAAAGAGGGAATGCTGAAATAGAAGCTGCGCCAACAATGCATAAGATTGTAGTCTTAGGCATGGTTTTGTAAAGGCCTCCCAAATCAGAGCCATTTATCTTTCCTGTCATGTGCAATACTGCGCCCATTGACATAAATAATAAGCCTTTAAATATTACATCGTTAAATGCATGAGATACCGCTCCGTTAATCGCTAGTGCGGTGCCTATTCCTATGCCAACAACCATAAAACCAACTTGGTTGATCAGGCTATAAGCTAATACTCGGCGTAAATCATTTTCAATAACAGCGAAGAAGATTGGGAAACAGGTCATAGCCGCGCCAATGTATACCAATAGCTCGGTACCTGGGTATGATCTAGCTAACGCATATACGGCAACTTTAGTGGTAAAAGCGCTAAGAAAAACAGTACCAGTAACCGTTGCTTCAGGATATGCGTCGGTAAGCCAGTTATGGGCGATAGGAAAAGCACATTTAATACCAAAAGCTATAAAAATGAGCCAGCCAGCAATGCCATTGAGTCCAATATAACCAAAATCTAACGTGCCATTTTCAACAGCATAAAAAAGTGCTCCAACTAAGAGGATAACCCCTGAGAGCACTTGAATAATCAAATAGCGCATTCCTGCAACATAGGAACTCGGAGTACGCCTCGCCCAAATTAGAAAAACTGAGGTAAATGCTAATAGTTCCCAAAAAACAAACAAGGTAAGTAAATCACCGGCAAATACAGCACCTAAACCACTACCTGCGTATAGCATTGCCGATACTTGCTGCACAGTGTCTTTAACATGAAGCGAATAAATAATGGCAATAAATGCGGCGATGTGAAAGACATAACCAAACATCAAACTTAACTTATCCACGCGATAAGGACTAAGTTGGTAATCAAGAAAAGCAAATTGTAAATGAATACCTTCTGGTACCATCCAAAGGTGCAAACCACTGACAATAGGCACGATTATCATCAGAGTGTTACGTAATACTCCACGGGTAAAGGCAGCAATTAATGCCCCGATAAAGAAGGGGATAAAAGGAGGTATTTCAATCATCCACATGATGACCTCCTGTTTTTGATGCGATATTTTTAGTTAAGGGCTCTTTGGTTGTTTCAGCTGAGTCATTCATGTCTGCTTTTTCATAGTAATCTTCATCACGCATAAGGAAACTGCGCATCCAAGTGGCAACCAAAACAAGGATCACACAACCCACAAAGCCATAAAGTGGGTAGAACCCCCACAAATTTTCCCAACTGTGCATAACATGGCGATGGATAACAAAGTCCAATATAAGTAATAGTGCACAACAGCTATATAGAATGTATAAAACACGTTTTACATTTTTGGGATCATCAAATAAGTACTTTTTCTCATTTTTCATGAATTATTGCCCGCTGGCTAAAATAGCCGTTGCCAAATCAAATAAAGGTTGTGGATAGATAAACAGGAATAAGCAGCCGAACGTGGTTATTCCAATAGCGAGTAAAGAAGGCCATGGAGCCTCTTTTATTTGTACTTGTGATTGGTCTACGCTTGAAGCTAAATCTACTGATTCGTGGTTACTTGATGATGCATCATGTTTTTCGGGTAAAGGGGTAGAGAAAAAAGCATGAAAGGGTATAGGTAATAAATAAGCGATGTTAAGCAAAGAACTGACCATTAACACTACCATCAATACCCATTGCTCGGTTTCAATTGTTCCCATTAACAAAAACCATTTACTCCAAGTTCCCCCTGTTGGCGGAACACCTATAATACTGAGACTGGCAATAAAAAAGGCAATCATTGTTAACGGCATTTGACGGCCAAGCCCGCGCATTTCACTTATTTTAGATTTGTGTGCAGCAACTAAAATAGCGCCAGCACAGAAAAACAAGGTGATTTTACCAAAGGCATGAGTAGCGATATGCATAGAACTACCAATAACACCTGAAGAAGTCGCTAATAGTGCACCTATAGTAATGTAGCCTAATTGACTGATGGTTGAGTAGGCGAGCCGTGCTTTTAAATTATCTTGTCGCATAGCTACAATCGAGGCCAGTAAAACCGAAGCCCCTGCTAAATAGAGTAGGAATTGAGTGGTAGGTAATATGGCTAATAAATCTAAGCCAAAAATAAATACGCAGACTTTTAAAATAGTGAAAACACCCGCCTTTACCACCGCCACAGCATGCAATAATGCACTTACGGGTGTTGGTGCTACCATCGCGGCAGGTAACCACCGGTGAAAAGGCATTATCGCCGCTTTACCAATGCCAAAAATAAACAAGACAAGTAGTGCCCCGGCAATTGTTTTATCAACATCAGCATTGAATATGCCTCCTTGCTTGAAGTCCAGAGTGCCAGTGATAAACCAAGTACCGGCAATAGCCAATAAGAAGAATGCAATGGAAGTGCTTAATAAAATACCTAAATAAACTCTGCCGCCTTGTTTGGCTTTTTCGGTACCTGCATGGGTAACTAACGGGTAGGTAGAGAGGGTTAATACTTCGTAAAATACAAATAATGTAAATAGATTATCAGAGAATGCAATGCCCATTACAGCGCTAATAGCTAAGGCAAAACAGCTATAAAAACGGGTTTGGTTTTCTTCTTGGTGGCTACGCATATAACCAATGGCATAAAATGTAGTGATCAACCATAAAAAGCTAGCGATTAAAGCGAATAACATGCCTAACGGCTCAATGGAGAAGCTAATACTTAAGTTGGGCATGATGTCCCACCAAAAAACATTAACGTTTTTACCCGAGAGTAGACTCTGATATAAACTCGCTACAATAAATAGCAAGAGTATGCTGGCGGAAATTGTTATGCCTTCACGAATGTTTGGCGTTTTCTGAGCAAGGATAATACCTACAATCGCCAACAACGGTATTGCAATGGTTAGTTGCAACATTACTTCTAAAGAATAGTTCACGGAGATACTCCAAACAGGCTTTGCGCCGCAGCACTAGCAACTTGCAAACTAAGGCGGGTATCTATGCCAAAATAGATATTGGCTGTAATTAATAGCCATATAGGAACGAGGAAAAACAGCGGCGCTTCTTTTACCGGCGCACTGCCAGCTAACGGTTTTTTAAAGTAGGCCGCTTCGACAATACGCCACACGTAAATAACGGCGAGCAATGAGCCTAACAAGATAAGTATGGCTACTGGCCACCAGCCTTTCTCTAGTAAAGCGGTTAATAAATACCATTTACTGATAAAACCAACAGTGAGAGGCACACCGATTAAGCTTAACCCACCAATAACAATTGCCGCCATGGTTAACGGCATCTGACGGCCTAATCCATTAAAACTGCTCAGTTGAACATTACCTAGTCGATAAACTACAGCGCCGAGTGCTAGAAAAATGGCACTCTTCATAAGCGCGTGGTTAAACAAGTGAAGTAACGTAGCGGTTAAACCTGTAATGGTGCTGGTACTGAGTCCAACGATAATGTAACCAACTTGCGCGATACTAGAATAAGCAAAAACATGCTTTACATTTTTTTGATAGATAGCCGCACTAGAAGCAACAAATATTCCGGTTAAACCAAGTACTAAAAATAAGCCTTGCAAAGGTAATGTGGTAAAAGAAAAGGACAGTCCAAATATAGTAAAAGTGAAACGAATCAGTAAATAAATGGCAACTTTGGTTGCCGTTGCCGCAAAGAAAGCAGTGACAATAGATGGCGCATAGGCGTAGGCATTAGGTAACCACAAGTGAAGAGGAAATAGTGCTAACTTTAAGCAGACACCGACAATAACAAAAGCAAAGGCAGTAAATACGGTTCGTGTTTGAGCAACCTCTGGCAGACGTTGAGAGAGATCCTGCATATTGAGCGTACCCGTCATTTGGTACATCAAGCCGATGCCAATCAATATAAACGTTGCGCCGATAGTGCCCATAATCAGGTACTGATAAGAAGCCCAAAGTGCCCGTCTGTCTTGCCCTAAAGCAATTAAGGCATAAGCTGATAGGGAGGATATTTCAAGAAATACAAAAACATTAAAGGCATCTCCAGTGGAGACAATACCCAGCATTCCCGTTAGGGATAACAAATATAGAATATAAAAAAGTGTGTGCTTCTCTTTGGGGATTTCTTTTTCTATGCTGGTTTGCGCGGCAATTAACACCACTGTGCTAATAGCTGAAATTATTAATAATAAAAAGGCATTGAGTTTATCAATTCGATATTCAATTCCCCAAGGGGCTTCCCAACCACCTAATTCATAACTAATCACTCCCGAGGTCATTACTTGTTGCAACAGCAAAACACTGATAATAAATGCGATAGCGCTAGCAAAAAGTGAAAACAACCAAACTAGCTGAGAACGTTTTAATAACAAACAGATAGGTGCTGCCATTAACGGCACAATTACCTGTAAAATTGGCAAATGAGATATCACGATTGATCACCTTCTGTTGCCTGAATCTCAGTTTCGTCTTGCGTTTGATTATCTAAATGCTGAATATCTTCTTCTTCAATACTGCCATAAGCTTCTTTAATGCGAACCACTAACGCAAGACCCAAAGCCGTAGTTGCAACACCAACCACAATTGCAGTGAGAATTAACACATGGGGGAGGGGGTTAGAGAATTGTTTTATACCTTCAGCCAAAATAGGGGCGCTACCACCTTCAACGTTTGCCATGCTGATATATAAAATAAATACTGACGTTTGAAAAATAGCGAGTCCTACTAATTTTTTAATTAAATTACCGTGAGCAATAACAATGTAAAGCCCGCTCATCATTAGCACAACAACAACCCAGTCATTAAAAAGTCCTATTATCATTACGGTGACTCTCCTTCTATATTGCTAATTTTTTCATTGTTTTGTTGCATCTCTTTACGTCCAGCAAAATTGAAAAATATCATAATCATGACTGAGGCAACCGTGCAACCAACGCCCCATTCAATTAATAATATGCCTAAATGTTGTCCGGCAACGGGGTCACTGGCTAAAACGTTGTAATCGAAAAAATTAGCACCGTTAAGTATTGAAACTATGCCAACACAGCCATATAACAAAACACCAGCAGCTGCGATGAACTGGATAAAGGATTGATTGATAACCTTTCTTGCGGTAGTTAAACCAAATAACATGGTATATAAAATAATAGCAGCTGCGAATATCACGCCCGCTTGAAAACCACCGCCAGGACCAAAGTCACCATGAAACTGTACATAAAGCGCATACAATAATATAAAGGGAATCAACATTTTGGTGACGATGCGAATAACAAGATACTGTTCATGCATAGAATCATCTATAGCCGTTGTTTTTTCGTCTTCTTCTGGTCTACGACCAACAGAGAGTAGTGCCATAACGCCAATGCCAGCAGTAAAAATAACGACAACCTCACCGAAAGTATCAAATGCGCGATAACTTGCAAGAACAGAAGTGACAATATTTGGTATGCCAATCTCTTTCATTGACTCATTAATATATCGAGGGGCTACATGACTATGGATAGGGGCATCAGCGATGCCAAAATAAGGCATATCAAACGTACCGTAGATCAATACACCGCCAGTAAACACAACCACTAATAGTGCAAGCCAGGGTTTATGTCTGGTAGTCTTTTCACTGCGGCCTGTCATCGTAATGACGACCAACATCAGTAAGGTAGAAATGCCAGCACCAACAGCGGCTTCAGTAAAAGCAACATCTACAGCGTCCATAGCGACAAAAAAGCTCGCAGATAATAAGCTGTAAATACCTAATAACATCACAACAGCAAAGAGGTCTTTCATTTTAATAATGGCAAAAGCAACGATTACCAATAAGGTTAATAAAACGATATCAATTAATAATTCGATGAGCTTGTCTCCTCAATATTGTCCTCTTGCTGTAATTTTGGCATCAAGTTGTTATGCATGGCCGCTTTTGCCAACACATGGCTGGTAGTAGGGCCTATTAATAACGTTAAAAGCAGAATCATGACTAATTTTGAGAATGTTAGAAAGTCAGGGCTATAACACATGAGCCCGATTAATATCATTCCTGCTCCCAAGGTATCAGTAACCCCAACGGCATGCATACGTGTGTAAAAATCAGGAAAACGCAATAAGCCCACACCGCCAGATATACAAAGAAAACTACCCATGAGTAAAAACAATGCACCGCTAATATTTATAATTATGTCCATTTAATATTCCTTATCCAAAGGTTTTTCATCAGCAGAAGTGTGCTTAAATTTATTAGTATCTGAGTAGCGTAAAACGCCGATAACACTGATGAAATTGATGAGTGCGTAGACTATTGCTATATCTAAAAACTCTGGACGGCCCATGACAAAACCTAATAAAGAGATCAGTAATACTGTTTTTGTCCCAAACATATTGACCGCGAGTATACGATCATAAAGTGTAGGACCAACAATCCCGCGTATGATGGCTAAAATCATGGCGACAAAAATAGCGAGTGTGGCAGCAATAAGCATTAGCGTTCCAATTGACTAACGCGGCGATCCATTTCGCCAGCGAGTAATGATTCTATATCTTGTTTTAGGAGTGCGTGCACAACCACTTCGTCATCGATAAGGTCAATTGCTACGGTGCCAGGGGTGAGGGTAATAGAATTGGCATAGATGACTTTACCCATATCAGTTTTTTGGCTAATTTTAATTCTTCTTAGCGTTGGCGATATACTTTTATTTCCAAGCCAAATGTGTTTTACCACAATGATATTGGCTTTAATTATTTCTTTGGTAAGCCATAAATAGTAACTAAAGAGATTACGCGTTAAATGAAGCGGTTGTGATTCGTGATCAACCACATCCATTTTATGAACAATCACTAAAACCAATAAAACAGAAGCAAGGCCAAGCAGTAAAATTAGCAGGGTATTGTGACCTGAATTGAGTAACCAAAAAGCGGTTAAGGTTAAAAATAAGCTGATGGTGTGAAGTTTCATTATCTTGTATTCGCTTGTGATGAAGTTTTACGATAAATAAGTCGAGTTGCTTTTTGGATTGTACGATCTATAGCGCTATATATATCTACTTGAGAGTCTTCAATCAAAATTTCTGAAAATTGTTTAAGTGTAATAATTAACGAGCAATGCTTCGTATGTTGCGCAGTTCGACTCAACACATTTGTAAGGATAATAGTAACGGAAGATATATGTGATTTTACGTTTGAAAAGGCGAGCATTAATCGTCGCTGAATATCAGCTTCTAATGTAGGGTCGTAATCAACTAAAGTATTCTGAATATCGATTTTCATCTAATTTACTCATTGTTACTTTCATTAAATTGGAATATTTATTTTATAAGAATAGGTATAAAAAATACTGATATCCCCATAGACCATTCATTGGTCAGGTGAATTAACGGTATAGTATATTTATCACAAAAATAAAAATTTCCCTTAAATAAAATATTAATTATTTAAGTATATGATCTTCAAGTACACTAAATTTATAGCTCACTTGTTGTTGAAGGTAAATTCGAATATTATTGATTTTATCATCGAAAAAACTTGGTGTAATAATTTATGAGTCCACTTAACTACAATCATCTTTTCTATTTTTATATCGTTGCCACTGAAGGGAGTATTAGTAAAGCAAGTACAAGGTTAAATCTAACACCACAAACCATCAGTGGGCAAATCACCAGTTTTGAAGCTCAAATGGGTGTTACCTTATTCGATCGTAAAAGAAAAAAATTATATCTTTCAGAAATGGGACAATTAATTTATAGCTATGCCGAAGAAATTTTTCAGCTGGGTGATGAAGTAAAACATATACTAAAAAAACAGCAACCAGTAATGTGGCATACCTTTACAGTAGGAATAACAGAAGTAATTCCTAAAGTATTAGCGCATCAGTTGCTTGCTCCTGTATTAATGATGAAAGAGCGGGTTCGTTTAATTTGTGTAGAAGGAGATCAAAATAGCTTACTCGCAGACTTAGCTGTTAACAAGTTAGATTGTATATTGACAGATCAAGCACTTCAGTTGGGAAGTCATGTTAAAGCTTATAATCATCTACTGGTTGAAAGTGGTTTTACTTTTTATGCGTCTGACTCCCTATTAAAAAACTGTCACAGTGATTTCCCTCAATCTTTATCAGAGTTACCTTGGCTAATACAGAGCAAAAAATCAGCCGTAAGAACACGATTATTTTCTTGGTTTGAAAAGAATAATATATCGCCGAACATTGTTGCAGAATTTGACGATAGCGCACTCATGAAGTCTTTTGGACAAGCCGGTTTTGGAATATTTAGTAGTCCGACGCTAATTGAAGATTATGTTGTTGATAAATATGATGTGAAAATTATCGGACGTAGCGATGAAATTGAAGAAAATTATTATATTATTTCTCCAGAAAGAAGATTAAAACATCCTGCTATTCTTGAAATTGTAACCGCGGCAAAAAAACAGTTTCAATCTAAAGATTAGTAAACACTTTACTTGTTATTGATCGTTAAATAAATACAAAATCACCAGTCATCACCAGTCATCACCAGTCATCACCAATATCAAACGCACCTGAAAGAAAGTGTTGTATTTTTCTTTTTTTAGCCGGTTTTGCGCTCTCTTTACTAGTTAAGCTATTTGACTTGTTTTGTTCTGGTTTCTCAATCAACACAGTTTCAATTGTCATTTTTGCTATATCCTCAGACTTTAACCATACCCCATGACATTGAGGGCATTCGTTCACTTGCAAAGTTTGACGCTGGATAATAATAAAAGAGAGTTGACATTCAGGACATTTCATCGTGATTTCTATCTGTTAAAGTGAGCGATACAATAAAATTAGCAGATAAGTTAAGTATTATATATTCGAATAAAGATGATAGTTAATTCGAATTTAACGAAGACCAATGATTTTTTGGTATTGAATCATTTTAAGAAAATAATCACAATTAATGAGTCTCATCTAGATTAATGGGTCGTTAATTATTGTGGTGCAATACGTTTATTTCTTCTTAAAATAAACGTTTTCAACATTTCAGGCGAGAAAACATCTTAAATTACTAAGCTAAATAGATACGTTTACGACGCAAACTAAGTAGCTTCATAACTTGTACAAAATGAGTGCATGTCTACACAGTATAGTACTGACTGATATGTAGATAATTGAAGTTATATTAGGGGCGATATGTATGGTCCGCCTCATAGAAAAATACTGCTAATGTCAGCTGTCCTTAATGATAGTCGACATAATATTGGTGATGATTGACATGAAAATAAGGACCGTTTTGTGGCAAAAGTGATCAATCTCATTTGGTGATTGCTAATATCAATCATTATGCGCAGTCACACACTTTAATACAGACTCTCTATAGACCTCGCTGCCATTCCTGTCTTAAATTAGCATTACTTGGTTGTTGTAGTGCTTGTCTTACTTGGCCCAACAGTGCTGCTTTATCATCACCTAACACGCCTTTAAGTACTAGGTAGTTAGAGGCATGATCAGAGCGGAAAATAGTGCGTTCTAAATGAAGTTCAGATAACAATATTTCCATTTCACTAAATAACTCTTGTTGTGTTAATTGGCGAAAAGGCTTTAATGTTCCTTGGGCAAATTTTTCTGCAAAACGAATTTCACCTAACGGGAAAGAAACCACTAAGGTGGATAAAAAATTAGGTTGGGCTTCATTCATCAATTTAGCGGAATTGATGGCATGTTGACGTGATAACTCAGGACCCCCTAAGCCATTGAGAATCATCACTGAGCTTTTCATACCCGCGGCTTTTATTTTATTCAACGCGATTAATGAGCTTTGATAGGTCTCACCTTTTTCAATGAGCGCCAGTACTTCATCATCACCACTTTCGCAGCCAACATACATTAACTTAAGACCTAATGACTTTAGCTCAGCTAACTGTTCAACCGTTTTATTGCTAAGGTTTCGTGGTAGGCAATAACTAGACACTCGGCCAACTTGTGGCAGGTGCAGCTTTATTAACTCAAGAATTTCTTTTAAGCGCTTAAAAGGCAACATCATTGCATCACCATCAGCAAGAAATACCCGTCGTGTGGTGATACCTGACATGGCTACTTTGATAATTTCTTGCTCTATCAAGTCAATTTTCTTGGGCTTGAATTTTTTATCTTCACTGGTGTACATATCGCAGAAGGTGCATTTGTTCCATGAGCAACCATTAGTGACTTGCAAAATTAAACTTTGCCATTCACTCGGTGGTCGAAATACAGGTTCTATATAGCTTAAAGGGTACATAATATTTTCTACTTAGTTCGGACAGCGGTCAGCAAATTTTTAGGTCTGATCTTTGTTGGTTGCTTTGTGACTCGTTTTTTAGTGACTTGATCTAGTTTAATCATATAGGAGTTTCGGCCGATGCCATTAAACTCTTCATCAGTAAAAATAATAGTATTGTCGTCAAAAAAAGTCACTGCTTCTTTTTGGGTAACGATACCTAAATCAATTTTATAGGCATCACCTGAGAAAAAATCATCGTCTTGCCAGTTTTCAAATAGCCATAACCGTTCTGAGTCTAGTAACACTAGTTTCGTTCTATCAGGGCTTAACGCGGCAGACGTTATCCAACAGAGTTTTTCATGCGTGGTACAGGTATTAAAGTTACTGACAAAACCCGCCTGATAATTGTCGGCATGGTCGCCAATTCTATATAAGTTGGTATCACCGTCAAATGGCTCAGTACGGTTTTTTGAAAATAGGTATAAATGTTTTTTATAAAAAACAAAGGCCTCTAAATCAAAGTTTTTTTCTGAGGCTTTAGGTGGAAAATTTAACTGTTCAGGGAAGGTAAATTTAATTATTTCAGCTTGAGTTTCAGTGCCCTTAATATCGATGGGATTTTCAATTTTATAAATAGTTAACCATTTACGTATATTGTCATTATTTCCAAAATCACCAATGAAAAAGTGACCAAAGTCATCTTGGGTCATATCTTCCCAATCAAGGTTTTTTGCATTGGTAATAGTAATTGATTTGCTTATCGTTCCATCTTTCTTTATTTGATGTAATTCCGCTGAATTTCCGCCATCATTAATACCCCAAAAATTACCCGCCTTGTCGACTTCAATACCCGAAATTTCTTTAAGTTTACTGTCTAAAGTAACTAATTTACTACTGTAAAGCTGATGAGTGGCAGTCAACGTTAGTATTAGCAGGACTACACAGCTAATGAGCGCTATCGCGTAAACCGATCTTTTTATCATTAATTTTCCAAGTAAAGTTAAACACTTTAACCAAAGCACCCAAAGTTCATTTTAATAGATATTGTTACCATCATTTTCGTCAATGATTATTAGCAAATTATTGGCTTTATTTTTTCTTAAATGCACGTATGGATTTAATTTTCCGCTAAAATAGCACGGAAAACTTAATCTACGTGTAATTTTTTTGTTGAGTTTTTATAAGTGATTTCGCATTTATCTGTTTTAAGTTGAGTTGACCGTTAGATATTTATCGCATTATTACTCTCAACTCAACGGGTTAGAACAGAATAAGCTCGTTTCTTATTCTGTTCTATTTTAACTTTGTAGGGAGGGATTTATTTTGCTAACTCAATCAGTACCGCAGTGTACATTTTCAGGTTTAATTCAAACTGTTCCATGGTAATAAATTCATGCTCTGAATGCCCTGTGTATTGAGTTCCAGGCATTGAAGGACCAAAACTGACTGCATTAGGGAAAAGTCTTGAATTAGTACCGCCACCAATAGAGATAGGTTTTGCATCAACTATGTTGGTGTAAAATGAGAATACGTCGAGTAAGGTCTCTATTTGTGGCGCATTTGTTTGCACAAAAGGTTCATTGATTTCATTGCTAACATCTTCAAGTTTAACTTGGTTTTTTTGTTGCCATGTAACTAAGGTTGCGTTTATTTCACCTTCCAGTTGCTTGGTGGTTTTACCGCTCGGTCGGCGGATATTGATATTTAACTGTATACCTTTAGCTGTAGCTTTAAGCACGGTCGGTTGAACCGACATTGGTCCCATAAAATCATCGCTATAAGCGATATCACCAAATTTCTTACCATATAAACCTAAGCCAAGGTTATCATTTAGAAAATTAACCAATGCACCGCTAGCATTGTTTGGCCAATGATTTACCGCTAATAAGTCAGCTAAATGAGTAATAGCATTTACGCCATATTCAGGTTTTGAAGAATGAGCAGATTTACCCAGTGCGCTAATGCTTAAACGTTCATCTTGCCATTGGTAGCGATAACTCATTCCTTGGTGAGACTTAGCTCTTTGCTTTATTTTACTCAGCAATTCTTCATTGGCATTCTCAATGCTTGCATGAGCATCTTCTGGAATTTGACTACCAAAAAAGCCACCGGTAAATTCACTGATATAGGATTGACTCGATGTGTAGTTTATTTTAGGAAAAGTCATGCTTATAGTGCCATAACCTTTTTCTGCCGTTACTACCGGGTATTCAGAATCAAGGGTGATGTTGACCTGTGGTAGAGAGTGCAGTTTGATATGTTGACGCAATGGCTCCCAATCTGACTCTTCAGCCATGTAAACATATAATTCGATACGCTTATTTAGCTTTATTTTTAAATCTTTGATTGATTTCATTGCGTATAGAGCATTACTTATTGGCCCTTTATCATCTTCTGTACCTCTACCAATAAGTTTTCCTGGCTCAGAGGTTTGATCAAGCATTAAAGGCGATTGTGCCCATTTACTTGGATTAAAAGGTTGGATATCTCCATGTGTGATCATACCGACACGTTCTTTGTTATCACCTAAGCCGATAACCACCACATAACCATAATCTGTATAATCGAAGCCTAAACTTTTTGCTTGTTTGGCAAGCTCAGCTTTAAATTTTTGATGTTCAGGATTATCTGGAGAGTTTAAACCTTCTACTGCTACGGTATTAAACGTCATTAATTGACGCAAGCTTTCGAGCATTTCACTTTGATATGTTGATTTAGCATATTGTGCAGCCTTGGTGGCAACGTCACTAACACCAGCAAATGTTTGCATGGGCAGTAATACCGCACAAGAGACCAGTAGATACATCAAATAGTTAGATTTTGGCATGAGCATATTCCTATTATTTTATTTACGTTTACAACGAAAATTTTTTCTGTGATTTTATATTGCTATTATTTTTGATAAATGGCTTTTGATAACCCTAGCTTATTTGAGATATTAGCAAGCATTAGGTTGAAAGTACTTAGAGAGTTAGCTATATTTTTACAGCAATTTTCTAGTTTTACTTGTTTGCTCTCTGTTTTATTGGTTTGTGTGGCTATTGTTATGTTCATCTTATTTACCTCTTTATATTGCTTGGAGGTATATTGCCTATAAAATCGAGATGAAACCAACAATAAGAATTTAACCGCCCCATTAGCTCAGCTTATGCATGTTAGGGTTGAATTTGATTAAAGGAAAGTTAAAGTGGATAAAAGATTAAAACAGCTAAATAATTTACGAAGTTTTGAAAGTGCAGCTCGTCATCAAAGTTACAGTAAAGCAGCGAAAGAATTGTTTGTTACACAAGCGGCCGTCAGCCAACAAATGAGACAGTTAGAAGCTGCTATGGGCAGCAGATTGTTTATGCGTAACGGTAGAAAAATGGAATTAACCGAAAGTGGTGAAAAGCTATATATGGCAACTCATACAGCGTTTGATACACTTTTAAAAGGGTTTAATAGTATTCAAACAGAAGACATTGCTGGAAGCCTAACCATCACCTCCACCCAAGCATTTACTTCTTTATGGCTTATGCCTAGGTTGTATAAGTTTTCAATTAAACATCCTGAAATCAAAATAAAAGTTGTTTCTTCAAATGGTCTTGAAGATCTTCGCCAAGGTCATATCGATTTAGCTATTCGTTTTATTACCAATAAAGAAGTCGATACCAGTGATGAAATGACCTATGAATTTATTGCTGAAGATCATGTTTACCCCGCTTGTTCACCACAATTGTTGAAAGAATATAACTTTAAAGAGCCACAGGATGTTTTGCAGTGCTGGTTAGTTAGCTTAGAAAACCAAGGTAGTATTGACTGGCCTACGTGGTTTAAGGCTGCGGGTGTTGAAAACTATCGAAGCCATAAAAAATGGACAGAGGTTAGCACTGGAGATCTGGCGTTAAGTGCAGTACTGAGTGGCCATGGTTTTACTTTGGCATCACAAGCGCTTTTCTCTCAATATGTGATTACAGGACAGTTGGTTATCCCGTTTAATATCAAACATCCCATTTCTTTTAAACGATATTTTGTTTTTGATCCTAATTCAGCGAAAAAAGAGCGGGTTAATGTTTTTACTACTTGGCTTAAAGAAGAAACTCTGCAAGACGAGAAAAGTACATTAGAAGCGATAAGTTACGGTAGTTTGTAAAAAATATAAAGGGTTATATTAGTTACTAAAGCCATTTCAATTTCTGTATGTATTTTAGGTTTTATCATTAGTATTATGTAATGTCCTGATATTCACTTATGCCATATTGCTGACCTAAATTTAATGTTTATCGCTTTTTCAATGCTTCTTTTAAATTGTTAAGAGCCAGTGGCTTAAGTAAATAATCATTCATGCCGCTTTCAATACACCTATCTTTATCACCTTTTATTGCATTGGCTGTAAGCGCAATAATATGAATGTTTTTTACAGTGCTCCCAGCATTACCGGCTCTAATATTTTTTGTTGCCTCAAAACCATCCATTTCGGGCATCTGACAATCCATTAATACAACATTGTATTTTGAAGGATTATTTTTTAATATGTCTAAAGCTTCAATACCATTATTTGCAATGTCCGAAGGAATATTAAGTGCTGATAACATCTTTGATGCAACTTTTTGATTAATACGGTTATCTTCTACAATAAGCGCATATAAATCGGTTGGAATATTTACTGTCTCAGCAATTTTAGGTACCTTTTTAATACCGTGAGCTAATCTTTCCAATATGTTATAAAAATTTATAGGGGTAATTGGTTTTCTACACAGCGTAAATGAGTTCGTTTTTAATGTATCTTCAAGGCTTGTTGATAAAGCTGACAACCATAAAATATGATGTTTCATCGCTTTCAATTGTTTCGCTAATTCCAGTAAGTCTTCGCTATAGTAATCTTCATCTATGATGATTATTTTGGGTTTGTTGCTTTGTTTTTTAGGCCGTGTTTTTTCTTCTTCAAGCTGCATAGTTACTTGTTGAAAGTCACTTAAATAGATCGTTCTACTTTGAATATCCAAACGTTTTAATAAGTTTTCAACAATAGCTGATGATTCAGAGGATATTAATATGGCCTCATCAAATTCAGAACTCAATGATGAGCACTTTGCTTTTGTTTCTGCAGGTTTAGCTAACACTGTGGCGATAAATGTTGTGGATTTTCCTAACTCGCTTGTTGCAATTATATCGCCAGACATTAGTTTACAAAGTTGCTTTGAAATTGTTAACCCAAGTCCACTTCCGCCAAATTTTCGTGTAGTTGATGAGTCGGCCTGAATAAAAGGAGTAAATAGCGTTTCTAGCTTATTCGCTGCAATACCAATTCCGGTGTCTTGTACCGATGTCACCAATTGTATCTGGTTGTTTACTTGAATTGTTTTACAGGTAACTGTTATTTGTCCTTCTTGTGTAAATTTTATTGAGTTACCAATAAGGTTGGTTAATATTTGTTTTAATCTTGTTGGGTCACAAATTACATAGATATGATCTACCTTTTCGGTGTCTAGAAATAGTTGTAAATTTTTACTTTCAGCTGAAAGGGCATGCGATATAACAACATCACTTAATAGCTCTAAAAGATTAAACTCAATGGATTCAACTTCTAACTTACCGGCTTCGATTTTTGAAAAATCTAAAATATCATTTAAGAGGCTGAGTAATATTTTAGCGCTTGATTGCGCGATATTTATTTTTTCTAAATGTTCAAATGAAACATCAGAAGTAGAAAGCAATTCAAGCATCCCCAAAACGCCATTAAGTGGTGTTCTGATCTCATGGCTCATGGTTGCTAAGAATTCAGATTTAGCCTTGTTAGCATTGTTTGCATCTATTAATGCGTCTTGTAAGTTTTGTGTTTTTTCTTTGATAATTATTTCTAAACTAGTATTAACTAAGGCAAGTTCTGCATTTGCTTCCTCTGTATTTTCTCTCGCTTTATCTAATGAAGATAATGTGTCATTTAATCGATGTGAAAAATCTTCAATGATTGTCGACATACTGTTTAATTCAATAAATATTGAAGGCTTAATATTTAAATTAAGCTTTTTGAAATCACCTGTTTTATTCACATGCAAGAGGTGTTCATTAAGATCTTCAATAGGTCGGCTAAGTAATTTAGCAAACCTCGTGGTGATAAAAACACTAATAATCAAAAAAATAATAAATAACTTAGTTGAGAAATAAACATTTTCAACAATTTGATCTTCGTAAAGAACTCTAGGCACAGAGACAAATACAGTCCAATTCAGCCCGGTAATCTTTTGAGACATACCAATGCGATATTCACCCGATGAATCCATATAATAATAAGACTCGGGGTTAGTTATGTATTTACTAACAGGAAGATTGTCGAGTACCTGTAAAAAGCTATAAGGAAGGTGTTCAGAACTGTAAATTACTTTTTTGTTTTCATCAAAAATGAGTAAACTTTGCTCATTACTTAATGACTTTATATCTAGACTTTTCATTTTCTTTAAATCTAAAGATGCTTCCACAATACCTACAAAACCTCTGTCATCAGAAATAGGAACCGAAATAGCAATTATGGGGGCATTACCAAAACCTCTACCTTGAAAAACATCAGAAACAAATGGCTGCATGGTTTTTTTGCTATGTATAAAATAAGGTCGGGTATTAACATTAACAAAGTCATTACCAGGTAACTTTATTTTATCGATTAAGGTACTAGGCGCTGTAGCAATAATATTGCCGGACTTTTCAGTAACGAGCATCGTTAATATACTTGGGTAAGTATTACGTATATCGGCAAGAGCGTTTTGCCAAGTTTGTGCATTACGCTGATTATGATTTAGTTTCGACGCTAAAGTAAGCACATCAACATGATTGTTAATATGATGATTTAACTCTTTTGCCGTCATCTTAGCTTCTAATAAGAGTGAAATGTTTAGCTGCTCTAACTTCTCTGCTTGTATGTTTTTAAGCCAAAAAAATGAATGTGTGAATATTGCGGTCGTTAAAAGAACAGAAACAGTGAAAGAAATAAAACGATGAATTTTAAATTTTTCTCGCCATTTTGTTGTTTTGTACCTTGTGAATAAAAAAGCGAGTAAATAGCCAAACATTATATTTATTATACCGTTTAAAAGGTACTTTAATGTAATGGCAACTTTGGTTATTTCTAAATAGTTTGTGAAAATAGCTAATTGAACTGCAGCGATTAGCCAACCCAGCGTTAACCAATATAATATGCCTAAAATAAAAGGATTTTTATTTTTCTTAACAGCAAAGTGAATAACAAATACTTCTATAGCAAAAGGCGTGATTGCGATAAAGTTTGTCCAACTTAGAAAGGTAACCCAACTACTTAATAGTGTACAAAAAAGTCCCGCTCTAAGGCCGAACAAAAGCGTAATAGCGACAGCAATAATGTTACCAAAAACTAACTCGGCCCCTGTAAATAAGGGTACAGGAAGGTAATTAAGTATTATTGCAGTGAGTGTTGCTAAAAAAATCACAAGGAATCTATTAAACATAGATATTTGCATTAATAATTTTCCTCAAGCCAATGGCAATATTTATGTTTTATGTTTTTGAATTATTTGTTTTTATTTAAACATACACCTTAAACTTGTGAAATCAAATAATAAAATAATTTTTTGTCGGGTTAGATTAGGGGGCAGTAGTTAACTACTGTTTATTAGCAAGGAATATCCATTTAGAGCAACCCCTGATGTTGTGTTTACCTGTTCTTAATCTTTTTGTAAGTGAGCGGTTTAGTTGCTACTGATTATTCGAGTAATCGATAAAATAATAATCCTCTAGAACGAGACTTTCTTCTATTAAATCTGCATGTATATAGCGACCAGAAATCATAAGATAATCATTGATGCTTACCGCGCGAACGGTTTAGTTTCTGTCGGATGATCTGTCGTTAGAAAATTATCCATAAACGTATCCTATTCGCACAAAGTGTTCATGATTTCTATGGCGCTTCGTGCCCCTTTGCGCCAAGAAGACCTTGTCAGCAGAACATCATCATGGTCGGTAAAGTCATTATCTAATGCCACACTAATGCCACTTTACTGACCTTAGGATTTTATAATTTATATTGAAATATTTTGTATGTTTTGATCTAGAGCGAACATGAATAAGCAACTACATTACGCTAGCAGTTTCCTGACAGCGGACGTTCCCAGTAGATGAGTATTTGGGGATTACTGTATAAATTACTTTGACACTCAATTGTATAAACAAATTTTTTCAGTTTAATTGTTTAGGACTTGAACATTTAAAATAACTCAATATCACTTTCAACAGACTGATTCGTTAATAAACCTTTTTCTATTAATTTATTGTAATCTCGTACTTGATTGCGACCATGCTCCTTTGAATAATAAAGTGCTTTATCAGCACGTTCCATTATTGTTGTAAGATGCTCTTCTATCGCAATTTTTAAAATACCAGCACTAACAGTTACTTTTCCTACTTGTGGGAAATTAAAGGCTTCTAATTGACATCTAAAACGCTCAAATATTTTCAAAGCATCTGAATCAGAAACGGATGTTAAAACAACAACAAATTCTTCTCCACCGTATCGAAATAAGAAATCATTACTTCTAAATGATTTTTTCATCAATCCTGCAAATAATAATAAAACTTCATCGCCATATACATGTCCATATTTGTCATTAATATTTTTGAAGAAATCTATATCTAAAATGCCAATCCAATGATGTGAGTTAACTTTTGCTGAGCGACATTCTTTTACTTTAGTTTTTATAGGGGAGGATTTTGAAGGTGAAATTGATAGCAAGCCTGAAAGTTGAGCATCAAATGTTTTACGGTTAAGGAGACCAGTCAAAGTATCATGCTCATTGTCATCAATAATAGCTTGAAAGTTACTATAAATTCGAATAAATCCACTAATGAGTTTCAATGTGATATCTGTTTTTTGATAGCCATAGATATCCAAAATACCAGACACTTTATTATTTACAATAATAGGAAATAATGAACGTAATACCATATTTTCTTTGCTTGAAATAGTTGCTTTACTGTCAATGCATAAAGCTATCTCTTCATCATAGAGTACACGTTGATCCCCATATTCATGTGGAATAAATATCAATTTATTCTCAACTGTAGACTCTGGAATAGACACCGCAGCTTCCAAATATTCACTATTAGAATTTCTTGGTAATCGTAAAAGTATAAGCTCATCAAAATCTATAAATTCAGAAATAGTTTCTATTAATGCTTTTTCAAGAGATCTTTTATCGCGCTCTTCGGTAATATGAATAACAGATTCAAATATACTGTAGTCTTCATTTGACATAAATAATACCATCTATCTTTTAACAGCGCAGCTAGGCTTCTATTCTATAAGAAGCTTAGCACTAAAGTTAATTTTTATTTTTTCATATTGGTGATATTCCCATCTACATTCGCTTTTACTTAGTAATGATAATCAGAACGGGCAGAGGTATAGGTTATCTAAGGGAATACAAAAACTTTTCATCTGGGTTTGGTCTTTCGAATGACTAAGTTAGGCTCACAACTAACATTGAATGATGTAAGATCCACGGCAGCAATGAGCTTTCAGCAATCATTGATATTGTTATCAATTTATAACTGTTTTTTATCATTATATTAGTCTTTTTGTAACGTCTGCTATGCCAATGATTATCAAGTTAGCTACCAAAATGCTAAAGTCAACTAACGGGTGCTCAATTGACCTTGATAAACACTCACAATTTTCAAATATCACTTCCGCTTAGCGCACTTAGTGAGCTAATCATATCTATCTACGAGAACCCTATAATATTCACTATTATCAATAATCATTATGTAGAATGTTATGGCGTCAACAGATGAAATGACACAAAAGGCGTTTCTGTTCATATTACTGATATAGATTCAGTTGATATCACATCAGTAATAGTGCAACTGACATAGACTTATTCGAAAAGGGATAAGCCTATGTCTCGCAATAAAATATCGCGACAATTCCGCAAAATATGTCATCAACAACTCGTTTATTATTTATACAATTAATCTAATTATCATTATCATTAAACCGGCAAATCATATATACTACGCGCCTTGAAATATCCATGAAACAATTCTAGCTCGGAGTATAGGCTTATCATCACAACAAGTAATATCACAATGCAATTTGGCGCAGAGCCGTTATTTGAAAACATTTCGGCTAAATTTGGCAACGGTCACCGCTATGGTTTGATTGGTGCAAATGGCTGTGGCAAGTCAACATTTATGAAGATACTTAGTGGTGATTTAGTGCCAAGCTCTGGCAATGTATCAGTAAGTACAGGTAACAAAGTAAGTACTTTGGGCCAAGATCAGTTCGCTTTTGAACAACATAATGTAATTGATACTGTGATCATGGGCGATATGCCTTTGTGGAAAGTAAAGCAAGAAAGAGATGCTATTTACGCACAAGCAGAGATGAGTGAAGCCGATGGTATGCGTGTTGGTGACTTAGAAAGCCAATTTGCAGAAATGGACGGTTACACCGCAGAAAGTCGTGCGGGCGAAATATTATTAGAAGCGGGTATTGAAGAGTCTTTTCACTACGGTTCAATGCAGCAAGTTGCGCCAGGTTGGAAACTACGAGTTCTACTTGCCCAAGCTTTGTTTGCTAACCCAGACATTTTGTTACTCGATGAGCCTACCAACAACTTGGATATTCATACCATCAGTTGGTTAGAAGGTGAATTGAACAAGCGTAAATGCACCATGATTATCATTTCGCATGATAGACATTTCCTTAACTCTGTATGTACGCATATGGCAGATATTGATTACGGTGAATTACGTGTTTACCCAGGTAACTATGAGTTCTTCTTAGCTCAGTCTGGTTTATTACGTGAACAGTTATTAGCGGGTAATGATAAAAAAGTTGCTGAAATCGCTGAACTACAAGACTTTGTTAACCGTTTTGGTGCTAACGCTTCAAAAGCGAAACAAGCAAGTTCTCGTGCTAAGAAAATGGATAAAATTAAACTTGATGATGTTAAATCATCTAGTCGTATTACCCCTAAGATTGCTTTTGCTCCGGGTAAAAAAATGCATCGTCAAGCGTTAGAACTTGAAAACCTCAGTCATGGTTTTGATGGCGAAGTATTGTTTAAAAAGGGCAACTTATTACTAGAAGCTGGTGCTAAGTTAGCGATTATCGGCGAAAACGGCGTGGGTAAAACTACCTTATTACGTTGTTTAATGAGCGAATTAGAGCACATTGAAGGTGTTGTTAAATGGTCTGAAAATGCGTCTGTAGGTTATTGCCCACAAGATAGCGGTTCATTCTTTGATAATGACCTAACGCTAATGGAATGGATGTCACAATGGCGTAGACCTTGTCACAACGATTTAAGTGTTCGTGGTATGTTAGGTCGTATGTTATTTACTGACGACGATGCGAATAAAAAAGCACGTAACTGTTCAGGTGGTGAAAAGAATCGCTTGTTATTCGGTATGTTGATGATGGCTGATATTAATGTGTTAATCATGGATGAACCAACTAACCACATGGATATCGAAGCAATTGATGCATTAAATAATGCGTTGAAAGATTTTGAAGGCACGTTAATTTTTGTTAGTCATGACCGCGAGTTTGTTTCATCATTAGCAACGCGCATTATTGATATTAAAGATAAAAAATTAGTTGATTTCCAAGGCTCGTTAGACGAATACCTTGATAGCCAAATGCAGGCTCAAAAAAGAGCGTAGGCATCAGGTTTTTTTATGGCGGTTATTTAGAAACGCTTATTTAAGTACGTTTCGTTAAATAAAGCTTCATAAAGTAAAATAAGTACTAAAAAGTTAAGGTTGTTAATAACACCTTAACTTTTTTTCGTTTACGTTTGGGGAAATATAACAATTGTTTATTGGTGTTTAGATAGGAGGGTAAACTATTTTTGGCTTTGGCTTTGGCTTTGGCTTTGGCTTTGGCTTTGGCTTTAACATTTAACTAAAGCTAACTTCATCACTAATCACTAATCACTTGGTATTGCTTCAATAGCCTAGCGACACTCTTTTTAAATAATGAGTCCGCAGTATTTATTGGCGCAGTGTGCTGCGTAATAGCATGACCTAAATATAAGCTATAAAGTTCATAAGCAATGGCGAAGCTTTCAACTTCAGCTGTTAATTTATTTTTTTCAACACAACGCACAATTCTATGGGTGAGATAGTTGATCAACCTATTTTGTTGATCAATGGTAAAGGTTCTAACTTTTGACGTGGGTCTGTTTTGAAACTCGACCACAGCCTTAATAAAAGGGCAGCTTACTTGGTGCTCTTTAAACATTTCGCTAGTCCAATCGGCCCAGTTTTCTAGTAATGCAATGACGTGATCCAAGGGATCTTCTCGCCATGCTTTTTTTACCACTCGCGCTCTAAATAATTCTTCACCATATTCTAGTATGGCTATTTGCATATCTTCTTTATTATCAAAGTGAGAAATTACCCCCGTTCTTGATAAATTACATAACTTAGAAACCGTGCCGATAGTTATATCGGCAAGGCCGTACTGGCTGCTATGTATTATGCTTTGTTTAAGTATTTCTAAACGGGTACGTTCGCCTTTATTCATTAAGCAGACAAAACCTGTGCAATATTATTAATAACGCTAGTATCGCTTAAAATCCTTCTGTGACCAAGTCCTTGTGTTTCAATCAAGGTGTTTTTTTCTTGTTGTAAATACTGTGTCAAATCTTCGAATGGGGCATATCTATCTTGGCGGTCATGAATAAAAGTTAAATTTAATGCCAACTTATCGCGATTATTTTCAGTGGTTAATTGTTGCCATGTTTTCCCGTGTTTATGGCTAATACTCTCTAATACTCGAGTCAGTAATTTTCTTGAAATGCCGGCTTGCTCTACTTTTTCAAACATTAATTCAAAAAATTTAATAGGAGAGGAAATTAAAATTATCTTTTTACTTTCTAATAAATAATTTGGTAGGTTTAACGCCGCAATAGCGCCCATAGAATGACCAATAATAGCGTCAACTTTGATACGTTCTTCATTAAACTGCTCAAGCAGCAATTCAAGGGTTTCGATAAAACTGAGTAAATGTGAATTATTTCCAGAGGATTTACCATGACCGATATGATCTATGGCAGCAACGGTATAACCTTGTTGGGTTAAGCTAAGGATCATTTGCTCAAAGCTATTGCTGGTATCGCCCCAACCATGACTGACGATGACAACCCGCTCGCCTGAACCAAATAAATTAACATGAGCTACGCCCATCGATGTGAGCAGGTTTAGCTCTTTTTTTGGCTTGATGTGCTCAAAGTCATAGCTACGTCGACTATAAGGTTTCATCAAGACATTCTCGCCTAGCAAGGCGCTAAATTTAGGGGCTAATGTGCTCAATGTCGCAGTGAAGCCTCTTGCAATTGAGGTCAAACCAAAGCGAGATCTCCCTTTATTAAAATAACTAAATTTCATTATTCACATCCATATTAATATTCGCGCACTAAAATAGTACGACTGTGTTTTTATAATAGTTCGACTGTACTATTTTGTAAAGGGCTTTATTCTTAACGATAATATCGCCAATGGCATAATTAATAATTTATAAGAAAATCACAGTGAGAAAACCTTGCTCAGGCATTTTAAAATACACAGCTTACGTTCCGTGGCGATGCAAGGGATACTTAGCAGAAGGGTAAGAGTGTTGGCTTATTTTAACGCGGTAAGTGTGCTCGGGCTTCAGTTTTATTAGTAACCATAATGGAGGAATTATGGTTACTTTGAGCATTAACAGAGCTGTTTAGTCGTATAGTTAGCTGATAGCCTCAGTTTTATTAAGATCATCGTAATGATCATTTGGCACGTTATCACGGGGTAAACGCTTTTTAAACTCTCGCCTAAGGAAGGAAAAACTCACCAATGCTTGAATACAAACCGTCGCTACTGAAACATACCAAAGCTGTTCTATTTGAAAGTCACTTTGTTTTGATAGCCAAAGAGCAGGCAATATGAAGGTGATTAAACGGGTAGCGGTACTGAGTAAAGCTGGCATAGTATTACCTAAGGATTGAAACATTCCAGAGCAAGTAAAAACCAAACCTGCGGGTACAAAGTTCCAACAAATCATTTGTAAAAAGGCCACGCTAATCAAAATCACTGCTTTATCATCAGAAAATCCTGCTAGCATCAACTCAGCTTGGGTTAAACAAACGACAGTGATCACAGCCATTAACGAGCAGGTCATAATGGCTGTCCAAGTAAAGGTTTCTCGCACTCTTTGGTAATTTTGTGCGCCAAAGTTTTGCCCAGCAATTGCAGGAGCCGCAAAGGCAATAGCCATAGCGGGTAAAAATAGTGCCTGCATTACCCGTGAGCCAAGACCAAATGCTGCTTGTGCATCAGCGCCAAAGGGTTGAATTAGCCAATATATAGCGCCCATATACACAAACATTAAAAAGAATTCTCCGCCAGCGGGTAGACCAATGGCGAGTAATTTTTTAATGCGCGGTATATTAATACGCCACAGCGAGAAATCTACGCTGACGTATCTATCTGTTGTTATAAAGTAATAGCATAAAAGCACTACCGCAAAAACAACCGATATTGAACTAGCAAAACCTGCACCGGCAATACCCATGGCATAGCCTGAGCCCCAGCCAGCAATTAATATCGGGGACAAGATAATATTGAGCAAAATAGACAAGGTTTGAATCACCATGGTGGGCTTAACAATACCTGTTCCACGTAGCGCTGAACTGATAGAAACCATAATAAACTGCAACGCCATACATGGAATGAACCAGTGCAGGTAAGCTAAGCCCATCATCACGGTTTCTGAGTCTTGGGATATTAAGTCAAGGTAAGTCTCTGCACACCAGTAGCCAATGATACAAACAAAAACCCCAACCACAGTAGATAACATCATAGATTGATTAAAGGTAAGGTTTGCGTCTTGTTGATCTTTTGCTCCTACGGCATGCGAGACAAGTGCTGCGGTACTAACGTTGAGTATTTGCGTGAGCGCGAAGATTAAAAACATAGCATTACCCGCTAAGCTCAATCCGGCGAGCGCGGCGGAGCCTAACTTACCAACAAAATACAGATCAACAATAAAATAGAGTGTTTGAATAAGCATGCCTATCATCATAGGTAATGCCATCGAGATCAGATGTTTAGGGATTGAGCCTTGGGTGAGATCTTTCATTTTTGATGAAATCCGTTGGTTATTAAAGGGTAAATAATTAGCTTGATACTTGGTGAGTGATTTTGCGTAGAAAGTTACTGAAGCTCACTAGGGTTTTCTTGCGATAACATATCGCATTAAAGGCCTTAAAGAAACTTAATGTCTCTGGTATTAATCTAAATCTTAACCTTCAACGTATATAAGCT
The DNA here is from genome assembly GCF_002836775.1 of Colwellia sp. 12G3. Lineage (GTDB taxonomy): Bacteria > Pseudomonadota > Gammaproteobacteria > Enterobacterales > Alteromonadaceae > Colwellia. The sequence continues at coordinate 190,864 of NZ_PJAQ01000065.1, read as the reverse complement.
TAACGGGTACAACGGGGAAGCTATTTGAATCATTTAGTGGTGTTAAATTTAGTCGGTTTCAACTTTGCCTGGTTTGGCTTAGTTTATTGGGGAAATAACTTTATACCCATTAGTCTTTTATTATTGCTGGCTCACGTTCGCTTTATGGTAAAAGTAAGCGGTGAAGTAAAGCTGATACTGACAATAACGCTTATCGGTATTTTTGTTGATTCATTACTGCAATATTTTACTGTTTTTATTTTTAGCAATACTAGTCATATTCCGCTTTGGTTGATGACGCTTTGGGCTTGTTTTGGGGCAACTGTATGTCATAGCTTGCGATTTTTGGCTAGCTCGAAAGTGTTACAAATACTGGTGGGAGCTTTATTAGCACCGTTCAGTTATCTCGCAGGGCATAAACTCCAAGCAGTTGAGTTTGGACAAACTGTAATGTCGACGTATTTGATACTAGGATTAGTCTGGGGATTGTTGTTCGTTTTATTTTTCGCTTTAAAAGAGACTTTGGTCAAAGTAGAGGTTAAACATGTTTAAATTATTTTGTTTTGTGGTTTTAATTTTTATGTCAATGAACGGGGCTTTTGCAAACAAATTGACCGATGAAGTCACTCTGCCAAGCAGTTTAAAAAATAGCCTTGATACGGCTACTTTTGTATCGGTTGGTGAAACAACTTTTTCTATTCTATTTTGGGATCTCTATAAAAGTGAATTACTGACAACGTCAGGAAAATATCCTATTGAAATAAATAAAGAAAACCTACTGTTTGATATCAACTATTTAGCCGATATTTCGAGTGAAGATCTGATAGAGAGAACCATCGAACAGTGGGAGCACTTAGGGCTAACACCTGAAGAATATCTACCTTATGTACCCGTACTAAAAAATATTTGGCCAGATACTAAAGATGGCGACAGCTTGTCATTGCTGATTCATGAAGGACGCAGCGTATTTTATTTTAATGAGCAATATATTGGCGTTATTAATGCGCCAGAATTTGGACCGCTTTTTCTCGCTATTTGGTTATCTGAGAACACCAGTCAACCCAGCTTAAGGGCCGAATTATTAGGAAGTATTACCCATGATTAAGCTAAAAATATTTGTACTGATAGTGATGACTTGTCTTGGTATTTCAAGTTGCTCTACGGCATTAGATGATTATCAAGAGGTTGAAAAACCATTTGATATCAAAGAGTATTTTGATGGTAATGTCATTGCTTATGGCATTGTTCAAGATTATTCTAATAAAGTGAGCAGACGTTTCTGTGTAGAGTTAGAAGGTACGTGGCAGGGAGACCAGGGAGTGCTTGCTGAAAAGTTCTATTTTAATGATGGCGAAATTACTTACCGAAATTGGCAACTCTCTAAAAAATCTGATGGTAGCTATGAAGGACAAGCTGAAGATGTTGTGGGTACAGCTATAGGGAAGCATCAAGGTTTTGCCTTTCAGTTTCAATATCAGTTGTCGCTTGTTGTTGAAGAGGATACTTATCAAGTTTCTATGGACGATTGGATGTATCAACTTGATGAACATCGAGTAATGAATAAGACCTCAATGAGTAAGCTTGGTGTTAAAGTAGCAGAAGTAACATTGTTTTTTGATAAGCAGACGCAAGTACAGGAATGTCCAACTGCCGATGCGATATAAGCACTATCACTTAATGCTTCACTGGAAAATAAGCGACACTTTACCTTAAATTAATGCATTTATAACAGCTGAAGTAATATCCTCATGATGGTCGCACCTTAAGTAACTCCTCAAAGTTTTTAGTGTAAAACCAATTCCCCATGTGCAAAATATTCCTTAACGTAAAAATATAGGAAGGTTATTTGTTGTCTTTTAAAGGCGATAATCACTACTCGTTAACATTATATAAGTTCAGAGAATGAGATTTATCGGTAATAGTACTCCCTCCGAATTCACCATATCTGTTCTTCAATTAACCTAATCAATACGACGTTATCTATCTAAAGATCACTGATTAAAATTTAAATTTTTTATTAATAAAGATTGATCCTTGTTTGTTTTTTAGCCGTAAGTTTATGTGTAATTAATTAATTAATGAGGGTAGCAAAGTGAAATATTTTAAAATACTAAGTGTAACCATATTAAGTGTAGTTTTATTGCAAGGTTGTAATGATGACGATAAGGAAGTGATTACTGAAGTGATCGAAACAGTCGAAGAGGTTGTGATGCCTACTACCATTGTCGATGTTGCTGTAGCTGATGGAAATTTCACTACACTCGTTGCCGCACTGCAAGCGACAGGGTTAGATGATGTATTAGCGGATACAAGCGCTACTTTTACTGTGTTTGCACCTACAGATGCTGCCTTTGCTCTTTTAGGGCAAGACACAATAAATGCACTATTGGCTGATACTGATACATTGTCAGATATTTTGACATACCACGTTATTAGCGGTGAAGTTAATGCTGAAGCTGCTATTTCACTAGCGGGAACTAACGTTAGTATGGTTAATGGCGATTTAGTCGGTTTATCTCTGAATGGAGATAACTTACTGGTTAATACAGCCACAGTCATTACTACTGATATTCAAACAGACAATGGCATTATTCATGTTATTGATGCGGTATTGCTTCCTCCTGAAGCTATGATGGAACCAACAGCAAATATTGTTGAAGTAGCTTTAGCAGACCCAGATAATTTCTCTACCTTAGTTGCTGCGCTCACTGCTGCTGATCTAGTGACTACTTTGTCAAACGAAGACGCTACCTTTACTGTTTTTGCTCCGACTAATGCCGCTTTTTCCTTAATTGCAGCTGATACTTTAGCTGCATTATTAGCTGATACCGATACCTTAACAAAAGTACTGCTGCAACATGTTGTACCAGACGCTGCTGTAAATTCAGTTAATGCGTTCGCGTTGAGTGGCGCTATGGTTGACACTGCGTCTATGGCGAAAGTAGCACTTAACATTAATATGGCAACCGACACATTATTGTTTGGCGGTGCTAATATTGTAATGAAAGATATATATACAACCAACGGCATTATTCATGTAATTGACGCAGTTATTCTTGGTGATGTGGAATTACCTAAACCAGGCATGAGCTTAGTTGAAGTGGCTAGTGGCAATAGTGATTTATCTACACTCGTTTCAGCGTTGCAATCAACAGGTCTGGATACTGTTTTAGCCAACCTTGATAATGATTACACTGTGTTTGCACCGACTAACGCGGCCTTTGCTAAATTACCTGCTGGTACTGTAGAAAGCTTAACTAGCGATCAATTAAGCAATATCTTGTTGTATCACGTAATTGCTGGAACAGTTCTATCTGATGGTGCTATTACCCTTGCTCAATCAATGGATAATATGGCGGTAATGGCTAATGAAAGTAAAGCCTCAGTCTCTTTTAGTGATGGAATGCTTTTCATTAATGGCGCTAAAATAAGTGCTGCTAACGTGATTGCCGATAATGGTGTTGTACATTTAATTGATAACGTGATTATGCCTCCAGGAATGATGGCTGAGCCCACCATGAATATTGTTGAAGTCGCTTTAGCTGACCCAGATAATTTCTCTACCCTTGTTACCGCGCTTACTGCTGCTGATTTAGTGACTACTTTGTCTGATGAAGACAGTATGTTTACTGTATTTGCACCAACTAATGCCGCTTTTGCTAAAATTGACGCTGATGCTTTAACTGCGCTATTAGCTGATACCGAGATGCTTACTGAAGTATTGTTAACGCATGTTATTGCTGAAAGTTCGTTAAGTGCTTTAGATGCCTATGCTGCTAATGGTCGCTCATTAACTACGGCATCTTCTTCAATGATTGATGTCAGTATTGATGCTGAAACTGGCATGTTAATGATTGGCGGTGCAAAAGTGATAATTACTGATATCTACACCACTAATGGGGTTATCCACGTCATTGATACTGTTATTCTTGATTAGAGCAACTGCTAGTTAGTTTGCTTTTTGTTGGTTCATTATCTTACTTTTACCCTGTTAAGCGTTTGATTAATGTGACCAACTTTTAGCCTCTGTCTTCAGAGGCTTTTTTTATTCTAAAACTGATCATTTTCCCCCTTCACTGCGTATATAGAGTTATCACCAATACAACTTAGAAGTGGCATACCGATGAAGCAGACAAATATTACGCTACCTATTTTTCCGTTACCCATATTCTTACTACCTGGCGGGGTTACAAAACTAAGAATATTTGAACCTCGCTATTTAAAGATGGTGAGCATTGCCTCATCAGGCCAAGGTTTTGTTATTTGGTTAAAAGACAAAAAAGTTAAGGACAATGCGATCGTTGATCAAATCCTATGGGGAAGTTGGGTTGATATTATTAATTTTGACCAAGGTGAGGACGGAGTATTAGAAGTTGACGTCAAATGTAAGTCACTGATCGAAATTAACAGCATAGAGCAAGATAGCGATAATCTACATTTTGGTGAAGTCAGTATTATTAAGCACTGGTCAGAAACGAGTATTGATAATGCTGGTGCAGAGCTCTCAAAATCATTAGAGACTGTTTTTTCTGAGAATAAAAGGCTCAATGATTTATACACGAAAAAATCGTTAAATAATACTCCTTGGGTCTTAGCAAGATGGTTAGAAATATTGCCACTGGATTTGGGAGTAAAAAATAAGTTTGTCGTCAACAACAACTTCAAAGAGGCTAAAGCGTTTGTCGAATCTGTTATTTTTGATTCTAGCCTCTAGATAAACTTAAACTTAAATTTAAGTTTATTCTAAATTATTTATCAGTAGAGTGATCTTATTCTTTTATTGAACGTATAACTAATCATGTTTAATAAAAGGGGGAACGAAAGTGATGCAGACTAACTTGCTAAGCATAGCGACTAATGCTAAATCTATTAGTATGACAGATAAAATAAATCACCCACAGCTTTGCCAATGGCTTAATTCCGTTGCGCATACTAGAGACAAACAAGCTTTTACCCATTTGTTTCAATTTTTCGCACCAAAAATTTTACGTATTGCTCGTGCTAAGTTCCCCAATGAAGCGCAAGCCAATGAAGTAGTACAAGATACTATGAGTAACGTATGGCGAAAAGCTCACCTTTTTAATCAAGATAAAGGCGCTGCGACCACTTGGGTTTATACCGTAATGCGTAACGTTACCTTTGATATGCTACGTAAAATACAGGGCAATAAAGAAGATAATCTAAGTGACGATATTTGGCCTGTTGCTGAAAACATGAGCAGTGAAGGTGAAACCTTTGATGATCATTTAGAAAATGAGAATCTATTAAGCGTTATTGAAGCATTACCACAAGCTCAACAAGACGTAGTAAAAGGTTTTTATTTTAGGGAGATGTCACAAGAGCAACTTGCCACACATCTTCGTTTACCACTAGGTACCGTTAAATCTAGATTACGATTAGCCCTTGGTAAACTTAAAGTACAGTTAGGAGAAAAACATGATTAACCATCACCCTAAATTTGAACTAATTCAAGCATTTGTTAACGGTGACTTACCTGCATCTTTATCCGCTGGTATCGCTATTCATGCAGATATGTGTGCTGTTTGTCAGCAGAAAATTGCTCAGTTTACTGAACAAGTGGCAGAAAATAGTTTTGAAGAAGAGTTTTTAGACCGATTCATTGTCGATGATAATGACGCACTAGAAAGTATCGCAGCAATAAATTTTGATCACATGATTGATGATATTGTGCAGTCTTCTGATATTGATATTGCGATACCTAAAACTGAAAAGTCGATTGAGTTTAATGGTGTGAAATACATGTTGCCATCGGTACTAAACAATATGGTATTAAGTAAAAAAGCTAACATTGGTAAGTTAACGAGAACGCGTATTCAACTTAATGAAGATGAAATTCACACCAGTTTATTACATATTAAACCCGGTGGTGGTGTTCCTGAACATACTCATAAAGGCTTTGAGCTTACCGTGTTATTAGCCGGATCATTTCATGATGAAAGTGGTGAGTATGTTAAGGGGGATTTTATCATGCTTGATGGCTCTGATCAGCATCACCCAGTATCTACTAATGGCTGTCTTTGTTATACCGTGGCTAATGATGCACTTCACTTCACGCAAGGTATAAACAAACTACTTAACCCGATAGGCTCTTTTATTTATTAGCTCATTAAGCTATTAAAAGTTAACAGTCAGAAATGATAAGGAAATAATAATGATTTATTCAGTTGATAAGAAAGATATTGAAATTGGTATAAGTGCTTGTTTAATTGGTGAAAAAGTTCGTTTCGATGCCAGTAATAAGCCATCTCATTTTTGTATTAAAGAATTTTCGGCACATGTTACCTATAAATCATTTTGTCCAGAAGTTGCGGTAGGTTTACCTATTCCTAGACCCACTATTCGTCAAATAAAGCGTGGTGATATGATTCATGTTTCTCAAAAAGATGGTAGTGGTGATGTAACTGAGGCATTAAAGGCTTATGGCAAGAAGGTAGCGAGTATGACTAAGTCATTAACGGGTTACATCTTTTGTGCTAAAAGCCCTAGTTGCGGTATGGAAAGAGTGAAGATTTATAGCCCTGAAGGTAATGCTTTACCTTCACATGGCATAGGCGCTTTTGCGAAGGAGATTATGGACGCTAATCCATTATTACCTTGTGAAGAAAATGGTCGTTTAAATGATCCATTAATTCGTGAAAACTTTGTCGCCAGAGTATTTGCTTATAAACACTGGCAATTGATCGTTGAATCAGGGCTAACTAAACACAAGTTAACCACTTTTCATAGCCATTACAAATATACTGTGATGAGTCATGATTTAATCGCTTATAAAGAGTTAGGACAATTATTAGCCAGAGCCGACTTAGCCCTTGAAGAGCAAGCTTCACAATATATATTGGGGTTAATGACAGCACTGAAAATTATTGCGACACGTAAAAAGCATGCTAATACTCTTGCGCATATCCAAGGGTATTTTTCAAAGCACTTACAAGCCAATGAAAGAAAAGAGTTATGTGAACAAATTGATGCTTATCGTGAAGGTCTTATCCCGTTAATGGCACCCTTAACGTTGATTAAACATTACTTATTGAATCACCCGAAAGATTACTTAACCAAGCAAGCATATTTGTCTCCGTACCCAGATGTTTTAAGATTAAGATACGCTTATTAACAGTTATTAATCATCATCTTAAAAAGTGGTGAATTAAAAGACAAGTTATGTAGTTAATTAGAAACAGTCAGATATTTAAGGAAATAAATTGCTACTTTGGTTTCGTAATGACCTTCGAACACATGATAATCCGGCTTTACACTACTTTCTGAGTCAATTTGACTCAGAACAATCACGTAAAGCCGTTTTTTTTGTCTCTGAAAAACAATGGCAACAACACGATTGGTCGCCGATAAAAATAGATTTTATTAAACGTCATGCTTACGCATTGGTTAAAGAGTTAGCACTGCTCAATATTGAACTCGAATTGATTGATGCAGATAATTTTATTACACAAAAAGATTACTTAAAGCGTTATTGTCGACAGCATAACATTACTGAAATAGTGGCTAATAGCGAGGTTGAATTTAATGAGCAACAACGTGACAATGCGCTATATTTGGAATTAAAGGCTAGTGGTACTGCATTAACCTTATTTGAAGCTGACGTGATTGTACCCAAAGGTAAAGTCCTTAATCAGTCAGGTATTATGTATAAAGTTTTCACACCATTTAAGCGTGCTTGGTTAACCTATTTACAACAAGCCGGTTTTGACTATTTAGGCAAAGTTTGTAATACCACCTCAACGTTAACGAATACAGATATTGAGAGTGAAAAACCAGAACGCATATCTGATGCTTGGCCATTAGCGCATGTTTTTGAGCAGCAAATATTACCTACTTTCTATCAAGAAAAAATTAGTACTTACCAAAGCCATCGAGATATTCCATCAATTAAGGGGACATCGGGTATTTCGCCATACTTAGCTGCTGGTGTTATTAGTCCTCGTTATGTACTTAGATTATTACTTAATAAATATCCTGATATTTTACTGGCATCTGACAGTGAAGAATTTTCATGGTTGAATGAGATTATTTGGCGTGAGTTTTATCGAAATCTGATTTTTCATGAGCAACGATTATGTAAACATCAATGTTATAAAGAGAATTACCAAGGGTTACAGTGGCATAACGACATCAAATTATTTAATTTATGGTGTCAGGGAAAAACTGGTTATCCACTGGTTGATGCAGCAATGAGACAGTTAAACCAAACAGGGTGGATGCATAATAGGCTTCGTATGGTGGTCGCCAGCTTTCTGACCAAACACTTATTAATTGATTGGCGCTTAGGTGAGAAATATTTTATGCAGCACTTAATTGATGGTGATTTAGCATCGAATAATGGTGGTTGGCAATGGGCGGCGAGCACGGGTTGTGATGCTCAACCTTATTTTCGAATATTTAATCCGATAAGACAAAGTGAACGTTTTGATCCAAAGGGCGAGTTCATCCGTAAATATATACCGGAACTTGAAAGTATTCCTGATAAGAAAATTCATTTTCCTCATCAGTTTATCGATGATAATAAGCTTAATATTTATTGGCCAGCTATTGTTGATCATAAAGAAGCAAGAATAAAAGCGTTAGCTTTTTATAAAGTGTAATTAGCGATTATTAACAGGATAAAATCGCCGTTTTTAAGGTAATTAAAATGGAATGTAATACAGAACTTGATACAGAGTGTAATACGTTAGCACTTACCCTTCAAAATGCACCTTTCTGGCTCAGTAACTTTGTGGTTGTTTATCAAAAATTGTCAAAGGATAGCTTGGAATTATTGTCAGAAATTTACCATGACAAGGTGACATTTATTGATCCTATTCATCAAGTAGAAGGTTATGATAATTTATATCAGTACTTTAAAAATCTTTATCAGAACCTGTCTTCTTGTGATTTTGTTATTGATGGTGTGATTTGGCAAGATTCGCAAGCGTCACTTTTTTGGACCATGACTTATCAACACCCTAAGTTGAATAAGGGAAAACCTGTAGTTGTTCTGGGTACCTCACATATTAAGGGAGCAGATGATAAGGTTATTTATCATCGTGATTACCTTGATTTAGGTGCCATGCTTTATGAACAATTACCGATATTGGGTAAGATAACTAAGTGGATAAAAACCAAGGCAGCGAACTAATGAGTACTAAAACTGTTTTGATTACCGGTGCAACATCAGGCATTGGCCTAGCACTGTTTGAAAAGTACGCTATGGAAGGTGCTAACGTGATTGCCTGTGGCCGAAACCAAGAAAAACTTGCTGACCTTCACTCAAGCGCTTTTAAAACATTTTGTTTTGATATTACTCAGCCAACGCAAATAGCATCTGCGGCTGAAGATATTAAAGCCCTAGACCTACTCATTTTAAATGCGGGTGATTGTCGCTATATTGATGATGCAAAAAATTTCGATGGTGAATTATTTTCCGATATTATCAACACCAATCTTTCTTCTTTAGGTGCATTATTGCAATATTTTTTACCGAAAATGCAAAAAGGTGGGCAAGTGGTTTTTGTCAGTTCAAGTGCCACTATATTACCTTTTCCACGTAGTGAAGCTTATGGCGCTTCAAAGGCAGGTATGGACTATTTAGCCAATAGTTTACGACTTGATCTAGTGGAGCATGGCATTGGCGTTACCTTGGTACACCCAGGTTTTGTTAGTACGCCTTTAACCGATAAAAACAACTTTACCATGCCTTTTTTATTAACCAGCGAAGCCGCGGCAAAGCGTATTTTTATTGGTATTGAAAAGCGTAAAAATTACCTTCAGTTCCCCAAGCGAATGACTTTTATTATGACGTTTTTTTCTTTTTTACCTTCGTCTTTATGGCAAGCACTTATTACCCGAAAACATAGCACCAATAAGGACAGCGTATGAAGCACTTTGCGATTATAGGCTCAGGTATTTCCGGATTGACCGCGGCTTATTTATTATCAAAAAAGTATAAGGTTACCGTCTTTGAGAGAAATGCCTGTATTGGCGGACACACGGCAACGGTCGATATTGAGAAAGAAGGTGAAAATTTTGCCATAGACACCGGATTTATTGTCTTTAATGATAAAACCTATCCTAACTTTTTAGCTTTACTTGATGAAATAGGCATAGGAAAAACCCCAACTGAAATGAGTTTCTCGGTACACAATTGCCAAACAGGGCTGGAATATAATGGTCATAATTTGGATACCTTATTTGCCCAGCGACGTAATATTTTCAAGCCAACGTTTTGGAAGTTAGTTAAAGAGATTTTACGCTTCAATAAACTGTGTAAAAGTATTTTTGAACAAGATGAATATATTGATGGTTTAACGTTAGGCACATTTTTAGCTGAACATGACTTTAGCGATTTTTTTGCGGAGCATTATATTTTGCCCATGGGGGCGGCCATTTGGTCTAGCTCATTAGCGCAAATGGAAGATTTTGAATTTAAATTTTTCGTTAAGTTTTTCCATAACCATGGCTTGTTAAATATTGCAGACAGACCCCAGTGGTATGTCGTTCCTGAAGGTTCTCGTAGTTATTTAAAACCATTGTGTGCACCTTTTAAGGATAATATTCACGTTAATGCCGACATCACAGGTATTACTCGCAGTGATGATAAAGTCCATTTACACTTTAAAAAGGCAACTAGCCAGACTTTTGATGAAGTTGTTATTGCTTGTCACTCAGATCAAGCACTGGCCTTATTAGAGGATGCAAGCCAAGAGGAAAATTCGGTTTTATCAGCAATGCCTTATAGCGAAAATACGGTGGTATTACATACGGATAAAAAACTGTTACCTAAACGGAAAAAAGCTTGGGCAAGTTGGAACTATCAGTTAAGCCATGACCGTAATAAGGCCGCTAGCGTTACTTACAACATGAATATATTGCAAGGCATTCAAAGTAAACATGCCTTTTGCGTTACCCTAAATCAAAAAGATGACATTGACCCCAAAGAGATATTACGGGAGTTTACCTATCACCATCCTGTATTTTCTGCCGGCTCAATAAAAGCACAGCAGCAAAGGCATACCATCTGTGGACATAATCATACCCATTTTGCTGGCGCTTATTGGCACAGTGGTTTCCATGAAGACGGTGTCAGAAGCGCAGTTGAGGTGGCTAAGCGCTTTGATTGCTATCTAGCGGTAGATTATGAAGATGCCTAATTCGTTTAGTCATAGTCATATTTACCTCGGAAATGTGATACATCGACGCTTTAGTCCTAAAAAGCACAGTTTTGATTATCGATTATTTATGCTGGCGCTTGATGTTGCTGATGTCGAAAATGCTCAAGGTGGCTTTGGTGTTTTTGGCTTTTCTTGGTATCGACCATTACGTTTTGTGGAAAAAGATTATCTGAAAAGCTCCCCAAAAGATTCTCCAAAAGGTTCTATAAAAGGTTCTATAAAAGATAATCGTGCAGGTGATCCTTATCCTTTGAGGCACCGTATAAAAAGTAAGGTACATGAATTAGCGGGTCATGCCGATATAAAAAGAATTGTTATGCTGGCACAAGTTAGATGTTTTGGTATTTATTTTAGTCCCGCTAATTTTTATTTTTGCTACGACCATCATGATAAATGCACACAAATGCTCGCAGAAGTCAGTAATACACCGTGGAATGAACGTCATTATTATTTAATCGATTTGCTAAATGTAGAAGTCGATAAAACGACAAAAAAGATGTTTCAAGTTTCACCGTTTATGGACTTAGCAATGACTTATTTTTGGCAGGTAACACCGCCGTGTCATATTGACGATAAGTTACAAATTAATATTAAAAACAAAAGTATTGATGACAAAAGTGGCAAGGTAGTTAAGTTATTTGATGTAAATTTAGTGATGAGGAAAAAGCCTTTCACTAAAAGCAGCTTACTGCGAATTTGGTGTCAATTACCGGTTATGACGGTGCAAGTAGTCGTTAGTATTTATTGGCAAGCACTCAAACTATTCGTTAAACGTGTACCTTTTATTGGTTATCAAAAAGCGGATTAGTTCGTAGATGTTAAAACTCTAACTATAGGGAATAAAAATGGAAAATATTGAGGATGTGACATTATTAAAAGAGGCTAACTGGTTAGATAAGCGTTGCCGTAGTTTAGTCTTGGGGTTTTTTTCAAAGTTTACGTATGGTCAATTAGAAGTCATTGAGGGCTCTGTTCATTCTTACTTCCCCCAGAGTTTTGATGAGCAAAGTATTAAAGGAAAAATACACATACACGATCCGAGCGTTTACCGAGACTTTGTAAAAGGCGGCAGTATTGGAGCTGCCGAGGCATTTATTGATGGCAAGTGGAGCAGTCCTAATTTGACCAATGTCATTAGAATTTTTGCCAAAGCACAGCAGCAAACTGATGCACTGGAAAGTAATAAGTCATGGTTGAATAAGTTAAAAAATACGCTTAGCCATTGGCAAAATAGAAATACTCAATCAGGTTCAAAGCGTAATATATTGGCGCATTATGATTTAGGTAATGAGTTATATACGCGATTCTTAGACCCTGACATGATGTACTCATCTGCAATCTATCCAACAGAAAATGCATCGTTAGATGAGGCTCAACAGCATAAGTTAGCAACAATATGCCAACGATTATCACTAAATGCCGATGATCATTTACTTGAAATTGGCACTGGCTGGGGTGGTTTAGCTATTTACGCAGCTCAGCATTATGGCTGTCGTGTAACGACAACCACTATCTCAGATGCACAATATTCCTATGCAAAAACGCGTGTAGAAGGGCTAGGGTTAAGTGATAAGATAACCTTGCTTAAAGAGGATTACCGCGATTTAACGGGGAGCTTTGATAAAGTGGTTTCTATCGAGATGATAGAAGCTGTTGGCTTTGATTATTTACCTAGCTTCTTTAAGCAGTGCAATGATCGACTAAAAGTAGGCGGGAAATTACTTATTCAATCGATCACTATTGCTGATCAGCGTTTTAATTACTACAAGAGTAATGTTGATTTTATCCAACGTTACATATTTCCTGGTGGTTTTTTACCATCTATTAATGTGCTTACTCAACACCTTACTGACCACAGTGAACTGGTTGTTGAGTCCCTTGATGATATTGGCCTTGATTACGCGAAAACATTAGCGCATTGGCGAGATAACTTTTTAGCGTCATGGTCTACGCTATCTCAGTTGGGCTATGACGAAACGTTTAAAAAATTATGGCTTTATTACTTTGCTTACAGCGAAGGTGCGTTTTTAGAACGTTCAACCAGTACAGTTCATTTAGTTGCTAGAAAATAACGACAGTTTATTGATTTTTTTGCTTTGTTAAGGGATTTAGTCGTAGACTTTAATAGGGCTAAGTCACAAAATAAAAAAGGTTTATAGCTACCTATAAACCTTTTTTAATTGATAGATTAGCCATTAATTAAACTTTAAACTGGCCAACAAGTTCACTAAGGTTGTCTCCATCTTGAGCTAGTTTCTGACCAATAGCTGAAGTACTTTGGCTAGATGTTGTTAATTCATTGACAATTTCTTGGATGGCAAACACATTGCGATTTATTTCTTCTGTAACACTCGATTGCTCCATAGCTGCCGTAGCGATTTGAGTACTCATATCATTTATCGAAGTGACCGATGTAGTCACAGCACCTAAACTCTCAGAAATAGCTCTAGAAGATTCAACCGACCGGTTACAGCTTTGCTGACTTGCATCCATAGTACTCACTGCAGCGGAGACTAAATTATGCAAGCCAGTTAACATTTCATTTATCTCTAATGTACTCTCTTGTGTTCTACTGGCTAAGTTTCTAACTTCATCGGCAACTACCGCAAATCCTCGCCCTTGCTCACCCGCTCTAGCTGCTTCAATAGCAGCATTGAGGGCTAATAAGTTTGTTTGTTCAGCGATACCACCTATGACGGTTAAAACATTATTAATTTTCTTTGATTGTTCGCTAAGCGAGTTTATTTGCTCTGCCGCGGTATTAATTTCAGTCATTAAGTTTGAGACTTCGGTTAATGAGGTATCAACACACTCTTGGGCTTTTGCAACATCTTCAGTTGCTGATTGTGTCGACTCTGCAACCTGAGTAGTGTTCATAGCAACTTCACTTGAAGTAGCAGACATTTCAGTTATCGCAGTGACAACCAGCTCTGTTTCATTATTGTGATGGCCAAGCTGTCCTTCCATTAATTGTGTTTGTTGATTAATTTCAGCAGAAGCGGATTTTACATCTTGCGTGACATTCGCCACATTTTTAATAATATTTTGTAATTTTTCGATAAACTCATTAAAAGCAACGCCTAATTGGCTGATTTCATCATTACCATCAACGTGTAAGCGCTTAGTTAAGTCACCTTCACCTTTTGCAATACTCTGCAAATTATCGAGCATATTAGTAATAGGTTTTACCATAGAGCCCGCTGCGTATAACACACAAAAAACGGTTAACAAAAACCAAAAGGCAGCAATTGATACTATCGTTATGGCTTTATCGCGCATGTGCTGAGCCATGGTTTGGTGATAACTCGTTAATTCTTTTTCAACATCATCAAGGTAGGTACCAGTCCCTATCATCCAGTTAGTGTTTGGAATCATGGTGGCATAACTCATTTTTTCAACTAATTGGCTAACATTAGGTTTTTGGTAGTGGTATGAGAAAAAGCCTCCACCTCTTTTTGCTTGATCTAGCAAACCAACAATTAATTTTTTGCCATTAGGGTCTGTAGCATCAATTTGATTTTCACCTTCGGCTTCAGGTTTAAGACCATGAAATATATTGACTCCTTCACTATCATAAATGAAAAAATAACCACTATTTGAGAAAGTAACCCCCCTTAACGCGTCTTTAACATTACCTTTTTCGCCTAACGATAATTGGTAATTGACTACTTTTATCGCAATTTCAACTTCTGTTTTTAATAAATTCCTTTTACCTTCGAGAAGTTTAGCTTCAAATGATTGAAAATCTTCCTCAAGGTTTTTTGACTCTAAATAGTAAGTACTAACCATTAAACTAACGAGTAATAAAGTTAGTGGTAATAACGCTAATAACAATAATTTATTTTTAAGGCCCATTTTAATCATCTATCTTTCCTCTGCTATCAACGTTTGAACAAACGCATTTAATTCATTGTATATATTATTAATTAGATGGGCAGCAAATAAATGTTAACTATTTAGATATAAATCAATAAAGTAGTGGTGTTTATTTGTTGACATAACGTAGCATAAAATAATAACTAATTTGATTTGAGTATATGCTAGATTTTTTGTTCTACAAGTTTGCGTTAGTTAATAGCTAAGTTATCGTTATTCAAAAAAATAGCCTATCAATCAAGTATTAGGAGTAAATTAGTAAGATGGTAGTAAAGTGAATTTAGAGCAAGGCCATTAAGTTATGGTGTATTTGTGCTGATTAAAATATTCCAAGGCGGCGTTGCTCTCAATCTCAATAGCAAGCTATTGGTCAATCAAGTGGCTAGCCTTGAATTGTTTTTACTGGGCACAACAAGAGCACAAACTCAATGGCACTGGTATTACGGATATAAATTGCCGAGTAGGGGATTCACTTTTGCTTTAATTTAGTTTAATAGCGTTTAATGATTGTGATGTGTTTGGTGGAACTGACGCATTAACATAAAAACTCCAAGGATTAATAAAGCGATCAGTGAACTACTACCACCATGAATATGCTCTTCACTGTAATACGCTATATATTCCACGTCATAATCACTGCTCTCTAAGGGCAGGGCATATAGGCTATTGCTATCATCACTGCTGTAAGATGCCACTATATTTGGATAACCATCTTCGTAAAGATCAATGAGGACATTATAATTGTTAGCATTAAATCCTTGAGCTAAGGTGCTATACACTTCAAATTCATCATCAGAACTTTCACCATGGATAATAAAGTTATCGGTAGTGTAGTAGTGCTCCCAAGGTCCGCCATTTTCACTTAAATATAACTCAGCATAAACAACTGCTTCATCATGGGCGCTAGCAGTAATTAAATCAGCATCAAAAGTGACACTAAAAGTCTGATAATAACCATCTGCATCTATGTCCTCAATTAACTGTGAGTAACCTTCATAGATGACAAAGCTACCATCGCTAAAGCTTCTACTGGTAGCGCTTATATTTGGTATGTTAGCCATGCTTTTATATAAGTTAGTGGAGATGATTTTACGTGCTTGTTGATATTTTTGAGTAATGACCTCGTCGCGAGTTATGTTTAATGCTTTATGTTTTGCTTGATCACTATCATCAAATAGAACTCTTTGACTGATGTCCTCTAATATTTTCTCTTTTGATGACTTGTTAGTTGCACTGGCTAATTGTCCGCTTGAGTAACTTTGAATGAGGTCAGTGTTAGCTGTGTTATCAATATTCGTAGCGTTGTCAGCTTGTTCCGCAAAGCTAGGTAGTGTCAATAGCATGAGCGTTAACATTAAGCTCAACTGCAAGCTGGTTAGTAATATGGGTGAAAACCTTGAGGTGATTTCATCTGCATTTATTGACGTGATTTTTAATGTTAATTTCTTGATAAAATGATTCATCATTAAATCCTTCTTAGGTTGATTTAATGCTATTAAAGCGCACGCTAGATGAACTCAAGCTGAACGGGTTAATAACCGCTAAAATATCCATTCACCAAATTGTTTTCGTATTCAGACTCCGTTCAGCTAGCGTTATGTATGATCGTGTTAAACGTTAAACGTTAAACGTTAAACATGAATCGCTCAGGTATCCTGAAGCACGTATTTTGATGTATCATGGGTATATATAGGTTTTATCTTTATTAGGTATCGAGATGATGTTACGAGTTCTGTTATTAACACTATTAATGAATGTCAGTGCTTTGAGCGCAGCGACTGCATTGCCGGCAGATAAACAAGATAACAAAAAAGTTACCAGCTCAAAACAAGCGGCAAAAATAGTGCAAAAACAATATGGCGGTAAGGTTTTAAAAGTGAACAAACAAAAGAACAATGGCGGCTACAAAGTAAAAATTGTTAAACCGAATGGACAAGTTGTCTCTAAAAAAGTGGATGCTAAAACGGGCAAAATAGAAAAGAACTGATTTGAAAAGGGTTAATGAATAAGAGGGACCTTGGAAATAATTATCGTGCAAGGTACTAACAAAAAGGGAAACAGCTATGCGCTTACTTTTAGTTGAAGACGATCAGGCCTTACAAAAAGAACTTCAACAACAATTACTGTTACAAAACTATTCAGTTGATGTTGCCAGTGATGGTGAAATTGCTTTATTTCAAGGTCTTGAACATGATTATGATATTGCCGTAATCGATTTAGGTTTACCTAAAATTGATGGCTCTACCGTCGTTAAAAGGTTAAGAGAAAATGGACGAGACTTTCCTATATTAATTCTAACTGCACGTGATAGCTGGCAAGATAAAGTTGCCGGGTTAGATGCAGGAGCAGATGATTACCTAACTAAACCTTTTCATGTTGAAGAACTCAGTTCACGTTTAAATGCGTTAATAAGACGTAGTGCAGGCAAAGCGAGTGCGTTGATCAGTAATGGCCCGTTTAGTTTAGATACCGCAACATCAGAGGTTTTAGTTGAACAGCATAGTGTTAGTTTAAGTGCCCATGAATTTAAGGTGTTTAAATATTTGATGTTACACATGGGAGAAGTTATTTCAAAAACCACGTTAACAGAGCACATTTATGATCAAGACTTTGATTTAGACTCTAATGTGATTGAAGTTTTTATTAGGCGTTTGAGAAAAAAACTCGATCCGGACAGTAAACACAATTTTATCGAAACTAAGCGAGGCCAAGGCTATCGTTTAGTTAATTTCTCCAACTAGGTTTACTTTTGAATCATTTCTTTATTGTACTTTCTCGCTCTTTTTTGAATTCCCTCAAACTCCGTTTGATGGTTAGTATATTAGCGATGGTCATTATAATTTTACCGGTTATAGCCGTTATTATTATGAATTCATTTGAAAAACACATGGTGCGCAGCATTGAGAATGAGCTGAGTGCTTACAGTTATTCTATTTTAGCCGTGGCAGAAGTAGAGCAAGGCAGCTTAGTAATGCCTGAGGGATTAATAGAAAATCAGTTTAATGTCAGTAGCTCAGGTTTATATGCCTTTATTTCACAGCAGAGCAAATTAAAAACGAATTCATTATGGCGGTCACAGTCTTTACTTACTCTTAGCCTACCTAAACAATTGCCTGAGCAGTTAGCGTTGCTCACCACGGGTGATACTGCCTTTAGTACGATTGAAATAGATGGCTTTGAACACTTTATTTATAGTTATGCGATTAGTTTTAATGAAGGGGAACAAAACTTTCCAATGACAGTGCATATCGTTAAAGATAAACAAACCTTCTTAGCGTTCATGGCTGATTTTAAACAGCAACTTTGGTTTGGTTTATCGATGTTAATGGTGATTATTTTATTACTGCAGTTGGCTTGGTTATTGTGGACATTAAAACCTTTGTCTACCTTAGAAAAAGAAGTGAAAGCCATTGAACAAGGCAAAGCACAACGCTTAACCAGTATATATCCTAAAGAGTTATCGCAATTAACGTCTCAATTGAATCAGTTATTAGACACAGAACAAAAACAGCGACAACGCTATCGTAATGCGTTATCTGATCTTGCCCATAGTTTGAAAACACCACTGGCGGTATTGCAGGCGCAAAGTGATATATCAGCGGTTAATCAAGAACAGATAAGTCGAATTAACTCAACTATAGATCATCAACTAAAGCGCGCACAAAGTGCTGGAAATTCTTCATGGTTAATTGGTATTGACATAGCGCCTGTGGTTGAAAAATTACTTAATACTCTTGCCAAAATTTATCAAGGGCAGCAAAAACAAGTCACTGTGAATTTAACTCAAAAGTTAAGCTTTAAAGGCGATGAAGCTGACTTGTTAGAATTGTTAGGTAATTTACTTGATAATGCATATAAGGCAGCTAAAAGTAAAATTTCATTAAGTATCAGACAACAAGATAAAACCCTAATTATAAACGTTGAAGATGATGGTGTTGGTATCAAAGAGCAAGAAGTCCAGCGTATACTGGAACGTGGAGTCCGAGCCGACACTTATCAAGAAGGGCACGGTGTTGGTTTAGCTATAGTGCGTGATTTGGTTGAAAGTTATCAGGGCGAATTGAGTATAGGATGTTCTGCAAATTTAGGTGGCGCGCAATTTCAGCTATCATTTAGCTCTAAATAGCAGTGAGTAAGTTTTATTTTCGTGGTAATAATAACGACAATAAAAAAGCCCCTGCATATAAATATGAGGAGCTTTCTAATAAATTATTTGAATTTAATCATTCTAAGCTCTAGCAGGGCAACCCTGAACAAGCAGCGCAATACTGGCCGCTGATTTTACATTGTCGTAATATGAGCTAGCATCCGTTTGTGAACTTTGCTCAATTACTAGTCCTGACATAGTGGCAATTTGCTGAAGCGCCATAAAAGAACTTTTGTCTGTCTCATAAGCTGTAAGAGCCGCGTTTATTTGTCCACAAGAATAACTATTAGCTAAACCTTTTGCCGATGCATTTCTCAGCTCTGTTGCGGTTTGACATGCTGTTAGTACAAAAGTCATTAAAATCAAAAGTAAATATTTCATACTAAGTTACTCTGTAATTGGAAGCAGAGTAATCTCTACTCTTCGATTAAGCTCTTTACCAGCCTGAGTTTTATTACTCGCAACTGGCTGAGTTTCACCAAAACCAACAACTTCTATTCTATCTGTGATCACACCAGCGGTTTTTAGATTGTTAGAAACCGATTGTGCGCGGCGTTCTGACAAACTCTGGTTAAGTGCATCAGAGCCTGAACTATCGGTATGACCTGCAACTACTATTAAGGTTTTGTCGAATTCTTTTAAGACTAAAACCACTGAATCTAACACAGATAAAAAGCTTTGCTCAATATTGGCATTACCTGAAGCAAAGGTGATATTGCCAGGCATAATTAAGTTGATGTTATCACCTTCACGTTCAACGCTGACGCCAGAACCACGTAATTGCTTTCTTAGTTTAGCTTCTTGGGTATCCATATAATAACCAATACCACCGCCAATCGCAGCGCCTCCTGCAGCAGCTTTTAAAATTCGCTGATTTCTTTTACTTATATCATCTTCATTTTTGTTGGCTAAATAAGCCGCCACTGCTGCAACACCCGCTCCAATACCAGCGCCTTTAGCGGTATTACTGACTTCTTGTTCACCTGTATATGGGTCAAAAGTAGTACAAGCGCTTAAGGCTAGACAAGTAATTAGGGGGATAGTAAAATTTTTCATTTTTTTCCTTAAATAAGTGATTCATGAGTGTAGATTTTGCGTGTGATGTGATTAAGAATAACCACTAACTTTTCAGCCTCATTCGCCATTTTATACTCGCTTGCTACACCTGTTTTGGGCTTACATTTTTAGCCTATTCAGGTTTTTATATAAATGCAGCAGGAGCGGTAAATAGAGTTAAAATAATGAGTAAAGATAATGTTTTTAGTTAGTATTCTAAATAAATAATGTTAATTATTTAGGATGGCGCGATTATAATCGTCTAGACTTGCGCAGTCTAGACGTATTAATCGTTGATTTAAAAATGGTTATTACACTTGTTTAATTTCTAAACATTTTAGCCACCAATTTTTCATTATTAGCGCGATACCTATAAAATAAAAGTTAAATACAGCCTAGGTATTTAACTGTTAATGTCTTGAATATCACTACAATGTCCCAGAAGCGACTGTTTATCTTAATATTATAGATAAGCGTTTAAATGAGGATAGTGTTATCCATTTTTAGATGCACCCCAAATTAACTTTATTTCGACTTTTGTTCAGCATTGGTTCAGCTACAGAAGCTTATTCTATTTAATAAGATTAATAATGAATAAAGGTAAGCTTATGAATACTCATCAATGGCCTTGTCAAAAGAGCTTTAAAAAAATCATCTCAAAGCAAATATCCTTACAAAAAAGCAGCTTAAAGGTAAGGCCGCTAATGTTATTACGGATTTTTTCTACACTGTTACTGTTTTTATTGTCAACTGCGATGTTTACTACTGCAGTTACAGCGCAAGCATATCAAGAACCAGAGTCGGTGTTATCTGAAGCCGAGCTTGCACAAACGCTAGCACCTATTGCTTTATATCCTGATACGTTACTTACCCATATATTAATTGCCGCTACTTATCCCTTAGAAGTTATTGAGGCTGAACGTTGGCTAACTAAACACTCGACACTGACAGCAGAGCAGTTACAAAATAAGGCAGAGAGCAAAGAATGGGACGCGAGTATTAAAGCATTATTATCTTTTTCTGGTGTGATGGCTAAATTAAGTGAAAATCTTAACTGGATGCAAACTCTCGGTGATGCTTTTTTACAAGATGAATCTAGGGTGCTTGCCAGTATTCAAACGCTTCGCCAGCAGGCAGAAAAAGCGGGTAGTTTGGCAAATATGAATAATGTTCAAGTCATAAAAGAACAGCAAGTGATCATTATTGAGCCCGCGCAGCCAGAGATTATTTACGTACCCTATTACGATACTCGTGTGGTTTATGGTCGTTGGCATTGGTCGCATTATCCACCTGTTTATTGGCACCATCCTAATCGATATGCCTCATATTATGGTCCTTTCTATTGGGGGCATGGTGTACATATCAGTAGTCAATTTTTCTTTAGCGCCTTTCATTGGCATAACCGTCATGTAGTGGTTAGTCACTATAATAGACATGGTTATCATCCAAGAAAAAAAATTGTTAACAGTCATCATGCAAAACGCTGGAATCATCAACCAAAACATAGACGGGGTGTTGCTTATAGCAGTGGTAGTGTAAAGAAAAAATATTATAGCGGTCGACCTAGTAGTATGCACCAGAACAAAAGTGTGCAAAGCAATAGAAGTGGTTATAAAAGTAATAGTATAAAAAACAATCAGCAGGTTAAGGCGATTAAAAGCGGGCACTCAACAAGTAATAATGCTAAAACTAAAAATTATCGTGCCAATCAATTTCCAGTACAACATAAATATCCGGTAAATATTAAGCAACAAAATAAACAGCGAGTTAGCGATAAAAAAGCGATGAAAGAGGACGTACATCAAGCAAGTAATAAACAGTACTCAATACATAAAAAATCGTCGTCAAAACAGGAATATAGACAGCCAGTATCGAAGCCGTCATCAAGCTCGTCTCGACAGCCATCGGTTAGTAAGTCATCAAAGCCAGTAAAAAAACCCTCACATAAGCCTTCAAATAGGCACGCGGTAACGGTAAGTAAGCAACATAAAAGCAAACATAATTAAGGTAAGGCAGGTGGCAGCTACTTGGCTGCCATTTCAATACTCTTTGGTCTCTTTTTACGAATATACAAGGTACGATTCAGTTTAGCGACGATATCCCCTTGTTCGTCTTTCACATAAACAGGGATTTGAGGTAAGTATTTTTCACCCTTGGCCGTATTAGCAATAATCTCGTCGATAAGATTTTGGTTAATGGAAAATTCTGCAATAACTTTACCTTTACCCGGCTTTATAAAATCAATGTCAGCTGCTTTATCCCATACCAGGTAGTCATCTCCTAACTGTGCAAGGATCATCAACATACAAAAAGGGTCGGTCATGGCGAATAAAGAACCACCAAAATGGCTACCTACAGCATTCTTATTCCACGGACGTAAGGTTAATTCAACACGAGCGGTTTTAAAGTCAGTTGATATATGCTTGATGCGAATACCAGCAAAAAATAAGGGCGGCCAGATATTCATAATAAGGCGAAAAATCCAAGCTTTTTTAAATAATAAATTCATTTATAGTCACTTTTGTATTTGAATTCAGGAATTGAGTTGCATCGTTTTGAATGAATAATGCAAACTCATCGTACCAGTTTGTTGGGGTAATATAAACGTTATAACTTTTAAGATCCAGTTAGCGCGTTGAAGGCTGAATATTTTATAAATATTTTTATTTCGCGGTGGTGTGAACCGTGACATTAAAAATTGCTTTTTACCAAAAGGGAATGACTTTAGAGCAGAGATATGGAGAGGGTTTTAGTTAATAAATAGCGGCAAGTCTATTATTCATATAAAAAACCTTGCTTGACCCGATATATTTACAATGGTTATTATCTTGCCTCATTTTTCGTCTTGTTGTTAATTTAACTAACGACAATATATAAGCGAAAATACACTTAGGGATGAATAGTAAATGAAAATTGTTAACCTTTTTATCATAGCTTTAATCGGACTATCGTTATCGACTCAAGCTGAAATATCACCACTTAACATAGATCAATCACAAAAAAAGACTAAAGATAAATATATCAAGTCAGCCCATGAGGTTATAAAACATCAATCAAGCCAAGAAGAAGTTCGTTTTTCTATTCTCAGCGCGGCACTCACCAGTAAAAGTATCAAATGGATATTAGAAGATGATGGTGATAACTTTCTTGTACTTCGTTGGGACTATTCTGAAGCAGTAATTTATACCAAAGTTGAATTTGATGAACAATATATCCAACTTAAGTATCTCGATGCGTATGACGATTATCGATGCCAAAATAATGTTGATGGTATTTGCTACAAAAATGAAACTAGCAAATATTATAGTCACATGAAAGATTTACGTAGCGCCATTATTAATGCATTAAGCCACTAAGGAATTAAAAATGAAATATTATAAAACCCTATTACTGTCGATTTTTGTATTTTTTAGTAGCAACTCCTTTTCAACAGAACGCTCATGGTTTGATGAACCTATTAAGATTAATAAAACTTATGTCACTGATACTGAAGCCGTAATTATCGAGTCACTTAAGCAACGAGGCTGGGAAGTCAAAGAAAAGTCACCAACGATGGTAACGGCTTGGTTAAATGACTATAAGGGGTATGAGTTGGTGCTTGAAATTAAGCATGATAAATCACAAATATCCTTTAATCAGCTGTCTTATAAAAAAGTTGGCTGTGACAGTAATAGCTCAAGTCGTTGTAAAGCGAGTACTAAGTATTCTGATAAATGGCGATTGTATTTACGTAAAAATATAGCAATGAATATTCATAAACGCGCAATGGATTATTTACTTAACGATGAGAAAATACGCAGTACATGGCTTGATGAACTAAAAACAGGCGATGTTGAATTTAAAACTAAATTGGCCCGTAACTTGATCGATATTGAATATTTTAATGAGTATGCTTTGGCGGAAATTGTCGAGCAAATTAATGCAAATTATCTACGCAATGAGTTATCGAGTGATGAAGTACAACAATACGCTTTCTTTTGTAAAGTATTAGCCCGCTCTGAACAAAAAAAGTATACAGAATTATTAACTCAGGTGAGCCAAAAAGCAAAATCTCGAAAGTTAAAAAACTATGTTAAAGGCTATTTGATTGAAATGGCAAAGAGCTAATTTAATGGTAAGTGAATAAAGCAGACAAAGACAAATAAGAGTCTTCTCATTTGTCTTTGTTAAAGCAGTGGTAAGCTATTTAATGATAGGTTATGAAATGAGTGGATTAAAAACGTTATACCATAGGTTATCGATATTTTATCAATAACCTTTCGAAAAAACACGTAACGGTAGTGTGAAGGCATATTGAAAGGTCTTATCAAAATATAACTTAATGATTGTAGTCAATTGGTTATAGCATTATCTTAGGAGGTTATAAAAACTTAAAATTTGAAGCATAGTTACAGGATGTAATCATGAATGAAGACATTAGAGCCCTAAGATCCGAATTAGCGCTTGTTAAGCTGCAATTTAGCCAACGACTTGTTGCTGTTGAAAATCGCTTAAATGACTTGCTTGTGCAAGACGAAACACAAGCGGAGCAACAACACCGAGCGATTACTCAAATTGATGAACATAGCGCAGAGCTTGTGCTGGAGAGTACTGGTCAGCTCGCTTCAGTAAGAACACAAGCAGCTAAACAAACTTTTCATAAAACGGCTGTTTCTGAAGAAAATGTGACGAATGTTCAATGCTCATCAGGCAGGGAGAGCACCGCATCAACTTTTACGGTGCCGTCATTCATTACTGTTTTATTTCAAGCGATATTATCTTCATTTTTCGAATGGTTTTCTCCGTTGACCAAAGCGTATCAGTCTTATAAAGAAAGAGGCATGTTAGGCATATTCACCCTTACCATGGTTGGCATAGGTTTAACGCTTGCTGGCTTTGGTTATTTAATGCAACTGCTTATTGATCAATTAGGGGCGGGCTATAAATCACTATTAATGTGCTTTGCGGCCATTTTGGTCATGGGGTTAGGCATAGGTCTGAAAGTGAAAACTCGCTATGGCGAGTTTGCTACCGCGATTGTCACCTTAGGAATATTGCTGTCTTACAGTACTGTTTATTTTTCTGGCAGTGTCTACGCGCTTATACCAAACCTGGCGGTGTTGAGCTTATATTTAACTATAGCCTTAGTTTGTCATGCACTTGCTCTGTGGTTAGATACCAAGGTTGTTGCCGCATTAGGCATAATAGGTATAGCCACCATGCCAGTGCTTTCGAATGTGATTAATATTGAGCCACTTTACTATTTGCTCTCGTTAGCGTTTGTTGTGTGCAGCAGTTTGATTTTATCTTATCGGCAAGTCGGCGCATGGCTTGCTCATTTGAGTCTTGCGTTTACCTTAGTGTCACTTGAATGGATATTAGGTTTTGAAAATATCATTTTGTCAGCTTGGCTTGTTAACTTATTTTACCTGCTCTTTTTTACTTACGTTTGTGCGAGCTTATATAAAGAAGATGCTGTCATTAAGCCGAGCTTAGTTTTTCTTGCTGCGCTTGTAGGTGCCACCATTTTACTGTTCTGGCAAGCAACTGAATTATTTAGCACCCAAATAAGTATTATTTTTGCTTTAAATACCTTCATTGCTATCACAGCAAGTGTATTCTTTTATAAGGTAAAACGAGAGCTAACATCTTTCTTCATTTTACTTTCTGCTTCATGGGCAATATTAACTATTGTTAGTG
This sequence comes from Colwellia sp. 12G3, assembly GCF_002836775.1. Lineage (GTDB taxonomy): Bacteria > Pseudomonadota > Gammaproteobacteria > Enterobacterales > Alteromonadaceae > Colwellia. The sequence continues at coordinate 164,944 of NZ_PJAQ01000065.1, read as the reverse complement.
CTATTAGTGATGCTTATTGGGGAATAGCGTGGGCAGTAGAAGGATTATTATTACTGTCTATTGGTCGACGATATAAATTCTCAACGTCTATCCATCAGGGACAAATATTAACAGCCATAGCGCTGTTTTACTCATGGTCAGCCTTAGTTATGTACTTCCCATTACCTGCCTTAAAATCAATTGATGGTTGGGTTTTATCACTGATGATTGTTGTCATTATCGCAATATGGCAACGACTCATTAATAACAGTGAAGCTTTTGATAAACTAACTCAAACGAAAATTAAACCATTACTGCAATTATTAGAGGTTATTTGGCTTACTGTTTTGGTTATTGCCAGCGCCACTATATGGTTAGAAAACTGGACGGGCGGTTTAGTTATCCTGATACAGTTAGTTATATTATTTAGAGCTAAAAATTGTCAGCATAAAGCGATAGAAATTTTTGCGGCTATATTAATTGTCGTGCCACTATTTTATGTCTATCAAGGGGCAATGTTTGTTGATAGTTATCGATTTACCCTGTTACCGCTCTTTGCAAAGATAGCGTTAATTTCAGCGTTCTCGCAACTTTGGTTATGGTCTGCTTTTTATCGAAAATATCAGCAAGAAAGTGCCATGAAACAATTTGCTGAATCGGTAAGAATACTCTTTTACCTGCTCATTCCTGTTTGTTGGGTAGGCTCTGTTATTCACCGTTTTGATGAAGCGTCAGTTATGTTTTTATGGCTTTCACCCTTATTGGCATTAATGTTAGCGCGTAAAGTGAATCACAAGTTGCTATTTATAGAAGCTAAGGTATTAACTGGGGTAGCAAGTATCTTTTTGGTCTTAGCTATTGAGCAATTATCGCTAACTAATAGTGTTATCGCATTGTTTGGTTTTAGCGCTTATTACGCAACGGCCTATTTATTAAATCGCAAAACTCAAGAGCATATTTATCAATTTGTTTGTAGCTGGGGAATGCTAACCTTGGGTTTTGCTATACCCCTATTTATTGGTAGTCAAACGAATAGTCTTGTATATGGAATAATTAGTGCGGCACTCTATTGGTCTTCTGCTTTTAATATTTTAAGCCTGTCCGAGCACTTAAAAAGAAATGAATACTTCATTACCGTAGTTAACTTAATTTTGCTGGTTGCCGCTTGGATCCTCATTCAAGATAAAGTCAGTTATGCATTGGTGCCTATTACCTTCTTGGCTGCAACCTTATACCAAAAGCAGTACCGATTTAAGCAGTCTATCCTTGATAAGATGCTCAAACTTAATGGTGATTTGTTTTTACACTCAATTACTGCAATTACCTATATAAGCGTGTTGTCTTCACTTGAGATATATCGCCTAGATTTGTTGATTGCGCCGTTATTAGCTGTGCATGGTGCTATGATTTTATTCTTAAAAGATAGGCGTATAGCCACCGTAAAATACAGCTTTGGACTGATTTTATTAGGCATAGTGAAACTTGCCATGATTGATGCGGCAAACGCATTGTTATGGCAAAAAGTTATGTTATTTATGGGGATAGGCATCTTTATTTTACTCGCATCATTTTGGTATCAAAAAATATCAAATAAAGATGACGTGGCTATGGCAAGCAGTGACAGTTAACACCTAAGAAAGACCAGAATCAGATTGGGATGAGTCACTGGCTTCATTCCAATCTAGCATTCTTTTTTATATTTACCTTAGTAGATAGTGAGGGTTCTCCTTATACACTAAGGTTAATTTACTTACATTAATCTATTTATTCTCACGGCGAATTAAAGATAATAATAGCCGTTTTTAAAATTTCGAATGAAAATTCTCCTTGTATAACAATAGCACTTAATTTATATACCTCACTTTCTGAATACGTATTCATCTTTTTTTACATATCCATTTGTTTGAATTTATAGCAATCTGATGTGGTTATTTAAACAGCAAAAAATAACACTTAATTGACATTAAATTAACACTACATTAGGAATAAAAATAAAAATGAATACTAAAGTAATGAAGTCATTGTTAACTACTGCTTTGGCGTTAGGCATTGTCTGCCAAGCACAAGCAGTCCCCCAACCAACCACTTTTGTTCACTTATTTGAATGGAATTGGCAAGATATTGCACAAGAATGTGAAGAATATTTAGGGCCTAAAGGTTATGCGGCAGTGCAAGTATCACCACCAAATGAACATATACAAGGCGGTCAATGGTGGACTCGTTATCAACCAGTGAGTTATCAACTAGAAAGCCGCGGTGGTAACCGTGCCCAGTTTGTCGATATGGTTAGTCGCTGTAAGGCAGTAGGGGTTGAAATATATGTTGATGCTGTCTTAAATCATATGGCAGCAGGTGGTGGAACCGGTACCGCGGGCAGTAACTATGGCAACAAAAGCTACCCTAACTTTGGACCACAAGATTTTCATGATACTTGTGCTATTACCGACTATAACAATCGTTGGCAAGTTCAAAACTGTGAGTTAGTAGGTTTAACTGATCTCAATACTAGCTCATCTTATGTGCAAGAAACGTTGGCGGGTTACCTTAACGATTTACAAAATATTGGTGTAACAGGCTTTCGTTTAGACGCGTCCAAGCATATGGCGTTAAGTGATATTCAAGGAGTATTATCTAAAGTAAATGGCTCACCGTTAATCTTTCAAGAAGTGATTGATCAAGGTGGTGAAGCTATTTCGTCTGGCGAATATCAAAGCACCGGCTTAGTGACAGAATTTAAATATACCACTCAACTCGGTAATATCTTTAAAAATGGCAGCCTTTCTTCACTCAGTAATTTTGGCGAAGCTTGGGGATTTTTATCCAGTAGCTCAGCAGTAGTTTTTGTTGATAACCATGATAATCAGCGTGGTCATGGCGGGGGAGGAAATGTCATTACTTTTGAAGATGGTCGTTTATATGATTTAGCCAATGTATTTATGTTGGCTTATCCGTATGGTTATCCAAAAGTTATGTCTAGTTATGACTTTCATGGTGATACTGACCGTGGTGCTCCAAGTGTTCCGGTACATAACAATGGCAATGTAGAATGTTTTGGTAGTGACTGGAAGTGTGAACACAGATGGTCGTATATCTCTGGTGGTGTAGATTTTAGAAACAATACTGCAGATAACTGGATCACCACTAATTGGTGGGATAATGGCAATAATCAAATAGCCTTTGGTCGTGGTAGTTCTGGGTTTGTCGCTATTAACAAAGAAGAGGGTAATTTAAACGCAACACTAAATACTACTATGGCGTCAGGTACTTATTGTAACGTCTTAAAAGGTGAATTATCTGCTGATGCTAAATCATGTAGTGGCGAAACTATTACGGTGAACAATGGTGGTAGTATCAATGCTAATGTTGGTGCTTGGGATGCGTTTGCAATTCATCAAGCAGCAAAAATATCTGGAAATACTGTTGATCCAGGTGATCCTGATTGGCAACGTACCGTGATCTTTATCCAATCAGAAACGCAAAGTGGTCAAGACATGTTTATCCGTGGTGGTATTGATCATGATTACGCCAATAATAACTTAGGCAGAAATTGTCAAACGTCTAATTTTGATTGTGCTATGCCAATCAGTCATAACAATTTATTAAATGCGACGACAACGCCATGGAAGAGTAATGAAAGTTATTTAGACTGGTATGGTAGTGAAGCAGGTCAAAGTAGTGAAGCACAAGGTACTCCTCTTGATTGGACTACTAATGTTTGGCCATCGTCTTTTGGCGCTATTCGTACCGTTGCTACCGATGGTTTCGGTGAAGAACCCTTAAATATTTGGGGCCTACATTACTGGATGTTAGATGTTGATATGGATTGTAATAAAGCCGTCAATAACAAGTTTGAAGTTAAGGCGTATGTTAAAAATGGCCAAGGTTGGGAAGGGGATATCAGCCAAGTTGATGCTCCTTATGCATCGAGTAACCATATTGCTGAATGTGGAAAAATTAACAAGTTCGATTTCAACAGTAATAGCGTTGAAATTCGAAACTTCTAAATAATAGTTATCTCCCTCAATGACTAAATAAAGGCTAGGAAGATGAACTTTCTAGCCTTTTTATTGAGTCTTTCTAGCTAAGTACCCTAGATAAAAGAGCAGTATATGTTAATTGTTAAGGTTAATTATTAGTGAGAACGCCACAGAAACTCGAGTTTTCATATCAACTATTTTAATGCTATTTATTATTCAATCTGAGGGGATATTGATAAAAGCAGGTATCTATTCCTGTCAGACTTAACAAATATATGTTGATTGGTTACATAACCACTCTTGCAACATACCGAGCGGTTGGTTATTATTTAGATAAGCAAACCGTTTAGTGAAATAATTGAGTCATAATCATGAGTGATGCAGAGAAAACCCGTCAAAACATTTTAACTGTGGCTGCCGATGAAATTCACCAGCATGGTTTTAAAGCGACTAGCTTGTCGGTTATTCTCAATCGCTGCGAAATATCAAAAGGCGCACTGTACTATCACTTCACTAGTAAAATGGAGCTGGGTTACGCTGTATTTGAAGAAGTTTACACCCCGATGTTTCTAAACGTATGGCATACACCACTTGGTGTAGATGATCCCGTTGAGGGCTTGTGTGATTTTTTAATGTCAATGACGGAGCAAATGTCTTGTAGTGAAGTGGTTTGTGGTTGCCCGCTTAATAATCTTTGTGAAGAAATGGCCAATGTTGATGAGGGATTTCGTTTGCGTATTTTATCTATGCAAGAACAGTTGAATCAGTTGATTGTTGATGCCCTTGATAAAATAAGTGACGACTTGCGTGAAAATTTAGCGTTTAGCCAAGTGGGCTATTTTATTGTAGCTACCTTAAATGGCGCTACCAGTTTAAGTAAAAGCTCACGCAATAAAACATTGTTTCAACAAGTTATTGCTGAATTATGTCTCTATATTAGGGCCTTGAAAAAATAAAGATGTTCATGTCAGCGTTTTCATTTCCCTTGCTAAATCACCTACCTTTATTTTAAAACGCCTAGCAGCATCCAGCTTAAGCGCTTATTCCTATTTACACTTTGGTAAACTTTTTTGTTCTTGCTAATATAGTTAACAAACCGATCGGTCGGTGCTATTCTCTCGCTATAATTAACCATACCGCTTGGTCGGTATGTTTCATCAAGTTTACAGTACCTCTATTTAAGGATTTCTTTCACATGCGAGCATTAGTAACAAAAACTGTCTTGGTTTTGGTTTTAATTTCTACTCTTCCTGCCGAAGTATTGGCAGCATCATCAGTTGCAACAGTTCCTACTAACTCTGCACTTTCTTCATCTGATTATTCTGAGAGTGTTTCACCTTATGTGGTTTTAAAAACGGCAGGTACCAACTTGTTTTCCCGTATATCGACTAATCAGCAAGCCATTGCTAAATTTCCACATTTAATGCGTGATATTGTGGAAGAAGAGTTAATGCCATCCATAGATTATCGCTACGCTTCATACCGTATTTTGGGTAAACATTTGAAGACAATATCTAAAGAACAACGTGCTGAATTTGTTAAAGCAATGCGACATTATTTAGTGAGAACTTACTCTATTGCTTTATCTAAGTATAAGAACCAAGAAGTTGTTTTTGAAGCGGAAAAGCCAATCAATGGGAAAAGAATCATTGGTATTAAAACTCAAATTATTGAGCAAGGCGCCCCCACTATTAATATTGTTTTTCAAATGAGACAAGATAAAAAAACAAAACAATGGAAGGCTTTTGATATTACAGTAGAAGGCATTTCATTATTAAGCACTAAACAAGCTGAGTTGAATAAGAAAATCGCACAGCAGGGCATAGACCTCGTGACTTTAGAATTAGCCGCTTTAGCTAAGTAGGCATATTCACTATTTTATTGTCTTTTTCTTGCATATAAAAACAGACCTGATAACAAGGTACAAATAAATAGTTTAGCTGTATAATTGATAATAATTACTAACACAGTGAGTCATAGGATTTCTTAAGCACTTATTTAATCAATTATTGAGAATTTAAACTGTTGTTACTTTTCTAATTTACAGTCACGATTTACATGAAGAAAATATTATTATTAACTGAAGCCGTCAATTCATTACTAACAAAAAGTGCTGTGCCTGCAACGCTTACCATTGAGCAATGTGCCGCCGAGCTTACAATGAGCATGACCTCTTTTCGACGTAAGCTCAGTCAAGAAGATACAACATTTAAGCTTATTCAACAAAAATATTTGAATGAGTTGTGTGTTCACGACTTACTGACTCAGCATGTAAGTATTGACACTCTCGTAGTGAAACTAGGTTATTCTGAACGCGCTACTTTTGAGCGTGCTTTTCGTCATAAGTTTGGTATAACGCCCTCAAAATTTCGTGAATTATCTCTGGTGGGCAATGATAAAAATAATCAACAGAACTTAAGTATTATTGCGAAAAACTTGCCTCCTTTACCCGATAGCTGCCGACAACTTATTGGGGAAAAAGATCAAGACAGTTTGGATCTGCAACGGGTTATTGAAATTGTTGCTAAAGATCCTATTTTCACTGGACGTTTGATGGGGTTGGCTAGTAAAGCTATTTACGGTAAAACGCCAATTAATATTCAAGAAGCCGTTAGCCGAAGCTTAGGTATTAACACGGTAGTGAATTTAGCGGTTATATATTCGGTTAAAGATGCGCTAGTCGCTCATGTAGATCAAAATATTATTAATCAATGTACTAATGCTTTTTTGACAGCACCAAAATTTTTTCAGTTGATGCGTAAATCGGCAGGAATTTCTATTAAATTTGATAATGACCTGATTGAGCAAGTACTGGTCTTTGGTTTGTTAGGTCTATTGTTACTGTGTCACAAAGATGCTGTTAAGCATCAACTTATGTTGCATTCACTACAAGGTATTGATGATTTACACTCACTTAACCATCATATTAATGACTCAATGAATATCAGTGTCTATGCCGCTTCAAGCTTAATGTTATCTTTATGGCATATCGATGCCAGTGTGATCAAGCAGCTCAATCACTTAGATAAGGTAAGTAAGTTGGAACTAAAAGCTAACAAGCAAGATGAATTAGTGTTGTTTATGCTGTCTTGCTTATATGCGCTAGCAACGGGCCGCAAAGACTATAGTGAATTGGAACAAAAAGCCGAAGTATTAAACCTTGATGGTTTTAGTGAGATTAAGGCTAATATTTTTTACTAGTAAATAATTTATTGATAGCTAATGTTATGAAAATGACCTTAATAGTTGCCAGTTCAGTCTTGATTGGGGAAACTTTCTCAGCCACTCTTATAAAAGAGGGGGGCTGACCGAGAAAGTTTAATTGGGCAATTATTTATTAGTAATCAAAAGAGCAGCGTTATATTTTGATTTGATGTTCTGCTGACGGCGAACTAATGCAGCAAAACCAAGTAATGATAGTACGAACACTGAAGGCTCAGGAATTTCGGCTACAGGGCCATCGCTAATTTGTACTAACGAGATATTATCAAGTAAACCACCTAACGAATTTTGTTTACCAAAGGCGCCAAAGCTTAAGTCCATAGTGTCAGACTGTGCGGTTAAAAAAATTGATTGCACAGTCCAGTTTGGCGTCTGCGTACTCCTCCCATCAACAGCGAAATCAGCATTCATATTTAGGTTGAAATCTGTTGTAGCTTCATACCAAAATACATTAATACCATTATCGTTCACCTCATTGGTACGGGGTTTGTAAGAGAACTCTAATAAATACTGAGCGCCAATGATGAGTGAGTCTAGTGTTTGTGTCATTACAGCATTTGATGAACCACTAGGGTGAGAATCAAGTTCAACATGTTGCTGACCATCGGCAGAATTAGTAACGACATTTTTTTGTAACTCGATACCATTACCAGCTGTGGTTATCCAACCAGGTAAGGTGTAAAAAACATCCCAAGCACTATTTTTGTTTTCAAAATTTTGTAAATCAGTTTTATGAACACTACCTTTTGAAGACGAGTTGTCAGCAAAGATTAATTCTTCAAAGCTGCCATTAGTGATCAACGATGCGCTAGCTAGTGAACTAGAAAGTAAAAGAGAAATTGTTAAAAGTGTCTTATTTAACGTTTGAAACATGATATTAAGCCCCTTGAATAGCAATAATTGGCGCTAGTATAGGGAGTAGGGGGGGAATAAAGTATGGCTAAAGTGTCCAAGTTTACACAATTAATTGTGATAACACGCTAAGACACCTATCGTTATTTAGATGTTTCTTTGTTATTAAAATACTCGCGAGGAATGTTGATATAAATATTGATGTCTTATCACTTCGTTAACTGTCAGTTATATTTTTACATTAATCCGTTTGGTATTGCTCGTTAATCCAAAATCGTTACCCAAAAATAAAGCCGTAATAAAATATTCTTTATTACGGCTTTATTGATTTTGTACAAAAATTTACTCTAAATTAAAGACTCTTAGAAGTTATAAGATGCCTTTACATAATAGAAACCACCATTAAAACCAAATGGTGATGTTTCATAGTACTTACCACCCCAATTATTATTTGGGATACCCTGCTCAGCTGGGATATCAATCTCTGTTGCTTGTTGATCAAGTAAGTTTTGTGCACCAAGAGAAACCGTAAACGATTCGTTGATGAAGTAGCTTACCTCAGCATCAAGTGTTATTGCTGCATCGCCAGTAATAGCCGTTGCATCATAATCAACGTGAACACCTTGATATTCACCGTAATAGTTACCACGGAGTAAGAAACTTACTTGATCCCATGATTGTGACCATGTAGCGGTTGCACGATGGTTTGGTAAATCGTTTTCTAAACGAGATACTTTAAAATCACCGGTTATGTCGGTATATTTATCAACTTTCGTTTCGTTGTAGTTATAAGCTAAACTAAAGGTTGTATCACCATCAAATAGTTCAGTACCGTAGTTACCAATCAAGTCAAAACCAGTTGTTGTGGTATCAAAGTCATTGGTAAAGAAGCTTACGCCATTAATTGAATCGACATTTGGTACTCCCGCATCTTTTAAAGCGTCTCTATCATCATCAGTTAAGGTATAGCTATCAGATTTAGAAACACGGTCTTCAACAACAATGTTGTAATAATCAAGGGTAATAAATACATCACCAATATTCCAAACAGCGCCTAAAGTAAAGCTTTCTGATTGCTCAGGTGTTAACTCTTGAGCGCCTAATTGAACAGCTATAGGGTTAGTTGCCGGCAATAAAGCCGTATCAACTAACTTACCCTCTTTTAATTCAGTTTGTACGTTAGAGTAGTTAGCTTGACCAACCGTTGGAGCACGGAAGCCAGTGCTGATTGAACCACGTAATGAAAAATCATCAGTGAGGTTATATTGGCCTGTAATTTTGTAGTTAGTATCACTACCAAAACTACTATAATCTTCATAACGAATCGCTGTGCCGATTAATAAATCCTGAGTAATTTGAGCTTCAACATCCACATATAACGCATAGTTTTGACGAGAGAATACACCTGCTGATGAAGGTTTAAAGCCAGGGAAACCATTCGAACCTATACCAAAACCTTGGTCTGTGTATGGTCCAGCCTCATATGACTCAACATTACCCGCAGTTACTTCGAAAGACTCTGCATGCCATTCATAACCACCCGCAACCATTAAGTTGTCAAACATATCAACATCAACGTTTTTACTGAAATCCATGTTAAATGTTTTCTCGAGCTGTCTATGTTTACCCGGATTAAAATCACGTGGTGTTTCAAGTCCTAGCGAAGAGTTCACTGTATTATAAATCACATAACTTGATTCATTCATACCAACAGAGCCACTAAAGTCATACATAACGCCATTATCATATTCACCACGAGTACCCATAGTGATTGAAGTATCAACGATATTACCACCAAAGTTAGGAGTGAAACCGCCAGGTGCTAATTGGTTAAAAGCAAAACAATTAGGGTCGTTTGCTACATTATCGATATAATTTTGTTGTGTTAATACGTTGCCACTCGTAATCGCTACATCTTGACAAGTTCTATCGGCTCCGCCTGCTTGCGCAATATCACCAATGAGTAAAGAGGCACCATCGTCATTTGAATAAACACCGCCACGCTTATGTGGATTACGGTAATAGAAACCACCACGAACATCACGCTCTGAGAAGTTACCAAACATGTAAGCTTCACTATCATCACCTAAGTCTAAACCTACGTTAGCAAAAACAGTGATATCATCATTGACTTCAGGTGAACCCCAAACTTGTGCTAAAGAAGATACTGATGTATTACCTGCATCAATAAGCCCTTGAGCATCAGGGCGTTGCACACTACGACTTGTGGCATCAGAGTTTTTGTATTGAAAACTCAAATTAACAAAACCATCTTTAGTAAGTGGCATACCGACATTACCTGATACTTCCATGGTATCGCCGTCACCCTCGTAATATGAGCCATAACGTGCTGTTAAAGAGCCGCCTTCTGCATCATCTCTTAATACAAAGTTCATTACACCAGCGATAGCATCAGAGCCATACTGTGCAGCAGCGCCATCACGTAATATTTCAACTTGCTTTAAAGCAGAGCTAGGGATAACTGAAATATCAGAGCCTTGCGCGCCATCGTTAATGCCGCCACCTAACATGGCAATGACCGATGCTTTATGGCGACGTTTACCATTGACCAATATCAAGGTACTGTCTGATGATAAGCCACGTAAATTAGCAGGCTTAACTAAACTAGCCGCATCTGAAATAGGATTTTCGTGAACGTTGAAAGAGGGCACAGTGCCTTTTAATAGCTCAAGCATATTGGTATTACCGCCGCGCTTTAATTCTTCGCTGCCGATTAAATCAATGGGTACTGGAGAATCATTTACTGAACGTGGTGCGCCACGTGAGCCAACAACAACAATTTTTTCAACATCTTCAGCTTTAGTTTTATCACCTTCAGCAGCATAGGCTGAGACAGTACCTAACGCCATGCTTACAGCTAGCGCTATAGTGCCTGTACGGAATGTATTTGACATGTTATTACCTTCCTAATATTTAATTGTTTTTAGTTATGTGTTTCTATTTATTATTTTATTGCTTAGATAGTTTATTTAAGCGTATAAAAAACTAAGACAATTACTTATAGAACAGCTAATTTTTCATTACAATAGGTAAATAAGGGATATTTTTTGTAATTTACCGCGTCGCCCTAACAAATAGCCACAAAATACGAATAACTTAGTAGAGTTGCTTTTGCCATTTTTGTAGGGTGTAGCTTGCAATTTCCATAGGTCATAGTAGGTATTTAAAAAAAGTAAAGTACGATTTTTTTCGTTGATACATGTGTTTTTTTACAAAAATTAATTAAATTCAAAAAAATGTAAATATTTATTACAAAACAAACTATTTATTATTATTAAAAATAAATGACTTACCTCAGTATAATCTCAAATATATGCTGTTATGAACAAACATTTCTCTTGGTATATTATATAAAATAATATCCAGTCATAAGCCTCTTTTTGCTTGTTTAATCGGTAGGCCTAAAATCCCCCGATTAAGGTTAAGATTTCATCCTTTTCACCGTTAACTCTTTGCATATTGAGTCAGATTGGCTTAGTTTGTATCTTTAAATAAGTAATGTATAAACAACATTCAAAAAATGAGGTTGTATGGGCACAACGTTATATTATCTTTATGACCCTATGTGTAGCTGGTGCTGGGGCTACCGTCCTGTATGGGATTTATTGCAACAAAATTTACCACCTGCTATTTTTGTTGAATATGTCGCTGGAGGCTTGGCACCCGATTCAGATTGCTCAATGCCAATTGCCCAACAGCATTTGATTCAAAATCATTGGCGTACTATTGAGCAGAAATTAGGGACACGATTTAATCATGATTTTTGGTGTGATAATACGCCAAGGCGTTCAACATATAATGCTTGTAGAGCAGCCATTGCAGCACACAAACAAGGTTGTCAATTGCCTATGATTGATGCCATTCAGCGTGCATATTATTTACGTGCATTAAATCCATCAAACCTTAGTGTGTTAATTGGCTTGGCAGAAGAACTTAGCCAACAAAAGTCACTTGGCTTGGATTTAGAGCACTTCATTACTGATATTAACGCCACTAACACAGATAAAGAGCTAGTAAGACAAGTGGGTTTAGCAAGAAAATTAAGCCAGCAGGGCTTCCCATCTTTGGTGCTTGAGATTGATGGCGTATGCCAACAAGTTCCTCTTGATTATAGTGACTATAAGTTAACGTTAGATTATATAAACCAGCAGACGACTTAGTATTACAAGGTTAAAGTGGCATGATTTTCAATAAAAACGATGCAAGGCCACGTTTGTTATAATACATAATACATAATCCTAGGGCTACGTTTACCAAGCATAATTAAACTTGGCGGGGACTCAACGGTCCTCTTGTCGTTTTCTGTTTTAATTTAGCTTTTAACTTTTGCATCAAGTTGTTTGTCAAATAAGTTGCTGGCTTGTAACCAAAACTGGCTTGATATTTTACTGATGGCATTCGACTCGGCGTTAATAACAATAGCGAAGCCAATATCTAATTCAGGTGAGTAACCTATATCAGCACGAAATCCGGCAACCCAGCCTGAATGGTAAATGATGGGGTGGCCATTAAATTGGTATATTCGCCAGCCATAACCGTAATGGGCATCGGTTAAGTGATCTCGCCAAAAACGTCGACGTAAGTCTTTTTTTGTTCTGATTCTAGGTATTGTTAATTCCGTTAATAATGAGGGCGATAGTACTTCAGGTTTATATCCTAAATTCGCAATCAACCATTTTGCCAAATCAGTGATGCTGGCATTAACTCCTGCAGCCGTAGGGACTTTGTAAAAGTCAGACTCTACTTTTACCGTGCGCCATATGTACTTTTTAATATCTCTACCTTCGGAGTCTATTTTCCCTGTTTTGATTCGCTTTCTAAGGATATGGGGTTTTGCTGTATTTTCTTGTTCTTTATAAACATCAATGCCTACGGAAGCATCTGTCATATTGAGCGGGGTAAATACACGGTCTTGTAATAACGCCGCATAACTTTTGCCCTGACTAGCTTCAATAGCAGGCTGTAACAGCCCATAGGCTATATTTTGGTAGCCATAACACATTGCTGGTTGGCAAATAGGAGTGATGCGATCAAATCGGCCAATAATTTTTTCCATCGCCCAATTTTCATGAAGCAGATTATCATAAGCGTTTGGCATCAAACCACTTGAATGACTTAACAAATGTTTCAGTTGAATTTTTTGTGCTGCGCCATCTGTAGCTAATGAAAAATGTGGTACATATTTGGTGATAGGGTCTGATAAATTTAATTGCTGATCTTGCGCTAACATGGTGGTTATTGTGGCAGCAAATGTTTTAGAAACGGAGGCTAAGCGGAAGACAGTGTTGTTATCAATATGATGAGATTTAGCTTTATCTGTATGACCAAAATTTTCCATCGCTATAATATTTTTGTTCTGCACAATGACATAAGCACCGCCGGGAATACTATATTGCTTGAGTTGTTTTTTTACTTGAGCGGAAAAAGCTTTCTTAAACTGAGTAACATTATTGGCTGAGGAAAAGGGCGTTAAAAATAGCACCAATAAATAACAGAACATTCTAAAAAGCATAAATTGATCTCAGTTGAAAAAGCCGACAAGTCTATCGACTAAGTAGGAAAATAAAAAGCGTTTAATTGGTTATGTGCTGTTTGCTCTGTAAATCTCTGTTGCACCTATTTGTAATGACGTTACATATATACAGCTTATTAGATAATTCAATAGTTATTCTCCAGTACTATTTTCCTGAAGAACTATTACTACACTGCAGCCCTTTGTTCAGATGACTAAGCACTCAGTAAGAAACATTTTGAATGGTATTGGGTATAACATGACCTATGACGTTAACTTCGCTATAATCCGCTGATATATTTTAATAGAAGAAATGATCTTATGAGTGATAACAATACCCTAAAAAATTTTTTAGTAGAAACCAAACCGACGCAAGTGATTTGGGCACTACAAGATACAGCAAGTGAAGATTGGGTTGTGCTTGACTCTCCTAGCTTTGAAAACACTGATGTAATGCCTTTGTGGTCAAGTTCACAATTAGCTCAGCAACATTGTATTGATGAGTGGAGTGATTACATTCCTTGTGAAATTTCGTTAGCTGATTGGTTTGAATTTTGGGTTGAAGATCTTAATGATGACGGTGTTATTGTTGGTATTAACTGGCAAGGTGATGATGCGCATGTCGAAATGGAATTGAGTGAATTTACTCAAGCACTTGCTGAAATAGAGTCACTAAAATAATAGCACTTCTATAATATTATCTAGTTATACGCTGCTTAATTGTCAGGTTTACTGACCGTTGACTAGCATATGAGCTATTTAGTTAACTCATAAAAAGCATAGCCCTTTGGGTCTATGCTTTTTTATTTACTAAATCCCCTGTTATATTCAGCTGTTTTAATGGGGTGTTGAGCGTAGTTAAAATATAGTCGGGAAATTGGGAATATTTTAGGCTGTTAAACGGTAAGTACAATTGGGATTTTTAAGGTTTCTCTTCTGAGTAGTTTTCCAGCAACTTCTGGAGAAACTTGGTAAAATTCATTAACGTATTCTTGTGCGTGTAAGTATTCTTTTATTTGTTTTATTACTTTACATGGTTTACTACATCGTAGTGAGAAAGCTATGTGATACTCGCCAATAGTTTTTGCAGAGAGTGATTTTGCATGCTCTTGTGGCTCTTCAGTAGTACAACCTATTTTAACTACATCTGAAAAAAATGAATGTGTCATCACATAAACATAACCTAGAGAAATGTCTTTTATGATTGCCGTTTCGGCTTTTTTTTTCTTATTTTTCATCGTTTAGATAGATCCAATTAACTTGAGCATTGCTAACAGTTTACTACCAGTATTATATCCTATCTGTAATACCTTAGCGTTACTATCTAACAGCTTGTATTTGAATCTGCTATAAAATGTTTATACGCTCTTCCTCACTCATAACGCTATACTTAAAAAGTTATCAATATTTTAGGGTAGACTGCAGTGCCTGTATTACCAATTTTCTTACTTATTATTTTCTCATTAAAGGCTATCGCTTTTAAAGAGGACGCTATTGTGATGCCATTAAATGATTGGCCTAGCCAACGATTATTATCAAAAATTGTTGGTGCTAAAATAGAGCAGCTTGGTTATCCGGTTGAGTATTTACCTATCAGTTCTATCAATCAGATAGGGGCATTGAGAAAAGGCTTTGTTCATATTCAGGTTGAGGTTTGGCAAACTTATGATGATGGTGAGTTTATTAAAGCTGTTAATAAGGGCTATATAGAAGATCTAGGATTACATAGTGCTTTTGGCAGAGAAGATTGGTGGTATCCAGAATATGTTGAAGAACTATGTCCAGAACTACCTAGCTGGCAAGCACTGAAAAATTGCACTGCTATTTTTAGTGATGATAATCATGGTACTAAGGGGGTTTATTATACCGGACCATGGAATTATCGTGATGCCGCAATGATTAGGTCATTAGACATTAACTTTACCATAGAACGTTTAGCCGATGCTGAGCAACTTTGGCAGAAGCTTTATCAAGCTGAGAAGACTAAGCAGCCGATAGTGTTATTACATTGGAGTCCTAACTGGGTTGATGTGCGTATAAAAGGGCATTTTGTAGAATTCCCTGATTATGACAAAGCGTGTGAACAAGATCCTGCATGGGGAGTAAATAAAGAAATGCTCTACGACTGTGGTAACCCTAAGGTCACCTTGATTAAAAAAGCGGCTTGGCCAGGCGTAAAAAATAAGTGGCCTTGTGTTTATCAGTTAATGAAAAAAGTGAACTTTACCACTGAGATGATCTCCTATGCGTCCTCTTTATATGGTATTGAACAAAAGACTGAGCAGCAAGCCATCGCTATTTGGATCGCTAAATATGGCGAGCAGAGTAAAGTTTGGTTAGAGTTCTCTTGTCCTGCCAACTAGGGGACGTTATTTTGTTAAATTAACCAAAAAGTATCATCAACTTATATACACTTCCTATTTGAATCTAAGCACATTTCCATGGGCAGACGCTTCTTACTTCTACGCGATCTAGATAGCTGTTATACTGCTCTGCATAATTATTCCTATCTATCTGCACCTTAGTCACTTTGTAATATTTGGCCAATGAATAGCAGTTTGATTATCAATATGGCTGAGACACACTATGTCCTTCTCAACACTTAAATTATCTGAACCTTTATTAAAAGCCCTTGCTGAGCTTGGCTATAGCCAAGCGACCCCGATTCAACAAAAAGCTATTCCAGTGGTGTTATCGGGCAAAGATATTATTGCTGCTGCGCAAACGGGTACAGGTAAAACCGCTAGTTTTGTTTTACCTCTATTAGAGCAACTGAACAGCCGATATAAAGACACTGATAAAAAACTACGTGGTAAGCGTATTCGTGCTTTAATCCTTGTACCTACTCGTGAGTTGGCAGTACAAGTTGAAGAAAGTATTAGTCAATATGCGAAATATTTAGATATAAGTTCAATGGCTATGTACGGGGGCATTGATGCACAACCACAAATACAACGTTTAATTGGGGGCGTCGATATCGTCGTAGCCACGCCGGGTCGATTGCTCGACATGGCGCATCAAAGAGCATTGCATTTTGATGAACTCGATATGTTAGTGCTTGATGAAGCTGACCGAATGCTTGATATGGGCTTTATTGATGACATTAATAAGATCATTGAGCGTTTACCCGAGCACCGTCAAAACTTACTCTTTTCTGCAACCATCTCCGAGGATGTGCGCGGTTTAGCCAAAAGAGCTATTCATAAGCCGGTTGAAATTTTTATTCGTGAAGACAGTGCCAATAAACCTAAAATTGAACAGTGGTTGGTTACTGTCGATAAAACCAATAAGTCAGCATTATTGAGTCATTTAATTCAAAACCTCGATTGGCAGCAAGCCCTTATCTTTATCGAAACTAAACATGGCGCAGCCAAATTGGTTAGTCAGTTAGAAAAGCGTGGAATTGAAGCGGAGAGTATTCACAGTGGTAGAACACAAGATATTCGTGAAAAAATTCTAGGTGATTTCAAATCAGGAAAAATAAAATATTTAGTTGCTACGGGTATCGCTGCTCGAGGTCTTGATATTGGTGAACTTACGCGTGTTATAAATTATGACTTGCCAGGGCAAGTTGATGATTATATTCACCGTATTGGTCGTACAGGACGTGCGGGCGCCGAAGGTGAAGCGGTTTCTTTTGTTTCTAAAGATAATTTTAGAGAGCTTTGTGCCATTGAAAGCCGTTTAGGTCATATTATTGAGCGAAAAGAGTTTGAAGCGTTTCCGGTGAAAAAGACAGTTCCGGTATCGGTATTAAACTTTCAGCCTAAAAATGCTAAACCTAAAAGTAGTCAATCTAACAGCAGTCGTTCTAGCAACAGTTCTTCGAGTCGTAATCAGCCCAATAGTAATCAAGGGAAACGAACCCCTGCTAGAAGTAACGAATCTAGCAGTAACTTACCGAGAAGCCCATGGCCGACTAAATAGTCACTTTTAAGGTGAAAAAGACGGTTAAGCTAATTACTGTTAATAAAAAATCGTAAAATAAAACCGCGTCAATAACTCTCATTGATGCGGTTTTTTATTACATTAAATTAACCTGAACTTCGGATAAGCGAATTTGCCCAATAACGCTATTTAAGCGTCTATCAGCGTTATTTTTACTCCCAATAACCAGTTATTGGTTTGTAAAAATATCTTAATAGACACTTAAATTTCGTCACTGGAACTTTAAGTTAATTTGTTCACCTAACTTCAATAAGTTACAAAACTCTTATCTAAACCTCAGGTTAAATTAGCTATTTATGGCCGAAGAATAAAGCCATTGAGTTAGCTATGACTGAATCAAATGTACGTCGCGCTGTGGGAATGGAATAGTAATCGCGTTTTTATCCAATGCTTTCTTCATTGCTTCATTGACACTAAAGTAAACATCCCAGTAGTGCTCAGGTAAACAATGTGGGCGAACAGCAAAGTTCACCGAACTATCAGCCATTTCTGATAGACCCACAAACGGAGCGGGCTCTTGCATTACTTTGTCATTGTTAACAAGTACATCCATTAATACGGCTTTGGTTTGATCAATGTCAGCATCATAAGAAACACCAACAGTGAGATCAACACGTATTTTACCTTCAACGCTATAGTTAACAACAGAGCCATTAGACGTTGAACCATTAGGGATAATAATGCGTTTTGATTGTGGTGAAAGCAAAATAGTATTAAATATTTGTACTTCTTTAACGACTCCTAGATGGCCTTGAGATTCAATTAAATCACCTACTTTATAGGGTTTGAATATCATAATTAACACACCACCGGCAAAGTTGGCTAAACTGCCTTGTAATGCTAAACCGATAGCTAAACCAGCGGCACCAAGTACGGCAATAAATGACGTAGTCGCAACGCCTACCATTGAAGCAACAGAGATAAATAAAAGTACTTTAAGTAACCAAGAGACTAAGCTACCCATAAAAGGGATTAAGGTTGGATCAACCTTTGAACGTACCATTGATGCTTGTACTAACTTACTAATGCCACTTATGATCCATAAACCAATCAGTAAAGTAAGAATCGATAAAACCAACTTAGGAGCATAAGCAAGCCCAAGTTCATATGCCTTCATAGTAAGCGTTTCGAGTTGTGTGATAGAGGTATCTATTGTGCTCATTGAATTTCCTTTATTAACAATGATTAAAATCACTAATATTTTATACTGACTAGCAAAAATTACAATTTATGTAGCTAATTATTATGAAGTTACTTAACTATATGTTAGAAAAATTGGTGTTTAACGTGATAGATAGCCATTTATTAAATCAAAACACGCCAAGGGCGGCTGAGTCAGTTATAATGGCTGCATACTTTTGAAACACTTTTCAAGCAGCTATATATATTACTGCTTAAGCAAAA
The DNA here is from genome assembly GCF_002836775.1 of Colwellia sp. 12G3. Lineage (GTDB taxonomy): Bacteria > Pseudomonadota > Gammaproteobacteria > Enterobacterales > Alteromonadaceae > Colwellia. The sequence goes on along the minus strand of NZ_PJAQ01000065.1, from coordinate 146,029 downwards.
CAACTTTTAGGCTATTACATGATTAATAACGACATACTTCGCCGCATCCGCACTATCTTTGACTTAACTGATGAAAAAATTATAACTACTTTTGCTTTAAGCCAATGTGAAATTAGTGCAGACCAGTTAGCTAACTTCTTTAAAGAGAAAGATGATAGTGAATATCAAGCCATAGAAGACGTGCAATTTTCTAGCTTTTTAAATGGTTTGATCACTGCTCAACGTGGACCAAGTGAAGGACCCGAACGTGAAAATGAGCAAGAGTTAACGAATAATATGATCTTTAATAAAGTAAAAATTGCTTTGTCTTTAAAAGCAGAAGAAGTGATTTCTATTCTTGAATTAGCTGAACTTAGCTTAGATAAGCATGAGTTAAGCGCACTCTTTAGAAATGTAAGCAATAAGCATTATAAAAATTGTTCTGATGAAGTTTTATCTGCATTTTTAAAAGGTTTGAAAATTAAAGCCCAGTAACACCGTTAATCGTTGTATAAGGTCTAACGAGTACTTTCATAAAATTGTCATCTTTGTTTCATATTACTTTCACCTAACTCCCTTAAATTGCTATTTAACATTAGTGGTAAGAGGATGATAGGAGAGTAATATGGAAAACGAGTATTGGCAGGAAGCGCATGTGTTAGACGATGAAGACGACGAGCTAACAAGACCGGATAAAAAAGGTCAAACAAAACAGCGAAAACGTAAATGGCGAGAGATTGAAGCGATAAAAGAACAGCGCCGTTTACGAAAAGATATTGCAAACTTTGAGCAGTATTCTTATTAGCTAATAACTACAGTGATAGTTAGAGATGTTTATTGATCTAACCAAATAAATATAAAAGGTTAGTTCAATAAACTTCTAGATTACGCCATTTATCATCGCTAGCTAATCTATGCATTAAATTTAGCTTACTCTACATTAATGAGTCGTAAATTTAATGACACGCAGTCCAAGCTGTTCAGATAAGTGATGTAGTTGCTCACTAGAGACTGATATTGTATCTGTAAGGCTAGATGTATCTTCTACTACTTCAGTAATAGACATTAAATTACGGTTAATCTCTTGCACAACAGTGGCTTGCTGTTCTGCTGCAGTCGCTATTTGTCGATTCATATCACTTACCGCTTCGCTGTAGTTTTTTATGTCAATCAAGGCTAACTCTACATTTTGCGTATCTACCACACTACTTTCTGCTTGAGATTTCCCTAAACTCATGGCCAATACTGCGTCTGCCGCTAGTGACTGTAGGCGGGTAATGACATGTTCTATTTCTTGTGTCGATGCAGCTGAACGCTGAGCAAGCGTTCTAACTTCATCCGCTACAACAGCAAAACCTCTGCCTTGTTCACCGGCTCGAGCTGCTTCTATCGCAGCATTAAGGGCGAGCAAGTTTGTCTGGTCAGCAATGCTTCTAATATCGTTGAGCATGCCCTCGATATTATTACTCTCTTTGTTTAAATTCTGAATTATTGCACCCGATGCTTCAATATCAATCACAAGCTTTTCAAAACTTTTTCGATTTTCTTTAATCAGTAAATGACCACTTTTTGATGCTTGCTCGGCAGAAAGAGAAGCTTTAGCTGCTTCAGATGCATTAAAAGCAACTTCTGCAACTGAGTCACTCACTTGTGTCAGGGCTGAGACAACTTGTGCGCTATCGCTTAACTGTCGGTTGACACCTGTACTCGTTTGTAAGCTTGATGCTTTCAAGTTTTTAGAGGCCAGCTCTAGTTCTAGTGATGAAGCTTTTACTTCAGACATCAATGTTTCAAATTCTGACATCATTTCATTATAAATATTAGCCATTTCGCAGATTTCATCATGACCATGAGCATTAGCTCGCAAACTTAAATCTTTTGACGTTGCGACTAAAATCATCAGTTTTGATAAGTTAGTTATACGTCTGGAAATACCATTGGCGATGGTAATCAATGCTAGCATAATTGATATTAATAGGCTGAAGCCTACAATGATATCAATCAATTCCTTGTGTGATATATGCTGCTCGATATTTTCTTGCGCGAATTGATTAAATAATTTTAATAGCGATTCACTTTGATGAATATTATTTCTCATTTCGCCAAGCAGCCCTTGAGAACTGTTTAGCCCAAACTTTTGCTCACCTTGCACAAGTTGTAAAAATTGTTGTTGATAGTTATCTAAGGCCTGTTCAGTTTTTTGCTTAAAATCACCACTTATCTCACTGTTAATTAATTTATTACGCATAACCTCTAAACGTTTATTAAATTTATCAACATATTTGACATCGCGTCTTAGCATGAAGTCTTTTTCATGTCTGCGTAGCATTAGCATAGTTCGCATTAAGCTATGTAATTCATAACTTGAGCCTGACAATTTTTCATGTTCGGTTAGTAAATTTTCTATTTGGTGTACTTCATTTCTTAATGAGCCGTACAAGCCATCTTTAGCATTAAGTCCTACTATTTGCTGTTGCTTAACGAGTAGAAAAAAGGTGTTCTGGTAGGTTGTTAATAGCTCTCTAAGCTCAATTGTTTGTTGATTAGTGATATCGACAGACAATAGCTGACGCTCTATCTGCTCTAGAGTTACCTTGACTTCAGTGAATGTTTGCTTAAATTTTTCTAGATATTTAAGATCTTTTCTAGCGATAAAATCCTTTTCATGGCGTCTGAGCATTAACATTTCAGCTTCAAGCTGAACTGTTTTTCGAGAAATATTATTGAACTCCATTAGTGTTGAAGTAGCTGAATAATTATAAAACATCAATATTGCGAAACCTATTCCTGCCAATATTGCTAATAAACTCAACTTCCATTTTATGCTTAAACTATCCATTGTAAATCCCTTTAATTACCTGTATTTATTGCAGTCGTGTTACAGTTATATTTTTATATTACGACAGTTTTGTTACGGTTTTATTACAGAGTAACTATCTAATTTATAAGTAATTACTTGATAGTATAAATAACACTCACTTTACCTAAACAAAGGTATAGCCCACTTTTAAGGCGCATGCTATTTAATAAGATGCCAGGTTGTTAATCAAACATCTGTTATCTATTACATCTATCATTTAAAACCACACATTTGTGATAATCGCATGACAAAATTCATATTAATCGGCTTAATTTAAAGCGATATGCTTTTAGTTACATTCTCCCCATTCCTGCATGTGTAAAGCGATGTTATTATTGCGTTAAGATATGATACAAATTGATACATCAGCTTAATTTGTGTTACGTCTTTTTTGGTAAACCTTCGTTAATATTACGGTTATCAAACACAGACGTTCACAGGGAATATATGAAACATTTAACAAAAACAGCCGTAGTTAGCTTAGTTGCCACCAGTGTCATTTTGACTTCTTTTACTGCTAATGCAGATGCCGAACTTGAAAGTAAAACTACTGAGTCAACAATATCGGCATCACCTACACAGCAAGACCCTAGTAAAAATACTGAAATAGCTAAACATAATGCGGATGAAAAAATAACAAAAGATGACTCCGTTGAAAAAGAGATTACGGTAGACAGTAAAAAAGAAGCAGAGTCAAAAGATGATGACGATTATTCTTTTTGTATCGGTGACTGTGAAGATGAAGCTCATCAATCACACAGTTGTGAAGATGATGATGAAAAATGTGAAAAAATTGAGAAGTTACATCGCTTTTTTAAAAATCGCCGTGATGGATTTTATGTAGATGTCAGCGCTGTAAGCAGCGTTGGAGATGATTATTCTTTTGCTGCGAATGTAGATACAGAGTCAGAATTTGATGTGGTGATTAGTTATCGCGTACAGCTTCTTGGACTGTTTATGGAATCGCCAGGTATTAGTACCAGACGAATTCAAGGTATGTATTCTATGCCTGCTTGGGGTGTAAACTTCTACAATAGTGAAGATTACTCATTTGATTTGTTTTACCAATACAGCACCCGAGGCATTGAAGGCTTAGAAGGCATTCAAACGCGTAATGAAGATGAACGTGCAGGTCTTAGAATGACCGGTTTTTATGAAAACAGTCAGGTGCAAATGATTTATTCGCCAGTTAGTCGTAATGGCGAAGGTAGCGATGGTATCGAAGCGTCTATTTCATACAGCTATAACTTGCAGTATAGAAATATCAATTTCTATACTAACGTAGGGGCGCAGTATCGCTCTAAAGAAGTCACCCCTTATGGCATGCAAACCTGGGTGGAAGATGATTTATCAACATCAGCAGGTATTAGTTATTCCGCCGAAGTTGGTGTTGAATATCCTTTAACGACAGACTGGGTTATCGGTAGCTATGTTGGCTATAATGCACTTTCTGACCGAAGTGTTGCTGCACGTCAAGATACCGTTGAAGACGGTGTTAGAGGCGGTCTTCTATTAACGTTTGTTTTTTAGAGGAGCATGATTATGCACGCTAAAAAACAGTTACAAAGGCTATTTTTACAAATAAAAACGTCCTGTTTATTGATGTTATTACTCGCCATAAGCTCAGTGGCTAATGCGACAGAAATTCAAGCAAGTATGAACGTAAGCCCTGAGCAGTGTGTGGCTATGCGACAAGGTCAAGCTTGTTATGTTTCAGTCGAATTAAGTTGGCAAGTTGATACGCCGGGTAATTATTGTTTGTATACGACAGGCGATGCTAAGGCGCTTAATTGTTGGATAAATAAAAATACGGGTGAATTGAAAAAATCATTTGATAGTAAGGTAAATGTAGAATTTTCATTAAGGCGTCAAAATGAAAGTTTATCGGTAGCAACAGCTGTGGTAAAAATGGCTTGGGTACATAAGAAAAAAGGACAACCAAGAAAGTCTTGGCGTATATTCTAATGATATTTATTAGAGGCACCTTTACTCATACCTTGTAACCGTACTTTTAATGATACCTTTTAAGAATACCTTCTAATAATAGCAATACATGATAAGACACTGAGTAGGGATTGTAGTTAATGGCAGCACATGCAGGCGCGCATATTTTGTTGGTTGAAGATGATATTGATCTTGCTGAGTGGATTGCGGATTATTTAACAGGACGCGACTTTAAGGTAACTACATGCCATCGTGGTGATGAAGCGGTTGAACTTATTCAATCACTCAACCCCGATATTGTCTTACTTGATGGCATGCTACCTGGCATGGATGGGCTCGATGTCTGTAAAACAGTTCGGGCCAGCTTTACTAACCCAATCATTATGATCACAGCGCGTGATGAAGAAATTGACGAAGTACTTGGACTAGAGATGGGCGCAGATGATTATATTACCAAACCCGTTAGAGCAAGAGTCTTACTAGCCCGTATTCGAGGATTACTGCGTCGAGAAGATAAAGCTCGACCAGTAGATAATAACAATACTCATCAATTAACCGCTGAAGAACTTGAGTCTAAAGGCGTACTAAAATTTAGCGGTTTAGTGATTAGCGAACAAGCCCGCAGCGTTAGCCTTGATGGCGAGTTGATAAAAGTCTCTTCTAATGAATTTGATGTTTTATGGTTTCTTGCCACAAAAGCAGGGCAGGTGGTTTCACGAAAAGAGCTTGTTAGTCATTTTCGTGGTTTTGATTATGATGGTTTTGACCGCTCAATTGATTTACGCATTTCAAGATTACGTAAAAAATTAAAAGATGATTCGTCAGAGCCTTTTCGTATCAAAACTATTTGGGGCAAAGGTTACTTATTTGCCAATGATGTTTGGTAAGCACCTAGCTCAATTTTTACTCGTCCCTTGAACACCTGACGAGCTTGCAAGTGAAATCTTGCTAGCTCGTTTAAACCTTCCTTCAAAGATAATAGGCTAACTCAATGCGTAACTTAACACTTTCATTAGTTGCGGTCGTACTTATCGCTACGATTGGTTTAGGCTGGATGTTTGATGGTATTTATAATCAATTTCTTAACCAAAAATCAGAACAATCTAGTCAAGAAACTAATGGACAACAAAGTGTAGTAGATACATTAGAGCAAGTAGGTGCTCACTTATCAATAGCACTTTCAGGTATAGAAAACCGCCAAGAATTTATTGAAAAATGGCCAAATGAAGGCCTGTTGTCGTTACGTTTAAAACCGATAACTAACTTTCCTCTACCACAAGCTCTATTGACCGATTTAATTGCAGGACAGCCGTTATTACTTGAAACCGATAACAGTATCGCAATGCATTTCTACCTTGCTCGTACAGATGAAGTATTGGTGTTAACAACTTTACCGGTAGCAGTTAATCAACGTAATTCATTTTTACCTATTTTACTGACCAGCCTCTTTTATTTAGCGGTATTGCTACTCATGCTACTTTGGCTTTACCCGTTAATGAGGAGGCTAATGACTTTACGTCAAACGGCTAAATCATTTGGTGAAGGTAATTTGAGTCAGCGTATTAATGTCGGTTCTATTTCGTATATCCGTGATTTAGAACTGGAGTTTAATCGCATGGCTCAGCGTATTGATGATTTAGTGACCGATATAAAATTGTTAAGTAGTGCGGTTTCTCACGACCTACGCACGCCACTGGCAAGAATTCGTTTTGGTATTGATACCATTCAAGAAGAAGATGATCCGGTGTTGAGAAAGCGGTTTGAGCAACGCATTAGTGATAACGTTGATGAAATGGTAGATTTAGTGGAAAGCTTGCTTAGTTATGCTCGCTTAGACCAAACCTTAATTACCTTAAACAAAGCGCCCGTTGATTTTTTAGCACTCACCACCACCTGTATTAATAATAAAAGTCAGGACACTGTGCAAGTGACATTGGATTCACCGAAACAGTCCGTATTCGTTGATGGCGATCTGTCATATTTGATGATTTTGATGAGCAACTTATTACAAAATGCCCACCAGTACTGTCGCGGAAATATTCACGTGAAAATCGCAGAAAAAAGAAATGATATTATTGTTACGGTTAGCGATGATGGACTGGGGATCCCGACTGAGCAAAGAGAAAAAATCATCAAACCTTTTATACGTGGAGAAGGAGCCGATAATAAAGTCAAAGGCTACGGCATGGGTCTTGCCATCGTCAAGCGTATTGTTGAGTGGCATCATGGTGAACTAATTATTGAAAACTCGTCGGAGTTAGGTGGCGCGCAATTTAGTGTTACTTTACCTAAAGCGAGATTGTCTCTTTAATTATCAATATTTTACAATGATCAATAACAAAAAAATAAAAGCCACGTTACTACGTGACTTAAAAATAACCCGCTAATTATTTAACATAATCTTTGGCGAAGTATAAGCTTTAGTTCCCCATAAAGGCACTGTAGAAAGGCTGTGCTTGTAACTACCCTCTGTTTCTTTTGTCGTATAAGAAAGGTAGAGCAGGGTTTGATTTTCAGCATCGTATATGCGTCTAACTTTCATGGTCTTGAAGAAGATACTTTTTGATTGCTTGAACACTACTTCACCAGATTTACTTTTATCAATCGTAGCGATCATTTCAGGAGTTATATCACCTGTTTGACGGCAAGATATAGAACTATCACTCGGGTCAGCTAAACTTAAGTTGGCTTCAATTGATGCTATGTGACAAGTGACACCTGAAATTTTATCGTCATCTAAAGACGACACTTTTATGTCCTTTAAGGTGAAAAACCCTAACGATATATCACCAACTTCATTCTTTGATAAACTCTTAAATATGAATAAAGCGATCACTAATAAGATGAAGATTGAGCCGTAAATTTTTATCTTTTTTAACATGTTAATTTCCATTTAGATTGTTATTTTATCATCATCACTGATGCTTAAACTGAATCTATTATTTTTTAAACATCAAATGCCGGCTAGATATTAACTGGCATTGATCATATTTAAAATAAAAAATAGTCAATAAATACATTTTGTAACGGCTTGGTATTATCTTATTCGTTACCTTCCAAAATATATAATTAAGTCTCTTTAGAACGTCTTTATATAAGTACTAAGTGCAGTTAAGTCGATTCTTGCGACTAATGTACCAAGATACAAGGTAGAACTCGGTGATAACTCCTGTGAACTTCTGCTGTTTTGTATACAATAAACAACAGTTATTGATCACATAATGAGTGACACTCAAACTCATTTTCATTTGGAGTAAACCAATGCGCTTTTTATCCCGCTTTTCTAGTCGATTATTTTTGGCTGTTAGTGTGCTAAGTACACCGTTCATCACTGTGGCTAACAGTGCTATATCTACTAATGCAGCGACTAATAGTCTTTTTGAAGCTAAAGATATTTTCTCACTGGAATATGCCAGTGATCCACAAATTTCCCCTGATGGCGATAAAATAGTTTATATCAGAAATTCTAACGACATCATGACCGATGGAAAAAATAAAAACCTCTGGTTGATTGATGTTAAATCTAAAAAGCAGTTGCCACTTTTTTCAGATGACAAACAATACTCCCAACCACGTTGGTCTGCTGATGGCGAAAAAATAGCGTTTGTAAGTAACCTAACAGGTAGTTATCAAATTCACGTACATTATCTTGAACAAAACCGCACCGCATTAATCAGTCAGGTGCAAGGTAGTGTCGGAAGTTTAACCTGGTCACCCGATGGTAAGTGGCTAGCGTTTACTCAACTTGTTGCCCAGAAGAGAACGGTTATTGCCAAAATGCCAGCAAAACCAAAAGGGGCTAACTGGTCAAAACCTGTTGTAGTTATTGATCAAGCATACTATCAAGCGGATGGTCGAGGTTTACTTAAACCAGGTTATAAACATATTTTTGTTTTACCTAGTGAGGGCGGTACACCTCGCCAAATAACGCAAGGGGATTTTCATCATAGCGGACAGCTTACTTGGAATAAAAAAAGTGATGCGATCGTTTTTTCAGCAAATAGGATAAAAGATTGGGAATATAAATCACTGGAAGGCGATTTATTCAAAGTCATGCTAAAAGGTGGTGAACTTAAGCAACTCACTTCAACACCGGGTAAAGAATATAATCCTGTATTTTCAGAGAACGGTAAGAAACTTGCTTTTTTATCGACCTCTAATGCACTGAATCCTTACCGTAATGCAAAATTAAACATTATGGATTGGAATACTAAAAAAGTAACCGCTATTGCCAGTGATTTTGACCGTTCAATAAGAGACCCACAGTGGTTATCAAGTTCATTATTAGCAATAAGCTACGATGATTTTGGCAAACGTAAACTTGCCACTTTAAGCACTAAAGGTAAAGTGAAAGACTTAACTGATACGCTTGCTGGTACGAGTCTTGGTCGTCCTTATATTAGTGGTAGTTTCACGGCTTCAAACCAAGGTTACATGGCCTTTACTCAAGGCAGTGCTTCACGCCCCGCAAATGTAGCCGTCATTAATACGCACAAAAAAGTGGCTCAGTTAACGCAGTTAAATGAAGATTTATTGGATCATAAAACGTTAGGTAAAGTACATGAGGTCAATTATAAGTCTTCATTTGATGGTGAGCCAATTCAAGGTTGGTATATTACTCCGCCAAACTTTGACTCTAAGAAAAAGTATCCACTTATTTTAGAGATCCATGGTGGTCCTCATTTAGCCTATGGGCCACACTTTTCTGCAGAATTACAACGCTATGCTGCACAAGGCTATGTTATTTTTTATGATAACCACCGTGGTAGTAGCTCTTATGGTGAGCGTTTTGCCATGTTATTAAAATATAAATACAGCTCTAAAGAAGATTTTGCTGATCATAACTCAGGTGTTGATGCCATGTTGGCGTTAGGATTTATTGATGAGAATAACTTATTCATTGCTGGCGGCTCTGCCGGAGGCATTGCGACTGCCTACGCTATTGGTTTAACTGATCGCTTCTCTGCTGCCGTTGTGGTTAAACCGGTTATTAACTGGTTAAGTAAGGTGCTAACAGCAGATAGTGGTTTAGGGCAAATACCGACGCAATTTCCTGGCATGCCGTGGGAACATGTAGAACATTATTGGAAACGTTCGCCTATGTCACTGGTGGGTAATGTCACAACCCCGACTATGTTAATAACAGGAGAAGAAGATTTACGTACACCAATGGCGCAAACAGAGCAGTTTTATCAAGCGCTTAAACTAAGAAGAGTAGATACAGTGCTAGTGAAAGTACCGGGATCGCCACATGGTATTGCCGGTAAACCATCAAGAATGATCACTAAAGTTGAACACAGTCTTGCCTGGTTTGAAAAATATAAAACAAAGACGGCTGAATAAAATAAGCGAAATAAGAAAATTTGCATGTTGAGTCATTATAAAATTGGCTGATAATGACTTAATAAGGCATGGAAGATAAATAAAAAGATCAAGTTTTAATTAGCTTGGTCTTTTTTTATAGATGTTTTATAGATGTTTTGTAGCAACGGAAGGAAATTATTACGAATACTTTATTTAATGAATACTGGCTTTTCACTATGTGGAGTCAACAAGTGGTGATAACGGCTATGTTAAAAATTATGATGTTATCTGAACTATACTCAAATTGGTCTAGATCTTTGATTAACTGACTTAAAAGATCTATAAATTATATATGTAGTCAGAAGCTTATAAGTTATTGTAAGTTTTAAGACCTTGTTTTAACCCCTGATCCTGTTCTACTTTTACTTCAAAGGAAGATATTTATCTATGTTGAATTTAACTATTCGCCGTAAAGTTGTCCTTACTACCTTGACCGCCGTGGTGTTATCTATATTGATAGTGAGTGCTTTTGCTCTTAACTCCAGTAGGTCCATTATTTTAGAAGCTGCCATTGAAAGGGAATTACCGGCAGCGCTTGGCGAGGTAGCCAATAACTTAGATGCACATTTACTGTTACCTATTACCGTATCGCAAACTATGTCGAGTAGCCTTTATTCGCAGCAGTTTATTACTAATGGCGAACAAGATGAAGATCGTCAACAAGTAATCGCAAATTTGAAAAGTATCCAAGGTGAGTTCAACACCATTAGCGCTTTTTTAGTCTCAGCCAAAACAGGAAATTATTTTACACCTAGCGGGCTTTTTAAAACGTTGTCACCACAAGACAATAAAGATCAGTGGTTCTATGATTTTATCGGTAGTGGTAAAAAATATGAGTTGAGTTTAGATGTTGATGAAGAAACCAATATCCCCACTTTATTTATTAACTATTTAATGAGAGTCTCTGGTAAGCCTAGCGCGGTGGTAGGCGTTGGCTTATCACTGCAGAACATGGCTAAAACGATAAGTCAGTATCGTATTGCCCAAACAGGGAAAGTGTTTTTAGTTGATCAGCAGGGCAAAATAAAACTTCATCCTGATACTCAACAAATCGGTAAAAGCTTAGCTGATCTCGGCGTTAGCAATAGCCAAAATCTTTTAGCGAAAGCACAATTTAGCTCAACTGAATTCACCCTAAACGGCACTCAAACCCTTATTGCTAGTCGCTATTTAGACAGTATTGGTTGGTATGTGGTTGCAGAGGTACCTAAGGAAGAAGTGCTTGGTGGACTAACGCAAGCGACATGGGCATTAGTCATGATGGGACTTATTATCGCGGTAATTTTTGCGTTTGTTAGTACTTGGCTTATTTCTCGTTTAATTGAACCTTTTGGTCAGCTTGCTGATATGTTGGCTGAGATTGGCAAAGGTGGCGGAGATTTAACGCGTCGTTTAGATGATTCACGTCAAGACGAGGCGGGTACTATGGCAAGAGGTTATAACCAATTTGTTAGCCATTTAAGCGAATTATTGCAACAAGTTTCTAATACCGGCAATGAACTCTCTAGTGCTATTGAGCAAATAGATTCCCAAGCCAAGTTAATGGAATCAGAGATTAATGAACAAGTTAGTAGAGTTGAGCAAATTGCGACAGCAATGCATGAAATGGGCATGACTGCAGAAGAAATTGCCGGTAGCGCTAATAATGCAGCAGAAACTGCTCAGGCTGCTGATGCAACAGTGCAGCAAGGTAATGATTCTGTGGTACAGACCATTGCCAGTGTGTCAGATATGAGTGAGCAACTTGTTTCTACTAGCGCCATGATCGCCCAATTAGCCGATGATGCCCGTTCTATTGATACGGTTGTTGAAGTAATCCGAAGTGTGTCAGAGCAAACTAACTTATTAGCGCTTAATGCCGCTATCGAAGCTGCTCGTGCAGGAGAGCAAGGTAGAGGCTTTGCCGTGGTTGCTGATGAAGTCAGAACTTTAGCATCACGCAGTCATGATTCTACCGAAGAAATTAAAAATATTATTGAAAAGCTGCAAGCTAAAACAGAAGAGGTGGTTGCTGCTATTTCTCAAAGCACAATCTTAAGTAACACCAGTCAAACAGAGGCTGGGCACTCGGGTAAGCATTTAGAAAGTATCTCGGAGAGTATCAGTATTATGAATGATATGAACTTACAAATTGCGACGGCGACAGGGGAGCAATCTAATGTTGTTGGTGAAATTAATCCACACGTTACTGCCGTTGCTGATATTTCACGTGCTAATAGTGAAATCGTTCAGCAAACCTCCATTGCTTGTAGTGAATTAAGAGATAAGGCTGCTCACCTAAATGACTTAGTATCCCGCTTTAAATTTAACTAATTCTTATAATTGGTTGTCTAATGAGTAAATAATACATAGACATAATAAATTAGAAAATAGTTGCCCAATAAAAATGCCAGTCAGATTATCTGACTGGCATTTTTGATTAGAGTGATTTATCCGTTAAACGGTACTCTTCGTATTACCCTTACTACCAGATACGTACGCGTTCATCTTCTGGTAAGTACAAGGCATCGCCTGGTTTCACGTCAAACGCTTTGTACCATGCATCGTGGTTACGCGGTGCTTGAGCACGAAAACGGCCCGGTGCATGTGTGCCGCCACGTAACTGATTTAACATACTCTTTTCTGTGCGTTTCTCTTTCCAGACTTGTGCCCAAGCTAAGAAGAAACGTTGGTCACCAGAAATGCCATTAATAACCGGTGCTTCTTTACCATTTAAGCTTAATCTATAGGCATGGTAGGCCATTGATAAACCGCCAACATCACCAATGTTTTCGCCTAGGCTGTTACGACCGTTAACAAAGTTATCAGCAATAGGCTCATACTTATTGTATTGTTCGACTAATTGGTCTGCTTTAGCATCAAAGGCATCGCGATCTTCATCAGTCCACCAGTTACGTTGAATACCATTAGCATCTGACTTTGAACCTTGATCATCAAAACCATGACCCATTTCATGACCAATTACCGCACCAATAGCACCGTAGTTAACTGCTGCGTCTGCATTTGGATCGAAAAATGGTGGTTGTAAAATTGCTGCAGGAAAGACAATTTCGTTAAATGAACTATTGTAGTAAGCATTAACGCGTTGTGGCGTCATGCCCCAACGATTACGATCGGTTTTCTTCAACTCTTTGGCAACACTATCAGCTTGGAAAAATTGACGTAGGTTTTTAATGTTACCGACGAGGTCAGTTTTAGAAATAGTTACGCCGTCAAACTCTTGCCATATATCAGGGTAACCAATTTTCGGGTTAAAAGCAGCAAGCTTAGCATGAGCATTTACTTTAGTTTCTTCACCCATCCAATCAAGACCGTCGATACGCTGACCCAGTGCGGTACGTAAATTTTCAACTAATTGCGCCATCTGTAATTTAGAGCTTTCAGGGAAGAAACGCGCTACATACACTTTGCCAATAGCAAAACCTAAAGATTCAGTATCAGACATTTCACCAATAGCGCGCTTCCAACGTGGACGAGGCTCTTGTTGACCGTTTAGTTCTTTACCATAAAAAGCAAAGTTAGCGGCATAAATATCTTCAGATAATAAACCGGCATTGCCACTAATCGTATGGAAGGTTAGGTAATCTTGCCAAACAGATAAAGGCTCAGCGTTAACTAAAGCGATCATTGCCTTGACGGGCTCTGGCTGAGAAATATTAAGCTGTGGTACTTTATAACCGGATTGAGCAAAATACGTATCCCAATCAAAGTCAGGATATTGCTTGGCTAAATCAGCTCGTTTTACTTGGTTTAAGGTTAAGTCACGGTTACGTTTTTTCTCACGCGGCCAATGACCTTGAGCTATTTTTGTTTCTAGCGCTAAAATTTGTTCAGCACGTTTTTGGCTATTTTCAATACCAGCAAAAGCTAGCATAGTAGCGATGTGTGCTACATAAGCATTACGGGTTTTCTCAAAACGCTCACTTTCTTCTAAGTAATAAGAACGATCAGGCAGTCCTAAACCACCAGCACCCACAGACATTTCATATTGATTCGGGTCTAAACGGTTAAACCACATATAACCACCAAGAGGAGACTCTGTGCCTGTTAACCATGCTTCACCAAATATTTTGGTTAAGTCTTGTGTATTTTTTACCGCGCTAATTTGATCTAACGTTGACTGAATTGGGCTGATGCCCAATTTATTAACGGTTTCAGTATCCATATATGCTTGATAAAAATTAGCAACTAACTGCTCGTCGGCGTTAAGGTTAGTGCGACTAGTAATATCATCAATAATTTCTTTTACTTGTGTTTCACTACGCTCAGCTAAACCAGTAAAAGCACCATAACGGGTTTTATCTGCAGGCATTACATAATGATCATACCAAGTCCCACTGGCATACATAAAGAAGTCATCACCAGGTTTTACAACTTCATTGCGGGCACTTAAATCAACACCAAAGCTGCCTAGCTCGGCTTTACTGGCGACAATATTTTTATTATTACTGTCATTACTGGCAGTAAACATGCCACAACCACCAATGAATGTGGCTGCTAAGGCAATGGCTATCAACGATTTTTTCATGAAAGAGATCTCTTTTTAATTGAATTAGATATAACTAGCGGTTTAAATTAATTAATAATACAGGTGCGTAGCGGCATTAAACCAAGTGGTTTTATTGTTGTTTTATCAACTTAGATTCAGCTCGCTTTATCACTTGTTTTTATTCATGTTAGCCAATATATATGGCTAACAGAACCACTTTGGACTCAGTCATTCTCTCTCATGTTAAAAAATTGTCAACTAGGATACGTTTAACGGTAGACTTTACTCGATGAAGTTATTGTCAGTACAACTTTACAATGTCATCTGGTGCTGCAACTAAAACAGTGCGTTGTCGTTCATCAGTCATTAGTTAGTGAAGCGGAGTGTAAGAAAATCAACTTTGCAATTATTGATTTTGCTAGGTATAAAGACGGTCAATATTTGTTATTTTATGAGTAAGTTAGGTGAAGACATTTTTATGGGTATTTTTAATGCTGGCAGTTGGCTCGGTATCAGCAAAATCTAACCTAGAAAAGTCAGGTGATATTATGCACTTGCTGTTACCTGCAGCGGCATTAGGTGCAAGTATAATAATAGAAGATAACTATCAAGGTAGCTGGCAGTTAATTAAGTCAGGAGTAGTCTCTCGTGTCGCGGTTGAAGGTTTAAAATTTTCCGTAGATAAAGACAGACCAGACGGCTCAGGTGATGACTCATTTCCTTCAGGTCATACCGCCGATAGTTTTGCCTCAGCAACATTTATTCAGCAACGTTACGGCTGGCAGTGGGGCATTCCTGCCTATATTGGAGCCACTTTTGTTGGCTATAGTCGAGTTCAAAGTGATAAGCATTATGTAGAAGATGTTTTAGCGGGGGCAGCCATAGGTATTATTTCAGGCTTATATTTCACGGAGCCTTACTCAGGCATTACCATTTCACCAACGGCTAATAGTGGTCATTATGGTGTTAGTTTTAGCGGCACTTTTTAACTGGCCAAACAAAGTAACAAAGAGATCCTATCTATGAATAATAAAGTATCATTAGAAACGCAAGAGCAAGCGACAAAAGTTGCCAAAGGTATTCAAAAGAAAGGGCAAACTAAAGATCAAACCAAATTAATTGCCCAAGGCATTGAAAAAGGCATCGCTGAGTATAAAAAACAGCAAAGTAAAAAATCGCGTGAACGAGATAAGGACCGTAAGCAACAAGTAAAACAAAAGCAGAGAACCGCTGAAGCTCTGGCTGGTTTGGATGAGTCAGAAGACGTTAAAGGTAGCAATAAACTACCTTGGTTTTTATTAGGTTTGAGTTGGCTTGGTTTTGTTGGTTATTTGTTTTTAGGTTAGTTACTGCGGGGCTAATAGGTTAGCAAAGTAAGGGGTTTTAGCACAAAGAAGACCTACGTTAGGTGTTGATTTATCAGAAAAAATAGTCTGCTTAGCCACTATTATTCCTACAATAATGGTGATTTTACTATCATAGTTTGATTTTCGAGGGGGTACCAAGAACTATATCTAATTTTCTTGCACTGATCAGGTTATTTAAGCTTTATAGAGATAACATTTGATATACACTCATAAATAAGCCCTACAGCTAAGTCTATTCTTAGGGGATAAGTTTAGCTCGAAACCTTATTTCTCCCACTACCTTTTGCTTTATAAAGCATTCTATCTGCTTTACCTATTAATTCGTGCTCTTTATCTTTACGAGCAGGTATCATTTCAGCCAAACCAATACTAGCTGTTAAGTAATTACGTGTAGCTGAATTTTTGTTTGGGATATTAAGTTCAACTATTTTTGTTAGTAACCTTTCACATATTAATTTAGCCTGCTTAAGTGATGTATCGGCCCATACCAGAGCAAACTCTTCACCACCATACCTTGCACAAATATCGCTAGGTCTATTTACGAATTCTTTGAGTAATTCTCCCATTTTGATTAAGCACTCATCACCAGTTTGGTGTCCATAGTCATCATTTAATAATTTGAAGTAATCTAAATCGACTATAGCTAAACAAATTGGTTTTTGCAGTCTAGTGCATCTATTCCATTCTTCATGAATAAAGTTGTCAAACGTTCGTCTATTTGGAATGTTTGTAAGGCCATCTATTCTTGCTAAATGACTTACTTCTTCTTCGGCTAATTTTCGTTCTGTAATATTCTTGTGCGAAATAACGAAAAAGTGTCTTTCTGAAATTTGGAAGTGGGTTACGCTCATCATAAACCAACGTTTATCATCGGGACTATGACAAGGGTACTCAAGATAAAAAGTAGTATCCCGGTTTTCAATAACACGCCTAATTCCAGCCCCCGCTTTAGTGCTAAATTCATCCCCCATTGCCGAGCCCTTATCACACTCTACAATGTAGTTGACTTCACTCCAGTTAGGCCCAATTATGCACGCATTATTACTTCCAAATGTTGACCAACTTTTATTTACATATTGAATCTTACCTGTTTCATCAATCACAACAATATGGTCAGTGATTGAATCAAGTATTCTACTTAAAAATTCATATGAGTTATTGATACTAAACGCCTCTGTCTATAGGGAAATATAAGGGAGAATATTCGTTAATTCTCATATTGGGAGAATTTAAATCAGCCAAATAATTTTTGTATGGGATATTCAAACAGCATCTTGAGGACAGATATTTTCATCAACTATAAAACCGTATTGGCTTAACCAAGTAATTGCCTTGTCTGGTTCAGCAAAAATTCGTCTTTCAAATCCCCCTTTTTGTTTAACTACCATTTGATCAATAGTATATTTTTTTATCATAGAGTCATTATAAACTTGGGCGGATTTTTCCAAACCGTTCTCTATACACCATGTAACCAACTCTGTAATTATAGGTAGCATTTCAGGTACACCTAGGTTCCAGTTATCTAAAAAAACCAAATGTCCCCAAGGCTTGCCTAGTAATGGGCTTGCTTTAATTTTAAAGTTAATGGAAAAGTCTTCAGCGCATTCTTTATTCCATGAGTCGGATAACCTAGCGATTAAAATATTATTACTGACGCTAAGATTAAAGCTTCCATGAGGCTCTAAAAGATCGTTCATATAAGTGGCTCATATTTATTGAATTAGTTGGTTTACTCCAGTATAGGTTCTATATGGCTTTATTGATAAAAAATGGTGTGGAACTATAAAATTGATTGTACTTAATGACCAGTCAAAAAATAACCATACTAAGCTGTTGATATGAAATAGGCACATGATCTGAACATCCTAACTATAGGTTTATTCAGACTGAAAAAACTATAAAACACAACAAAATTGTCATTCTCCATTTTTATCTAACTTAAATATTAAAGCTGGCTAGGGTCATTAACTTTTCCGCTTCAAGTAAAATAATATCGCTGTGTACTGCAGTAAAAACAAACCAGCAGTAGAGCAAAGCTTGGAGATACTAATACCGGATAACGCAAACTTAAGCTTGGTTGTTGGTGGTGCTTTAAGTTATCTGCCACGCTAATAAAATAATACTTGCTGTAATAACTGTTTCCACCAGCTCTATCGAGATAGTGTGACTTGATGATTACAATTGTTTTAATAGTGATCAGTTTGATTGAAAATTAGAATTGTGTGAACGGGCGCTAAAATACAATTTAATCAATTTGCTCAATTAAATATCATTAAAAGCCAAATTAATGATCTATACCTAAATTCCTTTCATGAGAGTTTGCCAAAATAACGCTTTATTTTTTAGTAGAGTCACTCATGAATTCTTGGCCGCAATATGTTACCGAACTACCTGAAGGGCATCCGGTAACAGTTTATTTTGAAGAAAATCACTTAATCCAGTCATTATTGTCACAACTTACAGGATCTGATGCAGAGCAAGATTTTGAACTATTTTTTAATTTGTTTAATCAACTCGCTGAAGTTGAAAAGCGTTTCTCTCGCAAAGAAAACCAACTTTTCCCTTATCTTGAAAAACATGGTTGGACTGGGCCTAGTCAAGGAATGTGGGCCTTTCATGATGAAATTCGTGATTTATTCCGTGAGGTACGTGCTTGTATTGAAGCTAAAACATTAAATAAAGTCTCACGTATTGTGAAACGTATTGCTGGTGAGTTGTTTCATCTGATGGAAGTTGAGGAGCATAGATTGTTTCCTAATGCGCTCGAGTTACTTAGTGAAGATGATTGGAAAGAGATGCGTGAAGGTGATGTAGAAATTGGTTGGATGTTATCTCAAGAGCCAGTCGCGTACCCAAAAGAAACTGCGGAAGAAGAATATGTACATCCAGGTGAAGATAGACGTAAACGGCGTTTACCTTTTTCAACCGATGACCGAATACGTATGAATGAAGGCTACATGTCTGCTGAGCAGCTTAATTTAATGCTGCAGTTTATGCCGGTTGATTTAACCTATGTTGATGAAAATGACATCGTTGTGTTTTATAACCGTGGTGAAAATCGCGTTTTCCCTCGCTCGGCTGGTATTATTGGTCGAGAAGTTAAATTCTGTCATCCGCCTAAATCGGTAGACCCTGTTTTACAAATTCTTGAAGCCTTTAAGAAGGGCACTCAAGATACCGCTGAGTTTTGGATTAACTTTAAAGATAAAAAAATTCATATTCGTTATTTTGCTCTCAGGGATAAAGAAGATAACTACAAAGGGGTTATTGAGATGTCGCAAGATATCACTGAGATTTTAAAAATTGAAGGGCAGCAGCGTTTGCTTGATTGGGGCTAATACCAATTTGATTAAATTTCTTCCCAACTCAGAGCTCTGCTCGATGTTCAATAACAAGGCAAATTTGTTTCGGTTTAGTCATTCTAAATCAAATAAACTTAACGATGTTAGGGAACATCGAGAAAGCTCCCAGAGGGCGAGTTTAAAAGGTTTATATGCCGCGTTATTGATTTTGATAAGGGAATAACCATTCTCTTCAATCAATGCCTTGCCTCTAAGCCTTTTAATTCTCGCTGAGTGGGAAAGAACTTAATCAACTTGGTATAATCTCAAACGAGTAAGTATGGATAAAAAAAAGGCCGTGTGATTTATTATCACACAGCCTTGCTTGTTTGAGTCGATGAAACTTAACTTCATTAACCGCTTTGTTATAGCCTAATTAGAGCGACATTATCTTTTAACATTTCAGCACGTTTATAATTTGCTGGTGCGTTTAGTCCGGCATATTCAACAGTGCCCGCTAATCTTAAAGACTTGTCCATAGGGGTAATGATAAAGCCCAGTAAAAACGGAGCTTTATCTTTTTGAATATTTGAAAGGATCAGTCTATTAAATCCAGAAGTTCAAGTCTTTCTTTTGCTAGAATATATCGTGCGCGGACATCATCAATTTGCTGTTGAGTTAATTTCTTACCAAGGGTACGAAGCCCTCCATCAGCATCATTATGATGAATTCCCATAGCAAACTTAAGGTATTCCATAAGCAACGGTTGAGCATCTAGATATGATATAGAATTCATAGCCTGAGAAATTTTATTTGCCTCAGCCCATTCGCCTTTTAAAACATGCTCCTGCATAGTAACACTAGCTTTTGGGAAGATAGTACCTACACCTGTAATCCCACCGCATGCTCCAGCAAGTCCTGCGTGTACAGTTACCGTGTCAACACCTGCCAAAATCTTTAAATCTTTGTTCTCTAACATCAGCGTTTCAATAGTTGACACATCTGTAGTCGATATTTTAAGAGCCGTTACTTCAGGTAGAGCAGCAAGTCTTCTAAGAATATCTGTTGAAATTGCATGATATCCGGCTGCATCAGGGTTGTTATAAGGCATAATTGTTACGCCTGCCTCTTTTGCAGCTATTGCAGCAAGCTCATAGTACGCATACATTTCTTCATCAGAAGGAGTCGACTTAGTTTTTGGTGGCATCACCATGACTGTATCCACGCCAACCGTTGCGAGTCCTTCAATGATTTTAGCAAGCTCTTCTTTAGTTTCAGCTGCAGCGCCACTGATTAACGGGACATTGTATTCTCTAGCAACCTCAGAAAGGGATTTAAGTAAAGAAAGACGCTGCTGTGTGCTCAGGTAGCTATTCTCACCCAGAGTACCAGAAGCGACAAGTCCACCCATTCTGCTTCCGCCCTTTCCCTGAGCTTTTAAAACACTTGCGGCCTGTTTTTGTGTTACATCAAAGTCAATTTCAAGGACACCGGATTCTGACTCTTTTAGCCATGTAAACACGGCCGGCATAACTGTATATCGCCAATCTGTACTATTTGTTTCCATCATATTTCCTCTTGCTTAAAATCATATTGTATACATTATACCAAATAAGTCGTGTCAGTTAAACTACTTTCGGCAAAGCCCGAGGCTTATTGGGTTACGCCCTCAAAGGGCTTAAGTTAACGCTCAAAGCGTATTACATGCCAAACTTCAGTTGCTCCCTGAACTCATCATTCTTCTCTTGATTTTGGATATATTAAATCACCATACTTTCATCCAAGCCTACTGTTGAATTTTCCCTATTCAGTAAGCGTTCTGTGGGATTTTCTACAAGTGATTTAGTTTGCTCCGAATTTTCAAAAATGAACTGTTCAATTTTTACTGTCGCAGTTGCCTGAGTTAATGCTAGTTAAAGCGACTAATACAAAAAGGACTAACGTCAATTTCCGTCTTTTTCTTCGTGACTAATTGACCAATTAGTTTGCCGGTAATAGCGCCTTGGGTTAGGCCTAAGTGCTGATGGCCAAGAGCAAAAAATATTTTATCATGATTTGGCGCTTGGCAAATAACAGGTAAAGAGTCAGGTAATGACGGGCGACAACCCATCCAAGCTTCTTGCTCAGATTTTTTCTCTGATTCTTGTTCTGTTTCCTGTTCAGGAAGCGTCTTTAAGATAAAGGCGGCATTATCTTTTAACATCTCGGCGCGCTTATAGTTTGCAGGCGCATTAAGTCCTGCATACTCTACGGTTCCCGCTAGTCTTAAAGACTTATCCATTGGAGTTATGATAAAGCGACGCTCAGCGGAAGCTACTGGGCGATTTAACATTGGCTTTGCTTGGTCTGAAATAGGTAAACTCAAGCTGTAACCGCGTTCAGCCTCAATAGGTAAATGATAGTTTAATGCTTTTAATAGCTTCTTAGACCAAGCACCACAAGCAACTACACAATGATCAACGGTTAAACTACCCAGTTCTGTCCGCACGGTAACTCCAGTCTCTGCTTGAGTTATTTCAGTAACGGCACTTTGCTGGAAAGTCATGCCTTTACTTTTGGCAAATTCGCTTAGGGCAACACTCAACGCTAATGGGTCAATAGTATGAGCTACATCGGTAAAAAATAATGAATAATTAATATTGTCGTTTAAGCTTGGCTCAAGCCTAATAGTTTCTGCTCTATCTAATAGTTTTACTGCAACGCCTTCATTTTTATAATGCTGATACATGGCATCAACTTTATTGTAATCACTCGTTTCAAAAACAAGCAACGAACCTTGTAAGGTAATGAGGTGCTCTATATTTGCCTCTTTTAATAGCGCACAGTAGTGACTGATGGCATTTTTATTTAATGCTTTTATCGCCACTGTATTTTTGTCACGTAAACTTGGTCGCATATTATTAAAAAACTGCATAAACCAAGGGATTGCTTTAATAAAGTGCTTGGCAGATAAAGACACAGGCCCAAGTGGGTCGAGTAAAAGTTTTGGCATTTGCCATAATAATGAAGACTCAGCCAGTGGAAATACTTGCTCGGTGGCAAAATGTCCGGCGTTACCTTTGGAGCACCCCTGACCTATGTCACCTTTATCAACTAAGGTGACTTGATAACCCAAACTTTGTAATTCTAACGCACAATTTATCCCAATAATACCAGCGCCAATTACAGCGACAGTTGGTTGGCTATTACCTTTTAGTTCGTTTTTATCTATATTCATTAATTTACACCTTGTAATGATTAGAGGTCTAAGTCGTTATTATTATTGGTTATTTATGCAAGCGATAAAGTAAAATAAATTATACTTGCCATTCAATGTGGATTGTATACAATATACTTAAATTTGACTAGCAATAGTTCTCATAAAATCCATTGTAGTATTAAATTATGTGAACAACTTGCTAGTCATGGTAGTGAGTTAACTCGCGCACCTCGCATGTCATTAATTGGCGTTGAACGTGCAAACGTTGAACGTATCTATAATGAAGCCGTAGCTAATCGTATTGATTTAAGTAAATTTAACCTAGATTAATACAACTGAGATTAATACAACTGAGATTAATCGCTTTATTTTAGATTTTGGGGAAGCATGGAAAGTTGATTTCTGTGCTTCCCCTTAGTCGGTTAAATCAAAGCATAAAAAACAAAGCATAAAAATAACAAAGCTTGGGGGACATAATATGGTTAAAGGTACATTCTTTTGCATTGACGCACACACCTGCGGTAATCCTGTTAGGTTAGTGACCAGTGGTCATCCAAACCTAGTCGGTAAAACCATGAGTGAGAAGCGCCTTGATTTTATTGAACATTATGACTGGATACGTCAAGGTCTAATGTTTGAACCTCGCGGGCACGATATGATGTCTGGCGCGTTTTTATATCCACCTTGTAGTGCTAATGCCGATGCGGCCATTTTATTTATTGAAACATCAGGCTGTTTACCTATGTGTGGCCACGGCACTATCGGCACAATCACGGCAGGCTTAGAAAACGGTCTTATTACCCCTAAAACGCCAGGGAAACTTATTATTGATGTTCCTGCAGGGCAAATTGTCATTGAGTATCAAGAAAATGCGGGCAAAGTTTCTAACGTTAAAATATTTAATGTTGCTGCTTATTTAGCGCATCGTGATGTCACCTTAGATATTCCAGAATTAGGTCAGTTAACGGTTGATGTTTCTTATGGTGGTAACTTTTATGTCATTGTTGAGCCTCAAGAGAATTTTCCAGGTATCGATCAATGGAGTGCTGCAGAAATACTAAAGTGGAGCCCTATTGTCCGTGAAGTAGCGAGCAAAATGCTTGACTGTGTTCACCCAGAAGATGCCAGCGTTAATGGCGTCAGTCACGTTTTGTGGACAGGCAAGCCGCAAACTCAAGGCTCAGATGCAGCCAATGCCGTATTTTATGGCGATAAAGCCATTGACCGTTCACCTTGTGGTACCGGAACTAGCGCGAGAATGGCGCAGTTATTTGCCAAAGGTGAATTAGGTTTAGGCGATAGTTTTGTTCATGAGAGTTATATCGGTAGCCAATTCACCGGCAAGATTGAAGGCGTGGTTGAGCTTGATGGTCACGGTAAAACTATCACCGCGATTATGCCAAGCATTCAAGGTTGGGCAAAAGTTTTTGCAAAAAATTGCATTACTATTGATGATGATGACCCTTATGCCTTTGGTTTTAGTGTTAACTAATATAGTTAACAAAGGCTTAATTGAGGAAAACACTCAGTTAGGCCTTTGTTGAAATAAAGATTATACCCTGTGCGTTTATTCTATAAAGGCATTAAGTAACATAAGTGAGGAAGAAAATGACAATAACAGGACAAAATTTAATTGCGGGCGAATGGTCAGGCAATACTGAAGGTGGTTTTAAAGCATTTAATGCCCAAACACATAGTGCTATTGATATTGAGTTTGCTGATGCGACCGAACTTGAAGTAAACACAGCAATCACCCGCGCGAATGACGCTTTCACCTCTTATAGCCAGTTAAGTGCGACAAAACGCGCTGCTTTTTTACGTGCTATAGGTGCTGAAATACTTGCCTTAGGCGATGAGCTTGTTGAAACAGCTTGCGGTGAAACAGGTTTACCAGCAATACGTATTCAAGGCGAGCGTGGCAGAACGATAGGGCAACTTGGTTTGTTTGCTGACTTATTAGAAGCAGGGGAATATCAAGGCATCATTGAACAAGCAAATAATGATCGTCAGCCGTTACCAAAGCCTGATACTCGTTTAGGTTATTTACCTTTAGGTGTGGTTGGTGTTTTTGCAGCAAGTAACTTTCCTCTTGCCTTCTCTACCGCTGGTGGTGACACTGCATCTGCTTTAGCAGCAGGTTGTCCCGTTGTGATGAAAGCACACGCAGCACATCCGGCTACGGCTGAATTAGTGGCAAGAGCGATATTAAATGCGATTAAAAGCTGTGAATTAGATAGTGGTGTTTTTTCGCTTATCCAAGGTAAAAACTACGCGATAGCGACTCAAATTGTTACGCACCCATTAGTGAAAGCTGTTGGTTTTACTGGTTCTGAACGTGTAGGTATGATTTTGCAAGCGCAAATTCATCAACGCCCTGAGCCTATTCCTTTTTATGGTGAACTTGGCAGCATTAACCCGCAGTTTATTATGGCTAATAAAGTTGCACAAGATGGTGCTGAAATAGCACAAGGCTTAGTTGCTTCATTAATGATGGGACAAGGACAATTTTGTACCAGCCCCGGCGTTTGGGTTGTAGTAGGCGATGAAGACAGCGCTGATTATCAAACCTTTATTACCTCAGCAAGTGAATCTTTAGCACAGCAAAGTGCTGGTGTCATGTTAACGCCAGCTATGTGTGCAGGTTATAATGCTGCTGTTACAGAGCGTAAATCGCTAAGCGGTGTTAACTTAGTCGCAACGGGTAAAACGGGCAGTGAGCAAGAGTGTTCAGCATCATTGTTTGCTACTGACCTTGCTACCTTCGCTAAAACGCCATTGCTTCAAGAAGAAGTTTTTGGTTTTAGCGCTTTAGTTGTGCGTTGTGCAGATATGACTGAAATGATGCAGTTTGTTACCTTACTTAAAGGTAATTTAACCGCAAGTATTCATGGTTTGGATAGTGATTTATCTGCATCGAAAGAGTTAAGTTTAAGCCTTGCCCATAAAGTTGGTCGTTTGATTTATAATCAAATGCCTACCGGGGTTGAAGTGTGTGCTTCAATGAACCACGGCGGTCCATTCCCAGCATCAACCAATATCAGAACAACGTCAGTGGGCAGTGAAGCCATTACTCGCTTTAGACGTCCTATCTGTTATCAAAATATGCCGGCAGAGTTATTACCGACTTTGTTGAAAGACTAATTTTAAAGCCAAGTGCATGTTAAGTACTTGGCTTTTTTTTACTTTTAAATTAGCGATTAACTTAGCAATAGTGTTCGAAATTAACGTTAACGATTAAACATATTCATTAAATTTATTGGTCAGTGGGTGTCATTGTCATTCACGGGTAAATTATTACTTTCAATTGCATAACCCAAGGGTTGTAGCAAGCTTAACACTACAGGTAGATAAGATAGTGAGCCAAATAAAAAGAAGTCCTTTTCAGCGATCCTTTTATGTAGCCAATACCATGGAGATTTTTGAGCGACTTGCCTGGTATGGCATGTACACGTTACTTGCTAGCTATATTATGACACCGACTAGTCAAGGAGGTTTGGGGTTAGGTAATACCGAGCGTGGCTTGATTATGGGCGTGGTACCTTTCTTCCTTTATCTTTTCCCTGTGGTTTCTGGTGCGTTAGCGGATAGGTTTGGCTATCGAAAAATGTTTTTATTATCACTTACTCTGATGGCGCCAAGTTATTATTTCTTGGGTTATGCCAAAGATTTGGGCAGTTTCATGAGTATATTCATGTTGATAGCCCTCGGAGCCGGAATTTTCAAACCTGTGGTCATCGCAACCATTAGCCGTACAACTGATGATACTAACAGAGGCTTAGGTTTTGGTATCTTTTATATGATGGTTAATATCGGCGGCTTTTTAGGCCCGTTATTAGCGCCTATTATCCAAAAGCATTATGGCTGGGAATGGGTGTTTATTTTCGCGTGTATTTGGATTTCAGTAAACTTTATTCCGGCGTTATTTTTCTATAAAGAACCTGAACGTCATGCTGAAAATAAAACACTGACACAAGTTTTTCATGAAATGCAGCAAGTGCTGGGCAACTTCCGTTTAGCCTTATTAGCTGTGCCATTATTGGTGTTGTTAGTTGGTTTTTATGCCGGTTTTATTAATGAAACAATGACATTAATAACTGTGATAGTACTGATTGTAAGTGCGATTATTTGGGACGTTGTTGTTGCTAAATATGACAATAACAACGCAATACAAAACCAAGTACCACAACGAAAATCAGCGCCAGTAAACCCGCCATGGTATTTACAAAAAATGCGTATTGGTAATAAACCTTTTATGGTCTATTTACTTATTTTGACAGGGTTTTGGACTGTCTATATGCAAATTTTTGTAACCTTACCTGTTTATATTCGAGATTTTGTCGATAGTTCAGATTTAGTAACCTTGTTACATAGCATAAACCCTTGGTTACATGACGTCTTAACGTCGATCAATATTGATACCCTAACGGGTGAAATAACGCGTTTAGCGGCCAGTTATAGTCAGGTAGATATTGCGCAAAGCCAAGTTGCTATAGAAGAGATCACTCGAACGTTATCAGCTTTAGATATACGTCTTCCTCAGCAAGAAATTATTAATAGTTTTGGCCAGTTAAGCCAACTAAACCAAGTAGGCCAATCAGCGGCTATGGTACAAATACTCACCCCAGATGTTGCTCAGCAATGGGCACAGCAGTGGGCCTCACAGTATCGTCAAATGAATCCAGCGACTATTTTAAGTATTGATTTTTTAATGATCATTATCTTTCAAATAAGTATTAGCCATTTTGTTGACAAGTTTAAAGCCTTGCCTGCCTTGATTGTTGGTACCGCTATTTTATCCATTTCTATGTTAATGCAAGGTTTTGCCCACGGTATGATTTTTGGCGGTTTATTCGTCAGTTGCGCTGTAGCTGTTTTTGCTGTTGGCGAAATGATTTCAGTACCGAAAAGTCAAGAGTATGTGGCAAGCTTTTCACCTAAAGACAAAGCGGCCATGTTTATGGGTTACTACTTTGTTTCAATGGCATTGGGGAACTTATTTGCCGGCTTACTTTCTGGTTGGTTATATGGCTACTTTGCCACAGAGTTATCACGGCCTGAAATGATGTGGGCCATTATTGCCTGTCTTGGTTTTGCTACTTGTATCGCCTTTTATTTATTTAATAAGCATTTTATCAGCGCTATACAAAAGCAGCAGTTAGCGCAAAAAGAACAATTAACAGAGCAATTAGCTGAACAATCAGCTAAACAATCAACATCGGTAGCTTAGGGAATTAGCTATGAAGAGGCTGTTTATTTTTTAGGGTCAATTGCCTCGAGTAAAAGTAGGACAAGTAAATTGTAAATGAAAGAGTAAAAAACATGACTAAAAATATCAACAAAGCAGCAGAAAAATTTGAACAATGGCAGCCAAACAATGAGCAAGAAAGTTTCTTAACCATTAACACCCTTGAGTGCCATACCGGTGGTGAGCCCTTACGTATTATTACCAGCGGATTTCCTGCCCTTAAAGGCAATACGATCTTAGAGAAAAGAGACTATTGCAAGAAAAATCACGATGATCTTCGCCGAGCACTAATGTTTGAACCACGCGGTCATGCTGATATGTATGGCGCTATTATTACGGATGCTGAGCTGGACGATAGCCATTTTGGCGCTATATTTATCCATAACGAAGGATATAGCACTATGTGTGGTCATGCGGTGATCGCCTTAACAAAAACCGCGGTAGAGTCAGGAGTTGTTGCCAGAACAGGTGATGTTACTAAGGTTGTTATCGATGTTCCTTGTGGCCAAATTCACGCGCTGGCTTATAGCGATAACGATGTCGTGAAAAAAGTTAGCTTTCAATGCGTACCGTCATTTGTTTATATCAAAGATCAAAAAATTGAAGTGGATGGCATTGGCAGCGTTCAGTTTGATATTGCTTACGGTGGTGCTTTTTATGCTTATGTACAAGCCTCATCACTTGGTTTGTCATTAGTGGCAGAGCAACAAGAAAAGCTCATTGATTATGGTCGAAAAATCAAAAAAGCCATCATGAATTCTTCAGCCCCAGAATTAACTATTTCACATCCAACTACGCCAGAGTTGAGTTTTTTATATGGCGTGATTTTTATTGATGATTCGCCAAATAAAGACGTTCATTCACGTAATGTGTGTATTTTTGCGGACGGTGAGCTGGATAGAAGCCCAACAGGCAGTGGCGTGAGTGGTCGTATTGCCTTGCATTATGCTAATCAGCAAGTCGCTCTTGATGAATCTATCATTATTGAAAGTATTTTAGCTAGCCCATTTAGTGTTCGTGCTATTGAAGCGCTCACCTTTGCCGGAGTTGATGCCGTTATTCCAGAAGTGACTGGTGATGCCTATGTTTGTGGCAAAGCCCAGTGGCTGATTAATTCACAAGACCCATTAAAAGATGGTTTCTTATTAAGATAACTTACAATTAACAAGCGATTAAATTTAATATTCGAATAGAATTTTTAAGGATTATTATGAACTTAGCTAAATTACGAGATAAAGTACTAAACCCCCCTCACAGTGCTATGCTGATTTTTAGTGATATTAATATCAGCTACCTTTCCACATTCACGGGTCACGCGGCGACAGTATTATTGACCTGCAAGGGCAACTATTTACTGACCGACTACCGTTATTTTGAACAAGCTAAATCTCAAGCAAGTCACTTTACCGTTATTTGTCGCGATAGGGCTAACCAAAGTTTAGCGTCATTAATCGAAGAGCTATTATTTCAAGATGACTGTCAAAGCCTTGGTTTTGAGAGTGAACATATTAGCGTGATGCAATGGCAACAGATTCATCAGCAGATAAGCCAATTAACTAAGCTTAGTCAAATAGAGCCGGTAAGCGGTGCTGTTGAAGCGCTACGATTTATTAAGTCAGCAAGTGAAATAGCTTCAATGCAACAAGCAGCTCACATAGCAGATACAGCATTAGCGTTAATGCTTAACTCAGTTAAAGCCGGCGTTACCGAACGCGAATTGGCTATTGAACTTGATTATCAAATGGCGTTACTTGGCTCAGAAGAAGTGTCTTTTGCCACCATTTTATTATTTGGTGAACGTAGTGCTTTACCCCATGGTATCCCGTCAGATAAGCAACTAAAGCTTGGTGATCTAATCTTAATTGATTTTGGTGCTGTGGTTAATGGTTATCGATCTGATATGACACGAACCTTTGTCTTTGGTCAAGCAAGTGCAGAGCAAAAACATATTTATAACTTGGTGCAATCAGCACAACAAGCAGCAATTGATGCCGTATCTGAAGGTGTTCTTGGCAGCCATTTATACCAACAATCAGCGAACATACTGCTTAATAGTGAATATAAAAAATATGCCGGTGAAGGCTTAGGTCATGGCGTAGGGCTAGTTTTACATGAACAACCATTTATTGGACCTGATTGCCATATCGCTATTGAGAAAGGCTGCGTTTTTACTATTGAACCGGGTATTTATATTCCTGGTTGGGGCGGTGTGCGTATTGAAGATGATGTGGTATTAACTGACGATGGTTTAAAAATCATCACCAAATCACCTAAAGGCCTGATAGAGCTCTAGGTTTTTGACCTACGCAAAATTTAGTCTAAGTCAGAATTAGCCTGAGTCAGATTTAACTTCTATGGGTAGCTTATAGCTGCTCAATACCACTTTAAATAATGAACAGTAAAACGAGACCACCATGAAAATTATTAGTGCCGAACAAGTTCATCAAAATCTTAATTTTGATGAGTTAATTCCATTACTAAAACATAGCTTTAGTCATACTTTTAGTATGCCTCAGCGTCAAGTTCATGCACTTTCACCAGAGCAGAGTGGGAATCATGATGCTTTTGCTTTATTACCTTCATGGAATGAAAAAGTGATTGGTAATAAAATGTTCACTTACTTCCCTGACAATGCTGCTAAGCATGAACTACCGAGCTTGTTTTCTAAAATTATGCTATTTAAACGCCAAACGGGTGAGCCGCTAGCGTTAGTTGATGGTACGAGTGTGACTTATTGGCGAACAGCAGCTATTTCAGCACTAGCGAGTCAATTACTTTCTAGAGAAGACAGCCAGCATTTAATGTTATTTGGCACCGGAAACTTAGCAAATTACTTAGTAAAAGCGCATTTAAGTGTGCGAGATATTAAGCACGTTACTCTTTGGGGACGTAACCCTGAAAAAGTAGCTGAATTGATTGAGTCTTATACCGTCTTATATCCAGCCGTCATTTTTAAAGCCAGTATTGATCTTGATAGTGAAATTGCGAATGCAGATATTATTTGTTGTGCAACGGGTGCTAAAACACCTTTATTTGATGGTCATCTTGTCAGTAATGGTACTCATATCGATTGCTTAGGTAATCACATGAAAGATGCACGTGAGTGCGATACAGCAACGGTAACGCGTGCTAGGGTTTTTGTTGACAGCTTAACCAATACCTTAAACGAAGCGGGTGAATTACTGATACCTATAGCTGAAGGTGCTTTTAATAAACACGATATTGTTGGAGAACTTGCTGATATGTGTAAAACACCTGCATTGCTTCGTCAATCAGCCCAAGAAATAACGCTTTTTAAGTCGGTAGGCACCGCGATAAGTGATTTAGTGGCAGCACATTGTGTGGTTGAAAAGTTGGCAGAATAGCTTTCGCATTTAATATAAAAGGCGCTACCTATATTTGCGGTAGCGCCTTTTTATTATTTATTGATATGTATATGCACTTATTATTTTAAGCTAAGTGTTTCATTTTTATACCGTGTGAATGCTCATTTATACTGATACTGATTTTTATTAGGCTTCATAGCCAAAAGGATCATCAATTGAGTGAGCAGGTTCACTAAACCATTTTGGTCCTGATGTGGTCATATAGAAGTGATCTTCTAAACGCACACCAAACTCACCATAAAGACATAACATAGGCTCATTAGAGAAACACATGCCAGCATCTAATGGTGTTTTATCGCCTCTAACTAAATAAGGCCACTCATGAATGTCTAAGCCAACACCATGCCCAGTTCGGTGTGGTAGCCCAGGTACTTGGTAGTCTGGTCCATAACCTTGCGTTTCAAGGTAGCTGCGAGCAGCAATATCTACCGCTTCACAAGGGGAAGATATTTGTGCAGCAGCAAAGCCGTGTAATTGTGCCGTTCTTTCATGTAACCAAACATCCCGTTGCTTTTGGCTTGCTTCGCCAAAGACATAACTACGGGTTATATCTGAATTATATCCCTGAACTAAGCAACCAGTATCTATTAATACCATATCGTTAGTGTCGAGTGTTTTCGGCTCCTTTACACCATGAGGATAGGCGGTATCTTGACCAAATAAAACGATGCAAAAAGATGAACCTTTTGGGGCTCCCAATTTAATATGTGCTTTGTTAATAAAGTCAGTGACTTGGGACGTTGTGATACCAACCGTTAATATTTTAGCTACTGCGCGATGTACCACCATGGTCATGTCTTTAGCGCGTTGTAATAAAGCAATTTCGCTTGCTGATTTAATCATTCTACAGCCGGCGGTAATATTTTTGCTACTGGTAAAATCTAACGAGAGGTTTTGAGCTTTTGCCGCATTAATCATACCATCAACGGCAAAAAAAGCCGTAGACTCATCAATGGCAATAGTGCCTTGTGCACAATTATTTTTCTTAAGTACTTCAATGACAAGTTGGTATGGTGATTCATGTTCGTGCCAACTAGCGACTTCAGATTTTATTTCCATAAAGCCAGATAGCGTACTTACTTCGAACCAAGGTGCGATATAAACTAAATCGCCTTGTGCTGGTAAAATAGCACCGACTAATCGCTCTGAAGCATACCAAGCTGTACCCGTAAAATACGCTAAATTAGTACCCGCATTAAGATATAAAGCACTAATGTTTTGTTCACGCATTAATTGCTGTGCTTTAACAATACGCTGTTGATATTCACCTAATGAGATAGGGGTGATATCAGTTGTCATATCGATTAATTTGTCTAATTCTATTTCGGCTGTAGAGCCACCAATACCAATGGTCATATAATCTTCCTTTAAAGCACTTAATAATTTGGGGATATTTACTGAGCATTTGCTGATATGGCCAGAGTACTCAATAAAAAATTTCAGGTATATTGTATACAATTGGTTCGGTGATACAAGTTTTAATATTACGGCACGTATTGATCATCGTTATAATATGATCACTAAGTGGTCTCCCTTTAAGAGAATAAAATGTTATAGCCAGCGATCCTTTACTTTACCATACTGAAAATAGCCCCATTGCCCAACACGCCTTAAAGGAGCGAAGGGAAATGTTACTAAAGGAGTTTGATAAATTGGCAAGTTGGGGACAGTGACACCCGCTACCTTTTCAGCCAAACGTTTGCCTGCTTGCACAGAAAATGAAACGCCACTACCGCAATAGCCCATCGAATAAAAAATATTTTTTTGTTCATTTTGATAGACATGAGGCATATCGTCTAATGACATACTTAACCATCCAGACCAAGCATAATCGTAACGTAAGGACTGTAGTGCGGGGAAGCTTGTTTTCAGTACTGCAAGTAAACGGTTGGCGTAGTAGGGATCAGTTGCATTTTTTCCCGTTATAGCCCCTCGGCCACCAAATAAAATACGATTGTCAGGTAACTTTCGATAGTAGTATTTTAACGCGCGGGTATCCATGATGACATTACTCGTTAAAAAGTTACATGCGGCTAATTGTTCTTGTGTGAGTGGCTGAGTGACAATAATTTGCGATAATACTGGTAAGCTCTTGCTCTTAATTAAGGGATGAAAGTTTTTGGCAGAGTAACCATTAGTTGCAATAACAACCTTTTTAGCTTTTACAATACCCTTGGGCGTGTGCAATATTTGTGTGGTTTGGCTTTGCTGTGCTGCTTTATGCGACGACTCTTGATGCCATTTTCCTACGGGACTATCACAATGAATAGTGACGCCAGCTTTTCGAGCAAGGTTTTGATAACCCCAAGCAAGTTTTAATGGGTTAATGCCAAAACCATCATGATAACGGATGGCGCCATAAGCATTGTGATCTGCCATATAATCTTGGTGTAACTGCTCACGAGTTAACTCTTGGACATCATAACCAAACATCTTTTTTTGCAGCGCAGCAGTAGCAAGTAAACTTTTTAACATGCCGGGCTTGTGCGCCACGCGAATATAACCATTGTCTTGCGGATCGCAATCAATGCCCTCGCTAATAAAACTTTTGACGGTATCTACACCCGCACACATCTCATTGTAAATGCCGCGCATGACTTCTTCTCCCCATTGAGATTGCATGCTCGCATAGGGCTTTCGTCCTGAGGACTTTAAAATAAAACCAGCATTACGCCCACTTGCTCCCCAGGCCGTGCGATTAGCCTCTAAGACCGTCGCTTTGATACCGTGCTCACGCGCTAAATGCAGCGCGGTGGATAAGCCGGTATAACCGGCACCAATAATCGCTACATCAACAGTGATATCTTTATTTAACTGACCGTCATCTTCAGGTGCAGTACCTGCGACATCAGCCCAATAACTATTAGGGTAGGGCGCATTACCGGCAAGTGATTCATCAGTGAGGGGATCGTACATATCTTTTCCTAAGCAGGTTAATGGAGCCTATAGGTTGATACCTTAAACAACCCTTAAAATTAAATCAGTATAAAGTTGTTATAAAGCGCCAATTACGCATTGATAATGATGCCTTTATTGTAAATATTACGGTACTAGTAACAGCATTAATGGTTCTATACCCAAACAACCTCAAGAGGCAGCTGGAATTAGAAACGTCTTTAGGCAAGGCATTGATTGCAGAGAATGGTTATTCAGGAGAATATGCTCCAGCACTCTCTAATAAGCTGCATCCATGGAGCGTCCTTGTCGAAATCAATAACGCAGCTTAAAACTATTTTAAACCAGCCCTTTGGGGACAGCTGAGCAAACCATGCCCATCGTACCATCTGTTTTTAAGGGAACATCCATTAATAAAAAGATGCGCCTTGAACATGATTCGCTCAGACGTCCTGAAACGAGCATCTTGAGGTAGTTTGGGTATAATATTAAGTTGGTGACCCGCTCCTATCTATTGCAAAGCTGATTAGATCTCGCTGCTTAAAGTTAAAGAGCCATAACTATACCAAGATTTATTATCACTACGATAAGCGCGGGTGTAGCTATTTAAGCTCCAAGTAATCATGTAATTATCAATGATCCAATTGATGCCAATAGCCGCTTTGGCTTGATTATGCTCAATATCAACGTGAGACTCATAAGGAAGCTCACCGTCAATGGTTAAGTCGTTAAAGCGATAACCTAGCTGCAACCTTGTAAATACAGTGAAGCTATTGCTATTAATAATTTGGGTGGTATTGCCTATATGGCCAAAATGACTACTTAGTCGGCCAAAGGTTTTGTTTAACTTGCTTCCCCACCTGAATAATAACCCCAATGATGCTTCAGTATTAAAATTTCCTAAGGCGATATGACTATAACTGCTGACTTCCCATTGATTATGAGGAGAAGGTTTTTCTATAAATTTATTTGATCTAAATACTAGCGCGTCTACCTCATAGGCAAACTGTAAAGTGATTTGTTGTTGTACTTGGTAATGCCAGCCCAAGGGTGTGGTTGAACCAATTAAAGCATGTATTTTTTTTTGGAAGTATTCCGCTTTAGAGTTGGGACCTATGGTACCCAGTGCTAGCCAGCTTTTTTGAGCAAATTTTGGCCCGTAGTCTACGGTATGACTTTCAACTTCAAGTAACGCAGCATAAGGTCTGTCATCACTTTGCGGCTCTATGATATCAATATTATTTGGTGTCCACATACGCTGAGAAATTTTCAATCCCCAAGCACTATGTGTTTGAGTTATCGGCAATCTAATATAGTGTTGCAATTGAAAGAGTGTCGGCATACTTGCGGGCTGTTCATGCTGATGGCTGAGCAGAGGTTTGCTTTCCCAAGCGAATGAAAACCCATTGGTATAGTTTCCATCGTTAGCAAAGATGCCATCATTTTCCAATTGAATATTTAATTGCCCTGCGTGTACTGCAAGCAACGCATTAGTCATTATAAAGCAGATAAAAGCAATTAATGCATTTCTTTTAGAGCACGCTATTAGCATAGTCACCTCCTACTTATTCACCTATAAAGTATAGTTTTTCTGATTAAATTTGCAGGTATTTATCTTGAGTTATATTTATCTTATTTTCGGTCTTAATAATAAAAAACTACAGTGAATAGGCTAATAAGGTGAATTAAATCAGGTAACTTTGAGGATTACTAAATACTATACCCTCTGAATTAATCTTCACGAACCAATTTGTCGATATGGGCCATAGGATAAATATTTAACATTAGTTTACAGTTTAGCTATTTATTTTTTAGGACAATTTTAGGACAAAAGCTTACATGTGAAAGTTATTATGTAATAATACATGTGTGGTAACAATTTTTTGGAGGCTAACATGGCCCATGAGGAAAGACGTAATATGTCAAAAAGTACTGATGCTAGTGTAGATAACTGTAATGATGATCAAAAGTCAGCGTTAGAACAATTAGCCGATGCAAACCATGAAATTGAAGATTTAAAGTTACAAATCGCTTGGCTTGAGCGTTCTTACGAGTAGTTTGCTTAGTATTTTCTCACTTAATTATTACTTTATAATAGTCATTAATTAGCGAGTATAAAAACACAAAGCTCAATAGATTGAAAAGACAAATATAGTTTATATATTTGTCTTTTTTGCTTTTAAATGATCTCTGTTATGAAAGTTATCATTTGTATTTTGATTTAACTGAGGTTTTGATGAAAAAAACACTTTTCCCTTGATAAATTATTTGCATATCTTTGGGTTCATGCTATTTTCCCTGCATTGCGTTTAAAACAAAATTATTAACAATAAATTCAGAGGAAGTCATCTTATGCCAAAGGCAAGCGATATAAAGAAAAATGCTGCGATAGAGCACAATGGTAAAGTGTTAATTGTTAGAGATATTACCCGTTCAGTACCGCAAGGTAGAGCAGGCGGAAGTTTATATAGAATGCGCTTATACGATGTAGTGACAGGTGCTAAAGTGGATGAAACTTTTAAAGCCGAAGATATGTTGAATTTTGCTGACTTAAGCCGTCGTCCATCAATGTTTTCTTATATTGATGGCGAACAATATGTTTTTATGGATAATGAAGATTACACACCGTATAGCTTAGATAAAGAATCAATTGCAGATGAAATTCTTTTTATCGACGAAGAGACTCAAGGAATATCTGTCATCATCGTTGACGATGCACCAGTAGCTATAGCCCTTCCTGCCAGTGTTGAATTATTGATTACAGAGACTGACCCTTCTATTAAAGGTGCTTCAGCAAGTGCTCGCACTAAACCTGCAACTCTTTCTACAGGGTTAATTATTCAAGTGCCTGAGCACATTTCAACGGGTGATAAAATTAAAGTCAATACCGAAGAACGCAAGTTTATGGGTCGAGCTGACTCGAAATAATAAGCTTTTCTCTACGATCTCTATACTAAGTAACCAATAAAAAAAAGTAACCAATAAAAAATGCCCGACTATTCGGGCATTTTTTATTACTCGGGATCAGCGCTAAAAACGACATACTAGTAACTAAAAGCTATTTACTAGTTACTTGAACAATAAGGTAAAATCATGAGTGATTCAGTTTATTCTATCGGTACGCAAGGTCAAGCATGGGCAGATACTGAGAAAGCTTTATGGCATACGAAGCAAAGTATTAAGCGCTCTTATCAAGACGAAGTATTAGCAAAACTTGAATTATTAACGGCTTCATTTGATATGATTCAATACGGCAGTTTATCTATTGATGAAAGCCGATATCCTTTATATGCTATGCAAAGTAAAAATTGGCAAACCAACAATCAAACCGTGTTAGTTACTGGTGGTGTTCATGGTTATGAAACCAGTGGTGTTCAAGGTGCAATTCGTTTTTTAGAAACGTGTGCGAACGACTTTAGTGAACAATTTAATATCATTGTTGTTCCTTGTGTGAGCCCTTGGGGTTATGAAACAATTAATCGCTGGAATAATGAGGCGATAGATCCAAACCGTTCCTTTTATCCAGACAGTCCGGCCCAAGAGTCGGCGGCACTTATGTCTTTCATTAATGAACTTGATGTCGATATTGCTATGCATATCGATTTACATGAAACTACTGATACAGATAATAGTGAATTTAGACCTGCACTTGCTGCACGTGATGCTATTGAACAGAAAAGCTGGAATATCCCCGATGGTTTTTATTTGGTTGGTGATTCAACTAAGCCTGCAGCAGATTTCCAATTAGCAATTAATCAAGCGGTAGCAAAAGTTACTCACATTGCTCCACCAGATAGCAATGATAAATTGATCGGAGTTGATATTGAGCAA
Organism: Colwellia sp. 12G3; assembly: GCF_002836775.1. Classification (GTDB taxonomy): domain Bacteria; phylum Pseudomonadota; class Gammaproteobacteria; order Enterobacterales; family Alteromonadaceae; genus Colwellia. The sequence goes on along the minus strand of NZ_PJAQ01000065.1, from coordinate 108,189 downwards.
TTTGGTGTTATAAATTATTCAGGAAGAGAGCTAGGTTTATGTATGGGGCTAACTGATGCGCCATATGTTACTACGACCGAGGTTTACCCTGACAGCCCGTTAGTTGATGATGAAAATTGTATCAAGGCACAAGTTACCGCAATATCCGCTGCAATAATGTTCCTTTAACCGTTTTAAATTTATAGATAAACGCCGACTAAGGGGAACCTTAGTCGGCGTTTATCTTTTATAAAGCCACTTATATAAGCTTCGAACTATCTCGTTTGGTTGTTATCAGTTTTCATAGCGTACGGCTAAATCATCAATCTGAATGTTACCAAATAAGAGACCATCAGGAGTTGCTGCTGTTGCTGTTTTTCTAGTTAACTTTGTTACCTTCACTTTGTAAGGGCTTACGTTAAAGCCGGCGTAAGACTTTCCTGAATTGTTGGTAAAATGAGTTAAGTGTAATAAGCTAAATTCATCGCCTATTTTCAAGCCATGATCTCTGCCTAAGTTAATGGTAACTTGATTACCCTGAACTTGAATGATTTTACCTCTACTTGGTTCACACATGATATTTTCATCGATATCTTTTATGACTTTATCTAAGATGTTATCTATCATCATCCCATAATCACTTTGCCAAAAAGCATTACCATTGACATCAACTTTAATACGTTTTGTAAACGTCCACGGCGCTGTGTTTTGATAATCGTCTTGCCAAACTAATTCTCCATTTAAACCATTATATAGATAGAAGTTTATGGCAAAATTTCTTGGATACACACCTTGCTGCCAAAACAACCAACTATTGGTGGCTTGTTTATCGAATGAAACATTGGTTATTTCACTAAACATAATATATTGACTATCGGTACTCTCACTTAACGACTGTGTTAATTGAGATATTTCATCACTTTGTAAGCTATTATTAAGGCGAGAAAAGTCAGTTTTATTATTGAGTATGCTACTGGTTTTGGTAAAAACACTGTGTTCGTTAAGTTGTTCGCCTAGTTTACGCATAATCGCTTTATCAATTAAGTAAATCTCACCAATATTAGCTTGTTCTCTTTGAAGCAAGTGGCTACGTGTAATTAAGAGTGATTTTTTAAAGTTTACCGCAAAACATTTTCTCTCTTGTGGAAATATATCGGCACGAATTGTCACCGTAATAAGGTTATTACTATGCACTTCATCAACTAGCTCAATAGAATTGACACTGCCACTTGCTCTGATATTGATTTGATCTTTCGTTAGCAAACCATTAACCACTTGTTGAACGCTCGAAACACTGGCACCTGAGACTAGTAGTGCTTTTTTAAGGGCGTTTTCTATCGCTTTAGTGCGTGCAATTTCAACACTTGTATCATTGGTTCTAGCATGGCCTTGCGTCTCGTACCACTGGCTACAAACAGAAAAACTGCATAATAAGCTAAAGATAGTTAATTGTTTAATGAGTGTGTGCATATTCTTACGTATTCCTGTTTAGCTTTAACCCGATTGACATTACTCATATCGGGAATAGCGCTATTTTGTTAACTAACAGTGATTATGCATATTTCATGCCCTTCATCTTATCATTGAATTATCCAGTGATGATTGTTGGCTTAGAATGTGCATTGTTCTGAGTATGAAAATTAATAAAGTATTACTATCCGTTATACTTGTTAGTACTTAGTTTTGAAGGGGAACACCATGAAAAAATGGATTATACCATTGATTTTACCTGCTTTACTCTCATGTGGAGCAACTAATAATGATGGTTTTTATCAATCAACTCATATTGAAAAAGGTGAGATTGATAGCTTTGAACTACCGCGTCATGCCATTAATGACGTGGTAAAAGGTTTAGCTTATCAAATGCTAGCGAGTAGTAGCTTTGTCAATGCGAAAACTCCTGTTGCCGTGGCTTCCTTTGTCGATTTAAAGAATCTTGAAAGCACTAATTGGCTAGGGAATCAACTGGCTGAAAGTTTTGTTCATGAATTACAGCGTCATGGTTTAGTCGTTATAGATTATAAAACTACAGGGCATATTCGTGTCACCAAAGCAGGGGACTTTGTCTTTAGTCGTGACTGGCAGGAATTACCTGAACGTCAGATAATTGACTACGTTGTTTCTGGAACTATGGTTGAACAAAACGATGGTATTTTAGTGAATGCTCGTATGATAGGTATTCAGTCAAAGGTTGTTGTTGCTACCGCGCAGTCATTTATTCCGGCCTGGGTTCTGGGTGATGAGATGAGCCATAGTGAAAAAGTAAAGATGAAAGACGGTATGATTATTCGTGATAATGCTATGTTGCATAAGGATGAACGTGCTGTAATTATTCAAAATTAGTCTTATTAGACGAAATTATTACTCACCCTATTTTATTAATAAGTTGTCGATTTTCTATTAGTTTTACTAGCGATTACAATCAAAGGAGCACCTATGAATAAATCATTGGCTCGGGTTATTCTTATTTTGAGCACGCTTATTTTTACTAGCGCATGCTCCCTTATTTACGATAAGCACGTACAATGGCAAACGGTTAAACCTGACGTTTTTCCTGTGCTTTATGCTACAGGGTTTGCCCCCATCAGTATGCAAAAATCAACACATGAGACTCAGCGGATGTTAATGGCCATTAAAGCGTCAAAAATTGCCGCTTATGCCGAGCTTGCGGAGCAGGTATATGGTCAGCAAATTGCTGGTAAAGTAACCATGGCTGATTTGTTAATTGAAGAACAGCAATTAATGGCTTCAGTTCAAGGAGTTATTCGCGGTGCTAAGGTGATAAAAAGCTATCCAGTAGGAGATGTTTATACCACTGAGTTACAGTTAAACTTTGAAGATGTCTATAATATTTATCAAGCAAATCAGAATAGAAAAGAAATCAAAGAAGTGACACACTTTTAAGGAGTGTAGCTCATAACTAGCGAGTATTTATTTACAGTCGATATCAAAAAAGGCGTTTATCATAATGATGAACGCCTTTTTTGTGCTTTACAATTGTCAAAGTCGCTAGGCTTTTAGCCCTAAGCTAGAGAGTCCAGCGCTTTTTTTACCCTTCTTATCATAAGTAATTGCGTTCTTATTATGGTTTTCTAGTAGGCTCGTTTTCATACGTTCTACAGCAAGTTGAGATTGCTGAATGATTTGGCCATTTACTAGGTTTTTTTGCTGGCAATTAATTAATAAATCAGCTATTTCTGCAAGTTCTTGGGTGAGTTTTCCAGCTGCTTTCTCTTGAGCGAAACCTTGATTTTGACCAATTTCTTGATCAAGCTGTTGAATAGCTAAAAGTAAGGTGTTTTTTTCTTGACTGATCGTAAGCAGCGCTTGAGGGTCGTGCTGCTGCAATATTTGCTTTTCGTCAGCAATAATCCGCGCTAGCAAAGTTAATTGCTGATGTTGTTTTGCTACCAATTCGGTGGGAGTTAATCCCTGGTTTTTTGAGCTTGATAACATGAAGGTTTACCTTTGATTTGACTGTAAATGATTTACTTTACAGTCTATCGTTAAACAAGCTTGAATTCAAAGTTAGCAATGTTGGCCGCTAATTTTTCTGGATTAACTTTATACTCACCAGCGCTAATAGCTTTTTTCAGTTCATCAATTTTCTTTTGGTTAATAACCGGTGCATCTGCTGCTTTTTTCTGTAATTCATTAAGCTGCTTTGCTTGTGGAGTAATCGACACAGAATCTTGTCCTGAGCTTTTTACCTGAGCATTACTCGATGCCGTTTGGGCAGACTGCTGCTTTATTTGATTTTGTTGAGTGTGTTTAACTTGATTGCTTGCATTCAAGTTGTTGATATTTATAGCCATAATTTCATCCTTTAGCAATGAAATGATATTTCAAAAAGTTCTAGTATCTTGTTATCGACCATTACGGTAGAAACTTTAGCTAAAAATAGATTAAAATATAAATAAAATCTTGCGGAGGTTAACTCTCAAGTTCTTTGTTAACTTCGTTTATGTATATTTTCATTATAGATTAATTACTACTTGGTTAATAGTTTTGACTCGAGGGGTAATTATTTTATTAGAACGTGAGTTTTTTACTCTAATTTGTTCATTAATATTACCTGAACTTAAAGCGACTCCTCGAGCTTTGATACTAAAAGTACTTGATGATGCGATGATGGTTACGAAATCTCCTTTGCATATTAAGCAGATACTGCTTTTACTGATGGTTCTACCTTTTGCAATTCGTTTTTCAGCTTTAGCACCAAAAACAATATTTATATCCGTTAACTTATCACCTCGAATCCTGTTGATTGGGATATAAGCTAACTCAATATTACTGTCGTCAAGTTTTTCCCCTTTACTAATTGTACTTTTTGCAATTAAAACTGCTTTAGTTATTTCAATTTTTGCCGATAAATATATTTTCCATGATATTGATTCATCACAACTAATTTTTATATTTACATTTCTCGTACTACTTTTTTCAGGTATATTTGCAGTAAGCGGAATTTTACAGGGATTAATACTAATTCTAGGGTCTAAATGTGCAACAGAAATTCGTACATTTTCTTCTTCGGTTGAAGGAAACTGCTCTGTTAAATAAGCCTTTGCAAAATGTTCTATAAAAGCACTATCTAGCTCAGTTGCATTAGCAATTGTTTGCTTAATGAACAATAAGAATAAAAAAGTAAAAAAAAGTTTGGTTAGGCGCATATATTTTGTTATCTATCTTTAAGTAAATGCAAATAGTCGTCTATGCTTAACCTAAGTCAGCAATGTGAAATGAGGTTAAATCATGCGTCAATTTTCAGACGCTTAGTGTGATTATCAACTCGATATCTTAAATACAATTCAAGAATTGTGCCTTATGTGTTTATTAGGTTAAACATAATAAATGGTACGGTCTTACATGAGGTTCATATGGCAGGCATACTCGATTCAGTAAACCAGCGTACACAACTTGTTGGTGAAAATAGGTTGGAATTGTTACTTTTCAAACTTAATGGTACACAACGATTTGGCATTAATGTTTTTAAAGTTCGTGAAGTCATGCCATGTCCGCGTTTAACGATACTACCTAAACAAGATGCCTTTATAAAAGGGGTTGCACATATTCGTGGGCAAACCATCTCGGTTATTGATTTAAGTAAATCTACAGGCGGGCCGGCAATTGAGCAAACAGCAGAGAGTTATATTATCATTGCTGAATATAACCGAAGTGTGCAAGGCTTTCTTGTTGCTGGTGTTGAACGAATAGTAACGCTAAGTTGGGCTGATGTTATGCCACCGCCTGAAGGTGCTGGTAAATCTAGCTACTTAACCGCGGTGACTGAAATAGACGGTCAGATGGTATCAATATTAGATGTTGAGAAAATTTTAAATGAAATTAGTCCTGTCTCAACGGAATTAAGTGAAGATATCATTGATGTCTCTGTCGGTGAAAGCCTAGGGGATAAGCTTGTCATGATTGCAGATGATTCCACCGTAGCAAGAAATCAAGTAAGAAGAGCACTAGAGCCATTAGGCATTAATATGGTTTTAGCTAAAAATGGTCGAGATGCCTTAGAGCAATTATTGGCCATTGAAGCGACTTGTGAAAATAGTATCACTGAAAAAGTCGCATTAATGATCTCTGATATCGAAATGCCCGAAATGGATGGCTATACCCTAACTGCTGAAGTGAAAGGAAATCCTCGCATGTCAAAAATGCCTATCATTTTACACACATCGTTAAGTGGCGTTTTTAATAATGCAATGGTTGAAAAAGTTGGTGCCGAAGATTTTATACCTAAATTTCATCCTGATGAGCTCGCAACAGCTGTGAAGAAATGGTTAAAAATAGAAGATTAATTCTTCCTCTATTTGAATAGCCATTATAGTGAATTAATGGCGACCTCCATTTTAAAGGAGGGTTAAATAATTTTAAATAAATAGGAAGTTATAGTGTCAGCAAGAGAACTTGATGAAAAAAGTTACAATCAATTTAGAATATTCCTAGAGCAGCAATGTGGCATAGTACTGGGTGATAAAAAGCAGTATTTAGTTAAAAGCCGATTAGCTCCCTTGATGGCTAAATTTGAACTAAGTTCCTTGAGTGAATTAGTTAATCGTACGCTTGCTCCGGTTGAGCGGCAAATGCGTGCCGCTGTAATAGATGCCATGACCACAAATGAAACGTTATGGTTTCGTGATGACTACCCTTTCAAGTTACTTCAAAGTAAGTTGCTACCTGATTTTGCTAATCGTAAAACGCCAGTAAAAATTTGGTCTGCGGCAAGTTCTTCAGGTCAAGAACCATATTCTATCGCTATGTCAGTATTAGAATACCAACAAAAAAATCCGGGTGCCTTTCCACGTGGTGTGCAAGTTATCGGCACTGATATATCCACGACTATGCTAGAACATTGTAAATATGGACATTATGACAATCTAGCGCTTGCTCGAGGCTTATCTGCGGAGCGTAAGCAGCGGTTTTTTGAAGCGGGTGACAATGGTATGTTGAAGATAAAAGACCAAGTAAAGCAAATGGTCAGCTTTAGACCGCTAAATTTACTTAATAGCTATAGTTTAATGGGGCGCTTCGATATTGTTTTTTGTCGTAATGTTTTAATTTATTTCTCTCCAGAGATAAAAACGCAAATAATTAGTCAAATTCATGGCGTATTAAATAATGATGGCTATTTATTTTTAGGCGCTTCAGAATCCTTATCAGGCATAAACCAAGATTTTAATATGTTACGCTGTAACCCCGGTATTGTTTATCAGAAAAAATAATTTAATCCCTCCTAAGCTAACAGCTACTTTTACTTGCTGTTAGCTATTTTATTTATTATCCCCCGATTGCCATCTCACCCTTTTTCCTTTCTTATGTAATTAACTGGCATAAATATTGTATACCTTTTAGCTAAACGTAAATCATTGTGAGGCTATTATGGCTATAGGTTTTGATAAAGGCTTTCAACTGCATACGCAGGGCATGCTTATCCGTTCTCAACGTTCAGAAGTTATTGCCAGTAATATTGCCAATGCAGATACGCCGGGTTACAAAGCTAAAGGACTAGACTTTAAGCAAGCATTCGCACAAGCAGCATCTAAGCAGCAAATGGGTATGTCGCGTACTAATGATAAACACTTTGATGTACGAACCCAGTTAAATAATTCCGTAGATTTTCGTGTGCCAAATCAACCTGATACAGGTGATGGTAATACGGTTGACGTACAAGTTGAACGAAACTTGTTCCTAAAAAACTCAATGGAATATCAAGCAAGTATTCAGTTTCTTGATGGAAAAATTAAAGCCATGAAGAAAGTTATCAGCGGAGGTCAATAATTATGAGTCTTTTTAACGTATTTGATATTACCGGTAGTGGTATGAGCGCACAATCAGTGCGCCTAAATACTACCGCGAGTAATATTGCCAATGCTGATAGTGTTAGTAGCAGTGCCGATCAAACTTACCGTGCTAGGCATCCTGTTTTTGCCGCTGCTATGCAAGAAGCTGCCGCAGGGCAGGGTTCAAATGATGGCAGTGGGGTTGGAGTTAGTGTCTTAGGTATTGTTGAAAGTGATAAACCATTGAATGTGGAATATGCACCTAGTCACCCAATGGCAGATAAAGATGGCTATATCTATAAGCCTAATGTCAATGTTATTGAGGAAATGACCAACATGATTTCTGCATCGCGTTCGTATCAAACGAATGTTCAGTTAGCTGAGTCAGCTAAAAATATGTTGAATAAAACCTTACAGTTAGGACAAAGATAATGGGCAACATTAATATGTCGTTTAGCTTATTGCGTAATGTAGGAGTTGATAATGGAAACAGTTAAAGGCACTAATCCCTTAGAGGGTATTCGTTGGCAAAAAGAAGAGTACAAAGTTGCTGAGCAAGATAAAGGTATGCTCACACAAGCTGACTTTTTTGCGCTACTGACTAAAGAACTGTCGAATCAAGACCCAACTAAGCCGGTTGATAATAATGAAATGATCTCGCAAATGACAGCCTTCTCCACTACTGATGGCGTTCAAAAGCTAAATGATCAATTCAACAACTTTGCAACTTCAATGACTTCTAGCCAAGCATTACAAGCATCTTCTTTGGTTGGACGAAGTGTTCTCGTTGAAGACAATGTATTTGGTATGTCAGAAGGTGAAGCGGTTAAAGGCAAGTTAGTCTCAGACAAAGCGGCTAGTAACGTCAATATCTATGTTGAAAATATTGCCGGTGAAGTGATTCAAACTGTTCCTGTAGGAAGTGTTGCTGCCGGAGGATTTACTTTTACCTGGGACGGACAAACAGCTAAGGGCGAACCCGCTGCAGAAGGTGCATATCGCTTCCGCATTGTTGGTTTAGTCGAGGGGGAAGCATCAGAAATAGAAGCCCAGACTTATCGGAAAGTAGACAGTGTTACCTTAGCTGGTTCAGGTGGCAATATAGTGCTTAACCTTAACGGTGGCAGTTCTATGGCACTAGCTGATGTAGTTGAAGTATCTGAAGGCGATACTTAAGTATTTTAGTAAAAGTAAGTAAGTAGAAATTATTGGCTGTACCTGACAGAGCTAACATAAATATTATGCAGAACAGGTGTTAAGCAAAGTAACGAATTTTTAAGAGGATTAAAATATGTCATTTAATATTGCATTAAGCGGTTTAAACGCGGCACAAAAAGATTTAGATGTATCATCAAATAATATTGCCAACGTCAATACGGTTGGTTTTAAAGAGTCTCGAGCTGAATTTGTTGATGTTTATGCTGCATCTTTACTGGCATCGGGTAAAACTAAAGTAGGCGATGGTGTATTAACTGCCGATGTTGCTCAGCAATTTTCTCAAGGTAGTATTCAATTTACCAATAACGCGCTTGATTTAGCCATTACCGGTAATGGCTTTTTTGCCACGGTACCCGAGCTCGACTCGTTAGAAACTTCCTATACACGCGCAGGTCAATTTAAACTGAATGCCGACAACTTTGTTGTTAATTCACAAGGTGGCCATCTGTTGGGCTTTCCGGTTAACCCTGATGGCTCATCCGCTTCGGTTAGTTTAAGTACCGCCGAGCCTATTCGTATACCAACAGCATCTGGCGCACCAACAAAAACAAGTTCAGTAGATGTGCGAATGAACTTACCCGCAGGGGATAGTTATAACGCTGGAGCACCCGGTAATTTTGATCCCAATGATCCACTTACCTTTAATAACTCTACTTCAGTAACCATTTTTGACTCATTAGGCGACAGTCATGTAATGACTTACTTTTTTGTCAAAGATGATCCTACCACTAACCCTAATGAGTGGATGTTGTTTGCAGCAGTAGACGGTAAAGTTATCGATTTAGAAGATCCTAACGGTACTGCTGTAGCTGATGGACGTGTTGGCGGTAGTGTTTCCGGCCCATTACAAGCAACAGGCGGTGTTATTGGGGCACGTTTAGTTTTTAACGCTTCAGGTGACTTTATTTCTCAGCTTCCCCCATTAGCAAATGGCGGTATAGTTACAGTACCCTTTACCAATCATTTACCCAATGGTGCAGATAATACACAATCAGTACAAATTGATTTTAATCTAGATCCAACAGCACCTAACCCGAATGAACCAACCCAGTTTGCGTCAAACTTTGAAGTAACGGCTTTAAATCAAGATGGTTTAGCGGTAGGGCGATTAACGGGTATTGATATTGGAGTTGATGGCTTAGTACGCGCAACTTATAGTAATGGCACTTCACAGCCCCTAGCACGTATTGCCATGGTAAATTTTGCTAACGAACAGGGGTTATCACAAGTCGGCAGTACCAACTGGAAGGAGAGTATTGTTTCTGGTGAAGCACTTGCAGGTGAAGGTGGCTCAGGCACTTTTGGTACCATTAACTCTTCAGCATTAGAGCAATCTAATGTTAACTTGACCACAGAGTTAATTGATTTGATTTCCGCGCAGCGAAACTTTCAGGCTAACTCGAGAGCATTAGAAGTTGATAACCAACTAAACCAAACCATCTTGCAAATTAGATAATTTATAAATGATTCGATAGCAAACTAAAGTTGTTGTTACTTCAATCATAAAAGCTGTTAGTACTAAGTATATTTTACTTTGCTAGCAGTTTTTTTTGTCACTAAATCCTACCTAAGTAATTTGTTCCAATCCCCACGTAAAGCAACGTTTTTATTATAAATGGCACTCTATTTGCATTTACTCTGTATAACCTTTTATTTTTTGGAAATACATTATGGATAAGTTGCTTTATATCGCCATGAGTGGCGCTAAACAAAACATGCAAGCCTTATCAATTAATGCCAACAACTTGGCGAATGCTAAAACAACAGGCTTTAAAGCTGATTTAGCGCAAGCGCGAAGTATGCAAGCATTTGGTGAGGGGCAATCTTCACGTGTTTTTTCAATGACAGAACGTGCTAGCCAAAATTTTGACTCAGGATCTATTCTCACTACCGGTCGTTCATTAGATATGGCGATTGAAGGTGAGGGATTCTTTGCTGTTCAAGCTGAAGATGGCCAAGAAGCTTATACCCGCGGCGGTCACTTTCGCTTAACCGAAACCGGCGCGTTAGAAACCAATGATGGTGAATTAGTTATTGGTGAAGATGGCCCCATTATTTTGCCACTACCGGTTAATAACATTCAAATTGGTCGTGATGGCACCATCATGGTACAGCCAGAAGGAGCACCTAGTAGCGTGCAAGAAGAAGTCGGCCGTATCAAAATGGTCAACCCTGATACCCGTCTTGTTGAAAAAGGCAACGATGGTCTTTTTCGCGCCAAAAATGGTGGGCAATTACTTGCCGATATTAATGTCAATGTTCTTGGCGGATCACTCGAATCGAGTAATGTAAACCCCATTAGTGAAATGACAGAAATGATTGCCTTACAGCGTCAGTTTGAAATGCAATTAAAAATGATGAAGACTGCGGAAGAAATTGATACAAGCGCAGCTTCCCTATTACGTGCTTTCTAAGCATAGCAAACTATCAGTAATGATTAGATTAACTCAACTTAATTTAGTTAGTCGTTACTACACAATCAGAGGTGATGTATGAACCCAGCATTATGGATAAGTAAAACCGGCTTAGATGCGCAAAATAAAGATATTGCGGTAATTTCTAACAACCTGGCAAACGCCAGTACTATTGGCTTTAAGAAAAGCCGAGCGGTATTTGAAGATTTACTTTATCAAAATATTAATCAGCCAGGTGGCAGAACCGCGCAAGATACTGAAGCTCCTTCAGGATTAATGTTAGGCGCTGGTACCAAAGTTGTCGCGACACAAAAAATTCATACCCAAGGTGACATGATTACCACAGACAACGCGCTTGACTTAATGATTCAAGGTGAAGGTTTTTTTGAAATACAGATGCCTGATGGTAGTTCTGCTTATAGTCGCAATGGTCAATTTACCATGGATGATGAGGGCAACATGGTTACTCCGGGCGCTGGTTATATGATTCAGCCGCAAGTCACTATTCCGCAAGATGCATTAAGCATTATAGTTTCTCAAGATGGTGAGGTGTCAGTGACACTTCAAGGTCAAGCTGATCCTGCGGTTGTTGGTCAAATCAACCTAATCAACTTTGTTAACCCGACAGGCCTTCAACCAATAGGACAAAACCTATACACAGAAACTGCGGTAAGTGGAGCGCCACAAGAAGGGGTTCCTGGCCTTGAAGGTTACGGTATGTTGGTACAAGGCGCGCTTGAAACCTCAAACGTAAATACCACTGAGGAATTGGTGAACTTAATTGAAAGTCAGCGTGTTTATGAAATGAATTCGAAAGTGATTTCAGCTGTTGATGAAATGTTGAGTTATATCAACCAGCAGCTTTAGTAAATAATTATTATTTCAGTAAAAATTTATATAAAAGTTTAAAGAATAAATGGAGGCAGAGATGAAAAGTATATATAGGTTAAATCGACTTAAGTTAAGCATAGCTAAGCTTCGTATCGTTAAGTTACTTACCATTAGTTTACTCATCGCTGTTACTACGGCATGTAGTAATACCGTAGAGTTAAGTAAAGCACTACCCAATGATCCCGATTTTGCGCCGATAATGCCTGAAGAAGAAGAAGAGCGAATTGTGCCATCGGGTTCATTGTTTAAGCCGCATTATGTTAATAACATTTATTCAGATTCTAAAGCGCATCGTGTAGGCGATATTATCTCTGTTATCTTGAGTGAAAAAACTCAAGCGAAGAAAAATGCTAAAACTGAATTGAAAAAAGAAAATGCAACTAATTTGGATGCTGTAACCGGTTTAGGTGGCGTTCCTGTAACCATTGGAGGCGAGTCATTACAGTTTGGTATCAGCCAAGATTCAAACTTTAAAGGTGATGCTAAAGCGGATCAAGGTAATAGCTTAAGCGGTAATATTTCAGTGCACGTTCTGAGAGTATTACCCAATGGTAATTTAATGATCCGTGGTGAAAAATGGTTAACGTTAAACAATGGTGATGAATATATTCGTTTAACAGGTGTTATTCGTTCAAAAGATATTAATTCCAATAACACTATTTTATCTAACAAAGTTGCTAACGCCCGCATTCAATATGCAGGTACCGGTAGCTTTGCTGATGCCAATGAACAAGGTTGGTTGGTTAAGTTTTTCAATAGCACTTGGTGGCCATTTTAGTGGATGTACTATTTAGATATATTTCTTCCTATGTTGTTTAAGGCTTTAGGTTAAGGTCTTGTTTTAAGGTTTTTTTAGAATATTGTTTTAAGGTACTAAAATATGAAAGCTATAATAAATACATTTATCTTTTTCTCTTTACTCGCTTCATTGTCAGTGAATGCTCAGCGAATTAAAGATTTAGCTGATGTTGCGGGTGTACGCTCAAACCAATTAGTGGGTTATGGTTTAGTCGTCGGGTTACCGGGTACTGGTGAGCAAAGCCCATTTACCGAGCAAAGCTTTAAAACTATGTTAAGTAACTTCGGTATCACCATGCCGGATAATTTAAAGCCTAAAATAAAGAACGTTGCCGCAGTAGCTGTTCATGCAGAATTAGGCGCCTTTACTAAACCAGGTCAAACTATTGATGTTACCGTTTCTAGTATGGGGAGTGCTCAAAGTTTACGGGGAGGCACTTTAATACAAACTATTTTAATGGGTATTGATGGTAATGCTTATGCCGTAGCGCAAGGTTCTTTAATCGTTAGTGGCTTAGGTGCACAAGGCTTAGATGGCTCTCAAGTGTTAGTTAATATTCCAACGGTTGGTCGTATCGCTAATGGTGGTATTGTTGAACGAGAAGTCAAATCACCTTTTTCCACCGGTGATCATATTACCTTTAATTTGCATCAGTCTGATTTTACTACCGCGAAACTTTTATCAGATACCATTAATGAACTTATTGCAGGCTCAGCCAAAGCAATTGATGCAACTTCTGTACGAGTTAACGCTCCGCGTGATATCAGCGACCGAGTCAGTTTTTTATCCGTACTTGAGAACCTTGAGTTTGAACCCGCATCTCCCTCAGCTAAGATTATTGTTAATTCACGTACGGGTACTATTGTCATCGGCTCAGAAGTAACATTACTTGCCGCAGCCATTACCCATGGTGGTATTACCGTTACCATTAACGAAGTTCAAGATGTCTCGCAGCCTAATGCATTTGCTGAAGGTGAAACGGTAGTAACCAATCAATCAGCGGTCAATGTTAGTAATACAGATGCCCGTATGTTTGTTTTCAAACCAGGTGTTACGCTAGAAACTCTCGTTAGAGCAATTAATGAAGTGGGCGCAGGCCCGGGTGATGTGATGGCTATTTTAGAGGCATTAGATCAAGCGGGTGCGATACGAGGCGAATTGGTCATCATCTAATTTTAACTATTTATCTTGCCGTTGTATGAATCAATTAAGGCGTCAAAAGTACTCACTGACTAACGCCAGCTCCGTGCTATTTCCTTTAACTTGAACCATATAGCTTAAAGCTAAACAGTTAATAGTTAAATAAGTAAATATTGACCACGCTACAGAAAATAAATAGTAAAAGAACAACAAAGACAACGTTAGGTTTTTAATAAACAGTAATACCAAATGAATTAAAGAATTGATCAAAATTCAATGAGGATAAATATTCAAGTTCAAGGCGCGTGATTGAGCAATAGCTAGCTATTGGGATTGAGCGCAACGCAGAAATTGGGTGTTTAGACCATTTGAAGATGATGTATTCATTATTTCAATTGGTATAAATCATTCTATTTTTAGGTAAGTGAAATTATGGATATCAATTCAAGCCAAAAACAAAATTTTGATCAAGCGCGTAATGCCCTTGATCTTAATGGTTTAAATGATATTCGTCAGCAATCACGTGCAGGAGATGGCGAGGCTAAAAAGGAAGCTTTACAAGAAGCAGCTCAGCAGTTTGAAGCTATCTTTATGAAAATGTTACTGTCGAGTATGCGTAAAGCACAAGAAGTTCTTGAATCAGACAGCCCATTTAACTCGCAATCAACCAAATTCTATCGTGATATGCATGACCAACAAATGGCCGTCGAGCTATCTTCTAATGGCTCTCTCGGGTTAACTGATTTAATTGTTAGGCAACTTGGCGGTGATAGCGGCAACTTTAAACCAAGCTCAGTGTTGCGTAATGATGGAAATTTGACGGTAACAGAGAGTGTTAATGCTAGCGATGATAAAGTAAGTAAAGCCAAGAAAGACAATCAACATAACTCCTTAATAGAAAAAATGCTGGCGGATAAAAGTAAAATTAAGCCAGATATTGATATTCCTTTTGCAGGCAGTTATCAAGCTCAAAATATTACCAGTAATCAAGTGAGCAATGCCGCAAGTCAATTTGTTATCCGTGACGTGGACAAAAGAACAAATAAAGTTAATAACCAATCACAAAGCGTCAATAATTCAGCACCTTTATCAAATCACAACTTTAATGAACCTAAAGATTTTGTCACCGCTTTAATTGAACCCGCCCAAAAAGTTCAAAAAACCTTAGGTGTTCCTTTTCAAGTGGTTATTGCCCAAGCGGCACTTGAAACCGGTTGGGGACAAAAAATGATTAAAGATAAAGAGGGGGCAAGTTCAAATAACCTCTTTAACATTAAAGCCGATTCTCGCTGGGCTGGCGATAAAATAACTAAAGATACTTTAGAGTTTGAACAGGGCGCTATGATTAAAAAATCGGAACCTTTTAGAACCTATCAATCACTGAGCGACAGTGTCGATGACTACATAAACTTCCTATCAACTAGCGAACGCTACCAAGAAGCATTGCAAGACTCAGGCAATGTGGAACACTTCCTGCAAGGTTTACAAAAAGCAGGTTATGCAACCGATCCTCAATATGCCGATAAAATTCTTGGCACATTGAAAACAGTTACTAACCTGCTAGCCAAATAAATAAAACAAATAAATTAGGGAAGGGTACCCCACAAGACAAGTATAAATTCATTTATAGCTGCTCTTGCTGCAACCTTTCAAAAAACATTATTTATAACAGGTCATATCGCTGTATTTACGCTTGCGCTTATCTCAGCCCACCTTGTTATAGGAGACAATATTATGACAGTAAGTTTGTACCAAACCGGTGTGAGTGGCTTATTAGCCGCTCAGCAGCAGCTGGCAACAACAGGTCATAACATTGCTAACGTTAATACTGACGGTTATACCCGTCAACGCGCAGAACAAAATGCCTCTGTGGGTCTTAATAATGGTAATAACTACATAGGTGCGGGCACCTATATTCAAGATATTACGCGCTTGTACGACCAATTCTCCCACAAAGAGCAGCTACTTAATCAAAGTAATTTAGGTAATGCTGACTTTCTGCATGCCAGTTTAACGCAGCTTGACCAAGTGATGGCTACTGCGGGTAATGCCGTTGTCGGTTCATTAGATAATTTTTACCAAGCACTACATGGGGTTGCTGATAATCCCAATGATTCAGGCTTACGTAGCATAGTGCTTAACCAAGCGAATATTCTCAGTAATGACTTTAATGAGTTAACCAGTAACTTTGACAATATGACCAAAGCGGTCAATGGTGAAATAGAACAAGTCGTCAGTAAAATATCTGAAATATCAAAAGAATTGGCCAAAATCAATGAAACTATTATGCAATCAAATGGCACGCTACAAACAGGGCAGCCAAATGATTTACTTGATAAGCGCGACCAACTAATTGGTGAGCTAAGTAAGTTTACCCGTGTTTCTACAGTAGAAGATAGTAATGGTGTGTTAACGGTAATGATTGGGCAAGGCACTACGTTAGTTGCCGGCATAACCCCGCTAACATTACAAGTTAGTTCGGGTGATCCAGATACAACACAAACAGAGTTAAGGTTAGTCAGTGGTAGCAGTAGCGTTGCGATAAACGGTACAAAGCTAGGTGGTTCGTTAGCGGCAAGTTTTGAATTTAGAGATAAGCATTTAAGCCAAACCCGTACTGAAATTGATCGGTTGGCGATGGCAATATCCTCTACGCTAAACGATAGCCAAGCCAGTGGCTTAGATTTGAATGGCTTACAAGGTAGCAATATATTTACTGATATTAACACCACGCAATTACAGCAAGGCCGAGTATTAGCGCATTCATCTAATTCAGCCACTATACAAACACAAGTTACTATAACAGATGTGTCTAAGTTACCAACTGATGAGTTTGAAGTACGTTTTGATGGTACAGATTTTACACTGCATAACTTAACGTCAGGTGCAAGTGAGAACTTAGGTCCACCAACATTACCTTCTGGCACCACCACTCATACACCTACATCACCTGATTATGGTTTTTCATTTGTTGAGACAAATGGAGCCTCACTTCAAGCGGGTGATACCTTTAGCATTGTGCCCACAAAAAACAGTGCAGCACTGATGAAGGCAACATTAACCGATGGTAATGCTATTGCAGCAAGTACTGCCGTTGCGGTGACTCCATCCGCGAATAATGTTAGTAATGGAAAAATAGAAATAACCAGTGTTACCGATCCCGCAGCAGCACGAGGTTATGATGTCACCGTTGATGTCTATGAAAGTGCCTCTGGTATATTTAGCTATCGTGTTTATAACACCACTACACCACCACCAGCACCAACTATAGCGGCAGGCTCTTATGCCTCAGGGGCAAGTGCTGTGATTGATATTCCTGCAGGTACGCCTGATTTTCAAATTGAAATTAGTGGCGATTTAGTTGGCTCTGGTACTAATGCTCGTGAAACCTTTACCTTAGGAGATGCCTTTGGTGTTGGTAACGGTAATCATGCTGTTGCCATGGCAAAAACTCAAGAGATTGGTGTAACCAACGGCGGCAAAGAAACCTTTAGTAAAAGCTTAGCGGTTTCTACCTCCGTGGTGGGTTCAAAAGCAAGTAATGCCAATTTAACTGCAGATACAGCGCAAGCATTGTTTACTCAAGCCTATAACCGAAATCAATCTACATCAGGGGTCAATCTAGATGAAGAAGCGGCAAATCTTTTGAAGTATCAACAAGCTTATCAGGCGGCTTCTCAAATTATATCTACCGCCAATACACTTTTTGACACCATTTTAGCCGCAGTGAGATAAGGAGCTTTTTATGCGCGTATCTACCTCTCAGTTTTATTTACAAAGTGCTCAACAAATGAGTCAAAAAAGCTCTGAAGTGAATGAGCAAATGGCTTACCTATCTAGTGGTAAAAGGGTATTAACCGCTAAAGATGATGCCGTATCTTTTGGCACGTTGGCGGGCTATAAAGATGGTTTAGCTAATATCGAAAAATATAAGCGTAATATTACCCAAGCTGAAAGTCATAATAACTTGCAAGAAGTTGTTTTTGCTAATGCAGAAAATATTTTAAATAATATTAAAGAACACATGATACAAGCAAATAACGGTGCGATGACATCTGAAGACTTACAAGCAATAGCTAAACAGACTAGAAATAACCTTGAACACTTAATTGATATGGCTAATAGTCAAAATGAAAATGGTGATTATATTTTTTCGGGCTTTCAAACCGAACAGCAGCCTTTTAGTCAACAAGTTGACGGTACTGTTTCTTATAGCGGCGATACAGGCGTTAGAGAGTTACAAATAGCTAAAAATATAAAAATACCCACCAGTCAATCTGGCGATGCTGCTTTTATGAAAGTAGATAATACTATTGGGGACTTTAGTGTCAATTATCCCCCGACAGCCACTATCCTTAATGCTAACACCTCTGGTGTTGCAGTTGAAAGTGCCAATGTAACCGACAGAAATGCATACAATACAAGTGCAGGTCCTCATACTTTTACTACGGACCCAATTACTAATGATTTAACGGTTACAGACAGTACTAACGCTACTGTTTTCCCATTACCGCCAGCATTTCCTGCTCCTTATGTGGCAGGAGAAACTATTTCCTTTGACGGCATTGACGTTACTTTAAGCGGCAATCCATTGCCGGGTGAGAGCTTTACTCTTAATGAACAGGCCAATATTAGTATATTTGATACTATTAATGATGCGCTTACTTGGTTGGAAAAAGGTTCTGTTTCAACCAATACAGAGCAACACCAAGTAGATTACAACACTTTACTTGATCAACTCAACTCTTCCACGTCTCACATAACCTCAAGACGAGTCGATGCTGGTATTCGCTTACAAGTACTTGAAAGTCAGGAGAGTAGGCACCTTGATTCAGAGTTAAGTCTAACTTCAGGAAAATCAAATATTGAAGATTTAGATTTTGCCAAAGCCATTTCAGAATTTGAGCAATCAAAAATGGCCTTGCAAGCGTCACAGCAGACATTTAGTAAGGTGCAAGGTTTAAGCTTATTAAATTATATATAACCAAATACGTGCACTTTTTTAAAGTGGCATTATTTATGCTTTGAATAGTAAGTAATAACAAAAAACAACAAAATGATGTCGGTAAACTTTAACTAGAAATTAAATACCCCGACCGTTTTTTATTAGTAAAAGAGCAGAGGCTTGCTTACCAAGCTTCTAATAACCAAGCGTTAACGTCCGGTTTATGGACAACGCTACATCAACACATAAACAGACGTTAACACCAGTTAGCACATTAGGAGTTTTATCATGGCTTTATCAGTAGTCACTAACGTTTCATCACTAAATGCACAACGTAATTTAACAAAATCAGGTGAAGGGCTTGCTACATCAATGCAACGTTTGTCATCAGGTATGCGAATCAACAGCGCCAAAGACGATGCTGCAGGTTTACAAATATCTAACCGCTTAACCTCGCAAATAAATGGTTTAGCAGTAGCGCAACGAAATGCCAACGATGGTATTTCAATGGCGCAAACAGCTGAGGGGGCAATGCAAGCCTCTACCGACATTCTCCAACGTATGCGAGAGTTAGCTCTGCAATCTGCTAACGGCTCAAACTCTGCTGAAGACCGTAGCGCTTTGCAGAAAGAAGTGGCAGCATTGCAGGAGGAGTTAACGCGTATTGCCGAGACAACATCGTTTGGTGGTCAAAAACTACTAGATGGTACCTTTGGTTCGAAGGCTTTCCAAGTGGGTGCAAATGCCAACGAAACCATTGATATGACAATGAATAATATTGCTGCCGATTCAATGGGTAGTGAGATATATGATACTGCTGGAGGTAAAGCAGGTTCAGTAATAACTGGAGCTATTGGCGCTAATACGATTGTGGCCGACGCTCTTATGGTTATTTCTGGTGGTGGTAATTCTACGCAAGCTGGAGATATCGATTTCGCCCAGCATGCAGACTCGGCTACTATTGCACAAGAGATCAATGTAGCAACCTCTTCAAGTGGTGTGGCAGTTAAGGCTGAAGTGCAAAATTCAGTAACTTTGGACAGTTTTAGTGCAGGTACAGCAGGTAATGGTGTCCGCTTAACCATTGAAGGTACAGCTATAGATGTTACTAGTTTTAGTAATACAGATTTAAGTAAACTAGTTAGTGCTATAAATGAAGAGTCAGCGACAACAGGTGTAACTGCCACTATTAATGAGAATGACCCTTCATCACTTACTTTAAGTGCAGATAAAGATATTGATTTAGCGTTTGGTGAAATTGTAGGCACTGTAGCTGTTGCTACTATGAATATCACAGGTCAGGAAGGAACTACGCCAGTAACTACTGGTGAGGCTGTAGCTAATTATATTGCTGTTGGTGAAATTAAGTTAACAAGTAGTGATTCATTTAGCTTTTCAGGGGCTACTAGTACAGATGTTTTTGCAGTCGCGGGTGCTAGCTCGTCCCTAGATAGCATTGCGAATGTTGATTTATCAACGCAAGACGGCTCTCAAAGCGCTATTGACGTTATTGATGCGGCGTTAGCAACTATTGATGATAGTCGTGCTAGTTTAGGTGCTATTCAGAACCGTTTTGGTCATACTATTAGTAACTTAGCAAACATCCAAGAAAATGTGTCGGCGTCACGTAGTCGAATTCAAGATACCGATTTTGCGGTAGAAACGGCAGTGATGACGAAGAACCAAATATTGCAACAAGCAGGTACATCAATTCTAGCGCAAGCTAATCAAATACCACAAGCAGCGATTAGCTTGATTGGTGGTTAGTTTTAACCGTTAGTAATATCGTTAACCATATTATTGTGGTTAATATTAAAAACCGAATGTAAGTTCGGTTTTTTGTTTTTAAACTTGTATGTTTGACGCTTTGCAGATTGTAGAGGCGACTGTAGGGGCGACTTCAGTCGCTTAACCTAACCCCCCCGCACCAACCACCTCTGCATTATGTTGCATCTATCGTTGGGCGAATAAATTCGCCCCTACATGCGATGGTGGCAGCAAGGTTAAATATCGCCGGAAAGCACTGTAGGGTTGAAGAGACCGTAGAGGCGACTTTAGTCGCCTATTATTAAAACAACAATTATTTGACTACAATAAAATAACACTACATCAAAAGGATTTTGATTATGTCACGCAACAACCTTATCAAAGGACGAACCTCCCTCAAACATCATGTGTACCACGTCACAACATGCACTCAAAATCGTCAACCACTCTTCAATGACTTCCAATGTGCTCGCCTGTTAATCAATGAAATGAAAAACTTAACTGACCAACATGAAATTGAATCTATTACCTGGGTGATTATGCCTGACCATTTACATTGGTTATTTCAATTAACGTCAGAAAATAGCTTGTCTAAAGTTATTCAAACGTTAAAAGGGCGAAGCGCTAGAGTTATAAATCAGCATGATGAGGGAATGGGATTTTCATGGCAACGAGGTTTTTATGATCACGCTATTAGAACGGAAGAAAGTTTATTAGCGGTATCACGTTATATTGTTGCTAATCCATTAAGGGCTAGGTTAGTTGCGAACGTAGGTGATTATCCATTTTGGGATTCAGTGTATTTGCATGGTGATGAGTGATTTGAGTTGATTTCGTAGAGGGGAGGGACGTAGAGGCGACTTCAGTCGCCTAATCACGTACCCGATCCAATCACCTCTATATTTTGATACATCTATATTCAGGCGAATAAATTAGCCCCTACGTTCGGTGTAGTTAATAATGTTTATACTCTTGTTGAGGCGACTTCAGTCGCCTAATTAACAGCGTCAAAATAACACCAACCGTTTATGCTGTGTATTTTCAGGCGAATAAATTAGCCCCTACGTTCGGTGTAGTTAATCATGTTTTATATTATTGTAGGGAGAACTTCAGTCGGACAATCTCCTGTAATCCTTTCATGAAGGCGTGTTTGACAGGCTCTGCCTAAGTAATATTACCTATTCAAGCCCCATCTAAAAAATTTATTAAGTATTTCAATAAAAAACCTAAAGTTAATTTTCCACCTGCCGTTAAGGTGATTAGAACGGGGACTGGCAGCATTACTGAAAGTTCCAATTTAATAAACTAATTTAACGCATTACATTTTTGTAAGCAGGAGTTTTAACATGGCTATTTCAGTAATTACTAACGTATCATCACTAAATGCTCAACGTAACTTGTCTAAATCAGGTGGCGACTTAGCAACATCAATGCAACGTTTATCATCAGGTATGCGTATTAACAGCGCAAAAGACGATGCGGCGGGCCTACAGATCTCAAACCGTTTAACATCGCAAATTAATGGTTTAGGTGTGGCGCAACGTAATGCCAATGATGGTATCTCAATTGCACAAACTGGAGAGGGTGCAATGCAAGCCTCTACCGATATTTTACAACGTATGCGAGAGTTAGCATTGCAATCAGCTAACGGTTCAAACTCTTCTTCAGACCGTGATGCTTTACAGAAAGAAGTTGGCGCACTACAGGCAGAGTTAACACGTATTTCAGAAACGACTTCCTTTGGTGGTCAAAAATTGTTAGATGGAACATTTAGCGGTAAAGAATTCCAAGTTGGCGCTAATGCAAATGAAACTATTACAATGAGTATGGGCAACATATCTGCTGAAGCCATTGGTAGTGAGACATATGATACTGCTGGAGGTAAAGCAGGTGCCGTTATAACTGGAGCTATTGGCGCTAATACGATTGTGGCCGACGCTCTTATGGTTATTTCTGGTGGTGGTAATTCTACGCAAGCTGGAGATATCGATTTCGCCCAGCATGCAGACTCGGCTACTATTGCACAAGAGATCAATGTAGCAACCTCTTCAAGTGGTGTGGCAGTTAAGGCTGAAGTGCAAAATTCAGTAACTTTGGACAGTTTTAGTGCAGGTACAGCAGGTAATGGTGTCCGCTTAACCATTGAAGGTACAGCTATAGATGTTACTAGTTTTAGTAATACAGATTTAAGTAAACTAGTTAGTGCTATAAATGAAGAGTCAGCGACAACAGGTGTAACTGCCACTATTAATGAGAATGACCCTTCATCACTTACTTTAAGTGCAGATAAAGATATTGATTTAGCGTTTGGTGAAATTGTAGGCACTGTAGCTGTTGCTACTATGAATATCACAGGTCAGGAAGGAACTACGCCAGTAACTACTGGTGAGGCTGTAGCTAATTATATTGCTGTTGGTGAAATTAAGTTAACAAGTAGTGATTCATTTAGCTTTTCAGGGGCTACTAGTACAGATGTTTTTGCAGTCGCGGGTGCTAGCTCGTCCCTAGATAGCATTGCAAATGTTGATTTATCAACGCAAGCGGGCTCTCAAAGTGCTATTGATGTTATTGATGCGGCGTTAGCAAGTATTGATGACAGTCGTGCAGATTTGGGTGCATTGCAAAACCGATTTGGGCATACTATTAGTAACTTGGCTAATATCTCAGAAAATGTATCAGCGTCACGTAGCCGTATTCAAGACACTGACTTTGCTGTAGAAACTGCACAAATGACTAAAAACCAAATATTGCAACAAGCAGGTACGTCAATTTTAGCCCAGGCTAACCAATTGCCACAAGCTGCATTAAGCTTAATTGGTTAATCTCATTAAGAGCTAAAGCTAAATTAGCTAAGTTCGGCCTAAAGTATTGAAAAGGAAGGGGCCCAAATACCTCTTCCTTTTTGTGTTTTCGTTCAGCTTAAGTTCTCAGCCAATAGTCAAAAAAGTGTAGTTATAAAATAAGGAGTCTATAATGAGTGTAATACAAAGTAGTATTGATCTTAGCTCTTCTAACTTAACTTCTGAGTACGCAAAAACACAAAACTCAGAAAGTAATGTGTCATTAGCAAAAGCAATTGATAATAACATAGCGGAAGGTGAAAATGTTACTCCGAAAATCGCTGTCGATAAAGCCGTTGATAAAGCAGATGACAAGCAACCCTTAACGGCAGAGCAACTTGAAAAAGTGGCACAACAACTGCAGGATTTTGTTGGAGAAATGAATCGTGGTCTAGAATTTACTGTTGATAAAGATTCAGGTCGTGATGTGATTAAGGTTATTGATAAAAGCAGTGGTGATTTGGTTAAGCAATATCCATCAGAAGAAGTATTAACTTTAGTCGCTAAGTTGTCTGATATGGTTGGCGGTTTTGTTGACGCCAAAGTATAGTGATGTAAGTTGTTTTCTATAGTGTAGGTATTACCTACACTATAGAAAACTGATTGTTTTTTAAATGAAAAGGGGGTCTTATGCCTGATTTAACGTTTACTGGGATAGGCTCAGGGTTGCAAGTTAGCGAAATAGTTAATGCTATTGTTGGTGCAGAAACCGCCCCTTATGTTTCTCGTTTTAATAAGCAACAGTCAAAAATCACCACTGATATTTCTGCTATCGGCGCATTAAAGTCTGCTTTAGAAAGTGTTACCGATTCTATAGAAAGTTTATCTGATGCTGATAATTACCAGCAAAGAAGAGCCAGTGGTGCTGATAGTTTTGTTAACCTTAGTGCTAGTAAAGATGCGCAAGTAGGTAATTATTCGGTAAAAGTTGATGCCTTAGCACAATCTCATAAATTAATGTCGGGCGCTATTGGTGAAACGGAAGCTGTTGGTGAAGGAACTTTAAATATTGCGGTAGCGGCAGGTGATTTTGATATTACTGTGTCGGCTACCGATACCTTAAGTGATATTCGAGATGCAATTAATGACAGTGTTGATAATGATTCTGTTATCGCCACTATAGTGACGGATGATGCGGGTCAACATCTTATTATGACCAGTAAGGAAACGGGTGTTGCTAACACTATTACCACTACAGTTACGGATGTTAGTGATGGTAATAATACTGATAATTTAGGATTGTCACGCCTTGCTTATGATGTTTCAGATCCACTTCCTATCAATCATATTACAAATTTAGCTGAGGTTACTGAAGCGCTTGATGCACAGATTACTATCGATGGCACGCTTGTCGTTACTAGCAGCACTAATGAGTTCACAGATGTTATTGATGGTGTTGATATAACTGCTAAAAAATTGCATGACGTTGATGATGATATTAGCCAAATTAGTTTTAGTGAGAATAACGCTAATATTCAATCAGGCTTAGAGGGATTTGTAGAAAGCTATAATCAATTACAAAAATTAAGTAAGCAGTTAGGTGCGGCAGGAGAGGGCGGTAGTGGGCCTCTAGCCGGTGATTCTTTGCTTCGGGGCGTGATGGGAAAATTACGTCAAGAGCTAAGTAAAGGCTTTGATACAGGTAATGCTAATACTTTATCTCTATCTGAGCTAGGTGTAACAAGTGACCGTTATGGTGTTTTAAGCTTAGATACAGAAAATTTGAATGAGTTTATTAACGATGATGTTAATGGTATAGAACAGTTTTTTGTTGGCACTGATTCAACAAATGGCTTTGCCGCGTCATTTAAAGAATTGACCAGTTTTTATACCGACACAGATGGTATTATTCAAAATAGAATTGACAGTAGAACAACGCAATTAGACCGATTAGATGATGATAATATAGCTTTTGCTCGCAGGATGGACTCATTAGAAGCGCGATTATTTGCTCAGTACAATGCCATGGATTTACTTGTGGCCCAGTTAAACTCTACCAGTAGTTATATAATGGCTCAATTAGATAACATGCCAGGTGTGGTTCGAAAAGATAAATAAGTTTCTACGAGTACAGTAAGCAATAATTTCCAATCAGTAATTAATAAATACTGAAATGTTATTTATAGCAAAGACGCTATTTTATTATAAAGGTTAGTTGCTTGATTATTTGTTAAATTACCCACAGAACGTGCCCTACCTATAGTTGAGCTGATCCTTATCACTTCACTGGCAATATCTTCAATCTCTCTTGATGCTTCAACTTGTGTTTCCTTTTGCTGCTTTTCAATACCCAGCCTTGAAATTTCAACAACATCAGCTGAAAACACTCCTAAATCTGGCTTTAAAGGGTTCTCTTTCTCAGGAGCTTGAATTCTTGAAGCAAAACTTCGTGATATATCACTACTTGCGGTTAGTGGATTGGCAATTGACATAACACTCTCCAGCGTCGTCTCTAAGTCATCAGTTAAGTGTTCAATAACTGAAATAATCGATATAACGTTAAGTATAGAAGTGATTGTTCATAATTTAAACTATTGAGAGGTTTTGGGGGGAGGGGCGTTGAATAACAGAGTAACAAATAGCGTCGTAATGAATAGAATAGTTATTAAGTACAGTGATACTATACCTGATTGGTACAGGTATAATTGTTGCGTTTGGATTATAGGCTTTGAACTGTTTTTTTACTCAATTAAGTAAATAGTGCTTGGCTAAAAGGCATATGAGTTAATATTTTTGGTAGGATTTAGTCACTTTTTTACTTTTTTTTATTTTAATCACTTGTGCGGTTATTGCTTGTTTAGATAATTTAGCGTTAGCGGTTAATTCGCTATCAAGCGCTATCATCTTCTGTAAAAGATCGGATTCAGTATTCAGGTTTTCAGCTGTACTTTCTTTAAATAACTTCGTTATTAATATTTGTCGCTTTTGAGTTAATTCCGTTAACTCAGCTGATTTTTTATTTTCTTTATTAGCTGATTGTTCTTCGGAAATATCTAAATCAAGTACTTGAGGCTGCGTTTTCGAGTCTCTATGAATAGCAAGCATACGCGACAGTAACTGCCGCGATACCTCATTTATTTCTTCAAGTGATTTTTTGGTATCATTAGACACTAAAAGCTCACCTGATTTTGATTTTCTAAGGGGATTGAATCCCAACCTGCTTTTATTGGTAATAGAATTTGGATAACTTCCTCTAGCTTGTCTGGGTCATTGTTAGTACTGGCAACTAATAGCTGCTCTGAACAAAACTTATAAAGTGATGCTAAATTTTCTGAAACTTCACCGCCTTGTTTAAAGTCGAGAGAGCCTTCTAAAACACCAATAATAGCAATAGCATTAGATAGCTCGGTGCCTTTTTTATCGAAATTATTTTGTGAAATAGCTCCTTTAGCGGTCGCGATATTTCCTAATAGTTTTTGAAATAACATCGCTACTAACTGATAAGGAGAAGCCTGCTGGGCAGTGCTTTTATTTGTTTGGTGGTATTTTTTAAGTGATGCATGTGTCATAGACACCTCCGCGTTAGCTATAAATTAAGTATAGAAAACTTCTAGAATTGAAACAATAGTCTTAGTGATAACTTAGTCTTAGCTTAGATATGTGGCAGCTTATATTAACTAAGTTAACGGTTGATTATTAACAGTGACCGCAAAGCCTTCTTTTTTAGCTTTTTCAAAAGCTTGTTGTAAAATGTTGTGAGTAATCTCTTTTGCATCTTCGATGACACCATTACTTAATACTTCAATATTATCCCAGCCACGTTTTACTAAATATGCTTCTATTTGTGTAACTTGTTGTTCAAAAGGCATTTCTCTTGAGAACATATTAAATTCATGTCGAGTCCCTTTGGTGAACTCTTGATTATCTTGCATTAATTCAGCAGTGCCATTTATGATCAACATCTCATTATCCTACTATTACTAAAACCGGGTTAAAAATAATACTAATTATGACTATGCTTTTTTTATGCCAATAGTGAGGTTGACGCTTTTTTTTGGTGTAATTGATTGATAATTAACACTTTGTTTTTCAATGTTGAGTTTTTCAAGTCTTTATTAAAGAAGGCGTCAACTTTTTGATAGTGCAACTTAACCCAATAATTTTAATATTGATTCCGCTGCAATATTACTTTGAGCCATTAATGCAGTTGTTGCTTGTTGCTTAATTTGCAGAGATGTTAATTGGGCTGTTTCTGTCGCAAAATCAGTGTCTTGAATGCGAGAACGACTAGCTGAGACATTTTCACTGATATTACTTAAATTTGATATGGTGTGCTCTAGTCTATTCATAAAAGCACCTAAACTAGAACGCTGATTATCAATGTATTGTAAAGCATCATCAATTTGTTTTATCGCTAACTGTGAATCAGACACTAAATCTACATTGGCTAACCCCATATTCTTACTTGAAAAGCCTGCTACCTCTAAATCGATGGTTTCATTAGCGTTAGCGCCTATTTGAAAGTCAGTTTTTGTACCTGATAAAGTAAAGGCTGTACTGTAATTAGCAAGAGACACTTCATTAAATATTGTGGGATCCCAGTTAGCATTGCTAGAATCAAAATCAGTTTGGTCGGTATCATCATCACCACTAACAAAAAAAGCACTAAAGTTTGCTGTTGTCTCTGCGCCATTAGCACCAACAATAGTTTCTTCTCTACTAGCTCCTCCAGCAGCGTCTAAACCGCCAAAAGCACCATTATCAGCATTAGCTGTATTTATGTTTGATGTAATGAAATCTTCAAAAACGGTAGTCATAGGATCAGTTAATGCAGTTTGTAAAGCTGCGTTACTGGCAAATGTACCTTGGGCAGCAAGAGCCGCATCAAAAGTGGACCCACCAGACAAGCTTGTCATAATACTTTGAATACCCGCTTCACCTATTTGGTCTTCTAAGTAGCGCATGGCTATATAACCACCAGAATAGACACCTGCCACATCAATGCCAGATACAAGAGGGGGGCTATTACTACCAAATATACCATTTAACTCTGTTTTTATTGCAGCAACGCCATAACTGCTAATATCCCCAGCAACACGACTATCAGCACCACTGATCGCTTCAGCGGTTCCTTCAACAAACCATAAAGGAACAGTTGTTAGATCCATGTTATTTGCCATCACTGCATGGGTCATTTCATGTAGTAAAGTGGACTTTAATTGCTTAGTTTTACTTGCATCAAGGGTTGAAAAATCATCTAGGTCAATGGTCATCACTAAGTTAGTACCAGGGTTTGTTGATAGAAATGAAACAGAGGCTAACTTTCCTCCAGCACCGTCAACATTTTCCAAGTCAATTTTAAATTTTGAACCGTCTCCTGTAAGCCCTAAAACACTTTGAATAATATCTTCTGACTCAGCTAATACACCACTTTGTAGAATTTGTAATATATTTCTTTCCGCTTCGGATCCACTCCCTGAAGCTATCGAATCTGTTTGTTCGAAAAGTTGGTTGCCGCCAAAGGATGTGGTGCTATTTATTCGGTCTAGTTCAAGTTTTAATTGCTCTGATTCTTTATTAAGGGCTGATTTATCTTCTGTAGATAGTGAACCGTTACTGGCTTGTAATGATAAATCTCGCATTCTAAACAATATATTAGTTGATTCAGTTAACGCACCCTCAGCAGTTTGGGCAATTGAAATACCGTCATTAGCATTTCGTTGGGCAACCGCTAAACCATTAACTTGCGAAGTCAGTCTATTCGATATTTGTAAGCCTGCTGCATCATCCGCAGCAGAGTTAATACGCATACCAGATGACAAGCGTGCAAAAGTCACAGATAACTTGTTAGTGTTATCTGTAAGTTGTCTCTGCAGAAATAAGCTTGTTACATTGGTATTTATTGTATTCATATAAGCATCACGTCATTAGTCTTTGACTTTAATAAGGCGAAATAATTAGCTGTAATAGTTGTATATCGGCAGATCATTTTATTTCTTGAGTCTAATTTGTGTGAATTTTCAACAATAGATATTTTGATTCTTTATGAACAATGACAAATAAATGACGACTATGCGTCAATTTATTGTTGCTTAAATTATATTAATGTCTAAAATTGACTTTCAAGCTATAAAACAATATTAAAAATAGCATGTTAGCATTAGCAGCAAAGAGTCAGTTATGAATGATACGGTAGTATTAACAGGGCATAAGCAAATTTTAGTGGTTGATAATGATGCCGCCAGAGGTCATCAATTGAGTACCGTACTTGCCTTTGTTGGTGAGCACTTTATTCATTGCCCACAAGAAGAAGCTACTGAAAAATTAGCCGATAGAAGCCATATACTTACGGTTATTTTAACGGGTAATGTCAGTGCGGAATGTGCAAGCCTAATTAAAGCTAATCCGAGCGTGCCATTTATTCTGCATGATGTGCTTGATGCCAATTTATTAGCCGCTTATGTTAATGTTATCGGTACTCTTTCTGCTCCACTCAATTATGCTCAACTGACAGAGCTAATTCATCACTGCCATCAATACCATAATAAATTACCGCGTAATGGCTCTAAACTTAACTCGAGTGCTTTATTTCGTTCATTGGTTGGCAGTAGTGAACCGATGGCACAAGTTCGATTTTTAATTGAGCAAGTTGCGAAAACACCCGCCAGTGTGCTTGTGCTTGGTGAATCAGGCACAGGTAAAGAAGTGGTTGCACGGAATATTCATAATTTATCTGATCGGGCAAAAGAAGCTTTTGTACCTATTAATTGTGGTGCTATTCCCGCTGAGTTACTTGAAAGTGAATTGTTTGGTCATGAAAAAGGTGCATTCACTGGCGCTATTTCTACCCGTAAAGGTCGTTTTGAATTAGCTGAAGGTGGTACGTTATTTCTAGATGAAATTGGTGATATGCCACAACCTATGCAAGTAAAATTGTTACGTGTTCTACAAGAGCGAACTTTTGAACGCGTAGGAGGCAGTAAAAGTATTAAAGCTGATGTGCGTATTGTTGCTGCTACGCATCAAGATTTAGAAGAAATGATCAAAGAGGGCAGCTTTAGAGAGGATTTATTCTATCGTTTGAATGTATTCCCAATAGAGACTCCAGCGTTACGTGACCGAAAAGAAGACATTCCACTACTGCTAAAAGAATTACTTACTCGCTTTGAAGTTGAACAAAATAAAACAGTTCGCTTTACTGAAAAAGCTATTGAGTCATTGATGGAACATCCTTGGGCAGGTAATGTTCGAGAACTATCAAACTTGATTGAACGTATGTTAATTATGTACGGTGATCAAATTGTTGATGTTGCAGAGTTACCTTATAAATATCAGCATATAGATGTACAAGCTTATAACCCCGAATACCCAGAAGAGTTACAAGAGCAAGATGTTATTAATGAGCTTTTCTCTGGTTTTGATTATGACGATGACGACAGCGACTATGATGCGGAAGATGGGGTAACTGTTGAAAGTGATATTAATGACGTGCAAAACACTACCAATGCAACTTTATTACCCAGTGATGGTTTAAACCTAAAAGAGCATTTGGCTGATCTTGAAGTGTCGTTAATTAAACAATCGTTAAGTAAGCATGATTATGTGGTTGCCCGTGCGGCCGAAACACTGGGCATGCGGAGAACAACGTTAGTTGAAAAAATGCGTAAATATGAGTTGAATAAACCAAGTGAATAACTTGGCCAAGATCAATGGTGAAAGTCAATAGATTGACAGTGAATATTAACGGAATGTGTTTTTTTTGTTTTTATTGTATTGAATTATAAGAATAAAATAATGGCATAGTAAATGCTTTATAGGTACTAGATAGTTTTATTGAGTACCTATGTATGGCACAAGTTATGGCACAAGCAAACCCTGCAGTAATCCCTAGCATTATGCCTTTAGCAAGGGAAGCAAGCGTTAATGCCGCGTTTCATTCAATGAATGTGGTCGGGGCAAGTAAGCCTTCTTTTCTTGAGCATGAAGCTTTTCCTGGTGAATTAGCAGCACTGAGAGCACAAGCTACTCAAAGTACAACGGATAATTTTTTCCCTCGTTCAAT
This sequence comes from Colwellia sp. 12G3, assembly GCF_002836775.1. GTDB lineage: Bacteria > Pseudomonadota > Gammaproteobacteria > Enterobacterales > Alteromonadaceae > Colwellia. The sequence goes on along the minus strand of NZ_PJAQ01000065.1, from coordinate 76,905 downwards.
TGCCAGTACTAATCATTGTCATAGCTCAACGTCACAAAAACAGCCCCTCAGTGCTAATTTATTAGCAGACCAGCTAATAGAAGTGATGCCTACAGGCTTAGTTATGCTTGATGGTAATGGTATTGTGGTAAAAATAAACCAAGTCGCTAGACGATTACTTGATGAGCCTATTCTTGGCCAACCTTGGTTTAATGTTATTGCCCGATCATTTAATCCACGAGAAGACGATTGGCATGAGATATCACTTAAAGATGGTCGCCGAGTAAAGTTAGAGATTACTAGCTTAGGATCGCAACCCGGTCAGTTAATTATGATAACTGATCTAACAGAAACCCGTTTACTGCAAGATAAATTAGCGCAAATGCAGCGTCTTTCGTCGTTAGGTAAAATGGTATCAACACTGGCTCATCAAATACGTACTCCTTTATCTGCCGCCATTTTATATAGCGAAAACTTAGCATCGAATAAACTAGCAGAAACTTCACGGTTAAAATTTCAAGGAAAATTAAATGATCGCTTACATGACTTAGAGCAGCAAGTGAACGATATGCTGTTATTTTCTAAGAGTGGTACAGAGCAAGTGGTTGCTCCTGTAAAGGTAGGTGAACTCATTAATGATGCGGTTAGCTCAATGGATGCAATGCTAGACAAAGCTACTGTGCAGGTAAAAGTACAATTACCGGACGATGATCTTTATATATTAGGTAATAAAAATGCTTTAACAGGGGCAATTCAAAACTTATTACATAACTCATTACAAGCGTTGAGTACTCATAATGTGATAGACCCGTTGATAAATATTCAAGTATATAGCCAAGCTAACTATCTATATTTAAGTCTTAAAGACAATGGCCCTGGTATTGACGTTAATATTAGCGATAAAATTTTTCAGCCTTTCTATACCTCAAGCAGTAAGGGAACTGGTCTTGGTTTAGCGGTTGTTAAATCGGTAGTTGGCGCACATCAAGGTGAGGTGAGTCTACTTAACGAAACTAATACGAACGGAAATACAGGTGCGCACTTTGTTATTAAGTTACCTTTGCTACAGCAAGGTAACGTAATGAATAGTAGTCCAGTAGGAGAAACTCATGACTGAACATAAAATTCTCGTTGTGGAAGATGATGCCGGGTTGCGCGAAGCGCTGGTGGATACACTTTCATTAGCTGATTATCACTGCATTGAAGCTGACTCTGGCGAGGCTGCTTTGTTAGCGTTAAAAAACCATCAGGTGGATATTGTCATCAGTGATGTACAAATGGGTGGCATGAGTGGTTTATCTTTACTAAAAAGTATTAAAAGTCAGCATGCTAATTTACCGGTATTATTGATGACTGCTTATGGCACCATAAATGATGCGGTACAAGCTATGAAAGATGGTGCGTGTAACTATATTGCTAAGCCTTTCGCGCCTCAAGTACTGCTCAATATGGTCAGCCAATATATTCCGCCACAAATAGTGAATAAAAATGATCCTATCGTTGCAGATAAACGCTCATTAGAACTACTTACCTTGGCTAAAAAGGTTGCTAGCACTGATGCATCCGTTATGATCCTTGGGCCAAGTGGCTCAGGTAAAGAAGTCTTAGCGCAGTACGTGCACAACCATTCAAAGCGTAGTACTCAGCCTTTTGTCGCTATTAATTGCGCGGCAATTCCTGAAAACATGCTTGAAGCAACGTTATTTGGCTATGAAAAAGGGGCTTTTACTGGCGCAATACAAGCCTGCCCAGGGAAGTTTGAACAAGCACAAGGTGGCACTATTTTACTTGATGAAATAACCGAAATGGATTTGAGTTTGCAGGCAAAAATTTTACGGGTATTACAAGAGCGTGAAGTTGAACGTTTAGGTGGAAGAAAAATGATAAGCCTTGATGTCCGTGTTATTGCCACCAGTAACCGAGATTTAAAAGGCGCGGTAAATGATGGGGTATTTCGAGAAGACCTTTATTATCGCCTTAATGTTTTTCCGCTTTCCTGGTTACCGTTAGCCCAGCGAGTTGATGATATACTTGTGTTAGCACAACACTTAGTTTCCCGTCATTGTCAAAAAAATGGCGATGTTATTCCTGAGTTTTCAGGTGCAGCGCGCAGTAAGCTTAATGCCTACCATTGGCCTGGTAATGTGCGTGAATTAGACAACGTTATTCAAAGAGCACTCATTTTACATACCGACCAGCTCATCGATGCTGGAGACTTACTGATTGAAAACTTTGATACGGCATTGATCGTAGAAGCAGAGAAAGACACTATTAGTGAAGATAAACTCGGCAGTGAGCTTAAATTACAAGAACATCAAATTATTCTAGATACCTTACAAGCCTGTCATGGCAGTAGAAAAGACGTAGCCGAACGTTTAGGAATAAGCCCACGGACACTACGCTATAAAATTGCAAAAATGCGTGATTCAGGTATCGAGATCCCAGCATAATTAACCTTCCGTTATTATAAATGATACTTTGAAAACGTGATTCCATCCCCCTAAAATGTAGATTAACTTCTCGGTTAACTATATTTTCAAGGGGAATCAAGCCTCAGTTAAACCTCTCTAGATCACTTCACAACGTAAATTGGTTCTTTTGGCACTATGTTTGCAACCTCACTGTTATATCTTGTTTAACGTTAAAAAATTGACAAAAGTGAGCGCCCTATGGATATCAAAAGTAATTCTCTATATAGCCAAATGCAAAGCATGTCTTTACAAGCTATGGGTAATAAGCCGCCAGCAATTGACGTTGACGCTATTGGTATCAACGGTACTGCCAGTAATAGTGTTGGTAAAATCAATGAATCTACCAGTAATTTTGGCGATATGCTTACCGACGCACTTAAGAGCGTTAATGAATTACAGAAAGAGTCTGGCGACAAGAAGAGGGCTTTTGAAATGGGCGACAGTAATGTAACGCTTGCTGAAGTCATGATTGCTTCTTCTAAGTCAGGTATTGCCTTGGATGCGACCGTGCAAATAAGAAATAAATTTGTTGAAGCTTATAAAGAAATAATGAGTATGCCAGTATAATTTAGTTGGTCTAAATCACTTATGACAGCGTTATTCTCTTTCAGAATAGGCTAGCTATTCATCAATTAAGTGCCTTGTTATAATTGATTTATCCACAGTTAAATCTGACTATTGAAATAATTTTTATCAATTATTTTGTAAAATTTATTTAAAAAACAGTACAGCGGAGAAGTAAAGTGTCTGATACAAACGCAATGGTTACAGCCGATCGCAGTGGTGATATGATCGCCAGCGAAGCTGATGATGCGGGTATAGGAGAACAAAAATCAGGATTCTCTGCCTCATTAGGTAATGTGGATATTTTACGACAAATCACCATAGTGGTTGCTTTGGCTATTTGTTTAGCCATTGCCGTATTTGTTATTATGCTGGCTAATGAGCCGGAATACCGCTTCCTCTCAAAACTCCCCACTAAGCAATTAATTACCACCATGGACTTTCTTGATGCCAATCAAGTGGAGTATCGTCAAGAAAACAACACCATTTCAGTGCCTACAGATGAATATCAAGATATCAAATTATTGTTGGCTCGAGAGGGATTAACAGATGAGCCTTCTCAAGGTGAAGACATTTTAATGAAAGATATGGGCTTTGGTGTTAGCCAACGCCTTGAACGTGAAAGATTAAAATATGGTAGAGAGCAACAAATTGCTAAAACAATAGAGCAATTAAAAAGCATAAGTCGCGCTAAAGTATTACTGGCCATTCCTCGTGAAAATATATTTGCCCGTAGAGAAAAAAATCCTTCAGCGACCGTTGTACTTACTCTGCAACGCGGAAAAATGCTATCGGAAGAAGAAGTTGATGCCGTCGTTGATATTGTTGCTTCGGCAGTACAAGGCTTAACGCCTAATCGAGTCACAGTGACAGATCAAAATGGTCGTTTACTTAATTCAGGCTCACAGGACTCTATCTCCTCTCGCTCAAGAAAAGAATTTGAGATTGAACAAAAACGTGAACAAGAATACATGGAGAAAATCGACAGTATTCTTATCCCTGTTGTAGGTCTAGGAAACTATACCGCACAAGTTGATATCACCATGGATTTTACCAATGTTGAAGAAACACAACGTCGTTATAATTCAGATTTACCGGCGTTGCGAAGTGAAATGAGCGTTGAAACCAGTAATATTGGTGGCGCATTAGGTGGTATTCCTGGCGCCTTAACAAACCAGCCACCCATTGAATCTTTTATTCCTGAAAATGCAGTTGGCGGACAAAAGAAAAGCATGCCAAGCAGAAAGCATTCTGAATCGACTAAAAATTATGAGCTTGATGAAGCTATTAGCCATACTAAACAGCAAGCGGGCGTAGTTAGACGTGTTAGTGTATCTGTAGCACTTGATTATGTCGCAGGTGTTGCAACGGCGCCTATTGAAGGAGGTGCCAATACGCCAGCGGCAAGCTTAGTTCCACGTTCTGCAGTTGAAACGGCTAGTATCCGTCGTCTTTTACAAGGTAGTATTGGTTTTGATTTACAGCGTGGTGATGTTTTAGAAGTGGTGACTATACCCTTTAATCGTCCCGATTTTGGCGTAGTAGTAGAGTTACCTATCTGGCAACAACCTTGGTTTGTTAAAGTACTTAAATTAGTATTGGGTGCTTTGGTTATTATAGTTCTGATTTTAGCCGTTGTTCGTCCTATGCTGAAACGTTTAATCTACCCAGATCAAACACCTGATGATTACGGTGATAAATCACTTGATGGCCATATCGATTTAGGTGATGAAACCATGGATATGCTGACGTCTGATTTTGACGCGGGTGCAGTAGGTTTTGCACCTGATGGTAGTTTACAATTACCTGATCTTCATCGAGATGAAGATGTATTAAAAGCGGTTCGAGCGTTAGTCGCGAATGAGCCAGAATTATCATCGCAAGTAGTTAAAAGTTGGTTGAACGAAGATGAGTGATGACAAACAAGAAATCGGCGAATTAGCCGCAGCGCCTACAGGCTTTGATGTAGACAAATTAGAAGGCTCTGAAAAAGCAGCAATATTACTGCTTAGTCTATCTGAAGAAGATGCAGCACAAATTCTAAAACACCTTGAACCCAAGCAAGTGCAGCAAGTGGGCACTGTGATGGCGGCGATGACGGATTTTACTCAAGAAAAAATCACCGCTGTTCATAAGTTATTTATTCATGAAATACAAAATTTCTCCACCATTGGTTTCCAAAGCGAAGAGTTTGTTCGTAAAGCGTTAACCGCGGCATTGGGTGAAGATAAAGCAGGTAACTTAATTGACCAAATAGTCATGGGTGGTGGTGCTAAAGGTTTAGATTCTTTGAAATGGATGGATTCTAAACAAGTAGCAAATATTATTCGTAATGAACATCCTCAAATTCAAACTATTGTGCTTTCCTATCTTGAGCCTGAGCAGTCAGCGGAAATTATGAGTCAGTTTACCGATAAAGTTCGTTTAGACTTAATGATGCGTATTGCCAATTTGGAAGAAGTACAACCCGCGGCATTACAAGAGTTGAATGAAATCATGGAGAAACAATTTGCGGGTCAAGCTGGCGCGCAAGCTGCGAAAATGGGTGGCTTAAAAGCGGCTGCAGATATTATGAACTACCTAGAGTCTAATGTTGAAGGTATGTTGATGGATTCAATTCGCGAAAATGATGAAGAGATGAGTCAGCAAATTCAAGATTTAATGTTTGTCTTTGAAAACCTTGCTGATGTTGATGACCGTGGTATGCAGGCTATCCTACGTGAAGTGCAACAAGAGGCCTTGATGAAAGCAATTAAAGGTACCGATGAGGCATTAAAAGAAAAAATAATGAGTAACATGTCAAAACGTGCTGCAGAAATGATGATGGATGATCTAGAAGCGATGGGACCAGTACGAATTAGTGAAGTTGAAGCGGCACAAAAAGAAATTTTATCTGTTGCCCGACGATTATCTGACGCGGGTGAAATTATGCTTGGCGGCGGCGGTGGCGGCGATGAGTTCTTATAACAATAAACTAATCCGTTTAGTATAAAAGGTCTTTTTATGAGTAAATCACCTATCCGTATTATTAAAGCGTCTCAAGAAGACGTGACAGATGTTTGGTCTCTGCCCAGTGTGCAAAAGCAAGCCAGTGTTCAAGATAACGAGAAAACAAACGCTTTAGGTAAAAAAAACAACTGGGTATATGAGCCTCCAGAGCCTGAAGAAGTAGAACCTCAACCCTTAACTGCCCAAGATATTGAAGAAATTCGTCAAGCGGCAAGTGATGAAGGATTTGGTCAAGGAAAAGAAGAAGGTTTTGCTAAAGGTTATGAAGAAGGTAAAGCTAAAGGTTTGGAAGAAGGTCTGGCACAGGGAATAACAGAAGGTACTGAACAAGGTTTAGCACAAGGCAAGGATCACATTGACGAACAAAGTTCGAATTGGCAAAGTCTAATTGATCAATTACATCAGCCGCTTGCCAGCGTGGAAAAAAATGTCGAAGAGCAATTACTTAATTTAGTTTTACAATTGACTGAAGCGGTAGTTTTACATGAAGCAAAAACCAACCCTGACATTTTAATGGCGGCGATTGCAACGGGTATCAAAAGTTTGCCTAGCAGCGACGCGCAGACACAAATATACTTGAATCCCATTGATATTAAGCTGGTAGAAGCTCAATTTGGTGCAGAACACATTGCCCAACAAGGCTGGCGATTATTACCTGCGCCACAAGTAGCTCAAGGCAGTTGTCAAATAGAAAACAGCACATCAAATATTGATTTACAGATGAAGGCTAGATTAAAGCAAGTGCTGGAACCTTTCTTGCAGAATGCTTTACACCAAAGCTCTTAATTAATTGAGCGTCATATTCTTATATGTTGAATGTTTATTTTAAGGTAAATAGATTCTATGGTTGATAGCTTACGCTTAACCGAGCGCTTACAAAAAAGTCAGCAATTTATTCATAACTTCAAAGCCCCCGTTGCGGGCAGACTTGTCCGTGTTGTCGGTTTAACATTAGAAGCTGTTGGTGTTAAAGCGCCTGTGGGTAGCCAATGCCTCGTTGAAACGGCACATGGCGATTTATTAGCAGAAGTGGTTGGCTTTGCTCAAGATATCACCTATTTAATGCCAGAAGAAAGTCTGCGTGGTGTTATGCCAGGCGCGCGAGTATTACCTATATCGAGTAAAGCTAAAGTACCTTTATCAATGGATCTACTCGGTCGTGTAATTAACGGCGTAGGCAAACCACTTGACGGTAAAGGACCTATCAAGTCTGATGATGACTATCACCATGACAGTAGACCAATTAATCCATTGTCACGACGAGCCATTACTGAAGTACTTGATGTAGGGGTTCGTTCTATCAATAGTTTCATCAGTATCGGGAAAGGTCAGCGCATGGGGCTTTTTGCTGGCTCAGGTGTCGGTAAAAGTGTATTGATGGGTATGATGACACGTGGCACAACGGCCGATGTTGTCGTTGTAGGCTTGGTTGGCGAACGTGGCCGGGAAGTCAAAGAATTTATCGAAGAGATTTTAGGTGATGAAGGGCTAAAGCGAGCCGTTGTTGTTGCGGCGCCCGCCGATAACTCCCCCTTAATGCGTCTTAAAGGCTGTGAAACTGCAGTACAAATTAGTGAGTACTTTCGTGATCAAGGCTTAAATGTTTTGTTATTACTTGATTCATTAACACGTTACGCACAAGCACAACGTGAAATTGCTTTAGCCGTTGGCGAGCCGCCAGCAACAAAAGGATATCCGCCATCAGTTTTTTCTAAATTACCTCAGTTAGTTGAACGTGCAGGCAATGGTGGAGAAGGGCAAGGATCAATTACTGCTTTTTATACGGTATTAACAGAGGGCGATGATTTGCAAGACCCTGTAGCTGATGCTGCTCGTGCTATTTTAGATGGACATGTTGTATTGTCTCGAGAGTTAGCTGATGCGGGGCATTATCCCGCGGTAAATATTGAAGGCTCTATCTCTAGGGTAATGCCAATGGTTACGAGCGATGACCATCAAGAATTAGCAAAACAATTAAAGCAAATGTATGCCCTTTATCAACAAAATAAAGATCTCATTGCGATAGGTGCTTATACCAAAGGTAATGACCCTCGTATTGATCAGGCAATAAACGTGCTACCGGTAATTAACTTCTTTTTACAACAAAAAATTAGTGAAGTTATTCCGTATGATCAAAGTATTGCTCAAATGAAAGAAATCATCGCAGCAGCACATGCTCATAATAATCAGTAGTCAATAATCGATAGTCAAAACATTATACTTTTTGATAAAAAGCATTGAACCAAAAAGATTGATAGAAAGAGTACTCAGCATGCCAATGAAGCAACTTGATACCATTTTAAAGTATGAACGTGACAACGAGCAACGTTGCGCTGATCAATTAAAGATTGCTGAAAATGAATATCAACAGAATATTAATCGGTTACAAGGCGTTGCGGACTATCGTTTAGAATACATGAAACGTTTAAGTCAAAGAGCTGAACACGGTTTAGATAGCGCCACCTATAGCCATTACCATGCCTTTATTGGCAAGCTTGATACCGCGTCTAAACAAGTTGAAATAGCCACGCGACAAGCAAAAGCATTGGTAGAGCAAAGTAAGAATATCTGGTTTAAGCAAAGACAAAAAGTTAAAGCCGTTGAGTTATTACGTGATAAGCGTTTGAAAATAATAGCCGTGGCAGCTGATAAATCGGAACAAAAAATGTTTGATGAAATAGCGACGCAGCAATATATTCGCCGTCCAAATCGCTAAACATCTATGGTAGTAAGTTTATCTATTTGGTCATCATGATGAAGTGGAATGATTTTTGCTCTATTTTCCATAGTTAGAAAGAAAACCTGAGAATGCTAAGACGCGCTGTACTAACAATACGCGGATTTATTGTTCTAATTAAAACCATTAAAATTGATTTAAGTTATTGGGGTTATTATGCAACCAGTGAATGTTTTACCTGTTTTTGTCTCGCAAGATGCTGATTTAAAGAATAAAGAATCATCAAACGCTTCCGCTGGCAGCAATAAAAATACTGATTTTTTTAGTTTAGTTGAGCAACACCTTCCAGAAGAAAATAAAGCGAATAGCCGAAAAGAGTCTACAGCAGCTGAGCAAGATGCCATGGCAACTGATGGTAAAACCATTGCCGGCAACGGCAAAAATGACATCGATGAGACTAATAGTCGCCAAGAAAATAGCGCTAAGCAATCACAGAGTGCTAGTAATACCAGTGGAGAAGCTCCTGTAGATGAAATCCAGACAAAAGAAAATGAGGCGAATAAAGATTCTTCAACAAATAATGAACCTTTAACTGAATCTGAACAGTTTATGGCATTACTTTATAATAGTGACCAAACCTTAGCTGAGAAGGGTGATAAAACTAAGGCAGGTAAGGACACATTTAATGCTAATTTAGGTCAAGTAAATGATGCAAATATCAACGTTGATGATGCAACAATTATGAGTAAAAATGCAAAGGCCGAAGTTGTTGCCGTGTCTTCGTCGCAAGATAATCCTGACCTCACGAGTGAGCATAAGTTAAAAGCATTTTCTAAAGACGAACTACTAGCGCGTACGCAGCTAAATAATAACAATGTTTTGAATACGCAATTAAGTGGTCAAGCATTAAAAGATTACCAATTATCATTACAATCTCAGCAAGGTTTTATAAAAAGTGAAAGTATTACCAGCGAGCAGTTAATGAATGCCCAGTTAGCTAATGCGAAACTGAACAATAATAGCATCACTGATGTTGCCTCGGGTGTATCACTAGCGAGTAAAAGCTTGCTTACAGAGCAAGTAGACTCTGGCTTATACCAATTGCCTGTTGAGGAAGTTGGCAAGGACGAATCTATCACTGAGAACATAGCCAATTCGGCTAAAGTTTCAGTTGTTAAAGATGAGATATCTCAGCAAAAAATAACTCAAGCTGGAAATAAAGAAAATTTACTCGTTAAACCCCAAGGTGAAATAGATGCCGAATTGGCCTCTGAAACAGTTGAAGATACTCTTATTCCTTCAACAAAAAAGAGTGATGTTTCGTCAGATTTTTTAAATGTTAAGCCGAATAAGAGTGATTCGGGGACATCGCAGTTAAGTACAGTTAATGTTGATAAACTGATAGTAGAGCGAAATTCACAAGCTACAGTTGAGAATATTTCCAAAGAACAATCAGTGGCGAATCAAGACAAACAACCAGTGATAACAAGTGCTCAATTACAGGCATTACAGCAAATTCAGGCCCAACAAAAAGTACAGTCAGCGATTAGTGAGCAACAAGCCCTTGAAGGTGCAGGTGAAGAGCATATCGAACCAATGCTTTTTGCTGAAGAACAGCCCAAAGAACAAGGTGTAAAAACAAACAGTAAAGTTATAGATAATATTGCAATACGTTCTGTATCTGAATTACAAACTCAAACAGTGCAAGCGATGCAAACGAAACAAAGTAATGATGCTTACCTTGAGCATCAAGTGTCTGAAGTACTCAATCATAATGTTGCTAGTGATACCGCACAGATACAGAAAAATAATATTCAGCTTCAGCAAGAAACCATCTCTATTTTTAGAAAAGATTTTGCCGATGCGGTAAAAGATAAAGTGATGATGACCATTAATCAGAAGTTGCAGCAGTTTGACATAACATTAGATCCGCCAGAATTTGGTAATATGCAAGTGCGCGTTAACTTACAAGGTGAGCAAGCTTCAGTTAATTTTGTTGTGCAAAATCAGCAAGCAAAAGATGCACTAGAACAGAATATGCACAAATTAAGAGATATGTTATCAGAGCAAGGTGTTGATGTAGGTGACGCTAATGTTGAGCAACAAAATCAGCAGCAAAACAATGATGAACAAAACTTGCAGCAAAATAATGGCAATAGAGATATTTTAACAAACGGAACTCAAAAAGATGAGCATAATGTAGAGCACATTTTATCGGCGCAATTGTTCGATTCTTCTGCAACTAGCGTAGATTACTATGCTTAATCGTTCAAAATGAAGTGAAGTTGATGAAAACACATTGGCTAGAAGACTATTCAAGGATATAGTCTATCAATAAATACTATGTCATTAATTTGTCATTAATTAGTCACTTATTATAATCACTATTTGTGGCGATAAAATTTTAAGGGTTCTCATGGCAGACGAAAAAGAAAATGGCAAAGAAGGCGAATTAGAGCTAGACAAATCAGGCAAAAAGAAAAAAATGATGATTATCATTATTGCTGTGGTTGTTTTACTCGGCGGTGGTGTAGGAGCTTACTTTTTCTTTATGTCTGGTGGTGATAGTAGTGAAGCACAGCTAGCTGCTGCACTTGATAGTAGTAATGGAGAAACTACAGCGGTTAAAGCGGCTTCGGGGGCAAAGTTGGGGAGCGCACTTTATGTGCCAATGCCAAGACCATTTCGCTTTAATGTGCCTGGCGCCGCTCGAGATCGTTTTGTTGAAATACGTGTACAGTTACTTGTTCGCGGTGGCAATAATGAAGAAAATGCTAAAATGCATATTCCATTGATAGAAAGTACCTTGCTCGGCATATTCTCGCAAGCCAATGCTGATGATTTAGCGACAAGTGCCGGAAAAACGTCTTTAAAACAGCAATCTTTAGCAGCAGTTCAGAAAATCATGACAGATGTAGAAGGTGATAAAACGGTTGAAAAAGTACTTTTTACCGGTTTTGTCATGCAATAGTCAGCTAAGTTTCTTGGCTGAAATACCCATCATTCTAGTTAAGCTTAACCTTAAGAAAAGCAAAGTAAATATGAAGAGATTATCGAGTGAGTGATTTATTATCCCAAGACGAAATTGATGCCTTATTACATGGTGTTGATGATGTTGAAGAAGAAGACGTAATTGAGGATGTCGTCCAATCACGAGATGGTACCTCTGATTATGATTTCTCTTCACAAGATCGTATTGTGCGTGGCCGTATGCCAACGTTGGAAATGGTTAATGAACGTTTTGCTCGCCATATGCGTATTAGCTTATTTAATATGATGCGTCGAACTGCTGAAGTCTCCATTAATGGTATTCAAATGATAAAGTTTGGTGAGTACATACATACTTTGTTTGTACCTACTAGCTTGAATATGGTGCGTTTTCGCCCTTTAAAGGGAACCGCGCTAATTACTATGGAAGCTCGCTTAGTTTTTATTCTGGTAGATAATTTCTTTGGTGGAGATGGTCGTTACCATGCCAAGATAGAAGGCCGTGAATTCACTCCGACAGAGCGCCGTATTATTCAAATGCTATTAAAGCTTATTTTTGAAGATTACAAAGAGGCTTGGTCTCCTGTCATGGACGTTTCTTTTGAATATCTAGATTCAGAAGTTAACCCATCAATGGCAAATATAGTTAGCCCTACCGAAGTGGTGGTTATTAGTTCTTTTCATATCGAATTAGACGGTGGCGGTGGTGATTTTCACATCGCATTGCCTTATTCTATGCTCGAACCTATTCGTGAATTACTTGATGCGGGTGTACAAAGTGATAAAGAAGATACTGATATGCGCTGGTCTAAAGCGCTTCGTGATGAAATTATGGATGTACCGGTTACCATTAATACTAAGTTTATTGAGGTTGACCTCACCTTAAGTCAAGTGATGGAATTAAAGGCAGGGGATATTATACCGATTGAAATGCCTGAGCACATTACGGTGCTAATTGAAGACTTACCGTCTTTTAGAGCTAAATTAGGCCGAAGTAGAGATAATATAGCATTGAAAATCGAATCGAAAATTAAACGACCTGAATCAGCTAAATCTGAATTAACTATCTTAACTAAAGGTGGTAAACGCCTTGATAGTGATGCAGAGCTTCATCTGCTAGAAGATGACTTATAAGTAGTATAAGTTGACCTATTTGAACAAAATTATAAATTGAGGCCTGTGGTATGAGTGACGATAAAGATGAAGATCTAAGTATGTGGGATGAAGCATTAGATGAGCAAGCAGAAGCAAGAGCCGATGCTGAAGCAATTGAACTGGAAGAGTTAACTCCCGATGATGTGCCGATTACCGGTGAAGAGAAGCGAAAACTTGATTCTATTTTAGATATTCCAGTTACTATTTCGATGGAAGTAGGTCGAAGTAATATTAGCATCAGAAATTTATTACAATTAAATCAAGGTTCGGTAGTTGAATTAGACCGAGTCGCGGGTGAATCACTTGATGTATTAGTTAATGGTACCTTGATTGCACATGGTGAAGTAGTGGTTGTTAATGATAAATTTGGTATTCGCTTAACCGATGTGGTTAGCCAAGTTGAACGTATTAAAAAATTAAAATAAATTAATCAAAATGGCTTAATAAGTACTAATTCAATAGAGACATAAAATTAATATGGTAAAAACAATGCGAATATTACTGGCTTTTAGTTGTTGTTTAATGTCTCTAGTGGTTTTAGCACAAGAAAGTGTATCTGAAAATGAGCTATCAAAAAGTGTTATTGTAGAGTCGGTCAACCATAAGCAAACAGCACAGGAAAGCCTGGCACTTCAACGTTCGGTACAGCAAGATATAACTCAGGAAATTTCTGTTCCACAAGCACTTGTTAGTGATAGCCCTGAAGTCGGGAAGCATGTTATGGCTAACATGGATGCTGGCAGTATGATTTTATCTTTGTTAATGGTGCTAGCCTTAATTATTATTTGTGCTTTAGTGCTTAAACGTTTTAACTTTAGTCAACAAAATGTTAGCCAGTTAAAGATTGTGACGAGTTTATCATTAGGAGCTAAAGAGCGTGTCGTTGTCATTCAAGCAGGAGAACAACAGTTGCTCCTAGGGGTTACCGCACAACAAGTTACCTTAATTGAGCACTTGGCTGAGCCCTTAGCTACTCAAACGTTAAAAGCAACTGAGTTACCCAAAGGTTTATTGTCTTTTCTGTTAGCTAAAAAGTCTTAATATTGAATAGGCTCACAATTGTTACTCATAAATGCCATTATAACGACTGTAAATCAGGTTGTTTTTTAGGGAAGACCAACGAACTATGAAAAGAATCTCGTTATTAACAATTATAGTATTATGTTTGCTCAGTATGAGTTTCGGAGCTTTTGCTGAAGATTTATCACTATCAGCATTAACACTTACTACTAACCCTGATGGCTCACAAGAGTATTCGGTAAACCTACAGATTTTGATCTTTATGACTGCGCTGAGTTTTATTCCAGCAGCGGTTATTATGATGACATCGTTTACCCGTATTGTTGTGGTGATGGCGATTTTACGACAAGCCTTTGGTCTTCAGCAAACACCGTCAAATCAAGTGATTATTGGTTTAACACTTTTTATGACACTCTTTATTATGACACCTGTTTATAATCAAATAGATAAAACGGCAATTCAGCCATATTTATCAGAGGAATTAACAACCACTGAAGCTATTAACCTGGGTAAGGTGCCATTACGTGCCTTCATGTTAGAGCAAACCCGTGTGAAAGATCTAGATACTTTAGCGTCAATGGCTGGTATCGATACAGTTGACAAACCAACTGATTTGCCCATGACAGTCATTATTCCTGCTTTTATTATTAGTGAATTAAAAACGGCTTTTCAGATTGGTTTCATACTCTTTATTCCCTTTTTGATTATTGATTTAGTTGTTGCTAGTATTTTAATGGCGATGGGCATGATGATGCTTTCACCAATGATAGTCTCTTTACCTTTTAAATTAATGCTATTTGTTTTAGTTGATGGCTGGAATTTAGTTATTGGCACTATCGCAACCAGTTACGGATTAGGAACCTAACCTAGTTTTTCAGTCGTTATTCATTATATTGTTAAAAATGTTAGATAAGTAAAGAGAGCAGCTTATGGGTCCAGAAATTTATGTAGATATGTTAGGTGATGCATTATTACTTGTGATCCTTTTAGTGTGCGCTATTATCCTGCCGAGTCTAGCCGTGGGTCTAATGGTCGCTATTTTTCAAGCGGCTACATCCATTAACGAACAAACCTTAAGTTTTTTACCAAGATTAATCGTCACCTTGCTAGCTTTAATTATTGGTGGACATTGGTTAGTACAAAAAGTCATGGATTATACAATCCGGCTAATTGCTAGTATTCCTAGTGTGATTGTTTAGTTATGTGTCTAGGCATCTCTATTACTAGGGCAGCTTAATGGAATTTACTGAGTCTATTATTAATCAATATATGGCCGATTTTATTCTGCCATTCAGTCGTATTTCGGCTTTGATTATGACAATGATAGGTTTTAGCTCAAAGACTATTCCAGGTCGGGTCAAACTGTTTTTATGCGTCAGTATTACCATTGCTGTGATGCCAGCAATTCCGCCAGCTACTGTAGATAATTTAATGTCACTCAATACTGCTATTCTACTGGGACAGCAAATGATCATTGGCATTATGCTTGGTTTTGTCACTATCATGGTGGTTAATACTTTCACCCTAGCGGGTCAAATTATTGCTATGCAGTCTGGCCTTGGCTTTGCTTCTTTAGTTGATCCCGCAAGTGGTATGAATGTACCTGCCATTGGGCAATTCTTTCTCATTTTATCTTCATTGTTATTTTGGGTGATGGATGGTCACCTTGCTTATTTGCAATTTATTGTCGCAAGTTTCGATACTTTACCAATCCCAACGGAGCACTTATCTAGCATCAAATACCGCGAAGTAGTTGAATGGGGCAGCTGGATGTTTGCAACAGCTTTATCACTTGCTTTAGCGCCAATCACTGCCATGTTATTGATCAATTTTTCTTTTGGTATTATGACCAGAGCGGCTCCACAACTTAATATTTTTGCCATTGGTTTTCCTATTACTATGATGGCAGGTTTACTTATTATGTGGCTAACCTTTGGTAATTTTTTCACTCACTTTGAGTTGCAGTGGCAACGAGCGCTTGATTTTAGTTGTTACCTTATTGATTGTAAGGCGACCTAAATGGCTGATTCTGATAGTGGTGAAAAAAGTGAAGAACCCACGGCTAAAAAACTTAGCGATGCCCGTAAGAAAGGTCAAATTGCCCGTTCTAAAGATTTAGGTACTTTTTTTGTTTTAGTGGGTAGCGCTTGCGCCATGTTATTGATGGGATCAGCTTTAGCTAGTGCAATGGCTAACATGATGAAACATTTATTTAGCCTAAGTCGTAAAGAAGTCATGGATGTAAATGCACTTTTTAAAGTGATAAATGATGGCGTTTATCAAATTGTCTCGCCATTACTGTGGATTTTTTTTATTGTCATGCTAGCGGCATTTATTGGCAATACCTTACTTGGCGGTATGAGTTTCTCAGGAGAAGCCATGATGCCTAAAGCAAGTAAACTTTCCCCTGCTGCCGGTTTTAAACGTATGTTTGGTGTCCAAGCTGCTGTCGAACTGATCAAATCTATTTTAAAGTTCTTTGTAGTTTTTATCGTCGCCTTTTTGCTGTTAAGTGGTTTGTTTGAAGAAATCCTTGGTTTAAGCCGAGAAACGATTCCCAATAACTTTGAACACGCTCTTACCATGTTGCAGTGGATGTTTTTGATACTTGCTTTATCAATAGGCATTATTGTTGTCATTGATGCGCCGTACCAAGTTTGGAATCACAATCGACAGTTGAAAATGACTAAGCAAGAAATTAAAGATGAACATAAGGGCACTGAGGGTAGTCCTGAAATAAAGGGCCGTATTCGTCGAACACAATATGAAATGTCACAACGACGTATGATGCAAGACGTGCCTGATTCTGATGTGGTGATTGTTAATCCAACACATTTTTCAATCGCACTTAAATATGATGCCGCGGTAGGCGGAGCACCGGTATTATCAGCCAAAGGTGTTGATGAAATGGCTCTACATATCCGTACCATTGCAAAAGAGCACCAAGTAGAGATAATTCAATCACCAGCATTAGCCCGCTCACTTTATTATACCGCAGAAGTTGGCGATGATATTCCAGAAGAGTTATTTGCTGCGGTAGCCCAAGTATTAGCCTTTATTTTTCAACTTAATGAACATAAAAAAGGTAATGCTAAAAAACCAACGCCAGTTTCTAAAGATCTTCCGATACCTGATGACTTTAGATATTAGTCACTCGGTAATGCAAAGTGCTCTTTTATAAAACTGGGTGATAACTTTCGCTTTGGTTGTAAATAATTACAGCTGTCTTTTTTTGGTATAAAAATTGCTAATTCAAGGTATCTGTCAAAAAAACATCATGAAGTAGTAATGCAATTAACCGCTTATTTTAATCAGTTTGATAAAACCACACTCCGCCATCTGACCGGCTTAGGGACACCTATATTGGTTATGGCTGCCTTAGGTATGATTATTTTACCTATGCCAGCTTGGTTATTAGATATTTTATTTTCTTTTAATATCGCACTCTCCCTCGTTGTATTACTGATTACCGTCTATACCTTAAAACCTCTTGATTTTGGCTCTTTCCCTGCGGTGCTGCTAGTCGCGACTATTTTAAGGTTGGCACTAAATGTTGCTAGTACGCGAGTGGTTCTATTAGAAGGACATGAAGGTCCTGAGGCTGCCGGTAAGGTCATTGAAGCATTTGGCTCTGTTGTTATCGGCGGAAACTATGCTGTTGGTTTAGTGGTTTTTCTTATATTGATCATTATTAACTTTGTTGTTGTAACCAAAGGTGCGGGGCGAATCGCTGAAGTGACAGCTCGTTTTACCTTAGATGCAATGCCAGGTAAACAAATGGCAATTGATGCTGATTTAAATGCTGGTTTTATTACCCAAGAACAAGCCAAAGAACGCAGAACTGAAGTAACTAGTGAAGCCGATTTTTATGGCTCTATGGATGGTGCCAGTAAGTTTGTGAAAGGTGATGCGATTGCCGGTATTCTGATTTTATTCATCAATATTGTTGGTGGCTTAATTATTGGTATGGTTCAGCATGATTTAACTTTTAGTCGTGCTGTTGAGATATATACTTTACTTACTATTGGTGATGGTCTGGTTGCACAAATACCAGGTTTACTACTGTCAATTGGTACTGCCATTGTCGTAACCCGTCAAAATACATCGCAAGACATGGGTGAGCAAGTAAGTAGTCAACTTGGTCAAGAGAAATCACTCTACGTCGCTGCCGGTGTAATGTTTGTTATGGGCGTAATCCCAGGTATGCCACATTTTGTCTTTTTGTTATTTGCAGCGATCATCGCATCAGCAGCTTTTTTTGGCGCTAAAAATAAAGTAAATCAAAAAGTCGAACTTGAAAAAATAGCACAAAATGAACAAGTTCAGCATCAACAAAAACAAGATGAAGTAAAAGAACTTGATTGGGATGATGTTAATCATGTCGATGTTATTGGTCTAGAAATTGGTTATCGTTTAATTCCATTGGTAGATAAAGCGCAAGGTGGCGAGCTACTGAGCCGAATTAAAGGCGTTCGTAAAAAGCTTTCTCAAGAATTTGGCTTTTTAGTACCCGCAGTGCATATTCGTGACAATTTAGATTTAGACCCAAACAGTTATCAAATTTCATTGATGGGAGTTGTTGTCGGCACAGCGCAAATTAGACATGACCAAGAGCTTGCCATCAATCCTGGGCAGGTATTTGGACAGCTTGATGGGGTAGCGACAAAAGACCCCGCTTTTGGCCTTGATGCAACTTGGATTAATCAAAATCAGCGTGAACAGGCGCAAACTTTGGGTTATACCGTGGTTGACTCTGCTACCGTATTGGCTACTCATTTAAGTCAAATATTGACAAATAATGCTGCTCAGCTATTAGGCCATGAGGAAGTGCAAAACCTATTGGATTTACTTGCTAAAAACTACCCTAAGTTGGTAGAAGGATTTGTTCCAGACACTTTAACTTTAGGTACGGTTGTCAAAGTATTACAAAGCTTAATGAATGAAGGTGTAGCCGTACGTGATATGCGTTCGATAGTGCAAACCCTTGTTGAGTACGGACCAAAAAGTCAAGATGCTGAAGTACTTACCGCCGCAGTGCGAATTAGTTTAAGAAAATTTATTGTTCAAGACCTTGTGGGTGGCGCACAAGAAGTACCTGTCATAACTTTGGCTCCAGAGTTGGAACAAATGTTGCATCAGTCAATGCAAATGGCAGGAGATGATGGTGCTGGTATTGAACCAGGTTTAGCGGAACGCTTACAGCAATCATTAACTGAAGGAGCTAACCAGCAAGAAATGGCTGGAGATACACCAATATTATTAACATCAGGTATATTACGACACGTGTTGGCTAAGTTTGTTAAATACACGATTCCGAGTTTACGTGTCATTTCTTATCAAGAAATACCTGATGATAAACAAATTAAAATAGTTAGTGCCATAGGGCAATAATCTTTAATTAAAATTATGTGGTGCGTGCTTGTAACTTAAAGTAAAAATAGAGGCTGGATATGAAAATTAGACGTTTTGTTGCCAAAGATATGCGCACAGCATTAGCACAGATTAAAGAAGAACTTGGCGTTGATGCGGTAATTATGTCCAATAAAAAAATTCCTGAAGGTGTGGAATTGATGGCTGCTGTTGATTACAACCAAGTTGTACCTCCTGCACAGTTTCAAAAAAACACCATGCACGATAATAATATGATGGGAAATTCTACCAGCTCTAGGGAAGTAAGTAATGATGTTGTTAGTTTTGGTCAACAAACAGAAACACAAAATACGGTTTCATCACCAGCAATAAGTCACACTATAAATGATCATGCTCCTGCTGATAGCTTATCAGCATTACTAAGTCGTCAAGTACAACAACCAAGCCCACAACAATTAACTCCTCAGCAAGAGTCAACGACCTTAGGCGACGCAAGCATTGAGCAACAGTTAAAGAATTTTACTGACCGTCTAAGTCATACAACCTCTGATATTAATTCCACTGCATTACAACAGGCATCTATTTCTGAGAATGAGCAATATGATAGTGACCAAATCACGGCGAATATATCTAAAAGCATGTCATCTTCAAGCCCACTGGCTATTGGTTTGAATGAGGATGCAAAGGTATCTTCCCAAGACTTTGCGAAAATGCAACAAGAAATGGCCTCTATTCGTTCATTGCTAGAACATCAGGTTTCAGGTTTGATGTGGCAAGATATGGCTCAAAAAGATCCTCAGCGAGCTGTGTTAGTAAACCGTTTACTTGCTTTAGGACTAAATGAACAGATCGCTGACCAAATAGCGGGATATGTTCCAGATCAGTCAGACGGAAACAAAGCTTGGCAACAAGCAACACAACTCATTGCTCAACAAATAAATACCACGCAAAATGATATAATCAATCGCGGTGGGGTAGTTGCTTTAGTTGGTCCAACAGGCGTAGGGAAAACAACAACTATTGCCAAGCTTGCTGCAGGCTTTTCTCAAGTACATGGTAGCGATCAGGTCGCGCTTATCTCTACAGATACCTTTCGTATAGCCGGCTTTGAGCAATTAGCAACCTATGGGAAAATTATTGGCTGTCAAGTGAGTCTTGCTAAAGACAGTCAAGCGTTAGATACTCTATTACAGCAATACTCGAAGAAGAAATTAATATTAATTGATACTGCTGGCATGGGACAACGTGACATCCGTTTAGCCGAACAATTAACTGCTTTAGTTTCAAATGCACGGGTGAGAATTCGAAGTTACTTGGTGTTAGCAGCTAATGCTCAACAAGGTGTTATGCAAGAAAATGTAGATCGCTTTAAAAAAGTACCATTGTCGGGTTGTATTTATACTAAACTGGACGAAAGTATCAGTATTGGAGAAATAATTACAACTTCGATTCAAAATGGCTTACCAATAGGTTATCTTACTGATGGACAAAGAGTTCCAGAAGATATTAAAGTTGCAAATGCTGAGAAATTAGTTACTCTTGCAGATAAGATGGCAACTAAGTCTGTAAAAAATAATGTCAGTGTATTGCGGCCGATGCCTGTTGCACCCGCCGTAACCGTATAAGACTCTAGCTAATAGCTAAGCAGAAATAATTAGAAGCAATAATTAAATGATAGATCAAGCGAGCGGCTTAAGAAAGATGCAAAATTTACAGCAAGTTAAAGTGGTAGCCGTTTCTGGCGGCAAAGGTGGTGTTGGCAAAACGAATACTTCGCTAAATACTGCTATTGCTCTAGGGCAACAAGGCAAACGAGTACTCGTACTTGATGCCGATTTAGGCCTTGCTAATGTTGATGTAATGCTTGGGTTAAGAGTAAAACGTAACTTATCTCATGTGTTATCTGGTGAATGTGAACTTGACGATATTATTATTGAAGGTCCCGCGGGCATTAAAATTATTCCAGCTACATCAGGTTCACAGTCGATGGTGGATTTGACCCCGTCAGAGCATGCCGGACTTATCCGAGCTTTCAGTGAAATGCGTACCCAGTTTGATGTGCTGATAGTCGATACCGCTGCAGGTATTTCAGATATGGTACTAAGTTTTACCCGCGCTGCACAGGATGTCATCTTAGTGGTTTGTGATGAGCCTACTTCAATCACTGATTGTTATGCTTTGATGAAATTATTAAGTCGTGATCACGGAGTGTTTAAATTTAAAGTTGTCGCCAACATGGTACGTACACCTAGAGAGGGGCAACAACTTTTTGCTAAGTTAACCAAAGTCACTGATAGATTTTTAGATGTAGCAATCGAATTGGTTGGAGTAATACCATTTGACGAAAATGTTAGAAAATCAGTACGTAAACAGCAGGTTATAGTCGAGGCTTATCCGCAGTCCCCAGCTTCTTTGGCTTATATGGATTTGGCAACTAAAGTTAGCCAATGGCCAATCCCTAAACAAGCTTCAGGGCATTTAGAGTTTTTTATTGAGCAGTTATTAGCTAATTAACTGATAAATTAAGCATTACTTAGTGAGAGCAATATTACGTGGTAAAAGCGAATAGCTACAATAATCAAATTGATAAAACAGCTTTGCTTGAACAACAAACTGTTTTAGTTAAACGTATTGCTTATCATCTTTTAGCAAGATTACCAGCAAGCGTTCAAGTAGATGATTTAATACAATCAGGAATGATTGGTTTATTTGAAGCAGCAAATAATTTTGATAATAGTAAGGGTGCCAGCTTTGAAACTTTTGCTGGTATTCGAATCCGCGGTGCTATGTTAGATGAAATGCGTCGTGGTGATTGGACCCCTCGTTCAGTTCATAAGAACAGTCGAATGGTAAGTGAGGCCATAAAAAATCTTGAGGCAGAACTAGGTCGTGATGTTTCTGATATAGAAGTTGCTGAAAAACTTGATATTTCACTAAATGACTACCATCATATATTAAGTGAAGTTAGTACAGGGAAAATACTGGGTATTGATGATCTAGGTGTCAATGAAGATGCGATTAAACTGGGTGATGATAGTCTTGGGGATGATCCATATCAAAGTATTGAGCATAATGCCTTTAAAAAAGGCTTAGCCCAATGCATTAAGTCTTTACCAGAGCGTGAAGCTCTTGTACTGTCTTTGTATTACGATGAAGAATTAAATTTAAGAGAGATAGGTCAAGTACTTGACGTAAGTGAGTCAAGAGTAAGCCAAATTCATAGTCAAGCAATGCATCGTCTTAAAGGACGCATGCAATCTTGGCAAAGTTAGCTAGACTTGACTGATAATAGGTTGATGTTAGTTGATTTTGAAAACGTAAATACCATGTTAAGTAAAAATAACACATATAATAACTAATTTATTTTGAATGTTTCGCCGGAGGGTGCCTTGGATAAAAATATGAAAGTGCTTGTTGTTGATGATTTTTCAACGATGAGACGTATAGTGAAGAATTTGTTGCGCGATTTAGGTTTCACCAACATTCAAGAAGCTGATGATGGCAGTACTGCTTTACCTATGCTTCAAAGTGGTGATTTTGATTTTGTTGTAACTGATTGGAATATGCCTGGTATGCAAGGTATAGACTTACTTAAAGCAATTCGAGCAGATGCGAGTCTCTCACATATTCCCGTTTTGCTTATTACAGCAGAAGCTAAGAAAGAACAAATCGTTATGGCTGCCCAAGCAGGTGTTAATGGCTATATTGTTAAACCATTTACAGCCGCAACATTAAAGACTAAGTTAGATAAGATTTTTGAGCGCTTAGCTTAATGTGAAGGCCTTAGCTAACATAATGCTTGTTAGCTAAGTTAAGGTGTTAATAAATATTCTATTAAGGACTTTGCATGAGTATAGCTATGACGGGGCGGATCTCATTAGAGCAAGCAAAATCTTTGGTTGAGTTTTTAGAGTCTGGTCAGCAAGACGCGGCGGATGCGATTATTGCTGAGATTCAAAACCCAATCAATTCAGAGCTTTTTGCAGAAATTGGTAAATTAACTCGCCAGCTTCATGACTCATTAACAAATTTTCAGCTAGATTCTAGGTTGAATGATTTAGCAACGGCAGATATCCCCGATGCTAAAGAGCGATTGAATTATGTTATTACTCGAACAGAAGAAGCCGCCAATAAAACTATGGATGCTGTTGAGGCAATCTTCCCTGTAGTTGAGACTATTGCGGGGCAAGTGGCTGCCGTCAATCCTTCATGGACTAAGTTGATGAATAATGAATTGGACTTAAAAGAGTTTAAATCACTATGTCTTGATATCGATACCTTATTAAAAAATACAGGTAAAGAAACGCATCATATTCATAGCTTAATGACAGATGTTTTAATGGCACAAGACTTTCAAGATTTAACAGGTCAAGTCATTCGAAAAGTTATTGATTTAGTAAGAGAAGTTGAAGATAGTCTAATAAATATGTTAACGGCTTTTGGTATATCAGCAGAAAAAGTGCAAGAACATACTAGTCCTAAAGTAGGTAAAAACCTTGTTGAAGGACCAATTGTAAATGCAGCAAATAGAGATGATGTAGTAGAAGATCAAGATGATGTTGATGATCTTTTATCAAGTTTAGGTTTTTAATGGGAGAGTTACTGCATGTCTTTTGAAGCAGATGAAGAAATTTTACAGGACTTTTTAGTTGAAGCGGGTGAAATCTTAGAATCGCTTTCAGAGGAACTAGTCGAGCTCGAAAATGACGTTGATAATGCTGAATTATTAAATTCAATTTTCCGTGGTTTTCATACAGTAAAAGGTGGCGCAGGATTCTTAGCTCTTGGTCACTTAGTTGATGTATGTCATGGTGCGGAAAATATATTCGACTTATTACGAACAGGAAAACGCTCAGTAAATGCTGAGCTTATGGATACTATTTTATCAGCACTCGATACTGTCAATGATATGTTCGCGCTGGTACAAAATAAAGAGTCTCTTGTTCCTGCCGATGCTAATTTGTTAGCTGAGCTTGCTCGATTAAGTAAACCTGATGCGGCAAAACCTGTTGAAGCTATAGCTGCTGTTGAAATTGAACAATCAGTAGCGAGTAATGAAGAATCAAACTCAAGTGATGAAATGAGTGAAGATGAATTTGAACGATTGTTAGACGAACTGCATGGTTCAGGAAGCGTATCAGCAGCTCCTCCAGTCATTGAACAAGTTCCTGTTTCACCATCTACTTCTAGTGCCTCTAGTAGTGATGGTTCAAGTGATGAGATTTCAGATGATGAATTTGAATCGTTATTAGATGAGTTGCATGGACAAGGTGCATTTTCAGCTGATGCCGTAGACGGTGCAAATGCTGCTCTGAGCAGCTCAAGCGATGATATAGATGACCTTGAATTTGAAAAGCTATTAGATGAACTTCATGGTAAAGGTAATGCGCCGCAATTTGTAGAAAACGCTTTAACGGATGAAAGTACTCCACCACCTGTTGAAAAGCCTGTACAAGCAAAAGCCGAAGTACCAAAAGCAGTACCACAACAATCGGTTCAGAAAAAAGCACAAGAAGCACCAGTTAAAGCCGCTGCGAAAAAAGCAAGTTCTACTCCTGCACCTCAAGGTGAAACCACTGTTCGCGTAGATACTAAGCGACTAGACCAAATAATGAATATGGTCGGTGAGTTAGTATTAGTCAGAAATCGACTAACAAGTTTAGGCTTAGTTTCAGACGATGAAGACCTGAATAAGGCAGTTACCAATTTAGATGCCGTCACTACTGACCTTCAAGGTGCGGTCATGCAAACCCGTATGCAGCCAATTAAAAAGGTTTTTGGTCGTTTTCCTCGAGTAGTACGAGATTTAGCTCGTAGTTTGAATAAAGAAATCACATTGATTTTAGAAGGTGAAGAGACTGACTTAGATAAAAATTTAGTCGAGGCTCTTGCTGATCCACTAGTGCATTTAGTTCGTAATTCGGTAGACCATGGTGTAGAAGCGCCTGATGTTCGGGAAGCTCTGGGTAAACCAAGAGAAGGTACGGTACTTCTTTCAGCCTCCCAAGAAGGTGATCATATACTGTTAACCATAAAAGATGATGGCGCAGGAATGGATGCTGAAAAATTAAAGAGTATTGCTATTGAACGTGGTGTACTTGATGCAGAGTCTGCGGCTCGTATGCCAGATAAAGAAGCATTTAGTCTTATTTTTGCTCCTGGCTTTTCGACAAAAACTGAGATTTCAGAAGTTTCAGGTCGTGGCGTTGGCATGGATGTAGTTAAAACGAAGATTACCCAGCTTAACGGTACTGTAAATATAGACTCTGAATTGGGAGTCGGTACCGTACTTGAAATCAAAGTGCCATTAACTTTAGCGATACTTCCAACATTAATGGTCGTTGTTGGAAAGCAAACTTTTGCTTTACCACTAGCATCAGTTAATGAAATATTTCATCTAGATCTATCGAACACTAACAGTGTCGATGGACAATTGACCATTATCGTTCGAGAAAAAGCTATACCGTTGTTTTATTTAGATCAGTGGTTAATACGTGATTTTGTTAAAAAATCTCGTGATAAAGGCCATGTGGTTATCGTGCAACTCGGTAATCAACAAGTTGGATTTGTTGTTGATAGTTTAATAGGTCAAGAGGAAGTTGTAATAAAGCCACTTGATAGATTACTTCATGGAACACCAGGAATGGCTGGAGCTACGATTACAAGTGATGGGGGTATTGCACTAATTTTAGATATAGCCAACTTGTTAAAATTTTATGCTAAAAAATCACCCGTTAATAAAAAATTACGCAGTTAGATATTTTCAAAGTTAGTAGACTTTGTGTATTTCAAAGTCTACTTATATAGCGTTAATTTAAAACGTTATCAGAGAGGTTAAATGGCCTACAAGGTACTTGTTGTTGATGATTCGAGCTTTTTTAGACGCCGAGTCACTGACATTCTTAACAAAGATGCTAAATTAAACGTAATTGACGTAGCAGTGAATGGTCAGGAAGCGGTTGAAAAAGCAATAGCGCTCAAACCTGATGTAATTACTATGGATATTGAAATGCCAGTGCTTAATGGTATTGACGCTGTAAAACAAATTATGGCGAAATCTCCTACGGCAATATTAATGTTTTCATCTTTAACACATCAAGGTGCTAAAGCTACTTTAGAAGCGCTTGAAGCAGGTGCATTAGATTTTCTGCCCAAAAAATTTAGTGAAATTGCAAAAAATAGTGAGGAAGCGGGCAGTTTACTGCGTCAACGTGTTGTTGAAATAGCACGAAAGCCAGCCAATCTCAAAGCACGAACGATTACTCGCTCCAGTACTCTAAATCCAATATTACCAAGGGAAAGACAGTCTACTAGCTTCGCTAGACCATCTACCCCATCTGTTCATATACCTAAAGAAAAAAAATCACTGACCCGCAGTTCAGGTAAAGAATATAAGCTTATGGCTATTGGCACCTCCACAGGGGACCCTGTAGCATTACAAAAAATATTGGTTCAACTTGAACAGAACTTCCCTTTACCTATTATTATTGTTCAGCATATGCCTGCCGCCTTTACCGCTGCTTTTGCCAGTCGCTTAAATACTTTGTGTAAGATAACAGTTAAGGAGGCTGAAAATGGCGATGTGCTTAAACCAGGACATGCTTATTTAGCACCTGGTGGCCGTCAAATGATTATTTCGGGGAGTGAGCAATCAGCAAAAATCAAAATTTTGGATGATGACTCACCTAAAATAACCTTCAAACCCAGTGTAGATATTAGCTTCGGCTCAGCGGCAAAAACATTTGGGGGTAAAGTCTTGGGTGTGATTTTGACTGGAATGGGCTCTGATGGAAAGGAAGGCTCTAGAATGTTGAAAGCTAAGGGGGCAACAATTTGGTCACAGAATGAAGAATCTTGTGTAGTTTATGGTATGCCACAAGCCATTGATAAAGCAGGGTTATCAGATTTGTCACTTCCATTAGAATCAATAGCTGCTTGTATGATTAAGGAAGTTGGTTGTGGATAAGTTGAGTCTTGCGGGACTATTCATTGCCATTTTTGCAGTCTACGTCGGATTTACTCTTGATGGCGGTCACATCTCTGCCTTATTTGAATTACCCGCTTTCATTATTGTATTTGGCGGCACATTAGGTGCTGTCATGCTGCAATCTTCAATGGGGCAATTTACTCATGCAATATCATTACTTAAATGGGTTATCTATCCACCCAAATATGATATGGAACGAGGAATTAATGAAATAGTCACTTGGGCAACGAAGGCGAGAGAGTCAGGTTACCTCGCTTTAGAAGACACGGCACTAGAAATTGAAGATAGTTATACTCAAAAAGGTTTAAATTTATTGGTAGATGGTGTTGAACTTGATAATTTTCGAGTAGCACTAGAGTTAGATTTGGATATTTATCGAGAGCATAATTTACGTTCTGCTAATGTTTATGAAGCTATGGGGGGCTACAGTCCAACGGTTGGTATATTAGGTGCAGTGCTCGGTTTGATTCATGCTATGGGCAACTTAACAGAGCCAGCATTATTAGGACAAGGTATAGCAACAGCCTTTATTGCAACTATTTATGGAGTAGGCTTTGCAAATCTACTTTATTTACCTGTAGCAAATAAGATCCGAGCTATTATTCACCAACAAACTATGTACCGTGAAATGGTCTGTGAGGGCTTAGTGTCGATTGCTCAAGGTGAAAACCCTCATGCAATTGAAAATAAATTATCGGCATTTAGGTTAGATCAATGAATCGACAGCGTAAAAGAAGACACTCGATAGAACAGGATAATGTTCATCGTTGGTTAGTCTCTTATGCTGATTATATGACGTTAATGTTTGCCTTGTTTGTTGTGTTATACGCCATGGCAATGGTGAACGAAAAACCTTTCGAAAGTATTACTGAATCTTTTGGTAGTGTATTCCAAGCCTATGATGACAAAACCAAAAACCGTGGTCATGGTGATGGTGTATTAATGGTCAATAGCAGTAAAACTAATAAAAGATTATATGGCGATGCTATCTTAGATGTTGCGGGACCTGAAATTGTTGATAATGAAAAAAACCTGTCTAATATCTCAGATGAAGAAGTAGGAAACAATCTTAGCTCATTGGAAGATAAGTTGCATACGGCATTGTATGACTTAATTGAGTCAGGTTATGCGCAATTGCAAATAGATGGTGACTGGTTAGAAATTGAGTTAAATAGTGGTTTATTATTTCCCAGTGGCTCATCTTCAGCAACATTATCTGCAGAAGCAATTTTATCGGCAATTTATGACGTTATTGGAAAAGCGAGTAATTTCATTCGAGTGAGAGGTTATACCGATAACCAAGCGATAAATAATGAAATTTATTCCTCAAATTGGGAACTTTCTGTTTTCAGAGCCACCGCAATTTTGAGAGTTTTAGAGACGTTAGGTTTAAATCCTGCGCGTATGGCTATTGAAGGTTATGGTCAATATTACCCAAGCGAAAACAACTTAACAGAACAGGGGAGAGCTAGAAATAGAAAAGTGGTTGTTGCTATTTCTAAATATGGTTTGGAAACTAGTAATTTACTTAAAACACCAACTATTGACTTGAAAAGTGTAGAAACGATTAGCCAGTTTTCATCAACCAATGAACAGAATATCGATGAGTCAAATAAAATCAAGGTGATTAGATTAGACAATGGCGGCATTCGTATTACAACTCGAAATGATATGGCCGAGAGTGTGGCCCCATCAGATACTAGCACCTCTAAAAATAAAAAAACTAGTGATGGCATAGAATAAAAAAAACAATCAGGCGACTGATAAATTTAATGAAAAGTAAGTGAGTAGTGCCCTTGATAGTTTGGACGGTAGCAAATCAAAAAGGTGGTGTAGGTAAAACCACAACAACTATTGCTCTTGCTGGTATATTAGCTGAACAAGGTCATAGAGTATTATTAGTTGATACAGATCCTCATGCTTCACTCAGTTACTATTTTGGAATTGAGTCAGAAGATTTAGATCTTAGTGTCTATGAATTATTTACCCAAGTAGCATCACGAGAACAAATATTACAAACATTATGTCCAACGCAATACCCAAATATTGATATATTACCGGCAACAATGGGGCTAGCAACACTCGACCGCTCTTTGGGGGCTAAAGGTGGTATGGGGTTAGTACTAAAAAAAGCTGTTCAAAAAGTAGCAGATAGCTACGATTATGTTTTGATCGACTGCCCACCAGTACTCGGTGTATTAATGGTAAATGCTTTGGCCGCAGCGGATAGTATTGTTATCCCTGTTCAAACAGAATTTCTGGCCCTTAAGGGACTAGACCGTATGATAAAGACAATGGAACTTATGCAAGGAGAGCAAGAGGGCTTGTTCAAATACACTATTGTGCCAACTATGTTTGATAAAAGGACTAAAGCCTCAATTTTAGCCTTTAAAAAATTACAAGAAGTCTATACTGATAAGATATGGCCGGGAGTCATTCCTGTTGATACAAATTTAAGAAATGCTAGTTCTGCTCAAAAGGTACCGTCAGATTATGCAGCCAACTCTCGAGGAACATTAGCGTATAAAAGTCTTTTGAGTTTTTTAATCAAACAGAATGTGAAAAATAATGAGGTTGGACGCTAAATGAGTAAATCGTTAACTGCTAGTAAAAAGGTAATGAAAACCTATTTATCAGAGTTATTAACAGATCCCGAAGTTGAGGGGAAGTTATCACAACAGCGTATTGATAAACAAACGTTTAGCAAGCCTATCAGCCATAAAGAAAACAGGTCTTTAGAAAATTTATTAAAAACAGTTGGTGAGCCTAAAGAAGTGCTTGTTAGCAAAGAAGTAATTGAAGCTGATGTAATTGAAACCGATGTAATTGAAACCGATTTATTACCAATTTCCACAGAAAAAAGCCGCTCCCAGCCTGCTGAACTAAAGGAGAAAAGCTATCGCCAAGGTGACTTCCAGGCAATGTTTTTTGATGTGGCAGGTTTAACAATCGCGGTACCTTTAATTGAGTTAGGTGGTATTCATAAAGTCGATAAAATGACTAGCTTAATGGGCAAGCCTGATTGGTTTAAAGGGGTTATGCTTTACCGGGAAGAAAAAATAAATGTTGTTGATACTGCGTTATGGGTAATGCCAGAAAAATGTGACGAAACATTAAAAAATTCGCTAAACTATCAATATATCATCATGTTAAATGATAGTCCCTGGGGACTGATGGCTGAACATCTAGTCGATACTGTCGTATTGTCTCAAGATGAAGTTAAATGGCTAGATTCTAGTAATAAACGGCCATGGTTAGCAGGGTTAGTGAAAGAGAAAATGTGTGCATTACTTGATGTAAGTGCTTTGATTCAATTGCTTGATAAAGGTAGCAATATCTATCAAGAATAGTAAATTATCCCTGTCTAGGTATAGGCAGTTTAAAAGTAAGTAATTTGAGAGGCGAATAATATGTCTAATATAAGACGAAGTGCAAGCGATAAAGTTGAAGCTAATGACGAGGTACTACAGTGGGTAACCTTTAAATTAGAGAATGAAACTTATGGTATTAATGTCATGCAGGTACAAGAAGTTTTACGCTACAGTGAAATAGCTCCTGTTCCGGGTGCCCCACTTTATGTACTTGGTATTATAAATTTACGTGGCAATGTGGTAACCGTTATAGATACTCGGTCACGGTTTGGTTTAGATCCGTGCGATATTACGGATAATACACGTGTGGTGGTTATAGAGTCAGAAAAGCAAGTTATCGGTATTCTAGTTGATAGTGTTGCTGAGGTTGTCTATTTAAAGTCATCAGAAATTGATGTAGCACCGAACGTTGGAAATGAAGAGAGTGCTCAATTTATTCAAGGCGTATCTAATCGCGATGGTGAATTACTTATTTTGGTTGATTTAGATAAGTTACTCTCTGATGATGAATGGGATGAACTTAAGCAGTTCTAATTTATCTTTACCGCGCTCTGTAATTATTTGCCAGAAAAAGTCTGTATTAGCAGGCTTTTTTATTTGTAATTATAGCGTGATGCGATTGTCCGTTTAGTTTTTATGCAAGGCAGAATTTTTTAATGTCATTATTAGCCGTCCCCATTATTGCAGTCCTAGCGCTATTTCTTGTCTTATTCACGAGTACAGTCCTATTTTTTTGCTTAACTAAACTCAAAAATAAAATAATCCTGCTGAACATGGAAGTACAAGGTCAAGCTTTACTGCTTAATGAATTACAAGTTTCAAATCAAAAATTGCAGCAAGATTTTGATGTTATGGCGGAAAGTAGCAGTAAACTAGCAGCTGAAAATGCACAAGTATCACAGCAGTTAGAACACCGCATCAAAAAATTACAGCATCAAGCTATCGAACAACAACAACTATTTACACAATGGCAAGAAAGCCAAGGGCAAGATAAATTTTATAACCGAGCTTTTAAATTAGCCGAGAAAGGTGCCGGTATTGAGGAGATCATGAGTGAATGCGAATTACCTCAAGCAGAAGTTGAAATGTTACTTTCTGTCTATCAGCAACGTATTCGTTCTCAGTAAACGATTAGCACCTCATTGACTTGATAAAACTAAATATAGCGATCTGTGTTAAAACGTTATTCACGCAACTATTTATTTTATGTTAAACTGCCTCGTTTTTTAATGCATCTTTATGTAACGGCAAGGAACTAGGCCCTGTGAGCTCAGTCATAACTCTATTTTTTCGACTTCCACTATTCGTTTTAATTTACAGTCTCTCAGGGTGTTCAACGACACCGGAAAAACCAATTGAATTAGAGACTAAGTCAGTTAATGTAAGTGATCCAAGAGACCCATTTGAGGCGATTAATAGACCATTTTGGACTTTTACTTGGGATTATGTAGACAAATATATTGCTAAACCCACATCAGAAATTTACACAACTTATACGCCACCATTTTTGCGTACAGGTTTATATAACATGGCGTTAAACTTAAATGAGCCTGCGAGTATTATTAATAATGTGCTCCAGCTAAAGTTTACAGACGCTGCGAAAAATACCGGTCGTTTCGTCCTTAACTCTACTATTGGCTTATTTGGTTTTTATGATCCTGCTAGTGATTTTGATTGGTCAGGTGAACAAGAAGAGTTTGGTGAGGTATTAGGCTCCTATGGTATTGGCGATGGACCCTATATTGTCATTCCTGGTTTGGGGCCAAGCTCGGTTCGGGAAGAAGTTGGCGATTACGTTGATGGGCTCTATTGGCCTCTAGTCGTTATTGATTTTTGGCCTAACATCGCGCGTTTAGGCATACTAGCTCTAGAGAAAAGGGCGACGGTTAGAGATCAGGAACAATTAGTTGTTGAGTCTGAGGATCCCTATGAATTTATTAAAAATGCATACTTTCAAAATATGAACTATAAACTTTATGATGGCAATCCTCCAATCATTATCAATTTAGAGGAAGAAGCTGAAATAGATGCATTTCTCGACGATTTTAATGATATAGACTAATTTTTAGAATAAACGAGTACCTATGCCGATAACTATTTGTTAGAATTACGGCAATTTTTTATATACACCCTATTGGAATAATTAAATGAATATTATTGAAGGTTCGTTTGAAGCAAAAGGTAAGAAATTTGCCATTGTTGTATCACGGTTTAATCACTTTATCGTTGAAAGTTTACTAGAAGGTGCAGTTGATGCCCTTAAACGCCATGGTAATGTTAATGACGATGATATCACCATCGTTCGAGTACCAGGTGCATATGAGCTACCTTTAGCCGCTAAAAAAATCGCGGCAAAAGGCGAATTTGATGCAATCATTGCTATTGGCGCTGTCATTCGTGGTGGTACTCCGCACTTTGATTTTGTTGCTGGTGAATGTAATAAAGGTCTAGCGCAAGTATGTCTAGATGCTGAAATTCCAGTTTCATTTGGTGTTATTACTACTGACTCTATCGAACAAGCAATTGAACGAGCAGGGACTAAAGCCGGTAACAAGGGTGCTGAAGCAGCACTTGGCGCATTAGAAATGGTTAATGTATTAGCTCAAATTTAATTTTCTGAACTTTATTCCTAAACTTAAGAAAAATGGAAGTGTATTGTGAAACCTTCACCTAGAAGAAAAGCCCGTGAACTAGCTGTACAAGCTACTTATTCATGGCAAGTAAGTCAAAATCCGGTAAAAGACATTGAAGTAAATTTTATTGCAGAAAACAGTAAACGTCGCTTTGATATTGAATACTTTCAATTATTATTGCGCGGTGTAACCGCCAATGTTGCTGAAATAGATGCGGCTATCTCGCCTTATGTAGATCGTCCGCTCGATGATATTGATCAAGTAGAAAAGGCGATATTACGTGTGGCAGTGTTTGAATTAAAAGACTGTGCAGATGTACCTTACCGTGTAGTGATTAATGAAGCTATCGAGTTAGCTAAATTATTTGCAGCGGATGATAGCCACAAGTTTGTTAACGGTGTTTTAGACAAAACCGTCAAGTTAATTCGCCCTCAAGAGTAATCTACTAGTATTTAGATATTAGTAATTAAAGGCTTAGCATGAAAGAGTTCGAGTTAATTAAGCATTTCTTTACCAAGCAGATAGTCAAACGCAAAGACGTTGTGCTTGGTATTGGGGATGATTGTGCTGTTTTAGCACCGATTGCGAATCAAAATATAGTGGTGACTACAGATACATTAGTTGCTGGTGTACACTTTCCATTCGATACGAGCCCCAGAGCCATAGGGCATAAGGCTGTTGCAGTTAATTTATCTGATATTGCAGCAATGGGAGCTAAGCCAAGTTGGCTATCTTTAGCATTAACGTTACCTGATATAGATGAACCATGGTTAATTGAGTTCTGTGAAGGTGTCTTTGAATTATGTGAGTTTTATAATGTAGAACTTATTGGTGGAGATACTACTCAAGGCCCATTGAGTATAACGATTACAGCTCAAGGTCTTACACCTGAAGGTAGTTATTTATCTCGTTCAGGAGCTAAAGCAGGTGATTGGTTGTATGTAACGGGCGAACTCGGTGATGCAGCTTTAGCTTTACAGCAAATTACAGGTAGAGTAGATCTTGAACCGCAATTTATTGATATAATAAGGAACAAGCTTGATTATCCAAAGCCGAGAGTTTTAGCCGGACAAACACTCCGAGAATATGCTTCCTCTGCCATTGATCTTTCTGATGGCTTGATTTCTGATTTGGGACATATATGCCAAGCCTCTAATGTTGGTGCTAATGTGGTGCTTGATGCCTTACCTTTATCAACAATAATGCGTGATAGTTTACTTGCAGATGATGCCATCACTTTGGCATTATCTGGTGGTGATGACTATGAGCTTTTGTTTACGGTATCTGAAGATAACAAAGTGGGTATGGAAACGGCTATGTCTCATGCAGGTACACGTGTTACTTGTATAGGGCAGTTGAATGCATCCCATACTATAACGACAACATTGAATAATAAACCCATTCCAATAAACTCCGC
Source organism: Colwellia sp. 12G3 (assembly GCF_002836775.1). Classification (GTDB taxonomy): domain Bacteria; phylum Pseudomonadota; class Gammaproteobacteria; order Enterobacterales; family Alteromonadaceae; genus Colwellia. Next base: position 42,264 of record NZ_PJAQ01000065.1, on the reverse strand, counting down.
TGGTTTCGAGCACTTTACTGAGTAGCGCGAGTTTAGTCATTTACTAATAATTACCAATTACCAATTACCAATTAATCAATTAAGCAGTTATTTATATGTCGGATAAAAATACACAAGTTAATTTTAACCTTGCTAATCCGATTCAATTTTTAGCTTTAGGTTTTGGTAGTGGTTTAGCGCCCAAAGCTCCGGGGACTTTTGGTACACTTGCCGCAGTTCCTTTATTTCTCCTTATGAGCGGCTTGACGCCATTTATATATGCATTACTCGTTTTAGTGGTTTGCATCTCAGGTATTTATATTTGTGGTAAAGCGGCTAGTGATGTTGGTGTACATGACCACGGTGCCATTGTATGGGATGAATTTGCTGGTTTTTTTATAACTATGTTCATGATACCAGTGACTTGGCAGAGTGTATTAGTAGGTTTTATTTTATTTCGTATTTTTGATATTGCTAAACCTTGGCCAATTTCAATTGCAGATAAAAAATTAACCGGTGGCTTTGGTATTATGTTTGATGATGTATTAGCTGGTTTATTTGCCCTTGTGATAATGCATCTCATTTTCTAATTTATAAATATTTTACCTTGATAACCGCAGAAATTGAAACATTGATAGGACATTCAACGACTCTGACTTTGTCGAGCTTTTTGCATTGGAATCTAAGCGATTGATTTCACTAAAGCATCAATAACCCATTATCCATAGTTCAGCTTAAATACCTTTTTCTTCATTTTCTTACTTTAGATCAATAGTAATTTCTCAATTTTTACGCTATTTTTAATTCTAGGCATATGTATGCTTCTTAACGGGTTGTCGTTAGTGTTATATAAATATTTAACGCGTTTACTTGTTTTAGCAAAAATTGCCCTCAGGTCTATTATTAAGTGACACATTGTTATGTAGATAAAATGTCATTTAGGTAAATCAGTCTTTAAGTAATCGTAAAAAAAGGAATACCTATGAAAATAAATCTTTCTGGTCATCACGTAGAAGTAAATGATTCAATCAAAGAGCATATCGAAGAAAAATTTTCTAAAATAGCTAGCCATTTTCCAACACTCATTGCCTTAGATGTAATTATTTCAAAAGAACATCATAAACATCAAGTTGAGTTAACCACAAATTATGAAGGTGGTCGTATTTCTGCCACGGGCACTAATGAAGTTATGTATCCTGCCATTGCTAATGCAGCCAAAAAATTAGATGCTGCGCTGAAGCATAGAAAAGGTCAGTTAAAAGCCAATTTACATGAAAAACCAGATCCTACCACACCAGAAATAGCCCATGAGAAAGTTCAAGAGATGAACTTAGCTTAACGCTTAAAACATACATTACAAAAAAGCTGTTGAACTTTGTTCACAGCTTTTTTTTTGCAAAAATTACACTTTTCTCTATTTAGTACAAATAATTACTACATTGAATACTCGGTATGTAATAATCGACTTAATTCATAATGAAAGCATTAACCTCACAAGGAATAATTTGATGCTCAAGCACTTTTTAAGACACCCAAGTAGCGCTAACTTAACCACGAATAAATTTGTACTATTTGGACTTTTATCTCTCACACTTACCGCTTGTAGTAAAGATGAAGTCAAGGTCAAAGCTCCTGCACCAGCTGTTTCCGTCTACTCAATTAAATCACAGGCAATAGGTGGCTATCGTGAATTTGTCGCTCGTACAGAAGCTTTTAAGGAAGCTAACTTACGAGCACGAGTTGAAGGTGAGCTAACTGAACGTCATTTTAGAGAAGGAAGTACAGTTGAAAAAGGGCAAGTATTATTAAGAATTGATCCTGCTGCGTATGAAGCTGCTTTATCTGCAGCAAAAGCTGACTTAAGCTCGCGAGTCTCAGGTGAAGATAACGCTAAGCGTAATTTAAAACGAGCGAATGACCTCATCGATGAAGGTTACATTTCTCAATCAGACTTTGACCGATTAACTACTGAGGAATCACAGGCTAAATCAGCCGTGAAGGCTGCACAAGCTGCCCTTGAAAAAGCGGAACTTGACTTAAGTTATACCACTATTACGGCACCGTTTAGTGGTCGTATTGGTAAAGTAAATTATAATGTTGGCAACCTTGTTGGCCCAACGAGCAACACCTTAGCTACACTTATAATAAGTAATCCTATTTTTGTTAGTTTCCAAGTTGAAGAAAGTTTCTATACTTCCTATTTACAGAATCACCAAGGCGAAAGATCAGCAGATGATGCAAAAATTGATGTTTCCTTACGCTTACCCAATAATTCTGAATACCCAGAAAAAGGAAAATTAGATTTTGCTGATACTAAAATTTCTGAAGGAATGGGTACGGTAGAATTGAGAACTATTTTCCCTAATCCGCATCATATTATTTTACCTGGTCTTTTTGTTACTCTGATTGTTGAAAGCCAAAATAAAGAAGAAATGGCATTAATTCCTCAAGCGGCTGTTCAAGAAAGTCAGCAAGGAAAGTTTGTTTTAATTGTCGATGAAAATAATAAGGTGATACAACGCCATGTAGTACTCGGTCGAAGAATTAATGCAATGTGGGTAGCTGAAAAAGGCGTTGCTATCGGTGAGAAAGTGATTGTTGAAGGATTACAAAAAGTCCGCTCTGGTGTCGAAGTAAGAGGCATAGAGAAACATGTAGATCCTATCATTGGAACAATATCTGATCTTAACAATAAAGCCGTTGACTCTTCAAAAGTAAATGAGCCTAATATCAGCCCTAGTGCTGTCGCCGATAAGTAAACAAGGACGATTTTATGATCAGTAAAACTTTTATCAATCGCCCTAAGTTTGCCTTTGTAATATCTATTGTTATTACATTAGCTGGCTTAATTGCCATGAGCGTATTACCGGTAAATATGTATCCTGAAATTACACCACCTCAGGTTCAAATTTCGGCAATCTATCCAGGAGCGAGTGCTCAAGTTGTAGAAGAGTCAGTTATCAGGCCCATTGAAGAACAGATCAATGGTGTTGAAGATATGATGTATATTGAATCTTCTGCTTCTAACAATGGTAGCGCCGTTATAACGGTATTTTTTAAAGTTGGCACCGATGGTGATATTGCACAAGTTAATGTGCAAAATAGGGTTGCACTAGCTACAAGTTCTTTACCATCAGAGGTTACCCGTCAAGGGGTTGATGTTAAGAAGAAATCAAGCTCTATGTTACTAGGTATAAACTTGTTTTCTGAACAAGATAGTATCAATCAACTATTTTTAAGTAACTATGCGACTAACTATTTAACTGAACCACTAGGGCGTATCAAAGGTGTTGCTTCAGCTGAAGTGATGGGTGAAATGACGTATAGCATGCGTGCATGGCTTAATCCTGAGCGAATGGCTTCACTTAGTATTACTGTGACTGAAGTGCAACAGGCATTAAAAGAGCAGAATATGATTGTTGCAGCGGGTAAGTTAGGTGCGAGTCCAACGTTACCTAATCAGCAATTTGAGTATTCTATCCAAGCAAAAGGTCGCTTACAAACACCTGAAGAATTTGGCCAAACGATAATTCGATCTCAACTTAATGGTAATTTTATCCGTTTAATTGATATTGCTCGTTTAGAGCTAGGTGCTGAAGACTATTCAACACAAGCAAGATTAAATGGTAAAGAAACAGCTTTCCTTGTTATTTATCAACTACCTGATGCTAACGCTACTGAAGTTGCTTCTTTGGTAAAGGCTGAAATGGTAAAGCTTTCTCAGCGTTTTCCTGATGGTTTAGAGTATGTCATTCCTTATGATACAACGGAATTTATCGATCGTTCTATTGAAGAGGTTATGGTGACTTTATTTCAAGCAATTATCTTGGTTATATTAGTTGTTTTTTTATTCCTGCAAAATTGGCGAGCTACTATTATCCCAACCTTAGCAATTCCAGTCTCACTCGTGGGTACTTTTGCTTTTATGGTTTTGATGGGCTATTCAATTAACACGGTTACCTTATTTGGGCTGGTGCTAGCTATTGGTATCGTTGTTGATGATGCAATAATTGTTATTGAAAATGTTGAGCGTATATTAAAAGAAGAACAACTACCTATTAAAGAGGCGGTAACCAAGGCAATGGAGCAGGTGTCAGGACCTATTATTGCTACCACCTTGGTATTACTTGCCGTATTTGTTCCTGTTGCCTTTATGCCAGGTATAACAGGTGAACTATATAAGCAATTCTCGGTAACTATCTCTTTTGCAGTACTAATTTCTTCGTTAAATGCGCTAACATTGAGCCCAGCACTATGTACGGTACTTTTAAGCGCTGAAAAAATGAAACCAATCACTTGGTTACTACCCTTTGAACGTCTTATTACTAAGGTGACTGGCAGCTATACCAATACCGTTGGCTTTATGCTTAAGCGACTTACCAGAGTAGGACTTTTTGTTGGATTAATCTTTATTGCCGCAGGTTGGTTAACAACGGCTGTGCCAACAGCCTTTTTACCGGCTGAAGATCAAGGTTATTTGTTTGTTGATGTTCAGTTACCCGATGCAGCTTCAAGCAATCGTGCGCAAGCTGTTCTAGATAAAATAACACCGATTATTTTAAATGACGCCGCCGTTGATGACATTATAACGGTATCGGGCTTTTCATTACTGGGTGGTGCGGGTTCAAATAATGGCCTTGCCATTATTCTTCTGAAAGATTGGGAAGAACGAACCACGCCTGAACTTGGTTTAAGACAAGTCATTCCTCGCTTAATGGGACAGTTATGGACGATGCCAGATGCACAAATAATGGTGTTTAATCCGCCGCCTATTCCAGGTTTAGGCAATAGCTCTGGTTTTGACTTTAAATTACAAGACAGTGAAGGACGAGACCCTGCCGAGTTAGCGCAAGTAATGAACGGGTTAATTTATGAAGCTAATCAGCGACCTGAATTGTCACGCGTATTTAGTACCTATCGTGCAAATGTACCGCAGTACTTCTTAGAGGTAGATAGAAACAAGGCTAAAGCGCAAGGCGTGGCTTTATCCGATATCTTCTCTACTTTACAAGCACAATTAGGTTCTTTATATATTAATGACTTTAGTCAGTTTGGTCGTACATACCGTGTGACTATTCAAGCAGAAAGTAAATATAGAAAAGATCCATCAGATCTTCGTCACTATTTTGTTCGAAACAAAGATGATGAAATGGTACCTCTCACTACATTGGCATCGCTTAAACCAATACTGGGACCTACTACCATTAGTCACTTTAACTTGTATCGTAGTGCGAGTATTACAGGTAATGCCTCTCCAGGGTATTCTTCAGGACAATCTATTGACGTAATGGAAGAGTTAGCCAGTACATTGCCTCAAGGTTATATTTATGAATGGTCAGGACAGTCAAAGCAAGAATTAGAAGCGGGTAACTTAGCTCCTATTTTATTTGGTTTAGCTATTGTCTTTGTGTACCTATTCTTAGTCGCACAATACGAGAGTTGGACTATTCCATTCTCAGTAATTGCTGCGGTACCTTTAGCATTGTTTGGCGCTATGTTAGCGCTATACACGGTAGGTATGGCTAATAATATTTATGCGCAAGTTGGTTTGGTATTACTTATTGGTCTCTCTACCAAAACGGCAATTTTAATTGTTGAGTTTGCCATGGAACAAAGAGCAGCAGGAGAGACGATAATGAATGCGGCACTCAATGCGGCAAAAATGCGCTTTCGTGCGGTATTGATGACAGCATTTTCTTTTATATTAGGTGTGTTACCGCTTGTATTCGCAACGGGCGCAGGGGCTGGAAGTCGTGTTTCTTTGGGTATAACTGTACTGGCAGGTATGGTTGCAGCAACGCTATTTGGTACTTTACTTGTACCTTACTTCTACTTGTTAATTCAACGTATGCGAGAAAAATTCAAAGGTCAGTCTGAATCCTCTTAGATTATTTCTTAGAATTGACATAGCAAAAGGGCACAGTAAATGTGCCCTTTTTGGTTTTTGTTAACTTAATGCCAATATTATTCTACATCAGTTACTTGCTTATCTTCCTCTTCAGCAAGTTTAGCTCTGTCGGCTTTTGATACATACTTAGGTTTATTATCAGTATGTAACTTAGCATTCATTTTCTTTACTTTCTTTTTCAAGATAGTATTCATTTTCTTTTTTCTATTCATCTTATTGTCTCTACATCTAAATTAAAACTTTCTACTTTTTTACTATTAAAAAATAATAACTATAAGCATTAAAGGGATATACGGGTATAACACCGTTGGCTTCAACGAATTACTAACATACTCTACAATGAGTGCCTTTGTACTAGGGCGGTTAACTTGCCACTGCTTATAGAATAAATAAGGCTTAATGGACTCGTTTGTTTGCTCTAGTTCATTAAGGGCTAATTTATCCTCTATTGCTATTATCGCACTTGCAGTCCTTTGCTGAAAGGTTTTCCAAATACCTTCTTGCAACCAGAGCGTTGCCAATAATAGTAATGTAACCATACTCGTCACTGAAAAGGTAAAGGCAAACAAAGTGATAGTGATTGCCACAAGTTTGATTATTAACGCATAATTCTCATAATTCTCATGATTGTCATTCAAAGTTTGCCATTGCTCTACTAATAACTGTTTTGAAACTGTTGTCATAGGTTGAATATACTGGGGTTGTACAAAAATTACTGTTATTATGCGCGCATTATCTATCTCATGAAAGTTTTCTTATCTTTGTATTGATAGCTTTCTTATTTTTTGGCTTAGTTTTTGACTAAGTCGCTTTAAACCAGAGGCGTTTATTTTGAGTACTAATACAACTACTTCATCGTTGGCTTTTTCTTCGTTGAGCTTGAAACAGGATTTAGTTACAAACTTATCGTCGCTTGGCTATGAGAAAATGACACCAATTCAAGCTAAAACCTTACCTGAACTGCTTAAGGGAAAAGATGTTATTGGTGAAGCTAAAACTGGCTCAGGTAAAACTGCTGCTTTTGGTTTAGCGCTACTTAACAAACTAGAAGTTAAAAAATTTCGCATTCAATCCTTAGTCATTTGTCCTACCCGAGAGCTGGCTGACCAAGTTGCAAAAGAGTTGAGAAAACTAGCACGTGGTATTCATAATATTAAAATATTGACACTTTGTGGTGGCACCCCATTTGGGCCACAAATTGGTTCTTTGGAGCATGGCGCACATGTTATTGTTGGTACCCCAGGTCGCCTTGAAGAACATGTTATCAAAGGCACCTTACAATTAGATAACTTAAATTTATTAGTGCTTGATGAAGCTGACCGCATGCTAGAAATGGGTTTTCAAGCGGCACTTGATAATATTATTGGACGTACACCACTTGACCGTCAAACGTTACTTTTTAGTGCTACGTTTCCTGACCAAATTAAGTCTATTAGCGAAAGCATCATGACAGATCCAGTGATGGTGAAAATCGCTTCTAGTGAAGATCAATCAACTATTAGTCAAAAATTTTTTAAAGTAAGTAATGATGATAGTCGACTAGAAGCGTTACGTTTATTGTTATTAGATAACCAAGTTGAATCGACGGCCATTTTTTGTAATACCAAAAAAGAAACCCAACAGGTCGCTGATGCCTTACATTTTGATGGTTTTAGCGTGTTAGCTTTACACGGCGATTTAGAGCAACGCGATAGAGATCAAACATTATTACGTTTTGCTAACAAAAGTGCGTCAATTCTTGTAGCTACCGATGTTGCTGCACGAGGTTTGGATATTGATAGCTTAGACTTAGTTATTAATTATCATATCGCCCGCGATAGTGAAGTACACGTACATAGAATTGGTCGTACAGGTCGAGCAGGCAGCACAGGTATCGCTTATTCACTATTTAGTGATAAAGAAAGTTATAAAGTTGGTTTACTTGAAGACTATCTTGAAGCCGTTATTACGCCGGAGCCGCTACCTTCTTTGGCGGTACTTGGCTATGAACGTCCACAAGCTAAAATGGCAACTATTCAAATTGATGGTGGTAAAAAGCAAAAAGTTAGAGCTGGAGATATTTTAGGTGCACTTACCGGCGATAATGGTGTGCAAGGTTCACAAGTTGGCAAAATTTCAGTGCTCGATAACAAAGCCTATGTTGCTGTGACTAAAGCAGCGTTAAACTTAGCGTTGAAAAAAATAGCGAAAGGGAAAATGAAAGGCCGTACCTTCAACGCTCGTCATTTAACTAACTAGTTCTGAATATTTTCAATGAAAAAAGCTAAATGAAACGTGCCTACCAAGAGCTGCTTGACAACAAGCAGCTCGATTTTGATGCCGCTCAAACTAAAGCCGTCGATGCTTTAATTATATTATCTGCCCAATTGTTAGCTCAACAACAATTGCCGACCAAGCTAAAAAAAACTGTCGCTGGATTATACTTTCACGGCCGGGTAGGGCGCGGTAAAACTATGCTGATGGATCTATTTTATCATCACTTAGCCATAGATAATAAAAAACGAATCCATTTCCATCATTTTATGGAAAGTATCCATCAACAACTAGCCAAATTAACTGGGCAATCAGATCCTTTAACCTGCATTGCTAAAGCATGGGCTACCGACATAGATTTACTCTGCTTTGATGAATTCTTTGTTAGCGACATTGGCGATGCTATGTTGCTTTCAGGTTTGTTTTCAGCGCTTTTATCTCAAGGAGTAACGCTGGTAGCAACGTCGAACTGCAAACCCGAGCAACTTTATCGTAACGGTTTACAAAGAGAACGTTTCTTACCAACCATAGCTTTAATAAATCAACATTGTCAGATTGTATCTATTGATGGCGACATCGATCATCGCCGCAGTAAGCTTAGTAAAAACGCTCATTATAATAATTATTTTTTATTAGAAAACCAAGGCAATACAGCATTAATAGAGCGCTTTAAAAGCTTGACTGATACTGCAGATTTAGCTTCTGGCCAGATAGAAATAAATAACCGTCAGCTTAACTATATAGCGCAAAATGGTGACATTATTTTCTTTGATTTTTTCGCTTTATGCTCAGGACCCCGCAGTCAACGTGATTATATGGTGCTAGCGAAAGATTTCAGTACCGTATTTATTGCCAACGTACCTACGTTCTCTGGTGAGTTAGTACCAGCAGTTTTCTCTGGGGTTGAGGACAGTTACCAACGCAGTGGTGTGTTAATGGGAGAGTTACAACAACTTGATGATGAAGCAAGAAGATTTATTGCATTAGTTGATGAATTCTACGATCAACATGTTAAATTAATTGTTAGCGCCCAAGTCGATATATTTGAACTGTATCAGGGGCAGCAACTTGCTTTTGAGTTTGAACGCTGCCAGTCCCGATTAATTGAAATGCAAAGCAGTTAATAATTCTTCTTTTAAAGCTTATAACTAATAGCTAATAATTAGTTAATTTGACTAATTATCTTACATTTCATCAATCCCTTAATATTGATATATCTCTATCTGTATGATATTTGTATGAAAATAAAGTTGGCACTATGTTTGTAACACTATACAAGTAATGGTTACTAAAATAACAAATATGTATATCAGTAAACTCTAATTTCATAAGGATAGAATCATGAATTATTTTCACAGCTCATTAATCGCTAGCGCACTCACGGTATCACTTGCATCATCGGCTGCATACGCTTATGAATCATGTAATGTTGATTTATCGGCAGGCTTCACTATCAATGCTAGCTCAATTGAGTTTCTACAAACTGAAGGTGAAAATGACGAGAAAAAGCGCAGTATATACAAAATTACCGATGGTAATAAACTGCTTGTCGATAACCAACATATTGAGTTATCCGACGGCCAACAAGCGCTACTGAAAAAATATGATGAAAAAATACGTCACTTAGTACCTCAGGTTAGAAATGTTGCCATTGAAGGTGTTGACTTGGCTGTTCAAGGGGTAAATCTTGCCTTCAATGGCTTACTTGGTGAAGGGAATACTGTAGCGGCTGATTTAACCAAAGAGTTAACACTAATTCGAGAACAGGTCGTGACCAAGCTATCTATTGAAAATGGTATTTCAGTTGGTATCGATGGCTTAGAGAGTGATGAATTACTTGGTAAAGATTTTGATCAACGTATCGAATCCGCGGTAGAAAAGGCCGTATTAAATTCTATGGGCAGCATCTTAATTGCTATGGGTCAACAGATGATTACCGCACAGGGTGATGAACAAAGCTTTGAAACACGTATGGAAAACTTCGGTGAGAGTATCGAACATGAAATGACAGTGAGAACTGCTGTCATAGAAAAGAAAGCACAGGCTTTATGTATTAGTATTGCAGAGGTTGACGCGATTGAAGAGCAACTTAAAGCTGAAATCAAACCGCTTTCAACGACGAATGTTTTTACCGTGACACAAGGTCATGATGAAGAAACTCATACTACAACTAAGTAATACCAATCGGACTAATTTATTGGACACTTAGCGAGAATTAAAAGGCTTAGAGGCAAGGCATTGATTGAAGAGAATGGTTATTCCCTTGTCAAAATTAATAACGCTACATGTAAGCCTTTTAAACTCGCCCTTCGGGAGTTCACTAGCAAACTGATCACATCACAAAAAAAATGATATATAGAATAACTGTGCTTAAATTGTTTTGCTTGTTCTAAGCTCGCTAATGAAGCTCTATGTTGGTCAATAAATCAATCCGTTTGGTATAATAGCTTAAATAATAAGAGGCTTAATGAGCGCGATAATTAAAGCGCTAATAATAGCTCAACACTAAGACCCCGTACTGTTATAATTGCGTGGTCTTTTTTTATTCTTATATTTAGTGAAACATGCACGCTGTCCATCAACTACATCTATACCGTAAAAGCCTAAGTACGACCACCTACAAATCACGAGGACAACGGGTTATTCGTTGTCAACTTTGTCAGCTTGCGAAGCCGTTTTGTATCTGTGAAATATCTCCTATTAAAGAGAAAGTAGAGACAACCGCAGGTTTTTTGTTATTAATGTATGACACGGAAGTATTAAAACCGAGTAATACCGGTAAACTCATTGCCGATCTCATTCCTGATACTTTTGCCTTCTTATGGTCAAGAACTCAAGATAATCCCGACTTGTTAGCGGTGATTAATGATGAACAATGGTTTCCACTGGTAGTTTTTCCACAAGAGTATGCTGGTGATGAACGTAAAGTTTTTACCAATACTGTTATTTGCCCAGAAGGTAAAAGACCATTATTTATTATGCTCGATGGTAGTTGGCGCGAAGCAAAGAAAATGTTCCGTAAAAGTCCGTATTTAGATCGGTTTCCAATGGTGTCCTTTGATGTAAAAACGGCTATTCAAGCGGTCAGTGGTCATTGTCAAAGTGAGAACAATAGTCAACTATCGCCAGTCGGCCAAGATTCTCGCTATACTGTTAGAAAAACTGAACTTGAACACCAATTTTCAACCGCAGAGGTTGCGGCTAGAGTGTTAGATATGCATGGCGAGACCAATAATGCACACTTACTTGATCTATGGTTTGATGTGTTTAATTTCCAATATCAAAAAGGTGTCTGTCAGCGTAACAAAGGCAATGTAAATTCCATCGAAAACTATTTGAGCTTTCTAGAAAAAACGTATTGATAGATTGTCAGGTTACATATCCTTTAAAATAAAAAGGCCTGCTTATAAATTTATAAGCAGGCCTTTATTTTTAATTGATATTTAAAGAGGTTTTAAGCCCTTAAAATATTAATGCAATATTCTAGCGCGTATTGTGCCATCAATTTGTTTTAATTCTTTTAGTGCCAAAGCGCTATCTATAGAATCAATATCAATAACAACATAACCAATTTTGTCATCGGTTTGTAAGTATTGTGCTGCAATATTGATATTGTGCTCAGCAAATGCTTGGTTAATTTTCGTCAAAACACCCGGTTGGTTATGATGAATATGTAATAAACGGCTGGTACCTGTATGACCTGGAGTAGAGTGCTCAGGTAAAGATACTTCAGGGAAGTTAACTGCAGATAGACTAGAGCCATTATCAGAGTACTTAGCAAGCTTTGTTGCTACTTCTAGACCGATATTAGCTTGTGCTTCTTTGGTACTACCACCAATATGTGGTGTTAAAATAACATTATCAAAGCCACGTAAAGGTGAGAAGAACTCATCATCATTACTCTTTGGTTCAACAGGGAATACATCAATAGCAGCTCCTGCTATTTTTTTGCACTCCAACGCTTCTGCTAAGGCATCAATATCAACCACGGTACCACGAGATGCATTAATAAAAATGGCACCATCTTTCATTGCTGAAAATTGAGCTTGGGCAATCATGTTTTGAGTTTGTACTGTTTCTGGCACATGTAAACTGACTACGTCAGCTTCACCAAGTAATGCCTCTAACGATGGTGCTTGGCTAGCGTTGCCTAAAGGAAGTTTAGTTTCTACATCATAAAAACGTACTCTCATACCTAAGGTTTCAGCCAAAATACCCAATTGCATACCAATATGACCATAGCCGATAATACCGAGTACTTTTCCGCGTGCTTCTACGGAACCAGCAGCTGATTTAAACCATTCACCACGATGAGCTTTTGCACTTTTCTCTGGGATACCGCGTAGTAATAATAATGTTTCACCAAGGACCAATTCAGCGACTGAACGGGTATTGGAAAAAGGAGCATTAAATACGGGTATTCCACGTGTTTGAGCGGCTTTTAAATCTACTTGGTTGGTGCCAATACAAAAACAGCCAATAGCTGCCAATTTGTTCGCATGACTGAGCACTTTATCAGTTAACTGAGTACGTGAACGAATACCAATAAAATGAACATCTGCAATTTTTTCTATTAAGTCACTTTCTGATAGTGAGGTTTTAAGCGATTCAATATTTGAATAACCTTTTAGCTTTAATTCTTCAAGAGTGCTTGGATGCAAGCCTTCAAGTAATAAAATTTTAATCTTGTCTTTTGCTAACGAGTTTTTGCTGGCAACGGTCATAAATTGGCTTCACTTATTCAAAGTTAAACGGGTTGATATGTTTTTTAGATGGCTAGATATCTAAATAGAGGATTAACATATCATATAGTGTATAAACTCTAAAGAGTTATTAAGCACATTGCCGAATAAATATTCCTAAAAACCTTATATTTCCTTAAAAAAATCAAAAATTCTCAGGAATAATCAAAAATAGTGAATTATTGGATAACCTGAATACCTTCAGCGCTACCGAGTATCAATATGTCAGCACCACGAAGTGCAAACAAACCATTGGTGACAACACCGACAATGGCATTAATTTGTGCTTCAAGTAATTTTGGATCTAAAATCTTGAAGTTGTGAACATCAAGAATAACGTTACCATTGTCTGTGATTACGCCTTGACGATAAACAGGGTCGCCGCCTAACTTAACTAATTCACGAGCAACATAACTGCGCGCCATAGGAATGACTTCAACCGGTAAGGGGAAGTTACCCAAGATTTTCACTTGTTTTGAGTCATCGGCAATACAAATAAATTTTTTGGCTACCGCTGCAACTATTTTCTCACGAGTCAATGCTGCGCCACCACCTTTAATCATTGCCATGTGACGAGTGATTTCATCAGCGCCATCAATATACACATCTAAAACATCAACACTGTTTAAATCAAAGACATCAATTCCATGGGCTTTTAAACGTTTAGTTGACTCTTCTGAGCTTGAAACCGCACCTGTTATTTTACCTTTTAACGAGGCAAGGGCATCAATGAAAAAGTTTACCGTTGAACCAGTACCAACGCCGACTATAGTGTCGTTTTCAATGAATTCTAATGCCTTGATAGCGGCTGCTTTTTTCATTTCATCTTGAGTCATGTTATATGCCTTTTAGCAAACTCTTGCTGTTAAAGTGGGCTTTATAAGCCTTGTAGGGCTACAAAAAAGGAAATTATAACACTAAACGATCTGAGAGTTATACTAAGCCGATGTCTTTAATCAGCAATGATTATTCAATAGGATAAACGACTTTGTTATGGGGGATTTAAAATAGAGTAACTTGTGTTATAGGTGTTAGCGCTAGAACAATAGATAGTATGACATAGTAATAGATAAGCATAATTTTATAGGCAACTGATCACTATGATTTAATCCATTGGGAAGGGGCACTAATATATTAAATTGAGTATCGACTAGCTTATCTTGGCATAGCACTAATCATTACCGCGTTGATGTCTTGTTCAATAACATGAGCATAATTAGAAGATACTCGCTCTTTAGTTTCTTCGGTTCGTTTATGACCTTTTATTTGAATGCCAACTATCGTGCTATCAGGCAGATAACGCTCTTGGTGTTCAGCAAAAGCTAGCATCATACGTTGATCTTCTGGCATAGGCCTGTTGAGTAATGAGAACATTAATTGTTGGTCGGTAGAGGCTGATTTTTTTACTGAGCCTTTATGATAGACAGTAAACTCACTGTGGATAAAATCTTTAGTGTAGTAGTGATTATTTTGAGGTTCAAAATTTACTTGTGCTGTACTGCTACAAGCTGAAATAGCAAAAGTGATAAAAAGAGAGCTAAATATTTTAAGTACTTTCATAACAAACCTAACAATAACTAATAATGATGATTGAGTTATTATCAATAGGGCAAGTGTTATGCCATAAAATTATTTTTTAAAATGTACTTATTTTATACTGCGGTAATTTCATGAAAATATTGGGTAATATCAAGTAACATGAGTAAATTTAATTTCATTAAACTTTATTGAGTGGATAAAAAAAGCTCACAAAGGAGTTATTCTGAGGAATAAATCCATTGTGAGCTTAATTAGCATACTAGTGTCAATTTTTTAACGGTTTAACAAAAAACTTGAAATGATTATTCTTCAGACACTGAGCGAAGTAGCTCATTGATACCAACTTTAGCGAGGGTTTTAGCATCAACCTTCTTGACGATAATTGCAGCATATAAACTGTATGTACCACAAGCAGAAGGTAAATTACCAGGTACTACCACTGAGCCAGCAGGTACACGTCCATAATGTATTTCACCTGTTTCTCTGTCAAAAATACGGGTACTTTGTCCGATGTAAACGCCCATAGAAATTACCGCGCCTTCTTCTACCACAACGCCTTCAACAATTTCAGAGCGTGCGCCAATAAAACAGTTATCTTCAATAATAGTTGGCCCGGCTTGTAAGGGCTCCAATACCCCACCAATACCAACACCGCCAGATAAATGCACATTTTTACCTATCTGTGCACAAGACCCAACCGTTGCCCAGGCGTCAACCATACAACCTTCATCGACAAAAGCGCCAATATTGACAAAACTTGGCATCACCACAACATTTTTACCAATAAAACTACCGGTACGTACACTGGCACCAGGGACGACACGAACACCGTCTGCTTCAAACATTGCTTGTGTATAACCTTCATATTTCATCGGTACTTTATCAAAAAAAGTACTTTCTGCACCATCAATTACTTGGTTATCCCAGATACGAAAAGACAACAGTACCGCTTTTTTAAGCCATTGGTTTACATGCCAGTTGCCATCTATTTTTTCAGCGACACGGGCACTGCCATTGTTTAATGCCGCTAAAGCATCGAGTACAGCATTTTTAATTTCACTTGAAACGGTAGCGGGCGTTATGCTTGCTCTTTCTTCAAAAGCTTGTTCAATCACGCCGGCTAAGTTTTTTAAGTCTGTCATTTGGCTTTCCTATTTATATTTTGTTTGTGTTATCTATGGCTCTAGCCAATTTATACCAAGGGTTCAATAAAGTAGTCCGATGGTCATTAATCAATTTCTTCTTTTAATCGCAGTGCTAAGGCTTCTCGTTCTAGAAGCGTTAGTGCATCATTCTCGGCGCTAGAAATAGTAAATACATCATCCGCTTTTTCACCAAAGGTCGTTATTTTAGCTGAATGAATCTTAATTTTTTCTTGCTGAAATACTTGTGCGATATTTGATAGTAATCCAGGTCTATCTAGGGCTACTATCTCTATCATGGTTCGATTTTTTGAATGTATCTTAATAAAGTTAACACGCAGAGGTACTTTAAATTTTTTCATGTGTCTTGCTATTTTTGGCTCAGGCAACTCACAGATATTAACTTGCTCTAGTCTATCAACTAAATCTTGACTCATTTCCTTAGTGTAGAAACGTTCTCTTAACGGTTTATTGCGACTGTCGAGTACGACAAAGGTATTGACAGAATAACCAGTTTTTGTAGAAATAAGTTTTGCATCATGAATTGATAGTTTTTTCGTAACCAAAAATGAAACGGTATTGGCAAAGGTATCGCTTTTTTCTTTCGTGAAAATAAAAACCTCTGTACCGCCTCTATAGGGTACTGGGCTGATTAGCACTAAGGGCTTTTCTCTATCGTGTTCGAGAATATACTTACATTGCCTAGCTATTTGCTCAGGTGAGTAGCGTAAAAAATAATCTACTCTAAATTCACGCCACAACGCTTTGATTTTTTGTTCGTCTATATTTGTTTTGTTTAACAAGGCTAATGCTTGCTGTTGGTTTTCTCTAATTTTAGAGCGAGTTTCTACTGGTTTTTCTAACCCATGACGAAAAGCGCTTAACGTATTAAAGTAAAGTTCTTCAAGTAAGTTTGCTTTCCAGTTATTCCACAAGCTTTCATTGGTACCACGCATATCGGCAACGGTTAAGCAATAAAGGTAATTTAAATGCGCTTCATCCCTAACAATTTCACCGAAAGTTCGTATAACATTCTCATCATTTATATCACGTCGTTGAGCGGTAACAGACATTAACAAATGATGCTCTACAAGCCACGCCACCATTTTACTATCGTGTCTACTCATTTGATGTGACAAACAAAAATTTAAGGCATCTACAGCCCCCAATTTTGCATGATCACCACCCCGGCCCTTGCCTATATCATGAAAAAAACCACCAAGATAAAGTACTTCAGGTTTACGAATTTTTTGTACTATTTTACTACACAGTGGGAATTTATGATTATGCTCTTTTTGACTAAACTGGTGCAAGTTTTTAATAACCCGATAGCTATGCTCATCGACTGAGTAAGCATGAAAAAGGTCAAACTGCATTTGGCCGGCAATATTACGCCAAAGTGGTAAATATGAACTGAGAATACTGTGCCTGTGCATTAAAGTTAATGCTAAACCTAAACCACGAGGGTGACGAATAATTGCCATAAACATACGGCGACATTCAGCATAATCAATTAACCCTGAGATTAGTCGCCTGCGTGCATTGCGCATTAATCTTATTGTATGTGAGTGTATACCTTTAATACCAGGCTCTTGGGCTATGATTAAAAACAACTCGATCATTTTGACAGGTCGCATAAAAATGCGATCATTTCGGGTATTAATTAAGGTATCAACCAACTCAAAATCTTGATTGATAATACTAACGTTACTCTGTTCAGGTTTCTTGATGATAGCTTGTTCAAAATGCTGTAACAGCATGGTATTTAATTCAGTGACTCGGGCAATAATACGAAAAAAACGTTTCATCATACGTTCTACCGGGGCTTTACCTTCATCACCAAAGCCCATCATTTTTGCTACATCAGCTTGATAATCAAATAAAAGGCGGTTTTCACTTCGACCGGCTACAAAATGTAGGGCAAAACGCATGCGCCATAAATAATCTTGTGATTCTAATAGCTCAAAAAATTCATTGGGGTAGAGGTAGTTATGCTCAACAAGTTCTTCAAGTGAGTCGGCTGAAAAATGTCGCTTAGCGACCCAGGAAATAGTTTGTATATCTCGTAAACCACCAGGGTTTGCTTTCAAATTAGGTTCAAGGGTGTATGCTGCACCACGGTATTGTTGGTGTCTAGCTTCTTGCTCTTTACATTTGGCGATAAAGAACTTCTCGGATGTCCAAAAAACATCTTCATGTAATAACGGCATTAATTGCTGGGTAAGCGTTTCACTACCTGCTATTTGTCGCATTTCCATTAAATTAGTAGCAACGGTTACTTCCTTGACCGCTTGTTTTAAGCACTCTTTAATTGAGCGAACACTATGACCAATATCAAGTTTTATATCCCATAGTTGGGTAATAAAGCTTGATATTTTTTCTTCTAACTCTAGGTTAACGTCTTCTTGCGTTAATAATAAAATATCCACATCAGACTGCGGATGTAATTCAGCTCTACCATAACCCCCAACAGCAACTAAACTAATTTGATACTCATCAAGGTGGTGCTGACACCACAATTTTTTCAAAATGGCATCAACAAAAACAGCACGCGAGGATAATAAATCACTAATGTCATGTTCAATAAAGACGTCTTTTAACCAAGTATTAAAAGACTGACTTAACTGACAGATATCGCGGGTAGATAAAAAATCAGCACTAACGGCTAATTGTTCAATAAATTGTGGAGGAACTATATGTACTGGATTACTAGTCAAGAGCTTACCTTTTATCTATGCGATTAATATTTAAGGACTAATTATGTAAAATACGCGAAATTGTTTCTTCTTCACGTAAAGTCAAAATTTCACAACCCGTTTTAGTAACAACAATAGTGTGTTCCCACTGTGCTGATCTTTTACCATCAGCAGTATAAACAGTCCAATTGTCGGTCTTATCCAAAATAGTACCCGAGCGGCCTAAGTTAACCATAGGTTCGATGGTGAAACACATGCCTACTTCCATTTTCGTTTTGTCATTGTTTTTATAGTGCATTATTTGTGGTTCTTCATGGAATTCTTGACCTATACCATGACCACAATAATCTTTAACAATAGAGTAACGACCTGATTTTTTAACGAACTTTTGAATCGTTGCGCCAATTTCACCAAAAGTGGCACCAGGCTTAACTTTTTTAAGGGCTAAATAGAGTGACTCTTGAGTAATACGACATAGGCGATTATCTTCAGTAGAGACTTCGCCAATAAGAAACATTTTACTGGTGTCACCGTGATAACCGTCTTTTATCACGGTGATATCAAGATTAATAATATCACCGTCGGCTAACACTGTGTCATCAGGGATACCGTGACAAACAACGTGATTGACAGAAGTACAAATAGATTTAGGGAAGTGGTGGTAATTAAGTGGCGCTGATATAGCATTTTGAACTTTATCTGTATATTCAGCACATAAAGTATTAAGAGCATCAGTAGTTATGCCTGCTTTTACATGAGGAGCTATCATTTCTAATACCTCCGCGGCTAACTTGCCGGCAATACGCATTTTTTCTATTTCTTCTTGGCTTTTTATAGTGATGGCCATCTTTCTTTATCTCTTTAAGTTTGCGCTAGTGCCATTATTGAATGCCACTATGCTATTGAGTATTTGTAAGGTCATAATTATGGAATAATTAACTTGCCAATTAAGATAGCAAGTTAAGCGTAATTATTTAACTCTAATTTTATCGCATCAATGATGGCATTAGGTTCTTGTAAGTATAAATTGTGATTAAGCAGTATTAGTTCATCATTTATTGCCAATAATAACGCAGGTATAGCTTGAGTTCCTATAATTTCTTGTAGCGCATAAATCTCATGCACTTGCGCACTTGCATCACTAGTTAACTTGGTTTTATTAAAAAGTTTGGCCGGTACAGATAGTTTGAATTCATCAACGATATGATTCAAATCAGCTTGTTCACTTAGATCATTTCCTTTTGAAAAATGCTCAGTTTGCAAAGCATTTAATAATGCCAATGCTTGTAGTGGCGATTTTTCTGCAGCCCAAGTCATTAGGTTGGCACATAAGGTAGAGTCTTTTCCATGTGATAATTTACTCATGTATTCAGGTGAAAAACTGACCATGGATAGATCTTTGACTTGAGCAATTTGTTGCTTAGTGATTATATTATTATCATCAGCATCTGAAAAATAGGCACAATGCCATAAATTAATGACTACTTCTGGTAACGATTGGTTTACCGCATTCACTAAAGGAGTTGTTGCATAACTCCAAGGACAGTGACTGTCATAAATAAAAAATAATTCTGCTGCCATTACTTATCCTAAAAAAGTGGTGATTTCGATTGAAATATATAAATATCAGCTGATTTTAACTCGCCTTGCTTTATTATCCCACCATAAATCGTCTTTTGGTGGGAAATCATTTATGTCTCGCTAAAATCTCTTAGTTATGGTATAAATTGCGGCGCTAAATTTTTAGTTAATCATTTTTGTCTTTCTATTAAGTAATTCAAAGTGAATTGGCTTGGTTTAGTGACCATTTAAATCGACTATTTGTACAAAGAGCTATATTTGGTTTTTTGACTTATAAGTCATATTATAAACTCACATACATCTACTAAAGGTATACCGGGGTGCTCAGCTTTTGACTATGAAGTCAAAACAAAAGAGTCGTGTATATTGGGTGTATGAACGCTTAACCCCTATAAAGGAAAGAAAATGTCAAACGTTTCAATGCGCGATATGCTTAAAGCCGGTGTTCATTTCGGTCACAAAACACGTTACTGGAATCCTAAAATGAAGCAATTCATTTTTGGTGCTCGCGATAAAGTTCATATCATTAACCTTGAACAAACAGTTCCTATGTTCAATGAAGCACTTGCTTTCGTAAACAATGTTTCATCGAAAAAAGGTAAAGTGTTATTTGTTGGTACTAAACGTGCTGCAAGTGATGCAATCAGAGATGCAGCTATCAAATCTGACCAATTCTACGTTAACCACCGCTGGTTAGGTGGCATGTTGACTAACTGGAAAACAGTTCGTCAATCAATCAAACGTCTAAAAGATTTAGAAGCTCAAAGCAGTGACGGTACTTTCGAAGCGTTAACTAAGAAAGAAGCGTTAATGCGTACTCGTGAAATGGAAAAACTTGATAAAAGCTTAGGCGGTATCAAAAACATGGGTGGTTTACCTGATGTTTTATTTATCGTTGATGCTGATCACGAGCACATTGCTATTAAAGAAGCAAACAACCTTGGTATCCCAGTAATTTCTGTTGTTGATACTAACTCAAACCCTGATGGTGTTGATTACATCATTCCAGGTAACGATGATGCAATTCGTGCTGTCACTTTATACTGTGATGCTGTTGCTAACTCTGTGCTTAGTGGCCGTGAGCAAAACATCGTAGTACAAGCTGAAAAAGACGGTTTTGTTGAAGCTGAGTAATCTCGGTTAGCAATACGTTTATTTTCTATTGCCACAAAAGTACGCTTTTGTGGCAACTTATTTAATACTTATGCCCAAAATTGATTTAGTGATAATTCAAATCTGGGGATAACAGAAAACTGAGGAATTAACTCATGGCAATTACTGCTGCAATGGTTAAAGAACTTCGTGAACGCACAGCTGCGGGCATGATGGATTGTAAAAATGCTTTAGTAGAAGCTGAAGGCGACATGGAACTTGCGATTGAAAATATGCGTAAGAACGGTCAAGCTAAAGCGGCTAAAAAAGCCGGTAACATAGCTGCTGAAGGTGCAATTTTAATTAAAACTACTGATGGTCTTGCCGCTTTAGTTGAAGTTAACTGTCAAACTGATTTCGTAGCAAAAGATGATAACTTCTTAGGTTTTGCTAACGAAGTTGCTGATGCAGCCCTTGCTTCTAAAGTAACAATCGCAGAGCTTCAAGCACAATTCGAAGAAAAGCGTATTACACTTGTGACTAAAATTGGTGAAAACATCAATATTCGTCGCGTAGAATACGTTGAAGGTGCTAATTTAGCATCATATAGCCATGGCGGTACTATTGGTGTTGTTGTTGCTGGTGAAGGTGATGCAGAATCACTTAAGCACATTGCTATGCACGTTGCTGCAAGCAAGCCTGAGTTTTTAACTCCTGATGACGTTCCAGCTGATGTTGTTGCCAATGAAAAACGCATTCAAATCGAAATGGCGATGAACGAAGGCAAGCCTCAAGAAATCGCTGAGAAGATGGTTACAGGCCGCATGAAGAAGTTTACAGGTGAAGTTTCTTTAACTGGTCAAGCTTTCATTATGGAACCTAAGAAAACTGTTGGTGTTGTTCTTGTTGAGAAAGGTATCACTGTTACTAGCTTTATACGTTTAGAAGTTGGTGAAGGTATCGAGAAGAAAGAAGAAGATTTCGCAGCTGAAGTAGAAGCACAAATTGCTGCTGCTAAAGCTTAATTCATTTTATTTGATGACTTAGTTTTATTACTAACATAATCAGATAGCTTGAATTACTAAAAAACGTCTACCTAGGTAGACGTTTTTTTATACCAAATTTTTACTCTTTACGTAATAAAAAGTGAGTTTTTTCAGTTTAGACTATCGTGTGTGGGCTAAACGTATTAAAATAGCCGCGGTCTTTTGACCTCGGCTATTTTTTTTGCTTAAATTTTATTACTTTAACCGCGACAGGAACTTTTCCCTATGACAACCAATCCTAAACCTGCTTATCGACGAATTCTATTAAAACTCAGTGGTGAAGCGCTAATGGGTGACGAGGGTTTTGGAATTGATCCTAAAGTACTTGATCGCATGGCTCAAGAAATCAAAGAGCTAGTAGAAATGGGTATCCAAGTGGGTCTAGTTATCGGCGGTGGTAATTTATTTCGTGGTGCTGGTTTAGCTGAAGCGGGTATGAACCGTGTTGTTGGCGATCAAATGGGCATGTTAGCTACGGTAATGAATGGCTTAGCAATGCGTGACGCGCTACATAGAGCCTTTGTAAATACACGTTTGATGTCTGCTATCGATTTAGCGGGTGTCTGTGAGCGCTATAACTGGGCAAATGCCATCAGTTTATTAAAATCTGGCCGAGTTGTTATTTTTTCAGCAGGTACAGGTAATCCATTTTTCACTACCGATTCAGCAGCATGCTTACGTGGTATAGAAATTGAAGCGGATGCTGTATTTAAAGCGACTAAAGTTGATGGGATATATTCTGAAGATCCAGTCAAAAATCCAGAAGCAGAGCTTTATAGTGAATTAAGTTATGATGAAGTACTGGACAAAGAATTAAAAGTGATGGACTTAGCGGCCTTTACTTTAGCACGTGATCATAATATGCCAATTCGCGTGTTCAATATGAATAAAGCTGGTGCATTAAAGTCTGTCATCATGGGCGGTAATGAAGGCACAGTGATTTCGCACAAAAAACGTATTGAGACTTAAGTCAAAACTAAGAATGAGTAAGCCAAGAGGAATATAAAACCCAGGCTTAAATTAACTTATTAATAATTAGGGAAATTATCGTGATAGATGAAATAATTGAAGATGCTCAAGACCGTATGGGCAAGAGTATCGATGCTTTAAAAACTAGTTTAACTAAAATAAGAACTGGCCGTGCACATGCCTCATTATTAGATAATATTGTTGTTGAATATTACGGCATGGATACCCCATTAAACCAAGTAGGTAATGTTTCAGTGCCTGATGCACGTAATCTTTCTATTACGGTTTTTGATAAAGGAATGATTTCTGCTGTTGAAAAAGCAATTATGAAATCTGATTTAGGCTTAAACCCTCAATCGAATGGCACGCTAATACGTATTCCATTACCACCACTTACGGAAGAGCGACGTAAAGATTTGGTTAAAGTAGTTCGTGGTGAAGCAGAAGGCGGAAAAGTTGCTATCCGTAATATTCGTCGCGATGCAAACTCTGACTTTAAAAGCCTGTTAAAAGAAAAGGAAATCAGCGAAGATGATCATCGTCAAGCTGAAGATTCAATTCAAAAAATCACCGATCTTTTTGTAAAACAAGTGGATGAAGTGCTTGTGAAAAAAGAAGCGGAACTAATGGAAATATAAATAAGATTATTGAAATAACGCCAGATTGCAGCTTTATAGCCGACTGGCGTTTTTTATTAATAGTCAATTATAAGTAAAACAACTTAAATAATTAATGGAAAATTGTTAAGTGAATAATAGTGAAGTCATAGCTGAGCAGGCTGATAATAAAAATATTCCTCAACATATTGCTATCATCATGGATGGTAATGGTCGTTGGGCACAGTTACAAGGCAAGGGCCGTGTTGCTGGGCACAAGGCTGGTGTTGAATCAGTAAGAGCTGTTGTTACTAGTGCACGTAAGTCCGAGGTTAAAGCACTGACACTATTTGCTTTCAGTAGTGAAAACTGGCAACGTCCGGCAAAAGAAGTTGGTGTGCTAATGGATTTGTTTATGTATGTTTTAACTAAAGAAGTTAAGCGTTTACATAAGCATAATATTCGCTTTCAAGTGGTAGGTGATTTAAGCCGTTTTTCTGATAAGTTACAGAAAAATATCGCTAAATCAGAGCAACTCACGGCAGAAAATACCGGTTTAGTTTTATCAATTGCAGCGAACTACGGTGGTCGCTGGGATATCGCTCAAGCCGCTAAAAAACTAGCGAATGATGTCAATCAAGGTATTATATCTATTGATGATATTAATGAAGAAACACTCAATGAACATACCTGTTTAGCAAACCTCCCTACCTTAGATCTACTTATCCGTACTGGTGGTGATTGTCGGATTAGTAATTTCCTTTTATGGCAAGCGGCTTATGCTGAGCTATATTTCACTGATACACTATGGCCAGATTTTGATGAAATAAAACTTCAAGAAGCGATAAACTGCTTTGATCAAAGAGAACGTCGTTTTGGCAAAACGGGTGAACAAGCAAGAAACGAACAAACATCGTAAGACGATAGAAAAATAGCGTTAACAAAAAATATAATTAAGAACAGCAAGCCGAGTCAATTACTCAGAGCTTGCCTGACTAACCATTAGTCCATTACAACTATCTACTAAAAATAAAAGGGTAGCCCTTGTTAAAACAACGAATTATAACGGCTTTAATATTAGCACCAGCAGCAGTCTCAGCAATTTTCTATTTACCCATTAACTACTTTGCTGGGCTTTTAATGGCAATTATCGCCATAGGTGCATGGGAGTGGGCCCGCTTTATGGGCTTGGTCAATACCATTCAACGTTTAAGTTATGCTGCAGTTACTACTGCATTAATAGGGGGGCTATGGTTTTTATTACCCGTCGATGAGACATGGCTGGTGGTAAGCGGTGTACAACATGAAATAACCTCCCTACTATGGTTGAGTGTTCTTTGGTGGATATTCGCTGCTTTATTAATGTTTTTTTACCCAAAATCTAATGCTTTTTGGGCGAGTAATAAATTTATTATTGCCATCTTTGGCTGGTTAACCTTAGTACCTACTTGGCTTGCGTTTATGGTATTGCGTACGAATAATTACATGATAGATGAGTTCCAAGGTGCGCAGTTATTGATGTATTTGTTTATGCTGGTGTGGAGTGCTGATGTAGGCGCTTACTTTGTTGGCAAAACAATAGGAAAGCATAAGTTGATGCCTAATGTAAGCCCAGGTAAAACACTGGAAGGGTTTTTCGGTGGTGTGCTTTTTGCCGCTATATTAACTGTGGTAGTGGGTTTGTCATTAGAATGGTCTAACAATGATTTTATAACGGCATTGTTAGTTACCTTATTGATAACTTCTATTTCTGTTTTAGGCGATTTAACTGAGAGTATGTTTAAACGTCAGGCGGGTGTCAAAGACAGTGGTACGATATTGCCAGGTCATGGTGGTATTTTAGATAGAATAGATAGTCTAACGGCAACAGCACCTGTTTTTGCTCTTTGTTACATATTACTTGCTTGAACAGATTATTAATTTCTAGCATTTTGATAAATTAATTGGGGTAGATGCGTGTCTAAACGTCAACTTTGTATTTTAGGTTCAACGGGATCTATTGGTTGTAGTACCCTTGATGTGGTACGACTTCACCCTGATAAATTTCAGGTGATCAGTTTGGCTGCTAATGCTAGCGTTGAGGTAATGTTTGAGCAATGTCTTGAATTCAAACCTCGACAAGTCGTGTTAGTTTCTAGCGAACACGCAACTTTGCTCTCTCAAAAACTTAATGACGCTAATATGAGTAATATTTCGGTGTTATCAGGTAAGCAAGCGTTAATTGATATTGCGCAATGTCAGACCACTGATACTGTGATGGCTTCTATTGTTGGTGCTTCTGGTTTATTGCCTACACTTGCAGCGGTGAATGCAGGTAAACGTGTGCTGCTTGCCAATAAAGAAGCCTTGGTAACATCCGGCGCCATTTTTATGGCTGCTGTCAAAGCTTCAGGGGCAAAACTGCTACCAATCGACAGTGAGCACAATGCAATTTTTCAATGTTTACCCTCTCATCAACAAGATGAAATTGGTGAATGCCAACTTATTGCTAACGGTATCAATAAAATATTGTTAACTGGCTCTGGTGGCCCTTTTAGAACTAGGGCTATAGAAACCCTTGAATCGGTAACTCCTACAGAGGCATGTGCTCACCCTAACTGGGATATGGGCCGAAAAATATCAGTCGACTCGGCAACAATGATGAACAAAGGCCTTGAGTTTATTGAAACTAAGTGGCTGTTCAACGTGGATGCTGAAGATATTCAAGTGGTATTACATCCCCAAAGTACCATACATTCAATGGTACAATATAAGGATGGCTCTGTTATTGCTCAAATGGGTAATCCAGATATGCGTACACCTATTGCTCATGCTTTGAGCTTTCCAAACCGTATTGAATCAGGGGTTCCTCCTTTAGATTTTTTTAATACTCCATCTTTTGAATTCCAAGAAGTTGATTTTGTAAGGTATCCTAATCTGAAGCTGGCTATTGATGCTTGTAAACAAGGTCAAGCTGCTTGTACTGCGCTCAATGCGGCTAACGAGGTCGCAGTAGCTGCATTTTTAGACGAAAAGATTAAATTTACCGATATATTTAAAATAAATGAAACTTCTGTGAAAAAATTTGTCTCACAACAGGTAGATAATATTAATGAGGTGATTGCCCTCGATACGCAAGCACGTTTATTTGCAAAGACATTACTGGTTGATTTTTTTCCAATACCACCTTTGATGCAAGAGGGTAACAAGTAACATGATGGATTTTTTGTGGAACCTAGCCTCCTTTGTTGTTGCTTTAGGTATCCTAGTAACCGTACATGAATATGGCCATTTCTGGGTAGCTAGAAAAAATGGCGTAAAGGTTGAACGTTTTTCTGTTGGTTTTGGCCGGGCAATCTGGCGGAAAACAGGCAAGGATGGCACTGAATATGTATTAGCAATGATACCTTTAGGTGGCTATGTCAAAATGCTAGATGAACGAATTGATAATGTTCAACCAGAAGATAAAGATAAAGCTTTTAATGCTAAAACAGTATATCAGCGTATAGCCATTGTGGCAGCTGGGCCTTTGGCTAACTTTATTTTTGCTTTATTTGCTTTGTATGTAATGTTTTTAATTGGTGTTCCTAGTGTAAAACCACTGATAGGTAATGTTGTGCCTAGCTCGATTGCTGCTCAAGCGAAGCTAATAAAAGGTTCTGAAATTGTCAGTGTTGCAGGTAATGTTACTAGAGATTGGCAAGAAGTTAACCTTGCGCTAATTGGACAAATTGGTAATGACTCAATAGAAATTAAAACTAAAGAAGGTGATGGCCAATATATTTCAACCTTTAATTTAGACACCACAAAATGGCAGTTTTCACCCGATAAAACGTCGGCTTTAACAAGTTTAGGCATCACGCCTTATCGACCTAAAGTCCATAATGAGTTAGCCGCTGTAGCCGAGGAAAGCCCAGCAGCATTATCAGGGCTTTTAGTGGGTGATAAGCTTCTCTTCGTGGGTGATGTGAAAACAGATGACTGGTTGGCTTTTGCTAAAGAAATAAAGCACTTTCCAGGGCAAGAAGTGTTAATTACCATCAGTCGTAATAGTGAAGTAATTACTTTGCCAGTGACACCTGATAGTGTCGAGCGTTCTGGAAGTGTTATTGGTTATATTGGTGTTGCGCCTAAAGCTGATGCTTGGCCACAAGAATTTTTGATTGAGTTAAGTTATGGTCCTATCGATGCAATAAAAGAAAGTGCTCAGCGGACATGGAATTTGACTCATTTAACCTTCAGTATGATAGGGAAACTGATCACCGGCGATGTATCCGTAAAGAATTTGAGTGGTCCTATAGGTATTGCTCAAGGCGCAGGTAATAGTGCAGGTCATGGATTTGTTTACTTTTTAGGCTTTTTAGCGTTAATTAGTATTAATTTAGGAATAATTAACCTTTTACCGCTTCCAGTACTTGATGGCGGGCACTTACTCTATTATCTTATAGAGCTTTTCACAGGTAAAGAAGTACCAGAGAAAGTTCAAGCAGCGGGTTTTAAGTTTGGTGCTTTAGCTCTATTAATGTTGATGGCTATTGGATTATTTAACGATTTTAGTCGGGTTTTAGGCTGAAGCCATTAATGAATTGATGTTAGCTTTGCGATGAGTAGATCTATTAGCGTAAGAGTTACTAGATCATTTGAATACAAATAGTTTAAGTTTGTCTCGTAGCTTAATTAATGTAGGTAACAGCACGTTTGTTAATAGCTATTAGTCGGTGCTAGGTTAAAGAATTTGATGGAAGTACATCCTCTTTAGTGCGATGACACTTTATGAGAGTTCAAAGGAAGGAAAACGGAAAGTCGAAGAGACCAGTTTTTAGATTAAGGTCTTAACGCTTTAATATTATTGGCTTTGAATTATTGAATAAATTCAGTCGAGTGTTAGAGTCACTGCAACATGTTAATTGTGTAGCTAACAGTTTTTATAAAAAGAAATAACGAAGTTTATAATATATGATCATGAAAAGAATTGCCTTCGCCCTCCTATTAGGAACGCTAGGAACATCAGTACCTATTGCTCAAGCGGCATCAAGTTTTCAAGTTGAAGACATCGAAATTAAAGGTCTACAACGTGTTGCTTTAGGGGCAGCATTAACACATCTTTCTTTCAATGTCGGTGATAACCTCAATGACTTTAGAATTTCACAATCGATAAAGGCTTTGTATCAATCAGGGCACTTTAATGATATTCGAGTTTACCGTGACGGCAATCGTTTAGTTTATCGTGTAAGAGAACGCGAAACGATTAGCGAAATAATCTTTGATGGTAATAGCGATCTTAAAGATGAGCAGTTAACAGAAAGCCTTGATGGCAGCAATATACGTGTTGGTGAGACCCTGGACCGTACTGTTATCTCTGGTATAGAAATGGGGCTAGAAAATTTTTATCACAGTGTTGGTAAATACAATGCAAAAGTTACCGCTAAAATCACTCATTTACCAAGAAATAGAGTGAATTTAGAATTCACTTTTGTAGAAGGTGACTCCGCTTCTATTAAACAGATAAACATCGTTGGTAACGAAGTTTTTTCTGATGCTGAAATCATGGATAAAATCGAACTGACTTATGATTCGCCATGGTGGAATTTTATGGCACAAGATCGATACCAGAAACAAACATTACAAGGTGATATGGAAACGATTAATAGCTATTACCTTAATCGTGGCTATTTGCGTTTCAAAGTAGACTCCACTCAAGTATCCATGACGCCGAATAAAGAAGCAGTATATATTGCGCTTAACGTCACTGAGGGTGAGACCTACAGGGTAAGTGAGGTAGACTTTGTTGGCGATATGGCGGGTTTTGAAAATACTATCCGTGCTATTAACCCATTACAAGCAGATGAACTCTATAACGGTGCTGAAGTAACTTATACCGAAGAGGTTATTAGTAAGTTTTTAGGTCGTTATGGTTATGCTTACCCTAAAGTGACAACCATTCCAGAGGTTGATGATGAAAATCATACGGTGAAATTGTCTATATCGATTGACCCAGGAAAACGC
Source organism: Colwellia sp. 12G3 (assembly GCF_002836775.1). Lineage (GTDB taxonomy): Bacteria > Pseudomonadota > Gammaproteobacteria > Enterobacterales > Alteromonadaceae > Colwellia. The sequence goes on along the minus strand of NZ_PJAQ01000065.1, from coordinate 12,736 downwards.
GTTTATGTAAACCGTATAAACTTTACCGGTAATCATGTCACGGCCGATAATGTATTACGCCGTGAAATGCGACAAATGGAAGGCGCTTGGTTATCCAACGGTGTAGTAGAGTCATCAAAGTCTTGGTTAATGCGACTACCTTATATGGAAACTGTTGAGTTTGAAACTAAGCAGATAGAGGGTGAAGATGATTTAGTCGATATCGATTTTACGGTAAAAGAACAACCATCAGGTTCATTTAATGCCGGTATTGGCTATGGCTCAGAAACAAAATTGAGCATTAACGCCGGTGTCCAGCAAAACAACTTTTTAGGTACAGGTAATCAGTTAGGTTTTAATGTAGCGAAGAATTATTATCAAAAAAATGCCACTATTTCTTATACAGATCCATATTTCACCGTCGATGCGGTTTCACTCGGTGGGCAAGTTTACTATAGCGAGTATGATGCTGGTAATGCCAATATGGTTGAATATAATAATAAAACCTTTGGCTTAGGTCTTAACTGGGGTTTCCCAGTAAATGAATATCTACGTTTGAATTTTGGGGTAGGTTGGAAGTACAACCAAATATCACAATTACAAGCATACGATCAGATCCAAAACTTTTATGACATCTATGCCGATCCAAACGATCCTGATGGCCAGTTAGCGTTTAGAACACTTGATTTGAATGCGGGTTTATCGCGTAGTACTTTGAACCGAGGAACTTTTCCTACAGCAGGCTCTCAACAACGATTAAATGCTAAGATGACGTCACCGAAATCTGATTTACAGTATTTTAAGCTTAATTATGATGCTAAATTTTATTTCCCATTAACACGTAGCCAAAAATGGTCTGTATTAACGCGTGTACAGTTAGGATACGCCAATGGCTATGGCACAATTGAAGGCAATGACCAGTTACTACCTTTCTGGGAGAACTTTAGTGCAGGTGGTGCTGATACCTTACGTGGTTTTGAAAATAATACCGTCGGTCCTCATGCTATTTATCGTAGTCCCCAAAAACTCCCAGGTGGAAGTTGTTGTTTAGGACCCGATTATGATTCTATCGGTGTTAGCCAAAGCTCTGTCGGTGGTAATGCCATGGCACTTGCGGGTATTGAGTTAATAGTACCCACACCGTTTTTAGATGAGAGTTATGCTAATAGTGTCCGAACCAGTATTTTTTGGGATGCGGGCAGTGTTTGGGATACAGAGTTTAACTTAGAGAGTTACGAAAATTTAGATCCTTTTGAATATGAAAAAATTGATGACTTCTCTGATCCAGGTCGCTTTCGTAGTTCAGCTGGTATTTCAATTCAATGGCTCTCGCCAATGGGGCCAATGATTTTTAGTTTTGCTAAATCAGTGAGAGAAGAAGAAGGGGATGATACTTCATTCTTTAGCTTTAACATTGGTAAAACATTTTAAAAAAGCAGATTTTAGCTGCGTTTAATTAATTAACCTTGCTATATTGATCGGCAGATATATTGTCGGTGAAAATTGCAAGAATCAAATAATAAATAAAGGGGAACAACATTGAATAAAGTTATTAAAACTATGGTTATGGGCGTTGCTGCATCGGGTATGTTATTAGCAAGTTCAGTTATGGCAGCTGACCAAAAAATTGCAGTAGTAAACTTTCAAGAAATTATGAGTAAAATTCCGCAAACAGCAGCGCTAATGCAAAGCTTAGAAGCCGAATTTAAAGATGAAAAAACTATCATTACTCAACTTGAAAAAGACATTAAATATTACCAAGAAAAAATAAAGCGTGACGGTGCGTTAATGAGCGCGAAAGAGAAAGAAGAACTAGACGTTAAAGTTAAATCTTTGTTTCAAGAGTACCAAGTAAAAGGTAAAGCTTTACAAGAAAAAGCTACGCAACGCCAAAATCAAGAAACAAATAAAATTATTGCTTTAGTTCGTCAAGCGGTAGATAACATTGCTGTTAAACAAGACTATGACCTAGTGCTATCTCAACAAGCAGTAGTTTATTCAAAACCTGGTGCTAGCATCACAGATATTGTGGTAGAGCATGTAAGTAAGCTTAAGTAAGCTTATTCTCATCATAATCATTATTAAAGATCAATGTATCATTCATGGCGCTAAGAGGCATTAATATGGCTTATACATTAGCTGAAATAGCTATCAAGTTAGAGGCTAAATTGGTCGTGCCAAAAGAGCTGGATGAGTCAGCGGAAGCACAGGCTACAATCAGTGGTTTAGCAACGTTAGCCAATGCTGCTAAAGGTCAGATAGCCTTTCTCACTAATAGTAAATATCAGCAGCAACTTGCCTCAACCAAGGCAAGTGCTGTTATAGTGTCTCAAGACTCTTTAGAAGCTTGCCCGGTGAGTGCACTTGTTATGGATAACCCTTATATGGGTTATGCCATATTGGCTAATTTATTAGATAGCACGCCAAAGGTTGCCTGTGGGATTCATCAAAGTGCTGTGATAGCCGATGATGTTATTCTAGGCAAAAATGTCAGTGTTGGCGCTAATGCTGTTATTGAGTCAGGTGTGCAATTAGCTGATAACGTCAGTATTGGTGCCGGCTGTTTTATTGGCCATGGCGTTAAAATTGGTGAGGCAACCACACTTTGGGCAAATATAACTATTTATCACCAAGTGGAAATTGGTCATCATTGCTTAATTCAAGCGAATACTGTTATCGGCTCAGATGGCTTTGGTTATGCGCCAGTTAAAGGGCCTTATAAGTGGCATAAAATCCCACAACTAGGTAGTGTGATTATTGGTAACCATGTTGAGATTGGTGCTAGCACTACAATTGACAGAGGGGCACTTGATAATACTGAGATCAGAGATGGCGTAATATTAGATAACCAGATTCAAATTGCTCATAATGTTATTGTCGGTGAAAATACCGCCATGGCGGCCTGCAGTGTTATCGCAGGTAGTACAGTCATGGGTAAAAACTGCACGATTGCTGGCTTGGTTGGTGTTAATGGCCATATCAATATTGCCGATAACTGCATTTTTACCGGTATGGCTATGGTAACCAAAGATATTACCGAAGCGGGTGTTTATTCTTCTGGTATGCCAGTTGCTCCAAATAAAGAATGGAATAAAACTAATGCGAGAGTTAGACGACTGGATAGTCTTACTAAGCGAGTGAAAGAGTTAGAAAAATTACTCCCTAATAGCTAGCTATTAACCCCACCAATGAGTAAAATACTGCAAAGTCTTTTCTGTCACTCAAGACGACGCAGACGTAAATATAGTAAGCGGTTAGTTAATTTATTAGCTAACCGTGCTAGCTAACAAGGAATTCTCATTTGGAAACTGTAAAAAAACCTATTGATCTTAACGAAATTAAAACGTTAATACCTCACAGATACCCGATGTTATTAGTAGATAAAGTTGTTGATCACGAACCAGGTAAAACATTACATGCGATTAAAAATGTAACCATAAATGAACCTGTTTTTACTGGTCATTTCCCTGAGTTAGCTATTTTTCCTGGTGTATTGATATTAGAAGCGTTAGCACAAGCGACCGGCATTCTTGGTTTCAAAAGTACAGAAGGGCGAGGCGATAATGAAATGTATTTATTTGCTTCAATAGATAAAGCCAAATTTAAAAAACCAGTGTTACCTGGTGATACCATGCATTTACACGTTGAATTTATTAAAGAACGTCGTGGTATGTGGAAATTTTATGGTGAAGCCAGAGTTGATGGCAAGGTTGTTTGTAGTGCTGACTTGATGTGTGCTCGTCGCGCTTTATAGTCTCCTTTATATTAGATGTCCTTTAGAACAAAGGCTTACTTACTCATTAGAGGATCTACCCTATGATTCATCCCCAAGCTATTATTGAACCAGGTGCCATCATTGGCAAAAATGTTTCCATAGGTCCTTGGACTTATATTGCCAGTAACGTTGTTATTGGTGATAACTGTGAAATTAAATCCCATGTTGTTATTAATGGCCCAACCCGTATTGGTAAAGCGAATCGAATCTTTCAGTTTGCCAGTATAGGTGAAGACTGTCAGGATCTTAAATATGCAGGTGAACCAACCGAATTAATTATTGGTGACAATAATACTTTTCGTGAGTCTTGTACTATTCATCGTGGCACGATTCAAGATAATAGTCTTACCCAAATAGGTAGCAATAATTTATTTATGGCTTATACCCATGTTGCCCACGACTGTGTTGTTGGTAGCAATTGTATATTTGCAAACAATGCTTCTATTGCGGGTCATGTTCATGTAGGTGATCATGCCATTATTGGTGGTATGGTTGGTGTTCATCAGTTCTGTCATATTGGTGCACATAGTTTTATTGCTGGAAATGCCTTAATACTTAAAGATGTCCCCGCTTATGTTATGGCTTCTGGCCAACCAGCTAAACCCTTTGGCTTAAACAGTGAAGGCTTAAAGCGACGTGGTTTTGATAAAGAAACTATTTTGACTATCAAACGTGCCTATAAAGCAGTATATCGTCAGGGGCTTTCCGTTGATGAAGCATTAATGGCTATCAATGAAATGCCAGCACAATCTTCAGAACTACAAGTATTTTGTAATTCAATCAAAGAATCTAATCGTGGCATCATTCGTTAAACCGAATAAGTTAAACATGCGCCATTAGTACCTACATTAAAGCATCATCTTAATGTAGGTATCGTTAACATTAAGTACCTTAACGCCTATGACTGCTCAGAACACGCACCCTCAGCTACAAACTGTATTTGCCATTGTTGTTGGTGAACATTCCGGTGATACACTAGGCGCAGGCCTGATAACTTCATTACGTATAACAAACCCCGATGCAAAATTTGTTGGCATCGGTGGTCCCAAAATGCAAGCGTTAGGTTTCCAAAGTCTATTTGCTATGGATGAGTTATCTGTCATGGGCTTGGTTGAGGTACTTGGCCGTATCAGACGTTTATTACATGTACGTAAAACCTTAACCGAATACTTTACTACCAATAAACCCGACGTGTTTATTGGTATAGATGCGCCTGATTTTAATATCGGTCTTGAATTAAAACTTAAAGGGCAAGGTATTAAAACTGTGCATTATGTTAGCCCATCAGTTTGGGCTTGGCGTGAAAAGCGTATTTTTAAAATAGCTAAGGCAACTGATATGGTCTTAGCCTTATTACCCTTTGAGAAAGCTTTTTATGATAAGCACAATGTCCCTTGTACCTTTGTTGGCCATCCCCTTGCTGATGATATTCCTATGCAAAGTGACAAATCTCTAGCAAGAAGCCAACTTGGTTTACCTCAAAATAAAAAAATATTGGCATTGATGCCAGGTAGTCGTGGTAGTGAGTTATCACGTTTACTTGAAGATTTTTTCGAAAGTGCTAAACAATTGCAAGCTCAAGATAGTGAATTACTCTTTGTTGCTCCTATGATAAGTGAGCAGCGGGTCGAGCAGTTTAATGCTCTTAAAGCTGAGTTTGCTCCTAATTTAGCTGTAGAGGTTATTCTTAATCAAACGCAAGAGGTAATGGCAGCAAGTGATTGCCTACTAACAGCTTCAGGCACCGTAACATTAGAAGCCGCATTAATCAAAAGACCGATGGTTATCTGCTATAAATTTAGTCCACTAACTTTTATCTTAGGTCGCTGGCTTGTTAAGTTGAAATGGTTCTCTCTTCCTAATTTATTAGCCAATAAATCCTTAGTACCAGAATTATTGCAAAAAGAAGTTTGCCCTGACAATATTGTGCCTTTAATTAAAGAACGACTTTATCAAGATCAAAGCCAACTGAATGCCAGTTATAATGAAATCCATCAACAGCTCAAATGTGATGCGAGTAAACAAGCAGCCAAAGCAGTACTTGATGTGTTATCGAGCAAACCTTTAGACAATAACAAATAAGATAAGAATACCTTATCTTGAGTAAATAATATGGCGATCAAGCAAACTTTCCCTGATTTTGAGTACCCTATAGCATATTGCATTGCAGGTGTTGATGAAGTCGGACGTGGACCTCTAGTTGGCGATGTTGTGACCGCGGCCGTTATTTTGGATCCCGATAACCCTATCGAGGGATTGATGGATTCGAAAAAATTATCAGAAAAGAAGCGTAACTTGCTATCTATTGAAATAAAGGAAAAGGCAATATCTTGGTCGTTAGGGCGTGCTACCCCTCAAGAAATAGATACATTAAATATATTGCACGCAACTATGCTGGCAATGCAGCGCGCTGTTTCCGGTTTAGATGTAACCCCTGACTTTGTCCTTGTTGATGGTAATCGTTGTCCTACTTTTTTAAGTAATATCACTGATACGGAGCAACTAAATAATAAGATTGCTAGCCAAGCAGTGGTTAAAGGTGATGCGCGAGTCGCAGAAATAAGTGCCGCTTCCATTATCGCTAAAGTTGCTCGTGATAATGAAATGATTGCTTTAGATAAACTTCATCCTGAGTATGGTTTTGCCAAACACAAAGGTTATCCAACCAAACTTCATTTAGAAAAAATCATCGAGCATGGCGTACTTGATTGCTATCGACAAAGTTTTAAACCAGTAGCGAGAGTATTAGGTACCTACCATGATTAAAAGCATGACAGAAATATGACTAATAGCATGACTGAAATACTTACCGACGAAACACTTATTGAAGAAGATTTAAGCATTTTTGTAGCGCCTAAATTTATCCATTTACGGGTACACAGTGATTATTCAATGTGTGATGGCTTAAAAAAAGTTAAGCCGATAATCGCTAAAGCGTTATCGCTTAATATGCCAGCAATTGCTCTGACAGACCAAACCAATTTGTGTGGTCTTGTTAAGTATTATCATGCTGCCCATGGTGCGGGTATCAAACCCATTATCGGCTGTGATCTTTGGGTGAAAAGTGATGAGTTAGAAGATGAACTGTCACGAATAGTCGTGCTAACCACAAACAACGTTGGTTATAAAAATATAACCGAACTAATTTCCAAAGCTTATACGCGCGGTCATGTCCAAAATAAAGCTGTTATCGATAAATCCTGGTTGGTTGAGTTTAAAGAAGGATTAATTTTACTTTCAGGTGGTCGAGAAGGAGATATAGGTAAAGCTTTATTAAAAGGTAATGTTGAACTTGTTGCAGAAATGGTTAGCTTTTATCGAGAACACTTTGACGATCGTTATTATCTTGAGTTAGTTAGAACGGGTCGTAATGATGAAGAAAACTATATCCATCTTGCTGTTGAGCTAGCAGCACAAGAAAATCTGCCTGTGGTTGCCACTAATGAAGTCATGTTTCTCTCCCCTGATGACTTCGATGCGCATGAAATCCGTGTTGCTATTCATGATGGCTTTACCTTAGATGATAAACGTCGTCCTAAGCGCTATAGCCCTGAGCAATACTTACGCAGCGAAGCGGAGATGTGCGAGCTTTTTAGTGATATCCCTGAAGCCTTAGCCAATACTGTCGAAATTGCTAAACGCTGTAATGTTACAGTCACTTTAGGTGAATACGTCTTACCCGATTTCCCCACGGAAGGTTTGGAGATAAATGACTTTTTTATCAAGGTCTCAGAAAAAGGCTTAGAGAAGCGTCTTGACCAATTGTTTGACCGTCAAGCGGAGGACTTTGCCCAGATAAGAAAACCTTATGATGAACGTTTAGCAATTGAGCTCGAAGTGGTTAATAACATGGGCTTCCCTGGTTATTTCTTGATTGTTATGGAGTTTATCCAATGGAGTAAGGATAACAATATTCCAGTGGGACCTGGTCGAGGGTCTGGTGCTGGCTCCCTTGTTGCTTATGCGCTTGATATTACAGATCTTGATCCACTTGAATATGATTTGCTTTTCGAACGCTTTTTGAATCCTGAACGTGTTTCTATGCCTGATTTCGATATTGATTTCTGTATGGATAGACGTGATGAAGTAATCGACCATGTGGCTGAGCTTTATGGCCGAGATGCGGTTTCGCAAATCATTACTTTTGGTACTATGGCGGCAAAAGCGGTTATCCGTGATGTTGGCCGAGTACTTGGTCACCCTTATGGTTTTGTGGATAGAATTTCAAAGCTGATCCCACCAACACCCGGTATGACCTTAGCGAAAGCGTTTGAAGAAGAACCAAAATTACCGGAAATATACGCACAAGATAGTGAAGTCAAAGATCTGATTGATATGTGTCGTATTCTTGAAGGTACAACGCGTAATGCGGGTAAACATGCTGGTGGTGTTGTTATTTCACCCACCACTATTACCGACTTCGCACCACTTTATTGTGATGATGAAGGTAAGAATCCGGTTACCCAGTTTGATAAAAATGATGTTGAAGATGCGGGTTTAGTTAAGTTCGATTTCCTCGGGCTAAGAACATTAACTATTTTACAATGGGCTATAGAAATGGCCGATGTAAAATTGCTTAAAGCCGGCAAAGAGCCAATTGATATCACCAAAATTGACCTTGAAGATAAAGCAAGTTTTAAGCTGTTATTGCAATCTAAGACCACGGCAGTGTTTCAGCTTGAATCTAGTGGCATGAAATCTTTAATTGATAAATTAAAACCCGATTGCTTTGAAGATATTATCGCACTGGTGGCTTTATTTAGACCAGGGCCATTGCAATCAGGCATGGTTGATAACTTCATTGAACGTAAACATGGCCGTGAAGAAGTCAGTTATCCTGATGCCACATGGCAACATGAAGATTTACAGCCTGTTCTTGAACCAACTTACGGCATTATCTTGTATCAAGAGCAAGTAATGCAAATTGCGCAGGTACTGGCAGGTTATTCACTCGGTGGTGCAGATATGCTTCGCCGTGCTATGGGTAAGAAAAAACCCGAAGAAATGGCTAAACAGCGAGCTGGTTTTGAACAAGGCGCGAAAGATCGAGGTGTTGATGGCGAACTAGCCATGAAGATATTCGATTTGGTTGAAAAATTCGCGGGCTATGGTTTCAACAAATCGCATTCTGCGGCGTACGCATTAGTCTCTTATCAAACGTTATGGATGAAGACACATTTTCCTGCGCCGTTTATGGCGGCGGTAATGTCTGCTGATATGGACAACACTGAAAAAATTGTCACCTTAGTTGATGAATGTGGCAATATGGACATAGATTTATTACCACCCGATGTTAATGCTGGGCAATATAAATTTACCGTCAATGATGATAACCAAATTGTTTATGGTATTGGTGCCGTTAAAGGGGTGGGTGAAGGTCCTATTGAAGCAATAATTAGTGCCCGACAAACTGACGGGCCTTTTACTGATTTATTTGATTTTTGTGCGCGTCTTGATCTTAAAAAAACCAATAAACGTGTTTTAGAAAAATTGATCAAATCAGGTGCTATGGATAGCCTAGGCCCTAAGTACGTCCAGGGGAAAGCCAAAGAGCAGGGCGCTAATCGTGCTGCACTCTTTGCAACGTTACCTGAAGCAATTAAAGCAGCTGAGCAACATGCAAAAGCTGAATCTTTGGGGCAAAATGATTTATTTGGTTTAATCAATGATGAGCAAACCGATTCCAGACAAACGTTTAAAGAAGTAAGAGCTTGGCCGGAAGAAAAGTGGTTAGATGGCGAAAAAGAAACCTTAGGGCTTTATTTAACCGGACATCCTATTAATCGTTACCTGAGTGAAATAAAAAAATATTCTTCTAGTCGGTTAGTTGTCATGCAACCAACGGGTAGAGATAGGCAAGCAGTTGCCGTTGGTTTAGTGATAGGCGTACGCGTCTTAGTCAATAAACGCGGGCGTCGCTGGGCATTAGTGACGTTAGATGATAAGAGTGCACGAATGGATATTCGCCTCTTTCCTGATGACTACGATCGCTTCGCTGAGTTACTGGTAAATGATGCTATTTTGGTTTGTAGTGGACAGGTCAGCTTTGATGATTATTCTGGTGGTAATACAATGACCGCTCGGGATATAATGACAATCACTGATGCGCGAGAAAATTATCTTAGCTCTATCGATATTCAAGTCGATAACAGTTTGATAGCGGATGATTTTATCGAACAGTTCTCTCAGGTATTAACACCTTTTAAAGAGGGGACCTGTCCAGTGAGAGTTTTTTATCAGCGCGAAGAAGCTCAAGCTATGCTGGAGTTAGGCGTGCAATGGCGAGTAACGCCAACCGATATGCTACTGTACGAATTAAAAACATTGCTTGGTGAAGAACGTGTCGCCATGGAATTTAAATAACAACTACTTAGCTTAAGATATTGAGCAAAAATACTTTACGTAAATATTACTTAAGGTATTTAACTCAAGGTATTTTGGTTAAGTAGTGAAAACGATTTTAAAAAATTAACTAGATTTATTAGGTATAAATAAACATGTCATTAAACTTTTTAGATTTCGAGCAGCCTATAGCTGAACTTGATGCAAAAATAGAAGAACTACAGTTAGTAAATAACGGCCAAGAGCTTGATCTTGATATCGAAGATCAAATTTCTCAGTTACGCGAAAAAAATAAAGAGCAAACCAAGAAAATTTTTGCCAATTTAGACCCATGGCAAACTGCGCGCGTGGCCCGTCATCCTCAACGCCCATATACGCTAGATTATATACCACGGATCTTTACCGAATTCGATGAGTTAGCCGGTGATCGTGCTTATGCTAATGACAGTGCTATTGTGGGTGGAACCGCTCGTTTAGACGGTAAACCTGTAATGATTATTGGTCATCAAAAAGGTCGTTCAACCGCTGAAAAAGTTAAACGTAACTTTGGTATGCCGCGTCCTGAAGGTTACCGTAAAGCGTTACGTCTTATGGAAATGGCAGAGCGTTTTAATATGCCAATCATCACTTTCATCGATACTCCTGGTGCTTATCCTGGTGTTGGCGCTGAAGAGCGTGGCCAAAGTGAAGCCATTGCTCGTAACTTAAAAGTGATGGCACGTTTAACGGTTCCTATTGTTTGTACTGTTATTGGTGAAGGCGGCTCGGGTGGCGCGTTAGCTATCGGTGTTGGTGATAGAGTAAATATGCTGCAATATGCAACCTACTCAGTGATTTCACCTGAAGGTTGTGCTTCTATTTTATGGAAAACAGCTGAAAAAGCGCCTACAGCAGCTGCTGCAATGGGCATTACAGCAGAGCGTATCAAAGAGCTAGATTTAATTAATAGCATCGTTGAAGAGCCATTAGGCGGAGCACATCGTGATATGGATATTATGGCTGCACATCTTAAACAAGCAATCAAAAAAGATTTAACGGACCTAGAAGGCTTAAGTAAAGATGAGCTTATCGAGCAGCGTTATGATCGATTAATGTCATTTGGTTACTGCTAAATAGCATAGCCGGCAGTATCTATCTGTCGGCCTTTTTTATGAATAAACTCACTTTAACTCTCCATAACACCCTCAAACCTTTTTTCGCATTACACGGAAATTTAGAGTTAATTATCGCCTACAGCGGTGGTATCGACTCACAGGTGCTTTTGCATGCGTTAACTCAATTAAAGCAGCACCAACTTATAAGCAATGATATTACCGTCTGTCATGTTAACCATGGCTTGAGTGATAATGCTACAAGCTGGCAAGAATTTGCTAAAACAGAATGCGCAAAGCATTCAGTTGATCTTGTTATTAAGTGCGTTAATGTACAGACAAAAGCACAGCAATCATTAGAGGAATTGGCACGCGACGCTCGATATTATGCCTTGAAAACATTAAGAGACAACAAGTCTATAGTGTTAACTGGCCATCATAGTGATGATCAAAGTGAGACCTTTTTATTAGCACTTAAACGTGGTGCCGGTTTAAAAGGTCTGTCAGCAATGTCGGTACAAACTCAGCTTGGTCAACATTTATTAGTTCGCCCTTTGTTGAGTGTTTCTCGTCAAGAAATAGAAACGTATGCTAAAACTCATCAGCTTAGTTGGGTAGAAGATGAGTCAAACCTTGATACTTGTTATGATCGTAACTTCATCAGACAGCAAATAATGCCACTTTTACGTGAGCGTTGGCCAAGTATTAATAACACCATCAATCGCAGCGCTAGCCACTGCTTAGCAGGGCAAGAGTTGTTGGATGAGCTTGCCGAGCAAGATTTAGTCATCTGTAAAGCGAGTAGCACTAGTTTATATACACAAGCTTTAAAGGTACTTTCTCCAGCTCGATTTAATAATGTAATTCGATTCTTTTTGGCGCATCAAGATTACCTAATGCCCAGTACAGAGCAACTCAAGCAAGTAAGGCAGCAGTTGCAGGCCAGTGAAGATAAAACACCCCAAATTAAAGTAGGGCAGTGCGTTCTTCGCCGTTTTAAAGAGCAGTTATTCATAACGCCTAATTATATAGATATTAGTGACTGGCGCAGGGAGATCGACTTATCCAAAGGTTCTATTGTAATTGAGTTACCTGATAACTTAGGTAAGTTAAGCGTTAATATTGAACTAACTCAAGGTAATGCTCAACCACTCGTCTGTCTGCCAGCACAAGGGCAACAAGTGAGTGTGAGTTTTAGTCATAACAATCCAAAGTGCTTGCCTGATTTTAGAATGCACTCGCGTAGTTTGAAGAAGGTTTTACAAGAGCTTAATGTTGAGCCATGGCAACGTAAACGTACTGCCTTTTTGTATTATGATGACCAACTAGTTGCCGCAATAGGACATTTTATTTGTAAACCTTTTATGGTAAATGATGCTGAGCTAGGCTTGCATATAAGCCAAAGTCATTTAATCAGTGATATTAATTAGAAGTACTGGTTGATTGAGTTGTTTTAGGTAACCTGAGGTTTGGATAAGAGTTTTGTAACTTATTGAAGTTAGGTGAACAAATTAACTTAAAGTTCCAGTGACGAAATTTAAGTGTCTAT
>NZ_PJAQ01000064.1 GCF_002836775.1 Colwellia sp. 12G3 | reverse complement strand
GGGCGTTATGCATCAGGATAATCTATGAGTATTTTAATAAAAGTTCTTTCCTTAGCTCTATTTAGTACATTTGTTTTTGCAGGTGAAGAAAAAGTCACACTTCCCAATTCAACAAAGCAGCAAAATATAAAAACTTGGGCTCCAACACCTTTAGAGCTACAAAATGCACTTAAAGTTACAAATGAATTCATAAGTGAGTATAAAGAGGGGAATTCATCCCCAGGCTGGGATCTAGTGTCTGATGATTTAAAAGGTTCAGTTAGTAAAGATGAATGGGAAGCAGTATTTTCGGTTCTTAAAAATAGTTATGGTGAACGTAAATCATCTGAATTTAATCGAGCCATTAAAACTAATAAGCTTCCATCTGGACTGGCGGGAGATATTATCTTAGTTATTCTAATAGCCGAATTTGAAAAAGAAAAGATTGGAGAAACATTAACCTTAATTAGTAAAAATGGAGTTTGGTACTTAGCTAGTTATAATTATCAAGTAATAGGGTAGTAAAATGCATAACAAGCCATTAAACAGGGACTTAAAACTGTTGGCTGTTTTCGTCCCTCAACATTATAGCCAACAATTTTAAGCCCGTTAATGGGGCGTTAG
>NZ_PJAQ01000063.1 GCF_002836775.1 Colwellia sp. 12G3 | reverse complement strand
AGGCTAGTATGCACGACTCAACAAAAGTGGTGATTTTTACTGGCGCGGGCAATTATTATTCTGCGGGGATAAATTTTGCGGGTATTAAACCCATGCCACCAAGAAAATTACGTGCAATGATCATCGATCACAATCAACAATTATTTGAAGCATTTCTTAACTTTCCAAAACCAATACTGGTGGCCATGAACGGCCCTGCGATTGGTGCAAGTGTCACCTCCGCAACCTTGTGTAATGGCATTGTCGCCTCCCAAAAATCCACCTTTTCGACCCCCTTTGCTGCTTTGGGTCTTCCCGCAGAAGGTTGCTCTAGCATTCATTTCCCAAGGCTTTTAGGTGAGCAGACAGCACAACGCATGCTTGGCAAGGAAGGCTGGAAGCCTAATGGCAGCGAAGCACTGGCAGTTGGCCTAGTACAATGGACAGTCCCCCATGAGAATTTACTAGATGAAGCGCACAAAATAGCACAAAACTGGATTGCGCAAGGCATAGGTCGTACTTTTCTTGCTGGCAGCACCCTAGAAGAGTTATTGGCCGTAAATGCGCGGGAATCAATAGAAGTTGCCGATGCCATTTTAAGTGCTGCTTTTTTACGAGAGCAAGCACGATTTTTATGGAGTAAGGATAAGCATGGACCATCTATAATGTTTTGGTCTGTTAGCTTGTTAAGGCCTTTTTGGGCACGCTTTTTATAATAGATAATTCAAAAAAGCAGGTGTTGCTTTAGCCTAAACCCAAAAGACAAGACC
>NZ_PJAQ01000062.1 GCF_002836775.1 Colwellia sp. 12G3 | reverse complement strand
GCGTTATAACGACAAGGATGATTCAGTGGATCGCGAAAATATTACTAAGCTAACAACTACAGCTCTAACATTCCCAATATTGTTTTTATTAATTGCATATTTTAATGAAAATGGTGAATTATCAATATTCAGTTTCATTTCTTACTTGTTGCTATCTGTGGTTGGTGGTTTAATTGGAGCCGTATATGCTTATTATGGACACAGTTGGTTTTTTAAAAACTCATTTGTAGCTGGCTTTATCCCATCGATAGCTTTAATTATTATCTCCGTTAATATGGAGTTAGATAATTTAGTTGTATTAGGTGATTTATGTTTAATTATTTCGTGTTGGACAATTGCATCGGAAGTAGCAGTTATCAAAAATAAACCAGCGTAAGTCGTTATAACAAGGCAATCAAGTAGGAAAATTTACAGTTGGCTGTTTTCACTGCGTTCAACATTTTAGCCAACTACAAATTTCCTCTTATTGAGGCGTTATGTTTACATTGGAATTGAGCATTAATAAATGGATTTGAGTACCAATCAAATAAATTCAATCATCTTTTTATTCTCACTGTTATTGGGTGTTAGCTTAGGGATTTTGGCGCTTAACTACTCAAATTTACCATTAGGTTTCAGCTCAATAGTAGGTTGGTGTATTTTAATGTTTGGTTACTCTAAAAAGCATAAGGCAATTAATAAACTGGCTTTCATTAGCGCTATCACTTTAATTGTTGGTTGGGGTATTTATATTACGGGTTAAGTTTGGCAGTATTGTAAACATAACAAGCTAATTAATAAGGACAAAAAACAGTTGGCTGTTTTCGTTCCTCAACATTTTAGCCAACAATTTTTTGCCCATTATTA
>NZ_PJAQ01000061.1 GCF_002836775.1 Colwellia sp. 12G3 | reverse complement strand
TCATTAAGAGGCTAAAAATAGTTGGTTAAAATAAGCGAGGCACGAGCAAAAACCAACTGTTTTTTGTCCTGCTTTAATGACTTGTTATGTTTTGACGCTCATATCTCATTTCAATTTTTTTCTAGCTTTAAACTTTAATTTTACATAATCAAACAAAAAAACAGCTACAGACAATACAACCGCCAACACTATGAAAAAACCATTAAAGTCGCCACCAACAAGGTGAAAAACTTTAAGTATTTGGTAGATAGGCTCCCACCCACCAATAATTATAAAAAAGCCAATAGCTCTAGGACTAATGGTGGCTATATTACTTAAGTAAGTTTTAATTAACATAAATCTACCTACTTTTTACAAGACCAAAGATGAAAAACATACGCATCATTATTTAAAAACATAACGCCACACTAAGAGGCTAAAAATAGTTGGTTAAAATAAGCGACGAAGGAGCAAAAACCAACTGTTTTTTGTCCTTTTGAGTGCCTTGTTATATGCCCGACCCACCAACTTTAGGCTTTTGAAACTTTACGGTAAAATACGTTGATAAAGCTCCAGACCAAACAATTACACCAGCGGCTAAAAATCGTATTCCATCAGAGTTAGAGCTAGAAATTAACAAGTAAAGTGAAACTACACCAAAAATTAAAGCTGCAATTGATGCTACTCGAGATTTCCATTTTAAGATAACCACCCCAAGAATAAATAAAATAACAGAATCATAAATTAATGAAACTTCAAAGAAAGCGTAACCAATATAAAGAGCAGCCACAACAATTAAGTTAGCGGCATTACTCTTAATTTTATCTAGGCACTTTTCGTGATTTAACAACTAAACCTCTTGGGGCATATAACGCCCCAATAAGGGGCTAAAAATTGTTGGCTAAAATCAGCGAGGCACGAG
>NZ_PJAQ01000060.1 GCF_002836775.1 Colwellia sp. 12G3 | reverse complement strand
AACTTTTAACAGTTGGTTAGGTTCCGCTTCGCTACACATTTTAACCAACAATTAAAAGCCTCTTAATGGGGCGTTATGTACCTAGCACTTCACTCTGAATAATGGAGAATATTTCAAGTTGAAAGTATCTGATCTGACACTAAGTGCGCTTAAGCCATTTGTTACTGGAGATGGAGCGCCAACCCCATACTTATCAGGTCCTGAACTTATAAAATTCTTCAATGCCTTCGGTATGGAAGATGAATATGTCCATCGAAACGGTGGGCTCCCGAATGCTTGGTCTAGAAATGAATATGCATATGAGACTTTAAAAAAAGTTAATGGAACTACTTATTTCAAAGCCTTAGTCGAGGCGCTAACTGATAGCAGGAAAGTCAGTAAACCTGACGAGGTTGCTCTTCAGATTCACGATATCATCAAACATGACGGATATAAATTAGAGAAAAATGAATCTGATATATATAAGGTAACGGGCGGTGCACTAGATGACCCGATTATTATAGAGGCACATTTTCAAGAAATAAAAAGCCAAATATTAGAAAGTATTCGAACAGCTAAATTTACCATTTGGGTTGCAGTTGCGTGGTTTACTGATAAAGACTTGGCAAATGAGTTAAGGCTTAAACACCTTGAAGGTATCAATGTCCGAATTATAGTTAATGACGATGAAACTACTGAAAAATATGGACTACCATTCGATCAAAAAGGAATCGAATACATTAAGGTTTCACCTAATTCACGCTGGGGTAAAAAGTTAATGCACAATAAATTTTGTATTATCGACTTACATAAGGTGATTCATGGCTCATATAATTGGACTAGTAATGCTCAATATAATAATGAGAGTATTACTATAACCGAAAGCCGAGATGTCGCAGAAGACTTCTCTAGTCAGTATATTCAGCTTAAAAATCAATCAGGTACATAACAAGCTGTTCAAGCGGGACAAATTACAGTTGGCTGGTTCCGCTCCGCTTCACATTTTAGCCAACTACAATTTGCCCCTTAACA
>NZ_PJAQ01000059.1 GCF_002836775.1 Colwellia sp. 12G3 | reverse complement strand
TTTGCTAAGCGGCTAAAAATGGCTGGCTATAATAGCGAGGAACGAGCACAGCCAGCTGTTTGTGTCCGTTTAAGCAACTTGTTAGAGCACTTTGTTTATATGATTATAAAAGAACTCTTTCTCTTTTTGGTACGACTCTTTATCGTTAGGGTACTTTGCGTGCAAGTCTTGTTTAACCTGATTTAATTTAGTAATTAACGCTACGTTATTTTTCATCACCTTAACGAAATGTAAGTGTTTTTCCACATTTACATCACCGTATTGAAAAATATGCAAATGAACCTTTCTATGTTTTTTAGAAAAGTATTCTCTTCCAATGATGCCATTTTGACCTCTGTAAACAAAACCGAGATCAATAATACTTTGTTTGAAAGTTGAAATCTTTGAAATGTCTTTAACGACTCCTAACAGATCAATGCAATCTTTAGCATACAACCCTGATATTGCAGTTGAGCCAATATGATAAATTTCAATATCACTCTCGTAGGTGGAAATTATTGAATCTCTCACATTTTCGAACTCAGATTTCCATTTGTCATTGTGCGGAAATAGATACATAACTGGAGAGTGCTCTAACGCCCCATTAAGAGGCTTTTAATTGTTGGTTATAATGTGAAGCGAAGCGGAACCTAACCAACTGTTAAAAGTCCTGCTTGAATGGCTTGTTAGAGTTTCATTGCTCTGACTTTAAAAAGCTTTGATAATGCTTCTTTACCTCTTCTTTGGACAATACTTTACCTTCAGATTCTCTATCTAGCAAAGTTCCCATGTAAGAGAGTATATTTTCGTGAGTTAACTCTTTTTGATTTGGAAAAAATTCATTAGGTGCAATTTTAAAGTCTAACCAACTACCGTCATCGTCAAACTCAATATGAGAACCCCATTTTGAAATAAATAATTCACCGTCTCGATCATCAAGAACGATACTTACTTCGTAATAATAAGAGTCATCATCAAATGATTCTGAATATGGAAACTCTTCGCCATTTTCACTGACTATGATTTTATCGTATGACATCGAAGAAACT
>NZ_PJAQ01000058.1 GCF_002836775.1 Colwellia sp. 12G3 | reverse complement strand
CGTATCTAAGCCGACTTAAATTGAGGTGAGCATTAGTCCCCATTTTTGACCGCTTTAGGCTCACATTTGCCATTAGCAGCATAAACTTAACCTCAGCTTCATAACGAACAGTTTTCGTTAAGATCCTCCCCTAGTTCATGAAAAATGTACTATTTCAACCTCTAATGAACCTCACTATCTGGTTCGATATTATGTAAATTATTTTCATCTTTGGCTATGAATCCGTCCTTAATTTTTTGTATTGCCATTGATTCGCCCAATTTGAATTTTAAGTCTTCCCACTCTTCTCCAAAGCCTTCAATAAAACCATCAACAAATAACTCAAGCTCCTTTTCAGTATATGGCGTCTTACGGTCATTGGCTGGGTTCATCCAGTCAGGTTCATTAGTCATGAGGTGTCTCCAACAAGTAATTTAATCGAGATGGTTTCATAATTATAGTTCACTTAAAGAAGGAGTAAAATAATGCATAACATTGTACTTTATCAACCAAAACCAAGTTGGAACAAAGGTAAGCTTGTAGGGCAAAAACTCCCCCTTAAGCTTGAAGAAGTATGGTCTATCAGAACAAGACTCGATTTAGCCAATAATCTTCGAGAATTAACTATGTTTAATTTAGCACTAGATTGTAAATTAAGAGCATGTGATTTCATAAAGCTTAAAGTGTCGGATATTGCTCATGGGAAAACCATTCAATCACGAGCTATGTTAATTCAACAAAAAACGGGAACTCCTGTTCAATTTGAAATAACAAAAAAAACAAGAATAGCTCTTCAAAAATGGATCTCATTTAAATCACTTCGTTCTAGTGACTATTTATTTGGAAGTAGAGTAAAAGACAATTACCATTTAACTACTCGACAATATGCAAGAATAGTCAAAAAATGGATTGCAAGTATTGGCTTGGATATAACATCCTACGGCACTCATTCAATGAGACGCACTAAAGCAACCTTGATCTATAAAAAAACCAAAAATCTGAGAGCAGTTCAGATTTTGCTTGGTCATACAAAGCTAGAAAGTACCGTTCGTTATCTTGGTATCGAAGTCGATGACGCACTTGAGATATCTGAAACTATAGATATTTAAATCGCAATTGATTTAGGAAGTATGGACGCTTCCTAACACATTGCTGACCTAAATTAGTCCTTGGAATTAGGCAGATTTACGTTCACTTAGATACG
>NZ_PJAQ01000057.1 GCF_002836775.1 Colwellia sp. 12G3 | reverse complement strand
TGATCTTCCCCCGCTTTAACGGACACCAAAATCTAACTAAAGATGAGGTGTCTTATGCCCAAGTACAACAATCCAAGACGAACTTGGAAGTATTCAAACGACTTTAAAGTCAACGCTGTTCAACTGAGTTTTGTTGTCGGCATCACAATCAAAACTGTCGCACTAAAGCTCGACATCCACCCATTCATGCTGTCACGATGGCGAAAAGAATATCGCGAAGGAATTATTGTGGCTGATAAACGTAAAAAAGTAGCTGGGCATTCGAAAGTAAAAAAACAACTGACCAACGAGCAAAAACTTGAACGCGAAAATAAGCAACTCAAGGAGGAACTGTACATCCTAAAAAAGTGGCAACGGTTTCTTGCCGAGGAACATCAGGACGATATAAATTCATCGAAAAACTCAGAGCCCAAGTAAGTGTTACGGCTTTAATCGAACTACTTGGTGTATCCAGAAGTGGCTATTACGATTGGAGAAACCGTCAGCCAAGTGAGCGTTCAATTAAGGATGATGAATTAAAGGTAAAAATTCAGCAAATATTCACTGACAATAAAGGACGATACGGTAGTCCTCGCATATTTAAGGCCTTGCAAAAGCAAGGGTATAACTTAGGTAAAAAGCGCGTAGAACGCTTGTACCGTGGGCTCGGCCTTGTTGCTAGAGTAATGCGCGTGACTACGCGTTCTGCGGCATATAAACGTTTCCTCGTTACAGGAGCAAACTTACGACAAGATGGTGGAGTACCCGATGCGGCCAATAAAGTGTGGGTTGCGGATGTCACTTACTTAAAAGTAAAAGGTGTGTGGCGTTATTTATCCGTGATAATGGATTTGTATTCTCGACGTATTATTAGTTGGAGTTTAGATAAAAATAGAACCATGGATGTGACAAAACGTACCTTACTTAATGCCGTTAAAAAGAGAAAACCACGAGAGAATTTAATGCTGCATACTGATAGAGGTGTTGAGTATCGCGGGCAAGTTTATCAAAAAGCATTGAAAAAAAATGGGATAGTTCATAGCTTGAGTCGCGCGGGAAAATGTACGGACAATGCCCACATGGAGTCATTTTTTCATTCAATGAAAACAGAAGTTATTCGTGGTAATGTTTTTAAAAGTGATGCACAGTTACGTGCAACACTTGGCGGATACATTAACAAATATTACAATGCGACAAGAATGCATTCAGGTATAGATTATTGCTCACCTATAGAATATGAAGCAATAGCGGCGTGAAAAAAAATGTGTCCGTTTTATCGGGGGAAGATC
>NZ_PJAQ01000056.1 GCF_002836775.1 Colwellia sp. 12G3 | reverse complement strand
TTTGTCCGTTTGAACGCCTTGTTAGGGCTATATTACTGCATATTTGACTGTTGAATTCTCTTTAAGAAGAAGTAAACACGTAAGTAAATACAGAGGGATAAGAGCTAAAAAAGTATATGTATAAGAAAACTCGCTCCCTCCAAAAGCCATTACACATCCTACAGCAGGCATAGCAATACCTAAAAAGTAATAAGCTTTACTTTTATAAAGCCATCCAAAAGGAATGAAATGAGAGCCAAAAAGAATAGCTAAAACGAATGGAAACCAATTGGGAATTAATTGAAGTACTAAGATAAGCACTGGCCAATATAAAAATTGAGCACAGGCTAAAACTGTGGCCAAGTTTGATAATGGCGGGAATTTAGCAAATGGATTAACTTTGAATATTTTTGATATAAAGAAAGCTATTGGAAATGTACTACCAGTAGCAAAGATAACCATTATCAAAGCCTGCCTTTGTGGGAGAAAATTAATGACTAAAGCGCAAAGGCACATTACGATTAATCCAGCAAATGGAAAACCGATCCCCTTTTTAGTAAAACGTATTAACTCATCTCTATTATCCATTACATCTCCAGAAATTGATCTATAGCTCTAACGCCCACGTTAAGGGGCTAAAAATTAGTTTGCTTAAATGTGAAGCGAAGCGGAACCCAGCAAACTGTTTTTAGTCCCGCTTTAACTGTTTGTTAGCTTTATTTAGAAATAAAAATTTAAACCAACTAAACCGTAGTTGGTATTTGAAGAAACATTAAATTCTGTTTTTACCTCTATAGTTTTATTGAATTTATATGAAAGGCCAGCTCCAAATAATACCCCTCCACCTGACTCGTCTGAAAAGTTATCTATGGCTGGAACCACAGAAACATTACTACTTTGAGAAAGGTAACCTAGTCTTCCTATAAGGTTAAAACTCCCGATAGGATATGTATAAAGTGCAGAGAGATAAATTGCGTCAGTATCTATTGAGTATTTGGCATTCGACTTAGTTAAGTCGTACCCACCTAGATCTAGATAGCTTGCTTCAACTGAGAATGATGAATTTATTTTGTACCCCAAGTGAATTTCATAGCCAGAATTATATTCAGATTCCCCTGCTAAGTCAGTTTCAGCACTTAAAACTGATGCTCCTGCATAATATTCTGATGTCTCAGCTAAGACGCTTGTGGTGAATAGAGTACCTAAAATGGCAGATATAATCCTTTTTTTCATTTTTCTTCCTTTAGTTGATTGAATACTACAGTTTGATATTAAAGCTAACGCCACATTAAACGGCTAAGTAATAGTTGGCTACAATGTGCGAGGCACGAAGCGCAGCC
>NZ_PJAQ01000055.1 GCF_002836775.1 Colwellia sp. 12G3 | reverse complement strand
AACAGATAATTGGACTCCCTCACCCCCTAAAGAGTGAGGTAATATAAAAGTTACCACACAACTATATTATAAAGAGTCCTGATATGTATCGTAGCAAAATTGGTGTTGATTTAGCAAAAGAAGTTATTCAAGTTTGTACTTACACAAGCAAAAAGGTGCAGTCGAATATCGAAATGACGCCGAACGAATTTCTTTGTTGGCTCATCAATACCAAACCCGCAACGATAATCTTTGAAGCCTGTGGTACCTCTAATTACTGGAAACAAAAAGCCATTGAAGCCGGGCATGATGCACGTTTAATTTCTGCTAAGTTGGTTGCTGTGGTTAGACAAAACCAAAAAACAGATAAGAATGATGCGCTTGCTATTATCCAAGCAGCTCTATTACCCGATGTTACTTTTATCGGCGGAAAGAGCGTTGCTCAGCAGCAGTTACAAACCATTAAACGCTTAAGGGAATTAGCCGTAAAACACCAAGGGGCAGCCCAAAAACAACTAGTATCCTTATTGCTCGAGTTGAACATTCGTATTTCAAACAGAAAAGGCGGTATTATTTCTGCGATTGACGGGGTTTTAGAAGATGCGACTAATGACTTATCCGTAGAATGTCGAAAAGCAATTTATACCGCTAAGGTGCACTTAAAGGGATTGATTGAAGCCGTTCATCAGTATAACGAGTGTTTAGAAGACTCAGCCTCCTCTCATCCCGAATGTAAAAAACTTCTTAAGTTAGAGGGCGTAGGCACAACGAACGCCATTAACTTGTACCTTGCGTTAGGTTGTTGGGATATAGGTGTTTTTAGTAAAGGTAAAGATGCTTCTGCATGTATTGGGTTAACCCCCATTCAGCATTCATCAGGTGGAATGGTTAAACTGGGTTCGATAGGAAAGCATTGTAAAAACAGTATCTTGAGAAGTCAGCTTATTTGTGGTGCAATGGCTGCGGTGAATCAAGCTACCATAAGAGAGCCAAAAACTAAAAAAGATGTTTGGCTAAGAGGTTTAGTTGAGCGTCGAGGTAAAAAATGTGCAGCTGTGGCGCTTGCGAATAAAACCGTTAGAACGGCATTCGCCATGTTGACACAAGGTACAGAATATAAAGCTGAGTTACTCGCAGCTTAAAAAGCGTTCATACAACTAAAATGCAAAACGAAGATAAAAATCAGCGGGTTTAGTCAGTAGCCAACAGAGAGTATAAAAGCTCGCTTAACAGATTTGACAGCTCGTTCGCGTAAATATCAAAGAGCCTGAGATAGCTTCTCAATATAGAGCTCGTACATAAGTACGCATTTATTTCTTTGTGTTATTGTTTTGGTTGTTGACAAGGGGGAGTCCACATAAGTT
>NZ_PJAQ01000054.1 GCF_002836775.1 Colwellia sp. 12G3 | reverse complement strand
ATGAAAGCTAAGTGTCGATGACTAGCTCCCCATGCCTTTTGCGGTTCACCACTAATAATGGCATTGAGCAAACGCTTTCTATAATCGGTAATCTTGCTAAAGATATCAGGGCGCTTCGCTAATACTGTTAAATTTTGTGCAATGTTATCCGCTAATAATGGCGACATACTGCGAGCAAGCTGTAATATCACCGCATTATGTGACGCTGCACAAATGGCTAAATGAAATTCAACAACCGCTTCTGCTTCCCCACGAAAGTCATCTTCTAGTTGGCTAGTACCAATTTCATTATGCTTTGCTTGAATTTGTTCAAAATCTGCTGGCGTACCACGCATAGCGGCATAATACGAAGCCATTCCCTCAATACCGTGACGAAATTCTAATAAATCAAATTGTGACTCATTATTGTTCGACATTAATTCAAACAATGGGTCGGAAAAACCACTGAGTAAATTGGTACAAACAAAAGTACCGCCACCTTGCTTACGCGTTACCAAACCTTTGGCTTCTAACTTCTGTATCGCTTCACGTAATGATGGTCGGGAGACTTCAAATTGCAACGCAAGTTCACGCTCAGGTAATAATTTCTCACCGGGCTGTAAACTTCCCTCGATTATCATGCCTTCAAGCTGAGCTAAAATAATATCAGCTAACTTCTGTGGCTTTACCCGCCCAGTGCTTTTCGATGCTTTCATTGATTTATTTGCCGTTACGTTTGCATTCATAAAAGTAATTTAGCTAGCTATTTCCATGGTAATAAAGAAAGAAATGAGCGATTCAGACACCTGTTTGAATCTTGGTAAATTGGTAAGACCAATCATTTTCAAGGCAATAAAATAGCAAATATAGCTACTTTTGACAAGTAAATTTAGTTGATGGTTTGTATTTAAGCAAGGTTTATATGCGCTAAAACAATATTATTCAGTCTGTTTTTAGCGCATTAAGTCAGGATGACCGATTGGTCTGACCATTCGTTTTGACTAGATTTTGTTAATTAAGAAAACCCGTTAATGTCAAAATTGAAATAACCGCAAGAACTAGTAAAACATTCCGTTTGGCAAGTCTGACAAGTAAACAAGGCTCTGCTGTGCAGTCTTCCTCATTGACCAATATGTCTTCCGATTTTTCGGCCACATCAATCAATACTTGATGGGTTGGTTTTTCGCTATCAAAAATACTCTCTAACCAAACGGGCATCGCTTTGGAAAAGTGACCCACAAACATATAACCAAAAGAAGCGATACGCACAGGTAACCAATCTACCCAAAAAAGTACGTCGTAATGGTTTTGACAGCCGCTCATTATATTAGGAGCGACACTCGCTTCATGCTGACCTTCCTGCTCCTCTTCACTATCACTTGCCGAAGTTGTCTGCGCTTCTGCCTGTTTCTCAGCCGCACTCGCCATGCAATCTGCTTTTTTATGCTCAATAACTGTAGTCAATAAACGGTAAAATAGCGCACCCGCAGCACCAAAAACAGTGAAATACAGCATAATAGCAATGTAATAACGGTAATTTAGCCAAATAAGTGCTTGGCCAAAGCCCATATTAGGCAGGTTCTTATCCGTTAATAGTTGTTGATGGTGCATTTCCGTCGTTGTTTCTTCTCCCCTGAAAGCTGAATGAAGATAATTTTTATAACTATTTCTCGTGGTGGTACAACCAAAACAAACGATGAGTATCACGGTAGAAAGAAGTAACTGCAGCACTGTATTATCAATAACTTCAAGCAACAGGTATGTCAAAATCACAGGTAAGATAATAAACGCAGCACTCGCTACCGCACCTTGTTTTGCTGTAAAATTTTTACTAAAAAAATGTAAATAGTGTTGATAATAAAAATTAAATCGCCACATTTCTGCAGATAAAGATCGCTCTGCTGCTAGTGCAATTAATAAACTTAGTAAACTCATGTTAGGTGATGTTCCTTGTCGCTTGTTCAGTCAAACATTGATGAAAGTATTGCCAGTCAAAGACCGGCCCAGGATCGGTTTTTCTATCCGGGGCGATATCACAATGACCAACAACATTGCCTATAATAATCGCAGGAAATTGATTTTGCAAACAAAGCGTTAACGCAATTAATTGTTGATATTGTTCCGCAGTGTAAGGGATATCATCTGTGCCCTCTAATTCAATACCGATAGAGTAATCATTGCAGCATTCTCTTTTTTTGAATGATGAAATCCCTGCATGCCAGGCTTTATCATCGAAAGAAACATACTGGATTACACTACCATCGCGCAGGATAAGGCAATGGGCTGAAACTTCAACGCCCCTCAAGTCACTAAAACTTGGATGTGCATTACAATCTAGCTGCCCAAGAAACAAGTCACTAATGTAATGACCACCAAATTTACCTGCCGGCAGTGAAATATTATGTATCACTAATAAATTGATTTCTTCACCTAATTCACGTGGAGCAAAGTACGGTGATGGTAAGAGTTGCGCTTGTGTTAGCCAGCCAGAAGAAATAGAAAACATACGTTTCTCATTTTAGAGTGATAAATGCTGTAAGTGTTAAGGTTACACTTTGTACTTTCTTGCTTACTTGAGAAAACATACAATAGTAATACTCTTAATTAAAGATTGCTTAGTATGACTGAAGTTGACCCAACAAACAAAATGGCAAAAATATTCGTCTGGCTAGCCTGGATAATTGGTTTAGCATTATTAATGTTTGTCTTTCAAGATGTCCTTGATGAGCAGTACAACCCAAACAGCCGTCCTGAAATGCGCTTAACAGAAAGTGGCCAAGCAGAGGTGATTTTAGATCAAAACAGGCAAGGTCATTATGTTGCCCGAGGCACAATTAATGAAACGCCTGTTACTTTTTTACTTGATACAGGTGCAACTCAGGTGTCAATTCCTGCACATATCGCTGAACAGTTAGGTTTAGTGGCTCAGGGAAGTTACCAAGTACAAACTGCCAATGGTAGTGTTACTGTATATAAAACTGAAATTACGCAATTGAGCTTAGGTAATATTTTCTTGTATAATGTCGCCGCTCACATTAATCCTGCCATGAAAGCAGATGAAATACTTTTAGGTATGAGTGCACTCAAACAAGTCGATTTTTATCAAACCGGTAAACAACTAATCTTACGGGATCCCCTGTAACAGGAAGAAAGCAATGCTTAATGCACAATTAGAAAAATTACAGCAAGATATTAGCAAAACTATCTCTTGGGCCCTTTGTGAAGATTTAGGAGCCGTTGATAATGAGACACCTCAAGCCAGTCAAGATATTACCGCGATGCTCATTCCTGAAAATGAACAAGCAGTTGCCACGGTAATTACCCGTGAAGATTGTATCGTCTGTGGGGTTGCTTGGGTGAATGAAGTATTCAAACAACTTGATGCTTCTTTAAATAGCACGGCTGAACAAACAAACAAAGTATCATCTACCAAGATAACCTGGTTTGTTAATGATGGTGAATCTGTTGCCGCCAATAGCACGCTTTTTGAACTTGAGGGTGATGCCCGAACCTTGTTAACCGGTGAGCGAGTTGCATTAAACTTCTTACAAACCTTATCAGGCACTGCCACCTTAACCAGTCACTATGTAAAAGAGCTAGCCGGTAGTGAAACTAAACTGCTTGATACTCGTAAAACCTTACCTGGATTACGTAGCGCGCAGAAATATGCCGTGCTTTGTGGTGGTGGTGTGAACCATAGAATTGGCTTATTTGATGCTTTTTTGATAAAAGAAAATCATATTGCTGCTTGTGGCGGAATTAACCAAGCAGTAGCAACCGCTAAAAACAATCACTGTGATAAAACCATTGAAGTAGAAGTAGAATCACTCGACGAGCTTGAACAAGCACTTAACGCTGGGGCTGATATCATCATGCTCGATAACTTCAGTCCTGCGATGATAGAAGAAGCCGTAAAAGCCACACGTGGTAAAGCAAAACTTGAAGTCTCCGGCAATATGACTATTGAAATTTTGCAAGAATATGCCAAAGCAGGTGTCGATTACATTTCAAGCGGCGCACTAACCAAGCATGTTAACGCCATTGATTTGTCTATGCGTTTTAAATAACGCGGCGCTAAGAACAAAAAAACGGTAGGGCATATTATGCTTTACCGTTTTTTCATGAATACGATAAGCTTTACCCAGCAACATGAAGAGACTGGATTCAGCAAATTAGAGAGCCGCTATGCTAAGTTCCCATTATTCCCCATATCATAGCAACAATAGCGGTTACCCCTATCATCATAATATATAAAGTACCGATGATGCTAAACTTCACAAACGTAAAGAATTTGCCTTGTTTATAGACTCTTTTCTGCATTAGAAATAAGTAAATGGGTATCCAGACTAATAATCCACCCGCGACCACACCTGAGAAGTTGGCAATATTAGGACTCGTTTCTGCGAGATAGTCTTCTAAAAGGTCAAGCATTTCATACAGCAGTACCGTAATAAAAATAAAACTATGACTATGCAAAGCAACCGTTAAATGCTCCATGTACAGTCTTTTAGAGAAGATGAACATCACTTTCAGTAATACCGCAAAGAGGGGCAATAAAATAAACATCAATTGCGGGAGCTTACCAATCACTTGCTCCATTAAGGGGCCTGTATCAGAATTAAACGCTTTTTCACCTTTTTCTTTTAGCTCCTCGGTAAACTCATTTAGCTTTTTATTTTGTTCTGTTGATAAGAACTCAAAAGAGAGGCTGCCATCTTCATTATTACCGATAGTGAGCTCTTCAGAGATTAAGTCACCATTAAGCACTTTTATGCGTTTTTCGACTAGGGTCTCAAATCGCTCTTGTTCTTTTGATGACAACCCTTCATCAGCCTTATCAAACTCTAATTCAACCAACTTACGAGTAATTCTAATCATTTCTTTATTCTGCCCCGAACTATATTCGCGGTTCAAGTCAGATAAATAATTGTTAAATTTCGCTAGCTCTTCATTGAGGCGAGTTATTTCAGCTAGCGCTTCTGTACTTTCTGTAGATGATCCCTGTAAGCTATTCTGCTCAGTTTTAAGCTGCTTAATATGTGCTTTAACTTGAGTGACAACCTCTTGTTTACCATTGAGATCTATAGAGTTAACGTCATCAGAAGCAATAAAAAATTTTAAAGTGATAAAAAACACAATACTAATAAATAAATATAATCGTAAAGGCGGCACATAGTGCACTCTCCTGCCGGCAAAATATTCATTAGTGAGAAAAGCTGGTCGTGTAATTAATGGCCAAATAGTTCTACTAGCACGAGAATCAAAGCTAAAAATATCATCAAGCAAATGCATGATAACTAACCAGAAATACTTTAATGTCGAATCTGAAGATTGACCACAATTCGCGCAAAAAGGGCCATTAAGTTCTTGATGGCAATTTTCACAACTTTTACTTTCTTTCTTACTTTCTGAAATAGCAGAATTAACCACATCCGTTGCTGTTTCTGTCTCGATTAACTCGGTAGTTGTCATAATAAATACACAATAAAATAGCTATAAACAGTAAAATCATACCATTATGTCTACATGAAGTTACAATCTAAATACAAAAGTTAACTCAACTTAATTTTATGGGGTGCTGTCAGCGCTTTATTCTGGTAGATTGACTAATAAGAGAATAGATCAAATCAATATATTTCAACTAACTGAATTAATATTAGTGAACTATGCTTAAGCATAATTACCCAATATATATTGTAATAATAAAGCCAAAAGCAGGAGAATTATAATGGCGTTTGAAGTTAAATTTGAATTAACCGAAGCAGACTTAGAGTATTTTCGCGATGTTATGCACAAGGCGCAAACAGGTGCAAAGCAACTTAGCGAGCAAGAAATTTTAGCTAACGCTAAAAAAGTCAGTGTAAATATTAAAGATAACGTACCTGAATTTGTACGTGAGCGTATTCAAAAATTAGAAACTTTTGTTGCCATGATTGAAGATAGTGAATGGCAAATTCCCAGTGAAGAGCGCACCGAAGTATTAAGTGCTTTAGCTTACTTTAGTGATCCTGAAGATTTAGTACCGGATCATATTCCGGTCTTAGGCTTTTTAGATGATGCTATTATGATCGAGCTTGTTGCTGAAGACTTTAAAGATGACTTTGAAGCTTTTGAAGAGTTTTGTGCTTATCGTATCCGCGAAGAAGGACGTAGTGGAGATACTACTATTACTCGCGAAGAGTGGTTAGAGTCAAAACGTCATGAATTGCATAGTCGTATGAGAAGTCGCCGTTCATCTAGAAGCCGTGGCTCATCGTTCCGCAGAGTTTTTTAAGACAAAATATCTTTAAAGCAATAAAAATTTAATCCTTAAAATGACAAAGTATTACCTTTGTCATTTTTTTACTTCCCCTTAATCTGAACTCCAAATAAAACTCAAATTCATCTAAAGATCGCTAGGTCTACCTAAATCACCTTGGCTATAATCGCATACCCCTTGGGCAAATATGGCACGCAAAGATGTTAACTGCTCCGCAAGTTCTATATCACCGTACATGTCTTGTTTAATCGCCTGTTCAAACGGAATTTTATAACATTTGAAAATACTGCCCTGCCAGGGACCTTCGGCTTGAATACGACTATTTGAGAAAATGGCATAATGTTGTGCACATGCCCCTCGTTTTATCCTTTTATCGCCAGAGCTAGCATCACTCCAATTTCCCTGCCAAACCCCCTTACCTTGTGCCAGCACTTCCCCCTTATTATCAAAGCAAGTATCTTGTATTTGTGGTGGCTTACTTTGCCCTGCAGTTAACTCAGGAAATTGTTTCCGTTTTAGCAACCATAAATCCATTACATCAAAAGCTTGATCTGTCGGATCAAAATCTCGTTTTGCCACCCAAATAACCTGATTATCAAAATGACCGTTAGCCTGCTGCAAACGTAATCGGGTACTGAAAGATGCCGACATATGATGCATATCGAGCTTTTCTTCCAAGTAATGACGAACATCGATAATAGGCAAATCAAGTTGGCCAATAAATACCTGCCCACCTCGATAAGCCAGTTCTATCGACTTAAGTGAAGCACTTCGCCTCGGTGCCATTTGGTTATCAATCACTTGAGTTATATTGTCACTCCCCCATAAAGAGACCCAAAATGGCATTTTACGTCCAAATGGAGTAATAATTTTTTCAGCTGTCATTTGGTACTGCTCTTTCCAGCTACCAATATTTTTATTGATATGTACAAATTCAGCGAGTGTGATCTGCTTTTGCTTTAACGCGTGCAAACCATATTGAACACCATCATTATCCCAAGTGCTTTCTACTAACCCATGCTTATCACGGCTGAATAACCACGCCATATCTTCCCAATAGTTCCAATTAGTTTTCTCAACCACATCCTCACTATAAAAGTGTCGCAAGAAGCCTTGCCTAGGATTATGAATAAAGGTCGATAAACCAAAGTAACCATTAATACATTCACTATTTCCTTCAGGGAAACTAGGTATCATGCCGGCCATTAATTGTGCAACCGGTTGTAAGAACGCTATTTTTTGTGGAAAATCTTGCAAGGTGTTCATGCCCTCGAGTAATTGTCGCTGATCCCATTGCTGCCAGCGACTATTATCTTTGGCTCGAAAGGTGAAATAATTATTAAATAAATCACAATCTAAGGTATAAATTGTTTGGCTTATCATATCGGGGTAAGAGTACTGAGGAATTAAGCCATCAAGAATGCCACGGCTATTTTGGCCAATAAGATATTGCGCTAAACCACCACCTGAGCCGCCGATCCCAACCGTATATATTGGCTCACCAAATAAACTAACAAAGTTCAGCTTTACCCTGCGTGCAGTATCTTCTGCTAGTAGCATATTATAAGTATAACTAGTGCGATTTCCGCTCGAGCTTATAATAGCGTAGCCTTTTTGAACTTCAATTAAACGTCGGGTTATCGTTCGAACTGCTTTTTGCCTTCCTTGCCTAAAACCTATACCTGAGCCGCCATTAAATTGATAGATCAGCTTTTTATTCCACAAAGAACTCTTAGTACGTGTACCGAGCTCTTCAGGCATGATTGCCATGGCTATCGTGTAAATGAAACGATTAATACTGCCTTGTTCCGCACGAAACAATTGTAAAGGTAATTTGGCGTCTCTTAATGTCGATAATTGGGAGAATTGCTCAGCCGTGAGCTTCGCCAATTTTTCATTCTGATTAAGATAATAAAACTGTAAATGACTTTTAAATAAGCAATCTTTTGAATAACCAATAATTTTGTTACGCTGTGCTAAATTTTCATACACAGGCACACCAAAGCCCTCTTGGTTATCGACCAAAGGCTGGCCTATGTGTGAGTCTATGGTCATACAATAAAAGGGGTATTGCTTCGGACCTGAATATAGCGAATTACTTGGCCCAACCCCTCCTAACTTGATAGGAAAATGAAAGACTTCTTTGGGACGCCCAACTTGGCTAATATGCGGAGAGATTGGTAGTAAATAATTATCTTCGGCCGTAGCTAATAACTTAACTTGCCGGAATTTATAGGGGTGCTCAGAAGGATATAACCATACAAGTACCGCAAATAGAGCGAGTGTAGATAATATTAATTTTTTCTTTTGCATAATAACACCACCGAAAAAATTCTCTCCACATATATAAAAAGTATAGTGGAAATCATTTTAGTCGGTAGAAGATATTACGCTGATAAAGTGACTGCTTATTTCAATTTAGCCACGAAGGTTTTTCTAAACTTAGCAAGTTTAGGTGAAACAACGGCTTGGCAATATTGATTTTCTGGATTATTGTTAAAGTAATCTTGATGATAATCTTCACCACAATGAAAAGTAACCGCTGGACTCACTTGGGTGACGATAGGATCTTCAAATAACTGCTCTTGACTAATTTCCTCAATTATTTGTTCTGCTATCTCCTGTTGCTCGGCATTATGAGTAAAAATTTCAGAGCGATATTGTGTGCCGACATCATTGCCTTGACGATTTAACTGCGTGGGATTGTGTAGGGTGAAAAATATTTCTAAAATTTCTCTAAAACTAATCACCTGACTATCGAACACTAATTGCACTACTTCAGCATGGCCAGTATTGCCAGTACACACTGCGTTATAGGTTGGCGCTTCACTGTGCCCGCCCATATAACCAGGTTTTGCGGTAATAATGCCCTTGACCATATTAAGAGCACTTTCGATACACCAAAAACAACCTCCGCCTAGAGTCGCAGTTTGTAGTGCTTTGTCGTTGAGTTGTTCAGTCATTTATCGTGCTGCCTTATTCAATGTTTCTTTAATGATTTATCTCAGCCTTTTCTATTAATAAATAAGCTAAGATGTCTTTGTTAATTTTGTGAATACTCACATTATACCCCTATTTAGACCATAATATATGCCAAAATATTTCAAAAAAACGAGTCAAATACAAGTAATTATTGCACTACGCAGCACTGCAATTACCATTCAATTACTGTTAATTATTTTTGTTAATTTGGGCTTAGCGTACCAACTACCTTGGACGCCACTAGTTAGTGTTATTAGTTTAGAAATACTATTTACCTTAAGCAGTTATATTTATTATCGTCATAATCATTTAAGTGAAAAGAAAGCCAGCCAAAAAGCAATACTGGTGCAAATATGTGCGGACATCATCTTTCTCTCATTGCTACTATTTTTCAGTGGTGGCGCGACTAATGCTTTTGTTTCTTTATTGCTCATTCCTATCGCCATAGCCGCAGTTACCCTAACCCCATTATTACTGTCGATAGTAGCCTTTCTCGCCATTGCATCTTACAGTATTTTATTATGGTCATTACCCATGAGTGTGATGCACGGCAATATGCAAGGCCACTTTATTGGTATGGGTATCAACTTTTTATTTTCAGCCTTGGTGGTTGCCATTGTTGTGGGTAAAATGGCACGAAGTATTAATCAGCAAGAACTGGCCATTGCCGCTTATCGCGAGAACTTATTAAAACAAGAACAAGTGACTTCATTAGGTGTTGCTTCCGCTCAGGTGACCCATCAATTAGCGACCCCCATAGCAACCGTACAACTACTTGCTGATGAATTAAGTGAAAATTTACCTAACAACGACATTGTGGCCGATATGCAAAGCCAGCTTACTCGCTGTAGAGACAGCTTAGCTGAATTTCGTGCTATGGTTTTTGAGATAAAAGAACAGGTGGTTAAGGTGATTAATTGCCAAGATTTATTCAATGAAATAACGGTTAGCGTACGGTTCAATAATCCAGAAATACACTTACAATTGCAAAATAATACCGGCTGTAACTCAACCGAAGCAGTCACGATTAATGCTGATGCCACCTTATTACCCGCTATCATCAATTTAATTAATAATGCGATAAGAGCGAGTAAAGCCAATAATAGCAAAACCCTTTGTCTAACTAGCCAAATTATTAAAGGTAACTGGCAGTTTACTATTCGGGATTATGGTAAAGGTTTCACCTTGAAAAAACTCAATGAATTAGGCGTTAAACCTGTTAATAGTGAACAAGGTTTTGGCATGGCTGTTTTTTTAAGTCACGCAAGTTTAGAGCGCCTTGGTGGTAAGTTAGCCTTAACAAACCATCAAGATGGTGGCGCACTTGTCACCTTAAGTATGCCTATTTCATCTCAGCAAAGTAAAACCGCTAACCATAAGGAAATTAGTTATGCCTAATGCAGCAATAGCTCCAGCATCGTCGAAGTTATTAATCGTTGAAGATGATATTATTTTTGCCAACACGCTTAATCGACGCTTGACTAAATATGGCTTTGATTGTGTACAAGTAGATAATAATAATGATGCCTTACTCGCCTGTCATCGACACACACCCGATTATATTTTACTCGATATGAAGTTGGCTGAAGAAAATACCTTATCGATCATCACACCACTGCGTAAACTTCGACCAAAGAGTCGCATTATCTTACTTACCGGCTTTGCCAGTATTGCTACCGCGGTTGATGCGATAAAGCTTGGCGCTGATGACTATTTGTCTAAACCTGTCGATAGTCAAACACTACTCGCAACACTCAAAGGCAGTAAAGCCGAAACCATCGAAGTAGATAAGAGAAGCGAACAAACCTTATCTGCCGAGCAGGTTGAATGGCAACATATTCAGCAGGTATTAAAAGCTAACCAGGGTAATATTTCAGCGACCGCTAGACAGCTTTCAATGCACAGAAGAACATTACAACGTAAATTACAAAAGCGACCTCAATCGACCTAAACCTAGCAACTTAAAGAAAACTTAAAGAAAACTTAAAGAAAACTTAAAACGAACACAATCCAATTT
Source organism: Colwellia sp. 12G3 (assembly GCF_002836775.1). Taxonomy (GTDB): domain Bacteria; phylum Pseudomonadota; class Gammaproteobacteria; order Enterobacterales; family Alteromonadaceae; genus Colwellia. Next base: position 276,800 of record NZ_PJAQ01000054.1, on the reverse strand, counting down.
TAATAGTTATATGCCAAGTGTTGATGAAATCTAACCACCATTTCTTCTTTAGTCGGTTCAATTTCTAGTTCAACTGCCATCAATTGCATTGCTTGTTCTATTTGATTTAAAAAACGACCAAAGCCGTGTTCGCTATTATTTTCGGGTGTAGCCACAAAAATTAACTGCACGCTATCAGTTAACTCACCCGCACTCCATTTACTGATAATACCGCATGGACTTTGCTCCGGGTTGTAACCTAACATTTGCAACTCACCTACTCGAGATACAATCTCATGAATGCTGTATCTCACAATAGGTACTAAACCGTTAGCAATCAGCGCCCCATTGTTTAAGTTATAGCGTTTTGCTGCCATGGTGAATACATCCGTTAGGTAAGTATACAGTGGGTTATACGGATCTTGAGAGTGGCTATCTATTTCTACCTGTTTCAATAATTCATTGCTGACATTTAGCGTAACAACAGCATAATTCATTGCACTATGATACGTAGGTACAATAACGTTTTGGCTAGCATAACGCTTTTTAATTTCACGTAATTTATGTGTCTGGCTAGTAGCACACCCCTTATTCTTAGCAAACAAATCGTACGTAAGGTGCTGGTGATCTCTCAAACGAATATCACTTTTATCTAACATAATTGTTTGACAAAATTTTTCGACCAGTTGACTCACTTTACTATGAAAGTTGGCCGCATTAACGCGGATCTCATTACCGGTAGCCAAAAAGAGTAAACAGATTTTTTTCGCTCGTTTACTGCCATCAAAAAAAGATTTTTTAAGGTGGTGACTTTCTGGATTATAATAAAAGAGAATTTGTTGATTGGTTTGCCATTGGTGCATTTCTTGGCTGTATCTGACTCGTGCTAATTTATCATTAGCAATAAATTGACAATTCTCTAGCTCAAATTCATCTGTTAATTTAAAAAACATATCCGATAGCTGCTGATAAAAATCGTAAAATGGCTGCGGTTTTAAATCACTATATTTTCCTGAAAACTGCTTAAATAGCTCATCGGTCAAACTAAATTCGGCTAAAATATATTGATTATCACGGACATTACCAGGTAAGTAAGCTTTGTGAGCGGCACTTCGTTTTCTAATGATTGACATATTCATCCCTAAATTTTTTAACGCGATTAACACTGAGTTGTTAACCTTTTAAGATAGGAGCAGTATAATGAGCACTAATGAAGGTTTTGTGACGTAAAGATGTCACTAACATGACAAGCACGGACTTAATTTGTTAAACGATCAACAAGCACTTATTGAAGCAATCAATCAAACCATGCCTTTTGGTAAATATGCTGGGAGAAAACTATTACAACTACCTGAACCTTATTTGGTATGGTTTCACAGTAAAGGTTTTCCCGAAGGTAAGTTAGGACAGCAGTTAGCCTTAATGTACGAGGTAAAACTCAATGGTTTGGAAGGCATGCTAAAACCTTTATTACATAACTAATTACGGATGTTACTACTCAAGTAACCTTGATCAATCAAATTTTACTAAGCCGCTTGACGTTATTTCTTTAGAATCATTCTGTCTATTAAAGCAACAACGTTATTACCTCTAGTAATAAGGTTTTAAGTTAATCTAATGCTAACAAGTTGTTTTGCCAAAAAAAACTTTTAGCGTTAAAATTTGTCCACAGGTTATCCTTTTCTCGGTATATTATATCCTCTTTAAAATTACATTTTTTCCCTTGCATCACCTCAATAAATCCTCTTAAATGACTCGTCGATTGATGAAATTTCATACCATAAAAATTAATGCAAAATTTGAGAATCGACCACTCTGTAGTATTAAGTAATAAGATGAACTCAGCTAAACGAGTGATTCTAAGTTTGTTTATTAATTGATTTATAAGACAATTACGAGGTGTTTATGAGGTGGAGTAAATGAAAAGACAAAAAAGAGATAAATTGGGTAGAGCGCATTCTAATGGATATCAAGCTGGCCTTGGCGGCAAAACTAAGGAGCAGTGCCCTTATCAAAATACTGATGCAAAATCAGAATGGTTAGGTGGTTGGCGAGAGGCCATCGGTGATAGAAATCTAGGACTATTTAGATAGCCATTATCAAGCTATTTTAATCCCCGAACTTGAACGTTCGGGGATAAATATTTTATGACAAACCAGAGCTTCACCTAAACGTATTAAATAACCCGAGAAAAGCGTTGCTGGTTAATATGTTTCTTCATATAAGCATCAAAGCTCATACAAATAATACGGATCAATAAACGAGCGGATTGATCTACTTTAATATAGTTTTCTGTATTTTCTAATAAACCATCATCAATAAACGTAGTTAACAGCGGTAAATCTTCAGCAAAATATTCATCAAAATTAATATTATATTTTTCATTAATCACTTGTTTGTCTAGATACAAATTACACATCAATTCCTGGATAACTTCACCACGTAAGATGTCATCTTCAGATAAACTTACGCCTTTTATTTGTGCATGCTGCTTTTCTGTTATGGCTTGATAATACTCTTTTAAATCTTTTATATTTTGGCTAAAACTATTACCAATAGAACTAATGGATGATACCCCTAGTCCCAATAAATCACAGCCGCCTTTAGTGGTGTAACCTTGGAAATTACGATGTAAAGTACCATCACTTTGCGCTATAGCTAACTCATCATTAGGTTTAGCAAAATGATCCATACCAATAAAGTCGTAACCAAAGTTACAAAGCGTTTCTACCGCTAATTTCATTAAAGCGAATTTTTCTTCGGTATTAGGTAACCATTCATCGCGTAATTTACGCTGTGCAGCAAAACGGCTTGGTATGTGCGCGTAGCTAAATAGAGAGATACGGTCAACATCCCACTCATGTGCTTTTACTAATGTTTTAGTAAAGTTATCAAGTGTTTGATGCGGTAAGCCATAAATCAAATCAATATTAATAGACTTAAAACCAACCGCTTTAGCATGTTCAATAAAGTCACCAATGAACTCTGTTGATTGCACACGGTTAATGGCCTGCTGTACCTTCAAATCAAGATCTTGAACGCCTAAGCTCAAACGATTGAAACCGAGTGAATATAAGTGCTCAGCTAAGTCCATCTCAATCTCACGAGGATCAATTTCAATGCTCATTTCCAATTCTTCAGAAAAATTAAATTTTTCTTTTAATAAAGAAACAAGTTTTGTGATTTGTGGGTGCGTTAAAAAGCTTGGTGTACCCCCACCCCAATGTAATTGTTTAACGGTGTATTCTTGAAATAATGGTGCTTGTAAAGCAATTTCTTGTGCTAAATATTCAAGGTAAGTATCTGCTTTATCACGATGGCGGGTAACGACTTTATTACAACCACAATAATAACAAAGCGTGTGACAAAATGGGATATGCACGTAAAGTGACAATTCTCGGTTTTGCGAGTTTTCTATCGCTTTAATAAAATCATCATGTTTAAAATCATCATGAAACTCTAACGCTGTTGGATAAGACGTATATCTTGGTCCGCTGGTGTTATATTTATTTAATAACTTATTATCGAAAAATTGACTTACTTTCATGCTTTCGTACCGTTTTATTTAGTGAACGAAAACATTATAGTCTTTTGCAATTTCAGGGTATTGATCAAGCGCAATAACAGAGTCGAATAACTCTGTTATTGGATTATATACCCATTACTATTCAAGAGGCATGTTCCAGAGCGCTTGAGCAATTTCAATTCAAGGCTTATCGATGTAGTTATGGTTATTCCATTTCAAATTGATGTAACGATGAAGTGATATTGCTCAACCGCTTCTGCGATGGGTATAAGTTTAAGCAGGGGTTGTAAGGCGACTAAGTTGCTCTGTAGTAAACTGATAAAGCTCACCTAAGTCAGTAACAATCTCATCATGCATTTTATTTAAAGCCGTCATGCGTTGATAATCTTCACGCATGCGTTCTTTTTTGGTTAGCGTTTTACGTCCATCTAGAATGGCAAGATCTTTAATAGCATCATATAAGCCAAAAATACCCGGAAATTTCGCAGGTAATTCCGTTAATGTTTTCAATGAAGATAACAATACCGATAGGCGCCAGCAGCCTTCATCAAATTCGCATTGCTCTTGCTGCATAGCGCGTGTAATTAATAACACGCTATCGAAGATTTTTTTGTCGTGCTTATTTAATGCTTGTTGCTGGGCTATCTGAGTTTTTTTCTGTTGGGCTTTTTGCTGTGCTACTTGTTTTAACAGCTTGCCTGCATAAAACGCTAGCGCGAGTACAATAATACCGGCAAGCAACAAAGCATAAAGCCAAAAATCACTCATTGAAGTTACTCTTTGTCTTCAAAATCTGAAAAGTCATGACCATCTAACTTATCCCATAAGTCATCTTCGCTGCCATTGTCTTTTGATTCATCACTCTCATCAGATTCGTTATCAAGACCTAATTCAGCTGATAATGCTTGATGACGATCCATCATGTCATTGTAGTAATTAACTTCTTCTTCAGTTAAAGCGATATCGTCTTCTTGCTTCGCTAAAATTGTTTGCAACGCTTCATCTTGCTCAATTGCATCTAATTCTTGCTCTGGCGTTAATGCTGCTGGAGAAATTTCTTGTTTTTCAGATAACTCAACGTCAGTATTTTCAACGAAACGGACACCGGCAATAGGCGCTGATTTCAGGCTCTTTTGTTTCGCTTTAACTTGTTGTGCTTTTTCTGCTTTATCTTTTTCAGCTTTAGTAATTAATTTACCTAAAACGATAGGTGTTTTATTACCAAGACGCGGATCTTTATTAGCGCCTTTCTGGTTATTATTAGTTTGGTCTGGCATTGCTTCTTTTTGACGATTTCCCGCCACTTTACCCGTTGTTTTGCGGGAGCGCTTCTCAACTTTTTCTAATTCTTGCTTACTTAACTTAGGCTTAGCTGTCGGTGCTCCACCTGGTTTTCTAGATTTTTTTGAACGAGACATAGTTACAATTACTTTTTTACTAATTAATGGCGGCTATTTTACGTTATTAATAGGTGAAAAACCTTAAAAAGCAGAAAAAAGACACAAAAAAAGCGCCTATAGGCGCTTTTTCCAAACTTGTTAGCTTAAAGTCGAATTTCAATATTGGGATGAGTATTGATTTCTCCACCTTTAGAGATCACTGCGATATTCTCATTGCAGCTTAATACTGCTATATGAGTATCATGAAAATCTCTAATAAAATTAAGTTTATAACCAAATTGCGTTAAGCTACTGGCGGCAAATTTCTGTGCCAAAGTAAGCTCTTCCCATAAATCATCGTAGTTCCCCTGAGTTGGCATTCGCCGTTCCAGCAGATCTTCTCTTATCATTGCTATAGCCATAATTTTAACTTCCCCATCCAATTATGATTTGGTTTAAATATTTACTGTATTTATTATTTGCACAAAACTTAACCTACTTTGCATGTAACATCAATAGGGATTACACTAACTACCTCATATTAAGCGGTGTCTAGCCAAATAGTCTTTGATAAGTAAGGTAAAAAATGTCACGTGTATTGGATGAATTATCAGCGTTATTAAAATTAGAAGTTATCGAACAAGGTATCTATCGAGGCCAAAGCCAAGATTTAGGTTATAAAGCGCTTTTTGGCGGCCAGGTTATGGGACAAGCCCTTTCCGCGGCTCAAGAAACAATCGCAGCTAATCGCTTTGTGCATTCATTGCATTCATATTTTTTACGACCAGGTGATGCGAGCTTACCCGTTGTTTATGAAGTAGAAGTTATTCGTGATGGTTCGAGTTTTAGTACTCGAAGAGTGCAAGCAGTCCAAAATGGCAAAGCTATCTTTTATATGACGGCGTCGTTTCAACATACTGAAGCAGGCTTTGATCATCAAGATAATATGCCTGATGTAGCTGCTCCTGAAGATCTGCCATCATTTACCGATTACATAAAGGCTAACCAGCAATATATACCTGAGCCATTGCGTGAAAAGTTTTTAGCTGAAATGCCTATTGATATTCGCCCCGTGCAGCAATATAACTGGCTAAAACCAACACCAATCAGTTCTGCCAGCCAAATGTGGATAAAAGCCAACGGTGATTTACCTGACGATTTAGGTATACACACCTATATGTTAGCTTATACCTCAGATTTCCATTTTTTACCGACGGCATTATTGCCTCATGGCGCAAGCCATTGGCAACCAAATTTTCAAATTGCCACCATAGACCACGCCATGTGGTTTCATCGTCCATTTCGCTTCGATGATTGGTTACTTTATTGTATGGATAGTCCATCAGCGAGTAATGGTCGAGGGCTAGTAAGAGGACAAATATTTGATCGACAAGGGAGATTAGTCGCTTCAACCATGCAAGAAGGCGTGATTAGACAAAGATAAGTTGGGTATTAGTAATATGGCTACAAATTGTTAGCCATATTACTATCGTAGCTAATGAAGACTATTTAGAGCGATTTCTCTTTTCCAGTGCTTTGCGTTTTTCCACCGCTAGTGAGGTAACACGCGCTTTTAATACCGGCTCTAAACCTGACATAAAGTATACTTCAGCCATCAAAAATAAAGGTCCAATTAAAAATTGGCTTAAATCATCGACAAAAGCAGGTTTGGCTTTTTCATAATAATGACCGACAAACTGAATAATCCAACCAATGACAAATATGCCTAATGCGATATACATCACACCTGCTGTATCACTAAATAATTGCGCGATAAACAAATTAACTAATATATAAGCCAGCATGCCCAACGCTAATAAGCGATGCAAAGCGATATAATAAATAGCTATGACTGCAAAAATCACCATGGCCAATGTGAAATGTAGAGTAAATGGACGACTAAACATCTCATTCATCGCTATTTCAAAAGTAATAGTACTAAGCATCAGCGTTACCGCGAATACGATTAAAGGCACACCGATAAAATGGGTGTTAATGTTTTTTTGATTTAAGTGCACACTTTTATAGCGTGCTAATTGCTCTTCAATGGATTTCATTTAAATACTCTATGTTATACCCGCTCCACTTGAAGATGCTCGTTTCAGGAAACTTGAGCGAATCATAATCAAGGCACATTTTTTTGTTAAGGGTCACTCCCTTAAAAACAAATGTAACGACGAGTATGTTTGGCTCAGGCTTCCCCAAAGGGCTGGTTTATAAACGCTTTATGCTGCGTTATTGATTTCGACAATAGAATAACTATTATCTTCAATCAATGCCTTGCCTAAAGGCGTTTATAATTCCAGCTGAAACCTGCATCTTCAAGAGGAACGGGTATATACCTGTGACCTTAATTAATGTAACGGGTATTATGAACGTTGTTGCCAATCATGGCCGCTTGGATGCTGAAAGACACGTAAATCAAACTGCGGTGCAATAGCAAAAAGATGATCGAAAATATCAGCTTGAATGGCCTCATAAGCTAGCCAATCAGTGGTATTTGCAAAACAATATATTTCAAGTGGTAACCCCGTTTCGGTGGCTGTTAATTGCCGAACCATACAGGTTAAATCATCACGAATTTGAGTGTTTTGTTGCAGATACTTAGTAATATAAGCACGGAACGTTCCGATATTAGTCAACTGTCGGCTATTCAAGGAGTTAAAAGATTGAAGCACTTCATCGTTACTTTGCTCTTGTTGGTTTAACTCAAGCTGTTGCTTTTTATCACTCAGGTAATCTTGCAATAAATGTGCAGTAGTCAGCTGATTTATTTTTTCAGTACTGTAAAAATCAATACTGGCAATATCAATAATAATCGTACGCTTAATACGTCGTGCACCCGTATGGTACATATTTCGCCAGTTTTTGAAAGAATCACTAATCAGGGCATAAGTAGGAACCGTAGTAATGGTTTTATCAAAATTTTCTATTTTTACCGTGCTTAAACCTATTTCTAAGACATCACCATCAGCACCATATTTAGGTAATTCAACCCAATCACCGGCAACGACCATTCGATTAGCTGAAATTTGAATACTGGCGACCAAACCTTTAATCGTATCTTGAAAGACCAACAACAATACTGCGGTCAAAGCACCTAAACCACTTAATAAATAAACAGGTGAGCGATCAATAATAAGCGATACAATAACAATACCGGCCACTAAATATAAAGCTAACTTAAAGATTTGAATAATTGCGTTTAAGGGCAAAAATCGTTGTTGGGCACTTTCGTGGTATATGCTTCTACTCACATTGAGTAAAGCACTAATACAACGGGCAATTTGAAAGGTAAGCAGTACTTTACTAAATACAATGAGTAAAATACTAACAGTACTGGTGCTTTCTAAAATAAGGGGTGTTAAAAAAAGTAGTAAAACAAACGGTAACAGCAAGGTCATTCGACTGAGCACACCATGCTCCATCAACGCATCATCCCAAGTGTTTTTACTGTTAATAATAAGCTTGTTCATCAAGTTCAACACTTGATGTTTAGCCAGGTAATAACTTAGGCTGGAAATCAAAACGATTATACTTACACCGATGAAAATGGTGCTACTGGCTATATATTCCGAGTTAAGTCCTTGCTCACTTAACCAAGCACTGATCAGTTCATTCATCTACTTCTCCTGACATTTCATCGGTAAGCGTGTTAATTCAGCTACCACCAGCATTAAACTTTACTTTTCACTTTAAGCCGTATGTTGCAGTCTCATTTTTTCAAGTCTGGCATCTTTATCATGCCAAAATTTTGTTAACCACTTTTGAAAAGCAACTCTATCATTACGATCTAAAAAATCGATATGGCCCAATTCAGACGCAATATCGAAGGTTTGTATATCAATGTGAACCTTTTCGACTTGTCCATAAACAAAATCGCTAAAATTTGGGATTCCGTCGGGATAATAAATAGTCACATCAACAATTTTAGTTAAATGCTCACCCATGGCATCCAACACAAAAGAGATACCACCTGACTTAGGCTTTAACATATGTTGAAAAGGAGAATCTTGTTCATCATGTTTCTTTTGAGTAAAACGCGTACCTTCAATAAAATTCATCACACTAACAGGTTTATGCTTAAATTTTGCACAGGCATTGCGGGTAGTTTCTAAATCTTTGCCACGTAAATGAGGATTTTTTTTCAAAAAAGCTTGGCTATATCGCTTCATAAAGGGAAAGTCGAGTGCCCACCAAGCCAACCCCAACAGTGGTACATAAATAAGTTCTTTTTTTAGAAAGAATTTTAAAAAGGGAATGTTGCCATGTAAAGCCCGCTGTAATACCACAATATCAACCCAACTTTGATGGTTTGCTAACACTAAATACCAATCGTTAATTTTAAGCGCTTCTAATCCGGTCACCACAATAGTGGTTTTAGTAAATATTTTTTGAATAATGCTATTGGTAGCAACCCAATTACTTGCCATCAAATCAAGTAAGTAACTAAAGCCTTTCTTAGAGAAGTTTAACGGAATTAAGGCTTTAAACAGTGAAAACACTAAAATAGGCACCAGCCAGAATATAGTATTAAGGATATAAAGGGAGAAGGATAAAAAACCGATCAGTTTCGCAGGTAAAAAATTTAACATATCTTGATAATAACTAATAATAGATAAGTAACATGGATAGCGTTATTTAATCATGATTTAGCTAATAATTATATTTTTTTATTACCTATTCAGATAGCAATGCATTTTGATATAACGCTATCAATAAAAATACAAAATGAATGAAAAACGATCACTTTTTTTTTATCACAAAGTAATTTGGCATTTTTTGCTTACCTATATGGGTAAAACGCATGGTTCGTTACATATACTTTATAAAGCGACTAAAAGCACACGTTTCATGTTTTATAATAATGAATAAAAATGTTATCAATTGAGTTTTTACTCAATTTACTGCATAATGGAGCAAGTATCATAATAGGAGAAAAAATGAACTTCAATAGAGCTGTAATCAAAGTAGGTAGTGCTTTAGTTGCACCGACTAGCGATGGTTGTAGTGGCCAATATATTTTAGCGATAGCACAATTTATCACCACATGCCAACAACAAGGTAAGGAGATTATTTTAGTTTCATCCGGTGGTGTGGCGGCTGGCCGTACCATCATTCAACATGGCTCACCTGTACTCTCTGTTTCCACTAAGAAAGCCATGTCCAGCGTAGGACAAATGCAAATGATGGCTAATTGGCAACGTTTTTTTGATGTGCCTTGTAGTCAAATACTCATTACCCAAAATGATTTAGCTGATAGAGAACGTTTTATCAGTATTCAAGAAACAATCAAAATTCAATTAGCCAATGGCGTGCTACCTATTGTTAATGAGAATGATACCGTCACCACCAAAGCACTCTCCATAGGTGATAATGACAACCTTGCAGCACTCGTTGCCCAAGCTTGTGAAGCAGACAGTTTATTCATATTAAGTGATATTGATGGCGTATTTACCAAAGATCCAAATATCAATGATGATGCAGTATTAATCCCTAATATTGATAAGATTACTGATGAAATTTATGCCATGGCTGGTACAAGTCGCAACCCTCAAGCGACAGGTGGTATGAAAACAAAAATAGAAGCCGCTGAAAAAGCCGTTGAACACGGTATAAACACCTATATTATCAACGGCACTAAAAGTGAGGTATTTAGCTCTCTTTTAGCTCATGTGAACCCCGGCACACGTTTTGCTGCAGATAAAAATATTATTACCGCTAAAAAGCACTGGTTAAAACACACCTTAAAAAGTCGAGGTAAAATTAAACTCGATCCCGGTGCTGTTAATGCTGTTGTTCATAACGGCGCGTCTTTATTACCCGCAGGTATAAAATCAGTGACGAATAGATTTAAAGCGGGTGATGCCATCGATATTATAGATGCCCAAAATAATGTAGTGATTGCCAAAGGAATTACTTTATATAGTCACTATGACTTGAAGAGAATTATGGGCAAACACAGTAATGAAATCATCACGATTTTAGGGCATGACTATGGCGATGTTGTTGTACATCGCGATGACATGGTTATTTTATAACTATTGTTTAACTTAAGAATTTCAGATGAGAGTAGCAAAATGACCGATTTTAATATTGCCACTATGGCACAAAAAGCTAAATCTGCCAGTAGAGTAGTAGCACAACTTAATACCAGTGAAAAAAATACCCTGCTAAATGCTATTGCCACTGCTATTGAGCATAATAGCGACGTGATTATTCAAGAAAACAGTAAAGATATTGCCGCAGGTCGCGAGAAAGGTTTATCACAAGCAATGCTTGATAGATTAGTGCTAAACGATAAAGGCATTAAAGAAATTAGTTCTGCTATTCGCGAAATTGTCGCCTTAGCAGATCCTATTGGCGATATTGATAAATTATCATTGCGCCCAAATGGTATTCAAGTCGGTAAAATGCGTATTCCTCTTGGTGTTATTGCCATGATTTATGAAGCACGCCCGAATGTTACCGCTGAAGCCGCTGCGCTGTGCATCAAGTCAGGTAATGCCGTCATTTTACGTGGTGGCTCTGAAGCAATTTATTCTAACTTAGCAATCGCGCAATGCTTACATCAAGTATTAACGACTCATGATGTCGATGAGAATATTGTCTGCGTAGTGCCTGATACAAGTCGCAGCGTTATTGAGGACTTACTACAACAGAGTGATACCATTGATTTAGTCATTCCCCGTGGTGGTGAAGGTCTAATTCGTTATGTCAGTGAAAACAGTCGCATTCCGGTTATTCAACACTATAAAGGTGTTTGTCACTTATACATAGATAAGTACGCCGACTTAAACAAAGCTATCGACATTTTAGTCAATGGTAAAACCCAAAAGCCTAGTGCGTGTAATGCTTTTGAAACAGTGTTGGTCCATAGCGATATTAGCGCTAGTTTTTTACCTTTGGCGGCGAAAGCACTTAATGATGCCGCACAAGTGAAAATACATGCCTGTAAAGACAGTATTGGTTATTTCACCAACGCCGAATTAGCAACCGATGAAGATTACCACGCTGAGTATTTAGCCCAGGAAATTGCCGTCAAGGTAGTGAATAGCTTTGATGAGGCGATTAGCCATATCAATCAATTTACTTCTGATCATACTGAAGTCATTATCAGCCAAGATATCTCCCGTAGCCAAAAATTTGTTCGTCAAATAAATTCTTCGGTCGTGATGGTGAATGCTTCTTCACGTTTTTCAGATGGTAATCAATTAGGCTTAGGCTCAGAAATCGGCATCTCAACCAGTAAATTACATGCTTATGGACCTATGGGATTAGAGGCTTTAACGACAGAAAAGTTTGTTGTTTTTGGCGATGGCCAAGTTCGACTGTAAAATAATAGAGTAACTTATTTAACCTCAACTTTGCTTAAGTAAAGGTAGGATTAAGATACACTGAATAGACGAAGCCTAAAATCTGGGCTTCGTTTTATACAAACTTATTAGTGAGTACGTCGAGAGATAGTTTTTTGTTTTACAATGCGTAATGCTAAACGTGCTTCCCAATCGCCACTATGCTGAGCCTGACAAGCCTGTTCAGTATCAAAATGAACACATTGTTTAATATTTTTAACAACAACGCCCACTTTTACTAATTGTTTTTGGATACTCAAGCGTAGCAATTCATCTTGCTGATCCGCTTTCATCGCTGCCACTTCTTCATCCGTATTAAACACACAGGTAATGACTAAGCTGCTAGGAAAATTGGTGTAATTCGCTCTATGGGTTAACCAAACAAAGCCAGCTACTTCATGCAAAGATGCTTCACAGGCAATGGTCAACGCTTTGCAGACGTTATTATCAATTTTTTGACTCGTTTTACTTAATTTCATCGTTCGTTCTCAATACAATTTTCGCTATTTTAACTGTCTAAAAAAGCGAACACAACCGAGTGATATCAGCGACCACTCCGACAGCCCATAAATTTAAGACTTAGCGCATAAGATCAACAGTTTAAAATTAATTCTCCTCTAAGGCTTGAGATTATCTTAGTTACTGAGTATGCTACGCGACCTTTTTCTCGTAGGCATTCTTATAGGTATTAATGATGATAGGTTTCGATTACGGTACATCTAACTGTGGTGTTGCCACCATGCGCAATGGTCAGCCACACATTATTCCCTTATTGGGGGATGAGTCATACATTGCCTCAAACCTATATGCACCAAGCCGCGATGTTATTACTCATTGGCTTTCTCAACAGTTGCCGTCCGCACAACAAGCGGTGTTTCTCACTGAGCGAAAAAATCAGCTGCAAAAAGGTCAATCAGCTCTACGAGAGTTAAAATTTGATGGTATCTCCAGTGAGTTACTCTTTGGTAAAACTGCCTTAGCACAGTACCTTGAAGACCCTGAAGAAGGTTATTACATCAAATCACCTAAGTCATTTCTTGGCGCGGGTGGTTTAGCGCCAGCACAAATTCAATTTTTTGAAGATATTGTCGCTTGTATGATGAGTAATGTGAAAAAGCTTACTGAGCAAGCATTACAAAAAGAAGTCACACAAACAGTAATCGGACGACCGATTAATTTTCAAGGATTACACGGTGAAGAAAGTAACCGACAAGCCATCACCGTATTAACTAACGCAGCAAAACGTGTGGGCTTTAAGGATGTTGAATTTCAATATGAGCCTGTCGCGGCTGGTTTTGAATTTGAATCGTCATTAACTAAAGAAATACGCGTATTAGTGGTCGATATTGGTGGCGGTACGAGTGATTGTTCAATGTTACTCATGAGCCCAAATTTCACTGATCAGGATAACCGTAATGATCATCTACTCGCTCATGCGGGTCTACGCGTTGCAGGTAATGACTTTGATATCCAATTAGCCTTACAAGGCATCATGCCAAGTTTAGGTATGAATAGTTTATTAAAAACAGGTAAACCGATGCCAACGAGTAGCTTTTATCAAGCCCTCGCGATTAATAACATTAATGAGCAAACAGAATTTTACAGTGCTAAAAATAGACGTGATTTACTGCAGTTATCACGTGATGCCAAAGAAACAGCAATAATTGAACGCTTAGTAGCTGTTCACGATCACAAACTGAGCTATCAATTAGTCAATGCCGCTGAGCAAGCAAAAATTGCTCTCTCAGAGCAAAATGAGCAAACAATCGACTTAACTGATATTAGCGATGGTCTTTATGCCGACGTTACCAAAGACACTTTAAGAACAGCCAATAAACGTACCCTAGAAAGCATTGCCGATATAATGCAATCAGCGGTACAACAAGCGCAGTGTCAACCGGAAGTGATTTTTGTCACTGGCGGCACAGCAAAGTCTCCGGTTTTGAGTGAATTTTTACAACAACAAATGCCGAACATCCCTATTGTCGTGGGTGATCATTTTGGCAGTGTCACTTCAGGCTTAGCGCGCTGGGCAGAGAAGATTTATAAATAGTCTACGCTATAAGTGATGAGTTAAGCTGCGAAATTCTCCTCGCAGCTTAACTAACTTAGGCTATAATAATATTCATTATTAGCCAATAGCTGCAATGTGATTCATGGTTCTAAGTAACATCCGCCAACTATTAATCACCATGGCATTAATCAGTAATTTTAGCTTTGCTACTGAAATAGATCTAGTTCGTTATGTCGAGTCAAAGAAATACCCAGACGTTAAACAAAGCTATTTTGTTGACTTATTAACACTGGCACTTGAGGTCAGTAAACCCCGTTATGGCGACTACAAATTACAGCCCGTCAATATTGAAATGGCCCAAGCTAGAACATCGATGATGTTGCAACGTGAAGAGTATATTGATTTAACCTGGCGAATGACCTCCCAAACATTAGAAAATAAACTTCAAGCCATTTATTTCCCTATATTAAAGGGCCTAATGGGCTATCGAATATTTATTATTCCGAAAGATAAACAACACCTTTTTAATAAAAAAACATCGTTAGCGGATCTAAAAAAAATAGACCTTGGTCAAGGACATAATTGGGCCGATAGTGATATTTTGTTGGCCAACAACTTTCAAGTTGTTAAAGGTAATGATGTTTCTTTAATTAAAATGTTAAAAAAAGGACGATTCCGTTATTTTCCACGAGCGCTACATGAACCTTGGTTAGAAATTGCTGATAACGAAGACCTTACGGTTGAAAAGTATTTAATGCTGCAATACCCTGCCCCGACATTCTTTTTTGTTAATAAACACAATGAACGATTACAGCAACGGTTATCTTTTGGTTTGACGCAGTTACTTGAATCAGGTCAGTTTGAACACTTTTTTCTGAATCATAGAATCACTGCAGGTATTTTATCTAAAGCTAACGTCAACAACCGCACCTCTTTTAGCCTGCATAACCCTTTATTATCTGAAGAATCCAAAGAACTGTTAACCGATGAACGTCTGTGGATTAAGCTAAAATAAAACAAAAAAACGACGCTAGTGCGTCGTTTTGATAAGAGAATATTAACATTTAGCGTTAGCGTTTATTTAAATTATAGCGCCTTAACTAACATAGTATTACCGGTTATTCCGACAATTTGACACTGACTTTTCTCACTAATGGCTTCCCCAGTAGTATCCTCAGCTAAACGTGCTTGCCAATCGATACCTGAATAACGAATGGTACCGCTAGTAGCCGTAATTTCAATACTTGCAGGCACTTGCAGACCTATCATATCGCTAGAGTCATCCGTTTTATCTTTAGAATTTTGCAATGACTTTAATGGTTTCCATAAAATAGCAGCAACAACTGCCGTTAATAAACCCACTGTCAATATTTCACTTTGCCAACCGTCAATAAACCCAATACTCACTAAAATACCGGTGGTCAAACTCGCGATAGCAAAAAAGAGTAACGGACCACTTAAACCCATAATACTCAATTCAATAACAAAACTAATTCCCGCAATTAAGTACCATAAATGATCAGGGTTATCTAAAAAATATTCCATAAAACCTCTTTGGTAAAAAGAAAGGTAGACCTAGCTTGTTAGGCCTTATAGCCAAATAATCTGGTCTACATTAACGACTAGTTAGCCAACTTCAAACTACTTGAAACAGCAATGGCTTGAGCAACAGTATTAGCAATATTGTCACCGGTTTTACCATCGGTCAGTACCACTGTACTGACCTTTGCAATGGCCTGATGCGCGCTAATAGCACCTTGCGCTAACGTTAAGGTTACCGCAGCTCGGCCCTGCTCAGTATTCGCTGAGTTACCGACCACTTCTAAGGCATTGGCATCGGCATCAGCTACTAATCGTATCGCTTCAGCTTTACCCGTAGCTTCAAGAATTTGTGACTCTTTTGACGCCTCGGCAGCTAGCACTTGCTCAGCTTTTGCCGCTTCTGCATCAAGAACACGGGCTTGTTTTTGCCCTTCAGCGGTTGTAATTGCGGCACTTTTAACACCTTCTGCTGTTAAAATAACCGAGCGTTTTTCACGTTCTGCGGTCATTTGCTTTTCCATGTCTTCACGAATGGTTTGTGGTGGAGTGATATCCTTAATTTCGTAACGTGTCACCATCACACCCCAAGGTGCTGTTGCTTCGGTCATAGAGCCTAGAATTTTCGCATTAATAGCATCGCGATTTTGGAAACACTCATCAAGTTCCATTGAACCAATGGCATTACGCATAGTGGTCATAGCAAGTTGCGTTACCGATAATTTGTAATCAGTAATATTGTTGGTTGCCGCTGACGCATCAGTGACTTTCATAAATAAAATACCATCAATTTCTAAGGTAATATTATCTTTAGTGATCGCTGGTTGTGAAACTATTTCTAACGATTGTTCCTTTAAATTGCGATCTGCTGCAACCGATTGCACGTAAGGAATAATAAAATTTAAGCCCGCTGAAAGGGTTTTACTGTATTTACCTAAAGTATAAATTACATAACCACGGTTTTGAGGAACAAAATAAATACCCTTTTTTAGCGTATATAAAATAACAATAGTCAGCCATAAAACCGGACTAGTAAGTATACCTTCAACAATGTTTTCCATAAATATCTTTCCTTGTTTATTTGAATCTACGTTCGAAGTGAAGTCTAAATTCAATTGAGAATTATTTTTAACAACACGTTAATAGACTGTTATAAGCAAAGCAAGCTATTTTACCCTAGCGGCTGTTTATGCCCCAGCAAGAGTGCCTTGCAAAAATTATTAGCACTGACTAAGCTTTAACACGAGTTAACCGCTAGAATTTTATCCATAACCCAACTGGTGTGTAACGCGGATGTGCCATTTGACGGGTGTTGCTGCTTATTGACCAATTGCTGATAGATATTACCGACATGATGTAATTGAATATTTTCAGGGTTTTCAATGACCAAGGTTTCGCTGTTATTACCTTGAGTTAATACTATAGGGACTTCATCAAAAACGGAGAAGCTCAATTCACCTTCACTGCCCACTATGGTCACGTTATCGTGCCTTGTTGCGCCACCAAAATTCCAACTGCCGACACCGGTAACACCACTTTCATGTTGCCAACAGGCAGTAACAGCATCAAAGGCTGAATATAAACCTTGCTGATTCGTACCTAAGCCGGCAACGTGTTGAAAGTCGCCCAGTAAAAAAGCAAACAAATCTAAACCATGGCTCGCTAAGTCATCAAAATAGCCTCCTACTGCAATACTTTTATCTGTTCGCCAATTATATTGACCCGATAAGTCAATCGCGTTGGCTGGCTTACTCAACTGCCAGCTGATATGCCTTACTTGCCCTATCGCATGACTTTCAAGTAAACTCTTTACTTTATTAAATCGCGGTAAAGAGCGACGATAATAGGCAACAAACAAGGGCACATTAGCTTTTTTAAAGGCCTGTTCAATCGCAAGACTTTCTTGATAACTCGATGCTAAGGGTTTTTCAATACAACAAGGTTTACCTGCCTTTGCGACAAGTAACGCATAATGTTTATGGCTATCTGGTGGGGTGGCAATATATATAGCATCAATGTTGTCATCATTAATGATATCAGCAGCATTATCGCTATATTTAGTGACGTTATGGCGCTGTGCATAACTTTGCGCAAGTGCTAAGTCTCTTCGCATCACCGCCGCTAATTCAAAACCAGCTGTTTTTTGATACGCGGGCCCGCTCTTCACTTCAGTGACCGCGCCACAGCCAATAATGCCCCAACGAATCACCTCATTTTTTGCTATTGTATTCAAAATTTATTTCTCCCAATGCACAAGTCCATAGTTAAACCGTTAACGATGGACTTCAAATTATATATTTATGGTGAGCTTATATATAGCAATCTTATAAATAGGGTTGTAGCCCATATTCACCAAGATTTAAAATAGCCGGTTTCATTTTTAAATTAACAATCGATTCCCTTTGAGTGCTGCGATAATTCTGCTACATCTCATCAAAGTGGTAAGAGAAGTGCCATTGCCACTAATGAACAAGTTTTTGTTATTGATATGACAGAAGAGACACTCAATGCTGAGATGATAACCTATGTCTAAGGCATAACATTGCAGTGCTATCATCATGGAAACGCTCTACTCGTTTCGCATCATCAAGCTTAAACACAGTTTGTTGCGCAGTTAGACCTTACACAAAAGAAACTATTACTGCTTAGAGCGAAAGAGAAAATGCCGGCTACTTAAACCATGATAATGAGTTGTTATTAATATCGAAGTATTCCATTCACAATCACTTGAGCTATAACACTGCCGATCTTGAGGGCAGTAATTATATACAAAACAGTTTTCGGAGAATAATGGGGTATACCTGCAAGTAGTGAATAAATGCGATATCGACCTGTACTTCTTTTCTTTTCAAAAAAGAGACCTTAAGTAAAGTCAGCGCATTGCAAAAAGGAGATGATATTTGAACGATCTCTCAACAAACACAAAAGATGCCTATCACGTCGAGACGCATTGAAAAAGATATGGTGATATTAAGATTAACCCAACAGTACATCTTATGGATATGCTGTTGGGTCATTAGCATGTTACTTACTGATCAATACGATAAAGAGCTAACCTGAGTTTTGCATGCTCGCTCTTTTGATATCTTAGCTTATATAAGTACAACAATAATCAATTAAGGTTTTCGCACGTATTTCAAAAGAACTATTTGCAGGAACTTCGAAAGATTGTCCACCGCTTATGCTTTGCCATTCAGTTGTATCGGCAAGTAAAATTTCACATTCACCCGCAGTAATTTCCATTAACTCTTCTTCATTTGTACCAAACTTATAATCACCTGGCATCATGATACCTAAGGTTTTAAAGCTTCCATCGTTGAAAGTAATCTTACGACTGGTAACTTTGCCATCAAAATAAACGCTGGCGGCTTTGGTAACGTTAACTTGTTTAAACTCTGACATAGGGGGTTCCTTTAGTATATTGGTATTTTAAAGCATGGGGAGTAAAGCAAAACGGGAAGCCATTAGCCTCTATTGAGCAATGGATTCCCGATTAAATAACCACGTAGAATGACAACCCAGATGGGGTCATTCTACCTTTCAATTATTTTGCACTAGCAATCTTTTTCATATCGGTCATATAACCACGAAGTTCTTTACCAATTACTTCAACACCATGGCTGCGAATTGCTTCATTCACTTCAATTAAGCGGGCGTTATCAACGTTATTTGAACTTTCGTTCAAACCTTCGCCTAATTGTTCAAGTGATAAGTTAGCAGCATAGTCTGCAAGTAATGGCACAGCAGCGTGAGTAAATAAGTAGTTACCGTACTCGGCAGTATCAGAAATTACTACGTTCATTTCGTAAAGCTTGTTACGTGCAATACAGTTAGCAATTAATGGCGTTTCATGAAGTGACTCATAATATGCTGATTCTTCAATGATGCCAGCAGCAACCATTGCTTCAAATGCTAATTCAACACCTGCTTTGATCATGGCAACAACGAAAATGCCTTTATCGTAATATTCTTGTTCAGTAATTTCAGTTTCACAATCAGCGGCTAATTCAAATGATGTTTCAGCGGTTTCTGCACGCCATGTTAATAAGTTAATATCATCATTTGCCCAATCAGCCATCATAGTTTCAGAGAAACGACCTTCGATGATGTCATCCATATGTTTTTCAAATAATGGACGTAAAATCACTTTCAACTCTTCAGACATATCAAACGCTTTAATTTTCGCAGGGTTTGATAAACGGTCCATCATGTTAGTGATGCCGCCATGCTTAAGGCCTTCAGTAGTTGTTTCTAAACCGTATTGTAATAATTTACGTGCGTAAGCTGCGTCCATACCTTGAGCGATTAATTGCTTATGACCCAAAACAGCAGCCGTTTGCAACATGCCACAAAGAATCGTTTGCTCACCCATTAAGTCAGACTTAACTTCAGCGATGAAAGATGACTGTAAAACACCCGCTCTATCACCACCTGTTGCACTAGCGTAAGCTTTAGCAATCGCTAAACCATTACCTTGTGGATCATTTTCTGGATGAACCGCGATAAGTGTTGGTACACCAAAACCACGTTTGTACTCTTCACGTACTTCAGTACCTGGACACTTAGGTGCAACCATAACAACCGTAATATCAGGACGAACTTGCATACCTTCTTCAACGATATTAAAACCATGTGAGTAAGAAAGCGTCGCGCCTTGTTTCATCAACGGCATTACCGCAGTAACAGCTGAGGTATGTTGCTTATCGGGTGTTAAGTTTAAAACTAAATCTGCTTGAGGAATTAATTCAGCGTAGTTGCCAACAGTAAAACCATTTTCTGTAGCCCACTGCCATGATTGACGCTTCTCGCTAATTGCACCATCACGTAACGCATAAGAAATATTTAAACCAGAATCACGCATGTTCAAACCTTGGTTTAAACCTTGAGCACCACAACCAACGATAACAATGTTCCAATCTTTAATGAAGTTACAGCCATCGCTGAACTCTTCACGTTTCATAAAACGACATTGACCTAATTGGCCTAATTTTTCACGTAAACTTAAAGTATTAAAATAGTTGCTCATGGACTTTCCTATAATTTCTGGAGTATTTAGTTGAGTCAGCTTGCTGACTGTTCTTTTTAACAATGCTTTTTTTCAATGTAATCACCATACCCTAGTTATTACGTTGCAAAAAGTGATATATTCGCACCGCTACGTTGCGTTTTTCGCAACGAGACAATTAAATATCAATGCAAGAGCAATAAATTATGGACCAAAAAGCACTGTCGATGTTTTCACACTTAAGCCAAACATTACATTTTGGCAAAACGGCGCAAGCACATCACATCAGCCCATCAACACTGAGTAGAGCCATTCAACGGCTCGAAGATGAGGTGGGTAGTGAGTTATTACATCGCGATAATCGGACGGTGGTGCTAACCGATGTCGGAAAAAAATTCAAAAACTACGCCGAACAACAACTTGAACAATGGCATAACTTTAAGCTATCACTTAAGGAAACACAGGCCGAATTAACAGGAAAACTCCATGTTTACTGCTCAGTTACTGCCGCATACAGTCACTTACCACCTTTGTTGGAAAGATTTCGTGTTCTTCACCCTTTAGTCGAAATTATGCTGACCACAGGTGATGCCGCCGATGCCCTTGAGCAAGTACAAAATCAAGCTGTTGATTTTGCCATTGCTGCAGCGCCCGAGCATCTACCTCGCAGTGTCTATTTTCATCACCTTGATACTATTGCACTATCGGTAATCGCGCCGACTATGACCTGCAAGGTTCAGCAGCAGTTAAACCAAAAGGTATTAAGTTGGGCTGAAATTCCCATAATTTTGCCTGAACATGGTGCTGCTCGAAAACGATTTGAGCTTTGGTATCGCAAAAAACAACAAGGTAAGCCAAATATATACGCCACGGTTTCTGGTCACGAAGCCTTGGTAAGTATGGTTGCTCTGGGATGTGGTGTAGGCATAGTGCCACAAGTAGTCGTGGACAATAGTCCAGTGAAAGATAGGGTCACCAATCTCGCGAACATTGGAGATATAGAACCCTTTGAGTTGGGTGTCTGTTGTTTAAATCAATCCAAAGCGCAGCCATTGATTAAAGCTTTTTTTTCGTCGATAGTTTGATTTTTATTATTCATTAAACCGAAACCGCACTCATTAAATGACGTAACAACCTATCCATAGCTCGGTAAGATAAAGCCTCGACCAAATGTTGGTGGCAAATATTTGGCGTGCCTTCCATATCTGCGAGGGTGCGGGCAATTTTCAAAATCTTGTGGTGTGCGCGGGTTGATAGACCTAATTTTTCCACCGCGATCTCTAAAAATTCGTTGTCATCAACGCTTAAACCGCAGTAACTTTTCAATTCACTACTGCTGATATGCGCATTGGCTTTGCCCTGTCGTTGTAATTGAATAATTCGACAAGCTTGTACTCGCTGCTGTACTTGTACACTTGACTCATTTTTTTGACTGCTCTGCGCCCAAGTACCTCTTGGCAAGCGCGCTACTTCAACTTGAATATCAATCCGGTCAAGAAAGGGTCCTGACAAACGATTCAAATAACGTAATACTTGCTCTGGCGTACTGCGTTGGTCGTTGTAAAATCCTGTAGGACTAGGATTCATCGCAGCAATCAATTGAAAACGTGCCGGAAAACATTGTTTGTGTAACGCTCTCGAAATAGTCACTTCGCCCGATTCCATGGGCTCACGTAACACATCTAAGACTTTTCGTTCAAACTCTGGCAGTTCATCTAAAAACAATACGCCATTGTGCGCTAGCGTGATTTCTCCGGGTTTGGGTTGACTACCACCGCCCACCAAAGCAGCTGAGGATGCAGTATGATGCGGAGCTCTAAAAGGCCGAGTAAACCAGGACTTACGCGTAATGCCTTGATGACTTATCGATTGAATGGCGGCAACTTGTAGCGCCTCTTCTTCCGTCATTGGTGGTAAAATACCTGCTAAACGGCTAGCTAACATGGTTTTACCCGTACCTGGTGGGCCGATGAATAATAAATTATGACCGCCGCTAGCAGCAATTTCTAAGGCTCGCTTTGCCAAGGGTTGCCCCATAACATCGCTCATATCTAGTGTTTGATCTTGCTCCGTCAACTCTTTCGCTACCACTTGCTCAGTGACTAACGGTAAAACTTGTTGCCCCGCAAAATGAGGGAATAGTTGTGTTAAATGACTAATAGCATGAATTTTAGCTTGCTTAACCCAGCTGGCCTGTTCGGTATTTTGGGTAGGAATAATCAAAGTCCGCTTGCTTTGGCTACTCGCCATGGCAACTGGTATTTCGCCAACAATTGCTCTTAACTCTCCGGATAATGCCAGTTCTCCAGCAAATTCATATTGGGATAAATCAACAGGTGGTAATTGCTCAGACGCGGCCAGAATACCCACCGCTATGGGTAAATCAAAACGGCCACCCTCCTTAGGTAAATCAGCAGGAGCCAGATTGACGGTAATGCGTTTCGCCGGAAACTCATAACCACAATTAATGATCGCGCTACGGACCCTATCTTTTGATTCTTTTACTGAGGCTTCCGGTAAACCAACAATATTGAATGCTGGTAAGCCATTGGCAAGGTGAACTTCAACCGTAACAAGAGGGGATTCAAGGCCGATTCGAGCTCGACTGTACACACAAGAAAGTGACATAAAAATTCCATTTTATTTATTCCTTTTTTCCAGTGTAGTTCAAATGTTTTCAAATTGGTTTATTACTGAATATCGATTACTGCACAAAAATACTATAACAAAATAACTTGCACATGGGATTAGAGCTATGGTACTAATTTAATAAGCAAGCGACCCTGAACATAAAAAAAACAATAATCAGTCGGCGCAAAATAAAACAAGCAAAGAGATAAAATGCATAAATTAAACTCAATTATTATAAACCTTCTCGTCGTGGTGATTATCAAATCATCTCGAGGGTTTTGTTGAGCTAAAGAAAAGCGTTCAATCAAATAACAAACCCTCGCTTCGTAAGAACCGAGGGTTTTCTTTTTAGCCGTTTTTATTAATTTTTTATTATTTCACTAATAAAGACAAAATGCTGAAAAAACAGACATTAACAAGATAACAATTGGAATCATCATGACCAAGAGTAAAACGCTAACAGGCGGCGCATTATTATTTGAAGTGCTACAGGAACATGGGGTACAGCATGTTTTTGGCTACCCAGGTGGCGCAATAATGCCGATTTATGACGCTTTATATGACAGTGACGTACAACACTATCTATGCCGTCATGAGCAAGGCGCAGCATTTTCTGCTGTTGGCTATGCTCGTGCTGCTGGTACCGTTGGTGTCTGTCTAGCGACTTCAGGTCCTGGGGCTACAAACTTGATCACCGGTCTTGCTGATGCACTAGCAGATTCGATTCCTGTTGTTGCCATCACAGGACAAGTTCCGACCGCTGCTATGGGTAGTGATGCTTTTCAAGAAATCGATATTTTTGGTTTATCGCTTGCCTGTACTAAGCATTCTTTCCAAGTTACCGATATCAATGAGCTTGAGAAAGTATTACACCAAGCCTTTGAAATTGCACTAGAAGGTCGTCATGGCCCCGTACTTGTTGATATCCCAAAAGACATACAGTTAGCTGAAGTTACTCAACGTTTAAATAAACTGTCTCACTTAAAAAACAAAGTAAAATTACCCCTTGCTGATATAAGTAAAGCACTTGATTTACTGACCCATGCAAAGCAACCTATTTTGTATGTAGGTGGTGGTGTTGGTATGGCAAACGCGGTAGATGAAGTACGAGATTTTGCTGAAAAAACAGGTATGCCTAGTGTTTCAACATTAAAGGGCTTAGGTGCAATTAACCCAGATAATGAAAACTACCTTGGCATGTTAGGTATGCACGGCACAAAAACAGCCAATATTGCTGTTCAAGAATGTGATTTATTAGTAGTGGTTGGCGCTCGTTTTGATGACCGAGTGACTGGCAAACTAGATGAATTCGCGCCAAATGCCAAAGTCATTCACTTTGATATTGATACCGCCGAAATTAATAAACGTCGCGCAGCAGATGCCGCTATTTTAGGCGATTTAAAGGGTAATTTACCGTTACTAACGATGCCTTTATACATATCAGCTTGGCAGCAAAGATTGCAGCAAATGAACACTGATTTTGCTTGGCGATATGATCACCCAGGCGATAATATTTTTGCACCTGCGGTATTAAAAACGGTTAGTGACTTGATGCCCAGCAATACCTGTATCACTACAGATGTTGGTCAACATCAAATGTGGGCCGCGCAACATATGAACTTTGATGATCCAAGTAACTTTTTAACTAGCGGTGGCATGGGCACTATGGGCTTTGGCTTGCCTGCAGCAATTGGCGCACAAATTTCACGTCCTCATGATACCGTTATTGCCGTATCAGGTGATGGCTCCATTATGATGAATGTACAAGAATTAGCGACGATTAAACGTTACCAAATTCCGGTAAAAGTTGTACTAATTGATAACGCTAAATTGGGTATGGTTCGCCAATGGCAAGACCTGTTTTTTGATGGTCGATTAAGCGAAACTGATTTGTCAGATAATCCTGATTTTGTCATGTTAGCAACAGCATTTGATATTAAAGCAAAACTCATCACTAAGAAGAGTGAGGTTAAAGCGGCCGTAGAAGAAATGTTAGATCATGATGGCCCATACTTACTGCAAGTAAAAATAGATTCTGCTGAAAATGTTTGGCCGTTAGTTCCGCCAAACACAGCAAACGATAAAATGATGGAGAGTGTTTAAGATGAATCCTGTAACGCTAAATAAGTATCAATTAATTATTATGGCTGATGATAAACAAGTGGTGCTAGAGCGTATTTTACAAGTCACTCGTTATCGCGGCTTTCTAATCAATGGTATGAATGCCGAAGTGAATACTGGCAACAATATTGCCACAATCACTATGAGTGTTAGTAGTGAGCGCCCTATTACTTTGCTTATTGATCAAATTAACAAATTGATCGACATCAAGAGTGTCAAAGTAGACAATAGCGTAGCGCAAATAAAACAACACAGCGCTTAAATAACAAGGCGCTTAGACAACAAGCAATATAATAAAAATTCGCTCGTTACTAATTTATATTACTCTGACATTGGTGTTGGTGTGTGTGAGTTAGCCACGAGCAACAAAATTAGGAAAAGATAATGGCTAAAGTAAATGCAGAATATATTTGGTTCAACGGTGAGATCATGCCGTGGCAAAACGCTACTGTACATGTAATGAGTCATGCACTTCATTATGGTTCATCAGTTTTTGAAGGTATTCGTGCCTATGATACACATAAAGGCACGTGTATTTTTCGTTTGGAAGAGCATATCAAGCGTTTGTTTGATTCAGCGAAAATTTACCGTATGAATATCCCATACACGCAAGCAGAAGTTGTGCAAGCCTGTAAAGATGCTGTCGTAAAAAACGATTTAAAATCAGCATATCTTCGCCCATTAGCCTTTTTAGGTGATATTGGTATGGGCCTTCGTCCACCAATTGATGCTAAAGCCGATTTAATGATTGCAGCCTTTAGCTGGGAAGCATACTTAGGCGCTGATGCTGTTGAGAATGGTGTTGAAGTGGGTGTTTCTAGCTGGAACCGTTTAGCGCCAAATACAATGCCTACTGCAGCAAAAGCAGGTGGTAACTACTTGTCTTCACAGCTTATTTCTACTGAAGCTGCTCGCCATGGTTATGCTGAAGGTGTAGCGCTGGATATAAATAACATGGTAAGTGAAGGCGCAGGTCAAAACTTATTTTTAGTACGTAACGGTGTAATCTATACACCACCAGGAACCGCCTCTATCTTACAAGGCTTAACACGTGATGCCGTATTCTACTTGGCTAAGCAGTTAGGTTATGAAGTACGTGAAGAATCTATTGCACGTGAAGCACTATATCTTGCTGATGAATTCTTTATGTGTGGTACTGCCACAGAAGTAGTTCCAGTAAAATCAGTAGATGGTTTACCTGTAGGTAACGGTTCTCGTGGCCCTATAACCAAAGCAATTCAAGAAGCCTTTTTTGGTATTTTTGATGGGACTACTGAAGTGCCAGAAAGCTGGTTAGATCCTGTAAAATAGTTTTTGGTTTACGTCATTGCTAATTCGCTAAATTTCATCGTTGGAAGTACTCACTTATACTTATAAGCTGCGCACTTCCTGCCTTGAAATTTAACCGAACTAGCTTCGACTATACTGTTCTTTGTTTTATAAAATAAATCTCATTTTAAAAGTTCATTTAGCGCTGTAAGCACAAAGTGAATTTTCAAAATAAGCCTTTCTCAAACACCAATTGGAATGTAAAAATCATGCCTAAATTAAGATCTGCAACTTCTACTCAAGGCCGTAATATGGCTGGTGCTCGTGCTTTATGGCGCGCTACAGGCATGACAGATGGTGATTTTGGAAAACCTATTATTGCGGTAGTTAACTCTTTTACACAATTTGTTCCGGGTCATGTTCACTTAAAAGATATGGGACAGTTAGTTGCCGGTGCCATAGAAGAAGCAGGCGGTGTTGCCAAAGAATTCAATACTATTGCTGTTGATGATGGTATTGCCATGGGTCACAGCGGCATGCTTTATAGCTTACCTTCACGTGATTTAATTGCCGACTCAGTTGAATACATGGTAAATGCCCATTGTGCTGATGCCATGGTTTGTATCTCAAACTGTGACAAAATTACTCCTGGCATGATGATGGCGGCAATGCGCTTAAACATCCCTGTAATTTTTGTTTCTGGTGGTCCAATGGAAGCCGGTAAAACCAAACTTAGCGATCAAATTATTAAGCTTGATTTAGTTGATGCCATGATTAAAGGTGCAGATCCAACAGTCAGTGATGAAGACAGTGATAAAATTGAACGTTCTGCCTGTCCTACCTGTGGTTCATGTTCTGGTATGTTCACTGCAAACTCAATGAACTGTTTAGCTGAAGCGTTAGGTTTAGCTCTGCCAGGTAATGGTTCGATGTTGGCAACACATGCTGATAGAGAACAATTATTCTTAAAGGCGGGTAAAGAAATCGTTAAATTGACTAAACGTTATTACCAAGATAACGATGAGTCTGCACTGCCACGTAATATTGCCTGTAAAGAAGCATTACACAATGCTATGTGTTTAGATATTGCTATGGGTGGTTCAACCAACACTATCTTGCATTTACTGGCAACGGCACAAGAAGCTGAAATTGATTACACCATGAAAGACATGGATGAATTATCTCGCCGAGTACCACAGTTATGTAAAGTTGCCCCCTCAACACCTGAGTACCACATGGAAGATGTGCATCGCGCTGGTGGTGTTATTAGTATTTTAGGTGAATTAGATCGTGCTGGTTTATTACATACTGATGTGCCGAATGTTTTAGGTACCACGTTAGCAGATGTTATCGCTAAATATGACATTACGTTAACAGATGATGAAGATGTTAAAAAATTCTACCGTGCAGGTCCTGCAGGTATACGTACTACTAAAGCATTCAGTCAAGACTGTCGTTGGGATACATTAGACGATGACCGTGCCAATGGTTGTATCCGTAGTCTTGAAAACGCATTCTCATTAGAAGGTGGTTTAGCCGTACTTTCAGGTAATATTGCACCTGATGGCTGTGTTGTTAAAACGGCGGGTGTAAGTGACGATAACTTAGTATTCACAGGCCCTGCACACATATTTGAAAGCCAAGACGAAGCAGTTGCTGCAATTCTTGACAAAAAAGTACTTGCTGGTGAAGTCGTCGTAATTCGTTACGAAGGCCCTAAAGGTGGACCAGGCATGCAAGAAATGCTTTACCCAACCACTTACTTAAAATCTATGGGTTTAGGTAAAGCGTGTGCCTTATTAACTGACGGTCGTTTCTCTGGTGGTACATCTGGTTTATCTATTGGTCATGTTTCTCCAGAAGCAGCTGATGGCGGTACAATCGCCTTAGTTGAACAAGGTGATATCATTCACATTGATATTCCAACGCGTGAAATTACCTTACAAGTCTCTGAAGAAGTACTTGATGCCCGTCGCGCTACAATGGAAGCGAAAGGTAAACAAGCATGGAAACCAAAAGATAGAGTTCGTCCAATTAGCTATGCATTAAAAAACTACGCTATGTTGGCAACCAGTGCCGATAAAGGTGCTGTTCGAAACCGTGCATTGCTTGATGGTTTAGTAGATTAATAATACTGAATAATTAAACTGACTTTTATATTGTCATTCCCGAGTGTTCTTATCGGACGTAGCATGGATGCTACTTATTAGAGAATGCAGACGGTACAGGAAGTACCTTATTAGATAATGCAGGAGCAATTATCCTGATGCACATTCTCCTGAATCCAGTTTTTAGTGAATGGATGCTCGACAAGAAAACTCGAGCATGACGACTTGTGAGTTAGCTTTATATTTCAAGTAATTGACAGTAATTGATAATAATTTTTTAGGTAAATCTAATGACAGAAACGCTCAAACAAGCATCACCACAAACACCATTAGATTACTTACGTCGTATTCTACTCGCCCCTATTTATGATCTAGCGGTTGAAACTGAACTGACGTCATTGAATAAACTATCCTCACGATTAAATAACCAAATTTATTTAAAACGTGAAGATCAGCAACCCGTTCATTCATTTAAATTACGTGGTGCTTATAACAAACTTAATACTTTAACTGAAGAACAATGTATTCATGGTGTTATCGCTGCTTCTGCGGGTAATCACGCCCAAGGATTAGCGTTGGCTGCCAAAAAACTTGGCATTAAAGCAACTATCGTCATGCCCAAAACCACCCCTGACATCAAAGTAGATAATGTTAGGCGTTTTGGTGGTGAAGTACGTTTAGTGGGTAATAGTTTCAATGAAGCACAAGCCGCTTCAGTTGAATATGCCAAAGCAGAAAACAAGACCCTTATTCACCCCTTTGATGATGTTGAAGTCATTGTTGGACAAGGCACAGTAGCAAAAGAACTTTTACAGCAATTGCCCCATGCTGATGTGGTGTTTATACCTGTTGGCGGCGGTGGTTTACTCGCGGGTATGTCGGTTTATTTAAAACAACTAAGCCCAAGCACTCGCATTATTGGTGTTGAAGCTGAAGATTCAGCCTGCTTAAAAGCGGCACTTGAGGCAGGGAAACCTGTCGATTTAACGCAAGTAGGTTTGTTTGCCGATGGCGTGGCGGTTAAACGCATTGGCGAAAATACTTTTGGCTTGATTCAACAGTTTTGCGATGAAGTGATCACGGTAACAACCGATGAAATTTGTGCATCAATTAAAGATATTTTCGAAGAAACGCGTGTTATTGCCGAACCTGCTGGCGCATTATCATTAGCCGGTTTACAAAAATATACGCAAACTAGCAAAGGTAATGAGTCATTAGCAGCAATACTTTCAGGCGCAAACATGAACTTTCATACCTTGCGTTATGTATCAGAGCGCTGTGAATTAGGTGAAAAGAAAGAAGCAATATTGGCGGTGACTATTCCAGAAGAAAAAGGCAGCTTTAAACGTTTTTGCCAATCTATCGGTAACCGTGCCATTACAGAGTTTAACTATCGATTTTCTGGTAAGCCTAGTGCTGAAATTTTTGTCGGTGTTCGCCTTGGTGGCAGTGTGCAAGAACGTCAACAGTTACTGCAAGGATTAGTAAGCGCAAACTATCTAGTGAGAGATTTCACCGACAATGAACTAGCAAAGCTGCATGTTCGCTACATGATCGGTGGTAAAAGCCCAAATTCAACTAAAAATAGTAACCATGAACGACTATTTAGTTTTGAGTTTCCTGAGCATCCTGGCGCATTAGAAAAGTTCTTAGACGCTATGGGTGAACATTGGAATATTACCTTATTTCATTACCGTAACCACGGTGCAGCATTTGGTCAGGTATTGGCTGGCTTTGATCTTGATAAAAGTCAGCAAAGCGAATTTTTCCAACACCTTGATGATCTTGGTTATCAATGGCAAGAAGAAACCGACAATCTCGCTTATCAAACCTTTTTGAATTAACTCTATCAACTAAAATTTCATACTAAATTGGTAGATAAAAACAAAAGCCTTGACATATTATGTCAAGGCTTTATTGTTATTAACACTCTAGTTACAATTATTCTTAAGATAAATATCTAATAATAATTGCTGAGCTATTAATGACAATAAAGGAAAATACATGTTGAAAAATGGAATGACAAAAACACCAGTCGATCTGGATACGGCTCAAATAACCAAACATTTTGGAAAAATTTCTGCTGCCGTTGTTGCGGCGCTTATTTTATGGCAAGTACCCTACACCATTGATGAAGGTCATGTCGGTATTGTCAAACGTTTCGGTGAAGCAACCACGCAAGTAAATCCAGGTCTGCATACAAAAATCCCCTTCGCCGACACTGTTGAAGAATTAGAAATACGTACGCGAAAAAACTCAGAAAACCTCAAAGCATCAACGTTCGAGCAAATGCCCGTACAAGCTGAAGTATCCGTTAACTGGACCGTAATTCGTGCAGAAGCTTTTGAGTTATATAAAGGTTACGGCGGCTTAGATCAATTTGAAAACCGTATTTTAGACCCACGTTTACGATCTGCAACTAAAGATGCGCTAGCACGTTTTAAAGCAGAACAAATCATTCAGAATCGTGGTCAAGTGATTCAAAAAATTGAAGAAACACTCTTAGATGCTATGTCCGAATTTCCAGTAAAACTGGATAGCGTACAAATTGAAAATTTAGTATTACCTCAAAAGTACTTACAAAGCATAGAAACTAAGCAAACAGAAAAGAACTTAGCTGCAGCAGAAAAGCATCGCTTAGAACGCCAAAAGCTTGAAGCGCAACGTGAGGTAAACACTGCAGAAGCTAAGCGTGATGCTGAAAAAGCGCGTGCCGATGGTAGTGCTTATGCCATTGAAATAGAAGCAAAAGCAGAAGCTGAAGCTATTTTAGTAAAAGGTTTAGCGGAAGCGGAAGCAATGATGAAAAAAGCAGCTGCCATCAAATCTAATAAAACCTTAGTAGAGTATGTTAAAGCGCAACAGTGGGATGGGAAACTACCAACCACGGTCATGGGTAGTGGCCAAGATATTTTATGGAATATGAAGGAGAAATAATCCTTCACTTTAAGTGGTTGAGGTATAGCACTATTTCATTGTGCTATACCTTATCTAACTGACTTTATTATTTATTATTCAGCCGGCATTGCCGCATCCATTTTCTTCAACGACCTTAAAAATAAACCAATCCCACCCATTGAGAGCACTAAGATGACAATTAAATCAAACGATGTCATTGTTCTCATGCTAAAACGAATCGAAGAAATCACCCCGAAAATTAAACCAGTAATAGAACCTAGTGCTAATATCCAGCCAATAGGATTCTTACTGTTATAGAAAATAATACCAACACCAAACATAAACGGGATCATCACCATACCGCTAGTTACGCTGTAGTTACCACCCATGGCAGAAAAGCCATAAAGACGCATGCCCATACCGAAGCTAGAACTGACTGTAATAGCATTAAGCAGTAAGTAAAAACCACCACACATCATAATTAATCCAATGAAAAACTGCCCTAAACCACCTGATGTTCCACCTGCTCCACGCATAAAATTCCTTATTTCTAATATATATACCAAGTCTTGTAACTGTAAACGATAGTACCTGAGCATAGGTAAAAATGGCAAGTGCCAAAGATAGCAATTCTATTAAGTGGCTTTCACTTTATGAGCGTTCACAAGTACTGAGAAAAATATTCTTTAATCGTTATAAAAACTTGCCTTTCGAGGTAAAGAACGAGATTGATTTATCTTATTAATTTATTAACTTTGAACACGGCGCACAGCATTTTTCCAACCATGGTACAAGCCATCGCGAGTTGGTTTATCAAGTTTAGGTTCAAAACATGTGTCACGTTTCCACATAGTTTCTAACTCTTCAAGTGAGTTATATATACCTGCCTTTAGTCCGGCAAGATAAGCAACACCTAATGCTGTTGTTTCAGTCATTTGTGGCCGCTCAACCGTTGTACCTAAGATATCAGCAAGAAATTGCAACAACCAATTATTCACAACCATGCCACCATCAACGCGAAATGCAACAGGTCTTTCACCATCATTTTCCATTGCTTTTTGTAAATCCTTAGTTTGATAACAAACAGATTGCAAACCAGCAGTAACAATTTCTTTAATACCTGTATCTCGAGTTAAACCAATGATTGCTCCCCGGGCATTTGGATCCCAATAAGGAGCACCTAAGCCTGTAAATGCAGGCACTAAGTACACTCCATGATCAACAGGTGTTTGCCGTGCTAAAGGTTCAGTATCGCTTGCGTCATCAATTAGTTTCAGGCCATCTCGTAACCATTGTACGGTAGCCCCTGCGATGAAAATACTCCCTTCTAAAGCATAAGTTACTTTGCCATTAAGTCGATAGGCTATAGTTGATAGCAACCTATTTTCTGATTTCAACGCGATATCACCTGTATTGACAATCATAAAACAGCCTGTGCCATAGGTACTTTTGGCCATACCTTCTCGGAAACATGTCTGCCCAAATAATGCTGCTTGCTGATCTCCGGCCATAGCTAATATAGGAACTTCAATCCCCATAATGCCTTGCTCTGTAACACCAAAGTTATCGGAAGAGTCCATCACCTCAGGTAATAACCCGCGAGGGATATTAAAAAGCTTTAATAAATCTTCATCCCATTGCTGCGTATGTATATTAAATAACATAGTGCGCGATGCATTAGTTGCATCAGTACGATGTTCTTTTCCACTTGTTAGCTTCCATAATATATAACTGTCGACTGTACCAAAGGCTAACTCCCCTCTTTCAGCGCGGGAGCGAGCACCGTCAACATTATCCAAAATCCAAACTATTTTGGTAGCAGAAAAATAAGGGTCGATTAATAGCCCTGTTTTGGAACTGATTAATGCTTCTTTACCTTCATCTTTAAGTTGCTGACAATATTCACTGGTACGACGGTCTTGCCAAACGATGGCTCGATATAATGGTTCACCTGTTTTTCGATCCCATATCAATGTAGTTTCACGTTGATTGGTAATACCAATGGCTCTGACAGTATCTTTACTCATGTCAATTTTGGCAATGACCTTTTTAAAGGTACGTTCTACCGTTTGCCATATATCTATCGGATCATGCTCAATCCAACCGTCATTCGGAAAATATTGTGGAAACTCCTCTTGAGCAGAATGTACTTTATCGCCTTCACGGTTAAATAAAATAGCTCTAGAGCTTGTGGTACCTTGATCTATGGCTAAAATATAGTCACTCATGTAAAATCCAATTAAGCTGTTGATTTTTCGTTAAAATTCGATAATAGCAAGAAAGAAACCTGAGCGTAAGCTTTCTATATTTCTCTGTCGTATGCTGCGGAAGTAAAAGCTTTACACCTTTTATGAATCACATGCTATCGTTCTGATAAAATTTGTCTTCCTAACAACTATTTATCGAAAAACAGTCTTTCATCCTCGACTCCAATTCAGCATATTATAAGCTCGATAATATAGCGATGAGTTATGAGTAAATTTATTCGCCTTGATATTATTGATATATTATTTTTATTAGTGTTAAGATCAGAGTATGTTTCGTATAACCCAAGTGCTGCTTGTGCCTACTTTGATAAATAAAACAATGATGGTGTTATTGCTTAGTTTGATCTTTATTGGTCAATCAATGGCGTCTATATCTATGTTTTATAGCATGACAAGTAAGCAATCTATGGCTGTAATGTCATCGATGAAAGGTTCACATCATATGATGGAAGAAACAGACGGCTCAACTCATGATATGAGTACGATGTCTGAATGTGATGAAGAAACGATGACAACATCATGCTCTACTATGGCTAGCGAAGATTGCTGTGCTCAAGAATGTGACTGCTTAACAACGGGTTGTTCTACCGTATCAGCATTTTCAACCATCATTAATTTCACCCCTGTTTTTGCCATTGAAAGTAAGATAAACACCCCTATTGCTTTAGCTGCTAGTCAAACACTTATCTCCCTTTATAGACCACCTATACTTAGCTAATCACAGCCTCATTGCGTCTAAATTTTGTTGTTTTAAATAATTATCAGTGACAACTAACAAACCATCGACGACACAAAAAGCATCTAGTCCTTTTAATTTAATGCCAATAGCAAACGGGTTAATAGGTTAATAGTGACTTCGCATTCATTACAATAATTATTCCCTTAGGAGGGAGTTATGTTTTCATTTTCTTTTCCAGTTAAAGCGATCATAGCGATTACCAGCGCTATAACATTTAGTGGCTTATTCGCTTATAGCCCCATTATTAATGCTGCTGATCATAACTATGCCGACGATAAGAAAGTCTGGTCGTTTAAAGACGCCGTAATCACAGCGCAAAAAAATGACCCTTGGCTCTCGGGTAATAAACATCAGCAACAAGCCATTGAAGCCATGAGTCATGCTGCTTCAAGTTTGCCTGATCCTAAAATGTCTATCGCACTAGCTAACCTACCCACTGACGGTTTTGATTTTGCCCAAGAAGGTATGACCCAGCTAAAGGTAGGTATAACCCAAATGTTTCCTCGCGGTGATAGCCTGGCAATAAAAAATCAGCAGTTGCGTATTCAAAGTGAAGCGTATCCCTTTCAACGAAGCGACAGAGAAGCAAAAGTTGCAGTTACTGTTGGTAGTTTGTGGCTTGATGCTTTTCGGGTGCAACAAAGTATTACCCTCATAGAAAAAAATCGCTCGTTGTTCGAACAATTAGTTGATGTTGCCCAAGCCAGTTATTCCTCTACGTTAGGTAAAACTCGCCAGCAAGATATTGTTCGTGCGCAACTTGAGTTAACTCGGCTCGATGATAGGCTAGACATATTAGCGCAACAGCAAAATGCTTATTTAGGCATGTTATCCCAATGGCTATCAATGGCTTTTCTTGCTAATACAACGCAAGAGACAATAGATGCTCTTAGTCAGTTACACGATATGAAATTAACCATGCAGTTACCTCAGCTAGACTTGATTCATAAGGGTTTAGCCAGCGCGCATTCTGAAAGTAATAAGTTAGCGAGTAATAACAATTGGTTATCCGTTGAAGAGCTCGCTCAACACTTTGCTAAACATCCGGCTGTTTTCGCGCTTGATAAAAAAATATTAGCAACGAAAACAGGTATCAATTTAGCTGAGCAAGCATATAAGCCTGAATGGGGTGTTAATGCGAGTTATGGTTATCGAGATGATGACCCTATGGGTAATAGTCGTGCAGACTTATTCTCTGTAGGTGTGACTTTTGACCTGCCACTTTTTACTGATAATCGTCAAGATATGACAGTCAAATCAGCTATTTCAGCAACAGAAGCAGTCAAAACAGAAAAAATATTATTACTACGTCAACTACTCGGTGCGTTCTCGAGTGCACAAGGTCGTTTGTCACGCCTTAATAGCCGTAAAACACTTTATAACACTAGATTGTTGCCACAAATACATGACCAAGCAGAAGCTTCATTAACAGCCTATACCAATGATGATGGTGATTTTTCAGAAGTAGTCAGATCACGTATTGCCGTACTTAATGCTGAAATTGAACAGCTAAAAATTGCCGTGGAAGAACAAAAAATAATTTTAGAATTGAATTACCTTTTTGTCGGTAGTTTAACAACGAATCATACCTTTGAAAATACGTCTGCAATGCTACAACAAACTTTTGCTCAGCGTGAGGAAACATTATGAACACTAATAATACTGACAAAAATAACAGCAAAAAATCAGCCACTAAGGGCAGCTTAATTACCGGCATAGTGCTTGGTGCCATCATTACGTTAATTGTAGTAAAGTTGCTACCAAGTCAACCACAACCAGGATCTGAAGTTGCCATAGAGAAAGAGGATAAGCCACTTTATTGGGTAGCACCCATGGATGCCAATTATCAACGGGACAAACCAGGTAAGTCGCCCATGGGCATGGATTTAATCCCTTATTATGACAATCAATCCAGTAACGAAAAAAATGAAGGTGCTGGCACAATAAAAATATCTCCCAGTGTTATTAATAACCTTGGTGTACGCACTACCCGCGCTAAGATACAAAGCCTACAGACTAAAATTAATACGGTCGGTTATGTCACTTATGATGAAGATAAATTAGTACACATTCATCCTCGAGTGCAAGGCTGGGTAGACAAACTTTTTGTAAAATCAATTGGTGAACCTGTCGTTAAAGGACAGCCGCTTTATAAAATTTATTCACCTGAATTAGTCAATGCTCAAGAGGAATTATTACTCGCATTAAACAGGAAGAATGAACGCTTAATCACAGCTGCACAAAATCGACTAGTGGCTTTACAATTGCCTCAATCGGCTATTGACGAATTAAAACAAACACGTAAAGTTCAGCAAAACATTACTTTTTTTGCTCCACAAAATGGGGTTATCGAAAACCTTAATATCCGAGAAGGTTTTTTTGTTAAACCAGGCTCAACGTTGATGTCTATCGGTGATTTATCACAGGTATGGGTAAAAGCTGAGGTCTTTGAACGCCAAGCTGGGCAAGTAAAACAAGGTACTCCCATTACCATGACACTTGATTATTTACCCGGAAAAGTATGGCAAGGGCATGTTGATTTTGTTTACCCTACTTTAGAACCCCAAACCCGCACCGTCAAAGTCCGCTTGCGCTTTAGCAATGAAAATGGTCAGTTTAAACCGAATATGTTTGCCCAGATCACCATTCATAGTAATACCGATGAGAAAGCACTACTTATTCCTAAGGAAGCCTTAATTCGAACAGGCAATCAAGACCGTGTGGTCCTTGCCCTTGGTGAAGGTTACTTTAAATCTATTGCAGTAACAGTTGGCCGTTTTGATAGTAAACATGTGGAAATTATATCCGGCTTAAGCGAAAACGAAATAGTGGTCAGCTCTGCGCAATTTCTGCTTGATTCAGAATCAAGCAAAACGTCTGATTTTCAACGTATGGATTTAGAACAACACCAAGACAACATGACTGAAACAACAGCGGTTAACGAGATTATTTCCGCAACAGTGCACGGTACTGTCACTGCCGTGATGACCGATCACCGCATGGTCACTATCGATCGTGAAGCCATTGAAAAATGGAACCGTGAACCTGCTAGTGTTGATTTCATCGTTGGTGAAAATGTTGATATGACGCTTTTTACGCTTGATGCTTATTTGATGTTTACCTTCGAAATTCAGCAGGGCGAATTTGTTATAGTCAGTGCGATGACAATGACAAAAGGCATGTCACATCAAATGCCTGACAACGCCATAAAAGGCACAATCGCTACAGGAGCAAGCCAATGATCAGCGGGATTATACGTTGGTCGGTTGGCAATCGATTTTTTGTCATATTAGCGACCATGATTTTAGTCGGGATCGGCTTATATTCAGTAAAAAATACCCCCGTTGATGCGTTACCTGATTTATCAGATGTGCAAGTTATCATCAAAACTAGCTATCCAGGACAAGCTCCTCAAGTGGTTGAAGATCAAGTGACTTACCCACTAACAACGGCTATGTTATCAGTACCCGGTGCAAAAACTGTCCGTGGTTTCTCCTTTTTCGGAGACTCTTATGTTTATGTCATTTTTGACGAAGATACTGATCTTTATTGGGCTCGCTCTCGAGTATTAGAGTATTTAAGTCAAGTAGCGCCAAACTTACCAAATGATGCGAAGACACAATTAGGTCCTGATGCAACCGGTGTCGGTTGGGTATATTTGTATGCGCTTATTGATAAAACGGGTCAACACGATCTAAGTCAATTGCGTAGTATACAAGATTGGTTTTTAAAGTATGAATTGCAAACGGTAAAAGGCGTTTCAGAAGTTACCGCACTTGGCGGTATGGTTAAGCAATATCAAGTACAAGTTGATCCAGACAAACTCAGAGCGTTTGGCATTCCATTATCGCTTATTCAAACCGCAATCAAACAAGGTAACCAAGAAATTGGTGCTTCGGTGGTTGAAATGGCCGAAGCTGAATACATGGTACGTGCTACTGGATATTTGAAAGGTGTTGATGATCTTGAGAACATTCCGCTGGGCGTCAATGAAAATGGCACCCCGTTATTACTTAAAGATGTCGCTGAAATAGTTACTGGTCCTCAGATGCGTCGTGGTATTGCCGAGCTAAATGGTGAAGGCGAAACCGTTGGCGGCATTGTCGTTATGCGCTTTGGTGAAAATGCTCAACAAGTCATCAATGGCGTAAAAGCCAAACTTGAACAACTAAAAAAGGGCTTACCCGATGGCGTAGAAATTGTTCCTGTGTATGACAGATCGGCATTAATTGAGCGTGCAGTTGAAAATTTAGCGATGAAACTGTTAGAAGAGTTTGCGGTAGTTGCCTTGGTCTGTATTATTTTTCTGTTTCATTTACGCTCCTCTTTAGTGGTGATTGTCAGTATCCCCATCGGCATTTTAACCGCCTTTATCGTCATGCACGCCCAGGGATTGAACGCTAATATCATGTCACTTGGTGGTATTGCCATTGCCATCGGCGCTATGGTTGATGGTGCTATTGTCATGATTGAAAATATGCATAAACATTTAGAACGCTTGCCTAACGATCAACCGATCAGTAATGAACATCGCTGGAAGATAGTTACCGAGTCAGCGTGTGAAGTAGGTCCGGCACTATTTTTCAGTTTACTGATCATCACCGTAAGTTTTATGCCTGTTTTTACCCTTGAAGCGCAAGAAGGTCGAATGTTCTCACCATTGGCTTATACAAAAACTTACGCCATGGCAGCGGCGGCTGGCTTAGCTATTACTTTAGTACCCGTACTGATGGGCTATTTTATTCGCGGTAAAGTCTTAGCAGAACATAAAAATCCTGTAAATCGCTTACTCACAGCGTTGTATATGCCCGCCCTCAAAGCTGTATTACGTTTCCCTAAAGTAACTTTATCTGCCGCTGTTGTTGTCCTACTCATTGGTTTATACCCCCTTGATAAAATTGGTAGTGAGTTTATTCCGCCACTGGATGAAGGTGACCTCATGTATATGCCAACCACTTATCCCGGCATTTCTATTGGTCAAGCAAGGCAGCTGTTACAACAAACCGATAAACTCATTAAAACCGTACCTGAAGTAAAAACCGTTTTTGGTAAAGTAGGTCGTGCGGAAACGGCCACAGATCCCGCCCCGTTAACCATGATAGAAACCTTTATTCAGCTGAAACCACAAAGTGAATGGCGCGAAGGAGTTACCACGGAGAGCTTGAAAAAAGAACTTGATGCCTTAGTTAAACTCCCTGGAGTCACCAATGCTTGGGTTATGCCCATTAAAACCCGCATTGATATGTTAGCAACCGGCATAAAAACACCCGTTGGTATTAAAATAGCGGGTCCCAAACTCGATGTGATTCAACAAATAGGTCAGCAATTGGAAACCATTCTAGCTGACGTACCCGGCACAGCCTCTGTGTACTCAGAACGTGTTGCAGGTGGTCGCTACATCAAGGTTGATATTCAGCGAGGCAAAGCCGCACGCTATGGCTTAAATATTAGTGATATTCAGCAAGTGGTTGCTACCGCTATTGGTGGTATGAATGTAACCAATACCGTAGAGGGTTTAGAGCGTTATCCTGTCAGTTTACGTTATCCTCAAGATTACCGAAATTCACCAGAGCAGTTATCACTGCTGCCTATTGTGACCCCGAATGGTCAACGTATTTCACTCGGTGATGTTGCCCATATATTTATTGAAGATGGACCGCCTGGTATCAAGTCTGAAAATGCTCGCTTAAATGGCTGGGCCTTTATTGACATCGAGGGTGTAGATATTGGCAGTTATGTTAATGCCGCACAAAAAGTGGTTGATGAGCAATTAAAATTACCTGCGGGTTACTCTATTGCGTGGGCAGGTCAATATGAATACATGCAGCGGGCGAAAGAAAAACTCACTTATGTGGTGCCGCTAACCTTAGCCATCATCATTGTATTACTGTATTTAAGTTTTAGAAATATAGTAGAAGTAGCGATGATATTAGGCACATTGCCGCTAGCGATGGTCGGTAGTATTTGGCTAATGTATTTACAAGGTTTTAATTTTTCTGTCGCGGTAGGTGTTGGTTTTATAGCCCTTGCTGGCGTCGCCGTTGAAATTGGCGTTATTATGCTGGTCTATTTGAATCAAGCATATCATGCCTTATTGAGCGATAATGAAGGAAGAATCACGAGTAAAGACGAGCTATTACAAGCTGTACTCTATGGCGCAGGCTTAAGGATTAGACCTATTATGATGACCGGTGGCACTGTCATTATTGGTTTATTACCCATATTATATGGCTCAGGTACAGGCTCAGAAGTAATGAGTCGTATCGCAGCACCTATGGTGGGCGGTATGGCAAGTGCTATGCTATTAACCTTACTTGTTTTGCCAGCACTCTATTATTTGTGGCGGGCAGCGGGCTTACCCAAGCATCTCGATAACTAAATAATACAGAAAGTAACATTTTTATTGATTGTTATATGACCAATTATGTTGATTATAAGCCATAAGTGACTTTCGCGGTCACTTATGGCTCTTAAGTAATACCATTTGTATTAATTTAGTGATCAAAATTCAATGAGGATAAATTTTCAAGTTCAAGGCGCGTGATTGAGTAATAGCTAGCTATTGGGATAGAGCGCAACGCAGAAATTGTAAATTAAGACCATTTGAATATGGGCAATTAATTAGTACCATTGGTATAAGTTTTAATGAGAAGAATGGCATGATAAAACTCACTACAAAACTAAGACTTTGGAGCTTCACTTTTCCCCTTTTGTGGTTAAGTGTCTCTATTGCACAAGTACAGGCGAAAACCTTAGTGGTAGCGTCTGATGAGTGGTGTCCTTATATCTGCGATGACCGAACTTTACCGGGTTTTTTGGTTGAGATAGTGAAGGAAATAGCAGCCAATAATACAATCAAAGTGAAGTTGTCTCTAATGCCTTTAGCAAGAGCACTAGATCTCGCTCAGAAGGGCAAAGTAGATATATTACTTGCCTTAACACCACAGCATATAGCTGAGTTCCAGCTCCAACAAAGCCAGACCAGTTTTGGTGGCTTATACAATGATTTCTATGTACATGCTGATCAACCCTGGCGTTTTAAAAATATTGATGATTTGGCAACTAAGTTAAAAGACAATGCTATTTTAGGTACCATTAATGGCTATCAATACGGCACGGATCTCGGTCATTTAATAGAAGAGAATACCTCACACATTTTTTCGGCTAGTGGCATTTCTCCTCTGCAAAAACAGTTAGATATGCTACAAATGAAACGCTTGGATATATTGCTAGACTCTCGATTCACTGTACAATTTCACTTAGCAAAACTACCCAACTACACTATCGTTTATGCGGGTACACAGGGAGACTTTACCCCACTATTTCTGGGCTTTTCATCGTTATTCGATAAAGCATTAATACCTGTGTTTGATGAAGGTTTACAGGCGCTTAGGGAAAGTGGCCGGCTAAAACAGATATTAGCAAAATATGATGTGAATGACTGGCAACAGCAATCTCAGATGGACACTATACATCTACCTCCTAAATCGCAATGAATAACCTTAGCTGGTGACCTAAAAACTATCTTGAAGGGCTAGCTTGTTTTATCATTACGCTGCTTGCACATTAATTTAAAGGATATAAATGCACTTTTTCAAAACATCGCTGTTTGCTAGCTTGGTTAGTTTCCTCTTCTTATCTGCAATGCCCGCGGAGGCTGACAATACGCTTAGCCCTTTGGATAAACATCTATGGAGTTATGATACTGATCCCTATGGCAGTGAAGCCATTATTAACGAAAAGCTTATTAGACATGGCGGTATTTGGATTAAATTCAAACGTGTCCCTCGAGTTGATGAAAAGCGAAACTCATGGATAGAGCTTATTCATAAACTCCCTATGGCTTCATTAGCAGGTAATCAGAAAATACGGTTAACTTACCAGTGTGATATTCCCCTGATCATTAAGTTATCACAGCTCGAATATGGGAAAGATGGTGACCAGAGTTATGCCCATTACCAAATTAAATTACCGGAAACCAAAGGCTGGACAACAAAAGAAGTTGATTTGAAAGACTTCTACCGACCAAAATGGACACCAGAAAGTTCAATAGATCACGGCATATTACCTGAGCATATTGACGCAATTTATTTAACACCAAGCATGACAGACAAAGACGGTGGCGAAGCTATTTTACAAGTACGAGCGATTGCGTTTTCACCTTAGAAACCGTCCTAGCTATTACCTTAGCTATCACCTTGAAAAATAATTGCGTCTCACGCATTGATTAGTTTTAGGTACACTACTTAGTGGTTTGTCTTTTTCAGCGATTTATCTGCGCAAACCACTTGGCCTTTGACACCTTTTTCTTGCTTACAATCATGCTTAATTGGGTCAATGGTAAAAATCATATCAGAGTGTTCTTCACCGGTAATACGCTTGATTTCTTTTAACATAGCTACTTTTCGCTCTTCCGTTAACTCCCCATCAATACCTACCTGAATTTCATAACCACCCTCAGCTAAGCGTTCGATATGTAAGTCGGGGAAAGGAAACTTTTCTCCTCCTGTTGTTATTTCTTCTGCCGCTTTTGCAGATGTTATGCTCGGATTTACATTTGGCGTAAGTAATGTGCTATATATTGCCCAAATAAAAGCCGCTGAAATGGCTACTCCAGTAAAAGCCAGTACAGTTTCTCTATTGGTTATTTTATGCTTGGTGAGATCAACCTCTTGTAACCAGCGATAACCTTTTCGCTGCACCGTTTCAATAAACTGTGGATTCTTAGCATCGTCACCCAGTACTTTACGTAAACGAGTCACTGAATTCGCTAACGAATCAGGGCCAACAATAGTCTCTGGCCATAAAGCGGCAGTTAACGTTTGTTTGCTAAGGGTTTGACCTTGTGCGGCACACAGCAGGACTAAAAGCTCTAATACTTTAGGTTGTAATACCAATATGTTCTGTTGATATTCCACCCTGTTTTGGCTGAAATTCACTGTTAATCCACCACTGTTAAAGGGTGAACTCATTAATATTTCAATGGTGATGTTTTTATTAATAATCATTAAAATTCTTTATTTTCAATTCATTAACAAGTCTTAAATAGCTCGATAGGTTTTGGATAGCTAAAGAATATAACTTGTTACGTAGCATAAACTGGTAATGTTTTAATACCTAGTGGATAAAGGCAATTACACATTTATAGATCCATTCCCTACTTTAAGGCTGCCATGAAATATTTACTACTACTTTTACTTTGCACAACGTTTATTAGCCAAGCCATTATTATTCGTCATGATACACCAGCGGTGAATTATCAAGTATCCGACAATCAATATCCAAGCGTGATCAACCTCACCTATTTAACAGGTACCTTAATTAATCAACAATGGATTTTAACCGCTGCCCATGGCACTCCTTACCTACCCGCTCAGCAGAAAGTTATCATTGGCGGTAATCAATACCAAGTCGACTATATTATTGTGCACCCGCAATATAATCAACAAAACAACCTCAATCATGATATTGCACTACTGAAACTTGATCGAAAAGTCACGGGCGTAACAAGTACCGCTATCTATCAAAATAATGATGAAAAATTACAGCATGTTTGGTTTGTCGGTCAGGGTGATACAGGCAACGGACAATTAGGCGTTACCGGTAGTAGTGAGAGAATAAACCATGCTGAAAATATCATTGATGACGTAGAAGCGTTATGGATAAAATTTGATTTTGATAGT
The DNA here is from genome assembly GCF_002836775.1 of Colwellia sp. 12G3. Lineage (GTDB taxonomy): Bacteria > Pseudomonadota > Gammaproteobacteria > Enterobacterales > Alteromonadaceae > Colwellia. The sequence goes on along the minus strand of NZ_PJAQ01000054.1, from coordinate 232,287 downwards.
CCTGAAAATAAAGCACTGATACTTGAAGGAATTAGCGGTCCTGGAGATAGCGGTGGCCCAGCATTTATTACCACACCATCGGGCTTTAAAGTTGCCGGGGTTAGCTCACATCAACGTAATAATGAACAAGGTGAGGGACTTTATGGTGTCGAAGAATATTACACCCGTACAAGTGCACATCAATCTTGGGTAGAGAATACAGTAAAATCATCACCCGATACATTACAGGAACACGCATTACCACGTACTAACTATGTCGCCAGTGATGCTACTACAGACGAAATATCGGCCTTATTAGGCAGCTATTTACTCGAAGATAAAAGTGAGTTTATTCTTGAACCTTGTGGGCAAGAGATTTGCTATCGATGGGCAGGTAAAGCGCGACAAACACGGTTACTTAAAGCAAACAATGGCCACTGGTACTCTCCGGATATTAATCGCGCTTTTACGGTAATAACCAATAGCGAGAAACAAGTCACACAACTTAATATGAATGATTTTCATGGCGCCCGAGTCTTAACAAAAAAAGTGAGTTCACAAGTTAATCAGCTTAAAGCCAAAATTAAGACACGCGACAGAACGTTACTTCACCATGCGGAGCCTGTTTGGCCACAAGCAGCACTAACGAATAAAGTACATGGCAGTGTCACTATGTCTTTTAGCATCAGTTTGGATGGAAGGGTAAATAATATTGTCGTGACTGAATCGACGCCAAAAGGGGTATTTGAGCAAGCGGCAAAAAACGCATTATCACAATGGCGTTATGCTAGCTTAGATAAGCCGTTAAATAACATCTTAACTCGCTTTGATTTTGACCCGTCATTATAACTAGTGCTTGACCTGAACTGGGCGAGTAATCATTCGTCTTAAAATAGTATCGGATATAAAAAATTGCCAATTTCAATACTTAATAAGCAAGATGATTGGCAATTGTTAATGTGCAAAACAGTCCTCATTAATTTTAGCTAAATTGGGTTAAGCTAAATTAATGAGGGCTAGTAACTATTTAAACCTAATGCTGTGCAGCATAAACCTCAACAGCTTTCCAAACACGCATCACATTGCCTGAAAGAATCTTGGCAATATCTTGCTCGCTGTAACCTCGCTTTAACAAGCCTTCAATCAAATTTGGGTATGAAGCCACATCTTTTAGGTTACTTGGCAGGCTATCACCAACACCGTCATAATCAGAGCCAATACCCACATAATCAATACCCACTAATTTAACAACATGGTCAAAATGATCAATAACATCATTTAAACTTGCGTATGGGTATGGGTTTTTGATTTTGTATTCATCTTTAAATGCTGTAATTTCAGCACTCTCTTTGTCGAGTTTGTTTACTTCCGTGAAAACTTTGATTGCTTCTTTACGCACCTTACCGTACTCAATGGCTTTTTGAGTAATAAAGCTAGAGCCAAAGTTGATTTGAATAACACCACCATTTTTCGCTAGCGTTTTAATCATGTCATCACTCATATTACGCTCAAAACCTGGCGTAAAGTGACGAGCAGAAGAGTGTGAAGCAATAACAGGTGTTTTACTTACCGCCATCACATCATTAAAGGCATCATCAGATATGTGAGAAACATCTACCATAACGCCAACATTATTCATTTCTGCTACTAATGTTTTACCAAAATCAGTTAAACCACCAGCTGGGCGAGCTTCGTCATAAGAGGAGTCTGAAATATGATTAGCTTTTGAGTGGGTCAGCGTAATATAGCGGATACCGCGGTCATAAAAATGTTTAAGGTTAGCTAAATCACCTTCAATTGGACTGCCGTTCTCCATGCCCATTGGCAACGAAATGATGCCCTTAGCAAAGTTTTTTTCAATTTCAGCCGTTGAATAAGCTAAGGAAAATTTGTCAGGTGCTTCTTTCACTATGTCTTCAACCATAGTGATCAATTTATCAGCGAGGGCTTTACTGCCACCTGTTTTTTCAAGTGATGCCGGAATATATATCGACATAAATGGCGCATCTAAGCCGCCGGCAACAGCTCTTGGAAAATCAAAATCGCCATGTTCTGTATGCTCAGCAACATTTTCGAATAGTTCTTCTAAACGGTACGGTACATCAATATGGCCATCAGTAATAATATATTTCTTCGAAATTTCTTGGGCTAATTGTGCTTGGTCAACCACAGCAACTTCTACTGATTTCTCTGTTTCAGTGGTCTTTGCCGCACTTTGCACGCCAGCATTAGGATCTTGGCAGGCACTTACTGCCACACCTAAAGATAAAAGAACCGCGACCATTAAAGGGGAAGGTTTAAATTGATTTTTTTTGCTATGATTTTTACTTATGTGAGCGCTTATTTGTTTCATTATTATTATCTTTTGGCATTTAAAAAATTACTTTGCCAATGCTAAGCACTAATGTCAAAGTATAAGAGATTAAATCTAGTTTCTATAAGGTGAATGGATTTTTTAGCCGTGCTAAGATCGAAAATAGCCAAAACAACAATAATCAGCTAGAAGTACCGTATGAACCTTAATTCTATTGACTACGACCAATCTAAAAAATGGCTCGATAGCCCTCTTAAAAAAGCACTTATTAAATTAATTACTTCTAGCTTCAATGATGTTGACGCTGAACTGTATTTTAGTAAGTACTTTGATGCCAATGATGTGTTTTCACGAAAGCTTCGAATCTATTATTATCAAAAAGAAGTCGTCGGTTATTGTTTGATTACTTTTACCAAAAGTGAGCAAGAGATCCTGATTAGAGCATCAGCGGCGTTTTACCCTCAATACCGAAAGGGTGGGAATACCTTTATATTCTCAATGACGCAGGCTTTTTTATATTGGCTTAAAAATCCTCTGAAAAATATTTATTACGCGGATACCATGTTAAGCCCAGCGATGTATCGTGCTATCGCCAACAAAGCGGCAATAGTTTGGCCAAGTGAAAAATTAGCAAAGCAACCCAAACAGTTATTTGAGCAATTCAATGGCAGTGGAGACTTGAGTTCGTTACTCAACTTACGTTGTTTACTCAATGTGGGTCGCAGTAGTAATTACAGTGAGTCAGAGGTGAACTCGTTTAAAGCCAGTGAAAAAAGTGAAATAAACTATTATTGTCAGATAAATCCTAACTTTGATAAAGGCATTGCTTTGTTCGTTATTATGCCGATTAATTTTAAGCAGTTTATTCTCACTGCGCTAAAGCTTTCTCCTTTTTCTTCAGTTAAAGAAAAATTAAAATAGTTTACTTTCCCCTTTTCTTTTCTCAATCCTAAAGGCTATGGTTATAACAACCAGACTAATTTACTTGTACATTTAGCGTGAGTTAATACTCGTTTAAATTATTTACCTCATAGCTAACTTTAGATAAAAATAACAAGCTAATATAATAAAAAAAGGAAAAATCATGATGATACCTCTAGTGCGTTATATGGGTTTATTACTTATATTATCTATGCTTTACTTAACCACTAGCTGTACTGAAGAAGTATCTGGCCCGTCAGAAGCAGATATCACCATTGCATTTTTTGATGCGATATATAATCAAAAAGATCTAAATGCCGCCCTTTCACTGAGTTCTGTCAGCTTTAAAAAAGAAATCATAAAATATAAAACGCTTAATAATTTTTCGCGACGCGGACTTAACTTATCATTCGACTCAGTGACCATAAACACTCAACGATTAGCCACAACAGTAATTGATTCAGCTAATATCCAAGTAAGTATGACCGTTTTATTAACCGGAAAACGCAATGAGAGAATTTATAAAGAAGTAAGACAAATACAATTAATAAAAAAAGATAACTCGTGGTTAGTCAATCAATTATTAAAGATCTAACCATTAGTAACTGCTCACTAAAATCGAGTTAAAACCAGCCAAAAGCTTTATTTCTTTAAGCCAACAATAGTGTATTCGCCACTTACGTTAAGCTTCACAGTAACCGGTTTATCTGAAGTGTTTTTCCAATACCAGCCATGAATACCAGTAAATGGCGTAGTAAAACTACCTTTCATTTCAGTTAACGTCGCAATAGCATAACTTTCATAATACCCCGTAGTATCACCTTCAGGTTCTCCGTGTAAGTCAAAGAAAAGTGCTGTGTCATCTGTTTGCCATTGGTATTCCATTTTCTTAAATTGCGTCATTGCGAATTTATATTCAACACCACGTCCTGCAGGCACTATAACTTCAATAATATCGGCTGCTTGTTGGTTATCTGTATTACTCTGATTTTGTTTAGTTTTAATTTCCGAAGTAGCCACCGGATTAGCTAAAGCCGTTAAGCCCAGTTTGGTGCCAACACCTGTTGGGTCTATATTATATTCTGCTGGTAATATAAAACTAACGAGCACTAAGCCAGCAATCGCCACAGCGATAATGGTTGATTTTAACAAGGCCTTATTTGATAACGTATGTTGCATAAATATATCTCTTCAATATCGAATTTAGTAAATTATTTCTTTGATAATAAACTGTTTAGCTTACTAAACAGTAAAATAACCAGTTAACTGAAAACCTATCAGCATAAAACCTGCGCTCATTAATAAGGTATTGCTTACCGTTGAAAATTGCTTAAATGAATGATGTTTTCGCCAAAAGCTAATCAGCAATAATATCAACATTAGCGCGGTAAATTGCCCTAGTTCTACGCCTATATTAAACGCGATTAAATTCGCTAATAAGCCATCTTGGGGTAGCTGAAACTCTTGTAGCTTTGTCGCTAAGCCAAAGCCATGAAATAAGCCGAAAACCAGTACTGCCATTTTAGCATTTGGACTGAAACCTAAAGTGCGCTGAAAGCCACCTAAATTATCAAAGCCTTTATACACCACAGAAAAACCAATAATAGCATCAATAATATAGGCATTTACCTGTATATCGCCGAGCACACCAAAGAGTAGAGTTAAGCTGTGACCCAAAGTAAACATACTGACATAAAGTAATATGTCTTTGCTCTTGTATAAAAAGAAAATAACACCCGCTAAAAACAGCAAGTGATCGTACCCGGTCACCATATGTTTTGCGCCAATGTACATAAAAGGGAAAAACTGAACCCCGGTATTGTTTTGTAAAAATAGACGGGTACTTTCATCTACACCATGGGCTATAGCACCAAATGAAAATAAGCCAATCAAACTCAACGCCATAATAATTAAGGTTAGGCGACTACTTCGAGGAAACATTAACAACTCCGCTGATTTCAGCCTGAATTTAGTGAATATCAAACGTCTAACAACGTCTAACACCGTCGACAAAATCAATAAGGTAATAAAATTAAATCAATAATGCCACGTAAATGAATACTAGCAAGTCGTTACTTTAAGATAATAAAATTTCAACTGGAAATATATTTACACAATCCACCCTGACACTTTGATAACTAATCAGTTAAGATAAATGCGAAACAATCATTCAGGTACTTAAGTAAACGATGCGTTATAGCTTTAAACATTTTGAATTTGACAGCGAGAGTCTAGTCTTAGTAGAAAATGGCCAGTCATTAGCCATTCGCCACAACGAAGCGAAACTACTTGCCCTACTTATTGAACAAGCAGACAAAGTGCTGAGTAAGGACGATATTCTAGCGCAAGTCTGGCAAGGTAAAGTCGTTTCTGAGCAAGCGGTATTTCAAAACATTAGTCATTTAAGAAGTTTATTTGGTAACGATGCCATTAAAACGTTTCCTAAGCGAGGCTATCAGTGGCTGTTAGCTACTGAAATGATATTATCAGTATCTGAACAAAACCGAACAACTAATAATGCTGTTGTTCCATCGAGTACCTCGCCGGCCATTTCTCCGGCTACTCTATCGAACACATCACAGAGTGCTTTACCTAGCTCTGCACCAAGCCCTTTACCGACAACAGCACAGGCTAAAGTAAAGAATTATTGGTCATACGCATTGATTGCTAGTGTAATGCTGTTCATTATTGTTGTAATCACTTTTCAAAGTACAACGGCTCCACAAGGCGAAAGTGTACTGAAAAATATTGCTTACATTCCTATTTCGAACGTCCAAGGTAAAGATGACATTCGCCTTGAAGATAGTATTACTCTTGATGATAACGAATATTTTGATTTCACCGCGATACCCAATATCACCACTGCAGAGTTTAACAATACCCTAGAGCTGCAATATCGCAGCTTAGCGCCTACTCACCCAATAATATTAACGGCGCAAGTTCGCAGACATGACCAAGAGAGTTATATTGATTTTCTAGTGAAAGGGCCTTTTGCTGATTGGCAAGGACAGTTAACCGGTGTTTCTACCGATGACGTTATCAAACAATTACAGCAGCATTTACAGCAGAATGTCATTTATGACCTACTCAATAACGCGCAAACGCCAGAACTTAAACAAGCAAACTTATCCATCGCACACCAACGTTCTCCTAATGATCTCATTATTTTAGGGGCGTTAATTAGTGCCTATATTCAAATGGGAGAATTGGAAAAGGCCATGGTCATGGCAGATAAATTGGCGAATAGTGCGGAGGGACAAGGCAATTGGCAACAACTGGGAAATGCCTTACTTTTTCAGAGTCAAATCCTTACCCGTAAAGAGTTATATGAACTAAGTTCACATAAACTGACTTCAGCCATTAAGTACTTTGAGCAAATTGGCGATTTAAAACGTCAAGCCGATGCGTGGCTTGCTCATTCATGGTTAGACCATCAAGAAGATGATTATGCCGCGATTAAAGTGAATTTACTTAACTCGGCACAATTATCTCTTGATGCCAAAGACGTGCCACGTGAATTAGATGCACTAACCTACTTATCTGTACTCGCGCATAAACACCATGAAGAAGTAGACAGATACCTGTACTTACAACAAGCCGAAAGTAAGATGAAAAGTTACCAATTGCCTATTTATCATTTTGCTAAAATCCCCTTTCATTACGCTATTTTTGCTAAAACGCCTTCAGATAAAGAACCCCATTGGAAACAGGTATTGGAATATACACAGTTAACACCGGACCATTGGGTCGCGCAATCTAGTCGACGACAATTAATGCAACATTATCTCAAACAAGACAGGCTGATAGAGGCGGAAGCCTTGATTACAAGTAATGCGACGGATAATGCACAAAATTCTTATCTTAAAACCTTGCTAGCACAAGCGAATGTAAACACTGAGCTTTTCAATCACCATGCACAGCGCACTTTTGAACAAGCAAGACTTGCTGGAAATAAAGACCTGAGTTTAGATATAGCCTTATTACTATGTAGTGATCCAATCGCACAAGTGAACTACGACTTCTACTCGCAATACATTCAGGACAATGCCAATAAATACTGGTTACAAGATAATAAGGAAAAGCTGTTAGCTGTTAATTTATAAACCCACAGTCCTTAATTAAGATTAAGCTTTTCATATGATTTTTTGGCTTCTATATGTCCTAGAACAGCAGCTTTTTTAAGATGATACAGTGCTTTTTTTGCATCTTTATAATGATGGTAAGTACCACTAATTTCAAAATGGGCTCTGTTATTGTCTGGGTATAACGCGATAAACTTCCGCCAATAATTAATTATGGGTTGCCATTGTTTTGTTTGACCTAATACCATATCCAATGCCAGATAAAACTCTATTTGGTGTGGATCAATTTCAATCGCTTCTATTAACTTAATTGCTGCCCAATCAGCATCATTTTTTTTGATTGATGATAATGCCTCTTTATATAAAAGAGATGCTTGTTCATTTACTGCTTTATCACTGACTAATAACGCTTTATCTTTTACATCCCCTGATAATGAAAATCCATAGTATTCCCGATAATTTGCATTACCCACTACTTGTGTAAGCGCTTCAGTCTTCTCATTATATTTTGTACTATTAGATTGTAATGCATTGGCCAAGAGCTGATCCTCTTTTGCAGCACGGAAATTTTTTAAACGCGTTTGCGTTAAAGATCGCCAATAGTAATAGTCATGATCATTACTATTCAATGCAATGGATTGATTAAAAAAACCTAGTGCTGAAGAGTAATGCTGCTGACGATATTCACTTTTACCTTTCTTCCATAATAATTTATCATTTGAGCCGAATTTAAGTCCTTTACTATAAAATATCCCCGCCTCATGATGATCACCGTCTATAGCTGCTATATCACCAGCTTCTTCAAATAAGTAACCTTTTAATAAAACTAACTGATCATTTTTATCACTATGAAATTGGGCCTCGTCAACAACACGCTTTATTGTTCTATAGTTACCGCCCCATCTAGGTTGAGCGGCAATTAAAAATCGATATCTGAGTAAGTAAGAGCCTTCAAATTTACCGATAACGTCACTATAAATTTCTTGAGCAAGATCGTAATCCCCCAAAGTTCTATTTACATCAATCATCAGAGCAGTAGCCACTAACTCAAAGCGATTATTAGCCTTTGCTTCTGCCAATAACTTTTTACTCTTTAGCAATAAGACCTCCATGGCTTTAATATCTTCTACTGGGGTAGAACTTGAACCATTTGTTCCTCTCGTACGCCAAGCTTTACCATAGTAATAAAAAGCCTCTGCAAGTACAGGTTGTAAATTTTCCGGTTGTTGTCTTTTCCAACGAAGAATAGCGCTTAGCACTTGTTTATCATCAATTGAAAATGACAGGTACACTTTATAAAGCAAGCTATCATAAGAAATATCTGATGCTAATAATGTATGGTAAGTTTCAAGCTTGCTGGAGAGAGATTTAAACTCTGAATTTTTGACCATTTTAATTATTTCCGGCGAAATTAACGGAATATTTTTGGATGAAAACTCAACATCAGCTTGGCTGATGTTATTATCCAGTTCTTGCTCTGCTGCCAGCAAAACTCGCTCGGTTTCCATGACAAAGTTATTTTCTGCCTCAAACCCAGAGAAGTAATTTAGTGATAAAAAAGCTAGAGAAATTAATGCTGTATATAAAGCATTAATGAACGAATTTTCTTCTTTATTTTTGTTAATTAATGTTAAGAACACCTTAGAAAAAACGTATAAACATATTAACTGAATCACGAAAAAAAAGCTGAAACCTATTGGACTACTTTCCCAATAAATAGGAATGAAGTCATCATCAGGAAGTGTGAGGCTTAACGTTTGCATAGAGTAAAGCACTAAATTACCCCACCAAAAACATAAGGCGAAGAGTAAAGACCCCTGCACCCAAACAGAATCAATTATATGTTTAATGCTATTTTGAGTATGCTCATGCTCTGTTGCTGCTGTGATAGGCTTGCTTGGATATTTAGCATTATTAATACCCAAAACAGCAAGTATATTTATTAAGCTTTGCTCTGCAATTGAATTATACTCAATCACTAATGAGATATATTTTCCGTTATCATAAAGCTCAATAAATTCTGAGAGTTCTACCGCTTCAAGTATGTCATTAAAATCACTTTTATCATTCTTGAAATCATAAAAGCTCAGTACAATAGCGTTATCAAAATACCCCTCTTCAGCTCTTAAAAAATTAAAAATAATGTAGCTAAAGTCTTCTGTCTTTTTAAAGATTAGCCATGAAATGGTGCAATCTCTTCTTAATTTCATATTTGATGATGTTAAACCCCGATCTTGAAAAACGGCTGCTGCGATTGTCGATAAGAAGGTAAATGCGTTTTTACTTACTTTATGATTTAACTTAAAGCCCATTAAACGCAATTTATTCTGTATATCCTTATCATATTGCACCTTAGGGTATCTAATAAGTGAAATATAAATAGCATAAATGATTAGAAAAAATAAAATAATGTGGAAAGTTTCAAATCCATAAAATGTCATGACAGTCCTTGTCTTGCTCTGCAGAGAGCAAGTCGCGATAAATGTTAGTTAATTATATTTATCGCTAATATATTATAGTTAACACTACAATAACATTATTCAATATCCGGTAAAATTTTAATCTAATTTCATTAGGTTAAGTAATAATTATAACCTTGAGTGATACGTACCAAAAGCTAACAACCTGTAGGCTTTTGATACATATGCTTTTAAATCGCTATATCTTTTTAACTGCTAACCAATTTAGTTTCCAGTTATTATCCAATGATTTCAAGGTCACGGTATTTTTACCTTTTTTCAGTTGAACTGCTAATCCTTGTTGCGTTTTCCACTCGTGATATCCGCCTGTTTGAGTTACCAGCTCAATACCAATACTTTTATCATTCGCTAGTACTTCAAAACCTTTAGTATCACGTGGTGATGCAACGCGATATTCAAGTTGGTAAGTTCCTGCTTCAGATACTTCAATTTGATAGGTAAACAAAGCATCTGCACCAATACCTCCCGCGCCAGTAAAGTTATAACCACCATCTACATCAGAGGTTCTTGCCAGTGAACTGTCACTAGACTCTGCCGCTGATTCGGCTTCAACACGACCAGGAATTCTTACCCAACCAGCTAGCGTTGATACTGGTTCGCTATAATAACTCTGTTGATGATATTTAACCGCCACAACCGTGTACTCAATTTTCATTGTACCGACATATTTCTCGGTAAAGTTTGTTTCAGTTAAATTTGTCGCTAACAATTTAAACATACCACCTGAAACTTCATTACGGTAAACACGGTAACTTTCAATATCCTTATCAAGACTTTTATCCCAAGTAATAGTCACCACACCATTATCTTGCTGTAATTTCACATTACTGACCGCAACTGGAAATGAAGGCTGTATATCGCGTCGTTTTTGCTCTTGTTCTTGGGCAAAGGTTAACTTGGTTAAAAACGATGTCGTTGCTGAGGATAATTTGGGTGCTTTGCCGTCAAGTGCTAACCTAAAACCATCAACACCACCGGAAAAGTCTTCCGGGATACTACCTCGCTGGGCTGATGGCCAATGACTCCAGTGCCAACTTCCACCACGTGTTGAGCGGCTTTCACATTTTTCATCTATATATGCTGAGCCATCTTTTGGCGTGTTGCTGTAATCTTCACTTCGACAATCGGCGAGCATCTCTAACACATTACTTACTACATCATGTAAACCGAACTGATTGGCTTTGTACATGCCAACTATGCTGGCGTAAGCAGAATGGTCATCACAATGTGACAATTCGCCCGACCAATTGTAATAACTAGTATTGCCATCACGTTGTAAAACAGTTTCACCAGTTAGATCAGCAGTATTAGCGTAATCGCATACTTTGGTTAAATCTGGGTCTTCACCATAAAAATAATCGGTTTTGGTACCTGCTTTTGCGGCATATTCCCACTCAGCTTCACTGGGTAAACGGTACGGTTTACCGGTCTCTTTGGCTAACCAATTAGTATAAGCATTAGCCGCTTGCCAGTTAATACAAACCACTGGTTGAAACTCACTCGTGTTTAATGCATTGGTTTCCCAGTTTCCTTTTGATGATTGCCTGAACCAACCATTAAGTTGATGACGACATTCTTGTGGTACCGCATAGTTGGTTGCCTCTACGAATTGACGAAATTCATTCACCGTCACTTCATACTTACCCATGCTAAATTCGGAGATATTTACCTTATGAAGGGGTTGTGAGTTTTCACTTTCCGTTGAGCCCATTTCAAAACTGCCCGCAGGAATTGTCGCCATAATAGGTTCTATTACTTTAATACTGTCACCAGCAAAAAGTGCATGGCTTGTTACTGATAAAAATAGCGCCGTTACTAATTTATTAAGTTTCATTGAGTCTTCCTTTTTTTTGAGAACACCACAATGAGAAAAACAGCCTTGAAAGTCCTATTAAAAAGCTAGTTATTGCTCAAAATAGAAAAATCCTAGAAATATAGCGTTATAAAACACCCATGGATACTTATTCAATCAGATTAATTTCACATGGTGAAATTAGCATTATGAATAGCTTACTGATAAATATGCGCTGATAAACTGAAATAACCTTCTTTAAAAAAAACCACGTAAAATACTGTTTTATAACAAGATAAACACTAAGAACCAACCATTACTTCCTGCTATCTAAAAATAATAACTCGCTGTTTAGTGTATTTACTCAAAGCTATAATGAACAAATAAATCAAAGCTGACACTTGTGTCAACTTATGATTCTGCTATAGTCAATTCATACGAATATTCGAATCGACACTAAAAATCAAAATTAAAGCGGAAAGAATAATGGTAGCAAATACAATAAAATTCCTGTTAAACAACGAGCTAGTAAATATTGAAAACTTAGATCCTAATACGACGGTTTTACAATATTTACGTGAAGAGCAATTTAAATCGGGTACAAAAGAAGGCTGTGCTTCCGGTGACTGTGGTGCTTGTACCGTAGTACTCGCTGAACTAGATTCTGAAAAACCTAGTCAACTTACTTATAAATCAATTAACGCCTGTATTACCTTTGTCGGTAATTTACATGGCAAGCAATTGATCACCGTTGAAGACTTAAAAGATGGCGCTAAATTGCACCATGCTCAGCAAACGATTGTTGATAACCACGGTTCACAATGTGGCTTCTGTACGCCAGGTTTTGTAATGTCGTCATTTGCTTTACATAAGCAAAATAACAAACCAAATCGTGCTGAAGTACTAGAAGCATTAGCAGGAAATTTATGTCGTTGTACGGGTTACCGTTCAATAATTGAAGCGGCAATGACTTCTAGCGAAGGTAATCAAGACGATTCTTTTGCTAAGCATTACCAACAAACGCTAGTAACACTTACTGAGCTAGATAAATTACCAACCCCTACATTAAATGGTAATGGTAATACTTATATCGCTCCGCAGAACATTGATGAGTTAGCAACAGAATTAGTACGTGAACCAAAATCAACGTTAGTGGCTGGTGGTACCGATTTAGCCCTTTCAGTTACCCAAAACTTAGCTGTTGTTAAAAAGCTAGTGTATGTAGGCAACGTTGCTGAATTAACCACTATTGAAGAAACTGAGTCTGAAATAGTTATTGGTTCTGCATTACCCTACAGTGATTTTATCGATACTTTACACCACTACTACCCAGATCTTGGTGACATGATTGAGCGTATTGGTGCGAAACAAGTTCGTAATACCGGTACTTTAGGCGGAAACATAGGTAACGCTTCGCCTATCGGCGATATGCCTCCTGCATTAATTGCACTTGGCGCAACGATGACGCTGCACCTTAACGGCAAAGAGCGTACTATCTTAGTTGAAGAATTTTTCCTTGATTACAAGAAAACGGTTCTGCAAACCTCTGAATTCATCAAGTCTATTACAATTCCTAAGCCCCTTGCTGGTCAAACACTTAAGCTTTACAAGATATCCAAGCGCTTAGATGATGATATTTCTGCGGTATTAGCCGCATTCTTCATTGAGCAAACACCTACAGAAAACGGCCAAAAAATTACCAATGTGCGTTTAGCATTCGGCGGTATGGCGGGTATTCCTAAGCGTGGCCTCGCGGCAGAAGCTGTATTACTAGGTGATGGGCAAGGTAATAGCTTAACGAAAGAGCTAGTAGCACAAGCTAAAGAAGCGCTAGCGACTGATTTTCAGCCTATGACTGATGTACGTGCGTCGAGTAAGTATCGTCTGACCGTAGCTCAAAACCTTATCGAGAAATGCTATTTAGAGCTACAAAGTGCCCAGACAAGAGAAGTTATTGAAACACGAGTGGTGAATTACTAATGCGTAGTCTAATAAATATAAAGAAAAGTGATGTAAAAAAAGCCGATTTACACACGGTAAAAACTAACGCTGACAAAGATGTAGTTAACGGACAAAAAAATATTGGTTTAGGTGGCGTAGGTCGCTCTAAAAAACATGAAAGTGCTGACAAGCAAGTAGCGGGTGAAGCCATTTATGTTGATGACCGCCCCTCTCTTCGTGGCGAATTACATGCAGCCGTTGGTCAATCAACCATGGCTCATGCAAATATCATTTCAATGGACTTATCTGCCGTTAAAGCGGCAGAAGGTGTGGTAAAAGTAATTACCGTTGAAGATGTACCAGGTCATACTGATATCGGCCCGGTATTTCCAGGTGACCCAGTATTAGCTATTGGTAAAGTAGAATTTGTTGGTCAACCACTTTTCGCCGTTGCAGCAACAAGTTTCGACTTGGCACGTAAAGCCGTTAAATTGGCAAAAGTTGAGTATGAAGAACTTGAAGCAGTACTTACCGTAAAAGACGCTTTAGCTAAAAAAAGCTTTGTTCGTCCGCCACATACGTTGAAACGTGGCGATTCTGAATCTGCAATTGCGGCTGCTGAGCATCAATTATCAGGGGAGATCGTTGTTGGTGGTCAAGAGCATATGTATCTTGAAGGCCAAGTTTCAACAGCAGAGCCTACTGAAGATGGTGGTATGAACATCTACACTTCTTCACAACATCCAAGTGAAGTACAAAAGTTGGTCGCTGAAGTACTTGATATTCCACTAAACAAAGTATTAGTTGATATGCGTCGTATGGGTGGTGGTTTCGGTGGTAAAGAAACGCAAGCTGCACCTTGGGCATGTATTGCCGCTTTACTTGCAAATGAAACAAAACGCCCCGTTAAGTTTAAGTTAGCGCGTTTAGACGATATGGTAATGACAGGTAAACGTCACCCATTTGAAAACAACTACACCGTTGGTTTTGACAAAAATGGTCAAATCAAAGGCATTAACATCGAAGTAAATGGTAACTGTGGTTACTCACCTGATTTATCTGATGCGATTGTTGATAGAGCGATGTTTCACTCAGATAATGCTTACTATTTAGATCAAGCAACTATTACCGGTAACCGCTGTAAACTAAACACTGTTTCTCATACCGCTTACCGTGGTTTTGGTGGTCCTCAAGGTATGATGACTATAGAACTGATCATGGATGAAATTGCTCGTCACCTAGGTAAAGATCCATTAGAAATCCGCAAAATTAACTTATACGGTAAAGAAGAACGTAACGTTACTCATTATGATCAAACCATTGAACATAACAACTTAAGCGAGATCATTGAATCATTAGAAGAAAGTTCTGACTACCAAGCCCGTCGTAAAGCCATTACTGAATTTAACGCTACTAGTCCAATTTTGAAAAAGGGTATTGCCTTAACACCAGTGAAATTTGGTATTTCATTCACGGTACAGCATTTGAACCAAGCCGGTGCACTTGTTCATGTTTACACTGATGGCACAATTCACTTAAGCCATGGTGGTACTGAAATGGGTCAAGGTTTGAATACTAAAGTAGCGCAAATTGTTGCTGAAGAATTCCAAGTTGATGTTGATACGGTTGCTTGTTCTGCTGCCCGTACTGATAAAGTACCCAACTCATCGCCTACAGCGGCCTCTTCAGGTACTGACTTAAATGGTAAAGCGGCTGAAGCCGCAGCTAAAAGCATCAAACAACGTTTAATTGACTTTGCTTGTGATAAATATGACGTTGAAGCACAGCAAGTTCACTTTGAAAACAACAATGTTATTGTTGGCGAACAAACCTTTAGCTTTGCTGAGTTCTCGCAAATTGCTTACATGAATCGTGTTTCATTATCTTCTACTGGTTTCTACAAAACACCTAAGATTCACTATGATCGTGCTAGTGGTAAAGGACGTCCGTTCTTCTACTTCGCAACAGGTGCTTGTGTTTCTGAAGTAATCATGGATACCTTAACCGGTGAGTACAAAACACTGCGTACTGATATTTTACAAGATGTTGGTCACTCAATTAACCCAGCGATTGATATTGGGCAAATAGAAGGGGCTTTTGTGCAAGGCATGGGTTGGTTAACGACAGAAGAATTAGTATGGAATGAGCAAGGTCGTTTACTTTCAAATAATCCAGCGACTTACAAAATCCCTGCAATTAACGATGCACCAGAAGATTTTCGTGTTGCCTTAGTACCTGATGCGCCAAACCGTGAACACACTATTTATAACTCTAAAGCGGTTGGTGAACCACCGTTTATGTTAGGTATGGCTGTATGGTCAGCATTGAAAGATGCCGTTGCCAGTGTCGCTGACTACAAAGTTAGTCCTAAACTAGACACACCGGCGACACCTGAGCGTGTGTTATTTGCGGTTGAAGCGCTTAAAGCAACAACCACAGCGAGTGTGGCGAAGTAATTAACCCTTTCATTCGCTCTTAACTCACTCAGCAAGCGGAATATATAGGAATATCATCATGAAGATTAATTGGACCGGCGCGGTACACCAACTAAACAAACAAGGCAAAGCTTATGTTGTTGCGACAATTGTCGGTGTAACCGGTTCAACACCGCGTAATAGTGGCACCAAAATGGTGATAACCAATGAAGATATTTTTGACACTATCGGTGGTGGTCATCTTGAACATAAGGTGATTAAACATGCTCATCAGTTGTTAACGTCCGGTGAAGCTTGTCAGCAACTAGAACATTTTCAGTTAGGCGCACAATTAGGTCAATGTTGTGGTGGTGATGCCAGCGTATTATTTGAATGTTTTAGCGCTAGTGGTGCCAATATCATGCTATTTGGCGCAGGACATGTCGGTAAAGCACTGATCCCCATCTTAGCTGGCTTACCTTGCAGTATTACTTGGGTAGATAACCGCGCTGAGCAATTTCCAGATGATATCGACAGTTATTCTAATGTTACTGCGGTTATTAGTGAAAATCCCGAAGAAGAAGTGGCAAGCATGCCAGCAAACAGCTACTACATTGTGATGACGCACAACCATCAACTTGATTTTGACATTAGCCATAATATTTTAAAACGTGCTGATTTTGCTTATTCAGGCTTAATTGCTTCGGATACCAAATGGCGTCGTTTTCAACAGCGCTTTCAACATCGCGATATAGAAAAAAGCTTAGTAGATAAGATGAACTGCCCGATTGGTTTAGCGCAAGTTCAAGGCAAGTTACCAATGGAAGTAGCCGTGTCAGTTGCCGGTGAAATCATTCAGCTTTATCAAGCCAAACTGGCTGAAAAAACATTAACTAATCCAACGGTTAATAAACAAAAAAATGCCAAGCCACAGAGTTCAAAAAAAGGCATCGCTTGGCAAGAATTGAAAAGCTTAATGACAGAAGAAATAGTCAGTTAGCAAACCAAATAAACAAAGATATGCTCGCACATATTTACTGAAATGAACTCAATTTGAGAGAGTTATAGCTATTAAATTGAGTTCAGCTTACAACTTTCATTTTAAAATAAGCAATGAGGATAAATTTTCAAGAACAAGGCGCTCGATTGACTAATAGCTGGCTATTGGGATTGAAAGCAATGAAGTTATTGGATATTTAGACCATTGGAAAACACATTTAACAGGTTCATTACATTAGAGGAGTTAGCAAGGTGTCCCATTTTGCTCTACAAAGTACACAAGTAGTCATTGCAGGAAACATGATCGCGGCTTGCGTCGAAATCAAAGACCAGCTGATTCATGCTATTCACCCTTATGGCCAAGCACTCAACTGCGAAGTTAAAGACTTTGGTGAACAAGTTATTATGCCTGGCTTAGTCGACTCTCACGTTCATATCAATGAACCTGGTCGTACTGAATGGGAAGGTTTTAATACCGCTACTCAAGCTGCTGCTGCAGGTGGTATCACCGCCTTAGTAGATATGCCGTTAAACTGTATTCCAGTCACAACGACCAAAGCCGCTTTTCAAGAAAAGCTCGACTCTGTTGACGATAAACTTTGGGTAGATTGTGGTTTTTGGGGCGGTGTTATCCCTGATAATATTGATGAACTTGATGGGTTACTCTCTGCTGGTGTTCTCGGTGTTAAATCCTTTTTGATTGATTCTGGTATCGAAGAGTTCCCACCTGTTGAAGCCAAAGATATGCGCGCTGCTATGCCTATTTTAGCTAAATATGATGTACCTTATTTGATTCATGCTGAATTAGATTGTGGTCATTTTGATGACGTTGAAATCACTAAAAAATACGACTCTTTCTTAGAATCACGGCCAAAAAGCTGGGAAAACAATGCTATCTCGTTAATGGTTGATATGGCACGTGAATCAAAAGAAGCCGGTGATAATTGTAAAGTGCATATCGTGCATTTATCCTCTGATGAAGCATTAAGCACCATTGCACAAGCAAAGTCTGAAGGTTTACGTTTTACCGCTGAAACCTGCCCTCATTATTTAACCATTGCCTCTGAAAATATTCCAGATGGCAAAACATTATTCAAATGTTGTCCGCCAATTCGTGAAAACAAAAATCGTGAGCATTTATGGCAAGCCATTACCGATGGTCGCTTAGACTTTATCGTTTCTGATCACTCTCCTTGTACGCCAGAATTAAAACATATTGATACCGGCGATATTGAAAAAGCATGGGGCGGTATTTCAGCACTACAATTTGGTCTCTCTTTAATCTGGACTGAAGCCAAAGACCGTGGTTTTACCTTGGTAGATTTAGCACGTTTAATGTCACTAGAAACCGCTAAATTTGCTGGTTTAGATGGAATTAAAGGTGCTATTAAAGTAGGTAACCATGCAGATTTTTGTGTTTTTGATCCAACGATTGAATACACCATTACCACCGAAATGATCAAACATAAGCACAACATTACCCCTTATGCAGGTCGCAAAGTATTTGGTCAAGTAAACCATACCTTTGTGCGTGGTTTTCATGTTTATCAGCAAGATGAATTCATTAATTCGCCAATAGGTAGACCACTACTTAAAGGTCAGTTGTAAGCTTGGTAAAATACTGAATCAAAATAATAAAATTAACATTCACGCAATGTATCAGAGTCGACAAAGGCTTGCCTGACAATGCAGTAACTGGAGAAAAGAAATGATTGAAGATTGGTTAGCACAAAACAAATTGTCGGCAGAAGAAGCGGTATTAGAGCAAAAATTAAAAACGCATTATGTAGATTTAGCCAGCGAAAAAGTGGGTGGTGAAACACTGTCTTGTAGTGATGATTTCTTCGCAGAAATGGAAAACTTATTAAAAGTAGGCCGTGGTATTTTTATCGAAGAGAAATTTACTGAACGTGGTAAATGGATGGACGGTTGGGAATCACGCAGAAGTTATGGCCGTAATAATGGTCGTGATTCTGATTGGTGTATTATCCGTTTAGGCATCAGTGGCGTTATTCGCGCTTTTGATATCGATACCAACTACTTTCGTGGCAACGCGCCAGAAAAAGTTTCCGTAGAAGCTTGTGTTAGTGAAGTACAGCCAAATGCAGATACCGTTTGGCAGACAATTTTTGAAGCGACTGACGTTAAAGCGCATAGCCAAAATCTGTTTGAAATATCGAATAATACCGCCTTTACTCATGTACGTTTAACTATGTTCCCTGATGGTGGTATTGCGCGTTTCCGTGTTTATGGTGAAGCAGATGTAAACTGGAATGACTTTGTTGACGGTGAACTTATTGATTTAGCTTCGATTAAAAATGGTGCAAAAGCGTTGTTAGTAAGCGATATGTTTTTCAGTGATAAAAACAACCTAATCATGCCTGGCCGTGGCGCCAACATGGGTGATGGTTGGGAAACTAAACGTCGTCGTGATCCAGGTCCAGATTGGTCAATTGTTAAACTTGCCGCTACGGGTAGTGTTAATAAAGTCATCATAGATACCTGTCACTTTAAGGGTAACTTTCCTGATACTTTCATGCTTGAAGGTTGTATCAGCGATAGCGATGATTTCACTGAAAATGCACCGAGCGTTACTTGGACGCCGATTATTCCAAGTACTAAGTTGTATGCGCATCGTGAACATTTATTTACTAAAGAAATCATCACAGAAAAAGATCAACCTTTTACTCACGTACGTTTAAGTATTTTCCCTGATGGTGGTATTTCTCGACTGCGTGTTTTTGGTAACCGTCAAGGTTAATAAGCATGCTAAGTAACGGCATTTATTTAGATGTCGTTACACAGAGAAAGAGTAAATAGAGGAAACTATAATGAGATTAGAAGATTTAAACCAATTATCCGTAGCTGAGGCAAGTCATACGTTTATGCAATGCTGTACTTCAAGCACTTGGGTAAACAACATGGTAGCAGCGCGTCCATTTGCTGATACGACGGCAATAAAAAAAGCCGCTGATGATGCTTGGCTAGGTTTAACTGAACAAGATTATTTTGAAGCGTTTGAAGGCCATCCAAAAATTGGTGATGTCAGCAGTTTACGTGCTAAGTATGCTAATACCAAAGAATTAGCAGGTAACGAGCAAGGATTAGTTAAAGAAGCCAATGACGATGTACTTGAAGTACTTTCTCAAGGTAACAGCGACTATGAAGCAAAATTTGGCTTTATCTTTATTGTTTGTGCGACAGGTAAAAGTGCTAAACAAATGTCTGATTTATTACAGACACGTTTACCTAATAACAAAGCGCAAGAGTTGGTTAATGCCGCTGAAGAGCAACGAAAAATCTTTCAACTACGTATTACTAAAGCCTTCGGAAACGCATTAACTGAAGGCTAATCCGAATAATACTTTTAAGGAACAAATATGAGTCAAATTACTACCCATATACTTGATACTACCCGTGGTTTACCCGCGCAAAATGTACCGATTACCTTGTTTGCGCAAGACGGTAAAGGTTGGAAAGAAGTAAATGGTGGTGTCACTAATGGTGATGGTCGTTTACCGGGTTTATTAGCTGATAATGAAAAATTACCCGCTGGTGTTTACCGTATGCATTTTGCCACCGCTAGTTATTTTAAAGCCAATAACGAAACCGGCTTTTATCCCTACGTCGATATCGTTTTTGAAATTGACGCCAGTGGCACGCATTACCATATTCCATTATTGCTAACCGCCTATGGATACTCTACTTACCGCGGTAGTTAAGCCTACCTAAGTAAGGTTTAGCAAAAAAATTTATACACAATAGTTTCTAGCCAGTAGAAAAATATTAATAGCTAAGCATTATAATTAACAGAGAAGATAAGATGACCAGTAAAATCATTAATGTTATACCCCAAGAGCTAACGGCAGAGAATTTCTCCGCTTATGGGGATGTTATTTCAGTGTCCGAAAGTGCTGAACATTTCGCCATTAATGATGGCCACACTATGCGTTATCACAACCTTGCTGATGTTGACGTTGCTGAGCAACAGGGTAAAACCTTGCTTAATATTTTTCGTTCCACCCCGCTGGCTTTTCCTTTACCGATCGAAATGATGGAACGTCATCCTTTGGGCAGCCAAGCATTTATTCCTATGAGCAAGCAGCCTTATGTGGTGGTGGTTGCCCCCGCAGGTGAACTTGATATCTCAGCCATTAAAGTGTTTTTAGCAAGCGCTGAGCAAGGGGTAAATTACCATAAAGGTACTTGGCATCACTTTTGTTTAGCACTCAATGATGTCAGTGACTTTCTCGTAGTCGATCGCGGCGGAGAAGGTGATAACTGCGATGTAGAAAAACTCGACGGTTCAATCATCATTAATTTAGATTAAAATTTAGATAGCGTGCAATAAGCTAATCACAGTCAATTTTAAAGGCTAGCAGCACCAAATCATCAATACACAGATACAGTAAAATACATAAGTAATAGGTTAAGTAATATGTCGAATAACACTGCAAAAATTTCTTCAAAGAGTGAAGTAATAAGTAAACCAACCAATACCGGCTGCAAAGCATTTCGTGGCGAAGTACTACACTTTTTAGCCGATCCTGCCAAAGTCGCGAAAGAAGAAAGTTACCAGTACTTTGCAGATGGACTTTTAGTCATTAACAATGGCTTAGTCGAAGCCGTCGGTAATGCCAAAGACTTACTAACAACATTACCAGCCGATGTAGTCGTTACTCAATATGACAATGGCCTAATCATGCCAGGATTTATTGATACTCACGTGCATTATGCACAATCTGAAATGGTCGCATCTTACGGCGAACAATTACTTGAATGGCTTGAAAATTACACCTTCCCAGAAGAAAAACAATTTAGTGATATTGAACACGGTAAACGTGTAGCCGAATTTTTCTTAACGCAATTATTAGATGCAGGAACAACGACTGCTCTTGTATTTGGTACGGTGCATAAAGAGTCGGTTGACGCTTTTTTCACTGTCGCCCAACAGAAAAAATTACGCATGATTTGCGGTAAAGTTTTAATGAATCAAAACTGCCCAGACGATTTACAAGATACTGTTGAATCAGGGTATAACGACAGCAAGTCACTTATTGAAAAATGGCACAATACCGACAGATTACAGTATGCAATCACACCACGTTTTGCTCCTACGTGTTCAACAGAGCAAATGAATAAAGCCGGTGAGTTATTAAAAGAATATCCTGACGTTTATTTACATACCCATTTATCAGAAAACAAAGATGAAATTGCTTGGGTGAGTGAGTTATTCCCAGACAGTGAGGGTTATCTTGATGTGTACGATAAAAGCAGTTTATTAGGTCGCCGTAGTGTATTTGCTCACGGTGTACATTTACACGACCATGAATGTCAGCGCTTAAGTGAGACCAATTCTGCGATTGCTTTTTGTCCTACTTCAAACTTATTTTTAGGCAGTGGTTGTTTTAACTTAAAACAAGCTGAGCAGTTTGATGTCAATGTGGGTTTAGGTACTGACATAGGTGCTGGTAGCAGCTTCTCTATGTTGACCACACTCAACGAAGGTTATAAAACTCAGCAATTACGTGGCGATAAATTAAGCCCGTACAAATCATTGTATTTAGCCACGCTCGGTGGCGCAGTTGCCTTAGATTTAGAAGGTACTATTGGTAACTTCACCAAAGGCGCAGAAGCTGATTTTATTGTACTTGATTACCAAGCAACGCCTTTAATGGATGTTCGCATCAAACGCTGTAAAACGTTAACTGAAAAGCTGTTTGTCTTGAGCATGTTGGGTGACGATCGTCATGTCAAAGCTACTCACATCATGGGCGAAAAGGTTAATTAACAAATTATTTAATACCTGAAGCTTGCGAATACGGCATCAGAAGTACTCATTTATAGTTATAAATTCCGTGCTTCTTCTTTGTACTCACAAACTTCAGTCATCAACTAATTCACTAATGGTGTATTACATATAACAGACGGTTGCCTAGCTGGGTCTAAGGCAACATCGCTTAAGAGAAATAATTATTTAACAACGTAATTAATTAAAATTACGTTGTTATGCACATGGCTCAAGGACGTCATCCCCGTGGTGTATTAATCGGGGATCCAGTTTCTAAAAAGTAATGGATCTTCGAAGATGACTTTTCAACAAGCTCCTGAGTTAGCTAGTTAATCATAAAATTATAAAACGCTTACTACGAGTAAGCGTACAAAAGGAAAGACTATGGACCCGTATATTACTGAGTGGTTAAATTTAATCATTCGTTTCGCACATTTAATCGTTGGTATCGCTTGGATCGGTGCCTCATTTTATTTTGTTTGGTTAGATAACCATCTTGAAAAACCACCCGAATGGAAAGAAGAAAAAGGCATTTCAGGTGATCTCTGGGCTATTCACGGCGGTGGCTTTTACGAAGTAGCAAAATACAAATTAGCGCCACCAACAATACCAACAACCTTGCATTGGTTTAAGTGGGAAGCATATACCACGTGGATCACGGGTTTCTTATTATTATCGCTAATGTTTTATGTCGGCGCTGAGTCTTACTTAATTGACCCGCGCGTGAAAGATTTAACACAATGGCAAGCAATTGGCTTAGGCCTAGGCTCTATTGTTATTGGTGTGGGTAGTTATGAGTTATTAGTGAGAACCAAACTTAAAGATCACGGCTTAGTATTAGCGGTTATTTTATTCGTTATTGCTACGGCTTTATCTTACGGTTTAACGCAAGTATTTAGTGCGCGTGGTGCCTACATGCATATGGGTGCTATTTTAGGCACTATCATGGCTGGCAACGTGTTTTTTGGCATCATGCCATCACAACGTGCCTTAGTAAAAGCAGTAGAAGAGGGCTCTAAGCCTGACTCTAAATATGGTCTTAACGCTAAATTACGTTCAACACACAATACCTATATCACCTTACCCGTGTTATTCATTATGATTTCGAATCATTATCCAATTACCTATAACCACAGTGCTAACTGGTTAGTATTGATGGCAATTATTTTGATCACAGCTGCCGTTCGTCAGTATTTTGTTTTACGTCATTTTGGCAAACAAAAACCTATGGTCTTAGTTGGCTCTATTATCGCCACTATCGTACTTGCTTACGCTATTGCACCCAAAACAGTTGAACTAACAGCCGAGCAGAAACAACACGTAGTGACTGATGTACAAGTACAACAGATTATTGAAAGCCGTTGTAGTGCCTGTCATTCAGAAGCACCCACGGATGATATGTTTAAAACTCCGCAAGCAGGCGTTATTTTCACAGATATTGCTTCTATCAAGCAATGGGCACCACGAATTCAAGCGCGTGTTATTGACAGTAAAGACATGCCATTTATGAACAAAACCAAAATGACCGACGAAGAACGTCTAACGCTGTCACTTTGGTTAAACCAAAGAAAAGACAAAGAATAAGGGTAAAAAATGAAGCAAAAAACCATCAAGCACGGTTATAAGGTTGCTGGCTGCCTAGTTAATTTAGTCGAAAATGAAGTGTTACCGGGTCTTGCGATCAAGACCAATCACTTCTGGGATTCTGTTGCTGAAATTTTAGCTGTGTTTACTCCGCGTAATCAAAAGCTATTAGCTACCAGAGCTAATTTACAAGCACAAATTGATGTATGGCACAGTGATGCAGCAAACCAACCTTTTGACCAACCTTTTGACCAACAACGCTATCAATTGTTTTTAAAAGAAATAGGCTATCTGGTAGAAGAAAAAGCAGATTTTACTATCTCCACTAAAAATGTTGATGATGAGGTTGCTCTGGTAGCAGGCCCTCAACTGGTTGTTCCTTTGATGAATGCAAGATTTGCCCTTAATGCCGCAAACGCACGATGGGGTAGTTTGTATGACGCTTTATATGGCACAGACGTTATCGGCGATGATAACGGTGCCCAACAAACTAAAACATTCAACCCTGTTCGCGGACGTAGAGTGCAAGCATACGCGCGCAGGTTTTTAGACGATACATTACCACTAACATCTGGCAGTCATATTGATGCGGTGCAGTATCATATCGTTAAGAAAAACTTCACTGTTACCTTATTCTCTGGCGAACAAGTTCAGCTAAAAGATGCAGCACAATTTGTCGGTTACAATGGCTCTACCGATGCTCCGTCAGCGCTACTTTGTCGCCATAATGGTTTGCACATCGAAATCCAAATAGATAAAGATAACATTGTTGGTAAAACCGATGCCGCCTTTGTTAAAGATGTCGTATTAGAGTCAGCCTTAAGCACTATTCAAGATTGTGAAGACTCTATTGCTGCGGTTGATGCTAGTGATAAAACCGCTGTTTACCGTAACTGGTTAGGTTTAATGAAAGGTGACCTTGCTGAGATCATTCAAAAAGGTGACAAAACCATAACTCGTACCTTAAATCACGATCGTGATTATTTATCACCGAGCCAAGCGCCTTTTTCACTATCAGGAAGAAGCCTGCAGTTTATTCGTAATGTCGGCTTATTGATGACTACGGATGCTATCGTCACCGAAAAAGATGAAAATGTACCTGAAGGTATTGTCGATGGACTTATCACCACCTTAATTTCATTACATGATTTAAAAGGCAGCTCTAAATTTAAGAACTCCCAAAAAGGCAGCATTTACATTGTAAAACCTAAAATGCACGGCCCTGAAGAAGTTACTTTTAGTCATGACTTATTTAGCGCCATCGAGCGGCATTTAGGCTTGGCGGAAAATACCATTAAAATGGGTATTATGGATGAAGAACGCCGTACCTCAGCGAATTTGAAAGAATGTATTCGCGCAGCACAAACACGGGTTGCCTTCATCAATACTGGCTTTTTAGACCGTACCGGTGATGAAATACATACCAGCATGCTTGCTGGTGCTATGGCACAAAAAGAATTAATGAAAGATGAGCCGTGGATTAAGGCTTATGAACTTCGCAATGTTAGAATTGGTTTGCAAGCCGGTCTGCAAGGTAAAGCACAAATAGGTAAAGGCATGTGGGCCATACCTGACCAAATGTCAGCCATGGTAAAAAACAAAATAGCCCATCCACAATCAGGTGCAAACTGTGCTTGGGTACCCTCACCTACCGCAGCGACTTTACATGTGATGCATTATCACAAAGTCAATGTGCAAGCCGTGCAAAACGTTATGCAAGCTGAGTTTTCTTTACCTGGCACAATCAATGATTTAACTGATTTATTGACTATTCCTTTATTGAAAAACCAAGCTGACTTGTCAGCTGCGGCCATTCAAAAAGAATTAGACAACAACATTCAAGGCTTATTGGGATATGTGGTGCGTTGGGTTAACCAAGGCATTGGCTGCTCTAAAGTACCTGACATCGATAATGTTGCCCGCATGGAAGATAGAGCCACCTTAAGAATATCTAGTCAGCACATTTGTAACTGGCTACATCATGGTGTGATCAGTGAAAGCCAAGTGAATGAGTCACTAAAACGTATGGCGCCTATTGTTGATCAGCAAAATTCTAATGATACCAGTTACATAGCAATGTCGACTGATTTAGAGCATAGCATTGCCTTTAAAACGGCAGCGGAACTCATCTTCACAGGTAAAGAACAGCCCTGCGGTTATACTGAGCCGTTATTGCATCAACGTCGTGTGGAAGTAAAAGCCTCGTATTAATACATTAGCTATAAAAATGCGTGCCCGATAATGTGATCACGGGAATGACGACTGACCATATAAAGCAAGATGACTTACCCCGTAAGTTATCTTGCTTTTTGTTAAGTAAGATTTGCTAATAGCCCATTATTCGCATCACTTTCACCTATTGTTAGGAGTAATAAGATACATACTGGAATGACTAACAGGTCTGGTATGGCATAAATAATTAGGTTAAAAGAATTTACTAAACAAAAGGCGAGCACTTAAATTAGTCTTGTCTTGCACCAATGGGCTATCGGTTATTGATGAATCATACCAAGTATAATCAAGGGCTAATTGAGTAAAACCTCCAAGTAATATTGGTGTAGCAACTGAAAACCCGATAGTTGTGTTAACGGCAGAACTTCCTTGATATTGGTAGGTATTATTATTGACTTCGTTTTCGTTGACCCCGTAATAGTAATTAACATTGTTATCATCTAAATAACTAATACTGATACTAGGCTCGAAGAATATAGGGCCAGCGCTAAAGACTTTAGATAAGTTGGTTTTTGCTTCAAACCCTTTAGAGCGACCTAGCACATCAAACATACTTGATAGGCCAATTTTCCAGTTATTTTTTTCGTAAGTTAAACCTATGCCTGCATCCATAGAAAACTTTCTATCTGTCATATTCTCAAAAATATAACTATCTGAGTCATCAAAACCTTGAAAGCGTGGTGCTGCTTGTAGCGTTATTTCTAAATCAGAAAACTGTATAGCGTCATAACTAATAAAAGGGCCTAATACTCTAAAATTTTCTCCGCGATAGCCTAATATAGGTAAAGGGATAAAACGATAATTGTAGCCCTTGTATATTTCTTGGTTGATACCGATTCCTAAGCCATATAAATAACCTATAGGTTCAACTTGTTCACGTGCATTACCTCTGTTTTCTTTCGATAATACACTTGTGCTGATTATTGTACTCAGAAAAAATATCGCCAAAAATTTTATATTCATTGTTATCCTTCATTAACTTTTACGGTTATACGATTACTGTTCTTAAGGAGATCACTACCAAACATTACAAAATATCTAAAATAAATATAGAAAAATAAAGCCTAAACTAAATAAATGCCTCTGATTAACATAGGGTGATAATTCTTCCTTTAACCCCAAGGTTTCCTGTTAACTGCATGCTTTTTGTCGGAAGAGCTGTAATTTTAAGTCTCTATAACCGCTGTTGGTGACAAAGCGGACTATTTAAGGAGATAAATTCAAAGTGGTAAAAAGTTAAACTGGTTAACCGAGTTTTCACTCTGATACTTTATTACTCCCCCCTACACCTATATGGCTAAAAGCAAACACTCGCCATTATCCACTTAGTATTACTTGTCATACTTTTGATTTATCGCAATTATTGATTCCATTTACCAGAAAGCTATAGCTGTAGGCTAAGACTTGTTATACAGTTCTTTTCTCAACTAAAAATGATGTTATGAGGTATCTGTGCAGGAAAAGAAAGAATCAGTCGGACAAATTCGCCAAAAGAATGTGGCGCTTATTTTAACTGCGGCTAAAACAGAATTTGTAACCCAAGGTTTTAAAGGCGCATCCATTAAGCGTATTGCCGAACGAGCAAGTATCCCAAGAGCAAACATTCATTATTATTTCGATGATAAAACTGACCTTTACCAACAATGACTCACCGAGATTATTGTCAGCTGGAATACCAGCTTTGATACTTTAAGTATTGATGATGACCCTAAAACGACACTTAGCGGGAACATAGCCATCATATTAATTGTTCTTAGTTATTTTTAATAATGTACTCTTTAATTTCAGCCAACCTAAAGGGCTTTTCAATCTTATCTTCAAAGCATTTATCTAGTGTTACATCAAGTTCGCCGGTGATTAGTATTTTCTTCGATATACAAGTTATTGCTTTAGCTACATCTACCCCTGTTTGTTTTTTTAAGCGGTAATCAATAAATATCATATCTGGCTTTGTATTATTGCAATACTCAATGGCTGGGCCTTCATCAGTAAAAACAGTAATATTTATCTCATCTGAGTGTAAATATTCTTTGAATAGCTGACAAAGTACTTCTTCATCATCTATATAAACAACGTTAATTGGCATGATTTTTATTAACTCTTATTTTAGTTTTGGGAAATCAACAATAAAGCATGTATTTTCATTGTTGTTATCTATTGATATTTTTGCCCCGTGACTATCTAATATTCCTTTCACAATAGATAGACCTAGACCCGTGCCTTCAGTTGAATCCTTTGATGTTATAAAAGGTTCAAATATTGAAACCTGTTCGTCTAATGGTACCCCTAGACCAGCATCAGTAATAGAAATGCTATAGTGTAGTTTAGTTTCTGTCACTGATATATCAATCCATTTATCAGAAAGTGCTGATACCGCATCTATCGCGTTATTGACCAAGTTTACAATCACTTGTTCTATTTCTATTTCATTACATAGAATTTGACTATTTTCGATATGATTGCATTGTAATTTAACGAGTCGATGAGCTAATTTAGGGGTAGTGAGTATGACCGCTTCATTAATAATATTTGTCAGAGAAGCGGAAGTATATTCACTTTTTACATCGCTTCTAGAGAACCTTTTAAGGCTTTTAACTATATGCTGAATTCGATCACAAGACTTTAAAATTGCCGTTGATTTTTCAAATATATCTTCAGGAGACGATTTTACACGAGTTAATTGTAATAATTCAGCGAAGCCAGAGATAGCAGCTAAGGGATTATTAATCTCATGAGCAATACTTGCGGACAACTCTCCAAGTGCTGAAAATTTAGCACTAATAATGCTTTTGTGTCTTTCTTGGTTATATTTTATTTCAATAAGTTTACGTTCATGAATATCTTGAATCGTCCCTGATAGAGTGACAATTTTTCCATCTTTATAGTTTGCTTTACCATTGGTATATATCCATTTTATATTGCCTGTAGGTGTACTTGCTTGTAGCTCTAACGCATAAGGTTCGCCAAACTCTAAAGCTCGATTCACCGCTTTCTCAATGATGGGCTGATCGGTAGTAATGAATAACTGTAACCCTTCAGGTAGTAATGGCGTTAACCCATCAACTTGTTCAACTTCTAATATTCTAAAAGTCTCATCTGTCCACGATAGAACCCCCGTAGCTGCATTCATTTCCCAGCCACCAATCTTTGCTACTGCACTGGTCTCACTCAATATTTCAAGAGCCTTTACGCGGTTATGTTCACTATTTACCTTGTCAGTGATATCTTGTCTTATTGCAATGTAATTAACTATTTGATTACTATTATCAAATATAGGGATTAAAATACTTTGTACGAAAAAGTCATCCCCATTTTTCTTACGATTTTTGATTGTTCCAGACCAAACTTTACCGGAAGAAATTGTTTTCCATATAGCGCTAAAGAATGCGGTTGGATGATAATCCGAATTAATTAATTTATGTGTGTTACCTAATAATTCTTCTTCGGAATATCCTGATATTTCACAAAACTTTCTGTTTACTTTAGTTATAACGCCTCGCATATCTGTTTCAGCATAAACAGTTTCTTGCTCTAACGCGTTTTGTAAATAGCTAAGCTTACTTTGAACTTTTATTTGTTGTGTAATATCACGAGCAACGCAATATACAAGCCCTGAATCAGGATCGATATAACTGTTCCATGAAAAAGTGACATAATGGTTGTTTTTGTGTCTATATCTATTTTCAAAGGATAAAGAGTCTAGCTCTGAACCTAGCTGTTCAAATTCTCTAATTGTTCTATCAACATCATCCGGGTGTATAAAGTCAATAACAGGGCTGGAGAGTAACTCTTCTTCTTTATATCCTAATGCCCGACTAAATGATGGATTCACCGTTTGAAAATATCTCGCTTTGTTAACCACACACAGCATATCAATAGATAGTTTGAAGAATTGCTCATAGATGTTATTTTTTGCATTAATTGGCATGGCTATACTTCTATGTAAAAGAATCAGGTAATAGTAATAAAAAAGACATGTTCAGCTTTTTCTTGACGTTTATATCGAAGGCCTTTTTTGCTCGATAAATCCCTCAATAGTTTTTTGTAAAAGCGTAAAGTCTAGTGGTTTCCCAAAGCAAGTTTTAGCCCCTAATTCGACTATCCTTTTCACATTATCATCTGTTAGTAAACCTGTCATTGCAATCACTATAATATTTGCTGTGGATGGTGCGCTTTTAATGCGGTGGCAAATAGAAAATCCATTAATACCAGCCATCATTAAATCGAGCATCACCAAGTCAGGCTTAAAAGTATGGAGTAGTTCACCTGCATCAAAAGGACTGTACGCCATTTTTATTTTAGTCTGAGGGAAAAGGCTTTGTAAAAATTGCGTAAGCATATCAGCAAACTCTTTATCATCCTCAATGATCAAAATAGAAAAAGTATTTTTAGTGCTTGAATTAGGTTGAGACATCAAGAATAAGATATCGTTTTTGTCGAATCGTCTATGTCCACCGGGAGTCGTAATGAAAGGCAAGCGACCAATTTGAGCCCAATGACGAATAGTTGTTGGTGCAACATGCAGTAGTTTTGCCGCTTCTGGGGGTGTTAAAAGTGATTTATCACTTATATTCAATTCAATTATCCTTATGAAATCAAGTTATTCCTAATATAACAGTAAATGACTCGTACATATTGTCGTAATTCCATTTAACTTGATTTCTATCGTACTTATATAATAAAGTCATTTTAGCGTTTTTGTCGCTTTATTGCGTTCAGTGAGGTACTGTGTAAAACAAATGTAAGCTCATGTACTAGCAAATAATATCAAGAAGAAAGTAAAGTAGTTAACCATGGCAAAGGTAAACATATTAGCTGGATAAGTTGCAATATTATTACTATCAGCGATGCCTCTAAGAATTACTTGTCCATATTTTGTTGTCTTAATTGAGTATATTTATGAGTTTTAAAATACGTATTTTGTTGAGTATGGTAGCAGCTGTGCTAACAGCAAGTATTGCAGTAGTGGTTCTAATTACAAGTATGTCGATTGCTGAATTAGAGAACAATATCCATAAAGAATCGCAACGCGATTTAATCGCCAAACGAGAGTCAATTACCTCACAGATTAAAGGTTATTTTGCTCATATACAAAAGCAAATTATTACTTTATCTGCTAATACCCAAACAGAGTTAGCGGCCAAGGCATTCATTACTAGTTTTAATGCCTATGAGTTAGAGCGAAATAACTTATCAATAGATAGTATCAATGGCACTCTTCAACGTTATTATACCGATGAATTTGGCAAGAAATTTGGTGTTTTAAATGTTAAAGAGATAGCGACTAAACCGTTATATGAAAATCTAAGTAACACCACTAAATTATTACAATATGACTTTATTGGTAATAATCCTAATAGTTTGGGGGAAAAGGATAAATTAACGTTACCTGAAGGTGACACAAGTTATGCCAAAGTACATCAGCGTTATCATCCAGATTTTCAATTTTTTCTACAACAGTTTAATTTTTACGATGTTTTTATTGTCGATAGTGCCTCCGGCAATATTATCTATAGTGTTTTTAAAGAACTCGATTATGCCACCAATCTAGTGAATGGCCCTTATGCTCAAACGGGCATTGCTGAAGCTTTTAATAAAGCTAAAAACTTATCTAAGAATGAAACCTATATTTCAGATTTTAAGAATTATTTACCTTCTTATAACGGTAAAGCGAGCTTTATTGCTAGCCCTATTGAAATAGATGGCGAGCAAAAGGCTATTTTAATTTTTCAAATGCCTATAGCAGAAATAAATAGCATTATGACTCACAAAAATGATTGGAAAAATAAAGGCTTTGGTGAGAATGGTGAAACTTATTTAGTTGGTAATGAAAGAACTTTACTTAATGAGAGCCGCTTTTTTGTTGAAGATAAGCAAGGGTATTTAGCCGTTATTAAGAAAGACTCCCCATCAACTGCGAATTCAATTAAACGCCAAAATACCACAGTAGGTATACAAACGGTTAATGGCTTAGCTTCAGAGTCAGCACTTAAGGGTAAAAAAGGGTTTACCGTATTAGATGATTATCGGGGGGAGTCGGTTTTATCAGCTTATGGTCCAATTCAATATGGTACACATACCTTAGCATTGCTTTCAGAGGTTGATGAAGCCGAAGCTTATCGTGCAATCGGTGTGCTTAGTGGGCGCATATGGCAGTCGGCGGTGATAGTGATATTGATTTTAGCTTTCATTACGTTATTACTAGGGTACTGGTTGTCTGTCATTTTAACCAAACCTATTAATAAACTTGGCGATGAAGTTACCAAACTGAATAGTGGTGATGCTGATTTAAATGTGTATTAAAAGATTGTGGTATAACTGAAATTGATAAAGTAACCCAGAACTTTAATCGTTTCTTATTAATGATGAAGGGTATTGTTGATTCAATAAAGATAAACGCTGAAAGTATTGCGGCGTCTAGCGCTCAGCTAAGCGCGACCACGGAACAAACAAATAAATCAGCATATGACCAACAAGCTCAGTCTCATGAAATTAATGAAGCCTTAAGCCAGTTTTATCTCGCGATTAAAGAGGTAGCTGAAAGCTCAGTTGATGCTTCGAATCAAACATCACAAGCTAAAGAAATGACAGAAGAAAATAGTGAACGAGCGAATTTAGCGAAAAATAATATTAAGCTCTTGGTTGAAGAGGTTACTCAATCAACAGAAACGCTCAGTCATTTACAAGAGAAAGTTGACAGTATTAATGATGTGCTAAATGTTATTACATCAATAGCTGAGCAAACTAACCTTTTGGCACTTAATGCTGCAATAGAGGCTGCTAGAGCTGGAGAGCATGGTCGAGGTTTTGCTGTTGTTGCAGACGAAGTTAGACAACTTGCGACTAGGACACAGCAAAGCACCGTTGAGATTCAACAAAATATTGGTTCACTCACTGCTGTCGCTGGCGAAGCCGTTAACTCAATGGAACGTGCTTCTATTTCGGCTCAGGGTGGTATTCAATTATTTGATGAAGTAACTGCTTCTTTAGATGGTTTGTTAATGGGGGTTAAAGAGTTAGATAAAATTAATCTTACGGTAGCCTCTGCGAGCGAAGAGCAACAATATACTTGCGATTCAATCTTACAAAACATGCAACAGGTGGAGCAGTCAGCAACCGAGTTATTTTCTGCATCAAAAGAAGTGTCCAGTGCAAGTCTTACCTTGTCGGGTATTGCAAGTGATTTACAAGAGCAAGTGACTCGTTTTAAATAATCTTGTGATGTTATTAAACACGTTATTCAATGAGCAACTTAGGTGGCATCAGTGACGGTTAGATCTAACTCGCTTACGGGGGCACAATGACATAGATTTTTCATCACTAAATGCAGATATTGATGATTATATTGAATGGGCTGATGGTGGCCTCTTACAGTTAATGAGTAGTACTGACAACATCAAAGACTATTTAATGTTGTGCAATTTATGGTGAATTACCTTTTTATAAATTTAAAGGTGGGGCTACTAGTTACTATTATTAAGAGTAAATTAAACTACTGGAGGCCGATACACGTACCGGCTAGTACCTATTATTCTTGTCTATTTATAATTAATTATAGGCTTTATTTTATATGAATTTTTTGTCTTTTTTTTCACTCGTTGTGAGTATGTTATCACTCTCGTCAGTTGCCTCAGAACAACAGAGGGCAGAGGTTGATAGCAATAATACGCCAGTTGAAATTTCTGCTGACAAGAAAGCAGATGAAAAAAAATCGGCATGGTTATTTACCCCATTAATTTCTTCTGATCCTAAGTTGAGTACTACGATTGGCTTAATGTCTGGGTATCTTAAGGCATTTGATAAGGAGTCTCCAGATTCAATGTTTGGCCTTATAGGTAACTATTCAAATACTGATTCCTACACCTTAGTGGGTTTTGGTAAAGCATATTTTGATAAAAATAATCAACGTATCACTGCTGCTATTGTGCGTGGTGAAATTAATAACGACTATGATGATTTTTTAGGTTCAGGTTACCCGCTAAAAACCCAAGATTCTATTTCAGTCAATTATGCAAATTGGTCATATAGAGTTTACGATGACTGGTTTATTGGTATTCAAGGCGTAAGTACTAATTATGCTATTTATAGTCTGGATGATATCCCTTCGATAAATACCAATATCAATAATTACACCATCACAAATAGATCGAATAATACAACGTCATTAGAGCAAGTTGCCGGTTTTACATCTCAGGGGCTAGGAATAAATATTGAGTTTGATAGTCGAAACCGTCCTCGTTCCGCAACTTCAGGGCAATTTTTTAAATTTGGTAATATCGCCTATAGAAAAAGCCTAGATGGAGACGAAAGTTTTGATAGTTATAGAACGCAATATAATTATTATCTTGGTCATGGTGATAACCACGTACTTGCGATTAATGCTACAGGTCAATATACCTCAGGTGCGCCACCTGCGGCTTATGCCTCTATAAGTATTAAAGGTTATACCTCAGGCCAATATTTAGCGCCGTATGTAAGTTCTCTACAAATTGACGAGCGATATAGCTTCAATGATAAGTGGGGCATGATAGCTTATGCCGCAGTAGCTTGTTTACATGGTAAAACAAAACGAGAATCATTGTCATGTTCTGACAGTAAAAACATCTTTCCATCAGTATCGCTAGGTATGTCTTACGCGATAAAACCTGACGCAGGTGTGATTGTTAGGATGGAAGGAGCAATAGGCAAAGATGATAATAAAGGCTTTTATATGTCTTTAGGTCACCCTTTCTAGCCTGAAAAGCAAGTGATGGGTGTTAGTCAGAAACGTTAAAGACGAGAACTCAGCGTTCCCCGTAATTAGCGGCTATTCCTATAGGGTATTGTTTATAGTTTCTCTCTCGCGAGGGGGAATTAGCCAGATAGAATATATATTCTACTGTCTATTATCCTTGAAGGTAGAGAAGGTAAAAGTGCTTCGGTTAGGTAATACTCAACAAAAAAACCGTTAAAGCTTTTACTTAAGCTGACTTATCGTTCAGCTCGCTAATTTAAATGAAAGCCTCGGCAGTAATGTAGGGGCTTTTGTTCTAGATTGGGGAGGAATCACGACTCTATTTTTTGACTAAAATTCTTGTGGTAAAAATAAATCCACGGTCAAAAATAAGCTGGTTAGACGTTTTTAGGCGACTATTTAGTTGAGGTAATTGGTCGGTTAAAATGTACTCTATTTTCCTGATAGAACGTTTAAAGAAATAAATCATTAATGGCATGAGTGCCAGTTTACTCTGATGATAAGTAGAACTGATGATAAGTAGAACTGATGATAAGTAGAACTGATGATAAGTAGAACTGATGATAAATATGAAATATAGTGGACCTACACAGGTTAAAAACCAAGCTTTTTCAATAACTTAATTCGATTCACAACTAAAATTATCGTTGTATATGAACGTCAGAACATTAAAAGGATAATATTAAGGCTTATGGCAGTTATTAAAGTGCTACAACAAAAAATTAAACGGCGAAACCTGTTAGCGACTTCGCTTATTGCTATTTTGGTAACAGTTTCCTTTTTGAGCTTAATGGGATTATTTAAACAGCAAGACAAAGATGCCGAAGTTATTAATATCGCTGGTAAACAACGAATGTTGTCTCAAAAAATTGCCTTGCTTTCTTATCAGCAATACCAAGGTTTAATGGCTGATAATGTTGATGAAAACATCCAAAAGCACTTGATTCAAACAGCCAATACATTTAGTACTAATCAAAATGTATTATCTGAACTCGTGGTAAATGAATCAAACTCTTTTCCTAAAGAAGTGTCTTTATTGTATTTTAATGCACCCTATTATCTTAATAAAAGAGTTAACCTTTACGCTAAAAGTGCCATTGAACTGAGTGAAATTCAAGATATTGATAGAGCAACACGGTTGATGGAAAGACAATTTTCTCGTGAAGGAGTTGAACAGTTATTAGCGAATCTTGATCGCACGGTAACAAAAATTGAACGGCATGTTAAGCAGCGCATCACCTCTATTTATATAGTTGTTGTGAGTTTATGGTTAGCTACGATAATATTACTGATCGCTATTAGTTTTTTTATTTTTCGTCCTTTACAAAGACTCATCAGTCAAAACTACCAAGAGCTATTTATTGCCAAACAAAAAAGTGCTGAATTAACACTTGCGATGAATAAACATGCGATTGTCTTCCGAATAGACATGGATAAAAATGGTACTGTTACCGACGTTAACCAGCGATTTATTGATTTTTATTGTTATAGAGAAGAGGAAATCATTGGCCGAAGCGTGTTTGATATATGCGGAGAGAGTTATCCTTTAGAATATTATAAAGATGTTTTTAAAAAGTGTTTAGCGGATGAGTATTGGCATGGTGAATCGATTAATAAAATTAAGGGGGGGCGAGAATTGTGGTTAAATACCACAATAGTTCCACTGTTAAATGTTGAAGATAAAATTGAGTCATTTATCATCATTCAAAGCGATATTAGCGATATTAAGCAAACTGAACTAGCACTCAATCATTTGCATCAAATCACTTCCGATGTAGACAAAACACTCAATGAAAAAATTCAAGATATATTGATACTTGGTAAACAAATATTTAATTTACCCTTAGCCTTGATCAGCCAAATTCATGATCAAGAATATCGAGTTATGTATTGCCATACTCCCAATCAAGAAATTAATCCTGGTGATAAGTTTGAATTAGGAAGTACTTATTGTTGCCATACCCTAAAAGCAGACAATCCTATCGCCTTTCACCAGGCAGGTAAAAGTGAAATAAAAGAGCACCCGTGTTATCACGCTTTTGGTTTAGAAAGTTATATTGGCGTACCGTTAGTGGTGGAAGGTCACCGATATGGTACGCTAAATTTTTCAGGCCCAGAGCCATCACCTAAACCATTTACCGATCGTGAGTTAGAATTAATTCAATTATTCTCTTATTGGATAAGCGCCGAATTAACTCGAGCTAACCATCAAAATAAATTGATATCACAACAATCAATAATGGAGCAAATGGCGCAACAAGCACGTATCGGCGCTTGGGAAATTGATATGGTTAATAATAGTCTTTTTTGGTCAGACATGACAAAAGAGATACATGAATTGCCAAGTGATTATCAACCTGAATTAGCGACAGCTATTAACTTTTATAAAGAGGGAGAAAGTCGAGAAACCATCGAGATATTAATAAAAAAATGTATTAGTGAGGGAAAATCCTTCGAACAAGAGCTCCAACTTATTACGGCAAAAGGCAATGAAGTTTGGGTGTCAGCTCGCGGCCAGTCAGATTTTGAAAATGGGCAGTGCATTCGATTGTTTGGCTCGTTTCAAGACATTACCGACAAAATGAGTGCACAACATAAAATAGCAGCACATAGTCAACGTATCACTTTAGCGGCAGATTCTGCAGGTATTGGGATCTGGGAATTAAATCTCATCACGGATGAATTGAAATGGGATGACTGGATGTTTAAGCTGTATGGCATTACACCTGATACATTTTCTGGTGCTTATGAGTCATGGGAGCACGGG
The DNA here is from genome assembly GCF_002836775.1 of Colwellia sp. 12G3. Lineage (GTDB taxonomy): Bacteria > Pseudomonadota > Gammaproteobacteria > Enterobacterales > Alteromonadaceae > Colwellia. The sequence goes on along the minus strand of NZ_PJAQ01000054.1, from coordinate 194,257 downwards.
TTACATCCTGAAGATATCAAGAGAACAACTGAGCAGTTACGACAAGCCATTAAAGATCGTTGTAAGTTTGATTCTCAATTTAGAATTATTTGGCCAGATGGAAAAATAAAACACATCAAAGCGGCGGCAATTCTTAGTTTTGATGATGACAAAAAACCTATTTCAATGATAGGGGTGAACTATGACATTACCGAAACAATTGAAAATGAAATAGCGCTAACCAAAGCTAAAGAGCAAGCAGAAATAGCTGTTAGGGCCAAGAATGAATTTTTTGCCAGCATGAGTCATGAAATCAGAACACCGATGAATGGCGTTATTGGCATGCTTGATTTAGTCAAAGAATCACCGCTAAATCAAGAACAACAACATCGTATTGGAATCGCCGAGCAAAGCGCCAAATCACTGTTATCATTGATTAATGACGTGTTGGACTTCTCAAAAATTGATGCTAATCAATTAGAACTTGAAAATATCAGTTTTAATCTGCGTGAAATGGCAGGTGACTTGGCTGAGGCCTTCGCACAACAAACGCAACATAAAAATTTAGAATTAATACTGGATCTTGTTGATATCGAAGAATCTCTAGTGAAGGGAGATTCTAACCGCATCCGTCAAATATTCACAAATTTGTTGGCGAATGCAATTAAGTTTACCGAGCAGGGTGAAGTCACTATTCGCATTAGTCAGCAGGAATACTCACCAAGCCATTGGCGTATTATTGTTGCGGTGTCTGATACCGGCATTGGTATTTCAAAAGATAAACAAGACAGTTTATTTGAGGCATTCAGCCAGGTAGACGCTTCAACTACGAGAAAATATGGTGGAACGGGTCTTGGGCTCGCTATCGTTAAAAAGTTGTGTTTGTGTATGCAGGGGAGTGTGAGCGTAGAAAGTATTGAGGGTCAAGGAAGCACTTTTAGTTGCGAGTTAATCATAGAAAAATCGCCTAATTCTTTACAGTCTCTTCCGATAAAAGAATTACAAGGTAAACGAGTGCTTATTGTTGAAAATAATCACGCTTGTGGTGACATGATTAAGCGACAACTGCTTGCTTGGCACATTGATGCTCACCTGATGACAAGTGGTAAGCATGCATTGTCTGTATTAACAGAATCGTCAGAGAATTCTTGTTTTGATCTTATGATACTAAACCGTCAGATAACTGATATAGATGCTTTGTCCTTAGTAAAAACGCTTCGCTCTTCTTCATTATTAGATCAACTAAAGATAATATTTATGACGCCAATGGCTACCCAGCATGATTTAATTGATTGCACCCAAATTGGCATTGATGGTCACTTCCCTAAACCCGTGATTACAAAAAATTTGCATCAAGCTTTAAATAGCTTAATAGATACGTTCGAAAAAAATAAAGCGAGTAATACCGTGACACAAGACATAGCAAAACCTGAAGATACCGACACGGATTGGTTACAAGGAATTAAGTTATTACTCGTTGAAGATAATCGAATCAATCAGATGGTTGCTATGGGGATGTTAAAGAAAATAGGCTTGAGTCAATGCGTTATTGCCGTCAATGGTCGAGATGCGCTTGAAAAACTTAACTCAAGTGATGACAGCCAGCCTTTTGATTTTATTTTTATGGATTGTCAAATGCCTGAAATGGATGGTTACGAAGCAACAACGTTAATTCGTGCCGGTAAAGCTGGAGAAAGGTATCAAGATATTTCAATTGTGGCGATGACAGCTAATGCGATGCTCGGTGATAAAGAAAAATGTTTAGATGCAGGTATGGATGATTACTTGGTTAAGCCAATTAATAAAGATCGAGTACTCGATACCTTAAAACAATTTTTGAATAAAGGGCATTGATTTAATTGGTGAGTACCTTACCTTTTTATACGTAGCGAGTCAGGCATATTCTATCAGCTGACTTAATTGAGGGTTTATATGAGAACAAAATAACTGGCGTACCATGGAGAAAAATTAGGTACTGTATTTAAATGTGTTAAATGATTAAGTTAATGACATTGTTGTGGTAGGAGCTGAAGTATTGATTTAGTCACTCGTAGCTTACGAAATGCGCAAAAAGTGACCATGTTTTCTAAGGCGGAATGTGCCCATAGCGCCACAGAAACTTATTCAAAGCGACTAATTTGAACAAAGTGGAACTATCAATCAACTATGAGCTAGTGATAACTATTTTTAACATCATATCAGTATAAAAAACCTATCAATTAATGTTGTCAGAATATTGGTTGATAGTTTATCAATAATCATTAAGCTGCCTGTATTCATTGATAAAAAATAGTGAGTTGTTATGAATACAAGAATTTATTTAAGAGCATCAACTAAAGAGCCAGATGCAAATAGAGCTATGCAATTACTGACAGAATTCTGCAAAGCGCATAAGCTAGAAATAGCTGACAAGTACATTGAAAGCTTCTCTGGAACTAAACTCAATAGACCTCAATTAAACAAGCTATTAGATGAATCAGAACAAGGTGAAATCTTACTTGTTGAAAGTGTAGATAGACTATCGAGATTACCTATGAGTGACTGGGAGAAACTAAAAGCTATCATCAGTGATAAAGGGCTTAAGCTTGTCGTTGTTGATCTTCCTACTACCCTACTCTTTTGAGTTCTGATGATATCACCGCTAGCATATTATCGATTATCAATAACATGCTTTTAGATCTTATGGCGACAATGGCTCGTATTGATAACGACAAGCGCATAGAACGAATCAAACAAGGACAACAGCGTGCTATAAGTGCAGGTAAAAAGATTGGCGGAAGTACTAAGAACCAAGAGATTAGAGCTAAGGTACTTTCATACTTAAACAAAAACCTTACTGCTGAAGAAGTAGCAAAAATATCAGAGTGTGGCGTTGCTACAGTCTACCGTATTAAAAAGGAATTAAAGCTTAAAAAGTAGTGGCCAAGTTCATTATGCCACTACAATGTTGCGATTATTGAGGAAGCAAATTTTGACAACAACGACGGTTTAGGTGTCGATACGGGTAATGGTGACTCAAACTGGGGTCAGATTGATAATATAAGTAGCGATGAGTGGCTTTCATTTACCTCAACTAACGGAACAATAAAAGGTTTTTATTTTTCATTATTCGATACAACTGAACAATTACGTATTATAGGCTCTAATACTCAGAATTTCTTTGATGACTCTGGGTGGACCGATTTAGTGGCAGATGGTGGCGTTGATGGTGTAAATGGTCTTCCTGTAAGTCGACAAAGAAGTATCATACTTCACATGCTTACTATGCCAATTCTTTGGTGTTTTCTGGAAAAAGCAACCGGTCATAAGTAACATACAAATTTAGACGGCATAGAATTTCAGCAAAATACTGTGACAATAAAACATCATACTTTAGAACCGTTTGGGCAAGTTGCTATGGTTATAATATTTGCTTGTAAAGACGGCTTTTTGAATTTGCAGACATTATTATCCACGAATACTTTATGGCTTCAATTAGCCATTAGTGATCATACGGGAGGTTTATTTCCAAGATTAGGAACAATCACAAAACGTAACTAATATGTTAAATTTTCTCATAAATGATTCGTTTCTCATCATTTATGAATATCCACACACCATAAACGCCTTAATAATGATCTAAATCAAATAAAAAGAGTAACTACTCTAGAAATAGCTTTACTTATATAGAGTTCCTACTCTATAATCACTTTGTTCTTAAGCGAACACTTATTGTAATAATTTTTTGTAGCTTCCCCATAAGCTTATGCCGATGCCTTTCTTGCCTACTTAGTAGTAAAGATAATACCATCGGCTTTTTTCTGTCTAAAATTCAGTGAACATATCTCGATTTTTGATGATGATGCTTTATCTGACAATCCCTTACATATTAACTCCCCTAGGTAAATTTTTTCAGGTTTCCCCTTTGAAAGGTAACTTGCTCTTACATATTTAGATAATGCTATCTAGTTCAACGGTTATGAAAAGCGTAAACTATTGGCAATCACTCATCCGCTAGTCGCTTAACCCACATTATTACTAGCAATAAACTAAGGGATATTATGTCGGAAAAATCCTCAGCCGACTCACTTACAAAATCAGCTTCAAACAAGAATGAGCCAACTAAGAAAGTTGCCATACTCTTTGAACTCATTCAATTTATTCGTCCCTATAAAGGTCACGTATTAGCCGCTTTCATTGCACTAATTTTTACCGCTGCGGTAATGCTGTCTGTGGGTCAAGGAGTTAGAATGCTCATTGATGAGGGTTTTGCTCAACAATCCATTGAGCAATTACAGCAAGCAGTACTCTTTATATTGGCTATTACCGTATTAATTGCTGGGGGGACATTTTCTCGATTTTACTTGGTATCCTGGTTAGGTGAACGGGTTAGTGCTGATATTCGCTTGGCCGTGTTTAATCATGTCATTACCTTGCACCCCAGCTATTTTGAAACCCATGGTAGTGGCGATATTATGTCGCGTATCACCACCGATACTACCTTATTACAGAGTATTATTGGCTCTTCATTTTCTATGGCTATCCGCAGTGTATTAATGCTACTCGGTGCCTTAGTGATGTTATTCGCCACGAATATCAAACTCACTTTTATTGTTTTACTGTCGGTGCCTTTTATCTTGGTGCCAATATTGTTTTATGGTCGTAAGGTAAGAAAATTATCTCGTAAAAGCCAAGATTCAATGGCCGATGTTGGTAGTTATGCTGGCGAAGCAATTGAACATATTAAAACGGTGCAAAGTTATACCCACGAACCCTATGAAAGACTCGCCTTTGGTGAAGAAGTTGAAAAATCATTTAATATTGGTCGCAATCGTATAATGCAGCGTGCGACATTAATTGCCGGTGTTATTATTATTGTTTTTGGCGCCATTACCGGCATGTTATGGGTCGGCGGTAGCGATGTTATTCAAGGTAAAATGAGCGGTGGTGATTTAGGCGCTTTTGTCTTTTATGCCATTTTAGTCGCGTCTTCTTTAGCCACTATTTCAGAAGTTTTAGGTGAGTTACAGCGTGCAGCTGGTGCTACCGAAAGACTAATTGAGATTTTACAGGTTGAAAGCCATATCCTGCCTCCTGTTAAAAATACTATTTCAGCTAAAGATCTCAACGCACAAATTGCCTTTGAAGCGGTAAGTTTTAACTACCCGTCTCGGCCGGATCAAGCGGCAACAAAAATGCTTAACTTAGTCGCTTCGCAAGGAAAGGTATTGGCTTTAGTCGGTCCATCTGGCGCTGGGAAAACAACGCTATTTGAGTTACTACAACGTTTTTATGACCCTCAGTCTGGTCGTATTACCCTAGGCGGTACAGATATACGTCAGCTTGATCCAATAGATCTTCGCCAACAAATGGCTTTAGTGCCTCAACAGCCGGCATTATTTAGCAGTGATGTTTTTCACAATATACGTTACGGCAAACCAGAGGCGAGTGATGAAGAAGTGATTTCGGCGGCTAAAAAAGCCCATGCTCATGAGTTTATAAGCCAATTACCTGAAGGTTATAATAGCTTTTTAGGTGAGCGCGGTGTGCGTCTTTCTGGCGGTCAACGCCAACGTATCGCTATCGCAAGAGCAATATTAAAAGACCCACATATTTTGTTATTAGATGAAGCGACCAGTGCCCTTGATAGTGAAAGTGAGCATCATGTGCAACAAGCATTAGAAGAATTAATGCGTGGCCGCACCACCATTATAATCGCGCACCGATTATCAACAATACAACATGCTGATCAAATTGCGGTATTAGATCAAGGCAGTATAATCGAAATGGGCGATCATCAATCGTTATTGCAGAACTGCGAGTTGTATCAACGGTTAGTGGAATTACAGTTCAAAAAACTAAGCTAGTATCACGGGTAATTATTTAACTTAAGTCTGGTTAAGTCATTACCAAAAAACAGGCACAAAAAAGGGAGAATTGCGTAATGCTTTCTCCCTCTTTAACAGTACGGTTTACTTACTGTACCTTCATATCACTTTGCGCTGCTCTTACTTTATGACAATCTTACTTTACGACAATATTAATCTTCTTCAGTAAATTCATCTGAATCATCAAAGTCATCTTCATCAGGTAGTACATAGTCTTCTGCTTCTTGTTCAAGCCACTCACAAATAATGGCATCAGCTTGTTCTTTGCCCGTATATTTGAGCGAAGAAAAAGCCTGTACTTTAATATCAGCATTTAATGATGCTAACGCTTTTTTCACAGCAAGTACTTCAGAGCTGCGTTTACCTTGTGATAATTTGTCACACTTAGTTAATAAAGCTAATACGGGTAAGTCGCTATCTGCGGCCCACTGTATTAAATCCATGTCTAAGTCTTTCAATGGATGACGGATATCCATTAAAACGACGAGTCCTTTTAGACTCTGACGTTTTTCGAGGTATTCACCCAACGCTTTTTGCCATTTTTTCTTCATGGCTAATGGCACTTGGGCAAAACCATAACCGGGTAAATCGATAAGGCGTCGATTCTCTGCTACTTCAAATACATTGATAAGCTGAGTTCGACCTGGAGTTTTACTAATGCGAGCTAAACCACGCTGATTGGTTAGCGTATTCAAAGCGCTTGATTTACCTGCATTAGAGCGCCCAGCAAAAGCAACTTCAATACCAGAATCAGCCGGTAAACGACGGATATCTGGGGCGCTAATGGTAAAGGCGGCTTTAGTTAAATGTATCTTTGTAGAAGACAAGGGCTTCACTCGTTTAAAATTTTCGCCATTATAGCGTTTTTCTTTCGCTTTTATTATTAAATAAATGCATAAAACAGTGAAATTACGCTTTTTTTTGCTCGATTTTTACTTATCCACTATTACACGGCGCTAATATTCGTGTAAAATGCCGACACATCCATCATACTTTTTTATCATTTTTTAATTAGATAGCTATTATTATGATTCAAACAGCTACGTAATTAATGACAAGCAGAGAGCAACTCAATGAAAAAAATTATCTTTTCGCTATTTGTAGCTTTAAGTTCAGTAAGTGCTGTACAAGCCGCAGATGCAAACGCAGGTAAAGAAAAATCAGGTGCTTGTAGTGCCTGTCACGGTCCTAGCGGCGTTAGTGCAAGTCCTATGTTTCCTAACCTTGCTGGTCAAAATGATGCTTATATCATCAAGCAATTAAAAGATTTTAAGTCAGGCGCTCGTACTGATGCCATGATGGCACCTATGGCGGCTAACTTATCTGATGAAGATATGGCTGATTTAGCCGCTCATTTTTCAAGTTTACCTAATGTAAACGAACAAGCTGCAGCAGCAAGTTCAGATACAAGTGCAGATGCAGCGCCAACAAGTGCCGCTCCTGCAGCAGGTACTGTTGAAATCGTTTCGTCTACACCAGCAGCAGCAATTTACAAAGGTAATGTAGCCGCAGGTAAGAGCAAAACAATGGTATGTGCAACTTGTCACGGTGCTGACGGTAACAGCTTAATACCTATGTACCCTAGTCTTGCTGGTCAAAGTGCTAACTACCTTGCTAAGCAATTAGCTGACTTCAAATCAGGTAACCGTAAAGACCCAGTAATGGCCGGTATGGTTGCAGGGCTAACTCAAGAAGACATGCATGACTTAGCGGCATTTTTTGCAGTACAAACAACTAAAGCAGGTACTGGTGAGTCAAACGAAGCTGGACATAAATTATACTTAGGTGGCGATGCTGCTAAAGGTATTACCGCTTGTATTGCTTGTCATGGTGTTACAGGTAAGGGCATGAAGCAAGCTGGTTTCCCAAGCATTACTGGACAAAGTCAGGATTACTTGAAAAAGCAATTGGCTAGCTTCCGTGATGGAAGTCGTGGTAATGACAATAATGGCATTATGCGTAATATCGCCATTAAATTATCAGATGCTGATATTGAAGCTGTTTCACAATACATCACGTCATTAAAATAATAATGGCCTGGTTGCTTCATTAATAAGTTTCTAAAAAGCAGCGTTTATCGCTGCTTTTTTTTCATTACATTTTTACAAAATTAACGGGTAAATGGATAATAATACCATTTGGATTAATTTAGTGTTCAAAATTCAATGAGGGTAAATTTTCAGATTCAAGGAGTGTGATTGAGCAATAGCGAGCTATTGGGATTGAGCGCAACGCCGACTTGGAGTATTTTAACCAGCGCAAGTGGGTAATAATTTAATGACATTGGTATCAAAGCTAAATGAACAACAAAATTGACACCTTATTATTTGTCGCCTGTCAGCAGTGTGATGCGCTCTACGACAAGCCGCAATTAAAACAGGGACAACTGGCCAAATGTACTCGTTGTGGCAGCATGTTAATAGAGCGAAAAGTCGACTCTATTGAACGTAGCTTTAACTGGTCCCTTGCCGGCTTAATGTTAATGTTGCCCGCAATTTTATTACCTATTATGGGGGTAACCTTGGCAGGCCAATATCATCAAGCTTCTTTGTTTGATTGTATTTTAGTGTTGATTGACCGTGGTTTTTTTATGATAGCGTGCTTCGTGTTTCTCTTCGCGATTGCTGTGCCGATTGTACGTTTAGCTGGTGCATTCTATATTTCCTACTGTTTTAAATTTAATAAGTTAAAACCGTCGTTACTCAATTTTTTTCGCGCTTATCACCATCTTGATAACTGGACTATGCTCAATGTATTTATGCTTGGCATTGTCGTTTCTATGTATAAGTTAATAGATGATACTGAACTATCGGTTAACCTTGGCTTACTGGCTTTTATTTTTTGGTTAATTTGCTCCACTATGTCAGCGGTAGCGCTCGATCAAGACTGTATTTGGGAAAAATTAGAAAAAGCGTTTGCTAAGGATGAGGCACAAGATGAAAACAGCTAAACAACTAGGCTTAGCTTTATGTCCTAAATGCCGTAAGCTAAATAGTTTAGTCACAGAGCCCGTGCAGTGTAGTCGTTGTCATGGCTTATTTTATCAACGTAAACGCAACAGTTTACAGTATACTTTGGCTTGGAATTTTGCCGCCTTACTCGCGTTTATACCCGCGAACTTTTATCCAATAATGATTGTCTATCAATTAGGTATAGGTAGTGAGGCAACCATATTATCCGGTATTGGCGAATTTATTGACCATGGTTTATACCCGATTGCTGTTATTATCTTTACTGCCAGTATCATAGTACCTTTACTAAAAATCATTGGCTTATTTGTGCTCGTTTATAAAGTACATACCGGTATACGTTTAAAACCAGACAAGCATAGTAAATTTTACCATGCACTTGAGTTTTTAGGGCCCTGGTCAATGCTTGATGTCTTCGTTGTCGCCTTAATGGTGACCGTAGTTGAGCTTGGTTTTGTTACCTCGGTAGCTGCAGGACCAGCGATAAATTACTTTACCATTACGGTAATTTTTACCATGTTTGCTGCCAACAGTTTTGACCCGCGTTTATTATGGGATAAGAAAACAGCAACACAAACATCATTATTGTCAGACAATTCGCCAGACCATATATCAGGCATATTACCAGAAGAAAAGGGATATAAATGACCAATAAAAAAGAAATTGCTGCCTCTGAGCAAAATACAAAATCAAACAATCGTGCTGAAGTTGTACCTCGTCAGGGCATCTCTATTATTTGGTTTGTGCCTTTTATTGCTTTAATTTTTGGCTTATGGCTAACGGTAAAGGTGGTTTCTGAACAAGGCACCTTTATCACCATAGAGTTTGATAATGGCTCAGGCATAATACCTAATAAAACAGAAGTACGTTATAAAGGTTTAGTCACTGGTTTGGTTAAAAAAGTCGTTCCGTCTAGAGACTTACAACGCGTTATTGCTGAAGTAGAAATTTCGAAAGACTTTACTGACTACCTCACTGAAAATACGAGTTTTTGGTTAGTCAGTGCTGATATTTCTCTGCAAGGGATCTCAGGACTGGACACGCTTATTTCCGGTAGTTATATCACGATCATGCCGGATACCAATAAAGATGCCGATAGCCAAAGTAACTTTATTGCCTTATCTGAAGCGCCGACATTAGACATGTCGACTCCTGGCTTACACCTGACGTTACATACTGATATATTAGGCTCTATTAGTGAAAACTCCCCTATTAGTTTCAAACAAATCCCCATTGGTTATGTCACGGGTTATCACTACATAGAAAGCAGTAAAAAAATTGCCATTAACATTTACATTCGTCCTGAGTTTGCTCACTTAGTAAAAGAAAATTCATTATTTTATAATACCAGTGGCGTACAAGTGACAGCTTCACTTTCTGGTGGAGTGAAAGTTAATACCGATTCATTGGCGGCTATTATGGCAGGCGGTATATCCGTTGATACTTTAGCTTATCAAACAGAATTATCACCCGCTAAGAACGGTCAAACGTTCCCTTTACATGCTGACTTTCAATCAGCTGAAATGGGTCATGAAATTGAGTTAACGTTAGAGTGGAACTCTGGTATAGATTACAATGCAGCCATTTTATACCAAGGTTTAACCATAGGTGCTATTGAGTCATTCAGTAAAATAGACCCCGTGAGTCGAAAAATTACCGCTACGGCTAAAGTTAACCCACGTGTAGTACCTTACCTTACCGATCAATCACAGTTTTATATCGTTTCGCCTCAAATTAGCCTTTCGGGTTTGTCCAATGCTAAGACGTTACTTACGGGTAGCTATATTAGTATTAGGCCATCTTTAGCAGGTAATACCAGCAACAAATTTAATGTATTTAGTAGCAAGCCTCCTTATAAATATACTGAACCTGGTTTGCACTTAATGCTAACAAGTAGTGATCGTAGTTCATTACAAGTTGGCAGTAATGTTTATTACAAACAACAAGTTGTTGGTAATATACAAGCCATCGAAACAAGCGCGCCAGAGCGCCATTTAATTCATATTCATGTAGAGCCACAATTTAGCCATTATGTGAATAATAGCAGCCGTTTTTACAATAATTCAGGAGTCAAAATATCTGCTAGTTTACTGGGTGTTGATATTCAAGCCCAATCATTACAGAGTATTTTAACCGGTGGCATTGCCTTTATTAGCCAAGATAATGCCCAAGAGTCACAAAAGAAATTGATTCAAAATGGTGATAGTTTCTCACTCTATGCTAATAGTAAACTCGCCCAGCAAAAGATCAGTTTTACCCTAAATATTGCCGCGAGTGAACAGGTAAATAACGATACCCGCCTTTTATATCGTGGCGTTGAAATTGGTGCTATTCATCAAGTAACTATTCAAGGTGATTATCAACAACTGCAGTTAGGGTTATTACCTAAGTATCAGCATATATTAAATGCTAATACGCAGTTTTATTTAGTTAAACCAAGCTTAAGCCTTTCTGGTGCTAGCGATACTGATGCTTTATTGGGAGGTACCTATATCACTTTCAATCTTGGTCAAGGTGAAGTCAAAACTCACTTTACGTTGTTTAGCCAGCCACCGGTAAAACTTGCCAGCGCTCCTGGTTTACAGCTTACGTTAACCACTGACCATGCCAATGTGGCTACGCCGGGTAGTGCGATTAGTTACCGTGGCATCACTATTGGTCAAGTAGACAATGTCAGACTAAATAAAAAAGATGACGATATTAAAGTCAGTATTACCATTGATGAAGAGCACAAAAACTTATTAAAAAGTACCAGTCGTTTCTATAATGCAGGTGGCTTGAGTATCTCAGGTGGTTTAAGTGACTTTGTGGTAAAAACTGAATCCCTTGATGCCATTTTACGCGGTGGTATCAGCTTTTATAATCCTGAATTGTCGCTAACAGCATCAATGGCAACAAGTACGCAAGTCGATGAGCTATCTAGTTTTACTTTATTTAAGCATGAAGAACACGCTAAAAATGCGGGACAAACAATTAGCATTCATTTTAATGATGTCACCGGATTAAAAGTAAATACCAAAGTCGTTTATCAAGAGCAAACGCTCGGTACCGTTGAACGTTTAATTTTTAATGAAAATAAAGTGGGCGTAACCGCTTTAGTGTTATTAAATGATTTAGGCAGCCAATACGCTCGCCAAGGCACAAAGTTTTGGAAAATTGAGCCTCAAATCGGCTTAGTGGGTTCTAAAAACATTGTCGATTTACTGACGGGGGCATTTATTGGTTTGCTACCATCGCATAATATAAAAGCTAAGCCGATAAGTGAATTTCAAGCCCTTGAATTAGCCCCTACGGTCGAGCAATTAGCTTATGGCTTAAATATTAAATTAACCGCAAATCGTCTTGGCTCTGTACGCGTGGGAAACCCTGTGTTGTATCGCCAAATTAAGGTCGGTAAAGTGATTGGTATTGATTTATCGCCTACTGCCGATAAGGTCAATGTTTTTATCAATATAGCCAAGCGTTACGCACCACTTGTTAACAGCCAAAGCCAATTTTGGAATACGAGTGGCATCAAAATTGAAGCGGGTATTTTCTCTGGCGTGAATATCGACTCTGAATCGATAGAAACCCTGATTGCTGGTGGTATTGCTTTTGCTACACCTTCAGTTGATGAAGATGATGCTGAAAAGCTTGATGAAGAATCAACATCCCTACCAACGAGCTTTATTTTGCATCAAGATGTCGATAAAGACTGGTTAGAATGGCAACCTAAAATCGCCATTAACAATTAAAATACTGCTGTTGAGTAAATACGTTACTTAATTGCTTACATTTTAATTAACTACAGTGGTTTAATTTGGTGTATTTCTCATTTATGTTATCTTAATATTTTTTTAAGTGAATAATCCATAAATGAGTAATCGCCTTGCCGCATTATTAGCTAATTGGTTTCCCGAAAAAGATACCTGCCAATGGGTGCTTGCCAGCATCATTGAAACGCAGCGTTCTTCTTATCGTAAAGCGGGTGCTATGATGCTCATTAATAGCCTAGGCAAAAGCTATGGCTTATTAAGCGGTGGTTGTCTTGAAGCGGATTTAAAACGCCAAGCGCAGAAATGTTGGCAGAGCGAAACTAACCTTACTGTTTGTTACGACATGCAAGATGATAGTGATATAGCTTGGCAACTCGGCATAGGTTGTGGCGGTTTAGTCAAAGTATTACTACAACCCATCAATCGAGATAATAATTACCTCGATCTGCTCACGTTAAAAAACCAACTGGATAACCGCAGCGCGTGTTTTTATCATATTGATACCTCCACTAAACACGCCACTTCAGGAAGTAACAATCAAGTTTTATCAAAGGCCGACAGTTCTTTAGAACCTTTAATTGCTATAAAACCCGCTCCGGCTTTAGTCATATTTGGTGGCGGTATTGATGCACAGCCTCTAGTTAAAATAGCGCATACTCTAGGATGGTTTATTTGCTTAGTTGATAGCCGCACCGCCTATGCCAGATCAGCCTACTTTAAAGAGGCCGATTTAGTCCTCAATCAAGATTACGACAACCTAGAGCAAAGTCTGCTGTTACCCAAAGCAGATGCCGTGGTGATAATGCATCACAATGTTTCACTTGATGCTCGCGCCTTACAGTTAGTTAACAGCCAAAATAATTTAGCTGTCGCTAGCTATTTAGGTTTATTAGGACCTCAACATCGAACAGAGCAGGTGTTAGAAAAAGCGCAACTAAACGCAACTGACTTACCTAATAAGTTAGCCAATCCCATTGGCTTTGATCTTGGTGGCGAGCTACCTGAATCTATTGCCCTAGCCATTTTATCTCAAGCACATGCCACAATAGAACAAGCCTCAGGCAAGTCATTAGGCTATTTCCCTAGTAATATAAGCACTAATATCGCTAACAGCATCAAAAAAGTAGTTAGCCATGCAGGTTAATATTATTCTATTAGGGGCAGGTAAAGGCCAGCGCTTCCAATCATCTTCTCCAAATCAAGTTGGCTGTGGCACCATTAAACAACTCGCTCAAATCAATGGTAAACCGCTGATTACTCATAGTGTTGATAAATTACAACCCCTGCTTACCGATCCATCCGTTAACAGTTTATATGTCACCTTAGGCGCCAACAAAAATGCTATTCAGGCTGTTTTACCCCAAGGTGTTTCGGTTATTGCAAGTCAGCATTGGTCTGATGGCATGGGACATACCCTAGCAGAATCTGTTCATTCTATTAAAGCGCAGAGCAGCCATGTATTAATCGCTTTAGCTGATCAAGCATTAATCACCACTGAACATTATCAAGCATTACTCGATGCCAGTAACGAACAGCCTAACAAAGTTATTGCTACCCTCTGTGATGATCAATTAATGGCACCTGCTATTTTTCCCGAAAAATATTTTCCTCTGCTAGTAAAACTGCAGGGCGATAAAGGCGCGGGTAAATTGTTACTACAACATGCCAAAAAAGTTGATGCTATACACTGTAATCAAGCAAAAATTGATATTGATACCTTGTCTGACTTAGAGCGAGTTAGAGAACATTTACAGAGCTCTCTACCCAATGAGAGTTTATAAAAATAAACACTTTCACACTGACAAAACCTGGAGCCAGTATGATCAAAATAATCTTAAACAATAAGCCGGTTGAGCTTGATGTTGATCCACAAATGCCACTACTTTACGCCCTTCGTGACGAGTTAAAACTTACGGGTACAAAATTTGGTTGTGGCGCAGGACAATGTGGTGCCTGTACTGTGCATGTCAATGGCGTCGCTATGCGTTCTTGCATAACACCAGTCTCAGCTATTGCTGAGCAAGCTATTACCACCATTGAAGGATTAGCTGATAATAACGGTAAATTAGGTGACAGTGCTGTGCAAGTTGCTTGGCGTGAATTTAAAGTGCCCCAGTGTGGTTATTGTCAAAGTGGGCAAATGATGAGTGCTGCTGCTTTATTGAAGGCCATTCCTCTGCCAACCGATGAGCAAATAATTGAACACATGCAAGGCAACATTTGTCGTTGTGGTACTTATAAACGTATTAAAGCGGCTATAAAATCAGCAGCCACCCGTGTGTCGGAAAATAAATCATCAGCAACGGCTTCATTAAGCACTAACACAATAAATAATCCTAATGGTGTAGAAATTTTTGATGCCCGTCAATTTGCGCATAAGAAACAAGGAGCGTAACCATGAACTCTATTGAAAATGTAAGTCGTCGCGGTTTCTTAAAAGTTGCCGGTATAACAAGTGGTACCTTTGTATTAGGCATGAATCTCCCTCTTAGTAATGCACAAGCAAAATTGGCTACTTCAGCACTAAACCATGAATTAAACTTCTTTGTTAGTATTGCCAGTGACTCGATGGTGACCTTAGTGTGTCATCGCAGTGAAATGGGACAGGGTATTCGCACCAGCGTGCCACAAATCATTGCCGAAGAGTTAGAAGCCGATTGGCAAAAAGTAAGTGTTGTTCAAGCTAAGGCTGATTCAAAATATGGCTCTCAAGGCACCGCAGGCTCAGCTTCTATCCGTAATCATTTTACCAGTATTCGCCAAATTGGCGCTGTAGCCCGTGAAATGTTAGAGCAGGCTGCTGCTAATATTTGGCAAGTAGAACAAGCTAGCGTAAAAGCTGAAAAGCATTTTGTTATCCACACAGCTACCGGTGAAAAAATTAGTTTTGGTGAACTTGCTAGTCACGCGGCGAAACTTACCCCACCAGAAAGTAAAACAGTGAAGCTTAAAAACAACGCTGACTTTTCTCTTATCGGTAAAGATGTAAAACTTGTTGATTTAGATAATATTGTCGCTGGAAAAGCACAATACGCGCAGGATATTCAGCTGCCCGACATGCTTATAGCAACTATCGTAAGACCACCCGTGGTCGGTGGTAAGGTTTTATCCTTTGATGCCAGTGAAGCATTGAAAATTAAAGGCGTGGTTGATGTTATTGCTTTAAAACCGCGCAGTATTCCTGTGACCACTAATCCATTATCCGGTGTTGCCGTACTTGCCAATAATACTTGGGCTGCGCTAGAAGGTCGTAAAAAGCTCAAAATAAAATGGCAACATGGCGATAAAGCGTTTCACAACAGTAGTGAATTTAGCAAAAAACTTGCCAAACAAGTAAATCAACAAGGTGAAACGGTTGCCAAAAAAGGGGATGTTTACAACCATCAATACAATAATAAAAACACCGTAGAAGCAACCTATACTGTTCCTTATATAAATCACTCTCCAATGGAAACACCTGCGGCTACGGCAATAGTAAATGGCAAAAAATGTACTATTTGGGCAGGAACACAAAATCCACAATGGGCTAAAGGTAATGTCGCACGTGAGTTAGGGTTAGCAAAAGATGAGCAAGATAATATTGAGCTCAATGTCACCTTAATGGGTGGCGCATTTGGCCGTAAGTCAAAAGCCGACTTTATTATTGAGGCGGTTGAATTAGCGAAGGCAAGCAAACGTCCAGTTAAAGTGATTTGGAGTCGAGAAGATGACATTCAACATGGCTTTTACCATTCAATTTCAGCTAATTATTGCAAAGCTGAATTAACCGATAATGGCAGCGCTGACTACTGGTTAAGCCGTAATGCCTATCCACCTATTGGCTGGTTATGGAATGCTGAGGCTAAAACGCCAAGTGATGCGCAACTCGCCCTTGGTTTTGGTGATATACCTTTTGCTTTGAATAATTTAAGTATCGAAAAACATGCAGTCGACTCGTTCGTTAGGCCAGGCTGGGTTCGCTCAGTTGCTTGCATCAACAACGGCTTTGCTTTGGGCTCTTTTGTTGACGAATTGGCAGTGAAAGCAAAGGTGCCCACCAGACAAATGTGGCTGAATTTATTGGGTGATGATCGTCACGTGGATCCTAATGAAAATGGCTTTAAGTACTCTAATTATGATTTAGACTTAACCGCTCACCCAATTGATACCAAACGTATGAAAAGCTTAATCAACTTAATTAGTGATAAGGCCAAAGTTGAACAAAAATTACCTGACAATCAGGGCTGGGGCATAAGCTTTTTACGTAGTTTTGGTTCTTTTGTTGCCGCGGCGACTAAGGTTGAAGTCGTTAATAATAAAGTCACCGTGCTTGAAATGCATACCGCGGTAGACTGCGGCATTGTAGTAACTCCAGATAGGGTTAAAGCGCAAATGGAAGGCGCTATGGTGTTTGGTCTATCCATTGCGTTAATGGGCGAAATATCGGTAGAAGAAGGTAAGGTTCAACAAAGTAACTTCCATGATTCGCCGGTAACACGTATGAATCAAGTACCCGAAATGCATGTGCATATTGTGGAGTCTGATGCCCCTCCTGGTGGCATAGGCGAACCTGGTGTACCGCCAGTGGCTCCGAGTATCACTAATGCTATTTATCATGCCAGCAAAACCCGCATACGTGACTTACCTGTTAATAAGGTCTTTAGCGTTTAAGCTTTTCACTCACTTACTTAAATAAATAGATGAAAAATGCGACTTAGATACAGTGTCTTAGTCGCATTCTTGTTTAAGTTTACCGGTAACCTTATTTACTCAACTTGAATAACCGACGTTATTCTTGAGTATTCCTTTAAAAATAACTAGCTGAATATCGATGAATATCTGACTATAAAGAAGAATAACAACAAATTTCAATACCAGAACAAGCCAATTGGGAGAAGGTCAGAAAATCAACTTAACAATTTAGTGAATAAAATTTCAACTTATACGACAGACAATGGTTGACAAAAAAGGTAAATTGAAAGAATATATAGCCATCTAAACGTCCAGACAAAGCAAAGTAGAATATTTTGACTACACAATCAGAGCTTCAAGCCAGGTACAATGACATTAATCGAGGTGTTTACTTTATTGGCACTACACCGCCAAAAAGTGATACTCCACTTGATAAAGTAGCCGAAATTGCCGAAAAATTGCTTGAGCGCGTCAGTGATATCGACTTTGATGGTCTTATTGTTTATGACATTCAAGATGAAAATTCTCGTATTAGTAAACCTAGACCTTTCCCGTTTAAATCAACCCATGATACGCGGCTTTATTCTTCTTTATTGAATAAAAAATCGAATCATCCTGTGATTACTTATAAAAGTGTTATTCAATCGAATAGTGAAGACTTTAATGAGTGGGCAAACGAAGCATGGGATAAATATGGTGTAAAAGATGTGGTGCTAGTGGGTAGTCCGTCAAAAGATAATGAAATATCTTTACCCTTAGCTGATGCTTATAAAGCCTTAGTCGATAATCCCAATAATTTTTTTATTGGCGGTGTCACCATTGCTGAGCGCCATGCGAGTAAGAAAGATGAGCATAAACGCCTAATTTCAAAACACCAACAAGGCTGTAGTTTCTTTATTTCCCAAGCGATATACAATCCACAAGCGACCATCGACTTACTTACTCGTTATGCTATTGAATGCCAAAAAGAAGGCATAAAACCACAACGATTGATCTTAACATTCTCGCCATGTGGCAGTAAAAAAACCTTAGAGTTTATTGAATGGTTAGGCGTTAATGTTCCCGAGGCAACTAGTTTACGTATTCTTAATGCAGACAACCCGTTGTATGAATCAATTCGTAATTGTGTCAATAGCTTGCAACAAATTTTAGATGCTATTCTTCCTTATGATTTACCTTTAGGTTTAAACATTGAGAGTCTAACGAATCGTAAAGAAGAAATAGACGGCTCTATTTTATTGTATAAATTATTACGTTCAAAAATGGATAATTTTTTAGCAAAAAAAGAATTATCTGCTTTAAATAAATAATAGTATCTGACTGAAAACCAAACTACCAACAGTTAACGATTTTCTTCCGGTGTTGCCACAAAGGAGACACTAGCCCCTAATTCAAAAAGGACTGCTCACAATCTAAAGCGGACGTTAGCATTCAAGATTACCTTTTGACTTCTTTTAGCCAAAAGCGGAAGTAGAGCAATCATCAACACAGTTCAGGTCATGCCAAAAACCTGACCTAAATTATCTCTAGAATTCATTTAGATTTACGTTCACTTAGGATATGAAAGCTGACGTTAGTCATTACGTATCTAACGGCAACTGCTCCGACACAGCTGCCATTAGCATCAATTAATATTTTATGGCTTTATTTCGCTAAAAGCAGTTATTAGATTTAATGCCTGTCATGCCAACTTGAAGCTTAGAGCGTCTTTCAACAACAGTAAATCAGTTCGCACTTTCCGATTAACTGCGAAACACAAAAATGATGAATTTTATAAACAGTTGTCTAGAATTAGTTGACCACTGCAACAGTATGTCTACAATAGATAAACTCACCACCATAAAGCAAATCTATCCTGATGAAAAAGGAAATTAAAATGGCTAAACGAAGTCTTTCCTCTGACTCCAGTCGATTGCCTGTTGTGAATACTCCAATAATTGTAGGTATCGGCGCTTCTGCTGGAGGCTTGGAAGCCTTAGAGGATTTTTTTTCCCATGTGCCAACCCCTTGTGGCATAGCCTTTGTTGTCATCCAACACCTTGACCCAACTCACAAAAGCATCATGCCAGAGCTGTTGCAACGTATAACGCAGATGAAAGTAACACAAGCTCGTAACCGCTTAAAAGTAAAGCCTAACTGCGTGTATGTGACCCCACCTAACAAAGACTTGTCCATTCTTCACGGCTCATTACTTCTGCTTGAACCCGTGGCTAGTAGAGGATTACGGTTACCCATTGACTTCTTTTTTCGAGCACTGGCTGATGATCAGCATGAGCGTGCTGTGGGTATCATTCTGTCTGGCATGGGCTCTGATGGTACAATAGGTTTACGCGCCATCAAAGAAAATGCTGGACTGTCTTTGGTGCAGTCACCTGAGTCTGCAAAATTTGATTCAATGCCATGTAGCGCGATTAACGGGGGACTGGCTGACATCATAGCCCCTGTTGAAGAACTACCAGAGCAGATGATGGCATTTTTCAACCATAACCGACGAGGCGTCACAAAGGTTATTGAGCAGGGATTGGCACTCAAGTCAAAAAGCGCACTAGATCAAATCGTCATCATATTACGTGAACGGACTGGAAACGACTTCTTACTCTACAAGAAAAACACCATATATCGCCGTATTGAACGACGTATGAGCCTACATCAGCTTAAAACCATCGCACTCTATGCACGCTATCTGCGTGAGAATCCACAAGAGCAAGACCTACTGTTTAAGGAGCTGTTAATTGGGGTAACCAATTTCTTTCGTGATAAAGACGTTTGGGCGCAGCTCAAGTCAATTTCACTGCCAGCACTCTTAGCCAATTATCCACAAGGTAAAGAGCTGCGAGCATGGGTCACTGCTTGCTCTACCGGAGAGGAAGCCTACTCTCTCGCCATGACAGTAATGGATGTATTGGATAACATTAAGCCTAAAGGGCGTTTCAAACTGCAAATATTTGCTACCGACCTTGATGAGGATGCCGTCAATATTGCACGAAGAGGCTATTATTCAGCAAATATTGAAGCTGACGTATCTCCACAGCAATTGACTCGTTACTTCGTTAAAGATGAACAGGGTTATCGCGTCAACAAGCAAATACGTGACATGATAATTTTTGCACCACAGAACATTATCATGCATCCACCGTTTACTAAGTTAGATATACTCACTTGTCGTAACCTGCTTATTTACTTCGAACCAGCACTACAGAATAAGCTACTCCCATTGTTTCACTATTCACTCACTCCGCACGGTATTCTGTTGCTGGGTAATGCTGAAACTATTGGGAGTTTCACCTCATTATTCAAACCGATTAATGAAAGTATTCAATTATTCACTCGCATCGATAATCCTTCACAACAAATAGATGTCGACTTTCCCACACGAGTATTTCCCATTGTATCTTTGCTAGATAATCAACCAGAGAGCTTCACAGAGATGAATACAAATATCACCAACCTGCAAACACAGGCAGATCAAATTATTCTACAGGGCTACTCGCCAGCAGCGGTATTGATTAATACTGACGGCGACATTCTCTACATCAATGGTCGTACCGGAAAGTATTTAGAGCCAGCAGCGGGCAAAGCCAACTGGAATATTCACGTGATGGCGCATGAAGCATTACAACATCAGCTTGACGTTGCTATGAAGAAAGCACAAGAGCAAGTAGAGCCCGTTATTATTAAAGATCTGACGCTAGATACAGTCACTATTAATCTGACAGTACAAGCCATTACTAAACCAAAAGATTTGTGTGGCTTACTGATGGTGGTGTTTACTGATGTTGTAAAACCAGTCAAGTCACCACGCAGAAAGCGCGGGGCTGCTGAGCAAGAAAGTCAGGCCGAGCTGCAACAGGCACATGAACAAATCCAAATGCTTCGCGAAAAAATGCAGTCCTCGCAAGAGGAGCTGAAGTCCACCAATGAAGAAATGCAATCGACTAACGAAGAGTTGCAGTCCACCAATGAAGAGCTGACCACGTCTAAAGAAGAAATGCAGTCGATGAATGAAGAGCTGCAAACAGTCAACGCTGAGCTACAATCCAAAGTTGATGATTTATCGTGGGTCAACAACGACATGAACAATCTGCTCGATAGTACCGAAATCGCCACTATATTTCTGGATAACGAGCTGCATGTGCGACGCTTCACCGCCCATGTGTCCCATCTATTCAAATTAATATCAAGTGATGTCGGTCGCCCACTTTCTGACATTTATACTAATCTAAACTATCTCGAACTAGAGCATAATGCGAGGATGGTGTTACAGACTTTGTCATCCATAGAAGAAGATATAACGGCGAGCGATGAACGCTGGTTCAAAGTCCGCATCATGCCATACCGGACACAGGAGAACGTAATTGATGGTGTGGTCATTACCTTTATTGATATCACCGAAAGTAAACGGATAGCAGCGGATATTGAAAGTGCTCGAAAAGAACTGGTGATTATTAATGAATCTGCGAGTCAAGCTCATCAATTTGCAGACTGCCTCATCAATACCGTGCGTGAACCCTTAATTTCTTTGGATCAAAATCTCAGGGTGGTCACCGTCAGCCGTTCTTTCTATGACTTATTCAAAGTAAAGCCGGAACAGACCATCGGGCAACTTATTTATGACTTAGGCAACAAACAGTGGGATATCCCCAAGCTGCGAGAACTGCTGGAAAAAATTCTCCCTGAAAAGACCAGTTTTGACAACTATGAGGTTGAACACGATTTTGCCAGCATAGGCAATCGCACCATGCTTTTGAATGCTCGACAGATTGAACAAGAGAAGGGACAGAAGCGAAGTATTCTGTTGGCTATCGAGGACATCACCGAGCGAAAAAAGAGAGAAGCGGGCCTTTAAAATACCCAAAAATAACTGGAGAACAGTTTAGAATACTTCGAGAGAATTTTTAAGTTGTCAGCATACATGGTTTGTATTGCCTCTCTAGAAGGAACTTTTAGGAAGGTTAGCCCTGCATTTA
The DNA here is from genome assembly GCF_002836775.1 of Colwellia sp. 12G3. Taxonomy (GTDB): domain Bacteria; phylum Pseudomonadota; class Gammaproteobacteria; order Enterobacterales; family Alteromonadaceae; genus Colwellia. Next base: position 172,049 of record NZ_PJAQ01000054.1, on the reverse strand, counting down.
CTGAAACTCTTGGGTTTTCTGAAAAAGAGTTTCTTGCTAAACCTTTTGCTGACTTCGTTCATCCGGCTGACAGAGAATCTACTGAAGATAAAATGGAGCCTCTCGCAAGAGGGTTACCGATTATACGATTCCCAAACCGTTATATATGCAAAGATGGCTCTTATAAATGGCTTGAATGGACAGCTCGCTCTTTTGTCGACGGAGGAGACATATATGCTATTGCCTATGATATCACCAAGCTTAAACTAGCAGAAGAAAGACTCAAACTTGACACTAATGTATTCACCCATGCAACAGAAGGAGTTTTTATCACCGATGCACTAGGTGCCATTATTGATGTAAATGATACATTTACTGCTACAACGGGATATAGCCGTGAAGAGTCAATTGGGCAGAATCAGAGTATGCTTAAATCTGACCGACAAGTCCCCGAGTTTTATGACGACATGTGGCAAGTACTACTGGAAAAAGGGTTTTGGTCTGGTGAACTATGGAACCGTCGTAAAAGTGGGGAAATATATGCCCAAATACTCAACATTAGTTCAGTCGAGGATGTTAGTGGTGAAATAAGTAACTACATCGCATTTTTCACTAATATTACATTGAAGAAATAGCATCAAAATTAATTAAAGCATATTACCCATTATAACGTAATAACAGTAATAACAGTAAATTAGGAGAGTATTTTCTGATTAACACCGAAACAGAAGTTCGAGGCATTCTATAAAAAGTTTTCCATGATAAGTTGACCGCTTGTAGCATTAAGTAGTCTACAATAAATAAATACATTCATTTTAAAGAATATTTATCCTGATGAAAAAGCATAGAACAATCGATGGCGTGGTCATTATCTTTATTGATACTAGCCAAGCTAAAGAACGGACTAAGCTTAATAAGGCCTAGTGAATAGTCATGCAATCAAAGTCATATAAGCCACCCTCAATAGCGATTCGCCAGCAAGCCGAAGCGAAACTGAAAAAACAAGCTCAGGTTGGGCGTAACAAAGGCGCCTCAAGCGAAGAAAGCGCCAAGAAGATGCTACACGAGCTGCAAGTGCATCAAATTGAACTGGAGATGCAGAACGAGGAACTCCAACAAGCACGAATAGTTGAAAGAAAGTCTGCTCAACGCTATACAGCGTTATTTGAGTTTGCACCGATAGGTTACTTTGCGCTCGATATGAGTGGTACCATCAGTCAGGTTAATTTGCGAGGTGCTAGCCTATTGGGTATTGAACGAATCAACTTGGCAGGAAAAAACTTTTTGAATTACATCGCGGATCAACATCAAGAGGTATTCAAGACATTTCTGGTAGCAACATTTGAAGACGAAGGTATACAAACCTGTGAGATTTTAGTGCAGCTTGATACTCGTACGCTGTGGCTCAGTGTTGAGGCTAAATTCGGTGACTTTGGTACTGATTGTCTTATCGCGTTAATTGACATCACCCCAATGAAAGAACATCAAACGCAACTAGAGCACATAGCCCATTTCGATTTACTGACCAACCTACCTAATCGTGTATTACTTTCTGACCGATTATCTCAAGCCATGTTGCATTGTAGTCGAAATAAGCAGTCACTCGCTGTCGTATTTTTAGATTTAGATGGTTTTAAAGCCGTTAATGATACTTATGGGCATGATCTGGGGGATGAGCTGCTAATTGCACTGTCAGTCAGTATGAAGAAGGCGTTACGTGAAGGTGATAGCTTAGCTCGTATTGGCGGTGATGAATTTGTGGCCGTATTAACTGACTTAAACACCGTTGAAGACTGTGAGCCAGTATTAGAGCGATTCTTATTGGCATCGTCTGAGCCTGTTACAATCGATAATGTGGTATTAAATGTATCAGCCAGTATTGGCGTCACCCTCTACCCGCAAGACAATGTGGATGCAGACCAGCTCATGCGCCATGCAGACCAAGCCATGTATGTGGCTAAAGAATCAGGTAAAAACCGTTATCACTTATTTGATACCGTTCAAGATGACGCGGTTAAAGTGCGACGAGAAAGCTTAGAGGGTATTCGCAGCGCATTAGATAATCATCAATTTGTGCTTTATTATCAGCCAAAGGTTAATATGCGAACAGGTAAGGTGATTGGAGCTGAAGCGTTAATCCGTTGGCAACATCCAGAGCGAGGGTTATTAAATCCAATCGAATTTTTACCTGTTATTGAAAATAATCCCATGATGATTGAGCTGGGTGAATGGGTTATTGACAGTGCACTGACACAAATGAGCCAATGGCAAGCCATGTGCCTTAATCTCCCTATAAGTACTAGCGTAAACATTGCCGCAGTTCAATTACAACAGCCTGACTTTGCCCAACGACTAACGACACTGTTGGCGGCCCACCCGGATATTGAACCGCGCTATTTAGAGCTAGAGGTGCTGGAAACAAGTGCTTTAGAGGATGTAAATCATGTTTCAGCAACGATGCATGCTTGTATGGTACTGGGCGTAAACTTTGCCTTAGATGATTTTGGCACAGGCTATTCTTCCCTAACTTACTTAAGACGATTACCAGCAAAAATAATTAAGATAGACCAGACCTTCGTACGCGACATGTTACATGACGCTGATGACTTAGCCATTGTTGAAGGGGTAATAGCCTTAGCTAAATCCTTCAAACGTGAAGTGATTGCTGAGGGTGTGGAAACGATTGAACACGGTACTGAGTTGTTGCAACTGGGCTGTGATTTGGCACAAGGTTATGGCATTGCCAGACCAATGCCTGCAAGTGATATTCCAGCGTGGATTAATGACTGGAAGCCTGTTGCTAGTTGGCAGAGATAAATAAACGACAAGGCTACTTGAAACTAATAGATTAAGTATTAAAGCTAACGTCCGTATTCGTTCTTTTACCCCTAAAAACCTTAAAAATTTACCTTTACTAAGGGCAGCAATGTGTTCACAGTTGCCAATAGCAGCATTAAAATTAACGTCAGCTTATAGGTGTGATGCAGAAGCTTTGATTTTATCACTCTAAGTTTCCGCCTAGCGCACAGAAAAGTCATAAAAACGGAATAGTGAAAGGTCAGCTAACGTATCTAAGTGAACATAAATTTGACTAATTTTGAGGACTAATTTAGCTCAGCAATGTGGCAGATAATGACCTTAGAACAATGAGATCTTTTAAGTTTGTCTTCACCAAAAGCTAACATCAAAAAAGTGCGCTTAGTTGACGTAAGGGATTGAAAATATTAATGTCTCATTAAGTGGCAATAGTGACGTTTTAGCGATATTGTTTATACAATAGAAGTCCAAATAAAATTGCTACACCTATGCTACAAATCAATTACCAACAAGTCCTTAAATGGCCGTTAGGCACCGCTAGTGTCTGAGCTATTTCCGCTGCAAATGGAGCAGATATGACAAAAATTTTTGCACTCGCAACAATTATACTTCTACTTGGCACGTTGCCTGCCATGGCATCAGATAGATTTATAAAAAAATTAACACTTCCCTCTGGCCAAACAATTGTAATTTCAGAGGGGGAATTCGAGGCTAGATCCATAGGCAGTTTCAGTATTCGACTGTACCAAACTGCTCCAGCCGGTGATGAAACGACTTTTTTCATTAGTGGGCTTATCAATGCTCGAGATGGCTTCATAGAGAAGGCAATACTTAGTGATATAGATAGTGACAATAAGCCAGAGGTCATTGTGATCATTCGTTCTGCAGGGACTGGTGGCTACCTTTCTGCTTATGCATTCGAAATAAGCAATGACCAGAAGATGAACTTAATCTCTAAAGTTGAGGGTCTTCAAGCAGAAGCAAACCCTATCTCGGCTCTAAAGAAACCAAGGGCCAGATAAATGCCTAATAAATCACTTAACCGGACGTGCTACGCTAACGCTTCGCACGCCTGTTAGTTCTAACGTTAGCGATACAAAAACTAATCAAAACTCACTTATAGACAGTTAGTTCAATGTCATGAAAGTGGCGACGATTATCATAATTAATTAACTATGGTTTGTTCTTTAGGTCAACGGATAGCCAGCTACTGCCCTTAGAGTTATATTTTAGAAGTTAACTATTTCAAAGTTTAATTAAATTTTTTGAAAGGATTTTCTGTACTTAAACGTAATAATTCCAGTTTCTGACTTTAATTAACGGTTTCCATCTTTATTCAACTCCTAAAATTGCCACTACAAACAAAAAAAGCCCCACTTACAAAGTGAGGCCTTTTATTTAGGATATTGTTTCCATCTTTATTTAGACGTTTCCAACTTTATTCAGAACCCACAATTGCCAGGCTAATCGGTCATCATTACTCGACCGTAACTGATTTCGCCAAGTTACGTGGTTGATCTACATCCGTACCTTTGATTATCGCTACATAATAAGAAAGTAGCTGTAATGGTAAGGTGTAAACGATTGGTGCGATAATATCGTCACAATGCGGTACGTTAATTACTTTCATGGTATTGTCACTTTCAAAGTGCGCATCAACATCGGCAAACACATACATTAAGCCACCACGTGCACGAACTTCTTCAACATTTGATTTAAGTTTTTCGATTAAATCATTTTTTGGTGCGACAACAATGACTGGCATTTCCGCATCAATAAGCGCTAGAGGACCATGTTTAAGTTCACCAGCGGCATAAGCCTCTGCATGAATATAAGAAATCTCTTTCAGCTTCAATGCACCTTCCATTGCGATTGGGTATTGATCACCACGGCCTAAAAATAACGCGTGCTGTTTATCAGCAAAATCTTCGGCTAAATCTTCTATTGAAGAAGCCAGTGCTAATACTTCATCAAGTTTTGCCGGTAACGACATTAATGATTGCGTAATTTCGGCTTGCTTCTCATCAGACATACCATGATGTTGACCAATAGCTACGGTCATCATTAATAAACCAACCAGCTGAGTAGTGAAAGCTTTGGTTGATGCTACACCAATTTCTGCGCCCGCTTTAGTCATGAAAGCAAGATCTGATTCACGAACTAACGATGAACCCGGTACATTACAAATAACTAAGCTTGACTCATAACCTATTTCTTTCGCTAAACGTAAAGCCGCTAAGGTATCTGCAGTTTCGCCTGATTGCGAAATAGTTACCAATAAAGAGTTTTTAGGCACAAAAGATTTACGGTATCTAAACTCACTAGCGATTTCAATATTACAAGAAACACCCGCTAGCTCTTCTAACCAGTATCTTGCAACCATGCCTGAGTGGTAACTCGTACCACAGGCAATAATTTGTACGTGTTCTACATTTTTAAATATCTCATCAGCGCCTTCGCCAAACGTGTTGATATCTAACATGCCATTTACTAAACGACCTTCTAATGAATTACGGATAGCAGTAGGTTGTTCGTACGTTTCTTTTAACATGTAGTGACGGTATTCACCTTTATCACCACTGTCATGCGAAACGTTAGCATCTTTCGCTTCACGTTCAACGGGTTCGCCATTGGTGTCGAATATACTCACGTTGAAGCGACTAATTTGTGCGACATCGCCTTCTTCAAGGTAAGAGAATTTACGTGTTACTGGTAGTAACGCCATAATGTCTGAAGCAATAAAGTTTTCGCCTAAACCATAGCCGATAACTAATGGGCTGCCAGAACGCGCAACAATGATGTTGTCTTTATCGCGACTATCCATGACAACCGTACCGTAAGCACCATCAAGCTGCTTAACAGTTTTTTGTACTGCTGATAATAAAGTATCACTGGTTTTTAGTTCATGATGAACTAAGTGCGTAATAACTTCGGTATCAGTTTGCGATAAAAACTCATAACCTAAACCTTGTAGCTGACTACGTAAGGTTTGATGATTTTCAATAATGCCATTATGCACAACCGCAATAGTACTATTAGAAACATGAGGGTGAGCATTTACTTCGCTTGGTACACCATGTGTAGCCCAGCGTGTATGTGCTATGCCAGTGCCACCCGTTACAGGTTGCTGCTCTAATGCTTGGGCAAGCTCTTGTACTTTACCTAAACGTTTTGTCGTTAATAGTTCGTTATTGCTATTGATCACTGCAACACCAGCAGAATCATAACCGCGATACTCTAATCGCTTTAAACCTTCTACTAAAATATCTGCTACATCGCGTTGCGCTACTGCGCCGACTATACCGCACATAATATTGATTCCTTTTTCATTTTTACATATTTAATTGTTTGAGCTTGGTTAACGTTATTAGCTGTAGTAACTTAGCTAAGTTAACCTTTGGCGATTATTAATTTTACGCCTTGCTCAGTGAGAGCTGTTCGCATTTCTTCAGAGAGACCGTCATCGGTGATCACTGTATGAATTTGCTCCCAGGTGAGTTCTAAATTTGGGATTTTCTTAGATATTTTATCTGATTCAACCATCACGATAACTTCGCGAGCTACTTCAGCCATTACTCGGCTCAAGCCAATTAATTCATTAAAAGTAGTCGTGCCGCGCTTAATATCGATACCATCAGCACCGATAAATAGTTGGTCAAAATCGTACGACCGTAAAACTTGTTCGGCAACTTGTCCCTGAAAAGCTTCAGAGTTAGCATCCCAAGTTCCACCGGTCATCAATAATGTTGGTTCATTTTCTAATGCGTGAATCTCGTTAGCAATGCTAAGTGCATTGGTCATGACCACTAAGCCTTTTTTATTGGCTAATTCACTGACTAAAGCAGAGGTGGTTTGACCGCTATCAATGATAATGCGGTTATGATCACGAATAAGCATCGCTGCTTTTTTCGCAATGAGTAGTTTTTGTTGCGACAGAGGATCTGCTTTTGTTTCAGTAATTTCACTTGGCAAAGCCACCGCGCCACCATAACGTCTTAGCAACAAGCCACTGTTTTCTAGTGCAGCAAGATCTTTTCTGATGGTAACTTCTGACGTATCAAATTGCTTGGCTAAGCTATCTACGCTCACTTCGCCCTGGGCATTTAAGTCGGCAATTATATTATGACGACGTTGTTGAGTATTTCTTTTCGACATGGGATTTAATGGTTAACTTATATAATTAATTTATTGCGAAAAGTTTCGAACTACTTAACTTAGTTTCGCTATTGGTCGTATTATGTTTCATACCGAAAGATAATGCAATTTTTAGTTATAACTTATCTAACAAATAATGCTCGAATTTTAGACATAAAAAAAACGCTATAAAAATAGCGTCTTTAATAAGGGACTTAGTTTTTCAGATAATTAACTCTTTTTTACTGGACGCTGCCAGCCAGCAACATTACGTTGTTTAGCGCGACCAAGTCCTAAATCACTGTCTTCTACTTGTTTAGTTATCACTGAGCCTGCACCAATTGTCGCAGATTTACCAATAGACACTGGCGCTACCAATGAACTATTAGAACCAATAAAGGCATTATCACCAATTACGGTTGTTGATTTATTTACACCATCGTAATTACAGGTAATTGTTCCCGCACCAATATTTACCTTAGTGCCAATTTCTGCATTACCAAGGTAGCTTAAGTGCCCTGCTTTACTACCAGCACCTAAGGTGGTGTTTTTCATTTCAACAAAGTTACCGATATGCGAATCTTTTTTCATTACCGTGCCCGGACGAATACGAGCAAAAGGACCAACAGAGCAATCGGCTTCAATAATGGCATCTTCAATAATACTGTTAGCTTTAATTTCAACATTTTCGCCAATAGTACTATTGATAATAATACAGTTCGCACCAACGAGTACGTTATCAGCCAGTGTTACCTTACCTTCAAAAATACAGTTCACATCAATGCTCACTTCAGTGCCTGTGGTTAAGTTACCACGAACATCAATACGTGCCGGATCACGTAAACTAGCGCCAGCAATCATTAGTTCTTCAGCAACACGGGCTTGAAAAGCACGTTCTAGCGCAGCGAGTTGTACACGGTTATTAGCGCCCTCGACTTCCACTTCAGTGTCAGGGTGTGCGGTAGCAATAACTTTACCTTCCCCATGAGCGGAAGCGATAATATCGGTAAGGTAATATTCGCCTTGAGCATTATCACTTGATAGGTTACTTAACCAACGTTTTAAATCGCCGCCATTAGCTAATAAAATACCGGTATTCGCTTCATTAATTTTAAGTTGCTCTTCACTGGCATCTTTTTGTTCAATAATACCAACGACTTGTTGTTGTCCGGCAATTTCTTCACGAACAATACGGCCGTAGCCCATTGGGTTAGCTAAGTTTACCGTTAATAGCGCCATGCCATTTTCTGGTTTAACCGCTAATAAACGCTCTAGCGTAGATACTTTAGTTAACGGTACGTCACCATAAAGTACTAATACATTTTCATCATCTTTCAAAAAAGGAGATGCTTGGTCAACCGCATGACCTGTACCTAGCTGTTCTACTTGCTCAACAAACGTTAAATCATCACCTGTAACACGCGCTTTTAATACTTCTCCGCCAAAGCCATAAACCACATAGATATTACTAGCACCAAGTTGGCGAGCACTATCGATAACATGAGCAACCATTGGCTTGTCGGCAATACTATGCAGAACTTTAGGTAAAGAAGAGCGCATGCGAGTACCTTTACCCGCAGCAAGAATAACAACAGAAAGTGACATGATAAATCCATTCATTGAGCATTTTTAAGAGCGCGTATTGTAACCAAGTTTCTACTGACTATGCTAGTACGCTTGATTAATATAGTTACTCTTTATTTGTTAGCTGACCGCTAGATCGGTTATTACGGCAATAGGAGCTGCTTGGTATTGGTTAATTAAGCTGGCTAATTCGGGCTTACAAGACCCACATTTAGTGCCACACTGTAGTTTTTCGCCCAAGGCATCAACACTGCTACAACCTTGCCCTATCGCTTTATTAATGGTTTTTTCACCGACATTAAAACAACTACACACCTGTTTACCTTGATTAAACTCTTCACTTGAAATGCCGAGTAAAAGTGATTGTATTGTGGCAAATGCTAGCGTTTCTGTACTAAAAACGTGTTCAAGCCATGACGGTTCAATTTCAGGCCAGCCACTTGAAAAATAGGCTAAAAAGGCAAGTTTACCTGCTTGTAAACAAACAATATAACACTGTTCTCCTTGTTGAAAGGTTAACCACTCTCCAGATAAACCACTCGTTTTTTGGCTCCACAACAAGGCATCATTCGTTGGTTGATGAAGTGCCACTTGATATACATCACCATAAATGGCGGCACTTTTAACCCAAAAGTCTGCGCTGAGATTCACGTCGCTAGTGGTGTGTACGCTGACATATTGTTGATATATTTTTTTGCTTAAGGCAACAGCGCCTTGCTTACATTCAGCCTGTCCTGAAATAGGATCGACAATACTTTGATACAGAGCGCTAACGTTGCCATGTGAGGCATAGCTTTTGTTCCAATGGATTGGCATAAAACATTCGCCAACGCGTTGTTGATTATCAATTTTCACATGAGTAATCGCCTGCCCTGTCTTTGCGTTAATAGTAATCATATCGTTATCTTGCACGGCTAAGTCTTTGGCATCTTTAGGATGTAAATATAGATAAGGCTTGTCTGTATGTGCGGAAAGTTTACTGGTTTTTCCTGTACGGGTCATGGTGTGCCATTGGTCACGCATTCGACCACTGTTTAGCAGGAAAGGAAACTCTGCTGACGTTCGTTGTATTGGCAACTGTGGGCTAACCGCAATAAACTGTGCCTTAGTTGACTGTGTGTTAAATTTACCTTCAGCATAAACCCGAGCACAGCCTTGCGGGTACTGCTCATTAACAGGCCATTGAATAGGCGCTAACTGATGGTATTCTTGCTCGGTTAGTTGACTTAAACCCGATAAATCAAGCAGTCGTTCACCGTTATTTTCAAAAGCAGTTAATTGGGTGTATTCTTTAAAAACATCGCTAACGTCTTCGAAATCAAAGCCATCAAAGCCCATTGCTTGCGCAACATCGCGAATAATTTGCCAATCATGCTTGGCTTGCCCAGCGGGTGAAACCGCATTGCGCTGACGAGAAATTCGTCGCTCTGAATTGGTGACCGTGCCATTTTTTTCCAACCATGGTGTCGCCGGTAATTTTACATCGGCAAAAGCCAAGGTATCGTTTTGCTCAACACAATCTGACACAACTACTAGCTCACACTTTTTCAGGGCTGCGGTGATTTTATCGCGATCAGGTAAACTAACCACAGGGTTGGTTGCCATTATCCATACCGCTTTAATTTCACCACTCGCTATTTTATCAAACAGTTCAACGGCCTTCGCGCCTTGTTTGCTTGCCATAGTGGGTGATTGCCAAAAGCGCTGTACTTTGTCTTGGTGTATAGGGTTATCAATATCCAAATGAGCGGCAAGTTGATTGGCTAAACCGCCCACTTCTCTACCACCCATGGCATTGGGTTGCCCTGTGATTGAAAAAGGTCCACAACCCGCTTTGGCTATTTTTCCGCTGGCTAAATGACAGTTAATAATACTTTGGCATTTATCAACACCAGAAGACGATTGATTGATACCCATAGAATAAAAGGTAACAGCACTTTTGCTTTGACAGAACAATTGATAAACAGCCGTTAGCTCTGCAACGCTCACTTGGCAATACTCAGCCACATTAGCGATTGACCAAATGGCCGCCTCTTTTAGGGTCTCTTCAAAACCCTCGGTGAACTCGTCTATATAATCCGCATCTAAACCGCCATTTTCAGCTAAATAATTCAAAAGACCATTAAAAAATGCCCCATCAGTGCCCGCCTTTAGTTGCACAAAATTATCGGCTAATTCACAGGTGGCGGTTTTTCTTGGATCAATGACTACGACTTTCATCAACGGATTGATTTTTTTAGCGCGCTCAATACGTTGATACAAAACAGGATGTGTCCACGCAGCGTTAGAGCCAGTAAGTAATAGCAGTTCAGTTTGTTCAAGGTCTTCATAAGTACAAGGCACTACATCTTCGCCAAACGCGCGCTTATATGCAGATACCGCTGACGACATACAGAGTCTGGAGTTAGTATCAATATTGCCCGAGCCGATATAACCTTTCATCAATTTATTGGCCAAGTAATAATCTTCAGTCAATAACTGGCCTGACACATAAAAAGCCACGGCGTCTTTACCGTGCTTTTTAATAATATCACTGAACTTATTTGCAACATGGTCTGTCGCTTGTTGCCAGCTCACTTGCTCGCCTGAAATCTCTGGCACTAATAAACGATTAGTTAAATCAATAGTATTAAGTAAGTTACTGCCTTTAACGCACAATCTGCCATAATTTGCCGGATGATCTACTGAGCCAACTAATGACATTGCTTTGCCATCTGCTACGCCAATATCAATCCCGCAACCAACGCCACAGTATGCGCAAGTACTTTGGATAAGTGACGGTGTACTTTCTGTCACAGCGGGTAAAACGTGCGCTGAAGCAGGTATTAATCTGCTCATACTGAACTCCTCAAACAAGGTTTAACCTATCTATCAAACAACTGACTAAATAAGCGTATTTATCGAACGAATAACTTAGGTACAAGTTAATAAAACACTTGTACTTGTTCGTTTTCAATACGAATAGGATAAACCGCAATGCGGTGTTCTTCTTGTAAACATTGACCTGTTTTTAACGAGAAATGCTGTTTGTATAAGGGTGAAGCCACCACTGGTTCATCGTCAATAGAACCAACAATGCCACGATAAAGCACGTTGGCTTTACCGATAGGGTCGTAGTTTCCTACGGCATATATTTTTTCTTCGCTGTTAGGTAAATGAAAAATAGCAATTTGTTCTTCGTTACCTGCTTCGTTAGCAAGTAATGCGCTAATACCTGAATCTTTAACTAAGTCTGCTGATCCGCAGATAGTACGCCATAATTTATCAATTGTTGTAGTCATGTTGTTATGCTCCTATTAAGCTTCTTCAGCTACTGCATCAGCAGTTTCAATCTCGTTTTCCATAGTATCGATCAGGGTTACGGCAATTTTTTCTGCGCCACGTGCAGGTCGAATTTGCTCGCGCTCAGTAACAAACTGGATATTACTATCACCTTTATCTGAGTTAACAAAAGGTTGAAAACGCTTCAAGGCTTCTGGATCTTCTATCGTTGTTTTCCATTCACATTGATAAGTACCAACAATAGCTTCCATTTGCGCTTCGAGCACATCGTTAATGCCTAAGCTGTCTTTCATGATAACGTCTTGTAAGTAAGCTAAACCGCCCTCTAAGTTATCCATCCAAACTGAAGTACGCTGTAATCTGTCACCCGTTTGTACGTAGAACATCAAAATACGATCAACATATTTTACTAAGGTGTCATCATCTAAATCGGTGGCAAATAAATCACCGTGACGTGGTTTCATGCCGCCGTTACCGCCGACAAAAAGGTTCCAACCATTTTCTGTGGCGATAATGCCGATATCTTTACCCTGCGCTTCAGCACATTCACGGGTACAACCTGAAACACCAAATTTAATTTTATGTGGTGCACGTAATCCTTTGTATCTGTGTTCTAAATCGATTGCCATGGTCATGCTATCTTGCACGCCGTAACGACACCAAGTAGAGCCCACACAGGATTTAACTGTACGTAATGATTTACCGTAGGCGTGGCCTGTTTCAAAACCAGCATCCACTAACTCTTTCCAAATGGGTGGTAGCTGTTCTACTCGTGCGCCGAATAAATCAACTCGTGCGCCACCGGTAATTTTGGTATATAAGTTATATTTTTTAGCAACTTCACCAAGTACGATCAATTTATCTGGGGTAATTTCACCACCGGCAATGCGCGGCACCACTGAATAAGTACCATCTTTTTGCATGTTGCCTAGGTAAGTATCGTTGGTATCTTGTAGTGATAAATGAGGTTTTTTAAGAATGTAATCATTCCATACTGAAGCGAGTACTGAAGCAGCTACCGGTTTACAAATTTCACAACCTAAACCACGACCATGTGCGGAAAGTAGTTCATCAAAGGTTTTAATTTTTTCAACACTAATAATGTCAAACAATTCACGGCGTGAATAAGCAAAATGTTCACAAATGTCTTTTTTAACTTCAACACCGCGTTTTTCAAATTCGTTATCGGCAACACTCTTAACTAAGGCAGCACAACCACCACAACCAGAGCCCGCTTTAGTGCCGCTTTTCACTTGACCAACATCAACGGCGCCACAATCAATCGCGGCAATAATGTCGCCTTTAGTAACGTTATGACATGAACAAATTGTTGCGGTATCAGGTAAGGCATCAACACCTAGTGTTGGCTTATCAGCTGCCATTGGCAGAATAAGTCCTTCCGGAGATTCAGGTAATTCAATGGCATTAAGCATGTATTGTAATAAGGTATCGTATTCACTGGTATCACCAATTAGCACGGCACCAAGCAAGGCTTTTTTATCAGCTGAAACGACGATCTTTTTATAAACACCTTCAGGTTGGTTTTCGTAGGTGTAGGTTAATGAGCCTTCAGTTTTGCCATGTGCATCCCCAATTGAACCCACTTCTACGCCCATTAGCTTTAACTTCGTGCTCATATCAGCACCGGTAAATTCACCTTCTTCACCACTAATGTGTTTGGCTGCTACTTTAGCCATGGCATAACCTGGCGCCACTAAACCAAAGATAAAGTTATTCCATAAAGCACATTCACCTATCGCGTAAATGTTTGCATCTGACGTTTGACATTGGTTGTTAACAACAATACCGCCGCGTTCGCCCATTGCTAGGTCAAATTCACGGGCAAGGTTGTCGTACGGGCGAATACCCGCGGAGAATAAAATTAAATCTGTTTCTAATTCTGTGTCATCACTAAAACATAATTTATAACGGCTAGTATTACCTTTTTCGATTACGCTCGTTGCTTTAGAGGTATGAACTTGTACACCTAAGTCTTCAATTTTTTGTCTTAATAAACGACCACCGCCGCCATCGATTTGCACGCCCATTAATTGTGGGGCAAATTCAACAACGTGTGTTTTTAGACCTAGTTGTTTGATAGCGTTTGCCGCTTCAAGACCTAATAAACCACCACCAATAACCACACCGACTTTACTTACTTTAGCGCTGGCGGCGATATCCTCTAAATCATCGATAGTACGATAAACTAAACAATGGTCTTGATCTTTACCTGGAATAGGCGGCACAAACGGATAAGAACCGGTCGCTAGAACAAGCTTGTCATAGTGATATGTTTCACCACTTTGTGTACTAACAAATTTAGCCACTTTATCAATGGCAGTAACTTTGGCATTGGTCTTAAAATTAACGCCCAATTCTTCATAGTGCTCTGGGGTAGTCATCGCTAAATCTTCAGCTGTTTTACCACCAAAATATTCAGACAAGTGAACTCTGTCGTAAGCTAAACGAGACTCTGCCGATAGCACAGTGATGTCGTAATCGGTATTTTGTGCCATTTCTTCAACAAAATGATGGCCAACCATGCCATTACCTACCACAACAACTTTAAACTTTTTTAACAACTGCTTATCTGTACTCATAAGGGCGTAATCCTACTCATAATGCGTGAATGAAATAAAACCAATGAGTAAAGGACACACTCTTTATAAGGTTTTATTCAAGATGCCTTTAGTAGAGCAAGCTGAATGCCAATATTTTTTCCATCATAATAACAATCAGTTACAGCAAACCCACTCTTTAAAAGTGGTATCTTTGCACTAGAGTGAAGACTATTTAGCACTCAGACGGTGCAGTGTCCATCATGCTCATAACCTAACAAATTAATTAAATAATGGGGCTTCCAACTCGAGGTAAAAGTAAATTCTAAGGGGAGGGGTATGAGCTTTCGCTATAATTAACAACAATGTTCTTGATGGTATAAGTGAATAAGTGGCTATAAAACGAAAGCTTATTCCTGTTAAAAGTAGTGCGGCTAACTAAACCTGAAGCAGTTATGGCCCTTAATATATTAATAATCTATACCATCATTATTGGTTAATTAATAAATAAGGCAGATAACCATAATATGAAAAACAGCAGTGTCGCGCCTTGCCAAAATACTATCGGATTACGCTGTAAGAGTGGTTGGCTTTTGTATTCTTCCAATGCTGATGAGGTAGGTTTTCTCAGATCAGCTTTGAATTCAGAATAAGCCTGAAAACGAAATTTAGGGTCAGCTTGGGTTGCTTTGGATAGCACCATATCAAGCCAAAAAGGTAAGTCGCTACGAAATTGCCGAATACTGCGATACTGCCATTGTGAATAGTTATCTAAATGACTCTTTTCGTCATTAATAGCATGACTATGATTATTCATGTCAGCTCTTTGCATCGGTTTGTAAGGCAATTCTCCACACAGCATTTCATAAGCAATAACCCCCAAGGAAAACAAATCACTTTGATGGTCGGCATGTAAAGTCAGTAGTGTTTCTGGCGCGATATAATTCAATGTGCCTTGAGGTACTGTTTCAGTTAACACATCATTATTTTCCGCCAGTGAGGCAATAAGCGCGGTGCCATAATCAATAAGGAACACTTTGCCATAGGCATCAATCATAATGTTGTCAGGCTTTAAATCACGATGAATAACCTCTAAGCGCTGAAACGAACGTAAGGCGATAATAATCTGTTCAATAATATCACGCACTTGTGCAAGCTGAGGTTTTGGATTATCAAACATCCATTGCCCTAAAGTTTGCCCATCAATATATTCGCAAATGTGATAAAGAAACTGGCTATTTTCACTGCCGCGTTTTATTTTCATCACATGTGGATTACTGAGTTTTTCGCCTAACCAAGCTTCACGAATAAAACCTTGTAAGTAGTAGCTGTCTTCAGTGAGATTTTGTGAAGGGACTTTAAGTACGCAAGGCTCTTTTTGATCAGGGTGGGTAGCTAAATAGAGGTGCGAACGAACACTGTTATGAATAACTTTACACACTTTATAGCCATCGATTTTATTGCCCACAGCCAAAGCAGGTGGGATGACTTTATTGAGTAACTCTCGCTCAATCTCGATTAATGCTCTGTTAGGTGTGGCGCCAATTTGTACTAATAAGCAGCTGACATTATCTTTGCTACCATTAGTTATGGCTAACTCAGTCAAGGACTTGGACATTTTCTCTAAGTCTTGGCTAGTCGATTCCTTAGAGATGTTATTGAGCTGCCCCTTCAATTGTTGGGTAGGTATATAGTCATGCACTCCATCGCAGGTTAATACAAAAACATCACCTGCTTGAACGGCAACTTGTTGCACATCAACCTGTAAGCGGTGATCAGAACCTAAAGCCCGAGTTAATACACTATGAGATGGCCCCTGCTTTTGTTGATGGTCAGTCGTAATTGCCTCGAGTGAACTATGTCTATATAGGCTAATTCGAGTATCGCCGACATGAAAAATGTAAGCGGTTGAGGATTTGATGATCAACGCTGAAAACGTTGTTAACCATTGAAGCGAATAACCTGATTTGTTATCAACTTGTGCATTAAGCCACTGGTTTAAACTCGATAGCACTTTACTGGCAGACTTTTGGGTCGACCAAGTTGCCGGCGTTGCATAATAGTCTCCAATAAATTGTGTAACCGATATTTGAGCGGCTTCTGCCGCCTTAGTGGCACTAGAAACACCGTCCGCAATTACAGCAACAACACCTTTGGCGGTTAGCTCTGCGGGATTAGGCACTAAAGAAGCAAAAGCATCTTGATTGTCTGCCTTAATACCCGCACTGCTGTAACCACCCAAAGAGACCTCTAACTTAGTTTGAGTTGTTTGAGTTGTTTGAGTTGTTTGAGCAGTTTTTACGCGTGCTGTGCTGTCTATTGTCATTACTTTCTCATGGTAGTGTTGCTCATGTTAGTGATAAGCGGATCCGACTTAACTAACTAACTTGAATTAATTCTACTGTGCCATCTTCACGAATCTCAGTCATTGAACCCTTTGGCTCTTTCATAAAGAGTAACGTGATAAAACCAACGACAGCAGTCGCTGCAATCACTAAGAAGAAGTCTTGGTAGCTCACCATAGATAATACAGTGAGATAAACAACTGCACCAACATTACCATAAGCACCAGTCATACCCGCTATCTGTCCTGTTAATCGACGTTTAATTAAAGGTACTGCCGCAAATACTGCCCCTTCACCAGCCTGAACAAAGAACGAACATGCCATTGCCGTAACAACAGCCAAGACCAGTGGCCAAGTACTGTCAATAAGTGACATAGCCAAATAACCTACCGCTAAACCAGCCGTTAAGATGAGTAAGGTTTTTTTACGGCCAAACTTATCACTTAACCAACCGCCGCCCGGACGAGACATTAGATTCATAAAAGCATACAAAGAAGCGAGTAAACCTGCATAAACCATATCTAAGCTAAAGGTTTCAGCAAAGAATAAAGGCAACATAGAAACAACCGCCAATTCAGAACCAAACGTCGCAAAATATAAAATATTTAGTACCGCAACTTGTTTAAATTCATAGCGGTGCATCTCAGGGACTTCTTCGCTAAATAAGTGTCCGTTAATTTGAAAGGTTTTTCTTACTTCAACAATAAAGAGTGCAACTAAACCGACATAGGCAGCAATGGCCATATTACTTGAAAGTAAACTAACGCCTTCTGGAGAAAGTTTCCAAGTCAGTAACGCTAATGCGCCGTACATAGGTAACTTCATGATTAATAGTAAATAAAAATCACCAACACTGGTTACTTCCATCGCGCCTGTTTGTTTAGGCTTGAAGTAGGTCGCTCCCTTAGGTGTGTCAGTAACATTGGCATACCAAATGAAACTAAAAATTAAACTTAGTAAACCAGTAAGAGCAACTGAATAACGCCACGCTTCTTCTACCCCGAAAGCATCGCCAATAAAAAGGGCCAACATAGGTAAAGACATCGCTGCAGCGGCAGAGCCAAAGTTACCCCAACCACCATAAAGACCTTCAGCAGTGCCTAATTCATGTGCAGGAAACCACTCACTTACCATACGAATACCAATCACAAAACCAGCACCGATAAAACCAAGTAAAAATCGAGATATTGCTGCTTGTTCAAAATTTTGTGCTAAAGCAAACATAAAACAAGGCACACTACAGACCGCAAGTAACACAGCAAAAGTTAATCTAGGCCCATATTTATCGGTTAACATGCCAATAATGACACGTGCAGGTATGGTCAACGCGACATTTAAAATCAGTAATGTTTTAATTTCACTGCTGCTAAGGCCTAAACTATCGGCAATGACGGCAAGTAATGGTGCATGGTTAAACCACACCATGAAGGTAATGAAAAATGCCATCCAACTTAAATGGAGTATTTTCATTTTCCCTGTAAATGACCACAACTTTATGCCAACTTGATTACTCATTATTTTACCCTATAAAATGTATATAACTTTATAGAGCAAACTCAATGCCAGTGACTGATATTATTTTATAAAACTTAAATATCAATTAGATACGATAGTTAGCACTAAGCATTCAAGAAGAGAAATGCACTATTTATGGGGGCGACGCACCTAGGCAGTGCAGTGATATCAGCGGAGAAAAGCAGGTGAACGAGCCATTTTAGGGTGATGACTCAGCTTGATGTAATAGCTTTTTGTGCTACATGTATTGAATAGATGGTTGAATAGATGGTGAATAGATTGCAATATTCGATAAATTACGGCATTAAACGCTCAGAAGCTACCTCCATGTAGCTTCTTAGAGAATGCAGGAGCATATTCTCCTGAACAACCATTCTCTTCAATCAATGCCTTGCCTAAAGGCGTTTATAATTCCAGTTGAATCCTGCATCTTCAAGTGGAACGGGTATACATAGGTATGCGTTACCGCGACAGCATATTAAGCCTCGGTGGAAGCCTTACTAATGATGCCGACTTCAAGTGCCTCAAACCAATCTAAAAAGCGCTTAACATTGTCACCTTTAAATATTCTGCCGTGTTGTGGGCACATCATCTCTATATCTAGCTTACGTACACGTCTAACCCAATCATTTTTCGCCTCATTTGATGGCATCCAACGTTGGTGGAACATTTTCATCTTGCCAATATGTTCATCAAAGTCTTCAACAAATAGCGGCGCTTCAACACTTTCCAATGCAGCGCCAATGTCACCGGACATCAATATTTTTGCTTCGCCATCATAAACATTAAAATTGCCCGAAGAATGCAAATAATGCGCAGGGATAAAATCTAAGCTAACTTGATCTATTTTTAATGTACTACCTTCATCGGGTATGGCTGAATAGCTAATATTATGCATGCCAAAATGTCTTATAAAACTCTCCCATATCCAAGGAGAATGCAATGTTGCCGACGGTAATGCTTGGTCCCACAATCCCAGAGAAGAAATGATGTCCGGGTCTTGGTGTGATGCAAAAAGATGGGTTATTTTATCTGCGGGTAATTGTTTAATAACAGCGGCAAGCATTGACGAAAAAAGTTCAATGCCGCCAGGGTCCATTAATAAAGCATTCTTATGGGTAATGACTATATATTGGTTGGTATCAATAATTTCATCGGGTTTCTCATCATCACGACCAAACATTAACCAAGTATGTGATTTGCTCTCAAAAAGCTTATGCGTTTTCATCTATCTTCCTTGTGATATTATTTTTATAGCTATGATTATACCAAGTTGATTAAGTTCTTTCCCACTCAGCGAGAATTAAAAGGCTTAGAGGCAAGGCATTGATTGAAGAGAATGGTTATTCCCTTATCAAAATCAATAACGCAGCATGTAAACCTTTTAAACTCGCCCTCTGGGAGCTTTCTCGATGTTCACTAACATCGTTAAGTTTATTTGATTTAGAATGACTAAACCGAAACAAATTTGCCTTGTTATTGAACATCAAGCAGAGCTCTGAGTTGGGAAGAAATTTAATCAAATTGGTATTAGTATTCTTCTAGGGTAGAAACCATTTGCTGCGAGTAGTTAATATGCTCTTTAATTTTACTGGCGGCACCTTCAACATTATCAGCAACATTAATCAGTGCATCTTGATATTCTATGCCTGCCTGTGACGCTTCTACTCGAGATAAAGTCGCTAAAATCACCGCGTTACGTAGCTCATTACTGAGCATTATAAGTTCTTCACTCAGACGATCAATTTGCCTTTTATAGCTTTTTTCAAGTTGCGCTTGTTTAGCTTGGCAACGTTGATATACCTGATCTAAGCTACCAATGAATTGAGAGTCTTTTGCCTTGATAAAGACAATATTAAAATGCTCTATGGCAGAATCAGCGCGAACTTTATCTGCTGAAGTTTGACTTAATGTCGCTGCCAATTGATTTATACTGCGGGAAGATTTAATCGTTAATTCAGCCAAACGATCAATAAAGTCAGTCAGTGGCCGAAAACCAGCGGCTCGCTCACCGGCGCGTAATGCGACAGCTCGAGCGTTACTGGCAGTTAAGGAGAGTTGTTGGGCAATGCCCGTCGCTTGATCAAGCTTTGCAGCAATTTCTGCGACACAAACAAAGTAATTATTTGAAAATTCGGTCATTTTTATTGTTATCTTACCAACGGTCTATTAACTATAGACACAGATAACAAGGCATGTAGATTGATTTATTGATCTAAATCAAGATTTTAGCGGACAGTTCATTTCCTGACGATTACGCTTTCAAATAATACAGATAACGAGGTTACTGCACTGTTTGCGTGTAAAATTCGCCAATGTATTGGCCACCTTTAATTTTTACAATTAAACGTAGTTTATAGCTATCACCTTTATTCGCCAGTAAACCACTTAGCGGTGTATTGCTACGCCAATAATATGGGCTCTTTTTCATGCCTAAAGGATACGGTGTCATCTTGTCACTTTTATTGACTAAAAATAGCGTCGCACTATCTAATGGAAAAGTTGAATTAACTTCGGTAACACCAGCCTCGTCAGAAACATTTATTTTAAATTCACCTGAGATAAGTACGCAACTTTTATTGGCAATATCACAATGCCCTTCGGGTACTAGTTGCACTATTTTATCTTGAGAAGCTTCATTCTCTTCATAGAGATCGGCACCAATAAAACCAACAATTGCAAGAATAGGCGCGACCATGAAGGCAAGTTTTATGTGTTTATTCATAAGATTATCTTTTTAGTAGTAAGTTATGTTGGGGCGGTTTATCTTTCATTGCATTAGAACAAATTGCCCTAGAAAAAGAAAGGCTAGGCGACTGTTAAAATGGGTCGTCTAGCCTTTTAGTTTACGTGTTGGTTAAAATAACCATTTCAACTAACACTTTTCTAGTAATAGAGACCTAGTGATCGTGTGCTGCACTAACATCTCCAGGGATACGCATATTTTGTACCATAGCTTGGATATGTGCTGGCGCTGGACCAGTAAACTTAAGTACTACAAACGCTACACCAAAGTTAACTAATGCGCCAACTGAACCAAATGCGTTAGGAGAGATACCAAAGAACCAATCTTTACCCATGTCACCTAGGAATGAAGTACCTGGGATAAACATAATACCTTTGTGTTGGAACACGTATAACATTGTTACACCGATACCTGCAACCATACCTGATATTGCTGCTGTACCACTCATCTTCTTAGAGAAGATACCCATCATTAATGCTGGGAAGATACTTGATGCCGCTAAACCAAAGGCTAGCGCAACAGTACCTGCGGCAAAGCCAGGCGGATTTAAACCAAGGTAACCCGATACCAGTATTGCAATGGTCATTACAACACGACCTGCCAACAACTCATTTTTCTCTGACAAGTCTGGTGTTAAGACCCCTTTCATTAAATCATGAGAAATTGAGGACGATATCGCGAGTAATAAACCGGCTGCTGTTGATAGTGCCGCGGCTAAACCACCGGCTGCTACTAACGCGATAACCCAGTTTGGTAAATTCGCAATAGCAGGGTTTGCTAGTACCATAATGTCACGGTCAACTTTAATCATTTCATTCGTTGCTGCATCAGCAGTGTACTGAATTTTACCGTCGCCATTTTTATCTTCATACTTCAATAAGCCAGTTCGTTCCCAATCTTTAAACCATTGTGGACGTTCTGAATACTCAAGGTTTTGACCTGCTGTCGGCTCAATAGTATTCATTAAGTTTAAGCGAGCCATTGCACCAACTGCCGGAGCAACGGTGTAAAGAAGACCAATAAAGACTAACGCATAACCCGCTGAAGCACGTGCTGCTTGTACTGAAGGTACAGTGAAGAAGCGCATAATTACATGAGGAAGACCTGCAGTACCAATCATCAGAGACATGGTATAAGCGAACATATTCAATCCACCACCTAAACTCGCTGTGGTGTACTCTTTAAAGCCTAAGTCAGTAACAACCATATCTAGCTTATCAAGTAAGTAAACACCGCTACCGTCAGCTAATGTACTACCTAAACCTAGCTGTGGAATTGGGTTACCGGTAAGTTGTAATGAGATAAATACCGCTGGAATAGTGTAAGCAAAAATCATTACCACATACTGAGCGATTTGCGTGTAAGTAATACCTTTCATACCACCTAGTACAGCGTATACCCAAACAACGAACATGCCGATGCCTAAGCCTAAACCGTAATCAACTTCTAAGAAGCGAGAGAAAGCAACACCCACACCTTTCATTTGACCGATGATGTAAGTTAGTGAGGCAATGATTAAACAAGCTACCGCAACAATACGGGCAGTTTTTGAATAATAACGATCGAAGATAAACTCAGGTACAGTGAACTTACCGTGTTTACGCATATAAGGTGCTAATAGCATTGCCAATAATACATAACCACCGGTCCAACCCATCAAGAAGACTGAGCCACCATAACCCATGAAGGCAATCATACCTGCCATTGAAATGAATGACGCGGCACTCATCCAATCGGCACCAATTGCCATACCGTTTTGTAATGGGGTAATGCCGCCGCCCGCTACGTAGAAATCACTGGTAGAACCCGCACGAGCCCACCAAGCAATGGCGAAGTATAAAGCGAACGTGCCAAATACTGCGATGTAAGTATATAGTTTTAGCTCTTCCATCTCTTAGCTCTCCGCGTGATATTTTTTATCAAGCTTGTTCATTTTGGCACCATACCAAAAGATCAAACCTAAAAATGAATAAATTGAACCTTGCTGTGCAAACCAAAAACCAAGTTTGTACCCACCTAGACGAAATTCATTTAGCGGCTCTACCAAAAGTAAACCTAAACCAAATGAAACAACAAACCAGATTGCAAGACAGATAAAGATCAAGCGTAGATTTTCTTGCCAGTATGCTTCTTTATTTTCTTCCACAATAGTCTCCTAGCGACATAGCGTTTTTTAGCGATTAATTTTTTTATTTCGCTTTATTACGCCTTTCTTAAAAAAGAGTTAGTAATAATTTATGAACATTGCAGTAAAAGGAATACCCAAGTTACCTCGATATTCTGGATTCAGCGAGAATTTAAAGGCTTATATGTAAGGCATTAATTGCAGATAATGGTTATTCCCTTATCAAAATTAATAACGCAACATATAAGCCTTTAAAACTCGCCCAATGGGGCTACTGAGCAAATCATCTTCTTCGTTACATTCTTTTTTAAGGGAATAACCATTAATAAAAAAATGAGCCTTGAATATGAATCGCTCTGTTGTCCTGAAGCAAGAATCACGAGGCAGCTTGGGTATAAATATAGATTTCTGTCAAAACTTACCGGAAAGGGTAATAGTGGCAAAAATCCATATTCAACTTTTAACTGTTAATTAATTTAACAAGCTTTGTTTTGGCGGGATATTAGCCTTTAGTCTAGATTACCAAAAAAGCCGGTAACACCGATAAAACCTGAGTAATTAGTCTAATTAAAGCTGCGCTAATAAGGCGGGGAAAACGGGGGTCATGCTTCATTAATAAATAACATTAATTGTTATAAACAGTGATTGATAATCTATATCAAACTTTAGTCTAGGTTTAGGGAATAAGGCTTGTCTATACGACAACAAAACCCTAAATTAGGGTATTAACTTGCACACTAATGCCTGAGAGGTAAAAGCATGGACACCGAACTTTCAGAAATCAGCAGCTTTATTTATAGTATCCCGCCATTCGATAGCTTGCCCAAGCAAGTGTTAGCGCACTTAGTTCGTGAATTAAGCATCAATTATGTAAGAAAGGATGACTATTTACCGCCTAAAGGCATTAACGAGCCAAGATTATACATATTACGAAAAGGGGCTATCAGCTGTCTTTCACCTAATGGTGAGCTCGTTAGTCGCTTGGGTGAAGGTGACTTATGCGATGCCTTTTATCACGCAGGGACAGAAGCGTTAAATAGCAGTAAAACAACCAATGCTAACCAGCTACAAGTGCATACCGATGAAGACTGTTTAATCTATAGTGTCGAGGCCAGTGTATTGCATGATATCGGTGAGCGTTTTCCCAGTATCAGTGATTATTTCAGCCAAAATTCAGCACAGCGATTGAAAACTAAGATGACTCGAGTGAATGAAGAGGCCATTTTATCTTCCACTTTGATGAATACTTCAGTCAGTAACTTCTACCATACCCCAGTCGCCTCTATTAATGCTGAAAAAACGATTCAACAAGCTGCAATACAAATGAATGAAGAAGGTTACTCTTGTTTAGTGGTGATCGAGCATGATAATCCGGTTGGCATTGTCACTGATAAAGATATTCGTCGCCGCTGCGTTGCTATGGGGTTAGCGACCAGTAACGCCATTAGTGAGATTATGACGCGCGACATGTGTAGCATTGATGTAAAAAGCAACGCCTATGATGCTTTAATGAAGATGACAGCTAAGCATATCCATCACCTTCCTGTCACCAAACATGGTCAGCTTGTTGGTATGGTTACCGTCACTGATTTAATCAATAATGAAGGCCATAATGCCATTAACTTATCGAGCATTATCCACAAAGCTAGCTCGCTCACTGAGCTTAAAGAAATCAGCCAGTTTATCCCTAAACTACAGATCCGTTTGGCCAAATTAGGTAGTAGTGCCGATCATGTAGGTAAAAGTATTAGCGCCATTACCATGGCATTTACCAAACGCTTAATTGAAATGGCTGAATACAAGTATGGTCAAGCCCCCGTGCCTTATGCTTGGCTTGCTGCTGGTTCCCAAGCGAGACAAGAGCAGTTAGCTCATTCTGATCAAGATAATGCCATTATTATCTGTGATTCTATGAAGCCCTATGATGATGCTTGGTTTGAAAGTCTCGCCACTTTTGTCTGCGATGGTTTAGCTGAATGCGGCTTTATCTATTGTCCAGGCGATATTATGGCGACCAATCCTAAGTGGCGACAACCTCAAAGAATCTGGCATAATTATTTTTCTGCTTGGGTGGAAACACCGAGTCCGAAAGCCTTGTTAAATAGTAGCATCTTCTTTGATTTAGAGACCATTTATGGTGATGTCTCTTTACTTAACGACGTAAGAAAACAACTGCTGATAAAAACTCAAAAGAGTACGCTATTTATCGCGCACTTATCTAAAAACGCGCTGAATTTACGTCCGCCACTGGGGTTTTTCCGTGATTTTGTTTTAAAACAAAGTGGTAAACACAGAGCCACACTGGATTTAAAACATAATGGCATAGCCCCTGTGGTCGATTTAGCACGAATTTATGCACTTGCTGAAGGTATTAGCGCGGTAAATACCATAGAACGTATTCAACAAGCGGCAGGCACACCTTCACTATCGAGAGAAGCGGCAGATAACTTAATTGATGCCTATGAGTTTTTAGGTATGCTCAGAGTTGATCACCAAGCGAAAGAGTTAGTGCGAGGAGAAAGTCCTGATAACTACCTATCACCTAAAGAGATTTCTAAATTAGAGCGAGAGCATCTTAAAGACGCCTTCAAGGTTATTAAAAGCTTACAAGACGCTAGGCAATCGAGTTACTAATGACCAGTACAACCTTAGCAAATTCATCGACATTTGGCTGGCTGCTTGGTTATGAAGCCAAACGTAAACAGCTATTAAAAAAGGCTCCTGCAGGCGCATTACGTGATTTTTTATCGGTGCCTTTACCTAGTATTGACACCCCCCTTGATAAGGTAGAAATATTAGCTGTTGATTTTGAAACAACGGGCCTTGATGCCAAACAAGATAAGCTACTTAGCGTTGGTTTTATCACGCTTAAAAAACAACATATGTCACTTAAAACGAGCTACCACCAAATTATCAAAACCAAAGCGCAGCTTGAAGAAAGTAATGTCATTATTCACCACATTACCGACAGCCAAAAAGAACAAGGACAAGCATTAGAGATAGTGGTTGAAACGCTACTAAAAGCCTTAGCAGGCAAAGTAATGCTGGTACATTTTGCCCGTATTGAAAAACAATTTTTGACGGAAGCTTGTCTTGAACTTTATGGCATGGCGCCCACTTTTCCGATGATAGACACACTAGCACTTGCTAAGCGCCGTTTAGATAAACGCGATGTTGCCTACGACCCGTCAGAATTACGCCTAACCAATTTACGACGCAAGTTTGAACTGCCTGAACACCATGCTCATAATGCACTAAACGATGCAATTGCTACCGCTGAATTATTTATGGCACAAATGAGCAAAGCCAATAAAAACGGCGAAACCACGTTAAAAGATGTGCTGTTATAGTTAACCTGAACTCTGGATAAGCAGCACTTGCTCAATATTCCCCTTTATCCGATTACCAGCATTAAAACGTTGATAAATAACTCATTATTAATAAACGTTTTGCCTTGATAATCGAATAAATTGAAGCATTGGTATAGTTTATTGCTACTTAATTTTGTAAACTTCTCCCTTAACAACCGTAAGTTGTTGTTCTTAAATTAATATCAAGCACTCATAATCCAGAGTTCAGGTTAGTTAAGTCTTTTATTACAACAATTATTCACCCGGTTGCGGCCTTGTGAATAAAAAAAGCGACTAAGGATAAACCGTTAGTCGCTTTTAAAATTAATTATTCTTCAATAATAAGAGTTATCTCACCCCATTATTCAAGTTTATTATTTTTTTGCTTTTCTTGATAGACGAATACCAGCCAAACCGAGTGCTAACAAACCTAGACTCATTGGCTCTGGAACAGATGTAGAGTCAGAAGAGATATTGAATTGCATATTTGCCATCCAAGTACGCTCAAGACCTGTATAACCATTGTTGCAAAACTGCATGTTGCCACTACAATACTCATAACCATCATATGAAACACTTGGATCAAATGTCGCCGTGCCCGTTGAAGTATTGTATAAATCAGAACCACTTGCCGCAACAAGACGATATTGTGCACCGCTTAATAGGGTAAAATCGGCAATATCAGAAAAACGGAATTGACCTTCAATAGTATCAGAACTTTGCACTGACGTTGACGTCAATAAGCTACCGTCACTTTCTAAATACAAACCAACTTGAATACCACCAGTTGTTATAAAGCCATCTAGGTTATTATCGTATGCGCCAAGTGCTGTAACAGTTAAATCTTGTGAACCGACAGTAAAGATCTCTCCAAACGACCAGTTACCATTGCTATAACCACTGTCCGAAGATAGTGAATAAAGTGGTGTTGCATGAGCAGTTCCCATCAACATGGTACAAGCAATTGCCAAAATAAATTTTTTCATTTTTAATCCTTTTAATAAATAATAATTTGACCTGCCAACCTATAAGCAAAGAACGAGCCAAACACTCAACACCCTGTTTTCACTACTTATTTACTTTTTGTTTACATCTGTAGCTTTTCATGTGTAAATTTTATTGACATCGTTTGTCACTAAAGAATTAATTTTAGCAACGTTAGGTTTAACTTTGCTTTTATGTTACTAATACCAATATGTTCGCTACTGGTTTTCCTCTTTATCTCACTTAAGTTACAATCACCACAGACGCCCCATAAGGAAATTTATGAATAATTTATTGAACGCAGAAAATACCGGTACACCACTAATAATCATTGAAAAAAACACTTATCCAACTTGGCTTGTAAGCCAAGATAAGCAAGCTCAAACGTGGCTATCCAATACGCAGTTTTCAGGTAACGGTTTAGCCCTTATCCCAAATAGCCAAGGCGAGATTAACCAAGCTGTATTTGTCGTTGCTGATGCTAGCGATTTCTTTGCCTGTGGTGACTTAATTAAGCAGTTACCCCAAGGTCAATATTTATTAAATGCAGATGCTAAGCATGTTGAAGCAATTAGCTTTGGTTGGTTAGTTGGCGCTTACCAATATGATAGATATATCAGTAACAAGTCAGATAAAGTATTAGCCAGCTTAGCAATTAACAATGCTGATGCTGTAGAAAGTGCAATTAAATTTGCACAAGCGACTGCCTTAACGCGTGACTTAATCAATACACCTGCTGCCGATATGATGCCGGAAGATATTGCCAAGGCTTCGTTAGCGCTAGCAGAGCAATTTAACGGTGAGGTTAAGCAAATTATTGGTGATGAACTGCTTGTTCATAATTATCCAACCATTCATGCCGTTGGTCGCGCCAGTGTTCATACGCCTCGTTTAGTTGATATAACATGGGGTGATAGTAAGAACCCACAAGTTACTTTAGTCGGTAAGGGCGTTTGTTTTGATAGTGGTGGTTTAGATATGAAACCGGCTGCTGGCATGCGTAACATGAAAAAAGATATGGGCGGTGCGGCGCATGTTTTAGGTTTAGCCCAATTAATTATGGCGCATAACTTACCTATTAATTTACGTGTTTTAATTCCTGCCGTTGAAAACGCAGTCTCAAGCAATGCGCTTCGCCCTGGTGATGTGGTTACTACCCGTAAAGGTCTGACGGTTGAAATTCACAATACCGATGCTGAAGGTCGCTTAGTTTTATGTGATGCCTTAGCAGAAGCTGAAAACGATGAACCTGAACTAATCATAGATTTTGCTACGTTAACAGGTGCTATGCGTGTCGCCTTAGGTACTGAATTACCTGGTTTCTTCTCAAATAATGATCAAGTTGCCACTGATATTACCACTGCAGGTCTTCGCAATAGTGATCCGGTATGGCGTATGCCATTGCATAAGCCTTATGATAACTTGTTCGACAGCACTATCGCCGATATGACCAACTGCCCTACTCAGCCATTTGGTGCCGCTATTTCTGCAGCATTATACTTACAACGTTTTGTTGAAAAAACAGATTGGGTTCATTTTGATGTAATGGCCTTTAATGTGCGTCATTTATCAGGTCGACCATTAGGTGGTGAAGCATTCGGTATTCGTGCAGTATTTGATTACTTAGCAGCTCGATTTAAATAGTTAAGAATATTCATTAAAATCGTCACAGCTAAAACCTAAAAAGCCTGCACTTTTATCTCTGCTAGATAAAATGCAGGTTTTTTTGTATTGAATAATCTTTGCTAGTTATACCTTTCTATTAAATTATTTAACCACTACCTAAACTAACACCTTGATCTAAGCCCTAGAGTGGTCTGCAGATACCTAGGTAATCTCTATTTAATCTCGATTATCACTCTTTTCATCGAATTTTATACAATTACCATTGGTTTAACGCTCAAAAAAACATAAACTCAGGAGTGCTCTTTATTCCTTTCTTTTTCAAATAGACCTCTAGGACTAGATATGAAACCAAAAATAAACGCGTTAAAACAGGCCTTAGCGATCAGCTTAGGTTTGCTTACTTGTTCAGTCGCATCGGCAGAGCAAGCAAGTAAAATTATTACCGCTGAAAACCTTGCGACCCTGCAATCAGTAAGTCAAGCACAAGTAAGTCCAAGTGGTGAGCACATTGCTTACACGCGCTCAGTGCCTCGTGAAATTTATGTTGAAAAAGATGGTACTAACTGGGGTGAACTCTATCTTGTTAATGATAAAGGTGAAGAGCGTCCTTATATTACCGGTAAAGTAAATGTTAGCAATATTCAGTGGTCTGCTGATGGCTCACTGATATATTTCTTAGCAAAAATGAACGATGACAAATTCACTACGCTTTATCAAATTCCAGCAAACGGTGGTCAAGCGCAAAAAGCCCTTGTGTTAAAAGATACCAGCATTAGTAACTACTCACTTAGCGCTGATAACAAAAAAATCGCCATTTTAGCGAAGAAAGCAAAAGAAAAATCCGTTAAAAAGCTGACAGATTTAGGCTTTAAAGCAGAAGTTTTTGAAGAAGAGTTAACTAATCAACTTTTATACGTCACTGACCTTACCCAATCTGATAAGGCAATCACTCCAGAAGCATGGAAAATTAAAGGTTATGTTTCTGATGTGCATTTTTCACCAACGGGTAAAGACTTGTTAGTAAAAACTCAACCAACTGCACTCATTGATGACAAGTACATGAAGTCACAATGGCATATTTTTGATATCGCGAAAAAAACCGTTAAGACTTCTTTTGCAACTGAAGGTAAATTAGGTGCCGCTGAATTTTCATACGATGGCCAATATGTTGCACTACACGGTGCACAAAACAAACATGATCCTGCCACAGGTCGTTTATTTATTGCTAATGTTAGCTCAGGTAAAGTAGATAACTGGTTACCAAACTTTAAAGGTCACGTTAGTGACTTTGAATGGTCTAATAAGCGCAATGAATTATTTTTTATTGCCAATATAGGCACCCAGTCTGTTATTGCCAAAATTAAACCTGGCTCTAATGAATACAAAACGGTTGTTGCCGGTGGTAAATTTATCGCGGGTAACCTGAGTATCTCTAATTCAGACAAAACGGTTGTTGTTAAAGCGAATACAGCACAGCATCCAAACGAAGTATTTCTGTTGCGCGGTAAAAAAGAAATTCGTTTAACTGACTCAAATACTTGGTTAAACGATATAGCGCTTGCGAAACAAGAAAGCATTACCATTAAAGCCCGTGACGGTGTTGAGATTGGTGGTGTTTTAGTTTATCCACTTGATTACAAAAAAGGTCAACGTTACCCATTAATCATGTCTGTTCACGGCGGTCCAGAAAGCCACGATAAAGATGGTTGGATAACCGCTTACTCTCGTCCTGGCCAATTAGCCGCTGCACAAGGTTATGCTGTGTTTCATCCAAACTACCGTGGTAGCACAGGTAAGGGCGTAGACTATTCTAAATTGGGTCAAAACGATTATGCGGGTAAAGAATTTGATGACTTGGTTGACCTTAAAAATCACCTCGTTAACATTGGTTTAGTCAATGAGAAAAAAGTCGGTATTACCGGTGGTTCATACGGTGGTTATGCTTCCGCTTGGGGCGCAACTAAGTTAACTAAGCATTTTGCCGCCAGTGTTATGTTTGTTGGTATTTCTAACCAGTTATCAAAATTTGGTACTACCGATATTTCTAACGAAATGAATTTAGTGCATGCGCGTTCGTATCCGTGGGACAAATGGCAATGGTATCTAGAACGTAGCCCTATTTATTGGGTAGAGCAATCACAAACGCCGTTACTTATCATGCATGGTAAAGCCGATCCTCGCGTACATCCTGCACAATCGATGGAAATGTACCGTTACATGAAGGTACATGGTAAAACAGTTCGTTTAGTTTATTATCCAGGCGAAGGTCATGGAAATAAACGTGCTGCAGCTAAGTATGATTACAGCTTACGTTTAATGCGTTGGATGGATAACTATCTAAAACATGATAACAAGCCAATGCCTGCTCATGATTTACCCCATGCAGCTAACTTAACAGCAAAAAAAGACGCTGATAAGCTATAAAGAGCAGTCGCTTTAGTTAAAATATCCCCCAAAAGGTCAGCTTTGCTGGCCTTTTTTATTGCCTTAAAAACAAGATAAATGTGCGTTAAATCAAACGCCAGAAAGATAACTCAAATAAAAACAAAATACCCGTTGCAAATGATAATGATTGTCATTAGAATTCGCACCATAATTTTATTGCACACTTTTTTACGCTTATATTAATTAAGGTTTTAGTTATTTATGAAGTTTTCTCCACTCTTTTTAGCCGTCAGTGCGGTGCTTTCCTCTACGGCAGTTTTTGCTAATACACCTGATAATTCAGCCGTTAGTACCCCAGACAGTTCTCAAAAAAACAATGCACTGGAAGTCATTGAAGTTAAAGGCAGTTATTTTCATGGGTATAAGGTTGATAATGCTAATGGTGCCATGCGTGGTGATATTTCATTATTAGAAACAGCACAATCAGTCACCGTTATTCCTGATACAGTAATTAACGAACAACTCGCCACGACCTTAGGTGAAGTACTGGTAAATGACGCCAGCTTAACCGCTGGTTCAAAACAACGTAACCGTGAAGTATTTAACTTACGTGGCTTTGAATTAAGCTCATCAAATGGTTACTTACGCGATGGTCATCAGCATTGGTCTCATTACCAACAACCGATTGAAACACTTGAAAGCATTGAGGTAATCAAAGGCCCATCAAGCATACTATACGGCCAATCGGGTCCTGGTGGCTTAGTTAATATGGTTACCAAAAAACCAACGGCTAACAGTATTTTTACCCTAGGCGTGGATTTTGACCAAGAAGGCTCATCTCGCTTAACGTTAGATGCAGGTGGCGCACTTACTGACGATGAATCGCTGCGATACCGCGCAAATTTAGTAAAACAAGATGTGACCTATCTGCGTGAATATCAAAATGGCGAGCAAAGAAAGCGTGAACGTTTCCTTGGCGCACTTGTGGTTGATTACGATGTGAATGACGATTTACTGGTTAGCGTTCACTACGATAGAACCAACGATAAAGCGGGCTTAGACACCGGTGCTTGGCTTGATGATGCAGGCAAGGTTATTGGTGATGATAAAACGATTCGTGATATGTCATGGGCATTTACCGACATCACAGTAGAAAATTACGGTGTTGATGTTAATTATATATTAAATGATTCATGGCAAGTAAAAGTGGGCTATAACGAGCAAACGTTCGAGCGTCAACGTTTTGAGTCAGCGCCGAAAAAACCTAGTGGCTTTGTTGAAGGTGATAGCTATACCTCAAAACCTTATGATCGTTATGATGATTGGCAGTTTACTACTGGCTTCATTGATTTTACTGGTGAATTTGAGCTGGCTGGTGTTGAGCATAACTTGCTGATCGGTGCTAACTATCTTGATTATTCTTACGACCAAGTGAAATATAAGGCTGGAGAGAAATCGTTTACCTATGCTGCGGGTCAAACTGAGCCCCCTCGCCCTGATATTGACTATTCCGCCCCCGATAGCACTTCTAATAGCGAATACGACTATTACGGTATTTATATCCAAGATTTAATAACGATTAACCAAGCGTGGCAAGTGATGATTGGTGGTCGATATGATCAACAAAGCAAAGAAGGTGCTGATAATGAATCATTACTGCCTAAAGCGGGTTTGCTTTACCATCCAAGTGATAGCACTACTTTCTATGCCAGTTATAGCGAAGGTTTTGAACCTCAACGCAGTGAAACCATTAATGATGATGACGATTTAAACTACGGCATGGAAATCGATGCCATGACCTCTGAGCAATATGAGCTAGGGGCAAAATGGCAACTATTCGATGATCGCTTATTACTGACATCAGCCATATTCGATATTACCAAATCCGGCGTGTTAGTGACCGAGTATTATGAAGACGATAGCTACCGAACTTCACAAGTAGGCGAGCAACGTCACAAAGGCTTTGAAATGGCAGCGCAAGGCGCGGTTACCGATAAACTTTTTGTTATGACATCAGTTATGAATCTTGATGCAGTTTATGAAAATGATGAACAGTACACCGGTAAAACACCTGTTGATGCTCCAGAGTGGTCAGCATCCATTTGGTCTCGTTATGAAATCACCGAAAACCTTGCCATTAATGCTGGCGCTTTTTATGAAGGCGAGCGCTTTGCTGATACTGATAATACGATTGTTAAAGAGGCTTATACCCGTATTGATGTGGGTGCTACCTATAAAATAAACGTAAGTAATACTGATATTAACTTACGCTTTAATGTGCAGAACTTATTTGATACCGACTACCTTGCTGGTGGCGGCATATCTAACGTAACCGTGGGTGATAGCAGAAGTTATCGCCTTGCCATGCAAGTGGCTTTTTAATCAGCCTACTAAGGTAAAATAACAACAAAGAGCCTAGCGGTTAAAGCAAAAATCAACTGCTTTTCCCTAGGCTTTTTTGTTACTTTTCCCGATGATATTTCCATTAAATTTAAGCCATTCAACACTAAAGTCTAATGCCCGCACCATTGTTTTTAGTGTTAGCCTCGTCATTAGTTATTTCTATACTTTCTAAAAAGTTGGCAGGGAAGTTAACAAGTATAAGGAACTTATTTAACCATACTTTACGGTGCTTCGTGCGCTAAGCTGTTAGTGAGAATAAAATGCATAAAAACCGCTTTCCTACCATAGTATTACTATCGACTTTAATAACCTTGTTCGCTTATTTTAGCCATTTCTATATTACTTCAGCACTCATTACTGCAGCCTGTATCTTTATTTTTAGCAGCGTTTCGCTGGTAGTTTTGTCCAAGATGATGCTTAAACAAAGCCAAAAACGTGCTGAAACTTTAGCTAAGCAAACCCCTAGCAAAGTTGAACTAGGCATAATTGGCGGTGAAATTGATAGTAAAGCAAGTGAACTTGCGATTAATTCCGCCGAAATTAGCTTTTTCTTAACGCAGCTAAGTGGTGCAATAAACAAATCGAGTGATGATGTTGATCGCCTAGCGACTGCAGCAGAACAAATGTCAGCCAACAGTAAACAAATCAACGACAATGCCGTGCTTGCTTCTCAACAGGCCAGCCATGCTATGACAGCAAGTAACGCGAGTTCAAGCCAACTAGCTGACAATATCAATATTGTTAATCAGCTTAGCCAATCAGTAAATAATGCCGCAGATAAAATACACTCACTTCAACAAAAATCTCAGGCGATTCAAAGTATTACTGATGTTATCGATGGCATTTCCTCACAAACTAATTTACTTGCGCTTAATGCCGCCATTGAAGCCGCACGTGCGGGGGAGCAAGGTCGTGGTTTTGCGGTTGTCGCTGATGAAGTACGAGCTCTTGCGGGGAAAACAGCCGACGCTACGGCACAAATAGGTGAGATGCTGAAAAAAACCAGTGATGAAACCAGTGAAACAACAAAGGTCATGTCTCAAATTGTGGAACAAACGAATAGCGTAGTCACCACAATGACAGCTTTGTCACACGGTTTTGCTGAAATTGACCAACTGATGACTGACTCCTCTGCAGCTAGTGATCAGATCAGCCATGCATTGAAAGAGCAAGATTTTGCCGCAGAAGAGATTTCATCTTCGGTAGTTCGTTTACATGATTTTTTATTGAGTAAAAGTAGCGAGACTCAAGCCGCATCAATTCAAGCGCAATCTCTGTCCAATAGTACCGAATCAATTTTCGTTCATATTTCGTCTTTTGAAAGTAATTCTCTCATTGCGAATATGTGTCAACAGGCACAACT
The DNA here is from genome assembly GCF_002836775.1 of Colwellia sp. 12G3. Classification (GTDB taxonomy): domain Bacteria; phylum Pseudomonadota; class Gammaproteobacteria; order Enterobacterales; family Alteromonadaceae; genus Colwellia. Next base: position 136,853 of record NZ_PJAQ01000054.1, on the reverse strand, counting down.
TGCCGCCAGCCAAGTCAGTCAATTATTTGAACAAAGTATCGAGAAAAACATTATCGCTCAGCAGAAGTTATTCAACTTTAATTACCAACAATTAGGGTGTAGTGAACCAAAAAAATACAGCACCTCTTTTGATACATTTACCGACCAACACTTACCTAAAATTCAAGAGCCCTTATTAGTACAATTTCCTCAGATGATTTATGCCGGTGCAGTTGATATCAATGGCTACTTCCCAACGCATAACAAGTGTTTCTCTAAACCTCTAACGGGTAATGCCGAAGTTGATGTTATCAATAATCGTACTAAGCGACTATTTAATGACCCAACAGGCATTCGTTGTGGCAAGCATACTGACAAATTTCTTTTACAAACTTATAAGCGTGATACCGGTGAAATTATGCATGATGTGTCTGCGCCAATATTTGTTCAGGGGAAGCACTGGGGCGGTTTTAGAGTTGGCTTTAAAGCCAATTAATTGTCTAAACAGCTAAAAATCGACTAAAGTCTACCCTGTTTTTGTAGCAATGTAGACTTAGGTCTAATTCCTTTTGTTCACTTTACACTCTAACTTATTATTCAATCACAAAAAGTAACAACTAGACAAATTAAAACTAAAATAATAAGAGGCATTTAAGACCTCATAAAAGATTAAAAGCTTGAATCAATCACATAACAATAAGTCACGTAAAAACAAATAAAACAAAATGGGGAATACCATGTTCAATAATTCATTATTTAAAGTTAAAAAATTAGTACTCGCAACCACTTTATTAGCCGTTACGGGTGCCGCTAATGCCGGTTACACTATTAATTTAGATGACGGTGACAGCCTAACTTTTGGTGGTTACGTTAAAGTTGATGCGCGTTATATGAGTGGTAATATTGCCGCAAACAATTACTTTATTGGTAGCGCTACTGCGCTAGACAGTGACATTTCCAACTTTGGTATTTCGGCCAATGAAACCCGTTTTAACACTAAATATGTTCATGGTGACGTCACCGGTTTTATTGAAATAGATTTTTACGGTGAAGGTACCTCAGGAGGAGGAAATGAAATCATTTCTAACTCTTCTAAACCACGTTTACGTCACGCTTTTGTTCAATATAAAGATATCTTAGTGGGTCAAACGTGGACTACCTTCCAAAATACCAGTTCACTGGCAGAATCCGCTGATTTTGGTGGCCCGTTAGTAGCCTCTGCCTTTATCCGTCAAGGTCAGGTCCGATATACCAATGGTGGTTTACAACTTTCCATTGAAAACCCTGAAACCTATGGCGGTGTTCATGGCGAGGACTCTATTCCAGACTTTATTGGTAAATATACCTTTAAAGGCGACTGGGGTAATGTTTCTGTTTCGGGTCTAGCACGTCAATTACAAACTGTTGATGGCTCTGAATCGGCTGTGGGTTTTGGTGTTGCTGGTCGTATTAATACTTTTGGTAAAGATGATGTTCGTTTCCAAGTACACGGTGGCAATACCGGTCGTTATGTCGGTGTTGCCGCAGCAACTGATGTAGCAATGAATAATGAGGGTAAAATGGATGTTGAAGAAACGACTTCAGTGATGGTTGCTTATCGTCATTTCTGGACTGAAAAACTTCGCAGCTCAGTATTCTTTGGTAATACCACGACAGATCTTACCGACAGAGATCGTACTCACGTTGGCGTAAACTTATTCACTAACGTAACTAAGCAGTTATCGTTTGGTATTGAAATAGGCCAGTTTAGTGCTGACAGCTTGTTAGATGCAAACAAAAATCCTATAAGTGACCCTGACTCTACTTACGTACAATTTTCGACTAAATTCGTATTATAGTTTTATCGTCTGAGCCAACAAAGCACAGAGAAAACAATACTGTTTAGTATTACAACTTGCGTTAGTTAACCTCTTTTGAGGTTATTTTATAGGGAAGCATTTGCTTCCCTTTTTTTATGCGAAAATATAAGCTTGTCGATTCTAGATTAGCTATTGATAAATAAATCTTTTTATACCTATAATGAATCAACACTTTTCCGTAACCGGTTAATAAAATGTCTCATGATATCGCTAAACGCAGCTTTCTCGCGGTACTGATTTTTATTACCTTTATCGTGCCCTTGATTCTTGTTGATGAAGTGTCTTTGTTAACAAACTGGTTATTCATTTTTATCAGCTGGTTTGCTGTCATTTTGTTATCGGCTATACCCTCCTCTAAAACTAAAGGTAATAATGCGCAATTCAAACAGACAGATGATACGTTAAGAAATAATCGTCTGTGATTTCATTTGCACAATTACTCAGCTTACTTGCTCTCTATATTGTTTCTCTTTTTTTATTGGCTCAATGGGGTCAATCCAACAATAAACACGCCAAAAAAATTCGTAACTCTGCCAACACTTACGCCTTAAGCCTGGCTGTTTTTTGCACTTCCTGGACTTTTTTTGGCAATATCGCTGTCTCAACCAAATCAGGTTTATTCCCAGTTGCTTTATATTTAGGTACCACCATAACTTTCATTTTTATGACGCCATTATTAAAAAAAATGGTGCAGCTCAAAAATGAATTTCACTCAACCAGTATTGCTGATTTCATCTCAGTACGTTATCAACGTTCTCAAGCATTAGCTGCGTTGATCAGTGTCTTGTGTTTAATTGGTATCACCCCTTATTTAACCATTCAATTAAAATCAGTTATCGATAGTTTTCAATTACTTACAGTGGACTCTCCGCAAGCTCAAATATTTATCGACTACTTTGATGTGCTTATTGTTTTGATGATGGCTTTTTTTACTATCATTTTTGGTGTCCGTCATATCGACCCTACGGAAAGACATCCCGGTATGATGGTGGCGCTTGCTGGTGAGAGCATCCTAAAGTTGGTTGCTATGCTCATTGGTACTTTGTGGATTTGTTATGTGATAAACCCTGGCATCTTCAGTATATTCGAACAAGTCGCTAAAGAGTCTGAGTTTAATGCTAATGTACTGACTATCTCTACCCAGCAGTGGCTCAGCTTCATGTTAATTGGCGCATTAGGTATTATTACCTTACCCAGACAATTTCATGTGGGTATTGTAGAGTGTAGCGATGCTAAGTTTTTAGATCGTGCTAAGTGGCTTTTTCCGCTCTATTTATTACTGATCAATGTCTTTACTTTTCCGGTAGCACTTGCAGGCTTACTTACGCCCGAGTCATTAGAATCAACCAACTTATTATTGTTAACCCTGCCCTTAGCTAACCATGCACCTTTCATTGCCCTCATTAGCTTTCTTGGTGGTTTTGCTGCGGCAACTGGTATGATAATGATCAGTGCGATGACATTATCAACCATGTTAACCAATCATATTTTAATGCCCATTATCATGCAGACACCTAAGTTGTCTGTTTTAAAACGTCAAATATTACCCTTGCGTTGGTTAATGGTATTGGTAGTACTCTTTTTAGCTCTACTCTATTATCGCGTTATTGGTGACTCACAGCTGATAGTTAATATTGGCACTATAAGCTTTGTCGCCACGGCTCAATTTGCACCGATACTTATTGGCGGACTCATTTGGCGCAGGGCTAACTTAGCCGGCGCAATGAGCGGACTTACCGTTGGAGCTTGTTTTTGGTTTTACTGCTCCTTGTTACCCTCTTTAATTCGCTCCGGCTGGTTAAATTGGCCTATATTATCTCAAGACAATGGTTTTTTTTATTGGTTTAATCCAGAGCAACTTTTTGCCATACAAGAGATATCGCCCTTAACCAACGGTCTTATATGGAGTTTACTTGCCAATATTCTTTGTTATGTTGGCGTTTCTTTATTCACTAAAATGTCTGAGGAAGAACAAACCATTGCACACCAATTTGTTGATATAAAAAATATCCATCTTCAAGACCATTTTTCTGATGGTACACCCGCCAATATTAATGTGCTCAGTAAAAAACACTTGGTCAAACTTGTTTTTATGCAATATATGCCTAAAGCGTTAGTGGAAATAAAAGTACAACAATCACTCGAAAAAGCAGAAATTCTAAACAAGGAAAACATCACGATAGTTGAATTATCCTCTCTAAAAAATGCAGCGTTAAATAGTTTAGCTGGTGCCATTGGTATGGCCTCTGCTTATAAAGCCTTTAAACACATTAACTTAATAAATGCAGAAGAAGAACAACACCTCGCTAGCTATTTTTCTCACTTTTTTGCTCAATTACAACTCTCTCCAAAAGAACTATTTGAACAAGTTAATTTTCATCAGCAAAAACGTGAACTGCTAGAGAGCCATGCTAACCAACAGCTAGAGACCATAGAAAAATTAGAAAATGAAATAGTACAGCGTTTAAAAGCAGAGCAAATAGCGAACTCCCTTAATGAAGATTTAGAAGAGAGAGTCACAGAAAGAACACAAGCATTAAGCCAAAGCAATGCTGAACTTAATCAAACACTTGAAGAATTAAAGTTCACGCAAGTACAACTGCTAGAAAACGAAAAAATGGCCTCGCTAGGCGGGTTAGTCGCGGGGGTTGCCCATGAAGTTAATACCCCGATCGGCATAGTCCTCACATCAATCAGTTTTATGAAAGAAAGGTGTATCAACATTGTTGATGCAATGAAAAACAAGACATTAAGTGCCAAACAATTAACCAAGTTTACTGATGAACTCGATTTAGGTTTTGACCTCTCGCTTAGAAATATTACTCGCGCGGTAGAATTGATTGAAGGCTTTAAACTGATAGCCGTTGATAGTGTTGTTGATGATGCTCGCACACTTAATGTACACGATTATTTAGAAGATATTATTAGGTCACTGCAACCTAAAGCAAGGCAAGCTCAAGTGACTATCAAGCTTACTTGCGCTAAAGATGTATTAATCACTTCATATCCCGGTGCCATAGCACAAATAACAAATAACCTTATTATCAATAGCTTAGTACATGCATTTGATGAAAGTTCTGATGACAGTAGCGAAATAACCATTGAAGTTAAGCGTTTAGCTCAAAGTATTGAACTGTATTATGGCGATAATGGTTGCAAGCTAAATGAAGAAACAAAAGCGCAGCTATTTGAACCGTTTTATACCACGAAAAGAGGGCAAGGGGGTTCAGGTTTAGGAGCGCATATTGTCTACAACCTAGTCACCCAAAAATTAAAGGGCAATATAGAGCTAATAACAGCCCAGGCTCAAGGAAAAACCTTTAAAATAACTATTCCTCATACTATTAGTCCAGAATGAGAAAAAGCTCCTGCCGCGTCTGATTAATTGCTATTTCAAATGACTATTTTATATTTAACTTGCGAGTGATTATGGTAAAAATTGAACTAAACTAACAAATACAGCTTATTAATTTCAAAGAGAATTTTATGAATTTTTTACGGAAATTTACCATACAGCAACGATTATCTATGCTGGTGGCATTAATCATTATTGGCCTTTCAGCACTCGATGTTATGAGCTTGTCAGCAGAATATAAATCGATGATGGTGCAAAAAAAGAATACCACCAAAGAATTAATTGATAGTACTTACGGTATTGTTGAGCACCACTATGCTTTGCAGCAATCAGGTGAGCTTAGTGAAAGTCAGGCAAAGGAACAAGCGCTGAATATTATTGCCAGTTTACGTTATGACACAAATAACTATTTTTGGGTGAATGACTTTACTCCCAACATGGTAATGCATCCGGTGAAACCGCAGCTAAACGGAAAAAATGTAGCAGGTGTTAAAGACCCTGATGGTAAAACCTTATTTGTCGATATGGTGAATATTGTCAAAGCAAAAGGTGAGGGTTTCGTTTATTACAAATGGGCCAAGCCTGGCTTAGACGAGCCGGTCGATAAAATAGGCTTTGTTAAAGGCTTCACTCCATGGCAATGGATTGTTGGATCGGGTGTTTACCTAGATAATATTGAAGCTACTTTTGCCGCACAGCGCAACAGGGTTATTATTGACAGCCTAGTGATCGCCTTGGTCATCATCGCGTTAAGTTATGTTATTGGTAAGAGTATTTTATTACCGACACGTTCTGCTGCTGCGTTAATGAAAGATATAGCGCAAGGCGAAGGTGATCTCACGCATTCCTTAGATGATAGCGGTCAAGATGAGATTTCTCGTTTATCTAAATATTTTAATGACTTTACGGCAAAAATGCGCCAATCATTACAAGATGTCGCCGATAATACCGCACAAGTGTTAGACCATGCTGAGGCGGTATCTGGGGCAAGTGATACCGTGCAAACCCTTATACAAAGTCAAAATGATATTACTGCGCAAGTAGCTACCGCGATGGAAGAAATGACCTCACAAATTAGAGAAGTGAGTGACAATGCCAGCTCTGCAGAACAAGCAGCGAATGATGCAAGAAGCAACACTTCGGATGGCAAAGAAATTATTTCAAATACCATTACACAAATGCAATCGCTATCGAGCAACATTGATGAGGTTAGCCAAGTAATTGCTAGTTTGGCCTCTGAGAGTGACAATATCGGCTCAGTACTGGATGTGATTAGAGGCATTGCCGAGCAGACCAATTTATTAGCACTAAACGCCGCAATAGAAGCAGCACGTGCAGGTGAGCAAGGTCGTGGTTTTGCCGTAGTCGCTGATGAAGTGCGTACCTTAGCGAACCGAACAGAACAAAGTACCAACGAAATTCAGAAGATGATACAAAAGCTGCAAGCGGGTGCACAAGATGCGGTTTCTGCGGTGAAAGTTAGTCAGGATATATCACTAAAAACAGTAGAGCAGACAGCTAAAGCGGATGATTCTCTTTCTGAAATAGACCGTTTAATGGAAGTGATCTCAGATATGAATACGCAAATCGCACGTGCTACTGAACAACAAAGCCAAGCAGCCAATGAAGTTAATGGCAGTATTAATGATTTAGCGGGCATGACCGATGAATCGTTGGCAACAACAGCGCAACTTAGTGAGACTAGCCAGCAATTAAAAGTAAGTAGCCATGGTATGTCTGAGGTCGTAGGTCGTTTTAAAATCTAATATCATTTACATTAATTTAGTGATCAAAATTCATCGAGAATAACTTTTAACCATAAAAAAACCAGTAACATTTTTCATCAAAAGTGTTACTGGTTAAACCATCAAAAATTTTAAAGTCGAATCGAACTCCGAAGAATCCCAAAGTGGTACTTAGTGGTTATGTGTCCTGGAGCATAACCACTAAGTTCCGTGCTTTGCATATACCAAATCAAATATGTTTATTCCTAACTCAGAACTATGCTTGGAGAACTAGAGCAAATAAAATTTGTGCTGGTTTAGTCATCCTAAATCAAACAAATTTGTGCAGTTATTGTTTTCCAAGCAAGCTCCCTAGGGCGAGTTTAAAAGTCTTATATACTGCGTTATTGATTTTGATAAGGGAATAACCATTATCTTCAAACAATGCCTTGCCTATAAAACTTTTAATTCTCGCTGAGTGAGAACAAACTTAATTGAATTGGTATTACCTATTTAGTGAGAGAGCATTCACTGCCTAAGCAACAAGACAAATGATAATCATTCTCATTACTATAGTCAACACTATTTCGACAATTAGTTAGAAATTGTCTGCTTTTATTTCTTCAGCTTAGCAAAAGCATCGGCAAAAGCGTTACCCATCACAGCATTGTCTACTTTCTTACCTTGTGAATGACCTTGTGACCTACTTTGCCCATTGTTTTGCTGTGCAGGTGATTTTCCTTGCTGATTTTTATTACCTGTGTGGTTTTTCACTTTATTAGTGGCGTTACTAGCACCTTGAGCTTGTGTCGGCTTTTTAGTTTGCTCCGTTGCTTGTTCATCCAAGCGCATAGTCAAACTGATTCGCTTACGAGCCGCATCAATTTCTAATACCTTAACCTTGACAATATCGCCTGCTTTGACAATTTCACGCGGATCACTGACAAACTTATCGGTTATTGATGAAATGTGGACTAAGCCATCTTGATGCACACCAATATCAACAAAAGCACCAAAGTTAGCAACATTAGAGACTACGCCCTCAAGTATCATGCCTAAGGTTAAATCAGCCATGGTAGTAACGCCTTCAGCAAAACTAGCGGTTTTAAACGCTGGCCTAGGATCACGATTCGGCTTAGACAATTCTTTGATAATATCTTTAATGGTCACTTCACCAAAATCATTATTGGTTAGTTGATCAATGTCGAGTAATTTTAGTTGCTCATCATTATTAAGTATTTTGCTAACATCAAGTTGTAATAACTTAAGGATTTTCTCAACTACAGGATAACTTTCAGGATGAAGTGCTGATTGATCTAACGGATTGTCACCGTCAGTGATACGTAAAAAACCTGCGGCTTGTTCAAAAGCCTTAGGCCCTAAACGAGCGACTTTCTTCAGCTGCTTTCTGTTGGTAAAGCGACCTTCGCTATCTCGATAAGCAACTATATTGCTCGCCATGGTTTTGTTTAACCCTGAAACACGTGTTAATAAAGCCGCTGAAGCACTGTTTAAGTCAACGCCAACCGCATTTACACAATCTTCAACGACGTCGTCAAGGGTTTTACTCAGTTGACTTTGACTCACATCGTGCTGATATTGGCCAACACCGATAGCTTTTGGATCAATTTTTACTAATTCAGCTAATGGATCTTGTAGACGTCGAGCAATAGAAACGGCGCCACGAATTGACACATCTAAATCAGGAAATTCGTTAGCGGCAAATTCCGAAGCAGAATAAACAGATGCGCCAGCTTCACTGACGATCATCTTAGTAAGTTGTATTTTACTTTCCTCTGCTTTGAAAAATTGAATAACTTCAGCAATTAATTTATCACTTTCACGTGAGCCGGTACCATTGCCAATAGCCACTAATTCAACGTTATGCTGACGACAAATATTGACCAAGGTTCGTATCGATTTATCCCAATGATTTTGCGGGACGTGTGGGAAGATGGTCGCGGTATGTAATAATTTTCCTGTGCCATCAACAACGGCAATTTTACAGCCCGTTCTTAAACCTGGATCTAAACCTAAGGTCACTTGTGCCCCAGCAGGTGCTGCCATCAATAGATCAGCAAGGTTATTTGAAAACACGTCAATTGCTTGTGTTTCTGCTTGCTCGCGTAAACTAGTGACAAGTTCATTGCTTAAACTAATATTTAGTTTGGCTTTCCATGTTAATTGCACTAGCTTAGTTAAAAACTCTGCCGCAGGTTGTTTATTTCCGGTAGATAGGCAACGTAACGTTAAGTGTTCAATGATAATCTGCTCAGCACTATTAAAAATAGCAGTCTCTTGTCCTGGGTCAACGTCAATATTAAGCTTTAAGAAACCTTCATTCCTGCCGCGTAACATGGCAAGCATACGATGAGAAGGTACTGATTTCAGCTTTTCGCTGTGCTCAAAATAATCACGGAATTTTGCCCCAGCTTTCTCTTGTCCTTTAACAAGCTTGCTGGTTAAATGCGCCTGTTTTAATAAATGAGCACGTAATTTCGCTAGTAAATTGGCATCTTCACTAAAACGTTCCGCTAAAATATAACAAGCACCTTCCAACACGGCATTCACATCAGAAAAACCAGCGGCTTCATTGATAAAATATTTAGCCTCGGTTGTTGGAGATAGTTGCCAGTTATTAAAGAGCTTATTCGCTAAAGGTGCGATACCCGCTTCACTGGCGATTTTACCTTTAGTACGACGCTTTGGCTTATAGGGCAAATATAAATCTTCTAAGCGAGTTTTGTTATCTGCTTGAGTGATTAATTTTTCGAGTTCAACGGTGAGCTTATCTTGTTGCTTAATACTCACTAAGATAACTTGTCGACGGTCTTCTAGCTCACGTAAATAGCTTAAACGCTGCGCTAAATGGCGAAGATGATTATCATCTAAACCTTGGGTAGCTTCTTTACGATAGCGGGCAATAAATGGCACAGTGGCACCATCATCAAGTAAAGTAATAGCGGCATTTATTTGTACCGCGTTAACATTGAGTTCTTGAGCGATTTGCTCGGCAATAGTTAACATTGAAAGGCAGTTCCAGCAGGATAATATGTTGGTTAGCATAATAACAGAAAACTGTTCTGACGAGAATTATACTGCGACATTCAATAGTATGGCTTTACTACAACTTAACGCAATGCACTGTATTTCCACCTTTCGCTTTTGCTTGATAAGCAGCTTGATCGGCCAAATCAAATAAAGATTTATAGTTAAAACTCCCCTGCTCCGTTGAACTGACACCAAAGCTTGCTGCCACGACCACTTCAACTCGACTCGTTTCTATAGCATGTATTTTGCTACAAATTTCATCGGCTTTACTGATAGCTTGTGCTTGGGGACAATGCGGAAGCACCACTAAAAATTCATCACCACCTAAACGTACGGCAATGTCTTCCAAACGACAATTTTGTTGTAATACCGCCGCAATATTTACTAATACTTCATCACCTTGATCATGGCCGAACGTATCATTAATGTATTTAAATTTGTCGAGGTCGATCATGAGAAGGCTTAATGGATATTTATGCCGTTTAGCTAAACTCAACGCTTTATCAATAAAGGAATTAAGAAAATAACGGTTATATAAACCTGTTAACTGATCTGTCATCGCAAGCTTTTCTAATGCTTGCTGTTGACTGATTATTTTCAAGTGTAGTTGCCGTGCCACAATCAGATTTTTAGCTCTAACTGCCAACTCAGCTTGCAAGACAGGTTTGGTAATAAAATCATTCGATCCTACCTTTAACACATTAATTCTTTCACTGGCTTTAGACGTTGCTGACATAGCCAAAATTGGGACTAACTTTTTATCATCATCGCGGGCTCTAATCTCTTGTATCATTTCAATGCCATCTTTTTTTCCGGCTAAAATAATATCGAGTAAGACTAAGTCGTAACAATTTTCTTCGAATAAAACTAAACCCTGTTCCGCAGAACAGCTGTGGTCAAAAGTTAAGCCCATTTGCGTAAGAATATCCATCGTCATATTGGCAAGTGTCAAGTGGTCTTCAAGGTATAATATATGTCCTGAAACCCTGCTAATGGTTAGGTCACCTTGCGTTAATTTAGTTAAAATGTCTTTTAGCTGATTTAACTGATGTCGTTGACACACATGATTTATGTCTGCCGTTTTCATTTGCAATAGTTTCGACGGATCTTGCTCACCTGTCATAATGACAATGATGGTGTTAGCTAAATTTTTCTGGGATTTAATTTGACTCGCGAGTGTGGTTGCCAGCGTATCTGATAGATTCATCGCAATAATAATGAAATCTACCGGTTCTTTTGCTAACGCAATTAATGCTGCTTCACCGGTGGTGACAACTTCATGACTGATGGAAAAACCATTGAGAAATTCATTTAACAGTAATTGATACATTTTTGAGGGTTCAACAACCAATGCCTTCATTCACACGTCCAACAATATGAGTAAACTATTTTACAGTATGGTTGGTGATCATTAGTTATACCAATTGGACTAATTTATATTTAATATTGCCAACAAGCAGCTAATTAATTATGTAAAATAACACCATGAAAAAATCAAACTATATAACCCGCGCAGGCTGGGATCGTTTAGATAAAGAACTTAAATTTCTTTGGAAAGACGAACGCCCAAAAATAACGCGCTCAGTCAGTGAAGCAGCGGCACAAGGTGACCGCAGTGAAAATGCTGAATACATCTATGGCAAGCGCCGTTTACGTGAGATAGATCGCCGTGTACGCTTTTTAATGAAACGTACTGAAGATTTAACCATAGTCTATCCTGACGTTCAGCAAGAGGGACGAGTTTTTTTTGGTGCTTGGGTCACTTTAGTCAATGAAGATGATATTGAAGTTATTTATCGTTTAGTTGGTCCCGATGAGTGGGACGTTAAACGAGGAGAAATCAGTATAGATTCTCCCATGGCTCGCGCGTTATTAGGTAAAAGCGTTGATGATGAGATAGTAGTGCACGCTCCTGATGGTGAGCGAGTTTTTGATATTGTCAGTATTAGCTACAAGCTAAAAGAATAGAACCAATCGTTATCTATTCTTTAGCCAGTACATTTAACTTTATAATCTAGTAATCAAATTGCACACCGACACGAATATTAGCACCGCGTCGCATCTCGGTGCCATCTAACATGACCGTATCTAAGGTTGTTGCCACATCAATATTGATGAACTTCATCACAGTCACCCCAGCGTTGATATAACCCAGTTGTGAACCCGCTAAGTTACGGCTAAAACCTAAGCGAGCACTTGGCAACCACCAACTATCGGCTGCATAGCCACCTGTTAAGGTGAACCATTGATAATCGTCACGCATAGGGTCTGCAACAGAATTAACGTCTAATTCAGCGTTTAAACTCCAATGACGTTGGTCGGTAAAAATGCCAGCTTCTAACTTAAACTGACGCTCCATAGTATAAATACTCTCTTGATTAAGTTGATTGACGATTCTCACTGACGTAAATGAACTTCTATCAAAATCAGGAAATTCATATGTCTGCTCAAGTATATTATTTACCGAAGCGCCCAACTGGTAGTGCTCTGCTGCCCAAACGATTCCTAAATCGACATCAAAACCATTTTCATAAATAAAATCAGCATTTTTAATATCATCAAACAATTCGTCGGTATCGCTGATATCACCAATACGTGTACCTACATTAGTTAATCCCACCCGATAAAAGGTAGGTTTTATGCCCAAATATAAATCGCCTGCATCACTTTTTATTACATTACGACTATAAGATAAGGAAAACTGCGCTATTTTCGTTGCTTTAATCAGTAACAAACTGTCATTTTCGACAGACAATTTAATTTTTTTATTGGCGGGATCATAAAAGAGGGTCATGCCGTCAGAGAGATCAATTTCTTGTATCGGATCATTTTCGTCAAAATCAGGAATTGTTTTCAATTGCTCTTTTGCGTAGTCGGCATCAAGGGTTAATTCCTCAAAAATACCAACGGCTTTTGAATTACCTTTGTACGCCATACCGAATAATAAAGTTCCGCCAAAAAAATCTTCATTTAATACAAAACTCGCATTACTGGTAGCTTCAGCTTTACCGTAACCTTCAGATGCAATTAAGGCTAGCAAACCTGCAGTAGACACTACTTTTGTTTTAAGAATATCAAGGCGATCTTCTAATTCAGGATTCTCAGCAAAAACATCATCCCAAGTATAATTGCTGGTCGGATTTTCTGGCGTAGGTGGTAATTCAACCTCACTACCATCATTAACCTCACTCGGTGGATTATACAGTATTGATAATTCGTCAATTTTGGCAAATAAGTCATCTAAATCACCATACTCAATACCACCACCAATTTCAATTGAACCACCCGTCATCACATGAGGGTCTTTACGTGCAACAATTAATGCTGCTGCCGCAGGATTGCCCGCATTTGATAAGGATTTTTGTGAATAATTGAGACTAGCACTACGTGGCTGAATATCAGCCCAAGCGGTGTTACTTAGTAGTGACGCACTAAGTAAAGTAACAGCAGCAACCAAGGTATTGTATTTAGTTGCGACGTCAAAAGACTGTTTTTTAAACAAATTTATCGAAAAAATAGGCAAAATATCTACTCTGTTAGGGTATTAATTATAAATAATTGTATTATTAGTAGCCTATATTAACATGACACCGACAACTGATCACGTGTAACGCTGTTAAATTACAAAGTCATAACAACTTTGCATAATATCCCTTTCTTGCTAAACAATATTCACTGAACTTGTTCTATTTCACTCGTCGACTTCTAATAGGGATCTGACAAACATCAAGTACCGGCGGTGGTTTTTTGTAGAAAAAATCACTTTCACGTGCCCTACGTTTTATTAGGCGCTCCGCAAACATCGTTGACTCAGTATTCTCAACTTCAATATGAATTTGATCAGCTTTCTCAACATCACTCATTAATTGCATTCTAATTATTTTTGTAAAATCACGATGATCAACCGCGTAATCCCCCTCAACAACTTCAGTACGCTGTATTGCTTGCACATGTTGCATTCCGTAGACCACGCGACCAACAATGGTCATTATTTTGTCTAAATAACGTGGTGCTTGACCAATAACAAAATAAAAATGACTTGAGGCGGTATCTGCCTCATTATTTCTGGCCATTGCTATCGTACCAGGGCAATGTGTTAACCATGCTTTACTTGGACTGTCGTTATTACTGGCTTGATAAGCTATCGCAAAGCCGTCTTTAAATCCGGTTTGCTGTGCAAATAAATCCTGCTGCTGTACCGGAGTATAGGTCCATTTACTATCGGTTTGCCATTCCGACTCCATTGCTAATAGCGGAACTGACTTGTCTTTCTTACTGCCATCTTTTGGCCCCGCTTGTGCAACAAAACCGTCGATGACACGGTAGAATTTAGTGCTATCGTAAAAGCCACTTTTTGTTAAGTCGCTAAATTGCGCAACATTTTTTGGAGAGAATTGTGGTGCTAGCTCAATAACCACTTTGCCATGAGGTAAGGTTAATAATACCGTATTGTTAAGCGCCAATTGACGCCAAGGTGAATTTACTGAGTTATCCGCACCACAGGCGCTAATAAAAAAGAGCGTCGTTAACGTCAGGATACTTTTCAAAGAAGCTTTCATCGCTGGATTATCTATTTTTAAGGTAAGTAAATTAAATGCTATCATAGCCACCTTTAAAATTTCTATTCTTTGTATCATTCTATCTGGGAGTATTTCGTGAACAAAAGCCTTATCACTAACCTCATTGCATTGGCTTGCACAATAGGGGGCTATGTTAGCGAGCAGCATATTCTTTTTACCTTAGGATTATTTGCATTATCAGGCGCGATCACTAACTGGCTTGCTATACATATGTTATTTGAAAAAGTACCACTACTGTATGGTTCAGGCGTTATTCCTGCACGTTTTGAAGAGTTTAAAGTCGCTATTCGTCAATTAATGATGGAGCAATTTTTTACTGAAGATAATATTGACCGATTTCTTTCTGATAGTTCAGGAAAAGCCAGTACTCTTAATTTAGCCCCCGTCATTGATAAAGTAGATCTATCTCCAGCCTTTGACAGTTTAGTGTCCGTTATTGAAAATTCGTCTTTTGGCAGCATGCTTGCCATGGTTGGCGGTAGTGCAGCTCTACAGCCAATGAAAGAGCCTTTTATTGAGAAGATGAAACTCTCAATACAAGATATCGCGCAGAGTGAGCAATTTAATACTTTACTGCGAGAAGAATTAGAGCAGCCTGATATCATTTCCGGCATGCGGGATAAAGTCAGCGATATTATTGAAAAGCGCCTTAATGAATTAACACCACAATTGGTTAAAGAGATTGTTCAAAAGATGATACAAAAACATCTTGGTTGGCTCGTTGTTTGGGGTGGTATCTTTGGCGGTATCATTGGTGTTGTTGCTGCAATTACCGATAATTTTTAAGCGTGACTTAATTCTCACCATAGTTTAGTTCTTTATTAAGTACATCGTCATATACTTATAAAATAAAGAGCTAAACCCGTACAAATTAATCTTACTTTTGTCACTATAGGGCGTAAAAATTACTTTAATTACGCCCTCACTTTACGTTATGCTTGAGTGATTAAAAATTAGAGAGTTTTGACTCATAAGTGCGATAATGCCTTATTGACGTAACTCTCATCTAACATAAGGTAAACTTCTGTCATGTTTGGTCGTTTAAAGGCTTTGCCTGCTGATCCAATTCTTGGATTATTAGCTAAATATAGAAAAGATAACAACCCAAATAAAATTGATTTAGGTGTTGGCGTATTCAAAAACGAAGCAGGTCATACTGCTGTTTTAGATTGTGTAAAAAAAGCTGAACAACATCGTACCAATACCGAAGATAGTAAAGTTTACATTGGCCCAACTGGCTCTCCTTTATTCAATGACGAAATGGCTAAGCTTATTTTTGGCGCTGAACATAAAGTACTAAACGAAAACCGTGCTCGCACTATATCAACACCAGGCGGTACTGGTGCTTTACGCGTAGCGGCTGAATTTATTAAGTCTTGCAAAGACGGCGCGACTATCTGGGTAAGTAACCCAACATGGGCAAATCACACGGGTTTATTTGCTGCTGCTGGCTTAAACGTTAAAACGTACCCTTATTACGACTATGAAAATAAAAGCTTAGATTTTGACGGTATGTTAAATGCGTTGAAAGAAGTTAGCAGTGATGACGTAGTGTTATTACACGCTTGTTGTCATAACCCAAGTGGTATGGATTTAAACAACGAACAATGGCAACAAGTTGCTGAAGTAGCTAAAAGTGTTGGTTTCACACCATTGATTGATATGGCTTATCAAGGCTTTGGCACTGGTTTAGACGAAGATGCTTACGGTTTACGTCTGATGGCTGAAACAGTTAAAGAGATGATTGTTTGTAGTTCATGTTCTAAAAACTTTGGTTTATACCGTGAACGTATTGGTGCTTGTACTATCATTGGTGAATCTAGTATTTCTGTTGATATTGCTAACTCTGTTTTACTTTATGTTGTACGTGTTATTTACTCTATGCCGCCAGCACATGGTGCTGCGATTGTAGAAACGATTTTAAGTTCAGATGAACTTCGTACACAATGGCATAGCGAACTTAAAGCAATGCGTGACCGTATTAATGGCAACCGTAAATTAATCGTTGATAAGCTTGCTGAGAATGGCGTAACACGCGACTTTAGCTTTATCAGTCGTCAAAGTGGTATGTTCTCTTTCTTAGGTATAACCCCTGAGCAAGTACAACAATTACAAGATGAATACAGCATTTACATGGTCGGTTCTAGCCGTATGAGTATTGCTGGTATTGCGAACAGTAATGTTGATTACTTAGCAAAATCTATTGCTAAGGTGCTTTAAGCCTTCATTATTAAGAAGTCTTAACACCATTTAAATCTGGCTGAGCTTTTTTTATTCTAATAGAGTAAAATAACGCTTAGCCTTTTTTATTGGCTGTCATTCTACTGAAACTCAAGGAAAACTCTGTGATTGTTCCCGGTAATTTATTTATTCTGTCTGCGCCAAGTGGTGCAGGGAAATCAAGCCTTATCAATGCCTTGTTAAAACAAGATAATTTGGCTTCGTCAAGAGCGATGCAGGTATCTGTTTCTCATACTACCCGTGATGCCCGTCCTGGCGAAAATAATGGCGAACATTATCACTTTGTTAGTGTGACTGAATTTAAAAAACAAATCGAAAATAATGCCTTTTATGAGTATGCCGAAGTATTTGGCAACTATTACGGCACGTCTGAAGCAGCTATCGATGAACAGCTTGCACAAGGTGTTGATGTATTCCTTGATATTGATTGGCAAGGTGCTCAACAAGTTCGCATGAAAAAACCAAGTGTGACTACTATTTTTATTAGCCCACCTTCTAAAGAAGAGTTAGAAAGTCGTCTAAGAGGTCGAGGTCAAGACAGTGAAGAAGTGATCGCCAGTCGTATGGCACAAGCTCAAGCTGAATGTTCTCACTATAATGAATTTGATTACATTATCGTTAATGACAATTTCGACCAAGCCCTGCTTGATCTAACCATTGTGGTAAATAACCAGCGCCTTAAATGTCGCCAACAAAGCATTGCTCAGCAAGAATTATTTAGTAAATTATTAAATAGTGAAGTAGCTCAGTCTGCTGAATAAGTAATAAAATAAGAAATGTCCCCTGTTGCGTGGATAGAATACCAATTCAATTAAAGTAATTCCCATTTCAGGGCTATGACAGAGGTTCAATAACAAACTAAATTTTTTTGAACTAGTCATTCTAAATCAAAGGGATTTTGTGCCGTTAATGAGTCTCTGACAAGTCCCCGAAGGGCGAGTTTAAAAAGCTTATATGCTGCATTATTGCTTTCGACAAGGGAATAACCATTCTCTTCAATCAATACCTTGCCTCTAAGCCTTTTAATTCTCGCTGAATGGGAAATTACTTAATTGACTTGGTATTACTTGCTTAATTAGTGAGTGCCCAGTAAACTACGCAGCTATTTTGTAAGTTGGTTTATTAGTTGGAGTGCCCAGATGGCTCGCGTAACTGTTGAAGATGCCGTAGAAAAAGTCGGTAATCGTTTTGATTTGGTGCTAGTTGCATCACGTCGTGCTCGTCAAATTGCAACTGGCGGGAAAGATCCATTGGTAGAAGTCGAAAACGACAAACCAACGGTAATCGCTTTGCGTGAAATCGAAGCAGGCTTAATTACTACAGACATTATGAACACTTCTGATCGTGCACAACAAATTCAGCAAGATACTGCTGAATTAGATGCTGTTGCAGCGATTGTTGGTGGTCAACAAGAAGATTTTAGCTAGAGTTAATTCCTTCATCAAGAAGAATTAGTTTTAAGTCATTAAAAACGCGTACCTCATTCTGTTTTATACCAGAAAATAGGTTACGCGTTTTTTATTGTCTTTTTATTGGTTAAGCTTTATTTTTTCCTTGTAAATAGAGCGTATTGCCGCGTATGCTATTTATACTTATGATACTTCAATCAATGCCTTGCCTTTAAGCCTTTTAATGCTCGCTGAACCGTGCATTTAGAGGTAACATGAGTATTAACTAGGGTATATACTCGAATTGCCCCCATTTCCCCTCTCAATTTGGAGTATTAGGTGTACCTATTTGAACCTTTAAAAGAACTTAGCTCTACTTACCTATCAAAAGTACAAATAGATTTGCTAAAACACGCCTATATTGTCGCGCGTGATGCCCATGATGGCCAAATGCGTTCTAGTGGTGACCCTTATATAACTCATCCCGTTGCCGTAGCGATTAACCTAGCCCAGATGCACTTAGACCATGAAACCCTCATGGCCGCTTTATTACACGATGTTATTGAAGATACCGAAGTTACTAAAGATCAATTAGCTGAATTGTTTGGCCATACCGTGGCAGAACTCGTTGAAGGTGTTAGTAAACTCGATAAGCTTAAATTTGATAACAAAGAAGAAATGCAAGCGGAAAACTTCCGTAAGATGGTACTTGCCATGGTGCAAGATATCCGTGTTATTTTAATCAAACTTGCCGATCGTACTCATAACATGCGTACCCTTGGTGCTTTACGTCCCGATAAGCGCCGTCGTATTGCCCGAGAAACTTTAGAAATTTATGCACCAATAGCTAACCGTTTAGGTATTCATGATATAAAAAATGAATTAGAACGCTTAGGTTTTGAAGCCCTGTATCCCATGCGCTCACGTGCGTTGAAATCCGCAGTAAAAAGTGCCCGCGGTAACCGCAAAGCGATCATTGATAATATTGAAAAAGAGATTGCGGCACGCCTACAAGAAAGTGGTATTGATGCGCAAATTATCGGTAGAGAAAAACACCTCTACTCAATTTATAGAAAAATGCTTAATAAAGAATTGATGTTCAATGAAGTCATGGATATTTATGCCTTTCGCGTTATCGTTCATGAGAAAATTGACAATTGCTATCGCGCTTTAGGTGCCATGCACAATCTATTCAAACCGATTGAAACACGCTTTAAAGATTACATCGCAATCCCTAAAACTAACGGTTATCAATCACTGCATACCTCATTAATTGGTCCCCATGGTATACCCGTAGAAATTCAAATTCGTACCCAAGATATGGATCAAATGGCCGATAAGGGTGTTGCTGCTCATTGGTTATACAAACAAGATGGTAGTAACACGGGCACAACAGCGCAGATGAAAGCCCGTCGTTGGATGCAAAGTTTATTAGAACTTCAACAAAGTGCTGGTAGCTCTTTTGAGTTTATTGAAAACGTGAAGTCTGACTTATTTCCTGAAGAGATTTATGTCTTTACCCCTGACGGTCGCATTATTGAGTTACCAATGGGCGCAACCGCAATCGATTTTGCTTATGCAGTGCACACTGATGTAGGTAATTCTTGTGTCGGCGTTAAGGTAGATCGCAAACCTTATCCTATGAGTCAACCCATTGATTCAGGACAAACCATTGAAGTAATTACTTCAGCAGCAGCTAGACCTAATGCAACTTGGTTAAACTTTGTTGTTACCGCCAAAGCGCGTTTACAAATAAGAACTTACCTAAGAAGTTGTGAAAAGACTGAATCACATGCTTTAGGCATTCGCCTATTAAGTCACGCTTTAGGTAAAACGAAGCTTGAAGATTTAGCACAAGAAAAAATTGATAAAGTCGTTCAACAAAGTGGCTATGCTACGTTTGATGAATTATTGACCAACATAGGTTTAGGTAATGCCCTGAGCATAGGTATCGCTCGACAACTTACCGATGGTTTTACCGAAGATAGTGACTTAATCACCACAGGTACCAAGACCAAAATGCCGATAAGAGGTACCGAAGGCATGTTGGTAAGCTACGGTAAATGTTGTCGCCCTATCCCAGGCGATGCTATTTTAGCTTACTTAAGTCCTGGTAAAGGTTTAATGGTGCACCAGCAAGGTTGTCGCAACATTAAAGGCCATGAGCAACGCAGTTTATTCCCAGTTAGATGGGACAGTGATATCGATAAAGAATTTATTGCTAAGTTACGGGTAGAAATTGTTAACCATCAAGGTGCATTAGCGTTACTCACCAATGTTGTAGCAAAGTGTGGTTCTAATGTTCACAGCTTAAATTCCGGTGAAAAAGAAGCAGGTTTATACGTCATAGACATGGAAATAACCTGTCGCGACCGTATTCATTTAGCTGACATTATTCGAAAAATTAAAGTGATGATTGATGTTCAACGCGTCATTCGAAATAAATAAAACAGTTATCTCAGGCAGTTAACAAGGCTGTCTCCAAAGATTGTTATTAAAGGAAGTATTATGAAAAGCATTATCAGTACAGACAAAGCACCTAGCGCCATTGGCCCATACAGCCAAGCAGTGAAAGTAAACAATACGGTTTATTTATCAGGCCAAATACCATTGGTTGCTGAAACAATGACGGTAGTTGAAGGTGGCTTTGCTGAGCAAGCTGAACAGGTATTTAAAAATCTAGTTGCCGTATGTGACGCAGCTGGTGGTGAAATTAACGATATGGTTAAAGTGAATATATTCTTAACCGATTTAAATAACTTCGCCACAGTTAACGATATTATGAGTCGTTACTTTAGTAAGCCTTACCCAGCAAGAGCTGCAATACAAGTCTCTAAATTGCCAAAAGATGTAGCCATCGAGATTGACGGTATCATGGAACTTCCTAGCGTTAACTAAAATATGTGTCATGAAAGATATTTAGTCGGCATTGTCTACGCAGTTCGTCCAAATCACTTATAAATATAAGCTCAATGGACTCACCGCTTGACGGCTTTGCCTAAATATCGTTCATTTAACATATTAAACTTTTTACTTTGACAGATTAAACAAAAATGACTCCTGAAAGATTAGCACGCATTAATACCATGTTAGACAAACGCCAACCTGATTTAACGGTTTGCATGGAAGGCTTACACAAATCTCATAACCTAGCCGCCGTAGTACGCACTTGTGATGCTATTGGTATTAGTGATGTTCATGCGGTATGGAAGAGTGAAGAGGCGGAAGTTCGCGGTGGTAGTGCCGCAGGTAGTCAAAATTGGATTGATGTCCATAATTACCATAAAACAGCCGATGCCATTGCCGCGTTAAAAGCACAGGGCATGCAGGTATTGGTCACCAACTTGTCTGATACTGCCGTTAATTTTACCGAAATTGATTATACCAAGCCCACCGCCATTATTTTAGGCCAAGAGAAGTTTGGCACCTCAAAAGAAGCACTTGAGCTAGCAGATCACCATATTGTTATTCCTATGGTTGGCATGGTGCAATCATTAAATGTTTCGGTTGCTTGCTCAGTTGTTTTATACGAAGCACAACGCCAGCGCGAAGCTGCTGGAATGTATGATAAACCTCGCTTAAGCAATGAACGCCGTCAACGTACTTTATTTGAAGGTGGTCATCCTATATTTGCCGAAGCTTGTCAGCGTAAGGGCTTACCTTACCCAGAAATTGATGAAGCAGGTCAAATTGTCGCTGATGAAAAATGGTGGCAAAAGATGCAAATGAACAAAAAAGCTTGGCAACATCTCGATGACTAATTCTATCGAAAATAAGTTTTAAGCCGAGCTGAGGTTAACTATGGCACAGGAAGCGCTAAGCCGATTATCACAAGTCCCGCTGAGTACTCTCAAAGGTGTCGGGCCTAGTTTATCGGAAAAACTAGAGAAAATTGGCTTGCTGTCAGTGCAAGATATACTTTTTCATTTACCGCTGCGTTATGAAGATAAAACCCGTGTCACCACAGTACGTGATTTATTAGTCGGTACCTCAACCAATATTATTGGCGAAATTACCGATAGTCAGATCACTCAGGGTAAACGACGCATGCTGGTAGTTACCCTGCATGATGGTACGGGTAGTATTCAACTGTGCTTTTTCAGCTTTTCAGCAAGTCAAAAAAATAGTTTAGCTATTGGTAAAACTATTCGCTGTTACGGTGAAGTAAAACGTGGTCCACGTAGTTACCAAATTGTTCATCCAGAATACAAATCTCTTGATGACGACAGAGAATTAACCTCCGTTGAAGAAACCCTAACACCCGTTTACCCCAGTACTGATGGTCTCAGACAAATTTCGCTACGCAGTTTAACCGAACAAGCATTACTTCGATTACAGCGAGGACAAGTTGAAGAGTTATTGCCAGCCAATCTTTTTAACGAGCAATACTCTCTCAGTGAAGCGTTAACGATTATACATCGCCCGCCCCCTGAGGTATCAGTAGAGCAATTAGAGCAAGGTCGCCACCCTGCTCAGCAGCGATTAATCAAAGAAGAACTACTTGCTCATAACTTGAGTATGCTAAAACTCAGACAAAATAGTGATGTGCATGATGCCCTGCCACTGATAGGTGATGATAAAGTTAGTGAAAAATTTCTTAAGGCATTACCTTTTACGCCCACCAACGCTCAAACACGCGTTGTTAATGAAATAAAAGCGGACTTAGCCAAAACCCAACCTATGATGCGTTTAGTGCAAGGTGATGTCGGCTCAGGTAAAACCTTAGTAGCTGCCCTAGCCGCACTAACTGCTATTAGTGAGGGCTATCAAGTCGCTTTAATGGCTCCTACGGAAATATTGGCTGAACAACACGCTATTAATTTTGCTAACTGGTTTACACCGCTGGGCATTAGCGTCGGTTGGTTAGCAGGAAAAACCAAAGTCAAAGCCAAAAGACTCGCTTTAGAACAAATTGCCAGTGGCGACATGCAAATGGTTATTGGCACGCACGCGCTCTTTCAAGCCGACGTAGTCTTTAAAAATATGGTCTTAGTTATTATTGATGAACAGCACAAATTTGGTGTTCATCAACGGCTGACTTTACGAGAAAAAGGCGTATTCGATAATAAATATCCTCATCAATTGATCATGACGGCAACACCTATTCCGCGTACTTTATCAATGACTGCTTATGCCGACTTAGATTCCTCTATTATTGATGAACTTCCTCCCGGTCGTACGCCAATCAATACCGTAGCGTTACCTGACTTACGTCGCGGGGATGTCATTGAACGTATTCGCCAAGGCTGTGTAAACGATGGCAGGCAAGCGTATTGGGTATGTACCTTAATCGAAGAGTCTGAAGTATTACAGTGCCAAGCAGCGGAAGACACCGCAATTTTATTACAAGAGCAATTACCTGAATTAAACATTGGCTTAGTACATGGCCGGATGAAGGCCATTGAAAAACAAGCAGTGATGGATGCCTTCAAGTCTGGCGATTTACACCTACTAATTGCCACTACTGTGATTGAAGTAGGGGTTGATGTACCTAACTCTAGTTTGATGGTTATAGAGAACCCTGAACGTCTAGGCTTAGCTCAGCTACACCAATTACGTGGTCGTGTTGGCCGTGGCTCTGTCGCCTCTTTTTGCGTATTATTGTATAAAGCGCCCTTATCAAAAACTGCGACTAAGCGCTTAGCCGTATTGCGAGAAAGCAATGATGGTTTTGTTATTGCCGAAAAGGACTTAGAAATTCGAGGCCCTGGTGAATTACTCGGAACTAGACAAACCGGTTTAGCTGACCTTAAAATTGCTGACCTGTTACGTGATGGTTATCTAATTCCTGAAATAAAGCAAAAAGCGTATTTATTATCGCGCCAGCATCCTGAATCGGCTCAAGCATTAATTCAGCGTTGGTTAGGCAATAAAGAGCGTTACTCTAACGCTTAAAAAAATGGTGTTTAATTATAAAAATTAAGTAAATAACAACGAGAAAAGCAATACCAAAAATAATAAAAGCAACGCAAATAGCGTGCTACTAACAACAGAGTTTGCAACATCATGAAAATAACCCGACAACACTTTATCCTTTTAGGCCCTATTTTAGCCTTTGCTTTTTACGTTTTACTGAACCACTTTGGCTTAGCAGATAAACCTGCTATCGCGGCGGCAATAACTCTGCTCACGGTTATATGGTGGGTTAGCGAAGCCATCCCTATTCCCGCGACCTCATTAGTGCCTTTTGCTTTACTGCCCTTGTTCGGTATTGTCGATCACAAAACGGTCGCCTCTTCATTAGGCAGCCATGTCATCTTATTATTGATGGGCGCCTTTATGCTCTCAACGGCACTGGTCAAAAGTGGTGCCCACGAACGCATGGCAGTTTACATGGTAAGACTGGTGGGTGTTACCAGTGGCCGACGCCTAGTGTTTGGGTTTATGCTGGCAACCGCGATGTTAAGTATGTGGATTTCAAACACCGCATCGACCTTGATCATGTTGCCCATTGCTTTAGCTATTTTAAGCCATGTAAATAATAGAAAACTTAAAGTTGCCTTAATACTCGGCATTGCCTATTCAGCATCAGTAGGTGGTATTGGTACTCCTATTGGCACACCGCCTAATGTCATCTTCATGGGGATTTATGAAGAAACTACCGGCAGAGAATTTGGTTTTTTCGAATGGATGAAAATTGGTGTGCCGGTGGTACTTATTTCCATTCCATTAATGGCATTATGGTTAACGCGTTCCGTTACCTTGGATGAAAAAATACAATTACCAACATTGCCTAAATGGCGCAGTGAAGAAAAGCGTACGTTAATCATATTTGCCTTAACAGCTCTGGCATGGATCACCCGCGGTGCACCTTTTGGTGGTTGGAGTAGTTTTTTTGATATATCTATCGCTGGTGATAGTACCGTCGCACTGGCTGCCGTTGTGATCATGTTTATGACGCCTAACGGAAAAGGTGGTCGTATTCTTGACTGGAATGCCGCCAAAGAAATACCTTGGGGCATGTTATTACTCTTTGCTGGCGGTATCGCACTAGCCAAAGGTTTTTCCGCATCGGGGCTAAGCAATATGCTGGGCGAATGGCTATCTTCACTCGCTAACCTACCTATGATAGCCATGGTATTAACGCTTTGTTTAGTAGTGACCTACGTTACTGAAATTACGAGTAATACAGCGACAGCAACACTGTTAATGCCTATTTTAGCCGTTGTGGGTACTGGCATGGGTGTTGACCCTGCTATATTCATGATACCCGCCGCAATGGCTGCCAGTTGTGCCTTCATGCTACCCGTGGCAACAGCGCCTAATGCGATTGCTTACGGCACAGGGGAAATAGAAATTAGAGATATGGTTATGGAGGGGGCGTTATTGAGTTTCGTCATTTCCTGTGTTGTTGCCACTGTAACTTTTCTATTATTGTATTAACTGACCACTGATTATTACCAAGGAAATACTGATAATGAACAGCTATACTTAAAAATTAGCGTGATAAAACCTTAAGTGAAGGAGTTTTAGTTGATGTTACTCTGCTTTTCAGCCAGACAAAATCAAAGTACCTCTTCGGTAAAGCCTAATAGACTTGTTAGTGCATTAGGCTTCATTTTCGGTACCATGCAAGGCATTACCTTGCCGCTTATTTTAGTTGTTTATTTCAGCGTGCTTGAAGTCGCACAAGCTGAGGAGTCATTCGACAATTTGACCGTAAGTTATTACTCCAATGAGCAACAACACACGATTCAAGGCATAAAAACACCGCAGGGCTATCGCTTTAATGAAGATTCAGACAAAGTCATCAACTTAGCAACACTAAACTGGCCTCCTTATATTAGTGAAGCTGTCTGCAATAAAGGCTGGGTTTTTCAATTTACCGTCGCAATATTAGTCAGCAAAGGTTACCAAGTAAATATTCACTTTTACCCTTGGGCAAGGTCGGTTATGTTGGTAGAGCAAGGGAAAATGGACATACTCTTTCCCGAGTACTTTATTGAAAGTTCAGCCCCCTCAGATGCCGTATTAGGCAAAAAACGTCGAGAACTATTAGCCCTTTCAAATAAGTTTGCTGGTGGCGATTTATCCTTACTAAAACGCAAAGGTGACTCCTTTAATTTACAAGCAGATTTAGGTAATTTAAAAGGTAAGATCATTGGTGTTGTTCGAGGTTATCAAAACACCCCGGAATTTGATGCCATGATGGATTCAAAACAATTCGCAGTCGTTGAAGCCTTAGATGAATTGCAATTAGTAAAACTACTGGTAGCAAAAAGAGTCGACTTAATCATTGGTGACCCGAGTGTATTCATCTACAGTGTTAATTATTCCAACTTATCCAATCGAAACAAACAAGCACTACTCAATAGTATTGAAAAAATTGAACCCGCTTTAAAATACAATCATTTGTATTATGCAATCAGTAAGAACTACCCCCAACGTCATCAACTGCTTGATGATATAAATTTAGCGCTACTGGAGTTTAAACAAAGTGGTGAAACGGACAGGTTTATCGAAGTTGGCAGTGGTTGTACATTAGATTTTTAGTCACACAAATAAAAAGGCAGATACCTGAGTATCTGCCTTTTTGTTAATTCAACAAACGATAACTAAATGCTATGATTTATAGTTTAGTGTGCTTCATCCCAGTTATCACCAATACCTGATTCAGCTATTAAGGGTACATTCAGCTCAACGGCATCATTCATTAACATCACTAATTTCGCGGTGGTTTCTTCAACAATATCTTGATGAATTTCAAAAATCAGTTCATCGTGAACCTGCATAGTCATTTTAATACGGTCATCATTTTGCTCAAGTAACCATGAGTCTACTGCTAACATGGCCTTTTTAATAATATCCGCTGCGGTGCCTTGCATTGGAGCATTGATTGCCGCACGTTCAGCCGCCTTTTTACGCATACCGTTTTTAGCATTAATATCAGGTAGGTATAATCGACGACCATATAAGGTTTCAACATAACCCTGCTCACTCGCTTGTTGGCGAGTATCTTCCATATACGTTAATACACCAGGGTAACGCTGGAAATATTTATCTTGATATTCTTGCGCCTGCTGACGACCAATATTGAGTTGCTTGGCTAAGCCAAATGCCGACATACCGTAAATTAAACCAAAGTTAATGGCTTTAGCACTACGGCGCTGATCCGTGGTCACTTCATCGAGTTCAACGGCAAAAATTTCTGCAGCTGTCGCGCGATGAATATCTTTGCCTTCGCTAAAGGCGGTTACTAAACCTTTATCGTTCGACAAATGTGCCATGATGCGTAATTCAATTTGCGAGTAATCTATCGCGACTATTTTATGATTTTTAGGTGCAATAAAGGCTTGGCGAATTTTACGACCTTGTTCACTACGAATTGGGATGTTTTGTAAGTTTGGATCGGTCGAGGATAAACGTCCGGTTGCAGTAACTGCTTGATGATAAGAAGTGTGTAAACGACCCGTTTTATCGCTAACCATTAACGGTAACTTGTCAGTATAAGTCGACTTCAGTTTACTCAGTCCTCGATTTTCCAAAATGATCTTCGGTAATGGATAATCAAGTGCTAACTCTTGTAGTACTTCTTCTGCTGTTGAAGGTGCACCTTTGGGTGTCTTTTTGATGACCGGGATTTTTAACTCTTCAAAAAGAATTTGCTGTAATTGCTTTGGTGATGCCAAGTTAAAGCTTTTGCCCGCTAAATTATGTGCTTCAATTTCTAGTTCAGCTAAACGTTGACCCAAGGTCAGGCTTTGATCCGCTAAAATATCACTATCAATTAATACGCCCGTTTGTTCCATGCGTGCAAGTACGGGTAATAATGGCATCTCAATGTCGGTAAAAACACTTAACATTGAAGCTGTTTGCGCTAACGCGGGGAAAATAGCGTGATGTAATCGCAAAGTGATATCCGCATCTTCCGCGGCATAATGACCCGCTTTTTCAATGTCAATTTGGTTGAACGTAAGCTGCTTAGCACCTTTACCGGCAATGTCTTCAAAATGTACTGTTTCATAACCAAGATATTTTAGTGCCAGTGCATCCATATTATGACGAGTGGCAACACTGTTATAACAATAAGATTCAATCATGGTATCAAACTCGATACCCTGCAAAGCAATATCATAATGGCTTAGTACATTGGCATCATATTTAAGGTTTTGACCAATTTTTTTAATGGTTTTACTTTCAAGTAGAGGTTTTAATTGCGCTAACACCCACGCTTTATCAAGTTGTTCCGGTGCATCAACATAATCATGAGTCAATGGCACGTAAGCAGCTTTACCCACTTCAATAGCAAAGGATAAACCGACTAATTCAGCTTTCATATAATGAACACTGGTGGTTTCAGTATCAAAAGCAAAAGCTTCACACGCTTGTAACTTCTTCAGCCATTGCTCAAAAAGTGTTTTATCTAAAATAATATCGTATTGAGTTTCTGCAACTTGTACCGTTTTAATTTCTGCGGCTTGCTCACCTGTCGAACGGGAAGATTCACCTGCTTTAGTTTTTTTAGTTGCACCCGTAGTCTCGGCCTCACTGCCTCCTTTACCTAAGTCAGCTAATAGACGCTTTAATTCAAATGTTTGATAAAGTTCGGTTAACGCTTCAATATCTGGTTTACTGGCCGCTAATTCTGACGCTGTTTGTTCTAATTCAACATCACATTTAATGGTCGCTAGTTGATAAGACAGCGGTAACTGCTCTAATGCATCACGTAGGTTCTCACCAACTTTCCCTTTCACTTTGTCCGCGTTGGCAATGACTTCATGCAAGGTGCCATACTCTGCTAACCATTTTACCGCAGTTTTGGGACCACACTTCACTACACCGGGTATATTATCGACTTTGTCGCCCATCAAGGCGAGATAATCGATAATTTGATCAGGACGAACACCAAACTTTTCACTAACACCGGCAACGTCCATTTCTACGTCGGTCATAGTATTAATTAAACGGACATGCTCAGTAACGAGCTGCGCCATATCTTTATCGCCTGTTGAAATGACGGTTTCAATACCAAGCTCATGGGCTTGTTTTGCCAACGTACCAATAACATCATCGGCCTCGACCCCAGGAATAACTAAAAGCGGTAAACCCATGGCGGTAATAATTTCATGTAAAGGCGCAATCTGGGTGCGTAAATCATCTGGCATGGGTGGACGATTGGCTTTGTATTCTGGATACATATCATTGCGAAAGGTTTTACCTTTTGCATCGAAAATAGCGATGATATTGCCATTCGGGTAGGCTTTTTTCAAACTACCCAGCATATTCAATACACCGGTAATTGCTCCCGTAGGTTGTCCATCTGCGGTTGAAAGCGCTTGTAAATAGGGTACGTGATAGGCTCGAAATAAATACGAAGAACCATCGACCAATATTAAGGGTGATTGCGTGTTATTCGAGTCTTGAGAAGTTGCAGAAATTGTCATAAGAAATACGCGAAGCGACTAAATTAAGCTAAAGATGGCTAAGCATGCCACAAAGCGTAAGTAGGCTCCACTTTATCAGTGTTCTTAATTGCTTGGATCAAGGATCCACTTGTGGATAACCTTGTGATCAAGTACGAAAAACAGCCAGATATTCACGCGTTGTGAATCTGGCTTTATAAATATAACATTTTGGTTTCATTGAAAAAAAGCGAAGTGATAAAGCTTTTTAATACACAATGTTTTTATTTTTATTATATGTGGATAATTTTATTATCTTGTTATTTTTTAGCTGTACGAAAAAGCAACGACTAAAAATAACGAGGTAAGAGATTATCAGAAATTGGCGTGATTACCAGTCTATTATTAAGCTTTTTTTACAGATTATTTACACTTTTACATAACTAAAAAACATAAGCGAGTAAAGACAATAGCTGGCAACAGATTGACCAGTATAAATTATTTTTTTATGACTAAAAAGTATAAGCCATATTTTTTTATATCAATCGAGCCTTAGTAGTAAAGCCGCTTCGATTCTTTATTATGCAATAAAGGTATACTTAAACAACACCATGCTATGTATACATAAAGCATAACTCTTCGTAGAATAATACTGTTACGGTTTTATGACTACTTCCTGGTATTGCTGCCGTAATAATATACAAAGTACCAAACAAATTGTTTGTTATGAATTCTCACCTGATCTGTCAATCGTTGTTTATTCGTATATTCAAACCAGAGTAGCTTAGCTACTCTGGTTTACTCCTATACAAACTTGTTTTTTGAAAATCGTCGATAAAGTACCGGCAAAACAAATAATGTTAGTAACGTTGCACTCACTAAACCCCCTACAATAACTGTCGCCAATGGCTTTTGTATTTCAGCACCTACACCTGTGGATATTAACATCGGCAACAAGCCTAACAGAGATGTGATCGCAGTCATCAATACCGGTCGTAAACGTGCCAGTGCGCCATCAAATATTGCATTGTTTACCTGAAAGGCTGTTGCGGTGCCTTTACTCAACACCAGCCTTATCTCAGCATTAATGCTTTCCACCATCACCACGCCATTAAGTACAGCGACACCAAACAAGGTGATAAAACCTACCGAGCTGGGTACCGACAAGTATTGCCCCGATACATATAAGGCAACAATACCGCCAATAGTGGCTAAAGGGACATTAAGTAAAATAAGTAAGGCTTGTCCAACCGAGTTAAAGGCAAAGTAAAGTAATAAAGCAATCAACGCCAATGACAGCGGTACAACTAACATTAAACGTTGTTGCGCGCGTTGTTGTGATTCAAATTGCCCACCAATTTGCACGCTATAACCTGCTGGTAATGCTACTTGCTGCGCTATTGCTTGCCGTATTTCTGCGACAACACTACCCATATCACGACCTTGCACATTCGCTTGGATAACCACACGCCTTTGTACATCATCACGGCGTACTTGCGGTGGCCCTGATTCTACAGCTATTTCAGCAATATCCCCTAAACGTAACCAAGCACCGTTAGGCGCCAACAAACGCAATTCACTAATTGCCGCAACATCTTGCCTAAATGCGCCAGCAAGACGAACATAAATATCATAGCGTTCATTACCATTAATTATCTGTCCTGCAGCTCGTCCACCAAGACCATCACTGACCACATTCATCACATCAGCAACTGATAAGCCATAACGAGATAGTTGTCTGCGTTTAGGTTTGATTACCAGTTGGGCTTCACCGGCAATTTGTTCCATAGCAACATCCTTCGCGCCAGTAACACCTTTTACTGCTTGCGCTATTTGTTGTCCCTTATCCGCTAATACCGCCAAATCACTACCAAATAACTTTATCGCCAGTTGGGCTTTCACTCCTGAGAGTAATTCATCCACACGCGTCGCGATCGGTTGTGAAAAGTTAAAGAGTAAACCTGGGAATTGCTCAAGCTTTTCAGCCATTTTGTTTTGTAGATCATTACGATTACCTGCACTTTGCCATTCATTAACAGGTTTAAGTCCAAGATAAATCTCAATATTATTTACTGGCTCAGGATCGCCACCAATTTCAGGACGACCAACACGACTCAGTGCATAAGTAACCTCTGGAAATGTTAGCAATATTTTTTCTAGTTTGGGGGCAACCGCCAGTGCTGTTGTTAAACTTGCTGACGGAGCTAACGTAACACGTAAGTTAATGGTGCCTTCTTCCAGTTCAGGAACAAATTCAGTACCTAACTGAGGAACAAGAGCTATTGCTGACACCATTAAAACCAAGGCGAAGCTAACAATTGTTTTCTTCCAGATTAACGCCTTCGCTAAACTATACCGATATAAAGCAGTAATGGGCTTTAATACAATGCTTTCTCTTACCTTAATTTCGCGCTTAAATAAGATGCTAGCCAACGCTGGCACAATAATTATTGCGACAATCAACGCTGACAACATAGCTAACATGATACTAATTGCCATAGGCTGAAATAACTTAGCTTCAACACCTTCAAAGCTAAATAGCGGCATAAAGACAACAAGTATAATAGCGGTAGCAAAGAATATAGGGCGTACCACGGCTTGTGCCGCTTGGCTTATGGTACTTTGTATCTCCTCAGCAGATAACTTTTGCTTAGCTTTGTCTTGCGCAAGAGCTAGCTGTTTGAAAATATTTTCAACCATCACCACCGCACCATCAACCAACATACCAATAGCAACGGCTAAACCACCTAATGACATTAAGTTGGCCGATATGCCCAACCATGTCATCACCATAAGCGCTAAGCCAATAGCAATAGGAATAGAGATCAGCACTAAAAAGGTTGCTGATAAATTCATTAAAAATAATGCCAATATTATAATGATCAAGACAAAGGCAAAGAGTAATGCATCGGTCACCGTGGTCACTGCTTTGGTAATTAACTCGGCTTGATCATAAAGCACAACAAATT
This sequence comes from Colwellia sp. 12G3, assembly GCF_002836775.1. Taxonomy (GTDB): domain Bacteria; phylum Pseudomonadota; class Gammaproteobacteria; order Enterobacterales; family Alteromonadaceae; genus Colwellia. Next base: position 104,365 of record NZ_PJAQ01000054.1, on the reverse strand, counting down.
TCACTCCTTCGGGTAAAGCCTGATTAATCATTGCTTCTCGGGCGTTAATACCATCAATTGTCGTCTTGGTATTTGCTCCCATACGCTTTAAAATAATACCGGTAACCACTTCCCCTGCACTTTGAATATTCCCGTCAGCATCACGGCTAGACATAGTTACCGCTCCTTGACGAATTTCACTGCCTAGACTTACCGTTGCCACATCACCGACGGTAACCACAACACCGTCAATTGTTTTTAGGGGTACTTGCGCTATTTCTACTAATGAATGTTCTCCCGATGTTAACCAACCCATACCACGAATAACCAGTTGCTCTTGCCCTCGGTTTAAATACCAACCACCAGCATTTTGATTGTTGTTTTCGATAGCCTCGATCACTTGTTGCTGATTTAACTGATAGGCTAATAGTTTATTGGGCTCAATATTGACTTGGTATTGTTTCACTTCACCGCCAAATGACAGCACTTCAGTTACGCCATCAATTGGCATTAACATCAACTTAACTAACCAGTCATTCAAACTACGCAGTGTCATGATGTCTATATCGTAGCCATCTTCCGTAGTGAGTAAGTACTGATAAACTTGTCCTAAGCCAGAGGTGTTAGGGCCTATTTCAGGTGCGCCAATACCTTGAGGGATCAGTTCTTTGGCCGCTTGTAAGCGCTCAAAAACTAACTGCCTGGCAAAATAGATATCGGTGCCTTCTTTAAAAACAACTGTTATGCCAGACAAACCTGTTTTAGAAATAGAGCGTACTTGCTCAACATCAGGTAAGGCATACATTACCGCTTCTATCGGAAAGGTAATTAATTGCTCAACCTCTTCCGCGGCTAAACCGGGTGCTTCGGTATTAATAACCACTTGGACATTAGTCACATCGGGAAAAGCATCGAGATTAAGTTTAGGCAGTACCATGACACTGCTAATCATGAGGGTAAATAAGGCAATGACCACCAACAATTTATTGCCGATAGCCCATTCAATTAAACGATTTAACATGAAATTACTCCAGTAGCACAAGTTAGTGGTTATGGGCATCAAAGCCGCTTTTAGCGCCTTGTGAGGCAATAAAAAATGCGCCCGTGATAGCAAAGTGACTATTCGGAGCAACACCTGTTACTTCGCGCCAGCTTAACCACTGCTTTTTTTCTGGAGAAAAAACCCGATATATAGCACCTAATTCAACCTCTTGTGCGATAAAGCTTGTCTGATCTTGCTGATGTTCCTCTTTATGCTCATTTGCTTGAGCCTGTTCGGTAGCAAGACTCACGGATAATATTTCCTTATTTAATTCAACATGCTCAGCGGCTTCATTATGATCATGGTTATGTTTTTTAGGTGACTCTTCTTTGTGTTGATCATTTTCAACATGACTACTTATTTCATCTTGCTCATGCATCGCCTCTTCACTGTGTACTGCATCTTTATTGGTACTTTCTTGTTTGCTGTAGATGAGCCAATCGCCATCACTACCGCGTAATAACGCACTTTCAGGTACAACCAGTATTGGCTCTTTAGTGATCACAGAGAAATAAACATCAACAAATAAACCTGGGTGTAATTGATGATTAGTATTTTTCACTTTCAGACGTACAATTCGAGTACGTGTTTTAGGATCAATAGTATGGGCTTGTTGAATAACTTCTGCTTGGTAAGTGTTATCTTCCCCTGGTGCGGTACCCGAGAGAATCACTTGCGCTTGGGTGCCTTTAGTTAGCGGCATTCTATTATTAGCTGCAAGACGAGCTTCAACCCAAAGTTCATGCTCATCGGTTAGCACCATAATTGAATCACCCGCACTAACTCTTTGACCTTGTTGAAAATCATCGGACAGCACTGAGCCAGAACGCTCTGCTTTTAGCGTATATTCACCTAAAGCAGAACTATTATCTGCGGCAATTAAGTCGATGGCTTTTTTTGATAAACCATACGCTTTTAATCGACTATAAGCGGCAATATAATCAGTTTCCGTAGATAATAACTGGCTTTCACTAATAACATCTTTGCTTACTTTTTTAGCGCGTTGCCAATCAGCATATGAAATACGGTACAGAGCTTGAGCCTGTGCTACATCCTCACTAAACAAGGTTACTAACGACTGTCCCTGCTCAACATGTTCACCCAAAATAGCATGGCGGCGAACAATGACTGACTCAACGCGAGGAGAAACGACATAACTGGTATAGCCGTTTGCTTGTACCTCACCAGGAGCGTATAGACGTTTATCCATATACTGTGGGGTTAATTGGGCAACGTTAATATCTGCCATTTGCATTTGTTCCGCAGTAAAGCTTAGCAACTGAGTTTCGTCTTCGTGGTTATCACTAGTCTTAGTTTGAGCTAGGCTCATTTGGGTAAAAATTACAGGCAAGAATACAGCAGCCAGCAAGCTGAATGATTTGGAAAAATTCATAAAGATCTCGTTTAATACCAAGAGGATTAATTAACCCGTTGGTATAACTTATTAAAAAATTGGCGAAGTTAATCGCGCACGAATTAAATAAGAGCTAAACGATAGGAGGACGTGAATCAGGGCTGACGGGTAAAGAGTTAAATAATACGGTTTTATTGATTACTTGCTTATCAATGGTATTAGATAAATACACTTGTGAAGACAAGTCTAAGTAAATCAAGTTACTGTGATGGCAATGGTTAGAGTGACAATCTGGATGGTCAGCATCACTGTGTGTCGATTGACCATCAACTGCTTGTGTCTGAAAAGCTAATAGCTCTGCTTCATTATGGTGATCACTGTCTTGATGAATATCATTAATTGCTGAGATCGCATTAACCGATTGCAAGGCAATCAAGATAATAACAATGTAAAAGCAAAAAATACGCACAGAGAAACTCACAAATAAGTTAGAATGAATGTCCAAAAAACAACGCAGCTTAACAAAGCAGTATAAATATTGACACCTGTTTTACGATATATATTGTTATCACACTCCTTCTTACTTAGAAGTTAGGAATTGTTATGGAGCTAGTTATATAACTTTGTTATCTTTGCTCGCATAATATCAAAAGGATTCGACATTAATGAAATACTCCACTCTATTTACCTGCCTATCTTTAAGTCTGCTTTTATCCGCTTGCTCTTCTCACCCTGTTACTGTTTCTATGTCTACTACGCGATTTGATAACCCAGAAGTGAGCAGTGAGCCTTTAAAGGTTAACTTGGCTGTCGGCCATGGCGGCAGAACAACTCTAGCTATTGAGGATAACCTTTATAACTACGATGGCACTGAGGTTTATGGTTTCGCTCGTGGTAATATCACTGCTGCTAAAGGTTTAGAAATATCAATAAGAAATGACGATGACTCTGCCACTCGCATTGGTCTAAAATATCAATTTTATGGCGCCCACACTGAGCAATCAAGCAAAGGAAACCTTTCACAAGCATTTACCTTAGGCTATGAGCAAAATGCAACTGGTGAGCAATACTCAACTTATAACAACAACTGGAGTTGTGATGAATTTTCTTGTGACAGTACAACTAACACCAGTGTTTGGGAACATGATACCGATATTTATGATATTGCTTGGGTTGTAGGGTATAAGTTTGCTGCTAGAGATATTATTTATGGTGGTCCTTTCTATCAGTGGGGACAACTCAGTGGTTATAAAGCTTCTTCTAACGCCCCAACCGAAGAACTTAAAAGTAATGGTTATATGCTTGGTGCAAATATAGCGATAGAACATCGTTTTTCTTTTGGTATGGGTTTGGCGGGGGAGGTTGTTTATTCCAATTTAGATTGGGGTAATTACAGTCAATCGGATACCTCCTTTAATTTTAAAATTGATTATCAGTTTTAATCGCTATTGAGTGCTAAAGTAGTATTACTTTTGTCAGAACTTTCAACTAAATTATTTATTAACGAGAATATTATGAAAAAATTTATCCAAGTAACACTATTATCTTTAGCTATGAGCCCTGCTCTATTGGTATCTGACTTAGCTAACGCCAGTAATATGCCGCAATCTGTTTCTCCTGCAACTGCCAACGTTTACATTATTTCACCTGCCGATGGTGCAACAGTGAAAGGCACGTTTACAGTAACATTTGGTTTAAAAGACATGGGCGTGTCGCCAGCAGGTATTGAGAAAAAAAATACCGGTCATCATCACTTATTAATTGATAAAGCCGCTCTTCCTGCATTTGATATGCCTATGGGTGGTGATGTTCAACATTTTGGTGGTGGGCAAACTCAAACAACATTAACTTTACCTAAAGGACAGCATACCTTGCAGCTTATTTTAGGCGATCATCATCATATTCCTCATAAACCTGCTGTTGTGTCTAAAAAGATTACTATTACCGTTGAATAAACCGTTGAATAATTTTTAAGTTATACCTTTTTTTATAGCTACTAACCTCTCGTTAGTAGCTATATCGTTAGCTAAAGCGTAACGAACTCTTCTGCTGAAGTGGGATGAATAGCAATGGTGTTATCAAAATCAGCTTTGGTTGCGCCCATTTTCATCGCCACAGCAAAGCCTTGTAATAACTCATCGCTACCAAAACCAATACTGTGTAAACCCACCACTTTTTCTTCAGTACCCGCACAAATTAACTTCATGCGCGTAGGATCACGATAGTCTTCAGTGATCGCTTGGTAAAGCGCCGTAAATTGAGAGTTATACACGGTAATGTTTTCTTCACCGTACTCAGCAATAGCCTCATCTTGGGTTAAGCCGACAGTGCCGATAACTGGATGACTAAATACTACCGTGGCAATGCCAGAATAATCTAAATGCTCATTAGGTTTATTATTAAATAAACGTTCACATAAACGACGTCCTGCGGCTACTGCGACAGGTGTTAATTGTGCACGTCCGGTATTATCACCAACAGCATAAATACCATCGACATTGGTATTTTGAAATTTGTCTGTAGGAATAAAACCACGTTCATCTAACGCGATCCCCGTTGACTCGATATTAATATTATTAGTCGCTGGTTCTCGACCTATTGCCCACACTAAGGTGTTAACTGGACCAATAGTTTTACCGTTAGTTAAGTGCACGATTAGCGTACCATCGCTCAATTTTTCAATACGTTCTGGTGTACTGTGGTTATGCAGCGTTGGCCCGTGCTTTGCCATTTGCTCTACCAAGGTATCGCTTAACATGTCGTCAAAACCACGTAACGGTTTTTCTTTACGCACTAATAAATGCGTTTCACTGCCAAGTGCATAAAATACACCCGCAAGTTCAACCGCTATATAACCAGCACCAACAACAGCAACACTTTTAGGTTGTTCGGTTAAGGCGAAGAAACCATCCGAGTCGATGCCATGTTCAGCCCCTTCAATATTAGGGAAAGATGGGCGTCCACCTGTGGCGATAGTAATGTGATCTGCTGTGATTAACTCACCGTTAACTTCAACAGTATTTTTATCAATAAATTTGGCGAAACCATTAATCACGGTAACATCATTGGCATCAAAACCACGCTGGTAGGCGGCATGAATTCGTTCAATATAAGCTTCACGATTAGCCACTAACTTTGCCCAATCAAACTTAGGCTTTTCTTGTGAAGAGTCTTGAGAGAGATGATCACCAAAACCGTAATCATTGGCATATTTTAACGCATCAGATATCTGCCCGGCATACCACATCGCTTTTTTAGGGACACAACCAACATTTACACAGGTACCACCTATGTACTTAGCTTCAATAACGGCTGCTTTTTTACCTAATTTTGCGGCACGGTTAGCAGAAGCTATACCGCCACTGCCACCGCCAATGGCAAGATAATCAAAATGTTGTGTCATGGTTTCACTCATTAGTTAATGTGTTGTATAAAGAGAATGTGGGCGCCCAAAAAGCTTTATTCAAGTAGTAAGATAATAATATTAATACTTTATTAGGAATCAGCCGTCGGCTTTTGTAAATTAGCTCGTGGTAGAAATAAGTTCAGTTTTATTTAACAACAAATTTTGCATAATTTCATCCGCAGGTATTGGCTTACTATATAAATAGCCCTGTATATAATGACATTTTTTGGCCACTAAATAATGCAATTGCTCAGTAGTCTCTACCCCTTCAGCAATGCAATGCATATTAAGCCTTTTAGCTAAAACTAGCGTGGTATCAACAATCGCTTCATCGGCTTCATTAATACCAATACCCGAAACAAAGCTACGATCTATTTTGATAATATCTAACGGTAATTGCTTTAAATAAGATAATGACGAAAAACCAGTACCAAAATCATCTAATGCTAATGTCACCCCTAGTTCAGATAACTTGCGCATAGTAGTAATAGCATTCTCTGGTTGTAAAATAAGCGCACTTTCGGTTACTTCAACACGCAGTATTGTTGCTGGCAGTTGGTAACGCGCCAATAACTCGCTAATATATGAAACTATGTCTGCTTCAATAAAGTGTTGCACTGATAAATTTATCGACACATAAAAATCAGATCGTATGGTGTGCCATTCTTTTAGATCTTTACAGGCCCGCTCAAGTGCGGATTCTGTCATAGTAATAATTAAATTTAGCTCTTCTGATAAAGGAATAAAGTCATTGGGTGGTACTAAACCTGTAGGAGTTTGCCAACGCATTAACATTTCTACACCAACCGCCTTCCCCGTATGTGCGTCTATAATTGGTTGATAGTGATTAATAAATTCATTATTTTTCACCGCTAATTTTAACGATGATTCCTTACTTAAACGCGCCATTGCCTCCACGTTCATTTGTGCCGTATAAAACTTAAAGTTATTTTTCCCTGCTTGTTTCGCATGATACATAGCAACGTCAGCATGGCGTAATAACTCGTCTGAGTTATTACCATCATTAGGGTACAACGCAATGCCAATACTCGCACCAACACTGACTAAGTTACCTTCTAAGTTAACCGGTTTGCCAATAGTCTCAATAACTTTTTCGGCGATTCGGCTCAGCTGATTATCACTAGAAAAACTCTCCAACAACACCACAAACTCATCACCACCAATACGCGAGACAGTATCATCCATCAGTAATACAGCTTCTAAGCGCTTGGCAACGTCTTGCAATAACAAATCGCCATTATCGTGTCCTAGCGAATCATTTACTTGTTTAAATCGATCGAGATCGATAAAAAAGAGTGCTATCGATTTCGTTTGTCGATTAGATAAATCTATTGCATGTTTAATACGCTCAAGTAATAAAGTACGATTCGGTAACCCCGTTAAATGATCATAATTAGCTAATAATCTTAATTCATTTTCAGCACTTTTCTGCGCGCTAATATCCGTAAGTACAAACAAATAATGTAAAGCGTTACTCACCGAATTTCGACCTACCGTCACGTTGATGATAACGTGATATTCGTCCTTATTAGCGGTAACAATCAATTCTTCACCACGCCAATGCTCACCCTCTTTGAGTGATAGCATTAATTTATGATAGAAACTGCGACGTTTTTGGCTAATGCCTAATAATTTGGAGCTAAAATCAAACTCTTCTTCTGGCCAGTCAAAAACAGCACGCATTGATTGATTTGCGGTGACTCTTGATATTTTTTCATCAATGATAAAAACCCAATCTTGTGTTTGCTGAAAAGCATCTCCGTAATACTGCGCACGTTCTTCATTAGCACGAGTCTCGGTAATATTGGTATAAGAACCCGTCACTCTAATAGGTTTATTATCAGCATCTACAGCAACAATTTTCCCTAAATCTTTATACCATAACCACTGATCATCAGATGTTCTCAAACGGTAAGTACAGGAAAAATTATCCTTTAAATTGGCACTACTAATAAATAATTGCCAACAGAGCAGAAAGTCATCATGATCCTCAGGATGAATCAAGGCAACATGCTCTTCAAAACTATAAAACAGCGCTTCTTCTACATAACCTAAATCTATAGCAATACGCTTACCAAACATTAAGTTTTCATCTGCTTGCCAATCCCATACCTCACTGTTACTGCCAGTTAAGGCCAATTGTAAGCGGTTTTCGCGATACTTAACTTGCTCATGAGCATCTAGTAACAACTGTTGCTGAGCTTTACGATAACGAGACCAAGTCACCATAATAAGTAGTAACACTACTATATAAAAAACTAAGGCCAAAGGAGAACGCCAAGGGGCAAAATTTACGTTGAACTTAATATGGACAGGATCTGAGTATTCACCAGTCGAGGGTGACTTCGCTTGAATAGATAAAGTATGTTTGCCTGAAGCTAAACTAGGAAAGGTAATATGAGCTTCCCTCGTTGCGGGGTAATCAATATTATTTACCCCCGCCAAGCGATATTTATAACTGATACTTTTTTCATTACCGTAAGAAAAAGTCGAAAAATCAATGCTAATACCGACATCATCATAGTTGAGGTTAATAACGGCATTATCTTCAATAGCCAAGGGTAGAGCTAAATCTCTCGATAACAACGCCACAGCAGTGACCTTGACGTTAAAGTTTTCGTTATTGTGCACTTTCTTTAATGTTGATGGCTCGAAAATACTTATGCCTTCCATTGAACCATACACAAAACGCCCATCCGGTAATTTCACATGAGCCCTACCGTTAAACTCAGTAGCAACAAGGCCATTTTTACGGGTAAAGTGACTGATGTGATGGCTATTAGCGTCCAGCATAAATAAACCATTATGAGTAGAAAACCAGATATCTCCTGCTTCATCGGCCATGACACCGTAAACATTATTATCAATAATAGAATTAGCTTGATGGTAAAAATACTTTTCTTGAAAGTCTGGTAACGTTAAACCAACTAAGCCCTTACCGGTAAAACTTAGCCACAACACTTGGTTTTTATCTATTGCCCAATTGTCGATAGAGGTATATTCACCTGCGTCTATACCTGGCATTTTATAAAGTTGTACAAATTCTCGGGTCTTCGGATTAAAGCCCCATAAGCCATCATTACTTGTTAGTAAAAACCAATCACTCTTCGGAAAAGTACCTAAGAAATACAACACATTTTCGGGGGAGAATTTTTCTGATATTTCACTTAAATTATCTATTTCACTAGTGTTTTTGTTTATTTTAAAAACGCCTTTTTCATTTGCTACCCAAATAAATTCATCTTCCATTAATAGGTCAATATGCTGCCTTTCAAGCAGTTGATTAACTTCATCATTAAAGGGTAACGACACTATTTTTTCTAGTTTTTTATCAAAGACATCTACCCCTTTAGCCGTATACAGCAGGAGTTGTTCTGAATTTAGAGCAAAAATGGTGTTAATGAAGCTTTTGTTATAAATACTTTTTGAATCTTCATTGACTAAAAATGATGTAACTTTCTGCTTTGCTGTATCAACTCGATTCAAACCATTTGAGGTGGCGATCCAGAGTAAGTCATCATTTTGAGTATCCGGGTAAGCATACCAAACTTCGTTATAACTCAAACTAGCGGGATTATTTTTTTTATAGCTGTAATTTTCAATCAACTCTCTTTTAGGATTCCATTGATATGCGCCTACTGCTTTTGTGCCTAACCAAAAAATCCCCTGATGATCTTTAATCAGCGTTGTTATATTGTTATCTGTAATGTCGTCAAAGTAATCACTAAAGCCAAATAAAAACTCACTGCTATTATCAAGTGTATTGACAACACTCAGACCCTTATCTGAAGCGATATAAAGTTTTTTCCCATCAGGTAATATTTGCCATGCTGCTATATTTTCAATAAGCAGTTGATAGCTAGGTAATGGTGATTTATCTGCAATATATGCTTTAATATCTGCTACGTTTATAGCAAAAAAACCATCGTAAGATCCTAAATACAAGGTATTGTTAATATCCGTATGTAATGTGTATATTTTATTACTCGTTTCTACATTCGGCTGTTTAACTGTACCGATTTGTATTTTAGGCAATTTTTTCCAATGATTTTTATCTATGTGATAGGCAAAAACACCGGACTTAGAACTCAGATACATTACTCCATCATGCAAAGACATCTTAAATAAGTAAAAGTCACCAGCTAATTCTGATTTTAGATCAAGAACTTGTTTGTATTCGCTGGTTGCTTGGTTATAAAAGCCTAACGCTTTAGATGTTAATATCCAGATGTTATTGTCATCATCATGGATTAAGTCCATAACATAGGAATCAGCGCCTAAGGAATCGTTGATTGGAATTTGCTGATAATTATCAGTTTTAGGGGTATAGCTATAAAGTTTTCGACCATCTATATTTAGCCAAATTAAACCATTATTATCTTCAAGAACATTATATACAGCGACATTTTCAAAGTTATTATCAGGCCCTGACAATTGCCTAACTTTATTACCGTCATAAATATTGACCCCATCTTCCGTAGCCAGCCAAATAAAACCAGTTTGATCCTGAATAATTGAAAGAATACTCCCTTGTGACAAACCATCATCAACAGATAGGAGTTCTAAAGACAGGTTTTGTACTGCGGCATAACTATTAGGCGCAACTATAGTGCCAAATAAAAGGGTTAATATTAGTAGGCAGAAAATAAGTAATTTCTTAAGCATCATCACTCAACAACAGAATTCATTATAAAAATAGACAGTAAGTTATAAAGGTATAACTTACTGTCTATTTGTGCAAACAAAAATCAAAGGAAACACTGTTACAAACAACAACTTTGCTCTCTCGATACAATAAAGTCACACCAATAAATAACTCAGTAAAATATGGAGGGATGTTTTTATACTTTTAAATAAAAACTATTTGATAACTAATGTCTCAATTGCCTTGAATAAAGCCTCTCTTGGTCTTACATCAGTTATAACATCAACTAATTTCTAAGCATCATGACCAATCCATTATTAGTACCTAGCGAACTACCAGCCTTTTCAAAAATCAAACCTGAGCATGTTAAACCTGCTGTTGAGCAAGCCATTAGTGATTGCAAAAAAGTTATTGAGCAAGTACTCGCTAATAACGATGTATTCACTTGGGAAAACCTAGTATTGCCCATTGATGCTGTTGATGACGTGTTATCTAAATTATGGTCACCGGTGTCGCATATGAATTCGGTGACGAGCAGTGATGAATTACGTGATGCTTACGAGTCCTGCTTACCGTTGTTATCAGAATATGGCACTTTCGTTGGTCAACATGAAGGTTTATATCAAGCCTATCAAAGCATTAGAGATAGTAGTGAATTTAGTCACTTAAACATTGCTCAGCAAAAAGTGATCACCAATGCCCTACGCGACTTCACCTTGTCTGGGATAGCCCTGAGTGATGAAAACAAAAAGCGTTATGGTGAAATAGTGACGCGTTTATCAGAGCTCAGCTCGAGCTTTAGCAATAACGTATTAGACGCAACCCATGCCTTTAGCATTACGATTGACGATGAAAGTGATCTTACTGGCTTACCTGAAAGTGCTTTAGCCGCAGCGAAAGAGCTTGCCACGGTAAAGGAAAAACAAGGTTTTACCTTTACCCTCGATATTCCAAGTTACCTACCGGTGATGATGTATTGTGACAATGCAGATCTACGTGAGCAACTTTACACTGCCTTTGTTACCCGCGCCTCCGAACAAGGGCCTAACGCTAACGAATTTGATAACAGCAGCATTATGGATGAGTTACTTAACTTGCGACATGAGTTAGCTAATTTACTCGATTTCGACAACTATGCTCAACATTCATTAGCAACAAAAATGGCCAACACCACCGGTGAAGTCATGGAGTTTCTTGAAAATTTAGCGATTAAATCGCAATATCAAGGTAAACAAGATTTTAAAGAACTAAGCGATTTTGCGGCTAGCGAATTCAAAAAAGACAACTTACAAGCTTGGGATTTGGCTTTTTACAGCGAGAAATTAAAGCAAAGTCGTTACGCTATTTCAGATGAACAATTACGTCCATACTTCCCTAAAGACAAAGTGGTTTCTGGTTTATTTGAAGTGGTGCATAAATTATTTGGTCTATCTATCACACATCGAGCAGGTGTTGATGTTTGGCATGACGATGTTAACTTTTATGACGTATTTGATAAAACAGGTGAAAAACGCGGCAGCTTTTATTTAGACCTCTATGCCCGTGAGAAAAAACGTGGTGGTGCTTGGATGGATGATTGCGTTGGTCGTAGACAATTGTCTGATGGTTCAATTCAATATCCAGTAGCCTATTTAACCTGTAACTTTAACGGCCCTGTAGGTAATAATCCGGCATTATTTACCCATGATGAAGTCGTCACCTTATTTCATGAATTTGGTCATGGTATTCATCACATGCTGAGCCAAATTAATGCCAGCAGTGTTGCCGGTATTAATGGCGTTCCTTGGGATGCAGTAGAACTTCCGAGCCAATTTTTAGAAAACTGGTGCTGGCAACCAGAAGCACTCGCCTTTATCTCTGGACATTTTGAAACTGGCGAGCCTTTACCTCAGGCAATGTTAACTAAAATGTTAGCCGCGAAAAACTTCCAATCAGCCATGCAAATGTTACGTCAGATCGAATTCAGCATCTTTGATTTCACTATGCATGAAAGCTTTGACCCGAAAGCATTGAACAATGAAAAACACATTCAACAAGTGCTAGATAATGTCAGAACTCAGTACTCAGTAGTACAAGCACCTGAATTTAATCGCTTCCAGCATGGTTTTAGTCACATCTTTGGTGGTGGCTATTCAGCGGGTTATTACAGCTACAAGTGGGCTGAAGTATTATCAGCGGATGCCTTTGGCTTATTTGAAGAGCAAGGCATTTTCAATGAGGAGACCGGACAGTCATTCTTAACCAATATTCTAGAAAAAGGTGGCAGTGAAGAACCGAGCGAATTATTCAAAAACTTCCGTGGCCGAGCGCCTAAAATAGATGCGTTATTACGTCATTGTGGTATTGAAGGGTAATAAAGACCGTCATTCTAGAAGTGTGTTAATCGGACGTGGTATGGATACCACTTATTAGACAATGCATGGAGCATATTGTCTGGGATACAACACTTGTGGCATAACATTAGATTCCCGTCCTAAATAACGGGAATGACATAACTCAAAAAACACTACTTTAATGAATAAATAACATATGACCCACGAATCATTTAAATCACTATTTCAACGTGCTGCCGAGCGAAAAGGCGGTGTACGGGCACTTGAGGATTTACTAGGTAAGAAAATTCTCGGTAAAAAACTACTTGATGATACCGCCGCACAGCAAAGTGTAGCCAAATTAAGTGATGATCGTATTCTTGCCGCCTTCACCAAACAAATATTTAAATCAGGCTTTGTTTGGCGTGTGGTCGAAAATAAATGGCCTGATTTTGAAGAGCACTTTTTTAATTTTAATATTGAAAAAATGCTGATGATGCCTGAAGAAATGTTGGAACGAAAAGCAGCAGATCCGAAAATAATTCGTAACTACAATAAAGTAAAAACCATTAAAGCTAATGCACAAATGATATTTGATATCACCATGGATAAAAACATCAGCTTTGCGCAATTTATTAATGACTGGCCAAGTGAAGATATTATTGGTTTATGGGCTTATTTGAAAAAACATGGTGAACGCTTAGGTGGTAATACAGGTCCCTATGCACTGCGTTTATTAGGTAAAGACACCTTCATTTTAAGCAGTGACGTTGAGGCTTATTTAAGAGTACAGAAAATTATTGATGGTGGCTTGCAAAGTAAAAAAAGCTTAACCGCAATACAAGCACATTTTAACAAGCTACAAAATGAAAGCGGCTATAGCTTAACGCAATTGAGTCGTTTGATTGCTCTTTCTTGTGGTGATAATTATGTGCAAGTGGCTGAAGAATGATTATCCCCCCATTGCAAGGTTAACATTTTGCTTTGAAAGGCTAATTTTAAAACTATATGGTCAAAGCTCAAACAAGTTATCAGCAATACCACCAAATGCTATATAATTAAGTAGCGAAGCCTTAAAACTCGGTCTATGATGATTAAATTATTAAATAAAGTATGCGGTATTTTTAATATGGATATGGATATCACCAAAATGTTAAGAGCCATTCTATTTATTTGTTTTTCTTTTTTTCTAAGCAGTTGTACGTCAGAGGAAGAAACACCTGAAACAAATTTGCAACCCACTTTCTATGATCTAAATATTAACTTCACACAAGCCGAGCAAGATTTAGGTGTTGTTAATATCCAACCAAGCAATTTAGTATGTAAAACCACTTGTACCTCCAATATTGCTGTTGATACTGCTGTGGAGTTAATAGCTAACCCAAAAGCAGGAGCAGTTTTTGTTGAGTGGGGCGGAGATTGCTCAGGTAATAGTACGTGTAATGTGACAATGGCATCGGTACATACTGTAACTGCTTCATTTTCTGAAGCACCCTCTGTATTTGCATTATCTGTAGAAATAACCAATGGGGGCTCAATTACACTGGATGGTGATTTAGGTGAATGCCTAACCGATTGCGAATTAAACTTTATTAGCGATAAAAAAATAATACTTAATGCAACACCCGATACCGGTTATATATTTACTGGTTGGTCTGGAGCATGTTCAGATAACTCAACTTGCCAAGTGACTATGTCTGCAGCACGCAGTGTCAAAGCGAGCTTTGAACAAGAAACTGATTTTATCCTTTCAACTGAAATTAGTGTCGGCGGCTCAGTGTCTTTACAAGACGGTACTCTTAAATGCTCAGATAGTTGCAAATTCAATTTAGAAAAATTAGTAATAGTCGACATAATTGCAACTCCTGTGTATGGATATGTGTTTAAAAACTGGCTAGGTGATTGTACAGGTACTGGTAAATGTCAGATTACCATAGATGCAGCTAAAGTAATCACGGCCAATTTTGAAGCAAGCCCTACTTTTAATCTAACAACTTCAATTAGCCTTGGTGGTTCAATATCATTAAAAGATGGATCTCTTACTTGTGACGCAGAAGCAGATTGTATTTTTAACATGCTAGAAAATGAGACCGTCATAATTAAGGCACTGCCAGCTACAGGTTATATCTTTGCCGGCTGGAGCGGTGATTGTACAGGAATTTCTGTCTGTGAATTAGCAATGTCAGCTGAGCATAGTTTAACTGCAAGTTTCATTAATATTCCTGTTGGTCAATTACTCTCTTTACAAATAACAACCGGTGGCTCAATTTCATTAGCTAATAACTTAGGAGATTGCTTTACTGACTGTCAATTAAGTTTTAGCAATCAAGAAATGCTAACGCTGACTGCCACACCTGAAACTGGCTACCACTTTACCGGTTGGGGTGGTGACTGTACTAGCCAAACTGATTGCCAAGTAACGATGGATACTGAACACTCAGTTACAGCAACATTTACAGAAAACCCTAAACTATCATTAACCGTACCGGCTGGTGGCTCAGTAACGCTTTCTGATGATTTAGGTAACTGTTCTGTTGATTGTCAGCTGAGTTTTAGCCCTGATACAGTAATAACGGTCACCGCTACTGCGGATGATGGTTATACTTTTGCTGGCTGGACAGGAGATTGTACCGGTGAAACTAATTGTCAAGTAACGATGTCAGTAGACCATTCAGTTACGGCAACTTTTACTGAAATCCCCCCAGAAACAACATTATCAATAATCATAAGCGAAGGTGGTTCAGTAACACTTTCAGATAGCTTAGGTGACTGCACTATTGATTGTCAGTTAATATTCACCCAGCAAGAAGCGATAACACTGACCGTGACCCCTGAAGCGGGTTATATTTTTTATAGTTGGAGTGGTGACTGCGCGGGTGATGCTGCTTGCCTAGTAACAATGACATCAGATCACACAGTAAGCGCCATTTTTAAGCCAACATCACACACATGTACAGCACAAGCGCCTTTACCAGCAGACAGTTTTGATGCAGACCCTGAATTTCCTTACAACAACCCAGCTTTTGATGGTACAAAAGTTGAAATCTTATTAACTGATTTTGTTGTCAAAGAATCATCAGGAAAAGGCGCCACTAACTACCCTGTATCAATGGTATTTCCGGTAGAGCAAGGTCTATACTTTCACCCTGGTGACTTCCATATAAAAAATAGTGTCGGAGAAATTGTTCCAGCACAGTTTAATGTAATTAATCGTTGGTGGGCAAAAGATCGCTCTTTACGCCATATTCAAGCACACTTTACTGTAGATATTGAGGCTTATACTGTTGGACAAAGCACTACAGGAAGGAAGGAGCTCACATTATACGCGGGTAATGGAAATATAAAGCCGACCTATAGTGTATGTGCAACTGAAACTAGTTCAGATATACAACTAAGCAATGGATTGGTCGATATTGCTATCACTAAAAGCCCTTTAACTATCACTACACCAGCAGGTCAATTAAAATCACTTTTTACCAAAGAGAATGGAGATATTGATAACTCTTTTGACCACACTAATATAAATATAGAGTTAGAAGAAATTGGCTATCTCCGCACTATTGTTAAAATATCTTCATTAACGAATTATGTTAGCCCAACAGATATAAAACATGGTTGGGCAATGAGACTTTATATGTATGCTGATAGCGATAAAGTGAAGGTAGATTTTCAGTTACAAAATTCAGCAATCAATACTCAGTTCTCGGCACCACTATACTTCAAGAGCCATCAATTAATTCTTGATAGTACAGGAAGTACAATTACCCAAACGGTACAAGCGGATCAAATCGATGGAGAAAAAATATCATCCGGCTTATCTGGCGCGATAAGCGCCCCTAAAGTGAATGTATTCTTCCGGGATTTTTGGCAGAAATTTCCGCAGGGCCTTGCTACAAAAACTGATGGAAACGTATCTATGGAGTTATGGCCTGCATGGTCCAAGCAATTTTTAGATGCTGACTTTGCCGTTGCTGATTTTTATTGGCTAGATGATATGAAACAAACTTACAAAGAAGTATTACTTGACTTTTCCACTCAAAATCAAACAGATTATCTAGATACCGTCGCGCGTAACTTTCAATACTCACCTGTAGCTTCATTACCGCAAGCGTATTACGCAAAAACTAGCGTAACTTTAGAGTTAGGAGGGTACTTTCCTACAACAGCTATTCCAAATGAAGAATTCAGAATACCTCAATACGTAGCTAGTGATTTTTCA
Source organism: Colwellia sp. 12G3 (assembly GCF_002836775.1). Taxonomy (GTDB): domain Bacteria; phylum Pseudomonadota; class Gammaproteobacteria; order Enterobacterales; family Alteromonadaceae; genus Colwellia. Next base: position 87,387 of record NZ_PJAQ01000054.1, on the reverse strand, counting down.
GATACTGTATCTACAGGCCAATATAAGTTTGGTCAAGATAACTTTGCTTTAGATTTAAATCGCAAACATGCTACTAATGGTACGGGGGGATGGGCATACTCTAATAGACGCTTCTTTATAACAAGTAACCCTCAAGATTTCTATAAGGCACAAGCATCGGCAAAAGCAGAAATAAATATTAGACCACAATGGCTTTCTGGCTATACTCATGCAGATAACTTCGCCTCGATAACGCCAAGTGCAAACCCTTATGGTGGCTCAACGTGGAGGAGCTTCCACCTTGGTAATAGTGGAGCCACACTAACAAGATCCTATATTGACGGAAGCGAACAGGTTGCAAGGCCCAGAGATGATCAGCATGCTTGGTTTTACCACATGGAACATGCTTATTTGATGTCAGGTGATAAGTGGTTAAAAGATTGGTATCAGTTTATGGCTGAATTTAAGCAAGTATACCTTAAAGAATTGGACCCTTGGCCTGATAGGTCAAATCGAGCTGAAGGACATAATTTGAATGTCGCATTGTCTGCATATCGTGTTACAGCTAATGCAGGTTTAGGTGAACTACTAACTAAATATACTACCGATATACATAGCAAGTTCTTATTGGCTCCACATAACCTTCACCGGGGTGGTGACTGGAGTGATAATCCTCAGGCCTCTATATTTCAACTCGGTTATTTAATTAAACCTTTTATAGATTTGACGTATGAGTTCCCCGATCAGACTACAACAATAGGATTGATCAAAGACCAAGCGGATTGGAACTACAATTATGCTAACTTTAGTTATTATCGCAGTATCTTAAGTAATGAAGTAACCACATCTGCTTCAGGTGCTAGTCTAACGTTTGTTGATGCGGCAATATGGTACTCTTTACATACTGGAGATACAAAATATGCAGACCACGCTACAGGGTTTGTTCAATCAGGTATTGGTGGGAGAATAGCTTATGGTACTTGGAGCCGTTGGTTAGGGCAATATGAAGGACAAATATATAACTACTATCTACAAAACACTCCATAGATAACATTAACTATAAGGTTACTTACTCAGCGTAAGTAACCTTATATAACTAAGCAGGTTGAATGTTTAAACTCTGCCGTACTTATCTTCAAAGCGCACAATATCATCTTCACCTAAATAACTACCTGACTGCACCTCAATCATTTCTAATGGCAGTTTCCCAGGGTTTTCTAAAGCATGCACGGCACCAACAGGAATATAAGCCGATTGATTCTCAGTCAACAATACGGTATTTTCATCGATGGTAACTTTTGCAGTACCTGATACGATGATCCAATGTTCAGCTCTGTGATGATGCATTTGCACTGATAACTTAGCACCTGGCTTTACAGTAATACGCTTTACCTGAAAACGCTCTCCCTTATCGATAGAATCATATTTACCCCAAGGACGATAGGCTTCACGATGTAATACAGCTTCACTACGTTTTTCTAATTTTAGCTGCTCAACTATTTTTTTTACTTCTTGCACCTGATCTTTATTGGCAACCAATACCGCATCAGGCGTATCAATAATAACTAAATTTTCAACACCAACCGTTGCAATCAACTTATTTTGACTGTGAATATAACTATTAGTTGTTTGGTGAGCTATTACGTCACCTTTTAAAACATTCTTGTCTTCATTTTTCTCACACACTTCCCACAATGCAGAATAAGAGCCAACATCACTCCAACCAGCATCAAGCGGAATGACTACTGCAAAGTCAGTTTTTTCCATTACCGCGTAATCGATAGACTCGCTAGCACAAGCTAAAAATGCTGCTTTATTTGGTCTTAAAAAGTCTAGATCATGCTCAACGTCTGTCATTGCTTGTTGGCAATTTTCTAAAATATCACTACGGTGCTTAGCTAGCTCTTCTAAATAACGCGAAGCTTTAAATAAGAACATACCACTATTCCAAAGATAATCACCTGAAACTAAATAGTCTTCTGCAACTTGCGCATTTGGCTTCTCTACAAACTGTGCTACATCAAAAATACCAACTGTGTGCTCACACCCCTTCTTAATATAACCATAACCTGTTTCAGCATGAGTAGGCACGATACCAAAGGTGACTAACTTTCCTTGCTGTGCTGCAATACTTGCTTGTTCAACGGCTTGATGAAAAGCCGCTGTGTCTTGAATTACGTGATCTGCCGCTAAAACTAACAATACAGCATTTTTATCTTTTTCTAACGCATGAATTGCCGCTAGCGCAATTGCAGGTGCAGTATTGCGACCTTCTGGCTCAAGCAATATAGTGCTTTGCTTTTGTGATAGTTGCCTTACTTGTTCCGCGACTAAAAAGCGATGTTCTTCATTACAAATAAATACTGGCTCGCTAATATCCCTAGGTAAGCGTAATAACGTATCTTGCAGCATGCTGGTGTCATTAACTAGCGGTAAGAATTGTTTAGGAAAAAGTGCACGTGAAAGAGGCCAAAGGCGGGTACCGTTTCCACCACACATTATTGCAGGGAAAATAGATGTAAGAGAAGTCGTTGTTGAACTCATATGTATTCCGTTGATGAGGTTGAAGTTTCATAGAAAATAATGCTGTTATAATAAGCGATACAGGTGAAGAGTAAAACCTCTTTTATCGTTAACTAACAAGTTATAAGAACAACAAATTTTCTATCTCATTAATTCCCTTTAACTATTACTCTTAACTCTCTTATTAAACGACCAGAATGTTCATCAAAGAATAATTTTACATGCTTATGTAGTTAACTCAGGAGCTTGCTGTAAACGTCATCTTCGAAGTATCTGATCGAATATCCACCACTTTTTAGGCACTGGATCCCCCTGAGCCATACACGTAGGCACGTAATTTTATAACTTACCCTAACGAGTTAAAAAACACTCATTAACTTTTTGACAAAAACTAGGTGAAAAATAAGGATAGTTGGGTAAACCTAATTCAACTCTACTTTGAAAGTAGCTGTTAGATTCTATTTCATTTTCGATGCCGCCATCACCAATAACAATATTTTTATCGTGAGTGACCGTAATCCTTTCATCGCCAGCTGAAGGAAGTGCTAATAGTTTGTTAATACCTATTCTATCTAGGTAGATTATGTTGCCAACAAGATTAATTCGGTTACTTTCATACGCCATTCCTTCTAAACCAAAGCCGATCATTTGACCATTTTCTGATTTAGGTCCTTGCTCTAAAATTGAATTTTTTACTGTTAATTCACCGCCATTAGACATATCAATTAAACGACTATCATCAGAAGATAAGGTAGCGACTATAGAAGATTCGATAACTAACTTATTCCCACGAACTTTTATAGCATGACCCTCACTCTTCGCTGCAATTATTAGTGATTGGTAAATATACACATCAGCTTTATTGGTATATATGCCGTGGGCTTGACCATTAAAGCCTAATCGTTCGAAACGGCTATCATAAATCTTCAGAAATCCGGTTTCTTTTGCCGTTTCTAGTACTCCTTCTTGGCTATTATGAAAATAAACATGATTAAGGGTAAGATCTTTACCTTCTTGCCTAATGCAAGCTCCATTACCATCTCTTACACTTATATAACGGCATTCAATGTTCTCAACGGTTAAATTATTGCCTTGGCTTAAGATAAAACCCTTTCCATGAGCTGCCGATTTTTCAAAGACAACATGTCCATTGCCTTTAATCGTTATATCGTTTTTTGTTATTACTAGTGGTGTATAATGAACACCCTCGGCGACGAATAAAGTATCGCCATGTTTCAAACTTTTTACCGCAGCAGAGAGGTCTAAAAATGGCTTTTTATTTACAAATGTTACCCCTGAATTAGCCGTATTTTTCACATGCGCTTGCCATGGTAAAAATGCCGCATCAATCTCTTCTGCAAGGGTCATGTTATTGCCTTGAATTAACTCTTCATATTCGCGCTGTTTTTGAAATTGATAATACTTACCACTAACTTTGCTAGTAAGTTTATTAAGAATGATCGGTTGCCATAATAGTAATAATACAAACAACACATGCGTTAATACACCAGAGACAAGAAGATATTTATAAAGTAAACCTCTCAAGGTGATTCCTTATTATCTACTGATTTTAAATTAAGTTGATCTAGGCAAAATTGTTTACCTGAAAATGCGCCAACATAGCCATTTTGCGCCCGATTACCACAGAAGTCATAAAATAAGGAGGGAGTTAACTCTTTATAGTCATTAACGAGAAAGGTATCTCGCCAAGAGAAATCACCTATATCTGGAGCAATAAAATAATCACTCATGTTATCTTTCCCAGTAAAAAAGTTTTGTTTTACTATGAGATTGTTCCTCTGTGTAAACTTACCTTTTTCTCGCTTTTTAATTCGGCCAGAAATTATATTTTCATCAATAGTTGCTGAACTTTCTTCAAAACGGACATCAATTCCTAGAGTGTTATACAAAATATTATGGTGAACTTGACTGTTACTTGCTCTATTCAAATAAAGACCTACATCGTTGGAACAATGCATAACTATATTGTTTCTAATAATACCATTAACATGCTCTGCAGGATTTTTATCTCGCCTATGCGCCTTGAGGGAGCCACCACCACCAAGTGACAATCCAATAGAAGTGTATTGGTCTGCTAAATTTGCAGCACAAATAACAAGGTTTTGTTCAAAAATACCATTTTGAGATCCTCCCTTGAAAAAGGCAGCATAACTCACCTCATCACCTGCGGATTTTTGTATATCAAAAATAAAATTGTTCGCAACCCGCCAATTATTTGCATGCATTAAATCTATTGGGGTTACCGGATTTTTCGTTTTTCGTGGACTAGTATTAAAAATAGTATTTTGGACAACACTGCCATAGTCAGGATAGTTATTACCTACACCATTCACTTTGATCATGGCATTAAAATCTTGTAAGATATTATTTTCAATGGTGGTGTGCTTACCCTGCCCCACTACATGAAAAGCATGTTCGCACCTGCTGTGTTTTTTACAGTTGCCGATTAAATGTAAATTTTGAAATTGCCAATAAGGCCTGTTTACAACAAAACCTTCGCCTCGTATATATATTTTAACTGTACCTAATTGGTTAGCAATAACACGAATTGGGTTATTTTGAGTACCCGCTTTAGCCAAGTGAATACTAAACTGGTCAATCACATAATCACCCGGCGAAATAACAATAGACTGCCCTGCAATAACATTTTTTAAAGCGGTAAGTAGCTCCCCTTCATTAAATACCGTAATTGTATTATTCACATCAAATTTAGCGTGCTTTTTAGCCCCAACGCCATGCCATTGAGTTATATCGAATGATCTGAAATAGTAATTTTTTTCTTCAAAATAACTCATTCCATCCAACAAGGGAGACACTACAGACAATAAATTAGGCTTCTTAATAGATAGGTTATTTCTAATTTTTTCGCTAAAAAGGGGTAAAGATAAGTCTAATGTATTTATTTTATACATTAACAATCCACAGACAACAATAAAGCCAAAATTAGCAAATAATCCTACGAGGATAAAGTATTTTTTAAATGCGCTTATCCATGTTGCCATATAAAAATACACTCCCTAGTAAATTGGAATTAAACTGACTACTTACAATTTTTTTAGTATAAAATTCTTTATCGTTCTTTTATGTCTTTCACTCCATCGACCCAAAAATACGACAACAAGAGTGACCCCACCTAAAACAATTAATCTCGTCATCCACGACGCCGGCTCACTGGGAGAAAGTAGAACCAACACCTGCATTAAAGGGCGATGAAACAGATATAGCGCGAAAGTTAATGAAGCTAACCATCTTATTTCAACGGAAAACTTCAACAAAATACCCCTCAATAATTTAAATAAAGGTAATCCAAACATAATATGAAGAGAGAAAGTAATTGCTTCAAAATAATCAGCGACTATACCTCCTCCAACATAAGGAAGGTTAAATTTAAACTCTGTGCGGATAAGTGGTGAAAATAAAAATAACATTAGAAATATAAATGAAATTAGCCCATGGTAATATTTTAAAAAATAGCTTGGATATTCATTATGCACCTTAAAACAATAATAACCCATCAACCAGATAGGGAATAAAACAATAATGCTTGAGCCTGCTAACAGCACTAATAGTGCAATAGTAAATATTCTTTTTTTACCACGTACATAAAATATGGCGGCAAATATTGCATAATAAATTACTTCGTAACTTAATGACCAAAAAGGTGCGTTGATACCTGGATTTAAATGCATATTCCATACATTTTGCAACAGCACTGTCGATAATAAATAATTAATTATTTGACTACCTTCAGGATATCCCCAAGGTCCATCATAATAAAAAGAGGGGTTAATCGAAAGTCCAATAAAATCACATATAGCGGTAAGAATTAGGGCGGGTAAAATAATAGAGCTCAAACGAGACACCCTAGATACAGTATAATCTTTTAGTGTGTGCTCTTTAAGATGCGCCACATATCCGATAACATACCCTGACAAAACAAAAAAAACGATTACCGCAGCCTTTAAATAAAGGCCTAGTTGCCAAAAAAGACCTCCTGTAAAACTTTGTCCTGAGGCGTGGCCCAAAAAAATAATCATTGCAGCCGAAAACCTAACTAAGTCTAAATATAAAGATGTTTCTTTGTTCAAAACCTTTTCCTCTGCATGCCATATAAAGAATAATTTGCACTAAAACACCTAAATAGTTTAATACTGTGTCTGCGGTAACTTTCTTTTGAAAATAGTTTTCAATATTGACTTTATTAGTTGTTTCAACGAGAAAACACTATGGCCATATTTCACTACCGGCTGTTCACTAATTACCATTAATACTTCAGTAGGTGATATATAACTCGCATAGTAAAGTAAACTTGAAAGCTGTTTACTAATTTTTTGATTAAATATCTGCACTAAATCGCTATTTAATGTTGGATTACTCTCTAAGATAAACCTATTAACAGCTAGGCTTTTTATAGTGTTTCTGTAAGAGTTTTTTGGGTTACTGGTATTATCTTCATGATGATAAATATTAGATAACTGTTTATTAATGGCTACCATGGGGTTCGTTAAAGAAATTCTAAACCATAATTCAAAGTCCTCCCCTACACTAAAGCTTGGGTTAAACAGACCACTTAATATTAAGACATCTCGTTTAATAGCCGTCGAACACATAGGTATAAGACTTCCAAGCGCTAATGTATTAGGAAAGCTATCATTAAAAAGAACATAATCTCCTTCAACGTCCCAACAATCACCTCGCTGCATTAATCGATCTAAAAATCCTGAAAATTTTTCCCAGCTGTCATCCTGACGGTGAGTTTCACCATCAGCAAAAAAGAAACCTATCTCAGGATAAGATGAAATAGCTTTACTGAATTCAGATAAATGATCCTCTTTAAATTCATCATCCGCATCAAGAAAGCAAATAAAGTCACCCTTGGCTGCTATAACACCAATATTACGTGAGACACTACGTCCTCTGTTAATATTAGATATAATTGTAATATCAAGGTCTGGGTGATTCGTTACAAAATTTTGAGCTTCATTTAATGTAGAATCAGTTGAGCCATCATCAATAACAATGACTTCAAAGTTTCTAATTTTTTGATTAGCGACACTAGTAAGAGCCTTACTAATGGTTTTCTCACCATTATAAACAGGGATGACAATAGAGAAGTACATATTAAATATTATTACCATTTTTGAAGTTTTGATATGATTCTCTTTGGGAGAGTCTGTTGGAATACTCATCTTTCTCGAGTGTAAACTTAAGAATCACTAATTGGTTAGCATATTAAATGACATAGCATTTAATATGCTAACGTTTGCTGTAATAATTCCAATAATTGCCCCTCAATAAAGGTCACTTGTCTATTTTTTGTTATGGACTCTCTGATTGCATTTTTTGATAATTTTTCGTAATAATCATTGTCACAATATAGTAACTCAAGTGCATCAACCCATTTATGGATAGGTTCTTCAATATTTATGATGACCCCGCCTGCCCCGACAGTTTCAGGCAGAGCTCCTCTATCACTGGCAACTACAGGGATTCCTGAAATTATAGCCTCGGCAGCAGACCGTCCATAAGCTTCCTCTACTCGGCAAGGCATCAATAAGCATCGAGATTGTTCCATTATTTTTTTCATATTATCCGTATGAGGTAACCTTTTTACATTTTTCAATTTTAACAGCTGCTTTTCGATATAGATAACGTCATCATTTAAGGATGTATGCTGCCATCCACCAACTATTAAAAAGTTTCTCCAAGGCATTTTCTTCGCTATCTGCAGAACGATATCCCCCCCTTTAATAGGGTGGGGGTTAATAACTAATATATTATCCCCTTTTCGTTCTACTAAGTAATCTTCAGGTGCGATAATTGGTTTAATTACAGTAGCATCTTGGCCTATCTCCTTCTCTATAATCCTCTTTATAAAGTTAGATTCACATACATATGCATTATTGTTTTTTTTCGCCTTGAGATAAGTTACATTTTTGTTACCAAATACAAAATAAATAGTAGGTAATGAATTATTATTAATAATTCTGGCCAGATCAGACTCTCCAGAATAAAAGCAGATTAAAACATCTGGCTTATACTTGGGTATTAGGTCATTAACATCTGTAGGGTGCCATATATCGGATAGTACCTGGCAATTATCGACTAAGCCTTTAGAAGGATATTTCCCTAACACTCTTCTTTCAAGCTTTGAAATAAATAAATTGTTTGTGTGCTTTCCTCCTGCAACTACAATACTTTCACAATGATTAGATAATAATGACAGGATATTATGAGCAGATATTTCTAGTCCTCCTTTCAATAGTGGGTAATACATCCGAGGTACAACTGCCAAAATTTTTAATTGTGAAATGTCAGTCATAATAACCTTGCTAATTTTGCTGATTTTTTCATGACCAAAACAGTCATAGGATGTTGATTTATAATTGAAGTTATTCCCCATACAATTATAGAAATCATAGCTATTACAAAAACATTCAGTATTTCAGAAAAGCCCTGGCTTGTAGCAAGATAATCATAACAAATTAAACTTAATAGTAGTGGAAGGCTATATTTAGCTAATGAATATATAAACACTTTGAAATGGCGCATATCTGCCCGTATTGCACGGCGTAAAAACACAAGAGTTAATATTGCGAAAACACTATTAGAGATAACAAACAAATACGCGATTTTACTTAATGTTAATTCGGGTATGATAAAAATCCCGATGAGAGTTGTTGATAATGCGATCCCTTGTACCACAAGAATAGAAATCAACTTTCTCTGAGCATACAGAATCGACTGCCCAATAATAAACAAAGCTGCTATTAATGAGCTTAAACAAAATAAGCTTGTGACTTTAGAAGCTTCACCCCATTGAGGGCCGTACAAAAAGTCTACAAAATCTGACGCTACAAAAAACATAGAAATGAGAAGGGGACCAATTACACAAGAAATACTCATCCAGCTACGAATTGCTGATTTCCGAGCAAAGGAAAGCTCATTATCCCTAAAAAGCTTTGAAAAAGAAGGCAGTAATACAGCACTAATAGCGGGTAAGATATACGCCCAAAATAGTAATGGCAATGATTGAGCTCTTTCAAACTGTGCAATTCGATCACTACTAAAGTATAAGCCTAATAGCATCACAAGGCCTTGACCTCCAAAGACCGTAATCAAGGCTATAAGAGTAGACATACCACCAAAGCTCATACACTCTTTAATGTGATCTAGAGATAAGGACCATGGAGTTTTTACAACAATAGAAAGTAAAAAAAAGGAACTAATCGATAAAATAGCGGCTCCGTACGCAAGTGAAATTGGACCATAACCCAAGTAAACACAAAATAACATAACAACTGAGCTTATAGTGACAGCAATTGTTTCAACCCAAAAAATAGTATTAAACTTTAAACTCCGCTGTAATACACCACTCCTTATTGCGATAAAAGGCCATAAAAAGAATGCCAAAGACTGAACTTTTAGCATTTTTATCAATTCAGGTTGTCCATATAGTTCAGAAATATTTGAACTTAAAGTGAAAACACATATTCCCAATGGCCACGATAAAATTAGTGCAGCCAGTTGAGCAGAGCTTATTTTCTTATCCGTCAAATTTTCACTAACCACAACATAGTTTTGAATGCCAAAATTCCTAAAGGCGTTAAGAATAGCTACAAAAGCAAAACCTAAACTATAAATACCAATTTCAGTCGGTGTCAACCACCTGCTTACAAAAGCAGTAGTTCCAAGTAATAAGACTGCTGCATAAATACGCTGTAAAAAAGAGAAAACATAATGTGTTGCGCTCAAAGAACACTCCTTGTGCTTGAAAGTAATCTTGAATAAATATCATCTAATCTATTTTGAGTGAATTTTTGTTCTATCAGGGTTAAGCCATTAAATGAAATTTTTTCACTTTCTTGAGTAGATTTAATTAATTTGAGTACTGAACAGGCAAATGTCTCTGCGTTATCCGCAAGTAAAATATTCACTCCATCCTTAACACCGAGCCCCTCTGCACCAATAGTTGAAGACACCACGGCCCTTTGATAAGCCATTGCTTCTAATATCTTTATTCGTGTTCCACCACCACTTAAAATAGGTGCAACAACAATCTTCGCTGTTCTATAGTATGGCTTCACCGAATCAACCCCGCCGGTAACCTCTACATACTCATTGGATAAAGCCAAAATCTTCTCGCTTGGATTAAACCCAACTATTCTAACACTCGCAGGAACTTCCAACTGGTTATTAATCAAAGGTAATATCTCATTACAAAAGTACAACGCGGCTTGTTCATTTGGTGAATAACTTAATGTACCGACAAACAAAATATCTTTTTGGTGATCTCCAAAACTTAATGGTTCAACATCACTAATTACATTGGGAACGACGAAAAAACTCTTCTTATTAAACCTCTTATTAAGCAAAGCTTGATCATCATATGAACAAATAAGTACTTTACCAAAACGTTTCAAAACGTTATTTTCTAACGTCCTCATCTTTATAACATCAAGTATAGATTTGAACGTGGTGACTTTACCTAAATCACGATAATTGGCTTTAACATGTCGATAGTTAGCTCTACTCTCGATGTCATCTAAATCTAATATCCATTGTTCTTTAGACACAAGCTCTGTTAACGATTTTTCCAGAATAAACTTGGCTGTTGATAAACGAAATAAAAAAATGAGTGCCGGTTCCATTTTGATTATAATTTCTTTTATTTCACATAATTCCATGGCGCTGGGAGCACAATAAGCGGCATCAAAGTTTGAGCTAAGATATGGCCTCATCTGTAATTCTTGCTTATGAGTAACCACATTCTGGTGTTTATGGCAGTAACTCGTAATTTCACCTAACGTTATAGGCTCATGAGTTAAATGCACTAAAATGACATCAAATATTTTTGACAAGCTCATAATATGTCTTGCGCATCGAAGTTGGACACCAGCCCCTTGAAGTGAAGGTGTAACTCTTGTAATAAACAGTAATTTTTCTTTCATATAAATTAACTTATTTTATTCCTTTAATTTAAATTTTTAGTTTGAGTAAATAGAGCCATAACATCGTTAACATGTGTCCTAGCGAAAGCCAGTGATAAGACCGTATAACTGAGTACTCCCAATGCCATCATAATTAAGATATTAAAAACGGGGATAAGTGTCATTGGGATTTGGCTAGATAATATGCAGACAAAAAACCACATTAAAAGAGCGCAGATGATTGGTCCTCGTAAGCAAGCTATAAATACGCCAAACGAGTACTTTATTTTTTTCATGCTCAAATAAGATACTAAAAAAAAGCATAAAGTATAACACGCCACTAAACCTATAACGGTATCAATAATATCTCCATAACTACCTATCGTTATACCTATTGTAATAAATCCCAAATAGAGTAAAGACATTTTAAGGTTAAATTTTGCATCCCCTTTACTCGCAATAAAAGTGTTTACAAAACTACTAATCAATTTTAATGGCATAATTAATGAGAGTATTTGAATAATAATGACCGATTCAAGCCATTTATCCCCAATAAGTAGAGGGACTAAACTAGGTGCTATTACTGCAATACCAATAAAAACAGGAAAAAGTGTGACCGATAACAGCCTTAGTGAAAATAAAAAATGTTGCTCATTTTCGTTATTAACACTATTTTGACTAAATGCAGAAAAGGCCACTTGATTTATTGTGCCTGATATTTTATCTAATGGCATGGATGCTAATTGCAAGGAAACCGTATAAATGCCCAATAATTGCGAGCCAAAAACTCGTCCTATAATCAATACATCCAGTTTATTATAAAAAGCCCAAATGGCACGCGAGGCAAAAGTATAAGCCCCAAAATTGAATAGGCCACCAAACTCTGTAAAATCAGTCGTTATTTTATAGCGACTGTAACCTAAAGTATTAAATAAAATAACACGGATTAGCATATTAACCGCCTGCCCAATGAGAATTGACCAATAACCAAAACCTACCAGAGCCAAGCCTAAAGTAACTAACGTATTAAATGCACTCGCCAACGTTTCTATCAGAGCTCTTTTTTTAAAAAGCATCTCTTTATTCATTAGAGTTTCTGGAATGACAATAAATGATGACAGTAATAAGTTTGCCGCTACAAAAATCAACACCTGGTTTAGTGCTATATTTTGATAAAAATCTGCAATTAGGTTACTTGCAGCAATAAAAAAAATAAAAATAACTGTGTTTAACAGTAAGGTTGACGTGAATACTTGATCACAGTTTTTTTCCGTGGTGTCTTGTTGCTGTATTAGCGCATCAGCCAAACCAAACTCACTTAACACATAGAAAAAACCAATAAATGCAAACGCTAAACCAACGATGGCATAATCAGTTGGCTCTAAATAACGAATAACAACAAAGGTACTGACCCAAGAAAATAGCTGAGCTATCAACTTTGCCATACTTGACCAAGCTAAACCTGAAATTATTTTATTTTTTAAACTAGACAAAACTACAATCCCATTACTTATCAAACACCAATTAACACAATGTTCTTAATAAGACATCTAATTGTTGCGTTTTACTGTAACGAGAGAATTGCATGCTGTCTCTATTAGGACTATCAACCTGAGCTAGCATTTTTGCAATTGCGTGCTTAATCTCTTCAACCTCATCTACCACTTCTGTACTGTCAACTTTACTTAATAATAATCCAGTAGACCCCTCTTTCGGGGTCAATGCCAATATAGCTTTGTTGCAGCGTATATATTCATAGGCCTTACCTGGGATTTGATTTTTAAATAATCCGCCTTGAACTAACAATAAGGCCGATGTTTTTGCCATTTCAGCTAAAGACTCTTTATAAGGTACATTACTTTTAAAGTGAACTAGTCGCTCTATACCAAGTTGCTTTATTTGATTACTATACCTATCCGCAGAGGCACCACGAAAGACCAATTCAAAATCCATTTCAGTAATTAAACCTTCTTGAAACAACTCGCTTATCGCGATAAAAAGCTTACTCGGGTCTCTACCGTTTTCATAGATAGATCCACTATGTAACAATGTAAATATATCAGCCTTGTTTCTGTCTGCTATTTCAATATCTTGGAAATTCCCTTCATCAAAACCATTTTCAATCACTGTAAACTTCGTTAGCTTTTCATCCAAATATAATCTGCGATACAGTTGTGCTGCATTTTCAGTGGTAAAAACTGCTTTGGTACAGTTTTCAATGGTTTTCTTCTCAATCCATTTAGGAATAGAACTGTAAGGCTTGGCATTTACATCATAGCGACACTGTAAAGGGTCTCTAAAGTCAGCTACCCAAGGAAGTTGTGAATGTTTCTGCAATTTATAGGCTATAAAATGCGCTGTAGATACAGGATAGGTTGACCAAATAATATCAGGCTTATATTTATTTATTAGTTTTTTTCCTAAAGGTATAGCTGAAACTGCCCAACTCCACCAGCGATCAGGTACTTTACTCCAAGCAAAATACTTTCCTTTAATTGATAAATCTTTCGCTGCATCTAAAGATTTGCAACGATAAACTTTTATAGAGTCAGGGATAGTTACTTGTGAGTCAACCGAGGTATAGACATCGCTATTAACTGTAAGCACAATTGGTTGCCAGCCTAAGGTCACTAGATATTCGGCAAACTTTAGTGTTCTCTGCACACCAGCACTTTGGCAAGGAGGAAACTCTAGGGCTATCATTAAAATCACTTTATTTTTCGGGTTATTCACTTACTTATCCAACTTCATATAGTATCCGGTAAAATTTAACGCTAATCGCAAACAAAATTTAGCTTCTGACTTATCCCAAGGCGTAAAGCGCTTTAATGAATAGAGATCTTTCGGGCTGTGATTTATAAAGCCCCAGTCACTCGAGAAAGCAGCATCAAAACCACATTCCTTTGCTTGATTTTGATTGTTTTCGTCAAAATCTATACCTAACTTACCATTAGGGTAAGCAAGATATTTCACCTGCTCTCCAATTATGTCTTCTAATATCTCTTTTGAATCCAACATTTCTCTTTTCGCCACATCAGATTTCTCATAAGTTAATATAGGATGATTAACCGTATGAGCCCCTATTTCCATACCTTGCTTGTACAATAATTTAATTTGTAATTCATTCAGAAAATCATGCTTAAGAACGATTTTTTTAGTTTGCTTAACTAGTTTTTGAATCAATGTTTCTCGCTCATTTAAAGAGCAATATTTTATTTGATCACTTATTTCCTTCGCACATTTAATTCTTTCATTATAAGTTGAGACCTCAAAAGTTCGCCCTTCAAATAAAAACTCTTCAATGTCGACAGATAAGGTCATTATTATTAATGAAATATGTTCATCCCATAAATAACCTTTTTCTAAACCTGAAGTGCTGATAAAAAAAGTGGCCGTTAGATTATGCTTCTTTAGTAAAGGAAATATAGTGGTGAAGCTATCAACATAACCATCATCAATAGTTATAACTATTGATCGTCTAGGTAGCTTTCCTTTTTTCTGTAACGCTAATGCTTCCGTTAGCCCTATAGGGTTAAAGTATTTTTTTATCCAAATAAGTTGTTGTTCAAACAAATATTCATCCATACATAATTGATTATAAGACTCACCAACACGGTGGTAAGTCAATACGCTCAGTTTATTTTCCCCTGATAAAGCCGTAACACCATTAATTACTGAAGATAACATCCAACTAAGCATAATTATTCCTTCTAATTTTCTTTTCTTCTGTTATTAGCAAAACTTTTTTATTATTTTCTCTTTTGATTATTTCACATAAAATATGTGTCAAGGCAAATATGGCAAATGACAGATCAAAATAAGGTAAACTTAGTGCCGCTCCCCCTGCACAATATGCAACTAAAGAGACCTTCAGCATTTTTGCTAAATTAATTATCCATTCATCATCTGTATTTTTGGTCACCCAAATTAATTTTCGATAGGTAAGTAACAAAATAGCGAGAAACATAAATAATCCCACAAAGCCAAGATCACCCAAGACCTGAAAATAAATACTATGCGCAGCTTTCGCATGCTCAATACGAACTCCGCTAGTATCGACAATAAAGTCTAACTTTGAAAACTCTGGTTCATATAGAAGCCATAATGCTTGGTTCTGCCCTGCTTTAAAGCCACCACCAAATATAGGGTTATCAATAGCCATCAATGTTGCTTGCTTCCATGCCATAACTCTCCCTAAAAAGGACATATCTGTTTCCATGGTATTAATCGTATCCATACGATTTGTCCACTTATCAGAGACCATTGCACTCGCTATGATAAATCCTCCAAAGAATATTATTGATACGAGTAATTTTCGTTTACTTTGTAGGAAGAAGTAACCACCTATAATGATTAAACCGAGTAGTCCTCCTCTTGAAAACGATCCAATTATTGTTACTATATTGAGGATTAATGTACCTGTCAGTGCCATCTTCAATAATTTAGATTTAACCTGTGGTAGTAGAAATATTATCAAAGGAATTGTCATATTAAGTGCAAGAGCTAATTCATTTCGATCGGATAATCGGCTTCCAACTATCCCTTCAACTACATGACCACCACCTGTAACTATGTATTTAAGGCCTTCCCCTGCACCAAAGAATGCCGCAGACAGCGTGATTGCCCATATAAAAACATTCACATGATGTTTAGTTTTTATTGTTAGAATACAAAACACATAAAAAATGATTATTTTTAAAAAAGTATTCCATTCAAACCAGACCACTGGTGAATATGATATTGTTATAAAACTAGATATGGTTGACCAGAAAAAAAAGAATAAAATTAAAGTCGTCAAACCTGAGGCATCTGTTTTAATTTTATCTTTTTGGAATATATAGGAGAGGATGGTGGCCAATGCAATAAGCATATTATATCGAAACGATGCAGCAAAGCCCCAAACCCAACCATTTGGAAAGAACATTGAGCTCCATATCCACATTGAAACGCCAATATATGGGCGTCTCAAAATAAAGTATAATAGAATAGGAAAAACTAGAACTAAAAATATATCGCGCATTTACTTATCCTCACCATCATTCTTGACCGCCCAATAGCATAAGAATGTGATTGAAATTAAGTTAACCAAAAATAGTAAGCTATCCATTTATTTAGAGTCCTTAGCTTTTCTAGTGATCAATTGGTTCAAATAGGTATATTGTTTTTTAGTGACTTCTTCCCAGCTCAATCGCTGTGAGAATAATCTTACTTTTTCTGAGCTAATTCCGGCAGCTAAAACAGCTGTTAATGCCTGTGCTATGCATTGAGCACTTCTTTCATGTAATAATTGACCAATATCATTTTGAGTTATCACTTCGGAACTTCCACCCACATTAGTCGCAATTACCGGTGTTCCACAAGCTAAAGATTCTAGTAATACATTTGGCATACCCTCTCGGCTTGAAGCTAACACCAGCGCATCTGCAGTAGCATAATAACCAGGTAATTCAGCCTGCCTGATATTACCCGTAAAATAAACTCTACCCGTTAGTGACAGATCTTCCACTAATTTTTGTAAACTCGGTTTTTGTTCACCTTCACCAATAATTATTAGTTTCACTTTATCCAATAAGGTTAAAGCTTCAATAACAAGGTGATGTCCTTTTAACTCAACTAAGTTACCCACACTTAAAATCAGTTTATCATCAGCTTGAAGGTCAAATGGGAGATTAGGTTTAGTTGCATCAGGGTGGAAAAAATCTAAATCTACTCCATTTCGTAACACTATCGGTGTCTTAGCGAAAGGAGCTAACTTAACCATCTCATTTGCTAGCGCTTGTGATACAGCGGCGCTCGCTTGCACGTCGATTAGTGCTTTTACAATACGCTTTCTAGCAATTTTATTTTCTGGAATGATATTTATATCACTACCACGAGCTGTCACCATTACAGGTATATTTAAATTTTTTCCTATCCAACTTGCCACTACACCGTCTGGATAGAAATAGTGCGAATCAATAACATCAACAACAAAGCCTGACGCTTGAATATCCTTAATCGTACTTAAAGCGGCTTGATACAAAAAATACGGAGTAATATTCATACCTACTTTAGGTATTACCCAATATTTAGGATGAAACACGTCAATATTAGAGCGGACTTCCTGTTGTACAACGTCACTATATTGCTTATAGCCATCAATCGGTAACCATGATGGAAAATAAGGTACTGGTGCCACAACCTTTACTTTGGCATCAGGGTAACGTTTTACCAACTCTTTCACTCTATTTTCAATGAAAATACCATGCCGATACTGAACATTATTTGGGTAAAGAGTAGTTAAAACGAGAATATTCATTAGTTAGCTTTTTCTGTTAATTTTTTATAAACGGGTAAATAGTTACTTACACTGTTTTTCCAGTTTCTAACATCTTCTACGTAAGTTCGTCCATTGGATAACACACTGTTAAGCTTGGTTTCATCCGCTAATAGTTCAATCATTCGCTCAGCAAGTACCACACTATCGCCAGCTTTGAATAAAAATCCCGTTTCATTATCGGTAATTAATTCTTTATGACCACCAACATCGGAAGCCAGCACTGGCTTGCCTTGCGCCATCGCCTCTAAAGGTTTTAATGGTGTCACTAAATCAGTTAAACGCATCGCTTTACGCGGGTAAACTAATAAATCAACCAAGCTATAGTACTTGCCAACATCACTATGAGGTACACGCCCAGTGAAGATAACCTTACCCTCTAAGCCTAATAAGGTGACTTGTTGTTTAAGGTTTTGCTCTTGCGGGCCACCACCAACAAGTAATAAGCGTGCTTTAGGGTTTTTAGCCAACACAGCTGGCATTGCTGCAATAGCCAGATCTAGACCTTCATAGGCATAAAACGATCCTAAAAAGCCTAATACATCACAATCAGTTAATTTTAATGTCTCAGCTAAGTCGCTATTGTTGGCTTTATCTTGCGGTGTAATAACGTCAAATTGTTCGATATTGACTGCATTGGCAATAACCGTAAATTTACTTGTATCAAATCCTCTACTGATGAGATCACTTCGTAGACCTTCACAAATAGTAGTGACTGCGTTGGCATTTTTAACTACATGGGTTTCCATTTTTCGTGTTAAACGGTAACGTAAGTCATCTTCTTTACAGGTGCCGTGATCAACAGCGGCATCTTCCCAAAAGGCACGTATTTCATAAACAACCGGTAACCCTGATTTTCGCCCCGCCTTTAAAGCCGCCAAACCATTTAGTGCGGGTGAGTGTGCATGAATAACATCTGGCTTTTCAATTTCAATCACTTCTAAAATTCGTTTAACCATAGGCGCAATGTTTGCAATTTGGTTTAATACCGGTAGTTTTGACAGTAAACCAGAAATGGGAGCACTACGATAAAAGGTAAGTCCATCAACTTCTTCAATTTCAGCTTCGTCATTTCCATGTTTTGGGCTGGTCACATGACAGGTTTTTATACCTAGGGCATGCTGCTGCTTTAAGATTGAACGACTTCTAAAGGTATAACCACTGTGTAGTGGGATTGAGTGGTCAAATACATGTAAAATTTTCATAATTATTAATACGTTTAGTTATTGGCTTTGCGACTGAACTAGTCATACTCAATGCACCGTCATGTTTACCCTACTGGACAAATGGATTCCCGACCAGACACTTCGGGAATGACGAATTGTGCTTTGAATTATTTAATCTACGGCTAACTATTGCCCTTCAGCTTGTTTGTAAAAAGAAGCAAACATTAACAATGTCCACAGTGGTGCACTATATTCTTTGCGGCCAGATTGATGATCATCTAACCAGGTTTCAATAGTTTTCATATTAAACAAACCACTATTTCTCATTTGTTCACTTAATAATGAATCACGTAACTTTTGCTTTAATGGGCCTCTAAACCAATCAGATAAAGGTACCCTAAAGCCCATTTTCTTGCGATAAAGTACGTCGTGTGGCAGATGTGGTTCCATAGCTTTTTTCAAAATATATTTACCACAGCCATTTTTAATCTTTAAATCAGTTGGTATTTTGGCAGTCCACTCAACAAATTTATGGTCTAGAAATGGCACTCTAACCTCTAAGCTATGTGCCATGCTTGCTCGGTCAACTTTTGTTAAAATATCACCCACTAAATACGTTTTAATGTCTAAGTATTGTATAAGTGATAAAGGGTCGTTGCCGTCAAAATTCGCTTCATGCTCTCTAAACACTTCAAGAGCAGTATAACCTTTAAGCTCTTGATATAACTCATCCGAGAACAATGCTTTACGTTGGGCATCATTAAGCAAAGATACACCGTGAAAGTAGCCCTCAGTAGTATCCATCGCTAAAGATTGAAAAGTTGTTTTCGCACGTAAAAATTGTGGCGCCCAATCAAGTTTAGGGTAAAGCTTACCCAAGGTGCCAAATAGTGGTTTACGGATAGAATAAGGTAATATTGAACGTACTTTCTCTTCGTTCATCATTAAACCGTAACGGCGGTAGCCTGCTAATAATTCGTCTGCACCATCACCTGATAAACATACAGTAACTTTCTCACGAGCCAACTGACATACTCGATACGTTGGCATCGCAGAGCTATCAGCATAAGGTTCATCATATAAACCCGCTAATAAATCGACCAGTTCAAAGTCATCACTAGCAACAATATTTTCATGGTGATCGGTCTTATAATCTTTGGCTACCATACGCGCAAAGTCAGTTTCATTATAATCTTTAACATCAAAGCCTATTGAACAGGTTATGACCGGTTTAATTGAACCATTATCTGAACTGGAAATAACTGACTTTTCTTGAGACAGCTGCGACATCATTGCAACAACAGCACTAGAGTCTACGCCACCCGATAAGAATGATCCCAATGGAACGTCTGCATTCATATGGCTATCAACAGCAGATTTAAATTGGTCTACCATTTCTTCAAGGTAATCTTCTTCAGCCATTTCAACTTGCTGTGCGTAGCTAACATCCCAGTATTGCTCAATTTTTGGCGAAGTATCTCCAACATTAAGACTTAAGGTATAACCTGGCGGTAATTTAGCGACTTCTTGATAAATGGTATGTGGCTCGGCTGCATAGCCTAAAGCAAAATATTGTTCGATGGCTTTTACATCTATTTTTTTATTTAATCCTGGTACCAACGTAATACTTTTCAGTTCAGAGGCAAAATAAAGTGTGCCATCAATCATGGCATAGAATAATGGTTTTATACCCAATCGATCACGGGCAATAAATAAGTGCTGTTTGGATTTATGCCATATAGCGAAGGTAAACATACCTTGAAACTTATCAACGCAAGCTTGGCCCCACTGCATGTAAGCATGCAAGATAACTTCGGTGTCACTATGGCTATGAAAAATATGGCCTAACGCTTCTAGTTCAACGCGTGTTTGCTTGAAGTTGTACACTTCACCATTAAAAATTAATACATAGTCACCATCGTCACTTATCATTGGTTGCTGACCCGACGATAAATCAATGATGGATAAACGTCTGTGACCTAACGCAACATGTTCATCAAGATATTCACCACCTTCATCTGGGCCACGATGAAATTGTGCCTGATTCATTTGCGCTAATAATTGTTGATCAGCTGTAGAGCCATGTTCTGAAATTTTAGTCGAACTATCCACTGTATTCGCTGCTAAAAAATGTATAAAACCTGTTATACCGCACATTCTATTATTATCCTTTAATTAGTGCTTTATATTGCTCTAAGTAAGCTTGCACCATGTGTTTTTCATTAAATTGTTTCAATACTTTCGCTCGTGCATTTTCACCATGCTCGAGAATAAGTTCGGGGTGATTGATATAGTTAAGTAACCCCTGCGCTAAAGCTTCAGCATTGCTTTTATCAACTAAAAAACCTTCTTTAGCCTCTTCAACAACTTCGGGAATGCCACCAACTCGTGTTGCAACTATCGGGGTTTTTGCCGACATAGCTTCCAAAATAGTCATGGGAATACCTTCGGCAATAGAAGATAAAACAAAAACATCTGTTTGCGATAATATTTGCTCTATATCATCACGTGCTCCAAGAAAAGAGACCGTATCTAACCCACTAATTTTACAGTATTGTTCGAGTTGAGCGCGTTGCTCACCTTCTCCAACAATGGCAAGCTGAGGTAATTTATCTGCAGGTAATTGTTTTTTTAATAAGGTAAATGCTGACAATAAATTTTGGTGGTCTTTTACAGGGCTAATACGAGCAACAATAGTAAAGCGTAATTGCTTACTTAGTGTTTTTGGCACATTAAAAAGTTCAGTATTAATACCATTTTGAATCAATAAAGCCTTTTTTTCTGGTATCCCAACGGTATTTATCAACCATTGGTGTAAGTCTTCACTAACACTGACATATCGATGAATAAAGCTAGCCATCAGTTTTCGTAAAATATTATGCTTTTTATTTAATCCTGCAGGGTCACCAATATCACGCCCATGCTCCGCATGAATATGACCTTTAACACCTGCTAACCAAGAGATTGGGTGATACTCAATGGTTGGCAGGTTATAAGTATGCAATATCGCTGGTTTTATTTTTCTTAAAAGCTTAAAGAGTTTAAAGTGAACACCAAGATCACTTCCTTCTTTTTTTCCTAAACAATACACTTTAATTTGATTTTTTTCTGATTGTGAGAAGTTATTAGCATCCGTTAACGAGACAATAACATGCTCAAAATTTTCATCTTGCATCTGGTTAATGCAGTTCAACATCACTCTCTCTAAGCCGCCAATATCTAGACGGTAGATCAAGTGTACAATTACAGGTACCTTACGAACTAAGCTACTCAACGGTACTATTCCCTTTCAATACAGGCTGAAATGAAACAGCAGGGAAGTCAATACTTTTAAAACTATCTAACAACCTCTGTTCAGCTAAATCAAAATCAATCAGCTCAACTATAGAAACCGCTCGAATTTCGCTGAAGTCAGACTGCCGCGTTAAACTATTCCATGCTTGCATTAGTTTAGTTTTATTTTCATTAACCGCATAAAAGTCACCTACCTTGTACTGATATAAGTAACTTCTCGGCTGTCCGTTTATACTACGTAAATGCACCAACATCGCTGATTGACCATCTATAGATAAAGTTTTTGTGCTTACGACTGTCCATTTATCATGATCATGGGTTACATTTTCCCAAGAAATCATTTCACCTTGAGTCTGTTTATTTGCATAAACTGCTCTAAAGCGCTCTACGCCAGATTCATTAATACTTTGAGTTTTATCCAAAGCATTAGCAAAGTTGATTCCCCATGAGGAATCACTAACCTCAGTATTATTTAACTGTTTTTTACTGACATCAACAGATGGAATTAAATGCGCCAAGTAAAAGCTTATAAACAACAATGGTAAACTGATAGATGGTACTAGATAGTTAAATTGACTTTTAGGTGAAGAAGCATTTAACTTTTCATTATCAGCAACAGGTTCTTGATCTGCAAAAAAACCACCTATCCAGAACATCAGCATGATTATCAGACCAAAGAACAACCAACCATAAATAAGATGATCAGCACCTGTGGCGTATTCCATATCTGAATAATAGGCAATCGCCACTATGCCATAAGCACGAATACCATTGGCTAATATAGGTAAGGTTAAGGCAAAAACAAAAAAGATAATTTGCTTATGTATTTTTTGATAAGTTAAGTGCCCGTATAAGGCACCTACCGCTGCAGAAGCAATTAAGTAACGAATACCTGAGCAGGCAACAGCAACTTCAAACATACCAGTGGGTATTTGAATATATAAACCATCAACATAAACAGGAATACCATTTATTTTTAGGAAGAACACAGTAAACCATGCGGTGACGTCTTGTAGCCAAGGAATTAGGTTTTCCCCCATTGGCACAGCAAATAATAAATAGGCTAATGGAAACTTATAACGCCACGCCAGCTTATTACCAATTAACAGCCATAACAAAAAGATAAGTGAGGTAACTGCTGACAGTTGACCTAAAACATTAATATCGGCCGCATAAGCAAATAAACCAACAAATAATGAACCGGCTAATAAAGGTAAAGCCAACCAGCTCGGTTGCACAGTACTGGCTATTAAATTAGCTTTATCTCGCCATAACAGCCATAAACTAATCGGTAAAATAAAGTAACCGTGGGCAAACGTATCAGACCTTGACCATATTGCTTCCATAGCAACTAAAGCATCTTGATAAACAAGTGCCCAAGCAAAAATGAGTAATGAAAACATCGCCAAAAAGCGATTATCTGTTATTTTCATGAATGGCCTTCCTTTGGAGAAAAGTAATTCCCTAGTGGCTGTAAGGTTTGCTGCCAAGTAAAATGATCTAAAATCCATTGCCTGTTAGATAATGCTTCGGGTGGTTTTTCGAAAAAAGATAAACATGCCTGCGCGTAAATATTTTTATCATCGGTAATGACCACACCATCCGATTGTTGTGCATTAATGCCTTCCATCGCCATCGTAGTTACAACAATCGCTTTATTGAGCGACATAGCTTCGAGTACTTTATTTTGAATACCTCGTGCTATTTGCAAGGGTGCGACAACACATTGAGCTTTCTCTATGAAAGGTCTGACATCGTGCACTCGCCCAGTGACGACAATGCTTTTATTATTTTTAACTAAAGCCTTAACGTCACTACTAGGGCTACCGCCCACAATACAAAAAATGGCATCGGGTTGTTTCGCTAATATTAACGGCCAAACATGCTCTACGAACCACAATACCGCATCAACATTTGCCCAATAATCCATCGCCCCGGTAAAACTGATAAACGGTACGTCAGGGACTAAGCTTTCCTCAGAAAAACTGGCTTCTGGATTAAAAAAATCTACATCTACGCCATTGAGTAAACCGTGCACTTTACCCTGCTGCTCTTGTGGTTGCTTATCACGAAAGAGTTGAGCTTCATCGGGAGAAACAAAAAGACTATGAGTAAACTCGCCACAAATTTTATTCTCTTCAAGAGCTAAAAGCTTATATTCTCGATTAAAGAACCATTTAGCAATGCCACTTTTTTTCAATGCATATTGACGCCATTTGTCAGAATCTACATCAACAAAGTCAATGACTCGTTCTAATGATTGGTATTCATCACCTTGAACGTATTGCGCCATAGATGAAGAATAAACAAACACTTTAGATATATTGTGCTGAGCAATAGTACGGCTTGTCCACTGCTGCATACGTTTATCAAAATAATAAGGTAGCGTGATCGGCTTGTTCGTTAAAAAGCCAGTCAGCCCTTTTATCTTGGCAATGGTTTTATGCTGATCTAAATGAAAAATAGAGGCGCTGTATTTATCTAAGCCAGAAACATATTGTTTATCAAATGGATCATCGATAAAACAACCTAAGTGAACATCATATTGCTCACTTAGCTTTTTTAATATATTAAAAGAGCGAATTTTATCGCCTTTGTTTGGCGGAAACGGAATGCGATGACACAAGAACAACAACGGTTCTTTGAGGGAAGTATTAGTCATTAGTAACCGCCCTTACAAAAAGAAACTGGATTCCCGATCAGATATTTCGGGAATGACGTTAAACAGTACTTCGCCACTATTGTCATGTCATGTTTTAGCTTTGCTGAATAGTGGAAATTTAGAGACTTACGCATCACAATCAACCTAAAAACTTAGATAAAAATGGTCCAACGATTTGGCTCACTTTTAACGGTAGTTTTTGCCACAATTCAATGAATAGCTTGTACTTTGGGTTGTTTGGACTGAGATTAGGTAATTCAGTCGCATTGACTAAGTGGTAATAATAATAAAGTGACTTAGGCTCCATGCCCCAGTTCTTCTTATATTTATAAGGGCCGCTATCATTTTTACTGCGACCGAAATCATACCAACGATAGCCTTTTTCACTGGCACTACACATCACTTGATAATACATGTAATCAGCACTTTTAAGACAACGAGCGCTGTCGTTACCACCACCATAATAAGGTATTACTTGTTCATTAAAATAAAAATTCATTACCGCGCTAGACAGTTGATTATTCTTATTTTTAATGACCGCTATATCAGTACTATCGCCAAAAACATCCAGTAAATTTTCAAAATAGGTTTTACTAAAAATTGGCGTACCTAAATTTCGATAACTTGTTGACAGTAAGTGGTAAAAATCTTGTAAGTTCTTTTTACCTGATTCAAGTGAAAAACTAAGCTCATTCTTAAAGGAATGACGAATTACAGCACGTTGTTTCTTCTTAATGGACGCTAAAACTTGCTCATTATCTTCCGCTAAGTCACAACCAAAAGTACTGTGTGCTTGTTTGAGAAGTAACCTTGTGTCTTGCTTTTCTTGATAACGAAGCTCTAAGTAGTCAACAGATAGTTTTTCTGCTAACAAACAAGCTTCTTGTTCTAATTGACGAACTAGGTCTGGAGAGTCAGCAATAGCGCCGCCATAAACACAAAACGGCGTTGAGATAAGTGCATGACCAAATAATTTACTTTTAACTTCTACTAAAGGTAATACGCCAGCAATATTACCTTCAAGCTCTATATACAAAAAATAGCAATCATGGTTAAAACTTTTGGATATCACCTGCTGCCAGCCACTTAAGTGGAAAAAGCTACCCTGCTGATGACTTTTAACATAGTGATCCCATTGTTCAAATGTCGATGGCGTTAGCTGTTTAATTGTATTAGAAGTTGTTTTAGAACTTATATTAGTATTATAAATAGTATTCAAGTGTCCATTCTCTTTATATTTAGCTTATATGGTGAGTTCACCACTCATCATTGCAATATATCCATTTAATGCTTATCTACTTATTCAAATAAACACTCTTCATCGTGTCCCATTGATAATCTTCTAACAAGCGCACTACTTTACCTTCCATGCGGGATAAGTTTAAGTAATGGCGCAGCCTAGACTTTACTGAAGCACCAGCAACACGGGGTTGCTCAGGGTCAATTTCCCATGGGTGAAAATAAAAACTATAAGGTTGCTTCTCGGTATTCAAGTAATTATCAATACGTCTTTTAGACAGCCAATAAGGGTAAAGGCGAAAATAACCACCACCACCTATGCCGGTGTTAACTTCATTTTTACGCACTGTCGGTACTGGTATTTCAATGATGCCTTCATCTCTTTGATATTTAAAACGTGGCCAGTTAGGCACACCGTATAAATCATGTTCAATAGGATAAGTACTAGAACTGTATTCAAACCCTAGCTCTGTTAATATTTCATAGACCCAGGTATTACTGTCATTAAACGAAAAACTTGGTGCTCGATAACCAATTATTGCTTGTCCCGCAGCATCTTCAAGTACTTGTTTGCTTTTACTAACATCAGAACGAAACTGCTCCGGCGTCATTATCGTCGCACGTTGGTGGGAAAAACCATGACTCGCTAATTCGTGCCCCTGTTCAACAATGGCTTTGATTAAATTAGGGCAACGTTCGGCTACCCAACCTAAAGTAAAAAAGGTGCATTTGGCTTGTTTTTGTTCAAACAACTCTAATAATCGATAGGTGTTTTTTTCAACCCTCAATTCAAGGTTATTCCAATCCGTTTTATCAATCGCCTTTTCAAATGCGGAAACATGAAAGTAATCTTCAACATCTACCGTTAGTGCCTGTTTTTCAGGTATCGGGCTTACTTTATCTACAACTTGCATTTTAATTAACGCCCTTTACCAAACAAGACAATTTCAACCGTTCGAATCAATATCAATAAATCTAATAGAAAACTACGATGCTTAATATAATACAAATCATATTTCAGCTTTTCTAACGAATCAGCTTCCGTTGCACCATAAGGATATTTTAATTGTGCCCAACCCGTTAAACCCGGCTTAACATTATGACGTTCGTTATAGTAAGGAAGGTTTTTGATAAGGCTTTGCACAAACTGTGGACGTTCAGGTCTTGGACCAACAAAGCCCATATCGCCATGCAATACATTCCAAATTTGTGGCAGTTCATCAATACGGTATTTACGTAAATACAGGCCGATTTTTGTAATACGACTATCATTTTCACTCGCCATCTGGGCACCGTGTTTCTCGGCATCTAAACGCATACTACGAAATTTAATAATATTAAACGGTTCACCATCTAAACCAACACGTTCTTGCTTATAAAAAATGGGTGCATTAAAACCTTCAGTAATTTTCATACACAACACAGTAATAAGCATTACAGGCCAAGTAATAAGCAATAAAAACACTGCCATTACCGCATTGAAAATCCAATCGAGGGTATTGCGTAAATGATTGTTGGAAGCAAAACCATTAGAATAAATCACCCAACTTGGGTAAATAAGGTTGACTGCAATTTGTCCCGTTTCACGCTCTATAAAATCCAATATATCTATAATTTCTATGCCGCGGATTTTACATGCGAACAGCTCATCTACTGGTAAGTTATTTCTGCGTTCGTCATTGGCGACAACTATCTCGTCAATATTATGGGCTAAGGTATACTCCACTAATGATTCATCTAGACTGATACGTGTTTCGCGTTGAATCCCTTCCGGTGCATCACCTTCCATAATAACAAAACCATGAACAGTAAAGTCTTGTCTATCGACATCACGTCGCATACGCCTTTCTATAATTGCTGCTCGTTGACCCGATCCTAAGACCAAAATATTACGTTTACCAAAACCAAAGAAATCTATTTTAAACGTAAAATAACGAAATGAACTCACCAGAAAAACACTGAGAGATGAGGCTATAGCCAATAACTCTATTGGTAAAAGATAAGATCCATAAAGAGGATTGATGATCGTTGTCGCGCAAAAGGCAACAGAAACACACATTAGCATGCGTCTGAATATACCTCGAAAACTTTCTCTCAGTTTTGAATTATATAAGCCTAGCGCTAACGCACTTAACTGGTTAAGTAATGCAAAAATAACGGCGTAAATAAATAAGAAGCCATTCGGCACCACCTGGAATTCTATAAGTTGATATATTCCGTTCAAGTGAACAGCTAATAATAACGCGCCAGCAAATAAAATTTGCTCTATAACGATTAAAGATTTAGTACCCGCTGATAAATCACGAAATTTCGAACTAGACATGGCCGACTAGATTCCCTTTAATTAATAGTTGCTAAATAGCAGCTATCCACCGACAAAAAACAGCGCTGATTCTAACAAAAAACACACTAAAGTTAACGTTTAATTTACACTTGTTAATTTAGATTGTTAAAAGAAGACAAAATATCATACAATTATGCTGATTTTTCAAATTAAATTGTATTCAATAAAAGGTGTAAATTATGGATAATCGCTTTGCCAACAACTTAAAAGTTGGGTTGCTCTTATTAGCAACTATTCTTTCCGGCTGTAGCTCAAACAATACATTGCCTAGCGCAACTTTACATCCCTCTAATACTGCCAATATAAACGCCTATAAATATTTAATCGGCTCGGGTGATGTGCTTAATATTTTTGTTTGGCGTAACCCTGAAGTTTCCGGCTCATTTGTAGTACGTCCAGATGGCATGATTACCACCTCTTTAGTAGAAGATATTAAGGTCAGCGGTAAAACACCCACTGAATTAGCTCGTTCAATTGAAGAAATATTAGCTACGTATTTACGAGACCCTATTGTTACCGTCACCGTAGAAAATTTTGTCGGTCCCTTTAGTGAACAAGTGCGAGTTATTGGTGAAGCGGCACAACCACGAGCGATTAATTACACCCAACACATGACGTTACTCGATGTTATGATTCAAGTAGGTGGTTTAACCGAATTTGCCGATGGTAATGATGCGGTATTAATACGCATTGAAGAAGGTAAACAAAAACAATATCAAGTAATGATAGATCAGCTACTGAAAGATGGTGAGATCAGTGCCAATGTTGATATGTTACCAGGCGATATCATCATCATTCCAGAGGCATGGTTTTAAAGTCCATTATCACTAAAGGCATATAAAT
This sequence comes from Colwellia sp. 12G3, assembly GCF_002836775.1. GTDB lineage: Bacteria > Pseudomonadota > Gammaproteobacteria > Enterobacterales > Alteromonadaceae > Colwellia. The sequence goes on along the minus strand of NZ_PJAQ01000054.1, from coordinate 58,070 downwards.
TTAGCGCACAATTAAAGGGTAGTAATGCAAGACATATTTGAAGAGATAATTGATTATCTAAAAGGAATTTGGTTAAAACGTCGTTATATCATCATAGCAACTTGGCTTATTTGCCCTATTGGCTGGTATTTTGTTGCGGCTATGCCCAATGTGTATGAGTCAGAAGCAAGAGTATATGTAGATACCCAATCATTATTACGCCCTTTATTAAAAGGTTTAACGGTTGAAACTAATCCGGATACACAAATTCGTTTAATGGTAAAAACACTATTAAGTCGTCCAAATTTAGAGCGTATATCGCGTATGACCGATTTGGATGTACAGGCTAGCAATAGTGAAGAATATGAAAAAATAATCAGAAGTCTTAAAAATAACATAAAAATCTCTGGTGTTGGTCGAGAGAACATTTACACCCTAAGAATTGTAGATGAAGATCCTGAAATGGCCAAAAATATTGTCCGTTCAGCGCTTACCGTTTTTATTGAAAATACCTTAGGTGAAAGTCGCAGTGACTCAGATAGCGCACAAAAATTTTTAAATACTCAAATTAAAGAGTATGAAAACCGTCTTTCAAATGCAGAATCGAGATTAACCAGTTTCAAACAGAAATATAGTGGTATTTTACCTGGGCAAACAGGTGGCTATTATGTAAAGCTTAATGGTGCTAGAGAAACATTAAAAGCTATTGAATTAGATATTTTAGAGAATGAAACCCGTTTAAACTCCGCTAATAAGCAACTTGTTCAGTCTGTTGCTGCTGATACTAGTGGTGATAACAAAATAAAAAGCGAAAGTTCAATACAGACTACTTATGATGACCGTATAAATGAATTAGAAGTTCAGCTAGATACTTTAAAACTTCGTTATACCGATAGGCATCCAGATGTCATCGAAATAAGTCGAAATTTAGAACATTTAAATAAACTACGTAGCACTGAAATTGAAAAGTACCTGGCACAAAATAGTGAGAACACTGGTAGTCTAAAACGTTTAAGCGCTAATCCTGTAATTCAAGAAGTGCAAATTCAAGTTAATAAACTTGAAAATTTAATTGCCTCTCTCAATGTTAGGGCTGAAGATTACCGCCAGCGTATAATCGTACTTGAAAACAGAGTACATACCTTACCAGAAATAGAAGCAGAACTAGTTGCACTAAACCGCGGATATGGTATCACTAAATCTAAATACGAACAGTTGTTATCACGTAATGAAACCGCACAACTCGCTCAACAAGCCGATGAAACCACTGATAAAATTCAATTTCGTGTTATCGATCCGCCACGTAAAGCAACTAAGCCTTCAGGGCCAAAGCGCTTTATTTTATTTGGTGTAGTGACTATTTTAGGCTTTGGTGTTGGCATTGGTTTATCTCTATTAATGAGTCAATTAAATCCTGTAGCAACCTCTACCGCTCAATTATCTAAAATAACTGGCGTTCCTATTTTTGGTGTTATATCCGCTAATGAAAACTTAGGTCTGCATAAATGGCACCAGAAGAAAACCTTCATTTTTATAGGTTCAAACGTACTATTACTCTGCTTATTAGTGTTATTTATGAGCTTTTTTTTATTTCCTGACCTTATTCAAGCACCATTACAAAGGATTTTTTAGCCATGAGTACTATTGAAAAAGCCTTGGCTAAACAAAAATTAGCTCAGCAAGATAAACTCGCTCGAACCACAGAGGAAAGCGCTGTAGTTGAGAGTAATATTGATGAAAAAAACCGCTCTTCAGTACAAGTCGTAACAGAACAAGAAAACAGCAGTAATAAAGATAAAATTATATTAGATGGTGATAGGTTAAATGCACGTGGCTTTATTTATCGCTCTGATAGCGCTCATCATATTCAAGAAGAGTTTCGGCATATTAAACGCAAGTTACTAAACAACGCTTTTGGTTTAGCATCAAAGACATTACATAACAGTAATTTAATTATGGTGACCAGTTCTCACGCTAATGAAGGGAAAACTTATGTGGCCATTAATTTAGCCTTAAGTATCGCCCTAGAACAGGATAAAACAGTACTGCTCATTGATGCTGATGTATTAAGGCCAAGTTTGCATAGAGAATTAGAGTTTGAGAGTAAAAAGGGCTTACTTGAATATCTACTTGCTGAAGTGACCTCCCTGTCTGATATAATTTACAGTACTAATATTGATAACCTAAAGCTCGTTCCTGCGGGGAAACCTCATCATTTGACCAATGAACTATTGGCCAGTGAACGCATGGAGAACTTAGCGAAGGAACTCGCCGAGCGCTATCCAGATAGAATAGTTATTTTTGATTGCCCGCCAATACTTGGTGTAACAGAGACCCCTGTGTTATCTGACCTTGTTGGCCAAGCACTCGTTGTAGTTGAAGAGTCAAAAACTAAAACAGATGATGTAAAAACAGCCGTGAGCCAATTAAATAGCGATATTGCATTAGGCTTAGTGATGAATAAAACCATTAGATCAAAAAAGGATGTTTATGGTTATTATGGATATGGCTATGGCAGAAAAAACCAGTAAAGCTCAACTAAACTTACGAATTTCAGCGATCGCTGGCTTATTGTTATCAGCCAGCGCTTTAGCAGGTGAATGGCAATTTGATCCCAGTTTAGGACTTACCGAGACATATACTGATAATATCGAATTGAATCAATTTGATAAGAAATCTAGTCTAGTGAGTCAGTTCATTATTGGTGCCAATGCTAGTTTTAGTTCGAAAAAATTACAGTTTTCTTTTGCAGGTACCGAAACACTGGCCGGTTATAGCCATGATAGTAAACTTAATGATGACTATCAGACTTTATTAGCTAATGCCTCATACTCACTTTGGCAAGATAAGCTGAAAATTATTGCCAGCTCATCAATAACTAACGTGAGTAAAAATGATGCCGGCAATAGTTTAGCTGATTTAATTACAGCTGATACCGTTCAGCAACGAAACTATTCTACTGGCCTGCAATATAACAGTGCAAACAGCGACTACTATCTTTCTTCGTCTCTAATTGCTAGCCTAGTCGATACTGAAGATAATATTGGTGAAAGTAATGGCTACACAGCACTAATCAATAGTAAGAATGGTAATGCTGCTCGTTATGTTTTTTGGCAAATAGATGGATCTTTTGCTAATCAAGAAAATAATCAGTTTACTAGTGAAAATTACCAATTAGAAACAAAATTAGGTGTTATAACACCTTATAAGCTAAATCCTTTTATTCGTTTATACAATGAAAGAGTCACAGGTACTGCTGCAGGAAGTAACCCTGATGCCATTCCATCTTGGGGTCCAGGATTAAGCTTCCAAGCAGCAAAACATTTTATTATCGATTTATCATACAACTATGTTCGAGATAATACCGAAGCGAGTGATGACTACATAGCAGCGAGTGTAGATTGGCAACCCTCGGCACGTACATCACTAAAAGCGGGATACTCTAAACGATTTTTTGGTGATTCTTATGAGTTAGATTTTTCTCACCGTAATCGACGCCTAACGAATACTATTTCTTACCATGAAACTATTGAAGTATTTGATCGTAATAATTATCAAGAAATAAATGGGGTGATTTGGTGTCCTAATAGTGCCACTGGTGTTGATGAGTGTTTGCCTTTAGGCGAAAACCCTGATGACTTTTCAGAATATACCAGCGTACCTGTTACTTCACTTGAGTTAGCCGAAGATAATGAATTTTCACTAAACAAACGTTTAGCATGGCAATCTCAATTAGCCTTAGCACGTACCACTTTTACTCTCGATCTATCTAACCGTGAACGAGAAAGTTTAAGTACTGGTGTCATTGATGATTATCTTAAAGCACGTGTTAGTGTCAATCGCCGTATGAGTGCGAGAAGTGATGTCACTGTTTATGTTGATTACAGTAAAAATGTTATTGATAAAGATAAACCTGATGGTCCTAGGCAAGAAGATACCTATAAAACACTCTCCGCGACTTACAATAGAAGCCTAGCATCATCGCTCAATGCCTTTTTAACGCTGCAATACCTTGATAGAGAATCAAATTTTGAGCGCTACACCTATAACGAAGCCCGTGCTTCCATTAATATAACAAAAGATTTTTAACATGTATGAAAGTTACTATGGTTTTAGTGAACGACCTTTTCAGTTAAGCCCTGACCCACGTTTTTTCTTTGCGACCAGCCACCATCAACGTGCTTTATCTTATTTACAGTACGGATTAGATCAAGGCGAAGGCTTTATTGTTATTACTGGACCTATTGGCACAGGTAAAACGACCATAGCCCGTAATTTATTAGCTAATATTGCTGATGAAAACATAGTTGCCGCGCAACTGGTCACGACCAAATTAACACCTGATGAATTACTTGAACTTATTGTTGCTGAATTTAAAATAAAAGTATCTAGCAACAGTAAAGCTGATTTATTACAAAGCATAGAACAGTTTTTGATCAATCTTAATAAGCAGGGTAAACGTGCCTTATTATTGGTAGATGAAGCACAAAATCTACCGGCCGAGACGATAGAAGAGTTGCGTATGCTTTCTAATTTTCAGCTCGATAATAAACCACTTATTCAAAGCTTTTTATTAGGCCAAGAAGAGTTAAAAGCTATTATATCGGCTCCTGATATGGAGCAGTTTAGACAGCGTATTATTGCTTCAGCCCATTTAAAACCGCTTAATGTCGACGAAGTAAAAAATTATATTAATCATAGATTAGCGCAAGCCCATTGTAATAAAGAGACTTTATTTTCAGATGAAGCCTTCCAACTTATTTTTGAAAAAACCCTTGGTGTACCGAGAAAAATAAATATCTTTGTTGACCGTTTATTATTATTTGGTTTTCTAGAGGAGTTAAACAACATTGATTGTAATGCCATCAATGAAGTTGCTAAGGAAATGTCTGTAGAGCTTACCGGTTCATTGAGTGGTAATGCTATTGAAGGTGATAAAAGTCATCAACCTTTAGTTATCAACTCGACAGAAAATGTTGAAAACATGAAAAATGTCTTACGTGAAGTGGAAGAGATATTAGAAAGTTCAATTCAACAAAAAGTTAAAATGACACGCTACATTGATAAGCTTTTAAAGCAAAAAAATCGTGAGTTTGCAAAATTACAAAGTAAAAATGCTGATAGTGAGTAACTATCAGCATTCTTTGTTTAATGTCTTTTAGCGTTAAACATTAATTCCAATTTTATATTTTTCAATCAAAGAATAAAGCGTCGGTCTGGTGATACCTAGCAATTCTGACGTCTTCGACATATTTCCGTCCGTCAATGCATAAGCTTTTTGAATAGCTATTGTTTCAGCTTGCTCACGTACTGCACGTAAATTTAGCGACAACTCATACTCTGCATTTTCTTTATCAAAGAAACCTAAATCAAAAGCCGTTACTTGACTACTGGTACTCATAATAACTGACGATTTAACTTTATTCTGTAACTCTCGAATGTTGCCAGGCCACTTATGGTGTCGTAAACCGTATAAAGCATCATCCGCAAATGATTTAGCATTACGCTTATATTCAGCGGCGTACTGCTGTAAAAAGAAATTAGCTAAAATAAGCACGTCTTCATCACGATCACGTAATGGCGGTATATTTAAAGTGATTTCAGTAATACGATAAAAAAGATCTTCACGGAAGGATTTTTCCGCAACCATTTCTTCAAGATTTTGGTTGGTAGCACATATTACACGTACATCAACCGGTATCTCTTTTCTTCCGCCTAAGCGCTCTATTACTTTCTCTTGTAAAAATCGTAATAATTTTGCTTGTAAATGATAAGGCATATCACCTATTTCATCTAAAAATAGCGTGCCGCCTTGGGCACATTCTATTTTTCCTAATGTCGTTTTGTGAGCCCCAGTAAAAGCGCCCTTTTCAAAGCCAAATAACTCACTCTCTAATAAATTTTCAGGAATAGAGGCACAGTTAATGGCGACAAATGGTTTCGCGCTACGATCACTTACTTTATGAATAGCTTTAGCAGTGACCTCTTTACCTGTACCACTTTCACCCAAAAGTAGCGCGGTGATCTCAGTAGGAGCAATACGTTGTACCATCAGGCGAAGTCTATCAATACTTTCACTACTACCGATAATACCAGTATCACAGCCGACAATTGACTTCATACTGCGGTTATCTGTCTCTATCGTTGCTAAGGTAAAAGCACGAGAAACAATAACATTGATAACATCAGCATCTACGGGTTTTTGGTAAAAATCATATGCGCCCATTTCAATAGCTTTTAACGCATTAGTGCGGTCATCATTGCCAGTTATAACAATAACTTTAGTATGAGGGGCAATCTCTAATATTTGCTTTAATGCCGCTAAACCCTCACTAGCATTGGCAGCATCAGGCGGTAAGCCTAGATCTAAAGTAACAACCTTAGGTTCATGACGTCTCACTGCCGCAATAGCGCTCTCACGGGTATCCGCAAGTACGACTTCGTAGTCAGCCAAGCTCCATTTTAATTGTTTTTGTACACCAATATCATCATCAACAATCAGTAACTTTTCCATAGCTATGCTATATCCTTTGTTTTATTTTTAACTACTATTTAATTATCTTTACACGGTATGACGATTTTAAAATGACTACCCTCATTTTCACTGCTCGTTACCTGCATAGTCCCTTCTATGCCCTCAATGAACTGTTTTGCTTCGTAAACACCGATACCCATACCAGCATTACCCTTAGTAGTATCAAAGGGCTTAAATAAGCGATTAGCAATAAAATCTGCTGACATGCCACAACCATTATCAACAATAGAGATATGTAGTTTATGATCTCTCATTTCAGCAATTATCTTAACCCAGCCATTATCATTTGTCGCTTCTTGTGCATTTTGTAGTAAATGATTTAACACTGAAGATAATGTTTCTTCATCTATAAATATGAGACTCTCAAGGGATAGTTGAGCACTAACTTGTGGCATTTGTATGTTGCGTTGCTGAACAATGCCCATGATTAATGCCTTTACGTCAGTGCTTTTTTTACTCGACTCGGCCATTTGTTTATTACGTAACTGCGTAAGTACTTTATCAAGTCGCCCTGTTGCCGCCTCTATAGTTTCGAAAACGTCATCAACAAAATCAGGGTTATCTCTATGGCGTTTTGCATTACTACTAATTAATGACAGTTGTGCTTGAATATTTTTTAAGTCATGAACTAAAAAGGCTGACATGCGGTTAAAAGCATCAAATTGCTTAGATTCAGCTAAACTCTCATTGGCTTCATTCAGTGATAAATAATTACTCAATTGCTTGGAAATAGAAAAAAGTAAATCCCTATCTTCCCAGTTGAGTAATCCTTGCTCTGCCGGCATGGCTAATAGAAAAAATCCGTAGACAGTTTTATTCATGAAAATAGGAATGATTATATCAATATTATTTTGCCCACATACCGAAGCATCTAAAGATAAACCAGGGTAACTATCTTCTACTTGAGCTAACTCTCTAATATCAATAATCCAACCATGTTGCTGACAAAACTCATCAACAGAGCCTAAAAATTTCAAGTCACTTTGTGCGAGGTTTAAGTTTTCTTGGTAAATAGATTGATACTGGCCCGACGGCATTTTTTTAATTAATGCCCCTTTAACAATATTCAACGATGAACAAATTATATGCGTTGCGGTATGGTAATAATTATCATTTTTACCAATTTCGAGTTGTTCTATTGATTTAAACCATTCAACACGATAATCATATTTATTAGCAAAAAAGTGCTTAGTAATAAATACTTTAACTTCTCTACGTAACCGCTCCGTTATTAATAAGGCCGCTAAAACACTGCCACCTAAAATAATAAATGCAACACTTATAATATTGCCCCAAGCACCACCAAAATAGTTAATCACATAACCGGCTATCGCCAATAAAAGTAGATACAAACCAGAAATGAGTAACATTGAGCTATAAAAGACCATTTCACGGGAAACAAAAACATCCACAGACCAGTCTTTAATACGTCGAGTACTGACCAATATTAATGGCATACCTATGGCAGCAATAAAACCACGCGCATACCAGTACGAAAAATCTAATTGGTTAACCATGGCCGCCTGAGCAAAAAGTACAAAATCAAAAACAGTAGCCATGCCCAACGCGATAACTAAGGACCAAATGGCCCATTTAACTTTAACATCGGCATTTCGATATAATTGCTCGAGTAAGACCAATAGCCATAAGTTAAGTAACAAAAATAATGAAAATAAGAATTTCACACTCTCTGGCATAAAGAGCGCAGCCCCCCAACAAAGCACAGATAATCCACTCCAAACTTGCAGGTATTGCTTAACCTTGGGATGGGAAATTAGCGCTTTAAGTGAGGTGATATTGGCTTGTGTACAGATGATAAGTAGCGACCAAACAGCTAATTTAAAGGTTTCTATTGCCATAACGATAAGCAATGAAAATCCTTGTTTTGGCTGTAGTGCAGCACTAAGAGAGGAAGAAAAAACCAGCAATGATGCTAACAGTACTAAAGCACCGGCGAGAGTTTTATTACGTGCTGCTAAAAGTAATAAAATAAAAACTGCATAAGCACAGGCTGCTAAAAAATAACCTGAGGTGCCAATTACTTCCATTTACTTAAATCCTAAAATATTTATATCTGTTGCATCAATTAGTCACTTTAAATTATTAGTGAAAAAATTAATAACTTGCCATATTGATATGTTGGCCGAAATTAAAATTATTATATATTAATTCATCATGATGTCTTGGTTTTATTGGCTTAACTTAAGGGGGATAACGACTTAGCTAGCGATATTTCCATTAGCTTTACCAGTAAAGAGTTCCGTTAAAATTGGCACCAACAAAAAGCTTGAAAGCGCAGAAACACATAAACCAGAAATAAGTACCACACCAAGAGGTTGCCATAAACTGCCGCCGAACAAGGTCAATGGAATTAAGCCACCTATCGTGGTTAAGGTTGTTAAGAGTATTGGCGTAAAACGAACAGCACTCGCTTTTAGTACTGCCGAGCGTTTATCTAAACCTAACCGCAAATTAACGTTGGTACTATCAATCAAAATAATGGCATTGTTAACAACAATACCAAATAAGCTGATCAAGCCAACAAAAGCCATCATAGAAAAAGATAAACCGGTTAAATACAAGCCTATGATAGATCCTGCCATGGCAAAAGGAATGGAACTAAAAATAATCAGGGGCTGCAAAATTGATTTGAACTGCAGCACCAATACAGCAAATATTCCTATCGCCGTAATAAGCATAACTTGTGTTAGGCCAGCAAAAGTCTTCTGTCGAGATTCTTCTTCTCCACCCAATGTAAAATGCATACCTTCAGGTAAATCATACTGTTCAAGGTAATTCACCAACTGTTTAGTGATTTCGCCAACTGAATAGCCCGTTTTGACATCGGCAGATACTTTAGCCATGCGTAGCTTTTGGTAATGAAAAAAGTCACTGCCGCCCTTTTGTAGTTCCATGGTAGCGAGTTGTTCAAGGGGAATTGAAACACCTTGATTATTGCTAAGTTCAATTGCTGACAAACTATCAATGCTGGGATTTTTTTGGCGAATAATAATAGGGTAATCTTCGCCGTTAATATCATTAAATTGGCCAATAGTAGTACCAGATAAAATAGTACTAATGGTTTTATCTAATCGCTCAACACTCACACCACTCAATGCTGCCTGCTGGTAATTAATCGTTAGCGCCAACTCAGTATTTGCCATGCCAATGGGGTTATCGATATTTACAACACCGGGTAACTGTCGTACTTTAGCCGCAAGGTCATTAGCCACTTTTTCTAAATCACTTAGTGATTCACTTAATAGCCTAATGGCAATAACCTGATCGGTCACCGGACCCTGAGTAAATTCTTTAACGGTTATTTCCGCCTGCTGCCATTGACTAAAATCATCACGTAATTTTGCTACTAAAGCGGATACTTCATCAGACTGATATTCTCTTAATACCAGTAATGCTTGACCAAAACGGATAATGCCGCGCTTTGGGACTTCGTTATAATAAATACGTGGGTTTGAATTGCCAACATTAAGCGCTACCTTATCAACTAAAGCATACTGCTTAACATGCTGACGTACTTGCTGAAGAACTTTATCTGTATAGTCTAACGATGAGTTCGCTGGTGTCGTGACATTAATGAGTAACATAGGTTTTTCTGCTTTAGGAAATAAACTCACGCCTACTTGCCCAAACAAAGAAAACATAGCAACTAACATCAGTAAACTAACGACAATAACGCTTACTTTATAACGCATTAACATCTTTAAAGTATTGCTATAACGCTTTTCAGCAAATTTGTTGGCGTAATGCTGAAGGGTATAACTTTTAGCCGCTTTAGCTGAACTGCCTTTATCAATAACAACAAATAACTTACTTGCTAAAAGTGGCGTTAACGTTAACGCCACTAATAATGAAGCTAGTAATACTAAAACTACGGTTACGGGCATTGAGCGAATAAAGTCACCGGTATCACTTTGAATCATCAGCATAGGTAAAAAGGCTAACATGGTGGTAATAGTACCACTGGCAATGGCCCAAGCGACTTTACTGGTACCACTTGCTGCCGCATCGTTTATATCTTTACCAATTTTCTTTTCTCTATGAATACTCTCGGTCACCACAATGGCGTTATCAACTAATAGACCTAATGCGATAATCAAACCAACGATCGACATTTGCTGTAAACCATAACCACTAAAATCAAGCCAACCTATTGCCATTAAAAATGAAATAGGAATAGCAAGGATCACGACTAATGCTTCTCTGATCCCTAAAAAAAACAAGGCCATCAAACCAACAATGACTAGGCCTTGTGTTAAGTTATCAAAAAATCCATTAACACGGACATTAACACTGTCAGCTTGTTGAAATAACTTATCCAGTTTGATGTTACTAGGCAAAGTCTGTTTAAATTGCTCAATTTCTTGGTTTATTTGCTCAGTTAAGACAAATATATTGGTTTTTTCACGCTGTTCTACCGTAATAAATATTGCAGGTATATCATCAAAGTATGCTAAATAACTCGGCTCTGCATCGGTAAAACTGACCTTAGCGACATCTTTTACTTTCAAGATGCCATTGGCGCTCACTATATTGCTATCACTAATAATGGTGTTTTGTATTTCAGTTAACTGAGTAAAGTTGCCACTGGCTTTAACATTAAAGCGCCGTGTGCTGGCATCAACAAAACCAGGGGTTACATTCAATGCTCGTCCTTGAAGAACTTGAGTTATATCAGTCAGTGCTAGGCCATAGTGTTTTAATAACGGTAGATTAATATCTATTGCCACAATTTGTCGCGGATATCCCCATATACTGGCCTTGCGCACACTAGCTATCGTTTCTAGTCTTTTTTCAAGTAACTTGGCATGTAATTCCATAGTTTTGTAGTCTGTCGGTTCAGACCACAAAGCCAACTGCATTATGGCAACACTACTCGGGGTTGCTTTTAATACCAGCAACTCAGCAACGCCAGCAGGTAAACTAGGTCTTACGGTTGATACCGCCTGCTTTACTTTATTAAACGCAGCTTCCGCATCGGTACCATAAAGAAAATCTATGGTAATTCTAACCGCGCCATTATGGATTTTTGCCTCTATCTTTTTAATATTTTCGATATCAGCAATTTCTTGTTCAAGCGGATCAACCACTAAGGTTTCAATATCACTGGGTGAGGCACCAGGGTAAACCACCTCAATTAAGGTGACCGGCAAGTCAAACTGAGGATCTTCTGAGCGAGGCATATTTAAATAAGACACAACACCAATCAAAACCAATAATAAAAAAATAGTTAAGGTGAATTGCGCATTATCTATCGCTAATCTAGGGAGTTTCACCTGCTATTTCCCTTTACTGAGCTTCATCTAATTGCTTATTATCTAACGCAAGATGTTGCCAACCTCTGGTGACAATAGTTAAGGGTAGGGCACTTGGCTGCGCAGATAAATAGATATATTCATTTGAAAGTCGCTTAATCATAAAAGCTTGCTGGTGATAACTTTCAGCCTTGGTTGTGTCAGAATCCACTACCATAATTAAAGCTCTACCTTGATTATCAACACTATTGAGCGCCTCAAGCGGTAATCGATAGGCAAACGTATTGGTAATAACATCCGTTAATACATGCGCTAACTGCCCAACAACAACTTGATTTACCTTCAAATTTTCTAATAATATTTCAATAGTGAATAAATGACTTTGTTGATCAGCAATAGCTGGGATTTTACTCACTGAGCCAGTGATTAGCCCAAATGACGTTAAATGAATGTCTATTTTTTGATTTAATTCAACTAAATTCAATTCAGCTGACGTTAAGGCGACACGAACCACTAAATTGTTTTCTATAGCCGCTATTTTTAAGGCATGTTGATTAGGGTTTTGCAATTCACCTAACTCGGTAAATCGAGTTAATACTACACCATCAAAGGGTGCTATCAGCTGAGATTTTGAAAGGTTATATTCTGCTATTTTATGACTAGCACGTGTTGTTTCAACCAAGGTTTTTGCATCATCTAATGCTTGTTGTGAACTTAGCTTTTTAGTAAGAAGTGTCTTAATACGCCTAATTTCACGTTTTGCTTGTAATAAACGTGCATAGCTAGCATTTTTTTCGGCGGTAAGCTCTTCGATGTCAAGTTGTGCAAGTAACTGATCTTTAGTAAAACTATCACCTTCATCAATATTAAGTTTATCGAGATAACCATTACTTTTGAAGGACAAATTTAGTGTTCGTTTAAACGTTAATTTACCCGTACGGCTAATTTGTTGAACCATGGGTTCAGCTTTAATAGTTTTAGTTTCAAGTTGTTGCGCATAAATGGGGATAACTAAAGACACACTAACAATGAACAAACTTGCAAGTAACCCGAGAATACGTGGTTTCATTTTGATAATACAACCTAAAATTTGATAGGGTATTCATAACTTTAGGCATTTTTGCCACTAAAGTACATAAATATTGAAAATATGGCGAAGATAAGATTAAAGCGGCAGGTACACCTATAAACTCCTGAGATATTTTCATAACTTAACTAGACAAGTATATTGATAAATTATAGTATCTGCCGCGTATCCATTGAGGTTATATTATTAACAATATTTAGCATCAATAAACCACCCGTAGCTCAGCTGGATAGAGCGCGCCCCTCCGGAGGGCGAGGTCACAGGTTCGACTCCTGTCGGGTGGACCATCAATAAGTCTAAGAGACTAACTTCCGGTAATCATCATTTTCTTGTACATACCTTTTTGCTTGCTCAATAGAGCCGAAATAATAGGTGAGTAATTTTCTGCGTTTTTCACGTATGGTGATGGGGATTTCGAGTTGTTGAACAACTTCAAGCCACGTTTTTACTAGTGTAAGGGGAGGGAGTTCTTGCATAATTTCATCCTTGAAAATAATAACTATTAACACTTTACGTTAAATAATTACTCAAATCAAAAACTAAAAATAATACCTTAAACTGGCATAAAGACTCAATGGATAGGCTCCGAACTCAGATCCAAAAACATATTCAGCATCAGCACCATTTCTTTGGTATTGCATCGTGTCACCATGACTTATATACAGTCCAAAATCAGAATATAAATTATCACTCCAACTAGTTTCACTATTGATAGTCAAAAATACTGAACTATCACTTATACAATAAAGCACTAGCACTCACATAAGCTAATGAGGAGGCTATATAAGTAAAAGCTGGATAATTATAATGTTCACCATATAAATACACGCCAGATTTATAATAGGGCGCTTGAGTGGCAAATTCAGTGTAATCATCAACTTTATTACTACCCGTACCATGATAGTGATACTCGATCACAACAATTACCTCGTTTAATTTTAACTTTGTAGTGCTAAATAGGTATAAAATTGCATTATTCTCTAAATACCATTTACAACAATTAATACTTGAAAATGCAAAAAACCAGCACTAAGCTGGTTTTTATTTTGGGTATTATAGACAGAAAGTTATTAGTTAATTTTAGCTAATATCTCTTCAAGTTTTGCTAAGTTATCGTATGAGATAACAAGCTTACCTTTGCCTTTTTTATTATGGATAATAGCAACCTTAGCACCAATTTTATCAGCTAAACCTTGCTCTAGTTCTATAGTTTCAATAGCTTTTTCGACTTGTTCTTTATCAGCAACAGGATTTTGAATATTTTTAATTAACGCCTCAGTATCTCTTACCGTTAACTCTTTAGAGGCGACAGTTTGTGCGGCTGAGGTTTGTATATCACCTTCTAATGCTAATAAAGCACGAGCATGGCCCATTTCTATATCACCATTTTCTAACAAGGTTTTTACTTCTTCGTTTAAGTTATTTAAACGTAATAAGTTAGTCACCGTAGTACGAGATTTACCTACAGCTGTAGCTACTTCTTGATGCGTTAAATCAAATTCTGTTAATAAGCGCTCTAACGCAACCGCTTCTTCCATCGCATTAAGATCTTCGCGTTGAATATTCTCAATTAACGCAATCGCTACTGCTGACTCATCAGGTACGTTTTTAACTAAACAAGGAACAATATCTAGCTGTGCTAATTTAGCAGCACGCCATCGACGTTCACCGGCAATAATTTCATACTGATCACCTTCAACTAAACGAACTACAATTGGTTGAATGATACCTTGTGATTGAATAGATAAAGACAACTCTTCAAGACCTGCATCTGACATACCGCGGCGAGGTTGATATTTACCCGGTATAAGCTTTGCAATTGGCAGCTTTAATAGTTCATTTTCTGTCGCTTTTACACTATTGCTTGCTTCAGTCGTATTCGCTTGGGTTTCAGCACCAGAAATCGCTGGTGATAATAAGGCATCAAGACCACGACCTAAGCGACTAGCGCCTTTACGTTTTGCTGTACTCATAATTTTCCTTTGCGCTAGCTGGCAACATTGGCCGTAGCTTGCTTGGCTTTTTTAGCCGAATCATTTTTACGTAATACTTCACCAGCAAGCGCTAAGTAAGCTTTAGCACCTGTTGAAGATTTATCGTAATACATCGCTGGCGTACCAAAACTTGGCGCTTCAGCTAAACGAACATTTCGAGGGATTACACTGCGATAAACTTTATCACCAAAATGTCGTTTTAATTGCTCAGATACATCATTAGCTAAGCGATTTCGAGGATCATACATAGTACGAAGTATGCCTTCAATATGTAATTTATCATTCACCACTGACGTTAACTTAGTAATTGTATCCATTAACGCTGTTAAGCCTTCCAATGCATAGTATTCACATTGCATTGGCACTAGAACGGAATCAGCTGCAGTCATTGCGTTAACGGTAAGCATATTCAACGATGGTGGACAATCAATGATGATGAAGTCATAAAAGTCTTTTACCGGCGCTAAAGCGTTTTTTAAACGCTGTTCACGCGCATATACTTCCATTAGCTTGATTTCTGCTGCTGTTACATCGGTGTTGGCAGAAATTAAATGATAAAGACCTGATGTTTCTTTGATGACAACATCTTCAACACTTTGCTCTTCAACTAATAATTCATAACAGGTCGCATGAACTTGGTATTTATCAACACCACTAGCCATTGTTGCATTGCCTTGTGGATCTAAATCAACTAATAAAACTTTGCGTTTTGTCGCCGCCAACGAGGCAGCTAAATTAACCGCGGTAGTGGTTTTACCCACGCCACCTTTTTGGTTTGCAATTGCTATTATTTTTCCCACAAGCGCCTCTATATTTATTGTATTTCTAGTGCAACTTCTTCAGCACTATAACATGGCGTTCACCAACCAGTTCAGGCACGATAATCTCGTGACTATCAACTAAAGTAATATTTTCAGGTAATTGTGAGATTTCGTCCTGAGGATATCGCCCTTTAAGTGCAAAAAATCGTCCTTGATCAGTGGTAATTAAATGCTGACAGCAGCTTACCATATCATTAAGGGAAGAGAAGGCACGACTTAATACGCCATCAAAAGGTTGCTCACCTTGGTAATCTTCAACTCTCGCTTTCACTGGTGTGACATTAGCAAGTTTTAATTGAAAGATAACTTGTCTAAGAAAAGTGATGCGTTTACCTAAACTGTCTAATAAAACAAAATTTCTTTCCGGATACAAAATAGCTAATGGTATGCCGGGTAAACCAGGACCAGTACCTACATCTATAAAGTTTTCACCAATAAGTACTTCACCCACCATTAAACTATCCATAATATGTTTAATTAGCATTTCACTAGGATCGCGAACAGAAGTCAGGTTGTAAGCTTTATTCCATTTATTGAGTAACTCAACGTATTGAATAAGTAAATCTATTTGCTCTTGAGATACGACAAGCTCAGTTTTACTAATCAGTGTCGATAATTGCTGTGTTAATGTCATTATTTTTAGACGAGCCTCACTACTTAACATTAAATTGAGAGTTAATTAGCAGCCCGCCCCTAGCTATTGCTTCTACGCTAATTTGCGTAAAAGACCGTGTTTTTTTAAGTAGACTAATAATAACGAAATTGCCGCTGGAGTAATACCAGAAATTCGAGAAGCTTTACCAATAGTTTCTGGACGAGCATCTTTTAATTTAGCAACAACTTCATTAGAAAGACCTGAAATTTGCTGATAATCAAAATCTGTCGGTATGAAAGTATCTTCATTGCGCTTTCTCTTGGCTATTTCATCAAGTTGTCTGTCGATATAACCTGCATATTTAGTTTGAATCTCAATTTGTTCAGAAGCTTGCTTATCTGCTATTGCTGGCCCTAAGCCCTCAATTTTCATTAAATCAACATAGTTTACTTCTGGACGACGAATTAAGTCTTCCAAGCTTGCCTCTTTGCTCATAGGCGTTTTAAGCAAAGCATTTATTTGATCTATTTTTGTGTGATCCTTTTGTACCCAAGTAGATTGTAAGCGTTGACGTTCAAGCTCAACGTTTTCCATCTTCTCATTAAATCGTTGCCAGCGAGCATCATCAACTAAACCAACTTTACGACCTTGCTCAGTTAAGCGTATATCAGCGTTATCTTCACGAAGTAATAAGCGGTATTCTGCACGTGAAGTAAACATACGGTAAGGTTCTTTAGTGCCGAGTGTTGCTAAATCATCTATTAACACACCCATGTAAGCCTGATCGCGACCGAGAATAAACTCATCACGCTCTTTAACTCTGTTAGCAGCATTAGTTCCAGCGATAAGCCCTTGAGCACCAGCTTCTTCATAACCGGTAGTACCATTAATTTGACCAGCAAAATATAAGTTCTGAACAAATTTACTTTCTAAACTTTGTTTTAAATCACGAGGATCGAAATAGTCATATTCAATGGCATAACCTGGACGGGTAATAAAAGCGTTTTCAAAGCCTTTAATTGAACGTACTAAGTTCATTTGTACATCAAAAGGTAAACTCGTTGAAATACCATTTGGGTATACTTCATGAGTCGTTAAGCCTTCAGGTTCAACAAATATTTGATGTGATGTTTTATCTGCAAAGCGGGTGATCTTATCTTCAATTGATGGACAGTATCTAGGGCCAACACCTTCAATTACGCCAGTATACATTGGAGATCGATCTAAACCATCACGAATATGCTGGTGAGTTTGTTCGTTAGTATGCGTGATAAAACAAGATATTTGTTCAGGATGATCCGCTTGGGATCCCATGAAAGAAAACACAGGACGAGGAGTATCACCCGCTTGCTCTTCCATAACAGAAAAATCTAATGATCTTGCATCAAGCCTTGGTGGAGTACCTGTTTTTAAACGATCCATTCTAAACGGCATATCTCGCATTTTTGCTGCTAGATTTATACTCGCTGGATCGCCTGCTCGTCCACCTTGATAATTATTTAAACCAATGTGAATCAGTCCTGAAAGGAAAGTACCAACCGTAAGCACGACTGTTTTACCTTTAAATTTAAGACCCATTTGCGTCGACACACCAACTACGCGATCGTTTTCAAGGATCAAGTCATCACATGGTTGTTGAAAAATAGTTAGATTTTCTTGGTTTTCCAGTACGTTACGAACATAGTTTCGATACAAAACGCGATCAGCTTGAGCACGAGTAGCTCTAACTGCTGGGCCTTTGCTTGAATTTAATGTTCTAAATTGAATCGCACTATGATCAATGGCCGTTGCCATCAAACCACCGAGTGCATCAATTTCTTTAACGAGATGACCTTTGCCGATACCGCCAATGGCAGGATTACAAGACATTTGGCCTAGCGTGTCAATGTTATGAGTTAACAACAACGTTTTGCAGCCCATACGCGCAGCAGCAAGTGAGGCCTCGGTTCCCGCATGACCACCACCAACAACAATTACGTCATAAGACTCTTGATACCACATAAAATAACAATCCTGCTTGGTTAAAATTAGTTAAAGTTTTTATTTAAAGTTAATTGCAAAATTTGCAAGACTCAAAAATTAGGGAACGTATTTTACCGCTTTTTTCTCTTCAGGGATACGATCAAATTCGTAAAAATGATCGGGGCTGATCCTTAATATATAAAAAGAGATCTTTAGATAGATCTTGTTATTATTACTTATTATGATCGTTATTTTCTGTGGGTAAGTACTTTTTTATTATATTTATTAGTAACTAACGGCAATGATAACATTGTGATCAACCGTTGATCAACCAGCGAATAAGCTTTGATCAAAATGGCTAGTTATCCACAAGACGTTTAAAAAGTATTTTAATCCACTGAATAATAATAGAAAATTAACGGGTTATTCAGTGTTTTATCCACAAAGGTAAAAATATACATCAATAACTGTGTATAACTTATGGGTAAGTGATCACCTTAGATCGAAAGTAGATCTATATTTGTTCGGATCCACTGCTGAACAAGATCTTCTGGATCAATATCTTCTGACATATCAAAGGTTTTAATTGTTGATAATTCTTTGCAACCCATTGAAATTAAAAGTTTTGATATATCTACCGCTGCTTTGCAGAAAGTATCATAGCTAGAATCTCCGATCCCTATGGTTAAAAAACTAACCGTGGATAGATCTTGTTCACAATGAGTTAGATCACTAACAAATTGCTTGATGTTGTCAGGGTAGTCACCAGCACCATGTGTTGAGGTACATAGGATCCAAATTGGCTTTTTGACTAAATCACTGTCGATATTTTGTTCGTTATTCGTAGGGAAAGTGTTGTTGATGACGTTATTAAGATCCGGTTTTAAGTGGATATCCACCTTATAATTAAGCTCAATTAGGGTTTCTTCACAGGCTTCTGCAACATATTCGGTGCCGCCAAGCATGCTGCCAACAATGATTTGAATTGCGCTCATAGAGGGTCTCTTTTTAATTAAATATGGGGAATTAAGAACTGTTATTGTATTACTTAAGCCTAGTTTTGATAAAGAAATAGTTAAAATAGTTTACTTTGAATAGTTAGTTTATTGTTGTCATTTTAAATAGTGTTAGCTGTAATTACTTTCCAATAGGCACATTATTAAGTAGGAATTTACTGTGAAAATGCTTATTTATCGCTTATTACACTATCTATATAGGCTGATCAAAGTAGCATTTATCATACAAAGTTAAGTAAATATTATCTCGCGATAGATGTGGGTCATTTTTAGCTTGGTCATGAAAGAGCAAAAGCAGATATTTATAAATAAGATAATGCGGGATATATGATAGGTGTTATGACTAATTTACTCGATAAATAATAGGTCAATAACACCAAAGTTTAGAGCTATTAGACGTTATTATGTGAGCAATAAAAGGCTATATATCAACAGTTCAGTCTGTTAGAAGGAACTGCACTTTATTAGATGATAAGTGCAGTAATTAAGTCACTTGTATTGGTAATTATTTACCAATACAGAACGAGCTAAAGATCTTACCTAAAAGATCATCACTGGTAAATTCTCCCGTGATTTGATCTAATTCTTGCTGACAAATACGCAGTTCTTCTGCCAATATTTCCCCCGCAACGTAACACTCAAGTTGTTCTAAGCCGACAAGTAAATGCTGGTGAGTATTCTCTAGCGCCACTAAGTGACGTCTTCTAGCCATAAAGCCACCCTCAGTACTACCTTGGTAACCCATAATCGTTTTTAAGTGCTCTTTAAGGTTATTAACGCCTTTTCCTGTCTTTGCTGACAAGGTGATAATAGCGTGTTGTGTGCCATCAGTATCAGTAAACTCGGTAAAGCCTGTTTTGGCGTCATTTACATCAGCTTTATTTCTAATAAGCGTCAAACCAATATTTTCTGGTAGTTTGGCAAAAAACTCCGGGTAGTAAGCTTTGATGTCTTGTTCATCTTCTAAGATACTGTGATCTTCACTGGCATCAACCATTAATAACACGCGGTCGGCTTTATTAATTTCTTGCCAAGCACGTTCAATACCAATCTTCTCAACTACATCATCACTGTCTCGTAATCCTGCAGTATCAATAATATGTAATGGCATGCCATCGATATGAATTTGTTCGGCGAGCACATCACGGGTGGTACCGGCAATATCGGTAACTATAGCGGTTTGTTTGCCACTCAATGCATTTAATAAGCTTGATTTACCCGCATTAGGGCGGCCTGCAATCACTACGCGCATTCCCTCACGAATAATGCTGCCTTGTTGGGCTTGTTTACGAACATCTTCTACTTTGTTAATAATACTTTTTAAGTCATTAACTATTTTTTTATCAGCCAGAAAATCAATTTCTTCTTCTGGAAAATCAATGGCAGCTTCTACATACATGCGTAAGTGAATAATACTTTCGACCATTTCATTGACGAGTTTTGAGAAGTCGCCTTGTAAAGAGTGCAGGGCAGAGCGCGCCGCTTGTTCTGAACTTGAGTTAATTAAATCAGCAATCGCTTCTGCTTGGGTTAAATCGAGTTTGTCATTTAAAAAGGCTTGCTCACTAAACTCTCCAGGCTTAGCCATAATGACTTTGGGTAACGCAAGTATTGATTTAAGCAACATATCTAAAATAACGGGCCCACCGTGGCCCTGAAACTCAATGACATCTTCGCCAGTAAATGAGTTAGGTGCTTTGAAGTAGAGCGCGATACCTTGATCTAATACCTGTGCTTTATCAGTCGATGTGCTATCTAAAAAGGGTAGATATTCAGCTTTTCTTACTTCGGGTAGTTTACCTAAAATAGCGAGAGCAACATTTTTGGCTTCTGGGCCTGATACTCTAATAATACCGACGCCACCACGCCCTGGTGCTGTGGCTTGTGCGGCGATTGTCGTTTTTTGAGAAATTGAAGTCATGGCTAGGTAATTACGTTGAAATCTGAATGACGATTATTTTACTTTATTTCCGAGTTAAATGCCTAAAAGTTAACTCTCTATTAATAAAAAAGGCGATTACTGTTTTAGCAGTAATCGCCTTTTTATATGTTTTTAAATATTACACTTTGCAGAGTTTACGCTGCTTTTTCTTCTTTTTTCTTAGCGATGCCAGCAAAGATAACTTTCATTTGTGCAATTGAAATTAAGTTACTTACTAACCAGTAAAGTACTAAACCCGATGGGAACCAAGCCATGAATATTGAGAATACTACTGGCATGTATTGCATAATTTTTTGCTGCATAGGATCTTGTATTGTCATAGGCTGCATTTTTTGCATAACATACATACTTGCACCCATAAGCACAGGTAATACAAAGAACGGGTCCATAGCTGATAAATCTTGAATCCAGAATACGAATGGTGCGTGACGTAATTCAACACTTTCCAAGAATACCCAGTAAAGCGCTAAGAAAATAGGCATCTGAAGTATTAGTGGTAAACAACCGCCTGCTGGGTTTACCTTTTCTTTACGATACATTTCCATAGTGGCTTGTGACATTTTTTGTCTGTCATCGCCAAAGCGTTCTTTTAGTTGTGCCATTTTAGGTGCTAAGTCACGCATTTTAGCCATTGAGGTATATTGCGCTTTAGTTAATGGATACATACCACCTTTAACAATTAAGGTGATACAGATAATTGCAAGACCCCAGTTAATAACAAAACTTTGGATAGTTAGTAACAGCCAAAATAGTGGTTTACTAATCATCCATAAGAAACCGTAATCAATAGTTAAACCTAAACCGTCAGAAATTTCATCTAGTGCATACTGATCTTTAGGACCTACATAGAATATTGCAGACGTTGAACCTTGCTGACCTGCATCAATGATAACTGCTGGAGCTTTAAAGCCAATAACCGCTTCAAAATTATTACTATATGTTGTATAAAGTTGGTTACTATCTTCAGCTTTTGGAACCCAAGCAGAAACGAAATAATGTTCAAGCATTGCTACCCAACCACCAGCAGTCACCTTAGTTAAGTTTGCTTCTTGAATATCGTCAAAATCATATTTTTCGTAACGATCTTCTGTTGTTGAGTAAGCTGAACCGCGGTAGGTTGGTAACATGCCACCACCTGATTCTACAACAGTCGATTGTTTAAGCTGACCATACATTTGTACAGAAACACTGTTAGCTGTGTTGTTGTCTATTAAGTATTCAACATCAACGCTGTAGCTATTTTTATTAAAGGTAAAACGTTTAGTTACTGTCATACCGCTAGCATCATGAAAAACCAAATCAATACTTAAATTGTCATTAGTTAATTCATAGTTGCTTTTCGTGCTGGTATAAATTGGGCGACCTTTGATTATACGGTCAATACCGTTAGCGCCGGTTAAACCACTTTGAGCAATATATTTTTGATTACCATTTTGTAAAAGAGTAAAAGGAATACCATTACCTTGCTCGGTATCGAATTTACGTAATTTAACTTCAACTATGTCACCACCTTGACTATTAATTTTCAAGATAAATGTATCAGTGGTAACTGTGATTAATTTGGCAGAAGTCTCGTTTGATTTTACCGAACTTACTTGAGCATCTGATGATTCAGGCACGAAGTCTGAGTTGGCATTTTCAGCTGACTGGTTTTGAGTAATACTTGTTTGTTCAGGAAGTACGGCATTTTGTTGTTGCCATTGACTAAACAGTAAGTAGGTAACAACCATGAGCGCAATAAAAAGTAGACTGCGTTGGGATTCCATAAAATTTACTTCTCTTCTTTGTTGGCAAAGGAATATTATCCCGTGCATAATTTAAATTTGATAAGTGCGTGGCATACTAATATAGGTTAGCTTGATAACCTACTATCTTTTAGTCTAGGTAGGCTATTTAACCTTTTTTATAGGAGGCACTGGATCTTCGCCGCCATCATTGAGTGGATGACATCTTAATATACGTTTACTTGCCAACCAACCACCTTTTATTACACCAAAACGGATAATTGCTTCGGTTGCATAAGTAGAACAGCTTGGAGTAAATCTACAATTAGAACCTAGTAACGGACTAATAAAGCGTTGATAGCCTTTTATACCCGTTATTACTAGTTTTTGTGGCGCTGAATTATTTTTCGCCATATATTTTCTAATTCCTGATTTATCGTCTTATTATCAAGTTGATCAATACCGGACTTTACCATAACGACTATATCGATAGCAGGTAAATTATCTTGGTTTAAGCGGAAGCTTTCTCTGACTTGCCTTTTTACACGATTACGTTGTACAGCAAGTTTTACTCGCTTTTTAGCAATAGCTAAGCCTAAACGGTTTTTGGCAACAGAATTATGTTTATCAGAGACGAGAGTATGAGGTTTTTGTGTTACTAATAAAGTAAAGTGGCGAGAGCCAAAGCGGATAGGTTTAGAAAAAACCGCTTGAAAATGACCGGGAGTCAACAAACGTGACTCCCGATTAAATTTGTAAGTAGCCATAGTCAGGCTACCTTATATCAAACATTGTAAACAAGGTTCGATACTATGCGCTAAGACGTGCACGGCCTTTCGCACGACGACGAGCTATTACAGCACGTCCGTTCTTAGTTGCCATACGAGCACGAAACCCGTGGTTACGCTTACGCTTTAATACGCTAGGTTGAAATGTTCTTTTCATTACGCTAATCCGTCGGTTGTTGTTGCCCTGGCAAAACAGCCTATTGAGCACACAGTCTAAAAAATGAGGCCGAATATTAAAGCTTACTGGGGAAATTGTCAATCACTTATGTCAGCTATTTTCACAAAGATCCTTGCTTTTTAAGCGATGATCCTTGTGATCTTTACTGGTATTACTAATGATATTCACAGTTTTATCACATTACTGTTTTATTATCTGAATAACTAATTCAGTTAAATGTTGCTTTTAAGTAAAAAGCACGGATAAATAGCCTACTTATTTTTGTTAATATTATGGTTATTTATATATAATATACAATGACTTATCTTTATTTGTTTAAAATAAAATTATAATAGTGAAAAGTCAATATTGCACTTGTGGATAACTCAATAGATAATAGCCATCAGAAAAATAATAGCCTAGTTACTACTGGAGTTTTGGTTGGATCATTCACCTTGGCAAAGATGCCTATCTGTTCTGCAAGAAGAATTGCCTGCTCAGCAATTTAGTATGTGGATCCGACCCTTACAATGCGTTATAAATGAAAATGTTATGACGTTATATGCTCCAAATCGTTTTGTTCTAGATTGGGTTAGAGATAAATATGTAAATCGCATAAATGAACTTCTTACTATTAACGAACCAAGTAATCCACTATTACTTCGCTTTGACGTTGGCAGTAAACCAATAATTAATAATAGCGTTACCAATAATCCTGTTACTCGAAGTAATGGCGGTAACGAGTCTATGTTTTCAAAAGCAAGTTCAGCACCGAAAGCTACTGAGCCTGAAAGTAATATTCCTAAAAAGACCAATGTACGATTAAATTACACCTTCGAAAATTTTGTTGAAGGTAAATCTAATCAACTTGCTCGAGCTGCGGCTTCTCAAGTTGCAGATAATCCAGGTACAGCCTACAACCCATTATTTATTTATGGTGGTACAGGTTTAGGTAAAACGCATTTGTTACATGCGGTTGGTAATGGGATTTTACTCAATAAGCCCAACGCTAAAATCGCCTATATGCATTCAGAACGTTTTGTTCAAGATATGGTGCGAGCATTACAAAATAATGCCATGGAAAAATTTAAACAATATTACCGTAGTGTTGATGCTTTGCTGATTGATGATATTCAATTTTTTGCAGGTAAAGAACGAACTCAAGAAGAATTTTTTCACACATTTAATGCACTTCTTGAAGGTAATCAACAGGTTATATTGACGAGCGATCGATATCCGAAAGAAATTATTGGTGTTGATGATCGATTGAAATCTCGATTTGGTTGGGGCTTAACCTTAGCTATTGAACCACCAGAGCTTGAAACACGTGTCGCAATTTTAAAACGCAAAGCAGAAGAAAGTCAGATTAACCTGGCTGATGAAGTTGCTTTCTTTATTGCAAAACGTCTTCGCTCAAATGTTCGAGAGTTGGAAGGCGCTTTGAATCGTGTTATTGCTAATGCTAATTTCACTGGTCGTGCTATTACCATCGACTTTGTTCGTGAAGCATTACGAGATTTACTCGCCTTACAAGATAAATTAGTTACTATAGATAATATCCAACGAACTGTTGCTGAATATTATAAAATTAAAATTGCGGACTTGTTATCAAAACGACGAAATCGCTCGGTTGCTCGACCTCGTCAAATAGCCATGGCATTATCTAAAGAGTTAACGAATCACAGCTTGCCCGAAATAGGTGATGCATTTGGTGGCCGTGACCATACAACGGTTTTACATGCCTGTCGTAAAGTTAAATCATTACGTGAAGAAACGCATGATATTAAAGAAGATTATTCAAATTTAATCAGAACACTTTCGTCTTAATTTAAAAAAATAACAATAGCACTTAAGCAGGTACCAAAATGAAGTTTTCACTGAACAGGGAATTATTACTTAAACCATTATTGTTGGTTTCTGGCGCAGTTGAACGCAAAAGCACTTTACCAATATTGAGTAATATACTTTTTGAAGTTAGTGGTCATTCACTTACCTTGACAGCTACTGATTTAGAACTAGAAATGGTTGCTTACGCTGAAATACAGAATCAAGGTGAAGACGGTAAAATTACTATACCTGCACGTAAGTTATTAGATATATGTAAAAGCTTACCGGAAAACTCTTTGATTTCTTTTGAAGTGATCGATGAGTCTATTAAATTATCCTCGGGACGTAGTCGATATTCACTTTCTACTTTACCTGCGGTTGATTTTCCAAACATTGAAGAGTGGAAAGGCGATGTAGAATTTCAGTTATTAAAATCTGAATTCTTACGTTTAATCGAGAGCACTCATTTCTCGATGGCTAATCAAGATGTTCGTTATTATCTCAATGGTATGTCTATCGAAAGTGAAGGTAATGAAATTCGTTCTGTAGCAACTGATGGTCATCGCTTAGCAATTTGTAAGATATCTAATGACTCTTTAGCATTGCCAGCGAGACAAGTTATTGTTCCGCGTAAGGGGATATTGGAGATCATTAGACTACTTGCGCCTGTTGATGAACCAGTACAAATATTTTTAGGTTCTAATCATATCCGCATTATTGATTCTGAGTTTTCTTTTACTAGTAAATTGGTTGATGGCCGTTTCCCTGATTATCGACGCGTATTACCTAGAAATGGTGATAAGATTTTTGAAACCAATAAGGATGCACTTCGTCAGGTTCTATCACGAGCTTCTATTTTATCTAATGAAAAATTTAAAGGTGTTCGCTTAAACTTCTCAGATACTAATTTGAAAATCACGGCTAACAATCCAGAGCAAGAACAAGCCGAGGAAGAAATTGAAATTAACTTTCCTTATGGCGATTTAGAAATTGGCTTTAACGTTAGTTATGTCCTTGATGTGTTAAGTGCCATCAAAGACGAGAATGTTAAATTTACTTTAGCTGATGCAAACAGTAGTGTAGTAATCGAAGGCAGCAACAATGGCGAAGCGCTTTATGTTGTTATGCCTATGCGTTTATAGATTATATGTTTTAGTGAATAGGTACTTTTTTTACTGATGAGTGTTGCTAGGCTTACTACGTATAATTTTAGAAATTTATCATCTGTTGCTATAGATTTACATCCAAAACTTAATTTTTTTGTTGGGGATAATGGCAGCGGTAAAAGTAGTTTACTTGAAGCAATATTTTTTCTAGGTCATGGGAAATCATTTCGTACCAGTAAAGTAGAACATATTGCAAGTTACGATACAGATAATTTTGTTGTTAGTGTTAAAGATATAAACGATTTACAACTAGGCTTAAGTAAACATTTACAAACAGGTGTTACGCTCATTAAAATAAATGGTGAGCGTCATGCGCGTTTATCTGAGTTAGCTAAGAATATTGCAGTACAAATTGTCACTCCAGAAAGTTTTAAACTGTTTTTTGGTGGACCGAAAGAGCGTCGTCGTTTTGTAGAGTTAGGTATGTTTCACGTGAAACATGATTCATCAAAGCAATGGCGGGAATTCAATAGAGTACTCAAACAACGTAATGCTTGTATAAGGCACCATTTAGATAAAGCGACATTTGATTATTGGACTGGGCTGTTTTGTCAACTTTCAGAAGAAGTTGCTGAAGTTAGATCTCAATATATTACTAACTTAATTACAGAGTTACCTCATTGGTTAGAAATTTTATTACCAAGTATTGCTGATAAAGTTACTGTGCAGTATTTACAGGGATGGCCACAAAAAAAGAATTTAATTGACGCGTTACATGATAACCATGAAAGAGAACAAGCTTTCGGTTATAGTATTTATGGAGCGCATAAATTTGATGTAAAATTTCTCATTGCAAAGCAGGCATTAGAGAGTCAGCTTTCAAGAGGACAACAAAAGTTGTTTTTACTGGCGTTAACATTTGCACAAGCTAAATTAATTGCAAGAGTTAATCGAGTAAAACCAATTTTACTTATTGATGACATAGGTGCTGAATTAGATGCTAATTCTAGAGAATCTTTGTCAACAGCGTTAAGTATTTTGGATTGCCAAGTTATTATTACGGCAATAGAAGAGGGTGTATTACAACCTTTTATTAATGACGATTCTGTTACTAATAAAGAGAGTAGTAAAAATAAATATCATATGTTTCACGTGAAACATGGTGGTATATTACCTGTGAATAATTCAGTTAAGATTGAGTAGGCAAAAACTATGACAGTAGAAAATGAATATAGCTCGGCCAGTATTAAGGTACTAAAAGGGCTTGATGCAGTACGTAAAAGACCTGGTATGTATATAGGTGACACGGATGATGGCACTGGTTTACATCATATGGTTTTTGAGGTTCTAGATAACTCAATCGATGAAGCATTAGCAGGACATTGTTCTGATATTATAGTGACTATCCATTTAGATGGCTCAGTGTCAGTACAAGATGATGGTCGTGGTATTCCCACTGAAATTCATCCTGAAGAAGGTATTTCTGCAGCTGAAGTTATCATGACGGTTCTACATGCCGGTGGTAAGTTTGGTGGTGAAGACTCAGGTTATAAAGTATCTGGTGGTTTACACGGTGTTGGTATTTCAGTAGTAAATGCCTTAAGTGAAAAACTTAAATTGAACATTCGCCGTGATGGTAAATTATTTGAACAGTTTTATCACATAGGTGTAGCTGAAGCGCCACTCGCTGAAGTTGGCGTTAGTGATAAAACCGGCACAGAAGTTCGATTCTGGCCAAGTACTGATACCTTCACGGATGTTTTATTTCATTATGAAATTTTAGTAAAACGAATTCGTGAATTATCATTCTTAAACTCTGGCGTATCAATTAGATTAATTGATGAACGTGAAGAAGGCAAAGAAGATCACTTCCAATATGATGGCGGTATTCAGGCATTTGTTGATTATTTAAATACTAACAAAACAGCTGTAAATGAAGAGATATTCTATTTTGATCTAGAACGTGAAGATGGCATTATTGTTGAAGTTGCAATGCAATGGAATGATGGCTTCCAAGAGAATATTTTCTGTTTTACCAATAATATTCCACAGCGTGATGGCGGTACTCACTTAAGTGGTTTTAGAACAGCATTAACAAGAACGCTTAACTCTTACATGACAAAAGAAGGTTTAAACAAGACCAAAAAAGGTGGTGCAACTGAAACTAGCGCTACTGGTGATGATGCACGTGAAGGTTTAACGGCTGTTATATCAGTTAAAGTTCCTGATCCTAAATTCTCTTCACAAACCAAAGATAAACTGGTTTCATCAGAAGTGAAAACGGCTGTTGAACAAGCTATGGGTGAAAAACTAGGTGAATACCTATTAGAAAACCCATCAATTGCACGTACCATTATCATGAAGATAGTTGATGCAGCAAGAGCGCGTGAAGCGGCTCGTAAAGCCCGTGAAATGACTCGCCGTAAAGGTGTTTTAGATATTGCTGGTTTACCGGGTAAATTAGCTGATTGTCAGGAAAAAGATCCTGCGTTATCTGAAATATATATTGTGGAAGGGGACTCTGCTGGTGGTTCAGCCAAGCAGGGGCGTAATCGTAGAAACCAAGCTATATTACCGTTAAAAGGTAAAATTCTTAACGTTGAGAAAGCCCGTTTTGATAAGATGATATCTTCTCAAGAAGTTGGCACGTTAATTACAGCATTAGGTTGTGGTATTGGCCGTGATGAATATAATCCGGAGAAACTTCGTTATCACAGCATCATTATCATGACAGATGCTGATGTCGATGGTTCACACATCCGTACGTTATTATTAACATTTTTCTATCGTCAAATGCCAGAAATAATGGAACGTGGTCATATCTTTATCGCACAGCCTCCACTTTATAAAGTTAAAAAAGGTAAGCAAGAGCGTTATATTAAAGATGATGAAGGTTTAACTGAATACTTAACAACACTTGCACTTGACCATGCCTCTATTCATGTTAATGAAGAAGCCCCTGCAATTTCAGGCGCTGCTTTAGAGCAGCTAGTAAATCAATTCCGTAAAACGAAAGAGATTATTAAACGCTTATCTAGACAGATACCTGCGGATATCTTAGAGAAAATGATTTATAGCAGTACGATCACAGCCGAAGATTTTACCGATGAAGTCAAAGTAAATGCTTGGGCAAAAGATTTAATTACTCAGCTTGAAAATCAAGATGGTAATGGCTCAATCTATAAAATAGAAGTGAAGCACAACCCAGAACGTAATATTTACTTCCCTAACTTTATCGTAAGAAAACATGGTATTGATAAAGAATATCATTGTAGTTATGAGTTTATCCAATCAAAAGAATTTGCAGCAATTATGTCTTTAAATACTGCAATTAATGACTTGATGGAAGAAGGTGCTTACGTTAAACGTGGTGATAAAGTCAATCCAGTAACTAACTTTGAAGAAGCTTTAGAGTGGTTGATGGCTGAATCGAAACGTGGTCAATACATACAGCGTTACAAAGGATTGGGTGAAATGAACCCTGAGCAGCTTTGGGAAACGACTATGGATCCTGATACACGACGTATGTTACAAGTAACTATTGAAGATGCTATCGCAGCGGATCAATTATTCACCACTTTAATGGGTGATCATGTTGAACCACGTAGAAAGTTTATCGAAGATAATGCCTTAAAAGTTTCAAACCTAGATATATAGTGATTATTAGGTTCTGAATAAAATGCCCGGTCTTCATATCCGGGCATTTTTATAGGATAAATACTCTAATAACGCTATAATGATAAATCGCATAATATGGCAACGAATACGAAAATAATTTTCAACAATTATTCTTTGCTCAGTTAAACAAGACAAAAAAGTGAATTTGAACACCATGACAACTTACAATAGTAAAACTTTTCAAGGCTTGATTTTGCAATTGCAAGATTATTGGTCACGTCAAGGTTGTGTAATAGTACAGCCTCTTGATTTAGAAGTTGGGGCTGGTACATTCCACCCAATGACTTTTTTACGCTCAATTGGCCCTGAGCCGATTAGCAGTGCCTATGTACAACCTTGCCGTCGTCCTACTGATGGTCGTTATGGTGAAAACCCAAATCGCTTGCAGCACTATTATCAATTTCAAGTGATGTTAAAGCCATCACCGAAGAATATTCAGGAACTATATCTCAACTCATTGAAAGAGCTAGGTGTAGACCCGCTTGTTCATGACATACGTTTTGTTGAAGATAACTGGGAATCACCAACATTGGGTGCCTGGGGATTAGGTTGGGAAATCTGGTTAAACGGTATGGAAATATCTCAATTTACCTATTTCCAACAAGTAGGTGGCTTAGAATGTACGCCAGTTACCGGTGAAATTACTTACGGACTAGAGCGCTTAGCAATGTATATCCAAAATGTGGATAGCATTTACGACTTAGTCTGGACGGATGGCCCATTAGGCACTGTTTATTATCGTGATATTTTCCATCAAAATGAAGTAGAGCAATCTACGTATAATTTTGAACATGCAGATGTAGATGCGCTATTTGTACAGTTCGATCAATGTGAAAAAGACAGTCAAAAATTGATTGAAGCCAATTTACCCTTACCAGCATATGAGCAAGTAATAAAAGCATCACATGCTTTTAACTTACTTGATGCCCGTCATGCTATATCTGTAACTGAGCGTCAACGTTATATTTTACGCGTACGTGCTTTATCTAAAGGGTGTGCTCAAGCTTATTATCAAAAACGTGAAGAGCTTGGTTTCCCACTATGTAAAAATAACGAAACGTTAGCTAAAGGAGATAAATAATGACTACTGAAACACTCCTTATTGAGCTTGGTACTGAAGAGTTACCACCTAAATCATTAAAAACATTAGCGATAGCTTTTTATGACAACATTAAAAGCCAGCTTGATGGTAATGGTTTAGCGTATAGCGATATTAAATGGTTTGCTACACCTCGTCGATTAGCTATTCAAGTGATTGATTTAGTTGAAAAACAAGATGACAAGACAGTAGAAAAACGTGGGCCTGCAGTCAATGTTGCTTTTGATGCTGAAGGTAATGCCAGTAAAGCAGCGCAAGGTTGGGCTCGTTCGAACGGCATAGATGTTGATCAAGCTGAGCGATTAGTTACTGACAAAGGTGAGTGGTTACTTCATCGCGCTACAGTGTCGGGTAAAACCGTTACTGAACTAGTACCTGCAATGGTAACTACGGCATTAAATAAATTACCCATTGCCAAGCCAATGCGTTGGGGATCTGAGCGTACTCAGTTTATTCGCCCAGTACATACATTAACGATGCTTTTTGGTAGTGAGATTATTGCTGGAGAGGCCCTTGGTGTAAGTTCAAGTAATCAAGTTCAAGGTCATCGCTTTCATCATGAAGGTTTAGTGACAATTGAACATGCTAATGATTACCAAGCTAACTTATTAAAAGCCTATGTAGAAGTAGACTTTAATGAAAGACAAAACAAGATTGTTGCTCAAATAAAACAAGTAGCGAATGACATTGATGCTGTTGCCTTGATTGATGAAGAGTTACTTAACGAAGTTACTGCATTAGTTGAGTGGCCTGTTACGTTAGTTGGAACATTCGACAAAGATTTTTTAAATGTTCCATCTGAGCCGTTAATATACTCGATGAAAGATCATCAAAAATATTTTCCCGTGACAGATAAAACCGGTCAATTGGTGAATAAATTCATTTTTGTTGCCAATATAGAATCTAAAGATCCTAATGCTGTAATATTTGGTAATGAAAAAGTAATACGTCCACGTCTAGCTGATGCAGAGTTTTTCTTTAAAACAGATAAGAAGCAAAGCTTAGAATCTAGACTTGCTAGCCTTGAGTCAGTCTTGTTCCAAAAGCAGTTGGGTACGCTAAAAGCAAAATCTGAGCGCATTGCTGCATTATCTCAGTTTGTCGCTGAACAATTAAATGAAAATGCACAAGATGCTTATCGTGCAGGTTTACTGAGTAAAACAGATCTAATGTCAGAAATGGTACTGGAATTTCCACAAGTGCAGGGCACTATGGGTAAGTACTATGCTTTACATGATGGTGAAAATGAAAATATAGCTCAAGCATTAGAAGATCAGTATCGTCCACGCTTTGCTGGTGATACTTTACCTGAAGCAAATATTGGCTGTGCCGTTGCTATTAGTGACAAGATTGATAGCCTGGTTGGAATCTTTGGTATTAATCAAGCACCTAAGGGCGACAAAGACCCATTTGCGCTACGAAGAGCTGCTATTGGTAGTATTCGTATCATCATTGAAAAACAGCTTGATTTAGACCTTTCAGCTTTGATTAATAAAAGTATTGAATTGTTTGGCGATAAACTGGTTAACGAAAATACCGCTAGTGATGTCCTCGAATTTATTATGGGTCGTTTCCGTGCATTCTATCAAGAGCAGGGTATTAGTGTTGATGTTATCCAAGCGGTATTGGCTAAAAAGCCAAGTGCTCCACTTGATTTTGACAAACGTATTAAAGCGGTTACATTCTTTGGTGAATTACCAGAGGCTGCAACACTTGCTGCGGCAAATAAGCGTGTAGGTAACATCTTAGCTAAATTTGATGGTGAGCTTTATTCAGTATTTAATACTAATTTAGCAACAGAACAAGCAGAACGTGATTTAGCTAACATCTATCAAGAGATAAGCTTGAAAGTTTCGCCATTAATGGCTGAAAAAAATTATCAAGCAGCACTTTCTGAATTAGCTCAGCTTAAAGCGCCAATAGATACTTTCTTTGATAACGTCATGGTGATGAGTGATGACGAGGCGGTTAAGATTAATCGCTTAACGTTACTTAATGAAATTAGAAATAGCTTCTTTGCTATCGCGGATATATCTGTGCTTCAGTAATAATATAAGCTAGAAAAAATTGAGAGAAGGTCATAGCAATATGGCCTTTTTTTATGCCCAAAATTCAAGGATATAAATATTTATAAATGACGCGAAAAAATTGTGCTAGATCAACAACAGCAATACAGATAAGCGTAAGGTGAATCTAAGAGCTAATATAAATAAATACTGATTAATAAGGAGCTGTTTATGCCTAGCAAAGAGATAACAACATTATTGGAAGACAAAAAAGCGCAACTAATAAAGCGAATTGCCGCAATAGAAGCTGATTTTCATAAAGGTAGATCACAAGATTTTTCTGAACAAGCAACTGAAACCGAAAATGATGATGTGCTTGATGAAATACATCACGAAGCGAAATTAGAATTAAAGTTAGTTAAGTCAGCACTAGAACGAATTACTGACGGTTTATACGGGAATTGCACCGAGTGTGATGAACAGATTAATCCCGCTAGATTATCGGCATTACCCTATACAACCACATGTATTAAGTGTGCCCATTAATAAAAATTATTTAATATAACCTTTGGAGAAAAACATGACATTAGAGAAACATGATTTACATCACGAATTCCCAGACTTAACGGATGAAATTCATCACTTAAAAATGAATGATAACCACTTTGCGAGGCTCTTTAGTGAGTATCATGAAGTTGATCACGAAGTTAACCGTATAGAGCAAGGTGTCGAGAACACTAGTGATGAATATTTAGATGGTAAAAAGAAACAAAGACTTAGACTAAAAGATGAGCTATTTGTTATGTTGAAAAAAGTAAAAATCCCAGCATAGCTTTTATTATAAAGCTGTAATAGTAATCCTCAAGATCTTAAGGGGTTGGGGATTACTATAATAAAATGTGTTATATGCCGTATATATCTTGGATAAATCGGTCTGATCTTGGTAAATAATAGTTATCGTAATTAACCGAGAAAGCGATGGTTGTCGCTTTACCACGTAGCTCATGATGTGGAACAAAGCCATAAAAACGCGAATCAGCACTGTGTCGACGGTTATCTCCTAATACTAAATAATGTCCAGCAGGAACAGTGACGGGGGAGAAGTTACTATAATTATCACTTGCTGTGTTATCTATGTTTATGTAGTGCTTGATATCACCAACTGTTTCTATCGAAGAAGTCGTCGTGTTTTTTTGTAAAGCAAAACGTTTAGTTGATGGTTTATAAGAAAGCCTCTTACCATTTACTTGTATAATTTCATTACTCATTGCTATCACATCACCGGGCAAACCAATGACACGTTTAATTAATCTCATATCCGCTGCTTTTGATTCAAAAACAATAATTTCACCACGTTGCGGGGTATCAAGAGAGACCAATGTTACTTCGGTAAAAGGAATACGTAAATCATAGGCCATTTTGTTGACTACAATCCTATCGCCTTCTTGAATCGTAGGTTGCATTGATCCTGTGGGAACTGTGTACCAATCGGCAACTGCGCTGCGAAATACGGACATCAATAAGATAAAAATAAGAAAGGATTTGTTTTTTTGTAAAAAGGAAATGAATTTAATATTACTAGATTTGATCATAATGTATTGCTCCATGAGTAATAGCTATCGCTAGCTGTTGAATATAAGGCAATACAATAAAGAAAAAGTTCCAGCCAGAAATAGTTAGTTACAACTTGATTACACAAAGCTTGAGCAAGGCTTAACTTTTTTTAATAACATACAAAAAAGGTAGCGTTTCTGTTTGCTGTGCAAGAAGTTCATGTTCCATAAATCGACAAAAGCTCGGAATATCTCTCGCAGTAGATGGATCATCACATTTTATTAATAAGGTTTCACCACGAGCAATTTTTCTAATATTCATACGAACCATCATCACAGGCTCTGGGCAGCGTAAGCCTATGGCATCGAGAGTATGATTAGTTTGTTGAAAAATAGTAGTAGTCATTGCGTTTACATTAATAAGATTAATTTATAAATAATTATACCTTATTCAGGTATTTGAACATAAGAAATAAAATGAGAATAGCATTGAATAAAATTGCTTCAGCTATACTCAAGTAAGCAACAGAAAAGATGAATACTCTCTCCAGAAATTTATATCTCCATTCCCGAGGTGCAAGTGAAAAGTACACTTAAGGTTTTATTGTTGTCGGCCTGTGCGTTTACATCAATTAAAATGTCGCAAGCAAATGATAATTTGCAAATATTGACAGATATTGGCCAGCAAAGAACATTCTTGAAAGCTGAAAAGTATTTAGCTCAGAGTTCATCCCTTCGCTATAAAAGCCTTTATAATCAATTGCATTACTATCCTTTGCAGCCTTACTTAGACCAGCGGCGTTTAATAGAAACCATGCAATTATCATCAGCAGGTGAAATAGCAACCTTTCTCGATAAATATCAAAACACACCATTAGACTGGCCTCTTCGAAAAGTATGGTTGAATTACTTAGCTGAAAAGGAGAAAGGTGCACTTTTTTTGGCGTTTTATAAAAAAACGAGTAATACAGTGTTGAGCTGCCAACAATTGAAGTTCTCACTCAAGGCAGGTGTGCCTAAGAGTGAAGTACTACCTCAAGTGACAAAGCTTTGGCTGGTTGGAAAATCATTAGATAAAGTCTGCGACCCACTGATTAAACAGTGGCAAAACGCGGGTTATAGGACGGATAAAATTGTATGGCAACGTATAGGGTTAGCAGCCGATGGTGGACAACATACTCTGATTCCTTTTTTAACTAATTTATTACCTAAGGAACAGCAATATTTAGGGCGGTTATGGCATCAAGTAAGACGTGATCCTGCAACAGTAACGAGACAATATAAGTTTATCAAAAAATCAAAAAAAGAAAGCCAAATATATACTTATGGTATTAAGCGGTTAGTTTGGCGTGACCCGGATAAAGCGCTAGCAAGTTATAAAAAGGCGCAGCAGGCCTTTGATTTTTCTACATTGCAAAATGAACAAATCAGAGAAAAATTCGCCGTGGCGTTAGCGAGTAAAAATCACCCTCAAGCAATGACTTGGCTGGAAAGGTTAGATCCAACAAAGATAGACCGCAGTATCATGCAGTGGCAGTTAACTGAGATGTTGAAGCAGCAAGATTGGCAACATGTGCTGAAAGAATTAGCAACAATGCCGGCAAAATATAAAACAGAATTACAGTGGCAGTATTGGTACGCAAGGGCATTGATTGCTACGGATGAACTAGAACTTGGCCAAGATGTAATGAACGAACTAGCGAGTATACGTCATTACTATGGCTTCTTAGCGGCAAGTTATTTAGAGACACCCGTAAGTTTACAAAATAGCCCATTAACGATAAGTAGTCAGGAAAAAAACACTATATTGTTGTATCCCTCTGCGAAGAGAGCATTTGAATTTTATTACTTAGGTCGTTATGTTGAGGCACGAAGAGAGTGGCGTTATTGGCTTACACAACTCAGTAATCGCGAAAAGCTTGTAGCAGCAAAATTAGCTAATGAAAATGGTTGGTTTGACCGAGCAATATTCACCTTATCACAAGTAGGTTACCTTGATGATGTTGAATTACGATTTCCGAAAGCATTTGATAAAAAAATCAATCAACACGCTAAGAAACAAGCCATAAACCCAGCATGGGCTTTTGCTATAGCTAGGCGTGAAAGTTCATTCATGACAGATGCTCGTTCACCGGTAGGGGCGAAAGGGCTAATGCAGTTAATGCCCAATACAGCAAAACAGTTAAAGCGGGGAAGTGTCAGTCGACAATATTTGTACAATGCGGGAAACAACATCAAGTTAGGAACTCGGTATTTACGGGATTTACTAGATAAAAATGAGGGGAATCAGATTCTTGCGACAGCTTCTTATAATGCTGGACCTTATAGAGTAAAGCGGTGGTTAAAAAATAGTAATGCCATGCCAGCCGACATTTGGATAGAAACTATACCCTTTAAAGAAACACGTGATTACGTTAAAAGTGTTTTAGCTTACCAAGAGATTTACCAGCATAAGCCGGGGCAGGTAAGTCAGGTTTTTAAGAACGTCATCAATATGAGTATTGGTGATTAATCAAAGCCTTTGCAAAGTTATATGCACAAATTTAGCACTTTTAAAGGAGGTCTCTCTATTGTCAATAGCGTGGCTTTTAAGGGATATGCTATCATAAGTTAAATTTCTTGATAGCTGCCTTTCGGAGACAGAATACATGACAACAATTAATGCTAAGTTGGCTAGCCAATACCCAGCTCATATTGCCCAGTTGCAACAGATGACTAAAACCGTACTTGCACGTGAAAACCTAGAAGGTTTAGTTATCCATTCAGGGCAAGAAGTTAAGGCTTTTCTTGATGATAACTGTTATCCGTTTAAAGTTAATCCACATTTTAAATATTGGCTACCATTAATTGATATTCCAAACTCTTGGTTGGTGCTTAATGGCGAAGATAAACCGACGTTAATCTATTATCAGCCTGTCGACTTCTGGCACAAGGTAACACCTTTAACAGAAAGTTATTGGGGTGAGTTTTTTAACATTAAAGTGTTAACTAAAGCTAGTGAGGTTGATAAGTTATTACCTTATGATAAAAAGGGTTTTGCTTATATTGGTAGCCACATAGAAGTAGCAACAGCGCTGGGCTTTGAAGCGATTAACCCTGAGCCATTACTAAATTACATCCATTATCATCGTGGTTATAAAAGTAAATACGAGCACGAGTGTCTTCGTCAATCTAATGCCTTAGCAGTAAAAGCGCATAAAGTAGCACGTAACGCTTTTTTACAAGGTGATAGTGAATATGATATCCAACAAGCTTATCTTAAGTCTATTGGTTATGGTACCAACGACACGCCGTACGGTAATATTGTCGCCCTAAATAAAAATTGCTCAATTTTACATTACATGACTTTGGATAAAATGACGCCACAAGCGCATCAATCATTCCTTATTGATGCCGGAGCTAACTTTAACGGCTATTCAGCAGATATTACCCGTACTTACTCATACAAGAACGATAAATTTGCCGAATTGATTGCGCGTATGGATAAGTTGATGCTTAATGCTGTCGCAGGGTTAAAGCCTGGCGTGAGTTATGTTGATCTTCATATTGAAACGCATAGAGCCATAGGCCAAGTATTACGTGACTTTAACTTTATCAATGTCGATGCGGATACTGCCGTAGAGTCAGGTATTATTTCTACCTTTTTCCCGCATGGCTTAGGTCATCACCTAGGTTTACAGGTACATGATGTTGGTGGTTTTATGGCTGATGAACGTGGCACACATGTGAATTCGCCAGCAGCACACCCTTTCTTAAGAACGTCTCGTACCATTGAAGCTAATCAAGTTTTTACCATTGAACCAGGTTTGTATTTTATTGATTCATTACTTGCTGATTTAAAATCATCGGCTAATGCTGATCAAGTTAACTGGCAAAATGTTGATGAAATGCGTTGTTTTGGTGGTATTCGTATTGAAGATAATATTATTGTGCATCAATCACACAATGAGAATATGACAAGAGATTTGGGTCTAAGCTAGTTCAGATTAAAGAAGTAAAATTAACAGTGACAAAACCCTACTCTATAGCGATTAATGATGTTGAAGATGAGATCATCATTAATCGCAGTCGTTTTATCTGTTATTTACGCCCCTGTGACAATATAGCCCAAGCAAAAGCTATGTTAAAAGAGTTACAACAACTTCACCCGCAAGCAAGGCATCATTGCCATGCTTTTTTAACTAAAGCTGCTGATGACAGTCAAGGCTATGGTTTTTCTGATGATGGAGAGCCAACAGGTACCGCAGGAAAGCCCATGTTAATAGCGTTACAAGGCGGTGGTATAGGTCACGTTTGTGCTATTGTTGTTCGGTATTTTGGTGGTACTAAATTAGGTACTGGTGGATTACAAAGGGCATATGGTGGCAGTGTTCGTCAAGCATTGGTATTTTTGCAGTCAAAAATTAAAATAGCGATGGTGCACAAAACCTTAGCATGTCAATATAGCCAAGTTGATGATGTTTTGCATTTGCTTAGGCAAATTGAAGGTCAAGTTATCACTCAAGACTATCAACAAACAGTCATTTTTCGACTCGCCATTCCAACAGCAAAATTGGTCTCCATGCAGGATAAGTTACACACATTGTCATCAGGACAATTACAGTTAACCGCTACTGAGCAAGAAGCCGAACAATAAATAGAATAAGAAAAATAAAACGTGCAATATAAAAATATTATCCGAATTCTAGGTTTGTTGGTTGGGTTACTTAGTGTGACCATGCTGCCTCCTGCATTAATTTCATTAGTCTATCGCGATGGTGGTGGTTTACCTTTTATTCTCGCTTTTTTATGGTGTATCTGTACCGGCTTTTTGGCTTGGTATCCTTACCGTTATGAAAAAACTGATCTTAAAGCAAGAGAGGGCTTTTTAATTGTTGTGCTCTTTTGGTTAGTATTAGCCAGCTTCTCTGCTATTCCTCTGATGTTATTATCGGAACCCAATCTATCAACCACCGATGCTTTCTTTGAATCCTTTTCAGGATTAACGACCACCGGTGCAACTATTTTAAATCACATTGATGATTTACCTCACGCAGTATTGTGGTATCGCCAGCAGTTACAATGGTTAGGCGGCATGGGGATAATTGTTTTAGCTGTTGCGGTATTACCTATGCTTGGTATTGGTGGCATGCAGTTATATCGTGCTGAAACACCCGGGCCGGTAAAAGATTCAAAAATGACGCCTCGTATTGCTGATACCGCAAAACATTTGTGGTACATCTATTTAGGGTTAACTATCGCCTGTGCGTTAGCTTATTGGCTTGCGGGAATGTCTGGATTTGATGCTATTTGTCATGCCTTTTCAACCATTGCAATAGGTGGTTTTTCAACACATGATGCCAGTATGGGCTATTTCAATAGCCCAGCAATTAACTTAGTTTGTGTTACATTCTTATTGATTGCCGGGGTGAATTTCGCATTGCACTATGCTGCGGTACAAAGTAAATCACTAAAAAATTATTTCTTCGACCCTGAGTTCAAAGTTTTTATTGGTATTCAAATCGTACTGGTTTTGATTTGTTTTACCGTATTATTAAGTACAGGTACTTATCAGGATGCTGACCAAGCGCTAGACCAAGCACTATTTCAAGCGGTATCTATTAGTACAACGGCAGGTTTTACCACAACATCATTTGCAGATTGGCCAACGTTATTACCTATGCTGCTTATTTTTTCAAGTTTCATTGGTGGTTGTGCGGGTAGTACCGGTGGCGGAATGAAGGTAGTTAGGGTGGTATTACTCTATTTACAAGGCCTTCGAGAACTAAACAAGTTGGTACATCCAAGAGCTATTTTTAGTATCAAATTAGGTCGAAAAGTTTTACCTGATCGCATTGTTGAAGCGGTATGGGGATTCTTCTCTGCTTACGCTGCGGTGTTTGTTATTTGTATGTTATTACTACTTGCCGCAGGCATGGATGATATTACTGCATTCACCGCGGTTGCTGCTTGTATTAATAACCTCGGCCCTGGATTAGGCGAGGTTGCTGCTAACTTTTCATCGATTAATGATATGAGTAAGTGGGTTTTAATCATGGCTATGTTGTTTGGTCGTTTAGAGATATTTACCTTATTAGTTTTATTTACTCCAGCCTTTTGGCGCTCATAAGTTGTATATACATATATTTTAATAGGTATATACAACTTAGTTAATCACTAAATATATCAGGTGGTTAATTTATAATTATAGATTTACCACTTATAACTTAACGCTACCCAACCTTGAGTATCTGAACTCTCATTTTCGGGGTTAACTTGTGCAATACCATAATTAATCACTAAATTCGTGACCCCTGTAAAACCAAAGTCGTTATTGAGTGTCCCTTTAACACCATAACTATCAATAATGTCTCTCTCAGTCATTTCATGTCGAGTATAAAATAACTCAACAATCCCTAATGGTATATAGGCTTGATAGGCTTGATAGTCATTACCTGTTTGACGATAAAAAGCCAACTCGGGCGCTAATTGCTTATTGAGATGCGCTTTGTCTTGAATGAGTGTAGAAGCGTAACCACCTAAGCTAAGTATATCGCCAGCATCTTCTGAACGTTGTGCCCATAGATAGTTAAAACCTAAGCTAAAGCTTTTTATATGTGCACTGAGGTTTACTAGACCATTACTACCCGTGTAACTACCATCATTGCCATTACCACTAATATCTACATCGGCTTGATCATCTTGGGCACTAATTACTTGGGCATTAATTTTTTGTGAAATACCCCAGCTCTGTTGATCATGAGACCAACTTTGTTCAATACCTAGGGAAAAAGACTGGCTAGAAAAATCAACATGCTGGCTGTTTTCAAATTGTGAAGCTTGCGCTTGTGCAAATACATCGACAGAAAGTGTATCTACGTTATATGGATAGCGAGCCTCAAATAACAGCCCTTTTTCAGTTGTTTTACCTAAGGCTAAAGCATTACTATCTTGTTGATCTGTTTTTAAGTTGAATAGGTAACTGTGTGCAAGTAATTTAACAGGCCACCCCTGCCAGCGAACAACCCCTGATGCACCAGAGAGTATATTGCTGAAAATATCTTGGCTGAGGTTTACTTGCCAGTCAAAACGAGAAAGCACATCACCTGACTTATAACCCACTTCAAATATACTACTGCTGGCTGAATAATAGCTCTCTGCTAAGGTTATGGTACCCTGTTGTGGCCCTATGCCATAGGTTGATTGTGCACCAATACTCTCATCAATATCGACAGTTGCTTTGGCGAGTTTTAACTTGTCAGCTAACTCAACGGTCATTGCGGAACTCGTTGTTGTATCGGTAATAAGTTGTTTATTAGCTTTGGTTAAATCTAATTGGAAAACATCTGAACCCTCAGAGTTAATCGCTAAGTGGAGCAGCTTATTATCTGCTTGAACCATAGGCCATGTAACAACCTGTTCACCTGAGGTGATAGAAGATAAACCTTCAGTCGTGAAATCATACTTATATATGCGTGTTGCACTGTCTAAGCCAGCGACAAAATACAATGCCTCTCCATCTTTAGACCATTCAGGAAAAGAAAGAAATTGATAGTTTTCTGGGAGTGGAATAATTGTTTCTTGACCGTCACTTAGCTGACGAACTTTTAACTGCCATTTATTGTTTAAGCTTGAGCTAACATAAGCAAAACTATCTGAGGGTTTACCATCAGAAGTAGGGCGAAGTCGTGGGAAATCGTAAACGTGCTCAAGGCTTTTTTGTGTTAATTCAGCTGTAACTTGTCCTATTGAAGAAGGGGATAAGCTTACTTTTACTAATTGAGAATAACCAAATCGATTACGTTCAGCAATAATATATAGGCCATCATTACTGATATCAAAACGACGAATATTTGCGCTTTTAGTCAATTGCTTTACGGTATTTGTAGGCAAATGCCAAGAGAACAGATCTTGATGAAGGCTATTTATACTAGCTAAGGTCGCTGAACCATATATAAGCGTGTCCTTATCAAGCCAGCGAGGGTTATTAATACCACGATTGTTTTTTTGATTTAATGTGTAGGCAAC
Source organism: Colwellia sp. 12G3 (assembly GCF_002836775.1). Lineage (GTDB taxonomy): Bacteria > Pseudomonadota > Gammaproteobacteria > Enterobacterales > Alteromonadaceae > Colwellia. The sequence continues at coordinate 14,921 of NZ_PJAQ01000054.1, read as the reverse complement.
TTCTCTTTTAAAAACACTAGGCGCTTTGTCTACGATATCTTGAGGATCTGCGTCCAATAACTCTTTGTTATCTTTAGTAAACTCATCTGCCTTTTTTGTGTTTTCGCTAGTCTTATATACATTTAACTTAGTAGTTTTTCCCTCATCAGTTCTTTGTGTTTCAACGATAGCAAGGTAATCGCCTTGTGGGCTTAAACTTGGACCACTAATATAATCAGATAAATCTAACCATAATGCTGAGCGATTATCCGCATTGCTATTTTTACCGAGTTTAACTTCATGTTTCATTGCATTGAAAGTGTATTCAGCAACGAAACGTTGATAAAGGTTTTTGGCAGTATCAGGGAAAACACCTTTAAAAGCCGCTTCAAAGTCTCGTTGTTCAACGCCCGACCAACGTGTCCAAACAGCATCCAGGGTATCTACGCCATAATTATCTTCTAACCATTTTAAATAACGCACACCAACCAGATAAGCCATAGAGCCAGACATAAAGTTGTCATTAGCCACACTGAGTTCTTTGTAAGATGGCATTGCGCCTTGTCGCGCAAACTTTTGAATAATGGCTTCAATTTGATTGTTGAATAAGCGACCTCGACCGGTTAACCTCGATTCGAGTAATGTTGCATACCCCTCGCTAACCCATCGTTCACCGTTTATTTGACTTGCATCAAAAATATCATACCAATTGGCAACATTATTTCGCCAATTACTTCGGCTTTTTTGAGCTAGATGCACTAAGTGGACATACTCATGTAGTACTAAAAGTTGTTGCCAACCCGTTGAATTAGAAATAACGGTATCTGATTGAGCAGGCGTTGCAAAAAGAGCCATATAAGGCTTATGACTAAGTGGAACGGCAAAACCGTTTGCCGCGTTATATGGGTCAATAATAAAGGTATCTACTTTTTCTGTGAGCACTCGGCCTTGTTGATCTTTGATTAACTGACGGACAACTTCCATTTCTCGCGCACTGGATAAGGCCCATTGACGATATTCAGGAGTGAAATGTACACGGAAGTTTTCAGTTTCAAAGGTTTGCCAATCTTGAGCACTATCAGCAACTTCTGCATGACTGGTAATAGCTACACTCGAAAGCGCAAATGTAATAGCAGTAAATACCTTTGATATTTTCATAAAAATCCTTTTAAATTATTATTGTTTTATTGTTTGAAATAAGAGTGATAACTCTCACTTTGAAATGTGTATAACAGGAAAGGGATTATTACAGCTAATTAATTGTAAGGTAAGTAATTAGCTGTAAGTAGTTATTTCAAAAAAGGCTAGAAGTAAATGGCGCTCACTTGGAACAGTTTTTCTATATCGCTAATGTAGCGTTTATTCACTAAAAATAGAATAACGTGGTCTTCTTCGTGAATTAACGTGTTTGAATGAGCAATTAATACTTCACTACCACGGACAATAGCGCCGATAGTCGCACCGGGTGGTAGTTTAATATTTTTGATTGAACGACCGACAACTTTAGATGACTTTTCATCACCTTTGGCAACAATTTCAATGGCTTCAGCTGCACCGCCACGTAAACTATAAACATTGTCGATAGCACCACGCCTAACATGCGTTAGTAATGCCGAGATAGTAGCTTGTTGTGGTGATATAGCAATATCAATAGTGCTGCCCTGTACTAAATCGATATAGGCATCTCGTTGGATAAGTACCATGGTTTTACGAACACCAAGCTTTTTAGCGAGTAATGACGACATGATATTAGCTTCGTCATCATTGGTAACCGCAATGAAAATATCAAATTGATCAATGTTTTCTTCCGTGAGTAATTCTTGATCGGAAGAGTCGCCAGCAAAAACTAAGGTATCATTTAGCTCTGAAGTTAATTGTTCCGCACGCTTTGGTGAACGTTCAATAAGTTTTACTTGATGGTTTTTTTCTAAAATTCGCGCTAAACCAGCGCCAATGTTACCGCCACCGGCAATCATAATACGTTTGTAAGCGGCTTCTAATTTTTGTAATTCATTCATCACCGCACGAATATGAATGCTCGCGGCTATAAAGAAGACTTCATCATCTGCTTCAATGACGGTAGTACCAAGAGGGCGGATAGGTTTACCATTTCGATAAATTGCCGCAACGCGCGTATCAACATTAGGGATATGATCTCTTAATGTTGAAAGTGCGTGACCAACAAGTAAACCACCATAGTAAGCTTTTACGGCAACGAGACTCACTTTTCCGTGCGCAAATTCTAATACTTGCAGTGCACCAGGGTAATCAATTAGACGAGCAATATCTCGTGTTACTAATTCTTCAGGGGCAATAACATGATCTACAGGGATATGCTTTTTATGAAAAAGTTGCTCTGAATATTTCAATATTTGATTCGAGCGGATACGAGCAATCTTTTTCGGCGTGTTAAATAGTGAAGAACATATTTGGCATGTGATCATATTGGTGGCATCGTCGCTGGTAACCGCAATAACCATATCAGCATCTTCAGCGCCTGCACTTTTTAATACATCTGGGTGACAGCCTTGACCAGTAACGACTTGTAAATCCATTTTATCTTGCAGTTCACGTAGTTTTTCACCATCTATGTCTACTACCGAAATGTCGTTGTTTTCACCAACAAGGTTTTCAGCTAACGTTCCGCCAACTTGTCCTGCACCCACTATGATTATTTTCATGTGTTACTTTCTGCTTGTGTTATTTGTATTATTTGATTTTTAACAATTTGGCGTAATAAAAGCCGTCCATGTTTTGTGCATCAGGTAATAACTGCCAACCGATTGCATTTTCATCAGTATCGGGGTTATTACTATTAATGGCAATTAATTGTGCGTCTTGATTCTGTTCAATAAAGCGAGAAATTTGCTGACAGTTTTCTTCTGGTAAAACACTACAGGTTGCATAAAGTAAAGTACCGCCCGGCTTGAGCATTGACCAAATGTTGTCAAGAATCTGCTGCTGCAATACCACTAACTTATCAATATCGTCGGCTTTACGTAACCATTTTATATCAGGATGACGGCGAATAACGCCAGTTCCAGAGCAGGGCGCATCAAGTAGTATACGGTCAAATTGTTCGCCAGACCACCACCCTTGAGTTGCTGCGTCTGCAGTAATTACTTCAGCGGTTAGGTTTAAGCGGTCTAAGTTTTCATGAACGCGAGTAAGACGGCCTTCTTCAATATCAATTGCAGTCATTGAAGCAATATCAGGCGTTTGCTCAAGAATATGACAAGTTTTACCACCGGGTGCTGCGCAGCAATCTAAGACAATATCATTGGGTTGGCAATCGAGTAAACGAGCTGCTTGTTGTGCGGCACCATCTTGTACTGAAACCCAGCCGTCATCAAATCCTGGTAAATGAGCGACATCGAGTGGTTTAGCAAGTGCAATGGCTTGAGAGTGTGGCTCAATATTGGCAATTTCAATATCTGCCTCAACAAGTAGCGCTTGATATTGTTCACTAGTATGGTGTTGTTGATTGGTTCGCAACCACATTGGCGGCTTTTGCTGATTTGCATCAAGTATCGCTTGCCATTGATTTGGATAGGCTTGTTGTATTTTTTTAATAAACCAACCTGGGTGATTATACTTTATTGGATCAGGTATCTTTTTATCACCTTTATTCTCTTGTTTACTTTCAGCCTCTAACGTACGAAGAAATCCCCTAAGCACAGCATTAACCAATCCTTTCATATGGTCATTTTTTAACGTTTTTGTTGCTGCTACCGTTTCACTTACCGCGGCGTGGTCAGGTATACGCATATATCTTATTTGATAAACCCCCACTAAAAGCAAAAAATGAAAGACTCTCTGCTTTCCCTTTATAGGCTTTTGTACTAATTGACTGACATCGTTTTCTAATTCAGGGAGATAGCGAAGTACGCCATAGCAAATTTCTTGCAGTAAGCCCTTATCTTTACCTATCAGTTTATCTTGTTGTTTTGGTAGCTCGTCACTTAAACTTCGCCCTTGATCTATAACGGCGTAACAACATTTTGCTGCAAGAGCTCTAATATTAATTATCATTTTTTATTAACCAAGCTTATTTATAGGACTGCCAACAACGAACCAATCGCTGCGACCATTAAGGATATCTTTTACGGCTAATGCTTTTTTTCCAGGAAGTTGGATTACTTCAAGGCGTAAAGAACCATCGGTTGTTGCCACTTCTATACCTTCTTTGTCTACTTTTATTATAGTGCCCGGAGCTGCGTTTCCTTGATATACCTGAACAGATGCTTGCCATACGCGTAATCTATGATGCTTATCTTCTACTTCAGGCCCTGACTCAGTAAAGGTAAATTGAGAGACAGGCCAAGGGATGTATGCTCTAACTTTGCGATGCAGTTCGCAAGCACTGAGTTGCCAGTTAAGTTCAGCTTCAGCTTTATCGAGTTTCTTGGCGTAAGTGGCTAATTCATTATCTTGAGCAACATTGTGATCACTGGCTTGATAATTAGGCTGTGCCATTAGTGCTAGTGTTTCTACTAAAGCAGTTGGTCCAAGGCTGGCAAGTTTTTCATAAAGGCTAGCACTAGTATCAGTAATTTCTATTTCGCACTCGGTCTTTAATATCATGTCGCCAGTATCCAAACCTTTATCCATTTGCATTATTGTGACACCCGTTTTTTTATCTCCTGCTTCAAGTGAGCGTTGAATGGGTGCTGCACCACGCCATTTAGGCAGAATTGAACCGTGCACATTAATACAACCTAAGCGGGGAGAATGTAAAATGACTTCAGGTAATAACAGGCCATAAGCAACGACAACCATAATATCAGCATTATACTGAGCTAATCGTTGTTGGTCTTCTTCACTCTTAAAGTTAAGTGGCTGCTCAACAATAATGTTGTGCTCTAGAGCGAGCAACTTTGTTGCGCAAGCAGTCAATCTTTTACCCCGGCCAGCTGGTTTGTCTGGCGGACAATAAACCGCAACAACATTATGTTCACCGTTAATTAACGCGGCTAAATGTTGTGCTGCAAAGTCAGGAGTGCCTGCAAAAATGATATTTAATGGAGTAGCCAAAGTAATTCCTATTATTGTAAGTTGGTAAGCACTTACTTATTGTTGTTTTCAAGTTTTGCTTCTTTCTCAAGCTTTTTTTGAATACGCTGACGCTTTAGCGGGGATAGATAATCAACAAATAAAACACCATTTAAATGGTCAATTTCATGTTGTATACAAATGCTTTGTAATTCTGTCACGTTTAATGTGAATTCTTTACCGTGGCGGTCAAGTGCTTTTACGGTACATGCATCATGACGGTCTACTTTGGCATAAGTGCCAGGAACAGATAAACAACCTTCTTCATTGATGGATGTTTCATCACTAGTAGCTATAATTTCAGGGTTGATAAAAACTAAGGGCTGATCGTTATCTTCAGAGGTATCCATGACAACAATACGTTGATGAATATCGACTTGGGTAGCGGCAAGACCTACGCCTTTTTCTTCATACATAGTTACCAACATATCGTCTATAATTGTAGCCGTGGCTTCAGCGATATCAGTAACGGGCTGCGCTTTTGTTCTTAAACGCGGATCGGGAAAACGTAATACAGTTAAAATAGTCATATTTTGTTAAAAGAATTAGCGATAATTCATCTAGAATGTTATGTTTTAATTATATACTCAAGTAACTGTAACTGAAACCTGCATTTTAAAGTCACTCGATATAACTAATATTTATAGTGCGTTACAGCAGTAAGCACGAAAAAGGAACGAGCTCCATGCTTAAAAAAATAATACTCTCGCTATCTTTGATGTCTTGTCCATTGGTAGTACTTGCTGATCAGATAAAACTTAATGATGATGCACCTAAAACGCATGTGGTAGTTAAAGGTGATACGTTATGGGATATTTCAGCACTATTTCTTGAGCAACCTTGGTTATGGCCTAAGCTTTGGCGTTTAAATCCAGAGATCAATAACCCACATTTAATTTATCCTGGTGATATTTTAAAGCTTGTTTATGATGAAAATGGTGAACCAATGCTGGTGGTTGATCCAGTAAAACCAAGCTATAAGTGGTCGCCTAAAATTCGTCAAGAGAAAACTAAAGACTCGGCAATTACTTTATTGCCGTTAGAAGTGGTTGCACCATTTATTAGGTATGACCACCTATTTACTGAAGATGAGCTTGAAGCATTACCTTATATTATTGGTAGTGATGAAGGCTACCGTATGACAACGAAAGATTTCAAAGTGTATGTTAATGCGGATCTAGAGCTTGCACAAAGTTATGCAATCTATGATAAAGGTGAAGAGCTTTTTGACCCGGAGACAGACGAATCGTTAGGTTTTTATGTCAACTTAGTTGGTACTGGGCAGGTATTAAAGCGTGGTGATATTGAAAATAAGGTGCCTACTACTATGAATGTTGGCTCTGTAAAAAGAGAAATTCATGCAGGAGACTATGTAGTACCTGTTAATGATGGGCAATTGTTTCCAGCCGTTTTTTCTATGAAAGCAGCTAATGCATCACTTCGTGGCGCTATTGTTAAGGCTACCAGTAATGGACGTGAATTTGCCAAACTTGACGTGGTTATGATTAACCGTGGTATTGAGCATAATGTGACTGTAGGTGATGTTATGGCGATAAAGCGACCAAGTCCAGCCGTTGTTGATACGGGCAGTGGCCCTGTTTATAATATAGAAACTTCACGCTGGAATAAGTTAACAGGTGGTGATTATAAAATGCCAGAAGAGCAGTTAGGTGAGTTAATGGTTTTTAAAGTTTACCAAAAAGCGAGCATGGCACTTATTCTTCATACCGAAAAACCAGCCAGAATAAATGATTTAATTACTGCTCCAGAATAGTGAACTGTTAAATATTTTATTTTCCCTCTTTTATGAGAGGGAAAATAAAACGTATCACTTGTTCTTAAGGAGAAGACAAGTCATGGTTAATAACAGTAAAAGTAATATAGAATATTGGTTAGCTTTAAAGCTTGTTCCTCGGTTAGCCATTCATAAAAAAATTGCACTTGTTGAAACGTTTGGTTTAACTGCGCTATTTTCGTTAGACAATAACCCCTCAGTACTTAGCTCGGCTAATAACTTAAGTGTGAAGCAACTTTGCGCTTTTCGTCAGCCTGACTGGCAAAAAATAACTCAAATTATCCAAGCAAGTGCGGCATGTAATAGCGCTATAGTTTGTTTTGATGATACTCGCTACCCACAACTACTCAAGCAGATTTACGATCCTCCTTTAGTGCTATTTGTTCAGGGAAATGCATTGTTACTCAATGCTCGACAATTAGCGGTTGTTGGCAGTCGCTCTGCTAGCGCAGGAGGGAGGGATACCGCATTCTCATTATGCCAACAACTCGTGCAACTAAACTTTGTTATCACAAGTGGATTAGCGTTGGGTATCGATGCTGCTGCCCACCGTGGTGCCCTTAGCCAGCCTGCGGGTACAATCGCGGTAGTTGCTACAGGATTAGATCAAGTATATCCAGCCAGACATTTATCTTTGGCACAGCAAATAATTGCGTCAAATGGCACTATTATTAGTGAGTTTTTACCGGGTACGCAAGCCAGAGCTGGCCACTTTCCAAAAAGAAATCGTCTTATTAGTGGCTTAAGCTTAGGAGTCTTAGTAGTAGAAGCTGAATTAAAAAGTGGCTCATTGATTACAGCTCGCTGTGCACTTGAACAGAATAGAGAAGTTTTTGCTATTCCGAGTTCTATTGAAAATCAACAAGCTAAAGGTTGTCATTGGTTAATTAAACAAGGAGCTAAACTTGTTGAGCAATGTGCCGATATAATAGATGAGTTCGCTTTTGCAGATAAACCTAGTCTACACTTAAAGAGTGGCGAACTGCCTTTAAAGTTAGTTGTACAGGGTGCTTACAAAGGAGAGGATGAAATAAATCGAAAAGGCTTGTGTAACGATACATTGTTGGCTAATGTGGGATTTGAAATTACTCCCGTAGATAAAGTAGTTTCACGGAGCGAACTTCCCGTAGAGGAAGTGTTAATTCGGTTAACAATGCTTGAGCTAAGTGGTCTGGTATCTGCGGTACCTGGGGGCTACATTAGAACGCAATAAAGTATATAAGGGGCTAGTTATGTTTGATATCTTAATGTATCTTTTTGAAACGTATATCCAAAATGAAGCCGAAGCCATGGTGGATAATGAGCTGTTAACAGATGAGTTAACACGCGCAGGCTTTCACCAGGATGAAATATATAAAGCACTAAATTGGCTTGAGAAACTGGCAGCGTTGCAAGACACCGATGCTTACCCTTATCTTACTCGCGTAGGTAGTAAGTCGGTACGTATCTACACCAACGAAGAAATGCAGTTACTTGATACACCAAGCCGTGGTTTTATTTTATTTTTAGAACAGGTCAATGTACTTGATTTTACTACGCGCGAAATGGTGATTGATAGAGTGATGGAACTTGATACTAAGTACTTCTCCATGGATGATCTTAAATGGGTTATTCTAATGGTGTTATTTAATGTACCAGGTAAAGAGTCTGCGTACTCGCAACTAGAAGACTTAATATTTGAAGAACAAGAAGGTCCACTTCATTAGTAACTCCCTTCAAGCTGACTAAACTCACTATATGTCGCTACACAGTGTATTTAGCCAGCTGTTACTGAGCGTATTGCTCAGCAAAGTTTTGTGGCATAATAGCGCTACACTTATTTTTATACGCAATTTTTAATAATGTCTGAATCAGATAAACCTCTTTTTGCTCTACACGAACATGCTTTAGAGAAAGAGTATCAAGTGTGCCCTGAATGTGGGGCAGAATTGTCCATTAAACATGGTAAATCAGGGGCTTTTTTAGGTTGTGTAAATTATCCTAATTGTCAATATACTCGGGCAGTGGTTGAACATGAACGTGTTGAAGATAAAACACTACCGGGCAGTGAATGTCCATTATGCTCACATGTGTTAGCGGTTAAGCAAGGCCGTTATGGTATGTTTATTGGTTGTAGTAACTTTCCCCAATGCCATCATATTGAGCAAGAGGCGCAAGAGATCATTCAAGATGTGGTGTGCCCAAGTTGTAAAAGAGGTTCACTGCAAGAAAAGACCAGCAGATTTGGTAAGAAATTTTACTCTTGTGATGCTTATCCAAAGTGTAAGTTTGTCGTTAATCATGAGCCGATTGTAGGCCTGTGTGAAAAGTGTCAATTTCCCCTATTGTTAAAAAGAAGCATGGCTGCAGGACTAAAATACCAGTGTGCAGATAAAAAGTGTTCTCATATGCAAAAGTTATTATAAGCATTCACATAATACCAGCTATAAAAAAAGACGCTAAGCAGCGTCTTTTTTTTCATTAAAAATTTATTAACGTTGCTTTTCTAAGTAGTTTTTTGCGAAGCCACTAAGATCTGGGTATGCTTGTTTACAAAGTATATCTGCTAAATGTTGTAAGCGCTCAGCAAGTTGTAATTCATTCTCACCGCTGACATTTATATGACCCATTTTACGACCGACACGCTTACTTTTGTTGTACCAATGAATAGAAGCACTCGGTATAGCAAACACCTCGTTAGGGACAGTATCTTCCCCAATAATATTGACCATCGCGGTAGGACGAACAAGTGCTGTACTACCTAAAGGCAAATCACAGATTGCTCTTAAGTGATTTTCAAACTGACAAGTGTCAGCACCTTGTTGGGTCCAATGTCCTGAATTATGTACTCTTGGTGCAATTTCATTTACTAAGAGTTGATTACCAACTTGAAAAAACTCAATAGCCATAACACCAACATAGTTGAGCTTATCTGATAATGCCTTAAATACCTTACTCGCTTGTTCCTGCAATTGTGCATTAACAGGAGCAGCCACAGAGACACTTAAAATACCATTAGTATGATGATTTTCAGTTAAAGGATAAACGGCAACATCACCATTTACACGACGAACACCAACAAGCGATACCTCACGGTCAAAAGGTACCATTTGCTCAGCAACAATACCTTGCTTAACTGTTGTTTTTGAATCTGCAATAAAATCTGCCATATCTTGCCAGATTGTATCGGCTTCAGCAGCTGACTTTAATCGCCATTGCCCTTTTCCGTCATATCCTTCAAGTGCACTCTTAAAGATGATAGGTAAAGATAAGTGTTCAATCGCTTTATCAAAATCTATTTTAGAGTTAACAAAGTAATGCTTGGCATTGGCAGCATTACAAGATTCAAGTAATGCTTTTTCTAACCTTCTATCGCCGCCAATTTTAATAGCGTTACTTGTCGGGTATAACTTGCCTGATTGTTCACATTCAGCAAGTATGTTGTGTGCAACATGCTCAAATTCAGCGGTAATGACATCAGCATTTTTAATACCTGCTTCTAAATCGCCACAAATGTATTCAGGAGAAAGAGGTTGTACAACCTTATTACTTAATACATCTAATGCTTTAACATCCAAGTTTAAAGGTGTGCCCGCTAATTCCATCATTCGAGCTAATTGACCTGCGCCAAGTATGAGAACTTTATTCATGAGGGTTTTTATTCTGCCGGATTTGGGTTAGCAAGTATGGTTTCCGTCTGCTTCCGACGAAACTCTTCGATATTTTGTTGGATCTCAGCGTTATAAGTACCAATAATTTGTGCTGCAAGTAAGCCCGCGTTAGCAGCACCGGCATTGCCAATGGCTAGTGTACCAACTGCAATACCTTTCGGCATTTGTACAATAGATAATAAAGAGTCTTGGCCATTAAGGGCTTTAGATTGCACCGGAACACCTAAAACTGGTAAAGCAGTATAAGCTGCTGCCATTCCAGGTAAATGAGCAGCCCCACCAGCGCCAGCAATGATTACCTTAATACCTCTATCTTTTGCACTTTCAGCATATTCGGCAAGTAAGTGAGGAGTTCGGTGTGCAGAAACCACTTTGGTTTCGTACTTTACACCTAAAGAATCAAGCATTTCTGCTGCATGTTGCATTGTTGGCCAATCTGATTTTGATCCCATGATGATACCGACTGTCATGAATTTATGCCCTTTAAAAGTATAGAATGTTCTTCGTATATGAAGAAAGTGAAAATAGAGCTGTAATTATAACCTTGTTTACCTAAATACGGAATATAGAACTTTTCTATCGATAATTTAATCCATCATTAGGCATTTATGAACAGTGTTTGGTAACATTGTCACGATTGTTATTATTAATAAAAGGGCTGTTTGTGAACGAAAAAAATGTAGTTGATGTTTTTAACCGTGGAGGCATTATCGCTTATCCAACCGAAGCCGTATTTGGTCTCGGCTGTGATCCTGATAATGAAGAATCACTTAAGCGTTTGTTGCAGCTAAAAGTCAGGTCTGCGGAAAAGGGGCTTATTCTACTCGCGGGTAGTTATGCTCAATTACTTCCTTATATTGACGACAGTAAAATTCCGCAAGATAAGCGTGCTACGGTGTTATCAAGATGGCCTGATGGTATCACCCAGCTAATACCTAAAAATAATACAATCTCACCGTTATTATCAGGAAAATTTGACACTATTGCCGTCAGAATTACCAGTCAACCGGATGTAGTTGCTTTATGTAATCAAACGAATAAACCAATAGTCTCGACCAGCGCAAATTTATCTGGTCAAGAACCAGCTAAAACATGGCAGACATTAGATCTCACGCTATCTAATCAAGTGGACTTTATACTTGAGGGCGTTACTTTAGGGCATACCTCACCATCAAAAATTATTGATGCGTTGACTGGTCAAGTGATCAGAAATTAAATAAGTCTATAGAAGAAATTAGACGTGGTTGATATTTCCGCTAGTTTATTTATAATTCAAGTAGTTAATACTATATTTTCTTTGATTCTCATAATAATGTGATCGAGATCAAAGTATCTATTAGCTCTCTTTATAGCGGTTAAAACGTTGCGCTAAATCAAACTTTATTAAATCAATATGATTATTATACCCTTAATTATTTTAAGGATATAAATCATGAACAAAACTTTATTAACCATCGCTTTATTATCAACTATATCAACTATATCAACTGCAGCCGTAGCCAATCAAGCTGGTGATATTCTTATTCGAGGTGGTGCTACTATGGTGTCACCTGATAGCGGGAAGTCTACCGTGCTCTTAAGCGGGGAAGATTCTGGTTTAGCACTATCAGTGGGTGATAATACTCAGTTAGGTTTAAACTTTGTCTATTTCTTTGATAGCAACTGGGCTGTTGAATTATTAGCGGCCACACCGTTTGATCATGAAATAAAATTACATTCAGGTAATGAAGCAACGTTACTTGCTGATACCAAGCAATTACCGCCAACCTTAAGTGCGCTGTATTATTTTAATACAGCTACTAACTTGAGGCCTTATGTGGGCGTCGGTATCAATTACACTGTTTTCTTCGATAACAGCTTTACAGGCATGTATTCTGATGCTGGCTTTAGTGATTTAGAGCTTGATAACTCTTTTGGTTATGCTATTCAAATTGGAGCTGATTATGAAATTAATACCAACTGGTCTGTAAATGTTTCAGCTCGTTACATTGATATTTCGACAGATGCTTCTTTTGCTGTTGGTGGTGATAATATTGGTAGTGCTTCTGTTGAAGTTAACCCAATGGTATATTCAGTAATGCTTGGCTATAAATTTTAAGAAAATTTAAGAAGCACATACATTAAAAGCAGTAACTTATACGAAAGGGTTACTGCTTTTTTGTTTTCATTAATTGTCGATTCAGTTAGGCTGTAGTCACACGTTAACTTTTTGCAATAACTATGACACAACAGACCCCAGACCAATATCGCGTTTTTGGAAATCCCATAGAACATTCCCGTTCCCCAGATATTCATCATATATTTGCTCTTAAAAGCCAACAACATATTAATTATCAAAAGCAGTTAGTTGATATCGATGGCTTCTCCAATGCTGTTACAGATTTTATCCATCAAGATGGCAAGGGCGCAAACGTAACCGTGCCTTTTAAAGAGCAAGCATTGGCTTTATCAGATGAACTCACCGAACGTGCGTCATTAGCTGGTGCTGTAAATACACTTACCTTTAAAGAAGGGAAGATTTTCGGTGATAATACTGATGGTGAAGGCTTAGTTCAGGATTTAATTACTAACAATGTTTCTTTAAAAAACAGTCGAATTTTACTCTTGGGTGCAGGAGGGGCTGCAAGAGGTGTTTTACTACCTTTGCTTGCACATATGCCTCACTCCATTGTTATTGCCAATAGAACGGTAAGTAAAGCGGATAAATTGTGTCAGCACTTTGCTGATATTCGCCTTAGTGCTTCAGGTTACCAAGATCTCGAACAACAGAGTTTCGATGTAATTATAAATGCCACATCTGCGAGTTTATCAGGAAATTTACCGCCAATACCAACATCAATAATACGTCAGAATGTGGTTTGTTACGATATGGTATACGGTAAGAATGAAACACCGTTTCTTCAATGGGCAAAAGAGCATGGAGCAATAAAAGTTATTGATGGTTTGGGTATGTTAGTCGGCCAAGCAGCCGTTAGTTTTGAAGTTTGGCGAGGAGTGACTCCCGAAGTTCAGCCAGTAATTGATAAATTAAGAGCAGCTTTAACATAAAGAGAGAAATTCATATGAATCAAGCCATTTTGTTTAATGATGATTTAGCTTTTGATAAAGAACAAGATGCTTGGTGCTTTACTGCATTGTTATCAGCTCAAGTTATTAGCATTTACTTTCATTCAATGCAGTTAAAGAGGCTTGAAGAAATAGATACGTGTACTAAATTTGATTTAGAAGAAATAGTTGAACTCTGGCTCGAAAAAAATGAGCCAGAGGGTAGTACTATTCACATACAAATGCGCTAATCATTATAATTAATTATTTAAGTAGTCATTTTTTAACTCTACATAGTTTATGGCTGACTGCTTAAGAAAAGCAGCTTCACTCTCTTTTAAAGGTCTAGCCTGTTTTACGGGGTTTCCGACATATAAATATCCGCTAACCAATGTTTTGTTCGGAGGGACTAAACTGCCTGCACCAATAAAGACATCATCTTCAATAATAGCTCCATCCATAATAATAGCACCCATACCCACTAGTATACGGTTGCCAAGCTGACAACCGTGCAACATGCATTTATGGCCAACCGTTACATCATCGCCAATAATTAAGGGGTTACCTTGTGGGTTGCTTGGACTTTTACGAGTGACATGTAAAACACTACCATCTTGAATATTTGTACGGCTACCGATAGTAATTGTGTTTACGTCGCCACGAGCAGCAACAAACGGCCAAATACTGACATCTTCAGATAAAGTTATATCTCCAACGAGAACAGCTGTACTGTCGATGTAAATATTAGAACCAATGGAGGGGAGAATACCTTTATAAGGACGAATGTTAGTAATACTCATATAGCACCTATTGCAATACTGCAATCTAATTGAATGTTTAGTAGTTATAAAAATAACATAGCTAGCTAATAAATGCAGTGCTAGAGAAATTTAGTAATCAAAAGATATATATAGATAAAACCAAGTAATTGAAATGAAATTAATAAATACGGCCAAGTAATGAACGTATCGAAGTAAACACACACAAGGGCTGTACGAATGTTGAACAAAGAAATTTTTATTATGATTTTAGGTAAAAAAGGGTTGACCTAATTATAAAAATCTCTACAATGCGCTCCAGTTCCAAGGGGTTCACGCAAAATGAATCATCAAAGAACTGTTTTGCTACGTTATCTACACGCATTAGCGTTAAATAACGTAGGTTAACTTTAAGATTTAAATTGTTTTTTTAAATTAAAAATAAAAGTTGACATCAAATCTCGGAGGCGTATTATACGCATCCTGCTTCGGGGCAATAGCAACGAGCAATACTACTTAGGTAGTTCAGGTGAAGAGCGAATGCGACTCTCATCTACTTCCTAATTATACGGAGACGTTCTTCTTTAACAATTAGTTATCATGCAATTTGTGTGAGCACTCACATTAATGTTGTTTTACATA
>NZ_PJAQ01000053.1 GCF_002836775.1 Colwellia sp. 12G3 | reverse complement strand
GCTTTGCTAAGCGGAAAATAATGGTTGGCTATAATCGCGTAGCGATGGCCAACTGTTATTTTTCCGTTTAAGCAACTTGTTAGTTTTACGTTGAATAACCAAAGAAGCACTCTGGATCAACATTAATTTTTAAAATAGCCTGCTCATCACTATCTATGTAATCCTTTACGAATATTGCAACTCTCCATTCATCTTGGTATATAAACGGTGGAACAGGCGCTTTACGCAATATTTCTGTATTTTGTGATTTTAAAAATACACTATTAGAAAGTGCAATAGCTGTACTATTTGGATTTTTTGATAATGTGAGTGGAGTATATTGATAAGCTACTTGACCATAACGATGTGCAATAATATCAACCTGCTTCTGTGCTTGGTATAAAATATCATTTGAAAGTTTGTATAGTGATTTAATACCAAATGTATGATCACCGAAATCTCTTTTCACGTCACTTCTTATACCTGTTCCATGCAAGGAAAGTATGTAACACTTTATAATTTCACAACCAATAGAGCCATCGCCTTCAATTGAAGCAATAGTGCATTCTTTTTTGTTAAACTTTAATGGAAAAGTATGTGGTGTAAAATTTACACCTTCACTGCCATCACGCCTAGCTATATCTGTTTCTTTTGAACGATAATAATGTGCGCTTCTTAACCATAAAGAACCATCATTAATCGCATTATCATATACAAGTTTTTCACAAGTCCTAAACAATAATGGCTCTTCAAAATTAGACTTTATATATTCATCCATAAATTAAATTCCGTACAGTTGATAAGTAAAACTAACGCCACGTTAAGCGGCAAAAAATTGTTGGCTAAAATTGTGAACGGAGTGAAACAGCCAACTGTTTTTTGTCCGTTTGAACGCCTTGTTAGGTGTTTTTACACTCTTGACCAAGCCATTTATTAGTAGCATCTTTATTTGTAGATAAACTCCATAAAGCAAACCTACGAATACCTGTTTCATCTTCTATTATGTCGAAAAACCAAATAGAACCATAAGCTGCAGAAAACCCCTTTCGAGAATTATAAATCATATTGTCCGGAGTGATACATTTTATAAGGCTAACCAAAGAAGGAACGAAAATAGTATCAAACTGCTCTTGTAACTCTTTAATATTATTTATTGTTCGCGCTTTAATTTTTACATAACCATCTGAAGACACATAGGTTTCACTTGAACTAATATTTAATGGAAATGAAATTATTTCTTCGAAAATTGATACATCCTTTTTATCTACACCAATTTTGAGTTTGGCTAAGATTGGTTCAATTTTAGCTTTAGCCTCTTCTTTGGAGTACAGCTCTATACTGAACGCATTCGGTATAGATAAAAAAATTAGAATATAGAATATTGCAACCAGCTTCATAAACACC
>NZ_PJAQ01000052.1 GCF_002836775.1 Colwellia sp. 12G3 | reverse complement strand
TCGTTAAGAGGCAAATAATATGTTGGCTAAAATAAGCGACGCAGGAGCAAAAGCCAACTGTTATTTGTCCTGCTTTAACGACTTGTTAGCCATACTTGGCTGAAGTTCTATCCATGCGCCTGCAAAGTTATCATTTTTAAACCAAAGTAAGTTTTTAATTGGAAAATTAGCAACAATTAACTTTGTATTAGATTTCCAATTAACTTGTAAACTTTCAGGTTTCCCATCCAGTCCAAACAAGCCTCTAAATACTTTACCCGTTTCAACATCAACGATGCGTATACCCGATTGCCAACTTGTAGTCGCACCACAATCAGAATAACCAAGCTTTGCAATTTTTTTACCATTTGGAGATGTAAATTCTGCTACGTCTGTATAGGAACACAGAGAAGGCCCTTCAATGTCAAAAAGATCCATTGCATAAACTATAGCCATAAAGCCTAGCCAAATAAAAAAACAAACAGCTCCGAGATTCCAGATATCTTTCTTTATACTTGCAACAAAGCTCATGCAGTTCCTTATGTATGGCTAACGCCCTGTTAACAGGCAAAAAATAGTTGGTTAAAATAAGCGACGAAGGAGCAAAAGCCAACTGTTTTTTGTCCTTGTTTAACAGCTTGTTAGGTGAAAAATTCCATTAGTTCATTTACGATCCCTGATGGGTCTTTAAAAGCGGCATAGCGACCCCACCTATTTTCATGAGGTGATTTATGTACAAAAACAACACCTTTTGACTTTAACTCGTCAATTTTTTCATCCAAATTACTAACAGTAAGCACCAATGATGAATTGGAATTAAATCCGTGCTCATAGTTTGTTGCCACCATTGCTCCTCCAAACATAAACACATTATGTGAGCCACTTTTAAGCTTTAAACTGTCTTCATATTCTTCGACAAGAATTAGACCAAGGACATCAACGTAGAACTTTTTTGAAATAAGAAGGTCTTGAACGACTAATAAAGTTGATGGATTATCCATAGATGCTTAACCTCCTTTTCACCTAACGCCCACTTAAGGGGCAAAATAGAGTTGGCTAAAATAGGTGAACGTAGTGAACAAAACAGCCAACTTTATTTTGTCCCTCTTGAAGTTCTTGTTATATTTACACTGCACCTAACCAATTGCTTTTTATGCAATAAATTATAAATCGATATTCATTGTCAGGGATGTCACCATTATGAAGATGCCCTTTGACTGTTAAAGTTAGTTCATCAAATGAAGCTTTTTCTTTGCCATTTAATAGTTTCACTATTTTTACCCAAGACGCAGAATTATGGGTTTTTAAAGATCGCGGCTCTTTAACAATTTTATAGTACCCCTGATACTTTTCTATTGTCGCAGAATTCATAAATTACACTCCAAAATCAAAGTAAATATAACGCCC
>NZ_PJAQ01000051.1 GCF_002836775.1 Colwellia sp. 12G3 | reverse complement strand
CTTCGCTTAAATATCAAGCACTCATTATCCAGAGTTCAGGTTAAATAATAATATCTTGATTAATCCTTATTTATACTTGACTTCATTTTGAACAACCGCCAGTATCAATCGTAACTGAATTGTAAAATAACACGCAACAATAACTAGCTTAAATAGCAATAAGATTACTTAAACAATGCAAAGCACCTTACTCGCCATGATCAATACTCGAAACCTACAAGCGGTAGCTAATAGCTATCAACTTGTGGTCAATCGACTGTGGCAAGTTAAGCGCCAGATAAATTGGCCACCCTATGCGGAACATTGAAAAGTAATAGTTAATCTAATCATTAATTAGTTAAATTTTAAAGCCGCTAAAATTACCTCTTGCGGCTTTTTTGTTCCCATCATTACCTGACAAAAAACCGCAACTGTCTGCCTTACTTTAAAACTGAAAATAATAGCTAAATTTTAAACGTAAACAAGGAGAGTAAAATGTCAGTGTCAATTGCCTATTTGGCGGTACTATTAATATGGTCTACCACCCCATTGGGTATAGTGTGGAGTAGCGAATCAATTAACCCGAGTTTAGCGGTATTACTTAGAATGCTTATTGCCTTAGTATTAGGCGCACTCGTAATTAAAGTTCGAAAAATCAATATTCCTTGGCACAAACAAGCATTAACGTTATATGCCTATTCGGCATTAGGAATTTTTGGTGGCATGCTCTGCTCATACCTAGCCGCCACTTATTTGTCCTCCGGCATTATTTCACTGGTGTTTGGTTTGTCGCCGGTTATTTCTGCCATATTAGCCAAGAGAATATTAGCGGAGCCTAAGATCAGCGGTATTCGAAAAATTTCGATGGCTATTTCACTGTTTGGTTTAGCGGTGGTTTGTTCTGACAACTTTAACTTGGCAGATGATGGTATTTACGGCGTAGTATTTATCTTATTGGCGGTATTCTTCTTTAGCTTAAGTGGTGTATTAGTCAAAAGTGTTTCATTGGCAATTCACCCATTAGCGACAACCGTGGGTTCGTTAACGGTTGCTACGCCGCTATTTTTATTGAGCTGGTTAATACTTGATGGCAGTTTACCGATTGATACATGGCAAGCAAAGTCACTGTGGGCAACACTGTATTTAGGCGTATTTGGTTCATTGATTGGTTTTTACGCATACTTTACTGTGTTACAAAAATTATCAGCAAGCAATGTTACCTTAATTACGTTAATTACTCCGATTGTCGCCCTAACCTTAGGCGCAGTCTTAAATGGTGAGGTGATTAATGACAAACTGCTAGTTGGTGCGTTTATGGTGCTATTAGGCTTAAGTATTTATCACTTTGGCCATTTACTTCCTCGCTTTAAAAAGAAACAAGTCAGTCGTTAAGTTCATAGCATAATATGAATGATTTTTATTAAAAAAGCCGAACTACGCTCAGAGTCGTTCGGCTTTAAATTTCATATGAAACATTTTCTAACTAAATCTTCTCTCGACGATTAAAAAGCGCTTAGCGATGTAATGGTCAACACTGGTATAGCGCCCAGCGCCTATAAAAAACAACGCGAGTAACATAATAAAATAGGTTGTAGAAAATTCAATACCGTTATTTAACACCACAATATTGCCCTTTTCATACAGCCACTCGGTATTGCCATGCTCTGCTAATATTTCACGCATGCGCTCAAGCCGCTCTGCTGTTTCGTTACTGTTATCTAGACTCGTTTGTGCACTATCAACACCAAGCCAAGTAGCAACATTTGCTGCACTAATTTCACTATTCGTTGGGGTGATCGCAAACCAACCATTCTCCGCATGAACTGAAGTTGCGGCGATTATCATGGTAAACATAAGCGGAATACTAATTAGGCGTGTGAACGCACCAATTAATAATAACCAACCGCCAAAGAATTCAACAATAATGACCAAATTAGCCAGTAATGCGGGAAAAGGTAGCCCTAAACCCCAGTCACTATTACCAAACCAAGCAATAATATTAGGATCAGCCATCAAGGCACTAAAGCCGGTAACCTCTTCGCTAAGTAATTGTGTTTTGCTAAAACCAGCCATGATAAATACGGGCGCAAGGTATAGTCTTAATAATAAGGCAGGAATACCATCATAGCTTTTAAGCTGTACTAAAAAACACTGGTAGTAATGTTGTAACGTTTGCATAGTCATAGTCTTATGAAATAAATAACACGATTAATAATAAGAACGATTGTACCGATAAAGTCTTTCAATTTTTTTGCACGTTACCGTGTAATTGTAATAAATAGTCGGTAAAAATATATTTACCATAAATAGTTACAATCTAGCTAAGGCCTGATGTTAAGTTTTGGTAAACATTAAGGTAGTATAGTCATGAAACTCATTTTTCATTTAAACCTATTTAAGATAAAACTATGAACAATAATCCAGGCATTATAAAACGGTTCGTTTCTTCGCTTTGGAGCGTATTAAGCTTTACACGCTCATTAATAGTAAACCTAGTGTTTTTTATACTATTATTCGCCTTTATTGGCGTATTCTCCAGTGGTGAAGAACAATTTCAAGTCCCCGAAAAAACGGCTTTAGTATTAAATATTGTAGGTGATGTAGTAGAACAAAAACGTGAAGTTGACCCTATGGATGCTTTTTTATCTGAAGCGATGGAACAAAAGGATGATAAACCGGAAGTTTTGCTCAGCGATATTATTGATGTTATTGGTAAAGCCAAAAAAGATGATCGGGTGGCAATATTAGTTTTACAACTACAAGGTATGAATAAAGCGGGTTTAACTAAGTTACAAGACATTGCCGCAGCGATAGAAGACTTTAAAGAGTCAGGCAAACAAGTTATTGCTCTTGGTGATCAATTCTCCCAAGACCAATATTACTTAGCCAGTACAGCCAACAACATTTGGTTAAACCCACAAGGTTTTATGTTACTTGATGGTTATGGCCGCTATCAAATGTACTTCAAATCAGCATTAGAAAAACTATCAATCAATCAGCACATTTTCCGTGTTGGCACATTTAAGTCTGCTGTTGAACCTTTTATCCGTGATGACATGTCTGATGCCGCTAAAGAAGCCAACAAACTTTGGTTAGCTGACTTATGGATGCAATACAAAGAAGATGTAGCAAAACGTCGTGGTTTTGCCATAGAAAACTTTGATGAGAACATTGATGTTTTAGTCACTAAATTTAGCGCGGCAGAGAGTAGCTTTGCTAAATATGCACTTAACAATAACTGGGTTGATCATTTAAAATCGCGCCAAGAAATGCGTGCTCAATTGATCGATTTAGTCGGAAAGAATAAAAAAGGTAATAGCTATAGTCACATTGGTTACCAAGATTACATCGCTGCAACCAGCTCAGTTTTAAATGAAACAACTGAAATATCTAACCACGCTAGTGATAAAGTTGCCATTATTGTTGCCAAAGGTACTATTTTAGATGGTACACAGAAGCCTGGTACTATAGGTGGTGACAGTACAGCTAATTTACTGCGTAAAGCACGAAATAATGATGATGTTAAAGCAGTAGTCTTACGTGTTGATAGCCCAGGCGGTAGCGCCTACGCTTCAGAAATTATTCGTCAAGAAGTTGAATTACTGAAAAAAGCAGGTAAACCGGTTGTTGCTTCAATGGGCACTTATGCTGCGTCAGGTGGTTATTGGATTTCAGCCCCAGCGAATAAAATATTCGCCGCTCCTTCTACTATCACAGGATCCATTGGTATTTTTGGTATGATGATGACTTTTGAAGACTCATTAAGCAAAATGGGAGTATACACAGATGGTGTCGGTACTACCGATATTGCTGGTTTTGGTCCAACTCAAGCGCTTACCCCTGGTATGGCAAACTTATTCCAATTATCGATAAACAGAGGTTACCAAGAGTTTATTCAATTAGTTGCTAGTAATCGTAATATGACCCTAGAACAAGTTGATGCAATAGCTCAAGGTCGTGTCTGGTCAGGGAAAAAAGCAAAAGAGCTAGGTTTAGTTGATGAGCTAGGTAATTTAACGGATGCAGTAGTCGCCGCAGCAGAGCTAGCAAAACTGGATCATTACGACACTTTATTGATTGAAAAAGAGCAATCTTCACGCAATAAAATAATGCAGCAATTACTTGGTAAATCATCATCATTGGTTAGCTTATTCACCACTAGCCCTGAACATGTGGCTATTGATTTAGCCTCGAATGCGGTGAATAACAAGCCATTGTCACAGTTCCTTAGCATGATGAAAACTGAGGTAGAGCAAATGAACCAGTTTAATGATCCTCAAGGCCGTTATACATTATGTGTTGCCTGCGGTAACTAGAAAAACACTAGGCTCAGCCAAAAAATAAAACACTAAATATCCTACGAAGTGGTATTTAAAAAGGTAGTTAAGAAATTAACTACCTTTTTATCTTTAACCCACAAGCGTAAACTCCCAAGGCTAAAATAAAACTATTCACTGTTAAGCACCCTATCGAAGATATACTCGCTACCATTTAAGATACATATTTCAGCGTGGACTTTGATTGGTACGGTATATCATTGTTTATTCTACTTAGTTCTATAGCAACATTCCTGCTTGCTAGGATATAATATTTCCTATAAATAAAAGCTAATCGCTATCAAATTAGCTTTTCGAATTAACGATCGAATAAATAAGTAGTTAAAGTTATGTTGAAAAAAAGAATTTACGTTGCTTACACTGGCGGCACCATTGGTATGATGCAAAGCACTCAAGGCTTTGTTCCTGCTAAAGGTCATCTGACTGAATCTATAAATGCCCTACCTGAATTTCATCGTAGTGAAATGCCTGACTTCACCATCAGTGAGTATCAGCCATTAATCGATTCATCAAACATGACACCCAGTGATTGGCAACGCATCGCTGATGATATTAAAGCTAATTACGATGACTACGACGGTTTTGTTGTTTTACATGGCACAGATACTATGGCGTATACCAGTTCAGCCTTATCTTTTATGTTCGAAAACTTAAGTAAACCCGTTATTGTAACGGGCTCACAAATTCCATTGAGTCAACTGCGCTCTGATGGACAAGTCAATGTTCTAAACGCTTTATACATTGCTGCGAATTATCCCATAAGTGAAGTAAGTTTATTTTTCAATAACAAACTCTATCGTGGTAACCGTTGTATTAAAGCTTATGCGGATGGTTTCAATGCTTTTGACTCACCTAATATGCCGGTATTACTTGAAGCGGGTATCAATATTCAGTTAGTTGCCGGTACGCTCGCACAAGCGGTAGATAAAGTTGAACCGTTACAACTTTCAACGATTACCCCGCAGCCCGTTGGCGTAGTTCACCTATATCCTGGTATAAGCAGTGACGTCATTGAAAATGTCATCAAACAACCGGTAAAAGCACTCATTTTAAGAAGCTATGGCGTTGGTAATGCGCCACAAGACGAGGCATTACTCTCTTGTTTACGAAAAGCAAAAGAACAAGGTATTGTGGTGGTAAACTGCAGTCAATGTATTAAAGGCACCGTTAACATGTCTGGTTATGCTACAGGTAATGCGCTAAGTGAAACGGGTGTGATCAGCGGTCATGATATGACCTTAGAAGCGACATTAACCAAGCTACATTATTTGTTAAGTAAAAACTTAAGCTATGATGAAATGTGCCAACAGATGGATATAAGCTTACGTGGCGAACTTACCTAAGTATTACCTTTGATAGTTGATAAGTAAACAATAGATAAAGAATGAAAACACCAAAAACAGCTTGCTGGAAACAGATATTTTCATTCTTTATTCTATTTAACCTCTAAAACTTGATAGCCAATACTAACGAGAAAAATTAGTCAGTAATGTGCTCATCATGTAATTCAATATTTAGCTCTAATACGTTTAAGTCACCCTCTTTTTTATCTAGATTTATCGAAAAACTTTCATCAGAGACTTTAATGTACTTTCGCAATACCTGAAGAATATCGGCAGTGAGTTGCGGTAAATAATCTGGCTGCTTATTTCTACTATTACGCTCATGCGCAACAATAATTTGCAGGCGCTCCTTGGCTTTAGAAGCCGTTGTTACCTGCTTTTCTTTTTTACGGGTAAAATAATCCAATAGTGCCATGTTATCCTCCAAACATACGACTGAAAATGCCTTTTTTCTCGGCAAGTATAAATCTAAAATCAACCGTTTCACCTAAAAGACGATCTACCACATCTTGATAAGCTTTGCCTGCATCACTTTCTGTATCTAAAATTACCGGTTCGCCAGCATTGGATGCTTTAAGCACTGCTTGTGATTCTGGGATAACACCTAACAGAGGAATTGAAAGAATATCTTCTACATCTTCAACACTAAGCATTTCCCCCTCTTCAACACGCTTAGGAGAATAACGAGTTAATAACAAATGCTCTTTTATTGGCTCTAAACCAAGTTCAGCTCTGCGTGAGCGACTTGCTAGCATACCTAAAATGCGATCAGAATCACGTACTGATGATACTTCAGGATTGGTGGTTACTATCGCTTCGTCGGCATAATAAAGTGCCATCATTGCGCCCGCTTCTATGCCAGCAGGAGAATCACAAATAATATAATCATAGAGTTTACCTAGGTCTTCAAGCACCTTACCGACATTCTCTTTATTTAACGCATCTTTATCACGTGTTTGCGAGGCGGGTAAGATAGACAAGCTACTAACGCGTTTATCTTTAATCAGTGCTTGATTTAAGGTAGCTTCACCATTGATTACATTAACAAAATCATAAACAACACGTCGTTCACAACCCATAATTAAATCCAGGTTGCGAAGGCCTATATCGAAATCAATTAAGACAACTTTATTACCTTTCAACGCTAAACCAAGACCAATCGCAGCACTTGATGTCGTTTTACCCACACCACCCTTGCCTGATGTAACCACTATTATTCGTGCCATAGACCGAATATCCTTTATAAATTAATAATTAAATGAGTTTTGATGACGTTAGTTCGCTGTCAGTCAAATGAATATATACAGGTGAGCCCCAGTGTTGCTCCATGGACTCACTCAGCCAATAATTACCATTAATAGAGACCAACTCAGCCTCGAGTTTTTGGCAATATATTTGTGCTTTATGATGGCCTTGTGCACCAGCAATAGCCCTTCCGCGTAACGAGCCATAAACATGAATGTTGCCATCAGCAATAACTTCAGCGCCAGCGGATACTGAGCCAATTACCACCAAATTTTGATCTTTAGCATACACTTGCTGACCAGAGCGAATTTGCCCACGGTGAACTTTGTCTGTGTATAAGTTTGATTTAGGTGGTGTGACAATTTGTTCGCTTTTTACTACGTCTATTTTTTCAGATGTAGTAGATTTTTCCGAAGTATTTGTCGAGGCATTAGCTTTCGCTGTATTCACAAAAGAAAAGCCAAGCGCTCGAATAAGCTGACGTTGGTCTTTAGTTACCGATCCAGTAAAGCCAACGAAGGTGAAGTTGAATTCTTCAATGAGTGTTATTACCGATTGATAATCAATGGCACACTCTAGTTTTTCAATATTAACCACGATAGGAACGAGATAAAAAAAATCAGGTGCTTGTGCTACTTTTTTTTCTAGATCAGCACGGATATCAGCTAACTTTGAGGTTTTCAAATGTAAAACAGATAGGGTAAAACTTGTACCTTTAAATTCAATGCTGGCATCTGCCATAATGAAGATTTTCCTAAATAAGACAACTCAACGTATCTAGTGATAATTTACCTAAAGGTGATCGAATTAAAGCTAATCTACCTAAAGATAATCGACTAAAGCATAATATACCTAAAAATAAGGTACTTAGACATAACATTTCCAGTATTACTCTTATCTTATTCACTGATAACAATAATACTGAAAAAATAAATGCGCTTATATATACCCGCTCCTCTTGAAGATGCTCGTTTCAGGAAGCTTGAGCGAATCATATTCAAGGCACATTTTTTTATTAATGGTTATTCCCTTAAAAACAAATGTAACGATGAATATGATTTGCTCAGGCTTCCCCAAAGGGCTGGTTTATAAACGCTTTATGTAGCGTTATTGATTTCGACAATAGAATAACTATTATCTTTAATCAATGCCTTACCTAAAGGCGTTTATAATTCCAGCTGAATCCTGCATCTTCAAGTGGAGCGGGTATACACACTCCAGCTTAATTACGCACCATCAAGTGGAACGGCTATAAAGCCAAACGAACTAATTTATTGTTCCGTTTGGTATAAGGCGCTTTTTAGTGTCGAAATCAAAGCATTTTGCTGGTGTTGAGAGTGTTTAAGCTTATTGTTTGCTATTAATAGTGAATAACTTAAATTAATTGATGCAACCAATAAAGCACGTTCACTGTTAACCGCACCTTTTTGTTTCTTAATGTCAGCACACATAACAGCGAGGCTATTAGCGGCTTGATTTAAATCCTCTGCTTGTTCAGCTGAGCAAGAAAACTGATGTTGCTTGCCCATAATTTCAATGCTGATACCTTTAGAGTCTTCAGCAATCATTAATTAACCTCTTCTACACTTTGCAATTTACCTAGTAGGCTGGTTAATACATTGTTTGTCTGTTTTTGTTTTTCTTCACCGTCAAGTGCTTCAAGTTGCAGCGTTTCATTTTCATCAATAAGTAATGATTTTTGCTGCTCTAGCTCTACAACTTGACTTTTAAGTTGGTTATTTTTTGCGATGATATCTTCAATCAGTTGTTCGAGTTGAGGGAGAGTATTTTCTAGCATAAGGCGCTCTTTTTAACTGTAGTAAATTTAAGGCGCAAATTTAATCTAAAGTGAGACAGAATGCTACTATTTAGTACGATTATCGTCGTAATTTATGTAACAATTAGCAACGTCAAAAAAGATTGGATAATAACGTTCAAAAAACAGACTTTTATGATAAAAATTAACCAATTACAATTAACCTTTTTAACAAGGTTAGTTTATGTCAAGCATCCTTAAACCGCTTAAATCTTGATGAAATACGGTATTGCTACCAAAATAACACCAACAATAAGCAACATAGTTACGCTAGACATAAAATAGGGAAATACAAAAAGTGCGAGACCTGTACAAAAAGGCACAATCGCTTTTTGCTTTCTTCCATAGACAAAATAGCCTATGCCTATACCACCAAATAAAACACTCCACAGCATTATTGATGCACTATCCATTAAAAAATCCCCTGCTTTAAGTTATTTCTTCTTAGGTACAGCAAAGTTCGCATAAATTGTTGTCACTGTGCCTGCAATAAGCGACAGCATAGCAATACCAAACATGGCATTATTTTGAGATTCGAACGCCAAAAGATATATACCTAATGCAACAAAGAGCAATCCACCTAAAGCAAAAGCTTTGGGATGTGTTGTCATCAGTCCAGATGATTGGACAGGTTTAGACGATTTAGAATGAGATGAAGCTTTTCGTTTGTGCTTATTTGTCGGCATCACCAACTCCTTAGTAATTTATATACCCGCTCCTCTTGAAGATGCTCGTTTCAGGAAGCTTGAGCGAATCATAATCAAGGCACATTTTTTTGTTAAGGGTCACTCCCTTAAAAACAAATGTAACGACGAGTATGTTTTGCTCAGGCTTCCCCAAAGGGCTGGTTTATAAACGCTTTATGCTGCGTTATTGATTTCGACAATAGAATAACTATTCTCTTCAATCAATGCCTTGCCTAAAGGCGTTTATAATTCCAGCTGAAACCTGCATCTTCAAGTGGAACGGGTATACTTATCGGTTTTAAAGTGTTCTGAATAAAGCGTACTAAAAATTATCTTTGAAGATGATTTTTTAGACCATAGAGGCTACTAAAATTGGTAGCCTCTATTTTAGATTTATTGATGCTGGGGATAAGCGAGTACCCAATCAGAGCTCTTATCACCTTGTCTATCAAATTTATATTTAACAGAATGAAAGCCACAGTCTTTTACAAGGCCATTAAAATCAAAAGGTTGTTTTACTCCTGCTTTTGATTCCATAAATGCAGCATCGCTTGGTATAATAACATTCGCATGGTCGGCTGAAATTACGAATGCAGCTTCAGCCAATATTAGATCATTGTTATGAAGCTTAATAACCTCGGAATTTCCCAAACTGTTACCGTCCAAGTCTCTAAACTCTAACTCTTCTGGATGATTAATCTCAATAACATCACCGCCATTAAGTTGATACTCAATTAACATGTTTACCATTTTACTCACCCTTTTATATTTATTATTCGATGTATTATAAGGCTTTGCTTATTCATAAATTAGTAAGCCAATCCTATGTTATATTACGTTAAAATAACAAACTTTTATTGATATGAACCATCTAAAGCTACAAACCTCGCATAACAAAAGCCATATACCGCTGGCTTAGCGGAAAATATAGTTGGTTAACAATATGCAACGAAGTAGGAATAAACCAACTGTTATTTGGCTTTTTAATAAACTTGTTAGCCTATAATTCCGGTTCTATTAAGTCGATCTCATATTTGTGAACATAATAATCGCCTTTGATACAATCAATGACATATCTCAATGAACCTGGTTTTTGTGTTTTACTACAAGTTACTCTCTGAGCTTTCATTCCAAATTTAGATTTATAATTTTTGATCATTTTATCAAGTTTTAGCTGTTCTTGTTCCGTGGTGGCAGAATAAAAACTATCAAATTGATTTACCCAGTCTTTCCTTTCTGATTCAGCAGCTAATGCCAACCAACTCATTCCAATTAGAGTTGACTGTTTAACGTGTTGACCTTTTAAAAACATAAATGCTACAGCATATTGAGAATCCTTAAACCCCCATGCAGCAAGTTCACTTAAATTAGAGAAAGCCCCTTTATAATCACCTTTTTTAAATTGTTTTAACCCCAAACGCTCTTTCTGAAAAGCAAAGTTTGGATCTAATGGTCTTTGAGCAAATGAATTAAATGATGTTACAAATAAAATCGACAATATTATTCTTTTTAACATAGTCACCCTTGGGAATAGAAATAGCCTAACAGCTTATTTATCGATAGGTCTTAGTAAGACCGTACCAAAAAATTAAATAATTTATCTTAATATCCCATAGTATCAATCTATTAGAAACCAAAAAAATTGCTTTTATAACTAGTTGGACATTATGAGAGGTATTAGTAACATCTGGGGATAATGGAATTGAAAAAACAGGGCATACAATTTATCTCTAATCACTTCAATACGCACAACGTGATAGTGAATACTGCTGATTTAATCTCAAACATTATCGTTGGAAAGACATAGTTTCATAACAGTGTACGTCTCGGTATCCCTTTAAAAGTAGACAAAAGTGCATGGGACTAATCCAATAATTATGCGTAATCACATCCTTAGGTTTGATGGGGTTTGTCCTGTCCACTTTTTAAAAGCAGCTCTGAAATTTGACACATCATTAAAGCCAATAGAGCAACCAATGTCTTCAATGGTCAACTGTGTTTCTGTTATCAACTTTTTTGCGGCACTACAGCGTAACTCTTTAACTATGTCTCTAAAACTTGTGCCCTGTTCAGATAATTTTCTGCGCAGCGTTCTCGGTGTTAGATATAGGTCACTCGCTAAATTTTCAGCACAAAGTTCTTTATGCATATTCGCAGAAATCCATTTATTTATGGTGATTAAAAACTCGTTTTTTGACAGGACTGAACTTAATACCGAATCACATTGACTAAGCAATAACGGCATGGCGAAAGGATTACTTTTAGGAGTGTTCAATGACCATTTATCGTCACTAAAGACAAATTCACTATATTGATTACCATAACTAATTGGGCAACCAAAAAAGTCTTCATAGCCTTTATGATGTGTTGGTTTATCAAAACTAAACCTTAAGGCATCAAACGAGAAGTCTTCGCAGTCTAAAAAATCTCTTACTAGAGATAAAACTATCACGCACTGCAGTTCTATATTAAATTCGGCTAAGTCACTGGCAAACAGAAGATCTTCAAAACGAATACATGATTGTCCTAACTCGCCTTCAACATGTAATGACATATTGACCGTTTTAGTAACTAAGTTATGGTAGCGAAGCGAAAACTCAAGCAATGAACGTAGGTCTTTGCAGCATAATAACGTACAACCATATAAGCCGTAATCTTTAGGTTTTATAGATGCGCCCAACAATAAACTCACGCCAGGGATTTCTAACGCTAAGATATTTCGATAAAAAGAGACTATTTGTTCTTTATTAATTTTATATTCACGGTCATTTAATCCCTCCAACTCAATATCTGTGCCCTTTAACAAACACGATAATTCAATGCCGTTGTTAGATAAGGTGGTCGAAATAAAGTTAAGTTTATGCGCAAATACTTGGCCAGTAAAATTAGCGGGCAAACTATTTTGTGGAACCATCATAAATTTCTCTTTTTGTTATTTAGCTCTAGTTAACCACAAATTGACCGCTTTTCACTTAAAGTTGACCGCTTATCACCTTATCTTCACTATCACTCATCTTTATATTATTAAGGTTACCAAAAATTATAATTATAATAAGAGAGTCAGATAACATGAAGAACAAAGCAATAAAAAGCATATTCACCTTGAGTGCATGCGCTTTAGCAATTAACGCTGCAACAGCGCAAGAGCAAGTAACCCTAGAAGTGATTCAAGTAACGGCACAAAAGAGATCGGAAAACGCACAAGAAACGCCGATATCAATGAACGTGCTTAGTTCTGCTGATCTAAAAGAAAAAAGCATTGAAAAAATTGATGACTTACAATATTCGGTGCCAAATTTACATATGACCGAAACAGGCATTAGTACTCAAATGTTTATCCGAGGTATTGGTACGGGGAATAACCAAGGCTTTGAGCAATCTGTAGGTCAATATATCGATGGCGTACATTATGGTCGCCAACAATTACTCCGTATGCCGTTTCTCGATTTAGAAAGGATTGAAGTCTTAAAAGGACCACAATCGATTATGTTTGGTAAGAACTCTGTTGCCGGTGCGTTGAACTTATCTTCTGCTAAACCGACACAAGATACTGAAATACACTTGGGTGTACAGTACCAACCGACCAATGGCGCCACTGAATTCACCGGTATGGTATCTGGCTCATTAACTGATACTTTGTCAGCAAGGTTAGCGGTTAGAGACTATTCAGAAGATGGCTATATTGAAAATACGTTTAAAGATCGTGATGAAACGATCCGTGAAGAAAGTGCCGTTCGTTTGAGTTTATTATGGGAGCCAAGTGATACCATGAACTTCTTATTCAAAATTGAACAAGATGAATTTGATGGTACTGGCCGACAAATAGAAGTAATTAAAGATGAACCAGCCCTTGCAGGCTCTCCTATGCCTGGCGCAACATTTAGTCAAATATTAGGGGCTTTGGGTCATCCTGGTGCAATCACTGAAAGTGAATTAAATTATGAGCGCCAAGCTGACGCTGAAGAAAGCAATAACAACAGCTTAAATAATGCCACGTTAACGGCTAACTTCAAATTTGGTGATTATACCCTTACCACGGTATCAGGTTTAGTTTCATACGACTTTGTTGAAACCTGTGATTGTGACTATACTGCAGCGCCTATTTTTTCAGTGTTTATTGATGAAGAGTATGAGCAGTTCAGTCAAGAAATTAGAATAGTCTCTCCGGTAGGCGAAAAATTTGATTGGTTAGGTGGGCTATTTTACCAAAGCAGTGAGCTTGCCTTTGATGACAACATCATAATACCAACCAATAGTGTCTTAGGTTTAGTCTCTGGCGGAGCGTTAGCCTCACTTAATGGCCAAGCAGCAGGTCGAAATTACCAATTAGACACTGAGATGTATTCCGCGTTTTTCCAAGGTCGTTATCACTTTACTGATGCGTTAACACTAACCTTAGGTGCACGTTATACCAGTGAAGACAAAACGTCATCGCGTGTAATGAATATTACTGATGTAAGTACCGGTGACATTACCACAAACCCAATGTCACCTGCTTTATTTGATGTTGTATTTGGTATTCAAAGTGAACAGAGCCCTTATTCACCCGAAGGTCATAACCTACAAGGTGAACGTAATGAAACCTCTTTTACACCACTGATTAATGTAAGTTATAAAATTGATCAAAATATTATGGCTTATGCTTCTGCGACGACAGGCTTTAAAGCTGGTGGTTTCGATGCGCGAGCAAATAATGTTAATTCATGGGAATTTGAAGAAGAAGAAGCAACTGCCTATGAAATGGGGATAAAGTCTTTATTACTCGATGATACTTTAGAAGTAAACTTATCTTTTTATCGCACTGAATACGATAACTTGCAAGTTAGTCAATTTGATGGCGTACTAGGTTTCAATGTGGGTAATGCCAAAGAAACGGTTGTACAAGGCGTTGAAGTTGACGGTCGCTGGATAATACTCGATGGTTTGTCAATGCAATATGGTATGGCTTATTTAGACCATGAATACAAAGATTTCACTAATGGTAACTGTCATAGCAGACAAGTTCCTGATGGTGACATGGGTGCTGATGGTAACCAACTTTGTGATTATACTGGCAAGTCTGGGCAATATACCCCTAAGTTTACTGCCAGCATTGGTTTTGACTACTTTACGGATATATCATTTTTAGGTTTCGAGTATTTCAGAACCACGCTAGGTCTTTACCATTCAGCAAAACAAAATGTTGATGTGAACTTGAACCCGCTATATGAAGTTGACGCTTATGACAAAGTGGATATGCGTATTGCGCTTGAAAGTGAAAACTGGAATATCGCCCTGTTTGGTAAAAACATGACTAATGAAGAAGTATTAACTTATGTGGGTAACAATCCATTGTCGGGTAGTACTTTTGGTACCGATACTTTTTATGGCTTTGTCGACCGACCAGCGACCTATGGCATACAGGTTGATTATAACTTCTAGTTGATGCTAACGTAATCTAACGTTATAAATTAACACATGAAAAAATAGTAAGTGAGTTGTTGAGTTGCATTAGCATCATAACAACTCACTTCTCTTATTTTATCTTCATTTACTTCAGCATTTAATGGTTTGAATCTTCACAACAAGTGATTACTGGCATTAAAAAATTTAGCATTATGGACTTATTAAAACGCGTCATCTTCACTGTAAACACTCACAGTGAGCTCACCATCATCACTTTCAAATACTAAAAAATTTATCGGTCTACAACATACATGGCAATCTTCAATATACTGCTGTGCCACGTCAGTTGAATCAATGAGTACTTTAATCGTTTCACCACAGTAGGGACAACCTATGGACTGCTTAGTTAATTGATTCAATGGTTACGATTCTCCATATTTATCGACAAGGCATAACAAATCAAAGACCAGATTTTATTATGCTTCAAGTGCCATAGCGGCCATTTTCATGGTGCTTTCAAAGGATTCTGCGCCCGCAATAAATAAACCATTATGGCAAAACATTGCGTCATCAATACCCGTTACGTCTTTAAGCGCTTGATCAGATAAACCCGCCCAACCGTTAGGTAATGGTTTTCTGTCTTCAAATGAACCAGGCTCTACTGGCACTGTTTGAATTCGCCATTGCCCAGAGTTTGATGGGTAAACCATGTATAAAGCCACTTCAGACAGTGCGTGTACCGTTCTTTTCCACGGAGTATATTGTTCTAAAACGATCACTCGAGGATCTTTGGCATTCTCGATAGCTTTAGCAACAATATCTTTTGCACTAATGCCACCGTTAGCAGAGGCAATGAATCGTGTTAAAACACGCGATGCAAATTCAACCGCTTCATCAAAACAAGCATCAAAGTGACTATCTTCTTGCCAAGTTGGGTTGAACATGGAAATTGTTTGGCTAAGGCTAATGCCTTGAGCAACACCGTCGACATGACCACAATCAATGGCATCAATCGTTGATACTAAACCAGCATCAACGGAATTAGCTACCTCTTGATTACCCTGACAAATTTCTAAACCATACTTCTGCCAAATTAAACCAAACGAAGAATAAGGAATACCATTTTCACGCTCACCAGCGCCGCCACGTTGATGATGATCAAAACGACCCGCATCGGCATCATATTCACCACCTACATCGATGACAATATCTGCTTTAGCGATAAGTTCTAAATTACGTGTACGTATGAGTTCAATAGACGGGAAAATGTTTTTTAGTGCGGCGATACTGAAAACATCATCTGCATGAAAATTACCGTTGTGCGTTGCTATCGTTATATTATTCATTTATTTTGGGTCATTTTAGAAAGGGATAAGAAGGTGTTGCTAGTGTAAATTCACTGTTTAGACTTTTCTGTTTTGAAAAGTTCCTCAGTAAAAGTTATAGGCAGGATTCTATACGAATATAGCCAACTTTACTTTAAAAGATGCAGTGCTTAGTAAAATCTTTAGCTTCTGTTGCTGTCCAATCTCCTGTAGGTTTTTCTTTCATATCAGTACACCATTCTTCGCTTCCTATGTTAGGAGAACAAGCGGTAAGCATGACAATAGCAAAGCAAAGACTTATAATTTTTTTCATGAAATTTCCTAATTTATATAATGTAGACAACCAATAATTCCAGTTCACTAGAATTATTTACTGCTCAGATATTACTAGCGCTTTAATTTTTAAGGCTTTTTCAAAGTGATCCAGTTTATGCGTGATGATCCACCACGTAGCTGCTGCCATCAATAATTCAGGATCATCATTTTTATTTGCAAAAAATGCATAAAATGATAAACCGACATTAGTGCCTTTTTGAGCAACCTTTTTATCACAAACGTCGATAATTTTTTCTTGTAAACTCACTTTCACGCGTTAATTTCCTTTTAAATTTATCATGGTTCTTGCCATCATTTAGTTTGTTGTAGCTGAGCGAAACTAAAACAAACTGAAAAGCCAGCAAGTATAAATTGCTGGCTTTTATTTTACGCGATGTTAACTGCCAATTAAACAGAGGTTAGGTTAACTAAAGTAGCTATTTCTCTTCGAAATAGAATTTTTCACGCTTGTTATCGTAGTTACCAATCTCATTCATGGTATCCGCGTTATATAAACGTCCGTTAACCATGGTATGAGTTACTTTATCACTTAGGCGAATGTCCTTAGTGATGTCGCCATCAATAACAATCATATCCGCTAATTTACCTACGGTTAATGAACCTAAGTCTTTATCCAAGCCAAGCGATCTTGCTGGAGAAATAGTAGCAGTACGAATAGCTTGTAGTGGCGTCATGCCACCTTGTGCCATCATCCACATTTCCCAGTGCATTGCTAAACCTTCACGTTGGCCATGACCACCAGCATTTACTTCAACACCTAAGTCTTGCATTTCTTTCGCCACTTTTGCTACGTTAAAGTGATTGTAATGATGAAGCGGGGCTTTTGGTCGACGCATAGAGCGCGGATCTAAAAACTCACTTGGCACATATTTACTTAAACGTGGGTGTTCCCATACATTGGTTGTATCATACCAATAGTTTTCGCCGGAAATACCGCCATACGCAACACCCATAGTTGGGGTGTAAGCCATGTCAGATTGTGACCATAACTGTTTGATATCATCGTAAATATTAGCGGTGGAAATAGAATGCTCTAACGTAGTATGTCCATCAACAACCATGGTTAGGTTATGTTGCAATAACGAGCCACCTTCAGGTACAACCATCATTTCTAATTCACGCGCTGCTTGAATAAACTGCTGGCGTTGATTACGACGTGGTTGGTTATAGCTTTTAACACTAAAGGCCCCTGCCGCTTTTAAACGTTCAACATGAAATTTAGCATCATCTAAACTATCAACATGTGAAGTATATCCTGGGATAGTGGCACCATATAAAATAGTACCTGTTGAGAATAAACGGGCGGCGACTATTTTACCGGCTTTTTGCATTTCACTGGCAGCAAAAAATTCCGTGGTATCATTTGAAGGATCATGAATAGTGGTAACACCTAGTGCTAAACCAGCATAATTTTTCCAGTTTTGTTGTGGAATAATCTCATTACTGCCTTGTGAGCCATGTGCATGGGCATCAATTAACCCTGGCATTACTGTTTTGCCGGTAATATCAATGATCATGGCATCACTTGGGATTTTTACCTGGTCTTTAGTGCCTACCGCTTTGATTTTGTTGCCTTCAACAAGCACAACGCCGTTTTCAATAACTTGCTCACCTTCCATCGTGATAACTTTACCGCCAACAAAAGCGACATAACCCGATGGAATATCAACTTTTTGCTGGTAACTTAAGTTAATGACCTTAGCTTCAACTACCGGTTTGTCTGCTTTTTTATCGGCCGTTGTCTCACTTGTTTTTGTACTGATATCAAATAAGCCTTTTACCGAAGCTTGATATAAATCAGCACCAAGACTCCAATAAAGCTCGTTTGATTTACCGTTCCAATTAATACCTTCACCTGCACGTACAGATAACTGCTCCACCGGTAAATTTTTAGCTTTGGGACCAATATCAATGACATCACCACGTTCTACAAATGGCGTAACAAAAACTTTAAAGCGCTCGGCAAAAGCTAGGTAGTTACCATTTGGCGAGACACGATACTCAGAGGCAAACTTGCCCTGATATAATTTAGTATCATGTTGACCATCTAAATCTATCCGTGAAATATGAGGTGTCTCTCCGTCTCGGGTCACATAAATTAGATCATTTCGAGCGCCAAAATGTGGTTGTACGCCACTTTCAGTAACCAGTTTAGTGTCACCACCTTTCGCTGATACAACATATACACCAGGGTTTAATCCCCAGGTAGGGTCGGTAATATTCCCACCACGAAATTTACGATACACAACGATTTTACCATTGGGTGAAAAGCTTGGTTCAACATATTTACCCGGTTCACTGGTGATTGATTTACCTTTGCCACCGCGGCTAGAAACAACACGTACTTGACCTAAACTTTTATCGTCCCAGCTCACGTAAACAATCTTTTTACCATCACGTGAGAAACTTGGATTCAGTTCAAACTGACCTTGTTGTTTTGTTAAGCGTTTTGGTTTTCCATCAGGTAAGCTTTTGATATAAAGAAGACCCATCGATTCAAAAACAGCGACTTTACCATCAGGTGATACTTTTACATCACGCAACATTTTAGTATTAAACGTTGTTTGATCTAAATCTTGAGTAAAGCGGACTGCTGTTTGAATTTTCTTTTGTGTTTTAACATGAAAATCAATGACTTTAGCTTTTTTAGATTCAAGTGATAATTGATTAATTTTACCCCCAGACCAGAATACTAAACCATCGCTATCAGGGGTCCAAGCCATGGTAGGATAAACACCATGGATAGCCCATGTTTCTTGCATATCACGGTCTAAACCATCGTAAATTTTAGTTTGCTCGCCACTTTTAAGATTGTACAAATATAAGTTTGATTGAAAGTCATCACGGCTAATAAACGCTAAATACTTACCATCAGGAGAAAGCGTTGGTCTTATTGCACCGCCCTTGCCTGAGACTACGACTTTAATTTCGCCTGTTTCAAGCTCAAGGCGCTTAATTTTATAAATGCCCTTTTCAGAGTCTTTAGAATAATGAAAGCTTTTACCTGGGGTTGCATCTTGTGAAAAGTAGACATATTTACCGTCATGTGAGAATGCTGGCTCACCTAAATCCTTTTGCTCATTAGGGCGTTTGGTTAACATAACGCCATTACCACCCGACTTATGATACATCCACACTTCACCTGCACCTAGGGAGCGAGAGCCGGTATAATGTTTACGACCAACAATATAATTACCATCAGGTGACCATGCAGGGCTATTTAATAAACGGAAAGTCTCGGTGGTTACTGCTTTTGCATCACTACCGTCGGCTTTCATTACCCATAAATTATCACCGCCATCTTCGTCAGACGTAAAGGCAATGTACTTACCGTCTGGGCTAAAACGTGGTTGCATTTGCCAAGCAATATCTGTCATCAATGCTTTGGCTTCTCCGCCAGAGGCCGGCATGGTGTATATGTCACCCAATAAATCAAAGACAATGGTTTTACCATCTGGACTTAAATCGACATTCATCCAAGTTCCTGAACGAACATCTATATTTGCTGTAGTAAATTGTCCTTGAGGAGCGTTTACAGACCATTTTTCAGCAGTTTCTTTTACGCTTGCTTCGCTAGTCTTAGCCGGTGAATTGCTAGCTGTCTGCGCAAATGCAGTTGGCAAAGCCAACAAAACACTAATCGCAACACCTGACAGGAGAAGTTTTTTAGACAATATTTTTTTTGATGGCATACATGGCTACCTTATACGTTTGTATTGATTGAATTAATTAACGTTTTAATTATCTTTTTAATTAACCGTACTTAATCACATACGCTAAAAAAATGTAAGTCAATTACGGTGGTTGGTCACAATTGTAAGATACATTAACACAGCAAAAAAGCGCAATTTTGTACGCTTTTACTGCCACAAGTCATGATGGGATGAATAACACATTGAAATAGCTATGGCTAAATGTTGGAAGCTAAATTTTAATGACTAAAGCGTGGCTTGCCAATAACCGACATCTAACCAGCGGTCAAACTTTAAGCCGACTTCTTTAAAGTGAGCAACCTTATCCATGCCCAATTTCTCATGTAAAGCGACACTGGCAGCATTGGGTAAGGTAATACCACCAATAACACTATGTATACCCAACGCTTTTAACTTGTCAAATAAGGCTCGGTATAGCTGACTGCCAAAACCTTTCTTCCCATGTTCAGGTGATAAATACACAGTAACTTCTACTGAAAATCGATAAGAGAAACGCTCACGCCACTTGGCTGCATAAGCATAACCAACAACATTTCCTGTCTCATCTTCAACAACTAACCAAGGTAGTTCAGCGTTAAGTACATTTGTGATCCTACTTAACATATCTGCAGAGGTTATTGTTTGCTCTTCAAAGGTAATAACAGTATTGGTAATGTAATGATTATAAATATCACAAATAGCCTCAGCATCATTGTCTTGTACTACTCGTATCATATAAGCCCCTTAGATAGGTTTGGTTGAATATTAATTACTGTAATGACGGATAACAGAAATTTTACCCTTTTCAATCTCGAACACTTCTAATACGGTATTGTTAATTACAATTTCTTGGCCATTATCAGGATGTATGCCTTTCGCTTTGGTGTGAAATTCAATCATAATGACATTGTGACCAAACGATTTATTGGTCAATTTGGCTTGGTATTGGGTATGAATACCGAGGTAATAATTCATGCCTTTGCGCATCATAGCTTTACCATCGGGCGCACGACTATCATCATTTGAATAGGGTAAATGCTGATAACCAATATCATCAGTTAAAAATGTCAAATAATGTTCTAAGTCTTGCTTTGTTGCTTTAGGCTTTTGAACATTGGTCCAAGCGGCAAAGTATTCGTTAGTAAATTTTTCATAGTCAAAGCTCTGCTCTTGCGCGTTGAGCATTAGAGGAAATACAAAGAAAAAACCGAGTAAACTTGATAACCAAAACTTCATAAAAACGTCCTTTTTGTTGGTATAATAGTGTTTTATAAACAAGATACTCTTTAAAACACTATTTCTTTAAATACTAACCTAATTATTGTGCTTGTTTATTAATTTCATTATTTACCGCTTTGATATCGGCTTTACATTTTGCATTGTCTTTAGAAGAACCCTGCGAACAAGCTATAGATGAACTACCCCCTAAGTCGCGTTGAACGCCATAGTACACACAAGACGAAAGTAATAAAGTACAAATTAATGTGTAAATTATCTTCATTTTAATTCCTTTAATAACGTTGCATTATTAATGCTCAATAAACAGAGTAAAAGCAATTAGCACAGCTATGCTGGTTCATTATAGTTTTTGAGCTACATTCGTTTTAGCATGACCGTTAGTCTTGAAAAGCTTTTTATCGACTTGATATAGCGATACATAATTGTTTATCTTACTATTATTTTCTATAAAAAATAATAGTAAGATTACGTGTAAGTAACGAAGAAGGGAAGGAAAAATATGCGTACAAATAATGGTATAACTTTTTAGACCTAGTTTAATATTAACTCGTCGAGGGTTAACGTAATTAACGCTAACAATCACTGATTACTATTGTGAGGGCAGGATTTTTAGGCATTACTAGGGGTTAATTACAGGGTTTTCCTAACGAATATGACATTTAAAATCGCCACTGTTCGGATCGAAATCACAGGCAAAAAAATCAGCTTGTCTCATAAATAGAAACAAACTGATTTTTAGTATGATATTGAGTTAAGCTTTTTTAGAAAGCCAACATCTAGGCTAGTGTACCCTATTGGCAATAAATGCCTTTCAAACGTTCAATTAATGGCAAGTCATCTTCAGCAAGTGCCCCCAACATTAACCAATCAACAAGTAATTTACTTAGATCAATCTCAGTACCAGAAAGCATTTGTTCCTGCATTAACTGTACTTGAACTTTCATACGCTGTGCAGCTAACTCCACTGGCGAATCACTTTTCCCCAGTATTTCAATCTCTAAGGTTTTATCCGAGCGATGACTACCTTGTACTTGTTTCGTTAACTTAACATGTTCTTGGAAACGTTTTTGCCAAAAAACCGTCAACTTATTGAAAACAGTTGATGTTTGTAATGCTGTCAATTCTTGATTGTTTTGAGCGTGTAAGGTCATTAACTCAAACAGATTTAACCAACTCTGAGATTCCTTAACTTGGCTATTACTTTTTATGATTTGCTCAATGTTCTTAATTATTTTTTCTAGACGATTTGCTACAGACTTGATAACAGGTCTATTAGCAATAACGTCTTTAAGTAACGTTTGTGCTTGTTGATCAATTGATTGTAAAACTTGGTTATCATCTTTATTTGTTAAGCCGTTAAGAGACTCTTCAATGATGATCACTTGATCCACAAAAACTTGTTGTTGAGTCGATAACGCCGCTTGTTGATCAGACTTAAACTGTTGTCTTTTTGAAAATAATGCATCATTAACTTGTCGGAATTTTTGCCACAATTGATTTTCTTGATGATTACCGGCGAAGCCTACTTCACGCCATGTTTGCTGTAACTGTTTCGCGGATTCAATGGCCACTAAAACGTCTTCACTAGCAAGTAACTCTTCTGCTTTAGCGATCAAGGCTTGTTTTTCTTGAGTATTACTTAAATGAAAAACGCTAATGGCATTTTTAATTGGCGTAATAGCGCTGTTAAATTTCAGCTGTAATTTTTTATATTGGTTACGATCTACTTCACCCGCATTATTCCATTGCTGTTGTAAATTATTAAGTTGACCATCAAGTTTTTTGAAATCTACCGTTTGTGCTTCTTGTGACTCATTTAGGTGTACAACAAGCTGTTCTGCTTTTTCTAATAATTTTTCACGTTGCTCTAAATGCTGCAGACGAATTTTATCTTGCTCGGCATAAAATAAACGACATGGAGCAAACGCTTGTTCACAAAGTTGATTAAACTGATCATTTAATTGCTTATCAACATCTTCATCAGCATGACCTAACGAATTCCATGTATTACGGTATGCTTTAACTTTAGTCGCTTGCTCATTCGGGTTATCAAGTGGTGTTGCAACCAGTGCTTGTATAGCTAACAATAACTCTTGTTTACGTGGTGTAGCGATATAATGTTCCCAATCGCTAAGCTCCACCATTTTTTCGCTAACTTCGTCAAAATCACGTTGTAATTGTTGCTGTTGCTGGATAGATAACTGGTGAATAGTTTCTTTCACGCCTTTAAACAAACCAAAACAAACCTTGAATTTACCATTACTAAGTAAACGTTTTATATCGTGAAGTTTTTTCTTATGTTGAAAGAACAATTCTTTTTGCTGACTTTGTAATGACTTTAAACCGCCCTGCCAAGTTCCTACGATTTCTTTTTGAGCTTGCACAATGGATTCAGGTAAAATACTCGCGGTTTTTTGTTCAATAACGCGCCAAGCTTTTAGCCAATCATGATAAGTTTGTTGACGGTCGTTTAACTCGTCCAATGACTTAGGTAACGTTAATTGTGATATTTTCGAAATTAGGTTGGTCGCTTCGCTAACTGACTCAGCAATTTGTGGTATTTCACCTAAGCGTTTAGCTAATTTCGTTACTTGCGTAATAAAGCCGTCTTGCTCAGTTTTATTAAGTACTGATGCTTTAATATCGCTGGTTAACTGACGTAACAAGTCTTTGAATTGTTCTTCATCAAAGTTGTCGCTTGAAAATACTGCGGTGGTAATACCTTGGCTGATTTGATTAAGCTGTTGAGTAAACTCTTTTTTGTCTTGCTGTTTATCATGCGCTAATTTGTCAGCTATTATTTGCTGCTGGTAATTTTCAGCTTTGGCGATGAACAGCTTTTCAAGATGAGTCATTATGCTTTGATATTTATCACTAAAAACAGTGAGTTCTTCCGCAGTAAATACTTCAAATTCGGCTTCAAGTGTTTGCCATTCCGTGATTAATAGTGCCTTACGCTTTTTATAAACACCGTAATCAGCTACATCTTTTAATGCCTGCAGTTTGGCTAATGTCAGTTGTATTTGTTTTGCTAGTTTTTGTGGTTTCTCAGCCGCTGCTTGTATTGAAACGAGTTTATCTCGAATTTGTTGTGCTAATGCTTCATTACATGCTTTTTTACTCAGTTTTTCTAATACTTTACTGTCATCAACTTGATTTAATAAATAAGTTTGAAAATCAGGGTTTTGTTTTTGGCTAAAGCTATGCGTTAATAAATGCATTGTCGTTTTACGTGCACTTATATGCTGGTAAAGTGCGATCATAATAGTGCTGTTTTGTTCATGCGCTAGCCAAGCTTCTAATAAAGCCGTAGA
The DNA here is from genome assembly GCF_002836775.1 of Colwellia sp. 12G3. Lineage (GTDB taxonomy): Bacteria > Pseudomonadota > Gammaproteobacteria > Enterobacterales > Alteromonadaceae > Colwellia. Next base: position 23,897 of record NZ_PJAQ01000051.1, on the reverse strand, counting down.
CAACACAGGTGTTGCTGCTTGTTGAGCTAATAGCGTTTGCTTTTGCTCAGTACTGATCACTACATTGTGATCAGTGGCTAAAATATCATGTACTTGTTTGGCGGCAAATTGTTTTATTTTTGCTTGGTTATTGTCCTTACTTGCTTCAAGGTAGCAATCAAAAGACCCTACTTTGATAAGCGCAGCACGGCGTACTAAGTCACTGACATCTTGCTTGATAAGGTCCATTAATATAGCGAATTGCTCAGGGTTATCAGCCGATAATTCGTCATAAATAGCGGTAATACGCACAGTTGCGTCTTTATGCTGCCAGTTAACTTTTGTTTTAAATAATTTGGAGAAGATCATAGTTATTTTAATTCATTCAGTTGGAGAATAACGAGAGTGATTTAAGTTCAGACTTAAAGCTCATTGTTACTGAAATAAGCGATGTCCGCTTGTGTCGGTTTACTGCAGCTTTTAAGGGTTTCTTCTGGCTTATTGCTAGAAAACTCGGCTTTTAACTGACGTTTGTTTTTTTCAACAATATGACCATCTGGACCTATGGTCAGCATTTCATCATGGTCTAAGTGCCTAGCTTGATATGCCATACTCAATTGTAAAGCAGTAGCACGTTGGGGTTTATCAACAACCGTGCCCTCAGGCCATTTCCCTGTTTCTGCAGCACACTTTAAGCGTAAATACATGTCATTTGACATGGCGTCTATGGTTTTTATTACATCCATTAGAATTCCGAGGTATAAGTAGTATTAAGTGTAAGTGGTACGTTTTATCATCTAAGGGTTAATCTTTTAACAGTCAAAACTAACTCGCTTTACGCTTAGTAAAGAGCAACATGGCGCGAATGATAATGTACATGACAAAACCGATAATGGCACTGACCATAGCTAGGTTATGCTGCCAAGTACCTGGTGCGATATTATCTCTAAACATAAATAAAAAACCACCACAAAATAGCAACATGGCGATAAAAGAGTAATTCATCAAACGTTGGGTTTTATTAATTGTATTAGCACGGTTTAGGCTGGCAACTTTATCGGAGCCAAGTTCAGATAAATTAAGGTCACAGTGATTACAGGTCTTTGCTTTATCAGAAATTTTTTTCTTACAACTCGGACAATTAATAACGGCCATTTAGTTACTCATGTAATGATAGTTAAAACGTAGAAGCAAGTACTCCACTTTCTTTATAAAAGAAAAAGTAAAGGTACCTACTTTAATTGCGCTTAGTATACCTGACCTTTTTTGCTATTTCACTAGTGATGATCTTTGAAAATAGCTAAGTTTTGCATAAGCTATACACGCGTCGAATTTGTCGGCGTTTTAACACAAAACAATACCGCATAAACGACAGGGATTACACCTAAGGTGAATACAGTAGAAAAGAGCAATCCACCCATTATCGCTATAGCCATGGGTTCCCAAAAGACCCCTCCCCCTATATATATAACGGTATTAAGCCCAAAATAGTGGTTAGCGTCGTTAGTACAATCGGTCTAAGACGTTGCTGAGCAGCATTAATAATCGCTTGGCAAGGATCATCGGGCAGTGCTTGCTCTTCAATTTTAATTCGCTCTAACAAGACAATCGCATTATTAATAACAATACCAGCCAAAGATATTGTGCCTAAATTACCGTTAGGGTGTCCAACTGAAATAACAATCGCGTATAAACTCTATGAGTAAACGGACTTTACAGCGTAAATTGAGTGGCGAAAAACAATCGTTTTTAACGTTATTGACCTCAGTGCGTCTAATGTTAGCAAAACAACAATTAGCCAATAAAAAAGCCGTTCATAATGAACGGCTTTTTAGTTTACGCTTTCGTAAAGTTTACCTATGTGGATGAGATCGCTAATTAACCTTCATTTTCTTTAGTACTTTCTTTACTTTCTTGAGGGTTATCTTGAGCAAAACGCTCTTCCCAGAAATCAGCATTTTCTATCCCTAATTTCTTAGGGTTGAAGCTGAATTTTTTCACCCCTGCTTTTTGTTGTGCTTCATAATCTTTAAGCGCTTTAATAGCAGGTTTCGACATAAAGAAGATAATGATAATACCGATGATATTAAGCCATGCCATCATACCAACACCAATATCGCCCATGCCCCATGCTAAATCAGCCGCCTTAACCGTACCGTAAAAAGTAGCACTGATTAACATTATTTTTAATCCTAAATTTAACGCGGGTATCTTTAAGGTACGACGGATGTAATAGACATTGTTTTCAGCAATAAAGTAGTAAGCCAAAATAGTAGTAAAGGCGAAGAAGAATAAGGCAATCGCGACAAAGGGCTTACCTACGCCACTAAAAACACTTTCAACAGCAAGTTGAGTGTACGCAGGGCTATTAGCCGCAACGTCAGCAGCAACGTTTTGAATTAAGAATGCTTCGCCAGCGCCATGTACGTTATATGCACCTGTGATTAAAATCATAAACGCGGTAGCAGAACATACAAACAATGTGTCGATGTACACTGAGAATGCTTGTACTAAACCTTGTTGTGCAGGATGCTCAACTTCGGCAGCGGCAGCAGCATGTGGACCAGTACCTTGACCTGCTTCGTTTGAGTAAACACCACGTTTAACACCCCAACCTATAGCAGCACCAACACCCGCCATAGGGCTAAAAGCATCGTTGATAATCATCATAAATACACCCGGTAATTTATCGATACTTAAACCAATAATAACCAGTGAGACTAAAATATAAGCTAGCGCCATGAAAGGCACAACAACTTGGGTAAAGTTCGCAATACGCTTCACACCACCAAAGATGATAAAACCGAGTAATAATACAATACCTGTAGCGGTATATACTTTCACCATACTCAATGTACCTAGCGCAGTTTCAATGGTATCACCTTGACCAAAGACCATAGTAATAGCTTCACCAATACCATTTGATTGCACCATAGGTAGCATTAAACCACAGGCAAGAATAGTTGCGATGGCAAATATCCAGGCATACCACTTTTGTCCCATCGCTTTTTCTATATAGTAAGCTGGGCCACCACGGTAGAATCCATCATCTTCTTCTTTATAAATTTGCGCGTTGGTTGATTCAATGTAAGCCGTAGCTGCACCAAAGAAAGCAACAACCCACATCCAAAATACTGCACCTGGCCCACCAAAACCAATTGCGGTTGCAACCCCAGCGATATTACCGGTACCTACACGACCAGATAGTGACACTGAGAGTGATTGAAATGATGACAACCCTTTTTCTGAGCTTTTACCGGAAAGTAATAAACGCCACATTTCAGTAAAATGACGTACTTGCACACCACGTGTTAATACTGTGAAAAATAAACCTGCGCCTAAACACAAATAAATAAGCGCGGGGCTCCAAATGATACCGTTGATAGTATTGACTAATTCTTGCACGGTTAACTCCTCTGATTGTTATTATTTTATTGAATATTGTTATCTTTTACTGACTAAATATAATGACTAGACTCCCAAGTTATACTACCTAGTATTAGATAAAGAAAAGGCGAATTTTAATAAATTCGCCTATTACTTTAACCGTTTGTCACTTATTTACGTAAGTCATCTACCATATGGTAAACACCCGTTAAAAAGTCACGACCTAATAAACTACTACGCTCATCAGACCAACCTACACTGTAATCAGGTAATAAGTCATTATCTTTAAATGGCATTTCAATGGTATAAGCTAAACACTTAAATTGGTTACCAACCCAGTTAGTACCAACCGTAGGGTTAGCTTTACCTGGTTCATCTTTATCATAACCGCGTTCATCTTGAAATTCAGGTGTGATAGCAATCATCATTTCTTTAAATTTGTCTTCAAGTGCTTTATGACGAGCATCGTAATTCACCACACCTTCACAACCCGCTACGAAGTTAACCGGTAAAGCTTCATCGCCATGAACGTCAAGGAACATATCGACACCGACTTCAAGCATTTTTTCACGCACAAGAAATACTTCAGGACTACGTTCCATAGAAGGCTCTAACCATTCACGGTTTAAGTTAGCACCACAAGCATTAGTACGAAGATGGCCACGAGCACTGCCATCTGGATTCATATTAGGCACAACATAAAATACCGTTTTGTTTAATAAAGCACGGGCAACACCGTCATCTTCATCAAGTAAACGGTCTAACATACCTTCAACGAACCATTCAGCCATTGTTTCGCCAGGATGTTGGCGAGCAGTGATCCAAACATTACGTTTGCCTTCACCATCTTCACCAATTTTCAGTAACGTCATGTCACGACCGTCAAGTGTTTGGCCTAAAACCTGAACCTGACAATCAAGATGCATTTGTGCGTTATGAATCAAGTCTTGATGACGTTCATAGCTGTAAGGTGCAAAATAAGCGAAATATACAGAGTCGTATTCAGGCGTTAACGTAATAGTAAGCTTTTCACCATCATATTGCGTAGGTACACGGAACCAATGTTCACGATCGTAAGAAGCAACCGCTTGGTAATCTTCCCAACCTTCAACATAGGCTGCTTTACCTGCATTGTTTAGATGCATTACATGTTCTTGACGATCACCATTGGCGTTTAAATCAGTTTGCAATTTAAAGTGAAACCATTGGTAAAAATCAGATTGGTTATCTTTCTTTATTTCTAGTTGAATATTGCTTGCATCAGTTGCATCAATAACGCGGATGTTACCGCTATCAAAATTGTCAGTAATTTGCATAATAATTATTTCTTAGCTTGTTTGGCCTATCTACTTAGCATAGCGCCAATGAATAATTGAGTATTACAGTGTACACAAACAACTGGAAGATCACTATACAGAACAAATTAATTTTTTTTACAATGAACGCAAATAAAGACCTAACTCTGAAGAATATCCCATAGATTTACCAATAATCACATTTTCTTCATTTAAAACGTAATAACTGGGATATCCACTGATTTCAAAAGTTTGTTTAATCGCTTCATTACCTAACGCAATAGGAAAAGTTAATTGATGTTGGCTAGTGAATCCCATCACTTCTTCACTACTGGTAAAGTCCATGGCAATAGCAATCACATCAAGCTGTTCATTTTTTTGAAACACGGCTTGTAAATTACCGATACTGGCATGACAAACCTGACACCAAGGCGCAAAGAAATATAAAATGGTAGTCTTGCCTTGCGCGTTTAGTGAGATGGTTTCGCCCATCAAGGTGGGGACTTTATCTATATCTAATGCAGGCATTGTTATGTCAATTTCAGTCAACGACGTATTAGTCGATAACATACTTGTTTCTCGTAAAAAAGAAAGTAGCTGAAATGCGACCAGAAAGATAATAGCTTGAATAGCAAAACTGCGTAACAAGGGTAATTCCTAAAGTAAGTAATGATGTCTAGCTTAATAGACCTGACAACCCTTGATTATATTTTGTAAAAGTTCATCCTTGACCTAATTCTAATATCAAGGTGCAATTACCCGCATACAGTCTAAGTTAATCATTAAGATAACTGTCTACCTTTAATTGTTATTGTTTAATTTTAAAAAATTTTCTAATAACGCTGGAAACAATAAACGAAACACCAAAACCGACAACAAAGTAGAGTACAAGCGCCATGGTTGCTAGGTTAGATTCATACACCTGACCATTTTCAAGTAAACACTTGGCAGTTGCATAGTCAAAAGAGCCTCCTTGATCTAAGCAATCATCAACCATTAAAAAGGTATGCAGCGACCAAATAGCAAATAAACTGGTAAAAACACCGATGAGTGTTGGAAATAATGTACGATTCATATACTTTTCAAGTCCTAATATAGGGAGGTAAAACGTGTAGAATAACAGATAACACAAGGCGGAGGCGCACTTGCTTGACAAGTTACGCCAGTAAAGTTTGATTACGCTGAATAATGTTTATAAAGGCAGAAATACTGCTGTTATCACTTCTTTTCGTAGCTAGCTAGTATTGTTGCACTACCTACTGATTTAACAAAAAATTCCTCCTTAACAAGTAAATATTGAGGATCCGAGAAAAAGTTATCCATTTTTTCCTTGCTGATAAAGTTTAGGGTGAAAACTCGGTTTATATCGCAATGACTATCCGGCGTTAACGCTTGTGAAATTAACACGTCAGACACTTTAAAATCATAACAAAAATAGCCTTGGTAATCAGAAAGAATAGGTTTCATTGCTATCCTATATTTTTCATAAGTGTAATCATCGAGAACATGTAAACCAACTAATATTTCATATGACATATAAACTCCAAAATAGTCTGTAATAACGACACTTATAAGTACTCGTTATGGGTATAAGGTTGCAGGAAAAACCGATTTAACATCGAAGCTTATATAGTTGTGCACATTTTGGCACAGCTTTAAAGATTACTGCTTAGTGCTCTAGATTCACTTGATGTAATGTTTGCCATTCTTTGGCGATACAAAACCCAGCCATATCCTTTATTTTTTCTTCGGTAAATTGCTTCAATTCTTCATCCGTTTGCTCAAGATTAACAGGGAATTTACAAGGTTGGTTAACATACCAGGGCGTATCGGTGAATATTTCAAAACGATTACCCTCAGGGTCTCTAAAATAAATTGACCATGCAGATCCATGAGAAACCGTCTGAATACTAGTGTCTGCCGCTAATTTTAAAGCTGAATTAAAACCTCTTAAGTCTGAGATAGATTCCACTCTGAAAGAGATATGATCTACTGGGCTCTCAATTGAGCGATGTGATTGCTGAGGGTTTAATACAATTTGGTGATGCTCCTTAGGGTTTCGGCTTAAAAAAATCATACCATTTGGCCCTTGCCCTCGGTCAGTTACAACAAAGCCCAAATATTCAGTGTAGAATTTTTCCATCGAAATAACATCTTGTATATACAATTCAACATGGCTTAACAACATGTTTGAAAATTTATATTTATCTGCTGACATAATTACCCTAATATCCATATTCCCAATAAATCGTGTAATACCAATTTGATTAAATTTCTTCCCAACTCAGAGCTCTGCTCGATTTTCAATAACAAGGCAAATTTGTTTCGGTTTAGTCATTCTAAATCAAATAAACTTAACGATGTTAGTGAACATCGAGAAAGCTCCCAGAGGGCGAGTTTAAAAGGTTTACATGCTGCGTTATTGATTTTGATAAGGACGCTACATGGATGTAGCTTCTTAGAGAATGCAGGAGCATATTCTCCTGAGTAACCATTCTCTTCAATCAATGCCTTGCCTCTAAGCCTTTTAATTCTCGCTGAGTGGGAAAGAACTTAATCAACTTGGTATAACCTAATCGGTCTAATATCTCACCTTTACCGCCATTGAAAATTCACTTCAAATTACTTTGTTATAGTTCAAGACGAGTAACCCCCCAATAAGCATTGCTTTTGCACGTTATTTTCCAGCCCTTGCTAATTAAAGACTTTCTAATATATCTATTCATGTATCCGTGGCCAAACAATACTAGCTGTTGTTGATTTTGTGCTATTTCAATTAACTTAACCGCGGCTAAGTCTGCTCGGTGCTTAGCTTGGTTAAAAGACTCAAATGAACCTTTAAGACCAAACATCCAGAGAATTCTTGATAAATAGACCCAATGCCAAGCTTTTAATTGCAATGGCAGCTTATACCTAGGTATTTCCATTTCTCGATAAATTCTATCTATCTCATCAGGACACTTTTCTGAGTAAATATTGGCTGAGTGTATAGCCCGATTTAAGTCACTTGAGAGCGAATAAAAAGAGGTATAGCGCTTGCTGATAAACTTAGGACGACTGTTGCTGGCGACGTGAGATGCGTTGTATCGTCTAATCCAATTTGCATATTGTGCAGCATTAACCTTAGGATTATTTGCTGATGTTGGTTTCCCATGTCGAATTAATATTATTTCCATTTAATACCTAGCTCACCAGTAACGGCCTTGTTAAAAGAGAAGCTATCATCTGACTGCCCGCGTAAATTTATCTGCTCGATGTTAGCTGTTATACCCTACCAATAAACAAAAAAAAAGCACTAAGTAATAACTGAGTGCTTCCTTTAAATGTATCTGTTCGTACTTTAAAACGTATACTTAGCTTAATTACTTACCAATTATACGCGTATTAGCGTTAGCTGCCATAAAAGCAAATACCGCATAGGTTGCCACGTTTTGACGTAATTTTTCAGGATCTATTTTATCTAACGTATCATCAGCAGTGTGATGATAGTCAAAATAGTCAGTACCGTCTTGCGATAAACCAAACGCAGGGATGTTAAACGGACGAAATGGTATTAAATCGGGACCACCACGGGCTGAATTTTTATTTGTGTACTCAACATCTAACGATTTTAGCATCGCGGCAATTTCACTAACCAAAGGTAAGGCACTGGCATGAACGTTAGAGTCAAATGCCCATATTTTATCAGCGCCAAAGTCTGATTCTGCTGCGGCAACAATATTTACTATGCTTTTTTCGTTCGCTTTAACATAGGCTTTAGCACCCCATAAACCAAATTCCTCGGCAGCAAATAATACTACGCGAATACTGCGTTTTGGATTACCGTAATTAGTAGCAAGTTTAGCTGCGGCCATGGTAATGGCAACACCTGCGCCATCATCTAAGGCACCCGTACCTAAATCCCACGAATCTAAATGGCCACCAATAAGTACGTGCTCTTTAGGGAATTCGCTGCCAGTAAATTCAGCAATGACATTGTAAGAAGTCCCCTCACCCATTGATTTTGCTTGCACGTTAATATTAATAGTTACCGGCTTTCCTAAGGCAACTAAACGATGTAATTGATCCGCATCAGCATTTGAAATTGCTGTAGACACAATTTTAGTAACACCTTCTTTATAGTGGCTACCACCCGTGTGTGCAAAGCGATGATAAGCAGTACTGACTGAACGCATCACATAACCTACCGCACCTTTTTGCGAAGCGACAACAGCACCACGACTTCGAGCCTGAACAGCTGGTCCATAACCATTACCATCACGGTCTCGGTCCATACGATAATTTATAAAAACTATTTTTCCTTTAGCCGAATTTTCAGGTGAATTTTCTAATTCAGCCAAGTCCTTAAATTCAATTATTTGCGCTTGTATACCGTCTTTAGGGGTACTGATACTATTACCTAAAGCGGTTATATGCATCGCTTGAGGTGCGGGGCTAACAATTGCAGCCGATTCAGAATAACGAATCCATTTTGGAAAAGTAGCTGGCTCTGTCCATACCTTATCAAAACCCATCGCTTTAAACTTAGCTACTGCCCATGAAACCGCTGCTTTGTCTCCTGGCGTACCAGGCATTCTAGGTCCAACTTCCGTTGTTAATGATTCAACCAGTTCCCAAGCTAAATCGCTTTCAAGTGCTTGCTGTTTTATACTCGCAGCATGCGTTAATTGTTGCGCTGAAAAGTTATCTGATTTCGCATGAGCGTAGGTGATATTAACGCTTAGTGAAGCAAAAACAAATCCTGATATTAAAGAAGTAAAACGTTTATTCATAGAGCAAAGCCTACCGATATTTAAGTAAATGGTGTTCAACTATTTTATGTGAAATATTAACTGTGTTTAGTGTTTAGTGCTTTTTCTTTTTCATGCCAACGACATCACGTGCTATAGCAAGTAATTCTGGTGAAATATCATCAGCACCACTTTTGATTAACTTACTAACATCACCCGAAGAAAATAGTGAACCACGTTCAGATTTTATGCCCAATGATCTAACATAATCTTTTGTTTTACCCGTGCTAGCAGTATCTATATATTTAAAAATTATTTGTTCATTAAAACCTTGTGGCTCTTGCTTCAAGGTATGAATTGTCTCGCTAAGTTTTTTAATTTCTGCTTCTAGGGTTGTAATTAAATCGGCAATATCTGTATATGGGTTCATGGCGTTATTTGGCTCTTATAGGATTAACTGATGATGCAAAAGTGCACCCTGATTAACGGCTATTGTACAGTGAATAAAACAGAGTAAGTAGTTTAGCTTTACTCTGTTGTGGTTTTATTGAAAACAAAAAAGTTGTCATTAAGGAAAGCAATGTGGACAGCATTGGTGTTACTGTTGAAATATGCACATTAAGCGGACATTGAAGAAAAATTACATCTTCTCTGCTCGCTCTTCTATACATTCATCAGAACCCATTTCAAATATTCGACAAACCCAAGGTCTATTCTCATAAATAGAACACATTAAGGTATCTCGGTCTAATGCTGAACACCAACCATCGTCAAACCGCAACATAGTTTCTTTACCATGTTTATCAACATAAACATGCCGATCAGGCACTCCTGTATCGGTAAGAAGCATAACTTCTAAACTACAGCAGCAGGCTTCACAGTTTGAACAGGTGACTTCGTTAACAGGTAAGTTTTTTACTTTAATGGACATAAATAACAACAAAAAATTTAATGGCGGCTAGCATACGCTAAATAGGGATTTTTCTCGAGTTCATCGTGCACTAATGTCGTATTAAATCATTAAAAAGTTTACAGCACAGTAAAAGAAAAGGTTAACTTACAGTCAATGTACTTGAGCATACGGTTAACTATTGCAGGAATATCAACGAGCCCTTTGTGTGCATCAGAACTTATTGACACAAATATATCACATGCTTCAACCTCAACCCTTTGACGTACGTAGTAGTCATTGATGCCTTCAAGCGTTTGTTTTGTTAACGGTACATAAGCAATATAACGATTACTTTCTGGGTCTGCGTTATGGGTAGCCCCTAGAATCTCTCGGACTAAGGAATAGGCCTGGAATTTATCTAAACTAAGAAATCGGAAGCTTATTTCAGCTTCAATTGTTGAATTGTTCACTTTATGCCTCTAGCTTTGTTCAAGTTCATTAAACTGTTCTAGCCACTCGCTAAAAGAATCTGAAACTTTATTCATAGTGCATAAACCATGATTATAAAACCAAACAGGTACATCTACTTGCTTATTTTCACAATCAGCAAGTTTGAAACAGAACATGTTGCCTTTACAGTCAGAGGCAAATAAAACATGCCCTTTAGGCATACCACTCATTTCATAAAGCTTTGATAGTGTAAAGACATCATCTAGGCTTAAAAAATCTTGAACTTCTGAAATTTCGACATTTAAATCGCATATTTTAGTTAATACGTTGGGTGTATGAACCAAACCATAGGTAGCGATTAAGTATTTATATGAGTCGGGTAAATAAGCATTAAATTTTGTTTCAAGCTCCGTTATATCTTCATTATCTATCGGGACCATGGCTTGTTTAGTCGCCCAATTTTCTACAAATAAATCAATACTCTTCACTTAAAAATACTCCAAAACGACGAATACCCTTGTTAAGGGCAGATCATGTTTACTAAAATTGATGAAAGATAACATACAGTTGATTGTATGTTATTTATTTTAATTTTTTCTTGCGGTATATTACGCCAAACAAGCTTGCGCTACCAATAGTGAATAACCATGACGAATGCTTGCCTTGAAAGATAACAGTTAAGTAAAAATCCCTACCTCCATTATGCTGTCGAGGGTATAAGACTGACAGCCATTTTAAAATACCAAATCCCTGATTTATTAAATTCAGTGCCCTGGCTTTGCATACCAAACTTTTGATAAAATCCGACTGCCGTTGTTCGAGCATCACACCAACAATCTTCGGTACCGCTATTTATCAGTTCACTCAAAATATGGGTAATAAGTTTTGAACCTATACCTCGCCCTTGAAACGCTACTAACGTGGCAAATTTTCTTAACCGAGCAACACTATCTTCAATATATATCGAGGCAACGCTGACTAATTTATCATCTAGGTAAACACCATAGTGTTTTGCTATGTCATCTCCTTTAACCTGACAAAAAAGCAAAGACTTATTTGGCCACAATACTTCATGTCGTATGGGTAATGCTTCATCCCAACTTATTTTTCTGATATCCATTAATTCCTCAGTAAACCTGACGTTTCACTTAGATTATACTTGTGCCTACTATCGCAATACAAGATACAGCTTGTCGTCTCTTTTAAACGCCATACAAAACTACTGCTTACTTGTTTGGTACTACAGCAACTATCTCAATTTCAAGAAAGTGCCCTTTCTCATATAGCCTACTTACTTGAACAATCGATGAACTTGGATATTTATCTTTATTAAAGAATGTTTTTCTTAACTTAGTATGGGCTTTCATTCCCTCAATATCGGTTGTATATATCACTTGTTTGACAATAGCATCGCTGTCTACGCCGTAATCTTTTAGTATTTTATTGATATTTGCGTTTATTTCTTTAATTTGTTCCGCAAAGGTAGCCTTATCACTGGCTATTCCTGAGATATAAATTGTATTACCTGCGCTGACTACTTGAGAGTAACCATAATCATTCTCCCAAGCATAATAGTTCTTACGCTCTATTGTTGGAGCAGACGTGCAAGCCGACACTAAAAGTGTTCCAGCGACAATCAAGGCGGTTTTCAAATTTGAAATCATTGGTAAACTCTATAATTGAAGAAAGTATTACGACCGGTAATTGGCTAAGTAAAAATTTGTATCATTGGAACTAAGGTGAAATCAAGCAACTTTACTTTAAGATTTAAAGTGTTGTATGTGCCGTTCATCAATTAAAGCAATTTGAGCATAAAATATTTACACCCAGTTTTAGGATAATTCTCTTGGATCCATTGTATTTTATAGCCCTGTTTTTCATAGAAAGGCATCGCTTGGAAATTAAGCGTATCTAACAGGCACTTTATGCAACCTCGTTGTTTAGCGGCAAATTCAATTTCTTTTAAAATTTTGCTGCCAATATTTTGCCCACGTAGTTCATCTGAAACCCACAATGTATTTATTAATAACCAGTCACCGAAAGTACGACCTGCAGCCCCAGCTATAATCTCACCATTGTCATTTTTAATTTGAACGGCCAATGGAGTTCGTTCACTCACCTCCCAATTAGCCCAGTTAAATTCTGCAATTTTTTCATCCAGATACTCGATCAGTTGTTGTTCTGGATTTTGTATAACCTCAATATTCATTAATACTCCAATTTATCGGTTACTGCTGAGTTTTCATTAAGCAGGTCAATATAGTTGGCTGAAATGTTAAAGAATGGAACCTAGCCAACTAAATTGGATCCTGTTTAATGAGTTTGTTATGTTTTTGAATGACTACCGTCACAAAGGGGTTGCTTAGACGTTTCTTTACAGCCACAAAAGAATACTTTTTTGGACTCCGGCGCTTTATATATTACCGGGGTGAAATCCGTTCCACTATGTGAACCGTCACAAAGCGGCTGTTTTTTACTTTTACCACAAGCACACCAAAAATAATTTTTTCCTTCTACTACATCCATACTATAGGGTGTATCTGACGCTCTTATCGCTTTGTTCATAATACGCATCCTTACTTTGATAAAAATATAGCCCTGATAAGGGCAGTAATAGCATTGGCTAACATATTGACTAGCATGGAAATAGCCAACGATATTTCATGCCATTTTAACAAGGTCTTATAATATTTTCTTTGTCATTCAACCGGTAGAAATTGTCCAATAGAATAAACAATTAAACAAAGACTAGACCACTTTATTACCTATTGATGCACCCTAATGAAATAGTAAATAAAATAACAGCTTTCATAATGAAGATATCGATATTTTTATAACCGTATTTTGGTTGATTTACTTTGAAAATTGATAACGTTTGTAGAGTAAATATGAGCCCGTGGTTAGTAAGCAAAGAACTGAAGTTTTTACTACTGAATCAACTTAAAATCCCCTACTAACTCATTTTTCAGTTATGCACTGAATATAAAAAGTGATATATAGCAGATACTTATGAGCTTTTTTTGTTTCTTGTGTGCCACACATTACATATCAACAATGCAACTAGCCCGCTTAAATAAGTTGCGGTTAAAGGAATTAATGTGGGTTGATATGCCTGTGCATAATCTTCTGGGTAAGTTGAGTTCCCGGCTAAGAACCAAGCAGAAACAGCACCAACAATAAACCAAACTAGTGACATTGTTTTTTTATGGCTAGGTGCAGTGATATAACCCGATAGCACCACAAAAAAAGCAGCGCTAGCACCAATAAATGGTTTTTTCCAAACGCCAAAAAAATCAGCGAGTAATCCCGCACCTATGGCTGAGACTAAAAATGCAATGATGACAATCACACATGACAAAGTAAAACCTTTAACTTGATGCATACTCGACCTATTAATAAATAACGCCCTGTTAAAAGACTAAATATATGCCCTTAGAATAAGCGAGGAATGGCTAAAAGCCAATGTTATTTTGACCGTTTTTAAGCATCTAGGTACGACTACCTTCTGAAACGATAACAGGTAAATCCATACAGCCATAATCAACACCATACTGACTTAATACACAGGTTAATTGCCCTCGATGATGGGCTTGGTGATTAAATAGATGTTGTGTTACGTCGGCTACAGCCTTAGTTACCGAATCACCTTCTGTCGTTGTATAGGCAATAAATTTATCACAATCGGCTTCAGATAAATTTAAACAGTATTGTATTATTAGTTCGTCAACCTGCCCTCTTAAAACGGCAAGTTCTGACAATTTACTGCAATAAATATCTTTGGGTGATTGAGGTGTTGGGAATGTTGATAAATCTTGTGGTGTCAGGTTAGCTATTTCATTTAACGCTAATCGTCCGACTAAAATCAAATCCCCGAAAAGAATATGATTCCAATAATTAATAATATTAGGAAAAAAAGAATGCGTCTCTTTTTCAAGAAGATCAATCGAAAGCGCCAGACAACTATCCATTAACTGAACATTTATCCGTTGATTATAGAGAGCCATCATCCTGAAGTTTTTTGTCAAACTCAACTTATTCTCCTTACTACAAACGCCACGTTCGCAAAAAAACATTGTGAGTTACATGTTAAATGAACAAATTAACTTAAAGTTCCAGTGGCGAAATTTAAGTGTATATCAAGAAGTTTTTACAAACCAATAACGGGTTATTCCGAGTAAAAAGAACGCTGACAGGCACTTAAATTAGGTTATTGGGTAAATTCTCTTATCCGAAGTTCAGGTTATTAAGCAAGATTCGTCAGCTATTACCCCTGATTAATAACTTCTTCTCTTTCTTTTTTGTATTCTTCATATGACTTTGTCTCATGCTTCATACATTCGTCGTATTCATGAGCAGGTAGTTTCCTACACTCATTATCATTATACTTTGGCTGAGTCGATTCATATAACTCTTGATTGCTACAACCAGAAAAGGTGATTAACACTAAGGAAAAAAACACTATTTTTAAAACAACTATTAATTGAGTATTCATGTCTATCCATTTAAAGAGTTGGCGTTAAAAGAGAGTTATTGCATGATTTGTTCATTAAACAGCAATGATGTGATGAACAAAATAGGCGTAACAATACTGATCGCTTATGAGTTTGACTATATCGATTTTATCTTTAGGTTTGGTTTAGGAATATAATCTAAAGATAAAAATTTAGTTGGCTAAAATTGTGAAGGAGCCGAATACAACCAACTGCGTTTTGTCTGTACCATTAACTTGTATCGATACTTATTGTTTCTTATTCAGCATCGTTATCGTTGATAGGTTGATCGTCCTGCGGCTGACTTTCATCTACACCCGATTTTTTCAAGCGTTTCTCTTCTTTCTTTTTCTTTTTTGCTATTTCTTTCTGGCGTTTTTCGAAA
This sequence comes from Colwellia sp. 12G3, assembly GCF_002836775.1. Lineage (GTDB taxonomy): Bacteria > Pseudomonadota > Gammaproteobacteria > Enterobacterales > Alteromonadaceae > Colwellia. Next base: position 8,289 of record NZ_PJAQ01000051.1, on the reverse strand, counting down.
GAGTAATTTTGCTTAGCCACTTGTATTCTCCTCTAGACAACTTAAATATAGAAGCCTTTATAATACGCTATTTTACAAAGGATTGCGCCCTTCATCGCAACAACAATGTAGATCTTTAGGGGAGAAAGGGTAACAAAATAATATGGAGTCTTTCATCAAAGACATAAAGCCAAGTTATGCTGTCTATAATATCGACTTGATTGAGAAATAAAACAACGAATGTTGCTTCAAATTTTAATATTCGCTGTTTTATACACGGTACTCATACAAATTACTTTGTGAGCCATATATCTCTATTTTTCCTTGCAAACTAAAACCTACTTTTTTCAATAAGCTATTAGAGCCTACATTGTCTGGTAAGGTAACAGCTAAAATCGTATTTAGGGAATTAACAGCCAGCCCTTCTTTTAGTACAGAACAAGCGGCTTCATTTGCATAACCTTTACCCCAAAATTCAGGTAAAAAAGCAAAACCTAAATCTGGAACATCTAATTCTTCTCTTTTCAGTAAACCGCACATACCGATAGGTGTTTCTGTCCCTTTTAACAAGACTAAACTCAGACCACACTCATAATGTTGATAACTCGATATTGGACCGTTAGTCAGGTAATTGATAGCGTCAGTCCTAGTTCGAACGTTTTTATCGGCTATGTAACGGATAAATGATTCTTCATTTAACAATCGAACGATAAACTCAGCATCATTAAGGTTAAAGTGCCTGATTGTTAATCTCTTTGTTTCACCAACTACTTTCACTTAAATTTCCTTCTGCTTAGTAACGGCTATGTGCACTATAGCCAGATAAGCTAGCTAGCACACGGGGATATCCCCACATTTTCATCATGCATAACAGCAACTCTAGCAAGATGTATAAGCAGACATTGTGAACCAATATAAAGTGACCAATTTACATATTTAGCAGTAGGAAAAAAACCTTCCCCATTATTCCCGTATATCCAAAATTGACCGATAACACCATCAGCAACTGTGGCTAACACAAGTCCACTCGCTACTAAACATACACCAAATATTGCGGTAGATTTACGCAATGCGACCAACAACACTAGCCCACTGACACCGACAAGTGTGATGAGAATGGCATAGATACCGGTCACAATTGTTACATGAGTGCCTGTACCTGTTAGGTGCATAGAAATAAATGACCCGGCCCCTATCAAGGCTCCTATAACGAATGTAATAAAGAGCATTTTCGGTTTGAAGCCATTAGTCAAAGCAATACAACAAGCTACCACTAAAAATAAAAAATAGCCTGGACCAAAAAACATGACCGAATCCGCAAGATAATCATGTTTTATAACACCGCCATATCGATAATAAGTAAGCGGCAAATTAAAATTAACTACATCACCACAGACACACATAGCCAAAGAAACAACCGTTATCCAGGCTAAAAATCGGTGTGATGCTGATGTGGAGTGACGATAAACCCAGTTTTTTATCGCATAACTATTAACCAAAAGAGCCACAAGGACAGTCACTTCAACAGACAAGATAACTAATCGTTCTTTTCCTGTCACAGACCAAAAGCCCCAGAGTCCACCTACAGATTCTATCGTGGCAACAAGCCAAATAATGAGTGAAGTAACAAGGTACCTGTCTTTGAATATCATCTAAAAGTCACAAAGTAGCATCGATATCTACATTGTTTACCTCATTGTTTTTTAGCATTAAAACAATGAGGTAAACAATATTTAGTGGCGGTGTAAGGCATAATAAAACACCTATAAATGTCGCAATTTTAGGGCTAGACGTTTTACGCTTACCTAAGTAATAACTCAAGCCTCCAACAATGAACATAGAGTAGAAAACTAGTTCACCAATAAAGGTCATATTGATATCCATTTACATTAATCCTTTTGCATAATTTTCATTTAAGTGGCTGTTTATAGTTTACTGATACTGAAAAGCGAACGACGTTAACGGCGACTTGCCACCCGAAAAATCATCAAACGGTTCAGATAAAGTTTTTTAATTTGGGCTTTTTAATCTTTTAGTTAGCACTTCAATGTAACCTAGCTAGCCATCAATGTTAACTATTTATCGCCCATTTTTGTAACGTATTCAGGCATATTTATAAGTATAAATTAACTTGTACGTTTACCAACTTCGCAAAAAGGCAGAAAACCATTACAATGCTATGATTTAAAATCTTAATACAGGCTATTTCATTGAAACTCAGTAAAAGATTACAACATATTGAGCAAATGGTAACATCAGATTATACCCACATATGGGATTGTTGCTGTGACCACGGTTTTTTGGGAGCCAGTTTATTGTCTCGACAAGCAGCACAAACTATACATTTTGTTGATATTGTTCCTGAGCTCATTACAACGATAGAAAACAAACTTCAGCAGTTTTACTTAAACTCTTTATCAGATTGGAAAACGCACTGTATTGATGTAGCAAAGTTACCTTTAAAAGAATATGAGGGAACACACTTAATCATCATTGCTGGCATTGGTGGTGATTTAATGAACCAATTTATAAATGATATTCACCGAAAACATCCTAACTTAACTATAGATTTTCTGCTATGCCCTGTTAACAATCAATTTACAGTACGTCAAAAACTGATAGCGCTTAATGTTAGTTTGAAAAATGAAGTGTTAATTGAGGATAATCGACGTTTCTATGAAATAATTTTAGTGTCATCTACAAGCGATACAGATAGAAAGGTGAGTGATGTAGGAGATGATATCTGGCAATCAAATACCACTACAAAAGCAAACATAGTTAAACGATATTTAGAAAAAACCCTCAATCACTATAGTCGTGTTCAACAAGGAAGTACTGACTGTGTTGATCACATCATTAGTGCTTATCGAAATAAAGTCTAACGTGAAAATACCGACTACATAATGGTTGGCTATAATAACTCAATGTTAGCCAACCATTATTTTTCCGTTTAATATACGTTTAGTGAACGCTTAATATTCGGATTAAAACCTGATCTTTCTGGTTTATTTAACCAGTGTCGGATCAGGAAATTTCCAGCTGCCATCAATAACAGAGTCTTTCGGCTGATACATACGCACGATGTAGTTCCAGCCATCTGTAATTGGCATACAATTAATACGACCGTCATCACAACCACCAAAATGTACGGTAGCTCCACCCTCTTTGTTCGGCTTTGCCGTTAAGTTGTTAAGTGAGTTAACGCCTAAATTGTTCTTTTCCATAAAGCCCTTAGCGTTGTATACCGTGATGGACGCAAACCCGTCAACCGGTACATCTTTAACCGTCAGGCTATAGTTGCTTTTACCATCATTTTTTTCAGGCACTACATTGACATAAATAGCATCTTGCTTAGGGTTTCCGCCCCAGCCCATTGCAGTTCCCATTAAGTGATGAATAGGGTTAAGTTTTGATTTGTCACCCAACATTCCTGAAGTATCACTTAAGGTCGCGGCTAACACATTAATCGCATCTCTCACTTTTGTTAGAGATACTTCATCCCATTCTGGAATATCAAGTGAACCAGCTTTTGCTTGCTTTACCTGTATCTGATCTTGGATCGCGTTTGCCAATTTTATATCATTAGCATCGTTGGCATTAACTAGCGTGCGAAATACCACGGTTAGATAACGTGTGCCAATTTCTTCTTGAGTAAACGTATACGATCCCTCTTTATAAATAGCCGCAGGAATAGAATGGTCTTGGCTAATTAACATCAATGATTGCCAACGGTCAGTTTTTGGTTTGGTGATAGTGACTGGCGTTGTTAAATCAAAAATTCCAATAGAATAAAGAGTGTCTTGATTCATGCGAATAACATCTTGTTTATCTAATGGGGTTGGTTGACGTATATGAAACATCTTACCAAATCCCCCTGCTGCTTGGTAACGCTTCATTGTCATGTCAGTCTCAGCACGGACAAAGTTATCGACTGTTACTTTCTCGTTGGCCCATACATTTGTAGCTGAACTTAAAGCACCCGCTACTAGAGCGCATATCACTACATTTTTAACTGTCATTATTGTTACCTTATTTAGTTTTTGTATTTATCTTTAGTTATTTTATTTAAGTTGAAAACGCAATATAAATTGAATGGAATGCGCCAATGGTAAACATATACCAGCAGAAACAACAGTGCAATCAATTACCTTGTTTAATTTTAGCCATTAAATTGGTCAAATTTTAATGCTAACTCTGATGCGATTTTATTTTGTCCTTTAATTCTTAATACTTCGATTATGCATTCAATGGTGCAAAGTCCACCTTTAGGTTGATTGCCCCTAAGTTTGTATGTCGAAGCATTTTGAGTTTTCAACGTGAATTGAGGAGCCTTTTTTAAATAAGGACTCAGGTTAAAAATCTTTTGTGATTCCTGCCATGTACCATCAATAATAATAATATTTTCATATTCTTCAATTATTGTCGTTGATGATTCGCCCTTGGAATATAATAATAACGCCTCATTATTTTCTATTAAGCTAGTTAGCGCTTTATTAGGCTTAACTCGCTCCCAAAGTATACGTTCTACAATGTTATTAGAATCGTCTAACGCAAGAGAGCCAGTATTGGTTGCTCTATGTAATTCACGCTCATGTGTCAGTAAAAATATTTTCATTTCGTTATCTATTGTTCCGCTTTAAATTCGGCAGTGCGACACCTATTATTATTTATTATACCTACTAACCGTCCACTCTAGGCATACTTAAAACCTGTAAGCCTCTCACTTTGGTTCAAAGCCAATTCACCCAAAACTAAAGTGCCTGTTGTAATAACAATATGTTCCATAACTCCTCAAAAACTTCGATGTATTTACCAGCCTTATTAAAAGCCTAAGAAACAACAACAACAACAACAACAACAGCCAAATGCTATTTATCCGTTTGAACGCCTTATTAACAGGCCGAATTCATATATTAAGGCTTGTCGTCACCATCAAGTTTTTCTAATAGTTCACGCAAAGCAGGTCTGACAACGCTTAGTATCAGAACTATGATTACTAATGCTCCCATAATTATTTTTACTCATTTGATAAAATATGGCTTATCCGTCAGTGGAGTATTAGGTGCGTTGGCATACTCATAAATCTTGGCTTCTAAGACGTCACAAGCCTCACTGGCATTTGCCATTTGTCTGACATCAGGATAATCGATGACTATACCAATTCTTGCTAGAGCTAATCTTGCTTGGTCCATTTCTTCATCATTTACTAGAATCATTTGGCTATCTAAACGAGTGACATAAGAAATATTTGAGGCTTCAAGCGCATCAATTATTTTGATTTCATCCACTAATTTAATGTCTTGTATCAAAGGACGCTTTTCGTGCTCATTTGCCCAAGAAATTACAACAATTGCTAAAGCCAAACAGAATGTCAGAACAATAACGAGTAGGATCTGTTTAATTTGTTCTTTTGATATTGAAATGCTTATCTGCGTTATGATGAACTTAAACATGAGAATCTGATTAATTTCCCTGAGTGTTTAAGCACAGACCTTAATAACAGACATGACGAGCTTATTAGTTATGAAGAAAGCGCTTAATTGAGGGCCATTTTTATTACGCTTTTATTTTCAAATGTGTCAATAGTGACCGATCCCCCACCATATACCTTATAGAGTTACTTCCTATCTAGCATTAAAATAGTTTAACTTACCTTTTACGCGTGTTAGCTCCCATGCCTTAAATTGAACATCCTTCATCTAAAATTTTATCCATAATTGATTAACACATAACGCCTACTTAAACGGAAAAGATAGTTGGCTAAAATAAGCGACGCAGGAGTAAAAACCAACTATTAAAAGTCCTGCTTGAATGGCTTATTAGCACTATTATTGTTCAATTAACCCTACTAATTGGCTCTTTGTTAATGAACCACTTTTTCTAATTGCCTCATCGCCATTTTTAAAGATTATGACTGTGGGCAAACCTCTTACTGCGTATAACTTACTGAGTGTTGAGTTTAATGAAACATCGACTTTAACTACAGCCACCTTCCCCTCATATTCTTGCGCTAACTTGCTTATAGTCTTATCCATTAGCAAGCAAGGCCCACACCACTCAGCCCAAAAATCTACTAAAACCGTATCTTGTTCAGAAACTATTTTTTTAAGTTCATCTTCAGTAGTGATATTGATTGGGTCTCCTAAAGCTAATTCTTTTTTATTAAGCTTTTTGGATATGGCAGATATAGGCCACTTACCTATTGCTATAAAATTAGTAATGATCAAGGCTAAAAGCAGTACTATCCATCCTAATACCTTAACCGGAAATAAGAAGGTTGAAGAGTTTTCAATGAAATCTTCTATGTTGTTTAATTTTCCTGTTATTTGATTGCCTAGACTCAACTGAAATTCCTTATACTGCTAACGCCCAAATATCAGGCTAAGTAATGGTTGGCTAAAATTGTGTAGCGAAGCGAAACGTAGCCAACTGTTACGTGTCCTTGTTGATTTTCTTGTTAGCCTGTTTCTCAAAATACTCTTTAAAAGATAGTATTTCTTTATCACAATATTTCATAGTGAGTGCAAATAGTTTTTTTGATGCGTTACTTGAATCATTTCCCATTGTATTTTCGATAACACTAGGAAGTAGAACTAATGACTTTGCATCCCAATCTTCTGGATCTTCGATGCTGTTATTTGGAATTTTGTCATCGAGACAATTTAATAAATTAAAGTTTACGTCGATCCCTTCTTTGATTTCATCACATACACCAGAGAATGAAATCAAAGCAACAAGCAAAAAGGTAAATAATTTCATAGAATCCTCAATTCAGGCTAACGCCCACTTAAGGGGCAAAATAGAGTTGGCTAAAATTGTGTAGCGAAGCGAAACGTAGCCAACTGTTACGTGTTCTGTTGATTTACTTGCTATATTTTAGCAACTTAATTGATATTCTGACCAGTGTAAAGTATTGCCTATTAGAACTACACTACCCGATACAATAAAGCTTAGAGGACCTATAAGTGCCAATGCAACAACACATCCTCCAAAGTCGCCATCATCACACATTTCCATGTCTTCCATTTCGGTCACTTTCAAAGTTAACTTGTTAGTGAAAGGTTCCCGTTTACAATAAGGCTGTTTAGTTGCTATTGATGGTTGATATGCACAACCTGTAATACATAAAGAAATTAAAGAACCAATTAATACTTGTTTGAAACTCATACAATCAACATCCATGTAAAATATAACGCCCTGTTAACCGGCAATAATATAGTTGGCTAAAATTAGTGAACGGAGTGAACAAAAAGCCAACTGCATTTTGTCCTTGTTTAACAACTTGTTAGGTGTGTTTTTCGATCGCCACATAAGCAATGATAGACCCATAACCCATCAGCATCGCAGTTACTGCAATTAAGGTTAAAAGTTTTTGTCTAAGGTTTTTTCTTTGAATTATCTCAACATATAGATTAATAGCATCCACAAAGGCGATAACACCAAATATTGGCACAAATAAGAAAGCTGCAATCAACGGCGCAAACCCTGGTCCAAAATGGCTTGCATTCTCCACGCATGAAGGCAATGTAATAACATACATAGCCATAACTACTCTAAGCCATAAACCCCAATAAATACCTTTTTTATTCTTTAAGTGCGGCAAGTTGTTGCTATCGTCTTCCATATACACCTAACGCCCCAATAAGGGGCTGCTAATAGTTTGCTAAAATAAGCGACGCAGGAGCAAAGGCCAACTGTTATTTGTCCTGCTTTAACGTGTTGTTAGCATTACTTTACTCTACAGTACCGTCAATCTCTTGAGCTAATATGTAGCCATAAATGTAACTTGAAAAGAGCCAAGGTATCATCAACCAACCAGAATGTACTTCAAAAAATTGACTTGATATTGCTAGTAATACGCCAGAACTAAAAGAAATAATAAAATAATCATTATATCTAGGCAGCCCTTCTTTAAATATTTTGAAAGTGGGATCAAACTTGTAAAGTAAAATTGCTATAACAATCACGATTGTGCCATATAACACTTGGCCTTTGCTGAATATGATTGGAGGAAGATATAGGCATGCTCCAGTGTACATCCATAACTTTACAGCACTTCTTTTCCCACCTACCTGATTTACTTTATTAGCTAATTCTATAGCTCTTTTGTCCATGGTTTCTTGAGTTGCAGTGATTTCTTTTTCTCTGTTTGCAAGCTCAATCAGTAATAACGGATAATTGGGTGAAGTAAGAGAAATATTTTCTTTTACATCGAATAATTCATCAGTAGTGTATTTTGAATAATCAACTAAACTCATATGCCTCCCTGTAATGCTAACGCCGCAATAAGCGGAAAATTACTGTTAGCTG
>NZ_PJAQ01000050.1 GCF_002836775.1 Colwellia sp. 12G3 | reverse complement strand
TAATACCAAGTTGATTAAGTTCTTTCCCACTCAGCGAGAATTAAAAGGCTTAGAGGCAAGGCATTGATTGAAGAGAATGGTTATTCAGGAGAATAAGCTCCTGCATTCTCTAAGAAGCTGCATATATGAACCCACTCCGTTTGCAAGATATTTGATCATAGTGTGAGAAGAAAATCATTGCTCTCATATATCCGGCCTGTTTATGGAAGATTTTACTTCCTGGCCCCGATGGTTATTTGCGCTCATCCTCCTCATCATCCATACGGCTTCTTAAGAGCCGATGCAGCTAGCAGGTTTTGAATGAGCCGGTCTGACCTGTCTCACCATCCGATCTTTTATCTTTTGCAACTGAAGTAAAGGTTTTTACCGTTACTTAATAAACATTAGTGTTCCTCACTAATGTAATTAAACCTCTATTACATAACAGGGCGGTATCTTTCACCCTTTGCCATAATGACCCATGCCATTCTTGCAAGCTTATTAGCGACGGCTACACAGGCTTTATTGTGTCCCCTACGTTTAAGTAGTGCTTGAGCCCAAAGACTGAAACGATCACTCTTCTTCTCTGAATGCCTTAATACCACTCTTGCGCCATGTATTAATAACGTTCTCAAATAGCTATTGCCTCGTTTACTGATACCCAGTAACCTCGGTTTCCCACCCGTTGAATGTTGACCTGGAACTAAACCAATCCATGCGGATAAGTGACGCCCATTAACAAAGTTTTTACCATCGCCAGCAGCGGCATAAAGCGCACTCGCGGTGATATCACCAATACCTAATATATCAACTAACCGTGTACATACATCATTGTTCTTATTTGCTAATTTTATTTTTTTATCACAGTTGTTAATTTGCTCACACATCCTTGTAAACTCTTCAAGTAGCTCATTAAATAACGCTCTAGATAATACCGTTAAATCATTTTCCGCATCTTCAAGAATAAAGGGTAAGTCACTTTTTACTGCTGTGATACCTTTCTTGAATACAATGCCATATTCAGCTAGCAGACCCCGAATTTGGTTGGCTAAAGCGGTGCGCTCTTTTTTGATACGCTCACGTTGGCGATGAAAGTTCTGTAAGTCTTGTTGCTCTACCGATTTAATGGGCACAAATCGCATGCTAGCACGTTGTGATGCTTCCGCTATTGCTTGAGCATCGTTGTAATCATTTTTATTGCCTTTAACAAAAGGTTTTACATATTGTGGTGCTATTAATTTGACTTGGTGACCTTGCTTAATAAATTCTCTGGCCCAATAGTTTGCACCACCACAAGCTTCCATCACTATAATACTAGGCTCAAGTTTCGCAAAATAAGCTAATAGTTGTTTGCGCTTGAGCTGTTTTTTTCTAATCAGCCGGCCTGTATGATTAATCGAAAACGAATGAAAAATAGATTTTGCTATATCAAGTCCAACTGTTGTAATCTTCATTATGCCCACTCCGCTTTTGTTAAATGGTATGTTTACGCTTCCATTTTGGCCCATTGCGAGGCCGTTAGGAAGTGGAGTGGGTTCATACCATTATCCATG
>NZ_PJAQ01000049.1 GCF_002836775.1 Colwellia sp. 12G3 | reverse complement strand
CACAAACGATTTTTAATTGAAGAGTTTGATCATGGCTCAGATTGAACGCTGGCGGCAGGCTTAACACATGCAAGTCGAGCGGTAACAGAGATAGCTTGCTATCTGCTGACGAGCGGCGGACGGGTGAGTAATGCTTGGGAATATGCCTTATGGTGGGGGACAACAGTTGGAAACGACTGCTAATACCGCATAACGTCTACGGACCAAAGGGGGGGATCTTCGGACCTCTCGCCATTTGATTAGCCCAAGTGAGATTAGCTAGTTGGTGAGGTAATGGCTCACCAAGGCGACGATCTCTAGCTGGTTTGAGAGGATGATCAGCCACACTGGGACTGAGACACGGCCCAGACTCCTACGGGAGGCAGCAGTGGGGAATATTGCACAATGGGCGAAAGCCTGATGCAGCCATGCCGCGTGTGTGAAGAAGGCCTTCGGGTTGTAAAGCACTTTCAGTTGTGAGGAAAGGAGTGTCGTTAATAGCGCCATTCTGTGACGTTAACAACAGAAGAAGCACCGGCTAACTTCGTGCCAGCAGCCGCGGTAATACGAGGGGTGCAAGCGTTAATCGGAATTACTGGGCGTAAAGCGTTCGTAGGCGGTCTATTAAGCAAGATGTGAAAGCCCAGGGCTCAACCTTGGAACTGCATTTTGAACTGGTAGACTAGAGTACTGTAGAGGGTGGTGGAATTTCCAGTGTAGCGGTGAAATGCGTAGAGATTGGAAGGAACATCAGTGGCGAAGGCGGCCACCTGGACAGATACTGACGCTGAGGAACGAAAGCGTGGGGAGCGAACAGGATTAGATACCCTGGTAGTCCACGCCGTAAACGATGTCAACTAGCCGTTTGTGGACTTGATCCGTGAGTGGCGCAGCTAACGCACTAAGTTGACCGCCTGGGGAGTACGGCCGCAAGGTTAAAACTCAAATGAATTGACGGGGGCCCGCACAAGCGGTGGAGCATGTGGTTTAATTCGATGCAACGCGAAGAACCTTACCATCCCTTGACATCCTACTAAGAGACTAGAGATAGACTTGTGCCTTCGGGAAAGTAGTGACAGGTGCTGCATGGCTGTCGTCAGCTCGTGTTGTGAAATGTTGGGTTAAGTCCCGCAACGAGCGCAACCCCTATCCTTATTTGCCAGCGCGTTATGGCGGGAACTCTAAGGAGACTGCCGGTGATAAACCGGAGGAAGGTGGGGACGACGTCAAGTCATCATGGCCCTTACGGGATGGGCTACACACGTGCTACAATGGCGTATACAGAGTGCTGCAATACCGCGAGGTGGAGCGAATCACACAAAGTACGTCGTAGTCCGGATCGGAGTCTGCAACTCGACTCCGTGAAGTCGGAATCGCTAGTAATCGTAGATCAGAATGCTACGGTGAATACGTTCCCGGGCCTTGTACACACCGCCCGTCACACCATGGGAGTGGGATGCAAAAGAAGTGGCTAGTTTAACCTTCGGGAGGACGGTCACCACTTTGTGTTTCATGACTGGGGTGAAGTCGTAACAAGGTAACCCTAGGGGAACCTGGGGTTGGATCACCTCCTTATCTTGAAGTAAAATTGCTTAATGGGAATCTTCGGGTTTCACGAGTGTTCACACAAATTACATGATAACAAATTGAAAGATACCCTGATGGGGCTATAGCTCAGCTGGGAGAGCGCCTGCCTTGCACGCAGGAGGTCAGCAGTTCGATCCTGCTTAGCTCCACCATCTCTTATCTTTCACTAAAGAAAGAAGCCAAA
>NZ_PJAQ01000048.1 GCF_002836775.1 Colwellia sp. 12G3 | reverse complement strand
TGGCTCAGCCTGTGTGAAAACGTTTTGATCACTTTTTCGAATAAGCACCGAATACTTATGATCAATCAATCTCAAAACAAGATAATAAATCACTCTATATTTGCTATAATATTCATTAGGTTAATTGATTATATGTTGGCTATATGTCACGTCATATTAAAGGTTCGTCTCGCTCCCAAGCAACCCTCTTTCCAGAAATGCTTGAAGATTTTGTCGCTAAAGAAAATCCTGTTAGAGTAATTGATGTATTTGTCGATGGGTTAGATTTAGAAAACCTTGGTTTTAAAGGAGTACAATCTAAAGCAACTGGACGTCCTGGTTATCATCCTGCCATATTACTCAAGATTTATATCTACGGTTATTTAAACAGAATTCAGTCGTCACGCTGTCTAGAGCGAGAGACACAACGTAATGTTGAACTTATGTGGCTCACAGAGCGTTTGTCACCAGACTTTAAAACGATTGCTGACTTTAGAAAAGATAACCATCTTGGAATTAAAAACGCCTGTAAAACGTTCGTTCAAATGTGCCATAAATTCAATATGTTTAGTGAAGCGACCGTTGCCATTGATGGTAGTAAATTTAAGGCGTCCAACAACAAAGATAAAAACTACACGCCGAGTAAAATAAAGTCACATATTGAGCGAGTAGAAAAACATATTAATAAATATTTTCAGCAACTTGAACAATCAGATTCACAAGAGAACTCACCAAATAACATTGCTAATATTGAATCTAAGTTAGATTTCCTGAACCAACATCTCGCTGAACTAAAAGAGATGGAGTTAGCCGTAAATAAGCATCCTGACAAACAAATATCAACGGTCGATCCAGATAGTCGCTTGATGAAAACACAGGGTATGACACGAGCGGTTTGCTATAATATACAAAGCGCTGTCGATACGAAACATCATTTAATAGTTGCTCACGAAGTCACCAATACAACAGATAGGGGCCAGTTGTGCAATATGACCAAACAGACACTTAAAGCGTTGGGGAAAAGTGTTACAACAATATTGGCAGATAAAGGTTATTACAGCCGACAAGATATTAAAGATACGCAAGATTTAGGTGTCTCGACTCTTGTACCAAAAACCGATACATCAGGCTCAGAAAAAAAGGGAATTTTTAACAAGTCACTGTTTCAATACAATGAAGATAATGATGTTTATATTTGCCCTGCGGGCAATGAGCTTCAACATCGATTCAATGCGATAGAAGGAGGGTTAGATATCAAAATTTACTTCAATGGTATGGCTTGTAAAAATTGTACTATCCGAAGCCAATGTACCCGTTCTAAAAAAGACCCAAGAAGAATGAGACGTTGGATTCATGAAGCTGATATGGAAAAAATGGAAGCTTTGCTCAAAGCAACGCCTGATGCGATGCTTCAACGAAAACAAACGGTTGAACATCCCTTTGGGACGATTAAATTGTGGGCAGGAGCCACGCACCTTTTAACAAGAGGGTTTAAAAATGTTAGTACAGAATTGAACCTGCATGTATTGGCATATAATTTAAAAAGAATGCTCAATATATTTGGATCAGAAATATTGATGAAGGAAGTGATGTTGCCGTAAGAGGTAACTCTTTCCTTAAAAGACCCAAATATGCTCCAAATAGGAGCCAATATCAGCAATTTTGAACGAATGAAAAATATAAAGCATGGATATTCATAAATATCGGCTTCGCTACGCGAAGCCTTATAAAGAGCTGATATAAACCCTCAATAATGAAAACTTACAATAATTCGTTTTCACACAGGCTGGGCTA
>NZ_PJAQ01000047.1 GCF_002836775.1 Colwellia sp. 12G3 | reverse complement strand
ATTCGCTTAAATATCAAGCACTCATTATCCAGAGTTCAGGTTAAATAGGGTGTCACAGCTTCATATTCTTAGCCTCAGAAAAAATATCGATTTACTGAAGAGTTACAAAAATAGAAGACTTATTGTCTCAGTTTGCTATTATCTTGTTAGTTAATGATTTTTTGGAATAAACATTGCATTTCATATTTCAGACAAGCTTTATCTCCTAGTCAGATAAAGCATTGCGGTATTTTTTTGGCGCCATTAATATAATGATTAGCGTCATAACTTAAATTAGTTTAATTAGGACATCTCTATGCAACATTTATTGCGCCTGTGCCTATGGCAGGCAATTATTATTGGCATACTCACGGCTCACTTCCCTGTGAGTGCTGAAGAAGAACGCGGCATTCGCATGCGTGGACCTAAAAGTACTGATGTTTTTCCTTATGACCGTTATGGACCTATCATCTCTAAAGATACTTTATGGAATATTGCCACTCGAATTCGCCCTGATGCTCGTTTGAGTGTTTATCAAGTGATGCAGGCGTTATATCAAGAAAATCCTCAAGCGTTTGTTGATAGCAACATTAATCATTTAGTTGAAGGGCAATACTTAAAGATTCCATCTTTTAATAACATGATGGCAATAAATACTAATAGCGCGAAGAAAAAGTCCGAAAATGACCATAAATCTTGGCAAAAGTCGCAGCCTAAAGCGACTAAAAAATTAGTAATTACAGAGCCTAGCGTTAAGAAAAAAGATTTAGAGACAGTAAAAACTGAAATCAATGACCAATTGCAAAAAATTGATGGTCAGCAGCAAAAAAGATTAGAGAATATTCAAAATGATATTTCAGATTCTATCGATGGTTTACAAGCTATATTAAAAGAAAATGATGATTTACGTCAGCGACTTACTTCTTTTAATGACAAACTTGGCATCATGCAAGATGAGGTCGCAAAAGGCAAAGAAATAAAGTTGCAGATGGACGACATGATCAAATTGCAACAAGCCCTTTTAGCAAAAGCGGAAGCCAGAGAAAAAGAACTTTTACTTCTGAAACAACAAGCAGAACTTGCTGAACAAGATATCACTTCAAGCTTGTGGTTTAAAATTGTCATGGGTTCTTTGCCGGCTATCTTAATATTGGGATTATTGGCCTTTTTGTTTAATCGCCGGAAACAGGCTTCGGATGAAGTTTTCTTCAACGAATTAGATAGTAAAAAACAAGCCTCTGCAGTAATTAAGGAAAGTCCAGCTGAAGAGTTCTCACTTGATAATGAGTTGAGCTTGGATGATGAGCTTGATTTGTCACTGGATGACGAGTTGAATTTTGACGATGAATTAAACTTAGATGATGAGCTTGATTTATCACTTGATGATGAGTTGAATTTAGACGATGAACTTGATTTGTCACTTGATGATGAACTAGGTTTAGACGATGATCTTTCTATCGACTTAATTGATGATGATGACAGTTTAGATGATCTTGAAGATATATTATTAGACGATGATAATGACGTTCTTGATGGTGGGGAGTTAGATCAAGGCGATTTAGATTCACTATTATCTGGGCTAGATGATGAGCTAGATAGTGATGAAGAGCCTGAAAGTGAAGAGCTTGACGGAGGAGAGTTAGACCAAGGCGATTTAGATTCACTATTATCAGGGTTAGATGATGAGCTAGATAATAATGAAGAGCCCGAAAGTGAAGAGCTTGAAGGAGGGGAGTTGAACCAAGATGATTTAAATGACCTACTGGGTGGTTTAACCGATCTAAATGATGACGACCTAGCAGTTGAAGACCCTATCGTAACCAAAGTTGAAGAAAAAGCCGAAGCTGCAGATGTAACAGACCCAGATGATATTGATGCGCTGCTTGCTTCCGTAGCGAATACTGCACCAGTCGTGGAAGAAAAAGCTGAAACTGCAGAGGTAACAGACCCAGATGATATAGATGCGCTGCTTGCTTCCGTAGCTAATACTGCGCCAGTCGTGGAAGAAAAAGCCGAAGCTGCAGAT
>NZ_PJAQ01000046.1 GCF_002836775.1 Colwellia sp. 12G3 | reverse complement strand
AATATCAATCAAAAATAAGTCAATATGAATTCAACCTGTCCTCATGTTAAGTCACGTAAGATTAACTAATTTTGTGTATACCATTTGAAGATAGGCAATGGGTATTATTACTTGTCAATACGAGAAATTAAACTAGAAGTATCCCAACGACTACCGCCGTTCGCTTGAATTTCTTGATAATAACCATCAAGTTGTTTAGTTATCGTTAAGTCAGCACCTAATTTTTCAGCCTCTTTAAAAGCGATAGCCAGATCTTTTCTCACCCAGTCGACAGCAAAACCAAAGTCAAACTCACCCGCACACATCGTTTTGCCACGATTGTCCATTTGCCAAGAGCCTGCCGCGCCTTTACCAATAGTATCAAGTAACTTGTCAGTGTCTAACCCCGCTTTTTTGGCAAAGTTCAAACCTTCTGCTAAGCCTTGTACCGTATTAACAAAACAGATTTGATTAACCATTTTAGCTAATTGACCTGAGCCGACTGGGCCCATTATTTGGCTAAAACGCGCGAATGCAGCCATAACAGGCTCAGCTTTAGTAAATACGGCATCATCACCGCCGACCATTACCGTAAGCACGCCATTTTCAGCGCCTGCTTGACCACCAGAAACGGGCGCATCTAAAAAGAATTGACCATTTTTATCTGCAATTTCACCAAGTTCAATGGCAAGCTCTGCTGATGCCGTTGTATGATCAACAAAGATACTGCCTTTAGCAAGACCTGCGAAAATCCCGTCGTCACCTAATGCAATCTGCCTTACGTCATCATCATTACCTACACAAGCAAAGACGATGTCACAATCTTTTGCTGCTAGTGCTGGCGTTGAGGCAATATCACCCTCAAATTCTTTCTGCCAAGCTAAGGCTTTATCGTTATTACGGTTATATACACAAACTTGATGACCGGCATTTTTCAAATGTCCTGCCATTGGGTAACCCATAACGCCTAGACCAATAAATGCTACTTTCATATATATACCTTTCACTCATTAATTTGTTAATTCATTCAACCACGTCAGTTTACTTCAGTTTTTTATTTTGCTCTAGCAACTTTGCAATTGATCACTTTTCATTTACAATGAACCAATCAACATTGCGCACAACTTTATTTAGCGCAACACATATAAAATAACAGAGCCATTAAAACAGGCTTCTATTTAACGTTAAGGGTAATCTAGATGACTAATATTTATCAATTTTCAGTAAAAAACATCCAGCAAGAAACTATTGAATTAGCGCAGTTTACCGATAAAGTTATGCTTATTGTTAATACTGCCAGTAACTGTGGTTTTACTCCCCAATACCAAGGATTACAATCTCTACATGATTCATTTCAAGCAAAAGGTTTTGAAGTGTTAGCTTTCCCGTGTAATCAATTTAAACAACAAGAAGCTGGCAGTAACGAAGAGATACAGCAATTTTGTGACTTACGTTTCAATATAAAATTCCAACTATTTAATAAAATTGACGTCAATGGCGCTAACGCAGATCCACTATTTAACTATTTAAAGGAAGAGGCTCCCGGTATTCTTGGCTCAAAGTCAATAAAATGGAATTTCACTAAATTTTTAGTTAATCGCCAAGGAGAAGTAGTAAAACGTTATGCACCTACAACAAAACCTGAAGCGATTACCGCTGATATTGAAAAGTTGTTGAAATAGCTGATGAGTAATAACTTACTACTAGAAAAACAGCTATGTTTTCGCATTTATAGTTTAAATAAATTAATGTGTCGACTTTACGCGCCAATTTTAAAGGACTTGGCACTAACCTATCCTCAATATCTAGCCATGTTGGTTTTATGGCAACATAAAGAAGGTATTTCGGTTAAAGCGTTAGGGAGTCAACTTGATTTGGATTCTGGCACACTGTCACCCTTATTAAAACGTATGGAAACTCAAGGCTTACTTAGCAGAGTCCGTCAGTCTAAAGATGAGCGAGTGGTTATCATTAAATTAACGGCAAAAGGCATAGCGCTGCAACAAGACGCTGAGCATATCCCTGAAAAAATGTTTGGGGTGACTGGATTAACACCAGAGAAGTTGAAAAGTTTGACCCTAGATTTGGATCAGTTAATTACTCACATGAGTAACTA
>NZ_PJAQ01000045.1 GCF_002836775.1 Colwellia sp. 12G3 | reverse complement strand
TTGTCCTGCTTTAATGACTTGTTATGTAGCTATTTACCAATGCTTTTTATTGTCACAATAATTCTTCATTGTTGTAAAAATGTAAGCCAATATAAAGAAAGTTGGGGTTACGTACATCTCAGGTTTAATAAGCAATGTTAGAAAGCCTAATGTTAAACACAGTAACTCTAACATTAATATTTGCTTTCTAGCTTTAACTCCCCAAAAAACAAACTTAATAAGCATAGGTTCAGCTTTCCATGATTCTGAATCTTTATCTATCACAATAATTTCCTCTTTTAGTTTAGAAATATCTATTTCAAAAACAGAGGCGAGTGATTTAAGAGATTCAAGACTAGCTTTGTTACCGCTTTCAATTCGTTGAATTGTTCTGGTACTTAAACCAGACATAATTGCAAGCTGCTCCTGAGACCAATTCCGTTTCTCTCGTAATTTTTTTACTATCATAAAATACCCTCGTCCATCTGTGAGGAAAACTTAACTTACAATCCATGTTGGCGGCTACGAAATATACCCGACAGTGGCACGACACCGATGATTTAGCTACATAACGCCGCAATAAGCGGAAAATTATAGTTGGCTAAAATGTTTGAGGAACGAAAAACAGCCAACTGTAAATTTTCCGTTTGATTGCCTTGTTATGTAGCTTTAAGGCGTAATACGACATGTTTTTTCATTTCCAACAAAATACCAGTCGATAATAACACTGGTATTTTTGTCTACTTCAAACCACACCTGACAGTCATTCCCCTGTGTGAACTCAATTTCTTTGTTGCCATTACTTAAGTCCTTTTCTTTACCAACCCTCGTCGGGTATCTAGTGAGATAGGAACTATAGCTATTAAATTTCATTCCAATATGAAATTTCATGTGACTCTTAAAGTTTTCATGAGGGGTAGTCATGCTGACACATGACGTTAATAACACCAATAAGGATAAATTAACAATCCGTTCGCATGTGATCACCTTTATTGACTCCCTGCTACATAACGCCCAAATAACGGGCTAAGTAATGTTTGCTAAAATGTGAAACGAAGTGGAACCGAGCAAGCGTTACGTGTCCCTGTTTATTTTCTTGTTATGTTTGTTGACAACATTATCACAGCGTTTAAAACATATAGCTGAAGTTTAAAGTGACATTTTTGGCCAAAATATTACCCATGTCTAGCAATGTCATTTCAAAACCTAAGCCAAAACCATTGTAAGCTCTAAAGTCAAACCCCGTAGCCAACAATGTCCCAACACCAGTATCGATTACGTTAACTCGATTGCCACCAGAAAACATTACGTTATAATAGTTTACGCCCAATTTCCCAAAAACAGACCAACGATTACTTAGAGGTAATGAGCCTTTGATATTTAAAATGTAACTATCGTAATCGAGAACGCGGACGTCTCCAAAACAAGTCACAATACAAAAACTACCACCAAATACTTTTCCCGTATTTACCGTCCAGGTAGAATCAAATTTGTAGCCATAAGTAAATCCGGTAATAATTCCTCCATCATCACTTTCTGAAGATATATCAGTATCAACTGAATCTAGACCTAAATTAATACCTAATGTGTGATTTTTTCCGTTACTACTAATGTTGTCGACAGCCAAACACGGTTGAGCGAGTACGAATAACACTAGAGTTAAATATATATTTTTGATGTATCCTCCTTGATTTAAATTATTGTTCTTATTTTTGAAGTGATGCGGGTAACATATTCAATTTAAAACATAACGCCCTAATAATGGGCAAAAAATTGTTGGCTAAAATGTTGAGGAACGAAAACAGCCAACTGTTTTTTGTCCTTATTAATTAGCTTGTTATAAGTACATTACTTCTTTTTTTGAAGGAGATAAGCGATTAGAAAATAAATTAATGCATTTATTAAAATAAAACCACTAATGTCAGAAAAAGAACCAAACCCGAATTCATTTTGTAGATAAACTATTTTATTTTCACCGTACCAAAATATTGACTTAATTAGTTGAAAATCAAATAACAAACAAAACAATAAAAAAAGGAAAGCCAAAGGCTTCTTTAATTTGGCAATTTTATCAGTGAACAATTCATTATTCGCCATAGTTGCCTGTACTTATAACGCCAC
>NZ_PJAQ01000044.1 GCF_002836775.1 Colwellia sp. 12G3 | reverse complement strand
ACATTAAGCGGCAAAAAATTGTTGGTTAAAATGTTGAACGGAGTGAAAACAACCAACTGTTTTTGTCCGTTTGAATGCCTTGTTAGTTGTTGATAGTTAAACACATTTAACTCACTAACCACACTTAAATTTAATTAATGGGAGTGAGAGTTTTAAAACACCCACCGCAACTTTGCCACTGAATGTGAATTTGAGCCGTTTACACCTTTGCTAATTATTGAATCCTGCAAAATTTAGGCGAAAACTGCATAGCCAAAAACACAAAGCTACTTTATAAAACTGATAATTGAAACAACAAAGGAAGGAAACAAACACCAATCCTTTGATGTGAAATACCACAAGTTGAGAAATAAAATTACTCGAACTAGTTGCGGCAACTAACGCCCTGTTAATGGGCAAAATATAGTTGGCTAAAATGTTGAGGAACGAAAACAGCCAACTGTATTTTGTCCTTATTTAACAGCTTGTTATGTAGCTGGTAGATTGACCACTGCTTTACAAATACTATCAGCAAACACTGGACATTTGTTAAGTGCATTAACTAAAACTTGTTTTTGCTCTAAACCCCAAGTTTCATCAATGTGTGACAAAACAAATTTATACAGCTCAGGTTTGTTTTGTAAATAATCAAGTTGTTCCCATTTATGCGCTAGCAACTTTGCAACAGAATCAGAGAATCCTTGCCCAATTGAACCATCATCACAATGTTTATATTTAACGAATGCCTTTTCTAAAGATTCCCATGTTTCAGCATATCCTGCGAGATCTTCAGCAGCCATTGCCTCATCTTGAGTACAAGAAAAAGTATTAAAAGATATAATTAAAAGTACAATTATTAGATATTTCATATTGCTACATAACGCCTTGCTAAGCGGAAAATAATGGTTGGCTATAATCGCGAAGCGATGGCCAACTGTTATTTTTCCGTTTAAGCAACTTGTTATAAATCGTGACCTAATGACTTAACGTGGTCGATAACTAAACCATGACCACCCAATAATGCAGACAACCTTATTTTGGCACCGCTTTCAAAAGTTAAAGTATACCAATTAGGGGTCGAGTGAAACTTCACTTGCTGTAAATTAACCCATAATTCATCTTTTGAACCAGTCCACGGTGTATGGAATTCAATTGATGTTTCATCAAAGCGTCCATGAACTTTAAATGCTTCACCAAATGAATATATAGCGCCAATACCAAAGCCAACAATTAATCCTATTAAAGCAAAAAAATCACGTTCATGGTTATAATCAGTAAACAATAAAACATATAACGAACCTAGGGAGAAAATTAAACATCCCCAAAACAAACCAGAAATCAGCATTCCAAATTTCAATTGACCATTTTTTGTTTTGTGGCTGATTTTAGATGAAACGATTGTGCATAATATTACGGCAATAATACCGCCAATAATTCCACTATAACTTGAATCCATACTCCGAAACTCCTTGAGATTTATAACGCCCCATTAAGAGGCAAATAATAGTTGGCTAAAATAAGCGACGAAGGAGCAAATAGCCAACTGTTATTTGTCCTGCTTGAATGGCTTGTTATGTTCCAACTTTCCCCTACAAGGAAAGAATACAAGCCACAACTAATAAAAATATGCCTAAGTATTTAATCCATTTTCTAAACTCATGGTAATAAATTTCATTGTCACGTTTATCATAGTGGTCAACAACATAAGAGAGCATGTGAAAACAACCACACAGAAACGCAAGGTTTGCGATTAAGATACCTTCGCCATAAACATAAGTACTTTCATATTTACTTATAGGAATAAGTAATTCACCACTATAAAACCCATATCCACCGTAGGATATTAGTAAAATTGAAAATATGATGTTTTCAATAATTTCACGTTTTGTTAATGAGTTAGGAATATAAACACCATTCGAGTCCACATTTCTTACGGGTTCATTTGAAGTAAATGAATCTGGTATTTCCTCTTTTGGTAGAGGAGTATGTTTTCCAGTATTAATTTTAGATATTAGATCGCAAATAGTTTTATACCGTTCAGGGTACAACTCTTTATCTATGTGCTCTTGAACTTCTTCCAATTCATCTAAAGAATATTCTTCAAAACTTGGATTCACACTCAACCTTCCTTGGAACATAACGCCCCAATAAGGGGCTAAAAATTGTTGGCTAAAATCAGCGAGGCA
>NZ_PJAQ01000043.1 GCF_002836775.1 Colwellia sp. 12G3 | reverse complement strand
TGTCCAGTAAACTAGCACTGATATAAAGCCTTAATAAAAATATCAGCAGCAGTGCTCGCTGTTGCATTTGTTTTTGTTTCTAATGCCCATTTGATCTTTATAATGTGCCCTTAACCTCCATTAAGTAAGAAATAACGTAATAGATTGGGGATTAGTTTTCTATTGCTCTATAAAGCTAAGCTATAACAGCGTAGGATCAATCTACTTTAGATAAAAACTTAGGTTTGCACTTATACCCATGGGTATTCGGTGCACTAACATAAAAAATTATGCAACTAACAGCAAAAGCATCACTCACTAACGCTTTACTTATTTCTATTTGTACTCCTGATTTTAAAGGTGATGAGGCAACAGAATCACTGGCAGAGCTTGCGCGTTTAGTGACTACACTCGGCTTTAAAGTAGTCGGCACCCAGTCACAAAAGCAGAGTTCGACTAAAAAAGTGAATGTACTGGGTTTAGGTAAACTGGCAGAAATAGCACACCTTACCGGTAATCAAGGTGTGGTTGACGGCGAAGACGATGAAGACTTTTTTGAAGAATTAGTTGATGAAACAGACTTTAGTGATATCCAATCAGACAATCTTCCGTTTGCTTGTGCTGATGTGGTGGTCTTTGATTGTGATTTAAGCCCCTCTCAGCTGCGTAATGTTGAGAATCAATTAGGCGTAGAGGTTTTTGACCGTACCGGCATTATTATTGAAATATTTAGTCGCCATGCCCGTACCAAAACCGCGAAATTACAAGTCGAAATTGCTCGCCTTAATTATGTAGCGCCCCGACTTCGTGAGTCATCATGTGGTGATAAAGAACGTCAAATGGGTAAAGGTGCTGGCGAAACTACGCTAGAGCTAAATCGCCGTGCAGTGCGCGATCAATTAGCAGAACTTAAACGCGAGTTGGCAAGTGTTCAACATGAAATGAAAGGCCGACGTACCCAACGTTCTGAGCTTTTTTGTGTCGCTTTGGTTGGTTATACCAATGCAGGCAAGTCATCAATGATGCGCGCGATCACCGGAAGTGATGTTGAAGGTGAAAACAAACTTTTTGCGACACTTGATACTACGGTTCGTGCATTGTACCCAACGACTCAACCGCGAATATTAGTGTCAGACACGGTTGGTTTTATTAAAAAGCTACCCCATGATCTAGTCGCCTCATTTCATTCAACCCTAGCAGAGGCACATGATGCTTCATTACTATTATATGTAGTAGATGCCTCGGATCCTTCATTTCGTTCACAACTTGATGTAGTGCATGGGGTATTGGAAGAAGTGGGTGTTGAGGACAGTAAAAAATTGCTGATACTAAACAAATCAGATCAATTGAGTACAGAGCAACAACAAGCACTGATGGAAGAATTTCCTGAAGCGATGATGACATCAACGCGTAACCCTGATGATGTTAGCAAATTACACCAATATATCGTTGAAGTTGCGCACCAGGAGATGATTGAAGAAGAGATAATTGTCCCTTATACCGCTAAAGGCATCATAGGTGAAATTCGATCGAGCATGAGTGTTACTAAAGAAGAATATGAATACAGTCATATTAAAGTCACAGTACGCTCAAACGCAATTGATTTAGCACGATTGAAAAAGCGCATGCTGAGTTTATAAAAAAGTTTGCATGAGTTAAGTCTGAAAATATTGTAGGCCTACTATTTATCGATAGAGGGCCTTTTTTGTTATTGGCTGAAATTTAACTACATAGTTAGCCGAGGTAAACTTAAGAAGTCTTTAGCGCAATAGCCTCTCTTGGAGTGGACATACAAAGTCTTAGCCAAGTATTCGCACTCAGATTATCAAAGAAAAAACGATGTTCCACGCCAGCCTCAATGTAAGCTTTTGTACACATGTCCTGAGTGGCTGAGGGAGTATTGGCATACTGCAAGT
This sequence comes from Colwellia sp. 12G3, assembly GCF_002836775.1. GTDB lineage: Bacteria > Pseudomonadota > Gammaproteobacteria > Enterobacterales > Alteromonadaceae > Colwellia. Next base: position 338,066 of record NZ_PJAQ01000043.1, on the reverse strand, counting down.
TAATAGCAACAGCACGTACTTGCAGTGTTTTTAAATAGTTGGTGAAGTATGCCATCGCTTCAGGTGTCGCAAGTGCCTCATCGCGGAATATGACTAAACAGGTATAATTGTCGATGTTTAGCTGTGGCCTAAAAGACGCTAACCTCTTTGCCATAAGTTCAAAAAACTCAGTATTACACGGCCCTTCAATATCCATAGAAATCAGGTCATTATCTAGCTTGATATCGAGACTTCCGTGTGGATAAAAATGAGGTTTCAGCATGTCATTCTCAAAAAGAAATAAAAATCAGATACAGTAAATTTAATAATATCAACAATGAGTTAATGTTACTCTGAAGTTAATATACTACCGATCTTCATTAAGTTCTAATTTTAAATAATTATAGCTAAAACAGTACTATAGCCGTTATCAATCAAGATGCATGTTTGAGAGTGCTTGAGCAATTTACTTCTCATTGAAATCTTGCATCCTCAATGGTAACGGGTATACATAAGAAATGTTACTTACTCAAACCTATATTTTATCCTTTATCCTTTATCGTAAGGACTGATGGAAGATAAAGAGATGACTTGTCGATTAAAAACCTTACCATCAACTTCTTTTAAGCTCAGGGTGATTTTTGGATCGACTTGTTGCCAATCAATCAGTAATTCACCGTAATTTACTTTGCTAATAAAATCCCCTACACGATGTATATTGGGGCTTACTTCTTTCCATTCTTCAGTTAAACCAGAGCTAGTCACTTCCCATAGTGGGTAGTCTAGATCAGTTGTTACCTTAGACATTTCTCCCCAATGGGTATCGCCACTAATGATAATAACGCCATTGACCTGATATTTTTTAATTAAGGCAAAAAGACGCTCTCTGTCATGAGGGAAATTTGCCCAAGATTCCCAACCGGTAAATTCAGGCAATAACTGTAAACTTGACGCAATTATTTTAATTTTGGATGGTTTTTGTAATTCGATTTCTAGCCACTGCCATTGGGTTTCACCTAACATTGAGGCATTTTTTGCTAAGTTAGGACTGTAAGGTCCCATATTTTTAGCCTTTCGTTTTGTTTGGTAATCGTACTTACCTACAGTAGTGAGGGCATCTCTGTTCCAACGTAAGTCAGGTAAAATAACATGCACGCTATTATTTGATTCGCCATACAGGTAAGCGGTGTAAATACCGTGTTGTTGGGTATAGCGGGGAGAATTTTTTGGCTCTTGCCAAAAATCTAACATTAATTTTCTTGATTGTTCTTTTTGTGCGTACTCTTTCCCCGCATCATTTTCACCAAAGTCATGATCATCCCAAATGGCGATGGCTGCCGTACTTAAGCGTAATGCTTGAATATCTGGGTTGTCACCTAACCGTTGATATTTATTGGCCATGTCCTGCATGTTTTCAGTGTCACCATAAATATTATCACCCAGAAAAATGAATAAATCAGCAGCCTCATTATTGATAGACTTTAAAATGGGCATGTCTTTATCTTGATTTGAGCATGAGCCAAACAGAATTTTATGTGGCGTAATGTCTAATTGAGATAAGGATGTTGCTTGAGCTGTTATGGAAAGACTCAAAGTGGCGGTGATAATTAGTGAATTGATAGAATGCTTCATTAGAAAACCTCTTTGATAATTGAACCAGTTTGGGGGTTGAATGCTTTGGGATCTTCACCTAACAAGGTTAACGCGGTAGCTGCAATTTGTTTTTGTTTAACCTCTGTTGTGGTTTGTATTTCACCGCGGGCATTAACACCAGGTCCCATAGCAGCAAACCAAATGTTTTCAGATCCAATTATGCCATTGGGGAATGAATTAAGATTTTTCATAGTAGTTTGTACGGCTAACTTTGAGGCATGGTGTTGCCAATCATCGCTATTACTACCTCGGCCATGATCGGTCGTTATCATTAAAACTGTATTGTCTTTATAGCCAGATGTTGTTTGCAGTGTGTGCCATAAGTCAGCGATAAAACTATCGGTTTGATGTGCAGAGGTAAGGTAGCTATCGTAATGGCCATCATGGGCAAAGTCATCGGTTTCACCAAGAGAAATTATCATTACTTTAGGCTTAACGGTTAATAAATAGTCTTTAGCGTAACGATAAGTAAAGCTATCTAAACGGACATTATGCCAAGGGCTAGGAATTTCTTTTTGTAAGTTATTTAGCAGTTTTGCTTCGTCAGATAAAGGGTAACCCTTAGCAGAGTCAAATCCGGCGTTAATATGGAGCTGGCTACGTTCTTTATTTAAAATATAGGGAAATACATCCCAGCTACCAAATGCTGCCAGTTTTTGTTGATAACCGTCTTTGTTATTTAGCCATTCTAGAAAAGAAACTTGCGGGTTTAATATTTTGTCATTGCTGTTGATTGAGGTGTCGACCACACCGGTAAAAATTTCACTGTATCCCGGTGAAGAAAAATGCCAAGGGTTTGCAATAGAGATGTTTGAGCCGATATTACGGTTGCCAATGATCATACCTTCTTTGGCAAGCGTATTCCAAACAAAAGGCATCAATAATTGACGTCGTTTTTCTTCATTATTATGCCAAAATTTTTCTTTAACGTGATGACCATCACGAACAAATTTTTCATTATTCAGTAGAACAGGATCAGCGCCAGAAAACAGTTCTTGCCAGCGAAGTCCGTCTATTGTCACCAATATTAAATTTGTTTTTGTTGCAGCATTATTATCGGTATTGTCGGTATTGTTGGTATTAGCGTTTGCATTAACAGTGCAAGTTAAGCAGCTAAGCAATAGTATTATTTTAGAGTGGGTTTTAAGCATGTTTAGATCCATTATTGAGTAGTGTCAATGCAACAAGCCAAATAATTACCTGAACTATCGGTATTACTTGGCTTGTGCATCAATGGTTATTGTTAATACTTAGAAGTTTGCGGCAAAAGTCATCGATGCGGTGCGAGGAGCACCAATGAAGAAAGTTGTGCCGTTACCTGTTCCCGTTGATAAATAACTTTCATCGGTGATATTGGTAATAACAAAAGAGATATCAATAGAGCTAATTGTGTGTCCGCTAAATGGGATAAAGTAACCCGCATTAAAATCAAAAGTGGTGTATGACGGGGCATCACCACGTTCACCGGTATATTTACCCGAGGCACCAACACGGAAATCACCTTGGGTATAATCGCTTGACAGTACAAACATGTCGTCAACGGAATCTAGCACTTTATCACCCGCGCTAAATCCAGGGGCGTCACCTACATAACGCGAATCATTATTGGTGTATGATGAATACAAGTTCCACTGTTCATTTAAACGGTAGTTTACACTTATTTCAAAACCGTCTGACTCAATACCACCTACATTAAGGTATGAGCCATTGGTGCCTATGTTGTAATCAATGCCATCGGTATCACTACCGGGGGCAATGAAAGTAATTCTATTTTCAAAATCAATGGTGTAATAAGTTGCCGAGAAACTAATGTCATCATTATTATAACGTAGGCCTAAATCAATATTTTCAGCCGTTTCTGGTTCAATATCTTCAAGGGTTGAAGCATCTCGCTCTAACACACCGTCTTTAATCGCAGAGAAATTTTCACTATAACCGGCAAATAATTCAATGTTATTATTTACTTGGTAAATAGCACCGGTACTAAAGAGTACATCTGAGTCGCTGTTAACTTTTCCTGTTTGTTGACCGGTAAAACCATCAGTTTTTTCAATATCGACTAAATATTTTTGTACACCGAGATTCAGTGATAAAGCACCAAAATCTAGGGTATCTTGAAGATAGAACTTTAAGGTGTCGGTTTGAAATTCATTATTATATTGTGTCCAGTAAGGCGTAGCATCAAAGTGATGATAAACACGCGCATCAATAACTTTATGCCAATCTCGCGACTCAGTACGTTCATTTGATTCGGCCCATAAACCTAATTTAATATCGTTCATGGCAATAGACCATTGTCCATTTGCCGTAAAACCGACACGGTCTTTTTCATAATGGGTATGACGATATGACATTACGGGTACAGCGCTATCATTGTAGCAAGCAGGGTGCAAGGCTGAACCAGAATCCCATGGCCATGTAAAACTTTGCTCACATCCTGTTGCAGGAGCTAATGGCGTGCCATTTTGATCGGTAAATCCATAAGAAGAGTCTATTGAGCCGCCTTCAGTAACAGGGTTGCCTTCACTATCAACGGCAGAAACTAAATACGGAGGGATCCAATCACCTCGCCCTTTATTTTTATGAAAGTAGGGCGTGATCTGAAAAGAGGCATTGTCAGATAGCTGATAATCAAACTTTACATAAGCTAACGTATTCTCGCGTAATGTTGACCAACCCTCGGCAAACATTTGATCAAAATGAGGAGTACCTGTCCAGTTCCAGGTTAATTGATCCCAATCAGGTGTTTGATTAAACTGATCTATGCTAACTGAATTATAGTTATCTTCATCAGCATCATCATAAGATAAACGGCCAGTAATGCTTAAGTTACCTAGCTCAGTGATAAATTTGACTTCAGCGTGTTCTCTTTGCATACCCCCGTTTGAACCCTCACCAACCCAGCGACTTGTTGAGGTTGATGAATAGCTCATGTAAGCGTAGGTATTATCGAAAATTCGGCCGGTGTCATGGCGAATAAAATAACGTGAGGCGTCATGGTCGCCATCGGTATAAGCCATTTTTGTTGCTTGTTCAAACAAAGGGTCTGCACTAACAAAGTTAAATGTGCCGCCCAACGCTTCAAGTGACGCGGAAGAAATATCAGAAGTTCCTTGTGACACTTCAATGGTATTCATATTCTCGCTATCTAAATAACGGTTCGCTTTAGCACCACCACCATAGTTAGAACCACCATTTGGAATGCCATCAATCGTCATGCCAAGCTGTTGTTGATTACCATCAATGGTGAAGCCGCGCATGGTAATTGATGTTGACCAATCATCACCACCAAAGGCATCACCTTCATTGATACTAATACCCGGTAGGTTATCCATAATTGCAAGTATGCTACTAGCAGGCGATTGTTGTCTGACCATCGACGCTTCAATTACGTGGTTGGCATGTGACAGCTTTTTAGCAACTACAGTCACTTCTTCCATTGTCTTGTCGTTTTGCTGAGATTCAGCTGCTACGACAGGTAATGATAAAGCTGAAGCAATAGCTAAGGTAATAAGGTTTTTTGAATAGTGAAAAGTCATGTTGTCCCCGCAATATAGGTTTATTGTTTTAATTGCGGGGAAGTATGCTTAATGTTTATGACGAATTATCGATGAAATAATGACTTAATCATGACCGTTTGACTGATAATTTGTGACAGGCTTCATTAAACAAGTTTGTAAAAGTTAACTAATACCAAGTTGATTAAGTTCTTTCCCACTCAGCGAGAATTAAAAGGCTTAGAGGCAAGGCATTGATTGAAGAGAATGGTTATTCCCTTATCAAAATCAATAACGCAGCATGTAAACCTTTTAAACTCGCCCTCTGGGAGCTTTCTCGATGTTCACTAACATCGTTAAGTTTATTTGATTTAGAATGACTAAACCGAAACAAATTTGCCTTGTTATTGAACATCGAGCAGAGCTCTGAGTTGGGAAGAAATTTAATCAAATTGGTATAAGGTGTAAGTGAGTATTATTAGAAATTAAAAAATACGGAATACAGGATAATTTCGATGGGGGGCCGGTTTATTGGTTAAACACATTTAGCATCTAACTCAAATAATATCGTTAGCGATTAACGTAGAGAGTAGCGGATGATTGAACAGGGTGGTTGTAAAATGAGCGATAACTTGTATTGATAAGCGTTACTTTTGATACATCAAGGTTTAGCTACTATTTTCCAGACGACGACTTAACACGTCTTAACCCTTCATCAAGTAAACTCATCATTTCTTTGGTGTCATTTATTTTGCTAAAGGCAACATAAATATCGCTCTGATGATTTATCTGTCCTTGCTTAATTGATGAATGTTTCAGGCCCATATTGGTCATGGTATCTTTGGCAACTTCATCAAACATTATCGCCATATCTACTCTTTTTTTAAGAATAAGCTGAACAATTTGTTCCTGAGTTCCTACTCTTACTTCGTTGAATCTATGTCTGTTTTGTTGGAAAGTATCACCATATTCATAACCCAATATTAGAGCTATTGTTGTGCCATCAGGAATGTTGGTGGCAGATGAAAAGTCAAACACTGAGTCCTTATAATAATAATATGAAGCTTTTGCTTGTAATAGGTACTCTTCACCAAAGTTAAAAACACGCTCGGTGTTAGCTTGTTTGGTGACATTAAATGCACCATCGGCACTGCCAATTTTAACCATATGTAATGCTCTTGCATATGGAACGACTATAAATTTAACCTCAACATTTACCGCGTGATAAGCTTTTTTTATTATCTCTTTAGATATGCCATTTCCTTGGTTGTTAGAATATGGAGGCCAGCTGTTTTCAACCGCAAGAGTCACTTTACTGCTTGAATAACTACTAAAACTTATACTGGCAAAGATAAGGAAAAATACTAGACGTGCTATCATATTAATTTGAATGCCATAACTTATATACCCATTCCACTTGAAGATGCTCGTTGCAGGAAGTCTGAGCGATTCATAATCAAGGCACATTTTTTTATTAAGGGTCATTCCCTTAAAAACAAATGTAACGACGAGTATGATTTGCTCAGCCTTCCCCAAAGGGCAGGTTTATAAACGCTTTAAGCTGCGTTATTAATTTCGACAATAGAATAACTATTCTCTTCAATCAATGCCTTGCCTAAAGGCGTTTCTAATTCCAGCTGAATCATGCATCTTCAAGTGGAATGGGTATATATAGTGAAATGTAAAATTGGGAAAGATAATAGCGTTTAATTGCTTGAAGGTTAACATTTAATTACAGGAATATTACTTAAATGGAATATTACTTAAATGTTAACTTTATACAAGTTAGCCCTGTGTGCTGTTGTTTATTTACTTTAGTTACCTCTAATAGTGATGTAACTAAAGTAATTGGCAGCTAACAGTTTAGTCTGCACGCTTAGTACAAGCGGCAATAGGATGAATCACCGCTTTGGTAATTTTACCGTATTGAAGTTTAACGAGAGGTTGGTTGATATAACCGTTAAATTTTTGTTTTCTCCATTGAGGTAATAAGTCAGCTTGCGTGGTTAAGTTTGCGATTAGGCCTGTGGATTTTTGTACTTTCACCTTATTTTTACCATAGATATTATGAGTTATAGGCTCAGTTGGTAATTCATTAGCAAAGTTTTTTTCGCGACTGGCGGCGACAATGCAAATTCTATTTTCAGCAGCACGAGATAACAAACTATAGTCAACCTCGCATGGCTCTTGAATATCAAAAGGTACCAGTAATAAGTGAATGCCAGCTAAAGCGGCAACTTTGACTATTTCAGGTATGTTAGCGTCATCCGCTGTTAGCATAGCAAGACTAATTTTTCCTTGCTCTAAGGGCAATTCAATAATATTTAATTCATTACCAAGTTCAGTCCATTGATACCTTTGGCAAAAATGTAATTGCTGTTGTGTTGCTAATAAACCCTCTTTGTTTATTAGCACAGCCTGATGTTTTCCCTCAATGACTAAACTAGTACATAGGTATTGAAAAGGTCTAAGTACTGCGCTGACTTGCTCAATTAACTGCTGGCTCAATTTTGCGATATCGGCTCTCTGTGCAGAATCATTAATAATGGTTTTATCGGCGATAAAGAATAATTCAGGCAATTGGATAATGTCAGAGAGGTTGTTTTCAATGTACTGACAAACATCTTCAATGGCCTGCTCGTTAGACTTGTATGTGGCAAATATTGCAACATTGGCCGTTACTGGAACCTGATTAGCACTACTCTGGAGTGATACTTCATTTATCCGTTTCGTTTTCTTTATCACTGCGGTTAATGCTTGATAAAGTTGAGGACGTAATTGCGTAATAAGCGGTGTGCCATCTGGGCGGAATTTGTTGTTCAGTCCGCATTTTTTTCCGACTTCAGTCATTGAGTCAGTTTCAGATAAGTCTATGTCAGCATACACAAAACCTTCTTCATGGTTATTGAGCTGTGCTAGCACCTTACCATCGGGAGACACAATTTGGCTTTGACCCGAGCCAACATCAGTACTAGCAAGGAGGTCTTGTGGTTGTTCATGTGTTAAATCAAGGGGGATTAGTGCGCCAACTTTATTTGCTGTAGCTAAAAACACATTATTTTCGAACGCTCTGGCAGCATTATGTAAGTGACTTTGATCTAGTGCGAATGAATTTATTGAATTACACAGTAATTGTGCGCCGCCTAAGGCCAATACACGTGCTGCCTCAAAGGTCATGCTATCGCTGCCTATTAACAGTCCAAGTTTCCCCACGGGTGTTGTTATCACCTCAGGTACTTTACCCGCGCTAATGAAAAACTTACTTTCCAGTGCTGATAACGTTTGTTTGTCTTCTTGATGAATCAGTTTTCCAAGCGGAGAATATAAGCATGAGGTGACACTTATATTTGATTTATGATTTGACCGAGCTAGTGAGTCTTGCACATTTCTTCGTAAGGTTACATTGATGACAATGAAACAATCATGCTTTATCGCTTGCTCTGCGATGGCTTGTAAAAAGGGTCCATCAATAGCTACAGCCTCATCCCAGGCCTGATCATGATCGGCGTAACAAGGTTGAGTATGACCAATAGGAGTATTCGAAAAAAGGGTATTGCAATAGTGAGGTAGTACGATTAACGATGGTTGGCACGTTGCCGCCTCATTAATTATACGAATACAGCTTGCTAGATTGTTTTGTGTATTTGAAGAAGTGGCAAACTGAGAAACGGCTACACGCATTATTTATATTTCCAGGTAACTGATGGTTGTCGAATTTAGCAATGTAAACGTATTGCATTTATTGGTGAGATTTTACCTTAAAAATCTATTGGGAGGCTATTTAAATGGCCATTTTGTCGTTTAATATCAATATCAATATCGTTAAGTTTAATATCTTGTTGTTCATAGGAAATAATTAGAGGGTAGGTGCTTGATCGACCAATAGCAGGCTATTGGAATTGAGAGCAACGTAGACGTTGTAGATTAATACCATTTGAAGATAGGCAATTAATTAGTACAATTGGTATATACCCATTCCACTTGAAGATGCTCGTTTCAGGACGTCTGAGCGATTCATAATCAAGGCACATTTTTTTATTAAGGGTCATTCAGGAGAATGTGCTCCTGCATTCTCTAACAACACCATCCATGTAGCGTCCTTAAAAACAAATGTAACGACGAGTATGATTTGCTCAGCCTTCCCCAAAGGGCTGGTTTATAAACGCTTTAAGCTGCGTTATTGATTTCGACAATAGAATAACTATTCTCTTCAATCAATGCCTTGCCTAAAGGCGTTTCTAATTCCAGCTGAATCATGCATCTTCAAGTGGAACGGGTATAAGTAACGACAAGGATAATTAATACAAATTAGTTTATCCGTGTATTTTCAAGTAACGCGATAGAGAAAAACTCAAGCACAGCACTTGGCCATGCTTGATAAGCATCGCTTAACCGAAATGATTAAAAGCAATCTTATTACCATCAAAATCACGAAAATAGGCTCCATAGAAGACATCAGGAATACGTTGTCCGGGTTCTCCATCACAGCTTGCACCCAAAGCTATTGCCTTATGGTACATTGAATCACATAGTTCTTTTGAACCAGGAGCAATAGCTAACATATTACCATTACCACAGTTTTGTTCTTCTTCGTTATGTGGAATACAAATGGCCAGCATAGGCTCAGCCATGCTTTTACCAATAAATATAATGCGCTCCATTTTTACTAGGGTTTTCGCGCCAAGGGGTGCCAATAGTTCATTATAAAAGGCTTCTGACTTTTCTAAATTGGTTACACCTATAGTTGCATAGCTGAGCATATTTATTCCTTTTTATTATGATTAATGTTGTTTATGTTACAGAGATGATTTAACTACAACAGGTTAGTTAAATCATGTCAATAATCGTGGTCAAATTGCTACCATAGCTAATTATTTACCCCTGAGTTTTAGTGCATTACTGGCTATAATATTTGGGGATATTAAAACGAGAAGTATCAATCAATATCAAAAGAATAATAGACATCAGTTGATTGTTCAATGCCACTCACGATTTCTAACCATAATCGATTAAGTAAATAGAGTCTTACCGTTAATTCATTTACCGGCTCATATACGCCAACAGCATATTTTAAATAGACACGACTACCAATATAACCACTAATTGTTGCTTGTGTGGTATCGCCTTCGCCCTCAGTGTCTATGGCAATATTACTAATGAGGGGTAACTTCTCTAATTGATCAAATAAACCGACACTATTAGTGACTCCAAACCCAATCAGCATACTTGCTGCTGCAGTGCTATTGCCGCCACCAGAATCTAAACCACGTCCTCTGGCTAAATAAGACAACATTTCAGGTCCCTCCATCGTTGGTGTTGAGAACAGTTGCATATTTAATGTATTGGCTAAGCCCGTTATTTGAAGTCCAACTTCAATATCTTCTGCTTTTATATGTCTACTTGCGCGCAAATTATAATAAGGGTTAGTGATTGGACCGTTAAATGTTAATTCACCTTTGTCGATAGTTAGCTTTTGCCCATAAGCTTGGTATGTACCTTTGTCTGATTGAATACTACCGAAAAGTTGTAAAGGCTTTGTCTTATCCTGGCTTACTTGTAATTGGCCAAATAAGTGACTTTCTAGTCCTTGTCCAATGACTTTAAATGCTTTTTCGATATTAACTCTCACATTGGTTTCAATATCAAAACCAGATTTTTCTTTAAAAATTTCTTTACCTTGTTGATCAACAATAATTACATCATCACTAACAGTAATACTACCTTCAGGAACTTTTTCAATATTATATGTACCGTCTAGCACTTCTAGATTGCCAGTGATTTTAAGTGCTTTTTCTTTTAGTGAAAAATTTAATGTCGGTGATATGTTTACAACTAATTGTGGAGGAAATACCAGTGGTAGTTGCTTAGCGTTAAGATCTACATTGATAGTAAGATCATCTTGCCAAGCAAGCTGACCAATGAGCGTAGCCGGATTACCTTTTATTTCAAAACCACCAAGCATTGTTGCCTGATTATTATCAATTACAATATCAGCACTAATTTTCTCAAGTTTATTCGGGTTTTGGCTTAATAATAGCTCGCCACCATCCAGCGCTAAACTACCATTAATAAGTGGTTTTTTTAGCGTACCGTTAACCGTTAGCTTCGAGGTTAAATTACCCCGTAAATTAACTACGTTGCTAATTACGGCTTGAAACGGTTGTAAATCGAACTCATTGAGCTCTATTTCAGCTGAAATAGGGAAATCATCAACAAGGTTAACCTTTGAGTTGAGGTTAATGAGCACTAAGTCTTCAATATTATGTAACTGAAATTTACTTGTGAATTGCTTTTCGTTTAGGTTGAAAGAAAGCTCGCCTTGATGCCACTGAGTAATTTGTTGTTCACTATAATCGTCATATACTTTTATGTTACCGGCTGACAACAATAAATTAGCCTTTGCCGATATTGCTTGGTTAGGGGACCATAACGCCTTTACTTCACCTGAAATTTTACTCTTTAGTTGCATTTCCTTAGGTAAAATCAACTCGTCTATTAATGATAAATCGACATTTAGCGCTAAGGTTACATCACCAGTTTCACCTGCCCAAGTATCAAAAGGTAAACATATCTCAACACCTTTACCTTGCCAACAGTGTTTATCGATTAAAAGTTGCTGTTTTTCACCGTCAAAATTTATCGAAAAAGTGTCTTCATTACGCCAAGTTTCTTGTTGATACGTTAAGGCTGCGTGTTCAATAGTGCTTTGCCAATGGTTTAATGCTTCATGCCATTGACCAGATAATTTTAACTTTCCAGCAAGTTCACCTTGCCAATCAAGAAGTAATTGTTGCTGATAAAGATCACCAGACAAATTGAGCGCTATATCATCAATACTCTTTATGAAACTTTTCCCTGTTATCTCTAACAATTTATTATTTACAGATAATTGAGTTTTATGATGATTAAAAGGCTGATAAATTGCGTCTATTTTCAATAGTGGACTATAAAGTTGCTGCCAATGAATATTATTTAGCTTGGTATTAAGGGTAATAACGGGATCTTTTTTACTACCTTTTATCGTAAATTCACTGCTGATAGAGCCACTTGCCTCATGATACCAATGAGAGATATCAGCAATAAATAACTCGCCGTTAACTTGCCAGTTATTATCGTTAATTGTTTGCAGTGTTAATCGGTTCTTATTAAAGGCCATTAACAACTGACCTTGTGCTAGCTCACCAGATGAAAAGTAACCGGATTGATTTAAGGCTATATCACCTTGAATGAGTAACGCCGAATCATTAATGTGGCCAGAAATATCAGTATCACTTACAGAGAGCGACCAATGCGACTCTGACCAATTACCTGTGCTGGCTATTTTCCCTAGCACTCGACCATTGTTAACGTCAGGCAACATTGTTTCAAGAACGTTAGTTTGAGCTTCAGTGTTTATATCTTTGTTATCGTTAGTATTGAGAACAGTGCTTACCTGACTTTTTTCTGGAAAAACTAATGCTTTAAGGTTAATTTTGGGCAAGCTAAAGCCTGAAGAATCAGCAAATAACTGCCAACTTGTTTGTTCTGATTGAAAATCAATATTGCCGTTTACGCTCAATTGACTGTTAGAGTTTTTCTCATTGAATAGTAATTTTTTAAGGGTTATTAAACCTTGCTGGTGTTTAGCTGCAAAGTTTACTTGGGCATTTTTATAACCGTAGCTATTGATAAGGCTACTTACATTCATTGTTTGCTGAATTAAATCACCATTGACGTCTACGGAGAGTGATGTAGGCTCCCCATATTGTGATAAAGATAATGGTAGTGGTAATTTATCGGCTGATAATTGTACGCTAAAAGGTAGTTGAGGGTGCATTAAGTTAACGTGTGCTTGGCTGTTCAAAACGACGCTACCACTACTGGTAACATTCGCAGTTAAATCATCAAAGTCGCCTTGGAGTGATATATCTATTACGGAGTTATCCGCTTCAGACCAATGTGGTATTTTATGTAATTGTGCCGCTATGGTCGCATTTATTTTATAAGGCGGAATAAGTTGGCTGTTTAGGGCTACATGGTTTATTGCATAGTCGGGTGTTGAGGTTTGAAAGTTCGTTATATTAACCGTACTTTTCACCCAAGTACCACTAAGATGGTTTTGTTGATAGGGCCATTGTTCATTATTTTTTAGCGCGCTATTTATGTTTGTTTCATGATCGATAATGCGTAACTCATCAACGAACAATTGTTGAATGTTTAACGATATAGGTAAATAGATTGTAGGTAGCGAACTAAAAATAGTATGCACTGTATTTGCGGTATCTTTTACACTGTTTTTTACTGTAGTGCTTTGACTGTTGTCGCTATTTTCGAGTGCGATGGTTAACTTGCTAGCATTGGGGTGCAATATGCTAAATTGACTGGTTTTAATCGCGACTTGAGCGGTAAATTGCTCAATATCTAGCACCGTTTGATTAATCATCAAATGACTTTTTGTAAAATCTATTGCTTGCGCCTCAATAGCAAAGGGCATAACAAACAAACTAGCGTCATTATCTACTTTAGTTTTCTCTTCGGAATTTTCCTCGGCACTATTATCAGCATAAGTTAATGAAAAACTACTGACTTTCAAAGCATCAATACATAACGTTCTGCGCCAGCTGCAAGAAAAATCAATATTGGCGCTTAAATCGGTAACACTAAGCTCAAGATTGTCTAAGCTAAGATTAAATGAATGCAGTTCAATATCTCTAATTAATGCACCGGCCTTGTAGTCCAAACGAATGCCGTCAATGTTGTTCAGTAAACTAACTGTTAATCTTGTTCCCCAAGGGGTGGTCACTAAAATAGTGAATAAGCAAAGTAATAGGGTTAACCACTTTGTTATTTTAAAACTTACTCTTCGCCAGATCACAGTTCAGCGCCTAAGTTGATATGAAGTCGCCAACGATTTTTTTTGTCATCATAATCATTAATGCCATAAGCCGCATCAAGTTTTATCGCGCCCACAGGCGAAAGATAGTGTAAGCCTGTGCCAAAAGAATACACCGGCTCAAATTCGCCTTTATTGGCGGCACTACCTCCATCAGAAAACAAAGCAATTCGCCATTTATTGTTCAGGTAATATTGATATTCTAAACTTGCCACCATTAGTCGAGTACTACCGACAATAATAGGAACTGCTTGTTCGGGGTCGGAAGAGGAGGGGATTGTCGAACCAATAGATTGATATGAAAAGCCCCGAATACTTTGATCACCACCAGCATAAAAACGTAAGGATGGTGCTAATTCGGCATCCCTATCAACATAAATAGCCCCCAGCTCTGCACGTGCAACAAATCGATGGTTAGCGGCTAAGGTGGTAATATAATTCCATCGTCCATGTAAGCGAAAGAAACTATTATCTGATCCTGTTTTTAAATGAGCCCCTTCTATATTATACATTTGGCGAAAGCCTTCACTTGGATCTACTGGCGAACCTGAGCGTACTGTTTTTGACCATGTAATACCTGGAATAAGATAACTTGCAGCATCTAACTCGGACCAATCAATATTTGGGGCATTCTCATCAAGTTCATACTTCCAGACTTCTTTATGATAGCGAGTATAAAGTTGTCTTTGCCAATTATTGTTACTTACCAACCGACCAACTTGAGTTGAATAAAATTTAGTTTTTAGGTCTGCATAGTCTTCAGTTTCAATGTTAATTTGAAATTGCAGTAAATCACGGTTTGGGTGACTTAACGGAATGCTATAAATGAATTTACCCGTTGGATTTAATGGAGAATGTTCAAATTTAGTTTCTTGAAAGTGTCCATATTTATTAATTAAAGGAGTACGCCAAACCGCGGAAAGACGAAATTTGGTATCGGTGGCGTAACCAACACCAAAATCAAATTGATGGCTTTTAGCAGGCGTTAGTGAAACATTAATTGGAACAGAATATTTATGATGAATTTCATCTTCAATTTTGTCACCCGGCACTGCGATTATGCTGCTAAAATACTGAGTAGATTGCAGTTGATGTTGTAGTTGGTGAAAAGTGCTAGTGCTATAATATTCGTTGGGTTGAAAGGGAATTAATCTTGATAATAACTCAGGTTCCAAATCAAAATCATTAAAGTTAACGTCGCCAAATTGATACCGTGGTCCACTTTTATAACGCAAGGTAATATCAGCGTATTGAAATCTTTTTTTGACCGCTATTTTGTTATCAGTTAATTCACCATTGAAATAACCACGTTGTAAAGCTAACGAAAGTAAATCAGCTTTTAAAGCTTCATAATTGCCATGATGAAGCTGCTCTCCTTGTTTAATTTTATTATTTTTAAGTAACGTTTGAAAAGCTGGATCCTGACTGGCGTCACCATCAACGACAATAATCACTTTATCCAACAAGGTAGGGGAGTTTAACGTAATGTTAAGTGTAAGCTGCCAGGGGGCTTGCTTGCTTTTGTCAGGACTTGTTTGATCGTTAATAACATTGATATGAATATCGGCTTGATAATAGCCTAACGCCTGCAGTGCCTGCTCGGTATTATCTTTGGCGCTATAAATAAAAGCAGAACGCTCTAGGTCAGTATCGGGTAATTTACCTAAATGAGAGAGGACATTATTATGAACAACTTTTGGCAGTTGACCACTGAGGGTTACCACTAAATTATTTGCGTAAACACCATGACTTAATATAAAAAGAATAAAGCCGCTTGTTAATATCTTGAAAGATAACATTATGCGCTGAGCCAATAATAAGTGGATATCATAATTCTAAGGGGGCTATTTTTATGCAAATGATTAATTAACTGTATTTTTTAGTTATTATCGCATAAATATAAAAGCGACTATAGCTCAATGAATCTAATTACCTATCTGAAAATCTTCAAATTCTTCTATCTATTTTTATATGCTAGTTGTACGTCAATTTCTCTCCCTTCAAAAGAGCATAACTAACGTAATACGATGTTAATTTGGCAACCTTATTTGGTCGAGGGAATAACTAAATATAAATATATTTAACGTGCGTGTTATCACTCAAGCTGTTTTAAATTTAAAATAGCTAAAATCAAACTGTTAGCTATAATTTATTTGTTTTCATCTGAGAATTCTATAAAAATCGATCTTAATAGGAGCATCAACGTAAAAAGATTTTTTGCTTTTTTACAATATTGATTACATTTGAAGTGGATTTGACCTTGAATAGACACACTAATGAAGGATAAACAGACTTAACCTTTATTTTTACTCCAGCGATAACTTTATTTATCAGGGAAGTGGTTTGAAAAAGATTTTATTCGTAGTCATAGCCTTTTGCATACATTTCTCATTAGTGAAATTTGGCTCCCAGTTTACTATCCCATTTGGCTTTGCTAGTCTAATTTGGCCGGTATCAGGTGTAATGCTTGGCTTATACCTATTATATGGCCGGACAATATTAATAGGCTCGCTACTATCCTCTCTGTTGACCATATACCAAGAAAACTTAACATCACCTATTCCAGATTATTTAATCGCTATTTTAGCTATTGTAAGTGTTACTCAATTGGTCATTAGTAAAAAATTAATTTCACGTTTTATGACCTTTCCTCTGAAAACACATATTCCTAATGAAATTATTAAGTTTTTAATATTAACAGGTCCAGTGTCAGCCTTGATAACTAGCCTTATGGTAGTGATATCACTTTGGATATCACTTACTCTTCCTACTGAAGTACTCTATTACATATGGGCATCAAAATGGATTGGCGACTTTATAGGCATTATATTTTTAACACCGGTAATTTTATTTATTGGTAAAAATATTTATGTAAAGAAATCAAAAAATCAAACAGCAGCCATTTCAACGACCCTTTGTGTATTAGGTGTTATTAGCTTCATTTATATTTTATCAAGTCATTATAAATATATGGAAAAAGAACAGCAGTTTATTAACGCCATTGAACCATTCGTAGCAGATATGGATGTTATCCAATCTAATATAAAACATCATTTAATTGCTTTAGAGGGATTATTTCAAGCAAGCGAAAAGGTTACAAGATCAGAGTTCAAAACCTTTACTAAGACAATTAGTCAATTAAATCTTAATCTAAGGGCATTGGCTTGGAACCCAGTGATAACGGATAAAAATAGAAAAGCATTTGAACTAACACTTGCAAAAGAGAGCTTTACCCAGCCTTATATCAAAACATTAACAGACCAAGGCTTTCAACCCTCGCCAAAACAAAGCTATTACATTCCCATTGCCTTTACTGAACCCCTGGAAGCCAATAAATCCGCAGTAGGTTTAGATGTGTCCACTCACCCTGCCGTAAGGGAAAGTGTAAATAAAGCCATTAACCTTAAAACACATGTTATTACGCCTTTATTATCGTTAGTTCAGCAACAAAATAAATTTACTGGTGTTATCGTCTATTACCCTGTTTATACAAAAGACGCTGAAACTGAATCATTAAAGGGCTTAGTTGAAGCCGTTTTTGAGTTAGATCTTTTACTATCCAATGTGTATAAAAAAATTGATGCGCGTGATTTTACTTATCAATTAAGCTATGGCGAGAGTAATATTTTTACCCATTCATCCTATGATAATCAGAGATTATTTCATTATGATATAGAGGTCGATATATTCGATAAAAAGGGGAGGTTATCGTTTTCAAGTACTGAAATATTTGAGCAAGGTCTTATAGATTGGACAAGCCTTGTTATTATGCTTGTAGTTTGTATCATTGGCATTGTTTGTGTCATGTTTGTTTTTTTTATCGTCACTTTTAATTACTCTCTTAGAAAAAAAGTGAAAGTAAATACCGCAAAATTAATCAAAAAGAATGATGAACTTGTTTTAGCTAATAAAGCAAAAAATTTATTTTTAGCCAATATTAGTCATGAATATAGAACTCCCTTGAATGCAATTGTCGGTTTTACCGAAATAGCCCAACGTGAATCCAAAGACGAAGTGGCCATTGATTATTTATCTAAAATACATCATTCATCAAACATTTTACTCAATATTGTTAATGATGTTTTAGACATATCTAAAATGCAAACAGGTGAATTAAATCTTGAAAGTAGATCCTTTAGCCCTACAATAGAAACGTTATCAGTGATCGAAATGTTAAACGAAAAAGCGATTGAAAAATCAATTTCAATTAGCCACAGTTTCTCTACAAACTTTGAACAATGGGTCGCGGGAGATGACTTTAGGTTTAAACAAATACTGATCAATTTACTTAATAATGCTATTAAATTTACTCATCAGGGTGTTATTAGTATCAATGGTGATTGTCAAAACACTGAAAATGACACCAGAATATTAACGTTAGTCATGAAAGATAGTGGGATAGGAATTGATGAGGAACAACAAGGGCACATATTCAATGCTTTTTCCCAAGCAGAGATATCTACCACTAGAAAATACGGTGGCACTGGATTAGGTTTATCAATCGTCAAACAATTATGCGCGCTAATGGGAGGCGATATAAAATTAACCAGTAAGAAAGGAAAAGGTAGTACATTTACTTTAACGTTGGAGTTACCTAAATCAACAAAGCCTGCTGAAATAAAATCAGATAATGAGACTAAATTACCACAATCTAATTACGAAGGCGTAAATATTTTGGTCGTTGAAGACAACAAAATAAATCAAATTATTGCACAAAAACAATTATCATCGTTAGGTGTAACTTGCGATCTAGCCAGTGATGGGCAACAAGCACTAACCTATCTTGAACAGCATAAACCCAAGTTAATATTAATGGATTTACAAATGCCCATTATGGACGGGTTTACCGCTTCACGTTTGATTAAAGCAGATAGTAGGCTAAAAGATATTCCCATTATCATCTTAAGTGCGAGTGTTGGCAAAGAAGATAAAAAAAAGGCGGCGGATTTAGGCATTGAAGACTTCATTAACAAGCCATTTCAGCAAGCTGATTTACACTACGTACTAAATAAGTATGTGTTGAGTAGTGAAGTGCAGAGTTAGACGCTATTATTTAACCAGCAAGCAGAGCTTACGATTATATTTTGACTGTTGTAATGGAGCCAAGAACGCATTGTAATCACGTTCTTTAGACCCCACTTAACAACTTAGACAGTGTTAACCAAGTTACCAGTTTCTCATTGATACATCTTAACGATAAAACGCCTCAACAGTGCCTTTTATCTTCATCATTAATGGCTGGCCGCGACGGTCTAGCGCTTTTTTAGACGGAACTTTCACCCAACCTTCACTGATGCAATATTCCTCGACATCGAAACGCTCTTTGCTGTTAAGCAAAATACCAATTTCGTGCTCAAAAACTTCTGCCGAGTGATGTGGGCTGCGTGAATCACCCGAAAGACGATCGGGTAAAGCTGGTTGTGGTTTAGTGTCGCTCATGTTCTTGACCTGTAGTAAATAAAAAGTGCGCTATTGTAGGCAATATAGACCTAGCGCTCAAGATCTATAGTAATAAATGTTAGCCTCAGTTTCTATTTTAAGAGGTACTGCACTTTGGGTTATATGTTTATTTCGTGCTAATTAACTACGAATTTTTAAGATAAGTGCTAATTTCTGTAAATTTGTCTTAATTTATAGAAAAAATTGGCTAATGTTAGCTATGCTTATAGTGGAAGTCTAAGAATAAAAACAGCTTCAAAGTCCTTTACGTTTAAATTTATTATTAGAAACCTAAAATCGATATAATTAACTAATGGTGTGATATGGAGACAGTGAGATTAAGAAAACTACTATCTCATCAACAAGATATATTATCTAAAATTGCATTAGGCACGCCTATAAATGTAATTCTTAACGACATTTGTTTATCCATTGAAGAAATTATTGATGATGAATCAGCAAAATGCTCAATATTATCGTTAAAGGGCGATCAACTTTTTCACTGTGCTGCGCCAAATATTGATGATAAATATTGTCAGTTGATAAATGGGGTACATATAGGCCCAAGTGTAGGATCATGTGGAACTGCAGCGTATTTAAAGTCTCGTATAATAGTTGAAGACATAGACAATTCACCTTTATGGACAGATTTTAAAGAACTCGCTTTAAGCTTTGGTCTTAAATCATGTTGGTCAACACCAATTCTTTCAACACAATCCAATATTCTTGGTACATTTGCCATCTATCATACTTCACCTAAAACGCCATCTACAAAAGATTTAGAATTAATAGATTACTTCGTTCATTTTTCCAGTATAGCCTTAGAAAAAAATGTTGAATCACTTATAGTAAAACAGTTAATAATTGACTTACAGCAAAGTAATGAAAAATTTAAAGCTTTTACCAAAGTAATGCCTGATTTGACCATAATTATAAGTGAAGAGGGGGTGTATACTGATATTTATGGCTCATCCGATGAATTGTTATATAGTTCGATGTGTATGCTCATTAACAAAAATGTAAAGGACGTGTTACCTAAAAATGATGCACTGCCAATTATGTCAGTAATCAAGAAAACGTTACTGACTAATGAAGTTCAAATTTTTGAATATCAGCTTGAAGTTCAAAAAGGTAAAATTATTTTTGAAGGAAGAACTGCCCCTATTACTCACTATCTGCCAAACAACCCATCTAAAAGGCACGTAGTATGGATGGCTAGAGATATTACGCTGCGCAAGCAGGCAGAAAAAGAAGTGGAAAGATTAGCTTTTTTTGACCCATTAACCAACCTTCCCAACAGGAGAATGCTTACTGAAAGGTTAAATATGTGCGTAGAGCGAATAAAGCGTACACATAAAACAGGCGCCTTATTATTTTTAGATTTAGATAACTTTAAAAGAATTAATGATTCCTTTGGGCATAGTGCCGGTGATGAACTTTTAGTTGATGTTTCTAAAAGACTAAATGCAGTGACAAGAGCATCAGATACTTTAGCGAGGGTTGGCGGCGATGAGTTCATTCTTTTATTGGAATATGTTGGTGATGATAATGAACAAGCTATCATTGAAGCAGAAATAGTTGCTCAAAAAATACAAAAGATATTCAATGTACAATTTGAGGTAGGGCGATTAGCATTTCAAGTGAGTTGTAGTATTGGTATTTGCTTAGTCGACAATAGTAACTCAGGAACCGATAAAATATTGAAGTTTGCGGATTCTGCAATGTACCGCGCTAAAAATAATGGCGGTAATCGATATAGTTTTTATGATCCCGAATTACAAACATTGGTAGAAAAACAAACTGAACTGAAAAATGATATTGTTAGAGCGATAGCTTGTGATGAATTTTGTGCTTACTTTCAACCCCAGATAAGTACAATAGGGAAAGTTATTGGCGCGGAGGCTCTTATTCGGTGGAACCATCCAAGTAAAGGGTTAATAGCACCAAATGACTTTATCCCCATTGCCGAACAGTATGGCTTAATGAATAAATTACAGAATATAGTACTGCACGATATTTGTGTTTTAATTAATAGGCTTAGTGCCGAAAACATTATTGATGAGTCATTTAGTGTTTCAATAAACATAAGTCACTGCCAATTTTGCTCATCCAACTTAAAATCTGAGTTAATTAACACTATTAATGACTTCAATATACGACCCTCACAAATTAAGTTGGAAATTACTGAGTCAATGTTGTCAGCTAATATTGAGAGTTCAACACAACAGATGAATGAACTTAAAGAAGAGGGATTTACCTTCTCAATAGATGATTTTGGTACAGGGTATTCTTGCTTAACTCACTTAAGCGCTTTTCCAGTCAATGAATTAAAAATTGATAAAAGTTTTATTGATAACGTTTTAGATGATGGTAAAGGGTTTCGTATCGTTCAAGCCATAATTAAGTTAGCAAACAGCCTGAACATGTCAGTGGTAGCTGAAGGGGTTGAAGCGTCAGAACAATTTGAAATACTAAAAGCTATCCATATTGATTCGATTCAGGGGTATTTAATTGCAAAACCAATGATTCAAAATGATTATGTCAAATGGCACAACCATAACGTAGATTTCATAAAATAATAGATAGCATTTTGAATTAGCTATCTTCAAGTAATTAGTGAAGTGTCTCTGCTTTACAGGCGATATGATTCTAGTCGTTTTATTATCGAAATAGCCCTTTAATGAGAATAGCATGCCTTTTTAAGACCATCTACATACCACTGTGTTCCAAATGTTCCCTCTACTTTTTCTCTGCTCATACCAACTCCATTAAGTGTTTTATTTTGCTGTGTGCACGCAAAACAATTCATGCTAGGCGCTTGATTGAGCAATAGCTGGCAATTAGGGGTGAGAGCAACTCAACCGACTAAATAACCAACGGCGTTAGTGTTGCAGGTATTAAAAACGGCTAATGTTCTTGGCGCATAGCATGGGTATTCGCTAATGATTTTTATCAAAATCAGTCAATATATTGTTTGCACTCCTTTTTACCTAGAAAATGTTATAGTCTATTAAATAATTTAACTTAACGAGGAGTAATAATGCAAATCAAATTAACCCAAGACCTAGTATGTGGCCCTGACACTTGTTTAATAGGCGAGGAATACGAGGCGGTATTGATATTACCTCGATCAACAACGGTAGAATTTGTTGCCAATTCAGGTAGAAAAATCAGAGCATTTAGTTATGAATACGTGAAAGTGACTTCTGAAACTAGCTCTTAGACAAATGACGAAGAACGTTGAGTTAAGCCAAAAGCATTAACTTAGCTGGTGAGTCGATACCCATTACCATTCAAAGTGATTAAAAAACTTTATATTGATTGGTAATGGATATAAACCCGCTGATCCCAATCCTACAATTTTTTGTAGGATTGGGATAAATACAATTGACAGATCAAGGGATAACGTTAGATATGCTTTCAGTGTTGTACGTTTAGGCCTTATGTATTTCAACTAAGGTAACCCTCACGATGTTTATGGTCGTGATATTCTTGCGGAAACAATGGGTTAAAATAATAGCAATATTGCACTCTTATTTTAAGAATAAAATTTAATTGTTAGCTATGGATAATACAACACAGGAAAAAGCCAACTTTACTATCGCCAATGCCTTTGATGGTATTGAAATAGTTCACGCCGATTATAAAGGTCAAGCATTCTCTAAACATGTGCATGAAGGTTATACCATAGGTGTGATTGAAAAAGGCGCACAACGTTTTTATCGCAGTGGCGAGATCCATACGGCGGATACCAATTCGATTATCTTGGTTAATGCTGATGATGTACACACGGGAGAGACAGCTACACCTGAAGGCTGGCAGTATCGTGCTATGTATCCTCTACCTGAGCATTTTGAAAATGTTTGCCTTGATCTATATGAAGGGAAAAAATGTGCACCGTATTTCAGTTCATCTGTAATTAACGATCCTTTACTCACGGAACAATTAAGATTGTTGTTTAATCAAGTAGATAACAATGCTTCCAAGTTACTCACAGAAACAATTCTGTATAGCTTAATGCTACGGTTAACCCTACGGCATTCCTCACTTCGTCATACGCCAAAAGATATCTCAGGCAGTAAAGAAAAGCTCATTCGGGTAAAAGAATATTTAGACTGCTATCCAGCGGAAGATATATCGTTAAAACAGTTGGCGATTATCGCTGGCCTAAGTCAATATCACTTTATTCGCCAATTTAAAAAAATGTTCGATCTTGCTCCTCATGGTTACCAGATACAGGCGAGATTAAAAAAAGCCAAAACCTTACTTAAAGCTGGTGTCAGGCCAGCTATGGTTGCAACCGATTGTGGTTTTCATGATCAAAGTCATTTCAATAGACATTTCAAAAAAGCACTAGGCACCACGCCAAGCAAGTTTCAAAAACAAGCAATTTTGTACAAGAACTGATAAAGATTACCCTTTACACTCGTTAAATAAATTGAAGGAGTGTTATATGCCAAGTAAAAGTGTTGTCGCGACAGAACCCATCTCAAGCGATTTTAAAATAATGAATCAAGCCATCGTAGATATTTCTCCTCTTGCACTCGCTACCGTGCCTTGGGGAGTGCTTTGTGGTTCATTAGCAATCACTGTAGGTCTTACGCCTTTACAAGCTCAGTTAATGTCTTTGTTAATTTTTGCTGGCGCGGCGCAATTAGCTGCACTGACTATTATGGGCTCTGTCGGTTCTATATCTTCAATGTTTTCTTCAACATTTGTCATCAGTTCGCGACATTTACTTTATTCAGCCGTATTTAGAGAACACGTTAGAAAAAGTTCTTTAGGGCTGCGTTGCAGTATTGCCTTTTTTCTAACAGATGAAATGTTTGCAGTTACTTGTGCTTATATGGAAAAACATAAAAACTTTAGTGCTGTATATGCGCTCAGTTCAGGCATTACCTTTTACGTTATTTGGAATATTTCAACCTTTGCAGGCATCATTGCGGGTCAGCATATTCCCAATTTAGAGCATTTAGGGCTTGAATTCGCTATTGCGGCGACATTCATAGCTATAGTCATCCCGAACATTAAAAATAGATCTACTTTGGTATCTGTTGTTAGTAGTGGTTTAAGCGCAATTATACTTTCAATATTTATGGAAGAATATGCGCTGATCATAGCAACTTTTATCGGTATGTTTTGTGGATACTTAACTAAAGATAACGATAAAAATAAGGACATAATTAATGAATAACTTCTGGTTAGCTTTACTAGGCATGACATGTATCACATTTTTCTGTCGATTCTGCTTTTTTTCTAAAACCGTACCTTTTGAACTTGGCCCAAAAGTAAAAAGAGTACTCAGCTATACAGCACCTTCTGTTATGACCGCTATGTGGGTACCGATTGTTTTTCTTGGACATCAAGGGAGTAGTGGCGATTTTATCACTAGCCCCTTTTTAATCGCAGGTATCGCGACGGTAGCATTTAGTCTTTTAATGAAAAACACCTTAGCTGTTGTTGTGTTTGGTATGAGTATTTTTGGGTTGTTGACGTTTTTTTTCTAATTCAATGCAGTAAGTTACTAGTATTGGCAATAATGTAGATGCTTTAGTTTTAACTGCAACAAGCTGAAAGTGATGTTTTTAAGAACAACTTGCTTTTAAAATGCTCTTTTTGCATACGAGCATAAATTTATTTAACAAATAATGCATTTAACGCTTTACAAATAGGCCTCCACTATTTAGAATTCGCCCACTTTTGAGGAATAGCAAAATATTTCTCTAAAAGTAACTTGGTGAGATGGCTGAGTGGTCGAAAGCACCGGTCTTGAAAACCGGCAAGGGTTTGTAGCCCTTCTAGAGTTCAAATCTCTATCTCACCGCCACATTTAAAGAATCCGCTAATCGAAAGGTTAGCGGATTTTTGCTTTTATAGCATTTAAAATTAAAGAAAACTATTGAACTTTGTTAATACTTAAGGACTTGAGCGCGATTATTATGGAGATTAATATAAATTTAAATAAGGTAAAGACCAATCCGATGAAATGTATTGCTTTAGTCATATCACTCGTAACATCTTGTTTATTACCTGTTCAATCTTTCGCTCAAGAGACAAATCCCCAAGAGTCAAATACATCACAACAAACAGAAAGTGAAGTTAAACTTAGTCCTGTGATTACCATTGAAAATATTGATGAAATCTATCGAGAAATGGCGACTAATACCCGTTTTGAAAACTTAACGCCAACCGCTAATTTTTTTGAATCGCCCTATCAAATATCAATATTTTCGCCGCAAAATGGTGAAGACGGCGCAAGACTTTGGTCACAAACCAGCTCCATTTTTGCTTACGGTTTTGGTGTTATCGGTTTAATTGCTTTATTACCTGAAGACATCTCGAACTGGGACAAAGAGCAGGGCGTTTTTAATAAATGGACTGAAAACGTGAAAGCTGGGCCAGTTTGGGATAGAGACACAGGCATGTTAAACCTAGTCGGTCATCCTTATTTCGGTGGTGTTTATTATCAAGTAGCCCGTAAGTCAGGCTATCGCCAGTGGGACTCCTTTATATACGCAACCATTATGTCAACTTTCTACTGGGAATACGGCATTGAAGCCTTTGCTGAAGTACCCTCCATTCAAGATTTAGTTATTACTCCTGTTCTCGGTTGGGCATATGGTGAATGGGCCTTCAATACCGAGATGGATATTAGAGAAGATGGTGGTGATGTTTGGGGTTCAAGTATTCTTGGTAGCACCGCATTATTTTTTCTCGATCCCGTTGATAGTATGAGTGTTGGTATTAACAATTTGTTTAGTAAAGAAATCATAAGAGCGGGCACTGGCTTTGTTAGTTTTAACGAAATTCCTTATGGTGATACCGGTCAAACTGACAGTCAGGTAAACTTTAATATTTCATTACAGCTTGGTGATGGTGGTCATTACTCGCCAAGTAAAGCTAAAAGATCTTCAAGAGTCGATGATCCTATTGATACCGGCATCATTGGTGTCAGTTATGGTGTTGGCCATACGCAACTTGATGATTTATGGGAAGTTGAAGGTGATAGTACCTCAGAATACAGTTTAGGTTTATATTTTACTCGTCAATTTTCAAGTAGGGTAACTTACTCTAAAGGTAAGTTTACCGATGCTTTAAACCCTGAAGAAATTAACTATGAAAACTATAGCTTAGACAGTCAATTCTATTTCAATAGCACAAAGGACATTAGACCTTACCTCACGGCAGGTTTTGGTGAAACCTTATGGAAAAGAGACATAGAGACTAAAAAATTCCAAGTAAATGCCGGTTTAGGTGCACATTATAAAATCAATAGCAATTTTGCCTTACAATTAGACTGGCGCTTTTATCATAGCACTAACGCTAATACTTCAGATCATAATACCAGCTTACGCTTAGTCTATTTATTAGGTAATGGTGAAAGATAATAGCTTATGTTTCGTTACACGTTGACATATACCCGCTCTACTTCAAGATGCTGATTTCATCAAGTCGAGAAAGGGTTAGCTACCAGGAATTGATTGAAGAGAATAGTTGTTCTATTGTCGAAATCAATAACGCAGGAGATGGCCCTTTATCGGCTTGCCCGTAGGAGCTAAGCTATAAAACCAGTCCTGCGTTGTACTACTCGATAAGGGAATAACCATTATCAGCGTATCGCGCCTTGATCTTATTTCCTAGCTTCGCTCTGAAACTGCATCTTCAAGTGGAACGGGTATATAGGCTCTGTGATAAGTTAATAGAGATTTTACTGCATAAATTGTAATCAAATATGAATAGTTAGTTACCTTAGTAGCAAATTATTTATATTTGTCATAGGCTGAGATCAATCCTGTTTGTTTTGTTGGAGTGATCATGAATAGCAAAATTTATAGCCTTTTAGTCTATTTCCCGCTTTTAATTGCCTGTCAAAGTGGTCAAAACCTCCATGTTAGCCAAATTACCCCTCAAACAAATTTATACTTAGATAGTCAATTTATCTCATTAAATCTCGTTCCCATCGAAACTGAAGAAGAAATCTTTCAACTTAATGATGCTATGCGCGCTATGGTTCAGGATAAGTTAATTAATAACTTAACCGATCACCAAAAATCCTATATTTTACTTAAACATTTATTTAACAAAGAAAATATAGCGCTCAGCTATGATGGTAATGCCAATGTTACTGCAAGTCAGGCTTATCAAAGTAAAGTCGCTAATTGCATGTCACTAACCATTCTTGCGTATGCTTTAGCGGATGAAGCTGGTATGAATATCAGTTTCCAAGAAGTTGAAGTGCCAGAGTACTGGGTACGTAATGGTCAATATAATCTATTAACAGGTCATGTAAACTTATTAGTGAGAGAGAGTGATGATATTAATCTGCGTGTTGTGTGGGGAGAAAAAACAACAAAAATAGACTTTGACCCGTTTGTTGCTAAAAAACGATTTCCATCGCATATCATTACCAAGAAAACCTTATTAGCAATGTTTTATAACAATAAAGGTGCTGAGGCATTAGTAAATAATAATTTCCCGCTCGCCTACCAATATCTTAAAAAAGCAACACTAACGGATAACCAATTTGATTCCGCGTGGGGAAACTTGGGGATATTATATAAATTTTCAGGACAATTAGACATGGCCGAAAAAGCGTATAATCATGCTATTGGCTTAAACCGAGACAACTTGACTTCATTAGGAAATTTAGCCTTATTACTTAATAAACAAGGACGTACTAGTGAAGCTCTACCAATTGAAGAATACATTCACAACCTTCGTGTCAAAAACCCCTATTACCACGCTTTATTGGGTAATGAAGCATTTTTTAATAAGTTTTATCAACAAGCTTTACAGCATTATAAAAAAGCCATTTACCTTAATGATGAACAACATGAGTTTTACTTGGGCTTAGCAAAAGTTTATTACGAGCAGGGCAAGTTGCTCTCCTCTAAAAATGCAATGAAAAAAGCGCTAGCGCTCACCAAAACAAAAGACACTAAAAAACTGTATATTGCTAAGTTAAACTTTCTTCAAGATCAAGAGACAGCACACAATTGACAATAACTCCCTTTAAAATTTTACTTATATTGATCACTATTCTGCAGCTACCTTTGGTGTCGAGTGCTTCTGCACTGTTGTCATCCTCTATAGTAAATGAGGATGATTTATCCGTACTTGAACACTTAAAAATATTGTCTTCCAATGAATTTTTGGGTCGAAAATTTGCTAGCCAAGGTAGTATTAAAAGCCAGACCTATTTAGTTTCTACGCTTTGTGCTCTTAAAGTCCAAGCATTTAAAAATAAATATCGCCACACATTTACACAGCCTGGGTTTTTTCAAACAAAGCAGGGCACTAATATCATTGCCTATATACCAGGTACTCAACATGTTAATAAATATATAGTACTCAGTGCTCATTACGACCACTTAGGTACTAAACGTAATACAGTCTATAACGGGGCTGATGATAATGCCTCTGGTACGTCGGCTTTATTACACTACGCAAAATTGTTAGCGAAGAAACCATTAAAACACAGTGTTATTTTATTATTTACTGATGGGGAAGAAGTTAACTTATTAGGTGCTAAAGCTTTTATTACTCAACAGAAAAATATACTGAGTAATATTAAACTAAACATAAACCTCGATATGATTGCTGGTAGTAAACGCATCAAAAAACTGCATTTTATTTCAAGAGGTCTTCCGCAAATACTTTCAACTCAAAGCCTGGGTGAATTGATAAAACTTCAAGCACACTTTAAAACAAATTCAAGCGCTCATCTCAAGGCTGGTTTTAGCAATAGGGGAGGTGCTGGCACAAGTCTCAAAAGAACCAATTGGCTTATGGCCAGCGATCACGGCGTGTTCAATAAAGCGGCTGTTCCCTTCATATATTTTGGTGTGGGCACTCATAAAAACTACCACAGCGAGTTTGACGACTTCGTTAATATAAATCAGAATTTCTATTTAGCCGCTATTGATATTATTTTCAAACAACTCATCTACATAGATACTGCAATGAATAAGGAATCAATAGTTGAAAGTGTGATACCAAGCCTAAAAAAAACTCAGCGGTAAATTATTACCCGCGTCTATAAAGACTTCTAAAAAAGTCATCAAAATATTTATTATCCCATGGTGAAAATATTCATCGATATAACAATTAGCTACTGTATTTAGTGCACAAAAATCAGGTACAATTAGCATTCAAATCTATTGAACAGATAAGGGTAAATGAAGAATATTAAAACAGCAGACACTGAGAACAATCCAGCGTGGAATTTACTTTTTTTCGCATGGATATTAGCGACAAGTGGCACCTTAATTAGCCTGTTTTTCAGTGAAATAGTGCAGTTACCCGTTTGTGTATTGTGTTGGTATCAACGAATTTCGCTCTACCCCCTAGTGATTATGCTGCCTTTGGCACTTTTTCCTTTTGACGTTAGCATTATCCGCTACGCCATGCCCTTGGTTGTACTTGGCTGGATTGTCGCGTTATTTCATGTGTTAGTGATTGCTGAGATTATCCCTGAAGCGGCACAACCTTGCACGCTTGGTATTCCGTGTTCTGAAACCCACTTCACGTTATTCGGCTTTTTAAATATTCCGGTGATGTCGTTAATCGCCTTTTCTCTTTTAGGGTTGTTACTGGTATTTGCTAAAAAATCATTCATCAAAAAAACTAAACTAAACTAAACAATTAACATTTACTCGGAAAAATTATGAATAATAAAAACCTTTTTATCGGCGTTACGGCCTTTATAGCTATTATCTTTATTGCTGCGGTTGGGGTGTATAAAAGTAAATTACCCTCCACAATAGCGAACGAGCAGTTACCCGCATTAGAACGTATCAATGCGCCAACTAAAGGTGGTAAAAAAGCGAAAGTGACTATTGTCGAGTTCTTCGACCCAGCGTGTGGTACTTGTAGTCAGTTCTATCCATTACTTAACAACTTAGTTAAGAAGTATCAGGGTAAAGTGAATGTTGTTATGCGCTATGCACCATTGCATCAAGGCTCTGAGGATGTGGTTAAAATGCTAGAAGCTGCACACCTGCAAGGTAAGTTTTGGCCAGCACTTGAATTATTATTTGCTAACCAAGAGCGTTGGGTTGAGCATCATGTATCAAATCCTACTCGTGCCTTAGCGGGGATAAAAACGTTAGAACTAGATCATGAGCAACTTGATATAGATTGGAACAGCAGCAAAGTCGCTAAAGTTATCGCCCAAGATATTCAAGACGGTAAAACGTTACAAGTACGCGCCACTCCCCAGTTTTTTGTTAATGGAAAACCATTGGTTGTCTTCGGTTATCAAGAGCTTGTGAACTTAGTTGAAGAGGCGGTTGCAGAGGCTTATTAAACTGAATTATTTATAATTAAGCAGTGGGGTAGGTCATGTTGGCAAGTAAAGCTGATGCCGAAGATTGCTTACAAGATACAGTAAAAATTAATCAGACAATGGAAAGTATTATCAACAATGTTAATCAGGTGAGTGATATGACGGCTCAAATAGCGACAGCAGCTGAAGAACAAAGTGTTGTGCTAATCAAAAGAATCATGGTATTACCACAATAGATGGCATCTCGAAAAATAATGCTGATTTAGCTGAACAAGTAAATAATTGTGGTATTGAAGTCAATAAAAGCGCCGAGTTAATCGATGGTTTAAGTACTACATTAAATTAATCAATATTACTGACGTTAAAAAATATAACATTGTACGTACAATGAACTTATCCCTTGTTAATTTTGCGATAGTTGTAAATTAACAAGGATATTTTACCTATTCCCGCAACGCTCTTAGCAAATTAATTAAGAACGGTGGCTGCCATTAGCGTCCTTTTTTATCAGCTAATAAATCATTATGGCTTGAAATTTCGATCCCCCGTACCAAGATATCAGTAAAGATCATTATTTTAATACATTGGTATCATTTTGGTTCTTGAATTCGGGGCGTTATTTTGATTATTCTTCTGCCGCTCTTTATTGGCATCGCAATTATTGGCTATATGGTGGCTAAACCCTATGTGCGTGAATATAAACGTGATAAGGTTAGAAGCTTACCGTTCAAAAAAGAATGGCGAAAAATCATTCAGCAACGTATGCCTTATTTCAGGCAGATGCCTACTGATTTGCAGCTTCAGCTAAAACAACATATTCAAGTCTTTATCACAGAAAAAGAATTTGTCGGTTGCAATGGCGTTAAAATAACCGATGAAATAAAAATTACTATTGCTGCTCAAGCATGTTTACTGCTACTCAATCGGAAAACAGATTATTACCCTAAATTAAAAACGATTTTAGTTTACCCAAGCGCGTTCATTAAAGAGCAAAACCAACGTAGTGCTGATGGTGTTCAATCCATCAAAAAAGTTGCCTTAGCTGGAGAGTCTTGGGACTTTGGTAAAATTGTGTTGTCTTGGGAAGATAGTTTACACGGTGCGGAGCTGCCTAATGATGGTCATAATGTAGTAATTCACGAATTCGCTCATCAACTTGATCAAGAAAATGGTCGTGCCAACGGATCGCCTATTTTGGGTAAAGGGCAAAGTTATCAATGTTGGTCTGAAATTTTTTCACAGCAGTTCGATATATTAAGAAAACAAGCAACGGCAGGCATTCCCTCAATATTTGATTATTATGGCGCAACTGAGCCCGCTGAGTTCTTTGCTGTAGTGAGCGAAGTGTTTTTTGAAAAATCGAAACAATTTAACCATGAACACCCCGCACTTTATAAACAACTGACAAGTTATTACAAGGTGGATCCAATACATTGGTAAGGTGATTCTTTCAGGAGAAGTAATTGATTTTATGGAATGTTAAATGAATGGAACCTAATAAACATTAAGTAACTGCCATACATTTATTTCAACAATAGTTGTAATTGATTATACTAAGCTTGTTGAAATTTAAGAATAAACTTAAAGGATTAAGGATTAAGTATTAAATATGGAAGTTCATCAAATATCTTTTGCAAAAGTTTGTGTGTTGGGGCATGGTCTTGCTGAGATCACCGTTAATAGTGGCGTAGACATTAATCTTGAAATGGTTGATGAAATTCATCATTTTTTACTCTCACTTTTTAGTCACTCATTTTCATTACTTATTAATAAAAGTAATTCTTACTCCACACAACTTGATGCACTTATTCAATTCGGCACTTTAGCTGCAATAGATAAAATAGCCATTTTTACTCCCAATAAATTGGCTAAAATGAGTGCTGAATTTTCAGCAACTATTCCCAGCTCCACAGCATTAAATATTGAAATATTCACAGAGCGTGATGACGCACTTGATTGGTTAACATAGGTATAAGAACCTTATATGACACTTAAAGCAGCTATCTTTTTTGTATGAACAGTAAATTACGGGTTAGTTCGATTATATATCAACAGTTCGTAAATCATTAACGATCAAAGTTTTAGTGCATTAAGCAAATTAAGAAAGAAAAAGTTATGTTTTCCCAATCAGTAGTAGGAAAAGGTTAGTGCAGTAGAGCTAAACAGTAAAGCGTTTATACAAGCTGACTTATTTATACCCGATCACACTAATGGTAACTTACTGGAATCCTTATATAATTCAACCACGATTACGCAGGTAACACATTAAAATGGACTGTTGAAGGACATCATCAAAGGTGACAAATGCGACGATAATTTTTAAGGCCCTAATACACAAGCCAATGGCGAGACATTCCCAAAATACAACGCTGGTGTATTGTGTTCGGAATATAAGTGATAATTTTTTGTAATATTCAAACCTCAGGCTAATTATATTGATATATATAAAATAAGAACTTGAAATTTAAGGTCTTTAGGGTAAATTATTTAGTATTAAAGATCTTGATAGCTATTTAATGCTAATAGATCCACATGCGTAAAGCATAACAAGTTAATAATAAACAGGTAACCAAAAGTGGAACAAGATTTTAAATCGATTATTGAACAAATAGGTGAAGACTCAAACCGTGAAGGGTTAGTCGATACGCCCAAACGTGCTGCAAAAGCATTGAAGTTTCTGACTCAAGGCTACCAGCAAGATTTAGATACGGTTATTAACGGCGCCTTATTCACCTCAGATTGTGATTCTATGGTCGTCGTTAACAACATTGAATTATATTCGTTGTGCGAACATCACATGTTACCATTTACTGGCTTATGCCACATTGGCTATATCCCAAACGGCAAAGTATTAGGATTATCTAAACTAGCCCGTATTGTTGATATGTTCGCACGACGTTTGCAAATTCAAGAAAACCTAACGCAAGAAATTGCCAATGCCATTATGGATGTTACGGGTGCGAAGGGGGTTGGTGTCGTTATGTCTGCATCGCATTTATGTATGCGTATGCGTGGTGTTGAAAAACAAAACTCCGAAATGAAAACGTCATGTATGCTCGGTTCCTTCTTGAAATGCAAAGACACCCGTGCTGAGTTTTTACAGTTGATTAGAAATTGATGAATAGTACCGCTTGGGTATTAGTGACAGGGGGAGCAAAGCGCATCGGCGCGTTTCTCAATAAAGAATTTGCCAAAAATGGTAAGAATATTGTCCTGCATTACAATCAATCTGAAACTGCCGCAGTTGCATTAAAAGGTCAATTAGAAACGCTCAATGTCAAGGTTGTTTTATGGCAAGCGAATTTAGATGATCCTGCGACCATTGAGCAACGCTTTGAAGCACTGCTAACAAAAATACCTCATATTGAATTGTTGATAAATAATGCCTCAGTGTTTGAACCAGCATCATTACTTGAAACAACGTTAGCACAAATTCAAAGTAACCTTAATATCCACCTTACCAGCCCTTGGTTATTAATTCAGTCATTGGTAAAGCAAAACAAACCGTGTCAAATTATTAATATTTCAGATGCCAACTTGACACATAGGTACACCAGTAAATCGGCTTATTTTATCTCAAAGAAAGCCCAAGAAACGTTAACTGAATTGGCCGCTATAGAATGTGCACCCAATGTACGAGTTAATGCGATAGCACCTGGCTTTGTATTAGATGCGACAGATACGATTAATACTACGGTCGCGACTCAAATAGACAGTAAAGACATCAATATTTTACAGCGTAAAGTACCGTTAGCTGACTTATATTCAGCCATTGAATTTTTATCAAAAAACAATTCTATTACGGGACAAACATTACAAATAGACGGAGGGAGTCACTTAAAATGTCCACCATATATGTTGAAAAATTAGAGATTTATACCATTCTTGGCATCACAGCAGAAGAGCGCAAGAACAAACAAAAACTCATTATCGATTATTGGATAGATGCAGATATATCTAAAGCTATGTTGTCTGATGAAATAGAAGATTGCGTTAATTATCGCACCATCAATAAAGAAATTTTAGCGATAGTGCTGGACTCCAGTTATAACACCATTGAGCGATTACTGGGTGTACTATTAGACTTGATTCTCTCGTTTGATGGCGTATTACACGCCAAGTTGAAAGTCGCTAAACCTGGAGCATTACGCTACGCAAAAAGTGTCTCTATCACAGCAGAACGGACTGCTTAATGCCGTTTTACATTGTCGCTGCTGGCTCAAATATTGATGCGGAAAAGCACATATATCAAGCACTAGAACAGCTTAAAAAACTTGATGAACAAGTAAATATAGC
Organism: Colwellia sp. 12G3; assembly: GCF_002836775.1. Taxonomy (GTDB): domain Bacteria; phylum Pseudomonadota; class Gammaproteobacteria; order Enterobacterales; family Alteromonadaceae; genus Colwellia. The sequence continues at coordinate 303,043 of NZ_PJAQ01000043.1, read as the reverse complement.
CACATTGCTGCGTACAAAACCGGTCGGTTTTACTGAGCAGGCCGACTTTATTAATACCGCCTTTTCATTTACTTGTTCACTCAATGCAACAGACTTAGAAGTCCAGTTAAAAAACATAGAATCTCAATTGGGGCGAGTTCGGACCAATAACAAAAATGGCCCTCGCACCATTGACTTAGACATTGTAAAAATTGACCAGGATATTGTTGATGATGATTATCATCTATACGATTTTGTTAAAAATTCAGTGGACGAGCTTGTTGCTAAACACAATAAAAGTAAATAACCGATGTAAAATAGGAGATTTTTATATCAACAAATACGACACGAGACTATATAATTAAAGTGACTAAGATAACTAGGCTTAGAAATGAAGAAAACATACATTGCTCGACAAGCCATTCTTGACAGGCATTTAAAGACCATTGGCTATGAACTGTTTTTTAGAGATAGCTCAGATAACAATTTCCCCGAAGTTGACCAAGATATTGCCAGCTCTAAACTTATCATTCAAAACCATATTCAAGGTGACATTCAAACCTTGTGTATGGGAAAATTGGCCTTTATCAATTTTACCGAAAGTAATTTAATCCATAAATTCCCCTTAATGTTTGATAAAGAATTAATCGTTATTGAACTGGTAGGTAATATAAAACCATCAAAAAATTTAGTTAAAATTGTTAAATATTATCATGAACAGGGTTATAAAATAGCACTAACTGAGTATGATTTAGCCATTCATTGGGATGTACTCTTTCCATATATCAATATAGTTAAAGTAAATATAGAAGAAATCAATACTAAACGCTTAAAACCAGCGGTCACCCGAATGAAAGCTTTCAACATCAGCATTATTGCTGAGCACGTGGAAACAAAAAATCAACAGCAAACACTTGCCGAAGTAGGTTTTAATTATTTTCAGGGATATTTTTATCACCAAACTGAAATGATTGAAGGACAAACCTTAACAACAGTAAAAACAATGATGATACAGTTGCTTGCTGAAACGTCGAATAGCACACTCGACTTTGAAAAAATATCACATATTATTAGCCAAGACGTTAACTTAACCATAGGTTTATTAAAAATGGTTAATAATGTTTCAACGGGCACGAATATTGAAGTAGTGTGCTTAAAACAAGCCGCAACATATTTAGGTGAAGAAAAGTTAAGACAGTTAATCGCTATTTTAGCCTTATCAAATCTAACGTCAGATAAAGCTGATGAAGTATGTAAACAGTCATTAATTACTGCCAAGATGATGCAATCGCTTAGTACTCAACATGATTTTTCTTCCGTACACGAATTTTCATTCATTACAGGTTTACTCAGTTCTATCGACGTTATCCTATCTATGCCCGTTGTTGAAATTATTAAAACGATGCCATTGGCTAAGCCAATTGAAAAAGCATTAATGTCACATGAAGGTGTATTAGGTGACTTGTTAAAGTTAACCACTGCATTTATTTCAGACAAAAATGAGAATTCTCATCAACTTATTAATACTTCTGGTCTTAGTAAAGAGATACTCCAACAAGAATTTCTTAATGCATGTGAATGGTGCCAAGCATTAGAATTAAGCAGCTAAGCAGGATTACATAACGAGTAACTGCTACTGAGCTATAGGATTTAAATTACCATGTACAAAAAAAAACAAGATGCCAAGCCACAAGTCATTACTTATGATCGTGTCAAATCATATATGCAATGGATGATTGAACGATATGGGGATTACTCAGCTAAAGCATTGATGCAAAAGGCTAATGTATTATTTAAAGACGATACACAATACAATGAACAAGCATTAGATTATCTCATTGAACGTGATATTGTGAATGATCTTCGTTATGCGCAACGCTTAACAACAGGCCTGACAGAGAAAAATATTGGCGCTAATAAAATAAAAGAGAAGTTGTATGCGAAAGGTTTCTCATCCCAAACAATCAATGAATGTGTTAGCACAATAGCAACAACTGACGAAGACTATTTTGATAAAGCGCTAACACTAAAAATAAGAAAGTTTGGTGAAGAGCCCATAGAAGAGTTGAAGCTAAAGCAAAAGGCGTTACGACATTTAATATCAAAAGGCTTTTCCTATTCAATCGCCAATCAAGCAGTTAGCCATGCAAGTGATGAAGACTAAGAGTATTTTAAAAATAAGAAGAATAGGGCGTGGAAAAAACCATCATTAATACAGTGTATTTATTAGCACTTACGGTCTTTTCAAGTTTGTTTAAATGACATTTTTATTAGCTACAAGTCTTTATTATAAAGGCTTGCAGGCTACTTTGATTAAATAACAAGCTGATGCTACGTAAATTCTAATAAACTTTGGTGGTTATTCACCAAAGTTTATTAACGTAGCACACTGTTTTAGCTCGTATTTTGTTCAAATAAGTAACCGAAGTCTTAATCTACTTTTCTTCGTTTACCACTTTCAGCACGTTTCTTATTCTCACTTTGAACATAAACAGTGTCAGTCGTTGCCATACTTGCATGACCAAGATCTTCTGAAATATCTTTAAGAGGGCGCCCACGTTCAATTTCCATACTTGCACCAGTATGTCTCAACCAATGGGCAGAAGCTTCTTTCAATTTGAGCGCCTTATTTTCACCTTCCGATCTGCGCATATTGTCATGTGCTTGGTCGAAAACACTTTGAACTAAACGTCGTAAATGTCGAGATGTCATACCGCCTTGACCACGTACTTTTTCAACCAGAATCGAATTTTCATTGCTTGATGGCAAACCTAATAAACCTCGGGAAGCACGATAACGCTCTAAAAAAGGTAAAAAATCAATGGGCACAGTAATATCACGTATTTTACGGCTTTTACCAAAGACTTTAAGCCACCAATTTTCATCATCATCTTGCCAAAAATGTCCCATAGCAGGTGACCAATTAGGTCGTTCAGATAACTCAGAAATTCTTAAAAACAGCGTTTTTAAGGCAGCAATAACAAATAAATTACGTTCACACATGGGATCTTCATCAGCCATTTCAACCGCTGTATCTAAAACATATTGCCATTGACTAGCCGTTAAACGTTTAACTTCTTTAACTTGTGAGTCGATGATGAAATGTCGGCAATCTTTTTTAGCGATTTGTGCAGGGTTACCAATACAAAAATCCTCAGCCATTAAGTAGTTATAGAAAACGATGATTGCGGTAAACATCGATGAAAGTGTTTGTTGCGATGGACGATATTTTTTCTTATCAATAACGTATTCAGATTTTAAACTTTTAGGCGATTGAATTTTATATGGAAACCAAAGTTCATTTGCAGAAGAATAACCATTGGTAATTTTAAAACGTTCTTGATTAGATGTGCCAATCCAAGTCACTGGTGGTTGCCAACAAAAGTCAGCATACTCAAGCAAGTCTGATTTACGTAATTGGTCTATTGGTTTTTTCTTTTCAATGAATGACCATAATAAAAAACGTTCAACGTCATTTCTAAATCGCTCATAAGTATGAGCAGATTTGTTTCTACCTATATAGGTAAGGAAAATTTTTCCCCAGTTAAATTGTTCGAGCCACCAAGGTTCATTTGATGAGAATATTTTATCTAACTCAGGATAGTCATCAAAATCGAAATCACATAAATCGACATATGGTGGGTATAAAGGGACAGGTTTATTTAATAACATTATTTGTAAAACCAAGCAGATAGGACATATGAAGCTAGTTTAATTCATTATACCCACTATGTCCAATACTGAAGAGTATCGGACATAGTGAGCTTGTAACTCTATAGGGTGGTTATCCCTGTCGTTAATCTGATTAAGAAAATTTTAATAATGGCATCCGATCACCATTTCATTGTATCAATCTATTCGTATCAAAAAACAAATTAACTTTCTCCAGGTAAAAACAAATAAGTACCAAAAATAAGTTACCGGTTCAATGCCAGGATAAAACTTTGCTACTCTGTCAATACCATAAAGGCATAGCCCACTAGACAATTTAACGTCATAATTATCTTTAATAATTTTAATACCAATAATATTATAGCCACCAAAAAAAACACCTCCGTGTGGAAGTGTTTTTATAATTCTTTATTAAATCACGCTTACTTAGTTTTTAATCAACATTACTAGGCTGTAATGAATGATAATTATGCTTACAAAAGTCATTATCAATTAATGAATCAATCGTAGTTAAAGTAGTTTTAGCAAGACTCTAGTTCTTCAATTCGTTTATCGTAAGCTTCAGCTTCACTGGTATATTTTTCATATTCTTCGTTATTTTCCAGTGCAACACGAGCTTTATCATGATATTCGGAGCTTTTCTTTTTATAATAGTCGATCATACTCTTCCTCTGTTTTCTGATTGATAACAGCTAAATAAATTACAGGCTACTGAGACTTATTTCAATAGCTAATAATTTTAAATTGAAAAATCTCCTTATATTGTTAGTTATCTGTTTACCAAATAGGCACAACAATGATGAATATTCAGGGAAAAACTGAGCGATTGATCCGTTAGTTTATCCACCTAATTAATTTATTAAATTAAATCATGTCGACTCAATAAACCCACTAATATTTTTTAGCGACAATAAACAGTTTTATTTTCATAGACATTACCCCCTTAGAAATAATAGACTGCTCCAAATTAAGTTATATTAATAATAACAGGAGAGTTATGTGGCATCGTTCATAGAGTTTTTACAAGGTAATCCTTTATACATAGTTGGATTTGTTTGTTTAATCATTTTTTTCATTGTTAGTTTACTTAAGAAAGCGATTAAACTTTTAGTGATAGCGCTTATATTGTTCGTAGGCTACAGCTATTACCTGAATGATATCTTCGATGCATATCAGGGTTCACTTGGCAGTTTAGAGTTATTGGAAAGTAAAGCCGAAACGCTAATCAAAGAAACATTAGAGCAATAATTTAACCAAACAGATAAAAGGCGTGAAAACGGCAAACTGTTCCTTTCGAGGTTCACAGCTAGATAATGGAGTAAAATCACGCCTTTTGTATTCATTTTTAAGCTGTCTTATAGGTTAGGTTTTCCTATTTAAGCGCCCTGCTCATTAACTCTTTTTTGCTCTACGTGCTACGTTAGGTCGATTCAATAACGGTTAACTTAAAGCCTTAATATTTCATGATAATTAGCAACTTCAACCTCGAATTTAGTGTGTTGCATTAAATGATCGCGCATCGCTTCACTGGCTTCGGGCTCTCCGTGAACTAATCGAATTTTAGTTTTAGGATGTAATTTTGAAGACTGTAACCACTTTGTAATATCTTCATAATCACCGTGACCTGATAAACCATTCAACACTTCAACCCTTGCTTTAACAGGCCACCACTTACCATGTATTTTTACATTGTCTTTTCCCGCTAAAATTTTTGCTCCACGTGTACCACCAGAAAGATAGCCTGTGAATAACACCGTGGTACGATAATCACCTATCAAACGTTTCAGATGATGTAAAATCCGCCCACCCGTAGCCATGCCGCTACCGGCAATAATTATATGAGGCATAATCAAATCAGATAATGCTTTTGATTCATCGACTGTTTTAGTGAACGCAACAATATTACACATATCCTGACATTGTTTCTTGCTTAGGCGATTCAACTCAAAATGTTGACAATAAATATTGAATACATTGATTGCCATAGGACTATCCAAATAAATAGGTAGCTTTGGAATTAAATCGCGTTTTAGTAAGGTTGCCAGCATATGTTGCACCGCTTCGGTTCTGCCTACAGCAAAACTCGGTATCAACAGTACGCCGCCTAATTTAGCTGTTGAATTGACTATTTCAGCAAGCTGTTCATAAGCATCTTCTTTATCATGTAGTCTATTACCATAGGTTGACTCAAGCAGTAATAAGTCTAGGGGAGGAAGGGGTTTTGGAGGATACATAATAATGTCATCGGGACGACCAACATCTCCGGAAAAACCGACACGTTTGCCATCCGCTTCCAATATGACACTAGCCGCTCCGAGTATGTGCCCTGCACTTTGCAATACTAAATCGATGTCGCCAATGCGGAACGCTTTATTAAATTCGACAGCTTGAAAAAGTGATAAACAGGCCTCTGCCGTTTCTTTGTCATATAAAGGCTCAGGATTTTCATGTTTACTAATTTTATGTTTTTTATAAAAATTAGCATCATCTTCTTGTATATGACCACTATCGGGTAGCAAAATGGAGCATAAACTAATGGTTGCGGGATGGGTATAAATAGCACCACGAAAACCTTGTTTATAAAGAACGGGAATGAAACCAGAATGATCTAAGTGTGCATGGCTAAGTACTATGGCGTCTAAGCTTTTTAAATCAAGTGGTAATGGCTCTCGGTTTCGTGCGCGTAGCCATTTATAGCCTTGATATAATCCGCAATCAACCAAAATTTTAGTCGTATTTGTTTCTATAAAGTATTTTGATCCTGTTACGGTTCCTGTACCGCCTAAAAATGTAATATTCATCGAAAACACCTCACTAAGGATTGCTAAACGGTCGACTATTTTCACCATCAGTAACATGATTGCATCGGCAAACAATAATCGCAGTTAATACAGAGAACATTCAATAACTCATTGTATAATAGTAGGCATATGGAATTATTTCTGCTTGTCAGATAATAGAAAAAGAAGCGATCAAAAATCGCTTTGATTTTACCAGGCGTTTTTTGTTGATTTTCGGATCAAATATAACGTTTATGACACTAGAACAAGAGGCAGCCCAACCGTATACAGAACGGGTGATGTTTACAACCCACCCTATTAATAATTTATAGGATAAAGTAATGGTTTTAAGATTTCGTTTTTTATTTTTATTATTTATCCATTTTTTCAAACGAACCCTTGGTATCATGGATGAAAACACGCTTAAATTTCGCGTTTTATTTAATGATGTTGATATCAAGAGGATGAGCAGTGACAGATACTTGCCCATTATGGATCTTGGTCGCATTAACATTATTCTTCAAGCTGGTCTTCTGAGAAGTTTTATAAAAAGAAAATGGATTCCAGTTTCTAGGGTAGCAACTATACGTTATAAATATCCTCTTAAATTTTTTCAGCAATATACATTGAAGTCAAAAATAATTTATTGGGATGATGAGTGGGTTTGGACTGAGCACCTATTCCAAAGAAATGGAAACACAACGACTGTCGGGATCAGTAAAGTTACTTTTTTAGGACCAAATGGGATGGTGCCTATATCTGACGTTATAGAAGCTTATGGTCATCCCGTAGCGAGGGTTGAAATGCCCAATGTTATAAAAGAATTAATGAAGGTTGAACTAAGTATGAAGGATTAACGCTAAATGATATAAGTCCAACAGCTGCTTGAAGCTTACAACTTACCGTGGGGAATCCTCAAAATTTCAAATTATTACTTCTGTTCGTACTAAACTGTCAGTCTCCAACTATCTGGGTTTAATGAAATAGAATCAATACTAGAGGTAACTAAACATTCAGGATGATCTAAAAGGAGCTTGTCTGTAAATAACTTTTACCCAAACTGATGAGCGACCTTGATTACTTACGCAATTATGCTTTTAACTGCATCATTTCTTGCATCAGATAGAGGAGAAGGATACAGCCAAAATACTTGCTATTACTCTTTGAGGCTTATTAAGGTTAAGGCGAGTTTATGTTTAAGCATATGCTCTTGTTTCAGGGTTTTTCTGTGGTTTAAGAGCGTGTTAAAAACACCCTGCCAGCAAACATTTTCTGTTTCTTGGCTTATGTATTTCTTCATTTTATCAGATAAATAAGAAACCGATGCGCTCTGCTTATACCATTCTTGTTCATTACCCAATAATGGCATAGTGACGTCGTTTGTATTTTTAAGGGTTAGCCAAAAATCTGCATGACTGGTAAGCGCAATTTCAATGCCTTTAGGGTCAAGGTCACTAAAACAAATTAATGGGATGTTTCCTTTAAAATGGCGAAAAAATTGATAACTGGTAGTAGTTGTCTGTTGTGCTTTAACATCTCCACGATAAAGCCACAAAGCTTGGGTTAAATCTAGTGTATTATCGATGGAGGTTAAGTTGATTGAACTGAGGTTAGCCATCACGGCAAGGTTTTCAACTAAAACAACAGCACTGTGCTCAATAGATTGAATTTCCTCAGCTTTTATATAGGCACCTAACGAAGTTAAGGGTGATATTTTATAGCAGCTTTGGTTGATTTTCACTTCAGATAAACTATTAATTAAGACAAACTCTTTACTGACAGCATAACTATTCGCTTTTTCATTTCGAGATTTTTCTGACGTGGTTAACCTATCTTCGCTAGTAGGATAAGGATCTTGTCTTATATCAAGGCCAAGAACGCCGTTAATTTCTTCACTTAGAGCTAAAATATTGTCGAGACTAAAGGTTAACCATTGTTTATTAACATCAAATTGACCAAAATTATATTCTTCATACAGCTTTGTTGCTAAGGATGAGTTTTTTATTTGGCCACCCTGCCGATGTTTTTGTAATTTATCTTGGGTGAAATTATAAAGTTGTTTGTTGATTGTTACTTTCATTTTGCATTCCTTTGCTATCGGTGTAGAACGGATTAAACAGGCTCATGTATTCCCACCGTATTTTTGGAATACAAGCGAAGATAATGGATCTTCGATAGCAAATCGAAGACAACGTTTTCAATGACCTGTTAAGTACATAACGTAGCAAGTAACAGAGTAAGGTTAAAACCATAAGCGATTAACTTGCTCTCAGTTCAGCTCTCAACTCTGATCTTAATTCGATAACTACATCACTATAACCATAATTATCCGTTGTACCTTTAACAGCAACGCCTTTCATTTTTATATTCAATGCATTTTGTTGTGCGCTAGTTAACTTGCAGTAGCAACTAAACACTAACTCGATCCAAGATTTTGGTGCAATAGATTGTGATTTTTCAAGCCAAGTATTTTGAAACTCTTGGTAAAAACCTAATGCTGAGACTGCGCAGTTATTTATGATCACGCGCTCGAATAATAATTCTGTTTGTTGTTCAAAAAAGTCTTCTTCCGCAGCAATATTTTCGATGGGTTTAAAGCTAACTTCACTGGTTGTTCTGGCTTTAATCGGTGTTACAACGGCTTGCTTACGTAATGATTGCACCAATAAAAGTAAAGGTTGTTCAATACCGGTTTGCTTCGTATCTACATAACTTCGCAGCGGCATTGGCGGCGAATATTTTAGTGTTTCTGGTATGTTTGGTAGCTCAAATAGGTTTTCATCAAGATCAAATTCAGGATGTTTACGTAAAAAACGCGCCATATTTCGTAATTGACTGGCCTGTTTTTCATCTCTACGTAAGCGGAATAAGCTAATGCGCATGTTATCAATAATTAAACGCAGCTTAGGTAAAATTTGATTATACCAGTAGACAAAACCCGATATTTTACGGGCAAACTCATTCGGACATGCCCAATCTAGCCACTCGTAACAATCTTGTGGGTCAATTTGCTGAAGTTCATTGAGCAGTTTTTGTGCATGTGAAAGATAGCGTTCATTCTGGCGTATTTTGTTAGATAAACTATTCACAAAACCAAACTGACTAACAATGGCAAAATGCATATTGTCTAAATTATTGTTTAAACTGTCTTTGGTTTCGTAAAGTAAATCATCAAGTTGATCTAAATAATACTCGGCATCTTCCTGCTCTTTGGCCTGTATCGCCAGTTGATAGTCTTTTGCCACTTCATCAATTGCATCAATCACTTTCCCCATATCGGTAAGTTGTCGATAACTTGATTGTTTGCGCATTAGTCGATTTAACATGCGTTTAAGATCGGTAGTTACTCGATATTCACCAGGAGATTCATCGGGTCTGATCAAACCCGATTTATGTAACAAACTAATGGTGTTAGCATCTTGCTCATCACTCGCTATCGAGCCATAAACATAGGCACTAGCTAGTAAGTCATTATATGCGCCAATTTGTCTGAGCAAAGTGGCAACTTGTGAAGAATCAAAACCAGCCATTATAATTCTCCATTAAAGCTTTTATTAAAACTTTTCATTAGAATAATAGCTCGTCTTGTTGGCTTTTCTCTTGTTCAGGCAAACTGACAAGCTCGGCATCGTTTAAGAATTCTATCAGTAAATAAATCAAGTCAAAACGTGCTGTAGCGTAATATCTACTGCTGCCAGTATTTTTACGAACAAAATACTGCATTTCTTCAAGCTTTTGAAAAACCATTACGAGTTGTTCACGCGTTTCTGTTTTATTTGTCTTGAACGGTTTTATCGATGTTAACCGACGTAATTGTTCACTCAGCGTTTGATCATGTTCAAAGGGTTCGAATAATTCATTAATATTAAGTACTGATTTAGCTCGAATAGGTAAATCAGCTTGCGTGGCCGTTAACAATAAATCTAAAAACTCAACTAAAGGCCTAAAAGTATTACGCATTTCAGTAAATAGAATACTGAGATCGTGATGATTATTATCATCCACTTGATTAAAGGTACAGTAATAAGCATCAGCACTATCAAGATAGGTAAGTTTTCTATCCAAATTAGATAAAAAATCATTCACTTTATCGTTTTGACTTTCCGCTTTTAAGTAGAGATATTCAGCTTCATAAGCCGTTTGACAAATAACAGCGCCACAGAGTAGCTTTTGAATAGTTTGTTTAAACATTAACTTAACTCCCCTGCAGTCTCTTTTTCAGGATCTTGTCCTGGCTCTTGTTGTGTAATGTTTGCTGCCTTATTACGCTGCGCTAATAACTCATCTAAACGAGATTGCGGAATATCGGCATGATAAATTTTATTATCTTTTAATTTATAATGACGATTATATAAAGATAAAATATGACGGTCTGTTGATGGAGAAGCCGATAACATACTAATATGGTTGTCATTAAACATTTTTAGTAAAAGATCTATATTTTCAGCTGCGAGTTCACCTAATTCATCTACCGGTAGAATTATTTGGCTCGCATGTTTGCTGTCACCACGTAACATGGCTAACAAACCAGCAAATAAAGACAACATAGCTAAATAGGATAAGCCCGTTGAACTGACCTTTTTAAGTTGTTTCGCATTACGCGCATGTTTTACTTGCCCTTTTTCGACAATAGTAAACTCTAAATCAAACAAATTGTTGTGCGCTAAAACAAAGCCTTCATTGGGTAAATAACTTGCCAATTTTTGCATAGCGAAGACTAAATCATCGGGTACTTCGCCAAGTCCATCGCGTAATTGATCTTTATACAGCTCAAAAACTTCGGCAAATTTTTGCAATGGTCCCCAGTAATCGAGCTCTTCTTGCTTCATTACCGTAGTGACATTGATATCAGCCAACGCTTCAAAATGCGCTAATGCAGTAACTTTGGTTGATAATAATTTACCAATACGTTTTATATTACGACCAAAGTTTTCGATGTGCTGATAAAACTCGTTGATCATGGTGGCATTGACTGTCACCAGTTGATAAGTGCTTTGCTGCTTTTGATCGGCGCTATTTAATAACTCGCTAATGGGTTCACGATATTTAAAGAGTGCTTTTGCACCGGAATAGTTATCGTTGTCATGCAATAGCTTTTGCCAGTTTTCGAAAAGCTCACTACCCGAGTGATCTTTTCTAAAACGTTCACTAAAAGTATTTAGCTGACTAGCCAAGCGTTTTTCAATCGTCTTAAACTGTTGATAATAATCATGGAAAAAGTTAACGGTTAAATCTGCTTGGTTTGCGGGCTCTTGCTGACAAAACTCACTATTGATCGCAGACATTTCACTTAAACGTTTATTATCATTAAGTTGCACTAATAAATCATCAGTAGCTTGTTTTTCTTGATTGTTTTTTCTAATTAACTGTTTTAAATCGTTAATTTTAGTCGATAGTTCAATACGACTATCTTCATAATTTGTTTCTATATTACGTTTGATGATTTTTCGGTTTTGATTTTCTTCAGCTAAGGCATCACGATGACAATAACGCTCATTCATAAAGCTGTTATAGTCGCGCGCCTTTTGGGCAAAGACTGAACATTGCAGTAAGTCTTTTTCTAAGTTCACCCGTTTGGCAATGCGTTTATCTACTTCACCTTCAGGATCAAGTTTTTCAATATCAATAGCTTGCTGCTTTTTAAGGTCCGTTAAACGCTGTTTTGTATTACTGAGCAGTGTTGATAGTTGCTCAGACAATAGCGTTAACTGATTGTCTCTATCACTTTCAACCACCATACTTTTTTCTAACTTATCGTTTGTAAGTTCATGTAGTTGTTCCGTTTTATTCTCTTCAAAGTTAAGCTGCTTTTTCTCAAGGGCTTTTAATTGTTGAGTAAATGTTTGTAATTGTGTTTCTATGGTTTGGCGATGTGCTTTTATGGCGAGCTGTTTTTTAACCATCAAGCTTTCTTGCTGCGTTTTCAATTGCCCTAACGTTAGCTGTTGCTGATTCAAGCTTTGTGCTTGTTCAGTTACAGTAACTTTTAGCTGACTAATTTCTTTGGCAATAAATTTTAATTGCTCATCAAGCTGTGAAATTTTATCTGTTTGTGTTTGTAACTTATTTTCAATAACTTGGCGCTTTTCTCGCAGCTGAACTTCGTCTAAAAATAAAGAATCGTTACAAGGTAGTTGTTGTAAATCTATCGATAAACCATAAAGACTTGCTGGTGCGTTACTATCGGTGCTGTTTTCTAGCCACTGTGGATTTAGATCAGAGCGCGATAATTGATCGGTTGTTAGCAAACGACCAATAGTGTCTTGCCAATTAGTGGCTTGAGGTTCATTTATAAGATAATGATGTAAAGAGTCGGCTTGAGGCAATAGTTGTAATTCAACCTGGTGGTAATCTTGTCGTAATTGTTCCGCATATCGATTAACGTCACTGCGTTGTGTAAGCTGATGATCCTGCTGTTTTTCTAGTTGATATTGTTGTTTTTGTAATTCAGATGCCTGTTGTACCAGTTGATTAGTATTTTGCTGAGCGTGCGCTAATGCGTCAATGTTAGCTTCTATATCAATAGATAATTGCGCTGGTATTATTGGCTGGTTAAGTTGTTGATTAGCCGTATCTAATTGATGTTGTATGATTTGCTGATCTTTTTGCAGTTTAAGCTCTTCTTTATGCAACTGGGCATTAAGGGCATGCTCTTGCTGATGAAACACTTCATTAATGTGTGATAATTGTTCATTAGACTGAGTCGCAATTAGGGAATATTTTTCTTTGTTACTGTTGATAGCTTTAAGCTTTTCTACTTCCATTTGCTGAATAAGCTTATCGAATTTTTGCCCTATTTTACTGATATTCCCTTCAAATGCATCAATAACGGCTATCACTTCATTCAGTTCAGCTTGAATTTGGGGGGCTTGCTCGGCTTTTATTTGATAGCTACTGGCATCATCGTCATCAAAGTTAAGTTTATCTTCATCGAGTAAATCAATTTTACTTAAATCAGCTTCAATTTTCGCAATGAGATCAAACAAGGCTTTTTGATATTGTTCGGTTGTATTTGCTAATTCACTTTCAAGTTTACCGCGGGTTTCAATACTACTCTTTTTAAGTTCATCCCGTTGTTGCTGTTTAACTTCTAGGCGCTGTTGATGCGCTATTATCTCAGCATGAAGATGTTGTAACTTATTGACTAAACTTGCAAAGGCACTAAAGTCGTTTTGCCAAACAGATATTTTATCTGCTACTTTTTTTATAGCGCGACTCGCTTGAATATCAGCAAGCCAGTTAGTAATGTCGGCTTTATTTAAACTGAGCTGTTCTTTTTCATCAAGGGTGTCACGGGCAAGATGATCACTGGCAATGGCCACTAACATACGTTTAACCGCTTCAAAATCTAGATTTTTTTCTATGGTGCCGTTAATTACTTTATCAATATGCGGGCAGGCTTGCTCACTAAAAGAAAAACGGTTTTGTAGTAATCTTATTTCTTTGTGTTTACGACCACTGCGCAAATTTTGAATAACTTGACGGTATTTATCTATGCCTAAAAATTTGGAGCTTTCTTTACCCATATTACGATAGTTTTTTTCTATTTCGTTAAGTGTAAAAGGTTTAGCTTTGCTACCGGTAATACTGGCAATAAAATGCTGACTGTCGTAAGCAGCATCAATAAACTTAAAGTGCACACCCCTGCCATCACTGGTGGCTAACACTTGGCATTTTTGTCCAAAGGGTCTTGCGTATTCGTACACTAAAATACTGGACTCGCGTGGTAAGTAAAAGTCGGCAAAGTTTTTCGCTTGGTCAACCTTACTAACAATATCACTAGGTCGCATGCCATAAAAAAGAGGTAACAATCGCATGAGCGAGGTTTTACCTGCGCCGTTTGTTCCTTCAAGTTGAGTGTGACCCGTTAGATCAAGTTCGTTTACTTGTCCTTGCCAAAAACTATCAATAATAATAATGCGTAGCAGCGAGTAGCCATGTTCTGCCATAGTGTGACCTTAGAAAAGATTAATGAGTTGAGGTAAAGTTAATGAAGAGGTTGTATTTTTAGCACTAGTGCGGGGTCAATTTTTACATCGAACCAGTTAATGCGCCAATCTAAATGAGGTCCGGTTGCTCTGCCGCTTTTACCAACTGCTGCGACTACCTGCCCTTGTTTAATCTTATCACCTTGTTTTACATACGAGTTACTTAGGTGTAAAAAGGTGGAGCTCACGCCCTGACCATGATCAATAATCATGGTACCACCGGAGTAAAACATATCGGGTACCCACAGTAATACCGTACCCGATGCTGGAGCTTTTACCGGATCGCCCGTTTTACCAGCGTAATCTAAACCAAAGTGTGGATTTTTAGGCACGCCATTATAAACACGTTGGCTGCCATAAACGCCAGTGATTGTACCTTCAATGGGGGCAACAAAACCATGGGCAAAATAGTTAAGTGAGCTCGCTACTTTTCGAGCTGTTTTAACTTGCTTACTATCGAGTTGCGCTCGGGCAACAGCTTTAGGATCTGGCTGCATTATGCTTTTTTTAATGCCCTCAATACGCTGAATATTATAACTGCGTTTTTGTGGCGTTAATGTTTTCTCCACCCGATCACCATTAACTGATGTAATGACGAGTTGATAACTTTGTATATCATCACGAGAAAAGCCAAAGGTGAAATCACCCTTGTTTGAAACAGTGATTGTTTTGCCATTTAAGGTGACGGTATTTTGGGCAAGTGTTTTACCCACCATTAAACCGCCTTGCTTAACTTCACCGGTTAATGCTATCGCTTCTTTAGCGGCCGATACTTGATAACTAACAGTAAAACAACTCACCAGTGCCAATGCGATTAGCGTTTGGCTTAATTTATTACCTAAGTAACTCGTTAAGGAATTACGTAAATTATCTGTTAAAGAGTTAACCATGAACAATTGCCCCTTTAGCTACACCTTCATAGGCAATAACCTTTATTTCGTTATTTACTAGTTCAGGATGTTCGGCCTTGACTTGTCTTAAAATAAAATCAGCTAACAATTCTACCGTTGAATCACAATCAACGACATCAAGGACTTTGCGGTCAACGGCGATGTCAAATCGACCTTGCGGCGCATGGTAACTAAAATATTGATGATCGGGTGTTAAATTGTTTATTGCTTGAGCAGATAACTCAATATCGTCGACAGAAATTCTATCGGCTTCACTGGCAATATAAATATCTTGCCAGCGCTTGCACCATGCAGCTTCTAATGTAGCGTCTCTTTTATCATCAACTAAGATTTGAATTTTAGATCTATGGCCATGTGCGATACGTTGGCAATTGCCATCATGCAATTTTAAGCCATGGGTATAATGATAATAATCCGTAGGAATATTTTCAGGGCGCAACACTAAGGTCAAACCTTGCACATTATCTGGCAAGTGCGTCAAAATAATAGCCGTAAGGTGTTTAGTTACCGCGGGTACTGTGATGGTTAAACTGTCTATCGAGGCAAAAGCACATGCTGGAGATTGTAAATAATAACTAGCTGCATCACTGATAAAGTCAACCGTTTGATGGCCATCATTATGCGGCGAGTCAGCCAAGGTTAAGGCTTGCTCTTGAATAGGCAATAACAGTTTATGGTCAACGGCATCATCTATAATGGCTTTGATTTGCTTTTTAACCACGGCAAAATCTAGCACCATACTCATTTCATTTAACGACCCGTCGAGTAATACGTCAACAATCCAGCTCTCACCAACAATACCGCGCTCTTTGCACAGGTATGAAAAATCAATAACGGTAAGATCATCTACAAATAATTGCATTTTTTTACTTTATCCTTAATTTAAACAGAGCTTTACTTTCTAATCATGTCTACGGGGTAACTTATTCAGTTTCCAAGCTTTAGCTTCTTCTTTAATAAGATAAAAGTCTAAAGCTGAGGAACAAGTTAACCTTCTATTTGCCACAAAATATCTTCATTGGCACGAACAGGTACAACAACATCATCACCAAAGGTCATTGTTGCTGGTACTTGCCATGCTTTTTTAACTAACGTAATTGTATCTGTGTTTACCGGTAATTGATAAAAGTTTGCACCATTAAGGCTGGCAAACGCTTCTAATTTATCTAAAGCATTTTCTTGCTCGAATACTTCAGCATACAACTCAACAGCTGCATGGGCAGAATAAACACCAGCGCAACCACATGCTGACTCTTTGGCTTGTTGTGCATGTGGTGCAGAATCAGTACCTAAGAAGAATTTTTTGTCGCCGCTCGTCGCTGCTTCTATCAATGCCTGTTGATGTGTATTACGTTTTAAAATAGGTAAACAGAAGTAATGTGGACGAATACCACCGACTAACATGTGATTACGGTTGTACAATAAGTGGTGAACCGTAATTGTAGCGCCAACATTGTCACCCGCCGCTTTAACAAAATCTACCGCATTTTTAGTGGTGATATGCTCTAAAACAATTTTAAGATTTGGGTAGTTAGCAACTAACGGTTGTAAGATTGTATCGATGAACACTTGTTCTCTATCGAAGATATCAATATCACTAGCCGTTACTTCACCGTGAATTAATAGTGGCATACCCACTGATTGCATTGCTGCAAATACGTCAGTTAAGTTAGCAACATCCGTAACACCCGATGATGAGTTGGTCGTTGCACCAGCAGGATATAATTTTGCGGCATAAACTAAACCAGATTCTTTCGCTTCAATAATATCTTCTGCACTGGTTTTATCTGTTAGATATAACACCATTAATGGCTTGAAATGCGCGCTTGGTGCTGCAGCCATAATTCGCTCATAATAACTTTTTGCTAAGGCGGCATTCGTTACTGGTGGTACTAAATTTGGCATCACAATAGCTCTACCAAAATAACGACTAATATCAGCTACGGTGTTTTTTAATACGGCGCCATCGCGTAAATGTACGTGCCAATCATCCGGTCGAGCGATAGTTAAGGTGTTACTTAAGGTATGATTTGAGGTATTGCTTTCATTTGTCATGTTTGTATTTCCAATATTGTATGATCACAGCGAGTTAACTATTACTTAAGCCTAGACCGCTGTTTTATATGTATTTATTTTCATTAACTAGAGTCAGCATAAAAAGTAACGCGATACTTATAGGTAACACGTTACCCTGTTTTTTGCACTGTTAGTACGCGATGACTCTTCGTTGTTCTATTCACTCTCGACTTTTTCACTATCAAGCAGCGCCATTAACTGTTCTTTTAAATTCGGTGGTACTTTATAGATAACTAATGAGTCATTATGTGGATTATAAACGACGTCTTCACCAAAATGGCTACGTTCGAAACTTAAACTTATACCATTTCCATAACCTGAATATTTTGTGATTTTGTTAACCACAGCTTGTTCGTGCGGAAAAGAATCTTCAATAGGGTAAGATTGCGTTTGGCAGAACTGATAAAAGTCTTGTTCTGCACCTGCACTTTCAATAACGTTACCTACCTCTTGCAGTGACACATCTTGAGAACTCGCTTTTTGCTCTTTACAGTAGTTCAATAAATCTTTACGTGTTTTTTGCTTTTCGCTTGGGTCGAGTTGATTAACCGAAACATAATCTTCAACCGCTTGCACTAAGGTTTGTGTTTGCTCTTTAGCGTTTAAACCTTCTTCACAGCCTAAAAAGTCTAAAAAGAAGTCTGATACTTTACGACCTGCTCTACCTTTTATAAAAGAGATATAACGATTACCGTGAGTATTTTCTTTATAATCGAATAAATCAATACGAGCAGCGAGTTGCATTTTAGTGGTGTCTAAATGCTGCGCTGCTGAGATATTTAATTCTCCATCAACACTGTAATGCTCTGACACCGGGATAACCGCAACGAATAAGTAACGACCGCCCATGTATTCATAATGACATATAACAAAATAACCTGTCTCTTCAATGTCGTATTTTTCGATTTCATTTTTTAATACATTGCCCGCTTGCGTACTAAAATCATAAAAATTTTGCTGTTCCGTTAGGTAGCTTTCCATTAAATCAACAAAGCGGGCTGAATCACCCTCACCAGGCATCGCTGAAAAACTGCCATAGGCTTTATTGCCCTTGGTATTATAAATGGCATGTAAGCCATCAACAAAGTTAGACGTTTTTGTATCTTCTTGCGCGAAGTCAGCATTTTCTGGTCCTAGGCGTAATACAACTTCGCCGGTATCTTCTTTTTTAGACAAAAAATGTAGTGCAATGTTTTTAATTATTAAGCTCATATGATTCTTATCTTCAGTAACTGATGTAAATTAATGTTGTTGTTAAGTACTGCACTTATGTACTTTTTATATCTGGTATATATTAAAGTGTGCAGGCATTTGATAAACTAGGTAAATTAAATTTATCATTAACGAAAACTTTTTATTTAAGAAATTATTATGCCTATTGTATCTAAATATTCGAACGAACGTGTAGAAAAAATTATCCAAGATTTGTTAGATGTTCTTGTAAAAGAAGAAGCGACACCCGATCTAGCTTTAATGTGTTTAGGTAATGCTGTTACTAACATTATTGCTCAAGTACCTGAAAGCAAACGTGTTGCTGTTGCAAACAACTTTACTAAAGCATTAAAACAATCTGTTTAACCCCTTAATTGATGGGCTGTTGATCTTTCAGGATTAACATTTATTCTATTTAAAATAGTTTAATTACGGCACAAGCTTTTAACTATAGTTATGCTATATAAAAGGCGAACAACAATGAATAAAGCCGTTTAAATTACCCCTTAAGGTAGCATTTGTTTAATAATAATACGGCATTCGAGTAGTCCGCTACATTTTACCTACTTTATATTGCCTGAAATTTAAACAACTTACTGTTAAAGAAAGATAGAAAGATAAACAGCGCCTAATTTTATCAGCAAAAAGAAGAATTATTATCAATGGTTTCATTTGATACAAAAAGTTACAGCAAAAAACTATTACATTTGATCAGTTGGAGCCATTGGTTCACATTTTTCAATATATTAGCAGCTATTGCACTGTCCTCTTACTATTTATTTAGCGAAGCGGCGCCAACAACACTCTTTGGCCAGGTTTACTTAATTACGACCTGGGTCAGTCACATTGCTTTTCTAACCTTTATGAGTTTTGTTTTGGTGTTATTTCCATTAACACTGATCCTACCGCATACAAAGTTTATTAGAACGAGTGGCTCTATCATTTTTACCATTGGTTTATTACTTCTTGTCCTAGATGGCTTTATCTATAGTCGCCTGGGTTATCACTTAAATGCGTCATCTAGTGGGCAAATTATAAGTTTGCTACAAGATATAGCTAAAGATAACAGCTTGTTTTATACCATCAGTGGCTCATTGATTATTGTTATCTTAGGTTTCGAGTTCGTTGTTAGCAATTACGCTTGGAAACACTTAAAGCAATTACAAAAAACAGTCTTTGCCCGTTTTGTTATATTTGCTTTGGTATTGTCCTTCTTCTTTAGTCATGTCAGCCATATTTGGGCTGATGCTAACCTTGATTATGATATTTTGCGTCAAGATACGGCTTTACCCTTGTCTTATCCCGCTACAGCAAAAACGTTATTAACCAAATATGGTTTATTTAACATAGAAGATTATATAGAGCGTAAAAATAGCCCGCTATCATTTAGTCATGCTATCCCAAATTACCCGACTATTGATTCAGGTCTTTGCCCTAATGAATCAGCGGTTACAGCGCCTACTAACTCGACCTTTTTGATTCTAACTGAGCAGCAAATATCAACGACTCAGCTCAATCAATTTATTCGTCGCGCAAGTGCTACCAGCTTACATTTAACCAATAATATTGATACTGGCCTTAATGATGATGCATGGTTTAATCTGCTTTACTCTTTACCGAGTATTTATCAACAAGATATTTTAAAACAAAGTGTTAAACCGCTTTTATTTCAGCGTATAGAGCTACAGGCTCTAGCAACAAGCTTAACGGTTATCTCTGATGAGTTTTCAGCGACGGGCCAAGACGATGCAATAGAAGCAAATGTTGCTGTTATAGAACCACGCTGGTTCGAAGGGTTATTCAGTGAAAAAACTGAACTAGCAAATGTTTCTAGTTTACTGTTTGCTGAGAAATTAAATAATAAGGCCCCTGGTCTACATATTATTTACTTTAAAAATAGCCATGCGATTGATGCAAATAAAATAGTAAAAAATCAGAGCCAATATCAATTCGAGCTATTTGTTGATGCGTTACTACTGGCCCAGAAACAAAAAATAGACAAAGATATTATTTGGATTAGCTCTATTGGTAATCAAAGTAATGATACCCGTTTAAACACCAAACCTGCGTTATTCATTTACCCGCAACCTGTTAAGGCAACTAAGGACGTTACCTTTAATACCAGCAATATGGACTTACAACCAACGCTAATGAGCCAATGGTTATCATGTAATGTAAGTTCCCATAGTAATGGTAGTGATTTACCTAGCTTGAATAAAGACAGAGTCATTGCCAATACTACAGATAATGGCATTATTGTTTTTGATAAAGATAAATCTGTTTTCGTCGATCAAAACGGCAACTTTCAAAGTTATTCGCGTCAATTCTCTTCGCCAATAACGGTTAATGCTGACTTCCCATTAATGATTGATGGCGTACATTTTATTAAGAAGTTTACGCAACAAGAAAACCCGTAATAGCCCGAATTTGAGGCATATCGAGTAATAGTTAGCCGTTTAGCTCATCTAAGCTAACTATTCACTTGATTACCATTGCATTACCTTGATAAATCATTATTATACAGACGGTAAACTTGTTACTCCTCTAGAGTTTACATTGTCGGGGTATAGCGCAGCTTGGTAGCGCGCGCGCCTGGGGGGCGTGAGGTCGACAGTTCGAATCTGTCTACTCCGACCATATATAAGAATCAAGACGTCCTAGGGCGTCTTTTTTTGTGTCTGCAGACCTATAAAAATACCTAATCTAACGATTTACTCCATTTTTTCAAGACCTCTTGATATTTCACTAAAATCTAGACCTGATCACTTTGTTATTAATATTGCTCAAGCAAAGCAATAAGCACTTATTAGATATATTACAACAAGCTTCAAAAAACGTTTCACAATCATCAAGTTATTCTGAGGTATTGATAAAAATTAAAAGCAATACAGATACTTCCCAACTATCTATTTTGTCGCATTAGAGAGCGGTACAACCTATAACTCCTAATTCCCCCCCCTCATTGTCACCTACAGTTAGCAACGACCTTAAGTCGCGACGCATAGAAAAAACACCGCGGTAATTAGTAATTAATGATTTAACAGCTCAACATTTGTTGGGAATTCTTCTAGTAATTCGACAAGTTTCCTAGCGCCATCAATAGGTTTTAGACTAGTGAGCGCTCTTCGTATCAACCTTACTTTGTCGATATCTTTTGAATTGAGAAGAAGCTCTTCACGGCGCGTGCTACTTTTGGCAATATCAAAGGCAGGAAAAATACGTAGATTGGCCGCCTCACGTGATAAAACGATTTCCATATTACCGGTGCCTTTGAATTCTTCAAATATCACTTGGTCCATTCTGCTTCCGGTATCAACAAGTATGGTCGCTAGTATGGTAATAGAGCCTCCATTTTCAATATTTCTAGCAGTGCCAAACAGTTTTCGCGGTATTTCCATGGCTCTAGCGTCAATTCCGCCCGACATAGTGCGCCCGCTACTTTTTTGATTGGCATTATATACGCGTGTAAGTCTTGTGAGAGAATCAATAACTATCATGACATTGTGACCTTCTCCAGCTTCTTTACGTGCGATTTTAAGCAGGTCATTGGTTACACGTAGATGATGATCGTAATTTTCATCTGTGGATGAGGCGAATACTTTTGCAGGAACGCTGCGCTTAAAATCGGTAACTTCTTCCGGACGCTCATCAATGAGTAACGCATAAAGCTTTATCTCGGGATAAGCTTCGCCAACAGCTTGGCAAATATGTTTTAAAATGGTCGTTTTTCCGGATCCTGGTGGAGCAACAATTAAACCTCTCTGCCCCATGCCTATTGGCGTTAACAAATCCATGGCTCGCATGGAATGTTGTTTAGAGCCTAACTCAAGCTGAATACGCTGATCTGGATTAATGGCTACGCCATTTAAAAAACGTTTTTGTGGGTCTTCATGAACTACAGCCTTAACCACTTCTTCTTCGGGTTTGGGAGCTATTTTTCTTTTAACGTTCAATGATAATATTTTTCTTGTCATGATATTAGTTTATAACTCTGCAGAATGAAGTGATTTTTTACGTTGACCGTGCAAGGCTAGTTAGCTAGCTTGTAAGGTTATCTTTTATAAGAAATAGATAATAACGTATTCGAAAAAGTATTGATAAATATTTACACTTCTTGGTCTTTAAAGAGACAAAGAATATAAATTCTGACTCCATATAATTACAGGTTCGAAAGTAATGATTACTTATAACAAAGCATAAATCTTTTCTGATTTGTTCATTAATTTAACCCTCTGAACAGTGAAGCCTGACGCATAAATCTGGTCGAACTGCGACATTTTATAAACCGTGTTTAATCTAATATGTACTATTGTTTTTTCGTATAAAAATGATACGTAGTTAGTACTGTTAACGTAACGCATAACCACACAAGTCATTGTATTAAAGCATTTATGCATTTATTTTTGTTCTGGATAAGTTTCACGAGTTAAGGATGTCACAATCAGCACACTTCCAACATATTGAACTTAAGAACCGCCTGGTATACCCGCTTCAATATCATTGAAATAACTTTCGGGATGACCAAACCAATGTATCCTAGAATGTGTAAGACCTTAAATAAAAATGCATACGTATTCATTGCTACTTTTCGGATTATTCATTGAACAAAACTTACGGTTGATTGTAAATTGATCTCTCTGTCGTTGCTTAAACAAAGCTAAATGCAAAGCAGGACCACCGGATTGGTCAAACTATAATTATAACAATAACTATTCGGAAATACACAGTGACTAAAATAATCAAAGTAAACACCAAATCAACAAAAACTCGCCGTTTGAAATTTAATCCTAAAAAACATGCACTAACAACATTTGTTGCAGCAACTCTGGCCGGGCTCTCTGGCATAACACATGCCGACAATGGTGTGATGATGCAATATTTTCAATGGTACACCCCAAGTGATGGTTCCTTATGGAGCGAAGTACAACAAGAAGCGGCTAACTTATCTGCTGCGGGTGTTACTGCATTGTGGTTGCCGCCTGCATATAAAGGTGCTTCGGGCGCGCAGGATGTCGGTTATGGCGTTTATGACATGTACGATTTAGGCGAATTTAACCAAAAAAATTCGGTTCGTACTAAGTACGGCACTAAGGACGAATACCTCTCTGCGATTAATACCGCTCATGCAAATGGTATTAAAGTTTACGGTGACGTGGTCTTTAACCATCGTGGTGGTGCTGATGCGACTGAAGCCGTTAATGCTGTAAGGGTAAGTAGAGATAATCGTAACGTTGAATATGGTGATGATGTTGTTATTGACGCTTGGACCGCTTTCGATTTTACGGGCCGTAATAATACGTATTCTACCTTTAAATGGCGTTGGTACCATTTTGATGGTACCGATTGGGCACAAAATTTAGAAGAAAGTGCTATTTTTAAATTTCGTGGGACGGGTAAAGCATGGGATTGGGAAGTAGATAGTAATCATAGTAATTACGATTATTTAATGTTTGCCGATCTTGATATGGATCACCCAGATGTCGTGCAAGAGCTTAAAGACTGGGGTAAGTGGTATGTCGATTTTACTGGCGTTGACGGTTTTAGGTTAGATGCTGTTAAACACATTAAATTCGATTTCTTTAATGATTGGTTAGATACCGTACGCTCTGATACTGGAAAGTCATTGTTTACTGTTGGTGAATACTGGAGTTATAACAAAGAAGAGTTACATAACTTTATTTCAGCTACAGGTGGTCGTATGTCATTATTTGATGCACCACTGCATATGAATTTTTACAACGCGTCAACTAGCGGTGGTAATTATAATATGGCAACGTTAATGGATAATACCTTAATGAAAGAACAACCTGCCTTGGCTGTTACTTTAGTTGACAACCATGATACGCAACCTTGCCAAGCATTAGAGTCTAGAGTCCAAGATTGGTTTAAACCTATGGCTTACGCGTTTATCTTATTACGAGAAGAAGGCTACCCTAATCTATTTCATGCCGATTATTATGGTGCGTCTTATACCGCTTCAGATAATGGTTGTAATGCGACACCGATCACCATTAAGTCTCAAAAAGAAAATATCGATGAGCTATTAAATGCACGTAAAAAGTATGCTTACGGTACTCAAATTAGCTATATGGATCACCATGATGTTATTGGTTGGACAAGATTAGGTGATGCAGAGCATCCTCAAGCCATGGCAGTGATCATGACTGATGGCGCTAGTGGCAGTAAATGGATGAATGTGAATCGCGTCAATAGAGTATTTATTGATGTAACGGGTAATAACACGGCAGTAGTGACTACCAACGCTGATGGTTGGGGTGAATTTCCTGTCAACGGAGGTTCATACTCTGTTTGGGTTGAAGAGATCCCAACAGCAACTGTTAGCGTAAATTTTAGTTGTACCAATGCGACAACGTATTTAGGTCAAGATATTCGAGTAGTTGGTAACACGATTGAAACCGGCAACTGGGATCCAGCCAATGCAATTCGTTTGTCGCCAACAAGTTACCCTACTTGGACAACTACCATTATGCTTAATAGTTCACAAACAATTGAATGGAAATGTTTAAAAGTAAATGGTGAAAATGTTGATTGGCAAAGTGGAACTAACAATAGCTATTCGACAGGTGGCAGTACAAGTGGATCGTTTTAGTGAGTTATTACATTAATCGGTAATTAAGTAATCGATTAAATAATCTAGCAAGTTAGCTAAAGATAAAAAGCCTGTCGTTTATCATAAACGACAGGCTTTTGTGGTTTTATTGATTCAATTTCTTAGTGCTAATCAACATCAAGCATAGTTATTTTATTAGAATACGTTTGCAAAAAAAAATGAATACGATTAGAACGCCTTTTCGATAACATCACCCTAATACTTCCTGCAAGCATTGCATCGCTGCGTTTTACCTTGATTAAAGGCACAAAAGGTTTGTTATCAATACTGATAGTCGTCATGTGCTGACAGATGGCTTTTATTCTTGCTTGTTCGATATCCAAGGCTCAAATCCTGAGAGAAGTTATTTATGGGTATGATAACCACCACAAAATTTATAACTGCGCTAAGTTGTACTAAAACTGTGTTTATTTGTGCTCCCTTGCTGTATTAATCATAATAACTACAGTGAGATAACACGTTATTTACACCAAACTTTACCCCCAATAATTTTAAATGCTGGTGTGCCTCGAATTAAACAATCACGGGCAAATACCTTATGACATGTTGGGCATGTACAAGGGATGTCGGTAAAATCTTGACTGATACGCTCTTTGAAACATTTGAGTAAAGCGCCCTTACCTCCTTTACGGTATTTAAAGAGGAGAAAGTTACAGCCCTTGCAATAAATATCAACTGTTTTGCTAGGGCCTTTCTTATTAGGTTTTGACATTGTTTTGCTATTTCTTAGCAATACCAAGCGCAGCTAGATTATTAGCCATATCTTGAGCGGCAGATTTTGGCGTAATATCTTCATCAATTTTAACTATCTTACCTTGCTTAGAGATATAGAAAGTGACACGACTGGCTACTTTAAACATATTGAGTACTTGATATGCTTTTGCTGCTGATTTTGTTGGATCACTTAACATAGGAAAATCGGCACCGGTTTTTTCAGAAAAATCACGGTTGTCATCAATTGGGTCAACACTGGCCATTACATAGCTAACATCAAATTCTCTAATAAGATGCCCCTGCTCTGTTAACGATTTGCATTCAATAGTACAACCACGTGTGTTTGCCATAGGATACCAAGCTAATACCACAGCTTTTTTACCTTTATAGTCACTTAACTGGTAATAATCACCTGTGGTTGCTTGTAATTTAAAGTTGGGGGCGTCATCTCCTACTTTAAGATCAGTGGCAAAAACGGAAAAACCAACAAGGCTAACTAAACTACAAACAATTATGAGCGATTTTTTTAAGCTGCTTTTAAGCTTAGGGGTCATGTTAACTTTCATATTGGTCTCTTTATTTAAATGGGATGATACGATAAATAGCTACAGTGTAGGGGGTTAGGTGTTTGATTAAAAGCTATTAACTAATGTTCTTAAAACGGTCTCGATAATAAAAGCCTTGCACAAAATCACAGTTCAGCTGATTTGCCAATGCTAAATCTTCATACGTTTCTACCCCTTCGAGGATCACTTTTTTATTCGTACTGTGCGCATAATCAATAATAGATTTAACCAACAGCATAAAATTACGATTATTTTTGTTTTTTATTACAAACTTATCAAACTTAATGTAATTTACTAACTGTATAACAGAGGTAGAAATCATTGATTGAGGATTGCAGACATCATCTATAGCGGTATGAATATCACTTTTAGCTAAGTTATCAATCATGGCTAGACTCATTATGGCATCATTTATTTCTGAGTTTTCAATTAACTCGACGACAACATTCGACTTGGTATGTGATTTAAATAATTTTAGAAACGGATTACTTTGATCAATGACGCCACTCGCAAAGTAAGAGTCTTGGTCTAAGTTAACAAAAATATCATGACCAGTGATGGCATGAGATAATTGTAATTGCTTTTGTTGGTATTCAACTTGAAACAAACTCAGCGGACTTGTGTGCAGTGATTCATAAACAAGGTCTGGCCGAATTAGCGTGTTATCAGCAGAATAAAATCTAGCCAATGACTCATAAGCGAAAATATCTTGGCTTTTACAGCAAATTATTGGTTGGTACTCAACACCAAAACGTTTATTTTCGATTAGATCGATTAAACATTTAGGGCTGAGTAATTTCTTATCTTTCATTGACTTCAGTCGACAATTTCTTATCCGACCATTCCTAATACATAGATGGAATGACAAATGTAAACAAGAATGATTCTCATGTAAAGAGGTGATTCGTTAATTGCGATTGATTGCCATTAATTTACGCGTTATTGCTGGTATGTCAGTAATACTTTCACCTTGGTTGATAAAACTAAGCTCGTCATCTATATATACAGGCTCTGACGGCTCGAGGCTTTGTTCGAACGGTCCCGGCTCTCCTGCAATGATAATTGCTTCTTGTTTGTTCTTCGGTTTATCACTACATATACCTGAACCAATAATGAGTATCTCTATTTCTGAAGACAGGTTAGGTTCAAGGGTTACCCCTGGTACAATAAGAACAGAACGATTAGTTACCTTTGTGCGGATATGATCTATTAGGCCATTGTACGTCGATAGTTTAGGCTCCGACTTACAAAACAATTGAAATATTATGCCTTTGGCGGTATCTATATTAGCAATGGAAACAAGCGGGTTATTTAGTGCCTGTTCGAGGGCTTCGAACGCTTCTTCTTCAGAGTCAGCTTTACCTACACCTAAAACCGATTCCCCCTCAAATGACAAAATGGTTGAAAAATCATTTTTATCTACATTGACATAACCTGTTTCATTAAGCATATGAACCAAAGCAATCAATAAGTTTTTTAGCACTTCATTGCTTTGGTTAAAAGCAGAAAATAAGCCAACGCTTTCACCTAAGCCTGCAAGTAACAAATCGTTTGAAAGCGTTATATAAGCATGTATCGGCTCTTTAATTTCATCTATGCCTTGTAGAGCATAATCCATTCTCATTTGCCCTTCTGACTCAAAAGGTAAGGTCACAATGGCTAAACAGTTGATATTGAGTTCACGTGCTATTTTGGCCACTAAAGGGCTTGCACCTGTGCCAGTGCCACCACCAAAACCTGCGGTAATGATTACAATATCACTATCCATTACAGCACTACGAAGCAATTCTTCACTTTCTTGAGCCGCTTGATAGCCTATTGTTGGATCGGCACCTGCACCATAGCCATTTGTTAAGTTCTCACCAATGAGAATTTTATTTTCAACGTTAATGCTATTTAATGCAGCAAGATCTGTATTGACCGCAACTAAGTTAACTTGCCCAGATAAATTATTCTCATGAAGCATATTAACTGTATTACAACCACACCCACCTATGCCTACAACGGTAATCAATAATTCTGGGTTGCCGTTAAGAAGTTCTTTCATAGTATTCCTTGTTCAATCAATAATGCAATCGCCTAATCGGGCCTTAGCTTTTCATAAAACCCAAGGGAAATAGCCAAGAATTTCTTGCTAATGCTAGGTCATATTTTTGACGAATTTTACTGTGATTTCTTCTTTATTATAGAGATCAAATTCTTGATGATCCACATCAATGTATAACTCTAGCCACATAGTTTAATTATCAGTATTTAAAAAATAAATTACTTCTATATCAACTTATTTATAATAGCCATTTTTCGAGCTAGGTATTTTAGTTCCTTTATAAAAATAGTGCTAAGTCATAGTAAACGTTCACTCCAAGCCGATTACAGAGTTATCGGGGTTGCCTGTAGTAGTCCACCAAAGAGTTACCGGGGTTATTATTATGACCTACGTAGGGTTAGTAGGGTTATCTGTGTGTTGTATTTCTGGGTTATTGGGGTTATTATTAGTTTTAGAGGTTTTTGGTCGTGTTAGGAGTTAAAAATGAAGTACGCTGTAGTGTTTAATCAAGGTGAAAAAAACAGTGATTATCAAGTGTCAGTACCTGATCTTCCTGGCTGTGCAATTACGGAAAAAACGATTGATTTAGGTATGGAAAAAATCACTAAAGCGATAAAATCACATCTCGCGATTTTGGCAGAATATGGTGAAAAAGTACCTAATGCAAAGGGGTTAGACAGTCATCGAAAAAACTATATAGTAGAAAATCCATATACCTTTTCAAACGCTTTTTGGGCGATAATCAGTATTGATATTACGCCGTACTTAGGTAAGAGTCATAAAATAAACGTTACCCTACCCGAGTTACTCATTGCTCAAATTGATGACAAGGTAAGTAAATCTTCAGATTATAAAACGCGCTCAGGATTTATTGCCAGTGCTTGTTTTGCTGAATTAGAAAAGTAGTTTCATTTTCAAATTCAGTTTTCAAGAATATCACCGTTAAATTTGGGCCGGCGTTTAAATTTAAACTTAGATTGATCATTAACCTTCTAATGATCTACTAAAGGAAAAGTGGATACTTTTATTATTCACTCATTTAGGATGAGTTACTTAAATTTTATAAATATAAATCCACACAGCGTTATTGGAGCAACACTGCTAAATTAATTTTTTTTGCAGCAACATTAATTTTTTCATAAAAAGAAACGTCATTCCCCTCTTCATCTACATCTGCAATAAAATCAAACTGGGCGATTTTTGGTATAGGTAAAAGTTGTTCTAACTCAGCAATGTTTTCTGCCAAATTATTCATAGAACCGTTAGATGCACAATTTGCAATCCAAGCGATACACTCTACCCCATCAGCCTTAATTGTTTCATACGTTAACAACGCATGATTTAAACAACCTAACTTCATATTGACGATTAAAATAACGTCGAGGTTTGTAATTTTAACAAAGTCTGATAGAAATTGATAAGTCGGTTCTTTATTATCGATGCTAGCAGTTAGGGTTGATTTAATAGTTATAGGACCTAATGGTAATCGCCATCCACCAGCACCTTCCACTAAAGTAATATCTGCGTTCAGTG
The DNA here is from genome assembly GCF_002836775.1 of Colwellia sp. 12G3. Taxonomy (GTDB): domain Bacteria; phylum Pseudomonadota; class Gammaproteobacteria; order Enterobacterales; family Alteromonadaceae; genus Colwellia. The sequence continues at coordinate 272,934 of NZ_PJAQ01000043.1, read as the reverse complement.
ATTTAACTTGTTGATAATGATGATGTATATCAGCAAGAGTAATCTCTTGGTTTACTTTTTTAGCAGCAATATGAGGTGCAATCGGCTCTTCAAAGGAAATTGGATTGATATGACTGATACTTTGCGCGCAGTTAGCAAATTCACAGAGTAATTTTGCATCTTCATTAATAAGCTGACCATCGACTAATTCACAACCGGCAGAAATGGGTTTAAACGCCGCAACTTTTAGCCCTTCATTGGTAAGAGTATTATTGTGGTGAGTTAACGCATGAATTAAAGCGCAGCTAACAAACGTTTTACCTGCATCGGTATCTGTTGCCGTAATAAAAAATTGTTTCATATTTATTTCTTAATTAATGGTTTAGTAAACGGTTATTAAAAAAATTGTCTTGAATAATAGTTGGGAACTATTACATTGCCTTAGTTATATAACAAACTAACTAAGGCTAATAAAAATAGAGAATGCGGCGAAGTTTTACTTATCTGAATGATGTTAGTTGTAATATAAGTGACTAATTATTTAACTTAACCACTAAACCAGAAAATAAACGGTAGGTTGCAGGGTAAATACCGCTAGGCTCAAGAAAATCTTGATAGTGCTCTGTCATTTTAAACCATTTATCTTTTCCAGACAGACCTCTATTTTTTTTCTGTGCCAAATGATTAGCACCTAAACCTTTTAACTCGCGCGCTAAATGAATTACATTTTGATATTCTAAAATAATATCTTGGCACTTTTGTTCTATCAACTTACCCTTTTCATTATTGAATAACGTATTGAGTTCAGTCACCGTTTTAAAGTCAATCACGTGTTGATCATCATCGACTTGTTTCCAAGAAGATTTCAATTCGTGTAATGTACCATCAACTAAAGTGGTAAAAATAAGTAATCCACCTGGCTTTAATACCCTCAACATTTCGGTGATGGCATCATCGAGAGGGTCAAACCATTGAATCACTAAATTAGAATAAATAAAATCTATGCTGTTATTTTGCAGTGGTATTTTATGAGCATCGCCTTCTAACCATAATATTTTTTTATTACGGTGTTCTTGAGCAAAGTGAAGCATCTCATTTGAAATATCTAAACCAATAACTTGGTTATAAGAGCCGGCTAACAAGTCTGTAAAAAAACCCGTGCCTGAGCCTAAATCTAACACGGTCAGATCGTTACGGTTGGGTAACCAAGGCATTAAATGTTTACCCGAAAAACGTTGTAACCTTGCTGAAACGTCATAAGATTTACTGGCAGAGCCAAAGCTTTTACCAATTTTTACTCGGTTTACATTATCTTGTTCTGTTTGAACCATTAAGCGGTAGCCTTATTGATACATTCTGCTAAGTATTTAATATCTTTAGTATTATGGTTTGCGCAAATGGTAACGCGTAATCTTGAGCTGTTAATTGCAACCGTTGGCGGTCTTATTGCTGTTAACCAAATACCTTGTTTTTTGAGATTATCACTTATGCTAAGTGCTTTTTTCTCATCGCCGATTATTATGGCATGAATTGAAGATTGTGTGGCAACTAACTCAACTTCTTGACTTAGTTGTTCACTAAATAATGCGCTTAATTCACTGATTTTCTCTCTACGCCAATGCTCCTTTTGAATAAGTTCGATGCTTTTTCTGGTAGCCCAAGCGATGGCCGGAGATATTGCTGTAGAGTATATGTAATGGCGAGAAAAGTTAACTAAATATTCATGTAGGTCTTCATTACAAGTCAAAAATGCGCCACTGGTGCCAATGGCTTTACCCAATGTTGCCATAGTTATATCTATGTCTGCAAAGTAATTACTGCCCTGACCTTCATTACCAACGACACCAATACTGTGTGCATCATCTAAATAAAGCCAAGCCTGTTGAGATGTTGCTAAATGCGCAAGCTCTAACACTTTAGCTTGGCAACCATCCATACTAAATACACCTTCAGAGGCTATTAATTTATTAGGAGAGTCTGTTGCGTTTTCACCAGAACTGTTTAGTAATTTGGTTAAGTGGTCAATATTGTTATGGTTAAAACGTTTAACTTTTGCCTTGCTATGATAAGCGCCATCAATCATTGATGCATGACTCAATTTATCTAGATAGAAATGGCTTTCTTCACTTTTTCCTAGCGCTTGAAATAATGCTAAGTTAGCGGCGAAACCACTAGAGAAAAGCAGGCACTTAGGTTTGTTTAACCACTGACAAACATCATCTTCTAATGCTTGATGGGCATAATGGTAGCCAGTAACTAAACTAGAGCTACTGGAACAAACACCAAACTTGTCGGCCCCCTCTTGTAACGCTTTATTAATTTCAACATGATTATTCAAACCTAAATAATCGTTGGAAGAAAAATTAAGGTATGACTTTCCATTTACGATGATTTCTTTACCTTGGCTTGCGGTACGATTACAAACCAACTGACGGTATCGAGACTTAGTTTTTTGTTCTTTGACATCATGTCGAATAAAATCAAAGCTCATAAATGAAGTTCTACCTAAACGTTTGCGTTTAACAAGGTACTAGCGGATTTAACCACTAGCACTTTATCACGAGGGTTATTGTCTGGTTTTAGACTAAGTTACACTGATGCGTTGTAAAATAGGTCACTGTGTTGTTGGTCAGCAATGGCTGTTTTAACAATATTGTCTGAACGTTCAGTATCGCCGACGACAGTTTCAGTATTTATGCCAAGCTTTTCAAACAAAGCAATATCTTGATTAGTTTCAGGGTTTTCTGCAGTAAGTAGTTTACAACCATAGAATATTGAGTTTGCGCCAGCAAGGAAACACATGGCTTGCATCTGTTCGTTCATCGCCGTACGACCAGCAGATAATCTCACATGACTATGTGGCATCATGATACGAGCCACAGCGATACAACGGATAAAGTCAAAACTCTCTAAATCATCAATATTGGCTAAAGGTGTACCTTCAACTTTAACTAACATGTTAATTGGCACACTTTCAGGTTGTGGGCTTAAATTAGCAAGTTGTATTAATAATGATGCACGATCAACCGCTTTTTCACCTAAACCAACGATACCACCGCTACACACTTTCATGCCAGCACTGCGAACATTAGTCAATGTATCAAGTCTATCTTGGAAGGTACGCGTCGTGATAATTTGATTATAATGCTCAGGAGACGTATCTAAGTTATGGTTATAATAATCTAAGCCAGCACCATTTAACTGGTCAGCTTGATCTTCCGATAACATACCTAACGTCATACAGGTTTCCATACCAAGTGCTTTAACACTTTTGACCATATCAAGAACATAAGGCATATCACGTTCTTTAGGATTACGCCAAGCAGCGCCCATACAAAAACGAGTTGAACCCATTTCTTTAGCTCTTTGCGCCGCTTCAAGTACTTTTTCAACGGCTAATAAACTTTCTTTTTCTAAGTCAGTTTTATTTCGTGCACTTTGTGAACAGTATTTGCAATCTTCTGGGCAAGCACCGGTTTTAATCGATAATAAGGTACTGACTTGTACTTCATTAGGATTAAAGTTTTCTCTATGTATCGTTTGTGCTTTAAACATTAGATCACTAAAAGGCATAGCAAATAGTGCATTGACTTCTTTCAAATTCCAATTATGACGAAGGATAGAATTTAACGATTGTGCCTGTGACTGTACTGTTGATAAGTCGGCTGCTGTACTACTTAAATCTGACATAAAACCCAATTGCATCTAGTGAACTTAACGGGTAGTCTAGCCAGACTAAGCATGATGTCAACGATTAATGAGCACTTTAGTTAACAAATGAACAATAAACATACAGCCATAAGTCCGTCTGAGCAAAATTCACTCCTTCGTTTTGATAAAGCAAACGTTTGGCACCCTTATACTTCAATGTCAGAGCCACTACCAAGCTATTTGGTTGACAGTGCCCAAGGGGTAACAATCAATTTAGCCAGCGGTGAACAACTCATTGATGGTATGTCTTCATGGTGGTCTGTTTTACATGGCTATAATCACCCTAAGTTAAATGCTGCACTGCAAGAGCAAGCGGCAAAAATGTCCCATGTGATGTTTGGCGGCTTAACCCATAAAAGTGCAATTACCTTGTGTGAAAAGCTAGTTCGTTTAACGCCAGAAGGTTTAGATAAAGTATTCTTGTCTGATTCAGGTTCAGTTAGTGTTGAAGTAGCGATGAAAATGGCCTTGCAGTATCAACATGCTGTTGCTGAAAAAAATAAAACAACGCTAACCAAAACAAAGCTACTTACCGTTAAAAATGGTTATCATGGTGATACTTTCGCTGCCATGTCGGTTTGCGACCCTGTTACCGGTATGCATCAAATATTTGAACAGGTATTAATGCAGCACTTCTTTGCTCCCGCACCTTCTATAAAGTTCGGTGAAACATGGTCAAATGATGATGTTACCGAGCTATCTGCTTTATTTGCAGTGCATCATGAAGAAATAGCCGCGTTTATTATTGAGCCAATAGTGCAAGGTACCGGTGGTATGCGTTTTTATCACCCTGAGTATTTAAAGGCCTGTCGCTCACTCTGTGATAAATATGATGTCTTAATGATAGTCGATGAGATTGCTACTGGCTTTGGACGAACCGGTAAACTGTTTGCCTGTGAATGGGCAGGCATTAATCCCGATATCATGTGTCTGGGTAAAACCTTAACGGGTGGCTATATCACGCTAGCGGCAACCTTGTGTACTACACACATTGCACAAACTATTAGTGAAGGTGTCGCAGGTTGCTTTATGCATGGACCTACTTTTATGGGCAATGCTCTCGCTTGCGCTGTAGCGAATGCGAGCATTGATTTATTATTTGAAAATGATTGGCAATTTCAAGTTAAAGGCATTGAGAGTACGCTTAATAGGTTACTTAAACCTTTAACAACACATGCAAGGGTTAAAGATGCTCGTGTGCTTGGAAGCATTGGTGCAATTGAATGTAAAGAAAGCGTCAACGTAGCGCAGATACAAAAACGTTTCGTAGAATTAGGTGTTTGGATCAGACCCTTTGGCCAGTTAATCTATATTATTCCGCCATTAATCATTAATACGGAACAATTAACTACCTTGGTAAATGCCATCGCAACGGTATTAGATGAAGATGATTGCTTTAGCTAATTGTGCTTAGTGATTACTTTAATTTATTACCTTAATTGATCACGATAACAAATCCCGGGTTTTTATGGTTCTGATAATGCTTAATGTACCTTTACTAATATATACACTAACCAAAAAAGATTAATGGCCAATAAGAACATTAAATTGAAATGAGGATTGTCACTGCGGCGTCGACTGCGATATTTATCCGTCATGAGTGCTAAATAACTGCCCACAGCACTAAGCCATAAAAGAATATAGAGATAACCTGTTAATGGGGTTAACCAAAACTGACGGATTTCTACGTCATAATAACGTAATACCCCATAATCTTTATCAGGTGCGGCATAATAAGACATAATCAGAGCGATTAAAAAAAGCAACCAACTCGTTACTGCCAGCACTGTTTGGATATAACTCCACACGTCAGTAGTTTTTCTCCGGTCAACTTGTCGCTCTCCCTTGTTATGTTCACCACTCTTGTCTCTCATTACCGTTGTTTTCATCCATTTAAAGGTTATTTATTGCTATTGAGCACTATTTGTTATTTTTCATTGCAATTAAGCATTGCATTTACGCCTTGTCACGGTAACATATCACTCCATTTTTCGCATAATACCAATGAGTTTAACTTAATCCTTCACTTAGGGTGAATCAGGAATAGCTGAATTAACTTGGTATAGCGCAATTTCAATCAATTACATAAGAATAAGAGGTCATTAGATGTCAGTTATATCAATTACTGATGTATTAGCAGGTAACTTCCCTGTTAATGAGAGCATTACCATCCACGGTTGGATCAGAACACGTCGTGATTCGAAAGCTGGTATTTCATTTTTAGCATTGCATGATGGTTCATGTTTTGATGCTATTCAAGCCATTGTGCCTAATGAACTAGACAATTATCAAAGCGATGTTCTTAAACTAACCACTGGCTGTTCAGTAAAAGTAACTGGTATTTTGGTTGAATCTCCGGGTAAAGGACAAGCATTCGAAATTCAAGCAACTGAGGTTGAAGTGTTAGGTTTTGTTGAAGACCCTGATACTTATCCTATGGCTGCTAAGCGTCACAGTATTGAATTTTTACGCGAGCAGGCACATTTACGTCCACGTACCAATATGGGCGGTGCGGTAACACGCGTTCGTAACTGTTTAGCGCAAGCGGTTCATAGATTCTTGCATAGTAAAGGTTATTTCTGGATCAGTACTCCACTTATCACAGGTAGTGACTGTGAAGGGGCTGGCGAGATGTTCCGTGTAAGTACTCTAGATATGGAAAACTTACCACGTAATGACGAAGGTAAAGTTGACTACAACAAAGACTTCTTTGGTAAAGAGACGTTTTTAACGGTATCTGGTCAGTTAAACGTAGAGACATATTGTAACGCGTTATCAAAGGTTTATACTTTTGGTCCGACATTTAGAGCCGAAAACTCTAATACTACCCGTCACTTAGCTGAATTTTGGATGGTTGAGCCTGAAATCGCTTTTGCTGATTTATCAGACGCTGCTGACTTAGCAGAAGAAATGCTTAAATATGTATTTAAAGCGGTACTTGAAGAGCGTCCTGATGATATGGCTTTCTTCCAACAACGTGTAGATAAGACTGTTATTGACCGTTTAAACTCTGTAATCAATACCGACTTTGTTCGCCTTGATTACACTGATGCTATTACTATTTTAGAAAACTGTGGTAAGAAATTTGAAAACCAAGTGTCTTGGGGCGTAGATTTAAACTCTGAGCACGAACGTTACTTAGCTGAAGAGCACTTTAATGGACCGGTAGTTTTACAAAACTACCCTAAAGATATTAAGTCTTTCTACATGCGTTTAAATGATGACGGTAAAACGGTTGCTGCTATGGATATTTTAGCGCCAGGTATTGGCGAAATAATTGGTGGTAGCCAACGTGAAGAACGTCTTGATGTACTTGATAGCCGTTTAGAAGAAATGGGCTTAGATATTGCTGATTACGGTTGGTATAGAGACTTACGTCGTTACGGTACTGTTCCTCATTCTGGTTTTGGTTTAGGTTTTGAACGTTTAGTAGCGTATGCAACAGGTATGCAAAACGTACGTGACGTAATTCCATTCCCAAGAACACCAAATAACGCAGCATTTTAACACTCGGTTTATGTTAATACGTTAGACACAGAAAAGGCGACATAGAGTCGCCTTTTTTATTGCCTGTGATTTAACACTTAAAACAGTATATACCCGTTACCATTCAAAGTGCAGGATTTCAGTGGGAATTAAAATCACTTTAGGCAAGTAAAATAATTTAAACATAGTCATTCTATGGTTTGATTATTTAACGCGGTATAAAGTGATTTTAAACCCATCAAAGAAGCGCTTGAGCAACATCACTTCATCGTTGCTGTGATGAAATAAGGACGCTACATGGATGTAGCTTGTTAGAGAATGCAGGAGCAATTCTCCTGAATAACCATTATTTCATCACAGCGCCTTGAATTGAAATTGCTCAAGCACTCTGAAACATGCATCTTGATTGGTGACGGGTATATTATTTCCAATAAGTTACTTTATCTTGATAATCTTTCGCTGGCTTATTATTGGCAACTTTAGTGGGGGTACCTATATACAAAAATCCGGCGATAGCATTACCCTCAGCCATACCTAACCCCTTCTTAACCGTTTCATTGTATGCCAAAGTACCTGTACGCCACATGGCTCCATAACCCAATGCAAATGCAGCCATTTGCATTGATTGTGCACAACAACCAGCAGCAACTAGTTGCTCTTGCTGTGGTACTTTATTATGTTCAACATAGTCTGTTGAAATAACAATGATCATCGGCGCCCTAAATGGCATTTTAGCGACTTTAGCAATTTTATCATTTAAGGCATGCTCATCGATACTGGTACCTTCTATTAAACCAGCCATACTAGATAAATCTTCGGTTGTCGCTTCAACATAAAGTTCACTTAAACGCTGTAAGCCTTGTCCACTAATAACATGAAAATGCCAAGGCTTTAGTCCGCCATGATCGGGAACCCGCATGCCTGCTGACAATAAAATGTTCAGGTCTGCTGCTTTAGGTGCGGGATCACCTAAAACGGCTGTTGATTGTCGTTGTAATAATAATTCAATAGCGTCCATGAAATACTCCTAACAAGGGGTTATTACAGAAGTTTATCGTTAAGCTAACTTTTGTGCACGTTATATAATCCATAATATTAACTATCCCTTAAACTGAGTTAAGCTTAAATAACCTGAACTCTGGATAAGCAGCACTTGCTCAACATTCCCTTTTATCCCATTCTCAGCGTTAAAACGTCGATAAATAGCCAGCTATTCATAAACGTTTTGCCTTGATAATAGAATAGAATGAAACATTGATAGTGGATATAGCAACCTTGACCTTGTTATACCTTTGTTTTATAAGATAAATCAGTCTCTTCGCTTAAATATCAAGCACTCATTATCCAGAGTTCAGGTTAGTTAAATAAATTGATTGTTATCGAGATAGTTCATTAAACAGCATACTATTTCGCATTTTTATCTACTTAAACAGGTTTAAAACATTCACCTTGCCTTTGATTTCAACGTTCCCTTCTCCTACTACAAACGACAAATATTAATAAATTATTATTTCGCACATTGCAAAAAACATAACAAAAAGTGAACAAGATAAATTTACCCTATTGGTTTTTAACTATAAAAATAGCGGTACATGTTATACGAATAGATTGAGTGAACAAAGATGTACCATTATTTCTAGCCAATTCAGACCTTATTGGCATTCACTGAAATAAGGATAAATGATGACAAAACCTAGAATTTTGATGCTCATCCTAGTCTTAGCTTTACTCATGAACTGAGGTGGAGGTGGGAATAGTGACGAAAGTTCGGTGGATGTTCCTGAATCACCACCAATAGAAGCTTCCCCACAGATTAATGACGTGAACTACCCCGCGACTAAAGATCACTGGGTTTTCTCGACAATATTCGATAAAGCAAAAATTCCGCTAACCTTTAGAGTAGCGGAATTTTTGAATGTGGCGTGAATAGTATGACGAGCAAGGACTCAGGTATTATTCGATAAAATTTCCATCCAAGTAATCATGATATAAATCTAACGCTTAGTATGTTTATAGAAAAAAATCAATTTTTTTTTCAAATCAAGATACTAAAAATGAGAATATGTACTAGCATTAACAATTATGGAGTGCATTTAACACGCATAAATTAAGTTATATTTCATCACAAGAAAGGAGTCGTCGTGGACATACTTAAGATTTCATTGGTTAATCTGCCTGAACAATTTAGCGTTCCATTAACCAAAATTATCAAAAAAGAAAAATTAGGCTCATGCAAAGCTATTACCTGTAGTAGCTCCCTTAGTTATTTCATTGGTGATATTGAATGTACAGATTTTATTATTTTTTATGATTCAGATATTTCAGAAGAGCACATCATCCAGCTAAAAGCGCAAAATGACATCCCCGTAATATTAATCACAGACCAATCTAACTTCGAGATGGAACGAACAGCAAAGTCAAATAATATCGACTTGATAATTAATGCCTCAGATCCAAAATTAATTTCATTAATTTACGGTTTTATCAGCCAGTACCAAATTTATCAGTCTCAGCACGTGCTTGTAGTCGATGATTCTAGAGTTGATACCTCTATTATTACCCACAATTTGACGAAAGATTTTTTAAAAAACGATAACGAACACAATCCCGATAATGTTATTGCGTTTTTAACAAAATCAGAATCTATCAATATTATTATTCTAGATTATGAAATGCCCAATAAAAATGGTTGCCAATTAATGGAGGAAATTAAAAATACATTTCCAACTCGAGATTTTATTTTTATTGGTATAACAGGAAGTAGAAATGGTGCAATTAAATTTCTCCACGATGGCGCCGATGATGTTTTAATAAAGCCAATAGATCATGATATTTTTTCACTAAAATTAAAAAAGTTAATTTTTAATGATCATAAAATTAAACAAGAAAGAAAAGCATTAGATGACTATAAAACAATCATTAATAGTGTTGTTAACAATGTATACAACCCTATCTATGTGCTATCAACTATCAACGATATTTTATTAGAAAATGCAATAGCAACAGAGGAACATTCTCATTCAAGCATACTGTGCAAAAAGGCAAAAACCAAATTGACCAGTACGTTAAACTATGTGATGAGTTATTTAGAATTATCAAATCATTTACATGATTCATCACTAAAAAATCATTCTTTACATTCAATGATCTCAGGACAGCTTTTAATTGGCGCAAGTAAAGCTAAAATGAGTAATATCATCATAAAAGAGTCATTAAATCCCAATACAAAAGACCTATATGTTCCGAGCCAAATTGAACAAGTGATAATGTATCTCACAAAAAATGCAATTGACAATACCGCTGAAGGCTGTGATGTAAATATTCGACTGTATCATGATAAGTTCAATATAGTATTTGAAGTCGAGGATAGTCATACTGTAAATAGAAAAAATCAAGAAGAAGATAAAGCAATTGATTATGTTTTATGTTCAAAGATAATTGATTCTCTTGGTGGGGCAATGGGGAGGAAACAAGGAGGAAGTGGCGACATTTGTTACTTTAAGCTTCCATCTAATACACTAGCGTCAGGAGAACTACACTAATTATAAATACTCATCGCATAACCATATATTATGGATTTTTTCTAATAATATATGGTTAAAATTATTGGCTTATGCCTAACGTCTTATTAAGAGGCTAAAAATAGTTGGTTAAAATAAGCGTCGAAGTTACAAAAACCAATTGTTTTTTGTCCTTTTAAGTGACTTTGATTAATTATTCACTAACCTCTGATCCATATGCAAGCAGTAGTTATTAAACTACTTATTTAGAGAGCCTTATAGATTCGTTTCGTAATGTTTTCATGCCCACTTGTTCTCTTGATAAATATCAGCGAATAAACCTATGGCTTACTACTAGCTACATTTCATCACTTTTTGGTTCATCCTTTAGCTCGGATGCTAAAACGGATGCACTTGAAATAACTAATAATATTGTGATTAATGTTTACTTCATTGGTTACGCCTTATTTTATCAAAATAACTATTTGTAAAAAAAGTGAAGGCTTATTAAATAGACCTTAACTCTTCTATGTTACTTTATTGCTAGCTAATAATAGCCACTAGCACTGAGCACCATGTATTAACTATATAAGTGTTCAATCACTTTGCTTTTACTAAAGGTAATAAACGATAGCCATCATTTTTAACTCTATCTGACGGCATATAATGACGAACGGCTAAGTTAAATACCCCTGAAGGATTCGATGTTTTGATATTGTTAATGGCGTCACTACCACAACCAAAACTGAGCGTATAAGTTCCGTCAGCGTTTGTTGTCGCGGTATTTGTATTTAGGTTCGCTAAGTCGTTAAACATAAATCCTTTTTTGTTATATACCGTGAATGACCAAAAGGCTTTGTTTTTTGGATCTTCAAAAGTAGCTTGATAACATTTATCGGCAGGGTAATTACCTGATACTTCATAAATGTTGTCTTTCATTTGCGCGCCGCCCCAACCAACTGCCGCGCCAATTTGATACTTTTCTTGGGTAAATAATTCTTTAGAACTATCACGAGGGTCGGTAAACATACCCGTTAGAGCATTAATACCATCACGTTTTACCATGGGTCCCATTTGTGCTTTTAGTGCGTCTTCAACTTCTGTAAATGATTTTTTGTTTATCGGCGCTGCGGTAAATGCGTTGGTTGATTTTGCCGAAATAACCATTTTATCTTGAATGGCTCTTGCGTCTGTTGCTGATATCGATGAATCAAGTCTAATGACAACATAAAGATGAGTCCCGGTATGCGTTGATAGCGAATATTTACCAGCACCATAGCCCATAGCTTGAGTACGATGATCTTCTGTCACCGGTTGTACCGATACATATTTACCTTTTGGTATTTCAGGTATAGTTATTGTTGCCCCTTTAGATACATCAATAACAGCAAGAGAGTAATAAGTATCGCGGTTCATACGAACGACAGGTTGATTATCTGTAGGTGATAAGTCTCTTTTATGTAGAAATTTATTAACGCCAACCAAATCTTGATTCTTCAACATTTGATGTGATGTTTCATTCGTTGGGTAAGATTCAGGTGTTGTTACCTTGCCATTATCAGCAAAAAATTCAGCTGACGTGTCAGTCTGAACTGCATGAGTCGTGAATCCAACAAGCGCAGATGTTAAAGCGAGTGTACTAAAGGTTTTATGTAATGATAATTTCATATTTAAACTCCGGAATGTTTTATTTTAAATGGTTTATCTTGCAAATCAATTTCTTGTAATAAATTTTGTATTTACTTTACTTACTGGTATCGTCCAAATGAGAGTTTTCGTTTCGCGGCGAACTATTATTTGGTATTCAATATTATTATGATCAAATGCTACTACTAATGGAGTATTCGCAGCGCTATAATACTATTTTGACTACACGCTGTTGGCGAAAAACAACGATTAATACTAATAGGGGTTTAAAACTCAACTTCACTATTATGTCTACCTTAACGTTATCTTTTAATAACTGAAAAATTCATTTATTAGAGTTAACCACTGCAGACATTTGATCTAATCACCCTTTAGGGTGATTAGACGATAATTCTTCAATGATATGCTGATTTTGATGAAAAGAATGATCAAAAAAAAACTATTAAACGAGGTTGATATGGGATTATTTACAGGAAAAGTCGCTATTGTAACAGGTGCAGCAGGCGGTATAGGTCGTGAAAGTGCAATTCAATTTGCTCAAAATGGTGCAAAAGTAGGCTTAGCTGATATTAATGAAGCAGGATTAGCTGAAACCGCAAAACGTATAGCGGAGGCTGGCGGTGAATCCATTTCTATTATGACTAATGTTGCAGATTCGAAAGCTTGTGATGACATGGTAGCTAAAACTGTCTCAGCTTTTGGTAAGTTAGATATAATATTTAACAACGCTGGTATTTCTGGCGATAGAGCGGTAATAACAGACACCAGTAATGATATGTGGGATAAAGTTATTGCTATTAATTTAACCGGTGTTTTCAATTGTACTCGTTCTGCACTTCCTGAAATGGTTAAAAATGGCAGTGGGGTTATCGTTAACACTGCTTCAGTTGACGGTTTAGTCGGTATGGGAACTCTTTCACCTTATGTTGCAGCCAAACATGGTGTAACCGGGTTAACTAAAACGACTGCGTTAGAATATAGCCGCAAGGGTATTAGGTGTGTAGCAATATGCCCTGGTTATATTGTGACAGACATGACAAACAACGCGCTTGCTCAAGAAGAAGTTGATGGGTTTAACGCAATGATCCCACTAGGTAGAGGCGCTACTCCAGCAGAGGTCGCTAACTTTGTCATTTGGTTAGCATCAGATCAAGCATCCTATATGAATGGCTCAGTTCATCAAATTGATGGTGGGTTATTAAGTGGTATGGGCCTTATTACCTAGACCTATTTCATTTTATTTCAACGTTGAATGATAAAAAAGCGACTTACGTTATTGCGTAAGTCGCTTTTTTTTATGTAGAACTTTTGAAATGGCATTCAATTTTTAGTGACCTACGGCTAGTCATTATTCTTTATCAGTCTCTTATAACACGGGTGATAAAAACAACAAAAATACAAAAAACCACTTAATACAAAAATAAACACAAAGAATAAACTATTGAAAAAAAACATATAAAAAAATAATTTTAACTATTTTACCAATATCACCCTTTAGGGTGATATTGCACGGCAAACTTAAGCATAAGGTATAAACATAAAAAAAATTAGCTGCACTTAGAAAGATTAACGCTAATGCAATAGGTGAATATATGTTTAATATCGAAAAAGTTATGAACCCAAACCTTGGGTTAACAGGTTTTGATGCAGTAATGAGTGAAGAAGAGTTAGCTATACAAGATGTAGCTCACCGTTTTGCTGCTGAAGTTATGCGCCCTATTGGCGAAAACTTGGATAAAATGTCAGCTGAGGATGTTATCGCTCCAGAGTCTCCTTTATGGGATTACATAAAAAAAATGGATGAATCAGGCATCTTAGATTTAGAAGCTATTGGCGGTATGAGCGATGACGAAAAAGCACGTATTATCCCTATTATTTTTGAAGAATTAGCCTGGGGTGATTGCGGATTAGCATTAACATCCATGGTGTTAAAATTCCCAGCCTTTGCAGCCTATAATACTGGCAACCCTGAATTAATTGAACGCTTTGGTAAGTTAAGAGGCTGTTGGGTAGCAACACAACCTGATAAAGGCTCTGAAATAGTAGATATGGAAGGCACTGAAATCCATCCTGGGGGCAAACAAAACAAAGGAAATCTCGTAGCGAGAGTCGATGGTGATGAGTTAGTTATTACCGGTCAGTCTTCTGCTTGGGTCTCTGCCACACCCATTGCAGAATGTGGACTTTGTTATCTTCCTTGTGATTACGGCGACGGTGTATATAAAGAAAATGGTTCATTAAATCAAATCGCCGTACTCGTCCCTTTTGACTTACCAGGAGTATCAAAAGGTAAGCCTTTAGATAAAATGGGCATGCGTTCATTGTGTCAAGGCGAAGTGTTTTTCGATGAAGTTCGTGTACCGATGAGTTACGTTATTGCCGATAAAGAAAGTGCTTTCCCAAGTTTTATTGGCGCTTTAACCTTCGGTAACATGGAAATGGGAATTTCATTTACTGGTGTAGCCCGTGCAGCTTACGAACACGCTCTTGCTTATGCACATGAAAGAAAACAAGGGGGTGTAGCCATTATTGAACATCAAAGTGTTAAGTTACGTCTATTCAAAATGCAGCAAAAAGTAGAAGCTTGTCGTGCATTAGCACTGCGTGTTTTTGCTTATAACTACGGCCCCAAGGGCCCACACCTTTTAGCCTCTATTACCAGTAAAACGTTTGTTAGCGATACTTGTGTTGAAGTGACCAGCGAAGCGATTCAAATTCTTGGTGGTAATGGCTTAACCAAAGAATACCCCACCGAAAAATTATTCCGTGATGCACGAACCGCCCAAATTGCAGACGGTGAAAATAACATTCTAGGGTTGAAAGCTGCTAGATGGCTAAGTAAAGAATTTATAGCGCGTAATGGCTAAAAATAACACTCATATTAATAACAAACTATTTAAAATAGGATTAAGACAATGAACAAAAAACCAGTAATCGTATATGGCGCAAGTGGCTACACTGGCCGTTTAATTTGTGAATTTTTACGCGAATATCAAATTCCTTTCATTGCCGCTGGCCGTAACAGAGCCAAAATTGAAGAAGCAATGGCTAAAGTACCAGGCATTGAAACCGCTGATTATGAAATTCAAACTGTTGCGCATAACGTAGAATCATTAACTAATTTTTTCTCAGGCGCTAAAGTGGTTTGTAATACCGTAGGCCCATTTTCCCGTTTTGGAAGTACTGTGGTTGAAGCTTGTCTTGCCGCACAATGTCATTACCTTGACACCACAGGTGAACAAGCGTGGATGATGGAGATGCGTGATATTTATAGTGATTCATTTGCAGAAAAAGGCTTGGTATTAGCACCATCCACATCTTATATGCACGCAGTAGGTAATATTGCTGCTGAGTTCTGTTTAGAAGACTCTACGATTGATTCAATCAATGCGGCTTGTATTCCAACAGGTGTACCAACTGTGGGTTCAACACAAACCGTCATGGATATGTGTAGAAACAAACAGCATTGGCTTGAGAACAATCATCTTGTTGAGATTCAAGACCCTATGGCCCACGGTCATGAGGTTACTGTTCCGGGTTTTAATGCGACTATTATGGCTTTACCATGGGGCGGCGGTAGCCTTCCTCTTTGGTATGCCAACGATGTTCGTGTTCATACCGCTACTTCATTAACAGGTTTTACTAATCGCCCACTGATGCGCGCTGTTATGGATATAGCAGCCAATTACAACAGCAACATCAAAGACTTACCTCTTGAAGAACAAGAAGCACAATTAGATGCTATCGCCGCCAGTATCACTCCCAGTATGCCACCTCGTGAAAACCGCAATATTCATCGCTTAGTTGACCGTGTTTATGGTACAGGTCCTAAATCACAAGTGTGTTGCACCATTCTTGGCCACAGTGCTTATATCCAAACAGGATTAGTTCAAGCGTTTATCGCCAAAACGTTGATCGGTAAAGGTCCAAATAATGTGGGTTTCCAATCACCTTGTAAAGTCGTCGGTCATCGTGAACTTTACGGTGCTTTAGAAGGCTTTGGTTTCTGTTCAATGAAACTAGAAACAATTTAAGGACTAACCATGAGAGTTATTGATTTTTTTGACCAAGGTGCTACCCTATACCCTGACAATGTTGCTTTTCATGACTTAGCTGATGGTGCAAATACCACCTATGAAGAAGCGCTTGTAATTTCACATAAAGTAGCCAGCGCCCTTCATAAAAAGGGTTTTGGTAAAGGATCTAAAATTGGTATTTTAGGACCAAATTCAAATATTGCTTTTGAAGTACTTTTAGGTATCTTCAGAGCTGAAGCAATATGGTTACCTATCAACCCTCGTAACCCTATTGATATCAATGTTGACTTGCTAACCCGCTTTGATGGTGATTTATTATTATATCATTCAAATTATGAGAAAGAAGCACGTGCTATTGCTGCTGACACACCAAATTTACAACATATTGTCTGTATTAATAGCACAGATGTTGAAGGCGAAAAATTAGCAGATTGGATGTTCGACGCCGATGATTTTCATCAAATAGGTGATGAAATGCCTGACGATATCGCCGCGATATTCCCAACAGGTGGCACGACAGGTAAATCAAAAGGTGTGATCATGTCACACAAGGCGATTGAAACCATGTTTACTAATTTTTATAGTCATTTTAACTATTACGATAACACCTGTCATTTAGTGGTTGCACCTATGACCCACTCCGCAGGCTTAATTGGTGCCTTACATTTTGCCCGTGGTGGTAAAAACGTGATGATGGCAGCTGCTGATCCAGAAGGTATTTTAAACACCATTGAAGCTCAAAAAATCACCCATTTTTTCTTGCCTCCAACCGTTATGTATATGATGTTGGCTCATGAGAATGTGAGAAATTATAACTATTCATCACTACAACATTTCCTTGTTGGTGCGGCCCCTACGTCATTGTCTAAATTAAAAGAAGCAATTGACGTTTTCGGCCCAGTAATGACTGAAGCATTTGGACAATCTGAAGCGCCTGCGGCTATTTGTGCCAAAGCCCCTTGGGATTATATGAATGCAGATGGTTCAATTAACGAATCACGTTTAGCCAGTGTTGGTCGTCCTTGTGTAATGAACCAAGTCGCCATAATGGATGATAATAACCAAGCATTACCTAAAGGTGAAGCGGGTGAAATTTGTGTGAAAAGTAACTTAGTTAATCCGGGTTATTACAAAAATGACCAAGCAACAGCTGAAGTACAAATTGATGGCTGGCTTCACACTGGTGATGTAGGTGTTATGGACAAAGATGGCTATATCACTATTGTTGATCGAAAAAAAGACATGATCATTACCGGTGGTTTCAATGTTTTTCCTAATGAAATTGAACAATTCATCAACTCACAACCAGCCGTACAAGAGTGTGCTGTTGTTGGTATTCCCGACGAAAAATGGGGTGAAGCGGTTAAAGCAGTTATTCAGTTAAAACCTGGTGAGTTTCTTTCAGAAGAGGAAGTGATCACACTAACTAAAAAAGCGTTAGGTAGTGTTAAAGCACCTAAATCTGTTGATTTTGTTACTGACTTACCCCGTAGCACTGTAGGCAAAGTACTTAAAGCGGACATTCGCAAACAGTATTGGTCAACTTCTGCCCGTAACGTTAACTAATAACTATTAAATAGGAATTATTATGACTAGAAAAGTAGTGATTTGCGGCGTTGGAATGGTGCCATTTAAAAAACCTGGTCAAAGCGATAGCTATGATGTGATGGGGGCAAATGCCGCACAAGCCGCGCTAACTGATTCAGGTATTGGTTATGAAAAAATTGAACAAGCATTTGCCTCTTATGTTTACGGCGACAGTTGTTCGGGTCAAGCAGCACTTTATCGGGTAGGTATCACTGGCATTCCTATTACTAATGTCAATAACAACTGTGCTAGTGGCTCTACCGCGTTTGCTTTAGCGGTAAAAGCAGTGAAATACGGAGAATCTGAATGTGTGATGGCAGTAGGCTTTGAGCAAATGAACCCTGGTGCCATTGAAATGGTGTTTCCTGACCGCCCTAGCCCATTACTTCGTCATAATACTGCCTTAGCTGATTTAATGAATTTGCCAGCTGCTGAACGTGATTTACCCCCTGCAGTGCAAATGTTCGGCTGTCAAGCTGAATTATTAATGAATAACTATAATGTATCTGAACAAGCTCTAGCACGCATTACCATGAAATCTCGAGTGCATGCTGAGCATAACCCTATGGCAATATTTAGAACACCATTAACTGAAGACGATATTTTATCAAAGCCCCCTATTTACAAAGGTTTAAGGAAATTTTTTGCCTGTCCACCTAGTTGTGGTGCCGCTTCTGTCATTGTGTGTAGTGAAGATTTTGCTAAGAAAAACCACTTACCTATCCAAGTGGTTGTCAAAGGCATGGGCTGGTGTAGCGACAAAGCCGATTACTTTACTGGCGATCCACTCGATATAACCTTTAAAGCATTAAGCAAAAATGCAGCTGACCTTGCTTATGAAGATGCGGGTGTTGCACCAGGAGATATAGATGTAATTGAACTTCATGACTGTTTCACCAGTAATGAAGCAATCACCTATGCGGCACTGGGTTTATGTCGCGATGATGAAATTGAACAGTTTATATTTGATGGTAATAATACATACGGGGGTAACGTTGTTGTGTGTCCATCAGGAGGGCTACTAGCGAAAGGACATCCGTTAGGTGCAACGGGATTGGCACAAATTACAGAGTTAGTTCAACAACTACGAGGACAATCGGGGGTTCGACAAGTAGAAGGAGCAAGATTAGCTTTACAGCATAATGGCGGCTTAGGTAGCGCAGGTTTTGTCAATATTTTAGAAAAAATAAAATAAAATCTTCACATGAAAATGTGAGTAAATTAAATTTATCAAAAACAATAATAAAAAAACAATAATAAAATAACTTACTAGAGGATAAATATGAAAATTATTACAAATAAAAAAAGTTTACGTAAAAATAAATTAGCACTGGCTATTAGTGCCTCATTGTTACTCAGTGGTGGAGCTATCGCTGAAGAAGCAGCTAAAGACGCTAAAGTAGCTAAAGCATTAAAAATTGAAGTCATTGAAGTCACCGCACGTAAAAAAATCGAATCTATTCAAAACGTTCCTATGAGCGTAAACGCAATGACGGGCCAGAACATTAATGATCTGGGTATTAACGATTTAGACGATTTAAGTACCTTTGTCCCTGGCTTAGAACAGCCTACATTGGCGATTCAGAGTCGTTTATCCATACGTGGTGTTTCTTCAGGCGATAATGCTTCATTTGAACAATCAGTTGGTACATATGCTGATGGTGTTTATCGTGGTCGCATGAATCAACAACGCGCAGGTTTCTTTGATATGGAGCGTGTTGAAGTACTTAAAGGGCCACAAGTTACCCTTTATGGTAACAGCTCTGTTGGTGGTGCGATTAGCATGATCACAAAACGTCCTGAATTAGATTCTGAAGTCACGGGTGATATTACCGTTAAATACGGTATAGAATATGAACACAGCCAAGTTATGGGTGGTGTTAATATTCCTTTAGGTGATGAATTTGCCGTACGTATTGCAGGTAAATATCGTGATCAAGCGAGTGGAGCTGCGTATAATCACTACAATCAACAAGATTCAATACAAGCAAAAGATGATGCTTTTCGTATTGGCGCCATTTGGGAGCCTAGCGATAATTTAAGTATTTATTTACGATTCGAACAAGGTAACTTTAAAACCATTGGTAATAACCTTGACCCACTAATGCACCTTAATACTGACTTTACCAATAAAAACGACTCACCTTTAATAGCCTTAGGTATGGGGGATGATGAACTTAATATTGGTAATGGCGCACCTTTCACCAACGGACCTGATTTTAGTTTAGTTGAAAACGATGAAACCATGCTGGAAATTGTTTATAATATCAACGATAAAATCACACTAACCTCAATAACTGGTTCAAGTAATTATGATTTTACCCAAGCATATGATGTTGATATAACACCATTGAGTATTATTGATACCGGACAAGATGAAACCTATGAACAACTCTCACAAGAGTTACGTTTAGCAATTGATGTCACTGATAAATTAGACCTTTTAGTGGGTTTGTATTATCAAGACGATGAGTTTAAAAACGATTTTTATAGTGATTTTAATATGCCGCTTATTGTTGGTGGTGCACTAGCGCCAGCAGTAAAAGCAGGGTTAATGCCAGCAGAGTTTGCCGCAGGTTTAGCAGCTGATGTATCACCATTTTCTCGTCATGCTAATTTAGATCAAAATACTGAGGTCGCAGCTATTTTTGCTCAAATAGACTACGAATTTACAGATAAACTAAGCATGTCATTAGGCGCACGTTATACTGAAAGTGAAAAAACCGCAGACCAATCTATACGCTTAGCTGATGTTAAGCACGTTGATGATCCAGCAATGGGCGAGTTAAAAGATTACAGTACATTAGTAGGCATCGTAAAAGCTGGTGCACCCTATCCTCCTGGTACTGTTGTATTACCTGATTACTTCATGGGTTATCAATTAGTAGCGCCCGGTGGAACTCCTCATGCTTATACTGACATGCTACGTAAAGAAGAGCACTCCATGTTTCAAGCAAGTGTTCGTTATCAAGCTAATAATGAGATGATGGTCTACGCAAACTGGGCAAACGGTGCTAAAGCAGGCGGTTTTGATCTTCTCTATGAAGCTGTAGGTGGCACAGGTGAAGAAGGAGCTGAGTTTGAAGACGAAAGCGCTAATGCCTTTGAAGTGGGTGTTAAACTTGATTGGGAAACAGTACGCTTAAATATTGGTGCCTTCTATGGAACATATGACGACTTGCAAGTCTCTGTTTTCAACGGCAGTGTAGGTTTTAACGTCGGTAATGCGGCGAGTTCAATTCAACAAGGGGTTGATGTTGAGCTAATCTGGGTCGCTACTGATGATCTGAGAATCACCGCCAATGCTGAATATTTAGACTTTACTTATGATGAATTTAATAATGCCTCATGTAGTTTTTCAGAAAACCCATTGGGTACAGCCAACCCAGAAAACAACAGAAATGAGTGTGACTGGTCGGGTCAACAACTACCTTGGGTTGCAAAGTATACAAGCGTTATTGCCGCTGAACATACATGGGAAGTATCTAGTGATTACAATCTAACTAATATGCTAAGTGTTAGCTATAAATCAGAGCACACCACGTCATCTGATAATGAAATACTAACCAAACAAGATGGTTATGCTCTAGTTCACTATCGTGCCACATTGACTTCACTAGAAAACAATTGGCATGTTGCGCTAGTAGTCAGTAACGTTCTCGATGAAAGTTATGAACTTTACACTTCAAAAATACCTTTAAATTCTGGTGCGTTTGCTCATACGTTAAATGAAGGGCGTGAGATAACATTAGAACTGGGTTACAACTTTTAATAGTAAATCCTAAAGCTATTTATACTTAAGGCATACCCTTCCCGTATAAATAGTCTAAAAAGGCTTAATATTTATTAAGCCTTTTTAAATTTAGACAAAAACTACTCTTTATTAAGTTCTACCTTTACCCTCCCTAAAATTAATTGTATTCAAATTTAATAGCACAGGAATTCTAGTTATGCAGACTAAAAATAACAAAACAAAAGTATTGTTCTTAATTGCAGCAGTTTTTAATGTTTCTATAGGTGCCACCTTTTTGTTCGCTCACCAATGGTTGTTTTCATTCATCGGTTTTGAGCTAACAGATAAACCACAATATAACGTAATGGTAGAGTTTACAGGATTAGCCATCACAACCTTTGGGGTTGGTTATTATTTAGCCAGTAAAGATTTAAATAAATATCAAGCCATTGTTTGGTTAGGCATGATGGCTAAAATTGGCGTTTTTGTGCTATTTTCCTACCATCTTTTTTTAAATATAACTATTTTGCCATTATTTTTAGCTGGTAGCTGTGACTTAGTTTTTGCGGGGTTATTTTGGTTCGCACTCAAAAACAATCACAAAATAAACCTTAATCGATAATCACAATTCATTAAAGAATGTTCAAAAATAATTACAAGTACTAGGGGCAACAGCAATTGACCTATGACTTGATGTAACAAATGCATCTGCAATCAAACAGGCAGCTACACAAGTTTAACAAGGTTGTGGCTTTTAATATTGCGGATATTGCGGGTGGTTCTCACCATGCGGTGATGAAGATCCTACGTTAAGTGTTACGGTTCTCAATGGTGGGCATTTTTATGCCTATTATCAAACCCTTGATCGTCGCTACCTTGCGATTGGCCGTTTAGAACCAAAATTTGCGAACGCCTTTTTTGAAAGTATTGAACAACCACAATGGCTCAAAAGAAGTTTTTCAACAGACAAGGATCTGCAACAAACACTTATCAAAGATACAGCTGTACTATTAAAACAAAAATCTCTCGCAGATTGGATGGCTATTTTTGCCCCCTTAGATGCCTGCATTGAACCCGTTTTAACTATGACTGAATTGGCTAAATCACCATTGATGAAAGATAGAAATATGCTGGTAGATGTTACTACCTTAACAGGAAGAATTGTTAAACAAATAGCGCCAGCGATTAAATTTGACCACCAACAAAGTATTGACAATATGTTTGTTACTGAGCCTAACGGGCATGATTCGCAAAAGATCATCAGCCAATTGGGTTATAGCACTGAACAAATACACCAACTAATTAACGACAATGCCGTTAACTAAATTGTAGATAAACCTAACACTAGATAGAAAATAGATTGAGGAAATCACCATGAGATCAGAATTACAACAAGAATTAAATATTTTTAGAGAAACCGTTCTTCGGTTTATTGATAACGAAATTGCGCCACATTATGAACAATGGGAAAAAGATAAAATCATTCCTAAATCGGTTTGGCATCAAATGGGCGAAGAAGGTTTAATATGTTGTGATATTCCTGAAGAGTACGGTGGTTTTGGCGTTAGTGTAGATTTTAATTTTTTAGTGATTGAAGAAATCGCCAAAGCAGGCTATTTCTCTTTAGCTTGTAATTTATTAGTGCATGCCGATATTGCTGCTCACTATATTTTAAATTTAGGCACCGAATCACAAAAACAAAAATACCTACCGGGCATGGTAACTGGTCACTGTATTGGCGCAATTTGTATGACTGAACCTGGCGCAGGTAGTGACTTACAAGGCATTAAAACTACTGCATCAAAATCAAAAAATGGCTGGAGTATTAATGGTTCAAAGACCTTTATCACTAATGGTCAAAACTCGTCGGTTTATATTGTGGCGGCTAAAACTGATTTAACGGTAGCAGGCTCAAAAGGAACGTCACTCTTTTTAGTAGATGGTGATAAACAAGGCTTTAGCCGTGGTCAAAATCTTCATAAAATGGGTCAACATGCTGCAGATACCTCGGAATTATTCTTTGATAATATTGCCGTGACTGAAGATGATTTGTTAGGGACACTAGACCAAGGCTTCTTAGGCCTAATGCACGAATTACCGCGTGAACGTTTAGGTTGTGCTGCTATTGGAATTGCACATGCTGAAGGTGCTTTAAACCTAGCGCTTGACTACATAAAAGATCGACACGCCTTTGGTCAGCCCATAGCGAAATTACAGAGTATTCGCCATAAAATAGCTGATATGAAAACCCAAACTGAATTACATCGCATTATGCTTGAGCATTATAAAGAACTCTTAGCCAATAAAACATTAACGACAGAGCAAGCCAGTATCGCAAAATATTCTGCTTGTGAAATGGAGTGTAAAGTGATTGATGAAGCGCTACAGATGTTTGGCGGTTACGGTTATATGCAAGAATACCCAATTTCACGTTTTTATGTCGATGCACGTGTACAGCGTATTTATGGTGGTACCTCAGAGATAATGAAAGAAATTATCGGAAAGAGTGTCATTGCTCGCTTCGAGTAAAAACAATAAACAATCAAAGCTACTTAAGATGTTAAGTGGCTTTGATTTAGAGTAAAAAATATGGTTAATTTTGATAACTGCACTATCGGCCAAACATGGCAAGGCAATAGTTTTTACTTAAACGAAAAAGATATTGTGGAATTTTCGCTCATTTGGGATCCTCAACCTTTTCATGCAGACCCTATTGCCGCAAAAACAAGCTTTTACGGTGGTATTACCGCGCCAAGTGCTTATTTATTTTGTATTGCTTCGAAATTATTTAATGACACTAATGACTACGCTGGTATAGGTGGGATTAAACATGAATTTGAAATAGCAAAACCAGCGCGTGCAGGAGATACCCTGTCTTTCATGCTCACTTGTATTAAAAAAATCCCTTCAAAAAGTAAACCCGACCGTGGCATAGTTATATTTGAACTTAAACTAACCACTCAAAATGGCGATGTTGTTTTAAAACAACAGTCAATTATCATGCTCTATCGAGATGAAAGTATGATCTTGTAAAGTACTGCTTGAGTATCGTTAATATTTGCCAACAAGTGAGCGAAAATCACATCATCTAATGGTTAATATTGGTCTGACTTCTTGAATGCTTTGCAACAACCACATCAGTGAAGACTGATTGTTCTTCCGTTGCAATTTCAATTTGAGCGTTGATTGAACTAATACCAAGTCCATTAAGTTAGTTTCCACTCAGAGCTTGCCAGCGGTTTGAGAACAAATAGAATTTTTTTCACATTGTCACTCTATATGAAAGAAATTCTGTGCGGTTATCGAAGCGCTGGAAAGCTCCCGAAGGGCCAGTTTAAACAAAGCATTCTAAAGCTACTCAAAACTCAATTTTCGTAACCACTCTAAGATAAGTCTCACAAGGTCATGACCAGTCGATACTTGTTCTTCACGGTAAAAAGGTCAAATACAAAGAAGACTACACCGCTATATTTGCTCTTTTATTTTGTATTTAACTGGGCACATGCTCTTAAATAACTCAGTCACTACAATATTAATCCTATTAGTGTATGTCGTAATAAGGTTACCATAAAATAAACTTACTGAGATATTTTACGCTGCTACCGATAAAGGATAAATAGTAATAGTCCACAAACCCCAAGGCACCATCCATCCATAAACCAACGTAAGTAACGTGGGGCTGTTTTTATTTCCATGAAATTCATTAACACTATACGAACCTTAATAAAGCCAATAATCAGAATAATGATGGACAGTATCTTGGTATCAATGGCCGTAAAATCATGCCCTAAAATCCATGATAATAAGGTAAATAATACCAATACTAACCATAAGATAAGATCATGTTTGAATGATGTTTTTGATCTATACATTTATTTCACCAAATACAACAATGGAAATAAGACAAGCCACAGTAAGTCGACCATATGCCACACGGCACCGCCACTTTCTAAATGCTGAATAAAAGTGATATTGCAAGAAGGCTCCCTGCTTTTATCCCATAAATATAACAGTACGCCGATACCGATAATAACGTGTAACAAGTGTATTGCCGTTAACATAAAATAATACATGAAAAAGTCGTTGGTTAGTAAGCTATAACCGTCTTGTATTTTCCCAGTGTACTCAATCACTTTACTACCAATAAAACAGCAACCGCATATAATCGCGGCTAATAACATGTGAGTGACGGTTGTGCTCATGGCTTTTCTAGCAGAATGTAGAGCTAATACGACAAACAGCGAGCCAGTTAAAAGTAACAAAGTATTGATAACACCAAAGGTTTGATTCAACGCTTGTTGTGCATTTAAAAATACAAGTTGATCGTTGCTACGGTCCCAGCAATAACTGATAAAGAAAGTACTGAACAACATCATATCACCGATAATAAACCCCCAGACACCGGCTTCACCCGTCATTCTTATTTTTGGGTCATCACCGATGCTGGCATTATTATCACTCATTAAGGTGTCGGTCTCTGTTGATTGATTTTATGAGTACTATGGAAGTAACAATATACCAACCAAAGAAAGCGACGGCTGGGATCCAAAAGGCAAATAAGCCATCCCACGCAAAAGGCCCTGTTTTAAAGAACAATAAAATGGCACCACCGTATAGCATGAATCCCATCCAAAAATTCATAAAGCCAAACCAACGAGGAAACACAGGAATTGCTCTATTATCTGAAATAGTAGCAAAACCCAAAGCAAAATATGACATGGAAATAATTGACCCAGGCCAAATAATTAGCAGGAAGGCGAAATCATTAAATGCTTGAATTAACTCGGCAGAGCGATCAACCCGAAATGCCGCAGCAGCCCATGCAGTTATTACCACGAATATAACGGCCGTGATGGCGGCTGTAGCTATAGCAAATGTTGCGACCAAAGCAGGACTGCTATTGCCCATTTGCCGCATGCGTACCGTAATTGCGGCATAAAAAGGTGCCGCAAAAGAAAATCCTAACATCATTAAAACACACGCAGAACGAATGCCAATCGAATGCTCTGCATAAAATTCTGCAATGGCTTCAGCACTAGCTGCTGGTGATGGCGGCGGTAAAAAACCCGCAAGAAGAATGAAGGCAACAAGAAAGCATACGGTAAAAATAGGCCCTCCCCACGCACAAACTTTTAAATAGCTATTATTCATGTCAATTCTCATCATTGAAGTTTTCATAAAAATTAGTCGTCTAAGAATACAGGTTCTCTACGTTCACCTACTTCAGGCAGATCATGTTTGACCACCAGGTTTTTGGTGAGCATATGTTTTATTACTTTGAACACAATACGCGGCTTTAATAATGATTGCATCGGCGCCGTAAAGTTGGTTACTCGCAAAAAGGCAACGAAGGCCTCTTTATCGAACGCTGATATTTTCATGACATGATCAACGTAAAGGTTCATGGCTTTTTGGTAGAACGGTCTTTTACCTTCCACCCATGGAAAACGATAAATTTGCTCGCTCAATACAGACCATATTTCATCAAAAATCTTAGCAGCAGCTTGGTATTGCAGTTTAGGCACATCGGTAAGCGAATTACTTGGATTAGCTAATATTGATTCCAATGCTCTAGCTTCAAGAAAACATTTAGTCATACCTGCTGCCGAGACAGGGTCTGCAGATGCAAACGCATCCCCCATCACGAAAAATCCTGCTGGAATATTAGCTAGCTTTTCATAGTGGCGACGGAACATACGTGGGAATTTAAACACTTTCACATCAGTGACTGGTGTCGCTTTTTGAATTAAATCGTAAACATGAGGTTGCTGAAGAACACGCGACCACTCAATAAACTCTTCAATGGTTTTTGGCGAGTTGTCTCTGCCATAACTCGACATAGTCACTAAGAATGATGATTTATCTTCAGAGTAAAAGGCGGCATAGGTTACATCACGCTCATAGGGGCGATGATTGTAGATAGTCATTATTTCCCAATCTGCTGGGGCATCTTTTGGGTCAATCGTAAAAAACACTGACGAGTAAGTGACTTCAATAGCCATTTCACTTTCTTCAGGTTGCTCGTAGTCAAATTCACTCATTATATTTTGGAATTTAGCGTTTTTACCGCTGCTATCAACCACTAAATCAGCCGCTAAGGTAACTTCCCCATCGAGGGTCATATAACTCACACCACTAACGGCTTGTGTTTGATCATTGAGTAATAAACTATCAACGGTTGATTCGTAACGGTAATCAATATTATTGATGGTTTCTATGCGCTCTCTTAACACCCCTTCTAATAAACTCCGACGTAAAGCACAGGCTTTAACGCCAGAATCACAAACAACTTTCCAGCTACCATTTTGAAAAATACGGTAGCTTTTTGATGCGTCAATCACCTTGGCGCCTGCCGCTTTTAACTCTTCTAAAAAACCAGGAAATAGATGCTCTAACTCTACTTGACCTCTGTGTAAAAGGTGATGAGCATGGTTAGCTTGCGGCGTTTTTTCACGCGGGTCATCTAATTCATGCCCTATATCAGCATCAAGAATAATGACTTCGTCAAAATAATCACTCAGTACTTTCGCCGTACACATACCCGACATACTGCCGCCAACCACAACGGCTCTACCATAAGGTTTTAAACCGGCAACAATCGGTTCTTTCGATTTTGTGGTAATCGCCGCTGGCGCAAATATTTCTGTATGCACTTTGTAGCCTTCTAGCCCTGATTGATCAAACCAGTTTTTGACGGCATTAATCATCGGTGGTGGTCCACATAAATAGGCATCAATGGCACCAGCGAACATATCTTCTGGTTGCATTAAATCAGTGACAAATCCAACGGGACCCTGCCAATTATCATCCGTATTGACGGCGACAATATCATAGGTAAACTTAGGCATTTTCTCTTTAAGTGCTTCCAATACGTCAATGTAACAAACATCAACGGATGCCGTAACACCATAAATCATACGTACAGATTGTGAGCGATTTGGCCCTTGCGCCAATTCTTGTAACATCGAAACGATAGCTGATAAACCGGTACCACCGGCAATAAGTAATAATGGGCGAACAACGTTACGTAAACTAAAGCTCCCTTTGGGTGGTGTTAACGTAATAATGTCACCGTTTTTCGCTTGATCTCGAAGGTAGTTACTCATTAAACCATCGGGTAATATACGAATAATAAACTCAAGCTCGTTGGCTTCGTTGGGCAAATTAGCCATTGAATAAGAGCGTTTATCCGTGGTCCCGGGGAGAGTCATTGAAACAAACTGCCCACCTGAAAAATTAATGGTATGCGCGCAACTAGAGGCATCGAGTTTTACTAATGCCGTACTGTCAGAAATCATCTCAACAGATACTAATGATGTTTTAATAGAACCCTTTAATTGGGGCATACAAAGATCGATAGGGTAATCAAAATACAGCTCTATATCGCTTTGTGCGCGAAGGCTACAAGGTAATAGTTTACCTTTTTTTATTTCTCTGGTACTCAGTGCCGCTGATGAGTCCATTGAAGTAGTCCCCTTACCACCGTCGCACATACAGACGCCACAAGTTCCTTCACGGCAATCATTGATAAGATATACGCCTTGTTCTTCAGCTGCTTCCAACACCGTTTGGTTATTTTTGACCTCAATAGTTTTAACTTCACCATCGCTGAATTTTATCGTAGCATTAACATATGTCATAGGAGTATCTTGTGTGGTTGTTGTTCAATAAAGCCACTATAGACTGATTGAAATTGTCAGTATTTTATAAATAGACTGCAATTATTACAAAAAATGACTATTATCAATGGTACATAAATACTCAATAATAGATTGACCTATGCGAAGTAATATAGATGAAGCTAGACGATTGGCGGTTGATGTCATAAAAGCAGAGCCGGTTATGAGCCAATTTGTAGCCACACGGACGCCTTTTCATATCGAGCGTTTTATTTGTGCGGAACAGCCACCAAAAACCATTGCATTACCAGCTCTCGTATTTGGCTTACAGTTTGCGGGGACCAATGTCCAAGCTAATACCCTAGAGGTATCGTCATCCAGCTCAGTTACATTGTTTCCTTTGGGAGTGGATATTACTTATCAAATGAAAGGTAATGTTGATTTTTCTATAATTTATGTAGAGCCTATAACGAACGCGCTAACAAAAAAAATAGGTGAATTATTGATGAGTCTTATGGGGCCTATAGTGCTTCATGATGCGTTATTAGATGCTCTAATCAGGCAATTAATATCCAGCTGTAGTATGTATAAAGATGAAGATCTGGATTATTTGAACGCTATATCATCAGCTACGTTAATGCAAATTGATCGTATATTACATAATAAAAAATCTATCCTCTTAAATTCAAACTCGGCTCAACTACCAAGAATTCGAGAAAGCGTGACCTATATACATACCCATCTTGATGGTGACTTAAGCATTGCAAACTTATCTCAATTAGCCCACGTGAGTCCGTCTTACTTTAGGATTTTATTTTTAGAAGTCACTGGTAATACAGTGCATCAATTTATTATTAAAACACGTCTTGAGCGAGCAAGAGAGCTACTACTGCACAGTGATTTAGCCATTACTCACATTGCAGACAAATTAGGTTTCAACAGTCAAAGTCATCTGACAACGCAATTTGCAAAAGCAAACACACTAACTCCTGCGCAGTTTAGAAAAAAGTTGCATCGATAAGATTATCTAGTTTTTGCGTAATAAAACATAAGCTTGAAATTAGAAAGCCTGCACGTTCTGGCTATAAACGTTCTTTCATGTTCACTTGTGTTGAAAACCCCTTCAAAAAGTAAACCCGACCGTGGCATAGTTATATTTAAACTAACCACTCAAAATGGCGAGGTTGTTTTAAGTTAAAAATTGACCGTTTGGTTATATAAAGAAAAATAACTTTTAACTTTTGAGATAGTAAATTACCTACCACTACCAATAACACTCCCGGTTAAATATCTATAAAGTCAATTACTTGCATATCAATAAGTGCAGCAGCAACACCCGAATTTACCTAGTCAATTTCTTCTAACATCACCATAGTTGCTAAGGTTGTAAATTATAACCCAGCACCACCATATTTTTTCTCAAATGGTATAGCAAAAAGACCAGCTTCCCCCATTTGTTTAACTAACGGCCAAGGGAGTGTATTAAGAACTTCGGGTATATTATTTAATTGATGAGCAATAGAACATCAAACATAATCAGCAAATGCTCTTACTTTGGTACGTACTTCGATAGTTTCTGCGGGTAACCAAATATCGTCGTATATTGTATCGGTTAAACGTGTTGGGTAATTTGTCATTTTCTATTTTCTATTTTCTTAAATTTATTGAGATTATTGCGTTTATTGAACGTTGACTGCTTTATTTGGCTTCAGCTTTTGACTTTCACTTTTAACATAGCAAGCTCGAATTCTTCAGAGAGTTGATTAATTAGCTCTTTAATTGAAATTACGTGTTTAATCGCGCTAACCCCTTGACCAGCCGACCATATATCTTTCCATGGTTTAGCGGTTACAGTAGCGTTTTCATGATGTTTATTGTCATCAGACATTTCCGCGCCAATATCAAAACCATCAGGTATTGGTAAATTATTTAAATCGTAGCCCGCATTCTCGATACTTTTTTTGACGAAACTAGCAGGGATTCCTGAGATAGCATTGGTATAAATAATGTCTTCGGCACTAGATTCAATAAGCAGTTGTTTGTACTCATTCGCTATCTGACATTCTTGTGTCGCTAAAAAGCGAGTGCCCATATAAGCAAGGTCAGCCCCTAAACAAAGTGCTGCCGCAATTTCAGCTCCTGTTGAGATAGCCCCCGATAAAATAATCGTTTTATCAAAGAATTGCCTCAACTCCTGTATTAAGGCGAAAGGATGCAAGGTACCCGCATGACCTCCTGCGCCAGCAGCGACAGCTATAAGGCCATCAACACCTGCCTGCATAGCCTTACGCCCATGTCTTGCGTTGATAACATCATGAAAGACAACACCACCATAGGAATGAACAGCATCAACTACATCACTTACCGCCCCAAGGGAAGTGATCAATAAAGGTACTTTATGCTTAACCAGTAGCGCTAAATCGGCCTTCACTCTAGGATTGGTTTTATGGACAATTACATTAACGCCAAATGGTGCCGCTTGCTTTCCTGAAGCAATTTCATAAGCAATTAATGATTGTTTAATATCAATGACCCAACGCTCCAACCCTTCACTTGTTCGTTGATTAGCTGCAGGAAAAGTGCCGATGATGCCTTCTATACAACTGGCAACCACCATTTGAGGTGTCGAAGCTAAAAACATCGGCGCACTGACAACAGGTAAGGCTAACTTACCTGTGAATTGTTTTGGTAATGCCATAATGACTTCCATATAAAGTAAGAAGTGATCATTGTAGTATCATCAATAACCGCGTAATATCATTCAAAATGACAATTTTATGGGGAAAACAGCCAAAATGATCAGTTTTGCAATTGTTGCGATTGATGGGTGTTATGGGTCAAGTCTGCATGGGCTTGCTGACGTATTGGTTGTCGCTAATGCACATTTAAGAAAAGAGCTTAACGAACAGCAAGCCCTCCTCCATTGGCAGTTTTTCACCTCTGTACACAATGAAATAAAAACCAGTAATGGCTTACCTATGAACCATGAATTGGCAGAGCAAAGTAAACAACAATTTGATGTGATTTATATCCCGGGGATATTGTACGAAGGAGCTAAATCCTTTACAAAAAAATTATCGTGTTATCTAAGCTTATATCAATGGCTAATTAAGCAGCACCAAGGTGGCGCTATAATTTGTGCCAATTGTACTTCAACCTTTTTTTTGGCCGAAGCAGGCCTACTTACCAATAAGACAAGTACCACCGTGTGGTGGCTAGAACATTTATATAAAAAACGTTATCCGCTAACACAGTTAAAGTTTGATCGACTCATTATCGAGCAAGGAAATATAATTACCGCCAGCGCAGCAACTTCACACTTTCAATTAGGGCTTTTATTACTGAAAAGATTTATACCCGAACATATTCTACAACAAACAGCAAAAACGATGCTAATTGATACCAGGAAAATAAATATATCGCCAGAACAATTACTCAGCCAGGCAAGAGAACATAATAATAAACTCATTCAAGATGCCCAAGAGTGGATCAGTCAACACATCAATGAAGCCTTTACAGTCCAAGAACTCTCAAAAACATTAGCGACAAGTGAACGTACTTTAATCAGGAAATTCAAAGAAGTATTGGCGATAACACCACTTAAATATGTACAAAAATTAAGAATAAATAAAGCTAAATATCTACTCGAAACCAGTGACTTAAACCTTGATAGAATAATTGAAAAAGTGGGTTATAAAGACAGAAGTACCTTTTCAAAACTTTTTAGCC
Source organism: Colwellia sp. 12G3 (assembly GCF_002836775.1). Lineage (GTDB taxonomy): Bacteria > Pseudomonadota > Gammaproteobacteria > Enterobacterales > Alteromonadaceae > Colwellia. The sequence goes on along the minus strand of NZ_PJAQ01000043.1, from coordinate 239,906 downwards.
AGCACACAGGAATACCACCGATAAGTTATCGTCGACAATTTTCTAAAATAACAAATGATGATTAATCTCCCCCTACACTTTGTCATTATCAGAAAAATGTATTTGACTAAAGAGTATATTCGCTTGTATGCGATTGTTTACGCCCAACTTGGCATAAGATACTTTTAAGTGAGTTTTCACTGTATTGATTGATAATGATAATTTATCAGCAATTTGTTGATTAGAATAACCAAGCGCCAGTAACTCCATAACCTTTTGTTCACTCGACGTGAGTGGTTCAATATTTGCCGTAGAAAACGGCAACTTACTTTCCTGTGTTTCAAAACGCTGACAAACAAGGTCCATAAATGCTTTTCGCTTTGGTGACCATTCTGTTAATGACCACTCTGATAAATACCCAATAGCAGTGGCATCTAACCTGCCAAGATATTGAACAATATTATGCTTACTAGCAAAGGTAACAACCGTTTTTAATGTTTGTTTGGCTAATGAAGTTTTAGTATTTTTAATATACACATTCACTAACATAATTAAACACTTTAGCTGTTGCAGTACACGCCCTGACAATTCATATTGATGAGATAAATCCGTTAGTATTTTCCTAACCTTGCTATAACGTCCTTTACTTACCAAGACCAAACAGTCGATCATTTCTTCATTAAACAACAAATGACCGTTTTTAGGTGCTGATAATAACGCTAACTCATGCTTGAAACTATCGTACAGTGCGTAGGCATCATCATAATTATTTTGGTTCAAATAACAGTCAATGGCTTCATAAATTAAAGGTGTCCTTGATATAGGTATATGACGCGAGCGCGATAAATCCATAAGTTGTTCAACTAACATCTCACGCTGTTCTAGCAAACCTAAGTCAGTTAATAGTTGAATATGTGTGGGGAAATACCAGGCAAGAAAAGACGGATCAGCGAGATTGACCACCATTTCCCCTGACTCATCAAATAATGATTTGGCTTGTTCCAAATTACCTTCAACATAGGCCAACATACCACGAATAACATTAATGATATGGCCCAATCGACTATCGTGCTCTTGACTAGCAATAAAATCTTGTGCCTCGCAACACACCTCTCGGCATTTTTCAAAATCACCCAGTGCAAAATACATCATGGAAAAAGTGACTTTTAAATATACAGTGCTAAAAAATAAACTGCCTCCTTTGGCAAAAAATAACCCCTGTGTCGCGAGGTGCGTTAAACCTTCAAAGTTATCTGATTTGAGATAATCAAATGCGAGTATAGAGCGCAAGGAGTTTTCAACGTAAGGGATGGCTAACGGGCTCTTTTCAAGCTCAGCTTTAATCGCATCAATATGTTGATACAAAGAATCCGAAAAATGCGCTATAGCCCCTTTAACACCTAATATTTGCACACCAAATTGTTCAACCAAATCGGGATTATCTAACAACAGATTATCCATCGTTTGTACTGTCGATAAGGCACTAGTGTGTTGGAACGTTAATGCGTAATACCAACCTTGAGACGCCAACAAGCTTACATTGGAAATTAAGTATTCATAAGGCAATTGATGAATTAACTTTTTAAAGCGCGGAAAATATCCCCTTGCTATGATATTTATGCCTTTAGGCACTAATATATCAACTGCTTTTTGATATTGCTTCGCGTTAATGTAGTGCTCAACAGCTTCGACATATATTTTTTGCGCTAAAAACCAATCACCTACTCTTTCATGTAATATTCTTGCCAGTTCGTCATCAACACTGGTTAATTGATGATATAAATAATTTCTCAATAAGGGCTGCAACATAAACCAATCGAACCGATGTGATAGATGCTGATTTTCTAAATGTATAATGGGAACAGTTCCAGCTAAATTGACGAAGTAGTCATTTTCACCAATTAATATTTCAGCTAAGGGTTCACATAAATAATGACTTACCGATAATGAAATCAAGTTGAACCGCTCTTCTTCGGATATATTACAGATTACTTCTTGGTAAAAAAATTCAGATAAATTTGAATTCGCTTTGGCAAAAAGCTTATCGTGATCGGATTCAGTAAGATGAACATTTTTGATCGCTAAACTCACAATAGCTGGCCAACCTCCAGTTCGATTTAAAACTAAAACGGCATCATCATCACTTAACGGTTCAGGCTGAATAAGTTGTGCGAAATCTTTTATTTCATCCTTTGAAAATCCCAAATCATCATGGGTTATTTTAACAATTCTTTCATTAACATAAAATTTGGCCGCAGGAAAAGGTAATTCTAGCCGACTACTCACAACTATCTTTATATTGGTAGAGTTAACCAATAACAATTGCTGCATAAGATCGACCAGTACTTGATTATTTATATGTTGATAATTTTCGTAAAATAAGTAAACCGATTTATCGAATAATGAAACTTCTTCGATAAATCGGTCCATAAATCTCAGTAATGATATATTTTCATCATAAAAAAAACTCTCTCTTAATACCCCAATTTCCTTTAATTGCGTTATGGAATGAACAAAAAAAGCTTCTGGTGAATTATCATCTTCATCTAATGTTGTCCAAACAGGAATGCCCAACTTACCGCTAATATGATGGGCATAATCGATCATAAGATAGGTTTTACCGTAACCTGAAGGGGCTTTAATAAATGCCAATTTAGCATTGTCTTTCAAAGCATTATCAAGATGCTTTAATAAATAGTCTCTTTTAAGAGACCCTTCTGGCTTGCTTGGAACAAAATATTTTTGCATTGTTTTTACAGAGTAAAATTATAATAATAATGATTAAGGTAAGATAACAATAATTGTTAATTAATTCATTAAATCAATGAAATATTATACCTTTAATCACAGATAGAGTAATTTCGCTAAGGCGCAATGTGCCCCATAACGAGTTATAGCTAACCGTCACTTATGGCTAGCTGAAGAACTCTCTGATGAACACTGGCTTAATGCTAATAAATATACGAATATAGTTTCATGAATTAGTTGTTATGACTTTTATGTCCGCAAAAGGGAAGTAGTATTTTGAAATTTAGAGTGTTTATCGAGGTCAACTGAGCACTAGTTAGTTGACCTAAGGCATTCGACAGCAGAATTGAAAATCATTGGTAAAGCGGACGTTCCCAAAATCGTTTTTGAGACTAATTTTATTAAAAAAATATAATTATAGAACAAGCACAAGTTCTATGACGGCTGCAAGGCTATATTGCAGACGGAGGAGTTTCATATCAAATAGTGTTTAAACAAGCCACAACACATGCGTCTTGTTCTGTATGACCAGTGCAGTTTTAAACTATTGTAAATTTAAAATTAGGGTCCTGAATTTTTAAGCTATATTTAACAGATAGTATTTATTTCACTTAAAGTTGCCTATGTCTAATAGTTTATTTTCAACCGAAGAAGAATCCCCTACAAATGAAATTCAGTTAGCTCCTTGGCTAGTTTTGGTCGTCGATGACGAGGCAGATGTTCATACCATTACCAAAATGACAATGAGTGGTTTTACCGTCGATAATAAACCTATTGAAATTATCAGTGCATACTCCAAAGCAGAAGGGATGATAAAATTCAAGGATAACCCTGATATAGCTTTAGCCATAGTTGATGTTGTGATGGAGTCAGAGCATGCGGGTCTTGAACTAATTGATTTTGTAAGAAACGAACTAGAAAATCATAAAGTAAGACTGGTGTTAAGAACCGGACAGTCTGGACAAGCACCCGAGAGTGAAGTCATCAGTAAATATGACATTAATGATTACAAATCTAAAACAGAATTAACAACGCAAAAACTAAGAACTCTATTTTATTCCAGTATACGTTCTTATCGTGATATTGAAACCATAGAACGAAGCCGCCAAGGCATACATAATGTTCTAGAATCAACCTCTAATGTATTAAAAAGCTCGACACTTTCTAATTTTGCGAACGCTGTTTTAGAGCAAATTGTAGTATTACAAGGTTATAAATCGCAAGCTGTATATGCTTCAACTTTCCCGAACCCAGAAAACAATGAGAGACAACAATATTTTATGGCGTCAACGTCAGAATATAGAAATGAAAATAATTTAACGACTTACGACTCTTTACCCGATGAGATAAAGACTAAATTTGATGACGCATTGAATTCAGAGAAAAGTATTAAGTTTGAAAACGGATATATTGCTTATTTAAAAACCCCGTCTGGCCATCAAAACGTACTCGCTATTATCTCAGAACAAGACATTGATGACTATGATTTAGAATTATTAGAACTGTATTGTGCCAATGTATCACTCACCTATGAAATGCTACTCAAAAATGAGGATATGATTGATGTACAACGCCAACTTGTATACCTTTTAGGTGAAGCCGTTGAAAGTAGAAGTAAAGAAACAGGAGCACATGTTAAACGTGTGTCAATCATCAGTGAAGCATTGGCGTTATCTATAGGGTTATCTCCTGAACAAGCTGAAATAATCCGTTACGCTTCACCTCTTCATGATGTAGGGAAAATAGCAATTCCAGACCACATCCTTAATAAACCGGGCAAGCTTGAAGGTAACGATTGGGAAGTGATGAAAAGTCATGCACAAATAGGTGCTCAAATATTAGCTAAATCACCACAAACTATTTTTCAAGTTGCAGCAAAAATAGCTTGTGGCCATCATGAAAGATGGGACGGTACAGGTTATCCACAAGGTTTATCTGGTACAGATATTACTATCGAGGCTCGTATAGTTGCGCTAGCTGATGTATTTGATGCTTTGGGTTCTAAACGTTGTTATAAAGAAGCATGGAGCAATGATGCTATTAAAAACTTTATAATTGAACAAACAGGTCAAATGTTCGATCCAATGATTGCAGATGTTTTAATTGAACAATTTGATTTTTTCGTCAATATTAGAGTTGAAAATCCCGATCAGGAATAAAGCATGAATGAACAGTTAGAAGATATTTTACATCAAGTTTCTAAGTCGCCCTTAATTGATAATGGCGAACTAGAAAAAGCTTATAGATTGGTTATTAGTTCTTTACATAAAGGATTGAATATTCAACGAGCTGGTGTTTGGTTCGTAAAAGGTGATTATTCTGAAATAAATTGCCAGTTACTTATTGATACATACCATCAAACAGAAATAGAAGTCTTAACTATTTCTGCATTGGATTATCCTCAATATTTGTTAGCACTTAAAGGCGAACGAGCTATTTTAGCTAATGATGCCCATACAAATAACGCCACCAGTGAATTTAGTGAAGGCTATCTTACGCCCTTAGAAATAAGCTCAATGCTTGACGTACCCATTAGACATAAAGGAGAAATGATTGGCATTATTTGCTGTGAACATATCGGAAATAAAAGGCAATGGTCTGAAGACGAAGCGACTTTTGTAAGCAGTCTGGCGGACTTAATTGGTAGAGCTATTAATGCTCAGGCTTTGAAACAAAGTGAACAAAAACTTAACGATATTAATGATAAATTAGAGAAGACAATAAAAGAGCGAACAGCACAATTAGTTGAATCTGAAAAAATGGCGGCATTAGGAAATCTTGTCGCAGGTATTGCCCATGAAGTTAATACGCCTTTAGGGATAAGTATAACAGCAAGTTCGGCGATTACTGATTCCATAAAAAAATTAGAAAAAGCAATGAAAGATGGACGACTATCAGAAGGTCTATTTAAATCATTCCTTCAAGAGAGTTATAAACTGCTGTTTATGTTAGAGCACAATTTAGGCCGGGCAGCTGATTTAATTCATCATTTTAAACAAACGGCGGTTGATCATAGTGATCAAAATATCCACATATTTGATGTTGAAAAATCGCTTAGGTCTTTGGTATTAAGCCTCAAAACAGAGATGACTAAATATGGTGTAAATGTAAAACTTGATGTTGTAGAAAAACTAACCATCTATTCCTATCCAAGCGCATGGTCACAAATTTTTTCTAATTTAATACTTAATAGCTGTAATCATGCATTTGAAAATAATAACAATCCCGAAATTAATATAAAAGTTTCAACCACGCAAGATAATATTATTGCCGAATATATAGATAATGGTTGTGGTATTCCAGAAGAAAATATCGGTCAAATTATGTTACCCTTTTTCACAACAAAAAGAGGTCAAGGAGGAACAGGTTTGGGTATGTCTATCGTGTATAATTTAATAACTGAGCAACTTAAAGGTACAATAAAAATAAAGAGTGAATTGGGTAAAGGTATAAACATACTGATTGAATGCCCATTAACTACTCTACCTCAGTAATGTAAAACGGTTTATTCTGCATATTTAGAATGACTATATTGGTGGCATATTTCGCATTCAGATTAATAAAAAACCATCATCAAAAAACAGATATCCTTATCTGTGATGAACGTCAGCTATCAAGAAAGTGATAAGGCATCTTTCAGCCTATCGGGTTTGCCTGCTTCGCTGGGCAAACAAAAAACCCGTTAATTTTTCGATTAACGGGTTTTTCTTAATGTGGCGGTGAGATAGAGATTTGAACTCTAGAAGGGCTACAAACCCTTGCCGGTTTTCAAGACCGGTGCTTTCGACCACTCAGCCATCTCACCTGAAGTTAACAATTAAGCGAGTTAAACAATGCTTGCTTGAGAACGAGGCGAATACTAATGTCTCGCCAATAAGTTGTAAAGCACTATTTTAATATTTAAGTTTGTTTGCTAAAAAAACAAACAAATACACACTAAAAATGAAGCTAACGTACCTCGTTAGTAATAAAATTCACAAATACCCGTAAACTATTCTCTTAATTTTAACAGTGAGCTTACTTCTATCAACGGTCAGACACTTTTGAGACAACAAAGAATAAATTATGTGATACGTAGCCATTAACTCATATGACGTTGTTGTCGTTGTAATGAATTGTTCTTGCTATTTTTTTCAGTCTGTTCAACCGCATAAAGATTAAGCCCACTAAAAATACTTTTTAATTTCGATGCATCGTAGTCTAGTTCAATCTTTGAAATAACAAGCAGATGCTTTTCAGGAAATAAAGCTTCTACTGATTGTGCAATTAGCTCAAATAATTTTTTCAGGCTAATTTTATGAATTTGTCCCGTTTTATTAAAAATCCATTCGGTAATCGCCATAAAATCATCAAAAGGTTTATCAGACAGTATATGGGGTAATGAGTATTTAAAACGGCCAGAATTACCAATCATGTCCCAATATCGCGCAAAGCGGTTAATGCGTTGCATGGTGGTAAAGCTCACCCTGTCAGTACTTAATATATTAAATGGCGGCAATGGATTGAAACGCAGATCAAAGGCTTCTGTGTGTCTTATAATTGGACTACCTTTCAAACGTTTCAAAATACCCATTTGAATTTCATGAGGGCGACAGTGATAGAGTTGGTTGAAGCTGTCTTTAAACGTGTCGAATGTTTCTCCAGGTAAACCAAAAATAAGATCAGCATGAATATGTGCAGAGGTATTGTCTCTTAACCAGATTAAGTTATCTTTTGATTTGGCGTTATTTTGCTTACGGCTAATATTAGCCTGAACCTCTGTGTTAAAGGTTTGTATCCCTATTTCAAATTGTAAACTGCCTTCAGGAAACTGAGCTAACAAGGCTTTTAATTTTCTAGGTAAATGATCGGGTACTACTTCAAAATGCAGGTATAGATCGTCAGTCATTCTATCTAAGAAAAACTGCATAATTTGCATGGTGGTTGTTATGTTTAAATTAAAGGTTCTATCAATAAATTTAAAATTTCGTGCTCCACGTTCATAGAGTATTTCCATTTGCTCAAGAAATAATGTGAGATCAAAGGGAGTGGATGTTTTATCTAAAGACGATAAACAGAACTCACATTTAAAGGGGCAACCACGCGACGCTTCAACATAGAGCAGTCTGTTTTTTAAGTCTTCATCCGTATAATACTGATAAGGCAATGCTATTTCTTCTAACGCTACGGGCTTTGAGTTAAGAATTTTTCTGTCGGGAGGCGTTTCATTGAGTATATCTTTACACAGTTGATAAAAACTTATATCTGCTGGACCAGTTAATACATAATCGGCACTAGCTACAATAGCTTGCTGCTCAGTTTCATAACTGACTTCTGGCCCACCTAAAATAACCTTAATCTCTGGTGCTATTACTTTTAATAAGCTAACAACGTCCGTTGTTTCAACTATGTTCCAGATATAAACACCAAAACCTACAATATCGGGTTTTGATGCTAATATTTGTTCAACAATATCAATGGCGCGAGTTTGAATAATAAACTCTTTTATTACGCAATATTCCTGTAACTCTTTTAAATTTGCGTAAAGGTAACGTAAACCAAAACTGGTATGAAAGTACCTTGCGTTAAGTGTCGCAAGTACAATCTTAGGCGAGGCTTTATTAACTTTTCGACTACTTTGATCAGTAACAGATGCACTCTTGTTTATTAAATCTGGCTTTATTGGCGCTGGGTTTATTGAATCAAGCCTATTTTCTTCCGTGAGAGGAATTTGTATAACGGTTAATTCGGGATGATTTTGTTGCTCTGCCATACTAGATTTTAAAGACCTTGAATAATATTGCACTATTATACTGCGATTGCTGACGTTGTTCAGCAATCTTATTTAATGAGTGGTGAAATATGGATATGTTTTAGCTCGGTTTACGCGCCAATATAGTCGCAAACTGCAATTTCGCGCCATTGTGCATAGTACCTACATTTTCATTGTACTTAATCAGCTCCCACCCTTCATAAGCCTCACGCAACTGGCCAGCTTTTAGAGTATAAGGGAAAGGGACTGGGCATGGGTGTTCTTCAGTGCTCATAGCGCAAACAATCAGATTATAACCGCCAGCAAGAGTGTGCTTATGCATATCAGCAATAATAGTATCAACACGAGTGGGGTCGATGAACATTAAAGTGACAGTACAAGAAATAAAGCCATAATCTTCACCAAGACTCGCATTATTAATGTCATACACGTGAGCCTTAATATTATTCATATTTTCTTCAACACTAATATTTTTCAGCGTATCAATGGCACTAGGATTAGTATCTATGGCAGTAACGTTAAATCCGAGTTGGCCGAGATACACTGCATTACGTCCATTAGAACAACCCATATCTAACGTATCGCATGGCTCAACAATTTTACACGCCTCTACTACTTCACTATGCGCAGGATTTAAGCCGTAACGGCTATTTAGGTCAACTATCATGATAACTACTTAGTTTATTAATGAGGGCTATTATTTTACTACTGATCTTGCACTATTGAATATGAATAGACGTGTTTTATAGGGTTTACTTGACCTTAATCAACAAGATTACCTTTTAGCATTAAGCCTATCTAGAGCCGTTACTTGCCATTGCCGTGAATGAACTAGCAACATAAAGTGGTTACACAAATATTTCCCGTAAGAGTATTATTACTCTCTTACGGGTATGTCTGAGTGATACAAGCACAATTAGCTGTTCCAGCCGACTGACCTAAACTAAACTCTACAACACTTTTTATATTTCTTTCCACTGCCACACGGGCAAGGATCATTGCGGCCAACTACAGGTAATGAACTAACAGGCACACTGTTCTCTATAATTGTATTTTCGTCGTACAGGATATTAGCCAATAAACCACCTTCTCTCATTAACGAATCAAAGCCATCAAAGTCTTCAAGATCTTCGCTTGATAGATTATCGAGTTCTTCATCTTCTGAGTCATCATCAGCCCAAGCAGTTAAGGTGGTAACAACATTAAATTGGGTTTGAATCATACCCGATTCAATCAACTTAGGCGTACCTGCCCTATTCCACACTTTAACTTCATCTTGTTTAAAACGGTCTTCATCAAATAAATCTTTGTCACATAAACTAATAAACTGACTTTTAAAATCATCAAGTTGATATTCAATGCAAGAATCGGCTAATGCGCTAAGTAAAAAGCTATTGGTTAAACTCGGTAAAGCCGAAAATACAGTTAGCCATCGAGTTACATGTGCACTTAATACGAATTCATCAATAATACCCGCTTCGTACTGAGCAAAAACCGCTTCTATAGCAGATGCTTTGCAATACATCGCTTGATGACCATCAACAATATAATTACACAATGCTTGTGTATTACCATCGACCACATTATAAAATAAGGTCGGTGTTAATTCAGTAAGCGCATCGCCAAATACCGCTTCAAGAGGCGTTAAAAACGTATCGCTACGTGAAAATAACTGCAAACACTTTTCTAAAGCTGGAGAATATTTTAATTCTGCTAACAATAAAGTACCAAAAAATAAAATGGTCTGCTGATCGTCGGTTAACGATGTATCATCTGCGATAAATTGATCTATCAGCCGTTCTAATTCAGGATAAAATTCTAGCCATTTTTCTTTAACTACTTCGAGACCCGTAATAGGTAATTCGTTGTCTCGTGTATCACCTATTGCCAATAAAGCTTGTTGTAAATTCATGTGAATTCCGTGATAAATAATAAATTATGAGTGCATATGCGCATATTATATAGTAAAGGTCTTATTCCCGTTACCATTCAAAGTATCAAATTCAATCGAAAAAAAACCGCGACGCGTTAACGTTGCGGTTTTCTTAATATGGTGGGCAGAATGGGCACTCTTTCCTATTTTTTGTTTAAGGCGATATACCGATCTATTTCAGCTTCAACCATAGCTAATGGCAATGCACCATTACTCAATAAAGCATCATGAAATTCACGTAAATCAAATTGTTTCCCTAATGATTTTTCTGCCTTTTTTCTTAACTTCCAAATGTGTAATTCACCCAATTTATAGGAAAGTGCCTGACCAGGCCATGATATATAGCGGTCTACCTCAGATCTAACATTCGTTGGTGATAATGAGGTATTACTTGATAAGAAATCTATTCCTTGTTGTCGACTCCATTTCATTGCATGTATCCCTGTATCAATGACCAAGCGACAAGCGCGCCACATTTCATAACTTAATCTGCCAAAATCATCATAAGGAGTATCATATAAACCCATTTCAACACCTAATTTCTCAGAATATAATCCCCAGCCTTCACCATAGGCACTAAAATAGAGACCTAAACGGAATTTAGGCACATTTTTCAATTCACTTGATATAGCCGATTGGTGATGATGTCCAGGTACTGATTCATGTAATGTTAACGCGGTAAGTTCATACAATGGTCGTTGGTCAAGTTGATATGTATTTAGCCAATAAGCACCACCACGTGTTCCACCAACAACGGCTGAATTATAGGAAGCAGTCGTATAATTAGGGGCTATTTCTTTCGGCACAGCAACAACACCATAAGGTAGACGAGGTAACGTTTTAAAATATTCAGGCATAATATAATCAATGCGTTTAGCAATATACGCTGCTTCTTTTAGCAAGTCTTTTGGCGTTTTTGCGTAAAACTGTGGGTCTGTTCGCAGGTATTGGGTAAATTCTTCAAATGTCCCTTCAAATTTTGTCTCTTTTATTATTTCAAGCATTTCGGCTTTGATGCGTTTGACTTCACTCAGTCCTGTTTGGTGTATTTCTTTAGCCGTGATATTAGGTAATGTCGTATATTTTTTAATTTGAGAAGCATAATAAGCTTTACCGTTATTCATTTGTTCTGCGCCAAGCGTTATTGTGGCTGCCTGTAAATATTCTCCGCCGAAAAACTCGGCAAATGTTCTAAAAGCAGGTATTGCGGATTGTGATATGGCTTTCTTGGCAGATTCTCTAAGTTGTTCTTGCTCTTTTTCTGATATTTTAGTGCTCATTTTCACAAAAGGTTTGTAAAGACTACTATCCGTTGGCTTTTCATATATCTGTGCCTGTACCGTAGGAAGAATACCTTCAACAACAATTTTTGGCAGGGTAAAATTGGAATGAATACCTGATCGCATGTTGGTTATATTTTCATTAAAATAGCGCGGTATCTCGTTAATTCTTGCGATGTAATCGTGGTAATCTTTCGCGGTATTCATCGGCAAACCATTACTCATACTTAATACTTGTAGAAAAAAACTATAAAAAGTATTGAGTGGAATACGTGATAAATTAAGTTGGTAACTTTCTATAGAGCCTTCAATCACCCACTTAAATAGTTGATGATTTATTCGGTTGGAGTCAGACAATTGCGTAGGGTCAATTTTTACTAATTGCCCCAGTAATTTTGTCTCCGCGGCAAGTCGCCTATCATTATCAATTTTTGATACTCGGTTAAGTAAATGATTATATTTGCTGATACCTTCTGATGTTGCTGATAAAGGACTTTCTTTCATCGAATAATCCCAATGCTGTGCAATCAGCTTTTCTAACTTTTTATCCGCGTTTACTGATACTTTATCGTCAGCCATAAGGTTTGTCGCAAAGATGAGCGTTGATAAAATAAGACACAACCCTCGGATATTGTTTAACATTTTATTTTTCTTTTTTATCATCATTCATGCTCGTTTCTGTTTTATATGACTTTTATAGTTACTTTTATATCACCTTAGACAACTTATTGATAATCGAATAAATTTTATGATGAGTATCCTGAAAACTACGTAGAAGATGCTGTATTATAAAACTTTGCAATAATCCTTAGCGATAAAATGCAACGTCTGAAAAGTATAAACCCGCTGAGCTTTCGATTAGCGGGTTTTAAATGTGTCGGTGAGATAGCCATCTTAACTCTGCTAAGGTTTAGACCCTATTTGGCGAAACCCCAATCACACGATTAATCTGGTCCAAATAAAATCACGTTATACTATTATCAATCGCCAACTCTTCAAGGTCACTGGTATTAAGGACTCTTCGTTGCCAAAAAGGTGCCTGAGACCAACGTTGCTCTTGTTGATAAAATTGCTGTTTGAGTACATGGTAATTATCGAACTGATTTTTCAAATCCAAATTATACTGCTTTATCGCCTGATTAACATTTGCAGTACTAGCAGTTAAATTATTAGCATTCAACTGAGCCATTATCGCATTTGCGCCATGGCAAGCTGAAGAAATAGCAAAGCCTATGCCCATTGACGAAATGGGGTCAAAAGCACAGGCGGCATCACCAATAGCTACAAAGTTGCTAACATTGTCAGCCACGCTTATTTGGCTAAATGCAGGGCGAGACCACGGATGCGTTGCTGTTACCGTACAATTGTTGACATAATGTTTAATGTGCTTGCTTTCACTTAATAACTTGTTCCAACCTTCTTGCTGATTTAAGCGTAATTTAGCAATGATATCGACATCAGAATAAAACAGATAAATAGTTTGTTTTAAATTTTGGACTTATCCGCTATTTTGCTATTATGGCCGCTTTTAGTTCCCTATAAGGCAGCAGCACTGCGTGGCAGTTTTTCAACTTAGAGATTATCAACAAGAAGCCGTTTCTGCGGTGCTCAAGCACTTTCGAAAAACCAACGAATCTGCGGTGATTGTTTTACCTACTGGGTCAGGTAAAAGTCTGGTAATTGCCGAGCTTGCTCGCTTAGCAAGACGAAAGATACTCGTGCTAACTCACGTTAAAGAGTTGGTCGAGCAAAATCATGAAAAATTTGAAAGCTATGGTGTTACTGCCGGTATTTATTCTGCTGGATTAAAACTTAAAGAAACTCAACACCAAGTCACGTTCGCCAGCATACAATCGGCAGCCCGCAATCTAGATGACTTTAGTGAGCCCTACTCCTTAATTATTATTGACGAATGTCATAGAGTTAACTTAGCTAGCCCTGACTTGTCTAATGAAAAGCCTAATGAACAGTCTAAAGATAAAGCTAAAAGCAAGCTGTCCAATAGTAATCAGTATCAACAAATTATTGAAAAATTGATGCAAGTTAATCCCGAGGTAAAATTATTGGGTTTAACCGCAACCCCTTACCGTTTAGGTATGGGCTGGATTTATAAAAAGCATTATCGTGGTTTCATGCGAAGTGAAGAAAAGCGGCCTTTTGAGCACTGTATTTATGAACTTCCGCTAAGCTACTTAATTAAACGCCAGTATTTAACCGAACCCAATTTAGTCGATGCCACCATAGAACACTACGATTTTAGTAGCCTGCGAGCAAACGCTTCTGGCGACTATAGCCCTACGGATATTAATCATCTATTAAACAAACATCCCCGGGTGACTCAAGGCATTATTGAACAGGTCATTGAGTTAGGCCATAAACGTCAAGGTATTATGGTATTTGCCGCTACAGTTGAGCATGCAAAGGAAGTCTTTAGTTATTTACCCGTAACATTGAGTGCGTTAATTACCGGGGCTACCGACAACACTGAGCGCGATCAGTTAATTAAGGCATTCAAACGTAAAGAAATTAAATACCTGGTTAATGTTTCAGTATTAACCACTGGCTTTGATGCGCCCCATGTCGATATGATTGCGATATTACGTCCAACACAATCGGTTAGTCTCTATCAGCAAATCATCGGTCGTGGTCTGCGTTTGAGTGATAACAAAAAAGATTGCTTGGTAATTGACTATACCGGTAATGATTTTGACCTCTATCATCCAGAAGTCGGAGAGAAAAAGCCGAATAGTAAAAGTCAGCCAGTGCAAGTTGTTTGCCCAAGTTGTGAATTTCCCAATATATTTTGGGGCATTTGTGATGATGATGGTTATTTAGTGGAGCACTACGGCCGACGATGCAAAGGCCTCGTCGATACTGGCAGTGAAGAACAAGCATACCAAGTAGAAAGCCAGAGTCAATGTGACTATCGTTTTGTATTTAAAGAGTGTCCTCACTGCGGTGGTGAAAATGACATAGCTGCTCGTAACTGCTTACAGTGTCATGAGGTCTTGGTTGACCCCGATGATATGTTAAAAAAGGCACTGCAACTTAAAGATTCAAAAATTATTCGCTGCGCAGGTCTTAATTTAACCCGAGTTAATGGCAAGGACAGTGACAAACTCAGTGACAAAGGGGGAGCTGATAAGTTAAAAATCACTTACCATGACGAGGAAGGCACTGAACTCAGTGAATCTTTTGACTTCGCTATGCCTAATCAAGTTAAAACGTTCAATGATATTTTTTCTAAACGCCTTAGCGCTAAAATCAGTGTTCAATTGGGCTCTACTGAATCGTTTGAAGTGACTAATATTGAACAAGCCTTAAAGTTAGCAAACCTATTGCCTTGTCCTGACTTTGTCGTTGCCAGAAAGCAAAAATTCTACTGGCGTATTAAAGACAGACTTTTTGACTACCAAGGTAAATATCGAAAAGCTAATGAGCTAAGATAAACCTAATGGGTTATATGGATGTAGCGGTGCGATAGATATTAGAACTCTATGTGGGGTTTAGCGCTATACACTCATTGTTTAGCTTTTATAAACAGCAGAAATCAAAAAGCCCGTTAATCTTTCGATTAACGGGCTTTTCTTAATGTGGCGGCGAGATAGAGATTTGAACTCTACTCGAAGGTTTAACGCTACAAACCCTTTATCTATTTTCTATCCTCACATTCAAGGCAAAAAAAAACCGCGACTTGTTAAAGTTGCGGTTTCTTAGAATGTGGCGGGCAGAATGGGACGAGTATGGGCACTGGTTTTATTCAATAAAATTGCCCTTAGGCTAGATATTATATAAAACTAAAGCGTATATATTAAACAGTTTATAAAATAACTTGAGCTGTTTATTATAGATTTTAATAAATATGTGACTACGCATAATGTTTGAGATTGCCAAACATTATATAGATTGACTTCTTATGTTTACTTTTGTCAAGAATACATTTGAACCCGATGATTTCATGATGCGTTGCATTAATTTCCTAATGCAAACTAATACTACTTTGGGGAAATTAGCATTTGGAAATTTATACTGAAACATTTGTATATTTTGATCTAGAACGGTCATAGGTCAATAAACCCATAAAGCTTGCAAATTTGTGATAACGGTCGTCCTCCATAGATAAAGGTATGTGTTTTTTGATGCTAATTCATTTATTAGTCTATGTGACCTATAGTTAGGCAATTATCCCATACGTTAAATTAACTGTTCTACGGACGTATTTTAATTTCCTATATAGTCAATTTATGAAAAAATGATGTTAATCTCACATGTTCAATGATTATTCGAGCTAATAAATGAAAATATTTAAGCTACCTCATTATGGAAAATTCATTTTATATCCCCTTGTATTTGTTTCTTTAATACTTTTAGGGTTTATTTTATATATTGATCATTTAGATTCGGAAAAAAACACTCAACAACTACGGCATGATGTTCTCAATGATGTGGCAGAGGTAAAAGCTAAGCTCGAGGGGAATATCAGTAGTAATATGCAATTAATCAAAGGGTTAGTTATTTCAGTCACCCTAGAACCTGCTATGTCAGAAGAGAAGTTTATCGCACTATCGTCGCCCTTACTTACCAACAACCCTCAAATACAGCATATTGCAATTGCTCCCAATCTAATCATCAAGTATATGAACCCAAAAGCAGGAAATGAACTAGCGATAGGTATTGATTATCGTGATATACCTGACCAATTGATAGCTATAAATAAAGTACGGGTCAGTAGAAAGTTGAATATGACAGGACCTGTCAACCTTATACAAGGGGGACAAGGCTTTATTACTCGATTTCCTGTTTTTATTCAGCCAACCGCTAATTCCAAATCCTATTTTTGGGGAATTATTTCTTCAGTGATTAATGTAGACGTATTTTTTGAACAAAGTGGACTAAATCCACTTTTAAAGAATTTAAACATTAGAATTTTGGATAGTACCACCCAACATCTCATTTTGGGTAAAGACGAAGTGAGTATGTTTGATCCTGTGATCTTAACTATGTCATCACCATTTAGTCAATGGACAATTTTGGCAACACCAAAATCTGGTTGGCTAGTAAATTCTAATAAATTTATTTTTAGAATAAAGCTATTTATAATTTTATTATTCATTTTATTCCCATTATTTTTACTCAGTAGAACGTTTGAAGAAATTAAAAAAAATAAACATAATTTACAAGCGATTATGGATAATACTTCAAATTTTATTCATGTAAAAAACACACAAGGCAAGTATGAATTTGTCAACAGTGAATTTGCAAAGGCAATTAATATCCCTCAGAAAGAGGCTATTGGAAAAACAGATTACGACCTTTTCCCTAAAGACCTTGCCGATAAGTTATCAATGCAAGATAAGGAAGTTATTAGAAAAAGAGAAAAAATAAACTTTAAAGGAGAGATCCTTCAAATTGATGGTATTCATCATTATTTATTAATTAAATTCCCATTATTTGAGAGTAATGGCGATATCTATGCTGTTTGTTGCGTTTCAACAGACATTACAGATCAAATAAACCATCAAAAGCATTTAAACCGAGTTAATAAAATGAATGCTCTTGCTACATTAACTAGCGGTATTGCTCATGACTATAACAATATGTTAGGTATTATTATGGGGTATAGTGAGCTACTACAGCTAAATCTAAGTGATCAACCTAAGTTACTTGGTTATGCTAATAACATAAACGACTCTTGTGCTAGAGGCTCTAATCTAACAAAGAAATTATTAAACTTAACTCAAGATAAGGGTGAAAGTAATGAAATTGTAAATATTAATAACTTGATAAATAAAAACCAAGATTTGTTGGAGAAAACACTCACGTCAAGGATCCAGTTAACATACGAACTCACTAATGATCTCTGGCCTATTTCAGTAGACATAAATGACTTAGAAGATGTCATTATCAATATATCTATCAATGCTATGCATGCCATAGATGGTAGCGGTCAACTTATTATTCGAACATACAATGATCAGCTGAGTGAAGAGCAAGCATCAATTTTCGACGTAAAATGTGGGGATTACGTTTTGCTTACCTTTACGGATACTGGCGAAGGAATGACCGAAGAAGTTAAAGAAAGGATATTTGATCCCTTTTATTCAACAAAGGGTGAAAAGGGTACAGGCCTTGGGTTATCACTTGTTTTTAATTTTATGAAGCGAAGTCATGGCATTATTCAAGTTACTTCTAAATTAGATTGTGGAAGTTGCTTTTCTTTATACTTCCCTCGTTCCCCTGGCAATATTAAGAATAAAACACATATTGAAATCCCTTTAACAATAGAGAAAAATAAAAACTCAACTATCTTAGTGGTAGATGACGAGCCTGCTCTTCTCCATGCAACGAGTGAAATACTTAAGCGGCAGAATTATCATGTGATTAGTGTTAATAGCGCTAATCAAGCTTTAGAAATACTAAAAACTCAACATATCGATTTATTACTCTCAGACGTGATAATGCCCAACATGGATGGTTACCAATTATCAGCAATTGTAAAAGAGAATTACCCAACGGTGCAGATTCAGTTAGTTAGCGGCTTTACTGATCAAAAGAAACAATTGAAAACAGATGGGACTATTCATGAGCAGCTATTGTTAAAACCAATAAATTCTCAGATCTTATTGCAAAGATTGCAAAAATTATTGAATAAGAAAATATAAGAATAATGAGTGCACAATATTCGTATGAAATTGGCATATGATCTGACCATCCTAATTATAGATTTGTTCAGAGTGAAAGGACTATATTGCATAAAAAGTAATCCTTAATACTGTTTTCAATTAATTTAATTTTTAAAACCACAACTGAAATCACCAAAGTAATTTGGTTTATGATAGTAATCTGATTTTTTTAATACAAACTTTTTAACAATATCAAAATATAGAAAGTAAAAATCCGCTAACATTTCGGATAGCGGATTATTTTAATGTGGCGGAGAAAATTGTATGAATATGAGAGCTGGGAAATAACTATTCCTTTACCTTTATAATAAAGCTTAAGGGTATATGTGAAAACTATTAATATCAGTGGAATAGCATCAAAAACCAAGATAAATCAATAATTTTTTATTACATTAATAGGATAAAAAACTCTATCAATACACATAGGTTTATTATTGAAATCGCCTTTAACGATACCTTTCATTTATTTTTATGGGTAAATCTAAAGTATATGAAATCAATTTAATCGAATATATAACATTAGAATTACATTGGATTTGTGATAAATGTGTTAATTTATCTTCGTTAAAAAAAGATTAATACATGCTCAAATCAGTATGTCGTTTTTACTTTTTCATGTAATCACTAGTTAATTTATGTAGTCCAAAATTATAATTATTTAACTGTGATTTTCAATGTTTAATCCTAGACTATTCGAATTCAGGAAATGGTTAGTTCGAGATAATAACTGCATAAATTCATCTCCAGGTATAGGTCTTGAGAAGTAATAACCTTGGCCATAATCACATCCAGAATCCATGAGTAACTTCATTTGTTCTTTTGTTTCAATTCCTTCAGCTATAACTCTTAACCCTAACTTCTGAGCCATTGTGATAATAGCTTCTGATAAAATCATATCAACTGAGCCAGGGGCTAGGTTTTTAGTAAATGACTGATCAATTTTTAGATAATCAAGGTTAAATTTTTTCAAGTACGATAGTGACGAATACCCTGTACCAAAATCATCCATAGACAGCTCAATATCAGCCGCTCTGAACTGAGAAAGTCGCTCTATGGTGCTCGTATTATTATCCATTAATAGACCTTCTGTTATTTCAATAACAATGCTTTCCCCTGATAATTCATTTTCAGTAAGATAGCTTAGCCAATCTAATTGAATGGTTGTTTCTCTAAATTGTACAGGTGACTTATTGACACTAATTTGTATGTCTAAACCGAGCTGTTTTTTGCATTTTTTAATCTGCTGAACTGTTTCTTTAAAGACCCAGTCACCAATTTCTACGATTAAGCCTGATTCTTCAGCCATAGGTATAAATTCTGCGGGACTCACCATGCCGCGAACAGGATGTTTCCAACGTAAAAGGGCTTCTGCTTTACGAATAATACCTGTTTGTAATTCGACAATAGGTTGATAAAATACAGCAAGTTGATTCAAGCTAATGGCTTTACGCAAGTCATTCATTAATGCTAAATTGTTTAGTGCTTCTTCTTGCATTGATGCGGTAAAATAACAAAATCTATTACGCCCAAGACTCTTAGCAAGATACATGGCTTGATCTGCATTCTTAAATAACTCCAAAGTAGTATTGCCATCATTTGGAGAGACTGTTATGCCTATGCTAGCAGATATATATGTCGGCATTTCAGATATATAATAAGGTTTGTTTAGGGCTATTAATATTTTTTGGCAAATAGATTCAACATTATATAGTTCCGATAAGTCAGACAAAATAATTGTAAATTCATCACCACCTATTCGAGCAACAGTATCTGCTTCTCGAATACAATGAGTAATTCTTTTCCCTACTTCGACAAGAAGTGCATCACCATAATCATGACCCATACTGTCATTAATTATTTTAAAGTTATCTATGTCAATAAAAATTAAAGCGAATTCTTGTTTCTTACGATGTGATACTTTGATTTCTTGCTCCAACCGATCAATAAACATTCTTCGGTTGGGGAGTTTCGTTAGGCTGTCATAATTAGCTTGCCTTAATATCAATTCATCCGCCTCTTTCTTTTCAGTAATATCTGAAAATAATGCAATTCGTCTGAAAACTTTGCCATAATCATCATAAATGGTGTTAATTGAAATCCATTCGACATAGTCACTGCCATTTTTTTTGGTATTCCAAATTTCACCTTGCCAGCTTCCTGTTAGTTGTAATTCCTCCCACATTGATTGGTAAAACTGGTGGCTTTGTTTACCCGAACTAAATATTTTGGGGTCTTTTCCTATTAGTTCATCTTTGCTATAACCAGTGATGTTAGATAAAGCAGGGTTAATCGCCACAATCTCATTATCAACATTAGTGATCATCATTGCTTCAGAACTATTTTGATACACCATATCTGCAAGTTTTAAATCATCTTCTTGTTGGCGTTTATCTGTTATATCGTTGCTGATCCCTATCAAACCAATAACTTCACCCTGTGTATTTAGCAATTTTACTTTTGTTATTTCAAGCTGGTATGGTTTTTTATTTAAACGGGGGATTTTTTCATAGGAAACATGAGGAACATCTTGTCCTAAGGCCGCTATATCGGAGTCGAAACAATGCTGTGCCATCTCATCTCCCAATAAATGGGCTAATTTAGATATAGGCGTTTCTAGCATGTCTTTTTCTTCTATTCCGGCTAAGGTACAGAATGTTTTATTTACAAAGTGGTAACGACCATCTATACCTGCAAACCAAATTCCTATTGGTGAATTATCAATAATAGCGCGTAATCTTGTGCTTATTTCTTCCTTATCAATCAGTAATTTTTGAAAAGATTCAGCCATTTCATTAAATCCAATCGCAAGATTATTTAGCTCATCATTCGTATAAAGCGTAACACGAGCATCAAGATCCCCACCGTAAAAATCGTCCGTTACTTTAATTAAATAATTTATACTTCTAATTGTTGAGAAATACAGTCCTACTATAAAATAAAGGACAATAATAAATAGCGTTGACGAAAAACCAATACTCAAGATTAATTGAGTGTTTGCCTGATTAACTTTGCTGTGAAGTAAGCTCCGTAGTGTAAAGTAAAGTGAGTTATCTAAAAAATCATACCCTTTATCAATAACGGAAGTTGAGTCATCATAAAATGTTAAAGGACTTAAAGACGTTGTATCGGCTAATATTTCGTCTAAGGTGACTTTTGTATGGTTCTGGATTGTTTTAATTAGAGCTTGAGCTGAAATACTTTCTCCGTCCGAAATCAGTTCCCTTTTAATCTTACGTATATTCTCTTTGAACACGCCTAATGGGACGATGGTATTCGATAAGGATTTTATTATGGTATTTTTATTTTTTGTACTTTTATTCACTAAATATGAAACACCAACAGCACGCGCTTGTCCTAGCAGCTCTAATGTGATCGGAACTGTGAATAAGAAACTATTGGTTAGATAATAGGAGTCCAGATCATCCATGACTAACAAATAATAGTAGTCAGCCAAATTTAGCTGTAAAGAATTGATATTGTTAATTAATTCTTTATGTAAATGCAAACTCTCATCTAGCCCTAAAGTAAGCCCGTTAGTATTTAAATATTCCCACTGATGAATAATAGAAGACCATTTTGCTATTTCCTTTAACTCTAACGGCAAGTCAGTACTAAGAACGTTGAGGGTATCAACGACTTTTTTATTAATTGATAGAAGATGATTAGGACTTTCATTAACACCTGAAAAAACAGCTGTAGAAATCCCTCTATGTTGTTGTAGTGAATGAATCAGTTGTGATGTCTTTTGAGCCTGATGAATACCTTCTAATTGCAAATTAGCTGTATTGATTGACCCTGATAAATATCTGATTAAAGAAATTGAAACAATCAATAATGCTAGGAGAGAAAGTCCCCCAAGTAACATAAACTTACGAGGGTAACTTAGATTGTTCATTACATTTATAGCCGGGTTAAATAACTTTTTCACAAACATCCTTAAAATACATAATCGAGTAAAGTTATGTATAAATTACTTGCAAACAAAAATATTGTTGGCTTGAATAATATCTTCGGTAAGGGCAGTTGTATTAAGCACTCCCCTATTCTATTATTTAAATGTTGCGCTTAACGCATCGATAATTGTCGCGTTTTCGTATACATCAACACCGGTTTTATTGACTTTTTGTGCCAACAAAGCGTTGTTTTTAGATATTTCATCAATGTTAAGAATACTTTGATTGATTTGATTCGCTACCACGCTTTGCTCTTCTGTTGCTGTAGCAATTTGTGCTGTCATATCACTCACATCAGTAACATTCACAATAATACTTTCCATTGCAGATTTGATATTCACTGTATCTTCAGAACATTTTTCGGCGTTAGATTTATTAACAAGCATTACTTGGCTCCACTCTTTTAAGGTTGTTTGCAACTTTTGAACTGAAGTCTGAATTTGAACCGTTGCATCTTGCGTTCTACTTGCCAGTGTTCTTACTTCATCAGCAACCACAGCAAAACCACGTCCTTGTTCGCCAGCTCTCGCAGCCTCTATCGCAGCATTCAAAGCTAACAAGTTTGTTTGATCAGCAATGCCCTGAATTTCAGACATAACGGTAGAGATTTTATCAACGTCTGTCACTAAAGTTATTGCATTCGTGGCTGCATTTTCGACATCCCCAGTTAAATTATGTATTCTGTTTTGACTAACTTCAATCACTTCAATATTTTGTTTACATTCATTTTGAATATTTATAACTTTGTCATGGGTTTGAGTTGTATTGCTACTAACCTCATCAATCGTCGCACTCATTTCGGTAATTGCCGTAGCAAATTGCGCTAAATGTGAGTTTTCATCATTGATACCTTCAAGCATTTCGCTCGATACTTTTTCCAGTTCACTTGCTAGGTTTACAAGCACTCTTCCTGAATCACTACTTCTACCCAGTATAGTTCCAACGCGTGCTTTATATAGCTCTACGGGATAATTGAGAATATTTGTTAACCCTTTTCCTGAATATATGATGCGTGACGGACTATCAAACAACAATTTGATTTTTTTCGTTGCATTTGGAAAAGCGACTAGCTCTTCTGAAAAAGTTATAAAAACTAATATAAAAGACATTAATAAGATGACAATTGAGATGATAGAGCCCACGTATATCCAATTAATCATGCACGATAATATAATAATCATTGTGGCAAAAAGTCGCTTCAAGCTGATATTCGATCTAATATCACGTATGGATTTACCGCTATTTAACGTGTCATAAAGTTGTTGAGCTTTAATTTTTTGCTCTTCTGTGGGACATGTTCTAACTGACTGATAGCCTTTTATAGACCCCTTTTCATATAAAGGAGTCACATAGGCATCAACCCAATAAAAACCACCATTTTTACAACGGTTTTTTACCATCCCTCGCCATGAATCACCTTGTTTAAGTTTTTCCCATAGATCCGAAAATGCAGCTTTAGGCATATTTGGGTGGCGAACAATATTATGATGTTGCCCTACTAATTCCTCAAGTTCATATCCAGCAACCTTGCAGAACTCTGGGTTCGCATAAGTAATTTTCCCATCGAGGTCAGTAATTGATACTAATTGCTCAGTAGTAGCAAACCTAGTTTCGTTATTATTGAAACGATTATTCATTATTCTTAAATTCCTGTTTAATTGTAGAGCCACAAAAAAAGATAAAGACTATCGATATATTCTGGCTAACCCAAATTGCCATAAACCTTATCAATTCAAGTAAAACGAACCCGTTATTCGGGCGCAGTCATTTACTACAATAATGTTTGTTAGGACTGCTACAAAACGTAATAACAGTGGTATGGTGTAAACGTGCCATAGTTTTAATTAATATTGCTATGAAAATCATTTAATCAATTTTCAAATTGAGCAATGGCTAAGTAAATAGGAAACTCTTGACCATTTTTATTACGCACTATTACGCTACCGCCTTTACCTATAAGTTTAGCTTCTTTAGTTTTTTGATAACTCTCTAGGTAAGAGTCATGTTTTACGGCTCTTGATTTTGGCATCAATAACTTAATATTTTCTCCCAACCGCTCAAAAAAAATAGATTGTAAACGATATTGTTGAACATGCAATCGATAAAAACGATATCGCTATATTAACTTTTAAAGTAATATGATAGATTTTACTGAAATCAATTATTTCTTAGCAAATTACTTTAATATATTTGAGAATTAAACAAATTGAATAATCCAGAAAAGTTACTTACTCCAGCACAAGTTGGGAAACTGTTAAGCGTGTCGCCTATAACTGTTAGATTCTGGGCTAAAGACGGGCGTTTAAAGTTTATTACCACTCCTGGGGGCCATCGCAGGTTTGAACGCTCTGAAGTAGAGAGATTAACTGAAGGTAAGTTAGTTGCTAAAAAAGGTAAAACTATTGTCATAGTAGAAGATGACAAACAACATGCCGATTTATTGGTAGAGTTTATTGAAGTGTTATATCCCGAGTTTGGGGTTGAAGTTGCCAATAGCGGCTTTGAAGCTGGGAGCATGATAGAGAATATCAAACCAAGTCTTATTTTTCTCGATTTAGTTATGCCTGATATTGATGGTTTTGCTGTATGCAAATATATCAGAGAAAATGAAGAGACTAAAGATACTCCCATTATAGCTATGTCTGGACTTTCACAACAAGAACATCAAGATAAAATTATTGCTTCAGGTGCTAATGCATTTTTAATAAAACCAATAAAATTATCTGTGTTAAAACGAGCGGTGGAATCCTTTATAGGAGATTAACTGAATCGATGTTTTATTTAAAAGGACTATTAAGCTTCTACGATTTTAACCGAATAGCTAGTTACTTAATAAGTTTAAAGCTTAATTAGACCGCTGTTGAAATAGGCTAATTATGAGAGCATTAAATCAACTACTGACTTTAATAATGCTCACTGGTTTATGCCCTCAGATAAGAAAAAATTCTATAGCTACAAAAGATGTTCGAGCGATCCAATTTAATCAATTCATAATTCTTTGTTGTAAAGTTTTTCGTAAAACGTAAAAGTCATAATGACCTATTGGCATAGAGGACTATTTATTGTGATAAGTACGCACCTAAATTATGTCTTCTTTGTGGTACTTGTTGAGATAGGTCAGCAACTAACGCTAGAAAAACCAATTTATTTGTAACGAATATAAATGACGGTCTCTTTGACGGTTCAAAAAGTAATAGGTGTAAAAAAACCTTCTAAAAACATAGACCTATCCATAAAATGCGGCGGTGAGATAAAGATTTAAACTCTACTCGAAGATTTGCCGCTATAAACCCGTTGTTTTATATTGTTAGCTTAAAAAAGCAAAAAACCCGTTAATCTTTCGATTAACGGGTTCTTTTTAATATGGCGGTGAGATAGAGATTTGAACTCTAGAAGGGCTACAAACCCTTGCCGGTTTTCAAGACCGGTGCTTTCGACCACTCAGCCATCTCACCTGAAGTTAACAATTAAGCGAGTAAAACAATGCTTGCTTGAGAACGAGGCAGATATTAAAGTCTCTCCTACAGGTTGTAAAGCACTATCTTAACAATTGAGCTTGTTTGCTAGAAAAACAATCACCTTGCTTTTATTTCAAGCAGTTAAGATAAAAATAAACAAGGAATAACACAATGACAGCCGAAACCACTTGTCGATGCCCCTGGTTAGACACATCAAAAGCTGACTATGTTAAATATCATGATGAAGAGTGGGGTGTTCCCGTTCTTGAAGATAATAAAATGTTTGAGTATATTGTACTTGAATCAGCCCAAGCGGGTTTAAGTTGGTATACCATTTTAAAAAGACGTGATGGCTATAGAAAAGCATTTGCCAACTTTAATGTTGCCAAAGTCGCTCAATATACCCTTGCAGATGAAGAGCGCTTGGTGCTAGACCCTAGTATTATCCGTCATAAAGGTAAAATTGCTGCAACCGTTAATAATGCGAAATGTTTTATTGCTATACAAGAAGAGTTTGGTAGCTTTATTAAGTATATATGGGCATTTGTTGATAACAAAGTGCAAGTAAGTAATATAAACAAGCCAAGTGATTATATTGCCACCTCGCCTATTTCAGATCTGTTAAGTAAAGATTTAAAAAAAAGAGGCTTTAAATTCGTTGGTTCAACTACTATTTATGCTCATCTGCAAGCCTCTGGTTTGATTAACGACCACAGTAATAATTGCAACAGAAAACAAGCGATTATAAACAGTTACCTATCATTGGGGCTAGACTGGCTTCAATGTTAACTAACGGCCTTTCATTGTTCACTTTATATGTTGAATAGGTTAGTTTATTTTAATTGCTTGTTACAAAATAAAACAAATTATTGCCACTTTTAAACAAAGCAAAGCGTAGTATTTTAAAAATCACCATGCCATAATATGTCATAAGGCACTAAGTTAGCGTAAGTCAGTTATTCTTTTTAAATAAATAATAAAAACTTGAACTTATCTAAAATGACCTTATCTTAGCTTATAACAAGTAAATAGAATTAAATTCTTAAGGAAGTTTTATGCAATCTAATATGAGTTTTCAAACGGCGAGCAAAAGTTCGGCGATAGAGATTAATAAAGTATTAAAAAATACTTACATGTTGTTATCAATGACACTTGCGTTTAGTGCTGTAACAGCTGGCATTTCAATGGCGATGAACCTACCACACGGTGCTGCGCTTATTATGATGTTAGTCGCGTTCGGTTTAATGTTTGTTGTAAACAAAAAAGCGGATTCTGCTAGTGGTGTTTATTGGATTTTTGCTTTCACTGGTTTAATGGGTGCCTCATTAGGCCCTATGCTTAGTGCTTACGCAGCAATGCCCGGTGGCCCAGCGATGATAATGCAAGCGCTTGGCGGAACTGCATTAATATTTTTCGCACTTTCAGGTTATGCGCTAACCAGTAAAAAAGACTTCTCCTTTATGGGTGGCTTTTTGATGGTTGGTTTGATAGTAGTAGTGGTAGCAAGTCTAGCTAACATCTTCTTCGCAATCCCTGCGCTGTCACTAGCAATTAGTGCTGCAGTAATAATGATTATGTCTGGTTTAATTTTGTACGATACAAGCCGTATAATTAATGGTGGCGAACGTAATTACATTCGTGCCACAGTTTCTTTATACTTAAATATCTACAATATTTTTGTACATTTATTATCGTTACTTGGTGTATTAGGCAACGATGATTAGTAAATATTAAAAATTTACGTTATAAAGCATTATAATTATTTATAATGTTTTATAATAAAAAGCCTCGCAATTGCGGGGCTTTTTTATTCCCTTGATAATTTGGATGTGTTGTGAAAACTCTTGCTGTAGTAGTTACTACTCCCCCTTATAGCCATTTAACAATAACGGCACTCACGTATGTTGAGGCGGCATTAGTCGCAGGCATTAATGTTATTGGCGTATTTTTTTATCAAGACGGTGCTATGCATGCTAATAAAAACATTAGTATTGCCAGTGATGAATATCAGGCAATAGAACACTGGCAACGATTACACCAACAGTATCAATTACCCTTACATATATGTATTACTGCAGCTGAAAAACGTGGTATAGCCTGTGACGTAATAGATAACAATCAAATCAACAAGGCATTTACGGTGTCAGGTTTAGGTGAGTTGGTTGAGTTAACAACAAAAGCTTCTCGCTTGGTGCAGTTTTAATGACTTCGATAGAGCTAGCAACATCCGTTGTGTTATCCAAAGAATGTGGCTTAGCCATTATCAACAGTAAAGCACCTTTTAGCAGTACCTACGGTAAAGATGCTCTAGATGTTGCGTTAATTTTTGGCTCCTTTGAGCAAAAGGTATCGTTATTTTTTCAAGGTGATGGTGTTTATCAGTTAATTGCTAATCAAGATGGTCGTTTAGTGTCAATTAAAGACTATTTAAAAACATTTTCTGCTTTTGAATTCTATGATATTGAAGACATTTATGTATGCCAGCAATCTTTAGTTAATCGTCAACTTGATGAAGCATTTCATATTAATGATGTGCAAGTATTAACAAGTATTGAGTTTGGTTTAGCACTTAACCGTCATCAACATATACTCAGGTTCTAAGTCATTATATTTAAGGGAATGAAACATGAGCACTTTACATTTAGTAAGACAATCAGCTTTTGCTACTAATGATTTCGCACAATGCTTAAGCGTGTTTGATCATCAAGATTCTATCGTGTTAATGGATGATGGGTGTTATAGCCTTAAACATTCATTGATGGATAGCTTACTCAAACGAGTAGATGGCACATTGAACATCAATATTATTGCCAGCCACGCAAAGGCAAGAGCCATTGAAACGATGGCAACAATTAACCATATAGACATGGCTGATGTTGTTGATTTAACCTTTAACCACAATAAAGTGATCACATGGCAATAGTTTTAACATTTGAAGACAATATAGTTGCAACAGATAAACAAGGTTATTTGCTTGATCACCTAGTGTGGCAGAAAGAGTTAGCGTTGGTTATGGCAAATAATGATGAATTTGAACTGACAGATGCACATTGGGAAGTCATTAACTTTGTAAGGCAGTTTTACTTAACCTATAACACCTCTCCTGCTATTCGTGCATTGACTAAAGCGATGAAGGTTGAATTTGGTGAAGCAAAGGCAAGCAGTCGATATTTATATAAATTATTTCCTGAAGGACCAGCAAAACAAGCGACTAAGTATGCTGGGCTACCAAAACCTGCTCGTTGTATTTAGGCTTAGTTTTTATCAAATAGACCCGCGTGCTGCCGTCATCATTAAACTTTAATGTTGACCTGAAAACCACTATTACCCGTAGGCGCAGGTACACTATTGATTTTAGCTGATTGAATAAGCTGCAATGCCATTTTTCCTTCTATCTCCTGCTGACTTTTAGACAATGCTGCAGTAAGTAACTCTGCTCCAGAGGTCGGTTGCGCGGCTACAGAATTATTTTGACCTAAACTTATCGACATATTCCCTACTCCTCGTATTTGAATTAGTAATATATAGTTAGCGGCAAAATGAGCTAAAACTTTACTTCTAGTTTTCTGAAATTATTAATTAATACGAATTTAAAATAAAAAGGCGCATATTATTAAATAATATGCGCCTTTTTAATAACTAAAATAAACAGGTTATTTAAGTGGTAAGCTCGGAACTGTAATACCAGCCATTTCAAGCATAACTTGAACAACTTGACAGCTATAACCAAACTCGTTGTCATACCAAACGTATAATACTGCGCGATCACCGTCAACAATAGTCGCTTGTGAATCAACAACACCAGCATAACGTGAACCGACTAAATCAGTAGAAACGATTTCGTTTGAAGCTGTGTAATCAATTTGATTTTGTAACGGTGAGTTTAATGAAATATTACGTAAATAATCATTTAACGCTGCTTTATCAGTCGCTTTCTTTAAGTTCAAGTTCATAATAGCCATTGAAACATTCGGCGTTGGAACTCGAATTGCGTTACCTGTTAGTAAACCTTTAAGCTCTGGTAATGCTTTAGCGACTGCTTTTGCTGCACCAGTAGTACTGATAACCATATTTAAAGGAGCACTTCGACCACGACGAGGTGCAGGATGATAGTTATCAATTAAGTTTTGATCGTTAGTATATGAATGGATCGTTTCAACATGGCCATTGCGAATACCATATTCATCATTAAGCGCTTTTAATACCGGTGTAATCGCATTAGTGGTACAGCTAGCGGCAGAGATGATAGTATCAGAAGCCAAAATCATATCGTGATTAACACCATAAACGATGTTTTTGATATCGCCTTTAGCTGGTGCAGTAAGTAATACTTTAGCAACACCTTTTGATTGTAAATGTTGACCTAAGCCATCTTCGTCAGTCCAGATACCCGTGTTATCAACGACTAATGCGTTAGTGATACCATGTTCTGTATAGTCAACTTCAGCTGGTGATTTTGCATAGATAACTTTAATAAAAGCACCGTTAGCTTTAATGACGTTATTTGCTTTATCGATAGTAATGCTGCCGTTAAAAGCACCATGTACTGAATCACGACGTAATAAACTTGCACGCTTCTCTAAATCATCTCCGCCTTTACTTGGGCGTAAAACGATAGCACGAAGATTTAGCTTTGCATTTGGGCCTGCTCGTTCTATTAATAAACGCGCTAAAAGACGACCTATTCGACCAAAACCGTATAAAACAACATCTTGGCTTTTTTGATTTGAATTTTCACGGCTTTCTGCTGATAATTCTTTATCTAAATATTGTTCAATAGAAAGGTCATTAGCTTGACCATGATATAAATAGTTATAAGCTAACTTACCTACATCGATACGCGCAGGTGCTAAGTCCATTTTGTTAATTGCTTCTACAAAAGGGAAACTTTCACGTAAACGCAATTTACTTTCTTCATGGAGAGCAACCGATTTATGTGCTTTAATAATATCAATCGAAGATGCATTTAGTAGTGGGCGACCGTACACTAAAATTTCTATGCCTTTGTTACGAAACAGCTGTCCAATAATTGGTTGCATATTTTCAGCGAACGTTTGACGTTCTTGCCAGCTTGCTTGATACGTTTCCTCAAGATGAGAAGTCATTACTTAAACCTTTTATTTCAGTCAATTAAACATTAGGCTACTATCATAAGGTATTACATACGATAATTGCTAGTTGAGAGTATATTTACAGGCGTATTGTAATTGAGTATGAAAGATTTCTCTATAGGCTACAAAAAACTTTTTGGTATTTTTTATGATAAATTTTCGAAAAATAAAACAGCTTACATTCTTCGATACCGTTAAGTTTAGCGCTGTATTATTAGTGTTGCTTCTCAATGGTTGTGATAACAATGTTAACTTGAAGCAACTTTGCAACGAAAATGCAGAAATATGTAATGAATTTGGCAAAGACAGTTGGTGTAAAGGTCAGCGAATAGACGTTGCATTAAACCGGATAAAAGTAAAAAACAATAATCTTGATGAAGATAAATATAAGTTACTTATTTCTTATGAGGATTACATACAATGTATGTCTTTGGCTTCACAAATCCAACATAAGAAATCTAAAGAAAAAACAACACTCAGAAATGATAATTTGTTTAAGGCTAAAACCCAGTTAGCGCAATTGTCTGAGCAAAGTGCTGACTCTAAACACCCACATCTGCTTTATTATCATTGGTCAAGAGGTTCTAGCGCATTGGCTTTAGAAGCGTTTCTACAATTAGAGGGAGATCAGATACTCGAAAACTCAACCGCACAGTATCATCTAGCGACATATTATATAAAGCGGGACAGTAATAAAACATTGGGACTGTTATACCATGCACTAGAGCTTCATCAACCTGGAACTGAACTCTCTCCTGAAATATTACAAACACTGGCGACGATATTTACTAAAAAAAGACAGTATAAGCAGGCATATATTTGGTTACGTACTTATCAGCTATTACAAGATGAGCCAGATGAAATGATCGAGACTAGCCTCAATAGCTATCAGCGAGCAAAAGGATTGGATGCGGACTTTCTTGATAAGGTCGCTAGCACTACGTTAACTAAAATTGAAGCAGGCGAATTTACTAGCCCGAGTTATTAGTGATTAGTGATTAGTGATTATAAATTTCATGACTAAGAGAGAATAAGCACTAATGCTTATTCTCTCTTAAATGTTGAAGGGTTATTCTGGCTGAAATTTCAAACTGAGTGAATTAACACAATAGCGTTTACCCGAAGGTTTTGGCCCGTCATCAAAGACATGTCCAAGGTGAGATTGACAATGTTCACACTGAATTTCTACACGCTGCATTAAATGAGAACTATCAGACTTGTAAGCAACTTGAGTTTCAATCGCAGCAAAAAAACTTGGCCAACCACAGCCAGCATTAAATTTACTTTCACTACTGAACAAAGGTTGATCACAGCAGGCACAATGATATGTACCTTGCTGCCAATGATCATTATAAATACCACTAAAGGGCTGTTCAGTTGCCGCTAAGCGACATACTTTATAAGCAGCGTCGGTTAACTTGTCTTTATAATCATCATCTTTCATAATTTTAGCTATTACCCATCAACAAGTATGGTTTTTCTCTCATCAGTTGACCATTCTACATGGTATTTTTTACCTGACGCTTTATCTATTCGCTCAAAAGTATGAGCACCAAAATAATCTCGTTGGCCTTGTAATAAATTAGCAGGCAATGTTTCACTGCGTATTGAATCATAATAAGCAAGTGAAGAAGACAATGCGCCTATAGGTACACCTTGCATTGTTGCATGGCAAATAGCCTTACGCCAGTTTTGTTGACGACTATTGAGTTCTTGAACAAAAAAATCATCAAGCAATAAGTTATCTAAATCTTCATTACGCTCATAAGCGTTAGTTATCGACTGCAAGAATGCAGCTCGAATGATACAGCCTGCACGCCAAATTTTAGCAATGCTAGCAAAATCTAATGTCCAACCATGCTCTTTAGCCGCAAGTTTCATTAACTGAAAACCTTGCGCATAAGCACAAATTTTAGCGCAGTACATTGCATCATGTAATTGCTCAATAACTTGCTGTTGCTCTTCTGCCAATAATGGTGAAGGCTTTGGGCCACCAAGTAATGATGATGCCTGAGCTCTAAGTTCTTTAAATGAAGAGATAGAGCGAGCATATACCGCTTGAGCGATAGTAGGTGCTGGACAACCCACTTCTAAGCTGCTCATAGCAGTCCAAAGCCCAGTCCCTTTCTGCCCTGCTTTGTCTAAAATCAAATCAACAAGTGGCGTATTGGTATCTGATGATTTATGACGTAATACTTCAACGGATATTTCCATCAAGTAGCTATCTAATGGGCCATCATTCCATTGTGAAAAAATGTCTGCTATTTCGTCACATGTTAAATTTAGACCTGATTTCAACACATGATAGGCTTCACAGATAATTTGCATATCGGCATATTCTATACCGTTGTGTACCATTTTAACGTAATGACCAGCTCCAGCTGGACCAATATAGGCAGCACAAGGTTCACCATCAGTGATAACTTGACCTGGCAAAGTACGCTCTATTGGCTTACCCGTTTTCGTATCCACTTTAGCGGCTATTGCTTCCCAAATAGGTTTAACTCTAGCCCAAGCATATGGAGAGCCACTTGGCATTAATGAAGGGCCAAAACGAGCACCCACTTCTCCTCCCGAAACAGCAGAAGAAAATAATAAAAAGTTACTTTTGTACTTCTTTTCTCTAGCAACTGTATCGACCCAGAGACTGTTGCCTGTATCAATTATAATATCATCCGGCTGAATACCGGCACCAATAAGGTTTTCACATACTTGGTCTACTGGAGCACCAGCTGGAACACTTAATACAATAAGGTGTGGTGCTTTAAGCTGCGACAACAATTCAGTATAGGATGAGCACCCATAAACACGTGGAGTATCGGTAGAATTTTCTACCTCATCTTGTGCAATAACTGCTTGGACTTTTTCATCACTTAAATCGAAAGCGGCAATATTATAGCCATTATCAGCTAAATTGAGCACCAGGTTTTTACCCATAACACCTAGGCCAATGAAGCCGATGTCACACAATATTTTATCTTGTGTCATAAATATTTATCCTATGTCAGATAAGATCAATAGTCTCAGTCAGTCGACTATTATAGAAAATTTCGCGCATTCTACCATGCTATTTAGAAAGTATTATACAAAATGCAAAAATAATTAAACTATAACTAGAAAATTTAGTAATTAAGTCAAAATAACACATAAAAACTGAAACTTTTTAGTCACAAAAGCCATCTTTAGCTTGTAATAATCTCAAAATGGTGTAATTTTACTACATAATGAATTTAAGAGGTTCACCATGAAAATTAGAATTGGTATAAATGGTTTTGGCCGTATTGGCCGTTTTGTATTTAGAGCTGCAGCTGCACGCGATGACATTGAAGTTGTTGGTATCAACGATTTAATGGATATTGAATACATGGCTTATATGTTGAAGTATGATTCAACGCATGGTCGATTTAATGGCACGGTTGATGTTGTAGATGGCCAATTAGTAGTAAATGGTAATACTGTACGTGTTACTGCTGAACGTAATCCTGAAGAACTAAAATGGAATGATATCGACGTAGATGTTGTTGTTGAGTCTACCGGTTTATTCCTAACAGATGAAACGGCTCGTAAACACATTACTGCCGGCGCTAAGCAAGTTGTACTTAGCGCACCTTCAAAAGATGATACCCCTATGTTCGTTTGTGGTGTCAACTTAACTGAATATAAAGGCCAAGATATCGTTTCAAATGCGTCATGTACTACTAACTGTTTAGCGCCTATTGCTAAAGTATTGAATGACAATTGGGGCATCGAAAACGGCTTAATGACTACAGTACATGCGATGACTGCTACTCAGAAAACTGTGGATAGTCCATCAGCTAAAGATTGGCGCGGCGGTCGTGGTGCAGGTCAGAACATAATACCTTCATCAACTGGCGCAGCTAAAGCCGTAGGTAAAGTTATTCCAGAGTTAAACGGTAAGTTAACCGGTATGGCATTTCGTGTGCCAACTCCTGATGTTTCAGTTGTTGATCTAACCGTTAATTTGAAGAAACCAGCAACTTACGCTGAAATTTGTCAAGCGATGAGCGCTGCCGCTGAAGGTGAGTTGAATGGTATTTTAGGTTACACTGAAGATGCTGTTGTTTCTAATGACTTCGTTGGTGAAACTTGTACTTCAGTATTTGATGCTACAGCAGGTATTGCGTTAACTGATACGTTCGTCAAAGTTGTTTCTTGGTATGATAATGAAATTGGTTATTCAAATAAGGTATTAGATCTTGTTGCTTTCATCAGCCAGTATGAAAAGTAACTAATACTTAACTAATACTTAACTAATACTTAACTAATAAAGTTAGATAAGTATTAGTCATAGAAACAAAAAAGCTAGGTCAATGACCTAGCTTTTTTTATCTTGACATTTTGCTGTAGCAAAACAAGTCATTTTGCAGCTTAACGAATAGATGCATTGATTTCTTGTAGTATTAATTGAGGGTCAATTGCTTTGGTAATTGGACGCCCTATCACTAGATAATCTACGCCAACATCTATTGCT
Organism: Colwellia sp. 12G3; assembly: GCF_002836775.1. Lineage (GTDB taxonomy): Bacteria > Pseudomonadota > Gammaproteobacteria > Enterobacterales > Alteromonadaceae > Colwellia. Next base: position 204,517 of record NZ_PJAQ01000043.1, on the reverse strand, counting down.
TGTTTTGGTGTCATAATTCGTTGTTGGTCATCTTGCGCAGAGCCCGCAGGTCGAATACCTGGCGTGATTAGTTTAAACTCTTTACCTAAATCAGACTTTAATTGTTCAGCCTCCCAAGCAGAACAAACGACACCATCTAAGCCACTTTGCTTAGTTAAGTCAGCTAAAAACTTAACCTGCTCTGCTGGTGTTTTTTGAATACCTAAACCACGTAAATCGGCTTCATTCATACTTGTTAAAACGGTAACAGCAATCAATAAGGGTGCATCTTCACCATAGGTGTCTAGGGCTTGTTTTGCTTTTATCATCATCTGACTACCGCCACTTGCATGAACATTGACCATCCATACGCCTAGATCGGCAGCCGCAGTAACCGCTTTTGCTACCGTATTAGGAATATCATGAAATTTAAGATCAAGGAAAACATCAAAACCTTTACTGGTTAACTGCTTAACAAATTCAGGCCCAAAATAAGTGAACATCTCTTTGCCAACTTTTAAGCGAGCATCGGTAGGCTCAATCTTATCAACAAAGGATAAGGCATCTTTTTTGTTATCAAAGTCTAGCGCGACTACTACTTTTGGATCGTTCATGGGGTTTCCTACTTTTAAAAACAATAGATTCCCGACAACTCTTCACATAGAAGGTTCGGAAATGACAATAAGTTAATTCCCGAATTAACTGTCGAGAATGATAATAAGTTTGCTATTGGCAGCTATTACAACTAATAATGATTCGTTTCAACGTTGTAAAGTGCAAGAGCAAAGAGAAGCACGGAGCTGACGATAGTCAGTAAGTACCTTCGATGAAGCTATTGTGTTTTACAACAAAGAAAGGGATTATTATTCCCCTTCGAGGCCACGAATGGGCTTAAGCTGTTCCCATTCATGACAAGATGGACAAGACCAGTAATGAATTTGGCTATTAAAACCACAGCTACGGCAATCATATCTGTGTTTAACTTTCAAATATTCACCAATTAATTCTTTAATTAAGTCTAAACTATCATCATTGATATCGACTTGATTAATTTGCATCTTAACAAAATGCTCAAAGCCACGAATAGTAGGTCTGCGTTTTAATGCAGACAAAATAAACTCTAACGCTTTTTTCTTACTATGCTTTTTTTCTACATGGCTGAGATAACAAATTAAAGCACTTGAACTTGCCGTTTCATCATAAACCTTTTTAATAAAGGCATAGAATTCATCCAGTTCATCTAATCGTGTATAACAAGCTAACATGGGCTCAATAACATCAGGAAAGAACTCATTATCTTGATGATAGATAGCTTGATAACACTTAGCCGCTAATTCACATTGCTGGTGGTTTTCATAAATTTTTGCCATCAGCCAATTAGCACGACATGAATTGGGATCGAGTATAAGTGCTTGCTCTAGTAGTTCAATCACTTCGATAAATTGATCTTTTTCAAAAGCCGTTGTTGCTAACTCACAATAAAAATTCGCAAGTGTGTGTAACGATCGCTTATCGTTATATTTAACAATTAATTTTTGTTTATCTATGCCCTGTTGCCAATCTTTAGTCGATTGAAATATTTTCAATAGATAAGTTAAAGATTTTAGACCATAGTTTTTTGATTTTAATAATTTTGTAAACATTGTTTCCGCACGGTCATATAAACCCGCGCTAAGAAAGTCTTTTCCTAACTCAAACACAGCTTGCTGTTTATCTTTAGTAGGAAGGTGATTAAGTCTGACAAGGTGTTCATGGACTTTTAATGCGCGGTCTAACTCACCACGTTTACGAAATAAATTAGCCATAGCGAAGTGAGCTTCAACACTGTCGTCTTCAACTTTTAATGCGTCAAGTAGTGAATCGATGGCTTTATCTTGTTGATTAGATAATAAGTAATTTAATCCGGTAGAGTATTTTATCGATAAATCTTGCTTAGCCATTTGTTGGTTTTGTTTGATGCTATTACGCCCCATAAACCAACCATAACCCATGGCAACGGGTAATAATAAAAAGAGTAATTCAATCATTAGAGCTCTTGAGACAAGTTATATAGTGAAGTCGAAAAATAGAATTCAATCTACTTTTCCTGGGATTTGTTTTTTGCGAGTGCCTTTTTACTTTTTCGTACTATACGCCAAAGAATAGTAACTAATAAGCCTAGCATAAAGCCCAAACCGGTAAATAAACTCACGGCGGCAGCCACAGTTATTTCTGTGCGTGCAACTAAATAGTTTAATGTGAGTAATTGATCGTTTTGGCTACCAAAAATAAATGCTACGGCCAGTAAAACTAAAATAAAAAAGAGTGTTAAATATAATCGCACTATCATCAGCCTTATAAAATTCTGTCAAAAAAAAACGGCATGGTTAACATGCCGTTTATTATCTAATTTTTTAGTTAGCTTTGCAATTTATGCTACTGAAAGATTAACTCTTTCACGTAATTCTTTACCCGGCTTAAAGTGAGGAACGTATTTACCGTTTAACTCAACCGATTCACCAGTTTTTGGATTTCTACCAACTCGTGGAGCGCGATAATGCAATGAAAAACTACCAAAACCTCGAATTTCAATACGCTCTCCTTTTGACAAGGATTGCGCCATTAATTCCAAAATTTCTTTTATAGATTTTTCCACTTCTTTAGCGGATAAATGACTTAATTTATCGGCTAATTTCTCAATAAGTTCTGACTTAGTCATTTTGACCTCTCAGTATTTACCTAGCACCGCGCAACTTTACTAATGAATAAAAAAATAATAGTAAAAATTGGCTCCGCCAATGGCGTTAAAAATAAGAAAAGAGTATCACCACGATAGTGATAAATACTCTTTTCACCTGCTGTATTAATTACAGCACCATTGCAAAGTAAAACTATTTCCGGTTAAGGAATATTAGTTTTTAGCGTTTTTAAACGCTGCAGCCATAGCACTTAAACCAGTTTCTTCTACTTGGTTTAGGTTATCCATTGCTTCACGTTCATCAGCTTGATCTTTTGCTTTGATAGATAGACTAATAGTACGGTTCTTACGATCCACACCCATAAATCTAGCTTCAACGTCGTCACCAACTTTTAATACTGTAGATGCATCTTCGATACGCTCTACAGAAATGTCGCTAACACGTAGGTAGCCTTCAACACTTTCAGCTAACAAGATAGTTGCGCCTTTAGCATCAACTTCAGTTACCTTACCGTTAACAATAGCACCTTTTTTCTTATCTGCAAGATACATATTGAACGGATCGTCTTCAGCTTGTTTAACGCCTAACGAGATACGCTCACGTTCTGGGTCAACTTGAAGAACGATAGCGTCGATTTCATCGCCTTTCTTATAATCACGAACAGCTTCTTCACCGCCAGCCCATGAAATATCAGATAAGTGAACTAAACCATCAATGCCGCCGTCAAGACCGATAAAGATACCAAAGTCAGTGATTGACTTGATTTTACCTGATACTTTGTCGCCTTTGTTGAAGTTTTTAGCAAACTCTTCCCAAGGGTTAGCAATACACTGTTTAAGACCTAAAGAAATACGACGACGTTCTTCATCAATTTCTAATACTAGAACTTCAACTGTGTCACCTAAGTTAACAACTTTAGATGGGTGGATGTTTTTGTTAGTCCAATCCATTTCAGAAACGTGAACTAAACCTTCAACGCCTTCTTGGATTTCAACGAAACAACCGTAGTCAGTTAAGTTAGTTACGCGACCAGAAAGTTTAGAACCTTCTGGGTAACGGTTAGCAATTGCTACCCATGGATCTTCGCCTAACTGCTTCATACCTAGAGATACACGAGTGCGCTCACGGTCGAACTTCAATACTTTAACTTGTATTTCATCGCCAACATTTACGATTTCACTTGGGTGCTTAACGCGTTTCCAAGCCATATCTGTGATATGTAGTAAACCATCAATGCCGCCTAAGTCAACAAATGCGCCGTAGTCAGTAAGGTTCTTAACGATACCTTTAACTTCTTGGCCTTCTGCTAATGACTCAAGTAATTCATCACGTTCTGCGCTACCTTCAGCTTCGATTACAGCACGACGTGAAACAACTACGTTATTACGCTTTTGATCAAGCTTAATAACTTTAAATTCTAGAGGCTTGCCTTCAAGGTGAGCAGTGTCACGTACTGGACGAACATCTACTAATGAACCTGGTAAGAAAGCACGGATATCGCTAACTTCAACAGTGAAACCACCTTTAACTTTACCGTTGATAACACCGATAACAGTTTCTTTTTCTTCGTATGCTTTTTCAAGCACTTGCCATGCTTCGTGACGTTTTGCTTTTTCACGAGATAGAATAGTTTCACCGAAACCATCATCTGTTGCATCTAAGGCTACGTCGATTTCATCACCAACAACTACTTCAACTTCACCAGCAGCGTTTTTAAATTGATCAATTGAGATAACACTCTCAGATTTTAAGCCCGCATCGACAATTACATTGTCTTTGTTAACGGCTACGATTGTTCCACGGATGATTGATCCAGGACGTGTTTCGATTTCTTTTAAACTTTCTTCAAAAAGTTGTGCAAAATTTTCCATAACTTGTTATAAACTCAGCTATTAATCCAGTCAACGTCATTGTTTCATGGGGTTATTAAGTATGCCCAGTGTGTCCATACAGTAGGCTTTCTATTAAAAGTTCTTTAATACTAGCTGGTATTAATGATTACGCTAGCACAAAGCTGTTTGTTTTACGTTAATTTGCCATTTGCAAAAATAAGGATTTTATTGACCACTTCCGTTATAGAAATATCAGTAGAATCAATAATTAACGCTCCTTCTGCCGGGATAAGTGGAGCTACCTTTCGGTTTTGATCCCGCTCATCTCGCTGACGTATGTCATCCAAAAGGCGACCGATCTTAACATCAATTCCCTTTTCTTTCAACTGATTAAATCGTCGTTGTGCACGTTCATCAGCGCTGGCAGTCAAGAATATTTTTACTGGTGCTTGCGTAAAAACAACCGTGCCCATGTCACGTCCATCGGCAACTAAGCCTGGGCTGACACTAAAAGCGCGTTGTCTTCGTAAAAGTGCTTCTCTAACACGTGGGAATGCAGCTATTTTTGATGCTAACTCACCAATTTCTTCAGTGCGTATAATATCAGTTACATTCTCGCCTTCTAGAATAACTTTACTTTCTCCTTGGCTATTAATTTGAAATTGCACATCTAGATGGGCAGCCATTGGAATCAAAGCTTCTTCATCATCTAAAGCAAGTTGATGATGCTGAATCGCTACTGCTAAGACACGGTAAATAGCACCACTGTCTAGAAGTTGCCAACCCAATTGATCCGCAACTATTCTAGCAACGGTTCCTTTCCCTGCTCCACTTGGGCCATCAATGGTAATTACCGGATTGCTTTCCTGCATACCTTTTTCTCCTAACATCGAAAATCGGCGAAATTATACGGGATTTATATCGTAAAATCGCATAAAAATGTTTTTCTCTAAAATAATTAACAAGAAACTTGTGCTAGCTTGTCAAAATAATCAGGAAATGTTTTAGCCGTACACTTAGGATCATTAATGGTAACGGGTGTGTTACCCAATGCAACAAGTGAAAAACACATCGCTACTCTATGGTCATTGTAGGTATCAATTTCAGCATACTTTAGCGTCTTAGGTGGTGTAATAGTTATGTAATCTTCACCTTCAACGACCTCGGCACCAACTTTTCTTAACTCAGTAGCCATCGCTGTTAAACGGTCGGTTTCCTTTACACGCCAATTATAAATATTTCGAATGGTTGTTGAGCCTGTGGCAAAGAGTGCCGTAGTTGCAATGGTCATTGCTGCATCAGGTATGTGATTCATATCCATATCAACTGCTGTTAAGGGTTTTCCAACAACCGTGATTGACTCATCCTTCCAATGAACTTCTGCGCCCATTTTTTCAAGCACATCGGCAAAGTGCTTATCACCCTGAACACTTAGTTTACCAACACCATGAACAGTGACCTGACCGCCTTTGATAGCCGCTGCAGCTAAGAAGTATGAGGCAGATGATGCATCACCCTCCACCATATATTTTTCTTGCGCTTGATATGACTGATTACCACTAACACTGAAAGACTTATAATCATTATTTTGAACATTAACATTAAATCTACGCATAATATCAAGTGTAATATCAATATAAGGCTTTGAAACTAATTCACCCTCGATTTCTATTGTGGTATCAGTGTCTAATAAAGGTGAAATCATCAAAATCGCTGTTAAAAATTGACTCGATATAGATCCATCGATAGTCACTGTATTACCAGTTAACGCTTTGCCCTTAATTCTTACGGGTGGGTAATCTTTATTTTCCAAGTATTCTATATCGCTACCAAGCTGTTCTAAAGCATCAACCAAATGTCCAATAGGTCGCTCTTTCATTCTTGGTTCGCCAGTTAAGATAAATTCGCCCTTACTCGCTGCAAGTGCTGCGCACAATGGACGCATCGCGGTGCCCGCGTTACCTAAGTACAATTCCAATGGTTCTTTGGCATTAAAAAATCCATTATTACCGACAACTGTGCACTCTGTGCCACAATCACTTAACGTATATTCAATACCAAGGCTTTTTAACGCATCTAACATGTGATTAATGTCATCACTCACTAATAAGTTAGTAATTTTTGTAACACCATTCGCTAAGGCCGCAATGAGCAATGCGCGGTTCGATAAGCTTTTTGAACCAGGTAAAAATATTTCGCCATTAATTTTAGCTATCGGGTTTAATGTTAACTGTTCCACGTTACCTATTCCTCTGTTCAAATTGTTGCATAAATTCTACAAGCGCCTGTACACCTTCAAGTGGCATTGCGTTATAGATGCTTGCGCGCATTCCTCCAACCATTCTATGACCTTCGAGTGCAGTTAAACCCGCAGCTTCTGATTCACTTAAGAACTTGTTATTTAAAGTTTCATCTTTTAGCCAAAAAGGAATATTCATCTTGCTACGATACTGCGAGTCTATGTGATTAAGGTAAAATTCACTGTTATCTATCGCTTGATAAAGTAACTCAGCTTTAGCTTTGTTTACTTTAGCAATGGCTTTTACACCACCTAACTCTTTTAGCCACTGAAAGACTAAACCAGCAAGATACCAAGCATATGTTGGTGGGGTGTTATACATTGAGTCATTATCTGCAGCTAATTTGTAATTCATGATACATGGAGTTGCTATTTGAGCATGACCTAATAAGTCTTCTCGAACAATAACAATGGTTAATCCCGATGGGCCGATATTTTTTTGTGCTCCAGCATAGATTAAGCCAAACTTACTAACGTCGACTTCATGGGATAAAATAGTTGAAGACATATCAGCAACTAAAGGCACACCATTAGTTTCTGGTATTTCATTAATTTCGATACCGTTAACAGTTTCATTTGGGCAATAATGAACATAAGCCGCGTTGGGACTTATTGGCCATTCTGTTGGGTTAAGGACACTAATATTACCATTATCTTCTTTGGTGATGTTAATAACATTAATATCACCAAAGTTTTTTGCTTCGGCTGCTGCAGCTTTAGACCATGAGCCATCAACAATGTAATCAGCCATTTTTCCTGCAGGTAATAAATTCAATGGAACAGCAGAGAATTGTCCACGCCCGCCACCATGACAAAACAAAACTTTATAATTATCTGGAATAGACATGAGCTCACGCAAATCTGCTTCCGCTTGTGCAGCCATTGCCATGTAAATACCGCTACGATGGCTTAACTCCATCACAGAACTACCCGTCCCTTGCCAATTAACAAACTCTTGTTGTGCTTTTACCATTACAGGTTTTGGCAACATGGCAGGGCCAGCACAAAAATTAAAAACTTCTGACATTATCATTCCTATTATCTTAACTGCTATTTGGATTGCTTGGTTTTATTTAAGACTTTTTACTTAAAAAATAACATTAAAAAAGGCGGTTATTAGCCGCCTTTTTAATGTTACTACGACAATTATTCTTGATTGTCGTCTTGTGAGCTATCAGTAACATCCTGTTGAGCATTATGCTCAGGATTATGCTCTGCACTCGTTTCAATAACTTCATTACCTTCGACAACTTCTTCAAGCTGTTCGGGCTCTTCAATTTCATCAATACGTTGTAGTGCAACCACGTGTTCATCATCAGCAGTACGTATTAAACGCACACCTTGAGTATTACGACCGATAACACTTACTTCATTAACACGAGTTCGAACTAACGTACCGCTGTCAGTAATTAACATGATCTCATCAAGCTCTTCAACTTGAACCGCACCAACAACTTTACCATTACGTTCACTGACTTTAATAGAAACAACACCTTTCGTTGCTCTACTTTTAGCTGGGTATTCAGCTAAGTCAGTTCGTTTACCAAAACCATTTTCAGTAATGGTTAAGATAGGTCCGTCATTTTTAGGCACAATAAGTGAAACAACTTTTTGCTCCCCTTCAAGCTTCATACCACGAACGCCAGTACCTGTGCGACCAATTGGTTTTAACGCCCAACGCTGTTCACCCGTTTCTGGATCAAGCTTTATTTCACCTGTTTCGCTATCACGCACTTTTTCGTTAAAGCGCACAACTTTACCTGCATCAGAGAACAACATAATATCGTTATTACCATCGGTAATATCAACACCAATTAAGGTATCATCATCACGAAGGTTTAACGCAATAATACCGTTAGCACGTTGGTTCGAGTAGGCATCTAAACGAGTTTTCTTAACCGTTCCTGAAGCTGTTGCCATAACGATATATTTATCATCGGCATATTCACGTACTGGTAAGATAGCGGTAATACGTTCATCACTTTCTAACGGCAAGATGTTTACAATAGGTCTACCTCTTGCGGTACGACTTGCTAATGGTAACTGGAAAACTTTCAACCAATATAATTTACCGCGATCTGAGAAACATAAAATAGTGTCATGTGTATTAGCCACTAATAAACGTTCGATGAAATCTTCTTCTTTCATCTTAGTTGCGGCTTTGCCTTTACCACCACGACGTTGAGATTCATAATCACTTAATATCTGGTATTTAACATAACCTTCATGTGACAACGTTACTACAACATCTTCTTCAGTGATTAAGTCTTCTAAAGACAAATCATGCGAAGCATTAGTAATTTCAGTTCTACGCTCATCACCAAATTCATCACGAATGGCAACAAGCTCTTCACAAATCACTTCCATTAAGCGAGCTGGCGTAGCCAAAATATGCATTAATTCTGCAATCAGGTCTAATAACGCTTTGTACTCGCTTAGAATCTTATCGTGTTCCATGCCAGATAATTTGTATAACTGTAGGTCGACGATTGCTTTTGCTTGCTCGGCGGTTAAGTAATATAAACCATCACGAATACCATATTCAGGCTCTAACCACTCAGGACGTGCTGCATCATTACCCGCTTCGCTGAGCATGTTAGCAACATTACCTAGTTCCCAACCTTGAGCAATAAGCTTTTCTTCAGACTCTTTTCTGTTGTTCGAATTTTTAATCATTTCAATGATCGGGTCTATATTTGCTAAAGCAATTGATAAACCTTCTAAGATATGTGCACGGTCACGCGCTTTTCTTAATTCGAATATAGTACGACGAGTAACAACTTCACGGCGATGTAAGACAAACGCTTCTAACATTTCTTTAATATTAAATATTTTAGGTTGGCCATTGGTTAATGCCACCATATTTAAACCAAAAGAAACTTGCATTTGTGTCAGTTTGTATAAGTTATTTAAAACAACTTCACCCACTTCACCACGCTTGATTTCAATAACCATGCGCATGCCGTCTTTATCAGATTCATCACGTAAAGCCGAAATACCTTCAAGACGTTTTTCTTTAACAAGCTCAGCCATTTTTTCAATTAAGCGCGCTTTGTTTACTTGATAAGGCAGTTCGTGAACAATTATTGTTTCTTTACCCGTGGTTTCATGCACTTCAATGCTTGCACGAGCACGGATCTTTATTTTACCACGGCCAGTGCGGTAGGCTTCTTCAATGCCAGCTCGGCCACTAATGATACCTGCCGTTGGAAAGTCAGGACCAGGGATATGCTGTAAAATTTCTTCAAACGTTAATTCACTATTATCAATAAGCGCTAAACAGGCATTGATAACTTCAGTTAAATTATGCGGTGGAATATTGGTTGCCATACCAACAGCAATACCTGACGTACCATTAACGAGTAAATTAGGTACACGGGTTGGCATAACCGCTGGTATGTACTCGGTACCATCATAGTTAGGTACAAAGTCAACGGTTTCTTTATCTAAATCGGCAAGAATAGAATGTGCAATTTTAGACATTCTAATTTCGGTATAACGCATTGCTGCTGCGCTATCACCATCAACAGAGCCGAAGTTACCTTGTCCATCGACAAGCATGTAACGTAAGGAGAATGGCTGTGCCATACGAACGATTGTATCGTAGACAGCTGTATCACCATGAGGGTGATATTTACCTATAACGTCACCAACCACACGGGCTGATTTTTTATAGGCTTTATTCCAATCATTACCTAGTACGTCCATGGCGAATAACACCCGACGATGTACAGGTTTTAAGCCATCACGAACGTCAGGCAATGCGCGCCCAACTATTACACTCATGGCATAATCTAAATAGGAGGTTTTTAGTTCATCTTCAATATTAACTGGAACTATTTGTTTGGCCAGATCGGACATAAATCGATGGTATCCCTTAACTAATTCTTTTGCTTAACAATACTCTTTTATATAGCAAGGCTAATTTTTAGTATTGAATAAACAGTATTTTAAAGATTTTATTGTTATGTAATTGTTATATAACAGACACTAATAATAGTAATCAACGCAGCATACTAGCATAAAAATTGTTGATGCCATACAGCTTTATTTAAAGGTTTTTTTAGGGCTAATGATCAGCTTAAAAAAGCACCTAAAAAGCACCTAAAAAGCCTAGATTTGATCTATCCCCTTTGTTTAAAAATGACTTTCGTTTAGAATCGAGATATTGAAAGTTAATTTAAAGTAGTGAGTATATGTCAACTAAACCTCTTAACGTAAATGAAGATGAAATCGCAAAATTCGAGCAAGTTGCTAGTCAATGGTGGGATTTAACTGGTGATTTTAAGCCCTTGCATCAAATTAACCCATTAAGAGTGCAATTTATAAGTCAACACATTGCTCTTGGGGTTAATGATGTTCACTCAAGTAATGGTTTTTATGACAAGCAAGTTATTGATGTGGGTTGTGGTGGCGGTATATTGTCTGAATCGCTTGCAAAACTTGGTTCTAAAGTAACAGGTATTGATATGGGTAGTGAGCCGTTAAATATCGCTAAACTACATGCCCTAGAAACGGGCTTGTCTATCAATTATGAAAAAATTACTGCAGAAGAAAAAGCAGTAAAAAATCCAGCCAGCTTCGATATAGTGACCTGTATGGAAATGTTAGAACATGTGCCTGACCCAGCGTCGGTAATTCAAGCATGTTCTACTTTAGTAAAACCAGGAGGCTTGATATTCTTTTCAACCCTGAACAAAAGTATAAAAGCCTATCTACTTGCCATTGTTGCCGCAGAAAAACTGCTCAAAATCGTTCCTGATGGTACTCATGACCATGATAAGTTTATTCGCCCATCACAACTGATTAGCTGGGCTGAAGAATATGATTTAAAGTGTATTGATGCGAGTGGCATTCATTACAATCCCATGACTGGAAATCATAAGCTAACGGACTCCCTTGATGTCAATTATATATTGTGTTGTCGAAAGCTTTAAAAATACTCACGAATAATGCTTACTATATAGCTGAAGGAGTACTCATTAGTGATAAATCTATTGCTTCAGCTAAGTGTTGAATTATTGTTGTATAAACAATCAAGTTGTTTAAACATTAATCTACACCAGTCAAATCCACGTAAACCACTGTAAAACAAGTAGTTTATTTTATTTAGATTAATTAACTATAGTGAACATGAATATTTAACAAAAATAATTTATCAAAATGATTAGCGTTAAATAAAATAAAATAATCGTTGCTTTTAGTAAATTCCAAAATGAAAAAGTCTTGCTAGGTTAGTCATCACTAACCCTAAAAACAAGGCAAAAATATTCACAAAGATCAACTTGTTTTATCTCTTGCAAAACAGGGTAAACCTCACTATCTTGTGTCTAGAATTATAAAAAACCCTAGATATTGTGCATTTGATGCCCAGTTGTTATTTTTAATACTACGTATTTAGTCACTTATTTCTAATACGTATGTGGGGTTTTTTATTAGGGACGTTTTAGATCCTTTTATTAGGAATAATAAACAATAACAATAATCGCTTTGCAGGTATTTCATGAATAACAACCTTTCTGTAACTAAACGAAATGGTAAAAAAGAAACCATTGATTTAGAAAAAATCCACCGAGTTATTGCTTGGGCTGCTGATGGTTTAGAACACGTATCAGTTTCTCAAGTTGAATTGAAATCTCACATTCAGTTTTATGACGGTATCAAAACTGAAGATATTCATGAAACAATTATTAAAGCTGCTGCTGACTTGATATCTGAGGAAACTCCAGACTATCAATACTTAGCTGCTCGCTTAGCTGTCTTTCATTTACGTAAAAAAGCTTATGGACAATTCGAGCCACCAGCTCTTTATGATCATGTGGTAAAATTAGTTGAAGCTGGCAAATACGATCAACACTTATTAGCAGATTATACTAAAGATGACTTTGAACATATGGCCAGTTTTATGGACCATAGTCGCGATCTAAACTTCAGTTATGCTGCCATGAAACAACTTGAAGGTAAGTATTTAGTACAAAACCGAGTGACTGGTGAAATTTACGAAAGTGCTCAGTTTCTATATATTTTAGTGGCGGCCTGTTTATTTGCTAAATACCCCGCTGATACTCGCTTAACTTATGTAGAAAATTTTTATCACGCAATTTCCCGTTTTAAAATATCATTACCTACACCCATTATGGCTGGTGTTCGTACACCAACACGTCAATTCTCATCTTGTGTATTAATTGAATGTGGCGATAGTTTAGATTCAATCAATGCGACATCAAGCGCTATCGTTAAGTATGTATCTCAACGCGCTGGTATAGGTGTAAATGCAGGTCGCATTCGTGCTTTAGGTAGTACTATAAGAAATGGTGAAGCATTTCATACAGGATGTATACCTTTCTTTAAGCATTTCCAAACCGCTGTTAAAAGTTGTTCACAAGGTGGGGTACGCGGTGGCGCGGCTACATTATTTTATCCTTTGTGGCATCTTGAAGTTGAAAGTTTATTAGTACTTAAAAATAACCGTGGCGTAGAAGAAAATCGTGTACGTCATCTAGATTACGGTGTGCAATTTAATAAGCTGATGTATCAACGTTTAATTAAAGGTGGCTCTATTACCTTATTTAGTCCTAGCGATGTTCCAGGACTTTATGATGCTTTTTTTGAAGACCAAGAAAAGTTTGAACGTTTATATGAACAATATGAAAACGACGACTCTATTCGTAAAAAACGTATTAAAGCTATTGAACTATTTACCTTATTTGCTCAAGAGCGTGCAAGCACTGGTCGTATCTACCTACAAAATGTTGATCACTGCAATACGCATAGCCCATTTGAACCAACTAAAGCCGCTATTCGTCAGAGTAACTTGTGTTTAGAGATAGCTTTACCCACTAAACCGATGAATGATATTAATGATGAGAATGGCGAAATTGCCCTTTGTACCTTATCGGCATTTAACCTCGGTGCTATCGATTCATTAGATGAATTAGAAGGGTTAGCTGATTTAGCCGTTCGCGCTTTAGATAGTTTATTAGATTATCAAGATTATCCTATTGCTGCTGCGAAAAGTGCCAGTATGGCACGTAGAACGTTGGGTATAGGCGTTATTAATTATGCATATTACCTTGCTAAAAATGGTCTTTACTATTCAAACGGTAGTGCAAATAACTTAACGCATCGTACCTTTGAAGCGATTCAATTCTATTTATTAAAAGCGACTAATCAATTAGCTAAAGAACAAGGGGCATGTCCTAAGTTTGATGAAACCCGTTTATCGAAAGGGATTTTACCGATTGATACTTATAAAAAGGCAATCGATGACATCACTGGTGAGCAACTTCATCTTGATTGGGAGAGCTTACGTGAAAGTATTAAAAAGTACGGCGTAAGAAACTCAACTGTATCTGCATTAATGCCTTCAGAAACATCGTCACAAATATCTAACGCAACGAATGGTATTGAGCCACCTCGTGGTCTAATCAGTATTAAAGCCAGCAAAGATGGTGTATTAAAGCAAGTTGTTCCTGAATATGAAAGACTGAAAGGTAACTATGAATTACTCTGGAATATTCCAAGTAATCAGGGTTATTTAGAATTAGTTGGTATCATGCAAAAATTTGTCGATCAAGCTATATCGGCCAACACTAATTATGACCCAAATAAATTTGAAGGTGGTAAAGTACCCGTTAAGCAAATCTTAAAAGACATACTAACGGCTTATAAATTGGGTGTTAAAACTCTTTATTACCATAACACCCGTGATGGTGCCAGCGATGACATTGAGATTGAAGATGACAGTTGTGCTGGTGGAGCTTGTAAAATTTAAACGTTTTACTTAATCCCCTTATATCTCAAACTGAATATAAAAAACAAAGCCTAGCAAAGTACTAGGCTTTTGCTACTACAGCTGTGTAGTCCTAAAGGAATCAACACATGACGTATACTACGTTTAACCAAACACCTAATAACGCACTACTAGAACCAATGTTTCTAGGCAATAGTGTTAACGTATCTCGCTATGATCAACAGCGTTTTATGGCGTTTGAAAAATTAATTGAAAAACAACTTAGTTTCTTTTGGCGTCCTGAAGAAGTCGATGTATCAAAAGATAGAGCTGATTGGCAGAGCCTAACAGATTCTGAAAAACACATCTTTATATCTAACTTAAAATACCAGACTCTATTAGATTCAATGGCTGCTCGCTCGGTAAATGCAGTGTTTTTACCTTTAGTATCCTTACCTGAAGTAGAGACATGGGTAGAAACATGGGCCTTTAGTGAAACCATTCATTCACGTTCTTACACCCATATTTTACGTAATTTATTTACTGAACCGGGTGAGATATTCGATGATATTATCGTGAATCCTGCGATTTTAAAACGTGCTTCTAGTATTGCTAAATACTTCGATGATGTAATTCTTACAACACAGTTACTTCAATCACAAGGTGAAGGTACGTATGAAGTTGAAGGCAGAACAGTTGAAGTAACCACCAGAAAACTTAAAGAACGTTTATTCCTTGCTGTTTGTTCGGTTAATGCGTTAGAAGCTATTCGTTTTTACGTAAGTTTTGCTTGTTCATTTGCTTTTGCTGAACGTGAGTTACTTGAAGGCAATGCCAAAATTATAAAATTGATTGCTCGCGACGAAGCACTTCATTTAACGGGCACTCAACATATTCTTAATAATTGGAAATCAGGTAAAGATGATCCTGAAATGAAACTGATTAGTGAAGAACTTCGTGATGAGGGTTTACAGATATTTTTAGATGTTGTTGAACAAGAAAAAGAATGGGCTCAGTATTTATTTAAAGATGGTTCAATGATCGGTCTTAATGCTGATATCTTAAATCAATATATCGAATATATTTCTAATCAACGTTTAACTGCTATCGGTTTTGATGCGCCTTATGACATTAAGAGTAACCCTTTGCCTTGGATGAACTCCTACCTTGTTAGCGATAACGTGCAAGTTGCTCCACAAGAAACGGAAATATCAAGCTATTTAGTTGGACAAGTTGATTCTTCAGTCGCTGCAGACGACTTTGACGATTTTGACTTGTAAGAAAAGACAAATGGCATTTGCCTTAGTTAAGACTATTTAATAAGAATGAAAGTAATACATGCGTCTCAAAATTTGAATGATGTCATTAAATTGATGCCGAAAATAAATGTTCAGGGGAAAGTCGTTCATTATGAAAATAATGAGCAGACATTACTTGATTGTTTAGAGTCGGCTAATGTAGAAGTACATTATCATTGCCGTGATGGGTTTTGTGGTGCATGTCGAATAACACTTATAGAAGGTGAAATAAACTACCCTTTAGGTGAGCCTTTAGCTTTTGTTGGTGACAATGAAATTTTACCTTGTTGTTGCGTTCCTGTAACTGATATTAGCTTACTAATAGACGAATAGACTATTACCTAATTTCTACTTGAACGCCCCTAAACAGAGTTTCAATTAACTAACATCCAACTGTAATTTTATTCCTTGCATCACTCGGTTAATCTCTGGTGATAGCTGTGAAAATAAGCGAGTAAAATCTTCCTGCTTATCATCATTAACCGCTATATCAAGTGCTTTAGTTACTTCAAATAAATCCATAGCACCAACAGAGCATGCAACACCTTTTAGTGTGTGAGCAATGTGTTTGACCGAGTCTATATCTTGCTCCTGTATTGCGCTTTGTAATTTATCCCCATCGAGATGATGATCTTGATAAAACATGACTAAAATTTCTTTGAATAAATCTTCATCCCCTAATACATTGCTCACACCGACATCAAAGTCGATTCCATCAAAGTTCGTCATAATTACACTGTCCTGCAAAAGGTTATTGTTATCTATTTCATCAGTATTCATTAAACTAACGACTATATTGTCACTTTCATCTGTCGTTGCAAGAATGATGGCATCAACTACTTGGTTACGGCCGTGTTCTTTAGCGTAATAAAGTGCGCTGTCTGCTAATTTTAATAATTCATCAATGGTTAATGAGTCATTTTGAGCTAATACTAGACCAATACTGACCGTAATATGAATTTCTGTTTCAACGTTATTGTCACTGATAATTCTAACACTGAGTTGCTCTATAAAATTTCGAAACCTCTCACAAGCAAGATTAGCATTTTCTCTACTAGTATTAGGTAAGCACACAGCAAACTCTTCACCACCAACTCTACCGATAATATCATAGCCCCGAAAGACTTCTATCATACCTTGACTAAAGGCAAGCAGCACTTGATCACCAGCATCATGTCCATAATTATCATTTACTTGTTTAAAAAAATCGATATCAAACATTGCTACAACTAAAGATTGCCCTGCTCTCTTTGCTAAACTGATAGCATTATTACTTAATTCAAAAAAACTTCCCCTATTATTAATACCCGTTAGAAAGTCAGTCTTGGCCAAATATTCAAGTTGAGCTGTTTTTTCTTTTAACCGGATCGCTGTTCTCATTCGAGCAAGAAGTACTTTTGCAACATAAGGTTTTGCAACATAATCACCTGCCCCTAATTCTAAAGCAGCAACAACTTCATCTTCATCCGTTGAAGCAGATAACATAATAACAGGTATTTCAGCACTAATGGCTTGTGCCTTTATTCTAGCTAATGTTTCTAATCCCGAAAGCCCTGGCATATACATGTCCAGTAAAATAAGATCAACCTCTTGTGTTTCCATAGACTCGAGCGCATCTTCACCACAATCACAACATGTGACTTGGTAACCAGCGGCGCTAAGATCAAACTCCAATAACATCTGAGTATCTTTAGCATCATCAACAACCAGTATTCTATATTCTTTCTCTAACATCATAAAACAGTCACCAGACTACAAACAAATTATTAAATAGCTAAAAATTCAGCTAACTCTTTTGAATTAAATGGCTTCCTAAGTACAGGGTAATCCCAGCTCCTATCTTCGATGGCAATATAGCCACTAATTGAAAATATATTAATATCAGGAAATTTCTCTAAAACCATATTGACGGCCTCCTTACCAGATAAGTCAGGTAAAATCATATCTGTAATGAAAATATCAAAGACAATATCACCATTGATTTTTTCTATTAGTTGCTCTTTATTATTAGCAACAACCACATTCGCTCCCTTGCTATCTAAAAACAGGGCGACAAATTCAGCAATACTTATTTCATCATCGAGCACTAAAATATTAGTATTTTGATAACTTAGAGAGGAGGATATTGCCTCTTTAGGTAAATATTTTTCTTTTAATACTTTGCATTTAAAAACAAGGGTAAAGTGCGCGCCACCAATATCACTAGAGCCTTCAACTTGAATTAGACCATTATGCTTATACATAGTACTATAAACATTTGCTAAGCCAATACCATTGCCTTTATTTACTGACTTTGAACTGTAAAAAGGGTCAAATATTTTAGTTATGTTCTCTTTTTCAATACCAACACCACTATCTTTCACGTGAATTTCTAAACGATTATTATCCAGTAAATTTGCTGAAATTTCTATTTGACCACTGAGCCCTTTTTCTTGGATAGCATCTTGAGCATTGAGCACTAAATTTAATAAAATATTTATGAACTCCCCTTGAGGGAAATTTATCAAGCAGTGCATAGGTTCAAATTTAAAGGTGACATTAATAGTACTTAACAACAACTGCTTAAACAAATATTGATTCTCGTAAATATCTTGAATAGGGTCAAAACTAACCACTTTTATCGTCGGCTTACGGGTAAAAGCTAATAATCTCTCGGTAACATCTTTGCCTTTATCTATCGCATTTTTGACCCTATCTATGTATGAAGAGATATCTTTTTCACCGCGAGAGAATTTTATCTCCAACATTTCAATGGCACCAAGAGCAACACCTAATACATTATTAATATCATGAGATACATTACCAAAAGTATTTCCTAACAAAGCTAAGCGATTAGAAATCACTTGTTGCTGCTCTGTACGAAATTTGTCAGTAACATTCTCAACGATCCAAATATAGATACCTTCATCACTTTCATAAGTAACCGACAAGTCAAACACTGAAGTATACTTATCAAAACTGACATTATTTTCTTTAATTTGTCCTTGTTTCTTCGCTTGTTTTTTATATTCCATATATTCAGTAATACTAAAATTTATATAATTAAAGAGTACCGCACTAGCCCCGTCATAATGGGGCGATATGTCTTGATAAACAACATTATCATTATCATCAATAAAAAATATAGGCACTTTTATAGTAAAATTAACCATTGCTAATAGCTTTAATTTTTCAAATAAGTCTTCATTACGCGTAATATCTTTATATACACCAAATACCGCTAGTGCTTTGCCATTAGTATCTCGCTCAACCTCTGCAATAATCTCAACCTTAACCTTATGACCTGCAGGTTGTATTAACACAGTTTTAAGGTGAAATGGCTGTTGCTGATGAATAGCATTATGAAAACAGGTACGAAATTTAGCTCTATCTATTTCTCGCATTGCATCCACTGCTTGCTCAAAATCGGGTATTATCGATTTATTCGTCAACCCATGAATACGAAATATTTCTGGTGACCAGTCAAGTGCTGCTGACTCGATATCAAAGCGCCAATGACCTGAGTTACTAATACGTTCAGCTAACATGAGCCAATCATTTTGTTTTTTTAATTTTACTATCATATTCTTAGTATCAGTGACATCTTTCACTGTACCAAACATTAAACTCGCTCTATCATCAATACGCTCAACCACTTTACCAACAGCATGTAACCATAACTCATGCCCTTGATTATTGATGATTGGAATAGTGACATCAATGCGTTCTATGTCGCCCTTAAGGTGTTGCTTTATTTGTTGGTTGACTACTTCCAGGTTATGACTATCTAGATGTTCCTCCCATATGCTACTAGAACCAGTTTTCTGTTCATTTGCATAGCCGAGTAATTTCATTAACTGAGCTGAATAAAAAATATTGTCATTCACGAGATCCCATTGCCAGTAAGCCTCATCAATGCCGGTTAGTACTTTATGTGTTAAGTCGAGAGATTGTGAGTTCAAAATAGTTCATCCTCATCATCAATATCATAAGTATTATCAACTTCGTCATTTTCGGTATTTAACTGTTGGAGTTGCTCTACACTGTTAAGCGCTTGATCAAGTAACTGAGTAACTTCTAGAAAATTAATATCATCTTGGCTGTGTTTTTTAAGTGCTCCATGCACCATATCTGTTAGGTAGTCTTCTTGTTCTTGTGACATATCTAAAATGTGAAAGCTAGTACCCATTTTTTGCACTATTTCATTCATTACTTCTTGTTGATGATGCTTAGATATCTCAACCATTTTTTTAGTGGAACCCACCGCTTGCTTTATTTGCTCTTGAACACACACCAAAGAATTTTTATACGTAATAAAAGCCATTCTAGCGCCAATACATTCAATAACTGACGCTAAGGCATCAATATATATATCAGTATCAACGGTGCCTTCTTCTAAGTTTAGTATAAATAAAGAGACTAGCGCATGGTTAAAAATGGTTCTTGAACCAAAACGGTATAGACGAGGTTTTACTTTCAATAACTCCATCACTTCAATTTCTACCGGGGAGCAAACACCTTTTTGAGCACTATAAAATCTGGGCTTATCATCGATGGGGTAAAATGCAATACAACCATGTAAGTCCATGCTGTGGAAATAGGAAAACACTTCATCGCGAATTTGCTCGTAGGTAAAACAATGATTGAGTTTTGATGTCAATTGCATACAGCTTCCATATTTAGAAGCCTGCGCCATTGAGACATTGATCACGTTATTTTTAGATTTTATTTCATCTTCAAAATCATGAATTTTATCTTGATAATCGATGAGTTTATCAAGTTTTGAATGGAGCGTTAATAACGAGAATGGCTTTGCTAAAAAGTCATCTGCACCACATTCTAAGCCTTTCAATAGCGCTTCTTCTGTGGCCATGCCAGAATACAAAACAAATGAAGTAGGAGAGTTTTCATTGCTCTGCTGCTCTTTTATCCAGATAGAGCCTTTTTCATTTCCTATATGCTCATCAATCAACGCTATATCAAAGTGAATATCTTCTCGCAGCAAATCCTCTGCAGCCGATAAGTTACTCGCACATTTCACCTCGAAAGTATCCTCTAAACTTTCTGCCAATAAGTTTAGGTAGTCAATGTCATCATCAATAATCAATAAATTGTGTTTTATCATTTTACTCTTCCTTCTTAGGCAATATTAACGCCATTTAAACATGCCAAATATAACTTGCTGTCACTCGAGTACCTTTATCTTGATATTCTAAGGTATCACAGAGCTGGTTGACTAATTCGACTCCTCGGCCACTTAATTTTAAACCGTCTTTCATTGCAATGCTGTTATCTTTTATAACATCTACTACTTCAAAACCTTGGCCACTATCTTTAATGTTGATAACCATTTTTCCTCCATGTGACAGTGGAAAATATTCCAGTGAAATTCTAACAAAATTATCCGGTGCATTAATGATATTATCAGCGAGTTTAGCCAACCGCTTTGCCCGCTCATTAAAATATTGACTGAAACCTTCCGCTGAGTCTTTTAGCGATGAATTTAATTCCAAAACTCCGTGGTCAAGCGCATTAATAAAGAGTTCGGTTAATATAGTATATAAGCTTTGCCAGTGTTCGCCAGCACCTTCTAAATCATTAATTTGACTCATGACTAAAGGAATGGGGTTAACTGTCTTTAATAATTTACCTGTTAAGTGTAAATGATAAGACCAGGTTGGTAAGGTACTTTGTGGGATACCAAAGTAATTATCGTCTTCATTAAAACCTTCAGGTATTAAAACCTTACTAGTGACTTCAATCTTTTTCCAGCCACTGCAGGGTATGTCGACTAAAGAAATATCATCCTCTTGTTCACAATGCTGACAAAAATCATCAAGCTCTCTGAGCACACTACTAATTAAATTATTTTGTTTTATACCTTCTATCGCTGCATTTTCAAAACGCGGAAAACCAAAAAGCTCTCCCGGTTGATTTCTTGCTTCAACTATTCCATCGGTAATGAACACTATTCGGTCATCACTCTTAACTTGAACTACTTCTAGTTGAGCATCAGGTAAAAGTTGCGGTAATATTCCTAGCGGTGGGTGTGTTGAGGCAAACTGTTGTATAATTTTTGCTTCTTCATTAAATAGGTAGCCATCCGGTAGGCCTGCATTGAAGATATAAGCGGACTTTTCATGTTCTGAAATACTAGCAAAACTTGCTGCAAAGAATAAATCACCAGGAAGTAAGGTATACATTTGTCGGTTTAATTGAGCGATAATCTCTAATATGGAGAAGCCTTTTTTAGTCATCGCTCTAAACGTTTCAGTAACCGGAATAGCACCAATTGAAGAGCGTAAACCATGACCAGTAAAATCGCCAAGTAATACATGAAGATCACCATTTGGACACAACGCACTCAATTGGATATCGCCACTAAAAATGGTAGCGGGCTTTTTAATTACGCCAATTTTATCTAAAGCAAAATTTCTTGCTTCAATTACATTCGACATCATTTTTTCAGCTAGCTTTGCATCATTTTGCTGCTCTTGCTGCAGGCCTTTCACCTGTTCGACTAAATCACTTATTCTTTGCATCGATTTGATTTTTGCTTTAAAAACATTCGGCGTAAAAGGTCGTACTAAAATACTATCCCCTCCTGCATCAACACTTTCAATAAAAGCTTGTTCACTATCCATACTGGTGATAAAAATAATGGGTGCGAGGTTACCTACGCCCGAAAACTTCTTAATTCTTCTGGTTGCTTCAAAGCCATCCATGATGGGCATATTAATATCCATTAATACAAGATCAGGTTGGTGTTCAATGTACATTTTCACACCACTTGCCCCATCATTTGCAACGACTACACGGTAATTTTCTTCTTCCAGCAGTACCGACAACAATTTACATTGCATTTTAGAATCATCAACAACAAGTGCAAGTTTTTGGCTTTGAGACATATATCGTCCTTATAATCTACAGGTTAAACCGATATACCCGTTACCATTCAAGATGCTGATTTCAAAGTGTTTGAGAAATTTCAATTCAAGGCGCTGTGATGAAATAATGGTTGTTCCATTATAAGTCACAGCAACGATGAAGTGATGTTGCTCAAGCGCTTCTTTGATGGGTTTAAAATCACTTTATACGGCGTTAAATAATCAAACCATAGAATGACTATGCTTAAATTATTTTCCTTGCCTAAAGTGGTTTTAATTCCCACTGAAATCCTGCACTTTGATTGGTAACGGGTATAGTTAACCCGTCAATAAAAATGCTATTCAATGGTCATTAAGCGTTGAAATTGAGCAATCTCTAATATTTTTCTTACCGTATCACTCGGCTTAGAGATAATGAGTTGCCCTGCATAATGTTGTACATGGTCTTTTAATAATAAAATCATACCAAGTGCCGAGCTATCCATATATTCAGTTTGGCTTAAATCCACCACGTATGTTAAATTTTGAGTCATCACACTGGTATATGCATCACGAAATTGCTGATGTAGGGAGAAATCAAAACGCTCATCGATTGAAATGACAAGTTTTTTACCATCTCCTGAAAGTTTACTGCTAATAGTCATAAGTGTCTTCCTTATATATTAAAATTTCAAAAGTTTAGAATAAATCTATTTCACCTTCATCCATGTTTAGCTGCTTAACACTACGTGAACCTTCTGATTGCTGAGTCTTATAATAGACTTGCTGACAAGTCGTTTTAAGTGTAATTAATTGTTGATGCACAGTTATACTGGGGTTTTTGACAAAGGTTGCTAGTGCATCACTTATTTCATGGAGGCTACTGACATTCATTTGCAATGACTCTAGCGATTGCCGCGTTAAATCTTCAAACTGTAACGAACGTACTCCTGTATTTACTGCCTCGGTAATTTTAGGTGCAATGATAGCAAGTTCATCAACACTCCGAGTTGTTTGGTTATTAACATCCTCAACATGGCTCATCATCACAGTCATTTTATCTTTTGCCTCTAACGTCGAGGTCATATCAGCAGAGGCCATTGTTTCAACCGACCCACGTAATTTAGCAATAATTGCTTTGGCGTTATTAATTTCAGTACGGATATCTTCATTAAGTTTTGTTGAGCCAACAGACAAACTACGTACTTCATTAGCAACAACAGCAAAACCCCGTCCCGCTTCTCCTGCTCTGGCTGCTTCTATTGCCGCATTAAGTGCCAACAGATTAGTTTGACTCGCCAAGCCTTCAACTTGTGACAATAATTTAAATATACTGTCAAATTGCGACACCATATCATCAGTATATGTCATGGTTACAAGGCTTTGCTTACTGGTATTAATAATGACACCAACAAAATCATCAAGGGTTTTATTGGAATCTGTTACAAAGCTTTCTAATGATCCTCCCTTACCATCTTCCATGTTGCCCGAATGAGAAATCAGTAATTGGATCATTTGTTGCTGATCTTCACTTAAATTTTGTAAGTGTTTAAAGCTTTCAGATATGCCCGTAACCGCGTCTGCTACCAACACTTTCGTACGTTGTAGTTCTTTTTCAACAATATTTATTTCTTGGTGAATAAATTGCTGTAACTCGAAAATAACACTGTGGATTAATTCATCGTCAACTACAGGCATTGCTTCCACATTTTCATCCACATTTTTTACGACAGTATCCTTGTGTGCTTGACTTGTTAACACTATCAATAAAATAAATAAAGTAGAAAATAAAAGCACAAATAGCGATTTTTCATGAAGAAATAAGTCATTAATCCATATCAACAAGGTTAGCGTGCACGATAAATACAGTCCCTTTGTTATATGTCTCATAAAGGTCTTCCTACAGCACTTTTAGCTAAAACTCCCTGCATTTGCGCTCGATCTAAAGCCGCATAATCAAGTATATGCTTCGCAATGTCTGATAAAGGTGACTCCATTGTGTGGGCAGAAAGAGCATGTGCTCTTCCTGGCATTCCCCAAATGAGACTAGAACTTTTATCTTGAATAAGAGTTCTGGCTCCGAGTACTTTTAATCGTAACATTCCCTGAGCTCCATCTTGTCCCATGCCAGTTAAGAGTACTGCTTGCACGTTATCAGCTAAATTTCTGACCGAATCAAACAATACATCCACTGCCGGTTTATGACGATTAACTTCCTCACCGTCACTTAAAGTACAAAACAATGCCCCATTTTTATGGACTACTTCTAAATGCTTATCTCCGGGTGCAATATAAACATGCCCAGTTTTAATTTTTTGACCATGAGTCGCCTCATGTACTTCAACTTGACAAATGTCATTCAAACGTTGAGCAAAGCGTAAGCTAAATGTTTTAGGGATATGCTGAGTAATAACAATGGCTGGCGAATTACTTGGCAGAGTGACCAAAAGTTTTTTTATTGCTTCCGTTCCACCTGTTGATGCACCAAGTGCGACGAGGTGATTTGCACGTTTCACCCCCTTGAAAGATAAGACATTGCTAAGATCGTTGCTTGCTTTATTATTTGCTAAGGTATCTGATAATTTGAAATTCTTCTGATCAATGGTCACTGCTTGAGTGATTTTTTCGATCAATACTTCCTTAAAGCTGTCTTGAGTAGCCATTAACTCTTGTACTGTTGGCTTAGCAATGAAATCCAACGCACCAATTTCCAGGGCCTGTAACGTGATATCAGCGCCTTTAGTCGTTAATGTCGAAAGCATAATGACTGCCATCGGCCGTAAACGCATAAGATTAATAAGAAAAGTAATACCATCCATTTTGGGCATTTCTACATCAAGGGTTAATACATCAGGATTTAATTTTTTAATAAGATCACGTGCAACCAAAGGGTCTTCTGCCTCGCCAACAACTTCTATATGATTGCAATGACTGAGTGCTTCTTTAATTATGCTACGAATAACGGAAGAATCATCAACTATAAGTACTTTAATCATATCCATGTTATTTGACTCCATTACTTAGGTAACGATAACTGAGGTTACTAAAATATTTCGACATCGCCACTAACCTCTTTTTTATAAATCTCACTGCTGTAATCATTTTCACGTCGGATAATAGTGTCATTATGCAGATTATCGAGTCGCTTGATATAAGCACGGCCAGTTCGGGGTTCAAAAATCACTTTTCTGGGAAATAAATCACCAATATCACTACTTTCAATAACGATTTCTTCTTCCTCCAAATAAGCTAAAGCAAAATCAATATTTTTTTGTCCTACATCAGACATTTGATTAAGTACTTTAGCACCACCGAATAACTTGGCTTTTAAATTTCCTCTTCTACCTCCTGATCTTAAAATAATATTAATTAGATGTTCCATTGCAAAATTGCCATAACGGGTAGCATCAGCTGTTTTATCTCTTTGGCCCCAATTAACTTCGTGCGCCTCTTTATTGGTGATCGGTAACATAAAATGATTCATACCACCAATGTGACTATGATCATCCCAGATACACGCTGAAATACATGAGCCTAACGTAGTGGCGATAGCGACATTCTTAGTTGTCATATAAAATTCACCAGGTAAAATTTTAGCAACCACCATATCCCTTTGCCTATCCCAATAATGATTAACTTTTTTAAACTCTGGTAAGCACTGCTCCATATATTGAGACAATTGAGGGTGGTCATGTCTTAGCACAAAATATCCTCCACTAATATGGTATTCATAACCTAGTACGGTTTTCTAAAAATGGTTCTACCAACATTACTAAAATATTGCTGGTAATTACCTAGGTTCTCACTATGGCCAAGAAAAAGTAATCCTCCTGGTGCGAGCATATCAAAGTAACGTGCAAACAAATCGTGTTGAGTTTTTTTGTCAAAATAGATAATGACATTTCGACAAAATATTGCATCGAATGGTCCTTTCATCGGCCAATCATGTAATAGATTTAGTTGCTTAAAAGTTATAATACGTTGTAGTTTCTCATGTACTTTGACACTTTGACTACTTTTCCCACATCCTTGAAAAAAATAGCTTTGTTTAAGGTTTTTAGGAATGTCTTCAATACGATTAACATCATAAACGCCAGCTTTCCCCTTAGCCAACACATCACTATCAATGTCCGTTGCTAGAATCTTTACATCCCATGAAGGTAAGTCATTTTTCAAGGCTTCAAGTAGCGTAATGCCAATACTATACGGCTCTTCTCCTGTTGAACTTGCTGAAGACCAAACCCTTAAACGCTTTTTACCATTAGAACCTGCCGTCTTGCTCTTTATTAATGCTGGAATTTCTTCTGTTGTTAAATATTCAAAGTGATGATTCTCCCGAAAAAAACTCGTTAAATTAGTGGTTATCGCATTAATAAAAAAATCTTTTTCTTGCTCTCCTTGTTTTCTTAACAACTGACAATATTGTGAAAATGAATTTAATTTTCGGTCTCTAATAATGCGTGTTAATCGTCGGTATAACATCTCTCTTTTACTATCATTGAGAACAATACCTGTGCTTTCGTATACAAACTGACAGATGAATTTAAAATCATCATCTGACAGTCTCATAGACTGATCTCGATCTAATCCACGATCTTGAGGGTGACCTTGCTTTTTATTACTATTGCCCGTTAGCTCAGCCATCCTAACTTTTCTCCTTTATCTTAAGTCTATCATTCAACGTTAAAGCGATAAATTTACTGTCACGTTAGAACTCTTCCCACTCTTGGTCAACAGCTGTACTAGGGCGTTTAGCTACTCGAGTTGGCCTCTGTGCTTTTACATTTGATTGCCTGCCAGCTGGTGCTGCTTGTCTTCTTTGTTGTGTTGGTGCTTCTTGCCTAGAGTTGTTTCTATTTTGGCGTTGTACGGGTTCAGGTTGTTGGGCTGTTTCACCATTATTGAAAAAGGAAACTTGATCTAATAGTGACTGTGATTGTTCTTCCATCGATTTACTTGATGCAGCGGCCTCTTCAACTAATGCGGCATTCTGTTGAGTCATTTCATCCATTTGACTCACTGCAGCACTCACCTCGCCAATCCCTGCAGACTGTTCTTTACCTGCACTGTCAATATCTGCAATCATTTTACTCACATCTTCAATCGCAGTAACAAGCTCACTAAATGTTTGCCCCGTTTCATCAACTAATTTAGTGCCTTGACCTACCGCTTCAACACTGTCGTTAATTAGACCTTTAATTTCTTTAGCTGCACCGGCAGAGCGTTGCGCTAAGTTTCGTACTTCCGCGGCAACTACGGCAAATCCTCGTCCTTGTTCTCCAGCTCTAGCCGCTTCAACCGCAGCGTTTAAAGCAAGTAAGTTGGTTTGAAAGGCAATTTCATCAATCACACTGATAATGTCAGCAATTTTCTTACTCGATTTATTAATATCACTCATCGCAGTAATAGCATTTCGAACCACTGCTCCACCGTTACTGGCTTTTTCCATAACTGAGTTAGCTAACTTACTTGCCTCAGTGGTGTTCTCAGCATTTTGCTGAACAGTACTGGTTAATTCTTCCATGGCAGAGGCGGTTTCTTCTAAACTTGAAGCTTGTGATTCAGTGCGATGACTTAGCTCATTATTACCTGATGCTATTTCACGTGCTGAATCAAAGACATTAGTAGAAGCGTTACGAATTTCCTCGACCATATTACTTAAATTTTCAATTGAGCCGTTCATAGCATTAGCAAGTGCAAGGAACTCACCACCATACTCACTGCTCATACTCTGGGTTAAGTCGCCATCAGCTAACGCCTGAGCAATATTTATTGCATCATTAATGGGTTCAACGATTGAATTCATCAAGTTATTAATATTATCACCTAGCTCTTTCATAAAGCCTTCATATTCAGCAGTTTCAATACGACTGTCTAATTTACCGGCGATTGCATCCGTAATTAAGCGATCGATTTGACCTTGTGCATCTCTTTCTTCGGTCAAATCAACCCATTGAACAGCCGTTCCAACATGACTACCTTCTTCATCTCTCAGGGCGATGGCGATAAGCTGGAAAGTGAGACCAACAACAGATATTTCGGTGGTGTATGGGAGATTATCAGGGTTACCCAATAAGTTTTGTTGATGAGCGGGATTCTTATGGAAGGTATCAAAATTAGTACCTACCATAGTATCAACGCTAAACGATGGTAAAGCAGTACGCAGTTTCGCTTCACGGCGACGTAACATGGTTTTAACTGATGGGTTGGCATACACTATATTACCCTTAGTATCTGCCATCATTACATTTGTTGTCATGCCTTCAATGGTAGAAGTCAATCGACCAACTTCAATCGATTTAGCACGAGCAGAGGTGACATCCTGCCACTCCAGTGCATTACCAATATATTCCCCTGAAGCATTTAAAATTGCGGTAACATTAAGTTGAAAACTTAAATGTTTAATTTGAATATCCGTTGTGTACGGTAAATTATTTGGATCTGATAATAACTTGCGTTGATGGCTTGGATTTTTATGGAAGCTATCAATGTTAGTACCGATAATGACTTCCTCATCGGCGGTAAAACCTGGCCAATTATCAGCAAAGGTTGCTTCATGCTCTTTTAATAGCGCTAGAGTTGCTGCATTGGCATAAGTGATAACAAAGTCTCTATCTATCATGATACTTGCAGTTGCCGATTGATCAATGGCACCTTGTAGTTGCACTGCTTTATTTTCTTGCGCTCTAGCCTGAGTCACATCTTGCCATTCGAGGGCATTACCAATGTATTCGCCAGCAGCATCAGTAATAGCGGTAACATTTAGTTCAAAGGATAAGTGCTTAATTTGAATATCGGTTTTATAAGGTAAGTTACTTGGATCACTTAACAATTTGCGCTGGTGACTTGGATTTTTATGGAAACTGTCAATATTGGTGCCAATAATAATTTCAGGATCTGCTTTAAAACCAGGCCAATTATCGGCAAAAGTTGCTTCATGTTCTTTCAGTAAAGCTAAAGTGGCGGCATTAGCATAGGTAATATTAAAATCTCTATCGATCATAATATTAGCAGTACCTGATTGGTCTATGGCACCTTGTAACTGCACTGTTTGGTTTTCTTGCGCTCTAGCCTGAGTCACATCTTGCCATTCAAGGGCATTACCAATGTATTCGCCAGCAGCATCAGTAATAGCGGTAACATTTAGTTCAAAGGATAAGTGCTTAATTTGAATATCGGTTTTATAAGGTAAGTTACTTGGATCACTTAACAATTTGCGCTGGTGACTTGGATTTTTATGGAAACTGTCAATATTGGTGCCAATAATAATTTCAGGATCTGCTTTAAAACCAGGCCAATTATCGGCAAAAGTTGCTTCATGTTCTTTCAGTAAAGCTAAAGTGGCGGCATTAGCATAGGTAATATTAAAATCTCTATCGATCATAATATTAGCAGTACCTGATTGGTCTATGGCACCTTGTAACTGCACTGTTTGGTTTTCTTGCGCTCTAGCCTCCGTCACATCTTGCCATTCAAGGGCATTACCAATGTATTCGCCAGTAGCATCCATTATAGCACTCACATTAAGCTCAAAAACAAGGTGTTTAATACTTATGTCTGTTTTATAGGGTAAGTTACTTGGGTCTGATAATAATTCTCTTTGGTGACTAGGTTTTTTATGAAAACTATCAATATTTGCTGAAAGTATAGCCTCCTTGTCTGCTGTAAAGCCCGGCCAGTTTTCGGAGAAAGTGACTTCATGTTTCTTTAATAATGACAACGTCGCTTGATTCGCATAAGTGACATTAAAATCTCTATCTATCATCATAAATGCCGTAGCAGATTGTTCTAGTGCCCCCTTAAATTGTGAGGTTAACTCATTGTTCTGCTCATCTTCTACAGTATTCTTCTTCATGGTAGGTCCTTTTGCTGACTGAGTTGATGCTGCTTCATTTGCTGCAGCTATCATAGTAGATGCTAGGGTTTGGTATACTGCTGTCCAAGCCTTCTTTGTCGGGGCGGTAAAGTCATCACCGAGACCTTGTGCTAACGTTTTCAGTAACGCTGCTCCAACCGTATCGTAATGTTCTGGCTCCGCACCATACTTAAGGTGCTTAGCCCCTAAATTTTGCACTGCAGGAATTAACTTATCGGGGTTATCAAGTAACTTTACGGCTGTGTCTAACATCGCCATTAATTTTTTGCCTTGCTCGGCAATATCATTAGGAAATAGTGCTTTTAATGAAGGATCCATTTCAAACAAAGTGGTATAAAATATTTCTGCGGCTTGTGGCGCGATGGGTAATACTTTCTGCCAACTTGTTTGCACTAAACTTATTTGATTGGGTGTCATAAGTTATTTTCCTGTTTAGTTATTTATAATCAATAGATTGGTATATACCCATTCCACTTGAAGATGCTCGTTTCAGGAAGTCTGAGCGATTCATAATCAAGGCACATTTTTTTATTAAGGGTCATTCCCTTAAAAACAAATGTAACGACGAGTATTATTTGCTCAGTCTTCCCCAAAGGGCTGGTTTATAAACGCTTTATGCTGCGTTATTGATTTCGACAATAGAATAACTATTCTCTTCAATCAATGCCTTGCCTAAAGGCGTTTCTAATTCCAGCTGAATCATTCATCTTCAAGTGGAACGGGTATACATAGCTCGGTGTTCGATACTGCCAAGTCTTGAATAGTTAATTAAGCGCTAGATAAGGAGGGTGCGTCCCTGGTTAAATCAGAATTACTCTCCAAATTATCATTCTCCTGATCTGCACTTTCTGCACTATGTTGTACAGTGCGATATAAGTCGTCTTCGCTTAATAGTGAGTCGCTATCAAGTAATATAATCAATTTTTCTTCTACCGAGGCTAGTCCCTTTAAAAAACAACCATCAATATTACTTCCAAAAGCAGGTGCTTTACGTATGGATTGGCTAGTAAACTTGTAAACTTCTGAAACAGCATCGACTACAATACCAACCACCATGCTGCTAGATTTAGATTGTTGGCGTAATATAATAGTGACTGTCTGCTCATTATAATCAAGGGCTGGTTGACCAAACCGTAGACGTAAATCAATGATAGGTATAATGACACCTCGAAGGTTAATTACCCCTTTGATGTAATCTGGTTTATTTGGCAGTTCAGTTACAGAGCTCCAAACTCGAATTTCTTGAACACAGAGTATGTCAACGCCATACTCTTCTCCTTGCAGAATGAAAGTGAGATATTCTTGTTCTATATCTGCCATGATCTTTCCTTTAAACAAAATAGTTTAGTTATTACTTATCGTTTTAAATAACCGAGAATAAGCATCAACCTTGCAACCTATGCTTTTCTACTTGCTGTAAATGAGCAACATTTAGCACTGTTACTACCTTATTTTCACTATTGATTAAACCATCAATATATTGTTGCCCGACACAGCCACCAAATGCAGGTGCTGGTTTTATATCAACACTTTCAACATTGAGCACATCAGAAACAGCATCAACCACAAAGCCGATAGTCCGTGATTTTTCTTCACTTTGATAAGTAAGTACGATGACAACTGTTGTTTCTAAGTAATTAGCTTTACCAATGTTAAATTTAAGGCGTAAATCAACGATAGGTACGATAATTCCCCTCATATTAATCACACCTTTTATATAACTTGGCGCATTGGGTATTTTTGTTGGTTGCTCCCAACTTCTGATCTCTTCAACACACAAAATATCAACAGCGTATTGTTCTTGTGCTAATAGAAACGTTAGGTATTGATCACCACTGGTAATAAAGTCAATACCTTCAACAGTGTGCTCTCCTTCAACAGGAACATCTTGTGCCATAGCTTGTATATTCATAAACAGACCTCCGCAGCTACATTACTATTTCCATCAGTTCTAACCCGCTGGATTTTTTGAGCTTGCTCTAAGGCCATATTAATAATACCGGGTATATCTAATATCATTGCAACAGAGCCATCCCCGAGAATTGTAGCCCCAGATATACCAGAAACCTGTTGATAATTATCATTTAAGCTCTTTATTACAACTTGTTGTTGAGCAAGTAAATCATCAACCATCAAACCGACTTTTTGGCCATCGCCTTCTACCACAACCAATAAGGCTTTATCTATTTCGGTACATTCTGTCTCTAAATTAAACATTTGATATATAGGTAATACGGGTACATTGTCATCACGTAATCGATAAAGAACCATATCGCCAGATACACGATTAATGAGCTGATTATCAATTTGTAATGATTCAACAATTGAAATCAGTGGAATGATGTATGTTTCAGTGCCCACTTTGACTAATTGACCGTCTAATATAGCTAGTGTTAATGGTAGGTTTACTTTGAAAGTACTACCTTTACCTAAGACTGATTCAACTTGAATTCTGCCTCCTAATGCTTGAATGTTACGTTTGACTACATCCATACCAACACCACGGCCGGATATATCAGTCACTTCTGCTGCGGTAGAAAAGCCCGGTTCAAATAATAAATCATATACCTGGCTATCTGTTAAGATAGCATTTGCGTCTATAAGACCTTTATCAATTGCTTTATCTAATACAGTTTGTCTATTAATTCCTGCGCCATCATCCTTAATTTCAATGACGATATTTCCACCTTGATGATATGCATCTAATGAAATGGTTCCTTTCTCAGGTTTTCCATTAGCAAGTCTTACGTCTTTAGATTCAATGCCATGGTCAGCAGCATTTCTCACCAGATGTACCAACGGATCACCTATTTGTTCCATCACCGTTTTATCTAGCTCGGTTTGTTCACCGCTGATCACTAACTCCATTGTCTTACCCGTTTTTATGGCTAAGTCATGCACTAGTCGAGGGAATCGATTAAAAGCAAAACTGATTGGCAGCATACGGATACGCATAACACTTTCTTGCATTTCTTTTGTGTTTTGTAATAGTTGCTCAAGACCACTGGTAAGGCGTTCAACTTTTGACATATCAAAATCATTACCTAACTCCGATAGCATAGATTGGGTGATAACTAACTCACCCATTAAATTAATTAAACTATCAACTTTATCTACACCAACGCGAATTGAACCTAAATCTGCTTTTGCCTTAGTTTTGGAGGTTTTACTTTTTTCACCCGTAGCAGTCTCTGGTTCATTGTCTACTTTAGTACTAGCAAGTACCTCTTGATTTTCTATTTCGCCCAGTGAACTCTCTACTGATAATTCATTAATTACTCCGTCTGCAACATCTGAGATGTTATTAGTCGGCTCTTCATTTGCTTTATTTACTATGGGCTCTAATTCTAATAAGCATTCATCTTCCACCCATTCAAAGATTTCTATGACTTCTGCTTCTTCAGCCGTTGTGATAAGTGTTAATTCCCAACTAAAATAGAGCTCTTGTGCATCAATATCCATCAACGCAGGTAATTCTTCAGTGTTAGCGGAAATGGTTAACTCACCCAATTCGGCTAATGCACTAAAAAGGAAGATGGGATCGTTGCCTGTTTTAGCTAAACTATGCTCTGGAATAAATTTGATGTTGTAACCACAGCCATCATTCTTATTCACATTGCTTTCATTTTCACTATCACTGTCAGTTGACTGTTGTCCACCTAATGTTTCAGATAATCGTGCGGAGGTTGTCGATACTTTATCATGGTCATAATCTTGTTCGTCTCGAGCTGCTTCAATTAATAAACGCATGCAATCGACGGATTCAAGTAAAATCTCGGTATCTGCGCTGCTTACTTCTCGTCGGCCATCTCGCATTTCATCGAGTAAGGTTTCAACTAAATGAGTAAACTCGGTAACACTATCAAAACCAAATGTACCTGCCCCGCCTTTAATTGAGTGAGCTGCTCTAAATATTGAGTGAATTGTTTCATTGTCACCCGGTTTTAAATTTAATAGTCCAGACTCCATCAACTCGAGCCCTTCAAAGCTTTCTTCTAAAAAGCTTGGAATAAATTGTGATAAATCAACACTCATAACTGATTACCTACTCTTTCCTTGTCAAAATCAGGGACC
This sequence comes from Colwellia sp. 12G3, assembly GCF_002836775.1. GTDB lineage: Bacteria > Pseudomonadota > Gammaproteobacteria > Enterobacterales > Alteromonadaceae > Colwellia. The sequence continues at coordinate 169,904 of NZ_PJAQ01000043.1, read as the reverse complement.
TTATCTCGACTAAGTACTTGTACTAGAAGTACCTAAGATAAGTTCGATAGATGTACTATAACGATTGAACAGAAATTGATGCTAGCAATGTCACTTAACCACGCGTTTAATGGTGGCTAATAATTTTTCTGGATTAAACGGCTTAACCAACCAGCCAGTTGCGCCAGCCGATTTACCGCGCATTTTCATATCGGTAGAGCTTTCTGTGGTTAACATCAAAATAGGGGTGAATTTAAAGTTAGCCAACTTTCGTAGCTCAGAACATAAACTGATACCGTCCATATTTGGCATATTTACATCTGAAATAACTAAATCAAAATCACTGGTTTGCGCTTTACTTAAACCATCTTGACCATCTTTAGCTTCGACGGTTTGGTAACCGGCACTTTTTAGGGTAAAACTGACCATGTCTCTTATTGAGTTTGAGTCATCAACAACTAACACTTTAGTCATACGGTTTTCCTCATAGTTTAATGCTTCGAAGTTCTGGATATTTACATTTTCTTATGAAAGGCAAAGCCTTCAATCCATGATGTATTGCAATAAAATGGCATCACTGATGCCAAGTTGTTGAATGCTTTCTTTTAGGACGCTTGATTTTGATTGCCACTTAATTTCTTTACCTTGGGCAATAATATAGGTAACAACTGCAAGGATAAATTGCACACCAATAGTATCGATGCGTGCTAACTCACTGTCATCGATGGTTATCACATCTTGTTCATCTATTAGCGGAATAATTTGAGCTTGATACTCGTCTACTTGAGCAATTGTTAAGTCACTGGGAAATTTGATCATTTTTATAATCTATCCGTATTTATTTATTATTATTTTATCTTGTGACTTAAAGCATATGATAGATTTAGCGAAATGCAAGAAAGAAGAATATATAATACATACAAAAACGTAACACATTGAAAAATGGTTTTATTTTATAAATAAAAAATGTGAACATTTGACAAACAGTCTATTTTATATTGCTAGTATATAAAATTAAAAGTGCAAGAAAAATAATATTTCCTTACACTTTTTAAGGAGTTACCGAGTCGTTTGCTTTTACCATAAAACCAAACAAGAAAGTATTTTTAGCGAGGTAAATAAAAGACCATAACTAGGCAGAATAGTGCTATCAGCCAAAAAGCTTTAACAAAAAATTTCACCTTAATATTTCTATCATTAGGATGTTTTTCAGGTAGTTCCATACCACAGTGCCGACATAGTTTATTTTCACCCTCATTGTCATTTTCAGTTTGACAATACAGACACGTTTTAGTTATTTGACTCATACTATACCCCTCTAATATTAGTTTTTTCGCTGCTAATGCGAAGTCAACTGATGATACAATTGCGGTAAGCGTAATGGCAATTGAGCTGGTCTCAATATTTGAGTAAAGCCATCATTACCAAATAAATAGGGTAAATACTCTTGTGCATCAACATCTATGCTTATACAAAAGGGTTTGATGCCTAGTCGTTTTGCTTCATTAATGGCCTGATGCGTATCTTCAATACCAAATCGACCTTCATAGTGATCGATATCATTAGGCTTACCATCCGTTAAAATAAGCAATAACTTATCCGCTGTTTTTTGTTCACTGATTACTTTTGTTGCTTGACGTATAGCGGCCCCCATACGAGTATAAAAACCAGGAGTAATTGCTTGAATACGCCCCCTTACATGATCGTTATAATTTTCATTAAAGTTTTTAAGCATAGTAAATCGAATATTACTGCGTTTTACTGAAGAAAAACCGTACATTGCAAAGTTATCACCAACAGACTGTAATGCTTCACCAAATAACAATAAACTGTCTTGCACTACGTCAATAACACGATTGTCATTATCTAAGTGAGAATCCGTCGACATTGATAAATCGGCTAATAACAAACATGATAGATCACGGTTATTTCCTCGATATGATTTAAATAATCCTTTTTCCGCCGTTGCAGCCGTTTTACTTTCAACATGAAAATCCAGCCAAGCATTTAGATCAAGCTCTTCTCCTTGTGATTGAGCTTTCAACCAATACTTTACACTGCGTAATTGCTCAAACTGAGCTTGGATCATTTTGGCTGTTTTTTGTAATTTTATCGGTAATTTTGCTGGCGCGGCATCACGCGGTAGCATCGGCTGTAATAAGCATCGATCCTCTTGTAACGTTTGTGTTTTATAATTCCATTCAGGTAGCTTTATGCCTTCGCCTAGCGGAATATCATCTTGAGACGCCGAAGGTAAATCTAAATCTATTTTTATTTGACCACTTTTTTGATGCTCTTGCTTTTTGGTTAAAGTGATTTTATCAAGATCATCAATAGTGCTTTGATAGTCCTCCTCATCTTCATCACTATCATCAGTACCACGGTCCATTTTTGAAAACTCACTCCATGAAAATAAGCTTTCTAGTCTAAAAATCATCATGCCACCACGACTATCAGGAGAGTCAACTCGTTCAGCTTTTTTTCGTGCACTATGAGATTTTTTAGTCGCTTCTTTCTCTTCGTCCTTATCTTCAATGTCATCGGATAGTTCATCCTCATCGCTTTCTGCAGCAAACACATCATCACAACTGGCTGAGGGGTAAAGCCATAAAGATACCGCTTGCGGGGCAAAATTGACTACTGGAAATTCATTAACAGAGCCAGGGGTTAAAATGGCATCCCTTATAGACCTTTCCATTGTTCTTTCTATTGGTGGCAATTTATCTAATGGTGGGCGCATCGCTACAAATGCTTTAGCTAAGCGGCGATATCGGTTATGTAGCGCAGGGAATTTCTCTAATACGTTGACTACCAAGGCTTGATTGTCTTTAGCCCAGTGACGAAAACTACCATTATGATGGGCAGCAAGTACAGCAAGCCAAATATAAAGATCATAATTTAGCGTTTTGTCATTAAATACCGCCAGTGATTCTGGTAAGCGTAAGCTTTCTTCATCTTGCCAGGCAAGGCTAACCAGTTGATTATCACCTGATATTTTTTGCAAGAAGCTTTTACGGGTTAAATATTCACGTCCTGTTGCCGCTTCGACGCGTTTAACAACATCACCACCTAGGGCTCGAAAAACCATTGCGACGGATTTACTTACTTGATCAAAATTTACTCGTGCATCATCAAACTCAGGGTTTGCTTTACGAGTAATATATTTATGCCAAAGTCCACCAACCCACTCTTCCATAGCTGAATACATTCATTTAAATAAATAGTAGTACGATTGTATCAATAAAATTATCGATTGCTGTGATGTGGGTCAATAGAAGGTTATTTTGGTTTATCAAAGTTTAAGATTGGATCTGTGGTAAAGCGGGGTTTACATTCAGAAGGCGATTTCTTTACCAATATTCGGCGGAACGATTCATCAAGATTTAACCATTTATCAATCAGCTCAGGGTGAGTACCCGTTTCACTAAACGTGTCTACAAGTAGTTGTTTTCTTACATCAAACAACTCATCGGGAATAAACATATGACTATGTGCAACAGGAGGGGCTTTACCAATATAGTGATTTTCTCCTCCAAGCACTTTTTGCATAAAATCAACTTGTTGATCTTCAATATGCTGCTGAGGTATTGTTAAAAAATACTGTTTCAACCAAGGATGTTGATACACTTTATCGTAAAAGACTTTGTTAATAGCGATCAAGCTAGCTCGTCCTCCTATACGATTAAAATCATCAATCTTCGTCATTACGTGTTTCGCCCCAGTAACCAATGATAATAATAAATAGTTAATCAAACTATAGAGGAAAAATGCATAACGGGTATTAAAAAATAGGGAGTTTTTTTGCCATTGCCCGAGATAAGTTCAACATACCAACAAGAACAAAACCCGCATGTAAAGTGACAAAATAAATCAATCCAACCATGATTGATGTTTGTAGTTGCGACGTAAAGTAAATAACGACTAAGGGCACTACGACCAGTAAAATACCGGCAATTACTGAAAGCTGTATACTTCTTATAAGATGAATTTTTCCTATGCCTAGGTTTCTCATTCTTATTTTATTATGCACAACTTGATCTTCGATACCCTCTTCATTATGAACTTTTTGCTGATGGTATTGACGATAATAATACAGTAATACTAAAAAGAATATGCCAGGTAGCAAAAGTAAATTGGCTAAGTACAACGATTGACAAATGACTGCAAACGTCCCGCTAGGACTGGGCTTTTGATTAATCACACTTTCCTCCTTGATTCGTTTAATTGGTATAATCCTGATTGATATACAGACACAATTACATTAAATATATCGCAGTAATAATTATCGGTAACAGTACAATGTAACTTAAAAATATCAAGCGCCAAAATCGGGGTGCAGTGTTAAGTTCCATAAATACATCAACAATTTGTTGACCTTTTATCACGACAATAATTAACACGCTGATAATATATATACACCTATTATCAATAGCTTCAGGTAAATAAATAGCGATAACACTTAAAAGAACAAGTAAAAGCCAACTCTTTGTTGCTGGATTAACGATTATATTTATCTGCACTAATGTATCCTTATACATTACCTTAATTACTCGCTACTTAGACTTAAATGACATATATCAACGGAAATAAAATTATCCATAATAAGTCCACCATGTGCCAATAACTTGTCCCAGCTTCAAAGCCAGAAAGGTCATTATTCAGATACTTATCATGCCAAGCACTGTACGCAAGAAAAGCTAAGATCACCATGCCCAATAAAACATGCATCAAATGAAAAGCAGTGATTAAAAAATATAAAGTGAAAAAAGTATTCGTTTCAATGGTTATCCCTTGCTTAAATAGCGATAGGTACTCCCAAACTTTCACCGAAATATAAATTAATGCGAACACTTTAGCGGTTAGTAATAATAACACCGCTTTTTTAGCTTGTGCTTTATGCATCGCAGTCAGTGCCAATGCGACAAAAAAACTACTGGTAATCAAAGCAATGGTATTAATTAAACCTGACATTTGATGTAACTGAGCTTTACCTTGGCTAAACATTGTTTCGTTTAGCTGTTCACTTACGGCAAAGCCTATAAAGAACAGGGCAAAAACAGTAAGTTCTGCCAAAATAAAAAACCACATGGCTAAATCACCTGGCAGCTTTTTATCTGGAAATACCCTATCTTGGTGTACTAAAGCGATTGATGAATTGCTCATAAAATTGGCAGGATAACTAATCGAAGTATATTCTGGCAACATCCATCAAGGCTTTTACCGTTTGAGGATCATCAGATAATGGCTCAGCTAAACAGCAACGGCAAACTTCTAACGGGTCCATACCTGAACTGATCATTCTCGCTGCATAAATTAATAAACGTGTTGAGGCCACTTCATCTAAATCATTTTGTTCTAATCGACGTAAAGCACCTGCTAGTTCAACCAATTTAAAAGCTAAATGCGGGTCAGCAGATGCTTCTTTAATCAAAATTTGTTGTTCCAGTTCCGCATTAGGGTATTCAAAGCGTAATGCAACAAAGCGTTGTCTCGTACTCGCTTTCATACCTTTTAGTAAATTTTGATAACCGGGGTTGTAAGAAACTACCAACATGAAACCTGGTGCGGCTTCAAGTATCTCACCTGTTCGCTCTAAAGGTAAAATACGACGGTCATCGGCCAGAGGATGCAAAACCACTGTAGTATCTTTACGTGCCTCAACAACTTCATCTAAATAACAAATGCCACCTTCACGCACTGCGCGCGTTAATGGGCCATCTTGCCAATACGTACCATTAGGCCCAATTAAGTGTCTACCCACTAAGTCTGCCGCGGTTAAATCATCGTGACAAGCAACTGTGTATAAAGGTTTATTCAGTTTTTCTGCCATATGGGCGACAAAACGTGTTTTACCACAACCTGTTGGCCCTTTTATCAATACAGGAAGTTGGTGCTCAAAAGCATAAGTAAACAATGATACTTCATTGCTTTGTTCTTGGTAAAATAACTTGTCAGCTGTCATTAGAGAGATATATCTATGGTAATTAAACTTGACGTTAAAGTACCTTGCTCTTTATAAAAGTACAATTACGTAAAGCCTGTTCGTTGATGAAGATCAATGACAATGGTGAAATAAAAAATTTATAGTTCACTGATATGCAAATATAAGCTTGGCTATTAATCTCGCATTCGTTAAAATTGTCATATTCGTCGCACCGTGATTGTTAAAATAGCCTTAACTTCACTTTTAATGTCACCTTTAATCATGGTTTTATATGCAGTTATTTCTTGAATACTTCCCCCTCATTATTTTTTTCATTGTTAATTCAATCGCGGGTATTTATTGGGCTACTGGTAGTTTAATTATCGCTGCCTTCGTGCAAATAATTTACTACATGATTAAGAAAGAGAAAATCCCTGCTAAACAATGGATAATCTTCGGCTTGATTGTTGTTTTTGGTGGCCTAACTATTTATTTACAAAATGATGCTTTTCTGAAATGGAAAGTGTCCATTATTAATGCCTTTTTCGCTGGTGCATTATTAGTAAGTAATGCCCTGTTCAAAAAAAATATTATTAAAGAGTTTTTAGGTGAGTCGTTATCGTTACCAGAAAACATTTGGTCAAGATTAAACGTAGCTTGGGCTCTGTTCTTTCTATTTTGCGCCTTACTAAATTACTATATTGCTTTTAATTATGATCTTGACACTTGGGTTAACTTTAAGGTGTTTGGCTTAACAGGCTTAATGTTTCTTTTTTCTATTACTTCTATTCTATTCCTATACCGGTACTTGCCAGTTGAGGAAGATGAAAACGTTACCAATGCAAAAAGCAATGAATCTAATTAGATTATCCAATTGAAAATTAGCCAGCACAACCTATTATTTAAAGGAATACATGCCATGTTTTATGTTATATACAGTGAAGATGTTGAAAACTCACTCAGCTTGCGTCTATCTGTTCGTGATAAGCATATTGAACGTTTAAAAGACTTACAAGATCAAGGGAAACTGTTAATTGCTGGTCCATGCCCAGCCATTGATAATGAAGATCCTGGTGAAGCTGGATTTACTGGTTCATTAATTGTTGCAGAGTTTGATAGTTTAACTGCCGCACAGATATGGGCAGATCAAGACCCATATATCAGTGCCGGTGTTTATAAGAGAGTCACGGTAAAACCTTATAAAAAGGTATTACCCGCATAATAAAAATAGTTATAGTCACCTATTTATCAACTAAACTTAGCGCTAATGTTTGAGCTTTAATCATAAAAGCATTAGCTTTTTGAGTACTTTGTTCTCGTAATAACTTGAGTATATAATCGTAAAATGATCCGTAATAAAATACTTTTAGCATCAACACTTTTATGTCATTTATTGATGTTCTCTCCAGCTCATGCCACAAAAAGCATTGAAGAGTGTCAAAAGCAAAACGCTGAGAATATGTCCTCGCCGCCAATGTCTCGCTGTTTAGACAGCGTAATATCCTTTGTTGATCGAGAATTACAAACATGGGTGAATTTGCATACCTTTAATTTAGAAGAAAAGGCATTAGTTAATGGCCGTTATTCCGCATTAAAGATGTTTAAGCGTTCGCAAAGTAACTTTATTACTTATAGAGAAAATGATTGCCGTTGGCAATATCTGGCTATATCCCCCGAAAGAGGTGCGGATTTGGCCTATAAAACGTGTTATGTGATGTTAAGCCAAAGTAGGATAACCGCACTGAGTAACATTAAAACGACGAATCCTACTCCTTAGTAATTTAGCGGAGTAATACCAATCCCATTAAGTTACTGCCCACGCATGCTGGTTAAAATATTCAAAAGCGGCGTTGCTCTCTATTGGTCTAGTTTAATTACCGCATCTATAACGGTAACTCATCACAAACGATAAAACTTACATATTGCGTGGTACTCAACTTAATCAAGTAATGCTTGCTCGGTGTTATCTACCAACTCAACTTCATCACTTAATAACACAGCTAACCAACGACCTTCTGGTGAGCTCTCTAAACCTATCTTTAATATCATCGTCAGTGGTACGCTTAATAACATACCGACGGTGCCAAGTAACCACCCCCAAAAAATCAATGATAAGAAAACCACTAACGTAGATAAACCTAGCCCTTTGCCCAGATACCTAGGTTCAATAATATTGCCCATCACCATATTAATTAAAACGAAACCTAAACCTATAGCGCCAGCTTCTCCAATACCTAGTTGTAAAATAGCTAACGTCATGGGCGGTACCGCGGCAATGATAGAGCCGATATTGGGAATATAATTAAGTAAAAAGGCCAACACTCCCCATAATAAATAGAAGTCTAAACCAAAACTCCATAACATTAGTGACACGATGCAACCCGTAGCAAGGCTCACCAGCGTTTTAATGGCGATATAATGGTTAACTGAAGATAGAAATCGCTCTATTTGTTTCAAACGCATTTGAGGGTCATCTAGCGCTAAATGTAACTTATGAGGAAAAGTAGACGATTCAAACAACATAAAAACGACCGTTAATATAATCAGAAACAAGTTGGTCATCACTGAGCCAAAACTAGATAACATTTCAGCGGCTAATCCCATTGCTGCAGCAGGATCAAAATACTCAATTACTATAGATGAAGAGAGCTGAATATCATGACTGTTAAGGAAATCGGTTAGCCAAACAAATTGTTCTTTAAGTTGTACTCTGTATAGAGGTATGTGTTGCGAAAGTTCATTCAACGAACTCCCTACTAATCCCGTTAGAAATACAGCCATGGTAACAAAAACGCCAATAACAAAAATGATAGAAAATGCTTTGGGTATTTTAAATGCGCTTGCTTTATTAATTAATGGATTACAGATGATTGCGATAAATACTGACAGCAAGAAAGGCACTAATATATTTGCCGCTGTTTTAATACCCGCAAAAATGATAAAAATGGCGGCGACGGTGACAAAAGCTTTTGCTATAGAACTTTGATTTAAACTTGAAACCATAAAAATTTTCCTTATATTTATCGTTTCAATATACCTCAATTATAATTTTTAGACTAGGAACGGTTGATTTTTCAGGGGTAAATTTCATTCTAATAAAAGTGGTTTAATCACAACGTGAATTTTTAGCATTTAGTGCTCCTTGTAATCAACAAGGAGCACCTAACTAGATTAAGCAATTTTTCTTAATAAGCCTTGGGTATTTTGCCTCATAGTTCTTGCGACCATAAAGTAACCAATGGTCGAAACAAATACAGCGCCACTGAACGGCCCTAACAACCAAATATAAGGATGAAGTCGTCCTTCAATACTAAAGAGTTGCTGTTGAATAACCAGTAATGCAACATCACTGACTATGGCTGCAACTAACCCCGAAATAGCACCCAAAAGCATGAATTCATAGAGTGTAGCGAGTTTAATTAGGCGACCTTTAGCGCCTAACGTTCGTAATATCACTACTTCTTGCATACGCTCAGCCAAGCTCGCTTGTACTTGTGAAATAAGTACTAAAGCACCACTAATCAACACAATAGATAAAACAAAACCAATCGCTAATGAAACTTGCGCAATAATAGATTGCGCTTGTTCAATTTGAGATTTGATATCAATCATACTTATCGTAGGGTAACGCTGTAATAATTTACTTATACCCTTTGTGTGTTCGTCCTGAAGTTTTGCGGCACTAAAATAGGTTACTGGTACCGTTCCTGCCATGTTTGGACTTAAGATCATGACAAAATTAGGTTTGAGCGTTCCCCAATCAACACTCCTAAAACTAGTAACTTTGGCTTTTATTGGCTGTTCATTAACTAATAATGTAATGGTATCACCCAGTTTTAAATCAAGTGTTTCTTGCCAACCATCAAAAACAGACACCTCAATCTCATCTCCAGTCTTAGCTTCATCAGAGAACCATTGTCCTTCAGTTATTTCATTACCTTCAGGTAAAGACTCTAACCAAGTTAAGTTCGGCTCTCTATTGACCCCTTGTCTAGCATCCTCATCTTTTTCTTCACCTTCTTGCTTTGATACTCTTCGAGCATACTCCTCACCATTTACCGCATCAACTCTGCCACTAAAAACTGGGTAAAAAGCTTCGTGAGCAATATTATTATCGGTAAAGAATTGTTTGATTGGATCGACTTCGTCTTCAGCAATATTAATGATGAACATATTGGGAGCATCTGGTGGAACTTGCATTTGCCAATCTGCAATGATGTCAGTTTTTAAAACGACCAAAAATAGCATCAGCTTAATGGCTAAAGCAAAGCTGATCAGTTGAATCGAATTGGCATTAGCTCTTTTTTGCAATGTAGCTATTGCCAAAGACCAACTAGAACCTGGTCTAAGACCTAAACTCCGGCCAGCAGCAAATAATAATCGAGAGATACCGAATAAAATGGCTATCACCAATAAAGTCGAGACAAATAAAATTAGCGTGGTAATAATTTCACCACTAAACAGCCACATTAAAACAAAAATAGTCATAAATGATAGCGCTAGATGAAGTCGACTTATCGCTAACGTATCACCTAAATTACGGCGTAAAACACGCAGTGGTGGAATATCAAATAAATCGAGTAAAGGTTTGAGTGAAAACATCATTGCGCAAATAAGGCCGATAAGGCTCGATAATAACCAAGGTCGAACACCTGCTTGAGGTAATTCAGTCCCCATAAAGGTCGCTAAATAATCGGCACCAATAGTTTGTAAGATAAACCCTATTGCTAATCCTGCAACAATAGAGAAAGTTGTCACTAAGCTCAGGTGTAAAAGATAAATATTTCGGATAACTTTACGACTGCCACCAAGCGTTTTCATCATGGCGACGGGGTCATATTGGCGTTCACAATACCGTTTTGCTGAAACAGCCATCGCTACTGCAGCTAGCATAATGCCAAATAAACCAGCGAGTAATAAAAACCGCTCTGCGCGATCTAAGTTATTGCCTAAGGGGGATTGTCTATCTTTGATCCCTTCCCAGTTTTGATTACTTTTAAGTTGTGGTTTAAGCCAAGCGTAATAATCACTTAGTTGCTGTTCACTACCTGAAAATAGAAGGCGGTGAAATACACGACTACCTGCTTGAACAGCTTGGGTAGTAGGAATATCTTCATAGCTTATGAGTACACGTTTATTACCTGACAGAGAGAAAAATGGTGCATCCGGCTCTTTCACTAAGACTTTACTGACGTTAAAAATCCCTGCCCCCAATTCGACCTTATCACCTATTTTTACGTTAAGGGTGTAAAATAAACCTTCACTAAGCCAAACTGAACCGGCCTCAGGACCCACATCAACTTCATAATCTTTGCTGGTCAAACTATCTTTGACCGTTATTGTTCCTCTTAGAGGATAAGTCTCCGTTGTCGCTTTTACAGAGCCTAAAATCAACTCATCATTAGCAAATAACATTGAGTCAAAATAGAGCATTTTTGCCGTTTCTAAGCCAAATTCACTTGCTTTGGTTAATACTTGTGGATCGAAAGCATGATTACTGGATAAACGACGATCTGCGGCAATAAAATCACTACTTTTTTGCGCTATATTTAAGCCAATTCTCTCGGTAATTGACGATAAACTAAATACCGTGAGAACTGCTAACGCTATTGCAGCAAAAATTATAGTTAATTCACCACGACGAAATTCTCGTGAGAAGAGTTTAAAGGCGAGCTTAACCCACATTGGCTTCTACCCCTTGACTGATTTTTTCAAGTTGCCCACCTTCAATGTGAATAATGTGTTGGCATTGTTTTGCTAATTGTTCATCGTGAGTTACTAACACTAACGTTGTACCATTTTGCTTATTTAAATCAAATAATAACGTTTCAATTAAATGACCATTTTTGCTATCTAGATTCGCGGATGGCTCATCAGCAAAGAGTATTTTTGGCGAACCAATAAATGCCCGAGCAATAGCCACTCTCTGCTGCTCACCTCCTGACAATTGGGAAGGATAATGCTCAAGTCGATGTGAAAGCCCTACTTTATCCAATAACTCAATAGCTTGTGCTTTAGCATCATGATCTCCAGCAAGTTCTGCCGGTAACATAACGTTTTCAAGTGCGGTTAAACTTTGCACCAACATAAATGATTGAAAGACGAAACCAATTTTCTCTGCTCTAACCCGAGCACGCGCTTCTTCATCAAGGGTACTTAAGGCTTCACCATCAAGATGAACATCACCTTCACTGGCTACATCTAACCCGGCTAATAAACTTAATAATGTTGACTTGCCAGAGCCTGAAGCGCCAACAATAGCCACTGACTCTCCTGACTTGACAGAGAAGTTAATATCGCTAAGGATAGTGAGGCTTCCTTCAAGTGTACTAACACGCTTAGTAAGCCCTGACACTTGAATAACATTTAACTGAGAAAGTACTGACATGACGCGTTATTTCCTAAAATTTATTATTATATTAATTTTGACAAACCTATCATTTACAAGCGTTGCAAATGATAAAATTTTACTTATTGGTGATAGCTTAAGCGCTGGCTATGGTCTTGAGCAAGCGCAAGCATGGGTTCATTTGTTACAAAATAAATATAGTGACGATAACACACCCATCACCATTATTAATACTGCTATCAGTGGCCAAACCACGGATAACGCCTTATTAAAAATTGATACTTGGCTAAAGACACACCAACCTAGTCATGTCTTAATTGAGTTGGGTGGTAATGACGGTATAAGAGGATTTCCTGTTAAATTATTACAAAAACATTTAAGTCTGCTTGTCACTAAAAGCCAGCAACATGGAGCAAAGGTTGCTCTAATGGAAATTCAAATCCCACCTAACCTAGGTCCAAGATACCTGCAAATGTTTACCGACAGTTATAATAAAGTATCCAAGCAAACAGGCGCCTATCTTATGCCATTTTTTATGGAAGGTATTGCCATAGATTCATCGCTAATGCTCAACGATAATTTACACCCTAATGTGAAAGCGCAGCCAATAATCCGTGATTTTATGGACAAAGAAATTGCTAAGTGGTTACAACAATAATGTGCATTTAAATCAGACAAAGCATTAAAATATACGGGTGTAATAGCAATTTAAGTAATACCAATTTGATTAAATTTCTTCCCAACTCAGAGCTCTGCTCGATGTTCAATAACAAGGCAAATTTGTTTCGGTTTAGTCATTCTAAATCAAATAAACTTAACGATGTTAGTGAACAACGAGAAAGCTCCCAGAGGGCGAGTTTAAAAGGTTTACATGCTGCGTTATTGATTTTGATAAGGGAATAACCATTCTCTTCAATCAATGCCTTGCCTCTAAGCCTTTTAATTCTCGCTGAGTGGGAAAGAACTTAAGCAACTTGGTATAACTAAGCAAATCAACTCTCCTATAACATAACAGGCTATCATCCCCAATAGCCTGCTATGTACTCTTTAAAGCGTCTTATTCATTAAATTCCCCCCTTAATAAAACTTCCTGTATGAGCTGATTTAATTGGTATAAGATCTTGTTTTTAAGGTAAACTTGTCTTCATGTGGTGAGAAAATCATAAAATATTTATCGATAAGAAATTCTGCATAATTTATCGTTAGTGTTAAAATCTATCTCGCAATATTTGTCACAAACATCAAAACCTTTTCTGTTTAGTAAATCAACATAAGCTAGAGCAATACTATGGACTTTATCTGGATACTTTTCGCTTTTACCTGTGGCCTAGGGGCAAAATCAATATCACTGCCCCCATCCATAGGTTTCCTTGCAGCTGGATTTATTTTAAATATCGCAGGGTACCAAGCTGATGACAGCTTAAGTTTATTAAGTGATCTGGGTATTACCATTATGCTATTTACCATAGGCTTAAAACTCAATGTAAAAAATCTATTTAAAACTGAAGTTTGGTTAGGTTGCTCTTTACATACCTTACTTTGGATTGTGGTCACCATAACGTTTATTAAGATACTCGCGTTGATGTCAGTCAGTTACTTTAGCGAGTTAGATTTAATGACCGCTGCACTGATCGCTTTTGCCTTGAGTTTTAGCAGCACGGTTTGTGTAATCAAGTTATTAGAAGAGAATGGTGAAATGCGCACTCGCCATGGTAAATTAGCCGTAAGTATACTTGTCATTCAAGATATTATTGCCGTTGCTTTTTTAGTTGCCGCTACCGGAAAAATGCCATCAGTTTGGGCATTTTCGTTATTAGGCTTATTCCTCATAAAACCCCTCATTAATCGAGTGATTAATCATGTAGGACATGGCGAGTTAATTCCTTTGATGGGATTCTTCCTCGCGCTAGGTAGCTATGAATTATTCGAGTTAGTTAATATTAAAGGTGACTTAGGCGCATTACTTGTCGGCATGTACTTAGCTTCCCATATTAAAGCGACAGAGATTAATAAAGCCTTAATGGGTTTTAAAGATATATTTTTAATCGGTTTCTTCTTATCAATAGGGTTTACCGCAGTACCAACTTTAGAGATGTTAGGTTTAGCCACCTTATTAATATTATTAATCCCTATTAAATTTATGATGTTCTACGGTATTTTCAGTTTATTAAAAATGCGTTGTCGTAGTGCATTCTTAAGCGCTCTTTCTTTAAGTAACTTTAGTGAATTTGGCCTAATTGTAGGAGCCTTAAGCGTTAGTTCTGGCTGGCTTAGTAATGATTGGTTAGTGATCCTTGCGTTAAGCATGGCCATCTCATTTATTTTGACAAATATTCTTTATCGATTTGCTCATACTCTCTTTGCTAAACACAGAGGGTTTTTATCACTTTTTGAGCGACAAGCAAAACTTGAAGAAGACAGTTTTTGTCAACCATCTCAGCGCCCTATCGTTATAATTGGTATGGGTAGAGTTGGTATGGGTGCTTATCAAGCCATCAATAGCCATAGCACTAATCCTGCATGGGGCTTAGATGCTGATAAAGAAAAGATCAACTGGTTAACTAGTCAAGATGTTGAAGCCTATTATGGTGATGCAGAAGATATTCACTTTTGGGAAAGCATGGATCTTTCAAAACTCGAACTTGTGTTACTTGCGCTACCCTCAGTACAAGATGCTATTAGCATTACTACACAATTGAATGCAGCAAATTATCAAGGGAAAATCGCGGCTGTCGCACGCTATGACGATGAACGTTTACAACTAGAAGAATTCGGCATTGATAAAGTATTTAACTTTTACACTGAAGCAGGGGTCGGTTTTGCTGAGGAAAGCTTAGCGTTACTACCTAAAGCATGTGATAACCACTGAAATAACATAACACTTCCCTGTGGCTAATTAAGCGTACTTAAACAGATATAACAGCACGAATACCATAATAAAACTGCTCATTATAACACTGTGAAAATCCTGTGGAAAACTTGTGACAAAAGGTCACAACAACGGTAAACAGCACAAGTTAAAAAATAGCAACTCATACAATAAACACAGGTAACCCACTGTATTTAATAATGAAATCAAATAAAAAAATAAACATTAGCTATTTAATAATCTTACACTACACTTAATTACACAAACTTAGCATCAAGTAATATTTTGTTGTTAAGGTGGTAGTAAATTGGATTACAACCCTAGTTTATTTTTGTTTTTGTTTTTATCTTAATTACCAGATAATGGTTAATTAGCGCACGGCTCAAACCCCTTGAGCCAACCCTTGAGCTCAAACTTATGTTTGGGTTTTTTTTTGACTAAAAATCATGAAAATAATAGCTATACGCGAACAAATTAAGGTTATTTACAACTTAAAAAGACGATTGAAATTATCACTTGATAACTTCGCTATTTCTTCAACTGATTGACCACGAATACTTGCCAAGTGTTTGGCAACTTCGACCACATAGGCGGGCTGATTTTCTTTTCCTCTATGTGGTACAGGTGCTAGATAGGGTGCATCTGTCTCAATCAAGAATTTATCATCCGGCACTAATGCCGCCACTTCTCTTAGAGCTGTGGCATTCTTAAAAGTGACAATACCTGAGAATGAAATATAAAAGCCTAATGCTATCGCTTGTTCAGCCATATCCCAGCTTTCTGTAAAGCAATGAAGAATTCCACCTACCTGCACTGCTCCTTCACTGCGTAATAAAGACAAAGTATCTTCTTGTGCTGCTCGGGTGTGAATAATAAGCGGTTTATTTAATTGCTTGGCAACGTGAATATGCTTTTTGAAGGAGTCAAGTTGTAGTTCTTTAGTCTCTGGTGCGTAATGATAATCCAGTCCGGTTTCACCGATAGCGATAACACGATCATTTTTACTTAATGCTAACAGATGCTCAGGGTTAACTTTATCTTCTTGATTTAAAGGATGAGCACCACAGGTCAGAAAAACATTATCATAATGAGCGGTTTTTGCTGCCATTTCAGGAAAGTCAGCTAACGTTACGCTGACACATAGTAATTTATCTACTTTAGCCGCTTTTGCGGCCTGGATAACATTATCCAGATTATTATCATGTAGTGATAAGTTAAGACGATCTAAATGGCAATGAGAATCTATAAACAACGGAAAACTCCTGTGCTTAAAAGTTTATTAAAAAAGAGTGTTTGTCACTTATAGTCGCTACCGTTCAAGATGCAGGTTTCAGACTGCACTTTGAATGATCACGGGTTATAATTTGTAACAAGGTAGCTCAACTACATAGTGAGTGTTGGCTCTGAAGAATTTAAATGTCGAGCAAGTATTTGCTCAATTTGGTGTCGTATTTTTTCTGGATCTTTAACAAAAGTGACACCAACACCTGGAGGGGTACCATTTTGCGCGCCAATAGGTGTCAGCCAGCAAACTTCACCATGAACGACCGCCTCTTCTAAAGCATCGGGCAGTAATATATTTAATTCCACTTCATCGCCTAAATCATACTGGCGTGGAGTACGAACAAAAAGGCCACCTTCTTTAAGGAATGGCATAAAGGCAAGGTATAAGTCTCGCTCTGAATGGAACTCTACGTTTAATGGAACCAAGTTGGTCTCCTATGTCGATGGTCTAACGATATCATTTATCGTCATAAGTAGCTGTTCGCCGACGAATTGTCGATTAGCTTGGGTATAAGACTTTATCAGTTTATTACTACTGATGATAGCTTGATATATTTGATTAAGCACCTGTACTGAAATTTTTTGATTAACAACGGATGTTATCTGCTCAGCTTCTATGAGGAGATAAGATTGTCTGACTAGATTGCAGGTTATTTTTTCTAACCAGCGTAAGCCATGCTTATTATCAACAAGCTGACTAAGCACTTTACTTTCACTTTGACCAAAATATAAAAAATCTAAGAAACATTGATTAAAGGTTTGATACTCTTGAAAAATAACATCATCAGTTAATTCAGCTAATTGAGATAAATTAACAAAAGCATTATCATTTAACCTTTCATGTAACCTAGCGTCACTTGATACTTGAGAGTCATGAGGGTTCGATGATTTGAGTTGTGCCAACAAGGCTTCACCAACCATAGGTCTAATGGCATATACAGCACATCGACTTATTATTGTCGGTAATAAGCTATCGAGATCGTCTGTAATTAGAACGATATAGCTGTTCGCGCTTGGTTCTTCTAATGTTTTTAATAATGCATTAGCTGCAGCAATAGTCATAATTTGAGCTTGTGGGATGAATATTGTTTTTACCTTACCTAGATGAGCTGTTTTCTCTAAAAAAGCATTACCACGACGAATATCATCAACCCCTAGGGTTTTGTTCTCGCTTTTCAATAATAAGTGGTCTGGGTAGCTATCACTTTTTCTTAACAAGCACGCTTTACATTGCCCGCAGGCATGACTAATCGGCTCAGGTAAATTATTTGTGGCTAATGGTTGTTGGCATATTAACAATTCAATTAGCCATTGTGCTAATGCATCTTTACCACAACCTTCTATGCCCTGAATAAGAATGGCATGTGCCAAGGTTTTTTGCCGGTATTGTCGGCTTAATTGACTTTGTTTTTCGCGGCAAATAGGTAACATACTTGATCTCTAATCCAAGTCTATTTTAGCAATAAACTCATTAACAGCTTTCTCTATATCCAGATGCACTTTTGGCATTACTTGTGCGGCATCAACGGTAATAATAGACTCGTCTTGTTCAGCTAGTTCTCTATACTTATTATGAACACGGATAAAAAACTCCATTTTCTCCAACTCTATACGGTCTAAATCACCCCGTGCTTGTGCTCGAGACAAACCAATATGAGGGTCTATATCTAAATAAAGGGTAATGTCTGGACGAAAGCCTTTCAGGGTTATATCACTAATGGTGCCCATTACCGCTTCATCAAACCCTCGTCCTCCTCCTTGATATGCGCGAGAGCTCAAATCATGGCGATCACCTATTACCCACTTCCCTGCAGTTAAAGCGGGTAGTATCTTGTTAGCAAGTAATTGACTACGGCTGGCATACATAAGCAGTAATTCGGTTTCAACGGTTAGCGTTTCTTTATGTTCCACTGACTTTACCATATCACGCAAAGATTCAGCTAAAGGAGTACCACCGGGCTCTCTGGTATTAATATACTCAATACCATGTTGATTTAAAATACGTTCAATTACCCCGATAGCTGAAGATTTACCAGCGCCCTCCATACCTTCAATGACAATAAATTTTCCTGTAGACATAGCTAAGCTTGTACCTTTAATCAGTTGTTTTGGTTAATGTAACTAATTATATAATTTATAAAAATCACACTATTTAGTTCGTTCTATTCTGTCTTTGCTTTTTTAGATAATTTTTCACCGCAAGGTTATGTTCAGGCAACGTTCGGCTAAAAATATGTTTGCCATTACCACCACTAACAAAATAAAAATAATCACTATTGGCAGGATTTAATGTTGCTTTAAGGGCTGATAGACCAGGCATTGCGATAGGCGTTGGCGGTAGACCATTAATTCTATAAGTATTGTAAGGCGTTTTTTCACGTAAGTGTGCACGTGTTATATCACCTTGATAACGATCCCCTAAGCCATATATAACAGTAGGATCTGTTTGTAGGCGCATTCTTTTTCGTAAACGGTTGACAAAAACTGACGATATAACAGGCTGTTCTGCGATATAACTTGTTTCTTTTTCGATAATAGAAGCCATAATCAAGGCTTGGTAAGGTGTCTTATACGGTAAATTATCTGCCCTACTTTCCCATACTTTATTTAATTGTGCCTGCATATTTGTGTAAGCACGCTTTAATAATGTTATATCTTGAGTACCTGCAGTAAAGGAATAAGTATCAGGAAATAACCATCCTTCTGGATTTTCAACATTGATACCTATTTTTTCGGCAATAACTAACACTGTTTTCTTATTGATACTTTGTTCAATATAAGGATGCTCTGCTAGTATCGTTAACGCATCTTTAAAGCGTGTACCTTCAATAAAAGTCACCGAGAATTGATGTTCTTTCCCTTCAACAAGTTGTATTAATAATTGCGCTAAGGTTAGGTTTTTTCTTATCAGGTAAGTACCCGCTTTAATATTTGCCTTTTGAGGGAATAGTCGGCCATAATTTCTCAGCCAAAAACGAGTGGGT
This sequence comes from Colwellia sp. 12G3, assembly GCF_002836775.1. Lineage (GTDB taxonomy): Bacteria > Pseudomonadota > Gammaproteobacteria > Enterobacterales > Alteromonadaceae > Colwellia. The sequence continues at coordinate 150,516 of NZ_PJAQ01000043.1, read as the reverse complement.
ATCCATTGCAACTGCTCTAATTGCTTGGCAAAAGAGCTAATAGAACTACCCGGTTTTATTTTTAAAAAACTATCGTTTTCAATTGCTAAAGGTGCTTTTAACGCTTGTTGAAATTGATATACTAAGGTACCTGCACTACCCAGTAATACTAATAAAACAATAAGAATAATTTTTCGGAGCACGAATTTTCCTTAATAAATAATGACCAGCAAAAACAGTAAAAGTTGTTTAAATCAGTCCTTTCAATTGTCTTTGAAGCTGCAGTACATTATCGACAACAAGTATCCGATTATTGTACGTTTTTACCGGGATGATGCCCATCAAAGAATTACAGATAAATATGGCTTTAGCTTGTTTAAGATCGTCAAGTTTAGTTTGGCATACTATCACTTGCGGGCTATTGGCTATAATTGTCTGTCTAATAATACCATCAACTCCTGATGTTGATACGTCAGGAGTACATAACTGCTCATCAAGCCAATAAAATAAATTTGAACTTGTTGCCTCTATAACATTACCTTGGCAATTAGTAACAACGAGATCATCTTCAACTCGATCATCAAGTTCAGCTCTTAACAATACTTGCTCAAGCCTATTGAGATGTTTAATCCCGCCGAGCATTGAACTAATCGCAATCTGTTGTTTACTATCTCCAAGATTAATTCCTCGCTGGACAAGAGCTTGGTAATGATCAGGAAAACTAGATATCATAATAATTACATTAGTTGCATTATCGCGTAGCCCTTCTCGGGAGTATCCCCTGCCGCCACTGCCTGCAGTAATCATTACTTTTAATACCGCTAGTGGATAACCTTTAGCAACCGATGCCAATTGTTCGATTAAATTGTTTCTACACGGTGCTTTAATTTTTAAATGCAGACAACCATGGACTAATCTATCTAGATGTTTAGCTAACAATACTACTTTGCCGTTAACTATTTTAGCTGTGGTAAAAATCCCATCTCCATAAGCTAAACCTCTATCGGTAATCGCTATATTCGATTGTTGTTTACCATTTACCGAGCAATATTTCATTGAGTGTCGCTACATTAATTATTGACATAAAAAAGCCTGAAGACTTCCTCTACATGGAGGTTAGTATTCAGGCTTACTCATGATTTTTCAAGTATTTTACATTACTACTTGCGAACAAAAAATTTAAGAATATTTAAGAAATTAAATTTTCTTAAATATTAATGAGCCGTTTGTGCCGCCAAAACCAAATGAATTACAAAGTACGTATTCCAATTCAACATCACGTGCCGCACCTGCAATATAATCTAGATCACAACCTGCATCAGGGTTATCTAAATTAATTGTCGGTGGAACTTGGTTATGCATTAATGCTTGGATGCTGAAAATAGCTTCAACAGCGCCTGCAGCACCTAACAAATGCCCCGTCATTGACTTGGTAGAACCCATCATTACATTCTTTGCACCTGCACCAAATACAGTTTTAACCGCATTAGTTTCGGCCATATCACCCGCTTGTGTAGAAGTGCCATGGGCATTGATGTAACCAATTCTGCTAATATCTACCTTTGCATCATTAATCGCATTTTGCATAGCTCGCGCGGCACCATCACCATTTTCAGGTGGTGAAGTCATATGATAAGCATCGCCACTCATACCAAAGCCAACTAGCTCAGCATAAATTTTTGCGCCACGGGCTTTAGCATGTTCATATTCTTCAACAACAATAATACCAGCGCCATCACCAAGAACAAAACCATCACGATCTTTGTCCCAAGGACGAGATGCCGCTTCAGGGTCATCATTACGTCGAGATAAAGCACGAGCCGCACCAAAGCCCCCCATACCCAATGTTGTAGAAGCTTTTTCAGCGCCTCCGGCAACAACAGCATCGGCATCACCGTAAGCAATCATACGTGCAGCATGTCCAATGTTATGAACGCCACTAGTACACGCCGTAGTAATTGCTATATTGGGGCCTTGTAGACCAAACATAATTGATAAGTGACCAGCAATCATATTAATGATGGTTGATGGTACAAAAAATGGCGATAACTTACGTGGATTACCATCGGCTTGTATCAGCTTATTATGGTTTTGCTCAATTAAGCCTAAACCGCCAATGCCAGAGCCAATAGCAACACCAATACGAGGTGCATTTTGCTCTGTAACTTCAAGACCTGAGTCTTTAAAAGCTTGTACGCCCGCTGCAATACCATATTGAATAAAAAGATCCATTTTTTTGGCTTCTTTTCGTTCCATATAATTTTGGGCATCAAAGTCTTTTACTAAGCCTGCAAATTTAGTGGGGTAATCTGTGGTATCAAAATGATCAATATTACCTATACCACTTTTACCAAGCAGCAGGTTTTGCCATGTTTCTTCTGCGGTGTTGCCTAATGGGCTAAGCATGCCTATGCCAGTAACTACTACACGTCTCATAACAGAGCGGCCTCCGAAAAGTTAAATGTATTACCCAATATTAATATTCTATTGAATAATATAGTCATATTAAAGATAAAAAAAAAGCGGTCACTTGCAATTAAGTATACCGCTTTTATTATTTTACTAAGCCCGAAATATCGAACTTATTAACAATTACTGGTTAGCAGTAACGTAATCAATTGCTGCTTGAACTGTTGTGATTTTTTCAGCTTCTTCGTCAGGAATTTCAGTATCAAATTCTTCTTCTAACGCCATAACTAATTCAACAGTGTCTAATGAGTCAGCACCTAAGTCATCAACAAATGATGAATCAATTTTAACTTCTGCTTCACTAACACCTAGCTGTTCAACTGTGATTTTTTTTACGCGTTCTTCGATAGTACTCATTTTATTTCCTTTACTGAAAGTGCAGTTTTTCAAATTGCGTGTAGTGTATTCGTCAACAGCTTGCCTTGCAAGCATCTAATTCACTTTTTTAGACTGGTCTAACCTGTTGAGCTATTGAAAAATATTATTAAAAAACAATGTAAGCCACAAAAATAAAGGCTTACACCATGTACATACCACCATTAACATGAATAGTTTCACCAGTTACATAAGCCGCTGCATCTGATGCTAAAAAGGCCACCGTACTTGCAATTTCTTCTGGTTTACCTAAACGATTAGCAGGGACTTGAGAGAAAATACCCTCTTTTTGCTCATCAGTCAGGCTTTGTGTCATATCAGTATCAATAAAACCTGGTGAAACGGTATTAACGGTTATCCCACGAGAAGCCACTTCACGAGCTAATGCTTTCGTAAAACCAAGTAAGCCGGCTTTAGCTGTTGCATAGTTAACCTGACCAGCGTTACCCATGGTACCAACAACCGAGCCAATATTGATGATACGGCCAGTGCGTTTCTTCATCATAGGACGTATCGCGGCTTTACTTACTTTAAAAACAGACGTTAAGTTAGTTTCAATAATATCTGACCACTCATCATCTTTCATACGCATAAATAGGTTATCACGTGTGATACCAGCATTATTTACGAGAATATCAATTGAGCCATGTGCTTCTTTAATAGCAACAAACATTTCAGAGATAGATTCATCACTCGTCACGTTAAGCACTAAGCCCATACCACTACCGTTATCGGCCGTTAAGTATTCAGTTATATTATTAGCACCATTTTCTGATGTCGCAGTACCAATTACCGTTGCACCAAGTGACTGTAATTGTGTTGCAATTGCTTTACCAATACCACGGCTTGCGCCAGTAACTAAAGCGACTTTACCTTCTAAAGAAAACATATTCTTACCTACTATTTTTATTTTAAAACGCTGTCCTGATAGATATGATAGCGCATCATTTATGTTAATTTTATTAAACTAATCTTTTATCACTTATTAAGTAATAATTAAACCTAACTATTAATTAAATCTTTTGCTTGTTGTAACGAGTCAGTAGTATTGAAACTAACACTGCGCAGTGATTTATTTATACGCTTATTTAAGCCTTGTAAAACCTTACCTGGTCCAACTTCAACAACTTTGTCGATGCCCTCACTTGCTAGCAGACTCATTGTTTCGCTCCAACGTACTGGCGAATACAATTGCTTAACTAACGCAGATTTTATTGCTGCACTTGCCGTTTCCTTTGCAACATCAACATTATTAACAACATTAATAACGGGTGCATTAAAAGTAACTTTATCTAGTTCAATAGCTAATTTAGTTGCGGCATCACTCATTAAAGCACAATGTGATGGCACACTAACAGGCAATGGTAAAACGCGTTTAGCGCCTGCTGCTTTACAAAGTTCACCTGCACGTTCAACTGCTTCCTTATGACCAGCAATAACGACCTGACCTGGAGAGTTAAAATTAACTGCTGAGACGACTTGAGCTTCTTTTGCCATTTCACAAGCCTTAATGATTTCGTCATCGGCTAAACCGATAACAGCCGCCATAGCGCCAACTCCTGCAGGAACACAAGCCTGCATAAACTCACCACGTTTTTCAACGAGTACTACCGCATCACTTAGGGAAAACACACCCGCACAAACTAACGCTGAATACTCTCCTAAGCTGTGGCCTGCCATGACATCTGGAGTCACTTCCGATTCTGCTTGCCAAACTCGCCATAAGGCAACACTGGCGGTTAATAACGCAGGCTGGGTGAAATTAGTTTGATTAAGTTTTTCTGCCGGACCATCTGCAACTAATTGCCATAGGTCATAACCTAAAGCCTTTGAAGCTTCTTCAAAAGTTGCTTGCACGATACTATTTTCTGCAAAGTCACTGAGCATGGCAACAGTTTGTGAGCCTTGCCCCGGAAAAACGAATGCTAATTTATTTTGCATATTAATACTCTATTTAAGTTCTTGTTAATAAATATTTTGATTTTGATACTTTTTGCTTAAGAAAAATTATCTTGTCGAATACATTTTCACTATGTAATAGGAGTTATCGGCCAGCAAAGCCATCTTCAAATGAGGTTTTAATTTTCTCAGGAACTTGCCTTTCGACCTCTTTTACTGCTTCTTCTATGGCAGATAAAAAAGCACTTGAACTGGCATTACCATGACTCTTAACAACTATACCGCGTAATCCTATCAAACTTGCGCCATTGTACTGGTCGGGGTTCATGGTTTTAAACAATTTTTTGAAGCTTGGTTTAAGTAATGATCCAAATAACTTAGCCAATAAGCTCGCACTAAAAGCCGTTTTAGATTTTTGATAGACTAACCGTGCTACACCTTCGCAGGTTTTTAGCGCGACATTACCTACAAAGCCATCACAGACAATAACATCGGCTTTATTGGAAAAAATATCACTGCCTTCAATGAAACCTACATAGTTGATATTTTTATTTTCACTTAACTCAAGTGCAGCAAGTTTTATGTGGTCACTGCCTTTAATTGATTCTTCACCCATATTAAGTAAAGCAACTCGCGGCTTACTAATACCATCTACTTGTTCAGCCATTACTGAACCCATCACACCAAATTGATATAAGACATGCGAGTCACAAAAAACATTAGCGCCCAAATCTAGCATAAAAACATGTTTATCTTTATCGTGGGTGGGCAAAGAAGAAATAAGTGCTGGGCGCTCTACTCCCGGTATATTTTTTAACACAAAGTGTGCCATCGAAAATAATGCCCCGGTGTTACCGGCACTGACACAAGCTTGTGCACGACCTTCATGAACTAGATCAAGTGCTTTACGCATTGATGAATCTTTTTTGGTTCTGAGTGCAACAATGGGCTTATCCGACATTAAAACAACTTGAGAGGTCGGAAAAATACTTAACTGCTTATGAGTGGTTAAATTTTCTTTGGTGATTTTAAAACGGGCAAGAATTTCTGTAATGATGATTGCATCACCACATAGAATGAGGTGCAAATTTGGCTGTTTATTGATAGCCATGATTGCTGAAGAAATTGTTATAAGGGGGCCTTGATCGCCCCCCATAACATCTAACGCGATGGTTAGATCAGTATTTAAGCTCAAACGAGGTAAGCCTAAAATATAATCGCTTAAACAGCGATTACTTTAACGCCTTTGTAAAAGCCATCAGCAGTTATATGGTGACGTCTATGCGTTTCACCAGATACTGGATCTACTGATAAGTTTTCCGGTGTTACTGCATCATGTGAACGGCGCATGCCACGTCTTGAACGAGACTTTTTGCTTTTTTGTACTGCCATGAGTTACTCCTAAATCGGTTATTAGTTAAATAGCTTTATGCTTATTAACTACTTGAATTGTTTTAATACATCAAATGGATTTGGCTGCTCAAGCTCTTCTGGCAACTCACCCCAAACTGAATCAGCATCAGCTGAACAATCTTGAATGTTGTGCCGTGGAATTAATGGGATCATGAGCATTAACTCTTCTTCCACTAATTCACGTAAGTTTACTTCACCATTTTCATCTAATTCTACTACGTCATAATATGACGGGATTTTTTCAGCTGCTTCCTCATTTTTGGCAGGACTAAAAGTAAACTCTACTTCAAGCGTCTGGTCAAAATTTTCGTTACACCGCTGACAAGTTAATGCAACTAATGCCGATCCCGTACCTGACATTACTGTCAAACCACGTTCATCCACATCAAACTTAACACTTACTTGAACATGCTCGCTTCTGCTTTCGCATTCTGCAAGCAGTCTCGTCATATCCGCTAATTTAAATACACCTTTGCACACAAGTCTACGTTGCGCGCTACGGGATGGACTAATTGTTATTGGAAGTTTAAGATTCTGCATAAGGCGCGCATATTATAGTCCCTACCGGCTAGTGTCAAAAGAAAATTGCACTATTTTGTTTAAAAGTTCAAGATAGTCTCAAAATAAACAATTATTGTATAATAATTGTTTATTTTGACAACAATTGCTATTTAAAAAAACAATGCAGCTCATTATAGCTACTTAATACTAATCAGTGTAAGAATGTTCTCACTTCTTTATACTTAATAGTATTACATTAAAAGAAGGATAAATATGAAAACCTTAGTGCTTGGATCAACTTCTCCATTTCGTAAAACTATTTTAGAAAAACTTCAACTACCTTTTCACTGCGCAAAACCTAATATTGATGAAACGGCACTAAAAGGTGAATCCCCCCAAGCTTTGGTTGAGCGCCTTGCCATAGAAAAGGCAAAAGCGGTTACATCAGAATATCCAAACGCGTTAATTATAGGCTCAGATCAGGTTGCCGTTTGTGAAGGCGAAATTTTAGGGAAGCCTCATAGTTTTGACAATGCTGTTATTCAGCTGAGTAAATTTAGTGGTAAAAGCATTATCTTCTATACTGGCCTGTGCGTTTATGACAGTGAGAAAGATAAAGCAATTGCCTTGGTTGAACCCTTTACCGTGCATTTTAATCAACTGAGCCCAAAAGACATAGAAAATTATCTTAATGCTGAACAACCCTATAACTGTGCTGGTAGTTTTAAAAGTGAAGGTTTGGGTATTTGCTTATTTAACAAACTTGAAGGTGATGACCCAAATACATTAATAGGGCTACCATTAATTAAACTTGTTGCATTATTAAAGCAGCAAGGTATCGATGTCTTAGCTGAGCAAAGTAAAATAACTGATTAATAAATCGCTGTTTAAGAAAATCTAAAACAACCAGTAGCACAGTATTAAAGTGCTATTAGTTGTTTTAGGTATAGTAATTTTAGAGAATGCTACATGATTATCTGTGCACTGCTGCGGGTAGTAGTAATTGCTGTAACTCAGCAAGAGAGTCAACAATGGCTATTGGCTGGTAGTTGTTTAATATATCTCTATCGTGGACGCCAAGGGTAATACCTATCCTATCTATACCCGCCGTTTGCGCCATTTGCATATCATAACTAGTATCACCAATCATAACGGCTTGCTCAGGTGCAATGCTTAGCTCTGCTAGTAAGCTTAATAGCATCTGTGGATCAGGTTTAGATCGAGCCTCATCAGCACAACGTGATGCATGAAAAAAATGTTCTGTTTGGCTTGCAGAAAATACACGTTGTAATCCTTCTCGCCCTTTACCTGTTGCCACAGCTAACAGCTTGTCGTTATCGGTAAGTGCCTTTAATAACGACAGAGCATGTTCAAACAAAGGTGCCGGAGTACTATTCCCCTCGACATATTGAAATTTGTATTGCTCAAGCAAAGCAGTTATATCGATTTGAGAAGCACTAGGGAATAAAATATCAAGCACCTTAGGTAAACTTAAGCCTATGGTATTTTTTACGTTATTGACTGTCGGTATAGTCAACTGACAATGACGTGCTGCTGCTTGCATTGATGAAACAATACGAGCAATTGAATCCATCAAAGTACCGTCCCAATCAAAAATAACTAATTTATACTCAGTCATGCGCGTTATTCTTTAACCAACTTAGTTAACAGTTTCTCTAAACTAGCCTCCATCGGTGCTTCAATTTTTAAGCGTTCCTCTGTGCTTGGGTGAGTGAACTCAATACTAGCGGCATGTAAGAAAAGTCTTTTTAATCCTTTACTCTTCATCTGCTCATCAAACTCTTCATGACCATATTTTGCATCCATCGCAATGGAGTGACCACTCGTTTGACAGTGAACGCGGATTTGATGTGTTCTGCCTGTTACCGGGAAAGCCCTCACTAAAGTAGCACCACGATAGCGCTCTAACACTCTAAAGCGTGTTTCAGACTCTTTACCTTCTTGGTTATCAACAACGACAACGCGTTCACCTGATTTTAAATCATTTTTCTTTAGTGCATCAGTAACTCGCGTAAGTTTAGTCGGCCAATGACCTTTAACTAAAGCGTGATAAAATTTTTGTACATTTTTTTCACGAAACTGTTCATGTAAGTGTCGCAAAGTTGAGCGTTTTTTAGCTACCAGTAAACAACCAGACGTATCTCTGTCTAATCGATGAACGAGCTCTAACATTCGCGCATCTGGTCTCAACGCACGTAACGCTTCAATTAATCCAAAACTTAATCCGCTACCACCATGAACTGCCATACCTGATGGCTTATTGATAACAATTAAACGATCATCTTCAAAAAGTATTTGTTTTTCTAAATTAGCAACAATATTGAGTCCTGTAGAAACAGCATCCTTTTCTTCTGAAACTCTAATAGGGGCAATACGTAACTCATCATTTAACAATAATTTATAGACAGGTTTAATTCGCTTTTTATTAACTCTTATCTCGCCCTTACGCATTAAGCGATATAGATGACTTTTAGGAACACCTTTGAGCGTCCTTAAAAGGAAATTATCAATTCGTTGTCCTTCATCCTCACTATCTATAGTGATAAAACGTACTTTTGGCTTTTCGGGCTCAGGCTCGTTTGTTACTTGTTTAGGCTTTTCAGGCGTGATTTTTATCTGTTGAATTTTTTTTTCAACTGAGTGATGTTTTGTCTTTAATTTAATTTTAGGCACGTGTTTGGCTTTTTTGGTCTTAATTTCTTTCATAGCTGCAGTTTAACACACTTTATTTAGCGAATAATGCAATTAACTCCCTTTTTAATTGGCTAAACAACAAAGATAGTGGGATAATATCAGGGTTATTAGTTGATATTTAACGCTAACTGCGTATTAAGAAGCCATATTAAAGATTCACACACGGCTAATCAACGTAACAAATTTAACCCTAGAAGCTTTAAAGAGAGACGTAAGAGGCAAACTGCGGCCACATTTTTATGCGAACTTTTATTTTATTAACTGCACATATTTAGCGTTGATAAAAATAGAAAAAAGACATACTGATAGTACGGCCTATTGCATTATTTGACACAGTAAACCATCACTTTTGATGTTTTACCCGTTGTAGATTGTCAAATAAGCATAAACAGTTTTAACAATTTGATTTTGAATTGTTATTAGCCCAGCACCATAAAGCAATTATTATAAAATAGTATCAGAGCGAGAATGCACTGATATGTTGCACAGCACACACGCTGAGCACATAAAGAAATAATTTAGCATTGCCACTTAAATAAAGGGCGATGATATAAAAAACAATCCGAATTTATAATAGCTTAACTTGGTTTTATGACAGGTTAACTCTGACAACCGTGAGGTTGACAAACTGCTGTTACCAGAAAAACAGATTGCTTTGTGTCCTAAGCAAATGGTGTGTTGTGACTAAAATGAGTCCGGCAAACTATGAAACGTATGTTAATTAACGCTACCCAATCAGAAGAATTGCGCGTAGCACTAGTAGATGGTCAAAAGCTTTACGATTTAGATATTGAAAGCCCTGGTCATGAACAAAAAAAATCTAATATTTACAAAGCTAAAATCACCCGTATCGAGCCTTCTTTAGAAGCGGCTTTTGTTGATTATGGTGCTGATCGCCATGGTTTCTTACCAATGAAAGAAATCGCACGTGAATACTTCCCTAAAGGCTATACATTCCAAGGCCGACCTAACATTAAAGAAGTGTTACACGAAGGCCAAGAGGTTATCGTTCAAATTGATAAAGAGGAACGTGGTCAAAAAGGCGCAGCTCTTACCACCTTTATTAGTCTCGCCGGTAGTTATTTAGTATTAATGCCTAACAACCCGCGTGCTGGTGGTATTTCTCGTCGTATTGAAGGTGACGAACGTACTGAATTAAAAACATCATTAAGTAAACTAGATTTACCTAAAGGAATGGGTTTAATTGTAAGAACTGCTGGTGTTGGTAAAGATTACGACGAACTAAAGTGGGATCTCAGTGTTCTTTTGCATCACTGGCAAGCAATCAGTGAGGCAGGAAAAAGTCGTCCTGCTCCTTTCTTAATTCATCAAGAAACAAACCTAATTTTGCGTGCTATTCGTGACTATCTTCGCCGTGACATTGGTGAAGTATTAATAGATCGTCCTAAAACCTTTGAAAGTGTAAAAAAACACATTGAAGTTGTTCGTCCTGACTTCTTAAGTAAGATCAAGCTTTATACTAGTGATGTACCTTTATTTACTCACTACCAAATTGAAACTCAAATTGAGACCGCATTTCAACGTGAAGTTCGTCTACCTTCTGGTGGTTCAATAGTTATTGACCCAACTGAAGCGATGACTTCAATAGATGTTAACTCTGCCCGTGCAACTAAAGGTAGTGACATTGAAGAAACTGCTTTTAATACTAACTTAGAAGCAGCAGAAGAAATTGCTCGTCAACTACGTTTACGTGACTTAGGTGGCTTAGTTGTCATCGATTTTATCGATATGACACCTGTTCGTCATCAACGTGAAGTAGAAAATAGAATGCGTGATTCAGTTCACCAAGATAGAGCACGTATACAACTAGGAAAAATATCTCGTTTTGGTTTATTAGAGATGTCTCGCCAACGTTTACGTCCTTCTATTGGTGAAACAAGCCAAGGTGTATGTCCTCGTTGTAGTGGTACCGGTCATGTACGTGGCGTTGAATCTTTAGCGCTATCGGTATTGCGTTTAATGGAAGAAGAAGCCATAAAAGACAATACACTTCATGTACAAGCACAAGTGCCTGTACCTGTTGCTACCTACTTATTAAATGAAAAACGTCGCTCTGTTATGCATGTTGAAAAACATCATAACGTTAGGGTTTTAATCATTCCTAATCCACACATGGATACACCGCAATACGAAGTACTGCGCGTTAAAACGGATGAAACTGTTGTTGAAGCAAGTTATGAATTACCGGTAAAACAAGCTGAACTTGAAGAAGCTAAAATGCCGAAATTTGATAAAGTAACATCAAAGCCTGATGAACCTTTGATTCAAGGAATGACAGCACCAAAATCAGCTCCAATGCCTACTGAAAAAGCAGTAAAAGCTGACACCCCTTTGGTATCAAAGAAATCTGGTGGCTTCTTTACTTGGTTAAAGGGCTTATTTATTGCCGAAGAAGTAGTGGTTGTTAAAGAGAGTAAAGAAACAAGCACTAGTCAAAAACCTAGACGACCACAAGATAGACAAAGAAATCAGCAAGCAAAACGTCGTAATAATCGTGGCACCAATCGTCCCGATCGTAATGACGAGGACTCTACCAATCGTCCTGTTAATAAACAGAATGAACCAAGAACACCTCGTTCTAGTCATGATGAAGTGAATAAGCCTAAGAGACAACCTCGTAAGAATGATAGTGTAGAGAAAGAAAATGTCATTAAAGAAGAGAAAGTCGGTGAGCGTCGCCAACGTAGAACTAATCGTAAAAAAATACGTGTAAACCCAGCAAATATAGCTATCGATACAACTGAAGCATTAACAGCAGTTAACACAACTGAGAATGAACAGGTTAATACTCCTATTGTAGAAGACGTAGCTCAAAATGATGATAAACCACGTAATAGACGTTCTCCTAGACACCTAAGAGCAAATGGCCAACGACGTCGCCGTAGCAACAGTGATAGTGAAAATTCACAACAAGAACAGGCATTAACTGGTGAAGAAGTATCTATCGATGAATCTGTAGAGGCACGTTATCCTGCTACGACAACTGCACCTGTTGTAACTGCTCCTGTTGAAGCTGCACTTGTTGAAGCTGCACTTGTTGAAGCTGCACCTGTTGTAACTGCTCCTGTTGAAGCTGCACCTGTTGAAGCTGCTCCTGTTGAAGCGGCACCTGTTGAAGCTGCTCCTGTTGAAGCGGCACCTGTTGAAGCTGCTCCTGTTGAAGCGGCACCTGTTGAAGCGGCTCCTGTTGAAGCGGCACCTGTTGAAGCTGCACCTGTTGAAGCGGCTCCTGTTGAAGCTGCACCTGTTGAAGCGGCTCCTGTTGAAGCTGCTCCTGTTGAAGCGGCTCCTGTTGAAGCTGCACCTGTTGAAGCTGCTCCTGTTGAAGCTGCACCTGTGACTGAAGTTCAGCAAGAGTTACCGTTAGAACAAAAAGAAGATATTGTTGTAACTGCAGAAGTGACAAGTCAGTCTGCTGAAACAGTTGCAATAGAGAAGCTAGAAGTTGTTGCTCCTGTAGTTATTGACGTTGAAGCGGCTGAAGACAATATAGAAACTCAAGAAGATAAAGTTGAGGTTGAAGTTAAAAAAGTCAAGAAGGCTGCTCCTGCTGCGAAGAAAACCGCAACAAAAGATAAAAAGTTAGCAAGGCAAATTAAGAAAGCAAATAGTCTTTCTGGTCATGCAACAGCACCAATGACAAAAACAGAAACAATCTCAGTAATTAAAGAGATCCCAACAAGCTTTATGGCTGATAGTGAACGACAAGTTCATCAGTCATCAGGTAGGACTGCTATTCTTGCTGATGTGACAAGCCGTAGTAGCGCGATGGCTACTAAGCCATAGAACAACGCGTTCTTTAAACTTAAAAGCCAGTTATAAACATTATAACTGGCTTTTTTTTATCTAAATTTTAACGGCTTAAACACTATTCATTCCTACACCTTAGTTATTAAATTAATTATAAAAAGTATATGAATTAAGATGTTAACTCAGTACATTTATATAACATTATATTTACAAACCCATTAAAAAAAGTAATACAAAACTATAACTTAGCATTAACAAAATAGCTTGACTGTTGGCTTAAGCTAACGTTAAATGGTAAGGAGTAGAAGACCCACAGTTAATAAATTAGATAGGTCGTTATTGTTACCTAATTCAAATAGGGTAACTGATATAAAAGAGAGTAATAATTATTATGAAAAAATGGTTTTTTTCTGACAATGGTGAAGTAACAGGTCCTTTAGGGTTAAAAGAGTCAAATGAATTAATTTCAAAGAATCCTGACTTATATGCTTGGCACCCTTCTTACACTCATTGGGTCCCCGTTAGTTGTATTGATGAATTTGAAACGTCAATTTCCCCTCCTCCACCTCCAATAGAGATCCCAAGTGGTCTTATTGATGATTTAATTGGGGAAGAAAAAGAATTGATAACAACATTAGACCGTATTGATAAAACGATTAAAATCACGTCTGATTCTTTGTATGAAATTGATACTGACTTAGATAATTATGGAAGAACAGCTCGTGATTTAACAGAACAAGTTAAAATAGTGGTCAAGCAGATTGAAGAGCAGTACGCCTCTCTACAGAAAAACCTAGCTAACGTAATTAAAACTGATTATTAACACTGCTCGTTGGTTAAATACCAACTGAGTCGTTTATCAAATTAATTATAAAACTAACGTTAACAGATAAGAGTATTTACGATGAAAAAATGGTTTTTTTCAAATAATGGCAAAGTAACTGCCCCATTAGATTTAGACGCAGCGAAAGATTATTTAGCAAGTAACCCAAATGTTTATGGCTGGCACCCTTCCTTTACTCAGTGGAAGCCGGTCAATTGTATTAGTGAATTTGCCGATGTACTTCCGCCGACTGTGCAGTCGCCTTCAATTCCAAAAGAAATTTCTGACAAGTTTTTAGCTAAGAAACAACGTTTAGAATCAAAATTGACCTCAATTGACGATAGCATTAATCATAGTCAATCTTCTCTTGCTAAATTTGATAAACAAATTGAAGAGTATAAGGATCTAACTCAGAACTTAAATGATGATGTTAAAGGTGCTATTGATAACATTGAGAAGAAATACAACAACTTAAGACGTAAGTTATCTCAAGTTAAAGATGCTGTTAGTATAGCTGAGACTGAAATGACTGAGGTAGTGGACGACTTTGATCGTAGAATGAGCTCTAATGATATATTTATGCCTTCTTGTAACCAAAGCATAGCAATGTCACAAGACAGTGGTGGTAACGCACTTTCCAGCGCACAAGTAAGTAGAGCGAAACTTGCCCAAGAAAAATTAGCAACACCTCATAGTCGTGCTGACGCCGTCGAAGCAAAGGTTGAAGTAGCTCCTGTTGAAATAAAAGAGCTCGATAATAAAACAGCCAAAAACGTAGATAAAACTGCATCGAAATCACTTTCAAACGACACAGTCGAAGAGAGTCATTCAACTAAAGACAGCTTCAATGGCATGAAAAGCATGATGAAGTCTGTATTTAAAGGTGACAGTAAAGTAGAGAAAGTTGAAGTTAAAAAAGAAGATGTTAAAAAAGTTGAAATCAAAAAAGGTAAGGATGAGCCATTATCAATGGCTGAACGTTTGAAAATGGCCCAAAACAACCAGTAAAAATGTTCCTACAAAAGCTGTGACTTGTTGATAACATAGCAATAAAAAAGCCAGTCATTATTTATAATGACTGGCTTTTTTATTGCTTATTAACGAATAAGCCTTAGTTTTACCTTACATGCGCTAACGCTTGGTTGGCTAATCTAGTGATTTCAGACCAATTCTTATTGTCAACAATCTCATTTGATACTAACCATGAGCCGCCACAACAAACAACATTAGGTAAGGCTAAATAATCTCGAACATTATTTAAGTTTATGCCTCCCGTAGGGCAAAAACGAATATCAGGGAAAGGACCACCAATTGATTTAATAGCATTAACGCCACCGGATGCTTCAGCAGGAAAAAACTTTAAATGATCGTAACCATAATCGGCTCCTTCCATAAGCTCTGAAATCGAAGATATACCTGGTATTAACGCGATATTACCTTCATTGCCGGCTTGTAATAAATCTTTTGTTAAACCTGGACTAATAGCAAATTTAGCACCTGCATCATAAGACTGTTGTAACTGCTGACGATTGGTTACTGTACCCGAGCCTACGATAGCTTCTGGTAACTCTCTAGCAATGGCACTGATAACATCAAGTGCTGCTGGCGTACGTAGGGTTACTTCTAAGACTTTAATCCCAGCAGTTAATAGCGCTTCAGCAATTGGTAACGCTTCTTCAACGTTGTTAATTACTAGTACAGGAACAATAGGTCCCATGTTGAAAAGGTCCTTTGGCATAATTTGCCAATTTTTTGATACTGTCATAATTCCTCTTTATTTCTTTACGACACTTAACCTTAGGGTTAAATAGACGCTGAATTTTTTATATTGTTAATTATAATAAGGAGCCACGTTGTAACTCCTTAATCGTTATCTGTTCTTATTGGTTATGAATCGAATAACGAACACGCACCTGTTTCAGCCGAACTCAAGTTACGGCGCATAAAGCCAAATAACTCACGACCCATACCTTCATGATGGCCATTAACTTGAAATATTGACGTTTCGCGATTTGCTAACTCTTGTTCATCAACGAGGAGTGTCAATTCGCCCGTTTCACCATTTAGGCTAATCATGTCGCCTGTCTGAACCTTAGCAATCAAACCGCCATCAAGTGCTTCAGGGCATAAATGGATGGCTGCAGGTACCTTTCCTGATGCGCCAGACATACGTCCGTCAGTAACAAGAGCGACTTTAAAACCTTTGTCTTGAAGTACACCTAACAATGGCGTTAATTTATGTAATTCAGGCATGCCACGCGCTTTAGGTCCTTGGAATCTAACAACGGCAACAAAATCTTTTTCTAGCTCTCCTGCATCAAATGCAGTTTGTAATTCATGTTGGTCTTCAAATACAACAGCAGGGGCTTTAATGACAAAACTGCCTTCTCGAAGTGATGATGTTTTTATAACAGAAACACCCAAGTTACCTTTCATTACACGTAAACCACCATGAGCGCTAAATGGTTTAGCAACCGTTGCAATAATGGCATCATCAAGTGACTTTTCAACACAATCAACCCACTTAAGTTCACCATTATCTAATACTGGTTTTTTAGTGTAACGAGTTAAACCACGACCACATATGGTTTCTACATCTTCGTACACTAGTCCGCCTTCAATAAGTTCACGGAATAATAACGCCATCCCACCTGCTTCTTGGAATTGGTTAATGTCTGCATGGCCATTAGGGTATATACGTGTTAATAGTGGTACTTCTTCAGAAAGATCATTAAAATCTTGAAAGTTAATGATGATACCGGCGGCTTTAGCAAAAGCAATAATATGCATGGTTAAGTTAGTTGAACCACCTGTTGCCAGTAATGCAACAATTGCGTTTACCACTGAGCGTTCATCAACCATTTTACCAATCGGCATGTAACTGCCAGATTGCTGTGTTAAGCGTGTTGCTTGACGAGCAGCGGCTTTTGTTAATTCTTCACGAAGTTGTGTATTAGGCGCAATAAATGAAGCACCTGGTAAATGTAATCCCATTACTTCAACCACTAGCTGATTGGAGTTTGCTGTGCCGAAGAAAGTACAAGTACCAGCAGAGTGATATGATGCCGACTCAGCCTCAAGTAAAGCTTCTTCGTCTACTTCACCTTTAGCATGCTGCTGACGTACACGTGCTTTTTCTTTATTTGGAAGTCCTGAAGGCATTGGACCTGCAGGAACAAATACGGTTGGTAAGTGACCAAATGTCATACTCGCGATCAGTAATCCGGGTACTATTTTGTCACAGATGCCTAGCATTAATGCACCATCAAACATGTTATGAGATAGACCAACAGCTGTTGACATAGCGATAACATCACGGCTCATCAGGCTTAAATCCATGCCCGGTTGACCTTGAGTCACGCCATCGCACATAGCAGGAACACCGGCAGCAACTTGTGCAACACCACCTGCGTCTTTAACTGCTGCTTTGATAATATCAGGGTACGTTTGATACGGTTGATGTGCACTAAGCATATCGTTGTAAGAGGTAACAATAGCGATGTCTGAGTGTTGTATACCGCGTAACGAGGCTTTATCTTCTTTACCACAAGCTGCAAAGCCATGTGCTAAGTTACCACATGATAAGCCAGCACGATGTACCGTGTCTGATTTGGCTGCATCAATTTTAGCTAAATATTCAGCACGCGTTTTAGCACTACGTTTTATGATTCTGTCGGTAATATCTACTATTTGCTGTTTCATTTAATCTCTCAACTTATATACTTTTCATTTTGATCTAAAACTTAAACTTATTTTGCCAAGTGAGTTATGGTGCCCAAAAAATTTGAGTGTTTAAGCTAGGGTGTTGTAAAAATGCCCTGATAGGCATTTCAAACGGATCATCACCATTTAACGCTTGTGTTAATACCGTCTTCTTTCCTTCTCCGCATGAGTGAAGGAAAATATTTTTGCTGGTTATTAAGCTAGCAAAAGTAAAACTGATGCGCTGATGTGGCGCCGTTTTAGGTTGAACTTTCAGTAGTACGTCATCATTCGATTCATCGAGACCTGAAGTGATTTCGTCGCTACATGGGAATAATGAAGCCGTGTGACCGTCTTCACCCATTCCTAAAATTAATACATCTAGTGGTAACAATGTTTTACTTGCTGCTACGTTTAAATCAGCAAGAGTTTCGTCTGTTAGTTCATTACCTTGTTTAAGATGAAAAAACTTAGCTTTTTCAGCTTTATTTTGTAGTAAGTTTTCATGAACTAAACGGGTATTACTTGCATCGCTATCAATAGGAACCCAACGTTCATCAGCCAAGGTAATGGTTACCTTTGACCAATCAAGATCACTTTGTGATAACACGCTAAAGAAACCTTTAGGCGTAGAGCCTCCGGATACGGCAATGCTTGCTTTACCTGTCTCTTTAATTGCTTTAGCTAAAATATCACTGACCGTGTTTGCTAGTTGATTATCTAAATCGTCTCGTGAGGTGAATTCTGTTAATTGGTGCATAATTATTCTATCCACTGGCGATCATCACGCGCAATTAGAGATATTGAAGATACAGGTCCCCATGAACCCGCAGCATAGGGTTTAGGTGCTTCATTTGTTGTATTCCACGCTTCAATAATACTATCAGCCCATATCCAAGCAGCTTCAACTTCATCACGGCTAACGAATAATGACTGATTGCCATTTAGCACTTCTAACATTAAACGTTCGTAAGCATCAACAACACGTTCATCGTTATAAGTATCAGAAAAACTTAAATCTAACTTATTTTCTTGAATACGCATTTGTGAAGCAATACCCGGAATTTTGTTCATCATTTGTAACTCAACTCCTTCGTCAGGTTGCAAACGGATGGTTAATTTATTAGCAGGTAAGTCGCTGTAGCTATCTTTAAAAATATTATGTGGTTGCTGCTTAAAATGTACCACTATTTCACTGTGTTTCTTTGGCATACGCTTACCTGTTCGAAGGTAAAATGGTACGCCTTTCCAACGCCAATTATCTATCTCTGCTTTAATAGCGACAAATGTTTCTGTATTGCTATTAGCGTTCGCATCTTCTTCATTTAAATAACCAGGCACAGGTGCGCCATTTAAGAAGCCATCACTGTATTGACCACGAACAGCTTTATCTTTAATATTTTCTCGGTTGATTGCTTTTAATGCTTTAACAACTTTCAACTTTTCGGCACGAACACTTTCCGCACTTAAATCAGCCGGTGGCTCCATGGCCAAAAGAGATAATATTTGCAATAAGTGATTTTGCACCATATCGCGCATTTGTCCGGCTTCATCATAAAATCCCCAACGACCTTCAATACCAACACTCTCTGCTACGGTAATTTGTACATGATCTATGCTGTTACGATCCCAGTTGTTAGTAAATAGTGAGTTGGCAAAACGTAATACCAATAGGTTTAATACCGTTTCTTTACCTAAATAATGATCTATACGGTAAGTTTGGTTTTCTTTGAAGAATTCAGACACCTGATTGTTGATTTCAATTGAAGACTCAAGCGAGTGGCCAATTGGCTTTTCCATCACAACACGATCCGCATCGGTAATTAAATTAGCGTGGTCTAAGCCCTTACAAATATCACCATAAATTGCTGGTGGTGTTGAAAAGTAATAAACACGGGTAGTGTTTCCGCTCGCTAGCGCATCACCTAATTTATTAAATGAGCTGTACTCTTTGAAATCTAGCTGCTGATAAACCAATCGATTGATAAAACGTGCTAGCACTTCCTCATCTATTTTTTCTTTAACAAAATTATTTAAATTCTCTAAAACAACGCTTTTGAATTCTTCAAGGCTATGATCTTGTCTTGCCGCACCAACAATACGGCTATCTTTATTGATTAAACCACAGACTTCTAGTTGGTATAATGCGGGTAGTAGCTTGCGGCGAGATAAATCACCCAAGGCTCCAAAAATGACGATTTCACTCGCTGATTGACAATCTAAATTACTCATAGAATTTCTCTTATATAAAATTTCATTGCTTTAATTTTACTTATATATTTACTCATGCATCAAAGATAACGCGCTTACAGCAAAACTAATTAGATGTAACTAAACTACATATACATCTAATTTAGCGCTTGTTTAGTCGACAGTAAAGAACTTTTTGTAATTTTACTACATCAATTATCTTCATATCCAATTATCAGCCTTCAGATAAGGTAGCACGGTAAATAAAGGTCTCTTTACTATAGAAGCACACAGTAATCGTGTTGTTTAAATAGTAAACATTTATAAAATACACCGCTAATTTCTTATATTAATCCTAATTTATGAAATAAAATTTCATTTTTTCTGTTCCTTAGGCAGAAAATAAATTACAGTATAGACAAAATAGCCTAATATTTTTGCTCGTTATCATTAAAATATCGGTTAAAACTTTCGATACAGAAGATCTAGGATCAGACCATAATGAATATATTAGAAAAGATCACTAACGAACTAGACATGCTCAGTAAATCAGAACGAAAGGTAGCTGAAGTTATATTAGCGTCACCCGGTACTGTTATTCACTCAAGTATTGCGGCACTTGCCAAACAAGCCAATATCAGTGAACCAACCGTTAACCGCTTTTGTCGTCGTTTAGATACCAAAGGTTACCCTGACTTTAAATTACACCTAGCTCAAAGCTTAGCTAATGGTACGCCGTACGTTAATCGTCATGTTGATGAAAATGATACTGCTGATGAATATACCTCTAAGATATTTGAATCAACAATGGCTAGTCTTGAATTAGCACGTAAAAGTTTAGACTCTAATGATATCAATCGCTCTGTGGATTTATTGACTCAAGCCAACAAGATTTCATTTTTTGGTTTAGGTGCTTCTGCGATTGTCGCTCATGATGCACAAAATAAGTTTTTCCGCTTCAATGTGCCTGTTGTTTATTTTGATGACATCTTAATGCAACGTATGAGTGCTATAAATAGCCGCCAAGGTGATGTTGTTGTTGTTATCTCGCATACAGGACGTACAAAGTCACTTGTTGAAGTGGCCAGTTTAGCGAAAGAAAACGATGCCACAGTAATAGGTATCACCACAACAGGTACACCACTTGCCAAAGAATGTAACATCGTACTTTCAGTTGATGTGAGTGAAGATACCGATCTGTATATGCCAATGTCGTCACGTATTGCACAATTAGCCTTAATTGATGTGCTAGCGACCGGATTTACTTTACGTCGCGGTAGTAAATTTAGAGACAACCTGAAAAAAGTAAAAGATAGTTTGAGAAGTTCACGCTTCGAGAGAAAAGACTAATTGTAAATCGCTAATGCTTGAAACTGTATTTCAACCATCATTAATACAATAGATAAACCTATTTAAAACGTAATTAAAAACGTAAGAGGATTCCAATGCCTAGAAGAACGAAAATTGTTGCTACCTTAGGTCCGGCAACTGACGATAGAGAAATTTTAAAAAGTGTATTAGCTGCAGGAGTAAACGTAGTTAGACTCAATTTTTCTCACGGTATTCCACAAGACCATATTGATAGAGCAAACAATGTCAGAGCGATAGCAAAAGAACTTGGTATTTATGTTGGTATATTAGGTGACTTGCAAGGCCCTAAAATCCGTATTTCTACATTTAAAAATGGCCCGATTAAATTAGCTATTGGCGATAAATTTGAATTAGATGCCACGCTAGAAAAAGGTGAAGGCTGCCAAGAAAAAGTTGGTATCGATTATAAAAAATTAGTGCAAGATGTGAACACCGGTGACATCTTGTTACTTGACGATGGCCGTGTACAATTAAAAGTATTATCTACTTCTGATAATTCGGTATTTACGATAGTTACTGTTGGTGGCCCGTTATCAAATAACAAAGGCATTAACCGTCAAGGTGGTGGTTTAACTGCACCAGCCTTAACCGCTAAAGATAAAGAAGATATTAAATTAGCTGCCATTATCGATGTCGATTTTCTAGCAGTTTCATTCCCTCGTGATGCAGCAGATATGCGCGAAGCACGTTTACTCGCGCAAGAAGCTGGCTGCGATGCTCGTTTAGTCTCTAAAATTGAACGCGCTGAAGCGGTTAATGATGACAAAGTTCTTGATGGTATTATCTTAGCCTCAGATGTTGTTATGGTAGCTCGTGGTGATTTAGGTGTTGAGATTGGTGATGCTGCATTAGTTGGTAAGCAAAAGCATATTATTACTCGCTCTCGTCAATTGAATCGTGTCGTGATCACTGCAACACAGATGATGGAAACCATGATTGAGCAGCCTATGCCAACGCGTGCTGAAGTTATGGATGTGGCAAATGCTGTATTAGATGGTACTGACGCTGTTATGTTATCAGCAGAAACTGCAGCAGGTAAATATCCTGTTGAAACAGTGAAAGCAATGGCTAATGTTTGTGTTGGTGCTGAGCTACATCGCTCAGTTAATATTTCAAACCACAGAATTGAACTTACTTTTAGTGAAGTGTCAGAAACCATTGCCCTTTCTGCTATGTACGCTGCAAACCATTTAGAGGGTGTTAAAGCGATTATCTCTTTAACCGAATCAGGTCAAACAAGTAAGTTAATGTCACGCATTACTTCAGGTTTACCTATATTCTCATTATCTCGCCATCCAAAAACATTAAATAAAACAGCAATATACCGTGGCGTTTACCCTATTGAGTTTGATTCAACTCACGTAAATAATGACAATTTGTCTGACGAAATGTTAAAAGTAGTCAGTAGTCAAATTGATTTAGCTGTCGGTGATAAACTCATTTTAACCCATGGTGATATGATGGAAACAGTCGGCGCTTCGAATACTTTGAAAATACTAACGGTTACTAAAAAACACCTTAAGTAAAGTTCCATACTTAATGCTAAAAAGGCCATATGTTATCAACATATGGCCTTTTTTATATTTACGCTATCCAATTACCTGAATATGTATATTTTAGAAACTATTAGCAACTCATAATCAAGGCGTATATATTGATATATGATTATGCCAATTTAATTAACTTGTTGCTTACTTGCACTGGCTAAAATACGCCACATCAGCCTTGCTATCAATCCCAACTATCCCTTGTCCAAATCAATAACACAGCATAAAACACTTCTAAGCCAATTGGATCCTGCTTTTTCAAGTGAAACGGATATATAACTAGCTGTTATCTTTTTTCGCTAATTGCTCCGCAAGGTATAGCCATGTTGGTAATACGGTATCTGGGTTTAACGAAACACTATCAATGCCCTGCTCTACTAACCACGCAGCAAAGTCTTCATGATCTGAAGGTCCTTGACCACAAATCCCCACGTATTTACCTCGTGCTTTACAGGCTTTTATCGCCATCGCTAATAATATTTTAATCGCTGGGTCACGCTCATCAAATAAATGCGCAATTAAACCTGAGTCTCTATCTAAACCAAGCGTTAACTGAGTTAAATCGTTTGAACCTATAGAGAAACCATCGAAGTAATCAAGAAATTGATCAGCTAGTAGCGCATTGGACGGTAACTCACACATCATAATAATGCGTAAACCATTCTCGCCACGTTTTAAGCCATGCTCAGCTAAAATATCAATAACCGCGGCCGCTTCACCTAGAGTACGTACAAACGGGATCATGACTTCAACATTAGTTAAATCCATGTCGTTACGAACACGCTTTATCGCTTCACATTCAAGGGCAAAACAATCTCTGAAATCTTTAGAGATATAACGGGCGGCACCACGATAACCAATCATAGGGTTTTCTTCGTGCGGTTCATACGCTTCGCCGCCAACAAGATTAGCGTATTCGTTTGATTTGAAATCAGACATACGCACAATAACTTTCTCTGGAGAGTATGCTGCTGCTAACGTTGAAATACCTTCTGTTAGCTTAGCAATATAAAACTCAACCGGGTTATCATAACCCACGATAATTTCATTGATTTCGTCTTGTAACTCAGCAGACTGCGTATCAAAATTAAGCAGAGCTTTAGGGTGAATACCAATCATTTTATTGATGATAAATTCTAAACGCGCTAGACCAATACCAGCATGAGGTAAACGGGCAAAAGCAAAAGCTCTGTCTGGGTTACCCACATTCATCATGATTTTAAGTGGTAATTCTGGCATATCATTAATTTCAGACGTTTTCACGTCATAATCTAACTTGCCGCGGTAAATAAACCCAGTATCACCTTCGGCGCACGAAACGGTGACGTGATCGCCAGTGTTGATAAGCGCAGTTGCATTACCACAACCAACAACCGCTGGAATACCCATTTCACGTGCAATGATAGCAGCATGACAAGTTCTGCCACCACGATTAGTCACAATCGCTGAAGCACGCTTCATGATAGGCTCCCAATCAGGGTCGGTCATGTCAGTAACTAATACATCGCCAGGTAAGATTTTATCCATTTCAGCTAGTGACGATAAAACTTTAGCTTCACCGCTACCAATTTTGTGACCAATAGAACGACCTTCACAAACAACAGTTACATTATCGTTAGTTTGTAATTGGAACTGTTCCATTACATTGGCATTTTCACGACTTCTTACCGTTTCAGGACGTGCTTGAACAATATATAGCTTGCCATCTAAGCCATCTTTTGCCCATTCAATATCCATTGGATGGCCGTAATGGTTTTCGATGATTACCGCTTGTTTAGCCAATTCTTCAACTTCGCTATCTGTTAATGAAAAACGGTTAGAATCAGCTTGCTCTATATCAACAATTTCAACTTGTTTAGAATGCTCTTGGCTATCTGAGTAAACCATCTTGATAGCTTTGCTACCAATATTACGACGTACTACTGCAGGTTTTCCTTTAGCCAGCGTTGGTTTATGAACATAAAATTCATCAGGGTTTACCGCACCCTGTACCACCATTTCACCTAGGCCAAAGCTTGAGGTGATGAAAACAACTTGGTCAAAACCAGACTCAGTATCAATAGAGAACATAACACCAGAGGATGAAATATCACTACGTACCATTTGTTGAATACCAGCAGATAAGGCAACACCACGATGGTCATAGCCTTGGTGAACACGGTATGAAATAGCTCTGTCATTAAAAAGCGATGCAAATACATGCTTAATAGCAATCATGACTGCATCAAAACCACGAACGTTTAAAAAGGTTTCTTGTTGGCCAGCAAAAGAGGCATCTGGCATATCTTCTGCTGTGGCAGAAGAACGCACTGCAAAAGATGCATCGTCTGAGAAGTCACCGGCAAGTTTTGCATATGCAGCTTCAATATCACTCTGCATTTGTGGGAGAAATGGTGTATCAATAATCCATTGACGAATAACAGCACCACATTTACCTAGTGCACTAATATCGTCTACGTCTAAATCATCAAGGAGTTGGTAAATTTTTTCATTAATACCGCTTTGCTCTAAAAATTCATTAAATGCAAATGACGTAGTAGCAAACCCAGTAGGAACTTGCACACCAACATTCGCTAAGTTAGAAATCATCTCACCAAGTGATGCATTTTTACCGCCGACACGGTCTACATCATTCATGCCTAAGCTTTGATACCAAAGAACATTTTCTTGCACGTAACTTCTCCAAATTGGGGAATATCCATTCAACTTGACCATTAATAAATCAAGACGACGGGTATATAAAAATAAAATAGTTTGTTTATTTATTTGTAGCTAAATACCAATTCTATTAAATTTATTCACAACTCAGAGCTATATCAGCAGTTTAAGAACAAACTAAATTGATTTAGATTTAGTCGTTCTAAATCAAATAACTTTAGTGCAGTTATTAGATAGCTGATAGGCTCCCAAAGGGCAAGTTTAAAATACTTAAATGTTGCGTTATCGATTTTGATAAGAGAATAACCATTATCTTCAATCAATGCCTTACCTTTAAGTGTTTTAACTCTTGCTGAGTGGGAAATAACTTAATAGACTTGGTATACATACATTCTACACTGCCAGTTGTACAAACTAAAAGACAAAAAGAAATATAAGTTAAAAGTTTTCAGTCTAACTTTCATAACAAAGTTATCACTACTAAATAACTATTCAATAAGAAGAATTAAATATGCGATCAGCTTTTTATATCTCGGATGGTACCGCCATAACATCTGAAGTTTTCGGTCATGCACTACTGTCACTTTTCCCGACTGAATTTCAGCATCATACCATTTCGTTTGTTGAAACAACCGAGAAAGCCCTTGCTGCAAAAGAGCGTATTAACAAAGCGACTAACCGCGCAGGTCAACCTGCTTTAGTATTTCATACCTTTGTTAATAACGATGCGCGTGAAATTATTGAGAGCTGTGATGCGGTTCTTTATAACTTTTTAGACCCCTTTATTGCCCCTCTTGAAAAAGAGTTAGCAATAAAAGCCAAACCTAAAACCCATAGAACACATAGTATTCATGAAAATAGTTATGATTACCGAATTGAAGCGGTGAACTACGCTTTAAATAATGACGATGGTTCAAACGTCACTAATTATGAAGATGCTGATGTGATTTTAGTCGGTGTTTCACGTTCAGGAAAAACCCCCAGCGCCCTCTATTTAGCATTGCAATATGGCATAAAAGCGGCAAATTACCCTTTTACCGATGATGATATGGAAGAGCTTAAAATCCCGATTTTTTTGAAACCTTTTCATAAGAAATTGTTCGGCTTAACCATAGATGCACAGCGCCTAATCGATATAAGAGATGGCCGAATGGCTAACAGTAAATATTCATCGGCAAGGCAATGTCGTATGGAAGTAAGAGAAGTAGAAAAGCTTTATAAAAATGAGAAGATACCTTTCATTAATACCACCAAGTTTTCTGTTGAAGAAATCACCGCTAAAATACTGGCTGAAACTGGCTTACAGCGTTATAAGTATTAAATTAAATAACGAATAACCGACTCATATCAATTTATCGGTCAGTTATTCTATTTTTATTGCTTTATATTAACTTAAATCTGTAATAACAGTTCACATTAGCGACTAATTTAGCTATGTTATCGCGCATAAATTAGTTTATTCGCGGCATGTTGTTCGCCCATAAAAAAGCCAAGCTAATACCCAACTAAAACCAAACATATATTAGAGTTTCATGACTATTAAAACTGATGAGTTACGCACTACGCTAATTGAAAATTTAGCCTCTCCTGCGCAACTTGCTGAACAAATACCTTTGAGTACTGCGACAGCAGATTTTATTATGCAAAGCCGCAAAGAAATTGAAGCGGTCATAAGTGGTGAAGACAAGCGTTTATTAGTAATTATCGGCCCTTGTTCTATTCACGACACTACCGCTGCTATTGATTACGCTAAAAAGCTTGCCGTTTTACGTGACAAGTATAAAAATGAATTACTCATTGTTATGCGTGTTTACTTTGAGAAACCGCGTACCACTGTAGGTTGGAAAGGCTTAATTAGCGACCCTGATTTAGACAAGTCATTTCATGTTGCTAAAGGCTTAAAGCTTGCCCGAAACTTGTTAGTCGAAATTAATGACTTAGGATTACCTGCAGGTACCGAATTTTTAGATATGGTTACCGGTCAGTATATCTCTGACTTAATAAGCTGGGGCGCTATTGGCGCACGTACGACTGAAAGCCAAGTACACCGTGAATTAGCCTCTGCACTATCTTGCCCTGTTGGTTTTAAAAATGGTACTGATGGTAATGTTAAAATTGCCCTTGACGCAATTCAAGCATCAAGTGTCCCGCATGTATTATATTCGCCTGATAAAAGTGGCCAAATGTGTATCTACCAAACCCATGGTAATCCATTTGCTCACGTCATTTTACGTGGCGGTAAAGTACCTAATTATCATGCTGCTGATATTAAAGATACTTGCCAAAGACTTGAAAAAGCCTCATTACCGCAAAGCATTATGGTTGATTGTAGTCATGGTAATAGCTATAAAGATCACAACAAACAAATTGATGTTGCTCGTTCGATAGCTGAGCAAATAAGTCAAGGCGAAGACAGTCTATTTGGTGTGATGATTGAAAGCTTTTTAGAAGAAGGTAATCAAGCTGTTAAGGCAAACACACCATTAACTTACGGAAAAAGCATTACTGATGCTTGTATTAATTTAGCCGTAAGTGATGACATTTTAGCGTTATTGGCTGATTCAGTTAAAACGCGTTTCGTTTAAACCAAGACTATCGCTTACTTATTTCTTTAATGAACAGAAAAATAAGTAAAGGTATAATTATACAGATGAAAAAGCCTCGTTCTACGTAAGGCATTACCCCTTTGCAGGGACTTTAATTTATTTTTACTGCAAAGCATCAATAACAATGTGGCCTAGCAAGTTAGTGTAGTAATCCGGATGCCTAGAATATATTTTCTAGGTGTTTTTTTTGCTTAAATTTTGATCTTTTGAATAGTTATGACTTTATTGACAGGCTCAGGATATGTGTTCTTCTAATAGTATTTTCCTTATAGTAAATTAGAACAATAAGAGGCACCTCTAAAATGAAAGGTGCTACTTAATGATCATCGACAACATTGGACCAAATGAGTTTGCTTAAGCATAACGCCCTATAGCAACCTAAGCAATTAGTGCTCTTATAAATACTCTCTTAAGAAGGATAGATATTTATCTGATGAACTGATGCGATTCGCCTATTTACTAAAACCATGGCCTTCATCGTCAAATACTAGGGAGTCTACGTGAGGGCCACCGCCACGAATAGCTTCAACCATTTCGTCACTTTGTAGTATCTTTGTTAACATAGAGCTAGTGAGTAATTGAGCCTTCTTCAGTTAGCCAAAGAACTAAAGCGCTCCGCGGTATTGGGGTTATTGGCTAATCCTTTAAATCCTTTAACCTTTCATATTCTTTTCTACTCTTAGTATTGAGGCATTTCGCCTCAATTAACGAGGAGTTTTAACATGTTTTTTGCTACTTATTTTGATCCTGAACTGAGCCGACGTTTCACTGAAGACATGGTTATCCGTAATTTTACGGCTAAAACACAGATAGATTATGTCCGAGCACTAAATCGTTTATGTGAATATTTGAAACATTCACCTAAAGACGCTACCCGTGACAATTTGCGCGAGTTCCAATTGTTTTTAGTTGAAGACGGTGCAACAGGGACAACTATTAATTGCTCCCTTTCTGGTTTGAGGTTTTTATATAATGTCACGTTAGATAATCCGCAGTTACTCACCAAATTAATCACTGTTTCGGTCGCACGTAAATTACCCATTATTTTGAGTCTAGAAGAGATAAAGCTGTTCCTTGCGACAGCTGCTCATCCTAAATATCATGCTGCATTTTCTGTTGCTTATGGTGCAGGGCTTCGCGTTAGCGAAGTCGTTTCTCTTAAAGTCTCAGATATAGACAGTGAGCTTATGGTACTTCGTGTTGAACAAGGTAAAGGAAGCCGAGACAGATACGCTATGTTATCTCCTGCGCTACTCGACCATTTACGACATTGGTGGTTGTTTGCTAATAAACATGGGCAAATGCATCGTGAAGGTTGGTTGTTTCCAGGTCTTAATCCGATTAATCATATGACGAGTCGTCAGCTTGCTAGAATTTGTAGAACAACGGCTAAGGACGCTGGTATTAATAAAAAGGTATCGATGCATACCTTACGTCACTATGTCTTGCAAGACATAGACGTCACAGCTTTGCTACACATTTACTTGAAGCGCATGTTGATATACGTGTCATACAGGTCTTGCTTGGGCATGCTAAATTAGGTAGCACGGCTTTATATGCTCCGGTCCCCGCTAGGGTAATAGTCATGTCGAAAGAATGTAGATATTTGCATGCAACTTCCTTGTTGATGCCAAATAGTGCTATTGTTTACTGAAAGCTATAACGAACACCTACGCTATAACGAGGGCCATATTGATTAGCAAATAAGAACTGCTCCTCATAACGGCCAAAGCCTTGTTCAGTTTCATCATTAAGGTTAATACCTTCAAAAAACACGGTGAAACGATCAGTAACATCGTAGTTAATGCTCATATCCCATTGACCAAATTCTTTGGCAAATTGTGGCGGGTTATCTGACGAACCTTGAGACTGACCAACACCCAGTAAGAACTCATCGCGCCATGCATATGTTACTTTAACCGACAAACCATGCTTTTCATAAAAAGCTTGGAAGTTAGCTGAGTTACTTAAACCGTCTAGTGGTGTTTGTTGATTGAGGCTTTCAACATCAAATTCAACATCGCCTTCAACTAAGGTGCCATTGATACCAAAACCAAAACCGGTTTCACCAATTAAATGTTGCAGTGCAAGTTCAACACCATAAACATTTTTAGTATCTGGGGCATTAGAAGGACGTGAAATATCCCATAACATCGCAGGGTCACTTGACGTAGGTACTAAATAACCTTGGTCATTAAGTGATGAACCGTTGGCTTGAATTTGAGCAAAGATTGCATCATTGGTTGCTTGATCACCTCGACCTTCAATATCACTAACCGCTTGATCCCAACGAGGTCCTTGGTAGATATCATAAAAACCATCAATGGTTGTTTCTACTATCTCACTACCAATAAAGTTTTTAACATCTTTATTGAAATAGCCAATCGACGCATAACTGCCTTCGCCATAATAGTATTCAAGACTTAAATCAAAGTTAGTTGACTCATAAGGTTGTAAGTTGGTATTACCTTCACCACCCGTACGAGAACCTATTCTTGTACTTGCACCTAAGCTTCTGCCACCCGCTAATGAGCCTAATGGTGCACGAGCAATAGTTTTACCCCAAGAAACTCGCCCGACTAGATCGTCAGTTAAATCAAGTTTAATGTCTATCATAGGTAAGAACACATCATGTTCGCCTGTCATTTCCAGGAAGTCATTACCTGGTAAATATTGCGTATGCCATTCGCTACCACCTTGCCACCAAACATCCGTAGGGATTGCTTGTAAAACAGAACTGGTTACATCAGTTTGCTCATAACGCATACCAGCATTAATTTGTACGGTAATATCAGAAACATCAAATTCCCAAGCAGTATCAATATAAATACTACTGGTCTCTTCTGTTACAGAACCTTCATTAAGAATACTACCCTCACGATAGGCTGTTGCGGCAAAATAATCATCGCCTAATAAATCCTCATTTAAAAAGTTCGCTGAACGCGAAGCGACCTCATCAAAGTCAAAGCTGTAATAATAATGTGGAGATAAATCACTACCACCACCATTAAAAGCATCGAGGAAGTCATTAGTATCATGGCGAGTAAACATGCCATCAGGAAAAATTTCTGGCCATGATGGATTAAATAAGAAACCACCGATTAAGCCACTCCAGGCGCTTGACCCTGACATCTCTTGTTCGGTGCGGGCGATACCAAATTTAACATCGACCAGACCGATATCAAAAGAATCTATCTCCCAAATACCATCAAGTTGAACCTGTTCAACACTCGATTCGCCTGGTGAATGTACAAACTGGCTAAAATGAGAATCGATTTCACTTGGTGCTAGTTCATTAGTACCGTTATTCCATAAGATTTCAGCATGAGGTATTTCGCCCGTTCTGTAATCATAGAATTTATTTTGTAGTTGATCCGAGCCTAATACTAATGAGCCATTGCTTCCTAAACCTTCATCGGCACCATTATCGATATCATTGGTTGAGTTATGGTAATCAAGTGTCAAAAAGATAGTATCATTTACTTGCCAATCGATATTAAGACCAACGGATTGTTCGTTAACTTCCGTGGTATTTCTTGAGGCTGTATACGATCCATCATTCCCACTCATTTCAGCATAAATTGCAGTACCATTTTCATCAATTTCATAGGCATTAATGTTTCCGCCATAATCATTCCACATACCCCAACCCAGTGAGTTAGAAGCAGTTGTTGCTTGAGTACCTGTATAATCTAAAGAAATAACCAAATCGTCTATCGGGGTATATTGCACAACCGCATGACCATTAATACGCTCACGTTGCACATTATTAATGCCATAGTTCATATCACGAGGAAAAAAATGATTTCCAATACGCTCACCGTCATCATCTAATGGACGAGGATCAATTACTTTTGATTCATCTAAGTTTGAAGGTAAAGCGACATTCGCTTGCCAACCTTGGATGTTAGCACTTTGTTGCTGAAAGTCTCTGCGATGGTAATTAGCAGAAAAACCAAAACCAAAGCTATCATCGGCAAAGGTATTAGAATATAACGCTGAAAACTCTGGTGTTACATTGTCGCCTTCAACATTAGAGGTGTCATGCATCGCTTTAGCTGACAAAGATAACTTTTCACCAGGGCTAGACAAAGGTTTGCTAGTAACAATGTTTACTGTTGCGCCCATGCCACCGGTTGGGTTTGATGCTTTCCCGGTTTTATAAACTTCTAGTGCTGAAACACCGTCTGACGAGAGGTTTTCAAAGCTGTAAGAACGGCTGTTACCTGTACCTGGCATTTGTCGGCCGTTTAAGGTAACTAAGTTAAATCGAGGCCCAAAACCACGTACCGTTATTTGGCTACCCTCACCATTACTACGACTTACCGTAACACCGGTAATACGTTGCAATGATTCCGCTAGGTTAGTATCAGGGAATTTACCCATTTCTTCTGCTGAAATGGCGTCAACTACGCCAGACATGTCTCTTTTAACATTCATTGAACGGATTAAGCTACCTTTAATACCTGTTACTTCAATGATTTCCAATTCATCTTTATCTGCTACCTTTGCTTCATCAGCAAATACTGGTAAAGAAAAAGCGGTACCTAACATCATAGCAATTGACGTCGCTATTCTTGTTTTTTTTAAATCAGTTGTTTTCATAACTTACCTACCATTTACTTTATGTTATCGCTGTATAGAAACATTGAAGACATATACAGCTGGAAAACGGGCGCTGATGCGCCCAACACACTTAGGGTTTAATTGCGTTATTTGTTCACATAACGAATATTATCGAACTTAACGGTCATAATCCCTGTAGGCTCCATAACAAATGGGTTAATTATATTAGTCGCGTCAGCAAAACCATTCTCAAATGCATTTCCGTCAGCAAGTAAGGTTTGCAAATTAATTCTGACTTCTTGCCATTCACCTAACGCTGAGGAATCAACAACAACATCACTCACATTAGGCCAACCGCTATCTAGTTTTATATAGAGTTCAACACCTGCATCGGCACTAACGACATACATATCGAAAACTAATTCACTGAAAACGCCATAACCGCTGATATCAAATGGAGCAGCTGAACTATCAAGGTACCAGTTACCTGTCCCGCCTGTTTTAACGACTTCAATCACATTGCCACGGTCAACTTCAGCAATTTCATTTGCTACAACAAAGCCGTCCGGGTTATAGCTATTAAAGGTGATGTTGCCAGTGACAGCATCGTCATACAAAGCTATATCTACCTCACTACTACCTGGTGTTTCATAACGAATATTATCGAACTTAACAGTCATTATCCCTGTAGGTTCCATAACAAATGGGTTAACTATATTAGTCGCGTCAGCAAAACCAGTTTCAAATGCATTTCCGTCAGCAAGTAAGGTTTGCAAATTAATTCTGACTTCTTGCCATTCACCTAACATTGATGAATCAACGATAACATCACTTACATTAGGCCAACCGCTGTCTAGTTTTATATAAAGCTCCACACCTGCATCAGCACTCACGACAAACATATCGAAAACTAACTCACTTCCCGCAGGATAAAGGCTGATATCGAACGGAGCAGCTGAACTTTCAAGATACCAGTTACCCGTTGCGCCTGTTTTAACTACTTCAATCACATTGCCACGGTCACCTTCAGCCATTTCAGTTGCTGCAACAAAGCCGTCCGGGTTATAGCTATTAAAGACGATATCGCCAGTTACAGCATCGTCATACAACATAGTAACCACTTTGGTACCACTACCACTCTCACCTGCGGCAACAATGCGAACGTTATCAATTTGAGCAACAAAGTCCTTCTGATTTCCCCAGGTAGGGAAGAATGCTAATGGTGTATTCACATTAGATAGCTCTAAAGTAGAACCTGGGGTAGCGACCAAGTCTGCTAACAGTATGCTGTAAGATGTCCATACGCCTTGCGCAGGTTTATCGATAGCGTAATCGCCTGAACTACATGGGTGTACACAATCCATTTTGATAACAAAGCCATCAGCGCCGTTATCGTTAACCACAAAAATATCAAATTCAAGTGTGGCATAACCTCTAAAGTCTTCTACATCGCCTGGAGCAAGCTGGAAATAACCTAGTCCTTCATCTGTGTTAAAGGTGAACTGTTTAACAATGCCGTGGTCACCACCTAAATCAAGCTCTTCAATGGCAATTTCACCACTAGCAGCATAATGGCCAGCTACAAAATCGGTATCTGTATCACTAAACACGTCAAAGATAGCACCAGGAGCAACCGGGATTGCTGCTACAGGAGGGTTAGGAGCAGCACCTAGGACTAAAGCACCTTCAGGATAGTCTTCAGTTGCTTCTTGATCATAACCACCACGAACCGTTTCGCAGCCTTTGCCCGTATCAGTATTTTGAATACATTCATAAACACGTATATAGTCAATTTCAAAGGTTTGACCATTTTCAAAAGCAGTTGGGTCAACATTCATATTGTTGGTATTTTCAGCCCAATCACCGCCAACAGCATTATTTAGAATCATAAAAAACTGTTGGTCGTATGGTGCATTATCCCAATACGTCGTTAAATCACCGGTAACTGCATCATAATATTCAGCAAACCAACCTCTATGATTCAAACCTAAAACTTCACCGTCAGCTTTAGTCTTTAGCTCAGATTTACGTTGCGTAGCATATAAGTAGTTGTCTACATACCAACGAATCTCCCCTTCTTGCCACTCTATTGCATAAACATGAAAATCATCGGCAGGGTTAACCGCATCAGGCAAGCTATAAGACTTTCCTGAACGTGCGTTGTCTGGCCAGCTTTCGCCATAATGCAAGGTGCCATGAATGTTATTTTCAGCGATACCTTCTTCATTAACCACTTTCAGGTTAACGGTTTCAACAATATCGATTTCACCTGAATGTGGCCAACCACCATAAACCTCATCTGTTGGCATCATCCAAAACGCCGGGAAACTACCTTGTCCGAATGGCATTTTGGCTTTTACTTCAAAACGACCATATTTAAAATCTGCTTTGTTTTTACTGATAATACGTGCTGATGTGTAAGGCTGAACAGGGTTTTCATCGACAGCAGGTAAGGCTACAAGCTTAAGTGTGCCATCGCTAACAAACGAATTTTCAGCATTCTCGGTATAACATTGCTTTTCGTTGTTACCGCCACCGGTACAGTTAACTTCGTGAGTCCAGTTGTTCGTTTGAATTTCCGTACCGTCAAACTCATCACTCCATACCAACTGCCAGTCAGTAACAGGTTGTTGAGGATCGATAACAGTAAGGTCTGTTTTTGTTTCTACATCGCCACACGCCATCAATGATGATGCTGTGGCTATAATGCACAATTGTGTAATTTTCTTTGCAACTTTAATCATAATTTGTTTTCCAAATACCTGACTAGTTTTGTTGTATCACTGCATTAATAATATTTTATTTTTAATGGTTTATTAATTGAGTGATTTGAATGTTAAGCAAGTACATTAATTAAATGTACTACTGCTCCCCTAGAATCATCGTGGTTTAAATAACAAATGGTTACAATTGATATGCGGCATGGCGTGATACGAACGGGATGTTATCGTTTTAACGTCAAGGATTACGACAAAGCGATATAGTTTTACGATAAGAGGGTTAATCGCTGCGAACTCTTGTGTTAACAACCGTAAACCGCAGCTAAACTTGTTTAGATTTAACAAGTGCTTGAATAGCGGAACTGAAATTTCGACTCACTTTAAGCTGAACATCATCACCCAGCGCTAAAATGCTCTCACGATTCCTAAGAGAGCGAATGCTTTTAATGCAGGTAACATTCACTAAAGTTGATTTGTGAATACGCTTAAACACCCGTTCATCGAGTTGCTGTTCTAGCTTTTTCATGGTGATACGAACAATATGTGTCTCTTTATCTGTATGAACACACATGTAATCCCCCGCCGCATCAATCCAGCGAATATCTGTTACCGGTAAGAACACCTTTTCATTATCACTATTTTTAATCACCAGTTCCTGACAATAAGTGGTCGGTAAGGGTTCATCTGAGCCAAGCCAATCTTCCAGTTCAGAAATAGCAACACCTGAGCTTTCACCCAGAGCTTTTAATAATTTATATTTTTCTTTGGCCTGCTCTTTATCACTATTTTCAGGACTACGGCGTTCTAAAATACGGGCAACCGTTTTCTTCAAACGACCAAGGTTAGCCGGTTTTAATACATAATCAATGGCATTTAATTCAAAAGCATCCAGTGCAAATTCACCATAAGCGCTAACAAAAACGATCATAGGTATAATGTCTGCCTGTAATGCTTGCACCACTTCAATACCATTTAAGCCAGGCAGTTGCAGATCTAGAAACAGTACATCAGGGCTAAGTTCATGGCATAATTTAATCGCCTGATCTCCATCGCTCGCTTCGCCAATCACATTAAGTTCAGGTATTTTTTCAAGCCTAAGCCTAAGCCCTTCTATTGCTAAAGGCTCATCATCAACAATGACGGCAGTTAATGGTTTATCAATCATAGACATTTCTTTCTTGGCATAATTACTTCTCAATAGGCATCGCTATTTCTACCGTGGCACCTTCTTCAGGCTTAGCGATTAAATTAATTTCATAGTCACCATTAAACATAGCATCTAACCTTGCTTTGGTATTACTTATACCAATACCAAAGCCTTTTTCAGCTTTCTCATTTTCTCCATAACCGTCATCTAATACCTTAAGCAGTAATCGATTATGAGTACATATGGCTGTAATGGTGATTTTCCCACCTTTTTTTCTAGGCTCTATAGCGTACTTAATAGCATTCTCAACCAAGGGCTGTAATAACATATTGGGTACTTGGCAGGTTTTTGCTGATTCACTGATCTTTAGCTGAACATTTAAACGTTCACCAAAACGTACTTTTTCAATAGAAAGGTAAAGCTCTAGCAGCTCAATCTCTTTCTTTAAGGTGGTTTTACTCTTGGCTTTGAAATCTAAAGTGTAACGGAAAAATTCGCACAGCTTATCTAACATTTCATTGGCCTTATCATTTTCATTTTTCAAAATAAGCGTTGAAATAGCGTTCATAGTATTAAACATAAAATGCGGATTTAATTGATACCTGAGCATTTGCAGTTGCGCATCTTTTGCCAAGGTTTGTGCCTTTAATAATCGTTCATGCTCTTTTTGCAGTTTAGCGTTATAGAGCATAATAAAAAATATCGATGTCCAAGCAAACATGGTGGTTAAAGAGAACATTAACCAGCCACCAAACTCCAACATATCCCAAGCTTCATTCCACTGCTGGTTATAGACAATAACTTTAAAGCTACTGAGTTTAATAACATTGTAGATAAGGCCTAAAAATGCGGCAAAAGTAAAACTAAAAAACAAGGTCTTTTTAAGAGGAAGATGCACTATTTTGCCAATAAATAGCCACTGTAAATACGATAAGAAAAAACCACTCATCGTTTCAGCAACGAGGTTGGCTATTTGTCCGGAGAGATTGAAACCGACAGTGTCTAGTTGAGGATGAATGATCGCCAAAAAGACCACCAGTGCATAACCTGACCAGCCAGCTATTTGTAAAGTCCAAAATTGGTGGCTTTGTCTTGAGAAAACTTTTGATTCTAATTCGAGAAAACTTTCATTACGATATTCGTTTAATACGGTATTACTTTTCATAGGAAATAGCTAAAGAATTACTTTTATTTTAATTACTATAGCAACGTTATAATAAAACACGTCCACAAGTCACTATTTACGACAAAACGTGCTTTAAATACGACAACAAGGACTCAATACCTCGCTAAAAAAACGCCTGCAACCCTGTTTGTGCTCGACCTAAGATCAAGGCATGAACATCATGGGTGCCCTCATAGGTATTTACTGCTTCAAGATTCATCACATGACGGATAATATGAAATTCATCACTAATACCGTTATCACCATGCATATCGCGCGCTTGTCTAGCAATATCGAGCGCTTTGCCACAGGAATTACGTTTGATCAATGAAATAGCTTCAGGCGCTAAATTGCCGGCATCCATCAAACGTCCTGCTTGCAAGCAAGCCAATAGACCTGTGCTAATCTCGGTTTGCATATCAGCGAGTTTCTTTTGAATGAGTTGCGTTGCCGCTAGGGTTTACCAAACTGTTCTCTATCAAGGGTATATTGGCGCGCGCCATGCCAACAAAATTCAGCCGCGCCTAACTCCCCCCAAGCACTGCGATAACCACTATCAACCCGCTCAACTTCACGAGCAATCAAACCATAACTAACATAGTTAATACCCGCACAGCCGTATTTCTCTTCAGTGGTCACCTACCGATTATTGGGTGGTCAAAGTAAATATTAGTTACTGGCAGTGTTAAAAATTAATCACTGGCATAAGTGATGTAATTGAGTGGAAAAACTAATGTAATTATCCAGTAACTGCTAATACTTTACTTAAGCCTTTAACAGGCTTTATTACAGGTTCTTTTCTTTACTACAGAATAGTTATTTTCTTGCTTCAGATAATAGTCCCTGTATTTTATGCCAATAAAGCTCGTAAGCCCCACGTTGTTCATCAATCCAATTATCTTTGTTCGATTCCGGCAGTCGGCACCATTTATTATCTTTGGGAATATAGGAAGCCTCAGCATTTATGTTAAGCCTTTTTTATTGCCTGTTATTTAATAACCACCTAACTGAATGAAGATTTTTAAAACTAATTTTACAGTTCAAGTATCGCGAACTTGCTCACTAAATTTACTCGTTCCGCTAAAACCCTATCCCACATGTTCTATGCCGTATGAATCCAACAACTTAAAAAGCACTCTAACTTGTAAATGTACCGCTTCACCTTTTCATAATCGTAAATGTAACGATTCAACTGATCTCGATAGTTAAAGTGGTTAATTAATGTATTGTAAATTTCAGACTTAGTTTAGCTGTTTACTTGTACGTTCTATCAATTGAACAATTTTAACTTTGCTTATTTAAAAAATGAAAAAACACAAAAAAAATACTAATAACAATATATTGATAGATGTTTTTGCTAAGAAACAATTGACTGCAAGCCAATGATTTTAAGGTGAAAATAAACTGTCACATTTAGGGGAAGATAATGAATAAAATTAACAATAAGTTCTCAAAAACATTAATCTGTATCAGTTTGAGCTTAGCACTCAGTGCTTGTGGTTCAGACACTAAAGAGATTATTGAAGACATAACAAACTCTGCACCTGTAATATCAAGTACAGGTGTTCTTACTGTAGAAGCCGGCTCAGCATATTCATATAACCTTGCATCCAGTGATGCAGATGGTGATACCTTATCCATTTCGGTTTCGACTTTACCGGCTTGGATTTCGTTTGACGAAGCAACAAGTATGCTAAGCGGTACACCTGCCGAAAGTGATATAGGCGATCACCCTATCACACTAACAGTTAGTGATGGCGTTGATAGTGTCACCCAATCTTTTAGTATTACAGTAACAGCCCCAGTTGTGATACCTGTCAACAATGCAGCTGTTATCACCAGTTCCGAAATAACCAATGCGACGGTTGATCAAGCATACTCTTATACCTTAACCGCAACAGATGCTGACGGTGATGCTTTAACGATGTTAACAACCCTACCTGCTGCACTTTCTTGGTTGAGCTTTGATGCTTCAACAGGTGTATTGTCTGGAACGCCAGTGTTAGCCGATATTGGTGCTAGCCAAATTACCTTAACAGTAAATGATGGTACTGAAGATGTAATGCAGACATATACCATTACCGTTGCAGAGGCTGGAGCTATTGAAGCGCCCAGAGATGCAACTGAAGCATCGTTCATCATCTCTGATGGTTTAAATGACTGGGAATCTTGGATAGAAACAAACGGCTCTTCACAAGTTATCGTTGATGCTAACGCAGCCTATGATAACGTTACTGAAGTAACAATTAATGCGAGCCAATTTGTTGCAGGTTACAAACCAACCGCAGATGGCACATCAATTGATATGAGCGCTTTTGCAAGCACTGGTACCTTTGAATTTGATCTTAAAGTGACCACGGCTCCTACAGGGACTGAAGAATGGTTTATTAAAATTGAAGGTGATGCTGGTACGCTTGGCGATTATAGTATCTTTAAAGATAACGGCGATCATAGCGCGGTTGAAGTGGGTGTATGGAGACATTATAGCTTCAGTTTAAGTGACCTAGCAGGTCTTGACCTTACTGCCATTAATAACGTCATGTTATTTCCTGCTTGGGGAAGTAATGGTGGTGCAGTTTATCAATTAGATAATTTTGCTTTTTACCCTGATGGTGCCCCAGAAAAAGAGGCTGTTACCTCCGGTGACTCTGGTGATGGTGCAACAACGACTGTTGCTCTAGGTGTAGACTTTGAAGGACCACAACTGACCTGGTCATCATTTGATACAGATAAAGTTCAGTATGTAACTAACCCTGTTACGACTGGAATCAATACTTCAGCAACTGCCGCAATGTTTGATATTAAGCAAGGTAATGGCGAGTGGGTTGGTGCATTAACGCAAGGTATTGATAATTTTGCGCTAGATGCAACCAACTGTACAGTGAAGCTTGATGTTTACAAAGACACAATTAGCGAAGTTCATCTGAAGTTTCAAAAGAATAATGGTGTTAATGCCGATGGCATAATGTGGGGCTCACATGGCACAAAATCCGCAGCCAATACCGTAGTGAACCAATGGGAAACCTTAACGATTGATTTTTGTGACATGATTGGTTTACCTGAAAATGATGATATTGGTGCTTTGGCGATATTCCCTGATAAAACAGGGGCAAGAAGTCAAGATACTGTGAACCACATTGATAACATCATGTTCTCAGCACAAGAAGTTGTTGCGGTAACAGGACCTGAAGTTGGCGCGCCAGTACCCGCATTAGCTGACGGAGATGTTATTTCGGTATTTAGTGATACTTATACTGCTGTTGCAGGTGTCGATACCAACCCAAATTGGGGCCAAACAACCGTCACAACTATTATTGATGTTGCAGGTAATAACACGCTGAAAATGGCAGATTTAACCTATCAAGGAATTGGTTACGCGAATACAGACGTATCGGGTAAAACAAATTTACATCTTGATTATTGGACAGCTGACTCAACTGGCTTTGACGTTTACCTCATCGGTGCCGGTGGAGAAACACTATTTACTATCACCCCAACTCAAAATGGCTGGCAGAGTGTTGATATCCCATTAACCACTTATTCAGGTGTAGTAAACCTCACAGACGTATTCCAGTTCAAGTTTGATGCTCAAAATCACGGTGGCGGTACTATTTACATTGATAACTTGTACTTTCACTAACAGCTGATTAATAGCTAACCCTCAGTAAAATCAATATGTTCTGAATTTAGAAGGAGAATTACGATGATAATTGTAACTCTCCTTTTTCCTTAATAGTGGTATGACATTTAGTCAGTGAGAATCATTTATGAAGACATCAATTATTTTTTAAAACATAATTTTTGGACTAATTATTTTACTTATTAGTGTCCTCACCTTATTTATTATTGAGCAAAGACATGAGTCAACAGCACAAGAAAATCATAAAAGCTCATACCTGCCAGATTGCTCAGATGAATTAAAGAACACTGTTATTGATGCACAAAAATCCCGCCAAATTTTATCATTAAGACGATAAAGACATTTAAAAATAAAAATAAAAATAAAAATAAAAAAAGAGAAACGCGTGAAACTCAAACAACAAATATTCAGTATCCTTAAAAAATGGCTATGCATGTCATTATTAATTGCCTTGATATCAGCTTGTGGTGGAGAAACAGGAGGAGAAGAAGAAGCCATCAATAACGATCTTGATAATGACAGTATCGTTAATAGCATTGATATTTGCCCAAACACCCCTACAAATAATGTCGTCAATTCAGTAGGCTGCTCAGACAGCGAATTAGATACTGATACAGATGGAATTTTTGATAATGTCGATGTTTGTCCCAATACGGCAGTAGGTAGTGTCGTTGATAGCACGGGCTGTCTTGTCATCGTAATAGCAGATGCAGATAACGATGGCGTTGTTGACGTTAGTGATAGCTGCCCAGAAACAGCGGCAGGTAAATTAGTCGATGAAACAGGTTGTGAAATAATGTCACAAACAGTTGATATCACCATTCAGGCAGAAGACTACATCAACTATCACGACACTACTCCTGCCAATGAAGGTGGTGCGGGTGATCGAAATGATGGCGTTGATATAGAAGTGACTACCGATACCGGTGGTGGTTTTAATGTTGGTTACACAGAGACAGGTGAATGGTTAGAGTATGCTGTTACCCTAGATCCAGGGACTTACACAATTAATACCCGAATAGCTTCAGAGTCTGGTGGTGGTCAATATACGCTATCAATTAATGGTAATAACATTGGCAGTGATAGCGTTAGTGGTACCGGCGGTTGGCAAACATATATTACCCAAAACGTTAATTCTTTTACCATCGCCGATGGTAGCGAGCCTCATACGCTACGTCTTGATGTAGACTCAGGCTCCTTTAATATCAACTGGCTGCAAATTGTTAGTCTTATTGATGATGATAATGATGGTGTTGCCAACGAGTTAGATAGCTGCCCAGGCACCCCTAAAGGTACTTTAGTCAATGCTATTGGCTGTGAAATAGTTTCGGTCAATCATGAAGTTTCTTATT
Organism: Colwellia sp. 12G3; assembly: GCF_002836775.1. Taxonomy (GTDB): domain Bacteria; phylum Pseudomonadota; class Gammaproteobacteria; order Enterobacterales; family Alteromonadaceae; genus Colwellia. The sequence continues at coordinate 107,907 of NZ_PJAQ01000043.1, read as the reverse complement.
CAAATGAGCGTTTAACTGGCGGCGTAGATTCTGCTAAACCGGATTTTACCTTGTATGTATTTGATAACGATTTATCGACGCCAGAAACGAGTGTTTGTAACGGCGATTGCGCAACATCATGGCCGCCAGTACTGGTAGGTGATGTTGAAGCCTCAGGCGTTAATGGCTTAAGCACCATAACGAGAAACGATGGAACCTTACAAGCTGCCCATAACGGTCGCCCTTTGTATTTCTATGCCCAAGATAGTGCCGTTGGAGATACCAATGGTGAAGGCCTTGGTGATGTTTGGTGGTTAGTTCCTTATGGCGTTTTAGGTGATATAGCGGCGTTATATAATTCATCAACCATATTAGAACCCGATACACAAGTTGAAACTGAAGACGCGTTAATTACTCGTTTTTCAGATCGCCCACGTACACGTCATGCAAAAGAGGACCAATTTCAAAGTTACGATCACTACATCAAATTTTATTTCGAGGATCGTTCTAGCAATATCGAAATTATTGATTACGTGGCTAAAGGTGGCGATACCATTGAAATGAATGTACGTACTATATTCCCTTTAAGTGATTTAGAAGCAGAAAATCGTTGGTGGTACCAAGGTTTTACCACGGTTGCTCAATATGCTAGTAATGGCATTATGGACTTCATAGGAACTGAGGTGATAGACGGTGTCACCTATTACAACTATCAAAAAATTGGTAATCAAAATACTCGCCTAGGTCGCGAAATTCGCATTGGCGATGAAATGGAATTTGAGATCAGTCAATTTAGTGCTCCGGGTATACCGCGCGGTCAAACAAACTACTACGGCACAACCTTTCTCTATATTGTGGGCGAAGGTATAGTGCCATGGTATACAGAAATCTCAGGGCCGTTTCCAGAAGATAGTGCAAAAATACCTGAAGAATATTGGCTAGGTGGTAACACCAGTATGCATTATCAATATACCGATGAGCCTGATAACCATTTCATGCAAATGGCCACTAACCTTAGTTACGACAACGGTCAGACTTTCCTTTTAGGTCGTCGTGTGCACCACTCGTCTTTTGTTGATGGTACACATGATGAAGATGCAGATAATGGTGTTTTTGCAGACAATGTCGGTTTGTCGGGTCCGCGTTATGTCAACGAAAGTTGTGTTGATTGTCATGCACGAAATGGTAGTGCTCCCGTTGCTGAAAATGGTGTACTGCTCGATCGCTGGGTATTTAAAGTAGGTGATGAAGACGGCAACCCTGATCCGTCTATAGGTCGTGTTTTACAACCAAATGGCAGTGGTGGCGAAGGAAATGTTTCGATTGCTTCCTGGATTGAATTAAGCAATGGTTTACGTCGACCTAACTATCAATTTAGTGGCGCTACGCCAGCAACATTCTCTGCGCGAATTGCGCCAAGATTGGTTGGTTTAGGTTTACTTGAAGCCATTTCTGAAGTTGACATTATTGCCTTAGCAGATCCTACAGATACTGATGGTAATGGTATTTCAGGTGTTGCCAACAAAACTATCGACCCAGAAAATAGCGAATTAACACGCTTAGGTCGTTTTGGTTGGAAAGCGGGTACGTCAAGTGTTCGTCATCAAGTCGCTGGCGCGTTAAATACCGATATTGGTGTACGTACCTCAGTATTGCCTGATCTAGATTGTGGCTCTGAGCAAGCTAATTGTGGCGGTGCTAGTCCAATAATGCCGGAAAAAAATCTTAATGACTTAGTAAAATACATTTCTACATTAGGTGTACGACCACAACGTGTATGGAAGTCTGGTGTTGAAGATACTCAAGTACTAGCAGGCTCGGCTAAGTTTGAAGAAATTGGCTGTGTTGATTGTCATACTAAAACCTTTCAAACTAGTGAATTTCATCCATTGGCAGAAGTACGTAATCAAACCATACATCCATATACTGATATGTTACTACATGACATGGGACCAGGGCTTGCTGATAATTTAGGTGAAGGGTTAGCCAATGGTAGTGAATGGCGAACGACTCCTTTATGGGGACTTGGTTTATCTGCTTGCGTAACCAGTGGTGTAACTAACCCAACAGGTGCTGAGGGTGACGAAATTTGTACTCCGCATCATGCATACTTACATGACGGTCGTGCTAGAAGCATAGAAGAAGCTATTTTATGGCATGGTGGTGAATCAGAAAATTCTACCACCTTATATAAAGCCCTTTCTGATTCAGATAAAGCAGCGTTACTTAGCTTTTTACGCTCGTTATAAACACTTGATTAGCTATGTCCATTAGTGACACCTATTAGTGGATAACTCTGATTAATAATGAGTTATCACTCTTTTAAACACTTTAAACGGTACGAGATTTAACATGAATAAAATAAATAAGTTAGCCAATAAAAATGACAAACAACTTATTGCTAAGGTGAAACAAAATCTTAAGAAAAAAGTGGTTTATTACTTTGTATATCCAGCTTACTAATATCCACACCTTCACTAGCTGGTTGGGAAGTTAACTTTATTGATAAGTTTGATGGAAATGGCATTGATTGGAACAACTGAAGCGGAAGAGTAAAGTTGGCCACATTGTTAGAGATATCAGTAAAGATAACCTATGCAGCTATGTGCCCCATTGCGCCATAGAATCATAATGATTTTTAATACCTAAAGTCATGTTAATCTAATGTCCGCTTTCTGTATTTTTAATCAAATTAGAATTATTGACTTTACATATTTCTGTTGATATTTATCACAGTTTTATTATCTAACGCAGGACTGTTTTGTGTCAGATTACTCATCGCAAGATAAGTCAGGGCTAACGTCCGGTTTCGTATCTTTGTTAACATAGAGCTAGTGAGTAACTGAGCCTTCTTCAGTTAGCCATTAGCGGACATTTATATATTATATTAAAAATTTAAGTTCAATATCGGTACGTTTGAAAAATAAATATAACGGTAAATATTTATCAAAGCAGAGCCCCTTTCATCACCTCACGCAACTTATCTAAGCTGTAAGGCTTACTAACAACACCTGCTACATTGTCACGCCCTAACTTTGTATTGATTTCAGTATCACCAAAACCACTGGAGACAACGATAGGGAGTTCTGACTTAATCTTTTTTAGTTTTTCGAACAACTCATAACCATCCATCACTGGCATCCCCAAGTCAGTAAAAACAAGGTTTATTTCTGCTGAGTTATTTTTATAAATTTCCAATGCTTCCTCGCCGTTCACTGCTTCCAGAATAGTGTAACCTAGTATTTCAAGAAATTCTTTTGCAAGAGAGCGTACATTATCCTCATCCTCTACCAAAAGTAATGTGCCGTTTCCCTTCCATGATACTGAATGTGTGGACGAGTTTTCTTTGTCGCTCATATTGTGTTCATTTAATAGGGCAGGCAGATATACTTTGAAGGTTGTGCCTTGTCCCAACTGACTGAACAGTTGTAAAGCTCCAGCATGTGATTTTATGATACCAAGAACTGCTGACATTCCAAGTCCACGTCCTGTAAATTTAGTTGTGTAAAAGGGTTCAAATATCTTCTCTTTTGTTTCTTCATCCATACCAGCACCATTATCTGTTACTTCCAGACAGACATATTCACCTGCGGGAATTACCTGGTCGCTGTTATCTTTAAAGGTTTTACCCGCTATAACTTTATACATAGTGAGCAATACATCGACTTCACCTTGCTCTGGGCCGATAGCTTCTGATGCGTTTATTATCAGGTTCATGATCACCTGATATAGTTGATTGACATCCCCTTTTATCAGAGAAATTTCACCTGAAACTTCTGTTTTGATAACTGCATTTTGGGAAAGGGCTTCTTTTAGCATGCTGATAGCTTCGTCTACCTGCACCACCATATCGACATTGGTTATGGTGAGTGGAGCATTACCTGCGTATACCATCATCTGGTTACAGAGTCCTGCTCCTCGTTCAGCAGCAGCTTCTATTTTTGGGATATTCCGAGCGGCAGTTTCTAAGTTCATCTTTGTCAATTCGCAATTGCCAATAATGATCCCAAGGATGTTATTGAAGTCGTGGGCTATTCCTCCAGCCAACACTCCTAGGCTTTCCAATTTTTGAGAATGTTGAAGTTGCTGTTCGAGAAGCACTTTTTCTGCTTCTGCCTGTTTGCGTTCGGTGATGTCATTGATTGAGCACACCAAACCTCTTCTCCCGGATTCATCGATGAAACGTACCTTACTAGTGATGATAGTCCGTGTGTGGCCTTTCAGAGTAAGTTCTTCTTCTCGTATATCGGGTTCCCCTGTATCGAGAACCATTCGGTCGGTTTTGAGAAAATGCTCCCGCTCATGTTCCGGAACGGTTTCCATAAGGGTATTGCCTATTACGCTGTTTTCATCCATATCATAAAGGTCATAGAAAGCACGGTTGGCATCGGTGACATGATGCTCGTTATCCTTGACGAATATTGGCTCTCCAACCATGTCAAGAATTGCTCTTATACGGTTCTTCTCATATTGTAGAGCCTCCTTGGCCGCCTTATGTACTGATATGTCGATCATCAATTGTTCTTGACTGTAGGCAAGCGAAAACGAATGAGTAGTCAGCAATGCACGCGACACGCCCCAACTGATGATAAAAAATCCTCCTGCGAAAATTATATGCGCCAGCCACCACAAATGCTCCCAGGGTTTAGCTAGTATAAAAGCAATCGGTACCTGTGCAAAAATCACCAGTGCAATCATAAAGAATTTCATAAGCGGCGAGTTAATATGACGTATTAACATAATGCTGATGCCGCTTAATGCCAGCACAATCGCTCCAATTTCCATCGGTGTGCGAACCCAGAAACTACTCGCAATGGGGGAATATGCTAGTACGGCAACACCGATATCAACCATCACACACAAAATAAGCACACGCCACCAGAAGCTACTTTTTGTTACTTCCGTCACGTTCTCGGCAGGTTTGCCATATTGCAACAAGCCATACATAAAACATCCGAGCAGCACTATTCGCGATACGGGACCATAAAGTAAAAACAGCCACATATTATGATCGGCCATTCGGGTAAACAGACCATGTGGTGTATAGATAATGGTAAAAGCTAGAAAACCAACAGTTAGCCAACGCAAGAAAATTTCACCTGAAGCCTGATAACTTCGCCATGAAACATAGGTGACAAAACCGCCCACGAGGGCAGCGATGGTAATAATGATTTCATGAAAACCATGATTCACAAATCGTAACGCTGGGGTAGATGAAAAAGTTACCAAATAACCAATTACAAGTAACGGCGTAACGGCTAAACCGACCATGATTAAAACTTCATACAACCGTGTTAAATACTCTATACGATATGCAAGCTGACTCGGCATGGACGACTTTTTTTTCATAATTTATTTATCTCCTGCATTGGATAGCATATACATATAAATAGAATAATAACTACGTTGAAGCCGACCAGATTGAATTAGCTGTGGAGTATAGGTAAAATATAACGTAATTTTTCATAAAATAAAAATACATGATGCCTCATATTGACATCTCTTTTATATCTTTGAGGGCTTAAATGTCGGCTACCTATAGTCTATTACTCAACCGTTTTCACGTAATTCAGAATTCAAAACTAGCATCTCCTGCTGATGTGCAACCCAGCTCTGACTGTCCGGCTCTAAGAAGAAATTGGTCTTTTCAAATTGTTATGTCAACAATGCGCACCAAGAAGTCCTTAACATAGACCTACTTTTTCATCGTTTTTATCAGGAGTTAAGGCTCACAGCTAGTGATTTAACTCACCTTTTCAAACAATATCGTCTACTTAATCAACCCTTCTATTGCCGAAATTAGTTCACTCCCACGATACGGCTTACTTAACAACGGCTTTATTTTTTTAACTTGAGTATTATCTTTTTCATCCAAATAACCACTAACAAAAAGATACTTTATTGCTGGCACCAAAACTTTTGCTTTTTCAATAAATTCAACACCTCCCATTTGAGGCATTACAACATCAGTGACGATCATATCAATATGTTTATCCCTCAAAAGCACTAATGCATCTGCTGCGTTGTCAAAACTAAAAACAGTAAAGCCAGCATTGTTAAGTACTTCACTATTTAATGAACGGATTTCATTTTCATCATCAACAATTAATACGGTATAATTTTTTGCATCAAATTGATCCTTTCCATTTCCAGTACTGGTAGGAAATCGTGCAGTGGATCTTTTTTCTACTGAGACAGGAAGGTAGATTGAAAAGATCGAACCTTTATTGACTACAGAATCGACATTAATTACCCCGCTACTTGATTTCACAAAGCCATAACACTGGGACAAACCAAGCCCATGCCCAACCTTTCCTTTAGTGGTATAAAAGGGTTCAAATATGTGAGAGCACACTTCTTTACTCATGCCACAACCATTATCTTCAATAGTGAGTTTTACATACTGACCCGCTTGAAAATGCATATCAAACTTATCATCTTTACCTAGCACTGTATTTTCTGTTTTAAACTTCAATTTGCCACCATTAGGCATTGCATGCATGGCGTTAATTGACATATTTAGTAGTAGATCTTCCAATAAGCTTTTCTCCACACAAGTCATTAGTAGCTTAGGCTCTAACACAAATTCTAACGATATTTTACTAGTGACTAGCGTTTCTATCATATCCTTATTCATTAAAATAACTTCATTGAGAGATAACAAGCTAATATCTGAGGATTGCTGATTGGTAAACGTTAATAATTTTTCCGTTAATTTAGCCCCTCTTTCACTCGCAGCTGATATTACCGATAAATAACGGTTATCCGTTTCTGTGGTTGGTGCATCTAAAAGCAAGCTACAATAGCCAGTGATTATACCTAGTATATTATTGAAATCATGAGAGATACCACCAATAACGTTACCTAATGACTCCATTCTTAGACTACGATTTATAATCTCATTTTGGCGTTGTATCTCGGTTAAATCTTGAAAGTTTGCGATGAATCTTGCTTTGCTTAGTGCATTAGAAGGTAATTCCGCAATTGCAACTCTTATAGGAAATTCATGTTGAAGTTTATGTAATGCAAGAACATTACGTCCTTGTCGATTGCCAACCATTGCTGATTCATTGCCTTTTAAAAAACCGACCAAATAACTATCGTGTTCTACCGCATGATTGTGAGGGATAAGTAGAGAGACATTTTTTCCGATAATTTCTTCAGCTTTATAACCAAATATATTCTCTGCTTGTGGGTTAAATGTTAAGATAGCGCCAGAGTTATCGGTAGTTAGTACACCTTCAAGCATGCTATTAATAATTTGTAGCTGCTCTACTTTCGTTGATTCAAGTAATTGTCGATGTTCTTCTAATTCAGTAATATCTTCCCCTCTAAATATAAAACCGACAATGTTACCCTCATCATTTTTATAAGGGGTATATGTCATGTTCAGTAATCTTTTCCCGAGGGCTTTAAATTTAACAGTTGTAGTATCTTTAGTAATTTCACCAAATAAAGCCCGATCAGTTAATGGTTTTACTTTATCGACGAAAAGCGCTTCACTTAAAATATCGCTAAGATGATGATTTTCTATTTTATTTTTTGGTAATCCATGGTATCTGCAATAGGTAGGGTTAACCATTTGGAACTGATAGTTTGTATCAACAAATGCTATCAAATCGTTTGAATCTTCGATAATTCGCTTATATTTTTCTAAGGCATTTAATTGCTTGTTTCTATCCGTTAAATCTATGATAAAAACAATAAACTCTTTGGAGTCGTGTTTAAATAATGATCCCCCAATCAGTATTGGAACTCTTCGGCCATCTTTATGGAAATACTCTTTTTCAAAAGGAGTCCAATAACCTTTTTCTTCGGCCTCAGCAATAGCGGTCATATCTAAATGCAAAAACTCTTTCGGAGTTAAATGTTGCCAATCAATATCACCATTTTTCAGTTCATTTTCGCTATAACCTAACATATTTAACAAAGCACTATTGGCATCGAGTATTTTCCCCTCAGCGTCCGAATGAATAATGCCGATAAAGTTAGATTCTTTCCATCGTGTAAACCGCTCAGCTTCGAAATGAAGCTGTCCATTCATATTTGTTAATTGCTTTATTGCATCATGTAACGCTACCTCTGCCATTAATTGGGAGGAGAACATTTGATTAAATGAAATACCCAGTTCATTTATTTCAGCTAACTTTGATTTTTGTGCCCTTAATTTTATATCTCCTTTGTTTATACCCCTAACGACTTGTTCCAAGGCGAGTATTGGTTCAGATATTTTTTTACTTAAAAAAATTGAAATTACGATGGCTAGAATAATGACAAGTAAACCAATCTGAATAATAAAATATTGGAAATAATCTAATTGTTCTAAAGCTTCCTTACTATCAATCTTAACTATCATGCCCCAACTTACTTCAGGTAAATGACGAGATATAGCAAGTACAGATACAGAGCGATAATCAACATATCCTTTTAATATGCTTGATTCGCCTTTCATGGCAAAGGTGATGAGGATATCTAACTTATCTTTTGGGATAATAATATTAAATGCAGAATTTTCATTATGCCGCGTTGGCGTTAAAAACATGGTATTGCCTTGTGCATCTTTCCCAGCAAGTACCACTTCGCCTGTGCGACCTAATCCTGTGTAGTCTGAAATAATGTTAATCAATTCTTGGCTCGAAAAATCAACAGATATATAACCAATATGTTTATCTTTTATATACAATCTTTCTGTAAAACCGACAATCAGCCTATTATTATCCCCTTTAAAAATTTGAATATTTAACAAATTTTCTCTGTTTTGATTTGAGTAATGAAAAGTATACTGATGTTGTGAATTTATCTCTCTATCAGTAGAGACAATAAGGTTCTGATCAAGAGAAATAACAGATAAGCGTTTTATGTTACTTGCAGAGTTTTTAGCATCATTGAGTATTTTTACGATTTTATCTTTTGTATCTTCAGAGTCGATTATTCGAATGCTGTCTAATAAAAGACTTAACTGCTTGCTACCGGCAATTAGCTTGACCGATTCTTTCTTACTGTTTAATAACTGTCGTATACGCTTATGTTGCAACGTAGCGATATCATTAAGTTTTGCAATACTATTATCATGAAGTAAAGTTTTACTTTCTCCATAAAAAAAGAAATAGCTGAATAAAATAGGAAAAATGGACATGGAAACTAATATAATTATGAGTAATTTTTTTATTTTCATAGTTATTTTTTAAGCCTATAAAGTTATTTTAATCTGCCGTTAGTACTACTTTAATATACTCAATTTTGTATTTACACCGAATATTTAAGTTTAGATAAAAATTGTCTTATTAGAGTTTATGATGGATGTTCAATAAAGCTGTAGTAACAAAGAGTAGCCCTGTGTAAATTAACTTTCAGAAACATCTATTAAATCTAGTACATATTGAGAAAAAAAACAGGTATAAAGTCGTTTTTATGTCATCCTTGTAAATAGAACGATCTATATAAAAAAACATATATTTATGCTTGAAAGCGAGCCAAATTTAAAATGGTTTCGGCTAATAGATACAAGGTATGGTGTGATAGATAAAGCGTAGGTTAGGCGGCCTTAATGTCTTCACTCGCTCTAAACGAGATTTCCGTTCAACATGACATTAAAAGAAGCATACAAGGTAAATGTAACTAAAAAGGATAGGTATAGCTATCGGTATTAAGAAGGTAAAGCCTCCACATAGAGGGCTTTATATCATGGTATATACCGCGCTATTGGTGACGTGGACAAAAGATATTAAGCGCGATTAACGCTAAAAGCACCGATTTATATTTTTGCTAATAAGCCATCACTTGCCGCTTCAACTAAATCGAGTACATAATCAAAACCTCTGGCACCGCCATAATAGGGATCTGGTACCTGCTCTTCTTCATGTCCAGGGGCAAAATCTAGCATTAAATGTATTTTGTCTTGCATAGCCGTTGGCGCTACTTTTTTTAGCTCTTCAATATTGTCATGGTCCATCGCTAAAATGAGATCAAAATCGTTAAAGTCTTGCACCGTAACTTTACGTGCTTTAATACCATCAAAAGAATAACCGCGTGCAACACCTGCTTTTTGAGCTCGATGATCAGGTTTTTCTTTGGCATGTGCTCCCAAAGTACCTGCTGAATCAACTTTTAGTGCTAAGCCTTGTGCTAACATTTTGTGTCTAAAAACAGCTTCAGCACTGGGCGATCGACAGATATTACCCATGCAGATAAATAAAACTGAATTAATTCCCTTTACGTTTACACTATTAGACATTACTTGGCACCATTTTCGAGTTGTATTTTGTGTTAACGCCATAACATACCAACAAGGTGTGTTTTAATGTTAAGTCGTTTATTTTGATATTTTATTGTCTATTTTTTTCATCAAAAAATAAAGTAAAATATCTTTGTAAATGACAATTTTACTACTATGTATACTTATAATTTTTGACAAACTACCGATTAAAAAGAGATTGATATGACACCCGCAATTAATGCCGCTAAGCAGAATAAAATTATTTATCGCGTTCATGAGTACATACATGATGCAGCAAGTGAGTCATATGGTGATGAGGCAGCACTAAAACTCGGTATATCAACAGATAGAGTATTTAAGACCTTAGTAGTGAGTATTGACAATAAAGCACTAGCCGTGGCAATAATACCTGTGTCGGCGATGTTAAGTATGAAGTTAATAGCTAAGGCGTATGGTGGTAAAAAAGCCATAATGGCATTAAAAACGGATGTAGAACGCTCTACAGGTTATGTACTGGGAGGTGTTAGCCCGCTTGGGCAAAAAAAACGTCTGAGCACTTTTATTGATTCATCAGCAAAGCAATGGACTACTTTGTTTGTTAGTGCCGGAAAAAGAGGTTTAGAGATAGAATTAAATCTAAAAGATTTACAACAAATTACCCAAGCAGAACTGGCTGACATTTGTCAGTAAACTATTTATATAGTTATAAAATTTAAAGCAGATACAAAAAAACGGTAGTGCTTTAAGGCTACTACCGTTTAGTTTATGAAGTACTAATGCTTAATAAATATATATACTTCAATTAAAACAATATCTAACGTTATACTTATCTTTTAAACTCAGACGTTGTACTCCACTGCGGCCACACACCTGAAACAGATAATTCAACACCAATTTCAAAGAATAATTGCATATCTTCAACAGCACCGGTTAAATCCCACTCTTCGCTGTATTCATCACAAAGACCGTGATAACACTTACCAAGAATTGGATCTAATGTAGCGCGTAAATCAGCAGTCGCTTGATCTGCTGGTATAGCGCCACCTTTTGCATACAACGCAGGAATGCCTACGTTAGCAAAAGCAAAGTGATCTGAACGGTAGTAAATGCCCGCAGCTGGTCTTGGGTCGCCCGAAATATCTCGGTTTTGCTTTGACGCTGCTTTAGTTAAAAAGTTATCAAGCTCTGATTGGCCTAAACCATATACAGCAACATCTTTACTCTTACCGTTTACATTCAAGGCATCCATATTAATGTTAGCAACTGTTTTGGCTGCTGGAATAACTGGGTTTGCTGCATAGAACTTAGAGCCAAGTAAGCCCTGCTCTTCTGCGGTTACCGCTAAAAAGGTAATTGAACGTTCAGGTCTATTCGGTAACTTTGCAAACGCTTCACCGACTTCGATTAAGGCTGCTGTACCAGTAGCATTATCACGGGCACCATTGTAAATTTGGTCGCCTGTTTTAGTTAAATCTGTACCTAGGTGATCCCAATGCGCTGAGTATAAAATATGCTCATCCGCTTTTTTCTGACCAGGTAACGTCGCAATAAAGTTATACGAAATTGATTTTTTAATCGTATTTTTAACCGTAATAGAGGCATCTAAATCACCCATAGCAATGTTGAAACTACCTTGTGCGGCACGTTCTTTCATTTTATCAAAATCTAGACCGGCTTTTGCAAACAACTCACTAGCAACAGAGCTGTTAATCCAACCTTCTACTGCAACACGGTCTTTATTTAAATCATCACGTTGAAAACTAAACTGAGGACCAGTCCAAGAGTTTTTAACTACCGACCAACCGTATGAAGCCGGTGCAGTTTCATGAATGATAATTGCTCCTTCAGCGCCTTGACGGCTCGCTTCTTCATACTTGTATGTCCAACGACCATAATAAGTCATCGCATTACCCGTAAATAACTCAGGGTCTTGCGTAGCAAAACCAGGGTCGTTCACTAAAATAACAACCGTTTTACCTTTAACATCAAGGCCTTTATAATCGTTCCAGTTATACTCTGGCGCGTTAACACCGTAACCAACAAAAACTAGCTCTGAGTTTTTAAGCTGCTCTAATTCACTAATGCGAGCACTGCCCATCACCATATCAGTACCATGCTGGTAGTTTTTACCACCAATGGCCAATGTCATATCACTTGACGCTTCAATTGATACTAATGGTACTTCTTGTAAAAAACTGTCGCCATTACCTGGCTGAAAACCAATGGCAGTAAACTGCTCCGTTAAGTATTTAAGGGTCAGTTTTTCACCTTCACTTGATGGCGCACGACCACCAAATTGATCAGAAGATAGAACTTTGACATGTTCAATTAATTGCGTGGTATTAATACTGTCGTAGCTTGCGCTAATATCTTGTGGAGAGTTAACTTGGGAAGAGTCATCCGACGTAGCTGTAACACAACCGACTAGTACAGCGGCCGAAAGAAGTGATAAACCAATTTTTTTTATCATAATTATTATACTTATACCGTGAAAAAGATGGTCAGAGTATAAATGGTCTCAAAACAACTAACCAGTCTCTATAGGTAAATCAACACCAGCAAAGGTATGTGAACTGTCATGGTCCGTTTCCACATTAGTGAAATAATCACCTAACATGAGATAGATTTTAAATGCTCGCTAGTTTACAGTAACGAAATCGCTTAGTAAGCCTGTTCAATCAAACACTTTATCTATAAGAATATAATGAAAGAAACCTTAAAAGAACTCTCTGAGATTGTCGCACAAGCCAATGATATATTTTTTGAACGCAATAAAAGTGTAGATACCTTGATGGGTATTATGGATAAAACATTACGTAAGCAAGGTATGGAAGCCGATGCTATAACAATAGACTGTATCGCCATCAATAAAAAAATAGTATTGGTGCTACATGATAGTAAACCTGATTTGGTCGACATTGCTTTAGGTGACAAAGCTGGCGTAGTGCATTCTTCAAGCGAGCATGTATTGAAAGACGTTAACATTGCCCAAATAATAGCGATGATGGAAGAGAACTTCCTTAATTAATTTCAGCCCGTTTAAGTACACAATAAAGTCATCTTTAAGCATGATAAGACCAATATCCTGCTATTGTTCAATCAAGAGGCTCTCTTAAATTACCTTTCCTGATCACAACAAAATCACAAACTTAATGTGATTGGTTTACATACTATTTTGAGTTGACATCGCATAACAGTTAAATATGCTCATGGTGTATTCAAGCAGACTTAACTTGGCAGCACGCAGAGCCCTTACTTGTTTTAATCGGCTTTATCGATAACAAAACATCATTAATTAATGAGTTATGGTAAAAGTACCTAATTAATAAAGAAAAATAACCTGCCAGTAGCATTAACGACTATGATAGCCAGCATTGATGCTCTTGAATATGGCTTTAAAGAGCAAAGTAAAATTTAAGGCTAAGCGTAATATGATCAAAATACTTGATAATTCGAATGAAGACGTGGCAAATCAAATTTACACGATTTTTCAAAACTCTTATAAAATTGAAGCTCAACTTATAGGCACTCTTAATTTTCCTCCTCTATTACGGAGCGCTAAAGATATAAATAATTCAAAAACACTATTCTATGGTTTTAGTGAAAATGAATGTCTCGCTGCCATTATAGAGATTGTTGTAGAAAATAAGCACTTAAAAATTGATAGCTTAACGGTTGACCCAAATTATTTTAGAAAAGGTATTGCTAGTAAACTAATAAGCCATGTTCTAGAGAGTATTGATTTTTCAAAAGCTATCGTAGAGACAGCGGTTGTAAATGAACCGGCAATAAATTTATACAAGAAACATGGTTTTGTTGAGTTTAAAAGATGGACTCCATCTCATGGTATTCGAAAACTAGCAATGTTGGTTGAAGGTACATTCTAGTAAGCAAGAATAAATACAGTGCCCTGTGTTTTACTTAACAATTTAACCAACTATCTATTTGCCGTGTATTGCGGTGTTTTTACCTTTTAGGAAATTAGTTATGGAATCCATTTTAGCCTTTTTAATCGTGTTTTATTTAGTCGCTTTTGCTTATGATAAAACCATTGATAATGCGATTAAAGGCAATCAAGCATTAGCAGATAAATTAACCGAGTTTAAGTATTTTCATTCCTTTCAATCACGACCTAAAGCCCTTACTGGTGTATTGAGTTTCAAGTTTTTTGGTATCTCAACGGCTTTAAATATTGTTGGTAGCGTGTTTTCTTTAATGATGTATTTCGGTTTAGGCTTTGGTGCCTATTTACTCGTTCGATAGAACTCAACAACTTTGACCTCCCCCTTAGTACTTTGATATGCATATGGATAATCAATGAATTTTGATATTACAGAGTTAGGCGTTCAAGAAAAGTATCGCCTGTTAAATGGCGGGGTAACGCCAAGACCAATCGCGTGGATTAGTACACGGTCAAAAGAGGGTATTGATAACCTTGCACCCTACTCCTTTTTTACCGTTGCCAGCTGTAATCCTCCTGTTCTGCTCTATACACAGGTGACTCAACGCAGCGGCATTGATAAAGACACCTTACAAAACTTAACAGAAACCGGTGAATGTGTAGTTAATATTGTTAATAGCCATTTGCTAGAAAGAATGAACGCTACCAGTGCCAGCATTGCCATTGATAAGAGTGAATTTGATCTCGCCGAAGTTGAGCACAGCCCTAGTTCTGTTGTCAGTCCCTTATCTGTTACTGACTCACCCATTCGTTATGAGTGTACCTTAAGAGAAGTAATTTCTATCGGTGATTTACCTGCCGGAGGCACCATTGTGCTGTTAGATGTGCAGTCTGTTTATGTAAGAGATGATCTTTACAGTGATGATGGTATTAACCAGCAGCTGGTTGATTCTGTTGGTAAAATGGGTGGCGATGGTTATAGCCTTACGACAAACTATGTAGCACTTAATCGACCTGAGTAAACTTACATGGTCATTATCTTTTTAACTTATTCGTATAATTAATTATGCCACAAGACAATGGACACTTTAATTAAGAAACGGCGAAAGTACTACCAACAAACCTCTGCACGCGTCCTTTAAGCAATGCGTTTACTGCTTGAGTAGAATTTAAAATCCATAGGGCATATGTCTAGTTTGAGATCAGCCATGATGACAGTTAAGTCTTAAGCTATCTGTTTAGTTTTAGCTATCTTTAATACTTCATAAACTTAACTATACATTTTCATCCCTAAAAAATTTACCTATTTAATTGAATCACACGTTGCTCTGCAAATGAAATTAACTGAATTAGCTCACCACTATGCTTCATTCGCTGAAGCTCCTTATCAATAATGGGTATTAAGTTTTGATGTTTTTTATGAATATAATGATATAGCGATAGCCGTGCCAAGGGCTTTTGCATGGCGACAACATTAGCTAAACCAAGGCGTGCGAGTGCTAAATTTCCATCAATGGTATTCGTTAGCACCACATCGACTTTGCCACTAAGTAATAGTTTAAACATATCCTGAGTAGAACTCATGTCATAAATACTAGTGAGTCCTTGGGTAATATTATTAGTATGTTTCACGCCACGAATTTTAGTTAGGCGATATTTAGCGAGATCTCCCTTCATTGAGATAACAATATCAGATTTTTTCAAAACGAATGGCATCGTTTCTAGGTAATAATAAGGTGTAGGTACTCTGATGGTGTTTGTATTTTCTTCTCCATAAGTCCAAATACGCATGATTTCACCATCTTTCATGCCTAAATTAGCAACGTACTGTGCACGCTTACCAGGTAAAGGGCTGATAGTAATGTTTATACCAATGTTTTTATACACTTGCGTAAGGACAATACGACCAACTTCTTGCTCTATCAATAATTCAATTGAAGCAAAATTATAGTGATTAGCTAAAGGATATTTAGGCTGGTTACTTTTAGATTTTTTCGTGGCTTGAAAAGCGGACGTATCTTCGGGATAAACACTTAAATGTGCCGCATGATCTACTGATGAAGCGAACACTGCATTATTGTAACTACTAAGAAGCATAAAAATAACAGATAAAAATAATTTCACTTACGCTCCAATTTCTCTACATCACATAAAATAAATATAACATTATTAATTTGTGCTTTCTCATGTTTTATCTATAACTATTTTGCAAATATAAGCCTTCAAACTATCCCCTTGTATATATTCTGTACCATAAACTACAACTTTGATGTTGTAGGTCATAATGTGACTGCCAAAAGCTATCAATTATTGGTTACATTTAAAAATAAAACACCAACAACTGAGACCGTCAAAGAATTAAATATTAAGTCTTAAATCAATGGTTGATGTGACTAGTCAATATAGCGAGTGAACTTATTTATGGATTTATCACAATCGCCGATAAAAAATCTACTTGCGCTTTAACGTTATGGAGGTAACTGCACAGCCTTTTAGTCATGCTGTTACCATTTAGTATACAACCTCTAAAGTTTAGCATTTGATTCAGTGATAGACGCCATTGGCTCTACAACCTCAAAAAGTTGTTCAATTCTCTGCTTAAGGTGTAAAGCATTTTTCATTGAATTAAAATCACCACCTAAATCAATTCTTTTACCTGTATTAGTTAATAACCTTAAACAAAACTTTTCACTTGTTTGTTTACCATTAGTATGTTCTTTTGATGAGCTAAACGCTTCAATGCTATCTACCTCTGTTTTATCTAATAACACTGTTTTAACCGGTCTAGAAAAAAAATACACATCCACTTGTAAACTATCAGGCTTAACTTTAATCTTACAGTTTCGTCCATAGCCCCACGTTCCAAGTCCTAGAAAAACAAAGCTCATAGCAGCGAAAACCAGACCAAATAAAGAACCACCAATTGTTGCGATTGAAATACCAATAATAAAAAATATTGCACCAATGCCAGCAATAAACAAGCTGTCCTTTGAACCAGGTGTATGCAATGTCATTTCTTCTTTTACTAAGCTAACATCAACAGCTAACCGTTTATTCATAGCTGATTTCTCAGATGACGTTAACGGTTTCTGTTGTAACTCATCTGCTACTGACATACTTTCTTGAGTAACAAAAACAGGCACTTCGTATTCTCGATTAAAATTGAAACCACTCAAGTTACCCTTAATGGCAATAGTCCATTTATGGTAACTCTTACTTGGAGCGCTTGATTGTGGTTTATCTGCTGGTACATCAAAACTGAAATCAATGTTTGAGCCTTTAAGACTAGGCCTAGCTATTGTTATTTGCGCCTTAGAATATATGATACTCTGATTAGATTCCGTTTTACTGCCACTACGCTCAGTCCAATATTTGGTACAGTTTAAAGTAACAGTACATTTTTCTGAAGCGCTAGATTGCCCTGGTATAGTGAGACTACCCTTTACTTTACCGCCAACCAGCCCTGGATAAGTGCCTAATGTGAGTGGTACTTTTTTGAAATATAACCATTCTTTTTGAATACGTCTAGCTCTGATGACTAACCACAGTGGTACCACTAAAAAAAGCAAAGAAAAAATTGTGGCTATAGGGTTTTGACCAAACAAAGCGACTGAAAACATACCAAAAAACAAGCCCGAAACTATAGCAAAATACCAAGCATATTTAACACTCATCTGTGCATTAGAATATATTATGGGTGAAGCCCATTGCGAGCGAGTAGTCCAGGGTTTTTCAGGGTTAGCATTAACTGGTTTTTCTTCTTTTTCTGGACGACTGTAACTAATAATCCCAAGACCGATAGCCATAAAAACACTACTAAATAGAGTCATCATGAGAAGAAATTGAAAGTCTAAGGTACGATCATATATCGACTCATTCACATTGCTAGGGTTATACCAAACAGTAATACTTTGTTGTGAACTTTGCTCATGATTAACTTTACTGAGTAACGTATAAGCATCACTGCTATCACTAGTACTGTTATCATTCCTGATTTTAGCGCGATTGCCAAAATAATCAGTACCCGCGACTTTATAGCGATATTGTATATCCAGTTTATACATTGTCGTGTATCCGCCATTATCATTACGGCTTTGGAAACTACTGACATCTGCACTATTCAATTGCGCTTTAGTGGCTTGCCAAAACTGCATTCTGCTGGCATCAATGACAGCAGACAAAACGATAAAGTAAAAGGCGACAAGCCCTGCAAGGAAAAATATTCCACCAAAAAAAACACCGCCTTTTTTCATAAACATCCCTATTGTGAATAAATTCTCAAATAATATGCTAACAAAACTATCAGCTTTCTATTCTATTTCCAATAATTATCATTGGTATATGAAGTAGCTATGCAGACTAATAAAAAGTTATTAACCACTAGCGGTTAATAACTTGCTTCACTCAAAATCTACCGCTTTAAATATCAACTAAACCCTAAGTAAAGGATAAGTAAATAAAGCTAAGTGAACCATATTAAAAAAGAAATGCAGTAAAATTGCATGCCAAATTTTACCTGTATTTAGGTAAACCATCCCATACAAAAAGCCAGCCAACGTAGCAACAATCACATAATTAAAGCCACCTGAAAAATGGGCAAGACCAAATAATAAGCTTGTTAATATAAGCCCTATTAATGGGTTTATTAAGCGAGTTAAGTTTTGCTGAATGAATCCTCTAAAAAACGCCTCTTCAATAATACACGTTAAGAACAAATTGTTTAACGCAAACAACCACCACCAGCTTGGCAATTGGGGATCATATTTAATTAATGATAATAAAATGGCTAGGCTAAATATTACAATAAAGATAAACACAACGAAGGCACTTAACCGCCAGTTATTGTGCGTTTTAAAAAGAGTGACCGATTTTTTACTTGTCAAGAGTGCTGGATACAGCAACAAAAGAACAAATAAAATCATCGGTTTATCAAAATTTAAATACAGTGTAAATGGCATGCTGTTAAAACTTTTTTCAACCTTGCTTAATACTTGTAGATTATTAAA
Organism: Colwellia sp. 12G3; assembly: GCF_002836775.1. Taxonomy (GTDB): domain Bacteria; phylum Pseudomonadota; class Gammaproteobacteria; order Enterobacterales; family Alteromonadaceae; genus Colwellia. Next base: position 88,805 of record NZ_PJAQ01000043.1, on the reverse strand, counting down.
ACCTGGTAATAAGTGTACAGCTAAGGCAATACAGCTAATGATAACTAAGACCGTAATGACTGTTTTAACTCTCTGGTACCACAAGTTATTTGAAGACTTGTTTGATGACTTATTAGATAACCTGTTCGCATAATAAGACATCGCGAATAAAAGCGTTACAACACCAAGGCCGACCAGATCTATCGCGTTATAAAACAGCCCGCTAATTAAAGTACAGACTAAGCCAAATGGCCATAACTTAGGCTTTACAAAAGCGGTCATTAAGGTGATGACTAGGAATAACCAAGGGTATATAGATGGGAAAAGCTCTTGCGTTGGCAACATAGAATAGCTAGTTAATATATTTTTTCCTCAAGATAACATATTGTTATCAAGTCTAAAAATTTTATATTTTTATAATCTGTTTTACGTTTATCAATCTGCTAGGAGTTAGATTTACAGCTTGGCGTCGCGGTGGCGACAGCACCCAAAGGGACACTGCCTCCGGCGTCCCCTTGGAACCCCACGGAGTCCCTACTCAGCTAAAACTGAAATAGTCCTTTTGGCAGTTATCGATACCTGACGAATGCTCGTCCCTGCGCGACGTCAGCTCCAGCCATCCATGGCTGTCATCGATTAACAGCTTATCAAAAAATACTATTTCAACGCTGAGATGGGAGTTGGAGTATTTCGTACAGTTAGTATATAGAAACAAAACGCATAATCTGTTGAGCAATCAAAAAGCACAAAAGCAATATTGTTACCCCACCTATCAACAAACACCAAACCTGCTTTAATCAAGTGCCGTAATGAAAGGCCATATTCACGTATGTTCATTATGGATGATGAACAAAGCGATGTAGGGCATGGATGCCCGCTCAGCGCTGTTACGTCGAATATATTGCCTTGAATGCAGGGTTACACTTGATTAGCAGCGCCGAGGGAGTCCAAAGCCAAAGGTAAGAGCGGCTGCAGTCTCCCTCTCTTCTTGGGTGTCGTCGCCACCGCGACAATGTAGAAAATAAAAACGTTGCATGAAAATTTATTGAGACTTCATTTATTTTCTTGGGTGAAATCAACACCCAGAGAAATAGTTTAGTAAAATATCTATATAATTTTTGAATCCGACAGCTTATTATTATATCAATAAGATAAATAAGGATATACCTTGCCTCAAAGAACAAATGATTTTCAAAAGTTAATTTTAAGAATTCATGAGATTCTTCTCCCTGATGGAGCAATACTAACTGAATCAAAGATGATACTTGATGAATACTCAGGATCTATGAGAGAAGTAGATATTTGTATCGAAACAACAATTATAAACCAGAAATTAATGTTTATGATTGAATGCAGAGACCATTCTCGAAAGCAATCAACAGAGTGGATAGAGCAACTAATTACAAAATCTAAGTCACTTAAAGCTAACAAAGTTATAGCTATCTCTCATAAAGGCTTTTATAAACCTGCTATAAAATTAGCCCAAAAACATGGAATAGAAACCTTAGATCTGATTGAGGCTCAAAATGAAGACTGGGATAAATATAAAATCAAACCAGGCATTGCATTAATCAGTCATGAATCCTACCAACTTCAAGGCATATCAATATATACAACTAACTCCCCTATCCCATTAAAGCAATTTGATAACTCCACCCCTGTTTATTATCAGGGTGAAGAGTTAGGCAGTATTATTGAATTTATTGAGTATTATTTTAAAGAGCATTTGACTATGGAGATAGATAAGAAAATAGGGGAAGAGTTCAAGAAGATGGTTAATAATTTAGATGATGTTAGAAAACCTATACAAATAGAAGTGATTAAACATCTAGCAGGTTTATCTTTGCATACAGCCAAAGAAACTACTTTAAATATATCCAAAGTCCAATTCATAGTTATTGGAACCCGAGAGGTTACTGATATACCAATGGAGCATAAAGTATTTGATAAACAGATGATTTCATTTGGAAAGCACTTAAATTCAACGTATGAGCATGACGTAGCAATAATCCAAAAACCTAATTGTGATAATCTTACTGGTAATATCAAAACCGTAAGAAAATAATTTGTTATTTACTTATACAAAAAACCCGCTAGATAGCGGGTTTTTATTAAGATTAACAGTTTGCAATCAAAAGCTGATTACCAACCTGTTTTCTCTTTAAGTGCAGCGCCAATTTCTGCTAAAGAACGAACAGTTTTAACACCGGCCGCTTCTAGTGCTGCAAATTTCTCATCAGCTGTACCTTTACCACCGGCGATAATCGCGCCAGCGTGACCCATACGCTTACCTTCTGGTGCAGTAACACCAGCAATGTAAGATACTACAGGTTTAGTAACGTGTGCTTTGATATATTCCGCAGCTTCTTCTTCAGCAGTTCCGCCAATTTCACCAATCATTACGATTGCTTCAGTTTGTGGATCGTTCTGGAACATTTCCAATACGTCGATGAAGTTAGTACCTGGGATAGGGTCGCCACCAATACCTACACAAGTAGATTGGCCAAAACCAAAATCAGTTGTTTGTTTAACGGCTTCGTACGTTAACGTACCAGAACGTGAAACAATACCAACTTTACCTGGTAAATGAATGTGACCAGGCATGATACCAATCTTAGACTCGCCAGGAGTGATAACACCTGGACAGTTAGGACCGATCATACGAACGCCAGATTGGTTAAGCTTAGCTTTAACGTCAACCATATCTAAAGTTGGAATACCTTCAGTAATAGTTACGATAAGCTCGATGCCTGCATCAATAGCTTCTAAAATAGCATCTTTACAGAAAGGAGCTGGAACATAGATAACTGTAGCTGTTGCGCCAGTTGCTTCTACTGCTTCACGTACTGTGTTAAATACTGGTAAACCTAGGTGCGTTTGACCGCCTTTACCTGGGCTTACGCCACCAACCATTTGTGTACCGTAATCAATAGCTTGTTCTGAATGGAATGTACCTTGACCACCAGTGAAACCTTGACAGATAACTTTAGTATCTTTATTAATTAATACAGACATTATTTGCCCTCCGCAGCAGCAACAACTTTTTCTGCTGCATCAGTTAGTGATTCAGCAGCAATGATGTCTAAGCCAGAGTTCTTAAGAACTTCACGACCTAATTCAGCATTAGTACCTTCTAAACGTACAACTACTGGTACTTTAACGCCTACTTCTTTAACCGCGCCAATAATACCTTCAGCAATCATGTCACAACGAACAATGCCACCAAAGATGTTAACTAAAACAGCTTTAACGTTATCGTCAGAAAGGATGATTTTGAATGCTTCAGAAACACGTTCTTTGTTTGCGCCGCCGCCAACATCAAGGAAGTTAGCTGGCTTGCCGCCGTGTAAATTAACGATATCCATAGTACCCATTGCTAGGCCTGCACCGTTAACCATACAACCAACATTACCGTCAAGAGCTACATAGTTAAGCTCCCATTGTGCTGCGTGGGCTTCACGTTCATCTTCTTGAGATGGATCGTGGAAAGCACGCATTTTAGGTTGACGGTAAATAGCATTACCATCAATACCGATTTTACCGTCTAAACAGTGAAGATTACCTTCGGTAGTAATAACTAGCGGGTTGATTTCAAGTAAAGCGAAATCACAATCTTCAAACATTTTAGCAAGACCCATAAAGATCTTAACAAACTGCTTCATTTGCGTAGGGTTTAAACCAAGTTTAAAACCTAATTCACGTGCTTGGTAAGGTTGAGCGCCAACGAGTGGATCAATCTCAGCTTGGTGAATTAATTCTGGAGTCTCTTCTGCGATCTTTTCAATGTCAACACCGCCTTCGGTAGATGCCATGAAAACAACTTTTTGAGAAGCTCTATCAACAACAGCGCCAAGATATAACTCATTAGCGATGTCAGTACAGCTTTCAACTAAAATTTTAGCTACTGGCTGACCTTTTTCGTCTGTTTGATAAGTAACTAAGTTCTTACCTAACCAGTGTTGCGCGAAATCTTTGATTTCTTGCTTACTTTTAACTAGCTTAACACCGCCAGCTTTACCACGTCCGCCTGCGTGTACTTGAGTTTTAACAACCCACATATCGCCGCCAATTTTATCAGCCGCTTCGGCAGCTTCTTGAGGAGTATCGCAAGCGAAACCTTCAGAAACTGGTAAACCGTATTCAGCGAACAATTGTTTCGCTTGGTATTCATGCAAATTCATGGTGTTTTATCCATTTATCTGTAAATAATGACAGTCGATTGCATTTCTAAGAAATACGCAAAGCCTGCCGTGAAAAGTAACTCGATTATAGTACAAAAGCTCTAGTGACGGTAGTCATAAGAGCTAATACTATAGTCGAGTACTAAATTTTTATATCTGGTGTTTTTTACTGTCTAATTACTTAGAATTAAGCTTATATATCAAGTAAAAGACGTGTTGGATCTTCTAACAATTCTTTGATTGTTACTAAGAAACCTACCGACTCTTTACCATCAATTAAACGATGGTCGTAAGATAATGCTAAATACATCATAGGTAAGATTTCTACTTTACCGTCAACAGCCATAGGGCGGTCTTGTATTTTATGCATACCTAAAATCGCTGCTTGAGGTAAGTTAAGAATTGGCGTTGATAATAATGAACCAAACACACCACCGTTAGTAATGGTGAAGTTACCGCCAGTCATATCAGCCATTGAAAGCTTACCGTCACGACCTTTAATCGCTAAGTCACGGATACCATTTTCAATGCCAGCCATACTTAATTGGTCTGAATCACGTAAAACCGGCGTTACTAAACCACGCGGTGTAGATACAGCGATAGAGATATCAAAGAAGTTATGGTAAACAATATCGTCACCGTCAATTGATGCGTTAACACCAGGAAAACGTTTTAATGCTTCAGTAACCGCTTTCACGTAGAAAGACATAAAACCAAGACGTGTGTCATGAGTTTTTTCGAATAAGTCTTTATATTGCTTACGAAGTTCCATAATTGGCTTCATGTTAACTTCGTTAAACGTAGTTAGCATGGCCGTAGAATTTTTCGCTTCTAATAAACGTGTTGCAATCGTTTTACGTAAACGCGTCATTGGTACACGTTTTTGGGTACGTTCGCCTAAATCTTGTGCAGGAGCAGCTACAGGAGCTGCTGCTTTTGGTGCGGCAACTGGTTTGTTAGCAGCGGCTTCAACATCTTCTTTTGAAATACGACCGCCTTTACCTGTACCAACAACATTAGCAGCCGTTAAGCCTTTTTCAGTCATTAATCGACGTACTGAAGGGCTAGCAATTTCATCTGAGCTTACTGCATCTTCAATTGGCGCAGCTGTGGCAGCCGCTGAAGCGCCTGCATTAAGTTCACCAATTTTTTGAGCGCCTAACACAGTATCGCCTTCAACATGGATAATTCTACCAATTACGCCATTATCTTGCGCAACAACTTCTAGCACTACTTTGTCTGTTTCGATATCAACTAAGTTTTGGTCAACTGTTACGGTATCGCCTTCAGCTACATGCCATGTAGCAACGGTTGCATCTGCAACTGATTCAGGTAAAACAGGAACTATGATGTCGATTACTTTAACAGCTGTAGTCGCCGCTGCAGGAGCGCTTGCTGCTACAGGAGCCGGAGCAGCTTCGCTACCTTCGCCATTACCTTCAGAGAAGGTACCAATAACTTGGTCGCCCAATACAGTAGCACCATCAGCTTGGCTAATATCTGTCATAACACCATCACAAGTTGCTGGAACTTCTAATACTACTTTGTCAGTTTCAATATCAACAAGTACTTGGTCACGTGTAAATTTTTCACCAACTTGAACATGCCAAGTTGCCACTGTTGCATCAGCAACTGATTCTGGTAATACCGGAACTTTGATTTCGGTTGTCATTTTTTAATCCTTACAAACTGTCTTTGCGCTTACTATTTATTAAAGTAAGCGCACCAAAGAGTTAATCTAATGTTAATGCTTGAGTGACAAGCGCTTGCTGTTCTTTAACATGAAGTGACATATAACCGACAGCTGGTGCTGCTGAAGCCTTACGGCCTGCATAAGTCAAATAAGTACCTTCAGGAATTGCAGCTCTAAAGTGATGCTGCGAACAATACCAAGCACCTTGGTTTTGCGGCTCTTCCTGACACCAAACAAATTGCTTAACATGTTGGTATTCTTTCAATACCGCTTGAAGCTCTTGTTCGGGGAATGGATAAAGTTGCTCAATACGAACAATAGCAACATTATTTAGTTCATTTTTACGACGTTGATCAAGTAGCTCGTAATAAACTTTACCACTACAGAAAACAACACGTTCAACAGCTTTGGCATCAAGCTCATCAATTTCACCAATAACACTGTGGAATATACCCGTAGACATTTCTTCTAATGAAGAAACCGCTAATGGGTGACGTAACAGTGATTTAGGCGACATAACGACAAGAGGACGACGCATAGGACGTACAACTTGGCGACGAAGCATATTAAATACTTGCGCTGGTGTTGATGGCACACATACTTGCATATTGTGATCAGCACAAAGTTGTAAGAAGCGTTCTAAACGGGCTGATGAATGCTCAGGTCCCTGACCTTCATAGCCATGTGGTAACAACATAGTTAAGCCACACAAGCGGCCCCACTTTTGCTCACCTGAACTAATAAATTGATCAAATACTACTTGTGCACAATTAGCAAAATCGCCAAATTGCGCTTCCCAAATAGTTAAACCAGCAGGCTGAGCCGTTGTATAGCCATATTCGAATGCTAATACAGAAACTTCAGATAACACTGAATCATGTACATCAAATGGGCCTTGGCCTTCTCTGATATTTTGCAGTGGTAAATAAGTACTACCATCTTTTTGATTATGCAATACGGCATGACGATGGAAGAATGTGCCACGACCAGAATCTTGACCGGTAATACGTACACGCTCACCACGATCAACAATAGATGCATAGGCTAAGTTTTCAGCCATGCCCCAATCAAGTAATTTCTCACCCGTTGCCATTTTCATGCGGTCATCATAAATCTTTTTAACGCGTGAATGCACTGTGTGACTTTCTGGGTACGTTGACAACTTAAGTGCTAATTCTTTTAGCTTCTCAAGGGAAATTTCTTTGTCGTAGTCATCATCCCACTCATGACCTAAGTATGGAGTCCAATCAACTGAATGTTCAGTCATCGGGCGCCATTGCTCAACCGTACATTGACCTTCATCAAGTAACTTACGGTAGTAGGCTGTTAGCTCATCAATTTTAACGGGTGTTAAACTACCTTCAGCCGCTAATTTATCAGCGTATAATTGACGTGGTGTTGGATGCTTTCTAACAATTTTGTACATAAGTGGCTGCGTGGCACTTGGCTCATCAGCTTCATTATGTCCATGACGTCGATAACAAACTAAATCAATAACAACGTCACGTTTAAATTCATTACGGTAATCAAGTGCAATTTGAGTTGCCAATATCACCGCTTCAGGATCATCACCATTAACATGAATAATTGGTGCCTGAACCATTTTAGCAATTTCAGTACAGTATTCACCAGAGCGAGTATCTGCAGCAACAGATGTGGTAAAACCTACTTGGTTATTAACCACAATACGCACCGTGCCACCTACTTTAAAAGCACGGGCTTGCGACATGTTAAAGGTTTCTTGTACAACACCTTGACCTGCAATTGCAGAATCACCATGAATGGTAATAGGCAGTACTAAATCACCATGATTACAGTCGCGTCTATCAAGGCGAGCACGTACTGAACCAATAACAACTGGGTTAACAATTTCTAGATGTGACGGATTAAATGCCAGCGCTAGATGAACATTACCACCGGGAGTAACGAAGTCTGAAGAATAACCTTGGTGGTATTTAACATCACCTGAGCTAAGAATTTCATCATGCTTACCGGCGAATTCATCGAATAATTTCGATGGATTTTTACCCATAACATTGACAAGTACGTTTAGACGACCACGATGAGCCATGCCCATAACCACTTCTTTAGTACCAGCGGCACCAGCACGAGTGATTAATTCTTTAAGCATAGGGACAAGTGCATCGCCACCCTCTAGAGAGAAACGTTTTGCTCCAGGGAACTTAGCACCCAAATATTTCTCTAAACCGTCAGCAGCAATTAAGCCCTTCAGTAGTTCAGTTTTCTGGTCAATAGATAAAGTAGCTTTAGACTGAACCGACTCAAGACGTTGTTGTATCCAGCGTTTTTCGACGGTTGAGGTCATGTGCATATATTCAGCACCAATAGAACCACAATAAGTGTTTTTTAATGCTTTGTACAAGTCACCTAACTTCATGGTGTCTTGACCGATAGCAAAAGAACCCACGTTATATTCTTTATCAAAGTCGTTTTCAGATAAGTCGTGATGCGAAAGTTGTAAGTCACGTACTTTGTCACGCTGCCATAAACCTAACGGATCTAAATTAGAGTTTTGATGACCACGGAATCTAAACGCATTAATAAGTTGTAATACTTTGACTTGCTTAGCATCACTATCACTCGAAACAATAACTTGTTTATTGGCTTGTTTTGCTAACGTTCTAAATTCGTCACGGATGGCAGAATGGCGGTATTCAACCTCACTACCTTCTACTTTCGGGAGTTGACTAAAGAGTTCCTGCCATTCTGCAGATACAGAGGCGGAGTTATCCAAGTATGATTCGTACAATTCTTCAATATAAACGATGTTGCCACCGTTTAAATGGGAAGACTCTAGCCAAGCCTTCATTACACCTTCTGGCATTGCCTTGTTCCTTTGCTTGTGTGTAGCAAAAAAAATAACGTAATAACTATTTCTTTGCAATTTGTTAAGCTTTTTGCTTAAGGCTTCTATTTATAGAATAGAAACAATATTTTTGCATTAAGAGAACTAAATTACTGATGAAAAATTATTACAATGTTTAAAATTAAGTTAAAAATACAGAACATTATCTTAATAAGCTATTTATACCGGAACCGATTAAAGCGCTTATTAAAGAAAATACCCTGCTTATTCTGTCATAAAAAGCAACGAAGTAAACTTAGACTAAAGCAGTACTTAAAGTAACTTTAGCTAAGTTTATTGATAATTAAACCGCTCGGTTTAATAACATTGATTTTATATGGCCAATGGCTTTGGTTGGGTTTAGTCCTTTTGGACAAACATCAACACAGTTCATGATTCCATGACAACGGAATACGCTGTATGCATCTTGTAAACCATCTAAACGCTCTTCGGTAGCAGTATCGCGGCTATCGATTAAGAAGCGATAAGCATGCAATAAGCCTGCAGGACCGATAAATTTATCTGGATTCCACCAAAAAGATGGACATGATGTTGAACAACAAGCACATAAAATACATTCGTAAAGACCGTCTAACTTATCACGTTCTTCAATTGACTGGATATTTTCACGTGCTGCTGGTTGCGCATCATTGATAAGGTATGGCTTAATTTTTTCATATTGCTGATAAAATTGAGTCATATCAATAATCAAATCACGTACTACAGGTAAACCTGGTAGCGGACGTAAGACAATTTTTTTGGCTTTCAATTCTGATAATGGCGTAATACACGCTAAGCCATTTTTACCATTCATGTTCAAACCATCAGAGCCACAAACACCTTCACGACATGAACGACGGAAAGATAAGCTTGAGTCTTTTTCTTTTAATAATATTAATGCATCAAGTACCATTAAGTCAGAGCCTTCAGGCACGTCTAACTCATAGTCTTTCATGTATGGCGCATTATCTACATCTGGGTTATAACGATAAATCGAAAATAACTGTTTGGTCATTTTATTCGACATAATAATGCTCCTTAGTATACACGAGCTTTCGGAGGGAAAGCTTCACGGTGAACAGGTTTCATATTAACATCACGCTTCGACATCTCTTGAGACTCTGGTGTGTAAATAGAATGACATAACCAATTTTCATCATCACGGTCTTGAAAATCATTACGAGCATGCGCACCACGAGATTCAGTACGGAAGTTAGCTGCCTTTGCAGTACAAAAAGCAGTTTCCATCAAGTTATCTAATTCTAAACATTCAATTCTTTGAGTATTAAAATCTGATGATTTATCATCTAAGTAGGCATTATTTAAACGTTCACGAATTGCTTCAAGCTCTTTCATACCTTCAGCCATGGCATCACCATCACGGAATACCGAGAAGTTAAATTGCATACATTTCTGTAAATCTTTACGAATCTGTACTGGGTCTTCACCACCGGTAGAGTTTTCCCAACGCTTAGTACGCGCAAGAGCCGCTTCTATATCAGACTCTGTTGCTTCTTTACCAAACTCAGTATCGTTTAAGTAAGTACCTAAGAAGTTACCTGCGGCGCGGCCAAAGACAACTAAATCAAGTAATGAGTTACCACCAAGACGGTTAGCACCATGTACTGATACACATGCTATTTCACCAACAGCGAATAAACCTTCAACTATTGTTTCGGTTCCGTCTGCTGTAACATTTAATGCTTGACCATTAACGTTACAAGGTACACCACCCATTTGGTAATGACATGTAGGTATAACTGGAATAGGCTCATCTGCTGGGTCAACGTGAGCAAATGTTTTAGATAATTCACAAACACCAGGTAAACGTTTGTACAACGTTTCACGGCCTAAGTGATCAAGTTTAAGTTTAAGATGAGGACCATATGTAGGGTGGTCACAACCTCGACCTTCTCGTATTTCTGTCATCATAGAACGAGCAACAACATCACGACCCGCTAAATCTTTAGCATTAGGTGCGTAACGTTCCATGAAACGTTCGCCATCTTTATTAAGAAGGTAACCACCTTCTCCACGACAACCTTCGGTTACTAATGTACCTGCACCAGCGATACCCGTTGGATGGAACTGCCACATTTCCATGTCTTGCATTTGAATGCCAGCACGAAGTGACATACCAACACCATCACCAGTATTGATGTGTGCATTGGTTGTAGAAGCAAAGATACGACCTGCACCACCAGTAGCTAGAACGGTAGCACGCGCTTTAAAGTAAACGATTTCGCCAGTTTCAATACAAATAGCCGTTGTACCGACTACGGCACCATCACTATTTTTTACTAGATCTAAGGCATACCATTCAGAAAAAACATTCGTTTTGTTCTTAACGTTTTGCTGATATAAACAATGAAGTAGTGCATGACCTGTTCGGTCAGCTGCAGCTGCAGTACGTGCAGCTTGTTCACCACCAAAGTTTTTAGATTGACCACCGAAAGGACGTTGGTAAATCTTACCTTCTTCAGTTCGAGAAAATGGTAGACCCATCTTCTCTAATTCAATAATAGACTCAGGGCCTGTTTTACACATGTATTCGATTGCGTCTTGGTCACCGATATAATCGCTGCCTTTAACTGTATCGTACATATGCTGTTCCCAATGATCTTCATGAGCATTACCTAAAGCTACGGTAATACCACCTTGAGCAGATACAGTATGAGAACGGGTTGGAAATACTTTAGAAATCAAGGCACAAGACTTGCCTGACTCTGAAATTGCTAATGCAGCGCGCATACCTGCACCGCCTGCGCCAATAACAATGGCGTCAAATTCACGAATTGGAACGCTCACTTATACACCCCACACAGTTAAAGAGCCAAATACTAAGTAGGCTAATAAAGTAACAGAAAAGAAAAATTGCAATGCACCGCGAAAGAACGCAGGTTTTACGTAATCAGACAATACCTGCCACACACCAATTTTGGCGTGAACAAGTAATGCTAATAACGCCATTACTGTAGCTACTTTAACACTCATACAAGCAAAAAAACCTTGCCATACATCATAAGTAACACTCGGTGTTACTACGAAGAAACCTGCTAGGAGTAAAGTGTATAGCACAAGAATAATTGCACTAGCTCTCAAAAGAATAAAATCATGCACGCCATTTCGGCCTGCTGATGCGACGACGTTTACCATAACCAAACTCCTATAACTACTGAAACTGCTAACCAAATAATCATGATTACTTTGGCAGTGACATTACCTGAAGCTAGTTCTTCAAAATGACCTAAATCCATTAACAAGTGACGAACACCCGCTAAAACATGGAAAGTAAGGGCAGAAAGACAGCCAAACATAATGAACTTGAAGAAGATGCCATCAAGGTAACCTTGAATTTGCGCAAATCCTTCAGCAGAAGAAAGAGAGGTTGAAAGGGTAAACAATAAAATGCCAATAGCAAAAACCATAATAACACCAGATACGCGATGTAAAATGGAAGCATTAGCAGCGGGATGCATTTTTATTGTAGTTAAATCTAGGTTTACAGGACGTTGTTTTTTCACAATTGTTGCCTAAAGAGCTCGAAAGCCTTCAACTTTTATTATTGTTACTCATGAACTACCTTTACTATCTTGACTTTAAACTTAATTGAAACTTAAAAATCAATATAAAAAAAAGCAGTTCCCGAAAGTGAACGGTAACTTTTAACAAATTCTTAATTAAGTGTACCAATTCGCACACAAGTCTAACCAACTTCACAAAGTGATTCTAGTTAGATTTTGTAATAAGGTTAAAAAGTGTGATTAAATCTTAAAACAGTCAGAAAAAGCTACAGAACGCATTGATTATATAATCGTTAACATGGAATTACAATTTTACCGAGCGCTAATTTAAGCTCGTCTATTTTTTAAACAGTTATTTGCGCTGTATTAAACTTTAGTATAATTACTCTTACATTTTAAATTCATTTCGGGGTAGAATGTCGCCAGTTTAAAAAACCCAAGAAAAATCACAAAAACTGACTGTTTATTCACTAAGCTTAGGATGGGAATTAAGCAATATTAGTAGAGTGTCAGTAAATGTATATTAATTATAATTTGATAGGGGAAAAAACATTATGGCTGAATCAAAAGCCTCTCTGAGTATTGATGGCAAAGAAATTGGCGTATTTCCAGTTTTAAAAGGTACCGCTGGTACTGACGTAATTGATATTAGAACTTTAGGTAGCCTTGGCTACTTCACCCATGATCCAGGCTTCTTAGCCACGTCTTCTTGTGAATCATCAATCACCTTCATTGATGGTGGCAAAGGTATTTTACAACACCGCGGTTATCCTATTGATACCCTGGCTAAACAAGCAGATTACCTTGAAGTTTGTTACATCTTATTGAACGGTGATGCGCCGACACAATCAGAATATGAAGATTTTAAAACGGTTATAACAAACCACACTATGGTACATGAGAAATTAGTTCATTTTTTCCATGGTTTCTTACCTGATGCTCATCCTATGGCAATGTTATGTGGTGTTGTTGGCGCGATGTCATCGTTCTATCATAGTGACTTAGATATTACTGACCCTGAACAACGCAAACGTAGTGCACATAGATTGATTGCTAAAATGCCAACTATTGCTGCTATGGCCTATAAATACAGTGTTGGTCAGCCTTTTGTGTACCCACGCAATGAGCTATCTTACGCTGAAAACTTCCTTCACATGATGTTCTCCGTTCCTGCTGAAGAATATATTGTAAGTCCTACTGTAGCTAACGCTATGGATAGAATATTTACGTTACATGCGGATCATGAACAAAATGCGTCTACGTCTACGGTTCGTTTAGCCGGTTCTTCTGGTGCTAACCCGTACGCATGTATAGCAGCGGGTGTTGCTTCTTTATGGGGCCCAGCACATGGCGGCGCTAACGAAGCTTGTTTAACAATGCTTGAAGAGATTGGTGATGTATCTCGTGTTGATGAATATGTTTTAAAAGCGAAAGATAAAGATGACCCTTTCCGTTTAATGGGGTTTGGTCATCGTGTTTATAAAAACTTTGATCCACGTGCCACAGTAATGCGTGAAACTTGTCATGAAGTATTAAATGAACTTGGCATAAGCGACCCATTATTGGACGTTGCTATGGCCCTTGAAAAAGTTGCTCTAGAAGATTCTTACTTCATTGAAAGAAAACTTTACCCGAATGTAGATTTCTACTCAGGTATCATTCTTAAAGCTATTGGCATTCCATCAAGCATGTTCACTGTGATTTTCGCGATGTCTAGAACTGTTGGTTGGATCGCTCATTGGGATGAAATGTTATCCCAACCTGGTCAAAAAATTGGTCGTCCTCGTCAGAAATATACGGGTGAAATCAACCGTGAATTTGTTCCATTGAACAAAAGATAATGACTTAGTGCTTATCAGTCCTTACCTATTACTTGAATAAGAACTGATAAATTATTGAAAAAGGCAGCTTTAGCTGCCTTTTTTGTGTCTATTTATTAGGAAAACTCTCTGAACCACATAATTAAGTTCTATAGTCATTATTCAGCAAAACAATCTTTTTGGTCCGTTTTGACGTTAAATATCACTGTATTGAACGATAATTATACTAACATTTAGATTCAACTCCCCATAACTAAACGTTATAATAGTCCCTTCATCTATATGACTCACTCAAAAGACTTCTAAAAATAACTATGTCTGACTATTCTTTACGTTTTGGTGGTATTCGCCGTTTATACGGCGCTCATGGCGCTAGCATTCTACAAAAGTCCCATTTTTGTATCATTGGTATTGGTGGCGTTGGCTCTTGGGCAGCTGAAGCTATTGCCCGTAATGGTGTAGGGCAAATCACATTAATCGATTTGGACGATATTTGTACCACCAATATTAATCGTCAAATCCATGCACTTACTGACACGGTTGGACAAAGTAAAGTTGACGTTATGGCTGATCGCATCAAACAAATCAATCCTGAGTGCCAAGTGAATATAATTGAAGACTTTGTTACTGTCGAAAATTTATCTAGTGTAATTACTAAAGATTTTGATTATGTCATTGATGCAATAGACTCTGTCGACATCAAAACACGCCTCATTGCTTTTTGTAGGGGAAGTAAATTACCCATTATCACTATTGGCGGTGCCGGCGGCCAAGTAGACCCAAGTAAAATTGAAATCACTGACTTGAGCAAGACTTATCAAGACCCTTTACTAGCTAAAGTAAAAAATCAACTACGGCGAGAATTTAACTTCCCGCGTGCTGATCTTAAAACAGCAGGAAAACGCAAATTTTCAATTGATGCCGTTTATTCAACAGAACAATTACGCTACCCTGCTGATGATAAAGAAGGTGAGGTATGCTTAGCAAAACCCGATACTAGCTCGGGCGATAAAGGTGGTACACGTTTAGATTGCCATAGTGGTTTTGGTGCTACAACGCATGTAACCGCCACTTTTGCCTTTTTTGCGGTCGGAAGAGCCATTGATAAGCTATTAAAAAAGAATAATATACAATATACCAAATAGAATAACTATTCATTGTGATTGTTATTTTCTAACTATTCAAGGCCGTTTTTTTCCTCTTAAATTGATTAATGCGACCAAATTTTATCTGAAAATTTTTTATAGAACTAATACCAAGTTGATTAAGTTCTTTCCCACTCAGCGAGAATTAAAAGGCTTAGAGGCAAGGCATTGATTGAAGAGAATGGTTATTCAGGAGAATAAGCTCCTGCATTCTCTAATAAGCTGCATCCATGCAGCGTCCTTATCAAAATCAATAACGCAGCATGTAAACCTTTTAAACTCGCCCTCTGGGAGCTTTCTCGATGTTCATTAACATCGTTAAGTTTATTTGATTTAGAATGACTAAACCGAAACAAATTTGCCTTGTTATTGAACATCGAGCAGAGCTCTGAGTTGGGAAAAAATTTAATCAAATTGGTATAAGTACTTTTAGGAAAAACCCCTCACTATAAGGGATTAAAACCTCAAAATAATTCTATATTTTGAACATTTTAAAAACTACTTAGTTATTTTTATCGCTATTTTGTGCTAATAATTTAATTTTATCCACAATAGCCAATAAACCATTACCCCGTGAAGGGCTTAAATGTTGCATTAAGCCTAAACGGCTAAAATAATCATTGATGTTAAATTGGTTAATTTGCTGAGCAGTTTTATTATTAAAAGCAGCAAGCACAATCACCAATAGACCACGTATTATTTTAGCGTCACTATCGGCGACAAACGTATATAAGCCTTGTTCGCTGTAATCGCTTTTGAGCCAGGCAAGACTTTCACAACCAGATATAAGGCTATTATCGTCGCGTAATGCTTTGTCTAAACGTGGTAATGTTTTACCCAACAACATAATTTCTCTATGTCGACTATCCCAGCCTTTAGTATTAGAAAATAGCGCAATAATCTCGTCCATTTCATTTTTAGTTGAGTCTGTTACAACTTTTTTATCACTTAGATGACTTACTTCTTCATTAGTTTTATCTAAAGACCCGTCGAGTAATATAGTTTTTAAGCTTGTAATAAAATAATCTATTTCTGCAATGGTATTATAAGCGGCTAGCGAGACCCTTAAACAACCATCAATATTTAAGTGGTCCATTAATGGCATAGCACAATGATGACCAGATCGAATAGCGATACCATAAATATCAAGGGACATAGCAATATCTTGATTATGATGCCCTGTTAAGGTGAACGCGATAACACCAACATCAGGTGTGCCATCAACAATAAACTTTACTTGCTCTATTTTAGCTAGCGCTTCATAGCAATGATTAACAAGTTTTTGCTCGAATAGGTTATAGGCATTAGTTTCATCAGCTAAAAAGGGGGTTAAAAAACTAATACATTCAGCAAAAGCAATCACACCAGCAATATTGGGTGTACCCGCTTCAAACTTAAAGGGTAATTCATTAAATGTAGTTGCTTGGGTAAAACTCACTGTTTTAATCATTTCCCCTCCCCCTTGATAAGGCAACATACATTCAAGTAGCACTTTTTTTCCATAAAGCACACCAATACCTGTTGGTCCATACATTTTATGTGCTGAAAAAACGTAAAAATCACAGTCAAGTGATTGTACATCGATAGATAAATGAGCCACCGCTTGAGCCCCATCAATCAAACTAATTGCACCTACAGACTTTGCTTTAGCAATAATTTTCTTAATTGGGTTTATTCGCCCTAATACGTTAGAGATATGAGCGCAAGTTACAAACTTTGTTCTATCAGTAATGATATTATCCATTTCAGCTACATCTATATAGCCGTTATTCGTTAAGGGCAACACCTTGATTACAGCACCGGTTTGCTCTGCAACTATCTGCCAAGGAACAATATTAGCGTGATGTTCACTGGCACATAGAACAATTTCGTCGCCTGGTTTTAAGGTATTTCTTGCTAGACTCTGTGCGACAATATTAATACTTTCCGTTGCGCCTTTCGTCCAGATAATTTCTTTAATACTTTTAGCCCGGATAAAGCCTTGTACCAAACTACGTGCTTTTTCAAAAGCGAAGGTTGCTTTGCTACTTAACTGATGGGAGGCTCTATGAACATTAGCATTTAGGTGTTGGTAATAATGTTGCTGACTATCGATAACTTGCTGTGGTTTTTGCGTGGTCGCTGCATTATCAAAATAAATTAAAGATGATGTTAAACCGCTTTTTTCAATCAATGATTTATCATGATTTTCTATCAATGGAAATTGTCGACGAAAGAGGTGAGGATCAAAAAGGTTCATAAAAGACTCATGATTAAGGTGAAGCAGGTTAAAAAATTAATAAAAAATACGCTTTTATTATAACTTATTTTCCCTCTGCAATTTAGATACTTAGTCAACAACATGCTTTATAGCTATGTCTAGTAGTAAAGTTGAGCCTAATTGACATTGGCTAAAATTGGCCAATGTGAGCTATAACTAGTAGGTGTCCTTTGCCAAGGGTCTCTAATATGACTTTTTTTGCTTATATCTACCAAGTCAAAATAATATTCAAGAACTATTTCAATACAAATAAAGCTTTTATGCCTACAGATGAAGAAACAAGGTGCGCTGAAGAAGTCAGTGCTAACTTTAACTATAATCTCAAGTTAAAGTGTAAAAAAGCAGCTCAGGAAATACAATATATAAACAGTTTTACCTATTGGCCAATTACTGAAGCTAAATCAAAAACAGAAAAAAATGAAATAATCTACATGGATATTAGACGTACAAAACAGACTACAATTACACAAAAAAATTACGACGATAATGAAATTAGTGAGGCGATTAATAAAATGGCTCTAACGAATAAGGTCATCGTAATAAAAAGGCCTCGCTAGGCTTACTTTCTATGTTTTATAACCCTCCTCTTAAGACTATTGCTTTTCTTAATGGGTTATCCTCCCATTGTGCAGCTTTGTTCAACCAGAACTTGGCTTCTACAATCTCACCTTGTTGATACAACGCTAAAGCAATATTGTAATGAAAACTCGGCATCAAATAACCTGATGGATTTTCCTTTAATAAAGTAAGGTATTCCTCAGGAAAGTCATCTGCAAAATATCTAAGTTGAGTACGTCGACTCAAGGGTTTGAAAGCTGAATAACTAGATGAAGTTCTATCGTTTGCACGAGACCTTTGACAGCTTTCTGAAATATGAATGCCTATTTGATCTTTATATGCTAACGGTGTACCTAGACGCCACTTTTTTTTCTTGCTCGTTGTATCACCCATTAATTGCAGAATCGGAGTATTATCATTAATGTTATTTGCCCATGATATATCTTTCAATATCATCGCTCTTAGTTTGTTCTTATCCCCTTGATAATGCTTTTTTAACACCGCAATATTATGTGAAAAAGCCTTAGATTGTATGCCTTGGCAACTGTCATGCCCTTTGATTAAAGGATATTCATCCACAAAACCTAATAAATGACTGACTTCATGACTAAAAACGTCCGCTTTATCCTTAACATCAAAATATAATATACCTAAGTGAACATTTGCCCCACCTTCGCTAAGCATTAATCCTATGTGCCGGCTATCAACCTCTTTAGTAATACTTTGCCAACGGGCTTCATCACACGTTATTGTCTGTTGTAATTGAGCCATGCAATCAAGATGTTTAACACTAATATAACGTGGTGTTGGCAGACATACGAACTGAGCAAGAGGTTGTTGCTTATTAAACGTGTTAATTAGCTGCTCAAGGTGCTTTAAATGTTTAAGATTGGTGGCAAAGAGTTGTAGATTAGTAATACAACTTGATGAGACGCCAAGCGATAAGTTAATTTTAGCTTCGTCATTAGCTTTTAGTATCGTGCTATTTTTGATAATGGCATATTTTTCCAGATCTGCTAATAGGCTGAGTGTTTTTCCATCACGATATAGCTTTACCGTGGCAGACTTAAAGAACTGTTTGACCGGCGTAATATCACCTAAGTAAATAGCGATATGAATACGTAAACGAACTATGGCTTCGCCTAAACTATTATTGGGTAGGATCTCAGGCAATCGCCTTAATGTTGATTGTGTTTTTATAATCTCACCTTGTTGAAAATATAACTGGGCAAGATCAACAATAGCTTGTTGTGAATCTAAACGAATAGCTTGTTCAAACCACATTATAGCCGTGGTAAACAGTACCTCCCTTGATTTTTCCTCCGCTATTCCCTGATACCAATGCGCTAATTTTAATGCAGATCTCCATTGGTTTTTAGCTAATTCTCTATTGAGGGTTATCCAATTATTGCTGCCAAAATCAGCGTCATTTTCTTGTATGATTAACGCAGCGACATAATGTTTTTTTAGCGCAAAGCTGAATTGGCCGTCACTATAATTATTATCGTTTATTTGCTTAGTTAAATACGCAGGCAAAAAAAATGAACTTGATGATATAAATATCATCGAGCTCATCATTACTATGAAAAGGTTAACTTTAATAAAACGCACTTTACTCACTAAAGAGTTAATTAGGGTTGTGTATTAATGGCTGTTTTTGTACGCATTAAATCTAACTCAAGTTTTGCGTATCTATGTTCAACAAACTCATAAACATTGGTACTTAAAGCCAATTTGAAGAAATTTGCCGCACTACCACGTTGGCCTAACGTTTGATTATATTTACCCAAGTAAAAATAAGCTTCACATAAACGCTCTGTAAGTTCTTTGTTTGATTGAACATCGTTTGTTAAGTTTTTAACAAACTGTCCCTGTGAAATGTCCCCTAAGTAAAGGTGAATAACCTGTTTAGCCCATATGCGATCATCAACTAATTGTGCACGCTGTTTCAATGAATATTTTGCCGCAAGCGGATCGATTTCATACTCAGTCAAATAAAGCCACAATAAACGATACGGATCATCTTGTTGCTTTTGATGAAAGGCTTGAAAGTCAAGACTAGCTAATTCGGGACGCGAGCCATAATATAGTGCTATTCCCCTATTTAAATAAGCATACTCATGATCAGGTGCCAAATCTAACGCAGAATCAAATTTTTCATACGCCTGAGCAAACTCTTGCAGTTGCGTGTAATGAATACCTAAAAAATTATAAGCATCAATTAAGTCTGGTTTTAATTGTAAGGCGTGGGAAAAATCAAATCTTGCTAATGATCGTAAACCAACGCTATCGTACAAAACACCACGGTCATAAAATAATTGTGCTCTTTGTTCATCGGCGATTTTCGCCCTATTAATCACTTCAGATAACCGTGCAATGGCTATTTCACTCTTAAAGTTAATCGAGAGCGGCTCGGCAATCACTAAGTTATTCATTATTGATGAAGAAATGTTATTGCTCTGTCCACTTGGGCTTGAGGTACAACCTTGCGTCAGCAGCGTACTACTTAAGAGTATAGTTAGAAGAGTAGTTTTGATAAGTGAATGCACAAAAAAGCCTTATAAATAAATAAGTAACAATGATAATATTTCATTATAAACAAAAAAGGAGCCTTATGGCTCCTTTTTTACTTAATGAAATGTAAAAGTTTCTTACGTAAACTATTACTCAGCAGCGGGTGTTACTTCTGCTGTTTTTTCCATTGCTTCTTTAATACTTAAACGTACACGACCTTGGCGATCAACTTCTAGTACTTTAACTTTCACTTCTTGACCTTCTGTTAAGACTTCGCTTACGTTGTTAACGCGCTCTTCAGAGATTTGAGAAATATGTACTAAACCATCTTTTCCTGGAAGTACATTAACGAAAGCACCAAAATCTACGATACGAACAACTGTACCCGTATAAAGTGTTCCTACTTCAATTTCAGCAGTTAATGCTTTAATGCGGTTGATAGCATCTTCAGCTTGCTCACCAGAGGTTGCTGCAATTTTAACAGTACCATCATCTTCAATTTCGATAGTAGTACCCGTTTCTTCAGTTAACTGACGAATTGTTGCACCACCTTTACCAATGATGTCACGAATCTTATCTTGGCTTACTTTCATCGTATGAATGCGAGGAGCGAATTGAGAGATATCGTCTCTGTGTCCACCGATAGCTTCATCCATTACAGATAAGATATGAGTACGTGCAGCTTTTGCTTGGTTTAAAGCAATTTGCATGATCTCTTGCGTGATACCTTCAATTTTGATGTCCATTTGAAGTGCAGTAATACCGCCAGTAGTACCCGCAACTTTAAAGTCCATATCACCTAAGTGATCTTCATCACCTAAAATATCAGAAAGAACAACGAATTTCTCGCCTTCTTTAACTAGACCCATCGCAATACCAGCAACAGATGCTTTAATTGGAACACCAGCATCCATTAATGCTAAAGATGCGCCACAAACAGAAGCCATTGAAGATGAACCATTTGATTCAGTGATTTCAGAAACAACACGTACCGAGTACGGGAATTCTTCAATCGTAGGCATAACAGCTAACATGCCACGTTTAGCTAAACGACCATGACCAATTTCACGACGCTTAGGGCTGCCAACAAAACCAGTTTCGCCTACACAGTATGGAGGGAAGTTGTAATGAAGCATAAACGTATCAGTTTTATCACCCATGATAGTATCTAAACGCTGAGCATCACGTTGTGTGCCCAATGTAGCAGTTACTAAAGATTGAGTTTCGCCACGAGTAAACACTGCAGAGCCATGAGTACGTGGTAAAACACCAGTCATCACGTCTAATGCACGAATTGATTCAGGATCGCGACCATCAATACGAGGGTTGCCATTTGTAATACGACCACGTACAACAGTTTTTTCTAAATCATGGAATAAATCTTTAGCATCTTGAACGTCAAGGTCAGCGTCTTGTGCTAATAACGTTTCAATTACAGTGTTACGAATTTCTTTAATTTTTTCATAACGAACAGCTTTTTCAGTAATTTGGTAAGCTTCGTTTACTTGCGCTTCACTTAACTCAGCAATTTTAGCTAATAATTCAGCATTTTTAACTGGGGCAACCCAATTCCATGAAGGAGTATTAACTTCTGCTTTAAATTCTTTTATTGCTGAAACAGCTACTTGCATTTGCTCATGGCCATATACAACAGCACCAAGCATAACTTCTTCAGATAATACATCAGCTTCAGACTCAACCATTAATACAGCAGAATCAGTACCAGATACAACTAGGTCTAATTGACTTGCTGGAAGTTCAGATTGTAGTGGGTTAAGAATGTATTGACCATCAACATAACCAACACGTGCTGCGCCAACAGGACCACTAAATGGTGCACCTGATATAGCTAATGCAGCAGAAGTACCAATTAAAGAAATGATATCAGGAGATATTTCAGGATTAACAGAAACAACAGTAATAATTACCTGTACTTCGTTAGTGAAACCTTCTGGGAATAATGGACGGATTGGACGGTCAATTAAACGCGCGATAAGTGTTTCTTCTTCTGAAGGACGACCTTCACGTTTGAAGAAACTACCAGGAATTTTACCTGCAGCGTATGCACGTTCTTGATAGTTTACTGTTAACGGGAAAAAATCCTGTCCAGGTTTAGCTTCTTTTTTAGCAACAACGGAAACAAGTACACAGGTATCGTCCATGCTTGCCATTACGGCTGCAGATGCTTGACGAGCGATAGCGCCGGTTTCTAATGTTACGGTATGCTTACCGAATTGAAATGTTTTAGTAACTTGATTGAACATAAAGTGTGCCTTATTTTATTTTTGATGTTAATCAATCTGTACAATTATTTATTCACTCAATAACCTTTGATTTAGGAAAGAGTTGAACAAAAAATTATACAGTTTGATTGATTATTAACCTGTTTTATAAAACAAAATACGTTTCATAAAATTCCACGCATATTATACTTACCTCTATAATATTTACTAGACTATAAAGGTTATTTGGTCTCTTTTATATCACTCAACGTTTAATTACAACTCATTAACAATATATATAGACTTTATAGGTAAAGCGCATTACTGTCAGACGCTTACTAATTCATATAAAAGGATATTTTAATGAAAAGTGTGTTGCTAATATTACTAATCTTAGTATTTCTTCCTTCATGTAGTTCAACAACGAGCGAAAACGACGGAGTGTCAGCTAATGTAACAAAGAAGAAAGTTTGTTTTGAAAAGAAATCAACAGGTAGTCGTATTGCCAAAAAAGTGTGTAAAACTTAGAGTACAAAGAAAATACTAAATATATTTTTCTGTCAGTTTGAGACTAGAAGGTAGTTAAACTATTTGATATTGATATTTTATTCGATAAATCATTATCAAAGTTTTAAATATAAGATATTAAAAAGGAGCCACTAGGCTCCTTTTTGTACTCTAAAGTAAGAATAAATCGTTTTATTAACGACGTAGGCCTAATTTAGCGATTGCTGCAGTATAACGTTCAACGTTCTTACCTTTAAGGTAATCAAGTAATTTACGACGTTGTGCAACCATACGTAATAAACCACGACGTGAATGGTGATCATGGATGTGCTCTTTGAAGTGACCTTGTAAGTGGTTGATTTGTGCAGTTAACAAAGCAACTTGAACTTCTGGAGAACCAGTATCACCTTCTGATTGAGCATATTCTGCAACGATTGCAGCTTTTTGTGTAGCATTTAAAGACATTATAAAATCCTTAGTGTGTTGACCCTACCCTCAATTGTATTGAGTTAAGAGATTAAAATACGCATCAAGCCAAACACTAATTTAGCATTGATGACGAAAGAGCGCGTATTCTAGCAGCCAATAACTAAAAAGCAAGCGATTAGTTTCATTCGCAAGCTTATGAGCTAAAAATAATTTGATACTATATACGCTTTATATGTGTGCTTTATACTTATGCTCTAAATAACGACGATACGCTTAGGTGCAACTAAACCATCATCATTGATAAAACCTACGCCGATAAATTCAATGTTTGCATCATTTTCATCTTCACCAAGGTACACCTGAACACTGCCAGCTTCAGGCTGATTGTAAGCTTGTACCGGGTTACCGTGGCGTAAAAAATTAGCAGACATATCATCAACGTATACGCAGTGCATACCATCTACCGCGCTATTCATAGGCAGTAATAATGGGTCAAGAACATCCGAAGGTGTTATCTCATCGGCAATAGCTTGTTCAAGTAATGCTTCAAGCTCAGGCAAGGTTATCATTTTTTCTATTGGATAATTACCTACAGCAGAACGTCTAAGGTGCGCCACATGTGCGCCACAACCTAGTAATTCACCTAAGTCATCAACGATAGTTCGAATGTATGTACCTTTAGACACATGAATATTCAACTCAACTTCATCATGTTCAAAGCGTAATAACTCAAGATTAAATACTGTAATATCACGTGCTTCACGTGGTACTTCAATACCTTCTCTTGCGTATTTATACAGAGGCTGTCCTTGATGTTTAAGTGCCGAATACATTGATGGTACTTGCTTGGTCGTTCCACGAAAAGTATCGAGGGCTTGCGCGAGTTGTTCATCTGTCACGTTTACTTCTTTCTCACTGACAACCTCACCACCGGCATCACTGGTTGTGGTGCGAATACCTAGCTTGGCTGTCACTTGATACGTTTTATCGGTATCAAGTAAGTACTGTGAGAATTTAGTTCCCTCACCCAAACAGATAGGCAGCATACCTGTTGCTAACGGGTCTAAAGCCCCCGTGTGACCGGCTTTTTGAGCAAAATAAATACGCTTAACTGTTTGTAAGGCATGGTTAGATGACAATCCGTGTGGTTTATCTAATAACAGAACACCATTTATTGCGCGACCTTTTCTACGTTTAGCCATTTATGACTCGCCCTGCTCACCATCGACACTTTTTTCGTCGTCAACCTGTGCATCGTCAACTTGTGTATCATGGTTCTTATCACTTGCAACAGCTTGGTCTACCAAAGCGCTCATACGAACACCTTCACTCATTGAGCTATCATAAACAAAGCGTAAATGTGGCATAATACGAGCACGTAGACGTTTACCTAGCAACGAACGGATATAACCTTCAGCTTCAGCTAAGACTTCTAACGAGGCCTTAATTTCATCTTGATTATCATTAAAAAAAGTTACAAAAATTTTGGCGTAAGCTAAATCACGAGTAACTTCAACAGCAGATACTGTCGTCATACTTAAGCGAGGATCTTTAATTTCGCGCATTAAAATAGTCGCGATTTCTTTTTGGATTTGCTGACCTACTCGGTCAGTACGGGCATATTCTCTAGCCATCGTATACTCCTATGAAACTGTTATTATTAAATGACAGCTTCCTTTGTTTGTTTATTAATAAGTTAATTATAAATTATCAACATAAAAGGGGCATAAGCCCCTTTTATAATTAACTACCTGTTGCTTTAGATTGAATCTAATTGCTTTGAGAGCGAAGAGGAAGCACAGAGTTGACGCATGTCAATGAGTACTTCCGATGATGCTCTCGATGTAATTAGCAAAAATATAAAGTTACAGCGTACGTTTTATTTCAATAGTTTCAAATACTTCGATTTGATCACCAACACGTACATCATTGTAGTTCTTAACACCGATACCACACTCAATACCGTTACGAACTTCTTGAACGTCATCTTTAAAGCGACGTAATGACTCTAGCTCACCTTCGTAAATAACTACGTTATCACGTAATACGCGAATTGGTGCGCTGCGCTTGATAATACCTTCAGTAACCATACAACCAGCGATAGCACCGATTTTAGGTGACTTAAACACATCACGAACTTGAGCTAGACCAATGATTTCTTGCTTGAATTCTGGCGCTAACATACCACTCATGGCTTGTTTAACTTCTTCAATCAAAGCGTAGATAACACTGTAGTAACGTAAATCGATGTTTTCTGCTTCAATCACTTTACGAGCAGAAACGTCTGCACGAACATTGAAACCAACAACGATAGCATTAGAAGCAGCGGCTAACGTTGCATCAGTTTCAGTGATTGCACCAACACCTGAACCAATGATTTTCACTTTAACTTCGTCAGTTGAAAGTTTAAGTAATGAATCGCTGATTGCTTCAAGTGAACCTTGAACATCTGACTTAATAACTACATTTACTTCTGAAATATCGCCTTCAGCCATACTAGCAAACATGTTTTCAAGTTTAGCTTTTTGTTGGCGAGCAAGCTTCACATCGCGGAATTTGCCTTGACGGAATAAAGCTACTTCACGTGCTTTCTTTTCATCTTTTACAACAGTTGCTTCATCACCAGCTTGTGGAACACCACTTAAGCCGATAATTTCAACTGGGATAGATGGACCCGCAGATTGAATAGTTTTACCATTCTCATCACGCATCGCACGTACACGGCCATATTCTAAACCACAAAGTACGATATCACCTTGCTTTAAAGTACCTTCTTGTACCAGTACAGTAGCTACTGGGCCACGGCCTTTATCTAATTTAGATTCAACAACTACACCATTAGCCATTTTATCGATAATAGCTGTTAGCTCTAATACTTCAGATTGTAACAATATAGAATCAAGTAATTCGTCAATCCCTAAACCAGTTTTAGCTGATACATGACAGAATTGAACTTCACCGCCCCACTCTTCTGAAAGTACGCCGTGTTGTGATAATTCACTTTTAACACGATCTGGATCCGCAGACTCTTTATCCATTTTGTTAACGGCAATGATAATAGGCGCATCAGATGCTTGAGCATGTTGAATTGCTTCAATCGTCTGTGGCATAACACCATCATCTGCAGCAACAACAATGACTACAATATCTGTTGCTTTAGCACCACGAGAGCGCATAGCAGTAAAGGCAGCATGACCTGGAGTATCTAAGAAAGTGATCATACCATGACCAGTTTCTACGTGATAAGCACCGATATGCTGAGTAATACCACCCGCTTCGCCGTCAGCTACTTTTGCTTGACGAATATAATCAAGTAGTGATGTTTTACCATGATCAACGTGACCCATAATAGTAACAACAGGTGCACGAGTAATCTCTTCACCAGTATCCTGACGATCGGCAAGTACCGCTTCTTCTAAAGCATTTTCTTTAACAAGTACTACTTCAAAACCCATATCTTCAGCAACAAGTGCTGCAGTTTCTTGGTCAATTACTTGGTTAATGGTCGCCATAGCGCCCAATTTAAACATAGCTTTAACAACTTCTGCGCCTTTCTTAGACATTTTATTGGCTAATTCAGCAACAGAAATCGTTTCACCGATACGGATATCTTGTAATTTAGTTTCAACAGGTTTTGTAAAACCGTGTTTTAAACTGTCTGGTGAAGATAATGTTTTACCTTTTCCTCGTCCACTATTACGGCCACGAGCATTACGATCAACTGGTTTTTTCTTCTTACGTCGACGACCACTTTCATCAGCAGAGTCACTTTTATCTTCCGCTTCTTGGGCATAGACAGAAGATGTTAAATGTACAACTTCTTTTTCTTTCGCTTTACGTTCAGCTTCTTGTTCTTTCCAACGACCTTCATTTTCTTCAGCAAGCTTTTTAGCCGCTGCTGCCGCTGCTGCCGCTTCTGCTTCAACTTTTGCAGCCGCTTCTTTTTCTTGAGCTAAACGAAGTTTTTTCGATTCTTCTGTTTCAGCTACCTTTTCAGGGGCTTGTTCAATATTTTTAGCTTTTTCTACCGCGGCATTTTTTGCTTTAGCTGCTGCTTCAACTTTCGCTTCAGCTTTACGTTCAGCTTCAACTTCAGCTTTAGCTGCTGCTACGCCTTTTTCATTTTCAGCTTCTTTCGCTGCAGCTTCGGCTTTAGCCTTTGCATCTGCTTCTACTAAAATAGCTGCTTCAGCTGCTGCTTTCGCCGCTTCTTCAGCAATTTTTTCATCTTCTAGTTCACTACGCTTCACGTAAGTGCGTTTTTTGCGAACTTCAACATTAACCGACTTAGCTTTACTGCCATGACCCATGGTCAGAGTAGACTTAGTTTTACGGTTTAAAGTGAGTTTATTCGGTTTTGCTTCCGACTCATCACCATGTTGCTTTTTAAGGTGTCCTAATAAGGATTCTTTTTCATCTTGCGTAATAGCATCGGTAGCCGATTTATTCACGCCTGAGTCAGCTAACTGACTTACTAAGCGATCCACCGGTGTTCCGATTTCTTTGGCAAGTTCTGCTACAGTTATATCTGCCATCTATATTATTCTCCGGTGTTATTATTCTTCGTTAAACCAACAAATATTACGTGCCGCCATGATTAGCTCGCCCGCTTTGGTTTCATCTAAATCTTCAATATCGCTAATTTCATCGATACCTTGTTCAGCTAAGTCTTCAAGTGTTCGAACACCGCGACTTGCTAAAACAAAGGCTAAATGACGCTCTAAACCTTCAAGGTCAAGTAAATCTTGCGCAGGTTCAGCTCCTTCTAAAGTCTCTTCACTCGCTAGAGCTTGTGTAGTTAACGCTTCTTTAGCACGTTCACGAAGAGCTTCAATAATTTCTTCGGTTAGACCTTCAATATCTAGCATTTCAGCTACAGGAACATAAGCAATTTCTTCTAGTGAAGTAAAACCTTCTTCAGCAAGTAATGTTGCAAAGTCTTCATCGAGATCTAACTTATCAATAAACAAGTTTAATACTTTATCGTTTTCTGCCTGATGCTTTTCTTTCATATCAGCAACAGTCATTACATTCAGTTCCCAACCAGTTAACTGGCTTGCTAAACGAATATTTTGACCACTACGGCCAATTGCCATAGCTAAATTAGCTTCTTCAACTGCAATATCCATAGTGCCTTTGTCTTCATCAACAATAATTGAAGCGACTTCGGCAGGTGACATAGCATTAATTACATATTGAGCAACGTTGTCATCGTATAAAACGATATCTACACGTTCCCCACCTAACTCGCCAGATACCGCTTGGACACGAGAACCACGCATACCAACACAAGCACCAACAGGGTCGATACGTTTGTCATTACTTTTTACTGAAATTTTAGCTCGAGAACCAGGATCACGAGCGGCCCCCTTAATTTCTAGTAATTCTTCGCCAATTTCAGGTACTTCAACTCGGAAAAGCTCGATTAACATTTCAGGTTTGGTACGGCTTAAAAATAATTGTGCACCACGTGCTTCTGGTTTGATTTCATACAACAAACCACGTACACGGTCACCCGGACGAAATGTTTCGCGTGGTAACATATCATCACGGTAAATAACCGCTTCAGCATTATTACCTAAATCAACAATGACACTCTCACGACTTGCTTTTTTAACAACGCCGGTAACAATCTCACCTAAGTGCTCTTGGTACGCTTCAGTTACTAAAGCACGTTCAGCTTCACGTATTTTTTGAACGATAACTTGTTTTGCAGTTTGCGTAGTTACACGGTCAAATTTTACTGACTCAATTTGATCTTCTGAATAATCACCTACGTTTAATTCTGGATCAGAATATTGCGCTGCTGCTAAACCAATTTCAGCATAGGGATTTTCCATTGGTTCATTGCCGTCTTCAACAATTAACCAACGACGAAATGTCTCAAACTCGCCTGTAATACGGTCAATAGCAACACGTACTTCAATGTCACCTTCATATTTTTTCTTGGTAGCTGTTTCTAAAGCAGTTTCCATCGCCTCAAAAATGCTTTCTCTTGGTAATGCTTTTTCATTAGAAACCGCATCAACAACCAGTAATATTTCCTTACTCATGCTACTTAGCCTTTAATTTATGTTAACTGTTTATAATATTTTCAAGGTTTAAAATTTTGCGACAAGGTTCGCTTTATCTACGTTGCTGTAAGCAATTTCATAATCGATGCTGTCGACTTGTACTATTAATGTATCGTTTTCTATGGCAACTAATGGCCCTTTGAACTTTCGACGACCATTTAAAGGCATTGATAATCTTAGATTAACCGTTTCACCAATAACTTCTTGAAAATGTGCTAATTCAAATAATGGACAATCAACACCTGGAGATGAAACTTCTAGACTGTATTCACTACTAATTGGATCTTCTACATCTAATAGTGCACCGACTTGACGACTCACTTCTGCACAGTCGTCAACATTGATGCCATTTTCATGGTCAATAAACAAACGTAAAACTGAGTTATTGCCCGCACTGAGATATTCAATGCCACGCAAAGTTTTGCCAGTTTCTTCAACTGCAGGTCTTAATAAATCAGTTAGTTTTTGCTCAAATTTAGCCAATCTTGTTCTCCTGTTATTCTACCCTTATGATAAATACATAAGGCAGTACAATATAAATTTTAGATATAAAAAAAGGGCATATAGCCCAGCGAAATGTTGCTGTATTCGTCTTAAATCACGTGATTTCTACGCTTAAAAAAACAAAAAACCCCAATTCAGGGGCTTATTTCACTGTTTTCCCCCTAGATCAAACAAGAATAACAAGTTTAATCTGGTTATTATTAGCTAGACTACTAATAATATTAATAAGAATATAAACCGCACAGCGTAAGTTGGTTTATTCAGTGACATCTTATTAAGTTCTATTGTGGCAAATTATATAGTGGCTTGTCATCAAGCGCAAGGGGCATTAGCCATTATCGATTATAAAAATCGCCTTTTTAGCGATATTCGTCCAAAAAATCACGAGTAAATATTTGCTAAAATTAATTTATATTTTACAATACGTTAGTATTGACTCTATAATGTAGCTATTAATATAGCCATCATTTCATACAAAAACTGCATTGATATAAATAGTATGTCTTTGCTTCTTGATAGGATTTAAACGGAGCATTTAATTTCATCATGTATAAGTTTTCTAAATTATTTATCAAAAATATATTGTTTGCGTTAGTTTTTATTATCGCTATAGGCGCCATTGCATTTGTACTATTAAGCTCATACGTGAATCAGCAAACACTAGCACAACAAAACACCATTCAACTCGTTAGCCAACACTTTGTTGAAAGTGAAATGCCTGTACAAGAGATGGCTACTAAATTAGCCGATATTTTAACGGCCGGCACAGATTACCAAACCTTAATAATTAAAAGTAATTCTCAAACATTTGTTAATCATCAAAAGAATCAAACCCATCCATTTGATTCTTTTTTAGCGAAGCGTAAAACTGTTTCCGCCGGAAAACTTAATTTACAAGTTCAATACCAATTAAGCTTTATTGGTATTATTGACTTTTTGACGAAATTCTTTATCGGCATTACTGCGCTATCCCTTTTATTTGTTTTTATTTCAGCAAGACTAAATTATAAATTACAACTTACTATCTTCCGTGTGATCAGCAAGCAAATTAGTAATGAATTAGCCCAAATTAATGATGCTGATTTCATTACAAAAGAAAAGAGCAATCAGCAACTACTAGACATTCCAGCTTTAGAAGAAGGTATTGCTGAAATCAAATCGATGATGACAAAGCAATTTAAAAATACTACCTCTTTAGAAATTGAAGCGCATGTTGATAGCTTAACTGGCATAGAGAACCGTAATCGATTTGTCCAGTTTTATGAAAATCAAATTGTACAAGACAGTCCCGTAAAATTTGGCGTTATTCTTATTACCCGTTGCTCTGAACTGCAAACAATTAATCAAGTACATGGCTATAACTCCGGCGACAACTACATAATAAAAGTCGCTGAGATAATGAAAAACGCCTTAGAAACAAGGCCAACAGGAAAGCTTTTTAGGTTAAACAGTTCTGACTTTGCTACCATATTACCTAACGAACAACTGAAAGTAGCTGAAAATTATGCCAGCGATTTAACGCTTAAATTTAATGACTACCAGCAAGTTAATGAATTAGATTCTGTTGCCTTTACTGGTTTAGTCTATTTTGATAAATCAAAACCATTAGGTGAGCTTTTGGCCCTAGCCGATACGGGTGTAAGTGTCGCTCAAACACAACAAACAAATTCATGGTATTCGCAAAAAGACATTGATATTTTAACAGATAACAGCGCTAACTTTGGTAGTCAAAATTGGCGACATGAAATAGATAGCGTCCTAGATGCTGGAAGAGTTACCTTATTATTGCAACCTATACAACCAAGCGGTCGTAATAATAAAGTGTATGGTGAAGTATTAGCACGTTTTCTTAATGCTAACGATGATATGTTACCAACTGCCACATTTATTGCTATGGCTGAAAAGCTTGATAAAATAATCGAAGTAGACCGTCTCATCATCGAGACAGTGATTAAAGAAATAACCAGCAAAAATATGTTAGAAAGCAGTTATGGCATTAACATTAGCCCTCGAAGTATTAATAATGAGCATTTTATGATCTGGCTAGAGCGTAAATTGCTACGTGAACCGACAGCTTCTCCTCGATTAGTCTTTGAAATATCAGAGTTAGGCATGCAGCAAAACATAAAAGCGGCTAAACGCTTAGTTGACATGTTACACCGTGTGGGTTCAAGAGTGACTGTAGAACGGTTTGGTGTTGGCTTAACGTCATTTAAATTTTTTAGGGATTTAACACCTGATTATATTAAAATGGATAGTTCTTATACCCGCGATATTGATGATGATAAGAACAACCAATACTTCTTACGCTTAATGGTTGATTTAGCCCATAGACTTGGCATTAGCGTATTAGCTGAAAGTGTTGAAAGCCAAGAAGAAAAACACACGTTAGAGAAACTATTCATTGATGGTTGTCAGGGGTATTAT
The DNA here is from genome assembly GCF_002836775.1 of Colwellia sp. 12G3. Lineage (GTDB taxonomy): Bacteria > Pseudomonadota > Gammaproteobacteria > Enterobacterales > Alteromonadaceae > Colwellia. Next base: position 56,102 of record NZ_PJAQ01000043.1, on the reverse strand, counting down.
GTTGGAAAACCCGCTCCACTGTAATTGTTTTTATAGTTAATACCGTAGAAGCCGAATGTGTTAAACGCATTCGGCTTTTTTTCAGAGTCCCCATTTGTTATTTCAAAATAAAGAAAACGAATAAAAGCGTAATACCCCTACTGCTGGTGTGTTGTTAAATAAACTAAAAACACGGATAATAGCGGCATAATTATAAATTACCTAATGACCCTTAAAGTAAATGACTGACTATCTGTTACTACTCGTTGGCACTGTACTCGTAAACAATTTTGTTTTAGTACAATTCCTTGGCCTATGTCCATTCATGGGGGTTTCTTCACGTACTGAAACCGCTATAGGTATGTCATTCGCCACAGTTTTCGTGATGACATTAGCCTCTCTTTTGAGCTATTTAGTTACCACCTATCTACTTGTGCCGCTCAACCTTGAATATCTAACCACGATGAGTTTTATTTTGGTAATTGCTGTTGTTGTGCAGTTTACTGAGATGGTTGTTCATAAAACCAGCGCTAGCCTTTACCGATTATTAGGCATTTTTTTACCACTAATCACGACAAATTGTGCTGTGTTGGGTGTTGCCTTACTCAATTTAAGATTACAGCATGGTTTTTTCGAATCCATTATTTACGGTTTTGGTGCCGCATTAGGCTTTTCTTTAGTATTAGTGATGTTTTCTGCCATGCGTGAGAAACTAGCAAATGCCGATGTACCAACACCATTTAAAGGTACTGCTATCGCAATGATTACCGCGGGTTTAATGTCATTAGCTTTCCTTGGTTTTACCGGTTTGGTGAAAATTTAACATGAACATCCTTCTTGCCATCCTTGTATTAGGCAGCATTGCTGCCATATTTGGTGCTTTACTCGGTTTTGCTTCAGTCCGCTTTAAAGTAGATGCAGATCCAATTGTCGAACAACTTGATGCTCTACTTCCTCAAACACAATGTGGTCAATGTGGTTACCCCGGTTGCAAACCTTACGCGCAAGCAGTTGCCGATGGTGAAGCAATCAATAAATGTGCGCCAGGCGGCGAAGACACGATTAAAAAAATAGCTGACTTAATGGGGGTTGAAGTTCAACCACTTGATGAAAGTCACGTTAAAGGTGATATCGCACAAAGTAATCGCCCCAAAGTAGCCTTTGTTATTGAAGAAGATTGTATCGGCTGTACAAAGTGTATTCAGGCTTGCCCTGTTGACGCCATTATTGGTGCCGCAAAGCAAATGCATACCATTATCATAGATGAGTGTACCGGGTGTGATTTATGTGTTGCACCTTGCCCAGTAGATTGTATTGAAATGCGTGAGTTGCCAGAGACTATTCATAATTGGCAATGGGATTTAACCAGTATTCCAGTAAAACAACTGGATTAGGAGAGTATGGTGGAATCAGTAATAGAGCGTATCACGCGTGGCCATTTTTGGGATTTTCATGGCGGCATTCATCCCCCTGAACAAAAGTTTCTCACTTCAAACAAGCCTATTAAGCAGCTTGCTTTACCAAAGCAGTTAATTATCCCCCTACAACAGCATATTGGTCGTGAAGGTGATTTACTGGTTACTATCGGCGAACATGTATTAAAAGGGCAAGCCCTAACGCTAAGTACTAACCCTATGGTTGTTCCGGTCCATGCACCAACGAGTGGAACTATCAGTGACATTAAAATGTCGGTTATTGCTCACCCTTCAGGTTTAAACCAATTATGTATATTCCTCGATGTTGATGGCGAAGACGCTTGGCGTAAAAGAAACGTTTGTTACGATATAGAACAACTATCTAACCATGAAATAATTGAAAAAATTGCTGATGCCGGTATCGCGGGCATGGGCGGCGCAGGTTTTCCAACCCATATCAAAGTAAACAGCAAACCCGATATTAACTTCCTTATTATCAACGGCGCAGAATGTGAGCCTTATATCACTGCTGATGACTTGTTAATGATGGAACAAAGTAACGCTATTGTCGATGGCATCAAAATTCTTGATAAACTGTTAAACCCTGCTTTTATTCTAATTGCTATTGAAGATAATAAACCTAAAGCAATTAAGGCACTACAACAAGCTACCACTAGCATTGAGAAAATAAAAGTTTGTGTCGTACCGACTAAGTACCCTACAGGTGGGGAAAAGCAGCTGATTCAAATTCTAACTGGTCAAGAGGTTACCTCAGGCCAGCTGCCTATTCATGCTGGTATTGTCATGCAAAACGTTGCGACTTGTTTTGCAATTAATGAAGCGGTTAGACATGACATTCCTCTTATTCGCCGTGTTGTTACGGTAACAGGACAGGCTTTAAATAAACCACAAAATGTTTGGGCATTACTCGGCACGCCGATAAATTTCTTGCTTGAACAATGTAGTGTGCAAAATATTGAAAATGAAAAGCAGCCGGTAATTATGGGTGGCCCAATGATGGGCTTTAGTGTCTCTAGTGAGCTTGTACCTATTGTTAAAACCAGTAACTGCATTTTAGTACCCAGTAAAGTTGAAATGCCGAGTGCTTTTGAAAAAGAAAGTAAAGAAGTTGAATGTATTCGTTGTGGTCAATGTAGCGATGTATGTCCTAGTCAATTACTGCCACAAGAATTGCAATGGAGTGCAAAAGCTAAAGATCATGCACAATTAAAAAAACTTAATTTAAGTGATTGTATTGATTGCGGCGCCTGCGCTTATGTTTGCCCAAGCCAAATTCCTCTGGTGCATTACTATCGTATTGCTAAAGCTGAAATACGTGAACAGCAACAATTAGATTTAAAAGCAGAAAAAGCCAAAATTCGTTTTGAAGCGCGTAAATTACGCTTAGAAAAAGAGAAAATTGCTCGACAAGAAAAACACAAAAAAGCAGCTGCGGCGCGTAAAGCTGCCATGAATAAGGCAACACCTGAAGCAACGGGCGCTAAATCAGCGGTTGCTGCTGCGTTAGCGCGTGTAAAAGCTAAAAAAGCATCAAAGGATCAAGCCCAAACAAATGTTCCTGATCCTCAAGGTGATTTACCTACAGATAGCGCGGATGACCAGAAATCTCAAGTATCCGCGGCTATAGCAAGAGCTAAGGCGAAGAAAAAACTTAAAGAAGAAGCAGTCAATAAACTTTCTCTCGACAGTGGTATTGTTAGTACAAAGTCAGAGGTCGAGGCAGATAAAGTAGCTCCAACTGAACAACCGACTGTAGATGATAAAAAAGCCAAAATAGCTGCGGCTATTGCCAAAGCTAAAGCAAAGAAACTCAGTAAGTCTGCTGAATCCTCTAATACGGTTCAAGCCCCCGAAAATATGGTGTCTGAAAAAATAGCAAGTTCAGATGATAAAAAAGCAAAAATTGCCGCCGCTGTAGCTAAAGCAAAGGCTAAAAAGAAATTAAAAGAAGCCACTTCTTTTGCAAATAACGACCAAGATAGCGTGTAAAAAATGAGCGAATATAAACAAACTCGAATAGAAATTTATCCTCGAAACAACCCGACGAGTCGACATAAATAATGGCATTTTGGATAGCAAGTTCACCACATAACCATAACCACACAAAAACACCTAACTTAATGCGTTTGGTGATGTACGCAACCCTACCCGGCGTTATTGCCCAGTGGTACTTTTTTGGTTGGGGTAATTTAATTCATATAGGCCTAGCGATGGCAACGGCGCTTATTTGTGAGTTTACGGTACTGTCTCTACGTAAAAAGCCAATATCGCATGAATTATTTGATGGCAGTGCTTTATTAACCGCCTTATTAATCGGCATTTGTTTACCGGCATTAGCGCCTTGGTGGATTTCAGTTATTGGAACAATGTTTGCTATTGTCATTGTTAAGCAACTTTATGGTGGTCTTGGTCATAACCCATTTAACCCAGCAATGGCTGGGTATGTCGTGTTATTAGTATCTTTCCCTTTGCAAATGACACTGTGGCAACCACCACTCACGTTAGTTGCTGTTGATCTAAACTTTACTAATACGTTAACAACTATTTTAACCGGCTTTACCGTGGAGGGTTACTCAGTAGAGCAAGTACGCACCAGTATTGACGGTTTTACTATGGCAACACCGCTTGATACCCTAAAAACCAACACAGGCTTAGGTTTAACGGTATTGGAAAGTATTAAGAATCCCGTTTTTGGAGATAACTTTGCTTTAGGTTGGGAGTGGGTAAATGCTGGATTTTTATTAGGCGGTCTATTTCTCATTGCCAAAAAAGCCATTGCTTGGCAAACACCTATTAGTTTTCTAATAAGCTTGTTTATCTGCTCTTTTATTAGCTATAGCCTCAGTCCAGATAGTAGCGCTTCAACTATGTTCCACTGGTTTTCTGGTGCGACTATGCTAGGGGCATTTTTTATTCTAACAGACCCAGTAACTGGAGCTACCAGCAATAAAGGTCGTATCATTGTAGGCTTACTGGCTGGCTTACTAGTTTACTTAATCCGTACTTCAGGTGGTTTCCCTGATGGTGTCGCTTTTGCTATTTTACTCTGTAACATGTCTGCGCCGCTAATAGATCAATACACTCGCCCAAGAACCTATGGTCACCTAAAGGGGGATAAGTGATGTCTGATAAAATTGACGCTGAACAAGATATTCATATTGAAAAAAATGACGATATTAGTGGTGAAAGTAATAATAACAATGGCGAAGATAAAGCGGTAAAGTCGCCACTGACTATTGCTGTTTCTAAAAACACCAAAATTCTTGCGCTCTTTGCCATTGCTTGTACTTTGGCCGTTAGCCTAGTCAGTGAACTCACTAAAGACCGAATAAAAATTCAAGAACAGCAGCAGTTATTAAGAACATTGCATAGCATTATTGAACCGAGTCGTTACGACAACGACATTGCTAATGATTGTATAATGATGAGTGCACCAGAGCTGGGCTCAAATAAAGTGAAAACAGCCTATATCGCTAGAAAGTCTGGCCAAGTAGTTGCCGTTGCTATGACCAGTACCTCGCCAAGTGGTTACAATGGTAATATAGACTTTATTATGGCTATCAACATTGATGGCAGTGTTAACGGGGTTCGAGTACTTAAGCATCAAGAAACACCTGGTCTAGGTGACAAAATTGAAATTAGAAAAAGTGACTGGATAACCAGCTTTACCGGAAAACGAATGCTATCAGAAGATGATAGTCGTTGGGCGGTAAGCAAAGATAACGGTATGTTTGATCAATTTACCGGCGCAACCATTACACCACGAGCGGTAGTAAAAGGCGTTAAAAGCACACTGAATTACTTTACTGAGAATAAAGCGAGATTATTAGCTCGCCCTAATGCTTGTGTCGAAACCGCTTTTACATCAACACTAGCATCTACAAAGACACACCCAATTAACGAGGCTGCTAATGAGCAATGAAATAGCACCACAAAACAGTGATGAAACTGATATTGCTGACAACGCTAATGATTTGGCGATAGCTGCCGCAGCCCATAAAGCTGAACGTAAGGCAGAATATAAAGAATTAGCTGTACAAGGGTTATGGAAAAACAATCCCGGTTTAGTACAGTTACTTGGCTTATGCCCCTTACTGGCCGTAACTTCAACCGTTACTAACGCCTTAGGTCTTGGCTTAGCGACAATGCTGGTACTTATTTGCTCGAATATTACCGTATCAGCAATCCGTCATTGGGTTCCTAAAGAAATTCGTATACCTATCTTTGTTTTAATCATTGCCGCCTTTGTAACCTGTGTACAATTGCTGATGAATGCCTTTGCTTATGGTATTTATCAATCTTTAGGTATTTTCCTGCCATTAATCGTGACTAACTGCGCCATTATAGGCAGGGCTGAAGCTTACGCATCAAAAAACCCTGTTAAACAATCAGCCTTCGATGGATTAATGATGGGACTTGGTTTCGCCATTATCTTACTTTTGTTAGGCGCAATAAGAGAAATACTCGGACAAGGGACACTTTTTGATGGTGCCAATTTATTATTTGGTGAATGGGCAAGCGTACTTCGCGTTGAAGTAATGCAACTTGATAGCCAATTCTTATTAGCTATTTTACCACCGGGAGCCTTTATTGCGATGGGTATTTTAATTGCCCTTAAAAATGCTATTGATAACTATTTAAAAGCCAGAAAAGTGGTCGATACTGAGCAAGTTATTGAAAGAGTACGTGTTAACTTCGACTCTTAACCGCCAATATTGCTACTATTAAGCCTATTATCGATAACATTTTTATCGATAATAGGCTTAATGATAACGTAATTAATGGTTAATTATGCCAGCAAACGTCCCGCTCCATCTGACACTTTACACCTGATAAGCGATAGAAGAGTAGAGCCATGAATAAAGAAAAACGCATAAAAATGTTAACGCGGCTTCGCGATGAAAACCCTAATCCAGTTACTGAGCTAAACTACTCTAGCCCCTTTGAATTACTCATTGCCGTCTTATTATCAGCGCAAGCTACTGATGTTGGTGTTAACAAAGCCACTGATAAACTCTATCCAGTAGCCAATACACCGCAAGCAATTTTGAACCTAGGACTTGATGGATTAAAAGGATATATCAAGACGATTGGCTTATTCAATACCAAAGCAGTGAATACCATTAAAACGTGTCAAATGTTAGTTGATTTACATGGTGGTGAAGTACCCGAAAATAGAGCGGCATTAGAAGCATTGCCGGGTGTAGGACGTAAAACAGCTAACGTCGTGTTAAACACAGCTTTTGGTTGGTTAAAGGATAATGAAGGTAATTATTTTTTAGCGGTAGATACCCATATATATAGACTTGCTAACCGAACAAAATATGCACCCGGTAAAACGGTTGACCACGTTGAAGCAAATATAATAAAACTAACACCTCGAAAAACAGAGTTTATGTTTAACTTGCACCATTGGTTCATATTGCATGGCCGTTACACATGTACTGCAAAGAAACCCAAATGTGGCTCTTGTATCATTGAAGATTTATGTGAATACGCTTCAAAAGAAGACTAATAAGATAAAATCAGCTGATTAATTTTAAAAATCAAGGGTTGGAATAGCACTAAAAAAGCAAATATTGCATCAATATAGTAGACTGTATCTTACCCCACTAAGTTATTAATAAAACGTTACCAAACGTGACAACTCTATTGGTATTGTTAAGTTATCTAAAAGTATTTTTAATATCTATAATTTCATTGTCTATGCTAAAGTCTTAAATTTATTAATAAGATACCGATAGATGTTTAACTATATAAAAAGGACTCTTCAGCATGCTGTTAAATAAACGACACTCCATTCAAAAGAAAGTTACTTTATTATTTGTTAGTATTGTTTTGCTCTGTGCTATTGGTTTTGGCGTGCTAACCGCGCGTACTTTATCATCATTATCTCATGAGCAAATATTGTCGACTAAAAAATTATTGCAAAACTCTGTACTTGAATCCATGAATGACGCAGGAAAATTGTCCGGTGAACGCATTAGCAAACTACTTAAACAAAGTTTTTCACCCGCGCTAATTTTAGCTGAAACCTTATCTAAAACAGCCTACCCAAGTACACCTTTCAGTAGAGATGTAGTAAAAAGCTTAAGTCGTTTCACGTTAGATGCAACGCCTACTATCAGTTCGCTTTACGCTCAGTTTGAAGCAGACGGTTACGATGGTCTTGATAGTACCTTTGTTGATTTTCCACAACACTCAACGCCAACAGGCTCCTTAGAAATCTATTGGATCAAGGAGAATGGGCAAGCCGTATTTTACCCTACAGACAATGCAGAAGATAAATATATTAGTACAAAAGACGATAATGGTATTCGTACCGCTGAGTTTTACTTATGCAGTAAAGATTCCCTAAAGCCTTGCGCGCTTGATCCCTACTTGTATGAAATAGAGCCTGGTCGTAAAGAGTTAATGACGACACTATCTGCGCCAGTGATTGTATCAAACCAATTTAAAGGAATGGTCGGTGTTGATATTAATTTACCTGTCGTACAAAAGTGGATCACTGAACAGTCTAAATTATTATTTGATGGTAATGCATCCATCAGTTTATTCAGTCAAAAGAATTTACTAATTGCTTCAAGTAGTTACCCTGAAAAATTATCTAAAAAAGCCAGTGATGTAAACCCGAAATTTTCAACCCTATTGAGCAATTCTAACAACTCAATTATCTCTGACTCTGACTGGCATGTTAAAGTACCTGTCTTTATCAGTGAAGCAAATGTGACTTGGACACTGCTTGTTTCTGTTCCTGAAAAAATAGCATTAGCTTCAGTCTTAAAAATGACAGAAAAAGCGAATGAGTCCTATAATAATGCACTCACTGAGCTTCTATTCTTTTCTCTATTGTTCTTACTAGCCGCATTATTCTTTGCTATTTGGCTTGCTAAGTCGATAACTTCGCCTATAAAACTACTTTCTTCTGCAATTCAAGAGTTAGCAGACCGTGAAGGTGACCTAACTCAAAAAGTAAAGGTTGAAAGTCATGAAGAATTAATACTCTTGGCTAATGGTTTTAATAAATTTATTAATAAGTTGGCTGAAATGATTGGCTCATCTAAAGTTTTCTCCAATGAGCTAGCGAGTAAGTTTGGGGAATTAGAAAATATTGCTCATGACGTTGAAAGTGATACTCAAGCGCAACAAATTAATTTAGACAGTATAGCCACTGCAATGACCGAGATGGCGGCTGCCTCAAGTGAAGTTGCAAAGCTTGCCGTAGAAACTGCCAATGGTGGAAAACATGCCAATGCCCTTCTACAAGAAACTCAGGATATCTTAGAGGGTAGTGTACAAAACGTGCAGCTTCTTGAAAAAAACATAGCATTAACGAGTGAACAAATATCACAAGTTGCTGCCCATAGTTCTGATATAACCGGTATTGTTGAAACAATTCGGTCCATTGCAGATCAAACCAACTTACTGGCATTAAATGCTGCCATTGAGGCAGCGAGAGCAGGAGAGCAAGGTCGAGGTTTCGCCGTTGTTGCTGACGAGGTTAGGAACTTAGCCGCTAGAACTCAAACATCGACTCAAGATATCAGTAATTTAATCGGAAATTTACAAATCGATGTCAATAAAGCCGTTGAAACACTGGCTGCAAACAAAGACTCGATTACAAGTACTGTCGATAAAACAAGTATCAGCTTTGAGCGTCTTTCACAAACAATGGAAAGCATCAAAGTGATGAGCGAAAGTACTGAGCAGGTCGCTACTGCAGCCGAAGAGCAAAGCCATGTAGCAGAGGATATAAATATTCGATTAGTCTCCGTTTCCGATAGTAGTACAGGCTTAGCTGAATTAGGGCGTAAATTACAAGAAAACAGCGCTCATTCTAAAGGGATTGTTGAACAGATTGAAGTGGAGCTAAGTCGACTGAAATGCTAATACTTATAAAGCTAATAAATTTAAACTTAATATTCCCCAATAACTACGCTAACAAAAAGAGAGCTTTATGAAGTTTTTACATACCATGGTACGTGTACGTGATTTAGCCCAATCATTAGATTTTTATATCAATAAACTTGGCTTAATAGAAACACGACGTAGTGAAGTACCTGCTGGAAGATTCACCTTAGTTTACTTAGCGACTGAAATAGGTGGTCCTGAAGTTGAACTCACTCACAACTGGGGTTCAACTGAAGATTACTCTGCTGGGCGCAGCTTCGGTCACTTAGCGTTTGAAGTTGATAACATTTATCACACCTGTCAAAAACTCCAAGACGCTGGCGTTATCATAAACAGACCGCCTCGCTGTGGTCATATGGCCTTTGTTAATTCACCTGATGGTATCGCAATCGAGTTATTACAAAAAGATGGTTCACTAGCGCCACAAGAGCCATGGTTAAGTATGGAAAATAGTGGCACTTGGTAAACCACAGAGTCACACTTTGATAACGCAAAAAAAGCCCGCTACTGATAAACATCAATAGCGGGCTTTTATTTATACTTTTACGATTTCAACTCAGCAAATAACTACTGCTGTAAAGCTTCTTTCAATGCAGCCAAGCACAAGGTGACATTTTCGTTTCTTGCGGCATAGCCCATCAACCCTATACGCCATGCTTTGCCTGCGAAAGCACCTAAACCTGCACCAATCTCTAAGTTATATTCATTAAGTAAAAACTGTCTAACTTTTGCATCATCAATACCTTCTGGAATATAAACGGCATTAAGTTGCGGTAACCGTTCAGCTTCGGGCACAATAAAATCTAAACCTAAATCACGTAAGCCAACACTTAATTTCTCGTGCATGGTTTTATGTCGAGCCCAGCTATTTTCTAAGCCTTCATTTTGCAACATCACTAATGATTCATGTAAGGCATATAAAGAGTTAACCGGTGCAGTATGATGATAACTACGCTTACCTTCTCCCGACCAATAGCCCATCACAAGCGTTTGATCCAAAAACCAACTTTGCACCGCAATACCACGATTTTGAATAACCTCAGCGGCTTTATCACTAAAACTTACCGGTGATAAACCAGGTACACAAGATAAACACTTTTGACTACCCGAATATACGGCATCAATTTGCCATTCATCAACACGCAGTTCAACACCACCAAGGGAAGTTACCGCATCAACAATTGTTAAACAGCCGTGTTTCTTGGCGATAGCACACAAAGTTTTCGCATCTGATAACGCCCCGGTTGATGTTTCCGCATGAACAAAGGCAACAAAGTTTGCTTGTGGGTTTGCTTGAAGTGCTGCTTCCAATGTTTTGGGATCAACCGCTCTACCCCATTCCCCCTCAACAGCCACCAATTTGGCACCAATACGTTTTACGTTTTCAATCATACGCATACCAAATACACCGTTAACACAAACAACCACGGTATCACTTGGGGTGATTAAGTTAACAAAACATGCTTCCATGCCCGCAGACCCTGGAGCAGAGACCGCCATAGTGAACTTGTTTTTAGTTTGAAATGCATATTGCAGTAACTCTTTCACTTCATCCATCATGGCAACAAAACAAGGGTCTAGATGCCCTATAGTTGGCCTTGCTAAGGCAGATAAAACACGAGGACTAACATCTGATGGACCCGGTCCCATCAAAGTACGTTGTGGTGGAAAAAAAGATTGAATTGTCATGTGAGCCTCTTACAAAAGTAGGGATAAAATAATCCGAAACTTTATCATGCTTTAAATCTCACCATAAGTAGAATTAATTACCATTATCCTAGTTATTCACTTGATCAATACCACCTGTTTACAATCGGCTTGATACAACCCGATTACTTTATCTTTACAGGCTTTTGCAAGTTAGCAACATACTGTTATGATACCGCCACTATTTATCACCTCCTAAGACCACATGGCCCTTAAAGCAACTATATACAAAGCCAATATCGAACTTGCCGATATGGATCGTAATTATTACGACAGCTTGCAACTTACCATTGCTCAACACCCTTCAGAAACACCGCAACGATTGATGATACGTATCATTGCCTACATCCTTAATGCCCACGAAGATTTACAGTTTGGAAAAGGCGTTAGTGATGAAAGTGAAGCGGTTATTTGGCAAATTAATTACAGCGATGAAATAAACCTGTGGATTGAACTGGGTCAGTTAGATGAAAAACGTCTCAAAAAAGCCTGTAACCAAGCAAAAGCAGTAAAGCTTTATTGTTACGGTAGTAGCGTAAATACTTGGTGGTCTCAAGCGGAACAAAATCTGAAAAAACTTGAGCGACTAAGCATAGAACAATTCGACACAAGTACCTGTGAAGCATTGGTTAAACTACTTAGCCGTAATATGGAATTTCAGTGCAGCATTCAAGATGGTCAATTATGGTTAACTTCAGGTGAAGAAACATTATTAATTGAAACAACAAAACTCAAGTAAAAGGCCTTCCCTTCAGGACAAATAAAATGACTAAAAAACGATTAAAATCAGTAGCGTTGGCAACTTCACTTACGCTACTAGCGCTAGCCTGCTTATCTTTATCAAGTTGTAGCAATATTGACTTAGGCCTCGACAGTGAAACGTCTAACGCTACTGTAGATGATAAAAAAAGTACCGCTACTACTATTGATAACACCATTACTTTAGAGCAAATTACTGAAGATGTTAGCTACTTAGCCAGTGATGAACTTAAAGGCCGTGATAACTTTACCCTTGATATCCGCCATGCTGCTGACTTTATCGCTAAGCGTTTTAATGAAGTAGGTCTTACGACAGCAAAGAGTGCCCCCAACTTTAAACAGCAATATTCAGTACAACGAATTACCCCTAATACCCTTACTGTTGAAATAAATGGCCAAGCAATTTCAAGTGAATTGTTATCCATGGCAACAACAAAAACTGAGTTTTCATGGCATAGTAATGCTCAGGAAAATAATCAGCCTGTAAATATGGTTATGATTGGTGAAGACGACAACATGCGTAAATCGCTGCGTGAGTTAAATAACCAAGGTGGTCAACATTTAGTATTACTTCACCCAAAACATGAAGAAAGCTTTAAGCGCTATCAAAGTTACTTTGCTCAAGGCTTAACTAAACTCGTTACCAAAAATGCTACAGAGCAAGGTGGCGTTATTGTTATGGCGTTAACTGACATTAGCAAAGCAAAAACATTTAGCGTCAAAGGCAACGCCACGGTTACAGACACAACCTTAAGTAATGTAGTGGGTATTTTACCTGGTAAAAGCAGAGCTAACGAGGTTGTACTTTACTCAGCTCATTATGATCATTTAGGCATTAAACCGAGTATTGATGATACGTCTAATAGTCAATCACAAACACCAACTGAAATTTATAATGGTGCTGATGATGATGCTTCTGGTGTTTCAGCCATTATCAATTTAGCCAATCACTTTGCTCAAATGGGCAATAATGAAAGAACATTAATGTTTGCCGCTTTTAGTGCCGAAGAGATTGGTGGTTTTGGCTCTCGTCATTTTTCTACTCATGTAGAGCCAACAAGCATAACAGCCATGATTAACATTGAGATGATCGGTAAACCCGCCATGTTTGGTGATGGTACTGTTTGGATGACGGGTATGGATCGTTCAAATCTAGGTGAGCAACTAAACCAAGCATTAGCACCACAGAACCTAAAAGTTTATGCTGACCCCTACCCTAAACAAAACTTATTCTATCGTTCAGATAATGCAACGTTAGCAAGATTAGGTGTACCGGCTCATAGCTTTAGTAGTACGCAACTCGATAAAGACCAACATTACCATCAAGTGACCGATGACATTAATAGCTTGAACTTACCTTCAATGTTACAAGTGATAAAAATGCTAGCAATAGCAACCACACCATTGGTTGATGGTTCTATTACGCCATCACGTATTGACCCGAACAAAGTAAAACGTAACGGCCTTATCTACTAGGCTTATTTATTAGAGATGTTACTCAGTTCATTTAGTTAAGCATGACTAAATACGAAAATAATGATTGTCGCTGACAAGCTAAAATTAATCAGCTAAGCGGCAATCACCTCTAATGGACAACGTAATTGATATTCCAAACGATTTTTCTTCTCCACTTGAAATCCGTGACGCAAATACAATCCTCTAGCGGGGTTTTTCAATAAAACATTTAGGGTGATCGGTAAGCATAACTGTAAAGCACGCTTTTTTACTACCTTAATAACCTTACTACCGATACCTTTTCCTTGATATTTTGGCATAATTTGTATCTGCCGAATATGTAAGCTTTTATGCGTATTATTAAGCGCAACAACCCCCATTTTCACTAAGCCGATAGGTTTACGGTCCGCTAAAATTATATGGCTCTCATAAAAATGTTCTTTAATTCGAACTAAGTGCTGCTCATCGGTCATACGAATACCTGCCGCGAGCAAATGCTGAGTCATGGTTTTTCTCCGCAACTCTAACAAAAAATCGATGTCTTCATTCTTAACTTTTCGAAAGCCAACGGTAAATTTCATTTACTGGGTTTCCATGGTCGCTTGGATCTAATGATATAACTCAGTTTACTTCTTTTTACCGATTCACAAAACCTGTTGGTCGTAATTTTAGAACAATCTGTCGAGCATTCATTGAATTAGCTACATACATTAAGGCAAACTAGGGATAATGTGAATCAGATGAGAAATATATGTCATTTAAAAAGTCCCTATTAGTCGTTGCTGTTGCCGCGGCTTTACTAAGCGCTTGTTCAGAAGATAAAGCAGCACCACAAAATAACCAACACATAGCAGCCACAGCTGATGAAACAGCGGTTAGCGTAAAGACAGCTTCAGAGCAAGCCAATGCGTTGTTTGATAACATTTTTAACCAAGAAGTTGATCGTGACCCTTCATGGCAAACCTATTTAGGCATAAAAAAAGATTACGACAAGTGGAATGATCTTTCACAAGAAAATGAAGAAAAAGAACTCGCTTTCGCTAAAAATAATTTAGCTTTAATACAAGCTATTGATGTTAATACGCTTGATGAACAAACTCAAATTAGCCACAGTTTATACATGCAAACATTCGAAAACCGTATCGAAGATTATAAATGGCGTTTTCATAATTACCCTGTTAATCAAATGTTTGGTACACATTCACAAATACCCGCCTTTTTGATTAATCAGCACTCTATTAGTGATATAAAAGAAGCACAAGATTATATTGCCCGTGTTCACGGTGCTAAAAAATTACTAGAGCAGCTTGTTGAGCAACTTAAACTGCGTGAAATGAAAGGTATTATTGCACCTAAGTTTGTCTTTCCTCACGTTATTAGAGACTCAAAAAACATTCTGGTCGGCGCCCCCTTTGATAATTCATCTAACAGTACTATTTTTGGCGATTTCACCCACAAGGTTGATAAACTTAACATTACCGATGAAGAAAAATCGGTCTTAATTATTGATATAAAAACAGCACTAATCGACAGTTTGAAACCAGGTTACGAACAATTAATTACTTATTTAACAACACTTGAGACAAAAGCAGACACCCGCGATGGTGCATGGAAGTTTCCTGACGGTGAAGCCTTTTACAATAATGCTTTAAAACGCACCACCACAACTAATTTAACCGCAGATCAAATTCATACTCTTGGCTTAAGTGAAGTGTCACGTATCCATAATGAAATGCTTGTCATCCAGAAAGCCGTTGGTTTTGAAGGAAATCTTAATGACTTTTTTGATTTTATGCGTAACGACAAACAGTTTTATTACCCAGCTAGCGATGAAGGGAAACAGCGTTATTTAGATGAAGCCGTAGCACTTATCGATGATATGGAAGGCCGCTTAGACAGCTTATTTTTAACCAAGCCAAAAGCGACATTAAAAGTTAAAGCTGTTGAAGGTTTCAGAGAAAAATCAGCCGGAAAAGCGTTTTATGAAAGCCCGGCTCCAGATGGCTCTCGTCCGGGAATTTACTACGCCAACCTCTATGACATGGCAGCTATGCCTTCTTATCAAATGGCAGCATTAGCCTACCATGAAGGTATTCCTGGTCATCACATGCAATTGGCAATCCAACAAGAATTAACGGGCATCCCAAAGTTCCGTAAATTTGGTGGATATACCGCTCATACTGAAGTCTAAGCCTCGAAATATATACACAATACTTACCAGAGACTTCGCCTTACGCGTAGGTCACTAAAGATCCCCCTCTCCAACAACCAATTAAACCGTTACCCAGTTTTTGTCTTTGTCGTACACGTAAAAGGCTGAACATTAATTTACATACTTTTGACTACACATAATGCTCGAGAATAACGATCAGAAAATTAGATCACTCATGCCATCTATGTGTGAAAACTCCCTGCGTAATTTTTTTATGCGACGCTACGTAAATTAACAGGTGGTTTGTTATCAAACGTACTACAGAATTTAATCTACAGCGCCTTTTTTCGTTGATATTATTCTATTACGAAAGTTAAAAATAGTTTTCACACAGGCTGGCCACAAAGCGGTCTAAATTTACGAGTGAAATTCATCCCATCTAACGATCACTTTGATACGAATATAGTCATTTTGATAATTAGTCCTTATGTCTTGCCAGTGCGAAAATTAGACATTGAATTCAAATTATTACCTCTTTATCTGTATTTGAAAGATTAAAATTCAGATGTTTAATCGAAAATAGATAACGTATTATAATCAATACAATAAGTTTGTAATAGGCATAGTAAATAGTATGAGTATCGGTCAGGAAGTGTTAGGAATTATAAATCCGGAGTTGCTAGATATTAGTGATAATGAGCGAGCCGCTTGTAGTTTTTTTAAAAATCCTAGTCAATTTGGAGACACAGAAGGTGAAAGGCGTCGCAAGCCCTTAATTATGTTATCCATATTTTCACTTATTTATAATCTAGCGGGAATAAAAATTACAGGTTCCGGGATAGGCATTGTTAGTGGGACAATATCAAATCCTGCTATTATAGGTTATGCGCTATTTATTGCACTGGTTTATAGCCTAGTAGTTTATTTAATATTGTTCTGGTCAAATCATGGAGACTATTATTTACGTATGACTGATATAGGAAACCAAAAAAAATATGAAGAATCACTAATTCGTTACTGGACTGAAGAGAAGGTTAAGTTATATCTAAGAAACAATCATATTGATATTAATCGAATCCAATTTCAAGAATATGACGGCGATAAAATTGCTCACAAGTTTAGAATTTTTGGGGCTAAAAGTTATCAAAATGAATTGATATTTAATCTACTGAACGGACAGGACGGTCTAGAGTTTAAGGATGATGAAGCTACTGAGTCAGCATTATTTTATACAGTTCCATACGAACTTACGAGCGCTGATATGAAATACTTTTTAAGACATTTTAAGAACCTCAAGGTACTCCATTTTAAAAATTTTATTGAATTCAGAGTTCCATATATGTTCGCTATATTAGCTATCTCTTCTTTTTGGCTAAGATTCTAAGTCCGCAGTGTAGTATTACCTAGACTTTTCAACGACGCCATTAAGGTCAACTCATAGCTAAAGAAGCGGAAGTAATGTGAATGTCATGGTTAACTTCCGCTAAGCGCACAAAGTGATCTTAGAACCACTTACAAAAACCTCATCAATTATGCGTATGTATATACAGACCCAGACTGAGGGTTGGGGACTCTATTCAGAGATGATCCCTAAAGAGATTGGCTTATACCAAGACCCCTATTCTGACTTTGGTCGCTTAGCAATGGAATTATGGCGTGCATGTCGTTTAGTGGTTGATACAGGTATTCACTCTAAACAATGGACTAGTAAGCAAGGTATAGAGTACTACGCTACAAATACGCCTAATGCCATGTCTGATGCAGTAAAAATGGTAGAGCGTCACGTGGTAATGCCGTCACAAGCGACAGCTTACAAAATTGGTATGAACAAAATCATTGAATTACGTGAACATGCCAAAGTTCAGTTAGGCGATAAGTTTGATATTCGTGAGTTTCATGACGTAGTATTAAAAAATGGTCCAGTACCACTTAACGTTTTAGCCGATTTAGTTAATGACTACATAACAACTAAGAAAGCCTAGTTAATACTTAAGTAATAAAAGCGTTAAGCACTTTATATTAAATGTTTTCATAGCATAATAATCCGCACTTTCTTGAGTATAGACTGAGCGGATTTTTTTATTCTACATAACGGTATTTAAAGTAAGTCAGATAAAGGACTTCGCACACCGTTTGCGCCATGTTCAATTACATGAGTGTATATTTGCGTTGTACGAATATCAGTATGTCCCAACTGCTCCTGCACGGTTCTAATATCGGCACCTCGTTGTAATAAATGTGTGGCAAATGAATGTCGTAACGTATGACAAGTCACATTTTTTGCTATGTCCGCATTCAGTGCAGCCATTTTCACTGATTTTCTTAATGTTGTTTCATCAATATGATGTCGACGAACAAAACCTGTTTCAGGATCTCTACTTAACCGACTCGAAGGGAAAAGATAATGCCACAGCATATCTTTGCTCGCATTAGGATGCTTTCTCGCTAAAGCATAAGGTAGCCATACGCCTTTATAGTTTGGATTGTATTGGTCTTGTTGATAATAATACTGCGCTAACGCTATTTGAGATTTTAACGAATTACATAACTCTTTTGCTAACGTAACACGCCGGTTTTTACCACCCTTACCTTGCCATACCTGAATAGCATGAAAGTCAAAATCAATGTCTTGTACCCTTAAGCGAACAACCTCCATTAAACGCAACCCACTTCCGTACATTAATTTACAAGGCAAACTATAGTTATTTGATATTTTGGCTAATAACGCGATGATCTCTGCTTGAGTTAACACGACAGGTAACTTAGTTTGTTGTTTAGATTTATTAAAATTAAGTTCGAGAGTTAAAGGTTTTAATAAGATCCCCCGATACAAAAATACTAAAGCATTTAATGCCACACCTTGGGTTCTAGGTGCAACATTGAGTTTGTTAGTTAAATGAGACAAAAAATTTTCTACTTCAGCATCATGACACTTTATTGGGTGACGCTGACCATTAAAATTTATAAACGCCTTTATCCAATAAACATAGCTTTCTATCGTTCTTTTGGCATAACGCTTTAAACGCATTTGTTCTGCAATAGACTGTAAAAATGGCGAAGACATAAAAACCTCTTGCCAACTGTATATACATACAGCTTAACATAAATCCTTCTTTCTACAAGAAAGCGCGCAAATCCCCTCCTTTCACACATCTACCAGTTTGAGCAATGTTTTTAACTGATTGATCTATCAGTAACAATCGAGTAACCTCCTAACATTATAAAATTATGGACGATTAATCCCATCTTGTAGAAACAAGGGGCTTTCCTCATAATAAATTGTTATGTAATTAAATAAATGGAGTAGCAATATGGGTGGTATAGGGATTTTTTCAATCTTGATAATATTTTTCTTAGTTTGGGTTTTACCCGTAGTTTTAATTTTAAGTTCATCAAAAACTCGTGGTGGTGAAAAATTGGCTTGGTTGTTATTAGTAGTCTTTGTGTCTTGGTTTGCTTGGATATTCTATATGCTTTTAGCTCCTCTCAAAAATAAAGAAACACCGCAGCAGTAAATTACATAACAAGAAAAAAAACAGTTGGCTTTTTCACTCCGTTCACAATTTTAGCCAACAAGTTTTTCCCGCTTATCAAAGCGTTATAAGTTTCTAAGTATTGGAGTATTAAAATGGTTGCTGGGAATAAAACATATTTCATTCTACTCGTATTTTCTATTACCTTTCTCTCTGGTTGTACTGCTTTAGATATTAAACCTTGGTCTGCGGGCGAAATTATTGATGGCGTTATAACTACAACGGTTACTGGAAATAGTACTGCTTATGGTAACGAGGCAACTTGTAATCATTATAAAATGAAATGTGGTTCAGGCTACAGAGAGTGGGTTCAAGACGGCGAAATAGCTTGTTCTTGTGTAGTTAATTAAACTTATAATAAGCTGTTAAATCAGGACAAAATATTGTTGGCTGTGTTTCGTTCCTCAACTATTTTAGCCAACAATATTTTGCCCATTAACGAGGGCGTTATATCTCTAGGAGTTTGTGTTGATTATTGTTGAAACTGAAAGGTTATGTATTCGTCAAATTACGAATGAGGATGCTAAAAACCTATCAAAAGTGTTAGCTGATCCTGTAGTAATGCAATACTCAACTGTAGGTGTTCACACAGAAGAACAAATCCATGATTATATAGCTAACTGCAAAAAACAGTATGACTTAAATGGCTATGGGCATTGGGCAATTTTTAACTCTGTTACTGATGAGTTTGTTGGGGTGTGCGGTCTTAATAAACACAACTTGAACTCTGAAGATGTTATACATATTAACTATCGCCTTACCACTGACCAACAAGGTAAAGGTTATGCTGTTGAATCAACAAATGGGATTTTAGACTTTGCTAAAAAATCCTTAAATCTTAACGCGGTACACGCACTAATAGAATCGGATAATGTTAGCTCTGTTAAAGTCGTAAACAGAACAGGCTTTCAATTTATTAAATCTTCTGTATTTCGTGGGTTCGAAATAGATATATATCAAGTGGCTTTATAAAACGAGATTTAACAAGAAAATCAACAAGGAAACGTAACAGTTGGCTACGTTTCGCTTCGCTACACAATTTTAGCCAACCATTGCTTAGCCCATTATTTGGGCGTTATATTACTAAATCAACATGGAGTATATTTCTAAAATGGAAGTTAAAATATTCACAAAAATCATTAAGCCTAAGCAAGGTTTTTGGCCTAGTTCAACATCATCATCTGATTGTGGTTTAGAAGCTGAAATCAATCTTTGGCTCGCTTCAAAGCCAGATGTGGAAATTAAAAATATCACTCAATCACAAAGTGGTGGTTCATGGATGCCTGCAACAGTCGTCGTAAGTGTTTGGTATCAATAGTAATATAACAAGCTCTTCAAGCGGAAAAATGCACCTCTGATTTGGTGACTAATTCTAACTTGAGAGTAATAGGAGTCGTATATGAAAATGAAATATATAATTGGAATATCGTTTATCATTCCAATGCTTGTTTTAGCATTTACAAATTTATTTGAACCTAATCTATCTAGCGTTAATTTAGATTCAATAAACTTTATTTGTTCGATTATCATACTGATCACAGTAGTAGATGTTTTATTTATTGCATTCAAACGTGTAAAAATAAAACCTGCTAAATCTTAGTGTTGTGCATATAACAAGTAGTTTAAAAGGACAAAATTTACAGTTGGCTGTTTTTCGTTCCTCAAACATTTTAGCCAACTATAATTTTCCGCTTATTGCGGCGTTAGGTATACAAACAAGGATGTCATCTCAATGAAGTATTTAATATTATTATCAATTTTAGTTTTATCTGCATGTACAACAACGTCTGACGTAACTTCAAATCAACCCTCAACTGATGTGATGCGTTTAATTGAACAAACAGAACTAAATGCACCAGATGGTATAAGAGGTACTTTTCAATTTTCAATAAAAGCATCAGGTGTAGAGAGAAAAGTTGTCTATTTAAACACTGAATTAGATTACAGAGATAGAAGAAGTATTACGGTAGCACTCCACCCTAAAACAATCGCAGCGTTTACAAAAAAATATGGCTCTTCGCCAGAAGCATATTTCATTAATAAAAATATCGAAGTTACTGGTAAAGCCAAACAAATGAAAATTTGGTTTATTTCAAATGGTAAGAGAACTGAAAAATATTATTTTCAAACTCATATTAGAGTAAATTCAATAAACCAAATCAGAGTATTGAGTTAAGTATATGAATTCGGCATACCTAACAAGTCGTTAAAGCAGGACAAATTATTTGCCTCTTAACGAGGCGTTATGTGTAAAGGATTTCACAATGTCTGTAGGAATGAGTCTAGCAATGAAAGCTAAGCAGCCGAAACAAAAACGCTGTGATAGATGTGAATTATATACACCGGAAGCAAGCGATAAATGTATTCATTGCTCTGATTTAAATGAATCACAGTTGGCTCAATTACAAGCGCAGCATCAAGAAACTCTCGAAGATAATTCTACCTTTGGTAAATACCTATTATTTGGTTCGGGAATTATAGGTTTACTATTACTTCTTAGTTTTTTATAGTCGGTATATCAGCAATTTATCCATACAAGCTACTCAAGTGAGACTTTTTACAGTTTGCTCGGTTTCACTTCGTTCAACATTTTAGCAAACTAAAAAAGCCCCTTATTAGGGCGTTAGCTTTTGTTACATATTGAAGTCGTTAACAACTATTCTTTTATGTTAACTTAAAATTTTTATAATCAAGGGTAGAGTCTTGAATAAATTACAAAAAATAGGTGGCGTTGCAGCACTTTTTGAGGCCATTATTTACATATCAGCTTTTGTTTTTTTTGGAGCGTTTTGGAGCGTTTTGGGATTACCCTGTCAGTGCGGATGATACACATAAATTTATTTTTCTAACTAATAATCAAGTGATTTTATCGATAGTTAACTTAACTATGTATGTCGCCTTTGGTCTTTTTTTGGCGGTATTAGTTTTAGCGATCCATCAACGAATGAAAACCAAAGCCCCTGTTTTATCACAAACTGCTTCGGTCTTCGGTATTATTTGGGTTGGCCTTGTCATAGCAAGTGGAATGATTGCAAATGTAGGATTAGCTGCTGTAATCGATTTGTCTGCCAAAAACGCAGAGCAAGCAATGACTCTTTGGATCGTTATTAATACAATAGTTGAAGGTTTAGGGGGAGGTAACGAAGTTGTAGGAGGGTTATGGGTTCTTTTATTAAGTGTTGCAGGCTTAAAAATTATTGAATTACCTAAATTGCTAAATTGTTTCGGTCTATTTATTGGTACTGTTGGTATTCTCACTATTTATCCTGCTGAAATACTGACAGAAATATTTGGCTTAGGCCAAATATTATGGTTCTCTTGGCTAGGTATGGCAATGCTTATGAGCCATCAAAGCTAACAAGGCTTCAAACGGACAACTGCTAACAGGGCGTTAGGTTTCTAACTCTATCAATCGAATATTGTGTTAATACTCTTTAAAAAGGATTAAAAAAGTGTTTCAAAACCGAATATCTCAAATAGCAAATATAATACTTTTGTGTTGCTGTACGACCTCTGTTTTTGCTAATGAAAAAGATGCTTATTCATATTTGCAGCAATTGGTCTCTGTTAATGAAGGCATTGGGGTTAGAACTTCAGGATCTGTAGAGGAAATGAATACTTCTAAATTTATATCTAACACACTTAGAGAACTTGGCTTTAAGGTAAAGGTTCAACCTTTTGAGTTTAAAAATAAAGAGCAATATTTTAAGTCAAACAATATAATTGCTGAATTAGGAAGTAATGATTTACCGACTATTATTCTTGGTGCTCATTACGACTCTAAAGGCGAAGGTTCATATGGAGCAATAGATAATGGGACAGGTGTTGCAGCTATGCTCGAGATTGCCCAGATTATTTCTAAAAGTCCATCTAGACATTTCAATATACGTTTTATTGCATTTGGAGCAGAAGAAATAGGGATATCAGGCTCACAATATTATGTGAAGCAGTTAACTCCAACAGCATTGCAAAATATAGCTGGCATGATTAATTTTGATATGATTGCTGGAGGCGATAAAATGTATGTTCACAGCGCGCTTTCAACGCCATATCCATGTGGTAAGTCTGATTCTATTTACAATGGAGAGCCTATTTTACGTAAAGCTATTATTAAAACATCAGAGTCTATTAACAAGAGTATTCAATTTGTTGAACATCCTAAATCTAAGGAATACCCAAAGGGTGAAACGGGTCCTTGGTCAGATCATTTCCCTTTTTCTTGTGCAGGAATACCAATTGTATTTTTAGAGTCTACTAATTTTTCAATTAATGGGTTGTATGGGTTTGATGGATTGTCTCAAACAAATCATCCTGCTTTTTGGGATTGCTTCGACTCCTCATCTCAAGGTGCTTGTGATCGAGAAACTGAAAATCGTTGGGGTATTATTTTACATTCTAAATTTGATCGGTTGGATACGATTGAGCAAGTATTCCCTAAGCGTATAAAAGAGCAACTTGAACAAGCCGTAAATTTATTCTCTACCTTCTTGTTAACTCCTGAAAAGTACTTAGACAATAAAGTAATAGAGAAAACCTAACCGCTGTTAAATGAGGACAAAATACAGTTGGCTTTTGCTCCTACGTCGCTTATTCTAGTCAACTACAATTTGCTCCTTAGCAAAATGTTATGTGCTTTTAGAGGACTGTATTTATGATTCGAGTTGCTCACAAATCAGATTACACAGATATGGATTCTGTTTTTAGATCTTCAGCAGAAGCTCTTTGTATAAGAGATTATGATAGTAAGACAGTTTTGGACTGGGTAGGAGAAGCCAATCCTGAACGGTTTGTACAAAGCGCGAATAATGGCTGTGTACAATATGTCAAGGTATTGGAAAATAGAGTTGTCTGTTTTGGTGAGCTAAATATAGAAAAGCAACTTTTGCTTTCATTGTTTGTCTCACCTGATTGCGTAGGAAAAGGAATTGGTCAAAAAATGATTGAATTTCTATTTATAAAAGCTAATAAAGCAGGCATTAAAATCCTTAAAGTAGACTCATCGCTTAATGCTGCAAATTTTTATTTGCGAAATGGATTCGTTGAACAAAGCAAAAGTAACTTTACTACTCGAAATGGAGTAGTTCTAGAATCAATTAAAATGGAGTGTGCACTAAGCACATAAAAAGAACATTGAACGGAAAAATACAGTTTTCTAGGTTCTGCTTCGCTCCACAATTTTAGCAAACTATAAAAAGCCTCTTATTTAGGCGTTATCACTATGGGTGAATTCTCCAGATATGCGTAATATTTTAATTGCCTTAATAATTCTTCTATTTAGTGGGTGTGCTTCTAAAAGTATAAATAACAATGAAATGTCTCAAATTGTTGTGGACTACTTTAACGTATACTCACAACGTAATGATTTTAATCTCTTAATGTCTTTCTATGATGATAATGCCCAATTTGAAGATATTATCTATGGAAATAGTTTAAAAACAAAAAGAGAGATTAAAGAATTCTTAGCCTGGGATAAAGGCGAATTTACGGCTCTTTCAGGTGGGCAAATTTTAACCATTACAAAACAAATTCAAGATGGAAATACGGTTGTAACACAAGGTTTTTTTCATGAGTTTATCTTTGATGGACAAAGGATGGGCCCGTGGTTGTTTATAATTTATCAAGAGTTTAATTCCCAGAATAAAATTATAAAGCAAACAGATTGGATTAATTATACTCCTAGAGAGGATTTCTTAGGGGGTAAAAACATGAATGATGAACTAATTAAGAAATAGTTCTAACAAGCGGTTAAAAAGGACAAATATAGTGTTTTTTTTACTCCTTCGTCGCTATTTTAACTCACTACTTTTCGCCTCTTAGTGGCGTTATGTGCAAAAGGATATTGTATGAACATTGCAAAATGCCTAAATTGTAAGGCTTGGGTATGTGACAAGGATCTTCGTAATAATTTAAAGAATTTGCCGTGGTATTCTTTATCTCCTCGCGTGTTTTGCTGTCACTCTTGCAATTGCCGGTTTAGGCTTAGTAATTTAGCTATTACACTCTGTTGGTCAACATTTTTAGTTTTTGGTGCAAGCTTATTTCTAGAGGGTATTTTATTCTCTATGGGTATTATATTTGTGCTTTTATTCTTAATCATCTGTAGATCAGGCTTTGGTCTGACTTCGGTGGAATAACACATAACAAGCACTTCAAACAAAACAAACAGTTGGTTAGGTTCCGCTTATGTAAGTATTATGATTCACTGCCTCTCACAATTAGTGGATACCTTCTATAGTTAATTTGTATCAATTACTTTAGGAGAATATACAATGAAATTAGCTGACATAGTACAGCGTGGATGGGAAGCTGTTGGCACAGGTGACTTTGATGTCTTAGTTAAAGATTATGTTGAAGAAATGAAATTCATTATGCCCGGCCAAGTCAATATTTTGGAAGGGCGACAGGAGTTTCGCTCTGCTTTGAATGGTCTTGATTTAATCCTTCCTCCTGGTTTCGAAATTACGGAACTTAGACAAATAGAGGGGGAACGAGAAGTTGTCTCGATCGTTGAATGGAAATCCGATAAGATTACGGCTTCTCAGCTGTCAGTTCTATTCAAGTTTGACGATGAAAAAATCTATGAGGAGCGCTGGTTTATCGATACTGAACAATGGAAAAGCGCATTCTGAGTAGTAGGAGAAACCTAATAAGCAATTTAAACGGAACTTGAAGCAAGTTGGTTAAGTTCCGCTCGCTTCACATTATAACCAACAATTTTTGTCCCCTTAATGTGGGCGCTATTACCAAGAAAGTCTAATTCGATGCCTGAACCCGATCCATTGAGAATCATGACATTTGTAACTCCAAAAGATCTCTGCAAGTGGCTTAAGGTAAATCATGCCACTGAAAGTGAGTTGTGGGTAAAGATATTTAAGAAAAACACAGGGGTTCAAAGTGTTACTTGGAATGATGTAGTCATAGAAATTTTATGCTGGGGCTGGATTGATGGCGTAAAAAAGTCAATTGATGACCAAGCCTATCTTCAGCGCATAACACCCAGAAAAGTACGAAGCAACTGGTCTAAAAGAAACACTGAGCATGTTGAACGTTTGATAAGCGAAGAACGGATGAAGGAATCAGGGTTTGTTCATGTTCGTGCAGCGAAAGCCGATGGTCGTTGGGGAAACGCCTACGTGGTAAGTGAAATGAAAGTGCCCGAAGATTTCTTAACTGCGTTGGAAAATCAGCCAAGAGTAAAACAGTTTTTTGAAACACTTAATAAATCGAGTCGTTATGTTATCGCTTATGGCTTAACAAGTGCAAAGAAAGCTGAAACCAGACAACGGCGATTTACAAAATACATGACAATGCTTGTTCGTGAGGAAAAGCCTAAATAAGTGACATTCGGCATAACCAATATTTCAAGCAGTACTGCTAAAAGTTGGCTCGGTTTCGCTTTGATCTTGTCTCACTTTGCTGGATTGTTATTTAATTAATTGTCACTAAAGGGGTGACTTGTCGGACATACAATAAAGCGTCATTATGAGCAATATTTACTAACGTACAAACTTCATGCTATTTTACTCGCTTCTGAGCAAAGTATTTTAGCCAACATTTTTTAGCCTCTTATTGAGGCGTATATACCAAGGAAAAATTATGCACACTCGAAAATCTCTTCGATTAAGAAAAAAGCTTTATTTAGATGAATTTGCTGTAATGGGAGTTGAGTTAGATTGTAATTTAACGTGTAAGGATGAGTCTGAATTAGCAACAATAATGGATGACTTTTTTCTTTATGTTGAAACTCTAAAGTTGCGTATTGGCGGTGGTGGAGATCTGACTTCCTTTGCAGGATTTATTTCTTCTATTGAACGCTATGGTTCAGTTACTGAATCAGACATATCAAGCATATCTAATTGGTTGAAAGACCAGAATATCATTTCAGAGTTTAATATTGGTGAACTTGTTGATGCTAACTATGACGTATAATAAGCCAACCAAACGGGACTAAAAACAGATTGATTTTTAGTTTTCCAACCGTAGAGTAAACATTTTTTAGTTCTTGATTGAGGTGTTATATGCCTCTTACAATCATAGGCAACTGATAAAAATTTAGAGATAATTAAATGATAAATCAATATAAAAATTTTTCGGAATTTTATCCTTTTTATTTAAGCCAGCACGAAAATAAAATCTGCCGACGACTTCATTTTGTAGGCTCTAGTTTAATTATTTTATTAATGACTTATGTTGTGATCTCTAGATATTTTTCTTTGCTTTGGTTTATACCTGTTATTGGTTACGGTTTCGCTTGGCTGGGGCATTTTATATTTGAAAAAAATAGACCCGCTACTTTTGTTTATCCAATTTACAGCTTAATGGGTGATTGGGTAATGTTTAAAGATATTGTAGTGGGTAAAATAAAATTTTAATTATTAGTAAGTCAGGAGCTGTTGGCGTATAAAAAGTCATTATAAAGGACAAAAAACAGTTGGTTTTTCTTCTTTGTCACTTATTTTGGCGTTAGGTGTATTCGTAGGGATCCGATTTAATGAAATTTTTGAGTGTGGTAATACTTAGTCTTTTTCTTGTTGCTTGTTCTTCTACAGAGGTACGTTTATATACCCGTTATTTATCAGATACTGACATAAAAAAAATCAGTTCAAAGCTGGACGAAGCTAACTTTACAGTTATTACTAATACACTCTCTTTTCCAGAAACAATTGACCAATCAACTCTGCTTTATTCTCCCTTTATTAACGGTGAAAAAACTTTAGATATATTAATAAATTCACTTTCTGATATAGGTTGGTTTATCCCTAATGTAGAAGCGCTTGTGTCAGGAAATCATTGGTATAGCAAAGATAGTGTTGGTTTGTTTTTACTCCCAGAAGGAGTTAAACAAAAAGATAAAGTGGCTAGTCAAGATCTGGCTAATGATTACGAAAGCCTACATTGCGATACTGTAGTTAACCTTCTTTTAAACAAAGATAATTCTTATCAACTGTCTTTTGCCAACAAAACGAACGACCGAACAGATCATCTCAAAGGAAGTTGGAAAATAAGAAGTTATCCTTATATCGAATTAACATCATTTAACGAACGTTGGTGGTTTTACTTTGAAATAGAACAAAAAATTCAATCGGATAAAGTAAGTGAAATAAATATTATTGAGCTTAAGCCCGTAGATAGTTATTCTTTCTTTCCTAATTGCAGTTTTGTAAATGGTGTAAGAATTTAATTATGATAGGCAAGTGGGACGTTTTCCCTTTTGGCTTGGTTGCCTTAATGTTCAGCTAAAGCCTAGACGTTTGGGAGAAGGATCAATAAGTATCAAGTACGTTAAATGGAAAATTACAGTGGGGTGTGGCTTGTACCTCCCGCATTTCAGCCATGCTATATTTATCCGCTTAGTTTAGTTGAGTGTTAGGCTTTTCTTAAATAGTGTCATCGAATAAAGGCGAGATATAAAAACATCAGGAAATTTTGACTTGCAAATGAAACCAATTGAGCCTTATGCGGATTAAAAGCATGGTATTAAATTGGCTTATCGGCTATTGAATTAGTTACAATTGAGTTAAGTGGTAAAAAAGCTAGTTTTGCACTTCAGCATTTTGGCACTATGTCGAATGGTGAGCAGAATTTAATCTTAGCGGCTATTCCTGACTCTGGTATCGGGGAGTTGTAAACCGCTTGGTTTTCGATATTTTAGCCTACTATTACTTAGCCCGTTCGTTGGCCATTATAAATACATAGAGAATAGATTATGGATGTAACCTTCTTTACAGAAGTAGATGATAACGCTTTCAAAAGTTCTGATGACATCCCTGATGACTCAATTCTCGGAGGTGGTCGTTTTACTAAAGATAATATCAGTGAACTACTTGAATGTTTTAAAAGTGGTAGCTCTGCTCAAACGGATAACCTGTGGTTGTTGTCTGTTAATTTTTCTGAAACATTATCAATAATCGATGACGAAAAAATAAAGATCATTGCTGAACATTGGTCTCAAGAAAGTTCTTGGGGAAATACGGATGTAAATGCCGTAGATTTAGCAAATCACTTATTGGAACTAAAATATTCCTATTCAAATTCCAGTAAAAGAATCTGGGTGTTTTTTGAGTAATTTTTTACAGCCTTATTAGCACAGCCATATTTTACCTTTATCTCAGTTCAGCCTATAACATTGGTCTGTTCATAAGCACAGTAGACTTTACTTTATATTATCCTCTAGGGAACTCATGAAATTACAAATTTATCAAGTTGATGCCTTTGCCTCAAAGGCTTTTGAAGGAAACCCTGCCGCTGTAATTCCATTAAATGATTGGCTTGATGATGACATTCTTCAAAAAATAGCTGAAGAAAATAACTTATCGGAAACTGCATTTTTTGTCTATGGCGACAATGATATTCAGTTGCGTTGGTTTACCCCATTAGAAGAAGTAGATTTATGTGGTCATGCCACGTTAGCGTGCGCCCATGTGTTATATAAGCATTTAGGCTACAGTAAAGCTCAAATAAACTTCCAAACTAAAAGTGGTAAGCTGATTGTCAGCCAAACAAGTTCTGGCTACAGCATGGACTTCCCTGCTTCAGCGCCTATTGAATTAAATTCAAATCTTCCCACTGACTTGATTAACGGTTTAGGGGGAGTAAGACCATTACAAGTCTTGTCAGCATTTGATTATATTATTGTGCTTGATAGTGAAGAAGTAGTTAAAGAGTTAACCCCCGAACTTTCATTGTGGTTGAATATTGATTTAAGGGGCGTTGTTGTTACTGCGCCAGCAAATGATGCTGATGTAGATTTTGTTAGTCGGTGCTTTTTCCCTAAATTAAGAGTTAATGAAGACCCTATTACGGGGTCTGCTCACTGCGAACTAACGCCATATTGGGCAGAAAAACTCAACAAGAAAACGTTAACAGCACAACAACTATCAATGCGTAGCGGTATGGTTTTTTGTAAACTCAATAAAGACAGAGTTATCCTGACCGGCAATGCTATTGATTACATGGTCGGCGAAATAACCCTATAAAACCTACGCTAAACTTCAAACGAATGACATACAGTGGCCATCATAAACCGGGCTTATGAATTACTTGGTGGCCGACTATCACTCATCAATATATCTAACGTTACTTGTGCTTTTTTCGTGTTTTCTAAATCAATGACTTCAATCATTTCACATTCATCTCTGATCATTTCAGCAACTAAACTCGGGTAATGACGACAGTCTTCAGGTCTGTCTAAGTAAATGCTGCAGGTATACATATTGGGCGCTGACGGATCTTTTTTGGGCGCAATATAGAGAAAAGGACAAGTCTTTAGACTTACGCCAGATTTGGGGTCGAACCATATTTCGTTATTCTTAACGAATTTGAAAATTTCTGGGTTAAATATCTCCCACAGATCAATTTCTTCTTTTGTTGCTGAAAGATCCCCTCCTCCGTATTTGATGCAACATTTTCCGCATTGATTACAATCTTTCATAGTTAACCTAAGTTCAGTTTATTTAGCTAATAGCTAGCCAATGAATAGGCTATATACCGGCTTATTGTATCATTGCCGTGATCGTTTCTGCTATGCTAACTGTCTTAACAATAACGTAATAATTGCAACTCACCTATCAATTTATTCATGTTAACCAACCGCTATATTGAGCTAGGGAAATACAAGCCTATGAAATGTTCCGTTTATATTGCAACAAGCACAGATGGTTATATAGCGACGCCTGATGGTGGTGTTGATTGGTTACATACTAGCGGTAAAGCCGATGCTGATATGAGTGAAAATCCAGATATGGGATTTACTGAATTTATCAACTCGGTAGATTGTATGATTATGGGCCGTAAGTGCATGGAGGTAATTGCTAGCTTCGATATACCGGCTGAGCAATGGCCTTATCGTAATATTAAGATTTATGCCCTGAGTAATACGCTGACCGAGCCTCCGGCAAACTTAGCAGGTAAAGTTGAAATGGTCTCTGGTGATATTATTACCCTTGTAAATCAGCTGTTTGAAAACGGGTACAAACATGCCTACATAGACGGCGGCGCAACCATTACCTCATTTATTAATTTAAAACTGATTAATGAAATGACGATAACCAAAGCTCCTGTAATACTTGGCGACGGCATACCGTTATTCGGAAAATTAAATCATCCCGTTAAACTAGAACGTGCTGAGTCTATTTCCTTCCCTAATGACTTTATTCAACTTAAGTACCGTGTTAATTACAGATAAAATATATATGGTCCAAACAAATGATAATAATGAGAAAAGACAATATGAATCAAGTTTTAAAGACGCTTATCCCCCTGTGCGCAGTGGTTTTCTTTTGTTTTATTGTTTGGGTTATTTATTTAGCAAATACGGGGCAAAGTAGTGTGTTTTTTCAGTTCGTCGCCAGAATTCCTTACGGTGATAAGTTAGGACACTTCTGCTTATTTGGCCTGTTAACGCTCGCTACCAATGTTGCCTTTAAATTTAAATCGTTCAAGCTGTATTCTAAGGAACTCTTTTTAGGCACCGCTTTAGTGTTTATCTTTGTTGTCATTGAAGAATGCAGTCAGTACTTTATTCCTAATAGAACCTTTGACTTAATGGATTTATCAGCAGATTTTATTGGCATACTATTTTTCAATGCCGTGACAAGTTATTTAAAGAAATACACCTTAAATTCAAAAGTTACTCAATAGCTTAACTAATGAATTTAAGTATTCTCTGCAAAAACGGCAACAAAGTGGCCATAATAGAGTTTTTTACCTACCAAACTCTCTATTTCTGCTGCACTTGGGTATGTTGACCATTTGTATGAACTTGCCTCTACGGCTTCAATGTTTGCCCACGTAAGATGCCAACAGACCTCTTCTGCATTATCGGTTTTCACTAATATTTCATGAGCAATAATGTTTTTATTATCCGCATTAATTTCAAGAAATAGTGATTCACTTAACGCGATAATACGCGCTAAGTTAGCTTTTTTAACCTCAAAAACTGCAAATTCAGTACACGTTGGCATAGTGTTCCCTTATTTATTTTTATTATCAGACTTTCTAACATCAGTCTGAAGCTAGCCTAATACTTTGCTAATACTTTCCTAATACTAGTCTTCGCTATGATAACTTGCTAGCGACGTAGTTAGCGTAATACCTTGTAATTTCAACTGGTTTACTCGTTGTAAGTAGGCAGCACCTTTTAGCATATGCAAAGCAACATCAACGGCATAACGGCGAGTGTAATCTTCTAAATAGGTGCCTTTTACCCAGCTATTAAATGCACCTAAACTTGGACCTGCCCAAATTTGATAATCCATTTCACGGCCTTTTTCACCGGTATTTGACCAACGCGAACTTAAGCCTAAATACCAACGGAAAATTAACGCCATTTTACGTTTAGGGCTTGATTGTGCACGCGCTAACATTTCAGGATCACGTTCAGTAAAGAAGGCTTCAGTGCCTGCCCATACGTCATCAAGATTAGACCTAAAGATTTGTTTTTCTATCTTAAGTCGCTCATCAGCTGGGATCGCTTCAATTGAGTCATAGTTAATGTACAACTCGTAAAGCTTCTTCGCTCTCATAGCGAACATTGAACCACGTTTAACGACTTGTAATTTCACGCCCATTTCAAACATATCGGCTGCGGGAGCCATTGTCACATCAGCCATTTCAACATCAGCTAATAGTTTACGGGTATGCTCTGAAGCGCCAGCTTCAACACAGGCTTGGTTTACTGAGCCAAGTACAATATAGGCAGCACCCATATTAAAGGCAGCTAAGGCAGATTCAGGGGTACCAATACCACCACCAGCGCCAACACGTAGTGCAGGAGAGAAGTTATATTGCGCTTGAACTTCATCACGAAGCGCGATGATAGTTGGCAATAAAGTTAAGAAAGGTCGGTTATCGGTATGACCGCCAGAATCAGCTTCGGCAGTAATATCATCAGCCATTGGCACGCGTTTTGATAGCTCTGCTTGCTCTGGGGTTATCTTGCCTTGGCTAAGTAATTTATCAATAAGTTTTTGCGGTGCAGGCTCCATAAAGCGTCGCCCTACTTCCGTGCGTGATACTTTCGCAATAACTTTGTTACCAATATTGACACTACCATCACTGTTTTCGCTTAAACCAGCTAAACGGTACCAAACAATATGTTCGGTTAAACCTAAGTAAGCTGAAGCTTCAACGGTTTTAACACCAAGCTTTAAAAAGCGTTCAACTGCGCCACGCTCTAAAGCTTCTTCCGCTGGAGCATGAATTAAGTTAACCGCGTAAGGGCCATTGGGTAATGCTGCTTGAATGCGTTTAATCGCATCTTCTACCGCATCAGGTACTAAACCCGCAGCGCCAAATGAGCATAAGAAACCGGCTTTACCTAAAGCGACCACTAATTCAACTGAGGCTATGCCATTAGCCATAGCGCCGCCATGATAGGCATATTTGACGCCATGCTGTTTTTTGTAGGCGTCATCACCTAAATCTTGCGGCATAAGTTTTTGTGCGAAAGCTAATACATCCGTATCACCTGTAGCAGCGGTAGTGCTTACCACACCTAAGCCAGTCGCCGATTTAGCAACATACACTGGTTTTGTTAAATCCATTAACGCTGATTTTATTTGTACATCATTACTGTTAACTTCATTGGCGTTAACTTTCCATGCCCAATCAATGGCTCTGGCATTATTAAAATCGATGTTTGACATGTTATTTCCTGTTCTTTTATTTTTTTGCTCAAAAAACAATGGATTCCCGCCAAGACAACGCGGGAATGACGATTGAGAGGTTTGTTCCTCATCATTAAGAAACTCTCGACTTATTTACGTCATACCCGAAGTTACTTGTCGGACGTGGCACGGATGCCACTTGTTAGACAATGAATGGAGCATATTGTCCTGTATCCAGTTTTTATTAATTGTTATTTATGCTTCTACGATACTTAATACAATATCTTTAACTTGATATATGCGTAAGCCATCTTTAGACAAATTCGCATCACCAATCAAACGTACTTCGCCAGCTTCATGCACAATATCGGTAATATGCACGTCTAATGACATTTGTTTGTTTAACGGCGTTATTTGGCCACGATATTTCCATTTAACCACACTATTTGGTGCACTAAATCGTGGGTTAGTGAACGACTTACCTAAGTCATTTTTCAATGCGTAAGTTTGCATTAACTCGATTATCGCTTCTACACCTAAAGAGCCAGGCATTACTGGGTCTTGATGGAAGTGATAACGGAAGAACCAATCGGTAGGATCTATGGTTCTTTCGCCATAAACATAAGCAACACCTGCACTACCGCCACCCTCGACAATTGAGGCAGAGTCGATAAAGTTCATTTGTCCGCCCGCTAATTTATAGTGCGGTTTATTCGCTGGTGCTTGATAAAAAGATAAGTGCTCATCACGTAAGTTAATCGTCTCAATGCTAGCTGCCGGTGTTTCATTATCGACATACCAAGCATGGGTAATTCTGCCGTTATCAATACCGAGTTGATTGGTTAGTGCATCACCACCAAAGTAACCAAACACCGCAGTGCCTTTATAAAACTTTTCATGCCGAGCTAGGTCATGACTTTCTAGTGATACGGCTGCGCTTTCATCTTTGACATAAAGCTCAAAAGTGAAACTTTGCACTATCATGCCGCCAGCCATCGTTGTACTTAACAAGACAGATTTATTGACGATAGTTTTACCGCGTAAATCTACCTGCTTTATTAAGTCACCCGAGCCATCAAGGTTACGGAAGAATAGATCTTTATCTGGGTACTTTAATGTTGTGCCCATGTAACCTGAAATAAAGCCATTTGGCTGCAAAGCGATTTCCATAATCAATGAGTATGGCATCCAACCTTCGTGGCTATTCTTGGTAAAATACCAGGCATCACTTGGCACATAATATTCGGCGATACAGCTTGATTTTTTCTTAAGATCTAAGCGTTCACCTTGTACTTCAACAACTTGTGTTACGACTTGTAAATCACCACAAGGAGTACGTGGTGGAATACGTCCTTTGTAGACGTCAAAATCAGGACCAAAACATTTAGAGATATTACCGGTAGCAAATTCAAACATGTGCCATGGCGTAAAGGGTGCTTGGTTAGGAACACGATTTTGTCCGGCGACCATAGGTGCTTCAAAATGTTGAATAGGTGTTACACCTTTTTCTTTGGGCGCACTTAAATCAGACATCACTTTCATTAATGGGCGATGTGCGTGTTTAAACGGCGCAATTCCTCGCTCATCTAGCTCTGCCAGTATGTCAGGGGCTTGCTCGCTTGACGGTTTATCACCAAGACTTTCAATAAGTTTAACGTTATCAGGCAAGGTTACCGGATAAGGTGAGTTGTCATCTTGCTCGGTGATCATCACTGATAAGTTTTTAAAATCAACGACAACTTTGCCATCAAGAATAATATCTATATTGGCTTTTAAAAATGGGAAAGGTTTCATGCCCATTTCCGTCACTTCCATACGATAAGTCAACGTATTGTGTTGCGGCAGTACTTGTCCGCGACAACGAACCGTTTGAGATTCACCTGGCATAGGTTGGAAACGTGCATTATTAACACCGCTGTGCATACCTAATGACAACATGTAGAACATCGCCATTTGACCACAACCTTCACTCATTAATGAGCCAGCCATAACTTGGTCATCTTTAAAGTGACACGGGAAGTACCAATGTTGTGGATCTAAATCTTTTTGTCCTTCAAGTAAGCCTAAACCCCAATGACCGCCAGCAGCATCCACTTTGATAATACGCTCTATCATTAAGAACTTTTTCGATGAGAATTTTAACGAGGGGTTACGTCCTTTTTGGTCGTAACTATCGCCAAAGCAGCCAGCGACATCACCATTAACCAGTTTCATCATGTCGGCATAATCATAAATATCACGATTACGCTGCATTAATGGTGTAAATACTGATTTTTGAGCATTGGCTAATTGCGCTTTGTCGGTGTCATTTAAGATCACACCTTTACCGTCTTTTAGTTCTTCATCGGTGAAAAACCCTGCGCAACCGTTGCGCATGATTAATACTTTTTTATCACCGACATAACAATCGTAGTGAAAGAAAAACAATAATTGTTCGCCATTTCTGGCATACGAATCAATATGAATTTCATAACGTAGTGTTTCGCCGCCAAACGCCATCTCTTCAAGAAAGGTAAGTTCGCAATCTAATAAACGATAAACACGCTCACCCTTGGCTTGAAAATCAATGCCGATATAAGCAATGAGTAATAAATCACATTGACCAGACTCAACTGAGACTGACCAAGGTATTTGACCATCAATTAAAAATGGCGCATCAACCGGAATATCATACTCTGTACACATGTATGACTTTTTATATTCATTCACCGTTGCGTCAAGCGCAGTTACCCGCGAAACCAATAAATAATCAGTGGTAGGTAGACGTACACGGCGCGAGTAACTATCAATAATACGGTAGTCTTCACCAAAAACATTACCGATATCACCTTCAGCAAACTCTACTAAGTCTGCAGTATCCCAAATGATTTCGCTGGGTTGATTAAAACGTTCTTTCAGTTGTAAAGGCGCATAGCTATAACCTGCTGGCCCTTTCACTTTAAAGGAACCTTGAAAAGAGCCATTAATACCAGACTCAGCAGTTTCTACCGTTGGTGCCGGTGTTAGTTGCTGCGCAAACTCTGCCGTTGTTTCTGCTGACGTTGCTGCAATAACCATATTAACGGCTTTAGCATTACGGATACTTATCGAATCAATAGCCGAATTAAAAGAAGCTTCAACTTGTAGCGCCAGCATTTTAGCAATTTGCTCTTGAGCGAGTTGACGGTTAGTTAAGAACGCTTTATGCGTTGCCGTTTCTTGAGAAAAGTGCTGACTGATACATTTACTTATCTTCTGGCTGCTTCCCGAAGTATGAGCTGGGGTACTATTTTTGGTAATAACGTTAGTTGGTTTATTCACTGTTGCTCCGCTTGAACCTGTTAATTCTGTTTCATGGCTTTGTCTTGCTTGAGTGTTTTGCATTGTCTGTACGGTATTTTTTATTTGGCTAAATCTTGGCTTGATTTGAGCCAAGTCAATTTTATTTTGATCGCTTAATTTCGCCATTGACGATAATTGACGAGTATTGAAAGCTGCTTTGATGGCAGAAAAATGCGAGCTAACGTTCGGCTGTTGGCTGGCTTTTATAATCGTTTCATCAATGGCATTACCACCTAAAGCGATCGTTTTTATTAACTGTGGTCTTTTTTTAACGCCTGTTTGATTTACAACGTGCTCTGATGGGTTCGTTACTTTGGCACGTGAAATAGCACTTGATGATAAAACAAGATGTGCACAACTGCCGTCTTTGGCTAAACCATTAATCGCGCTGTATTCTTTGCCGCTAGTATTGGTACTGTTGCTGGTATTGCTGTGGGCTGATAAACCCAGCGCTACTTTAATAATACTGGCTGCACCTGAGGCATTAAAGGTGTGACCTATTTGGTTTTTCACTGAGCTAATGGCTTTACCTTGATACAAGGCAGGTAAGCTTGCTTTTTCAGCGTCATTCTCGCTAATAAAACCACTATTGTGTGCTTCTACTTGGCTTATATCATTGGCATTTATATTGGCTTGAGCAAGCGCGTTACTCGCCGCTTGTTCAATCGCTTGTGCGCTTTTATCATTAACAAAGGCGATGCCATCAATCGTGGCATATGCGCCCTGCTCGTCAACGTTACTTTCTGGCTTAAGCACAAAGGCTGCTGCGCCTTCACCTACTTTCCATTGATTATTATTTAGCAGTGAGTTATCAAGCAATGCGTTATCTGATACATGCTGCGTAAGATTACTTGAATCTACTTCACCAAAATGTTGACGTAAGGTTATATTTTCTATTGATCCTGCAAGGTCGACACCCGCAATAATAACGGCATCAACATCACTTGTTTGAAATAAGTTCTGCGCTAATTCAACACAGCGATAAACAGAGTTTTCTTCCGCCGACACAGTAATTGCTGGCCCTGAAAAATCCCATAAAGCTGAAATACGCGACGCCATGATATTACCAATAAAACTGGTGTATTGGTTAAGCTGCGCCGCAAAAGCAATACCGTCTTTGGCAATGTTAGTGAGTGTTTCGCGTTGTTCAAGGCTAAGTTCTATGCCTTGTTGTAACAAGCTGTCTTCTATTTGCGTAGTTAAATTAACGCGACCACGGTATTGGTGAAGCTCTAACTCCATACCCATAGCAACTAATACCGCGACATTACTGCTGGGTGTTAAGTTAGCGTCTTTTGCGGCATTGTCCGCAACTTTCATCATCATCAATTGCTGAGGGATCAAACAATCTTGCTCATTTGGCGGTACTTTAAAGCGTAAGAAATCAATATCAAAGTCTTCAACATAACCGCCCATTGGCGCTTTATTCAATGCTAATGCATTCATTACTGCGGTATTAGTATTAATCCCTTTCCAACGTTTTGGCGGTAATTCTCTAAACGTGGTCGCTTTATTATCGAGTAAGGCTTTAAAGGTTGATAAATTATGCGCTGAGCCAAAGTGTGCATCCATACCGACAATAGCTAAAGGTTGTGCTGGTTTAGCTACTTTGCTGGTTGTTGAAAGCATGCTTGTTTCTAAAACATAGGTTGGCTCTTGTAAAACCAAATGAGCATTAGAGCCACCAAAGCCAAATACACTGACACCTGCTGTACGTGGTTTTTGTGAGTTATTTGCTTTAACTGGCCAATCAATGGTTTGTGTTGGCATTTGAGCAGCACCAAAATAACCTTTTTTAGAGCTTAATGGCTCATTAAGATTAATGGTGCCAGGAATTTTTCCTTCATTAAGCGCCCAAATAGCTTTAGTCATACCAGGCATACCTGCCGCAGTAAGTAAGTGACCTAGGTTCGATTTAACTGAGCCTAATAAAGGTTTATTTTCTTCAGTAAATCCGTAACGGGAGAAGAAGGTTTCCATTGAACCCAGCTCAACATTATCACCTTTAGGTGTACCTGTAGCATGACATTCGATGTAATCTACATCCGCTGGATTTACTTCTGCATTTTCATAAGCACGTTCATAGACCAGTACTTGCCCTTTGGTATTAGGGCTTAAAACAAATTCGCCTTTACCATCGTTAGATAGTGCGCCACCTTTGATAATAGCGTGAATTTTATCGCCATCTCGCACAGCATCGCTATGGCGTTTAAGTACCATCATGCCTGCACCTTCGCCGGCAAATAGCCCTTGAGAGTTTTTATCAAACGGGGCGTGAATGTTATTCGCTGGATACGCTTGGAAGATAGAGAATCCCATATTAACAAACATAGGATCAGCGCCGGATACCGCGCCAGCCAACATCATATCGGCTTTTCCGGTATGTAAATAATCACAAGCCAGTTTTACTGAGTAACAGCTTGAGGCACATGCCGCATCAAGCGCGAAATGAGCGCCACCTAACCCTGCAGCTTTTGCTAATAATGCCGCAGGATAACCTGCCACTAACGCATTGTCCTCGTGAACTAAACCTTTATGGACTAGCTGTTCAGATCCATCTTTTGAAAATGGCGTCAGTTCAAAATCACTATCAATCACTTGCTTTAACGTGTCATCAACGACTTGATGATACAAAGGCATAAATAAATGATTCGACGATTTTGTCGGAAAAGATAAGTTACCTAAAATAACGCCACAGTTAGCTAACTTATCACTACGCCAGTATCCTGCATCAACAAGTGCTTGCTCTGTTACATACAAAGACCATTGGTTTAAGTCATCAAGTTGCGTTAAATATTCTGTATTTAAGTCGTTACTGCTGTGACAAAAAGGCTGGGCATCAAAGTCGAAACCTCGAATATAACCGCCATGGACACAATAAAACTTATCAGTGTCACCTTTTTTTCCGGTGTATTTTTCTACATCCGCGCCCATTTGTTCATGGGTAGCTTTACTGCGACAATCTTGCTTAGTCAGCAGTTGTTGCCAGAACTCTTCTGGCGCACTTGAACCGGGAAATAAATTTGCTATACCTACTACGGCTATGTTTTCCATGTATTTCTCTTATTGTTATTTATACCCGAGCATCTTCAAGTTGATCGGGTATACCCCTGACTTGCAGGATTTTTTTGTGCTTTATTAGCGCTATGGTCTGTCGTTGCCATGACTTTATTTGTCGTCTTTTTATTAATGACAATCGAACCATAAAACAAGCTATTAAGGTCAAGCTTTACGCCGTGACTGACTAATTTTGCAATCGCACGAAAATAGGTTAATTCGTCACTCACGCCTTTGGCATTTACCGGCACTGATACGCTGGTTTTACTACTGCCATCTTTTACCTGCGTGACTTGTTGATGATTATGTTGCTGCTTGTGTTCAGGCTGCTTGTGTTCATGTTCAAGTGTTTTATCAACCCAACTACACAGTGAACGACCCGGACCCATTTCAATAAAAACGCGAGCGCCATTGTTATAAAGCGTATTGACCAAACGCGGAAAATCGACGCGATCACATAAACACTTCGCAATAGAGTGAGCTATTGCTTTACTTAATTGTGGTACCGGTAAATAACAAGAACTTGAATACAACTTGGTATTAATACGGGCATTTACCGCCATGGTATATAACGCCACCATGTCATCGTATTCCGCTTTTGCTGGTGCACTATGAATAGCGTTGGCCATATTAAGTGCCATGGCGCGAACACCTAACTTGTCAATTACGCGTAAACAATCTGCAGGAAAACCTGCTAACAAAACACTGTCTGGGGTATTAATAATGGTGCAATAGACCCGAGTTTCATCAATACAGGCAGCCTCTACCTGAGCTAACGTCGCTTTAATGGTATACGTTTCCCATATTGGCGCTTCAGTCACTTCAGTTTTGCTATTTGGTAAGGGCAAATCCCAATGCTCACGTAGCGTTAATAAATCACCACAAAGTCGTTCATTGAAAGTAGCCGAGTTTGCCAAACGTGCGCTCATTAAGCCCGGTTGTTGCCAACAGCCTAAGGCAGCATACATACTGACTTCACCCATGGAGTATCCCGTGGCGAAATCGGCATTAAGTTTGAATACCTTGGTAAATATTTTGCTAAACACACAGGCAAAACCAACCCCAGCTTCGGCGATATCAGCAAGGTTGCCACGTAAGTCTAAATCACGTTGTTTTAGCGCTTTAAAATCAAGACGACTGATGCTGCGCGGGTTCAACAAGGTATCTTTTAAACTGCTACCAATATCATCAGCTAAGTTTGCAACGTCGGTATAAATCTCGGGAAACAACTGAAATAAATCGCGACCTAAACCAACATACGTTGCACCAATCCCTGGGTACATAAAGCAAACATTATTATTAAATTGAGAGGTACTTTTAGCGCTATTTTCGGTTTGTTGTACCGCAGGCTCCGCGCTGAAAAAACTGCCTTTAGGTGTTTTCCATTGCGTTGAGTCAGATGATGTGGCTTTTCCTAGTTCAGCTTGAGACAAATTAACAAAAACGTTTTTTATGCCTTGCTGAGCCAACTGAATTTCTTTTGTTAACTCGTCATTCGATTCAGCCAATAATGCAATAGAATACTTTTTAGTCGACGTTGTTAAGTACTGTTGATATTGCTGATCGGCCATCAATTTTAAATCATCATGGCCTTTCTTTACTGGTAATAGCGAAGCTAGCTGTGAAAGCTTCTGTTGCAACTCAGCTTCATCTTCACCATTAACAAGTACTAAATGCAGCTCACTACTGGCAAGAAATCCGTTTAGACGAATATCTTCATCTTTGCTCTCAAGCGCATGTTCCGATAACACCAAATGACAATAACTGTCTTGGGTTAAACAGCTATAAGCCGCACTGTGCAAACTACCATCTGCATTGGGATAACGCGTTCTCGATTCTGTTGGAAAGTAAAAACTTGATGATTGCCAATTAACTAAGTGCCCAGCTTTTGGTGTTTGCCAATTATTGATACCCGGAATATAACGTTGCTGCAGTGCAATAACAGTGCGCAGTAATCCTAATACTTGAGAAAAACCAGCGCCCTCTCCGGTAATGCTTCGTACACAACTAATAGCGCGCGTTAGCACCTCTCCCGCATAGACATCACGGTAAGCTTCAAGTAATACTGAAGACTCTAATTCACTGTGAAATTCATCTTCAAGGGCTGAAACTTCAACTAACGCAACTCGCTGTTGGTTAATGCTTTTTAGAGATTCAAGCACAGCTGCTTTCATTGCACTAGCATTGACAGCTGAAATCGACAAACCATTAAGTTGAGCATAAATAGGCAGTTGAGTTTGCTGTGCCATGAGTTTCGGCGCAAGTAATAGACTGGCAATACCTGACGTTGATTGATAGCCAGAAAAGTGGCTATCAAAGCTAATAGTCTTATTGTTCTGAACCGTATTCTCAGGAGTGTTCTGCTCAACGCCTTTGTTCAAACTCGTTATGTTTAATCCAACCAGTGCAACGAAGCTGCCTTTATCGAGTAACGATAGTGCAAGGGTCAATGCTTCACTTAACTGACTGACCACATTAATGCTATTGATATGAGCTTCGATTTTAACATTGTTATCAAGATCAAGTGATTGCTCACTGATAACAATCATATCCAGTTGCTTTAGCACGTTGTTGTGTTCTTGCTCAGCTAGTTCACTAATAGAGAGTGCGCCAAGCATACGCGCGCTAGAATCATTGATAACATCAGCAATAGTCGTATTGGCTATGCTTATCTCATTGCCTAAGTCTTCATCTAAGCCTTTATCGACCCCTTTACCTACCTCTTTACCTACCTCTTTACCTACGTAAAGGGCACGGGCAACGCGGTCAATATTGGCGAACTCAGCAAACTGACTATCAATACCAACGATGGCTATTTCATTAGTTAGCATTTAATTAGCCATTCCTGCTGTTTTCGTTTCTACCGCTTTTACATCACTCGTTTCTGGGATTTTATCTACATCACTTTGTGAGCCAACAGGTAAAAACATGTCATTTAAACTCTCACTCGCGGTGACTTTAGCAGATTTCATTTCAGCCAATAGCAAACCATCTTCACTGATAAAGTTAACATCTGCGACTAACTTGCCACGTTTACCGCCTTTACCACTACTGCTCACCACGTTTAACTGTAAGTAGAAAGTTTTACCTAGTTCAACTTGACCATAAACATGCCACGCTTGCGTACTTGACGGTAAGCTACCTAAACCAAGTTCTCTTTTCACCCAAACGAGCATGGCTTGATAAGCGAGATCGTTAGCAAAGATGTTACTTGCTGAGTTATTACTTGTGGAAATAGGAAAGTCGCCCTGTTTCTGCTGAGCTACTTCAGGCACTTTACAAGCTAGAAGTAAGCCCTTTTCATCACACTCGATAACGTGGGTAATGCCTTGCAAACTTTCACCATGGAATAAAGTGCCATTTTGGTATAACGCTTTCGCTTCGCTAGCTGTGGTAGCCGTTAACTTATCTGCTACCCCATTAACAACTGAAAGCGCTGCAGAATTTGCTAGTTCACGCTCTACAGTAATAACGGATTGAGTCGTTTTAGAAACTAAAACGACTTGTCCGCTGTAATGAAAGACTGTTTTACCCGCATCATCGACTGATGATATTTTACTATCAATCAATAAGGTATCACCGCCATCTAGTTGGCTATTCATATCAACTTGCATGTCAACTTTCATATCAGCTGTCATATCAATAAAAAAGTCTTTGCTCTCTTTCTTAGCGAGCGTTGCTTCATCAAAGGTTACGCCTTTGAATAGCTTGTAATCATTTATGCCTTGATAAACATAGTCAGGATAAACACTTTGCGCCGCATCACTCATCCAAGCGATAGCACAAACTGTTGGTAATACTTGGTCATTACCGATAACGTGATCTGCTAAAAAAGTATTGTTAGTCGCTTGCAGTGTTTTAATAACACGCGCTGATAAGCAACTAACTTGTGACTTTTTTAGTGAAGACACTTGTGCTGTTTTTTCTTCGGAAGTGGCACTATCGGGTGTTTTAGATAAATCGTTACCAACAAGGATTTGTGCACAACGGTTAGTGTTAGCACTTAACTCACTGACTAATAATTTAGCGCCAGCATCAAGTGGAATAATATAAACACCACGCGCATTGAACATACGTTTTAGTTCAGGAGTAACCATACCGCCATCCCAAGGTCCCCAGTTAAAACTCAATACTTGAGCGTTGGGGTGTTGCGCCTTAAAACGGTATGCAGTTTTATTTAATATATCGTTAGCAATTGAATAATCAGACTGACCTGGGTTTCCGTAGAAACCTGCCGCTGATGAAAACAACACTAAATGCTTAATATCTTCTGGCTGACATACCGATAACAATGACAATAAACCATCTATTTTAGTGCGGTAAACAGAATCAAAATCGCTCAATGTTTTTTGTTCAATAAACTTATCCGCCAATACGCCAGCGCCATGAATAATACCGGTGATTGTTAGTGGCTCTTTTGATGTTCCCGCAAGAGCAGCTAATGCAGGCGCAACAGCATCACTCACACTTTGACTATCCGTAACATCGGCAGCAACGTATTGTGCCTGTCCACCAGCAGCTTTAATCGCATTTAGGGTTTGAACAATTTCACGATTAGCTAAAATAGGACGAACAAACTGCGTTACTTTAAC
The DNA here is from genome assembly GCF_002836775.1 of Colwellia sp. 12G3. GTDB lineage: Bacteria > Pseudomonadota > Gammaproteobacteria > Enterobacterales > Alteromonadaceae > Colwellia. The sequence goes on along the minus strand of NZ_PJAQ01000043.1, from coordinate 11,594 downwards.
CGGCGTTGGTTTTTCACCTGAGGCAATTAATACCTGCATCGCGGCTTTTTTCAACGCTACTTCATCGTGATGACCATTGGCCCAACTTGGCTCAGTACCTTTATCTTCTGCATTTTCAGCTTCACTCTCGAGCAGTGGTGAGCGGCCGAGTAAAATAAATTTTGCTTGATGTTGCTTGGCTATTTCAATAACACAATGTGCGGTAACACCTTTAGCGCCACCACTCACTAAAAAGACAGAATTGCTGTCAATGCTATCACTGTCTGAGGTAACTTTTTGCGCTAGCGTGTAACTGTCTGTTTTTACGCCAACAAGTGTTAAGCGTTTGCCTAAATTTTGGCTTAGGTTATCGGTGTCATGTGCTACTTCAATAAGTGACGTATTAATATCAAGCAATTCATCACAGATAATGGTTGCCGCTTTATCGGCTGCTAATTTTGCTGATAGGTCGATAATACGACAAAATACGCCAAGATCTGTATCACTATTATTGTCGCTATTGTTGTCAGGAACGGCGCGCCACTCATGAGAAAGAGTTTTTACTAAGCCGCCTAAGCCGCCTTGTACTAAATCGGCATGTAAGTCTGCTTTAATATTTTGTTCGCCGGCACTGCCAGTGTTCGTAAAACCAAGCGTTCCGCCTTGTCTGGTCACTACAACAAAAGAAGCGCGAGCCACTTTAGCCGATTTAACCTGACATAGTTTGGCTAACACAAACGCTAACATTAAGCCTTGTTTCGCCGCTTCAGGAAATTCTATAGTGTTAACCGTGTTCTTAGCTTGCAAGTAAATAACCGCATCAAGCTGTGCATGCTGTTCAAGTAATTGTTTAACTTGCTCTTCAACTACAGTGTTGTCATTACTGCCAATTTCAACATTACCTATTTCAACAAGGTTAACCGCTTTACTGAACGTTTTCTTCGAACTAGTCACTAGCCAATTAGGTTTTAACACCGTCACTTGCCAGCCTTGTTTTAGTAACTTTGAGCTTACGGCTACTGCGGCGCCACTGCCATCATCAACAACAAGTGCATTGGCTTGCGCTTGGTCTTTACCTAGCGCACTAAAGTCTTGCACTATTTTAGTTACCGACGACAATGCCTGCAAGGCAACAACTGCGCTCGGTGCAGGGTCTGCGATAACTGTGCTAATAGACGTTGATGACTTATCTGTTGCCGATGTACTGTTTGTAGAAGGCGACGATGGAGATGTCGGTGGTGTTGTAGGTGGTGTTGGCGGAACTGGTGCAACTTTACTCTGCACTTTCTCCTGCATATGCCTAACTATTTCACCTAAAGTACGAAGCTCAGCTAAATCTTCAGGGTTAAGCTCAGGTAAGTCTTCAATGATTTCTTGCACTGCACCTAAGATTTCAACACGTTTGATTGAATCGATACCTAAGTCAGCTTCCATATCCATGGCAAGCTCTAACATTTCAGGTGGATAACCTGTTTTATCAGCGACTACTTCCATCATCACATTTTGAATGTGGTCAAGGTCAATAGCAACAGAAGCGACTGGCGTTTGAGTTATTGCTACAGACGTTGTCGATTGTACAATTTCTACTGTAGGTAATGGCGAAACTTTACTCTGCATATAGCTAACTATTTCACCTAAAGTACGTAACTCAGCTAAATCTTCAGGGTTAAGCTCAGGTAAGTCTTCAATGATTTCTTGCACTGCCCCTAAGATTTCAACACGTTTAATCGAGTCAATACCTAAGTCAGCTTCCATATCCATGGCAAGCTCTAACATTTCAGGTGGGTAACCTGTTTTATCAGCAACTACTTCCATCATCACGTTTTGGATGTGGTCAAGGTCAATGGCAACGGTCGCTACTGGCGCTTCAGTTAATGCTACAGACGTTGTCGATTGTACAATTTCTGCTGTAGGTAATGGCGCTACTTTACTCTGCATGTAGCTAACTATTTCACCTAAGGTACGTAACTCAGCTAAATCTTCAGGGTTAAGCTCAGGTAAGTCTTCAATGATTTCTTGCACTGCACCTAAGATTTCAACACGTTTAATCGAGTCAATACCTAAGTCTGCTTCCATATCCATGCCAAGCTCTAACATTTCAGGTGGGTAACCTGTTTTATCAGCAACCACTTCCATCATCACGTTTTGGATGTGGTCAAGATCAATGGCAACGGTTGCTGATGGTGTTGCAACTTCTACTGCTTGTGTAACTACTGGTGCAGCTTGTGTTAAAGGGACGGCTGCCACTTTACTTTGCATGTAGCTAACTATTTCACCTAAGGTACGTAGCTCGGCTAAATCTTCTGGGTTTAACTCAGGTAAGTCTTCAATGATTTCTTGTACCGCACCTAAGATTTCAACACGTTTAATCGAGTCAATACCAAGATCAGCTTCCATATCCATGCCAAGCTCTAACATTTCAGTGGGGTAACCGGTTTTATCGGCAACGACTTCCATCATCACGTTTTGAATGTGGTCTAAATCTATAGCAACTGTCGCTACTGCCGCTTGTGTAACTACGGGTGCAGCTTGTGTTAAAGGGACGGCTGCCACTTTACTTTGCATGTAGCTAACTATTTCACCTAAGGTACGTAACTCTGCTAAGTCTTCAGGGTTAAGCTCAGGTAAATCGTTAATGATTTCTTGCACTGAACCTAATATTTCAACACGTTTGATAGAATCAATACCAAGGTCGGCTTCCATATCCATGGCAAGCTCTAACATTTCAGTAGGGTAACCGGTTTTATCGGCAACCACTTCCATCATTACCGTTTGGATGTGTTCAAGGTCAATAACGGGTGCAGATGTTGTTTGTACTTGTGTCGCTAGACTTGTTGCTGGAGCAACAGCCACTTTGCTTTGCATGTAGTTAACAATTTCACCTAAGGTGCGTAACTCTGCTAAATCTTCAGGGTTAAGCTCAGGTAAGTCGTTAATGATTTCTTGCACTGAACCTAAAATCTCAACACGTTTGATAGAATCAATACCAAGGTCGGCTTCCATATCCATGCCAAGCTCTAACATTTCAGTTGGGTAACCGGTTTTATCAGCGACTACTTCCATCATCACGGTTTGAATACGTGCTAAATCTAATACGGGTGCGACTGGAACAATAACGGTTGCCACTGTATCAACTGCCGCAGACTTAGATACTGTTCCCTGCTTAACTACTGGTTTAGCTTCTTGCTGAGCTACCTGTGCCACTTGGCTAATAACAGGCTGTGCAATAACCGTTGGTGTAACAATGGCCGCTGGCGCTTGTGGCGCACGGTTTAGCGGATTAGTTAACTCCGCGCTATTAGTGAGTACTCTTGTGCCCGTCTGCGTTTTACCCGACAACACATTTCCCGATAACATGGTGGACATGTTATCGCTTTGATTATTTAAGTATTGCTCATGAACACGTAACGTTTGAGACTGAAAATCGTGATACATAGTTAACGTACGCTCGACACTTTCAGGTACTTCGCCATCAACTTGCTTATTAGAGACCGCAGTTAATACGTTATCAACCGTTTGAGCATAAGCTTTTGGCCCTTGCATGTACTGTTCGTGTACATTAAGCACTTGCTGTTGATGCTCAACAAATTGGCTAACACTACGTTCGATATCTGCCGCTAAAGTGCTTGTCTGACTTGAAGCTTGCCCAATAACAGGTAAAGCGTGTGTTGCTTGCCCGTTAACTTGGGTTCCCTTTGCGATAGTTCCATCGGCGTTCAGATAGACAATTTTTTCAACTTCAACAATACGTTCTACTTCAACGATTTTCTCAACAATTTTCTCAACAATGCGTTCAGGTGCAGTATGTGACGTTGCTTTTGCTTGTTTTACTACTCGTCCATCAGCTAACGCATCTGCAAAGGCTTTTTCTGTTTTAGCACTAACATAAGACTTACCCGTTAACTTCATCGCTAATGGCGACATTTTAACCGCAGCTAATGGGCGTTTTACTGCGTTGTGCGGGTCAATATCATCTAAGCTGACACCTAATACGGCAAGTTGTACCGCGGCTTGTCTTAGTTGTTTGTCTGATGATTGCTTAGCGTTAGCATTAACCGCAATTGTCACGACATCGTTTTTGTCTTCTAAAATATTATCAACCAATTTTGTTAATACATTTTTAGGACCAAATTCGACAAATACACGACCACCGTCAGCGTAAATGTTTTCAATTTCTTTATTAAAATGAACTGATTCTAAAATATGCTTTTTAAGCGCCTTTTTGATATCCGTCGCTTTATTTGAATGCGCTTTACCTGTGCCATTAGCAAAAACAGGCATTGATGGCGCAGAAAACTTGGCGCGGTCAATTGCTTGAGCAAAAGGTTTTTGAGCATGAGCAACTAATGGAGTATGAAATGCTGCTGAAACCGGTAAAGGTACAACTTTATAACCTCTGGCTTTGAGTGTTTCAGTTGCAATAGCAATTTGACTAGTAACACCGGCAACAACCACTTGGTTGTTGGAGTTATAGTTAGCAATAGAGATATCGTTAATGTCTTTGATAGCGGCAGCAATTTTTGTCGGCTCACCCACAACGGCAACCATAGTACCTGCATCGAAATCAGCGCTAACATTTCCGTTATCATCAGCGCTTGGCTTAGCCATCGCTTGACCACGGCTGCGTGCTAGCATCATATAATCTTGTTCAGAGAATACGCCAGCTGCCCATAATGCCGTTAATTCACCAAAACTATGACCTGCAGTAAAATCTGCTTTAAAGCCAGCTTGGGTAAAGGTTTTATACAAACCAACACTTAAGGTACCAATAGCAGGTTGAGCATGCTGTGTTAAGCGTAATGCTTCGTCTTGCACTTTTCTTGCATCAGCGTTAAATACAGGAATTGGGTAACTGGTAGACGAAAGCTGTGGTAAACCGGCAGCAGAGAACTGGCTGTCCATGTCACTAGCAGCTTGCATCACTGTTGGGAAATTACAGGCTAACTCACGGCCCATATTCACATATTGTGAGCCTTGACCTGAGAACAAGGCAACCACTTTTCCGGCAGTTGTTATGGCTGATTTTCGATAATAAAGCCCTGTAGGTAATGACCAAGCTTCACTGTTAGCGCTATTTTTAGCCTGTGAAGAAAACTGCTTTAATGCCATGGTGATCATATCTATGGCTTCAAGTGCATTTTTAGCAACAAAACCACAACGCGCTTCATTCGCTTCGGGCGTTTTTAACTGCTGCTCAGTAACTAAGGCATTAAAAACGAAAACTTGTGCTTCTGCACCTACGTTTAACTTGCTTTGCCAATCATTCAATAGCGTAATTAATGTCGCTTCATCTTTGGCATTAAATAATAGTGTTTGTGGTACCGCGTTTAATCGGTACTTACCTGCGGCTGTAGCTTGGTATTCTTCTAATACCATATGAAAATTTGTACCACCAAAACCAAACGAGCTGATACCTGCACGGCGTGGTAAACCATCTGCTCTTGGCATCCATGGACGGGTTTCATTGTTTAAATACAATGGGCTGTTTTCAATATCAAGCGCCGGGTTTGGCGTATCAATATTAATGGTTGCTGGTAATACTTTATGATGCAAAGCAAGTACCGCTTTAATCATACCAGCAGCGCCAGCAGCGGCTTTTGTATGACCGATTTGAGACTTAACTGAGCCCAGGGCAATATGCTGCGTGGCATCATTGTTATGCGAGAAGTGTTTCAATAAGCCACTAAACTCGGCGGCATCACCTGCTTTAGTGCCCGTACCATGTGCTTCAATTAAACCACAGCTTTTAGGATCGAAACCGGCATCATCATAAGCGCGTTTTAACGCTTTTGCTTGCCCGTCAGGTCGTGGCGCGTAAATAGATTTAAAACGACCATCGCTTGACGTACCAATACCTTTAAGTACGGCATAAATTTTGTCGCCATCACGCTCAGCATCTTCTAAACGTTTAAAGGCCATCATACCGATGCCTTCACCAATCATCATACCTTTTGAATCAACATCAAATGGACGGATATCATCGTTAGTAGTAAATGCCGGTGTTTTCGCAAAAGACATGTACATAAACGGTGAGTTATCACAACAAACACCACCAGAAATCATCACTTCAGAGCGGTATTCTAATAAATCAGAAACGGCTAGTTTGATGGCAGATAATGAACTGGCACACGCCGCATCAACCACACAGTTAGTGCCACCAAAATCAAAACGGTTCGCAATACGACCAGCAATAACGTTACCTAACATGCCAGGGAAAGAGTTTTCTTCCCAGCCGATGTAAGCTTTTTTGAATTTTTCAATGATCATCGCGCGATCTTCAGCATCAACGCCTGAGGCTTTTAATACTTTTTCAAGTACTGGTCCTTGCAAGCGAGACGTTAATGGCGCAATTTGCTTTTGTCCGCCACCGACACCTAGCGTAATACCGACTTTGTCACGGTCATAACCAGAGCCGTCACCAATACCCGCATCATTAAGTACTTCACGGGCAACCACTAAAGACAATAACTGTGAAATATCGGTTAACTCTAAAATATTTGGCGGTAAACCAAATTCCATTGGGTCAAAATCAATTTCTGGTAAAAAGCCACCACGCTTACAGTAAGTTTTATCTTTTACTGAAGGGTCACTGTCGTAATAATCATCAATATCCCACTGACTTTTAGGCACATCTTTAATGCCATTAACGGACTCAAAAATGTTATCCCAGTAATCTTCTAAGTTTTTCGCATCAGCAAAAATAGAAGCCATGCCAATAATCGCTATTGGACATTCTTGCAGACGAGAATTAAACGTTTTTTCGTCTGCTTCATTTAATACTGGGTTATTAGCTGTGGGTTGTTGCTTTTTAGTCATTGTGGTTACTCTACAGTTATTGTTTGGTTGCACTGCTGTATTGTTCGGTTGCATTGCTGGTTGCATTTTCGCTATTCGTTTAGGTATCTGATGGGTAAGTATCAGACCCGTGAAAGTTTTTTGATGAGAACGCTGTTGTGGGCTCATCAGGACTATCATTTAATAAACGAAAACGGCTTAAAAATTCATTGTAATTACCCGCTAATATTCGGCGGATATGAAAAGGCGCTTTGGTGAGTACGTAGCTCATGTAACGGCTAGCAGCTTCACTTTCATTGCCATCGTAAATATCGACATAGACCCAACTTGATGTTGGATCATTGGCTATTAATAAACGGCACTTATTCTGTTGTTTTTTAGACTTGTCTGCGAAATCTGGTATTTGGGTGACTTTTACTTGCACCACTTCGTCTTCATTTAGGCTGTTAGCGCGATTCAATACCTCACGCATTGCTTTGGGGGAAATATCTGAAGTAAGTTGTTGATGAGCTTGGGTATCTTCTAATACTACTCGTACTGTTTCTGCCGCTGTTGCATCAGCATCATAACTCTCACCATTACCTTCCATATCGCCTTGCATGTCAGTAAGGCGAGAAACACCATGACGCTTTAGGCATCGTTGTAAACCTGCGCGAGACACATTGGCATTAATAAATTGCTTACACACGGCAAGTAATTCATCAAGGGAAAGTAATAAACGTGTTCGAAGCTCAACCACAACATACTCTTGTGCTTCACTTAAGGTGGTGTTTAGCTGCTTAGGTACGTGAGACGCATCAATAAGGGAGTCTCGTTTACGCCATTTACGCACGGTAGATTCTGAAATTTTCAATAACCGTGCAAGCACAGCCGTAGGTAAGTCAGATTCATGGATGAATGCGCGCATTTCAGGTGTGGTAGTCGCGTTGGCATGTTGAGTGGAAGTACTTTTGGGCTGCTTGCTCATTTTCATCCGTTTATTATTTTGGGCAAATGACTTTTCGTAAATCACTTTCCGTAGACAGGCAGCCATTCATTTCACAAAAAAATAAAGGCGCATTAACGATATATCGCGGCTAATATACACAGGTTTCAAACCCAACACAATCACCCGATACTCGCTTTGTTAATTTATAGACTAAGGTATCAACCTATCTGTTCGACCAGTTGGCAATATATCGCTACTATCACCATATATTCACCCTAAATAGTGGCAATTAACAGCAACTAGTCTTTTTTATTCCTAATAAATAATTTTAAAAAAATTCATAAAAACAAATTACCTTTGGACTCTTTATGATAAAATAAAGCCTCACCAAACATTAATCACGCGTTAAATAAGCAATACAAGCTACCGATACTTTTATGACCTTTTTTACTCCATCTGACCTTTCTACTCGATCAAAACAAAAGCTCACTCTCGCTAACAATGAAATTCATCTATGGATGACCAAGCCAGAAGAGTTGCTTGGTAATGATGAGCTGTTAGCAAGCTACTCAGCATTACTCACCAATACTGAATTAGCTAAGCAGCAACGTTATAAGTTCGCTAAAGATAGGCATGATGCTTTGATTACTCGTGCTTTTATACGTGATTTATTATCTTATTATGCTGATATAGCACCGCAAGATTGGCAGTTTGAAAAAGGTTCTAAAGATAAACCTGAAGTGATTAATTGCCCTCTACCACTGCGTTTTAACATCAGCCATACGAAGAACCTCATTATTTGCGCGGTAACACTTGAAGATGATATTGGCTGTGATGTAGAAAATACCGGTCGAAGTAACGATGTATTGGCCATTGCTGAACGTTATTTTTCCCCAAAAGAGAGCGCTGAGCTTTTCGCCCTACCAGAAGCAGAACAACGACATCGTTTTTTTGATTATTGGACCTTAAAAGAATCCTATATCAAAGCCTGGGGTTTAGGCTTAGCAATACCGCTTACCGACTTTAGCTTCAATATCAACGACGCAGAACAAAACCATAAAGATTTATTTACCATCAAACAAGATATTAACTTAAGCTTTGCCCAGCATAGAGTAGATGAACCACAAATTTGGCGCAGTTGGTTAATTTACCCAACAGCAGCCATTGATATAAAACAAGAACATCGCATTGCTTTATCCTTAAGAGCTAAGACCGATAATCAAAAAACTGATTACCAATTACGCTTTTTTGATACCCTGCCCTTGCTTGGTTATCAGGAAATATAGTATTAAATATATATCCTACTGATTCATAGTTTTTGATGGTTACTGGCAATAACACAGCTGAGTATTTACATTTTCAACGATGTTCGTTGACTTCTAAGATAGAAGTTATCCAGACAGTGATTCGCCTTGAAGTTTCCAATTTTGTTATTGGTGGTTTCATACCATACGCTGGTTTAAATAAAGCGCGACTTAGGTAACTAAGCCGCGTTTTTTGATCCATCGGACTTAACAGTTTAACTCCTTTATACAAGGACTACTTTTATACCAAAAGAGTCTTATGTTTATTTTAAAATGCACTGTACATATACACAGCCACACTGTAATTCCTTCTTTCTACAAGAAAGCGCGCAAATTGCCTCCTTTCACACATCCACCAGTTAAGCCGTAATTTTTAACTCATTGATCTATTGATAACAATCGAGTAATCTTCTAGCATTATAAAAATCATGGAGGATTATCCCATCTTGTAGAAACAAGGGGTTTTGCCTCATAATAAACTGTTAGGGCTATCTAGAGTATGGATGCTGATTCACCATTAGTTTTAAATCGAAGTAGAGATAATTCACAAATATTTTGGGCTTCATTAGCACCAATGCTACCTATCTCATTTGTTGTAATTGAAAACTTAGATTTCAATATTTATTCCATATCCTTTTTAATTTTTGCTTATCTAGTTTCATTAGCATTTTGGTTCACTAATGGCACTAAACCAGCGGCTTGGATTAAAGATGATATTTTACACATCCGAGACGGTGTGTTTGGACAAGATAAATTAGAAAAAACAAAAATAGAAACCATGTATTACGAAGTTGATTTTCATCGTAATTCAGCAGGTAATAGTAGCGGTGAAGAAACTGATGTGCATATAATCGTTATTAAACTTAAAGGGTTTAGTGAGTGGCGGTTGCCTATTAAAGATCTTGAAGAGCATGCTGAGAAATTAAGGTTATATCACTTTATAAACGACAACTTTTATAGCTTAGAGTTGCGTAGGTTATAGCCCTAACAAGCACTTCAAACGGAACAAAAACAGTTGGTTAGGTTCCGCTTCGCTTCACATTTTAACCAACAATTTTTGTCCGCTTAAGTGGGCGTTAGCCTTACAAGGAGTTTTCATGATTCTTAAAAGAGATCAAACTTTTCAAGTAGTATTTAATCTAAGGACACCTGTTCATAATGGTGATTCTGTTGGTACAGGTATTTTTGTTGTAAAAGACGATGTTCCTTATTTAGTCACTGCAACACATGTTGCAACTACAACGAACCTTTCAACTCGGATTGTTATAAGTGACTCCGCAGGAAATAGTACGTCATTAAATTTAACTGACTTTAACCAAAATATAAGTTGGAGCAATCACCCTGAAGCTGATGTGTCTGTTTTACCAATTATAATGAGCGCTAAAATAGCTCCGCACATGAACGGAAGATTTTTTCCTTTTGACCATTTTCACACTGCGAAAACTCCGGTGTCTAGAGATTATGAATTAACATCTGTTGGCTTTCCAAATGGACTAGGAGCGACAGGAATGTTCAGTCCATTAACATACCGCTCTTACGCTTCATCTTCATTCATTACTTTTAATCGGGCGGATACACAAACACCTTCAGTATTTTTCTTGCTGGAAAACCCTAGTGTTGGTGGTTACAGTGGCTGTCCAGTTTTTGACCTTGGGTATATGGTTGTTGGTGCTATGACTACAACTAAAGATAAAACTCTTTGTTATGGAATTATGCACGGTACTATTTCTGATAATACTGGTGGAAAGTTAGCGGCAGTTACACCTGCATACTACTTATCTGATTTAATGTAAGGCTAACAAGTTGCTTAAACGGAATAAAAACAGTTGGCCATCGCTTCGCGATTATAGCCAACCATTTTTATCCGCTTAGCAAGGCGTTAGCAGGCATCACTTAATTCTAAATAATTATTTGGTTAGCTTTGTACTTCACATCAAAGGATTGGTGTTTATTTCCCCTCCTTTTTCGTGTCTAACTCATTAGTTTTATAAACTGGTAAGCATTCTATGTTATTGTTTATCAATCAAGTTTAGTGTGTAAGTGATGCAATGTTTTTTGCTATTCACTCCCATTAAATTAATTTTAGCGTTAGTTGTCGGTTTAGTGTTTTTAACTACCTTCTGCTAACAAGGTATTCAAACGGACACGTACAGTCGGCTCGCGCTCCGCGCAGTATAGCCAACAGTACTTAGCCGCTTAATATAAGCGTTATATGGTACAAGGAAGTTTGGTGCACAAATCTAATATTATCGAAATATTGCAATTAATATCATCTGTCGAAAGCCAATTTGAGTACGAAAAAAATGTACCTATTGCCAAAGTTCCTGCTGAATTATTTTGTACATGGTTCGACGATTATTATCATCCTAACTCTGCAGAGTTTGCCTCATCGTTCAATGCCGATGAGCTGAAAGATTTAGCCATATTTAATCAGCACTTTGATAGGTTTGGTAAAAATATACCAATGAATAATGGTGTATCTAGTTTGCAAAGTAATTCGAATTGGCTTGCAATTCAATCGTATGCAGGTAAATTATTGGAAAAGCATTCGTGGTAAGTACCATATAACAAGGCATTCAAACGGAAAA
>NZ_PJAQ01000042.1 GCF_002836775.1 Colwellia sp. 12G3 | reverse complement strand
GGCTACGTTTCGCTTCGCTACACAATTTTAGCCAACCATTACTTAGCCTGTTATTTGGGCGTTATGTTTACGGAGTATGCATGAAGAGAGTTGCACTTATATATTTTATTACCGTCTTAGTTGGAGTAATTACAGCCTCAGCAGCTTCCGTCTATTTGTATGTTCATACGCTTAATAAATATGAATCAAGCTTTATTAAAGAGTCTCATTTGGGGCAAGTGCAAGATGGATTGTTAATTGATTTATTAACCCAGAATATTCAATTAGCAAAACAAAATAATACGGATGAACTAATTAAAAATAACTGCAAACATTTAAAATTAGCAACTAGCTCCATCACAAGTGTTATTGAAGGTGGTGAAATTAGAGGGTCTTTATTTGAGCAGCAGTTATTAAATCAATCTATAAAAGCTAAAAAATTATTAGGGCAATTAAAACTAGAAGGTTATTGCCTGTAAAAGTAAACATAACAAGGCATTAAAGCAGGAAAATTTACAGTTGGCTGTTTTCACTGCGTTCAACATTTTAGCCAACTATAAATTTCCTCTTAATGAGGCGTTAGGCTTACCTCAAGTATGGATGCTTTTTAAACTATGGCTCACAAAATTTTACTGACTTTGTCTATTATTTCGCTTTTAGCATTTTCTGTTTTCTCGTTATGGTTTCCGCAATATAATCACGAGCAATCGAAGTCAAATTATACAATTGAACAAATGACGGAATTACAAAATCAGTTTATTTCTGTGCTAAAGAATGAATCAATTCCTCTAGAACGTTCAGAGCTAGTCTCACAAATTGAAATGCAACATGAGCTTAATCTCTCAAACGAGGAATACTTAAAAGCTCAATTTAATTCTAGCTATTCTTTAGCCAAGTTATTGTTTAGTATACTGGTTGTGCATTTTGTTATTTTGTTATTGACTGTAAAGTTTAAAAGTAAGCCTAGCAAGAAAATCAACAAGGACACGTAACAGTTGGCTACGTTTCGCTTCGCTACACAATTTTAGCCAACCATTACTTAGCCTGTTATTTGGGCGTTATACAAAAAGAGAGGATACAAATGAAGTTCTACACGATTTTAGCTTTATGTTTTTTTGCATTTAATGCTGTTGCAAGTAAAAAAGCGATTACGGATGAAGGTGATGTTGTTGTTTTAAATGACGATGGAACCTGGATATATGAAAACGGAAAGGCTGAAAATGAAATTAAACTGGATATGAATCCATTAACTTTCTCTAAGAATTCTGATTCTAAATTTATGCTAAAAAGCGGAAAAACTAACACTGCTTTTTGGATAAATCCAAAAAAATGGACATTCAAAAAAAATGAGAATGGACATGAAGCAGCAGAATATACATTTAATGTTAAAGGGAGTGATCTATATGGAATGGTTATTTCTGAACAGTTAGAAATTAAACTTGAAAATTTTGTAGATCTTGCATTCGATAATGCAAAAGGTGCTGCGCCGGATATGAAAGTTGTAAAAAAAGAATATCGTATGGTGAATGATCAGAAGGTTATATACATGGAAATGGAAGGAACAATTCAAAGTATGAAATTCACATATTTAGGTTACTACTTTTCTGATTCATCAGGTTCAACTCAATATTTAACTTATACAGGTACTAATTTAGTTAAAAAATATAGAAAAGATATAGATGATTTTTTAAATGGTTTCGTAAGTCAATTGTAACTTTTGTATAACAAGTTGCTTAAACGGAAAAATAACAGTTGGGCATCGCTTCGCGATTATAGCCAACCATTCTTTTCCGCTTAGCAAAGCGTTAGGCATCAAGGATAGTCAGTGGAACATTATAAGAATATACTTTTTTTAGTTTTAACTATTTTACTTTCTTCATGTGCATCATCAGATGTAATGAGGAAAACAACATACTCCTTAGAAGTTAAAGAATATAATGGTATCAAGCACTACAAAAATGGTGATTATGAAAAAGCCTTTAACTTTCTAAAAGAACCAGCTGCATGGGGTTATAAAGGGTCGCAATATGCTATTGCTTTCATGTTTTTGAAAGGTGAGCATGTTGAACAATCTACCTTGTTAGGTATGGGTTGGCTTGGTGTAGCTAAAGAAGCAAATGTTAAAAATTGGACAGAGCAATATAATACTTTTTATAATTCTGCCACCAAAGAGCAAAAGATAAAATTTGATCAAATCAAAGACATTTATATCCATAGATACGGACTGGTTGCACAAGACATAACTTGTCGAAAGTCAACATCAGCCAAATCTAAAAGAGTTAAGGTTGACTGCCATAAATATGATGGCACAGGTGTGTTATATGAAATTGACCTTGTAGAATAAAATGCCTATAAGAATTTCAAGTGGGACTGCT
>NZ_PJAQ01000041.1 GCF_002836775.1 Colwellia sp. 12G3 | reverse complement strand
TAATAAACGCCTCTTTAAAAGCGTCCATCATTGCATCTGTCCAGCCATTTAGTTTCTTTGGCTGATGCATCATTACGGTGAGTACACCACCGTTTAAACTCGTTTGGATATATTGTGCTGAACGGCTGTTTAAATTAAGTTCATTCACAAAACTTTGTTTCCTATTAGTTTATATTGAAGGATTATAAGTGAAGTTTAGTATAATCTTATCAAATTTTGCATTTACAATAGTATCAAACGAAAAATTATAAGCGTTATCGATACAAAAGTGCGACACGAAGTCGTCTGCGAAGTTGTTTGACTTAAACATAGGATGTTGTTCAAACCACCTGTGCCATCAGGTGACTCTACGGGCATGAATAAAGAGCTGCTCGGACAATGTAACGAAGGTTATCAATTGGTAACCGGGGTGCAAATCGTGAGACAAGCGCCCTCCTGATAACCATGATCGGGTGAGTGCTAGAGAGTTGGTATGGTGAAATTAACTGAATCCGTGATAAAGACCGTAACGATAAACAAGTGAAAGGGTTGATACACTTGAGCCAAAAGGCAACGTCGGGAGGTGTGTCATTTTTTGTTGGGCACACATGGCCAACAGTCCTGACCGGTCGAAAGCGGGCACCTAACCCAACGTGCTTCAAAGGTGGAACGTGGTAACCCTGTACATCTCCCTCAAGGGACAGTTTACTGCAAAGTGAACCTATAGGTGTGCAGATTGGGAGGATGGAAGAAGCTAATGCCATGCTGTAATCGCGTGGATACGGGTTTAAACGTTATCCGGCACGAAAGTGAGCAGACGTCCATTTGGTCTAAAATCGTGAGAGAGTTTGGGGAATCGAAATAATGAGGAAACGCAAATGACGGCTGAAGTTTATGCTGGTGCCTCCTCGGCAGGTCAACAATGGCATGATATTAATAGTTATGCCATGGAACAACAGGTCTTTCGACTCCAGACGCGTATTGCGAAGGCAATAAAGGCAGGTCGCTATAGCAAGGCGAAAGCCTTGCAATGGATACTTGTCCACTCATTTGCGGCAAAGTATTTGGCCGTATTGCGAGTGACTCAAAACAAGGGCAAGAACACGCCCGGTATTGATGGCATATGCTGGAAAACACCCAGCATAAAATATGCGATGACGAATAGTCTGACGCGAAGAGGATATAAGTCCCAGCCGTTAAGACGGATTTATATCCCAAAGAAAAACAGCAATAAAAACCGCCCGTTAGGTATTCCAGCCATGTTCGACAGAGCGATGCAAGCACTATATGCACAGGCCTTGTCTCCTGTGGCTGAGACTCTCGGCGATCCCAACTCTTTCGGGTTCAGGCCTAAAAGAAGTGCAGCCGATGCCATTGAACAGTGCTTTAATGTACTGTGTAGAAAGGTTTCGTCTCAATGGGTATTGGAAGCGGATATAAAAGGCTGTTTTGATAACATAAGTCATGATTGGTTAATGGAGAACGTTCAAACGGACAAACACATGATGGCTCAATGGCTCAAATGTGGATTTATGGAGAACGACTTGTTTCACTCGACCAGTGCCGGCACGCCGCAAGGCGGGATCATCTCACCAATATATTCTAATATGGTGCTCGATGGTTTGGAAGCTGTGATAAAAGAAGCAACAAAAGGACTCACCAAGATACATGTTATACGTTACGCAGATGATTTCATCGTCACGGCAGAAACACCCGAAATATTGGAAGAACGGGTAAAACCTGCTGTAGAAGCATTCTTGCAAGCGCGTGGACTCTCGCTATCAGAGGAGAAAACCCACATCACGCACATCGACACCGGCTTTAAATTTCTTGGATTCAACATCAGGAAATACAAAGGCAAGCTGTTAATCAAACCCGACAAATCAAGTGTAAAAAGTGTGTTAGATAAAGTCAGGGAGATCATAAAATCGTACCCGACGGCGAAGACGGAAAACTTAATCCGGCAATTAAACCCGGTGATCCGGGGCTGGACAAATTACTTCCGTTATGTTGTTTCCAGCAAAGTTTTTTCGACTGTAGACAGTCAGATATTTCATATGCTTATGAAGTGGATAGATCGTCGGCATCCTCAAAAGAACCATCTTTGGAAGCACCGGCGCTACTTTACAACTGTGGGTCTTCTTAGCCGCTGGAATTTCTTTGCCATTGGCAAAGACAGACAGGGTAAGGCAAAAGCTCATTTCTTGTTCAAAGCTGCATCGACGCCAATTAAACGACATGTAAAAATACGCAAAGAGGCGATCCCTTTCTTACCGGAGTTTGCACAGTACTTCCTCAAACGGGGAGAAAAGTCAAAATCCAAAATAGAAATGGAAGTTTTGAGTCTATTGTCGGTCCATTGCTGGACTTAAGCAGGCTTGAGCCGTGTGCTGGGAAACTCGCATGCACGGTTCTTAGGAGAGTGAGCAGCAGAAATGCTGCTTACTTATCCGACTCCAATCTAAAGCATCCTTTGACACTAGTAACCTAATGTCTCGAATGTGGCATGAACTGAACTGTGTTGATGATTGCTTTACTTCCGCTTTTGGCTAGC
>NZ_PJAQ01000040.1 GCF_002836775.1 Colwellia sp. 12G3 | reverse complement strand
ACGTGTCCTTGTTGATTTTCTTGTTATGTGTGTTTTACATTAAACAATGAAGCGTACTTCACAAAGCCTTTTTTAGTAGAACCTGAATAGCCTACTTTATCAAAGAAGTTATGTGCTTCACTTCTTTGGCTAGAACTCAATAACATAATTTTTGAACAATTATTGATAACACAGATCTCTTCAACTTTACTTAAAAGCGCCTTACCTATCCCTTGTTTCTCTGATGTTTGTTCGACAATAATGTTCTCTATTAGTGCATATGGTTGTGTCTTATACATTGCATCAGGGCAGATGTTTAATTGAACTGTTCCGACTACAGCGCCACTTACTTCAGCAACTAACAAAAAATTGTTACCACTATCTCGGAAGAAGTTTATTTGCTCTTCAAGAACATGGACATTTCCATCTTGTGCAAGTGCCTCAAGTAATTTTTGAATACAGCAAATATCATATTGATTTGCTTCCCTAACAACGATAATAAAACTCCCAGTAATCGAACACACATAACGCCCCAATAAGGGGCTAAGTAATAGTTGGCTAAAATGTGTAGCGGAGCGAAACCTAGCCAACTGTTACGTGTCCCGCTTGATTGCCTTGTTAGTTGCTGCTTGTTAAAAGCACCATTTTTACAATAAGTTACCATGTTAAATGGATAAACGGAAGATGCAAAAAACGCAAACCCGCACTACACACTAAAACCTGATTTTGAGCCTTAGAAACTAAAATTTATTAGACTTAAAAAAGTGAAAGGCGAAAACTGGATTGGGCAAAGATGAAGTGATTATTTGAAGGCACTTCCATTGCCAAACCAAAGATTGAACCAGACACGAAACTACGTGTTAAACACTAAACTAGCAAATAAATAATACCGATTTAGTGCGTGCAACTAACGCCCTGTTAACAGGCAAAAAATAGTTGGTTAAAATTAGCGACGAAGGAGCAAAAACCAACTGTTTTTTGTCCTTGTTTAACAGCTTGTTATAAATACTTAACACCAAACTGTTTTGCTAATTCCTGTATTTGTTTTTTACTACCACCGACAATATGAGCGCAATAATTGTTGTCGCATAGTAACCTCAGCTTTGACATTGAAGTAGTTCCCACTGTTTCAGACAGCTCTGCGGTATAATAAGTAAGAGTACCTAACGTAGTGATTTTAAAATTGCTAATACCCTTTTCTGATTTTAATTCGTTGATTTTATTTGATTTGAACTCTGAAAAGATAAGGTTCATTTGAGAATAACCGCCAATATTTGACTCGCAGATATACTTAATTCGCTGAGAACTCAATGAGGGTTTAACGTATAAAATACATGATGATGGAAGCGTGATAATGGAGTCAAAAACCCTTATATTTACTCCAGTTTCTGATGCTGAAACTAAATTAGAAAAAAGTAAAAGAACAAATAAACTTAGATATTGCATCAAACCTCCATGTATTTATAACGCCCACGTTAAGGGGCTAAAAATTAGTTTGCTTAAATGTGAAGCGAAGCGGAACCGAGCAAACTGTTTTTAGTCCCGCTTTAACAGCTTGTTATGTGTTTAATGCCACCAAACTGTTTTACTTTAACCTCGTGATACCAATTAAAACACTAATGACACCACAAACCATACCTGCCCAAGCTTCAATAGGCGTATCCCCACTTAGTGTACGACTAATTTGAGAGCTAGCTGAATCATAAATATTGTAACCCCACATAGCTAAAGCAGCACCTGTAATAATGAGTACGATACCTAAAATTTTATTATTCATTGTCATTCCTAGTTGGTATAAATACAGTTGAATTACACTGATACCTATCTAAACACATAACGCCCTGTTAACAGGCAAAAAATAGTTGGTTAAAATTAGCGACGAAGGAGCAAAAACCAACTGTTTTTTGTCCTTGTTTAACAGCTTGTTAGTTTACAATTACGCTAACACTAATGAAAAAGCACTTAGCCAAATTAACTGAAAGCCATAAGAAATACGTTGATGAATTCCAGGGTTACTTTGAGATTTTACGGCTTTAGCCATAGCAAATAGATAATAAACAGCAGCGATAACAGAGCCAACTGAAAAAATACGGAAATATAGAGGGATAACTTCTGTTGTTGGACTTACCGCTACTAATATTGGTGCTACAACTAGCGAAAGTAACATAATAAAACCAGCCCAAGAATGTACCTTACAATTAAAAGTTGGATTCTTAGTAAATGGATCAGCGTCCATAGGAAAATACCCCGCTACCCATGTACCGATGCCATGAGCTATAACCAACCAACCCGCAATATTTATTAAAATTGAAACACTTGATAGCTGCGCCAAATACCAACCGAAAAAGCAAAAGAGAAAGCCTAGAGGGTAATTATTAATTAAGGGTGACAATTTTTCTGTTGGGCTGCCTGTTGCACCCAATTCACTACAGAATTGTTTAGAATGACTGTAACCATTATAAAATTGGCTTGCTACATAAACACCAATGAAGATCCAGATTGTTGCAATTAACCCTGAATAGATCGCAATACTTTCAAACACTACCAAAATCCTTTTTGTAAA
>NZ_PJAQ01000039.1 GCF_002836775.1 Colwellia sp. 12G3 | reverse complement strand
TTAGCGGACGTTCCCAAAGTATAAAAACATGAGTATATTGATGATAACTTTTTGACAATAAACTGTTAATCCTAACTGGCAAAAATGCCACCACAGCGGTCATTCGTCATCAAATAGTTAATGCTAACTGAGGGCATCAGCAAAATAAAAAAAGAGATACTTTTTCTAATGGTTAGGTTATCTATCAATGGGGCTAAGAGTCCCTGATGAATGCTGGCCAATCACATGAGTATAGATTTGAGTAGTCTTCAAATCATTATGGCCAAGTAATTCTTGTACCGTTCTAATATCAGCTCCATTTAATAATAACTGAGTCGCGAAAGTATGCCGAAAGGTATGTGCTGTGACATGTTTTCTAATGCCTGTTTTCAAAACAGCAGCTCTCAGAGCTTTAGACAATGAAGTCCAATGTAAGTGGTGACGGCAAAAATAACCATCTGTTGGATGCTTACATCTAACAGTTGACGGGAATAGGTATTGCCATTTAAATTCAGTAATTGCCTTTGGGTATTTACGTGCTAATCCGGACGGTAAACTCGTTTTCCCTTCTCCTTCTGCTAAGTCTTTACGGTGTAGGCCTTCGACTTTCTCTATTTGTTCTTTAAGTGACTCTATAAGAGTTTTAGGCAATAAGGTCATTCTATCCTTAGCCCCTTTACCACGAAAAACATAAATTGAATTCCCGTCAAAATCGATATCTTTGATACGTAACGCTAACAACTCTGCTTTTCTTAACCCTGAGCCATATAGCAAACTGAACATCAGGTGATAAGGAGGCTTTAATCCATTAATAATTGCAGTCGCCTCTTTATTGGATAATACCATCGGTACTCTGGTTGGGGCTTTTGCTCTAACAGTATCAGATAGCAAAGTGAGCTCTCTTTCAAAGACGTGTTTGTACATAAAAACAATTGAACATAATGCTAAATTTTGAGTTGAAGATGTTACCTGCCTATTAACCGCTAAATAAGTGAGATAATTACTTACTTCTTGCTCACCCATATCCTTGGGGTGGCGTTTTTGGTTGAAGAGAATAAATCGTTTAATCCATAGTAAATACGTTTTTTCAGTTTGGATACTGTAATGCTTTGTACGGAGGATATGACGGATACTTTCAAGAAAAGGCGATGTAGACATTTTTCAAACCCCTGTAACTGTATTTATATACAGTGTAGGTTTGAGGTAAATAAATATCAAATATTATAACAGCGGATATTACTGAGAAGTCTCAGTAAATGCCAATAAACAGGATTAACTCATTAGGGCAATAGGTTAACCTTATGAAAAATATCAATTTAATTAATGTTATGATGATTGGATATTACTGAGACTTCTCAGTAATATCCAACTATAAATGTTTTCTTAAATTTTAATCTTTCTAATTCATTGAAATTATGGAATATTAAGCGGCAATAAATTAATTTTATGGGACGGACATTACTGAGAAGTCTCCATAATAAGCTGTTAGGTATCGGTGTTCTAATGAGTCTATCAACTAAGTATTCAAAATGTTCAGCCGATGAGCTATATGACATTTATGAGCATATCGACAAAGATGTCTATCCAGATAGAGTTAAGCAATTAATAGAAGAAATTAAAGTACGTGGATTGTCATCCCCCGTTGAAGTTGAAGAAGTTTATGTAAATACACCAGAAGAAATCCCTCCTGTAGAGTTTACTAAAAAGAAAGTTTTTGGGTCTATTATCGTCATATTGCTTTCTGGAGGAACTTTGGTTTGGGATATTTTAAATGGTTCTATGTCAAATAGAACCGGTACTATTTTAATGGCATCAGACACTCCATCTTCTTTTTATACTGCTTCAATAATTCGAATATTTTTTATCTTTTATTTTGTTCACCTTATTCTTACGGAGCAAAAAAAGATACCTAACAAGAAAATAAACAAGGACACGTAACAGTTGGCTACGTTTCGCTTCGCTACACAATTTTAGCCAACAATTACTTAGCCTGTTATTTGGGCGTTAGGAATACCATGAAGTTTCTGTGTTACTTTTTAGTTTTAATGTTCTCATTTAATTTACAGGCGCTTGATAAAAAGAGTTATAAGCCAACAATGTTACCTGACTTGCTTATAAAATCAGCGGCTATTGCTGAAGGCAAAACATTAGGGCAGTCTATAATTTTACCTCCAGAAAGGCTATTCCTTACCGCCAACATTTTAGAGCTACCTAAACGTTGCAATGCTCACTCATATGTCCAAATGATTATGAATATGTCACAAATAAAAATACCACCTATAAATTATTGTATGAAGGTAGCCACAGATTCAGGTGTCAGCCTTAATTTATTTGTTCAAGATACCTTGTCCAAAAGCATTGTTAGCCACTATAAAGTTAATCAAAGCGTGAATCTCTATTCTTTATGGATAATGGTAAACGCTTCTGATAAATTGCCGTATTTTATTATAAATGCTATTGAGAAGTAGGTATTCCTAACAAGTCAATTCAGTAGGACAAAAAACAGTTGGTTTTGCTCCTGCGTCGCTAATTATAACCAACTGATTTTTGCCTCTGATTGAGGCGTTATAAAGCTCAAGGATGATATGCGCAATTTTCTAGTTTTAGTTATCTTATTATTAAGTTTCTCTTCATATGCAAATTCTGAATTTGAAGGATTATGGGAAGGCTTTCAAG
>NZ_PJAQ01000038.1 GCF_002836775.1 Colwellia sp. 12G3 | reverse complement strand
CCGTTTAAACGCCTTGTTAGCCGTTTTAGTTGCGATTTTTACTATAAAAGTTCATTTTAAGTGAACTAAACGGTAGTAAATATGATATTTAATGCTACTATAACTTATATACAAATACCTGTAAAAATATAATCAAGGCAATCTAATGTTCATCGAATTTACTGTGAAAAACTATCGCTCAATTAAAGAAGAGCAAGTTTTAAGCATGGTTAAAGCTAAAGGTAATGAATTAGAAAAAAGTAATTCATTTTTACCTGACGTCTCCTCAAGTGTTTCATTACTCAGATCCTCAGTAATTTATGGGCCAAATGCAGCAGGTAAATCGAATGTTATAAGAGCTCTAATGGAAATGGAGTATATTGTTCGCCATTCTGCTTCAAAAAATCAAGAGGGTGACTTGATTTCAGTAACTCCTTTTCTTTTTGATGAAACTACCTCAAAAGAACCGACAGAGTTTGAAATGGTATTTATTAGCGAGGGAATTAGATATCAATATGGTTTTTCTGCTACAAAAACAAGAGTAATTGAGGAGTGGTTAATTGCATACCCCAAGGGTAGGCCACAAAGGTGGTTTTCGAGAGCTTTTAACAATGAAACGGCTGCATACGAATATAAGTTTAGTGATTATTTATTAGGACAAAAATCTGTCTGGCAAAACTCTACCCGCTCAAATGCATTACTATTATCTACGGCTGTACAATTAAACAGCGATCAATTAAAGCCTGTTTTTAATTGGTTTAAGGAACAACTACGCCCTACAAATATAGATGGATGGGGTCCTAGTTTTACTGCTTCGATGTGCGAAGAAAGTTCTACTAAAAAGGAAATCCTCAAATTCTTGAAGGCGGCTGATTTTGATATTCATGATATTAAGATTGAAACAGAAAAATTTGATCCTAATTCATTGCCTGATGAATTCCCTGATGATGTTAAAGAAAAAATCATTAAGGAAATGAAAGGGAAAGAACTCATTGATATCAAAACACTCCATAAAACCGCTACAGGTAATTTAGTACCTTTAGACTTTGAAGATGAGTCTGATGGGACAAAGAAATTCTTCTCTTTTGCAGGGCCTTGGATTGATATACTAAAAAATGGATATGTATTAATTGTCGATGAACTACATGATAGTTTGCACCCTAAGATGGTTAAGTACTTGGTTGAGTTATTTCACAATGAAAAAACGAATCCAAAGAATGCTCAATTAATCTTTACAACACATGAAACATCTATTCTCAATCAAGAAGTATTTCGAAGAGATCAGGTTTGGTTTTGTGAGAAAGACAGTTCTCAAGCTACTACCTTATATCCTTTAAGTGACTTCAGCCCTAGAAAAGACAAAGAAAATATTGAACTTGGATATTTATCAGGACGGTATGGAGCCTTACCTTTTATTAGACCTTTTAATATAAAAGAGGCTTAATCGATGGGTTCTGATAATTTATTTCATAAAAGAAAAGCTAAAGTAGCCGAAGGTCTGGAGCGAAGAAAGGCTAGAAGAGCCTCATATGACAAAGTACTTATCGTTTGTGAAGGTGAAAAAACAGAGCCTAATTACTTCAATGAATTAATAAATTTTTATAAATTAAATACGGCAAATGTGGAAATTGATGGTACTTGTGGCTCAAGTCCAAAAAGCGTGTTCGAAAGAGCTTTAGAACTTTTTGAAAAAGAAAAGTGTAAAGGTGATGCATTTGACATAGTTTACTGTGTTTTTGATAAAGATAGTCATGATACATATGAGGATACATTAGTCAGGATAGCGGCACAAAATCCTAAAGATGTATTCCATGCTTCTGTTTCGGTCCCTTGTTTTGAATATTGGATTTTATTACATTTTCAATACTCGACAAAACCATACCATGCTACTGGTTCTTCAAGTATTGGTAATGAAGTTTTAAAAGATCTTAAGGCTGTATTTCCAGAGTACACCAAAGGAAGCGAAGATATTTTTGAGAAGCTATCGGGTCAACTAGAATTCGCTAAACAAAATGCTCAGAGATCTTTGGTACATTCTGAAGCTAACCATACAGATAACCCAACAACATATATTCATGAGCTTGTTGATTATTTGCAAAATTTGAAATGAACTCCTGACGGCTAACGCCCAATTAACGGGCTAAGTAATAGTTGGCTAAACTTGCGAGGAACGAAGCACGGCCAACTGTTGCGTGTCACGTTGAATTGCTTGTTATATGCCATCTTCTTCTGCGGCACACTGCTTTATTTTGGGTAATTGTATTTGAAAAATTATATACACAATTACTAAAGGTAAAAAGCCAACCCAAGATAATTCATGGTATACCCAAAAATATGCAAACCAAATTTGTATACCAATCAGAGTAAACAATTTCAGTACCCGTGGAAACAGCAAAAGACTTCCCATACCTAAAACAGGAAAAGCGAATATACAATTACCAGCCAATGATAATAAAAAGTACCCAAAGCTTTCTGGAAACTCTAAACCGACAACAAATTTTGAGTAAATGAGATCAGCATAGAAAGGCAATAAACCTAACATAAGAAAATATGTTGAGAATTTTTCATCCTTTTTTATTTTATTATGTTGGCGGTTTCTCTCCGCTAATTTTTCGAGCGCATCCATTGCTGGAGATTCCTTGGCATATAACGCCGCATTAAGCGGAAAATTATAGTTGGCTA
>NZ_PJAQ01000037.1 GCF_002836775.1 Colwellia sp. 12G3 | reverse complement strand
GTGTTTCAGGAGTATGGTATTTTCAATGGATAATGATGACGTAAAAATGGTAGAAGCTAAAATAGAGTTAGAACGTATTTCTGAGCTTCAAAAGTATAAAGAAGAATTTGATAAGCTTGGTTCAAATGATTGGGGACTTAAAGATTTTCTTTCTATTATTGCGCCATTTGGCTTACTTCTACTTGCAAATAGTTTCTTTACAATCGAGAGTGAGTTATTTCAAATAATGTGCGTTATTTTCATTGCCTCGTCTTTTGTTCAAGGCATGGTTACCGCTGAAAGTAAAAAGACAAATCGCAGAATAGACTTACTACTTAAAATCATCAAACAAGATCAGAGTAAAAACACATAACAAGCGTTTCAATCAGGACAAATAACAGTTGGTTTTTGCTCCTGCGTCGCTTATTTTAACCAACTATTATTTGCCCATTAAACGGGCGTTAGCCATTTTAAATTCTATGACGATTGATTATACAAAATATACCTTAGATGAGTTGATAGATGTAGAGGCCCATATTGATAAAAACTTTTACCCTGAGAGGTATAAAGAGGTTCAACTATTGATTAAGGCACTTGAGTCTCAAAGTACTCCTATTGAAGACGAAAATAATATCTTAGAGAGCGCTTCCCTAGTACTACAACCACTTGAACCATGGTTATCTATCCTTGCTTTTCTCTCATTTATATTTATTGTTGCAGCCCTCCAAGCAGGTTTAGAATTTATAACCGTTAAACATGTCATAATCGTGATGTGGCTGTGGGGTATAAGTGTTATTAGTAGAGTATTCTCGAAGAAGCATTTTAATCGCAATATATCTAAATCGTTATTAGCAACTATTATTATATCTTTTTGGTTTCTTATTTTATTTATCGCGACAATAAATTTGTTGTTAAACAATGGCTAACAAGAACATTAAACGGAAAAATTACAGTTGGCTGTTTTTCGTTCCTCAAACATTTTAGCCAATTATAATTTTCCGCTTATGTAAGCGTTATAAAGCATGGAGGCATCGGAGTTTTGGAAACACATTTTGTATTTACTTCTTCTAAAGGACTAATTGAATCCGCAGAATACCTTTTGGCACATACAGAAGATAACGATGCGCTTTTTAATTCTAATAAATACTCATTTATATTGGTTGCGGCGGCTTCATTAGAAAGCTTATTAAACGAAGGTATTATTTCGTGGGCATTTCAACTGTTTCCTAAAGGTGATCATAAACGACATGCTACAGCCTTCCTCTCAATGAATTTAGGAAAAAAATTAGATGCATTAGGATTTTTGTTATCTTCCGGTAAATTCATTACTGATAATGAAAGCAATGTGTATCAAACATTGATTAGCCTCATAAAGCTTCGGAACGAGGTTGCTCACAGCAAGGACTTTTATAAAGAGGCTGATATAGAGTATGGTGAAATTGATGAAGAAGGTGGTCGAAGCTTTCAGTTACCTTATGATATTTCTAAGTTAATGGATAACCACCCCTTGAGTCTCGAACAGAATAAATGTCAGTATATAGTAGAGTCCCTAAAACATTTAGAGGCTGTTTTAAGAGAAGAAATTGAGCATTCAAAAACAGAGTTGTTCAAAGCTTTATAACAAGGCATTCAAACGGAAAATTTACAGTTGGCTGTTTTTCGTTCCTCAAACATTTTAGCCAACTATAATTTTCCGCTTAATGCGGCGTTAGGTGCAAAGACAACTCATGCATTCGAGGCAACATGGATACATATAATCCCAATAAAACAGTAGAACCCGAAAACTGGTTAGCCCTTGATGAAGCTACAAGAATTGAATTAGTTCATGATTTCCATATAGGTTTAGATCACGAATTAACCGAGGATGCTTTAAGTGTACATTCATCAATCCATGTAATAGTTGAGAATCAATTAGCTATGAAGGTTGAATTAATACCAGAAACTATCGCAAAACTCATGAGACAAGGCTTGAATAGGCATGAAACAATTCATGCTATTGGAGCAATTATATCAGCAGATATTTTCGATGTTATGAATGGTGTTGTAGAAGAGTTTTCACCAAAAAAGTACAGGCGAAAACTTGAAAAAATCACAGCCAAAAGATGGCTAAAAGGGCAGTATTAAAATTTGCACCTAACAAGAAATTCAACAGGACTAAAAACAGTGGGCTGTCCGCTTCGCTCCCATTTTAGCCCACAATTTTTTGCCTGTTAATTGGGCGTTAGAGGTTTCTCGGGTGAAGGTGTTTGTTTTAACAATTCTACTCATAATTAGTTTTTCATCTCATGCGGCTAAAGAAACTTCGCAGCTATGTGAGATACCAGAGTATTATAAAAGGTATTTTGAGCTTAAAGATTTATATTTATTTTCAGATGAAAACTTTAGTGCAAAAAACACATCAGAAGCAAAGCACCGTATCGCTCAAAAGAAGTCTGAGATTCCTGAAAATGATTTAAATATTGTAAAAGGTAATAAATTACAAACCGACTTACTTCGCAAGCAAGAGCTTTTCAATAAAGCTAATGGCGTGTCATACGAATTGGAAGTAAATTACTTAGAGGCAAAGGTTAAATATTGCCAGTTTATCCTAAGCACTAGGCTAGTTGATTGGTAAAAACCTCTAACAAGCGCATTAAGACGGGACTGCTAACAGTTTGCTCGGTTCCGCTTCGCTTCACATTTTAGCAAACTATTATCAGCCCCTTATGCGGGCGTTATATGACTAATGAAGTCACATTCACAAGGAGAGTAATATGGATATTAATGTAGCAATGGTTCCTTATATTTTAATTTTAACAGCAGCTTTACCTGCTTTATTCGCTATTCGATTAGCAAAGAAGCAAGAACGCTCTATGTTAACAAGTGGTGTAGTAACATTCGCACTTGGTTTTACATGGATCGGGGGGTGGATTTATTTAGGAATAATGAACTTTAAACAGCCTGTTCAGGTTGTTGATAAATAGTCATATAACAAGTTGCTCAAACGGACACTG
>NZ_PJAQ01000036.1 GCF_002836775.1 Colwellia sp. 12G3 | reverse complement strand
AGGTGATTATAAATACCAAGCTGTTAGTTCATTCTCTTATCGTGAATGAAGTAATGGTGATAGTGCATCCCCCCAAGGATGTATTATCGAATTCATACTACTCGAAAGAGTAAGATGTCTTATCAAGTAACTCATCTTATATGACCAAGTAATTGGAAATATATTGAGTACGTGAAAATGTCAGACTTTACAATTGCCTTGGATTAGTCTCCAGGGTGTACTTCGTTTTCGATTCTTTAATTAGAAAAGACTACTTAGGGTTGTATGGTTAAGTGACTAAGCGTATGTGGTGGATGCCTTGGCAGTTAGAGGCGATGAAGGACGTGTTAATCTGCGAAAAGCTTTGGTGAGGTGATAAAAACCGTTATAGCCAAAGATGTCCGAATGGGGAAACCCACTTAGCATAAGCTAGGTATCGTCAAGTGAATACATAGCTTAACGAAGCGAACCGGGAGAACTGAAACATCTAAGTACCCCGAGGAAAAGAAATCAACCGAGATTTCGTTAGTAGCGGCGAGCGAACGCGAATCAGCCCTTAAGCTTATTGGGCGCTAGTAGAATGTTCTGGAAAGGACAACGATACAGGGTGATAGTCCCGTATACTAAAGCAACCTTTAAGTGAAATCGAGTAGGACGGAGCACGTGAAACTTTGTCTGAATATGGGGGGACCATCCTCCAAGGCTAAATACTACTAACTGACCGATAGTGAACCAGTACCGTGAGGGAAAGGCGAAAAGAACCCCTGTGAGGGGAGTGAAATAGAACCTGAAACCGCATACGTACAAGCAGTGGGAGCCCGATTTAGTCGGGTGACTGCGTACCTTTTGTATAATGGGTCAGCGACTTATATTCTGTAGCAAGGTTAACCGATTAGGGGAGCCGTAGCGAAAGCGAGTGTTAACTGCGCGTTTAGTTGCAGGGTATAGACCCGAAACCCGGCGATCTACCCATGGGCAGGTTGAAGGTTGAGTAACATC
Organism: Colwellia sp. 12G3; assembly: GCF_002836775.1. Classification (GTDB taxonomy): domain Bacteria; phylum Pseudomonadota; class Gammaproteobacteria; order Enterobacterales; family Alteromonadaceae; genus Colwellia. Next base: position 2,202 of record NZ_PJAQ01000036.1, on the reverse strand, counting down.
AACTGGAGGACCGAACACACGTATGTTGAAAAATGCGGTGATGACTTGTGGGTCGGAGTGAAAGGCTAATCAAGCCGGGAGATAGCTGGTTCTCCCCGAAATCTATTTAGGTAGAGCCTCGCACGAACACCATTGGGGGTAGAGCACTGTTAAGGCTAGGGGGTCATCCCGACTTACCAACCCTTTGCAAACTCCGAATACCAATGAGTGATATGCGGGAGACACACTGCGGGTGCTAACGTCCGTTGTGAAGAGGGAAACAACCCAGACCGCCAGCTAAGGTCCCAAAGTACTAGTTAAGTGGGAAACGATGTGGAAAGGCATAGACAGCTAGGAGGTTGGCTTAGAAGCAGCCATCCTTTAAAGAAAGCGTAATAGCTCACTAGTCGAGTCGGTCTGCGCGGAAGATGTAACGGGGCTAAACTAGTCACCGAAGCTGCGGATTCATCATTTATGATGAGTGGTAGGGGAGCGTTCTGTAAGCCGTTGAAGGTGAATTGAGAAGTTTGCTGGAGGTATCAGAAGTGCGAATGCTGACATGAGTAACGATAAGGGGAGTGAAAAACTCCCCCGCCGAAAGACCAAGGTTTCCTGTCCCATGTTAATCAGGGCAGGGTAAGTCGGCCCCTAAGGCGAGGCGGAAACGCGTAGTCGATGGGAAACAGATTAATATTTCTGTACTTCTATATATTGCGAAGGAGGGACGGAGTAGGCTAAACAGGCACGGCGTTGGTAGTCCGTGTGAAAGTACGTAGGTGGTTGTCTTAGGTAAATCCGGGACTTCATTCAACACTGAGATACGAGACGAGTCACTACGGTGATGAAGCTGTTGATGCCATGCTTCCAGGAAAAGCTTCTAAGCTTCAGATATATAGGAACCGTACCCCAAACCGACACAGGTGGTTAGGTAGAGAATACTAAGGCGCTTGAGAGAACTCGGGTGAAGGAACTAGGCAAAATAGTACCGTAACTTCGGGAGAAGGTACGCTGCTCACGGTGAATCCCTTGCGGAGTAAGCTAAGAGTAGTCGAAGTAACCAGGTGGCTGGAACTGTTTATTAAAAACACAGCACTGTGCAAAATCGAAAGATGACGTATACGGTGTGACGCCTGCCCGGTGCCGGAAGGTTAATTGATTCGGTTAGTCCTCGGACGAAGCTGATGATCGAAGCCCCGGTAAACGGCGGCCGTAACTATAACGGTCCTAAGGTAGCGAAATTCCTTGTCGGGTAAGTTCCGACCTGCACGAATGGCGTAATCATGGCCACACTGTCTCCACCCGAGACTCAGTGAAATTGAATTTGCGGTTAAGATGCCGTATACCCGCGGCTAGACGGAAAGACCCCGTGAACCTTTACTATAGCTTGACAGTGAACATTGCTCCTACATGTGTAGGATAGGTGGGAGGCTTTGAAACCATGTCGCTAGATGTGGTGGAGCCAATCTTGAAATACCACCCTTGTATGCGTGATGTTCTAACCTAGGGCCGTAATCCGGCTTGGGGACACTGTCTGGTGGGTAGTTTGACTGGGGCGGTCTCCTCCCAAAGAGTAACGGAGGAGCACGAAGGTTGGCTAAGTACGGTCGGACATCGTACGGTTAGTGCAATGGCATAAGCCAGCTTAACTGCGAGACAGACACGTCGAGCAGGTACGAAAGTAGGTCATAGTGATCCGGTGGTTCTGTATGGAAGGGCCATCGCTCAACGGATAAAAGGTACTCCGGGGATAACAGGCTGATACCGCCCAAGAGTTCATATCGACGGCGGTGTTTGGCACCTCGATGTCGGCTCATCACATCCTGGGGCTGAAGTCGGTCCCAAGGGTATGGCTGTTCGCCATTTAAAGTGGTACGCGAGCTGGGTTTAGAACGTCGTGAGACAGTTCGGTCCCTATCTGCCGTGGGCGTTTGAGAATTGAAGAGGGCTGCTCCTAGTACGAGAGGACCGGAGTGGACGAACCACTGGTGTTCGGGTTGTCATGCCAATGGCATTGCCCGGTAGCTACGTTCGGAACTGATAACCGCTGAAAGCATCTAAGCGGGAAGCAGGCTTTGAGATGAGTTCTCACTGGAGCTTTAAGCTCCCTAAAGGGTCGTTGGAGACTACAACGTTGATAGGTCAGGTGTGTAAGTGCTGCGAGGCATTGAGCTAACTGATACTAATTACCCGTGAGGCTTAACCATACAACACCCAAGTAGTTTT
>NZ_PJAQ01000035.1 GCF_002836775.1 Colwellia sp. 12G3 | reverse complement strand
ATACGCTTCCTAGTTTTGATGTCAACGTTTATTTCAAATCATTTCGAGAAACATTTAAAAATACACGTTAAGTTATGTTATTTACCACTTAATCGCTTAGATAACATATCAAAACAGTCCGTTGATGATTCATTTTGCGTGAACCCCTTGGAACTGGAGCGCATTATAGAGAGTGTTAGCTTTAGTACAAGGACTTATTTAACCTTTTTGTTCGTTCGATTATAAATACTGCTATTCGATTACTAAGCATATCAAAGTAGTTCACAAAGAAAGCAGCCCGAGATTATCAGCATGTCTTATCGTCTTCTATTTCTGGTATTTGGTCTGTGCTTGTTAGATTTACCACCTGCAGACAATGCGTCCTTCCGTGCATTTTTTTTATTTATTGGTTTTTTGTTTGAACCAGTACTTTTCGTTAAATCCAGCTCATAACCTGGTAACCATTGCTGTAATAGTTGGATATCAAGTAATTCTTCTATCGCTGTTAGTAGCCATTCCTCTCCTGGACTCACTAAAGATACAGCTAAACCTGAGTTTCCTGCTCTCGCTGTTCGTCCTATCCGGTGGACGTAATCTTCAGCATTGTAAGGAAGTTCATAATTAATAACATGTGATAGACCTTTTATATCAATACCACGAGCAGCGACATCTGTTGCTATTAATGCACGAACCTTTCCTTCTTTAAATTCATGTAATGCCTTTTCACGAGCGCCTTGAGATTTGTCGCCATGTATAGCTAATGACTTAACACCATCTTTGCTCATTTCTTTGGCTAGTTCATCAGCGCATTGTTTTGTCCGAGTGAACACTAAAACTTGCTTCCAATTTCTTGAGCCGATTAAAAATGAAGTTAGCTCTCTTTTGCGATCAGCATCCACACTATAGATTATTTGCTCTACATCATCCGCAGCTTTATTCTTTTCATCAATCTCTATAATTTTAGGGGCATCTAGAATGTTTTTACCCATCTTATAAATATCATCTGCGAATGTTGCAGAGAAAAGCAATGTTTGCTTAATTTTTGGTAAATGTTCAGTAATCTGATCTATTTCTTCTTTAAAGCCCATATCTAACATACGGTCAGCTTCGTCAAAAACTAGCGTTTCTATTTTGGCTAAACTCACGGATTCAGTTCGAAGAAGATCTAATAACCTGCCTGGCGTGGCAATTAATACATCAACACCTTCTTTTAATTCGTTAATCTGCAACTTTGTACTCACACCACCATAAGCAATACCTATATTTAGTGTGGTAAATTGACCATAATGACAAAAGCTTTTGTATACTTGTTGAGCAAGTTCTCGAGTAGGTGTTAAAACTAATGCCTTCAACTCCTGTTTACAAGGTTGAGCTAAGACAAGTTGTTGTAGTATCGGTAATGCGAATGCAGCTGTTTTCCCTGTACCAGTTTGTGCTCTTGCCATAACATCATGTTTAGCTAGAATTAGAGGGATACTTTGCTTTTGTATTTCTGTTGGTTCATCATAAGCAGATTCGGTTATTGCTTTTAGCAATGTTGAATCCAAAGAAAAAGAAGAAAAGGTCATTCGTTTAGCCAGTGAGTGTTTAAGTTAATTAATTATATCAGAAGTCGTTTATGACATTAAGGATGTTATGACAAAATCCCACTATCAAAATATGCGTTTCTTAATTGTTGACAATATCAAGCCATCGCAAGATATACTTAAGCAATTCGTTATGCGCTTAACGAACAGGCAAGTTGATAGTACTCATTATGCTCAGGACGTGTCCTCAATTTGTCAGCAAAAAGTTTATGATGTTATTTTGTTAGGTTATGATCTCGGCGATAACCAAAAGAATGGCCAACAACTACTCGAAGAATTAAGAGTTAATGGGTATATAAATCGGCACTGCATAGTAATATTAATCACTGCAGAGGTTTCTCAATCCATGGTACTCGCTGCACTTGAGCACAAACCTGATCACTACTTATGTAAGCCATATTCATTAAATGAATTAGATAAGCGCTTAAGGTCTTGTTTACATAAGAAAAAGTCGATGGCACGTATTTATCAAGCGCTTGACGATAACAACTCGGAACTTGTCATTAATCGTTGCAAACATGCCTTATCAATAAACACTCCTTATAAAACAGAATGTTTGGGAATTCTTTCAAGGCAATATTTTGAATTACAACAATATGATGATGCCAAAACGATTTACCTAGAATACCAAAACGCTGCCAATTGCCAATGGGCTACAATTGGTTTAGGTAAAGTAGCTTTACACGAAAATAAATTGCATCAAGCCGAAAAATTATTCAAACAATTAATTAAAAATTATCCACTTTATTTATCAAGCTACGATTGGCTTTCGGTAACTTATGAAGAGCAATTTCATAAGATATTAGCGGAGGAAATATTAGAACAAGCGTTATTATTATCACCGCGCTCTTTAACTCGATTAAAGAAATATGCTCATCTGTGTATAGGTAATGAACATTTTGATAAAGCTACCGCCGCCTACGAGAGTAATTATATACTTGCACATAACTCTATTCATCACTGTTCTGATAATACAATAAAATATGTACAAGCATTAATCGAGCATGCTCCTTCCCTTTCACTCGTCGATGCAAGAAAAGTAAATACCAAAGCCTTCTCATTTTTAAAACAAATGACACGGGACTTCAAGGATAGTGATATAAAAATTCAATCCCATTTCCTTGGTGCATGTTTATTAGAAATTACTAGAGAACACGATTTAGCACATGACGAAATAATGAAAGGTGAAAAACTGCTCGCAATAGAACAAATTAATATTGGTAAAGAAAAGCTGATAGATATATCGCAAACGCTGAAGAAACTGAACAAAAATAATCTAGCTACACAATTACTTATTGCTAGTGAAAAGATAGAAGAAACTCAATCAGATATAAGGATCGCAACCCAAATTAGTCTAAAAGATAAAGCTCAAGCGGATATTGAGCTGGGTCTGAGTTTATATGGTCAAAAGAAATATCGTGAGGCAATTGGGAAGTTACAAGATGCTTCGACAAAATTCCCCAAGCATGTAGGTATCAAACTAAATCTGATACAGGTTTTGTTAGTTTCATATGACAAAGACAAAGAACCAGTCACTAATTTACATAAAGCGAAGAATATATTACTTGAAATAAGTAAACTAGATTTGACTATGAATGAACTGGAAAGACTGAAAAAAATGCAAAAAAAATACCAGCAAGCTGCTGGTATTTAGTCGTATATGGTGGAGGGAGGTGGATTCGAACCACCGAAGGCTGAGCCGTCAGATTTACAGTCTGATCCCTTTGGCCACTCGGGAACCCCTCCACGGGGCCATTTCATCAATACTCATTGATGGAATTAGGAGTTTAGCAATGTCCTACTCTCACATGGGAACTCCCACACTACCATCGGCGCAACTGCGTTTCACTTCTGAGTTCGGAATGGGTTCAGGTGGGGCCACAGCGCTATTGTCGCTAAACAAAAACTTTTATTTGTTATGTTACTTATTTGTTTATAAGTAATTTAAAAAATAAAAACTTGAGCAAAAAGCCCGACTCTTAT
>NZ_PJAQ01000034.1 GCF_002836775.1 Colwellia sp. 12G3 | reverse complement strand
TAACGCCTAATTAACAGGCAAAAAGTAGTTGGCTAAAATAGGTGAACGGAGTGAACAAAAAGCCAACTGTTTTTTGTCCTTGTTTAATTTCTTGTTAGGGTTCAATTTGCACAATAGCTGATTTAGCCCCAATTATAATTTCTGCTCCAGACTGAAAAACGAATGACCAAAGCCAGCTTTCATCTGGGGCTTTATCAACCCAGAATTGACCATCGCACCAATCATCATCTGATATAAAACCAAAGCTTTCTAAGCAATCATCTTCTGTGAAAGGCATTTCAGAATCTCTTGGCTTAAATTCAAACTGAGATACATTCGATATATTTAGAACAATTAAATTAGGTTGATTTTGATTTACCCAATTTCCAGTGCCTCTTATCCATTTAAGAGTAACTGATTGATTTTCAATAATATAATTAATTTCGATGAAATCAAAATCGTTATGAAGATCATATTCGATGGAATCGTATTTTAGATAAATACTCTCAGACCATGAAAAGTTTTCCGAAATCATCCTTGAACCCTAACGCCACGTTAAGCGGCAAATAATAGCTGGCTAAAATGTGTGAGGCACGAACAACAGCCAGCTGTTATTTGTCCGTTTGAACGCCTTGTTAGAGGAACTTACGCGCCAAAATATGATTCTATTTTTATTTGTTGCAGTTGTTCAAGCCATGAATTCTTATTTTCCATTATATCGGTAAAATCAACATTTTTTGCAAAAGGTAATTTATGCGAATAAAAGACTGAGCTGACAGTGTTTGCGTCACGATAAAACCGATTAATTACATATTCATAGTGTGATTTATCTGGAGCTAGTAGCACCATTAATATAAAGACTTCTTCTTCATGCTGGGAATTTGGAGGTGATAAAATTTCAGGTTTAATCGCGAACATTGACTTAACACTTTTGACATAACCAGGAAGTACCTGCTTTAACGCTGATTTATCACTATATAATTTTGCAGTGATCATTTTATCCCAAGACTCTAAACTTTGATCTTTTCGCAGAAACTCAATAGTTTTTACGTCTCCGTCTTTATTTTTCCAAACATTGCAGTAATCTTCATCAGTGAATTTTACACAGTCACTTGCAAATGCAAGGCATGATGATGTGGCTAAAAGTGCGGCGAATATCCATTTCATATTTGTTCCTCTAACGCTTACATAAGCGGAAAATTATAGTTGGCTAAAATTTTGAGGAACGAAAAACAGCCAACTGTAAATTTTCCGTTTGATGTTCTTGTTATATGCCATCTTCTTCCACGGCACGCTGCTTTATTTTGGGTAATTGTATTTGAAAAATTATATACACTATTACTAAAGGTAAAAAGCCAACCCAAGATAATTCATGGTATACCCAAAAATACGCAAACCAAATTTGGATACCAACTAAAGTAAACAATTTCAGTAACCGTGGAAAGAGCAAAAGACTTCCCATGCCTAAAACAGGGAAAGCGAAAATACAATTACCAGCGAGTGACAATAAAAAATAACCCAAGCTTTCTGGAAACTCTAAACCGACAACAAATTTTGAATAAATGAGATCCGCGTAGAAAGGCAATAAACCTAACATAAGAAAATATGTTGAGAATTTTTCATCCTTTTTAATTTTATTATGTTCGCGGTTTCTTTCCGCTAATTTTTCGAGCGCATCCATTGCTGGAGATTCCTTGGCATATAACGCCCTATTAAGGGGCAAATTGTAGTTGGCTAAAATGTGAAGCGGAGCGGAACCAGCCAACTGTAATTTGTCCCGCTTGAATAGCTTGTTATGTTTTCTTTTTAACCAAACCTTTAAATATTGGTATTAAAGAAGCCAAATGTATAAGCAGTAAACCAACAAGAATATTTGAAATTGTGGCAAATAGACCTACTAATTTTGAAATATATAACTCGCTTGATTTTTCACTTTCTATGATTGATTCAAAGACACCAATAATTTGTGATTTATCTACGAAATCATCACTTTTAGTTTTTTCAATAGCTAGCTCAATTAATGCAACCCTTTCTTTAAGGCTTTGCTTATTGCTTTGTTCATATTGTTTTTCTACATAATGAGGAAGCCAAATTGAAAAACCAGAGTATGTAAATAGAAGTACAGTTGAGATAACCAACCAGATAATAATCGACTTACTAGAATTCAAGCTTCAACTCCTTTGAAAACATAACGCCCCAATAAGGGGCTGATAATAGCTTGCTAAAATGTGAAGCGTAGCGGAACCGAGCAAGCTGTTAGCAGTCCCGTCTTAATTGGCTTGTTATGTGTATTCCCCCCAAAGTAAACCCAAAAGCATTATTATACTATCTGAACCCACCTAGGATTGAGTCTAATTTCGCTCTGGAACCTTTTTCTAATTTGTACACATCAAGCCCTATCTTCACATACCCGTACCTATCGAGCATCACAGCATAATCGAGTAGTCCTATTAACATCAGCCTTGCTTCAGGTGCGAAGTAATCTTCAGTTTTATTTAAGGAAATCATTTTATTCTCGTACTCTGAAATTCTAAGCAATCGTAATATTGTCTTTTTGTCCTTAAAGTTATTCCAATCATTAATAACAGGTTTAAAAATTGCCGCATATGATGGATGACTTATATTAGGAACATCTGTGCAAGCAATGCACTCATAATAAAGTACGGGGGACTTTAAAAGGATACGTTCACCGGCTATAGCACTGTACGTGAAACCAAAAAACATAGTGATTAAAAATAAAAAATACTTAGTCACTTTCATGATTACATCTTCCTATATAAGTCACTAGCTTTAATTCTACGTTTAATGGTAAAAGAGATTTATAAGCTCAGTATTCTTAATACTCATAACGCCTAATTAACAGGCAAAAAATAGTTGGCTAAAATAAGTGAACGTAGTGAACAAAAAGCCAACTGTTTTTTGTCCTTGTTTAATTTCTTGTTATATACCGATTACTCTGTTTTTAAAGTAAAACTTACACTCTCTAAATTTAAAGCAGGAACCAACTGGCTAATAAAGCTAGTTAACGCTTCTGTTGGACTGTGACCAATTATTAATTCAATGCGTTTGGGTAGAGCATATTTATGCGGCTCTTCCTCTTCTAATTGCCCATCAAGCACATAACTCAAATAGTGATTGATCTTATCTTGAAGTAATTCGATATTTGAATCATCAATTATTTCTGATTGAATAATTGAAAGAACACAAGTTCCATCATTAATCGAGCAGATATCTATTTGATTTTGAAAATTTATGCCAAGTTTCATATAGGTATATAACGCTTTGCTAAGCGGCTAAAAATGGCTGGCTATAATAGCGAGGTACGAGCACAGCCAGCTGTTTGTGTCCGTTTAAGCAACTTGTTATACGTTTACTCGAAAAGAGGACGAAAGAAGCTTCTATCGTAACTTAAAATACACATGGTATCTTCTGCATATTTGAATGCACTGATACATTCTTCATCCGCAAGTGATTTAAGTCGGTATTCTTCGTATTCAGCCAAGCTAGGAAAAGAAAATAAGGCTAAGGCTTTATTGTTAGCGCCCTCAGAAGGAAGGAAATATCCGTGATGAGTTCCACCAAATTTATTTACTAGTGGTATCCAAAGCTTAGCGTAATGCTCAAACTCTTTAGCTTTATAGGGATCAATTACGTAATTAAGATAACAAGTGACCAAGTGAACTACTCCATGTATTTGTGATTAACGTATAACGCCCTAATAATGGGCAAAAAATTGTTGGCTAAAATGTTGAGGAACGAAAACAGCCAACTGTTTTTTGTCCTTATTAATTAGCTTGTTATAACGACTTTACAGCTGAACTGCCTTAACTTCAAGATAACCAGAAGTTGAAATTACTTCAGCTTTAAAAATTGAATGACAAACTTTGCATTTAACTTGTTCCGGAATACTTCTAATTTCACTTTCCAATTTATTCGTAGCACTCAATAGTTCGGATAACTCAAAATTTAGGTAATGGATTTTATTCATATCCAGTCGATAAATAGTTCCGGTAGTTTCACCTATGTATGTTTTAAAGTCGCCACCAGCACCACTCTCGAACATTAAGAAATCAGTTTGAATATTACACTTAGGACAAGAAGAACTACATTGAGTGATATTGAGACTATTAGTTTTCACCGAACTTCCTTGTCGTTA
>NZ_PJAQ01000033.1 GCF_002836775.1 Colwellia sp. 12G3 | reverse complement strand
ATGGCGTTATGTTTTTAAGCTAGCTTGGCATAAACAATCAAGCTTATGAGTTAAGTAAGGAATAGATTTGGAACCTTGGTACATCTTTTTAGGACTTGCAGTGTTCTTTATTATTTTGATGTTATTACCTAATCAAGATAAAAAAATACGTAAAGAATTCAAGCGTAAAAGCTCAATATTATCAAAAGATATAAACAATAAAATTATTAAAGTACAGGGCAAATCAATACTTATAGAGGCACTAATAACACCTATTTTCAAAAATAAAGCAGCATTTTATGAAACTAAATTTTATGAAATGTCTGAACTTGCTAAAGGTGGTGGAGACCTTGGTACTGGTTTCAATAGTAATGAATCAGACTGGCGCTTAAAAGAAACTAGAAGTAAGAAGAACTCGTTTCTTATTCAAGTTAAAGGCGATTACGCTTTAATTGATGTGGAACACTGTGAATTTCTTATTACTAAAAATGTCGATAAATTCAATAATTATGGTGACCTTAACGAATTTATATTGAACGGTAAGTTAAGGTATCGTGACTTGGAACCAAATGTTTTAGATTTTATTACAACACTTGGGTTAACTGCTAAGTATTATAAATATAATGATGAAGCAATTATTCAATTAAAGGAAAGTAAAATCGGTGAAGGTGACCATATCGCTGTAGTTGGCAAATGTACTGTTGAGGATATTCAAGATTACCCTATGGTAAAATCTATTTTACCTTCAGGTATTAAAAATATATTTGTCATCAAAGGCACTTCTGAAACTCCAGTGTATTTAACCGATGATTTTGGGATTTTGTTTGGGTGATAAAAAAACATAACAAGTCACTCAAAAGGACAAAAAACAGTTGGTTTTTGCTCCTGCGTCGCTTATTTTAACCAACTATTTTTTGCCTCTTAGTGAGGCGTTATGTGCCAAATAGGGATGGAGCCTTGAAAAATAAATTCGAACTCATCAGTAGATACTTATATAGAACATTAGTTAAAATGTTCACGCCTAAAATGGCGAAAGAATTTCAGTATCTCTTAGAAGATTTAAAAGAAAATGAAGAGTCATTAGGTCGTAAAATAGATCAAGCTCATGCATCTCTAACAGATACTTCTCGTTTAATAGAAAAATTAGAAAGTGAACTTAACCTAAAAATAGATAAGGTTACTCAACTTAAAGTTGAGTATAAGCGATATTCTGTACTTGCTAATCTGGAAGAGGACAAAGCAAGAGCATTGCTAACTCAGTTAGATTTAAGTTTAAATAAAGGGAAAACGTCAGAGAGAGTAATTGCATTTTTTATCAATTTAATCGCTGGTGTTCTAATTTTTATTGCGGGTGTTTGGCTAAGCCCACATGTTACTGCATTTTTTCACGGTGTAAGTGGCACATAACAAGCAAATCAACAAGGACAAATAACAGTTGGTTTTTGCTCCTTCGTCGCTTATTTTAACCAACTATTATTTGCCTCTTAGTGAGGCGTTATGCTGCAAGGAGTATTCAAGCATGAGTGATACCAAAAAGGATAATTTTTACTGGCCTGATGTTTCAACATTAGAAGCTGCAAAATCAGCTACAAAAGGTGCTATGTTCGTAGCTATATTTGTAGCAACCGTTACAGCGGCATTTGCATTGTATGGAATGTATAATGATCCAATTTTAGGTATTGATGGTTGGGCATTTGTAGATTCATTTATCTTTATTTTAATAGCATTTGGACTATGGAAGTTAAGCCGATTTGCTGCAGTTTTCGGGGTGTTATTCTATATTCTAGAGCAGGTAGATATGTGGCTAACTAATCCCTCCGTGCCGATCTTGGCAGTAATATTTACATTAGTGCTTATTGGCGGTGTTCGCGGAACATTTAGTTATCATAAACTAAAATCCCAAGCTGTTAAGGTTTCAGAACCAGCAGCATAACAAGCTAATAAATAAGGACAAAAAACAGTTGGCTGTTTTCGTTCCTCAACATTTTAGCCAACAATTTTTTGCCCATTATTAGGGCGTTAGGGTTTACGGAGAAACTGGTGCAAATCAAATCTATTATTTTTATTCTTTCCTTATTTTCATTTTCATCATTTGCCAATGACATTAATGAATTCTGGGCTGCGGAACCTGAATATCTTAAAGTTGTTAAAATCAATGTGTCACAACTTTATAATGAAAACCCTGATCTACATGTCATTGAGTTTTCGATTAAACGTGACCCTACGAAAATTGAATCAGAAAATGAGTATTTCATTTATCTTAAAGCACTCGATAAAGCAGATATAACTTTAGATTCAGATCCTGCTGTTCAAGCTTGGGCAAAATCAGAAGGTATTGAGGCAAATGAAATCGCAGTCTATAGTGCAATTTTTAAGTTGCCCAAAGGTGAGTTTAAGCCTTATATGCTATCAGTTATTCAATCTCGTACTTTTTTACATAATAAATGGGCGGAGTTGGTAAAACCCTAACAAGTCAATAAAGCAGGACAAAAAACAGTTGGTTTTTGCTCCTTCGTCGCTTATTTTAACCAACTATTTTTTGCCTCTTATTGAGGCGTTATATTTTACAGGGAAGTAGATTTGGTCTTTGAACTATTCGAGAAAGAAATACAATTAGCAAATACAGGTATTCTGGCTGTAGCATTACTAATTGCACCTTTTTTGTTTATAGCAACAGCCCTAGGTTTACCTTTAGCCGGGAGTATTTATTATTTTATTCTCGTAACTTATTTAGGGGTAATTACATGCGGAATAAAGACGTATTTCAATCCAAAGTATTTTATTGGTACTGTTATTTTTAGTTTCCTTTTACTTACTAGCTTCTTATAGATATTTATAAATAATTATGACTTTTACTGTGGGAAGAAAATTACATATCAGCACCTCTTTCTAATGTTTTGTGTAAGTAAAATATAACAAGCAATTCAACGTGACACGCAACAGTTGGCCGTGCTCGTGCCTCGCTATTTTAGCCAACTATTACTTAGCCCGTTAATTGGGCGTTAGCATTACATGGAGTTTTACCAATCATGAAGAGTATACTTTTACTTTTATCACTCACAATATCCTTTAATCTTTTTGCTGCGGATTATCAGCAAGAAATTAATAAATTTTTTGAGTTATATAAAAAAAATAAGATAGACGAAGCAGTTAATTCAATTTACAGCACGAATGAATATGTTTCTGCAATACCAGACCAAATCAAAAATGTTAAAACCCAACTTAATGCTCTCAAAGGGCTAGTGGGTGAAGTTCATCATATTGGTAAATTGGATACCTTTCTTGTTGGTGAGTCATTTGTATATGTTACATATCTCGCTACATACGACAGGCAGCCTGTACGTTATGAATTCCAATTTTTCAAAGTAAAAGACGGTTGGAGAATTTACTCATTCTCATTTGATGACGACCTAACTGAAATTCAGAACCAAGCAAGAAAAGCAGCTTGGGCTTCCAAGAAGTAATGCTAACAAGCCACTCAAGCAGGACAAATAACAGTTGGTTTTTGCTCCTGCGTCGCTTATTTTAACCAACAATTATTTGCCCCTTAGTGGGGCGTTAGCAATACCTTAAGGACTGAGTATGAAATTGCCGAAATTCCCATGGAAAACGTCTAGCTTCCTTCTAGTTTTATTTTTGTTACTAGAACCAGAGTTTATAGCTATTGCTGTGCTATTGGATGGTATTGGTTTAGAGTTTTTTGTTTTGCTTTTGGAAGTTCAGGCAATGGCTGTATTTGGCTATTATTTTCAAACTTATTTTAAGCCTATAGTTAAGCCAATTTATAAGTTAATTCAAAAGTTAGACCCATATTTTTTTATTCCAACTAAATCCGCTGTAGCTCAATATCCAATTGTATTTGTTCATGCTATCCCAGGATTTATTCTGTTTTCAATCGGCATGTTATTTGTTAAATTCGATTCTTTATCGGTGTAGGGTATTTTCACGTTTTTAGGCTAGAATAAGTGAAGTTAAAACTCAATTAAGGAAAATTATGAATAACGATATTAAGGGAATTTGCCTTTTTCTAGGTTTAATTGGTTTAGGTTATGTTGCTCTATTAATACTTGTAGCGTTACTTACGGGCGCTAAAATAATCAAAAGTATTATGTTCATTTCTATCTTTTCAACGTTCTTAATTAGTTTAGGTTTAACTCCACAAGTTAAAAATCGGCTATTCAATTACCTCAAGACGTTAAAAGTAAAACAGTTCGCATAAAGTATTGCTAAGCAGTTAAAGCAGGACTTTTTACAGTTTGCTCGGTTCCGCTTCGCTACACATTTTAGCAAACTAATAAAAAGCCCCTTAACGTGGGCATTAGCACTCCAAGAACACGGGAGAATTCCATTGAATTCATACATTGAAAATTACTGTGGTTTTTGGAGGAGTGAGTCTGGGAACCGCATGGAGATATCATTGAATCAAGATGAGACTGTCAGCGTAAATTTCTATCGAGCGCGTGAAAATATTCCTATGGTACGCCCGTGGTTAAATGACAGTCCTGCGGTAGGTATGCTTGGCACGCTTGATCCTGAGGGTGGCTCATTAGATATTGCGCTTTCCGAAAAGGAGAATAGTTTTCGTCTAAATTTGTATTTTGACTTGAGTGATGGGTCATATCGAAGAGTTGAACCATCAATTATTCGATACGAAACGGAAGGTTTTCTAGAGCAATACTATTGCTTTGTTGAACCTCTAGAGTCATATGAAAAATACTAACAAGTGCAGCCAGCGGACGCAAAAGACGAGCCACTACTGTTCGCGTTATCGATACAAAAGCTAATCCGAAGTGCTGTTTGACGCTAGATACCTAATCTCCGTCCTGATGCATGAACTGCCTTCTAATAGAGCAGCAGTCAACTATAATGAGCTTAAACCAGCCCCACAAGTGAGCAGAAAATATTGGCTAATATTGCACTAAATATGCTCCTGAATTTGCAAAGGCTTAATGTCCGCAAT
>NZ_PJAQ01000017.1 GCF_002836775.1 Colwellia sp. 12G3 | reverse complement strand
TCGCCACCCGCGGAAGAAAAAGCTGCAGATGTAACAGACCCAGATGATATAGATGCCTTGCTTGATTCCGTAGCTAATTCTGCGGCAGCAGTTGAACAGCCTATCGCCGAAAAAGTCGAAGATGTTGATATAACCGACCCGGATGATATTGATGCGTTACTTGAATCAATGTCAGGTAATGCGCCAGCAGTTGAACAGCCTATCGCCGAAAAAGCCGAAGATATCGATATAACTGACCCGGACGATATTGATGCGTTACTTGAATCAATGTCAGGTAATGTGCCAGCCCCGCAACAAGATGTGCCAGCGACGATGAGTGAGCCAAAATCTGATATGGAAATGGGCGAGCAAAGCGATATTGATAAGACAATGGAAAAAGGCAGTACGTTAAATGCTGAAGAGCAGAGAATTCAAGAAGAAATAGCAGAAAATGAAGCGAAAATTGCCGAATTCACTGCTGAATATGTAACGCCATTTCTTACAGCTGATTTTAGCGATATTATGGCTAAAGAAAGTGAAGTTAAGTTAGATCCTGAAACACTGGGAAGTAATGACGTTGATGAATTAGATGATGATTTAGACATCGACGCACTTATTGCCGATACCATCAGCAAAGATGAAGCTTCACAACGTATTCAACAAGATGAAAGAGAAGATATTGGTGATAACTTAACAGGCTCATCAATTGACGAAACACTCAATAATCAAGTTGATGATGGCTTTACTGAGTCTGAATTAAGTCAGTTATTAGCAGATGAGTCACTTGAGATAGATGCGGAACAAGTAGACGAAATTTCAACTGAGTCTATCGCCTTATCACCTGATTTCAACGATGAAGATATTTTGGCAGAATTATTAGCTGAAACGCATGATGCAGAGGAAGACAATTTAGAAGAGATCGAGGAATTAGATGTTATTGGTGAGTTAGATGATGTTGATTTTGATGAACTATTAGCGAATATTGAAGAGGAGTCAGCAGCAAGATCAGTTGAGCAAGATGAGATTGAGCAGCCCCTTGATGACATTGGTGATGATTTAATTGATAACAGTTTGGGCGAAGAAGGTATCCAAAGCGATCAAACAGTAGAGCCAAGAGAAAATTACGTGTCTGTTGATGATCTTCTCACAGAAAGTTTAGGGGAGATTGACAAGTCAGAGCCTTACGAAAAAACTAATATTGATGTCGGTTTAGGTCAGTTTTCTCAAAATGAAAGTGGAGTTGATGTTGATGAAAATGGTTCAATGTCGAGTCAATTAGATTTAGCAAAAATGTACATAGAGATGAGTGATGAAGAAAATGCTCAAGTGATCTTACAAGAGGTGCTATCAAAAGGCGATGTTATCCAGAAAATTGAGGCACAGGAATTATTAGATTCATTGTAAGGCGTTAATATTGGCAATAGCCTAACTGCATAAAATAAAGGATAATACGCAGCGAAAATAATCTCCTCACTAGAAAAGGCGGGTTTGCATGCGTTATGCGTTAGGCATTGAGTACGATGGTAAAAATTATTGTGGTTGGCAACGTCAAGATAATGTTATTACGGTACAAGAAAAGTTAGAAAAGGCATTGTCTAAAATTGCCGATGAACCAATAGCGGTTGTTTGTGCAGGGCGCACCGATACGGGTGTTAATGCGACTAACCAAGTGATTCATTTTGATACTTCAAAAACACGCAAAGATACTGCCTGGACATTAGGCGTAAATACTCATTTACCTGCAGACATTGCTGTAGCATGGGTAAAAAAAGTAGACGACGAATTTCATGCACGCTTCAGCGCTACTGCTCGTAACTATCGCTACATCATCTACAATCAGCCGCTTCGTTCTGCAATATTAAGTCACGGTATAAGCCATTGCCACTATGCTTTAGATGAAAACCTTATGCAGCAAGGTGCTGATTTTCTTCTTGGAGAGCATGATTTTACCTCTTTTAGAACCGTGCATTGTCAGTCACATTCTGCTGTTCGTACTGTGAAGCATTGCCGAGTGACACGACAAGGTGATTATCTTGTTGTCGATATTAAAGCTAATGCTTTCTTGCACCATATGGTGCGCAATGTTGTTGGTAGCTTAATGCGAGTTGGTCAATCACAAGAAACACCACAGTGGATGAAAGAGGTATTATTAGCTAAAAATCGCTGTGTTGCAGGGGTTACTGCACCACCAGAAGGGCTATATTTTGTTGATGTCGATTATCCGGATAACTTCGACTTACCTAAAAGCCGTTTAGGTCCATTATTTCTATAGGTAAAAGTTTTATAGATAAAGTGACTATAAATAAAAAATTTAATCAAATGAGTACTATTTACTGAGCAGACCAGTTTTTTCTATATTGTATGGGTTATAGTATGGTTTAATAAGCAGTTTACAATTATACCCATTCTACTTGAAGAGGCAGGATTCAGCTGGAATTATAAACGCCTTTAGGTAAGGCATTGATTGAAGAGAATAGTTATTCTATTGTCGAAATCAATAACGCAGCATAAAGCGTTTATAAACCAGCCCTTTGGGGAAGCCTGAGCAAACCATACTCGTCGTTACATATTTTTTAAGGGAATAACCCTTAAAAAAAAATGTGTCTTGATTATGATTCGCTCAGATTTCCTGAAACGAGCATCTTCAAGTGGAATGGATATAGACTAGTTTGAAATAGAGTTTGATGGAGTATCTCCATCAATAAACCGACAGATATTTCGTTGCAACAGGCCAAAATAAAATTATGAGCTGGATAGAAAAAATTCTCCCGAAAGCAAAAACGACACAAAAAAGTAACATTCCTGAAGGTGTCTGGAGTAAATGTACTTCATGTAATGCAGTGCTTTATAAAGCTGAATTAGAGCGTCAAATTTCAGTATGCCCTAAATGTGATCACCATATGCGTATCAGTGCACGTAAACGTATTGATAGCTTTCTTGACCAAAATAACCGTATGGAATTAGGTGAAGAATTTGAAGCACAAGATATCTTAAAGTTTAAAGACTCAAAACGATATAAAGATCGTCTTAGTGCAGCTCAAAAAAATACCGGTGAGAAAGATGCACTCGTAGTAATGAAGGGTGAATTACATGGTATGCCAGTTGTGGTTGCTGCATTTGAATTTGGATTTTTAGGTGGATCAATGGCTTCTGTTGTTGGTGCTCGTTTTGTTAAAGGTGCTGAATACTGTTTAGAGCATAACATACCACTTATCTGTTTCTCTGCTAGTGGCGGTGCCCGCATGCAAGAAGCGCTTTTCTCTTTGATGCAAATGGCAAAGACCAGTGCTGCTCTAGCTAAATTGAGTGAAAAAGGTCTCCCTTACGTGTCTGTATTGACGGATCCAACAATGGGCGGTGTATCAGCAAGTTTAGCTATGTTAGGTGACATTAATGTTGCTGAGCCTAAAGCACTTATTGGTTTTGCTGGCCCACGTGTTATTGAGCAAACTGTTAGAGAGAAATTGCCTGAAGGTTTTCAACGCAGTGAATTCTTATTAGAAAAAGGCGCTATTGATATGATTATCGATCGTCGTGAAATGAGAGTTACTTTAGCGCGTATGTTAGGTAAGTTTATGGGTCAACCTAGCGTTGTTTCGTAAGTTATATCTACTAAGAGACGTTATCGTCTCTTTTCTCTAATCACTTGTTGATCGAATAAATGTCAAAATACAATTCAAGCCACTATCAAGATTTTACTCATCTCGATCAGTGGCTTTATTATTTAGAAAACCTACATAGCAGTGAGATAGAACTTGGTTTATCTCGAATTGGCAGTGTAGCAGAGCGTTTAGCTATTGATTTAAGTTTTGCTAAAGTTATTACGGTTGCGGGCACTAACGGTAAAGGTACCACCTGTGCCTTTATCGAAAACGCCTTGCTTAGCTGCGATATTATTGGATCACAGCAAGGTGTTGCTGTTTATTCCTCTCCTCATATAGAGCGCTTTAATGAGCGACTTCGAATCAATAAAAAAGATGTTCAAGATAAAGCGTTAATTGATGCTTTTAAGCGAATTGAAGATGCCCGAAAAGAGATTTCTCTGAGTTATTATGAATACACAACGCTAGCTGCATTACTTGTGTTGATGCATGCTAAACCGAGATTTATCATTCTTGAGGTGGGTCTTGGTGGTCGCTTAGATGCAACCAATATTATTGATGCCGATATCGCGGTCATCACTACCATCGACCTCGACCATCAAAGTTATCTAGGCAATGACCGAGAAAGTATTGGTTTTGAAAAAGCAGGCATCATGCGACAAGGGCAAGATATTGTTATAGGTGATACTAATGTACCTAAGTCAGTATTAGCCCATGCTTATAAGTTGCATGCAAGTCACGGTGAGAGATTATTTTTACGTGATCAAGATTTTGTCGTTAACAATGGCGAATTCCTATGGAACTGGCAAACAACACAAACACAGTTAACTGCACTAAAACAGAGTTATATTCCACGAGAAAATGTCGCGACTGCACTAATGGTATTAGAAAAACTTAATCTACCACTTACCACTGAATTTGTGAATGAGGTGATTTCGATAACCAAGGTCGCAGGGCGAACAGAATTAATAAAAAAAATAGGTCATTGTGATGTCATTCTCGATGTAGGGCATAACCCACAGGCTGCCCGTTACCTTGCTGGTTACCTCAAAAAGGTAAAAAATCAAGCTGGCTATCAAAAGGTTTATGCCGTAGTTTCCATGTTGAGCGATAAAGACATTAGTGCAACTTTACAGCCACTTAAAGATGAGATCGACTTTTGGTATACTGGAGCGCTAAGTGTGCCAAGGGCTGCCACAAAAGAAACCATGGTAAGTAAGTTAGCAGTATTCACTGATGCGGTAAATTGTTTTGACAATGTAGATGAGGCCTTTAAAATGGCAAATAAGCAGGCAAATGAGAATGACTTAATTCTTGTTTTTGGGTCATTCTTTACTGTTGCGAAAATCAGAACTCAGCTAACTGTTTGTTAGTCGAATAGTATTCATTTACCGAATAAATTTTTCCGAATAGGTTAAGTTGTATTTAATTAGGAGTGTCCCTTGTCTACACCGTTTCAAAATCGCCTTGTAGGTACTATCATCGTTGCAGCAGTGGTTATCATTTTTTTACCTGATTTACTTGATGGTGAGAAAAAACAGCACCAAGATGATTTTGAAGCTATCCCAAAAGCGGAGGTCTTTTCGGGTAAATTGACAAATAAACCATTCCCTGATGATAAATTAGTACGAAAAAGTATTACGCCAATCACAAATGAGCAAGCTATTGATGAAGATGTTAGTGACCATTTGGCCCCTGAAATCACGAAGCAAGACTCTAAAGTCGAAGAGATAATAGCAAAAGCTATAATAAAACCACCTGAGGAAATAGTTAGTAAGGCAAATAACACCTTACCTGAAAGCGCGATTGCTAAAGAAGCTTGGGTTATCCATTTAGGTAGCTTCAAGAATAAAGACAATGTTGCCCAGTTATTAATAAAACTAAAATCTAAAGGCTATATTGCCTTTACTAAGCCTATAAAAACCAAGCAAGGTACATTGACTAAGGTCATTATAGGGCCAGAGTTGATAAAATCATCGCTGATTAAAAAATTACCAGCACTGAATACACTCACCGGTATCCAAGGTAAAGTTGCGTATTTTGAGCCAAATAAGTAACAGACTTTTATAAAATGCTAGGCATTATTTGGCTAATTCTGGTAGAATGCGCGCCTCTAATTTAGAGAAACTCAACGAGACACCGAAGTTATGGTTTGGATAGATTACACCATTTTGGCCATTATAGGCTTATCAACACTAGTTAGTTTGATACGAGGCTTTGCAAAAGAAGCGGTATCTTTAGTGATTTGGATCAGTGCTTTTTTCATTGCCAGCACCTTTTATGCAAACCTAGCCAATCTCTTAACGAATATTTCTGATCAATTCTTGCGTAATGCTGCCGCCGTTGCCATTCTTTTCATAACAACGCTAGTGCTTGGCGCTTTAGTTAATTATCTCATTGGGCAATTGGTCAGTAAAACAGGGCTTTCCGGTACAGACCGTATATTAGGGCTCGTTTTTGGAGCGCTTCGTGGCGTACTTATTATTAGTGCAGTGATCTTTTTTGTTGATGCTTTTACTGGTGCAGAAAATACAGTGTGGTGGAAAAGCTCTCAATTAATTCCTGAGTTCAAATTAGTCGTAGAATGGTTTTTTGAATACCTTAAAGGGTCATCAAGTTATATAACTTAGTTGTTGTTCGTAATGACTAAGTTCATGCGGAGTCATTCCGTATACAGTAATTTTATAAGATATTATTTCAATATCCTCTAATTCAATATTTATATGATGGTTAACGCCATCCTAAGCAACAGCCTTAGTTTCATAAATATTGTCAGTGTTTTTTTTGTGGAGAGAATTTTATGTGTGGCATTGTTGGTATTGTCGGTAAAACCCCTGTTAGTCAGCATATATATGACGGACTAACTGTACTTCAGCATCGTGGTCAAGATGCCGCAGGAATTGTAACAATTCATAATAATATGTTCAGGCTGAGAAAAGGCAATGGCTTGGTGAAAGATGTTTTTCATACCCGTCATATGCTTCGTTTGCAGGGTAACATTGGTATTGGCCATATTCGCTATCCAACAGCCGGCACTTCTAGCTCTTCAGAAGCACAACCTTTTTATGCAAACTCGCCATTTGGATTATCATTAGCGCATAATGGTAATTTAACTAATGCTGAAGAATTAAGAACATGGTTATTTAACGAAGCACGTCGTCATGTTAATACCACCTCAGATTCTGAGGTTTTACTAAATATTTTGGCGCATGAATTACAGCAAAGTAAAAATATTACGCTTACCCCTGATGATATTTTTACAGCAGTAGCAAAAGTACATAAACGTGTTCGTGGTGCCTATGCGACTGTAGCGCTAATTGTTGGTCACGGTATGATTGCTTTTCGTGATCCGAATGGTATCCGTCCTTTAGTTTTTGGTAAGCGTGAGACTGAATTAGGCGTTGAATATATGGTTGCCTCTGAATCAGTAGCGCTAGATGCATGTTCTTTTGATTTTGTACGAGATGTTGCTCCAGGAGAGACAATATTTTTCTCTGAAAGTGGCCAAATTCACAGTCAGCAATGTGCTGAAAATCCTATTTATAGCCCATGTATTTTTGAGTTTGTTTATTTCGCTCGACCTGATTCAACGATGGACAAAATGTCTGTTTATGCATCTCGTGTAGAAATGGGAACTAAATTAGGTGAGAAAATTGCTATAGAATGGCAAGATGTTGATATTGATGTGGTTATTCCAATTCCAGAAACATCCTGCGATATCGCGTTACAAATAGCGCATCATCTCGACTTACCTTACCGTCAAGGTTTTGTTAAAAACCGTTATATTGGCCGTACTTTTATTATGCCTGGTCAAGAGCAACGTAAGAAGTCAGTACGTCAAAAGCTTAATGCTATTACCACTGAGTTTAAGGGTAAAAATGTTTTACTTGTAGATGATTCAATTGTTCGCGGAACAACCTCTGAACAAATAATTAATATGGCACGTTCTGCTGGTGCTAATAAAGTGTATTTTGCTTCAGCTGCACCAGAAGTAAGATTTCCTAATGTTTATGGTATTGATATGCCAAGTGCTAATGAATTAATTGCACATGGTCGTGAATTAGATGATATTTGTGATTTAATTGGCGCAGATAAGTTAATCTATCAATCTATTGGTGATTTAATCGCTGCCGTTGGTAGCGGTAATCCTGAAATAAAAAGATTTGATACTTCGGTGTTTGATGGTAACTACGTAACCAATGATATTAATCAGGAATACTTAGAAAGGTTAGATGCGTTACGTAACAATACTAGCAAAGAAGAATCAGATAAAGATGCTGATTCTATTATTGATATGTATAACGAAGGTGCAGAGTAAATAATTAAGTAAAACTTAGTTTTTCCCTGGTTACTTTAAATATACACTGCAAAAAAAAGCCTTATTTCTATTTGAGAAATAAGGCTTTTTAATTTATAAGTTATTCATTAAGTAACTTTATTATTTAGGCTAACTAAGAAACAAATTCAGGGCCAAATCCCATAGTCCACATCATTGCGGTAAATGCCATTAAGGTAACTAATAAAACTAAACCAGCTGTTACTACCGAGCTTGAGTAGATAAAACCTTTCTCCTCTGGGATATTCATCATAATAGGAACACCTGAATATAAAAGGTAGATAGAATAAGCAACTGCAGCAATACCTGCTAAGGCAACAAACCATAACACTGGGAATAACGCCGTAATACCGACCATGAGTAAGGGTGTTGCAGTGTAGGCTGCCAGTTCAAGAGCTTGTACAAAATCAGGTTTGGAGTCAAAAGTTTTCGCCATCCATTGGATTAGGTAAGCTAAAGCGAACACACCAAAAACTAAGCCGAAGTACATGCTAACAGCCATTATTTGAGCGCTTGCAATACTTATTTTTATCGGATCACCTACGCCAATAGTCCAACCAATATAAGCAGCAGCATAGTAGCAACATATTGCTGGGATCAGCGCTATTGTCAATATGTGCATCAAGCTATAACTTAAGCTTTCATGACGCTTTTCAATAACATGCCATTCTTCTTTAGGATGGGCATACAGCCCCCAGATGTGGTTTAGTATCATAATCAATCCTCTCGCACTTAAGTATTCGACCAGTACTTTGTAGATAAAATACACAATTCTAAGTATTTTAAGCTATTAGCACTATTATTATTACTCCCTTATTTATGAAAGATATAAGGTGAACAGTCAAGTTTTGATTGAAAAATAAACAATAAAGCTCTATGTAATGTGTTTTTAATAATTTTATGCGATAAGGAGGGGGACTTTGGGGATATGCTAACTAACTTTGATTCGTACTACAGACATCACCTCAATACTAAAACCAGCAACAGTTTCAGTTTCAGCATAATAAGTAAGGTTCACCCTTTGTCCTTGCAAGCTTTGATAAAGTTTTTTACGTTTATATTTGAAGGGAACGTCGAGGTTATTTAATATCAGTGTATTGATTACCCAGTCATCTTTCTCTCGTTGTACATGAGAAGCAACTTTCATATTTTCACTATGCACCAACTTATCGTGTTTTTTAACAAGTTTTTGACCTGCATTCTTACTTGTAATTTTTTTCTTTATAATTGAGGGCATAAATTTGACCTATGTTAAGTAAAAATCCGATTTTGCTAGTATCTCAAGAAATAGACTTTTAAAATAGCGTCATGAAAATATTTCCTCGAAGCAACCAATCGATTAAAGCTGAGATAAACTGATGACCGAAGCAGAGCAACTCCTAATACCAATATTAAACTTTTTATCGTGCGAAACACCTGATTCCTGGATAGATGAAGCAAAGAAAAAAGAAAATTTACCGATAATTTTACGAGATCATCTTGCCTGTGAGCTTAAAGCAGGGCAAACAGCTATGTACCTCATTCGAAAGTATGCTGTTGATAAAGATAGTACTAATGTATTGCTTGAATGGTTTGAACCTTATGAAGATTTTTTATATCGGAAGAAGGGCGATTTAGCGTTACTTGCCAATAAAAACAACCTTTCCAAAGCTATTTTACCGAAAAGTAGTAATGCTCAGGGAAAGTCGCCATTTAGCCAAAACTTGATTGATAAAATGGTACTTTTAATAAAAGAAGAGTTACATCACTTTTATCAAGTACTAGAGATTATGGTCAAGCGAGATATTCCTTTTGATGGCATCACTGCAGGTCGTTATGCTAAAGGCATGCTAAAACATGTAAAGACGTTTGAACCTGATGCATTGGTTGATAAATTGATTGTTGGTGCTTTTATAGAAGCTCGCTCATGTGAGCGTTTTGCTAAATTGGCTCCTCACTTAGATGATGATTTGAATAAATTTTATATCTCGCTATTGCGCTCAGAAGCGCGTCATTATCAAGATTACTTGACGTTAGCTGAACAAGTAGCGGGGAAAGATATTAATGAGAGGATAGCTTATTTTGCAAAGGTCGAGGCAGAGTTAATATCATCGCCCGATGAGGACTTTAAATTTCACTCTGGGAGCCCTATATAATTTTGGAAAACAATAACATAACGGTTAACTTGTGTTGTCCGTTATATTACTGGTAACAATTAAAAATAAAGTACACAAATAATTAAATTAACGGCTGGTTTAGTAACTCAATAGAGTCTGGTGTGACTTTTAACCATGCACCTTGTTCATACCAATCACCTAAAACTATACGTTCAGCGTCTTCGCCATTGGCTGATACACTATGAATAGCGGGTCGGTGTGTGTGTCCATGAATTAACAATTGGCTTTTATATTTTTCAAGACAGTCGATTACTTCACTTTCAGTAACATCCATAATTTCTTGTGATTTCATTGCCGTTGCAGCTGTACTTTGTTTTCTGTAATTAGCCGCCATTTTTTTACGAATAAATAAAGGTAGGCTTTTTACTGCTGCTTGCCACCACCAAGAACGAGATTTTTTTCTAAATACCTGGTAGTCAATATCACGTGTGCATAAAGTATCACCGTGCATTATGACAACATGTTGACCATAAAGGTCGATAGTATCTATTTCAGGTAGAAGCTTCATGCTTGCTTGTATAGCGAAACGTTTGCCTAAAAGGAAATCTCTATTGCCATGAATATAATAAATTTTTGTCCCTGACTGGCTTAGCGTAGTCAGTGCCTTAGCTATTGTTTTAAGGTAGGGGCTATCATCATCATCGCCAACCCAAGCTTCAAAGAGGTCGCCAAGGATATAGAGCTTTTCAGCTTCTATCGCATCATTTTTCAAAAAACGTAAAAAACAGGCACTGATATCAGGCCTGTTTTCGCTTAGGTGTAAATCAGCAATAAAATAACTTATTGCTGTTCTATTATTGTCAATCATCACTGGCGGCTAAGATTATTCAACAATAGCCGATTCAATTAAGATATCTTCTTTTGGCACGTCACCATGGCCATGCAAATTACCTGTCTCAACTAAAGCCATCTTGTCAACGATGTCCATACCTTCAACAACGTTACCAAAAACACAATATCCCCAGCCTTGCACTGACTCACTAGTGAAATCTAAGAAGTTATTATCAGTTAAATTAATGAAGAATTGAGCAGAGGCAGAATGCGGCTCTTGTGTTCTGGCCATTGCTAAGCTACCTAGTTTATTACTTAAACCATTGTTTGCTTCATTTTTAATGCTAGCGCGTGTTTCTTTTTCTTCTAAACCTGGAGCAAAACCACCACCTTGTGCCATAAAACCTTTAATTACACGATGAAAAACGGTGCCATTGTAATGACCTTCTTCTACATATTGCTGAAAGTTTTTTGCTGTAACAGGGGCGTTTTCGAAGTCTAATTCAATTTTAATATCGCCAAGGTTTGTTTTTAGTATGATCATAATTGTCTCTAGTTTAGTGTTAATAAATAATATGTAAATTAATTGCCATAATTGTACGCTAACTTGCTATAAAGTGCATTAGTATTGATGATCCTTTAGATTTGTTCAGGTACAATCTATAACTTATCCAATAGAAACTACTCAGTAGGAGTCATAAAATATCATGTTGCAAATTTACAACACGCTAAGTCGTCAAAAAGAAACCTTTACACCAATTAATCCAGGTAAAGTAGGCTTATATGTTTGTGGTTGCACAGTTTATGATTTATGCCATATAGGCCACGGTAGAACCTACATTAGTTTTGACAATATTGCCCGTTACTTACGCTTTTCTGGCTACGATGTTAACTATGTACGTAACATCACCGATGTTGAAGATAAAATAATCAATCGTGCTAATGAAAATAATGAAACACCTGAAGCATTAACTGAACGAACAATCTCAGCTATGCATCAAGATTTTGATTCACTTAATATGGCTAGACCTGATTTGGAGCCAAGAGTCACTACGCACATGGATGAGATCATTGCTATGATTAAAACCTTGGTGGCTAAAGAACATGCCTATGTAGCAGGCGATAACGCTAAGACTACAGGGCAGGGCGATGTATTATTTGATGTGTCTAGTTATGCTGACTACGGTAAGCTTAGCGGACAAAACCTAGAACAATTACAATCGGGCTCTCGTGTCGAAATTGATCTGAATAAAAATAATCCGCTTGATTTTGTCTTATGGAAATCGGCTAAACCAGGAGAGCCAAGTTGGTCATCACCTTGGGGAGAAGGTCGTCCAGGATGGCATATTGAATGTTCAGCAATGAATGCTAAAGAACTAGGTCATCATTTTGATATTCACGGTGGAGGATCTGACTTAACCTTCCCTCATCATGAAAATGAAATAGCACAAAGCTGTTGCGCTCTAGATACTCCTTATGTGAATTACTGGATGCACACAGGTATGGTGCAAGTTGACCAAGAGAAAATGTCCAAATCGTTAGGGAATTTTTTCACTATACGTGATGTATTGGCGCAGTACGATGCTGAAACTGTGCGGTTTTTCTTAACCACAGGTCATTATCGTAGTCAGTTAAACTACTCAGTTGATAATTTAACGCAGGCAAGAGCATCGGTAGAACGTATTTATACTTCACTACGAGATGTAAATATACAAAGCGATTATGTGCTGGATCGAGAGTCAAGTTTTGTTAAGCAGTTTTGCCAAGCGATGGATGATGATTTCAATACACCACAAGCATTAGCGGTGTTTTTTGAAATTTCTAAAGAGTTAAATGTTGCCAAGACTGACAATAATAATGTTTTAGCAAGTGATTTAGCTTCAACGTTAGTGACACTGGGCAAGGTTATCGGTTTATTACAGCTTGATCCTGCAGCTTTCTTGCAAGGTGAAAATGACAATGATGAAGTAGCGATAATTGAAGCGCTTATTGTACAACGTAATCAAGCGCGTATTGATAAAAACTGGCCACTTGCGGATGACGCACGTGACAAACTTAATGCCATGAAGATTGTCTTAGAGGATAGCGCAGGTAAAACAACCTGGCGTAAAGCTTAAAGCGTCATTTAAGCGTCTTTAAACAGAGTTATAGGTAATAAAAAGGGTGAGCACTATCGTGTTCACCCTTTTTAATTGCAAAGCTTTAAATTTGATTAGGCTAATAATTATGCAATAATCTATGAATTAGTTGCTTGCTGACAAGCAATGAGTGTATTTTCAATTAGACTTGCTACTGTCATTGGTCCAACACCACCAGGAACGGGGGTGATAAATGAGGCTCTTTCTTTCGCGGTATCAAAATCAACATCGCCAACCAATTTACCATTATCTAGACGATTAATACCTACATCAATGACGATAGCGCCTTCTTTAATCCACTCCCCAGGAATAAAGCCAGGCTTACCAACCGCTACTACAATAATATCCGCATTGCGCACTTTACCTTCTAAATCTTTAGTAAAACGATGCGTAGTTGTTACCGTGCACTTGGCCAGTAATAGTTCTAAACCCATAGGTCGACCGACAATGTTTGAGGCACCAATAACAAGTGCATCTAAACCTTTAGGGTCTATACCTGTTGACTCAATTAGCGTGATAATACCTTTGGGTGTGCAAGGTCTTAAACCCGGCTGTCTTAATACTAATTTTCCAACATTAGATGGATGAAAGCCATCAACATCCTTAAGTGGATTGATATGCTCGATAATTAAATCAGCATTTAAACCTTTTGGTAAAGGCAGTTGCACTAAGATACCGTCGATAGAGTCATCGTTATTTAATTCAGTGACTAGGCTTAGTAATTCTTGCTCAGACGTGGTTATAGGTAAATCATAAGATCGAGATAGAAAACCAACCTCTTCACATGCTTTACGCTTACTACCTACATATACTTGTGATGCAGGATCGCAACCTACGAGGATAACGGCTAAACCAGGTGCTCTTAAGCCCTTACTAATACGTAAGCTAACTTTTTCTTTAACTGTATCTCTAAGTTGTTTGGCAATTACTTTGCCATCGATCAATGATGCTGTCATAACTCTGCTGTTAGCCTTGGATTAAGTAATAAAAAAAACACCGTTATTTTGCCACAAACTACAGCTGTATTGTAGGTTTACTTTACTTAGTATCACCGAGAGATAAGTAACGTTATATAACAGGATACCTTTACATCCGCTCGCCTTGATATTGTATACAATAGTCAGCTTTGATAAGCATCATAGCGAGTTTTTCAAATGAAAGAGTATCGAAGGATAAGTACTTAATACTAATACCGTTAGTGACTTTTTTATGTAAAAATATCGTAAAAGGTGCTGAGCTAGACCATTTTATTGTTGTAATCATTAAGTCGGATATAACACTGTTTAAATCATAGTGCCAAAAACTAAAAAGATTCATAAACGATGCAAAATACATCATGATTGGTAACGGAAAAATATTTTAACTCTATATCGAAAATAAGTAATATGCACAATCCAGTTGAAAGTTATTTTAATGGCTAATCGTTTTATAAATAAAGTTGAAATAATCATCATTGATTAGTCGCTCAAATAAACCACAAAACAATAGCTCGTCGCTGAAGAATACAGCGACTTGTGTTAAAAGTGACCGAACAGTTATTTATTTATAAAAAAGGTTTGACGGAAGGTAAGCAAGTCGGTAATATCCGCATCCGTTGAAACGAGACAGTTTACTGCTTGTTACAACAGCATAAAAACGGTGATTAGCGCAGCTTGGTAGCGCACTTGGTTTGGGTCCAAGGGGTCGCAAGTTCGAATCTTGCATCACCGACCACTTTTAAATAGTGGGATGCCTATGTAGGTAAATGTGCGCCCTTAGCTCAGCTGGATAGAGCAACGCCCTTCTAAGGCGTGGGTCGCAGGTTCGAATCCTGCAGGGCGCACCATACATTAGGTATGGAAATGTTATGGTGGCTATAGCTCAGTTGGTAGAGCCCCGGATTGTGATTCCGGTTGTCGAGGGTTCAAGTCCCTTTAGCCACCCCATCTTTATTTTATTAGTTCCAACTAATAAATTATTGAAAAGTATTTGTCGGTGATTAGCGCAGCTTGGTAGCGCACTTGGTTTGGGTCCAAGGGGTCGCAAGTTCGAATCTTGCATCACCGACCACTTTAATTTTTCAAAAAATATATTAAACCCTATTTAATATACAGTTCTTAATTTCCTATCCAATATCTCTATAAAACATCTGTTATCCCTGTTTCATCCCAACAAACTATCAATATCATTTTATAGCACATACTTTCTCATCTTAAGTTTAGTAAAAGCTATTACCTCTAAAAAAATCATAGCTACAGATAAAATTATGATTTGCTCAAATGTTAGCCATAGCCACTGAATAGTTAATAATTTCTTGATTGGTTAAACTTACACCTTGCAACTTTTTTTTGCCCTCGCTATAATTCGGCGTCATATTTTTGTAACAGGGCATCATTTTGTCACAAATTTGGTAAGTTTTATCAAAGGTGTTGACTATTAATTTGATGCGTATAAAGCGTAATACGCTAAGTTTTTGAGGTATTTAAATGCAAGTTTCAGTTGAGACTACACAAGGTTTGGAACGTCGTCTGACTATTTCTGTTCCAGCCGAAAAAGTAGATGTAGAAGTAAAGAACCGTCTTCGTCAAATCAGTAAAACACAGCGTATTAATGGTTTCCGTCCAGGTAAAGTACCACCGTCAGTAGTTCAGAAACGCTTTGGTAAATCAGTACGTCAAGAAGTTGCTGGTGAAATCATGCAGCGTAACTTTGTTGATGCTATCGTTGCAGAAAAAATCAATCCAGCTGGTCGCCCTTCGTTTGTTGCTAAAAGCAATGAAGATGGTAAAGCATTAGAGTTTGAAGCAACTTTTGAAGTGTACCCTGTAGTTGAATTAAAAGATTTAGACAAAATCGCTATTGAGCGTCCACAAGTAGAAGTGACTGATGCCGATTTAGATGAAATGTTTGTTACGCTACAAAAGCAACATCAAACATGGAAAGAAAACAAACGTAAAACTAAAACAGGCGATAAATTAACACTTGATTTCACTGGTCGTGTTGACGGTGAAGAGTTTGAAGGTGGTAAAGCTGAAGGTTTTGAACTTGAACTAGGCGCTGGTCGTATGATCCCTGGTTTTGAGAAAGAAGTTACTGGCATGAAAGCTGGTGAAGAAGGAACTATCAAGGTAACTTTCCCTGAAGATTACCATGCTGAAAACCTTAAAGGTAAAGACGCTGAGTTTGATATCGTTATTCATAAAACTGAAGGTCCAATTTTACCTGAAATTGATGAAGAGTTTGCAAAACTTTTTGGTATTGAAGAAGGTGGTGTTGAAGCTTTACGTGTTGAAGTAAGTAAAAATATGACGCGTGAATTAACTCAAGCAGTAAAAGCTAAAGTTAAAACACAAGTTATTGATGGTTTGTTAGCTGGACATGAGGTTGGTTTACCAACTGCACTTGTTACACAAGAAGTTGATGTTTTACGTCAACAAGCTATGCAGCGTTTTCAAGGCCAAATGGACCCTAAAAACTTACCACAACTACCTGCTGAAATGTTTACAGAGCAAGCAGAACGTCGTGTTAAAATTGGTTTGCTTTTAGGTGAAGTGATTAAAATAAATGAACTTAAAGTTGATGAAACTAAAGTAAATGAGTTAATTGCTTCTGCAGCTTCTGCTTATGAAGACCCTAAAGAAGTAATCGAATACTATGCTAACAACAAAGAGCTTATGCAGCAGATGCAAAATGTTGCTTTAGAAGAACAAGCTGTTGAACTTTTAGTTGAAAAAGCTACAGTTTCTGATAAAAAAGCTAGTTTCAATGAAATAATGAACCCAGAAGCGAAGTAAAGCTTAATTTTCATTGTTTTTCATTGACAACTAACTAAGCAATCGCTTAAATTTAATGGCTTGTATGGCAACATACAGGCCATTTATATTTATTAAGGGAAGGTATACTCTTGTTTAATTCTCAAATTACATCACAAAGATCATCTCAAGTGTCATCACAAAGCAATGCGTCAGGTATTGAAAGCGCATTAGTTCCTATGGTTGTTGAGCAAACAGCTAAAGGTGAACGTTCATATGATATATATTCAAGACTACTAAAAGAACGTGTAATCTTCCTTTGTGGTCAAGTTGAAGATCATATGGCTAACCTGATCATCGCGCAGTTATTATTCTTAGAATCTGAAAGTCCTGATAAAGATATTTATCTCTATATAAACTCACCGGGTGGCTCAGTCACTGCGGGTATGGCAATATATGACACCATGAAGTTTATCAAGCCTAACATTAGTACGGTTTGTATTGGTCAAGCAGCAAGTATGGGCGCATTTTTACTATCAGGTGGTGAAAAGGGCAAACGTTATTGTTTACCAAATGCTCGAGTAATGATTCATCAACCTCTCGGAGGCTTCCAAGGGCAAGCTTCAGATTTTGAAATTCATGCTAAAGAAATATTATTTATAAAAGATAAACTTAACAATTTAATGGCTGAGCATACTGGCCAAACTTTAGAACAAATTTCTAAAGATACAGACAGAGATAACTTTTTAAGTGCAGATGCAGCGGTTGAATATGGCTTAGTTGACTCCATATTAGAACAACGTAACGATAAATAGGATTTCGGTGTATACTTAACGGTGTAGATTGAGTAATAAATGGATTTATTGGTATTAAATTTTAGAGGTAGGGCATGACCGATATTAAAAGTGGTGGCGATAATGGTAAGTTACTTTACTGCTCATTTTGTGGCAAAAGCCAACATGAAGTACGTAAATTAATTGCTGGCCCATCAGTATTTGTTTGTGATGAATGTGTAGAGTTGTGTAACGACATTATTCGCGAAGAAATTTCTGAAATTTCGCCAAAAGAAAGTAAAGAGGCTTTGCCTTCTCCTATGGAGATTCGTGAAAGTCTAGATGAATACGTTATTGGTCAAGACCATGCTAAAAAAGTATTAGCAGTTGCCGTTTATAATCACTACAAACGATTGCGAAATGGTGATACTCATAATGGTGTTGAGTTGGGTAAAAGTAATATTTTACTTATTGGACCAACGGGTAGTGGTAAAACTCTATTAGCGCAGACCCTTGCACGGTTATTAGATGTACCATTTACTATGGCTGATGCCACAACATTAACTGAAGCTGGTTATGTTGGTGAAGACGTTGAAAACATCATTCAAAAGTTATTACAAAAATGTGATTACGATGTAGAGAAAGCTCAACGTGGTATTGTTTACATCGATGAAATCGATAAGATTTCACGTAAGTCAGATAACCCTTCTATAACCCGTGATGTTTCAGGCGAAGGTGTTCAACAAGCTTTATTAAAGCTTATTGAAGGCACCGTCGCTTCAGTGCCGCCTCAAGGTGGTCGTAAGCACCCACAACAAGAATTTTTACAAGTAGATACTTCTAAAATACTCTTTATATGTGGTGGAGCGTTTGCAGGTTTAGATAAAGTTGTTGAACAGCGTAATCATACGGGAACTGGTATTGGTTTTGGTGCGGAAGTTCGTGGCAAAGACCAAGAGGTATCATTAACTGATCGTTTAGCCGAAGTTGAACCTCAAGATTTAGTTAAATATGGTTTGATTCCTGAGTTTATTGGTCGTTTACCTGTTTTAGCAACTTTACGTGAGCTTGATGAAGATGCCCTTATTCAAATATTGCAAGAACCTAAAAACGCTTTAACTAAGCAGTTTACTGCGCTATTTGATATGGAAAATGTAGAGTTAGAGTTTAGAACTGACGCTTTACATGCCATAGCTCGTAAAGCTATGGACAGAAAAACAGGTGCTCGTGGTTTACGCTCTATTGTTGAAGCTGTTTTGCTTGATACTATGTATGAATTACCATCAATGGAAAATGTTAGTAAAATTGTTGTTGATGAAAATACTATTAAAGGTGAAAGCAAACCGATTGTTATTTATGACAGTAAGCAAGAAAAAGCTGCTTCTGAGTAATTTTATCGTTATGTTATAAAATTTAGAATAAAGTGTAAAAGCCTCAAGTAGTAAGTAATAATAGTTACTTAGTACTTGAGGCTTTTTTGATCTATGGCTAATTTAACAAGTTTTTCTCTTTATTTTTTATCTTTTGTTGAAAGTTAACAGCCGAGCCCCATATAGATTCTATAGCTTTATTTTTTCTATTAATTAAAACAATTCCCAAGAAGAGTAGCCAATGAGTAAAGAATTATCTGGTGTCGTTGAGATCCCCGTTTTAGCCTTAAGAGATGTTGTTGTTTACCCACAAATGGTTATCCCACTTTTTGTCGGTCGTGAAAAGTCAATTCGTTGTCTAGATCTAGCCATGGAAAACGATAAACAGGTCTTTCTTGTTGCGCAAAAAGATGCTGCTATTGATGATCCTCAAGCAGATGACGTATATACCACAGGTACCGTCGCTACGATTTTGCAGATGTTAAAACTTCCCGATGGTACCGTTAAGGTATTAGTAGAAGGTGCACAACGAGCGACGATAAAGAAATTTGTTGAGACCGAAGAATATTTTAGTGCTGAAATTGAATATGTGACTCCTAGCACTGAAGTGAACGAAGATATCGAGGTATTGATTCGTTCCGCTATTTCTCAGTTTGAAGGCTATGTAAAGCTTAATAAAAAAATTCCACCAGAAGTTCTTACTTCGGTATCGGGTATAGACGATGCTGAGCAGCTAGCAGATACCATGGCAGCTCATATGCCTCTTAAGCTAGCTGACAAACAAAAAGTACTAGAAATTCTTGACGTAAATGTTCGTTTAGAGCACTTGATGGCATTAATGGAGGGCGAGATTGACTTACTTCAAGTTGAAAAGAAAATTCGTACTCGTGTTAAAAAACAAATGGAAAAAAGCCAGCGTGATTATTATTTGAATGAGCAAATGAAAGCTATTCAAAAAGAGCTTAATGAAGGAGAAGACACTCCTGATGAGCTTGAGCAAATGGCGAAGCGTATTGAAGAGGCGCAAATGCCTAGTGAGGCTAAGGATAAGACCTTAGGTGAGTTGCAAAAGCTTAAAATGATGTCGCCTATGTCGGCTGAAGCAACGGTAGTGCGCAGTTATATCGAATGTATGATAAATGTGCCTTGGAAAAAGCGTAGTAAATTAAAGCGTAATCTTGCTCTTGCTCAAGAAGTGCTTGACGAAGATCATTACGGCCTAGATAAAGTTAAAGAACGTATTTTAGAATATCTAGCCGTACAACAACGCGTAAGCAAGTTAAAAGGTCCTATTCTGTGTTTAGTAGGTCCTCCAGGTGTTGGTAAGACCTCACTTGGTCAGTCAATTGCTAAGTCAACCGGACGAAAATATGTTCGTATGGCCTTAGGTGGCGTTCGTGATGAAGCTGAAATTCGTGGTCATAGACGTACTTATATTGGTTCTTTACCTGGTAAGTTAATTCAAAAAATATCAAAAGTAGGTGTTAAGAACCCACTTTTCTTATTGGATGAAATTGATAAAATGGCTTCTGACATGCGTGGTGATCCAGCGTCAGCATTACTTGAAGTGCTAGATCCGGAGCAAAATACTACCTTTAATGATCATTACCTAGAAGTGGATTATGACTTATCGGATGTGATGTTTGTTGCAACCTCAAATAGTATGGATATCCCTGGTCCGTTGTTAGATCGTATGGAAGTGATACGACTATCAGGTTATACCGAAGATGAAAAACTTAATATTGCGCGTAAGCACCTTGTTGATAAGCAAATTGAGCGAAATGGCTTAAAAGCTAAAGAAATCGATATTGATGACAGTGCTCTCATGGGTATTATTCGCTATTACACCCGTGAAGCGGGCGTACGTAGTTTAGAGCGTGAAATATCTAAATTATGTCGTAAAGCAGTGAAGTCAATCTTACTTGATAAAAAATTAAAGAAAGTAACCATCAATCAAGAAAACCTAAATGAATTTTTAGGTGTGCAACGCTTTGATTACGGTAAAGCAGATGATAAGAACCGAATTGGCTTGGTAACAGGTTTAGCTTGGACTCAAGTCGGTGGTGAGTTACTGACCATAGAAACAGCCTCTGTTCCAGGTAAAGGTAAGCTGACTTATACCGGTTCACTAGGTGACGTCATGCAAGAATCTATTCAAGCAGCGATGACGGTTGTAAGAAGTCGTACGGAGAAACTTCGCATTAATGAAGATTTTTATGAGAAACGTGATATCCATGTTCATGTTCCTGAAGGAGCAACACCAAAAGATGGACCTAGTGCTGGTGTTGGTATGTGTACCGCACTTGTTTCAAGTCTTACGGGTAATCCGGTAAAAGCAGACGTAGCTATGACTGGTGAGATCACCCTTCGTGGTGAAGTTTTGGCCATAGGTGGTTTAAAAGAAAAGTTACTTGCGGCGCATCGTGGTGGTATAAAAACCGTAATTATACCTCATGAGAATGAACGTGATTTACAAGAAATCCCTGAAAATGTTAAAGCTGAGTTGTCTATTCATCCTGTAAAATGGATAGATGAAGTTCTTGCTCTTGCGCTTGAACACCCTGTAGAACAATGGAAAGCTGAATAATAATTTGCTTAAAGCTTAGCCTTTTTTGATGATTTAGGTCAAAAAAGGTTAAAAAATAGAAAAATTATGCAAATAATAGTAATTATCGCTTTTCAAACGCTGAAACTATGGTAAGTTAACTACGCTTTTATCGCTAGACCCCTTACTCACTCTGTAATATAGATGAATTTGAGGGAGCTAGAGAGCATAATATTTTCTAAACTCAACGCTTGAAGTTATCAATAAAGTTATATTTTTTATTGATAACATATATAAAATGGATAGCGTTGCATAATAACAATTGAAGGGGTATACACTGTGAATAAATCTCAACTAATCGAGAAAATTGCTGCTGGTGCAGACATTTCAAAAGCTGCTGCGGGTCGTGCATTAGATTCATTTATTGGCGCTGTAACTGATGAATTAAAAGAT
The DNA here is from genome assembly GCF_002836775.1 of Colwellia sp. 12G3. Lineage (GTDB taxonomy): Bacteria > Pseudomonadota > Gammaproteobacteria > Enterobacterales > Alteromonadaceae > Colwellia. The sequence continues at coordinate 537,145 of NZ_PJAQ01000017.1, read as the reverse complement.
GGCGAGCAAGTAGCTCTTGTTGGTTTTGGTACTTTCTCAGTACGTGACCGTGCTGCACGTACTGGTCGTAACCCACAAACGGGTGCTACCATCCAAATCGCTGCTGCAAAAATTCCATCTTTCAAAGCTGGTAAAGCATTAAAAGACGCATGTAACTAGTCACATATTTCGACTAAGATATACCGCGTATTAAAAACCACCTTTTTAGGTGGTTTTTTACTTTATGACCCATGTAATAATAAATAATCATAATAAATTTGCATTTAATTCATGTTGTGCTTCAAGCAATGCTTATCATCTGCTAAAATCGCGAGCAACTGAATTTAAAGATACTTAAGTCTAGATTTTTAGGCATAAAAAAAGAGAAATTAATGTTAGAAGATATTCGTGAAAAATCGCAGGGATTGACTGCCAAAATTATTCTTGGTTTGATTATCCTAACCTTCGCTGTCGCCGGTGTTGGAAGTTATAGCAACTCAGTTGATACCTCAGTTGCTACGGTTAATGGTGAGGCTATTAGCCAGCAAGCATTTAATAAAGCTTATCAAGCACAGCGTGGCCGTATGGCGCAACAATTTGGAGAAATGTTTGATACATTATCAAATGATGCAAATTATATGGCTAACTTTCGTCAAGGTGTTTTAGATAACCTAATTAATGAAAAATTGATCGATCAAAATAGTGAAGCACTCGCTATTCGTGTGTCTGATCTTCGTTTAAAAGAAACGATCCGCAAGATGCCTGAATTCCAAGTTGACGGTGCTTTTGATAACAATCGCTATTTAGCTATTATCAATCAAGCGGGTTTCTTTCAATCATCTGACTTTCGCGATTACTTACGCGTTGAAATGACTCGTCGTCAGTTAAGCCAAGCATTAGTTGCTACCGAATTTAACTTACCTTACCAAGAGAAGTTACAACTGACGTTACAAAATCAAACACGTGATATTCGATTCGCAACAATTTCTGCACAGCAGTTTAAAGACGATGTAGTGTTAACGGATGAAGAAGTAAATAATTACTATATAGCCAATCAAGCTCGTTTTGAAAATAAAGAACAAGTTAAAGTTAATTATATTAGCTTAAATGTTGCTGATATTGCTAAAGACATTAATGTTACTGATGAAGAGTTATCGAATTATTACCAAGAAAACTTAACCAGTTTTACTGAAACAGCTCAGCGTCGTATTTCTCATATCCTTATTGAATTTATTGATGGTAATGCTGATGATGAAGCGGCGAAGACTAGCGCGCAAGCAGTATTAACTCGACTTGAGCAAGGTGAAGACTTTGCTGTGTTAGCAAAAGAAGTGTCTAACGATACTTTTAGTGGTGAAAACGGTGGTGATTTAGAATGGCTTGAGCCAGGCGTAATGGAAGAAAATTTTGATGAAGCAGCTTTAGCATTAGTTAATGTAGGTGAGATTAGTCCATTAGTTAAAACTAGCTTTGGTTATCATGTACTGAAATTAACCGAGTATAAAGAAGAGGCTGTTCAAGCGTTTGTTGATGTGAAAGCTGAGTTACTTACTAAATTAAGTAATGACCAAGCACAAGACAAATTCTTTACGCTACAGCAAGAAATGGCACGTATCAGTTTTGAATTTCCAGATAGCCTAGAAGATGCAGCGGCAGAAATAAAGGCCACTATACAAACTTCTCCTTGGTTACTACGCAGTGGAAATAGTGCTCCTTTTGATCAAAGTAAAGTGATTGAAGCCGCTTTCTCTGAAATTGTTTTACAAGACAACATGAACTCAGACCTTATTGAAGTGAGTGACAGTGTTGTACTTGTATTACGTCTTAATACTTTCCAAAAAGCTAACATCAAACCTTTAGTGGAAGTAGAAGCACAAATTAAAGATATATTAGTTAATCAAAAAGCTACCGAAAAAGCTCAACAAACGGTTGATTTATTATTGGCTGACTTTAATGCTGGTGTTGATATAACGTCACAGCTAACAGCACTTAATACGAGTTTTGTTAGTAAAGAAAAGGTTGCTCGTTATAGCCCAGAAGTTGATCAAAGCATCAGTCGTGCTGCCTTTGTATTACCACACCCAACTAACGGTGTTGTTTCAGCGTCTACTGTAGCGTTAAGCAATGGTGCTCTTGCTTTAGTTGAAGTTACCGCTGTAGGTGTTAGTGAAACAGCTGCTAACCCTAACTTAGGACAGCAACAGACGTCTCAATTAGCACAATCCGCGTATCAGAGTTTTGTTAACTCTTTAAAAGTAGGTGCTAAAATTACACGTAAAGAAGTTTCTGAGCCAGTAGCCGCTTACTAGAAATTAATTTGCAAGACGAGAAAACTGTCTTAAAGTAAATACTTTATAACTAAAAAAGCCAATAGCATTTAACTGCTATTGGCTTTTTTGTTTTATATTGCTCAATCATATGCGTTGAACTTGAAAATTTATCCTCATTGAATTTTGATCACTAAATTAATACAAATGGCATAATGCAAAAGTATGGGGCAGTTATCTCATGCAAATATGAAAGAGCTAATACCTTAGGTTACTTGGTTACTTGAGCTGGATGTTCTGGCTCATCATTAATTTTTGAGTGACTTTATGTTGAGGGTTACGCATTACTTCAATCGTTTTCCCTGACTCAACCACTTTTCCATGTGACATCACCATTACATCGTCACTGAAGTGGCGAACAATGCCTAGATTGTGAGAAATTAAAATATAAGCTAAGCCCATTTGCTGTTGTAAATCGAGTAACAAGTTAATCATTTGGGAGCGTAATGAAGGGTCTAAAGCTGCTAAGGCTTCATCTAGGATGATAACTTGGGGTTGCAGTATAATAGCCCTAGCGAGCGATATCCTTTGTTTTTGTCCACCAGAGAACATATGAGGATAGAAATTCATATGATCGCCAAGCAAACCTACCTTTTGTAATGTAGTACGAATAAGCTGTTGGCGTTCTTTTTCATTTAACTCGGTATTAAGTATCAAAGGCTCATCGAGTAACTCTTGAATGGTTAAACTAGGATTTAAGGTGGTACCAGAGTCTTGGAATATCATTCTGATATGCTGACACCTCTGTTTAAAGCGTTGATTCTGTAACAGCTGACCATTCAAATATATTTTACCCGTAGTCGGACTCTCTGCACCCACCAGTATTTTTGCTAGTGTTGACTTTCCTGAGCCTGTTTCACCAACAATCGCCAGCGTTTTATTTGCTTCAATGGCAAAAGATAACGGAGATAATGCGGTAAACTTTCGCTTGTGATACCAATGACCTTTAAGTTTAAATGATTTTGTTATTTCCTTAACATCTAATAAAACACTCATCTTAGTTTATTCCTTTTACTGCTTTGTGTTTTACCGAATCTTTTTTACGGTTTCCTCTGATCAAAGGGAAGTGACAGCTAACTTTATGACCATGAAAATTACTGACCTTAGGTGCCGCGACACAAGTTTTTTGTGCTCTAGGACATCGAGGGCCTAATCTACAACCAATGGGTAAATGCTGTAAAAGAGGGATACTACCCGGTAAGGTCATAAGGCGTGATTTAGAAGGTAATTGTAGATTAGCCTTAGTGCTACTATCAACTAAAGCTCGAGTATAAGGATGCATAGGCTTATTAAATATTTGCTCTGTACTTCCTGACTCAACAAATTGGCCACTATACATAACCGTAATAGTGTTTGTCCAATGAGTAAGGTTTTCTAAATCATGGCTTATCAATAAGATAGACATGTTTTTTAATTGATTTAAGTTGGCAAGTAATCTAAATATTTGTCCTTGATTAGTACTTTCCATTGCGGCTGTTGGCTCATCGGCAATTAATAAAATAGGTCTACCCGCGAGAGCTATCGCTATCATCACACGTTGGCAAATAGCTTCTGTGAGTTGATGAGGGTAGCTATTAATACATAGGCTATGTTTCTTAATACCTACCTTGTGAAGTAACTTGATTACCGCTTCTTTACGTTGCTTTTTACGTTGCCAAAAATAACCTGATAACTGAGAAGTATCAATGGCTTCACTTAACTGTTCGCCTATCAAAGTGGTTGGGTCTAAGCAACTCATCGGCTCTTGGAATATCATGGCAATATCACGACATAATAACGCTCTACGCTCATCAATTGTTAGGCGTAATAAGTCGATGCCTCGCCAATGAAATCGGTCAGCATGGACATGCCACTTATCTTCCAAAACACCTATAATTGCTTGTGCTAATAAAGATTTACCTGAGCCTGACTCACCTACTAAACCACGAAATTCGCCTTCTTTTATCGATAAACTGACTTTATCTACCGCCAGTACACGACCGGAGGGAGTATCTAGTTCAATGGATAAGTTTCTAATGTCGAGTAAATTCATAAATTATACTTACACGCTCTTTTAGGCAAATACGTTAATATTAAAGACAGCAATGGTATATTGTTTGTTACGTTCACTCTGGTAAATAATCCCATTAATTTTCCTTACGGAGTTTGAGGGCATGGCGAATACCTTCACCAACCAAATTAGTGGCAACAACAGCAAATAATATCGCTAAACCAGGTAAGTAAACTGTCCAAGGCGCTATATAAAAATGTTCAAGACCATTGGCCAAGATAGCACCCCATTCAGGTAAGGGGATTTGCGCCCCTAATCCTAAGAACCCTAGCGTTGCTATATCTAAGATCGCAGCAGATTGCGCTAGAGTAGCCTGACTCATTAAGCGTTCAACAATATTAGGGAATACTGAATAGTACAAAATCCGGAAGTTACCGGCTCCATCAAGACGCGATGCAAGTACATAGTCTTTTCTAAATTCTTCTTTTACTGCGTATCGGGTTATATGAATAAATTGTGGGATAAATACAATAGCAATTGCCCAAACAGTGTTACTAATACCAGGCCCTAAAATTGCAACAATAATAATAGCGAGTAATAGCGATGGAATAGATAAAATCACATCAAGAAAGTGATTTAAAAAGCTCGATTTAATTCCCCTCGTTAATGCAGATAGGGAACCAATGACTACACCGATAACTAAAGAGAAAATCACCACAATAAAGCTCAAGCCAAAGGTGAGCGAAGTACCATACATTAGCCTAGATAGCATATCTCTACCAAGCTCATCAGTACCTAAAAGGTAACTGACATTACCATCTATATGCCACGCAGGTGGCAGTAATATCATATCTAAATGGCCCTCTACAGGTGAGTAAGGGGAAATTATTGGCGCGAAAATAGCGAGAGTAACAAGAAAAATGAAACAGCAAAAGCCAACCATAGCAACAGGGGTTTTACGGAAAATACCCCATAACTGCATGAAAGGAGAAGGAAATACTTCTTCAAGGTATATTTTTTCACGAGCCATGACTATTACCTCGTGCTAATGGATTGAGAGCGGCATAAATAAAGTCGGTTAAAATATGAATAATAAATATAAAACAAGAAAGTACTAATAAACCGCTTTGTATCGCAGTGTAATCACGCTGAGAAATACTTTCTATAAGCCAGCGACCAATGCCTGGCCAACTAAAAATAACCTCAGTTACCATTGCGAGAGTAACCAAATTGGCAAACTGTAAACCCACGTGACGTATTATTTTGATTAGTGCATTACGAATAGCGTGCCGGAATATTATCTGTTTAAAGTTTAGTCCTTTAGAGCGGGCTGCTCTGATATAGCTGGCGGCTAATACTTCAATCATCGCTGCCCGAGATAAGCGAATAAAAATAGTGGCAGGCGCCAACGCGATAACGCATGCGGGTAAAACTATATGGGCACTCGCATTACTAAATGCTTGCCATTTATAGGGACTGTCGCTGAGTAAAATATCAATAAATTGAATACCAGTAACAAATTCTATTTCAAAGAGTAAGCTAATATTTCCTGCAGATGGCAACCAACCAAGACCTATTGAGAAGAAAAGTATAGCCAACAGGCCCAGCCAAAAAACAGGAATAGAATAGCCAAGCATGGCTAGCGACAAAATAGCATTGTCACTAGCTTTATTGTGATTAATGGCCGCTATAAATCCTAAAGGTATACCAATTAACATAGCGATAAGCAAGGCGACTAAACTGAGCTCTATAGTTGCTGGTAATAGTTCTATTACTTCATTACTTATAGGTGATTGGCTTGCCATTGATTGACCTAAATCACCGTTAAGGATATGTGTTAAGTAAGCTCTATACTGCGTAAATATGCTTTTATCCATTTGGTAAGCTTCATTGAGTTGCGCTAACTCTGTAGCCGTCGCATTAATCTGGCCAGAGTGATTAATGACTGTGTCACCAGGGAATAAAAAACTCAAGCTAAACGATATAAGGGTTAGTACCAACATGGTAAAAAGGAATAAGCTTAGGCGTCTCAAGGTAAAAGTAAGCATATCAATTACTCGCCTTATCAGCGGTTTGTGGCTGAGCTAACGTTTCAATGTCGTTATTCATCGTCTTTTTAGATACTTTATAAAAGCTGATACCGCCAAAGTTTTCTAGTATACCCCCTTCGACATCAACACCTCGCGCTTGAAACCGCTTTGAGTGAGCAATAGCTAATAAAGGAATCTCTTCGTTAATTATTGCCATAGCTTTAGCATAATAGCTTTTTCGTTTATTCATATTTGTTGTACTTAGCGCATTTTTTAGTAATTGGTCATACTCTTTATTGCACCAAAATGTGCGGTTACTGCCTTGTTCGCTAGAAGAGCAGCTGAGCATTGGCGTGAAAAAATTATCAGGGTCTGGATGATCGGCAGTCCAGCCTAATAAGAATGTTTGATGTTCACCCTGTGATAAGCGACGTAAAAAAGTACTCCATTCATAAGTAATAATCTTTACTTCTACGCCAATTTTTTTTAAGTCACCTTGAATAAGTTTTGCCATGGTTACTGCATTTGGGTTGTATGCCCGCTGTACAGGCATTGCCCAAATGTCCATGGTAAAACCTTGGGCATAACCGGCAACTTCTAATAATGATTTAGCGCGGATTGGATCATAACCTAGTTCAGGGGTGTCACTATCATAAGCCCATGATGTTTCAGGTAATATAGATTTTGCCCGTGCAGCCTGCCCTTGGTAAACCGTATCAATGATGGCCTGTTTGTTAATAGCTAAGCTGATAGCTTGACGAACTAATTTATTATCAAAAGGCGCCTTTCTAGTATTAAAGCCAAAGTATCCGACATTTAATGAGGTAATCGACTCTAATGATAAGTCGGCTCTTTCAGTTATTTTCTTATGTGCTATAGGATAGCTACTGACATCACACTCTTTAGCCAAAAGTTTAGTTAAACGGGTTGTTTTACTTGGCGATATATCATAGACAAGTTGCTCTATTTTTGCTTTTTCTTGCCAATAGTCATCATGACGATAGAAGCGGATTAACGAACCGACACGGTAATCTTTGAGCTTAAAAGGGCCTGTACCAATAGGTAATATATCAATTTCATGAAGCGTGCTTTTATTTTGAAGCGTTTGCCCATATTCTTCGGACAAAATTACCGCATAATCGGTAGCTAAATTCGCGAGGAAAGAGCTGTCATTACGCTTTAAAATAAAACGTACAGTAAAATCATTGATTCTCTCTATTTTCTCAACGAGCTCTGCAAACTTAACACTTTGAAAAAAGGGGTACTGGCCTCCTGATACTTGATGAAAAGCATGGTTTTTATCTAAAATTCGGTTAAAACTAAAGATAACATCATCAGCATTCAATACTCTTGTTGGTGTAAAGTAGCTTGTTTGATGAAATTTTACATCTTGGCGTAAATAAAAGGTGATTTTTTTACCATCACGGGTTACATGCCATGAACTTGCTAAAGCAGGGCCTAAGGTGTTGTTTTTCCCTTTATAAACAATAAGACTGTTATAAAGCTGCTTAGCACTGGCATCCGCAGTTGTGCCTGAAGTACTGAGTTGAGGGTTGAATGTTTCCGGAGAACCCTCAGAACAATAGATAATACTACGTTCACTTAAAGACAGTTTATTCCCTTCATTACAACCGGTTAAAATGCTAACGACAGCAGCTATTGTTAAGGAGGATATAGATTTAAAGTTCATCGTTAATACTGCCATCAAGCAAGTTGTATTTTTTTAGGTAACCCCTTAATTGATGATAAGTTAATTCGAGAGCCTCTGCAGTTTTCTTTTGATTAAATTGACAATGTGCTAATGCGGATTGTATTAATTCTATTTCATAATCTTGTGATAGTATTTTTAATGACTGAGGGAACTGTTGAGTCACTATTTTCGGTGTTACTTTCATTGTCTCCAGTGTTGTAGGAGAAACTATAGGGCTATCATCAAGTGTGTTTTCACTCTCTGAAGCTCTATTTTTATTGAGTGCATTAACTCTATCGTGAGTTTTAATTCGTTGGTTTGGTCTAAAAGGGGACTCGAATGGGTCAATAATTAGTTCATGAACAGGTAAGTGCGGGTTGTTACTACGATAAACGCTTCGCTCCACCACGTTTTTTAATTCACGAATATTACCTGGCCAGTGATATTCCAGCAGACTGCGTTTAGCTTTTTCGGTAAAACCGCTAAATAATTCGAACTCAAGCTCACGGGCCATGTTCATAGCAAAATGTTCTGCTAGCATTATTATATCGTCTAAACGTTCTCGCAGTGGGGGCAGGGTTATAACATCAAAAGCTAGACGGTCTAATAAGTCAGCTCTAAATTGTCCTGATGCAGCTAAGGTAGGTAAGTCTTCATTAGTTGCAGCAACTAAACGTACATCACTTTGAATGGTTCTTGAACCACCAACGCGTTCAAATTCGCCGTATTCAACGACACGTAATAATTTCTCTTGAATGAGGCCAGAGGTATTAGCAATCTCATCTAAAAATAGCGTACCTTTATCTGCGCGCTCAAATCGCCCTTCATGGCGCTTACTTGCACCAGTAAAAGCACCACTGTCGTAGCCAAATAATTCAGTTTCAAGTAAATTTTCGTTTAACGCAGCACAATTAAGTTTTAAATAGTTTTGTTCCCAGCGCTTAGATAGGAAGTGTAAACGTGCGGCAACAAGCTCTTTACCTGTTCCGCGCTCACCAATAATAAGCACTGGTTTACTTAACGTAGCAACTTGGGATATTTGCTCTAGTACTTCTAAAAAGCAATTTGATTGGCCAAGAAGGTTATCTTGTTGGTTAAAACGCGCCATAGTAAACTCAAATGTTGGTTTATTTCACTAACAAATAGTGTATTTTATTACTTAAGAGGTTGAAAGTCTTTTTTGAATAAATAATAAGTTGAGTTAAAACAATTGGTTAGCCATATTTTAAAAGTTGGCGTAAAATATGAATGTATTGAAATAGTAATTCAGCGCTAAGTAAATGCTTAGTTTATGTAAAGTAAACACAATTTGGCATGATTTAGCCATCAGTTAAGGAAGTTGTTATGGGTATTTTTTCAAGATTCACAGATATAATTAATTCTAATATTAATAATTTATTAGATAAAGCCGAAGATCCGGCAAAAATGGTACGCTTGATCATTCAAGAAATGGAAGATACCTTAGTTGAAGTACGTTCTAGCTCAGCAAAAACACTAGCAGATAAAAAAGAATTATCTCGTCAAGTGAATCGTCTTGAACAAGATGCAGAGCAATGGCAAGAGAAAGCTGAACTGGCTTTAAGTAAAGATCGTGAAGACTTGGCACGTGCTGCTTTGATGGAAAAGAAAAAAAGCAGTGAGAGTGCGCAAGCATTATTGGATGAATTAACACATACCGATGAGCATCTGAGTAAGTTGCAAGACGAAATCTCACAACTACAAGATAAACTAAGCGATGCGAAAGTACGTCAAAAGGCTATTGTTATCCGTGAAAAATCTGCGAGCTCTCGTTTAAAAGTAAAAGAGAACATTCATAGTACACGCGTTAATGATGCCTTAAACCGTTTTGACCATTATGAACGTAAAGTTGATGATATCGAGGCAGCAGTTGAATCATATGATTTAGGTAGTAAATCATTAGCAGACGAAATTGCGGGGCTAGCATCAGACGAAAAGGTTGATGATGAATTAGCGCAGTTAAAAGCTAAGATGAAAAATAAGTAAAAATAACAATAAAAAATATTAAAAGTATAACTAAAACTATCGGTAGAATAGATTAAAGGAGAAGTATTGTGGAAGAGATCATCGTTGCACCCGTCATTATTTTTATGATTATTGTTGCTCCAATATGGCTGGTTTTACATTACCGCAGTAAAAAGCAAGTTAGCCAAGGTTTAAGCCAAGAAGAGTATATTCAATTATCAGAATTATCAGAAGTTGCAGATAGCATGGCTGATAGGATTAAAACCCTCGAAGCGATTTTAGATGTGGAGACCCCAAACTGGAGAACCAAATTATGAATCGAAAAAGAGGAGAATTATATCGTAACGCCGAGCAAGGAAAGATCGCGGGTGTGTGCGCAGGTATAGCCGATTACTTTGGTTGGGAAACTTGGCTAGTTAGAATATTAGTGGTGTCAGGTGTATTGTTTGGCATGCCATTCCTTATCTTAGGTTATATCGCTGGTTGGTTTATTCTAGATAAAATGCCAGAGAAAATAACAACAGGTAATCATGAAGCTAATGAAAGCCGGTATGCGAGGGGCAATCAGCAAGGAAAGCAAAAGGTTGATGTAAGTAATGAGTCAATTAAGGTGAAAGCGCGTATTTGGCAAGCAGGTGAACCACCTAAACAAGCACTTTATGATATACGCCGTAAGTTTCGTTTACTCGAAGGGAAAGTACAAGCGATGGAGCAATATGTTACCTCGGCTGAATTTACCGTTTCTAGGGAAATTAATAAGCTGTAATACTTAATGGCTGAAGAAATAAGTCCGTGTGCTATAAAACAAGTTGTTAAAAAAGCTGTCACTTGACAGCTTTTTTGTTTACCTCGGCACAAGCCTATTTATTCTTATCACTAAGCGTTACTTTCTCTAGTAACAATCAATAAGGTGTAATTTTAATTAAAAGATCTTATTATCAAATTACCTCTCAAATCTGATCTAATTTATAAGTTATCAATTCGTTATGGCATTAATAAGTAAATCGATACTATCAAAGCGTGGCTTAGATAAGTTAAAACATAAAGCAAATGAGTTGCTCAGTCGCACTATTGATCAGCATGTAACATTGGCCGTTACTGGGTTAAGCCGCAGCGGTAAAACAGCATTTATTACTTCATTGGTGAATCAATTAATCAATGAAGGTAATGGCATCAAACTCAGTTTTTTTGACCCCGTACATAATGGTGGTTTTATCGCCGCTAAGCGAGTGCCACAAAAGCACTACCATGTGCCAAGATTTGATTATGATTCAGCTATTTCCGCGTTAACATCAGAGCCTGCAACTTGGCCAGAGCCGACGCATGGCATCAGTGAATTACGCTTAGCTATTAGGTATCAGCCGAAAAACTCAATACTTAAATATGCAACTGACATGGCAACCTTGACATTAGATATTACCGATTACCCCGGTGAATGGTTACTTGACTTACCTATGCTCAAGCAAACGTATCAAGAATGGTCGCAGCAAACACATGCATTAATGACTAGTACGCCAAGGGCTGAACATAGTAAAAATTTTCTGATTAAGCTCGCGCAATTAGATCCATTCGCTTGTGCAAGTGAAGAACTTTTAGCTGAGTTAGCGCAGGAATATACGACGTTATTACACACTTTTCGCCACGAGCTAGGTTTATCCGTCATCCAACCGGGCCGATTTATATTACCGGGTGATTTAGCCGGGGCACCCATTTTAGAGTTCTTCCCTTTCCCTGGTTTAGATAGTCTTGATGGTAATGACTATCAAAATGCACCTGATAATAGTTTTATTGGTATGCTGCGCTCACGTTACCTAGAATACAAAGAACAGGTGGTTCGTAAATTTTACCGTGAGCATTTTCTTCGTTTTGACAGACAAATAGTACTAGCCGATTGTTTAAAACCTTTAAATAAAGGTAATGAAAGTTTTGCTGATTTAGAATTGGCTATGTCGATGATTTTAGAAAGTTATCATTATGGTAAGTCAGGCATATTTTCTCGATTATTTTCGCCTAAAATTGACAAATTACTTTTTGGTGCTACAAAAGCCGATCATGTTACTCCTGAGCAACACGCGCCTATGGTGGCATTACTCAATCAGTTGATTCATCAAAATAAACATCATTTAAACTATGAAGCGGTAGAAGTTAAAACATTAGCTATTGCTTCTGTTAAAGCGACTAATTCAGGTGTGAGCAAACATAAAGGGAAGGATATTCCCGTTATTCAAGGTCAAACTATAGGTCACTCAAATTCGACCGAACCATCAGGTATCTTTGGCCAAAAAATTACCGTGTTTCCAGGTGCGGTACCGAGTCAGTTACCCAATGATGATTATTGGCAATCGAACAACTTCAATTTTATAGAGTTTGCACCCTTAAGTGGACTTAACAAACACCAATGTTTACCACATGTGCGAATGGATCAAGTCTTACAGTTCTTACTAGCAGATAAAATGATATGACCACTAAAGACAATGAAAACTCACAACAGCAGCAAATAATTTTTAGCGAAAGTGACACTGTGACAGCAGCTGATAAAGTAACCTTTAAAAATGAGGACGGCAGTACGACTTTTACCGAACAAGTTGTTTTTGATAATGATGCTTACTTACCTATGTCTATTGAGGGAAGTGGCCTTGATGAGGTAAGAAGTAAAGAGCTTAATGCGGAACAACTTCACCAATATGCCAATAGTGTAAAGGGCGGCAAAGGTTCATGGTTGTGGCGTACAATCACCGCCTTGTTTGTCACGTTACTGGCTATTGAGGCGGTAGATTTCTTTATCGCTGGTTTTGAACAGTCACCACTAATTACTAGCCTATATGCGCTGTTATTAGCAGCCTTGACCTTAGTCAGTGGGAATTATCTATGGCGTGAGTTTATTGGGCTTAAGCAGTTTAAAAAACGTCAAAAAATGAAGCAACAAGCCACTGAGCTTTTATTAATAGACACCGAACAATTAACAGAAAAATCGAATAAACGAGGTAAAGATTTCTGTGAGAAAATTAGTGAAAACCTACCTTGCGATCTTGTTTTTGATTGCCCTCAAGAACAGCACCTTTGGCATGAAGCGTTAGCGGCAGATTATAGCTCTACGGAATTAGTTCAGCTTTATTCACGTGTGGTATTAAGTAAGGTTGATGATAAAGCTTTAAACGAAGTCGCAAAATTTTCCACTGAAGCCGTTGTTTTAGTTGCGCTAAGTCCTGTTGCTTTGATCGATATGTTAATTATGTTATCGCGTAATTTACGTATGATAAATAAAATTGCAGGACTTTATGGCCTAAAATTAGGTTATTGGAGTCGTATTAAGTTAATAAAACAGGTTTTTGTTAATATGGCCTATGCTGGCGCGAGCGAGTTAGTCGCTGATTTTGGTAGTGATATGTTAGGTGCAGAGTTATTAGGGAAGTTATCTGCTCGATTTGCGCAAGGATTAGGTGCCGGAATGCTCACCGCGCGATTAGGTGCTAAAACTATGGAATTATGTCGTCCTATCCCCTTTGATGAGAAACCTAAATTAACGCATGTTCGTAAAAAAATTGCGCTGCAAATTAAATCATTGCTGAGTCCCGCTAAGAAATAACAGCAGAAAATATTACCCTGCAATCAATCATGTAATCTGTCATGTAACCTTTCATGTACAGCAAAAGCGTTTGTGTGTTTTTTAACCGTTTCGTGTTGCTTTATTTTATCTATCCTGATGTCATAAGATGAATACAGCAACAAAACAAAATTATTGCATTAAAAAATTATAACAAAAATCGCTTAGATGAAAGGTTAATAACATGTCAAAAGGAACAAAGTATGTTTCAAAAGTCCCTGATGAAGAGGGCTTCATACAATGGTCACCAGAAGAAAATTTAATTTGGCAGGAGCTATTTACCCGTCAAATTGCCTGTATTAAAGATAAAGCTTGTGATGAATATCATGAAGGTTTAGCAAAAATAAACTTACCTACTGATCGTATTCCTCAGCTTGGCGATGTCAGTAAAGTGCTCAAGGCAACCACAGGTTGGGAGTGTTATCCTGTACCCGCGCTGATTGGGTTTGGCGAATTCTTTAGATTACTCTCTGAAAAGAAATTCCCCGTTGCAACTTTTATTCGCAGTAGAGAAGAAATGGACTACTTACAAGAGCCTGATATATTTCATGAAATATTTGGTCATTGTCCATTACTGACTAATCCATCATTTGCTAATTACACAGAAGCTTATGGAAAAATGGGCTTAAATGCGACTAAAGAACAGCGTGTTTTTTTAGCACGCTTATATTGGTTTACTATTGAATTTGGTTTACTTGATACGCCGAAAGGCCTACGCATATATGGTGGTGGTGTGCTTTCTTCCCCTGGAGAAACAGACTATGCCATTAATGATGCTAACGTTGAACGCAAGCCTCTTGATATATTGGATGTTTTAAGAACACCTTATCGGATAGATATTATGCAGCCTATTTATTATATGCTGACAAAAGTATCAGACTTAGATGAAATACGAAAGTTTGAAGTAGATGACATCATGGAGCTTGTTGCTAAAGCGCAAATGTTAGGTCTTCATGAAGCAAAGTTTCCTGCTAAGAAAGCCAGTTAATCATTAGTGACTGAATTAAAAAAAATATGGCAACATCATAGCCTAAAAAATAAAGAACAATATAAGGATAAATAATGACAACACAATCAAATAATAATCTTGCAATTCAAGCATGTGAAGCCTGCCATGTAGATGCTCCAAAAGTTTCAGACGAAGAACTAAAAGAACTTATAGGGATAATACCTGATTGGGTGCCACAAGTACGTGATAACGTCATGATGCTTGAACGCGAATTTAAGTTTAAAAATTACAAGCTAGCCTGGGCATTTGCTAATAAAGTCTCTGAGCTGGCGGAAAGTGAATTTCATCATCCTTCGATTTTACTTGAATGGGGTAAAGTAACAGTGACATGGTGGACGCACGCTATAGGTGGTTTACATAAAAATGATTTCATTTGTGCTGCAAAAACAGATCAACTAGGCGAGTAATTTATTTCAATCAGATGATAGCTTAATAAGCCCACAACATTTATCAAATGTGTTTGGTAATGTTGTGCTTTATTATCGTAAAAATTAGTTTACAATAGCCCTTTTCTTTAATTCTAATTTAAGGGCTGCGTAATGCGTTTGGAAATAACTTGTCATGACCGTGTTGGCATGGGGCAAAAAGTATTAGGTATCTTTGTCGAACACGGCATTAATGTGCGTGGTATTGAGTTAATGCAACCAGGGCGTATTTATATAAATATCCCCGATTTAGATTTTTCTGACTTGCAAACATTTATGCCACAATTACGCTTGATTGAAGGGGTAGGTGATGTGAAAACTGCACCTTACATGCCATCTGAGCGTGAAAGAAATGAACTTGCTACTTTAATCAAAACTTTCCCTGACCCTTTTATCTCCATTGATAGAAAAGGCAATATCCGTATTGTTAATACTATCGCCTCAAGTATTATTGGTGAAAGTGAAGAGTCTCTTATTGGTCAACATATCAGTTTGTGGCTGAAAGGTTTCAACTTTAATCGCTGGTTAGATGCTACTGATGTACTTGCTCAAACCCGACGTTTAAAATTCCAAGGTGATGATTTTGTCGCTGATATTATGCCAATTCATGTCGCAGGCGAAGACGAAAATCATGTTCTTGCTGGCGCAGTATTAATTTTAAAATCTGAAGCAAGACTTGGCCAGCAAATGAATGCTTTTAAACAGCCGAGTGAAAATACTTTTTCAGGAATTCAAGCGAGTTCAAGCGCTATGCGTAAAGTTATTCGCGAAGCTAAACGTATGTCATCGCTCGAATCTTCTATTTTAATTATGGGTGAAACGGGTACTGGTAAAGAGCTACTGGCAAGAGCGTGTCATGGTGCTAGTGAACGTGCAGAGCGTCCTTTTATGACATTAAACTGTGCGGCGTTACCTGATGATGTTGCTGAGTCTGAATTATTTGGGGTTGGTGAAAGGGCGCAAGAGTTAAGTAAACGTGGAATTTTCGAGCTTGCTGACGGCGGGACTGTGTTTCTTGATGAAATTGGCGAAATGTCAGCCAAGTTACAAAGTAAGTTATTACGAGTAATTCAACATGGTAGTTTTAGGCGTGTGGACTCTGAGCAAGAAGTCACTGTCAATGTACGTATTATTAGCTCTACCAACAAAGATCTACTTAATTTGGTTTCAATTGGTGATTTTAGAGAAGACCTTTATTATCGATTAAACGTTTTTGGCCTTACGCTACCTGCGCTTAGAGAGCGCCGTAGTGACATTTTACCATTGGCCGAGTTTTTTATTGTTAAAGCGGCACAGCAAATTGGCCGTTCTCATCTCAAGGTAAGTGACGATTGTCGTGATTTTATTGAGCACTACCCATGGCCAGGTAATATTCGTCAATTAGAAAATGTACTAACACGTGCGGCTTCGCTGTTGGAAGGAGACGAAATAGAAACTACTCACTTACAATTACCTGCTTATACACGAGAACATGGTTATTTAGAGCAAGAGTTCGAAGGTACATTAGATGCCGCTGTCAAAAGCTTTGAAGCTAACTTATTACGTAAATTGTATCCAGCCTATCCAAGTACAAGACAACTAGCTAAAAAACTTGGTCTTAGCCATACAGCGATTGCAAACAAGTTACGTGAATATGATATTAATAAAAAAACAGTAAAAATTTAAGTTAATGAGGCTTGTATTTTACAAGCAGTGTAATAAAAACCGTAAAGATAATTTTCCGACCTGTTTTTGCTAAGCTGACGCTATTGCTTGGTTGTCAGTGAAAAAATTTGTACCATACTTTTATGCTTTAAATGTATCGATGACTATTACAGTTATAATTAAAAAGGTTTAAGAATGAAATTAGCAACACTTAAAAATAATACACGCGATGGCCAACTCGTTGTTGTTAGCCGCGCGCTTGATAAAGCTGTAGTGGTAAGTGATATTGCAGCAACGCTACAAGCTGCTATTGATAACTGGAGTGATATTTCACCAAAATTGGCTGAAGTTTATCAAGCACTAAATAATAATGAAGTCGCTGACACTTTGGTTTTTGAGCAAGCTGAATGTGAGTCACCGTTACCACGAGCATATCAATGGGCTGACGGTAGTGCTTATGTAAATCATGTTGAATTAGTGCGTAAAGCAAGAAATGCTGAAATGCCAGAAACATTTTGGACAGATCCGTTAATGTATCAAGGTGGCTCAGACGCATTTATTGGTCCACGTGATGATATTTCAATTGCCAGTGAAGAATATGGTATTGATTTTGAGTCTGAAGTTGCCGTGATCACAGATGATGTCCCTATGGGCGCATCAGCTGAACAAGCCGCTAGTCACATTAAATTATTAATGCTGGTAAATGATGTTTCACTACGTAATCTCATTCCAGGAGAGCTAGCGAAAGGTTTTGGCTTTTTTGCATCTAAACCTTCAAGCGCATTTTCTCCTGTAGCGGTAACGCCAGATGAACTAGGTGATGCTTGGGATGGAAAAAAATTGCATTTACCATTAACGACTCATTTAAACGAAGCACTCTTTGGTCAGCCAAACTGCGGTGTAGATATGACCTTTGATTTTCCAACTATTGTTGCTCATGCTGCAAAGACACGTCCACTATCAGCGGGTTGTGTGATTGGATCGGGTACAATTTCAAACTACGATCGCTCTGCAGGCTCTAGCTGTTTAGCTGAAATCCGTATGTTAGAGATAATCGCTGATGGTAAGCCAAGTACACCCTTTATGAGTTTTGGTGATACTGTTCGCATTGAAATGTTTGATAGCGAAGGTTCAAGTATTTTCGGCTCAATTGATCAAAAAGTTGTTGAGTATAAAGCACAATAATTTTTAAGCTGTCATAAGCTTTTAAATCCGCTTCAACAAGTAAGTATAAATAAATGCTAATTATCAGTACCGGGCTAACTAAAGTAGTTAACATGGTCAGGTAATTAGCATTTTTGTTTTGAAATCAGAAATATATTAAGGAAATACGATGAAACTTTATGGCTATTGGCGCTCAACAGCGGCATATCGTGTAAGAATCGCACTTCATTTAAAGGGCATCGCCTTTGAGTCAGTCTCGGTGCATCTTGTTAAAAATGGTGGAGAACAACATAGTAACGACTATAGTGAACTTAATCCTAATAATTTGGTACCT
The DNA here is from genome assembly GCF_002836775.1 of Colwellia sp. 12G3. GTDB lineage: Bacteria > Pseudomonadota > Gammaproteobacteria > Enterobacterales > Alteromonadaceae > Colwellia. The sequence goes on along the minus strand of NZ_PJAQ01000017.1, from coordinate 518,966 downwards.
ACTTTAGTTGATGGTGATTTTTCGCTAAACCAATCGTTGGCCATTATTGATTATTTAGATCAGCGTAATAGCGATAATGCTTTATATCCCCCTGATATTAAAAATAGAGCTAAAGTACAAGCTTTAGCGTTAGATATAGCATGCGAAATTCATCCCCTCAATAACTTACGTGTACAGCAGTACTTAGCTAACTCATTAGCAGTCACTGATGAAGCTAAGCAGGCATGGGTAGAGCACTGGATGAATGTCGGTTTTATAGCTATAGAAAGGCAGTTAGGTATAAGTGCAGGCCAATATTGCTTTGCAGATACGGTAAGTGTTGCTGATATTTGCTTAGTGGCACAAGTGTATAATGCCCATCGGTTTAATGTAGATATGAGTCCTTACCCATTAATCAACAAAATAGTTAACAATTGTAATGAATTACCTGCCTTTATTAAGGCCTTACCTGAAAATCAGTCAGACGCAGTAAGATAATTAAACTTCTTGATGCTTTTAAAAATAAAGAGATTAAATAGCCTTCGGTAAAGGAGTAGGCTATTTTTAAAGAATACATATTTACAAAAATGTTTTAAGTAACACAAAAAAAGTACCAAAAACAATAAAAAACGTTTTGATGCTTGCATCACAAGGCAAAAAGCGTTGCAATAATAACTAACTCATCATTTAACAACTATAACTTGGATAGCCATGGATAATTCAGAATCTACACCGCAAATAGAGCAGGGCAAGAGTGACAGAAATTCAGGTCCGATGATTATTTTTATTGTTACTTTTATATTAGTTGTTGTGGCTATATGGCAGTTTTCAGGTGGAAAAACTGAAAAGCGTCCTATGGACTCAGGTGAGTTATTAAAACAAGAGCCTATAGTGTCAGTATCTCCTCCTGCTCAAAAGTTAGAAGAAGATAAAGGCCTGATTGAATTACCGCCAATCCCACCTATTACTGAAAATGTTACGCCAAGGGTCCAAGAAACCATTATTGAGCAGGAAATTACTATTATTCTACCTGCATTAGATAAGAGTGATGATTGGATACAAGAAAAGCTGCCAGAGCTAACTTGGCGAAATGAATTGCTGTCATTGTTAATTACTGAAGATATTATTCGCCGTTTTGTCGTTTTTACTGACAACTTTACCCAGGGTCTACTGGCTTATGATCATAGTTTGTTTATTCAGCCTAAAGTGAAGTTCTCTGTAGATGAGCAGTTGTCAAATGTTGATGGGGAGCAGAATGTATGGCAATGGGATAGTGAAACAAGCAAACGTTTTGATCTGTATGTCGATTTGCTTCGCTCTGTTGATAGTACAACACTCGTTAATTTGTATGTTGATATCAAACCGCTGATCGATGAAGCATACCTTGAACTGGGCTACGAAGAAGATTTTACTTATACATTACAAGACGCAATAACTAGGGTTCTTGATATGGAGTTACCCAAATCTGCAATGGATGTAACTCGAACGAGTGTTATGTATAAATACCAGGATCCTCAATTAGAAGCATTAGACGATAGTGACAAACTTATGTTACGTATAGGCAAAGAAAACCTACTGATTATTAAGTCGGTGTTATTAGAAGTTAACGAAAAACTCACAAAACGCGTAAATGATAATGGCTAATATCCGTAATCAGATTAAAAAAGCATCAAGTAGTCAGCTTTTGATAACTTGTGCTTGCATCTACTAATATGATTAGCGATAATTCTCGGCGCTTTAAGAGCTAACTTGTTTTTAAAGCTTCTATGGTGACCCTTTCGGTCCCCTCGCAATGATACTCTGTGAACTCGGCCAGATCCGGAAGGAAGCAACCGCAGCAGACGACTCATGTGCCGAGGTGTGGCTGTTTGGGTTGCCACCCAATTCAAAGAAATCAATGACTTAGACCTAATATAGCTTAACTGCTACAATGGTTGCTACAATGAAGTCGTCAAATATCCCCCATTTGTACATACGTAATGGTATTTATTACTACCGAAATAACTCCGTTTGGAAGTCCTTAAGAACACGTTGTAAAAAAGAAGCCTTTAATTTACTCATTAAATGTCTATACGGCACGATGAGTGGTGTGGCAGATAAATCTACCAACCAAGTGGTGTCTTGTGATGCTAAAGCACCCAAGCCACAATCGTCTGCTGCGGTTGCGTCTGCTCCTAAAATCAGTGTTCTAATTAACGCATACCTGAAAGAGAACGGTGACCGATGGTCAGTGAGAGAATACACACGTATAGAAAACACCTTAAAGCTATTACCTCGTTCTAGTATTACTAAAGAAAAAGCCATTCAGCTAAAGCAATCGCTGTTACAGTCAAAGACAGTAGCCACTTTTAATCGTTACCTAAAATACTTCAATGCCTTTTATCGCTGGCTTATATCAAATAATGCAGATGTCACTATTAACCCCTTTGATGGTTTAAAAGTCATTGAGAAGAGAACATCATCAGCCAGTAAACGTAAGGCTTACACCAAAGAACAGTTAGATGTGTTGTTTAAGTTTGCTGACAAGTACGGTAACAAGAGTATTCAATACTGGTTGATTATGATTGGTCGGTATACAGGCGCTAGAATGAACGAAATATGCCAATTGAAACCATCTGACATTACTGCTGAGGCTATACATATAAGGGGTGATGTCCTTAAAACAGATAACGCTAAACGTGTTATTCCTACGCATCCTAAGCTCATTGAGAGAGGCTTATTAGAGTGGGTAGGGCATTGTACCAAAGATCGCTTATTCCATGAATGGAGGCCTGTCAGAGGCTCTTATAGCCATGCTGGTAGTCGTTGGTTTAGTCGTAATAATCCTTTCAAATCAGGGGTTAAAGGGGAGAAGGCAGATGTTGATTTTCATTCATTAAGACACACTGTTGCTACTGAATTAAAACAAGCTGGTGTACCTAGTCAGTATGCAGCTCAGATACTAGGTCATAGTAATGGCAATATTACTTATGATAGGTATGGTAAAAGTATCAATATTGCATCATTAATGGAGGCTGTGCTATGTATTGAATAGGTAATGTTATTTGTCTGCAACGGTTATGGCGATTGAAAATGTACCCATAGCCGCAGCGCCCCATAACATTGTAAAAATTAACACCCTGAAAAATGGCTCGTGATTATACGACATTAACGAGCCGAGCATAGTAATGCCAGAATAAAGCCATACCAACCCAAGGGCAGCGGCTAAAATAAAAAATGGTATTGATAATAAAATTCTCATAGTTAGATTTCCTTAAAAAATTACTAATTAATGCCGAAGGCATGTTTACAGAATTGTCTGAACTGAAGTGTAATCAGCTTCTATAGAAGAGTTATTTATTTCTCTATGAGTTAAATAATACATACGCACAAAAACATAAATTGATATTTTACGAACAGGTTGATTTTTAGTTTTAAGAAAAATAATAAGTGCTTTAGTTTTCAGTTAGAACTATAGGAGTAAAGCCTATTTATTCTTTCGCCATTGAAGTGGCGTAATACTCTCATTTAATTTAAAAAATCGTACAAAAGTTTCAGAAGACTTAAAGGCTAAATGGTAAGCGATTTCACTAACAGAGTATGACGTGTTTAGTAAAAGCTCTTTAGCTATGTTAATTCTCACATTAGATAAGATACTTGAAAAGTTAGTATTTAATCCTTTAAGTTTTTTCTGTAACAGTCTTGGGCTTGTACCAATCATCAGTGATATATGCTCAATTGACGTATTGCCACTACTGATGACCATCTTTAATAATTCTGCGGATAAAACATCAATAGGCATTACATCTAGTAGCTGACTGTAGGTTTTTATTAGGTTATCCCTTCTACTTATATCAAAAGATAATTTGCGGTGAATTAATTTTGCATTGAATTCAATTGAGGTTGTCTTGCTATCAAAAAATACAGGTAGATCAGATATTTTAATATGCTCTGTAAGGAGGTGGTTAGCGACACCAGATATATTGAACTTGTCCGGAGACCAATCTGCTCCCATTACTTGAGACATTACATCATCCCATATAGCAATCATCACTAGGCTATAAGGTGTCATATCAATATCACCAAACGTTGGTAGCTTTATTCTATAAGTAGCGATATTTCCCATTTGTGTAAGTAATAACTCTGGACCAGCAGATTGTTGTGTCAATAAGGCATTAAATATTAAGGTAAGGGTATGTAAGTCATCTTGCTTTGATAATACTAATATTTTTTCATCAAACTTATACCACTCATATTGCTTAGCGAATGTTATCGCAAATGAATAAGATCCAAATGCCGTACAAGCCCTATCTAATAACATAGCCAAGTCCTGTACCTTAAAATCCCTCTTATTAGTTTTTGCTTTATTTGGGGTTATACCTCGTTCAGCTAAAAGAGAGTATGGGTTTAGTTTATGAATTTGACAGGTTTCAATAAATGCAAGTATGACCGACGAAGGTATGTAGTACTCATTCTTCATTGAAACACTCCCTCATTAATAGTAAATAGCATGCGTGTTCGTAATATATCAATTTTGTTTGTAACTTAAACGTAAAATTTGAATTTAGATTTATCAAACTTAAAAGAAATAGTGGCATCACTTATTTAGCCATTAATAGGAGTACTAAGAATGAACACAAACATATTGGTTATTAGTTTATTAGGTTTTTCATTATTATCGGGCTGTTCTACTAGCTATCAATCTAATGGGTTTACAGGAGGGTACTCTTCAAGTCAGTTAGATGAAAATGTGTTTACAGTTTCATTCAAGGGAAACGGGTATACATCAAAAGAAAAAGTTAAAGACTTTGTCCTTTTACGAAGTGCTGAGTTAGCTTTAGAGAATGGTTACCCATACTTTGTCATTATTGATAAAAGTGCCTACTCCGAAGAGAGCAGCTATACGACAGCTTCTAATTCAACAACTACAGGCCAAGTATCAAATACAGGATATATGAAAGCCCATACAACAAATACAGGTGGGCAAACTTACAATTATTCTAAGCCTACAAACTCAAACACTATTGTTGGCTTTAAAGTAAAGCCAGAAAGCTTTTCATATTCTGCAAAATACTTGGTTAAAAGCTTAAAAACAAAATATGACATTGAAGCTTAAATATTTAATTTAAAAAATACGGATTAACCAAGTTATATTTTAAGGATTTATTATGAAATTATTATACATTTTACTACTAAGCATTACGCTTAGTGCTTGTGGAGGTGGTGAGTCAGAAGAACAACCACCAGTAGTTGAAGTTCCACCAGTAGTTGAAGTTCCACCAGTTGTTGAAGTGCCACCTGTAGTTGAAGTGCCACCTGTAGTTGAAGCCCCTCCTGTAACTGCACCTCCAGTTGTTATTCCTGATCCTATGGTAATGCCTTCTGGGGTTTGGGAAGGTAGCGTAACCGATAAAATCAACGGTAATTCTCATAAATTGTTGGGATTAGTTGCACCGAATGGCGATGGAAGATTTTTTATTCAAGATTCTGATGGCGTTATTTTATCTCACCAAACAATAAATATTTCTTTGACAGATAGTGGGAGTTACACAGCTACAGTTAAAGAGTATTTTGATGGCACGGCGGAGGGGACACTAGTAGGAACCTATTCAGATGGTCATTTAGATGGAGTTGCAACATTTTACGGGTCAGAAACAAGTAACTTTAGTCTATTCAAGTCTATTCACTCCAATGCTCGAGCTAGCCTAGATGTACTTCAAGGCTATTATGAAAATGACATTCAAATCTCGTTAGAGATAAATGAAGAAGGCATAATTCGTATGTTTGTCGGTGATTGTGATTTTTATGTCGGTGTAGTTGATATTCCTGATAGTAACATCAATTTGTATACTTTTGATTTTACTGGTGGGCAATGTGACAATCGAGATCCTATCGAAGGTACAGGGATGGGAACACTGATACCGAGTGCTAATGGTAATTTATTTATTTATCAGCTAGAAACACCTTATGTTACTTCGGTTGATACATTTACATTCATTGATGAACTCTCTTCTCCAGAGGATTATTGTGAAAGTGGTTTTGTTCAAAGTACGGAAGTTAATGAGTGTGTTTTAGATAGCGATAACGATGGACTTGGTAATGATACTGATACAGATGATGACAATGATGGTGTATTAGACATTGATGATGCTTTTCCATTAGATCCTAATTTATCAGAATCAATAGGTATAACACCTATTGAGTGTCTTGACGGTTATGCTAGAGATGAAGAGGGTGTTTGTGCTCTTGATACTGATAAAGATGGCGTACCCAATGTTACTGATACCGATGATGACAATGATAATGTTTTAGATGTTGATGACGCTTTTCCACTTAATGCTTCTGAATCTATAGATACTGATTTAGATGGTTTAGGTAACAATACTGATACAGATGATGACAATGATGGTGTATTAGACATTGATGATGCTTTTCCATTAGATCCTAATTTATCAGAATCAATAGGTATAACACCTATTGAATGTCTTGACGGTTATGCTAGAGATGAAGAGGGTGTTTGTGCTCTTGATACTGATAAAGATGGCTTACCCAATGTTACTGATACCGATGATGACAATGATAATGTTTTAGATGTTGATGACGCTTTTCCACTTAATGCTTCTGAATCTATAGATACTGATTTAGATGGTTTAGGTAACAATACTGATACAGATGATGACAATGATGGTGTATTAGACATTGATGATGCTTTTCCATTAGATCCTAACGAATGGCTTGATTCAGATTTAGACGGTATTGGAGATAATGTAGACTTAGTTGATGACTTGGAGTGCAAGTACCTCGTTTTAGCAAGGTATACTGCAATGGGGAAACAAATAGATGTGAGTGATGATCCAAGTATTTGTAGTGGTTCAAAAGTAACATCACAAGACTTTGAAAGTGTAATGATATATTCAAATGACCTACATGGTGAGTTGTTTTCGAATTTAAGTGAACCTACTGTGATTATGGCTAATGGGGAGGCGTTTTCGGTTAGTATTAGTTGTGGAGGGCATCAATCTAGTTTGTCTTGGTATAGTAGTCAAAACTGGGATGACACAATTGATAACTTCGTTAGAAATAATGGATCCAGTTGTGTTATAGCACCTTATAGTGGGAATTATGCATCAGCTATAAGCATTAATGGTGATTTCGAGTTACTTAATTTCAAGTTGAATACTATTGATTGATTTTTGTTTTTTTCTATCCTGAGTGTCCTCTGACTAAGGCTCTTTCAGAATTAATTCAATCAAGGAATGATTTCAGTCCTCTGTACCCTATACTAATAAAGGTGTGTAGAGGGCTTTTTTCTTTTAAGTAGCGTTACGTCCATTAAATATCTAAATGGCAGTGATTACCCAATAGCTGTAAGGAATAACCCTATTCCTGCATGTTTACATAGCAGTCAAATAAGGTGTTCTGTTACCCCTTATTCTTAAGGGGTTGTAGAGTGTGTTTTTTACCTTTCCCTTCCATAAGGTCCAATGATAAAATTTCATAGTAGTAAGTCAATGAAATCAGTTTATTAAAGGGCTTATTAGGGGGGGTAATAGCATGTATCTTAAAGACAGCAAAGTCAAAGCTGCGATAAGTACCCCTCAAATCCCCCTCAGAAGCCGTGACAAAGTGTTTAGGATACTTGTAACTCATTGATTAAAAATCATAATATTCACAAGATTTTTATCAATATATATTTCATAGCTAATAAAAGGGTATCCCCTTATTTTTGAAACCCAAAGTCGGGATATGGCTCAAGTACACGTGTAGCAAGGGACTTAAAGGGGGAAGTCAAAATTGGTTGTTTGGGCAACTATAGGCATGGAGCGCTTTACCTTCTCCTTGTTCGTTTGGGGCAGGGCTTAGCCGAACAAAATAACACTTTATAAAGTGGTTCGTTTAAAGTTGTATTTGACTTTATGAACCGATTTCGTATAGACTCCATGTAGGTAAACGAACTTATAGGGCTTATGTATGTTAATAGGTTATGCGAGAACAAGCACTGTTGAACAAAAATCAGGTATAGAGTCACAGCTTAAAGAGTTAGCTAAAGTTAGTTGTGAAAAGGTTTTTCAAGAACAAGTTAGTAGTGTTGGTAAGCGAGAGCAACTTGATGCTTGCTTATCCTTTTTAAGGAATGGTGATGTGCTGGCTGTTACTAAGCTAGATCGATTAGCACGTAGTGTCTCAAACTTATTATCAATAGTTAAAGAGATTGAAGGGAAGGGTTGTCAGTTAAGAATATTAGACATGAATTTTGACACATCAACCCCACAAGGCAAGATGATGCTAAGTGTTTTTGGTGCGGTAGCTCAGTTTGAGCGTGAAATTATGTTAGAACGGCAGAGGGAGGGAATAGCTAAGGCTAAGGCAGAAGGTAAATATAAAGGTCGTAAACCTACAGCTATGGCTAAACAGGAAGAGTTTAAACAGCTTGTTGAGCAAGGCCTTAAGCCTAAAGAAATAATGGCTAAACTAGATATAGGTAAAACGAGCTTTTATAAAATCAGGAATGAACTGATAAAAGAAATTGCTTCAAGTGTAACGAGTTCATCAACAACAATTCAGCATCATTACCCATCTTTAAATAGTGATGAATAGATAATGGAAGCCTTCTTAAGGAAAAGTGCTTATTTTTACGATCATAAAACTGAGATGAAACCATTGCTTGATGGCTTCCTGTATGAATCTGAATCTATGTTTTTCTATGGTGCTAGCGGAAGTGGTAAGAGCTTATTTGTATATTCCTTAGCCGTAGAAATTGCAGGAGACTCGGGCTCATTTTTAGGTATAGATTGTGCTACGAATAAGAAGGTTTTATATATTGATGGGGAAATGCACTACAACACTATTTGTGATCGTTTTGACTCTCTTGGTTGTAGCGATAAGTTAGATTATCTATCAAGTACAGATATGGTTGCAAATTCAACACAACCAATAAATTTATCTCAGGAGAGCGATTTTGAAGACCTAATTAATTTGGTCGTTAAGAATAAGTATGATTTAGTCGTTATTGATAATGTACGTACGCTATTTCAGCTACTTGATGAAAACAATGCTGAGTCATGGAGAATAGTTAATGATTTGATCTTCAGATTAAGAGCCGCTGGTGCTAGTGTGATAATGGTTCATCATACAACTAAAGAAGCTTATAAATCTGATGGTGAGTTAACTTGGGCAGGCTCTGGTAATGCTGTCACTGTAGTAGACAGAACTTGTGGTATATATAAAATTGGTGAAGCTTCATTTTCATTAGCTAAAGGAGACAAAGAAGGTCGCAGTGGACACAGTTGGAATCAAGCTATAAATGAAATCGCTTTTAATGTGGGTAAAGAAGGTCTAAGTATTTTTGATTACAGCCAAAGCATTATAGATCAGCTAGAAACTTTCTTGTACTGGCTCAGGAGTCACTTAAATAGTAATAATCGCGATAAGTTACAGGCCATGAATAGAATGCTAAGTTTAGGTGTAGGTAAGAATCTAAACCGTAGCTCTGTTTGGAGTACTTCACAACATATGTGGGAAACGCTGGATGAACAGATCAATTTTAAATCATTTGTGACTTTATTATCGAATGGAATACTCCCCTCAGAATCAAAGGATAATCAACCTGTATTTGAGGTTACACCATGAGTAGATATGCAAGCTCAATAGGCGAAAGGAAATGGTTGTCTGATAACGGTTATAATAAAGATCAAGATATTCCTATCGTATATGTGGATAAAGAAGGCAAAAGTAAACGAGCCTATCCTGATTTGATTTTATATTCTGACAAGCGTAATGAATTGATTGTTGTTGAATATAAGCACAATAGTGAACTTAATACATATACTTACTACCACGCTGCTGAAAATGCGCAACAGCGATTAAGGCTAGATAAATTTATAGTCAAACCGGAATCATTCATTCGACTTCACAGCTGGAGTAACTCAATCCATAAACAAATAGCTGTATTGCAATGGGCTAAAAAATGGATGGTAGGCACTTCTGTAAAGTTAGTCGTAGTTAATCCTAAAATGCAAAAGCATAAAGTAAAATCAGTTGGTGGAAATAAAAACCTTAGACTGACCTTTCAGCATGCTAATAGAAATCGTATTGAGATGCTAACACCTCACGAGTTTAAAAATAAATACGGGATGTACGAGCAACTTGTGTTAACTGAAAGAAGATTAGAAATGGCTGAGTATTCGACCAACTTTATAAGAACATATATAAATCAGCTTAGTGAAAACAGCCAGTAGGAATAGGGCATCTTTACTGATCCCTGAAAATGGTATTAAACAGCTCTACCTATATATGGTTAGGAAGGAATAAACTTGAGAATTTAATCGTTATTCGTATATAAACTGCAAAACAGCCCTATTCTTACAGGCTGCTTTCTTTTTAATGAAAAGCTGCTTCTTAATAAGAGCTATAACAAGATATATTAATATTGTTTATTTGCTACGATAGTTGATACAATCAAATTTAAATTTACTCTCTAACTATTTGATTTTAAGTAGAACGTGACGAGCGTGCTTGATGTTTGGGTTGCCACCCAATTTCTCCCCTCTAGTTACTTATTTTATTTGCATCCATAAATTCAAGCGCTTTAGCAATAGCTTTTTTTACCTTAGTTTCCATATCAAAACGCTCTGAAGGTGGTAAATAAAATGCCATGTCGACTTCATGTCGAATATAACGAGTTGGTAATTGATTTAGAACCACACAAGTTAAGTCAGCAATAAAATCAACATCATACTTATCATCAAACTTTCCCATAGCAAAGTGCTGCACAACTAATTTTTCATAATAGTTATGAATATCATCTGAAATTTTCATAGAACCTCTTGTAAAAATATTTGGGCAAGTTATGCCCTCATTAGCGTATACAAAGAATAACCTGAGTTAAAACAAAATGCGAATATATAAGATGATGATTTCGTTGCTATCTGAGGTTACTTTTTTCTGATTGCTCTATATTGCGTTCAATTTCGGAAATGGCTTTACGACACCGACCTAAGCGTTGATGCAAAGCAAGTACTTCTTGAGATAGTTTTTCACTATTAGCATTTTTGCTGCGTTGACGTTGTTGCTCACGCTCCGTGATCATTTCCATAAGCCTTCTTTCAAACTCATGGTGCTCACTTAGCTGCTGATATAGTTGGTGGCTTGACAGTAAAACTGATTTAGCCATTTTACTATATTTTTCATTTTGCTTTAATTGAGTCGCTTGCGCGGACTTTATTTGTACTTTTTTTCTGGCATCAAAACTTGCCTGAGCAGCTTGGTGCATAGCAGGGTTCGCTTGGATAGCATTCATTAAGGCTGAAATTTGTTGTTCTATTTGCAGAAGTGACGATTTAGCAAATTCAGCTTTGTTAGCATTGTCACTACTTAAGCTATAAAGGCTATATAAGCGAGAAAAATTATTTAATCTTTTTTTTACTTCTTCAACGTATAGAAAAATTTTATCACTTTCAGTCGTAAATAAATGTCGTGAGAAAAGGTCGTTATTTTCAATTAGACGATGAGATTTATGCCTGCTGTTTAATTGATCAGTTTGCTTTGCTTGTACACTTAAATGATCAATAAGCGTTGATAAACGGCTAATAGCAAGTTCGTGTCGAGTATTTTGCATATATTAATAGATGAAGTTTTAGGAGTAGCAATCATACCGTAGTTCCTATTAAAGAAAAAACAGTATCAATATTTTATGTTAATGAGTAAATGTAGCAATGAATATAATTTGTCATCTATTAAAAAGAATGCTTTTGTAATTATAAATTTACAAAAAGTGTTCTTTTGGCTTTAAGTTACTGTTTTACATTGTTATAAATGATTTTTCTTTTTTGTATGTTTATTGAGCTGTTTTGTGTGCTACTTTTAGATGTAGTATCTATGTAATTGTAATTATTGGGTTTTCTGTATTTGTTATAATATTGTAAATGTAGCTATTGGGTTTTTTTATCTTTTATTTATAAATAAAAATCACAATTTTTTTACAATGTAAATATAAGGTTAAGTTCATTTATATCAGTATGTTATGATTGTCTTGTCTGTGGCTTTAACGGTTTTTTGTGTGTGTCTAAATGTGTCTAGATGTTAAAAAGATTACCAATCTGTTGCATTTGGTGTTGACGATTCCTGTTATTCCCGTTTACTATCCTAACCGACAGATCAGGTATATGACTTGATAAAAGATTAACGAGGCAGTATAGCCTTGAGTCTTTTTAAAATAAAAACAAACTAATAAACAACCAATCACGTATGTGATCCAGGGAGTAAACATGTATAACAATAGTAAAGTAGCTAAAGCAATTCGTGTAGCAATGATGTTCGGCGCCGGCGCTGCAGCAGCAATCTCAGCACCAACTTTTGCAGCCGAAGAAGGCGCAGAAGAAAAAATAGAGAAAATCGAAGTAACAGGTTCACGTATTAAACGTAGTGACCTTGAAGGTGCTTCTCCTGTTACAATAATTACTGCTGCAGATATGAAAATGGAAGGTAACTTAACAGTTGCTGATGCACTTCGTAACTCTAACCTTAACTCTTTTGGTTCTTTCTCTGAACGTTCAGGTAGTTCTGCGCAATCTCAAGCAACAATTAACTTACGTGGTGCAGGCTCTAACCGTACTTTAGTATTGATTGACGGTAAACGTTTCCCAGGCTCTCCTACATTAGGTGGTGGTTCTGCAAACTTAAACGCTATCCCTATGGCTGCAGTTGAACGTATCGAAATTCTAACAGATGGTGCTTCTTCAACTTACGGTTCTGATGCAATGGCTGGTGTTGTTAACATCATCATGAAAAAGAACTTTGAAGGTTTAGAGTTTAACATTGGTGGTGGTAGTCGTGAGCGTGACGGCGGCTTAACTTCTAAAGAATTCTCAATTGTTGGCGGTTGGCAGAATGATAAAGGTGGCGTTACTTTCGCAGTAGATCACCAAAGCCGTGACGGCATTGCGGATGCAGACCGTGAATTTACAGCTCCATGGCAACGTGACCTAGATGGTGACGGAACTATTCAAGCTTACAATGAAACTGATGGTTGGAGTTATTTTGGTGCAACTATTGCTTCTCCAGACTGGAGCACAACTTCAGCTGCAGCATCTTGTGATGCTTTAGCTGCTGAGTATGGAGCTGATACTTTCCGTAAAACTGCTGCAGATGAAGACTGGGGTACGCCAGGCGCTGAATATTGTATGTATGCATACGGTAATGTTTCATACAACAAAGCTTCAACAGAACGTAATACTGTTTATGTAGATGCTGATTATGCTCTATCTGATGATGTAGAGTGGTATGGTCGAACTATGTTTACCCAAAATACATCTATGGGTCGTTATGCACCACCAGCAGCTGTTTGGAGTGATATGCCAGCAGACCATCCAGATAACCCTTATGATGTTACGACAAACGGTTTGTATCGTTGGGCTGGTATTGGTACACGTGATGGTAATGTTCATGACTACAATCAAGATTTCTTAACAGGTCTTCGTGGTGAGTTAGATTTCTTAAATGCAACATGGGAAGTTTACTACCATTACAATCAGGCTGATAACAAATCTATTGGTGAGTACTACTTAAGTTATGGTGGTCTTGCTCACAATATTGCAAATGATATTCCGCTTAGTTCAGTTGACGGCCAAAATAATATGAAGGCTACGACCCTGACTCAAGGAACAGCAGATTTCCACCAGTATAACGCAGGTTTAGGATTTGATTTGTTTGAATTACCGGGTGGTGATGCAGCTCACTTCGTAGGTATTGAATATTTCGATACAACTTTCTCTGAAGTATATGATGCACAATCAGAAGCCGGTCTTATAGGCGGCAGTGCGGGTAACTCTGCCGGTGGTGATCGTCAAGTATTTGCATTGTTCTATGAAGCAGCATTGCCAATTACTGATACAGTAGAAATGAATATCGCTGCTCGTTACGATGATTATTCTGATTTTGGTGGCAATGTTTCACCAAAAGTAAACATACGTTGGCAAGCACTTGATAGCTTAGTTATACGTGCTTCATACTCAGAATCGTTCCGTGCACCACAACTTGATCGTTTATATGCAGCAACAACGTTCAGTGCAGACACGGGTACTGATTATCCGTTCTGTGGAGAACGTGATATATCAGATACTGATTGTAGTTCAGGACAAATTAATACTTATATCAGACCGAATGCGGACCTAGGTCCAGAAACATCTGAGTATATTAATTTAGGTGCTGCTTATGATATTAGTGACGACTTTGGTATTAAACTTGATTACTTCGATTTAAATATTGACAATGTTATATCTCGTCGTTCAATTACTAACGTAATGGAAGGTCTTTATGATGGTTCATTAGCAACTACAGATACTTTCTATGTTAATCGTGCTCCTAATGATGCAAATGGCCTAATTGGTAAAGCATTAGAAGTTGGTACTGGTTATGGTAATGGCGATAAAATGCAAATCACTGGTATCGATTTAGCATTTAATGGCTCATTTGAAACAAGTGTTGGTGACTTTAGTGTAAATTGGACTAACAGTTTTATTACTGATTATATTATTGAGGTATCTGGTGGTGGTGAAGCAATAAACACCGCAGGCTGGGCTGGACAACCTGAATATAAGTCAGTATTTACTACTCAATATTTAGTTGGAGATCATAATATTTCTTGGAATATGAACTACATCGGTAGTACATATGAAAATAAAGAAGAAGGTAAATTAGACTCTTGGTTAATCCATAACTTAAGTTACACTTATGATATTGGTAGCCACGGACGTGTTATGTTAGGTATTAATAACTTAACAGATGAAGATCCTGTTTTATCTTCAGATGGTAAGTATGAAAATGCTGATCTTTATAACAACTACGGTCGTGAATACACAGCTCGTTACTCAATTTCTTTCTAATAATTAATTAGTTAGCAAATACTAGAAAAGACCCGTCAGGGTCTTTTTTTTACATTTTTTTTGATGTTTACTCACAAACTAAAATGTGGGTAACAGTAAATAATTACCGCATTTAAGAGGTGAACAGTGGGATATATAAATAAAAATGATAGTGAATATTGGAATGATTATTGGTCACAAGGGCATAAAACTTCTTTTGGTGGTACGTTTATCAACGGCTATGAAGGTATTATAAAAAACATATGGGAAGATTATTTTGATAGCTTAAGAGATAATAGCCAAGTTTTAGATCTTTGTACGGGTAATGCTTCATTATTAAGGTTAGCCCAAAATTCACAACATAGGATACGAGGTATTAGCTTTACTGGTGTTGATTATGCGCAAATAGACACTACCGATGGCTTTGGCGGTCAAGCAGGAATCAATTTAATATTTGGTATAAATATAGAAAAATTGCCCTTTGAAAATAAAATTTTCAATTACGTTATCTCTAATTTTGGTATTGAATATAGTGATTTAAGTCAATCAGTTGCTGAAGCTTCAAGAGTACTTTTATCAGGTGGAGAGCTTCAATTTGTCTGCCATTGCCATGATTCTATTTTGATAAAAAGTAATAGACACGAATTGGAAATGCTTATACAAATGTTCTGTCCCAGTGATGTTTTAGATAATCTAACGGAGTTGATTGACGCCCTAACAGATCGAGAGGTTAATAATCCTCAGAAGAGTGCCGAGCAAATAATGAAGTTTCAAGAGGCATGCAAAATAGCTGAACGTGTTAGACTTGAACTAAATGAAAGTATTACCTATATGGCTGACACCTTTAAAAAGCCTTTTCAGGAGTCTGATTTTATTGGGTTTTTAAGGTATTTATTAAATAGTCAATGTGAAGATAAACAACAGGCATTAAGTTTATTTAAAGCTGATTTACACAGTCATAAAGCTAGACTAACGGCCATGATTAACTCCGCATTAACTAAAGAACAACTAGCCACATTAAAAAATCTACTGAAAAAGAATCAATTATCTAAATTGAGTGTAAATGATGTTGTAAATGAAGATGGTAAAATAGCTTGTAGAATATCAGCCGTCAAAGAATAAAGGACCGTCAATTATAATTTTATTATCCTAAATGTTTCAAAGATAATATTTGGTTACAGTTGTTCTCTTTGTTAAAAGGACAACAGTGGTTAATATTCAGGAACAAAACAAAATAAGGAAATAAAACATGAAAGCAATAATATCTATAACCACAATTTTAGCCATGACTTTGGCTTTTTCAGTATCAGCAGAAGGAAATCTAGCTGGTGAAGAAGCAACAAAGTCACAAGAGAATCAAAGTTGTGGTGCAATTGTGCTTTATAACAAACCCCCATCAACCCGGAATATGCACTTTGCGAGTATAGTTTCAATTGATGGGCATAATATAAGCAGTACTGCACAGAGTTTTAATTTATCTCCAGGTAAGCATATTCTTCGCGTACAAGAGCATATTACTGAAGAATCTCTTACTCGTCGTCGCGGCGAAGCCAAAAATTTTCATATCATCGAATTTGAAGTAGAAGCAAATAAAAAATACTCATTAGGTGCTAAATATATTCGTAAAAATCGTTCAAAATATAAGTCAGGTGAGTACTGGACACCTTCAGTTTGGAAAACGAGTAATGTTGAATGTAAAGTCTAGATTTATATTCCTAAATGACTAATAAATAAGGCATGTTAGAAGCATGTCATATTTATTACTTTCATCTGATGAGTTAAGTAAATATATCTATATCCTTCTATATCCTCACATCATAGAATCTTATTTCGCTAAAATTAACACCTTTTTACACCATTTTAGACAAAAAAATTTGACTTACTACGAAGATGTTAGTAAAACATACATCTACAAAATTTTTGTCCCTTAAATTCAGATTTTAAATTCATCTAAATTTAAGTAATTTTGATAGTATGAAGATATATTTTTTTATTAGTCTATCTACTTTTAGTGATTCTATAACACTAAGTTTTGGTCTTACTCTTAAAGATAGCTTAATAAAAAAACACATAACATCGTCTTTTAAAGACTCACCTTGACAGCGCAGCTGTCATTTGGGATTATTGATTAGTTGTACTCATAAAAAGTTACATTTAAAAAACGACAGACTTTTATATTTGCGGTAAGCAATGAATTAACAAATGTTTGTTAATTCGGATTATCAAAATTAAAATAGCAATGGTTGGGAACTATGTCCAAAGTAAGTAAGAAAAGCCTCATCGCCACAGCGATAGTTGGCGTACTAGCACTAGCAGGTAGTAATATCGCTGCTGCTGATGCATTAACAGACCTTCAAAAAGCTGAAGCGAAAATCTTCAAGCAATCAAAAAAATCACAAGTGAAAATCAATAGCATTTACGAACAAACTCAAGATCTTCTTGGTGAGTACCGTAACACTGTTGATGAAGCTGATGTATTACGTGGTTATAACGATCACGTTCAACGTATGGTTAATGATCAAAAAGCTAATGTTGTTTCATTACAAAAGCAAATTGATAGTATTGATGAAATTAAGCAAGGTCTTGTTCCGCTAATGTACAAGATGATTGATACCCTGGAAACATTCATTAAACTAGATGTTCCTATGAATATTGATCGTCGTATAGAACGTGTTGCTAAGCTTCGTGATGTAATGGATGATTCAAACGTTACAACATCTGAGCAATTTCGTTTAGTGCTTGAAGCGTATGAGATTGAATCAAGCTACGGCACAATCTTTGATGCTTACCAAGGCGAAATTGATCTAGGCGGTCGAACACTAACTGCTGATTTCGTTCATATGGGACGTATTGCTTTGGTTGCTCAATCTCTTGATGCTAAGCATTCTTGGTTATGGAACAATAATAGCCGTGCATGGGAAGAGTTAGGTGACGAATACTTAAAACCTGTTACCGATGCTATTCGTATGGCGCGTAAACAACTTCCAAAAGATTTAACTAAATTACCAGTATTTGCAGCAGGAGCAAAATAATGAAAAAACTTATTAATTTTGTATTGCTAGCAGCGTCTTTGACGACTGGTTTTGTAGCAACCACTCAAGCTAATCAGTTAGATGATTTACTTAAGCAAGTAAAAGCTGATCGTGTATCAGAAGCTAAACTTGACAAAAAACGTGAAGCGGAATTTTTATCTGCACGAGCTGATAAAAGCGCTTTACTAAGTAAAGCAGAGAAAGAACTAGCAGACCAAAACGTTCGTAACACACGCTTAACTAAAGAATATGCATCTAATGAAATATTATTAGCGCAAAAAGAACTTGAATTAAGTAATGCTACGGGTACTTTAGGTGAAATGTTCGGTGTTTCTCGTGCTGCAGCAGCTAATGCATTCGGCCAAATCAGTACTTCTATTGTAAGTGCTGAGTTTCCTAACCGTGGTGAAGCGCTAAACCGCATCGCAAACGCGAAAGAAATTCCAAGCATTGCTGATTTAGAAGAACTATGGTTTGCTTTACAAACTGAAATGACTGAATCTGGTAAAATCTCACAATTCAGCGTTGATGTAACTAACCTTGATGGTACTAAGTCTACTGAAACGATTACGCGTATCGGTACATTTAACTTAGTTTCAAATAACGGTTATTTAACCTATAACGATGAAGTTGGTCAAGTTCAACCACTACCTAAGCAACCAGCAGGCTATATCGCTGATACTGCAAGCAACTTTTCTTCAACTACCTCGGGCTACCGTGCTCTTTATGTTGATCCTTCACGTGGTGGTATCTTATCTTTAGAAACACGTAAGAAGACAGTAGAAGAATTCTTCCACGAAGGTAAAGAAGTTGGTTATGCTATAACAGTACTATTAATTATTGGTCTTTTAATTGCGCTTGAACGTATGATTGTTTTAGGTGGTATGAGTAGCAAAATTAAAGCTCAAGAGAAAAATCTTGATAAGCCAAATGAAAACAACCCTCTTGGTCGTTTACTTAAAGTTTTCTATGACAACCAATCAGTTGATGCTGAAACGTTAGAATTGAAACTTGATGAAGCTATCCTTCGTGAAACACCAAAAGTTGACCGTGGTGTTAACTTAATCAAAATGTTTGCTGCTGTTGCCCCTCTTATGGGTCTATTAGGGACAGTAATCGGTATGATTATGACCTTCCAAACAATTACTTTGTTTGGTACTGGTGACCCGAAAATTATGGCTGGTAACATCTCACTTGCACTTGTAACTACAGCATTAGGTCTAATTTGTGCATTACCACTTATTTTAATCCACTCAATCGTTGCTGGTAAGAGTAAGTCTGTATTACAAAAGTTAGACGAGCAAAGCGCCGGTTTAATTGCTGCTATCGCAGAGAAGGGGTCTAAATAATGTTATTCCTGATAGAGCTTTGGGAATCTGTCAGGGGTTTTATTGCGACAGGTGGTAACGTACTTTACGTTGTAGCTTTCGCACTCTTATTGATGTGGATTTTGATGATAGAGCGCTTTTGGTTCTTAACATCAACCTACCCAACTATGAGAGATGATATCATCTCTCGTTGGGACGCACGCCAAGATACAACATCTTGGTATGCACATCGAATTAGAGAGACTTGGATCTCCGAAGCAGACGAGTTACTTGAACAGCGTATGATAACCATTAGAACTTTAGTGGCAATGTGTCCTCTTATCGGCTTACTGGGAACAGTAACAGGTATGATAGGCGTATTTGAAGTTATGGCTGAACAAGGTACTGGTAATCCGCGTCTAATGGCCGCTGGTATATCGCAAGCAACAATTCCGACTATGGCGGGTATGGTAGCTGCGTTATCAGGTGTGTTCTTTAGTTCAAGATTAGACGCTAAAGTTAAACTAGCAAAGGCTAAACTGGTTGACAGTTTACCTCACCACTAGAGAGATATTTTCATGGCACGTAAACGTATTCGTGAAGACGAAGAAGCAGTGATTGATATGACACCGATGCTCGACATCGTCTTTATCATGCTGATCTTCTTCATCGTAACCACTTCATTTGTAAAAGAAGCTGGTATTGAAGTAAATAAACCTAAAGCGGCTAATCAAACTAAGCAAAAAAATGCCAATATCTTTGTTGCAATCAAAGATAATGGTGAAATTTGGTTAGATAAAGGTCGAGTTGATATTGAGCGTGTTGGAGCAAGAATTGAAAAATTACTTGCTGAGCAACCTACCGATGTTGTAATCATTCAAGCTGACAAAGATGCCAAACACGGTATAGTTGTTAAAGTAATGGATGCAATTAAAGAGGCTGGTATAGATCGTATTTCTATCGCGGCTGCGAAGGGGTAGAATATGGTTCGCTTTTTAGTATCAATACTACTAGGCGTTGTAGTTACCTTTGGTTTATTTGCTTTTATGGCTTTTCTTGTTTCTAGCGGTGATAGAAACAAAGAAGAGCAACAAGAAAATATTATCGTAGAAGTAAATACTACGCCGCCAAAGTCTGCAGCAGAACAGCGTCGACGAGTACCACCGCCGCCTCCACCGCCGCCAAAAGCGCCGCCGAAGCAGCAAACACCTGAACCTGAAGCCAGTAATAATACTGCAGGATTAAACTTCAATATGCCAGGTGTTCAAATGTCAGGTGCGTCTACTGGCTTAAGTGCTCCTGGTGCAGGTATAGGACGTGATGGCGATGCAACACCAATTGTTCGCATCGAGCCTAAGTATCCGATCCAAGCTGCTCGAGATGGTAAGGAAGGTTATGTTATTCTTTCTTTTACCATTAACCAAATTGGTGGTGTTGAAGACGTTGAAGTTTTGGACGCTCAGCCTAAACGTGTCTTTGATAAAGAAGCCAAACGCGCACTTAGGAAGTGGAAATATAGACCTAAGGTTGTTGATGGTAAGGCGCTTGTACAAAAGGGCTTAACAGTTCAACTTGACTTCAAAATGGGAGGGGGAGAATAATGTTTAATAAATTAGTGTTTAAAAACTTAAAACTTAAAAAGTTATCAACTTCTCTTATTGTTGTTGCCTCTCTACTTGTTGCGCAAGCACCTTTTGCAAATTATGCAGAAGCTGCTGGTGCTGATCAAGCAGAGAAAAAAAAGCGTCCTACGCAATTAGTTGGCCCTCGTGTTGGTAAGAAAGTACAAGCAGCCTTTGAGCTTTATAGTACTGACGATGTCAAAGGTGCCCTAGATGTCTTGCTTGATATTGACGCTTCAAAACCTTACGACATCGCTTATGTAGCCCGTATGATTGCGGTTATGTATGCAACGTTAGGTGACAATGAGCAAAAAACTATTGAATATCTTAAAAAAGCGATAGAGCCTGATTTACTAAATGAAGGTGATCAAAGCGAATCTTTAAAGTTGTTGGGTGACATGCAAATGCAAACCAAAGACTATGAAGGTGCGTTAAAAGCTTTTTATGCTTGGATGGATTTCTCTGGTAAAGAAGATGGTCAAACTTATATCAAAATTGCTAATGCGTATTACTCATTAAAACAATTAGATAAAGTAATTGAACCGGCTGACAAAGCTATTGCAGCCTTTGGTGATAAGCCAAATCAAAACCCGTACATCTTGAAACTTACATCTTACTATGAACGTAAGATGTATAAAGAAGCTGTTAAGGTTTTAGAAACTGTAATACAAATTTTCCCTGAAAATAAACAATGGTGGACACAATTACCATCGTTCTATTTATTAGTTGAAAATTATGAGAAAGCTACTCAAACCCTTGATTTAGCGTATAAACTTGGTCACTTGGATAAAGAAAGTCAAATCAAGATGTTAGCAAATTTGTATTCTCAAAGTGAAGCGCCTTATAAAGCGGCTATGCTATTAGAGAAATATATTGCTTCTGGTCTAGTTAAGCGTGATGATAAAAATATCGCCACATTAGCGAATGCTTGGCACTCTGCACAACATATTGATAAAGCGGCAAGTTATTATGGTGAATTAGCCAAAATGACAAGTAGTGCGAAGCATTATCGTAAACAAGGTATGTTGTTAAAACAAGATGAGCAATTTGCTAAAGCTGTTGTTGCTTTAAATAAGGCTATTGAACTTGGTGTATCTAATCAAGGCCGAATTCAAATGAGTATTGCTGAATCGTACTTCTATCTTGAAAAGTACAAACAAGCATACGCGGCTATTCAAAAAGCAATGGAAGATCCTGGTACACGTAAATCTGCTAAGGGTTGGAAAAGTTTTATTGTTGATACGGCTAAAAGAAAGAACGTTACTATTTAATACTGACTAATTCAGTTAGTTAATTAAATAATGTAATTAAAAGCCAGCATACCTTTTATAGGTAATGCTGGTTTTTTTTGTCTAAATTTCACAGGGATGAAATTTTTATTATTCCTTGCAGGTCTATGTTTAATGTCATATAACTAAATCTCAATAATAATGAGACAACTCCAATATAAGCACTTTTAAAGGAAATACATCATGAATATCGTTAAAAAATCATCAATCACTGCCGTAATGAGTTTACTAGCATTTAGCCTTTTCACTAGCAATATAGCTAAAGCGGAATCTAACCCTTTTGCACAGAATGAATTAGTCACTATAGTATCAGATCATGCAGACGGAAAATGTGGTGAAGGTAAAGCTAAAGACGAAAAGAAAGGCAAGTGTGGGGAAGGAAAATGCGGTGAAGGTAAAATGAAAGACGATGCCAAAGGCAAGTGTGGTGAAGGCAAAATGAAAGATGCCACTAAAGCTAAGTGCGGCGAAGATAAAATGAAAGCGGCTAAAAAAGGTAAGTGCGGTGAAGGAAAATGTGGCGAAGGTAAGATGAAAGACGCTACAAAAGGTAAATGCGGTGAAGGAAAAATGAAAGACGCTAAGGAAGGAAAATGTGGCGAAGGTAAAATGAAAGACGCTAAAGATGGTAAATGTGGCGAAGATAAAATGAAAGAAAAGAGCAAAAAATGTGGTGGCTAATTAGTTAACTTTTTCTATTCATTTAAAAGAAACGAGCTTCAGGCTCGTTTTTTTATGATAAGAAAGCCTCTTTTGATAAGTGACTTATTATAGATACGGAATTATGACTTTTTAGCTATACTGTATAAGTGTATCAACTATATTCGAGGTTAATATGAACATATCAACAAGACTGACTCGCTATTTAATTGACAACAAAATTCCATATCAAGAGGTTGAACACTCCCACTCAAACAGTTCTATTGGAACCGCAATAACGTCAAATATTTCATTAAAGGAAATTGCGAAAGCCGTCTTACTCAAAAATCACGAAGATAGGAAGCTAATGGCAATATTACCCGCGGACCATAAAATAAGCTTGTCTGCTCTTAATGATAGTTTATATGGACAGTATCAGTTGATGAAAGAAAAAGAGGTGTATCAAGTGTTTTCTGACTGTAATTTAGGGGCAATACCTCCCGCAGCCGATGCTTACAATATGAATATGGTTTGTGACGAAAAACTAGACAAACTGTCAAAAGTATATCTAGAAGCAGGGGACCACGAGACATTGCTTTGTGTCACCCAAGACGGTTTTCATACCCTTATGGCTTCGGGTAAGCACATAAATTTTAGTCATCAAGTATTTCATTAGCAGATAGGTATTAGCGCATACACTTAGCGTGTATAATAGCTGCATTATGCTTATGTATTGGATTTTACCGTGAATAATAATGATGTTTTACGCAAATTGCGTTATACCTTTAATTTTAATGATAAACAAATGGTAGCTATCTTTGCTTCGGCAGGTGAGGAAGTGAGCCGTGAGGAAGTCAGTCAATGGCTGAAAAAGGACAGTGATAGTGACTTTGTCGCCTTATTTGATACCAAATTAGCTGTGTTTTTAAACGGTTTTATAAATGAAAAACGTGGGAAAAAACCTGGACCTCAAGCAATACCAGAAAAACGTTTATCAAATAATATCATTTTGACTAAGCTTAAAATTGCACTAAACCTGCAAGCTGAACAAATCATTTCGTTATTAGAAGAAGTCGATTTTAGAATCAGTAAGCCAGAGTTGAGTGCCTTTTCGCGTAAAGTTGACCATCAGCACTACCGTGAATGTAAAGATCAAGTTTTACGAAATCTTTTGCACGCAATTGATAAAACTTATCATGTTGAGAGAACGAATAAAATAGTTAATCCTGCTACATCGCTTTCTAAAGTATCGGCAGGGAATTCAAAACCGAGCAGTGATAAAAAGGTTTATGCTAAGAAAAAAGTTAATAAACCTGCACCTTCAACACCATGGGTAGAAGGTGCTAGACCTAATGCGAGTAATGTTTATGTTAACCCCAATAGCACCACTACACCCAAACGCCAACGTCTAAAACTGTCTAAGTAATTTCAGTATTGGCAAATAAATTATACATTAGTGCTAAGTTCTCGTTACATTAATATCAATTTGTTTCGTCATTGATCTAATAAAGCCCTATATACTCAAATAATTATAGGGTAAGATCCGCCCAAATTAGTTATTACTATTAAAAATTCTATATGAATATATTAGTTGTTGATGATAATAAAGCTGTGCAAGAAAAGCTTGCAGCGCTTATCATTTCACAAGGACATAATGTCGATCTAGCCATTAATGGTCTGGACGCATTAGGAAAAGCACAACAAGGAAACTACCAACTATTTGTCATTGATCATTTAATGCCGTTGATGAATGGTGTACAACTCACTAAAAACCTTAAAGCTAGTCAACTATCTGCACAAGTGCCAGTCATTTTTATGACCACGCAAGGGATACATACCCTGAAAAAACTAGTTGAGTTTAGCCTATTTGATCAAGTTATTGATAAGCCAATTAACGAAGAGCGCTTTCTTAGTATTTTATCGGCAATAGCCGGCACTGACTTTGAGAGTGAAACACTGCAAGTTAATGCATAATATTATTTAAGGTCCTTTTATCCCTGTAAAAGTGACATGAATTGCTTTATGCTTTGTCTATCTATTTATTAATATTATAGAAAATCAACTTAAGGTTTTCTTACTTACTATCATGAATAATACACAACAGCAGCAACTGGTTAATGCAATACATACTATCCCAGATTATCCCGTAAAAGGCGTCATGTTCCGTGATGTTACCGGTATATTAGAAGACGCAGACGCTTTTACCTTAACGATTGAATTATTGGCCGAGACTTATAGGAATAAAGGCTTTACCAAAATAGTTGGTACTGAAGCTCGTGGCTTTATTTTTGGTGCCCCTTTAGCGTTAGCCTTAAATATCGGTTTTATTCCCGTAAGAAAACCAGGAAAACTTCCTCGAGATACCTACGCGCAGGCTTATCAATTAGAATATGGTGAAGACGTTTTAGAGATTCATCAAGATGCACTGAGTTCAGAAGATAAAGTGCTTATCATTGATGATTTATTAGCAACGGGTGGCACCATTGAAGCGACATCTAAATTAATCCGTCGTCTAGGTGCGCAAGTACAAGATGCCGGTTTTGTTATATCTTTACCTGATTTAGGTGGAGAAAAGCGTTTAGCAGAGCTAAATATTACGCCTTATTCACTGATACAATATCAAGGCGAATAGTTTATCCATGGATAAAAAGTAATTTAATATGAGTTATCAAGTTTTAGCAAGAAAATGGCGACCTAAGAACTTTCAGCAATTGATGGGCCAGGAGCATGTCGTTACAGTACTTGCAAATGCCTTATCCCAAAAACGCTTACATCATGCCTATCTTTTTACGGGTACACGTGGTGTTGGAAAGACGACTATTGCCAGAATATTTGCTAAAAGTTTAAATTGTGACCTAGGTATTACAGATAAGCCCTGCGGACAATGCGATGCTTGTATTGATATTGACCAAGGACGCTTTGTTGATCTTTTAGAAATAGATGCTGCTTCGAAAACGAAAGTTGATGATACGCGTGAAATTCTTGATAATGTTCAATATGCACCAAGTCGAGGTCGATTTAAAGTTTACCTGATAGATGAAGTACATATGTTATCTCGTCACAGCTTTAACGCACTACTTAAAACGCTCGAAGAGCCACCAGAGCACGTTAAATTCATTTTAGCGACAACTGATCCTCAAAAATTGCCGATTACTGTATTATCCCGCTGCTTACAGTTCCATTTAAAAGCATTAACGGTTAAACAGATTGAAGTTAAACTTGCTGATATATTATCTCAAGAAAAAGTAAGCCATGAGCAAGGCTGTTTAACTTTGTTAGCTAAAGCTGCTCGCGGTAGTATGCGTGATTCATTGAGTTTAACCGATCAAGCTATTGCTCAAGGGCAAGGGAATATTAGTTTAGCCAATATTCAACAAATGCTAGGTGGTATAGATCAAAACTGGGTTTATCAAGTCGTTATTGCTTTACTAAAGCAAGACAGCCAAGCGTTGATGGCTTTATCTCAAGAGATAGCCTCTTATGCACCTAGCTATAGTCGTTTGTTTGCAGAATTAATTCAATTATTCCATCAAATTGCGTTGCTGCAAATAGTTGAACAGCATTTTGATTTACCTGCTGATTTATTAGCTTTATTGAAAAAATTTAGTAAAGCTATGTCCGCTGAAGATGTTCAGCTTTATTATCAAATAAGTCTAAATGGCCGAAAAGATTTACCGTACGCTTTTGATGAACAAGCGGCTTTTGATATGACATTATTGAGATTGTTTGCTTTCAAACCAATGAAAAAATCACAGCTTGTTAACGAATCTATAGTTGAGAGTAGTGTACAGGTTAACGATGTAAGCTTTGATGAAATCAGTATTAACAAACCGATTGAATTAACTTCAATTCATACAGTTATCGATACCGTGCTAGTTGATGAGCCTGTTAGCGAAATATTTCCAAGTAAATTATCTGAAGTTGCAGCGGTTACTCATGGACTATCTGTTACAACAGAAAATACTCAACAAACCGACTTAAATGATGAAATGCTTGCTATTGAACAGCAAGCTATAGAACTTAAGCAAAATGAGAGTGAGCAGTTAAACCGAGTTCCTGCAGAGCCAGTCGCTGCTTTACAAGTCGCACCTACCCAGTCTGTGTCATCGGTAACAAGTGTTCCAGAACAACAAATTAAACCGCCTCTTGTATCTAATGAGCCAGCAGGGCAGCTTAGTATTAATAGTCCTGTAGGGTCAGTGCTAGCAACACGAAACATGTTGCGTAGTCGAAAGAAAGAGTTGGAGAAGCAAACAAAAAAGCCCCGTGACGCAGCTCCGCGTCAACCTAATAAGGCAGAAAGTAGTAACGATAGTGCTAACTCAACAGTTGAACCGCAAGTGGTATCACCTGAGCCCTTGGTTATGGCACCTGAGCCGATAGTACCTTTTCATCAAGATAATATTGACCCTTCAAAAATTATCAAAGCTAATCAGGTCGATAAGTGGGCGCATATGATTGACTCTATGCAGCTTACTGCACGTATTAGGCAGTTAGCAATACATGCAACAATCAGTGAAGAGTCCACCGATGATAATTTGATACTTCAATTAAACCAAGCGACTCGACATTTGTATACTGAAGTAGCTCAACAATTATTACAGGATTCTATTTGTGATTTCTTGTCAAAACAAATCACAGTTACCCTTAATATTGTTGATGAAACGGTTGCAGATCCTTATCAAATTCAAGGTCAAATAAATGATAAGCGTCTTGAATACGCCAAAACACAGTTAAAAGAAGATGTTATTGTGATTGCATTACAAGAAACTTTCCAAGCGCGTTTGGATGAAGAGAGTATTTCTCCACGCCAGTAGCAAAATAGTTAGTAACAGCTTTGCCATTAGTAGAATAATTACCCCGAGTTAATATTCAAAACTTGGTTGCTTTAGGGTAAAATGACAAAATAATTTATAAAATAGTTAACCTAATAATATTGGAGAAAAGATTATGATGAAAGGCGGAATGGGCAACTTAATGAAACAAGCCCAACAAATGCAAGCAAAAATGGCTAAAGCGCAAGAAGAGTTAGCTCATATGGAAGTTGTTGGTGAAGCTGGAGCCGGTATGGTGAAAGTAACGATGACTGGTAATCATAGTGTTCGCCGTGTTGAGCTTGATGAAAGCTTAATGAGTGATGACAAAGACATGATTGAAGATTTACTTGCTGCAGCGGTAAATGATGCAGTACGTCGTGTTGAAGAGCAAAACAAAGATAAAATGGGCGCACTTACTGGCGGTATGCAATTACCACCAGGGATGAAAATGCCATTTTAAACTGCTTTTAAAAGTAGTACTTACCATAAAAAAAGCTCAAGATACTCTTGAGCTTTTTTGTTCTTGTAACGCCATATTTTGCTCTAACTATTGGCAAATCTGATTAAGGTAAGCGGCAGCACCAATTAACCCCGGTTGGCTTTCTGTTATAATATAAGTTGGTGTTTGTTTATTTATATGAGACATACGACCTTTAGTTTCAAATCGTTCTCTAAACTCACTGTTTTTTACATACTCGATAAACCTCGGCACTATCCCACCCGCGATATATACTCCACCAAGTGACCCTGTGGTTAAGGCTAAGTTACCAGCAAAACTGCCTAAAATTTTACAAAACTGTGACAATGCTTGTCGGCAAATTAGGCAGGTTCCAGCGATTGCTTGAGTACTAATATCTTTAGCGGTTAGTTTAGTATTCTTGGTATCTTCATTATTGATCACAACTAAGGCTTGGTATATTTGTTCTAAACCATAACCAGAAAGCAGCTGTTCATAAGAGAGGCGATTTTTAGTTGTTTTTAACTGTTGAAATATTTTTACATCGAGTTCATCAACAGGCGCAAAATCTGTATGACCACCTTCGCCACCCAAGCAGTGCCAGTGATTGTTAATGTTGACTAAATTAGCAACGCCAAGACCTGTACCTGGCCCACATACCGCTATAGGTTGTTTATCTACTGTTTCTCCTTGGCCAATCTTTATTTTCTGCTGATCATTTAGCAAAGGAATCGCCATCGCTATTGCTGTGTAATCATTTATTAGCGTTAAGCTATTTAATTTAAGCTCTTCTTTAAGCTGCTTTTGTGAAAACTTCCATGGTAAATTTGTCATGGATATTGAATCTGTATCGACAGGACAAGCAATGGCTAAACAAGCATTAACTTTGGAATTAAGTAACGATTTCTCCTTTAAATAGTGATGAATTACATTACTTAAATGTGGGAAATCTTGGCACTGATAGGTTTCAATTTCATTAATATTATTGTTCTTATCAGTGATTGCTAACCTGATATTAGTGCCACCAATATCAGCCACTAAATTAACTATTTGAGTATTTTGTGAGTTCATCATCTTCTCTATTACTTTTCGTTCAATGGGAATATATTAAATTTTACTAGCCGTTGCGTTAGGTTTTGCCAATAACTGAATCTCTGGTTATCAGTGTTGGTTCAAAATAGTGGGTAATGGCTATGTCCTTTTGTTTATAATTGTTTTTTAACACCAACTTTGCGGCCATATGACCCATTAAATTTACCGGATTGTCTATAGTTGTTAATTTAGGGTAGGTATGTCTCGCAAAGTTTATATTATCAAAGCCTATTATTGATAAATCGTTTGGCAAGGAAAACCCTTGTTCTCTGGCATAAGTTATAGCACCAGAAGCCATTTCATCATTGGCACAAACTAAGGCACTGTAAGCTTGTTTATTTGCGATGAAGTGCTTTAAACCATCACTGCCGCCTGTTTCTTTAAAATCCCCTTCAAAATATAATGCGTTATTAAAAGCAATATTATTTTCAGTCAGTGCACGTTTATGACCAGCCAAACGGTCTCTTGAATCGGCTTTAAATTGTGGTCCGGCAATATAAGCAATATTTGTGTGTCCTTGTTCTATCACTGACTGGGTTGCAAGGAAGCCACCTAATTCATTATTTAAACTAATACAATTATCACTAATTTCATCAACGTAACGGCTCATTAAATAAATAGGTGTGCTGCCTTTACATAGCTCAATAAGATATTCATCACTTACCGCTTCAACATGTAAGATAATAGCATCACAATTTCTACTAATTAGAAACTCAATACCGTCCTTTTCTTTATCTTCTTCACTGTGACCTGTGGTTATAATGACATGTTTACCCGCAGCTCTTAATTCAGACTCAATGCCTGCCATCATTTGACCAAAGAAAGCACCATGTAATTCAGAGACTAATATACCAACACTATTACTTCTGTTAGAAGCAAGGGATTGGGCAATAGAGTTAGGACGATAACCAAGTTCAGCCATCGCGTCTAAAACTTTTTGGCGTGTTTTATCGCTAACGCGTGAATTTTTATTTATCACACGAGAAACGGTTGCTAATGAAACCCCTGCCAGTGTTGAAACTTCGTATATTGTCGCCATGTTATTCCTAAGTAGAGCAATCTAGTTGTAAAAATATATTGAATTGTAACCGCAAAATTCTAGCATGTTTACCAATGGATTAACTAGAAGCCGTGTTAATTCTGCTTGATAGATAATCTATTAAACATACCGATGTATGTTTAACCTAATGCAGTCAATACACTTAAACGCTGACTAAATTAGCTCTACGTTGTATTAATTCATCACCAATCTGTTTATTTTCTTTACTTGTTAAGGGATAAAAAATCATTAATGCAGCACCAGAAAAAGCGAAAGCTGCGGGTATCCAACTCATCAGTAATTGCATGCCAGGTAACGACGCTTCGACCGTAGCTTTGTCCATGCCGTCGTAGCCATAACCTGCAAGCACTACTAATACTAATGCACCGGCAAAGCCACCACCCGTTTTTTGGACAAACGTGCCTGCAGAATAAATAAGTCCCGTAGCGCGACGACCATTTTTCCATTCAGAGTAATCAGCTGAATCACCTAACATGGTAAAGAATAGTGTTGGCATCATTGCGGCAAAAAACTCAGCACTACATCCTAAAATGAAGATGGCACTAATATTACCTTTAGGTACCCAATAAAAACCAGCCGTAAGTAAGCCACTGAGGATAAGTGATACAATAAATAAGTTACGTTTACCTAATTTTTTCGAAAGATATCCAGTGGCTAATGCGCCTAAAATAGACACCATCAACAATGCGATAAAATATTGTCCAGCCATGAGTTCATCGCCTACTTGGTATTTAAAGTAATAGGCAATAGTGCCGTACTTTATACCGTTAAACATCATGGTTAAAAAACCCATGCCGAGTAATATTAACCAAGGTTTATTTGTCAGTAAATCAACCATGTCTCGTTGTGTACCGCTCATGTCATCAGGCGATTTTTTAATTAATCCTTTAATTAGTATCCACATAGAAGCCATGACCACAATAAAAAATAGGCCACTATAAATGTCGCGATAATAGAAGAATAAAGTCACGGATAGTAACGGTAAAATAATAAAAGGTAAGTTCTTAAGTAAGTCTCCTAATTCTGATTTTAAACTCACTGATTCGTCTATTTCGGGGGTAATACGCTCTTGGGTACTAGCAAAAGTTATCACCATTAATACAATTAAAATAGCGGCAAATAAATACATGGAATATTGATAGCCCATGGCATCATTGCCATCACCAAAATAAGCGACTAAATCAGGTAAAAAACCCATCACTAACAAACCACCTGCAAAGGCACCAGCGAAACGAAAACCTGATAAACTGGTACGTTCGGTATCGCTTGGTGTCATTACGCCCATCAACGCTGAATAGGGCACGTTATTAAGTGTGTAAGCAAGGGTTAAACCAATATAAGTGACATAGGCGTAAATAAGCTTGCCGGTATAACTTAAATCAGGGGTGGTGAAAGATAACACCATAAATATGGCTAAAAAGGGAGTTGACCATAATATCCAAGGGCGAAATTTACCCCATTTAGTATTGGTTCTGTCAGCTATCATTCCCATGATGATATCAGTGACACCATCGGATAAACGAACGACTAAAAAAAGCATAGCGGCAGCTGCGGCAGTTAAACCAAACGTATCGGTATAAAACACTGCTAAGTAAGCTAAAGCGCCACGCCACACTAAGTTAGCAGCGGCATCGCCCATGGCGTAACCTACTTTTTCATAAAACGGTAATTTAGTCATTTTGGTTCCAATCGCTTAGATTAATACTAATTTTTATCTATTGGTTATTAATGCTTTATAAGCAAGTCCACTGGCTTTAATCGTTCTTACTTGACTATCATAATCAACATAAACGATACCAAAGCGTTTTAAGTAACCCTCTGCCCATTCAAAGTTGTCCATTAAACTCCAGGCGAAATAGCCATTCACTTGTACACCTTGCACAATTGCATCATTCACTGCATTCAGGTGGTTGTGGTAATAATCTATACGATCTAAATCATTAATAACACCATCAACCAGTTTATCAGCCATTGCGGCACCATTTTCTGTGATGTAAACAGGAGGAAGTACATACTTGTCATTGAGTGATACTAATAACTCAGTAAACGCTTTTGGATAAATCTCCCAGCCAATATCGGTACGAGGCGCAGGTGGCTTAATTTGCAAAAAGTGTTCTTCAGCATCGGCACGATAAATTGCACGGGTATAAAAATTGACCCCTAAGAAATCAATGTGATGTGAAATGATAGCCATATCACCTTCAAGAATTTCTGGATGATTTTCTTTAGGCAGTTCAGCCATTATTTCAGGATAATCACCGTCAAATAAAGGTTTAATATACCACTGGTTGAAATAATCATCGGCAAATGAAGTTGCTTTTATATCGGCTGCTGAATCAGACTCTGGGTAGCAAGGAGTAAAATTTAGCACGATACCATTTTGGCTACTTGGGCTATTTTTTGCTAATACTTGCATGGCCAAACCGTGGGCAAGTAATAAATGATGCGCAGCCTTTTTACCAAATTCTTTACCAACAATCCCAGGTGCATGAACGCCGGCTTCGTAACCTAAAAAGGCACTACAAAAAGGTTCATTTAGTGTTGCATAGGCATAAACTCTATCACCAAAAACTTTTGAAATTAGGTCTGCATAGTTTTGAAATTTATAAGCCGTTTCTCTATTTAACCAGCCACCTTTATCTTCAAGGTGTTGAGGTAAGTCCCAATGATAAAGGGTGACAAACGCTTTAATATTCTTAGATTTCAATCTATCTAAAATATTTAGATAATAATTAACACCAGCCTGATTTAACTCACCAGATTCGGTTATTACACGTGGCCATGAAATAGATAATCGATAAGCATCAACCCCCAATGAATCAATTAGCTCAACATCGTCTTGCCAAAGATTAAAATGATCACACGCCACTTCACCATTTGAGCCATCAATAATTTTATTGGGTGTATTACAAAAAGTATCCCAAATGCATGGAAGTCTTGCGTCTTTGCCACCCTCAATTTGAAATGAAGCCGTTGCTACACCATAGATGAAATCTTTTGATAACATTTTAGATTGGGCGGGTAGAGTAAGTTTGACAGTCATGAATGAGTTACCTATTTCTGTAAGCCAAGTTAACTTGGCGATTATCTGTATTTTATTTTTATGTAGCGTTTATAAAAAGGTTGATAAAAGTATCTAGATGTTCTTTAATGCAACCATGTAAGCGCTTACATTTAGATTAGAGCTTTCTATGACTTAGGTCAACCACTTTCACTTAGTTTTAAATTAAATATAATTAAGTTATTGAAAATTGGTACTTAATCACTCGTAGGTAAGTGTTTTCTAATTAATGTAATAGTCAATATTTTGCTCAGACTAAAATGCGTTAATAACTAATAATAAAATAATTTTAAGAGGTAAATTATGTCAATGCAGTCAAATTCAGGTACTTTCGAGCAAGTGGGTGAAATGCAGCCAGCTAATAATTATACATTTGCATTAACGTCGCTAACGTCATTATTTTTTATGTGGGGGTTTATTACTTGTTTAAACGACATTTTAATTCCGCACTTAAAAGGTGTGTTTAATTTAACCTATGCTCAAGCCATGTTAGTACAGTTTTGCTTCTTTGGTGCCTATTTCATCGTGTCACTACCCGCAGGTGCAATTGTTAAAAAATTAGGCTATCAAAAAGGGATTGTCTTGGGATTAGTGATAGCTGCCACCGGTTGTTTATGCTTTTATCCTGCAGCAAGTATGCACAGCTACCCTGTATTTTTAATGGCATTATTTATTCTTGCCAGTGGCATTACCTTATTACAAGTTTCAGCAAACCCTTATGTTAGTTTGTTAGGCGATGCAAAAACAGCTTCATCCCGTTTAACCATGACACAAGCTTTTAATGCCTTGGGTACAACCGTAGCACCATTCTTTGGTGCTTATTTGATCTTAAATGAAGCCGCGGGTGCTATTTCTGAACAAGCATCTGCAGAATCTGTACAAATGCCTTACGTTTTACTTGCGGCTATGTTGTTAGTGCTTGCTGCCGTTTTTGCTTGGTTAAAATTACCTAACTTATCTGTATCTGATGATAGCACTGAAGAAAAAAACGTTACGGAAATTGAAGGAAGTGCATGGCAATATCGCCATTTGGTTTTAGGCGCTGTTGGTATTTTTGTTTATGTTGGTGCTGAAGTTTCAATTGGTAGTTTGTTAGTGAGCTTTTTAGCTGAACCTAGTATTGCCGGGTTAGAAGAATCTAAAGCCGCAAAATATATCGCTTATTATTTTGGTGGCGCTATGGTCGGTCGTTTTATTGGCGCGGCTGTTATGCAAAAAATTGCAGGCGGTAAGGCGTTATTGTTCAACGCGAGTGTCGCTATTGTATTAGTTTTAACTGCTGTATTCACTTCAGGCACAGTTGCTATGGTAGCCATTTTATTAGTTGGTTTATGTAATTCAATTATGTTTCCAACGATATTTAGTTTAGCGATTAACGGCCTAGGTAAACATACCAGCCAAGGCTCAGGAATTTTATGTTTAGCTATTGTTGGTGGCGCTATTATTCCACTGATGCAAGGGTTTTTAGTGGATAGTGTAGGTATACAACCTGCACTTTTATTACCTATTGTTTGCTATGTTTTTATTGCTTATTACGGTCTTTCAGGCAGCAAAGTAAAATCGATAGCCAAATAACTGCAGGGTTATCAGAAGTACCCTCGTTAATATTTATAAGAAGCTAACAATAAAAAGTTAGCTATAAAAAGCAACGATATAAATTAACAATTAATATATATAATCAATAAAAACAAGAAGTAAAACTATGATAAAAAATAAATCAATTAAGACCAGTATGCTTTATCTGGCGATGTCGTCACTCATTGTGGGTTGTAATGCTCAAAAACAAGCCTCTTCGGAAACAGCTGAGGCGACCGTTGAATCAGTATCACAACCAGCAGCTTCATCGAATATTGATATCTGGCCTGTACTTGATATTGCCGTAAAGCCGGATGCAGAGATTGAAGCTAAAGTGGCGTCATTATTAGCCACTATGACACTTGAACAAAAAGTTGCGCAGATGATCCAACCAGAAATACGCGATATTACTGTTGAAGATATGCGTAAATATGGCTTTGGCTCATATTTAAATGGTGGTGGCGCTTTTCCTAACAATGATAAACATGCAACACCCGCTGATTGGATCAAATTAGCTGAAGCTATGTATCAAGCATCAGTTGATGACAGCTTGGATGGCAATAGTATTCCTACTATCTGGGGCACCGATGCCGTACATGGTCATAACAATGTTATAGGCGCCACTTTGTTTCCACATAACATTGGTTTAGGTGCTGCAAATAACTCTGCACTTATTGAAAAAATTGCTGCTGTTACTGCCACCGAAGTGATGGTTACAGGTATCGATTGGGTGTTTGCACCTACGGTTGCTGTTGTTCGTGATGATCGCTGGGGCAGAACTTATGAAGGTTATTCAGAAGACCCAGAGATAGTTCGTGAGTATTCAGCGGCTATTGTAAAAGGTTTGCAAGGACATGCAGATAAAGATTTCTTAGGTGATTCACGCGTGATATCCACTATCAAACACTTTTTAGGTGATGGTGGTACTGAGAGCGGAGATGATCAAGGTAATAACCTTTCTTCAGAACAGGAATTATTTGATATTCATGCCCAAGGTTATGTAGGTGGCTTAGAGGCTGGTGCGCAATCGGTAATGGCATCATTTAATAGTTGGCATGGTGAAAAATTGCATGGCAATAAATATTTAATAACCAACGTATTAAAAGAAAAAATGGGCTTTGATGGCTTTGTCGTTGGTGATTGGAATGGCCATGGCCAAATTCCAGGCTGTACAAACGAGAGTTGTAGTCAAACCGTAAATGCTGGCCTAGATATATTTATGGTGCCGACCGATGCTTGGAAACCTTTGTATGAAAATACCATTGGTCAAGTTAAGTCGGGTGAAATTAAAATGTCACGTATTGATGATGCAGTCAGCCGTATTTTACGGGTGAAGTTTAGAGCTGGCATCTTTGATAAGCCAAGTCCTGAAAATCGTGCTATCTCAGGAAAACTTGAACTCATTGGTGCAGCCGAACATCGCCAAGTTGCGCGTCAAGCAGTACGAGAATCACTTGTTTTACTTAAAAATAAAAACAACATTTTACCAATTAAACCAAACACTAATGTTCTAGTTTCTGGTAGTGGAGCTGACAATATAGGCCAACAATCTGGTGGTTGGTCGGTAACATGGCAAGGCACTGGCAATGTAAATTCTGACTTCCCTGGTGGCAGTTCAATTTATGATGGCTTTAAGCAAGTGGTAAACAGTGCGGGTGGTAATATTGAATTAGCGGTTGATGGCATTTATACACAAAAACCAGAGGTTGCTATTGTTGTGTTTGGTGAACAACCTTACGCAGAAGGTATAGGTGACATTGACAATCTTGATTATCAACGCGGTAATAAAACTGATTTAGCGTTACTTAAAAAGCTTAAAGCTGAAGGCATTAAAGTTGTTTCTGTATTTATCTCTGGTCGTCCTATGTGGGTTAACGCCGAGCTAAATGCGTCTGATGCATTCGTTGCTGCTTGGTTACCAGGTAGTGAAGGTGTTGGCGTAAGTGATGTATTATTCACTAAAGCAGATGGTGAAATTCACCATAACTTTAAAGGAAAGCTGTCTTTCTCTTGGCCTAAATCGGCGACACAAGCCGTTGTAAACCGCTTTGATGAAGATTATGCACCTTTATTACCTTATGGTTTTGGTCTGCAATATGGTGACGACAATACGTTACCTGATGATTTAAGTGTAGTTGTTGAAAAGTCGGCTAATGCCGAGCAGTCTTTGGTGTTATTTGAACATGCGGTAAAAGCGCCGTGGTCGCTAAATGTTATTTCAGGTGAGCAAGCGATTGGTGTATCTAGTTCGGTTGTTGAACTGCCGGGTGTTACGTTAAGTACCATGGATAAAGATGTACAAGAAGATGCTCGAACCTTAAGCTTTACTGGTAAAGAATCTGCTTCAGTGAGATTACAAAGTACTTTTGTTGAAGATTTACGTCAATATATCGAAAACGATTCAGCGTTAACTGTTCTGGTGCGTAAAGACCAAGAATTTAGTGAGTCTATAATGCTTGAAATGCATTGTGATGAAGCTGATTGTCAAAAATCGGTTGATATCAGCGCAGTAATAAAAGGTTTTACTATGCATGAATGGCAAGAGCTTAGCGTTGATCTTAATTGCTTTGTTAAACAAGGTGTTAATTTTGGCCGAGTTACTGTGCCATTTGGTATCACCACCGCAGGCCAAGGTGTTGTGTCATTTTCAACATTGAAATTGCAAGCTAATAAAGCAAAAAATGCAACGATTAACTGTCAATAAATAATCCACCTTAGTAATGCTATCAAGTATAACTGGCATAACTCATAACAAATATTGTTCATAGTTATGCCAGTAATGTATTTCAGTAATTGATGGAGGTTTATGTAATGCGTAGTCGTTATATTGTTTTGTTTATGTTGTTTTTTGTCACGGTTAGCAGCGTGTCTCAAGCTAAAGATATTATTTATTATCCTTGGTTCGATGAAGGGCAATTTAAAGAAGATGCGTACTATATCGCCTTACTTAAACTTGCTCTTGAAAGCTCTAAAGAGGAGTTTGGTGAATATCAGCTTCAAAAGGCGATTCAACCAATGTATCAGGGTCGCTCACTTGTTGAGATTAAATATAATCGCAACGTGAGTGTTACTTGGACTATGACCTCGAAAGAGCGTGAAATAGCAGTAAACCCTATCAGAATACCGCTACTAAGAGGGTTAGGTGGTTATCGTATATTTTTAATAAAGCAGGGCCAGCAAGATAAGTTCTCTCAAATTAAGACAGCGAAACAACTTAAAAAACTCTTTGCGGGACAAGGGTATGATTGGCCAGACTCAACAATTTTAACCGATAATAATTATCGGTTAATTACCGGGCCAGGCCATAAAACTTTATTTAATATGTTGCAGCATGGCCGCTTTGATTATATGCCAAGAGCATTGCATGAGGCATGGAATGAAGTGGAAATTTTTGAAGGTTTACAGGTTGAATCTTCATTAGCACTGCATTACCCATCGCCTTATTATTTTTTTGTAAGTAACGACAACCCAAAGCTTAAAAGTCGTATAGAAGTAGGTCTAAGAAAAGCTGAAAAAAATGGAAGTTTTAAAAAGCTATTTGATAGCCATCCTGTAACAAAAAACATGTTAGCTTCTGCCAAGTTGGGACAGAGAAAAGTATTTAAACTGAATAACCGCTTTATGTCATCAGAGACTCAACAAGTGGTAGAAAAAATAGCCTTATTTCACTCCTTCTTAAATTAACCATTAACCATTAACCATTAAGTAAGGTATTTTAGCGTTCACTTTACTTATTTATTTTGTTGCTTAATTATCTTGTGCTCAATATCCATTAACAAATCAAGTAAATCAGCCACACCGATAAAGTGGCCAAAACAAGGCTTAGCAAAAAGCGAATTTTTATCACCCTTTTGTTGATGCTCAATAATCGCACCTCGCCATTGTGCTGGGTGAGCAGGCTCTTTGTGATTGAATTGAAAAACATTTAAGTGGGAAGATGCATTACGAATATGTCTGAAGAATTCGAAAACTTCAGAGCCATCATTATATTGTTTTACTGACTCATAAGCAGTATTAGCCAGCATCATGCAACACGAAACGATATGTTTGCTTTTGTTTATATCACCTCTAAGCGCTTGCTTTCTCAATTGGAATGGCGATAGGTGCTTTGTTTGAGAATAAGCACCAGGAAAACTCAATATTTGATTAGCCATTTTATATACTTCTATTTCCTCTTCAAAGATTACCGGACAACCGCATAAAGAGATGGAGAAACTTGACACTAGGTCATAAAAAAACAAGTTTTTATTAAACTCATGATGTTGAATTTCTACTTGCATTATAATTACTCGAAAATTTATTTAAAAGTGAAGACTTATAGAAGTAAGATATCATTTTAGTGGTTATTTATATGCAAACTTATATTACGAAAGGTATCTACCTAGTCTCTATTTGGCAAAGAACCTCTACAGGCATGATTAATCGTATGGTTACCCAATTCATGTCCGTTTTTAGCTGTTTTTTTCCACTATTGCTTTCTATTTTGAAAAGCAGGGGAGGCTAATGATAAGTAGAAACTACCTTTTAAAATAGCCCTCTGGGAACTCATTGGTAAACTAATAACATCACAAAATTAATGAAATATAGAATAACTATGTTTGACAAATTTTGCTTATTCTAAGCTCAGCAATGTAGTTCTGAGTAGGGAAGAAATTTAATCAAATTGGTATAAGCTCGTCTTAGATGAAATCGACAAATATATTACTCGTTAACCGACCTGTTTGAGGGTTTTCATCAATATCTTTTTTTAAATCAACAATAGTTGAATGTAGCAGGTTTCCAGGGTAAATAACTAACCGATTTTGCTTGTATGCAACTTCATCATAAAGCTTAAATAAATCTGAACTGCTATTGTGGTACTTAGCATCTGGCTTGCCATTTAATTCCATAAATTGTTCACAGCTTTTTATATAGCGACTAACTCTCTCTTCACTTATTCGTTCAAAATCCGTAGCTGTATGCCTAAATAAGCCCGTTCCACCATGTTCATTCGGATTAAGGTAGTGCAATATCGCAAAGTGGTATGGGTTATTGGTATCAAAATGAGGAATACGTTGCAGTAGCACAAGTTCCTCTTCTGGCTTATTTATTAAAGAGAAATAATTAAGCATTAGCTTGAGCTTCAATGAACGGGGAATACCATAAACTTGATAGATGCCTTGATAGACAGCTTTTAGAATTTCCAAAACATACGCGGTGGGTAACCTGCTCCTAATACCTGGGTAGAATGAGTTAGAGTCCGTCGAAAATGTTTGGTTGTGATATGCATCATTTAATATAGGGGTAAGGTCAGTGATAAAATCGTCGATGATTATCACTGGTGTTTGCTCTTTACCTACCTTCTTTATGACAGGATTTATATTAGGGTTTACTTTAAATTCTGTCATTATATAAATGATTAACCATTGCTTGATTTACAGTAGTGATTAATAAAGTCATTATGATCAGGCCAGTTGGCAACACGTTTATGCACGCCGTTTTTAATTTTGTCTAAAAACGTTTTTAGCTCATCATCACTCATCATATCGACAATGGGGTGATATTGCTCTGGCATCAACCCTTGTCCCATCATTACTTGTACCCAAGATGTCTCACCAAATAAGTCATTGGCTTTTTTAAATACTCGCCCTGACTCTTTAAATAATTTCATTCGATGTGCCAGCGAATCCGGAATTGGCATCATTGCACAATACCGCCAAAACCGGGTGTCCCGGCGATCGGTTAAATGGTAATGCAATATAATAAAATCACGAATATTGTCAGCTTCTTTTTTCGTTTGATCATTATACTCATCAACATCTGACTGGTTGATACCTTGCGATGGAAACATTTGCAATAAACGCACAATCGCTTTTTGAAATAAATGAATACCTGTAGACTCTAAAGGTTCAATAAATCCAGATGATAAACCTATGGCAATACAATTTTTATTCCAGTGTTTACGGCGAGCACCGGTTTTGTATTTGATCACTCTAGGCTCATTTAACAACTTACCTTCGACATTATCTAATAGCGTTTTTTTGGCTTCTTCGTCGGTCATGTACTTACTACAAAAAACAAAACCATTACCCGTGCGGTTTTGTAATGGAATACGCCACTGCCAACCAGAATCTCTGGCGATTGAACGTGTATAGGGTACTGGCTTATTAACTGTTTCTG
Source organism: Colwellia sp. 12G3 (assembly GCF_002836775.1). Lineage (GTDB taxonomy): Bacteria > Pseudomonadota > Gammaproteobacteria > Enterobacterales > Alteromonadaceae > Colwellia. The sequence goes on along the minus strand of NZ_PJAQ01000017.1, from coordinate 478,037 downwards.
TTTGTACTGCTATTGCACTATCACAAGGTAAATAGTGGCTCCAATCGTCATATCCTGTATGTAAGGCATCTTCAATTAACAAGCCTCTAAAACCGGTACAATCAATGAATAGATCGCCTTCTACCACTTTACCGTTTTCTAGGTTTAAACTCGTTATATTGCCTGTTTTCTCATCAAGGTTTACCTTATTAATTTTACCTTCAATGCGTTGGCAACCAAACTTGTCTGCTATTTTTTGCAAAAACTTCGCATATAAGCCAGCATCTAAATGATAGGCATGGTTTAAATCTTGGTTAGCAAGAACAGCAAAGCGACCTTCTCGGCTTGCTAAATGTTCAGGACAATAATCTCCGATATCCGATACGATGCCTTTTTTCAGTCCTTTAAGCCAAAAATGTTGAAAACCACAAGCCCAACAATCTTGACCTAAATAGCCAAATGAATGTATGTAATCTTTATTTACATCGCGCCAACTCTCAAATGAAATGCCAAGCTTAAATGTTGCGTTAGTGGCCGCCATAAATTCGGCTTCGTTAATACCCAGTAGTTGATGAAAAATATGCAGGGTAGGGATTGTTGCTTCACCAACACCAACGGTTGGAATATCATCAGATTCAACTAAGGTAACGTTAATGGCTTTACCTAATAATTTACTTAGTGCGGCCGCAGCCATCCAACCTGCGGTGCCCCCTCCGGCAATAACAACATTTTTTATTGGTGTGTTATTCATATTATTATCATTCATCGTTTTAACTTCTCTATTAGTTCAGCTCTTATCTTTCGAGCAGTAAGCTCATCAATGGGCATTTTCAACATGCCTTTTGCATCGTCTGGGATATGATCGTTAGATTGTTCGTCATGTTCAAATATATAATGGTTAAATATGCTCTTCCATGCTTTACGTTGATCTTTAGGTAAGTTTCTTAAGCTTAACATTGCCATTAATAATGCATTGTTTGGACGTCCCATGAATGCTGGTGTATTTCGCCACCAATGGGTAACAAGCATATTTATTGCTTCAAGTCCTTCAACGTGATGCCACCACATACTCGGTAAAAATAGCGCATCGCCTGGGTTTAATTCGGCAACAAGGGCATGTTTAATGGCTGTTTTAAATTTAGGATATTTATCAAAGTCTGGATTGTCAAAATCGACCATAGAAATATCTTGGCCACCAGGAGCAAACTCCATCGGACCTACATATAAATTATCTATTTGATCGGGAGGAAATAAGGTAAATCGACGTTTGCCAACAACACAGCAGGCCAAATTTAATGGAAAGTCATAGTGCGCAGCAATTTTACTTTGATTACCAATCCATAGGCTTGTTAAGGGGCTGTAATTATCTATCGATGTTTGGTGCTGCTCTTTAAATCCGGGTAAAAAACTATTTACTTCGGTTGAACCAACATACATTGTTGGTGGTTTCTCATCTTGCTGGTGGCTTAATAGTTTATCTAAAACGAGATTTAAATCGGCTTTACTTGCCCGATAATTAAAGCCATCTACTTGTTCGTTGTAAAATACTCTACCGTTAATGTCAGGCTCAGCATAGCAAGTATTAACTGGCGTGCCCTTATAGTAAGTACGCAGTAAATCACAAGCATGTTGTGATGATTTTAAAGCCGCTTGCACTAAAGGCCATTGACTGGCAAAACCTCTTAAAACCATAGGTTTATCAGATAAGAGTAGCCAGTCAGGTATATCATCAACCTTTATATCGTGCAGTTCTTCCACTTGGTTAGTGATGTTCAACATAATAAATAGTTCAGTGTAGGTTAGTCTTGCGCTGCGACTAAAGCATTTTTCTTGGTAACTAACGAGCGTATGTTGCTTTGTGAGGCAATAGCCATATAGATTGCTTGTAAATATTTAGATTCACGTAAATCTTGAATTTGCTCAATTGTTAACGCGTCAACTTTGTCTTCGTTAATAACATAAAAGCCAATCATTTGATTTTTAAGGCCATTATCTAAAGTAATATCTAATGTACATGGCTCTAATAGTTCTAAATCTTCGAGTTTTTGAGTGAATGCTTGGCCATCAATTGCACCTAAATGCAATGCTTCCATCATACTTGAGGTCTTATCCAAGAAATCAGAATGACCACCAAAAGGTAAAAATAGTGCTTCACCTTCAATATTGCTCACACGCGGGTTATCCATATCTAACGTTAACATGCGTTGTTCTTCTTCTACGCCGTTCTCAGTAGTTTTTTGTTTACCAATTAAAAAAGGGCTACGTAATACTGATGTAGGAATATAGTCAGCGTTCCAACCATTATCATCAAGGAATAAGTTTTCATGTTCTTTAAAGCCAAATAGAGCAACGGATATAAACTTACCTGTGCTTGGATTTTTATTGAAAAAGATTGGGTAATGGGCTTGGACGCTTCTAAATTCTCGAGGAAATGTAAGAGCATACCAAAGGTTGTCGCCGTATTTAGCACTGCGGTCGGTAATTATTTTTACATCTTTGTGTGCTACAGGGCTCACGAGTGCATGATTCGCCATTTTATTCTCCGTTATTATTTTTTATATCGATTGGTAAAGTTATACTTTACTTAATCCATATTGTTTTATTTTGTTAAGTAATTCTCTATTTGATGACATTGCATTCATCAATTTATGTGTATGAGCGATATTGTCATTAAAAAATTTATTTGCGATTTCTTTTTTATCTTCTCTTTTTTGGCGCAAGGCTAAATCGGTTTTAAATCCCATTCCGTATAAAATATACTGGAAACTCGCTGCAGGAAATAACTCTTCTGTATGATGAGTGTCATAACCATAAGGCGTTTGATATTTCCATAGCGCTATAAGTTCATTTAAGTGCTCGGGAATGCTGTTTTCACAACGATTATCTTGCCAATAAGTTTCTTGCCTAGAAGACAGTACATAATGAAGCTTTAAAAACTCAATAATGCGTTGCCAGCGATAGCTAAATTTTTCGTTAAAACGTTTTGCTGTAATGTCCATCACCTGACGATTCGCCGGTAATTGATCCGCTACCATTTTGGCTGAAAGCTCAATAAGTGCTAATGCTGAGGCTTCTAGCGGTTCAATAAAACCTGATGACATACCTATTGCAACACAGTTTTTATGCCAAAATTTGCTTCGAAAACCAGGGTTAATAGATATTTTTCTAATGTCCGCTAACTTTTGATTTTTGCCTAATGATGGTGATATATATGATCTAAGCTGCTGCTCTGCTTCATCATCGCTAATATGAGCGCTTGAATATACATGACCTACACCACGTCGAGAGGGTAAACCTATATCCCATATCCAGCCACTTGTCTGTGCTGTTGAAATAGTGTGTGAGGCAATAGGGCTATTTTCGTGAGGGTAGGGTACGTGCACTGCAAGTGCGGTGTCATTAAATAATACATGTTTTTGGCTAATAAACTCGACACCGTAATGTTCACCCAGCAATAACGATTTAAAACCAGTACAATCGATAAATAAATCACCATCTATATCGCCATGTAATTTACTACTAACCGAAGCTATATCACCATTTTCATGGCTATTTATTTTAACCACATGATCTAAGATATGCTTAACGCCTAGTTTCTCACAACAATGCTTTTGTAAAAATGTACTAAACTTGCCTGCATCTAAGTGGTAACCATAATTGCAAGCAAATGCATATTCAGGCGTTGATATTTGCTTTGGCGCTAATCCATTCTTACATAAATGACTTTGTACTGTTGTCGCGTCTGCAAATGAAACTTGTTTGCTATGTTGCTGCCAGAATTCAGCAATATTTGTTTCAAAAAAACCACTTGGTAGAGTAAAAGGGTGGAAGTAGCTGTCGTTTGTGCCATTTATCCAATTATCAAATTTTGACGCTTGTTTAAAAGTGGCATCACATTCCATTAAAAAATCAGCTTCGCTTACCCCTATTTTTTTCAATGTTTGTCGCATTGACGGCCAAGTGCCTTCACCTACACCAACTGTTGGCACGTCTGGCGATTCAATTAACGTTATCTCAACGGCCAAATCCCCTTGCGTTTTAAATTCACTTGCAAGAATGCCGGCAGTTAACCAACCAGCTGAGCCTCCACCTACAATTGTTATTTTTTTGATTGAATTATTCATACTGTTTCATTGGGATTTCTTACGAGTAAAAAGTTGATTTTTTTGCGTTTTATCATGTTTAGTCAAACAGTTGTACGCTTTTAAAAAAGCCTAAATTATAATCACTATATCTGTCTTTTGGGCTTCTATCTATAACTATATAGCCCTATGGGGGGATAGTTATAGCAATTTACAAACAGCGTTTAGTCACTAGATTAAAATAAATGGGCTTTTTTGAAAAAGTAAAACAATCAATGATTAAAGAAAATAAAAGCCGCTACAAGTAGCGGCTTAATTCGTTAATTTACAACATTAAACCGTTAACTACTTAGAAAGTATAACGAGCACCAATGCTATAACGTGCACCTTGCTGAGTTACGTTAAGTACTTGAGAAGAGCTACGACCGATTTTACGACGGTACTCATTTGTAATGTTGATGCCTTCAACAAAAACAGATAAGTTTTCAATATCTTGGAACGTGTAATTTACGTTGAAATCGATTTGAGAGTATTCTTCAACATAAGTTGGATTTCCACCAGTACCTTGACCAAAACCTTCTAAGTACTCATCACGCCAGTTATAAGCGACACGCGCTGAAACACCGTAGTTTTCATAGAATAAAACAAAGTTAGCTGTATCAGAAATACCTGCTTGAACACCATCGTTTGTGTCGCCAATAAGTTCAGTATTGTCAAACTCGCCAGATAAAAGCAAGTTGTTATAATCATCACCGGCATCAACCATAGTGTAGTTAGCAAACGCACCAAAACCAGATTCACCAAATACATGTTGGACTGCAAATTCAAGACCGTCAAAAGTATTTTTTATACTGTCATTTACTGGTACGTTGATTAAAAAGCTAACTAGCTCATCTTCAGGAACACCTTCAATAATGATTTTACCATCTAGCATGTAAACTTCATCGTTAGATGCGCCGTATGTATCATAGATGTACTGACGTTGCTCACCAGCATCGCCACTTATTTGTTGTGCTTCATCATATTTAGGACCATCAACAGGGCTGTTTAAACTAAATAATTGTTCGTTAACTTGTCCTTGTGAAATCCAGTTTGTTACGTCTTTTTTGAAGTAACCTAAAGATACATAACTTGCTTCACCATAATACCACTCTGCAGAAAGGTCTATATTAGTTGACTCTAATGGCTTAAGACTAGGGTTACCTGAGTTACCACTACCGCCCGACTTATTAAAAGTGGTACCAATAGTTGTACCACCTTGTAAATCAGTGTATCCGGCACGACCAATAGTTTCACTAAAAGCAGCACGTAATATAACATCGTCAGTAATTTCTAAGTTAAAGTTAAAGTTAGGAAGTAGGTGATCGTATGTGCCAGATTTACTAAGAGCAGCAGTATTACCAGTTTGACCGATTACAATTTCAGTGTCGCCTTCCCACTGAGTTGTTGCACCAGTGAAGTCAGGGACAACTGATGTAGAATGGATTTCAGTTTCTTCGTAACGAACACCAACATGAACATCGAATGGCATATCACCAATCTCACCGTCATAGTTCCACTGTGCGTAAACAGAGATTATTTCTTCTTCTACAAAACGGTCAGTATCACGGGCGTAATCAGTAGATGGGCAGAATAAAGTACCACAATCACCGGCACCTGATACATCAGCAGGTGTGTAATTTGCTTCTGCATAGTTACGAAGTTCATCAAAGTCCCACATAAAGATGGTATCAACAATTTCAAAACCATCAGGGCCATCAGGGTGGTTTTCAAAATTACCACCGCTCACATCATCAAATTGACCCTGCACACTGTCGATGTCACCACCAATGCCTGCTAAGTCACCAACAGTTCCAACACCGCCCCAATCGTTACGTTGTACTTGAACGGCTAGGTTACGCTTGTTAGAGGTCATCATACCAACACCAAAATCGATGTCACCAAACTCCTCAATTACGTAGTTACCATTAATTTGTGTTTGATCAATTTCAGAGCGATTGTCTTCATTTCTAAACCAAGAACCTGATACTAACATATCGGCTTTAGTTACACTGTTAGCACCTGTTACTGCTAACACTGGAAAATCACCAGTAAAGTCAGTTGCAGCAGCTTCTCGAATGTAACCAGCTGTACCGATAGTGTTTGAGCTACCGTATGGGCTATTTGGTGTTTGTTCAGCTGTTGATGAATGATGATCAAGCTCTACCCATAAGTTTTCACTAACTTGCCATGCTAAATTTAGACCAATAGACTGAGATTGAGCTTTAGTGGCTGAAGATGAAGCACCCATAGAGAAATCTTGTTTATTATCAGCACCATAAGTTTCTGTATAATATAACGGTGATGAATTAGGACCATCAGTCCATACGCTTTCAGATGGTGCAAAAGTAAACCATGCAGAGACATCGTTATATTGACGATCTACTTCATTAGTCATCATGGTGTAATCTACAGTTGCAGTGAAGTTATCTGTTGGTGCGTATTGGAATACAACTTGACCATTAACACGTTCACGTTGTTGTTCTTCAAATTTGTAAATTGTGGTTTGTGGCACTGAGTAAATTTCATCAGCACCTGTAACGCGGTTTACTTGGTTTTCTTTTGGAACACCGCCCCATGTTGGATCTGCACCTGGTGCACCTGACCAATCTTGGTCTTTAGTACCAGGGAATGAACGCCAACCTGTACCTACTTCAGCTTGTTGGTTACCACTTTCACGTTTTGCATATGACGCTGAAATTGAAACACCAAAGGTGTCATCAGCAAATGTATTTGAGTATAAGCCGGATAATTCCGGTGTAACACTTCCATCACTAGCAGAAGTATCATTTACTGCTTTAATACCAACAGTAGCCACTAACTCAGGGTTGTTTAATGGTTTATGGGTTAAAATATTGATTGTTGCACCAATCCCCCCCGTTGCCATCGTTGCATCACTTGATTTGTAAACCTCAGCGCCACTGATACTTTCAGAGGCGATATTGGCAAAATCAAATGAACGGTCACCGGTGCTAGTAGGCATTTGACGACCGTTAAGTAATACTAAGTTACGATCTGGACCAAAACCACGAACGGTTACTTTACTACCTTCACCGTTATCACGGTCAATAGCTACACCTGAAATACGTTGTAATGACTCTGCTAAGTTAGTATCTGGAAATTTACCAATATCTTCAGCACTAATAGCTTCAACAACACCTGAGCTACTGCGTTTGATGTCCATCGATTTAACTAAGCTACCGCGGATACCGGTAACTTCAATAACTTCGACCTTGTCATTAATGTTAGCTTCTTCTGCTGATATTGCAGGTAGTGCTGTTGCACCCAGTATCAGTGACAAGCTTGTTGCAATTCTTGTTTTAGTGAATGTTTTCTGAATCATGTTAAATCCCCAGTCTTAGCCGACCATTTTTTAATTATTAGTTTATTGTAAGCGCTTACAATATGATACAAAAAAAATACAACCTGAACGGTTAATGTATTATGTAAGCGCTTACATAAAGGTAATTCATTAATAAAAGTAGGTCAATAAATATTTAAAAGTAAATTAAAGCTTATACACTAAATGTATGTTTTTTGATCGCTGCGATATTTTATTTTTATTTATATTGTTGTTATTTAATAGTAATTTAGCTCATTTTACACTATTGCTAATAAAAACATTGTTGAAAATAATACCAATACCCGTATATTTGTAAGCGCTTACATTTGGTGTTGTGTTCAATAATGAAGCGTAAGCGGGGTGCCACTGGTTTTCATGACTAAAGGTAACTTTTAATAATGATGGTGAAGCTAATAATGATAACAAAAATAAAAGAACATCAGCTCAAATTTAGCTAAAAAGGCTATTATTGCTAAGCGAATGTCTCAGCGAGTGAATCACTTCTTTTCGGCTAATTTACTTGATAGACAATTTGAAGCGATGTGAATATCTTTGCTCAGTGAACAATGTGTCAGTACAGTAAACATTGATAGACCCTATTTATTGGTTGCCAATGAAATAAATAGGGTCTATCAATCGATCACTAGAAAAGTAATCACTAAAAAGTCACTAGCAATAAAACAAAAAACAGGAATGTAAACAATGTCTAACTATTTGAAATTTGTAACCTCATTATTGGTTGCTTTCTCTATCAATGTATCAGCCCTCGAAGCCAAAAAGTCACCGGAAAAAATGGCTATTAACGGCATTGCTGATGAAGCTAGTTGGCAGTTAGCCAGTTGGCAGCCAATCGATCAACTTATCTTGGGTGAAATGCCGAGTAAAGAAGATTTCTCTGGACGCTTTAAAATAATGTGGGATGAAGCGCAGTTATATTTATTGGTGGAAATTACCGATGATATTTTATTTGATCAACATGCGGATCCACGTCATTTATATTGGGATGATGATTGTTTAGAGATTTTCCTTGATGAAGATGCCTCCGGTGGCAACCATCAGTTTAACTATAACGCTTTTGCTTATCATGTTGCTTTGGATAATCAAGCTGTAGATATCGGTGAAAAAAATGCTGATGGCTCAGATAACTTTGTTTTACTCAATGATCATATTAGTAGTGTATGGCGTCGCAGTGAACAATCACCTAATAAAGTTATCTGGGAATTGGCGGTTCGTGTTTATGGCGATAGCTTTACTTTAAAAACGTCAAAGGACATAAAGCAATCACAACCCGTGACATTATCATTGGGTAAGAAGCTGGGCTTTATGTTGGCCTATTGTGATAACGATGGCAGTAAAGAGCGTGAACACTTTATTGGCTCAGTTGATATTAAAGCGGTAAATGGTAGTAAGAATTTAGGCTATATCACTGCTGATGTTTTTCAAAAATTAACCTTGGTTAAATAACTTGATTGACTAGCTTAGTAAAGCTAATTCAAGGTGCCACTTTACCTTTATTGTGAAAATGTACAAAAAGAGTCTTTAAAATAAAGTCATTAAAAAACAGTTTGTTACATTTATACACAAGTTTAAATGTCTGTATACATAAAGTTGAACGTTCAAATTCGAGCTTTTTTTTAAGTAGAGACGAACCCCCTAATTGTTATTGCTAAGTTGAGTAAGCTCGCCAAGAGCAATAACGATTATAAAAATATTCAACCTGCTCATTAAGCCTTATTTAGGCAACTTAATATAGCTAATGAGTTAGGCGGAAATATTAAAGGGGATTAAGAACATGCAAAACCAAACAGGCACTTTGTGCAGAAAAAATTCACGCGCTAATTCACATATTAACTCACGAAAAAATAATAGTACTTTTACGTATTCAATTATAGCATCGGCCATTTTAGGTTTAAGCTCTGCTTCTGTTTATGCTGCAGAGGCAGATGAAAAAACTAAAGCTCAAATAAAAGAAGATACTATTGAAGTTATTGAGGTTAAAGGTCAACGTGGTAATTTAATTTCAGCACAAAACATGAAAATGAATGCCGATACGGTAATGGATGCCATTTCTGCAGCTGATATGGGCTCGATGCCAGATAGAAGTGTTTTAGAAGCTATATCTCGTATGCCAGGTGTTGCCATTGAACGATTTTCAGCAGCAGATGACCCAGATCATTTTGGTGTAGAAGGTGGCGGAGTTGTTGTGCGTGGTTTAACCCATGTTCGCAGTGAGTTTAATGGTCGAGATAGTTTCTCTGCCGATTCAGGCCGAGGTTTAAGTTTTCAAGATGTATCGCCAGAGCTGATGGGCTCGGTGGAAGTCTTTAAAAACCAAACGGCTGATATGATTGAAGGCGGTATTGCCGGTACAGTAAACCTTAATACTCGTAAAGCTTTTGATTCAGATGGTCGTGTTTTTGCTTTTTCAGCCGATGCAACTTATACCGATATGCGTGAAGAGGTATCACCAACATTTTCAGGTTTATATAGTGATATTTTTACCCTTGATTCTGGCCGTTTAGGTTTTTTGGTTAACTACTCCAACTCACAAACTAAAGTTGAGTCTAATGCTACTCAAGTTGGTCGTTATGAGGAACAAGAATATCAGGGAGCCGATGGCCAAGCCTTATTTGTGCCACAATCAGCCCGCTTAAGTAAAAAACAAGATGATCGTGACCGCGAAGGTTTCGCTACATCATTGCAGTGGGAAAATACAGATAAAACAATTTTACTTACTGGTGAATATATTCGCTCACAAGCGAGTTTGATTTGGCATGAGAATGCGATTGAATATGCTGATGATGCTAATCCGATGTTACCCGTAGATGGAACTAGCTTTGAATTTGATGAAAATGGTTATTTTGAAAGTGGAGTCATTACCTCTGAAGCCGGCTGGCGTGGTGATGGTGCACCTTCGCGCTACGGTATGCAACATGCGATGGTAACTCGTGTTAGAGATGAAGAGTCAACCGTTAATGACTACAGCTTTAACGTCAAATTTATGCCAAACGATAGCTGGGCAGTTAATTTTGATGTTCAATATGTCGACTCAACGATGGAGATTGAAGATGTCTCTGTAGCAGGCGCAACACGTGCTGTTGTTGGTATGGATTTACGAGGCAGTGGCTTACCAGACATTACCTTTCATGATCCTGGTTATGATGGCCAAGCAGATTATGTACCAGGCACGCCATTTACTGATACCAGTACTAATTTCTGGCGTAATGTTATGGACCATATTTCTGATAATGAAGGAACGGAATTTGCTACTCAGGCAGATGCCGAATATACCTTTGATGAAGGTATAGTTAAATCAGTTCAATTTGGTGCACGTTATTCTGATCGTCAACAAACAACAAGGCAGTCTGCTTGGAACTGGGCGGTATTATCAGAAGGTTGGGCTGGCGGAAATATTTGGTATGCAGATACTGATGTACCTTATGACGAAGTTAGCTTTGATAACTTTGCTCGAGGTGGTGTGTTAAATGCAGAAGGTGGCAATAACTTCTTATTCCCTTCGGCTGCTATGGTTAAGGATTATGACAATTTACCTGATGCTGTAGCTGATGCAAAAGCGGTTGACTGGGGTTGGAGTCCACTTGCCGACCGCGATGGTGCAATGGGGCACTTTGTTAACAATGAAATAAATGAAACTGAAGAAATTAGCACCGCAGCCTATTTGAAAGTTAACTTTGAAGGTGACATCGCAGGTTTAGACTATAGCGCTAATATTGGTATGCGTTACGTTAAATTGGAAAATGATACCCATGGCTTTTTGAGCTTCCCAGATGATGCACCAAATGATCCAAATGACCCTACCGATATTGGTAATGTCTTGGATGAGGGGCAAGCTGCCTTTGGTAATGCCGGTTTTGAATCTATGGTTGCCGCAAGTGAATACAGTAATGTATTGCCTAGCGTAAACTTTAAACTGAACCTCACTGATGAGTTACTTATGCGTTTTGCTTTTTCTGAAGCTATTGCTTTGCCATCTTTAGGTCATTTGCGTAATTACGTTGGCATCAGTGGTACCGAGATGGAAGTTACTTATGATATTGACGTGCCTGAAGGTGAAGAGCCGATTCCTGTCTATGCAAAATATGACCGCTACACGGCAAGTTCAGGTAACCCATACTTAAAACCAATGGAGTCATATAACTATGACTTATCTTTAGAGTGGTATTTTTCTGAGGCAGGCTCATTAACTACCTCATTGTTTTATAAAGACTTAAGTAACTACTTTATAAATGGTGTTACCGTGCGTGACTATACTAATAATGGTGTAACTCAGCAGGTTGAAGTATCTGGTGCAACTAACGGGGATGAAGGTAGTATTAGTGGTATTGAGCTTTCTTATCAACAGTTCTTCGACATGTTACCTGGCGCATTTTCTGGCTTAGGTGTGCAGTTAAACTATACCCACATTAATGAAGATGGTTCACCAAACTCTGGTTTAAATGACTCGAGTGGTAACTCTGATGATGCTGGTGATATCGCCTTTGATGATTTGCCGCTTGAAGGTTTATCAGAGCAAAATGCTAATGCTGCTTTGTTATATGAGAAGTTTGGTATTTCAGCACGTATTGCTTACAACTGGCGTTCAGAGTACTTGCTTACGACCCGCGATGTTATCACTAAATTACCCATTTATAACTCAGCTAATGGTCAGTTAGACGCATCAGTATTCTGGGATGTAAGTGATAACTGGAAGTTAGGTCTGCAAGGCACCAACCTTAATAACAATGTCACAGAAACCTTGATGCAAGTAAATAAAGAAGGTGACAAACAAACACGTTCATGGTTCACCAATGATCGTCGCTATAGCTTAGTAGTTCGCGCTACTTTCTAGCACCTTAGTTACACAGTGTAAAATGGCGGTTTAATAAGGGTAATCCTATTGAATCGCCAATGTTTTGGGCATTGATGACATCGACACTTATCAACCCTTTAGCCGTCCCTATTGTTCCCTGATGTTAGGGACGGCTTTTTTATTTAATTCCTTCATTTATAAATTTTTTCTGGGAGACAGTTATGAGTCAATCAACCGCAAATCGACAAAATAAAATAAAAAAAATAGTGATTGTTGGTGGTGGCACTGCAGGTTGGATGACCGCATCGGCTTTATCTAAAATTTTAGGATCAAATTACTGTGATATTCAATTAATCGAATCAGACCAAATTAGTACGGTTTCGGTCGGTGAAGCGACTATTCCACAAATATCACTATTTAACAAAATCCTTGGAATAGATGAAAACGACTTTGTTAAAAAAACTCAGGGTAGCTTTAAGTTAGGTATCGAATTTATTGATTGGACTAAAAAAGGCGGTGGTTATATGCATCCCTTTGGCGACCATGGTACCAACATGGATGCCATTCAATTTCATCATTATTGGCTTAAGATGCACCAGCAAGGTAAAGGTCCTGATCTTGAAGAATACTCCTTAGCTGCAGTTGCCGCGAGACAAGGCAAGTTTATGCGTCCACAAAACAGGGGCAATTCACCGCTGTCACAGATTAACTATGCTTTTCATTTTGATGCGACCTTATACGCAAAGTATTTACGAGATTTTTCTGTTGAACGTGGCGTAACGCGAACAGAGGGTAAAGTGGTTAATGTTTCAGTTAGAGACAGCGATGGCTTTATTGATAGTGTTTACCTTGAAAATGGTGAGCGAGTAGCGGCAGATTTATTTATTGATTGCAGTGGTTTTAAAGCTTTACTGATTGAGGGAGCGCTAAAAACAGGCTTTGATGATTGGAGTGATGTGCTTCCTTGTGACCGTGCTGTTGCTATGCCTTGTATGCCAAAAGAAGCCGATGTATTGCATCCTTATACCCAAGCTAAGGCTCAAAAGGCAGGTTGGATATGGCGAATTCCTTTGCAGCATAGAGTGGGAAATGGCTATGTCTACCCAAGTAAGTTTGTTAGCGATGAAGAAGCAGTAAAAATATTAACAGAGCAAATGGAAGGTGAGCCTATCGGCGAGCCGAATTTTTTGCGTTGGACAACGGGTGTACGTAAAAAAAGTTGGAACAAAAACTGTATTGCTATTGGTCTTTCCGCAGGGTTTGTTGAGCCGTTGGAATCTACCGGTTTACACCTCATTCAATCGTCAATTGCTAAGTTAATGGCATTATTTCCTCATCAAGGGTTTGATCAAATTGACATTGATACTTACAACCAACAGACAAAAACTGAACTTGAATATATCAAAGATTTTATCGTATTACATTACAAAGCAACGGATAGAGATGATTCAGAGTTTTGGCGTGATTGTCAGCAAATGAAAGTGTCAGATCGTTTGCAGGCTAAAATGGATTTATATCAAAAAAATGGTCGTATTTATCGCGAAGATAATGAGTTGTTTAATGAAACCTCTTGGTTAGCGGTAATGCATGGTCAAGGACTAACCCCTAGTGGTTATCACCCGTTAGTTGATGTTTTATCTGAAGAAGAAATAGAACGCAGGCTGCAACATATCTACTCTGTTATTCAAAAGTCAGTAGAGACTATGCCAATGCAAAAAGACTTTATTGATAAGTACTGTAAGGCATAACTATGCACATTGTTAAGTATTTAGGCATGTAGTAATTGTGTACATTATTAAGTAGATAAATTTTATCAATAGCAATATTTACTTGATAAAAACATCACGAGATATTATGTTATAACAATAAAATGAAAGCGCTTACATTTTGTTGCGTCTTAAATAAATGAATTGAAAAAGGTTAGAGAATGAAAGTAATGCTTATGAACACTAAACTAAAAAGTACATTGGTAATTTCCACTGTATTGGCACTAGCTTCCGGTCTTTCGGGTTGTGTAAATGACAACAAAGCCGATGTTGCCAGTAAAAGTACCAAGCAAGATCAAGGTATTGAAAAATCAGAAGCTCGTCTTAAAACAGTAGAGCAAGACGTTGAAGCGTTACTGGCAAAAATGACTTTACCTGAAAAAGTCTCGCTAGCTCATGCCAGCGGTAAATTCCATATTAATGCTATCGAACGTGTTGGTATTCCGGAAATGTGGTTATCAGATGGCCCTCATGGTGTGCGTCATCAAATAGAACGTCATACGTGGGCGTCGGCTGGTTGGACAGATGATCATTCTACCTATTTACCTCATCTTACCTCTGTAGCAGCAAGTTGGGATCCTAAAATTGCTCGTTTACATGGTCATGTATTGGGCGCTGAAGCACGTGACAGAAAAAAAGACTTTATCTTAGGACCCGGTGTGAATTTAGCGCGCTTACCTTTATATGGTCGAAATTTTGAATATATGGGAGAAGATCCCATTTTGGCGGCAAAATTAGTGGTACCACAAATTAAGGCCATCCAAGCTAACGATGTTGCCGCAACCGTGAAGCATTATGCATTAAATACCCAAGAGCTAAACCGAACAGGTGTGAATGCCAAGCCGGATGAACGTACTCTTCGAGAAGTCTATTTACCTGCTTTTGAAGCGGCGGTTAAAGAAGGCGGCGTGCTTGGTATGATGGGCTCATATAATGAGTACTATGGTACTAATGCTAACCAAAGCAAACATTTAGTCATGGATATATTAAAGGGCGAGTGGGGCTATCAAGGCGTATTACTTACCGATTGGCATGTTGATATTAATACCTATGATGCTGCGGTAAATGGTTTAGATTTAGAAATGGGCACACAAGTTGATGATTATCAAGATTACTTCTTGGCGAGACCTTTTTTAGAGATGATTCAATCCGGTAAAATTGATGAATCGGTTGCCGATGAAAAAGCCAGACGAATTTTACGCGTGCAACATAGTATCGGTATGTATGATGAAAATCGTTTACCAGGCGCTAGAAATACTAAAGCACATCAAGCAGCTGCTCGTAAAATTGCCGCTGAAGGTGTGGTGTTATTGAAAAATGAAACGGTTGGCGAAAATGCTGTTTTACCACTCGATACCAAAAAAGTTAAAAATATTCTTGTACTCGGGCCAAATGCGGATAAAAAACATGGGACAGGTGGCGGCTCATCAGAAGTGAAATCTTTATATGAGGTAACACCACTTGAAGGGTTAAAAGCAAAGTTTGGTGATGAGGTAAATATAACGGTAATGAGAGCACGCAGTAGTGAACTCGCAGCTATCGCGAGTGACTATGTTGAAAGCCGTCATTGGACAGGAACCCCTGCTTGGAATGTATCCTACTTTAAAGACTCGGTTCGTGAAAATATAACGGATAAGGCTTGGATAGTTGATTCCAAGTTTAAAGCGAAAGACACAAGTATAACTCAGCACATCACTATGACGGCAAAGATCAAGCCGCTAACTACGGGCTCGCATCAATTAAAAGTTGAAACCCTAGGTGGATTTCAGTTAAAAATTAATGATGACGTTGTGATTAAACATAAAGAAAGTTTTGATTCATCAGCTGATACCATTGTGTTATCTCATGATATTTCGTTAAACGCAGGTGAAAGTTATAGCTTCGAAATTGAGTACGATGGTAGTGAGCACTTCACTTTAGGTTGGGATGCACCGGGTGAGTTATTCAGCAGTGAAGCAGAGTATATTGCTGCGGCTAAAAAGGCAGATGCTGTTATTTACTTTGGTGGTTTGAGTCATGGTGATGACAGAGAATCAATAGATAGACCTGATATGAAGCTACCTAATTCACAAGATGAGATTATAAGTAAGCTCATTGCTGCTAATGAGAAAACTGTGGTATTCCTGGTTGCGGGCTCGGCCGTTGAAATGCCTTGGGCAGAGCAAGCAAACGCGATTGTTTGGGGTTGGTATGGTGGTATGGAAGCAGGTCATGCTTTTACCGATATCTTAACAGGTGATGTTAACCCAAGTGGTAAAATGCCGATCACCTTACCGGCTCGTCTAGAAGATACTGCACCTATTGCCCTTAATGATTACAACGCAAAAGAAAGCTTATACACAGAAGGTGTGTTTATTGGCTATCGTTGGTTTGAACAACAAAATATCAAACCAATCTTTGCGTTTGGTCATGGTCTTTCATATACCAACTTTGCCTTAACTGATATTGCTTTATCGGCATCAAATATCAGTGCGGATGAAAATATTACCGTCACCGCTATGGTTAAAAACACCGGTAAAGTTGCTGGCGCTGAAGTGGTGCAACTATATCTACATGATGTTGAGTCAAGTGTTGATAGGCCAACAAAAGAATTGAAAGGTTTTGCTAAAGTATTCTTAGCGCCAGGTGAAAGTAAAAAAATCAGCATATCACTGAATAAACGTGATTTATCTTTTTGGGATGTTAAGACCAATGATTGGTTAGCTGAAGACGGTGATTTTGAAGTATTACTGGGCACATCACTTGAAAGAATAAATTTAAGAGAAAAATTTAACTACCAGAAATAACATGGCTATTGGTTAGCGGTATTACTCAGTACTGCGTTGAAAGTACTCATGCACAATTATGTGCTGAGTACTTTTTTAATTGAAAACCTAAAATGCTGCGCTAAATAGTTAGCCCTCAACAAACTAAAACACATCTATAAAACGGGATAAAGTCGATGAAACCAATACAGTTATTTTTTTACTTCGTTATAGTCATTTTTTTAGTTGGCTGTGCAGAAAATTCCCAGCCAGATGTTTACAATGATTTAAGTAAAGAAAAGGAATCAACTGCTATTGATAGTGTTCACTACGTTGCTGTTTCAAGAGGTGATTATCAAGATAAGTTACATGGGTTTTGGTTAGGGCAGAGTATTGCTAACTGGACTGGCTTAGTAACTGAAATGGATAAAGTGGGTACGCCTGAGACTATGCCATTTTATACCGATGATGATTGGGGAAGTAAGGATTTACCTGCGATGTGGGGAGAAGGGGTTCCTCATAGTGATGTTATTGATTTTTTCTTTGTTGAAGCAGGACAACCTTGGGGCGCGGATGATGATACTGACATTGAATATATGTACCAGTATTTACATGAAGTGCACCAAACAAGCATATTAAGCGCCGAGCAGATTAGCGCCGGTTGGTTAACACATACCTATTCAGAAGAAGATGCGCCACTGTTTAAAAAATTCCCTGACTCTACAGCAGAGAAAGAGAATTTCTTATGGGAGTCAAACCAACAAGCTCGAATACTAATGCAGCAAGGCATGTTGCCACCAGAAACCAGTGAGCCTAAAAACAATAATAAATACATGATGATTGATGCTCAACTTACTACTGAAATATTTGGATTATTAGCCCCTGTAAGAGCCGACGTTGCACTAAAAATAGCAGCGTTGCCGATTAGAGTATCTGCTAAATATGATGCTCAGTGGATCTCACAATTTTATGTCACCATGCAGTCTTTAGCCTCTAAAGTAGATAAATCACTGACTATGCAGCAACAAACATACTGGTTGGCAGAGCAGGCTAGGTTGATATTACCTGAGCAATCTACCTCGGCAAAAATGTATGATTTCATTTTAAATTCTTATCAGCTAAACCCTAATAAAAATGATTGGGAAAAAACCCGCGATGAAGTTTACCAGCGTTATCAAATTAAGGGCGCTGATGGTTATGTTTACAATGACCCCTTTGAAGCTGGTATTAACTTCGCTGCAAGTTTAGTGAGTTTATTTTATGGTGAAGGAGACATTGTTCGTACCATTCAAATTGGCACCTTGGCTGGCTGGGATTCAGATAACCCAACCGCAACTTGGGGCGGATTATTAGGCTTTATGATTGGCCCAGAAGGTATTGCACAAGCATTTGGGCAAGATAACCTTTCAGAAACTTATTGGATTCACCGTACTCGCAGAAACTTCCCTGATCATACACCTAATCAATTAGGTGAAGATACTTTTACCATGATGGCACAACGCGCTATTAAAATGATTGATCAAGTGGTGATTGAGCAAATGCAGGGAAAGGTTGATGTTGAAAAAAATGTTTGGTTAATTCCGAGCGTAAATGTTCATGTTATTAAAAATTAACTCCTGTGGATAAATAAGCCATGAAAAATCAACAATTCTCCGTTCTGTTGCTATCTATTATTTTTATTTTATCTATACAAACAACTTATGCAGCTATGAATTTTATTCATCCTGGTGCTACAAATAGTAAAGCTAATCTAGACTTTATTAAACAGCAGATATCGAATAATAAACAGCCTTGGTTAACTGAATTTAATCGATTGAAAAAGTCAGCCTTATTGAGTCGAAAGCCACACGCTTTGCAAACGGTAAACTCAAAAAATAATAATGAATCTGCTGAAATGCGTGACGATGCTATTGCGGCATACTCGCTTGCATTAATGTGGGTTATTACGGATAGAGAGGTTTATGCTAAACGTGCGATTGCTATTCTCAATGCATGGGCAAGTTTTAAAGGCTTCACCAGCTGCAGTGATCAAGACAAATTACAAGCCGGTTGGACTGGAGCCGTTTTCGCATCCGCTGGCGAGTTGATGAGGCTTTATCAAGGCTGGCCTCAAAATCAGGTTTTAAATGTTCAGCTAATGTTCAAAAAGGCTTTTTATCCGCAATTACTGACCGCAAGTTCATGGAATGGCAATGTTGATTTAACCCAAATTGATGCACTTATTTCAATCGCTGTTTTTAATGATGATGAAGAGGCATTTAACATGGCGCTTACTCGACTTTCACAACGAAATCCTGCTTATTTTTATTTAACATCAGATGGTAAAAGAGGAGCTTCTATTCAAGGGGATGGTGGCAATATAGAGCAGTTTTGGTCAAAGCCTACACAATGGGTGGACGGCTTAAACCAAGAAACTTGCCGAGACAATGGTCATCACTCTCAATATGCATTAGCTTCAGCTTTACATGTCGCTGAAGTGGCTTGGAACCAAGGTGTTGATGTTTATAGTGAGAATCAATTACGCTATACCGAAGCTATGGAGCTGATGGCAAAGCAATTGTTATCTAATGATTTTTTTACTTGCCAGAATACACAAGCCAGTAAGAATTATTTTAACACTTGGGAAATTGGTTTTAACCATTACCACAATCGACAAGGTATTCAATTGCCTTATACTCAAAAATTAATCATAAATAAAATTCGGCCTAATAGTATGCGCACAAGTTGGAATGTTGTTTACGAAACACTGACTCATGCCAATCTTCCTAAACCCTAGGTGATGTTGAATAACGCTCTTAGATAAAAGCAACCTTGCATAGAATTTTACCTAGTACTTATCATAGGAATCCCATGAATAAGATAAAATATTTATCAGTAAACTTTACTTTAATCGTTACTTTAGCCTTAACCGCTTGTGCTCATAATAGCGATCAACAGGGAGTGCAACCTTCTTTAACTAAAGTGAATTCAGAAGATCAGCTATTGCGCGAAGCTTACCAATCGAGCGTTGACCAAAGTGACCGCGAATATTTTGTTTATTTACCTCGAGGCTACCATGATAAGCCAGAAAAAAAGTGGCCTGTGATGTTATTTTTACATGGCAATGGTGAACGAGGTAATGGTCAGGATGAATTAGACTTCGTCATGATGCAGGGGCCACTACATGAGGTTTGGGTGCAGAAAAAAGATCTACCTTTTATTATTATTTCTCCTCAGCTTCATATGTTTGGTTGGGATAATAAAGGCATTGAGTACATTGATAACCGTTTAAAAGAGAATATTCCAAAAAGGCTCAGTCATGGCGTACCAAAACGCAGTGCTGCTTTTCAAACTCAAACTGATATTAAAAGAATGCCGTCACTTAACGATATGAGCGAAGTAGCCCCTTTATTACCACAAGGTTGGGAAAAGCTTGAGACAGATTTAATCACCATGCTAGATACAGTACAAAAGAAGTATCGGGTAAATAAGGATAAAACTTATTTGTCTGGTTTAAGTTATGGTGGGTTTGGTACTTGGTATATGGCAAGTAAATATCCACAAAGGTTTGCAGCTATAGCACCTGTAGTAGGTTGGGGGCATCCAAGTTTAATGGCGCCAATAGCAAAGCATAAATTACCTGTTTGGCAATTTGCCGGAGGTAGAGATAGCGCGGTTAATATTGAGTATTTTTATGCAGGGTTAAATGAATTAGAAAAGATGGGTCATAACGGTGTTCGTTTTACTGTTCATGAAGATAAAGGCCACGATGCTTGGACACGCGTTTATTCAGGCGAGGATCTTTATCAGTGGTTATTATCTCATGAAATTAATGATTAACTTGCAGGTTAAAATATGATGCCGCTTTTAAGAAATAGAAAAATACACTTACGGTTAGGCCATATTTTTTTGCTTTTATTCTCTGTTAATTTATCAGCAATAGGCATAAATAAGGCTGCTGATGAGGCCATTACCGTTATGTCGTTAAACATCTATGGCTGGAAAACTATGCCCAAGCATAGTGTTGATTATGCAGCGTTAATTAATAGTCATAACGTTGATGTTTTAGGAATTCAGGAAGGAGTTGAAGACTGGCAGCTTAAGCATCCTGATATTGAAGGTAAGCTACCAACAAACTATCAACGTGCTATCACTTTAAATAAGTCACTTGGGCAGTGCTGGCAGCATAGATTTCAAATCTTTATCAATCATTGCCAAGGCAATAGCTTTATAGAATCGGGTCGGTTTGATTTAACAGATGGACCTAATGCTACCAGAACGGGCGAGTATGCGGTGATAGAAAAGACGTCTAAACGTTATCTATTGGTCAATGTACATTGGGACCATGAAAGTCTTGTTACCCAAGTCGCCAACGCAGAAGAAACCGCTGCTCTGCTAATTACCATGAATGAGTACCCTAAAATATTACTGGGTGATTTTAATAGTCAATGTGATAGCAGTGAGGTTTTGTTAGTGCAATCAAAAGCTAAAATGAGTTTACTTAAACATGCCGGTATTGATTGTCTTTTTGTCAAAGGCATTACGGGTAAAGCGATTAAAATAGTAGCAGAGCCTTCAGATCATCCTGCTATTGTAGCGACTTTAATAAATTAAAGCAGTGTAGTTAAATAACGCCAGTTAAAAAACCAGTTGAATTGAAGATAAAAAATCCCTGCATATAATGCAGGGATATATTTTAAAATCTAATAGCTTAATAAACAGCTTATTAAATTGAGTAACCTCTAAGGTAAGTTAGGTGCTACTAAAATATCTTTTTCATCACCCCAAGTATTAGTCGCTCTATCATAAGTACTAAACGAACCAGCATCATCCCAAAAGGTTGCTGCAATACCATGTTTTGTGGCGAAGGTCACATGTGCTTCTATGTACGCTAAACGATCGTCTTCATCACATACATTATCTGGTGCAGTAAAGTCATAATGAGCTACACCAAATTCGTTGACTGTGACTGGAATATCATTTTCCGTCGACCAGTCTGCTGCTCTTTGATAAATAGCGCCTAGTGCTGCAATATCTGCATCAGTGCCCCATGAACGAGTACACATACCAGCAAATGGCCATGGGTCATAGTTATGGAAGTTACCAATTAAATACTCATCATCTTCATCTGGAATTGCTGCGGCTAACAATGAATCTAAAGGAGTATAACCCTCACCAGAATATACCACCAAACGTGTTGGGTTAACACGACGAATTATATCAAGTACTCGCACATTTATTTCATCAACATTTTCTGCCGTTAATCCATTTGGCTCATTCAAAACTTCGAATATTAATTTAGGTGATTTATGTTTGAAACGCTCCACAATTTGCAACCAGATAGAGTCAAAGCGGTTTCTATTATGTTGACTGAAATTATTTTCTATCCAACCTTCATGATGCATATTTAACACAACATAAAGATCTTGTGCTAACGCCCAATCAACCACAGTTTCAACTCTATCCATTTCAACCGTATCGACTTGATAAGGTGCAGAGGTTGCCGTTCTATTATCCCAAGTAACTGGAATTCTCACATGTTTAAAACCTGCGTCTTTAAAGTCGATAATAAACTGCTCTTGTGCTGCTGGTGCCCAAGCTCCCTCTGATGGTGCATCTAATGTATTACCTAAGTTAATCCCTATGCCCATGTCACTAACGGCTGTTTCTGGGCTGATTGGGGCAGGGTCTATAACTATCTCAACATCAGGTAGTTCTAAGGGCACTTCTTCAGGCACAACCGCAGGTGGTACAAATGAGCCATCATCCACTTTAAAGTTGATCTTATCTATATTGAACGGGCCGGTATTGATGGCTAGGCGTAAGGTATGAGCGCCTTCTGTCGCGGTAAATAAGGCAATATCATGGTCTTCAAAAACCTGCCAACCACCCGTTTCATCAACACTATCAGTAGCAACAAGTTTATCATCAATAAATATTGAATAATCTCCGCCACCAAGCGCTGATGCAACCGTTGTAGTTAGGATATAAGCACCAGCGGTTAAAGTAATATCATACTCAAGCCATTCACCTGCTTCAGTCCAACCGACGATAAAACCACTGTCGTCGGTTAACGCTTCAATATCAACATTGTCATTGCGAAACGCATTACCCTCGTTACCTACAGTGGTATCTAAAAAGCGGACATAATCTTCAGCTTCAATTAATAAGGCCGTTCCAATAGGGAGCTCTGGTATAATAACTGCAGGAGGGGTAATAACATCGGGTGCTTTAGTTGTATCAGCTAGCTCTGGTTCAGTTGTCGATGATCCACCACATGCGCTTAATATGAATAAGGCACATAAAAAGAGCGTTATATTTATTGCTTTGGTAGCGGTTTGAAAAAGAGTAAAACTAGATTGTATATTCAGTATCATTGTACTTACCTGTAAATGTTTGAAATTTGATTTTTATTATTTTTTATCACGTTGAAGGATTACTTCAGCAGTAATATGCTTAACAGTAGGGTCTTAGTGATAAAATACTTAGCTCAAACTTAAATAGATTTTGTTAAATTCCGTACCAGCAAGTTAATCTTTTTTTTAAAAGGATTGAAACAATATTATTATCGTCATTAATAATAGAAAGTTGCTTGGCAGAAGTCGTTTAAACTTGAGGGAAGTACGATAACTGTACGTTCAACTTTATATTAATAAATTACTGTACTTATTAAGTTAGTGATAAAAATGATTAGTTTATGTATTACAAATAAAAAGGACTACCGAGAGTAGTGGTAGCCCTTTTCAAAAAATGAAGTACTTATTTAGTCCTTCAGCTATTTATTTTTTAGTCACCATAACAAGTGGCTACAAACAACTACGGACTAAGCTCCAAGAAGCATCACTACCTGGCTGTGTATTGGTATACCAATTGGCAACATATAGATTGCCGCCAAATTCCATTTCATCGCCTGCATCTTGATGAGTGTTTGCGCCGCCAGAGATATCATTTCTCTGCCAGTTAGGGTACATCGGGGCACCAGCACAAGTTGAACTAGGTTCACCATCAGCTGCTTTAATTTCAAACCAGTTGAAATTCCAACCATCCGTAGACGTTGAAGCAATAGCCAATTCAGTTATACCTGCAGGTAGGCTAATAGTATGGCTTACGGTTGTCCATGTTTGCCATCCGCCAGTAGCACTAAAGCTAATGTTACCAAATTCTACTGCACCACCGGCTTGCTCTATTTTTAAGCTGCCACCGTTGAACGAAGCTACACGATAAGAAATCTCATATTGACCTGAGGCACTCGTTGGTAAAGTAACGTTGTATTTCATCCAATCATTCGCATCAATCCAGCCAACATTATTGCCACCGCCAGTATCTTGAGTTGCTTCTTTCTCTACGCCGTCCATTTCGGTATAGCTTTCAGCTTCTACTCTACTGCTATCAACAGTAGGCTCACAGTCAACAGTACAAACCTCTTCGTCATCGGCTGAAATAGTTAAGTAGTTTAAGTTCCAGCCACCAATTTCAGCGACAATAGCAATCGTTTGCTCACCAGCAGGTAAGTTAACGGTATGACTTACATCTTGCCAAACTTGCCAGCCGCCGGTATTAGGCACGGTCACTGAGCCATAAGAAATGTCACCACCTGATTTCTCAAGACGAATAACACCACCACTGCCATCAGCCGCTACGCGATAAGTAACAGTTGCGGCACCTGCTTGTGGCATATTAATGTTATAAGTTAAATAGTCACCATCATCAATATAGCCAATATTGTCACCACCATTAACATCTTCAGTGGCTTCAATTTTAATAGCAAAAGCCTGACAGAAATTTTCAGCTTGCAGCGTGCCAGATACCGCTAATTGTGTACATGGGCCATCAATAAGCTCATTATTGGTGATACCACCACCTAGGATTTCTTTAATGAAACCGGCAGAATCTTTTTCAGAGCCGTCAGACCAAAACATTGACGAGTTTTCAATTTCGCCTTGGCTGTTACGGTCTTTGTCATGATATGCCCACATAGCACTACCAACACCATTGGCACGCAAGAATTCCATCCAAGCCCAAGTTTCATCATAGTTAATATCACCACCGCCGCTAGCGTTAGTCATGCCCCATTCGGTGGCAAATATTGGCACACCACCATTTAACGCTGTTTGTGCTAAGGCGCGATTACCCGCTTTATGTGTACCGGCATAAAAATGCACGGTGTAAGCCATGTTAGATACATTGGCTTTATTACCTACCACATCATCAACTTCTGAAGACCATCTAGGTGTGCCCATAATAATTAAATTGTCTGGGTCAATATTACGAATGGCGGCACCAACATGTTCAGCGTAAGGTTTTAAGTCGTTTGCCCAACTTACATCAAGGGGTTCATTGTAAATTTCATAAATGACATTATCATAACCACCCCATTTTTTAGCTACGGCATCAAAAAAAGCAACGGCTGACTCCCAATTTTGATGTGCTTCATGGCTATGGTAATCAATAATAACGTACATATCGTTGTCGATTGCTGCTTGAACAACAATATCAAGGCGTGCCATGTTTGCTGCCCAATCGGTAGTTAAGCTACCGACAGGTCCGTGACCAATGGCGGCACGAACCAAGTTAGCACCGTATTCATTTTTTATGCGCAGAACATGTTCAGCGGTATAAAATTTTTCACTACCCCAACCGGTATTACTCCAAAAAAGTGAAATACCTTCTAGGGCTCGACCATTGACTTTTCCTCCAACAAGTACTTTATTGCCCTCTACTGTTAAAGGTGCTATTGCCATAGCTGCTGTTGAGACTAACATTCCCGCTGTTGCTAAGCCGGCTAATAATGTCGTTATTATTATGTTAGTTAGTGGCTTTTTGCGAGACTGTTTTATTGATTTGAAATTCATCGTTCTCTCCGCTTATTATTTATTATTATTAGTTTCCTGCTCCGTCATATCTGCTTTGACATCACAGGGGATTGACTATCGCATAAGGAAAACATTGCTTGCGTACCAAGTTAGGTACTTTATAAAGTTGAACGCTTGCTCATAAGGGGATGTTTTTTATTGTTCTATAAATCATTGGTTTAGCGCTATTGTGCTTTTATTTTAGTTGTTGTCTTGACTTGCTTTGTATGATTGTTAGCCGTTTAAATACTTGGGATACGTAAGTTTGTACTACTGTAGGGAGGTTTTTGTTGGAGAGGGGAAAATCATCACAGCTCGTGAATTTTATTAATCCATTGTTAAATTTAAACGGATTTAACTCGTTTAGGCTATTAATCTTTCTTTTCGAAATTGGGTAGGCGTTTTTCCTGTGTCTAATTTAAATAATCGATTAAAGCTACTTTTACTGTTGTAGCCAGCAAGAAAGGCAAGATCGATTATCGACTGCTCATCCATTTCAGGATCAACAAAGTAGGAACATACCTCCTTCAAACGATAGCTATTAATGTACTCAAAAAAGTTAACGTTAAACTCTCTATTGATTAAATTAGAAAGTAACTTAGGTGAGAGAGAGACTTGCTGAGCTAAATCATCAATTTTTAGCTGGTTGTTTAAATAGGGGCGTTGTTTTTCCATGTGGCTGCAGACACGTGTAATCTGTTCAGGTGAATACGTATTAGGCTTATCTGCTTTAGTTAAGTCTGTATTATCAATGTCTGTTTTAGCCGCGTCTGCTTTGGTAATGCCATCGAGCGTCTCTTTGCTAACCCTTAGAATATTACGAGGATCAGATAAAGCAAAAAACAGCAAAGTAGAGACGAGTAATAATTGTCCATAATTCTCTAAAATCCCCATTAAATTGAAATCGATTAAAGTAACCGCTGAAGCGTCAAAAATTGCTGTAATAAAGGTATAAACGAGCAAGTAACTTTCAGACCACAATCTTAAGATAATAAAACCGATGACTAAGATTTTAAGCCAAGCATAATTGACTGACTCTAGATTAGAGTAGGCTGTTGATAGGTGGTTTTGGTAATAGCGTATTGTGAAAAATGCCCAAAAACCAAAACCTGCCCTCACAATATTACGTAGATGTTCATAGTATTGACTGTAGTCTGATCTCAAAAAGAGCAAAAAATCGGAACCCTGTTCGGCTTCAAATTTAATGTTAACGGCAACTAGCACAACAAGGTAGATAAATAAGGGCAGTAATAACAGCAAATCATGCTTTTTAAAGTGAAGTTGTTGGAATATAGCCGAGCGTACATATAATAATAACAATGGCCCTTCTAGCCAAAGCACTGACTCTAACATTGCAAATATAGCCGGAATTTTTTCAACTGACCAGTGATGGAATGCTTCACCGTATAATGCCAATACATAGACGGAAATAGCTGCTTGGGAGAGTAAAAAAACACCTAAGAAAAAATGAGTTGAATCAGCTTTATGGCGGCTTAATAACATCATTGCCGCAAACAGAAAACAAATATAAGCAGTCACTAAAAGTACTATATCGTGGCTATTAAACAGAACAGTTGTCATTTAAGCTTTCTCGAAGAAATAAATAAGGTCGATACAGTACAATTATTTTTCTCGCTGTTCTTTTCTAAATTGCGTTGGTGTCATGCCAGCAGATTTTTTAAAGAAGGTATTAAAAGTCGCTTTACTGTTGAAGCCTGCTTGAGCCATTATTTCTAACATAGTCACTTTTGCATTCTCTTCTTTGGCTAGCAATATTTTGGACTCCTCTATTCGATAGCTATTGATGAATTCAAAGAAGTTTTTTTCGAAGTGCCTATTAATGACTTGCGATAACTGCCTTGAAGGCATAAATGTTTGTGTAGCAAGATTATCTAAAGTAAGCAAATGATTCAAATAGGGTTTGTGCTCTTGCATATAGAGTGTCAAGGCACTTATTTGAGCCGGGTCTATCGATTGTTTTTCTTGATTAGTAACTGTTGAGCTATCAATACCATGAAAGATGTTTGATACACCTAAGCTGAAGAATATTAAAAAGCTGATTAAAAACATCACCATAAAATTAGAGACTTGGCCAATAACAGGGTAATTAATATAAAAATTGAGATCTATTGAGGTCATGTAGCCAATAGTGACTAATACCGCCTGTACTTTAATGATTAGAAAACCTATAACTAAAATTTTGAGCCAAGTAAGATCAACCTCTTCAATATCAGCAAAATTGTCTTTGATTTGTTTTTGGTAATGGCGCAATTCAAGCAAACACAGTACACCACAAAAAGCTCTAAAACATTCTCTGAACAAGTTGATAAAGCGAGTATAAAATGGCTCAGCCTCGATATGATAACCATTTAAAATAGCTATTTTGGTAGCACTATCAATCATGTACCAGTTACTCGTTTCATAAAAAAGGTAAAGCACAAAAGGTAATAGATATAAAAGGTCAATTCTTTTAAAGCTAAAGTCTTTATAAATAAGAGAGCGAACGTAGAAAAGTAGTAATACGGCTTCTAACCAATAAGCTAAGCCAAAGACATAAAATATATTAGGGGAAAAAGCAATGGCAAATTGACGAAATTCTTCTCCAAAATTAATTAGGGTATCAAGTGGTATTGCCGCATAGGACAATAGAAACAAAGCTAACAATACGTTACTTTGCTTTTTGCCTTTTTTTATCAATAATAAAAAAAAGGCAAATAAAACACATTGATATATAGTGAAAAGCAATGCTAAATCAAGTGTGTTAAAAAGAACAGTACTCATACTACGTCCGTCTTCTCTAATTATTTTTATTTTAATAATTAACTTATACAAACTCACTTAACAAAGCAATCGCTAACCACATATATAAGGATAATGAGTCATATAAAATCCTATATTGCTAAAGTTGCTTAATATATGTATCTAGGCCTTTTTTAGACAAAGCAACAGCATCCAGTGAGCTCAACCCATTAGGATACTCCTCTTGTTCAACCACTATCCACTTAGTACCACCTACGTTAATATTTGCTTTTAGTAGGTTTAGCCAGTCAATCGTATCTTGACCAATAATAGGTAGTTTGCCTTTTACACCTTCTGGAATACGCACTTTATAGTGGGTAGTAAGTGTTCTATTAGGGTATTTATTTACGTACTCAACAGCATCTTTTCCTGTATAGGTTGTCCAGCCTACATCTTGTTGTAATACCACTGAATCAGCAGTATTCATTGCTAAGTAGTCCCAGTAAGTAGTGCCTTGAAAGTCATTAAACTCATGGTTATGGTTGTGAAAGCCAGTTTTAATATTATAAGGAGCTAATTTTTTATCGAGCTGATTAAGTAACTTAACGACTGCTTTAATACCTTCAGGATGCCATGCTCTTTCATCCCAACCGATAATCAAGGTATCAAGATTTAGCTGTTGATAAAAAGCGACCGTTTTGTCAAAGTTACTTGGGTTTAGCTGTTCAAACGAAACATGCGCAC
This sequence comes from Colwellia sp. 12G3, assembly GCF_002836775.1. Taxonomy (GTDB): domain Bacteria; phylum Pseudomonadota; class Gammaproteobacteria; order Enterobacterales; family Alteromonadaceae; genus Colwellia. The sequence continues at coordinate 448,960 of NZ_PJAQ01000017.1, read as the reverse complement.
CACTTGCTTTAAGGTTAATAGAGTCTAAGAAGTTCTTTAAGCCTTTAACATCATTGGCATAAGATCCAAATTCACCAGCAAACTCAACACCTTCAAAGCCCATATCAGCTAAGACTTTAAGTGTACCTTCAAAGTCTTCGCTAATAACATCTTTAACAGACCAAAGTTGCACACTGAGTTGTGGGACTTTTTTCATGGTACTTTCTTTCATATCATTACCCGTTGTGTGAGCATTAACATTGCTTAGAAAAGGCAGCAATACCATAATGGCAATAATATTTTTTATTACTTGTATTTGACAATGCACTTTCCCAGCCAATCGATGAATACTATCAATAAAAGCGCCTTCACCGTCTCTTATCATACCTAAACGCATTTTCTCTTGGCGAACTCTATTCATACCACAGTCTCAATTGGCGATTAAACGATTAGTTGGTTAATTGTTGATTACATCAGTATATCGATAACACCTAGGGACAGTTACTATAAAATCGGTTGTTAATGCAACAAAATCGGCGTTTACTTTTATTAATGTTTTGCTACTATCAATATAATTTTTTCACTATGTAATCACTATGCTCAAGGAAACATTATTAAATAAGGTAAGTGTTAAACAAGTTCTCGCTATGTTTGATATGTTGCCTGATATCATTTTTTGGATAAAAGATATTGAAAGTAGGGTGGTTTACGCTAATCAAATGTTTGTTGAACATATTGGTTATAGCAATCTAGAGCAAGTTTTAGGTAAATCAGATAGTGATTTATCGCCCGTTCATGTAGCAAAACAGTTTATTGCCGATGATCAAAAAGTGATGTTGGGGGAACTTGTTACCGATCGTTTAGAAATGAATATCAATGAAGGAGGAGAGCTTGCTTGGTTTTCAACCTCCAAAAGACCATTGTTTGATGAATATGGAGTAATCATTGGCTCATATGGCGTGACCCGACACTTAAAAAAAACAGTAAAGACCTTGTCAGGTATTGATGAATTAAAAGTTCCGGTGCAATACATTAGAGATAATTTTCATATGGAACTATCAATAGAGAAACTCGCCCAAGTGGCATACTTATCGGTTAGTGCGTTAGAAAGACGTTTTAAAAAGTACTTGGCTAAAACCCCTAAGCAATTTATTCGGCAGGTCCGTTTAGATAATGCTAGACGGTTATTGGTTGAAACAAAATTACCTATTGCCCAAATTGCCTATCAATCGGGTTTCTCTGATCACAGTTATTTTAGTCGTCACTTTAAGTTAATGTTTGATGAGTTGCCCTCTGAACTTAGACAGCAGCGCTTATCTTCCTCAGCATCTTCGGCAGTCGTTATCTGATATATGATGATTGTTTTTTAATAAGACACTACTAATTTTGCGTTAATTTTATTAAAATCACTCTCATATATTGAAAAGTAGCTGTTATTTATGAAATTTAGTCCACTGGTACAAGAGTTAATTGATTCATTAAAATGTTTACCCGGTGTTGGCGCAAAATCAGCGCAACGCATGGCATTTCAGTTACTAGAGCGTAATCGCCGTGGCGGCAGTAAACTTGCTAGTACCTTAGCTAGAGCAATGACCGATATTGGTCATTGCCAGCAGTGCCGAAATTTTACTGAAGAAGCGTTATGTGAAATTTGTTTATCTCCAAAACGAAAAATTGCCACTACTTTATGTGTCGTGGAATCGCCAGGTGATGTTATAGCTATTGAGCAAACAGGTGAGTTTTCCGGTCGATATTTTGTTTTAATGGGGCATTTATCCCCCATTGATGGCATAGGTCCGGATGATTTAGGTTTAGATATTTTAGCTAAGCAATTTGCTACAGGTCAGTTTAGTGAGGTTATCTTAGCAACTAACCCAACAGTGGAAGGTGAGGCAACAGCACACTTTATTGCTGAGCTTGCTCAGCAATATCAAGTTAATATCTCGAGAATAGCTCACGGTGTCCCTGTAGGGGGTGAATTAGAGTATGTTGATGGTAATACATTATCTCATGCCTTATCGGGCAGAAAAAGTTACCTGATTTAGTTCTAGCTTAACTAATTATATGGTGAGCTGTTTAGTTCACTGTATATTAAATAGAGTGAAGTCGATGGGGGAGTTAACCACCGGTAAACTTAACTTTAAAACCAGCCTTTTCTAACACCTGCTGTATTACGTCGCGCTTGTCACCTTGAACTTCTATGGTCTCATCAACAACTGAGCCACCGGTACCGCAGGTCTTTTTTAGCTTTTTTGCTAATTCTTTTAGCGCTTTGTTATCGAGTCCTAGACCACTGATAACAACAACGCCTTTACCTTTTCGCCCTTTGGTTTCACGCCTGACTCGTGCAAAACCATCACTTGGTGTTACGCTTTTTTCTTTTGTCTGGCTAATGCGACCACTGTCTGTGGAATAGACGAGTGACTCATCACTTACTGGTGATGCATTATCAAGGTTTACAGGGGCTCTACCAAAAGCACTGGCTAAATCACTTAAACTAGATAAACTATTTTTCATATATCACTCAATACCATTAATCATTAAATTAGCTAAACAAATTGCAGATAAAATAAAACCACGACTTATTCTCATAAGCGTGGCTTTATTATATCAATATTACTTTGTGCTGAGTACTATTTAAAGGACTACTCGAAAGTAACGATAGATGTTTGAGTTATAATTTGCTTTCTAACTCTGGTAACGCATCAAATAAGTCAGCAACAATACCGTAATCAGCAACTTGGAAGATTGGTGCTTCAGGGTCTTTGTTGATAGCAACGATAACTTTTGAATCTTTCATACCGGCTAAATGCTGAATTGCACCACTAATACCTACTGCGATATATAAATCGGGTGCAACAATTTTACCTGTTTGCCCAACTTGCATATCATTAGGAACAAAGCCTGCATCAACAGCAGCACGTGATGCGCCAATAGCAGCACCAAGTTTATCGGCAATACCGTCAAGCAATTTAAAGTTATCGCCATTTTGCATGCCACGACCACCAGAAATAATAACGCTTGCTGCGCCTAAGTCAGGACGCGCAGATACCGTTAATTCGTCACTTACATGACTTGAAATACCAGCATCAGTTACAGTGTCTAAGATAACTACTTCAGCATTACCATCTGTAGCAACGGCATCAAAGCCAGTAGTACGTACCGTAATAACTTTTTTGTTATCTAAGCTTTGTACTGTTGCGATAGCATTACCTGCATAGATAGGACGAACAAATGTATCGCTACTTTCAACGTCAATAATGTCAGAAATTTGGGCAACATCTAATAACGCGGCAACTCTTGGCATAAAGTTTTTACCAGTCGTTAGCGCTGTTGCTAATATATGCTCATAGTCAGCGGCTAATTCAGTCACTAGTAAACTAACATTTTCAGCAAGTTGATGTTCATAAACAGCATTGTCACAAACTAAAACTTTGCTTACGCCATTTACCTTTGATGCAGCATCAACGACACTTTGACAATTAAAACCTGTTACTAATAATGTTATATCGCCACCAATTTTTTGTGCGGCGTTAACTGTTTTTAGAGTTTCAGCTTTTAACGAGCTGTTGTCATGTTCAGCAATTACTAAAATACTCATGAGATCACCTTGGCTTCATTCTTTAATTTTTCAACTAATTCATCAATACTTTCTACCACTATTCCAGCTTTACGCTGTGCAGGTGGAGTTACTTTTAATAATTTAGTACGAGCTGTTAAATCAATGCCAAAGTCTGCCGCTGGTTTTACTACTAATGGCTTGCGTTTCGCTTTCATAATATTAGGTAACGAAGCGTAGCGAGGCTCATTCAAGCGTAAATCTGTGGTCACAATCGCTGGTAAGCGAAGAGAAACCGTTTGCAAACCGCCATCTACTTCACGGGTTACATTAACTTTGTCGCCTTCCACTTTTACCACTGAAGCAAAAGTGCCTTGTGGCATGCCAGTTAGTGCAGCGAGCATTTGGCCTGTTTGGTTATTATCACTGTCGATAGACTGCTTACCTAAAATAACTAGTTGCGGCTGTTCTTCTTCAACAACTTTCTGTAGTAATTTAGCTATATTTAGTGCGTCTAAACTTTCATCAGTGTCAATTTGTATGGCACGATCTGCACCTAATGCTAATGCGGTACGTAATTGTTCTTGGCAAGACTTATTACCAATAGAAATTGCAATGACTTCTGTTGCGATACCTGCTTCTTTTAAACGAACAGCTTCTTCAACAGCAATTTCACAAAAAGGGTTGATCGCCATTTTTGTATTGGCAAGATCTACATTTGAATGGTCAGGTTTTACTCGAACTTTGACGTTATAGTCAATAACTCGTTTGATCGGAACTAATACTTTCATCGTAGCCTCTGAAAAGGTTTGTTAATTTTCAATAATAGTTAAAAGATACCTATGGTTTACGTCAACGTCAACGTAATCTTGGTGAAAACTTTTAAACTAAGATACAATCTAAATAAATGCTTATAACAGTGTATTGCTTGGACATCTGTTGTAGGATACTATCAAACACTTGTTTGAATATCAAACGCATGTTTGAAATTTAGTATAGACTTTTAAAATATAAATTAAAATATAAATATAATCACACTGGGAGATCTTATGGAACGCGAATCGATGGAATTTGACGTAGTCATTGTTGGAGCAGGGCCTGCAGGTCTATCAACGGCTTGTAGATTAATGCAATTAGCACAAGAAAAACAGCAAGAGTTAATGGTCTGCGTTGTTGAGAAGGGTTCTGAGGTTGGAGCCCATATTCTTTCCGGTGCTGTGTTTGAACCAAGGTCTTTAAATGAATTATTTCCAGATTGGCAAGAGCGTAATGCACCGTTAACGACTAAGGTCACCGGTGATGATATTTACCTGTTGAATAATGAGAATTCAGGTATCAAATTACCTAACTTCGCTGTGCCAAAAACTATGCATAATGACGGTAACTATATTGTTAGTATGGGTAATGTTTGTCGCTGGTTAGCTGAACAAGCTGAACAGTTAGGTGTAGAGATTTTCCCTGGCTTTCCTGCGCAAAGTGTAATTTATAATGATGATGGCAGTGTTGGTGGTGTAATTACCGGCGATATGGGTCTAGATGCACAAGGTAAAGAAAAAGACGGTTTTATGCCAGGTATGGAGTTACGTGCTAAATACACCGTTTTTGCTGAAGGCTGTCGAGGCCATTTAGGGAAAGAGTTAATTGAAAAATTCAAGCTTGATGAGCAAAGCTCGCCACAACATTATGGTTTAGGCTTTAAAGAGATTTGGGATATTGACCCAGAAAAACATCAAGAAGGTCTAGTCGTACATACCGCAGGTTGGCCATTAGATAAAAATACTAATGGTGGTGGCTATCTTTATCATGCCGAAAATAACCAAGTGTTTGTTGGTTTAATTGTCGACTTAAGCTACAGCAACCCGCATTTAAGCCCTTTCGATGAATTTCAACGTTATAAGCACCATCCTAAAATTAGTCAGTACCTAGAAGGTGGCAAGCGTGTTTCTTATGGTGCACGTGCTATGGCTAAAGGTGGTTTTAATTCTTTACCTAAAATGACAATGCCAGGCGCATTACTCGTTGGGTGTGACGCTGGAACGATTAACTTTGCCAAGATTAAAGGCAATCACACAGCAATGAAATCGGGTATGTTAGCTGCCGAAGCTATTGTGCAGGCATTGATTGGCAGTGAAGGTGTTGCAGAGGAAGGTAAACAGGATCTAACCAGCTTCACCGAGCTTTACAAAGATTCTTGGTTATACGAAGAATTATACAATACTCGTAACTTTGGTCCCGCAATGCATAAGTTTGGCACCATGTTAGGTGGCGCTTATAACACCTTAGATCAAAACTTTTTTGCCGGTAAATTACCGTTTAACTTTAAAGATGATAGCTTAGACTATGCTCAATTAAAGCCAGCGGCTGAGATGCCAGTTATTAATTACGCTAAGCCTGACAATAAATTAAGCTTTGATAAACTGTCTTCAGTATTTTTGTCAAATACTAACCATGAAGAAGAGCAGCCTTGCCATTTAAAACTTAAAGATGCTGATATTCCAATTAAAGTGAATTTAACTAAATACAATGAACCTGCGCAGCTTTATTGTCCTGCAGGCGTGTATGAGGTTGAAAAAACGGAAGAAGGCGATAAGTTCGTTATTAATGCGCAAAACTGTATCCATTGTAAAACCTGTGACATTAAAGATCCAAGCCAAAATATTACGTGGGTAACCCCTGAAGGTACGGGTGGGCCGAACTACCCTAATATGTAATATGGTTCAGATAATAATTAGTTAATTGTTCTTTTTAAAACCCAAGATACTCTATTGAGTGGCTTGGGTTTTTTATTTATAGGAGGCAATAAATTAAAGCTGGCAAGCGCTAAGTTAGTTATAAAGTACAAGTGGGAATAGAATAGTTTTTAGTTAAGTGTTTCTATTAGATTATAATCTTTTAATGCCGGTATGGCCTGGTGAAGCTCTGCTTCAAGTTCATCTAAGTGAGTGAGTTCCTGACAAAATAGTGCTGCTTTTTTATCTAATGCTTTCGCTCTTTGTGCTACCTGTAACTCTAAGCCATTACTAATAGTTGTTAAACGTTTGTCAAAAGTAGCTATTCGAGTTTCACCAACGTATTCAGTATTGTTATCGTCTGCTAGAATTGATTGACCAACCGCCTCTAATATTGTGCCCAGAGAATTTGATATTATTGCTTCAATCTCTTGTTCAAATTCACCGGTAAACATTTCATCAAAATCATTTAAGTCTTGTGGCGCAATGTAATAATTATTAGCACTTTGATTGAAACGGGCACGTATTCGCCACTTCAGCTCATCAAACTTGGCCTGTACTTTTTGTTGTGAGGCACTGTTTTCACCGGTTAAACCGGCAACTACTTCGTTCACTGCTTTTAATCCAATATCGACGCCTTCAATAGCAATAGAGACAATTTCAGGTACTTGCTGTCGAATACCAACACTAAAATTACTTAATAGCTGTTGTTGTTCGGGAGATAAAGATATCTCTCTGCCTCGGATAAAAAGTTGTTTGGTATTATTGATTTGTACTCTTGTCTTACCTTTATCAACAATACGGATGTGTTTTGGGTCAATAATGACCCCGTAATTAAGGTTAATAGAGCATTGTTGCGCATATGCTTGTTGATAAAAAGGTAAGGTTGCTAAAAAGAATGAACAGTACTTAAGCTTTGAAATGTTAGCCATAGCTGTTAAGTATTCACTATTGCATCAATCAATATTTTCCGTTCTCGGTATATCATTTTACTCGGACCATATTCGCGGCGAGACCTATCATTAAAATCACCAACAATTAGCTCAACGCCATGAAAGAGCTTCTCTGTTGCTTCAATATAAACACTGGCCATGTATTCTTGGAGACTGTTTTCAAGGGCCTCTTTTTCATTAAGGAATTCACCCATTTGATTTGCATGATATTGGTAAGTTGGCATTATCTTGGCTAATAATTCAGGTTTTGCTTTATCTTTAGGCAATTTATTTAATTTATTGATAGCAGCTTTCAATTCGTTGGTTTTATCAGACTCTACTTTAAGTAGAATGTCTACTTGATGAATTTCATCTTTAAATTTGAGTATCTTATGCTCAAAGTTAACAATAGTATTACTACCTGCTGTTGCTCCAATCATACCAGCATGGACAGAAGTGCCTGCTTTAGTATATCCACCAATAAGTTTTCCGTTAGCTTGTTCACTTTTTCCAATCCAAAGTCGGCCATTTATATCTAAAATACTGTGTAGTAATTGGTTTTCAATACGGACATCTTGGCCACAGGTGATTTGGGCATATTGACCATATTTGGCATAAATACTTCCTTTGGCATTGATGTTTACACTCATGGTGATGTCGGTAATATGTGTTTTTTCAATATCGTGTTTTCGGCCAATAATACCACCAGAAATCGTTATGTCACCCCCTGACTCTAGGGTTGCTGATTCAACAAAACCACCCACAGTAATATCACCTGAAGCAGTGACCTTCATACCTTCAGTAACATCACCATCAATAATAACACTGCCAGTAAAGTTGATATTGCCAGTGGCAACATTGACATTTTTAATCTTATAAATCTCATCAACTTCCATACCGTTATTAATGAGTTTAGGTAAGCCAACTTTTTGAGAAATCAGAATGTTAGTATCTTTCGGACTTATATTGGTACCTTCGCCAGCGACGAGTTCAACATCATTGCCGGGTTCTGGTGATAGCGGGGTGGCTGTAACTGTATAGCCTTGTATACCCTGCGTTAGAGGCACTTTTTTAGCGAGTGGGTCGCCTACTTTTACACAGATAATATCGCCTAAATCACGCATGTCGACACTACCGTCTTCTTGTTTTTTAGGCTTTAGGATTCTTGTTTGTGCACTTTCTACTAAAGGCTTTATTAAGGCGTCTTTACCATTAATCGCAATTTTACCCGTTGCAATTTGCATATTTACCTGGGTATTAGGTGCTTCTTTGGCGGCAAGTTGTGCAAGCTGAATTAAATGTTCTTTACTAAAACCCTTTTTTACACCGGCTTCTTGCGCTGCTGTTAAGATAGCCTTTGCCGATAGATGTTTACCACCTTGAGCGCTAGTTATTTCAGCAGTCGCCTCCATTTCATCAGATTCGATTGTTATTTTAATTGTCGCATCAACGCGTTCTAGTACTTGATAGCGAATAGTTCTGCCTGTTTGGTTATCTTGCAGAGGTTTTAAAATATCATCTAGCTCAGCAACAGAATTTTTAACATTACCGTTATTAATGCGAAGTGTTGTAAATTCTGATGCGTCAATTAGTTCTTTGATACTCAAGGCTGAGATGGTCTCACCACCTTTGATAGGCTCTAAGACTAAATCAATATTGTTTTTATTATTACTGACTAAACTGGCTTTGGTCATTGCAAAGGCTCCCCCCTAACCGTTAAGTACTGCTGAGCCAAGTAACGGTAGGTGCTGTTCTTTTTTATAATTATTATTATTGTGTAATTTAAACGCTATGTTACATATAATGATTTTGATGTATTTTGATAAAGCTATTAGTGCCTTCTTTAGAGTAATCTATTTTATACTCTATGCCATCAAGCGCTTGCACAAATAATAGTGTTTTTTCTTCACCGAATAATTCAGAAGACGAAATATCAACAATATCTTGGTAGGCTTTTTTAGCAATTGAACGTTTTTCTGGGATCTCACCTTTATAAACGCCTATGCCACGATGACTAACAATAACAACGACTTTATCACCATTGATTATAAGTAAGTCGAATTTTTTTATTTTGTGAATAACGGTATTACGACCGCTAGTTATAAAATTTTTCTCTATCAAAATAAGCTCCTGATATAAATTTATTGTTTCTATTATTTATTAGTCTTAATATATAAATTTTTACTAAACTAAGCAATGACTAAGCAGAGAGTTAATCGCTTATATTCTTATTCTAGTTCATATTTTGTTAATGTTTTATCTATGTTTATTAACACTTACTGAGCAGAAAAGGCTCTTTCTGTTATATAATTTGGTATTGTTGTTGTATTTTGCTGAAAACGACGAAGTAAGTCTAAGCCAATCGCTGCGACAAATTGCTGAAATTGATGTCTGTTGTAAGGTAAGAGTAAACATTGCGTTTTAATATTATCAATACTGCCCCAAGCGAACCATACGGTGCCTACAGGCTTATCATCACTTCCTCCGTCAGGACCCGCAACCCCGGAAACAGCAATAGTCAGATCAGCGTTCGATTTTACTAAAGAGCCTTTTGCCATGGCAATAACTACTGCTTCACTTACCGCGCCATATTGCTCAAAAAGACGAACGGGGACATCCAGCATAGCTGTCTTCATTTCGTTACTATAGGTGACAAAACCTGCTTCAAAACTTATCGACGAACCGCTAATCTCAGTCAATTTACTGGCAATTAGACCACCAGTGCATGACTCTGCCGTAGTTATCTTTAGGTTTTTCTGCTGTAATTGGTTAAGAAGGTGTTCAGCAAGAGCTTTGGGTTTTCCTTTAATTTCAGCGATTAAGTGATCACCAAGGACGTTGGCTAGCTTCTTTTTCCATAAGGGTTTAAGCGCTAAGCCTTGCTTAGTGTTTATTGTTAATTTTACTTCAAGTAACGGTATACCGGCTCGGAAGCCTAATTCAATTGCTGTTGGCCAGTGCGGGAGTTGCTCATTAATTATTTTTTGTAAACTAGACTCACCAAGACCAAACACCTGCAAACGAGTAATATCTGTGATCAAATCCGTCGGTAAATTTTTAGAGATAGCAGGTACTATTTGCTCTCTAAGCATTGTTTTTAGCTCATGAGGAACACCTGGAGTACAGTAAATATCACAATTTTTATAGCGTACTGAAAAACCAACTGCACTACCACTTCTGTTCGCTATTATTTGGCAACTCATAGGTAATATGGCTTGTTTGAGGTTGGGAGCATTTAACTCAGCGCCTCGTTGCTGACACCAGCGGGTTAAATGCGCAAGCGCTAGAGGGTGCTGGCCTAACTCTTCTCCTATAGCAAGCGCTAACGCTTGTGCCGTTAAGTCATCGACTGTCGGCCCTAAGCCACCATTAATAATTAAGATGTCACTTGTACTCGCCATATAAGTTATTTCACTGACAAGTAGCGCTAAATCATCAGCAACAGTTACTTTGCGATTAACACCAAGTCCAATACCTTTGAGTACTTGTGCCATCATGGCTGAATTACTGTCAACAATATCTCCAGTCATCAACTCATTACCTGTTAATAATAACTGTACTTTCGGTGCTGACATCGTTCACTTTCCTAAATGGTTTATTTGTCGATAAATTTAAACCTTTTTAGCTAAACTTACATCTAATTTTTTTGTGAAGGTAACAATAATTAAAACATAGGGAATAAATAATGAGTAAAGTAATTAAAAACAGTCTGTTAAGTTTAGTAATGTTCACCTCGTTTAATCTGTTGAGCTTGCAAGTATCAGCACAAATTAATGAAGAAATAGCACAATCTTTTTCGGTAACAAGCCAAAGTGACTTTAGCCTAAATAATATTAATGGCACTGTCACCATTAAGAGTTGGTCACAACGTAATATTAAAGTGTTGGCAAATGTTAGCGCTAATACTCAGGAATCTCGTGATGACGTGACCATTAACATGACTCAAGATGGACAGAAGGTAACGGTAAGTACCAATTATAAAGAGAATGGCTATCGCCAAAATATACAGTCGGCTAAAGTTGATTACCAAGTATGGTTACCTGCAGATTCAAATTTACTTGATATCGAACTTATTAACGGTAGTTTAATTATTCGAGATATCAGTGGAGAAGTTGAAGCAGAAGTGGTTAATGGGTCTGTAAAGGCGAGTGGTTTAAGCGGCGATAGTAGAATTAGTTCTGTTAATGGCAGCGTAGATGTTGTCTACACCCAAGAGGCTACTAGCTTTAATAACATCGAACTTGAAACCGTTAATGGTAGTATTAAATTGTACCTTCCTGAAAACATTAATGCCGATATTACTGTAGATACAATGCATGGAAGTATTAAGACTGCTTATGGACTAGAAACTAAAAAGAATTTCTTTTCTGGTCATAACCTACGTGGAAAAATCGGTAATGGTGGCAGTAAAATAAATTTAGAAAGTGTCAATGGCAGCATTAAGGTGTTAACAAGTGAATAGCAGTAGTATTCGGGTAATACGCATTGATGAGGTCGGATAAATAGAATAACTTTTCATATGCCCACTTTTTACATTAATATAACCACAAGCTTGTTAACAAGGCTTGTGGTTTTTTATTACTAAGTAATAACTTAAAATTATAATTCCACATAGCAAAATCTAAGGAAAACAATGGTGAGTAAAACTATGTACCCTCGAGCGTTGCTTTTTGGCCGCTGGTTTCGAAATGATATTGATGAACAAGGCAATGAAACCATTGAATATGCTGAACTTAGTGGTGATGGTAGTTTTGAGTTTACTTTTATAACACTGGGTATAAAAGGTGAAGTTATTGAGCAAATTACCGAGTTAGGTGATTGGGGACTTGTTGGTGACATTCACTTTACACTCACTAAAAATGAACTCATTAATGATGAACTCTATGCAGCAGACTTAAATAATGATGATAACTATCAGGCATATACGGTATTAGCGTTGGATCATCAAGTCTTCCATTATCAACATAGGCTAACGAATGAAGAATATATCATGAGACGGGTTGTTGATACCCCCGGTCATTGTTAGAATGTTCGGCAAGAATTTGTAATTTACCTTAATTAAAGTTAAATAAAAGCATTAGAGATAAGTAATGAAGCGATTAAAAGCAGCGAGTTTAATTACCGCAGTAAAAACTCCTTATACTGAAAAAGGAGAGGTTTGTTTAAAAACGTATGATTTCTTAATAAAACAACAAATTGCTGCTGGCGTAGACGGCATAGTAGTTGGTGGAACAACCGGCGAAGGGCATTTACTTAGCTGGGAAGAGCATTTAATGCTTATTGCTCATTGTGTACATAATTTTGGTGATAAACTTATTATTGTTGGTAACACGGGCAGTAACAATACCCGCGAAGCAATAAAAGCCACCGAAAATGGTTTCGCCATAGGTATGGATGCAGCACTACAAATTAATCCTTATTATGGTCGTACATCACTTAAAGGTGTCAGCGAGCACTTTAAACGTGTGCTTGATATTGGTCCTGCTTTTATCTATAACGTACCGGGTAGAACTGGCCAAGACCTAATACCAGCAGTTATTGAGCCTTTATCAAAGCATAAAAACTTTATTGGTGTTAAAGAATGTGGCGGTAATGATCGTATCGCCTATTATGAAAAACAGGGCATTGCTTGTTGGTCAGGTAATGACGATGAATGTTATGTTGGTCGTCATGAGCATGGCTCTCATGGTGTTATTTCTGTTACTTCTAATATCATTCCAGGATTAATGCGCCAATTAATGGATAAAGACAATTTAGACGAAACAGCTAAGTTGAATGATAGTTTACAAGGTTTGATGAAGTGGCTATTTTGTGAGCCTAATCCTATTGCCATCAATACTGCCTTGATCATGACAGATGCTGTGCCTAAGAACTTTCGCTTACCCTACATCGCACTTACTAAGGAGCAACGTGAAGTTGGTCTTGAATTATTAAAAGCGATAGCGACAAAAGATTTGGTTGGCGACAGCTTGTCTTTACTTGAAGATAGTGATTTTAACTACTGCATTTAGTCTATTATTTAACGCGCTTTCCTCTTTTATGAAGAGTTTATAAAATAAGTTATAAAGTGCGTTTATAAACAATTATATGTACCTCAGTTATAACGTTAAAGCCTCAGTGATAACTGAGGCTTTAACGTTTCTGGTAACTCAAAAAAGCGTTCTTCTTCAATCAGGGGGGTAGCACTTACTCGGGTAATCTCAGCTGCTAGCGGGCAAATAAAACGTAAGCTAACGGCACACAATTGCAAATTACACTGTTCATCTATACCCGCTACGCCATGCAATCTATCACCGACTACCGGCATACCAATGCTTGCTGCATGTAATCGTATTTGATGTTTTCTGCCACTGTCTATTTTTACTCTTATTAGCGAACGATCTGTAGCGCTATCATAGGCCAAGCAAGTAAAGGTACTGCGGGCACTTTTGCCATCAACGTCCTTTTCTATGACTTCTGGCTGAGGCCTTTCATTGTGATCTCCATGGACAATGATGTGATAATACTTTTCTAGTTGATGATGCTCAAACATATGAGACAGCGCTCTTGCTGCGCTTTTACTATGGGCAACAATAATTAAACCCGTTGCTGCTCTATCTAATCTATGCACAATAAAGGCCGGGCGTTCGTTCGGTAAGTTTTGTTGAGCGAAACGAGCTATGGTGCAATGATCGCTCCATTTAGAGCCCTGAGAGAGCATACCGTAAGGTTTATACCAAACACTGTACTCAGTTAAATCGGCAATTAACTTTGCTTGTGGTACTGGTGCTGATAGCACTTCTTTATTGAAATAAAAGTGCAGTTCATCACCAACTAACAACCGTTTCTTTACCCGACGTAGTCGTTGTGTTTGTTGCTTGTTTTTAGCGGGCGTTAGCCATAACGCGCCTTTACTTATTGCTTGTTTTAACTCAGCTTTTGACAGCGAAATATTCTGCCCATGACCGTAACTTGCTAATAGTGTAATGGCAGTACAGTTTTCTTGTTCAGCGACACATTTCTCTGTGATAATAATATGCCATTCAAACTTTTCCTGGCTTTGAGTTTGGCTTTGAGTTTGGCTTTGACCTTGCGTGTCTGAACAGTTGTGATCTACGGGCATATTTCAAATGAGTAACGAGGACTTTGCACTTATTTTACTAGGTTTATTCACTTAGCAAAGCTAAAATATCGAAATGAGGATAATAATCCTCAATAATATAAATAAATGAGAGTAACTATGACACGTGATTTAGCACTTTACCCTGAAGATGAAATTGGCAATACCCTATGGCAGATGCAAGAAAGTGGTGAAGATTTACTTAGTGAGCGTGAAATTGAATTTTCAATATTATTTCCCAGTCAGGAACTTGCACTTAACTTCGGCCAATTATTATTAGAAAACAATCAAAAACTGTCTTTTACGCCATCAGAAGCACATGCCGATTTACCTTGGGAAATTACCGCTTATCCACAAATGCCGGCGACTTATGAGAATATTGCCAGTTATCAAGCGTTATTGGAGTCAAGCGCCGCACCATTAAAAGGGCAGTTTGACGGTGTTTACTTTGTAGAGTAGCGTTAACCAGTTCTAAATAGATTACCGCCACAATGTATTACGTTAACAACTTTTTTAACGTTGAATAAATTGTTGGCTTCATTATTAGTGAGTTTGGAAGGTTATGAATATAGATCTTAAACAGTTCGCAGCGCTACAAAAGGCGAGTAAAGAGTCATTCTTTGAACAAAAAAAATTGCTTAAACAAGTTATGTCAGGAAGAACAGTCCCGTGTAATACTTGTAAGCAACCATTAACCCTTTATACACCAGAACAAGGTGAACTTACCGGTATTCGCTGCGCAAAAGGTTGCACAGATATTGCGTTAGATTTTGCTTAACTAGACTACCCATTACATAATAAATGGTCATTAGTCCTTATAAAAACGTTGCTATATCTTCTAAACTCTTTTTCACCTGTGCATGAGCAGGTACGGTAGCATCTTCACTTGGGTAACCGGCAATAAGTAACATATAAGCACGCTCATTATCGCCACGCTGACAAACCTTGTTCAAAAATGACATTGGTTTGGGGGTATGTGTCAACGTTACTAAACCAGCATTATGCAGTGCGGTAATCAATATGCCGGTGGCAATACCAACCGACTCATGAACATAATAATTTGTGTTTTTATCATCTTCAGTAATACCGCCTTTCTTTTGACTAAAAATAGCAATAAGCCAAGGTGCGTGCTCTAAATAAGGTTTGTTAGCATCAGTACCTAAATCTTTTAAAGCACCTAACCACTCTTCTCCTGCACGGCCTTCATAAAAACCACGCTCATGAAACTCTGCTTGCTCTCTAATTTGTTTTTTTATATCGGCAGAATTAACGGCAACAAAATGCCAAGGTTGATGATTTGCACCACTAGGAGCGGTTCCAGCTGCTTTTAAACAGTTTTCGATAACTTGTTTATCGACCGGTTTATCGCTGAAACTGCGGATGGAATGACGACGTTTAACCTGGTTATAAAAACTTTGCGAACGGTTTAACATTTCATCTTCAGAATATTCTACATAATCGGTTAGGGGAGAGCTGTCATGTTGTTGCATAAGCAATATGTCCTTTATTATTTTTGTTAGTTCGGGGTAGTGCGTTATTCGGAATTAACCTCTTGGTGTAACAATATTTTAACAAGGAAAAAAAGGCAATAAAAAACCGATAAATCTCTTAACAGAAATTTACCGGTTATATTTTATGGTTTATCTTGCAGCTAGTCAGTCCAAATCAAAGGAAAACGCACGGAGCTGACGAATGTCAGTGAGTACTTTTGACAAATGATTTGGGCTTAATAGCAAAAAGATCAACCGATAAAAGCACGAGCGTTACGGAACATGCGTACCCAAGGTGAATCTTCACCCCAGCTATCTGGATGCCATGAGTTAGCAACTGTTCTAAATACACGCTCAGGGTGTGGCATCATAATCGTTACACGACCATCAGTACTTGTTAATGCAGTTATACCATCAACAGAGCCGTTAGGATTCGCTGGGTATGTTTCAGTCACATCACCGTAGTTGTTAATGTAACGCATTGACACTGTGCCTGAGTTATTCGCCGCATCGATTGCTTCATCAGAGCTAAATTCAGTATGACCTTCACCATGTGAAACAGCAATTGGCATACGTGAACCAACCATGCCTTTAAACAATACCGATGGGCTTTCTTGTATTTCAACTAGTGAGAAACGTGCTTCAAAACGCTCTGATTTGTTTTGTACAAAACGAGGCCAATGCTCTGAGCCAGGGATGATATCTTTTAAGTTAGACAACATTTGACAACCATTACATACACCTAAGGTGAAGGTATCTGTCCGTTCGAAGAATGTTTTAAACATTGCGCGTGCATCAGCATTAAATAAGATTGATTTTGCCCAACCTTCACCAGCACCTAGAACATCACCGTAAGAGAAACCGCCACAAGCAACTAAACCGTTGAAGTTAGCTAAATCAGTACGGCCTGATAAAATATCAGACATATGAACATCAATAGCAACAAAACCTGCTCTATCAAAAGCTGCTGCCATCTCAACATGTGAGTTAACGCCTTGCTCACGTAAAATAGCGATACGTGGATTCGTTGCGTTTTGTGCATCTTTTAAGATTAAATCGGCAACAATATCTTCGTTGATATCAAAAGTAAGCTCAGTGTTTAAGCCTGGATCTTCAGTATCAAACTTAACATCGTGTTCTTGTTGTGCACATTCTGGATTATCACGAAGTGACTGCATTCTGTAAGTCGTTTGTGCCCAAACCGTACGGTAATAAGTACGGGAGTTTTCTAGCACAACGTCGCCATCACGGCTAAATCGAATAGTATCTTCGTTGTTAAGTCGGCCAATATCAGTGCAGTAATCCAAAATGCCGTGCTCAGCTAAAATAGCGTGAATAGCCTCTACATCATCTTCGTGAATTTGAATAACAGCACCTAACTCTTCATTGAATAAGGTTGCTAAATCATCACTTGCACCTGTTGCTTCATTTACACTAACGAGTTTACTGATGTCAATATCAACACCGGTATGGCCAGCAAAGGCCATTTCAGTAACCGTAGTGAATAAACCACCGTCTGAAATATCATGATAAGCAATCAATTTTTCAGCGCGAACAAGTGTCTGCATCGCGTTGAAGAAGCCTTTTAAGGTTTCTGCACTATCAACATCAGGTGTTTCACTACCAAGCTGTTTGTAAACTTGCGCTAAACAAGAGCCACCTAAACGTTTTTTACCTTGCGATAAATCAATGGCAACAAGACGAGTTTCGCCCTTATCAGTTCTTAACTCTGGCGTTACGGTTTTACGAATATCTTCAACAACACCAAAAGCGGTAATGATCAATGACATTGGCGAGGTGACAGACTTTTGTTCACCATTTTCATCCCACTGAGTACGCATCGACATTGAGTCTTTACCTACCGGAATGGTTAAACCAAGGGCTGGACAAAGTTCTTCACCAATGGCTTTAACGGCCTCATAAAGGCCTGCATCTTCACCAGGGTGACCCGCAGGGGACATCCAGTTAGCTGAAAGCTTAATACGGTTTAGCCTATTACCGTCAGAACCAGCAATATCAGTACCGGCAATGTTAGTAAGTGATTCAGCGACGGCTAAACGAGCAGATGCGCCAAAGTTTAATAAGGCAACTGGCGTGCGCTCACCGAGTGACATTGCTTCGCCGTGGTATGAATCAAGTGCAGAGGCGGTAACACCACAATCAGCCACAGGAACCTGCCAAGGACCAACCATTTGATCACGATTAACCATACCGGTTACCGAGCGATCGCCAATGGTAATTAGGAAGGTTTTTTCAGCAACGGTTGGTAAGCTTAAAATTCTGTCAGCAGCGTCAGCTAATGTCACTGTGCTAAGGTCTAATGAATCACCCGCAGCGGTTGCCGTTTTAACGTCTTTAAATATTTTAGGTGTTTTACCTAGTAATACTTCAAGTGGTAAATTAATTGGCGTATTTAATTTTTCATCGTCGCTAAAGTGCGAGTCAGTTACGGTTAAGTGCTCTTCTTCTGTTGCACGACCAACAACGGCATAGGGAGCACGTTCACGTTGACATATTTGTTCAAAAGTCGCTAGGTTCTTATCTGATACGGCAATGACATAACGTTCTTGAGATTCGTTACACCAAATTTCATGTGGCGCCATACTACGCTCGTCATTAGGTACTTTACGCAGTTCAAAAATACCCCCTCGGCCGCCATCAGAAACTAATTCAGGGAAAGCATTAGATAAGCCACCCGCACCAACATCATGAATGAAGGCTATTGGGTTCTCTTCGCCAAGCTGCCAACACTTATCAATAACTTCTTGGCAACGACGTTCCATTTCTGGGTTTTCACGTTGAACCGAAGCAAAGTCTAAGCTTTCAGCTGATTGACCAGATGCCATTGACGAAGCAGCACCACCACCTAAACCAATATTCATTGCTGGGCCACCTAAAGCGATAAGGTTAGCGCCAACGATAATTTCGCGTTTTTGTACGTGTTCATCACGAATGTTGCCTAACCCACCAGCAAGCATAATTGGTTTGTGGTAACCACGTACTTCTTTACCGTTAAACGAGTTAACTTCTTCTTCATAAGTACGAAAGTAACCTAAAATAGCAGGACGACCAAATTCATTGTTAAATGCTGCGCCACCTAATGGGCCTTCCATCATGATATCAAAAGCAGTAACAATGCGGCTTGGTTTGCCAAAATCAGTTTCCCAAGGTTGTACAAACTCAGGAATACGTAAGTTAGATACAGAGAAACCGACTAAACCAGCTTTCGGTTTTGAACCAATACCAGTAGCGCCTTCATCACGAATTTCACCACCTGAGCCAGTTGCAGCACCAGGATATGGAGAAATAGCAGTTGGATGGTTATGAGTTTCAACTTTCATCAATATTTGAATGTCTTCATGGTGGTAACCATACACATTCGTTTCAGGATTAGGGAAGAAGCGACCGCCTTTATTACCTACCATAACCGCAGCATTATCTTTATAAGCGCTTAGTACATAGTCAGGATTGATTTCATGGGTATTACGGATCATTTTAAACAAAGATTTTTCTTGTTTAACGCCGTCAATAGTCCAAGCAGCGTTGAATATTTTATGACGACAATGCTCAGAGTTTGCTTGAGCAAACATGTAAAGCTCAATGTCGTGAGGATTACGACCTAGTTTAGTGAAGTTTTCAAATAAGTAATTAACTTCATCAACCGCTAAAGCTAAACCTAATTCAATATTTGCCTGCACTAACGCTTCTTTACCGCCATTTTCAATATCAATAACAGTTAATTTAGCTGGTTCACTGCTAGCAAAAAGTAAACTTGCCTGATCAAAGTCATTAAAAATACTTTCCATCATACGGTCGTGCAATAAAGCGTTTAATTGTACTTCTTGCTCAGTGGTTAATGGCGTATCACTTTTTAACGTGACGTAATACGCAATACCGCGCTCTAAACGAACTACTTTAGCTAAGCCACAGTTGTGTGCTATATCGGTAGATTTTGATGACCAAGGAGAGATAGTGCCCGGACGAGGAGTCACTAATAAAAACAAACCAGCAGGTTGATGTTCTTCAATTGTTGGACCGTAAGTAAGTAATTGCTGTAAAACATTCTCTTCGCTTG
Source organism: Colwellia sp. 12G3 (assembly GCF_002836775.1). Lineage (GTDB taxonomy): Bacteria > Pseudomonadota > Gammaproteobacteria > Enterobacterales > Alteromonadaceae > Colwellia. Next base: position 429,097 of record NZ_PJAQ01000017.1, on the reverse strand, counting down.
CGCTTAATTCTTCATTAAGTTGAGCGAAATGGGCAAATTCAGCATAAATATCATTTACTGGCAGTTGTAATTGTTCACATTGAGCTAATAGTTTTTTAACTCTAAAGTCAGAAAGTGCTGGAGCGCCACGAAGGTTTTTAATCAACATCGTCATAGGGTAATCACCAAGTTTTATGTAAGGCTTTGATTGGCTTTTAATTGCTAAATTTGCACAGTAAAAGCTAACCGAAAATTTCGCGCATATTATAGTTGAAAATAACGCTTTTGTTAACGTAAAAAATGAAGTAATAACTTGACATGCTTGTCAGGTAAAAAATGCTTGGCTAATAGTTCAATACACGACACAATTGAGCACATGAATAAATATTTATCTTTTTCAATAAAATCTAAGCTCTTTACTATGTTAGAGAGTATGTTAGAGCGTAAGTTAGTGACTAAATTTACCGCGTTGGTCTTGGTTATTTTTGTGACCACGTTGTTGAGTGCTTGTAATAAAAAAAATGATACAGCAAGTTTATCCCGTATTTTGGATAGAGGTTATATCAATATTGGCACTATCTTCGGCCCGACAAACTATTACAGCACCGCAGATGGCTTTGCTGGTTTTGAATATGAGTTAGCAAAAAAATATGCTGATTCACTCAATGTTGAATTACGTATTGTCCCCACTTATAGCCTTAATGAGCTTTTCATTAAATTAAATACGGGTGAAGTAGACTTACTTGCGGCGGGATTATCAATTACCGATAAACGCTTACAACGTTTTAGGTTTGCTCCTAGCTATCAAACTATTAGCCAGAAGTTAGTGTTTAAACAAGGTAATATTAGACCGAGGGAAGTGGCTGATTTAACCGGGAAGTTAATGGTGACTTCAGGCTCAAGTTACGTAGAAAACCTTGAAAAGCTGAAAAAAACAAATAGCGAACTAGTTTGGCAAGAAACAGCTGAGTTTGATAGCGAAGAGTTACTGAAAAAAGTATTAAGTGGCGAAATAGATTACACCATTATTGACAGTAATAGCTTAGCCATTAATCGCCGTTATTTTCCCGAAATAAGTATAGGTTTTAGCATTGATGAGCCTGAACAACTGGCTTGGATGGTGAGTGAAAATAGCCCTGATGACATCTTAGCAAGCTTGGTGGAGTTTTTTGGTATAGTACATCAAAACGGTACTTTACTTGCGCTAGATGACAAATATTATGGTCATATTGAACAGTTTAATTATGTTGAAACTCGGACATTTATTAAGGCGGTAGAAAGTACTTTACCTGAATATAGAGATTTCTTCAAAAAGTACGCACAAGAGCTTGATTGGCGTTTATTAGCAGCTATTAGCTATCAAGAATCACACTGGAACCCTACAGCACGTTCATATACCGGTGTTCGAGGCATGATGATGTTGACATTGGCAACAGCGAAACAAATGGGTATAAAAAGCCGTTTAGATACCGAACAAAGCATTCGAGGCGGCGCAAAATACTTTAAACGCATGATTGCTATGATGCCGGATAGAATACCGGCCCCAGATCGTATTTGGTTTGCGTTAGCTTCTTACAATATTGGTTTTGGTCATTTAAATGATGCACGAATTATCACCCAACGCCAAGGTGGAGATCCTGACCGTTGGGTGGAAGTTAAGACTCGCTTGCCGTTATTACAACAGAAAAAATATTACAAAAATACTAAACATGGTTATGCCCGTGGTGAAGAGCCTGTGCATTACGTTGATAATATTCGTCGATATTACGACACATTAAGCTGGTTAGATGACAAAGCAATAGAGCAGTCTACAGCCTTAAAACTAACGCAAGATAAGTCACAAGCAGCATTACTGATGAAGGCGCTAATTGAAGAGCGGCTAATGGATGAGTCATCAAAGGAAGCTTTGTCTGAGCAAGAGCCTACAGCGACAATTGAAGAGAAAGGTGAAGAGAAATCTGAAGTGGTTCAATAAAAGTAACGGCAATCTCCCTCTCGTCTTGTTGATTTTCCAATGTCATAAAACTGTCACTATAGCCCTCTATAGTGAACAGATAATATAAATAACCTTTGGAAGTCTTAAAAGATGAAAAGATCATTAAAAAATAATCAACGTAAAAAACAACTAAACCGTCAGCATAATAAAATGACCTCACGTAGACAGTCTCATTTTAACCAAGTAATAAATGAGCTATTTGAATCGCAGGCCAGTAGCCAAGTTAACTAATAATAATAGCTGTTTCATCAAGTTTATTTGATTCTTTATCAATTAATTGAAATTGATTAAACCCTATGGTGACGATGTCATCATGGCTTAGTTTTTCACGAGTTATCTTTGTACCATTCAATTCAGTGCCGTTGGTACTGGCAAGATCCTCTACATAAGTCATCAATTGACCCTCAATGAATGGGTCTGGCTCTGTTATTAATCGAGCATGTCTTGAACTGACTGCACCATCATTAATTTGGATGTCATTATCACTGGCACGGCCTATATGTAAAATACCTTCCGCTAATGGCCATTTATTAATAATTACATCTTCAACACTCAAGGCTAGATAAGCCATACAAACTCCTACATTGTTTATTTTACTTAAAGTTACGTCACTTTATTTGGTTAAATAGATTAAACCTAAGGTAACGTTGTCTCTGCTATTTTTTGCCATTGCTCGATATAACATGTCATGACAGACATCTTTATCAAGAGAAAATTCTGATAAATACTGATTAATCTCGTGTTCAGTTAAATAATCATGCAAGCCGTCGGTTGACAACATAATCGTATCGCCATTATTGATTGCGATAGTGGTTGTATCCACTGATATTTTTTCTCGAACGCCAATTGCCTGTGAAAGCAAATTTTTAGTATTGGCATTTTTTGCTGTTTCAGCAGTTATCGCCCCTTTATTGACTAACTCTTGAATCATGGTGTGGTCGACAGTCTCTTGTACTAATTTATGATTTATTAAAGTATATGCTCTGGAATCACCAACCCAGCCAATATGGCATTCATTGTTATCAATAACTATTAATACACCTGTCGTTCCCATGCCTTGCTGGGCACTATTATTACTTGCTGAATGAAGAATGGCTAAGTTTGCGGCATTGAGTTGCTCAGTAATCCATGTAGGCCAATCAAGTTGTTTAGTTAGAGATATTTTATCCCATGCACACTTGATATGATCAACTAACATGGCACTCGCCACTTCACCGGCATTATGTCCCCCCATGCCGTCGGCCACTACCATCCATGTAACACCTGTCTTTTCATCGGTGCCGTAACTAATTGCATCTTCGTTATTGTCACGAATCGCGCCCTGATGACAAAGGGATTTTATGTGATAATTCATAGGAGTAACTGTTCTCACCTTTATCTTATTATGATGCATAGCTAGTTAATTGATTAACCTTTAGTTAGTTAGTTAGTTAGTTAGTTAGTTAGTTAGTTAGTTAGTTAGTCGAGCTTAAAATCTCTTTTAAGCGCGCTCGTTAAGGCTAGTTTAAATTCAGCCATTGTTTGATAACGTTTTTCAATATCCTTATGCATGGCTTTATTACAGATACGCATCGCACTTGTCGGTAGGCTAGTATTGTGCTGATTGACAGCAATGGCTCTCGCTTTAGTAATTTGATAAGCAACAGTAGCGATGGACTCCCCCTCAAAAGGTAAGTGCCCACAGAGTAGTTGGTAGAACGTGACGCCTAAGCTGAAAATGTCACTACGACCATCTACCTTTAAACCGAGTATTTGTTCTGGAGACATGTAATAAGGGCTGCCCATAATAATGCCAGTACGGGTTTTACTGTTATCACTAACGTAGGCTATGCCAAAGTCCGTTACGGTAACTTTGAGTAAATCATCATCGTAAATAATGTTGGCTGGTTTGATATCTCTATGCACAACATCTTGCTTGTGGGCATAATCTAGTGCATCTGTTATCTGAATTAGTAATTGATAAACTAATGGCGTAGGGAGTGTTTGCCCAGGCTGGGTAAATAATGATAAGGGTGCACCAGTGAGTAAATCCATGGCGATATAACCTAAGTGATTATCCTCACCCACATCATAAATAGTAACTATATTAGCATGGCTTAAACCACCCGCTGTTTGCGCTTCTCTAAAGAAACGCTCTTTAGCTTCACCAAACTCCGGAGAATCAATATCATCGCTTAATTGTAGTGTTTTTATAGCAACATGACGGTTTATTTTAGGGTCGACACCTTGATAAACAATGCCCATAGCACCTTTTCCTAAAATACCTTCAACTTGGTAACGACCAAAGTTTTCAACCGTAAGGTGGTGACTGAATTTTGCTTGGCTCTGTACTTGGTTATCAAGTATTACTAACGTTTGTTCAAGGTTATCCGGTGATAGCTTATCTGCTGGTGACATTCGATTACGATTTGCCGCCATATTTCTTTCTTCAAGTAAAGTCGTGCTTGTTTTTACTGGAGTCAATTGTTCTTTGTTGTGGCTTGTTAACTTCGTTAGTTTGGATGCAACCCGAGGCGTAGATCCATCTATCTTGTTCAAAGGACCTTGATAATTAAGCGCGGCTACAAAGTAGCTATATTCTTTTTGATAAGCAAAAAGTAACAGCCATGTACCGATGATTACAATAATTACAGGCATAACTTCAAGCCATTGCTGCTGATTGAACAAAAAATATTGCAGAGTAAGTAGCAGCAAGGTGTAACTAAATACACTCATTAATTGCTGTTTTAAGGAAAAGTGACGAATGAACCAAGTTAGGATCATAGCGATAAATAATAGCAACCAAGTCAATACTAGAATGACTAGACTCTGTGAAACATAATCGTGTTGAAGCAACTTGTTAAGTAACGGCGTGATTATTTTATCGTGTGAGTTTTCATTATCGGTAATGATGATGACTTTGTATTCATTTCTTGGGTTAGTAGTACCAGAAGAGTATCTTTGAATAAACTGACTTACCGAGATTAACTTAGATAAATGAGAAGCAGACTTTTCTTGGTTTATCTTATCAACCCGAGGTAAGTTTGCTGATATAAATACCTCACCGAAAAAACCTAAAGGCAATGTTGTAGGGATTAAAATATTTTCTTGGCTTATTAAACTTAATTGCCAATCTTGTTTGATAAGTAGTTCAGTACTTGAACTTAGCTGCTTTAATATTTCGCCGGCTAAACTGAGGTGAATTTTCCCTTGTTGGTGCCATACCAAAGGAAAACTTTGTCGTTCATTTTTTAATAAAGGCGTATAAATAAAGTAGGGGGAACTCAAAATATCCGTGTTCGCTTTGGACGAAAAACGAAACCAATTGAGCAGCGGCGAAAAAGTCATTGTAGCTTGAGACTTTAATGGTGATGCTGATGTTATTAGGTTTGAGTCGATAACAATCTTATTCTTACGCGGCTTTAAGGATAAGTAACCCTCAAGCTTTTTCATAAAAATGTCTGATTGATGGCCTAAAAATGTTATCTGGCTATTAGGGTTAGATGACAAGAGTGCCATCACTGATGTTATATCTTGTTCATTGAACCCTGATTGTAACGTTAAAACATCGCTAGTCTCTAACCCCGAATTTTTTTCCGACAATGCAGAGGATTGTTTAAGTTGACTTTGCCAATGAATATTTAATTGATTCAATGGATTTAGACCGCCAATGGAAACATACCAAAAGCTAAAACCCCAGAATAATAGAAGCAGATAAAACCAACCCGTGTGATAAATGGGCAGAATACGTTTGATCATGTGTAGTGAAAACCTTAGCTGTTTTTTTATTATTATTGTTTTGCTGTCGTTACGACTCTATTAATACCTTAATGTGCTGGGTATATCAAATTTAAGCTAAAAAGTTAATAGCAGCCAAGATAAATCATTCCTTTATTTGAGTACCTTAAAGTCATTAATATTCAGTTGTTTATAGTTAGCTGCTGGCTATTTATTACTGAGGCTATGTTTTAATTCTTGTTCAAGCACTTGATAACTTAACTCCATTGCTTGGAATAAACGCTCTACTTTATCTTGAACTGGATCTGACTCCTTTACATATTGATTAAAGTCTTTGGTTTGCTGCAATAACGCTTTAGCACTTAAGTTTGCTGACATACCTTGAATTTTATGGCTAATTTCGTGTTGTTGCGTGTTATTTCCTTGTTCGATGCTGTTGGCTAATTCATTAAGTTGTTTAGGCGTTTCTTCTAAAAATAATTCAATAAGTTTTTGCTGAATTATTTCATTGTTATTTAAACGTTTACTAAATTCCTCCCTTTGCCATATAACCTGTTGTTCTTTTTCTGAGCCGGCTTCTTTATCGTCAACAGTCATAACCTCTGAAGTTGTTACTACTTCAGATACTTCAATCGCACTTTGTATTTCTAACGGAGGGCTAGAGGGGGTAATGCTCAATTCATTTTCAATCGAAAGTTCAAAGTACTGAGATAGTTTTTCTTTAATGCTTACGGGATCGATAGGTTTACTTAAATAATCGGTCATGCCTGAGGCTAAGCACTTCTCTTTATCACCTTTCATCGCATTGGCCGTCATTGCTATAATGGTGATCGCTTTATTATCTTCTCCAGCCTCTCCATTTCGAATGGCTTTGGTTGCTTGATAACCATCCATTTCAGGCATTTGGCAATCCATTAAAATTATATCGTAATTCGTTTTACCTTTTGTAGCTTGTCCCATTGTTGATTGAAGTAGTGCTAATGCTTCTAAGCCATTAACAGCAACATCAGGGATTATGTTAAATTCAGCGAGAATATGGCGAGCTACTTCTTGATTAATACGATTGTCTTCTACTAGCAATAATCGGCACTGGCTGAAATTTTTATTGTTCATGTCTTCAGGTTCAACTTCTTTCAAATAGTGGTGAGTTATCAAGGGTAAATCTTGTGATAAAGAGTCTTTATCGGATAAACACAAACTTAACGTCTTAAATAAATCTTTTGTTATGGCTGGTTTAGGAAAATAAGCAGCAAAGCCTAAACTCATAAAGTAGCTAGCATCTCCACGAGCTGCCATAGAGGTCATCATCACTAATTTTATATCTTTTAATAGTACATTGTTTTTGACATTTCTAGCCAGTTCAGAACCATCCATATGTGGCATATGCATATCAAAAAATGCCATTACGATATTGTCTTGTTGCGGGTCTAAAACATTATTTTCAAGTACTGATAAGGCAGTTAAACCACAATCAGCCTCATATACGATGGCGCCCCAATGCTGTAATTGAGCTTTTAATACTTCTCTATTGGTCGCATTGTCATCAACGATTAACATAGGTACATTATTAATGTCTACATTGGGTAAGACAATATGTGCTTTAGTACTTTTGGCTAAGTTAATAGTAAATGAAAAAGTAGAGCCTTTCCCTAAAATACTGGTAACCTTTATATCTCCCTGCATTAACTGACATAACTGCTTACAAATCGCGAGTCCTAAACCCGTACCGCCATACTTTCTCGTTGTAGAGGCGTCTACCTGTGTAAATGATTGAAATAAAAAAGGGATTTTATCTCTCGGGATGCCAATTCCGGTGTCGATTACACTGCATTCTAAGCTTAACTGTTCATTTTTTTCCATTAATGTTGCCGTGATAACAATTTCACCTTGCTCGGTGAATTTAATCGCATTACCGGTTAAATTGTTCAGAATTTGCCTGATACGTCCAGGATCACCTTTTACATGACTTTGTTGGATGCCTCTGTTGTCTAAAATAATCTCAATATTTTTTTCTTGGCTCTTTAACGCAAGTGACTCACTAAACTCCCCAAAGAGTTTTCTTAAGTCAAAATCTATCACTTCTAAGTCAAGTTTTCCTGCCTCGATCTTAGAAAAATCCAGAATGTCATTGATCAAATAAAGTAACGCTTCTGCACTTGAGTTAGCCAATTCGACTCTATGCATTTGTTCTTCACTTAAGTCATTTCTAAGTAATAAGCCTAACATGCCCAGAATACCATTCATTGGTGTACGAATTTCATGACTCATACTGGCAAGAAATTCAGCTTTATGTCGAGCAGTATCCTCTGCTAATTCTTTGGCTGCAATATGTTCTTGCTCAACAACTATTCGTTCAGTTATATCAAAGTTAACGCCTGTAATTTGTACCGCATTACCCTGACCATCTAGTTTCACTAAAGCCATGGCTTTTATGTGTTTTATAGTACCTGTAGGAGTAATTATCCTAAACTCACTGTCTAAACTAGACTTCCTTTCTATGGCGTTGTTTACTGCTTGGATCGCTGATTCAACATCCTCAGGATGAACTGTCTGCTGCCAATAGTTAATATTGCCAGTAAAGTCTTGTGGTGATGTGGCATAAATTTTATGCATCCACTTATCCCAAGTTAGCTTGTCATTGGCTATTTCATATTGCCAAATACCGATACTTGCCGCATCCGTAGCTAAGCTTATGCGTTCATTGACCTCCATTAATGCGCGTTGATTTTTTTCTTGTGCTAACTCAAGTAACTCTTCTTTTGAAATATCACGAACAATCCCGGTAAAAACAACTCCTTGTTCACTGCTTACTTTCGATATGGATAAGTGAATGGGAAATTCTTCGCCTGATTTTTTTTGCGCTTGTAGTTTTCTGCCAACGCCCATAATGCTGGCAATACCGGTATTCTTATAGTTACTCAGATAGGCATCATGTTTGGCGCTCTCATTGAACGGCATTAACATATTAATATTTTTATTGAGCGTCTCTTCTTCACTGTAACCAAACATTTTTTGGGCTGCTTGATTGAAAGAAATAATACTTCCACGCTCATTTATCGTGATAAAACCTTCAGCAGCACTTGAGAATATGGCATTTATTTGGTCAGAGCTTTGTTTTTCAAGTAGTGCAGAATGTTGTTGTTCTCGCAATGAGAACTGCATTTGTGCAAATAAATTATTAAAGCTACGGGCTAACACTCCAATTTCAGTACTGCTTTGGATCGGCAGCTCACCTAGTTGATTAGATGTCTCATAGTTCTCTAAACTGAGTGTAATTTGTTGCAGTGGATTAGCAATACGTCTGGCCGCAATGATAGCTATTGCTAGAGCAACTAAAGCTAAAGTACTGCCAAGTAATAAGCTACGTATTCTATAGGCAGCTAGAGTCTGTTCCATTTTGGTGGTATTTTTAAGTACTAATAAGTTCAATTGATGGAGGCTATCGAAATGAGTTAATTTTACCTGTTGATAATGGCCCAAGTACTGATTGTCATTAATGGACACTTTACCAAGGCTATGTTCTTTTATTTGTTTACTGACAATTGGTGTTAACGTGGGGAACTCTTCTTGAATTAAATAACGCTGCTGAAGGTCAAAACCAAAAACTTTATCATTATCAGGATGTGATAAAAAATCGCCGGATTTATTTGCCAAATAAAATGAGAGTTGACTCATCTCCCTTGTTTTTAATTGCGCGATAAACTCACCAAAGTTCAAATTAATAATAATTAATCCAAATCTATTGCCTGTAACCGGATCGTATACGGGCGTGGCAACTCTCAACACGGGTTTGTGTGGCTGTTCAATTTTACCGTGATTTTTAGCAAGCTCTATTTTTGAAAAATATACTTGTCCAGGATCTTTATCAAGCGTTGCCTTGAAGTAAGGCCTTGAAGACTTTTGTTGTAAACGATAACTAGGAATGATTACGCTGTAGTTGTCGTTACGAACACTGATAAGTTCTTGGCCATTATTGGCAACGCCAATGAAACGGATCTGATAATAAAATGCCTTATTAATAAGGAATTGGCTAAAAATTTGCTCCATGCGATCTTTCCATAACGTATAGTTATGAATATCACCATTGCCTGCTGACTTTAACATGCCTTGAATTGGAGGTGTGCGACTAAGAAATAATATATCAGAATGAGCTTGGCTATAAAGTTGCTCGATCATCGGCTCAACTAAATTGCTTTCAATAGCTACCTCATTACTTATTTGTTGAGTTAATAAACGTTCTGTTTCAAAATAGAACAAAAAGCTTACTAGACTGGTAACACTTAAGACTAAAATAAAAGCAGCAATGGGTATTTGCATACTAATGGAGTGCTTAGCGTGACCAACCGTTAATAATTTACTATGAAGTGCTTCATCGGGTTCTTGTTTGTTGCGTGAGGTTGATCCTGTACTGATATTTTCGCTCTGGCTCATGCCGTCTAGCCTTGAATGACTCAAATCAACTAATACACCTGAAAATGCACAGCCATAAGCGAGTATTTTCAAACTATGAGCTATGTTGAAATGATTATCAAACAATGCTGCTGAGCCAAAGCCCATATGAAGTTGGGTGGCGATTGCAGGTATTAAGCTGAGCAATAGACCATATTTTGCTCGTGTCGGGTATTGCTTATATAAATTAATAAATAAGCTGGAGGCAAAAATAAAAAGCCCGAGTGGCAGTACATCATAAGGTCGGGTGATAAAAGCTTGTGTAAATTGAGTTTGTGGAAAGCTAGTACTATTTATTGCAATAAAGATTGATAGAAAAACTAGTGTAAAAAAACAAATAGCTATTAGTAATAATACTCGCTGCTCATTTTTTTTAATTTTATTATTTAAATCATTATTTTGAAATTCGGTCGTACTCATTTGACGCTTCTTAGCATATAGAACGAAGCAAATTAAAGTACCAATAACCATAATAAAGGCATTAAAAATACGGGATAAAGCCCAAGTAAAGGCTATGAAGTCAGTATTGGCCACTTCAGCGGTAATAATTCGAGTTGCTGCTAGTATATGAAATGCATCAACAAAGCCGGAACAAAGAAGAGTCATCCCCATAATAGGAATAGCAATGTCGTTATAAATGCGATAATGCATTAGTGCTAGAATAAAGGTGAGTATGGCGAGTATTACAGCAGACCACTCTAGGAGAGTATGCTGAAGTGTTCCTGCAAGGTTATCATATACATTGCTAACATCAATCGGTTGGCTACTCTCAAGTTTAATCACCGATGAGGAAAAATCGACGCCTACAAGGTTGAGAATACTGGGTATCAAACACAGCATTAAGACTATTAAAAGAACGTTTTTTTTATTTTGATCAAAAATTGGTTCAGGAATAGTAATTTGAGGAGATTCTTGAATAGACGATTGTTCTGGATTACTAGCTAAGTTAGCCGGCATAGGGTTCTTTCCATGAGCTAGATACAGGATTGAAAAATTATATATTATTCATCAGCTATAAAGCCTGAATAATCGATAAGATTAAATACGCGTGACACTTATAAGTTAGCACAAGGCTCAATATTCGCCATCAATCTGCTGCTATTTCTAATCCCAATGTCAGGAGACTATATTGGTTATTAAATAGAGGTGTTATTAGCCGCTTGTTTGGCTTGCTTTTTTTCTTTTCTACGTCGTTTAAAGAAAGTGGAAAGTAGCTGACTACAATCATCTTGCATGATGTTTGACTGGACGTTTATCTGATGATTCAACAGTGGACTATTCACTAGATTAAAAGCACTGCCAGCAGCACCTGTTTTAAGGTCGCTACAGGCATAAACTAAGCGCTTTATTCGGCTATGTACTAGCAGACCCGCACACATAGGGCAGGGTTCGAGTGTTACGTATAGAGTGCAGTCAAGTAATCGATAATTATTAAGAAACTCTCCTGCTTGTCTGATGGCATTCATCTCAGCATGACTTGAGGGATCATTAAGCATGATTGACTGATTAAAACCCTCACCAATGATTTTTCCTTGGTGCACTACTACCGCACCAACAGGGATCTCATCATGTTGCTCAGCTTGTTGTGCTAGTTCAAAAGCTCTTTGCATGAAAATTAAATCAAGTTGCTCTTGCTGTTCAATGCTTAGAGGAGAGGGGGCACTTGCTGAGGATGGCTCTATCATAAAAATATTTCCAGCAAGTCGTTTAAATATCGTTGTCCTGTTTGAGTTACTAGCCAGTGCTCTTCATTATCTATCACTTCACAAACCATCAACTTTCTTTGTTGAGCTTTTTTTAGCAAGGGTAATACCGAGCTTATATTAAGACCCGTACTTGTTTGAAACTGTCCAATACTAAAAGTTCTGTGCAGTCTTAGCTGATTCATCATGAATTCAAAAGGGCGCTCACTTTTATCAACTTCAGATAATTGGTCTAAGAAATCACGGCTTTGATCTAAATAGCCATTAGGGTGCTTTACTTTAATGGTACGCATTATCTTTTGTGTTCGACTATCGGTGATTTTTCCATGGGCACCACAACCAATACCAAGGTAATCACCATATTGCCAATAATTCAAATTATGCTGACATTGATAGCCGGATTTAGCATAGGCAGAAATTTCATATTGCTGATAACCTGCTTCATTGAGTAATTTTACGCCCTGGTCTTGAATCTCCCATAAAATATCATCTACCGGTAACTTAGGTGGTTTAGAGTGGAAAATGGTATTTGGCTCAATAGTTAATTGATACCAAGAGATATGATTAGGGTTGAGGCTGATAGCCATTTTTAGATCATCAAGGGCATTATCTAATGATTGATTAGGCAAACCATGCATTAGATCTAAATTAAAACTCGTCACACCACTTTCTGTTGCTAATTTCGCTGCTATTTTGGCTTGGTTACTATCATGGATCCGACCCAATTTAATTAATTTATCAGAGGAAAAACTTTGTACACCGATAGAAAGCCTGTTCACACCGGCATCGAAAAAACCTATGAATTTATCAGCTTCAACAGTACCGGGGTTTGCCTCTAAAGTGATTTCAATATCTGCTTTATGATCAAAACGACTGAGTACCTGCTTTAGTAAACTTTTAATAGACGCAGCAGAAAATAAACTCGGTGTTCCACCACCAATGAATATGGTGTGTAAAGCTCGATTGGTTAAGCCAAAACGCTCTATATCCGCGTCCAAGTCGGCAATCAAGGCTGTGACATAATCTTGCTCTGGAATAGCACTTTTAACGGCATGTGAGTTAAAGTCACAATAAGGGCACTTTTCAACACACCATGGAATATGAATATATAGTGAAAGCGGTTGGTTTTCTAACAGTTCTAACATAAGTAAGGGCTCAGATTCATTTTATGATGTAGTAATAGCGAGTTTTTCAACCAACTTAGCTAATGCTTGACCACGGTGACTTAGCTTGTTCTTCACTTCTCGTGATAGCTGTGCAGAAGACATTTGTAAATCGTTTTGCCAAAAAACAGGATCATAGCCAAACCCTTGTTCACCTTGCTTACTTCTAGAGATAGAGCCTTCCCATACACCGTGACAAATAAGTGGTGTTGGATCATTTTCATGTTTCATATAGACCAAAACACAGTGAAAGCGAGCCGTTCTTTGCTCATCAGGGATATTAGCTAACGCTACCAGTAACTTATTGGTATTGTCATCATCGGTTACTTGACCTTGAGTTATATCTGCCGCGTACCTAGCGGAGTAGACACCTGGCGCACCATTAAGCGCATCTACTTCTAAGCCAGAGTCATCCGCAATAGCTGGTAAGCCAGTGATTTTTGCCGCATGACGGGCTTTTATAATGGCATTTTCTACAAAAGTAGTGCCTGTTTCGGCCACTTCAGGCACATCAAACTCACTTTGCGGTACTATTTCTATTGATTGCTCAGCCAGTAAGTGGGCTAATTCTTTAACTTTACCTTGATTTCCTGTCGCTAATACAACTTTTGACATGAGAGTTACCTGTGGCTTTTTTGAGTTTTATTGATGGGGCTATAATCGCGGTATTCTATCCTAAATAGCTATATTTCGCTAAATTTAACACTAAAAAAAAGAGCCTGTTAAGACTCTTCAATAGTAAGCGAAAATCACCGACGAACTAATCAACATAGAAGATTTGTGAAAATTTCAATTGTTGCTTTTCTTTACCATCATTAATCATAATATCAAAATGAAGTGTTTCTTCATTGCTATAGTTAACTTGAGCAAGGTAATAAATAGCAGTACCTTCTTTGACTTCTTTGAAGTCTAAATCTTTAAATTGCCCTAGATTGTTTTTGGCTTTACCGGTAATGCTAACTGTTTTGGCAGGGGTACCTTTTTGGCTATTATCTAATACTGAAATATTGATTAAACCATTGTAACGACTACGCGTAATACCGTAGACCTTAGCAATTTCAGGTGTAAAAAATGTAGAACCGATAGCCATGTAATGTACATTCATTGTACCTAGTTTTTTCATGTTCTCAGCGCTAACGTTGGTCATAACAAACAAACTAAGACTAAAGGCAATAAGTAGTTTTATGATTGAAGTTTTCATGTAAATCTCCAGAAAAGTACACAGGATTTTAAACTGTTCTATATCATTTCTTCATTATAGAACAGACCTAACAAAATATAAGCTAAGCTCAAAAATATACCGGGTGTATTTTTTTACAAAGCAGCCCAATAAGGCAATGAACTTGAAAGTAAAATATTAATCACATTCATCGCCAAGAATGCTAATAGCATGGATAAATCTAAACCACCCATATTTGGAATTATTTTGCGGATAGGATTTAAGAAAGGTTCAGTTAATTGGCTAAGTACCATTAACGTTGCATTATAGCCTTGAACAACCCAACTCATAATGGCCATAATAATCATCAGAACAAACAGTAAAAATCCTGCTTGCTTTAATAACACTAATAAACCAATGTAAAAAGCTAACAAACCTAAGCTTTCGCCAGATAAAGCGGCTAAAGTAACAAACTTCAATGTTGCTACCACATAGGCAATGAGAATCGTAGCTAGATCTATACCACCTAGACCAGGAATAATTCGGCGCAGTGGTATGACTAGCGGATTACTTACCTTGACAATAAATTGGCTCAATGGATTATAAAAATCGGCCTTAACCCATTGTAGCCAGACACGCATGATTAAAATCATTAACAAGGCGTCGAAGGCGAATCTAAGCAAATAAATAAGTGCTTCCATTGGTTTTCCTCTAGTTAATTTGAATTACAATAAAAAGGTGTTATTTAGCCATTTCTTCAGCACGAGCAATGGCTGCGTTCATAGCATTTTTAACTAATTCGTCTATGCCATCATCTTTAAATCGCTCTATTGCTGCATGTGTTGTGCCACCCTTGGAGGTCACATTAGCACGCAAAGTACTGATATCGTCATTTGTATTATGCGCAACCATTTGCGTAGACCCAAGCGCTGTTTGTTGCACTAACATACGACTTTCTGCTGGGGTAAAACCTAATTGTATAGCATGTTTTTCCATGGCTTCCATGAATAAGAAATAATAAGCTGGGGCAGAGCCTGCAACCGCAATAATATTATTAATCTTATCTTCAGTGTCTAGCCAAATACTTTTACCCACAGCATTAGTGATTTTTTCTGCGCTGCTTTTTTGTTCTGTACTCACTTCATTCGAAGCATATAGACCGCTCATGCCTAAACCGAGTTGAGAAGGTGTATTAGGCATGACACGTACAACAGGAGTAAGGTTTGTTGTATTATCTTTTGCTAAAGCCGATTGAATTTGTTCAACCGTTGTACCTGCTGCAACAGAGATAAATAATTTTCCTGTAATATTAACAGTCTGGCTTATTTGCTGACAAACATCTGTAATAAAGTGTGGCTTCACACAAAGCACAATAATATCGGCGAACTCACTGGCTTTGATATTATCATTGGTTTGTAAAACGCCAAATTCTTTAGCTAGGCTGAGCCTCTTCGCTTCAGAAGGGTTTGCGACGATAATATTTTGTGGAGTAATACCCGAATTTACTAAACCAATGATTATGGCGCGTGCCATATTTCCGGCACCTATAAAGGCTATTTTATTCATAAGAGATGTTCCTAAACGATTAAATTTTATTTTCTCTGGCACCAAAAATGGCGGTGCCAATTCTCACCATAGTTGAACCGTGGGCTATAGCGTTATCTAAATCATTAGACATGCCAAGAGAGAGGGTATCAACGCTGGGGTATTGTTTTTTAAGCTGATTAAATAGCTGCTGCATTTTTTCATAACAGTCTTTAGGGGCATTTTTTTCGGGAACAGCCATTAAACCTCGTAAGGTGAGTTTATCACAATTATCAACAATTTTAGCGAGAGAAAAAACCTGCTCAATACTTACCCCTGATTTTGAATCTTCATTACTAATATTCACTTGTAAACAGATGTTTAGCGGAGTATTGTGGCAATTATCATCTTCAATATGTTGATTTAAACGCAGTGCAACTTTTTCTCTATCCACACTGTGAACCCAAGAGAAGTTACTTGCAATTTGTTTAGTTTTATTTGATTGAATAGGACCAATAAAGTGCCAAATTAACTCAGGTAAATGTGCTAGCTCAGCTATTTTTTCTACGGCTTCTTGCAGGTAATTTTCACCAAAATCATTTTGACCAGCTAAATGAGCCTGTTCAATGAGTGCAGCAGGCTTAGTTTTACTGACAGCGAGTAGTGATACAGGCAATGAGTGCTTTGATAATTCAGCAAGGGGAATTAATCTGCCACTTTGTTGGCAAGCTTGCTGAATTTGCGCTTTAATTTTATCAATATTTTCTTTAATGTTTATCATGTGGAATTATAGTGAACTGTTTTAACTTATCTTATTTTCTGGTTAGTATAACCTATTAAATTATAACCTATTAAATAATTACCGATAAAAGATAATATGATTATTATTTTTATCGCCCTATAAAAAGAGGCTTTTATGGATATTACCGAATTACTTGCATTTAGTGTGCAACATGACGCATCAGATTTACATTTATCGACAGGTACACCGCCAGCCATTCGTGTTGATGGTGATGTACGTAAACTTAATATTCCGGCGTTTGATGCCAAAGATGTCAATGCGTTAGTGTATGACATTATGAATGATCGTCAACGTAAAGAGTATGAAGAAAATTTAGAAGTCGATTTCTCCTTTGAGGTACCTAATTTAGCACGTTTCAGGGTGAATGCATTTAATCAAAACCGAGGCCCAGCTGCGGTATTTCGTACCATTCCAAGTAAAATTCTTTCACTTGATGATTTAGGCTGTCCTGATATTTTTCGTCAAATATCTGATACACCACGTGGTTTGGTGTTAGTTACTGGACCAACAGGCTCAGGGAAATCAACCACGCTAGCAGCAATGGTTGATTATATTAATGATAATAAAAACGATCACATTTTAACCATTGAAGATCCAATAGAATTTGTGCATGAAAACAAAAAATGCCTTATTAACCAAAGGGAAGTGCACCGTGATACGTTAAGCTTTTCAGCGGCACTACGTTCAGCATTGCGTGAAGATCCCGATGTTATCTTAGTCGGCGAAATGCGAGATTTAGAAACTATCCGTTTAGCTATGACAGCAGCAGAAACAGGCCATTTAGTCTTTGGTACCTTGCATACAACGTCTGCACCAAAAACTATTGACCGTATTATTGATGTCTTTCCAGGCGAAGAAAAATCAATGGTTCGTTCAATGCTGTCAGAGTCACTTCGCGCAGTAATATCACAATGCTTAATTAAAAAAGTGGGTGGTGGTCGTGTGGCAGCCCATGAAATTATGATTGGTGTTCCTGCTATTCGAAACCTTATTCGTGAAGATAAAATTGCTCAAATGTACTCTGCTATTCAAACGGGTATGCAACATGGCATGCAAACTATGGATCAATGTTTACAGGGGCTTGTTAACCGAGGCATGATCACTAAACAACATGCGATGGAAAAAGCGACTGATAAGAACCAATTTTCAGGATTTTAATAGTCGGGTTTTTAAGAAAGCGTTTTTTTGAATGTAGAACTGAATGGTATAGAGGACAGTAAATGAATCTTCATGAATTATTAGAAAGAATGGTAAAAAAAGACGCCTCTGATATGTTCGTTACGGCTAAGTTACCAGTGAGTGCAAAAATTAATGGTGAATTACAACCTATAGATGATGTGGTCTTAACGGCAGAACAATCTTTAGCATTGGTGTATGACGCCATGAATGATAAGCAAAAGAAGCAATTTGAGACAGAAAAAGAATGTAATTTTGCTATTGAAATTGATGAAATTGGTCGATTTCGTGTTTCTGCTTTTTGGCAACGAGACATGGCGGGTATGGTTGTTCGTCGAATCGTCACTGAAATCCCCGATGTTGATGATCTCGGTTTACCACCAATTCTAAAAGAAGTAGTCATGTCTAAACGTGGTTTAGTGCTTTTTGTTGGTGGTACAGGTACCGGTAAATCGACATCAATGGCATCATTGATCGGTTATCGTAATCGTAATTCCCACGGCCATATTCTCACCATTGAAGATCCGGTAGAATTTGTTCATGAGCACGGTAAAAGTATGATTACTCAACGTGAAGTTGGCTTAGATACAGTATCCTTTGATGCGGCACTGCAAAGTTCATTACGTCAGGCACCAGATGTAATATTAATTGGAGAAATTCGAAACCAAGAAATAATGGAGCATGCACTTAGTTTTGCAGAAACAGGGCATTTATGTATTGCTACGTTGCATGCGAACAATGCGAACCAAGCGATTGACCGTATTATGCATTTAGTACCTGCGGACCAGCATGGAAAATTGTTATTTGATTTAGCGTTAAATTTACGCGGTATTATTGCTCAGCAACTTGTACCGACAAAAGATGGTCATAGCCGAATAGCAGCTATCGAAGTTTTACTCAACTCTCCCTATATCAGTGAACTCATCAAAAAAGGTGACATTGGTGGTATTAAAGAGGTGATGGAAAAATCAAAAGAATTGGGTATGCAAACGTTCGATCAAGCATTATTCAACCACTATCAAAATGGTATGATTACTTATGCTGATGCCTTACATCATGCAGATTCGCCAAATGATTTACGCTTAATGATTAAATTACGCAGTAATGAGCAAGGCGGTACCGGTGGTTTATCTGGTGTGACTTTAGATGGTTTTGACCCAGACGAGAATTAACAAGACTATGCTTGGTAAATAATTAAAGCTGATAGTGACTTTTGTGTAAATTACTATCAGCTTTTTTACAGATAAATTTAACTCAATAATGGTTAAGCTGAACTGTGCTTAATAAATATTTCTCTAGTAACTATTTTACTAACTTCTTTGTTAAATACACTTGCAATAGGTCAGCTATTGACGCGTAAATTTTCCTCGAATTAAGAAAAATATCAAGCTCGACAGATTTGAATCATTTACGTAATATAATTCATAAGCTTAACTATCTATTAAACAGAGTTCAGGTTAGTTAACTTACCAAGCTAAAAATTTAAGCCATCAAGATGCTTTTCAACGAGTGGTTTATTGTTTTGGTTGTGAAATATTACCAACATAATAGAAAATCGTCCAAGTTGTCGAAAACAATCCCGAGGTGGGTACTAAGTGTGTTGAAAAGGTGACTTTCTCACTCGGTTTAGCATTATCATTAGTAAAGCTTGTTTTTAAACCATCATCATGCGCTCTATTACTCTCTTCAAACTGCCATTCTTCACCTAAACACTCTTGGGTAATTCTTTTAGCACTTTGGTAATATTTTTGAGCAGTTTCCTCATTTGGCGCCACTAGACTGCAAGAATAGGTATTCTGTTTTCCACCCCATGAAAATACTTGGCAGTGTTCACCAAAAAGTTGATATTTAGCTTTCCACATATTACTTACTCGGCCAGTTACTTTGATTTCTTTTAATTGACTGAAATCATCGTAATATGCACTTTTAAGTAATTCTAGCTTAGTACATGGGTTAGTGGTGGGCATAATGTTATCGGCAATTTTTGTGTTTTGATTAACACAACTGGCCAACAATATGCTGGAAAGGATAAGGGTATATTTTGTATATGATTGCATAAAACTATATCAGCCTGACGTAAAATTTTAAGGTAAAACTTGTATGAGTGATGGTACAGAGTTTTCTCTCTTTTTCCTAGTTTAGCTATGGGTAAAATTTAAAGAATAAAGCGCAACAAAATAAGACAAAATACAATACGCAACATGCAGTTAAGGTGAGTTTTTCGGCATATCATAGTTAAATCAGTTATGTTTTTGTCAGTTAAATAGCTTAAAATCATGTCATGACTTTCTATATTTAAACTATTTAAACTAAACCTCATGATGCTCATCTCCTCTTTAAGTAAAGATACCGTAGAATTTATACAAGCCAAAATTGACAATAAAACTAAACCCCTAGGTGCTCTAGGTGTTCTAGAACCCTTGGCTTTACAACTTGCATTGATCACTGAACAAAGGCGTACACAAAGCACCGAGCTAAATAGTGTAGACCAAATAAGTATAAAAAAACCGACTATGTTAGTTTTTGCCGGCGACCATGGTATTAATGTCAACGCGGTGAGTATTGCACCCAGTGCGGTAACTAAACAAATGGTGCTCAATTTTTTACATGGAGGTGCCGCAATTAATTGTTTTTGTCAAAGCAATGATATTGCATTGACTGTGATTGATTGCGGCATATTACAATCTATCAATCGTGATGAGCTTCCCCAACCGGGCGACAATAAAGTGGCTGGAGTTAAACTTATTGAGCAACGACTTGGTGCAGGAACAAATGATTTTTCAGCCGGACCTGCTATGTCAATCATTCAGGTAGAACAAGGGTTTGAATATGCAAAACAACTGGTTAATACACAAGTTGAGCAAGGTGTTGAGTTATTATTATTAGGTGAAATGGGGATCGCTAATACCAGCTCTGCCGCGGCATTAATGTCAGCATTAACTTCCTTTAGTGCTATAGAATGTATTGGCCGAGGTACCGGTATTACTGATGAACAGTTAACTAATAAAATTGGTTTGATTGAAAATGCATTACAGCGTGTCACTTTATCAGATAAAGCAGAAGGTTTAACTCATGAAGAGATTCTAACGCTCCTAGCTGAGTTAGGTGGCTTTGAAATAGTGCAAATGGTCTCTGCAATATTAGCTGCGGCATCTGCGAGTCTACCTGTTGTTATTGATGGTTTTATTGTCACTGTTGCTGCCTTAGTCGCACAGCGCTTAGATAAAAATGTAGCCAACTACCTTATTTTTTCTCATGTTTCTCAAGAGAAAGCGCACCAAATATTGCTTGAAGAGTTGATGGCGGCGCAAACCTTTAGCAATACTAGCTGTCAGCCGTTATTAAATCTAGGCCTTCGTTTGGGAGAGGGTACAGGCGCAGCACTTGCTTTACCTTTGATAAAGGCTTCAGCCAGCTTTTATAATAATATGGCCAGTTTTGAAAGTGCTGGAGTGACGGTATGACTGCAGGGATAAATGAGCCGCTAAAAGATAAATTAAAAGCTCAACTGAATTTATTTTATTTGGCGTTAAGCTTTTTTACTCGTTTACCTGTCCCTAAAAAAATGCATTATTCAGCGGCCTTGTTGAATAAAGCTAACAGATACTTTTCCTTAGTGGGATTAGTCACAGGGTTACTGCTCGGATTTACTTATGTCAGCTTTAACTCTTTTTTACCTGCCAATATTTCTATTTTGCTTACTATGGGTATCAGCTTACTGTTAACCGGCGCTTTTCATGAGGATGGTTTAGCTGATATGGCTGATGGTATAGGCGGAGCATTTACCATTGAAAAACGTCTGACCATTATGAAAGATAGTCGAATCGGTACTTATGGTGCTGTTACCTTAGTGATAGCTTTATTGTTAAAATATACCTTACTGCTAGAGCTAGCTAAGCAAGATAGTAATCACTTACTTTTAGCCATAATACTAGCAGAATGTTTATCTAGAGCTATTGCTGGTAGCTTAATTTCATCCATGCCTTATGTAAGTGATACTGAGCAAAGTAAAAGTAAGCCATTAGCGCAAGCACAATCCTCATCAGAACTGAGCCTTTTACTTTTGATAGGAGTCGCTCCGTTAGCTTTTTATTCAAGCGAAGTTATCTTCACGTTGTTGTGTGTTTTATTGGCTTTTCGTTGGCTATTTAAGCAGTGGCTAATGACAAAAATAGGTGGTTTTACCGGAGACTGTTTAGGCGCGGCACAGCAGATTTGTGAGTTACTTATTTATCTGACACTGGTTTCTTATATCAATAATGATATTTTCGCAGGTATTGCTTTTACAGGACATATTTTTACTGGAGTTACAGGGTGATTCATTTTGTTTTAGGCGGTGCCCGCTCGGGAAAGTCGCGCTTTGCTGAGCAACAAATATCAGCGCTGGCGGAAAAACAGGGTAAACAAGCGGTGTATATTGCTACGGCAACCGCCATTGATACTGAGATGGGTAGTCGAATAAGCCAACATCAACGTGATAGAGGTGATGGTTGGCAATTAATTGAATGTCCATTGGCGCTCGCTGAAACACTGACGGACCTTGATAATAATAATGTCTACTTACTGGACTGTTTAACGCTCTGGCTGAACAACCAACTTTATAACGTTCACGAAGCAAGCAGCACTGAGCAAGGTCAACATTTACAAAGTAAAATAGACATTTTAACCGCCCAATTAACTGCCATCGATGTCGATATTGTGATTGTTAGCAATGAGATCGGCCTAGGCGTAGTGCCAATGGGTGAGTCTACCCGTTTATATGTTGATTATTGTGGTTGGTTAAACCAAAAAATAGCCGAGATCTCCGATAAGGTCACTTTAGTAACCGCTGGTATTCCGTTGTGTATAAAAAGTATTATCGAGTAAATAAAAGGATCTTTTATGCTTGAAATTGACTTAATAAGACATGTAAAGGTCGAGGGTAAACCTGCTTTATATGGTTGTACTGATGTTAAGCCTGTTGCTTCAGAAAACGCGCGTTTACTTGAGCGGTTAGTAACCCAACAACAAACAAATAAAGCCTATCAAGGTGTTTTTTGCTCTCCTCTAATACGCTGCCAACTTGTAGCGCAAGAGTTTTCACTTAGCTATAAATTACCGTTAAAGATATCACTTGATCTACAAGAGATGAACTTTGGCTGCTTTGATGGCGTGCCATTTGATGATCTTTCTTTTAGGGAAACCGCTTTTCACGGTGGTCATCATGGTGAAGATAAAACTGAACTGCATTGGGCACAACTTGAAGCCTTTTTCCGGGCACCTGCGGATATTATATTACCAGAAGCAGAAGCGCTGTCAGACTTCAATTATCGAGTGACAAAAGCTTGGAGAAATTTGTTAGAAGAGCAAGTAGCTATTGCCACTAAGCAAAAAGGATCGCCAACACCTAGACGGATTTTAGTTGTTGTTCATGGTGGCGTTATTCGCATGATCTTAGCGCATATATTACAGTTAAATTGGCAACAATCTAGCTGGCACCAAAATTTAAAGATTGGTTATGGCAGTATGTCTCGCGTTGTTATTAGTCAGCCTTATCAAGATCCACAACTACACCAACAAGTGACGAGCATTGCTACGCCATTTGTCGAGGAATTATAAGATGGAAGCTAAGCAAAGTCATATTGACTCTACTCAGGAGCCTTTTGAGCAAGGCAAAGTAAGGCAATGTAAAACCTTGATGATACAAGGCACAACATCTGATGCAGGCAAAACTACCCTGGTGGCTGGTCTTTGTCGTGTCTTTGCGGATTTACACATTAAAGTGGCTCCTTTTAAACCACAAAATATGGCGCTTAATAGTGCTGTTACACCGTGTGGTGGTGAAATTGGTAGAGCACAAGCGCTGCAGGCTAAGGCTGCGCGCTTAGCGTTAGATGTAGATTTCAATCCTATATTACTAAAACCTAATAGCGACACTGGCGCACAAGTTATTGTTCACGGTAAGGCGCTTAAGCATAATACATCGTCGAATATGGAGGCCAGTGAGTACCAAGATTATAAAAAAGTGGCGATGCAAGCTGTACTAAGTTCGCATGAACGGTTAATGCAGCAATATGACTTGATAGTTGTGGAGGGCGCAGGAAGCCCTGCAGAGATAAATTTACGAGAAGGGGATATTGCCAATATGGGCTTTGCTGAAGCCGTTGATTGTCCCGTTTTGATCATAGCGGATATTGATAAAGGTGGTGTTTTTGCTCAACTAGTGGGTACCTTAATGCTGCTGTCACAATCAGAGCAAGACAGAGTGGTTGGTTTTGTTATTAATCGCTTTCGCGGTGATATTAAATTACTTGAATCAGGTCTGACATGGTTAGAGGAAAAGACGAATAAACCAGTGTTAGGGGTTTTACCGTATTTACACGGCTTAGATATTTCTTCTGAGGATGCGTTAGTGACTCAGCAAACGTCAGTTGAGGGGACATCGACCTCTGGAAAAGTACGTATTGTGGTCTTAGTATATCCACATATGAGTAATCATACTGACTTTGATGCCCTACGCCATCATGAAGATATTGATTGCCAGTTCCTTTTTGCCAAGGGCTCTGAGGGCGAGAGTAATCACGAAAAAATAACTATTCCCGCTTGTGACCTTATTATTTTACCGGGTAGTAAAAATGTTCGTAGTGATCTCAAATTTTTGCGTCAACGAGGTTGGCATGATGGTATTGCTAAACACCTGCGTTATCAAGGCAAGGTCATAGGCATCTGCGGTGGTTATCAAATGTTAGGTGAATTAATTGACGATCCTGAAGGACTAGAAGGGCAAACAGGAATGAGTGAAGGCTTAGGTTATTTTGCGATGAAGACAATATTAAAGGCTGAGAAAACCTTGATTAATGTTTCAGGTATCTTGCAACTTGCTCAGCAAAGCGCTGAAATTAAGGGCTATGAAATTCATGCGGGGCAGAGCACTTTCAATGATACTGGAACGAAATCGTCTAATTTACTTAATATTCAAGGCGAGGGGCAGGGATTATTAAGTGATGATGGGCAAATAGCTGGCTGTTATTTACATGGATTATTTGATCAACCCGCAGCATTGCAGCTCTTTATGCATTGGCTTGGTCATGATGTAAGCAAGGGGCCGAGTGTTGAAGAGCTTGAGGAAAAAGCGATTGAACGAGTGAGTAAAGCTTGTCAAAAATACTTAGCAATGGACAAAATAAAACAAATAGTAACTGAATGGTACAATTAACCACATATTAATAGTGGGTATTATTTGTTGTAATGATCTAAATCAATTCTTAGTTATTTCTACTTGTTAAAATGCCTCTATTGGTAATGTTGCCAGCTAATAAGGTAACTAATAAAGTAGCTAAGGAGTGACTTTAATGTCGAACTTACAAAAATCAGCTCAAATAAACACCGACAGTACAAAGGGTAAACCAATAGTTTACTCTTGCTCGGGTTGCTCAAATCTCGCGCAAATGGCGCACAATATTTCATTAACCCTCGATGGTGATGGTATTGCTGATATGTCTTGTATCTCAGGCGTAGTTGGTAATGTTAAACCAATAATGGAGCTAGCCAATTCAGGGCGAACTATTATTGCCATTGATGGTTGTGAACTGGGCTGCACTAAAGCTTGTTTGGATAAAAGTGGTATCAAAACGGATCATTACTTTAAAATTAGTGATTTAGGCTTTGATAAACGTGATAAATGGGATGATTCCCTTACTGAAAATACCGTGGCAATGAAAAGTATTTATGCTGATTTGATAAAGGCAGGTATTGATTTTGCCTAATAAGTGTTTTTTGAATAAAACGTTTGTTTAATAACTGTTTAATAACGGTTTAATTAAAAGTTCCTTAAAAGATATTAATAATAAAATAGCATTAAAAAAAGCTGCCAATTTGCATTGAGCAGCTTTTTTTTGTATCTGATCTACCTTAGAGAAATACGCTAAAGCATGACTTTAAACGATTAAGCATCTTTGTCTAAGAAAGGTGCGTATTGATTGTGTTTACCCAGTACAGCTTGGCTACCTTTCAGAGAGAAGCTATAACCACATAATGAGAAATCACCACGAAAAGCCAGTGCTTGCGCTAATTCACTGCTATCAAGAGGAGAGAAACTAGCGAAATATTCACTACCATTTTCAACCACAACAGCTAAAGGACGAATTGCAGAGCCTTTATTAAAGGTAATGCTTTGACAACTTTTATCACCACTTGCCGATAATTGTGACCAGAGTTCACCATTCGCAACTTGATCAGCTTGCCAATGAATAATAATACCTCGATGCTCTGATAAGTATAAATTGAAATTATCAGGCATAGCTAGAAAATGGTTCTTATTGGCAAGAATATGAGTGACAACATTCTTAGACAAAACTTCCGGCTCATTCAACTCATTATTAGTGGTATTCGCATTTTCCTGGTTAATCGTGTTAAAGGCACTATTGATAAATACCCCGATAAAAACCAGCGATACGCAAGCGATAATGCCAAGTTGTAATTTACGGTTACTCAGGAATTTTAGGCGAATAAGTTCGCCAATATCCGCTTGTTTGCTGTTCTCTTCAAAATCAGGCAGGTGATTGGGGGCAATACTTTGTTCTGCCATTGTTTCGTTAATATAAAGCTGTTCACTAACGCCTTCAGTAACTAATGTTGGCTCAATGCGCTGATTATGATTTTTTATCACGACAGGCTCTTTTGTATAGAGACTTAGGTCAACAGGGCCGTAATAGCCCAAGGTATAATTATTGTGAGCTTTCTTATTTTTACTTGGATAAGTGAGCAAAAGCCCAGCACTCAAAGCGGGTAATATTAATAAGTAATAACTACTACTATTTTCAATAAGTAAGCTCAGCATACCCGTAATTAAAAGTAGGCCACCAGGGACTAATTGCCAATTCTTATTCAGTTTAGCGTCATGTAAACGACGCTTAGTGCTACAAGTGAGTACTGCGGTAAATAATAATAAAATAACAAAGCTTACCGCCAAATAGCCGGTAAAAATTGCAGAGAAAAAGATAAAACCCAAGAGGGAAGTTATTGCTGTTGCAAAAAAGCGACTACGGTCATCAAACCCTTTTAGACAAAAAACTGCTTGTAAAAATGGCACAAAATCTCCAATAAATAGATTGAATTAGATGTTTGTTATAAACATAACACCTAATTGATGGTAGGTATAACCAGAGTAATAATTTTACTGATAAAAATCAGTACTAATTCACTCGGTAAGCAGGTAGGTTGACTTGATCTAGCTTTAAACCATAAAGCGTAAGACAACCTTCGTTATTTGATTCACCATCACCGCTGAAGTCAAAATCAAAGATGCTGTAAATACAAAGCCCATGTTTTTTGGTGAATTTTATTCTGCTTGACCGCCTTGCCAGTGAAATAAACTGTAATCCACCGTCTTTACAGTAACGATTCACATGACGTTTCGCTGATTCAGATACTTGTCTTAAATAAACGAAGTACCAGCAAAATAAACAAAAGAGTAATAAATAATATATATTTTCCATAAATGATACTTTCCAAAATTAATAATAACTAAGTGTGACTAAATAATTGCCCAATGGCTTGTGCTAGTTCTGGTGAACGATTTTCACTGCGAATACACGCCAAGGCGATGGGTCTCATTAATGGGATGGTCACCAAATCTTTAAAAATACTGGAAAATAGCGTCAAGTCGTTATGCTTGAGTAAATGTTCAAAATAATACATCAGTGTTTTTTCATCCGCTAATGCTTGCCAGCATCGACTAGATAAGGTGATAAGTAACTCACTGCTTACTTGTGGACTGCTCAACAGTTGTTCAACCACTTTTTTCACATGGATGTGATGACTACTGGCTGCCAATGCTCGCAATAACTGCGTCGCTTGTGAACACTCTGCTGGCTTTGTTAATGAATTTTTAAAGGAATTTACCAGTGCATCAATTAAAGCAATAGCATATTGCTCATTTTCTAACGCACTACAAACAGGCGACAACACTTCATCAGGTAAATGAGGTAACGCGTTGAGTAGCAAGTCGCTGTGATTATCTTGTTTTATTCTGGCAATAAAATCAGTAATGCCTTGTACACCAACGCCTTGCCAATTACTCCAATCTGAAGTATTGCTAAGATATTGTTTAAACGGTGAAAAATACTCACTAGGTTGTTGCTTCAAGTCGACTTTGATTTTACTGTTTAAACTAGCCAGTTTATATTGAGCCGGGGTGAAGAGATAAGGGTTACTACTTAGTAATTCTTCTTGTTCTTTAGACGTTTCTTGAGTTAAATCAGCACCTAGGGCTTCGATAATAATAGCGATAAAATGATTTCTTGCCCCTTGGTTTAATAAACCGTGCTCATCAAGAGGTAATTTCAATAGCCATAAATAAGGCTGTAAAGATTTTTTCTGCCAAAAAGCAATAGCAATACAAGCACACCCTTGAGCTGGCGTTGGATAGGGTAATTGATTTAATTCTACCTTTTCAAACTGCTCTTTAGGTAACTTAGTGACGAGTCGACCAATATCATAAAGACGATATTGTGAATCTGAAAGTTTAAGTAATTCTGATAGGGTAGCTATGTTTGTTGCTGGTGCTGTGTCAGTCATAAAGTCAAAAATATTGCCGCTTGTTATAGCCCCATATTATAAGGATAATGGCGCCATTAACATAGTAAAACTATTTTTCTTACTATAATAGATCTTAACTAATCACCTTAAAGAACCGACTTTACATAATCACAAATGATGATAAAAATAGACTTTGAACGTATCTCCCTTTTACTCGAAGCGTTAGCTTGTGAGCTTAAATCACTTAATCTTTGGCAAATACAGCCGCCGAGAATCGATGAACTTTCAAGTAATGCACCTTTTTGCTGTGATACTTTAGCATTTGAGCAATGGTTGCAGTTTATATTTATTCCCAAGATAACGATGATGATAAATCAACAACAATTACCTACTAAAATATCGTTAACACCTATGGCTGAAGAGGCTTTTAAGCACTTATCGGTTAATACCAAACCTTTAGTTGATGTTATCCAAAAAATAGATCATACATTAACCGAACAAGCTAATAAAAGGGGGCATGATATGAATAACTCTACTGTAGATATAGTATTATCAGCGGATACAGACTCAGAAAAACCGGTACTTAACATTCTCTATCAAGACGAGTTTATGGTAGCAGTTGATAAGCCTGCTGGGTTATTTGTTCATCGAAGTTATATGGACAGAGATGAAATTTATTTTGCTTTGCAGTTAGTGAGAGATCAAGTCGGACAATATGTTTATCCTGTTCATCGCTTAGACAGACCGACTTCTGGAGTACTTCTTTTTGCCTTAACAAAAGATGTGGCGACTAAGTTAAATGAGGCTTTTGCTAATAAAAGTAGTCAAGCAGAACTTACGTCAAAGTTAAGTTCAGAGTTAGAGGGAGAGTCTGAATATAAGCTACTTCAGCAAGATAAAGACGAAGAATTTAGCACGAATAAAAGCATCGATGGTTGTGATTTAGCTATGGTTAAAACTTATTATGCTTTGGTACGTGGGCACTTAGCAGTACCGGCAGACTTAATTGATCATGCCCTAAAAGAAAAACTAGATAAGTTGGGAGATAAAAATGTTAGCCGTGACAAGCCTGCACAATCAGCTCAAAGCTACTATCAAGTAAAACAGCAAGTGAGTTTACCAATTCAAGTCGGTAAATTTGATAGTGTGCGTTATTCTTTAGTCGAAGTTCGACCTATTACCGGCAGACGTCATCAAATTCGTCGCCACCTAGCACATTTACGTCATCCTATTCTGGGAGACATCAATTATGGTGATAACAAGCAAAATCCATTTTTTATTGAGCACTTTGGCTTTAAACGCTTGATGCTACATGCTAAGTCATTGGAGTTTAATCATCCGGTTAGCAATGAACGAATTAAGATATCAGCGCCGTTTGATGAGCAATGGCAGCAGATTTTTACTACCTTTGAATGGCCATTAATCTAAGTTATTTATTAGTTATGTAGCCGATAACTTAACTTCGCACTCTCTAAGTAAAACGGTAATTTTTATTTGGTGTGATTATTTCAGGTAAGGGGATATCCCAGCTTTCTATTGGAACTTTTTCTACTCGCTGGCAATCATGGGCAAGTCCAAGGGGATAAAGCTTAGTTTGTTGCCAGTAAGCTAGGCTTCGGTCATAAAAACCACCACCCATGCCTAATCTGGCTCCCGTTTCATCAAAAGCTACCAGTGGCGTACAAATAACATCAAGCTGCTCTAATGGACAAACTTTAGTAACATCTAATTTCGGCTCTAAAATGCCATAAACATTGTGAACTAGCTTAGTATCTTGTTGGTAATGTAAGAAGAGTAGATTGCCAGAGCTAAAAGGATGTACTACAGGTAAATAAACGTCTTTACTATTCTGCCAACACCAGTCAATAAAGTTTGTGGTTGATAATTCACCATCATTGCTTAAGTAAATCGCAATACGTTTAGCTTGTTGGATTTTGCCATGATTAGAAAGGCTTGCTGTTAAAGCAATCGCTGCATGACTCTGCTGTGTTACTGACAGTGCATTGCGGCGTTCTCTGACTTCTTTGCGTAATTGTGAGCGTATATTCATAGTATGATTATCTTATGTCATCTTATCGTTGGATAGTACTGTTTATTAAGCATAAAAAAAGCTGGACGATTGCTCGTCCAGCTTAATACTATTATTGTAACTTGTAATGTTTACGAATTAGCTATGAGTTTCAGAAATACCTTCATGAGTACCGGTAACTGAGATTTCTTCTTCGATTTTTTCTTCAAGGTCAGAAGTCTGAGCACCTTCGGCACCATGCATCCATTCAACTAATTTACCCGCTGAAAGGTAGATAATAAGACCAGTAATTAATGCGCCAATACCCACACCCATAAAGATGTTTGCGGCATTATTAACCATCTCTTCACCTTCACCAACAAATGAGCCAATAAATGCAGCTAACCAGTTTGATAAAGCGGTAAAGAAGAACCAAATACCCATTAATAAGGAGGTAAATTTAAGCGGTGCTAGTTTAGTTACCATAGACAAACCAATTGGTGATAAACATAATTCACCTAAGGTGTGGAATAGGTAAGCAAAAACTAAGAATAACATGCTTACTTTCACCGCGACATCGCCGCCTTGAACCATAGTAGCCCATAACATCACAAAGAAACCTAGTGCTAAAAATAACATCGCTAGTGCGAATTTCTTCGGTGAGGTTGGTTCATTTGAACCCATTTTAACCCAAGTAGAGGCAACAAAAGGTGCTAATAAAATAATGAACATCGCATTCAATGATTGAAATGATGAAGCGGCAATTTCAAAACCAAAGAGAGTACGATCAGTGAAGTCAGAGGCATAAATAGTAAATAAACCACCTGCTTGCTCAAAACCGGCCCAGAAAATTACCGAGAACATGCTCATAATTAAAATAACTTTCATTCGGTCGATATCTTGAGGGGTTAACGGTGCATCTGCTTTTTGTTCACCTTTAGTACGTTTAGCTGATGGCTCGACACCAATATCACCTAAATATTTATTCGCTAAAGTCAGTTGTAAGGTTAAACCAATTAACATACCACAACCGGCTAAGATAAAGCCGTAATGCCAATTAACGGTTTCGCCAAGTACACCTACAGTAATAGGCGCTAAGAAAGCACCTAAATTAATACCCATATAGAAAATAGTAAAAGCGCCGTCACGTCTGTGATCGCCATCTTCATATAGCTCGCCCACTAAACTTGAAACATTGGCTTTAAATAAACCGTTACCAATAATAATAAGTGCTAAACCGAGATAAAATACCGTTTCTTCCATGCCGACAATCATCGACTTAGGGATACCTAAGGTAAAGTAACCTAAGGAAAAAATTATTCCGCCCCATATGATAGCTTTACGTTGACCGATATAGTTATCAGCTAACCAACCACCGATTACCGGTGTTAAATATACAGCCATAGTGAAGAAACCATATAGCCTTAGCGCTTCTTGGTTAGTCCAACCAAAACCGCCGTCTTGTGTTGATGCAATTAGATACAATACCAATAAGGCACGCATACCGTAATAACCGAAACGCTCCCACATTTCAGTACCAAATAAAAGGAAAAGTCCTTTAGGGTGGCCAAACAGCGTACCCGCATTAGGTTGAGTCATATAATAATCCTAGATTTTATTTTTTATAATCATTAGCGTTAGTTTTTTACTGTAACATTTTAAGTTAATGTTTTTTAGTAAAGGGGAGTTATACCTGCGTGAACAAATAAAGGCAAGTTTTGCTACAAATCAATGGTTATCTTGCTTTGGAGGTTGTAGAGAAATGTTTCCTAGCACTTACTAGGCAGCAGCGTAATAATATGGGGTGACAAGGTTGGTTAACATATTGTTTGCATCACCTTAAGCTGGTAAACTTCGTCGTCACTAAATTTAGTGTTTAACTTCAAGGTTATTGACATTAGCTTCTTGAAATTAATCAAGGATAAACAAAAGCCTTCGGATTAAATGTATTACCGCATAGGCTATATAGGAATTTGTACGAAAATGATAAAACTCATCAAAAATCTTTTTAGGGGCTCTAAACCGGACTCATTAAGTTTTCCGATTATGACCTTAGCGATAGTGCTTACTTTCATTGCTGGAGGAAATTTAACGCAAGTCTATGCTCAGCAAATATCACCTCAGCAAATAGAGCAATTTAAGAAACTGCCAAAGTCACAACAGCAGGCACTTGCCCAGTCAATGGGCGTTGATTTGGCTGCGATAGAAAAGCAAATACAGGGCTCAGGTAAAAGCGAAGCGCAGTCAGCCAAAACTGAAACCTTCCCACGGGGTACTCAATTTGATGCTCAGGGCAATCCAATGGCTGAGCAAGAAGAATTAGCAGTACTTGAACCAAGTGATAAGTTAAAAGCTTTTGGTTATGATGTTTTTGCTAATTCACCACAAACGTTTGCCCCTATGATGGATATTGCCATCCCTGCTGAATATGTTATTGGCCCCGGTGATAGCATCTCTGTTCAAGTTTTTGGTAAAGAAGTGAAAGAGCTAGAGTTAACTGTTAACCGTGAAGGGCAGGTTGTTGTTCCTTCTCTCGGTCCTTTCACTGTATCGGGGTTAACTTTTAATGAAATGAAACGTCTGTTAACTGCGCGTGTTAAAGAGAGAATTATTGGTGTCGATGTTGTTATTGGTATGGCTTCACTGCGTTCAATGCGTATTTTTGTATTAGGAGATGCTTTTAAGCCTGGTCCTTATACGTTAAGTTCATTATCAAGTATTACCCATGCTCTTTTTGCCGCAGGTGGTATTAGTGATATTGGCAGTTTACGTAATATCCAACTCAAACGTGCAGGTAAGCTAGTACAAACGTTAGATCTATATGACCTGTTAATCAGCGGTGATTCAAGTAGCGATGTCTTATTACAATCGGGTGATGTGGTTTTTATTGCACCTAAAGGCAGTACGGTAAATGTTAAAGGTGAAGTACGACGACCTGCTATTTATGAATTAACCGAAGATTGTAACTTTAACGATATATTAACTATGTCGGGCGGGTTATTACCAACAGCTTTTGCAACCACCACACGTGTGGAACGTTATAATCAAAATGCTTTACGCTCGGTCGTTAATCTTGATTTAACAAACGCCAGTGACTTAGCTAAGAGAGTACATGCCGGTGATGCGGTGCATGTGATGAAAGCGGCAGAAATGTTTGAGCAATCAGTTACTGTCATAGGTGCGGTTACTCGCCCAGGAAAATATCAATGGCAAGCAGGACAACGTATTACCGATATCTTTCCAAATATAGATTCGCATTTACTCCCCTCTGCTGACCTGAATTATTCTATCGTTGTACGAGAAATTGACATAGCACGTAACATTGAAGTACTACAATTTGATTTAGCTAAAGCAGTCTCGACACCTAACTCTAAAGATAACCTGGTTTTACAAGGTAATGATAAAATTTTGGTTTTTGCTAACAAAAAATCACAAGCTTCGCGTCAACGTTTATTAAAGCCTATTATTGAAAAATTAAAACGTCAGGGTAAATCAGGGCAGTTTATACAGTTAGTAGAAGCTGACGGTGAAATAAAATTCCCAGGAGTCTACCCCTTAGCTAAAAACGGCCGTGTTGCAGATTTAATTGCCGCCGCCGGTGGTTTAACCGAATCTGCTTATGTTGTCCGTGCTGAACTGACCCGCAATCAAATTGTTGATCATATGGCGCAGCAAAAATCTCTTGCTATAAGCTTGAGTGCAGCATTAATAGGGGAAGAGAAAGACAATGTTTTACTGACTTCAAAAGACAGATTAAATATTCATAAAATCCCCGCGTGGAGCGAAAATAACGTTGTTGAGCTTAGAGGTGAATTTGTCTTTCCTGGTAAATATACCGTACGTCGCGGTGAAAGTTTAGCTAATTTAATTGCTAAAGCTGGCGGTTTTACTCAATTTGCTCATCAGGAGGGCTCTGTTCTTACTCGGGTACAATTACGAGCAATTGAGAAGAAAAATTTATCAAAGTTAACTGCTGATTTACGTATAGAAATGGCCTCAAAGTCGATGTCAGATCAAAATTATTCGCAATCTTACGCCGAAGTACAACAAATGTTAACGGATATGGAAAAAGTGAAACCCATCGGGCGGTTAGTAATTGATTTGCCTAAAGTGGTCAATGATAAGAATTATGACGTATTACTTGAAGGTGGTGATGTGCTGTACGTACCAACCGTTAAAAATTCTGTCAATGTAGTCGGTCAAGTACAGGTGACTTCATCACATATTTTTGATGCTGCTTTATCTGCTGCTGATTATTTGGCGCAAAGTGGTGGTAGTAAAAAACGTGCGGATACAGATCGAACCTATATCATTTCTGCAAACGGCAGTATTAAAATGATGAACAGTGGTAATTGGTTTACCAGTGATGCTGATGATAACCTTGCGCCGGGTGATACCATAGTTGTACCGCTTAATGCTGAATACATGAATAACTTGGCCCTATGGTCCAGTGTAACGAGCATTATCTATAATTCGGCAGTCGCTGTCGCTGCTATCAGTGGAATTTAGTACTATCAATTAGTCAGGTAATGAGAGCTGAAATTGTTATCTTTGACTAAAGTCGTTAAGATGATTTTTAATAAAATAAATTCGAAACACAATCAATTAAAAATACAATAAATGGACCTAGTATGTTGTACTCATTAGAAAACGTAAAGTTAGGTATTATCGGTTTAGGTTATGTTGGTTTACCTTTAGCGGTAGAGTTTGGTAAAAAATATCCAACCCTGGGCTTTGACATAAATACCAAGCGAGTTGATGAGTTAAAACAAGGACATGATTTTACTTTAGAAGTATCAAGTGCAGAACTCGCTGACTCTGAGTTTATTTCATATTCTGCTGAGGTTGACGATTTAAAGGGCTGTAATGTTTATATTGTTACCGTACCAACACCTATAGATAAACACAAACAACCTGATTTATCGCCATTAGTCAAAGCGAGCGCTATGCTGGCAAAAGTGATTAATCAAGGCGATATCGTCATTTATGAATCCACAGTATATCCAGGAGCGACCGAAGAGGTTTGTTTACCTGAAGTTGAGCGTCATTCAGGCTTAGTTTTTAATCAAGATTTTTACGCAGGTTATAGCCCTGAACGTATTAATCCTGGTGATAAAGAGCATAGAGTTACTAATATTTTAAAAGTGACATCTGGTTCAACACCGGATATTGCTGACTTTATTGATAGCCTTTATAAGTCTATTATCACTGCCGGCACTTATAAAGCGTCAAGTATTCAAGTCGCTGAAGCGGCGAAAGTGATTGAAAATACCCAACGAGATTTAAACATTGCTTTGATCAATGAACTTGCTGTTATTTTTAATAAGTTAAATATTGATACCGAAGAAGTATTGAAAGCTGCGGGAACTAAGTGGAACTTCTTACCGTTTAGACCCGGCCTCGTTGGCGGTCACTGTATTGGTGTTGATCCTTATTATTTGACCCATAAAGCGCAATCGATTGGCTATAATCCTGAAGTTATTTTAGCGGGTCGCCGTATTAATGATGCTATGGGCGAATATGTGGTTTCACAGTTAGTGAAAACTATGCTTAAAAGAAAGTTACCAGTTAATGGTGCTAATGTTCTGGTCATGGGCTTAACCTTTAAAGAAAACTGCCCTGATGTCCGAAATACTAAAGTTGTCGATATTTTAGCTGAATTAGCTGAATTTGATATCAATGTGGATGTTTATGACCCTTGGGTAAACCCAGAGGAAGCTAAGCATGAATATGGCGTAGATTTAATTTCAGCGCCTAAATCAGGCCACTACGATGCCGTTATTTTTGCGGTAGCGCATAATGAATTTAAGGCTTTATCTGCAGATGTGATTAAAGCTATGATGAAAAGTGAGCATGTAATTTATGACCTTAAATACATGCTAGATAAAGAGTTAGCTGACATCCGTTTATAAGCTACTCTAGCGGCATTAACATCACCTAAAGTATAAACATAAAACACCCTTACCTGACTTTCAGCTAAGGGTGTATTTTTAAACAAAGGACTATTTAACCAAATGACTCAGTTTCAAAAAATCAAAGACGAGCTTATCAATGCACCTAAAACTTGGCTTATCACAGGTTGTGCCGGCTTTATAGGTTCGAACCTTTTAGAAACACTGCTTTTATTAAACCAAAAGGTAGTAGGTTTAGACAACTTTGCTACGGGCCATCAGCACAATTTAGATGAAGTTCAAACACAAGTTTCCGTTGTTCAATGGCAAAATTTTCACTTTGTCAAAGGTGACATCCGTCAATTGGAAGATTGCCAAAGTGCGTTAAGTCATTACGACAGTGGTGTTGATTACATTCTTCACCAAGCGGCGTTAGGCTCTGTGCCGAGATCAATCGCTGATCCTTTATTAACAAACTCAGCAAACATAACTGGTTTTTTAACCATGTTAACGGCAGCGAAAGAAACTCAAGTAAAAAGCTTTGTTTATGCTGCTTCCAGCTCTACTTATGGCGACCATCCAGCATTACCAAAAGTTGAAGATACTATTGGTAAACCGTTATCTCCTTACGCGGTAACTAAGTATGTTAATGAGCTTTATGCCGATGTGTTTCATAAAACCTATGGTTTGAACTGTACTGGCTTGCGTTATTTTAATGTTTTCGGTAAAAGGCAAGACCCTGATGGCGCGTATGCCGCTGTTATTCCCAAGTGGACTGCAGCGATGATAGCTAACGAGGAATTATTGATTAATGGCGATGGTGAAACCAGCCGTGATTTCTGTTTTGTTGAAAATGCAGTACAAGCTAATATTTTAGCTGCAACAACAAATGATGCCGGTAAAAATCAAGTATATAATGTTGCCTTAGGTGATAGAACAAGCTTAAACACCTTATTTGATAGCTTAAAAGTTGCATTGCAAGCAAATGGTGTCGATTATCAAAAATCGCCAACCTATCAAGATTTTAGAGCCGGTGATGTTAGACACTCACAAGCAGATATTTCTAAAGCGAAATCTTTGCTTGGTTTTGAACCAGAGTTTAAAATTCAGCAAGGTATTGATAAAGCGATGCCTTGGTACATTAAATTTTTGAGCTAATCGCTCGCAATATCAAAGTTACAAATCACTAGGAAAGTAGTACTCATTTAGGGCTGCTTTTCTTATTCACTACCCATATATTCTCTAGCAATTCTATTGCTGTAATAAAATTGTCACATAACTGACTTATACTTCCCATCATTATTATATCGTATTCTCTATATTGAATAAGCTACTTGATAGTTTATTGATGATAAGGTTAATTAAGTGGCAACTCTTATTAGTTCGAACCGTAGTCGTGGGATTAAAAATTCTTTAGCAAAATGGTTAATCACCCTAGGTGGTATCAGTGTTTTGTTTACCCTTGTCTTGATATTTATGTATTTACTCTACGTAGTAAAACCTATTTTTGAGTCTGCGAAAATTGAACAAACAGTCAATATTAGTATTGATTTAGCAGATAATGAAAAAGTCTTAGGTAGTGGTGTTGATGAGCTGAAAGAGTTGGCTTATCAAATAACAGAGTCTGGTAATATTGATTTTTATCATTTAAAAGCCAGCGTTCCTCACGCAGATAACCAGTTTGCTATTGGTGATAATTCACTTTCAGTGTCTTTATTTGTAAGTGATGACTTTAATCAAGATCACGTTGTTAATGTAGTTAACTCTTTTTCGGCCAATAAATTACTGCATACAGCTAAGGGTCAAACATTATTAATTCAGCCAAGTTTTCATGCTAAATACGCGAATGATACCCGTGAAATTATTCCTCAAGTAAATTATCCCCTAGGTTATAATTCGTTAGTTATTGATGAACAACAAGCGGCGCTTTCTCAATTAGCTTTTGCAATGAATGATGAAAGAATTGTTTTTGTTGGTTTTACTCAAGATAAGCGTTTAATAAAAACGAGTTTTATTGCTGAAGATGACTTTAGTTCTTCTGGTGATGACGTTGAATACGAGACCATTTTTCAACAAATTGAGCTATTTAATGGTGCGGTTGATGAAATAAAAGTAACACCTGATTTACGTTTAGCTTTTATTCGAAGCGGTTCAACAGTCTATGTGTATTCGCTAAACGATGACGAAGAAGTTAGCCTTAAAGCAACGATTACACCGACACTAGCTAACAATGAGACTTACCTCACTTCAATGGGATTACTTTCAGGTAGTAGTTCAGTGTTACTCGGTGATAATAGTGGCCAAGTCAGTCAATGGTTTGAAGTAGCAACAGATACTGGTCGCCAGTTTAAGCAGATTCGAAGCTTCAAAGCGAATGATGACAGTGTCAAATATGACAAGAACAACCAAGCATCAAGCGCGATAACCGCTATTTATACTGAGCAATATAGAAAAAGCTTTTACACTATGACGCAAAGCGGCATGGTCAATGTCTTTTATACCACCAGTGCTGCGCACTTATGGCAAGGTCAGTTAACATCAAGCCAGCCCGAAACGTTTACTATCGCCCCTAGAGCTAATGGCATCATTGCTATTGTTAATGATCCTCTCGATGCTAATAAGAAGAGCCTACAAGCTTTTAGTGTTCATAATGAGCATCCTGAAGTTACCTGGCAAGCATTATGGCAAGAGGTTTGGTATGAAGGTTACCCTGAGCCAGATTATGTTTGGCAATCAACATCGGGATCAGATGATTTTGAAGGAAAATTTTCTTTAGTGCCCATTTCTTTTGGTACGATTAAAGCGGCTTTATATGCAATGTTATTTGCAGTACCTATTGCCTTAACCGCTGCAATATATACGGCTTACTTTATGACACCAGGACTGCGTAAAAAAGTTAAACCTACCATAGAAATGATGGAAGCATTACCGACCGTTATTTTAGGTTTCTTAGCCGGTTTATGGCTAGCACCAATAATGGAAGAGTATTTACCGGCAATATTTTTACTTTTTATCTTTTTACCATTATCTACCCTAATAACGGCGTTTGCATGGCATAACCTACCTAATGATTGGAAAGACAAACTGCCAGAAACATTAGCACCGATTTTGTTAATCCCTGTGATAATACTAGCCACCTATGCGGCCTTTTCTTTATCAGGTGTACTTGAGCTGACATTGTTCAATGGTGATATGCGCCAATACCTAACCAATGACCTAGGTATCAACTTTGACCAACGTAATGCTTTAGTTGTTGGTATTGCGATGGGCTTTGCTGTTATACCTACTATTTTCTCTATGGCTGAAGATGCAATTTTCAGTGTGCCAGGTCATTTAACCAGCGGTTCATTAGCATTAGGGGCAACACAATGGCAAACATTAATCGGTGTGGTACTGCTAACTGCCAGTCCAGGTATATTTTCCGCAATAATGATGGGGCTAGGTCGCGCTGTCGGTGAAACAATGATTGTCTTGATGGCAACGGGTAATACGCCAATATTAGATTGGAGTATCTTCCAAGGTATGAGAACCCTGGCGGCAAACATTGCGGTAGAAATGCCAGAGTCTGAAGTGGGCAGCTCCCATTACCGTATTTTATTCTTGGCAGCATTTGTACTCTTTATCTTCACCTTTATTTTCAATACCGCAGCAGAATTTGTTCGTCAACGATTAAGAGAAAAATACAGCTCAATGTAATGTAGTGATTTGTAATATTTATAAAAATCCAATAGATATATTAAATGAATTTCATAGCTGCTCATCTTTAAGCTGTATGGTTTAATTTAAAGGAAAAAGCACGGAGTTGATGACTATCAATGAGTACTTTTGACACGAAAATTGAATCATACAACAACAAGATGCGTAGTTATAAACAATAAATAGAGTTACTTTATGAATAAATGGTTTAGGTCGGGTTCACCGTGGATATGGTTATCGGCAGGTGGCGTAAGTATCAGTTTAATTTCAGTGTTAGGCCTTTTATGGCTTATCGCATCACGCGGCTTATCATATTTTTGGCCAAGTGAACTATACCAATTTGATCTTACCGATCAACATGGCGCGAAGAGTGTTGTCATCGGTGAAATATACGATAGAGAGCAAATCCCAGTAAGCCAATTAGCACATTTAAATTTGGCGCTTGATCCTGAGCAAGAAATATTAGAGCGTTTGTTAATCAAAACAGGTAACCGAGAGTTGGTGAGTTTAGATTTTCGTTGGTTGTTAAGTCATAATATTCAAAAGACACAAACCCCAAATGACTTAGTTGTTATCGAGCGCCGTACTAATGGTAATTTTTACGGCTTCATTGAAAGCGTCGTCGTTGATGGAAAAGAAGTCGACGAAAGTAAGCTGTCTGAATTATTAGCGCGAGTTGATAACTTTCAAGACCAAATTGATGATTTACAAAAATCTGATATAGGCGCTATCAACTATCAATTAGAGCGTTTACGTTTAAAAACGCGTAAGTATCAATTAGAAAACAAGCTAACAGCGGAGTTGCAAGCACAAATTGACAGTGAAATAGCGACACTGAATCAAGACTACGCATTACTAGAGCAAGAATTGATGGGCTATCGAGAACAAATATCTCGTGATCATATCGTTATGCGTGCTATGGATGGTCAACTCGTTACGATTAACTTTGAATATATTCTTAAAGTTACCTTTAATAACCAGCTTAGTGTGATAGAAAAAACAGCATTATTCTTTAGTCACATTGGCTCATTTCTTATTGACGATCCTCGTGAAGCCAATACCGAAGGTGGTGTGTTTCCTGCTATTTTTGGCACAGTGCTTATGGTGTTATTAATGACAGTCATCGTTTCACCGTTTGGTGTCATCGCTGCTATTTATTTACATGAGTATGCGGGTAAAAATGCTTTTACTAAACTTTTACGTATTGCGGTAATCAATCTAGCCGGCGTACCTTCTATTGTTTACGGCGTTTTTGGTTTAGGATTCTTTGTTTATATGGTGGGTGGTTCACTCGACCAATTGTTTTATTCAGAAAACTTACCTAGCCCTACCTTTGGTACTCCTGGGGTTTTATGGTCAGCACTGACATTGGCTATATTAACGTTACCCGTAGTGATAGTGTCAACAGAGGAAGGGCTATCACGGATTCCTTCAGAGATGCGCCATGGCTCTTTAGCATTAGGTGCAACCAAAGCCGAGACCTTGTGGCGTATTATTTTACCTATCGCTAGTCCTGCGATTATGACAGGTATTATTTTAGCGATTGCTCGTGCCGCAGGCGAAGTAGCGCCATTAATGTTGGTCGGTGTTGTTAAAATGGCACCTAATTTACCGTTAGATGGTAATTTCCCATTCTTACACTTAGATAGAAAATTCATGCATTTAGGATTTCATATCTATGATGTCGGTTTCCAAAGTCCCAATGTTGAAGCCGCACGTCCGTTAGTCTTTGCAACCGCCTTACTTTTGGTAAGCATCATTGTTGCTTTGAATATGACTGCCGTTTCAATCCGTAATAAATTACGTGAACGATATAAGATGCTAGAGCACTAGTTTGCTCACATAACATTTAGCAATGAGTAACTTGAAGTTACTCATTGCACTTAGTAATTTAAAATTACTAAGTATCAATTAATAATTTTAAATTCATACTTAATGATTAATGAAAAGTAATTAGAGAAGCACCTATTATGATTTCTATTAGCCCAAAAGCGTTAGCGCCTGGCTCAGATACATCTTTTAAAAAAAAGTTAGATTTAACAAATTTAACACCAGATCAAGTTGCCTTAGATATTAATAAATTAAATTTATTCTATGGTAAAAAACAAGCGTTAAATAATATCACTATGTCTATTCCCAAAGGGCAGGTAACAGCGTTCATTGGGCCAAGTGGTTGTGGTAAATCAACGTTATTACGTTCTATTAATCGCATGAACGACTTAGTGGATGATTGCCATATCACGGGTGAGATAAATCTTCATGGCAATAATATCTATGACAAACATGTGGATGTTGCTGAGCTAAGACGAAAAGTAGGCATGGTATTTCAACGACCTAATCCTTTTCCTAAAACCATTTATGAAAATGTGGTCTATGGTTTACGTATTATGGGTGAAAACAACCGTCGAAAACTTGATGAAGCAGCCGAGCAATCATTGCGTAGTGCGGCGCTTTGGAATGAAGTGAAAGACAGATTGCACGAAAGTGCCTTAGGTCTTTCTGGCGGTCAGCAACAACGTTTAGTGATTGCTCGTGCTATTGCTATTCAACCTGAGGTGTTATTACTTGATGAACCTACTTCAGCACTCGATCCCATTTCAACCTTAACCATTGAAGAGCTAATTAATGATCTTAAAAAGCAATTTACCGTGGTAATCGTTACGCATAATATGCAACAAGCTGCGCGCGTGTCAGATCAAACAGCATTTATGTATATGGGTGATTTAATAGAGTACAGTGACACTAATACTTTGTTTACCACGCCACTGAAAAAGAAAACTGAAGATTATATTACTGGCCGTTATGGTTAATACTCTATTCGTAATAAGTAGAGATAAGATGCAAGCACATACCTTTGGAAGGACATCCCATGGATAATTTACAGATTGGTCGTCATATTTCAGGCCAATTCAATGAAGATTTAGAACGCGTCATTAATAATGTTATGCATATGGGCGGCTTAGTCGAGAAACAGCTAACTGATGCATTAGCTTCTGTTGAGCAAGCTAATGTTGAGTTAGCTAAGCAAGTATTAACTAATGATTATCAAGTTAATGCTTATGAAGTCAGTATTGATGATGAATGTACGCGTATAATTGCCAAGCGCCAACCTGCTGCTGGCGACTTACGTTTAATTATGGCCGTGGTGAAAACCATTGCCGATTTAGAGCGAATAGGTGATGAGGCACAGAAAATAGCCAAAGTTGCGCTAGAAAGTTTTTCTTCATCACAGCAAGATTTATTGGTTAATCTCGATAATTTAGGTCGACGAGTGCTAGAGTTTTTACAAGCAAGTCTCGATGCCTTTACGCGCATGGATTGCGACGCTGCGATTAAAATTCATCAAATGGATGACAAAATTAACCGTGAGTATGAAGCGTTAATGCGTCAATTGATGACCTATATGATGGAAGACCCACGTTCAATACCACAAGTGATGACGGTTATTTGGTCAGCAAGGGCATTGGAACGTATTGGAGATCGCTGTCAAAACATCTGTGAGTACATTATTTATTTTGTTAAAGGCAAGGTTGTACGCCACACCACCGCTGAAGATATGAAAAATTTATAATTCATTTCCAAGTTAATTTTTTATGTAAAATATAATAAATTCAATGAATTAACTGCGTACTGCAGATGTACTCAGCAAAACAGAATTTCACGGTTACGGTTAGCTAATGAAGGCACGTATTTCAGCCCTTTATTAGCATTTAACATTAGCATTTAACATTAGAAGTTAAATGGGTTACTATCCGCAACGAATAGCAATGACGAGAGTTATACTGACTGGAAACACAATTATGGCCAGAAATACAATCCTAGGTGTATTTGCAAAATCACCGATAAAACCGTTAGAAAAACATATTCAAATAGTTGTTAAATGTAGTAAACAACTAATTCCTTTTTTTGAGGCATGTACTGCAAATGACTGGAGTGAAGCGGCAAAAATTCGTCGTAAACTTTCAAAGTTAGAGCAAGATGCTGACACCCTTAAACGTCAATTACGTCTA
The DNA here is from genome assembly GCF_002836775.1 of Colwellia sp. 12G3. Lineage (GTDB taxonomy): Bacteria > Pseudomonadota > Gammaproteobacteria > Enterobacterales > Alteromonadaceae > Colwellia. The sequence goes on along the minus strand of NZ_PJAQ01000017.1, from coordinate 385,306 downwards.
GAGCTTCCTGGTGGTTTATTTATGCCAGTTGATAGAGCTGACTTACTTGAATTACTTACCCAACAAGACAAAATAGCAAACAAAGCAAAAGATATTGCTGGTCGTGTATTGGGGCGCAAGCTTGAAGTACCGGTTAGTTTACAAGCTGAGTTTTCTATTTATTTAGCGCGTTGTATTGATGCTACTGAAAAAGCAGCAGAAGCGATAAATGAATTAGATGATTTATTAGAAACTGGTTTTCGTGGACGTGAAGTTGTATTGGTTGAGAAAATGATCAATCAGCTCGATGCTATTGAAGATGACACGGATGGCTTACAAATTATTTTGCGTAAAAACTTATTAGCGATTGAAAAGGATTTGAATCCAATTGATGTAATGTTCTTATATCAAATTATTGATTGGGTTGGCGATTTAGCCGATCTTGCTGAACGTGTAGGTGCACGTTTAGAAATTCTTCTTGCTAGAAAATAAGGCTTAACTGATGGATATTATACTTAACTCAGGCGGCACTTTTGTAATTCTTGCTGCCGTAGTTGGCTTCTTCATGGCATGGGGCATTGGTGCCAATGACGTGGCGAATGCGATGGGAACCTCTGTTGGTTCAAAAGCATTAACAATTAAACAAGCCATTATTATAGCGATGGTTTTTGAATTTGCCGGTGCTTACCTTGCTGGTGGTGAAGTGACGTCAACGATACGTAAAGGCATTATCGATGCTAGTTACTTTATTGACACACCAGAACTGCTTGTTTATGGCATGATCTCTGCGCTTTTTGCTGCAGCTACTTGGCTATTAATCGCCTCAGCTTTAGGCTGGCCTGTTTCTACAACACATTCCATTGTTGGTGCTATTGTTGGCTTTGCTGCCGTAGGTGTTAGTACAGACGCAGTAGAGTGGAGCAAGGTAGTCGGTATCGTGGGAAGCTGGATTATCACACCGCTTATCTCAGGTATTATTGCCTTTATCATTTTTAACAGTGCGCAAAAACTTATTTTTGATACAGAAAAACCACTGCAACAAGCAAAACGCTGGGTTCCTGCTTACATGTTCCTTGCCGGCTTTGTTTTATCATTGGTGACTATCAAAAAAGGCCTTAAGCATATAGGCCTAGAAAACGTTGATTTAGGCTTTGTTAATTTTGAAATTAAGGGCGCAGGTGGTTTTTACTTAGCCGCTATTGTCGCTGTTATTGTAGCCGCTATTGGTAAGTACTTTATTAGCCGATTAAAGTTTGATGAGACGCTTGCGAAAGAGGCACATTACGCGAATGTAGAAAAAGTATTCGCGATACTTATGATTGTTACTGCGTGTGCAATGGCTTTTGCTCATGGCTCAAATGATGTTGCCAATGCTATTGGTCCATTAGCTGCTGTAGTAAGTATTGTTGAACATGATGGACAAATTGCTGCTAAATCAGCGATTGCTTGGTGGATATTACCATTAGGTGGTTTTGGTATTGTTGCTGGCCTAGCCTTGTTTGGTCATAAAGTTATTGCAACCATAGGCCAAGGTATTACACATTTAACACCGAGCCGTGGTTTTGCTGCTGAATTAGCTGCGGCTAGTACCGTCGTTATTGCTTCTGGTGCAGGCTTACCTATCTCAACAACACAAACCCTAGTTGGTGCTGTGTTAGGTGTAGGTATGGCACGTGGTATCGCCGCGATTAATTTGACTGTAGTACGTAACATAGTTGTTTCTTGGGTTATCACCTTACCGGTAGGTGCTGGTTTATCTATCATCTTCTTCTGGATTATGAAGGCAATGTTTAGTTAGTCAATATTGACCAGATTACAGAATCAAAAAAGCCGCAACTTGTTGCGGCTTTTTTATTCTCTTTAATAAATAGAGTTTTATTTCATTAAGCTTTATTAAATCAAACCTCCTGAAGCGTTTCGATTTAATCGCTACTAGTCACGTGCTGTAACTTCTAATAAATGGTAACCAAACTGCGTTTGTACCGGACCTTGAACTGTATTTAAAGGCGCTGAAAAAACAACTTTATCAAACTCAGGAACCATCTGACCTGGGCCAAAGCTACCTAAATCACCACCTTGGGCATTTGATGGGCAGTTCGAATGCTCTTTAGCAACTTCAGCAAAGTCTTTACCTGCTTCTATTTCTGCTTTTAAGGCTAAACATTGTTCTTCTGTATCCACTAAAAGGTGGCGTGCACTTGCTTGAGACATACTTCTTCCTATTTCTGTATTATGAAATCATATTTATTATAAAATATTTATAATAAGCAGACGTACATTAACGCATATAATTAATAATTGAAAGTAAGGCATCTAAAAGTTATTTCTTAGCTATTGAATTCGTTAAACTATTAGCTATAAGATAAGGAGGGTTAAACGACTGAATGAGCTAAAAAGACCGAGAACTCATGAGTTTATCAATTTGAAATACTAGGGTAAATGTCAGTATCGCTTTTTATTTTACAGCGGGGAGGTAGCTCCTTAAGTACATAGAGATGGTCATTGCATTAATAAAACCCAAATTGACACTTTCATTGTTATTTTATAATCGCTAACATCCATAGTGCATTCTTAAAGATGCAGGTTGATTGGTAGCGGGATTTATTCGCACTCTAACGTAAATATAGGTAGAATAGCGCCAATTTTTATTCACCCATTGTACTGATACTTTATTCATATCGTACTAACGCTTTAAGGATTACCGATGGCCTCCCTTCAAGATCAATTGCTCAAAGCTGGATTAACCACCAAACAAAAAACACGTCAAGCCAATGCTGATAAGCGTAAGAAAAACAAGCAACAGCGAAGTGGTGTTGAGCATGGAGCCAGTTTACAAGAGCAAGTAAAGCAAGACTTAGCCATATCAAAAGCAGATAAAATGGCCAAAGATAGTGCGCTTAATGATGCAAAAAATAGTGAACTTGCCAATAAAGAGCAAAAATTACGTATCAATCAAATTCTTGAACATCACCAAATCACCGGTGTTAGAGGCGAAAGTGAATATAACTACACTTTTGGTACTAAAGTTAAAAAGTTATCGCTTGATAGCATCACCCATAAAGCGTTAGTAAATGGTCGCTTGGCATTGTGTGGGGTAAATGATACTACCTATCTTGTCACTAGTGAAACGGCTGCTAAAGTAGCCGAGCTAGACAGCACCATCATATTAGTTCAAAACGACAAAATAGCAGTAGAAGAAACAAATGAAGATGATCCGTACGCAGATTATCAAATACCAGATGATTTGATGTGGTAGAGATTTCACCCGATTAACTATTCATTTATTGCATAGTTAATCGGGTAGAACGTTTACCACAGTAAATAACAGGCGGATAAATTTCCTTCGGTTGTGTTAGAATATCGCAAAAATTAGGTGTCGAGACCCCTAATAAAACTCACGTTATAACATTGGTTAGCATAAACAATATGTTAGCTTTTTTAAATTTATTTGATTACCAAGAGTTGTTATTTATTATGTTGATGAAAGCTATCCGTTGGCCAATAGGGCAATTAATTTTATTACTAAACTTTATCTTTTCACCACGTTCGCCAAAGCGTGCGGTAGATGAACAAGCGAAAATTGATACTAAAACACAAACATTAAGCTTGTATCAACTACCATCGTGTCCATTTTGTGTGAAAGTCCGTCGTACGATGAAGCGTGAAGGTTTGAAAATTGAGCTACGTAACATCAGTGGCAAAAATGATTTTCAACAAGAGCTTATTCGTGAAGGAGGTAAACGTAAAGTGCCTTGTTTACGTATTGAACAAGCTGATGGCCAAGTTCAATGGTTATATGAATCAAATGATGTGGTTAGCCACTTGCAAAGCTTAACTAAGGCTGCCTAATTCTGCTTTTTAAATAAGTTATTTAGCCTTTTATTAAAATATTGTGGATAATTTAAAACGTTATTATTGAAATTATTTAACATAAAAAGGTGTCTATTAGATTAATCATATTCTGAAAATCTAATAGGCTCATTTATGTTGATAAAAATCCAACCAAAATCCGCGTTAAAAACATCCGACATAACGGATGAATCAGTCTATTTACAGCGTCGTCAGCTTGTTAAAAGTATGGGGTTTCTCGGTGCAAGTGCTCTAATAGGCTCTGCAATACCTAAAACAGCTAACGCTGGTTTTTTTGATAGCAAAGATACTGATATTACCAACTTCAAGACAACACCATTAACATTTGCTACAGACACAGATAATCTTTCTTTAATTAAAACCCCGGAACAAAAAGTTATTAGTCACAACAACTTTTATGAGTTCGGTGCACAAAAACATCAACCTGCCGAGTTAGCCCAAAATTTTAAGGTTAATCCATGGCAGTTAACTATTTCGGGTGAATGCGATAATCCTATCACCTTAGATTACGATGACTTAACGACAATGTTTTCTTTAGAAGAGCGAATTTATCGACTGCGCTGTGTAGAAGCTTGGTCTATGGTGATCCCTTGGATAGGTTTCTCTTTAGCTCGTTTATTAAATAAAGTAGCGCCAAACTCATCCGCTAAATACGTGGTTTTTGAAACGCTTCATGACCCTAAGCAGATGCCAGGTCAAGATGATAGGCGTTTAGGTGGCGGTATCGCTTATCCTTATGTGGAAGCGCTACGTATTGATGAAGCGATGAACCCGCTCACTTTAATGAGTGTTGGTTTATATGGTAAAACCTTACCACCACAAAATGGTGCACCCATCCGTTTAGTGGTGCCTTGGAAGTATGGCTTTAAAAGCATAAAATCGATTGTTCGCATTAAGCTGGTCAGTACAAAGCCAGAAACAACGTGGCAAAAATTGGCGCCTAGTGAATATGGTTTTTATGCCAATGTTAATCCAAATCACGATCATCCACGATGGAGTCAAGCCAGTGAAAGGCGCATAACCTCCGGTGGGTTGTTTGCGCGAAACCGCATTGAGACTTTACCTTTTAACGGCTATGGCGAACAGGTAGCGCATATGTATAAAGAGATGGATTTAAGTAAAAATTATTAGGAAAAATCTTATATGAGTAAAAAGTTAACCACTTCGAACAAAGTTTTCCTATTGAAAGTCGTGATACACCTAGCGGCTTTTTTATCTTTACTAAACTTATATTATCTTGCATTTAATGATCAGCTTGGTGCTGATCCTGTTCAGCGAGTTATTCATTTTACTGGTATCGGTGCGTTTAACTTATTATTAGTAACACTGGCTGTTTCGCCTATCGCCAAAAAATTTAAGCTGGGCTATTTATTACAAGTAAGACGTTTACTGGGACTATATACTTTTACTTATGCGTTTATGCATGTATTGAACTTTTTAGCCTTTGATTTACAGTTTGCGTGGTCGTTATTTTTTAATGAAGTTGTTAAGCGTCCCTACATAACCATAGGTATGATTACTTTTGTTTTATTAGCTGCGCTGGCTGTTACGTCCCTTAATCGTATTAAACGAAAAATGGGAAGGTCGTGGCAAAAATTGCATAATTACAGTTATCTTATCGCCATTTTGGTGTCAGTACATTTTTATTGGTCAGTAAAGTCTGAGCTTATGTCGCCATTATTTTACATGCTATTAACGCTAGTGCTATTGGCATTTCGTTATACAAAACTCAAAGCTTTGATCCTATCGATATTTGTTAACAAAACTCGATAAAGTTTACCTTTTTATATTGGTCTGATACTGCTTTTTCTATAACCTATGAAACCAGATAGGATGATAAGTATACAAACTAATGTGCAGTTCTTTTTAAGTGAATTGAAGTGCAATAAAAAGGAAGTGTAGAGTAGTTATGGCAGACTTGGTTTGGGACGAAGGAATGAGTGTCGGCATTGATAGCCTCGATGACGACCATAAACAGCTTATTGCCATTTTAGCGCAATTGATGTCGGCTAAAAATGACAAGTTTGAACAAGGCCACATTAACAATGTCTTTGAACAGCTTGAATGTTATTGCCAATTGCATTTTGCTAAAGAGGAAGCCTTTTTAGCTAAAATTGACTATCAACAACTGGTTGCCCATAAACAGAGTCATCAAGATTTTATTAAAAAAATCCCACAATTAAAGCAACAATGGTTTGGGGATGTTACCGAACAAGAGGTAGTTAAAGATCAAATAATACTCTTTTTACAGCAATGGTTAATCAAACATATTCTAGAAGAAGATCTAGACTATGTACCCGCAATACATTGTTATCAGCAATTCCAGCTCTATAAAACACAAAAGAAAGCTAAAAATCCTTGGTTGCGTTATTTTTCGGTGAAGTTATCAAGTTATCTTACTTTGAGCCATCGAGTTTTTATCACTACATTACTGCCGGTTGTTGCTGTGCTTATACTTTGCTTTTTTATACTTAAAGCGAATTACCAACGCTATCACAATATCTCGAAGGTCTTAGGTTTTAACTCCGTTATAACGCATGTCAATGGTATTACTCATTCGCTGCAAGCTGAACGGGGTTTATCTACTGGATACACCAGCTCTAATTATAGAAATTTTGCTGAACAATTAAATACGCGCAGGAAAGATACCGATAGTAAAATCAACTATTTTCTATGGTTACTAGAGCAGCCAGAAAATGCTGAAATGAAGAAAAGCATTAGTGCTTACATGCTTAACGTGCAACAAACCGTCACTAATTTGTCCATTCTTAGAATGCATTTAGATCAGAATATGGTTAGCTTTAATGATACCTATAATGCTTACACACAGTTAATAGGGCAGTTGCTGTCGGTAGCCGATCGATTAGTTCATAGAGAAATAGGCTCAAGTTACGGTAATGATATTTCTGCCATTAATGCTATATTACGCTATAAAGAATTTGTCGGGCAAATTCGTGCTCTTGGTTTGAAAATGGCAGAGAGTCAGCAAGCTGATCTTTATCAAAACATTGATATTAGCTTACTGTTTGGTAAACAAATAAGTACTCTGAGAACATTCGCCAGTTCAGCCAGTTTAACGCAGAAATCATTGTGTGCAGAGTATTGTGATGCGATAGCGCAACGTAAACAACTTGAACTTTCTTATCTAAAAGTCATGGCGCTTGGCGATAAAGATACAAGAGCCGCCCATTGGTTTAAGGTTATGTCTGATAAGGTCGATAAGTTAAATGGCATTGTTGTGGGGCTTATCAGTGAATTTGATGAAAAAATCTATAAGGAAAGCTTAGCGTTAAGAACCGAAGGTTATTTGATTGTGTTTGCTTTATCGCTATTTCTCTTGGCGGCAATATTTTTTGCACTGGTGCTTAATTACAGCATTATCAGTCCAGTACGAAAGCTAACTTATGCCTTAAATGATATGTCAGCAGGACAAAATAACATTCACTTTGAACCTATGGCTAATAAAGATGAGATTGGCTCTATGCAGTTAGCTTTTGAAAAGCTGCGCCGGAAATTATTACAGGCAGATGTTTATAAAGCGACAGTTAATCAGCAGAAAAAAGAGATTAAGTACCGAAAATCCCAGCAGGACCATTTTCAACAGCTAGCATTAACCGATGCCTTAACTGGCGCTGTCAATCGTCATCATTTTAATGAGGTACTTGATCAAGAAATCGCCAATGTTAATAATCATGGTCAGCCCTTGTCTATTATGTTGCTAGATATCGACCACTTTAAAAAAGTTAATGACAATCATGGTCATGGCGCAGGGGATGAAGTCTTGGTATTGTTTTATCAAACTTGTCTTGAGGCAGTGCGCAGTAGTGATGTTGTTGCGCGTATTGGTGGAGAAGAGTTCGTCATTGTTATGCCAAATACTGAATTGGTCAATGCACACAAATTTGCGGAACGATTACGTAAAAAAATAGCACTACTTGAAATTAACATTGGCAATAAAAAAATATCAGTCACGGTTAGTATCGGGGTAAGTCAGTGGCAAAATGATTATTTTATCAATGCGGAGAGCTTTGTTGCTCATGCGGATAAATCACTCTATCAAGCGAAAAATAGTGGCAGAAACAAGGTTGTCGTTGCTTAATCGCGCGTTTTTACCATAAAAAGTGTAATTAAACGTAGATAAGTGACTGTTTATCGTCATAACCTTGTTGTTTTATCAAAATAAATTTATGGTATTAGGCATTATGTTCGCTACAGGAATTACAATGCTTAAAAAATCATTATCACGTAATTTAGTTACTAATAATCTTATTAGTAAGAAATTTGCGTTTACCTTGCTCACCACCAGTATGCTGTCGTTAGGTTTAACGGCTTGTCTACCCAATGAAAAACAAGATGCTAAAGTCGTCATTAACAAAAATCCTTACCCAAGTACTTATCAAGTGCTACCTGCGGAAAGTACTTTATTAACCAATGCCACCATTTTAACGGGTACTGGCAAACGATTAAATGATGCTGATATTTTGTTAGTTAACGGCAAAATAGTGCAAGTAGGTAATGATTTATCTGCAGAGCAAGCCACTGTTATTGATATGAAAGGCAAGTGGATTACACCGGGTATTATCGATGTTCATTCTCACTTAGGCGTTTACCCTAATCCACAAGTAGAGTCACACTCTGACGGTAATGAGATGACGTCACCTAATACCTCGGAAGTCTGGGCTGAACATAGTGTTTGGCCACAAGACCCCGCCTTTCAAGCGGCTCGTGCTGGCGGTATAACTAGCTTACAGATATTACCTGGCTCAGCTAACTTATTTGGTGGCCGTGGCGTTACATTACGCAACGTACCGAGTGAGACGATGCAAGGCATGAAGTTTGCTGATGCACCTTATGGCTTGAAAATGGCCTGTGGTGAAAATCCAAAACGTGTTTATGGCAGCCAAAAAGTTTTACCTTCTACCCGTATGGGGAATGTTGCTGGTTATCGAAGTGCTTGGCTTGCTGCTACTGAGTATAAACGTGCGTGGGATAAATACGATAGCGACTACAGTGCAGGGGAAAATCCAGAGGCACCAAAACGTGATTTAGCACTCGATACGTTAATGGGGGTTTTAGACGGTGAGATTTTAATTCATAACCATTGTTATAAAGCAGAAGAAATGGCGGTAATGATTGACCTTGGGAATGAATTTAATTATCACTCAGGCACCTTTCATCATGCGATTGAAGGTTACAAAATAGCCGACTTATTAGCTGCTAATGGCAATTGTGCTGCTATGTGGCCAGACTGGTGGGGCTTCAAAATGGAAGCGTTTGACATGGTTGAAGAAAATGTTGCCATTGTTGATGCAGTGAAAAATTCGTGTGCTGTGGTTCATTCTGATTCTGCCACGACTATTCAACGTTTAAACCAAGAAGCGGCGAAAGTTATGTTCCGCGCCAATGAAAATGGTTTTGCGCTAAAAGAAGAAGATGCTATTAAGTGGATTACGGCTAATGCGGCTAAATCTTTAGGAATTAACGATAAAGTAGGTAGTCTAGAAGCGGGTAAAAATGCTGATGTTGTCGTTTGGAATATGAGCCCGTTTAGTGTTTATGCCCAAGCTGAACAAGTGTTTATTGATGGCGCTAAAGTTTATGATCGTTTTGATGATAAATACCAAGCTAAAAGTGACTTTTTACTTGGACAGCAGTTGAATAATCACGTTAACAAAGCTGTCTCTAACTCAGCAACCAAATAAGAGGAATCACAATGAAAAATACTCAATTACTTACTTCATTGCGCTATGCTTTGTTTGGCGCACTAGCCGTGACTACCAGCCAAGTAAATGCTGAGTCAATCGCAATAACTAATGCCACGGTTTATACCGTAGCTAAACAAGGTATTTTATCCCAAGCAACCGTGTTGGTTGAAGACGGAAAAATTACTGCTCTATATAGTAAAGGTGAAGTACCAGAGTCGCTTAATGCTGACACTGTTATTGATGCTAAAGGGCGTATTTTAACTCCTGGATTTATTGCCTCAGGTAACTTACTCGGTTTAGTTGAAGTGGGAGCGGTTTCCGCTACTCGCGATAGCTCTGATAAAGAAGCAGATGAAACCTTTGATGCCAGTTTAGCGTTTAACCCTAAATCTACTTTAATTGCCTATGCTCGTAAAGGGGGTATCACCAGTAGTTTAGTTACCCCATATGGCGGCGAAAAGGTTTTTACTGGTCAAAGCTTCGTTGTTAACTTATCAGGTGACTTTGACAGTGTTATCGCTGGGCAAAATGCAGTAATCGTTTCTCTGGGGAGCAACAGTAAAGGCTCTCGAGCAACAAAACTACAAACGTTAAGCAATAAACTGGAAGATGCACAAAAAGCGTTAGCCAAAGCAGAAAAAGCTAAAACGAGTAATAAAAAAGGCAAAGAAGAAAAAGAAGCTAAAATACCTTCTCGTTCAGAGCAGGTAATGAATGACCTTCTTTCAGGTGATAAGCCATTAATAGCTTATGCAGATAGAGCGACTGATATTTTATTTTTACTTAAATTAAAACAGCAGTTTAACCTTAATTTGGTTCTTGCTGGTGCAAGTGATGCGGTTTTAGTGAGCGATGAAATAGCTAAGGCTAATGTTACCGTGATGATGAGTGCAATTGATAACTTACCAGGCAGTTTTGATTCGTTACATAACTCACTTATTAATGTGGCAAAACTAACAAAAGCTGGCGTAAAGGTAATCATCAGTAATAGTGGAGAAAGCCATAACATTAACCAGTTACGTTTTGACGCGGGCGTGGCCATTGCCAACGGTCTTGAAAAAACTAGCGCGTTAGCAGCCGTTACTGCCAATGTTGCTGATAGCTTTAACCTAAACTCCGGTCGTATTGCTGTTGGTAAAAATGCTGATTTAGTTTTATGGAGTAGTGACCCTTTTGAAATAAGCACCAAAGTTGATGCAATGTGGATTAACGGTCAAGCTATGTCATTAAAATCACGTCAAGATGCATTACGAGAACGCTATACAACAACAACAGATATGCCACGTGCTTATACTAAATAAATTTTAAAATAACGTTTAAAATAAGTTAACACCGACAATATACATATTGAGAGTGTCAGCATTGTTAAATATAAACCCGTATGTAAAGTTAACACTTAACATACGGGTTTTTTATTTTAATAGGGTCAATAACTTTGCTTGCATTAGATCGCACGGCATTACGGAGCAATGTGTACATGGCATCAAGAGAATAAACTTGTATTTTAACCACTGATCTTTATCATTGGAATACGTCCTATCGTTAACTAACTCTTTTTTAAGCAACTATCATGCGCTTTATTCTTCTTTTTATTTTGATCATTAAACTCATCACCTTTACTTTTACGGTACACGCTAGAGATAAAATTGGTCTGGTGTTAAGTGGTGGTGGCGCTAAAGGCACAGCCCACATTGGTGTGCTTAAAGTACTCGAACAGCATAATATTCCCGTTGATTATGTCGTCGGTACTAGTATTGGTGCTTATGTTGCTGGTATGTACGCGTTAGGGTATGACGTTGATGAAATTGAAACCATTATGCTAGGGTTACCTTGGTCTGATGGCTACTCTGACTTTATTCCAAGAGAATCATTGTTTTATGCCAGTAAACAACATAGAGATAGGTATAACTTATCAATACGATTAGGTTATAGCGATGGCGAATTTAAAGTTCCCCATGGTCTATTGTTAGGTCAAAGCGCCTATCAAATTTTACAACGTTCAACGGATACTGTTAGTTCTTTTGCTAGTTTTGATGACTTAGCTATACCCTATCGTGCTGTTGCTTCGGATATAGCCACGGCACAAATGGTGGTGCTCGACTCTGGCAGCATTAATCAAGCCATGCAAGCCTCAGCTGCGGTACCAGGTATTGTCGCAGCGGTTGTTATTGACGGAAAAACGCTAGTTGATGGTGGTATCACTAATAACATGCCGATAGATGTTGTTAAAGCAATGGGCGCCGATATTGTTATTGCTGTTGATATTGGTTCACCACTTGCTGGTCAAAGTGAATTAACCAGTACCGTATCAGTGCTCAATCAGCTATCTACCATTCTAACCAATAATACCAGTTTAGCGAAAAAGGCATTACTTACCGATAAAGATGTATTGTTGCGTCCAGCAATTGACGATTTAAGTACGACAGACTGGTCTGTTATGCCACAAGCTCTAGTGTTAGGTGAGCAAGAAGCGAATGCGCAGTCAGCTGCTTTGATGAAGTTATCAATCAGTGATAATGATTATCAAGCTTATCAAAACCAAAAAAAGATGAAGGCAAGAAAATGGTTTGATGAATTACCTAAACACATAATAGAGATCAAAATACGTAATAATTCAAAAGTAGAAAATGACATCATTCATCTTCACTTTGCGGTTAAGTTAGGTGAAGAATTATCTAAAGAGGCATTAGATTTAGCTATTGATAGAGTTTATGCCTTGGATAAATTTGAGCAAGTCACGGTTGAGTTTAATGATAGCGAGCAAGGTCGGGTTTTAATTCTCCATACCCAGGCCAAATCTTGGGGACCTAACTACTTTGATTTTGGCTTTAATTTAAAAACAGATTTTTCAGATCAATCTATTACTTCAATTAATATGTCTTATTTGATGACAGAGGTTACCAGTAATGGCGGACGCTGGTTGAATGAACTTGAATTAGGCTGGGAGACTTTACTGGCGTCTGAATTTCATCAACCTATTAATAAAGAACAGGATTTATATACTAGAGCAAGAGTCTCTTTTGCCCAAGATAAGTGGGAAAAAACACGTCTTCGCCCTGAGCTTAGAAATGATTATTATCTTGGGAAATTAGCACTAGGTTACAATTATTCTTTTAAAGGTATTATTGAGCTTGGTGCTGTTGCTCAAACGGGTGATCTTTCTATCGATGAAGCCGGTACGGATGATTTTGATTATGAAACCTATGGCAGTTTTTTAACTTTTGGTTACGATACGCTAGATAGCATTAATTTTCCTACGGATGGCAATAAACTATTAATTGAAGTGCAGTGGTTAAAAGATAAATACTCACCTAAATTAACAGCAGCAGAGCATGATAAAACACTTGCCTTTACCCTAGATTGGCGTGGTGCAATTGGCTTTAGAGGTCATACCTTTGTTGGTATTACCTCTTTTGCGACCATAGATAATGAAACCGACTTTAGTGTTCATGTCACCGAGTTAGGTGGTTTCTTAAATCTATCAGGTTATCAACAAGATGCCCTTATTGGTGTTCATAAAGTTTTTGCTGCGGTTGTCTATCAATATGACTTGGGCCGTGATGTGCCGGGTGGCTCAGGTTTACCTATTTATTTAGGCACAAGTTTAGAAACTGGTAATGTCTGGACAGTAGATGAAACTGTTAAATACAGTGATTTAATAAACTCAGGTAGCATTTATTTGGGTACCGATACTAGTTTTGGCCCCGCAGCATTAGGGATAGGCTTTGCGACGGGAGGAGAGTATTCATTCTTCTTGTCGGTCGGTAAAAATTGGTAATTAAGGCAGTAAAGGTAGCAGGTAATCTTTTATGCTATCAAACAAACTGAGCTTTCTATAGAATTTGACGCTCGTAGCTTACAAATACCTTAATTCGGTTAGTTTACTCCATGACAACAATATTACTAAATAACGACTTCGCTCAAGTTACCTCAATCACACTAGGGCAAAGTAATGTTGCTGAGTGCCTTGCAGGACTCAGTATTTATCATGCTCATTGCCAAGCAAAAATTAGTTTGTACGGTGGTCAGGTGTTAAGTTTTAAGCCGACAGGCCATAAAGATGTTTTGTGGTTAAGTGAACAAGCATACTATCAATCGGGTAAAGCTATTCGTGGTGGCATACCCCTATGCTGGCCTTGGTTTGGTCCTAATGATAAACAAACTGAGGAGATAAAAGCGGCAAGTCATGGTTTTGCTCGACAATTACCATGGAAAGTCGAAAGTGTAGAGGCTAATAAAAGTGGCGTTACTGTTATTTTGGTATTGGCAGGAGAGAATCAACACCCGCTTTGGCCTAATGCTTACAAGTTAACACAGACGCTATTTTTTGGTGACAGTCTTAAACAGTCATTAGCTATGAGCAATCTTTCGCAAGAAGATGCACAATATTCTGCCGCCTTACATAGTTATTTTACCGTTAGTAACCCAAGTAATGTGAGTATCGATGCGTTAACAGGACTTAGCTACAGCGATAACTTAACGGGTAATTCAAGTCTACAACAACAAGCGGTGAGTTGTGTTGGTGAGATTGATCGTAAATATCACAGTAGTGAAAAAGTGACTCTTGTTGATAGTCAGTGGCAGCGCAAAATTGACATAGTTAGCCGTAATTGCCAGCAATGGGTATTATGGAATCCAGGGGTAGCGTTAGCGAATACCATGGCTGATATTCATCCACAAGGTGAGCAGCAATATGTTTGTTTAGAAGCGGCGAATACTCATTGGCAAACCTTACCTGCAGGTGAAACTGTTACTATTTCTCAAGAAATAAGCGTCACTGATCTTTAATGTCTTTCAGATTAATCAGGACTAATTGATATTAGTTAATCCGTAAATAACGATGCAATAAACCTTGAGTAAAGTTTATTTTAAGGTAGAAACCACGCGGTAATGTCATAAAAGGCTTACCATTGCGGTCAAATGCTTGGGTTCTGGCTTTGTTATTGGCCGCTTTGGGTCTTAGTTGCATCACTTGTCCATGTTTACCGTGAATGTTTTCTACTTCTCCGAGCACTATCATATCGGTAAGTTCTTGCCAGTCTTGGGCTAATAGCGCCTCTTCTTCAGCATTGGGTGACCATAAAAAAGGTGTACCGACTAAACGCTCACTTATCGGCGCGTCTTTAGGGGTGATTACTGGTACCCATAAAACTCGCGCTAACTTTTTACGCACATAACAGTTATGCCAATTAACGCCAACAAGGCCGGTTAAGGGCGCGACACTGACAAAGGTTGTTTCAAGCGGTTTAGCTTGTTCATTAATAGGTAATGACTTTAATTCAATACCCAAGTGGGGGAAGTCTGGTTCAGGCCTAGAGCCAGCACTGGCGCCTAAAACGTGCTCCAGTAACAAACCTATCCAACCCTTATTTCGAGTTAAATCTTTTGGGACGGCAATACCCGCTTGCTCAGCTAATTCACCCAAGGTTAAGCCAGCTAAATTTTGAGCGTTTTGCATGAGTGCTTGTTCAGAAGAAGGAATGTTCATAAATTAAGCAGAATTAACCAGGAAATATTTACTTACTAAGGTTAGTGCTTATTATCATGGATTTACTAAAAAAATCAAAGTAATCATTTGCCCCACTGACGTTAATATGGTTGAATTGAGGCAAGTATTTTATATATTGTCAGGAGTTCCTGTGATCGATGCCGAAGGCTATCGCGCAAACGTCGGCATAGTAATAATTAATGACATGGGACAAGTATTTTGGGCAAGACGGTTTGGACAACATTCATGGCAATATCCACAAGGTGGTGTTGATGAAGGTGAGTCAGCTGAGGAAACCATGTATCGAGAGTTACATGAGGAAGTTGGCTTAAAACCTGAACACGTGAAAATTGTTGCTTCAACTAAGCATTGGTTAAAGTATAGATTACCAAAACGTTATATTAGACATGACTCTAAACCTGTTTGTATTGGTCAAAAACAAAAGTGGTTTTTATTAAAACTAACTGCTGAAGAATCATCAGTGGATTTACTCCATAGCCCCCATCCGGAGTTTGATGATTGGCGATGGGTGAGCTATTGGTATCCAGTCAGGCAGGTAGTGTCTTTTAAACGAGATGTTTATCGTATGGTCATGAAAGAATTTGCTAATTTTGCTTTACCGCTAACGTATGAAAGACGACCAGAGCGTCGTAAACGTCGCGCTTAGCATCAATAACATTTAATTATTACTATGAGTTAGATTCGTATTAAGAATCCTAATAGCCCACTTTATTGTGGGTTATTTTTTTATAAATTTTCACTTTATGGTAATAATTACAGAGGAATTAAATGTTAACTACCCTACGTCGAATTGTATTGGAATTTAGCCAAGAAGCTGAACTGCAAAATGCGCTTGAACGTATGGTATATAGTGTAAAAAAAGCGATGAAAACAGATTGTTGTTCAATTTATCTCGCTGATTATCACCAGCAACATTTTTTATTAATGGCCTCAGATGGCTTAGCAAAAACATCACAGGGTCAGTCTTGTATTGGCTTTTCAGAAGGTTTGGTTGGCTTAGTTGGTCAACGAGAAGAACCCTTGAATATCGCTGATGCGCAGCAACATCAAGACTATATTCACGCGCCAGAAGTTGAAGAAGACGAATTTAATGCCTTTTTAGGTACGCCGATTATTCATCAACGAAAAGTGTTAGGCATTTTAGCGATACAACAAAAAAACTCACGTCATTTTACTGAAAATGATGAAGCTTTTTTAGTGACTCTTTCGGCGCAACTCGCTGGCGCTTTGGCTAATGCTGAAATCAAAAGTTTACTTAATTACCAGCAAGAAAAAAATCAAGGTGTTAAACAATTACACGGCATTGCAGGGGCCCCAGGCATTGCCTTAAGTGAAATTATTGTCTGCCAACCACAAGCAGATCTTGCTGCAGTCTCATTAAAAAAATCCCCGGACAGGCAAAAACAGTTATTGCGTTTTGAGCAAGCGGTTGAAAAAACTCGGGAAGAATTCGAAACATTAAGCCGTAAGTTAAGTGGATCTATTGATGATGACAGCTTAGCTATTTTTGATGTCTATAAGCAATTATTAGATCAGGCGAACTTAGGTAAAGAGATCGCGGATAAAATATCAAAAGGCTGGCGTGCTGATAGTGCCTTAAAGTTAGTGATTGAGCATTATATTGGCCAATTTGAAGCGATTGAAGATAGCTATTTTCGCGAGCGCGCGAGTGATATTCGAGATTTAGGCACTCGCTTATTGGTTAATATTCAACAACAAGCGACAGAAGAGCTGACTTTACCCAGTGAATTTATTTTATTGGCACAAGACGTTACTGCGTCAATGGTGGCTGAATATCAGCATCAGGGCCTGTTGGGAATTATATCTTTATCCGGCTCTAATAACTCACATTCTGCCATTTTAGCGCGTTCATTAGGGCTGCCTGCCATTATGGGCGTTAATGCAACGGTGCTTAGCCAGTTGCATCAGCAGCAGGCGATAATTGATGGTTATAGTGGTGAGCTATTTATTAATCCAGATGATGGCTTGATACAAGAGTATCAATATTTATTAAGCCAAGAAAAAGCGCTTACCGATAAGGTGATGGAAGTAGCACACCTACCTTGTATTACCCAAGATGGCAGGGCCATTGAAGTATTACTTAATGCTGGTTTATCAGCAGGTTTTGAACACACGGCGAAACTTGGCGCCTTGGGTATTGGTTTATATCGTACTGAAATTCCCTTTATGAACCGTAACTGTTTTCCATCAGAACAAGAGCAAACACAGATATATCGTAAGGTGTTGCAGGTTTTCCCTAAGCATGGCGTTACTATGCGTACGTTAGATGTTGGCGGCGATAAATCACTACCTTACTTTCCTATTAATGAAGAAAATCCATTTCTTGGTTGGCGTGGTATTCGAATCACTCTAGATCACCCTGAAATATTTCTCGTACAAGTCCGCGCCATGTTGAGGGCTAATCAAGGCTTAAATAATTTAGAGATTATGCTGCCTATGATCTCTGGTGTTGAAGAAGTTGATGAAGCCATACGGTTAATTAATCAGGCGTTTTTTGAGCTTAAGGCTGAATTAACCCAAGATATAACGGCTGAGCTAATGTCAGCAAGCAACGCTGATGGTCACTTAACTCTCCAACAAGCACAATTAAAAGCACAAGCAGTTTCCGCTAAATTAGTACGACCTAAAATAGGTATTATGCTAGAAGTGCCTTCTGTTATTTTTCAAATGGAAGCCTTGGCCAAACGTGTTGATTTCTTTTCTGTTGGCAGTAATGACTTAACGCAGTATTTATTAGCGGTTGATCGAAATAATAGCCAAGTTGCTAATTTATATGATTCTTTTCATCCTGCGGTATTGAGTGCTTTAAATAGTATTGCCCAACAATCAGCGCAACATTTAACACCGATAAGTTTATGCGGTGAGCTTGCCGCCCAACCAGCAGGGGCTATTTTATTATTGGCCATGGGCTTTGACAAAATTAGTATGAATGGACATAACGTGCCACGTATTAAATGGGTTATTCGTCATATTGCTTTTGAACAAGCACAAATTATTTTAGATAAAACATTAACGTTAACTACAGCTAGAGAAGTGCATAGTTATCTTAATGAACAGCTTGAAGCGTTAGGGCTCGGTGGCTTTATTCGCGCCGGTTATTAGTTTATTGCCATATACGACCTTTGAACACCAAATTTAGGAGCGGACTTTCCGCAAAGTAGAATGATTTTAACCGTATTAATTTCGTGTATCGTTTTAGGTAGCATCGTTGGCTTTTTGGCTGGTTTACTCGGTATCGGTGGTGGTCTTATTATAGTTCCAGCGTTGGTCTACTTACTTCCTTTAGTTGGCGTTAGTAATGAGGTGGTTATGCCTATGGCGCTAGGTACTTCGTTAGGAGCGATTGTTATTACCTCGACCGTTGCAGCACTAGCTCATCATCGAAAAAAAAATATCCCTTGGCAGTTAGCAAGACAATTAATGGTCTTGGTTGCGGTGGGGGCATTGTTAGGTGCCTTTATTGCCGACTCACTATCGAGTGAAGCATTAACAGGTTTTTTCTCTTTTGTGGTGATTTTACTGGCGGCATACATGTTACTGTCGATAAATGCATCGAAAGAAAGATCATTGCCTGCGACTTACGTATTACAAACCCTTAGCTTTATAACCGGTATTATCTCAAGTTTAATGGGCATTGCTGGTGGTGCTATTCTCGTGCCGTCGTTAAGTTTTTTTGGTGTACCTGTTCGACACGCAATCGGCATTGCAACCGCTTGTGGTGTCATGGTTGCGCTATTTGGCTCTCTTGGTTACATTATTACCGGATTTAATTTAGCCCACCTTCCTGACTGGAGCTTAGGTTATCTGTATTTCCCTGCTTTATTAGGTATTGTGCTGAGTTCGTCAATATTTGCGCCAATAGGGGTGAAGTATGCGAGTAAATTACCGATAAAAACCTTGAAGAAATTTTTCGCTGTTTTTCTTATTATCGTCGCAATTAAAATGATGCTTGGCTAAGCCGTTTTAGTTGCATAAATTTTTAGTGAAATACTTTTTAACGTAATATTTTAACCATAACAGGGTATAATCTCGACCAATGAACAAATAGGTTTACTTTTCGAATTTTTAACCTTCTACCTTTAACTCTCTACTTTAAGAAAGCGGACAAGCAATGACAGATAAGTTTTTACAATTTCCGGTGATAGACCCCATTATATTTAGCATTGGCCCGGTATCATTACGTTGGTATGGCACCATGTACCTCATTGGCTTTCTTGCCGCCATGTTTATGGCAAACAAAGCTGCAGATAGAAGTAGTGGGGCATGGACACGTGATCAAGTAAGCGACTTATTGTTTTACGGATTTCTAGGGGTAATTTTAGGTGGCCGAGTTGGCTATGTCCTATTTTACCAATTCGAATATTTCTTATCAGACCCTTTATATTTATTTGAAATATGGCAAGGCGGCATGTCTTTTCATGGCGGCTTATTAGGTGTAATTCTCGCGGTATTTATTTTTGCCCGTAAAACGAATAAGTCATTTTTATCAGTCGGTGATTTTGTTGTGCCCTTAGTACCTATTGGTTTAGGAATGGGGCGTTTAGGAAACTTTATTAACTCCGAACTTTGGGGACGTCAAACTGATGTTCCTTGGGCAATGGTTTTTCCAACCGATCCATTACAAGTGCCACGTCACCCATCACAGTTATATGAATTTGCTTTAGAAGGTGTCGTACTGTTTGCTATTTTATATATCATTAGCCGTAAAACACGTAGTTTAGGGCTAGCATCAGGTGTCTTCTTAATTGGTTACGGTATATTTAGAAGCATTGTCGAATTCTTTCGTGAGCCTGACGCGCACCTTGGTTTGTATTTCTCCTTTATTTCTAAAGGCCAAATATTAAGTATTCCAATGATATTGATTGGTTTGTTTATTATTTATTGGGGATACAATCATCAGCAAAAAAAAGCCATTGCTCAAGGTAGTTCAGCTCAGGCTGAAGAAGCTCAGGTAACAGGCGATAAAAAAGCTAATAAAAAATCAGTAAAAGGAAATAGTTAATGCGCGCTTATTTAGATTTATGTCAACGAATTATCGATGAAGGCACTTGGGTTGAAAACGAACGTACAGGTAAACGTTGTTTAACCGTGATTAATGCAGACCTACAGTATAATGTTGGTGCTAATGAGTTTCCTTTAATAACCACGCGTAAAAGTTTTTTCAAATCGGCCATTGCTGAGTTTATTGGTTATATTCGTGGTTATGATAATGCTGCAGATTTTCGACAATTAGGCACTAAAACGTGGGATGCTAATGCGAATTTAAATGACGC
This sequence comes from Colwellia sp. 12G3, assembly GCF_002836775.1. Classification (GTDB taxonomy): domain Bacteria; phylum Pseudomonadota; class Gammaproteobacteria; order Enterobacterales; family Alteromonadaceae; genus Colwellia. The sequence continues at coordinate 364,949 of NZ_PJAQ01000017.1, read as the reverse complement.
TTGGCTTAATAATCCTCACCGAAAAGGTGAAGATGATATGGGCCGCGTTTATGGTATTCAAGGCCGTGCATGGGCTAAGCCTGATGGCGGTACTATTGACCAGCTGAAAAAGATAGTAGATAACCTTAAAAATGGCATTGATGATCGTGCTGAGATTCTAACCTTTTACAATCCCGGTGAATTTCACATGGGCTGCTTAAGACCTTGTATGCATACCCACAACTTTTCTTTACTTGGTGATACTTTGCACTTAACTAGCTTTCAACGTTCATGTGACGTACCGCTAGGGCTTAACTTTAACCAAGTACAAGTATTCTTCTTTTTGGCTATTATGGCGCAAATTACCGGAAAAAAAGCTGGTATGGCATATCATAAAATAGTGAATGCTCACATTTATGAAGATCAGTTACCCTTAATGCAAGATGTTCAGCTTAAACGTGAACCATTAGCTTTACCAAAACTTATTATTAACCCAGAAATAAAATCATTAGAAGATCTTGAAACCTGGGTGACAATGGATGACTTTAAAGTTGAAGGCTATGAATGCCACGAAGCGATTAAGTACCCATTTGCGGTGTAATACCAATTTGATTAAATTTCTTCCCAACTCAGAGCTCTGCTCGATGTTCAATAACAAGGAAAATTTGTTTCGGTTTAGTCATTCTAAATCAAATAAACTTAACGATGTTAGTGAACATCGAGAAAGCTCCCAGAGGGCGAGTTTAAAAGGTTTACATGCTGCGTTATTGATTTTGACAAGGGAATAACCATTATCTTCAATCAATGCCTTGCCTCTAAGCCTTTTAATTCTCGCTGAGTGGGAAAGAACTTAATCAACTTGGTATAATCATTAATAATTTTTAGTTATGAACGTAAAAAGGCCACTTCAATAGAGTGGCCTTTTTATTACTTGTTTACCTAATCATACTTAACGACATTAACGACATTAACGACATTAACGCATAAACAGTTTCAGCATCAACTTTTGAATAAAACTGTCGTAAGGAGGGTGTACCAACTTGCCCATATTTATTTTGCCCTGTGCTAGAACAGTCTTTGCTTTTGAAAAAGTTAAAAATCCTTCTTTACCATGATAATGGCCCATGCCTGAATCGCCAACACCACCAAAAGGTGCATCATCAGCAGCAACGTGCATAATGGTGTCGTTAATACAAACGCCACCTGAGTGAGTTTTATCAAGCAATAATTGCTGTGTTGTTTTGTCAAAACTCATGATATATAAAGCCAAAGGGCGAGGGCGGTCATTAATATAATCAATAACTTTGTCTAAATCCTTATACGGCATTATTGGCAATAGCGGACCAAATATCTCTTCCTGCATTAATTGCATATCATCTGTCACTTGGGTAATTAATTGTGTTGGAAGTTGGCGAGTTGAGCGGTTAATTTTTTCGCCACTCGCTGAAACTACCTTAGCTCCTTTATCAATCGCCTCATCGAGCCAAGAGAGTAAACGTTTGTGCTGTGCATCATTAATGATATTGGCGTAATCTTTATTTTCATCAATTGAGTTGTTTGAATGCTTAGGATACATATTTTTAAATTGTTTTTGATAAGCCGCAATAAGTTCATCAACCTTGCTTTCAGGGCAAAAAATATAATCTGGAGCAACACATATTTGCCCTGCATTTAAACACTTACCAAATATCAAACGTTCAACAGCGGTTTCAATAGGCATATCATCAGCGATAATTACCGGTGATTTTCCGCCTAATTCTAATGTTACCGGCGTTAAGTTGTTAGCGGCAGCGCGCATAACATGTCTGCCAATATTGGTTGAACCAGTAAATATTAGGTGATTAAAAGGTAAGGCTGAAAAGGTCGCAGCCACATCTGCTTCACCTTCTACTATGGCAACGGTTTTAGTGTCAAAAATAGTACTTAGCATGGTTGTAATCACCGCATTTGTTGCGGGGGTAAATTCTGACAATTTAATCATGGCTCTATTACCCGCAGCCAAGACGCCGATCAAAGGTCCTATAGATAACATGATGGGGAAATTCCAAGGCACCATGATACCTATTACGCCCAACGGCTGATAATGCACAGTGACTTTAGCTGGGGATAACAATAACCCTGCATGTCTTCGTTGTGGTTTAGACCATTTTTTAAGGTTTTTAAGGGTGTAATTGATATTCATCACGCAAGGCAAAATATCGGCCATTAAACTGTCTTGTTTGGCGCGTTGACCATAATCTTTATCTAGCGCTGTCACTAATGCCTCTTGGTGTGATAACAAAGCCATTTTAAGTGCCATCAATTGCTCTTTTCTATATTGAATAGATGGCGCTGGAGATAATTTATAGTCCAATTTTTGCTGTTCTAAAATAGACGTTAGTGATTGATCACTATTGATTACTTCACTATTTTTCATTTCGATGTCTTTATTCATAGTCACTCCGCTGTTTATGCATTTACTTTATCTTTTCTAGTATTAATCGCAAGGTAAAACGGGTAATAAACTGTTTTAAGAGGGGTTATGGTGACACTTGCTAGCATATGAATCTTATGAAAGGCTGATAATAAGCAGGATGGACCCTAATTTAATTGCGGTATTTATGCTAATTAGTAGAGAAGAAAAGTACTCGCTTTGCTTTTTATTTATTAAGTTTTCCATTGAGTTAAAAAGAAACACTTGTTGTTTAAGAATAACTCTGGTTGAATCGAGATAATTAAACGCTTGTATGAATTATTTAGTGAGATTTATGATTACCATTGAAGTGACACAGAAAATAGAAGCTCCAGTAGCGCAAGTAAGCCAAGTTTTATTAGATCATGCACAATTAGATCGATTTTTTAATGCCAAAATAATTTTAATAAAAGCACAAAATAACGGTGAGTTAATTGGAGGTAAAGGTGCTGTTCGCCAAATATCTATTGGAAAAATAGTTTTTGAAGAAGAGATCATTAGTGCTAGTAACGAGCATATTTGCTACCGCATTATTGGCAACTGGCCAGTATCAGATCACCAAGGTGATATTCACTTAACATCTCAATTAACACCTCAAGTAACATCACTCGATAGTAGTACCACACAACTTGATTACATTATTAAGTTTAATGGCCCTAAATGGTTACCCTCTATTTTATTAAAATTTTTTGTAGGACGTGATATTAACAATGCGATGAAAAAATTAGCGCTGCACTTTGTAGCACGAAGCGATTCAACAGGTACTTGCGCATGAGCATTGAAGTGATTCTATTGGCACTGAGTCCAATATTTTTAGCCTTTATTATTTACGAGTTTGTCAAACACCGTAAACTTTATGATATTAAAGACAGTTTGGCGAATACCGCCTTAGCACTTTTACATCAAGCATCGGATGCTATTTCACTATTGTTGTTGATGCCCTTCTTTTATTGGTTACATCAGTTTGCAGTGTTTGATATCTCACTCAGTTTTGTGACAATTTTCATCGCTTTTATATTACAAGATTTCCTCTATTATTGGTTTCATAAAGCGTCACACCATATACATTGGTTGTGGGCTGCGCATGTTGTCCATCACAGCTCAACTAAAATGAATTTCTCGACCGCTTTTAGACAATCCTTAATGTACCCAATCGCGGGTATGTGGATTTTTTGGATGCCAATGATCATTATCGGTTTTGATCCGAACACCGTTTTTACCGTGGTTGCACTTAATTTAGCGTATCAATTTTTTGTTCATACCGAAATTATTGATAAGTTAGGATGGTTTGAACAAGTATTTAATACGCCTTCACATCATCGGGTCCATCATTCAACCAATAAAGCGTATCTAGATAGAAACTTTGCCGGGGTATTAATTATTTGGGATAAGTTATTTGGCACTTATGTTGAAGAAAACGCTGAAAAAAATGGTGCTTGTCGTTATGGCATTATTGGTCAAATAAAATCTAACAATCCATTTTATATTAGCTTTCATCAGTGGATTTATATGTTCAAATCGGCTTTTAACGCTAAAGGACTCAAAGCTAAGTATCGTGTTTTATTTACTTATCCGACAAGCTCAGTTGAAAAATAAAAATTTAGATCCGCCATAGCTTGAGATTGTCAACCAGAGTGCGATCTCAGTTAAGCTTGTGCTAGTGAGCTTTATACTTATGAACCAATGCATCGCTTAACTGCCTTTATATTGGTCTTATGCTGTCAAAAACTATAAACACCTCCATCTTAAAAATTCATCCTATATTCTGACAAAGCAGCAGAGTTAAATATTAAGCAAATTAAACTAAATAGGCATTTTTCTCTGCATTATTTGTTCTATATCAAATTGACATAAAACAGTTGTAATCGATTGTGAATATTTATATAAATAGTATTGATTCGTATTACTACTCGTGATTTAATGCGCGCATATAAACATTCAATCAATATTCAATCAATATTCAATAAATATTCGGAGTCAAAGGTGTCAATTAAATCTTTTAAACCAACACTAATAAGCTTGGTTATTGCCAGCGTAATTTCAGCAAATGCTTTTGCTAACGAAGCGGTAAAAGACGCTTCAGTTGATGAACAATTTACTATTTTTGGCAGTGACACTTCGGTCAATAGTGTTCCTGGTAGCGCGCATCAATTATCACAAGATGATTTAGAAAAATTTGATTACACCGATATCATGCGTACCTTAACTTCTATTCCAGGTGTTTACGTTTTAGAAGAAGATGGCTATGGCTTACGCGCTAATATTGGCATGCGTGGCACAGGTCAAAATCGAAGTGAAAAAGTAACAATTATGGAAGATGGCGTATTGGCCGCACCAGCGCCTTATGCTGCACCTTCCGCATATTACTTCCCCACGGCGGGCCGTATGCAAAAAGTCGAGGTACTTAAAGGTACTTCAAGTGCTATGTATGGTCCTCGTACTACGGGTGGCGTAATCAACATGGTATCTCGTCAAATCCCTGAAGAAGAATTGGCAGGACAAGTTAGTGTGCAAGCAGGGCAAGATGGTTTTGCTAAAGTGCACGGCGTAATTGGTGGTAAAGGTGAAAACGTAAGCTCGGTATTTGAAGTTTTTCGTTATCAAGCTGATGGTTATAAAAACATTAACCATAGTGATCAAGACACTGGTTTTGTGAAAAATGATGTGCTGGGTAAAGTGCGTTATAACACCGATGACAACGCAACTTTCTATCAAGAAATTGAATTTAAAGTAAAGTATTCAGATGAAGAGTCAGATGATACCTATATGGGCTTAACAGAAGCTGACTTTAATTCAGACCCATATAGCCGTTATTCAGCGTCACAAAAAGATAACATGGCTAACGACCACCTACAATTACAGCTAAGTCACGCAATAGAGTTATCAAGTCGTTTCAATTTAGGCACTACCATTTATCATAATGACTTTAGCCGTAACTGGTACAAAACCAGCAAAGTTAGTGGTAAAGATTTAGGTAATGGCGGAATTGAAATTGCAGCTGAACATGACAAAATGGCAACAGGCTCAATTAATGTAGCTGTTAAAGCCAATAATCGTGATTATTTATCACAAGGTATTCAAACGGTATTAGATGCTGACTTTAATAGCCATCAAGTAAAGTTTGGCATGCGTTATCATCAAGATGAAATGGATCGTTTCCAGTGGGTTGATCAATATGAACTAGATTCTGCCTATAATATGACATTGACTGATGCAGGTCTGCCGGGTACTGATTCAAATAGAGTTGATAGTGCTAGCGCCTTAGCTTTATTTATTCATGATGAATGGACCATTGGTAAGTTTGTTGTCAATGCAGGACTTCGCTACGAAGATATGACCATAGAACGTGAAGATTGGGGAAAAAATGACTCTGGACGTTTAACTGCGCCAAAGTACATTAAAAATGAATTAGATGTGGTGTTACCCTCACTTGCTATTTCTTATCATCTAAACGATAACCTGGTACTGGTTGGCGGCGTACAAAAAGGTTTTGCGCCACCATCGCCAGGTAACGCCGATGTGATCAATGAAGAAAGTATTAACTATGAGTTGGGCGCAAGGTATGGCAAAAATGCTTTCAATGCTGAAGCATTATTGTTTTTATCTGATTACGACAACATGCACGGTAACTGTACTGCGAGTCAAAATTGTGATGATGATAATATCGGCGAGCAATATAATGCTGGCGAAGTAAAAATTTCCGGCGTTGAGTTTAAAGCTGGTTATGCGGTTGATTTTGGCTCTATTTCAATGCCAATCGATTTAACCTATACCCATACACAAACCGAGTTTTTAAATAGCTTTAAATCTGATTTTTGGGGCGACGTTGAAGCGGGTGATGAATTTCCTTATGTACCTGAAAATCAATTACAATTCACGGTTGGTCTAGCGGGTGACACATGGCGCACTAACGTATTAGTACGTTACACCGGTGAAATGCGCAGTAAAGCGGGTACTGGAGCAAGTGCAGAAAATATTGATGCACACACCGTGGTCGATTTTGTTGCCAGTTATGATGTAGCTCAAAATCAGCAAGTACGTTTTAGTGTCGATAACTTACTCGATGAAAATTATATGGCTACCCGTATGCACGGCTCAGTGATGGTTGGCAAACCGTTAACTGTTTCAGTGGGTTATCAATATAATTTTTAGTCTTTAAGATAAAAGCAAAAGAGTTAAAAAAGCCCCTGTAAGTATTACTTACAGGGGCTTTTTGATTTATTAATGAGTTTAAATTATTGTTTTAATAAACGCTTTAACACTCGATAATATTTACGGCTAAGCCGCCACGTGACGTTTCTTTATATTTAGTTTTCATATCATTACCGGTTTCCCACATGGTTTTGATTACTTTATCTAAAGAAACTTTTTGTGTACCAGTACCGCGTAAGGCAAGACGTGAAGCGTTAATTGCTTTGACTGAGCCCATAGCATTACGTTCAATACAAGGTACTTGCACTAAGCCGCCAACAGGGTCGCAAGTTAAACCTAGGTTATGTTCCATACCTATTTCAGCGGCATTTTCTACTTGCGGTGGTGTACCACCCATAATTTCAGTTAATGCGCCGGCGGCCATTGAACAAGCAACACCGACTTCACCTTGACAACCCACTTCAGCGCCAGAAATAGAGGCATTGGTTTTGTATAAAATACCAATGGCTGCAGCGGTAAGTAAATAACGAATACAATCATCATCACTCACCGGCTTAACGAATTTATCGTAGTAACAAAGTACGGCTGGAATAATACCGGCAGCGCCGTTTGTTGGTGCGGTAACTACGCGACTACCTGCAGCATTTTCTTCATTAACCGCCATCGCAAATAAATTTACCCAGTCCATTGCGGTCAAAGGATCGGTAGATTTTTCTACCAACAAAGAGCGATAGAGCGCAGGGGCGCGGCGAGCTAATTTTAAACCGCCCGGTAAGATACCTTCGGTTGACATTCCGCGCTCAACACTGTCTTTCATTGCTTGCCAAATAGTAAGCAGTTTAGTGCGAATTTCCGTTTCACTGTTTAAGCACTTTTCGTTATCCATCATGAGAGTACTAAAACTTAAACCTTTAGTTCTCGCCAAAGCTAATAATTCATCACCTGAGCTGAAAACATGTGGTCGTTTAATATTGGTGTGCAAAGACAGTGCTTTATCTTTTTCTTGGGCAAAGTCACAGTCTTCAACGATAAAACCACCACCAATTGAGTAGTAAGTTTTCTCTAATAATAAGGTGTTATTTTGATAAGCATATAAAGTCATCGCATTTGCATGAGCAGGTGATGTTTTCTTACGATGATAAATAATAGCGTCATCTTTAGGGAAGCTCACTTCATGCGTACCATTAAGAGATATTTTTTGACTTGCGACAACTTCGGCTAAGGTTGATTCTATTGATTCAACAGGAATTCCTTCAGGAGTTTGTCCAGTAAAGCCTAAAATAACCGCTTTACCCGTACCATGACCAATGCCTGTTTGGCCTAACGAGCCAAACAGTTCACACTTAACGCGGTCGACATTGGTTAATACATCTTGGTTAACTAACTCATCAACGAAAAGTTTCGCCGCTTTCATTGGGCCCACTGTATGTGAGCTTGATGGACCTATGCCAATAGAAAACATATCAAATACACTGATCATACTTTTTTACCTTTGCTCTGCTGATGTAATTCACACTATTCTTTAATTATAGACCTAATGATTTTTAAGCGAAAGCTCGAGTGAAATGAGCTATAGCAATATCAAATATGGTCGATACCGCTGCTTTCCGAATAATAGTTGGTTTTTACTGGAATAATGAAATTATCGTCGGTTGGTTTTTGTTGTTGGTAATTTTAGCTGAAAGTTATCAGATAAAGAAACAAAATTTTGAACTAAGAGAAAACTAAATGCACTAGTAGATATTTTTTATTGGGAAAACACACTATTACTCACTTATGTGAGCGACTAAATCTTTGAGCATTACCGCGGTAGCACCCCAGATATTGTAGTGTTTATAAGGTAAAAAATGCACGTTGTGTGGCTTGCCACCTTTATGAGCAACAAAAACATGGTGGTCATTCGTGGTTAAAAAATACTGTAATGGCACTTGAAATATTTCAGCTACTTCATTTTTATCCATCTGGTAAAGCTGTGAACTGGTGACAGTAGCAATAATAGGGGTAACTTGAAAACCACTAATCGTTTGATAAGGCGGTAATTGCCCTACCACGGTTATTGCATCACGAGACAAGCCTATTTCTTCATAAGCTTCTCGCAGCGCAGTATCTATTAGCGATGTATCTTCTTTTTCAACTTTACCGCCGGGGAAACTCACTTGTGATGGGTGATGTCTTAAGTGACTGGCACGTTTGGTTAATAATACTTGTAAGCCGCCACCCTTTTCGGACTCAACTAACGCGATCAGTACAGCAGCAGATCTTAATGGTGAAGGATGTTGATAGTTATGCTCAGACTCAGCCAATTGTAATAAATTAAAGCGTAATAAAAATTCATCTTTTGTCATTGGCGTACTCTTTAATAGAAAAATTGAATAGTAATAATTACAGCTACATTAGTTAGAGAGGTTTAACTTAAGGAATTAACTCAAGGAATTAACTAAAGCCTACACCTGATTGAGCTTTGATAATACAGGTAAAATGCAATTAACTTTATCAAAGGTTTCTTGGTATTCGCTTTGTGCAGTTGAATCAGCGACTAGCCCACCACCCGCCCAGCAATGAATAGTTTTCTCGTTATTAATAGAGCGGCTTACAGTACCCTTATTGGGCTGACAAATTAGGGTTCGAATCGTTATGCTGGTATCCATATTGCCACAGTTGGAAAGATAACCAATTGAACCACAGTAAACACTACGACGATGTGGCTCTAACTCTTCGATGATTTCCATGGCGCGTATTTTAGGCGCGCCAGTAATAGAACCACCAGGAAAAGCACCACGAAGTAAATCTGTAGCATGTTTATCGCTAGAGAGAGTACCTTCAACAGTGCTGACTAAGTGGTGAACTGCAGGAAAGCTTTCAATATCAAAAAGCTTAGGAACCTTGACCGTTCCAGCCAGACAACTTCTACTGATGTCATTACGCAAGAGGTCAACAATCATTAAATTTTCAGCATTATCTTTACTCGAATGCCTTAATATTTCGGCATTCTTGGCATCTTGTCTTTTATTGTCACTGCGTGGCATTGTGCCTTTAATGGGCTTACTTTGTACTTTACCTTGGGATAGCTGTAAAAATCGTTCAGGTGAGACACTTAAAATGGCCGCATTATCTAAGCGGATAAAAGCAGAAAAAGGGGCTTTATTAGCCTCTTTTAGTGCTAAGTAAGCTTCAAACTCATCACCTTGGTATTGTGCACTAAAGCGCTGAGCCAAATTAATTTGATAACAATCACCGCTCAATAAGTAATTTTGGACTTTATTAAATTTTTCAATGTAACTGCCTTTATCCATATTGGCTTGCCAGCTACTCGTTAAACGAAAATTATCAGTAGTCGCTCCGGCTTTTTCGTTGGTAGGTGTTACATTTGAGCTATATATTGAATTAATAAGTGATGTCTCAAGTTCACTTCGCTCGGACTCGGAGCAGATTAAGTAAAAACCCCCTGAGTTTTTATCGAAAATAACAGCTCGGTCATATAGGCCAACGGCCATGTCAGGTATATCTATATCTTGTTTAGCTAAACTAGGCAATTGCTCAAATCGACGACCCAAATCATAGGCGAAATAACCTAATGCACCACCGATAAAAGGTAAAAATTCATGGGTAGTTGTTGGGGTTGTAAATAATTGTGCTTGCAGTTGCTTAAGCAGTAAGAGTGGATCATCGCTGCTATTTTCACTAATACTCTTATCAGGAAAACAGATCTCGGTACTAACCCCCTGTGTCGTCAGGGTTGCAATGGGTTGCCATACTAATATATCAAAGCGACTATCAACATGGTCACTATTACCTGAGTCGAGCCACATTGCCCAAGGTGTATGAGACATTGGGCTGAATATATGTTCGGGTAAAGTACCCTTTTTCACTGGCAGTATTTTCGCTGAAAGTGTTAAGGCATTTTTAATGGTATTAATTTCGGCGTTAAGTGCCGCAGTTAATGCCGTATTAGTGATGTTGAACAAGGATTTTTTCACTTAAGTATTCGCTAGTTAAATAGTTATTATCAGCCATTTGCTCTGGCAGCACTTTCAATAGCAGGTTAATATATAGGATAGAGTTATTATAACTTTCAACCACCCAGTATTAAAGGGTATTAAAGAATATTAAAGCTAATAGAGAGCACTATGGCCATCATTAAACAACAAGACTTAATCGATAGTATTGAAGATGCACTGCAATATATTTCTTATTATCATCCGATTGATTTTATTCAAGCACTAGAAAAAGCTTATAACAAAGAAGAATCAACGGCGGCGAAAGACGCAATAGCACAAATTTTAATTAACTCACGTATGTCAGCGCAAGGTAAACGTCCAATTTGCCAAGACACCGGCATTGTTACCTGTTTTGTTAAAGTGGGTATGGCAGTTCAGTGGGATAAAACTGACATGACCGTACAACAAATGGTTGATGAAGGTACACGTCGTGCATATTTAAATCCAGATAACCCATTACGTGCCTCAATAGTTAAAGACCCTGCAGGAAAGCGTATAAATACTAAAGATAATACGCCAGCGGTTGTTCATATCGATATGGTTCCAGGAGCTGGTCTTGAAATCATGATTGCTGCTAAAGGCGGCGGCAGTGAAAACAAAACTAAAATGGCGATGTTAAACCCATCTGACTCAATTGCTGATTGGGTTGTTAAAACATTGCCAACAATGGGCGCGGGTTGGTGTCCACCAGGTATGTTAGGTATAGGCATTGGTGGTACGGCTGAAAAAGCGGGCGTACTTGCGAAAGAAAGCTTAATGGACCCAGTAAATATTCAAGATTTAATTGAACGTGGTCCACAAAATGCTGAGGAAGAGTTACGTCTCGAGATTTTTGATCGCGTAAATAAATTAGGCATTGGCGCGCAAGGTTTAGGTGGTTTAACTACGGTAGTTGATGTGAAAATAAACTCAGTACCAACGCATGCTGCGTCTAAACCTGTGGTCATGATCCCAAATTGTGCGGCAACGCGCCATATTCACTTTCATCTTGATGGCTCAGGACCAGCGAATTTAACGCCGCCTAAGCTTGAAGAGTGGCCAGAAATCACCTGGGAAGTAGGTGAAAATGTTCGTCGAGTTAATGTCGATGGTTTAACGAAAGCCGACATTAGTGAATGGAAAACAGGTGAGACTGTATTACTTAGTGGTACTATTTTAACTGGTCGTGATGCTGCCCATAAGCGTATTCAAGACATGCTAGCTAAAGGTGAGAAATTACCGGTAGATTTTACTAACAAGTTTATATACTACGTTGGCCCAGTTGATGCTATTGGTGATGAAGCGGTAGGTCCTGCGGGTCCTACTACGGCAACACGTATGGATAAATTTACTGAAATGATGTTAGCTGATACAGGACTTTTAGGCTCTATCGGTAAAGCTGAGCGTGGTGCAGAGACGGTTCAGAGCATTAAAAATCATAAATCTGTGTATTTAATGGCGGTTGGTGGTGCGGCTTATCTAGTGTCAAAAGCAATCAAAAAAGCGAAAGTGGTTGCCTTTGAAGACATGGGTATGGAAGCTATCTACGAATTTGAAGTAGAAGATATGCCAGTAACGGTTGCGGTTGATAGTACCGGTGAATCAGTTCATGTCACCGGCCCTGAAATTTGGAAAGTAAAAATCCAAGAAGCTGAAAGTAAAGCAAAGTCTTAATTGACTCTTTATTAAAATAGCTTAGTTGAGTAAGTTGAGTAAGTTGAAGGGCGCCTTAGGCGCTCTTTTTTATGCCTGTAAATTTATTTTTTTGTTCCTCTTTTTTACGCTGCGAATACTTTAATAAGTACATACCCACTTAAGTAAACCATTTTTTATATTGATTTTTAGATCAACTATGAGTTTAATTATTTACGTACTAAACTCTATTAAAATGATTAACACTCTTAACCCTATTAATAAAAATAATGGAGAGACTATGCAAGGCTCTATATACACTGCATTTTCAGATATGATTGTTGAACAAATGGGTATGGAACAGTGGAATGAACTAATTGAACAAACTGATCCGCCATCGCAAGGAATATATACCAGCGGTGAGCAATACCTAGATAGTGAACTGATAAATATGGTGCAGGCGCTTTCAATTAAAACGGGTATAGATGTTGAACCATTAATTGAAAAGTTTGGTCGATATTTATTCAAAAAATTATACGACACTAGCCCAGTAGATATTTCTAACTTAAACAACTTAAAAAGCTTTCTACTTGTTATAGATAACCTTATTCATGTTGAGGTAAAACGCTTACACCCTGAAGCTTATTTACCCACCTTTGAATACGAAACCATAGATGATAATACCCTTATTATGTATTACAGCTCTAAACGTAAATTATGTCATGTGAGTATCGGCTTAATTTTTGGTGCCGCTGATCAATTCAATGAAACAGTATTAATTGAACACCCTGAATGTATGCATCATGGCGCTTCGCGTTGTAAATTAGTGATAAATTTTAAAGGTCATAATGAATAAGCCCGATCCTTATAAAGTTGCCTATGAGCGAGAGCGAAAAGCGAGATTACTTGCGGAACGCTTATTAAATGAAAAGACACGTAGTCTTTATGACAATTATATTAAGCTTGAATTAACGGTAAAAGAGTTAAAATCAACGCAACAACAACTCATACAATCTGAAAAAATGGCCTCTATAGGTCAGCTTGCTGCGGGCGTCGCTCATGAAATAAATAATCCAATCGGTTATTCAATTAGTAATCTAGCTATGCTGTCTGAGTATGTCGATTCATTATTAAGGTTAGATGATTTTATCATCACTAATATGGCTTCACTCCCTTCAAATGATATTGCAAAAGCATATCAGCAGTTGAGGCAAGAAGAGGACATTGATTATATCAATGGCGATATAAAACCTATGCTGGCTGAAACTGACAAGGGGTTAAATAGAGTTAAAGAAATAGTGAGTAATTTGAATAAAGTAAGTCACTCTGGCAGTTTTGAAAAAGAGCTTTGTGATATTAATGAACTCATTGAACAGTCTCTTAAGGTGGCATGGAATGAGCTGAAATATTGCTTAACGGTAAATAAAAACTTAACGCAATTACCTAAAGTTTATTGCCATCCAGGTGAAATGAACCAAGTGTTTCTGAATATGTTTATAAACGCCGCTCATGCCACAAAAGATATAGGTGTTTTAGATATAACTACAGGTATTAAACAAGAAGAAGGTAAGCAGTACCTGACTATTGAAATAAGCGATGATGGTGACGGAATACCCGTGAACATAATTAATAAAATTTTCGACCCTTTTTTTACTACTAAGCCTGTAGGTATTGGCACTGGGTTAGGGTTATCAATATCTTTTGGCATTATTAAAAAGCACGAGGGTAAAATAAAGGTCACTAGTGATGAAAATCAAGGTACAACTTTTACTATTTATCTACCTTGTAATGTGGCTTTTAATGAACCTTGTTAGGCCTTAATGCAGCAGTTGTTGAGAATAACCTATGGCAATCGTTGTTACCGCTAAAATATCAATACACTCTTTTGCACCTAGGCCAACATTTTCCGCTGAGCCAATGTGATAAAGCATAATGCGATATTTATCGTTAGAATGTATTCGCTTAATCTCCATTTTACATTGACTTTCCCACGCTTTATTATGCCCCCTGAATGTGCACTACACCACGCACTTACAATGACACCTTCATATACTATTTATCCTTCCATATTTTAAAGTAGCAACTTGTAAGTAAAGAATAAACATAAATAAAATTGCACTCTGAGAAATATGTCTTATATTTTAAAAGGTAAATATAAACGCTTTCAAAAAAGCCTGAGAATAGCTAGCTACATGTTGTAGAAAGTCATTATATTTCCTGTTTAAACATATTTTAATAGTCTTGGCCTTGTGATTACATTTTACGTCTACGTTTTATAAAAATAATGGATTATAAATATCACCAAGGAATACGAGGACGTTAACTCAAATAACAATAGGTTGGTCCATGAACATTGCAAAAAATCCAGTACAAAAGGAAAACTCAGAACTTTTAGAGTTAACGGCAAAATTCGAAGCGATAAGTAAGGTTCAAGCGGTTATCGAGTTTAATATGGACGGCACCATTATTACCGCGAACGACAATTTCTTAATAACGCTCGGTTATAGTCTCGATGAAATCCAAGGAAAACATCACAGCCTTTTTGTTGAACCAAATTATAAAAAAAGTGATGAATACAAAGAATTCTGGGCAAAACTTAATCGCGGTGAATTTGAAAGCCAAGAATATAAACGCCTAGGTAAAGGCGGTAAAGAAGTCTGGATACAAGCCTCTTACAATCCTATTTTTGACTTAAACGGTAAGCCCTTTAAAGTAGTGAAATTCGCGACCGATGTCACTGAACAAAAATTAAAAAACGCTGACTCAAATGGTCAAATTGAGGCGATAAGTAAAGCCCAAGCGGTTATTGAATTTAATATGGATGGTACCATTATTACCGCGAACGACAATTTCTTAATAACGCTCGGTTATAGTCTCGACGAAATTCAAGGTAAACATCACAGCCTCTTTGTTGAACCAAATTATAAAAATAGTGATGAATACAAAGCCTTTTGGGAAAAACTTAATCGCGGTGAATTTGAAAGCGCAGAATATAAACGCCTAGGTAAAGGCGGCAAAGAAGTATGGATACAAGCTTCTTACAACCCTATTTTAGACTTAAACGGTAAGCCCTTTAAAGTAGTGAAATTCGCGACCGATGTCACTGAACAAAAATTAAAAAACGCTGACTCAAATGGTCAAATTGAGGCGATAAGTAAAGCCCAAGCGGTCATCGAGTTTAATATGGATGGTACCATTATTACCGCGAACGACAATTTCTTAATAACGCTCGGTTATAGTCTCGACGAAATTCAAGGTAAACATCACAGCCTCTTTGTTGAACCAAATTATAAAAATAGTTATGAATACAAAGCCTTTTGGGAAAAACTTAATCGCGGTGAATTTGAAAGCGCAGAATATAAACGCCTAGGTAAAGGCGGCAAAGAAGTATGGATACAAGCTTCTTACAACCCTATTTTAGACTTAAACGGCACCCCCTTTAAAGTCGTTAAATTTGCTAGCGATGTCACTGAACAAAAATTAATGAACGCTGATGCAAGAGGTCAAATTGAAGCGATAAGTAAAGCCCAAGCTGTCATTGAGTTTAATATGGATGGTACCATTATTACCGCTAACGACAATTTCTTAATAACGCTAGGTTATAGTCTCGACGAAATCCAAGGAAAACATCACAGCCTTTTTGTTGAACCAGATTATAAAAATAGTCATGAATACAAAGCCTTTTGGGACAAACTCAATCGCGGTGAATTTGAGAGTGCAGAATATAAACGCCTAGGTAAAGGCGGCAAAGAAGTTTGGATACAAGCCTCTTACAACCCTATTTTAGACTTAAACGGTAAGCCCTTTAAAGTAGTGAAATTCGCGACCGATGTCACTGAACAAAAATTAATGAACGCTGATGCAAGTGGTCAAATTGAAGCGATAAGTAAAGCCCAAGCGGTCATCGAGTTTAATATGGATGGTACCATTATTACCGCTAACGACAATTTCTTAGGCGCTCTGGGGTATCGATTAGATGAAGTAAAAGGTCAGCATCACAGCTTATTTATCAGTGCAGCTGACAAAGTAAGTACTGAATACCAACAATTTTGGGAAAAACTGAATCGTGGTGAATACGACGTCAATGAATATTTACGCCTTGGTAAAGGCGGTAAAGAGGTTTGGATACAAGCGTCATATAATCCTATTTTAGACTTAAACGGCAAGCCCTTTAAGGTTGTTAAATACGCTACCGATATTACCGCACGAAAAAGAGCCATCGCGGAAATAAAAAGTGTTTTATTAGCCATGTCTGAAGGCGATTTAACAAAAGGTATTGATAATGAATTAGTGGGAGAATTTCAAATTATTGGTAATTCAATGAATGAATTTATTGATATTTTAAGAAACTTGGTTACTGATATTCGCGCTGCTTCAAATAATGTTTTTGATTCTTCAAAAGAGATTGCCGAAGGGAATAATGAACTCAGTCACCGCACTGAATCACAAGCATCCAGTCTTGAAGAAACAGCCTCTGCCATGGAAGAGTTGAGTTCCACTGTTCAACAAAATGCTGAAAACACTACCAGTGCCAGTAAGTTATCTTCCTCTGTTATGGAAAAAGCGAGTGCTGGTGGTGGGGTGGTCGATAACGCTATTGTTGCGATGGCTGATATTAATAAATCGAGTAAAAAAATTGCTGATATTATTAGTGTCATTGACGAAATAGCTTTCCAAACAAATTTATTAGCGCTTAATGCCGCGGTAGAGGCAGCCAGAGCTGGCGAACAGGGTAGAGGTTTTGCTGTTGTCGCTGCAGAGGTACGTAACTTAGCTCAACGTTCTGCGGGAGCAGCGAAAGAAATAAAAGGACTTATAAACGACAGTGTTGAAGCGGTAGGCCAAGGTATCAAGTTAGTCGATGAAACCAAAACAACCTTCAATGAATTATTCACAGCTATTGAAGATGTGAGCAGAATGATTGCCGATATAGATAGCGCAGGTAAAGAGCAATCGGCAGGTATTCGTGAAGTGAGTTCAGCGGTTTCTCAAATGGATGAAATGACCCAACAAAATGCTGCTTTAGTAGAAGAAGCTTCAGCATCAAGTAAATCTATGGAAGAGGAAGCGCAGAACTTATTAGAACAAATTTCCTTTTTCAATGATGGCGAGGCTCATCGTTAGACCCGTTATACACTTGTCTCTTAAGTAAAATATTTCTTGATCAGCACAGCATAGGAATATATTTAATCTGAAGGCTGAAAGAGCGGGATTTTACTTTAGAGACAGGAGTTTTTTGAATAGAGCTTTAATAAACGTAATTCTGGATAAATTTAAAACGGGCTTTACCGCCTCTTTTTATACTACCTCTTTTTATTTCAATAAGGGGTTACCAGTGAGGCATTATCGTTAAATTATTAGGTTAGATTATATTTTTTATTCATATAAACACCTATGCGATTAAAGCTAATTTACACCAATACATCATTGATATACATGGCTATTTAATTTGTTTAAAACCGAGGTGTTCTCACTCACGAGTATTTGGGTTAACCAATGGGTAAAAGCTAATACGGGAGGGTAGTTAAGTTTGTCGTTGGGAGTGACTAAGTAATAGCCATTATCAGTACGTTGGGGCTGGTCACAAATTACCTGTAATTCACCTCGTCTTAATTCATTTTCAATCAAAAATCTCGGTAATAATGCGACACCTAGCCCCGCAACAGCGGCGTTGGTTGCAATAGAAAATTGTTCAAAATGCATGCCTTGTTTTGCTTTTGATTCTGACAGTGTTTTTGATATAACTTTATGTTCATTAAACCATTGCTGCCAAGCCTCAGGTCTGGTGGATATATGTAATAACGGTAAATCGATTAAATTAGCACATACGTTATCAGCTTGTGCTAATTCTGCTTTTTGGAATAGTCTTGGTGAGCATACCGGAACACTCTCTTCTGCCATTAAAAAAGTACAGTTGGCTTGTAACCAATCAGCTTTGCCAAAATGAATAGCACAATGAACATCCTCCTGTGAAAAATCAAATTGTGAAAGCTTACTTACCGTATTAATAGTTATTTGTGGGTGTTTTGCTAAAAAGTCAGCCAGCCTAGGCATTAACCAACGAGAGCCAAACATAGGTAATACAGCAATATTAAGTATGCCCCCATCGGGGTTTGTCATGAGGTTTAATGTGGCAGAACGAATATGGCTTAAAGCCGAGTTAACTTCTTTAGCGTAGTTTTTTCCTACTTCAGTCAGCGTTATATTTTGTTTATTACGGTGAAATAAACACACACTTAGTTGCAACTCTAGCGCATTAACTTGTCGGCTAATGGCCCCTTGAGTTAACGCCAGCTCTTTTGCTGCGGCAGTAAAACTCCCTGTTCTTGCTGCGGCATCAAAAGCCGCCAACATGCTGGTACTAGGCAATAACCTTTTTGATTTCGGGGTTTCTTTAGATAGATAGTTCATTATTCTTTAGCTCATTGTCTCTATGATTCATGCTTTTCTAATAACTACCAACACTTCAATAGCTCGCTTAGTGAATGATGAATATCGTTGAGTCATTTAGTTACATGCTTGCCAGTATAATCAAAGGGACAGTTTTTTTATTACTTAGGATCAAACAAGGCTAAAAAGAGGCATTATTTCTCGAGTTCATTACCAAAGCTCATGACTTGATGATTTTTACTCGTTTGATTCGCGTAGCGCTTTCTTTGAAAATCACCTCATAAACATTTGAGTTTGCCACAGAGAGCCTTGTTATGACCCCTACACCTTCTAAAGCTTCACCAACTAAAATGCAGCATATTGATGTAGCTACACTTGATTCAAACGCTTGTCAGCCTGATGAACATGGAGTCGATGGTAATGTCCATGTAAGAAAAAGCGGTATCAGTGATGTTAGTGAAGCTGATATAGACGACATGATGAATGTATATCACTACAATGATGATATTCGCCAAACCATTAAAGATGAGAAACTACTCTCAGCAGGTTTGCTCAGTCGTTTACATGCATCTTACCCTCAACATTCGGGCTTACTAGATAAAGAAGCACATATGTTTGATGAGAAAGATCAATACACGGGGCTGTCAGGATTTCGCCGTGTGGTTGAAATTTTAGCAACCAATAATATTGATATCGGTGATATTGAAGAGCGAGAACTTTTTATTGAGGTTTACCGTTTTTTAGCGACTAAGCACAGTTTAAATAGCATTGACTGGAATAACTTTTATGAAGATTCAGTCTTTCAGTTGGTGATGCCACAACCTAATATGATTAACAAAGTTACCGTGGCTGAATACCTCGTTGCTAGCGTTGCAGAGAGAAAAGTTATTGTGGCTGACTACCAAGAAAAAACCAGTCCGCACGATGGTAATCAACAACTTAACAAACCTTGGTTTGAAAATGAGCAGGGTGAAATAGAATTTCTTGATGGTAGCCAACATAAGTATCCTCAGTGTCAGTTAATTTTTGATAAAACCACGCAAAACTGTTTTTCATTTTGTACTTATTGTTTTCGTCATGCACAAGTTCGCGGTGATGAAGATATGTTTATCCAAAAAGAAATAGACCAAATTCATCGTTACTTAAAAGTGCATAAAGAAGTCACGGATATGCTAATTACGGGGGGGGACGGTGGTTACATGCCTGCCAGCCGATTTGAGCAATATGTTACGCCATTAATGGAAGATAGAGAGTTATTACATATTAAAACGGTGAGGCTTGCGACACGTGCGTTAACTTTCCAACCAGAAATGATTTTAAGCAGTAAATACGACAAGATGTTAGCGGTATTTGATAAGATGCATGAAAATGGCATTCAACTCGCTTGGATGGCACATTTTTCTACGCCGCGTGAATTATTAAACCCAACAACCATTGCCGCTATTCGTCGCTTACAACGCCATGGTGTGGTTATTCGCAGTCAAAGCCCGATGATGAATCACATCAGTTTATTTGAGCATAAAGACGGCTCAATCGACATAGACCGCAGCGCGCAGAACTGGATAGATTTATCTAATATCCTAGGCACTATGTTAATAAGTTTTCATTCTATGTATTGCGCTAGGCCCACAGGTGAACATCATTACTTTACCGCACCGCTTAGCGCGGTAAGTCAAATATTTGATAAGATTTACCGTGAATTACCGTCAATAAATCGCCCATCACGCCATCTTTCAATGACGACCTCAGCGGGTAAAATCTCGATTATGGGAGAATGTGAGGTTGGCGGAGAAAGAGCTTTTGCCTTAATGTTCACTGAAGGGCGCAACATGAAGTGGATGGATAAAGTCTTTTTAGCGAAATATGATGAAACCACTAACGATGTGAAATTGCTGAAACCGTTTGATACCGACAAGTTTTTCTTTGAAGATGAGCTGGCCAGTATTGAACATGATTTAGCGGCAGCATTAACCACTAGACTAAAGTAGTCGTGCTAGCGATAACTTAATGGTTATCGTTGAATGCTAACGGGGATATATTTCAGCACAAAACTGAGTATACCCCCAGTTAGATATTGTCTAATTATTGGGGGGATTTCGAACGAAGAGACCACTATGTTAAGGGGGGAAGTTCACTCGTTTGAATAACGCTAACATAACAAATAAAAACCTCTCTATATTAGCCCCATTTCGACATGAGAAATCACTTTTATAAGCTATACTGTTGTACTAACTTAAGCATTATTAAGGTTTTACTGATGGATGAGTTTATGCAAGCAGCGATTGACGAAGCCAAAGCGGGATTAGCTCAAGGTGGTATACCTATCGGCTCGGTGTTAGTTCATGATGGAAAAATAATTGGTAGGGGTCACAATCGAAGGGTCCAAACGGGAAGCCCCACTTTGCATGGTGAAATGGATGCATTGGAAAATGCGGGTCGTCAACCTGCAAGTGTGTATAAAAAAAGTGTTATTTATACCACGCTTTCACCTTGCTCTATGTGTACTGGCGCTATTTTACTCTATGGTATTCCTAAGGTGGTGATTGGCGAAAACCACAGTTTTATGGGGGAAGAAGCTTTACTTAAGTCCAAAGGCGTTGAGATCCAAATGGTCGATTCTGATGAATGTAAACAGATGATGAGCGACTTTATGGCGGAAAAACCTGAGTTGTGGAATGAGGATATAGGGGAATGAGGTGGTGCGTCTTGTTTCTTAGTTGTTTGTTTTCTACCAGTGTCTTGGCTGTTGAAGTTGTCAAAGTTGGTGTATATGATTTTCCTCCATATGCTTTCATCTCGAATAAAACGACTGGCATTACAGTGCAAATGATAGCTGTAATGAATAAATTTCAGCAAAAATATGAATTTGTAGCTGTCCCTACAACGGCTAGACGTCGTTATAGTGATTTTGAAAAAGACAAGTTCGATATGATGATTTTTGAAAGCAAAAACTGGGGTTGGGAAAAGTATCCAGTGGCTGTCTCTAATACTTTTGTTACGGGTGCTGAGGTTTATGTAACCCAAAAAAAACCAGGTAGAGGTCAGGATTTTTTCTCTGATTTTAAAAATAAAGCCATGGTTGGGGTTTTAGGTTATCACTATCAGTTCGCAGGTTTTAATGCGGAACAGGAATATCTGGAAAAGAACTTTAACCTTCTACAAACTAGTAGCCAAAAAAAGAGTCTGGAGTTGATTCTTAATGACCGTGGCGAGATTGCCGTTTTGTCAAAAGAGTACTTGAAATATCACTTCGCCCACTCACCTGAAGATAAAAGTAAATTGTTGATCTCCAACAAGTTCGATCAAATCTACCAACATACTATTTTAGTCCGGATCAATAGTGCCGTCTCGCCCAGCTATATCAACAAACTGCTTGGTGAGATGGAGCAGAAAGGCATTTTAAAACCGTTGTGGGAGAAATATGGTCTTGAGGTCAATAATTAACTACCGATAACTAAAGTTTTATCTTTTCCAAGCATGGTTAAAAAGTCAAAAAATCACGTTAATTATACCCTCAACGTTTATCCTATTATTTTGCTTCAAAACAAGATGCAGTGTTATTTAACAAGGTATTTTTTAGGCGAGCAACCTAAGTGCTTTTTAAAGGCGGTGATAAACGCAGACGTTGATTCATAACCTAATTCAAAGGCAATATCTGCCAATTGTGAATTGCTATTAAGTAATTCTAACGACTTTAATATTCTCAGTTTTTGTTTCCATCGACTAAAGCCCATGCCGTAATTTTGATTAAATAATCGATTTAGGGTACGACTTGATGCGCCGACTTTCAGTGCCCATTGCTCTACAGTGAATTTATTGCTTGGCTCTTGGTTTAGGGTTTCAATGATCGGTAATAGTCTTTTATCTTGAATAGTAGGCATAAAAAGCTCGTTGCTTTTTGCCATTGCTAAGCGGTCTAATAATACCAGAATAAAACGTTGTTTTTCCTCTGTTTCGACGTAATCTTCTGGCCAATTTGATATCTCTAATATCAATGATTTTAATAAAGGGTCAACCGTGAGTGGTCGTACTTGGTTACCTAATATTTCACTTAATTCAGGGGCGATATATAAGCTGCGATAGCTGACTTTATTTTTACAAAAATGTTGATGCGCCATACCAGGAGGTAGCCAAAGTGCTTGCTCAGGTGGAATAACAAAAATACCGGTATCGGTTTCAATATGCATAACGCCAACACAAGAATAAGAAAGCTGTGACCATGGATGAGAATGGCTAATAATCTGAGTCATGGGTTTAAATTCTGCTGACAAAGGTAATACCGACCGAGGTAGTTTTGAGTACAGCCGACTAGGACTTTGTTGATGCCACACTGATTTTGTCTGATTTGATAAACTATCTGTCATAATTGTCGCTATGGGTCATGTTGAAATCATCATATAATGGCTACTTTAGCGACACAAGCTGATCTTCATAAGAGTGCTTGCAGAGCTATCATTTATTTGGCACTTAGTAACTCAACTCAATTATCTAGAATGAATTGTCTAGTGTAAATTACCAAGTGTTAGTAACTTAGTGTTAGTTATTTAAGGCAATAGATCAGTATGGACAATGCAACGACACCACAAGCAAGCACAAAAAATGCGACGTCACTTATAGTGGCACAAGGTAATAAATGGCATACACCTTTTGTTTTCCTAGCAGTTGCCAGTATTATCATGTCCGTTACTTTTGCCGGATGGATGGCTATGCTCAATAATTTTGTTATTGAGCAAGCGGCTTTTACCGGTGCTGAAATAGGCATGTTGCAGTCTTTAAGAGAAATCCCCGGTTTCTTAGCGTTTACGGCGATTTTTGTGTTATTGGTGTTTACCGAGCAAGTATTTGCGTTGATTTCTTTGTGTCTATTATCCATTGGCGTTGCTATTACAGGGCTATTCCCCAGTATTTACGGGCTTTATGCGACAACTGTTTTAATGTCTATAGGCTTTCATTATTACGAAACCTTAAATACCTCATTAAGCTTACAATGGTTCAAAAAAGATGAAGCAGCTGCAAAGCTTGGTCAGTTAATGTCAATTAAGTCAGCGGCATCACTGCTATGTTATGGTTTAATTTGGTTAGGATTTAGTGTTTTTTCAGCTAACTATCAAGTGATGTATTTATTTTTTGGTTTAAGTGGTTTACTACTAACGCTATGGCTGGCGTTTGCTATGCCTAAGTTCCCTATGGAACACGCACAACACAAAAAAATCATATTAAGAAAACGGTATAGTTTGTATTACTTGCTGACCTTTTTAGCGGGGGCGCGTCGACAAATATTTGTTGTTTTTGCTGGTTTTTTGATGGTTGAAAAATTTGGCTACAGTGTTCAGCAAATCACAGTGTTGTATATGATTAATCATGTTATTAACTTCTTTTTAGCGCCTAAGATTGGTGTTTGGATTGCCAAAGTAGGGGAGCGTAAAGCGTTAACTTTAGAGTATTTAGGTTTAATTACTGTCTTTGTCGGTTATGCACTGGTTGAATCTGCGAATGTAGCTGCGGTGCTTTATGTGATTGACCATTTGTTTTTTGCTATGGCTATTGCGTTGAAAACCTATTTTCAAAAAATAGCGGATCCAAAAGATATTGCTTCAAGTGCCGGGGTAAGCTTTAGTATTAATCACATTGCCGCGGTTGTTATTCCTGCGACCTTTGGTTTAATTTGGTTATATGATCATTCGTTAGTTTTTTATGCCGGCGCAGTATTTGCCGTCTTGTCTTTAACGGCAAGTCAGTTTGTTAATACTAGTAAAAAAATGGCAGCGCTTTAAAAATAAAAGCCATACTCTATTTGGCTAATAATTGAAGAGAGGCCAGTGGCTTTAGGGATAAAATAAACCATACACTTTAATTGTTTTGTCTAGGCAAGGTAATTGTGATTATTGTTCCTTCGCCTAAGCAGCTTTTACAACTTACTACCCCACGCAGTTGCTGCGTGATCAGGTTATAGACAATATGCATACCTAATCCTATCGCCCCAGTACGTCTTGATGTAGTGAAGAAGGGGTCAAACATAGAGTCAACTACCTTAGGAGGCATACCAATGCCATTATCCGAGATAATTAGCGCTATATTTTGTTCATGTTTTAACAATTCAATGGTGATTAAACCCGACTCAGCATCAGAAAATGCATGAATAAGTGAGTTTTCAACTAAATTGGTGATCACTTGGATAATAACACCTGGAATTGAATAAATATCAATATCAGTGTCAGGGCAATTTATCACGAGTTTATGCTTTGCTTGCTCGACCCTTGGCTGTAATGACCGAGAAACTTTGGTGATATAGTCAAATAAATTAAACTGTTTAAATTCTTCTGATGATTGATCAACGGCAACTTGTTTAAAACTGGTCACCAAGTCAGAGGTTCGTTTAAGACTTCTTTCTAATAGGTCTGCGCTTTCTACAATCTTTAGATGTTGTTTAGTTAATTCAGATTTTTTTAGTAAGCCATTTTCAATTTGTTGAAAAATTTCTTCGTTTATATCTCTCATATAAGATGCCGCTGTAATGCTAATACCCAATGGCGTATTTATTTCATGGGCAACGCCAGCGACTAAACGTCCTAATGACGCATGTTTTTCTTGTTCAATAAGTTGCTGTTGGGTACTTTTTAATTGGGTCAAAGAGTCTAGCGCTTGTTGTGTTTTTGCTTCTAACTGCTCTGTTCTTAACAACACTTTTTCTTCCAGCTCGTTATTTAAGGTATCAATTTCTGATTTTGATTGAACAAGTTGAGCATTGTTTACTGTTATTTGCTCAATATAACTCCGTACTTGTTCATAGACCTCATCAAGAGCATGCACTATAGGGGTAAACTCATTATCTTCTAAATAAGATATATGCTGAATTTCAACCGTTTTTTCGTTGTCAGATCTGTAAGTAATTGAGTTTTTAATTAAGGAGAGTACCTTATCAAAAGGAGAAAATAGTACATGCATAAAAATAATCAGTAGCATAATAAAAAATAGGCAGATGCTTGTCCCTACAAGTAGGGTAATGTTAGCAACACTGTCGATGTGTTTCTCTAAATCAGTAACAGGGCTTAAAGAACCAAAAATAAAACCACCATCGGTACCATGAAAATAGATATTGTAGTTAATCCCCTCAATGGATATGTTATTTAGGGTCGTTAGTTTATTTATTTTGTTGTTACTGAGTACTTGCTTGCCCCAACCAAACTGATCGGCTTGTTGCATCACTAATGTAGGGGCTTTGGGGTAACTAAGGAATTGTTTTGATGCTTTGTGAATGAAAAAAGGATAAGAGTTTTCAGATATTTTTACTTTAGATAATAAGGTGGTTAGCTCAGTTAAAGACCAGTCTACGGTTGTCATGCCGATCATTTCTTTTTGTTCATCATACATCACAGCATCAACTGTCATCATTAATGAATGGGTACCTGCATCATCAATATAGGGCGGTGTCCACAATAGCTCTCTAGCGCTTGACTTTTCTTGGTGAAAAGTTTTTTCCGAGGCCATAATATACCAATCTTGGTTGTGATAATTATATTTCTCAGTATTTAACTGCCAAGTAAACTCAACCTCTTTTTTTCCTTGAAATGCATAAGGGCCAAAATATTTTATCGATGGGTCAATAAGATAAGGTTCAAACCATATACCACCGCCAATGGCCTCAGGGATAGACGTGAAGTTTTTGATCAGTATTTGCTTAGCTGCAACGGTTAACTGTTCAACCGAGAGCTGTTTTTCTTGCCTTAGGGCGTATAGGTGTTCTGCAGTGATGGCTAAATTAGTGGCGTTTCTTTCGAGTAATAGGGTTACATTATTTATTTTGTCAATGGTAGCAATAAATGTTTGCTGAATTTCATTGTTTTTTAATCGAGTTAACTCGTTTTTGTAATTGAGGTTATTAAATAATTGGATAGTACCGTAGGCAATAATCTGAAAAAGTACTACAAACGTGAGAATGCGCGTTTTTATATTGAGTTTAAGCATAAAAACGCACCATTAATCCTTAGTATATAGCAACGAAAAGGTAAACACAGACATATATATATCATGTGATTTAGACATGAAATTCTAATAGATTTTATTTTTAAATGCTTGTTATAGATTAACTTTAACATCAAAAAATATAAATGGTAACATTTTTGCAACTTTTTGTTAGTGTAATAATGATGAGTGAAAAATCTACTTTGTAGAAATGCTTGTTATCCATCATGCTAGTCTACTTAAAAGCGATTACCTAATTACCGACGAGCCTAATGCCGAACGGTTCAATAAATTAGTCCGATTGGTATAACAGTGCCTCTTTTAAAAATTGATAAAAACACTGAATACGAGCGCTGTGTTTTAGATCTTTATGATAAACAAACCAGATTGACTCATTCTTTTTTGGGATGTCTAAGTCGATTTTAACCATTGATGGGTTTAAATCTGCTTGGTACTCACCCAAAGGGCCAATTCCCATGCCGGCAAGAACCGCTTCAGTAATATCAGGGAAGTGATTACTTTGAAAAACTATTCTATTTTTATCAATTTTATCAACAATGTAATTAACAAAGGGAATACGGTATTTCTCAGGTGTTGGTAATACCCATTGATGATCATTAAATTCACTGATGTTTTTTGGCTGACCAAATTCATCAATATAACCTTGCGTAGCATAATAAGCGGTTGTTAATCGTGTTAAATTTTTAACGACCAGATCAACACCAACAGGGCTGGGACCCGCTCGTAATGATACGTGGGCAGCACCTGAGTCGAGCGGTATAATGTCATCAGTAGAAATAAGTTTAAGGCGAATTTTGGGGTATTTAGCTCTAAAGTCTTTTAATGTTGGTGTTATTGCAGGTGAGAACGAACTCACTGTGGTGATCCTAAATTCACCGCTAATATCACCTTCAACATTTTGAAGTTTATTTTCTAAGCTAGAAAACTTTGCCAGCATTTCAGGCATTTCATCCATTAACACACAGCCTGCATCGGTAAGCTTATAGCCTCGCTGGTGACGAATAAATAACTTTACTTCAAGCGCTTGCTCCAATTGGTTTATGCGTCTTAATACGGTGGCATGGTTTATTTGAAGAGATATACCTGCTTGGCTTAAACTGCCATCAATAGCCACTTGATACGCTATTTTATAATCATCCCAAGAAGTATATTTCATCATTTACTCTACTATTTTTGTTACATTAATCGTAATGAGTTGTGCATATATGCACAACAGTTTCGCATTTATTACTATATTTTAATAGGTGTTCTTTCGCTATAGTCGTTTCAATAATTTGATAAGCAATTTTGTTGTTACACAAATAGCTAACATGGCAAGACGAGGGAAATAAAAATGTTAAAGAATACTGAAGATAGTTATGGCCTTGTTGCCATAGCACTTCATTGGCTTATGGCGATAAGTATATTTTCTTTATTTGGCTTAGGACTATATATGGTTGAGCTAACTTATTATGATGCTTGGTATAAAGGCTCGTTAGATTTACATAAAAATATTGGTATGACGCTATTCGTTGTGTTGATGTTAAGAATTGTCTGGCGTGTAATCAATATCACGCCAAAAATTTCGGATGAGTCGGCAAGTAAAGTTGAGATTAAAGCTGCGCACTATGCCCACCTTGCATTGTATGTCTTGATGACAATTTTAATGCTAAGTGGCTACTTAATCTCTACTGCAGATGGCAGAGCGATTGATGTGTTCGGCTTAATATCGATACCTGCATTGCCAATAAGTTTTGCTAACCAAGAAGATATTACCGGTAATATTCATGAAATTTTAGCATGGACGTTAATTTTACTCAGTTCTGGTCATGCAATGGCTGCACTTAAACATCACTTTATTAATAAAAATAATACTTTAGTAAGAATGCTCAACGTATTAGCGACAAAGTCATTAAGTATTAATACTAAATAGAATAAAATAAAATAAAATAAAATAAATCAATAATTTGCCTATTACATTCACAACTAACCTAACTCTTAATTCCTCTTCATTAGAGAATAAACAAGGAACATCACATGAAAAAAACATTAATTACCACTGCTCTAGCAACCAGTTTATTAGCCAGTTCAGTATTGGCCACTTTATCAATTAGCACGGCACAGGCCGCTGATTACAAAGTAGATGTGAAGGGGGCACATGCCTTTGTTCAATTTAAAATTAAACATCTAGGTTATAGCTGGTTATTAGGGCGTTTTAATACTTTTGATGGTAATTTTTCTTATGATGATAAGTCACCAAACAGTGCGAAAATTAGTATTGAAATAGAGACTAAAAGTATTGATTCTAACCATGCAGAACGTGATAAGCATCTTAAAAGTAAAGATTTTTTAAATGTGAGTAGTTTTCCCAAGGCTACTTTCACTAGCAATAGTATTAAATTCAGTGATGATGAAAACGCTGTTGTTACCGGGGAATTCACTTTAAAAGGTGTCACTCAAACCATTTCGTTCCCGGTAGTCAAAATTGGTGAAGGACAGGATCCTTGGGGGGGGCATCGTGCCGGCTTCTCAGGAACCACCAGCTTAAAATTAGCCGATTACGGTATTACTTATAACTTAGGTCCAGCGTCAACACATGTTGAAATGGCTTTACATATTGAAGGCGTAAGGATTTAGCGCTTACTCCTTTTATCAACTCCCTTGAAGCCAGCTTAATGCTGGCTTTTTTATGCATACTATTCCTTAACTAGTTTCACTTTAAATCATAAAGTCTACTGATTGTCATTTTAGTATTACTTTGCATCGCACTTTGCAAAATAGTATCAAGTTCAAAATATGCTAGCTCCCGCCGAATTTACTTATTTTAATAAAACCAAGGTAGCTAATGTACTTACTAAGTAAGTATCTAAGGAAGTTTAAATAAAGTAAGTTAGAAATTTTATGTCTTGGTATATCAATTGCTACTAAACTATTACTCAGCGTTTATTCTATTTTAATTTATAGGCCAAAACCTATTGGTATTTTTTAAAATTATGCTGAGTTAGTAAGGAGATCATATGTTGAGAGAAAAAAATATCCTCATAGTTGATGATGAAGAAGGTGTTAGACAAACGTTGAAAAGAGGTATTCACCGTCAATTTAATAGAGAGGAAAAGCGTGTATCCATTAGTGAAGCATCCAACGGTAAAGAAGCCATTGAGCTAGCGAATAAATTCCCACCTGATTTGATTCTTATGGATATTCGCATGCCGATAATGGACGGATTAAAAGCATGCCGTATTCTAAGGAGCGATAGTCGGTTTTCCTCGACCATGATCATTATGCTGACGTGTGAAGTCGCCGAGGAAAGTGAGGGGTTACTTTCCGGTGCGGATGATTACATTACCAAACCTTTTAATATAAAAACCTTACTTATACGTATAGACAAAGGTTTATTTAAACAAGGAGGAATGAGGCCTGCAGCTTACGCTGAAAGTGATGGTATTTTAACTAAAAGCTATTTTGTCGACTCTTGGCTACATTATGAAGTTGCACGAGCAAAGCGCTATCAGCATCCACTAAGCTTACTTTTAATAAAACTAGAAAGAACTGACACCAAACAATTATCTGAAAGTAAAGATGTAGAAGTACTAAAACTGTTAAAACGTCGCGATTCAGATCCATTGATCAAATGGAGTGACGATACTTTTGCTCTTTTGCTTATGGAAACGTGTGCTGATGACGCCATTGTACTTGCCAAGCGTATTAGGTGGTTAGCCATGGAAAACCCTAAGTTTTCTCATCCTAGTATAGGCATTGCCAATTTGGAGGATAACCTGAGTAATGATTTGATATTTAATGCAGAGAGTTCATTAGCAGCATCAATATCTACAGGGAAGATTGTACTAAATATAATATCCGTCGTTTCCTAAGCCGTTATGTATCAGGCTTATTTTAAAGGTAATGAATGCATAACATGTTGTTTTTAATATTTATGTACCTTTGTTAGTACTATTTATTGCCTTATATTCAGCAATTTTGCTATACCTTGATATACCTACTTCGCTCAGAACTTCAGGTGGTGTTTAGATGGCAATGCTCGTTTAAATCAAAATGAAGCATTAGCTAATACTAGGCGTATTTATTCCTTAGGTTTAGCCCCCGTTTTTTACGTGTAGGGCAGGGATATTGGCTCTTATGTTGTTAGCGACTGAGTAGGCTCACTAAGTGATGATGTGTTACTGCAAAGAAATACTTATTGGAGAAAGTGCAAAAGGCTCTTTAGTTAGCTAATGTAATTTAAGATATGCACTGAAAACTCTACTACTAACCGATATCTTATAGGGAAGCGAGTTGGAAAGCTTTGTTTAGGATAAAAACTATTTATTACAATAATTTAATAATGACTAATTAATGATGAAAATTTCTAATTATAATCAGCTATTAGCAATAACCACACTACTGTCTGGCGTGATTATCTTTGCAAGCCTTTGGCACCAGTATCAAAAAGTTGAGAAAATCTCACGTGCTCATTATGAGTCAAGTTTATTAGTTCAAACGATTAACCATACCTTCACTATGTCGAGACTTTGGCTAACTACGCAAGACTTTCTATTTACTGATCGACAAGCCTATTTAGCAAAAGCTATCAAAGGCCAATCGGAACAACTTAAAAAAATCCTGCTATTAGTTAAGATGCAAACCGCTAAAATGGATGGTCAACATCTAGGTCAGCGATTGATAGCAGGTATTGAATCAAACGATGAGATTGTCAATACCTTGTCGCATATTTCAATGCAAGAAACCAAGCGCTGGCAAACGAAGGTTGTTGAATCTGACCAGATAACTACGCAATATATTAGTGATTTAGAGCAATTATCTGAACGAGTGCGGCGTGAGAATAACGCATTGAGTAAGCAGGCTGAAATAGCGACAGGCAACTTTACTATCTTGTCAATTATGGTGTTTTCCTTGTATTTATTTTTTATCTTATTCATCGTTATTTTTTTTAGTAAATACATAGTCAAACCGATCGAAAATATTACCGCTTTAGCTGTGGGACGCATAGATGAAGAAGCGATGGTTGAGTTTAAACAACGTAGGGTTCCCACTGAGCTCAAAGAATTATCAGAAGCTATTCAGCAGTTTACTCAGCACATTACCATTGAACGCAATAAAGCTGAACAAGAGCGACGTAATGTTATTAGATCAAATGACAAAGTAAATATCATTATGGATACTATCCCTTGCGCAATAGTGCTTGTTAGTGAGCAAGGGCTTATTAAAGAATGCAATATAGAAACAGAAAAATTATTACTCAGTGATAAAGTAGACATCATTGATAAGCCGATATCTAGTTTTGTACCCGCATTCGCAACCTTAGAGGGCCAGTTTGATAGTGAAATGGTGATAAAAACCATGGAAGAATCGTTACTTGCACCAAGGTTTGTACAGCCCTATATTGAGTTTTCAGGTAGGGAAATAATTATCAAGGGAGCGGTTCATTATTTAATTACCTTGATTGATATTAATGAAAGGAAAAATAGCCAAAAAGCATTGTCTTCATTAAGTGAGCAGTTAATAAATGCAGAAAAGCTTGCCTCTATTGGTCAACTATCAGCAGGCATTGCTCATGAAATCAATAATCCTGTAGGTTATATTAGCAGTAACTTAGATGTACTTCGTGACTATTTTACCCCACTGATGTCTTATATAAAGTTAACGAAAAATTCTGATGAAAATAGTGCTGCACAAGCACTGTATCAACAAGAAGATTTAGGTTTTATATTGGATGACATTGAACCCTTAATTACATCAACGTTGGAGGGAGCGGCAAGGGTGAGTAAAATTATCAAGGATCTAGGTAATTATGCGCATGTTGATGATAACGTTACTGAAACGATATCTATCGATGAGTTAATTGAAAAAAGCCTTACTCTCGTGGCTAATGAACTTAAATACAAAGTCGAGATAACGAAAGACTTAGACGCAAATGTTGATGTAGAGTGTTTTCCACAAAAATTATTACAAGTATTTATTAATATGCTAGTCAATGCTTCTCATGCTATTGAAAAGAAGGGTAATATTTATATATCGTCACGTATTGAACAACAAGAAGTTAATATACGCTTTGAAGATGATGGTGCTGGTATTAGCCAAGATCACTTGAAAAGTATTTTTGATCCCTTTTTCACTACTAAGCCGGTTGGCAAAGGGACCGGCTTAGGGCTACATATTGTCAGGTCTATTATTGAAGAACACCATGGCCGTATTGATGTCGGTTCGAAGATTGGTCAAGGCAGTCAGTTTGATATTTATTTGCCCATTCATCATGTCGAATTAGTTGAAAGTGAATTTAGCATTAATGAAATAAATAGTTAAGTCATTAGTTAACTATTGCCTGATCATAATGTCATTTTTTGTTTGTTATAGTAACCATGCTACAAATATTGTAGCATGGTGTTTTTTATCATTTCAGGCATGACGATGACAGTACCACTTCCTGGATCACAAGTCCGCGGTTCACAAACTGGTAAGCCTATTATGGCATTACTCGATTTGCTTGGCCGAACTTGGGCGTTAGGCATTATTTGGAATTTACATAGTGGCCCTGCAACATTTAGAGAGTTGCAACAGCGCTGTGAGAAAATTTCGCCTACCTTGCTAAATACTCGATTAAAAGAACTTAAGACTTTAGCGCTCATTGAAACGAAGCACGCTGGTTATCAATTATCCCCCCAAGGCATTGACTTATTTGAGATCATTTCTCCATTAGGACGTTGGTCTTCTCAATGGGCACAAGCACTTAAGGAAGAAAGCAAATCATGACATTAGCGTATGGTAATATGCCGTTAGATAGAGGTACTAACCAACGAAAGAATAAGCGCTGGTTAGCGGGTGAGTTTACCCGTGAAGGTACTTTGTTTTGTGTTATTAATGATGGTCAGTGCCTTTTTGATAAAACAGAGCTTCTTTCGCCAATTTATCTGAGTAAAACACAATTACCAACCGTCAATGTTGATAGTTGCATTTACTTAGGTAAAGGGGACTTAGGTAAATGTTTTACTTTTACCAATAGTATCGATAGCTCTGAACCTATAACAAGATCAGTTTTTGCCATCGACTTTAATAAATTACGCTTCTCCACTCAGGAAGCATTAGGTGACATGGGTCAATGGCAAGGGCTTAGAAAAGTTACCGCTAATTTGTCAGCCATTGATGCTTCAATTTTAGCGCTTGCCAAAGGGTTGGTGCATTGGCATATAAGTCATCAATTTTGCGGTCAATGTGGGCATGGTAATCGTTCAGTTGAAGCAGGACATGCAAGACGTTGCTCTGATTGTCGAAATATGAGCTTTCCGCGTACCGATCCTGCAGTGATCATGCTGGTAGAAAAAATGTTTTCCGATGGTATCTCACGCTGTTTATTAGGTAGGCAAGCGAGCTGGCCTGAGGGGATGTACTCAACGCTAGCTGGTTTTGTCGATCCAGGCGAAACCCTCGAACAAGCGGTCATTAGAGAGGTGGTTGAAGAAACCGCAATACAGGTTGAAAATCCACAGTATATTGCCTCGCAGCCTTGGCCATTTCCTGCTTCAATAATGTTAGGTTTTACCGCGGTAGCGACTTCACAAAGCATTGATATTAGCCAAGATGATTTAGACGATGCTCAATGGTTTTCACGTGAGCAACTTAGCCTGTTTTGCGTTAATGCTTCGATTAATATTTCAGCTACTGACGGTAATGAAGTGACAGCGAGCGTTGATAACCCGCAATATAAAATGAGCAGTGGCGATTCAATTTCGTCCTATTTGATAAACGCTTGGCTGAATAAAGAAATAGGCCAATATTAGTCTAAAGCTGAAACCTAAAAGCGAAAAAAGATAAAAAAGGAAGACTAATTATTAATTAGTCCCCCTTTTAGTCATTTAATTTTTTTCACTATACCTCTCAATGACCATAGCAATGCCTTGACCAACACCAACACACATGGCGCAGAGCGCATAACGCTTACCACTACGTTCAAGCTGTTTAGTTGCTGTAATGAGTAAACGAGTACCACTCATACCTAATGGATGACCCAGTGCAATAGCACCCCCTTGCGGATTCAAACGCTCATCATCATCTTTAAGTCCAAGTTCCCTGGCACTGGCAAGCGCTTGTGCGGCAAAAGCTTCGTTGAATTCAATAATATCCATATCATCCATGCTAAGGCCTAAACGTTTTAATAGTTTGGCGCTCGCTGGTGCTGGCCCAATACCCATAATTTCTGGAGTAACGCCGATAACGGCAGAGCCCAATATTTTCGCTTTTGGCGTTAAGCCATTGGCTAATGCGGCTTCTTTGCTGGCGAGAATAACCGCTGCAGCGCCATCGTTTACCCCAGAGGTATTACCGGCAGTAACTGAGCCACCGTCTCTAAAAGGTGCTTTGAGTGTTGCCAGTTTTTCTAACGAACTAAGTCGTAAGTGCTCATCTTTTTCAACAATGATTGCGTCACCACGTCGCTGTGGGATAACCACAGGGACTATTTCTTCAGCCAATCGGCCATCGTCTTGTGCTGCTTTGGCTTTGCTTTGACTAGCAAACGCAAATTTATCTTGAGCTTCACGGCTTATGTTAAATTGTTCGGCGACATTTTCTGCCGTTTCAGGCATTGAATCGGTACCGTAAGCGGTATGTAATTTTTGATTAACAAAGCGCCAGCCTAACGTGGTATCAAACAATTCAGCGTTACGTGAAAAAGCTGTTTCAGCTTTTGCCATCACCATAGGTGCACGCGACATGCTTTCAACGCCACCAGCAATTAACATCTCTGCTTCGCCGGCTTTAATGGCATTACTCGCCATCGCAATAGCATTCATGCCTGAGCCACATAAACGATTAATGGTACAACCGGCAACTTGGGTAGGATAACCCGCTAATAACAATGCCATACGTGATACGTTGCGATTGTCTTCACCAGCTTGATTAGCACAACCTAAAATCACATCATCCACTTGATTTAAGTCTAATGTTGGGTTTCTGTCTTTTAATGCTTTTAGTGGAATGGCGGCTAAGTCATCAGCACGTACTGATGAAAGTGAACCGCCATAACGACCAATAGGCGTTCTAATTCCATCACAGATGTAAACGTCTCTCATTTTATGTTTCCTTTGTAGGTTTCACTGCTTCGCTATTGGAATAATTTCGTTGTCAAACGCACTTATTATTGACTAGCGTCAATGCCGTGCTATTTCCTAGAAATTTTCTCAATTATCTTTGAGCTCAATAAGCTACTTTTATTAATAGTTTTAATTTAATGTCTTTTGTAAAGTTACAAAG
The DNA here is from genome assembly GCF_002836775.1 of Colwellia sp. 12G3. Lineage (GTDB taxonomy): Bacteria > Pseudomonadota > Gammaproteobacteria > Enterobacterales > Alteromonadaceae > Colwellia. The sequence continues at coordinate 329,141 of NZ_PJAQ01000017.1, read as the reverse complement.
TCATCTCTGATTTTAATAGTTCAAAACCATCTTTTAATGCACTGACTAAATGGTCTATTTCTTTTTTACCCATAGCGGTTGATAACGTTGCAGAGCAAGTGTTTATCATCATAATGCCATTATCGAATAAATGGTCGAGTAGTTTCGTGATTAATTGACTTTCTTTTTTATCAACATAGGCTTCACGGTAGTTTTTAGGTGGCGTGGGCTTAAGGTGAATTCTAAACATACTGCCTGCACCCGTTACACAAGCAGAAATCCCTACCTCTTTAATCGCTTTGTTAATTTCTGCTTTAGCATGAATAGCTAAATCATTAAGTTTAGTCACCGCAGCTTGATCAAAATCTTTCATAGCGGTTAAGCCTGCTGTCATGGTAATAGGGTTGGCAGAGAAGGTACCTGAGTGCGGTAATAATACTTTTGGCTCTGTTGGATCAAGTACTTTCATCACAGCATCACAACCGGCTAAGGCACCTACGGGGAAACCACCTCCAATAACTTTCCCCAGCGCGGTTAAGTCAGGGCTAACATCATAGTTTTGCTGAGCACCACGGTAATTCGTTCTAAAGGTAATAACTTCATCGAATACTAACAGTGACTTATTATCACGGGTCCACTTATGTAGCGCATTAATAAAGGCATTGCTGGCGGGAATTAAACCGACTCGATGAGGCAGTAAATCAACTAAAACACAAGCAATCTCATCTTTGTATTGATCTAAAATTTTAATGGCTCGCTCAGGATCATTAAAGGGAATGACCACCACATCCTCTAATGCTTTTGGTGGTGTGCCGACCGCTACCGGTGTGCTGTTTGGCTTCTCAAGCTCGCCCCAGTTACTTGGGTTTGCTGTTTGACTGACTTCGGCATAATCGTAAGCGCCATGGTAAGCACCTTCAACTTTGGCTATTTTAGCTTTGCCTGTGTAGGCACGTGCAGCCTTTAACATCGCCATTACCGCTTCGGTACCCGAGTTAACGAAGCGAATTTTATCAAAGCTAGGTACTCGGTCGCATAAAAGCTGAGCATAATTAATTTCGACTTCTGTCGCCATAGTAAAGCAACTGCCTTTAGCGAGTTGTGCTGATACGGCATTAACAATAGCAGGGTAGGCATGACCATGAATCAATGATGCCATATTATTAGCAAAGTCGATGCGAGTAACACCCTCAACATCGGTAACATAACAGCCTTCGCCTTTATCGGCGTAAAATGGATACGGCTTTCTAAAAATGGTATTACGACTAACACCGCCGGGTAATACTTTCAGCGCTTGGCTAAATAATTGTTCGCTTTTATTAGTCATTATGACTGAACCTCTCTTGACGAATTAACAGATGAATTATCGAAACCTTTAGCGTCTAGTTGTTCTGTTGCATTAAGTAACTCTACTCCGGTTCGGGCCTGCACATAATCAAAGCTAATACCGGGTGCTAATTCAATCAGTGCTAAACCCTTGTTGGTGACATCAATGACACATAAATCAGTGTATATTCGATTAACTACTTTTTGCCCCGTCAGTGGGAAGCTACATTCAGCTAAGATCTTAGCATCACCTGTTTTGGTGGTATGCTGGGTAATAATGTAGATGGTTTTAACACCAGCGACTAAATCCATCGCGCCACCTACAGCAGGAATAGCATCAGCAGCGCCGGTTGACCAATTCGCTAAATCCCCTTTCTCAGAGACTTGCATCGCTCCTAACACACAAACATCAATATGGTTGCCGCGGATCATGGCAAAGCTGTCACCGTGATGAAAATAAGCCGCTCCAGGAATAGCGGTTACCGGTTTTTTACCGGCATTGATTAAATCTGGATCGAGTTCGTCGGCACTGGGAGAATTCCCCATGCCAAGTAAACCGTTTTCAGTATGGTAGATAACCTCTCTGCCATCAGGTACATATTGAGCGACTTTTTCAGGGATCCCTATGCCAAGATTTACATAGCTACCCTCTTCAATATCTTGTGCACAGCGGTGCGCCATTTGTTCTCTGTTCCAACCAACTTGTGCGACTTGGCTATTTGCATGTTGATTGCTTGTCGCTAAGGTACTCATGCTTTTGCTCCTTGGCTTTTAATTGGCAGGTAAACTACGCCATTTTTAACTAATTGAGACTCTTGCTGTGGCTGGGTTATTTCAATAATACTGTTAACAAAAATACCGGGTGTAACTACGTTTTCAGGGTCAATACCACCGAGCTCAACCATCTCATTGGTTTGTACTAAAGTCGTTGTTGCTGCCATGGCCATAATTGGCGCAAAGTTACGGGCCGTTTTGTTAAAGGTTAAATTACCGTATCTATCGGCTTGTTTGGCTTTAATGAGAGCGAAATCAGCTTTTAAGCCGCGCTCCATTACATAATCATCACCTTCAAAATTACGGATTTCTTTACCTTCAGCCAGTGGCGTCCCTACGGATGTTTTAGTGAAAAAAGCTGGAATACCAGCGCCTCCAGCACGAATGCGTTCAGCTAAGGTGCCTTGTGGTACAAGTTCTAGTTCAATTTTTCCACTACGATATAGTTCAGGAAAAACTAAAGAGTTAGCTGTGCGAGGATATGAGCAAATCATTTTAGCCACTTGGCCATTTTCAATAAGCGCAGCTAAACCTACACGGCCACTACCCGTATTGTTATTGACCACTGTTAAGTTTTTGGCGCCGTGGTCTATTAACGCGTGAATTAATTCAACCGGACTACCGGCTTCGCCAAAGCCGCCAATCATTACGGTATCGCCATCTTTTATATTGGCAACAGCAGTGGCGCAACTTGCAACAATTTTATTTATCATTTTGTACTACTCATATCCCGTTGGTATAATTTCAAAACAAGTTGTGCGCAATGCGAACACTTGTTAGTATGTCGAACATTAAGTGTAAGTTTGAGATTATTGAATGTCAAAGCAAGAACAGGGAAAACATGATGATGATCAAGTTATGATCAAATCTTCAGAGATTGTTCAGTCATTAGTAAAAGGGCTAACGGTTATTGAGGCCTTTAATCAAGAAAGATCCATAATGACGCTGTCTGAAGTTGCTACTGCTACGGGGTTCACACGGGCCGCCGCAAGACGATTTTTGCTGACCTTAGTTAACGAAGGTTATGCCAAGCAAGAAGGTAAGTTATTTTCGTTAACGGCAAAAATACTTAATTTAGGCTTTGCCTACCTTTCTTCACAAGATGTTTGGCAAAACGCTAAACCACTGATGAAGCAGTTAGTTGAGCAGCTTAATGAGTCGTGCTCAGCAGCGGTATTAGAAGGTGAAGATGTTGTGTATGTCGAGCGTGTTGCTACCACTAAACGTATTATGTCTGTCAGCTTGAATGTGGGTACTCGCTTACCTGCATTTGCCACTTCATTAGGTCGAGTACTGTTAGCCGATATGACAAAGGCAGCATTGAATGACTTTTTAACAACATGCAAAATAGAGCAATATACTCCGCACACATTAACAAAAAAATCTGAATTAACAGCGGAAATTTTGCGAGTAAATCAGCAAGGTTACTCCTTGGTAGAACAGGAGTTGGAGTTGGGGCTAACCTCGGTATCTGTGCCAGTAAGAAACAAGGCAGAAAAAGTTATAGGCGCGCTCAGTATCAGTACCCAAATTTCGCAAACAACGACACAACAAGTATTAACGATGATTTTACCTGCGCTAAAATCCTGCGCTAAACGAATTGAGCAGCTAACTCATTAAAATGCTGGTTGAAAATTGGCAGTTATGTTTTAATACCTGATAGATACTGTGATAATACACAGTAACCTTACTGATTTTCCTCGAGAGTAATATCAATTATGAACTTTTCCATAGACCCTGAACACCTTTTACCACTCGCACTAACATTGGCGGTAGTGTTTTTCATAATGCTTATAGGAGTATTATTTCGATTAAGTAACATTAAAAGTGCTGTGTTAGCGCAAAATTATGAACAAGAAGAGTGTATGAAAGAGCTGCTAACTAAATACTTTTCAGAGCAGTTATTACATTTACAGCAAAATTATCAACAAATTAACCAGCAACAATTATCACAAGCACATGATAAGCAACAATTGCAGTTATCGAATAATATAGATCAACAAATGGCTGACTTACGCATTAAACTCATGAGGCAAATTAACGAATTGCAAACTCAGCTCGCCACCAAACAAAGTCAATCATTAGATCAGGTGATTAATCATCTAAATAACACGGGTCAATCTAATCGAGAAGAATTGGCTAAAACGTTGGCACAAAGTAGTGATCAAATGAGTAAGCGTATTGATGGTTTAACGCAAGCGACCGATAAACGCCTACAAGAGATCAGTGGCCAAGTAGAAAAACGCTTGGCTGAAGGTTTTGAAAAAACGACTAAAACCTTTAGCGACATATTGCAGCGGTTAGCTTTAATAGATGATGCTCAGAAGAAAATTACCGAGCTATCTACCAATGTGGTGAACTTGCAAGAAGTACTAAATGATAAGCGCTCAAGGGGAGCTTTTGGTGAGGTACAATTAAATAGCCTGATCAGAAACGTATTGCCAGAGCAAAGTTTTAAACTGCAACATACGTTATCAAACGGTAAAATTGCCGATTGTGTGCTTTTCTTACCTAAACCTACGGGGAATGTTGTTGTAGACGCCAAGTTTCCGTTAGAAAACTATCGAAAAATGGTCGACTTTGAAAGTCATGAGGTTGAACGAAAATCAGCTATGCGCCAGTTTAAAATCGATATCAAAAAACATATTAATGATATTAGTGATAAATATCTGATTGATAACGAAACAGCCGATGGCGCTATTATGTTTATTCCGGCAGAAGCTATTTTTGCCGAAATCCACGGTCATCAAAGTGATCTGGTTGAATATGCCAATAAGAAACGTGTATGGCTGACATCACCGACAACATTAATGGCGATATTAACAACTGCACGCTCGGTGCTTAAAGATGAGGCGACTCGTCATCAAATACATATTATTCAGGCACATTTGTCCGATTTAGCACAAGACTTTAACCGCTTTAAAGGACGTTTTGCTAGCCTTGCCAAGCATATAGATCAAGCAGCAACGGATGTGAAACAAATTCATACCTCAGCAGATAAAATATCTAGCCGTTTTGAAAAAATAGAGCAGGTGGATCTTGCTGAAAAAAAATCCCTAGTATCGCTTGAAGAGAAGTGTGAATAATAAAAAATGCTATTTTATTGTGGTGTCGTAGTTTGCATGCATGCATGCATGCCTGTAATGTAAAATAGGTAACATTACTAATTACTTTGTTTATAATTGTTTATTACACTTGTTAGAGATCTGTTCAACTATGTTTAAAATATTGTACCGCTTACTTATCGTATCGCTATTATTTTCATCAAGTTTAGTCATGGCTAAACAAGACCTAAGAGTAGGTGTGGGTAACTTTCCTCCTTTTTTTGTTGAAGAAACGCAGCAAGGTTTGTTTCTTGAAATTACCGAAGCAATATTCAAAAAACTCCCCGAATATAATGTGAAATTTATCTATATGAGTAATCATAGGTTATTGCATGAAATTAATTCAGGCAAAAGAATCGATGTAGCATGTAATATATTTTCTGATTCACAACTTGATGGTTTTTTATCAGCGCCTATCTTTCGATATACCGATGTTGCCGTATCCAAAAAATCAGCCAAACTGAATGTTAATAAAAGTGCTGATCTACAAGGTTTATCCATTGCTGCCTATCAAGGAGCTAAAGACTTACTCGGGGAGGATTTTAAGAAAATGGCACTGGCTAACCCTCAATACACTGAGCACCCGCAGCCCAAAGAGACCACTTATATGATGGTTGCTGGCCAAAAAGATATTCGTATTGGTGATATTAATATTTTTTTACATGACTTAGCTAATAATCATTATAAAAGAGATGTGAAACTAGATGCAAAAGACTTTATCATCCATAGATTATGGCCTGACGTATATTCACATATGGCTTTTAAAGATGAAAAACTTAGGGATTCAGTCAATACGGTTATCAAAGAATTAACGGAAAATGGCACCATAGCAGCCATTTACCTTAAGTATTGATAACCTTATTGTCATTAAGAGTAGTGAGTAACTGTTCACTACTCTTAATTGGAAAATTATAAAAATTAAAAAGTGCTTAAAAAGCTACATTAACAAAGACAACGACTAATAAAACTGGACAGATAAAACGTAAATAAAAGCCAAGTAATCTTAATGATCTGTGTTGGTTTAACTGGGCAATATCGGTAAGCTGATTACCACGTTTCCATAACCAACCTACCACAATGAAATAAAACAAGGACATCAGAGGCTGCAAAATAGTGGTTAGTAGCTGTATCACTAAGCCAAATAATTGTTCAAAAAAGGCAATCAGTATCATACTGGCAATAAAAACTAGCCCAGAGACTAACCAAGTTGCACGCTTTCTTGTCATGGCTTTATCTTCAATGAGGTAAGCAACTGGTACTTCGGTTGACGAAATAGTCGACGTAAGAGCGGCAATCGATAATAAAGCAAAGAAAGCAAAAGATACCAGTAAACCGACGCTGCCCATAGAGCTAAAGAGTGTCGGTAAAATATTAAAAATAAGTTGACCTTCACCAATTAAGTGACCGTCGATAAAGACTTCTTGGCCATTATGTTGAGCGACAAACAGTGCCGGAATAATAAGTAAACCCGCAACAAAAGCAATAAAAGTATCAAGTAAAGTAATAGAAAGTACCAACTTACCGACACTTTGTCCTTTAGGCATATAAGACCCATAAGCCATCATAGCCCCCACACCAATAGCGAGTGAGAAAAAAGCTTGTCCCATGGCCGATATGATTAACTTTGGCTCAGTTATTTGGCTAAAATCAGGCACTAAATAAAGAGTCACCCCTTGTGATGCACCTTCTTGTTGTAATATATAGATTATTAAACCTAGTAGCATCACTAATAACATTGGCATTAATCGCGCGGACCAACGTTCAATACCACTGTGGACACCTTGATGCACGATAGCTGCACCTAGTACGATAAATATAGGAGTGAAGATGACATTACGCAGTGTGCTTGAGGTAGATAGCCATTGAGATACATTCATTAAACCGACTAATTCTGCTAATGATGCGAGCGCATGGGCCAGCATCCAACCTGCTACTATGGTATAAAAACTGAGCATCATCATGGCGCCAATAATACCTATAATACCGGCAGAGTGGCCTAGTTTTTTAAAGCGTTTACCACAAGCGTTAGCTAAAGCAGATACTGGGTTAGTTTGTGCTTGATTACCGATATAAATTTCCGCATAAAGGGCAGGTAAAGCAAGTAAAAAAGTTACGGCTAAATAGACAACTAAAAAAGCACCACCACCATTATTTGCAGCTTGAGTGGGAAACCCCCAAATATTACCTAAACCTATGGCAGCACCTGCTGCAGCTAGAACAAAACCAAGACGAGAATGAAAAGAATCACGAGAAGAAGTTGTGGTCATAAAGAGTGAGTTGTCGTTAAAAATTAGTTGCGCAAAGCTTACCGAGTTAAGAGGCTTAGGGGAAGTATTATTCATTGCTTTTGTTACATTTTCACTAGCTGTACAAGGAAAAAAATTATGTATACTCAAGCCACCTTAAGTATGCTTAAACTCGCATCTTTAGGTGGCTTAAGTATATAATACGGCCATTTTGTAATTAATAACGATTGAAGAGCAAGATATGTTAAAGCATGAAATTATCCCGGTAACTCTTTTTGAGCAAAACTGTACCTTATTTTGGTGTAGTGAAACGAAACAGGCGGCGGTAGTTGATCCCGGTGGGGATATCGAAAAAATCAAAGCTGGCATTAGTAAGTATGGTTTAACACTTGAGACAATTTTGATTACCCATGCCCATATTGATCATGCAGGAGCTACTGACGAACTTGCGAGACATTTTGATGTGCCGATTGAAGGTCCTCACAAAGCAGATCAGTTCTGGATAGACGGTATTGAAGATCAAAAACAACGCTTTGGTGGGTCTTTTTCGTATGCGACCAAGTTTACGCCAACCCGTTTTTTAGATCAGGGTGATACGGTTAGCTTTGGTAATATAGTGATGGAAGTATATTTTTGCCCAGGTCATACACCGGGTCATGTCGTGTTTTTTCATCGAGAGTCAAAAATTGCCCAAGTGGGTGATGTGCTATTTAGTGGTTCTATTGGTCGCACTGACTTTCCGCGCGGTGATCATGCAACGTTAATTAACTCTATCCGAAACAATTTATTTCATTTAGGCGATGATGTCCGTTTTATTCCGGGTCATGGACCTATGAGTACCTTTGGACAAGAACGTCGCAGTAACCCTCATGTTAGTGATGCCGCAGTAGGAATAAGATAATGACTGGCTTGGTTATAAAGGCTCAACGTAAATTAAGAAAAATAGACAATAGTAAAATTTTTCAAGGCATTGTTATTGCGGTTATTTTATTATCAGCGCTATTGATAGGGGCAAAAACACATAATTTATCAGCTAATGCTATCGCTATTTTACTTTTAATGGATGTGGTGGTAACGGTATTTTTTGCAGTCGAAATTTCTATTCGTTTTTTAGCTTGCCCTCAGAAGAAAGTTTTTTTTAAAAATGGTTGGAATATTTTTGATACCATCATTGTTGTTGGTAGCCTAATTCCATCGGGCGGGTCTGGCGTACTACTCGCTCGATTATTACGAGTATTTCGTGTTTTACGTTTAGTCTCAATGGTACCTGAATTACGCTTATTGATTAATGCATTACTCAAAGCGATACCTCGTATGGGCTATATCGCACTGCTGATGTTTGTCATTTTTTATATCTATGCCGCAATCGGTAGTATGTACTTTAGTCCGATTAACGAAGTGTTATGGGGCGATGTGTCCATCTCTATGTTGACCTTATTTCGTGTCGCCACTTTTGAAGATTGGACGGATGTAATGTATGAAACAATGGCCATTCATCCACTAAGTTGGATTTATTATTTAACCTTTATCTTTTTAACCGCCTTTATCTTTTTAAATATGATGGTGGGTACTGTATTAGAAGTGATGAGCCAAGAGCATGATCAATTTCGTGCTGAGCAACACGGGGAAAGCGGAGATGGTGGTGAGCCAGCCAGTCGTGCGCAAATTGAAAGATTAGAAAGTGAACTAGCAGAAATTAAAGCACTGTTGTTGGCGAAGAATTGAGTTAGGTAGTCTAGCTGAAAGGCAGATAATCAGTTGGGTTTCTGCCTATTGCCAAGCGCTATTAATATGCTTATTGAGTTTGCTTAAACTGAGTGATAATACGGTCAAGGTGATTAGCAAAATTTTGTCTATCGGTTTGATTTAACGCTGGTGGCCCACCTGTATGCACGCCACTAGCGCGCATAGTGTCCATAAAATCACGAATATTGAGCCGTGATTTAATATTCTCTTTAGTATAAAGCTCGCCACGAGGACTAAGGGCAATGCCGCCTTTATCTATCACTTCATCCGCCAATGGAATATCACTGGTGATAACTAAATCATTTGCATCAATACGCTTAACTATTTCATCGTCAGCAACATCAAAGCCACTACTCACTTGCATAAAACTTATGAAGGGCGAAGGTGGTATACGAATATGATGATTTGCTACTAAAGTTATGGCTATTTTCGTTCTATCGGCTGCTTTAAATAATATCTCTTTGATCACCACTGGACAGGCGTCTGCATCGACCCAAATTTTCATGTTCTTCCCTCGGGTCTGTTGACCACTCGCGTTATATTTACTTATCCTAGTATGATACCGTAATTCATTCGATAATTAAAAACTTGCTCACTAAAGACTTGGGTATACTTTTGAGTATAAACCTAAGTAAGCTGGACTTATAAAACATGTTAAATTCGCACTACCAACAAATATGGCAAACGGTACAGTTAATACCTGAAGGTAAGGTTGCCTGTTATGGACAAATAGCTGATTTAGCCGGCTTACCCGGTAGGGCTCGTATGGTTGGTAAAGCCTTAGGTAAGGTGCCTAATGATGGATGGCGCGGACAAACAGTCCCTTGGTTTAGAGTCATTAACTCACAAGGTAAGATTTCTTTCCCACCCGGTAGTGAGAATTTCGATAAACAAAAGCATCACTTGCAAGATGAGCAGATCGTTGTGATTGGCTGCAGAATAAAACTTAAAGACTTTCAATGGCAACCTGATTTGTCCGAGATACTGTTTTCACTAGAATTTTAAGAATAGGGGATGTTAATGATTTCTAAGTTCTGGCAGTAAAATTGTTCAACAAAGCCATCTTATAACAAAAAAGCCCAGTCAAAGACTGGGCAAAAAAACAAATGGAGAAACATAAAGGAAAAACAGAATGAAAATTAAGGCTTAAGAATCTCCATTTAATAAGCTTTTGCCATTAATGGCAATCTTTCGAGGTTTTAATGCTTCGGGAACCTCTCTTTCTAAATCAACGTGCAACAAACCATTTTCCATAAAAGCACCAATGACTTTAACGTGCTCGCCTAGTTGGAATTTTCGTTCGAAATTACGCTCAGCAATGCCTTGATGCAGAAATTGACGAGGGCTTTTACTCGCATCTTGTTGTGGGTTGGTAGCAGATTGTTTAGTACCAACAATGGTTAAACCGTTGTCTTTAGATTCAATATCAATATCTTCTTCACTAAAGCCTGCGACGGCCATGGTAATTCGATATTGATTTTCGGCCAATAACTCAATGTTATAAGGCGGATATGAGGATTGTTTGCCAGGTTGAGATGCTTTATCAATTAATCCAGCTAAATGGTCAAAGCCAATGAATGAACGATAAAGAGGGCTGAAATCTGTAGAGTTACGCATAATAAGTTATCCTAAAATATAGCAATAAAATGATTATTATTTTAAAAGTAGACGTTCGTATGGTTAGTCATTCCCTAGCAAAACAATATTGCCTAGAGTAAAACTATGAAAACGTGCTGTAGTTAAAATAATGCTGCCTTTCACAATGAACAGGCTGTTGTGTAGTCCCTTACGGCGACTACACAATTATAGATGGGATTGTTTGCTGTTTTTTCAAGAATAAAGTTGAAATAATATCTTAGTGTATTGTTAAGGTTCTGTTTTTATTGTGATTTATAATGGGTTATTTTTCGGTTTCTTTTTCTACTTGCACTTTAATTGATTCGCCATCGAGCACAATAACAGGTGCGGTATATCTAACCTTTGCTAAAGCTTTATCATAATTCGGGTGCTGTGAGATATTAGCAACAAGCTCTTTGTAAACAATCATACCTTGGTTATCTATAACAAATATTGCACGGGTAAGTAGTCCCATATCTTTTATTAACAAACCATAACTAGCCCCAAAATCACGCCATACTGAATCAGATAGCACTTTAATAGCATCCACCTTTTCAACATCACAAAAACGTTTTTGAGCAAAGGGGAGATCATTACTGATCGTTAATATAGTAATATTTTCAGGGAGTTTTGCTGCTTCTTCATTGAATCTTTTTGTTTGAATAGAACAAACACCCGTGTCTAGACTTGGTACAACTGAAATAAGTATCGTCTGTCCTTGGAAATCCTGTAATGTTACTGGCGCAAAATTTTTATCAACCACTTTAAACTGTGGAGCTTGCTCACCAACATTTACCTGCTGACCGAGAAGCGTGACATATTTATCTCCAGCTTTGACCAGGTTTTGTGTCGATGTCAGTTTGTTTAAATCATAATTGAAAGCGTGGCAAGTTGAATTAAAAGCGGAACTGGCAATAAATAAAGCACATAAGGTGATGTTTGAAGTAGAAAATTTCATGTTATTTTAAAAAAATTGGTTAAAGGGATCTGATCTTAGCCGTTTAGCTATATAAATTCTATAAATAGTAATATTTCATTGTGTTTTATATTGGATACTCTATGGTTATCAATAGAGGCTAGATATATTTTAATTCAGCCGTTGTTATTGTTTATAACCGCTCCTCTTGAAGATGCTCGTTTCAGGAAGCTTGAGCGAATCATATTCAAGGCACATTTTTTTATTAATGGTTATTCCCTTAAAAACAAATGTAACGATGAATATGGTTTGCTCAGGTTTCCCCAAAGGGCTGGTTTATAAACGCTTTATGTAGCGTTATTGATTTCGACAATAGAATAACTATTATCTTCAATCAATGCCTTACCTAAAGGCGTTTATAATTCCAGCTGAATCCTGCATCTTCAAGTGGAACGGGTATAATTATCGTTTATGTAAGGCCCAAGATTAATATGACCACTAAATTATTAATTTGTGATGATTCTAATATGGCGCGCAAACAAGTGGCGCGTTCATTACCCGATGGTTGGGATGTAGAGATAAGTTTTGCCGCCGATGGTGCTGAAGGAATTGAAGCGATAAAGGCAGGTAAAGGGGACGTACTTTTACTCGATCTTAATATGCCTGTAATGGATGGATATCAGGTGCTTGAAGCTATTTTAGCGCAAGACTTACCAACACTTACCATTGTTATATCAGGTGATATTCAACCTGAAGCTCATCAACGTGTTACCAGTTTAGGCGCGTTAGGTTTTATTCAAAAACCCGTCAATAAAGATATCCTTACTAAAGTGCTTTCATCTTATGGGGTTTTCTCTAATGAAAATTCTGCAAGTAGTCATGAACTTGAACCATCGAATAATCCCTCAACTAATGTAGCCGTTACTCCAGAGACAAATCCTGTGGTTAAAATGCCTGTGAAGCCTATCACTGCACAGGTTAATATTCCTCACGTTGAAAGTGAACCAACAGTTGATGAACCTGAAATTAGCTTATCAGCAGACATGCGAGATTGTTATCAAGAAATAGCCAACGTGGCAATGGGGCGTGCAGGGGACTTGCTTGCTCGTTTACTTGATGTGTTTGTCGAGTTACCTATTCCTAATGTGAACTTCATCGAGGTCAGTGAGCTTAGAATGGCGCTCAAAGATATCGAAAACCATGAAAGCACTTCAGGTGTCTGTCAGGGGTTTATTAGTGCAGGTATTTCAGGCGAAGCGCTGTTGATCCTTAATGATTCAAGCTTTAAAGATGTCGCGTCATTGATGAACTATCAATACGATGCCGATATGGGCACTGAATTAGAGTTATTAATGGATTTGGCTAACGTACTTATTGGTGCCTGCTTAAAAGGGGTGTCAGAACAGCTTGATATTCAGTTCAGTCAGGGACACCCTGAAGTCTTAGGGCAGCATAGAAAAATCTCTGATTTAATTGCCAATAATGCCAATAAATGGAAAAAAACACTGGCAATAGAAATTAGCTATAGCATAGAGAATTACCCAATAAAGTGTGACTTGTTATTACTCTTTACAGAAAAATCTATGAAAACACTTAATAATAAATTGGCCTATTTAATTGATTAACTAATGAGTTAATAAATTAACACTACTCAACCCAAGGCAATAGGGGATGAGTTAGCGCGATAAAGCGACGACAGGAATTGGTTATGACGTTAGAAAAATCACAATTAAATGAACTACATTGGCTAATGGAAATGTTACATAACATTGATGTTGGTCTGGTAGTGCTTGATAAAGAGTTCACCATTCAAATATTTAATGGTTTTATGGAAAACCATAGTGGTTTGCTACCCCGTGAAGTAAAAGGACAGTTAATATTTGAACTATTTGAAGAGATCCCACAGGATTGGTTTACTCGAAAAGCAGAGTCAGTGTTTTTACTAAAAAATAAAGCGTTTACTATATGGGAACAAAGACCTTATTTATTTAAGTTTGATAGTTACCGGCCGGTTACGGGCAGCGCTGAATTTATGTATCAAAACACGACATTTATTCCGTTATTATCATCTACTGGTGAAGTAAGCCATTTATGTTTGTTGGTTTATGATGTTACGGACAATGCCGTGCATAAGCAGAGCTTGAAAAAAGCGAATGAAGAGTTGGCGATACTTAGTCAAACCGATGGCCTAACCAAATTGTTTAATCGAACGCACTGGGAGCAATGTTTATTAGCCGAACATAAACGCTGGAGTCGAAGTCAACACTCAAGTTCATTGGTGATAATAGATATTGATCACTTTAAAAATGTTAACGATAGTTACGGACATATTGTTGGGGATGAAGTGATTCGTCACCTTTCAGGTTTGATTCGTCATCATGTTAGAGAAACCGATGTTTGTGGACGTTATGGTGGTGAAGAGTTTGCCATTTTATTATCGGACACCCCGCTTAAAAATGCTTATATCTTTGCAGAGCGGCTTCGTAAAGAAGTGGCAGAAGCCACGGTGACGTACAATGATATTGATATAACATACACTATTAGTGTTGGTGTTGCTGAAGTCGATGAGAGTATTACCAGCCATGAAGCTTGGATTGAATGCGCTGATGGGGCTATGTATCGTTCAAAAGAAACCGGACGGAATAAAACCTCACTGCATCCTAAGCAAACTAGATAGCAAAGCTTACTAAAATAAATAAAGTGATGAAACGCACTTTATTTATTTTATTTACTATTAACGTTGTCGATTAAAGTTAACGATTAAAACTTAAAACCTTTCATCATTGTCAGTGGCACGAGTATCATTAACCATAAGATTAAGTTTGGCCATTGGCTATAGGGTGTATTGCCCGAAACATACTCTACCTTCCCTCTAAGCACTACTTCTTCAAATTGTGGCGCAATAGCAGTAACCTTACCTAAATGGTTTATAATGCCCGTTACACCATTGTTTGTTGCCCTTACCAAGGGGCGACCAAACTCAAGTGCACGCATGCGGGCAATTTCAAAGTGCTGGTGTGGGCCATGAGAGTCACCAAACCAAGCGTCATTACTGACTGTTAAAATCATCGCGGTATCATCGGTGAAATTGGCTGCTAATTGCATTGGAAAGGCTATTTCAAAACAATTTAGCGGTAAGATATGTAGGTTATTGGCCACCAAATTCGGCTGTACATAGTTACCTGCAGTGAAAGATGACTGAGGTAAGTTAAAAAAGGGCGCTATAGGGCGAAGTAACTCTTGGAAAGGGACAAACTCACCAATAGGTAATAAATGGCTTTTATAGTATCTATTACTGTGATTGTAATAATATCCTTGCTCATCTGCAGTATTTTTCTTACCTAGAACAACCAGCGCATTAAAATACTCCTTGCTCTCAAAATTGTAGTTAATTAACCCTGTAATTATTGTGCTGTTATTTAACATTGCCGAGCGGTTCACTGTACTTAAATAGTCTTGAACTGCAGGCTCTACTGCAGGAATAGCAGATTCAGGCCAAACAATAATATCAGCATCGTAATTGACCCGTGTTAAATCTAAATATTTTAACATGGTCGGCCATTCTTGCTCAGGCTCCCACTTCATCGATTGGGGGATATTACCTTGGATAAGCGCTACTTTAGCCGATTTACCAGTGAATTTAGTCCAACTCACCTGAGTAAGCGCAACACTTATCAGCATAATACTAGCAGCTAAGGCTAACGGAATAGCTAAATTCTTACATGTTCTGTTAACAGTATTGATTTGATCTGTTTTATTGAATGAATTCGATAAATTACAGTAAATTTTAACCCAGCAAATATTTAAGAGTAAAATGATTCCAGTTATGCCCACTTCACCGATAACGGGGGCAAAGCTAGCTAAGGGACTATCTATTTGGCTGTAACCCAGCGATAACCATGGAAATCCAGTTAGTACTACAGAACGCAAATATTCACATAGCAGCCAAATAGAGGGGAATAACCATAAGTTAACTTGTTTATTCTTAGTGATTCTTGCCGTTAAATAACCAGCAAGCGCAGGGAAAATAGCGAGGTAGGCACATAATGCTAACATCAGTAGTAAAGAAAATATCAGTGGTAGTCCACCATATTGGTCAATACTGACATGAACCCAACTAATCCCACTGCTAAACCAACCAAAGGCAAATAAAGCCACTTTTTTAGCGGCTAGCTTAGGGGACGCATGGCTGACTTGATGTAGTGTTATGCTAGGTAAAATGAGTGCCAACCACCAATAGGAAAATGGTGCATAAGCAAAAACCAAGAAAAAGCCACTAAGAAAACACAGCCAATGACTTGGGTTGGTGAGTTTGTTTTTTATGGATTGAAAAACAGAGTTTTTATTAGTTTTAGTCACTCACTTTACCATTGATTTCGTGACTTTTATCAACACTTACTTGCAGCATTTGCATCCGTCTACTATCCGCGACCAGCACTTTAAACTCAAAGTTACCTAAGCTAAATAATTCACCTTTTTGTGGCATATGGTTAAACTGACGCAAAACAATACCACCGATGGTATCCGCATCATTTTCATTAAATTCACAGTTAAAGTACTCATTGAAATTGCTAAGCTCTGTAAGGGCTTTGACTAAATAAACATTACCGGCTAAATGCTTAATCTCTTCTTCAATTTCATCATCGGTTTCATCTTCGATTTCACCAACTATTTGTTCTAAAATATCTTCGATAGTAATGACACCTGAAACGCCACCATATTCATCAACGACAATGGCCATATGGTATCGGTTAGAACGAAACTCTTTTAATAAAGGCTCAACTTTCTTACTTTCAGGCACAATAATGGCAGGTCTAATAATATCACTTAAGCTAAAATTATCACTTTGGGAATTAAAGCCGAATGCGAGTAAATCTTTTGCTAATAAAATACCATCAACGTGATCGATATCCTCATTAACAACGGGAAAACGTGAATGACCAGACTCTAGGATAATAGGTAAGAACTCATCAAGGCTATGGTTAATATCAATAGTAACCATTTGTGAGCGTGGGATCATAATATCTCGAACGCGCATTTCTGATACGTCTAAGACCCCTTTAATCATTTGCTTGGTTTCAGGATTGATTAAATCTCTGTCATGAGCATCATTTAATATATCAATCAATTGATCTTTGTTTTTCGGCTCAGGCGTTATTACTTGCAGGATTTTACGCAGAAAGGATTTATTGGCTGAACCGTTACTAGAGTGGGGGATGTCATCGCTCATAGAGCTATTTGTATTCCTTTATTATGTTATCGAGTATGTTATTCATCAATTGATGAGTAACTGTATTGTTATAAATTATTGTTATAAATTATTGTTCTAAATAAGGATTACTAATCCCTAGTTTCGCTAAAATAGTAATCTCAATAGATTCCATTTCAACTGCTTCAGTGTCACTTATATGATCAAAACCAATTAAATGCAAGCAGCCATGAATAACAAGATGTGCCCAATGATCAAACAAGGCTTTGTTTTGCTCTAAGGCTTCTTGTTTCATTACTTCAATGCAAATTATTAAATCGCCTAGTAGATTAAGTTCAATACCATCAGGCACTTCAAAAGGAAAAGATAATACATTGGTCGGCTTATCTTTTCCTCGATATTGATTATTTAACTGCTGGCTTTCTTCATTATTAACTAGGCGAATGGTGAGTTCAAAATCTTGCTTTACCTTGCTAACTTCGGCTAAAGCCGTATCAACCCATAGTTGAAATTGTTCTTTAGTCGGTAATTCTGTTGGAGTGCAGGCAATTTGGAGATCGATTACATGAGCCATTAGCTTAAACCGCTCTTATCATTACTTGCTTGCTTAGCCTGTTTTTTTTCTTGATTTTGTCTATTGATTTTTTGTTCATGGCTATCGTAGGCATCAATAACTCTGGCAACTACGGGGTGGCGAACAACGTCTTTAGATTGGAAAAAGTTGAAACTAATACCATTAATATCTTGTAAAACTTCAATGGCATGACGAAGCCCTGACATTTGATGACGAGGTAAATCAACTTGAGTAATATCACCGGTAATAACGGCTCGAGAGTTAAAGCCAATACGCGTTAAAAACATTTTCATTTGTTCTACAGTAGTATTTTGACTTTCATCTAAAATAATAAAAGCATCATTAAGGGTTCTACCACGCATGTAAGCCAGTGGTGCAATTTCGATAACATTACGTTCGATGAGTTTTTCAACTCTTTCAAAGCCAAGCATTTCAAAAAGTGCATCATAAAGCGGTCTTAAATAAGGATCTATCTTTTGTGATAAATCACCCGGTAAGAAACCTAACTTTTCACCTGCTTCTACCGCGGGTCTGGTTAGCAAAATACGACGTACTTCTTGACGCTCTAGCGCATCTACCGCACAGGCAACAGCTAAGTAAGTTTTACCGGTACCAGCAACACCGACACCAAAACTAATATCACTAGTAATTATGTTTTGTACGTAATCTTGCTGATTACCATTACGGGGTTTAACAACACCTCGCTTGGTTTTAATAGTCACCATATCATCAAATTTTTTGCCTAACTGATCATCTACTTGATTACTTGATGTCGATGATACTTTATCGCTAAGCTGGACTTGCTCAAGACAATCAGCTTCTAAAATGGCTAAATGTACCATTTCAGGGGTTATTATCTTGCCTTCCCCTTTAACTATTTGGCTTTCAAGATAAAGGTCTTTGAGGATTTTAACAACGGACTGACGATTTTTGGCTTTACCAACAACGGTAAACTCATGGCCACGGTAACTTATCTCAACACCTAAGCGTCGCTCAATAGTTTTTAAGTTATCGTCCATAGGCCCAGATAAATTTGCCTGCCTATGGTTGTCTACAGGTGTCAAACTGAAAACGTCTTTGGTTATTTTACTCGCTGGTGTCGTCAAATTTATTTCCGCTTTAATAAATTAATAGTGCTAAATACTGTTTAATACAGTATTCAGCAGGGTTACTATGGTGTAAAAGTACCAACACCTAACTCGTCAAGATTACTTGGCGTTGCTGTGTGGTGATTATTAGCCAAAATATCAGCAGGAGAGTGGGCAATTCTTAACCCCATATCTTTTTCTTCTCTTACTAATTCACCACGTAAAGAGTTGGCAACGACATCAGTAATTTTGATATCAACAAATTGTCCAATAACACTATGCGGGGCAACAAAGTTAACCGTACGGTTATTTTCTGTTTTACCACGTAATTCCATAGGATTTTTTCTTGAAGGACCTTCAACAAGAACACGCTGTTCGGTATTAAGCATTTGTCTGGCAATGCGTAATGCTTGGTGTGTTATTTGGTCTTGTAGAACCTTTAAACGATCTTTCTTAGTTTGGTCGCTAATATCATCAGGTAAATCTGCTGCTGGTGTACCTGGACGAGCGCTATAGATAAAGCTAAAGCTTAAGTCAAAATCAACCGCTTTAATTAGGTCCATAGTTGCCGTGAAGTCTTCATCAGTTTCACCAGGAAAGCCGATAATGAAATCAGAAGACATAGATAGGTCAGGACGTACTTTTTTCAACTTACGCACTTGAGACTTATATTCAATGGCAGTATGGCCACGTTTCATTTGCGTTAGAATGCGGTCACAACCACTTTGAACTGGAAGATGTAAGTGATTTACCAGTTCAGGAATGTCGGCATAGGCTTCAATAATATCGTCTGTGAATTCAACCGGATGAGAAGTGGTGTAACGAATACGATCAATGCCATCAATGGTAGCAACTAAGCGCACCAAATCAGCAAAACGACAAATACTATCATCGTGTGTTGCACCACGATAAGCGTTAACATTTTGACCGAGTAAGTTTACTTCACGTACACCTTGCGCTGCTAGTTGCGCTATTTCATATAATACATCATCAAGAGGACGACTAACTTCTTCGCCACGTGTGTAAGGTACTACACAGAAAGTACAATACTTGCTACAACCTTCCATGATAGAAACAAAAGCACTGGCACCGTCAGCTTTAGGCTCAGGCAAGCGGTCAAATTTTTCAATTTCTGGAAAACTTACGTCAATAATTGGGCTTTTTGAATGTTGTAGCTGATTTAACATTTCAGGTAAGCGATGTAGTGTTTGCGGACCAAAAATCATATCAACAAAAGGCGCACGCTTACGAATAGAATCACCTTCTTGTGAGGCAACACAACCACCAACACCAATCAGTAATTCAGGTTTTTTATCTTTTAAATTTTTCCAACGACCCAGCTGATGAAATACTTTTTCTTGCGCTTTCTCACGAATGGAGCAAGTATTAAGCAAAATAACATCAGCTTGTTCCGCTTCTTCAACTAACGAGAAACCATGAGTTGAATCCAACAATTCTGCCATCTTCTGCGAGTCATACTCGTTCATCTGACAGCCCCAAGTTTTGATATATAGCTTTTTACTCATTACTTCACTCTTTGCACACAAGGTAGTACTGGAAAATGCTTAGCAAAAGTCCAGTACAGATAAAAGGAGGCGTATTTTATACCAATTAACAGCTAATTTCGAATTAATAAGACAACAAGTTGTAATTGCCTTCATTATTTTGTTTTATTAAAAAATAAAAGTCTAATTTAACACCATTAATGGAAAGATAATAACAAGCTGACTACTGCCATCATCATTATCAAAAGTATTGAGTGAAGCATGGTGTTTAGTTGTAATTTGACGAATAGTATAACTAGCAAGGTCAAAGTTAACTTTACTGTCAAGTTGGCTAAACGAATCATTATCGCTATCAATAGTAAGCCATAATTTTAGCTTGACCTCTTGTAACGTTAAGCTAAAGTTTTTTACCTCACTCTTGAATATTGCCGACATTAGCGCTTCAAATATTACTTTATATAGATTTGCCCTGAGTTCATAATTCAAATTGTCTACTTTATCATCAAGGGTGAAGTGTAATTTAACTTCGTACTTGCTTTGGACATAGTCAGCTAAAAAAGGAATAGCTACACTTAAGGTTTTACCGGAAAGGTTATCTGGCTCTTGTGCATTAATCGTCTCTTTAAGTACCAATAAACTTTTCTCAATTAGTTGCTTTCCTTGCTCTAATTCATCGTTTGCTAATGAGGAAGAAGTCAGCAGTAAATTACGTTGAATAGTCTTCATCAGTTTACTGTAATTTCTCATATCATCTTTAAGCAAATTGTGGATATGCTTAATTGATTTTGTTCGTAAAAATAGTAACCAAGAGGTCAATAACACGATAAACAATAAAATGATGGCGTAAACAATCCTTATTTCCATTGTCCAATACCAAGGGTAGGCAACATTGATCTCTGTGTAAGCTTTTACATCACTCCATTGCCCCAAACTATTAGTTGCCATAATTTCAACATTATAATGACCCGAAGCCAAGCCGGTTAAGGTGAGTTGACTATTATTTATTTGCTGCCACTGGCTATTATTAATACGATATTGATACTTTTTAGCAAGGCCAGGTCGGTAGTCTAAACTGGCTAAATCAAAGGTGACCACATCGTTGCCACTTTCTATTTCGATAGTTTTATTAAGTAAATAAGCTTTGCCCGAAATGGTTGTTTTACTAATGATAATATTTGGATTAAATTGTTTTTGTTCAGATAAATCAAGTGCCAAAACACCACTGTAATGGATGGCATAAAGGGTGTTATCTTTAACTAACATACTGCTGACAAAAGAATACTGCTGAGTATTTTCTATCATGGTGACTTGGTAGTTTTTTGGTGATATACGATACAAACCAGGTTTCCCTGAGGCCCATATATCATCATCAATTAATAACATTTCGGTGAAATTTTGACCTTTTGATAGTTGAGCCAATAAGTCGCCTTGTTGATTAAAAACTAAAATGCCATCGCCGAGTGTTGAAGCAAAAATTTTGTTGTCGGTATATACCAGAGAAATAACTTTACTGTTATTGGGCGTAATTAATGTTGTCACTTTGTTAAGGCGTGGCTGATAAAGGCTGATATTATTGCTAGATGCTATCCAAAGTATGCCTGAGTCTAAAGACAGTACATCAATAACTTCCGGGCTAGGTAAACCATCAGCAACATTAATATGTTTAATTACGCTCTCGGTAGTTAGATCATAGATATATAGGCCGTCATAATTAGTCGCTATATAGAGTAAATTGTTCTTATGTTCGAGCTTCAAAATTAGCGTATCAGCCACAACATCAAGTTTAGTGACTTTATTTGTGCTTTTATCATAACGCCACAAGCCATCTTTACTTCCTATATATAACTGTTGATTGATCTCTAACAGGTCATATATTTTCAAGCCTTTTTGGGTGAAATTTATATTACTACTTTGGTTAAACTTGGGCTTTAAGAAGTTTTGTAACCCAGCCCCGTAACTGCCGATAATAATTTCATTATCAAATAAGGTTATCTCATTGGCATTTATTTGAATATCAAAAATAACTTTATGATTTGTTATATAATTTTCATAAAGCTTCTCAACCCCATGGCTGCTAACTAGCCATAAAACACCCGAAGCATCATGAAATGCACTTCTAAGACGTACGGGTTCGCTATCGCCATAGTGGTGAGACATGGCCATTAACGTTGATCCATTATATTTACTCACTTTACCTTTATTACTAATGGTAAAGAAGTGATCCTTATCAAAGGCTTTAGTGACAGAATATATTTTTTCACTATGTTCTATACTTGATAGTTTTCCATCATCAGGTAGTCGATAAATTTTATCTGGCGTAATAGCAATTATTGCACTGGTTAGTGCGACTAAGGCGGTGATATGTCCAGTAATTACTTGTTGAAGTTTTTCACCTTGCAGCTGAAATAATCCTTCGTTATTGGCGATATAAAGGTATTTTTGGCTATGAACAATATTACTGATTATTATATCGGGGCTAATGACATGAGTTTTTTTGTCTGTCGGGTTATAGCGATAAAGCTTGTTTGGAGCATTGATATAATAATTATCTTTAAACATTAAAGCGTTGTAATGACTTTGTCTTGGAATATCCGCGGGGATATTTTCAGTTTCACCCGTACGAGTATCAAATAACCATGAACCATTAGTTTCAGTAGAAAGTAAAAGTTGATCGTTAATGAGGCTTATATCATGAACCCAAGAATAGGGCAGCGGCCATTCTTGATTGTTGAGGGAAAAGGTAATGTTACTATTATCATCGACACGTGTTAAACCTTGCTGACCAGCAAGCCAAATAAAGCCGCGTTTATCTTGAATTATTTTCGCTACATTACTGAATGAACTTACCAGGGAAGTGTCATGTGCATAACTGGAAAATGCTGTGATAAAAAGGCTAAGAGATAAATATATAATGCCCTTAGCCCTAGGTATCCTCAGCAAGAAGGAGCTAAACGATACTTTGTGGCTTGATGTTATTACCCGTATCATGGTCTTTATCACCACAGGCAACAAAAACTTGCGGAATACCATCATCAATTGTTGGCTTTTGTACCAGCAAATAAGTGGGTTTTCGAGGATCATTTTGATGTTTTTTCTCTGCCCAAGCGTTAGATATTTTATCAGCAAATGGCTGGCCGTATTTGACTGCGAAGGCAGTGACTAGCATCTCAACACCAAAGTCATCCATAACCAACATAGTGTTGTCATGGTAGCCGCTTGTACTATCAAAATCTATATCTACCGTTAAAATTTTATTATTAGGTAATATCAAGTCAGCACGTAGTTTGGCAACAACGGCTCTATCGCTCTGTGCTTTTAAATTAGTTCTATTAGGCTTTTCAGTAAAATCATAAATTAAATTAATATCCTTACTTAAGCGTTTTTCTTCGGTATTTATTTCCGTAATTGATTTTTGCGACAATGCAGACATAGTGCTTCCTTGTGGATTGTTAGATGGAACTAATAAAGGTGATAACTTAATTTTGATGTAACCTTTCCCTGTTTAGAAGATCATTTTTCCTATGAACCTCAATGCCTTGGCACTTTACTATAACTGAATTATAGCAACAGACAAGAATTGTCTGATTATATTGATGTCAAACAAATTCGTTTTTAAAAGTCCGTGTTAGCATCCGTTCAAAATACCTTGCTGTTCCCTTTACTCTAAGATAAGGACATCTATTGTAATGTTCAATAAACTTGCTTGTGATCTTACTATTCGTGCACGCTTAAAGATTTTCTTATTACTACCTTGGTTCATTGTATTGTGTCTGGGTATTAGTCATACAATCGATTATTTACATGATATTGAACAGGCTCGTCAAGCTCGTGTGTCGATAACTATTTCGAGTGATATTGACAAGTTAATTTATGAACTGCAAAAAGAACGTGGTTTATCTGCTGGTATTATTGCCAATGCTAGTCAGCAACAATTATTTCAATTACAAAAACAAAGAAAGCAGACAGATTTCCGCGTAAAGCTATATGTGGATTTTGTTCAAAAGATAGAGTTAACAAAATTAAAGTTCAATAGTGCTGCCAGCAAGTATGCGATTAATAAAATTTTGCAAGAAGGTTTAGTAAGTGCTAAAAATTTGACAATACAGCGTAAAAAAATTGATGATTATGAGTGTAATAGTTACTTTGTTTACTACTCACAGTTTATTAAGCAGTTATTACGGTTAATATCGCAAATACAAGTACAACTTAAAAATACCGAACAGAATCGAGACAGTGTCGACCTGCTTAAATTACTGTACTTACAAGAAAAATCAGGACAAGAACGCGGAGCATTAAACGCTTTATTAAACTCGGAACAACTGCATATAAGTCAGCTCCAGCAGGTTATTGCTTATGGAAATGAACAGAAAAAAATCATTGGTGACTTGTTTGCAGTATCAAAATCTCACCATCAACTATGGCTACAGCGCCAACTTAATTCAGATAATAACCAAAAAGTTCTGGTTATTAGAGCGTTACTCAATAAAAAACTAATTCGGGCTGAGCAACTTGCACGGCTAGAGCGAGAGTTAGGCTATGGCGGCCTTATCCATCATTTTAAAAACTATATATTAAGAGGTGAAGCGAGTTACCTCGAAAGCTTTTTAAAAGGTTTATCCATAACGCATAATCATATAGTGGCCTTTAATCAAATCAGTAATTTAACAGACAATGATAAACAAGCGATTTATACCATTGAACAAACGCTTAATCTTTACCATCAGCATATTATATTGGCACGTTCCTCAAGAGAAAAAGGCATTAATGCAGAGAAAATAGATGAAGAGGTTCGTATTGATGATAGTCAGGCTATTGCTGCAATCAAGCAACTACAACGCAACGAACTTGATATAAATGTAGAGCATTGGTGGAATTTATCGACTCAACGAATTGATAGTTTAAGAGAGATCAGTAATCACATTCGTTCAGACATACAACGATTGGCCGTTTATGAAGAACAAAAAGCGATCGAACGGTTAGTACTCTACTTAGCAATATTCATTTTGGCATTCATCACCACATTATATTTTTCTTTCTCAGTGGTTAAGCGCATCATTAAAAAAATTAAATATATTAGTAGCGCCATGACAACAATGCAGCTCGAACATAAATTTAATCAACCACTGCAAGTCATGGGCAATGATGAAATAACAGATATGGTGATTGCTTTTAACCAAATGCTTGCAGAGAGAAGCAAGTCAGAAGGAGAACAGAAAATCTCTGCGGCAGTTTTCAAATATGCTTCAGAAGCAATTATGATCACTAATGCTAATAATGAGATTGAAACAGTTAACCCCGCATTTTGTCATATCAGTGGCTATGAAATGGAGGAAGTACTAGGTAAGTCACCAAACATATTAAATTCGGGCAGACATAATAGAATTTTCTATCAAGAAATGTGGCAAGCACTTGAGCGAGATAATAGTTGGCAAGGTGAAATTTGGAATAAAAGAAAAAATGATGAAGTTTATCCTGAATTTTTAGCCATTTCAGTGGTTCGAGACCAAGATGGCAAGCCACTCCAGTATATTAGTTTATTTTCTGATATTACTAAGCATAAAAAATATGAGGAAGATATCTGGCTACAAGCTAACTATGACTCACTCACGGGATTACCTAATCGTGATTTATGTTTAGATAGATTACGTAATGAACTCGATGGGATTAATAATAACAATATTGAAATCACACTCCTTTTCATCGATTTAGATAGGTTTAAAAATGTAAATGATACTTGGGGACATAACAGTGGTGATGAATTATTAAAACTGGCAGCAATTCGACTAAGAAACTGTTTACGTGAAAAAGATACGGTAGCGCGTTTTGGTGGAGATGAATTTGTTGTTTTATTAGTTGGATTGTCAAATCGTTTCGCGGTTGAGCGAGTGGTTAAAAATATTCTGGCTACATTAGCCATGCCATTTCATTTAAGTGATAACAATGAAGCGGTCGTATCAGCTAGCGTAGGTGTCACGGTAGCTCCTAATGATGGCGATAGCGCTGAATTATTACTGAAGAATGCTGATACCGCAATGTATCAAGCAAAAGCAGCAGGGCGTAATACTTATCAATTTTTCACCAAGGTCATGAATGAAACGGTAAGTAAACGGATGTATATTGAACAAGCGTTAAGACAAGCAATTAAGCTGCAAGAGTTTGTTTTACACTACCAACCGGTAGTTTCACTGGATAATGGTGAAATTATTGGTGTTGAAGCCCTCATTCGCTGGCAGCATCCCAATAAAGGATTAATTTATCCTGATAGTTTTATCGAAATAGCTGAAGAAACAGGATTAATTGAGCCTATTGGACAATGGGTAATTGAACAAGCTTGTGCTGATTTAAGACACTGGCACAGTATTGGGCTAAAAATACAAGTAGCCGTTAATGTGTCTAGTCGCCAGTGTAAGCAAGCGAGTAAAATGCCAATAAAGGAAATACTAAACAATGCGTTGAAAGTAAATAATATTGAACCCTCATGCTTAAAAGTTGAAATTACTGAAAGTTTATTAATGGACAATTCTCAGGAAATGATTACTACCTTGCAAGAAATAAGAAGCCTAGGGGTGGCTATTCATATGGATGATTTTGGTACTGGCTATTCATCGCTAAGTTATCTAAAACATTTTCCTATTGATGTTTTAAAAATAGACCGCTCTTTTATTGAAGGAGCTATCGATGATAAAACTGATGCAAGCTTAGTTGAAGCTGTGGTTTTAATTGGACACAGTTTATCGTTAAAACTTGTTGGTGAAGGGATAGAGACGCAACAGCATTATGATTACCTACGGTCCTTAGGCTGTGATTATGGTCAAGGATATTTTATTTCCAAGCCGATAGTCGCAGCAGAGTTAATTGTTTTTTGTCAGCAAGCAGGTAGCCCACCTAATTGGCTCGCTTGATACTAATAAAGTGATAAAACGATAAATGGGTCGAAATTACCTTTGTGCTTGGGTAAAATAACCGCCTATTCCCATTTTGTTGTGAATGCTAAAGTATGGAACATTTTGATTGTGTCGTTGTTGGTGGTGGTATGGTTGGTGCAGCAAGTGCGCTGACCTTAGCACAACTGGGTTTACAGGTTGCTTTGGTGGAGAAATTCTCACCCGAAGACTTCTCAACTGAGCAAGCGCTTGATCTACGCGTATCAGCTATTTCTTTAGCGTCACAAAATTTACTCAGCCAAGTTGGCGCCTGGCAGCAAGTTCAACAGTGGCGTACTTGTCCTTATAAACGTTTAGGTGTTTGGGAACACGAAAGTGCTTACACTGAGTTTAATGCCGATGATATTGAACAAAGTCACTTAGGACACATCGTTGAAAATCGTTTAATTCAGCTTGCGCTATGGCAACAGATAAATACCATGAGTAATATCCATACCTTTTGTCCAGAGAGTTTAATTTCCTTAGAGCAAGATAATAACAAGGCAACGTTAACACTGACCAATAGTACGTTAACAGCAAACCTTGTTATTGGCGCGGATGGCGCGCAATCTAAAGTAAGAGAAATGTCAGCTATTGGCATGACCGGTTGGGATTATCAACAATCAGCTATGTTGATTAATGTCGAAACATCAATGTGTCAGCAAGATATTACTTGGCAACAATTCTTCGAAACAGGCCCTGTCGCTTTTTTACCGCTGCCAGGACAAAGTACTTTAGGTGGTTACGCCTCTTTAGTTTGGTATCATCAACGAGATGAAATTACCCGACTCGCCTCGTTATCTAACCTCCAATTACAACAAGAGATAATGAAATCATTTCCAAAAAGATTAGGTGATATTAAGGTACTTGGTAAAGGCGATTTTCCATTAACACGAAGACATGCCAATACTTATCAGAAAAAACATGTTTTGTTGTTAGGTGATGCTGCTCACACTATCAATCCAATGGCAGGGCAGGGGGTAAATTTAGGTTTTAAAGATGTTCTTGCCTTACAACATGTGATCGCTGAGGCAATTGGCAATGGTGAAGTTTGGCATGACGAGAGCGTGCTGGCGCGTTATGAGAAAATGAGACGTAAAGAGAACTTACTTATGATGTCTACCATGGACGCGTTATATGCTAGTTTTAGTCATCCATCCCCACTCATTAAGGCCGCACGTAACATAGCGTTATTAGCGGTCAATAAAGTACCCTTTCTAAACAGCACGATAAAAAACAAAGCACTGGCTTATGCTTGTGGTTTATAGATAACGCACTGATAGGTAAATAAAAAGCCCATCCCTTTCGGGGGAGTTGAACCTCCCCAATGATCACCCTTGAAGTAAAGCTAATCAACAAGCTCTGTAATATTTGAATAGATGCAGATAACAAAATTATTGTTGTTTCTAGAGATTTATTGATAAACAGAAAGAAAAACACACTAAGCTGTTATCGCAAGTTATTCTAAGGATTGTATAAAAGGGGATTTAAATTCAAAGTTTAGAATTGAACTAAGTGATATAGCTGAAAAAAGGTGTGGAGCTAAAAATAAGAAACGACCCTGTAACTGATTTTGTTACAGGGTCCAGAGTAATACTCACATTTTTATTATGTCTAAGCCTTGATATTAACATTGTTTCCAGCATTTCCTACCGGGTTGTTTGAACTAACCGGAGGGGCTGCACTTTCAATTAATTCTAATGCCATTCTCCCTTTCTCTTCTGTTAGTTCTTTTGCTTTAACCGCTACTTCTAAAATTGTTCCATTACCGCTGTTTGCAGGAGCAAAGCTTGGGGTGTTATTGATATTCATTGACATGATGGCTCTCCGAAGTAAATTAATAACAAGGTTATCGGTCAAATTATACAAATATTGAGGTTTAATTTAATCACTGAATTATAGTCATGCGCAATTAAGGTATTAACTTTTATTAATACAGCCTATGAATAGATTCGTTTAGATGGATTTAAAAGTGAGAGGTACTTGGCAGGGGTATGCATTAATATATATAAAGTAAGTTTTAGAGAGTGGGCTTGTTTGATTCAGTTGATGATGCGAGAAAAGGCATCTGAGATTGCATATAATAAAAATGAAATATAGACGCTATTTATTGAGCCTAGATATACGTATAAGTGATGAAAATAATCGTTTGATATTAACTGTTGTTGGATTTTTATAGATAGATTTTAAATGGGTGGGAAAAGATTATTAAACACATTTTACTGAGATAGAAATGGTGGCTACACCGGGACTCGAACCTGGGACCCCATCATTATGAGTGATGTGCTCTAACCAACTGAGCTATGTAGCCTTAACAAACACAAATAGATATCTAATATAAGCAAAGCTTAAATTAATTTAGATAGATAATGGAGTGTTTATTCGATTTTTCTAGATATTTGAAATGGTGCGGGTCAAGAGACTTGAACTCTCACATCTTGCGATACTGGAACCTAAATCCAGCGCGTCTACCAATTCCGCCAAACCCGCATACATCCAATTTTTAAAGAGACTTGAACTCTCACATCGTGCGATTCTGGAACCTACTCTTTATAAGAAAAGAGCGCGTCTACCAATTCCGCCAAACCCGCATACATCCAATTTTTAAAGAGACTTGAACTCTTTGTACACCATTTTTAAAAAAAATGGCAGGGATAAGAGGATTTGAACCTCTGAATGACGGGATCAAAACCCGCTGCCTTACCGCTTGGCTATATCCCTACAGGGAGGTAATTACATCACAGACTTTTTATAACTAGAAGCTAGTAATAAAAAGTGGCAGGGATAAGAGGATTTGAACCTCTGAATGACGGGATCAAAACCCGCTGCCTTACCGCTTGGCTATATCCCTGCAATGTACTTACTTTTTACATGTGCAACTTACGTTGCTTTTAAATGGTACGGGTCAAGAGACTTGAACTCTCACATCTTGCGATACTGGAACCTAAATCCAGCGCGTCTACCAATTCCGCCAAACCCGCATTACATTCAAATTTTTAAAGAGACTTGAACTCTTCTTACTTAAATAAAAAATACTTAAGTAAAATGGTGGCTACACCGGGACTCGAACCTGGGACCCCATCATTATGAGTGATGTGCTCTAACCAACTGAGCTATGTAGCCATTACCAACCTGCTCTGTAGCAAGTGCGGCGTATTATGCTAATCAACTTGCCTTCCGTCAACCGTTTTTTGCAAAAAAGTTGCACTTTTTATTTGTTTGGCTATTGCTTGTGCAGTTTGATGGATATCTATGCAAATAAAAGACAGGAAACGCATTATCCTTTGAGTGAGGGTAATGCGTTTGTATTTATAATGAAGAAAGTTAACTTATCTTTCTTTCGCTTCTTCAGCTAAATGAGCTGAATGTTTTGCTAAGTTTTCTATTTCAGGCTTAACAGTTTTAGAGGGAAGTTTACCTATGATAAATTCTCCTACTTCTAATGCTTGAGACTTAGCCGCAAATATTAATAAATTATCGCCGTTACATTCTAGTCCGTCATAAATATTACGAATTTTTAGTTTGTTTTGTTTTAAAAATGCTCTTAAACGACTTTTATCATTTGCTTGAACATACTCACAAATACGTAAAGACATATTGTCTGCTTGAGCAGGAGCTGCAGTGATAACAGTAGTTGCTAATAAAATAGGTAATAAAATAAGTTTTTTCATCGTTATGCCTTATTATTTTTTTGATGTAGAGTTTAATTCAACAAAGAAAGTGTAGACCAATACCTTAGTTCTTGTATTCGTTGTAGGAATAGTTTGTAAGGTGATTTGATTATATGCATAGTATTCTTTGATATAACATTTTTCATTTTATTGAAAAAAATAATTAAAACAAGTATTTGTTATAGGAATATTTGAAGTTAACTTAAAACGAACTTAGAGTTTACAGATTAGTAACAGTTTTGAAATATTGAATTTAATTAATCATTAGCGTCACTAGCGTTTAACAGGCACAAAAAAAGCCCATCGTAGATGAGCCTTTTTTGATATAAAATAATTTACTGCTTAATGGTAAAATTTACACATTAAAACGGAAGTGAATAACGTCGCCATCTTTTACGCGGTAGTCTTTACCTTCTAAGCGCCATTTACCGGCTTCTTTAGCACCTGACTCACCATTAAACTCGATAAAGTCATCATAACTAATTATCTCGGCGCGAATAAAGCCCTTTTCAAAGTCACTATGAATCACACCCGCTGCTTGTGGTGCAGTAGCATTTTGCTTAACAGTCCATGCACGTACTTCTTTAACCCCAGCGGTAAAATAAGTTTGCAAATGAAGTAAAGAATAGCCAGCATTTATAACACGATTAAGACCTGGCTCTTCTAAACCCATTTCAGCCATAAATTCAATACGGTCTTCATCATCCATTTCAGACAATTCGCTTTCAATTTCAGCACAAACAGCAACAACAATAGCACCTTCTGCATCCGCTATTTTTTGTACTTGATCAAGGTAAGGATTATTTTCAAAACCATCATCATTAACATTAGCGATATACATGGTTGGCTTGAGTGTTAAGAAGTTTAAGTAGTCAACGGCTGCTTTTTCTTCTTTAGTTAGCTCTAAAGAACGTACCATGTGGCCTTCTTCAACATGCTTTAATATTTTTTCTAATACCGGCATTTCAAATTTAGCGTCTTTATCTCCACCTTTAGCTTTCTTTGCTAAACGAAAAATTGCACGTTCGGCTGTATCCATATCAGATAGC
Source organism: Colwellia sp. 12G3 (assembly GCF_002836775.1). Taxonomy (GTDB): domain Bacteria; phylum Pseudomonadota; class Gammaproteobacteria; order Enterobacterales; family Alteromonadaceae; genus Colwellia. The sequence continues at coordinate 297,414 of NZ_PJAQ01000017.1, read as the reverse complement.
GCTAATTCAGTATTGATCACTTCGATATCATCAATAGGACTGACCTTATTAGCAACATGAATAATATTGTCATTATCAAAGCAGCGAACTACGTGACCAATGGCATCTGTTTCACGGATGTTAGCTAAAAACTTATTACCTAAACCTTCACCTTTCGATGCACCAGCAACAAGACCTGCAATATCAACAAATTCCATTGTAGTTGCTAATACTCGCTCTGGTTTTACTATGGCTGTTAATTTATCTAAGCGAGGATCGGGTACGGGTACTACGCCAGTATTTGGCTCAATAGTACAAAAAGGGAAATTTGCCGCATCAATACCTGCTTTGGTAAGTGCATTGAATAGTGTTGATTTACCGACGTTAGGCAAGCCAACGATACCACATTTAAAACCCATAATTTTTACCTACTGATTAGTTGCTAACACAGAGTTACTAGCGTGTATTTGCGAATATTTATTCGGCTTTAAACGAGTGTAAGCGATTTTGCGCTTTTTTTAAGTCGTCTTTTAACCATATATCTAAACATCGACTGGCTTCGTCGATTGCTTGTTCAATTTTTTCTTGCTCTGCTTTGGGCGCTTTACCCAAAACATGACCCGTTACTTTATCGCGATGACCAGGATGATCAATGCCAATTCGTAACCGGTAGAAATCTTTATTGTTAGCCATGCGAGCGATAATATCGCGCAAGCCATTGTGACCACCGTGTCCGCCACCTTTTTTAATCTTACAAATACCCGGTTGCATGTCTAATTCATCATGAGCAACTAACATTTCGTCTACCGTTATTTTATAAAAATTAGCGAGTGAAGAAACTGCTTGACCGCTAAGGTTCATAAAGGTGGTAGGGATTAATAAGTGGACAAGGTTACCCGCAATCATGCCTTTACCGTAAAGACCTGAGTATTTTTTTTCGGGAAGGAGAGAGATATTGTAGCTACGTGCTAGTTCTTCTATGAACCAAACACCAGCATTGTGGCGTGTTTTGCTATATTCGGGACCAGGATTACCCAGCCCCGCAATTAGTTTAATAGTCATTATTTATAATATTATAAATGATGTTAACTATTATTCAGCAGCTGGAGCTTCTGCTGCAGGAGCTTCTACGTCAGTACTTACTTTAGCAGTTTTAGGTGCATTAGCAGAAACAACAGCTAGATCGTGATCTTCGCCTTTAGCTAATTCATCAGACGTAACGCCTGCTGGGAAAGTAACATCTGATAAATGCAATGTTTGACCAAGTTCAAGGCCAGCTAAGTCAATTTCGATGAACTCAGGTAAGTCTTTTGGTAAACAAGTGATAGCAATTTCATTCATGTGGTGAGAGATGTTCGCACCAGTTTTAGCCGCTTCATCTTCATTAATGAAGTGAATAGCTGCGTTTGCATGAACAATGTGGTTTGCGTTAATGCGTAAGAAATCTAAGTGCATTACCACTTGCTTGAACGGATGACGTTGCATGTCTTTAATTAAACATTCAACTGGCTTACCAGCGATGTTCAATGTTAATACTTGCGTGTAGAACGACTCTTCTTGTTGAGCACGGAAAACGTTTTTGTGCTCTAAAGTTAAAGAGATAGGTTCTTCGTTTTCACCGTAAAGGATAGCAGGAACTTTGTTCGCGTGACGTAGGCGGCGGCTCGCACCTTTCCCTAAATCAGTACGTACTTCAGCTTCTAATGTTAATAAATCAGTCATGTTAATACTCTTCTGTTATATAAGTTAAAAAACTTAAAAATTATATCTTGTTTTTTGCGACCAAAAACAAGGAGGCACCATTTTCTTACCAAAGCTTAGCTATAAACAACTAGACTATTAGATAAAAAGGCGCGGCATAATAACATTTAGAGGAGAGTAAAGCTATTAAATAAACGGAATAATTAGCGGGGCATACAGGAACTAGGGAACAATAAAAAAGCAGCCTTGGTGACGGCTGCTTTTTTGCAATATTAGTGGTTAACTTCTTGGAATAAATCCCTCGAAATTAGTCAAACATTGCTGAAATAGATTCTTCATTACTTACACGACGAATCGCTTCACTTAACATGCCACTTAGTGTTAATTGACGAACCATTTTAAGTGCTTTAATTTCATCAGAAAGTGGAATTGAGTCAGTTACTACAAGTTCATCAATAACTGATTCTCTAAGGTTCTTTGCAGCATCGCCTGATAAAACAGGGTGAGTTGCGTAAGCGATAACACGTTTTGCGCCATGTTCTTTTAAAGCTTCTGCAGCTTTAGCTAACGTGCCGCCAGTATCAATCATATCATCTACAATAATACAGTCGCGGCCTTCAACTTCACCAATAATATGCATTACTTGCGCAACGTTCGCTTTAGGGCGACGTTTATCGATAATGGCTAAGTCAGCGTCATCAAGTAATTTAGCTACTGCACGAGCACGAACTACACCACCGATATCAGGAGAAACAACCACTGGGTTATTTAACTCACGGTTTTTCATATCATCTAATAAGATAGGTGTACCAAATGCATTATCAACAGGCACATCAAAGAAACCTTGAATTTGCTCTGCGTGTAAATCAACCGTTAATACACGGTCAACACCAACACTTGATAAAAAGTCAGCAACTACTTTTGCAGTAATTGGTACACGAGCACTACGTACGCGTCTGTCTTGGCGAGCATAACCAAAATAAGGGATTACAGCAGTGATACGGCCTGCAGAGGCACGACGCAAAGCGTCTATCATTACAATTAATTCCATTAAGTTATTGTTGGTTGGAGCACAGGTTGATTGAATAATAAAAACATCAGCACCACGGACGTTTTCGTTTATTTCAACGCTAATTTCACCATCACTAAAACTACCCACTTTAGCATCACCCAAAGGCATATATAGGCGATCAGCAATTTTCTTGGCCAGTTCAGGGGTGGCATTACCCGCAAAAATCTTCATGTCAGGCACTTTCGATTCCTCAGAAATATTTGACATTAATAGTAGGCTCTTTGATTGATAAGCAATCATTGAACAATATACGCTGATTTAACTATAGCGGGTTTTTTTAGCACAATATCGAGCTTTAAAAGTAGCCGTTCTGATTAAATTAGCAAATCTTTATAAATATTTACTTGTTCAATGATAGCTTTGCTATTACGGAACAAAGTGGAGACTTATTAAGTCCCTGCGCAACAAAAGAGCTTATTCCTTTTGGGAGTTTCGCTTGTAATGATTGCGCCTCATGTTGACTAGAAAACCGCGTAAAAACACACGCACCAGTTCCGGTCATTCTTGAGGGTGCGTATTCTACCAACCAAGCCAGTAACTTGGCAACCTCAGGATAATGTTTAATTACTAAAGTTTGACAGTCATTGTGAAAGCTATCATTGATGAAGTCACGGCTATTAAGGGCTGAAGGGGATAGTCTCTTGCTATTTCTAGGTAGGTCTTTTGCAGTAAAAACTTGCTGTGTAGAGATGCTACATTCAGGTTTAGTAATTAAATACCAGTACTCATGTGGTTCTATAGCGGTAAGTTCATCACCAATGCCTTGGGCAAAGGCGGAAAAACCATGGATAAAGATAGGAACATCGGCACCAAGACTCAAGCCTAATACCGCCAGTTCACTCAAAGATAATTGGCAACGCCATAAGGTATTAAGCGCAACTAAAACGGTAGCCGCATTTGATGAACCTCCGCCCAAACCTCCGCCCATGGGCAGTATTTTATTGATACTGATCTTAACGCCCAAAGTTGTATTACTTTTAAGTTTTAGTAATCGAGCCGCTTTTACAATCAAGTTGTCTTCATAATTAACACCTTCAATAGGCGTTAATAAATCAATATCAGGTGTTTCTGTCGCGGTTAATGTGAGCGTGTCGCTGTGATCGACAAATTGAAATAGAGTTTCTAAATTGTGATAACCATCACTTCGTTGGCCAACAATATGTAAAAATAAATTAAGCTTTGCTGGTGATGGGAAATTAATCGGTTTATCGAGGAAAGAGTTTGCGTGAGAAGAGCAAGTCATGGATCATTTCTTCTTATTTTAAGTTGTTGATATATTTTTAATGATTAATTAATTGACCATTCATTAACAGCAATCTTAATGAGTAAATCATCTTTTTTAATTGAAAATTTTGTGGCTAAACTATAACCCTCTATTTGCTGATAGTTAGCATAAGTGACTTGCCATAGTTCATTATTATAATGGCTTGATAGCGTTTGTGGCAACTGTGTTATTTTTTGATAACTAATAGTGTCACTTTCTTGATAGGGAATACCTTTAAGCCAAAAGGTTAATGCTTGTGTTGGTAGCGTTAGGCCAGTAATTGACTGAACAAGCGCTTCAAGATTCTGACCATGATAAGTTTTTCCATCTACTTGTATTATATGGTCATTATTAGTTGAGTCGAGCTGTAGTACATTAATACCTAGATAGCTGGTTAAATTTAGCTGTTGTGTGCCTTGATTTTCGTCAATCTGCCAAGATAATGTTGCACTATTTCGAGATTTTGTGTCAATAAATGCTATTTTTCCTGTTATTTTCCATTGATGTAATTGCTGTAGGGTAGCTATTCGTTTTTTTGGAGTTTGTTGAATCAGCGGCTGAGATCCTTGTTTAGGTAAAGTACTACAGCCAGACAATACCAATGTAAATAAGGTCATGACAAATAAGTAAGGAATATATGGAGTCGCTTTAAAAAATGGCTTCATTAAAATTAAGGTGCTTAATCGATGATAATTGTTATTGGAACATAGCTTTTCAGCCTTTGTAAATAGCAGTATTATTTTTAGGGTCTTTTATCACAGATCATACTTTAATCTCAGGTCTTAGGTTATAATGGCTTTACTGGCTAAAACAAGTTTTATCAAACTTGTTGAAAATGTTTATAAAGTAGGTTTATTACGTGTCTATAGTTGCTGTTGGAATTAATCATAAAACTGCGCCTGTTGCGGTGAGAGAAAAAATATCTTTTAATCCAGATAAGCTTTCTATTGCCTTACAAGAAATGCTTAGTGCAGTACAGTGTCGTGAAGTGGCTATTCTTTCTACTTGTAACAGAACAGAATTATACCTAGTACAAGACGGTGACTTTGATGCTACTCAGCAACGTCTTATTCAATGGCTAGAAAATTACCATAACGTCCCCGCTTCAACTATTTTACCTAGTATGTATTGGCATAAAGACCAGCAAGCCGTTAATCACATGATGCGAGTAGCTTGTGGTTTAGACTCTCTTGTTTTAGGTGAGCCACAAATATTAGGCCAAATGAAGCAAGCTTATAGTCAAGCTAAAGCTGCAGGGTCTATGTCATTGGTTATGGATCGATTATTTCAACGTACCTTTGGCGTGGCAAAACAAGTTCGCACGGAAACTGAAATTGGGGCCAGTGCGGTTTCTGTCGCTTTTGCTTCAGTAAATTTAGCTAAACATATTTTTGGAGGTCTTGAAAAAACTAAAGTATTACTTGTTGGCGCAGGTGAAACTATTGAGTTAGTTGCCAAACATTTATATGAAAATAACGTTGGTAAAATCACTGTCGCTAACCGAACATTAGCACGTGCTGAAAATATGGCGAAACAAATTGGCGCTGATGTTATTACCTTAGCGCAAATACCAGAGCATATGTGTAATGCTGATATTGTTATCAGCTCTACTGGCTCTACACTACCTATTATTGGTAAAGGTATGGTTGAACAAGCTTTAGCATCGCGCAAGCACCAACCAATTTTCATGGTTGATCTCGCAGTACCACGAGATATTGAAGAGCAAGTTTCAGAGCTTGAAGATGTATTTTTATACACGGTTGATGATTTACAAGGCATTATTGCCAAAAACATGGAAAATCGCCGTAAAGCTGCAGTCGAAGCTGAAAGTATAGTAAATAGCCAGTCGGATGATTTTATGGCGTGGCTACGCGGTTTAAATACGCAAGACACGGTAATTAGTTATCGTAAGCAATGTCTAGATAATCGTAATGTATTACTCGAAAAAGCACTCATTCAATTGAAAAATGGTAAAAATTCAGAAGCTGTCTTAGCCGAACTTGCCACTAAACTTACCAATAAATTCATGCATGCACCTACCAGTGCTCTCCAGTCTGCTGCTCAAGGTGGTGAACTTGATAAGCTAATTTATCTACGTGATATTTTTAATATTGATTCATAAGATTAATACTTCAGCTTCTATTTAATACCTATATTAGTCCAGCCTAAGCCCATTATTTATCGTAGGTTATTCACTGCCAGTTATTAATCACTAGTAATAACAATAGAGACTTCTTTTCGATTAGCATGGTCTCTTTCGCTTTTATACAATGACACTCACTTAGTGGTCATTTTAAATGACCTAAATATCCAACAACGACCATTTTAACTGTAATAGCGAGCTATCGCTCAATCACGCGACTTGTTTTTTGAAAATTAATTCTCATTGAATTATGTAAGCATAATTAATTTAATTGCTATTACTGTGTTAGAATGGCGAGAATTTAGTTTTTTCCATCTAAGACATAAGAATATTCCCAATGAAATCATCAGTTTATCAAAAGCTCGAAGTGCTGGTTGAGCGCTTCGAAGAAGTGCAGGCATTATTATCAGATCCTGCAACTATTAGCGACCAAGAAAAGTTTCGTGCTTTATCTAAAGAGTTTAAGCAACTTGATGCTGTGACTTCAGTTTTTAATAATTATAAAAGCGCTGAAGATGATTTCGCCACCGCTGAAATGATGCTTAAAGATGAAGATCCTGATATGCGAGAAATGGCGCAGGAAGAATTCAAAGATGCAAAAAAAGCTGTTGCTCAGATTGCCGATGAATTACAAATTTTGTTACTACCACGTGATCCGAACGATGATAACAACTGTTTTGTTGAAATTCGTGCCGGGGCTGGTGGTGACGAAGCCGCCATTTTTGCCGGTGATTTATTTAGAATGTATAGCCGTTATTCAGAAAAGAAAGGCTGGAAAATTGAAGTAATGAACACCAATGAAAGTGAGCAGGGCGGTTACAAAGAACTGATCATGAAAATCAATGGTGAAGGCGTTTATGGTCATATGAAATTTGAGTCGGGTGGTCACCGTGTACAACGTGTACCAGCCACGGAATCTCAAGGTAGGGTTCATACCTCGGCTTGTACTGTTGTGGTTATGCCTGAAATTCCTGAAGCCGATGCGATTGAAATTAACAAAGCTGATTTAAAAGTTGACACTTTCCGTGCATCAGGCGCAGGTGGTCAGCACGTTAACAAAACAGATTCGGCTATTCGTATTACTCATATACCATCAGGTGTTGTGGTTGAATGTCAAGAACAACGGTCACAGCATAAAAACAGAGCTCAAGCGATGTCAGTTCTTCAAGCGCGCCTTCAGCAGGCTGAAGATGAAAAACGTCGTAGTGAAGAAGAATCATCACGTCGTAACCTAGTAGCTAGTGGTGACCGTTCTGAGCGAATTCGTACCTACAACTTCCCACAAGGTCGCATGAGTGATCACCGTATTAACCTGACTTTATATCGTTTAAACGAAATTATGGAAGGCAATTTACAATTGGTGATGGAACCTATAATGCAAGAAAATCAAGCCGATTTATTAGCTGAATTAGCTGAACAAAACTAATTCTAGTGTTGTCAGTCAAACGAGTGGAAAATACCACGATAGCCAATTGTATCGCATATGGTCAGGAGCAATTAGGCTCCTGTTCAGATAGTGCTAAGCTCGATGCACAAATCCTATTGGGCTTTGCGCTTAATAAAGAACGCACTTACCTACTTACTTGGCCTGAAAAAGAGCTAACTAAGCAAACGCTACAACAGTATCTAGTCTTGTTGCAAAGGCGAATCGTAGGAGAGCCGATAGCTTATATTGTTGGAGTACAAGAGTTCTGGTCTCTGCCTTTTCGGGTATCACCTGTAACGCTTATCCCACGTCCAGACACCGAAATATTGGTTGAGTTAGTGCTTGAACACTGGTGTGACTTAGAAAAATTACATTGCTTAGATCTCGGCACTGGTACTGGTGCCATCGCATTAGCACTTGCATCAGAACAACCAACCTGGCAAATTGACGCTGTCGATTTTAATGTCGATGCGGTAAAACTCGCACAACAAAATGCACACGATTTAAAACTAACGCAAGTAAACATTTTTCACAGTAATTGGTTTAGTGCGCTTACTGAGCGTAAGTTTGATGTGATTGTTTCTAACCCACCTTATATTGATGCATTAGATGAAAATTTATCTCAAGGTGATGTGCGTTTTGAACCTGAATCAGCTTTGGTTGCAGATGAAAACGGTCTTGGCGATATTAAGCATATAGCACAACAAGCACTAAATTTTCTCAATATTCAAGGTGCTCTTTATTTTGAGCATGGTTTTGAGCAAGGTGAAGCAGTGCGAAATATCTTAAACAGTTTAGGGTATACTAACGCACAAACCGTAAGAGACTTTAATGGTCATGAACGCATTACTTGGGCAAAATTACGTAACGGTAGCATTGTTAATTAGCCTTATTGGCTGTTTTTACTGTAGGGTTACACTTTAAAACGTTTTGATAACCTAAAGTCGCTACACTATGAGCAAATTAATTTACAAAGCAATTGGACTCATAAATTAAGTCATTTGCTAAAATAAAAGGAATAACTTTGAAACATTTACATATAACCCTTGCAGTGCTTAGCATTAGTTTATTTACCTACCGCTTTATTTTAACGTTAATGGCATCGAAAAATCTTGACCGTAAATGGTTAAAAATAAGCCCCCACGTTATCGATACACTTTTGCTTATTGTTGGTATAACCCTCGCTGTAAAGCTTCATATAAACCCAATAGAGCAATTGTGGTTAGCTGAAAAGTTTTTAGCCTTGTTTGCTTATATATTTACTGGTTACTATACCCTGAAATTAGCACGCAATAAGCCAATGCAAATTCTTGGGTTTTTAGGCGCCATAGGTTGGGTAATGTTGATAGTACGTTTAGCAATGACCCGTGAAGCAATGTTCTTTAGCTAAGAGTTAAATAACTATATTGATCAACACAACAAGCAACTAATGGAGTCATTTAAATAAGCTGTTATGAATGAATTATTTTTATCAGAATTAAAGTCAATCGATAAAGATTTACTGCAAAAACTCATTTTACTTGAAGAACATATTTTTTCAGATAGCGTCGATAACTCTGAGGAAGCAGATGCTTCCTTAGATAGTTTAGAGACAATCATCAGTCAATGCGTTGCTATGATCAGTGAAATTGAATCGCCATTAGAAAAAGCAGAGGTTTTGCTTAATGAACTGTACTTTCAACATTTATTTATAGACAGATATCAGACCCGTTGGCCTATTTCTGCATACAAAGTAGCAAAAGGCTTAAATCAACGTGCGATGTCACCTATTATTAAAGCTGCTTTGGTAAAAGAAATAATTACCGCTTGTGGCTTTGAAACAGATTTAGTCTTTATACCTAATAAAATTATGCTACGTCTATGTTGTGATGAACAGTACGCTATTATCTTTGATGCGGTGACAGGTGAATCACTCGACTGGACTGAATTAGATATACGTTTAGATGAGCTAGAAGGTGATCCAACTGAGCATGATTTACAAGCTATTGATGATAATGTCGCTCTAGTTGAACATCTATCTGCATTGAAGAATGTTTTGATTCATGAGCAAGTATTTGACAAAGCACTCACTTGTGTTGATGTTATCTTGTCATTAACCCCTGATGACCCAATGCAAAGAAGAGATCGTGGTTTTTTATTACACCAGCTTGATTGCTTTAAAGTAGCGGTGGATGATTATCGCTATTTCGTTGAACAATGCCCTAAAGACCCCGCGGCAAAAATATTAAAAATTCAGCTTGAAAAAATTGATGTTGGTAATAACATACTTCATTAATTTTTTTATTCATCAAAAATAAAAATAAAAATTGAGATAAAAGATAAAATGATAAAAGAAAATATTGCGGCGACTGCGCCACTGATTACAAATGATGCTGTTGTCTTAGGGCTTTTGGCGCTTATTCTCGGCTTGGTATTTTATACTTCAAATAGTAAAAATACGGCATGCCAGAAATTTTATAAATATGTACCCGCATTATTAATGTGCTATTTATTACCTTCTTTCTTAAATACCTTTGGCATTGTTAGTGCTGAAGTTAGCCAAGTTGATGATGTAGCAAAATATTTTCTTCTACCAGCTTGTCTAGTACTGTTAACGTTAAGTATTGATATAAAAGCCATTGCAGGACTTGGTAGTAAAGCAATTATTATGTTTTTAACGGGTACTGTCGGTGTCGTAATCGGTGGACCAATCGCTTTGCTAATTGTCTCTGCAATATGGCCTGAGCTTATTGGTGTTACAGGCCCTGAAGCTGTCTGGCGTGGTATGGCAGCTCTTGCGGGGAGCTGGATTGGTGGTGGCGCTAATATGCTGGCAATGAAAGAAATTTATGAGGCAGATGGTAGAATATTTACTATTATGGTTACGGTTGATATAGTTGTGGCTAATATCTGGATGGCATGCCTTTTATATCTCGCTGCAAACCATAAAGCTATAGATGCAAAAAGTGGTGCAGATACCTCAGGTATCGATAAACTAATTGCTAATGTAGAGGCCTTTGAAAAAGAGCATAAACGCACACCCGAATTGAAAGACCTTATGCTTATTATTGCTATCGCTTTCGGCGCTGCTGGTTTTGCCCATTTCGCCGCTGATTTACTCGTCCCCTTTTTCCAACAAAACTTCCCTGATTTAAAAAAATTCAGCTTACACAGTAAATTATTTTGGATTATTGTCTTAGTAACGTCTATTGGTTTGGCTTTATCTTTTACCAGAGCTAGACAACTTGAGTCGGTAGGAGCCTCTAAAATTGGCAGTAGTTTCTTATATATACTTGTTGCTACTATTGGTTTGCACATGGATATTACCCAAATAGCAGAAGCACCTAAATATGTGGTTATTGGTTTAATTTGGATGGCAATACACGTCATTTTATTATTTGTTGTTGGTCGGTGGATCAAAGCGCCAATCTTTTACTTAGCAGTAGGTAGTAAAGCTAATATTGGTGGTGCAGCATCCGCTCCGGTTATTGCCTCAGCGTTCCATCCATCATTAGCACCTGTTGGTGTATTGCTTGCAGTCTTAGGTTATGCCTTAGGGACCTATATGGCATGGATGTGTGGACAATTACTTCGTATAATTGGTAGTTAATTCGTTGTAAAGCATCAGCTTGTTGCTGTATAAACAAATTTAGGTGTCAAAAGTACTCATTGACTTGCGTCAACTCCGTGCTTTTTCCTTTAAATTGATTTATGCAGCTTAAAGCTCAAGCATTACTGAGGCTACTTTTAGCACATACCTGATAGTTGAATTACGGTACTTGTTTAAGAATACTTTTTTTAGGAAGAATGATGACAATTAAATCAGTTAAAGTTAAAGGCATTGAAGTTGCTAATGATCAACCATTCGTATTATTCGGTGGTATGAATGTACTTGAATCACGTGATCTGGCAATGAAAATTGCTGAGCACTATGTTGAAGTGACTCAAAAGCTTGGCATCCCTTATGTATTTAAGGCGTCATTTGATAAAGCTAACCGCTCTTCAGTTAATTCCTACAGAGGCCCAGGCTTAGACGAAGGTTTGAAGATTTTTGAAGAAATCAAATCAACGTTTAATGTGCCGATTATCACTGACGTGCATGAGTCATATCAAGCACAGCCGGTCAGTGAAGTGGTTGATGTTATCCAGTTACCAGCCTTTTTAGCCAGACAAACTGATCTTGTTGTAGCAATGGCTAAAACCGGCGCTGTTATCAATGTTAAAAAGCCACAGTTTCTTGCGGCACATGAAATGAAGCACATTATTACCAAGTTTTCTGAAGCAGGAAATGAGAACATTATTTTATGTGAAAGAGGTAGCTGTTATGGGTATAACAACCTCGTTGTTGATATGCTGGCAATGGATGAAATGAAAAATTACGCGCCGGTTATCTTTGATGCGACGCACGCCTTGCAAAAGCCCGGTGGACGAAGTGATAGTGCTGATGGTCGTCGTGCTCAAGCAGTACAATTAGCCCGAAGTGGTATGGCAATCGGCATAGCAGGTTTGTTCATTGAGGCACACCCTGATCCTTCTGCAGCTAAATGCGATGGTCCTTGTGCATTACCACTGGATAAACTAGAGCCTTACTTAGTTCAAATGAAAGCGCTAGATGATTTAGTGAAAGGTTTTACGCCACTTATTACAGACTAAAATTTTAGCCACTTAGCATGCTCTTAGTTAAGTAACTAAGTTATCAGTCATAATTTAAGTAATAAAAAAGGTGTCCTAGGACACCTTTTTTTATTTTTGATCTTAATCGCTAAGATCTTACTTCGTCAATGTGCGAGCATTTTGAAATATGTTAACATGATGGTTTTAATAAACCTGCTTGTTGCTTGGTTTATTAATAATCACCCTAATTTGTATGACTTTAATACAGTGTAGTTCAATTTAATTATTCAGCAATTAAACTTGCTTTAGTTAAGCTAACATATTTATTTTGATTAGCCGCTTGCTTCTGTTTAATAAGGCTTGAGTCTATTGACTGTGGTGAAAACATAATTTTAACTGGCGCTAAAGAAAGCTTTAGGCTGTTATGTGCAGCAGTCGTAAGTTGAGTTTGATTAATTGGCTCAGCTTTGACAAGTGCTGTTTTTGGTACGGCAGCAGTAGCTACAGTACTAAATAAAGTGGTGGCGAATAATGCGACAAGTAAGTTAGTTTTTTTAATGCTTTGGTTCATGTTTTTTGTCCTGTAAATGACCTAATAATAATTTTTACTTCCTTATAGATATATTAGGACCTTTTCTCGCACTGGTTTTACTTTTCAAAATAAAGCGTGTGGTTGGGAACACACGCTATACCTGAGTTTCATAAAACGTTGAGATGATGTCCTTCATCTACGGTGTGAATAATACGCAAGTTGATAAAAAAATAAAAATGACTTAAATTAATGTTATTCATTAGAAAAACTAATGAATGATTGTTATGCTATGTTTATAGGTTTTTATGCAGTAATTAAAGGCATAATTTATATTATATTGAATATTTGAAGGTGTACCTTGGCTAGTAGACTCCCACCATTAAACGCTTTAAGGGCATTTGAAGCTTCTGCAAGGCAGCTTAGCTTCACCCGCGCAGCAGAAGAGCTCTTTGTAACGCAAGCTGCAATAAGTCATCAAATTAAATCTTTAGAAGAGCATTTAAGTATTAAATTGTTTATGCGAAAAAACCGTGCCTTACTGCTTACAGAGGAAGGACAGTCGTATTATTTGGATATAAAAGATATTTTCACCTCTTTACATGATGCCACCGAACGCTTACTTGCTAGAGGGGCTAAAGGGGCGATAACAGTTAGTTCACAAGCTAGTTTTGCTATTCAATGGTTAGTGCCTAGGTTAACGGCTTTTAATTCCTTACATCAAGATATTGATGTAAGGATCAAAGCGGTTGATCAACCTGAGAACTCACTCACTGGAGATGTTGATATTGCTATTTATTATGGTCGAGGTCGCTGGCCAAATATTCATGCGGTTAAATTGCATACCGAATACCTTATTCCCGTTTGCTCCCCCTTATTAGTGCAAGAAAATGCAGCCAATGGCAAGCCGCCTCTTTTATCATTAGATGACTTATCTGAACATACATTATTACATGATACCTCACGTAAAGATTGGAAACGCTGGTTTAAACAGGTAGGCGTTAAAGGCGCTAACGTCAACCATGGACCTATTTTTAGTCATTCAGCTATGGTCTTACAAGCGGCCCTACACGGCCAAGGTGTAGCGCTTGCTTATAGTGTTTTAGCTAAACCAGATATTGACTCAGGACGATTAGTTTGTCCTTTTAACGACGTTTTAGTGAGTAAGAACGCGTATTTCATCGTATGTCGTGAAAATCAAAAAGATATAGGTAAGATTACAGCTTTTAGACAGTGGATGTTAGATATGGTCGAAGCTGAGCAAGAGCAAATCACCGATGGACAAATAAGTTAATGAAACTTGAAGAAGTAATTACAAGGGAAGATAGCAGTGAAATCAGCATATTATTGAACACAGTCGATAATGCTAAAGCACAGATTATATTTGCCCATGGTGCTGGCGCTAACATGTCTCATGAATTCATGAGTGAGATGTCTTTATTACTCAATGAGTCGGGTATTAATGTCATACGGTTTAATTTTCCCTTTATGGATAAAAGGGCATTAACCGGTATAAAATATCCCCCTGATAGAATGCCCAAGTTGTTGGCTTGTTATGAAGACGTTATTGACCATGTGGTTAGCCAGTTCGGAAGTAATGAAATACCTTTATTTATTGGTGGGAAATCTATGGGGTCTCGTGCAGCAGCTAGTTTAGTTGCGACCCCTGAGTTATTACCTCCTTATTTACTTAACAAAATATTAGGTGTTTTTTGTTTAGGTTACCCATTTCACCCGGCTAAAAAGCCAGAAAAACTTCGACTTGAACCTTTGTTTGATGGCAATAAGCCGATATTAATTGTACAAGGAGATCGGGATATGTTAGGAAGCAAAGCTGAAATTATCAGTTATCAATTAGCCGAACATTGCCAGTGCGTATTTTTGGAAGACGGCGATCACAGCCTAAAACCGAGGGTTAAATCAGGTTTTACTCAGCAGGCGCATATGAATCGTGCTGTAGAAGCAATTGTGCAGTTTATTGGCCAGTTAACAATAAAGACTAACATGAGAAAAACAGATGAATTCTAATCATATAAATAAGTATCATGGGATAAAATCAAATAGTACGGCTATTTTACTTAAATGGTTGATGATTATTGTTGGTATCAGCGGTTGTTTTTCTGTACTATTCGGCGCTTGGCTAGCACATGGTGGTCAAACATTGCCTGCAAATATGCAATCTAGTTTAGCAACAGCACTACAATATCAATTTATTCATACTCTTGCGTTATTAGCTACATTGATTTGGTTGAAAACAACTAAACCTTCAAAGGTCTTACTTGGTGCAAGTATTGCCTTTGCCGGAGGGATTTTATGCTTTTGCGGCACAATATATATTAAGTCTTTTTTTGAACTTACCGGTATCGGCAAGTTAACACCTTTTGGTGGCATTTCTTTTGCGCTCGCTTGGCTATTGTTAGCCCTAGAAGGTAAAAATAATTTTTAACGACAGTTTTTTGTCGTGTTAATACTCTAATGTTCAAACTTCAATAAAGGTGAATGTTAGATATAGAAGGTAAAAACAACCTATGACCTCCATCGTATTATTTTGTCGACCAGGCTTTGAAAAAGAGTGTGGTGCAGAAATCCAAGAAAAAGCTGCTTGGAATGAAATGTATGGCTATTTAGAGCTAAAGAAAAACCAAGGACTAGTGTTTTTCCACTTACACGTAAGTGAGCATGGCGAAGCCTTAATGAATACGTTGCCTCTTAAGCGACTTATTTTTTCTCGCCAGTGGTTTATTACGGTAACCGATAAGATAGATCTTCCTGATTATAATCGTGTTGAAGCTATTACTGAAGCATTAGGTAATGATTGGCAATACAGCGACTTACGTATGGAGATGGCTGATGATAACGATGGTAAATCGTTAAGCAAATTTTGTCGGAAACTCTCTGTACCTTTGCGTCAAGCGTTACGTAAAAATAAGATTCTTACCCAAAAGGCTAACAATTCAGCTGATGATCCTGAAGGCGCTATTTTACATGCGTTATTTCTAAGTGGACAAGAGGTAATTTTAGGCTTCTCGTTAGCACGTAATAGTTCCCCACATGTAATGGGCATTCCTAGATTAAAATTTCCTAGTGCATCGCCTAGTCGATCTACTTTAAAACTTGATGAAGCCTTTTTGCATTTTATTCCTCGTGATGAATGGGACGAACGCTTAACATCAGGTATGAATGCCGTTGATTTAGGCTCAGCACCTGGCGGTTGGACTTATCAATTAGTACGCCGTGGCATGATGGTTACCGCAATAGACAACGGTCTTATGGCTGAGTCCTTAATGGAAACGGGGCAAGTAAAACATAAGATGATGGATGGCTTTAAATATTTACCAATGAAGAAAAATGTTCATTGGTTAGTCTGTGATATGATTGAAAAGCCGCAACGAGTGGCTAAGTTGATGAGTGAATGGTTATTACATGGCTACTGTAAAGAAGCTATATTTAACTTAAAACTGCCAATGAAAGGGCGTTTCCAACAAGTTGCAGACGATTTACAAACGATCAAAGACGCATTTGCTTTGCATAATGTGAGATATGAGCTTTATGCAAAACATCTTTATTATGATCGTGAAGAAGTTACTGTACATGCGCGTTTATTATCTCCTCCACCATTAGGTAATAAAGAGTAGTTATTAGTTTTTATAATTTGAATCATTTTTGTAAAGTAAATGAGAATAATTTAACGCGTTTATAAAACGTGATTCAAAAAAAAGGCCCTCAATTTTTAATAAAATTGAGGGCCTTTTTTGATCTTTCTATTTATAGATAGACTACTTATAGTCTTTCAAGTACCGCTTCTGTAAAGTCTGTAGTGCCATGAGTACCGCCTAAATCGCCAGTGGTTCTATCACCTGTTGCAATAACATCAGTGATGGCCGCTCTGATCTTCTCGGCTTTATCACCCATACCTAAGTATTCAAGCATCTGAATTGCTGCGAGAATAACTGATGTTGGGTTTGCTAAATTTTTACCTGCAATATCAGGTGCACTACCGTGTACTGCTTCAAAAATAGCACAATCTTCGCCAATATTGGCTCCTGGAGCCATACCTAGACCGCCGACTAAACCAGCACATAAGTCAGATAAAATATCACCAAATAGATTGGTTGTTACAATCACATCAAACTGCTCTGGGTTCATAACCAATTGCATACAGCAATTATCAACAATCATTTCTGTTGATTCAATCTCAGGGTAACGCAGCGCTACTTCTCGGGCAACTTTCAAAAACAAACCAGAGGTAGATTTTAAAATGTTAGCTTTATGGACAGCCGTTACTTTCTTACGGCCTTCCTTGCGTGCGGTCTCATAAGCAAAGGTCAATATTTTTTCAGCACCGTCACGAGTAATAATACTCATGGCTTGAGCTTCTGTACCGTCTTCAGAAGTAACTTGGCCAGCACCTGAGTACATGCCTTGAGTATTCTCACGAACGGTTAGAATATCAATGTTTTCATAACGTGCTTTAGTACCCTTAAATGATAGTACAGGACGTAAATTTGCGTAAAGCTTAAATTGCTTACGCAAGGTGACATTGATCGATGTAAAACCTTCACCAACAGGTGTAGTTAATGGACCTTTTAAGGTAATCTTATTTTTTTCAATAAGATTAATAGTCTCTTCCGGTACTAATTCACCATGTTTTTCTAATGCGGTTAAACCAGCATCTGCAAATTCATATTCAAAATCGCAACCTGCTTTGTCTAATATTTTAATAGTCGCATCGATAATGCTCGGACCGATACCGTCGCCAGGAATTACCGTGATGGTTTGTTTAGTCATTAGTTCACCTTGTCATAATACTTTGAATAATACATCGTCAGCTAATATTCTATTTAACGACGATATACCTATAATTAATTGCGTAATGCATAGCTGAGGAAAATTTACTCAAGTAAAGCTCTGAGACAAAGTGGTCGGCTCAGTGCTTTATCAGTGTACTTTATATCATGTTGATGCTATGTATGCGAGCTTGAAAGTTTTCATTGTATCCTCCGAAAAATTGTATCTTCGGAGGCTAAGAACTTAACAAATAATAGTAGAGGGTTACTTAGAAAGTAGCAATCTGACTTTAGTCTATAGCTGTTGGGAGTTTATCTATACTGAGGTGATTTTTAATGATGCCCCATTGCTCCGGGTAATGATCTCCTAAACCAATTTCTCTTAGGATCCCGTTAACAAATAATAAAAAGGTACATTCATCTTGCGTGGTAATACCATCTGATTTTACGTGCTGCGTACGGTAAAACATAACTTGGTAGTTAACATCATCAACTGTTCTTGCTTCAGTTATATTAGGACTGCCTAACTGAGTCAATGCTTGTTCAAAAGTAAATTCATCTAATTTTATTTTAGCGATAAATTGGCGATTGTAAGCTTCCTTGTCATCCCATTTCATTTTGTCTGGGCTGTCATCATAAAAGGTAACAACAAGGGCAACAAAAATGGCATAAAGTGTTAGCGCGAGTAGAATTCTACCGATTATTTTTTTATTCATAGTTATTTATCTTTTTTACAATTAGCTTCTTTCAGCATTAATGGAAATTATATTACCATTAATTTCGGCAGCAGGTGAAGGGGTTGTTAAGCGGATGTCTTTTAAATTAAAACCTAGCGGGATATCTTGCTTTAATGTTAATAATTTTCTTGCTAAATCCATTTGTTCTAAGCTTTGAGTTAGCTTTTCTGAGAGAGAACTCTTCAAGTCTGTGGCGTTAAGTATCGCTTTTAATGAACCATATTGATTAAGTAATTTAGCCGCATTGACTTGTCCAATACCACTAACACCTTCAATTTTATTAGTATTGTCGCCAGTTAACGTCCAAAAGTCTATCAGTTGAGAATACTTAACATTAAACTTATTTTGAACGTGTTCTTCATCCATATAACGGCGATTAAAGTAATCATAAATATGAATGTTAGGGCTTAGTAGCTGTAAAAATCCTTTATCCGTCGAAATAATAGTCACCTTTTGGCCATGAATCGCCATTTTTACCGCTAAAGTAGCAATAAGGTCATCAGCCTCATCTTCATCAGATGTTAATGAGTCAACTCCTTGCTCCATAAAGGCATCTTGTATATCAATTAATTTATTCGAAAGGTGGTCAGGCATCTGTTTTCTGCCTTTCTTATAACCCTCAAAAAGTTGATAACGCCAGCAAGGCTGCTGACTATCAAATACTGCCAGTGCATGGGTAGGAGCATGCTGTTCTATTATTTTTGTTAAAGCATTTACACAGGTCTTTTGGGTATTAAATAGAACTTGTTTTAGTGTACTAGCCGATAATTCATCACTATCTTGCTGTTTTATCTGGATAAAAGGACGCTCTTGCACCGCGTATACACGACGTATTAAGTTTAGAGCGTCAATAAGTATTAAGTGAGCAGCCAATGTTAACTCTCAACAACTTTGTAACATGGGATGTATTTGCTACCGGGTAACTTCATTCGTTGTTGCTCGACGAATGAAGCAAGCAGTTTATCCATGAGCGCCATTATCCTCTTGTCTCCTGATATTTCAAAAGGACCAAACTCTCTAATTGCTTTGATACCTCCTGATTTTACATTACCTGCTACTATCCCAGAAAAGGCGCGGCGTAAATTGGCAGCAAGTTCTGCTGTAGGAAGATCATAGCTAATTTTTAGGTTGGCCATATTCTTATGTGTCGGCTCAAAAGGGTGCTGGAAATCATCTGCTATCATAAGTGACCAGTTGAAGTGAAAGGCATCACCTGTTTCTTTTCTATGTGCGATTACTTTATCTAGGTCGATCTTCATTAATTGGGCAACTTTAACGGCATCATCTACCACTATTTGGTATAACGACTGTGCTTTTTCACCTAGCGTAGCACCGATAAAAGCATCTATTTCATTAAAATATTCAATAGCACTAGCAGGACCGGTAAGAATAATAGGTAATTGTTGTTCTGAATTTTTTTCGTTAAGCATTATACCTAAAATGTAGAGTAACTCTTCGGCAGTTCCAGCTCCCCCTGGGAAAATGATAATGCCATGCGATATACGAACAAATGCTTCTAAGCGTTTTTCGATATCAGGCATTATTACCAATTCATTAACAATTGGGTTTGGTGGCTCAGCAGCTATAATGCTTGGTTCTGTTAAGCCAACATAGCGTCCGTCCTTAATTCGTTGCTTAGCGTGGCCAATGGTTGCACCTTTCATAGGACCTTTCATCGCCCCAGGGCCACAACCGGTGCATATATTAAATCCGCGTAAACCAAGTTGGTAACCTACATCTTTAGTATATTTATACTCATTATGTTTGATTGAATGACCACCCCAACAGGTGATTAAATTTGGCTCGGTTTCGGGTAATATAACATTGGCATTCCTTAGAATATCAAACGTAGCGTCAGTAATACCTTCTGATGAACTTGGGATTGTTCTATATCTATTATTGAGAAAAAGGATATCGCGTAATACTGCCGAGAGATGCTCTCTAATACCTCTGATTATTTTACCATCAACAAAGGCATGCATTGGGGGATTTTTTAAATCGATTTTGACACCACGCTCTCGCCTCAATACTTGTATCTCAAATGTGAGGTATTGTTGATAAATCTCTTCTGCATCATCAGTATTCGAGCCAGCGTTAAGAACAGCTAGAGAGCAATTTCGATAAAGTTTATATAAGGTGCTACTTGCAGACTGTTGCAGTTGGTCCACTTCAGCTTGTGATAGCAAGTTCATATTACCAACAGGGTTAATTTGAGTATGCATAATTTACTCCTTTATGCTAATGATCAATCTATAGTGATGAAATTACAGCAGTTTGTTGAGGTGATAAAGGCAGTTAGTGAATAGCTAATTTACCTTGTTACTTAGTATAAACAACTTGATTCTTACCTTGTTTTTTAGCTTTATACATTGCTTGGTCAGCACGTTCGAAAGCTGTATGAATGTTATCATCAGATTTTATATGGGTTGCGCCAATTGAAAGGGTAATACTGACCTTGTTACTTTTAAACTTAAAAGGTAGGCGAGTAACGTACTTATTGAGCAAATTGAGATCAGCAGTTAGTGCTTCTTCATTTGTTTTAGAATAAATTAAAACAAACTCTTCGCCACCATATCGGCCAACAAAAACGCCTTTGTTAACGTTCTTAATAATTGAGTTGGCAATAACTTGTAACGTTTTATCGCCAGCAGTATGCCCATAGGTATCGTTAATCTTTTTAAAGTCATCAATATCGATGACAACGAGGGCAAGTTCAAATGGCTCGTGATGAAAACGTACCATAGCTTTAGCAAAAAATTCATCAAAAGCAGCTCGGTTAGCAAGCTTGGTTAGTGCATCTTGCATACTCTTTTTTTGTTGGTCGGCAAGCTTTTCTTCAAATACTTTACTTTGCTTTTCAAGTAACTCAACTTTTGCAGACATATCATTAAGTTTATCAGCTAATTGTTGGTGGTTTTTTTGCTCAAACGTTGATTTTTGCTCTAACGTACTCGCAATACATTGTAGCTTTTCATGAATATCTTCTTTAACTTGGTTTAATGATAGTGCTTTTTCAACACTACCTGTCATATCCGTTAGTTGATTCTGCAGTTTATGATTGATTTTGTCATTTTCAAGCTGAGAGGATTTTTGTGATGCTATGGTTTCTTTAACTGCACTTTGTACTTTTGTTAGTGTGGCGCTTAGGCACGTTAAAAAACTTTCAGCACTGCTTTGTTCGTCTCTAAAGTCAGCAACAATGACATCAAAAATTTCTATCAGGTGACTTAAAACTTCATCACTTGATTGATCTGCCAATAATTTTTTCTTGATAGCCAATAAATCATTAGTATGACCTATAGAGAGAGGTAATGAACTGAGGGAGGCTGATATTTTTTCAAGTATTCTGACATCAAATGCTATTGAATCATTTTTATTTGAGGATTCGATTTTTGTCGCAATAATTGGTTGTTGCAACAGTCCTTGTGTCGGTGTCACGTTTTTAGATTTTAGGGCGTGATCATAAAAGGTTAACAACTTACTCAGTAAAGGAATATATTGAATTAATGCATCTTTACTATCTTTAGTTTCTGTTAATAAAGCTCGTAAATCTCTACGCAAGTTGTCAGGTAAGCCATTTATTTTTTGTAAGCTTTCCCCTGCATGATTAAATTGTTCATGCATATGAGCAATGTTTTTTCCATTGGTTAAACTGTGTTTTTGTAATAACTTAGAAATGATGGAAATTTTTTCTACAATGTCAGAAATTGGCGCTGATTTAGTAAATAAGGTGCGTAATTGTGCTAAACGGTTATCTAATTCAATGTCTATACCTTTGGATATTTGTGACAATTTACCAATAAATTGAATGAGTAGGTTCGATTGCAGATTAAAATCATCTTCTAGTGAACTACGAGACTCGATTGCGCTATCGAGCTTCCTTTTTAGTGCAACTAGTTGCTTTTTGGCAACAGTACTGTCATTCATAAAACCAATTAATCCTTTATGGAGATGTATGCTTAGTGCGTTACTCAGTAAATAATTGAGTAACTTTTTAATATCTTGCTAACTAGGTAGATAACCAGTTTACATATTTACTTTGGCATAAGTATAAGACAGTTTATAACATAAAAACGTTATTTATCAGTATAAAGATAAAAATATTTAACTTTCATTGCTCTATGTTAACTTTTCATAGTATTGGGTATTTATTATTTGTTAAAATAGCTCAATCTTAGCATATCCATATTTCTACCCATAATTGAGAGAACTACTTCGAGTGTCTAATTATAATCTTAAATTCATAATCGCAATATCTTTATTTTTTTCACTACTAATGTCAGCTCATGCGACTGTAAAAGTTAACATTAGTATAGCGCAACCAGAGCATCACCTCGCCAATGTAGAACTTAAATTTGATAAAGTAAATACAGAACAGGTTAACTTTAATTTACCTACTTGGCGCACTGGGCGATACGAAACATTAAACTTAGCGAATGGAATTCGTGATTTCATTGCCAAAGATAGTCAAGGTAATGTGCTGAATTGGCGTAAAATCAGCAAGCATACATGGCAAGTTAGTGGCACCGAAAATAAAAAGGTTCATTTAAGTTACCAAGTCTATGCTAATCAATTGGCAAAAAGAACTCGCCATATAGATGACAGTCATGCTTTTTTGGATAGTTCTGCCGTTGTTATGTACAGTGAGGCAAGTCGAAATTCAGTCCATACGGTACAGCTTTTTGTACCTAAATTATGGCGCAGTTTTTCAGGACTTGAAACGGGGACTAATGACCATCAATTTATAGCCACTAATTATGATCAATTAGTTGATTCACCTATTGAAACGGGTATTAATGAGCATCATGAGTTTAGTGTTGATAGTCGACAGTATGAGTTGGTCATTTGGGGTGAAGGTAATTACGATAGTGCGAAAATGGTTGAAGATTTACAAGTATTAGTAAAGCAGAGTAAGCATATATGGCAGGGATACCCTTTTAAACGTTATGTTTTTATGGTGCATGCAACGAGTGGTGCTCGCGGTGCAACAGAACATGTTAATTCAACCATCATTCAACGTTCGCGTTTCAAGTTTTCCACCCGTAAAGATTATCTTGGTTTTATTGCTGTAGCTGCTCATGAGTTCGTTCATACATGGAATGTAAAGCAATATCGTCCGCAAGGTATCGTGCCTTATGATTATCAACAAGAAAATTATTCTAACTTGTTATGGTTGGTAGAAGGCTCAACTAGTTATTTGCAATACCAACTGCTATTGCGTGGTAATTTAATGACCACTGATGAACTTTTCACCACATTGGCTGAACGCATTACGGCACACGCTCATAAACCTGGTAAAAATAGTCAAAGCGTGGCACAAGCAAGTTTTGACGCTTGGATAAGTGAAGGTGGTGATTACGGTAATAATCATAGCGTTAATATCTATGCAGAAGGCTTTTTAGCCTCTTGGTTACTTGATTTTGATATTCTTACAAAAACCGCGTTAGTAAAAAGTTATCGTAATGCTCATAACCAACTCTACCAGCAACATCGCCTACCAAAAAGTTATAATGAAGTAGATATTTTAAATATATTAAAGCAAGTAACAGGTGCCGACTATCAAGTATGGTGGCAAGATAATATTCAAGGAACGAAAGAAATTGATTTTGCCCTTTTATTAGCGAAGGCAGGTCTAGAGATGAGTTATGCAAAAAGTACTAAAGATAAATCGAGCAAGCAATCTAAGGTATGGACAGGTCTTAAAACTAAGCCAGGAATTCATGGTTTAGTTGTTTCTTCGGTAGAGAAGGACAGTCCAGCATGGCATGCAGGGTTGACAATCGAAGATTCCATTGTCGCTATCGATGGCTTGCGTATGGTCGAAAAGGATCTTGTAAATCGTTTAAAAGATTTTAAAGCGAATCAAACTATTAGTATTACTTATTTTCGAAGAGACAAGTTAACAACAACTACACTTGAACTTGCTGAAATAGCTCAAAACGAGCTGAAAATCATTCCTATAACGAAGGCAAGCCCTGAACAGAAGGCCTTTTTTAAAGCATGGACGGGTGTCGACTTTCCACAAAAGAAATAGCTAAATACTTCTTAAGCATTAAAGCACAGTAATTATGTCGCTTTAATGCTTTTTTTTATCCTGAGAGTGTGAAGTAAGGGAGATTATTGACGTAATGTTCTGGCAAAAGGGGCTTGTTCAGTATGACTACTCCTAAATGGGTTTATATCTAACCCACCGCGCCGAGTGTAGCGTGCGAAAACGGTTAATTCTTCTAGTTGGCAGAATTGCTGCAAGTCGCAGTAGATTCTTTCGACACATTGTTCATGAAATTCATTATGCTGGCGAAAGGAGATTAAATACTTCAAAAGTGCGGCATGGTCTATAGCACTGCCACGATAGTGAATATAAATACTTGCCCAATCTGGTTGGTTAGTTATTAAGCAGTTAGACTTTAATAGATGACTAACTAAATACTCTTCAACTTGATAGGTATCTTCTTTATTTTTTGCTGTATCAAGTAACGTTGGGTTATATTGATAGTTATCTATGCTGATATCTTCACCATCAATGCAAAAATATGTATCTGTGTTTTTGGCAATATCTAAGGCAGGACAGTGATCAACACCAAATAACTTTACACTTGCCGCAGAGCCAGCTATTTTTGATAGGTCTTTAGCTAATACCTGCTCAACGTCTTGAACACTATTAAAGTGTGTTTGATTGAAGCTATTTAAATAAAGCTTAAACGACTTTGACTCAACAATATTTTCACTGGTACAAGCAAAGCGAAACTCAGCTACGGCAACTACCGGTTTACCTTTTGGATTGAGCCAAGATAGTTCATAACCATACCAGACATCTTCACCTACAAAAGGTAAATTACTTTGATTAAGTGCTAAGTCATCTCTATTTAAACTTCTAGGTACTCCTTGCAGTAAATCTGCGGTATATTCGCTGCAATATTGTGTACTTTTACCCAGTGTTAACTTGCTTAGTTCAGTCGCATTTTGATAATTGGCCATAAATTTTTTCGGTAGTGAGCTAATATATCGCTATTTTAAAGGATCTTTTCTTTATATGACATCTACAAATAAAACTTTAGCGCAAATGCTTTTAACCTTTAGTAAAGACTATAGCCAGCAACACATTGAGCAACTCGGCCACCTGCCAACAATGGAGCACGATGAACAATGGTCATCTCCTTGTGAATTAGGGCCACATGATGCCAGTCACTATTACTGGCAACCTGTTGCAATGGAAAGTGAAAAATTAACTGATAACAAAGAAGAGGCGCTCTCTTTTAATAATGTCGAGTCTGCATTAAATCTTGAATTACATCAGGATATTAAAACCTATTTCACTACCATTTTTAGCGGTGACATTGAAGCTATGTGTGATGAAGGTGAGCTATCTCTTCTCTTTGCTTGGAATAAGGAGGACTTTGAACGACTACAAGAAAACCTCATAGGGCATATCTTGATGAAGCAAAAGTTAAAGCAAGCTGAAACTGTCTTCTTCGCCGTTACTGATGAAGAGGATATGATTATTTCTCTCGATAATAGCAGTGGTGAAGTATGGGTTGAACGAGTGGGTTGTAAGCCGCATAAAAAACTTAGCGACTCATTAGTTGATTTTATAAGTCAATTAACGCCAAAGAGTTTAGTGAGTGATAAAGTCTAAAGTCTTATTTTTTTTTACTTAGTTGTTCAGTTAAATTGTTGATGAGCGACCTCATTTCAGATAGTTCATTCCTCATTTCTGTTAACTCGAGATCTAATGATTGTTGAATGATTTTCTTTATCGAGCCATTCTCAAGTAACGACTCAAGTAACGCAGAAGCGTTTTGTGTAGATGGATTGGGATTAACCTCTTGCTCTGTTTTATTGTGAATGGGTGCAATGAAATCAGGTTGATGCTGCCAGCTTTTCAGCGTAGTTATTAGCATAGCCAATGTAGCACGTTGACTTAGTTTTGCTTTTACTAAAGCTACTGTTGGTTTTGTTCCTGCATTGGCTAATTGATTTGCGCAGATTAAAATTTCATCGATAATTGTCATTTTACTTACTGATTATAATATAAATAATTTATTTAACGATATTTTAGCCAATATAGCCAAATATGTCTCGTTTTTCATTACCTTGTTTTTCAAAGTTATTATAATTCAATGGCTTAACTTGTTGGCTTGTTTTTTGCTTTTGTGAAGAAAGAATTATTATAACTATTACATTGTACCTTTAGGGAATATTAGACATGAAAAAATCACTCATTGCTTTACTGATCGTTGCTCCACTAGCTATGACATTATCTGGTTGCGTTGTTAAAATAAATGATGATGGCATAGACCATGGTTTTGTTGGTGACAGTGAAGAAAGAACTTATAAAAACCGCAAGAAAATTGCCCAAGTACAATTAGGTGCTTCTTTTATGGATATGCAAGAGAAACTAGGGGTTTCTGACTTTTCAGAAACTTATGCCGATGGTGATAACACCGTACGCGTTTTATATTATCGCACCCAACGTAAACATAAAGATGGTTTAACGACAAAAGATGAGTGCACTTTCCTACAATTTATTAACGGTAAGTTAGCTGAGACAGGTAATGGTGGCGATTATTCAAAAACGGGAACAGTTAAAGCTAATTAGTTATTAATTTTTATTTACTATAAAGTGCCTCGCATAGCGGGGCATTTTTTATTCTAATTCTAGATGACTATTCTTTGTTATAAAATTTATTCTATTTGACCTCTTTGAAATTATACTGCTATGGTGGGTCGTTAGATTAAAAAATAACCCACCATCAGAGTAGGAGATAATAATGAGTGATACAGTATCGGTAGAAAGTAGTGTTGATAGTAAAATAAATCAAGAGGTTAATATTCGAGCGACTTATTTGAGTGCTCATGAATTGAAATTAGCCGCCTCACTTTTATATCAAGCGTATCATGATGATCCTGTTTTTTTAGATATTTTTAATAGTGATAAAGAAGATTATGAGCAACGTCTTCGTGGTGCTATCAGGGAAGAGCTTAATGCTTTTTGGCAAGCCAAACAACCCATGATTGGATTGTATCTTGGAGAAGCTATGGTTGGTGTTGCTTGCATCAACAGTCCAGATGAAACATTGGCAAGTGATCGCTTTTGGCATTGGCGTCTAAAAATGCTATTAAATGCCGGTTATTTTAGTACCAAACAGATGATGCAAAAAGAACAAACGGTATTGGCTGCCGTGCCGTTGAACGTATTTCATTTCCTGTCATTTATTGCAGTACATCCACTGCATCAGCAGCATGGTTTTGGCCACTACTTAATGGCAGCTGTTAATACTGTTCTTGATGAGCATCCCGATAGTGAAGGTGTTGCGGTATATGCCACTTCAGGAAAATTTAAAGAATTCTTCAAACATGTTGATTATCATACGGTAAAAGAGGTCACTGTAGGAAATGTCTGTGGTGCAGTGATGGTTCATTACCGAGATAAAGAAAATTAAATTTGATTTCTTTGTTTTGAGGTTATATTAGACCTGTTTTACCCTTGTTTTATTCCCTAATGAAAAATAGCACTGACAAAGTGCTATTTTTTTTGTAAGACATGTCTTACATCATCGTGAGATATATTGGCAATCTCTGCTGATAAATTGAAACTGAAAACCCTACCACATTGATTAATAAGAATTAAAATGACAAAGTGATTATTGTATTACTTTTACACTCTGATCTTTTTTGTTAACAAACTTCGATAGACGATATTTAGGTGTATTATTAATCCTGTCAGGAAGACAAGGAGCAGGGGGCTTTAGCATTACTTGTAATGCTATCAAGGAAGATGCAGTCACTGAGATGGAACCTAGTGACTTAAGGACTTACCGGGAAGGTAACAGAACCTAAGGAATGGGTTGGGTAAATAGGATGCAAGGGATGCACATCAAGGAAGATGTAAGTAAGGATACTTGTATCAGATAAAAGGAAAACCTAAAGCAGGATGCTTTAATTATAAATAATACGTGGTGTTATTTATAATAGGGTTTAAAGGAGACTTTAAGGATGAGGTCTAGTGGTAGGATGCCACTATGGATGAAATAATCAAGGATGTGGAGTGGTAAGGATAACTAAAGTCAGGAAGACGCTAATTAAGGATGATTGAAAGGGCAGCCTAATCGTTACCCGCAATGGATATGAGTGGACTCATAAGGGATAAGCTAAGGATAGTTTTTCAAGGAAGAAATGAGATCATTAAATATGTGTGCAGGATGCACCGTATAAGCTAGATATAGAGATGCGACTCAATGAGTCGCATTTTTTATTTACGGGTCGAAAACCGTATTAGTCTAGAAAAACCTATTCGTCACTACACACTTTCAATCTTATTTACCCTATCTTAATTTCTTAATAAAAAAACACCACTGACAAAGCGCTCTATCCTTCGTAAGACATGTCTTACATCATTGTGAGATATGTTGGCAATCCCCGCTGACAAAGTGAAATTTAGATTCGTATACAACTGATTAATAACAATTAATTGTTATAACGAATTGTTACACCTGCTTTACACGTGGATCTTTGTTATTAACAAACTTCGATAAGCGATATTTAGGTGTATTATTAATCTTGTCAGGAAGACAAGAAGCAGGAGGCTTTAGCGTTACTTGTAATGCTATTAAGGAAGATGCAAGTTACTAAAAAGGAATCTAGTAACTTAAGGACTTACCTAGGATGGTAACATAACTTAAGGATAAGTTGAGTAAATAGGATGCAGTGGATGCATTTCAAGGAAGATGTAAGTAAGGATGCTTGTGTCAGGTTAAAAAGGAAAACCTAAAGCAGGATGCTTTAATTTTAAATAATACTTAGTACTAGTTAAAATAGGGTTTAACAGGGAGGCTTTAAGGACGAAGTCTAGTGGTAGGATGCCACTATGGATGATATGAACAAGGATGTGGCTTGGTAAGGATAGCCAAGGTCAGGAAGACAGTAGTTACGGAAGGCTATTACGAAGGAATATTAACTACGGAAGGTTAATTTTAGGATAAGCAACAAGGACTAGTTGAAAGCTGTACTTTAAGGGAAATAGTGTCAGGAAGACGTTAATCATGGATGATTGAATGGGTAATCTAATCGTTATTCAAAATGGATATGAGTGGACTCATAAGGGATATGCTAGGGATAGTTGTTCAAGGAAGAAATGAGAAGATTAAATATGTGTGCAGGATGCACCGTATAAGCTAGTTATAGAGATGCGACTCAATGAGTCGCATTTTTTATTTGTACGTTACAATCTATTTTCGTTTATTATAAGCTTTAAAAATAAACCACTATTAATTGGTATCGTTTATCGGGATAGTAAAATATTCTCTATTAATTATAAAGTGACTTGAGAGTAAAACAGTACATGTTGGAAATATTAGCAAAGCTCTCTACAAATCTACAACCCTTTCGTAAGTTGACTTATCTCTTGGCGGTATTCCTCGTAGGAATTATTGTTACTCAGTTGTTGCAAACACCTTCATCAACGCAGTTGAATAATCCTTTTGCTATGTTAAGTTTTGTCGGCATCATTTGGTTACTATTATTTAATATATTGTTATCTCTTTTTCATAATATTCCAAGTATTGATGAGGGCTCAAAAGGTATGTTTACACACATGAAAATTAAAGTGCAACGAAGTTTTTATCATTTATTAGCACTGCTTTTTATTGCTTTAACGCTAATAATCGTATTTTTAACTGCCCGCATACTCAGAGTTTAAACAAGAGCAATAAAAAAGGAGCAATATTATTGCTCCTTTTTAATGTGTATTACTTTACCGTTTGAAAGTATAAATCTATAAGACGTTTACTATCTTGTTGCTGCTTTCATCTCACTAACAAAAGTCGTTAAATCAGTAAGCATTTTACTATTGTCAGCTAAGTTATCTTCAATGATTTTAACTACAGCCGAACCACTAATCGCACCAAGTGCTCCTGCGCTAAGGGCATCTTTAACTTGTTGTGGAGTTGAAATACCAAAACCTAATACAGGAGGTGCAGCATGGTATTTTGATAAATTTTCAATTAATTTACTGGCAGTACTAGAAACAGTGTTTTTGGGACTTTCAGTACTGTCGACACCCGTTACGCCTGCACGACTTAATACATAAGTATAACCTCGAGAATATGAAGATACCGTACGTAAGGTTTCATCACTAGCGTTAGGAGGGGCAATAAAAATAGGCGCAACCCCGTACTTTAATGCAGCTTCACGAAAGGGCTCACTTTCTCTAATAGGTACGTCAGCTATTAATACTGAATCCACACCAGCTTCACTCATATCTCGATAAAACGTATCAATACCACGCGCAAAAACTAAGTTACCATAAAGTAGTAAACCAATAGGTATTTGTGGAGCGTATTCTCGAACTTGCTTTAATATATCAATACAGCTATCAGTATTAATGCCAGCGCCTATAGCGCGAAGTGCAGCATTTTGAATGGTTAGACCATCAGCACTTGGATCAGAAAATGGAATGCCTAATTCAAGGGCATCAGCACCTGAATCAATTAAACTTTTGATAACAGCAAAAGACTGCTCAGCATTAGGATCGCCAATCATGACAAAAGGGATAAAAGCTTTTTCATTTTTCTCTTTTAATGCTGCAAACGAGATTTCATAACGAGCACCTGCATCTTGAATATTTGAGTGTGACATTATGCTTCTCCTCTATGTTTAACTGTTTTTGATGATAAAGCTTCATCAGGGGAAAGAATCGCGTGTACATGCGCTAAATCTTTATCACCACGACCAGAAAGATTTACTAGATAAATCGTTTCTTCAGTAGCAGATTCGGCCATTTTTAATGCTTGCGCTAGGGCGTGAGAAGACTCAAGAGCAGGAATAATACCTTCGTTCATTGCTAAAGCTTGAAATGCAGCCAATGCTTCATCATCATTAATCGGAACATATTGAGCACGACCTGTATCTTTCAAAAAGGCATGTTGAGGACCAACAGCAGGGTAGTCAAGACCCGCAGATACTGAGTAAGATTCTTGAATTTGGCCAAAATTATCTTGCATTATATAAGTGTAATTACCATGCAACATTC
This sequence comes from Colwellia sp. 12G3, assembly GCF_002836775.1. Taxonomy (GTDB): domain Bacteria; phylum Pseudomonadota; class Gammaproteobacteria; order Enterobacterales; family Alteromonadaceae; genus Colwellia. The sequence goes on along the minus strand of NZ_PJAQ01000017.1, from coordinate 266,153 downwards.
CTTTAGTACCAGCAACAAGTGTTGCACCGTGCTCTTTGGTCTCAATACCTTTTCCACCGGCTTCAACACCAATAAGTTTAACGCCTTCTTCTTTAATGAAATCGTGAAACATACCTATAGCATTTGAACCTCCACCAACACAGGCGATAACATAATCGGGTAAACGACCTTCTTCATCATAAAACTGTGCTTTGGCTTCTTCACCAATCATTTTTTGAAATTCACGAACTATAGTAGGAAATGGGTGAGGTCCTGCAGCTGTACCCAATAAGTAGTGCGCATTTTCATAATTTGCAGACCAATCTCTTAGTGCCTCATTAACAGCGTCTTTTAATGTGCCAGAGCCAGCAGTTACCGGAATAACTTCAGCACCCATTAACTTCATACGGAAAACATTAGGTTGTTGTCGCTCACAATCTACTGCGCCCATGTAAACTTTACATTTTAACCCAAGTAATGAACAGGCAATGGCGGTTGCAACGCCGTGCTGTCCAGCACCCGTTTCAGCAATTATTTCAGTTTTACCCATACGCTTGGCTAGTAATGCTTGCCCTAAAACTTGGTTAGTTTTATGTGCTCCACCGTGTAATAAATCTTCACGCTTCAAGTAAATTTTAGCGAGTGGATTTTTTACAATGTTTCGACAACAAGTTAATGGTGTAGGTCGGCCAGCATATTTTGTTAATAAATTATTGAACTCGGTTAAAAAGGCTTCATCGGTTTGAGATTCGATAAAAGCTTGCTCTAATTGCTCTAGTGCGGGGACTAATAATTCACCAACGTACATACCACCAAACTCGCCAAAATAGGCAGGCAAGCGGGTTTTATTTGACTTGGTCTCTTGAGTATTCTTATTTGTATCTGACATCTTAATAATTCCTAATTTTCGAAAATACTTGCGCTAGTTTTTCACTTGATTTAATACCTGGACTGTCTTCTACACCGGAGTTGAGGTCTAGGCCAAATAAATCTACTTGTGTTAACTGCTCTATGGCTTGACCAATATTGTCATTGTTTAGTCCGCCAGCTAAAAAGCTTTTTGATAAGTTTTGCTCACTTAAGGCTAATACTTGCCAGTTAAATGTTTTACCACTGCCAGGGCTTTGGCCGTCAAGTACATGATGACTAACACTTTGATTAAGCAAAGGAACGCTCTGTGCTACAGGACTAGCCTGCCATACGTCACAAAACCCACAGTCATTCTGAGCAAGCTCGGTGGTTAAAGCCTCAATATATTGAGCATCCTCACTACCATGTAGCTGTACTGCACTTAATTTAAGCGCTTTAACTAAGTCTATAACTTGTTCTCGATCTTTATTAACAAAAACGCCAACGTACTCTAATTTCGGCTCTGTTTTGATAATGGCTTGAGCTTGCAATTTAGTAACATAACGAGGTGATTTTTCGGCAAAGATAAGGCCACCAAAACGTGCACCTGCATCAGCGGCAGCGCTAGCATATTTGGACTCAGTTAAGCCACATACTTTATTATTACCGTAAATTAACTTTCGACAAGCTAAGTCAATATCTTGATAAGTATTGTTTTTTGGATCCATTAGCGAACTGCCAACCAAAAAGCCGTCGACAGCAGGCGCTAACTCTCTCACTTGGTTGTTGTTGTAGATGCCAGATTCAGAAATAATAATTCTATCGTTAGGTAAGCTTGGTGCGTAGTCGAATGTACGTGATATATCGGTACTTAGATCACGTAAATCTCGATTATTTATACCTATCATTTTGGCATTGAGCTTTATTGCTCTGTCGCGCTCATCTTCGTTAGATATTTCGGTTAAGACTGCTAAATTATATTGCTCAGCGACGGCGGATAACTCAAGGTACTCTTCATCGGACAAAACACTGAGCATCAATAAAATTGCGTCAGCGCCATAATATCTTGCTAGGTACACTTGATAGCTATCAATAAAGAAATCTTTATTTAGTACCGGGCACTTTACCGTTTGTGTTACCGTTTTTAAGTAATCAAAATTACCTTGGAAATATTTTTCATCGGTTAATACTGAAATGGCAGCAGCATATTTGTCATAAATTTGGCAAATGGCTTTTACATCGAAATCAGGGCGAATCAACCCTTTAGATGGTGATGCTTTTTTGCATTCAAGAATAAAACCGGCGTAAGGTTTCTCTTTCGTTCTTGTTAAGGCGGCATACATATCTTTAGTTGTTGGCACAAGCCCATCAATGAAGCTTGCTAATGGCTTACTTATTTTCAAAGCATCAATTTCAATGCGTTTATCATCAACTATTTTTTCTAAAATGTTTTTTTCTGCTGAAGTAGTAGTGTTTATATTCATGTTATTTTTCAGCCTTTGTTTCTCTATTAGAGTTTATTTCAGTTTTAATTTCTCTATCACTGCCAACGGTAGTTGAAGGTGCCTCTTCATTTGAAAGTTTCACCAATGCCGATAAAGTGCTTAAGCCTTTACCTGAAGCAAGTACCTCGGCTGCAAGTTGTGCAGCTTGAGAAAAGGTGTCAGCCTTATTGTGTAAATACAGGAGTGCAGCACAGTTAATGATTACTGCGGCATTGTGGGCATCCTTTCCTTTTCCCGATAATATATCTTTAATGATATTGGCATTTTCTGCAGGCGTACCACCTTTAATCTCTTCAAGAGAGTAATTTTTTAAGCCAAAATCTTGCGGCTTAATGGCACGCTCAATTAATTCACCGTTATTAATTTCAACTACTTGCGTATTTCCATGTAAAGCAATTTCATCTAAGCCACTGCCATGGACCACAAAAGCACGTTTGACACCAGTAAGTTGTAAAGCTTGGGCCATAGGCATTAATAACTCAGGCGTATATACCCCCAGCAGCATTATATTTGGTTTAGCGGGATTAACTAACGGTCCTAAAATATTGAATAAGGTACGAATACCCATAGCTTTTCGTACTGGCGCCGCAAATTTAAAACCCGAGTGATAAGCTGGTGCATATAAAAAACATAAATTTGTTTGTGCTAAACAATTATTCGCTGTTTCAGGTGACATGGATAAATTAACACCAAACGCTTCAAGTAAATCAGCAGAGCCAGACATACTGGACACACTTCGATTGCCATGTTTTGCCATTTTTAAACCACAGGCTGCGGCTAAAATTGCCGCTGTGGTAGAAATGTTAATGGTATTGGCACCATCACCGCCAGTACCGACGCAATCGGCTATGATATCGTCTGTGCTATTTCGTTGAGGAAATGACGTCGCAGCAGCGCGTATAGCGATAGCGGCACCGGCAATTTCTTCAGGTGTTTCACCTTTTATCTTTAGTGCTGTTAATACACTTGCCATTAGCGCAGGATTTATATTGCCTTGTAGTACTTGCTGAAAAAAATCATGGCTTTGTGCTTGTTTTAAATTAAGGCCATCAACTAATGCAGGCAAAATAGTATTGATAGTTGAAACATTTGAATTAATATTTTGTGGATTAGTCATCTTATTCTCCAGAAACATTATGTAGTGATGGCGCTAAAGTAAGTAAATGCTGAATACTTTGTGCTAACAAGGTGGTACCAAAAGTCGTTAATATTGATTCTGGGTGAAATTGAAAAGCTAAAACAACATCTTTGTCATGGCTAATAGCCATGCACATACCGTTATATTCGGCGATAACATCTAATGTAGGTGGTATATCTTTACCGATAAGCGAATGATAACGAGCAACAGGTAAAGGATTTTGAATGCCTTTAAAAGCACCACTACCACTGTGCGTAATACTTGAGGCTTTACCGTGTACAATTTCTTCTGCTCTGTCTACCAGGCCACCGTAGTGCTCAATTAATGCTTGGTGACCCAAACAAATACCCAACATAGGAATACGTCCAGCACACTTTTTAATAAGTGCCATTAAACAGCCCGCTTTGCTCGGCTCACCTGGCCCAGGGGAGAGAACCAATAATACTGGCTCTGATGTTCGTTGAGTATGTTCGAGCATTTTTTCAAAAATAAAATCTGCACTGAGCGTGTTTCGATAAACACTTGGCTCAAAACCTAAACATTGAAATTCATCAACCAAGTTATAGGTAAAAGAATCTAGGTTATCGAGCATAAATAATTTAGTCATTGGCTTGCTCCTTTACTGACGTATTGGCAGTGAAAATGGTATTGGCGTCACTAATAGCGTTAAGAACTGCTTGCGCTTTTTGCCTTGTTTCATTCGCTTCACTGATTGGGTCTGAGTCGAAGACTACCCCCGCACCTGCTTGTACTTGAGCAATATTATCTTTAACAAAAGCAGAGCGTATAACAATACAAGTATCCATTTCGCCAGTGCCTGTTAGGTAACCAACAGCGCCACCGTAACTACCACGCCTTTTACCTTCTACTTCTCTAATAAGTGAGGTAGCTTTGACCTTTGGTGCGCCAGAGAGTGTCCCCATATTCATACAAGCCTGATAGGCGTGCAAAGCATCTAAATCTGTTTGTAAAGTACCGCATACTCGAGAAACCAAGTGCATAACATGAGAGTAGCGATCTACTTTTAGTAACTCGGCGACATAACGGGTGCCAGGTTGGGAAACTCTAGCTATGTCATTACGCGCTAAATCTACCAGCATAATGTGCTCAGCAGACTCTTTTTTATCCTGTCTAAGTTCTAGTTCAATGCGGCTATCTAAGTCTAATGAAATATTACCCTGTTTATCAAAACCGCGAGGGCGTGTTCCCGCTATAGGGTAAATTTCTACATGGCGATTGCTGGCTTGGTATTTCAATGCGGATTCGGGAGAAGCACCAAAAATACAAAAGTCGCTATCTTTTAGGTAAAACATATAAGGACTAGGATTACTAAGCTTGAGTGCTTTATAAGCGGCAATGGAATCAAAACAAGGTAGGGTAAAAGTACGGGAAGGTACCACTTGAAAAATATCACCCGCTCGAATATTTTCTTTTAATTGGTCAACTATTTCACAATAACGTTCGTCACTAATATCGACTTGTAATTGGTCATCAAACTCTTGCTTATTAGCAATATCAATACATGAAGGACTTAATTGTGATACTTGCTTTACATCAATAGAGCTAGCAAGAGTCTTTTTAATGTGAGCAACACGGTTGGAGATAGCTAATTGGCTTTGTTTGGTTTTTTCAGCGTCGTTGTAATTGAAAATATTACCAATGATTTCTGTACTTTGTAATTCATGGTCAATAATAACTAGCGTTTCAGCTAAGTAATAAACAAAATCTGGGCAAGTATTATCACCATCATCTACTGCGGGTAATTGCTCTGCAATGGCCATGAGATCAAATGCAAAAACGCCGCCTAAAAATACTGAGAATGGGTGACTATTGTTATCGGTAAGTTGATTGAATAATCGTAAACTGTGCAATGGATTTGTTGCACTTAATCGAGCTTTTTCATCCAGGTCTTTAGCAACCTCGCTAAATGTTGCTTGAAATGATTTTTTATCATCAGCAATAGTTACTTGGGCATGGGATTCTAATTGAGCAGCGGCGAACTCAACAGCGCTTTCACCATTTAAAGAGAGTGCAGAAAAAGTAACTGAATGGCCATTACAAACAATTTTGACTGCCGCATCAGTTAATAATAAGCTTTTCAATAAATGCTTCTTATCAATCTCAGCCGATTCTAATAAGATATTATGCTGTTGTTGGTGGCATAATAATTGGTAAACACTTAACGGGTCATTTTGATAGTGGGTACTATCTTGAATAGTGATTACTTCACCATTTTTTTTACTGGGTAAATTTTGTGTCATTTTGATTACTTCTATAGAGTTTATTTAAAGAAAAATTGTCAGCCTGCGTAAATAGGCAATAGCCACCAAATAAACCATGTTTTTGTTCTATTCATTTTAAATCCATTATTAATAAACTTGGTAAAACTTCATTTCGAAAGTATATCTCGAACGCTTTAACGACAAAAACCCGCTGATAAGGGCGGGTTTTTTTGAAATTTGTTTAATCTTTTTTAAGATACACGCAATTATCACAACCCAATTATGTCGAGTTATGCCACCACCAAATTAATGTTATGTTTGTTATTGCTGCATTCATTTTTACGTGCCTTTATTTTCGATGAAATATTCACTCAGTCTTAGTTACTTTACGCTTATTTATTAAGGAAAAAGTATCATTGTTTACTCGTTATCAGTAAACTTATCATAACACTGAGATTTACCCCTATAGAAGACCTTATTATGGCGTTGCTGTCAACCACTGATTTCCCACATCAGATAGTAAAAACGGAAGGCTTTGCCCATAAACGTATTGACCTACACAGCCATACTAATTGCTCTGATGGTGGCCTGTCGCCGCAAAGCTTGATAGATAGGGCTGCTAACTTTCAAATTGATGTTTTAGCGATTACAGACCATGACACCGTTGCTGCTCTTGATATAGCCCAAAAGCATATAGACGAGAAAAAAATTCCACTTAAATTGATTAATGGCATTGAAATATCTACCGCATGGCAGGGTTTTGAAATTCATATTGTGGGTTTGAATATTGATAAAAATAATCCTGAATTAAAAGCGTTGATAGCACTGCAGCAACAAGCAAGAGAACAGCGTGCTATTTCAATGGGTGAAAAACTGGAAAAATGCGGCTTTCCAACTATTTATACCGATGCTAAAGCGATGGCTGGTGAAGGCTCTATTACACGTGCTCACTTTGCTAAAGTACTCCATCAACAAGGGCATGTTAATACTATGCAACAAGCCTTTGATAAATATATTGGCAAGAAAGGCTCAAAAGGGCAACGCGCCTATGTAAAACCTAACTGGTGTAATATTGAAGAAGCTGTTCAGGCTATACATCACGCTGGCGGAAGCGCGGTAATGGCTCACCCTATCCGATATGATCTTTCTGCTAAATGGTTACGACGTTTGATTGTTCACTTTAGTGAAGTTGCTGGCGATGGTTTAGAAGTGGTATTACCGCAAATGAATCCAGAACAAAGACAGAAAATGTTGGCATATTGCCAAGAATATAATTTACATGCTTCCATGGGGTCTGATTTTCATTACCCTAACAGATGGAGTGATATAGGGCGAAACCTAACTATGCCCGTTGGTGCCAAACCTATTTGGGCACAATGGCAATAACAATGTGTTTGCGTGTTATTACCAATGATTAATACCAGTCATTTAGTCATTGTTCACTAACGGTGTCAGCTGAGAATAAACACTTAGCAATAAATTAGTCTTTAAAGTAAAGGAAGTCTCATGAGTCAGTTTTTTTATGTACACCCAGATAATCCCCAGGGTCGCTTAATGAAACAAGCGGCAGACATTATTAAGCAAGGTGGTGTGATTGTTTATCCTACAGATTCAGGTTATGCGTTAGGTTGTCACTTAGGTGATAAAAAAGCATTAGAGCGTATCTGTAGAATCAGAGATATAGATAAGGATCATAACTTCACCTTGGTGTGCCAAGATCTTTCGCAAATATCTGAATACACTCGAGTAGATAACACCGCATATAGATTACTAAAAAGTAATACTCCTGGGCCTTATACTTTTATTTTCAAAGGCAGTAAGGAAGTCCCTAAACGACTATTAAACCCTAAAAAGAAAACAATAGGCATAAGAGTGCCAGATAATACTATTGCACAAGCCTTGTTGACTGAACTTGCAGAGCCTATAATGTCCACCAGTTTAATTATGCCTGGCCAAGATATGGCTGAGTATGATCCTGAACAAATTCGAGATTTATTGGAACATCAAGTTGACCTTATCGTCAATGGTGGTTATTTAGGGGAACACCCTACCACAGTAATTGATTTTTCTAATGACAGTATTGAGATAATACGCGTAGGAGAAGGAGACCCTTCTCCATTTCAGTAATCAGATATAAAGTGCAAATGAATATTTTCACTTTACTCGGTAATTGAACCTGAACAATGAGCCAGAAGTTAGCTACAAGGGAGCTGCTACTGACGTAACAGAGTAAAAGATAATGACGGTAGACAAGAAAAAACAAGCAAGAAAAGACGAAGCCATTGATAAAAAATATGGCACGCGTGGTACTGAGCAAAAAGGCAGTGCTAAAAAAGGTTTGACCAAAAAAGATGTAGCGAAGAAGGTTGTTGGAAAAAAAGGGCAACATAAAAAAGAACCAGAAAAGGTAGAGAAAGTCGACTTTAAAACCGCGACTCATAAAGATTCTGAGAAAGTACAAAAAGTATTAGCTCGAGCAGGTAAAGGTTCTCGCCGTGAAATGGAAACTATGATCAGTGAAGGTCGTGTTAGCATTGATGGTAAAGTTGCTTTTTTAGGTGATAGAATTAGCGGTACCGAGCAAATTCGTCTTGATGGTCATCACGTTAAACTAACTGCGCAAGATGAAGATATTTGTCGCGTACTTATCTATAACAAACCTGAAGGTGAAATGTGTACACGTAAAGACCCTGAAGGAAGGCCGACCGTTTTTGATCGCCTTCCTCCACTTGATGCAGGTCGTTGGGTTGCTGTTGGTCGTTTAGATATAAATACCTCGGGTATGTTGTTATTTACTACGGATGGCGAATTAGCTAACCGATTAATGCATCCATCACAAAAGGTTGAACGTGAGTACGCGGTACGTGTCTTTGGTGAAATAAACGAAGCTATGTTACAAACATTGCGTACCGGTGTGAAATTAGAAGACGGTATGGCACGTTTTCAAAAAATCACTTACCGTGGCGGAGAAGGGCGAAATCATTGGTTCCATGTTGTCTTGTCTGAAGGGCGTAACCGAGAAGTTCGTCGTTTATGGGAAAGCCAAGATGTTCAAGTAAGCCGTCTTATCCGAGTGCGTTATGGTGATATGGAAATGCAACGACAGTTACCTATGGGTGGTTGGCGAGAATTAGCTTTAAAAGAAGTAAACTATTATCGTCAATTAGTAGATTTGACACCTGAAGCTGAAAGTAAAGTGAAAGTTGATGAAAAGGCGATGGATAATGCTAAGAGTCGTCGCATTCGTCGTTCTGTTAAAAAACATCAACAACGTAATCAGCAAAGTAATCGTCGTCGTCATAAGTAGCCGTAGTAGAAGTCAAAATTATGCACTATCAATTAATTGAAGATCAAAACAGCTTAAACCAGTTATGTGAACAACTGGCTAAAGCTAAAGTGTTAGCCATAGATACAGAGTTTGTTCGTACACGTACTCTGTATGCTAAGTTAGGATTACTTCAGGTATGCGATGGAGAGCAATTAGCACTTATTGATCCTATTGCTGTTGATGATCTAACACCATTTTGGGCGTTACTCACTAACCAAAATATCACTAAAGTGCTGCATGCTTGTTCGGAAGATTTAGAAGTTTTCTTAACGGCAGGAAATTGTAAACCAGTCAATTTAATTGATAGTCAGATTATGATGTCATTTTTAGGTCATGGTTTGTCACTTGGTTATGCAGCCATGGTAAACCACTACACTGGCATTGAATTAGATAAATCGGAATCTCGTACTGATTGGACTAGAAGGCCATTAACTGAAAAACAACTGGCTTATGCAAGTGCTGATGTTGATCATTTGTTTGACCTATATCCTCGTTTATTAGCCGAAATTACTCAGGCTGGTTTTTTAGCTTACGCAAAGCTAGAAACACAGAGCATGATTGATAAAAAATTTACGCCTATGGATGAAAACGAAATGTATCTTAATATTAAGATGAGTTGGCGTTTAAATCCTAAGCAGTTAAATTTATTAAAATACTTAGCAAGTTGGCGTTTTCAGCAAGCAAAAAAACGTGACCTGCCTATTGGGTTTGTTGCAAAAGATCATACGTTGATGGCATTAGCACAGCATAACCCCGAGAGTGTTATTGCTATGGCAACGCTTGAGGGAGCTGAAGCAATAGATATTCGCCACAAAGGCAAAGCTATGCTGGCAGTATTAAACCAAGCAGATAAAGCTGACGTAAGTACCTATCCTGACAAAATTGATCGATTAGATGAATATCCAGGTTACAAACAAATATTTAAACAAGTAAAAGCTTTCTTAGTCGTAGCAGCTGAGAATAAGGGCTTAGCTATAGAAAACATTGCTTCAAAAAAGCAAATCAATCAATTTTTAACGTGGTATTTTGACCTTAATGGAGCACGTAGTTGTACGAATAAAGTTGAGTTGTTATCAAGTTGGCGTGAGCAACTGTTTGGTCAACCCTTATTAGATTTTGCTCAGCAAGGTTATAAGTAACTCATTAATTTTCTTTGTTTTATATAGTAAATTATCTTCTGATTGTACATTTTCGTTAACAATATTTCGTTGAGTCACTATGGGGTTCACCCTTGGCTCATGATATATTGAACACTTGTACCACACAGATTCATGAATGAGTCTGAGTAGTATTACGCTATTTCTCAATTACCTATAGGTCTCCATTATGCTATGCGCTATTTATAAAAGTACCAGAAAAACCCAAACTTACCTTTTTGTTAATAAACGTGATGAATTCTCAGATGTTCCTGATGAATTGATGAAAATGTTTGGTACGCCAAATTTAGTTACATTAATCAATTTAGCCACTAAAAGTAAACTCGCTATGGCTGACTTAGAAAAAGTAAAAGTCAGCCTAGTTGAACAAGGTTATTATTTACAATTACCACCACCACCTGAAGATTTATTAAAAGAGCATAAAGCAGCTATGATCGCTAAAAAAGGACAAGGAGATTTTGAATGATGTGTCTAATCAAAACGGTTGCTTTGTCGGCCCTTATTACGCTTGGTGTAATTAATCAATCAATCGCTGCAGAAGTAGAACTTACCGAAGAAGGTTTTGCTAAGTATGTGGTGCAACTCAAGGCAGAGGCATTAGCAAAAGGTTTTAGCGAAAATTTAGTTAATGATAGCTTTGCTCAAGTTACCTTTCACAAACGTGCGGTTACAGCAGATAGAAGTCAGCCTGAAAATGTGGAAACGCTGGATACTTATCTACCTAAGCGGGTACCAAAGTGGAAAGTAGATAAAGCGAGGGCTTTATATAAAGAACACCGAGTACTGTTAAATCAAATAGGTGAGAAATATCAAGTACAACCGCGTTTTATTATCGCTTTATGGGGGCTTGAAACTAATTTTGGTAAGTTTACCGGTGGCTATAATGTAATCTCTGCTTTAGCAACATTAGCTTATGAAGGGCGACGTGAAACGTTCTTCAAAAAACAACTGATGGCAGCATTGACTATATTAGATGAAGGTCATATTAGTAGTGAAAATATGAAAGGTTCATGGGCAGGGGCTATGGGGCAAAATCAATTTATGCCAACCTCCTTTTTAGGATATGCTGTTGATGGCGACGGTGATGGTAAAAAGGATATTTGGCAAAACCAAGCCGATGTTTTTTCATCTATGGCAAATTATTTACAAAAAGAAGGCTGGAGTGATGAACTTACTTGGGGTCGTCAAGTTAAGTTACCAAAAAGCTTTGACTATACATTAGCCATTCCAAAAAATACCGGTAGTCGAAAAAACTGGCTAAAAGCATGGTCTGAAACAGAAAAAACTCTCGCACAATGGCAAGCATTAGGCGTGAGGCGTACAGATGGTACTAATTTGCCTAATGTTGATATTAAAGCCGCGCTAGTTTTTCCAGATGATAAAAATGGCCGTGTATATCTTGCTTATGATAACTATAAGAGTTTAATGCACTGGAACTTATCATATTATTTTGTCAGCTCAGTTGGCCATTTATCTGATCGTATTAAGTTTCCACCTATCGAGTGATTTATTAAGACATTGACTAGAAAACTCGTTAATAAATTTAAGTAAATCCATTCGACAATTCATTCGTAAAGTAAGTAGTAGTAAATGAACGATAAAAACACAGAAAAACAGCCTTTTTGGCAAACTAAAACCTTAGCCGATATGACTCGCCCTGAATGGGAGTCCTTATGCGATGGCTGTGCTAAATGTTGTTTAAATAAGTTTATTGATGATGAGAATACGGATGAAGCCTCGGAGCTTTTACCGACCGATCACATAAATGAAGGTGAGCACATTTATTACTCTAATATTGCTTGTCACTTACTTAATGAGAAGTCTTGCCAATGTTCTAAATATGAGCAACGCACCACGTTAGTACCTGATTGTGTTCGTTTAACACAAGAAAATATAGATGCGGTATTTTTTATGCCTCCAAGTTGTACCTATCGTCGCTTACAAGAAGGGCGAGGTATGCCGTCGTGGCATCCTTTACTCAATAATGGTAAAAAGTCAGCTATGCATAAAGCGGGTATGTCGGTAAGAGGAAAAATAGTCAAAGATAATGCCGTGAGTATTGAGAACTTTGAAGATCATATCGTTATTTGGCCACTGAATGATATTGATTAAGTAAAACTTTAATAATGTATCGTTCATGATGAAAAGTACCTCCCAAACGTTCTCTCTAATTAAAGCTGAACAGCAAAGCTTGCTTTATTTACACATCGCAGTATTCCTCTTCGGCGGTACTGCGCTATTTTCTAAACTTATTGGTTTACCTGCCCTTGATATTACCGTTTATCGAACGGGTATAGCCGCCTTAGCACTGTTTGTTCTATTAACGTTACAAAAAAAACAGCTTACCTTAGCAAGTATGAAAGACTATGGTATCGCCATCTTGTTAGGGTGTGTAGTCGGCATACATTGGGTAACTTATTTTGCAGGAATGCAAATGGCAGGGGTCACTGTTGGCATCATAGCTTTCTTTACTTATCCCGTTATCACCGTTTTTATTGAACCATTATTTAATAAAACTGTTCCGAAAGTAAAAGACATGATTACGGCGTTAATGGTTGTTATCGGTATTGTATTGTTAATACCAGAAGTTAGTTTTGGTAATCAAATAACGTTAGGTATTGTAACCGGAATCATTTCAGCAGTATTTTTTGCATTAAGAAACATCCTTCATAAAAATTATTTTTCTCATTATTCTGGACCTCATACTATGTTGTATCAAACATTAGTTGCCTGTTTGATGCTGTGTCTTTTTGTTGAGGTACCGCCAAGCCAGGTAACAGAGAGTGATTGGTTATTGCTTTTATTAGTAGGGATGGTTTTTACCGCAATACCTCACGCTTTATTTGCGTCGAGTTTACGGCATTTATCGGCCACAACAGCAGGGTTAATCTCTTGTTTACAGCCACTGTACGGCAGCGTGTTAGCATTTTTACTTTTACATGAACGTTCTGACATATTAACGATGATCGGGGGGCTATTAGTGATTAGTGCCGCTATTTTTGAAACATGGTCAGTGAGTAAGGGAAGACGTTAGTACAGAATTTTTAATGGCTTTACTAAAAGAAAAATAGACTTGCTGTACACCTTGGTTATTATCACGTCTAAAACTAATGTTTAGAGTATTATCTTGATAGCTAAACTGCTCAAACTGCTTTAATAGACATTGTCTACTTAAGTTACCTTTGCACTGTTTAGCTACTTGGCTAAAAACAAAGGCGTTTAAATAACCTTCTAGCTGGATTCTATTTAACTCTGTATGGCCAGCGCTTCTCATATCCGTTATAAATTGTTGGCATAGTTGCCAATTACAATCATTAGGTTCGGGCATCACTTCACTTAAGAGAACTCTACTAGAGAATGGTATTTGATTGAGTAAATTATGACTGCCAATAAATGAAAGACTGGTAAACAATACATCTAAATCTTGTTGATGAGCTAAATTTATCAAGTGTATAAAGGGTTGATAGGTACCAACAAAAATAACAGCATCTAGAGGTTGCGCAGCCAATTGGGTTAACGCAGCTTTAATATCATTACTATTTCTTCGGTAACGAGTAGTAAGCACGGTTGCTAGTTTTTTATTGCTGAGTATTTTATTAATAGCTCTTTGTGCCGTTAAGCCAAACTCATCAGCTTGAATTACTAGGGCTATTTTATTATATTTTTTTACGGTTATTAAGTACTCAATCTGGGCCTCTATTTCTTGGTAATAACTCGCTCGTAAGTTAAATATATTAGCATTTACAGGTGTTCGTAAGAAGTCGGCGCCAGTAAATGGCATAAGGTAGGGGATTTTACTTTTGATTATTATGGGCATTATAGCGTAAGAGGTAGGAGTACCAACGTAACCAAATAACGCTAATACTTGCTCATCAATAAGTTTCTTGGTATTTATTACGGTGTTATGTGGTTCATAACCATCATCGAGGCTAATAATTTCAACAGATCTACCATGTATGCCTCCATGTTTATTTAGGTGACTAAAATAGGTGTTTGCACCTTTTTTTAGCTCTTTGCCTAAGTCGGACGTTGGACCACTAAGGGCATTAGACATACCTAGTTTTATATTTTTTACTTGAGCAGATTCTATTTTTTCAGATTTAGCATTTACAGTGAATGCACTAAAAGTAACTAATAGAAGGGAGAGGAGGGTTAAGTAAAATGTTGGCAATTACAATACTCCACAATAAAACTGTAAAAGAAGAGAATACACTAATAATTAAGAATAGCGTATTCTCTTATAATTTTGATTGCTACTGGATTTATGGTTTTTTTGCACAAGCGAGACGGTTGATAAACACTAGGGCGAACACCGCGGTATATAATGAATAAACAACAACCATCCACTGTGGCATGCTGTAATTGAAAAATTGCCAACTTATCTCGCCACAATCCCCGGTAGCTTCAAATAAAAATGGGATCCACTCATGTAGAGGAGCCCAAGTAGGGAAGTTAGGTATAAATTCACAACTAAAGAACAGTGAGCCGCTATTTTTTTGCATTTCAACATGCTCTAACGCAATGATAAGTCCCCAAATTGCGCTAGTGGCCCATAAAGCATAAGCCAAAGTTCTAGCAAGTATATTTTTATGTCCTATAGTGCCAATAGCACCAGCGAAAAAAAGAGTCAAAATAGCAAGCCGTTGATAGACACACATGATACAAGGGGCTAGACCTAGTACATACTGGAAATATAAAGCGGATAGCTCTAGACCCAATGCGGAGGCTGCCAGTAATAGCCATGGCCTTTGGCTGGTAGTTATATTGCTTAAGTAGTTCACGAAAGATCCTCGAAAATTTTCAATAAAAAAGCCTCTAGCAAACTAGAAGCTTTTTAAGGGTAGCATGAAGAAATAACCGATTGAGTATTTCTTTGCTTTAAGCTTACATTATTTATGTAATAACTTGTTACGGGTTATTAGTTTATCAGTAAGTGCACATAAATACTGGCAGCGTAACCTAGGGCTATCACTGGAGTCCATTTTAGATGACTGAAGAAAGTATAATACCCTCTTGCTTGACCCATTAATGCAACACCGGCAGCAGAGCCGACAGATAATAGACTACCACCAACACCCGCTGTTAATGTTACTAATAACCACTGAGTGTGCGACATTTCAGGGTTCATTGTTAATACTGCAAACATGACCGGGATGTTGTCAACAATGGCAGATAATAGACCCACTAAAATGTTGGCGTTGGTAGCACCCAATTCACCGTACATGAATTCTGATGCCATACCAAGGTAACCAAGGAAGCCTAAACCACCAACAGCAAGGATAACACCATAAAAGAAGAATAAGGTGTCCCATTCTGCTTTGGCTATTTTATCGAAAATATCAAAGTCATCTTCAATTTTATGGCTAGTTGGTAGATCTGAATGGTCGATTTCACCTTGGCCAGATCTACGAATGTAATAACCAAAGAATTTCAAATAAGCTAAACCTAGCATCATGCCAAATACAGGAGGTAAATGTAGGAAGTTATGGAAACATACGGCAGTAATAATAGTTAATATAAATAAACCAACGATGGTTAAACCACCTTTTTTGATTGGTGTTATTTCGCTTGAGGTTGAATTTGGTTTACCAGTAGGTAAAAAGAACTGCATAATAAACGCAGGTATAACAAAGTTTACAACAGAGGGTAAGAAGAGGTGGAAGAATTCAGAAAATTGAACCATACCTTTTTGCCAAACCATTAACGTAGTGATGTCACCAAATGGGCTAAATGCACCACCAGCGTTTGCACCAACAACAATGTTTATGCAGCTCATTGCAATGAATTTCGGTTCATCTTTGCCAACAGCTAGTACCACAGCACACATGATTAATGCCGTTGTAAGGTTGTCTGCTATAGGAGAAATAAAGAACGCTAAAATACCTGTTATCCAAAATAGAGCTCTATAGCTGAAGCCTTTTTGTACTAACCAGTCACGAAGTGAATTAAAAACATCTCGCTCTAACAGCGCATTGATATAAGTCATGGCAACTAATAAGAAGAAAAATAGCTCTGCATACTCAAGAAAATTATGGCGAATAGCTACTTCTGCCGCATGGGGCATACCGTTAGCGCTATAATATGCAGCAATTAAAATCCAAATAAGGCCTGCAGCAAGTAATACTGGTTTTGATTTTCTTAAATGTAATTGTTCTTCTAAAATAACTAGGGTGTAGGCTAAAACAAAAATAGCAATAGCGGTATAGCCTATCCAATGATTGGTCAAATCGATACTCTGGTGTGCTGCCTCTGAGGCAAAAGCCATGCTTGGAAAAAGCACTGCTGATAACGCCAGTAAAACGTATACAAGTGGTTTCATGTTATTCTCTAAATGGAATGTAAAGTTATATGCTAATTTAGCAATTATTATTCGGCTTGAATACTAACAAATTTTTTACTAATTGACACAAAAATGCTGTTGAATTGTATTGATTTTATTGATAACAACCATCAGTTTGATTTATAACAAGCAAACTGTAGTTTGTTAATTGTAGCCAAGCACTAGATTTAATCTGAGGTGTTCACTCACAGGCTCCTTTTTCACTAAAATACTTCATGTATCTGTAATTATCGTGTCTGACATTTGATAAAAATCACTGTCGTACGATTGAAAAAGCTTATTGAAAGCTCTATAGACTCTTTAGTTACGCTGAAATCTTAATCTAAGTGGTAATATCCAAGGTGTTTGTAGCTTTATCACTCTTGTACATAAGTCTACTTCTGGTACAATCTGTTCGGAAATCAATCCTTATTCATATTATCAGGTAACTATAGTCAATGGTCATTAAAGCTAAAAGCCCAGCAGGATTTGCGGAACAATATATCGTTGAATCTATTTGGAATGGTGGTTTTCCTCCTGGATCTATATTGCCTGCCGAGCGTGAACTCTCTGAACTTATAGGGGTCACTCGAACTACACTTAGAGAAGTATTACAACGATTAGCCAGAGATGGCTGGTTAACTATCCGACATGGTAAGCCAACTAAAGTAAATAATTTTTGGGAAACATCGAGTTTAAATATCCTGGAAACGTTGGCACAATTAGATCAAGATGGCATTCCTGATTTAGTTGATAACCTATTATCAGCACGCACCAATATCAGTGCTATATATATCCGTGGCGCAATAAAAAATAATCCCGAAAAAACAATCGAAAACCTCAAGGGTTATCTGAATATTGAAGACACAGGTGAAGCTTTTTCCTTGTTTGATTACCAGCTAAATAAAGATTTGGTTGTTGCCTCAGGAAATTCAATCTATCTATTAATACTCAATGGTTTGAGTGGGTTGCATTCACGAATTGGTAATTTATATTTTGCTCATCCTAGAGGACGTGAAATAACGAAAGCTTATTACCAAGCGTTAATAGAATTGGCTCAAGCTAATGATTTTGATGGTGCTATATTCGCAGTACGAAAATACGGTATTGACTCCGGCGCGCTTTGGAGTGAATTAAAGGATGATGTATTAAAAGAGTTATCTGAAGACTAGTAATTGAAATATCCCTTATAAATGTAAAGAAAGATGATTAATCCTATTGGTATTAATCGTCTTTCTTTTTTTGTGGGCAGCTGGCAATCACTTTGTCCTCCCCTGATTTAGTTTCTTGGATAATCTTAACGTCAAAGTGCCATAAATAATGTAGATGTTTTAATACTTCGTCTTTTGACTTCCCTAGCTCTACATCGTTGTGTGGTGTATATCTGAGGGTTAACGCTCTGTCACCATCTATATTAGCATCAACTATTTGAATATTTACCTCGATATTACTCAGGTTATACTGATTGGCGAGATTGTGACGAACTTTCTTATATCCTTGTTCATTATGAATAGCGCCAATTTCAACATAATTATTATCGCTATCATCATGGATGTGAAACAGCTTAAAATCACGTATTAGTTTGGGTGATAAATATTGGCTGATAAAACTTTCATCTTTAAAGTTTTCCATGGCAAAATGCACGGTATCCACCCAGTTACTCCCAGCTATTTCGGGAAAATACTCTTTATCTTCTTCCGTGGGATGCTCGCAGATACGCCTAATATCAATGAACATATTAAAGCCTAAAGCATAAGGGTTTATCCCGGAATAAAATTTACTATTGTATTCCGGCTGTGCAACAACATTGGTATGACTGTGTAAAAACTCCAGCATAAATTTATCTGTTACTAAGCCTTCATCGTATAAGTGATTTAAAATAGTGTAGTGCCAAAAACATGCCCAACCTTCGTTCATTACTTGCGTTTGCTTTTGAGGATAAAAGTATTGAGAAATTTTTCTTACAATTCTTACTATCTCTCTTTGCCACGGCTGTAACAGAGGTGCATTTTTTTCAATGAAGTATAAAATATTTTCTTGAGGCTCTTTAGGGAAGATATATTTTTTTTCATTTTCCTGTTGTTCTTTTTTTGGCACCGTACGCCAGAGTGCGTTTACTTGCGATTGTAGATATTCGGCTCGCTCAGACTGCCTTTTTAGTTCTTCATCTAATGATATCTTTTGTGGTCTTTTATAGCGATCAACCCCATGACTCATTAATGCATGACAAGCATCTAATGTTTCTTCTACCTCACTAATACCGTATTTTTGCTCGCATTGTGCTATATATTTTTTTGCGAATAATAAGTAATCGATAATAGAACTAGCATCAGTCCAAGACTTAAATAAATAATTCCCTTTGAAAAAGGAGTTATGACCATAACAGGCATGCGCCATTACTAAGGCTTGCATGGTCAAGGTGTTTTCTTCCATAAGATAAGATATGCAAGGACTTGAGTTTATAACTATTTCATAAGCTAAGCCCATTTGGCCCCGCTTATAGTTCTGCTCTGTTTGAATAAATTTCTTACCAAACGTCCAATGACTATAACCAATGGGCATACCTACGCTTGCATAGGCATCCATCATTTGTTCGGCAGTGATCACTTCTATTTGATTGGTATAGGTATCTAAACGATAAAAGTCAGCAACTCTAGCTATTTCGTGTTGATATTGTCCAAGTAAGTCAAAAGTCCAATCAGGTGTATCATCTAATGGAGTTACTTTTGCTTTATGAATAGCTTCAGCACTATTATTTTTATTAGTCATTAATCACCCACTTATTTTAGTTAAAAGTTTCTGTTAAGCGGCACTCTTTGTGTTTTTTTTGAAAAGCTCTCTAAACACAGGGTAAATATCAGCAACAGATTTAATATGTTGCATAGCAAAGTTAGCGTGAGTCTCCTCCACCTCTTGATAGTGCTTCCATAATGTCTGGTGGGCTCGCTGGGTTATTTCGATATAACTGAAATAGCGGCTTTTAGGTAATATTTGTTGTTCTAATATTGCCTTACACTGGGGGGAGTCATCGGCCCAATTATCACCATCTGATGCCTGGGCACCATAAATATTCCACTGATTATCATTATAGCGTTCAGTGATTATGTTATTCATAAGCTCTAAAGCACTTGATGCAATGGTTCCGCCCGTTTCTTGTGAATAAAAGAACTCCTGCTCATCAACCTCTTTAGCCTGAGTATGATGCCTAATATAAACCACATCAATATTCTTATAAGTACGGCTAAGAAATAAATAGAGTAAAATATAAAAACGTTTCGCCATTTCTTTTGTTGCTTGGTCCATTGAACCGGATACATCCATTAAGCAAAACATAACCGCTTTTGAAGTTGGCACCGCTTGCTTGGCATAATTACGAAATTGTAAGTCGAAAGTATCAATGAATGGAACCTTAGCTATCTTGCCTTTTATGGTTTCAATTTCAGCAATCAAATCCCGTTTTTGTTGAATATTATCGTGTTTATCATTATTTAAAGCCAATAGGGCTTCTTCAAGTACTTTAAGCTTTTTCCGCTTTGAGGCCGTCATCGCTATGCGACGAGCAATTGAGCCTTGAAGTGATTTAACAATATCGATATTTGAAGCAACGCCTTCAGCACAATAACCACTTCGCACCGTTTTATACTCGATTAGCTTGTCTAATTGATTTCTTTCAAGATTGGGCAACTCTAGATCTTCAAAAAGAAGATTTAAATACTCTTCTTTCGAAATTGAAAAAGTAAATTCATCTTCACCTTCGCCACTATCGCTCGCATCACCTTCGCCAGCGCCTTGCCCCTGTTTTTTTTGTGGGCGAGGAATTCTATCACCCGTAGTAAACTGGTCATTACCGGGATGAACCCTATCTTTTATGCCGCCATCACCTTGGTGAAATGTAGGCTCTGATAAGTCTCTCTTTGGAATAATAATGTTTTCACCGGAATCAATATCGGTCACGCCACGCTGATTTATTGCTTCAGAAACAGACTTTTTAATTTGGTTTTTATATCGTCTTAAAAAGCGTTGACGGTTCACCGTACTTTTATTTTTGCTATTCAGGCGTCTATCAATAAAGTTGGCCATAGGTTTTCCTTATCTCTTTTATTTATACCCGCTACCAATAAATATACCTATTTCATAGGTTTTGATTTATTACAATCCCCACTAAAATTGGTACTTTGAATGGTGACGGATATATATCCTTTTTCGTAAGAGATACGACTTAAGAAGACTTTCTAACCCGTAGATACCATTCAGATAATAAACGAACTTGTTTTTGGGTATAGCCTTTTGTCATCATACGTTTAACAAAGTCATCATGTTTTTGCTGGTCATCTGTTGATGTTTTAGCATTAAAAGAAATGACAGGTAGTAAATCTTCTGTATTAGAAAACATTTTTTTCTCAATAACAGTCCTAAGTTTTTCATAACTTGTCCAGACAGGATTTTTACCATTGTTATTGGCTTTTGCTCTCAAAACAAAATTCACGATTTCATTACGGAAATCTTTAGGGTTACTAATGCCAGCTGGTTTTTCAATTTTCTCTAATTCATCATTGAGTGATTGTCGATCAAATAATTGACCTGTTTCAGCATCTCTATATTCTTGGTCTTGAATCCAAAAATCGGCATAAGTGACATAGCGGTCGAAAATATTTTGACCATATTCAGAGTAGGACTCTAGATAAGCTGTTTGAATTTCTTTGCCAATGAACTCTATATATTGAGGTGTTAAATAGCCTTTGATGAACTCTAAATAGCGTTCGGTGATTTCTTTGGGTAGTTGTTCTCGTTCAACTTGTTGTTCTAAAACATAGAATAAGTGAACAGGGTTTGCCGCAACTTCAACACTATCGAAGTTAAACACCCGAGATAAAATTTTAAAAGCAAAACGGGTCGATAGCCCTGACATGCCTTCATCAATGCCTGCATAGTCACGATATTCTTGGTAGGATTTTGCTTTTGGATCGGTATCCTTAAGTGTCTCACCATCGTAAACTCGCATTTTAGAATAAATGCTTGAGTTAACAGGGTCTTTTAAACGAGATAATACAGAGAATTGCGCAAGAATATCTAAGGTATCTGGCGCACATTGCGCCGTTTTTAATTCACTGTGCTCTAATAGCTTTTTATAAATATTAACTTCTTCTGAAACTCGCATACAATAAGGCACTTTAACAATATAGACACGGTCCAAAAATGCTTCATTGTTTTTGTTGTTTCTAAAGGTCTGCCATTCTGATTCATTTGAATGAGCAAGTAAAATTCCGTTAAAAGGTAAAGCTGACAGACCTTCAGTCGGGTTATAGTTACCTTCTTGAGTGGCAGTTAGTAATGGGTGTAGCACTTTAATCGGTGCTTTAAACATCTCAACAAATTCCATTAAGCCCTGATTAGCTCGACACAAAGCACCGGAATAACTATAAGCATCAGCATCGTTTTGAGCAAAATGTTCAAGCTGTCTAATATCTACTTTACCAACAAGAGCCGAAATATCTTGGTTGTTATCATCACCAGGCTCGGTTTTAGCTATGGCAATTTGATCTAAAATAGAAGGGTAAACTTTTACAACGGAAAATTGTGCAATATCCCCTTTAAATTCATGTAAGCGTTTTGCAGCCCATGGAGAGATGATGTTTTTTAAGTACCTAGCAGGAATATTATATTCATCTTTAAGAATTTTTCCGTCTGTATTGGCATCAAATAGGCAAAAAGGATGATCATTAACGGGGCTACGGACACCATTTGCACTTAATACATAAATTGGCTCTTGTTGCATTAGAGACTTTAGCTTTTCAGCTAATGAGGATTTACCCCCGCCTACAGGGCCTAATAAATATAAAATTTGTTTATGCTCTTCTAATCCTTGTGAAGCATGTTTTAAATAAGACACTATTTGCTCAATGGCTTCTTCCATACCGTAAAAGTCAACAAAAGCTGGGTAGCGCTTAATAACTCTATTGGAAAATATTCTACTAAGGCTAGGATCTGTCGCGGTATCTACCATTTCAGGCTCACCAATGGCAGAAAGTAGACGTTCTGATGCACTAGCGTAAGCTAAATTATCGTCTTTACAAATAGTTAAGAATTCTTGTAAGCCAAACTCTTCTTGTTGGGCTTGTTCATAGCGCGTTTGATAATGTTGAAAAATACTCATAACTACCTCCAAAAGAACACAATGCTATCCATTAAGATAAGATTAGTAACAGCCAGCACCTAACAGCTTGTAAAGGTAAAGTAAAAAGCACTTGCTATATTTTAAGGTTAGTTGTTCTGGCTGATTTTGCTAAGAAATAGATAGAATTAAATTGTAATTGGCAAGAAAACACAGGGTTAGATCAACTCTGTTATTTCAAATTAAACGACGATTTTCTAATTAATCGCAGCAATATCAATATAGACAGAGAACTGTAATTGCTCCTATAAGATTATACTTAGCTAAATGTATCCTATTTTCTCTGTCTATCAGTAAGGTGTTAATATTTGTTTACACTCAGCTGCGAGCCATAGTATAGCCTTGTTAGCAGTCTGCTATTTTTTTAGACTAACACTCGTACAACTTATGTTACAACCTTGTTTTTAGCCTTGTACTATGAGGACTTTCTCTTCGTTCAATTGC
This sequence comes from Colwellia sp. 12G3, assembly GCF_002836775.1. Classification (GTDB taxonomy): domain Bacteria; phylum Pseudomonadota; class Gammaproteobacteria; order Enterobacterales; family Alteromonadaceae; genus Colwellia. Next base: position 243,040 of record NZ_PJAQ01000017.1, on the reverse strand, counting down.
CCTTGATAATAGCTTTAAGACAAAAATTGAATAGAAGAGAGATAACAATGACTGATAGTAAAAACCCGCTAAAATTATGTGGTATTGAGTTTACTGAATACGCTACACCAGACTCCGACTTTATGGAAAAAGCTTTCTATGGTTTTGGTTTTTCTAAAACTAAAAAAATGAAAGGGCGTGATGTTGAGTACTTTAATCAAAATGATATTCACTTTTTATTAAATAAAGAAAAAGCTGGTTTTTCTAAAGAGTTTGCTAAAAGTCATGGTCCTGCTATTTGCTCTATGGGCTGGCGTGTTGAAGATGCTGATTTTGCCTTTACTGAAGCGGTTAAACGTGGAGCGAAATCTGCTGTAAATGAAGAAAATAAACTTCCGTATCCCGCTATTTATGGTATTGGCGACAGCCTTATCTATTTCATCGAGAACTTTTCAAAAACGGGTATTAACAAAGGTTTAATATATGATACCGACTTTGAAGATATTGCAGAGCCAGTATTAGTTGAAGATAAAGGCTTTTTAGCGGTAGACCATTTAACCAATAATGTTTATCAAGGCACTATGCATAAATGGGCTGATTTTTATAAAGACGTTTTTGGTTTTACTGAGGTGAGATACTTTGATATTAAAGGTGTTAAAACAGCTTTAATTTCTTATGCACTTGCATCACCTTGTGGAAAATTCTGTATTCCAATTAATGAAGGTAAGGGCAGTACAAATAATCAAATTGATGAGTATCTTGATGAATATAATGGTCCTGGCGTACAACATTTAGCGTTTATTACAGACGATCTTGTTGGCTCTCTCGATAAGTTAGATAGCTCCATTATTGATACACTTAATATCGTACCTGAGTATTACGATGAAATATTTGATCGCGTACCGTGGGTAAAAGAAGATAAAGCACGTATCCAAAAGCATCAAATATTGATTGATAGCCAAAGTGAAAATTCTTATTTATTACAAATTTTTACTAAGAACTTATTTGGTCCTATTTTTATTGAAATGATTCAGCGAGTAGACGATCAGGGTTTTGGTGAAGGTAACTTCTCAACCTTATTTAAATCGATTGAGTTAAACCAAATGGAACGTGGTGTTTTATAATTAATTAGTAGCCACTAATCAATAAAAAAGCCAACAAGCTGAGTAAGTTTGTTGGCTTTTTGTTTTTCATAAATTGGTATTATTTCGAAAACAAGTCTTTATTTACTATTAGCAGACACATTCAAGTCTTTTAAAATACCATCATGCAAATTGTATACTACGCCATGCACTGTGATATCTTGATTATTTTCCCATGCGTTAACGAGTGTAGTAGTCTTACAGATATTGGCTACTTGCTCTATAACATTGAGTTCACATAATAAGTTAATACGTTCTTTTTCATCGGTTACCTGGTCCATTTCTTCTTGATGGAAGCGGTAAACATCCTCTATGTGACGTAACCAATTGTCTATTAAACCATGACTTTTGTTGTCAAGCGCGGCACTAACACCACCACAACCATAATGACCACAGACAATAATATGCTGTACTTTTAATACATCGACAGCATATTGAATAACGGATAAGCAATTTAAGTCAGTATGAATGACCTGGTTAGCAATATTACGGTGTACAAAAACCTCTCCCGGATCCATACCTAGAAGTGCGTTAGCCGGTACGCGTGAATCTGAGCAACCTATCCATAAGTATTTTGGCGATTGCTGTTCAGATAATCTTTTGAAGAATTCAGGGTTTTCTTTCGTTCTTTTTTCTGCCCATTGTTTATTATTATCAAACAGGTGTTGTATTGCTGTCATAGGTCTAAGTCACATTGAGTCGTTAAATTTCATGACATGTTATGTCATGAAAAAGGTAAATAAAAGTAATTATTTATAATGATATGCCATGAATTACTAAAGGTATCTGATTATTTATTTTTATTTTACGAACATAAAGAGTTTAAGTACAACCATTTTATGTTTTGATTCTTCAACGCTTTATATTAAGTGATTTTATCAAATCATTTAGGCGCTGATTAATGCCACTTCATGACAGTGCCCCGAATAGAATTAGCTCAAGCACTCTGAAACATCGATATTGATTGGTAACTGGTATTATATCTCTAGTATAATAATTACAATGATATCTTATGAGTAAACAACAATGGCAAACGCATGTGCGCTGCATATTCTAGTAAAAACGGAAAAACAAGCGGCTGATTTAAAAGCACAACTTGATAACGGTGCTAATTTTGGCGTGCTTGCAAAAAAGCATTCACTTTGTCCGTCGAAGAAAAAGGGTGGTGATTTAGGCGAGTTTCGTCGTGGACAAATGGTAAAAGCTTTTGACGATGTTGTTTTTAAAAGACCCTTGTTGAAAGTACATGGACCAATTAAAACAAAGTTTGGCTATCACTTAATAAAGACTTTATACCGAAGTTAACAGCTATCGCAGCAAATATGCTATTTAGCCACCGCACTATTATTGCTCTTGATCTCTGTCTTGTTTATCTAGTGCTTCATTACGTTTTTTAATAATTGCTAATTGCTCTGCTGTTAAATTGAACTTATGTGCCGACTTTTTTAAGACAAAAATGCCGCCAATTATAATACCGAGAGCAAGTACTGTAATAATTATTGCTGTTAATGACATATATGTGAATAACCCTTATTAGTAACCTCGATTAAAATACTAGCAAAAATAAAGCTATACAGGTATTTTATTCTATTATATAAAATGCTTTGTATAGAAATTTTCATACGCATTACAAATAATAATAAAGAGAAATAGTATGCTCAATAAATTATCGATAAAACTCCTCATACCAAATTTAGTTATTGGTATTTTTTTTATTATCAGTCTTTTCTTTATTAGTGGTTCAGTAAGTCATTTTACCCAAGTATTACTCTTTTGTTTTTTAGTTGTATCACAAAGCATCGTTAGTTATTTATTTTTCACCAAATTATTAACTAACCGACTAATAAAACTAAAAACCTATCTTGATATGGTGGTCAGTACTGAAGAAGCCCCTTCAGAGCCTATAACTGATCTTGCCAATGATGAGCTTGCTCAAGTCACCAATGAACTGAGCCATTTTATTGTCGGTCTAGCTGATGTGGTTAGTGTTATTCGTCAAGAAGCTGAAATATTGCGTCAGGGCTCTACTTCATTGTCTTTGCAGATGGCCGACTCAGTTAAGCTTGTCGAAAACACCGCAGGGCAAATGACTCAAATGGCAGAATCAATTGAGGATGTCGCTAATACCTCATCGAGTTTATCTCACACTGCAGAGCAGGTAAGTGAAACAACAAGTTCTGTCATGGAAACGTTAGCAAATGGCGTTAATTCATCTAATACCAGTCAGCAAACCATTGTAGCTGTAGCTAGTGAAGTAGATGACATGGCTAAAGAACTTGCTTTATTACAAGAAGAAAGTGCTCGAATCGGCTCTGTGTTAGACGTGATCAGGGGCATTGCCGACCAAACAAATTTACTGGCCTTAAATGCAGCGATAGAAGCTGCTCGCGCTGGAGATCAGGGACGAGGTTTTGCTGTAGTCGCAGACGAAGTTCGCGCATTAGCTCACCGAACGCAACAGTCAACAGTAGAAATACAATCAATGGTTGAAGGGCTACAAGCTAAATCAAGCAATGCGGTTAATAGTATTAGCCGAGGTCATAAGTTAACTCAAGACTCTTTAAGTTACTCGGCTGAGGTTGTTAGTGCTTTAGACCAAATAGGCGTAGCTTTTCAAGATGTTGATAACTTAACATCACAAATTGCCAGTAGTACCCTAGCGCAACAAACTGCAACGTCATCTATTAATGACAATATGTTAACGGTTGTATCATTAAGTGATGAAATTAACCGCGGTTTAAGCTCTGTCGCAGCTCATGCTGAGCTACAGCAACAAACGGCACAAGAAGTAGAGCAAACCATTAATAGAATTTGTGTTTAGTTATTATTTGAATTTATAAGATAAGTAGAGTGGTATTATTTATTTTCTTGATCACGCAGTTTAGCCAGTTTTTGTAGTTGCTTAGATTGCTCAAGTAAGCTGGTACGAACTAATACTTCTCTATCTTCTTCTTGGATAAAATGAAAGATAACTTTATGAGTAAACTGTTTATTCGTTGACTCAACATCTACTACCTCACCATAGCAATATATGGCACAATTATTTTCTAGAATAAATATTTTGACTTCAAGCAATTGACCGACATTAAATTTTTTTTCCGTGATAAATTTAATACCGCCACCACCAAACTCCAATCCTCGGTACCTATGTTGTACTTCATCTTGTTGGCTCAAGATATAACCAATAAGTAAATCAATTTTTTGTGATTGCTGATTAAGAAAATTAACTAATTGAGCGGCGCTATTACCTAGGTTTTGTAATGATCTTAATGCTGATTGATCTATTGCGCTCATATCGGTAGCGAGTTTAAATGGCATAGGAATATTAGTGACAAACTGATCAAAACTGTTGGTTTCATTGATATCAATGGCCATAATGTTGACTGAAAATTGATGTTCAATGGCAAAAAACTCATGATATTGTGCTAATTTTTGTTCAAGAGAAAGAGAATTCATATCATTTATTTCCAGATAGAAGGTAGTGCTTTTATCAATAAGATAAAAGCGTATTAATTATTGTAAGAGAGAGAACTGTAACGAAAAATATCTCACGGCTATTTACCTCAGACAATTATAATGACTGTGTTATGCTACATAGTATTCTAAATCAGTCCCAGATAAAATAATAATACCTCAATGTTTCAACCTATTAGTATATTCATCGGGCTACGCTATAGTCGTAGCAAAAGCCATACTGGCTTTGTTTCTTTTATTACTTTTTTCTCTACTGTTGGTATTTTATTAGGAGTCGCTTCTCTTATTACGGTTGTGTCCGTGATGAATGGTTTTGAAGGCGAATTGAAAAAACGAATTTTAGGTATCGTTCCTCACGTAATTGTGAGTGATTTCACTGAGAATAAGGCGGATAAAGAAGCTAGTACGAAGCAAAATAAGCGCTGGCCAGTTTTACGAGAAGCATTACTTTCCCAGCCGCATGTGCTTCAAGTAACACCTTTTCTTGAAAGTGAAGCGCTGATCCAATCAGCTAAGGGCCTTCAAGGCGTGCTTGTTCAAGGCATAATGCCCAAGTATGAACAAGCAAATATCATTAATACTCATATGGTTTCTGGCAGCTTGGAAATGCTCTCCAATCAAAGTTACTCCTTAGTCATAGGTCAATCCTTAGCCAATAAACTTCAAGTTACGCTTGGTGATGAAGTGCGGTTGGTTTTACCTAATAAAAGTGTTTTTACTCCAATGGGGCGCATTCCGGTACAACGTGTCTTTACCATTGCGGGTATTTTTCATCTTGGTTCACAAGTTGATGATGCCATGGTTTATGTTGATAGCCGTTATGGCGCTAAATTGTTAAGACGAACAGGTGATGGTATTGATAAATTACGCCTTTATTTAGATGATGCCTTTAACGCGAAACAAGTCGTGAAAAGTCTTGAGCTAAAACAGCATGATTCATCTCAAAGTAAAACGCTTAACCCAGCTAGCTTTAGTACTTGGGATGAAAGCCAAGGGGCACTGTTTTCAGCCGTGAAAATGGAAAAAAACATGATGTGGTTAATGTTAAGTTTAATCGTTGCCGTTGCTGCATTTAATATTGTTTCAGCCTTAGTGATGGTTGTTGTTGAAAAACAAGCTGAAATTGGCATATTACAAACGTTAGGCTTAGCGCGCATAGATGTAGTTAAAATATTTATAACTCAAGGTATGGTTAATGGCTTATGGGGCGTTAGCTTAGGTGGAGTTCTTGGTGTGGTATTGGCCCTAAATTTGAACGATATAATGTTAGTTATAGGTGTCCACTTATTTGGTTTTGGCATGCAAGATTTACCGGTCAAACTTGAGTTTGTTGACGTGTTTACTATTATTTTTTCAGCACTAGCAATGAGTTTTCTGGCGACACTTTATCCGGCATACCAAGCATCGACAACCGAGCCAGCACAGGTATTACGAAATGAATAAGGCAACAAATTAATGAGTAAAGTATTACAGTGTCGTCAACTTTCAAAATCATATATACAAGGTGATATTGAAACCAAAGTATTAAATGATCTTGAGCTAAGCGTTGATAAAGGTGAGCTACTCGCCGTAGTCGGTAGTTCTGGCTGCGGAAAAAGTACCTTTTTACACCTTGCTGGTGCTTTAGACTCCCCAAGTTCTGGGCACGTGCTTATTAATGATATTGATATTCACCAGTTATCTGACAAAGAAAGGTCTAAATTTAGAAATCAACATATTGGTTTTATTTATCAATTTCATCATTTGATGATGGAGTTTACCGCACAAGAAAACGTTGCTATGCCTTTAATGATCCAAGGTAAAAAGCCAAAGCAAGCATTGTTAGCGGCTAAAGAGATGCTCGATCAAGTGGGTTTGTCTCATCGCATCAATTACCGACCTTCACAATTATCAGGAGGCGAACGTCAACGCGTAGCTATTGCTCGAGCATTAGTAACTAAACCCTCTTTGGTTTTAGCTGATGAGCCTACAGGTAATTTAGATAGCGATACTGCAGAGCAAATTTATCAATTAATTCGCAGTTTAAATAATACGGCTAATACAAGCTTTGTTATTGTCACTCACGACTTAGTATTAGCTAAACGCATGGATAGACAAGTAAAGTTAGTACAAGGAAAATTAATACCACTAACTGATGACGGTGAACATGCATCAGCTGTTATAAATGACATGACTAGAGTTGAGATAAAATCTGAGGTTAGTGAACGCCATGTTTAAACCGTTAAGTCTTTTTTTGGGCTGGCGTTATGTTCGCAGTCGACACGGCAATGGTTTTTCCGCCTTTATCTCCGCTTCTTCTACCATTGGTATTGCGTTAGGTGTAACGGTTCTTATTGTCGTGTTAAGCGCTATGAATGGCTTTGAACGAGAGTTATCTCAAAAGCTTCTTTCTATAGTGCCGCACGTTGAGTTAGTCAGTGTTAATGAGCCAATAAAAGATTGGCGAGAAAGTATTAAGAAAGTACAAACTGAGCCTGACGTCATTGCGGCTGCACCTGTTATTAAAATGACGGGAATGCTGCAACATGGTCTAAAGCTAAAGGCTATAGAAGTTCGTGGTGTCGATGCACAACTTGAAAAGAAAGTTTCAAGTATTGATAATTATATCATTGCTGGTAATTGGCAAGGGTTAATGGCCACAGCGTTAAATAAAAATAGCATTGTTATTGGTAGTGGCGTGGCGAAAAAACTTTCCGTAGAGCTCGGTGATAAAATACAGCTACTATTACCACCGCCAGAGGGAGGTAATGATGTAAAAAAAATGTTTTCAGCGCCAATCACTCGACAGGTAGAAGTTGTCGGTATTTTTAAATTTGGTGGCACAATAGATGAAACTTTAGCTTATATTCCACTTTCTTTGGCCAGTGATGTTATGGGATATAAAATTAATGAAACACAAAGTATTCGCTTAAAAGTTACCGATGTTTTTTCTGCCCCTAAAATTGCACGAAAAGTTGCTTATAACTTTGATCACTATGTTTATCTTAATAACTGGACTCATAGCCAGGGACATTTATTTAATGATATTCAATTGGTGCGCATGGTGATGTTTATTGTCTTAGTGTTGGTCATAGCCGTAGCGAGTTTTAATATTGTTTCAACCTTAATCATGGCGGTTAATGAAAAACAAGGTGATATCGCTATTTTAAAGACCATGGGAGCAAGTTCAAAAACTATTATGTTGACGTTTATTGTTCAAGGTTTGGTTAACGGTGTTGTTGGCAGCCTATTAGGCGCTATATGCGGTGTTTATTTAGCCCTAAATCTTACGGGTATAATTAGTACTGTAGAGCAATTGATGGGCATTACGTTTTTGTCTGGCGATGTCTATTTTATTGACTACTTACCTAGTGTTTTAAATGCGACAGATGTTTATGCCACTGTTATCACTGCGCTAATTATGAGCTTATTGGCAACGATATACCCTGCATGGCGAGCAACAAAAATAGAACCGGCGCAAGTGCTCGGGCAGCAATAAGTAGCCATAGTACCGCTTTTCCGCGAAAAAAAGACAAAAAAAAGCCCGCAAACTAAGTGCGGGCCAACTCAAATATCAAGTTGATAGAAGGAAATTAAATTCCAAGAAACATGTCAGAGAGAAAAGATAGTCAATATCGATTCGAGTAATCTAGTTAATGATAGCTCTTTGGGAGTAAGAGAAAAAACATCATTGCGCTAACTCAGAAAACAAAGCTATATTAATCGTCTTGATTTATTTAGACAACCTAAAAAAAATGCAATAGTTACATTAGAAAATCTAATGCGAAAAAGTCCCTTTTTTATCATGATAATTTAATGACTAACTATTCGGTAATCATGTCTAAAACACTAATTTAAAGGCCTTTAGGTTGAATTTATATGCAAGAAGATATGGTGTTATTAAAAGTAGCTTAGTGTAAGTGTGTTTTTTATACATTAAATAAACTATATTTTTTAGGGATAAAAATAATGAAAACAGTGCGGAGATATATGTCTGAAAAACTAGGTGACGAAATCTTAAATTGAAGCTATATAGCCTATTTAACCTGAACTCTGTTTAATAGATAGTTAAGCTTATGAATTATATAATGTAAATTATTCCAATATGTCTAGCTTGATGTTTTTCTTAAATCGAGGCAACTTTACGCGTCAATAGCTGGCCTATTGCAAGTGAATTTAACAAAGAAGCTTGTAAAATAGGGGGATAGAGAAAATTACTAAGCAGAGCTCAGTTTATTTGTTAAGGTCTAATAAAGGGCTGGCTTCTGTGATAGGTTTATACCCGTTCCACTTCAAAGAGCAAGAGGAACGGATATGAATAGGTTTTGTCTTTATTAGCTAAAGTTAGCTTGAGCAAAATCCCAGTTAGCTAATGCCCAAAAACCGTTAAGGTAATCAGGTCTTACGTTGCGGTAATCTATGTAGTAAGCATGTTCCCATAAATCAACAGTAATAAGTGGTGTAACACCTTCGTCAGTTAATGGTGTTGCTGCATTTGATGTATTAACAATAGCTAGGCTGCCGTCGGCATTTTTTACTAACCAAGTCCAGCTAGAGCCAAAGTTGTTGATAGCACTATCAGTGAATTTAGCTTTAAATTCATCAAAAGAACCGAAGTTACTAATGATTGCAGCTAATAAATCACCTGATGGTTCACCACCAGCGTTTGGCGCTAAGCTATTCCAATAAAAAGTATGGTTCCATATTTGTGCTGCATTATTAAAAATTCCAGCTGAAGAGGTTTTAACAATTTCTTCTAAGCTTTTATTTTCAAATTCAGTACCGCCAATTAAACCATTAAGCTTTACAACGTAAGTGTTGTGATGCTTGCCGTAATGAAATGATAATGTTTCTGCTGAAATGTGTGGCTCTAATGCATTTTGCTCGTAAGGTAATGCAGGTAATTCAATGGACATTATGCTCTCCTAATTGTAAGTTTTAATCAAAAATGGGTGTGTTTTTATATAAACTTGAGTAAAATACTCAAGTATTATTTATATATTGGTATTGTGAAGGCAATTATCAAGGCTATACATCTTAAAATCAATAGCTAAGCTATTTTAGATAATAGTACTTATTCTATTTTCTTGTATTGAAAAGAGTTGATAATTTATTTTTTATCTCCATATGTTAGATATATCAATTCAAAAGAATAGAATAAGTATTAATTAATAGAGGGTACTATGGATACAATTGAGCGCATTAAAGAACAAATTAGCGAAAATACAATCTTGCTATATATGAAAGGGTCTCCTAAATTACCAAATTGTGGTTTTTCATCACAAGCATCACAGGCATTAATTTCTTGTGAAGAAAAATTTGCTTATGTTGATATTTTACAAAACCCTGATATTCGTGCAGAACTACCTAAATATGCTGATTGGCCAACCTTCCCACAATTATGGGTTGAAGGTGAGTTAGTTGGCGGATGTGATATTATTATGGAAATGTTTCAACAAGGTGAATTACAAACCTTAGTTAAAGCAGCCGCGGCAAATAATGCCTCAGCAGATGATAGTTCAGCAGACGCATAATAAATATTATCTATCTGCCACAATCTTAGTCGGCAGGTAAAGTAAACTTTTTAACATAAATAAAAATGGAGCATAAAATGAGCGTATTAGTTGGTCGTCAAGCACCAGATTTTACTGCAGCAGCAGTACTTGGTAGCGGTGAAATTGTAGATAGCTTTACATTAAGTGAAGCAATTAACGGTAAAAAAGCAGTAGTGTTTTTCTACCCTTTAGATTTTACTTTTGTTTGTCCTTCAGAGCTTTTAGCTTTTGATCACCGCATGGAAGAGTTCAAAAGCCGTGGCGTAGAAGTTATTGGTGTTTCTATCGATTCACAATTTTCACATAACGCATGGCGTAACACTCCAGTAAATGAAGGTGGTATTGGTCCAGTACAATACACATTAGTTGCTGATACTAAACATGAAATTTGTAAAGCATACGATGTTGAACATCCTGAAGCTGGTGTTGCATTTCGTGGTTCATTCTTAATTGATGAAGAAGGCAATGTACGTCATCAAGTAATTAACGATTTACCACTAGGTCGTGATGTAGATGAAATGTTACGTATGGTTGACGCTCTACAATTCCACCAAGACCATGGCGAAGTTTGTCCTGCTGGTTGGAACAAAGGTGATAAAGGCATGACAGCTTCTCCTGAAGGTGTTGCTGCTTACCTTACTGACAACGCAGATAAGTTATAATTTTGTTAGTTGACTAGTTAACTGTTTACATTAACTATCTCAATGCAAAAATAAAAAAACCGCGAAAGCGGTTTTTTTTTGTCTAAATTTTAGTTTTTAGTTGAGTTGTTAAGACTCTGTTTCTTCATCAACTAAAGGCCAACCGCCTAGTGCTCGCCATCTATTTACTATGTGACAAAATAGCTCTGCTGTTTTTTCGGTATCATATAACGCACTATGCGCTTCACTATTATTAAAGTCTATTTTGGCTGCGATACACGCTTTTGCTAAAACGGTTTGCCCCAAAGCGAGACCTGCCAGAGTCGTGGTGTCAAAACTGACAAAACTATGAAAAGGACTGCGTTTAATATTACAGCGTTCGGTAGCGGCATTTAAAAAACCTAAATCAAAGGCTGCATTATGCGCAACAATAATGGCACGTTGGCAACCTGCAGCCTTCATCTTTTTTCGAACCATTTTAAAGAGTACTTTAAGTGCTTCATCTTCATCAATAGCACCACGTAATGGGTTTGTTGGATCTATGCCGGTAAATTCCAGTGCTTTTGGCTCAAGGTTAGCACCTTCAAAAGGCTCAATGTTGAATTGTATTGTTTCATCGATAGAGAAATCACCCGTGACTTCATCTAAATGTAATACTGAGGCAGCAAGTTCAAGAAGTGCATCCGTTTGGGAATTAAAGCCAGCTGTTTCTACGTCAATAACTACGGGGAAGTAACCCCGAAATCTTTGAGCAAACTTGCTTTTAACTTTATCAGTATTAAGATGGGCGTTTTGCTGGGTATCTATAGAGCTTGATTCAGGCATTAGTCACTAAGTAATAGAGGTTTCAAATAATGCTGATTATTATCGCAGAAAGTTTATTTAAAAACGACCGTGAAGATTACTTATAAGTCATTAAGTCTAATTTTTTACCCTAGAAAGCGATTTTTTACCGATAAAATGCTAAAGTTATATCACTTTAGGGCGATACCCTTTATATCCTATACAGGTAATAATTAAATAGTCCTGTTTCTGCTATCGATATTGTGCAAAATTATGAAAAGAATAGTCGCATCAATGAGTACTTATTTACTTGTCATCGCTAGCTTAATGACTAGTTTGCTTAGTAGTGATGTAAAAGCAGGTATACGTCAATATAGCGCAGACATCCATACGTCTAAATGGCAGTTATCGGATGATTCACGCCTACAATGCACGTTGTCGCACCAAATTCCTCGCTATGGTGAAGCACGATTTTCTGCAAAAGCAAGCCGCAAGCTTAATATGGAATTTGAGCTAGATATGATGCTATTACCCGATAATTACTCTTTAGCTGAAGTGCGCAGTGTTGCACCTAATTGGCAACCGGGTAAAGGTTCACGCACATTAGCGAATATGAAATTACATAAACAGTTTAATCCTAGTTTGCCTAAAAAAGTTGCGTGGACTATGTTAAGTGAGCTAGAGCAAGGCATGAGTCCTACCTTTTATTATAATGACTGGTATAGCGAACAAGATAAAATATCTGTAGGCCTATCAACAGCTCGTTTTAAAAAAGCTTATAGAGATTTTGTTGGCTGTGTAGGGAATTTACTCAATTACAGCTTTGATGATATTTCCTATACCGTACTTAACTATCAATCAAGTAGTGATAAATTCACTAAAGCATCACAAAAACGTATTGACATGATCCGTGAATATTTGAGTCTAGACCCAGAGTTAGAATTGGTGTTGATTGATGCTTACTCTGATAGTTATGGTGGCAGGTGGTCAAATTTGAAGTTATCGGAACGTCGTGCAGACAAAATAAGAGATTACTTTGTACAAAATGGCATTGAAGTGGGTCGAATAGAAGCAAAAGGCTATGGTGAAAAACGCCATATCTCCTCCAATGACACTACGCTCGGTCGAGGAAAAAACCGTAGAGTAGTCATTCAAATGCAAAAACCTTAATTTTACAGCGCGTTTAACGAGCGCTGTAAATAATACTTGCTATTAACTCAATATAAAACTTAATAAATCTATAGTAAAGTATTGAACAGGCCTGTCGATTCGCAGTAATCTACAGGCCTGTTTTGTCTGTGCTCTGTTTGAGTGAGACTATTTAAATTTAAGGTATAAAATGTAATGAAACATTTTTCAAAACTTTGCTTGTTACTCAGCACTTTTACTGTGTCTATAGCGCCAGTTACATGGGCACATGAAGGTCCTGTTCATCAACACGACGCTCATAAACAAGTTAAGGTGTCTAAATTAACGGATGCATATACTTACGCTAATTATGACCAAGTCAAAGCGACTCATGTCTATCTTGATCTGAATGTCGATTTTGATAAAAAATCGTTATCAGGTTTTGCGGAACTATCATTAGATTGGTTTACAAAGAGTAAAACACCATTAATTTTAGATACACGTGATCTTGTTATTCACCGCATAATGGCACAAAACAGCCAAGAACAGTGGGTAAAAGTGAACTATGACTTAGCTAAGCGCGATGATGTTTTAGGTAGTAAGTTAACTATCAATACACAATTTAATGCTAAAAAAGTTCGTGTTTATTATCACTCAACAGAAAAAGCTTCTGGGTTACAGTGGTTATCCGCTGAGCAAACTGCAGGTAAAGAAAAACCTTTTCTATTTAGTCAAAACCAAGCAATTCATGCGCGTTCTTGGATACCTATTCAAGATACACCCAGTGTTCGCGTAACTTATACTGCGCGTATCACTACCGATAAAGACTTATTAGCGGTAATGAGTGCTAATAATGAACCTGGTACAGAGCGTGATGGCGATTACTTCTTCTCAATGCCACAAGCTATTCCTCCTTATTTAATTGCTATTGGTGTTGGTGACCTTCAGTTTAAAGCGATGAGCCATCAAACAGGCATTTATGCTGAGTCTTATATTTTAGACGCAGCCGTTGCTGAATTTGATGATACGCAGGCGATGATTGATAAAGCTGAAGAGATGTATGGTAAATATCGTTGGGGTCGTTACGACTTATTGATGCTACCACCAAGCTTTCCTTTTGGCGGCATGGAGAATCCTCGTCTTTCATTTATCACACCAACTGTTGTTGCTGGTGATAAAAGTTTAGTTAACTTAATTGCTCATGAACTTGCTCACTCTTGGTCAGGTAACTTAGTCACTAATGAGAGCTGGCGTGACCTATGGTTAAACGAAGGTTTTACCAGTTACGTTGAAAACCGTATTATGGAAGCTGTTTTTGGTACTGAACGAGCGGTAATGGAACAAGCGCTTGGCGCACAAGACTTAAATGCAGAATTACTCGAACTTGATGCGGGTGATACCCAGCTTTATATAGACTTAAAAGGCCGTGATCCTGATGATGCATTCTCAGGTGTACCTTATGTTAAAGGTCAGTTGTTTTTAATGTACCTAGAAGAGAAGTTTGGTCGCGAACGTTTTGATGCCTTTGTTTTAGAGTATTTTGATAGCCATGCTTTCGAAAGTCTAGGTACTGATAACTTTGTTAAATACTTAAAAGCTAATTTAACTGATAAGTATCCAAATATTGTTAGCAATAGCGAATTAAATGAATGGATTTTCAACGCTGGTTTACCAAGCTATGCACCGCAGCCTACTTCAAATGCCTTCAAGGTTATTGATAAGCAAATAAATCAGTTAGTTGCTAATGAGTTAACGTTAACGCAATTACCAACAACGCAGTGGACATTACACGAATGGTTGCATTTTATTAATAACTTACCGTTAGATACTAGCCTAGCTCGTATGACTAGCTTAGATAAGGAATTTAATTTAACAAATAGTACAAATGCCGAGATTACCCATGCATGGTACTTGTTATCAGTTAGAGCGGGTTACAAAGACGTTTACCCTGCAATGGCTACTTATCTGAAAAGCATTGGTCGACGTAAGTTAATCGTGCCTTTGTATAAAGAGCTTGCCAAAACGGCAGAGAACAAGGCATGGGCTCTTGCTGTGTATAAACAAGCGCGCCCTGGCTACCATGGTTTAGCCCAAGGTACAGTGGATGGTGTGTTGAAGTAATATTTCAGACATAAAAAAAGGGTTCAATGTTTTCACATTGAACCCTTTTTTTATTTGCTATCTTAAACCGAAAAAATAATCATGCTGTAATCTTTACAGGCATTATTTATTACTTTCAATAATGACATCTACCTGACGCTTCTTATTTTGTTGTGAGATAACAACGCGCATTGATTCTTCACCTTGTCGATATTTTAAGGTCAATCGGTCACGTTTACGTTCTTGAGAATACGCATCACCAAAGGCTTGTTGATAAAAAGTGATAACTTGCGCTTCAGTTGATTGGCTGAAGTAGTTTATCACAGCAGGTAATGCATCGGTAAATTCAGCAAAAACTTGGGCATCTTCCAGTACAGGAATATTAATAACACCATTGTTTATTACTGCACTGACTACTTCAGGCTCTTCAACCATTGGCTCTTCAATCATTGGTTCTAAAACAACAGGGGCTTGAGTCGGTTGCTCTTCTATATCTTGTGTCGAAGAACAAGCACTAACGCCAACTGCTACCATGCTAAGTAATGTAAAATGCTTAATAACTTGTTTTACTTTCATTTCAGTCACTTCCGTTCAAGTTTATGTTTCTTTATATAATTTTAATATATACGATTTTAAGCAGTAACGCGATAACTGCACAACAAATAGCATAAAAAAGCTATAAAGGTCAGAACATTATCAATAAGTATATTTAACCTGAGGTTTGGATAAGAGTTTTGTAACTTATTGAAGTTAGGTGAACAAATTAACTTAAAGTTCCAGTGACGTAATTTAAGTGTCTATTAAGATATTTTTACAAACCAATAACTGGTTATTGGGAGTAAAAATAACGCTGATAGTCGCTTAAATAGCGTTATTGGGAAAATTCGCTTATCCGAAGTTCAGGTTATTTAGTATTATACCCGTTCCTCTTGAAGATGCAGGTTTCAGCTGGAATTATAAACGCCTTTAGGCAAGGCATTGAAGATAATAGTTATTCTATTGTCGAAATCAATAACGCAGCATAAAGCGTTTATAAACCAGCCCTTTGGGGAAGCCTGAGCAAAACATACTCCTCGTTACATTTGTTTTTAAGGGAGTGACCCTTAACAAAAAAATGTGCCTTGATTATGATTCGCTCAAGCTTCCTGAAACGAGCATCTTCAAGAGGAGCGGGTATATACTTTATCTTTGTAATAATCTACCCATAAAGCTGTCGCGCCACAAATAGCGACAGGCATAACAACAAGATTTACAATGGGGATCATAGAAAATACTGCGACAGTGATACCAAAGCTATAACTAATCCCCTTATTTTGTTGGAGTACTTCTTTCATCTGTGTAAAGGAAATTTTATGATTGTCAAAAGGATAATCTTTATATTGTATCGCCATCATCCAAGCAATAAATAAAAACCAGACTATTTGACCTACAATTGGTAACACACACAATAGAATGAAAAACCCAATAGCACGGGGTAAGTAATAACTAAGCTTCTGCCATTCTCTACTCAATGTTCTCGGAATATCTTTAACTATATCGAGCATTTCCCCCTTTGGTGTTTCTTGCCCTGATAAAATAGCCTCCATTTTTTCAGACAATAATCCATTAAAGGGCGCAGCAAGCCAATTAGCAACGGTACTAAAAATAAAAGAAAAAATGACCAGAACTGTAAGCACAGCTAAAGGCCATAATACGACGCTCAACCAATCAAGCCAACTGGGTAGCCACGCCATAATGCTCTCCATGTAGCGATTTAATTCTAAATAGACAAAGTAAAAGGTAAAGCCAAACAGTAAGATGTTGATTAATAATGGGATAAAAACAAAGCGACGTATCCCTTTTTGCCTGATCAGGCTGAAGCCCTTAATAAAGTAGCTTGCACCACTGTGATTAATAGGGGCATATTTAGCTTGTTTAGGGGATTGTGACATGTGGTTAAAGTATTCCTAAGTAACTGATATTCATCGCGAGAGTATAGAAGTTTTTTTCATACTTTTAAACATTAACTTGTTACAAATCTCTCGAGTTTCTGATAAGGTTTCTTGTTAATATATTGCGATAATAATCGCATGAAAAATTGAATCAAGAGAGTAAATAGGCTCGGAAATGGAAGATAACTTCAGAAACGTGTTAATTATACTTAGTGCCATTGTCATTACCGCAATATTCATTCATGGCTTATGGATAATTAGAAAACAAAAAAATCCTTATAAACTAAAAGCATCGAAAGATAAGATCGATCCAATAACACGTGATTTTGATCGAAAAGGCTTTGATCAAGATGGTGTTGGGCAAGTAAAAGTTAAACCTAATGGGCAAAGTGACAAGATAAACCTTGAAAATAAGGCTGTTGCTGCGCATGTTGTGAATACAGGTATTCACTTACCGGATGACCTATCTAAAAGCCAAATATTAATAAAAAATGATGTTTTAGCCGATATCTCTGTTCAGGCAACGGCAGAAAAAGCTAAAATAATTGATATTAGCTCCACTAATGCTTTAGATGACAGCCTTGAAGATGACTGGTTCAAAGAAGACAACAGTGCCCAATTTAGTAAAGAAGAATTAGGTGATGAGTTAACACCAGTTAATAGACCCTCATATGGAAACAGTGAACCAAAGTCTATGGAGCGCAAAGAACGAGTTTACGTTGAACCTTTGTATGAACAGCCTGTTACACAAGCTAAGCCTACTCGCGAGCCAACTAATAACATTAAAAAGACATCGTCAAAAGCCTCATTAAAACGCGACCAAATAGAAATTGATTTTGATAATCAGAATAGTACACCAGTGACTGCACCTGAAAAGGGTAAAACTAGATTAGAGCCACAAGTTATTATTTTATCTGTGGTAATGCCTGCTAATCAGCAAATGTTTGGTGCGGCATTGTTACCTAGTTTACTTACCCTTGGGTTAAAGTATGGTGAAATGAATATTTTTCATCGCCATGAAGATAATGCGGGTAATGGCAAGGTGACCTTTAGTTTGGCGAACATAATGAACCCAGGTTCATTCGATTTAGATAGTATGGAAACCTTCGCGACACGCGGTGTCAGTTTATTTATGACCTTGCCTAATGCGGGCGATTCTTTGGCTGTTTTCGAACAGATGCTCAATGCGGCTAAGCAGCTAGCGCAAGAGTTCAATGCACAAGTTATCGATGATAAGCGTAATGTTATGACCAAACAAACTGAGCAACACTACCTAGGTAAAATACGAGAGTTTGATCGTAAAAGTCGTATTTCGCTTGTGGAGTAATTGTTACTGAACATTACAATACTTATTTATTACAACGGGCTCTAAGCCCGTTTTTATTTTTTATAATGTGTCTTTACTATTTAAGACCTGTTACCAATTATCTATATATGTCATCTTTTTATTTAAACTTAAAGTGATGGCCTAATGTAAATTATTAAATTTTAGTGAATTATTTTTATGTCCAACGCCGAAGAGAAAATTAGCCAACTGCAACAGCAGCTTAATCAATATAATCATGAATATTATGTACTAGATCAACCGACAGTACCTGATGCAGAATACGATCGCTTAATGAAAGCATTGATCGATTTAGAAACCCTTAATCCTGAACTTAAGACGATTGATTCCCCTAGCCAGAAAGTGGGCGGGCAAGCATTAAAATCATTTACACAAGTCACACATCAACTGCCAATGCTTTCTCTTGATAATGTCTTTTCTTTAGAAGACTTCCATGCCTTTGTGAAACGTGTAAAAGATAGACTTAATAGCAATCAAGCATTAGTTTTTTGTGCTGAGCCTAAACTAGATGGTTTAGCGGTAAGTTTGCGTTATGAGCAAGGGCGGTTAGTACAAGCGGCTACCCGCGGTGATGGGCAAGTAGGTGAAAATATTACCACTAATATCCGCACCATTAAATCTATTCCGCTTAAGTTGATGGGCATACTCGGTAAAGATTTTCCAAACATCGTTGAAGTTCGTGGTGAAGTATTTATGCCTAAGGCAAGTTTCAATGCCTTAAATATATTGGCTAAAAAGCGTGGCGAAAAAGGCTTTGCTAATCCACGTAATGCGGCAGCGGGAAGTCTACGACAACTTGACTCTAAAATTACCGCTAAGCGTAATTTGGCTTTTTATGCTTATAGCTTAGGTTTTGTCGGTGACTTTTCTGTTGACGGTGGTGAAAGCACCGATCTAACTAGTGATTTTTTTGCCAACTCACATCATCAAAGACTTTGTCAGCTTAAAACTCTGGGTTTACCTATGTCTGCAGAAGTGCGTTTGCTTGAAAGTGAACAAGCATGTGATGAGTTTTATCAAGATATTTTAGAAAAACGTAGTGGTTTAAGCTATGAAATTGACGGCACTGTACTAAAAGTTGATGAAATATCCCTACAAAAGCGTTTAGGTTTTGTTGCACGCGCTCCTCGTTGGGCAATTGCTTATAAATTCCCAGCAGAAGAAGAGTTAACTTGTGTTGAAGACGTTGAATTTCAAGTAGGACGAACCGGCGCCATTACGCCTGTTGCACGTTTAAAACCTATATTTGTCGGTGGCGTAACAGTGTCTAATGCCACGTTACATAATCAGGATGAAATTACTCGTTTAGGGCTGAAGATAAATGACACTGTCGTTATTCGCCGTGCAGGTGATGTTATTCCGCAAATAGTTAGCGTAGTCCTTGATAAACGTCCTGATAATGCTCTTGATATTATCTTTCCAACAAGTTGTCCTGTATGCGACTCCGCTGTAGCTAAGCCTGAAGGTGAAGCAGTCCTAAGGTGTACCGCGGGCTTGTTTTGTGCAGCTCAACGAAAAGAAGCCATTAAACATTTTGCTTCGAGAAAAGCGCACGATGTTGATGGTTTAGGTGACAAGCTTGTTGAGCAACTTGTTGATGAAAAGCTGATTAATACGCCGGCCGATTTGTTTAAGCTTACTGAGATCCAAGTGAGTACAATAGATCGTATGGGTAAAAAGTCAGCGACTAACTTAATCAATGGACTTGAGAAGGCTAAAAGTACAACATTAGCCAAATTTATTTATGGTCTAGGCATACGCGAAGTAGGTGAAGCTACCGCTGCTAATTTAGCTAATCATTTTTATACTTTAGTCGCAATTGAAAGTGCTTCACTTGAAGACTTACAAAATGTCTCTGATGTGGGTGAAGTTGTCGCCAAAAACATCATTAATTTTTTCAAAGAAGAGCATAACTTAGCGGTTGTTGCTGGGTTAAGTGAAGTAATGCACTGGCCAACTATTGAAATAAAGTCAGCAGACGAGCTACCACTTGCAGAGCAAATTTTTGTTTTAACAGGCACGTTAACCCAAATGGGAAGAACTGAAGCTAAAACCGCCTTACAATCCTTGGGAGCGAAAGTATCAGGCAGTGTCTCCAAGAATACCCACTTTGTTGTCGCAGGTGATAAAGCGGGCTCTAAACTGACTAAAGCCCAGGATTTAGGCATATCAGTACTTACAGAAGATGGTTTGGTAGCATTACTTGCGGAACATGGCATTACTCTTTAGTTAATGGTTAGCTTTTCATAATAAATAAATAAATAAATAAGAAAAGGACGCTTAATCGCGTCCTTTTTTATATATTCTAAGAAGTAGCTCTACTACTAAATATAAAAGAGTTATTTAGCATTACTGGTTAATCGCCAAAATGAGAAGCCAGCCACAAAAAATAATATCATAGGATAGAATGCATGACTTGCTACTGACAGTGGCGATATATGTAAAGTTGCGCCTAGTAATAACGCCTGAGCACCGTAAGGTAATATACCTTGGTTAATACAGGCAAAAATATCGAGTAAACTGGCTGACTCAGCAGGAGATAACTCGCCATCAGTGGCAAGGTTTTTAGCTGTATCACCGGTGACTATAATCGAAACGGTATTGTTTGCAGTGAAAAAATTACAGACAAAGGCAAGTCCTGCAATCCCCAACCCGGCAGCACGCTTTTTATTATTCGGGGTTATTTTTCTGGCAAGTGTTTCTATCACTCGCGTTAAAGCAGATAAACCACCTTGCTGGCGAACTAACTCACTTAAACCACCGATAAATAGAGATAATATAAAGATATCTTGCATGCTAGAAAATCCAGCAGTGATATCTTTTAACCAAGTAGATAATTGATAACCACTACTTAACATGCCAATTGCTGCAGCTAAAACAATACCTAAAGTTAAAACAACAAAGACATTTACGCCCATCAAGGCAAGAACAAGAATGACTACGTAGGGAATTAAACCGACCACAGCGGCCTCGCTGTTTAGCTCATGATGTACTTCCCCGCCTAATACTGTAAATATCACTAAACAAATAAGTGCTGCTGGAACGGCAAATTTAAAGTTAACGCGAAACTTATCTTTCATGTGTGCGCCTTGACTGCGAGTAGAAGCGATAGTTGTATCAGAAATTATTGACAAATTGTCGCCAAATATAGCCCCTGACACCAAGCAACCAGCGACTAATGCGGCATCTAGGTTTGCCGTTTCAATAAACCCTAGCGCAACAGGAGCAATGGCAGCAATTGTACCCATTGATGTTCCCATCGCAGTGGATAAAAACGCAGCGACTAGAAATAAACCGGGTAGTAATAAATAGTCAGGAAATATCGCTAGGCCAAGTTGTACGCTCGCATCAACACTACCGGTAGCCTTTGCTACCACAGCAAAAGCACCTGCAAGTAAATAAATAATACACATGGTTGTAATGTTATTATGACCTGCGCCACTGATAAATTGCGCTACTTGTGCTTCGATAGTGCTTTTAGATAAGAATTTTCCTAACGCCATAGAAGCTATGATTGCAGGAATGATAGCAATACTTGCAGGGAGTTGATAAAAAGCAAAATCAACACCTTGCAAAGTTAAAATAATACCAGTGCCGAGAAATAGTCCTAAAAAAATAGCAAAAGGAAATAGGGCGAATAAGTTTTCTTGGGGGGCTTTTTTATCAGTCATAGTAGAACTACATAAAATAATATTGTTGTAGCATTATAAAAGTAAAAATTGAACTGTCAACTTAGAGGTTTAGATGGCTAAATGATTTTTCAATAAAAAGGGTATAAAAAGGTCAATACCCTAAGTAATTGACCCTAAGTAATTGACCTTTAGTAAAAATATAAGTGTAGATTGTAGTGGAATACAAATTTCTTGATTATTACAGCTTTGTCAAATTAATGTTAATCCATTACCTCTGTTTGTTCATCAGCCCAAGCGACGGCTTGATTATAATGTTCAACCACTTTATCTTTATCGAGTTTTAGTTTGTCCATTACCAAGGTGGTTTTATCCCAGTCTGCTTGTTCGATAAATTCAACTAGCTTTATTAATGCTGCCATAACACCTTTTTTAGTAAGTAGTGGCTCTTTAATATCATTTGAAAGCGGTAGTTTTTCTAACACTGTAGCCATATCTTCATCTAATATCGCGTCAATCATTGATAACAGCCCCGTTAAAAAGGCGATAGAAGCATCAAGTTGAGAACGAATATCCTGTGCAACCAACTCACAAAATTTTGCTCTTGTCATCGCTAAGTTAATTAATTCTGATGGCTTATCAGGATTTGCGGTAACGGCAAACATTAATCCAATAAAACGTTTTAATTCACCTGAGCCTAAAATAACTAACGCTTGTTTGATAGTAGAAATTTCGTTGCGACGTTTGAAAATTGCAGAGTTAGCATAACGTAATAGCTTATAAGATAAAGAAACATCGCGTTCAAAAACACTGGTGATACTGTTTAAATCAAGCTCAGTTTTAGATGTTTCATAAAGTAATTCGGCCATTGCCATTTGTGAAGGTGATAGGTTTTTAGTCTTAATCATTTCAGGTTTAGCAAAGAAGTACCCTTGAAAATAATCAAAGCCCAGTTGCAGCATTTGATTATATTCTTCATATGTTTCCACTTTTTCAGCTAACATTTTTATATGAGGGTGATCTTTAACCGCGCCTAGCACTTCTTTGATTTCATCAAGTCCACTTTGTTGAATATCAATTTTAATGATTTTAATATAAGGATAAAAATGCGCCCAAACATTTTGATGTTCATAATCATCTAACGCAAGGGTGTAACCTTTTTTATGTAAATCTTTACAAAGTGCTAATAACTTTTTACCTGGTTTTATCGTTTCAAGAATTTCAACGACTACTTCATCAGGCGTAAGCATTTCAGGGTAGCCTTGACTCAACGTTTCAAGTGTAAAGTTAATAAAAGCGGGCTTATTACCCGTAAAATCACTGATGCCCATATTAAATCGACTAGCTTCAATCATTTTGCTTGTAGCTTCATCGCCATCTATATCTGGAAATACATTATTTATGCTGTCACGAAAAAGTAATTCATAAGCAAAAAGTTTTTTACTTTTATCTAATATAGGTTGTCTTGCAGCGTAAAAATTCATAAATTTTATTAACTAGCTCAGGTTCTATGGGGTAATTACTACTAAATATATGGTATAGCCATATTTATTGCATTAGTTTTTTGAATTTGTTTGCCTTTTAGCCTCAATTGCCGCTCTTATTTACTTACTATTAACGCTAGTTATGTTCATAAGCAAACAATGACTTATTCGACTAAGGTTTCATTGTTTCGCTAATTTTGCTAGTTTAGCGACCTAATCATTAACTAGCTCAACAATAAGCAGGTAATTACTTTGGCTATCGGTACCTTAATTTCTTTAACTCTCTACTTCATCGTCATGCTGTTAATTGGCTTATATGCTTACAAAAAATCAACCAGCGACGTTGCTGGCTATATGCTAGGTGGTCGAAGTTTATCACCTAGTGTCGCTGCATTGTCTGCCGGCGCTTCTGACATGAGTGGTTGGATGTTGATGGGATTACCAGGCGCCATGTATATAAGTGGCTTGAGTAGTCTTTGGATCGCTATTGGTTTAGTTATAGGCGCGTTTATTAATTACTTAGTGGTTGCACCACGCCTGAGAACCTACACCGAGATCGCGAATGACTCGATTACTTTACCTGACTTTTTTGAAAATCGATTTAACGATAAGTCACGCTTATTAAGAATTGTATCATCAGTTGTTATTGTCGTGTTTTTCACCCTTTATACCTCAAGTGGTGTTGTTGCTGGTGGCAAATTATTTGAAAGCTCTTTTGGCTTGAACTATGAGCTAGGCTTATATGTGACCGCGAGTGTTGTGGTCGCTTACACCTTATTTGGTGGGTTTTTAGCGGTAAGCTTAACCGACTTTGTACAAGGCTGTATTATGTTTGTTGCCTTAGTGTTAGTGCCTGTTGTCGCGATAAGTGAAATAGGCGGCTTGGCTGAGATGCAAAGTACTATCGAAACGATAAACCCAGATCTATTAAATATTTTCAGTGGTGTTAGCGCCATTGGTATTATCTCTGCTATGGCTTGGGGCTTAGGCTACTTTGGTCAACCGCATATCATCGTTCGCTTTATGGCGATTAGAAGTGTAAAAGAGATGCCAACAGCACGCCGCATAGGTATGAGTTGGATGATTGTTTCGGTTATTGGTGCTATGGCAACTGGTTTAGCCGGCATTGCTTATGTGGCAAAGACAGGTATAAAACTCGACGATGCAGAAACGGTTTTTATTGTATTATCGCAGTTATTGTTCAGCCCATTAATCGCAGGGTTTTTACTTGCCGCAATACTCGCCGCAATAATGAGTACTATATCCTCGCAACTACTCGTTACCTCTAGCTCGCTTACTGGTGATTTTTATCAAGCGTTCCTTCATCGCGATGCCAGTGAAAAGCAATTAGTGTTAGTCGGTAGAATTTCAGTACTTTTGGTGGCATTGGTCGCCATTTATTTAGCTTACGATCGTGATAGCAGTATCTTAAGCTTAGTAAGTAATGCTTGGGCTGGTTTTGGCGCTGCGTTTGGACCGGTTGTTATTGGCTGTTTATATTGGAAAGATATGACACGTAATGGCGCCTTAGTCGGAATGCTAAGTGGCGCAGTAACAGTACTTATTTGGATTTATGCACCTATCACCATTGGTGGACAGGCGCTTAGTGCTGTTATGTATGAAATAGTACCTGGCTTTATTGTTTGTTCATTGGCTATTTATATCGTCAGTAAACTCTCTCCTAAAGTTGAAGAGAGTATCTGTCTTAAGTTTGATGAAATGTTAGAGCATCATAAATAAGTAATTTAATGTGCGATAAATAGTTCGTCTAAAAACTCGTTACCTTAAAATGTAACGAGTTTTTTGTTTGTAGGTCTTTATTTTTATGTGATTTTTACGGGCATTGACAGCAATTTTCTAGGCTCGCTGGGTAATTTCAAGTTGTTCGCATTAGAGCTTTTATGCTAGAATATCGATAATTTTAAACCTTCATTTAATTAGGTTTACTTTAAAAATATTAATCATTAAAAAGACAACAGAGTCTGGAGTTTATATACCAATGAGTTTTGAAACTATTGAACAACGTGTTAGTTATGGCGTAGGTCGTCAACTAGGTGACCAACTTCGCAGTAACCCTTTTAAAGAATTTGATATCACTGCAGTACAAGCCGGTATTGCTGATGCGCTTGCTGATGCAGCTAGCCAAGTTTCAGATGAAGACTTAAACGCAGCTTTTTCTGTAGTGTCTAAAAAACTACAAGAGCAAGAGCAAGCAGCTGCTAAAGAAGCATCTGCAGAAGGCGAACAATTCTTAGCGGATAATGCTAAACGTGATGAAGTTCATGTCACTGAATCTGGTTTACAGTACGAAGTAATTACTACCGGTGAAGGCGAAAAGCCAGCAGCTGAAAGCACTGTAAGTGTTCATTACCACGGTACATTCACTAACGGTGACGTTTTCGATAGTTCTGTTGAACGCGGTCAACCGGCTGAATTTCCAGTAAACGGCGTTATCGCTGGTTGGACTGAAGCATTACAGTTAATGACTGAAGGCAGTAAGTGGAAATTAACTATCCCTTATGACTTAGCTTACGGTGAACGCGGTTCTCAAGGTGCAATTCCTCCATATGCTACGTTAGTATTTGATGTTGAATTATTAAGCATCAAGTAAATAGTGTATTATAATGAAAGCCCTCAATTGAGGGCTTTTTTTTAAGCTAAAACCAATAGACAAAGCCTATGTTACAAATAAAGCTGCAACAGCTATTTCAACGTTATCAAAATGCCTTCCTTCAATATGATCTTGAAGAGGTGAGCCGTTGTTATCACTTACCATGCACACTAAATACACCTGACAAAATAGTTTTACTTTCAAGTCAATCTGATTGCGATAAAGAATTTTCAACTATTTTAACTCAACTCAAAGAAGCAAAGACCAGTAATATCATTGCGAAAAAAGCCTCTTTTGAGCAGGTTAGTAAACAGTTATATTTAGTGTGCATAGATTGGGATTTTATCGATGGGCAGGGGCAAGTCTTTGCAGATTTCACTGCTATTTATCATGTCTTAGACCACGAGGGGACATTTAAAATTATTAATGTTATTTCTCATGAACTAGATAACTCGTTAACATTAACAGAGCCACTTAGTTGGTAATATCTATTTGTTGAAAATAGATAGTGTCTAATACTAATCGCGAATAGGCAGTCTCGAGTATTTAATTAAAATTTATCAGCGGTTTCCGCTCTTATGAAAAACAGTAGAGAACATTATGAAAGTAAAAGTAGCTATTTTAGGTTGTAGTGGCCGTATGGGACGTAACTTAATTCAGGCAGCTCATGAGCATGAAAATATTGAATTGGTTGGTGGTAGCGTACGTAGCAGTTCATCTTTTGTCGATTTTGATTTAGGGGAATTGTCAGGTATTGGCGCAATAGGCCTTAAAACATCAACAGCATTAACTCAATTGGCTGACGCGGATGTTTTTATTGATTTTACCTCGATAAATACCACCCTAGAAAACCTTTCATGGTGCAATAAAAATAAAAAAGCCTTAGTTATAGGGACTACAGGCTTTTCTGATGAACAAGTACAAATTATTGAACAGGCGGGTAAAACTATGCCAGTCATTTTAGCGCCTAATACCAGTGTTGGTGTTAATTTAATGTTTAAGTTATTACAAATTACCGCTAAAGCAATTGGTGACTATACTGATATAGAAATTTTTGAAGCGCATCACAGATTTAAGAAAGATGCACCCTCTGGGACGGCTGTCAAAATAGGGCAAGTCATTGCTGATACTTTAGGGCGAGACTTAAATAAAGTAGCGGTTTATGGTCGTGAGGGCATAACCGAAGAGCGTGACAGAGAAACGATTGGTTTTGCGACGGTTAGAGCTGGCGACATTGTTGGTGAGCATACCGCTATTTTTGCTGATCTAGGTGAGCGACTTGAAATTACGCATAAAGCGAGCTCTCGAATGACATTTGCTCTAGGGGCTATGCGTGCAGCCTTTTGGTTAAAAGATGCAGATGCAGGATTTTATGATATGCAAGACGTACTCGGATTAAAAGATTAATGTTAATACCCAGGTATTAACGGAATTTCATAATAGATAAGTAGTCTTTTCAGACCTTTGACTGGTAAATGCTAGGAAAAGCAAGAAAAGGCATGGTTTTTACATTTTATTACTAGACGAAAGTAGAGTACAAGCGTAAAATAAGTGGATTTTGTCAAAAATTTAACTGAAAAGTAGCTTTTGACATCTTTTTTGTACGGGAAGTACAGTAAAAAGCAAATGCACGGAGCACTTGCTGTTACATGCGCGTTTACGTTTATTTCTTCTTTGGAGGTTACATTGGCTACATCTGCTATTTTAGTGCTTGAAGACGGCACTGTTTTTAAAGGCACCGCAATTGGTGCACAAGGCTCGGCTGTTGGGGAGGTGGTATTTAACACTTCTATGACAGGTTATCAGGAAATCCTTACCGACCCATCATATGCAGAGCAAATTATTACCCTGACTTACCCGCACATAGGTAACACAGGTACTAATAGCGAAGATAAAGAGTCTAATAGCATTGTTGCTAAAGGTCTTGTTATTCGTGATTTGCCACTACTTGCTAGTAACTTTCGAAATGAACAAAATTTAAGTGATTACTTAATTGACCATAATATTTTAGGTATTGCGGATATCGATACACGTAAATTAACGCGGATTTTACGTGAAAAAGGTGCTCAAAATGGTTGTATCTTAACGCTTGATGATAGTAGCGATGAGAGTTTACATGCTGAAGCACTAACAAAAGCCCAAGCATTCCCAGGTCTTAAAGGCATGGATTTAGCTAAGGTTGTTTCTACTAAAGAACAATATCAGTGGACTGAAGGCAGTTGGACCCTTGATTTAAGTAATGGTGATAACACAGGCACAGGTTTTACTAAACCTGATAGCTTTGACTTCCATGTTGTTGCTTATGATTTTGGTGCTAAACACAACATTTTACGTATGTTAGTTGACCGTGGTTGTAAATTAACCGTGGTACCAGCACAAACACCAGCGAGTGAAGTACTTGCGATGAACCCAGATGGTATTTTCTTATCAAATGGACCTGGTGATCCAGAACCATGTGATTACGCTATCGCAGCGATTAAAACATTCCTAGAAACAGAAATACCTGTTTTTGGTATCTGTTTAGGTCATCAATTATTAGGTCTTGCCACTGGCGCAAAAACCTTAAAAATGAAATTTGGTCATCATGGTGCTAACCACCCAGTGAAAGATTTTGCTCGTGATGTTGTGATGATTACTTCGCAAAACCATGGTTTTGCTATTGATGAAACCAATATGCCTGAAAATATTAAAGTAACGCATACTTCATTATTTGATGGCTCGATTCAAGGTATTCATTTAACAGATAAAGCTGCGTTTAGCTTCCAAGGTCACCCTGAAGCAAGCCCAGGTCCAACAGATGCCGCGCCATTATTTGATCACTTTATTGATTTGATCAAAATCTACAAATCAAACAACGCTTAAGCCGACAGACAAGAAAAGAGAGAAAGTAATGGGAAAACGTACTGATATAAAAAGTATCTTGATCTTAGGTGCAGGTCCAATCGTTATTGGCCAAGCCTGTGAGTTTGATTATTCTGGCGCTCAAGCGTGTAAAGCACTTCGTGAAGAAGGTTATCGAGTTATTTTAGTTAACTCTAACCCTGCAACGATAATGACAGACCCTGATATGGCCGATGCGACTTATATCGAACCAATTCACTGGGAAGTTGTACGTAATATTATTGAAAAAGAACGTCCATGTGCTGTTCTACCTACAATGGGTGGTCAAACCGCATTAAACT
Organism: Colwellia sp. 12G3; assembly: GCF_002836775.1. Lineage (GTDB taxonomy): Bacteria > Pseudomonadota > Gammaproteobacteria > Enterobacterales > Alteromonadaceae > Colwellia. Next base: position 214,077 of record NZ_PJAQ01000017.1, on the reverse strand, counting down.
GTGCTTTAGAACTTGAAGCCAAAGGCGTACTAAAAGAATTTAATGTTGAAATGATTGGCGCTACTGCCGATGCAATTGATAAAGCAGAAGATCGCTCTCGTTTTGACAAAGCAATGAAAGCAATTGGCCTTGATACGCCAAATGCTGAAATTGTACATACTATTGAAGAAGCACACGCAGCAAGTAAGATATTAGGTTTTCCTTGTATTATTCGGCCTTCATTTACTATGGGTGGCACTGGTGGCGGTATAGCATACAACATCGAAGAATTTGATGAAATTTGTACGCGTGGTTTAGACCTTTCTCCAACGTCAGAATTACTAATCGATGAATCATTAATCGGTTGGAAAGAATACGAAATGGAAGTGGTTCGCGACAAAAATGATAACTGTATCATTATTTGTACCATTGAAAACATCGACCCAATGGGTATTCATACCGGTGATTCAATTACAGTTGCACCAGCGCAAACCTTAACGGACAAAGAATATCAAATCATGCGTAACGCTTCTTTAGCGGTATTGCGTGAAATTGGTGTTGAAACAGGTGGTTCAAACGTACAGTTTGGTATTTGTCCAGATACTGGCCGTATGGTTATTATTGAAATGAACCCACGCGTATCTCGTTCATCAGCATTAGCGTCAAAAGCAACAGGTTTCCCTATTGCTAAAATCGCCGCTAAGTTAGCGGTAGGTTATACCTTAGATGAATTAAGTAATGATATCACTGGCGGTAAAACTCCAGCATCATTTGAGCCAACTATTGATTACGTTGTGACTAAGATCCCACGTTTTAACTTCGAAAAATTCGCTGGTTCTGAAGACAGATTAACCACGCAAATGAAGTCTGTTGGTGAAGTAATGGCTATTGGCCGTAACCAACAAGAATCTTTACAAAAAGCATTACGCGGCTTAGAAGTTGGCGTAAACGGTTTTGATTCGATTGTTGATGTGACTCAACCGGGTGCTAAAACTAAGATAATGCATGAGCTACAAGAAGCTGGCTGTGATCGTATTTGGTATATAGGTGATGCGTTCCGTTTAGGTTTGACTGTAGACGAAGTCTTCAATTTAACTAAAATTGATCGTTGGTTCCTAATACAAATTGAAGATATTATTTTAGAAGAAGCGAAAGTTGCTGAAGGTGGTTTAAAAGTATTAGCGCCTGAATATTTACGCAAACTTAAACGTAAAGGTTTTGCCGATTCTCGTTTAGCTGACCTTATTGGTGTATCTGAAGCTGAAGTACGTAAAAAACGTCATAACGCAGATATCTTCCCAGTGTACAAACGTGTTGATACGTGCGCTGCAGAGTTTAGCTCTGATACGGCTTATATGTATTCAACTTACGACGAAGAGTGTGAATCAAACCCGACTGACAAAGAATCAATTATGATTTTAGGTGGTGGCCCTAACCGTATTGGTCAAGGTATTGAATTTGATTACTGTTGTGTTCATGCTGCATTAGCACTTCGTGAAGATGGTTATGAAACTATCATGGTTAACTGTAACCCTGAAACTGTTTCTACCGATTACGATACGTCAGACCGTTTATACTTCGAATCAATTACCTTTGAAGATGTACTTGAGATTGTACGTATTGAAAAACCTAAAGGCGTTATCGTGCAATACGGTGGTCAAACACCACTTAAATTAGCTCGTGCTTTAGAAGCTGCTGGCGTACCAATTATTGGTACTTCTCCAGACGCGATTGACCGTGCAGAAGACAGAGAACGCTTCCAACAAGCAGTTGACCGTTTAGGTTTACTACAACCAGAAAATGCCACAGTAACTTCATTAGAAGAAGCCATGGCAAAAGCTGAAGGTATTGGCTTCCCTCTAGTTGTACGTCCATCTTATGTATTGGGTGGTCGCGCAATGGAAATCGTTTATGATTTAGATGATTTACGTCGTTACATGACTGAAGCGGTAAGTGTTTCTAATGACTCGCCAGTATTACTTGATCACTTCCTTGATGATGCGATTGAAGTAGACATTGACGTTGTCTGTGATGGCACAGACGTTGTTATTGGTGGCATTATGCAGCACATTGAACAAGCTGGCGTTCACTCAGGTGATAGCGCATGTTCATTACCAGCCTATAGCTTAAGCCAAGAAATCCAAGATGTTATGCGTAAGCAAGTAACAGATTTGGCCTTTGAACTAGGTGTTATTGGTTTAATGAATACGCAAATGGCTGTAAAAGACAATGAAGTTTATATCATTGAAGTTAACCCACGTGCAGCACGTACTATTCCGTTTGTTTCAAAAGCAACGTCAGTACCACTTGCTAAAGTAGGTGCTCGAGTAATGGCTGGTAAATCATTGAAAGAACAGGGCATTACTAAGGAAGTGATTCCGAAGTATTTCTCTGTTAAAGAAGTGGTTATTCCGTTTAACAAGTTCCATGGTAGTGATCCTTTAGTTGGCCCAGAAATGCGTTCAACAGGTGAAGTAATGGGCGTAGGTGACACCTTCGAAGAAGCTTATGCTAAAGCAAGCCTAGGTGCTGGCGTTTCGGTACCTAAAACTGGTCGAGCTTTAATTTCAGTACGTGATAGTGACAAAGTTCGCGTATTAGAACTAGCTAAAATCATGATTGATTTGGGTTATGATATTGATGCGACTCACGGCACTGAAGTCATTTTACGTGAAGCGGGCGTTCCGGTTCGACGTGTGAATAAAGTGCATGAAGGTCGTCCACATATTCTTGATAGAATCAAAAACAGCGAATACAGCTACATTATTAATACAACAGAAGGCCGCAAAGCCATTGAAGATTCTAAAGTATTACGTGGTGGTGCATTACGTTATAAAGTTGCTTATACTACGACATTAAATGCTGCATTTGCTACTTGTATGGCTCATGCTGCAGATGAAATGAGTACTGTTCGTACAGTGCAAGAGTTGCACAATACGTTGTAAATAATGCAATTAGCTTGCTAATTATCGTGTTAGCTTTGTTGGAAGTGCTCATTGACATTCGTCAACTCCGCGCTTCCGCCTCACTATCACGTCAATTAGCTTTGCTACTTACAGCTATTTGAATAAATAACTTATTCTTACCTAAAAGTATAGAAAGATAGAAATTATGATTAAATACCCAATGACCCTTCGTGGTTCTGATCTATTACATGAAGAGCTTAAAGTTTTAAAAACAGAAAAGCGTCCACGTATTGTAAAAGACATTGCGACAGCACGTGAGCATGGCGATTTAAAAGAAAATGCTGAATACCATGCAGCAAAGGAAGAGCAAGGCTTTTGTGAAGGTCGTATTCAAGATATTGAAGGTCGTTTATGTAACGCGCAAGTGATTGACGTAACGACAATCCCTAACCATGGTAAAGTTATTTTTGGTACCACGGTTACCTTATTAAACCTTGATACTGAAGTTGAAGTGACCTATCAAATTGTCGGCGATGATGAAGCTGACTTTAAAACAGGTCGTATTTCAGTTAACTCACCGATTGCACGTGGGTTAATCGGCAAAGAAGTTGATAGCGAAATTGAAATAACTATTCCTGGTGGCGTGGTTGAATATGAAATTATTGCTGTTGAGCATATCTAATAGATTGTTTTAGACTGTGAGTAGAGTATTTTATACAGCTCTAGCTGTTTAGATAAAAGGTCGAAAACGTCATGTTTTCGGCCTTTTTTGTGAGCGTTAATTTATACCAATATCACTAATTAAGTGATCATTTTTGATGGTTAAAATAAATAATAACAGCGTTATAAATTTCATCAGTAGAATAACTACTTAGTAAAATTTATGCCTTGTTCTTATCCATTTTTCCTCACCAAAAAGTAGATCACTTATTTAATGAAACTGATATTACTGTAAGCAATCATTAAATATTTTATACCAATCCCATTAAGTTATTGCCACTGGTACGGGTTAAAACACTCAAAGCCCACGTTACACTCAATTCCAATAGCTCATTATTGCTCAATCAAGCGTCTATCCTTGAATTGTTTTTTCTGCGCACAACAAGGTCACAAACTTAATGGAATTGGTCTCAATATTAAGGTCAAAATAATTAGCCTTGCAAAAAAACAAAATCAATAGTACTCTTTTGTGATATCAAAGTGATATCACTTTAATTCATACCAAGGAACTAATATGAACGAGAATATAGGTTTTTCAATCAGTGGATATGGCGTTTTTGCTGTCTTGCTAGCTGCAGCAGCATTTATTGTTAACCAAGCTGCCATAGGTAATATCGAAATAGTTACCGTAGTAGTATTTATAGTTACCTTAGCGGCGCTTCCCGGATTTTTTATGGTGCAACCAAACCAAGCGAAAGTAATGACTTTCTTTGGTAGCTATGTTGGCTCGGTAAAGGCATGCGGTTTACGTTGGACTATTCCGCTGTTTATGCGTAAGAGTATTTCATTGCGTATACGAAACTTTGAATCCAATCAAATGAAAGTCAATGATAATCATGGTAATCCAATTGAAATTGCCACTGTTGTTGTATGGTCGGTAGATGATACTGCAGAGGCTTCTTTTGAAGTGGACGATTATATCAGTTTTGTAACTATTCAAAGTGAATCGGCTTTACGTAATATGGCGATTAGTTATCCTTATGATCAACATGAAGGTGATGAAATTGCGTTACGTAGTCATCCACAAGAAGTCTCAGAAGCATTAAAGATAGAAATACAGCAACGATTAGGTAAAGCGGGCGTTAGAGTACACGAAGCACGTATTAGTCATCTAGCTTACGCACCAGAAATCGCGAATGCGATGCTGCAAAGACAACAAGCCTCAGCCATTATTGCCGCACGAAGACTGATCGTTGATGGCGCTGTGGGTATGGTTGAAATGGCATTAGCTCAGTTGTCAGAGAAGGGAATTGTTGAGCTTGATGAAGAACGTAAAGCTGCCATGGTCAGTAATTTACTGGTGGTATTATGCAGCGACAAAAGTACCCAGCCGGTAGTCAATACGGGCAGTTTATATTAATTGTTTAGAAAACTTTTAGGTATTAATAGGAAATATGATGGTAGCTAAAAAAAGCTTCCCACTTAGAATTAACCCTGATGTTTTAGCGGCGATGCAGCGATGGTCTGATGATGAGCTGCGCAGCGTTAACGCTCAAATTGAATATGTGTTAAGAAAGGCTTTGGTTGATTCAGGCCGAGTAAAACTGATTCAAAAAGTGGTAACTATTGTTGAAGAGGGTGATGCTGTAAAGAAATAAATAATACTCAATCAAAAATCAAAAATCAAAAATAAAAAATGACAGTAATTACTGTCATTTTTTTTAACTATTTATCTATATCAGGCAAAGCAAAAGCAAAAGCCAAAGTACATTTAAACTTTAGGGATTCTAATTTTCTTTTCTGCACTTTCACGGTAAATCACTAATGTCTTACCAATCACTTGTACTTGAGTAGATTTGGTTTCACGACAAATCGCTTCTACGATTAACGCTTTAGTTTCTTTATCATCTGTAGGGATTTTTACTTTGATTAGCTCATGGTGGTTTAATGCGTAATCAATCTCAGCTACAACCGCTTCTGTTAAGCCATTATTACCAAGTAAAACCACTGGTTTTAGAGCGTGTGCTACGCCTCTAAGGTGTTGAATTTGTTTTTTGTTTAAGCTCATTACTAAATTTCGTTATCTGTTGCCTTGAATTACGGCCATTTTACCCTTATCTAGTGAGTAATACTAATAGTTAAATAACTTAACGCGTTTAAAGTTATGTGAGTAGGAAAAAATGGCGAATAAAAAACACAAAGCAAGTAGTCAACGTTGGTTAGATGAGCACTTTGACGATGAATACGTAAAAAAGGCGCAACGATTAGGTTTGCGTTCACGCGCTGTTTTTAAGCTTGAAGAAATCAATATTAAAGATCGATTGATTAAACCAGGTATGAAAGTTGTCGATTTAGGTGCGGCACCTGGAGGCTGGTCGGAATATGCTGTTAAAGTTGTCGGTGATAAAGGACAGGTTGTTGCGTGTGATATTTTACCGATGGACGCCATTGTCGGTGTAGACTTCCTCGAAGGCGACTTTCGTGAAGAAGAAGTACTTGATGCTTTGTTAACACGCATTGATGGAAAAAATATTGACGTGGTCATGTCCGACATGGCGGCAAACATGACCGGTAATGAAAGTGCTGACTCAGCGCGTAGTATGTATTTAGTCGAATTAGCGCTAGAAATGTGCAGCCAAGTATTAAAGCCTAATGGTTCGTTTGTGGTAAAAGTATTCCAAGGCGCTGGTTTTGAACAGTATATGAAAGCTACCCGTGAAGTCTTTAAAGCGGTAAAAACACGTAAACCAGAATCATCCAGAGCACGTTCAAGAGAAGTTTACTTAGTTGCTACTGGCTATAAAGGTTAAGAGCATTTCATAGGGTAAGTTGTAACTAGTTGTTACTGCCGACTAAAGTTAAATGGCGACTAGCCTTGAATTGTAGTAAATTAGGCACAATAGACTAGAATAGATTTATTCTTATAAATATATTAAATTCCAAAAGAGGTCACTAAGTTGAGCGATATGGCAAAAAATCTTATTTTATGGTTAGTAATTGCAGTTGTTTTGATGAGTGTATTTCAGAGCTTTTCTCCTGATACTTCAAAAGATCAAGCAATGGACTATACCCGCTTCATCCAGGATGTGCGTCAAGGACAAATTCGAGATGCGAATGTCGATAGAAATGGCGTAATCACTGGTGAAAAACGTAGTGGTGAAGCATATAAAACTGTTATCCCTGGTGGCTATGATCGCGATTTAATTAACGATCTTGTTAAGCAAGGCGTACGTGCCCAAGGTAAATTACCTGAAGAAACAAGCTTCTTAACAACTATTTTCGTTTCATGGTTCCCTATGATTCTGCTTATTGGTGTATGGATTTTCTTCATGCGTCAAATGCAAGGTGGTGGTGGTAAAGGTGCCATGTCTTTTGGTAAATCAAAAGCACGTCAACTTAGCGAAGAACAAATCAAAACAACTTTTGCCGATGTGGCTGGTTGTGATGAAGCTAAAGAAGATGTTGCAGAATTAGTTGATTACTTACGTGAACCTAGTCGCTTTCAAAAATTGGGTGGACGTATTCCATCAGGTATTTTACTTGTCGGCCAACCTGGTACAGGTAAAACGCTATTAGCTAAAGCGATTGCTGGTGAAGCGAAAGTACCATTCTTTACTATATCTGGTTCTGATTTTGTTGAAATGTTTGTTGGTGTTGGTGCATCTCGTGTACGTGACATGTTCGAGCAAGCTAAAAAAGCGGCTCCTTGTATTATCTTCATCGATGAAATTGATGCAGTAGGTCGCCAACGTGGCGCAGGTATGGGTGGTGGACATGATGAACGTGAACAAACATTAAACCAAATGTTAGTAGAAATGGATGGTTTTGAAGGTAATGAAGGCGTAATTGTTATTGCCGCGACTAACCGTCCTGACGTATTAGACCCAGCCTTACTTCGTCCAGGTCGTTTTGACCGTCAAGTAACTGTTGGTTTACCTGATATTCGCGGTCGTGAACAAATCCTTAAAGTACATATGCGTAAAGTACCGTTAGGAGATGATGTAAAAGCTGAAGTTATTGCTCGTGGTACTCCTGGCTTCTCAGGTGCTGATCTAGCTAACTTAGTGAACGAAGCGGCTTTATGTGCTGCGCGTACTGCACGTCGTGTAGTAAGCATGAAAGAATTTGATGCAGCTAAAGATAAAATAATGATGGGCTCAGAACGCAAGTCAATGGTAATGAGTGACTCAGAAAGAGAAATGACTGCTTATCATGAAGCGGGTCACGCAATTATTGGTCGTTTAGTGCCAGATCATGACCCTGTTTATAAAGTAAGTATTATTCCTCGTGGCCGTGCCCTTGGTGTGACTATGTACTTACCAGAGCAAGATCGATTCAGTCATTCTAAACAGCATTTAGAAAGTAATATTTCTTCTTTATATGGCGGTCGTGTTGCTGAAGACGTTATTTACGGTAGTGATAAAGTATCTACCGGTGCTTCAAATGACATTGAACGTGCAACTAATATTGCGCGTAAAATGGTAACTCAATGGGGCTTATCTGAAAAAATGGGTCCTATGTTGTTCGCTGAAGAAGAAGGTGAAGTATTCTTAGGTCGCACTTCTTCTAAGTCATTACACATGTCTGATGAAACAGCTAAACTTATTGATGAAGAAATAAAAGCAGTAGTTAATCGTAACTATCAACGTGCAGAAAACTTAATCAAAGAAAACATGGATGTTTTACACGCCATGAAAGATTGTTTGATGAAGTATGAAACAATTGATGCTTTGCAAATTGATGACTTAATGGCTAGAAAGACTGTTCGTCCACCAGCCGGATGGGAAGACAAAGAGAGTTCAAATTCTAGCTCTGATAACGGCAAAGGTGATAAAGCTGCAGATGTTGAAGTGGCAAGTAAAGATACTGAACAAGATAATGAAACTAAAAAGTCGAGTGAAGTAACACCTGATACGACTAAGCCAAGCGGCGATACTCCTTCAAGTTAATAAGCTTTGTATAAATAGTAAAACCTCGATGTTTATGTTAAATATCGAGGTTTTTTCTTATATAGATATTGAACATTGAAAGCACACTAAAGATTAAGTAATGACTCTAAATAAATTATCATCAAGCAGCCAAAGCAGCCAAAGCAGCACAAGTTCGCCACAAGTGATGGGTATTCTAAATGTAACCCCTGACTCGTTCTCGGATGGTGGAAAGTTTGCCACATTCGATAAAGCGTTAGCTCAAGTTGAACAAATGATACTCGACGGAGCTGATATTATCGACATCGGTGGAGAGTCTACCCGCCCAGGAGCCGTTGATGTTAGCGAAGAAGATGAGTTAGCACGTGTTATTCCATTACTTAAAGCGATAAAATTAAATTTTGATATCAAGGTATCAATCGATACCAGTAAAGCTGAAGTAATGTCACAAGCAATCGCCCATGGTGCAGACATTATTAATGATGTAAGAGCATTACAGAACGAAGGATGTTTAGCTGTATTAGCACAAAGTGATGTACCAGTCTGTTTAATGCATATGCAAGGCTTACCGCGTTCAATGCAGAATAACCCTCAATATAATGAGGTAATTGCTGATATCAAGCAGTTTTTCATTGATCGTATCAGTGTTTGTGAACAAGCAGGTATTAAGCGAGAGCGTCTGATTTTAGATCCCGGTTTTGGTTTTGGTAAAACCCTAGAGCAAAACTATCAGCTACTTGCCCAATTGAGCCAGTTTAATGACTTAGGTTTACCCTTGTTATCGGGAACATCAAGGAAATCAATGATAGGTAACTTATTAGCGTGTAATGTTGATGAACGTCTTGCAGGTAGCATTACTACCGCTATAATAGCCGCACAGCAAAAGGCGAGTATAATTCGAGTACATGATATTAAAGAAACTGTCGACGCCTTAAAAGTATTATCCATGACAGCTAAATATCAATAACAAACAGTAAGCGTAAACATAATCAATGTTAGTAAAACTAACAAACCTAGCAGTTACTCAATGCTGCTATAGAATAAAATATATAAGGAAAATATATGTCAGACCGTAAATATTTTGGTACCGATGGTATCCGTGGTTTAGTTGGGCAATACCCAATAACACCAGAATTCGTAATGAAGCTAGGTTATGCTGCAGGTAAAGTACTAGCAGGGCAAGGCACTAAAAAGGTACTTATCGGTAAAGATACCCGTATTTCAGGTTATATGCTTGAATCAGCACTTGAAGCTGGTTTTTCAGCTGCAGGTATCGATGTAGGGCTTCTTGGACCTATGCCAACGCCAGGTATTGCCTACCTTACTAAAACATTCAGAGCCGAAGCCGGCATTGTTATTAGTGCATCACATAACCCTTTTTATGACAATGGCATCAAATTTTTCTCAAGTACAGGTGAAAAACTACCTGATGCGGTTGAATTAGCTATTGAAGCTGAATTAGACAAACCAATGGGATGTGTTGAATCTGCAAAATTAGGTAAAGCAACTCGCATCAACGATGCTGCTGGCCGTTATATTGAGTTTTGTAAAAGTAACTTTCCTAGCCGAAAATCTTTAAAAGATTTAACCATAGTGGTTGATTGTGCCCATGGTGCAACCTACCACATAGCGCCCAATGTGTTCCGTGAATTAGGTGCAACCGTTATCGAAATCGGTACTTCACCTAATGGTACCAATATCAATGATGGTTGTGGTGCAACATCGATGGATGCAATCAGTAAAGCCGTTGTTGAACATAACGCTGACTTAGGTATTGCTCTTGATGGTGATGGCGACCGTATTATGATGGTTGACCATACTGGTTATGTTATTGATGGTGATGAAATTATCTATATCATCGCGGGTAACGACTTAAAATCAGGTCGTAAAGAAGGTGGTGTTGTAGGCACCTTAATGAGCAATATGGGCTTAGAATTAGCCTTGCAAGAGTTAGATATCGAGTTTACCCGCAGTAAAGTTGGTGATCGTCATGTCATGGAGTTATTAAAAGTAAAAGGGTGGCAACTTGGTGCAGAAAACTCAGGTCATGTCATTAACCTGAATCACACCTCTACAGGTGACGGCATCATTGCTGCACTTAATGTATTAACAGCAGTAATTAAACAGAAAAAATCATTACATGAATTACGCCAAGGTATTACCATGCTACCGCAACTTCTAGTCAATGTTCGTTTCTCGGGCGTAAAAAACCCATTAAAAGATCCGACAGTACTTGCCTCGGTTGATGAAGTTAATGAAACGCTAACCGGTCGTGGCCGAGTATTGTTACGTAAATCAGGTACCGAGCCACTTATACGGGTCATGGTTGAAGGTCCGGACATGGATGAGGTCACATTATTAGCTCACAAAATTGCCGATTTAGTGAAACTCGTTAAATAATAATTGCTATTAATCACAATGAATAATAGCGACTCTTTTAAGGTTGTAATTCAAATAGCCTGAATAGAGTAGAGCGTAAATTAATAACTATTTTGTGCTAAATGCCGCGAAAAGTATAAAAAATCTGCAACCAGTAAAAGATATGTGTTAAATACTTGTATCTTTTGCGCAGGTTAGTTACTATCTCGCGGCTTCATTTTAGCAATGGCCTCAATTAATCATTAACTGAAGTCATAAGATAACAACCTAGGCTAAGAGGTATAAATGACTAGACAAGCAATTGTAGCCGCAAATTGGAAGATGAACGGTGACTCAGCCCTAGTTGATACTATGGTTTCAGGATTGGCAGATGTTAAACTATCATCACACGTTGATGTTGTTATTTGCCCAAGCTTTCCCTATTTATCTGAGCTTAATCAGAAAATAAAAGCAGCTAAGTTAAATGAAGCAATTCATGTTGGATCGCAAAATGTGAGTGAACATGAAAGTGGAGCCTACACAGGTGAAATATCCACAACTATGTTGCAAAACCTAGCGATTAACTATGTAATAGTCGGTCACTCTGAACGTAGAAGTATCTATAAAGAAACCTCTACCCAAGTTGCTAAAAAAGTTCATGCAGCATTAAATGCTGGCTTAACACCAATTTTATGTATTGGTGAAAGCGAAGCAGAACGAGCAACCGGAGAAACAGAAACTGTGTTATCAGCACAGATTCAGCCAGTTATCGATGAAATTGGCATAGAGAATTTTACTGATGTTGTTATTGCTTATGAACCCGTTTGGGCCATAGGAACAGGAAAAACAGCATCAAGTGCGATGGCACAAGAAACACATCAATTTATTCGTCAATTTTTAGCTCAACAGAGCGAGCAAGTGTCGGATATAATACCATTACTCTACGGTGGCAGCGTTAACGCAGCTAACTGTGAAGAATTATTCGCACAACCTGATATAGACGGTGGTCTTATTGGCGGTGCTAGTTTACAAGCTGAACAATTTAAAATTATTTGTTCCGCAGCGAAAGGAAAATAGAAATGTTGTATCAAGTATTAATTATCGTATACGTACTTATTGCTTTAGCCCTAATTGGCTTAGTGTTAATTCAGCAAGGTAAAGGCGCAGACATGGGTGCCTCTTTTGGTGCGGGTTCTTCTGCAACTGTTTTCGGTTCAGGTGGTTCTGGTAACTTCCTAACATCGGCGACAACGTATTTAGCGGTAGGATTCTTTGTTATCAGCTTAATCTTAGGTAACTTAACTGCCAACAAGACTAAGTCTGTTGATGAGTGGAATAACCTAGCAGTTCCTGCAGAGCAAGCAGTTGATGCTATTCCAAGTGAAAGTCTTGAAGCAACTACATTACCTGCTGTTCAAAACAGTGATGTACCTGCATCAGACGAACCTGCTAAGAAAGAAGATAGCAGCAACGTTCCAGATTAATTTAGCTAAGCCTCAACTTAGTTAATATATAAAAAGTTAAAATTACAAATTGAGTTTTGCGCGGATGTGGCGGAATTGGTAGACGCGCCAGCTTGAGGGGACTGCGGGTCTAAAAGTTAAGTGTTCTTATTTACCTCAAAATGAGCAAGTTAACTTAGTAAAACAGATAGTATAGTTTAGTATTGCGCGGTTGTGGCGGAATTGGTAGACGCGTTAGCTTGAGGGGCTAATGATTTAGGTCGTGGGGGTTCAAGTCCCCCCAACCGCACCACTAAACTTATACAAATAGACATTTAAAGGCCGATTCGTGATGAATCGGCCTTTTTTCGTTTGGTTGCTAATTGGTTGCTAATTGGTTGCTAATTATTCCTGAGAAGGTTGGCGAACTCTGTAGTTATTTTCCTGAAATTTATATTATGTCTGTCTTGAAGTTGGATAAATTTTATACCTTTGATCTGATATGACACTCAATTGTTCGACTTTCAAATATCCACCAAACCATCAAATTAATGTACTTAAGTTAAATAATGCATACTGATTGTTAATATTCTGCAAAGTGTCTAAGAATCGCTGTTTAGAGTGTTCTGATGGGGAATGATTTAGTTAGCTGTTGGTATTATTAAACATGATAACTTTGTGCGCTTAGTTGACGTTAGCTACTGGCTGTTGTTTAGGTTAAAATATAGCCATAAGCAGACATTAAGCCGTTGCAGATTCAGGAGCATATTTAAGGTAATATTAGCCAAGATTTTCTACTCACTTGTGGGGCTGGTTTAAGCTAATTGTTGCCGTTGGCATTCCATCACTTGATGTAAACGGTGCCTATAGTAATCATGAACATGTGGTTGATAGGTTCTTATGATGTCTCAATGACAAGAACTTCCCTCTAAACTGACATTAGCTAACACGTTTTTCCATATCTTAATTAGCTTTAAAATCTATCCGTTGACGTGCTAGAAGTTCTTGGCTAGCACGTTACTTCCCTAAACTACCTCCCAATGCGATATGGCTGAAATTGTCTGGTCAAGTAGCTTTTACGTCCAGCTAACTTCAGGCAATTGACAATGGCTCATTGATACGAGAGGTACAACTTCCTGAACCAGTCAGTTTTACGATTTTCTGCTGATCTGTCCCAAAAACATTCAACCTGCTCCTGGTGGGTTGCATAGAATTTTTTTGAAAACATCACATATCCAACCTTTAACTGAACTGGCGTTTTAACCTTCATAATGATGGCGGCAAGTGCCGGAGTATTGTCTAATAAGCTGTCAAAACTTTTATCTATCCCGACGGCCACATCTGCACGGTGGTAAGCAACCATTTTTAGCATCGATAAATAATTTACATTTTCCTGAATTTTCGCGCCGCGTTTTTTAAGTTCAGGTATTATTGATGCAGCCCTTTCTACTACAACATTGCGGTTGGTAAGATCAGCCCGCTCCACCAATTTCTTGTCATCCGAATTTCTTAAAGTATAAGCGTAATAACCATATTTTATTGATGCACGTTTCTCGTCTAATATGCCATCAATTCGAGGGTAAACCCCATACTTTTCACGAATTTCCATGTGGTTGCTGTTAAATGTTGCGTCTATCTTACCTTGTTCAAGTAGCAATAGGCCCCGAACCCAGGGGACAAATTGAAACCGGAGTTCCATATTACACTCCAGCGCCGCACGACGGGAAAGTTCAATAAACCACCCCGGTCTCCCTTCGTTGGTTAGAACGTTTTTGGTCTTTACTCTGTCGTTTGATTTTACAACAGTGGCAATTTCAACCTTGGTCAAACTATAGGAATAAGCAACTGTAGAGGACAATAAATAAACCATGATGGCTGCTACTGCATATTTAATCACTTTTCTTACCCATTGTGATACCTTTCTATTACTGAACAAACAAAAGACTAATAAAACTGATTCTGATAACTACATTTACCTTGTTCAGTTCAAGTGTAGACGACTACACCTACAACGAATTATGAGTAATGTCCGTTAATCAGGACAAAGATAACGCTCAGTATCCCCACCAAGGGAACATTAGCACTAACAAATATTAATACCAGAGTATAAGTAGAATAAATGTCATTTTTTTGTAATATATGAAATATTCTTTAGCCCATATTTTAGATATTTACTCTTCTTCATCGCTATGAGGGAGCGAAAGCCGAAAGTCAGGAATTTCTTGCCTACAGCTATACTGTTTTCTAAAATCCCGGATAAAAACAAGTGCATTCCGCTGTTGTGCAAACCAATTCTGAATATTACTTTTTTTATTCAAAATGTGGGGAACGTCCGCTTTCGTATCTTTGCTGACTGTTTCAAGGTCGATTTTTCATTAATAAAACCGTCCGCTTTGTGGTAATAGTGATCATAAACCGACTACCCCAAGCAGTTTGATTTTTGGCACTAATCCTAAGCTAGTGCCAATGTTTCCTTAGTGGTAAAAATTGACTCCCAGACCCAAATTCATAGTTTGTAGTTCAGAAAAAGCTTTTACAAAAATCACTCGTGACACATATTATGTGGATGAAAGAAAATTCACAGTACATTTGAGTTACAAAATCGTTGACAATAATTACATCGGGGGTATGATGACGAAACGTCAGTGACGATTCGTCACATTTTAAAAGTAGATATTATGACACCACCTAAGTTACTCGATGAAACAGCACTTAAAGAAAGGGAGTTGTTAATAATCAACTCTGCTGTGTTGCTTATTCAGCAAAATGGTATTGAAAACCTCACCATGGATAAAGTGGTCGCTCAAGTACCGTTTTCAAAAGGCACTGTCTATAAACACTTTATTGGTAAAGAAGATTTATTGTTGGCGATCAGTAATTATTCTATGGAACTGCTCGCAAATCTCTTTTATCGCACATATCAGTTTAAAGGTTGTGCTCGGTCACGCATGTTACTGTTAAATTTCTCATACCTCATTTATGCAATGTTATACCCCGCACTTTTTCAAACGGTTCTATGTGCTAAATCACCCAATGTGGTTGGTAAATCGAGTGAAAAGCATATCAATGAAAATGAACGGCTAGAAATTAAGTTGATGACCTCTATTCATGGCATCGTAGAAGACGGCCTAAACGATAACAGCCTAGCACTTCCAAATAATATGGATGTACAGCAATTATGTTTTAGTAATTGGTCTATGGCATATGGTGCTATTACCTTGCTTTCAGGTGAAGTAGAACAGTGTAGCGGTAGAACAAGTTTAATTGTTGAACGTGAGCTTTTTAACCTAAGCAATCTGTTATTTGATGGCATGGGCTGGAAACCTTTAACTAAAGACCTAAGCCATTGTGCTGAATTACAACTCGCTTTAGCAGAATTATTTCCGCAAGAGTTAGCGCAAATTAAAGCAAAAGGGCGTGAGCTGAACTTTGGTAGTTTTAGTTAGCCTCTTTTTAATAAACCAGATAATAAAAATGTGCGGTCATTAACCGCATTTTTTTGATAGACAAGGTGACGATTCGTCACCTAAAAGACTCTTCATTAATGAAGAAAAATTTATACTATAAGGAGCTTAACAATGAGAGACAAACTCTATAATTTTGTCGGCAATAATCCATTTTGGGTGATACTAGTTTGTATTACATTCGCCATGGTAGCTGGTATGGGAGCACAAAAGTTAGAATTTAAAAATGACTACCGAGTGTTCTTTAGTGAAGAAAATCCGCAATTAACCGCTTTTGAGTCGATGCAAAAAGTCTATGCCAAAAGTGATAATGTTTCGTTTGTCGTCGTACCAAAAGGTGGCAATGTTTTTACCGCAGAGCATTTAGCCGCGTTAAAAGTATTAACCAAAGAAAGTTGGCAGGTGCCTTATTCAACACGTGTTGATTCAGTGACTAACTTTCAATACACCTATGCTGAAGAAGATGACATGATCGTTGAAGATCTCGTCATGTCTACTAAGAATTTAACCAGCGATAAGCTTGATAAAATTAAACAGATTGCGATTAGCGAGCCTTTACTCGTTAATAAAATCATCTCTAAAACAGGGCATGTTTCTGTTGTTAACGTTACGGTGCAATTACCGGGTATTGACCCGATGGCAGAAACGCCACAAGTTGCCACGAGTGTCCGTGCTATTCAGGCACAATTTTTAGCTGAGCACCCAGACGTTGAAGTATATCTATCGGGCATGATCATGATGAATACATCATTTGGTGAGGCTTCAATTAGTGATGGTTCAACACTTATTCCACTGATGTTTCTTGTGGTTATTGTGACTATTGGTTTATTACTAAGAACCATTACCGGTACTATCTCTACGGTACTTATAATCATTATGAGTATTGTTACTACCATGGGACTAGCTGGTTGGTTAGGCTTTTATCTAACAGGACCTTCATCATCAGCGCCAACGATGATAATGACCTTAGCGGTAGCGGATTGTATTCATATATTAACTTCAATGTTTTATGAAATGCGTCAAGGCGCGGATAAACGTACCGCTATTGTTCGTAGTATCAAAATCAATTTACAACCTATATTTTTGACCAGTATTACCACCGCAATTGGCTTTTTGAGCATGAATTTTTCTGACTCTCCACCGTTTAGAGATTTAGGTAATTTAGTGGCTATTGGTGTGATGCTAGCGTTTGTATTTTCTATTACTATTTTCCCAGCATTGTTAACGGTTTTACCGGTGCGAGTGAAAAAGCAATCTGAACATAAGAAAGATATTATGGCTAAGTTGGCAGACTTTGTTATTGCCAAACGTAAAGCCTTACTGCCTTTAACTAGCGTGTTAATTATTGCTTCAGTAATGTTTATTCCTAACAATGAACTCAATGATGATTTTGTTAAATATTTTGATGAAACTGTGCCATATCGCGCAGCAACGGATTATATGCAAGAAAACTTATCGGGCATGATGGTTGTTGAGATCTCAGTAAAAACGGGTCAATCCAGTGGTATTAACAACCCTAAGTACCTAAATAGTGTCAGTGACTTTAGTGATTGGTTACGTGCTCGCCCTGAAACGGATCATGTCAATACGATTACTGATACGTTAAAGCGCTTGAATAAGAATATGCACGGTGATGATCCTAGTTGGTATAAATTGCCAGACAGCCAGGAAATGTCAGCGCAATACTTATTACTATATGAAATGTCATTACCTTATGGTTTGGATTTAAATAACCAATTAGACGTTGATAAATCTTCATCAAGAATTGTCGCGACCTTTAAAAACATGACCAGTAATGAGCTGATTAATGTTGAAGAAGACATGATTGAATGGTTTGCCGAACACGCACCACAGTACGAAGTTGATTTTGCTAGCCCAAGCTTAATGTTTGCCCATATAGGTCAACGTAATATTATTAGCATGCTTATTGGCACAACACTGGCGCTTATCTTGATTTCTATCTTGTTAGGTGTCGCGTTAAAAAGTTGGCGTTTTGGACTGATCAGTTTATTACCAAATTTAGCACCCGCAGCTATTGCCTTTGGTCTTTGGGGATTATTAAGCGCGCAAGTTGGTTTAGGGCTGTCTGTTGTTATTGGTATGACTTTAGGCATTGTTGTTGACGATACGGTGCACTTTTTAAGTAAGTATCTTCATGCGAGACGTGATAAAAATGCCAGCGCGAAAGAAGCGGTACATTATGCTTTTGATAATGTCGGACGAGCACTTTGGATAACCACCTTTGTATTGGTAGCAGGCTTTACGGTATTGGCACAATCATCATTTAAAATGAATGCAGATATGGGCTTCTTAACGGCACTTACCATCTTTATCGCACTTGTGGTTGACTTCTTATTCTTACCACCGTTACTTATTTTACTTGATAAAAGCAAAAATAAAGCGAGCGAAAGTTCAGCTGTTGCGGTTGATGCACCTATTAAAAAAGCGATTGAAGCGGTTTAATTCTTCGCCACCGAACACATCAGCTCATTTGATGTATTTATTGACTGAGCTTCCAAAAAATTTATAAGGATTTTATATGTTTACTAAGAAAATACTCATTAGCGCTATCTCTGCACTAAGTTTAATTTTTGTTTCAAATGTCTCTTTTGCGCTAAGTGTAGAAGAACAAAAAGGCTTAGACATTTCAATGGAAGCTAAAAAACGCGACCTTGGCTGGCAAGACAGCACCGCTGATATGTTAATGTTGTTACGTAACAAGCAAGGGCAAGAAAGTCTTCGTGAAATTAAAATGAAGTCATTAGAGGTTCATGATGATGGTGATAAAAGCTTAACTATTTTTAATAAACCACTTGATGTAAAAGGCACCGCATTTTTAAGCTTTTCTCATCCAATTGAATCGGATGAGCAATGGTTATTATTACCGGCACTAAAGCGTGTAAAACGTATTTCATCACGTAATAAGTCAGGACCATTTATGGGCTCAGAGTTTGCTTTTGAAGATTTAAGTTCTTTTGAAGTAGAAAAATACTCTTATAAATATCTTGGTGTAGAAGAAGTTAATGGCTTAACAAACTTTAAAGTTGAGCAATACCCAGTAGATGAGAACTCAGGCTACACTCGCCGTATCGTATGGCTTGATACGTTAGAATATAGAATTAATAAAATTGATTTCTATGACCGTAAAGACTCATTACTTAAGACATTAACCTTTAGTAGTTATAAGCAGTATTTAGCTAAACATTGGCGTGCTGATAGCCAAGAAATGATTAACCATCAAAACGGTAAAAGCACTGAATTAAAATGGAGTAACTATGATTTTAAAACAGGTTTAACTGACAGTGACTTTAACCGTAACTCATTAAAACGAGCACGCTAAGCTGATGAGATTTTCGTTACATACAGGGAAGCTAAAGCGATCAGTAACCGCTATCGCAGTATGCACTGGCATACTGCTTAGTCATTCGTTGCAGGCGGGTGAAGTTGAGTTTGAAGCCTCGGGTAATATTGCACTCGAGCAGCGTTATTTTTTTGATGACGCGCTGTCCTCACAGCAATTGAGTCATAGCCAAACATCTTTCTCGGTTGAGCCTGAGCTTTATTGGCAGTGGAATGATGGTAGTGATAGCCTTTTACTTACTCCTTTTTATCGCGTAGATAGTCATGACTCACAGCGTACTCACGGTGATATTCGAGAGTTAGCTTATATACATGCCAGTGATGATTGGGAATTACGCCTTGGTATTCGCAAAGAATTCTGGGGGGGTACTGAATTTCAACACCTGGTTGATGTGATTAACCAAACCGATGGTGTTGAAGACTTTGATGGCGAAGACAAGCTAGGTCAGCAAATGGTTAACTTATCATTAGTGAATGATTGGGGCATTGTTGATGTGTTTTTACTGCCCGGTTTTCGAGAAAGAACCTATGCCGGTAGTGAAGGGCGTTTACGTGGACCCTTAGTCGTTGATGAAGACGATGTTAGCTATGAATCCTCAGCAGGGCAACAGCACCTTGATGTAGCTTTGCGTTGGTCGCATAGTATTGGTGACTTTGACTTAGGTGCATCTTGGTTTCATGGAACTAATCGTGAAGCTTATCTAACGCCTACTGCGCAGAACACTTTACAACAATATTACAGCCAAATGGACCAACTGGGTGTTGATGTACAAGCCACTTTAGGTGACTGGTTATGGAAATTTGAAAGCATATACCGTAGTACCAGTCTTGAAGATTTTATGGCAAGCCAAGCGGGTTTTGAATACAGTTTTGTTGGTGTGTTTGAATCGAATATTGACTTAGGCTTATTGATGGAACATAGCTGGGATTCCCGCGGTGAAGTTGGATTAGGCGCGCAAGGCTCACTCATGCAAAATGACTTGTTTGTCGGGGCTAGGTTGGCCTTTAACGACATGCAAAGCAGTGAGTTATTAATGGGTTTTGGTAGTGACTTAGACCACAATGCCTTTAGTTTTATTATTGAAGCAAATCGCCGCTTTGGTGATAACTTTATTGCCAGTCTTGACGTGCGGTTATTACAAAGCAATGATGAAAATGACTTACTTTATACCTTAAGTAATGATGACCATGCACAGCTATCTTTGGCTTGGTATTTTTAGCGGATATAGCATTAAAAATATAAAAGCCGACGAGTTATAAGACTTGTCGGCTTTTTTATTGGTGATGATCTACATAGTCTGTTCGCTATTTAATTACCAATTAAACCATTGATATGAGCAACGACACTTCTGCCTAACGCACTTGGCGCATAACCACCCTCAAGTACGGAGACAATGCGACCTTCACTATATTCATTAGCGATAGTTTTTAGCTCATCAGTGATCCAGCGGTAATCAGCTTCCGTCAGACTCACCTGCGACATGTCATCCTCAATATGAGCATCAAAACCAGCCGAAATAATGATTAATTCTGGCTTGAATTTATGTAAGGCCGGTAACCAATGCGCGGTTAACTTTTCGCGAAACTGCTCACCTTTCGTTGTTGCCGTTAAAGGTACATTGATAATGGGCGGTGTATCACTTTCTTCAATTTCAAAGGGATACAGTGGATATTGATAGCTTGAGCAAAATAAGTAGCCTTTATCGTCTTCGGACGTAGCCTTAAAGTGATTTTTTATAATATCTTCCGTGCCGTTACCGTGATGCACATCAAAGTCGACAATAGCAACACGTTTTACCCCATATTTTTGCTTTGCATAAGCGGCAGCAACGGCGACGTTATTGAAAAAACAAAAACCCATGCCTTTATCGTGTTCTGCGTGATGTCCTGGTGGTCTTGTCGCACAAAATGCTGAGCCTAAGGTACCTGCCATCACTAAATCTACCGCATCTACAGCCGCTCCAGCGGAATATAAAATAGAGGTGAGTGTTTTTGTATTCATCACTGAGTCTTCACCGACGGTAAAGTTTTCCTCAGCTTCACCGTTAACTTCGGTAGGGGCATTATCAAAAACAAAATCAATATATTTTTGTGTGTGCGCTAAGGCTAGCAAACTCTTATCAATAGGTTTCGAGTCAAACTGACGGACTACGTAATCTAAGCCACTACGAATTAATTGGTCTGAAATAGCGGTTAAGCGTTTACCATTTTCAGGGTGATGGTCACCCATATCATGTTCACCACAGCGATAGTGGCCTATTATTCCAACTGGCATAGTTCTTCTCTATTTTGTTAGTGACCTTTCATCTTGTCGCTATATGACTCAATTAATACGTCAAAAGTACTCATTGAACTTTTCTTTAAAAGAAGTCAACTCCGTGCTTTTTCCTTTTACTTGAACTCTAACGCTTAAAGCTGAACAGTCACTGGATATTTAATTTTTTAATGAGTAGTAAGCTTTATTTGTAAACATTAAGGCGTATTAATTATTATTAAGTGTCAGTTTTAAACTCACTTCATCAAAATCTTCGCTAGGCTGACGCACAAAGCCTGCTTTTTCAAATACTTTTAACATTGATGCATTATCGCTGCGTACACAAGCAACCAAACTATCAAGTTGACGAATTCTAGCGATGGTAATCATTTCGCCTAATAAGGTACTTGCCATACCACGGCCACGTAGGCTTTCTTTAATTACAAAAGCTACTTCACCACTGTTGATACTTTCAATAAAGTAATATCTCGCCACGGCTTGGATCGCTTCACCTAACGAATCTTTTTTAGTAAAACATAAAGCAAGATCTACATGTTGATTAACGCTGACTAAGTTACAAGATTTTTCTCGCGTCATTTGGGTAATGTGATGGTTGTAACGCATCATTAGAGTTTCTTTATTATGAGAATAGAAAAACTCTTGTAATTTACGCTCATCGGCTGGCGCTAAAGGTCGCAAAATGTAATTTACATCGGCAAAATTAAAACGTTTCATTTCTATGGTGCCTAATTCAGGTACTGAACTTGGTGAACTTTCTTGATATTCAGGCACCCAATAATGCTTGCGCACATCACTCAATAATTTATCTCTAAATTTAGGGTGAGCAATTTTAATAAGCTCTAAGGCTCGTTCTCGAATACTTTTACCTTGCAGAGAAGCAATACCAAATTCTGTAACTACATAAGACACATGACCACGTGAGGTTACTACGCCGCCACCTTCAGTAATATGTGCGACAATGCGCGATGTTTTACCATCTCTCGTTGTTGAAGGCAGGGCGATAATTGGTTTACCACCTTTGCTTAAAGAAGCGCCACGGACAAAATCAACTTGTCCGCCAATGCCACTGTAAAATTGGTAGCCAATAGAGTCTGAAACAACCTGACCTGTAAGGTCGACTTCAATAGCACTATTTATAGAAACCATGTTGTCATTTTTAGCAATTTTAACTGGTGAGTTGACGTGCTCCGATGGATAAAACTCAATGTGCGGGTTGCCATCAACAAAGTCATAGACTTTTTGGGTACCAATACAGAAGGTGACTACGGCTTTGCCTTTGTGATAGGTTTTTCTACGGTTATTAATAACACCTTTTAGCATCAGATCAATGACCCCGTCGGAGATCATCTCACTGTGAATACCTAAATCTTTGTGGTTACCTAAATAACGTAATACCGCTTCAGGGATTTTTCCTATACCTATTTGTAAAGTCGCACCATTTTCAATGAGCATGGCAACATACTGACCTATTTGCTCAGTACGGCGATCAACTTCAGGTGGTATCACTTGAGGCAGATCTTGCTCGACATTTATCCATGCATGAATTTGATTTACATGAACAAAGCTATGACCATTGGTACGTGGCATTTTAGGGTTGATTTGTGCAATAACATATTTGGCTGCTTTTACTGCGGCCGAAACAATATCAACACTTACGCCTAATGAACAATAGCCGTATTCATCCGGTGGACTGACCATAATAAGTGCGGCATCAAGCGGTAAACTGTTTTCATTAAATAAGCGAGGTACATCGGAAATAAAACAAGGGGTATAATCACCACGGCCTTCGGCAATAGCTTCACGAATGTTTTTACCACCGATGAACAAACTATTTACTTTAAATAAGTCTTTATGTTCAGGTTTAGCCCAGACATTCTCAGATAATGTTAAAATATGAACGGTTTCAATATCATGTAGCCCTTGACTATTGGCTATCAAATCATCGATTAAGGCATTAGGTACAGCGGCATTAGAGCCGATAAATATACGATTACCTGACTTTAAGTAATCACTCCACTTGACACTATCACGCTGCTCATCTTGTGCTGTCATGAATTTTCCTTGGCTACTGCTTTGTTATAAATATACTTGGTATGTACTCAGTATGCTCTCATAAATAAGGCATTTATTGATCACTGTCAAATGTGTGTTTGTTAAATTAACAAATAAGTTATAATTGCTTGTTTTTAACAAGGTATTCGTACTATTTTACTGCTATTTCATTCCAATTTGACTGAAATGTGCGTTTTATTTTTTTCAGTGTTTTTCATCTTTAAAGGGTTTTTTAGTGTCGATAGAAAAAATTTTTATTATTGGTTTACCCCGAACGGCAACCACCAGTGTTTGCTTAGCAATGTTAGAGCAAGGCTTTAAAACTGCGCATAATGCCTATACCCAAGATGCCTTTTCACAGGCACAGGTACTCGCTGATACGCCGATTTTTTGTGATTACCAAAAATTAGATAAGCACTTTCCCAGCAGTAAGTTTATTTACCTCACTCGTTCCCCTGAACGATGGTTACCGTCAATTAAGCAGTTATTGCAGCGTATGATGGTAAATTTACAACGCTCGGATGGTGGTTTTAACCCACATTTAAAGCGTTGTTATAATGAAGTGTTTTTTCCACTTAACGACGATAACCTTAACAGTGATGAGTTTTTACTTAACTGTTATAACCGTCATCAACAAGGCATTGAAGAGTACTTTCAAAACAGAGCACAAGACTTGCTTACCATTGATGTCAGTGATGAAAAAAGTTACCTGGAAATGTTAGCTTTCCTTAATTTAGACAGCACTAAGGCGAGAGAGGGCGGTTTTAAACAGATTAACTTGGGTGGTAAAGTAAAAGCTTGGCAAGGCCTTCATAACAAATTAAAAGTAGAGTCCACCAATAAAGGTAAAATTGATAAGGTACTTTATTAGCCGTCTTTATGAAGTAGCGCTGGGGTTAACTATTGTAGAGTGAAAAATTCACAGGTAAAATCACGCCAATTGTGCTATTTAAACAGCGAACGTGACTTCCATTAAATAAATATCGTTTAGAGAGTAGTAAATATGTTTGAATTAAAACACCACACTGGCCAAGATTGGGTGGATGCAGTTATGGCAGACTTTAGCCATTTTTTACAAGACCACGCTGCAGCTGAGAAAAAAGCTTCAGGTATGGCAATGGCAATGCTGTCTCATTATCCAGACAAGGCTAAATTGGTTCGTGCCATGACAGATTTAGCTATTGAAGAACTTATTCATTTCAAACAAGTGTTAAAGTTACTTGTTGCTCGCGGTGTCACCTTAGGTCAAGATAAAAAGGATCCTTACATCAACCAAATTCGCGCCTTGTTCCGTAATGGCCCCAGTTATTTTATGATGGATAGACTCCTAGTTGCAGCGGTTATTGAAGCGCGCGGTTATGAGAAGTTCTGGTTAGTTTCTCAAGCTTTACCAGAAGGTAAAGATAAAGATCTGTATGTCGCTATTGCAAACTCAGAAGAGAAGCATAAAAACTTATTTATTGAGCTGGCGTATGAGTATTGTGACAAAGCAGAAGTTGACCAGCGCTTAGAAGAGATATTAATAGCTGAAGCTGAAATTTGTGCGGGTCTACCAATACGCGCGGCCCTTCACTAATAGTTACTTATCTTATTCGTGTATCGCACAATTAATGCGTCTATACCCGTAACCATTCAAAGTGCACTCTGAAACTTGCATCTTGATTGATTACGGGTATTAGATACTCATTGGCTAACGTCAACTCCGTGCCTTTTCCTTTTAATTAAACAATACACGGTTAAGTTCAGCCACTATATTATCTCTATGAGATCACAGTTAACTATGAAGTTTTTAACGCTTAGTTTCTAAGTTAATAATCCAAACGTAATCCAAGGTTGAAGTACTTTTTATAACATCATTTTTCTAAATAATTTGTTATATCTCGACAATTTTACTCTGCTATATTCCTCTGCTATATTCCTCTGATTTTAGTCAAAATAACCAGTTAATTGTATTTTAATCATTTCCCTTCTTCTTTCTTTTATGCAACGCATTGTATTTTATAATTAATATTTTTGGCATTGTCATTGCTTATGTATTTGCTACAGTGTTACTCATATGTAAATAAGTAATAAAGAACTTATAAGAACAAGGAAAGTAAAATGACCGTGACCCTAACAGATAGACCGATTGAAACCGTTCGTAGTGAAGTCATAGATCAATTGATCATGAACTATAGCCACGGCGAGTTATCTTACGAGGCTTTTGAACGTCGTTTAGACCAAGCCATGGAGTTGGCAAACCACCAAGATTTGGTTGATTTAACCAGTGATTTACCACTTGCGGTTGATAAAGCTTTTGTTGAAAATAAAAAGCATGACTTAGCGCCAAATTATGTCCCAGGTGAAGCTGAGGATGTCGATACTATGGTGAATATCTTTAGTAGTAGTAACCGCGGTGGGGCTTTTAAGGTTGCCAAAGAAATACGTTATTTTAGTCTATTTAGTAGCAGCGATATCGACTTTACTGATGCGGTATTTAGTCAGCAAGAAGTCCGTATAAAGATCTTTAGTTTATTTAGTAGTGATACTATTTATGTACCTGAAAATGTAAATGTTGCTTCTAAAGCTTTTTGTATTTTTGCCAATATTGATAACTCAGCGCCTAATAATGGCGTGAGTCATGTAAGGGCAAGTACACCAGTACCGACCATTATTATTGAAGGGTTTTCAATCTTTAGTAGTGTTGATATTGATTTGAAGCGCACGGTGAAAGAGAAATTCATTAAAATGGCTGATAGCTTTAAAAAAATGTTCTCGTGATGAGTGTATTGATAATCTTAAGTTAAAGACGATGTCTGCTTGTTGCTTGTTAAAAGGCACTACTTTTAGTCGTGCCTTTTATGTTTTTACTAGCATAGTACTGATTTTATTTGCTGTGTTTAAATTACGCCCTGTTGCTGGCTGGCCCAAGCAAGCTTCTATATTAGCGACAAGTTTAGAGCGGCCAATACCATCAGGGGCATGTAAATAAAACACCTTACCTTTTAAAAGATACTCTTCTGATTCAGCAAGATATTTTGCCATTTTTTCTTGGTTTAGTTCAATAGAGTGATGGCAAAAGTAAAAATGTACGAATTTCCCCTCAAATGCCTGATAAGGGTTATGCGTTAAAGCTGTAGCGAATTCAGCGGCATTCAAGGTAAATATATCAGGAGAGAAACCAAAGCTATCTAACACTATTCTTGCAATAGCTTCAGCAGGCTCACTAGCGCTTTTTAAAACTAGATTACCACTTTGAATATAAGATGAAACATCTTTAAAAAGACTGTTCTCTAGCAATGGCACTAACTCTTTCATCGGTAATAAGTTTTTACCCCCGACATTAATGCCTCTAAACAAGATGATATATTTTTTCAAACCCTTTCCTTAAATAGCAATGAATGTAACTTAATTTATCCTAAAGTCTTTTATTTTCAAATCGTTAATTTTAATATTATTGTTTTGACATACAAAGCAGTCTTAATAATTCGTCTAGGTCATGGCTAAATAATGAAATGGTAAAAAGACAACCTTATTAGCAATTGCACTAAGTAAGTGGTCACTTTTAAATAACTTAAAGAGCAAATAACTTCGTTGCTTTCAATCCTATTAGCCATATTGCTCAATCAAACACCTTGCTCTTGAAAATTTACGCTCATTGAATTCTCTATCCTTATTGATCCATATAGGATTATATGAATTAGAGTTAATGCTCAGTATATGCTAAATAAAGTGCTATAATAGGTCATACCACTTCAATATATATTATTACCTTAAGGTTTATTATGCGTTTTCTCTCTCGTCGTCTTGTTATGCCTAATGATTTAAATTACGCCAACTCTTTATTTGGCGGTCGCGCGCTTGAATGGATTGATGAAGAGGCGGCAATTTATGCAATTTGTCAATTAGAGACAAACTGCCTAGTGACTAAGCATATTGGTGAAATTAGTTTTGAGTCGCCAGCTATGCAAGGTGATGTCGTCGAATTTGGCTTAGTGACTAAAAAGGTAGGGCGAACATCTATTACCGTCACTTGTTTAGTGCGTAATAAAGCGACTAAAAAAACCATTTGTTTGGCAGATGATATTGTTTTTGTGCAAGTTGATCCTGAGTCGCGTTTACCTATGCCACATGGGAAAACGCTAGAAGCATTAGAAGCGCAAACTAAAATAGAAATAAATACTCTTAATATGTAGTGCTTGCTTATTCGCGGCTATTGCTAAGCACACAGTCTTGCTAAGTGAGGTGCTTAGCAATACACTAGCAATATTATTTATCTATTGTTTTAAATTATTATGTCCTCAGATCGTTTTGGCACTAGTGCCAACTACAAGCAGCAAGAAAAAGGTTATCGTGACCGAGCATTAAAATTATTCCCTTGGGTATGTGGTCGATGTGCACGTGCTTTTGAGTTTTCTAACTTAAGAGAATTAACTGTACACCATATGGATCATGATCATACTAATAACCCAAATGATGGCAGTAACTGGGAGTTATTGTGCATTTACTGTCATGATAATGAGCATGCAAAATATACTGACCATTCTAATTATAAAACTGAAGTTAAAGCTGGCGATACCAACCAAGATACCGCCACCTATAATCCATTCGCGGATTTAAAGTCAATGCTGAAGAAGTAACTAACTACTTCACACCATCTTCTTGCGTAAGATATTGCTGGTAAGTCGAGATGCCAAAAAAACGAACTGATTTTTTTAGTTTTATTTTTTTGGCAATCAGTAACTCACCACAATAAATTTTAACCACTTGTTTCTCGCCGTTATTATCGGTTTCATAATCGTGATGTTCGTTGACTCTGAGGTTATCAAACTCAGTTTTCATTATTAGTTTCATCGACTAAGTTCTCTGTCAATAAGAGGGCAGTTTATAGTTTATAGTTTATTAATGTCTTTTTGCACTTGATAGCCTTCATCGGTGACTATTTTTTCTAATACTTGTACTCGCTCATTGAGTGCTTGCACTTCTTTTTGTAGTTCATCATTTTTGTTATCAGCATTGTTATTATGCAGAATGGTTTTCGCTTTGAACTCTAAATGCTTATTAAACATTTTATATAAAATAACCGAGACTACACAGACAATTACAACCACCATCGTTGTACCATTCATAATGAACTCCTTCTTTTTTGTTATTAATTTTAAGGCTAGTGACAATACAGCTTAGCTATTACCTTAACTGTTTTTCCACTTTCAATGCTAATTTTTTCTGATGTCTATGGTAAAAACCGACCACAATAAATAGTGATAAAATGAGAGGGAGACTTGTTAACACAACCCAATGCCAACCAGCATTAAACAATACCCAACCAGCTAATAATGATGCTACTGCCTGAAAGCCAAACAAGACAAAGTCATTGGTTGCTTGCACTTTATGGCGCTCGCTGGCGTGATAACTTTGGGGTAATAAGGATGTACCAGTTAAGAATAAAAAGTTCCAGCCAATTCCTAATAAAATAAGTGCCCACCAGTAGTGCATTACTTCATTACCTGATAAGGCAATAAAGGCAACGATGGCATAAATTGCTGTACCTATTAACATAAGCCCTTTTAATTTTAAGTATTTGACTAACCAAGGGGTAAATAATGACGGTAGGTACATGGCAGCAATATGGCTTTGAATAACCCACTTTGTTTCTTGCAGACTATGTCCTTGCATATGGTGCATGCTAATAGGCGTTGCGGTCATTAAATAACTCATTAAGGTAAAGCCAATGGTAGCGGTACAAACTGCAATCAAAAATACAGGTTGCTTAGCAATCACTGTTAAGTCTCTTGCCTCACCAACAACTTTATCTTCATTCACTGGTGGATTTTCAAAAGCTAACATAATTAACATTGAACAGAGAATGAAAGCAATGAGTAATAAGAACGAGCCGGCATAACCATAGGGTGAAGTTAACCAATCTTTACCTACTAATGCTATTTCTGGCCCTAAAAAGGCAGCGAACACACCACTAAGCATCAATATAGATAATATTTTGGGTACATCTTCTTCATTCAAGCTACTTTCAATCGCGGCAAAGCGTAGCTGTTGGATAAAGGCTCCGGCAACGCCAATTAACAAGCTAGCAAAACAAAATAGCTCAAACAAGGCTATCTTTGTCGCTACTATCGCAATAATAGCCGCAATTAACGAACAACTTAATCCGGTATAAACGGCAAACTTTCGGCCTTTATTTTTAGCTAACATCGCTGCTGGAATTGAGCCTGCAGCTACGCCTAAAATCATCAAGGTAATTGGCAGCGTGGCTAACGAAGGATCGCTGGCCATTTTACTGGATAAAATACCGCCAATAAAAACGATAATTGGTGAAGCAGACATAACCAAAGGCTGAGAAATAAACAACAACCAAATATTTCTCGGTAAGGTAAATACTCGAGAAAGTACAAAGGCCGTTAAAAGTAACAGCGCGATAGTAATAATTATATTAAGGGGCATATTTCTTCAGTTTGATTTAGAACCGTTCAATTTGAGATTAGCTTAAGTGGGACAGTTGTCCCTGAACTCAGTTTAGCCAGAATCCATAGCTAGAATCGCTTTTATGTTGATTGCTTCGCTATAGCGGATCATGCTTTCTTGTTGTTGCTTTCTTGCAAGTACAGCCATTCTATCTGCCAGTTCATTACCTTCGATATTGGCGTGACCTTTAACGTGGCGAATAGTGATTTTAGTGTGCATGGTTTTGTAAAGTGAGAAACATTGTTGTACCAAGGCTAAATTTTTGATTTCTTCGCCTTTGCCTCGTGTCCATCCTTTTGCTTGCCAGCCCTTTGCCCACTTAGTGACACAATCTATAGAATATTTAGAGTCTGATAAAATACAAATACTTTGTTCATTATCTTTATCGATAAAGTGTTGTGCCAGTTGAAATGAAGAAAGTAAGCCGTTTAACTCAGCGGTATTGTTGGTACCATTTTTTTCATACAAGCCAAAATACAAAGAAGTCACCTTACCGAATTCATATACGGCAATACCAGTACCTGATTTACCTGGATTAGGTGAACAAGCTCCATCACAGTAAATTTCAATATCACTGGGGCCATTTGGGCTAACGCTTGCTGTTTTAGCGCTAGCACTTTTGCCACTTGTTTTACTGGTCGTTTTACGACTTGAAGTAGGTGCGGTGCTTGCTGTGCCACTTTTACTTAATGAGCGTTGCATTAATGCTTTAGTATAGGTTGAAGAAAATGCTTGCTCAGCCGCACCTTTTGATTCAAAGCCCATATATTGAGCATCGGAGCGACCGGCGGTATGTTGCTGAACTTCTGGCCAAGTAGTAAATATACCCGTTTGGGCGCCTTTCCAGATAACGTAGAATTTTTTACTCATAACGTAATAGCTAACTCTTATTTAAAGATATTTAATGATAAAGATACTTAATGATTAACATTATCAGTAATAAGTTAGTGCTTAGCTACTAAAAAATAGGAAGAAACAAAATTATGTTCATGCGAGTTAATACGTGAGCAAAATGCCTACCTATAGTTTTACCTGAGGTTTTGATTAAACAGCATCGTATGTATGGTTGAATTATTGTAATCCTTTCATTAAACGCTTATGTACTAGGCGAGTACCAACAAAAACACAGACAATAACAATAGGTACAGCAAAACCACTCACTAGTTCATGGTTATATTTAATACCTAAGGTGGGTAATGACGTTAGCATGGTCTCAAATAATTGCATGCCGTAATAACTGATCGCGGCCACGGATAAGCCTTCAACGGTTTGTTGCAAACGCATTTGTACATGAACACGGTGGTTCATTGATTTTAGTAATATTTGATTTTGTTCTTGTAACACCATGTCAACGCGTGTGCGTAATAAATCACTAGCACGAGTGACTCGCCTAGAAATATCTTCTAAGTGATTAGCCGCTGTTTGACAGGTTTTAACGGCAGGAGTGATTCTGCGCATTAAGAACTCTTGCAAGGTCATGTAACCTGGGATTTCTTCTTCTTTTAGTTCGTCCATTCGTTGTAAGGCTACGTCGTAATAAGCATTAGTAGCAGAAAAACGGTAAGTGCTTTGACTCCGGTAATCTTCCACCTTCGCTGCTATTTTAGATACTTGTGTTAGTAGTTCTCTATCGGTTTTATCAGTACCTAAGGCTATGTAAGTGGTCACTTGTTGCAGTTGGATATCGAGTTGATTGAGTTCACTGTTAATTTCTTGTGCTAGTGGCAAGCCGAGTGTTGCCATCAAGCGGTAAGTATCAAGCTGTAATAATTGTTGAACTAGGCGGCCGAGCTGCGCAGTTGATAAGTCTTGTTGGTATATCAGAAAACGGCCAAAACCATCTTCATGTAATTTAAATGAACTCCATACTTTCGCCTGTGAATTTACCGGCGCGCTGGCGATCAATGACATATTGTCAAAAAATTGTTCAACCTTGTGTGTGATCGCCTTATCAATATCTTCAGACTCAATAACTAAGTGAACTGCGGCGATGACTTGACCGGGCATTTTGTCAAACCAATTACTGGGGACATAATCGATAGCATTTTTAATAAAGGGTTGATCAGTTAATGGCGCTTGATGAATAAAAGTATAAGTGGAATATTCTAAATGACGTTCCCAACGAAGGCTGAATAAACCAAAATCTTGATAAAAACAGGGCATTGACTCTGCGGGTGAGCTTACTTGAAATCGGTTACATAAAAGTGAGATAAACTCATGCTCTTGTTGCTTTAACTTTCCTTGATGCTGAATAGCAATATGGGTAAGTTGAGCAGGAGAAGCGATTGATTGAAAAGGCCTGTTGTGCAATTCGTTATAGAGCTTTTCCCGTAAGGGGTGAATTGCTATTTTACTCAATGAGGATAAAGGCAGTAAAGTGCTTTCAGATAATTCATTCGATATTAGCTCATTCGATATTAGTTCATTTAGCAATGTACTACCTCTTTCTCTGTTTATATTGTTTATCAGATATATGTATACCCAATCAACCTCAAGATGCAGGATTCAGCTGGAATTATAAACGCCTTTAAGCAAGGCATTGATTGAAAAGAATGGTTATTCAGGAGAATAAGCTCCTGCATTCTCTAATAAGCTGCATCCATGCAGCGTCCTTATCGAAATCAATAATGTAGCATAAAGCGTTTATAAACCAGCCCTGTGGGGACGGCTGAGCAAATCATATTCATCGTTGCGTATGTAATTAAGGGAATTACCCTTAATTACATACGCGCCTTGATTATGAATCACCCAGCCGTCCTGAAACGAGCATCTTGAGGTTGTTTGGGTATAAGCCTTGATACTCGCGTAAATATATCCCATCTTATGACGGATATTAAAATAACGGCTAATCGATATAGTAAATCATCTTTCAATAAGCAGGTTATTTAGGCGCTGAATAAACAATATTTCCGTTTAAGATGGTTTGTTATAACAACTGACAGTAATCAGTTATAAAGAGCATTGTGTGTGAGCTACGTAAAGTATAAAAAAGCCAATCGAATGATATCACTCGATTGGCTGATTATTGTGGGAGCTTTTTAAAGTAATCGGTTAGAAGAAACCGAGGGGATTAACATCATAACTAACCAGTAAATTTTTGGTTTGTTGATATTGCTCTAAGGCCATTTTATGAGTTTCACGACCTACACCTGATTTTTTATAACCACCAAATGCCGCGTGAGCAGGGTACATGTGATAACAATTGGTCCAAACACGACCCGCTTCAATTTTTCTGCCCATACGATAAGCACGGTTCATATCACGAGACCAAACGCCTGCACCTAAACCAAACTCAGAGCCATTTGCTAACGCAAGCGCTTCTGCTTCGTCTTTAAAAGTACTTAATGAAATCACAGGACCAAAAATTTCTTCTTGGAATATGCGCATGTCATTAGTGCCTTTTAATAAGGTAGGTTGAATGTAAAAACCACTGTTTAGCTCATCGGTTAGTTGTTCAACGTTACCGCCCATAAGTACTTCAGCGCCTTCTTTTTTACCTATCTCAATGTAACTTAATATTTTATCAAACTGTTGCTTTGATGCCTGAGCACCAACCATGGTTGTAGTATCTAATGGGTTACCGCGGGTAATGGCTTTAGTACGTTCAATAACTTTTTCGATAAATTTGTCATAAATATCTTCTTGAACGAACAGGCGTGATGGACAAGTACAGACTTCCCCCTGGTTAAAGTAGGCCAATATCGCGCCTTCAATACATTTACTTAAATATTCATCTTCATGGTCGAGCACATCTTCAAAGAAAATATTAGGTGATTTACCGCCAAGCTCTACTGTTGATGGAATAATGTTTTTCGCGGCAGCTTGCATTATTTTTTCACCGACAGGTGTTGAACCAGTAAAAGCAATTTTAGCGATGCGTGTACTCGTCGCTAATGCTTCACCAGCCTCTGCGCCAAAACCATTAACCACGTTGAGTACACCAGCAGGTAATATGTCTTCAATTAATTCCATCATGACTAAAATGGAAGCGGGTGTTTGCTCGGCAGGTTTTAGTACAACACAATTCCCCGCCGCTAATGCTGGCGCCAATTTCCAAGCTGCCATTAATATTGGGAAATTCCACGGGATAATTTGTCCGACAACACCTAAAGGCTCATGAAAATGATAAGAAACAGTTTTCTCATCTAACTCAGCTAATGAACCTTCTTGCGCGCGTAAACAGCCAGCAAAATAGCGAAAGTGATCAACAGCAAGTGGGATATCTGCCGCTAACGTTTCACGGACGGCTTTACCGTTGTCCCACGTTTCAGCGACAGCAAGTAATTCTAGGTTTTGTTCAAGACGGTCAGCAATTTTCAATAAAGCATTTGAGCGATCGGTTACTGAGGTTGTGCCCCAAGCTTCTTTGGCTTTATGTGCTGCATCAAGTGCTAGTTCTATATCAAGGTGATCAGATTGTGGGATTTGACAGAACACCTGACCGTTAACAGGGCTAACATTGTCGAAATATTTGCCATTTTGCGGTTCAACCCACTGACCACCAATAAAGTTTTGGTATCGTTTTTTGAAGGTAATGACTGCGTTTTCTGATCCCGGATTTGCGTAAATCATAACTTTTCCTCTGCTGTTTGTTCGCTTGTTGAGCAATGAATTTGCTTTTTACAGCGATTTTTATTGTTGTATTTTTGACTAAGGTTAATTACCTTAGTCAATTAGCGATTACTTAACTGTGCTGTAAATTCAGAAAACTTGCCTGTAAGTTCACATTAACGGATTAACTTTTATGATCACACAAGCCATTGATAGCGTTAGACAGCCACCAACAGTGTTGGTGGAAAATAAACTTACCTTTGCAGGTCCTGAATCTGAGTTGAGTATTTATGATACTTATCAAGCAGCGAAGAAGGTGAAGTTACAGTCTGACCAATTGCTATTTTGCGCTATGGTGACAGGTAAAAAAGTAATGCACAGCGCACAAGATGACTTTCATGGTGAGTTTTTACCCCATGAATCGTTCATTATGGCGCCAGGAAGCATAGTGGAGATTGATTTCCCTATTGCCAAACTTGCCGAGCCGACTACGTGTTTAGCGATTGAAATATCCAGTGATAGGGTGCAGCAAGTTTCGGCGATGCTAAACCAGCAGCAGCCATTAAATCAGGCATTTGGGCACTGGCAATATGACCATAAACTTGTGCATACACATCATAATAGTGAAACACAAAACGTCTTAAATCGTATTGTGCACATTTATTCAGAAAATCATCCAGATAGAAGTGCCATGGTTGCGTTGGCAGTATCAGAGTTAACTATCCGATTATTACACCAGCAAACACGTGATTTTATTTTGGCATTTTCACAAAAAGAGCCTGATAACAATGGTTTAAATGCAGCTTTGAATTATATTGAATTACATATAAATGAAAATGTAAATATTGATGAGTTAGCGCGGATATCTTGCATGAGTCGAACCAAGTTTTTTCATGAGTTTAAGTTGCATTTAGGTTGTAGCCCTATGGCTTATCAACTACAAAGTCGGTTGAAGCAAGCCGCACGTTTATTGAAAAAGGGTCAGCAGGTTACCCAAACATGTTTTGCCTTAGGTTTTACCAATAGCAGTCACTTTAGCCGTTGTTTTAAAAAGTTTCATGGCATCAGCCCTCGCCAATACAAAGAACGTTATTTAGCTAGTTTGATATAAATTTCGAGTATGGCTAGCCACGTTAGCTAAAAGCTTGTTAAAATCGCCTCATTATAATAGTTACATTAGGATTTTCATGGCGATTAACTGGTTTCCAGGCCACATGCACAAAGCGCAAAAAGAAATAAAAGAGATATTACCGCAAATCGATGTGGTTATTGAAGTGTGTGATGCGCGTTTACCCTTTAGCAGTGAAAACCCTATGATCACTGAGATCAGAGGTGATAAACCACTGATAAAGATCCTTAATAAAAGTGATTTAGCTGATCCTGAATCAACCAAGATTTGGTTAGATTATTTAGAGTCACAGCATAATGTAAAAGCGATTGCGTTAACCACTGAGCAACCGAGTGTAGCAAAAAACCTTATCACGTTAATTCGTAAGATGGTGCCGAATAAAGATGAAGCAGGTAAACAAATTAACGCGATGATTATGGGCATACCCAATGTCGGTAAATCTACATTACTCAATACCTTAGTCGGCAAAGCAAAAGCAAAAGTGGGAAATGAACCCGCGGTAACTAAAGGTCAACAGCGTATTCGTCTTGAAGAAGGTTTATACCTTTTTGATACCCCTGGTATGTTATGGCCAAAAATCGCCAATGAAAATTCCGGTTATCGTTTAGCCGTCTCAGGAGCGGTAAAAGACACCGCCTTTGATCATGACGATATTGCCTATTTTGCGGCAGATTACTTACTCAAGCATTACCCTAATCGTTTAATTGAGCGTTATAAGCTCAGTGAGCTACCTGCCCATGAAGAAGACTTAATTGAAGCGATTGGCCGTAAGCGCAGCTGTATTAAAAGTGGTGGTCATGTTGATTTACATAAAGCGTCAGTTATTTTAATTAATGAAATTCGTGATAAAACGCTAGGTGCTATTACCTTTGAATTACCGGATATAATTGATGCAGAAAACGCTCACTTCAAAGAGCTTGAAGAAAAACGCATTGCTGCAAGAGAAGCTAAAAAAGCAGCACGTGGTCGCGGTCGTAAAAACAAACGTTAATTGCTTTTGAAAGGATCGCTTTCATCGTTAATCTTTATATAAGCATTAGCATTAATAATAATTTGTTCATAACAAGGTTTTAATCATGAGTGAAATAACAACATTTAGTTTACATCCTCAATTAGCACTCGATGGTATTGAGTTGGCTGATTTTCCTTTGTGTAAATTACTGCTATGTAACGATAGTGCGTACCCTTGGTTTATTTTAGTGCCAAAGGTTGCCGATATTAGTGAAGTGTTTCAATTAGAGTGGGAACAGCAGCAGCAACTACTTAATGAATCGAGTTTATTGAGTGAATTACTGATGCAAGTGTTTGCGGGTGATAAAATGAATGTTGCCGCACTCGGTAATGTGGTTGAGCAGCTTCATGTTCATCATGTTGTTCGCTTTAAAGCTGATGCTCAATGGCCAAAACCTATTTGGGGCCAGCAAGCTTTAACGCCTTATTCTGATGACGAACTCGCGGCTTTAAAAGAAAAGTTATTACCGCAGCTAGCCATTATCTTTGCGGATAAATAATCTTTCTGATTAAGTTATTTATTAATACGCTTCTTAAGTAACAACGTATTAATAAAAAGCCTCAATATGTGAATAACATATTGAGGCTTTTTTATTTGCTGTAATTACCGTAAACATCACTATAAAAAGTAATGATTAATATCAATGGTTAATATGAATTAAGCAGCGTTAGAAGCTTTAGTGATGCTAGTTACTTTCTCACAAGTTTTTAGCGTTATCTTTGCTAAGGCTTGCGTTAAATCAGCAATAATATCATCAACACTTTCTAAGCCAACTGAAATACGTATTAAACTATCACTGATACCTGCATCGGCTCTTTCTTCTGGCGTGTAAGGTGAATGTGTCATAGAAGCAGGGTGCTGAATTAACGATTCAGCATCACCTAAACTCACCGCGATAGAGAACAGCTCCATTGCATCAATAAATGTTGTGCCGCCAGCAAGATCGGTATTTAATTCAAAAGCGATAACACCGCCCGCTGCTTTCATTTGTTTGCCAATAAACTTGTATCCCGAGTGACTTTTAAGGCCAGGGTAGTAAACTTCATCTACCATAGGATGTTGCTCTAAAAATTCAGCTACTGTTTGCGCATTGCTACAATGTCTATCCATTCGAATGGGTAATGTTTTAAGACCTCGTATAATCAACCAAGCATCATGGGGGCTGATTGTTGCGCCAATATCTTTGAGGGTGGTCATTTTGATTTCATTGATCATCTCAAAACTACCACAAACAATACCGGCAACAACATCGCCATGGCCATTGAGGTATTTAGTTGCACTATGAACAACAACATCGGCACCAAATTTTGCCGGTTGTTGCAAAACAGGCGTGAGGAAGGTGTTATCTACGATTGACAATAACTTGTACTCTTTAGCAATAGCACAAATTTTTTCTAAGTCTAATACTACTAAATTCGGATTGATTGGTGTTTCTAAAAAGACCAATTTGGTATTTTCTTTAATGGCAGCTTTGATGTTTTCAGGCTCGGTCATATCGACAAAAGTCACCTCGATATTAAATTTCTTAAACATGTGATTCATCAAAGCAAATGAACAACCGTAAACCGCTTTAGACGAAATCATATGATCGCCAGCTTGCAAGTTAGTCAGTAACGCTGCTGAAACAGCAGCCATACCGGTAGCTGTTGCTGCGGCATCTTCCATACATTCCATCGCAGCCACGCGTAGCTCTAATTGGCGAGTGGTTGGATTACCTAAGCGAGTGTAAATGTAGCCCTCACTTTCACCGGAAAATCGGTCACCACCTTGTTTAGCATTATCAAAAATAAACGTTGAGGTTTGATATAACGGTGTTGCAAGTGAGCCGAACTGTTTGTCATCAATTCTACCCGCGTGAATTGCGTTAGTTTCAATATTTTTGCTTTTAAAGTGAGTCATCATAGCTTCCATAGTAGGTGATTTATTATTTTTATTTTTATTGAGAGTGCTATGCGTTAACGGGAATGGCTTTTTCGCAGTTATCGTCATCAGCAGTAATAATAGTATTGCAACTATGTTGCCAATCGGTAAAAAGCTTATATTTCAATATGATACGTAATTCTTGGTTTTTGCACTCTTGATTTTGTACTATAATTATTACGTTAGGAGATTTGTTACTCGTTTTAAACGAGTAAAATGAACTAAAAGCCTTTCATTATGGGATGATACTATGTTGTACTAATATTATTACTGTGTCATATTTGTAGTACAAGTAACTTATAACGACTCTTTTTATGCGCATTGTCATTGAATCAAGCGATAGAATTGGTATTTCACAAGAAATATTAGCGGTATTCGCCAAGCAAGATTGGAATTTAAAAGCGGTTGAAATTACCAGCTGTTTTACCTATGTGCATGTTGAATATAATGAATTGACCTTAGCTGAAATTGAGCGTTGTTTAGCGAGTGTTGCAGGGGTAATAAATGTTCAGTCAATTAACTTATTACCCAGTGAGCAGCGAGAAAATCATTTACAGGCTTTACTCGATAAAATGCCTGAGCCTATTATTGATGTGGACAGCAATGGCCTAATTTTAGCCATGAATAAGGCAAGTCATAAACTCTTATCAAAAATAGGCACTCATAAGCATGCCGTTAGCATTGCTGATTATTTAGGAAAGCCTATTGAAAATTTCATTAGCCAAGTAAGTCAGGCAATGTTGACAAATACAGCGACCAGTCAAGCCATCACCATTCAAAATAAGGGTTATATACTTGATATAACACCAGTGTTATCTAATTCCCTCGCTAAACAAGATAAAAACAATATAGAGCAGGTTAGTGGTTCGGTATTAACGCTTCGTTCGATGAATACCCTTGGGCGACAAATATCTTTAATGCAAAGCCATCAAGAACACGGCTTTGATAATATTATCGGTCAATCAAAAAGTATTCGTTTAATTAAGGCACAAAGCCTTAGGTTTGCTGAATTGGATTTACCGGTATTAATCAGTGGTGAAACAGGTACGGGTAAGGAGTTAATTGCTAGAGCACTGCATCAAGCAAGTTCAAGAGCTAAAGCACCCTTTTTAGCGATTAACTGTTCGGCGTTGCCTGAACACCTACTAGAAAGTGAGCTTTTTGGCTATGAAGGCGGAGCTTTTACGGGCGCCCAAAAAGGTGGGAAACCAGGCTTAATTGAATTGGCGGAAGGCGGCTGTTTGTTTTTAGATGAAATTGCTGAAATGTCACCCTATTTACAAGCTAAGTTATTACGTTTTTTGCAAGACCTGACTTATCGCCGAGTTGGTGGCACTAAGGAACTGGTCGCGAACATTCGTATTGTTAGTGCTAGTCACCAAAACTTAAATGAACTCATTAACCAAAAAAGCTTTAGGGAAGATCTCTATTATCGCCTGAATGTACTCAGTATCGAGTTACCCCCTTTAAGAGATCGAGTAGATGATATTAGTTTATTAGCAGACTTCTTTATTGAAAATGCCGCTAAGCAGGTCAGTAATAGCCAGCAAAGCAATATCGTTAAACCTAAGTTTACAGTGCAGGCACTTTCCTTATTACAAGGCTTTGCTTGGCCTGGTAATATCAGGCAATTACAAAATGTATTATTCAGTGTTGTCGCCTTAAATAATGGCGATGATATTGGCGCTGATGATTTACTGCACGTACTCAATAAGCATGTTACAAATCAACCACAAGATAGCGATGTTGGTATTGAAACAGTTAAAGATTGGTCTAGTGCTCAGGCGGACTTTGAAGCTAAATTACTAGCGCAGTTACACCCGCTATTTCCAACAACACGAAAATTAGCTGAGCGGTTAAACGTTTCACATAATAAAATTGCAATGAAATTAAGAGAACATGGAATTAAGTAGCGTTTAACTTGTGCTAGGAATGAAATATCGGTAGCGTATCTAATCAGCATACTACAATCATAACTTTGCCTTATGTTCGCTTTATAAACATCATAAAATAGAAACTTTAGTGACTAATAAAAAATTACAGCATTTCTACATAGCTCAAGAGCAATCCATTTACTTACTTAGTCATAAAGACGCGACTAAATTAAAAAAATGGGTTGAACTTTGTCAGCAACAATTAAAGCAAGTCGGCTTTGAAGAGGTTGCTCTTCTGGGCAAAGGAGCCTATGGCTTTGTCTTTTCTGGTATTAAACGTAAAGGCAGTGAAGACAAAGAGTTGCCGGTCGTTTTTAAATTTTCACGCATTAATTTACCGCAACACGTACAAGACCGTTTAGCGGAAGAAGCCGATATACAAGGTCAACTTAATCACCCTCAAATCCCTAAAGTCATTGAATATCAAAAAATAAAACGTCAATCCATTTTGCAAATGACCCGAGCTCCAGGTATCGATTTAGAGCAGTTGTCATTGCAAGTTGGACCATTAGCGCCTGAATTAGTGATGAGTATCGCATTACAGCTAGCTGATATATTATTGTATTTGCGAGAAGCTAATAATCATCGGCAGTTAAAGCCAGTTGTGCATGGTGATATAAAACCATCAAATTTGGTTTATGATAAAAATACGGGCAAAGTTCAGCTCATAGATTGGGGTTCGTCGGTAAGTGCCCAGCTAGATTGTAATAAGCAAAGCACCAGTACCAATGTGATGGAGTTAATGAGTAGTGACTTACAGCACAGTAATGCACGTTTAGGAGACGTTTACTTTATAGGTCCTGAGCAACTTAATGGCGGGTTATCGACGCCTCGTTTTGATGAACAAGGCTTAGCTGCCACTTTATATGCACTAGCGTCAGGACAATCATGCCGATATGGTATAAAAGTAATACCACCAAATGCCTTAGGTTTACCTAAATTACTGGCACAAGTATTAACAGGCATGCTCAGTGATGATGAAAAACTACGAAGCCAAGCAGGGGATTACTTTTTTAATAATCTTAGCTACCTTA
The DNA here is from genome assembly GCF_002836775.1 of Colwellia sp. 12G3. Taxonomy (GTDB): domain Bacteria; phylum Pseudomonadota; class Gammaproteobacteria; order Enterobacterales; family Alteromonadaceae; genus Colwellia. The sequence continues at coordinate 172,614 of NZ_PJAQ01000017.1, read as the reverse complement.
GACAAGTTGTTTTAGCAGATAAACCAACGCAACTTGGCGTTATTGCCCACATTCCTGTGTGGGTTAAACCACAAAGCGAGCAAATTGATACCGTAGTTTATGGCTCGCGTAAATCGTTTTTACGTGAGCAAACAGGTCCTGATAGTTTATCGGAGATTGATGACGCTCAATTGGATAAATATTATAAAAACTATCTGATGGGCATGGGGGATAATGAAAAAGCCTTTATTGCTGCATTAAGCCGATTAGGTAATTTCCCTGTTGTTGGCGGGATTGCCATTCGTTGGGCTAAAGAAGGGGTTTATATCGATTCTAATTTGACGTTATTTGATGAGACCCTTAAAACTTCTTTTACTAGTGCGGTAAACAATATTATTTATTTGGCTCAGGGTATCTTTCGTGTCGGTGTTTTTAAAAGTTGTTTATTTAACGCTCGTAATACTCTTCACGTTGAACGTATTAGTGAAAGCCAGCCTTTTATTGCTATACCTTCTCAAGAGATAAATTTTGACATTAGTGATGTGCCTGACGTTGACGATATAACGCGATTACATTCTTATTTTGAAGATGGCAAAGATCCCGATGAGTATTTATATTTACCCGATGAGTTAATGACTGTCTTGGCTGAGCTGAACTTAATTCATCATACCGGCTGTATTATTTTTGAAGTACTACCTAAACATTTAAAAATTCATAGCTACTTGATGTTACTCAATCATGAGAAAAAAGCTGAATTCAAAGCCTGTTTAGCGAAGATACTGACATTATTACCCACGATTGACGGTATTGGTATTTCTGGTTTTATGAAGTTACCCTATAAAGACACACGTTTTTTTGAACATATTAGTAGTATGCCGGATAAATTTTATCCGAAAAACCCTAAATTGCTGACAAACTAATAGATTAATATTTAATTACCATTACGTCCTAGGAGCTCAATATGTATGGAAATAAATTAGGCGAAATGGCATGGATGGATTTATCTGTACCTGATGCCAAGGCTATCAGTGATTTCTATCAAGTTGTTTTAGGTTGGCGCTGTGAGCCGGTTGAAATGACATTGGATAATGATACATACAGTGACTTTGTTATGACTTCACCAACAGCGTTAGTACTTGATGAAACTGACAAAGAAAAACCAGCATCAGCAATACAGAGTTTAGTGACTGGGATCTGTCATGCAAAAGGTGAAAACCAAGATATGCCAGCCGTTTGGTTACCTTATTTCTTAGTTAAAAATCTTGATGAATCAATTTTAAAGGTAAAGGATAATGGTGGTACTTTAGCGACGAAGATAAAAAATATTGGTGCTGATCGTTATGTAGTAATAAAAGATCCCGCAGGGGCTATGGCAGCTATCTATCAAAAAGTTGAAAAGTAAACTTTATATAATACTTTCTAATAGTCGTCTTATGTATTAATTAAAAAAGCCAGCATGAACGCTGGCTTTTTTATGGGCAGTCTAGACTAGCCAGGCTACTTAACTTCTTCACCAGCGGCTTGTTTGTCAGCATGGTAACTTGAACGAACAAGTGGACCACAAGCAGCATGTTCATAACCCATTTTCTTTGCTTCACGCTCAAACATAGCAAACTCATCAGGGTGAACATAACGCTCAACAGCAAGATGATCTTTACTTGGTTGAAGGTATTGACCAACGGTAAGCATAGTTACACCATGGTTACGTAGGTCTTGCATTACTTCTAGAATCTCTTCGTTAGTTTCACCTAAACCAACCATTAAACCAGATTTTGTGGTTACGGTTGGGTTTGCTTCGCCAAAACGCTTCAATAAATCTAAAGACCATTGGTAGTTAGCACCGGGACGCACTTTAGTATAAAGGCGTGGTGCAGTTTCCATGTTATGGTTGAAAACATGCGGTGGATTTTGGTTAAGGATTTCAAGCGCTTTGTCCATACGACCACGAAAGTCAGGCACTAAAATCTCAACTTTAGTGTTGGGTGCTTGCTCGCCAATTTCTTTAACACAATCAGCAAATTGCTGTGCGCCACCATCACGTAGGTCATCTCTATCAACTGAGGTGATAACGACATACTTTAAGCCCATATCTTTAAGACTATTCGCTAATTTTTTAGGCTCTTCACTATTTGGTGCCAGTGGGCGACCATGGCCAACATCACAAAATGGACAACGACGCGTACAAATATCACCTAAAATCATAAAGGTGGCGGTACCGTTGTTAAAACATTCAGATAAGTTAGGACATGAAGCTTCTTCACATACCGAGTGAAGGTTGTTCTTACGTAAATTAGCTTTGATGCTATCAATACGGTCACTAGAACGAGGCAACTTGATACGTAACCAACTTGGCTTACGTAACATAGTGGCTTTTGTTGAACTAACAACTTTAATTGGGATGTGAGCTAATTTATCTGCATCGCGAAATTTTTCGCCGGCAGCACGATTGGCTGTTTTTGCTTCAGAGGTTAAATCACTACTCATGATACGTGTTATTCTCGTTTGGTAAACCTGATTGATAGCTAACATTGGTAGCTTTAAGTAGGTTTATTAAATGTTTCACTAACGCAGTACCTGCGCTAGCGGTATCTTGTGGGCCTTGTAAATCAGCCGTTTGTACCATTTCTAGACCAGCATAACCACAAGGGTTGATACGTAAAAATGGTGATAAATCCATATTCACATTCATGGCTAAACCATGAAAAGAGCAACCTTTGCGAACGCGTAATCCTAATGAGGCAATTTTTTTCTCATCAACATAAACACCCGGTGCGTCGGCTTTAGCGTATGCAGCAATATTATAATCAGTTAAAGCCGATACGATACTATTTTCGATCAAGGTTACTAATTGCCTAACACCAATTTTCTTGCGGCGTAGGTTAATCATCACGTAGACCACTTGTTGGCCAGGGCCGTGATAAGTCACTTGACCGCCACGGTCAGCTTTTACAACTTCAATATCACCCGGTACGAGTAAATGTTCTGATTTACCCGCTTGACCTTGGGTGAAAACTGCAGGATGTTCGACTAGCCATAATTCATCAGCGACAGTGTCATCACGATTATCAGTAAAGTTTTTCATGGCTTGCCAAGCTTGGCTGTAATCCATGGTATTTAATTGTCGGATGACCAATGAGTCAGCAAGGTTAATAATATCTTGCTCGACTGTTGAACTTGAAAGCACTAGGCAAACCTCAAAAATCTAGAGTATTGAAAGCTAATCGCATCAAATGGGTATATACACGAATACTGTTTTTATAATAGGTATTATAAAACGTATCGTACCTGCTCAATCGCAGTTAACGTTTTATAGATAGTTTCAATGTGGTCTTTACTGGTAACTGTTACCGCAATAGAAACCGAATGATAAGTACCTTTTGAACTTGGCTTTATCTTAGGCGAGTAATCACCAGGGCTATGCTTTTGTAGTTCAGCAATGATCAAATCAGGTAACTCGTCACAGGCAACGCCCATAACTTTAAAGTTTAATACCGTAGGAAATTCTAATAATTCGTCAAACTTGGTTTTCATCTTTATCTACTTCTGTATCAGCGATATTGCGACATAATGACATCATTTTATCATTAAATATTCAGGGCTGATATTATTTTGTTTATAACTCTTAGCCAAAAACAAAAAAGCCTCACTAAAGAGGCTCTTTTTGATGCGCTTTCTAGTATTTTTTAGTTAGCAAATTGCAATTTAACATAATCGACTAAACGGCTGAATAAACTGCCTTCGTTAACTTCTTCTAAGGTTACCAGTGGGTATTGAGCAATGTCTTGATCATCTAGTTGCAAAAATAATGTTCCCACAACGGTACCTTTTGCTAATGGTGCAGTTAGTTGTTGGTTTAGCTCAAAGTTTGCTTTTAAGTTTTTACGTTGACCACGTGGAATAGTAATTGGTGTATCAGAGATAATACCTAAATCGACATTTTCTTTGTCACCCATCCAAACACGGTTAGCAATAAATTTTTCACCTGCTTTATAAGGGGTAATTGTTTCATAAAAGCGGAAGCCATAGTTTAATAATTTTTTACTCTCAACTTTACGTGCGCGTTCACTTGCGGTGCCCATCACAACGGTTACTAAACGCATATCACCTTTAGTTGCTGAGGTAACTAAGCTGTAACCTGCATTTGATGTGTGACCGGTTTTCATTCCATCTACATTTAAGCTTTTATCCCACAATAAACCATTACGGTTATACTGCTTAATATTGTTATAAGTAAAAGATTTTTGCTTATAAATGGCATATTCTTCAGGTACTTCGCGAATAAGCGCAATCGCTAGCGTTGCCATATCTCTTGGGGTAGTCATATGAGACGTACTATCTAAACCATGGCTATTTTCAAAAAAACTACTCGACATGCCTAATTGTTCAGCATGAGCATTCATTAAATCTGCAAAGGCGCTTTCACTACCAGCAATATGCTCAGCCATGGCAACACAAGCATCATTACCTGAGGCAACGATAATCCCTTGATTTAATAAACTAACAGGTACTTCGGTACCGACTTCAATAAACATTTTGGACGAGTCAGGGAATTTTTTAGCCCAAGCCTTTTCACTGATCATTACTTTATCAGTGTTTTTAATATTACCGTTTTCAAGCTCTTTACCAATAATATAACTGGTCATTATCTTGGTTAAACTAGCCGGTGCTAGCTGGGTATCGGCATTTTCTTCAGCAATGATCTTACCTGTGGTGTAGTCAATTAAGATAAAACCTTTAGCATTAATTTGCGGCGCATCAGGAATAATCGTAATCGCGTGTGCGGTTGGGATAACAATTGCGACACTAAATAGAGCACTACTTAAAAAAGTAAATAATTTTTTTGTTGCATATGTTCGTGAAGAGTTTGTTTTTTTAGTCATAGTATTAGTCGTATCTGGGGGAATTAAGGAAAATCAACTGGTCGAAAGTATACCACTTCTAAATAGCTTGGCTATGGGCAACAAACAGATAGGGTCAATATTATCGAATAAAAACCGTTAAAAATGTAACAACGTTTATAATAGTTCGTTTTGTGTGTCGTTATTGCGTTTTCTTTTGGACATTTGTGCTTGAATTTTATTGTGGTGCGGTTCGCGGGTAAGCATTAGGGTAGCCATTTTCTTTTAATGCCAATAATAAGGCGTTCAATGTCGCAAGATCACTAATAGGACCTATCTGAATACGAAAAAGCCCTTGGTTTTCAGGATAACTGGTTTGTTGCTTATATTGATTTTTCAACTTATTAGCAGTGCTAATGGCAAGATCTTTTTTACTGGTGGCAAAAACTTGAATGTAAGGCGTAGCAATACCCATCGTTGTGGTCTTTTGGGTAGAGAGTTGCTTTTTACTCTCAATTTTAGCAGGAGTAGTTGCTGTTGAACTAATCAGAGGAGAAACAGGTTTTTCTACAGCGGTAATAACCTGACCTGTATTTTTATCAAAGTCAGTAATCGCCGTGATCTTAACATGGGCAGTACCCGTTTTTAACATATCAAGTTTATAAGCCGCGCTATACGATAAATCAATAACACGGGATTGATGAAAGGGACCTCGGTCATTAACGCGTACAATGACTGATTTATTATTGGCGGTGTTGGTGACTTTTAAATACGTGGGCAAAGGTAGGTTTTTATGTGCGGCACTCATGCTATACATGTCATAAATTTCACCATTAGAGGTGAGATGGCCATGAAATTTCTTACCGTACCAAGAAGCAGTTCCCGTTTGTTCAAAACCTTGTGCAGACGTTAATACTTGATAAGATTTACCCCAAACTTGATAATTTTTATTGCCTCCTCGACTATAAGGCTCCGCGCGGGCAATGGCATCTTTTAGCTCTGCTTGGCTTGGAATACGCGTAGGTGTACTGTCATGTTTTTGTTGATAGCGGTCAGAACTACAGGCGCTTAACAGTGATAAAAATAATACATAACAGAATAAAAGGAATCGTTGAGTCATAAAGTTCATCGTTATTAAAATAGGGTGAATTTTTTACGGGAAACGTTAAACATGGAAACGTCGGTGTGTACTAATAGCCATTAATATGCCAAAACCTAACATTAATGTCACCATAGAAGTACCACCATAACTAACCAAAGGTAATGGTACACCAACAACAGGTAGTAATCCTGATACCATACCTATGTTAACAAAAACATAAACAAAAAAGGTTAGGGTAAGGCTTCCTGCCAGAAGTTTAGTAAAGGCATGTTGAGCATTAACCGCAATCCATAAGCCGCGCATTACCACAAATAAATACAGGGTAAGTAATACGGCGACGCCAATTAAGCCAAACTCTTCACTAAATACCGAAAAGATAAAGTCAGTATGGCGTTCAGGTAAAAATTCTAATTGTGATTGTGTACCTTGTAGCCAGCCTTTACCTTCAATACCACCAGAGCCAATGGCTATTTTAGACTGAATAATATGGTAGCCAGAGCCAAGAGGATCTTGCTCTGGATTTAAAAAAGTTAGCACGCGTTGTTTTTGATAATCCTTCATCAAAAACATCCATAAAATGGGTACAAAGGCAGAGGCTAAACCAACGCAAACAGTAATGAGTCGCCAACTAGCACCAGCAAGAAAAATAACAAATATTCCAGAGCTGGCAATAAGCAGTGAAGTACCTAAATCGGGCTGCTTAGCTATAAGCAACGTTGGTAACAGCACTAATATAAAGGCGAGTACTACGGTTGATATTTTTACCGGTAAATTTTCTTGACTCACATACCAGGCAATCATAATAGGTACAATAAGCTTCATAATTTCTGAAGGCTGAAACTTTATAAAACCTAAATCAAGCCAGCGCTGTGCACCTTTGCCAACATGGCCAAATAACAATACGCTAACCAGCATTAATAAACCTAAAACAAAGACAGGAACAGCCCATTTTCGATAAACTAATGGCGGAATTTGTGCCACAACAAACATGCCAAAAAGAGCAATACCAATACTCCTTGCTTTACGGTAAACAATGGCTGTTTCTTGACCGCCAGCGCTATAAACAAGGAATAAGCCTAACGCCAATAATAATAATATACCGATTAATAACGGTACATCTATATGGAGTCGCTGCCAAAAAGTTTGTATTTTTTGTTGGTCTTGTCCGCTACTGCGCATCAGTCAGCCTCTTGAGGTATTGTTACTATGGCTGAATCTGTTTTTTGTTTAGCTTTAGCTTTAGCCTTATGTGTTTGACTCGTAATAACTCTATCGCCGAAATATTGATCCATTATTTGTCTAGCAACAGGTCCTGCATTAGTACCACCACCACCTTTTGCAACGTTTTCAATAGCAACAGCAACCACTATTTCAGGGTTGTCATAAGGGGCGAAAGCAATAAACATCGCATTATCACGTTGATTTTCACTGGTTGTTTTAGCATCATATTCCTCGCCTTGCTTAAGTCGAGCAACTTGTGCTGAGCCAGTTTTACCCGAAGCATCATAGGTAGAGCCTTTAAATGGGGTATAAGCGGTAGCGCCAAATTTTTGTACCGTGTTGTGCATGGCATTTAGCACTACATCCCAATGCTTATCTTGCTTTAGCTTTAAAGGTGCACGTGGCTCATAGATAGTGGGTGTAATTTGATGATAAGCATTGCCACTACTCTCAATGATCAACTCACTATTCGCTTTTAATAAATGCGGAACCTTACGTTCACCATGATTTACCAAAGTGGTCAACGCTTGTACTAATTGCAGCGGCGTTACTGTCCAAAAACTTTGCCCAATACCAACAGAAAGCGTCTCGCCTGTGTACCAAGGTTTATTGTATCGAGCGCGCTTCCAGGCAACACTAGGCATAATGGCTCTACTTTCTTCGTGGATATCAATGCCGGTATAGTCACCAAAGCCAAATTTTTCCATCATATTGCTGATTTTGGTAATGCCCAATTTAAAGGCGAGCTCATAAAAATAAATATTACAAGATTGTTCTATCGCCTTGGTTAAATTAACCTTGCCATGTCCCCAAGGTTTCCAATCACGATATTTATTGGGTAAGCCTTCTAGCTGATACCAACCAGGATCGTTAATTTCAGTACTAGGGGTCACTACATTTTCCTCTAAACCAGTTAAGGCCAAAAAAGGCTTAACAGTAGATGCGGGTGGATAACCTTGTACACTTCGATTAATTAATGGTAAATCTTTTGAATCAAGTAACTGTTTATAGTTTTTACTACTAATACCATGAACAAATAAGTTACCGTCATAACTTGGGTTTGAATACATAGCCAAAATACCACCGGTACGAGGGTTCATCGCAACTACCGCGCCGCGTTTTCCAGATAAGGCGCGTTTAGCAATCATCTGTAATTCAATGTCTAAGGTTAATGTCAGGTCTTTACCTGGCACTGGTGGCGTATAATTAAGGGTACGAATAACCCTTCCTTGGTTATTAATTTCTACTTCTTGATGGCCAATGGTGCCATGCAGCATATCTTCATAATATCGTTCAACACCTAGCTTGCCAACACCGTAGGTTGCAGCATAGTTTTCAGACTTACCTTCAAGTTCTAATTTATTTAAATCTTTTCTGTTGATACGGGCAACATATCCAAGAGTATGCGTGGTTAAGTCGGAAAAAGGATAATAGCGTTTTAAACGAGCATTAACAAAAATGCCTGGGAATTTGTGCTGATTAACTGAAAATAAAGCAACTTGTTGATCACTTAAACGAGAGTGCAGTTCAACGGGTTTAAAACGACGTTTTCGTTTCATTGCTTTAAAAAACTGACTTTGGCGCTCTGGGGTAATATCGAGTAATTTGCTTACTTGAACAATGCTGTTTTTAATATCCTCTACATCTTCAGCAATCACTTCTAAACTATATACGGGTTTGTTATCAGCAAGTAATACACCATTTCTGTCGTAAATTAATCCACGATTTGGCGCGACAGGAAGTATTTTAATGCGATTGGAGTTAGAGCGTGTTTGATACTTTTCGAAAGATTCAACTTGTAAGTTATATACATTGCCAAAAAGTATGAGTAAAACAAGGACTACGCCAGCAAAAGCGATAAAAGCACGTCGAGCAAATAAATTTGCTTCAGCGGATTGATTTCGAATAACGATGCGACGAGGAGACATTAGCGTACGCTATTAAAAACAAGAGTATTTACAAAAAGTATGGCCAAAGTAGTCATTAACAAAAGCTATTCTCTATGATAAGGGTGGTTAGTGTTTACACTCCAAGCGCGATACAAACTTTCTGCTATGAGTATACGTACCATTGGGTGAGGTAGTGTTAACGCTGATAATGACCACTTTTGCTCTGAAGCTTTAATACAAGCAGGTGCTAAACCTTCTGGTCCACCAACGAGTAAAGCAACATCCCTACCATCAAGTTGCCAGCTTTGTAGTTGTTTGGCAAGCTTTGGTGTTGTCCATGGCTGTCCTTCAACTTCCAAAGTGACAATACGGTTTCCTTTAGGAATGGCAGCAAGTAATAACTCACCTTCTTTAGCAAGTATGCGATCGATGTCAGCATTTTTACCACGTTTTCCAGCAGGAATTTCAACTAGATGAAAGCTTAAATCACGTGGGAATCGACGACTGTACTCAGCAAATCCGAGGCTAACCCATGAAGGCATTTTACTGCCGACGGCATATAAGGTGAGTTTCATAAATATTTTTGTTTATTAGATTGAAGTCTACTAGATCGAAATTGCGTTAGAAAAGTAACGAGAGCGATACAGTTAATAGTGATCCGGTTCGCAATTGCGAATGAAACTAACATAGCTCTCGTCTTTTTACTCGGCAAGGTGAATAAGTAGATTATTCAGCCCAAAGTTGCTCAAGATTATACTTATCACGCTGTTCATCAGTCATAACATGAACAATGATATCGCCTAAGTCGACTAATGCCCATTCGCCGATATCGTTACCTTCCATACCAAGGGGTTCTAAACCTTGAGCGCGACACTCCATACCAACAGAGTTAGCAATAGATTTTACATGGCGGTTCGAATTACCTGAACAAATAACCATGTAATCAGCAAAGCTTGCTTTATCAGTAATATTAAGAGCGATGATATCTCTGCCTTTCATGTCTTCAAGTTTTTCTATGACAAATGCTTTAAGTTGTTCAGTTTGCAAGGTGTTCTTCCTATCGTTAATCGTAACTTTTGATGCACTCATTAACGAGCACAATAAATAATAGTGCGATATTAACACTTTTTACGCTCAGGGTTAACGATAAAGCTTGTTTTTATGAATAAATTCTGAAATTGAGGGTAATAAGTGCTTATTACAACTTTGTTTTTGCGCTAAACGTTGTCGTATATGCGTTGATGAAATATCAAATAAACACTCGTTTGCACAAAATATTTTTCCTGAGTCAGAAGACTTTAGCTGATTGATATCAGTTGTTTGACAATTACGGAGTAGTGTCTTTGTTTCATCATTCAATTGTTCAATGGAAAAGTTTGGTCGAGTATTCACCACTACGTTGCATAAAGATAAAATTTCTTGATATTGATGCCAAGTCGTAAAAGTATGTAGTGAATCCATACCAATAATAAAAAATAAAGGCTGTTTAGGGTATTGTTGCTTTAGCTCTTTGAGCGTATCAACAGTATAAGAATGTCCTGAGCGTTTTAATTCTCGATGATCACAGATGAAAAGTTCACTTTTTTGACAGGCAATTTCCACCATAGCAGCGCGTTGTTCTGCACTTGCGTGTGGCACTAATTCAGCAGAAACTTTATGAGGGGGAATATGAGCGGGTATTAACAGTACTTTAGATAAACCCAACTCATTGGCAACCGCTTGGGCTGATTGAGTGTGACCTAAGTGAATAGGATCAAAGGTACCGCCTAAAATACCTATACCTTTTCGTGGGTCAAAATTTTGTGAGGTCATGTCTTTATTCTTATTTGCTATATTTACTTTTTTCATAATAACATCAGCCATAGTTAAGGCTAAAAGCTGCTGTTTTTTCACCGTGATATAAGGTAATACATAAATCAGCTAATAAGATGAAAATATTAAATTCACTGCTGGTTTTACTTAATAAATCAATATCTGCTATGCGTGCCATAGCACGCTTTACATTATCAAGTTTGATGTGAGTTAAGGCATGCTGGTACAAAGGTTTACGTTTATCCCAAATACGATATTGCTTATAAATATTAGCAACACTTTCACCTTGAGCTAATTGATTTAACATGAGGTATAACTGGTTTATTTCTTTATGGAAGACCCAAATTAATTGGGCTGGTGCCATGCCTTCTTGCTGCAGCTGATCAAGCATAGTGATACATTTAGCACAATCCCCTCGCAATAAAGCATCGATAACTTGAAAAGGGTTAAACTTCGCCTGTTTAATGATTAGCTGCTCAGCTTGCTCAATACTAATAGGTTGAGAACCAAAGAGAAGTACAAGCTTATCTAACTCTTGGGTAAGGGCAAGTAAATTACCTTCAAATAGTTCAATAAGTAGCGCATTTAATTCAGGTGATATATTGAGTTGCAACTGTCTTGCTTGATTATTTAACCATTGAGGCATAGCCTTTAGTTCAATATCATATAAGGGCAAATAGCAGCCTAATTGGGTCAGACTCTTAAACCACTTTCTATTGGCACTCGCGGCATCCAACTTTTCGCCATGTAATATAAAAATGACATCTTGTGGAGCATGACCACTATTAGCGTCTTGTGTTAGTCGTTCAGCTAATGCGAGTAGTGCTTTATTACCGGCATCACCCACTTTAACAGAGGTTAATTCAACTTCAATAATACGTTGGCTGGCAAACAGGCTTAACGATTGATATTCATCAAGTAGTTGTTGCCAATCAAAACTAGTATCACTACTAAATCGAATAATTTCACTAAAACCTTGGCTTTTTGCATGGTTTTTAATAGCCGTTAAGCTGTTGTTTTTTTGCCAAGGCTCATCACCAAAAACCAACCAAACAGGTTTAAAACCCTGTCGTAGAGTATTGTCTAGCTGGTTGTGGTAAATTTTCATGAAGGCCTTTTAATTAGTTATAAAATGCAAGCTTTACAGCGAGTGTTAATGTTAACAAAATAAAATCACGAAGTATTAGCGTTGAATTCTTGCTAAATCACGTAATATTTTATCAGCACCAGACGTTCTCATTTCACTTAACAATAACGACAACTCACGACTTTTTGCTAGGGCTAAATTAGGATCGTCCTGATAATCCCGATAAAGCTCAAAGCGAAAGTCTTTGGCATCTTCACCAGCGAAGCGTACTTGATAATGCACTGAATATATCAGCTCATACTCAGCCACTTGACCATTAGTAAATAATGATAATGTTCGTCTATCTAACTTATCTGAAATAATACGTAATTCAGGAATGTCAGTTTTCGAATGTTTTAACACGTTAACTTGGTTGTGCGTTAAGTTGAGCTTAACTAATCGCGTCAACTCACCGTGAACATCAGTAGAACTAAGATAAAGTGTTTGTAAGTCATCATCGAGTAGATAATCACCGCGGAGTTGAAAACCACAAGCGGTTAATAAGCTTGTGGTTAACAGGGCGATAATTAAGCTCTTAATGGCAAGGCTTAATTTATACATTTATCATGTACCTGTTAGTTGGCAACAATATTAAGTAACTTACCTGGGATATAAATCACTTTGCGTATGGTATTACCTTCGGTAAATTTCAATACACTTTCATCATTTAAGCCAAGCGCTTCAACAACTTCTTTACTTGCATCGGCGGCAACAGTAATTTTTGCGCGTAACTTACCATTGACTTGTACAATAATAAGTTTCTCGTCTTCAACTAAAGCTGTTTCGTCAACTACCGGCCAGTTAGCATCTTCTACATTAACATCACTTCCGCTAACTAATTGCCATAAATTGTGACAAAGATGTGGGGTGATTGGCGTTAGCATTAATACCACGGCGCGAACAGCTTCTTGCATTATTGCTTTATCTTCATCACTGTCTAGCTTAGCTTTACCCAAGTGATTCATTAATTCCATGATGGCAGCTATTGCAGTGTTGAACGTATTTCGGCGACCAATATCATCGGTTACTTTGGCAATCGTTTTATGCAATTCACGACGTAATTTTTTATGACCAGCATTTAATGTTAACGTCGCAATATCAACAACAGGTGAGTTACTCGTACTTTCAACAAAGTCATGCGCTAATTTATAAACACGTTTAACAAAACGATGTGCGCCTTCAACACCGGCATCAGACCATTCTAAAGTTTGCTCTGGTGGTGAAGTGAACATGATAAATAAACGTACCGTATCAGCACCGTATTTCTCGATAACTTCCTGCGGGTCAATACCATTATTTTTCGATTTAGACATTTTGCTCATACCGGCAGATAACACAGGTAGGCCATCAATTTTACTAATTGATGAGGTGATATTGCCTTTGTCGTCACGTTCTACTGAAACATCTGTTGGTGCAATCCACTCTTGACCACCATTGTCAGCTTCACGATAATATGTCTCAGCTAAAACCATGCCCTGACATAAAAGCTTTTTAAACGGTTCGTCACAGTCAACTAAGCCAACATCACGTAATAATTTATGGAAAAAACGTGAGTATAATAAATGCAATATTGCATGTTCGATACCACCAATATATTGATCTACTGGTAACCAATAGTTTGCTTTAGCAGGATCAATCATTTGGGTGTCATCATTTGGTGAACAATAACGTGCGTAATACCAAGATGATTCCATAAAGGTATCAAAAGTATCTGTTTCACGTAAAGCTTCTTCACCGTTATAAGTGGTTTTGGCCCATTCTGGATCCGCTTTAATCGGTGACGTAGTACCATTCATTACCACGTCTTCTGGTAATACTACCGGTAATTCATTTGTTGGTACCGGTACTGATTCACCGTTGGCAAGGTTAAGCATTGGAATTGGCGTACCCCAATAACGTTGGCGAGAAACACCCCAATCACGTAAACGGTAGTTAGTAGTCGTTTTACCTTTGCTTTCGCTGATCAACTTATCGCTGATGGCTTTAAACGCGGCTTCGAAATCTAAGCCATCAAATTCACCAGAATTGATTAACGTAGATTTTTCTGTGATAGCAGCCTTGTTAATATCATCAGATTCTTGGCCTGCAATGACTTGCTCGATGGCTAAACCATATTTAATCGCAAATTCATAATCTCGCTGGTCATGACCTGGTACCGACATTACAGCCCCTGAGCCATAATCCATTAGCACAAAGTTAGCAGCCCAGACAGGCACTAATTTACCGGTAAGTGGGTGAATAGCTTTAAGACCGGTATCGACACCTTTCTTTTCCATTGCAGCCATATCGGCTTCAGTGGTTTTACTGTTTTTACATTCATCAATAAAAGCCGCTAAATCTGCATTATCTATCGCGGCAGCTACTGCTAATGGATGCTGAGCAGCAAGTGCGACATAAGTCACACCCATTAACGTGTCAGGTCGGGTAGTATAAATATCAAAACTTTCTGTGGACTCGGCAACCTCAAAAGTCATCTCAACACCTTGAGAGCGACCAATCCAGTTACGTTGCATAGTTTTTACTTGCTCAGGCCACTCGGTTAATTTATCTAAATCATCAAGTAACTCTTCAGCGTAATCAGTAATCTTAATAAACCATTGTGGAATTTGCTTACGCTCTACTAGCGCACCAGAGCGCCAACCTCTACCGTCAATAACTTGTTCGTTCGCTAAAACCGTTTGATCGACTGGATCCCAGTTTACCGTGGCATTTTTCTTATAGACTAAACCTTTCTCAAAAAGTTGAGTGAAAAACCACTGCTCCCAGCGATAGTAATCAGGTTTACATGTCGCTAATTCACGGCCCCAATCATAACCAAAACCAAGTGATTGTAATTGATTACGCATGTAGTCAATATTTTCGTATGTCCATTTTCCTGGCGCGGTTTTGTTCTTAATTGCAGCGTTTTCAGCGGGTAAACCAAAGGCATCCCAACCCATAGGTTGCATGACATTTTTGCCCTGCATACGTTGGTAGCGAGAAATTACATCACCTAAGCTGTAGTTGCGTACATGACCCATGTGTAATCGACCACTTGGGTAAGGAAACATAGCTAAGCAGTAAAATTTTTCTTTATCTGGATTTTCAATAGCTTGAAAGGTGTTGTTATCAGTCCAAAATTTTTGTACTGTTGCTTCAATCGCTTGGGGATTATAAATGGCTTCCATTAAGACTTTCTCTAATGCTTTTAAGGTGTTACCGAATTGCTTGTTTCGCGACGTAAAGCGGCATAAACAGAGGACAATCGATGTGATTTATCGCAGTAGAATACCTTATGTAACGGGGTAACAACAAGCATAATTAAGCGTAAGCTATAACTTTTCCTATACTTGAACCTATAGTTAAAGTAATACTTTTAAGGGAGAATACTAATGTCACAACAAAATGATTACTTTGCTGATATTTATAGAAAACTTAATGACTGGTTAGTTGAAGTAAAAGTTGAGCAAAAGCCACACATTGACGAGTTTATTAAACAGGCTAAGTTATATGCGAGTGCCGCTGAAACAATGTCTGAAGAAAAATTACAGCAATTTATTGATAATTTAAAATATGATCTGCATGACTTTTATCAACTAAATCGAACACAAGCCGAAAACTCAGTCTATCTAGGTTTATTAAATGAAACCTTGTGGGATAACCTCGCTAAGTTAACAGATAAATCACAAGTGGAATGGGCAGAGCTGGTTGATGACTTTAACCATGATGGCTTATACAAAAGTGGCGACTTCATTGGTTTTGGAGAATTGCAATGTGAACAATGCGATGAAATAACTACCATAGTGCATTTTAGTCAGATTGGTGAGTGTGTTCACTGCGGTTCAACAGACTTTATTCGTCTCCCACTCAACCCGTAATATTACAATCAACTTGTTAGCCAAAATGTTAACAAGTACACTATCGCCAAAATTTCGATACGTTAGTTTCGATACATTGATGTTGATACGTAAACGTTCATACTTTTATTATTAAGAGCGAGACTCAAAAACGCTCTTTAAAGGATTTACATGACTAAAACTCCAGCTTGCCTTGCTGATCAAACTCGCCTAGTTGCTGATGATCTAACTTCTCCTTTGTCAGCTTCCTTATTTTCTGATGATAAAAAATTAGTCAGCAAGCTCGATGACGTTACCGCTCAAAGTTTTGTTGGCCATGAAAGGGCAAAAGAAGCATTAGAATTTGGTTTGTCAATGTCTGCAATCGGCTTTAATGTTTTTGCGCTAGGTGAGCATGGCACCGGCCGACAAACGTTAATTAAGCAAATGTTAACCTCTCTTGCCGCCGCGCAAACCTCACCAGATGAATGGTGTTATACCAATAATTTTGACGAAAGCCATATTCCATTAACCTTGTCAGTTAAGCCAGGTGGTGGCAAACAATTATTGATGAGCATGAATAAATTTATTGATGGTTTACTCAGTTTGTTTCCTGAGGTTTTTGATAATCCAGGCTACCAAAGACAAAAGTCAGCCATTGATAGAGAATTTAATCAAAAATACGACCAAGCCATCGCCGTTGTTGAAGAGCTTGCCCTCAAAGATAACGTTGTTTTGTATGAAGAAGATGGTGAAGTAGGTTTTGCGCCTTTGGTCGATGGTAAGCCATTGAGTGATAAAGACTTCTCTAAGTTAACTGAAGAGGAACGGACTAAGTTTTATAAATGTTTAAGTGACTTAGAAGAAGTACTTTCGGAGCAATTATTAGAGCTACCTTTATGGAAGCGGCTTTCGTTTGAGCAATTACGAAAACTTAAAAATGACACTGCTGAGAAGGTTATCAAACCTTATATAGAAGAATTAGAAAATGAATTTAGTGAAAATGAAGGTGTATTAAAATATTTAGCTAAAGTGAAAAACCATGTGGTAGATGTAATCTTAGAGGTTTTAGTAAACGAATCTGACGATACACCAACAGACAAAGAATTACGTAAGTTAATGGTGGAATATTTTTTACCAAAACTACTTGTGCCACGTGAGGAAAATCAAGGAGCGCCAGTGGTTTATGAGCAGAACCCAACGTATCAAAATTTATTTGGGCATGTAGATTATACTAGCTTTCAAGGCGGTAGTTATACCAGTTATCGACTAATTAGACCTGGTGCATTACATAAGTCTAATGGCGGTTACTTATTATTAGATGCCGAAAAGGTGTTAAGTCAACCTATGGTTTGGTCGCGTTTGAAGCTCGCTTTGAAGACTCAGCAAATCACCATTGAGAATCCCTATTCTGAATTTAGTCCATCTAGTGGCTATAGTTTACAGCCAGAAAAAATTCCCTTGCAGGTTAAAGTGATATTATTAGGTGATGCCGAAATTTATTATACCTTACAAGATTATGACCAAGAGTTTACTGAGCTGTTTAGGGTCTTAGCCGATTTTGACCGTCATCTTGATAAAACAGATAGTAATTTAATTGCGTTTGGGCAATTGATTAGGCAACGGGCTGATAAACATAATTATCCTGTGGTGAGTGATGAAGCCGTATTAGAGTTAGTTCGTTATGCCCTTAGGCGAGGCGAGCATAAGCATAAAATTTCAGCAAACATCGTTCAAGTAAACGATCTACTTGATGAAGCCAATTACTGTTGGCAAAAGCAAGGAGGTAAAGGATTACTAACCGCCCAGCATATCGCTTTAGCACAAGCAGCGAAAAAACGACGTATCGGACGATTAAGTGAAACCTGGCTCAGTGAGATTAAAGAGCAACAGGTATTAATCAGTACGGAAGGTGAGTTTATAGGTAAAGTGAATGGCTTAACGGTACTTGAGATTGGTGATAGTGTTTTTGGTACCCCTGCACGTATAACCGCAACTGTTTATGCCGGTAGTGAAGGCGTTACCGATATTGAACGAGAAGTCGATTTAGGCAAGTCTATTCACTCTAAAGGTGTTCTACTTTTAACTGGCTACTTAGGTCATAAATATGGGCAAACATTCCCTGTTAGTATTTCTGCAAATATTGCTATAGAGCAATCTTACGGTCATATAGACGGTGATAGTGCCTCAATGGCAGAGCTTTGTGCGCTTATTTCTGCTATTACCTTATTACCGATAGATCAAAGTCTTGCGATAACAGGTTCAATCAACCAGCACGGTGAAGTGCAATCGATTGGCGGTGTTAATGAGAAGATAGAAGGCTTCTTCCAGTTATGCAAAGATAAAGGTTTAACAGGGACACAAGGGGTCATTATTCCAAAAACGAACGTGATTAACTTAATGCTAAATGATGAAGTGATTAATGCGGTATCTCGCGGAGAGTTTTCCATACATGCGGTTGAAACAATTGATCAATCATTAGAATTATTGATGAAGGTTGAGGCCGGTGTTATGAGTAAAACAGGACGCTACCCCCGTAAATCTATTCATGGTTTAGCGCTAGATAAACTTGAAAATTTTGCTGATATACTTAATGGCGATGAAGAGTAATATGAGTGGTCAGTTGCTTTTTTGGATGAAAAAACAACCTTAATTGGTCGATAATTGCACTTACATAATATTCTTGTTAAAGTTGTTAACATAAAAACAACAAGCGGTATGAAATTCAAGTGGAATTTTCGACGGAAGAATTAGATTTTTTCAGTAATATTTTTACTGAAACCTCAAATGACAGTATGGTTAGTAATTCGCAACACCAACTTAGTGTAAAAACAGCTGTACCACATTATTTAAGACAAGTTTTAGTGGATAGTAAACTAACGCTGTTGGCAGAAATTAGCCATTATCAATTATGGTTTCCTGTCTCTCTATCGATAAGTGAACAAGGTGATTTCTCGCCTAAATTTGGCACTCCTGAAATCATTGATGTTAATGGCAGTGAGCGTAGTTGGCGAGTAAATACGCCTAAAAATGTTGCTATCACTGATCTTTATCATGGTGAAAAAATTGAGTTGTTGTCACTTTCGGCGACAGGGTTAACGATTAAAGTACCTAGTTCAGACAGTAATTATATTGATCTGCAACAGTCTTCATTTGAAATGAGTTTAGCTGGCGATAAGCCTTTAAAACTTGAGCTCGAACTAGTCAGGCACGAGGATAATATTGTTGCAGCTAAATTTAACAACTTACAAGAGGGCAGGGAATCCTTAAGAAAGTTTATATTTAATTCGCACAAAGTAAAATACGCTAACTTTTACCAAGACATTATTTTATAAACTTCTTGCCAACTCATCAGATCTCTGTATAATGCGCGCCTCGATAACAGGTTGAATGAATTTCAGCCGAAGTTAGTCCGATAAGCGACTTACTTATACTAACTAGTGATAGTTTAATGGATGTATAAGACTATCGAGATGAGTGGGGTTTTACCGCCCAATAGACTTGCCAGCTAATTCGCCCCTAGAATTAGCAAGAAATATAGCGTCAATAGAACGCTATGCGCCTAAAGTCTTCCTGGTGGTTTCCTCGTATATATTTTACGCAGGTTAAGACTTTAGCAATTTAAATCAAATGCTATAAAGTGCAGCTAATTAACGAACAGTTAACTTGGCGGCAGCTTTGCGATTGATTTTTATAATTACGCCCAAGTAATTATGCTCAAGTAATGCGCCTGCCTTGCGAAGATGAAAATTATTTATGACTGATCAAAAAACTGAAACCGAAACTGTAACTGAACCTGAAGCTGTAGCTTTTGCCTCTTTAGGCTTACCTGAAAACTTATTATCCGCTGTACTTTCCATTGGCTTTACCTCTGCTACCGATATTCAAGCATTAACTATACCGCCATTACTTGCAGGTAAAGACGTATTAGGTGAAGCACAAACAGGTACGGGTAAAACCGCTGCGTTTGGCTTACCAGCCTTAGCAAAAATTGATACATCACTTAGAAAACCACAATTAATGGTTTTGGCACCTACACGTGAATTAGCAATGCAAGTTGCTGAAGCAATTGAATCTTTCGGTAAAGACATGAAAGGTTTAAGTGTTGCTACATTGTACGGTGGCCAATCTTATGGACCACAATTTCAACAACTAGAGCGTGGAGCACAAGTTGTTGTTGGTACTCCTGGTCGTTTAATGGACCATTTACGTCGTAAAAGCCTTAAATTAGATGATTTACGCGTTTGTGTGCTTGATGAAGCAGATGAAATGTTAAACATGGGCTTTTTAGAAGACATCCAGTGGATTTTGGATCACATCCCAAAAACTGCACAAATGTGTTTATTCTCAGCAACAATGCCACCAGCTATTCGTAAAATTGCTAACCGTTTCTTAAAAGATCCTGAGCACATTAAAGTTGCCGCTGTTAAAAAAGCAAAAGCCAACATTACTCAGTACGCATGGAAAGTTAGTGGTATCACTAAAATGACTGCATTAGAGCGTATTGCTGAAGTGGTTGAATACGATGCAATGATTATCTTTGTTCGTACTCGTAACGATACTGTTGATATAGCAGAAAAATTAGAGCGTGCGGGCTACCCGGCATTAGCACTAAATGGTGATTTGAACCAAGCACAACGTGAACGTTGTATTGACCAAATGAAATCGGGTAAATCATCTATCCTAGTTGCGACAGACGTTGTTGCTCGTGGTTTAGATATTCCTCGTATCTCTTTGGTAATTAACTATGACTTACCTGGTGATAACGAAGCTTATGTTCACCGTATTGGTCGTACTGGTCGCGCTGGTCGTGAAGGTATGTCAATTGCTTTTGTACGTCCACGTGAAATGTACTCAATTCGTCATTATGAGCGTTTAACGAATGGTACTGTTCTTAACTACGATTTACCAAATATCCAAGATATTGGTAAAATCCGTATTGAGCGTACTCGTGTTGAAGTTGCAAGTATTGTGGCAGAGAAAGATATCTCAAGCATGCGTGAAATTGTTGAAGGCATGGCGGCTGAATCTGAAGTTTCTATGATTGACCTTGCTGCAGCATTGCTTTACCAAAAGCAAATGAAGCAACCACTTCAACCAAAAGAAGATCCTAAGCCTCGTCGTGATGCGCGTGAACGTACTGAACGCAATGACCGTGGTGGCAATGATAGCCGTAGAGATTCTCGTGGTGGCGATAGCCGTAGAGACTCACGTGGTGGTGATAGCCGTCCAGCTCGTGATAGCCGTCCAGCTCGTGATGAAAAACCACGTAAAGCTAAAGTAAACCGCACAGATGTTGATTGGCAAACTTACCGCTTAGAAGTGGGTAAAGAACATGGTGCACGTCCAGGTGATATTGTTGGCGCTATAGCTAATGAAATATCACTAGATAGTAGCTATATTGGTGCTATTAACTTACATGATAAGCATAGTTTCGTTCAGTTACCTAAAGGTATCCCAACTGACTTGTTTAACCAATTGAAAGGCGTGCGCGTTCGTCGTCAACCTCTTTCAATCACTACGTCAGATGAAGCAGTTGTTAGCCAAGCACCACGCCCAGCTCGTCGTACTGAAAAAGCACCACGTCATAACTAATTGATGCGGTAGTTTTGTACCCTTTAGTATAAAGAAGTAAACACTTACTTATACTCATTGGTATTACCTTAAAAAAGCGCCTTATGGCGCTTTTTTTGTTTTTTCAGTATTATTAAAGCTATTTTCGTGTTTTTTATGCGAAAAAAGGTACATTTTTATCTCTGTTACCTTGTTTGCGCAATGCTTTATCTATTACTATAGAGCTACTTAGTACCATCAATCATTTAACCCCAACATAATAATACTAATAGTCATGTCTGAAGTAGCATCTCAATCGAACACTGAAACAACCCATCAATGTGCTATTCGTGTTTATTACGAAGATACGGATGCGGGCGGTATTGTCTATTATGCTAATTATTTAAAATTTTTTGAGCGAGCTAGAACAGAGTGGCTTAGAGAAATAGGGATAAACCAAGAAGTATTTTTGCAACAAAAGCTAGGTTTTGTGGTCAGAAAGGTTGAAATGGATCATCTTGCTTCGGCCAAGCTCGATGATTTACTTGAGGTGAGCTCAAGCATTGTTACTCTGAAACGCGCAAGTTTAGTGTTTCAACAACAAATTACCAATCAAGAAAAGCAAGTGTTATGTACGGCCAAAATACGTATTGCTTGCGTTGATTTTAGTCAGAATAAACCCTGTGCTATCCCCGAATTAATACTAGGAGCGTTTAAACGTGTCAGCTGAAATATCAATCTTCCATTTATTTTTAGAAGCAAGCATCTTGGTGCAATTTGTAATGCTTGTTTTACTTACTTTTTCTATTGTCTGTTGGGCGATGATATTTCAACGCAGAAAGATTTTACGTACAGCGGCTGCAGAATTAAAAGCATTCGAAGATAAATTCTGGAGCGGGGCAGATTTAAGTAAACTCTATAGCGAAACGTGCGCTAAACCTCAAGTACAGGGTATTGAAAATTTATTTGTTGCAGGCTTTAAAGAATTTGCTCGGTTAAGAAAAAGTCATATAGATAACCCACAAATCATAGTTGATGGTACACACAGAGCTATGCGTGTTGCTTTATCACGAGAAGTCGATGGTTTAGAAACGCATTTGCCCTTTATGGCGACCGTTGGCTCTATTAGTCCTTACATTGGTTTGTTCGGTACAGTATGGGGTATCATGAATTCATTTATTGCTTTAGGTGCGGTAAAACAAGCAACACTTGCCATGGTTGCACCGGGTATAGCTGAAGCGTTAATTGCCACAGCAATGGGCTTGTTTGCAGCAATACCTGCAGTAATTGCCTTTAACCGCTTTAGTCATAAAGTTGAGAAATTAGAAAATAGTTATGGCAACTTTATGGATGAATTTTCTAGTATTCTACAACGTCAATCAGCCGCTGAGCAATCTACTAAATAGGGCATTACTATGTACCAAAGAGTTAGACGCCGTAAAGTGGCTGAAATAAATGTAGTTCCGTACATTGATGTGATGTTGGTGTTATTAATTATTTTTATGGTTACCGCACCTTTAATTACTCAAGGTGTTAAAGTCGATTTGCCGCAAGCAGAAGCAGAGCCGCTCGATGCAGACAGTAAAACACCACTGGTTGCCAGTGTTGACGCTCAAGGGCGTTATTACTTGACCGTTGGAGCCAATGACAAAGAGCCTATGTCAGCTGAAGAAGTTGCAGTATTAGTTAAAGCACACTTGGCCGTTGAGCCGGGCACGCCTGTTGTTGTTAATGGCGATGGCGCAGTTTCGTATAATGCTGTTATACAACTTATGGTCTTACTGCAAACAGTAGCAGGCGTACCTTCAGTCGGTTTAATGACAGATTCGGTGGAGGATTAGCGTGGCCCAGAAGTTAATTTCTCGTTTTACTACGAAATCACCTTACGTTAAAGCGTTGTGGTTAAGTATCGCATTGCATGTTTTTTTACTGGTTGGTTTACTTGCCGGCGACTTTGCTTCCACACCTAAACTAAAACCAACACCGGCAAAGCAGTCTGGTGATCCAATCAAAGCGGTAGTGATTGATAAAGCAACCTTTGAGCGAGCTGTAAATAAGATAAAGAAGCAAAAAACGGATCAACTCGATGCTGAAAAAAAGCGCCTTAAATCGGTTGAAAAGCGTGCAGTAGACGCTAAGAATCGTCGTGCTAAGGAAGAAGCACGTATCAAGAAGCTAGAAAAACAGCGTATGATAAAAGAGCAAGAAAAAATTAAAGCTGATAAAGCGGCTAAATCTTCTAATGCTAAAGCAGCTAAAGCTGAAAAAATACGTAAGCAAAAAGAACAAGAAAAACAAGTTGCTGAAAAAGCGGCTGCTGAAGCTAGATCTAAACGTTTAAAAGAAGAAGCCGATGCAAAAAAAGCAGAGGACTTACGCCTTGAAAAAATTGCAGACCGCAAACGGGATGAAATTGCCGCGAAAGAGCAAGCGATGCAAGATGCAATGCTAGCTGAGCAAATGGCTAATGAGATGGCGAGCCGTAATCAAGCAAGACATCAGCAAGTTATGACTGAAACACAACGATATTCAGCCTTAATCACCCAAAGTATTAATCAACGTATGATTAAAGATCGCAGTACTATGGATGGTAAATCTTGTAAGTTAGATATTACTTTGGCGCCATCTGGCTTTGTTATCGCAGTAAAAATAGGTCAAGGTGATAAAGTGGTGTGTGATGCCGCCAAAATAGCGGTTGGTAAAGCCGGTAATTTACCTGTTTCTAAAGATCCTGAAGTGTTTAAAGAAATGAAAAATCTATCAGTGACCGTTATACCAGAATTTTAATGTAAGTCATTATCATGTGTTTGTTAGACAGTTACTGGCATGATATTTAATCTAGAAAGTAACGAATGAAGTTATTTAAAGGAAAATACCCAACTATATGAAATTATTATCAAAGGTGTTGCTGAGCGCTTTTATTGCGCTTAGCTCAACTAATGCAATAGCAGCATTAGAAATCATTATCACCGGTGGCGTAGATAGTGCCAGACCAATTGCCATAGTACCTTTTGAATGGACAGGTGCAGGTGAACGTCCAGAGTCTTTATCAAAAGTTATCAGTGATGATTTACTACGTAGTGGTAAGTTTAGTCCTATTGCTCATGATAAATTTCCACAAGCTATTTCTGATGCTAAAAGTATTGATTACAGCGCTTGGGCAAACCTTGGTGCAGAAGCTGTAGTCGTCGGTAAAATTAGTGAAGTGACACCAGGCCGTTATTTAGTCAGTTATCAGCTTATTGATGTGATTCGTGGGCAGATTACTGGCGGTGAAACCTCAATGCTTAGTAATGGCGAGTTAGTTAACACTAAGGACCATATATTGGCGCAAAGTAGTGCCAATATCGAACTTAACCAAGCACGTCGATATGGGCATAGCATCAGTAATGTTATTTATGAAAAGCTCACCGGAACTAAAGGCGCTTTTTTAAGTAAAATTGCGTATATTATTGTTCGTGATCAAGGAAAGTATCCATATCAATTGGCTTTTGCCGATTATGATGGTTTTAATGAACATGTATTGTTAAGTTCCAAAGAACCGTTAATGTCACCATCTTGGCGTCCTAATGGTGAACAATTGGCGTATGTTTCGTTTGAAAATCACCAAGCTCAAATTCATACTATCGATATTTATACGGGTGAACGAAAATTAATAAGCTCATTTATGGGCATTAATAGCGCGCCACGTTTTTCCCCTGATGGAAAAAGTATGGCAATGGTACTGTCAAAAGATGGTAACCCAGATTTGTATCTGATGGACTTAGCTACAATGAAAGTGCGTCGCATTACACGAAATAGAGCGATAGATACAGAGCCAAGTTGGACTCCAGATGGTAAATCATTGATATTTAGTTCAGAACGGGGTGGAAAACCGCAGCTATATCGCGTAGATTTAGCCGGGGGGAAAGTAAGACGTTTAACTTTTGACGGTGAGATGAACCTAGGAGGTTCGCTTACACCAGATGGTAAACAACTGATTATGGTCAATAGAACTCATGGTAAATATCGTCTAGCGAAACAAGAGCTAGCGTCTGGGTTATTTCAGGTGTTAACTGAAACTCGTTTAGATGAGTCGCCAAGTGTGTCACCCGATGGTGGAATGATTATATACAGTACCTTACATAATAATCGACAAGTCTTGGGTTTAGTGTCGGTAGATGGTCGCTTTAAAGCAAGATTGCCTGCACTTGATGGTCAAGTAAAAGCACCTGCTTGGTCGCCATTTTTATAATAATAAGATACACAACAAAAACTAATTGAATTTTAACTTATAATTTTTAGGACAAAGGAAAATAAAATGCGCTTTAATAACATAGTAAAATGCCTAGCAATAGCTTTACCTCTTACCGTTTTATCAGCTTGTAGCTCAAACTCAGATACCGATGAGAACAGCCAAGTAGATACTAATGCCCAAATAACTCAAAATGCAGCAGATGCTCAAAAAGCAGCTGACGCAGAAGCAGTGAAAGTTACTGCTGCAAAACGCGCTGCTGAAATTGAAGAGCAAAAGCGTCAAGAATTAGAGACGTTACGTTCTGAACATATTATCTATTTTGATTTTGATGTTTCAAATGTAAATGATCAGTATGCTGCAATTTTAGATGCTCATGCTAAATTCTTAAATGCTAACTCTGATGTAAAAGTATTAGTTGAAGGTCATGCCGATGAACGTGGTACACCTGAATATAATATTGCATTAGGCGAGCGTCGTGCTAAATCTATTGCTACTTATTTAGAAAATATGGGTGTTGCCGCTAGCCAACTTACTGTAGTTAGCTACGGTGAAGAAAAGCCAATGGTTAAAGACCGTAGTGAAGATGCTTTCGCTAAAAACCGTCGTGCCGTACTAGTTTACTAATATTTACTAATACTTACTAAGAC
Organism: Colwellia sp. 12G3; assembly: GCF_002836775.1. Taxonomy (GTDB): domain Bacteria; phylum Pseudomonadota; class Gammaproteobacteria; order Enterobacterales; family Alteromonadaceae; genus Colwellia. The sequence goes on along the minus strand of NZ_PJAQ01000017.1, from coordinate 146,395 downwards.
TTAATCAGTCTCAACTAAGCAGGTAACTGAATGAAACTAAAAAAAGTTTTGTTTGGCATGATGTTTACAGCTAGCGCCTTTAGTGCGTTAGCTGTAGCTAAAGCGCCAGTCATTGATGTTAACGCCAATTCTATCGACTCTTCAGCGTTAACCGAACAATTAGCAACTTTGTCACGAAAGCTCGACTCTCGTAATAAGGCACAAGTCAATATCCAGCGTCAGTTGGAACTGTTACAAACTGAAGTGAATGAACTTCGTGGTGTAACAGAGTTACATACTCATCAATTAGGCCAAGTATTAGAGCGTCAACGAGAGCTTTATCAAGAAATTGATAGGCGAGTCAATGAGGTACTTTCATCAACAAGTAAAGCCGCGTCAGTGACTACAAGCCCAATGGCTACTATTAGTGAATCGGTAAACGGTGCGAGTTATAGTGATAATTTAACTGAAAATGAAACCTATGATCGTGCACTTAACTTAGTCTTAAAAGATAAACGTTATAAACAAGCTATTCTTGAGTTTAAAGCGTTTAATAAAAGCTTTCCAAATTCTAGTTATGCGCCCAATGCTCATTACTGGTTAGGTCAGTTACTCTTTAATCAAGGCGAACTTGAACAAGCTAACCAAGCGTTTTTAATTGTTGTTAACAAATATAAAGACTCGACTAAACGTCCTGACGCTTTATTAAAACTTGCCATGGTTGCTCAAAAGCAAAATGATGTAAAAAAATCGATAGCTACCTATCAACAGTTACTAAAAGAGTACCCAGAATCAACGGCAGCAAAACTAGCTAAACCAAGGTTAGCCAGTTTAACTAACTAAATTATTTTAGTGTAAATTGCATTGGCATACTTTTTATTGCTGATAAAACTAGCGTATTGCTGGGAATTTACTCTAACAGGAAATTATATTAAGAAAAACGAAGTTTATTGTTGCACTTAAATAAATTTTGAGTATTATATGCCCCGCATTGAGGCGGTGACTCAATACAACGTCGGCCGTTAGCTCAGTTGGTAGAGCAGTTGGCTTTTAACCAATTTGTCGAAGGTTCAAATCCTTCACGGCCGACCACTTTAAAACGTAAAGTAATAACTTTTAGTTTGAAAAAAGTCTCCATGTAGTAAATCGTAAATTGATTTATTGTTAAAGATAATGGAGCAAGTAAATTTATAAATGTACGCTTGAATCGGCCGTTAGCTCAGTTGGTAGAGCAGTTGGCTTTTAACCAATTTGTCGAAGGTTCAAATCCTTCACGGCCGACCAATTCAAGAATATTTATAATCTACTTACCAGATAAAACGGCCGTTAGCTCAGTTGGTAGAGCAGTTGGCTTTTAACCAATTTGTCGAAGGTTCAAATCCTTCACGGCCGACCACTTTTAAGCTTAAAGTAATGACGTTAAGTTTGAATTAAAAAAGTCTCTTTATCAGAATAGATACTAGAGCATGTAAATTGAAAGAATAAATCTTGAATCGGCCGTTAGCTCAGTTGGTAGAGCAGTTGGCTTTTAACCAATTTGTCGAAGGTTCAAATCCTTCACGGCCGACCAGTTCAAGAAAGTAAAAGTTTGTATCATTAGGAACGGCCGTTAGCTCAGTTGGTAGAGCAGTTGGCTTTTAACCAATTTGTCGAAGGTTCAAATCCTTCACGGCCGACCACTCCTATTTAAATATCGACCAGTAAATATTTACCTGAATAAATATAGTAGCAATAAATAGTAAATGGCTAATAAGCCATAATTATTAGGAACGGCCGTTAGCTCAGTTGGTAGAGCAGTTGGCTTTTAACCAATTTGTCGAAGGTTCAAATCCTTCACGGCCGACCACTCCTAATTAAATAAATCTCCATTTTTAAATCATCCCTAAAAAATAATTAATGTACGTTCATCAGCCAAGGCTTTTAACCGTTTAATCTAATTAACTCGAAGGTTCAAATCCTTCACGGCCGACCACTCCTAATTAAATATAGACCAGTAAATATTTACCTGAATAAATATAGTAGCAATAAATAGTAAATGGCTTATAAGCCATAATTATTAGGAACGGCCGTTAGCTCAGTTGGTAGAGCAGTTGGCTTTTAACCAATTTGTCGAAGGTTCAAATCCTTCACGGCCGACCACTCCTAATTAAATAAATCTCCATTGTTAAATAATCCCTAAAAAATAATTAATGTCCGTTCATCAGCCAAGGCTTTTAACCGTTTAATCTAATTAGCTCGAAGGTTCAAATCCTTCATGGCCGACCACTCCTAATTAAATAAATCTCCATTGTTAAATCATCCCTAAAAAATAATTATGTACGTTCATCAGACAAGGCTTTTAACCGTTTAATCTAATTAACTCGAAGGTTCAAATCCTTCAGGGCCGACGATTCCTAATTCAATCAATACCGACTAATATCTACTACACATTAGTAGCGATTTCCCTTATAATTGCCACGTTTTTACGAGTCCTGAATTAGAGAGAACCCATGAGTGTAAGTAATACCGCGGTAGATTTTGATTTTCAATTTCCAGCTAAGCCTAAGCCTTTAGCCAATGAAGAAAAGGCGCAATACATAGAGAAAATCAAACAGCTCTTGATTGAAAAAAATGCCGTATTGGTTGCCCATTATTATACTGATCCTGTAATCCAAGCACTTGCTGAAGAAACAGGAGGCTGTGTAGCTGATTCTCTTGAGATGGCTCGTTTTGGAAAACAGCACGCTGCAGAAACGTTAATTGTTGCTGGCGTTAAGTTCATGGGCGAAACGGCTAAAATTTTAACACCTGAAAAACGAGTATTGATGCCTGAGCTTGAAGCAACATGTTCGCTCGACCTAGGTTGCCCTATAGAAGAGTTCTCAGCTTTTTGTGATGAACATCCCGATCATACCGTCGTTGTCTATGCAAATACCTCTGCGGCTGTTAAAGCGCGAGCTGATTGGGTGGTAACATCAAGTATTGCATTAGAAATTGTTGATATGCTGGAGAGTGAAGGTAAGCCGATATTATGGGGGCCTGACCGTCATTTAGGTTCATACATAGAAAAAGAAACAGGTGCTAAAATGCTTATGTGGCAGGGCGCTTGTATTGTTCATGATGAATTTAAAGCGAATGCACTTCGTGATCTAAAATTACTATACCCAGATGCCGCTATTCTTGTTCACCCTGAGTCACCTGCCAATGTAGTTGCAATGGCCGATGCAGTAGGATCAACCAGCCAGTTAATCAAAGCCAGTCAAGAAATGCCTAATAAACACTTTATCGTCGCAACGGATAAAGGCATCTTTTATAAGATGGAGCAAGCTAACCCAGAAAAGACCTTTGTAGCAGCACCTACGGGTGGTAACGGCGCTACGTGTAGAAGTTGTGCAAGTTGCCCTTGGATGGCAATGAATGGCTTAAAATCGATTCATGATGCGTTAGTGAGCCCTGTAGGTAAAGAAATACACGTTGATGAGGCTTTAGCTGCAAAAGCATTAGTTCCTTTAAATAGAATGCTTAATTTTGCTGCTGAAAATAAGTTGAAAGTAAAAGGTAATGCATAGCATTGTGGTGTAATTTATTCATTCTCATCGCTTTATGAATAAATAAACAGCAATCAAACCATTTTTTGTAGATTAAATTAAAATTGCCTTGCACCAGCAGGGCTTTTTTTTTACCATAGCGCCTGTTGAGAATGAGGTGAACTAGTCAATTGGCTGGAAAGGTTTTATTGACACGTATTACGTGATCAAAAGCCAATTTCATATCAGACGCTAATGGTGAGGATAACACCTAAAAATATCAGACTAAATCTGGTGAGCTGGCCGAGTGGCTGAAGGCGCACGCCTGGAAAGCGTGTAAAGGTTTATCCCTTTCGAGAGTTCGAATCTCTCGCTCACCGCCATATTCTATAAAATGGGCACCTCATAAGAGGTGCCCATTTTTTTTGAATAAATATCAGAAGGTTATATAAACAACAATTATTTACTTTATTTCTTTAGTAAAGTTACGCTTTGAATTTCTTTTGTCTCCCCCTAAATACTCTATTAGTCAGTGCCATAGTGATATGTTAAGTTATGTAATCGATCATCGATTTATATTGGATTATGAAAAAAATTACTTTTTTATTATTCTGCTTATTAAGCTTTTTTGTTATGTCAGCAAACGAGCGACTAAAGGTTGATGTTATCGCAGTCGATTACCCTCCTTATACTAGCCTAAAGCTCCCTGGCTATGGATCAAGTTTTTCATTGCTAAGTCAATATGCACAGTCTCATTTTAGTGTGACACCCATCCCACTTTTTTTACCACCAGCACGAGCTAACAGAGTCATCAAAGATGGGCATTGGTGTTTGTCCTTTTATCCCCCGAAAAAAGATGATAAGTATGCTCGCTTTGTGTCCTTATCAGACAGTATTGTTAAAATTGGTTTTTATAGATTAAGGAAAAATGAGCGTTTTAAATGGGCGGAACTTAAGGAGCTAAAAGGAAAGATTGTTGCCTTATTACGTCCTAACGTTATCGGCATAATGCATCAAAGCTTCTTAGATGCAGGTATGCAAATGGTTTATGTTGAATCCATAGAGCAAGGGCTGCAACTTGTCTTAAAAAATCGAGTCGATTACGCTTTTGGTGACAACTTAGTCTTATCAGAAAGCGGGTTAAGCGACGATCAACAGCTAAGGTTACAGTTTTCTGAAAGCTCGGTGCATAATGCAAAAATCGGTTTCTTTTATAATATTGAATGTGAACAAAAGCTGTTTATACAAAATAACAACTAGTTAAGCCATTTTGCTCTTTCACTAAAGGTAAGTTAATGACGAAGAGTAAAGAGTTCTTTAGCATCAAAGTAACGGTGAATGTCGCCTTATGATATTGACTTTACTACATAACTTGCTATTTTATAGGTGGTTATAATGGTAATAAACTCAAGCATACTTAAGGAATATAGATGAAAAAAAATCTCGTAAGAATGGCTATTATGGCAACATTAACTGCTGGTCTTGCAGGTACGCTTACGGGTTGTATCGGAAGTAATGCGGTAACGGCTAAAGTGATGAAATTCAATGTAGAAGTTGTTGATAACCGCTATGCACGTGGTGGTGTCAATATGCTTTTAGCTCCAGTGTATGCACTTACAATTGCTGCAGATGCAATAATTTTTAACTCGATTGAATTTTGGGCGGGTAAAAATCCATTAAATGGTAAGCCACACATCTTTGATTCAAAGATGAAAACTATGTATGAAATTAATAAAGATTTAGACCCTTCATTAACCGAAGCACCCCTTGACCCAATCACTAAAACGGACGCAGTTGAGAAAGAAGTTCTTACTGCACAAGTAACACCTATTGATGCAAACACTTTAGAATTTAATATCACCTACAATACCGGTGAAACTGCGCTTTTACGTGGTAAGAAAGACGGCGAAATGGTCAGCTTTTATATGAACGACGAGTTCGTAACTAAAGTATCTATGCATGACTTAAATGCTTATGTTGAGACGAAAGTTTAACGCTTAACTTACGTTTATCGATAAGGTTTGTTCTATATTAAAAACCGCTAATTATTAATTAGCGGTTTTTTTGTTTAAGAGAGTAAGCTGTAAGTTCACTCTCTTTATAGCAAACTTTATGGTTGCTTAATGTTTTCTGGAACGTGATGTACATGAACATCTCGTTGTGGGAATGGAATTGAAACGCCTTGTTTATCAAATTCTTCTTTTACCTGACGAGTAATGTCCCAATAAACATCAAGGTAATTCTCTGTTTTCACCCATGGGCGACAAACAAAATTAACAGATGAATCTGCCAATTCATTCACTTTAATAACAGGGGCAGGGTTCTCTAAGACTAGTTCGTGTTTACTAACAACCTCAAGCATGATCTTTTCTGCTTTTGCCATATCATCGCCATATCCAATACCAAACACAAGATCGACTCGACGAGTCATACTACCTGTTACGTTGACTATAGTTGTACCCCAAATATTATTATTAGGCACTACAAGATGTTGATTATCGAATGTCTTAATCGATGTTGATAATAAGGTCATTGAATGAACCGTACCAGTTACCCCATCTATTTTAATAATATCACCGACATCAAATGGGCGATAAATCAAAATGAGCATGCCGCTAGCAAAGTTACTTAAGGTACCTTGTAGCGCTAAGCCAACAACTAAGCCTGCGGCACCAATTAAGGCTAAGACAGGGGCGACATTTATTTCGATTAATGTCAGCGAAACAATAAAACCTATAATTATAATAACTCGGCGGACTGATACTTTAATAAATAATTTTAGTAGCGTTGATAAGTTGCTATTGCGATTAAGTGCCGCATCGGTTATTTTTCCGGCCGTTCTAGAAAGTATATATATAAAGAGTAAGGCCAAAGTAAACTTGATGATATTGGCTAACCAACGTAAGCCTCCATCTTGCGATAATAGCCAGCCTTTAATGGTTAACCATGCGGCATCACTATCGGTTAAATCAACGTTTGTGCCCGATAGCGCATTGGCATAAAGATGTAATTCAGTCCCATCAGCACCTTTGCTCTCCCAGTTGTTAAGTACTAGCTGGAAACGCTCTAAGGCATCATTTTTTTCTTCACGTAATTGCGTGAGATTATTGATTAAACGCTCGCGTCTTTCTTGCAGTTTATCACTATATTGCTCTGCTTTTTGAGATAGCTCGTTAAGAGACTCTGGCGTTTTTGCCATAGTATTAACTGCTTTTTCAGCGCTTCTATGTTCTAGGTCTTGTGTAAGTTTCTTAATCTCAGCTATATCTTCTATCAATTCGGCGGCAGCAGTTTTATCTGTATTACTTGTTTTCATAAGTTCAGCACTGTCGGCACTGATATCAGAGATCTCCCGCGCAGCTAAAATTCTTCTTTGTTTTTGACTGACATGAATCTCTGCTTCACTGACAATGGTGGCTTTTGCTTTTAAAATGGCTAACCAAGCATGAACTTCTACCGTTAATTCATCTTTGGTTAAGGGAGTCAGTGCAAATTCTAGTTCGACAAGATCAATGTTCGCATCTTTAGTGGTAATAGCTTGGTATGCTTTTTCATTATTAGTTGCCAAAGCGTTGGGTACATTTAAGTTTAGTAATAATATAACTATGCTAAATAAAGTAAAAAACAGTTTATGAAAGCTTTCTAAATAAATGAATTTTGTCATGATAGAAACCTAATTATGTCCTTGATTTATTAATGGGTTAACTTCTTAATAAAGATAGTACCGTAGGTGAGAATATAACAATAAATATCTAATTTGTTAAGGTTAGTGAATATGGGTATTATATTAAAAATCACTCCCCCTTTATTTAAATAAATATAATAAGAACAATATGATCAAGTTTCCTCAATTTGGACCTGCAGTTCTAGTTACTGCGGCTTTTATCGGACCAGGCACGGTTATTACTGCAACGATGGCGGGCGCAAATTACGGCTTTAGCTTATTGTGGGCATTAGTTTTTTCTGTCTTTGCCACTATCATCTTACAAGAGATGGCAGCTCGGTTGGGCGTAGTGACACAGCAAGGTTTAGGTGAAAATATTCGTTCAGCTTGTACGACCCCGTTAAGTAAGTACTTATCTATATTTCTTGTGGTAGGAGCTATTGTCGTGGGTAATGCCGCTTATCAAGGAGGGAATATTTCAGGTGCAAGTTTAGGTTTAACTCACCTTTTTGGTGATCAACACTGGCTTGGCTTAGCTTCAATCTGGCCAATACTCATAGGATTAGTTGCCTTGAGTATTTTAGCTACAGGCAGTTATCGTATTATCGAAAAGTCACTTATTTTCTTAGTAGGTATCATGAGCATTGCTTTTCTCGCCAGCTTTTTCTTGATAGATTTCAATTGGTCTCATTTCTTTAGTGGTTTATTAATTCCAAGTTTACCTTCAGGTGCAACACTAACCGTCATTGCGTTAATTGGTACTACAGTTGTACCTTATAATTTGTTTTTACATAGCGCTAGTGCCAGTAAAAAATGGCAGAAAATTGAGCAACTTAGCGATGCTCGAAAAGATTTATATTTTGCCATTCCGTTAGGCGGTTTGATCTCAATCGCTATTGTGTCAACAGCGGCAAGTGCTTTTTTTGGTCAACAAATTCAAATTACTAATGCCGCGGATATAGCGCCAGCTTTACAGCCTGTTTTTGGCGACGCTGCGGGTATCTTCATCGCTGTTGGTTTATTTGCTGCGGGCATCTCCTCGGCCGTTACGGCACCGTTAGCTGCAGCTTTTGCGTTAAGCGGTATATTAAACTTAAACAAAGCACTTAATTCACTTTCCTTTAAAGCTATTTGGTTTGTTATTTTATTGCTCGGCGTAGTGATCTCTAGTTTAGGCTATAAACCGATGTCAGTTATTTGGTTTGCCCAAGTAGCTAATGGTATTTTGCTACCGTTAATAGCATGCTTTTTAGTATGGATGATGAATAGTGATGCACTAGGCGAGCAGCGTAATACTCGTCAACAAAATATTTTGGCAGGCATAGTTGTGGCTGTCACCTTGATGCTTAGTGGGCGTAGTTTACTCTCTGCCTTTGGCTTACTGTAAAAGGTATTGTCTTATACTTATTTTATTTTTTTTTAGTCTTGTAGTCTTGTTACAATTTGGTTAGTATAATTTTTAGTCACTAATTGTATTAATGGAATAATAACAATGTACTATAGGAAAATATACATCCTTTTTTTTCTACTTTCTCCCCTTATTCCCCCACCGACAGCTCAAGCCATACCGATAGAACCCTGCATGGAAGAAAAATGTATTGCCTATTTTAATAAATGGAAAATTATGGCTATTGCCAAGCGTGTTACTGCTATTTCCGCAGTAGCTGAACTTTATTACCAAGGCTATGGTACTAAAAAGAACCTCATTCAATCTATTCGATATTTTCGCAAGGCATCAAGATATCAATTTGCGTATGCTCAATACCGTACAGGGATATTTTATTTAATGGAAGATGACTTTATTGACAATCAAGAGGGCATTAAATACTTAAAAAAAGCGGCAAGAAATGGTCATACTGAATCAGCCTTTTTACTCGGCGTTATTTTTGGTACCGGTGAACTGGGCATTAAGGATGTTGGTGAGTCAGATAAGTGGTTAGAAAAAGCGTTGATTGGTAAGCACAGTGTTGCTCAGAAGTATGCTGGTTATTTAAATAAAAGTGGCCAGATTGATAGAAATTATTATTCAAGGGTAAATGACTTTATTATAGAGCTGGACGTTATTAGTCATGGCACAGAAAAGGATCAAGGAAAAACAGCGCAAAGCCAAGTTGATATTCAATGGCCTAGTGACTCACAACGTGAGGTCATTACTATTTCTTCGCCGACACTTGGAGACGTTTTTGATTATGAGTTAGCTAACCTTAAAACAGCCCCTCCTGCATCGAACCTTGCAACAGGCACAAGAATTCAAGGAAGGAAGTGCGAGAAAATATTTAGCTGCTACAAGGTGGATAAAGAAGATTTTTGGCGTTATGTGAACACACAATCGGGCAGTATTGCTCAATAGCGTAAATGAAATAATGCTTATTATAAGTTTAGTGTGTATGCACCTTAACAAAGAGTTTACCCTACATGGGTTAACTCTTTTTTGTAGTTTAAAGAGCGGCTTTATAGGTTTAATTGTATCGTCATAATATCGCCCTCAGGGGGATTAGTTTTAAAAAAAATAGCCTTAGTACCATCGATATTAAAGTCGGTGACGCGAGACCAATTAGGAAGGTCCATTAACAACGTGCTAGTAGAACCTTGTTCATCATTGCCTAATGTGTATTTTTTTATTTTTCTTGAAGGGCCTTTTTTTATTACCGAAAAAAGGGACTGGCCAACCGCTTTGAGCTCACCAGGACGGAGAAACTCTAAATTAGAAATTGCATCGCTAAGTTGCGATGTTTTACCATGGGTGACATCTTTGCTAATTAAACCACCTACCTTATAATCGATTAACCTCAGGCTCTTGCCGTCTGAGCTTTCTTTGGCAAAAAGTCCGGCATTATTTTGTACTAATTTGGGCTCTAATGTAGTGCTGTCGTATTGGTATATATTAACGCTTTTGATGTGTTCACTAATATAGATGCTGCTATCGTCTTCACTCCATGCTAAGGGGTATTTCATGCTGGGAATGGTACTTTCTTTAACGGATTTTCCCGTAACTAATGAAATGATTGACAGCGTTAGCCCCTCTTTTTCATAAACCACAGCAAAAAATTCTTCTGTATTAGACAATGAGGGTTTATAGATAAAACTTGCCTGTAATCGCGTTACTTGTTTGGTTGTTTCAGTCTTAAGGTTATAGGACCATACTTCATAAAAGCCAGTGCGATTTGAAACAAAATATATTGTTTTATTGTCTTTTGAATAAACACCATAATATTCGTTGGCATCACTATTGAGTTTTGGCAAAACATCAAATGTTTGTTGGCTAATGTCGGCAATTACCTGATTAGTTGAAGCTTTATAAGTGGCGTAATAAATATGGTCTTGTTTGAATTGTGCCTGGGTAATGCGTTGTCCACCAGAGCTAGGTAGTATGCTCTTTATCGAACTGTCACTTATATTGAGTTGCCAAATACCTTTAGTTGCCGATACTTCTCCCGCAATTAGCAAGTTTCCTGAATCAAGCAACGCAATGTATTCTACCCACGAGAATTGGTTGGTAATTGTTTTATATTGGTTACTCTTTAGATCTAAAGAGACAATATTTTTTACTTGATTACTGTTGTTGAAAAAATAAAGTGTCTGACCGTCTAATGAATAGACTTGATTTCGAATATCACTTGGTAAATTTAATGTAGATTTATGTAAGTAGGTCACTTTATTAGTAACTAAGTTTATAGATTTAATTTCATGTAATTTATTATGTTGGTAATCATCATACTCAATAAAGCTAATTGAAGAAGGTTCATCTGTTTTTAAGGTTAAATTAAAAATGGCGATCTTAGATTCATAAATAATTTCCGGTTTTCCTGGTAAATCATGACGAATAATTTGAAATAGGCCCGACTTTTTTCTGATATAGGAAATTGTTTGCTCATCTAGCCATAAAGGAGAATATTCGACCCATTCATCATGAGTAATTTGTTCAGATAGGTTACTACCTAAAGTCTTTAGGTAGATATCAACCTGCTGGACCTGTGAGCTGATATATACCATTTTGTTATTATTTTCATGAAAGCTAAAATCACCTTCAACACCAATATCGTGAGTGATGGGCAAAATGTTCTTAATTTTAAAGTTATTCACCTTTTTCTGTAAAATAATATTACTCAAGAGCCAAGTACAAACAACGACTGAAATTAAGAGTAAGCAACTACTGACTAGTAATTTTTTTGTCAAAGTGATTTGGCTTTTTTTATGCAAAATATCCGTACTTTCGTTGCTATCAACACCTGATTCTGTTGCGTCATCAGTCACTTTTACTTCGGCAATAAATCGATAGCCCTTTTTGGGAATAGTCTCGATGTATTTCGGGTTTTTTGCATCATCATTTAACGCATTTCGCAATGAATAGATGAGTTGAGAAATTACCTCATCGCCTACCACTATATTTGGCCACAGCGCGGCTAAAATTTCTCCTCGCGTAACAACCTCTCCATTTTTACTGGCGAGTAATATTAATAACGACATTACTTTGGGCTCAACGCGTTTTTCTCTTGATCTTTTAATTAACAAATTGGCTTGTGGGATGGCTTCGAACTCGCTGAAGCTGAATTTTTCATGTGAAAGTTTAGTTGTCAATGTCTATAACCAGTTGAATTTAAGTGAAATAAAATAATGATGTTTCTTTTATTTTTTCATTATGTATTTTTACAATACATTAACACAAAATCAAATTGTGACATTATTTTTTTAAAAGTCATTCACATAAATACACATAGATAATATTTTATTCGTTGGTTTTTATAAAAAATCAAAATGTTTATTCGTTATTTATTAAATAAGAATAGTTTAAAAAAGGAAGTTAAATGAACATAGTTAAACTTATCAGTATCATGTTGTTATTGGGTCTTACAGCCTGTGTGGAACAAGAAAAAGATAATAAAGTTGTTGTTGAGCAAATATATAATGATGTGATTAATGGTTTAAATACCGGGTTAGTTAATTCCTTATATGCCGAAGACTTTATTCAGCATAATCCTGCTATTGGGGAGGGTATTGCAGGACAAGAAGAATATTTCGATGCAATGATTACTAACAACCCTAATCATATCGCAACGATTAAACATATTGTTGCTGATGGCGATTATGTTGCCGTACATTGGCATTATGGTGAAGATGTTGATAATGAGTATGTCGGTAGTGCTAGAGTTGACTTGTATAAATTGGCAGACAATCTGATCACGGAACATTGGGATGTCATTATGACACCTAATATGAACACAGCAAGTGGTAACTCTGTTTTTAGCGATTTGTACATTTACCCTGAAAATACATATGCTAATACGAATATTAGCATTGAAGAAATAAATAAAGTTATCGTTAAAGATTTTTATTTGGATTTATTCAATAACCAGAATCTTGATTTAATCGATGAGTTAGTCGACCCAAACTACTTGCAACATAATTATTGGGTGCCTAATGGTAGTGACGGTTTGTATAACTACGTTAGTGGTGGAGGTACCCAAGGTTTAACAATATTTTTGACTTTGGCGGAAGATGACATGGTTTGGACGTTTTCTGGGGCGGGCACCTATAATTTACAAACGGTCGATTTATGGCGTTTTGATAACAATATTAAAAAAATTGTTGAACACTGGGATGTTTTTTAAAAGCTAATGGAAGAGTAATTTTATATCGAGTAAATTTAGCTTTATTAACAGAAAATAATAGTATATTTGAAAGTAAAAAGGATGCGCTAGCATCCTTTTTTTATAGCATAACTTAGCTACATATTAATCAGCCTTTAGTGCAGGGCTCGGCACGGTAGATAAATCACTGTAGAAATTCATAACCTGTTTACCTTGCTCGTTCTGAACAATAGTGAAATAGGAGAGGCTGCCTTCATAATAAAAGCTATTATCAGACATAGGTTTAATTACCCATTTACGACCATCATCACGTTGTGAATAAGTGATGTTATTTTCAAACGTTAATGTGCGCTTTGATTCATCGTTAACTTGATAAGACCCCATCATTGCTTTGATTTTATTGTCCGAGAGTTTTATTGCTGTAAACTCTGGAATATCAATGTTTAGGGCTTTAGCCGCAAGAAGTAAGGCAATATCTTGAGGATTGCCATCAGAGTCGCTGTTGTTTAATACGGCAACATAAAGATCTTTCTCTGGAATATAAAAAGCGTGGGTAACAAAACCGTGAATACCGCCACCGTGCCCAATGGCTTTATATTTATTGATGTTGTACACACCTAGGCCAAAACCGTAATCTGAGCTACTTTTATCATTAAGTAAAAAGGGAGTAACCATTTTTTTATAACTGGTTTTCGAAATTAACGTACCACTTCGCAACGCGTTAAACCAAATATTTAAGTCATCAACGGTAGATAATAATGAGCCGGCGCCATGTGGCCACATCATATTAATAGGCGCAGCGTTAACTACTCCTAGCTCAGTTCGAGAGTAACCCGAAGCTCTGTTAGTAATCAGTTGTGAGCCGCCAAAGTGACTGTTTTTCATGCCGAGTTTGGCAAATATATCTTGCTCAATAAAGTCAGGGTAAGATTTTTTACTGGCAACTTCGATAATTTTTCCTAACAGCACATAACCTGTATTGGAGTAGCGCATAGCTTCGCCAGTTTTTAAAGGCATTGGGTGCTTGGCAAACTCGATTAGCATCTCATCTAACGTTGTCTCTGTTGGAATAAGCTTGTTCCATATATGTTCATCTTCGGTGTAATTTGCTATGCCTGAAGTATGGCTCAATAGATTGGCAATAGTAACCACTTGCTCTTCTGTGGGGAAGTCAGGCACATATTTGTGAATATCATCATCAATAGATAGTTTACCTTGTTCAGCAAGCATCACAATAGCGGCAGCGGTAAACTGTTTGGTTATTGAACCTAGACGAAAAATACTGTCAGTTTTTAAGGGGACTTTCAGCTCTATATTAGCCATGCCCAGTGCACCTTTATAAAGTATTTTACCGTGTTGGCTAACGATAGCTGCTGCCCCAGGACCCTTGGCATCGACGAATGAAGCTAAAACTTTATCGTAGCTCGCTTTGCTTACCACTTTTTCCTGCTCAGCTGCAGATACGGTGCTCATATTGAGAACGAGTACTGTACATAATGTTATTATTCTTCTTTTCATATTATGAGTTCCATGTGAGTGATTTTAAAACGACTAACAGTGTCACATTATGATGCATATTTTCAATGCGTGTATTGTTGCTAAATATTTCATTCTTATTAGGTATTTAAAGAAAGTAGAGAACAAAAACACCTAATTAATTAAGTGCTTTTGTTCTGCAGTAGCAGGAGGAGTTACTTAAGTATTTTTTGTAATGTGCTTTAATAATGTCGGCAGGGTAATTATAACTTTTAGGCCGCTATGCACTTGATTTTGTGCGATTATTTTACCTTGGTGCAAGAAGATAGCTTGCTGGGCAATTGCTAATCCTAAGCCAGTACCGCCGCTGTTTCTTTCTCTGCCATCGGCAACACGGAAAAAAGGAGTGAACAGTTGTTCTATCATTTCATCAGGCACACCAGGGCCATTATCAGAAACTGTGAGCGTTATCCGCTCATTTTTCTCGCTTAATGCAAGCGTCACTACTTGGTCTTTTGGTGAGTACTTCACCGCGTTATTCACAACATTACTGATTGCACTGGCGAGCAGTTTACTGTCGGCTAAAAGAATGCAGCTAATTTTCCCTTGCAGCGCTATGGTAACGTTTTTACTGCTTGCAAAGTATTGGCAGTCGTTCACAACGTGCTCTACTAAGTGCATGAAATCAATATCATCAACAGTAAAGGCATTCTGGTTATGCTCTAGTCTTGAAAGCGTTAATACATCAGCTATCATTTCATCTAATCGATCAACTTCAGTTTCACAGCGATTTAAATGCTTTTGTTGCTCAACGTTATTGCCCATATTTTTTTCGGCTAAAGCAACAGCAAGTTGTAAGCGAGTTAATGGCGATCTTAGTTCATGGGATACATCACCTAATAAACGTTGATGGGCAGTAATATTATTTTCTAATTGTTCTGCCATTTGATTAAAGCTGCGTGCAAGGGCACCAAACTCATCAGATCGCTGGTCAAACTTTGTTATGCGCGTGGCTAGCTTACCTTCACCAATACTTTTACTGGCTTTTTGTATGGCTATTAAGGGTTTTGTAAAGCTTTTGGCGAGCAACCAGCATGATAGGAAGCTAATCATTAACAGCAAGATTAAACGCATAGCTAAAGGCAGTTGATTAACCCAGCTAACAATACGTTTACGGTGTAATTCATTAGCAATGAACAATTGAAATTTTTCACCATTAATGATTATAGGCTCAGAGGAAGTAACCTTTGTAAAAGCAAAGTCAATGGTGACGGGATTATCGAGAGGGTGTTTGCTTAAATAGTCTTTTATTTCTGACCAGCCGCGTTGTCTTGGCGCATGTATTCTGTTGTTACTTATGTTTTTTATGATTAAGTGCTGATGGTGTTTTCGGTCAAAATTAAGCTGTATGGCTTTAAGTTTTACCTGTTTTTTGTTCGCTAACTTTTTTGTGTATTGGTTTAATAGTTTTAACTGCTGAGGATTGGCTTGTTCTTGACTCGGACTATGTCTAAATTGCATAGTGATTAGGTAGCTAATAAGTACTGAGGTGAGTATAACTAGCCAAAAAGTAATAAATAGTTTTAAGCTAATGCCTAAGGAAAATTTTTTATGCTGTGAGGAAGGTAATGTCGGCATCGTTATTGTTCTCCTTGCAAAAAGACATAACCAGCACCACGTACTGTTTTCATCTTATCTATTGGGTCAATAGCGAGTAGTTTTCTACGTACATTACCCACATGAACATCCACAGTTCTATCATATGGCGTGAGTTTACGTTGTAGGACTTGTTCAGAAATTTCAGACTTACTGAGTATTTTGCCATTATTTTCTAGCATATAAACCAGCACCAAATATTCAGTACCGGTTAATTCAAGTAAATCACCTCGACAGGTTATTTCACGGGTTGCTTGATTAACTTTGACTTGATTAATGCTCAGTTGCTCTGTCGAGGCATTTACGTCTGCAGTATTTTGACTTTTCACAATAGATATACGTCTTAATATCGCTTTAATACGTGCTAATAATTCCCGGTGTTTAAAAGGTTTAGCTAAGTAGTCATCGGCGCCTAATTCAAGACCTAAGATTCGGTCATTATCATCCCCTTTCGCCGTTAACATCAAAATAGGCGTTTTATGGTTACCCCCCAACGCCTTTAATACCTCAAAGCCATTTAGTATTGGCATCATGACATCAAGTAGTATCAGGTCAAAAGTATCATCAAAAGCTTTTGCTAAACCACTTGCGCCATCAAAACATGAAGTAACTTTGAAATTCTCGCTTTGAAGGTACTCGGTTAATAGTTCAGCAAGCTCAGCATCATCATCTATTAATAAAATGTGTTTAGTTTTCGGTGATAATTGTGTCATAAGAGTGGCCGATTTGAGAAAGGGAGGCATAGCTGCCTAGTTTGCAATAGTTGACTCACTATTAGTTTACGTGATCTTTGTAAAGCAGAATATAACTTTACATAGCTTTACACAGCCTTGCACTGCTTTGCAAAAAGCCTCGATATACTACCTATGAACTTAATTAAGCGTAACTCAACTCTCTATTAATAAAATAACATTACCCATAAAGGAATTTCCAATGAAAATTACATTCAAAAATATAGCCATTGCCACTTCACTGTGTTCAGTATTGGTTTTGTCACAGGCGAGTTTTGCTGGTAATGACAGCTCAAGCCATCAAGGTAATCAGGAGAAAAACCATCAACAAATGAGTGAAAAAAAGCTGGCTAAGCTCACCAGTAAATTAGGACTATCTCAAAGCCAGCAAGTGGATATTCAAGCGCTAAACGCAGAAGAAAAAATTCAACTTCAAGCATTAAAGCCAGCAATGAAAGCTTTTCACGCGCAAGTTAAAACCTTAATGTCAGCAGATAGCTTTGACGAACAAGCTTTTGTTCAATTACAAGCAAGTAACCAGGATGTATTTTCTGCTGCCGCGTTGATTAAAGCAAAAAATAAATTTGCGATGAAAAGTATTTTAACTGAGGAGCAACTAGAGAAATTTAGTGCAATGAAACATAAACGTTCACGTCGTTAGTTTTATTGGGAAAAGCACGAGTAGTATTCTAATTAAATGTTTTTGAAAATTAAATCCGACCTAGTGTCGGATTTTTTTTCTGTTGTAAATATACTCAAAATTTTATTTATTCAGTTGGAATGACCTTACCAATATAAGGGAGGTTTCTATATTTTTGTGCGTAATCAATACCGACACCCACGACAAATTCATCAGGGATTTCAAAACCTACCCATTTGACCGCTACCTCTTCTTCTCGGCGACTTGGTTTATCTAACAAAGTACAAATTTGAATGGAATTAGGTGCACGTAAATTTAAAATTTGCAGCACTTTACTTAAGGTGTTGCCGGTATCAATAATATCTTCTACCAACAAAACATCTTTACCTTCAATATTATCATCAAGATCTTTAAGTATATGCACATCGCGAGAGCTCTCTGTGTTATTGCCATAACTCGATGCTGTCATAAAATCAACGCTATGATTAACGGTAATAACTCGGGTCAAATCAGCCATGAACACGAATGAACCGCGTAATAGGCCCACCATAACTAAATTATCGCTGTCTTGATAATGCTCACTAATTTGTAGCCCTAATTGGGCGACGCGTTTTTTAATTTTCTCTTCTGAGATCATGACTTCAATGGTATGTTTCATAGTTATCTCTTTTATTTAATACCAAGTTGATTAAGTTCTTTCCCACTCAGCGAGAATTAAAAGGCTTAGAGGCAAGGCATTGATTGAAGAGAATGGTTATTCCCTTATCAAAATCAATAACGCAGCATGTAAACCTTTTAAACTCGCCCTCTGGGAGCTTTCTCGATGTTCACTAACATCGTTAAGTTTATTTGATTTAGAATGACTAAACCGAAACAAATTTGCCTTGTTATTGAACATCGAGCAGAGCTCTGAGTTGGGAAGAAATTTAATCAAATTGGTATAAGTTAATGATTAAAAACTAAAAGGGTATTTAAACGAAAAAAAGCCTTTGCGAACAAAGGCTTTTATTAACATTAACGTAATGTTTAGTTTAAGAAGATAAACTTAGCAATAAATAATACGGTTAACGCCCAAACACCGTTAGATACTTGATTAGATTTTCCTGCACCTACTTTTAATACCGTGTAAGTGATAAAACCAAAGGCAATACCATTAGCGATAGAGAAGGTGAATGCCATCATAACTGTCGTGCATACTGCCGGAGCATATTCGGTTAAATCGTCCCAATCTAAGCCTTTAAGCGAGCTCATCATTAACATGGCGACATAAATAAGGGCACCATCAACGGCAAAACCAGGTAACATTTGTGCTAACGGTAAGAAGAATACCCCCGCAGCAAATAACAAACCGATAGTTACGGCCGTCAGACCCGTACGACCACCCGCAGCAACACCAGCAGCAGATTCAACATACGATGTAACCGGTGGACAACCAAAAGCGGTACCTATAACAGATGAAATAGAGTCAGCTTTTAACGACTTGCTTAAACCTTCAATTTTACCATTTTCGTCTTGTAGATTAGCGCGTTCAGCAACGCCCATTAAGGTACCTGCGGTATCAAAAATATTCACGAATAAGAAGGTTACGATGACAGGAATTAATGCGACTTCAAAAGCGCCAACAATATCAGCTTTCCAAAAGATAGGTTCAAGGGCAGCGAAATCAGGAATAGCTAATAGTCCTTTATAGGCAACAAAGCCTGATTCAGGTGCAAATGATTTAGCTGCTTCAGCAACCACAAAGAAATCAGTAGGAAGTAACCAAGTCATCGCAAAAGCAATGAAGGTTGTTACAGCAATGCCAATCAATACCGCGCCAAATACTTTACGGTAACTAAGCACTGCGATTAATAAGAAACTTAGAAAACCTAATGCTGGCGCTTCAGGGCCAAACGCACCAAAACCAAAATGGGTCATGTCAGCAAGGGCTACAACATTATCAGGGTTAGCAACAATAATGCCGGTAAAACGCAAGCCGATAAAGCCTAAGAAAAGCCCAACACCTGCAGTCATGGCGAGCCGTAAACTCATGGGGATACTGTCAAGCATCCACTCCCTAAGGCGAGTGACACTCATCAATACAAAGATAACACCAGACAGGAATACAGCACCTAGGGCTATTTGCCAACTGTAGCCCATGCCCCCAACAACGGAGAAAGTAAAAAAGGCATTTAACCCCATACCAGGCGCAAGACCTACAGGCCAGTTAGCGTACATACCCATTATGATGGTAGCAATTGCAGCACCTAAACAGGTGGCTAGGAACAAACCATCAAATGGCATGCCTGTTTTAGACATAATGATAGGGTTTAAAAACATAATATAAGACATAGTCACGAAGGTGGTGAGACCCGCCATGAGCTCAGTTTTTATCGTGGTATTATGTTGTGTCAGTTTAAAAAGACGCTCCAACAGACCTACGTCATCTGTTTGCTCTTCAGTTTGATTCTCGCAAGATTTGCTAACCTGTTCCATAACTACAGTTCTCTCGTTGATTTATATTTAAGGTCGTTTATTTGTATTTTTTAAGTTTGACCTGATTGTAATAATTTTAAAAATTTGACCTTCTAGCCGCGGCTACATCGATAAAACCGATAATGCCAGCGGTTGCTAATGCTAAGAAAGAGGCTGTGTTGGACCCAATTTCCGCATAGCTGATTTATTAATACATAAATAAAAAGCAAAGTTAACAAGTTAACCATTTTGTCAATTCCATATAGTGAAACCAGTCTGGACTGTAGGATATACGCTATAGCCTACAAAATTAAAGATAACTAGAGCATGGTGAAAAATAAAACAGTTTAATTTCACCTAGTGAAATTAAGTTAACGTTAATTATCAATAATATAAAGGTTTCAGTATAGCTCCCAGAACATTTTACTTTGCTAATGTCTTTATTGGTACTTGGTGATGCTTATCTTAAAATGAGCATCATTAATCCTATACCTAAAGTAGAAAACTTGTCAATAGTGTCAAGAAATGGTTTTTTTTAGTGTACAATCTATACTTTGGTCTCTAACGAGACATTGGAGCAAATAGTAAAAATTGTTCCACAGCGTATTTTTCATGGCGATAGTTATTTCGAATTTGATATCAAACCGCGATATCACAAACGTGATTAATATTTCCACTAACCAATAAATTTAAATTAGGTAGCCATGCTTTCTTTATCCCACTTTAACCGAAATACCATTAAAGGCGACATTTTTGGTGCGCTAACTTCGACAATCGTTGCTCTCCCTTTTGCATTGGCTTTTGGGGTTACCTCAGGCGCGGGTGCTAGTGCGGGTATTTATTGTGCTATTTTAACTGGATTATTCGCCTCTTTATTTGGCGGTACTAACCAACAAATTTCGGGTCCTAATACCGGTTTAACCGTTGCTATGGTTGCCATACTAACCAGCTTTGTTGCTCAGTCGCCTGAAAATGGTATTGCGGCGGCATTTACTGTGGTGAGTTTAGCGGGGCTATTTCAAATGCTCTTTGGTATTTTTAAACTGGGTAAGTACTTTATTCTCGTCTCATACCCCGTTATTTCAGGCTTTACCTCAGGCATTGGTGTACTGATCATCCTCTCCCAAATTGAACCTTTATTTGGTCATTCATTACCAGAATTACAACTGTCATTAAGCACACTAACTAGCACTAACACCTTATTGGGATTGGCTTGTTTAGTCATACTTTTTTTATGGCCGCAAAAATATAGTCGAGTGGTACCCGCCAGTATTATTGCGGTAGCGGGCGCGACAATATTTTATGTTTTCTCAGGCAGTGATATGCCTGTAGTTGGCGCTATTGCCAGTGAATTACCTTCATTTAGCATGCCTGTATGGGACAATGCCTTAGCCAGTGAAATGATTAAATCGGCGTTATTAATTGCCACATTAAGTACCTTAGATTCATTAATGACGTCACTAACCGTTGATAGTATTACTAACGAATTACATGACTCTGACCAAGAGCTTGTTGGCCAAGGTATCGGTAATATTGTTGCCGGTTTGTTTGGTGCTTTACCCGGTGGTGGCGCGACTATGCGCACAGTCACTAATTTAAGGGCGGGGGGGACTACACCTTTGTCGGGTATTCTGCATGCTCTCTTTATTTTAGCCATTGTTTTATGGGCAGGGGAATACACTGCGTATATTCCTGTTGCTGTTTTAGCGGCTATTTTGACTCACGTAGGTATTAGTATTATTGATTGGAACTTCCTTAAAAGACTGCATCAAGTACCTTTGTTTAGTGTTGCTTTAATGATATTAACTATGTTCATGTCAGTGGCATTTGACCTAGTAACAGCCGTTTTAGTTGGTGTGTTTTTAGCGAATTTAGTCACTATTCGCCGCTTATCTGAAATCCAACTGGATAACATTAAATTGTGTACCGCGAAGGAGGCTGAACATTTATCACCGCCAGAAAGGCAATTATTAGAAGCCATGGATGATAGCGTATTATTACTTAATATCTCAGGACCTATTGGTTTTGGTGTGGCTCGCGGCTTAAAACAAAGTGTTTCAGAGACGGATCAAAACAAAACCTTATTAATCGATTTAACTGATGCACGTTTTGTCGGCATTACCAGTACTATTGCCATTGAAGAAATTATTGTTAGTTATCAAAGCCAAGGTCGAGATATTTTACTCTCTAGTGTTTGTGACCGAGTGAAAGATGATTTTAATAAATTGAAATTACTTGATAAAATCCCCCAAGAACATGTCTTTGCTACAAGATTAGATGCATTGACTTATTTATCAGACCGAGCTTCAACCTGAACGCTTACCTAAAGTTATAGTAAGTGATTAAATAGAGCCCTATTAGCTATTAAAACGGCCTGGTAGGGGGCTTTTTTATTGATATTTAGGGACTTTTTGTAAAATAAAATCATCATGGTTTCACCATCAGCAGTTATTTAGAGAATTAATACAACTTTTCCAAGACTATTGCCGCAAAAAATCCGATAATTAGCATCATTAAGATTACTCTGCCGATTGGCCGCAAATAACTCCGGAAATTATTCAATGGAAATCAAAGTTAACTTTCTCGACAACCTTAGACTTGAAGCCAAGTTTGACGATTTTAGCGTCATAGCTGATCAGCCTATTCGTTATAAAGGTGATGGCTCAGCGCCCGGTCCTTTTGATTATTTCTTAGCCTCATCGGCTATGTGTGCTGCGTACTTCGTTAAGGTATATTGTAATTCTCGTGATATTCCAACGGATAATATACGTTTATCACAAAATAATATTGTTGATCCAGAAGACCGATATAACCAAATATTCCAAATTCAGGTTGAGTTACCAGAGAGTATTTCTGAAAAAGATAAAAAAGGTATTTTGCGTTCTATTGATCGATGCACAGTGAAAAAAGTCGTGCAAAAAGGTCCTGAATTTAAAGTTGAAGCCGTAGAAAGTCTTGAAGACGATGCCCAAGCTATGCTGATGCAGCAGCCTGATGACGGCACTAGTACCTTTATTTTAGGTAAAGATTTACCTTTAGAAGAAACCATTGCCAACATGTCAGGCCTTTTGGCCGATCTTGGTATGAAAATAGAAATATCTTCGTGGCGTAATATTGTGCCGAATGTTTGGTCATTGCATATTCGCGATGCCGCATCACCTATGTGTTTTACCAACGGTAAAGGTGCAACGAAAGAAAGTGCACTTGCTTCAGCCTTAGGTGAATTCATTGAGCGACTTAACTGTAACTTCTTTTATAACGATCAATTCTTCGGTACTGACATTGCCAGCAGTGATTTTGTTCACTACCCCAATGAAAAATGGTTTAAACCGGGCGATAATGACGAACTACCAAGCGATATTTTAGATGATTATTGTTTAGCTATTTACAATCCAGAAGATGAGTTGCGCGGTTCACATCTTATTGACACCAACTCAGGCATGAAAGAGCGCGGAATATGTTCAATTCCTTACGTGCGTCATTCTGATGGTGAAACGGTCTATTTTCCATCAAACTTAATTGAAAACTTATTTTTAAGTAATGGCATGAGCGCAGGGAATAACTTAGCTGAAGCGCAAGTGCAATGTTTGTCAGAAATATTTGAACGTGCTGTTAAAAAGCAAATTATCGCCGAAGAAATTGTTTTACCTGATGTACCTAAAGACGTGATCGCAAAATACCCTGCTATTTTAGCTGGCATTAAAGGTTTAGAAGAGCAGGGCTTTCCTGTGGTAGTTAAAGATGCCTCGTTAGGCGGAAAATTCCCAGTAATGTGCGTTACCTTGATGAATCCAAAAAATGGTGGTGTATTTGCCTCATTTGGTGCTCACCCAAGTTTTGAAGTTGCATTAGAGCGTAGTTTAACTGAATTATTACAAGGTCGTAGTTTTGAAGGCCTAAATGACGTCCCTAAACCGACCTTTAATAGCATGGCAGTAACAGAGCCTGAAAACTTTGTTGACCACTTTATTGACTCAACCGGTGTTATTTCATGGCGTTTCTTTAGTGCCAAGCACGATTATGAATTCGTTGAGTGGGATTTTTCTGGCACCAATGAAGAAGAAAATACCGGTTTAATGGCTATTTTAAAAGACCTAGGTAAAGAAGTGTATATTGCAGAGTTTAACCAACTTGGCGCTACCGCTTGTCGTATTTTAGTTCCTGATTATTCAGAAGTGTACCCAGTTGAAGATCTTATTTGGGACAATACTAATAAGTCACTTGATTACCGTGAAGATATCTTAAATCTTCATCGTTTAAGTGAAGATGCATTAACCAGTTTGTTTGACCGCTTAGAAGAGAGTCAGCAAGATAACTACATTGATATTAAAACCTTAATTGGTATTGAATTTGACGAAAATACCGTTTGGGGACAGCTAACTATTCTTGAATTGAAAATTCTTATTTGCTTAGCACTTGGTGCACTTGAAGATGCTATTGAATTAGTGGGCGAATTTTTACAGTACAACGACAATACCGTTGAGCGTGGATTATTCTATCAAGCCATTCATGCTGTATTGGAAGTGACCATAGACGAAGAAATGGAGCTTGAAGATTATATGGATAGCTTCAATAGAATGTTTGGTGAAGAAAACATGGAACAAGTGGTTGGCTCGGTATTTGGTGAAGTAAGATTCTTTGGCTTAACTGAAACCAGCATGAACCTTGAAGGCTTAGACAAGCACCAGCGATTGATTGAAAGTTATAAGAAATTGCATCAAGCACGAAAACTTGCAGCGGAAAAATAAAAAGCATCTCAGTTAATAAAGGTACTTGATAGAAAACTTATCTGGTAGCAAATATAAATGAGAAAAAAAGCCAATATTTGTAATGAGTATTGGTTTTTTTGCTTTATATAAAACAGAAACAACGGTCGTAATATTGCATTGTCAGAGAATCGATGTAATTGGTACCATAACCACTTTAAACCTAACAGAACTAATGGCTACGTTCCTTTGCTCTATTTTAGTCAAATATTTGAGCATTATAAAGCTAAGTAAGGTTTGATATATGGGTAGAATATTTACATCAATTTAATCAATAGCTTTATTTTTCCCTGTGGTGCTTTTTAAAAAAGTAGCACCGATGATTGTTTTGGCGACAACGTTATTTTTTGTTTGTGACCAAACTCTTTTTTGGTTGCGGTGATTGTTAGTGTTTTTTCTGTAACCCCTTTACCAAAAATACCCACTTGATATTCAAGAACACTATTTGGCTCAACTATTGTGTAATGTCCCATAATCATTAGTTGTGACGCGGGCGCTTTAGGTGACTGGTGAGAGGTCACTGGTGATAACATCATGCCTTGCAGGGGGAGTTTGTCACCGTTGTCTTTTAATACTACTTTGCTGTGAATTACTTTACTAATATCTGCGCGATGTATAGCAAACTCTTTGGCAGATAGCTTACCGTCTTTATCATCATCAATGCCTGAAAAAGCGGAAACTGGTAGTGACAGCACCATAAATACACCATCATCAACAACGTTTAATATACCCTGTTGGGCAACCATTATATGGGCATATAACTGCTGAGAAAAACAGTATGTTTAATAGTATTAATAATGTTGTAAAATTTGATCTGTTTATATTATTCATACGAGTAGTTCCTAGTGAGACGAATGGACTAATGCCCTTATTTATAAGAAGCTCATTAATAGGTCTATTATTAATAAAGACAGTGCTAATAAAAACAATGTCCTTAGCCTCTCCATATATATTGAGAAAGTAAATAGAGTGCTGAATTAAGGTGGCGGCATCCCAACCGTTACTTCAACTTCTCCTTTTACGCAGCGTTGAAAGTAGGGATAACTGTCGGTTGCATAATAATGATAGATACCCTCAGGAAATTCAGGTGTTACGCCTACTCGTCCATTACATTCATCTAAGTCACCAGAGTCAGCAACATACTGCCAATCTTCACCAAAAGTACCTAATGGATAAATAGATGCTGAAGGTCTAGTGTTACTGACATCGCTGATCAATTGATAACTACCTGTCATTGATTTGAGGGCAGACGTTGAATCACTAGCAATGCTATAGCCATAACGTGCATAAATAGGAAAACCATCGGCAGCCCAGCCTATTATGGTCATGTTGGTACTATTGCCACCTTGTTTAGTCACAAAAGCTTCTGGCATGCCATGATAATGGTATGTGCCGCCAGGTTGTACATGGGCATTATTGTCATCAGTACCAAAGTTAAAGCTCGTTTGGCCTAGTGCTTCAATATGCCAATTACCTGTATTGCCGATGAGACTGCAGTTATTACCGCTGTCATCGCAGCTTCCTGCAGTGTTGGCATCAATTTTAACGCCATTAAGTACATAACCGGTAGCGCCACTTGGACCACCCAAGGTAGTCGCGGTTGTTGATGCTAGTGGTGATAACGTTAGGTTGGCAGATACTAATTGTTCGGTAATTGTATTGGGGTTATGCGCATTTGGAAATTCTCCTACTTCATGATCTGGTATGCCATTAGCGCTGAGTAAACGTTCTCCATTTGTGCAGATCCATTGCGCCGTACTGTTCTCAAGTATATAAATTGAATCATTAAACTCGTTATAATTATAATCACACAAAATGCCCGAGGTAGAGCCCTCGCTCATCTCTGATACTAAAATTTCAACACTATCTACTTCACTGTTTAGTTGACTGTCATCAACGGTTAAATGAACAATATAACTACCCATTACATCTGCGACAAATGAAGGGCTAATAGTGTTTTCGCTCGACAAAGTTGCAACACTGCCACTGGGTAGAGTTGATAGAGTCCAAGCATAACCAAGTGTATCACCCTCAGCATCACTACTGAGTTCACCAGAAAGCACAACGGTATTGTTGACGAATACGGTTTGGTCACTACCTGCATTAGCGACTGGTACAGTATTAGTGATTATAATCTCACTACTCTCTTCACTCATTGTACTGTCACCACAAGCGCTCAATGTCGATGCCACTAATAGGCTCAAAAATACTGAGTTTGAGTTATTCCAAAGGCTAAATTTATTTTTCATTGTTAAGTTTCCTGTTAGGTGAGTTCACCTGTCACTATGCTGCGTTGATATATACCCGCTGAATCCTGAATCTTTAAGTGGAACGGGTATAGTGAGCTTAAAACGTTAATGTGCAGGAAGTGTGCAGCAATTGAGGAAGTAAAAATAATTTGTATCACTTAGATTCGAACATTTTCATGATGAAATCGAACAACTTCAAAGCGCGAATAATAATCAATTAATGCGGTTCATCTAAGTTATTGATAATAATCGGTAATTTATCTAGAGGGAAACTGGCATGGATCTTCCTATGTAATGGGTAGACTCAATAAACCTGTAACGATTAAATAGACAGCTTAGCTGCTTTTATTACGTTTTTTTACCTAAGGAAATATGATGAAAAACCTTTTACTATTCGCAATACTTTTAGTTTTTTTAGCAAGTGAGGTACGGGCGGGTGAAGATAAAGAGCTAAGTAATGACAGCTCAAATAAAGCTTCATTTGAACGATTAGAATCACTACAGAATAAGCAGTGGCAGCATGGTTCACCAGACTGTCAATCTAACAATGATCCGGCTATTGAAGTATTCCAATATGATAAATCGAGTTACATACTTCGCCAAAATAAGTGCCTCAGTTATGAAGCACCATTTATCTATGTCTTAGTGGGAGATGAGAAAATACTGGTGTTAGATACAGGCGCAACGGCAAGTGAACAGGAGTTTCCTCTTTATAAAACCATACAAACTTTAAATCAAAAACATGCAGAGCAAGACAATAGCAGTAATCGAGAAGTGTTAGTGATTCATTCACATAGTCATAGTGATCATTACAGCGTAGACCCTCAATTTGAAAATCAGCCTAGGGTTACGGTAGTGGCTGCTAATAGTGTTGCTATTAAAGAATATTTTTCGTTTAAAAACTGGCCTGAACAACAGACAACTATTGAACTTGGCGGACGAAGCATAACTATTATCCCAACGCCTGGTCACCAAGGCGAAGCTATTTCAATTTATGATACACAAACCCAGTGGCTACTTACCGGAGATACACTTTATCCCGGCGTTATCTATGTTAAGGATTGGCAAGATTACAAAGACAGTATTACTCGTTTGGTTGAGTTTTCCAGTAAGCATAAAGTAAGCGCAATATTAGGCGCGCATATTGAAATGACCAACAGGGCTGGTGAATATTATGAAATAGGCACAATTTATCAACCAGAAGAGTCAGCATTACCTTTAATGGCCGCAGATTTATTGACCTTAAGTAGCCAGTTAAATCTCGATGATAAACCGACTAAAATAGTATTGGATGGTTTTATTGTTGAACCATTAGGTACGTTACCAAAATTAATTAGTAATATAGTCAGCTGGTTTATCTAGGGACTATTTAACCTGAGGTTTGGATAAGAGTTTTGTAACTTATTGAAGTTAGGTGAACAAATTAACTTAAAGTTCCAGTGACGAAATTTAAGTGTCTATTAAGATATTTTTACAAACCAATAACTGGTTATTGGGAGTAAAAATAACGCTGATAGGCGCTTAAATAGCGTTATTGGGCAAATTCGCTTATCCGAAGTTCAGGTTATTTAGCTCAGTCACCCTTTTATTAAATGATTAGGGCTTTAATTTATATATAACTTTTACGAGCATTCTTTTGGGATCCAATCTTGCCATATTTGCTGGTTTTCTTTGAGCCAGACATCAGCCGATTGTTGATAGCTCATCTTTTTTACATCAACCAATGTACTAATATATTCCAACTGAGCATTTGAAAAATTCATATTTTTTAATATTTCAAAGGGGCAAGGCCACTTAGTGGGAAATTCAGTAGACGTTACTTTTTTCAGCCAACCCGCTTTGGGATTACCGCAATCATAAAGAAATGAAGTATTTATCCCCCATTGTGGATTTGTCTCACATTCAATACTGTGTTCTGGAAACTCTACAAATTTTCCTTTATGAATAGAGCCTACCCAGTTTGGCGTCCAGTTAAATAAAACAATTGGGAGCTTATCCTTAATGGCACTTTCAAGCTCTTCCCAAAGTTGATTGCCTGTCGTCGTGTTAGTTATTTTAAATTTTAATCCTAATGCTCGTACTCTTGCTTTATCGGGTTTTTCCCAAGGACCGCCTATATAGACTCCAAATCCTTGACTGCCTGGTTTGGAAAATACGGAAAAACAAGATTTTAGAGCTCGCCAATCAGGTAAACCAGGACAATATTCTTCGACGTATTCAGGGTACCACCATTCTTCTCTTGTTATTGCATCATAGGTACCCGCATCAACTAGCCAATTAGCTTTTAACATCTGGTCATATTTTTCAGCCATAGTACCTTGCCAAACTTCAACCTGAACATCTGCTCGGTTGTGTTTCAGCATATACCATTGGCCAGCGGTAGGAAGCCTAATATATTTTACAGCAAAACCTTGCCGCTGAAATAGTGAACCAGCAATTCGCGCAACGGTAAGTTGACTAGTCCAATTGTTCAAAATTATTTTGATGGGCTCTAGAGGAGTGACTATTTGTTGTGCAACGACAACGTTGCTGAAAAGCAGGATAACTAGGCAAAGAATGCTATTTTTCATATAGCCCTCAACTAGGCAAGGAAGAGATAATGTCAGTCTAGTTCAAAATAATGCCAATAAATAGAATAGGATTAAAAACACTCAATTTTATTTCACTTAGGACTTTTAAAAGTAAGGCTAACAAAATACCGTTGCGCTAAGTTGAAAATATCAAGGAAGATGGAGACGTTAACTGTTATACCAAGTTGATTAAGTTCTTTCCCACTCAGCCAGAATTAAAAGGCTTAGAGGCAAGGCATTGATTGAAGAGAATGGTTATTCAGGAGAATAAGCTCCTGCATTCTCTAATAAGCTGCATATATGCAGCGTCCTTATCAAAATCAATAACGCAGCATGTAAACCTTTTAAACTCGCCCTCTGGGAGCTTTCTCGATGTTCACTAACATCGTTAAGTTTATTTGATTTAGAATGACTAAACCGAAACAAATTTGCCTTGTTATTGAACATCGAGCAGAGCTCTGAGTTGGGAAGAAATTTAATCAAATTGGTATTATACAAAAATTACAACACTAAACGATATCCAGTGCCATATACCGATTGTACCCAGTCTTTACCATTACTAATATCACTGAGCTTTTTTCGCAGTTTTTTTATGTGGCTATCAATGGTGCGGTTGTTAACAATACGGTGATCGGAATACATATTTTGCATCAACTGCTCACGGGTGAAAATACGTTCGGGGTTTTGTGCTAATGGTTTCAGTAACTGAAATTCGACCGTAGTTAACGACACTGCTTGATGATGAAAACTCACTGTAAAACGATGTTCATCAAGTATTATCATATCTGAGGTGTTTTCAAGTGTTTGTGTGTTTCTTTCTGTCCGTCTTAGTACCGCTTTCACTCTCGCGACAACTTCACGTGGACTAAAGGGTTTGCAAATATAATCATCTGCGCCTAACTCTAAGCCAAGTAAGCGGTCAATTTCTTCTACTTTGGCAGTAACCATCAAGATGGGGACATTCGAGAATTGTCGAATTTCTTTGCACAAATCGATACCATTTTTACCTGGTAACATAATGTCGAGCAAAATGACTTTAGGGTGATTGATTTTAACCCAGTCGATTACTTCATCGCCATGATGGATTAGATGCGGACTATATTCAGTTAGGGCAAAGTAATCGGCTAATAAACTCGCTAACTTAACTTCATCTTCTACTATTAAAATCGAATTTGACATATCACACTCTAAACATTATGGATTATTAAGTTATAAATAATTAAATTATAGATAATTAAATAATGGTTACTACTTACGCTAGTGGTAATTTAATCATAATAGCTAAACCACCAAGCGTAGAATGTTCAGCGCTAATTTCACCTTGATGGGCAACAACAATATGACGACAAATAGACAAACCTAAACCAGAGCCACCTGTTTTACGGTTTCTAGAATCTTCAACGCGGTATAGATGCTCAAATAAATGCGACAAATGTTTACCATCTACGCCAACACCATCGTCTTCAAAGACGATAACAACTTGCCTAGCTGTTAACTCGTCTAGTTTGACTGATATGTTCAGTTGAGTGGCCGATGAGTATTTAATACAATTGTTAATAATGTTTTCAAATAGCTGAACTAATCGGTTTGTATCAGCATAAATATTGACTTCTTGTCGGCTAAACTCAAGCGTTAATGAAATGTCAGCATCCGCTAAATAACCACGATATTTCTCAAATTCGCTTTGCATTAATGACACTAAGTTTTCGTTTTTTTTACGGTAGCGCATACCGCCGATGTCTGCGCTGGTCAGTAAGTTTAAGTCATCGATTAAGCGTTGCAGGTGTTTTACTTCATCATTTGCTGAGGTAATATTGCTCAAAGTCAGTGGTCGCACTTTATCAAGCATTGCCTCTAACTCGCCACGTAAAATAGCAACGGGTGTGCGTAATTCATGAGATATATTGGCCAACCAGCGTTTCCTCGCTGATTCATTTTCTGTCAGCGTTAGTGCCAGTTCATTGTAATCTCGACTCAATTGCCCTAACTCATCCTGTCGCTTTAGATCTATCGTTTGCTGGTAATCACCCTGTGTTAATTTATGCATGCCTCGTGTTATCAATTTTATTGGCTCAACGACATGTCGGGCGAGGGGAAATGTCACTAAAGCCACCAGGCCCATAACAAACAGGGCAATAAGCCATAAATAGTGCTGTTGTTGTTCTATAAAATCGACTTCGTAACCTTGGGTTAGTTGGTTACGTTTAGAAATCGCAAAAAAGCCAACGATACGATTGTTAACCTTGATCGGCGTTTTTACATACTCCAAGGTATCAAGGTAATTTCCGACAATAAGTTGTTCATCAATATCAAGTAGGGCGTAATGCGACTCATGTTCGGGGGGAAAGGGTAGTCTAGGGTTGAAATTTTTACGACGCAATGGTGGTCTGTTTTGTTTTGCAGGCATACTGCTTGGTTTCCTAAGTCGTCTGTGCTCAGGTGGGCGTTGTCTTTGAGAGCCTTCAAAGTCACTACCATCAAGTTGCTGTGATATTAAGCGGCGAAATTTAGCATGATTTTCTTCCATTGATTGCCAATTGTTTTCTGTTTCATAAACTTGTGACAGCTTAGATATTACAGGTTGGAGGGTTTCAATTTCTTTAGAGGCTACATATTCAACCATGCCTTTACCAATGCTCCACTGCATCAGTAATACCAAAACGGTAACTAATATTAGGCTAAAGCCAAACAAGAAAATAAACAATTTATTTTGAATTCTCATTGAAAAATTAATAATCCTAAGTACTGTAATGTTAAATTGTTAGCGCATAAACTTGTGATGAAAAGTGCTATTTATCTTTAGATAATCAGTGAAAAAAAATCTTTAAAGAAAAATTTTTAAAGATCATATTTAGCCACAGTGTAACAAGGTTAGATTGTTAAATAGCATAACAAAACAATGTGCAAAAAATATGCATAAGTATAAATTATTACTTAGTCGTTACTTAATAAGTTACGAAACAATCACGATGATATATTTAGTTAACCTACTAGTCATTCATCTACGATGTTATTTACCTAGGACGGTGGCATTTTAAATAGCGGCACAAAGTTAAGGCTTATTTGCTGTTTAGTAGGTGAATTTACCGTCATTTATCAAGCAAATAGACTAATCAACCAAGACCGTAACGTTGCACCACAAAGGTGCTTTTGCATCAAAAAAAACAGCGAACTAACAGAACATTAAAAGTTTTTTTTTGATAATGATTTATGTTTTTTAAGTTATTGTATTTTAATGTTTATTTATTGTTGTTTGTGAGTGCTTTTTTCACTTTTACTGGTCTGTAATGTGCATAAGAGTAAGAAGTTAATTTATTTCATCAATTTTTTCATTGCCCACATAAGCCTTTATAAATTATTGGTGTAACTTTTCAGGTCCCTTTAGGAGACATTATGGATTCCATTCTTGTAATCATTGCCATATCGTTGGCCATTGCTAGCGTCATAAATATTTTGTTAACCAAACTCTCTATTTCTCATATTATTGGCTACATTATTACCGGCACAATAGTGAGTACGCTTTTTGACTTTAATGGAAGTGAAAACCTTGATTCGCTAGAGCTTATTGGTGAGTTCGGTATTGTTTTTCTAATGTTTACTATCGGTTTGGAAATGTCTTTTGCTAAATTGGGTAAAATGAAAAAACTGATATTTTATAATGGTTTTATACAAGTGGCATTTAGCGCTTTAATTATTTTTATCATGGCATTTTATGCCTTTAGTCTTGATGCCATATCGTCAGTAGTTATTGCGCTTTCATTTAGTTTGTCTTCAACAGCTATCGTATTACCTTACCTTAAAAAATCGAAAGATATTGTTACCCCTTATGGTGAAAAATCTGTCGCTATTTTAGTGTTTCAAGATTTAGCCGTGATCCCTATTTTATTACTGATGAGCTTCTTATCAAATAATGAATTATCACTAACAGATGTTTTATTAAAAACATTGTTGTATGCCAGTGGCATTATTATTTTTATGTTTACCTTAGGTAAAAAAATTATTGCTTGGTTACTTCATTTTTCGTCAAAGGCCAGAATGGAAGAGCTGTTTTTAAGTTCCGTATTTACCATTGTATTAGGTGCGTCGTTACTTGCCCATGAAATGGGGTTTACCTATTCTTTAGGTGCATTTATCGCCGGTATGATCATTGCGGAAACTAAATTTCATATTAAAGTCGAGTCGGATATCTCGTCATATAAAGACTTATTTTTAGGCGCATTCTTCTTTTCAATCGGCACAAAAATAAATATTGATTACTTTGTGAATCACTTACATTGGGTACTGGGTATTTTAGTGCTGGTCATGACAGTAAAAGCAATCATCATTTATATGTTAATGAAAAATCAATCGAATAAAAGTGACTCAATAAAATCTGCAATTGCTTTATGCCAAGTAGGGGAGTTTTCATTCGCTATTTTTGCACTGGCGCTAAATCAGCATATTATTGCAGACGAATTAGGCAGTTTCCTTATATTGATCACCGTATTATCAATGATTTTAACACCTTTTATGGTGAACAATATTTATAAAATAGCATCAATTTTTGTGGTCGAATTTTTTGAAGCTGACAACATTACCACGGTAAAAAAAACCAATCACACCATTGTTTGTGGCTTTGCTATATTAGGGCGAATTGTCGCCAAAGAACTAACAAAGCGCGAGGTAACCTTTTTAATTATTTCTGACAACTTACAACATGTCTTACTCGCTAGAAAGCGCGGATATGATGCCTACTTTGGTCACTTAGATAAACGCCCTGTATTAGAGTCACTCAATGTAGAGCAGACGAGCAGTATTATTATTACAGTTAACACATTAAGAAATAAACAAATAATTTGTGAGTCTGTATTGGATTATTATCCCGATGCAAATTTAGTCGTTAAAGTGAACACCCTTGAAGAAAAGGAGGCATTAGCAGATATTAAGATTAAATGTTTCGTTCATGCGCAACAGGAAACGGCAGCACTCCTCGTTAAACAAAGTATGTCTTGAACACTAAACACTAAGTGAGCAATTAAAGCATCAATGGGTAACTCTATTAAGATAATAAGATGTTCAAAGCGACGATAATACATTTCTGCTAGTAAATGTCAGCTTTAACACTGAAAGTCTACCTTTAACTTAACGACAGACTAACAATAAAGTCCAAGATCTAATCGATTCAATTGTTTAAGGTCACATATAATAAAGCACACTAAGAAAACAATATAAGATTCTGTTTTATTTATGTTAATATCTTTTTAATAATTAATGTTATCAAGGAATAAGATGAATCATAAAACACTAATGCTAACTATGTCAGTTAGTCTACTATTCACCGGTTGCGCAACGGTTGAAAAAAAAGAAATTCACAACACTCCAGTTAAATCTCCCGCTATAAGTAAAACAATCGCAGCCACAGCAGATCAAACTAAATATCTAAAAAGAAAAGTTGCTATTGGTCGTTTCACCAACGAAACAACCTACGGACAAAGCTTTTTTATTGATAACGATAATAATCGGATTGGTAAACAAGCGATGGATATTCTGTCATCAAAATTATTTGAAACGGGTAAGTTCATCATGCTTGAGCGTGCTGACTTAACCAAAATTGAAAAAGAACTTTCTATGTCAGGCAGTTCGGCACTAAATAACGCCGCTGATTTTATAATTGTTGGTTCAATTACTGAGTTTGGACGCAAAGAAGTTAGCGATGTAGGCGTTTTTTCACGTGTTAAACGTCAAGAAGCCAATGCGACAGTAAATATTCGTATTATTGATGTCTCTACAGGTCAAATCATCTACTCAGAAAAGGGTAAAGGCATCGCTTATTCAGAAGCTGGTACTGTACTTGGAGTGGGTGATAAAGCTGCTTATGATAGCTCGTTAAATGACAAGGTTATAGATGTTGCTATTACCGATTTAGCCTCAAATATTGTTGAAAATATGTTAGGTAAAGCATGGCGATCTTATGTTCTTTCTTATGATGAAGGCAATTTAATAATATCTGGTGGTAAGTCTCAGAATATTAAACAAGGTGCAACTTTTGAAGTGGTCAAGTCAGGTAAAAAAGTTAAGAATCCTCAAACAGGTATGTTTATCACCTTACCAGGTAAAACGATTGCTAAAGTTAAAGTGATAAGCTCATTTGGTGAAACACCAGAATCAGAAGTTTCATTTAGCCAAATCATAGAAGGCAACTTGGATACTTATATCAAAGAAAATGATTATAAAGAACTGTTTATTCAAGAAATTATTAAATAACAATATAAGGACATTAAAATGAATATTATTCGGACATTATTTATATTTTCACTACTCGCTATTACATCAGCTTGTAGCAGTTACAACACTTATAGTTCAGGTCAAATGACCACTGAACCAGTATCTTATCTTTATTTCTCAGGAAATATTACAGACGCTGAAGTTTCTATTGATGGTGCTCCAGCATTTTTGGTCACCAAAGCTGGCCCGAAACAACAATATAAAGTAACACCCGGTAAGCATACAATTATAGTTACCAAACAGGGGCAAGTAGTTGTTCAGCGCGACGTATTACTCGGCGATGATAATGAGAAAGAAATAAACATTCCCCAATAAAAATAGCCATAACAATAATTAAAATCATCATAGGATCAACATGAAATTAGTATTAACACTTCTGTTACTTACCGCTATTCTTAGTGGCTGTAAATCAACACCACCAATGTATATGTATGAGAATTACTCTGAAAGCTTTTATACCCTGAAAAAAGAAAGCGGTCATGAAAGCGATGTGCAATGGCAGAGTTCATTAGAAAAAATCATTACAAAATCTAATGCGAAATCGGTAAGAGTTCCTCCCGGGATTTATGCAAACTTAGGTTATATTCATTTAAAATCTAATAATTATCCAAAGGCGATTGAGTTTTTTGAACAAGAAAAAAGCATTTATCCTGAATCAAGTCGATTTATGGAAAACTTAATTCAAAAAGCAAAAGTGAAGGGATAATAAAAATGAATGTCATTAAAAAAACAAAAACTTTACTATTAACTCTATCTATACTGATTCTTAGCGGTTGTGTTGCACCAACGTACGTAACAAAGGGTGAAGAATTCCCTAAAATGTACCAAGAAAAGCCTCGTTCATTACTTGTTATGCCACCAATTAACTTAAGTACCGATGCTGAAGCAAAAGATTATTATTCAACGACTGTGGAAATGCCTATTGCTCTGCATGGTTATTATACCTTTCCTTATCAACTAACTGCTGATGTATTAAGACAGCAAGGCATTTATGATAGTGAGCTAGTGTATGATGTACCGCTAAATAAGTTTCATGACTATTTTGGTGCTGATGCCGTACTATTTACAAAAATCGTTAGTTGGGATACGTCATATACTGTTTTAGCCTCAACACTAACTGTTTCGATCAGTGCAGAGATAAAATCAACCAAAACCTCTGAAGTTTTATGGCAATACAATGGTACGGTTGTCGTAGATTTGTCCGTAAATGGTGGTGGAGGATTAGCTGGTCTACTCGTTAGTGCAATAGCAACAGCAATTAATACCGCAGCAGCGGATTATACTACCTATGCTAAACAAGCAAATGGTCGATTTATCGGTAGTATGCCTGTTGGGCCATATCATCCTATGTATATGAAAGATCAACAAGTTAAATTGTTAAAACAAAGCAACACAGCTGATTCAAATAAAACAGCAACTGAATAGATTAAATTAATATCAGTGGATTTGTCGTCGTGCGACAAGTTCACTGTATTAATTAGAGTAAACATAAAAATTACAGTGGGTGCCACTTTATTTCACTTCTTACCTTCTCCATAACTCATAACTTAAAACCCAGCAATGTAATTCCAGCAGCTAAAATAAAATGACTCTCAAACGCTAAAATATGCAGCACTATTGGTAACGGTTATGTACTATTGAAGATGATGTACTACTTATATGTAAATTCAAGCTTTTGACTTCAATTCTGTGAAGCTTATTGCTGACTTAGTTATTAAATGGCTATGTTGATCCTAGGTAGACAAAACATTGGTCGAATAAAATAAAGCTGTTGATAGCGTATATAAAGCAAGGTTACCATAACCTAACTCATTATATTTATGCGATTAATCAAACAATCTCCTTACCTCTGCAATGAAGCTAAACAATTCTATGATAAACATTACAAATTTTGAACATGCCAAGTTAGCGATTAAGAACTGGCAAGTACTTGAAAATGAAAGCTGGTGTATTTTGGGCCGAAATGGTGCTGGTAAACAATACCTTGATCAGCTTTTAACCGGAACTTTACAGCCAGACTCAATAGGTGACTTTAAAATACCTCACGTAGATAACGTTGGGATGGTTTCTTTTGAAAGCCAACAAGACGTTTATGAAAATGAATTAAAAATTGATGCTTCCGGTAATAGTAATGACAATGATAGTGGGACTAAAGCTAAAGACTTTTTACCCAAAGGTAAGCTCAATGATATTCTGATAAGCGAGTTTGGTTTAAGCCATCGGCTTGAAAGTGGTTATCGACAGTTAAGTACAGGTGAGGGAAGAAAGCTCTTAATCTTACAAGCAATATTTAATGGCGTAGAGCTTTTGGTATGCGACAACCCGTTTGATAGCTTAGATGAAGCGTCTTGTTTAGCCTTGTCAAATGCCCTAGAGCGGTTATCGAAAACAGGTATTAATGTGTTACTGATGCTAAATAATCGACAAGATATCCCCGCATGGTGCAACAATATTGCCTTGATTGAACGAGGACAGCTTGATGTTGTCGGTAAGCTAGACAATGATGAAACTAAGCGACAACTTGATGCATTATTAGCACCCGTGCTTGATGAGGTTAGTTGGCCCACTAACCTGCAAGAGTTGTGTGACTATAAGCACCCTTATTTAGTAAAGCTGATTAAGGGTAAAGTTCAGTACAAGGGCGTGAACGTTTTTGAAGATTTAGATGTTTACATCAAACCCTTGCAGCACACCCTGATTACCGGTCCAAATGGCAGTGGCAAGTCGACGTTAATGCAGTTAATTACCGGGGATTGCACTCAATGTTATAGCAATGACATTCATGTTTTAGGCTATAAAAGAGGTTCAGGTGAAAGCATTTGGGAACTTAAGAAAGACATGGGTATTGTCAGTGCTGAATTACACCGACAATACCGAGTAAACGGTGACTTGTTAACGGTAGTACTTTCTGGTTTTTATGACTCTATTGGGCTGTATCAACAACCAGAACAGCATAAAATAGAAATAGCTCGACAATGGCTAGACAAAATAGGTTTATTGGCGCAACAACATAGTTCTTTTCGAAGTTTAAGTTATGGAGAACAACGTTTAGCTTTAATCGCTAGAGCCTTAGTTAAATCTCCCTATTTATTGATTTTAGATGAGCCGACACAAGGTTTAGATGAACTTAATCGTCATAGAGTGCTTAATTTTTTAGAACACTTATCCGAACAAAAACATAGTACTATGTTACTTGTTAGTCACCGTAAAGATGAGTACCTGCCAATATTTAAGCAACATATAAAGCTGTAAGTTTGCTCTTTATAAAAGCTTATTATCACAATGGTATTTGATTGTTCCCCACTAAAATTAATCTCATCTAGCATGTAAGTAGGGGATCGAAAGATCCCCTACTTACATGTGTTTTATTGTTTTCTGCTTCAAGAAAAATCTGCTCTGAATAATTGGGATAGCCGGTATAACCACGGGTAACTAAGAACTTTCGTCAAAACAATAACGTCAATTAAGCAAGTATCTATTGGTGATTGAACCAGTCCGAGGGCTAATCTTTATGTTATTTAACCTGAGGTTTGGATAAGAGTTTTGTAACTTATTGAAGTTAGGTGAACAAATTAACTTAAAGTTCCAGTGACGAAATTTAAGTGTCTATTAAGATATTTTTACAAACCAATAACTGGTTATTGGGAGTAAAAATAACGCTGATAGGCGATTAAATAGCGTTATTGGGCAAATTCGCTTATCCGAAGTTCAGGTTATTTACCCTAATCGAAAGTTCATTACACAGCGCACTCTTTCATTTTTTGATGCTTTAAAAGATTATTTTTATTCAGTGATCCGCGAATAACCCCGATACCAATAAAGCCTTTATATACTGCTTGGCTCTTACTTGACTAGCGTATTTAGCTATCGCTAGCTCTTGTCGTTTAACCAAAGCATAACTTACTATCAAGTGGTTTTTGTAAAATTATTTAATTAACTTAGGTTAGTTTCAGACAATAAAAAAGCACCAACGCTGTGTTGCCTGATGGTATTTGAAACTGCAGTGATTACCTCATTTTAATTTTATAAATCCTCATTTATACCTAATTGTTTTCACTGGTTTATTCATTATTTAATACATCAATAAAACCTAATAAAGATAGTTTGAATACGAATCTTATGTTTTGGGCTGTGTATTTTTATTGCGTCGTCAATACATGGTTTTACGTTCCTTGTAGCTGTTTTTAGACACTATTGGATCTTCTACTAATTTTTGTGACTTGATATTTTTAGTGAAAATAGTTAGTATTATAATTAATTGAACGTTCAATTAAAAAAGAATTTGAGAAGTTAATGCCAAAAGTTGGAATGAAACCCCTACGCAAACAACAATTAATTAACGCTACTTTAGAATCTGTGGCGCAATACGGTTTACAAAACACCACCATTATTACCATTAGCAGGATTGCTGGATTATCGTCAGGCATCATTAGTCATTATTTTGGTGGTAAACAGGAGTTAGTTGAAGCGACGGTTAAACATTTACTGGATCAATTGAAAGCAGCACTACTTGAGCGTATCAGTCAGAGCAACTTGAGTTCGACTGAACGACTTGAAATGATCATTGAGGCAAACTTCACACAATTACAACGTTCAGCGCCAGCAACAAAAACTTGGCTTAGCTTCTGGGCGCAATCTATGCACCAACCCGGATTAGCGAGGTTGCAACATATCAACAGCAAACGTTTATACAGCAACTTACTGTTTTCATTTCGTCAATTATTAACGGAAGATTTAGCCGTTATAGCGTCTAAGCAAACCGCTGCGATGATTGATGGTTTTTGGTTACGTAGTGCATTGAGTCCAAGGCCTGAGGAAGAATTTGAGCAGGCCGAACAATTATGTAAAAAATTTATAAATGATCTACTTAAGCAGTTCGGAGAGTTCAATTGTCGTTAATACGTTATAAAAACTTTGTCGATGGCGCCTACATGGCGAATGGCAGTGGTGAAACATTCGATGTGATTAATCCAGCAACGGGCAAAGTAATCTATCAAGTAGAAGTTGCCGATGAAAAAATTAAACAAGAGACGATAGCAAGTGCCCATCGTGGTTTTGCTACTTGGTCTGCAATGAGCGCCACACAGCGCAGCCGAATTTTACTTAAAGCAGTAACCTTGTTGCGCGAACGCAATGATGAACTGGCAAAAATTGAGGTACTTGATACGGGTAAACCATGGCAAGAAGCCTCAGTAGTTGATGTAGAGTCGGGCGCTGATTCTATCGAGTTTTTTGCGGGTTTAGCGCCTGGTATCGAAGGTAATCAACAGCAAGTTGATGGTGACTTTTACTATACTCGTCGTGAAGCGCTAGGTATTTGCGCAGGTATTGGTGCTTGGAATTATCCACTGCAGATAGCCTGTTGGAAAGCAGCACCAGCGTTAGCGTGTGGTAACTCAATGATTTTCAAACCCTCAGAAGAAACACCGTTAGGGGCATTAAAACTCGCTGAGATTTTTACCGAAGCAGGTATTCCTGATGGCGTATTTAATGTTGTTCAGGGTGCAGGCGAAGTGGGGTCTTGGTTAACTCATCATACCGAAATTGCTAAAGTGTCTTTTACTGGTGAAGTGGGTACTGGTAAAAAAGTAATGGCAGGTGCTGCCACTACGCTTAAAGATGTCACCATGGAGCTTGGCGGAAAATCACCACTTATAATTTTTGATGATGCCGATATCGACAATGCTGTTTCTGCCGCCATGTTAGGTAATTTTTATACTCAGGGTGAGGTTTGTACCAATGGCACACGTGTATTCGTGCAAGAATCTGTCTATCCACTATTTATTGATAAATTACTCGAGCGTACTCGTCAAAATATTATTGTTGGAGATCCTATGGATCCAGAGACTAATTTTGGTGCACTCATTTCGTTAAAACACTTTAATCTGGTATTAGATTATATCAATATTGGCATTAACGAGGGCGCTACACTGCTTCATGGTGGTACAGCGCTGCAACCTGAAAATGCAGCTAATGGCTATTTTGTCGCGCCAACTATTTTTTCAGATTGTACTGATGATATGACCATTTGCCGTGAAGAAATTTTCGGTCCTGTTATGTCGGTGCTAACATTTAACAATGAAGAGGAAGTGGTGACTAGAGCCAATGCTACTGAATTTGGCTTAGCAGCGGGTGTATTTACCCAAGACATTACCCGTGCTCATCGTGTTATTCATCAGATGGAAGCCGGGATTTGCTGGATAAACAGCTTTGGCGCATCACCTGCGCAAATGCCTGTTGGCGGTTATAAGCAATCAGGTATCGGTCGTGAAAATGGTCTTGTCACCCTTAACCATTACACTCAAATTAAATCCGTATATGTTGGTCTACAGCCACTTGAAAGCCCTTTTTAAAGGTCTGTAATAATGGGTGTTCCCCATAAACTATGCTGTGAATAGTTTATAACGTGTGAACTTCTCCTAATAAATGCAGCAAGAAAAGTAACAGATAAGAGTTTTACATGAAAAATAAAAAATTTGATTACATTATTGTTGGTGCCGGCTCTGCAGGCTGTGTACTAGCTAACCGTTTAAGTGAAGACAGTAATAATAGCGTATTGTTACTTGAAACTGGCGGCAGTGATAAAAGTATTTTTATACAAATGCCAACGGCACTGTCAATTCCGATGAATACCAAGAAGTATGCTTGGCAGTTTGAAACCCAACCTGAACCGCATCTTGATGAACGTCGTATGCATTGTCCTAGAGGCAAAGTTTTAGGCGGGTCTTCATCGATTAATGGCATGGTTTATGTCCGTGGTCATGCGAGAGATTTTGATGAATGGCAGCAACATGGCGCTAAAAACTGGGATTACGCTCATTGCTTACCCTACTTTAAAAAAGCAGAAACCTGGGCTTTCGACGGTAATGAATACCGAGGTAAAAGCGGGCCATTAGGGGTAAATAACGGCAATGAAATGCAAAACCCATTGTATCAAGCGTTTGTTGATGCAGGTGTTGAAGCCGGTTATTTTGCCACTGATGATTATAATGCTGCCGCACAAGAAGGTTTTGGCCCTATGCATATGACCGTTAAAAACGGTGTGCGTTGCTCTACGGCGAATGCCTATCTTCGCCCAGCAATGACGCGTAGCAATTTAACGGTAATAACCCATGCTTTGGTTCATAAAGTACTGCTAGAAGGTAAAAAAACTGTTGGTATACGTTATGAACGCAAAGGTAAAATTTTTGACGTAAGTGTTGAGAAAGAAGTTGTTTTATCGGCAGGGCCTATTGGCTCACCTCATCTTTTACAGCTATCAGGTATAGGTCCTAAAAAGGAGCTTGAAGAGGCGGGTATTGAGGTTAAACATGATTTGGCTGGCGTAGGTCAAAACTTACAAGACCATTTAGAATTTTACTTCCAGTTTAAATGTAAACAACCCATATCACTCAATGGTCAGCTAGGCTTGTGGAACAAATTTTTGATTGGCAGTCGCTGGTTCTTTACTAAAAAAGGCTTGGGCGCGACCAATCACTTTGAATCTTGTGGTTTTATTCGCTCTAAAGCAAATGTTGAATGGCCAGATTTACAATACCATTTTTTACCAGCAGCAATGCGTTACGATGGTAAAGAGGCCTTTGCTGGTCATGGTTTTCAGGTGCATATTGGCCACAATAAACCTAAAAGTCGCGGTTTTGTTAAAGCTATATCAAGCGATCCTAAAGCACACCCACAAATTCGGTTTAATTATCTTGAGCACGAAGCAGACAGAGAAGGTTTCCGTGCTTGTGTGCGTTTAACTCGAGAAATTATTCACCAAAGTGCACTTGATGATTATCGAGGCGAAGAAATTCAGCCAGGTATTGATGTACAAAGTGATGAAGAAATTGATGCCTTTGTTCGCCAATCTGTTGAGAGTGCTTATCATCCATCTTGCTCATGCAAAATGGGCACCGATGAAATGGCTGTTGTTGACTCGGACACTAAAGTACATGGCATTGAGGGATTACGAGTTGTCGACTCGTCTATTTTCCCAACCATTCCTAATGGTAATCTTAATGCGCCGACGATAATGGTTGCTGAACGAGCGTCTGATCTTATTTTAGGTCGTGAAACACTGGCACCATCTCAAGCTGACGTTAAGATTTCGCCTAACTGGCAGCTGCAACAACGTGCGAATGAGCCAAAAAGAAAAATATAAAAATTAGCTACCAACTGTTTAATCGTGAGTACTCTTTCAGGCGTTAATTATCGTTATCAACCAAGTTATATGGTGACGATAATCAAAATTTGAAGCCTCAAGTATCAGTGAATTAATTCACTAATACTTGAGGTAATACCGAGTGCTCTAACAATACCGGTTACCATTCAAAGTGCAGTCTGAAGCATGCATCTTGAATGGTAACGGGTATACAATAAAGAAAGAGGAGTAATACGTGTTTACATTTATTAAAACCATCACTGGGGGTCAGTTATGACCGCTTGGTTATCTGCAGGGATTTTATTTACCTTTGCTGCCATTGCCTTTGTGTTATATCGCTGGGGAAATATTCGCTGTGTGGGTGTAACACCCGTTAAAACATTTACCTTTATTGCTATTTTGTTCACATCAGGCCTTGATGTAGGACTTATCATGTTTCCGTTAACTGAATTTGCCGGTTATGCCGATTTAGTGGCAAGTCCTGAGTATGGCTTCACTAATGCGTTATCTATTGAGTTTGGCTTCTGGGCTTTTCTTATTTGGGGATTCTATTTTCTAACGTGTTTTTACTTCTGCGTTATTGAGCCACGTGTACAGTTTTTTCAAATACCTTTGATTAAGTTGATTAACAATGTGGTTATCATAGGAACTTGCGCCTTTACCGCGTATTTATTGCTTACCAATTTGCCGTGGTATATACCTGAGCTTGGCGATGGTGAATCAATTATTGGTAGTTTCTATCTGATTGTTTTTGTAGTTATTGCCGCTGCTGTCTATTCAAGTACTAGCATACGTTATGTACGTTTGCTTAGCCTAGCGACTACTTGGTTGTTTATTGGTTTGATTGCGGTGATGTGGAGTGGTGCTTTTCTTGTCGAAGGATCAAGTATCGGTGAATTTGCCAGTACGCTTTCGTTACTTGGCGGTTATTTTGGAAATATCCACGAATTCGTTCTACCGTTAAATGATTACCATGAGTTCTACCTATACTGGTGGTTTGCTTGGAGTATTATGATTGGTCAGTTTACGGCCCGTTTTGTTGGTGGTTTA
The DNA here is from genome assembly GCF_002836775.1 of Colwellia sp. 12G3. GTDB lineage: Bacteria > Pseudomonadota > Gammaproteobacteria > Enterobacterales > Alteromonadaceae > Colwellia. The sequence goes on along the minus strand of NZ_PJAQ01000017.1, from coordinate 101,659 downwards.
CGGACTTATCAGGTGTTGGCGGCTATGTTGATATTCCCATCAATCCCCATCGCAATATGGTTTACGGTGTTGTATTACTACAGTGTTAACGGTCTGGAAACGGCTGGTTTTTATAATATAATGATGGCTATTGTTGGTGTTACCTTTGTGATCAACTCGCTTGATTCATTGATTCGCTTATACACGGATAACTTAAATTTAAGTGTAGATCGCGTTGGAAAAGTTAAATACTTTTTGGGCAATATCATTGCATTGAGCTTACTTACACTGTTATTTAAATTGGATTTCTTACAGATCCAATGGGTTGGCGCCGTAGTTATCGGACTGTTTTTTACTTGTTTTGGTTATATATTATTGACAAAGTTTAAAGAAGTCAGTGAGATAGAGTGCTCACCAAAAGAAAATAAAATCGATTTTAACAAAATTGAACTAATAAACTAAACTAATACATAAAGAATTTAATGAGTACACAAATAATGAATAAAACTATAATTGCAGTAGCAACAACTTGTTTACTAACACTTTCTACTGGTGCTTTAGCGGATGTATCGGCAACGGTTAACGTAGCTTCTGACTACACCTTCAACGGTGTTAGCCAAACAGGTAATGATCCCGCGCTACAAGGGAGCTTGGATTATGCGGCAGATAGCGGATTTTATGCCGGAACTTGGGCTTCTAATGTTGATTTTGGCTCAGGTGAAGACACCAATATAGAGTGGGATGCTTATGTAGGTCAATATTTTCAGTTGAATGAAAAAATCGGTCTAGATGCAGGTATCGCCTACTATACCTATCATGGTGATTCTGCTTCTGATACTTACAACTACCCTGAAGCTTATGCCAAATTTGGTTACAGTTCATCACTGGGTGATAGTGAAGTAAACTTCTGGTACAGCTGGGATTATTTTGGTTTAGATGTAAATCATTACATTGCCATGATTGCGCATACTGTAGAAGTATCACCAGGGCACAACATTAAAGTGACTTTCGATCGTTCAACTTCAGCAGATGAAAATAAATGGGCGTGGGATGGTAAAGATGCCTATAACCATTATCGTGTTGAATACATGACCAGTTGGAAAAGCTTTGATTTTGATCTTGCCTTTGAAAACACGACTATGGATTTTGATGCGGCTGATGCTCGTGTAGTGCTATCGGTATCTCATACATTTAGTTTTTAATCTACTGATACCCGTTACCATTAAAAGTGCATGATTTCAGTGGGAATTAAAATCACTTTAGGCAAGTTAATTAATTTAAGCATAGTTATTCTATGCTTTGATTCATTAACGCTGTATAAAGAGCTTTTAAACCCATCGCAGAAGTTCTTGAGTAATACCAATCACACAAACTAAGTGATCATTTCTACTTGTTAAAAGTAATAATTACTGCGTTATTTATTTAATAATTAGAACAACTAGTTAGTTAAAAAAATGCCTTGTACTTATCACTTTTTCCTACGTATAAAATAGGTCACTTAATTAATGTAATTGGTATAAAATCACTTCTTCGTTGCTGTGATTTACAATGGAATAACCATTATTTCATCACAGCGCCTTGATTTGAAATTGCTCAAGCATTCTGAAACATGTATCTTGATTGGTAATGGGTAAATATAAATAGTCGCTGAATTTTCAGGGACTAAATGAGTAGATAAATATGGAAAAATACGATCAGCTTTTAATTTCATTACGTCAAGTGATCCGCGCAATAGATATACATTCTAAACAGCTCAATAAAATGTCAGGATTAACGGGTCCTCAGCTGATGGTCATGACCAAAATTGCTCAGTTAGATGCGCCAATGGCAAAGCAAGTAGCTCAAGAAATTACCCTTAGCCCAGCGACAGTTACCAGTATCATAGACCGCTTGGAAGCAAAAGAATTAGTAATACGAAAGCGAAGTCAGTTAGATAAACGCAAAGTTGAGCTATATCTCTCTGCTACTGGAGTCGTTTTACTGCAAGGTGCGCCTAAACCGCTGCAAGAACATTTTATCAAGCGTTATCAGGCACTAGAATCTTGGGATCAAAGTCAGCTATTATCATCAGTTGAACGTATTGCTTCTATGATGGATGCTGAAGAGCTAGATGCTGCGCCAGTACTTATTGTTGGACAGATCCAAGAAGGACAGTAATTAGCTGCTATAAGCAGGGTAACTGTCGACATCTTTCTATTATAACAATTCACCGGTGGTGAATTTTTGTGCTAATTAATAGAGGATTGGCTATTTTAGCCATCCTACCTGCAAAAAATGCGCATAGCGCTTCCTGTCATCGCATTAGCGCTGTATTATCGCCGCAATTAAGTCACGGCACTTAAATTTACAGCTATGATTAAAAATAATTTATTAAGATATAGGATCCCTCATGACGAAGAAAAACAAACCAAATAGCAACGCACTGTTTAAAAGAGCTGTTAATAATATGCCGTTAGGCGTGGCTGATAGCTATCGTTACTGGGGTGAAGAAAATACCGTTTTTTTAAGCAGCATGAAAGGCTGCACTATCACCGACTGTGACGAGCAAACATTTGTTGATTTTCGTTTAGCTTATGGCCCTATTATTTTGGGCTATCGTGATGAGCGTGTTGATAACGAAGTGATTAACGCGATAACTCAGGTGGGTAGTATTTCTGGTTTTTCGACCGGTCTAGATTCTGATGTGGTTGAATTGGTCAAATCACTCTGTCCTAATATCGACAAAATGCGCTTCTCCAATTCAGGTACTGAAGCGGTTATTGGCGCAGTGCGCACGGCACGTGGTTTTACCAAACGCAATAAAATTGTTGTTGTTGAAGGTGGTTTTCATGGCTTGCACGATGAAGTTATGTGGAAATCAGATGTTGATAACTGGGATGCTAGCACGCAAGAAGACCCTGAAATAGTGCCTTTTGGTGGCGGGATCCCAGAAAGTACGCGCGAACATCAAGTTAGCGTACCACTGAATGATTTAGATGCGATAGATGCTGTATTTGCAAAGTATGGCGATGATATTGCCGCCATATTAATAGAGCCAATTATGGGCAACTGTGGCTCAATTGCCTCAACCCAAGCCTATATGCAAAAATTACGTGACGTTTGTGATAACAAGGGGGCATTGTTGATCATGGATGAAGTAAAAACTGGTTTTCGTGTCGCTAAAGGCGGCGCACAATCGCTGTATGGCATTTATGCCGATTTAACAACGTATGCTAAGGCCATGGGGAACGGTTACCCTGTTGCTGCTTTTGGCGGCAGAGCAGAAGTGATGGACACTATTTCTTTTGCTAAAGACGGCGTTACCCACGGCGGTACTTATACGGCTAACATGGTTGCCTTAAGTGCAGCCAAAGCCACGTTAACAGTACTTAAAGAAACTGATGCCCTGGAAACTATTGCCCGTGTGGGTAAAGAAATTCAAGTAGTGCTTTCCCGTGTTTTTACTAAATTTGGTGTTGAACATTGTTTTGCTGGCCCTGATGCAATGTTTGGTGTGCACTTTGGTAGTAAAGTACCGCAGAATTATCGTGACTGGAAACAGACCAATAGTGATCTTTACACGCAATTCGCTCTTAACTTAATCGATAATGGTGTGATGTTAGAGCCAGATTCGCGTGAACCTTGGTTTATCTGTGAAGCTCATCAAACAGTCGATCTTAAGTGGTTGGAGCAAGTTGCTGAGCAATCAATGGCTGATGCTATTAACGTAAAATAAGCGAACCAATATCTATCATGCCAGTGTAGTTAACGTCCCTGGGCCTTTTGCAATAGGCACCTAGTCATTAAATACTGCTTTTTATTAATTTGAATCCAACTTCGTTTTAGTTGGATTCAATAGTTAGTTCTTTAGGTATTAGCTTAATCTATGTTTACACACTTTTTCAATGGGGCTAAATACTGTTCAAAGTGGCGCCATTGTTCAGTGGCGCTTTTATAAATTGGTTGCCTAACTTGCTCTGAACTGGGTGTTTTAATATTACGTTTAGTTTTATGAAAATCAAGACACGATTGTTCAAATTCTAAACCACAAAAATCAAGTATTCTTCGCACCTGTGTTTCCAAGTCATCAACAACATCTTCATGGTTGACGGTTAAAACATAACCCGGTAAAACATCATCCCAATGCGACATTAACTTTAAATAAGCTTGGTAATAGTGGCCAATGTCTTCAAGGTTGTAGCTAAAATCTTGTCCTTCGGCAAACAACTGTTTAAAACCACTAAAGCAACAAGCCATAGGTGAGCGCCTTGCATCAATAATCTTAGCATTTGGCAGGATTAACCGGATCAAACCTATGTGGAGGAAGTTGTTGGGCATTTTATCAATAAATAGTGGTGCTTGCTCTCGGTATACCTGAGTGTCATCAATAAACTGTTGACCAAAACGTTTAAAATAATCGGGATTAATCTCATTTAAATTTTTGGGGTATTGGCCTGCTTTATTACTTTTATCATTACTTTGATTGTTACTATTCCCTCGTAATCGAGCGGCTAAACCCAAAATATTATGCAATTCCATCGTGCCGTCAACTTGACTGTGAGAGGCAAGTATTTGCTCAAGCAAAGTAGAGCCCGCTCTAGGCAGGCCGACAATAAAAATAGGATCTGGCGAATTAAGTCCTAAATGTCCACGGTTTTCAAACAACTCTCGTGTACAGTAGCTAATTTGTTCTGTTATCTGTTGTTCGATTTTATTAATATCAAAACCATTATGAGCATGCTGTAATGCATTTCCTTGTTGGTAAGCTTGAAAGGCTTGGTGATATTCTTGTCTGTCTTCAAAGGCTTTGCCAGTAGCAAAATGTAGCTGAACTTTATCAACTAAGGCTAAGTCTTTATCAGCTTGCTGTACTTGCATTTTGGCTATTTCTGCATCGCTAAAACGATAAGTCTTAGTATTAGCTAAACTCCAAAAAGCATCACCAAAACTTGGGCTTATTTGATAGGCTTTTTGATAAGCTGCAACCGCTTGCGCTATGTCACCTTTAGTTTTAAGTGCATGTCCTAGCTGTAGATGGAAACCAGCAATTTGGCTATCTTTTGCAATAGCTTGCTCAAATAAAGTAATGGCTTGATCTATTTCTCCTAAACCGGTTAAAACATTGGCTTTGGCTACTTTAAAGCTTAGATTGTTGGGTTGTTCAACAAGTAATATGTCAACCTGCACTTCTGCTGCTTTGTATTTACCTAAACGGATAAGTAGGTTGAGATACAGGGAGCGTGCATGAACATGGTTAGGCGATAACTCAAGGGCGCTGGCAAGTAAAAATTCAGCATCGTCATAAATTTTTAGTTCAATACCTATTTCAGCGAGTAAACACATGCCATCGACATGGCGTTTATTATTTTGTAAAAAGTGGCGACAAATTTGTTCAGCCTTTAATAATTTACCTTCATGCAGTAACTCAGTTACAGCCAGAAGAGCCGGAGGTAATTTCTTGAGTTTAGCCAATTGGTTTGCACATTTTTGCACATCAGCCATTTGTTTTTTTTGTCGATAAAGTTCAATGAGCTCTTGCCAACTCGCGACTAAAATTGGATTGAGTGCTACTGCTTTTTCGAAGGATATTTTTGACTGTTTAAGATTCTGTAATGCAAGGTTAATATAACCGCTTTCTTGATTGGCTCGGCTGTGTGACGGATCAAGTTTAAGTAATTCATTAATGCTGCTCAAGGCATTGGCATAGTCTTTGGCATAACGTTGAGCAACGGCGAGTAAATACCAGAGTTCAATTTGATGTTGCTGCTCGGAAACCTTCTTTAATAGTTGCTTACTTTGTTTAATAGCGTCATTGAATTTTGTCGTTTGAATCAACTGTTGAATTGATTTTAATTGCTTTTCAATTGAAGGGAAGGGTGTTGTGTCCAATGACTTGACTCCATGGATAAATAGCGAGTTATTAGTATTATTCAGTTTTAGCTTATCAATTAAATACCGCTTGATAAACACATCAAACGGCATTATTTGGTTTTGCTAATTTACAGGTGCTTAGTAAAAGTCATACGAGAACCTAAAACCAATGGTGCGTGGTCTGTTGGAAACAACTTTTGGCGTAAACTGTTGAGTATCAATATATAATATTGCGCTTTCATCAGTTAAGTTGTCGATGAATATCTCGGCTTTCCATTCTTCGTTAGTCACACCAAAGCTTAAGTTTGCCAAAATATAACTATCTTGCACATAACGGCCACCAGCAAATGTTTGTCCATTACTGTCTTGATAATTGACCCCAGAATAAGTGTCAGCTTCTTTTTGAATACTTAAACCCGATCCTGTGCCATAGATTAAATTAGTGGCATCTTCAACTACATAAGCATCCATGGTCATACCAGCGAGTCTTTCCCCGGTATAACTTATTGAGCCATTAATATAACCGATCATATCTTTACTAATAGGATGAAAATATTGTGCTTGTAAATTACCGGAAAACTCCGCTGAATAAGGTAGGCGACTACCTATAGTTGGTGCAATGCCAGCAAGCTCGTCATTGACAGAGGTTAACTCAGTATCAATAAAACTAAATGCACCCGAGATTATTAGATTGTCAGTTGCTACCCAAGTAAAATCACCATCAATACCTTTGATTTCAGCATCACCAACGTTATCGGTAAATACTAAGAAACTGATATTGGTTGGATCAAATCTTGATGTTTGTAGATCTGATATTTTTGAATAATAGGCTGTTGCATTTAAGCGTAGGGTTTGATCAAGTAGTGTTGATTTAAATCCGAATTCAACGTTATCTAAACTATCTGTTGTTGAGTACACTGGGATACGAAACCCATCAAAGGCACCTTCTTGGTTTGTCGCCGAGCCACCGCCTACCCGGTTGGTAACTGGGGGCCTGAAACCTTCAGAGTAAGAGGTGAATAGCATTATATCGTTTGATACTTGCCAATCAATCGACGCTTTGATAATCGTGTCATCTACAGTGAGCGTACCATTACTATCAAGTAAGCTGGTTTCTAACTGTCCACTGGCAATAGCCGCTTGAATAGCCGTTGCTTCTTCAGCACCAAAGAATTCTGTTAAGGCAGCATCACTACCATCACCAAAGGCTCTTAACCTACCGCTAACATCTACTGTTGAAGTAGAGCCTTTATAAATATCATCAATTTGATACCAACGCGCACCAAAACTTGCGGTGACAGTGTCGGTAATATCAAACTCTAATTGACCAAATACGGCAATTTGATCAATGGTATGGGTAACATCATTAACGAAACTCACTTCAGATGGAAATGGTCCCCCATTACTGTTAATACCTTCACTACCTTTAAGGGTTGTTTGTAAATCAGGGAACTTTTCTGTATTGGCTATTTTGAATTGCCCAACGGTTGATAATTCTTGCGAATCATAAAAAACACCGGCGGTGACGCGCCAGCGATTTTCAGCCGAAGTGTTTACTCGAAACTCATGGGTCATTCGTGATGTGTCGGTCTGTTCTTTATAAAACTTAGTTGGGTCAAGACACTCTTGATCAGCTTCAGGAATACCGGAATAGTTACAAACATAATAAGCAGAATATAAACCACCATTAGTGTAACCGGTGTAATCAATGGTTGAATTGATGTCTCTGTCAAGATAGCCACCGGTATAAACGATATCGAGATGTTCAAGCCTACCCTCTAATGTCCAGGTGGTTAAACCAAAATCATCATTGTTGCTTTCTGGTGTAAAGCGATTGGTTGATGACTCACCTTCAAGATTTGGATCATAAGCAAACACACCCTCGGTATCGAGAGATTGTTGGGTATGTTGAACTAAAAGATCCCATTCATTATTGATTATATAAGCTAAGCCAAAGCGTGCACCGGCATAGTTGGCGGTATTAAAATTATCCTCAACTAAGGCATCATTTTTTGGCACGGTAACAGGAACATCTTCAGGATTTGTTAAGGCACCTCCAGAAATTCGACTGATAACTTCGGCACTACCGGTGTAACCACCTTCACCGGGGACATTTAATATATTATCTATCCAGCCGCCTTGATGGTCGTTGTAGGTAGTAACACGTACGGCAAGAGAATCAGTTAAAGACATATTGAAATAAGCTTCAACAGAATTACTCATATCGCCGCCTGTTGTGGAACTAGTGCTGGTATCAAAACCGGCAGAGAATCCATCATGGTGTGGTTTATTGGTGATTAAGCGCACCGTACCTGATTGAGAGCTAGCACCAAAAAGTGTACCTTGTGGTCCAGGTAAAACCTCAATACGCTCAACATCGGTAGCGTAAATATCTAAGTTACGCCCTTGCATTGATACAGGTTGTTCGTCTAAATAAAATGCCACAGAGGGCTGTAATGCTTGAACCGATGAAACGGCAATACTGGTTTGTGTAGTAGCCGCGCCTCGAATATAAATTTCATTTTGACCTGGACCTGTGCCCTGAAAAGTAACGTTAGGTAAAAACTCGACATACTGGTCAAAATTAGAAACGCCAAGAGTTTCTAAGTTATCACCTGTTATTGCTGTGACGGTAACCGGAACTTCTTGAATCGATTCACTACGTTTAGTTGCGGTAACTTCAATGATTTCTATTTTTGCTTTTTCTTGCTTTTTTGCTTCCTCGGCATAGGCAGAGCCTGATGCCGCTATAGCTGTTAATACAGCAAAATGCAGCTTATTGAATTTCATATTGTTTATCCCTTGGATTTATAATTATGTTTCGAATTGATATTATTAGTACTCTAATTGTTTTTATTGTTCGCCATAGCTTAACAATAGATCCTTTTTTAATCAAAACCTTATTAAATTGTGGTGTTTATCGAAGATTTAATTGGAATGTGTTATTATTTGTAGGATCGTTTTAGTAGATATAATATCAACTGAAATTAAATTTAGGGGAATGATTTGTCTTTACCGGTTAAGAGTCAATTAAATAAAAAGGTATTCTTTAGCGCCTCATCCATTATTATAGCGCTTTTACTTTATACCGCGGCATTACCTAAACAGGCACAAGGGTTGTTTAGCGTAGTTCAGGCAAGTATTATTGAGAATGGCAGCTGGTTTTATGTACTTACCGTTGCATTTATTTTCTTCTTTGTGATTTTCTTAGGCGTCTCTCGCTACGGAGAAATCCGTTTAGGGCCAGATCATTCAACGCCCGATTATTCATTAGTCTCTTGGATTTCTATGCTATTTGCTGCAGGTATGGGCATTGGTTTAATGTTCTTTGGTGTGGCAGAGCCTTTAATGCACTATTTGTCACCTCCAACAGTGGAAACAGGTACGGTTGCTGCAGTTCAAGAAGCGATGAAGATGACATTTTTCCACTGGGGTCTTCATGCTTGGGCTATTTATGCCATAGTTGCTTTAGTCTTAGCGTATTTTAGTTATCGACACAATTTACCCCTGACTTTACGTTCTGCTTTATATCCATTAATTGGTGACCGGATTTACAAATGGCCAGGGCATTTGGTCGATGTTTTTGCTGTAGTTAGTACCGTTTTTGGTGTCGCTACTTCTCTTGGTTTAGGTGCTTCACAGGTTAATGCTGGGTTCGGTTACTTGTTTGATATCGATGTGTCTACCACCAATCAAATAATTATTATGTGTGTGATAACTTCACTTGCGGTTATATCGGTTGCGACGGGGTTGGACAAAGGCATTAAAATCTTATCTGAAACGAATATGGTACTAGCCGTTATCTTATTACTATTGATTTTTGTGCTTGGTCCAACGGTATTCTTACTACAGGCCTACTTGCAAAACATTGGTGATTACTTAGCCGATATAGTCCATAACACCTTTAATTTATTTGCTTACAAGAAAACCGATTGGATAGGTGGTTGGACAATATTTTATTGGGGATGGTGGCTTGCTTGGGCACCTTTTGTGGGTTTGTTTATTGCTAGAATATCTCGTGGTCGTACCATTAGAGAATTCATCATAGGCGTAATGCTGATACCCACAGTTTTTACTTTATTGTGGATGACTATTTTTGGTAATAGTGCCATTGATTTGGTTCATAACCAAGGGGTGGTTGCTTTAGGTGAGATGGTGAGCAAAGATTCTTCCGTTGCATTATTTGTCTTTCTTGAAAATTTTCCATTATCCACAGTACTTTCATTCTTTAGCGTATTAATGATAGTGATATTTTTTGTCACATCGTGTGATTCAGGGGCTATGGTGGTTGATATGCTTTGTTCACACGGCAGAAATGACACACCGTTATGGCAACGTGTTTATTGGGCTGTGGGTATTGGCGTAGTTGCGGCAGTATTATTGTTGGTGGGAGGTCTTAGTGCACTGCAAACCATGACTATTGCGAGTGCTTTACCTTTTACTATCGTATTACTACTTGCTATTGTTGGCCTGATTAAAGCCTTAAGAGTTGAAGGCGTTAAGCAAGAAAGTCAGTTAATAACTGCCATACCTCATTCAGGGTCTGAGAATAATGACAGTTGGCAAATAAGATTAAAGAACGTGGTTGATTTTCCAAACAAGATAAATGTCAATAAATTCATTAGTCAAACAGTTGAACCAGCACTTGATTCAGTGGCTAAAGAGCTAAGAGAAAATCAAATCAATGTGTCCATTTCAGATGAAAATGGCCTGAGCTTAATTGTCGATCACGGTGATGACCAAGCCTTTGTATATAGAATACTTGCTCGTAAATATTCACAACCTGATTATGTTAATGAAGAAAGTGACGACGAGCAAAGTTACTATCGAGCAGAAGTTCATTTGGTTGAGGGGGGGCAGGATTATGACATTATGGGCTGGTCAAAAACTGCGGTGATCAATAATATTATTGACCAATACCACAAACATTTACACTTCTTACATCTATTGCGTTAATTGTTAATAGCGTCAGCTTTATTGGTATTGCCGATAAGGCTGACGTTCATTGCCTTTTGTTCTAACGGTTGTTCGGGATACATTTCCTTATTAAACCTTGTTAATTTACTCTATTCTTAACATAAATTGAGTTATTGAAACTTGCTTGAATACCTTTGATAAGTCACAAAGTTTAACTTACCCTCCCTATTTATTTATTTATAAAATTAATTTAGGTGGCTACTATCCTTACACAGGTGAGCTTTCCATTTAACGAATTCCATGAATAATAAAAGTATTTTCAGGATCATTTTTTACTGGTTCTTTGTAGGCAGGAGGAAGAAAGTGTGCTTCAACAAATTGTTGTTTTTCAATTAAACGCGTGATCAGCGGTAAATAACTTAAAGATGTTTTACCTATGAGCAAATGTTCAAAGTTTTTTTCATGCTCATAAGCATTGAGAATTAAACTAAAGCCTTTTAGGTAAAGGTAGTCTTTGGTGTAACCACCGCCTCGGTATACGCGTGCAGTAATGGTGTAAGCGAGTTCATCTTCAACATGATAGGTTTCTTTGAGAAGTAAAAAGGTGGTACGGAAATTTTTATCTTCTATTAACGATTTTACGGCAAGCACACGCAGCGCTAATATTCTCAATCGACGGAGTGTAAGATTGCCTGAAAGATATTCACTTAATATAGCTAAACCTTCTTGAGTCATAGTGTTTAATGGACAGCCTAAAGATAAAATATTTAATGGCTGTTTTTGTGCATTTAGCGAGGTAGATAGGTGAACCCCTAGCTCGTGATGAGCTAAAGCATAGGCCTCTTTTTTAGATAATTTGGCCGCACTATTGATACGCACCGTTGTCCCTGAAACTAACGCATTGGCAACCATAGTGTTATCAAGTTCTACCTGCCACGAATATTTTTCTTGTTCAGCCATTTTTGTCATAATGGCGATGATTTCTGGCGCCAAATACATTTTTCCTAAGTTATCGTTTTGTTTTTCAGGTATATGTAAAATGAACTGAGCATTATGAATATCCTTTTCGCTAGGCTCACCATAATAGCGTAACGAATCATATAAAAATTCATTTGTACCAATTGATTTATATTGGTCTATTTTGTCTATATATGAATCAATTACTGCTAAATATAGCGTGTAGAGATCTTCATCTTGAATTTGCTCTAAGGGTAAATTGAATAAGCTACGTTTTAGCTCAAAAGGGTTAATATTATTTTCTTTATAAATAAACGCCGGCTCATTAGAAAAATGGTTGGTAAAAAAACGCTCTTTTTCTTGTAAGTAATTTAAGGGTTTAACCGCTTCGATAATATCAATATTCTTTACTAAACTATGTAACTGTGAGTCGATGCTGTTTAATAATGGATCTACGTTAAAGTTCATAAAAATGTCCAATGTTAACACTTTAGTATTTTATAAAAGCCATACAAGATAAAGTGTTATTCTATTCATCTAAGGCTGTTTACAGTTGATTTTTTCATCTACCTTTGTATTCATGTTTACTTCTTGGCAAAGCACGTCTGTGGTGATATTACTTCCATCAAAAATTTTTTCAGAGGAATTCATGTCAATATTTAAACTAATACAAATTAAAATTATAATAATAATTACCAGTAATGATAAATCTTTCACTTTTGTTCCTTGCAATATTAACGTACTCAATCGTAGGCATTCAATGAAACTATCTTGTAATGAAAGTCAGTCATTGGGCTGATCTAGATTTTGTTCTTAAATCGCTATAAAGGAAAGTGAAATATTTTCGGGATAACAATCAATTTTTTTGATTAATATCATCCCTGTGAGTGTGTTGTAATTCCCCCCCCAACGCTCTGAAAATAAATGGGCATCTAAGCCTACGCCCGCTTATAAATGCTTACGCGTGCTTACCCTATTTCCCTCAGATTTTAGGATAATAACTATTGGTCATAAAGATTGGGTTGTTGCTAGGAAATTTCCCACGAGTAACAATAAGTAAAAAGGGTAGTGAATATAAAAACAAGGTATTAATGGTGTGACTACTTTGGTGCCAGTTAATAAAACCTATCATGCCTAAGTTTAACGGTTACAGGAAACATGATGAAAAAGCAAAAGTTCTTATTGTCGAAGATGACGCAGCAATATCGCATTTAACGGCGATGTATCTAGATATAGAAGGTTTTCATACACGAGTTATCGATGAAATTTTGGCAGCAATATCCGCAATAAAGAGTGATACCAAGTCCATTAAGTTATTTACCACTCAGCGAGAATTAAGAGGCTTGCCTAAATACGTTTCTAATGCCAGCTGAATCCAGCAAGATTGAAATAACAGAGCAAAGTGATAATTTTATTTATTCAGGTAGCGTAGAAGATAGAACTACACAGGGGTTGTTTAGTATACGTTTAGTGTTAAATGAATCATTCTTTGAATCATTCTTTGAATCAGGTAACAGCACAGTTAAAGTGTTAGGCACTAAAGCACTAGTCAATGGTACTTTAGGGACTAAAAACTATATATAGATAGATGAGTTAACAAAATATCCGATTAACAAGTAGAATAAATGTATCTTAACGGTTAATATGTTGTTAATTTGGTTGAGCTAGGATTAAATCAGCAGTGTTTTGTATGACTAAAAATTTGCTAGAAAATTAACTAAAAGCTACTTTTTAACTATATGCTACAACCGCTTACAAATCCCTCGTTCTTCTTACATGGCCTTACTTAGTAAGCATCTTCTAACTGGTAGTCTTCATAAGTCGTCTTTTTACTTAATCAGTAATCCGTTTTGGAGTAAATTTAATGAAATTTAATAATCTTGTTATCACGTTTGTTAGCTCAGCAATCGCATTTTATAGTCAATCGAGCTTTGGGGCAGTCTCATCTGACCTTGAACAGCAAAAAAATAGAAAAGTGTCACAGCGAATTATCAATGGGGTTGAAGCTAAAAAAGATGACTACCCATTTATTGTTGGGTTAATTGCTTCATCGACAGAAGAAGGAGGTGAGATATCTCCTTTTTGTGGCGCATCGTTTATTGGCAGTCATTATATTTTAACTGCGTCGCATTGTGTTGATGGCTCTATTGCTGCCGATATTGACGTTGTTGTAGGTGAACACAATCTTAAAGACAGTACCAGTGGCGTACGTTACAAGGTTGCACAGATTTATATGCATGAAGAGTATGATTCTGTTGCAACAAATAATGATATTGCGATTCTTGAATTAGAAACAGCAATTACCAACGTTTCGGTAATTAAACCATTGACTCCAGAGTTAGAAGCCTCGTTAAAAGTAGGGGATTTAATGACAGTGATGGGGTGGGGGAACATGTCTGTTACTGACGAACCATCGTATCCTAACGTGTTGCAAGAAGTAGACGTTGCCCTTTATGATCAAGAGAAATGTAATACCGCATATAATGGTGGAATTACTGATGTTATGCTGTGTGCTGGTTTCGAAGCGGGCGGTAAAGACTCGTGCCAAGGCGACAGTGGTGGACCTTTGGTTGTAAAGAAAAACAATGAGTGGTACCAAGCCGGCGTAGTTAGTTTTGGAGACGGTTGCGCTGTCGCAGGTGTTCCAGGCGTTTATGCTCGTGTTTCTAAATTTATTGATTGGGTAAAGCAAAAGAAAGCGGGTGTTTCATATAAACAAAAGCTAACACCAGGTTACGTTGAAAACGGCTATGAGGATACGGCTAGTTTTACCTTTAAGAACTTAAGCTCAACAGAATACGGCATTACCAAGATTGAATTCTCCGACTTAAATAAAGTAGCGCAACCCATTATAGAATCAAATAGTTGTAATGGTGCTGCAATAAAACAGCATGAAAGTTGTGAGTTTACCGTTAAAGTGACAAGTACCGCGTTAGGTCAAGGTGGTTTTGATTTAAAAATTCACACCACACATCCTGAAAATAACTTAGCTAGACAATATTTTTCGATTAATGCGCTTGAAAAATCGAGCTTAGATATGAAAACCCTAGTGGATATGAATAATGATGATACCCAATGGTACTCTGGTGGCGATGCAATATGGGAAGCGCAAACGACTAAAACACTAAAGGGTAATAATGCCATTGCATCAGGAGATATTAAGGACTCACAAGCCTCTGTTCTTCTCGCAGTTATTAAAAACCCGGAGGTAACGGACCTTTTATTTAACTATTTAGTACAAGCCGAAGAGGGTTTCGATGGTTTAAAAATTACGGCTAACGGTCACCAGACGGCTTTCTTTGCTACAGGTACTACTCAAACAGAATTCAAAGAAAAAATAATAAAACTACAAGACGGCATTGACCGCATCGCTTTTATTTTTTCAAAAGATGAGACCGATGAAGATCCGGTCGGCCTTGATAAAGCTTACATTGACCTGGTTAACCTAAACTCTGGGAATAGCGCACCAACAGCTAAACTGACTAAAACTGATTACCAAGTAAAAGTGAAAAGCGAGTCGACCTTAGACGCCTCTCAAAGTGCCGATGCCGATGGTGATGTTATAAGTTATAAGTGGGAGATTATCGGTGATAGTTTAGGCTCAACGATTAATAACATCACATTAAATAAAGCTACCTTTATTGCGGGTGATAAAGCAGGTAAAGTCACCTTTAAAGTAACGACAACGGACCTCGAAGGTGCATCATCCAATGTCACTGGAACGGTAACCATCACTGAGGATGTTGTTGCTGTTGCTGTAGAGAAGACAAAGAGTGGTGGAGCTGGAGGGGTTATATTTATTCTCTCATTGCTTCTTTTATCTTTGAAACGTAACAAATATTAATCATGCTTTTGGGCAGTTAGTAGCTGCCCATCCATTTCATTATTATCATAAATAACGAACATAAATAACTATCATAAATAATTAAGATAAATGACTAAGAGAAATTATGAAAAAATCACTTAAAACTGCCCAGAGCACACTTTTAATTTTGTTTGTAATGTTAACTACATCTTGTGCTGTCGTTTCTAAGGAAGTTGAAGAGGTCAAGGTGGTATCTCAAAGTGGCACAGGCACTTTAGAGACCATTTACGAATTTGATGTCAATGCAGAGTCCTTATGGTTTCAAGTTAAGTCTAATGGCTGTACTACCGCAAAGAGTTTTAGATTAGCCGTTAATAACGTAGACCATAATAGCGTTGGGGTTAGCCTTTATCGCACTAAACGCGACCTGTGTCGTGGTTTGACTAGGATGATAGGTATTAACATGCCGTTTATTGATAAAGAGAGAGAAGGAAAGAGCATAATAATCAATAATCCATTTGCGCCAAAACTGCTCAAAGAAAAGCGTTAAAGCATGCTCTAGTTATAATGACCTATAACACCATTATAAGGGATTTTTATATTACTTTATGCTGTTGTTATAGACCGTTAGCTTATTTTGCTAAAATCCAGACAATAAAAAAGCACCGTATAAATGATGCTTTATATTTTATTGAAGCGTAAATGTTTAGTTTACTGTATTGCAACGTACTTTTTATTCATTACTTGACGTTAAATTAAGCTTGTTAACATTTCATCAGAATAGCTGACTAATGGCTCATTATTTCGTACTTTGCTAACATAATCAGGGTTGGCAATGAATGGTCTACCAATAGCGATAAGGTCAAACTTGTTAGCATCAATGGCAGTGCTCGCAGTTTCTGCGCTGTAACTACCTACGCCTACTAAGGTGTTGTTATAATTAGCTCGGACATAACTTGATGCACGCCCACCTAAGTAGTCAAACTCCATACTATCGTCAAATATACCAATATGAAGAAAGGCTAAATTACGCTTTTCTAATTCAGGTAAGAAGTAGTCGAATACATCACGGTCTCTACTATCACCTTCCATATTAAAATAGGCACCTGGTGTTATTCTTATGGCGGTTCTGTCATTGCCAATTCGACTAGTAATGGCATCAATAACTTCTAATGCAAAACGGGCCATGTTTTCATTACTACCACCGTATTCATCATTACGGCGGTTACTATCGTGATGCAGAAATTGGTCAATCAAATATCCGTTAGCACCGTGGATCTCAACACCATCAAAACCTGCCTTAATCGCGTTGGCGGCAGCTTGGCCATAATCAGTAATTAAGGTGTTGATGTCATCAATCGTTACCGCTTTTGGCGTTTTATAGGTTAGTTCGCGCATTCTCGGTACGCTGCCTTCAACGCCAATAGCCGAAGGCGCCATTACGGGAGCATTATCATCACCGTTACCATAGAAATAAGGGTGAGCAACACGACCGGTATGCCAGAGTTGGGCAAATATTTTGCCACCATTTTCATGTACTGCTGTTGTAACTTTTTGCCAACCCTCTATTTGTGCTTGACTAAATAACCCTGGAGTATTGGGATACCCCTGACCATCAGGACGTATAATTACAGCCTCTGAAATAATGAGTCCAGCCTCAGCTCTACGGGCATAATATTCCACCATAGCTTGGGTTGGTACTAAATCATCGTCTGCCATGCAGCGTGTTAGTGGCGCCATTAATATACGGTTGTTTAGATTAATAGTGCTATTTAGTGCATAAGGAGTAAATAAATTGTCAGTCATGGTGGATGTTTCTCTTCTTGAATGTCCGTTCAAGATACTCTTGTTTGAATGATCATTCAATAACTTTTTTGAATGTTCGTTCAATAAAGAGTACAATCAATGTATCTGATATATTAAGACCAAGAATTTATGCGTAGTGCAGAGTTTGATAAAGAAAAAGTACTAAGATCGGCAATGAATGCGTTTATGCATAAAGGTTATGCTAAAACCAGTATGCAAGATCTTAAAAAAGCAACGGGATTACACCCAGGATCTATTTATTGTGCTTTTGAAAACAAACGTGGTCTATTACTCGCAGCTCTTGAGCAATATCGTTTAGACCGAAAAACCGAGTTCGAACAGTATTTTTCGGGTACCCAACCGACGTTAATTAATTTAAAAGCCTATCTTGATAACGTCGTTAAGGAATGTGTCAGTTGTGATAGTTCACAAGCTTGCCTACTAACTAAAGCATTAAATGAAATTGCCGAACAAGACACAGAAATACAACAGATTATTAGTGACAACTTGTCTATGTTACAACAAGCATTAGCTGAAAAGTTTGAGCAGGCAAAAAATGAAAAAGCGCTATGCGAGCAAAAAGATAGTGATCATTTAGCACGTTACTTTTTAATGGGCATATATGGTTTAAGAACCTTCGCTCATACCCATCCTGAAGCGAAAGTATTAGAGCAATTAGCGGAACAACTTTATGGTGATATTTGCGCTTAAATAGACTCATTAACTTGGCTGATATAGCTTATTATCATTCTATTTCAAAATGTATGCCTAAGTTGACACAAGTTGACGTCTACCCGTTAGCCATAAGTACTGTTATAGTTTTCCTACACTAGCCTCCAACGCCTTAACAGGCATCCATCATTTTGATTATTTTAAGTTAACTACTCACGTTTTATTAGACCATTATAACTTAACCGATAATACCAATTTATTATAAGTTTACATTGTTAATATGTTATTCTTCGCATTATTAACTTACTTCTATTTTCTAAATGATTTTATGACTTCTACTATTGAGCAGACACCCTTCATACTGATTAAAAATGCTAATGTTTACACGCCAAAACCGCAAGGAATAATGTGCTTACTTATTGGTGGAAATCGTATTCTATATATGGGTAAAGAGATACCGGTTTTAAGTCAATATTTGGGTGTTAGTGAGGTCGATTTACAAGGTAGGATGCTAGTCCCTGGCTTTATTGATGGTCATGCACATATTTGTGGTGGTGGAGGTGAATCAGGTTTTTCTACTCGTGTGCCACCTGTGCCTTTGTCAGAATTTACCTTGGCAGGGGTAACTACAGTGGTTGGGTTATTAGGTACAGATGATCTTAGCCGTTCTACGGAGTCGTTAGTCTCGCAAGTTTATGGGTTGAGAGAAGAAGGGCTTTCAGCATTTTGTTATACAGGGGGATACCATATACCGCCAACTACGTTAACTGGCTCTGTAAAGTCAGATATCGTTTACATTGAACCGGTTATAGGTGTGGGAGAACTTGCTATTAGTGACCATCGTTCAAGCCAACCTACATTGAACGAGTTATTGAAGGTCGCTGCTGATGCTCATGTTGCAAGACTAATGACCCATAAAGCCGGAGTATTGCATTTGCATTTAGGTGATGGCGAACGGGGTTTGTCTCTTGTGCGAGATGCATTAACAGAATCCGAAATACCTGCTCGCACTTTTAATCCAACACATGTAAACCGCAAGCGAGAACTCTTTGATGAGGCATGCGAATTGACAACAAAAGGCTGTTGGATTGACGTTACTGCATTTGAGGCTGGCGAGGCTGGCTATGAGCCTGAAGTTGCTTTAACGCATTATATAGAAAGTGATTTCCCACAAGACAAACTTAC
Organism: Colwellia sp. 12G3; assembly: GCF_002836775.1. GTDB lineage: Bacteria > Pseudomonadota > Gammaproteobacteria > Enterobacterales > Alteromonadaceae > Colwellia. The sequence continues at coordinate 82,488 of NZ_PJAQ01000017.1, read as the reverse complement.
CATCAGCTCAGATGGTGGGGGTTGTTTACCTGACTTTGATTGTCATGGTCATTTAGTTAAGTTAGATTTTGGCAAATCGTCTGCAATGACAGATGTTTTTAGAACCCTATTAACTACCGGTTATTCACCAGAAAAAATATTGCCATTTTTTACAACCAATGTTGCACAACTATTACAGTTCAAAAATAAGGGAGTGCTTGCACAAGGTATGGATGCAGATATAGTAGTGTTTAATGATGACCTGTCAATTAGCCATGTAATGGCAATGGGAAATTGGCATGTTTTTGAAACACAACTGTGTCGAAAAGGTACATTTGAATAATATTTAGATGTGATTTAATTCCGGTAACCAAGAAAAAGGTTACCAATAAACGTGAACAGCGATAGAGAATAATATAACTATGTGTCCTTCTCCAATTCTTGACGGTCATTGTCGTGGCTATGTAATACCGATCGGCGGCGCCGAAGAAAAAATCAACAACCCAGATATACTAAAAAAGTTTGTTGAACTCTGTGGCGGTAAAGAAGCCAATATTGTGATTATCCCAACCGCTTCTAAGTTAGAAGATACGGGTGAGCGATATGAAAAAATCTTTGCAGAGTTAGGTGCAGGCTATACCTATTCATTACCAATCTCAAAAAGAACTGATGCAAAAAATGAAGACCTACTTCAACATTTGGAAGAGGCGACAGGTATTTTTATTACCGGAGGAAATCAATTAAGATTATCAACTATTCTTGGTGGAACGCCTGTTGCTCAAGCAATACGTAAGCAAAATGCTAAGGGTACCCATATCGCAGGAACTTCTGCGGGAGCGGCAATAATTTCTCAGCATATGATCATTGGCGGCAGCACAGGTATTGTACCAACGGAAGACGGCGTTAATCTCGCACCAGGATTAGGCTTGAACAATCAATTAGTCATCGACCAACATTTTAATCAAAGAAATAGATTGTCACGCCTGCTAACTGCTGTGTCATATAATCCTTTTTTAATTGGCATTGGCTTAGATGAAGACACTGCGGCATTTATCAATGAAGACAATGTTTTTGAGGTTGTTGGTAGTGGTTCTATCACGGTAATAGACCCTTCAGATTGTGATCATAGTTCTATGGCCGAAGCGAGCAGAGGAGATGCTATTACCATTGTAAATGTTAAATTACATATTTTATCTTCGGGTTCACATTTTGATATCAATAATAAAATTGCTCACTTAAATTAATCAACGTAATAAGCTTTTGAAGTCATTTATTAGCTTATTTTCTTTTAAAAAATTCTTCACCTCCTCACATAATAATCCACTCTTTATATTTGCGACAATAGAATTAGTTGTTTGCAAATATACTTTTCTGAGTTAATTTAATATTCATATGAAAGGACTGTAAATTTACAGGTCCGTTTTTATTATCTTCAATAAGGTTAATAATATACCGAGTAGGATAATGAAAAAAAATTCTCCATACCTCTTTTTTGATTTAGGAAGTAAAAATGAAAATATCTACCACGAATATTTTTGTCGGTCCCAATGTGTATGCCAATTTTCCTGTTATACGATATGAACTAAATTTAGGTATTTTAGAATATTGGCCATCAATGAAATTGGGTGAAGCCTTTATATCTGCATTGTTAGAAGCTATCCCTTCATTACAATCTCATGGATGTTCTTACGGAGAAGAAGGGGGCTTTATTCGTCGCTTGAGAGAAGATGACGGTACGTGGATGGGACATATATGGGAACACGTCGCGATTGAGTTACAAAACTTAGCGGGCTCTGATGTCAGTTTTGGTAAAACAAGATCATTACTCGAGGCAGGTAATTATTGGGTGGTGTATGAATATAAACAAAAGGATGTTGGTTTAGAAGCAGGTAACCTTGCAAATAATCTATTGATGTCTTTGTTACCCGAATCATTACAAAACGAATTAATAGTACCCATAGAGCCTGACTTCAATTTTGCAGAAGAATTGGAGTCCTTTGTCAGAATGGCTCAACGAAAAGAATTTGGACCTAGCACAGCTTCGTTAATAAAAGCCGCCGAAGAACGTGATATCCCATGGTTACGATTAAATCAATATAGCTTAGTACAATTAGGACATGGTAAGTATCAAAAACGTATTCAGGCCACAATAACCAGTGAAACTAAACATATTTCGGTTGAATTATCTTGTGACAAAGAAGACACCCACAATTTATTAAACGATTTGGGTTTGCCGGTACCTCAGCAAACGATGATCTATAGTAAAGGGCAGGCGGTAAAAGCGGCAAAACGCATGGGTTATCCCGTGGTATTAAAACCACTTAATGCTAATCATGGTCGTGGTGTTAGTATAAATTTAAACAGTGAAACCGAAGTAGAGAGGGGCTTTGACCATGCGAAAGACCATGGAACCAGCCGAGCGGTTTTAGTTGAAAGCTTTGTTACTGGTTTTGATCACCGAATGCTAGTGGTTAACAATGAATTAGTCGCAGTTGCCAAACGTGTGCCTGGTCATATCAAAGGCGATGGTGAATTAACCATTAGCGAGTTAATTGAACAGGTAAATGAAGACCCTCAACGTGGCATTGGCCATGAAAAAATGCTGACACGACTAGAGCTTGATACACAAGCACTTAGATTAATTGAAAAGTCTGGTTATACGCCAGACAGCATCTTAGAAAATGACCAACTATTTTACTTACGCTCTACTGCAAATTTATCTACAGGCGGCACAGCGATAGATGTAACGGATATTGTTCATCCGGATAATCGCGATATGGCAGTTAGAGCAATTAAAGCTATTGGTTTAGACGTGGGTGGTGTTGATTTTTTAACTGATGATATCAGTAAGTCGTATAAAGATATTGGTGGGGCCATTGTTGAATGTAATGCCGCGCCAGGTTTTAGAATGCATGTGGCGCCAAGTGAAGGAAAACCGCGTGATGTTTCTGGAAAAGTGATGGATATGTTGTTTCCTGCGGGGCAAAGATCTCGTATCCCCGTTGCAGCAATTACAGGCACTAATGGTAAAACCACCACCTCTCGTATGCTTGCCAACATTGCTAAAGTCGCTGGTTATACAACAGGGATGACTTCAACAGATGGTGTTTACATTGATGGTAGTTTGAGTGTAAAAGGTGACATGACCGGCCCTAAATCAGCGCAAATTGTATTGCGTGATCCTAGTGTTGATTTTGCGGTGTTAGAAACAGCTCGTGGCGGCATTGTCAAACGAGGGCTAGGTTATCATGAGTCAGACGTATCTTGTTGTATCAATGTAACGGCTGATCATCTTGGCTCTCGCGGTGTTGATACGGTTCAACAACTTGCAGAAGTGAAAAGAATTGTAGTTGAAGTGGCTAAGAATACTGTTGTTTTAAACGCGGATGATAAATATTGTTTGGAAATGGCAGACCATTGTAAGGCCAAGTACATCTGCTATGTCACCATGGATCCTGGTCACGGGTTAGTGCGCGAACATATCAGAAATGGTGGTAAAGCGGCGGTTTTAGAAAAAGGCATTAACGGTGATATGATCACTTTTTATGATAATGGCGCGCATATTCCTGTGCTTTGGACTCATTTGATTCCCGCGACGCTGGAAGGCAAAGCATTGCATAATGTTCAAAATGCAATGTTTGCAGCAGCTATGGCCTATGCATTTGATATTTCACTAGAGCACATTAACCAAGGATTACGTACCTTTGCTAGTTCATTCTACCAAGCGCCTGGGCGAATGAATGTTTTTGATGAGCATCCATTTAAAGTTATCTTAGATTATGCGCATAACCCAGCAGCGATACAAGCGATTACAGACCTTGCAATGCGACTTGATGTTAAAGGTAAGCGCCGCATTGTTCTTGCGATGCCAGGCGATCGCCGAGATGAAGACATTATTGAAGCAGCAAAAATTAGTGCTAAAGGCTTCGATGAATTTATTTGTAAAGCGGATGATGATCGTCGAACACGTGGTTTTGACGAAGTGCCAAAAATGCTAGAAAATACGTTACTCGCCTCAGGTATTGCACCGGATAAAATCAATATCATTCCAAGTGAAGCTGATGCGGTAGAATATGCCCTTAGTATTAGCGAACCTGACGATTTAGTGATCGTTTTAGGTGACAACATTACCCGTTGTTGGAAACAAATTGTGCATTTTGGTGAGAGTGGTCAAGAGGGGGACATTACTAAAAAACCATCATCTGAATATGTTGAAAAATTATTTGAACCCGTTGAATATGCTTTCCAATTAGAGCAAGGGCAAACATTAGTGAAAGATGAACGAGGTGTACGCATAGTCGTTGAGCAGGATGAAGACAGTGATTAATCGCTAATTCGACTAAAGTAAAATGTCGCAACTAGACAATGTTCAACAACGACATTTTACTTTTTATTTTGTTATAACGATAGTAAGAATAATTTTATGATAACACTAAAGTTTGAAGAAGCACGTCGCATTACGGGTCCTAATTTATTATCTCAGCAGCCCGGTGCGCTAATCGATGTTTCTATCGATGGTATTAGTCACGAAGACGTTTGGCAGTGTTGGCAGAAAAATATCTCTGAAATACTCAACTTGCTCGGTTGGCAAAACGAAAACCTTTATCATAGAAAATATGACGGCGGTATCAGCCTGTCAATTTCTGCTCCAATAGATGCTTTATATACAGCATGTCAGGCTGCTGAATTAGCGTGGCTTTTATGTGAGTCACAATTACAATCAACGGTTTTTACTGATAAAGAATTGAAACTCAATGAATTAATGATCAGTCTTGCGGGTGAAGTGAATCCCACGCTGCTAGCATTAATAGCATTGGCGATTGAAAAGGGCGTTAGTTACTTGGTTGACGATGACTTTTTTTCTCTAGGGACTGGGGTAACTTGCCAAGTATGGCCTGTCACCGAATTACCCCAAGCCAGTAGTATTCAATGGGCGGGCTTTAAAAAAATTCCGGCGGCTTTTATTACCGGCACCAATGGTAAATCAACTAGTGTCCGCTTAGCATCAACAATAGCTAAGAATGCAGGTTTACAAGCGGGTGTTACTTCTACCGACTTTATTAGAGTAGGGGAAACGATATTAGATACAGGTGATTATTCAGGCCCAGGTGGCGCTCGCATATTATTACGCCATTGTGAAACTGAAATTGCCTTTCTAGAAGTGGCCCGTGGAGGATTATTAAGAAGAGGTTTACCGGTTTGCGATAATCAAGCGGCCTTGATTACCAATATAGCGGCAGATCATTTAGGCCAATATGGTATCAATACTGTACCTGAACTAGCGGAAGTTAAATTTATAGTTGATAAAGGATTGATCGATACAGGTGTATTGATTTTGAATGCAGATGACGATGAACTTGTCCGGTTAAGTGCCAATACGATTCATAGCATTTGCTGGTTTAGTATGGACAAAGATAATTCGCTTATTCAAGCTAACATGAATAAAGGGCTCGCCGTGGTTTTTTTCCATGACCAGCACATTCATTTCGTTAAGGCTGAATATACTTTTTCGGTCGCGGTTAACGATATTGTGATGACTTTTAACGGTACCGCCACTTATAACATTCGCAACGCTATGGGAGTTATAGGTTTGTGCTGTGCGCTAAAAATAGAGCACAAAGCAATATTAAAAGGACTAAAAGAGTTTGGCAGCGATCCATTTGACAATCCTGGCCGAGGTAATCGTTACCAGTACAATGGCGCTGAAGTGATTGTCGATTTTGCGCATAATCAGCACAGTATGAGCGCAGTAATTGAAATGGCTAAAAATATCCCCGCTAAGCGCCGGTTAGTCATGTTTAGTCATGCTGGCGACAGAAGTGATCAGGATATGTTTGAGTTAAATGAGGAAGTCCTAAAATTTGAAGCGGATGAATATGTTATAGCGGAATTGGAAATTTATTTACGAGGTCGCGAGCTAGGTGAAATACCTGCACTAGTTAAAACTCATCTTTTGAATAATCATGTTGCTGAAAATCACATAACACTCTGTGATAGTCCTCTAGCAGGTGCTGAGCATACGTTGACAAAAATACAAGCCGGCGATGTGGTTTTGTTGTTTGCCTTAGATCAGCGGGATAAAATTCATCAATTGCTACAACTAGCTCAATCATGAGTGGAACACTAATATACAAGACCTGTACTATCTAAAGTAATGTTACATTAATATAAGAAAAGCCTAAGCTTGCCAAATTAATCTGTTGTGCGATAGGTAAGTAAATAGGATGCTTTTTAACGCTACCATCTGAACAAACAGAAAACCACATTTTAGTGCCCACAGACTTAATCGCTATGGTATAGCCATCAACATTGGCCACAAATTCAACAATATAACTTTGAAAAATGCTTTGAGTGAATGGTTCGCATTGTGAACTTTGCTTAATGCTGTTGATTTCATCTAATGCCTATTGATTGAGTAGCAATAAGCGCAAGTTATTTTCGGATTAGAGGTTTAATCAACCGAAACTACCAGCATGTCTTTATTTGACAGGGATATGCAACTGGTGCATATCCGTGATGATTTTATGTAATTGGACTGGGTAAACGACAGGGCTTACTATTGCTTCGTAGTAACGAATTACTACATTTGTTTACGGTCTTATGTATATATAGTTTCTGAGTGGCGATGGCGTTTAACTGCTTGTTGTTACTCGGTGGTTAAAATGTGGATAAGCTATAAATGAACTTCTCTAATAATTTGAAATACATAATACATTACAGTATGGCAATAAAATGCAGTACCGATTCTAAGTTAAGTACTTTCATTAAATGCGCTAACCCTTGTCCTTTGCCATAAAGTGATTTAGGGCTAAACATAACAACTGAGGCGATATCATGACTACTACCCAAAAAGAATTAACACTTTCTCAGCTTAAAATCCGTGCAATAGAAAAGCATTTAAAGCTGATGGAGAAAGCAAAGAGGGCTCTATCTCAAGGTAAGAGCTCTGAAACTACGAGTACCTAAAGTAAGGGCTTCCCTAATACTACTGTTATTTCGTATTGTAGTGTCGACTCGGATGAAAGGACAACCGAAATGAATGGATGTATGGTCGAGGTTATTTACAAAGTAATAACAAATATCTCAATTACATTCTGTTACACTGCTAGCTATATATTTAAGGGCAACCATTAGCAAAAGTTAATGTGCGCAAAACTACCAGCCTAAGTGTTTTACATACGGTCGTGGGGTTACAAAGTATACGGACATATTTTAATCACACCTATGTAGATCATTTTACCTAAAAAAAGAGGTATAAATGTCTCACATCTTTAAATCTTCAGTCGCAATAGCTACTTCGCTTGCTTTATCAGCTTGTGGGAGCGATGAAAGCGAATCTATCCCGAAAGAACTTGCAAACCTTGCTCCACAAATTGCTAATATTGATACTCGGTCAATTAAAGAAGGTAAGTCACTAACAATTACAGCTAGTGCAACTGATTCTGACGGTTCAATTTCAAGTTACGCATGGACTCAAACTGATGGTACAAGTGTTGAGTTGTCAAATGTAGATGCAGCTACCGTTAGTTTTTCAGCCCCTGAATTAAATGAAGATGCGTCAATTATACTTAAAGTAACATCGACTGATGATGATGGGGCTACAGCAAGCACCAATGTTACCGTTAACTTATTAAATAATCGCTTACCTACCATTGAGTCCATATCAGCTCAAAGCTTTACTGAAAACGGTGAGTTTAACATTGATGCAGTTATTGCTGATGAAGATGGTGAAATTGCCAGTATTCGTTGGGAGCAAGTTTCAGGTAAAGCTATTACGCTTGCAGATAGTGATAAAGCAACCGTATCAATTGATACACCGAAGATTGGTCAAGATGAAGTCGGTCAATTACGTTTAATAGCAACGGATGATGATGGTGAAGAAGTCGAGCAGTTGGTTAATTTTGATTTAGTTAACACTCATCACAACATTTCACTTTCTGGTAATGCCAACCTCAACGGTGCAGCGCTTGTTAACTCGGCAATTGCTTTTGAAATTAATGATCAAATTTTTAATACCTCGGCAGATGCAAATGGTGATTATACCCTTGAGTTAGCTGTTGCACTGAGGAATGAGAACTATGCTTACCAAATAAAGGCAAGTGGCACTGATTCGCAAAGTCACATCAACTTGTCTCGTACCGCTTTATTTAATGAAATATTATTACCTACTCAAGATATTGATCTACTGCCACAGAATTCTAAATCGAATACTGTGATGTCTAAGCGTTTATTAGCTGAAAGCGATAGTAATAATGATGCCGTAGCTACGGCATCTGCAAATATTGATGGGCTAACGACGTCAGAATCTGAATATTTAATTTCTTTATTTGGTGAAGAAGACTTCATTTCTATTGATTATATCGACTCAAAAGAATTCCAGAAAAAATATAAAAGTATTGATGCTGAGTTACTGTTAGAAATTGCTACAGCATTAAATTATGCCGCGCAAAACAATCAGCAAGTTGAAACGGAAAATGGCTTGATCAGTATTACTCAATACCTCGCTAATATTTTTGCTGACGAAGATGGTAAAGCGATATTCGACCAGTTGTTAGCAGAACAAAAAGCAAACAATAATAAAGAAGTGGAAAAATTCTTAGATATAGGTACAACGTATTATGGCACATTAGCCGCTACCCAAGGCACAATACGTAAAGGTATACCTTTCCAACAGTCATATGTATTTGGCGAAGATGGAGTCTTTACTTTTACTAACCAAACAGAAACAAAAATTTCTCATTGGGAAGTCGTCGATAAAAAAATTGTGGTCGATACTTCAGACTCGGAAGGGTATAGCCAAAGCTTTTGGTTTGGCAATGAGATAGTTAATTGCGACTTCGAACCCATTAGCGATCAATTCGATATAGTCTCTAGCTGGAAAAATGGCGCTAAAAAAGTTATCAAGACAAGTTCAAGGGATTCAATATGTACATTAAACGGTGTTGAGGTCGAAGGCTTCGGTGGAGATGAAGACACCCACTTAACACTTTTCAATGCCGATGATTTAGAAGCTTGGCAAGAACAAGACTTAGCGAACAAATCGATCGTATTTGAACATTATTCTGAATCTGCAATTGCTGATTACAAAAATTTAGACTCATTAACACGTGCTATGGAATATCAATTTTCAGACAATGGCACAGGTACAGTTGTTGAAGATAATAATGCTGCGTTTACTTGGGTTATTGATAATGACGGCCTATTACAAATGACCTTTAATTCTGGTTATACCATCAGTTGGTTAAAAATGTACGATGACCGTTCTGATCGAATGGGTGGGGCATCTGTTTTTGCGCTTTATAATAAAGATGCAACCTTTTATCAATATCAAGATATGGCGGTAACGGTCAATAGACCCACAGGGAAAATAGAAGGCTTTATTGGTAAATTGGATCACGGCTTTAGCGTTAGCCAACCGAAATACAATGCATTTTTTGATGGTTTTTACTTTGAACTTAATGAAGATGGTACCGGTGGTAAAAATAGAACATCTGTCGATGGTTTAACGGTTACTCGCAGTATACCGACAAGGTGGTACGATGAAGGTGATAAAATAATTATGACTGTTACCTACACCTGGGATGATATTAACGGTGTTGATTGGTCTAATTGTGATTTTAAAGTGGACGCAAACTGCTATTTTTATGAATATAGAACATGGGAAGTGATACTTAAACACGGTCAGCGTTCTTATGTCAAAGAGACACTCAGTATTGATAATCAACTATGGGATAGAGGGGCACCTAGTAGTGACCTCAATGATTTTTATATTACCGAAAGAACTAACTTTTACCAGCCTTTCCAAAAAGGTAATAATTAGAATTTTTTGAGGAGGTGATTCTATTGATTATCTCCTCATACTATAGGTTACAATTTTTATCTCAAAAAATGTAACCTATAGCTAAATCATCGATACACCTTTATTCTATTAATAGTAAGTTAAGACACCTATGACCGTAGAACAATTGCGACCCGAAAACACCAAAAAAATCAGTAATTCAACAATATAGTGTGAATGCGTAAAGCTCTTAGTGGACTGAATGGAAAAGCCGCTGTAGTTAGCTAGTTACTCTACAGGTGTTAGAACGTATGACAAAAAATTTTAATAATAAACTCTATTTGTAGATATGAATGATTCAGAGCAATCAGACCACCACATATCAGTGCCGACAGATTTAATAGCTATGGCATAACCATCATCACTACGCTCGCCGTTATTGTATTTGTCGATAATACTTAAAGCATTACCATAGGTACGTTTAGATTTTTTAGCAGATTCATCGTGCGCGCGACTAAACAGCATAATGCTATACATTAATTCCATTGGGTTATCGGTCACAGATTGTTCGGTATAAATCTTTTTATCCATACCTGTAACCACAGTCAAACCAAGCTCTAAGAACGTCATAAACAGTCGTTGCGCACTTATAATTGCCTGACGCGACAAACGGTCAATATTCTCCACAACAAGCCAACTTTCACAAGGTATTAGCCCATTGTGCACAGCATCAATAAAGTGACCTAACTCCCCATCTTTAGTATTTTTACCTTTAAATGCACTAATGCCACTGTCAATAATCTCAACTAACTCAAGACTGTTATCATCAGCAATTTCTTGTGCTGTTTTCAACTGACGCTCAAGAGTAGTGCCTTTGGCTTGTTTATCGCTTGACCATTTTATGTAGCTATAGCATTTAGTTATAGTTGAGGGCATAAACCCGTGAATGTTGCTGTGAGTTGTGGCTAATACTGACATCAATCTAACTCGGCCACAAATTCGACAATATAACTTTGAAAAATGCTTTGAGTGAATGGTTCGCATTGTGAACTTTGCTTAATGCTGTTGATTTTATCTAATGCCTATTGATTGAGTAGCAATGGGAGTTCATAAAACGAATTATCGATTACTGTGACTACTATTTACTAATTATCGGGGGCCGGTATAGCTCAACTACCGAGGAAAAATCAAGTCTTAAAACCTTACAATATCAGCAAGAAAAGTCTTTCAAATATAATCACATCACCCATCAAGTTTCGTTTTTTTATACCTATAAATTGTGATCCATTTTTTTAAAAGTAACGTATTAGATTACTATATATAGCTTTTAATAAGCCATTTGAGCTATAAATAGTGTTTATGTTAACTAAAGGCATTTGAATAGATAAATAGTTTATTTATCTCGCTTGCTTGTTTAAATAGTACGGATAACAACTTAATATTGATGGTATTAGTCAATATTTGGACACACCAAAAGGAATACTCTCTGACACTACGAATGAGATTAGTGGGCTTATCAATACAAAATTAGGATATAAAATACGTGACGCAGTTAAAACCTATTTTCCACAATAACGATAATATTGTTGACTTATTTCGCCGCCAAATAGAGCAACACGGACCAAATACCGCGGTTTCCTTCCAAGGTAGCGACATCACTTATCAACAGCTTGGTGAAAAAAGTTTAACGCTTGCATTATATTTACAGCAGCAGGGCGTGCGGCTAGATGAATGCGTTGGTTTATTTGTAGAGCCCTCTATTGAACTAATGGTTGGAGTATGGGGGATTTTAGAATCAGGCGCGGCCTATTTACCTTTGTCACCAGAATATCCTGATGACCGATTAAGGTACATGCTTGAAAACAGTCAGTGTAAAATTATTGTCGTGCAAGATGGGTTGATTGAACGCTTGGCTAGCTTGGTTTCAGATGATTTTTTAGATGACGTAGTCTTAATATCATTTTCACAGATCAATTACTTTTATAGAACGAATCAAAAACCTCAATATTATATGCTGACACAGCATGCTTCATCTCATAACTTAGCGTATGTAATTTATACTTCGGGCAGTACTGGTCAACCCAAAGGGGTTATGATTGAGCATAGAAGTATTGCCAACCAAATGGATTGGTTATCGACTAAATTTTCATTAGATTATAAAAGTGTCATTTTACAGAAAACACCAATGAGTTTTGATGCCGCTCAGTGGGAGATTTTAGCTTCATGTTGTGGAGCACTTGTTGTAATGGGTGACCCTGGTATCTATAAGAATCCAGAGAAACTGGTAGATACTATGATCCGTCATGGCGTATCAATGTTGCAAGGCGTGCCTACTTTGCTGCTGGCATTACTTGACGTTGAAAAGTTTACGCAATGTTTTACCCTCAATCAAATATTTAGTGGTGGTGAAGCGTTGTCAAAACACCTTGCCATTGAACTATCAGAGCAATTACCTAATTGTCGTATTATTAATTTATATGGACCTACTGAGTGTACTATCAACAGTTCGGCTCATATTTTTGATAGTAAAGACATTAAAAATAGCGCAGATACTATTTCTATTGGTACACCGATACAAAATACACAGTATTATATTCTTGATAAAGACAAGAAATCGGTAGCTGTTGGAGATATAGGTGAGCTTTATATTGCCGGTGTAGGCTTAGCTAGAGGTTACTTGCATCGTGAAGATTTAACTGCTGAACGTTTTATTACGCATTTTTTTGATGGCGAAGAAATAGCCCAAACCCTATACAAAACAGGTGATCTAGCGTATTGGAATGTAAATGGAACAGTGCAATATTCAGGACGAGTTGATAATCAGGTCAAGCTTCGAGGATATCGTGTTGAACTAGACGAAATTAAATCCATAATAGAAACGCACAATTGGGTAAATAACGCGGCGGTATTTCTAAAGAAAGACCAGTATACCGGTTACCAAAACCTTATCTCTATGATTGAATTAAATCCGAGAGAAGCGGCGTTGATGGATCAAGGCAACCATGATTCCCATCATCAATCTAAGCAAAGTCGTAGCCAAGTGAAAATGCAGCTAACCAATATAGGTTGTCGCCAAGATACTGAAAATCTAAATAAATCGACAATTAATTTACCAGGTAAAATACCTTTAGAAAAACAGCGTAAGCTAGTTTTTTCACGTAAGAGTTATCGTTTTTTTGATGGTGGAAAGATCACTAAGCAAGATATCCTTAACGCTCTTAATCGTAAAATAAACTACGAATATTATAGTCAGTTATCTGACATTACTTATGCTGATTTTGGTGAAATTCTACGATATTTTGGACAGTACCTTTCAGAGAAAAGGTTATTACCTAAATATGGTTATGCGTCACCAGGTGCCTTGTATGCAACTCAAATGTATTTTGAAATAAATGGTATTGGTAATCTTGCCCCTGGTTATTACTATTACCATCCAGTACATCACCAACTGGTATTGGTTGCTGAGAAAGAAGACAGTGGCACAATACAATGTAAAATACATTTTGTCGGTAAAAAATCGGCCATTGAACCTATTTATAAACATAACATTGTAGAAGTATTAGAAATGGAAGCTGGCCATATGGTTGGTTATTTCGAAAATATCTTACCAACTTATGGTTTAAGTATTAAATCGAGTGATTATTTGCCTGAAACAATGCAGTTTTTTGACGTTGATCAGCACGATTATTACCTTGGAAGCTTTACTATTGTATCTGGTACAAAAGACGTTATGAATGATGATGTCAGTTTGTATTTACAAGCACATCCAGGACAAGTATCTGATCTTAAAGCGGGTAAGTATTTGTATGAAAAGGGTCAGTTATCCTTCATCTCGAGTGAGATAATTTTAAAAAAGCATGTGATTGCTATAAATCAATCTGTTTATGAAAGAGCTTCATTTGGTATTTCCGTTATAAGTACATCGGATGAAGACTGGTTGGGATACATCAACTTAGGTCGTAAGTTACAGTCACTGCAAATGAACGATTTAAATATTGGTTTCATGTCTTCTGGCTACAGCTCAAAAACGGGTAATAACTTACCATCAGCTACGCGAATTAAGTATATTCTCAATAAAGATGTAGGACCGTCATATTTCTTCATTGGCGGTCGTATTAGCGATATACAAATACAAAGTGATGGAATGAATGAAGATTTAGTGCATATGAAAGGACCATCAGAAATAATTCAAGATGATTTGGTCAAGTTTCTACCCAGCTATATGATGCCAAATAGCATTAAAGTTATCGATAAAATGCCCTTAACGGTTAATGGAAAAATAGATATAAATGCGTTGCTTATGTTGGAGATGGATTGTATCCGTGAGGAACATATAGAACCTTCTAATGAGGTTGAGCGTGCAGTGTTAGACATTTGGAAAAAAGGACTGAAAAGAGACTCAATTTCAGTGAATGCTGACTTCTTTGAGCTTGGTGGAAATTCACTCATCGCTGTTAGTGTTATCAATAAAATTAATACAACGTTATATTGCGACTTACCGTTACAAATAGTTTTTTCGTCCCCTACCATTCAAAAATTAGCACAAGTTATTAGTAAAGAAGATAATAATTTAACATCGCGTTTAATCCCTTTTCAGAATCAAGGAAAGCGCAACCCCATATACTGCTGGCCAGGATTAGGAGGTTATTGTATGAATTTACGCTTATTATCTGAAAAATTGGGTACCGAGCGAGATTTTTTTGGTGTGCAAGCATACGGTATTAATACCGGAGAAACCCCTTATAAAACGATAAGTGAAATGGCTGCCAAAGATGTTGCTATGATAAAGCAACATCAGGGGGATGGTCCTTATACCTTATGGGGGTATTCATTTGGTGCGCGTGTTGCTTTTGAGGCTTGTTATCAATTAGAGCAAGCCGGTGATATCGTTGAAAACTTATACTTAATTGCTCCAGGATCACCCACAGTAGCAGACGAACAACACTCAATTAAAGATAACGAAGCAACCTTTACGAACAAAAAATTTCTAACTATATTGTATTCGGTATTTATGGGGACAATAAAGGGTAATTCATTAGTCGAGTGTTTAGCGGTTGTTGATACTAAAGAAAAGTTTATTCACTTTATTTGTGGGTTGAATAACCAATTAGACACAGGTTTAGTTATGCGGATTATCGATATAGTTACGATGACTTTCGAATTTACCTACTCGTTTAACGAACTTAAGCAGCGACAATTGAAGGCGCCTATTAAAATCATAAAAGCGACGGGAGACGACTATTCATTTATTGAAAATAATGATGTGTTTTCTACTATTGAGCCAGTTATAGAACAAATTGAAGCAAACCATTACACCATGCTTAAAACAAATATTGACCAACTTGTCGCTGTTTTATAGTTAATCATTTTGATTTAAAGGAATAATAATGCCACATATAAATATTAAACATTTCCCTTCACTCACTGAAGAACAACATATTGCTTTGGCTAAAAGTATCACAGAAGCTGTCACTAAAGTCGTTGGTTGTGATGAAAGTGTCATCTCAATTGCAGTAGAGCCAGTAGAACCAGATATGTGGAATGAGCAAGTGTACATTCCAGAAATTGTCGGGCGAAAAGATACCTTAATTAAAAAACCTGATTATTAATCAAGTGTTTAAGCTGTCGCAAAAATTAATTGATGGGCATCACCATGCCAGGCATATTGGCAGGGCGTTCAACAAAACCATATTTTTGATAAACACCTGCAACATTTGCAGCAGCCATTAAACCAAAAAAGGCGCCAGGTTCCGCAATGCTTTTTACCTTGTAGACTAAATGTTCTGTGATACGTTGACACAATCCCATTTTTTGATGGGCAGGGTCAACAATCATATCTTGGAGATAAAAATATTGATGGCCATCACCAACAATGCGACCCATAGCAACAGCTTGGCCTTGATGCCAAATACTGGCAAAGAAAATTGAATTAGAAAGCGCTTTGGTTAACGTTGGCTCGCTTAAGCTATCCCAACCAACCGAAGAGCGTAATTGTATGACTGTTTGGCTATCTAAGATAGTTTCTTTTAACAGGTAATCATTCATTGAGTTTTGCCCTTAGCTAAAATATTAGTAATTATTAGAGTGTAAGCTATTGTATTAAATAGTAACGTTACATATATCATTTATAAAATGAAATAATAGCGCAGTTGGATTCAACTTAGAAGCGTATAGTTAGTTCATAGTTAGCGCTTATAAAATTAACTATTAGCCAAGCAACTTTGGCAGTGATTAAGAGAAAAAAATGACAAAAATTTATAATAATATTATCGAGTTAATTGGTAATACACCAATGATTAAATTGAATAAAATTTCTAATCATTTACCTGGAAATATTTACGCCAAATTAGAAATGTATAACCCGATGTCTAGCGTTAAAGATCGTGTTGCATTATCAATGATAGAAAATGCAGAAAGAGATGGGCTCATTGAACCAGGTAAATCGGTAATTATAGAAGCTACCTCTGGTAATACGGGTATTGGCTTAGGTCTCGTTGCGAAGCAAATGGGGTACCGAACCATAGTAGTGCTCGCTGATACGATGAGCATTGAACGCGTTAAAGTGCTCAAAGCTCAGGGCGTTGAAGTAGTTAGAACGCCAGGAACTGAAGGCTTCGCCGCGGTTATAGCAAAAGTAAAAGAATTACTAGAAATAATACCGAATGCTTGGTCTCCAATGCAATTTGATAATATGGCTAATCCTCAAGCTCATTATGAAACGACAGGTATGGAAATTTGGCGAGATATGGAAGGTGATGTAGATATGTTTGTTACCGGGCTGGGAACAGGTGGTACCATTTCTGGCGTAGGGCGATATCTAAAAGAACAAAATCCTCTTATCAAAATTGTCGCTGTAGAGCCTGAAAATTGTGCTTTATTATCAGGTGGCGAACCTGGCCTTCATAAAATTCAAGGGTTAAATGCTGGCTTTATTGCTAAAACGACTGACGTTTCGTTAATTGATGAAGCCATTATTATTCAAGACCAAGATGCGTTTACCATGTCACGTTTTTTACTTCGTGAAGAAGGCGTTTTTGGTGGAATTTCAACAGGCGCATCACTTTACGGTGCCATTGAGCTAGCCAAGCGACCTGAAAATGAAGGTAAAAATATTATTACCTTGTTTCCATCTGGCGGAGAACGTTATTTAAGTACGCCTTTGTGGGATGTTGACGAACTTTAATAACGTACATTAAACATAACTCGAGAGTAAAGCGTTATATAATGGTTGACTCTGTTAGTAAGTATTTAAAGGAGATAGTAATGTTGGAAGTCCTAGCAATAGACCACATCGTATTAAGAACAACCAAACTGAAGGAAATGATAGATTTCTATACAAACGTATTAAGCTGTACCATTGAGCGAGAGACACCCGTAGAGACCGGCCTTACTCAACTTCGAGCGGGTAGCGCACTTATCGATTTAGTTGTCGTTAATAGCCGGCTTGGCGCTGTTGGTGGCGGTCCGCCAAGCAAAACAGAAAGAAATGTCGATCATTTTTGCTTACAAATTAGGTCAGTTCCAGAACAAGATATTATTAATTTCCTTCAAAAAAGTGGGATAGACGTGGGTGAATTTGAAAGTCGGTATGGGGCACAAGGAGAAGGAAATTCAATTTATATACAAGACCCTGAAGGTAATAGTGTGGAATTGAGATGCCGAACTTAAATAGGTGAAACACCGTCTATATGTCAGTGACGATTTTTTAGAGTGTAGAACATTTCTATAAAATTAAATGTCTCACCATACGCTTCATTGCGGGTCGAGTATATCTCCCTTTTTAATGGTGGCGAAAATTTTCTACTACCGCATTATCATGACAAGTAACCCGTCGGCTCATCAATGGTATAAAGTGATCGTTAATAATTCAAAAGTGACTTGCAGCAATGGTGGTTATGCCCTCAAGGGCACTCTTGGCAGAGAGGAGTTCATAATGTTTGTAATATAACCATAGAATCCCCTTATTGCTCGCAGAAAAAAGTTTCTAATGAATATAACTTAGGAGTAAAAAATCCTGAGTTAGTAAGTAAGTGGCATATTAAAAAAATAACATCAGTGTGTTTGATGTTACACATGGTTCACGGAAAAAATATTGGTGGAAGCCCTATAAGAATCACGAATGGCAAGCTATTCCGTTTAGTAGGTCTGTTGGTGAAATTGGATGTCCCCAATGTTATAAACGTAAACGTAAACGTAAATGTAAATGTAAGCGTAAATGTAAGCGTGATGGAGACGTAACCTAAAACTAATCTCTATAGATATTATGATATTAACCCAACCTAGGATGGTTTCTATAAGAGATATAATGAAGGTTAGATCTAATCAAAAAGCAGTAAGTCAAGCTATAGACTATAGACTATAGAGTTGTTGCTAACATCCAGAGTGGCAAAGCTAATCAGAGTTAAGTATAAATCAGGCCCGCTGAGACTGTATTATAAAAAATGCTAAGTGTTTTGAAACATTTCGTACTGTTTTTTTAATTATTCCATTTTAAGATAACCCATTAAACGGTCATAGAATCGTTGATTTTTATTCAATACCGTTAGTTATTCCACACTAACAGGCATTCCCGAATAATCCCACGCATTAACAACTGCCTTAGCAAAGCCCCTGATTTTGCATTTAAGACAGTTAAACCACCACTTATGACGCTTTAATAGTCCTTAATTCATCCAAGTTAAACGCTAAGTCATTTCGCAATGCAAAATCCAAAAACACCTAGTATTAGAAGCTGCCGAATGAGTAGTCAACATGGCGCCGTTACAAAAAGGTAACAGACTTCTTGGTTACACTTGATTACAATGCGCCGCATATTTCGGATGGTAAACATTAACGAAAGTTAATAAGCGAAAAATCACCGTCCATAAAGTCTTAAACAATTCAAACGATTGTGCTTTAACTGCGATAGTAGCAAGCGCTTCATACGGCAATATTTAATATTAGCTGTTAGATGTGGTTGTAAAATAAGGGGATCTTAATTCAATGATTAAACATACACATAGTATTACGGGTCCAGCATTTAAGCGCCTATTAAGAGCAAATCATATTCAAACATCAGTTTTTGCATTTCAAACTAAAATTGAACTTACCAAGATTCAACAAAATTTAGAGTCAAAAAAAACAGTACCTAAGGTTTACATCGATAAGCTGGAAGAAATTTTTAATGTTACTAAGTAAAAAATCACAAAGAGACACTGTTAGGTATCAATATTTTAAACTTTCGTGGTCGCATGACGATAGGTTAAATAAAGTTGGATTAAGCCAGTGTTATTACAAGTAATGCATAAAAAGTGGACTAAATTAGGAATCGATAACTGGTTTGTTGAAATTCATCATTTTAGTTCTCGTCAGTATACAAATAATCCATTGACATTAAGTGCTTTTGTTGAACATTGTGACGGGGTAGAATTCCATGAGCAAAATGAAAGAACAATCCACAGAGCTTTAAAGGTCGCTTGTTGTGTGACGAACGGTCTTGAACCTATTGTTGCAATTAAGATTGCTTGGAAGGATTACCCTTTAATCAATAAATATTAATAGTCTCTATAACAGATACTATTAATAAGCTGACTATGTTTAATTATTCACAAGAGTTAAAGTCTATGTTTGGCTAACAAAATGATGAGTAAAACATTTATTCATCCTGTCTCAACATTCCTGTATAATCCCACGCATTAAACAACTACCTAAGCGCTAATTCCTAGTAATATTGAATTTGCGATAAAGGCAGTTAAACCACCATTTATGACGCTGCTCTTCATTAGTAAAAGCACCAGTTACACGATAAGAGTAAGTTGAGACACATATGACCGTAGAACAATTCGACCCGCAAACACCAAAGAAAAGCAGTAACTCTGCCGAAAGCCAAACAACGACGTTAGACATTCCCTCTAAAATGATTGAAGCACAACATCAAGAAGTTGTTAAATCGCATCTAGAGTCAAATCGCGCTCCCAAGGTAGGCTTCGTAAGTCTCGGCTGTCCAAAAAATTTAGTTGATTCTGAGCGTATTCTTACCCAGCTGCGCACCGAAGGTTACGATGTAACTAATAGCTATGATGATGCTGAATTAGTGATTGTAAATACTTGTGGTTTTATTGATTCGGCAGTGCAAGAATCTTTAGATACTATCGGTGAAGCATTAGCCGCCAATGGTAAAGTGTTGGTTACTGGTTGTTTAGGTGTTAAGAAAGACGAAATAATTGAACTTCACCCTAATGTATTAGGGGTTACTGGGCCTCATGCATACGATGAAGTTTTAAGCCAAGTGCATAAGCATGTTGCTAAACCCCAACATAATCCTTTTATTGATTTAGTACCACCACAAGGCGTTAAGCTAACGCCTAAGCATTATGCTTATTTAAAAATATCTGAAGGCTGTAATCACCGTTGTACTTTCTGCATTATCCCATCAATGCGTGGTGATTTAGACTCACGTCCAGTGGGTGATGTATTAGGTGAAGCACAACGTTTAGTAAAAGCTGGGGTGAAAGAGTTATTGGTAATCTCTCAAGATACTTCTGCTTACGGTGTTGATGTTAAGCACAAAACAGATTTTTGGGATGGCATGCCGGTTAAAACACATATGCAGCAGTTATGTGAAGAATTAGCGAAGCAGGGCGTTTGGATCCGTCTTCATTATGTTTACCCGTATCCGCATGTTGATAAAATAATTCCTCTTATGGCGGAAGGTAAAATATTACCGTATTTAGATATTCCTTTTCAGCATGCCAATAAACGTATTTTAAAATTAATGAAACGTCCTGGTAGCTCAGACCGTGTATTAGAGCGCATTGCTAAATGGCGTGAAATTTGTCCAGAATTAGTGATTCGTTCTACGTTTATTGTTGGTTTCCCTGGTGAAACTGAAGCAGAGTTTGAAGAGTTATTAGAATTTTTAGAAGAAGCGCAATTAGACCGTGTGGGTTGTTTTAAATACTCACCAGTTGAAGGCGCTACCGCTAATGCGTTACCTGACCATGTTTCAGATGAAGTAATGGAAGAACGCTTACAACGTTTTATGGCAGTACAAGCGAAAATCAGTGCGGATAAATTACAAGCGCGTATTGGTCAAGAATACCTTATTCTTGTTGATGAAATTAATGGGCTAGGTATTGTTGGGCGTTCTTACATGGATGCACCAGAAGTTGATGGCAAAGTGTATTTGTCAGACGATTTTGATGCTGAGCCTGGCGATCTGATTTGGGTGCAAATTATTCATGCCGATGAACATGATGTTTGGGGCGTTCGCGTAGAGGATTAATAGTTTTAAGTTAGGCTTAACGATTCAGATTAAGCCTAACTATTATTACCCGCTTTTGCTTGTTGAAATACTCTATAGCCTGATTTGGTATTGATACAAACCTTCATTTAAATAATTTACTGATGTTGTAGTGGTATAGTTACTTTAAATCACTAACAGAACATAAATTTAGATATCAATGCATTGATAAGGCTACTATATGAAAGTTATAGCGTTTATTAGAGAAAAAAGAAGAAATTTACAACACCAAAATGATCAGTTTATCGCCAAATTAGAGCCTAAATTTAAGAACTTATCAGATTTATTCAATAACAAAATTACCATGCCTTTTAGAAATACGCTGAATAACCCTTGGTTCTCTCAATTTAGCCCTGTTGATGCAGAAGAAAGCAAACCAGAGGAGGTATTGAAACAAATACCAGAAGCAGAAAAAACCTATAAGAGCCTGCTTGAAAAAATAGACACGGTAACCTTTGTTGGCGAATGGCACTCGGTAGAGCAAGAGTGTATTGATCAATTTGCAGAAGTCACCGGTGATAAACAGTGGATTCATACCGACCCTATTCGTGCAGCGAAAGAGTCGCCCTTTAAAGCAACAATAGCTCACGGTTTTTTAACTTTATCCTTAATTCCCAAATTAACTAATTCTGTTGATTTGGATAATAATCCATATCCAGAAGCCAAGATGGTTATTAACTTTGGTTTGAATCAGGTACGCTTTCCTTATCCGGTTAAAGCGGGTACGCGAGTTAGGGCCAGTATTAAATTAGTCAACTTAGTTCCTATGAAGCGTAGTATCGAAGTTGTTAATGAAGTAAGTATTGAAGTTGAAAACAGTAAGCGTTTAGCTTGTGTGGCTGAAACCGTATTACGTTTATATTTTTAGTACGTCTTTTATGAATAAAAGCTTAAAGTTTTAAATCTAACCTGTTAATTTATATGCCAAGCCAGATGTCAAAATTTGGCTGGAAATAATTCATACCATTGAACGTGATGTTTTTGTGAGTAGAGTAGAAGATTAATATTGCTTTTACTTTGTTTTACTTTGCTTGGTTTAAGTTAACCTTAATGATGGATTAGTGAATATAAAAAAGCCCAGCTTAATTAAAGTTGGGCTTTTTTGTGTCTGAAACAATATAGCAAAATTAACCGTTAACAGCGTCTTTTAATGCTTTGCCCGCTTTAAAAGCTGGTACTTTTGCTGCAGATATTTGAATTTCTGCGCCGGTTTGAGGATTACGACCAGTGCGCGCAGCACGATCATTTACTTTGTAAGTACCAAAACCCACTAATGCTACATCACCACCACTAGCTAGTTCAGTTGTTACAGAGGCAATTAAACTATCTAACGCACGACCAGCAGACGCTTTTGTAAGGTCTGCGCCTTCAGCGATTTTTGCTATCAATTCACTTTTGTTCATTATTATTCTTCCTTAATTATTGTTATCACAGACATACTAAGAAATATTAGTGGATTGAGCAATATAAATAATACCCTAGAGCAGAGAGAATCAGTATTATTTTTACATTGTAGTATTTATCGAGGTCAAAAGTACGCTGGTTAGTTGACTTGAGCAGTCGATAGCAGACGTTCACAACATCGATTTTGAGACTAATTTCATGATAACAAGTGAAAATACAATTATAGAATGAGAACAATATTTATGAGTGCTGCAAGCTCATTGCTGCTGTTGACAATTAATCTTGAAGCGGTAATTTCTACCATAAAGTTAGCATGAACTGTTTTATGACCGAGTGACTTATCGTTCAATTTGGTCTGCACTCCCCAGGTTATCGGTTTATTCAGCTAAACATAAAAGGTCTCTCTATTGTTCACTTTGGTGGGTGAGTTCAAATACAGAATGCGCTTATAAATTTAATCGAGTTTACGATTGGATGATTATTTTTTCTATGACAAAAATCATCAAGAAGGACAACATACAGTGGTAACAGAAGTACATGGTAATCTTTTGGGCCTGCGCGTAGTAAGATGAATAGAAGATGAATGTCGCGTGTATTATTTTATCTCAGAGCATCAGTTAACCGATTAATACTATGCCATTATTGTCTTGGTATTTACCTAAACTGACTATCGCAGGATATTGCTAAAGGTTAAACGGAAGGTGGTGCTTTTATCATGGGAGGAATTTATGGGTAAAGAGCATTGATACTTTTTATATCAGCTCTGTTTTTAACAACAACGCACTAATTATTAAAAACAGAAGGAAAAAGCAGTGTTGTTGTCGATAACGAGGTGTTTGTTGGCAAAAAACAAAATAAAAGCTAAACAAGGGCAATTTACTTAATTCAACCGTCGACTATTTACCGTTTTACGGTATACTGCCGCGCTCAAACCAAGTATTTAATTAGCGGAGTTATATTATGCACGATCTGTATTACAAAGGGCGTATCCACACTAGAAAAAACCATGTAACAACAGGTTATAATACTAAGCGTTCCGCTAAGCTAGGCACTGAAAAATATCCATTAACGCTATCAGTTACCAGCGATGAAAGAAAAGTAGAAGTAGAAAAGTTAGTTGCTGATAATGAACTATTTGCTGACATTACAGTAGATAGTGCTATCGATGAAAATATCATTGAACTTACCGCGATCCTAAACAAGATAACCACTACAACGTTCGACAAAACGCCGAACCGTAATGATCCTTGTTCATGCAACAGTGGCAAAAAATATAAAAAGTGTTGCGGCTAATAACATCCCCGTTATCCGACACTTCTTTAAACCAAGGCTAATCAATATCTTTTGAGTGGCCTTGGTGATGACAATCAATACCTTCTCACACTTTCACCTTTTCTGTATGATAGCTAATTGATCTAGTTCATCCATAGCTATGCTATATCCTATCTGTTTAACTGTCTCTAGGATATTTTGAACATCGTCGTTATATCTTGCAATGTTACCGCAAGCATCGCTTGTTCTTTTGCGGTCGCCGTTATTTGTGTTGAACCTGTGGTCGATTCCATTGACTTATGTTCAATATTAACCACATTTTTAGCAACATCTAGGGTAACCATTGCTTGCTCTTCTACAGCAACGGCAACCTGTTCGGTCATAGCAAAAATATTACTGACGGAATGGGTGATATCCCCTAACGTTTTCTCAACATTTTTTGAGTTTTCTACAGCTTTATCTGCCATCTTTTTACTGTTTTCTATGACACTAAATGCTGAGTTAGCATCTGACTGAAGGGCTGAAATAAAGCTTTCAATCTCACTGGTCGATTGTTGAGTTCTTTGAGCTAAGGTTCTCACTTCATCAGCAACAACCGCAAATCCACGACCTTGTTCACCAGCTCTTGCCGCTTCAATAGCTGCATTTAAGGCAAGTAAATTTGTTTGCTCAGCCACTGATTTAATAACATCAACCACCTTAGTGATATTGTTACTACTCTCATGCAAACTTGTTATCCTTTGTGCTAAATTATTTATTTCTGCCGCAAGGCTTTCAATTGAATGGTAAGACTCTTGTACAACCCCCGTGCCTTTTTGTGCTTGCTCATCAGCTTCTTTTGCTGAATCAGCGGCTAATTGAGTATTGCCAGCAACTTCCTTCACTGTAGCTGATAACTCCTCTATTGCTGCGGCAATAAGGGTAATTTCGTCTTGCTGTTCAACTAAAGAGCGTGAGTTATGTTCACACGTTTGAGAGGTTTCTTCTGCTGCTGTTGCCAGCGCTATACTTGAAGTTGAAATTTCGTCCATAGCACCCGAAAATTTTTCAAGTGTTAAATTTAACGCAGTAGAAATTTGGCCTAACTCGCTATTGCCGGTAAATTTTGCTCTGACTGTTAGGTTATTTTCATTACTGACTTGTGACATTACAGACGTCAGATCTGACACTTGGCTGTGTAGTTCTTTAATAATATAAAAACTAATAACTCCAACTAATAACAGAATAACCAGTGAAGATATGACGAGATACAGTAATGTATTAAATGCTTTTTCTTGAGTTTCTTTGGTCAGTGTTAATAATGATTGACTTAAGTTATCTTCAATATTTTTTAATACGCCAATTCTATTGGTTGATTGCTCAAACCAATAAGTAGCATCGACATTAAAACTGCCAGAGGTAGCATTATCTATCGCTATTTTTCGTAATTTTGTCACTTCTTTGATTGATGGATCATTTTGTTTTTGTGTGAAGTAACTTTTATTTTCATCATTTGCGATAGCATTAAAACTATAAAAATAGGTGTTTTGCTCTGAAAGTAATCGAATGAACTTTTGATACATGCCAGGATTAAATTTATCAGATGCAAAGGTACCCGTTAATACTGCTCTCTCAATACCGGCTCTTTCTTTACCTTGAAGAAAGTTATAATAGGC
The DNA here is from genome assembly GCF_002836775.1 of Colwellia sp. 12G3. Lineage (GTDB taxonomy): Bacteria > Pseudomonadota > Gammaproteobacteria > Enterobacterales > Alteromonadaceae > Colwellia. Next base: position 57,119 of record NZ_PJAQ01000017.1, on the reverse strand, counting down.
AACCGCCTCTTTAGTTATTTCTGCATTAGTAGAGATTTTAGCAAGGATAGTTGAAACACTTAACAATAATTCGTTGGTTGTAGTGTAGAAGGCGAGTGCATCAGATAAAGGGATGGAAAAGGTATCAACATTACTTCTAATTTGAGTTAGCATATTTATGCGCTGATTAATCTTTTCATTTAATTGTTGAATTTGCTTATTATTAAATTGATTTTTATGCCAATAAGTTGATTTTTTATCCATTTTGCTCGCTGTTTTATTTCTTTGTCTTGGTAATTCATCGGAAAATTTATCCCCTTTTGAACCAAGGTAACCCGCGGTCATTCCTCGCTCTTTTTGTAACTCATGCACGAGTTCACTATAAACTGATGACAGTTTAGCGTACTTGCCAAGCCTTTCCATTTCATTGTTGGTAGAGATGGAAGACATAATGGCATTTATTCCAATGCCTAAAAAACCCAATAGAGGGAAAAGTAATAAAACAAATATTTTCTTATTAAAAGAGATGTCGATAAGTCGCATTGGGTTCTTCCATGAAATAATTAAGTTATTTATGAAGGTGAATTTTACTGAATAAAAATATGAATACAATGAAATTCGCAAAATTCGCAACAAACATCAAAGTCGTTTGATCTGGATCGTTTCTAATCAATTAAATAATGCAAAGTTATTTGAAATTTACAGCGCTTCTTATATGTTATCGGATAATTCGGGCGCTAAATTAACAACGATGGGTTCTAAATGTCAGCGAAAAAGTCAGTGAAAAGCTATTTAACACCTAAAGAGGTTGCAGAATTGCTTATGGTTTCTACCGCTGCTGTTCGTTTGTGGGCAGAAAGTGGTCACTTAAAAGCAAGAGTCACTGCTGGTGGGCATCGTCGTTTTAAACTTGATGATATAAAAACATTCGCTGCCAATAAAAATATTCAACTGAATACAAAAACGAGTGATAATCCTAAAATATTGATTGTTGATGATGATATTGATTTTGCTGAATACCTCAAGACTCTTCTAAAAATAGAAATAAGCAACGTTGACGTTGAAATAAGTTTAGATGGGTTTGATGCGGCGAATAAGTTATATGATTTTACACCGAGTATTATGTTGTTAGATCTTAAAATGCCGGGGCTAGATGGCTTTCAAATATGTCAACGTGTAAAGAATAACCCCCTTCAAAATCATATTCGCGTGATTGCTATTTCTGGAGATGTCACCTCAAGCAAGATTGATAAAATTCAAGCAGTTGGTGCCGAGACGTGTTTGAAGAAACCGATAGATGTTTCCGTTTTAATAAAACAGTTGGCTTTGAATTGACTTGATTTAATTGCCTACCTGCAGAGGTAGCATAGTTTCAATAATGATGTTCAGTTTCTACATTAATATAGTTTAGTTTTAAAGGAGCTATTTTATGTTTAGCTTTCTTGGGGAGGCTTTAAGTCAGAGAAATAATCATTTTAAGAGGAGTTGTCAATATACGGTAGTGTAATACCAATGCCATTTAATTATTGCCCATTTGTGCAGGTAAAATACTCCAATGCGGCGTTGCGCCCAATCCCAATTGCTCGCTATTGGTCAACCAAGTGCCTACCCTTAAGTTATTTTTCCTTCGCACAACAAGATCATAAACTTGATGGAACTGGTATAAGTAAAATAAAACATTCAATTATACTCTATTATTAAACAGTAGCGTTTATTTAGTCATAATGGCTTAATTTTTATTTCATGAAACGTTAAACTCTTGAATTTTGTAGTAGGGTAGGTATTAGATAATTTATAGGGTTTAATCGCTGAAGGTTATCTATCATTGTCTAGATTTTTCAATACCTGCTTGGTTATTCTCCTTTGTTAACGAAACGTTTTGTGCTTTAGCACTTAATGTTTTGGTTTTTCATTTTCCTCAGTATTCAAAGTAGCATTTAACTATTTTGTTTATTTATCTAGAACTCCGCTTAAGAGATAAATTATGAAAAAATTCATTCAGTATTTACCCAAAGTTGAACTTCACCTACATATTGAAGGCACACTTGAGCCTGAGCTCATGTTCGAATTAGCTAAAAGAAATAATATTGACATACCTTTTAACTCTTATGAAGAAGTTAGCGCGGCTTATGACTTTCATAACTTGCAATCATTTTTAGATATTTACTACCAAGGGGCGAATGTTCTTATTCATGAACAAGACTTCTATGACTTAACTTGGGCTTACTTATTACGCTGTAAAGCTGATAATGTATTACACACTGAGATATTCTTCGACCCTCAAACACACACGGTAAGAGGTATTGCGTTTGAAACGGTAACGAATGGCATTCACAAGGCCTTGACTAAAGGAAAAGAAGAGTTAGGTATCAGTAGCCAGTTGATCATGTGTTTCTTACGGCACTTAGATGAAGAGGATGCTTTTGTAACGCTCAATCAGGCGCTAGCTCACCAAGATAAAATTATCGCAGTAGGATTAGACTCATCAGAGTTGGGTAATCCGGTAGGTAAGTTTGAACGGGTTTTTAAAAAGGCAATCAAACATGGCTTTAAATCTGTCGCTCATGCCGGGGAGGAGGGCCCAGCAAGTAATATTCGTGATGCCCTAGAGTTACTTCTAGTTGATCGAGTAGATCATGGTGTGCGTTGCACCGAAGACAAGGTTTTGTTAGCACAACTGATAGAACAGGGAACTCCGCTTACTGTTTGCCCTTTATCGAACACTAAATTAAAAGTGTTTGAACAAATGGCTCAGCACAATATTGTTGAGCTATTACGTCAGGGGGTTTGCGTGACGATAAACTCTGATGACCCCGCCTATTTTGGTGGTTACATGACCGATAACTTTAATGCGGTCGCTGACGTTCACCCAATGGAGAAAGCTGAAATAGCGCAATTCACCCTCAATGCCATTAAAGCCAGCTTTATTTCAGAACAGGAAAAACAGCGACTGTTAACGTTAACGCTTAATTATTTAGAACAGTACTAATCTTGTTGTTAAATGACTTTCGTGGCTTAACACTGATAGCTGATATATAAAATAAATAGAAGATAAGAATCCTGATACTTGGAGGAGGTGGGGAAGGACAGAGTCATAAAAAATCTTGCTAATAAGTTACTGTTTTAGCGTTAACTTTAAAGCACTGTAGAGTTTATTATAATACGCAGATTCCTTGTCTCCCCCAATATTAGTTGGTAATTCATTGAAAAGAATCAATGCGTTGTCTACTTTCCCTTGAAGAAATATTACTTTGATTAATCTTATCTGGCTAATAGAGCCATTAATAATATCTTGCTCTTCTTGGGCAATATTAATGGCTTGAGTATAGTTTGTCTCAGCATTTTCATATTCCCCCGCTTTTAGATAGGCAAAAGCAAGATTATTATAAGCAATGCCAATTTGTTGTTGGTTCTTGGCAGCCTTAGCCCACTTTAATGAGCTTATTCGATATTCTATATGCAGTAGTTTATCGTCTTGAAAGGAAGCGATATGTCCTAAATTAGCATAAAGTTCACGTTTGAAAACAGGGTGATATCTATCTTTAAATTTTTGCTCCAATTGTAATAAGGTTATTTTTGCTTTTTCATGCTCTTTCATCGCTATTTGCAGATTGGCGACTTCAATTAACCTGATGGGATCGGGATATTTATCATTAATTTGTGTTAGTAAATTTAAGGCTTTATCTAGGTAATATTTTGCAGGCTTTATATCTTTGTTTGAGTAACTTAGTTTTGCATGATAAATATAAACGTACACTGAAAAATTCATCGGCAAGGCGCTATAGCTAAGTAAAGTCTCGATTTCTGAGGAAAGCTTTTCAAAGTGTTGCAGGGTAAATAATGCATCTAATTGAAGAAGTTTAATACGGTACCATTGTCTGCTTTTTGATGTTGAAGACGCTAGCGCATCATCGAGTACTAATAAACATTGATTAGATGAACTTTCACAAATACGTTCAATTTTGACTAATTCATCATAAGTCGTTGCATTAGCGTAGCTGGAAGTTAACAAATAGAAGTATAAGGTTACCGACTTTGTTAGAAAAAGTAGTTGTTTAGTTTGAGACTTCCAAAAAAACATGCTTCGTCCTCTCAAGTTTATAACGTTGGTGAAACTTAGACATTAACCATCGTACAACGGTGTATGTTAATAATTACAAAATCTCGATAGCTGACAATGGTAAAGTAATTGTTACTCTACAATTCTAAGATGAAAAAATCAAATTAGAGGCCTATGTATATAGCATAGCTTTACTATGTCTATAACAGTATATTTGTTGTGTTTTATTGACGGTCTTTATGCCCTTTACCAATCAAATAATCATTCAATGGGTAACGGGCATATATGATGTTGGCTTTGCTATCTTAGAGTAAGTTCGTTAGCGCGATACCAATACCAAAACGTTTCTGGTTAACGTTGTAGTCTATTAAACTTTCGCCATAACCACTGCTAACTTGTGCGTAGCCTTTTAGCTTTCCCCATAAAGGAAAGGTTATACCAAACTCAACAAAGCCTTTGTGGGTGGAAAAATTATCACGTCCCTTAAATGAAAGTTCAAAATCGGTACTGTGTTTGTACGCCATGGCTAATTCAAAGTGACCCATATAATCTAAAATATCGGGATTGTCATCACCTTGACCACTTGTCGGGGAAGACTTCTCACCTTCAGGAACGCGATACCAAGGACGTAATGAAAAGGCAAAATTTCGCTTTTCATAAAGGTAGTTTACATAAACACGGTTCCAGCCTCTTGATAGTAGTTGTGATTGGCCATTTGATTGATGTTCGAATCCTACTACGAAGGCTGAATTACCGCCCCAAGGGTGGTAATTTATTGGCGTAAAATAAAAGAATTCAGGCTGATAGTTGGTTTCTCTAAAAGGTTTTGAAATCTCATCTGCGTAAATCTGCCACCATGACTTCAAGGTAAAACCAAAAAATAATTGGTCACCTTCATTCAACCAATGCCCTGTTAGTAGCGGAATCTTTAAGCTAACTTGAAACTTTGCCTCTGCATCTTTTAAATCCTCAGCCCAAGTAGAAAATCCTTGATAGGCAGCACGATTGATATCATCAACGATGGAAAAAGGTAAAATGTAATTCATTTTGTGTGGCGTAAGCACATAAGGGTCGGCGGCAGTTCTTTTTTCTCTAATCATTCGATTCGCCATGGCACCTAACTCAATACTTTGACCACTATTGTTGTTTAAAATTTCTCTGGCAATATTGTTTTCACAAGCTGTTTCTATTTGCGCTAGGGTTGTTTGTTTATCTGCGCTTTTGATTGCTTTGAATAAACATTGTTCAAAAATAGCATGCTGTGAAGGATTCACTGTTATTTCAGTGTCATTTGCGCTTACTTGCGAGGAAAAATACAGGAAAAGTAAAAAGGAAAAGAGCCCTTTAGGAAATGTTTTAGTCATGGTTATTCTGTTTTTATCGCTAAAGTTTTTGGCGATTATAACGCATAGCGTTATAGAACTATAGTGACAAATATAGCGTGTTATTTAACTAAAATTATCTGGTACGTTTTTTATAAAAAGTATGTAAATCCATTGCTAACATATGTCTAATTATGTCTGCGCATTTCAAAGCATTTCCCTTTGGTCGTTGGTCTTGTTTTTGTCTCGATTAACCGCAAGTTCGCTATCTTTATTATCGAGGGCTTGTATCTTAATTGTTAAATAATGTAACCCACCATTGGAATCACAATGAAACTCACCAAGAGCGCTTTAACTAGTCCAGCAGCCGTTGCTGTCGTTGTTGCCTTAACTCTACTTGTCGGCATGCTCAGTTTATTTAAATTACCAGTACAGTTGTTTCCGGATATTGAACGCCCGCAAATTGGAATACAAACGACTTGGCGAGCGGCATCACCTAAAGAGATTGAATCTGAGATTGTTGAACCACAAGAGCAAGTTCTGCGTGGGATTCCGGGGTTAGAGTCGATGAATGCGTTTGCTAATAGAGGCGGCGCTTATATTAATTTGTCTTTTGGTGTTGGCACTAATATGGATCAAACGTTAATTGAAGTGATTAGCCGCATGACACGTGTCGCTAATTTACCACAAGATGCAAGACCGCCACGAGTCATGTTAGGTGGGGGGCGAGGTAATACTCCAGCACTGACTTTTTTCTTTCTACAAGCACTACCCGGTAACGGCCAAGATATTAGCCAATATATCGATTTTACCAATGATGTTATCAGACCGCGCCTTGAAGCTATTGAAGGCGTTGCGAGTGTCGAAACGTTTTCTGAGCAAAACCGAGAAGAGTTACAAATTCGCTATGATCCCATTAAAGCGGCTGAATATGGTATTGAAATACCGAGATTAATCTCCTTAGTTTCGGGCAGTGACGATATCTCTGGCGGCTTTGTTGATGTTGGCAGACGTCAATATACTTTGCGTTATAGCGGTAAGTATAGTGTTGATGAGTTATCACAGCTAATGCTTGAATCTCGCGGTGGTCGCAATATTCGCTTAAGTGATATTGCCACTGTTGAAGTGCGCCGCAACGATAGACAAGGCCTAGCTGTTCAAAATGGTAACCCTGCTTTTTCAATGCGCATTAATAGAGCCAATGGCGCTAATGTTTTAGAAACGTTAAATAGGGTAAAGACTGAAGTAGATTTACTTAATACAGAGCTATTGGCGGAGAAGAAATTAGTCATGGTGCAGTCTTTTGATGCATCAGTATTTATTTATCGTGCTATTAACCTTGTCACTAGTAATTTATTTGCTGGAATTATTTTGTCGTTATCGGTTTTATGGTTCTTTATTCGCCGAGTACGCGCTACGTTGATCATTGCAACGGCCATTCCGGTGAGCTTGTTAAGTACGTTTATTGTCTTAGAGATCACCGGTCGTTCACTTAATGTTATCTCATTAGCCGGTTTAGCTTTTGCCGTGGGCATGGTGCTTGATGCAGCCATTGTGGTGTTAGAAAATATTTTACGTATGCGCGATAAAGGGCTAAATGAACATGATAGCGCTGAGCAAGGGGCAGAGCAGGTATGGGGTGCTTTACTTGCCTCAACAGCAACAACTGTTGCTATATTCCTGCCAGTATTTTTCTTAAAGGATATCGAAGGACAACTCTTTGGTGATTTAGCGTTAACTATCGCTATTGCGGTCTCTGTATCACTTATCGTTGCTGTGGTGTTGTTACCTGTTTTATCAAAATACTTTCTAAAACAGCAAGAGGTAAACGATCCCAATAAAAAACTTTGGCAGAGAATTACCCACTTTGTGATGAAAATTACCGGTAGTCGTACTAAGCGATTATCACTTGCGACCACGCTTTTAATATTACCGGTTGTCATCACGATTATTGCCATGCCAAAGCTTGACTATTTACCTCCGGTAAAACGCGATGCAATAGACGCAAATTTACAGTTTCCTCCCGGTGCAAACGTTAAAACCATTGAAAAAGAAGTTATTCAACCTATTGTCGAACGATTGAAACCTTATATGGACGGCACTAAAGAGCCAGCATTGAAAAACTATTATATTTTTGGTGGCTCGTTTGGCGGTAGCTTGGGCGTGCGAGTTAAAGATCAAGACCGAGTTGATGAACTACTTGAAATCGTTCGTAATGAAATATTGATAGATCTACCCGATACCCAGGTATTTGCCAGACAAGGTAATTTGTTCGGTGGTTTCGGTGGTGGTAGAAGCGTACAAGTGCATTTGCAATCTAAAGACACCCAAGCTTTGCAAGAAGTGGCACGTCAAGGCATGGATTGGATAAAAGAAGCCATTGAAGGGGCTAACGTAAATGCTAACCCTGGTCTTGCGATGTCAGAGCCTGAAATTAATTTAAGCCCTAATGACCGTAGTATTTTAGAGCAAGGTTGGAATCGTCGCGATGTGGGTCGTGTCGTTAGAACGTTAGGTGATGGGCTGTATGTTGGTGAGTATTTTAACGGTAGCAAGCGCTTGAATATGATTTTGCGTGCTGATGGTTGGGATGATCCCGATAACTTAGGTGATGTTCCGGTTGTTACCGGTAATGGTAACGTCACACAATTATCTAACCTAGTCAATATACAGCGTACTGTTGGTCCGAGCCGATTAACACGTATTGATGGTCAGCGTACCATTAGTTTGAATGTTAACCCTCCAAAAGGCTGGTCATTAGAAGAAACTATCTCGGTATTAAAGGCAGAGGTGGAGCCAAAACTACGCGATATCATGCCTGCAGGTGGCAATATTCAATATGGTGGCAGTGCCGATCAGCTAGAAAAAGCGATTACAGTGATGGCAGAAAACTTTGCCTTTGCTTTAGTGATTTTATTCCTACTGATGGCGGCATTATTTAAATCAATTAAAGACAGTTTATTGGTCGTTATTACCATTCCATTAGCAACGGTTGGGGGGATATTAGCTTTGCAATTACTTAACCTGAGTGTTTTTCAGCCGCTTGATTTACTGACCATGATTGGCTTTATTATTTTACTGGGCTTAGTGGTTAATAACGCGATTTTGTTAGTTCATCAAACCCGAATAGGACAACAAGATGGTCTTGCGCGTTCAGAAGCCATTGAGCAGGCTTTAAGCTTACGCTTACGTCCTATCTTTATGAGTACAGCAACAAGCTTTTTTGGCATGTTACCGTTATTACTCATGCCTGGGGCGGGCAGTGTTATCTATCGCGGTTTAGCGGCAGTAATTGTCGGTGGCTTAGCCTTTAGTACCCTATTTACCATAGTGCTACTGCCGTGTTTGTTAAGGCTATCTAAGTACGATTTTTTACCAAATAGTAGTAAACAAGATGCAGTACAACAGTTACCAGTCGCTCGCGTTAAAGCGTAATGACAATTCTAGAAATTAAGGAACAAATCATGAATAACTTAATGCTAACAAATGTTACTCCACCAAAAATTACCTTTTCAAATAGAAAGGTAAAGAAAAAGTCAAATAAAAGTGAACTTTACAGCTCTGCGCTAATCATTTTTTCTTTCATCTCAGTTATTGGCTTACTGAGTTTTAGTGAAAATGCGACTGCGGCTAAACCTGAAAAGCCGGCACACTTGGTTAGTGTTGAGGCCGTTAAAAAAGAGCAGGTAAAACCAAGTATTTGGCTACCTGCTAATGTTATTAGCAGAAAAAATTCGCCAATTTCAGCCGAACAAACAGGTCAATTACTGTGGATTGAAGATGTAGGTAGCCAAGTTGAAAAAGGACAGTTATTAGCGAAAATAGATGACCGTCATTTAACGTTGCAATTAACGGGTCAACAAGCACAAGTGAAGCAACACCAAGCGGATGTGGATTACCTCACTGGACAAAAAGCACGCTTTCTAAAATTAAGAGAAAAAAACAACTCAGCATTAAGTGAATTTGAACGTGTTAATAAAGACTTAACCATTGCTGTTAACGAAGTTGTTACTTTGAATATTGCAGTTGAACAAACCTTACTTGCTTTAGAGAAAACGTCCATTAAAGCGCCTTTTTCTGGAAACATCAGCCAACGATTTGCTCATGTTGGTGAGCTGATCTCTATTGGTCGCCCGTTAGTGCAACTCATTGATACTAAAAATCTTGATATTAAAATTGCCGCGCCTATTTCAATCGCACCCTTTTTAAAACAGGGCAGTAAGGTGATGGTTAAGTGGAATCAAACCTTACTTGAGCTACCTGTACGTACTTGGAGTCAGGCGGGCGATCAAGCTTCACGTACTTTCGATGTAAGGATTTCTGCTGATGGCATAGCGATGTTAGCAGGGAGTGCTGTGACTGTTTCTTTACCTAAACAAGCCCCCAAAGAAGCCATATTAGTACCACGTGATGCATTGATGTTACGAGAAAATGAAACTTATGTGTTAACCATTGATGATGATCAGCAAGCACAAAAAGTTTCTGTACTTATTGGTCAGGGCGTTAATCGTTGGGTTTCGGTAACGGGCGATTTATCGATAAATGATAGTGTGGTCGTTCGAGGTGGTGAGCGCTTACAAAGTGGTGAGAAAGTCCGATTCATTGATGATAAAAAAGGAGAGGTTATTGCCAAGGTCAATTAATCACAGGATAAAGAGCTAAAATACTAAGTAAATTAATACTTAGGACAATAGCTAAATTTTTAGAGGGATAATATTTATAAACGTATTAACTAGTTTTGCTTACTAATGTAAGCTCAGCCGACTCGTGTGGCCACTTGTCGGCTTTTTTACACCCTATTTTTATGTCCTACTTTTTACCCAATAAGGTAAATATGTTTTTGGCAATATCGGTATTATCTATTTGCCCCTTAAATTGCTCACTACCTTTACCAAAGGCATATACCGGTACATCTACTGCGGTATGTGTACCTGAATGACTAATTGAACCCCAGCCAGTGTTTGTCTTTATGTCTATAATTTTTTTAATTGCTATCAAAATAGGTCCCTCAACTTTAGGTATCCATTTTTTTTTCGTTTGTCTTTGTTCTTCTGATAACTGTTGGTATATTTCAAATATTTTAATGCCTTCATGTTTTGACTCTAATAACAAAGCCATATCATCAGAAGACACCTCAAAATTTAATGTTTCATTGACTTGTTGCAGAGTAAGGTTGTTGTTAGCAAAGGTCTTGGCAAACTCTTCAGGAGAAATCGATAGTGTTCTTAATATCTCAGGTTGCCATAAGTATTTACTGTGTATGTCTTTGTTAGATTTAGCTGTTTTTCTTCCTATACTGAGGCCACCAGTACTGTGGTCTGCCGTAAGTATAACTAAGGTGTCTGGGTTTTTAGCGACATACTCTTCTAGAAACACTATTGTTTTTGCTAGATCATCCATTTCAGCCATTGCTGCGCCAATATCTCGTCCATGTCCACCCCAATCAATTTGACTGGCTTCAACTAACATAAAATAGCCATTGGGGTTTTCAAGCTGTTTTGTGGCCGCCTTTGTCATTAACGACAAACGATGCTTTTCCTTATCGTCTAAGGCCCAAGGTAAACCTTTATCGCCAAAAAGACCGAGTACGGGTTTATTTAAAACTAGTGTTGATAATTGGTTATAATCATCTATATATTGAAAACCAGCAGCTTTAAATTCATTGACTAAATTTCGGTCTTCTCGGATAAAGTAGTTCCAGCCACCACCAAAATAAACATCGGCTTTTATGCCATTATCGATATAACTATCAGCAATAGCATTATAATTATTTCTGTTTTCATTATGAGAAAGATAAGAAGCTGGGGTTGCATGGTTGATCTGAGAAGTAACAACCACACCGGTTTTTTTACCTTGTTGTTTGGCCCATTCTAAAACAGTCAAAAGTGGCTTTTTATTAGTATCAACAGATATTGCATCATTATAAGTTTTTACCCCTGTAGCTAGTGCTGTGGCAGCTGCAGCTGAATCTGTGATGTATCCAGACACTTTTGCTGGGTAAGTACTACTCGAACCTACATAATGTTTATCAAAGACACTTTGCTCAATTTCAACTGTTGTCGGGTCATCATTAAAATAACGATAAGCCGTGGTATAAGCGGGTCCCATACCATCGCCAACAATCATGATTATATTTTTAGGACTGTTCAGTGAATTTGAGCCGACAGAGGTATTTGATGAATGTTCAGGAGTTGTACAAGCACTCAATGCAAGAGTGACAAAAACGGCAGAAAGTAATTTTTTCATGATATTGGTTCTTTGTGGTTAATTCTTGGTGGTTAATTTTTAAATATAAAAATGATTAATTTTTTGTTGTTAATTCAAGCCAGACCAAACGGTGATCCGATGACGCCTTTCTATCTTTTATTAATCGATAGCTGTCGTCGGTTTCAGAGGGCCAAAATATTCCAGAATCATTAAGGGTTAATCCTGTAACAGAAGGTAATACATAGTCAGCTCTCATACGCCAAAATGCCGTGTGATGTTTAGCGTTACTATTGTCTGGTGTATGTGTTTTTCCGCCTTGACTTTGCGGCATAGCATCTTGAATTTGTTTATTATGGATTAAGGAAGATATCCCTGCTTTAACGGCATCACCATCGACAGTTGAAGCGTTTAAATCACCCAAAATAACAAATGCTTGTTTGGCTTTAATGCCACCTTTATTGCCCTTGTCATCATAGATATAGCTCGCTTTATCTGGCGATATATAATCGTGCCAAAAACGGATTTCATCATGGTTACGTTTACCGTTTCTATCTTCAGGACCATCAAACACCGGTGGTGTTGGATGGCTTGCTAGTATATGGAGTGTTTTACCATTAACCTCTACAGGTACGTCCCAATGAGACTTTGATGAAAGTCTCAATTCTTGCCAAACGTCTTGGCTGTACCATGGTTTATTTGTTTCAGGATCTTTTGGCTTTAAAGCATTTGGCATGTCATGCCATTTAAAGTGTTGGAAGCTTCTAATTTTCTCAACATTGATGGGATATTTTGATAACAGCGCCATACCAAAATGGCCCGGAAAATAACCAAAACCATAACCATCGCCAGGTAACACCCCTTTTTTACCGTTACCGTCGATGTCCAGACCCGAGTTTACACCGGTATTAACGGGACCTTGGTAAAAGTAAGGAAAATCAATGGCACGTTGACCATTTTGACTCTTATTTAAATAGTGGTTAATAAACGTTTTTAAGGCTTGATTTTTACCTTGTTGACTATCATTGTTTTGATTATCAAATTCATTGAGTAAAATAATATCAGGGTTAACCTTTTGAATTATCTCGGCAATGTTTTTTATCTGTTGATGATCACTCGCTAAAGCCTGACTAAGTGTTTTTCCTGAGACGTTGGGCGACTCACCACGCTTATGCTCAACGTAGTTTAGCGCCTCCATACTGACATTAAAGGTCGCAACTTTTAATGTCGTGTCTTGTGCAATAGTCATAGTAGAGAACATCCAGGCAAGTAAGGCAATGATTGAATATTTGTTCATAATGTATTTTTTCTTTGCGTAAATGAGTTAAATTAAGCCGCAGCCTCGTAAAATCATGTCAGTTAGAAATGCGATAACTTGTTCAACATCATTATCTTCGAAATCAGCTTGATTCATTATGGTTAATATTTGCGTATCAAAATCAGCATAATGTTGGGTAGCAGACCAAATAAGAAAAATGAGGTGAACGGGATCAACATTGGCCATTTCGCCGTTGTCTATCCATTGTTGAAATAGCTTAGCTTTTTCTCTTACCCATTGGCGTTGATAAGTTCGTGCATAATCTTTTAAATGTTGCGCGCCTTGAATTATCTCCATGGCGTATATTTTTGACGCTTCAGGCTGATTGAATGACATTCTTACTTTGGCAGCAATAAACTTTTCTATTGCAATTTTAGGACCTTCATTCGGCTCAATATCTCCGATGCCTTGGTCCCACATTTCAAGTGTGTCTTCAAGCACGGCATGATAAATGTTTTCTTTGTTTTTGAAATAATAAAGGACATTAGCTTTGGGGAGTTCAGCCCTATCCGCAATAGACTGCACTGTAGCTCCTTTATAACCTTGCAGTACAAACTCTGTTCTGGCGGCCGCGAGAATTTTAACTCGGCTCTTAGCTCGAATATTACCTGTTTTTTTTATTAGATTAGCACTAGTCATTCTTTAGGCTCGGGGTTCGTTACTATTTTCATGATTATTCTCATAGTCATGATTGTTTTTATGCGACTTTTTACCAGTCGAATCGGTAGAAGTCACACTATTTTTTTAAATCGTTATTAGGTTAATTTTCAGCTTGGTTAGAAAATAATTTTATATTTATTCATTATATCTCCTGTAAATGTAATTTATTAAACTGAAAAAGTACATCATATCGTTGTTTGATTAAATTTTTATTACGAAGTCGCTAAAACTCAATGTTTTGTAAAGGTATTAACAATATATAATATATTATTTTAAATCTTATCCGTGAGGACAATCTTTTGATTGCTCTTAAGCCCCTATTTTTGGGGTAATAGGTGTATTTTTTGTTGTTTTGCTGACCATATGGAAAGTTTTTATAATCAAATGTAGTTAAAACCACCTCTTATCATAACAATATCTTATATAGATAAATTTTTAAATTTTACATGTGAATTATTCAATGTAAATAATGCTGTATCTACTTGATATTTATGTATGTTGTTTGTATTTGTTTGCTCTAATGGTTACTGGTCTGACATCTATTCTTTTAGTACTTTGATGAATATGTAAAAATATGTAATGAAACTGTCATAAAATTCTGCTTTAATTTCGATCGAAATAAAAAACAGAGCAAATGGTTAACTTTTGTATCAGTTGCTTATCCATAATAAGAATAAATACGATTTCAAACAAAAACAAAAACACAACAAAACAAAATATAGGAATAGCAGATGCAAAATTATCGTCTATCACATATAACGAGTGCTTTAGTCCTTGCGCTTGGATTATCAACTTCAGCATTAGCAAACGAGACTTCTTCGGGTATAACTGGACAGATTCTAACCCCTAAAGGTGAAGCGGCAGCTAATACAACGATTATTGTCACTCATATCCCAACAGGTAGCGTTAAAACAATTCAGGCCAATAGCACAGGTAATTACAGTCTGAAAGGGCTTCGTGTCGGTGGTCCTTATAAAATAGTAATTGATTCTGAAGTCTATAAAGATCAGGAGTTTTCAGATTTTTACTTACAAGCTGGTAAGCTTCAACGTTTATCGATTGAATTAGAAGATGAAGATAGAGAAGTTATTTCTGTTGTAGGAAGTCGTGTAATTGGCTATGTCAATAGCGGTTCTTCAAGTTCTTTTGGTGCCAATGAAATCGCTGATTCTGCTGGTGGTGAACGTGATCTTAAAGGGGTGTTACGTTTTAACCCATTAGTTTCTATTGGTAGTGGTGAAGGTTCACCTATGTCAATCGCGGGTTCGAATCCTCGTTTCAATAGTTTTTCTGTTGATGGTGTTCGTCAAAATGATGACTTTGGTTTGAATGGTAATGGTTACCCAACACAACGTTCGCCAATTTCGATTGATGCTGTCGAGCAAGTGAGTGTAGAAACAACCCCTTACTCTGTTAAAAATGGCGGTTTTTCTGGTGGTCAAATTAACGTTGTAACTAAATCAGGTACAAATGATTTTAGTGGAAGTTTTTTCTATGAAAAAGAATCTGATGATTGGGCCGGTACGCCTAAGAATTTAGACGGTGAAGACATCGCTTTAGAATTCGAATCAACTACCTTTGCGGGTACACTTGGTGGTCCAATTATCAAAGATAAATTATTTTTCTTTGCTTCATATGAGAAATATGATCAACCAACGAGTGTTGAGTGGGGACCTGCAGGTGCTGGTCAAGGTAATGATACAAGGTTTACTGAAGTAGAATATAACCAAGTTAAAGAAATTGCTGATCGTATATACGGTGTAGATATTGGTACATACAATGCATCACCTGAAGAAAAAGACGAAAAAATATTAGTTAAACTTGATTGGAACATTAATGAAGATCATCGCGCTGCTTTTACTTACCAAAATACGGAAGGTAACTCAACTCGCAACATGACTTCTGCTTCCTACGAGCTGAAAACGTCTACGCACTGGTATGATAAAAATGAAAACTTAACGGCATTATCAGGTCACTTATATTCAGATTGGAATGCGGATTTTTCGACTGAAATTAAAGTTGCCTATAAAGACGTTGAAACATCTCAAGTTCCTCAAAATAAAATGATGGGTGATATCACTGTACGTGGTGAAGATGGTAGCATCGCTTTTGGCCCAGATAAGTCTCGTCATGGTAATTCGTTAGAAAACCAAACATTGTCTTTACGTTTCCTCGGTGAATATTTATATAACGACCATGAAATTACTTTTGGTGCTGAATATGAAACAATAGATGTAACCAATTTATATGCACCTAACTCTCTAGGTGTATGGGAATTTGATAGTATTACGGATTTTGAAAACCGCCTTGCTGGTGATTTTGAATATTCTAATGCATATACCAACAATGTTGATGATGCCGCCGCGAGCTTTAAATTTTCGACAACAACATTCTTTATCGAAGATGCATTCAACATTACTGAGTCAGTTTTGTTAACAGCAGGTGTTCGTTATGAAATGACTGGTTCATCAGATGAACCGACTCATAATGCCAACTTCCAAGAAAGATACGGTTACTCAAATTCATCTAACATGGATGGCGAAAGTATCTTCCTTCCACGCCTTGGTATTACTTGGGATGCAACGGATGATATCGTTGTAAGTGGTGGTATTGGTCGCTTTAGTGGTGGTCGACCTAATGTATGGTTGTCAAATTCATACAGTAATGATGGTGTGACCTTTGTAAATTCTAATAACGCTGGTGATTATTTAACTGATGTGGATATTACTCAAATTCCACAAGGTGTGCTTAATGGAATGGCTGCGGGTGATGGTAGCGTAAACTTCACCGACCCTAATTTCAAAACACCTTCAGATTGGCGCACAAATATTGCGGTAGATTACCGTTTCGATATTCCTTCAATGGGTAATGACTGGATGTGGTCAGCAGAATTCATCCATATTGAGAAAGAAAATGACCCATTTTGGCAAGATGTTAGCCGTAGTAATACTGGCGAAACAACTGCGGGCGGTCGTCCAATTTATGAAGCTGATGATAAGCGTCGTTATGACTTAATGCTTACTAATGCGGATGATAATGGTGAAAGTAATATTTTTACTACCAGCTTAAGCAAGTCTTTTGATATGGGTCTTTCTTTTAATATGTCTTACACTAATCAAGACATTACGGAAGGTACACCTGGTACCTCTTCAACAGCTACTTCAAATTTCCAGTATCCAATTACTTTAGATCGTGGTCGTGCTGAAGTGGGTCGTGCTGCTTTTGAAGTTGAGCATAGTTTAAAAATTAATGTAGATTACCGTGCAGAGTTTGTTTCTAACTATGCGACTAAATTTAATTTATTCTTTGAACGCCGCTCTGGCCAGCCACTTAGCTGGGTTATGGGCTCATTCCGTAATGGTGATTTAGGTGACCAATACGCTTTTGATGATTCAGATGCTTATTTGCCTTACATTCCATCGGGTGCTGATGATCCAAACGTAGCTTACGATAATGGTTTGAACTATGAAGAGTTTAAAGGTTATTTAGACCAAGCGGGTTTAAGTAAATATGCCGGTGGTTATGCAGAAAAAGGCTCGAGTAATCAACCTTGGCAAACCACATTAGATTTACGTATTGCTCAAGAAATACCTGGCTTTATGGATGGTCATAAAGGTGAGTTATTCTTAAACGTCCGTAACTTACTTAACCTTGTAAACGATGCTAAAGGTCAGAAAAAACGTAGCCAATTCGGTAATAAAATTATTGCTGATTACGGAATTAATGATCAAGGTCAATATGTTTACTCAGAACCGTTTGGTGGTTTCGACGCAGCAACAGCTGATACCGTTGATGCTAAGAGCTCTGCATGGGGTGTTAAAATTGGTGTTCGTTATACTTTCTAAGTAAACACTAAAACTACTTGCTATAAGTAGTTTATTTGACAAAAAAAGGTTGCATTTTTGCAGCCTTTTTTTTGACCTTTTTTAACTTTCCTTTAAATGGATTTGTAGACATTTTTTAGTAGATATATTTGTATTATTACCAAGCTAAATAACTTGACCGCATGGTCAGCAATGGTATGCTGGATCTATAAACAACGCTCGAAACTATGGAACACTATGAACGAAATAAAAAAAGAATTACTCGATGAAGTAATCGCAGCGGCTAATGCTGCTTACCAATTGGCTTATGCACCCTATAGTAAATTTCATGTCGGCGCGGCAGCATTAACAACGAATGGTAATGTCGTTAACGGCTGCAATGTGGAAAATGCCTCTTATGGTTTGACTATTTGTGCAGAGCGTAACTGCATTAGTCATGCTGTTGTTAATGGCGAACAGCAATTTGAGGTGATTGTTATTTATACCGAGCAAGATAAATTAACGCCGCCTTGTGGGGCTTGTAGACAGGTAATAGCTGAGTTTTTTGAGCAATCAGCACCTGTGATTGCAGTTAACCATAAAAATGAGCAACAAGTCTGGACAGTACAGGAATTACTACCAGATGCATTTACTCCAAAAGATTTATTAGACTTATAAGGATTTAACTCATGTCTGTAACCGCTAAAATTATCCCGCAAGAAATTATTCGATTGAAACGTGATGGTAAAATATTAGATGAACAAGCGATAAATGGTTTTGTTTCCGGTCTTGTTGATGGCAATTTTTCAGATAGCCAAGTTGGCGCTATGGCGATGGCTATTTTTCAACAGGGTATGACGATTGATGAAAGGGTCAACTTTACCAAGGCTATGATGAACTCCGGTGAAGTACTTAGTTGGGAAGGCTTTGATGGGCCGATTGTTGATAAACATTCTACGGGTGGTGTTGGTGATAAAGTAAGCTTTATGCTGGCTGCTATTGTTGCTGCCTGTGGTGGTTATGTTCCTATGATTTCAGGGCGTGGTTTGGGCCATACTGGTGGTACCGCTGATAAACTTGAAAGCATAGCCGGTTTTAATGTACAACCGAGTATTAGCGAATTTAAACGTATTGTTAAGGAGGTTGGTGTTGCTATTATTTCGCAAACCGATAATTTGGCACCAGCGGATAAACGTTTGTATTCTATTCGCGATGTTACCGCAACGGTAGAATCTATTCCGTTGATCACAGCTTCTATCTTATCGAAAAAACTGGCCGCAGGGCTTGATGTCTTAGTGATGGATGTCAAAGTGGGCAATGGTGCCATGATGACTAATTTAGATGATGCTAAAGCTCTTGCACAGAGCATTACCAGTGTTGCTAACGGAGCAGG
This sequence comes from Colwellia sp. 12G3, assembly GCF_002836775.1. Taxonomy (GTDB): domain Bacteria; phylum Pseudomonadota; class Gammaproteobacteria; order Enterobacterales; family Alteromonadaceae; genus Colwellia. Next base: position 38,380 of record NZ_PJAQ01000017.1, on the reverse strand, counting down.
CGTTAAAACACAGGCAATTATTACTGATATGAATCAAGTGTTAGGTACCAGTGCCGGTAACGCCATAGAAATGTATGAAACAGTTAAATACTTAACAGGTAAACAACGAGAGCCACGTTTACATAAAATTGTACAAGCCCTTGCCAGTGCAATGCTTATTAATACCAACCTGGCTAGTAGTGAAAAAGATGCACATCAAAAAATTGATAAAGTGTTGAGCTCAGGCTTAGCGGCTGAAATCTTTGACCGTATGGTATCAGCGTTAGGTGGTCCTAAAAACTTTATAGAAAAGCCTTGGGATTCTATGCACAAGGCAAACGTTATCACTGAGGTGAGAGCATCACAGCATGGTTATATCGCACAAATGGACACCCGCGCTGTTGGCATGTCAGTAGTGGGCTTAGGTGGCGGTAGGACTGCACCGACACAACAGGTTGATCACAGTGTTGGTTTTGATCGGATATTACCACTGGGTGTACAAGTAAATCGTGGCGAAGTGATTGCGCGAGTTCATGCTAAAGATGCAGACTCTGCAAATAGGGCTATTGAGCAGTTTAATAATGCCCTTAGCTACTCTGAAGAGAGCCCTGAGTTGCCGCCAGTAATATACTAGCGAACCCTGACAGAATACCCTTAGTAGGCAATAATTGTTTACTAAGGTTATTCACGATACTCGTTAAATTGTCATCAATGCGTCTGTTTGTTTCTCTATGGTTAAGAAAATCTTATTTATTGCCAGACAAGCTTTTTAAAGTGAGCACGACAAAGCGGCTCATATCGTTCATTACCACCTACTTCAACTTGCTCACCATCTTTTACTGCTTTACCGTTAGCATCTTGTCTGATGACAAAATTAGCTTTTCGCCCACAGTGACATATCGTTTTTAATTCAACCAATTTGTCAGCCCAAGCGAGCAGTGCTGCACTACCTGAGAAGGTTTGTCCTAAAAAGTCAGTGCGTATACCATAAGCCAGCACAGGAATATGCAATAGATCGACAATATCAGTAAGCTGTTTAACTTGCTGTGTTGACAAAAACTGTGCTTCGTCGATAAGTACGCAATCAATTTTTTCAGCTTGATGTTTCTGATCTACGTCTTTAAATAGGTTGATTTTTTCATCAAATAAAAAGGCATCGGCATCAATGCCTAAACGTGAAGCAACTTTACCTTTGGCAAATCTATCATCAATTTGTGCGGTATAAATCGCGGTTGCTAAACCACGCTCTTGATAGTTATAAGAAGATTGTAACAGGTGAGTAGATTTTCCTGCGTTCATCGATGAGTAATAAAAATAAAGTTGTGCCATTGTTTACTTATTTCTTTTTAGGTAATAAATACCTGAGCATTGAAAGTTAATGTTTCAACGTTCAGGTATTGTTGTAATGGGATTTAGGTGTGACTTAGTAATTACTTGATGGTTTAATATTACTTTTATGTCCTAGGGTATCTAATAAGCTGATAAGTAAGCTGCTGGCACCAAATCTAAAGTGATTAGCATCTGCCCAGTCATTGCCTAAAATACTATCGGCTAAATCAAGATAAATAGCCGCATCTTCTGCATTTCTTACGCCACCCGCAGGTTTAAAACCTACTGATGTGTTTTTTTGCTTTATCACTTCTAACATGATTTGTGCAGCAGTTGGCGTCGCATTAACAGCTACTTTACCGGTTGATGTTTTAATAAAATCGGCACCCGCGTTGATAGCAATTTCACTGGCTTTTCGTATTAATTCTTCTGATTTAAGCTCGCCGGTTTCAATAATGACTTTCAGCTTTGCTGAATTAGCACAGGCTTTTTTACAAACCTTAACCATGTCAAAACCTATGGTCTCGTTACCTTGCATTAACGCGCGGTAAGGGAACACTAAATCGACTTCATCAGCACCATAAGCAACAGCCGCTTTTGTTTCGGCTAAGGCAATATCAATATCGTCATTTCCATGGGGAAAGTTAGTGACAGTGGCAATTTTTACGTGCGGGGTTTGTTGCGCTTTCAGTGCTTTTTTGGCGACAGGGATAAAGCGCGGAAAAATACATATAGCGGCTGTTTCACCTGCAGGTGATTTGGCTTGACTACACAGGTCAATAATATCTTGGTCAGTCTCTGTGTTGGTCAGGCTAGTTAAATCCATCAATGACAATGCTCGTTGAGCGATTGCTTTAATATCAGACATAATTATATGCTCCTATTTTTATACTTATTGATTATTTCTATAAAGAAATGAATATGCCGGCAATTGCCGCGCTCATGAGATTGGCTAACGTAGCAGCAAGCATGGCTCGCAAACCTAATCTGGCAATATCATGACGGCGACTTGGTGCCATAGACCCAATGCCACCAAGTAAAATGGCGATTGATGATAAATTGGCAAATCCACATAATGCAAAGGTAACAATAGCTTGCGTCGCAGGGCTTAAGGAGTCTTTAATCTCAACAAAATTAACATAGGCAAAGAATTCATTAACGATAATTTTTTGACCAATAAAACTACCTGCTTGCAACATCTCATTGGCAGGTACACCTATAACATAAGCAAAAGGTGCGAATACATAGCCTAAGAAAAATTCTATGGTGATATCTTCATAACCCAATAAGCCAAATAGACCTCCGACTATGGTATTTAGCAATGCTATTAGGGCAATGAACGCAAGTAACATAGCGCCAACATTAACCGCCAATTTAAGGCCTGAAGCCGCACCAGAAGCAGCAGCATCAATAACATTGGTTGGTCTATCGTTTTCGTCATCATAATCGACAGCTTCGGTAACTATTTTATCATGTTCAGTTTCAGGGCAAATGATTTTTGCCATTAACAAACCACCAGGGGCAGCCATAAATGATGCGGCAATCAGATATTTTAGTTCAATACCAAGACCAGCATAACCTGCTAAAATTGAACCCGCTACAGAGGCCAATCCACCCACCATGATGGCAAAAAGCTCTGATTGAGTCATCTTTGCAATATAAGGGCGGATAATAAGCGGTGCTTCAGTTTGACCAACAAAAATATTAGCCGTTGCTGAAAGTGATTCTGGTTTACTTGTTTTTAAAAGTTTTTGTAATGCGCCGCCAATAATTTTAATCACCCATTGCATTATGCCAAGGTAATAAAGCACCGCAATTAAAGATGAAAAGAAAATAATGTTAGGTAAAACTCTGATAGCAAAAACAAAGCCCACACCATTTTCAAACATGGCATCAGTACCTAAGCCACCAAAAAGAAAATTGATGCCTACTTTTGCGCTATCAATAACACTTTGCACGCCATTGGTCATAGACAACAAAACATCTTTGCCAAAGGGAACATATAATACAAAAGCGCCAAGCAAAATTTGCAGTGCAAAAGCTAAACCGACTGTGCGAATGTTTATAGATTTTTTCCCGCTTGATAAGGCGTAGGCGATACCTAATAAAACGACAATGCCTAGCACACCTCTTAGAGCACCTAATTCCATGAATACCTCTTTTTATTTAATTATTATTGTTGTGGGGGGAATTGTGAAAGTTGACGGATTTTTGCTTTGATCACCTCAATTGCCATTCTATTTTTTCCACCTCGGGTGATAACTATATCAGCCCAAGCTTTGGATGGTTCAATATATTGATGATACATAGGTCTAACCGTTGCTAAATACTGGTTAGTAACAGATTCAATACTACGGCTACGCTCAATTAAATCTCGTTTAATTCTTCTTATTAGGCAAATATCTAATGGCGTATCCATATAGACTTTAATATCAAAACACTCTCTTAGTTCTTTATTAGATAGCAGTAATATACCTTCTACTAGAATTATTTTAGTGGGTAAAAATTTTTTTGTTTCATTGATACGGGTATGTGTTTTATAGCAATAAACAGGGCTATGAATGATCTGGTTGCTAGTGAGTTCTTTTAAGTGCTTTGAAAGCAGCTCATGCTCAAATGCATTGGGGTGGTCATAATTTGTTTGCTCACGTTCTTGCATAGATAAATGCGATTGATCACGGTAATAAGCATCTTCATATATAATAGAAATACCATTTTCACCAAGCTCTTCAATAAGTTCATCATGAATAGTTTTGGCAAAAAGTGTTTTACCGGATGCTGATGGGCCAGCGATAACAATAATGGTTGGTTTAATAGGTTTCAATGTTTAGCCTGTAGTCAAAGCAAATATCAATAATTAAATAAGAGTTTCTATCTTGAGCTTTGTTAATGATAGTCGCAAGATGTTCTCTATACTTTAGATAAATAAGCAGCAAGTTGAAAAAGCTTTATTTACCCTTAATTGTAAAGGTGGTAAATTAACACAACTTGACCACTTGGTCATAATTTTTGACAAATTATTTTAACCTTTGTTGATATTTGTAATTAGAAAAGTAAAAAAGGAAAGATCATGGCGCGTGCAATAATTATGGTTATTGATAGTTTTGGTATCGGTTATTCTCCTGATGCTATTGATTTCGGCGATGTTGGTGCGAATACTTTTGCTAACTTATCTCGTGCTTTTTATGAAGAAACAGGTAAAAAAATTGCCTTGCCAAATTTATCTGCACTGGGACTCATAAAAGCCTGTGAGCAGGCATCTAATCAAACATTTCCTTATCAGGGCCAAGAGCCAAGCAAAGGTGCTTATGGTTTTGCCCAAGAAATCAGTACAGGTAAAGATACGCCTAGCGGTCATTGGGAAATGGCAGGCGTGCCCGTGCTATTTGATTGGGGATATTTCACCGACAAAAAGAATAGCTTTCCAACCTCGTTAATTGAGGATATTAATCGTGCAACGGGCTTTGAAGGTATGTTAGGTAATTGTCATGCCTCGGGTACTGAAATCCTGAAACGTTTAGGGCAAGAGCATATTAAAACAGGTTTACCTATTTGTTATACCTCGGCTGATAGCGTTTTTCAAATTGCTGCACATGAAGAACACTTTGGTTTAGATAACCTCTATAAATACTGTGAGACGGTTCGAGAGTTACTCGGTGATTTAAATATAGGACGTGTTATTGCGAGACCATTTGTAGGTGATAGTGCCGATAACTTTGCTAGAACAGGTAATCGGAGAGATTATTCAGTCTTACCACCAGCACCTACGGTACTTGATAAAGTATCACAGGCAGGTACGCATGTTATCAGTGTTGGTAAAATTGCTGATATTTTTGCTCATCAAGGCATTGATGAAAAAACAAAAGCGACTGGGCTTGATGCACTTTTTGATGCAACCTTAGACCATATCAATACAGCGCAAGACAATTCACTCATTTTCACTAACTTAGTTAATTTTGACCAGGACTTTGGCCATCGACGTGATGCTGTTGGTTATGCAAGAGAGCTTGAAGCACTTGATGTTCGCATTCCTGAGCTTTTCCAAGCGATGTCTACAGATGATTTACTATTCTTTACCGCAGATCACGGTTGTGATCCTACTTGGCCAGGTAGTGAGCATACAAGGGAATATGTACCCATTATTGCTTACCACGAACTGATCGGATCTGTTAATATAGGTAACCGTAAAACCTTTGCTGATTTAGGACAAACTATTGCAGAACTTTTTAAAGTCGAAGCGATGGATTATGGCACGAGCTTTTTGTCTGACTTATACAGTAAGTAGTGTAGTAAAAATTACAGTGATACGAATAATTTCTACTACACTATAAAAACAACAAATCATAACAAAAACATAACGATAAAATAAAAGCATTAAACTGAATATAAAATAAAAACAGTCCTTGGGAGTAAACGAATGAAAATGTTTAAAAAAAACGCACTATCACTCTGTGTACAAGCGTCATTAATTGCGAGTGTTGCTGGTATTTCTACCAGTGCCTTAGCTGCAGATGAAGTCGTAGTAAAAGAAAAAATCGTCGGCATTGAGGTTATCAATGTAACTGCTCGTAAACGTGTTGAAAATGCGCAAGAAGTGCCAATTGCTGTTACGGCATTACAAGGGGATAACCTTGATGCCTATAGTTCAGCGGCAATGGATATACGCTTTTTAAATGCAAAAATCCCTAGCCTGTCAGTTGAGTCTTCTTTTGGACGAACTTTTCCTCGCTTTTACATGCGTGGTTTAGGTAACTCTGATTTCGATTTAAATGCTTCTCAACCTGTTTCTTTAGTTGTCGATAATGTCGTACAAGAAAACCCTATTTTAAAAGGCTTTCCTGTTTTCGATTTGGAAAGAATTGAAGTACTAGCTGGTCCACAAGGTACCTTGTTCGGCAGAAATACCCCTGCTGGCTTAGTAAAAATTGATTCAGCAAAACCTTCTCAAGATTTTGATGGTTTCGCATCATTATCCTATGGTAGTAAAAATACATCTGATCTTAGGGTGGCTGTTGGTGGTGGTTTAACAGATAAACTCTCTGCTCGTGTTTCTGTTCTACGCCAAGACCGTGATAATTATATTGACAATATGGCACCGGACTTTGAGCAAGATGATGTTTTAGGTGGTTATACCGATCAAGCCCTTCGACTACAATTTTTGTATGAAGATAATGGCTTTAATGCATTATTTAATTATCACATGCGTGATCTTGATGGCAAGCCCGTGGCATTTTATGCCAATGGAATTAAGACAGGTAGTAATAAATTAGTTGATAATTTCAGTCGTGATACTGTTTATCATGACTCAGCGTCTCGTGCTACTCAACAGGTTGAAACTGAAGGTGCTAGTTTAAAATTAGAGTTTGAATTAGACCAACACACAGTAACTTCAATAACGGGTTATGAAAGCGCCGAGTTATTCTCTCGTGCTGATGTTGATGGTGGCTATGGCTGTAATGGTTTTGGTTGTCCACCCGTTCCACTCATAAGTGGTCCTGGCGTTATCAATGTTAGCTCTGAAACGGCAGATGCTATTCCAGACCATTCACAAATTACGCAAGAGTTAAGATTAACCAGTAACTTTGATGGGAATTTAAATTATCAAATAGGTCTTTTCTATTTTAATGAAGATTTGACCATTGAAAGTTTTTCATATGATGCATTAGCCGCTTTTGGCGGGCCAAAAGGTCTTGAAAATGGTTATGTTGTTCAAAATCAAGAAACTACCGCGTTAGCAGTTTTTGGCTCAGTTGATTATGATTTAACCGATAAAACATCTATCACTGTAGGTTTACGTTATTCAGACGACGACAAAGATTATAGTAACGAAAGAACACAATCTCCTCTTGCCTTTTTAGGGTTTCCTGATCATGTAGAAGGTGCCATAAAGACAAGTGAAAGCCATGTTAGTTGGGATGTTAGTCTTTCACATAAATATACTGACGATATTAATTTATACGCGCGTGTAGCTGATACCTTTAGAGCACCAAGTATTCAGGGGCGTTCATTATTTTCTCCTGGAGATGGTATTTCGGTTGCAGATGCAGAAACTATTATTTCATATGAAGCAGGTATCAAGTCTGACATTATGGATAATATGGGTCGTATAAACGCCTCAGTTTTTTATTACACCATGAATGATCAACAGGTCACTTCTGTTGGCGGTGATGGTAGCAATACTGCACAACTACTTAATGCTGATGAAACTGTTGGTTATGGTTTTGAAATCGATTCACAATTTGTTGTTACTGATAATTTACTCGTTACTGCCAATGTGAGTTATAACAATACTCAGATGAATGATAGTACGTTGACTGTACCTATTTGTGCATCTTGTACAGTAACCGATCCATTAAATACTGATGGCCGAGCGATTATTGACGGCAATAGCTTACCTCATGCGCCTGAATGGATTTACAACTTTACTGCTCGTTATGCAGTAGAAGTAGGTCATGGTGAGTTCTATGCTTACACTGATTGGTCGTATCGTGATGAAATTAGTTTCTTCTTATATAATTCTGTCGAGTTTACTGGCGAATCATTATTAGAAGGTGGTGTTCGTACTGGTTATCTGTGGGATGGTGATGACAAGGACTTTGAAGTCGCTTTATTTGTCCGAAATATTACCGATGAACAACAAGCCATTGGTGCAGTTGATTTTACTAACAATACCGCGATCGTCAATGAAGAGCGTTTTTATGGCGTTGAATTTAAAGTTAATTTCTTCTAAATAGAAAAAAATTAACGGTACAAATAAAAAAGGGTTAGCACAATGTGCTAACCCTTTTCTTTATGTTCTATAAAACGTTATTTAAAAGCTTATAGTAGGCTTTCTAGTGTAAGTTCCATCATATCTTTGAACGTTGTTTCTCGTTCTTCTGAGGTGGTTTTCTCACCCGTTTTAATATGGTCACTAACCGTTAATACGGTCAATGCTTTTTTACCGTATTCAGCAGCAACACCATAAAGGCCAGCAGCTTCCATTTCTACGGCTAAAATACCATATTTCTCCATAGTCGCAAACATTTCAGGTTGCGGCGTATAAAACAAGTCAGCAGTAAAAATATTACCTACATGTACAGGTTTACCCAATTTTTCAGCGGTATCAACAACACTTTTCAATAAAGAGAAGTCGGCACACGCAGCAAAATCTACACTATGAAAACGTTGTCTGTTAACGTTTGAGTCTGTACTAGCAGCCATACCAATAACAATATCACGGATCTTTATATCATCACGTACCGCGCCACAAGAGCCAATACGAATGATTTTTTCAACGCCATAATCTTTATATAGTTCAGTAGCATAAATTGATATGCTTGGTATACCCATACCTGAGCCCATAACAGAGACACGTTTACCTTTATAAGTGCCAGTGTATCCGAGCATGTTACGTACTTGGGTGATGCACTTAGCATCATCTAAGAAGTTGTCGGCAATAAATTTTGCTCTAAGGGGATCGCCTGGCATTAAGACTGTTTCTGCAAATTCGCCGGCTTGTGCTTCAATATGTGGTGTAGGCATAAGAGTTATCCTTTTTACGTTAAGTGTAACTCAGTAAGTTTCTAGCCAGAACAGAATCATTCATGCGGCTATCAAGGATTTTTTACTGAAAAGTTGATGTTAATTTTACGTTGATATGTGTTTTATTAAGTACCTTAATGCGTACTTTATTTACTAGATTTCTGTACCGTGTATTGTTTATTTAAAAATAAACAATACACAATGAATAATGTACGGTTAATAATAATGCACAGTTAAGTATCGTTCAAGTAGACACTATTATTTTATGCTTACTTTGGCGTATTTTGCTTAATATTGATAAGTGCTGTTTTTTCTTGTTCAGATAAAAAGCTCATTTTCACTGCATTACGTTGCAATTGAGTGATGTGATCTGAATTCAGACCAAGTACTTCTCTTGCTACCTTAAATTCACCAGCGAGCTCAATATTTTCAACGGCAGGATCATCAGTGTTTAAACAAACCGTAAGTCCATTTGCCAAAAATGTTTTCAGAGGGTGTAAAGCTAGGTCTTTAATCGTACCTGTTTGGTAGTTTGATGTAAGGCAAGACTCTATGCTTATCTCATTCTCTCGCATGTAATCCATTAACCCTTGATCGCTTGCACAAGCCACACCGTGACCAATGCGCGTAGCGCCTAATGTCTTAATGGCATGCCAAACACTTTCAGGACCAGCGGCTTCACCGGCATGTACGCTGACATTAAGCCCAGCATCATTAACTTGCTTAAAGTGGCTTTCAAAAAGGCTACCTGGGAAATTGTATTCATCACCAGCGAGGTCTATCGCAACTAAATCATTTTTAAAAGCGAGTAGGGCATTGAGTTCACTTTGACAATGATCAACACCAAAAGTACGACTTAAAATACCCATTAAATTAATCTTGGTAGCGAATTTTTCTCGTCCCAAATTAACACCTTCAATAATGGCTTCAACGACACCTTCAATAGGCAAGTTGTGACTCATGGCAATGTAATAAGGAGAAAAACGTAACTCAGCATAATCAATGTTAGCGATACTGGCATCTTCGACATTCTCAAAACCTATTCGCACTACGTCATCAAGGGTTTTAATGACGCCAACCCCCCAATCAAGCTTTTTCAAAAAAGCCATTAAATCTGCTTCACTGTCGGTAATTTGCACGTGAGGCAAAAATGCTTCGAAATTATCTTCGGGCAATTTAATATTGTTTTGTTGGGCGAGCTGCCAGATGGTTTTTGGGCGAATATTGCCATCTAGATGACGATGTAAATCAACAAGGGGAAGTTGGTCATTAAACATGATAAAAGGTTGTCCTAGCAGTGAGAATATAGCAGGTAAAATTCATTTATAAATCCTGAAGATTACCCTTTATGCATTATTATTAATTATAGGCTTCATTAGCCTGTTGTTAAAGCTTAAGCTTTACTGATATTGGGCAATGGTCACTTAAGCTTCGAGATAGTTCTTTAGTATATTTAGGTTTGAATATGAGTTGTTCAAACGAAGCGTCAACATAGTTTGCTTTAGCTTTAGGGCTAAAAATAACATGATCTATATAGTCTTTATAATAACCGCCCCAGCAGTCTGAATTTGCTGTAGCTGTTGGCGTCCACAGTGCTTCTTGCCCTTCATCATTTAATGCTTGCCATAAACCTTTATCTTCAGAATATTTTAAGGCAATGTCTTGAGAAAAACGACGATTAAAGTCACCCAGCACAATATAGGCAGCATCTTGCTCGGCATGTAAATCAATCCATTGCTCTAACGGCTTTATTTGTTTACTAAGTTTGGTACAGGCTTCTTTTTGTTTTTCTTCCTTAACCGATGTGCTCGGCATTGCCGTAACACTCTTATTATCTAATGGTGCAGTAAAGCAGCCAGATTTTAAATGCACGGCTAACAAGTGTAGCGTTTTATCATTTTTAGTGAGAGTAATATCCATGCCATGGCGAACTTTACCAACATCTAAAGCTTTATATTCTTCAGCTTCAACGGTAAAACCTCGAGACTTCTTAACCGCTACGCCAACACGTTGTACCCAATCTTTGGTAGAAAAATAATAATCATAATCATTGCCAAAAACTTTACGTGCCCAATATTCACTTTCAACTTCTTGCAAAGCGATAACATCAGCATCCAATTGTTTAGCATAAAGCGCTAGTTGTTTATAATCAGCGTCAGTACGTTGATTATACTCATGGGAACCGAGCCAAGCTATATTCCATGAGGCAAGTTTAATCTCATCTGCCTGCGTTATAAAACTGCTAAATAGAATAAATAGCAGACCTAATATTGTTAACATAGTATTTTTCATCAAGACGTCTCTTTTGAATTTTGCGCTTAATATAAACATGCTGTTAAATGTTTATTAGCCTATTTATATTTTTCACCTAACTTTCTAATGCATCAACAGTGCCTACTGATATCTGCAACGGATTTAAGGAAGAAAAGGTATCGTTTTTTGTCTTTACTTAACCATTCAGTCAAGAAAATTATTGTTTCGCAACATTACACTATTTCTACAGTAAGAAACAACCCGTATAAATAAAAAAGTATTGCAGGGCAGGGCTTCATTATTTAAGTAAAAATCTAGCGGATAAATATTAGTTTTCACAACCAATATTTGGTAAGTCTGGATTAATCAGACCGCTTACAATAAAGGGGTTTTCTGTTGATTGTTTATTAAATATTACTTTTGTTGCATCAAGATATTGAAAATCACCAGCAGCATTTAAGTGCCATAGATTATTGTCTAAGCGCTCAAAGCAAAACGCTCCGGTATCACCATGACTAATTAATACTGGTTTATTGATTCGTTTCGCTAGGTCTGAAAACGCTTGACGATAAAAAGAAAATACATCGCATTTATTTAATGATGTATCGTCACAAACGCCACTTTCTAATACCGATTTTTGATACATATCCGCTTGAAAACCGATAATTAAAGCATCAAAGTTCTTGGCTTTATCTTCAATATTCTTTAACCAAGCAAGGTTTGCTTCGTCTCGTTTATTAACTTTTTTAATGGCGTCTACTTGGTTTGACTTACCAATATTAACTCGACCATTACTGGTGCCTACTATATGTAGAGTACTTATTGCTAAGCGGTCGTTAATCCATAATTTATTTTCGATTTGTTTTTCTTGGGTAATAATTGAAGGTAAATTTTGGGTTAATAATGGTGAAGTCTCAAACATTAATTTAATTAAAAAATCGTGTCGCTCTAATTCATCAAAACTGGGCAGTAATGAAATTCTGTCACAATCAGTCCAATCATTGTCCCCAGGAGTGTAGATGATTTTCCCTGGATAGGTTTGAGCTAATAGTGCTTTATGCTCCTTTAATAGCTCATCAGTACATGACTTAACGCCACTTTTAAAATCGCCAAGGTGCATAACTACAGTAGGTTTAGCTTCATTGATGAGGCGGTAGAGTATGCCATTAGGCCCTTGCAGCATATGTTTCTCTTTATCGCTGTATGGTGTATCGGCCAATACAACTACTGTTTGCGCACAAAGTATTGAGCTAGTGGTGGTGAATAATAAAAACGTTAGTTGTAAACAACGTTTTTGCCATGAATAAATACCAAGAGTCATCAGTCGCCCTTTAAATAGAGATAAAATAAAAGCTAACCTAACGAAGGATGCTATTTTATGCAAGTTAGTTTTATAATATAAACAAACCATTTGGTCAGGTTATTGTCGCTTACTCTTGAACAAAACAGCGAAAAGAGTAAAATATCATCATTATCTTTAAAGAGAATTTAAATTATGCAAGTACAAGTTGTCGATTACACTGCAAAAGACGCGGCAGAAAAATTTGTTCAAAGTTTACATAAAACAGGTTTTGGCGTGCTTATCAATCACCCAATAAAACAAAGTTTGGTTGAATCTATTTACAAAAATTGGCAGGCATTTTTTTTAAGCGACGAGAAACATGCATTCGCTTTTGATCCAGCAAAGCAAGATGGTTATTTCTCTCCTGAGATATCTGAAACTGCGAAGGGGCATAGTAAAAAAGATATTAAAGAGTATTATCATGTTTACCCTTGGGGCCGTATTCCTTTACAGCTTAAAGATGAAATTCTTGAGTATTACCAGCAAACCTCTAAGCTTGCGGCGGAGTTACTTGATTGGGTAGAAGTACACAGCCCAGTTGACGTTGCGGATAAGTACTCTGAAGCGTTATCTAATATGATTAAAGATACGCCAAATACCTTATTACGCATCTTACATTACCCTCCGCTTACGGGTGATGAAGAAGCTGGCGCTGTAAGAGCAGCTGCGCATGAAGATATTAATTTATTGACTATCTTGCCTGCAGCCAATGAACCTGGTTTACAAGTTCAACGCCAAGATGGCGAATGGATTGATGTACCTTCAGATTTTGGCAATCTAATTATTAATATTGGCGATATGTTGCAAGAAGCGTCAGATGGCTATTTTCCATCGACAAGTCATCGAGTTATCAACCCTACAGGTAAGGGAAGTGATAAGTCTCGTATTTCTCTACCTTTATTTTTACATCCACGCAGTGAAGTGGTGCTATCAGATAAACACACCCAAGCGAGTTATTTACTCGAACGTTTACGTGAGCTAGGCGTTAAGGTTTAGCCTAAAGAGTTAATTTATTGAAATAATTAATTAAGCCGACTTGTGTGAAGCACTTGTCGGCTTTTTTAGTTTAAAAATAGTCGGTTTAATAAGTTACTATTTTAACCACTAACTTTGGGTATATAATCTTTTATAACAATATGTTCGACAGATTAAAAAATTCATTAAATAAGACACTGGTGAGTAATAATGGCAATGAAGTTAAACTGTGATTTAGGTGAGAGTTTTGGAGCTTGGACCATGGGACTCGATAATGAGGTTATGCCTCATATTGATCAAGCAAATATTGCCTGTGGTTTTCATGCGGGCGACCCTTTAGTGATGCAACAAACGTTGGCGTTAGCAAAGAAATTTCAAGTGAGCGTTGGTGCGCATCCAAGTTACCCCGATTTAGTTGGCTTTGGTCGTCGTTCATTGGTTTGCTCATCAGAAGAAATAATAGCGCTGATACATTATCAAGTCGCTGCGCTAGACGGTATGGCAAATGCTCAAGGGATCTCAATCGATTATGTAAAACCCCACGGTGCACTTTATAACGACATGATGCGTAAACCTGAGGTATTTACAGCTATTTTAACTGCTCTGGCTCAATATCCTAAAAAACTAGCCTTGATGTTACAAGCAACTCCAGATATTGCTGGCTATAAAAAGCAAGCGAGTAAAGTAGGGCTGGTTATTTATAGTGAAGCTTTTGCGGATCGTTGTTATGACGATGATGGCAGATTACTACCACGTAACCAAATGGGGGCTGTTTTAAGTAAAGAAGCTATGCTTGCCCAAGTTAAGCAATTATCAGCGCAAGGCACTGTCACTACCCTCTCAGGTAAGATACTTACGCTTAACGTAGATAGTATATGCGTTCATGGTGATAATATTTCTGGTGTGCAGGCTATTCGTGAAATCAAAGATTTACTGAGCTAATGTCAACACAAATAAATGACTGTATACGTCTTGAAGTTGCCGGTGAAAACGCCTTGATGCTTTATTTTTCTTCAAAAAAGAGCCTTTCAAATGAGCAAAAAGCTTCGGCAATTACACCCGATTTTTCTCCTGTTATTAGTCATGATGTTCACCAAGCGGTTCAGCTTATACGTAGGCACTTCAGCGTTGAAATTATTGATCTTATACCTTCATACGCCTCTATTTTAGTAGTATTTAATTTACTTGAAATAGACCACCATCATCTACGAAATAAACTTAAAAAACTTTTGCAGCAAGGTAGTCGCGAAAGTAGCAAAGAGGGTCGACTAATTGAGTTACCGGCATATTACTCGCTCGAATCAGGAATGGATTTATCACGTATTGCCAAACATGCAAAATTGAGTATTAAGCAAGTCATTAACTTACATCAAGCACAAGAATATCGTGTTTATGCCATAGGGTTTGCACCGGGTTTTGCTTATCTAGGTGAAGTTGATGAGCGTATTGCTATGCCAAGGTTAACGACACCTAGGCTAAAAGTCCCTAAAGGAGCTATCGCTATTGCTGATAGACAAACTGCCGTTTACCCAGCAGAGTCACCTGGTGGTTGGCATATCATAGGTTTATGTCCTATTGATATGTTTAATCCACTCGCAGAGCCAACGATGCCTATTGAAGTCGGTGATCGAGTTAAATTTGTCCCGATAGATAAACAGCAGTACCTTGAATTAGATGGTCATTTTTCCAATAAAGTGAGTTTAAATGACTATAAATAAGAAGGGCTTAGGCTTGAACGTTACTAATGGTGGTGTATTAAGTTTAATCCAGGATGCCGGGCGTTATGGCGCATTTAATTTAGGACTGACCAATGGCGGCCCAGCAGATTCTCTGGCTTTTTATTGGGCAAACAGATTATGTGGTAATGAGCTTAATTCGACAGCTATTGAAATTAATTTGGGTGGCTTGCAGCTAACAGCACAAGTCGATTGTGTTATTGCAATTACAGGCGCACCTATGCCGCTGACAGTTAACGGTCAGGCCAAAGCACTTTGGCGAAGTTTTTTAGTTAAAGCAGGAGATACAATTCATTTAGGTTTTACGCCGTTTGGCGTTCGTTGTTATTTAGCTGTAGCTGGTGGCTTTGATATAAAGCCAATTTTCGGTAGCACTGCAACAGTATGTCGAGAGTCGATAGGTGGCATCACTGGCGGTAAGCTCGTCGCTGATGATGTATTACCTTGCCAAGCAGTGTCTAAATCGGCTAATGAACTAAAGCAACTTATGTTACCTGAGCATGAACAGCCAAAATATTCGAAAGAAGTGCTTTTACGCACTGTATTGAGTTATCAACACCAACATTTTTCCCAGATTGATAAAAGGCTATTTTTCTCAAGTGAATATCAGGTGAGTAAGCATTGGGATCGTATGGGATATCGTCTACAAGGTCGTGAAATAAAGGCTGATGTTACTGGTATTCTATCGGAGGGAATTTGTTATGGCGCAGTACAAATACCAGCAGACGGGCAGCCTATCGTTTTACTTAATGACAGACAAACTATTGGTGGTTATCCCAAAATCGGTGCGGTTATTTCGCAAGATTGTGCGAAGCTATCACAATTGCGTCAAGGAGATAAAGTACATTTTGAGCCAATTTCTATGTCACAAGCGGATAACTTATTTCACCTCAATTTAAGTCGTTTTAATCAAACCCAGCTTATACCAAGTTGATTAAGTTCTTTCCCACTCAGCGAGAATTAAAAGGCTTAGAGGCAAGGCATTGATTGAAGAGAATGGTTATTCAGGAGAATAAGCTCCTGCATTCTCAAATAAGCTGCATCCATGCAGCGTCCTTATCAAAATCAATAACGCAGCATGTAAACCTTTTAAACTCGCCCTCTGGGAGCTTTCTCGATGTTCACTAACATCGTTAAGTTTATTTTATTTAGAATGACTAAACCGAAACAAATTTTCCTTGTTATTGAACATCGAGCAGAGCTCTGAGTTGGGAAGAAATTTAATCAAATTGGTATTACTGTTTGTAGTTAATCTGAACTCTGGATCAGCACTACCTACTCAACATTCCCATTTTTGTGGTTCTCATCGTTAAAACGTCGATAAATAGCCCGCTATTCATAAACGTAATTGATTTTACTAAAGCATCAAGCACCCATTATCCCTAGTTCAGGTTAGTTAAACTCAATGCTACTTAAGCCGTATTGAATTAAGCAGCAGTCACAAAAAAGGCAACCCTTTATGAAGTTGCCTTTTCTTTATATCACAGTAAAACAGGTTCTTAACGTGTCAGAGCACTCTGTTTTACACAAGCATGTATCTCTAAGCTAGATTGGAAACTACTCAGCCATAGGAGATATATAGCCCTCAGGTTTCAACGCTAATACATCACAATTTAATTGGTCAATGACGTGCTCTGCGGTGTTTCCAATAAGTGCTGCAGAAATGCCGGTACGACCAACCGTGCCTAGGATAACCAACTCGGCATCAATTTTTCGGGCGGCATGTTCAATAACCGTTTCGGGTAAGCCTTCTTCAACATAAGTGTTAGTTAACGGAATATCAAAGCTATTAGCATGCTTGCTCATTGCTTCTTTATGATGAGTTTGCATCGCACTGTTATATTCGCTGGCGTCAAACTCAGGGATTTCAATGGCAATATTTACCGGTGTACCCGGGTAAGAATTTACTAAATGCACATTAGCCGTTATTAACTGGGCAATATTTTTTGCTTGCTGAGTGATCCTCTTATTTAAAGAGAGGTGCTCAACTTCATCACTGCCGACATTAAGTGCTGCTAGTATGTTGCCCTGTAGAGGCCATTCATGTTCTTTAACAAGTAAGACAGGGCAAGGGCACTTTCTTAAAATATGCCAATCGGTTGGCGTAAACACGACCGATTTAAATTTATCATGTTGGTGGGTGCCTTTGACTACTAGATCAAAGTTATGCTCTATGACCTGCTGAATAATCGCTTCAAAAGGGCGGTTATGCCAAACAACTTTACTGGTAATATTTATCGGGGAATTAGTGACAGAAATAATGTCATCTA
Organism: Colwellia sp. 12G3; assembly: GCF_002836775.1. GTDB lineage: Bacteria > Pseudomonadota > Gammaproteobacteria > Enterobacterales > Alteromonadaceae > Colwellia. Next base: position 20,972 of record NZ_PJAQ01000017.1, on the reverse strand, counting down.
GCCATTGTTGTTTTTCATTAATGACCATCTGGCGCATGGAGTCGCGTTCGCCACTCGATAAAATAGTGGTCATCTCATAAGAAAAATCAAAGATGCTAAAAAAAGCAGTAATATTAATTTGCTGATCTGGGGCGGCAATATTAATTCTCGTAGCGAGATCAATAGCCCTGTTAAGTGCTTTTTGTTCATCTGTTGTAGGGTCAATAACAACGAGGATATTTTGATACATGTCCATGGCAACCTCTGGCAAACTAAATAATAACGTTATATTATTTATAGCAAAGTTGACAAATTAATGCTTGTTTTAAATCAAGTTTGTTTTGTTATAAATTTATTATTTTGGGAGGTAATAAATTTATAACAAGAATATAGGCGGGAGTTATAGCGCAGCTGTATCGCAAAGGCTATCGATATCAATAATTGAAATTAATTTTCCATCAACTTTAATTAAGCCACTTTTATGAAAACGATTTAATAAACGACTAATCGTTTCAACAGTTAAACCAATATAGTTGCCTATATCGCTACGTGTCATCGTAAGACGAAACTCAGAAGCTGATAATCCACGGGCATGGTAACGTTCACTCAAACTTACGATGAAAGTTGCGACACGCTGTTCGGCATTCTTTCTATTAAGTAATGTTAACATTTCTTGGTCAGTTTTTATTTCGTGACTCATTAAACGTAATACCTGCTTTTTAAGCTTAGGCATAGTATTAGATAATTGATCTAGATTATCATAGGGAATTTCACAAACCATTGATGTTTCAAGCGCCTGTGCAAAGCTAGGGTGTTCACTTTCAGCAATGGCATCAAAACCAAGTAAATCACCTGCTAAATGAAAACCGGTTATTTGCTCTTCACCTTGTTCATTCACAGTAAAGGTCTTAAAGGTGCCTGAACGAATAGCAAATAAAGCATTGAGTGCTTGACCGTCAGAAAATATCTTGTCGCCTTTATGAATAGGACGCTTACGGTCAATAATATTATCGAGACTGTCGAGCTCTTTATCATTTAAAGAAAAAGGCAAACATAACTCACTGATACTACAGTTTTGACAGTTAATATGTTGAGAAGTAGGACAGCTTTTATTTGACATGATAAGTATTTACTCTAACTTTAAGACTAGTGTATGGTATTAGAACAGTAGTTGATATGCAACAATAAAACTATAGATACCATAGCAAATCAATGTAATTGCCATAGTTTTTCGAAAAGTGTGATTGACGAGTAGTTTTTTTATGCTATCGATGCCTAAAGATAATGTCAGAAGTGCTGGTAAGGTACCTAAGCCAAAGAAGAGCATGATGGTTGCCCCTGTTAAGCTACTGCCACTGGCGAGTGCCCAAGTTAGGGTTGAATAAACTAAACCACAAGGTAACCAACCCCACAAAGCACCTAAACCAAGCGCTTTCTTACGGTTATTCACGGGGATTACGTGTTTAGCCATAGGCGATAAATAGCGCCAAAGACCTTTACCTAAAGACTCGATTCGATTTAACCAGAAAAGCCACTGGCCGATATATAAACCCAATAGAATAAGGAAAAATGCAGCAAAAATACGCAATCCAGCAATAGGTAAGCCGATATTCTTAGCGGCAATTGAACCAGTGAAACCAACAATTGCTCCAATTAAAGAATAACTGGCAATCCGTCCAAGATGATAAAAAAAGACTAAATTAAAAGCTGATGGCGGTGAGCAGATTGACTGTTCTGAGATTACCTTTATAGGTATGCCGCCTTGCGAGCTGTCGTTAGTTATTGACTGATTGGAGGGTTTATCAATAGCTGAGGTAAGCATAGTTGTTATGCCTCCACACATAGCTAAACAATGGCCAGAGCCAAGTAATCCAATGATAAAGGCAGAAAATACATCTATGGTCATTGATTATCAGAGCTTTTTTTAACGCTATCTATTTCTTGCTCTGTTATATCCTCGGTAGTATTAATTTTTTGATCATCATCAAAAAGAATGCTCATACCTTGTTTTTCTAAGTCTTCAAATTGCTCTGTTTTAACAGCCCAAAAAAATAGGTAAATACCCAAAGAGGTTAGTAAGATGGCGATAGGGATTAATATATAAATAATACTCATATTTTACTCTTTAGCTTATTTTTTAAGTAAGCGTAATGAATTGGTTATCACTAAAATGGAGCTAGCTGACATGCCAATAACAGCCATGTAAGGCGTGATGTAACCGGCTACGGCTAACGGTAATACAATAGCATTATAACCAAAGGCCCATAAGTAATTTTGTAAAATTATCCGACGAGTTCGGTGAGATACCGTTATCAAGGTATTGATGCTGCTCAGTTTATTATTGAGCAAAATAACATCGGCGCCACTTTTAGTAATATCTGCACCACAACCCATCGCAATAGATATATGGGCAGCGCCAAATACCGGAGAATCGTTAACACCATCACCTGTCATTGCCACTTTATAACCTTGCGCTTGGGCGTCTTTAATATGCTGCATTTTATCTTGGGCACTGAGACCACCAAATACAGTATTCACAGGGAGTGTTTGTGCAAGTGTGCTACACGCTACTTGGCTATCTCCAGATAACAATAGCGTCATGTTTTGTTTATTGAGGATAGATAAGGTTTCCAAGGCGTCATCACGAATTTTATCAACTAAATAAAAAGCGGCAATAAGTTTATTATCTGCCATTAAAATACAGCTAGCTGCGTTTACATCAACCTTAAGTGGCAGTGTAGTCATATTATCAATAGCAAGGTCTTTTTCTAACCAAGAGTGTTTACCAATGGCATAATCAATATTATTTATAGTGCCACTGACACCTTGACCAGAATGAACTTTAACGTGATTAGCCGTTAAGTTGTAATCTCGATGTTCGGTAAATGGTTTGGCGATAGGGTGTTCAGAATGAGCCTCTAATGAAGCGGCAATAGCGAGTATCTGCTCTTGACTATAGTGTGAGTTTTTATCGAGTAACTCAACCTTGCTAATGGTAAATTCACCCGTCGTTAACGTACCTGTTTTGTCAAAAGCGAAACAATTTATTTGCGGCATGGTTTCCATTACATGACCACCTTTGATCATAATACCAGCTCGATTTAAACGTGTGGTTGCACAGGTCAAGCCGGTAGGCGTTGCTAATGAAAGTGCGCAAGGGCAGGTGGCTACTAGGACAGAAAGGGTGATCCAAAACGCTTCTTCTGGCAGGTGTTGCTGCCAATATATTGCTGTCCCAATAGAGGTTAACAATATCAGGGCGACAAAGTATTGCGCAATTTTATCCGACAACTTTGCTATTTTTGGCTTGTGCGCTTGGGATTGTTCGCTTAAACGAATAAGTTGGCTTAGAAAGGATTGATTTGATGCCTGTTTGACCAGTACAGTAATATTACCATCACCATTAATAGTCCCAGCGAAAACCTTATCATTGACTGTTTTACTAATAGGTAATTGCTCACCTGAAAGCATCGCTTCATTTAATTGGCTTAGTCCGGAAGTAATGATGCCATCAGCAGGAACAACTTCGCCAGGTTTGATAATAACGACATCACCTTGAATGAGTTGCTTAGCCGCAACCAATACTTCTTTGTGTTTTTCTTGAGTACCAACGGCATTGTTAGAGGTAATCACTTTAGTCGCTGTCATTGGCATTAACTTTAATAAGTTAGCAGAGACTTGTGCTGCGTGTGAACGGGCTCTAAATTCTAGGAACTTACCAATAAGTAGTAAAAAGGTGAACATGGAGACTGATTCAAAATAGACTTCACCTTGTTGGGTCATTGTTGCCCAAGCACTCGCGCAAAAGGCTAAAAGAATAGCAATTGAGACGGGAACATCCATGGATAAACGTTTTGCTTTAATCGCCGTTATGGCGCCTGTATAAAACGGCAGGGCGCCATAGAATATTATCGGGATTGTTAGAATAAAACTCACCCAGCGCAGATATACTTTATTGTGCTCAGACATATCAGCGAAAGCACCAAAATAAAGACCAACGGCAATCATCATGACTTGCATCATTAAGATGCCACTAATACCTAAGCGTTTGATAAATTCTTTACTTTGTTTTTTATTTCTTATTTCTGCGTCATTGGCTTTAAAGGGCATTGCTTGATAACCAATATTTTCAATGGCAAGCAATATATCACTTAGCTTTAACGCATCATCTTGCCATTTAACAGTCGCTCTTTGGCTAGTCGAATTCACGTTTATACTAAGTAACCCGGCCAGCTTATCTAACTGCATTTCGATCAGCCAAGCACAGGCTGCACAACTTATACCGTCAATGGTTAATATTGCTTCTTTACAATCATCGTCTTGAGCATCACCTTGAAAAACAAATTCGCTCTGTAAGACCGCTTCATCCAGTAATTTATTTTTTTGTAATTGCTCTGGTACAAGAGTTTGGCCTTTATGAGCCGGCTCTGTTCTTACTGAATAATATTGAGTAAGTCCATTATCAACGATTGTTTGTGCTATCGCTTGGCAACCAATGCAGCACATAGGTTGCTGAATTTGGTTGATTTCAACCGACAGGTTAATTCCAGTAGGAACCGCTTCATTACAGTGAAAACATTTGCTGTTCATGGCTTACTTTCTTAGGAAATGGAAGACACTATGATGAGATTTATGGATCTCAGCACAGTGATTAAAACAGTATTAACTTGACTCATGCAGAGCTAATTAACTTATTGAGCTTTTATCGGATCAGGTATTAAATCGATAAAATTACTTTGCGGTAAGCTAATGGTATCTTGGATTTTCCAAGTGTTTTCAAAAGAGGTCAAGGTAAGCTTCCATTTGCCACTTATACTTTGGTCAAAGTGATGTCTGAAATAGCCATTACCATCCTGAGTTAACGCTAAATAAAAGTCTCTTTCTTCAAGGGTAGGGTGAAAAAAGCTGACATTAAGTAATGGGAAAACTTTTTCAATACCCGTTGGTTTAATGATTAACTCATTATCCTTTAATTGAAGCGCAAAACGCATGCCTAATTTCTGGGCCATTTTTACTTTACCCACTTCTAAATTGATAGACTTACCTTTTTTATAATAATCACCAACGACTAACGTATCAGGATTAGTATTAGCAATGATATACGTAGAAATACCAGCTACAACAGCGGTAAAAGGAAGAATAAAAACTAACCAAGCCCAAGGCTCACGGTACCAAGAATCTTTCATAAAAAAGTACTTACGTTGACAGTAGAATATGGGCAGGATTATACATTTTTTATCAAGTAGCATCTAGTTTTGTACACTTTAAAAGATATAAAAAAACCCTTGGTTACAAAGTGTAACAAGGGTTTTTTAGTAGGCGTGTTTTCAACCGCGCAGTACTATAAGTTAATCTTGAGAAAGACTATAAACATAAGCACTAATTAGGTGAACTTTCTCTTCACCTAGAATGTCTTTCCATGGTGGCATAACACCAGCACGACCATTACGAATTGACTCTTCAATGACACGTTTTGAACCACCGTATAACCAAATGTTATCCGTAAGGTTTGGTGCGCCCATAGGCAGACCCAAGGCTAAACTGCCTTGACCGTCTGGACCATGACAACCAGCACATAAGGCAAACTTAGCTTTACCCGCTTTGGCTAAATCAGGGTCAACAGAGCGACCACTTAAGCTAATTACGTAAGCCGCAACTTCTTTAACACCTTGGTCGCCGCCTAAAGCGCCTTCCCAAGCCATCATGCCAGCAGCAATACGACCATTCATTATCGTCTCTTTAATTACTTCAGGTGTACCGCCATATAACCAGTCTTTATCAGCTAGGTTAGGGAAGCCAGTAGTACCATGAGCATCAGAGCCATGACATTGTGAACAGTTTTGAATGAACAAGCGTTGACCCACTTTTAATGCTTCGCCATCAGTAGCCAAGTCTTCAATACTACGCGCAGCGTAAGCTTCAAAGATTGGACCAAATTTAGCATCAGCAGCGGCAACTTCACGGTCATATTGAACTAATACACCAGAGTCTTTACTTAAATACTCTAACGTTTTAGCTTTTGATTCCGCAAGGTTTAAAATGCCTTGGTTAGAGCTTTTCCAGCCTAAAAGACCAGTCCAGTTACCTAAACCATAAAGTGCAATATAACCAAATGCCCAAACAATAGTTAATAAGAAAAACGTGCTCCACCATTTAGGTAAAGGGTTATTTAACTCTTCAATGCCGTCAAATGTATGACCCATTGATTCGCCTTCTTCAACGCCAGCAAAGTTCTTTAAGCACATACGTAGTATTAAAAAACAACCTACTAGCGAGCCAAGGGTAAGAACCCAAACCCATATATTCCAGAAGCTAGACATTATTATTCGTCTCCTGTTTGCTATCTTTATCGAGATGGCCTTGTTTATTTTTAGCGGCTATTTTATCTTCTTCAAAAATTGAATTTGCAATATCATCAAAAGATGACTTACGTTTTTTTGAATAAGACCAAACAACAATAATTATAAATAAAGCCAATATAAGGAGGGCTACAAACCCTCTGAGAGTACCGTAATCCATCAGGGCTACTTCAACGCGTGGCCAAGTGATTGCAAGTATGCAATCAAGGCACTCATTTCAGTTTTACCTTTTACCGCATCTTTAGCGCCGTCAATTTCTGCTTGTGTATAAAGCGGAATTGCCTTGCCATTTTCATCTTTATGGCTACGGTTACGAGTTAAGAAGTTGAATGTTTCTAGCTTCTTACCTGTTATTTCCCCATCAAGGGTATTGGTGTTTAACCAATTATAAGCAGGCATGTTTGACTCTGGCACCACTGAACGAGGATCCGTTAAATGAGCAATATGCCAATCATCACTATAACGACCGCCAACACGTGCTAAATCAGGACCAGTACGTTTAGAACCCCATAAAAATGGATGTTCCCAAACGTGCTCACCAGCAACACTGTAGTGACCGTAACGCTCTGTTTCAGCACGAAATGGACGAATCATCTGGCTATGACAGTTACTACAACCTTCACGGATGTAAATATCACGACCTTCCATTTGTAATGCCGTATATGGCTTTAAGTTATCAACCGGCGTCGCTAATTCTTTTTGAAAGAACAACGGCGTGATTTCAACTAAACCACCAATGCTGATAGCAAAAACAGTAAATAAGAAGAACAAGCCAACGTTCTTTTCAACTTTTTCATGTGAATTTTTCATAGGGCTCTCCTTAAGCTATTTCTACAGGCTTAAGACTATTGTCTTTAGCACCGATAGTTTTGAACATGTTGTAAGCCATTAATAAGAAACCAATGACAACGAGAACACCACCGACAAAGCGGATGAAATAGAATGGGTAAGAAGCAGTTAAGCTCTCAACAAAACTATAAGTTAACGTACCGTCACTGTTTACAGCTCTCCACATTAACCCTTGCATAACACCAGAAATCCACATAGCTACGATATAAAGCACGATACCGGCAGTGTGTAACCAGAAGTGAACGTTAATTAAACGGATACTGTACATACGACCTTGGTTAAACAAGATAGGGATTAAGTGATACATAGCACCAATTGATACCATAGCAACCCAACCTAGCGCACCAGAATGTACGTGACCAACAGTCCAATCAGTATAATGAGATAATGCATTAACTGATTTAATTGCCATCATTGGGCCTTCAAAGGTAGACATACCGTAGAAAGATAATGAAACAATTAAGAAACGTAAAATAGGATCATGACGAAGTTTATGCCATGCGCCAGAAAGCGTCATAATACCGTTAATCATACCACCCCATGAAGGAAGGAATAAAACGATAGACATAACCATACCTACTGACTGAGCCCAATCAGGAAGTGCAGTGTAATGTAAGTGATGAGGGCCAGCCCAAATATATAAAGAGACTAATGCCCAAAAATGAACAATAGATAAACGGTAAGAATAAACTGGACGTTCAGCTTGTTTCGGTACGAAGTAATACATCATACCTAAGAAACCAGCAGTTAATAAGAAACCAACGGCATTATGTCCATACCACCACTGCATCATGGCATCGATAGCACCAGAGTAGATTGAGTATGACTTCATAGCTGATACAGGAATCACCATTGAGTTACCAATGTGTAATACCGCAACGGTAATAATAAAACCACCAAAGAACCAGTTAGCAACGTAAATATGCGATGTTTTACGTTTAACTAAGGTACCAAAAAAGACGATAGCGTACGAAACCCAGACTACAGCAATCAGAATGTCGATTGGCCATTCTAGCTCTGCGTATTCTTTTGAAGAGGTGTAACCTAACGGTAAAGAGATAGCCGCTGCAACAATAACAGCTTGCCAACCCCAAAAGGTAAACGATGCTAACTTGCCACCAAATAGTCGCGTTTGACAGGTACGTTGCACAACGTAATAAGACGTGGCAAATAGAGCACTTGTACCAAAAGCAAAAATTACAGCATTAGTATGAAGTGGACGAAGACGGGAGTAGGTTAACCAAGGTGTATCGAAGTTTAACGCAGGCCAAATTAATTGTGCCGCGATAAGTACACCTACAAGTGTACCAACGATTCCCCAGATTACAGTCATTACAGTAAACTGACGTACAACATCAAAGTTGTAGTCTACTGCTGACGTATTACTTGTGGTCATGTTAAAGATTCCGCAGTGTTATTATTAATCAGAAAGTATCTGTTGATGTAATACCTAAACGTAACGTAGCCTTAGATATAGGACAAAATTTATACTAACTCTATGTGTTTGCTCATTGAGCTGTGAGATATGTCACATCCGTGTAAGTAAATGTTTCAAAATCCAAGCAATTTTACCCTTTGGGGAGGATATAAATCAACAACTATGCGTGTTTATATTTGATGTAGATCAACAAAAGATAATTACCCCTAGTTTTAACATGGATATTTACGGAATATTAAAAAGGCAATAAAAAGGTCAAAAAATTAGCAAATACATATCACCGTTCACTTCTTAACCACCATAAATCCACGAAACATAGAAGTAACCTTATTTATAGACGTTTTTTAGCAAAATAAAAGGGTCGATTGCTTTATTTTTTAGTCAGGGTCTAGCTAGTTGTTAGCAAGCCGTTTTAAATGTTCTAAAGACAACAATGATAGTTGTTTTTCTTTGAAGCTAATTAATTGTTCTTGTTGGAATTTTGATAGTAATCGACTTAATGTTTCTCGCCGTATACCTAGGAAGTTAGCCATGTCATGACGACTAATTGATAACTCAATCTCAGTGGCATTGCCTGAATGTTTAGCATTACGTTGACAAATGTTGAGTAAAAATGCGGCCAGCAAACAATCAGCAGACTTTTTACCAATAAGGGCTTGATTATTAAGTTGTTGCTCGTAGCTCTGTTTGGTCAGTAATTGAATTAAATTTTGTTGTAACTCAGGTGCTACTTTTGAACAAGCAGAAAGTGGCGCGACAAAAACCTGACAAACTGAGTTATCGCCTAAGGCAATTGCGCTATAGTTATAAACGTTTAAAAATAAAGCGTCTTCCCCCATTACCTCACCGGGAAAGCGAAAACCTACTATAGTTTCGATACCTTCTTCGTTTTGCTGAGATAATTTAAACGTGCCTGAGCATACCGCGAATATTGCTGTTAGCGGTTTTGCTTGATCGAACAATTTTACGCCAGTTGCTTGACTGAGCAGGCTTGATGAATTTTTTTCAGCGCTAACTTCAACACGCCTAGTTAGATAGTTACTGGTTAAATCAATGGCTTGATTTTCAGAGCCTATGGGCAGGCAAACGGGTTGCATTGAGCAGTTTTCGCAGTCAACGTAACGTGACGTTTTATGTTCTGAATAAGCGTGGTTTTGCGCTTTACTGGTTAGGGTCATTTACTTACAACAAGTATTTTAGGGCGTTAAGACTTAAGCTAGCTAGTTTACTGGCGTTAGTGGATAATAACAACTTTGCAGTGAATGCTAGGTTTTGCTGTGTGTCATAAAAGGTTTTATAACGTGTTCAAACAGCTATTCGTTATCAGTTTGTTATTATTCATTAGTGCCTGTAAGCCAGTAAGTGAAAAAGGCTCTGCAAGCATTGCTATTGCATTAGTACCACAATGTATTGATAGTCAGAGTCAATGTGAAGTGAGTACTGAACTAGCTAGTTTCAGTATCAAGTTCTCTCAATATCAATTAGCGGATAACGTTAAAACCGAGCTACCTTTTACTATTGAGTTAATTAAACTTCCCCAAATAAAGACTCAAGATAATGTGCAAGAAAACTCTCAGCAAAGTACTGAAGAAAATACGACTAAAATATCGGCCTATCTCGAAGGTAAAGATATGTTCATGGGCAAGGTACCCGTATTTTTTCAACAAACAGGTAAAAATAACATTTATTTAGCGCAAAGCTTATTAGCAAGCTGTAGTGAAGAGCAGATGATTTGGCGTTTGTGGGTAACAGCGGAAGTGGGTGAACAGACACAAACATTTTTTGTCGATTTCAACAGTCAGCGTTTATAACTATACCCAAGCGACTTGAAGATGCTCGTTTCAGGACGACTGAGCGATGCATGCTCAAGTCGACTCCTTTTATTAAGGGTTATTCCCTTAAAAAATGAGGCAACGAAGAACATGTTTTGCTCAGACGTCCCCGTAGGGCTGGTTTATAAAAACTTTATACTGCGTTATTGATTTCGATAAAGGAATAACCATTATCTTCAATAAATGCCTTGCCTAAAGAGATTTATAATTCCAGCTGAATCCTGCATCTTCAAGTCGTTTGGGTATAGATGTGTAGTTTCAATAAATATGAAATGGCAAAAAAAACGAGCAATGCTGCTCGTTTTTTTATTTGATATTTTTAATAAATTATCGGTTAAATGTTATTCGTTACATCAACAGCAAGCTTTATTCGCTGGCCCGGTTGCAAATATTTATTTCTATCTATATTGTTCCAGCGCTCAATATCGCTAATTCGAACATTAAATTTATCGGCTATGCGCGCGAAAGAATCCCCTCGGCGTACTTTATACGTTATATTTCGCATAATGGCATTTTCGACATTGTTCCCGGCTTTACTGTTGGCATAATTCGCGTTACTTGACTCTTTTTGCCAAACCACTAACTTTTGCCCTAGTTTTAAGGTATCTCTAGGAGCAAAACCGTTCCATTTTGCAATACTTTTGCCATCTACTTTATATTTACGACCAATATCCCATAAATTATCACCAGATTTAACGGTGTGAACAATCTTACGACCTTTTTGAGGTTTACTTTGCTTTTTGGCTATGCGCTGTCCTTGAGAAAAAACATAACTATCTAGTGATTTAGCGGCAACAGGAATAAGCAAATGTTTGCCAGCACGGATTTGATTACCCTTGATGTTATTGACTTGTTGTATCAAATCTACGCGCGTATTAAATTTATTAGCAATAAGCCCTAAGTTGTCACCGCTTTTAATTTTATAACGCTGCCAAGCTAGTCGATCTTTTTTACTTAGCTTATTTAGGCCTAGCTCAAATTTTTCGACGGTATGAGAAGGTAATAATAACCGATGAGGGCCATCAGGATCTGTTGCCCAACGATTAAATCCAGGATTTAGACGTTGTAATTCAGCTAGAGATAAACCAGCAAGCGTGGCGGCCTTGGCTAAATCGAGTTGTGACTTAATATCAACTTGGCTTAATACACTTTTATTGTCTATTGAGTAAAGTGATAAATTAAAATCTTCAGGACGTTTTATAATATCAGCTAATGCTAATAATTTTGGTACATAGGCACGTGTTTCTTTTGGTAAATCAAGCGACCAGAAATCGATAGGTTTACCTAAGCGTTTATTCTTCCTTACCGCATTTCTAACGCGACCTTCGCCGGAGTTATATGCCGCTAATGCTAGCATCCAATCGCCATCAAAAAACTTATTTAAATATTTAAGGTATTGAATAGCACCTTCGGTTGAAGCTACGACATCGCGTCTGCCGTCATACCACCAGTTCTGTTTCATACCAAAGCGTTCACCCGTACCTGGTACAAATTGCCACATGCCTGAAGCGCGACCGTGCGAATAAGCAAAAGGGTCAAAAGCACTTTCTACAATAGGTAAAAGGGCTAACTCGATAGGCATATCATTTTTTTCTAACTCTTCAACAATATAGTGAAGAAATGGCTCCGCCCGTTTTGCTACACGTTTAAGGTAACTTGGGTGCTGTACGTACCAGTTACGCTGTGAGACAAGACGTTTCTGTTCTGGAATATCAAAGCTTAATTGGCTACGAATACGTGGCCAAATATTATTATCATCAATGGATTTTTGATCTTTTAACGTGTTATTTACAGAAAAGTCAATATCGGCAACAGGGTGGATAACATCAATGCTTTCATCAGCTAACAGTGCTTGATTTATTTCAATAGGATCAGCAATGTGATTATCAGTTACGATATCACCATCACTTTGGGATAGGCTTTGACAGCCAGCTAAAAGAACTACAACAGGTAATAATAAATACTTCATGAATAACCAGTAACATCAGCGGGAATTAAAAATGATTAAGCAGATTAGCATATTTAATCACTAGTTAAAAATAGTTCCCGCTATTAATGGTTTGAAAACGCAGGTACTAAAAGTTATCTTTCCATGACCTAATCACCGAAAAAACATCACTATTACTGCTTTGATTTTGATTACTATAGGCTTGTGCTGCTAGTTTAATCGACTGTTCATGACAACGTAAAAAGGGGTTTATTTGTCGTTCTAGCGCTATATTACTTGGAATAGTTGCTTGGTTTTGTTGGCGCTTTTCATTTACTTGCATAACATAGTTATGCAAGACACTATTATTTGGCTCAACAGCTAAGGCAAAGGCTAAATTTGCCTGAGTATATTCATGTGCGCAGTAGATTAAGGTCTCTTCGGGTAAATTAGCCAACTTAGTTAGCGAGTGATGCATCTGCTGTGGCGTACCTTCAAATAATCGACCACAGCCACCCGAAAATAAAGTGTCGCCACAAAAAAGAATTTTGTCATTATGATAAGCAATGTGACCTTTAGTATGGCCAGGTAAATCGAGGATATTAAAGTGACAATCAAGCTCAGTTAGGTTGACGGTATCGTGTTCTTTGAGTGTTACGTCAAGTTGAGCAATGTTTTCGCTAGCAGGCCCGTAAACGGTTACAGACCATGCTTTAGCTTTAGCGTATTCAAGTAGTTTTTTAATACCGCCAACATGATCGCTGTGATGATGGGTAATCAATATGGCAGCTAAGACTAGATTGTTATTTTGTAAGTAATCTATACACACAACAGCATCACCGGGGTCGACAAGTGCAATTTTATCATTGTCTGGACCGGAAATTGCCCAAATGTAATTATCGCTAAATGCCTTAATTGCAGTAACACTATGTTGTGAGTTAGCCATATAAGATTTTACCTGTAGTTCGTTATATACTGAATAAAATACATACTTAGTTAATTATAGATTAAATTAGTGATGTATTTTGTTTGTCGCTGACGTTTAGCATGAGTAATGTATGCGCTATCGACCTAATAATCATTTTTATTATACGCCTAAAAGAAGCCTCTATGAAACCAGCGTTAGCTTTTCGACAACCTTATTACCCTAATTCATGGCATGCATTACCTAATGGTGAGATCATCAAAAAGGCAATAGAGCAAGAGCTTGCACCTTGGTGGCAAAAATTTTTTGGTTACCATTTAATTAAAGTTGGCGCATTAAGTAGTGAAATTGAAATACCCGATTGCACTATAAACCATCAAATAAATATCAGTAGTCAATATAGCTTAGCTAATGTGGTGGGTGATATAGATGATTTGCCTTTGCAAGAGCATAGTGTTGATGTTTGTTTGTTAAGTCATGCACTAGAATTCTCTCTTGACCCACACCATGTGGTCCGTGAAGCAAATAGGGTGTTGATCCCAAATGGTTATTTAGTTTTAACAGGTTTTAACCCACTAAGCCTTGTCGGTCTGAATCGTTTGTTACCTTATAGACGCACTAAAACACCTTGGAATGAACATTTTTTCTCACCAATGCGAGTCAAAGATTGGTTACATTTAATGGGGTTTGAAATATTAGCCGACCAACGTTGTTTATATACCAGTTTAACGGGGAAAATGAGCGAAGATGACTTACATAACACGTGGCATCATTTTGCTAAAAGCTACTTACCTGCTTTAGGCTCTGTTTATGTGATTGTTGCAAAAAAACGGGTACTGCCATTAACACCGATTAAACCTAAATGGCAAATAAGACACGGTTTTCAACCAGTAAAAGCAACGAGTTTACGGTCTCATCAATCTAAAACGGGTGAGTAGCTTTTACCTAATGAGTAAAAGCTCATAAAAAAAGGCAAAACCGTGAAAATCGATTTTGCCTTTTTTATGACAACAGTAAGGAACAACAGCTATTTTGCAACTGGTCCTTTGGCTGAAGCGTTATTTTAGAACTTATAAGTCGCCTGTGCGTAGGCAAATCGACCTTGACCACTATGCACGTTTACAGCAAAGCCCATAAAATCATGGTAAGCGAATGGAGGCTCTTCATTTGTTAAGTTAGTTGCTCCAACCGTTAGTACTACGTCTTCAAAGCCAAAGTAATTGATCGATGCATCAAGGGTAACCATAGCATCAACTTTCTGACTCAGTTTTAATGAAGCTTCTTGCTCAAAAGAATCAATATAGTTAATGGCGGCTCTAGCGCTAACATCATCTAATACCCAATCAATAGAAGTTGTCCAGCGCATTTGAGGCTGTTCAAACCCGCCTTCTTTGGTGTTTTTATAATCTTCAAAACTGAGCACGTAATTCATTACGTAGCCAAATTTAAAGGTACCTGCATCTGTGTCTAGATTATATCTAACATCTAAATCAATACCTGACGTTTGCAAATCACCAATATTTTGAAAGCTATCATTTACTTGGATAACTTCACCCGGATCATTAGGTATTGAGGTTGGACGACGCTCGACAATAGTGTTATCTAAACCATAAAGGTCCATAACAAGCTGGGTATCAGAATCGATAATATTGCTAATGTCATAATTGTAATAATCAACACTGAAGTTTAAATCTTCGGTAATATTGTAGATTATGCCGAGGTTATAGCTTTCAGACTCTTCAGGACCTAAGTTAGGGTTACCTTCAAAGACAGCAGTGTATTCTTGTGGCTCACAGGCTCTGTCTTGGTTACCTATTGCATCACAACGTAAGGTATCTACAAGGTTTGGAGATTCATCCGTTCGGCCCAAACCTAGTTGGTGAAGTGACGGTGCTCTAAAAGCAGTACCATATGAACCACGCAGGCTAAAATCATCTAAAGGTGACCATAAAAATGAAATTTTAGGATCGGTAGTCGTACCAAAATCACTATAGTCTTCATAACGAACAGCTAATTGTATTTCTAGGTTATCTATTACTGGAATAGCCAACTCACCGAAAAAGGCTAAGTTATCGCGAGAGCCATTTGCTTGCGTCGCTTCAGTACCAAAGACTTCACCGCGTAAAAATTGGTCATCAGGATTATCGCTGATTGTCTCTTCACGATACTCAGCGCCAACAGCCATCATTAACTCACCACTTGGCATATCTAATAAGGGGCCAGAAATTTTAAAATCTAGCGACTCCATCGTAGATTTACCAAATCGCGTGGTTGTTGTTTCTATGTAATCTAAAGATTCTTGAGAATTACTTGATGGCTCAAATGGGTTCCATAAACCACTATCAATTGCTTCTTGAGTACGACGAGAGTTTGGAAAACCATTTACGCCACGTTCTGTCGAAGCACTTTTAATGTAGCTATATGCTGTTTCCCAGCTCCATTCTTCAATGTCACCTTGTAAACCTAAAATGGCACGATAATAAGTAGAGTCGACACGCTTTTCACGATTACCAATATCTACTGTACGGCGGCGCATGGTTAAGTCTTGTTGATAAAATTCATGAGTTGGCATTTCTGCGAATGGATGGTTAACATTATCACCATCCATGAATAATTCGTTAAAGCTTGGGCTACCTGCACCGCGTACTGTTGATTTAGAATTCTGGCCATTTAATTCAGCAAAACCTCTGATGTTGTCATTAATTTCATACTTACCCATATAATTCCAGCTAAAACGCTCTGCAGCAGGAATCATACTCATTGGTGGGGCGTAATCATAACGACATAAGTTGTTGGCTAAATCGATATCTTCAGCAGCACATTTATCATTACCGTATAGATCGATAAGTCTATTTGAAGGATCGTCTTTTAAAGCGATGGTACCAGGAATACCAGCAGAACTTCTAAAGTCAGTGGCATCAGGATCGCCAGTACGAGCTGCTTGGTTTGATGTGGCAGAATAACTTCTGTCAGCATAAAGGACTTCTTCGCGGTTCATGTATTCTAAAATAAAGGTGTGGCTAGAATTTTCGGTACTATTACCAAAAACCAAGTTAACGCTTTGCTCTTCACCACCACCATCTGCTGTTGCACCGATTTTTGCTGTTATTTCAGCGCCTTCAACATCGTCTCTTAATACAATATTAATTACACCAGCTACGGCATCAGAACCGTAAGTAGCCGAAGCTCCATCTTTTAAAATGTCGACACGTTTAATGGCCGAAAGGGGAATGTTATTAATATCAACAAAAGCGGTATCTATCCCTTTAGCAAAAGGCGATACAGAAACGCGACGTCCATTGATTAAAATGAGGGTTGAATCAGCACCTAAGCCACGTAGAGAAACTGAAGAACCACCATTGGCGGTATCATCACTACTGTTAGCTTGTGTTGAAAAGGTGCCTTGCCCAGAAATAGGTAATTTAGTAAAAAGACTAATAAGGTCAGTAACCCCTGATTTTTGAATGTCTTCTTGTGATAGGCTTGTAACAGGAGAAGGACCCTCCATATTGGTACGCTTTATATGCGAACCGGTTATTTCTATTCGTTCAACTTCCTCTTCTTCCGCGGCAAATACGTTAAAGCTTTGTGATGCCAATAATGCTGTTGAAATACTTAGCGCAAGTAAATGCTTCTTCCTCATTGTAGATCTCATAACCTGTTCCTTTTGATTTATATAATTATTATTTTTAAATATCAATACTTACCAAACACAACAAATTGATAACAGGTTGTGAATAGGAGTAACAGCTGATGTGAAAGTTATAGCAAAAACTTTCACGACTTGGAACAAAAATATTTTGACACATTTTCAATGGTTTATTTGTATATTGTATATTAAGCATTCAATAAATATGATTGTAAATAAGTACGGTAGATCAAAATTTAAAGTGAAGTGAAGTATGTGTTACGGTGTCAAAAAAAGAGGGGATGTCGTATGATAATTAAAATTTATTTTCGAACTCAATACCTATGCGTACAAATGAACTAGAGCATTATTTAACGGAGCTGTTAAAGCCACAACAAATAAAAGATTTCACTACTAATGGCCTGCAAGTTCAAGGATGTGAAACGATTAATAAAGTCGTCACTGGGGTTACTGCGTCTAAAGCACTTATTGAACGGGCGATAAGTGAAAAAGCTGATGCTATATTGGTACACCATGGCTATTTCTGGAAAAATGAATCTTATGCTATTCGTGGCATGAAACATGATCGCATCAAGGCGCTATTGGTCAATGACATCAATTTATTTGCGTATCATTTACCATTAGATATACACCCAACGTTAGGTAACAACGCCCAATTGGCTAAATTATTTAATATTGAAGCCGTTGAACCGCTAGAGCTTGGTAATCCGTTAAGTGTTGCTATGCAAGGGTGTTTTAAGCAAGCGTGTAGTGGGGAAGAATTCTCGCAGTTAATTAATAACACCCTTGAACGAGAATGTTTACATATAGCGGCCCCTAGTGATAAGCCAATAAAAACAATCGCTTGGTGCTCTGGCGGTGGTCAAGGTTACATTGAATTGGCGGCAGAGCAGGGCATAGATGCCTTTTTAACAGGAGAAGTGTCAGAGCAAACCACTCATATTGCTCATGAAATGGATATTCATTTTTTTGCTGCGGGTCACCATGCGACTGAGCGTTATGGTATAAAAGCCTTAGGTGAACATTTAGCCGAAAAACATGGGCTTGAAGTTGTTTTTGTGGATATTGATAATCCAGTTTAAGGCTTAAGTAGCGCCCTGAACCTGAACCTAAACATTGCTTACAATAAACTTAGTTAAGGAGTGATTTAAACCATTGCACTATCATGCCTAAACTCTCATACCAGGCAATAGTGCTTTGATCCAATTTTTTACTGCTGGGTACATAGTAAGGCCAACTCTTACTACTCTCTGGATTTTTGACCCAGTAACCTGTTGGTGCTGCAATAGGGAATATTCCTTCTTCGTGAAAGTAATTCATAGAGCGAGGCATATGGTCAGCATTAGTTACTAGTATCACTTGAGTGCCTTGTACTCGTGGAGCAATTAGCTCTGCTTCTTCTTCAGTATCTTTGGGGAAATTTTCGGTAATAATCTTTTGTTCAGGAACGCCTAAAAGTACCAATGACTGTTTTACGGTATCAGCATTAGATACCAAATTATGTCCACCATAACCTGAGGTGATTATTCTTGCTTCCGGGTGTAATTGATAAATACGTAAAGCTTCAACCATGCGTTGTAATGAACATGTTTTTAGTTGGCTAGTTACCGGTAATTCGGCATTGGTATTATGACCACAACCAAGTACAACAATATAATCGACTGGCACATTGGTTTTAACATAAGGAGGGTAATCATTTTCAATGGCGGTCATCACCGTATCTGAAAAAGGCGGAAAGGCACTGATAAGGAGAATAATTAGGGCTAGCGATATACCTTTAATGCTTTGTTTTGGCTTTTTATTATGGACAATAAGCGAAAAAATAAGCAGCAGCAGCACTATATTAATAGGCATGATCAAGACAGTGATGATTTTTTTAAGGAGAAATAAATCCATATGATTAAGCTAAGTTACCCACAACATTGATATTTATTAACTATAACAATTATTTTGCTAAAGTGCTTGCTCAAACAATGTTTTAAATTGTCGTTTAAAGTCTGTTGCAATATTATGCAAAATCGGGTCTAATGATTTCGCATTGTGGTTTAGGGTCAATACTCTAAAACTCAATACACCAGAAGAGGTGCGAAGCTAAGGTAGAAAACGTGAGGAACCACATTTCCAATGACCGTTTTTGAGGGAAGTTATCGCCGAGAGTATTTAAGTGTGGACTTATGTATTCGGTCACTAAGGTTGAATCCTTATGGCTGTCACCTGACGTATTTGTTAATTATGCCTGCTTAATTAGGTATCAAACAAAAGGTGGAGAGCTTCTGGCTGAAAAATTTTCGTTTATTTGCTGTTTAATGATTTCCCTAAACATGCAAAATATATCATTCGTTAACTACTCAGTCATGCTCTTCCAATAGTTATTTTACTCGGTATAAAACCCAGTAAATGACTAGTTTTTTTATGGGAGAAATTTGTGAATTCAGTACAATCAACATCATCATTAACCGTAGCCAAGTTTGGCGGCACCAGTGTTGCCGATTTTCAAGCAATGTTACGATGCGCGCACATTATAAAAAACGATACAAATAACCGCTTAATTGTTGTTTCAGCAAGTGCCGGTGTGACCAATTATTTAGTGCGTTTAAGTCAGAAAAATATTCCCGTCAATGAGCAAAAGGATATTGTTGAAAATATCCGTGCAATTCAAGTCAATATTACTCAGCATTTATCCAGCTACATTGAAGCTGAGCTAAATCAAGAAATAAATAGCTTACTTGATGAATTAACGCAGCATGCGTTAACGCAATCACTGCAATACTCGACTAAAACCACCGATGCTATCCTTGCCTTTGGTGAGCAATTTAGCTCACGTATTTTTGCACAAGTTTTACAATCTATTGATGTGCCTGGTGAGTATTTCAATGTACAACAAGTGATGAAAACCAACAGTTTACATGGTAAAGCGGTAGTGGACATCAATGAACTAAGTAAGCAAAGCACACTGCTTCTTGCACCTAAACTTGTTGATAAAGTAGTGGTTACTCAGGGATTTATTGGCCAAGATAGTCTCGGTCATACCACGACGCTCGGGCGAGGTGGCTCTGATTATTCGGCAGCGTTACTGGCTGAAGCGTTAAATGGTCAGAATTTATCTATTTGGACTGATGTTGTAGGTATTTTTACTACCGACCCACGTATTACTGATCAAGCACGAGCGATTAAAGAAATTAGTTTTGGCGAAGCGGCTGAAATGGCTACATTTGGCGCTAAAATATTACACCCTGCGACTCTAATTCCAGCTATGCGATGTAATATCCCTGTTTTTGTTGGTTCAAGTAAAGAGCCAGAAAAAGGCGGCACACAAATTAAGAAAGAAGTTGAGTCTAACCCAACCTATCGCTCAATTGCTTTAAGGCGAGAGCAAACGTTAGTCACGGTAAAAAGTCCTGCCATGCTGCATGCTAGTGGCTTTTTAGCAAAAGTTTTTGGCGTGTTAGCTAAACATGAATTAAGTGTTGATTTGATCACTACGAGTGAAATAAGTGTTGCCCTAACTTTTGATAACCCAAGTGGCACAACACAATCATTAATTACTAACACCGTTGTTGCTGAATTAGAGCAGCTTTGTGAAGTGACTGTTGAGAATGGATTATCGTTAGTTGCGGTTATTGGCAATGGCTTAACGAGTGCAAAAGGTATTGGACAAAGTATTTTTGAAACGATTAATGATATTAATATTCGTATGATTTGTCATGGTGCTAGTGCCAATAACTTATGTTTTTTAGTTGATGAACGTGACGCTAATTTTGTTGTTGAAAAATTGCATAATACTTTATTCTCTTAAAATATACGGCTTATAAGAGATAGATTTTTTAAAGAGCAGTAGTAAAGTATTGCTCTTTAAAAGAGTGTTTCCTATTCATTCTTTAAGTCGGTTCCTCAAGTGTTAAATAACTTAACACGGTAATTAGCTTTCTACCTACCGTGTTAAAATTACCTTTATACCAATTTGATTAAATTTCTTCCCAACTCAGAGTTCTGCTCGATGTTCAATAACAAGGA
>NZ_PJAQ01000016.1 GCF_002836775.1 Colwellia sp. 12G3 | reverse complement strand
GACTGCCCTTAATGCCGCCATTCGCGAGCATTTTTAAGTCCATTACGGCAGCAATCATAGCGATGGTAGCGAAAAAATAGAATACTTCAGGACCAAAACCATTTAACTTTCCGCTGTCAGTTTGTGACGCTTCGATAGCAAAATTTACTAGCATGCCAAAAATCAAAAGCGCAACAAAAAAAGCGATCCATTCAAATTTACCTATTGTTCCTGCTTTACGTTTTACTGTCATCCATGCGGTACCAACGAAATAACACAGAAAAATACCGTTAACCAAAGACAGCATAATTGACCGAGAGTACGCGATATAAATCCCGGTTAAACCAAGTAATAAAATAGCTAAAACAAAAACATTACCAACAGTGCGATGTTGCTTTGAACTTTTACGTAAAGACAGCGCTGAAAAGCCAGAAATTATGGCAATTGAACCTGCGATAGCATGAATCATTATTAACAAAAGTGTAGTCACTGTTTGTCCCTCAATAAATTTATATTCTCACCTAGCTATTAGTGAAATTTAATCATTTCGACAATAGCTAGGCCAATAAATGAACTCATAGATTTTTTGAATTTCATCATAAATCCGTCCATAGCAGAATATATTGCAGGGACAATGCCAAATGCGTATGTTTATGTTTTATATGGATATAAGTGTAATTAAGACTGGGGTTAATATAATCATCCCAAATATGGGAAACGAAAGGTTGAATAAAATCCTATGAATGGGACGAGTAATGTTGTGATTAAAAAAACTATTTAGCCAAGGTAAGTCTCAACGTTAGAAATGCCTTTCTGACTGTGCGAAGCGATTTACCCATAGCTCTGCCAGCAAAAAGAGAAGGGATATTAATTTTTAGTGGCACATGGGTGATAAACGGCAACATTAAGTCAATCATATAAACGGTTCGTGCAATGAAGTTTTAGCCGTGGAGATATGAATTACACACTTTTTAGTATCCGTATATTTGACCTTTATATTGAGAATTTATCAGTAGATCAAACTGTTAAGGCAAGTAGCGCAATATAACCCGTAATGGTTCGTAAATATCGATATAAAAAGCACCAAGCTTAGGTTTAACCATAAGTAATTCCTTAGCGGAACCTAAAAAATTAATATATGCATGAAATTAAATTAGGTACCGCTAGTTAAGATAATTATTAATTTTATAATTATTTTAACTTGTAACAATTGTGTAAGAATAACCTCGAATTTTAAAGAGGTGAATATGAATAACGATTTTATTAACAACAAAGAAGAAAGCTTATTCTTTCTTAATTTTGCCAACGAAATAATTAATGAATCAATTGTATTCATTGAAAGTAACGATCTTCCGTTACTGTCCATTCATATTGAATACTTACGAGTGCTCTGTAAACACTTTGATTCTCAGTTAGGAAAGTTAAATTCTGAAGGTAAATCAAATAACAGCAATCAATTAACTCTTTCAAGAAATATTGTAAAAGTCGCTAGCTCTTTGAATTAAAAATTATCTGACATTACTGGGGGCAGTAATACAGTCGGTTAAAAGACTCCATCTAATAAGAGAGTTAACCAACTGAGTTCACGGATGAACTACTTTAATTAAAGCCAGTAATAGCTGTATAGCGGGAAGAATATAAAGTGGAATCAAAAAATTTAACACTACCTTGTGAAATGTATTGCAGTAAATGTCCTTTGAATTTCATTCATAACTTTAAAGATGACTTATCCATTTCCTCTCATGATCAAACAATTAGTTTCAACAATAACAAAATAAAGTTTTCAAGCCGTGCTTTTAGAGTGTTATGCGCCTTATTAAGGGAAAAAGACAAACCAATCAGTTTTAGCTACTTGCAGACTTATGGTTGGCCAGATTCTTTGGTTGTTAAAAATAATTTAACTGTTGTTATATCTGAGATAAGAACCAACTTGAGACATACACAACTTCAAATTGAAAATATTAGGGGGTATGGCTACATGTTAACTTCGGTCGAAGTAGAGTTAGTTTATAATGGGAGACAGCAATGCATAGCTTAAATCAATTCACTATTAATACCGCTGTATGGGGAGAAGTTAACATCGCACCACGTTTGGAGGCGATAATGACAACTATTAATGATTGTGATAACGCTGAACTGCTTTGTACTATAGTGCAACAAGGCAACGTGATATCTCCTGCTGTATTTTTCCAATACTTATCCGAATATGAGCATGTACAGTTATTTAGACTCATTTTGAGTAATATTATAAAAGAACCTAAAAATAGACAATATCGAATTAGTATAAATACCCCCATAGATGTTATTCGTCATTTTAGCGAGTTTTTTCCATTAATTAATAGTTTTGATCATCAGAGGTATGCTTT
Organism: Colwellia sp. 12G3; assembly: GCF_002836775.1. Taxonomy (GTDB): domain Bacteria; phylum Pseudomonadota; class Gammaproteobacteria; order Enterobacterales; family Alteromonadaceae; genus Colwellia. The sequence continues at coordinate 3,379 of NZ_PJAQ01000016.1, read as the reverse complement.
AGAAATATTAGAAAATGATATTAATAAATTTGGCCATTTTGAATTAAAGGTATTAGAAAAAATAAGTAAATCTCCCAATGTTGACTTATGGTTAGATGACTTTGGTACTAATCAATCAAACTTTGACATCGTCAATTCAAATAAAATTGCTTTCAGTAAAATAAAAGTATCAAAAGAGCTTTTTTGGGCTTTATTACCAGAGGACCTAGTATTTCTAGATGGTTTATTGCGTTATTTGAGCAAGAAACACGACGTTATAGTCGAAGGAATAGAATTAAATAAGCATGTACAATATATTTCGAATATTCCAAATGTGCTAATGCAAGGGTATTATTTCTCACAAACCAAGCTGTCTGTAAATGCATAAGTTATCTAAAGATAGAGTAATCAAAGAATTTGAATTACTCACCGAAGATATACACGATGATGAATTATTAAAGATGAATTTAAATTTGTTCAAGTTAACTGAATTGGACGGTGACGTAACCAAATTAGAACCAAGTTATCAGAGTTTTTGTTTATTGCTAATGGAGTTGATTGTTCAAAAAGAAAAAACAACAAAAAAAAGTCATTCAAATTTACTTAGTTTGATATCGGATGAGGAAAAATACTTTTTAAAATCTTTATATGATTAATAGATATAAGGAATGCTTTTATTTTCAATGATTTACGTTTGCAGTCCCTCTGTAACTAATTGATATTAAATACTCATGTTGGTGACGTTGTATTGATTTTCTATTGGTGTATGTTTAATAAACTTAAAATAATATTCAAGCCTATTAAACACCACATCTAATAAATAATTAATTATAAGGTTAAGCCATAACCCTCCTTGCGGTAATTTTCTATATTTATTGACGAATTGCTAAATACGATACGCAAATCATAAATCGCCACATTTAAATTATTGCTAACCACATTTGATTCCGGCCAAACATACTCACTTAGAAACTCTCTTGATAAAATTGATCCAGAGTAACGTGTTAGTGCACACATCAATCGAAAACCATGGTGAGTCAACTTATGTTGCTGACCATTGACGTCAAATATTGCTCTATCACGAGTTTCATTAATGCCTTTTATTGAAAGTTTTTCATAAGGAAATAATGGGCAATATTTGCATCGGTTGTTGCAAGAGCCGATAGGTTCACTTTTCGTCGCAACGTATTTATTTTGTTGTTCAATATCTGTTAAATCAATGAAGTTTAAGTTATTCAAAATGAACTCCCGTGATTGCATCGGTTTTTATGATAAAACTAGATTTTCCCTTTAAAAGGCTAACTACTTCATATTGATTTTGATCAAGTTTTTTTATAACTCTGACATTATCTCCTTGGATAGTTTTCAAAATAGTGTCTACAGGATACAGGCCAATAAACTCAATGAACTTGCCAACTATTCGTGGATCTAACATGGTACCAGAGACTTTAGTCAGCTCTGTAAGCGCAGCATAAGTCGTTAGCGCTTTTTTATAATGCCGATCTCTTGTTAGGGCTTCATATGTACAAATGACCGTTAACATTCGTGAATAAAGGTTAATGTTTCTTTGTGAAAGACCGTATGGGTAACCGGTACCATTAAAGTATTCATGATGGGAAGCGATAACATCACTGACAAAATCAGGGAAATCTCTTGATTTTTTGATTAATGCTACGCCTATCTCGGTATGTGTATGTAAATATTTAGTTTCATTTACCGATAATTTTTCCGCTTGACCAAAAGATATAGGTAATTTAATCATCCCTATGTCGTGTAACAAGGCTGCGCTACCAAGATCTAATAACTTATCTTTTTTGATGCCTATATATTTACATAAAGTAATATAAAGTATTAAAACACGTACTGATTTTTGGGCTATCGAAGGTGCACTGCTTTTTATAGTATTTAAATATAAATAGGTGTTTTGGTCAGCTAGAACTTGAAGAGCTAAATTATTAACCACTAATTTAATTTTATAAGAGTCTATATATGATTTGTAAGTCATATCACTAAAAACTAAATTGAGTAATTTGAAAGAATGTTCGATTTTTTTGTGAGCAAGGACCTCTTTTTCATTAATAAATGAATGATCTTTATTACACTTATTCGGATATTTATCATTAAAATCTATATATACATAGTCACAGAAAGTGCGCAATTTAGTTAATTGCTGTTCTGATTTAATAATAAATTTGTGGAAAAAATATGGAGTTTCAAGCCAAGGGCGATCGAGTTTTACGATCTTCATGCCAACTTCAAGTTGGTGGGTTAGTAGTTTTTTCATAGATATCTTCGTTTTAACAACGTCAAAAGTGAATTGTTATTCACTTTTATAATTTAAAATTAGATACCGTCCCATTGGTAATAAACCTAATCCATGAGGCGAAACCATTATAGTGGTCGGATTACCATAATGTCAATGCTTAGCGACATTAATAAATATATTAGAGATAAGTTAATTAATTAGGATATCTAAAATTACCAAGCAATCATTTTTACGCTTCATTTCCTCTCTTTACCTTTAAATTTAATTCCTATTTAAAACAATGGCTTGTTGGTTTTTTTGTTGGGCGGCACTATCAAGGGTGATAAAGTTAATTAATATCTAGCAATGCAACTTTAATAAAATATTGTCATTATAATAAATAATAGTTAGTTGTTTTTTTTGAAACTAATTATGAAAATAGAGGACTCTTATAATGGTAGGAATCTGTTGTTTTGTAAGAGTATTATAGTTGAATAAGTAGAGTGGCAAATGGTTTGTTTTATACGTTTTTTGTGAATATAAAAACTTTTGTTAGTTGGCTGGGTTGTAGTTTTTTTAGTCTATATCACTAAAAATAAATGCACAATAGCAGATAATAAGATGCTGATAATTGTAAAAATTTGAGTACTTATATATATAATTTAACTAAAAGTGCTCGGTGATGTCAGATTTGAACTTATGCGACAAGATCAATGAGGTGGCTAAAGGTGCTTGAACCTCGACAATTAGAATAACAATCAGGTGTCAGTCTGATTTTCAGCTAGATTGATATGTAACTAGAAGAAAATATCGATTTACCACTGTCTTATCGCAAGGATTTAACGAAAGAACAAAGAAAAGCCATGGTGAAAAGTGCGCTTGATAAAGTGGATATGGGCCACAGAGCTAGCCATTTCCCCTCTCAGTTATCGGGAGGACAGCAACAGCGTGTTGCCGTTGCGCAGGCGATTGCGGGCAATCCTTCAATAATTTTGGCAGATGAACCTACAGGTAACCTTGATTCAACAAATGCAGCTGCGGTTATGGCATTAACCTTTGGCAACCTCTTGAGAAGTGAAGAACGTAATGCGTGGCAAAGTTTGGTCAGGGATATCAGCTATGAAATAATCATTCATTAGCGCCAATATCATCGAC
>NZ_PJAQ01000015.1 GCF_002836775.1 Colwellia sp. 12G3 | reverse complement strand
CAGCGTCCTTATCAAAATCAATAACGCTGCATGTAAACCTTTTAAACTCGCCCTCTGGGAGCTTTCTCGATGTCCACTAACATCGTTAAGTTTATTTGATTTAGAATGACTAAACCGAAACAAATTTTCCTTGTTATTGAACATCGAGCAGAGCTCTGAGTTGGGAATAAATTTAATCAAATTGAGATAACACTTAATAACAGAGTTGTGTGATATAGGTTTTGATCAATAGTGTTATTGATCAAAACCTACTGATTATTAATCAGCTTACGGGAAGTAACATGGTTAAATGCTATAAAAATTCTTAACCATTATCTTTAGGCCTATAACTTTTACAATATATGTTTTGGTACTTCCTCAAATCAAGTTTGACTTGTGGCGCTAATAAATACAATCCAATGATATTAGCGATAGCCATCGAAAAAAACATTGAATCTGATATTGCGATAACCGCATGTAAACTTACCGATGCACCTAGTGCTGTAAAAATACAAAAAACAACCTTATAGAGTAAGTCTAATATTTTAGATTCACCTACCAAATATCCCCAAGCAATAGAACCATAATATGCCCATGAAATCATAGTTGAAATGGCAAACATTAATACCGCAACACTCAGTACATAAGGAAACCACCAAATAACACTGGCAAACGCTCGAGAAGTTAACGCAACACCATCAATACCATCGGTTGTTTGATAAGCCCCCGTAATAACAATCACTAATGCGGTTATGGTGCAGATAACGATAGTATCGATAAAAGGCTCAAGCAATGCGACATAGCCTTCTCTAACAGGCTCTTTAGTTGATGCGGTTGCGTGAGCAATTGAAGCGGCTCCCACACCTGCTTCACTTGAAAATGTCGAACGTTTAAACCCCTGTATCATTACGCCAATAATACCGCCGACAACACCGGTGGGGTTGAATGCACCATTAATGATAAGACTGACTGCATGCGGTATTTCTGTATAGTGATAGGCTAAAACAAAAAGGGCCGCAGACAGATAGATTCCAGCCATTAAAGGCACTAGTTTCTCAGTGACTTTAGCAATACTTTTAATCCCCCCAATAATGACGACTCCAATCACAATCGCGAGTAAACTACCGAAAAGCCAACCTTTATCTGCCCAAAAACTTGTTTCATTACCCATTGCTATGACAAACTGCTGATAGGCTTGATTTGATTGCAACATATTGCTGCCACAAAGAGAAGCAACCACACAACATACCGCAAAAAAACTCGCTAGGACTTTACCCAGTTTTTCATAGCCTAATTCAGCCAAACCATTCTTAAGGTAATACATAGGTCCACCATGAACCTTACCCTGTGTATTTATGTATCGGTATTTTACGCCAAGGGTACATTCCAAGAATTTGGTGGACATTCCCATAAAACCAGCAATGATCATCCAAAATGTTGCGCCCGGCCCACCAATTGAAACAGCAATAGCAACACCTGCTATATTACCTAAACCAACGGTGCCTGAAAGTGCCGTGGTTAGTGCTTGAAAGTGACTTACCTCACCCGGATCATCAGGGTTTGAATAATCGCCTCGAATTACTTTGCAAGAATGGGTAAAGCCACGAACATTAATGAAACCAAAATAGAAAGTAAAAATGACGGCAGCAATGATGAGCCACATTACAATGAGAGGAAATTGAGTGCCAGCTACATCAACACTGTAGAAAATGATACTGGTAAAGAAATTAGCGATAGGTACCAATAACTGATCAATTTGTTTATCAATCGTCAAATCGGACGCCATTACGCATGGACTGAACAATAATGTCATTACGACACTTAGAATTATTTTCATATCATTATTTTTTTAAATACCGATGAACTTATTGTGCCACCAGTCTGTGCTTTAATGAGTTCGTTAATTAGCGAGTATTACATAATATAATTACAATTTGCTAAGGGCTTTTTTAAATTAGCGTATTTATTTATGGTTGTAACCAGTGCTTTAGGTTTTATCGGTTGTTTACATCAGCAAGTTTTCAAAATACCACCTACTAGGTAGCAAGATAAAAATTGCTCTTAATGGCTAAATTAACAAGAAATGGATAGAGATTTTACAGTTTATATCAGGATAGTAGGAGAACAAGTAAAATTAGGGTATTTATAAAAATTTAATATCTCATAAAACGAATAGAGTTAAGTATCATTTTAAATTGATGAATAGTATTCAGAATTATTTATTTAGGGGGTATATAATCGGATAAATATATCTAAAAATTATTATTTTACAGATAGTTAATGTTTTAGATAGGTGTATATATTGAATTTATAAGATGGTACCCGGAGCCGGACTTGAACCGGCACGCTTTTCGGCGAGGGATTTTAAATCCCTTGTGTCTACCAATTCCACCACCCGGGCATTGTATCTCTCGGCTTACACCAAAGATAAGGGAGTATTTTTATAGTAGGTTGGTACCTACTCTTTATAAATTCATTTATCATTTTTTATTAAAAATGAATGACTCTTGTCATAAACTTATAAAAATTGGAGCGGCTAACGAGACTCGAACTCGTGACATTCACGTTGGCAACGTGATGCTCTACCAGCTGAGCTACAGCCGCTTCATTAGAGCTTTACTTTTACTACTTTACATCTAAATAAATGGTACCCGGAGCCGGACTTGAACCGGCACGCTTTTCGGCGAGGGATTTTAAATCCCTTGTGTCTACCAATTCCACCACCCGGGCATCGTTATCTATAAGATAAAGGGAGTTTTTTATAGTAGGTATTGGTAACCTACTTATTCTTTTGTGAAATCTTGGAGCGGCTAACGAGACTCGAACTCGTGACATTCACGTTGGCAACGTGATGCTCTACCAGCTGAGCTACAGCCGCTACGTAGAATAATAATTTTCACTTACTACTTTTACAGGTAAAACTTCTTTTAGCATTACAACTAAAATTGGAGCGTCTAACGAGACTACTCTCATCAACATAAGTCGTGACATTCACATTGGTAACGTGATGCTCTACTAACTTAGATACTGCAGCTCGTAAAATACAAATATTCACTTACTACTTTTGCAGGTAAAACTTCTTTTAGCATTACAACTAAAATTGGAGCGGCTAACGAGACTCGAACTCGTGACATTCACGTTGGCAACGTGATGCTCTACCAGCTGAGCTACAGCCGCTTCATGAGAGCTTTACTTTTTACTTCCCATCTATCGTTGAGGATATGGTACCCGGAGCCGGACTTGAACCGGCACGCTTTTCGGCGAGGGATTTTAAATCCCTTGTGTCTACCAATTCCACCACCCGGGCAAAATGGAGGCGGATACCAGAATCGAACTGGTGTACACGGATTTGCAATCCGCTGCATAACCACTCTGCCAACCCGCCATTTTGTCAACGATGTTTTCAGTGATATCACTATCAATAAATTTTGCTTTTATTTTAACTTAAATTGGAGCGGCTAACGAGACTCGAACTCGTGACATTCACGTTGGCAACGTGATGCTCTACCAGCTGAGCTACAGCCGCTTCATTTAAATCTTAACAGTTACAAAACCTAGTATAACGAACAACTAGAAGATGTAACATCAACTTAGCCTAATTCGCTTTACTTGCTGACTCCCTGTCAACGAAAACGCATTCTACATCTTAATATTTTCCAGTCAACTATTAAATTGACTTTTTATTCTAACTGCTTAAAAAGCGAGTCGTTTGTTCTATTTTTAACTAAAAGCTCGTTTGAGTGGGTTAAATACCATCAAATCTCTTTAAAAATGTTTATTGTGCTTTTAACTCTGGCCACGCTGCTTTGAAGTAACTAACCCAGGTAGTAACGGTTAAAACAGTCGCAATAGAATAAAAGCCATAAGAAAGGTAATTAATCACTTCATGTGGCAAGTGGAAAAAAATTAATGGAATATCGTAACTAGGTTGCCAAATGAGTCCCATAATACCGAGCATTTGCGCTGCCGTTTTATATTTACCCATATTAGACACGGCTATAATGTCACGTTTCCCTATTGAAGACATGAATTCACGTAACGCACTAATAAATACTTCTCGCGCTATCATAATAATAGCGGCTATAGAAACCAACCATGAACTATAGTCTTGCGCAATCATAACCAAGGCGACAACAACCATCAGTTTATCGGCAACAGGGTCAATAAAAGCGCCAAATGCTGAAGATTGATTGAGCTTTCGAGCAAGATAACCATCTAATATGTCACTAATTGCCGCTAACCAGAAAATAGCGAATGCACCGAAGTTACTCCACGAAAGAGGTAAATAGAAAATTATGACGAAAACTGGGATCAAGACGATCCGAAATAATGTTATTTGGTTAGGTATTGTCCACATTAACTTTTCACTGCAAGTATTTTTCTTTAGTTTACACAAGTTGTTATAGCAGTGCTACGGCAGAATGGGACAAGTTTAGGTAAAATAGCTCAATAAAGCCTTGCATAGCAAAACCTTATCTAAATTTTTGATTGGTGATAAAAAGTACGGTTATAGAGGTTTACTTGTCATGTAGAGCATTATGGATTTTCTCCGCTAACACATGACTTATGCCAGGCACTTTCGCTAAGGTAATAATGTCGGCTTGTATAACCTCTTGTAAGCCACCTAAAAACGTTAATAAACTTTGCCGTTTTTTAGCACCTATTCCTTCAATTAATTCTAAACGAGACTTTTTACTTACCTTTTGTCGCTTCGCCCTATGCCCTGTTATAGCAAAGCGATGCGATTCATCACGAATATGCTGCACTAAGTGCAATGCTGGGGATGTAGCAGGTAAAGAGATCAACTGATGGCTACCGGCTAAAATCAATGTTTCTAAGCCCGGTTTACGTGACTCACCTTTAGCAACCCCGACTAATAACGGTGTTTTTGTTAACGCCAGTTGACTAAAAAAATTCTCAGCTTCAGCAAGTTGTCCTTTACCACCATCAATAAAGACAATATCGGGTAACTTTTCTAAGGCACTATGCTCTTCAGGCTTAACAGGGGTGCCTTTTAATTTCCCATAACGTTTTCTTAAAGCAAATGCCATAGCAGCATAATCATCGCCAGGGGTGATGCCAAAGACATTATATCGGCGGTAATCTGTTTTTAGAGGACCTTCTTGATTAAACACTACATTAGAAGCAACCGTTTGTTGCCCCATGGTATGGCTTATATCAAAACACTCAATACGCTGTATGCCATTTTCTAGCTCAAACACTTCATTCAACGCAGCAAAGCGTGCTTGCATTGACTCTTTATGACTATTTCTGGTAACGAGTGCTGTTTGTGCGTTGGTACCAGCCAGCTTTAAATACTGAGCTCGTTCGCTACGTGAATTCGTTGATATCTTAACGTCATGGCCTGCTTGTTCACTCAATAGAGTCGCTAAGTCTTCTACCTGCCCAATTGATTCTTTAATAACAATTTCTTTAGGAATACTACCCTGTACTTTGCCATTAGTTAATGTTTCAGCGGTTAAATAGTGTTGGGCAATAAAAGCCTGCAATATATCACTGTCTGTACTTTCACTTGGCACTGTTGGGAAATAGCTTTTACTGCCTAATATTTTATGCTGTCTAATAAAGAGCAGGTGAATACATACTTGCGTTTTATCACGATATAAACCGACAACATCTAACTCGGCAACATGGCCACTGACAAACTGTTGCTGTTGAACCTTTCTTAGCGTTACTATTTGATCGCGATATTTAGCCGCGTATTCAAAATTTAACTCATTACTGGCTAATTCCATTTTTGACACTAACTGCTCAATCACCGTCGAACTTTTACCTTGTAAGAAAAGCTTGGCTAAATTAACTTGGTCTTGATAATCGCCCTCAGAGATTTTATCTACACAGGGTGCTGAACAACGTCCTAGTTGATGTTGTAAACAAGGTCTTGAACGTGCGCGATAGTAGCTGTCCTCACATTGCCGAATAGGAAATATCTTTTGCATTAAACGCAAACTTTCCCAGACAGCCCCAACCGTTGGAAATGGACCGAAATAGTCACCCTTTATTTTTTTACCACCGCGGTGCAAGCCTAACTTAGGATGCTTATGGGCGGTAATAAGTAAATAAGGGTATGATTTATCATCACGTAATAAAATATTATATTTGGGTTGATACTTTTTGATGTAGTTGTTTTCAAGGATCAGCGCCTCACCTTCCGTGTGAGTAACGGTAACTTCGATGGCGGCAATTTGCTTAACTAATACTTGTGTTTTAACTGAGCCTACATCTTTGCGAAAATAACTCGCTAGACGTTTTTTTAAATCTTTGGCTTTACCAACATAAATAACCACTTGCTTACTATCATACATGCGATAGACGCCCGCTTTCGCGGTAACTACACGCAAAAAAGCCTCACTATCGAAAGTTGAGGCTTGAGTGGTTGGTTTTTTGTTTACATTATCATCAGGTTTTGACGGCATTAAGACTAAGCTTCTTAGGGAGAGTTATAGCTTTTCTGTTTTTAACATACCAAAGCGAATAGCTAAATGCGTTAATTCTACATCGTTACTGACATTGAGTTTTTCAAACATACGATAACGATAACTATTAATCGTTTTAGTACTCAAGTTTAAATGTTCAGAGATAGAGGGGACTTTATCACCACGCGTTATCATGATCATAATCTGTAACTCTCGATCAGATAAAGTATTGAAAGGGTTATCATCAACCGATTTAAATTGGTTCAATGCCATTTTTTGTGCGATATCAGAAGGAAGGTAACGTTGACCACTATGCACCGCACGAATAGCAATAACCATTTCATCAGGGCCTGCATCTTTAGTTAAGTAACCCGCAGCCCCCATCTGCATCACTTTACTTGGAAAGGGGTCTTCAGAATGCGCTGTTAACACTATAATTTTAACGTCTGGTGCAAAGCGTAATATTTTCTTTGTCGCTTCAAGACCGCCCATGCCTGGCATATCCATATCCATGAGTAAAACATCAGGTTCACTGTTTCGACAAAATTTAATTGCCTCTTCACCTGTTTCGCATTCGCCAACAACATTTAATCCTTTAACGCTCGTTAAAATTTTATTAATACCGACACGAACAAGGTGATGATCATCAACCAATAAAACATTTATCACGCAAGGCAACCTTAATTAGATTTGAAAAAGAGCAAGAATATAGCGAAAGTGCAGACTATTCAATTGAAGAGTCTGGTAGTCGCTTTATTAATACTATTTAGAGTTTATTATTTTTCAGCCAACTATTTAACAAGCCTATTTGACCATTTTTATAAGCGGCATAAGTTAGTCGTACAGCATTACTGAGTATAACACTGTCTGACCAGTTAGTTTGTTCACTAATAAGTTGATAACAATTATTTGCCTCTGGTGACATATAACCGCGCATTTCCTGCAAACCACGCTCTTTCTGTCGTTCACGATAACGCTTTTGCTTTTCAGCATTACTCATCGCAACTTTTTTAATAGGCAATTCATTCATTTGTTCGGCATTTTTCATGAAAATTTTGTTTATCTCTAGCTACATGCACCTATAATTACGCATAACGACCGCATAATCAAGATATGAAAAAAATTTGATATAGACAAATTAATTGAAATTTTTAACTGTTCAGAGTTGTTTAGAGTACAAGTGTACGCTAAAGTAGCCCCCTAAAATTTATTATCGGATTTCAGCTTATTATGGCGATGCCACAACAAAACTCATACAGTAAAGAAGATTTAGTAAAAGCAGGCACAGGGGAATTATTTGGTGAAGGTAATTCACAGCTTCCTTCTGACAACATGCTGATGATGGATCGCATTATTACCATCTCTGAAGAAGGTGGTGAAAATGGTAAAGGTTACATATTAGCCGAACTAGATATTACCCCAGATCTATGGTTTTTTGATTGTCACTTTAAAGGTGACCCGGTAATGCCAGGTTGTTTAGGCTTAGATGCTATGTGGCAACTTGTTGGTTTTTTCTTAGCTTGGACGGGTGGTCCGGGTAAAGGCCGTGCTTTAGGTGTGGGTGAAGTTAAATTTACCGGTCAAATACTACCTACCGCTAAAAAAGTTACCTTTAAAATAGACTTTAAACGCGTTATTAAACGTAAACTTTACATGGGTCTTGCTGACGGAAGTGTAAGTGTTGATGGCCGTGAAATATACACGGCTAAAGATCTTAAAGTCGGTTTATTTACTGATACTAGCAAGTTCTAAAGTAGCTTTTGCTTACTGACAGTAACCTAGAGTTCTTTACTAACTGTTAGTAATACTTACTTGGTTATTTGACAAAAATTACAATTGAAAAAGCCCAGCAATTTGCTGGGCTTTTTAATAGATTAATTCAAATTAATTAATATACTGTCGAGCAATTCTTTACAAAACAATAAAATTGTTTATTTAAAAAGCCCCTGTTGTTTATCTTCTATGGCTTCTCGCCATCCGCCAAGCCATTGTGACTTTATTGCATCAATTTGGTACGGGCAATGTTCCTTAGAACGACCAGATATACCTGCTTGGTAACCTCTTGTGTGTGCCCTATTTTGGCGATCGCGTTTTTGCCGCTTCATCATAAATACACGCTCCTTGGTTCTTCTTATAGAGATATAAATATTAGTTGCGACAATAAATAATTGCTCTCGAGCAAGTTAATTCGTCAACCAATTATTGAACAACTTTATTAAGCATAGTTCAAGAAAGCCTAAATACAATGATTAAATTTAATAAATTACCGACATAAAAAAAGCACTAGAAAGTGCTTTTTTTTTATACTTAATTATCAGTCATTAAACTTTAAAACTTAATAAATCCTTGTAAAATTATTGCTTGAATCTTCTACGACGAAATCCACAAATGGCTAATAGTGAAAATAATACCATTGAGCTAATACTTGCCCCCTGCCTTTCTATCTTTTCTTCAACCAAACCACAATCTGTTACTTCACCACCTTCAATAGGCTCAAGTAATACCGCTCGTACTACATCAATCATCACTGGATTACCACTATCATCAACGACTGGCTTTCCTAAAGTATCGTATGATGCGGACTTTACTATGGCAGTAGCTGAAATTTGACCAACATCATTAATGTCATTTGCTTTAATAATATTATACGGGGAATCACACTTTAACAGCGTATTAATATCGGTAATTACCGGTGAGTCAATTGATGTATCAAACATAAATCCGGTAGTACGACGAGGGTTATTAGCACTTTCATTATGACTTTCTATTTGTGCCTCACCGACAATTACACCTGAAGCATTCACGGCAAAAGCGGTGCTTACTGACGTAGTAAAAAAGTCTTTGGGGATAATAATTTCCATTTCACTTTCAGGAACACTAGTATCAACATAGAAAAGCTTTTTAATAAATCGAACAGGATCACGGGTATAACCAACAACTAAACCATTGTCGTTAATATCATTTGCGCGAGAAAAAGGATAAACCGATCCAGAATTGAAGTTATAATGAAGTTGATTAAAGTCAGACACTTTACCGTCTTTAAAAATCACCGCATATGAGCCCCCCATCCGCTCATTGGGGGCGGGTGTCGTCACATTGGTGTCATTCCAGCCATGAGCATAACCAACCGCGACTCCATGATTATTAACGGCAAGGGCTTGGCTAGAAAAAGCCCTGTCATCATCAGCATGAGGTGTAATTAACAGGCCCAACTGCTCTGTTTCTGGAACGTTATCTGCCGACAATGTCGCCTTAAACGCTTGAACGTGATACATACCGCTTTGTATTTTTTGAACACAAACTTCAAAAGGTATAGTGGCTAAAATAGCGGGGTCTGCGCAACCACCTGTTTCATCAAGTATTTGATTTTCTCTGAACTCACTGAGTTTATAACTACTGTAACCAACCGCAATACCGTTATCATTTATATCAAAAATGGCGGATATGCCACCACCATACTCTGTAAATTCAGGAGGGATTTCGATAATAGTCTCACCAAAATCAGGGGAGAAGAAACCGCGTTGACCATGTGCACGCACCCAATGAGTTTGAATAAGCCCGTTACTGTCAGCAGGCCCAGCCAAAGGCAAATAGGGAGCCGTTGCAGTACCAAACATAACACCACTGTTGTTAAAGCCTTCAATTGAACTGACAGTTGAACGCGTTATTTCCCCACTACAGGCGGTACCTGTAAAATCAGTATCAAAGACACATATTTCTGTCGATACGCTGCCTTCATTGAGATTAATCATTGCGGCAGTATCGGCAACGATTTGATATTCAAAGTTTGTATTAGACTTATTCTTTTCTTCAAGATATAACTTAGCCCAAGCAAGATCATTTGCTGTTGGCTCCCCTATCTTCATAGCTTCAAGGTCTTCTATAGGTCCAAGACCAAAATAATAGTCTTGGCGAGAAAGAGCTAAATAAACAATATTATTAAAATCAGTCTCATCGAAATAGTCAAATTGTACTGGGAAATTATAAACATTCGACCCAGTTACAGCCATATTACCCTGATTATTTAACTTACCACCGTAAGTATATCCAAGATTTTCTGCTGGTTTTTTATCAACTACTCTATAAGTCTCAGCATGGCTATAGTTAAATAAACTTAAACTCAAAGCACTAATTACTGTTAACGCGAGTATATTTTTTGAAAATGGCTTCATTCTACTTGCTTACTCTTTATGGTTGTTCTGGATTAACTTGTTTTTTAACAATCAAGTTAATCACTGTTATTTAAGGTATACATCAAGGCAATACTTTAAAACGAAGACTTACCCTTTTAAAGTATTTATTTGTTATTCATCATCGAGTTCTTGCCACCTGGCATAAACGATTTCAAGATTTGACTCACTTTCTGCCAGCTGGTTCAAAACTTTTTGAGTTATTTTGTCATCTTGGCTAAAAAAGTTAGCATCATTAACTTGCGCTTGTAGAGAATCAATTAAACTTTCTAGTTCATCAATTTTTCCAGGCAGCATTTCAAGCTCACGTGCTTCTTTAAACGATAGCTTTTTTTTCTTTGCTTCAGCTTCTGTTGATGCATTATTTTGTTCAAGATGAGCACTGTTTTTAGACTGCTTTTCTTGACTAGTTTTTTTATCCGCACCATCAGCCATGTTATCGCGCTGTACTTTCTTTAAGGCGAGGTAATCATCTACGTCATCGTACCCACCAACAATCTGATTTATCTGTCCGGTACCGTCAAAATACAAACAAGTATTTACACAGTTATTAACAAAGTCGCGATCATGGCTCACTAAAATAACGGTTCCTGCATAATTTGCAACAACTTCCTCAAGAAGCTCTAATGTTTCAATATCAAGATCGTTGGTCGGCTCATCGAGAATAAGCAAGTTGCTTGGACGTAAAAACAATCGAGCAAGTAATAATCTGTTTTTCTCACCACCTGATAAAGCTCTTACCGGTGTACGCGCTCTTTTAGGGCTAAATAAGAAATCTTGTAGATAACCTAATACATGGCGAGAACGACCATTTACGACAACCTCTTGTTTACCTTCACCGACAATTTCTTGTACTGTTAGGTTCAAATCAAGGGCTTCACGATGTTGATCAAAATAAGCAATATCTAAATTAACACCTGAGCGCATTTTACCACTCGTAGCGGCTTGCTTTTCCATGATTAGTTTAATCAGTGTTGACTTACCCGTACCGTTAGCACCAATTAATGCTAATCGGTCATTACGCGTAATAAGTAGGTTGAGGTTTTCAATGACTACATTATCACCAAAGGCTACTTTGACATCTTCAGCTTCAAAGACTAGTTTGCCAGAGCGGTCACCTTGAGTAATATTCATGGTACTTTGATTACGTACATCACGACGTGCGGTTCGCTCAAGACGAAGTTTTTCTAGCGAACGAACTCGGCCTTCATTACGAGTACGGCGGGCTTTAACCCCTTGACGGATCCATACTTCTTCTTCCGCTAATTTTTTATCAAATAGCGCATTTTGTTGATCTTCAACTTGTAAATCATGCTGTTTTTGCTCGATATACAAATCGTAATCACCCGGATAACTTTTTAATTTACCGCGATCTAAATCTAAAATACGGGTAGATAAACCACGGATAAACGCCCTATCATGGCTGATAAAGATAATAGTACCGGCAAAGTCTTTTAAGAATTGCTCTAGCCATAACACGCTTTCAATATCTAAATGGTTTGTTGGCTCATCGAGTAACAATATATCAGGGCTGGTAACAAGCGCTTTAGCCAATGCAACTTTACGTAACCAACCACCAGATAAGTCGCAAATTTTAGCATCCGCATCTAATGATAACGTAGTCATGGCTTGATCAATGCGCTGTTCGTCTAGCCAAGCATTGGCTTTTTCAAGTTCTTCTTGCACGTTTGCTAACTTGTTAAGATTTTTGTCACTTGGATCTTCGCCAATCAAGTGGATTAAGGCGTGATAACGACGGAGAAGTTCGGCGTTTTCTTTTACCCCTTCAGCAACATAGTCAAAAACAGAGATATCAGATGACTCTGGTGGATCTTGTTCGAGCATTGACATTTTCATGGTACTAGACTTTAAAATCTGCCCATCGTCTAAACCTTGCAAGTCCATTAATATCTTCATTAAAGTAGACTTACCTGCTCCATTACGCCCTACTAAACAGATACGTTCGCCAGTTTGTACACTTAAATCTGCTTTATTTAAAATCTTATCTTCGCCGAAGGCAAGCTCACCATTGGCTATTCTTAATAATTCCATAATTCTTCTTATGCTTGATTGTTAACTAATTGAATTGCTGTTAACTAATTGCGTTACTTGCGCTTGGGTAAATGGCCAAAACAGCTTAGTATTTTCACTGCTGTTTTGTGCTAATTTTTCGAGTACGGGAATGTGTACACCATACAATTCGACCAGTGTTTTCGTTTCATGGTCAACATTTTCTTGTTCAATAATATCAACCTGAGTTACTTGCTCAACAGTCAATACTTTTAAACAAAGTGTTAACGCTTGTTCACATAAATGGCAGCCTTCGCTGCCATATAAATTATACTTAATCATTATTGCTACTAATTTATGTCGCTGTCCGCTTAATAGACCAGCTATTATGAATATGCTTATTTCGGGCGAAATCGTTATCACGCGTAACATCAGACATTGCTTGTGCAGTTAAGCCCAGTTCAGTTAACGCTTCAAAATCTATCTTAAAGTTGCGCTTGTTATTAGTGAAAAATATTTCACCGCCTCTATTAAGTGATTTTAAAGCATCGGTGATTAATACAACATGATCTCTTTGTACATCAAAGCTATCTTCCATGCGTTTTGAATTAGAAAATGTTGGTGGGTCAATAAAGATGATGTCGAATTTATTAACATTCTTTTTCAACCAATCTAAACAGTCTGCTTGAATAAATTGATATTTATGACCGTTCAGCTTATTTAAGGCAAAGTTATCTTCTGCCCAATTTAAATAGGTATTAGACATATCTACAGTAGTAATCGACGCAGCTCCTTGTACCGCAGCTTGTACTGATACCGAACCTGTATAAGCAAATAAATTAAGTAATGATTTCCCTTGAGATTTTTTCGCAACTATTTGACGCGTTTTGCGGTGATCTAAAAACAAGCCCGTATCGAGGTAATCCCATAAGTTAATTTTAAACAAGGCGCCATGTTCATTAATAGTCAGCGATTGTTTCGTTTTTTCTAATCGTTCATATTGATTAGCGCCTCTTTGCTTAGCGCGCGTTTTCAAAATCACTTTATCTCTTGGAATATCTAACACCTTCGGCGCCCAATAAATAACTTCTTGCAGACGTTTTTGCGCTTTATCTTCTTCAATAGTTTTCGGTGCAGCGTACTCTTGTATCACTAAATACTCGCCATAAATATCAATGGCAACATTATATTCTGGAATATCACCATCATATAAACGGTAGGCTTCAATCTCATTTGATTTCAACCAGCCCTTTAAATTTTTACGATTTTTCTTTAAACGGTTAGCAAACGCACTATCTTCTTCAGCAAAATCAGATTGCGGGTTTGACACATCTTTTGCCCCTTGTTTTGCATCAAGGTTATATAAAGCTAATTGACAATCTAACGGGCCATTTTTAAATTTATAACGCTTAAAACTCGACAGTTTCAGCAAAGAAAGTAAATCGACATTCGCCGTTAATATAGCAATACGCCAATCTTTAAACTGCATTTTAAGTTTTTGACCGAATAAAACGAAATTTTCTACTAACTCAGGTAATTCACCAATTCGTTCACCATAAGGTGGGTTAAATAAAATTGTACCCGGTTGCCCAAAAGTATTATCCATGTCATTGGTATTTTTACAGGTGAATTCAATATATTGCTGTACTTGAGCATTACGAGCATTTTGCTGTGCTGTTCTGATTACACGTTCATCTATATCGATACCAAAGACTTTCACGTTGAAGTTCGACATGTTTTCTTCAGAGCTATCTATCGCGAGCGTTAATTGTTTTTTCCAAACAGCATCATCATGTGACAACCAAGACTCAAAGCCCCACGACTGTCGGTTAATAGCAGGTGCTTGCTTAGCGGCCATTGAAACGGCTTCAATCAAAATAGTGCCTGAACCACACATAGGATCGACCAACGGCTTGCTAGTATCATTTAACCAACCCGAACGTATTATTAACGCGGCTGCTAAGTTTTCTTTTAAAGGTGCTGCACCACTGTGCTCACGATAGCCACGTTGGAATAAACCACGGCCAGAAAAATCAAGAAAAATGGTAACATTATCTCTTAGTAAACGAGCCTGAAAACTAATTTGAGGTGCTTTTTTATCAACATTAGGGCGTTCGAAACCTTGATCTCTAAATTGATCAACGATCGCATCCTTAATCGTTAAGCCACCAAACTGGCTATTACGAATTTCTTCGCTGTAACCAACAAAGTCGACAGCAAAGGTAGTAGTCGAGTTAAAGATATCGGGCCAGTTAATACTACTCGCGGCTTTAAACAATTCATCTTTATCTTTCGCTTCACCCTCACCTAGTTTAAGCATGATGCGGGTAGCAAGGCGTGTCCAAAGAGATATTTTATATCCCAAGGCTAAAGAAGCTTGAAAATAAACGCCTTCTGGTTTTTGTATAACGTTAAATGCGCCGAGGCTTTTTATTTCGTCGAACAGTAAAACTTCAATACCCGGAGATGTTAAGGCTAAAAATTGTTGCGTGGATTCTTTCATGGTAATTTCCAGAGTAAATTATGGGCGCGATTATATACGCAAACGCAAAGCACATAAACAAAAGTTAACTTTAACTGACCGAAACTGCCTGATTTTCACACGTAACGAATAACATTTACGCTAACGGTGTTTTTTTTATAAAAGCGCTTGCTTTATCGATGCTCTATCCTTACTATACGCATCGCTTTCAGGGAGTAACCTTTCTGGAAGAAACTTCTCGCAATAAGAAGTAAAATATTGTGGCTTGTTTAAGTGTTTACTAGCAATAGTAACATTTGAACCATTCGGACGCGGGATGGAGCAGCCTGGTAGCTCGTCGGGCTCATAACCCGAAGGTCGTCAGTTCAAATCTGGCTCCCGCAACCAATTCTTAAGTTTGAATTAAAACAGCTTGGCTTGTTTAAGTATTTACTAACAA
>NZ_PJAQ01000014.1 GCF_002836775.1 Colwellia sp. 12G3 | reverse complement strand
GAAAGAGTCGGGCTTTTTGCTTTTCTGAATATAGTTAACGTGCGATTTATATTTTTAATCGTCTATTTGTACTGATGTAATTCTGGAGTTTTATTCTCTAATGAGAAAGTTATTATCTTCCCCTGGTAAAATGGCACTAAATGATGCTGAAAATGCTTCATATCAAAATGCTTTAAAGCATGTTACAGAATTAAGCTTAAACCTGGTTGCGGTTAAAGTTGAAAATAGACCGGATGATTTTCTTGGTTGGTGCACAGAGTTAATTGATGTCTGTCGAAATAGAATGAATATGTCTTTGCTAGAAGAACATCAATTACCAAGTTTAAAAAAACTAGAACAAGTACTTGTACTTGGTGCAAGTGTTAGTCAGTTTAAAATGGCGCGTATCGCACCTTGGCCTATATTTACGGCTTTTATTGAGCAGCAAGCAAGCTTACATGCGCTTGAAGAAAGGTTAGCTTTACTTGATTACATTAAAAGTTTAAAGGACAAAACTTTAGCCGAAATGACTGAACAGGACCGTCTTGCTTTCGCCGGTAAACACACTAATCAACATAGTCATATAGAATATAAATTCGATGTAGAATGGTTTGCTTCAACCAAAGGCGCTAAAGTATTTCATATCCTATTAGCACAACAACCAGAAAGTTTTGACTTAGCCTTAAGCCACATTCCAGACTCAGGTGATGTAACACCAAAGCAGTACCAGAAATTTGTTAGTGCTTATAAAAAAATATTTACTGAGTACACTGTAGACAAAGAAGCAGGTGAAAAACCACCATTAGCTGCAGCTACTCGTTTATTAGCTATGAAGCGTCCAGACCAATTTATTGCTTTAACTAACGCAAAAATAGATGTTTTGTGCCAAGGCCTATCGATAGCTAAGTTTAATGCTTTTGATTTTGAAAGCTATTGGCAGGATATGATAGGAACTTTGCGAACTTTTGCATGGTGGCATCAAGCTGAACCTGAAGACGAGCAAGAACTGAAACTTTGGCATGTACGTGCTGTTTTAGTCGACTTGTTTTTGTTTGCTGATGAAGATTTTTCTCTTAGCTCGAATTATTTACGTATTCGCGACAAAAAATCAAATAGCATTGAAAGCACCTATAAGTCAGGTCGTCGTGCTCGTACCAAGCTCACTCCAGATGAACTCGTTGATCAAGCATTAGCTGAAGATGATTTACCTGAGTATATGCAAACTAAACGAGAAACAATTCTCAAACAAGTGAAAGCCGGTAAGCCTGTTGAACAGGCTATTGCTCTAATGAGAGCTATTTTTGGTTAGTTGATAGTTTTAAGAAAGGGATAAGACATCTTTATCCCTTTCATCTTATTTTAGTCTTACGTTAACTATCATTTACCTATTAAATTAATCTCGATAAAGACCAACCGAAATATTTTTCTTATAAAAATCTGCCCAAAATTATTTAAATTACTCAGCCCGTTCAAATCTCTATTTTGTTAATCCAGTCATATAAGTGCATTGTCTAAAGCATATCCCCATCATTAGCTAGGTAGCCAGCTGTTCTTTGATTGGTATTGTTTCAATATTGATAATGCGCATTTTTCTAAATAAATAGAAAACGCATATCCCAGCTAATAAGTGCGCTAACATTAGTGCAGGATAAAGTGAGTATTCGCTATCATT
This sequence comes from Colwellia sp. 12G3, assembly GCF_002836775.1. Lineage (GTDB taxonomy): Bacteria > Pseudomonadota > Gammaproteobacteria > Enterobacterales > Alteromonadaceae > Colwellia. Next base: position 18,151 of record NZ_PJAQ01000014.1, on the reverse strand, counting down.
GAAACCAATCCATGCTATAGGAATAATTAATATTATTCGGTGTATGATACCGAGTAAGCTGGCATTAATAACTTTATCTTTTGCATTTAAGGTCGCTTGATAAACAATAACGCATCCTGAACCAATATAACCCCAAGGTAACCAGGTAAGGTAATGATTTAAATGTACGGTAACACTATCATGTGGACATAATGAGTTAGCCCAAAAATCGACAGTGTAGTTTAAAATGATGGCAATGAATAATTGTGCAAATAATACAATAGCGAACATGTAACGGTATGCTTGTTTTACCCTATCGTGGTGACCTGTCCAGTAGTTAAAACCAATGATGGCAGGCATGGATGTCGTTAATGCCATAGGTATTAACAATATGATTGCTTCAAGTTTAAAAATCAAAGCAAAGGCGGCTATATAGGTATGATTATAACTGGCGGCAATAATTGTTAATATCGCCAAGCTTAAAGGGGTAATTAGCTGTTGCCCGATAACAAGTGTGCTAGTTAGTTTAGCTTGTTTACATTGAGCGCTAAACTGTGAGAAAGAAGGCCAGTGGAGTTTTACTTTTTTCTGCAGTATATAGAATGATATTAAGCTAAAACTAATATCACTAATCGCATGCACCAGTGATATAGCAACTAAGCTATCATAATATAAAGGGCTTTGCGGCAGTAAGAGTAAAATTGCCAATGAGCTTTTAACTACTATCCAAGCTATCATAATGTTACTTGCAAGCAGGGTGAAGTTTAATGCCCGAAAGATGCTATTCATTTGCCAAACAGCGCCTAAAAAGAACCAAGTCAGATAACGATTGTTGATATAACTTAATTGTTCTGCTGCTAACTGTGGTGCCTTTAGTGTATCTTGGCTTGAAAGCCAATGACTGTTACCTAACAATTGCAGTAACTGTTCGGAAAATGTGAATGCTACTAGCGCTATAGTTAGTAATATTAACCCAGAGGTAAGAAATGCTTGGCTTATACATAGGCCAAGGTTATTTTTTTCAAGGCAGGCAGACTTCACAACCTTATTATTACAACGAATACTTGTACCAACGGCAAGAGCTGTCATTGCAGCCGTTATAGGCACAGTAAAACCAAATGCTGTTAACGTTGCCGTACTACTTAATGCAATTAAGCCTGATTCTAATAGTTCATACATTAACAACAATAGAATCGCCATAAACATAGGCTGGCTATTACGCCATATTGTCGATGATATTTTCCCTTCAACTAAACTCGTGTGATCTTTTACTGTCATCTATTGGTTCTTCAGATTTAGTGTTATGGATACCATATAAGAAGAGCGGCAATAAATTAATTAACTTTCAATATTCTATGTAACAATTTTTGTCATAAGCCACCACAGTGCAGAGGCCTAGCTTATTTGGCTAACTAATTAGAGGTATGCCTAATTATAGCTATAGTCATTAAATTATAAGCCTTGTCCAAACTGGAGAAACGTTTGATGTAATATTTTCTCTGCTGTTTCTTTAGATAAGCAATTAGATAATATATCATCGTTAAAAGCTTCTTTGTTCACTTGTTTTTCGGGAGAGAGCCATTTCATTTTTTTTAAGGTGATCTCAACTCTACATCTATGGTTTCCATTATCTGTGGTATAGAAAATGTTAATAGCATTGGTCCGATTTACCAAGTTTTTATAGGGATAATTATCTGCAGTACTTATTGTGATTTGTTCTGCATTCGCTAAATGACAAAAGCCTAATAAACACATAAATATGATGTTTTTAATGGCTTTTGTTGGTATGTTTTTCATTTTATTCTCAGTTCATGTCTTAAGTGTTGCTAACAGATTAAGTATGATAAGGTGATAAAACAAACCATTTTAAATTAAGCGTTATTAAGAAAAACTTAAGTATGAAACATTTACCACCATTGAAGTCCTTACAATTTTTTCTGGTAGCAGGACAATCTAAAAACTTTAAACATGCAGCTGAGCAACTGAATGTGACACAAGCAGCTGTCAGTCAACAAATTCGACTATTAGAGGAGAATCTACAATCGAAATTGTTTGAGCGTACTAATAAAAAAACAATGCTTACTGAAAAAGGACGGAAACTATTACCCTTCACGCAAAGGGCATTTGACGAACTAACAACAGGTATTCAAGTTGTCACGGGTGACCCAAACCCACAAATATTACGTATTTCCACCGTCCATTCTTTTTGCTCTCTTTGGCTTATCCCAAGGCTGCAGGAGTTCCAAAAATTACACCCAGAAATAATGGTACAACTTGCTCCATCTAGCGAATTAGTTGATTTCAAACAATCCAATATTGATTTGGCAATTCGTATGGGAAGAGGGGGATATTGTGATTTAACAGAGAAAAAAATCTATGATGATAATCTTATCTTTGTTGCAAGCCCTAAGCTGCTAATTGGTATTGATAAGAATAATCCAGAGCAAGTATTTCGCTTACCTTGGATAGAGGATACTAGTATAGGAATACAGGAAACATTTCAAGATTATTGTAAAAGCATAAACTTTCAATATGAAACCTTAGTTCCAGTAATTCAAACCAATGATGCACTTCCTTTGATTGATAGTGCCGTTCATGAACGTGGTTTTTTATTGGTTAATAGTAGCTTAGTCGTTGAACATATCCGTGCGGGCCGTTTAGTAAAACTACTCAATTACTCCATAAAAAGTCCTTATTCACTTTACCTTGTAGCGCCGGAACAACAATTTTTATGGAAAAAAGTTAAGCAATTTGAAGGCTGGTTAGTTCCTAAGCTACTTAAATCATTCTCCGATTTAGACAAACATTAATTGCTCATGATATGGCACTCTATACATGTGTAGTAGCATAGTTAACTGGGCCTAATGGTATATGTTTTACATTTTGAAAAATATATTACTAAACATAGAACTCATCTTTTTTATTATGACTTAGGGCAAAAGCACTTTTAGTATTAACCAATGCAGCCTGATGCTCCAATGATAGAAGTAAAATAAATAATTAAGTCTTTCTCATTACATATAGCATCTCGCATCTATTAACGTAGAAAATAATGTCGTAATTTGCTAATACGAAAAGCTCTGAGCTGCCATGAAAATGGAATGGCAAAGGTAGCTTATTTTTATAAAATAAACGATTCACAATACGGTACACTTCCCACTGCATAGAACCAGACACTACGTGTGGTTTAAGTTCAATTTGTCTAATGACAGAGTATGGTTCACAACTGCTCTCGTTTAGTGGCTAAGCAGATTATTTATTATAATAAATTGGCGTCGAAATTATATTATCAAAATGGCGAAGTGAACATTAGGATATCATTTAAAAAACACCATGGAATTATTTGGTATTTACGTCTTTTGCATGCGCTTTGCGGAAGAATTTTGTGATAGTGTCAGCTTTTTATACAGATCTATTTCTGCTAGTGACCGTCCAACTAGTTTATCTTAAACATTTCACCCGTTAGGCATGATTTTGTCAAAAAGGCATGTTCAATAGGTGTTAGTAATGCTATTTTCAACTTTTTTACTAAAGTTATCTTTACTTTATATATAAACATGTCGAGTTTTTTTACACTTAATATTTGAAAATCAATGTTACTTTTAGTTACAGTTCAAAATTACTTTTTATTCCTATAGTTAAGCCTTTCGAATTTTTAGTGGCGCGAAAAATGCCTCTTACTAAATGGATTAGGATGTGTTTAATCCCTCCTAATTCTTAATTATATTCGATAGTTTTACTAAAAAAACATCGAATACTTGCAACTAAAAAGGAGTCTGTAATGAAAAAACTAAACTTAATATTAGCAGTAGTAGTGTTTGTATTATTATCCTTTAGTGCTAATGCAACCAAGTACAAATTTATCGCTGAAGATAGGAGTATAGAGACTAAAATTTGCGTGTTTGCTGGTAGTAATAACAAACTTGGATTAAAACATGCTTTGCGACAAAGTACCGGGTCCGCGATTACTAACAACCGATTTTCTGTTAATAACATTACTTGTAATGATATGGTCATGGCACATTTTGCTCATAAGTATGATGCGTTCGATACCTATTCATATTTAAATAGATTGACCAATAGCAAAAATAAAATTCCTACCACAAGTATTGAAATAAAAGATGTCTCAGCCGTTTTCAATCTCAAAAATGAAGAAACTAAAATCATTTATGTAGGCTCGGCTAAGTAAATTGTATATTAAAAGCTCAGAGCCAATCGTTATAACGTACTAGAGTAGTTTGGCTCAGCCTTTAATACATTAATGTTACTTTCAGCATACGAATGTCTACTTCTTAACATTTATAGTGTAATCGCTATAACAGTCCCTTCATATTCTAAAGGTTACTGTAATTTTACATGTATTTAATTATTTTGAACTTGTAACTATGATGGCATAACTTATTTATTTATAACAAAAATTAGTGTGATTGATCATGCGTTTACTTTTCCATCTTTTATTCATACTTGTGTATTTTTCTTCAATGGCTAATGATAATTTTGACAAAGGTAAAGATACATATAAAAATAATAATTACCCCAAAGCTATCACTCTCTTTAATAAAGCTGCTGACCAGGGGAGCGCAAAGGATCAAAGCTACCTTGGTTATATGTACGGTAAAGGCAAAGAAGCCAAATAAGAGTGTTAATCACCGACAGTATCGTTTAATTACCCAAACCCCAATCAGGTGCTAAAGGATTTTTCATGTGTATTTTATTTATCGCAATCGAGCAACACCCTAAGTATCCGCTGATTATTTGTGCAAATAGAGATGAATTTCATCAACGACCAACTGAAGCCATGCACGTTTGGCAACAACCCATAATACTGGCCGGAAAAGATCTTCAAGCAGGAGGTACTTGGTTAGGCTTATCGCCAAAAGGAAAATTTGCAGCGTTAACCAACTTTAGAAAGTTACCTTTAAGCGAAGAAGCTAAAAAGTCTAGGGGAGATCTAGTTTTGCAGGTATTAGCCAGTACTGAAAATAACTTGTCAGATGAACTCTCTAAACAAACAAATCAGTATCATGGTTTTAATCTCATTCATGGATCATTAAACCAGTTGTATTGTTATGACAGCGTTAATAACCAATGCCATCAACTTTCCAAAGGCGTACACAGTATTTGTAATGGCGCACTAGATGATATCTGGCCGAAAATGGCAAGGGGGGAAAAGCTGCTAAGTGATACTATTCATCTACAAGAGGATCTCTCAATTGATAGATTGTTTGATTTAATGACTAACGATAAACAAGCTTTACCAAATTTACTTCCTGAAACAGGTCTAAGTGAAGAATGGGAACAGTTGCTCAGTGCTATTTTTATCGTATCACCAACCTATGGCACGCGTTCAACCACAATCATTACAAAAAATATTGAGGGTAATGTTGAGGTATATGATCGAACTTATGCACCATCAGGTGAGTTTGTAGCTGAGCAAAAATTTACTTTAGCAACGGTCTTTGATTCAGTTGTATTGGTGTAGACTCTTTCTGTGATGGTAGCTTAGTGGACCCTAGGTAAAACTAATGTACCGAGCGTCTTAAGTACTATATCTTAGGTGTATTAGCATTCCATGATTGAAAAAAGTATGACTTTAAAAGCAGATTTTAGACATTTTCTTGACGATGAAGGTAACGAACTAGCGCTTACGGAACAAGCAAAAACGGTTTTCAAATTCCTGACCAAAATTGTGTCATCGGTTTCTGCTCATCTCGAACAGCCACTTATTGATGTTGATTTGAAATGCAGCACCCGAGGTGATGGACTGTCTTGTGAGGGACGGATTGAAGCAAAGTGTATCGAAACTGCCGTGATTGAGTGGCATTGTGACACATGTGAAGCTTCTGGAACGATCTTTAATTGGCAAGGAAGCATGTGGGATAAACAAAAGCACACCATTCATTAGTACGCAATTTAGTCCTGTCAAATGTAGTGGCACAACAAAACTAGATACTTCAACTTTCGTCTCCAAAGTGGTCATTAGGTTAGATGCTTTTAATCGATGAACTAGGTTATTTTTTGGCTTAAGTGGCGATTAAGCCCCATTTCCCAAACGACTTCGTTTTTGGTACTAATATTTGTTAGTGTTAATGTTCCCTTGGGTACATAGCACCATAGTAAATATAGCTAAAAGAACTATTATATATGTCCCGCCTATTCCGCCAAAGGTTGGTATGGGGTTAATGCTTGAAGCCTTAGCGGTTTAGTGTGGTGTCAAAATTGGATAGTGTGACAACGTCACCTGCAATCATACTATCGATATGAATGTCGCCAATCCGTACTCTTACCAGTCTTAATGTAGCAAAGCCCACCGCCGCGGTCATTTTTCTTATCTGACGGTTTTTACCTTCACAGAGTGTGATCGAAATCCAGCTAGTAGGGCCATGTCTAGGATCACGGATTTTACGGCCACGTGTAGGAAGTTGAGGCTCACAGTCTAGCTTGACAGCTTTACAAGGCAGGGTTAGATAAGAAGTGCCATTAATAGCAATCTCAACACCATTTTTTAGCAACGATATTGCGTTCGCAGTGATGATCCCATCTACTTGTACGTAGTACTCTTTTTCTATGTCTTTGCTTCTGACTTGGTAGCTCATCATTCCGTCGGTGGTGAGTAAGAGTAAACCTTCGGAGTCGTGATCTAATCGGCCAATTGCCATGGTTTTATCGGGGAAGTTAAATAGCTCGCCTATCAGATGTTTCTTCTTGCGTTTTTCAGGTAAAAACTGACTTAAAAAGCCATATGGCTTAAATATTTTAAAGTGTTGGTGAACTTGCCTTGGCTCAGCGAGTTCGGATAAACATTTTGGGTTAGTAGCTGCCATTAAACATGGCCTTAATCGTAAAATCTGAGTGGTACCGTATTATACGGTTAGTTTGGACTAGATGCACTGAGCTCACTTATTAGCCATAATTAGTTGACCACTACACTGTAAGCTAAGCGGAAGTTAACTGTATCAATAACAACACTTCCGCTTCTCGCTAAAAAGAAGCCATGTTAGGAATAATTTAAAAAACTCATAATTGTCACAATGCTCTCTAATAAAATTAGTAAGTGTTCATTTTAGTATCCTAATTTTCGTTTAAGTTCATCTGTTTGATAAGTGTTTTTAGAATCGATTTCATTTTAACTAGAACACACTCATGATTTATTCTGTTTATTATTGTTTTATTTCAACGGTTTAAGTTTGTTTAAGAAGATTTAAGTTTTCTTTCATACCCCAAAGGAGCTAAATAGTTCTCTACTTTTACATATATATTGGTAACTATTTAATGCGCTTTCAAAATCTGATTATTCTGTTTATAGCAGTCATCTTTTCAGCTAACCTTTATGCTGAACAAACAACACCTGAATTCTGGAAAAATGCCACTGTCTATTTTATGCTGACTGACAGGTTTAATAATGGCGATACAACAAATGACCACTCATATAACCGCACAGAAAAGTCCGCAACATTAAGAGGATTTGAAGGTGGTGATATTAAAGGGATTATTGAAAAAATAGAAGATGGTTATTTTACTCGGTTAGGAGTTGATGCCATTTGGATGACACCATTAATTGAACAAGTACATGGGTATGATGATTCATCTGGTTTGACTTATTCTTATCATGGTTATTGGCCGAAAGATTGGACCGCAGTTGACGATAACTTTGGCACAGAAGCTGATTTACAAAAAATGATATCCCTTGCCCATAAACACAATATTAAAGTATTAATGGACGTTATTATTAACCATACAGGGCCTGAAACTAAGTCGGATTGGGCATGGCCTAAAGACTGGATAAGAACGACTCCGCTCTGTAAATGGAATAACTATAAAGAAAATACTCAATGTGCGTTAGCAACCTCACTGACCGATATCAAGACGGAAAGTGATGCAGAGGTAAAACTTCCGCCAAAGCTATTGAAAAAATGGCAAGATGAAGGACGTCTTGAGCTAGAACTTTCTGAGCTTGATACTTTTTTTTCACGCACGGGTTACCCACGCGCTCCTAAATATTACATTGTAAAATGGTTAACCGATTGGGTTAAAGAATATGGTGTTGACGGTTTTCGTGTAGATACCGCTAAGCATGTTGAGGCGGATATCTGGACAGTATTAAAAAAAGAAAGTGAACTTGCCTTTAGTACATGGAAAAAGAATAGCCCCAAGCAAGTGATGGACGATGTACCCTTTTATATGGTGGGTGAAGTTTTTAATTGGGGATTAAATGGCTATAAAAATACCGCTAAGAATGGGCGTTCTTATGATTATGGTGATAAACAAGTAGATTTTTTTGAACATGGCTTTGATGCCTTAATTAATATGGGGTTTGTTGCTCATGCTTCTCAACCGGCAGAGCAAATATTTTCTTCATACTCACAAAGTCTTAATGGCGGTGTACTTGATGGTCTAGGTGTACTTAGTTATATTGGCTCGCATGATGACCCCGACTCATATGACATAAAGCGAGAAAAAACCTTTGATACCGCATTTAAATTGATGCTAGCTCCTGGAGGAGTACAAATTTACTACGGTGATGAGTTAGCTCGCCCAATGCATGCAAAAGATGCCTTCGGCGATGCCAATATGCGTACTTTTATGAATTGGGAAGATTTAACTCAATCAGCAACACAAGATATTTTAGCTCACTGGCAAAAACTAGGTAAATTTCGCCAAGCACATGATTCGGTGGGATCAGGCAAGCATAAAATATTAAACAAAACGCCTTATATCTTTAAACGGGAATTTGGTACACAAGATAAGGTATTAGTGGCTAAAGGTTTATCAATTGGAAATAAAAATATTTCAGTTTATAAACTGTTTAAAAATGGTGACGTACTCTTTGATTACTATTCGAATCAGGAAGTAATCGTGATAAATGGAAAAATTTCTCTCAGCAGTGAATTCACTTACTTACTGTTGGGTAAAGCCAAATAACATTTGTTAAGTATTTTGGCTGGCATAGCTCTCAAATACCTGCAATAACAAGGACCGTTTTCATGTCTGAAGTTGGTTTTATCTTCAGGCATGAAAGCTCGTCCAATATGTCTATTAATTTGCAAGATAAACTCTAATGCACTCACTATATTAATTATTCTTGGTTAGAGGTTTAGGGGGGATTTACTTTTATTTCGTCTATTTATGAGTCATAAGGCATTATACTGACAAGTTTTTAGGGGTAGCTAAAGCTATGTTTACGTTTGTTATACAACATTATGTTATCGATAAAGATTAGCACGAAAATTAAAAGGTTAATTTAACTGATCCTAGCTAACAATATTTGATAACATCATATGACTATCTTATTTACATGCCGTTTTAATGAAATACCAAGTTGATGCTTTTGTTCTTGATGTACAAGCGCGTACATTATCTGCTCATGACCGCAGCCAGAACATTCGACCTAAAACGTTAGAAGTTTTGTTATATCTTGCTAATAGGACCGGAGATATTATCAGTAAACAGGAACTGTTGGACTGTATTTGGGATGATGTAAGCGTAGATGATGGTGTAATCTTTCAGTCCATTCTGGAAATTCGTAAATTATTTGGTCATTCGACAATTATTCAGAACTTCCCACGTAAGGGATATCAATTTACTGCACAATTAGAACCGATTAATAAAAACAAACAAGATAAACAGAGTAGTTTACCAACCCCCTCTTTATTAAAATATTTTATTGCCGCTATTTCACTGATATTTTTAAGCTTAGTTGTGATTTTTATTTCCAAAGAAGAGGCTGCCGATGTCCATTTCGATCAAAGTATTCTTGTACTTCCAATAAAAAACAGTATTCCTTATGGAGAAAATGATTGGATTTATTTAGGGGCTATGGAGCAGCTTATTGCAAAATTAAATGACTTCCCTAATTCAGTTTTTATCTATCAGGGAACATACATTCCTCATTTAATGCACACCGTAGGTTTAGACAGGAAATTTTCTTCTAATGATGTAGCTAAAATTTTCAACGTCTCTGGCGCTACATTAATCGTTGAAACAGAGATTTTTGGCTATGTGTCCGACTATAAATTGGTTTATAAATTTCATGTTGTTAACGATGTAAAGCAAGGTGTTATTCTTGATACCTCAATAAATGGTGCTCTTGTCACATTATCAAAAAAAATGGCTGATTTTATAAATCATCCACTCAAACGCAGTGAATACAAGCCAATAAATGAGTTTAAGGATGCATTATTCGCTGAAGCCATGATTAGTTATGAATCGGATTGGCATACTTCTATTAGTTTTTTTGAAAGTTATCTCGCATTGAACCCCGATTCGGTTATTGCAATAATCTATTTGAGTAAATTGTACTTGTGGGATAATCAAGTAGAAAAAGCCGCTCATCTGCTAGAGAGAACAGTTCAACTGCGTATAGAAGATCCACTAGAAGTTGCAAATATCCAATTACTTAAAGGGAGAATTGCAGCTAAACAACAGGATTTTGAACAAGCGTTACAACTTTATAACCAAGTAACTAACATAACGGATAAGCACCACGATTGGTTTATAAAAGCCAGTGTTGCCGAAGAGCAAGGCTTAGTTTATCTTGAACAAAAAAGGCTGAACAAATCTTTAGAAGCCTTTACTACTTCGTTGTCTTCTTACCAAATTATTCAAAGCCAAATAGGTATAAACGCGACAAGACTTCATTTAGCTGAAGTACTATTCCTGCAAGGAAATATTGAACAGGCCAAAGAAAATTATTCAAAGGCAAAGCAAAGTATTAAAAGCATCAAACTAGAGTTCTTATACTCCATGTTAGAACAGCACAAAATAAAATTAGAAAATCGTCTGAATTAAAACAGACTATTAGATAATTAACTGTCGTTTATTCTATTGTAAAGAAGTCAAATTAAGTCGCTTGAAAAATAAATTACCCCTCATTTTTTACTAATAAAGGATTGTTTTTACATTTGTTTTTTATATTGTTTGAATAACGAAATGGCACTTCAACATATTGATAAGAAAACTTTGCGGATACGAGGGTAACCGTTATAAAAATGATCATATAAATTACAACTTGTGCGAGGGTAAAGGATTCAATTAACCAAGTTCGCTTGATAATAGGCAGAATGAACCAAAAGACCATAAACCAAACACCGTGCATTAAATAGATGGAATACGAAATTCGACCTAAGTATTGTAAACCTCTTATAGATAGCAACCGTAGCACATTGCCCTGATTAGACGCAGCACAAAGCACTAATATTGAAAAGAGAGGTATGGTTAATAAATCATTCCATCGCCAATGAAATATGGCAAATAAAGCAATTAACACCAGAACAAAGCAACCATCTGTCTGAAATACACGGCTAGCTAATTTAAGCTTAAAAGCTTTATAACTTGCCACACCGATAGAAAATTCAAATAAACACCTTAAAAAGCCAAAATCAAAAGTTATATCTAGATTGTTTTTCGGATAAAAATAGACTAACAAAAGCAAAAAAAACATGGAGGTTAAAGCGATAGCTAACGAGTGTTTTTCACTCTTGTTACCTATAAAATATAACAATCCAATACCATAGATGTAAGCCCACCATTCAGCACCTATAGACCATGAAACTATATTCCAAGATAAGTAAGTATGTTGATTCATCGCATTGGTAAAGAATATATTGCTTATAAGAGCACTCCAGTCAAAATATACGTTCCAACTTTCATCTATCAAACTTGGAGCTAATGCAGAAACGGTAACGACAAACCCTATTAGTAGCATTAAAGTAAATAAATGGAGTGGATAAAGACGAAAAAACCGAGAAATGAGGTACTTTTTAATATTGTTTATTTGTAATTTACCACTGAGCTTCTCTCCGTATATATGGCAAATAATAAAACCACTCAGTATGAAAAAAAAGTCGACCCACAGATAACCTTGCGTGATTAATCCAGACCATTTATGAGGGATTATTGTTCCAAGCTCTCGATAGAATATAATGACATCCATGTGAAATAGTACTACCCAAAGCGCAGCAATACCTCGTAAAGCTGTGAGGGCTGATAGATATTGATTATTTTTGTATAGGGTCGTTTTAGGCACATATTCACCCAGGTTTACTTTCGCGAGAATACTCATGATTACTCAATAATCAGTTGATTTTTCATGCTTTAATATTAATGAGAAAAAAATAAAAGGATAGATGGATACATACGTATTCATATGGGAGGTTGTCAGTATGGGCGTTTTTTTATTGGAAATGTCTTAGCTGAAAGGCCGAATTAACTCATTCAATACACATCGACTACTTCTTTATTTTATGAGTAAGTACAAGATGGCTCGCAAACCGGTAACTATATAATATCTAATGTAGTTATTAATAAAATAGTATTTAACATCAAAGTATTAAGTTTACTTCATTACCAATACTTTAATGCGCCATTGATTTTAGTAATACCTAATTGGTGATCGCACTTCATAATATAGCCAAAAAGCACTATACTGTGTTTATGTACAGTTATGTTGGTTTTTTATGAAAGTAATACCCGTTTACATTGAAGCTGGGATATCCGGCTTTGAATCACCCGCAGCAGAATATAGAGAGCTAAATCTATCATTAGAAGAGTTACTTCTTCAGCACCCTAATGCGACTTTCTTTGGTCTAGCTAATGGACGGTCAATGGAAGGGCGAGGTATTTTTAATGGCGATGTTCTGGTCGTTGATAGAGTCGAGCATGTTAGTAATGGCGCTGTGATTGTGGCAAATTTTAATGGATGCTTTGTGTGCAAAATCATTGATACTGAAAATGCCTTATTGCTATCTGCATCTGAGAGCCATAAGCCCATTAAAATATCTGATAGCGATGACTTTCAAATTGAAGGGGTAGTCAATGTATCCTTTAGATTGCATAAAAAACTACCCGTCCTGCTGTCATGTTTGGGCTAGTTGATGCTGTTTCATTCTATGCTCGTGCGGAAAAGGTCTTTGACCCAACTATTAGGCATAAACCTGTGGTCGTCTTAACCAATAACGACGGCTGTATTTGTGCTGTTTGTCCTATTGCACGTCAATTAGGCGTGCCTAAATTTGTTCCTTATTTTAAGATTAAGGCATTTTTAGAAAAAAATAATGTCGTTGTTCGTTCTTCAAATTATGAGTTATATGCTGACTTAAGCGAAAGAATGATGAATGTTATTGCACGGTATTCTGATAGCCATTATGTCTATTCTATTGATGAATCGTTCTTACATTTCAAGAACTTTAGCTGTGTTGATAACTGGCAGGAATACGGTCATGTCATACGAAAGGCTGTTTGGCGAGAAACACGATTACCCGTTGGTGTAGGTTTCGGTGCAACCTTAACATTAGCCAAAGCAGCGAATCATGCCTCTAAAAAGCTGTCAGGTTTTGATGGTGTTGCTGTAATAGATGATAAAGCTTCACGTAAAGAAATCCTCTCTAGAATGTCGCTCACTGAGATTTGGGGTATTGGCAATAAGTTGGGTAAACGGTTAAGTCTATTAGGGCTTAAAAATGGCTGGGATTTAGCTAATCAATCACCTAAAGCAATGCGAGGTCAGTTCGGTGTGGTCGTTGAACGTACAGTGAATGAACTGAACGGTATGCCGTGCTTGCATTGGGATGAAATGGGGCAAGACAAACAGGAGATATTTTCTACACGTAGCTTTGGGCAGCGAGTTACCGATGGTTATGCACTCAAAGCTGCATTATCAAGTCACGCCAGTATTGTGGGGGCAAAAGTTAGAAGGCAAGGCTCTTTGATTAAACGATTAGTTATTTTTGCATCAAGCTCGCCACATGATGACAGTTACTATAAAAAATCTGTTATTTATGAATTTCCCATTGCGACTGACAATACCTTAAAGCTAGTAGGTGCTATTTCTTACGTATTTGATAGTATTTATAGGCAAGGTGTTAGCTTTTATCGCTGTGGAGTAGGTGGCGTTGAACTAGAGAATAGTCAATTTCAGCAACAAGATATGTTTAGTCTTAGTGTGAATAACCCACCTTTAATGAAATGCTATGACCAAATAAATCATCGCTATGGTAGAGGCGCTGTTGAAGTCGCTGTTGCTGAAAAAAATGAAAAGTGGGCAATGAGACGAAACTTCTTATCACCTCGCTCTACGAGTAACTGGTCAGAAATACCTAAGATAAACTGTTGAGGTTAATATGTGTGGTCGATTTAGTGTAAACAAAGCAATTTCACCTATTGTGAGTGAGTTATTTAATACGCACTTCAATACAGAAACGAATGCTAATTTAAGTCCTAGCCAATCAGTTGCAACATTAGTTAGCAGCAACTCAACATATCATCAAGTAAATGCGCTTTGGGGAATAAAACCTTCATGGTCAAAGAGGCTTATTATTAACGCCCAATCTGAAACGGTTGCTACAAAGCCTACGTTCAGACAAGCCTTTCAACATCAACGCTGTTTAATTCCATGCAACGGCTGGTTTGAGTGGCGAACTGAAGAAGGTAAAAAGGTTAAATACCTCTTTGAACATGCCGACAAGGTGCCTGTGTATATGGCGGGTATATTGTTTCAGCATGAATTGACTGAATTAGTCACGTTAACGACAAAACCTAACCTTAAGTGCGGCCAATACCACAAAAGAATGCCCGTACTTATTGCTGAAGAAGATAAAGACTCCTGGTTTCAATCTTCGCCTCAAGACCTAGCACCATTATTTCAGCATGTGAATAATGAAATTATTCATGTGGAACGCAGTGATTAAGTTTATGGTTAACTATGTGTTGCATCCATCGATTTAACTCAAGGCGCAAAGCGGATATTAGCCTTAAGACTTTAGCTATACCCGTTCTACTTGAAGATGCAGATTTCAGCAAGTCGAGAAAGGGTTAGCTACCAGGAATTGATTGAAGAGAATAGTTATTCTATTGTCGAAATCAATAACGCAGGAGATGGCCCTTTATCGGCTTGCCCGTAGGGAGCTAAGCTAGAAAACCAGTCCTGCGTTGCACTACTCGATAAGGGAATAACCATTATCAGCGTATCGCGCCTTGATCTTATTTCCTAGCTTCGCTCTGAAACTGCATCTTCAAGTGGAACGGGTATATATATTTTATAATACCTTATTTCTGTCATATTACTGGGAAGTCTCAGTAATAACTCCGAACTCATCTATGGTATTTGTAATAAAGGAATATTTCTGGGCTAATTAGTCTTGTCATTGCTATGTAGGGGGCCAACTGAAGCCAATAATATCTCTCTGATCAGCCCTAATGAAATTGGCCTATCAAACAATGTATAACTTACCTTAATAGTTTTTAACAACAAAGCATCATGTTTTATTAATGACTAACGCTCTATCGTTATTAGTGCTCTTTATGACGGGCCCCGTTTATGTTGAAATTTATTCCAGTAGGGTAAAACTCAACAGACTCATTATTAATGAGTCTGTTAAAAATATTCAGGGTTTAAAGTAAGCCTGTGTAGTTTATATTTTCAAGTAACTATAGGCTTTGATAAGGGAATTATGACATTATTCGCGTTTCAAAGGACAACTTATACCAGTCCTTATTTTTTTATTCTTCTTGTTTTATTTGTTTTATTTGCTTTATTTACCTTTTTCTTGACCTGTTTAGGCGCTTTTGAGAACTCTTTATGAAAAGGCTGTTCTGTAACAACAGGAATAACTTGCCCTATGCTATTTTCAATAGTAGTTAACTGCCTTATGTCATTTTCTACCGCAAATGAAATAGCCATGCCACTTTTCCCAGCACGAGCAGTTCGTCCGATACGGTGTATATAGTTTCTTGGATCTTCAGGAAGGTTATAGTTAATGACTAAATTAATATTATCAACATCAATGCCGCGCGCAGCAACATCTGTGGCAACTAATACTCTTAAAGTAGATTCTTTAAAGTTTTGTAACGCTTCTTCCCTAACCGCTTGTGTTTTACCACTGTGCAGGCTAGCTGCAGTTATTGATGCTTTTTCTAGTGCTTTAACAATGATGTCAGCGCCATACTTTGTTTTACAAAAGATAAGCACTTTTTCATAGTCAGGTGTTTTCAGAATTTCAAAAAGCAAAGGAACTTTATTCGATTTATCAAGGTGGTATACACTTTGATTAACCAAGTCGATCGTAACCGTTTGTGCAGTAATTTGAATTTTTGTTGGATTTGTTAAAATCGCTTCTGCAAGTATTTCTATTTCAGCGGGCATAGTCGCTGAAAACAATAGTGTTTGCCGGCTCTTTGGCAGTTTAGATATGATGGTTTGAACATCATTAAAGAACCCCATATCAAGCATTGTATCTGCTTCATCTAATACAAATACTTCTAACGCCTTAAAATTTATATCGCCTGTTTCAATTAAATCTAATAACCTTCCAGGGGTAGCGACTAAAATATCAAGTCCAAGTGCGATAGCGTCAACTTGAGCTTGTCTTCCTACACCGCCATAAACAACCTTAGTTTTAAGCCCTAAGCCATCAGAGTAGTCATCAATGTTTTGCATTATTTGCGAGGCAAGCTCTCTTGTTGGCGTTAGTATGAGCGAGCGCGTGCTCTTCGCTTTTATATCAATTTTATCTCGCCCAAATTTATTGATAATAGGCAATGAAAAGGCCGCTGTTTTCCCTGTTCCTGTTTGTGCTATACCAAGAAGATCATCGCCATTAATAAGCGCTGGGATACATTCTTTTTGGATCGGTGTGGGCTGTTTGTAGCCTTTAAGACTAATGCGGTCAATAATTGACTCTAAAAGTGAAAATTCTTTAAATTCTGACATGTTGTCTCGGTACTCATTAATCAATAGCCTATTATTCTAACAGAATACTTCAACATATTTAAGACGTATTCAAGGTGGCTGTTTCTGACGAATCCCTACAAAATATCTCACAAAAAAATAGTTCAGTAATCAAGTGTTCTGACCTCTTGATTTTCGCCTTGGTTTTTCTTTCACGGGTGGTTTTTATAAAGGATTAGATAATTTAAAATTGATGTGTTGATAGCAAGCCTTATAGAGCAAAATATGTAGATTTGATTTACCTTCGACCTTAGGTCAACCCAGACTAACGAAGCCTATTTTTGCAGCGCGTTCTGAGTTATTTTCCAAGCCCTTATCTATAGAAAAACTAATCCTAATTAATTCTAATCAGCTAGTGTTAAGGTCTTAAATGTGGCTGAAGTTAGCTATTACATATAATTTTTTGAATAAAGCTGCTAGTGGTCAAGTCCATGCACATCAAAATTTAATTAAAGAACTATACTTTAAGTGTTAATTGTAAAAAATACGGAGGTGGACAATGTTTTTAAAAACCGACATAATGGCGACATAGTTGATGTTACTACAATGAGTGATTTAACTAATCTGTACTATGATAATGTATCAGGTCAATATCAAGCGGGCGAAGAGTTACAGGATGTTGAAGAGTTCAATAAATCAGAATTGGTGTTTCTTTCTGGCGAAGAGTTACCTCGCTGTTGGACAGACCCTCACTATCGTTCTCACAAAAGATAACCTAAAGCTTTATATTCAATAAGAGCCGTTAGCAATTAACGGCTCTGCATTTCTCGCGTTTACATCAAGGTCTTTTAATAAAATCTAAGATTCAAAATAAATAGACTGTTTAGCTAATCATTACAATTCCATTTTTACGAGAATTATTTATACAAAATCTATTTTTATAGTCCACAGCATAACGTCATTTTTGTGGCAAAAATTATCATAAATCGAACACCCCAAAGTGTTTGGAACTGTGATTATTAGGATTATTTACACGTTTCCTATGTGGCCTATTTGGCTCTTTTTTTTAGATAAAATGTTCCCTTAGTGCGCTTAGTTGACATTAGCAAAATGATTTTTGCCATACATTTTCTAATGAATATTATTAGTCATGTTACTGAGAAGTCTCAGTAATAAACCCAAATCAATCTTTCTAAGCCCTAACTAATTGATATTGTTTGAAATAGCCTTTAATTCTATGTTGGATATTACTGAGAAGTCTCAGTAATATCCAAAACCTAACAAAAATATAATATTTTTAGTTTATAAGGCACTGAAAATATGGGATATTAATGAAAATAAAATTCAAGTTATGGGACGGACATTACTGAGAAGTCTCCATAATAAGCTGTTAGTTGCACGCACTAAATCAGTATTATTAATTTGCTAGTTTAGTGTTTAACACGTAGTTTCGTGTCTGGTTCAATCTTTGGTTTGGCAATGGAAGTGCCTTCAAATACTCACTTCTTT
>NZ_PJAQ01000013.1 GCF_002836775.1 Colwellia sp. 12G3 | reverse complement strand
CTTGAACCAGTGACCCCCGCCTTGTAAGGGCGGTGCTCTCCCAACTGAGCTAATCGTCCATTTTAGTTTTACATCTTTATGGAAAGATGGTGGACGTTTACTTAACAAGAACAGGCTTGAACCTACTCTGCGAATAAAGTCCCAATACACTTTAAAAATAATAAAGTGGTGGACGATACTGGGCTTGAACCAGTGACCCCCGCCTTGTAAGGGCGGTGCTCTCCCAACTGAGCTAATCGTCCATTTTACTTGTAACACTACAACGTTTCAGGCAAAACCGTCTGCGTTTCAGTGGGGCGTATTATAGGGAGATAGAAAAAGCTGTCAACAGATAAACGGTAAATTTCCTGTTTTTTTTCAAAATATCAATTGTTTGATTTATTTTTATCCATAAAGCTGCATTAGTGTGCATAAAAATCTGTTGTAAGCTTTGCCGTTGGGCAACTAAAAAGGATGCCCTACCATCAACCATGTACTTGTTCCTTCTTTTGAGCGCGTAAAGTCTAATCGTACAACAATTCCAGCGGTTAGCGCTCTTAATGAAACCCCCACATCAGATTTCCAATCAGAGAAGAGTGTATCTCGATGAAAGCTAGGAGAGACTCTTCCCCCTTCAACATACAAAACCGTTTGTAACCAATCAAGATTTAGAAACTTTAACCACCGCACATTCTCCGTTGGATTATAATCGAGTGTCATACGATATTCAGCTGTTGTATAAACAACGGCTTTATCATGAAAGCGGTTTTGCCTAAATCCTCTTAAACGATACATACCACCTAATGTAGCGCCTTCAAGAAAAGGGGCATTATTTATGACTTGGCTATTACCCATATCATCAGAAGTTACTTGCCAACTTGGTGAGTACCCTAGCCAAGCGTTGAGAGCGATAATATTTTGTTTCGCAAAAGAGTTTTTCCCTAACGAGAAATATTTACTCGCTTCCATTTCAATAAAATCCCACTCTTCTTTAGATTCTAGCCACTTAGGGTTATAACTATAAGCAATATATTGTGAGCTCCCCTGGCTAGGATTAGCCGGAAAGTCGGTGTTGTCGTAAAATAGACCTAATTCAAGCGCATGAACAGCGCCAGAGAGTTCCCCTTCCTCATTCTTGTATTGCTGATAACGATTAAACTGCCTAGCTACTATGATGCTGGTACCCGTGGTGAGTGGATTCCAGTCAGCTTGTTGGGTTTCATTTTTTAATAACCCGCCGACCAATTGATAGCGAGTCATACTTTTTTCTTTAGCACTGCCCCATGGCAACACATATTCTAGCGTGACATTCCACCAATTACTTGAACCACTGGCTTGGATAAAGTCATCAAAGCTTGAATCATTTGCTCCAGGGCGAGGTGGAGGCATCATATCTCCAGGTAAAGGAGCATATGCCCGTAAAAGTGGGAACTCCCCCATCATGCCAAGAGCGCTGAAAAAAAGACGGTCACTATCTAAAACACTATAGTTCCAAAGCCCTGCCCCTAAACCTTTAGTATCTCCGCCACCATACACAGTGCCGCCTAAAGTCATTTGCTTTTGGTAAAGTCCTGTTGCCATCGCACCAACACCGATAACCAATCCCAAATCATCGGTACTAAAGATATACGGCAGCACCAAACTTTCACGCATTTTAGTATTTTCTTGTCGCTGCACCGAATACTTAACTTGACTCGGTGGTTTAGCTTGCGCGACAGTTATAGAAAATAACCACTGTGCGCTAACTAAAGTCAGCAGGACAATGGCTCGCACTAAATAAGCTGTAACGCTAGCGTTCATCAAGATAGCTTTACCCGGAGTCTAGTGAGTTTTTGGCATGTGAGCTTCATCATATTTGGTGCGTAATGTCTTAGCCCATGTTCTGATCATACGTTTTGCATCTGCTCGATTGGAAACGCGTGTTGCCCACTGATAATAACTGTTATCACCAGCCACTGAAACATTAACAATTCGTGCTAATATTTCACCACTTACGCCATCATAAAGCTCTAAGAATAAAGTCGCCTGTCCTGCATCACTGGCATAGGTTTTTACATTACCCGCTGATTTAAGATCCGGTGCTGCAACATCTAAATTAACGATGGCAGGTCTTATCACTAAGGTATTGGAACTCACTTTATCTACTATTGGGAATTTAGCATCCTTGCCAAACTCTTCTTTAAATACTTCATCAAACAATTTGGCAACATCTGCTTTAATACGTATTACATCGTCATCATGTACACGTGTCGATAATGACGCTTGATCTCTATTGTAATCTCGCTTCCAGTTTTTCTTAAAAGCAACACCACTAGGTAATATCTGTACTTTATCGTACTCTGAAAAGTCTACACCTTCTTTTTTATAAGCAACAGTAGAGCGTGTTGATTTTTTTAGCTCCATGCCTTCAGGCGATACTTGCGGAGCATTCGTTGGATTAGTAGAACTACAACCTATAGCGATAGATGCGACTATAGCAATAGCACTAAGTTTAATACCTTGTTGTTTATTCATTTTTATTCCTCTTTGTTATAAATATTTTGCGAATCCTGAGTTACTGTATAGTTCATACTTGTAAATATATCTTCAACAATAACTCAGTATCTTCGCTCGTATGTTTTATCATGTCAGCATGAGCCAACTACTTGCTTCGTCGAGCATTACCCATCGGCTGATGACCACCTCGCGACATATTCCCCATTTGTCGGCCATGTAAATCACGATTCATCGTTTTGTGGTCAAATGAACGGTTATTTTGTCGTTGCATAGTACTGGGCTGATTATTCCTAGATGGTTGATTACGAGGTTGTTGACTCACCCTAGAAGGCGAACTAATGGCCCCTTGTTTAGGTATTGTCTGCCAGTTTTTATTACTACGGTTTTGCCATTGGCCATTTTCGTGACGAACCACACCACCTTTCTTATCGGCATATACATTATTAGCTCTTTGGGGGGAAACTTTAGCGCTGTTTATTTTACCCGTAGACGGTGGTTTTACAGCATTACGCTTTTTATTTATTCCTTGGTTATATAAATTATTTTGTCGGTTACCTTGTGCTAGTTTTCCACCCGCTCTATTGGCAGGGTTTTTCGTAATGTTTTTCTGCGCATGAGCACGATTGGCAATGCTAACCGAGTTGCCAATATTGACATTACCATTAATATTGATGTTAGTACCGCCTCGATAGCCTCCGCCATAATATCGGCCGCAACAAGGTCTTGGATGATGATGATAACCACCGCCCCAAACAACGCCAACTCTAAAGAACGGGCTACCCCAACTTACGCCAACATTCCACCCTGTCCATGGGTTATAACCAACATGTAATCCCCACGTTGGTGGTCTAGGGTAATACCATCCGCCAACATAATAAGGCGGGTAATACCAACCAGTACCATAAATAGGTACGCCATAATAAGGATAAGACCATAAATAACCCGGCGTATAACCAACATAGACAACCTCAGGGGTTGAGTCATAAACAGTGACATAAGTGGTGTTATACATAGGCGAACTAGGTGGGATTTGAGCTATAGCCTCTTTAGGAATGTTATCTGCAACTTGCCAAGGCCCTTTAGCCGTATCGGCAACAAACCAAACACCATTATCAACCGCATAATACTTACCTGAAATTTTAAGTACTTGTGCTGACGTATTAATTGCAAATTCAACTTGGGTATCAACTATTTTCTCAAAAGTCGGTTCGCCGTCATAGTACACGGTCAGTTTTGCTTCACTCCGTTTTATCGCTGCTGTTTGGGGAATTTGTGCATCTAAAACGGCTTGCTCGGCTTCATCTGTGCCGGCAATAGAGGTTCTTAAACCACCAATAGCTGATTCGGGGGGGATTTCTTTAAAGCTTTGCGGTAATTTATCACCACGAACAAAAACCCAAGGGCCCTGTTCACTTTTACTGCTAAACCATCTGCCCGATAACAAAACGTACATATCGCCACTGTTCAGTTCTCGCAGCCAAGGTGTTTCAGTATTTTCTACATAAAGTAATTTACCACCGACCAAACTTGTCCACTTTGCTTTACCATCTGAAACCACTAACTCGGTAGGTTCGGTTGTAGCTATGATATTTGGTGCTGTTAGCACCTGTGGGGAGTCACTTTGGCTGTCATCTTTTGGGATCAAAGCTTTAAGATCTGCGGGAGGGTTAGCTAAAATAGACCATGGACCTAGGGCATTTGATGCTTGGTACCATAAATGACCACTGGTTAAATAAAATTTGTCTTGATTTTGTCTCTTTACTACAGCTAAGGGTGTATTTAGTGCTCGCTGATAGTTGCTATTTTCAATATCTCTAAAAACAGGCTCGCCATCAAAACTAAGCAGCACAGTCAATGTACTTGAGAATAAGATTGCTGGCGGATCATTTTTTATATTGGCAAGACTAGCTTTCATTTGCTCAGCACTCGTTAAGCTTGCGGTCAACTTAGATAATGAAGCGGTAAATGATGAATTTACTAATTGCTCTTCGACAAATTGACTAAACTCCTTTTCCCCTTTCTTATCTGATTCTGGCCAAGCGACTTCAGTCACTTTTAATTGACTAATCGTTACGGTGTTTTCACCGCGATCAGTGGCTATTTCTGCCGAGAACCAAAAAACACCAAAAACTGGCGAGGAATTCTCTTTTAATTCCAGCGCCATCGCCGCTCGACCCGTCAGTATATTACCCACGAGTTTTTCGGGTTGAGGTTGATAAATGACTATTGTGCCTTTGTCTCCCGATAATTCTTGTGGCCAATCATTGGCCAAACCAGATAAAGAAAATAATAGTAGAAAACATCCTATAAACCATTTATTTACAAACTTAAGTGTTTGAGCATTAAAGCGAGTATTCATCATACAATCCTGTATTGTTTATGACGGCTAATGTACAAAAAGCCTCAGTATGATAATATCGCCTGAAATTATGCCGCTGTAAATATAATTACATTAAAAGTTAAGCCGGTAACTACTTAATATACGCTAGGATTATCTATGAAAGCACCTTTATATAACGACATTCTTGCCATTTGCCAAGAGATTGCTAACGCTTCAGAAACAGACAATGATGAATTAAGGCTTGCTAGTTGTAAAAAATTACAAGTACTTTGTGCCACAAACCAAAACTCACCAAAAGATCACCCGTTACAATGGGAAGCACTTGCTGACTTTACTGAAGATGGCGAGCAAGCCATGGATATTTATGAAGTTGCTTTAGCCACAGCAGAAAAGTTAACATTGCCTACTTTTACTGCATCTGCCTATTTAGCTATGGCTCAACGCCAAGTTGAATTCGAAGAGAAAGAACAAGCACTCGTTTTTGCGAATCAAGCTAACGAAGCAGCACAAAATATTGATAGTGAAGAATTAAAAACTGAAATCACTGAGTTTTTAGTACAATTAACACAAGACTAAAATCCGTTTATTATCGAGAAAACCATGTCAGAAAGTTACTTAGTTATTGAATTAAACCACCAACCTGTTGAGCTATGTAAGCTACTAAAAATAGCGAATTTGGTCAGTGGTGGTGGTGAAGCAAAAGTCGTTATCAGTGAAGGCTATGTTTTACTTAATGGTGAAGTCGAATACCAAAAACGTAAGAAAGTTTATCATGAAGATGTGATTGAGTTTAACGGTGAAGTAGTACAGGTTATCATCAATGAAGAACTCTCTGAGATAGAATCTAGCCATGTCGCTTTAGAAGAAAACATTGCTAACACTCCTCCTGAAGTGATTAATCAAGGGACTATGGAACCAAGCGATCATCCTTCAAAAACCAAAACACCACAGAAAAAAGCTAAGTCTAAGAAAAGTCCTGCGAAACAGGCTGAGAGTGATTTTACACCTCAAATACAAGATATTGAAAAAGCTAAAGTACCGAGAAAAAGAAGACCTATTTCGTTTTAGTCATCTAAATCGGCATTTAAATTAGTAAATGAACGTTAATGAAAGCTACTTACAAGCAATCATTAACGGTCAACACTAACAAGAGTTAAAGCACTTTTTCCCAAAACATGGCTTTACCCGTTTTTTCATCTAGTTCATAGCCAGTAAAGCCCAATTTTTTATACGAATTTTGCGCCACTATATTGCCCTCTAGCACTTCAAGGGTTAATTTACAGTAACCACGTTCACGTGATATTTTCTCTGCTTCAATAAATAGTTTTTGGCTTAGACCTAAACCTCGGTATTCTTTTAATACACCGCAATCATGGATGTTGAGTAAAGGTTTGCATTTAAAAGTAGAAAAACCTTCCACGCAATTAAGTATGCCCGCCGGTTGACCATCTACATAACAAAGCAAGGTTAAAAAATCATTTCGCTTTGCTATAGCAGCAACTAAATTCTGTTGAACGTCATCAGTTAGTGCCGTTCCACCGCCCATCGGATCGAGTGCATAGGCATTTAACAACATCACTAAGTCTTTGCCATGTTGCTCATTATGGTAATCTGCTTCAATTAAAGTTATTTGCACGTCAGTTCCTTTTTACTTTTTACTTTTTGATGGAGCGCACTATACTATTTAAATGAATAAAATAAAATTATTGTGCCAATATAAAGACCCCGATAACACCAAGCAGCAAGCATTTTGCTGCCAAGGTGAAGCGAATAGCTCTGGTTTTTGTTTTTGGCATGATAAGGACATTGATAAATCAGGTTCGGATGTTAAGCAACGTTTAGAAAACTACGCCCAAGGCGGTGGAATGCTACGAGGAGTTATACTAACGAAAGCTCAACTTCAGAGCATAGACCTCGTCAATCATCATAAAAAAAGTGGTTATGACTTCTCTTATGCGGATTTTTATCATGCCAATATCAACGGTGGTCATTTATTTAATATTAACCTGCAACATGCCAGTATTATGAAAGCAGATTTACGCGATGCTAACCTTAACTGCGCCAATTTAGAATACACCAATATGTTAGGAGTAAAGTGGACAGGTAGTAAATTTGAAAATGTTAAGATTGGTAAAAAAATCAAACAGGAATATTCAGCTAAATCGGCCTTATCAGCTAAAAATTTGCAAGCAAATATTGATTATTTAGAACAAGCTGAAGAAATTTATCGAGACTTACGTAAACACGCTGAGCACGAAGGAATATTCACCCTCTCAGGCTACTTTATTCAAAAAGAGCTCACGATGCGTCGTTTGCAATTACCCAGATACGGCCTAAAACGTACCTTATCAAAACTGGTAGATATATTTTGTGGCTACGGCGAAGCACCTTTACGTATCATAGGTTTATCTCTCGCTATTATTTTCATATGCGCCATTATTTATGCCTTTACTGGTCTAAGTTACGGCGGTGATATTCAAGCAATCACCGCTGAGCAATCGTTAAATGAAAATATGTCCTTTTTCTTTTCATCACTTTATTACTCTGTGGTGACATTTACTACGCTAGGTTATGGCGATTTTACCCCCGTTGGGGTATCTCGGGCCATTGCCGCCATAGAGGCTTTTACTGGGAGTTTCACTATCGCTCTCTTCGTGGTAGTTTTTGTAAAGAAGATGACACGATAAGTAGATAAAACATCACATCATAATTTTTGAAGTAACTAACTCATAAATATTGCATATATTACTTTTTCATAAGCTAGCCCCCTGATAGAATGTCGCCAATTATATTTATCCCTATTTTACGGAAACCTTTACAATGCGTACCAGTCAATATTTACTGTCTACTCTTAAAGAAACCCCTGCTAGCGCAGAAGTGATCAGCCATCAGCTAATGTTACGAGCAGGCTTAGTTCGTAACCTTGCCTCGGGTTTATATACTTGGCTACCAACCGGTTTACGCGTTTTGAAAAAAGTTGAAAACATTGTCCGTGAAGAAATGCAGCGTGCTGGTGGTAATGAAATATTAATGCCTATGGTACAACCTGCAGACTTATGGGAAGAATCTGGCAGACTAGCTGATTATGGTCCTGAGTTATTACGTATAAGCGATCGCCATAAGCGTCCTTTCGTTTTAGGGCCAACTCATGAAGAAGTAGTGACAAAATTAATCGCTAATGAACTTAGCAGCTACAAGCAATTACCTTTGAATGTTTTTCAAATTCAAACCAAATTTCGTGATGAGATCCGTCCTCGTTTTGGTGTGATGCGTGGCCGTGAATTCTTAATGAAAGATGCTTATTCTTTTCATTTAGAAGACGAATGTTTAGAAAAAACCTATCAAATAATGTTTGATACTTACTGTCGTATTTTTGAGCGCTTAGAATTGAATTTCAGACCTGTTATAGCTGATACAGGTTCTATTGGTGGTGAGAAATCACATGAGTTTCATGTACTTGCTGATTCAGGAGAAGATGACATTGCTTTTAGTGATGCAAGTGATTTTGCAGCCAACATTGAAAAAGCTGAAGCATTAGCCCCTAAAGGTGAACGTGCTGAACCCACTCAAGAGTTCGCTACAGTAGAATTAAAACTCGATAAATTAATAAAAACCTTAGAGATAGATATAAAGACTACAGTTAAAACACACTTAGTGCTTGGCTCTGTTGCTGAAGGCCAACCGACAAAAATAGTTGCACTAGTGCTTCGTGGTGATCACCAACTTAATGAAATTAAAGTTGAGAACTTAGCCGGTATTGCTTCACCGTTAACATTTGCTACTGATGAACAAGTTTCCGCTATTGCTAACTGTCATAGTACCTCTTTAGGACCTAAAGGCTTAGCTATTGACGTGATTGTAGATCGTAGTGCTGCTCACTTAAGCGATTTTGTCTGTGGCGCTAACAAAAATAACCACTCTTTTACCGGTGTTAACTGGGAACGAGATTGTGGTGAGATCAACATTCAAGATATCCGTAATGTTGTTGCTGGTGACCCAAGCCCATGTGGTCAAGGTAACATCGAAATAAAACGTGGTATCGAAGTAGGTCATATTTTCCAGTTAGGCCGAAAGTATGCAGAAGCGATGAACTGTTCGGTACTAAATGAAGGTGGAAAAAACCAAACACTCACCATGGGTTGTTACGGTATTGGTGTTTCTCGTATTGTTGCTGCTGCTATAGAGCAAAACCACGATGAAAACGGTATCAAGTGGCCTAAAGCGATAGCACCATTTCAAGTGGCGATTGTGCCAATGAATATGGCAAAATCGGCTCGCGTTAAAGAAACCGCTGAAACGTTATATGAATCGTTAATTCAAGCTGGCATTGAAGTTTTGTTTGATGATAGAAAAGAACGTCCTGGCGTTATGTTTGCTGATCATGAGTTAATGGGCACACCATTATTAGTGGTCATTGGTGAACGTAATTTAGATGCACAGCAGGTTGAGCTTAAAAACCGTATTACTGGCGAAAAATCATTAATCGCTATTGATGATGTGCTGTCATTATTCAGCTAAATTAACGATATAGACAGTTAATTTTACCGTCGTTAATTAAAAAGGAGCTTAGGCTCCTTTTTTGTTGTTTCAAATTTAGGAATATCAATCACACAAATATCAATGTTCACGAATATAAGCCCCGTAGGTTTTACTGACGGCTTGGTTCAAAAGCATCATAGTGAGGTAAGTTGGCCTCGAGCTCTTCCCAGTTTGCTTTGGAGCTAACAAAGTTATGTGAGCTTGGTCTTTCTGCTATATCACTATCCAAAATGCCTAAACGTATTCTTAAACGCGTTGGATCATCTTCATTAGCACTATAAACTGGTGAGCCACATTTACTGCAAAAATGTCTATGACGCCCAGGTTTAAATGAAAAAGAGCTCAAGCTTTTACTGCCTGAAGTAATTTCAAATTCTGCCGTATTAATGAAGCCATTAGTGGCAAAGGCTGTGCCACTATTCTTACGACATAAAGAGCAGTGACAATGAATGATGTCACTGATATTACCATTCACTTTAATGTAAACTTCACCACATAAACATTTACCAAGATACATATCAGTGCGCCTATTCAATTATAATTATTTCTAACTTAATAACTTAACACTTTTTTAACGTATTATGCTGCTGAAAATTTTTGCTTGGTGAGCTAATAGATGTGATATACCTTTTCTAAATAAAAACAAACAATAAATCATTAAAAAAATTCAAAATAAGGCTTTCAAAACAGCGTATTATTGGCAACAATGATAGGCTCATTTTTTCTCAATTTAACTTAAGAAGTTGCCCACTCATGAAAGCTATTACCAAGTCATCTAAATTAAATAATGTTTGTTACGATATTAGAGGACAAATAGCAGCCGAAGCCAAGCGACTTGAAGATGAAGGCCACAAAATACTTAAGTTGAATATTGGCAACCCTGCCCCTTTTGGCTTTGCAGCCCCTGATGATATTTTAAAAGATGTGATCCATAACTTACCTAGGTCACAGGGTTACTCTGAATCGCAAGGCATTTATTCAGCCAGAGTTGCTGTCATGCAATATTTTCAACAGCAAGGCATTAAAGATGTCATGGTTGATGATGTTTTTATTGGCAATGGCGTCAGTGAGTTAATAGTTATGGCAATGCAAGCACTGCTTGATAATGGTGATGAAGTATTGATTCCATCTCCTGATTATCCTTTGTGGACTGCTGCAGTATCATTATCAGGCGGTAAACCTGTGCATTATCGCTGTGATGATGAGAATCATTGGTTTCCAGACTTACAGGACATGGAAAGTAAAATTACCAAAAAAACCAAAGCTATTGTAATAATCAACCCTAATAATCCAACAGGTGCAGTTTATTCAGAAGAAATACTGCAAGGAATAATTGCGCTCGCAAGAAAACACGGACTCATAATTTATAGCGATGAGATCTATGACAAAATTCTTTATGATGAAGCGACACATATCCCAACGGCAAAATTAGCAACAGATGTGTTTATCATAACCCTCGGTGGATTATCAAAAAATTACCGCATTGCTGGATTTAGATCGGGTTGGATGGTCATTTCTGGTCCTAAGCTACACGCCGAAGATTATATTAAAGGTATAATATTATTGTCGTCTATGCGAATGTGTGCGAATGTACCGAGCCAACACGCCATACAAACTGCTTTAGGTGGTTACCAAAGTATTAATGAATTAATTCGTGGTGACGGTCGTTTAATTAAGCAACGTAATATTGCTTACAAAATGATTAATGCTATAGATGGTTTATCATGTAACCCTGCCATGGGTGCTTTATATCTATTTGTTAAAGTAGATAATAAGAAATTCAATATCACTGACGATGAACGTATGATTTTGGATTTACTAAAACAAGAAAAAATACTATTAGTCCATGGTCGAGCTTTTAATATTAAAGAAAACAACTACTTTAGATTAGTATTTTTACCTCATGTTGATGAATTGATTCCAGCCCTTGAAAAATTAAAAAGTTTCTTTTCTAGTTATCAACAAGTCAATGCCAGTAAATAAACATAACCATTAATACCATGGAGCAATGATGCAAAGTTCATTTTTAGCTTGGATGTTTCGTATGCCATTGATCAAGCGATGGTCATTAATGTTTTGTGTTAAACCAGAAAACATTGCAGAGCATTCACATCAGGTCGCCATTGTTGCTCATTTACTGGCCGTCATTAAAAATAAAAAATTTAACGGCAACATCAATGCTGACAAAATATCAACCATTGCCATGTATCACGAAGCGAGTGAAACTCGCTACGGTGATATTGTGAATCCAACAAAGTATGCCAATAAAGAAATAGCCAGAGAATTTAAGAAAATTGAATTACTGGCAGAGCAAGAATGTTTAGCCTCACTTCCTGAAGAACTTCAGGAACTATTTAGTGACATTATCGTACAAGATAATGTCACTGAGGAATATAAAACCATTGTAAAAGCCGCTGATATTATTGTCGCGTATATTAAAGCCCTTGATGAGATTAATCATAAGAACCCCGAGTTTGATCATGTTGAGCAACGCTTAGCGATAAAAATAACAGAGTTAAAAGAAAGCATGCCTGAAGTTGAATACTTTATTGATACCTTTATGGCAGCTTGTTTAGCCACCGTAGATAAACTATCAAACAATTAACTGTCAACGTTTAATGGTCGGTCTCTATATGGTCTGGATATTTCACTCTAACATCTAAAAACTCATCAAAATTATCAACGATTATATGAACCATTTTAGCCTCAAATTTCTTATCTATTTGAGATACCAAAAACGCTTTAATTTCTTCCGCTTGCCAAGGCTCTTTATAACAGCGCTTTGAACCCAAGGCATCAAAAACATCTGCTACAGCCATGATCCGAGCTTCAATAGGGATTAAATCTCCTTTTAATCCCTCTGGGTAACCCGTACCATCCCAGTTTTCATGATGGTAATTGGCAAGTCGAGCAGCTAGTTGAGAAATATTGACTGTAGATTTTTCTAAAATATCTGCACCAATTTGTGCATGGGATTGCATAATTCTCCAGTCTTCTCCTTCTAATTTCCCTGGATTATGTAAAATATGTTCTGGGATAGCTATCTTACCTAAATCATGTAACGGTGCAGCTAATCGAATAGCCTCAACGAAGCCTTCATCTAAGCCTAATTTTCTTGCTAGCATCTCGCAAATAATAGCAACCCGCCGTACATGAGCCCCCGTTTCCTTACTGCGTGCTTCAACCGCTTCCCCAACAATGAATAACAACTCTTTTTGGGTTTTTTCTATTTCTTGTTGTTTGGTGAGACTTTCAAGAATTAACGCCACATTAGTAGCAAATAATTCAGCCAAGCTAGCTTTGAAGTGCTCATGATCATCTTCAAATTCAATATATAGCACAGACGCAGCACTGTTAGATGCTCGATAAAAACCGACAAAACAGCTTTCATCACGATAATGACTTTGGTCAATGAAAACTTGTTGAATGCGCGCTTTAACTTGCTCATTAATATTTGATGTTTCTAATGAGTCAGACTCACAAACATATTTACCCGTACAAGCAATAATAGAGCTTGTCGATTTATCCGCGTAATCGATTTGGGTTCTGGCTATATAAAGTGCAGAGCTTTCAACGTTCATCAGCGAAAGTAAATGATTAAGTGCTGCTGAACCAAAGTTTTTTAATTGGTTAATTTTTAATAAATCGTGGGTAGCTTCAATAAGCTTCTTAAACGCATCAAGACTGCGCTGAATGGTCATAATATCGCGATATGCACGTATGCTCGCATAGACAGTGGTAATCATTTTATTGGCGGTAAAGTCAGTTTTTTCTTTATAGTCATTGATATCAAATTCTTTAATGACTTTTGCCTCAGGGGCAGAACCCGCTTGTCCTGTTCGTAAGACTAAGCGAATTGATTGGTTTTTTTGGTCTTTTCTTATCCACTCAACGAGCTCTAGTCCTGCATGGTCAGTTTCCATAACAACATCAACAAATGCCATGCAAAAGGAATTATCCTTTAACAATATTTCTTTAGCTTCTTTACTTGAAAAAGCAGAGACTATTTCCAGTTTTCTATGCTCTATTTCAGCATCAGCAAGTACTAGCTTAGTAACTTGATGAACCGATTCATCATCATCAATGACCAAAATACGCCAAAACTTATCTTCTTTATTTTGCTCATCGCTAATTTCATCTTCGACTTCGTCTTGAAAAATAAAGTTGCTCATTGATCTCTATTGCGTTGTTTAAACCATAATATTAGTGTAATTCAGAACCAGTAAATTACTAGGGAAATTACAAAATAGTCCATTTACTATTATGAATATACATTACCTTTACTTAAATATTATGCAAAAAAAAACGGCACTAAGCCGTTTTTACATAAGTGTAATTATTGTAACTACTGAAACTTATCCACTACTTTTATCACTATTTTGTTTATCATTGCTAAAGGGTCTTCACTATTTTCAGATGTGAGACGTTTAGTTGCCCAACCATGCCATACTGGTTGATGAGTTTTAACATCATAAACATCAATAGCTAACTTACCTTCAGTATATTGTCTAACGCTAGTTTCTGTCCCCATAGACATAGTACCATAATAGCCTCGGCCACCGTAATAACCACGCCCCCAGCCGAAGCCAGAATTATAGGTTGCAGGGTAGCTATTCACTTTAATTTTATCGCGACTACCTACCGTATAAGAAATGGTAAAATCGGCGTCTTCAGCATTCGCCACTAATTGGTA
Organism: Colwellia sp. 12G3; assembly: GCF_002836775.1. Taxonomy (GTDB): domain Bacteria; phylum Pseudomonadota; class Gammaproteobacteria; order Enterobacterales; family Alteromonadaceae; genus Colwellia. The sequence continues at coordinate 9,237 of NZ_PJAQ01000013.1, read as the reverse complement.
GCCTTTAGCTATAAAAGCTTGCTCAATACTATTATCAACTCGCTCTTTCATTACCGGGTTAATATCAACAGGTGCTGCCATTATCTTTGCATTGGTTAGCCAAGCAAAGGTTTTATAGTTAATCGTTTCAATTTCGGTATTTCTATCAAAATCTACTTTAGCTGAATGTGTCGCACAACCTGCAGTAAAAGCAATTAAGGTGCTAATTATTAATAATTTAATTGGGGTCATATTTATTCCATTTATTGTAGTAAGACCAATATTTTAAGTCTTTCGATCGGCGTATAACACTCCAGTTAATATAAATCATAATGTTTCACTAATACAGGTAAAATAGTGTTTAAAATTGTTTTCAGCTGTAATAAAAAATGAAATAACATCTAAACAAAGTAGTGGTCAATACTTTTGGCGAAAAAATAAAATGTAGTTTTTTCACTGTTTTGTATTTATTGGTTGACACAAGCAGTGAAAGTCTTTAAAAATAGTACTAATTATAATATTTAAGTTTTTGTTACTTTTATGAGTTTTAAAACAACTGTCCTCAATGTCGTCCTCTTAGTCGTAGTGGTGCTTTCACCACTAGCGGGGATTACTTGTGCTTAGCAAAAACGATTAAGCAATAATATCAAGAAACCCTCGCTCTTTTTAAGACCGAGGGTTTTTTATTATCTCAATATTTATTTATTCAAAACATTAAATTTACACAGAATCAAGGTGATGGCATGACAACAGAGCTTTTTACTGGTGCAGAAATGGTAGTTAAATCTCTATCAGCACTTAAGGTTAAATACATTTTCGGTTACCCTGGTGGATCCGTTTTAGATATTTATGACGCTATATTTCAACAAGATGAAATTGAACATATTTTAGTGCGTCATGAACAAGCAGCAACTCATATGGCCGATGGTTATGCTAGGGCAACAGGTGAAGTTGGTGTCGTATTAGCGACTTCTGGCCCTGGCGCAACTAACTGTGTGACAGGTATAGCGACGGCTTATATGGATTCAATTCCTATGGTAGTGCTTGCAGGTCAAGTAGCCACATCACTTATCGGTAATGATGCTTTTCAAGAAACTGATATCGTCGGCTGTACTCGTCCTATTATCAAACACAGTTTTAGCTGTCGAAGCTTAGCTGATATTCCTGATGCTATCTCTAAAGCCTTTTATATTGCAAGTACAGGTAGACCTGGCCCTGTTGTGATCGAGTTACCTAAAGATATCTTGATCCCACAAAATAAAGGACCATTTAGTATCGAAACTGATATTAAAATACGTTCTTACAACCCTAATGTTAACGGTCATCCTAAGCAAATAAAAAAAGCAGTACAAGCTATTGCAAGGGCCAAGAAATTGGTCATTTATTCTGGTGGCGGTATAGTTTTGTCTGATGCTTCTGAATTACTAACCAAGTTAGTTGAAACATTAAAAGCGCCCATTACCAATACGTTAATGGGGCTTGGTGGTATCTCAGGAACTCACGAACAGTTTATTGGTATGCTGGGTATGCACGGTAGTTTAGAAGCCAATAAGAGCATGGCCAATGCCGATGTTATTTTAGCCCTAGGTGCTCGTTTTGATGACAGGGTTACTAATAATGTCGAGAAATTTTGCCCTAACGCTACCATTATTCATGTAGATATAGACCCTACATCGATATCAAAAACAATTAATGCTCATATTCCCGTTGTTGGCTTAGTCGAAGTGGTTATGCAGCAATTATTAGATGAGTTGAGTGACATAAACTTCAGCCCTGATGAAGTAGCATTGACACTATGGTGGCAGCAAATAAACTTATGGCGCAATGTAAAAAGCATGAGCTATGATCAAGCTGAAAATGAGAAAATAAAACCTCAACGTGTTGTTGAAGCGCTATATAAAATAACTCAAGGTGATGCATACGTTTGCTCTGATGTTGGTCAACATCAAATGTTTGCGGCACAACACTACCCTTTTGCTAAACCGCGTCGATGGATCAACTCCGGTGGTGCTGGCACCATGGGCTTTGGCTTACCCGCAGCGATGGGAGTTAAATTAGCCTTCCCAGACAAACATGTTATTTGTATAACCGGCGATGGCTCTATTCAAATGAACATCCAAGAACTTTCTACTTGCTCACAATATAAATTACCTGTAGTAATTGTCACATTAAATAACCGCTCCCTTGGTATGGTTCGCCAATGGCAGGATATGGTTTATGGTGGTCGCCATTCCTCTTCATATATGGAATCATTACCTGACTTTGTTAAAGTCGCCGAGGCTTATGGTCATGTCGGTATTAAGATTGATCACTTAGATGAGTTAGAAGAAAAACTAACACAAGCTTTTAATATTAAAGACCGCTTAGTTTTTGTCGACGTTATGGTTGATGAAAAAGAACATGTTTACCCTATGCAGATACGTACGGGTGCAATTGATGAAATGTGGCTGAAAAAAGGAGTTAAGGCATAATGCGTAGAATTTTAGCTATATTGATGGAAAATGAACCTGGCTCATTATCACGAATCGTTGGGTTATTCTCTCAACGTGCTTTTAATATTGAAAGCTTAACCGTTGCGCCAACTGACGATAATAGTTTGTCACGTATGACCATTGCCACTATAGGTGACGATAAAGTATTAGAGCAAATTGTTAAACAAGTAAATAAACTGATTGACGTGATTAAAATTATCGATATCACTGATAGACAGCATATTGAACGTGAATTGTTATTAGTAAAAGTCACTGCTATGACTGATAAATCGCGTAATGAAGTAAAGCGCATAACGGATATATTTCGAGGTAATATTATCGATATTGGTAAACAAGTTTATACTGTTCAACTTACCGGTAACGCTGAAAAGCTTAATGCGTTTATTACAGCGCTACAGCATGAGACTGAAATCATTGAATCAGCTCGTTCCGGTTGTGTTGGTATGGCACGCGGTGATAAAGCCTTAAGAATTTAACGACTAACCAACAATAAAAAAGTGGCTTCAAGCCTCTTTTTTATTGTTTTTCGCCGGTAAATTTTCCAAGCTTAGAGGGATAAACTCATCAACTAAATAGGAAAGCTAAATAATAAACGAAAAGCACTGAAGTTTTTACTGTATCGATAACTTAGCCCTAACCGCTCAATTCCTGCCCACGAATAACCAATAGTTTCACTAAAGTGCAAAGTAAAGCCAAACTCTACACTGTTAGTCAATGTTACATTTTTTTCTTCATCAAGGCTCCGTGCACTTAACGTTAAAAAATCAACCTCACTGAAGTACCAAAACGCCATCGCAAAAACTCTTGGCTGAAATTGATAGCCAAACACTTGATATTGTAATGGTAATCCTACATCTATGCCCGTTTGTATCGCTGCATAGGAATCTTTAGCATCATAGCCATTACCGTCGTAACGCGCATAATAAATTCTATTAGCCCAAATAGCGTCATAGTTTTTCATATTAAAATTATAAAGGGCTGATACACCTGAAGAATGAATATTAACGCCTTTATTTGTCGTTAGATTTCGACCATAACCTATATCAATATAACTCTCTATAAGCCAATCTTGGTTGTATTGATAGTTAAAAGCAAGCCCGGGCGTAAAGGTAATCGTACCCACTTCATCGGGAAAATCAAGATTAGGCAAATCAGCCAAGCCAAAGTCAAAAAAACCTAACGAAATAGGTAAACGTAAACCGTAACTTGTTTTATCTTTATGCCCTAGTTCGTATGTAAAAGGCATACTTATCAAGCTAGCATGTTGCCCGGTAGTCTTATAAATACCACTCCCTAGGTAGTTAGCATAAGCATAATGTACCGGTTCAATTTCTTCGGCTTTTACAGACACAATTGCAAGGATAAGCAGTATAAAAAGGGTAACTAAACTTGGTTTCATAATTTGTAGATCGTGAGTAAATAATTAATAAATAAATTGTTAATCGTCTATTAGTAAAATAGAAATCAGTTAACCGTCTATTCAGTTACGCGAATGTAGCTTAAATAACGTTGATGAATATCACGGACATAGTTTACTGGCTCTCTGCCTCTGACATAGCCAAAACGCGCTTTTTTATAATATTCTTTACGTTGGAGTAATAACATCGCTTTTTCAACATTATTAAACCACCGATCACTTCTTAATCCTAGCTGCCTTGCTAATCTTTGTGCATCTTTTACATGCCCATACCCGGCATTATAAGAAGCTAAGGAGAAAAAAATTTGTTCTTGTATTGGTAAGTCTTTTGAGAAACGATCGCGTGTCCAATCTAAATATTGTACGCCTGATGCAATGGCTTGCTCTGGGTCTTTTAAATCCGCTACACCAAGTTCTTCGGCAGTCCGGGGTAACATTTGCATTAAACCCATAGCGCCGGTGGAATTACTGGCTAAGGGATCAAATCGACTTTCTTGATACATTTGCGAAACGATCAGTCGCCAATCAAAATTATAGGGTTGCACATACGAGCGCACTATATCGTCATAGGGAGATAAGTTAGAGCCCGATACTAAGCGGTGTTTTTTATGACTTTTTTGCAATTTTTCATTGTAGAAATACTTGTTTTTAACCACATTATAAAAAGTACCCCGATAATACTTTCTGACAAACTCATTTAAATAGGATAGTAATTGCGGGTTATTTTTCCTGACCAAGTAAGCATATGGTACATCTTCTTTAAAGGTTAGTGGTGTGATAATTTGTGATCGAAAACTGCTCTCAATGGCGATCAAGTTACTATCAGCAATAGTTAAGTCAATTTCTTTATCTGCCACCTGACTGATCAATATCTCTGTGGCAATATCTTCATTGGCTATGATAATGTTAGCGCCAAAGTCCTTCGCTAGCATTTGCCCTGTAGTCCAAAAACTACTACTTTTTCTCAGGGTAATCGTTCGATCTTTTAGGTCGGATAGCTCATTGATAGGTAAACTATCTTGATGAGCAACCAATTGCTCTTTTACCCGATTATAACGAATGCTTGTCGCTAACTTTGCTTTAGTTATTTGCGCTTTTCGTGAATGAGTACGAGAAAGCCCTGCGGCAATAATGTCGCCTTTTCCTTCCGCTAATAACGCCAACATTTCCGCGTAACTATCGGCAACAACAATAACCAATTTAACCTTGTGAATATCAGCAAACTTACGCATCAACTCATATTCAAAACCAAGTAACTCACCACGCCATAAAAAATAGGTTTCAGGACTATTGCGTGTGATCACCCGTAAAGGAAGTTTCTCTTTTCTTAACTGCTTAAAGTCAATGCTCCGCTCTGGCTCTACCATTTGCATAACATGGTGAACCGATATAAATTCATTTAACTCATGCAAAAAACTGTCATTATTTAAATTCACAGCCCATGCAAGGTTTATTGCTTTAGGTAGTATAAAAACACTTTTAATATCATCACGGTATTGTTTTAATGTTTCTAAAGCAAAACCATCCATTACGGTGTACTTAACGGTACCTTCTGCAACATTATCTGCCATTTCGTGAGAACTGACTTGCTCTTCAGTAATGTTAACTTGCCAATGAGGATATTGCTTACTAATACTATCAATGTAAGCTGAGCCGATAGGGAGATAAATAATATTATTATCATTTTTATCAAATTTTTGTTTGCCTGCTTTAGCGATAACTACTTCTCTGTCACGTAATAACGGGTAAGTGAAGCTATATTTGTCTGCACGATTAGCGGTAATGGTTAAATGCCGAGGGATAATATCAACTTCGAACGCTGACAATTTGTCAAACATGCCAGCTAAGTTACTCACTCTATGCCACTTGATTTTTAAACCTCGTTCATCGGCAAAGTTTTGTAATAAGCTTGAATGATAAGCACTTGTTGAGCCAGATCTTGGTAATGCTGATTCTAACTGCCAATCTAGTTTTACTGCATTAATGTGTCCTGAGGCTTTTATTTCTGACCACGTTCGGGCTGTTGTTCTTTGTTCTGCAATTTTTATGATTTTTTTAACTGATGTTATTAATTCGCTTTGAGCACGGCTTTGATCAATGGAGTTTTCAGGCGTTTCTTCCACTGAAGACTGTTCTTGACACCCAGCTAAGATAACTAGCATAAAAATACTTGCTGTTACTATGGCAACTAACTGTTTATTCATTAAATGTGCCTATCTGTTTTTATATAACATTAACAGATTTAGCAAAAAAAAAGCCAGTGGTAAGTTTAAATAACTTATCACTGACTTTCTTTAATAAATCACTGTAAATACTATAAATAAATTTACTTTGATTTTTACTCTGCTTTTGTTTAGCTTACTGACTTATTTTAGCCCAAGTATCTCGTAAACCAACAGTACGGTTGAAAACTAATCCACCAGGCTCTTTAATATCATTATCTAAACAGAAATAGCCTTGGCGTTCAAACTGATAAGCACATTCAGCTTTAGCTTCTGCTAATGATGGCTCAACTTTAGCGCCCGTAATAGTCACTAAAGACTCAGGATTGATCACTGAATTAAAATCGTCTTCTGCAGCTGGGTTAGGTACTGTAAATAATCGGTCATATAAACGTACTGTCGCATCAAGTGATTTAGCCGCATCAACCCAATGAATTACACCTTTAGGTTTAGTACCATCCGTTGGATTTTTACCTAAAGTATCTTCATTGTAAGTACAGTAAACCGTGGTGACATTACCTTCTTCATCTTTATCACAACGTGTTGCTGTAACAACATAGGCTCCACGTAAACGTACTGCTTTATCGATGACCAAACGTTTATATTTCTTGTTGGCTTCTTCTTTAAAATCTTCGGCTTCAATATAAAGCGTTTTAGAAAATGGCACAATACGTGTCCCTTGTTCGTCATCACTTGGGTGATTCTTAACAACAAGGTCTTCACTTTTGTCTTGTGGGTAGTTTTCAATCACTAATTTAATAGGATCTAAAACAGCCATCGCTCGTGGCGCATTATCATTTAAATCTTCACGAATACAAGCTTCTAAAACACTCATCTCAATAGTGTTTTCCATTTTAGTTACACCGATTCGCTTGGCAAACTCTCGCATTGATGCTGGCGTGTAACCTCGACGACGAAAAGCGGCAATGGTTGGCATCCGTGGGTCATCCCAGCTATCAACTAACTTTTCTTCTACCAAGGTATTGAGCTTACGTTTACTCATCAAGGTGTATTCAAGGTTTAAGCGAGAAAACTCATACTGATGTGGCGTACTTGGTACTGAGACATTTTCAATTACCCAATCGTATAAACGTCGGTTATCTTGAAACTCTAATGTACAAAGAGAATGACTGATGCCTTCTAATGCATCAGATAAACAATGGGTAAAGTCATACATTGGATAAATGCACCACTTATCACCCGTTTGGTGATGATGGGCAAAACGAACACGATAAATGATAGGATCACGTAAGCACATAAAACTTGAGCTCATGTCTATTTTCGCGCGTAGAGCACAAATACCCTCTTCAAACTCACCATTTTTCATTTTGGCAAATAAGGCTAAGTTTTCTTCTACTGAAGTTTCACGGTAAGGGCTATTTTTACCTGGTTTATTCAAAGTACCACGATACTCACGTGTTTCTTCCGCATTTAAGAAACAAACATACGCCAAACCTTTCTCGATAAGTTCTATCGCAAAACCATGTAACTGGTCAAAATAATTAGAAGAATATTTAACATCACCGGCCCACTCAAAACCTAACCACGTTACATCTTTCTGGATCGCATGAACGTAATCAATATCTTCTTTTTCAGGGTTAGTATCATCAAAGCGTAAATTACATAAACCGTTATAATCTTGGGCAATACCAAAACTCAAACAAATAGCTTTGGCATGACCAATATGTAAGAAACCATTTGGCTCAGGTGGAAAACGTGTTTGCACACTGGTGTGCTTACCACTATCCAAATCGGCATCAATGATATTACGAATAAAGTTTGTTGGGCGGTTTTCGGTATCCGACATGAAAATAAACCTCTGAAAATAACTTAATACTCACGGATTAATTTATTCATCCAATGAGTATAAAGCTGGGTATAAAGTGCGTTTACGCACAAAGATAGCGGCATTATAGCAAGTGTTTACTAGGGAGAATAGCGTTAGATAAGAGTATATTGCTTAATAACAGCAGTGGTCGAATATTAGCTCATTCTCCACTCAACACAAAATGTATATACTAAAAAATAAAGTTTACTGTATTATTTTTTAGCTTGGTAATACTTACGAAAAATGACTAGTAATGATTATTTAAGAGTAAGCAGAAGCTCAATAAACAATCATCAACAATGAAGCGGTTAGCTTTATCAAAAATAATGACTAATCAAATGTCTAGTTTTTTAAGCTCGATAATCAATGTGTCAATGAATGTTCTCACCGATAAAGGCATGTGATCTCGAGAGCTATAAACACAGTGTATACCTAATGTGTTAGGTTGATATTTTGGTAGTACTACTTCAAGCTGTCCTATTGATAAATAGGGTAATACTGAAGACTTAGGTAGCATAGTAATATCATTGACTGCTGCTTGCAATAATACTCCCGAATCATTTGCAGAAAAACGCCCTGATACGCCGACAGAATATTGCAAGCCATGGTGAACCTGACTATTAGTTTGGTTTAGACGTTATTCAAGCGGCCTTTCCTCTGGTGAAAGTAGTGATTTACGCAACCACTCATGCGTATATAAAAAATCCCATGAAGCCTAAATAATCCTATTGGGGGTCAATATTAAAAGAAAATTCACCAAAAAAATTGATTCTACCAGAGGTTTTACCTAACGATACTTTATATGTTGATGGCCAACCCGTTTAAATAATTGGTTTAAATGGGCATCTTCCAAAACATAGCTTCGTATGGGTCCATTCAACGAAAACGGTGCTTGGTAGCGTGAGATTTTTTAATAACATGCATGCTTGGTTGGCTGATTCACAAAGTGAGCAATCATGTATCAACTGACTTTAAACTTTAGAACAAGTCGATGATTTACAAACTAAATAAGTTATAGCGGAGCATCTTTTAGGAGATAAACCAACAAAAACTGATTCAATCGGGTTTATGTGCCAGTATTTAAAAGACTTTGACGAGGCGACCAAGGCATCAAGCAACTCCGCAGCGTTAGTAAATAAGCTAAAAGGAAAATATCCAACCATTGGTGGTGACTCAATATTAGATTTGAGCGCCAAGGTAATTATGGGGGAGGTAAAATGGCCATAATAGGCTATTTTATTAGGAAGGACATCTATGAAACTTACTCTACATACTATCGTCGAATTATTATTTGGTTAG
>NZ_PJAQ01000012.1 GCF_002836775.1 Colwellia sp. 12G3 | reverse complement strand
TCTTTGGGTTACCCCTTGGAACTGGTGGCGCATTTTAGAGACTTTTTGCTTTTGATCAAGGTTTATTTTAACATTTACACTTGTTCGAACATTTTATGTACACATAGCTTTCTTATTGGGCTATATAGCACGATCACAAAAGATCCTTGGTCAATTTATCACACAGAACTTATTATTCAGATGTATTCGTATTACTATTTATCTGTAGATAAACGTGCCCGTTTAACTATCTTGTGACACTCTATTTCATTCAGTTTTCAACAAATAATAAAAAACCGACATTAAAGTCGGTTTTTTTAAAGTTAACTAAATGATCATAGCGTAAATGAGAGAGATCACAGTTGTGATCTCTCAGCTTTATCTATGCAAAATTTTAGCTAGCTGTTTTCTTGTTCACGTTCGATAGCACGATAAGCAATATCAGTTCTAAACTCGACACCTTTCCAGCTAATTTGGTGTAGTAACTCATAAGCCGTTTGTTGTGCTTCTGTTACAGTATTACCTAATGCAGTAGCACAAAGTACACGACCACCATTAGTAACAACCTGACCCTGTTCGTTCAACTTAGTACCGGCGTGGAATGTTTTGGCTAATACGTTACTATTTGTATCTAAACCAGAGATTACATCACCTTTGGGATAACTTGCAGGATAAGCTTGTGCGGCAAGTACTACACCTACAGCTGCGCGACTATCAAATTCGATCGTTGCTTTATCTAATTCACCACGTGTAGCAGCTAGACATAATTCAACTAAATCTGATTTTAAGCGCATCATAATAGGTTGTGTTTCAGGATCACCAAAACGACAGTTATATTCAATAACGTTCGGTGTACCATCGCTTGCTATCATTAAACCAGCATATAAGAAGCCACTATAAGGAGCATCTTCGTTCGCCATGCCTTCAACCGTCGGCATAATTACTTCAGACATAATACGATCATGAATTTCAGCCGTAACTACTGCGGCTGGAGAATATGCCCCCATGCCACCAGTGTTTGGGCCTAAATCACCATTTAATGCACGTTTATGATCTTGGCTTGTCGCCATTGGCAAAACATTTTTGCCATCAACCATTACGATGAAACTAGCTTCTTCACCTTCAAGAAACTCTTCAATCACCACGCGATGTCCAGCATCACCAAAAGCATTACCCGCTAACATATCTGTAATAGCGTCTTCAGCTTCTTTTAATGTTAACGCAACAATAACGCCTTTACCTGCCGCTAAGCCATCGGCTTTAACAACAATGGGTGCGCCCTGCTGACGAACATAAGCCAATGCAGGTTCAACTTCAGTGAATTTTTCATAGCTGCCTGATGGTATATTATTACGTGCTAAGAAATCTTTAGTAAATGACTTTGAACCTTCAAGTTGAGCAGCTTTGGCACTTGGACCAAAAATAGCTAAACCTTGTGCTTGGAAAGCATCAACAACACCATCAACAAGTGGTTGTTCTGGGCCAACAATAGTTAAGGCAACGTCTTCACTTTGAGCAAAAGCAACTAAGGCAGCATTATCACTAATATCGATAGCAACATTTTTTAATTTTGCTTCCGTCGCCGTACCAGCATTACCTGGAGCAACAAATACTGTAGTAACCTGACTTGATTGAGCCGCTTTCCATGCTAATGCATGTTCACGACCGCCGCCGCCAATAACTAAGATTTTCATATTTTTTCCTGTTAATTTTCTTATGCGCTAAACCAGTAATTACTTGGCTGGTTTAACAAATTTTAATGTCATACGATCGCTTTCGCCAATCGCTAAATATTTTGCTCTGTCTTTATCTTTAAGCGCTAAGCTAGGTGGTAAGGTCCAGACTTTATATTGCGCTAAATCTTTTGGATTAGCGTTAATTTCACTTGATGCTACAAATCTAAAACCGGCCGCTTTAGCTTGTTTAATGGTGTTAGCTTCAGCAACATATCCCACGGCTACCTTAGCATCCGCACCTGCAGGCAGTCTGTGTTCAACTACACCTAAAACGCCACCGGGTTTAAGTGCATTAAAAGCATCTTTAAATACTTGCTCTACACCAGCATCTTTCCAGTTATGTAGATTTCTAAACGTTAAGACTAAATCAGCAGTACCTTGTGGCGCTAATTGACTTTCTTGACGTGGGGTAAAGTCGGTTAAAACGACTTCACTAAAAACAACATCTGATGCCAGTTTTTTCACTAATTTTTTACGAGAATTGCTGTAGTAATTATCTTCACCCGTATCAGGGTAATGAGCACCGTATAGTTTACCGGTACCTTTTAACGCTGGTGCGAGTATTTCTGTGTACCAACCACTACCTGGCGTAATTTCAACGACAGTCATATTTGGCATAAAACCAAAAAAGTTCAATGTTTCAACAGGATGACGGTATTGATCACGCGCTTTATTTTCAGCGGTACGATGATCACCTGACACAGCATTTTCAAGGACTTTTGATGAAGCCATGTTTTCATGTGCATGTGTGTCATGCGCAGTAGCAGATAAACTTAATGCTCCACAGCTTAAAGTCACTGCAATAGCGATTGATTTAAGCGTGTTTGTTTTAATTGTCATAACTATTTTCCTTGTAAAATTATTAGTATTTAGGTCAATATCTCTGATATATCCTTGTTATTTCAAGATGTAAGCCTACAATCTTGAAGTGAAACAAGTATATATTGATTTAAGATATTAATTAACGGCAATATTTATAACAGATTTGAAACAAACAAGCAGCGTTGATTTATTACCATACTTATTTTCATTGTAAGTAAATAAATCAACACTGCTTTTCTTCTATACTTTTTATCTCACCTTAACAGACAACCTTTAAGCAGAGGATTCAAAATCAAACGATAAGCACGGAGCGTATCACTATACGTGAGTACTTATCGTGAAGAGTTTGTGTTCTCTAGCAACAGGTTGTCTGTTAATGGCGGAAGTGACGCATACCGGTGAATACCATCGCGATGTTATGTTCGTCTGCTGCGGCAATAACTTCATTGTCACGCATAGAGCCACCCGGCTGAATTACGGCAGTAATGCCCGCTTCAGCAGCTGCGTCTAGACCATCACGGAATGGGAAGAATGCATCAGAGGCCATTACTGAACCTTTAACTTCTAAGTTTTCATCAGCAGCTTTAATACCCGCAACTTTCGCAGAGTATACGCGGCTCATTTGGCCAGCGCCGACACCGATAGTGGAGCTATTTTTAACGTAAACAATCGCGTTAGATTTAACAAATTTTGCTACTTTCCAACAAAATTGTAAATCACGCATTTCGTCTGCTGTAGGTTGACGTTTAGTAACAACCGTTAAGTCATCACTTGTTACGCGACCTTGGTCTGTATCTTGTACTAATAAACCACCATTAACGCGTTTAAAATCTAAGCCTGTGGTTTTAGTATCCCACTGGCCACATTCTAATAAACGTAGGTTAGGTTTAGCAGCAACAATTTGCGCTGCAGCATCTGAAACGCTTGGTGCAATAATTACTTCAACGAATTGACGAGAAACAATGGCTTCAGCAGTATCTGCATCTAACTCACGGTTAAACGCGATGATGCCACCAAAAGCAGAAGTTGGGTCAGTTTTATAAGCGCCTTCATAAGCTGCTAAAATGTTATCACCAATGGCAACACCACAAGGGTTAGCGTGTTTAACAATTACACAAGCTGGCTCATCAAATTCTTTAACACACTCTAATGCTGCATCAGTATCAGCAATGTTGTTATAAGATAAAGCTTTGCCTTGTAATTGAGTCGCAGTAGAAACTGACGCTTCTTCAGGGTTCGCTTCTTTATAAAAAGCAGCATCTTGATGCGAGTTTTCACCGTAACGTAAATCTTGTGTTTTAATAAACTGGCTATTAAAAGTGCGTGGAAATTTAACTTTATTGTCAAAAGACGCTGTCGATTCAGTTTCGCCGTAAGCTGGTAACATTTTACCAAAGTAGTTAGCGATCATTCCATCATAGCTAGCAGTGTGCTCATAAGCAGCAATGGCTAGATCAAAACGTGTTTTATACGTTAATGAATCATTGTTGTTATCTAATTCTGTTAATACACGATCGTAATCGCTTGCGTTAACAACAATAGTTACGTCTTTATGGTTCTTAGCAGCGGCACGAACCATCGTTGGGCCACCAATATCAATGTTTTCAATCGCATTTTCTAATGAACAATTTTCATCACTCACTGCATTAGCAAACGGGTACAAGTTAACCACTACCATATCAATTGCGCTGATATCGTTTTCTGCCATTACCGTTTCATCAATACCACGACGCGCTAAAATGCCGCCATGTACTTTAGGGTGTAATGTTTTAACACGACCATCCATGATTTCTGGGTGACCTGTGTAATCAGATACTTCAGTTACTTTGATGCCGTTTTCAGCTAATAATTTTGCTGTACCGCCAGTAGAAAGAAGATCAACACCTTTCTCACTTAAGCGACGAGCAAATTCAACGATGCCTGCTTTATCAGAAACACTTAATAGTGCGCGTTTAATTGGACGTGGAGTATCCATTTTGTTTACCTTTTTAGTTGTAACGTACTGCTAGCCTATTATCATTAACTGATAGCGCTAACTTGCAAAGTTACATGATTATTTAAAGTGATTTAGAGTGCTATAAAACATAAAAGCACCCGAAGGTGCTTTATATAAAAATACTGGCTTAGTTCATACCGTATTTTTTAAGTTTCTTGCGTAACGTACCGCGGTTAATGCCTAACAAGTTGGCTGCGCGTGTTTGGTTACCACGAGTATACATCATAACTTCTTCTAACATTGGCGCTTCAATCTCGCTCAATACAAGGTCATACATATCATCAACATCGTTACCATTTAATTGTGATAAGTAGTTGCTGATTGCGATTTTAGCTTGAGTACGTAATGGAGAAGTCTTAGTTTGTGTCTGAATATCGCCAGTAATAAATGGAGAAGAAACATTTTGTTCGAACATATGATATAACTCTTTCTTTTGTTAATAAAAATAAAATAAAACTACAACAATTTGCACTCGCCCCTAAAAGGAACCAGTAGCAAAATCATCAAAAAATTTGTCTAACGTCACCAATTGTTCATCGGTCGACGCTAAACCATTAAAAATAGCTCTAAACGCTTTGCCTTGGTCAATGTTAAACGCTGCGCTGAAGCCTTCAAGGCAATCAACGAGGTTATGTACATACCAAGACACGTGTTTTCGGGCGATCATCACACCTTTGAAATCGCCGTAAAACTGATGTAACTCCATAACATGGGCCAATACAATTGAGCGTACTTCACTCAATGCTGGTGCTAACATTTTATTGCCCGTTGTCAAAAAATGATTAATTTCTCGAAAAATCCACGGACGACCCTGTGCACCACGGCCAATCATTATGGCATCTGCTCCCGTAAGGGTTAACACCTGCAGTGCCTTTTCAGGTGACGTAATATCACCATTTGCCACTACCGGAATTGAAATCGCTGCTTTTATTGCTTTAATAGTGTCGTATTCCGCATTGCCTTTATAAAAGTCATTACGAGTACGGCCATGCACTGCGAGTGATGCTATACCACTACCTTCGGCAATTTTAGCTATTTCAATACCATTACGAGTATCTTCACACCATCCTGTGCGAATTTTTAGCGTGACCGGAATATTTACCGCATTCACCACCGACCGAACAATACGTTCAACCAATGCTGGTTCTTTCAATAATGCCGAACCCGCTAATTTCTTATTTACCTTTTTTGCAGGGCAGCCCATATTGATATCAATAATTTGCGCGCCGTTATCAGCATTTACTTTCGCAGCAAACGCTAATTCTTCAGGACAACTTCCGGCAATTTGTACCGAACGAATACCCGCAGCATCGCTATGCACCATTCTCAATTGAGATTTCTCGGTGTTCCACACTTTCGGGTTTGACGAAAGCATTTCAGATACCGCTAAACCCGCACCCAATTGACAACATAATTGTCGAAAAGGTTGATCGGTGATCCCTGCCATAGGGGCAAGCATTACCTGAGAATTGAGTTGATACGTGCCTATTTTCATACTGCTGTTTTTTTGAGCTACCTTTCAAAAGGGCGCTAAGTTTACACCTCTTTTTTTCAATTGAAAAGCATAGAATTTGAACAATATTTGATTTTATTCGCCTTTTTGATATTGACATTTATTAAAGTATTAAAGTGGGCGTAAATTGTACAATTCACTAACAAATTTGTTGACAAATGCGACAAAAAAAGACAAAGCCAAATATGACGTAAAGTTAGCTCGAATAAAGGCTACAACTGTGGCAGAGTAAAATAACACTGCGTCGCTAAAGTGAAGTTAAAGCAATAGCTAAATCAATAATAATTATAAACAAATGCCAGACACTATGCTAAATACAAAAACAACAATTTTGAGAATGCCTATCACCAATGTATTTGGACAAGGTGATTACAGCGTAACCTTACATCTAGGTAGTGAAAAATCTCCCGTTAACCTACTACTCGATACAGGTAGCAGTACCCTGGTAGTAAAAAGTAGCACCTACCAAGCAGTCCTTGATAAAAAATTAACACCAAGTACCGCAGTACAAGAAGTTAATTACGGTGTTGGCGGCTGGAATGGTCCTGTTATATATACCAACATTAATATTCATGAGCATTGCCATCACTGTGAACATCCGCAAAACATCGCAAAAAATCCGAGTATGAACTTGAGTGACGCGCCCGTTGCCCTGGTACATTCTGCCAAGCAAAGTAAAACCTTTGGTGCTGCCGATGGTATTTTAGGGTTGGCTTATCATCACCTAAACAAAAGTTTTGATTTTAGCGATTACTTTACTGAGCATAATATTCATCCTGCGCTCAGTTACCCTTGGCCTTTTAGTGATGAAGTAAGTGAAAATCTAGCCAGTTTTAAAAAATTAATGTGGAAGTATCCCGAACATGACGTTACGCCCTACTTCACCTTATTAGAACAACAGCAACTCAGTGCCAACAAGTTTGCTATCTATAGCAAGCGTTCTGCCATAAACATTAATGCCAACAATACCGACAAAACACCCGCCCTTGAGTTAGCTAAAGATCCATTAAACAAAGGTCTACTCATTTTGGGTGGTGGTGAAGAACAAAACGATTTATACCAGGGTGAATTTCAAAGTATCACGGTAGAACACGATGTTTATTATAATGTCGATCTAACATCTGTTCAGGTAGGTACAAGCAACCCCATAACTGCAGCACCACTTGACCAAAAACATCGTAAAGGCTATTTAACTAATGCCATTATTGATACCGGTGCAGGTGGTATTGTATTAACAGCTGACATTTACCAACAAGTCATTAACGACCTCATTGCTTATAACAGCAACTTTGCCCAATGTTTAGCCCCTTTTAAAGACATGAGTGCACAATTAACAGGTATCGATGTAAGTGAGTTAACACTGTCAGAGTGGCCAACACTGTATTTCAACTTTGTTGGTGAGGCAGCAACAACCACATCAGCCGAAATAATAGTGCAACTAGCTTGTAAGCCTGAGACTTACTGGCAAATAAATACCCCTAATAACAACAAGGCTTGTTTTCGCTTATTGAGCCAGTTACCACAATGGCCCAACCAAAGCATTATTGGCTTACCCTTGTTAAATAATTATTACGTGGTATTTGACCGCTCGGTAGATAAAACCGGCGTAGTGAAATTTGCTAAGCAGAAAGAGTAAAGATAGAATAAATGCCCTACAGCATTCCTCGGGAATGACTACAGGCAAAAAATCACACAAAGTAATCGCTTCAATTTTATAGCTTTTCCCCTAAAGCAATACGCTGTGTTACCGATTAAACATTGTTAATAAAAACAGCGTGATGAAGCGTAATAAAATAATGAACACCATTGCCTTAAGTGTTACATACCTGCTATTTTAGGCAACAAGTGATCTGATGCAATGTCGACCTGGGTTTTATTTAACACTTGAACAAGTACAAAAAGTAATATTAACAATACGAACAATAATAGTAATAACAATAAAAAATGGAGTAAGCCGTATGAGTAAAGTAATAAACGTATTAGCAACACTGGCTAACAACCCAAGCTTAACAACTAAACAAGAAATCACAGCGTTATTAGAACATGCTGAAATTTCAACTGAGCAAAAACAAGCAATATTAGCGCAAGATAGTGAACGTTTAGCTGAAACTATTGCTAACTTTCCACTTTCTATGTGTTCAGTTGTTCACCCTGCGGAAGATGAAGAACAACAAAGCCAAGAAGAAAGTCAGAGTAAAGAAGCTAAAAGTACGCACCACTTTGTAATTAATGCATAGCGACCTAAACAGTAAATAAACGAGCTTATTAAAATTAGCCAACTAAAGGAATTATACGGCTGTGACTTCAAATAATGTTGAAAGTAAGCAATATCTTCTGACTCAAGTTACAGTGGTATTATTTTTATGGCTAATTACTTTTAGCAATATCACATACAGTCAACAAACAAGCACAATTACTAGTATTAGTGATAATTCAGCGAAACTTAAACTCGCCGATGAGACAAGGCGCTATCAGCCACTAATATTTCAAAAAGTAATGAAAGAGCTCACAAAAGTGAGTGATTTTACCAACGAACAACAATCGTTATTTAATTTCTTACTAGGCTATCAGCACACCTATCAAGGTAGGTTTAATAATGCTGAAAAATCATTTACTAATTTATTGGCATCAAGCGCTAACAAGCTGATAAAGTTCCGTGCAAGTTATACACTAATTCATGTCTACGCTAGAAAAAAAATGTGGTTTGAAGGTTTAGTACTTATTGCTAAAAATATTAAAGAATCTGCCCTAATTGACGACACTGACCACACTCAAGCGCATTTAATTGCAATCATCACTTTTTATAAAAAAATGCATCAATACGAGCTATCTTTACACTATATCAGTGAGTTATCGGTATTAACTGTATCACCAAAAATTGACTGCCTTGCAAAGCAATTATTTATCGAGTCAAAATTTCATTTAAATAAACTGACCAGCAGAGATCCTGCCATATATAATGCGCTCAATAGCTGTGAAAAAATCAATGATGCTATGGTCAGCAGCATTATTCGTGTTTATCAAGCAAGAGCTTATTTAACTGAACAAAATATCAATGAGGCAATTAATAGCTTATTACCTTATATCGAAGTGGTAAAAAGCACACATTACCCCGAACTAATTACTGGTGTGAACAATGTTTTGGCGCAGGCTTACTGGCAAGCTAATGATTTAACCAACAGTAAACATTATGCAGAAGAGGCACTGTTAACCAATAAAAATAATAGTAATGTTAATCAAGCAGCTAAAGCATACAAATTACTTTATGAAATAGCTAAAACAGAAAATAATTCCAGCTCGGCGCTGAGTTTTCATGAAAAATATACTGAGTTAGAAATAATCTATTCGGATGACATTAAAACTAAAAACTTAGCTTTTCAGTTAGCTAAAAATAAAAACTTAATGCAACAGAACGAAATAAATTTATTGAATGAAAAGAACAGCTTACTCGCTGCTGAGCAGGCTTTAGTCGAAACAAAAGTTCATAATAGGCATTTATTATTAAGTTTACTCACATTTATTATTGTCTCGTTAACACTCTTTGGCTTACGTTTATGTCGTGATCATAAACGTGTAAAAGAGCTAGCGGAGTACGATCCTTTAACAGGCGTTTATAATAGAGGCCATTTTACCCAAGTCACTAATAGTGCTCTAGAATATTGTAAAAATGCCGAACAAGAACTCAGTCTGATAATGTTCGATTTAGATCACTTCAAAAAGGTAAATGACTCTTTTGGTCATGCTTGTGGCGATTGGGCGCTAAAAGAAACCACTAAAGCCTGTGAGAGTATTGGTCGAAAGAATGATGTTTTTGCCCGTTTAGGGGGCGAAGAATTTTGCATAATACTACCCAGCTGTAATATTGAAACCGCTATGATGCGCGCCGAAGATTGCCGCGCTGCCATTGAAGCTATTATTACAACCGCATCGGGCTGTGATTTTACCCTCACCGCCAGTTTTGGTGTTACTGACGTTAAACGTTCGGGATATAATTTAGAACAACTGATGGCAGATGCTGATTTTGCCACTTATGCCTCAAAACATGTTGGCCGCAATAGAGTCACCATGTTTTCCGTACCTGACAAGACAGAAACAGAAAAACTAGATCCATCATGGGGATATAATTAACTTTCTTTTCACAAAATCTTAGTAATAACAAACTGATAAAATCAGAAAACGCCATTGCTTTAGCTGTACTTTATCTGGTAATTTAGGTTGTACTGAGCTAAAGCAGAGTGGTTACTTATATAAATCACCACTAGCTTAGTTAATAACAAAAATAAAATGGAGAATGTATATGACTAAGGTAATTGAAGTTTTAGCTCACATGGCAAGCAACGCTAACTTACAGAGTAAGCAAGCTATTGAGTCGTTTGTAACAAATACAGAAATCAATGCTGACCAAAGTAAAGCGATTATTGCTAACGATGTCTTATCGCTAGAACGTCAACTAAACGTTTACCGAGATATTGTTTGCTTTTTAATTCCTGCTGAAGACGGTGAGCCGGTTAAGGAAGAAGAAAACGATGAAGAAAAAACTAAGACGGTCGTAAATTGGTAGAAAATGATGCCAAAATTTTACAGTAGGAATTCTCTGATATTTCTCAATATATTTCTACTGTTTTTATCTTTTGATTCATATGCAGATAATGTTTCTGAACAATTAATTAAAGCTGAACAAATAAAAAGTACTCACCCAATTGAGTTTGCAAATTTACTAGAAGATATTGCAACTAATACTGTTCAATTGAAACCCCAACAAAAATACCTTTTAAAATATTTACAAGCATATCAATTAGTATTCACTGGTAAAGCACATTCTGCACTTCCCATTCTGGAAACTATCTTATCTTCAGATGCAGATAAAATGATAAAACTTCGATGTAGAATAACAATGGTTAATTTCTACGCTTATGACCAAAATTGGACTGATGGTTTATCACATCTATCCAAACTATTAGATACCCTACCAGAGATTGAAGATGAAGAACTTAAGCAAAATGGACTTGCTCTCGCTGCTATGTTTTATAACCAGATAGGTCAATACTCACTAGGCTTAAAGTATGCGCAAAACCTTGAGAAAATAGCATTAAAACCTAGGCAAATCTGCATGGCTAAAATGTTTAAAATCGAGGCAATATTTAACACTTCAATTAAACTAACAGATCCAGTTTTAGATGACGCTTTAGATGCCTGTAAAAGTGAGCCTATAGCTGAAAATTTGATCCGCTCATTCGTAGCTGAAACACAAATAAATAATGGTAACTTTATTGAAGGTAAAGAAACCTTACTCAAACACATACAAGCAATTGAATCTACTAAGTATGTACGGCTCATTACTCGAGCCTACTCACTTTTATCGCAATCCTTTTTTTTAGAAGGTGATTTAAAAGAAAGTGAGCGATTTGCGTTAAAAGCCATAACATTAGCTAAGACCATGCCTACAACAAGAAAAGTAGTGGAATCACAAAAAATTCTTTATGAGATTGCAAAACTCAATTCAAGTTATGAACTAGCTTTGCAATACAATGAAAAATATATTGAATTAAAAGATATTTATACGAATAAATCATCTGAAAAACACTTAGCGTTTCAGCTAGCAGAACACAATGCTTATGAACAAGAAAGCCAAATACAGTTACTCAATGAAAAAAATGCTCTGTTAATCAGTGAACAAGCCTTAGACAAAGCTAAAGTTGCCAATATTCAATTAATGATTACCATATTAACAGTAACGTTAGCCTTATTAACGCTATGGGGCGGGAGATTATGGAAGGCACATAAACGCGTGAAAGAACTGGCAGAATATGATGCGTTAACCGGTATTTATAATCGTGGTCATTTTGCCCAGGTAACCAACAGTGCTTTAAAGTATTGTAAAAATGCTGAGCAGGAATTGAGTGTGATTATGTTCGATTTAGATCACTTCAAAAAGGTTAGCGACTCGTTTGGTCATGCCTGTGGTGATTGGGCATTAAAAGCAACTATCAAGGCGTGTCAAAGTATTGGTCGACAAAATGACATATTTGCCCGTTTAGGGGGTGAAGAGTTTTGTTTAGTCTTACCTAGCTGTAATATTGCCGCTGCTATGCTACGTGCAGAAGCTTGTAGAGCGGCCATTGAAGAGATAATTACTGAAGAATCGGGTTGTGACTTTTCAATCACTGCTAGCTTTGGTGTTACCGATGCTAAGCGCTCAGGTTTTAATTTAGATAAGCTATTAGCAGATGCTGATTTTGCCGCATATGCTTCAAAAAATTCCGGACGTAATCGTGTCACTCTATTCGAAGTACCTTAAGTAGACAATTCAAAGAAGTTAGATAGCTCATGGGATTATATATAGCCCTGAGTTGCTAATCCATTCATAATATTTATATATCATTAAAGAGTTAAACATGCACAGTTTTGCCACGGAGCGGCTACTCATACGACCATTAATAATGGCAGATGAAGCCTTTTATTGTTATCAATACACCGACAAAAAAATGATGCGAGTGGTTGGCGAACCACTAACCCAAGCAAAAGCACAAGCGGCTTTTCATCGTGCGTTAGCAGCCAATAACCTTGTAAAAAATACCGTGCGCACATGGGCAATTGTCGATAAAAAAACCGATGAGATCATAGGTACTCAAGCTTTTTCTTGGTTAGCTGCAAGTCAAACCACTAAACCAAGCACTTTGCCTATTGACCAAGTAGAGATTGGTATTATGTTAGCCACTAAAGCTAACGGTAAACTACTGCCTGAAGAAGCGGTTTCCGCGATAATGGAATACGGGTTTAAGCATTTTAATATTGATAGAATCAATGCTTTTTATGCGAATAAAAACAGAGCAACACAACGTATATTGCGAAAAATAGGCTATGTTTTCGAAGCCAGCGTACAAGATACCACCTCCGAAAATGGCTATCAGTATTTTGACCAAAGCCAGTGGCAAGCTAAGGTAATTACGCAACTATTTGCCACGCCAAACTCTAAAAAATAGTCATTGCCATCGATTAAGTCTTATCAGTAAAAACAGTACTATAAAGTAATATACTGATTGCCCCTGATACCTGCATCTGGTAATTTAGTTACAAAATAAGAACAATGCTACGACTTTCCTTTTTTAGTAGGCATCGCACCGTTGTTATCCCCAGATTACCCCTAAGAATAAAAAGGATTTTACCATGTCAGGCAGTTTAGTGTGTGTTGGTACTGGCATGACTTTAGGTGCGCATATTAGCCCTATCTCCAAAAGTCATATCGAACAAGCAGATGTAGTATTTTCACTGATGGCCAATGGCTTTGCCCAAAAATGGCTTGAAGGCATGAATACAGATGTTCGCTGTTTACAACGCTTCTACGAAGAAGGTAAAAACCGCAACATTACTTACAACGAAATGGTTAATACTATTTTAGGCGAAGTCCGTGATGGTAAAAAAGTAGTTGCTGCATTTTATGGACATCCGGGGGTGTTTGCCTGTGTTAGCCACCGAGCGATTAAAAAAGCGAAAGCCGAAGAGCTACCTGCCACTATGGAACCAGGCATATCTGCTGAAGATTGTTTGTATGCCGACTTGGGGATAGACCCAGGTAAGACAGGCTGCATGCATTATGAAACTAGCCAGTTTATGTTCTATAAGCGCAATATTGATACCTCTGCGCATTTAATCTTATGGCAAGTTGCCCTTGCTGGTGATAAATCGTTAGGTAAGTTCTCTACGGGTAAAGCTTATCGTCAGGTTTTAGTTGATTTGTTACTTGAACATTATCCCCGTGATCACGAGGTTATTCTTTATCAAGCTAAAGGTATTGCTATTGATGCCATGCGTGATGACAAAATATTACTCACTGAGCTTGTTGATGCTGAATTATTCATGCATACCACCTTAGTAATCCCCCCTTGTAGCACCATGCAACCTAACGAAGCAGTACTGGCAAAATTAGTGGCAATAGATAAAAAAGAAAAGCGTATAAAAAATGGTCCTGAATTGAGCCTCGTTTTATAACATAAAAATTTATCGCCAGAGCATTATCGTAACCGTATCGAAAAAACACAATGGAGTAAGTAGTATGAGTAACGTAATTGAAGTATTAGTAAAAATGGCCAGTGACTCGTCACTCAATAACGATAGTGCAGTAACTAATATGTTAGTTATTGCCAATTTCACTGAATATCAAGTTTCTGCCATTATCAGTAAAAATACGGAACGTTTAGCTGAGACAATATATGATTTACCCATGATTAAATGTGTACCATTGATGGTTCCAGAAGAGAGTAATGAGATAGAAATTGTCACTTGCATCAAAACATTCGCAACTAACTTTTAAAAATAGAATAAATTAAACATGAATAACATCTGCATTTTAAAGGAACTAAAAGACAGTTGTCACTCAAAAAAGTGGCTGATATTCCTATCGTTATCTATTACTATTTTAAGTTGGACTACATCGAGTAAAGTAGTTGCGTCCCCCAGCTTTCAGCCTGATAAGACCACACCGCACGAACTATTTAGAATAAATTCTCAAGAGATATCTGATAAGCTTTTATTAGCGGATAAAAATAGACGTGATGACCCTCAGGTATACAAAAGGTTATTGATCGAATTGTCGCAGGTAACTGATTCATTTACTGTAGAACAACGCTATTATTACCAATTTCTTCAAGGTGATTTAGCAACTTACCGTGGTGAATATGATCTCGCAGATAACTTATTTACAGAAATATTATCGTCTAGTGCAAACAATTTGATTAGGTTTAGAGCTAACTACACGTTAATAAGCGTTGCAGCAGCAAAAAAAGACTGGTCTGACGGTTTAAGGCATATTGCTTTAAATAAAGAAATGCTCTCTTTCATTAAAGATGAGGAGCATTATCAAGTAAGCATCCTTACTGCCATGATGTTTTACAACCAAATTCAACAATATAATTTAGTCCTTAAAGATCTCGCTTTAATTAAACGTGAAAACTTATCTCTGCAACATAATTGTTTTGTTGAGCAGTTATCACTTGAAGCAAAAATGAATCTTCAACAAATAAAACCAGATGATAAAAGTATTGATGCTGCTTTAAACATATGTATGAATGCAGGGAATAAGCTATATACCAATATCATTCGTGTATACCGAGCAAAATTATATTTAGAGGCGCATGACGCGGGTAAAGCGCTTACTTCATTATTGCCTCACTATGATGAAATCAATGCAACTCTCTACCCAATGCTGACTGTTCGCATGCACAACATATTAGCTAATAGTTACTTTAAAATAGATAACTTACATAACGCAAAAAAATACGCATTAGAAGCAGTAAAAGCTAATAAATATATCGATGCTTTTCAGAATACTGATAGCTACAGGCTTCTTTATCTCATCGCTAAGCAAGAAAAAAAAATCGACTTAGCATTGAGCTATCATGAGAAATTTAGTGAATCAGAAACAGAACGTTTAAAGGGTGAAAAATCGAAACATTTGGCATTCCAATTGGCTAAACTACAAACTTTTGAACATGAAAGTCAAATAACACTGTTGAATAAGCAAAATAATTTTTTAGCTGCCGAACAAGTATTAGCCAACAACAAGGTGACTAATATCCAGCAAATTATTACCGTAATGACTTTTATCATTATTATGATAACGCTTTGGGGAGCTCGCTTATGGCGATCTCATAAACGGGTAAAAGCCTTGTCTGAATATGATGAATTAACGGGAATCTATAACCGTAGACACTTTGCTCAAGTTGCCACGAGCGCATTAAAATATTGTCAAAGTGCGGAACAAGATTTAAGTCTGATTATGTTTGATTTAGATAACTTCAAAAAAATCAATGATACTTTTGGTCATATCTGTGGTGACTGGGCGTTAAAAGAAACCATTAGAGTGTGCAAAACCATTGGGCGAAAAAATGATATATTTGCCCGTTTAGGTGGTGAAGAATTTTGTATATTATTACCCAGTTGCAATATTGATGCTGCAGTTTTACGTGCTGAAGCTTGTCGCGCTGCTATTGAAAATACCATTACTGAGGAGTCTGGTAATAACTTTACCATTACTGCCAGCTTCGGTATAACCGACGTAACTCGCTCTGGTTTTGATTTAGAGAAACTATTAACTGATGCTGACTTTGCCGCTTATGAATCTAAACATGCGGGTCGAAATAGGTTGACTGTTTTTGAACCTAAAAAAGATGATAATGAAAAATTGCTAGATAATTCATGGAGTGTTGCCTCTTAATAATCGAGCCATATATTTATCCCTGGAAATTCGCCTATCTAGCCCTGTATACAAGACTTTACTGCTATACTAAATTGAGTCCATTAGTTAGTGAGTTGCTGTATCACTCTATTGATTAACGATTAAATATTTTCTATTTAAAATGACTAGTTATACACCCCGATTAATTCTCTATTTTGCTATGAACTGAGAATAAATAAAAGCGTATTACTGCCAAGTCAGGAAATAAATAAACGTGATAGAAGTAAGCCCCTGGCCTAACAACAACGTAGCTCAAAAAAAAATTAGTCATCTAAAGGCTATATCTCCCCTGTTCGTCTATTTTTTTATTACTTTTAGATTGCTATTACTTTGCTTGTTGCTTACCTCGGCTAATAGTATCGGGGCAAGTGAACAAAAGCCTCACCTAGCTGATGCACTTATTATCAGTAACGATATCGCAAAAAAATTTAAACTTGCTGATGATAGTAGATTAAGTGATCCAACGCTATTCAGGCAATTACTCAAAGAACTTAATCAACAAAGTGCTGACTTTACCCCCGCTCATCGACAATTCCTTAATTATTTACAGGGCTATCATTTCGCTTATATTGGTGAGCACGATAAAGCGGAGAAAAAACTTAAAGCCATTTTACACTCAAGTTCTGATATTCAACTTAAATTTAGAGCTAATCATACCCTTATAAACTTGTCGGCAATAAACCATAAGTGGGCCGATGGTTTACAGTATATTGCTGAGAATAATCTGATTATAAACAAAATAACGGATAACAGCGTCATTCAGAATAGTTTGCTAGCTACTGTTATATTTTATATCAGCATAAAAAAATATGATTTTGCGTTAGAGCATATTGCGCAATTAGAGCTACATGACCTATCTCCGCACAAAAGATGTTTTGCGAAACAATATTACCTCGAAGCAAAGTTTAACTTAGGGCAGCTCAAGGTGAATAGTCCTGCAATAAGTGATGCTCTGAAGCTTTGTATTACCAGTAAAAACAACATTGGGTCTAATGCAATACGCCGACATCAAGCCAAGTTATATTTACAATCCAATGCACCAGAACAAGCGCTGAATTTGCTTTTACCTTATGCTGATGAAGTACAGAGTACGTTATTCCCTATGCTCATAGCCGCTATTGATAATGTTATTGCTCAAGCATATTTTCAATTAAATGACATGGAAAATGCTAAATATTATGCCACTAAAGCGATGTTACTCAATAAGGGTAATACTGGTGTCGAGCGAGGTAGAGATAGCTACCGAGTTTTATTCCAAGTCGCTGAAAAGCAAAACAACCCCACTTTAGCACTACGTTATTTCAAGCAGTATGCCCAGTTTGATAAAGCATTTATTAATGAAGTCAAAGCTAAGCATTTTGCCTTTCAGCTCGCTGAGCATGATAGTTTGGAACAAATCAGTAAAATAAAATTACTCAATGAACAAAACAATTTACTAATAACTAAGCAAGCTTTAGCTGAAACTAAAATACGCAACGTGCAATTGGGCATTGCAATTCTGATTCTATTAATGAGTATATTGTCGATATGGGGCACACATTTATGGCGCGTGCATAAACGAGTAAAAATACTTTCACAAAGCGATGAGTTAACCGGAATATATAATCGTCGACACTTTAATTATGTGGCAGTTAGCGCCATAAGATATTGTAAAACTGCTCAGCAAGACTTAAGTGTCATCATGTTTGATTTAGACCATTTCAAAAAGATAAATGATAATCATGGGCACATTTGTGGCGATTGGGCATTAAAAGAAACCATTAAAGTCTGCCAAGCCATAGGTAAAAGTAATGATGTATTTGCTCGATTAGGAGGGGAAGAGTTTTGCTTGTTATTACCTAGCACAAATATTGATAAAGCTTATAGTAGGGCCGAAGCGTGTAGGATTGCTATAGAAAGTATTGTTAGTAAAACTTCCGGTACTAATTTTTCTCTTACCGCCAGTTTTGGTGTGACCGATTTAAAACGATCGGGCTTTCGTCTAACCGACTTACTTAAAGATGCCGATAGCGCAATGTATATCGCTAAGAATACTGGTCGTAACCAAGTAATGTTATTTGAACCGCCAAACAAAGAGAAGTCATTAGACAACTCATGGAGTATTACGTCTTAATTGCTAAGAGAGAAAAGTGCTGGCTCTAGGATAATGTGCTCAGGATAATTGCTCCTGCATTATCTAATAAAGTACTTCCTGTACCGTCTGCATTATCTAATAAGTGGCATCCTTGCCACGTCCGATAAGACAACTCGGGGATGACACTCATAGCTAAATGAAGTTACTTTCTTTGTCCATTTAAGCGAACCCATTCTTCTTGTATGCTTACAGGTTCCATATCACACCATTGCCCGTACATTGTTTGTAACACTTCAGCTTGCTCTTCTAATACGCCAGATAAAGCTAACAAACCTTTATCACCAACGAATTCCATGATAGTTGGCGCTAACTCGCGTAATGGTCCAGCTAGAATATTTGCTACAACAACATCAGCTTTAAATTTAGGCTGATCTTTAGGTAAATACAACTCAAGTCTATCGGAAACATTATTACGTTCTGCATTAGCAAGACTTGCTTGCAGTGCTTGTGGGTCGATATCAATACCAATAACTTTCTTTGCACCTAACTTAAGTGCTGCTAATGATAAAATGCCGGAGCCACAACCAAAATCGACTACAGTTTTATCTTGTAAGTCTAAGCCGTCTAACCAGGTTAAACATAAAGCAGTGGTTGGGTGAGTTCCTGTACCAAAAGCAAGGCCAGGATCTAACATGACATTAACTGCATCAGGATCTGGAACATCGCGCCAGCTAGGACAAACCCATAAACGTTCACCAAATTTCATTGGGTGGAAATTATCCATCCATTCACGTTCCCAGTCTTTATCTTCTAATTGTTCAAGCTTGTACTGCATTTGATCTTTATCGGGATGAATACCTTGTAAATAACTAATCACTTTATCCATATCGTGGCTAGCGTCGAATAATCCCATGACAACAGTATTTGACCAGTAAAGTACTTCATCACCCGGAAGTGGTTCATATATTGGGGTGTCTTTTGCATCAATAAAAGTAACGGCTTGTGAGCCACAGGCTGAAAGCCAGTCACTGTATTTTTCGGCGTTATCTTCGTTGGCACTTAATCTAAGTTGTATCCAAGGCATCTAATTTTCTCTACTGGTATATTGTGTTTGTTGCTACTCGTTGTCATTGATGTAAATAGACGATGTAATTGGCAAATAGTAGCAATAAATAAGCTTGATGCTAGTTTATCATTCATTACTGCTAGAGTAGGTATAAATAACTATAAAAGGGAAAATACCATGTTGGATTTACTACCAGACCTATTTGATCACTATGCTGAACAACTTAACCTTGCTGACAAAGCTTTTATTGATTATGGCAAGCAGATCATTTTTTATGGCGAAATAGTCACTGTGGCTTGCTTTGAAGACAATTCAAAAGTGAAAGAACTATTAGCCTCTGATGGTAAGGGTAAAGTACTGGTAGTTGATGGTAAAGGCAGTATGAACCGCGCCCTATTAGGCGATATGATAGCAGAAAATGCGGTTAAAAATAATTGGCAGGCTGTAGTTATCAACGGATGTATTCGTGATGCAGGTACTATTGGCACTTTAGCTATTGCGGTCAAAGCACTTGGCTGTAATCCGATAAAAACAGAGAAGTTAGGTGTCGGTGATGTGAATGTAGTTATTAATTTCGCTGGCATTGACTTTATTCCTGGTTGGACTATTTATGGCGATGCTAATGGTTTAGCGGTCAGTGAATCAAAGTTAAGCGTTACAACAGGTTAAACATCAACTTAATACAGATTAAGGTTTTATTATTTCTGTTATGTTAATGTGAGCATATTGATTAATCGTTAGTTAGAGTTGGCTTGTAGATGAAGTATTTTCCCGTTTTTCTTGATGGTAGTAAAATTAATGCCATGGTCGTTGGTGGTGGTGATGTTGCTGCCCGTAAAATCGAATTACTGTTAAAGACCACAACAAACATTACCATCATGGCGGCAAGCGTTACCGAAGGTGTTGAGCGCTTAATTAACGAGAATCAATTAGGTTGGTTACAGCATAATTATAAAGCAGGTTTGTTAACCAAAATTACCTTAGTGATTGCTGCCACCGATGATACCGCCGTTAATGAACAAGTTTATTATGAAGCGCTAGAGTTTAACATTCTTGCTAATGTTGTTGACCAACCTGCCCTTTGTACCTATATAACGCCAGCTATTATTGATCGCTCGCCTATGATTATTGCACTTTCAAGCTCAGGCAGTGCCCCGATACTCATTCGCATGTTACGCGAACAAATAGAGAAAATATTACCGCAAGGTTATGGCCGCTTAGCTGACTTTTCATTAAAGTTTCGTGATCATGTAAAAGCACGTATTAAAGGCATCCCCAATCGCCGTACTTTTTGGGAGAACACCCTACGAGGACCGATAGGCCAAAATTTACTTGATGGTCATCAACAAGAAGCCGAACAACAGTTAATCGTTAGTTTAAAAGAACAAGTAGCACCGCCTGCGGGCAAAATTGTTTTTATTCATACCACTGACGGTAACCCTGACAACTTAACCTTAAACGCCCATCGCACTTTACAATTTGCCGATGCTGTTTTTTATGATGACAATGTCAACATTGAGTTAATTGAATATGTTCGCCGCGATGCCGAAAAATATCCGCAAAGTGTCAGTTCAAAGATTATGCTCAATTACCAACATGCCTTAGAGCTTGCTCAAAAAGGCCAACAAGTTATCTACTTACTAGCCGGTAATGAAGAATTACCTAGTAATGCTGCACTAATTCATAGTGGCGTTAGTACTATAGAGATTGTTAGTGGAAGTTAGTCCCTTTTATTAATTGAGTAGGCTGAAAAGCATAGAGTACATGCACTGTCAGTTTATTTTACAATGTTTATTACTAATCATAATTGGCTCTATTCTTGATGTGATTTAACTGAATTAAAATAAAAATGCCTTCATTTATGAAGGCCTTTTTTGTATTAGACATATAATAATTGAAGTAGATTAAACTCTTTTATTACGACTTCTAATAGCTAGTGCGATCAGAGCTAAAGCAAAGATAGCAAGTGTTGTTGGCTCTGGAATTGATTCACCACTAAAGTCAGCAGAGCCCGTCCCCCAAGCTATTGAGTCATCATTGTCAAAATGAGTAAACGTGGAACCAAAGATCAGACCAGTGAAGTATCATTAGGCAGTAATATTGAGGTGGTATCTATATTCCCCATTGCTATCCCTCCAGTGACATCTAACGCTCCTGCGCCTATAGGAAAGCCAGCTAAATTTGTCCCTCCTAAGAGGGTAGTTTTTGTACCCGCAAAAACATGCCCTGCCAGTGAAAGCCATAATGCATTTTCTCCGCCGCCATGACCGGTGTTAGCAGCAGTTAATAGATTTGAATCGCTTACTGGCGCATCCGCAGTGTTATCTACCCAAAATTCATCCAACCTCCTGTATATTCAAAATCACTTGTTAAAGCAGCATCAGCTCCTGATAAATTATAACCACCAAAATGAAAAGTTAATTCACAACCAGGGCATAAATCGGCAGCACCTAGACCATTTAACGATGTAACCCTACCGTAAGCACTTAAATTCCCTGTTCCTAAATCAATTTCTTGATAAATAACGCCAGCAACTCCGTTAAAGTCAAAAACATAATCAGGATCCCATTCAACACCACCAACATTAATCAGTGTGGCTGAAGCTGAAAAACTTGTTAGTACAATGGCTGCAATAGCCAAAGCTTTTTTCACTATATTCATTAGTTTCCCCTCAGTTAATATATAAATATTTTAAATATCGTCTGTGGACTTCCTTTTCCTTATACAAAAAAATGCATAGGACTTACCACATGTAAATTTCATTGTAAAGACAATGAGATAAAAAAACAGCACCCCCCTTAATTGTACAAGTGTAAAAAAATGACAGTTTATTATTCATTATGATGCTAAAGAAAAATTCGTTATTCCATTTACATTTAAGCAGTGCAGTCATTAGTGATAACGATTAGAATAGACACTACTTATAGAGCATCACCTAAGGCATACGCCGACGTGACTTTTATTTTTAACTTATTTGCTAGTTCACTATCATGTTTAATACCAGCCATTTATCCTGTTTCACTAAATTCACTTGTGACATTAGTCAGTACCAATTACCTGCGAAGTTTACTTACCCCTTTCATTATCAAACACATCCCTTAGCACAAGCAGCAAGTGAAGAGTTACAGCTGAAATTAAAAAGATTTCATCCTGTCGATTCAGAGCAACAAGGTAGAATGTATGGGGTGTTAATTGTTAAAGATATGCAAGGCTCGCTTGGTTACTTATCCGCTCTTTCGGGCAATGCTAATGAAAGTGGTACCGATGAGAGGGCTGAAATTAACTTTGTTCCCACAATACATCAAGCATATAAGCAGAGTGAATTTGAGCAGACACAACAAATTGAAATCAATGGTATCAACAAGACCATTGCTCAATTAGAAGCCAATCCCGACATTTGTAAGTTGACACTTTTATTAGAGACAGAAGTAGGTAAGTCTGAAGAAGAAATAGTGTGTCTGCAGCAACAAATGCGAGAGAACAAAAAGGCACGTAAAGAAAAACGCGCTTGGCTCAGCTCTGCTGGTTTACCTGAAGACGAACATAGAGATATTAGCATTGAACTATCTCGCGCCAGTGTTACGGATAAAAAAGCGCTACAAGCATTAAAGCTACATCATCAAACAAGTATTAACTTAACCTCAAGTCGTTTATTGCAACTTACCGATGAAATAGAGTCACTAAAAAAAATCAGAAAAAAGCGTTCTACAACACTGCAAAAACATTTTTTCAAACAATACCAAATGTTAAACTGTAAAGGAGAACGTAAAGACTTAATTGAGCTTTTTTCCGACACCATAGTGCAAAAACCACCGGCTGGATCTGGTGATTGCGCTGCACCAAAAATGTTGCAGTATGCCTTTGAAAATAAGCTAACGCCGTTATGTATGGCTGAGTTTTGGTGGGGAACACAGCCTAAGTCAGAAATAAGAAAACACCAACACTTCTACCCCGCCTGCCAAGGTAAATGCCAACCCATTTTAAGTCACATGCTTACCGGTATGGAGGTAGATGAAAACCCTTTATTGATTAATCCCGCTGAAGGGTTAGATTTAGAGATTGTTTTTCAAGATGAGCATGTCGTGGTAGTTAATAAACCCGCGGGTTTATTGTCTGTGCCTGGAAAGTCTATTAAAGACTCTGTATATACCCGTATTAAGGCACAGTTTCCTCAAGCAACAGGTAGTTTGATTATCCATAGATTAGATATGGCTACCTCTGGCTTATTAATGTTAGCACTGAATGAACGTGCTCATAAAAACTTGCAACAACAGTTTCTTGATAAAGAAGTAAGCAAACGTTATGTAGCAACTATTGAGGGTAAGTTAGAAAACACCGCCGGTGAGATATGTTTACCCCTGCGTGGTGACTTTGATGACAGACCAAAACAAATGGTATGCCACGAGCACGGAAAGTATGCTGAAACGCATTGGCAGCTTATTGAAGAAATAGGTAATACCAGCAAGTTATTTTTATACCCTATTACGGGTAGAACACATCAACTACGTATGCATTGCGCACACCCTGATGGCCTTAACTTACCTATTATTGGTGATGGCTTATATGGCACCAGTGCTGATAGACTTCATTTACATGCACAACGATTAAGCTTTCGTCACCCGATAACCAAAGAGCAGTTAACTTTTGAAGTAGAGGAAGGTTTTTAGATTAACCTTACCTCTGATTTCTTCATATTATTTGTGCTATAAAATTAATAAGCGCCCGCAGCATAAGTTAACTCATAACTATGGCTATATATTTCTAAGATATTGCCAAACGGGTCTTCCATATAAATCATGCGATATGGTTTTTCTCCTGGGTAATAATAACGTGGCTCTGCCATACGTTTTTTACCGCCTGCTTCAACTATTTTTTCAACCAGCTCTTCTAGGTTAGGATCTTGAACACAGAAATGGAATACACCTGTTTTCCAATACTCAAAGTTGTCTTCTGGGTTTTCTTGATTTTTAAATTCAAATAATTCAACACCAATACGATCGCCCGTAGACATATGAGCAATTTTAAACTTACCCCAATTAGCGCCGAATACGTCCGTACACATTTCGCCAATAGGGCTATTATCTTCAACAATGACGGTTGGTTTCATAATTTCGTACCAACCTAATACTTCAGTGTAGAATTTCAGGGCTGCTTCTACGTTAGGTACTGAAATGCCAATATGTGAAAATGATCTTGGGTATGCTTTACTCATTATTTATTCCTCTGTTAAACCAGTTGGTATTTTTTAAGTCGGTATTGTTTAGATGGATAGAGTTTACGCTGGCACATTAATTACGTACAATTATCATAAGTCATAATTATGAGTACGCTTTGTAATGATTAATCTTGTTTGGTTAAAAACATTCTGTTGCCTTGTCGATATCGGCCATTTTACAAAAACGGCTGATAAACTATTTATGACTCAATCTGGCGTCAGTCAGCATATAAAAAAGTTAGAACAACACTTAGCGACTTTACTACTTGTCCGCGAAGGAAAATCTTTTTCACTAACGGATGCAGGTGAAAAGCTTTACCTGCAAGGAAAAATTTTATTGAGGACTTCTGAAGAAATGGAAGCATCGATAAAACAAGATGATCCCTTCATTGGCACAGTAAAAATAACAACACCCGGTAGTGTCGGATTAAAGTTATACCCACAGTTATTGAATATACAGCAACGCCATCCAACCTTAATTGTAGATTATATGTTTGCGCCGAACTCAAGCATAGAACAGGACTTAATCGATAGAAAGGTGGATATCGGTTTACTCACCGAACTCACTAAAAGTTCAGCGTTAATAAGCACACCAATAGCGGTAGAGCCCTTAGTGTTAGTTACATCAAATAAAATTAAACTCATTAACTGGCAAGTATTAATAGAACTTGGCTTTATTGGGCACCCTGACGCAGAACATCATATCCATCAATTACTCAGTCTCAATTTCTCTGAATTTGAACATATTAATCAGTTTAGACATGCCGGATTTTCTAATCAAATTAGCTTAATTTTAGAGCCTGTTAGTCGAGGGTTAGGTTTTACTGTGTTGCCCTTACATGCCGTCAATGCTTTTAATAAGCAAGACGACATCACCATACATTATTTAAAACATACGGTTAATGAAACCTTATACCTTTGCCAAAACCGTCTTTCTTTCGAAAATAGTCGCACTCAGTATATTAAATCGGTCATTATTGATTTGATTGGATAGTGAGTATAGATAAAAGAAAGATCAGCTAGGTGATCGTTACCCAAGCAATTGCCGTATTGATATTTAATGACATGGCTTACCCAACCGTGTTTTTTAGTTATCACTAAAGGAACGGCAATATTCACGACACAAGCACAGCTAGGAGTAGTTTCATGTTAACAATATTTTATGATGGTCACTGTCCCATGTGCACAACAGAAATGACTCACCTTAAAAGTTACGATAAAGACAATGCCATTAAGTTGGTTGATATTCATCTAGACGATTTTGATAGCCTTTACCCCGACATTAAGTTTGATGAGGCCATGAAAATATTACACGCTTATTATCACGATCAACTGCTGCTAGGGCTTGAAGTTACTCATAGAGCATGGACTATCGTTGGTAAAGGTTTTTGGGTTGCTCCGTTAAACTGGCCGGTGATTAAAAGAATCAGTCACTTGGTGTATTTAGCCATTGCCAAGTATCGTCATCCATTGTCAGCAATGCTGGCTAAAATTTTTGGTATAAAATCCACTAACTGTATTACTGGAGCTTGTTATGATATCTCAAAGAACACTGATCATAGGCGCAAATAGTAGCATAGCAAAAGCGATTGCCTTAACAATACAAGCAACGGAAAACACTGGCTTAATTCTTATACGTCGAGATACCACGAGTAACGTTAGTAGTAATGTTATCAATGAAAATAGCAGCCTAAATTCAACTAACGATGAACACTTAGTTTTTCACGATAAAGAGATCATAGTAAAAGATTATCAATCAGAATCAATCGAAGTCGCCATTAAGCAAATTACGATTGAAGATTACCCTCCTATTACCCGTGTGTTCATCTGTAACGGCATACTGCACAGCAATGATATTTATCCTGAAAAACGTATAGAAGAATTCGATGTAGAAGCGTTTCAACAGGTAATGACAGCCAATGCACTAACGCCGATGTTATGGATTCAAAAACTTATCCCTCTTTTAACAGGGAAATCACCGTGTAAGATGGTGGTATTTAGTGCCCGAGTAGGCAGTATCAGTGATAATCGTTTAGGTGGTTGGTATAGTTATCGCGCATCAAAAGCCGCCTTAAACATGATGATTAAAACGGCTTCAATTGAATTAGCACGACGTGCTAAGAATATAAAACTGATTGCTTTTCATCCCGGTACTACAGACACACCTTTATCTAAACCATTCCATAAGAATGTACCTGCTGGTAAGCTATTTACCTGTGAATATGTCGCAAAACAGCTATTAACTATTGTTGAAGAAACACCGGTAGACCAAACAGCAAGTTATCTTGGCTGGAATGGCGAAACAATTAACTGGTAAAGTACCTAGCGTACTACTTTAGGTATTTATTGCCAGCCTATACGCCACTTATCAATGAGTTTTAGCTCACGCCAATCAATTTCATAGTCATTTTTAGTCATTACCGCCTCTATTACACAGTCAACAACTTTTTGATCTTCATCAAATTTAACCTTTGTGATGATAAAGTGTTTTTCTTTATGAGTTACTTCAACCTTGCTCCATTTACTGTGTAACAGCGCTTTAGGGTTCACTTTGTTCATCACTTAACTCCTTCCAAATAGAGAATATCGGACCATAACCGCATAGTGTTGAGCTTGAAAATGTTATGGTTCATCTTAGTATTACGCTATAACCACACCTAAAGATCAAATAATGAAACCAACATAATCAAATATAAGCAAATACAAAAATAGTAGAAAAAATAAAAGATTGTGAACTGAACATTTTAATCTAACGTATAGGTTAGATAACTGTAATAACAAACGAGTAACCTATAAATGCGTATCATTATTTTATGTCTTTTCATTAGTCTGCTAACGGCCTGTAGCGCTAATCACCCAAACCAAAATATTACCGGAAAATCTTTTCCATCTATTACGGGTCAAACACTTGAAAAAAACAGCATGAATATGCCGGAAGATTTTAAGGAAGACTTCACCTTATTACTTATTGGTTACAAACAAAACTCACAGTTTGATATTGATCGTTGGTTAATAGGTTTAGACATGACTAAAACAAAAGTTGCAGCCTATGAACTACCGACTATTCAAGGACTATTTCCAAGAATGTTCAGTACTATGATTGATAACGGTATGCGTGCTGGTATTCCAAAACCATTATGGAAAGGGGTTGTTACTGTTTATGAAGATGGTGATAAAGTACAAGCCTTCACGGGTAATGAAAGCCCTAATAATGCACGCGTTGTACTGCTAGATAAGAATGGCGTTATTCTTTATTTTTACGATGATGGTTTCTCCGTCACGGCACTTAACGACGTGAGAAGTTTTCTAGGCAACAATTAATTTTAATCTTTTATCTAAAACACATGAGACCGCTGACCTTTAGACACTTATCTTTAAATATCTATTCAAAGTTAAGTGGCCTCATGTGTGAAGTAAATCACAACTCTCCCTCATCTACCTATCACGCTAATAACAACACCTGTTGTATCGCTACTTGGTAAAACTACTGTCTGGCGTTCCTGAAAAACATGCCAACACATAAGGATAACTTAGCGTAATGTAATAGCCATATGCGCTATTTTTTGTCATACCATTGCATTCATCTAAGTCCCCAAGCCCTTCAACATATTCATAATCATCGCGATACGTTCCGTCGTAACTACCTCCTGGCTCACCTTCACCACTAGGACGATTACCTGATTTTAAGCGATAACTTGATTGCGCTGGGCGGATAGTCCCCTCATCGTCAAAATTAGAGCCAAATATAGGAAAACCATCCGCGGCAAAACCAACCACGGGCGACTCTTGATTATCGGTATCGTCAAATAAGGCTAAGGGGGAACCGTGATAATGATAAGTACCATCAGGCTGTGCATGGGCATTATGTGAATCAACCGCAAAGCCATTGGCTTCATGCATTGGATCATAACGCCATGCTTGAGCCATATCATTACAGCCAATTTTTCCATTTCCTATGCCATAACAACCAGCCGCCAGTAAATCAACTTTTACGCCATTAAGCATAAGGGCATTATCCACCTGCAATGAAATAGGTGTCGACGATATTGATATAGCAGGAGAAGTGGTTATTTCAAACAGATCATTTTGTTCGGTCACATCATTAGGAAAAGCGCTGCCACCATCATTAAAGTCATGATTTGGAATCGCATTGGTTTGAAAAATACATTTATCGCCTACTTGCGAAATAACCAAATCACCATAAAAGACTTTACCTTTATTAACGTCATTCACGGTTGAAGTAAATTGCTCTATATAATCTGCACAGTTTTGGCTTTTGCTGGCTAATATCGCATTGGTAATATCGATAGCCCCTTCAATAACCTCAGAGACATCCCCTTGAGTGACCGAGGCAAAGCTTTCTAAATTATTTATCGCTTCAAGCAAGACATTGTCAGTCGTCGGTAATAAATCATCGGATTCTGCAAAGCCATCTTGTAATGAATAGAACTCCTGTGTGCCATCATCAAACTCAATCAACTTGTAGTTTTTTGAACGGGTTGTCCACCCTGTTACTGCAGCAGATTTATATGCTGTATAAACATAATTTCGCTCATATGCTTCGGGCTCCGAGAAGAGCGATTTAAAACTTTGGCTATCATGTATTTTAGTATCAGTTACGCCGGCAATATTTGCTATGGTCGCATACAAGTCAGTCGCAGTAACTAGTGCTTTTTCTCTCTCATTTGTACGTGAAACCCCTTTCCCTGACACAACAAACGGAGTGGCCACCCCCCCTTGATATAAGCTGAATTTACTGTGCGTTGCACTATAAGCGGCGGTATCTATTACTGCTTTGGGCGTACCATTGTCACCAATAAAAATAATAATCGTGTTTGCGCGAGTTTCTGCATCTAAAGTATCAAGTAGACGACCAATTTCGGTATCCATCGCTTCAATAGCGGCTAAATAATAATCACGTTTATTAGTATTTATATCTGAATCTGTGCCTGATAAATCTCGGTTATGTAGTGACAAAGGCGGCAAATGAAAAGGTGAATGCGGCGCTGAATATGCTACCCAAGCAAACCAAGGTTCTTCTTGAGCTGTTATCCAATTAGACGCTAAATCAGTAATCTTGGTGGAATGGTATTCTGTTACGGTCTCGGTTACACCGTTGATGGTTAAAGGCCAATCATAATAGTCTGATAAATTAGATAAATTACCTGCATAGTAATCAACACCGACATCATTGGGATGGCTATCATTACCACTGCCGGTGCCTAAATGCCATTTACCAAACACAGCCGACTGATAGTGCGATGTTACCGTATTACGCGTTAAGTACTGTTGCAGTATTTCATGCTCGGTAGATAACAGCGCGGGCACCGATTCTATACCACTATTAATAGCTATTTTTCCCGTGATAATAGTCCCTCTCGTTGTAGAGCAGGCCGGTGTTGCCCACATATTGTCAAAGGTAATACCTTGTGCTGCTAATTCATTTAAAGTCGGTGTATTAGGTAGATCGTCGCTGAGGTCATATTGAGCTGAAGCATCAAGCCCTTGATCATCTGAAATAATAAAGAGTATGTTAGGCGACGTGTTTTCTTCAACCGGAGATTCTATTACAGGTGATTCGGGTACAGGTGTTTGTGGTGAAGGAGAGACTATTTCAGGGGCCGTTGTTTCGGGTTGCTCATTGTTAGTTTCTTCTCCACCACAGCCCACAAATAAACCTATCATAATGAAAAAGTAAAACTTTTTGCGCATACTCATTACCTACCACCTTCAATAATTATCAGATATAAAAATTGTAGCAATTAAATGTGCAAGAAATGAGGAAGGTGAGACTTAATGCGCATGCAAAATTGAATAACTGAGTATAAATAACAATTATTTTTTGATTTTAGATCCTTTCGACAAACACTTTCGTATTGCACCGCTATAAACGATCATTCGTTAAGGAGTACACCATCAACTATAAACACTATAATTTTGATGATTTATCACAAATGGAAAACAGATATCGTGCAAAATTTATAAATAGCTTATCTGGATTTAAGAGCGTGAACCTTATTGGCACACAAGACTCTGACGGACAAAGTAATCTCGCCATATTTAGTTCAGTTGTTCACCTAGGCGCTTCACCTGCCTTAGTTGCTTTTGTAATGAGACCGGATAACGGCGCTCGCCATACCCTAGACAATATTATCGACACAAAACATTACACCATCAATCAAGTCTCGACTGAGTTTTATCAAGCAGCTCATCAAAGCTCTGCTCGCTATGAAAAAGAACAAAGTGAGTTTGTACAGTTAGGGTTATCTGCGCATTACATTGGCAATGTGAAGGCCCCCTTTGTGAAAGAGAGTCGGTTAAAATATGCGGTAAAACTCAAGGAAATAGTACCTATCTCACTTAATAATACACAATTTATTATCGGTGAAATAACGCATATTATTTGTCAGGAAAGTGCCATTCAAGCTGATGGCTATATTGATATTGAAAGTTTATCAACCGTCAGCGTATCAGGGCTCGATAGTTATCATGAGACTAAACGACTGTCTCGGTTACCTTACGCAAAGCCTGATAATTTTACTGTTTAGACTACACCTTAAAATTTGCGCGCATAAAAGATTAAATGCATAAGCGCTAGTATAAAAAACTGTCAATGGCTGAGTTACTGGTTTGGCTTTACTGTTTAAAGAGACAAGCTCAGCCATTAACTAGCTACGATAAAACTCTAGCGCGTAAATTAATAAACTGAAATCACGGGGTTGTTTCGTAGCAATTAAAAAGCCAACGTGTGAAATGCCACTTACCGTAAGTACTGGTGCATTATCTATTATTCTACCTCGAAAAGAGGCTTTAAAATCAGTCAAATTGAAATGGTGAACTTCAACTTTATCCACTTCAGTTTTAAATTCTACTTTATAGGCAACGTTATAATCCATGACCTTACTTCGCATTCTTAATTGATAAGGATTGCCATCGCCTTTGATACGAATACTAATTGAATTAACTGTCTCAGGCAGTAATGATAATTTTTTGTAGACACTAGAAAAACCACCATAATTTTCTGTTGAGAGCCTGCCTGAAAAAACCAAGGCTTGATCTTTATGTTTGGCATTACCCACAGATAAACCGCCCATTACGCCATCATTCAGCGCTTGCCACTCATCAGAAGTATCACCTTGTTCAAATGTTATCGCCAGCTTAGTGTTTTTCATAGTTACAACCCTATTTACTCCAGTGGCAAAAATTGTTGTTGATACGACCAAAATACCGAGAACTGGCACAAAATATCGCTGTAACATTAGCGAACACTTAATTTTTTAAAAGTATTATCAATTAATAACATAAAGGCTTTAAGCGTTGATTCATCCTGATAATCATAAGCAAAACGATTATGAAAATATAAGCTCATAGTGAGATCTTTATAACCGATATAACAGGTGTAACCATCCATATCATGCCAAACAGAAAGCTCACCACAATGGCGTTTACCCTCGCGATTTACACCTTTATCAAGCAGATGATTAAAAACATAAAGGTAATGTGAAATATTAATAGTAGACATTGTAAACCTCCTTAAAAATGGATAGTTTCATTAGTCGCTGATGATGGTGGTAAACCACACATTTCATCGTAAGCTGTTTGTAATGTTAATTGTGCAGAAAATATATTATGTTCTTTGAGTAATGTTTTCGCTGCCGACAATGAATGACATATTGCAACATCACCCAACGCTGGTAACGCATTAAAATCATTTTTTAAATCAGTGCCACCGACTAGATAATGCGTTGAATCAGCTATGCCTAGAATAGTTGGTCTGTCACTCATAATAATTTCCTCACTTGGAATTTATCTTTACCCTTAAAAACATTTCAACATAAAATAAAATATGCTTCTGTATTATTTATACGATGCTAACTCGACAATAGTTCAATAATGGAAAAATAAATTCTCTTTTTTGAGCTGATAAACGAAGTTAGTGTTACTTTATAAACAGGTCGACTGAAGGGGATTGCTAAAAAACGGGAGAATATTTGAGAATTACGATGAGTAAAAGTCGGTATTTAAAAAGATAGATACTTAGTTTTTATTACTCACTAATAACTGAAACGAGTGACCAACCAAGTATCGTTAAGGTTACACTTTAGCTGAAATGACTTGATAAAAGGTTTCTTAGTCTCAGTAGACCTTTGCCTTTATTGGTTATTTTCCATGCGATAAATAAATCTTGCGGCGGTAACTCATCAACTAAAGCAATAATTACAAGTTCACCATTTTCGACCAAACTTTGAATAAGATCTTTAGGTAAATATCCTATACCAACACCTGCCGTAATTGCCGCTATTTTTTGGTTAAGCGACGTGACATAAAAATGTCGACTGCCCTCAATAATATTGACCGTTCTGGGAATTTCATGTTGCGCTGAATCGTGTACGACTACACTTCGAAATTTAGCGAGTTCCAACGTATTAACTGGCTGCTTTATTTGTGCTAACTGGTGATTTTTGTTAACAACCAATACTTGCTGCAGCTCTCCTATTTTAATGGCTCGAATGCCCTTTTGAATAGGAACTGGTGCTGGCGCGCCAATCACTAAATCGACTTTGTCTTCAATTAAGGCTTCCCATGAGCCATTCATCACTTCTTCTTGAACATCTATTTCAATATTTTGATGCTCTTCTAAAAAGCAACCTACGACACTAAATACCGGAGTAATATCTAAAATAGAATCACAAGCAATGCTAATTTTAGTTTCCCAGCCGTTGGCAATGGTTTGCGTCTGCTCTGATAAAGTATTCATGGCACTTAATACTTTTCGACCTTCAACTAATAAATGTTTGCCCGCAGGAGTTAGCACTGAACGACGCCCCTGTCGCTCAAAAAGAGTCACATTAAGCTGCTCTTCAAGTTTTTGCACAATGTAAGAAAGCGCTGAAGGCACTTTATTTAACTGTTCTGCCGCCGCAGCATAACTTCCTCGAAACTCAATGGCATCAAGTACAACGAGTGCTTCAATAGTAATAGGGGATGAAGTCATCATATCCGTCCAAACATTTATTGTTCAAATTTTTTGAACAAACCAAACAAATAATAGGGCTTATTCAAAATAACATCAACATTCATAATAGCCTCATACTAAATTAACAAGTCTTAAAGGGATTAACATGAACATTACCAACAGCATTTTAAAGATGACTAAAACTGAACAATCATTATCAACACTACCATTACGTTTAATTGCAGGCATTATTTTTACCGCCCATGGTGCACAAAAACTTTTTGCCTGGTTTGGCGGTTATGGTTTAGAAGGAACGGGGCAATGGATGGACTCAATTGGGCTATCACCGGGTTTTATCATGGCTTTACTCGCAGGCAGTGCTGAATTTTTTGGTGGTTTATTACTTATAATAGGTTTTCTCACTCGACCGACTAGCTTTGTTCTCGCTATTACCATGGTTGTTGCCATATTTAGTGTTCATCTTAATAACGGTTTATTTATGAGTAACAATGGTTATGAGTTTGGACTTGCTCTTATTGCTATAACGACAGCCCTATTGATACAAGGTGGCGGACGATACTCAGTAGACAGTATTTTGTTCCAAAAACTAGCATCGAAATAGTCATAAAAAAGCATTCGCACATAACATTTATTAGTTGATGGCTATGGTATGTATTTTTATCAGCCATCACCGAGATTACAACACTTACAGGTAGGAATTATCATGGGATTATTAGTTAACGGTAAATGGGTCGACCAATGGTACGACACAAATAAAAGTGATGGCACATTTGTTCGTCAGGATAGTCGCTTTAGAAATCAAATATCATCAAAGGACGACAGTAAATTTATTCCTGAAGCAGGACGTTATCATTTATATGTGTCATTAGCGTGTCCATGGGCACACCGCACACTCATTTTTCGTCAATTGAAGCAACTTGAAGACATTATTTCGGTCAGTGTCGTTGAAGCAAAAATGATGGAAAATGGTTGGGATTTTGGTGAAAATGGCGATCCCCTTTATCAATTAGATTACGCTTATGAGCTTTATTTAAAGGCCGACCCAAGCTATGAAGGCCGAGTGACGGTTCCCATTTTATGGGATAAAAAAACACAAACCATTGTTAATAATGAATCGATTGAAATCATTCGTTTATTTAACTCCGCCTTTAACGAGCTTACCGGTAACACGGATGATTATTTTCCTGTTGAGTTAAGAGAAGAAATAGAAATAGTGAACTCTCGAATTTATGACACCATTAATAACGGCGTCTATAAAGCTGGCTTTGCGACTACTCAGGAAGCCTATAACCTTGCTTATTATGAACTATTTGACAGCCTAGATTGGTTAGAAGAGCGCTTATCTAAACAACGTTACTTAGTCGGAGAACAAATAACAGAGGCCGATTGGCGTTTATTTACCACGCTTATTCGTTTTGATGCGGTATATCACGGTCACTTTAAATGTAACCGTCAAAAACTGTCAGAATTTCATCATATTAGTAATTACGTGAACGAGCTTTATCAAGTGAAAGGAGTTGCTGAAACGGTTGATTTGGAATATACCAAGGTTCATTATTACGCCAGTCATCTCACGATTAACCCAACACAAATAGTACCTTTAGGTGCTAAACAAAACTTCACAGCGCCACATAATCGTGAACGTATTTATTAGGGAGAATGACTATGATAAAACAGTATGTATTTAATAATTTAGGTAAGGCTAATCACGGTTGGTTAAAATCTTCACATCATTTTAGCTTTGCAAATTACTATAATCCCAAACGAATGGGCTTTGGTACACTTCGCGTGATCAATGATGACTGGATTCAAGCAGGTAAAGGCTTTCCTTCACACCCGCATAGAAATATGGAAATAATCAGTATTGTTAGAAGCGGTGCTATTACGCATAAAGACAGTGAGGGTAATAAAGGTGTAACCCAAGAAGGTGAAGTACAAGTAATGAGTGCAGGCTCTGGTATTGTCCATTCTGAATATAACCTAACGACAAAGCCTTTAACTTTATATCAGCTATGGATAGAAACGAATAAAACAAATATTGAGCCTCGTTGGGAATATAAAAAATTTTCCACTGCAGCGAGTACTGAGTTGCCGTTACTTGTTT
Organism: Colwellia sp. 12G3; assembly: GCF_002836775.1. Classification (GTDB taxonomy): domain Bacteria; phylum Pseudomonadota; class Gammaproteobacteria; order Enterobacterales; family Alteromonadaceae; genus Colwellia. The sequence goes on along the minus strand of NZ_PJAQ01000012.1, from coordinate 117,351 downwards.
CTGGTTATTCAGCAGATAAAGGTAGCGCATTGTTTATTAACCAAGAAGCCCGCATATATGGCGGTAAGTTACGCAAAGGCACAACGGTTGAACATCATATAAAACATCAAGCCTATATTTTAGCTTCAGATGGTATGTTTACTCTTGAAGATGGCCCAAGCAGTATCACCATGAATAAAGGCGATGGCGCAGAAGTGACTCAATCGGCAAGCGTTAAGATAACAGCATCGCTGGATTGCGAAATCTTCATCATAGACACCATTGATCAACACTGATGATTTAAATGACCAAGACACTGCACTCGGTCATTTTATCGTTAACCCTGCTTGTTATTTATCTAGTCTGAACTCTGGAGAATGGGTACTTGATGCTTATCCAGTGTCCAGGTTACTTACTAATGAATGCACCAATATGCAGCAAACCTTTTAATTGGTGCACTTTTCCTTTATATAATAAAAGTACCATATATCAAAAAAATATAATTTATTACCATTTTACAATAGATTACCAGTAAAAATTAAATGGCTACTTAAATGGCATAAGACTTGAAATGATAACCATAACTTGTATTTTTTATTTACGGTGTAAATTATGCTTTCAACTTTTATTAAACAACACAGTTTACCTGAAGACTTCAAACACGCAGTAACGCAATATTACCAGCCACTTGCAGATCAAATATTTAGTCAATTCTCGCAAAATGACGGTCCTTATTTTGTTGGCATAAATGGCTGTCAAGGCAGCGGTAAGTCAACATTAACTGATTTTATCGCCACCTATTTAACCAACCAATATCAACTTAATGTTGTGGTGATGTCATTAGATGATTTTTATTTAACGAGCGAAAAACGCAAACAGTTAGCACAAGACATTCATCCTTTATTAGCAACAAGGGGCGTTCCCGGCACTCATGATGTTGTTGAACTTAATCATATTTTGACTCAGTTAAAAGAGAAAAAAACAGGTTTTGCTATTCAAAAGTTCAACAAAGCGACCGACGAACCTTACCCTGAAGATCAATGGCCGCTTATTGAAAAGCCGACAGATATTATCATAGTAGAAGGCTGGTGCTGGGGCGTAAAACCGCAAACAACCGAGCAATTAAAAGCGCCAATCAATGAGCTTGAATGTCAATACGATAAAACAGGAGAGTGGCGAAACTATGTTAATCAACAACTTAAAGTTTATTATGAGCCTTTGTATGAAAAAATGGATTTCTGGTTAGCACTGCAAGCCCCTTCATTTGATTGTGTCTATCAATGGCGTTTAGAGCAAGAACAAAAATTACAAGACAGAAACATCGGTTTAGTCAATTCGAAAATAATGACGCCAGCGGAAATTTTGAATTTCACCCAATACTTCCAAAGATTGAGTGTTCAAGGATGCAATACTATTTCGCAGTCTGCTGATGCTATTTTTTACTTAGATTACGATCGAAAAATCACAAAAATGTCGATCACGGAAAGTATATGAGAAAACTGAAAACGCTTATTTTCAGTGATCTAGATGGCACACTGCTAGACCATTACACTTACCAATCAAAAGCGGCAGACAAAACACTTGAGCAATTAAAAAATGCTGATATTCCTGTTATTTTAAATACCAGTAAAACATTCGCAGAATTAGAAATAATTCACCAAGCGCTCAATTTAAATACTCCCTTTATTATAGAAAATGGCGCTGCGATATACATTCCAATAAACACCTTCAACACGCAACCTGCGGATACGGTTGTTATTGATAATTATTGGGTTAAATCATTTAGTTTACCAAGACACTATTGGTTAAATTTATTGGCTGAACACACCGATGAATTTAGCCGTGACTACCAGAGTTTTTCAACCTTATCGGCATCCGCATTATGTAAAATAACAGGATTAAATTTAGACGAAACTGAACGAGCAAAAAAACGACAGTTTGCTGAGCCGCTGCATTGGTTAGGCGATGATTCGACGAAGAAAGCCTTTATAGACAGGTTGATTTACCTAGGAGCCAATGTTGTGCAAGGTGGACGATTTATTCATATCGGGGATTTTTGCGATAAAGGCCAAGCGCTTATTTGGTTAACTGAACGATACCGCGAGCATTTTGATAACCTTTCAATATTCACTATTGCCTTAGGGGACGGTGAAAATGATATCGCTATGTTAGAAGCCGCAGATATAGCGGTTCAAGTGCGCTCTCCGGTTCATGATTTCCCGACATTATATCGTCAGTATAAAACCACTCAAACCCAATTATTCGGTCCGGAAGGTTGGGCGGAAGCGATTCAAAAACTTTTAGCTAATCAACTGCTCTCACCTTCAATTAACTCAGGAGAAAATCATGGCTGATTTTTATCAAAATGGCACAGTGACAACATTACACAATTTGGCGCAACGTGAACCTGCGGATATGGCAGCTGAACTATTGGAGTTCTCTAAGAAACGCTCATTAGGGCTAATGTTACCGTCTTTGTTCTCTGAATTAGAAGGTAAAGCCTTACCTGATATTATTAATAAAATTAAAGACGTGAAGTACTTATCTGAAATTGTTATTGGCTTGGACAGAGCGGATCTCGAACAGTATAAACATGCGTTATCCTTTTTTGGCCAATTACCTCAACATCATCGTGTATTGTGGAATGATGGCCCAAGGCTACAGGCAATCGATGCAAAATTAAAAGCGCTAGGCTTAGCCCCTAAAGAGCTAGGTAAGGGTCGTAATGTTTGGTATTGCATGGGATACATTTTGGCTTCGGGCAAAGCTGAGTCTATTGCGTTGCACGACTGTGATATTTTGACTTATGAAAGAGATTTACTTGATAGGTTACTCTACCCTGTGGCTAACCCATTGTTTAACTATGAATTTTCTAAAGGTTTTTATGCGCGTGTTGCCGATGGAAAAATTAATGGCCGCGTATCACGCTTACTCGTTACTCCACTAATCAAAGCCTTGAAAAAAACAGTGGGCCATTGTGATTATCTTGAGTATATGGACAGCTTCTTGTATCCCTTAGCCGGTGAATTTTCTTTTCGTCGAGATGTATTAAACGACCTACGTATTCCAAGTGATTGGGGCTTAGAAATAGGTGTCCTCTCTGAAATGTACCGTAATTACTCACCCAATCGTATATGCCAAGTAGATATAGCTTCAACCTATGATCATAAACATCAAGATTTATCCTTAGATAATACCGCTGGTGGATTATCTAAAATGTCGATTGATATCAGTAAGGCCTTTATTCGTAAATTAGCTACGCAAGGTGAAACATTCACCCCTGAAACCTTTAGAACCTTAAAAGCAACCTATTATCGTATCGCGCTAGATTACGTGGAAACCTATCGAAATGACGCTATGATGAATGGCCTTAAGCTAGATATTCATAGCGAAGAAAAAGCGGTAGAAATGTTCGCTGAAAACATATTAACGGCAGGAAGTATCTTTTTAGAGCAACCAATGGAAACACCTTTCATCCCTTCTTGGAACCGCGTTGTTAGTGCGATTCCTGACATTTTACTACAATTAAAGGAAGCCGTTGAGTTAGACAATGAAGAATTTAGTCAATCAATAAAGTAGTCAATCTTGTAGGGCGGAACACACATGAACACACAGGTAAAAAAACTAAAAGATAAGTTAACTCAGCAACTTGCGACTATTTATCACGATGTGCCACTTGAGCTGTCATTGGACGAAATAGCACAAGACCTACTTAACATCATGCAATTATCAAGCGAGGTCGCCGAGGTAAAACCTTTTAGCAATCAGTGGTCTGAAGAAGATATTATTTTAATTACCTACGGTGATAGTATTATCAAAACAGATGAACCGCCTCTACAAACCTTAAAGAATTTTTTAGATCGCACCATTAAAAATACCATTAACAGTGTCCATATTTTACCCTTTTTTCCCTACAGCTCAGATGACGGTTTTTCCATCATTGATTATTCTTCGGTCAATGAGTCATTGGGAACCTGGTGTGATATTGAAGATATCAGTAAAAACTACCATTTGATGTCTGATCTGGTGATTAACCATTGCTCAAGTCGGAGCGCTTGGTTTGATAATTTTATTAAAGGCGAAGGGCAAGGCAGCGACTACTTTTTCACGGCACTGCCAGAAGATAACTTATCTGAGGTAATACGCCCACGCACATCTCCATTACTCAAAGAAGTTGAAACGGGAAATGGCAAACAATGGGTTTGGTGCACGTTTAGTCACGATCAAGTCGACTTTGATTTTCGTAATCCTGAAGTATTAAAAGCATTTACCTCCATCATCAGACAATACCTAGACATGGGCGTGAAAATATTTAGATTAGATGCCATCGCCTTTTTATGGAAAGTTGTGGGAACACCGAGTATCAATCTACCCGAAACCCATGAGGTTGTTCGGTTATTGAGAACACTCATTGAATCGGCAGAGCCTCAAGCCATTATCATTACCGAAACCAATATTCCAAACACACAAAACCTAACGTATTTTGGCAATGCCAATGAAGCGCATGGTATCTATAACTTTTCATTACCACCCTTACTGTTAAACACCTTGCTCACCGGTAATTGTTTATATTTAAAACGTTGGTTAATGAGTATGCCACCATCACAAGACGGCACTATGTACTTTAATTTTATTGCCTCACATGATGGTATAGGTTTACGTCCCGCTGAAGGTTTATTAAGTGAAGATGAACTTGATAAATTAGTGCATACGGTTGAAAATTTTGGCGGTAAAATATCGTGGCGCACGGCTGATAATGGTAAGCAGAAAGCTTATGAAATGAACATCTCACTCTATGATGCGATGCAAGGTACTGTTAACGGTAAAGATGAATGGAACTTTGAACGTTTTATTTGTGCTCATGCCATTATGTTTGCCCTTGAAGGTGTGCCGGGACTCTATATTCATAGCCTGTTAGGCACGCAAAACGATTATCAAAAATTAGCAAATACCCACCATAACCGCTCTATTAATCGACGTCGTTGGCACGAAGATGTTTTAGAAAAAGCACTTGCTGACAAAAACTTACATCATGTAAAAGTGCTATCAAGGTTAAAGGCTCTACTAAACATCCGTATTAAGCAGCCAGCCTTTCACCCCAATGCGACGCAATTTACCCTTCATTTAGGTTTGCAGCTCTTTGGTTTTTGGCGTCAAAGCCAAGACCGAAAACAAAGCATATTTTGTGTGAGTAATATTTCTGACCAATCGATAGCCTTGCCATTAAGTGAGCTCAACTTAATTATTACCGATTCGTGGTTTGAACTGATTAGCAAGCGTGAAATAACGGAGTTAACACAAGAATTAATCTTAACACCTTATCAAACGGTATGGATTTCAAATAAAGTAAATACGAAAGTTCTAGCATGCGAATAGGCGTTAATAAAGGGAGTAAAATTGACAACTAACCTTTTTGGTAATGTTGCTAACTCCCCCCTTTAAACCTGTTATCACTGACCGTAATCAACGCGACTACACCTTAGAACCGTCGCAATGAAAACACTATTGGGCCGTCCGCTTAGTCGTTATCAATCAAGCCTTGCAAACCTTTTATAGCAAAACTTGGCAAAGCAAATGCGGCACTATGAAGCGCTGCATTATAGTAGTCAAAAGATAAACCGCTGCTTTCTACTCGTTCCGCATTAAAATCTTTGGTTGGATGATGTTTTTTGGTTGCAAAGGTAAAACTCCACAAACCGCCCGGATAGGTTAAATTACTAAAACTGTATAAATAGGTTTGAGGAAAAACTACATTCAATACTTTTAATAATGATTGCTGGATGTCCATGGCATACCAAGAAGACTCTCCTTGAGAAACCACAATACCGTCATCACTTAAGCAGTGATAAACATCTTGATAAAAAGCCTCCCCAAATAAGGGCTGCGCTGGACCAATAGGATCGGTACTATCAACAATAATGACATCAAATTTTTCAGTCGTGTTTTTCACAAACTCAACGCCATCACCAATAATTAGCGTTAATTTTTCATGATCAAGATCTTTAGCCGTTTGTGGAATATGCGCACGACAAGCATCAACAACCATACTATCAATTTCAACCATAGTGCATTTTTCAACATTGCTGTGACGCAAAACCTCTCTCGCTGTACCGCCGTCACCACCACCAATAATCAAAACATTTTTCGGTGAAGGATGAACAAATAACGGCACGTGGGAAATCATATCGTGATAAGCAAATTCATCTCGTTCAGTGACCATAATTAAACCGTCATTGAGCAACATTTTTCCATGGCCTTTTGTTTCAACGACATCAACCGTTTGAAATTCACTTTTTCCAGAAAATAATACTTTTTCAACTTTAAATTTTAGACCCAAAAAATCTTTAAACGTCTCTTCAATCCATAAGTTAGAGTTCATGGTTTTCTCCCGCGATATCAAACTCAGTGGCTTGAATAAATTGTTGTTTAGGTAAAATATAGTTAGCAAAATTAACCAAGAAACCATTGGTTAATTTTTGCTGAACCAACGATTGGCTCACGTAATTATTTGGAACATTTATAGCGGTTAATGCCTCAAATTCAGTTTCGTTATAACTCAGTAGATCAAACGATGACGGCTGCAATACGGCTAAAATAATCGGTACTAATTTAATTAAATTAATGTTTGATTCAAAACTTACATAACTGCTATCAGATTGAGGCGTAATATGGATTGTCAGATATTTTTTTGCCAAAATAGCATTAACAGAATAACCATAAGGCTGAAAAACAAAGTCATCTATTTGAAAATCGGGGATCAGTTGTTCAAGCCTTAAAAATTGACGAATATCATTGGCTTGTAATCCCGGACGAGTCAGGTGATTTGAAGCATCCTCACTAATTTGATAAGCAAATATTTCATATGTTTTATCATCAATTGATGCCTGAAAATCATTATCTTGATGAAATACAAAATTATGGTGGCTGTCCATTGCGCCAAATCGCAGCGCTTTACCTGGGATATATTGAGTTAAGCGCTTTATATCATCGCCGAAACAACTCGGTTGAGCATGTGAGAAGTACTCGTTTTTACGCTGATAGGTTAAATGCTTAATTTTATCTACGCCAAGTTGTTGAATAAAATACTCAACAGAATTGACTAAATTGGTTTCACCGCAAGTTAATATAAGAAAACAATCATCCCAAACAAATAAGCTAGATTCTGATAATAAAAATGCTTTGCAATGTTCATTACGAATACTCGACAGTATTTGGGCATGACAACGATTAACGAGTTCAGACCAAAAATCATCGCTTAAATCATTAAGCAATGAAAGTTGTTCGTGATGAACTAATATCTCAACCTTTTTTTCTGAACCTTCAAAAAACACAAGCATTCCTAAAATATCATGTTGCTATTTCAACAAATTATGACTAAAAATAAAGTCGAAAATAGAATACCAATTTCGTTAAATTATTGCCCTCTTATACGGGCTAAAATATTCCAAGTCTGCGTTGCTTTCAATCCCAATAGCAAGCTATTGGTCAATCAAGCGCCTACCCTTGAATTATTTTTTCTACGCACAACAAGATCACAAACTTAATGGAATTGGTATGAGGCTGTGTACTGTAAATAGAGCACACACAAAATTTGCGCTATTTTACAAAAAAAAGTGTAGATTTCAATATAAATTTAATCAATTTATTGATAATTTTTTTTTGAAATAAAAAGCTATACTTTATTGCGTTTTTCAGCATAATGCGATATTTAATTTTACCCACACTTAACGTAGTTATTAGCGATGAATACGATCAACATGACGAACTTTCCACATAAAGTTTGTGAACTCAGTGTCAATTTTACTCAACCAGAAACAATTTATGATTGTGCGAAAACTGCAGACTGTCTGTACGAAAATGCCATTTATCTATTAGGTTTTGAATTTGACGGTACCGCCTGTTTTAGAAAAGGTACAAAAGCAGGGCCTAATGCATTACGTGCAGTATCTGACGGCATAGAATCATACTCGCCCTATTTAGATGAAGATATTGATGATATTTGCTTTTACGATTTAGGTAATCTATCCACTAAAATCACGCCGACCAGTAATGAACACAAAGATATTGAACAACAATGGCAAACGGCAACGGATGATTACTTTGCACAATTTAGCCCTGAACTATTGGTTAATCACCATATAAAAACGTTAACCTTAGGTGGTGAACACTCCATTTCATATGCGCCCATTACCACTTATTTAAAGGCTTATGATGATCTGGTTTTATTACACTTAGACGCCCATGCTGATTTACGTGATGGCTACTTAGGCTTTCATCATTCTCATGCCTCTATTATCAAACGCGTGACCGACCATTTCACCGAACAACATCAACTGATTCAGTATGGTATACGCTCAGGTACTAAAGATGAATATCAATGGATGCGTGCTAATAAAACCTTAAAGAATAGTCGTGATGAATTTTTAAGAACCGTGGCCGAAATTGACGATCAGCGTCCTATTTATTTAACGTTAGATCTTGATTACTTCGACCCTAGCTTTTTCCCTGGAACAGGCACCCCAGAACCTGGTGGTGAAGATTTTCATTCTTTTGTTAGCCTTTGCAAAATACTAAAAAATAAAAACTTTGTCGGGTGTGATGTCGTAGAGCTTTCACCAGAGATTGACACAACGGGCAATAGTGATGTTTTCGCCGCCAAAGTTGTACGCGAACTCATTATTTGTTTACACCATAAGTAGAGATTCCACCTTGAAAACTTCTTTAACACAGTGGTCAATTGAAGACGCTGAAAACATCTATCAAGTAAAGCGCTGGGGCAATGGCTATTTTGACATTGGTGAAAACGGCGACATTCATGTGATTCCACGTTATGACCAACCCAACTTAAAGATCAATTTAAAAGAAGTCGTCAAGGAAATGCAAAGCGAGGGTATACAGTTTCCTGCCGTAATTCGCTTCCATGATATTTTACGGTCTCAAGTTGAGCTATTGAACAAAACATTCCGTAATACCATAGAAGAAGCCAATTATGAAGGGCAATACTTTGGTGTTTTTCCGGTAAAAGTAAACCAAATGCGCGAGGTTATTGAAGAAATCGTTGAAGCGGGTAGCCGTTATAATTACGGTTTAGAAGCCGGTTCAAAACCTGAACTCATTGCCGCACTAGCTTATAACACTAACAAGAACTCATTAACTATTTTAAATGGTTATAAAGATGAAGAATATTTACGCCTAGCTTTATTAGGTTTAAAGATTGACCGAAATATTATTATTGTTATCGAGAAATTTAGTGAACTGATAAAACTCGTTGAGCTTGCCAAAACACTGGATATAAAACCCATTATTGGTCTACGTGTAAAAATGATGGTGAAAGGTCGTGGCAAATGGGAACATTCAAGTGGTGAACGCGCTAAATTTGGTTTAAGCATTGCCGAAATTCTTAATGCGGTGGCTTATTTAGAAGATGCTGGCTTAAGCGACTGTGTTAAACTTCTACATTTTCATATTGGCAGCCAATTAACCGATATTCGTGCCATTAAAGAAGCCGTTCAAGAAGCATCGTTAGTTTACAGTAAATTAATCAAATTAGGTGTGCCGCTCGAATACGTTGATGTGGGTGGTGGTTTAGCGATTGATTACGATGGTTCTCAATCTACCAACGATTCATCGTGTAACTATAACCTCGCTGAATATGTGTCGGATATAGTTTACGGTTTTAAGCAAAATTGTGACTTAGAATCTGTTCCTCACCCCCACTTAGTCAGTGAGAGTGGCCGTGCGATGACGGCTCATCACTCTTGTGTTATCACTAATATTATTGGAGAAATCCACCCCAGTGGTACGCAATACTCAACAGGTAAAGCAACGGGCGAACACATTATAGTCACCAACATTCGTGACTTAGAAAAAGGTCTTATTGAGGCCGAAAAAAATAATAGTCATCAAGAAATCTATAACGATGTTACACAATTAAAGTCGCAGGCCATGCAAGCATTTAAACTCGGAATATTGAGTTTAGACGAGTTAGCCAAGGTCGAAACACTATACTGGCGCATTCTCAATACCATTGAACAACAGATGCATTTACATGAGTTTATCCCAGAAGAACTCAATGATATTTCTGAGATGTTGTCATCACAGTATTTAGCTAACTTTTCTGTTTTCCAATCGGCCGCAGATTCTTGGGCAATCGACCAAATACTGCCCGTAGTGCCTATTTCTCGTTTAAACGAAAAACCAACTAAACTCTGTAGTTTGGTAGATATAACCTGTGATAGTGACGGAAAAATAGATAAATTCATAGGTCAAGACAGCGTGGCAAATAATATTCCTATGCATACACTTAAAGAAGAGGAAGATTACTTTATTGGTATATTTTTAACCGGCGCTTATCAAGACGTAATGGGGGATATGCATAACTTATTTGGTCGTTTAAATGAAGTACATATTGTCAGCTACGACGATGATCCGAAAGACTTTTATATTGAAGAAGTCGTCAACGGTTCATCGGTCGATAATGTATTATCTACCATGCAATATACGCCAGCAATCATGGCGCAAATGATAAAAAAAGAAATTGATGCACAAATAGCACGCGGAAAAATAAAACCGAGGGAAGGGGTAAACTTGATTGATTTTTACGAAGCTTGTTTGAATGGCTACACCTATTTAAAACAATAAATAAGAACGACATATGTACCAAGAAAGATACTGTATCTTTCTTGGTCATTTTACTCTTCACTAAGGTTATGAGGTATCTATCATCCGCTCAATAACTTTGCTAATAACAAGCTACATGTATTTTAAACTAAAGCACTTTTCCTTTAATCACACCACGTACATGGGGTAATATCCGGCGACTCACAGGTATGTCATCTCCCATTTTTAACACCAGTATACCACTACTCAGTGCGCCTTTTTTAGATGACGAAATAGAGAGTACTTCCTCTAAATTTACGATGTAAGAACGATGTACTTTCAAGAATGTTGACGGAAGTAATTCCTCAATGCTTTTTAATGTGCCGCTAAATAATGATTGGCTTTGATTAGTGAGGAAAATCTCAACATAATCGCCTGCGGCTTTGCAGTAAGCGATGTCATTAACTGGTATTAATTCAATTTTACCCGCGCTGGTGAGTTGCAGTTTTGTCGGTGATTTTTGTTGTGCTAGTTGATCAACCTTTAATTGTAATTTGACCAATTGCTTATCTTCTTCTTTTCTTAGTTTTTTCTCTTGGACAGATTTATTCACTATTTTAATAACAAAAAATGCCATCATGCCCGTAACGATATAATAAAAATACATAGAATTAAATTGGCCAAAAGTAAACACGATAGTTACGCAAAATAAACTGTAGGCAATAAAATAGGAGATCGATTCTTGTGAGGCTTTTTTCCGGCAACTAAGGCCACTTATAACCACACTAAACAATGCAGGAACCAATATAGCTATCGCTGACTTCCCATCAAAGCCAGTGATCATTAAGGATAAGAATAAGGTGAGTGGCACGGCTAGTGTTAACCAAAGTTTTTTGCGAGAACGAGCAAACTTTTTAATAGTGAATAATAAAAAACTTAAGCCAAAAACTAATGATAAAAAGACGATAGCGATTAAACGAATATCATGCATTGGGTAACTATAGTTAAAAAGAACTCGGCTAATTTCTGTAAATAATTGCCCACTAGCTGCAGCTAACATTAATAAAATAAGAATCGGATTTTCTTTATCTTCAGCACTAAAAACTAAGGTTATTAAATAAGTACAACCCAGTAACATTGCACCCAATAAACTAAGTAATATCAGTAAATCCCGCTTAAAGAATTCACTCGTTTGTCCATATTCTGAAATACCGATGAAATGGATTGGTGTGGCAAGGGTCAGAAAGCCATGATGGCTTGACGCATGAATAATAACCTCATTGACTCCCTGTTTAATGATGCTTGGCGGGATATAGAATCGAGTATCCATATTTCCTGAAAACTCTTCCTCCTTAAAAAAGCTAGGCGTACCATTGTTCCCTAACCTCTCACCATTTAAATAAACCTCGCTCGACATTTTAGCAAAGACAAACAAGGCTGACGGTTGCTGCCTTTTCAAATAAGCGTCCGTAACAAGTAAATTTCCCTTCATCCAAATTTCAATATTTTGTGGATCGACATTATACAAATGGCGTTGCTGACATTCAGGCTCTGTAAATTCAGGCGGCCCTTTTTGATCGGCTTTAGCTGGACAAACAATAAGAGATTCATCGGCCATTGCGATCAGCGCTTGAGCAAAAGCCGATGAGTGAATAAAACAACTCAACATCAAAAGTACACAAGCTATGTATCCGTTTATATTCATACTATTCTCTATTACCGTTCATCGATTTTTTCATACCGCTTGTCATTTTCATCCATAAAATCAGTAGCTTTAAAAGAATAACACATGCGTTGTTATCTTCTATACGTTTTAATCAACTCAATTATTTACCAACAAGAATGAGTGTAGTTCACATGCTAAGTCATAAATTAAATACCACAATACAAACTTCATTGTTAATACTTACGCTAATAATATCAAGCCAAGCTATAGGAGGAAAAAAACCGCAGAAAATATACCCTAATGAGCAAGCGATTATATTTAAAACGATGGATAACAAAACTACAGATGCCTTTGAAGGCTATATTGAAGTACCCGAAAATAGAAATAGCGCTAATAGCCGATTAATCACCGTTAAGTATGTTCGTTTTCCTGCAACGGGTAATAAAAATGGCTCACCAATAATTTATTTATCGGGTGGCCCTGGCGGATCAGGCATAGATACGGCTAAATACCCAAACTTTCGTTTTCCATTATTTATGGCATTAAGAGAGTTTGGTGATGTCATCGCGCTAGATCAAAGAGGTGCGGGATCTTCTAAAACAATACCTCAGTGTATTTCATCAAACACTTTACCGTTAACATCCAAGTTGACTAATACTCTGCTAACCCAGTTATACCAAAAATCAGCCAATGAATGTGTCAAGTTTTGGCAAAGCGAAGGTGTTGATATTTTAGGTTATACAACAACACAAAGCGCTTTAGATATAGATGATTTAAGAAAGCATCTACAAGCGAAAAAAGTAACCTTGTGGGGTATATCTTACGGCAGCCATCTTGCTTTTTCAGCAATGAAAGCGTTAAAGGGAAAGATTGATAAAGTAGTTATTGCTAGTGCTGAAGGGCTAAATCAAACAGTAAAGCTACCTGCAGAAACAGATGCCTATTTTACTCGATTACAACAAGCCATCAACACCCAAGAAAATGCGGCTAAGGCTTATCCAGACATTGTAAAACTCATGCACAGCGTACATAACAAACTAGATAAAACGCCAATGACAGTAAGCATTCCTCAAAAAGATGGCTCTTTGCTTAATATACTGTTTCAAAAAATGCATTTACAAATTATTGCCTCTTCAATGATTGCCGATCCACAACGGGGCGTAAAACATTTATTGATGCTATATAAAACCTTAGATCTAGGTGTAGATACAGCCCTTGTAGAAATACTAAAGCGGGGTTATTTTGATAATAAACCCATTTCATTTAATGCAATGTCGTTTGCTATGGATATTGCCTCCGGTATTACCGAGGAAAGATTAGCATTAGTGAACCAACAAGCAGAAACTTCATTATTAGGCTTGGCACTCAACTTCCCTATGCCACAACTAAATAAAGCAGTTAAAGGACTAGATTTAGGTGATAGTTTTCGTGAGGACCCTGTTAGCGACATACCTACACTTTTATTGACCGGGACATTAGATGGAAGAACTTATATAGACTCGCAAAAATCGGCGACTCGAGGCTTATCGAATTTAACGCAAGTTAGCGTTATTAATGCGGGGCATAACCTTTTCATGGTTTCGCCAGAAGTAACGGAAGTGATTAAATTATTCTTAAGTGATAGAGAAATAACGACACAATCAATTACTATCAAATTGCCAGAATTTTCCCCACAAAAACAATAAATATTGTTTAGTAAATGACAAATACACCAAGATAGATTACTTATCTTTCTTGGTCACTTTTCTCTCACCAACACTTATCAGTTATTTTTCATACGCTCAATAATTTAAGGTAAACGCAGTTTGTGACCTTGAGTCTTAAAGGTTACGTTATTCCATAATTTTTAATCATTTCCAACAATTAACCTATAGTAATCAGTATCAGTATTTTCTCAATCTAGAACTCTTGTATAGATCAGTGATAGCGTGCCTTCCTATACTCATTATACTAGATACACTTATGTCATGTTGGCACTATTGTGTTATGTTTGTTGTATTAAGGATAAAGATAGCTTCGTGTATAACCTGTTACCCATCAAAGAAGCACTTGAGCAACATCACTCCATCGTTACTGTCATTTATAAGGGAATAACCATTATTTCATCACAGCGCCTTGAATTGAAATTTCTCAAGCACTCTGAAACCTGTATCTTGAATGATAACGGGTATAAACCTCAACTTACCTGTATTAAGTTAAGTGTACTGACTTGGCTCCTAGCTATTTTTACTTTATTGTACGCTAGTGCTTCAAGTGCTAGCCTGCCAGTTAATTCTCTCAATAAAACCATATTCTCCGACGCTAATATCAAGTTTGAATATTTTGAAGATGCAAATAAAGGGCATAGCTTTGAAAGCATAATCAAATTGCCTAACGTGCACTGGACAAAAACTGAAGAAGGCAACGTATCTCTTGGATTTAGTCACTCACAGTTATGGTTACGTTTAAACATTAATAATGCGGAAATGAAGACGACAAATATTGTCTTTGAAATAGCATATCCACTGCTAGATGATGTCACCTTTTATGCAATCAAGCAGAATGGATCAGTGCGGTCCTTAGATATTGGTGACAGCAAGCCTTTTTATCCTCGCGATATTGAACACCCTAACATGTTATTTCGTTTGCAATTGCAAGCAGGTGAAAGCGTAGATCTATATGCTCGAGTACAGACCAAAGGCTCTATGATCCTGCCAGTCAGAATATGGCAAGAGAATGATTTTTTCGAATTTGCGGCTAAAGAACAAAAATTCCATTTCTTCTACTACGGCGCCCTTTCCGTCATCATTCTGATTAACTTGGCTATATTTTTTACCTTACGTGAAAAACTTTATCTGTACTATTCATTAGCAACGACCGGTTACATTCTATTTTTCTTTACCTTTAGAGGTTATGGGCAGCAATTATTTTTCCCTGACTCGCCTGCACTTAATAGCCAACTATTACTCTCTTCAATGCCTTTCCTTGCATTATTCTCCTTACTATTTGCGCGCGAATTCTTACAAACCAAGCAACATAGTCGTGTGTTGGATATGGCTATTCGTGGCATGATCTATTTCGAATACTTTAATATGGTTGCTGCCGTCGTATTAGATTACAACACTGCAGTTCGCATATCGGCCATTTCTGCATTGGTGTTATTTATTGTATTGTTTTTTGCTGGTCCTATCTCGTGGTGGGCTAAAAGGCGAGCGGGGGTATTTTTTACCATCGCTTGGATACCTTTGACTGTAGGTTTCGCAGCAACTGCAGGGCGATCATCAGGTATTCTACAGAACAATTTTTTTACCGAATATGCGATGCAATTAGGATCAGGTTTAGAGGCATTAATCTTAACATTAGCTTTGGCTGACCGATTGTATCGAGAAAGAGAAGAAAAAATTATTGCCCAAGCTGCAAACATACAAAAAGAGCAGCAGCGACTCGCAATTCAGAGCCAGTTATCAGAAGCGATGATGCGCGATCCCATTACCAATTTGGCCAACCGAAACCGTTTTGAATTACTTGCCAACAAAATATTCAGCAAGCACAAGGATCAGCATTTTGTTATTTTTGTTGCAAGAGTCACGCGTATAAATGAGATCACTAGAACATTAGGTATTTCAAGTGTAGAGCGTATTTTCCGTACGATTTCAGAACGTCTTAATCTGTCTCTCAGCCGTATGCCTGGAGTGATTACAACACAAAGATCACAAGGAGCTACGGATGCTATATTTCAGTTAACTGGCGATACTTTTGGGGTATTAATAAGGCAAAGTATCTTTGCGAAAAACCGAGAACAGTACCATAGTTTTACCAAAAAACTTTCATTACCTATTGAAATGGATTTGCTTTCCATAGAGCTTGAGCCCTTAATTGGTGGTGCGCTTTATCCTGAGCATGGTCTTGATGCTGCGCAATTAATTCGTAATGCGCTAGTGGCTATGGAAAGTTCGCATAAATCGACCGATCACATTCGTTATTATGATAATGCGTTAGATATTTATAATGAAAGTCGGTTAACTCTTATGTCTGATTTAAGAGAGGCGCTCAAGAATGATGAACCAACATTGCATTATCAGCCGAAACTAAATTTAAAGGACAATACCATAGTCGGTTTAGAAGCCTTGATTCGTTGGCACCATCCCAAACAAGGATTTGTTTCACCTGCTGACTTTGTGCCTTTGGCAGAACAAACCGGTGTTATCAAAAAGCTGACCTTATGGGTCATTGAGCGTGCAGCAAAAGATCTCGTATGGCTCCGAAGCATTGGTTATTCAGGTAATATGTCTATCAACATTTCAGCGAAAGACTTATTAAGTAATCGGCTAAAAGATCAAATTGAAGTAATCTTTGAAAAATACCAAGTTGATCCTTCGAAAATCTTTCTTGAATTGACAGAAACAGCCGCGATGGATGAGCCTGAAGCTGGATTGATAGCGTTGAATCAATTGACGTCACTTGGCTTAAAAATTTCTATTGATGATTTTGGTGCTGGCTATTCTTCATTATCTTATCTGAAGCAACTTCCTGCTTCAGAAATTAAGCTTGATCGTTCTTTGATTTTAGATATAACTAACAGTGAAAGTTCACGTATTATCGTTAAAGCATCAATTGATATGGCGCATGGCCTAGGATATAAGGTTGTCACTGAAGGTGTCGAAGATACTGAAACGTATCAACTTATGAAAGAGCTTAAGTGTGATGAACTGCAAGGATTTTGGTTGTGTAAGCCCAAGTCTTTACAAGATATTGGTGATTGGTTGTTATCTAGATAACCAATACTCACCTAGCAGAAGTTAACTGCTGATCTTTCTTGGTCATTTTACTGACCACCAACTTAAATGAATTATCTATCATGCGCTCTATTTCACCTTGAGGAATTGAGCCGTCTAATATGACGCTGTTCCAAGTCGATTTATTCATGTAATCGTTAGCACTACTATTTCAAGATCAGCTTTGACTCAAAAAATGCTATAGATCTTGACCAAGCTAATTCAGCATTTTTTTTATCGTATCGCCCCGTTGAGTCGTTATGAAAACCGTGATTCGCATTTTTGTACATGTGCATAACATAATCAACATTATTTGCAGTTAAATCAGCTTCATATTCAGACCAAGAAGCGTTCACCCGTTTATCTAATTCACCTAATTGAATCATTAACGGTGCTTTAATATTTTTTCTTAGCGCTTTTGTTGCTGGTGTCCCATAAAAGGGTACGCCAGCATCAATGAGATTACTGTCAACTGCCGCTAAATAATTGACTATGTATCCACCAAAACAAAATCCAATACAGCCTAATTTTCCATTAGAACGTGGATGAGATTTTATAAAGTTCGCGGCTGCAACAAAGTCGTGTTCAATTTTTTCTCGTTCAAGTGTTTTTTGCATTGCTCGACCTTCATCATCATTGCCTGGGTAGCCACCTAAAGAAAATAAGGCATCAGGGGCAAAAGCAATAAATCCCGCTTTAGCTAATCGACGTGCTACATCTTTAATATAGGGATTTAGCCCTCTGTTTTCATGGATAACTAATACTACAGGCATTTTCTTCGTATTTTCATTAGGGACAACTAAATAGCCCCTGCCTTCTCCATAGCCTTGTGGTGAAGGAAAGTTCTGGTAGCTTGCCTTTATATCGGAGTCGTTAAATGATACTTGCTCTGCTAATGCATAATTAGGTAGAAATGCTGAGGTTAAAACAGACATAGAATAGCCAAGTACGACTAAGCCACTTAACTTTTTCATAAATGTTCGACGATCCATGCCACCATGTGCATAGTCATCGTACCAATCAAATGCTTCTTCTGGGATATTATTATTTGGCATGCTTCATCCTATTTTGAATTAGCTATTGTCATCTAAAAAGTGAGTTAGTGACGAGATATTAGTAAAGAAATATGCGATAACATTGAAAAAAATGCAAACAAACTTTAGGTTATTGTTCTATAAACATCATAAAAATATTTAATTTATGTCGGCTTCATGCCACCAAAATGAGCTTGTCTTATCTGCTGCTTTCAATGCAGCTTTAAGGTAACTTATTGATTCGTTATAAATGCACCAAATTTGACCGCAGATCTTTCTTGGTCATATTAATCACAGCGCCAATCATATGCACTTAAAATGGCAGATACATTTTTACTACTGTGGTCGTTATTCGTCACTCTAATAACAGGGATACCTCTTTTACTCAAGGTCATATGAAATACATTAGATTCTTTTAGTTTTTGAGATAAGTTTTTCTGACTACACACATTTTTCAGGTGTATTAACGAAAGTGATTTTGATTCTGTTAAGCTATCTTTACGCAGTTGAATTAAACGTTCTTTGAAACTAAAGTGCACTAAAACATAATCCTCCCCCATGTGGTAGTCGAACTGATACGGGATATTATTATTCATTAATTTTGTAAGAAATAACCCATGGGTAAATTGGTCATTGAAACTTTCAATCGAGTAAAATTCAGCCTCATCACTACAGCTAATACAGGTGAGTAACAGTAAAAAAACCAGTGTCGTTTTCATTGTGTACAGCCTCATTAAAAAGAAGTTAGCGGCTTTTTTGTCAGATCAGCTGACATTATCTATGCCCGTTGTGTCTATTACAATTATGATGACTAAAGATGAATAATGATCGATTGCTGCTCTTTCTTGGTCATTTTACTCACCACTAACCTAAACGAACTATCTATCATGCGCTCAATCTCACCTTTGGGGATTGATCCATCTAAAATGACGGTATTCCATAAACGCTTATTCATGTGATAGCCAGGAATGATTGAAGGAAATATATCGCGTAGCATAACGGCTTCATCAGGATCGCACTTTAAGTTCATCCACCAATCAGCCTCTCCTGAAGAAGAAAATTCATTATCACCCTTACCCATTTTTCCGATCGCTAGCGTAGCAAACATTTTATTTTTCACTTTGAATACTTTAACTTCATCACCAAAGGGAAAGTCTAACGTGGTTTCAGGTTGATTAAGTAAGTATTGCTCAACTTGTTGGTGGGTAAAATTAATCATGACGCACGCCTTCCTAATGCTTTATCGTTAATCAGTTTCAATATATAGGATTAAACTGTGATTAGAAACGCTATCGTTACCCTCTGATAAAGAGAATGACCATAAAAAAGCCAAGACCTAAAGTCTTGGCTCATTCTCTTTTTTTTCATCTGATTAAGGATGACTAATTACTTTTGCATTGCTTAAAAATAAACAGTAACAAGTTCACTACAAGTATCGGTTCCTTCTTCACACACCTGATAGGTATATGAATTGATATTTTCATTTATACGGTCATTATAACTGCCATCATTGGCTGTGGTCGAAATGTTTATACTATCTCGAAATATGTCAACAGCAGTACCTGCTAGACCAGACCAAGATAAGTTCACTTTCTTTCCCTTAAAGCTAGCTGTTAAAGTAATAGCATCTATAGGCTCAGGATCCGGTTTTGGATCCGTAATAACACCACAGCCCCCAGCGGTTAAATAATCACTGGCAGCTTTTGCTTTGACAATACCATAACCAAAATACACATCTTTTCCTGCTGCACCACCATCTAGTGCAGTTGCTTTTAATACATGACGAATTTCCGCACCAGTACAAGCAGGATAATTAGACCAAACTAGAGCAGCAACCCCTGAAACCGCAGGTGTTGCCATGGAAGTACCACTCATATAGCCATAATCGCTTGCGGCAACATCAACAGTTGCTGTACCTGCTGCACGAATAGCAACGCCATCTTCTTGAGCTGCGCCAACAGCAGGAATGCTAGTTGTGTTAGTACCACCTAAAGTGCCATATAGCATACCCGCTACGTTATTAATTATAATGGCACCAAGACCATATGAATCTTCACAATTTTTAACTTTGTCATGGAATGAAATAACACCACGGTCGATAACACAAATCTTACCGTTAGCACCATTATCTATTGCTTCAGCTGTGCCCATATAATAAGTATCTCCCACTGCTGAGCCCGAATTTTCCATAGCTGAGCTTTCATAGGGAACATCGCCAGCGGTCATACTCGCTGATGTAGCCATACCGGCAGGGTAAGTTGATAAAGTATTAACTCCACCTGCGGTGACTTCAACACAAATATTTTCATCACTGATAGTTCTAGGTTTGCCACGACCAACAAAAGTTACTTCACAAGCTGGATATTGTGAAAAATTAGCAATATTATTATCAGCATCATTTGCACCAACCATCATCACGGAAGCATAGCCAGCAGGATAGGAGCGAGCATTATTGCCGTCATTACCAGCCGCCGCTACCACTAAACCACCTGCATCAGTAAATGCCTTAAATGCATTTTCTTCAGTGTTATTTGCCCCACCGCCACCAAGGCTCATACTAATAATATTGGCGCCAGCAATTGTACATTTCTCTGCTGCATGCGCTAGATCAGAGGAGTAACCCCAACCATCTTCATTAAATACTTTAACAATATGCATTGATACACCGGGAGCCATCCCAATAACTCCAAAGCTATTATCATCAGCACCAATAGTTCCGGCAACATGAGTGCCGTGAGGACCACCATGATCAAACCAATTACCAGTGCCGGTATCATTTGATCCTGTTATATTGTCATTATCGCGATAAAAGTCTGGATTAGTGTGATCTAACCCAGAGTCAATAATACAAACTTTAATCCCCGTATTTTTGTTAAAAACAACTTGGTCAGCTTCTGATTGCTCAACAGCATAAGGTATTACTTGACCCGTTATTAGATTGCCAACATCATTATAAAGTGACATTAAATGACGTTTTTGATCGACTTCAATTAATTTAATCTGTGGGTTACTAAGAAGTCCTTTTACTTGAGCAAGATCCTTTCCTGCAAAACTTGCAGCGATAAAACCATTGGCATCAAGGTGAACATCACCACCTAATTTTTTAGCCAGAGCTTTAACGACACCTTTGTTATTATTATCAACTTGAATGATAAAGCGCTCTGCCATTGAATTGGCCGACACACTCGATAAAATAGCAACGGTTAGTGCTGAAACAGTAAATTTTAATAAACTCATAAGGACTTCCTTTTTCATTGGAAATATTTATTTTCACCTAGTTATGTTAGTAATAATGATGCTTTTATCATTATCTTGATAATAGTGACACAATCAAAAAGCCAACATTAATATTAAGACACGCTATTAGTAATAATAGCCTAAAATCATTCATTAGGGTTCGATCTAAAATATCGCCTGAATTAAGTCAGGCTATCATGGCGATTTGAACTACAATCGATAGCCATTAAGGATGAGTCATCCGTAAAAAGCCAATATCACCACTATTAAAGATATTGGTGATATTGGCTTTATTGAATGTTAAAATAGATTCATCTGGAAAGTAGCGTTTTATTAATGTCCTCTCTAGAAAGAATAGGTTGCTTCTACCCAAGCACTCAAACCTTCACTTGGTAATCTATGCATTACTGGCGTTTCAACCTCTTTAACGCGATTATAACCACCTAAGTGATTTTGATATTCCCTATCAAGTAAGTTATCAACACCGCCACGAAGGGTAAAGTCTGTCGTAACAAAGTACTCAAGATCGATATTGACTAAACCGTAACCGGCGGTAGCCTGCTCGGTATTCGTTTCTGATACATCATTTTGTGCTGCAACCGCGACTAGAGTTAAGTTACCAATGATATTATCACTATGGTAGGTAAAGCTTACTTGGCCATTAAGTGGCGCAATACGATATAGGTTGTCATCAATATCACCACGTTCACCTTTGACGTAGCTGGCAATACCCGATAATTGGAAGATATCGTTAATATTGTAATACCAGTTAACATCCGCACCATATAACTTAGCATCAACGTTACTAAATTTAAGCGCGTTATCATCGCTAGCCATCATAGAAGCCAGAATTTTAGCGGAAGCATCTTGCATTTCCATTGGCGTACCTTGAATATAATTATCAATATTTTGATAAAAAACATGTGGCGCAATCATAAAGTCGCTACTTTGCCAAGTTAAGCCAAGATCACCTTGGAAAGCAGTTTCAGACTCAAGGTTAATATCGCCAATATAGGTATGACCATCCGCTAAACCACCCGTCGATTCCATTGGTGTCCATAAGTAACGCTCTTGATAAGATGGTGCGCGGTTTTTAATGCCAACTCCGACATAAAGCGATAAAGATTCACTCAACTGGGTTTGAGTGCTTAGTGCCATATCGACATTTGTATCGGATACTTTTCGGTTAGCATTATTGAAATTATGTTCAAGATCACTTAATAATTCGCCCATACTTGGCATTGTCATGCTAGCCATATTTGAGTTCATATCGCCCATTGCCATATTCATCGCCATGTTACCGCTAACTTCATCAGCATTTGATTTAGCGTGTTTCACTCTAACACCTAACTGAATAGTCGTTTGGCGATAAGTATTTTGCCATTCAGTAAATAAGGCAACACGGTCATCTGTGACATTGTTAAAATTAACCACCTCAAACATTTCATTACTTGGGTTAGTGATAACAGAGTCGTGGCTTGCTAGGTAGCCATCAAGTCCAAAACTTAATTCACCAAAACTAAACTCACGATTTAATACAAATTTAAAATCAGTCGTATCTGCAACGGCGGTGTTACGACGCTTCTTCATGGGATCATGCGCACGCATAAGGAAATTAGTCATACCATGATCAGCATCAAGGTAACCTAAAGACCACTCACCTTGCCAATCAGTGAGTTGAAAGTTACCATCAAGATTAATACGCTGGCTTTCAATGTATTCAATGTCCATCGGTAACGCTGGCGTTCCCGAATCGGTCGTTTTAGTGTAGTGATAACTTAAACCAGCCGTATTATTTTCTACTGAATGTCTGACATCAAAACCTGCTTGGGTTTTATCAAAGTCGGTTGGTGTTATAACGGTGCCATCACCGCTCTCCATACTATTGCCAGCTTGAGTATTACCATACAGTAATATCGCAACATCACCTTTAGCTAGATTGGTTACACCGGAAAGTGAACTGGCGTTGTTATTACGGCGGTAACCCGCTTGCAAATCACCTGATGCTTGTACATTGTCAGTGTTCATCACCTCTGCTTTTCGCATTTTAATATCAATGCTGCCGCCTAGTGTATTCATACCTGCAGATATAGGGGCAATGCCACGATAAACCGTCATAGAATCAACGATAAGTGGTGTTGAATAACTTAACGGTGTATCCATAGCGTTAGGACCCGCGCCAATAATAGGATGACCATCAAGTGAGGTGGCAACCCTATCACCAAATAAACCGCGATATTGTGCAATGCCGGTAATAGGACCATTACTGTTAATGTTGGCGCCGGGCACCGAAGCTAACCAATTGGCTAAATCAGCTTCAGTAGTTTTACCTTGTGCATAACTTTGATTATCTGTTAGCGAATTATGACGCTGATTTGAGATAGTGATAACTTCGATATCTTTGATAGTGCCTTGGGCCATATTTGTTGAAGATTGGAATGCTAAGCTAGGAAACACTAAAACACTAGTACCCAATACAATGAGATTAACTGCGACAGCAAGAGGTTTAAGAGGAAAATTCATGGACTATTCACTTACATTAATATTAAAGGAATTCTATTTATAGAATTGATATCCCCTTATTTTGTAAGTGATTACATTTGAAAACAAAGTGAAATTGGCAATGTGCGACAAAGTGTCGCACCATAAACCTCGCTTATTTGCGCTAGGTCAAATAAGTGATACTTGGCAACGTAAAAAGATTAAATAACACCTAACTTTTTCAAATGATTCCGAGCAATGCCAACACGTAGGGCTTTCATTTTTGCATAAGAGTCACGAGTAAAGTTAAAGGCAAAATAATGCACTCCTTGCCCATTTTCGACAAAACCAACATACCAACCGAGCATGACTTTACTATTTTTATCTGCTGGGTCGGCTTTACCAGCACCCGTTTTTGCATACATTTTATAATTTTCATTAGATTCAACAAGCATCACTTCTTTTAAAGTCTCCACACTTTTGGCTTTTACCGCTAACAGGCCTTGATGCATTTTCTGTAAAAAGTGTACTTGTTCAACGGCTGATATTTTCATACTGCCATTAAGCCAAAAGTTGTCTAGCCCTGAGGATATATCTTGATTGCCGTAAGCAAAACTAGTGATATAAGATTGCATATTCTGCTGACCAATATCCGTTGCTAGTTGACGATAGACCGCCACCATTGAGAATTTAATGGCTGAACTAAGGTTATACTCTGGTAGCTTCCACACAGATGGCCACCACTTTTGCACCGGATATTTTTCTTTATCAAAGGTTAATGGCTGTTTAGCATTTTTGATTATTTGTGTGTCGAGTCCTATTAAGCTGTTTGGTACTTTAAAAGTAGAAAAAGGAGAGAAGCGCTTTATCGCTCGGCTTTCATTGATCAAAATCAGGCTATCATTTGCCGTAGTATTCACGCCACTGCTTGGCTGACTCGTTAATTCACTTAGTAACACAAAAGTACAGTCTGTATTTCCTTCAATACATAATGCTTCAATTTGCTGCGCAACAACGACATTGGCAACGACTAAATAACTTAAACTTGCCAACATAACTGCGTTAATAATATTACATATTTTTTTCACAAAAACCGCTCCTAAAGCTATACGCCATCCACGTAATGATTACCAAAATCATACGCGGCTTTTCACTTACACACTACGATCCAAATCAAGCTTAACTATTTATGTGATTGATAGGTGACAAATACTAATTTAATGTCACAATGGATGAATAGGTTATCCATAGGAAGATGAATGAGAACTTTTTTTACCTTAGTTTTTATACTATTAAGTCATACTACTTTTGCCACTGAGCAAGCTGAAGAAATATTTGCCCAACTCACCCCCTCTCTTTACCAAATTAAATTAATTGATAAAGCCAGCGGTGAAAAGTCGTCGATTGGCTCGGGATTTCAGATAAGTCCTGATGGTATTATTGCCACTAATTATCATGTGATCTCGAGCTATGCACGCCATCCTGAGAAGTATCGCATTGAGTACTTAGACTACCAAGGCAACACTGCTGAAATGGACTTGGTAAGTGTCGATGTTATTAATGATTTAGCGTTAGTCAAACGTCAGGTTGACGGTGACATGCCCTATTTTATGCTTTCTGATACAAAACCCATTAAAGGTGAGAAATTATTTGCTTTAGGTAATCCTCATGATTTAGGCATGATTGTGGTACCTGGTACTTACAATGGCTTGAAAAAAGAATCTTTCAATGAGCGTATTCATTTTACCGGCTCTATCAATTCAGGCATGAGTGGCGGACCTGTCGTTAATAAATCTGAACAGGTAGTGGGTATCAATGTCGCTACCTCAGGTAATCAAATTGGCTTCTTAGTTCCGCACGAGAAGTTGATTGAACTATTTCACGATTACAATAAAGAAGCGCCTGAAGATATAAAGCAACAAATGGCAGCACAGTTATTTTCAAATCAAAATAAATTGATGAAAGCACTGCTTAATAATACTTGGCAAAGTAAAGAACTTGCCGGTAAGGCAATGTTCCCTGTTATTGAAGTGCCCTTTATTCGCTGTTGGGGGGATTCCAATGCGGATAAAAAAGATGCGCTTATTTTAGCTGCCATAGCTAATTGTTCTTTAGATGAAAACACTTATATTTCATCACACTTTTTTACCGGTAGTGTCGAAATTGAATTTCGCTATATGCAGGCAAAAAACTTAAGTGATAATAAATTTTATCATTTATATCAGAAACAAATATCTCGAGCGGGTACCGGTAATAGAGCAGGCAAAGATGATGTCAGTGAATATCAGTGTAATAATGATTTAATTACGCCTTCAAGTACCGCTAATACAAGTAATACTATTACGAACAAAAGCGTTTTCTGTACTCGTGCTTACAAAGACTTCCCTGGCTTGTTTGATGTTTTGTACTTAGGTGCGAGTGTTGATAAAAACCAGCAAGCTTTAGTAAGCCACTTTACTTTGGCTGGTGTTAGCCAAGAGAATGCCATGGAGTTTACCGGTAAATTTATGGAGGCGGTATCATGGAAGTAGAGATAGACATAATGAAAGATGCTAAAGTTGGCATCATTGAAACAGAGCCAACAATACCTGTTTCAAATGATGACTTACCGATAGAGCAAGGTGAGATTATTATTGAAGAAATCACCCGTAATCATAAGTTGTTACATCGTCATAGGCTAAAGCAGAATAATATTACCATTGGTCGAGATTATAAAAATGATATTATTTTAACGGACCCTCATATTTGTCCTCAACATTTATCGTTAAACTATTCTCAAGGCGCTTGGTGTATTCATGATAATAATTCAGTTAATGGCACCACCTTAGAAAACAGCGAATGCAAAAAACAAGATGGTCATAAACAGGTGATTAATGATGGTGATGTGATCATTTTAGGTAAAAGCCAGCTAAGAATACTCTTCAAGAACCATAGCATTGCCGATACTATTGCTTTTAGCCCATTTGAATCTCTCATTGATTTAATTCGCCATCCTGTTGCGGTATTTACCAGTATTGCTTTATTTATTCTTATCGCTGGTAATATTTCCTATTTGAACCAACCGACAGAAACAAATATAAGCCAACTGTTTGTTAGTGCGTTTAGTATGAGCTTACTCTTTGCTTTATGGCCTGCAGGCGTGGCATTAGTGTCTCACCTCACCAAACATGATCCGCGAATACTAGCCCAGCTTGGTATTAGCTTTACCTTTTTTATTCTGTTGTGGCTCAGTGACCTATTGGAAGAGATTATTGCTTTTAACTCCGCGAGTAATTCAGTACTCGGTTTGATTATTACGCTAGTTCCTATTGGCCTAGCGTTTAGTCTGTTTTGGTTAAATAGCTATATTGGTTTTCATGTAAGCGCGAAGCGCAGAATTATTGTGGCACTAAGCATTACCACACTACTGTTCGGTGGTACTTATTTATTACAATACAGTAAAAAACCAGAGTTTAATCCACACCCACAATACAATGCTACCATCATGGCACCTAGCTATTTAATTGCACAAAGCAACAGTGTTGCTAGCTTTTTAGAGCAAAGTAATGCTTTATTCGAACAAGCAAATAAAGCAGCTCAGCAAGAATAAAAAGAAAACACTATAAATAAAGGTGACAAAAAAGGCTTATTTTCTTTCGAAAACAAGCCTTTTTCATTATGCTGTACTAGCAATATTGTAACGCGTTAAATGCTGAGCTTTACTATAATACCAATTACATTAATTAAGTGACCTATTTTATACGTAGGAAAAAGTGATAAGTACAAGGCATTTATTTAACTAACTAGTTGTTCTAATTATTAAATAAATAACGCAGTAATTATTACTTTTAACAAGTAGAAATGATCACTTATTTTGTGTGATTGGTATAACCCCTAAGACTCAATCACTTTATTAATGGACGAGGAATAAAGCCTACTGCATCGTATACCGCAGTAAGTACTTTACTAGCACGAGCAGAAGCTTTCTCAGCACCATTACGCATGACTTGTTCTAAGAAGGCTTCATCTGCACGGTATTTATGGAACTTAGCTTGAATGGGCTCTAACAAAGCCACTACCGCATCCGCCACATCACCTTTTAAATGACCATACATTTTATCTTCATAATCAGGCACTAAATCGGCAATAGTCTTACCTGTTGCACACGATAATAATGACAGTAAGTTAGACACACCTGGTTTTTCTTCAAGATCATAATAGATACGAGCTTGCTCATCTGAATCAGTTACTGCGCGTTTGATTTTCTTAGCAATTTTTTTAGGGTCTTCTAATAAACCAATGAAGTTACCTGGGTTAGTATCAGACTTAGACATTTTTTTAGTCGGCTCAAGCAAGCTCATTACACGGGCACCATGCTCAGGAATAAACGGATCTGGTACCGTGAAAATATCACCGTAAAGGTTATTAAAACGCGTCGCGATATCTCGAGCTAACTCTAAATGTTGCTTTTGATCATCACCTACCGGAACGCGGTCTGCACCGTAAAGAAGAATATCAGCAGCCATCAATACTGGATAAGTAAATAAACCAGCATTCATATTCGCTTCAGACTTTTGTGACTTATCTTTATATTGAGTCATGCGATTTAATTCACCCATCTGGGTATAGCAACTTAGTATCCAGCTCAATTGCGCATGTTCAGGAACATGTGATTGAATAAATATAGTGCTTTGCTCCGGGTCAACACCACAGGCTAAATACAAAGCTAAACCATCTAACGTTGCGTTACGTAAATCTGCGGCTTTTGGACGAACGGTTATTGCATGTTGGTCAACAAGCATGTAGTAACACTCATGTGTTGACTGCATATTAACCCATTGTTTCAATGCACCTAAATAATTACCAATAGTTAACTCGCCTGACGGCTGACAGCCACTTAATACAATAGGTTTACTTGTCATTTTTTTACCCTTTAAATTCTGAATGCTTTACTAATTTTAACTTCATACTTACTGAGAAACTTTAGCTAACTCACTACGCATCTCATCGATTGCTACTTTATAGTCAGCTTGAGAAAATATTGCCGAACCGGCTACAAACATATCTGCACCTGCTTCAGCAATTTCTGCGATATTATTTGCTTTAACGCCACCATCGACTTGTAAACGAATGTCATAACCACTTTGCTTAATTTTTTCTTTTACCAAGCGTAATTTGTCTAATGTTGTTGGAATAAAAGATTGGCCACCAAAACCAGGATTAACTGACATTAATAAAATAACATCAAGTTTATCCATAACAAAATCTAAACAGTGTAAAGGTGTCGCTGGATTAAGTACTAAACCAGCCTTACAACCACTGTCTTTAATTAATTGTAAACTTCTATCGATATGGTCACTGGCTTCAGGGTGGAAGGTGATAATGTCAGCACCCGCTTCAGCAAAACCAGGGATAAGCGTATCCACGTTTTTAACCATCAAATGCACATCAATTGGCGCCGTAATACCGTATTCACGTAATGATTTACATATCATAGGGCCAAACGTTAAATTTGGAACAAAATGATTATCCATTACGTCAAAGTGAACAACGTCGGCACCTGCCGCTAAGACATTAGCAACATCATCACCTAAGCGAGCAAAGTCGGCAGATAATATAGAAGGAGCAATTAAAAATGGTGACATGGGCAAGTTTCCTAAAAAAATATGCAGGTATTATACCCATGCTAGTTAAAAATGCGAGTTCCTAGCTATTGCTATTGATCGTCCTATTGCACTTTTTATGAGCATTTACTAAAAATGCGCACCAATATGGTCCATCAACTTACCGATACCTAAACAAAATTACGATAATAAGAATCAACCAAAACACTAACCATCTGATTATTATAGATATAAAAAACATGAAGAATAACGGTCATAATTTATAATCTAGGCATCATGCTTGCAAATTAATCGTCAGACACTTTTTATAACAAACAATAACGAGACATTTTATGAAAAAAGCAATAACGACTATCGCTATGACAGCATTACTCGCGGCTTCAACTATCTCTATCCAAGCATCAGCTACTGAGGGTTTATCAGCTAACGTAGCTGCTACTAACAACTATTTATGGCGTGGGCTTGAGCAAACAGGTGGTGATGCTGCTGTTTCTGGTGGTATTGATTATGCTAATGATTCAGGTTTTTATGCTGGTACTTGGGTATCAAATGCATGGGGTGGTACTGAATTAGATTTGTACGGTGGCTTTGGTGCAGATATCAATGAAAGTATGTCATATGATGTCGGTTTCATTTATTACGCTTACCCCGATGCTGATGATGCTGATTTTTCTGAAATCTACGGTAGCTTTACTTTTACTGGCTTAACAGTAGGTGTAGCTGTATTAACATCGGCTTCAACTGACGGCATTGATGCTGGAGATTCTGTTTACGTTAATGCCGATTATGCCTTAACCCTTGCTAATGAAGTAGAAGTTAATTTTCACCTTGGTAATTACAGTGGTGATTTCTCTACAGACTCAACTGACTTTGGTGTTTCATTAAGCAAAAACAACTTCACCTTCGGTGTATCAAAAACTGATTACGATGATGGTGGCAGTAGTGATGATATGAAATTCTATGTTGCTTATAGCATTGATATCGATCTATAAGCATAACTACTCATAGTAATGAATAATTAATAGTAGAAAAAACAATCAAAGACATTGAGGTGAACATAGCTTATAATTGTTCACCTCTTTTAGTTTAAAGTATATGAAAATGTCAAAACGGATCATGACAAACTTCTATTTTTCAAGGTTTAAGCAATTATCTTTTGCTTTCACCCTTACGCTGGTTTTTCTTTTTATTCTGAACAAACATGCTAACAGTCAAAGCATACAAGCACAGTTGCTCAGTTCATGTATGGTTGTTGAGTCGAATTTACCGATGAACCATATAAATCATCCATGCCACACAAACAATATGTCCAGTAAGAGCTGGATATCTTGGTTATCTGGTGAGAGCAAATCAACACATTTACATTTTGTAGATTTAGTGGAGTTGATCAATTATAGCCTCCATTAGATCGACCTTAGCTTTTATCGCCAAAAGCAGTATCATCAATACTTTTAAAAGTGTTGCGGCGGCTTTCTTTGGCGTACAAAATGAAAGTAACCGTAAAAGAGATTTCTCTCAAGGTAAACTCTCTCATTTTATTATTGCGGGCATCATAGCGGTGCTAATTTTTATAACATGCTTGATAGCGGTTGTTAGTTTGGTTATGCCAAGCTGAGCCAGCACTCTTATGTAAAAATGAATAGCTCGGTATTATTTCTAGGATCTAACTTTCAATCTCTTCTGACAAAGGTTTATCCTTGTCATACTAAGTACTCTCATCGTCACAAAAAACAAATCGTATACAAAATCCTTGCTATTAAAAGCTAATAATTTATTCTTTTGCTACCAATAATGTAATAAAAGACAAATATGTTTAATAGAATCGTTCTATATACGCTGCTAATTTCTGCGACTTTTTCATCAACTTTATTCTCAGCAAGCATTAGCAAGGTAAATAGGGTGAGTGAGCTACCCAAATGGGCATACTCAACAATCCCAAATAAGGCCTCTTTACGAGGTACGGCAATAAAACAAGACTCCTATTGGGTAACAGGTAGCAATAACAGTATTTTTGTCAGTCAAGATGCAGGAAATACATGGCAAGATAAATCCATTTCCATAGCGCTAAAAAGAGACTTTCGAGATATCGAGCTTTTCGATAATCACACAGCAATAATAATGGGAGCTGGTACTGGTGCACTTTCAACTTTATACAAAACCACTGACGGAGGTAACCATTGGCAATTACTTTATCAAAATAGGGATAAACTTGGCTTCTTTAATGCTATTGCCTTTTGGAATCAACAACAAGGTTTGTTAATAGGTGACCCTGTTGATGGTTATTATGTCATTAAAAAAACAACTGATGGTGGTAAAACTTTCCGTCGAATAGCTAAAAAAAATATACCTAGCCTTCAATCAAAAGAAGCGGCTTTTGCTGCGAGTGGTAATAGTATAATTGTTGGCAATAATGGCAAAGCATGGATTGCTACGGGTGGTTTTTCCGCATCCGTTTATGAAAGTAATGACTACGGTGAAACTTGGCAGCGTAACTCAGTGCCGCTTTATCAAGATACGCAGACGTCTGGAGGGTATGGTGTCGCATTAAACCATCTAGAGCAGCCTTTTGTTATCGGCGGAGATTACCTACAAAGACAAAGTGAATACGCTAACATGGCTCGGTTATCTAATGGTCAATGGCAATCAGTAAAAACTGGCAGTATCGGATTGAGAACGGCAATGTCGTGCCAAGCTTGGATTTGTCTGACTACGGGTAAAACGGCCACAGATATATCATATGATGCGGGTAATACTTGGCAAGCACTTGTTAGTAACCAACCAAGTAAAACGGGTAAATTTGATCAGGGCTTTTACAGTTTAGCCAGTGATGACAGTGTATTTCTTGCGGCTGGCGCTGAAGGTAAAGTGGGGGTTTTATCATTTATAGCTGTAAAAACGCGTTAAGTATCTCAAATAAGGTAATATCACCAAAATTAGTGGCAGATTAGCTTGATGCTTTTAACTTAGCTATATAAATATTACTTAACCTGAACTCTGGATAATGAGTGCTTGATATTTAAGCGAAGAGACTGATTTATCTTATAAAACAAAGATATAACAAGGTCAAGGTTGCTATATCCACTATCAATGTTTCATTCTATTCTATTATCAAGGCAAAACGTTTATGAATAGCTGGCTATTTATCGACGTTTTAACGCTGAGAATGGGATAAAAGGGAATGTTGAGCAAGTGCTGCTTGTCCAGAGTTCAGGTTACTTATAAAGCGCTAATACTTCTTTAACTTTTACTCGTCCTTTAGCCTTCGGACTAATTGAGCGCTGCACTTGGAAAAGCTCTCTTTTATCGGCATTTTTATAAAGTTCGCGAGTAAACTCTACGTGATGATTGGAAATAAGCGTCGGCACACCCTGCTTTTTTGCTTTTTCAGCACAAGCGACTAATCGTATCTGATCCTGATCCGTAAATGAGTTCCCTGCATAGGCGGTGAAATTAGCTGTTCTGTTAATTGGCGAGTATGGTGGATCACAATAAATAACATCATCACTTTTAATTTGAGAAAATGCTGTTTCAAAATCACCTTGGATAAACGTTGCTCTTTGCGCTTTCTGTGAGAAAAACTCTATTTCAGCTTTTGGAAAGTAAGGATGTTTATATCTTCCAAATGGTACATTATAGCCACCACTTTTATTGTAACGGCAAAGGCCATTATAACCATGTCGATTTAAATATAAGAATAGCACTGAGCGTTCGTATGAGTCATTAGATTCATTAAACTGTTTACGTAAATCATAATACTTTTCAGAATGATTATTATCACCATTAAAGTATTTTTCAGCATCCAATATAAATTCAGCAGATTGATTTTTAATGATATTAAACAGAGAAATAAGATCTTTATTCATATCTATTAATAAATATTCATCAAAGTCTATATTCAAGAAAACAGAGCCACCACCCACGAAAGGTTCTACTAATCTTTTTTTACCTTTAACAGGTAAAACTTTCATGATATCACCAATAACTCGTTTCTTTCCACCGGCCCATTTTAAGGCAGATCGCATATTGGGTTGCAATGTATCTTTACTCACTCTAGGCCTTATTGCCAATACTGCAACTTATGCTGGCGTTATTTTCAGGAGAATAATAGCAGTTATTATATTTTGCATAGATCTGTGCAGGAACCCTGTGTAGAAGTCTAATCTTATAAAAATAAGTATTAGTAAGAGCCTTCCTCAACTAAGTTCGATCTTTATTATTCTTGCTACCGATTTAAGCAGTAGCTTCACTTAATAAATTCAGAGCGGATTGTAGCTTGAATTATCGCGTAAAGGTATTAATTTCATTGATAACGGATGAAATAGACTTAACCCAAGGTTTGCGCTCGATAAGTTGTATTGGTAACAACTGAATTGTGGCTTTAGCTTCCGCTTTATTTTGAAAAACCTTTGAGGTGATAACCGTAAAGCTTTTATCATTAAGCTTTCTTTGATAGTTATAAAAATTCTCTTCTGGGTAAAGCGCTAAGAATCGTTGCAACAATGTTTCATCTGTAAAGCCAGCAATTTGGACGACATATCCATTTTCATATTCTTTTGCTTTAGTTAGATAATAGTTATTTGTAATTTCAGCTACTTTAATTTGGTTAGCTATTTCTTTACTTGCTGCATTATCAACATGGATATCGATTTTATCATCTGCAACAACTAGGGCTTGCATAACATCATCAACTTCTGCGGATATTTTCTCAATAGGATTAGCTAAGTAGATAGTCATTAGAGCTTGATTAATTTCTTCACTGCTTGCCAAGACGTATACTGGCAATTTACTAACATTATTTGAACTTTCCGCGGGTTCAGTTTTATGTTTCTTCTGCATTTGTCTGGTCGATGTATTACCTGAGGTGTCGTTCAATTTACTTGGTAATAAACTATGTTCACTACTCTTTTCCAGAACAGTTTTTTCCGTAATGTTGAAAGCTTGCACATTTACATCCTCTGCAATTAACAGATAGACCCAGATGAGTGCAATAGCTAGAAGTACCATAGCGCCAAGTAAACTTACCTTTTGTAATAACGATAAAGGATCCACATCCTTTTTTAGTATAAATTGTTTATCATCTAAACTCATTACCTGGCCAGTTCCAGCATCAATAACAGCAATTTTATTTTTAAACAAACTTTTATTGATCGCAAGTTGCTGTGCAGCTTCAATTAGCCCAAAAAATATAACGTTAATTGTAAGCTTATTTTTTTTGGCTAAACTTACTAACTGGCACAATTCATATTTAATTTGCAAAGAAAGTGCATGTGCATGGTCTATAACAATTGAAATAGCCTCACCATGCTGCTTACCGAATTGTAAAACACTTACAGCGAGAGATTGTTCAGGATCAAATAAGGTATTTACAAATAATTGCTCAATTAATCGACAACGTATTTGGATATCATTTAACTTTGAAGAAGCTGAGACAAACGCCACATTAATGTGGTTATCAACTTGGCTGGCAATAGGCTTTACATTGGATAGATTAACAAGAAACTGGCTAGCCAGTTGTGTATATTGGTCAGTATTATTACCTACGACTAACACAGCTTGTTTAGTGAAACGTAAGTTGTAATCGATCCGTGAAGTTACACTGATCCCCAAACTTCCATCGGCCAACATTGAATCACTCTCTGTTAGCTTTTGTTGTGTTTGGTATGCCGAAGAAGAGTTTGCGGCTGCTGACATGCTTAATCCTTTCTATGCTTAAAATTCTTCTCGTCAGTTACTCACCGACGAGAAAGATAATTATAGAATTTGTTGAAGCGTATCCTGAGTGACATCGTCACGAATTTCAGATTGACCAATAGCTGTTGGTATTATAAACCTAAGCTTACCGGCTATATTTTTTTTGTCTCGACGCATATGGCGAATAAATTCAGCGAACCCCATACCTTTAGGAGCAATTACAGGTAAATCAAACGCTGCTATCAATTTTTCCATACGACGAAGTTCTGACACTTCAAGCAAATTCATTGCTACTGCTAACTTAGCAGCAAGTACCATGCCAGTAGCAACAGCTTCACCATGTAACCAATTACCGTAACCCTGCTCAGCTTCTATAGCGTGGCCAAAGGTATGGCCTAAATTCAATAATGCTCTGATACCTGCTTCAGTCTCGTCACTCGCAACAATGTCAGCTTTGCATTGACAGCATCGCTCAATCATCTGGGCTAATACTATTTTATCACCAGTTTTAATCGCTGAGATATTATCTTCAAGCCAAACGAAAAATGACTTATCACCTAAAATACCATACTTAATAACTTCTGCCATTCCTGCATTAAACTCACGAGTCGGCAGAGTTGTAAGGCTATCAATATCAATAAAAACAGCTTTAGGCTGATAAAAAGCGCCTACCATGTTTTTACCTAAAGGATGGTTTACCGCGGTTTTTCCACCAACTGATGAATCTACTTGTGAAAGTAGGGTTGTTGGAATTTGTATAAAATCAATACCACGCTGATAACATGCTGCTGCGAAGCCGGTTATATCACCTATAACACCGCCACCTAAAGCAATTAAGGTAGTATCTCTACCGTGCTCATTTGTAAGTAAGTGGGACATAATAACCTCAAAATTAGCTAAGCTTTTTTCAGCTTCACCATCAGGAAGTATGACTTCATCTACAGTAAAGTCTGTTAACTTCACTTTTAATGAATCTAGGTATAAAGGAGCAACAATATCGTTTGTTACAATGCATACACGTTTTGCACGAATATGTGCTGAAAGCAGGTCTGTTTTATTTATCAGACCTGAATCAATATAGATAGGGTAACTACGCGTACCTAAATCAAGATTAAGAATTGCCATATTAGGATACTACTAGATTCCAACGCGGGTTAAATTAAAAGTCGAGACGCTCAATAATTTTATGAGCAACAACTTTTGCACTTTGATCGTCTGTTTGTACGATAATATCAGCGATATCTTCATAAAACGGATTACGCTCAACAGCCAAGTTTTCCAACACTGTACGTGGCTCTTCAGATGTTTGTAAAAGTGGGCGGCGGCGGTCACGTTGCGTACGAGCAACTTGCTTATCGATAGTTGTTTCAAGGTAAACAACGATACCGCGAGCAGACAAATGATTACGAACATTGGTGCTGATTACAGAACCACCACCTGTAGCTAAAACAATACCATGTTTTTCACTCAAGTCTTCAATCACCGTTTCTTCTCTTCTGCGGAAACCTTCTTCACCTTCAAGATCAAAAACCCAAGCAATGTCTGCTCCTGTACGACGCTCTATTTCTTGGTCAGAGTCAAAAAACTCAAGATGTAATCGGTCTGCAATTTCTCTACCGATAGTGCTTTTACCAGCACCCATAGGGCCTATAAGGAATATATTACGTTTTTCTGCCATTAGATTTACTTAATACTCGTTGTGTTAACAGAACAGTCAAAAGTTGAAATACTATAAAATAGTACTTTTGACGCAAAAGAGGTCTCCCCCGGAAATTTCAAGGGCGTAATTATCGCAATTGTTATGCATAAATTGCAAGCAACAATAGTATTATCTTTGTTAAAAACCCACTTATTAAAATAAAAAATCCATTAAATGACGAAACAACACGTCATTTAATGGATTTTCACAATACAAATATTTAAAAGTGTTCAGTTACAATTCGTGGTGTAACGAAAATTAACAGTTCTTTTTTCTCATTTAACTGGCTTGAAGTTCTAAATAACCAACCCAGATAAGGAATATCACCTAAAACCGGAATCTTAGATACTGTGCTAATGATCGCTTGTTGATATATACCACCTAGCACTATAGTCTCACCATTATTAACTAAAACCTGTGTGCCAATACGCTGAGTATCAATCGCAGGTGCGAGGCCGCTTTTCACTTCAGATACTGTATCTTGTGTCACGACCAAGTCTAAAATAATTTTATCATCAGGGGTAATATGTGGCGTTACCGTTAAACTTAAGACGGCTTTTT
The DNA here is from genome assembly GCF_002836775.1 of Colwellia sp. 12G3. GTDB lineage: Bacteria > Pseudomonadota > Gammaproteobacteria > Enterobacterales > Alteromonadaceae > Colwellia. Next base: position 80,047 of record NZ_PJAQ01000012.1, on the reverse strand, counting down.
TAAATTGTGTTGCAGTAGCACCACTTGAAGCTGCTTCTTGGTATGGGATTTCAACACCCTGTTCAATATAAGCTTCCTTTTGGTTTGCTGTAGTAATACGCGGGCTAGCAATAACCTCTCCTTTATTCTCTTTTTCTAAGGCTGATAACTCAAGGTCCAAAATAGTTCCATTAGCTAACCTAGCAACTTGAAATGCAATAGTACCTGCTGGCGTTGCAACCGGTAAGTTAACATTTAATCTATCGACTAATGAAGGCACATCACCACCGCGTGCGGTGTCAACCCCTTCTAAAGAACCAGAAACTGTACCTTCTCCATCAGTATTAGTGACCCCCCAACGAATACCAAGTTCTTCATTCATGTTATCTTTAACGGTAACCATTCTAGCTTCAATAACAACTTGACGAACAGCAACATCAAGAATCGTAACCATTCTTTTAATATCTTCAATACTTTTCGCTGTATCACGTATCAGTAGTGTATTGGTACGTTCATCAACTGACACACTGCCACGAATAGATAATATGCTAGTATCTTCATTTTTGATTAACTCAGAAAATTCAGCAGCTTTAGCGTAATTAATTTGAACATACTCAGAATATAAAGGAGCCAACTCTTCGACTTGTTGCTTTGCTTGTAAGGTTTGTGCTTCACGAGCCGCTAATTCATCGGCAGGAGCTACCATTAAGATATTACCCTGCATTCGCTTATCTAAGCCTTTCACTTTTAAGATAATACTTAATGCTTGGTCCCAAGGAACACCATCTAGACGAAGAGTGATATTGCCTGTTACTGTATCGCTGATAATTAAATTAAATTCATTGTAATCAGCAATAATCTGTAAAACGGTACGAACTGGAATATCCTGAAAGCTTAGTGAAATACTGCGTCCATTAAAGTCGTCAGTATCACCGATGTAAGTAGGCTCTTTTTTAGGCTTTTCTTTTACCGTTAGAATAAATAAATTTTCTTCTTGTTTCTGGGTAAAAATAAAATCACTATCTGCTTCGATAACTAAGCGTGCGTTTCGACCTTCTTTAAAAGTCTCAATACTAGTAACCAGTGTGCCAAAATCAGTCACATCTAATTTATAGAGTAAATCTTCAATAATTTCAGTGTTATGGAATTCAACATTTAATTTACCTAATTTATCATTAACATCTGCAGCGAGCATGTTATCTTTTAGGTAAACTAATATTTGTCCTTCATTATCACTATTTAACCTAAAGTCTATTGATTCTATATGGTTAATAAACTCATCACCTGCTGGGCTCAATGTTTCAACAACTTCAGCTGATTCTCCATAGTTAAAAGTGATAGAAAATTCTTTGTCGTTATTTAATGAAACATCAAAAACGCCAAGTTTCTCTAAACTAATTAACGCGACAACTTTTCCTGTAGAAGCATCTAAATTAATTGCTTTAACGCCAGCATGGTTAACTAGCGTCTCCTTTTGGTCTTTAGCAAAAGCATTAGCATCAAAAATCACTTCAACAAAAGCAGGTGTCATGGATGTTTTAACTTCAGGAAGGCTAGTGATATTTTGTGCAAAGCTGAAAACAAGCACAATTTGGTCACTTTGAATGGTGTTATATGAGATGCCAACCAGTTCATTGTTATTTACAGAGTCACCTTCATCAGCAGCATTTACTGAAAATGACAGCAAGACTGTAGACAATAAAAACACAGTGGTTAGCCAGAGCTCTTTAATAGCAGTAAAGCTTTTATAATTTTTCGTTTGATTAAATAGCATTATTAATTCCTTTACTTATTTGACTCTTCAGATTGCACTATATTCAATGTAGCTTCACGCTCTACCCAACATCCTGCACCATCTGGAGCTAATTCAATTATTTTCACTGTCTTTGCACTCACTTGTGTAATTCGGCCATTATACAAGCCAAGATAATTTCCTAAAGCAACTCTATGTAGGCTTAAATCTGAAGCTTCTAATAGAGCCCAGAGCATACTTGCATCACCTAAGGTGCCGCGCATAGTTAAGTCACTTAAGGCATATTTTTCTAACGGTTGTTTACGACGATTAGTATCAGGACTTAAACACCCTGCCATTTGTTGCATTTTTTGCTGAATAGCTTCCGGTCTAGGTAATACAAATGGGCTACGCAAATCATCTGCTGAATAAGCGATGTGATTAAATGGGTTTACCTCAGGCATTGGGTCAATATAATTAGTTGTTGTTGCTTTGACTTGTGCCATATGTGTTTTTATTTCAGTCGTATCGTCAAAACAACCTGACACCAAAGTTAACGCTATTACGCTAAATATTTTCGACGTATTATAAGTTAAATTATGATTTATCATTTGGTTGCCTCCTCTTGATAGCGGTAGGTTTTAGCTTGCAACTTTAAATGTAAAGTTTCACTATCGCCTTGTGAAATACTTATTTTAAAGTCATGCAAGGTCACAATTCTTGGTAAGCCTGCAATTTTGCTTACAAACTGCCCAAAGGAGTGATACGGACCTATGACTTCAATATCAATCGGTAACTCGATGTAAATTTCTTTACTAATTTCTGGTTGCCATTCTAATTTTACAAAATCTAGGCCACTGGTTGTACCAACAAAAGTAATATCATCTAATAACCCTGGAATTTCATGACTATTAGGCAAACTTCGTAATTGATTAGCAAAGGTATCTTCTGCCTCAACCATCTGAGCACGAAACAACTCTAAATTAGCCGCAACATGATATTTACTACGATAAGATGCTTTTAAAGTGCTTTCTTCAGTGAAAGCACGTTCAAGGTTTTTCATCTGGTCGCTAATCAAGCCCATATAACCTAGAAATGCGACAGTACCTGCAAGAAAAACAGCCAAGAGTAGTTTTGCTGCTGCTGGCCACTGCCCTATATTATCAAGTTCAAGATTGTCAAATTGGGATGCATCAAATTTCATTATTTGCTCCCTTTCTTAGCATCATTTACTAAACCTTTAATTTTAACTTTCATTTTGAAGCTACTAAGTAGTTTAGGTGAACCGTCATCCGCAGTGATCGACTCAGGGGTAGCATCAATAAATAAATCAGATAACTCCACCGCACGAATCATATTAGCTAAATGATTATTCGATTCACTTTTCCCTGACAACTGTATAGTATTGCCTTGTTTTTCTAACTCAATGATATAAATACCGTTTGGTATAATTTTAGCTATTTCGTCAAGTACTTGCGTACCTACATTTCGACTACGCTGTAATTGTTCCACAACATTAATTCGTTTTTGTAATGCCGCTTTTTTATCATTTAAGGTTTTTATTTCATCAATTTGAATGTCAAGTTGTGCAATTTCATTTTTCAGGTATTGGTTTTTACTATTTTGGCCATCAATACGCGCTTGAAAATAAAAGTTTGTAGATAGAACCAGTGCTAAAGTCAGTAAGACAACCGCAGCTAGAATGGTAAAGTATTCTTTTTGCTGTGCCTTTAATGCAGCTTCGCGCCAAGGGAGTAGATTTATATGTGCCATGGCGTAAAACTCCTTAAGGCTAAACCTGTTGCCACCATTAATTGAGCTGCAACAATTTCAAGTTCGCCTGGTTCAATTGAGTCACCATAAGACATATCATTGAATGGATTAGCAATAACGGTATGTATGCCTAATTCATCAGTAAGTAAGCTTTCAATCCCCTCTAATGCGGCCGTACCACCAGAAATCAACAAATAATCAACTTTTTCTTGACCACTAGTAGTCAAAAACATTTGAATCGCGCGGCGTATTTGCTGCATTAAAACAGTATGGAAAGGTGCCAATACTTCAAAGGTATAATTGGGTGGTAAGTCGTTAGTGGTTTTTGCCTCTTCCGCTTGCTCAAATGATTTATTGTAATAAGACACAATAGAACGAGTATATTGCTCTCCCCCAAACATTTGGTCACGACTATAGATATGTTTACCTGCATTCGTCGCTGAGAAAAGTGTAACCGTTGAGCCAATATCAACAATTGCTACTACTTTATCTTTCGCATCTTCTGGTAGTTGTGTTAAGCATAGTTCATAAGCTCTGCCAACGGCATAAGATTCAACATCAATTACTTTGGCGTGGAAATCTCCTGCGTCTAATGCTGCAACACGTGCCTCAATTGATTCAGTCCGAGCCGCACTAAGCAATACATTGACTTTACTTGGGTCAGACTCATTAACATCTAAGGTTTCAAAGTCTAAGCTGACTTCGTCAAGTGGGAATGGAATGAGGCTATCTGCTTCAATCTCTATTTGACTAGCAAGTTCATCCTCAGTCAAAGCAACATCCATATAGATCACTTTAGTGATAACAGTTTGCCCTGACACAGCAGCCGCAGCGTCGGTAGCCTTAGGTGAGATTTTCTTTCGTATTTTAGCTATTACCGCACCAACGGCTTCAATATCTTGAATTTCGCGATCTACTACTGAACCTCGTGGCATTGGTTCAATAGCGAAGTCTTCTATTACGAAGCCTTCACTTCCCTGACTTAACAATACCGCTTTCGCAGAATGGGAACCAATATCAATCCCCACCATCATTGAGTTTTTCTTTTTCCACAGTTTGTCTAGCATAAAGACCTACAATTTTATTTTTGTAATTATTTTAGACGCAAAATACGCATAAATACATTTATTACATGCTTTTACACGATATACTAGTAATATCTTACATTTTAATCCACTTATTGGTCTTTTGCTGTGTTTTCAATCAAATATTTATTAAAAGTCAGTCTGATACTGTTTATTTTGACATCAATTGGCATTTATAGTTTATATCTATCAATGCGTTCAGAATTACCTAGTGTTGAATCATTAAAAGACTTGCATTGGCAAACACCATTGCAAGTTTATAGCCAGGACGGATTGCTAATTTCCCAGTTTGGTGAAAAAAAGCGTACACCGTTAACATTAGAGCAAGTGCCTCAACAACTCATCGATGCGTTATTAGCTACTGAAGATGACCGTTTTTATATGCATTTTGGTGTTGACCCAATAGGCATGGGACGAGCGGTACTAGGTAAACTCATGGGACAGGACAAAGGTGGTGCTAGTACTATTACCATGCAGGTTGCACGTAACTTCTTCCTTACTCGTGAAGTAACTTATACACGTAAAATACGAGAAATATTCTTATCCTTTCATATTGAAAGCTTACTTAGCAAAGATGAAATTTTGATGTTGTACATCAATAAAATTGAACTCGGTCATAGGGCTTTCGGCTTTGGTGCAGCTGCACAAGTCTATTACGGCAAAGAGATTAGCGACCTTAATCTGGCTCAAATTGCGGTATTAGCGGGGCTGCCTAAAGCACCTTCAACACTTAATCCTATCCGCTCTCCTGAGCGTGCTAAAGCTCGCCGTTCTGTAGTTTTACAACGTATGTTAATTAGCGGCTACATCTCTGACCTACAATACCAGACAGCCAAAAATGAGCCGATAACAGGTAAAAAACATGGCGCAGAAATTGAGTTGAATGCTCCCTATGTTGCAGAAATGGCTCATAATGAAATACTTAAACGTTACGGAAAAGAAAAAGCCTATACTGAAGGCTACAAAGTATTTACCACAGTAACAGCAAAATTACAGACTGCAGCTGAACAAGCCCTGGTGAATAATTTATTGAATTATGATCAGCGTCATGGTTACCGTGGTCCTCTGATTTCACTTAGGCCTCAATCAACAGTTTCTACAAATGTACCTAATGCTAACGCATTACCGTTATCACAAGAAGAAATAACAAAAGCCCTTTCAGAGATTGATTATTACCAAATGCTTGAGCCTGCTGTTGTTCTTGCCGTTGAAGAACAATCTGTTAGCATTCAACTTCACAGTAAAAAAATTACGAACATTAAGTGGCAAGGGCTAGCTTGGGCTCGTCCTTATATTAATGATCAAAAGCAAGGTAATCCCCCCAAGTTAGCAAGTGACATCCTACGATATGGCGATATTATTTTAGTTAGTAAAATGCCCGACAGTAATTACCGTCTAGGACAACTTCCAACTGCCAGTGCTGCCATTGTGTCTTTATCTACAGATGATGGAGCCATTAAAGCAGCTGTTGGCGGTTTTAGTTTCGAACAAAGTCAGTTTAATCGGGTTACCCAAGCTAAACGACAAGTTGGCTCAAATATAAAACCTTTCATCTACTCTGCTGCTCTTGAACATGGCTTTACCCTTGCTTCGTTAGTTAATGATGCCCCGATAAACCAATGGGATAGAAGTTCAGGTGCCGTTTGGCGACCTAGGAATTCCCCAGAAAATTATGCAGGACCTATTAGAGTTCGCGAAGCTTTAGCACGGTCTAAAAATGTTATAGCAGTACGCTTACTTCAAAGTATTGGTCTCAGTAATACCATAAATCACTTAACCACCTTTGGCTTTAATAAGAGTGATTTACCTCGTAGCGAAACATTAGCACTTGGTGCTGCTTCCTTAACCCCATTAGAAGTTGCTACCGGTTTTGCTGCTTTTGCCAATGGTGGTTTCTTAGTTGAACCCTATTTAATTGAACGTATTGAAAATAGTGATGGAGAGATTATTTATCAAGCCAATCCAGCCCTCGCTTGCGATCCTTGTGTTGAAATTATTGAACTTGAAGAACCAGTACAGGATATAGCAATACTTCATACGGATACGATGTTGACCGATGGGATCGAGGTTAATAATGAAGAATTAGTCATTCAAGCTGACGAGTCAGTGATAGCAATTAAACAAGCAGTTCGTGTGATAAGCGCCCAAAATGCTTTTTTAATCACTCAAGCACTTAACAGTGCTATTTGGGGTTCCGATTGGTCTGTAAAACCAGGTTGGCAAGGCACCGGATGGCGCGCTAGAACACTTGCACGCCGAGATATTGCCGGTAAAACAGGTACAACAAATGAAGCTAAAGATGCTTGGTTTTCTGGATTTAGCCGCCGTTTAATCACCACCTCTTGGATAGGCTTTGATGACCCTCGCCATATGCTTGGACAATCGGTTTATAATAATAACTTAGGAAAGAATCAAACAACAGGTACGGAATTTGGTGCTAAATCTGCACAACCTGCCTGGATAGACTTTATGCGCATCGCATTAGCTGATATTGAAGCTGAAGATTTCCAGCCGCCTGTTGATATTGTATCTGTCCGCATTGATAAAGCGACAGGGAAATTGACCACCAAGACTGATACAACGAGTCAATTTGAGTACTTCCGTCTTGGCAATGTGCCAACAGAGTATGTTGCTGAAGATAACAGCAGTGAGATATTATCTGGCAGTAAAGAAAAAGAAGAAGAACTGTTCTAACGATCACTGAATAAGAAAAAAGCCGTTAGCTTTTGAGCTAACGGCTTTGTTATTTACAGTGTATCTACTTAACCTGAGGTTTGGATAAGAGTTTTGTAACTTATTGAAGTTAGGTGAACAAATTAACTTAAAGTTCCAGTGACGAAATTTAAGTGTCTATTAAGATATTTTTACAAACCAATAACTGGTTATTGGGAGTAAAAATAACGCTGACAGGCGCTTAAATAGCGTTATTGGGCAAATTCGCTTATCCGAAGTTCAGGTTACTTAGCAACACACAGAAGCCCAATGGATTTATTATATATCTTTGATAAAGACTTTCGAATTCCGCTGGAAGTTATACATCTTCTTTTTCCCTTCAGGTAACCTTTCCAGAGATGTTTCGATAAAGCCTTGTTCTCTAAACCAATGGCCACTCACTGTTGTTAAGAGAAATAAAGACGTTAATCCCTTCTTTTTTGCGCTAAGCTCTAAAGCACTTATAATTCTTTCACCTCGATTACCTTTACGATAATCAGGATCAATAACTACGCAAGCAACTTCTCCTGAGTTAGCTTCCGGGTAGGGATATAAGGCAGCGCAAGCTATGATCACATCTTCTTTTTTAAGAACAGTGAAATATTCTATTTCCATCTCGAGTAATTCACGAGATCGCTTCACTAAAACCCCTTCTTCTTCAAGTGGCTGTATCAGCTCTAAGATGCCGGCCACATCATCTATTGTAGCGGTAGCAATTAATTCTTTATGATCTTTGGCAATCAAAGTTCCTGCGCCGTCACGGGTAAACAACTCTTGTAACAGTGCAGTATCACTTTGATAGCTGACACAATGACAACGCTCAACACCATTTTCACCACTTTGAATGATAGAGCGAAGTAATAACTGACGAACATGGCAGTCATTTTCATCAAGTAAGGTTTTTACCGTGCGAACACTACAGCTACGAATTAACTTTCCAGACTTATCAATAAGCCCTTCGTCTTCCGTAAAAGCAATCAGCTTATCTGCTTTCAGCGAAATAGCTGTTTGTGTGGCAACATCCTCTAAGGCGAGGTTAAACACTTCACCTGTTGGTGAGTAACCAATTGGTGAAAGTAAAACAATTGAACCGTAATCTAACTGCATGTTAATGCCATCGGAATCAATTCTTCTGACACTACCTGTATATTTATAATCAATACCATTACGAACGCCCATGGGTTTCGCAATAACAAAGTTGCCGGTACTTACACGAATTTGTGAGCCGTGCATCGGTGAGTTAACTAAACCGGTAGAGAGCAAGGCTTCAATATGAAGGCGTAAGGAGCCGGTCGCATCTTTAACAGCAACTAAAGTTTGTGCGTCCGTAACTCGAATATTGTTTACAACGTTCTCTTCAAGACCTCTTTGCTGCATGCGATCTTCAATTTGTGGTCGTGCGCCATGCACCACTACTAATTTCACACCTAAACTACGCAATAATGAAATATCATGAATAATATTAGCAAAATTTGGATGCGTCACAGCTTCACCACCAAACATAAGCACCACCGTTTTTCCACGATGCGCATTAATATAGGGTGCTGCATTTCTAAACCATTTTACGTAATTCTGCTCGCTATTATTCATGTTTTCCATTCTTAATATAACTTAACTATTTACAGTGAATATTACTTACTTTGACCAAGAATATATTCCATCGCCACTTCATCAGCAGGATCTTTATGTGGGCTTGGTTCGCTGTCTTCAATAATATTATCGGCTAGCGAGTTCTTATCGATTAAGTTAAAACCAAGCTGTTCAAAATACTGTGGAATATAAGTTAAAACAATAATTTGTTCTAATTCCATTTGATGAGCAAATTCTAATAAATACTGTACCAGCGCTTCACCTTGTCCCTGTTTTTGTGCATTATCTTGCACAACAACCGAACGTATTTCCGCTAAACCTGTTTGGTATATATACAGTGATGCAGTACCAACAACGTTACCATCAAGCTCCGCAACCACGAAGTTTTGGATGTCGTGAATTATATTGTCACGAGTACGTGGGAGAATCTCTCCTTTATCAGCCCAAAAAGTAGTCAATTTAAAAATACTGTCAACATCTGACATTCTTGCTCTACGAACCGACATAGCCGCGGCTCGCTGAGCATTTAAACGTTGCTTAACCTGTTTAAGCGCCACTTGAATTCTTTGTTTACCTGGCGCACCAACAACTTGCTCATTTAAAATAGCTTCATTGCCCGATTGCGTAGTTGCCAACGCTTTTTGAACTTGTGAACGTGACGTACCACCCAGTGCTTCACGCTTATTCAGCGTCGATTCAATTGAAAGGTGTTGATAGACATCTTGCTCAATTTTGTCACTGAACTCTTGCAGTTGGCTTATGGTTAAGTCCTCTAAAGGCACGCCTTTATCAATAGCAGCTAATACGACTTCGCCCACAATATGATGTGCTTCACGGAACGGAATATCTTTACCCACTAAATAGTCGGCCAGTTCAGTTGCGTTAGCATAACCTTGCTGTGCTGCGGCTAACGTACGTGAACGGTTCACTTTCAAACCATCCGCAACTAACACTGCCATTTCCATACATTCTTGCCACGTATCAAGCGCGTCAAATAAACCTTCTTTGTCTTCTTGCATATCTTTATTGTACGCAAGCGCTAACGCTTTCATTGTGGTTAACATGCCCGTTAACGCACCAAAAACACGCCCTGATTTACCACGAATTAATTCACACGCATCAGGGTTTTTCTTCTGTGGCATCAATGATGAACCAGAACTAACTAAGTCACTCATTTCAACAAAACCAGCTTCACCTGAGTTGTAGAAAATTAAATCTTCTGCAAAACGCGATAAATGCATCATTGAAATACTGGCTGAGGCCAATAATTCAATAACGTGGTCTCTATCAGAAACGGCATCAAGACTGTTCATGGTCGCCGTTCTAAAACCTAAACGGCTAGCCAAGGCATTTCTGTCAATTGGATATGCTGTACCCGCTAAGGCACCAGAGCCAAGTGGTGAAACATCTAAACGATAAAGTGCATCCTTTAAACGACCAATATCACGATTGAACATTTCCACATATGCTAAACACCAATGACCGAAAGTTATCGGCTGTGCTCTTTGTAAATGGGTATAACCTGGTAATACCGTGTCTTTTTCACGTTCAGCTAAATTCATCATTGCTTGCTGTAAATTCACTAAGGCAAACAGTAATTCACCTCCAGTTTCTTTACACCAGAGCTTTAAATCAGTCGCTACTTGGTCGTTACGACTGCGGCCCGTATGGAGCTTTTTACCTAAATCACCGGTTTTTTCAATTAACTGGATTTCAACCCAACTATGGATATCTTCTGCATCAGATAACAATATTTGCTTAGGATTTTCTTCTACAGACGCTTTTAATTCTTGCAGTGCTGCAGTTAAACGGACTAATTCATCATCGTTTATTACACCCACTTCATGGATAGCCTGCGCCCAAGCGATTGAGCCAACAATATCTTGCACAGCCATACGGTAGTCTACCGGTAGCGAGTCATTGAATTTCTTAAATTGTAAACTCGCTTTTTCTTTAAATCTTCCGCCCCATAAAGCCATGGTTATTTCGCCTTATCTTTTAGAGAGTCTTTTTGAGAAAGCGCAGTGATACGGCTTGATAAACTAAACAAACGGATAAAACCTTCCGCGTGTTTTTGGTCATAAACATCATCTGCACCAAACGTTGCAAATGCTTCAGAATACAAGCTATTTGGCGAACGACGTTGAATCACTTGCGCCATACCTTTGTATAACTTAACAACAACATCACCTGTTAGCTTTTCAGCAAACGATGCAGCTGAAGCTAACTGTGCTTTAGCAAGTGGTGTAAACCAACGACCATCATAAATAACATGAGAGAATTCAAGTCCTACCGATTCACGGTATTTAAGTGACTCTTTGTCAAGAATAAGCGTTTCTAAACCTTTGTAGGCAGCCATTAAAATAGTGCCTCCAGGTGTTTCATAACAACCACGAGACTTCATGCCGACTAAACGGTTTTCAACAATATCAATTCTACCAACACCGTGTGCTGCGCCTTTCTCGTTTAAATACATTAGCGCTTCATAAGCACCTGCACCACTTGGTGAAAAGTCTTTGCCGTCAATAGCAACTAATTCACCTTCAAGAAAACTTAATTGCACTTTTTCAGGTACATCTGGCGCATCCATTGGATCAACAGTCATGGTCCATACTTCTTTTGATGGCTCGCACCATGGATCTTCTAACTCACCGCCTTCATGAGAAATATGCCAAGCGTTTGCATCACGACTGTAGATTTTAGTTAATGAAGCCGCACAAGGAATATTACGCTCAGCTAAGTAATCAAGTAAGTCTTCACGCGAAACCATATCCCACTCACGCCATGGCGCAATTACGGTAAGCTCTGGTGCTAGCGCTGCAAAACATGATTCAAAACGTACTTGGTCGTTACCTTTACCGGTACAACCATGACACACTGCGTCAGCACCAACTTTAAGGGCAAGCTCTATGTGTGCTTTAGCAATAATAGGACGTGCCATTGACGTACCTAACAAATATTGACCTTCGTAAACTGAACCTGTTTTTAAAATTGGGTAAATATATTCTTTTACATATTCTTCTTTAAGATCAACTACGTAACATTCAGAAGCACCTGAAGCAATGGCTTTTTCTTTAACACCTTCAAGTTCTTCATCACCTTGACCAACATCAGCACAAAATGCAATGACTTCACAGCCATCATAGTTTTCTTTTAACCATGGAATGATCGCTGACGTATCTAATCCACCTGAGTATGCTAACACTACTTTTTTGATTGTTTTCTTAGTTAAAGCCATTTTCTTCTCTCTTAAATTTTTGGATAGGACTAGTTAGTATTATTACCAACTTAGCCTAAATTATTTGGTTGTTACTGCGAATAAGTTTCTTAGCTAATTTGTTCAAACTCTTCCTAATTAATCAATGTTCGTTATGCTATTTAATGCTAGAGCAAGAAAAAAGCACGGAGCATACTGTTGTATGTGAGCACTTTTGACGCCGCTATTGCATAAAATAGTTAGAACAATGATTAATTAGTAAATAGGGCTACTAATACGGCATTTTGTGCCCACATTCTATTTTCTGCTTGTTGGAATACTTTTGATAATTCACTATCAAATAGTTCCGTCGTTATTTCTTCTTCCAAATGCGCAGGTTGGCAGTGTAATACCATGCTCGCTTGCGCTTTTTCCATCAAGTCATGATTGACTTGATAAGGTGCAAACTTAGCTAAAATCTCAGCTTTCTTAGTTGAATCTTCATCACCCATAGAAATCCAAGTATCGGTATAAATGACATCTTGTTTACCAATGGTGTCGATATCATTGGTAAGTATTAGCTTACTGCCTGACGCTTGTGCAAGTTTTTTAGTTTTTGCTACGATGTCTGCTTGTGCTTCATGTCCTTGTGGGGATACTAAGGTGAAATCTACACCTAACGTTGCCGCCATGATCATTAATGAATTAGAAACATTATTACCATCTCCCACATAGGCTAATTTTACTTGGCTTAAATCTGGGTAGCTCTCTGATAGCGTGACAAAATCAGCCAATGCCTGACAAGGGTGATAAACATCACACAAGGCATTAATAACGGGAATACTTGCGTGCTCAGCTAAACCTTGAATAGATTCATGGCTAAAAACTCTAGCAACAATAACATCAGCAAAACAAGATAAGTTTTTTGCGTAATCACTAACTCGCTCACGCTCACCTAATTTGCCATTTTGTTGACCTAAATATAACGCATGACCACCTAACTTATTAATGCCCATATCAAAGCTAACATGTGTTCTTAAAGAAGGTTTTTCAAAAATCATTGCCACTGACTTACCCGCTAATACTTGGCTATAGTCCGCAGGATTTTTCTTAATGTTAATCGCTAATTCGATTAACGCTAATAATTCGTCTTTATTTAACTGATCATCAGCTAAAAAATTGTTTAAGTGTTGTAATGCTGTACTTGTCGACATAAGTATTTTCTCTCAATATTTCTTTAAAGCTTTTGATAATCGCTTCGCATGCAAGCTAGTTAGTTAGTTAGTTAGTTAGTTAGTTAGTTAGTTAGTTAGTTAGGCTGAATTTGTGTGCCAACACCGTAACCATCAAGTAATTGGGTGATTTGCTCTGGCGATTGCCAACTGGCAACCGCGATACTTCGTCGTAATTGTTGAGCAGCATGCAAGGCCGCATTAACTTTTGCGGTCATTCCACCAGCAATAACGCCCTGCTTGATCAGGTTTTGAGCTTGATCTGCATTAAGTGTCGGTAAATATTCACCATCTGCGCCTTTAACACCATTAACATCGGTGAGTAACAAAAGTTCCGCATTGAGTAACTGGCAAATGGCAACAGCGGCATCATCGGCATTTACATTAACTAAATCACCATTATCGAGTGCACCAATTGAAGAAATGACCGGTAAAAACTTTGCCTTTAGCAAACAGTCTAATAATTTACTGTTATTCGTTTGTGGTACGCCTACTTGACCTAGGTCTTGCGGAGATAGCGTACAACTGATCATATCGCCATCATTTAACGATAAGCCTACCGCTGCTAACCCCATACTGTTAGCCGTGGCAACAATAGCTTTATTAACCGTGCCAGCTAGCGCTCCACTAATGAGTGCTATTTGATCTTTGGGCGTTACACGTAAACCGTGCTTTTTCTCGGTTGTGAAGCCTGCTTGCGCTAACATTTCATCAACCACACAACCACCACCATGAACCAAAACCACTTGTTTATTGCTCAGCTGTGAAATCACGCTAAATAAAGCATTAAGAGCAGATTCTTTTTCAAGAATGGCGCCACCAATTTTGATAACTAATGGTTTAACTTCTGGTTTAAGTAACAGGCTGTTCATCATTCTTCCTTAATTCGGTCTTATTGCTAATTTTCTATGTATTGATTAACGAGAATTCACTGGCCAAACCAAGAGAAATATTAAAACATTGCACGGCTTGTGAAGCCGCACCTTTAAGTAAGTTATCTATGGCACAACTTACCACTACAACTTGCTTTTCTTCATCAAATTTCCAGTGCAAATCGGCAAATGGCGTATAAGCGACATTGCCAATTTCTGGCCAACTTGCTACTAATCGTACTAAAGGTTTATCACTATATGCCTGTTCAAAAGCCTGCTGTACTTGAGCATGAGTAACTCCTGCCTTAAGTTGTAAGGTTACTGTTGCTAAAAGCCCTCTTTTGTAAGGTGCTAAATGCGGATTAAATATAACCTCGATAGCAGCTTCTTGAGAAATTTCGGGCTGATGTCTATGCTGCAATACGTTATAAGCTTTTAAACTTACTTCATTAAAGTTAGTCGATAATGAGGCGTTTCTGCCGGCTCCACTCACGCCGCTTATACCATTAACCACAACCAATGAGTTTTCTACCACTAAATTGTTACTGGTAAGCGGTTTCAAACAAAGTAAACTTGCCGTTGGGTAACAACCTGGTACAGCTACTAAATTTGTACTAGCAATATCATCTTGCTGCCATTCAGCTAAGCCATATTTCGCAGCAGCTAAGGCATCAATATTTGCATGTTCAAAGCCATAGTACTTAGGGTAATCATGAGCGTTTTTTAATCTAAAGCCACCGGAAAGATCAAAAACTTTAACGCCAGCATCAACAAACGCTTGGGCCCATTCAGCACTGAATTCATGAGGTGTAGCGAAGAAGACCACATCTAATTCAGTTGAATTTTTATCAAACCATGCTGATGAAAACGCTTCTAGCGGTAAGTCACATATGCTTTGAAATCGACCATGTAATTCACTAAACAACTTACCTTCTGAACTACTATTTTCAGAAACAACTAAATGACAAAGTTGTACATGACTATGTTGGCACAATAAGCCAACAAGCTCTGCTCCTGCGTAGCCACTGGCGCCAATAACTGCCACTTTTTGCATACTGTTATTCGAATCGGGTATAGCCTTTGTCATTTTTGAAGTAGCCTTATTAAAGCAGGTTATTTACACTATAAAGCTAAGGTAACATCGCATGGGTAGTTATGCAACTAAACAGCATAACTATTTACGTATTTATTCAATAATTTATAGGTTCTATATGACACAACTGCCTAATTTCAGTCAAAGCTTAAGCCAGTTAATCGCTTGTTCTTCCATCAGCTCAACACAACCAAGTTGGGACCAAGGAAATAAAGAAGTGATACAAGTATTAGCTACTTGGTTTGAGCAACTTGGTTTTAGTATTGAAATTCAAGCAGTTCCTGAGACCAGCAACAAATTTAACTTACTTGCCAAGTTAGGTAATGGTGAAGGTGGCTTATTATTGGCAGGCCACAGTGACACAGTACCTTTTGATGAAAACCGTTGGCAATCAGACCCCCATAAAGTCCTTAATCAAAATGATAAATTTTTTGGTTTAGGTACGTGTGATATGAAAGGTTTTTTCGCTTTTATTTTACAAGTTTGTAAAAATTTACCCGCGACTCAGCTTAAAAAACCGTTATATATTCTTGCTACTGCAGATGAAGAAACCACTATGGCTGGCGCACGTTTTTTTGCCAAAAGCCAAGCAATAAAACCTGATGTCGCCATTATTGGTGAACCAACCAATTTAGTGCCCGTGGTTATGCATAAAGGGCACATGTCTCACCGTATTAGTGTCGAAGGTAAATCTGGCCATTCAAGTCAGCCAAATCTTGGTGTTAATGCTATAGAGATCATGTATAAAGTCATTGGCCAGTTGATAGAATTAAAAGAAAAATTTCAGCTCAATTACAAAAACCAAGCCTTTGATGTTCCAGCTCCTACGCTAAACATGGGGGCAATTTCTGGCGGAGATAATGCCAATAGAATTTGCGGACATTGTAATTTAGATATTGATTTACGTTCACTGCCTGGCATGAGTGATGATGAATTAATTAATTGGCTGAGCGAAGCCTTAAAACCATTGGCGGAACTTTACCCCGGTCGAATCACCTTCACAGAATTACATCCGAGTTCACCGAGTTTTGAGCAAAAGAAACCAAGTACGCTTATTGATATTGCCGAAGAGATTAGTGGCCATAGTTGTTGTGCTGTTAATTACGCGACTGAAGCACCCTATATCCAACAACTAGGTTGTCAAACTATCGTGCTAGGTCCTGGCTCTATTGAGCAAGCTCATCAACCTAATGAATTTTTGGCACATAGCGAAATTGATAAAACTGAGCTGCTATTAACAAAAATGATCCAGCATTACTGTTTATAATTCTTTTAACTACATAGTACCTGGGTGTTGATCTTTAAGTTATGACACCCTAAATAAATGTATATTCACTGATACAACTATTGAATAACCTTATGAAACAACTTTATTCCAAAGGTTTTGATTGGTTTTTATGGAGAAAAACTCATTGGCATCCCAGCAGCGAGGCAATAAATCTAATTTTTTCCGTTCATGAGAATTTGAACTTAATAACTCTAAGATTTCATTCAAACGCTCTTTACTCAAGGCGGCTAATTTTTTTGCCGTTTGAGTGAAATAAAGATTACTGTTATTTGATATTTTCAAATTTTGCCCATAGCCGATAAACGTTAGTTGTCGTGTTGTCATTCGACAATGCGGATGCTCTGCTTTATCGGGGTAAAGGCTATTTACAATAGCATACTCATAACAATCGGTTTGCTCGCCAAATTCTCCTAATGGCATATACACAACACCGAAACCTTGAGGGAACATACCAGTAATTTGATATAAGGCATCAACGACACTTTTTGCACAGGCACCAAGCTCTGCATTTTTATTTAGCACCTGGAAGACTTGGGGCAATAACTTGTAGTTATAACTTGCTTTGGTCGACAAGATTATTGACGTATAAATTTGCGGAACCTTTAATATGTTACCAATAGTATTCTTCGGATTTACACTCGTTTTTAAAAGCTGTTTAATAAAGGAAAATTTACCTTGCTCATCGACGATAAATTTATCACGCTCAGCTTTAGTGTTACCAACAAAGGTTGGCATACCAATACCTTCACTTAAAAATTTCAGGGTTTCACGATAATTGATTTGTAATAGCTCTTTTCGTTGTTTAACTTCAAGCGTACGAAAAGCATCTAATTTACCATCAGCACCACAAAGCATAGTTTGCGCTTTAGGATGATAATTACCTATATCTTGTAATAGTGCAGCCATGATAAGGGGCACTTTTACTTGCTCAATAAAACGTTGATGCCCATCACTATCATGACTAGCAAAATCAATATATTGCTCAGGAGTAATCTCGGTTAAAAATTTATTGATATAAGGCTCAACAACCTGACCATCAATAATTAAACGGTCTAGTAAACGTAAACATAAGACGGCTTTATAAATCGATTTATTCTGCTCATTACTCGTGGCTATCCGTTTGCCTTCAGTAGGGCTTAATAATTGAATAGTACCCAGAAATTGTGCTGACTTTCGGTTATTTTCAGCATAACTATCCCCTTCTGCTAATTCAAGAATCGTTAGCGAAATAGACTGTAAACAAGAGTGACGTTCAGTGCGTTGCATTTGTTCGAGTTGGGACTCATCTGTGGATGTTTTTTCATCTGACGGACGAAACTCTTCCTGCTCAAAATATCCGATAGCGCGATCTAACAAAGAGTCTTTAACGGCACTTTTCCCGTAGACTTTTGCTAACAAGTGCTGAATTTGTCGTGTGTAATGTGTTTGATTAGGGGAGTCTGTAGCCATTGCAACGCTGAAGCAAATATATAAGAAATAATATCTATAATGCTAGTAATTATTACTAAAAGCAATAGTTAGCCAAGGGCTGTTATTTTGATGAACAAATTAAATGATTACATTAACATTGCTAACAAAGTGATAACAATTTAATGTTAGTGATCCTATGCCTAATGGACGACATAAGTCATAGGATCATGTTGTACGATTATTAATCGCAGCAACGCATTAGTTTATGCCCTTTATTTTTACTTGATTTTGTTTGTGAGCCAGTTGCTGACAAACCTTAACGAGATCTGAATGTAAACCGCCAGCAGTAACATCTCGCCCAGCTCCCGGCCCACTAATGATTAATGGATTATTTTGGTACCATTGACTACTTATTTGGAAAATGTTGTCGCAGGGTGTTAAATTGGCGAAAGCATCACTTTGAAGTAATACTTCTAAACTCACTTTTGCGCTAACGCCTGCGGTTTCATTATGCTGAAAACGAGCAACATAACGAATACATTTCCCGGTACTATTTGCGTCAAATAGTGCTGTAGCAAAGTACGCATCTAATTCATTAGCTCTGGCCAAAAAGTCCTTGGTTGATAATGACTGTAATACCTCTGGTACTAAATTTTGACAATCAATATCTTCTAACGCTAATTCAAAACCTGCTTTACGCGCTAAAATCAATAACTTACGTTGTACGTCTCGACCTGATAAATCTTCACGAGGGTCTGGCTCGGTAATACCTTGTGCTAAAGCATTTAATAATAATTCTGAAAATTTTGAACTGCCATCATAAGTTTCAAACAACCAAGAAAGTGTGCCTGAAAAGATACCCGATATTTCACTAATACTGTCGCCACTTTGACGTAAGTCGTCAATAGCATAATTAATCGGTAAACCCGCACCCACAGTAGTATTCCCTAACCATAAACTGTTATTACTATCCGCAGTATTTACTAAATTATTATAGTGAGCCGTACTACTTGAAGCAGCCCATTTATTAGCACCGATGACATGAATTCCTAAAGAAAACATGCGTTCATACAATAAGCTGAAATCTTCACTAGGGGTGATATCAACAACAATTAACTCGTCGTATGGGTTCTGAGTCAACCAAGTAATAAGCTGTTCGCTATCATAATCTTGCGCTTCTTGAGCGAAGAGTGATGCCGCTTGGTTTACATCAATACCATCGTTGTTTATCAAGGCTTTTTTCGACGAAAGTAAGCCAACCAAATGCAAATTTTCTAATGCGTAGACTTTATTAAGCTGTGCGGGTAATAACTCTAAAAAGCGCTCACCTATATTACCCATACCCGCAACAACTAAACCAATATGACGAGCATCTTTTGTCATTTCATGATGCACGGTATTTAATAATTCGATCGAACAAGACTCAGGTAAAACGGCGATAACGCTATGACTATTATCGCTACCAACTAAGTTTAATGGTTTAGCTGTTTTTAATGAACGTTTAAAACGCGCTCTAATATCACCACGTTCAGCCACGCGATGGCCAACGGTTGCGATAATCGCTACTGGCTTAAAAGTTATTTCAACATCGTGACTCGCCAACCACTGACTTAATGACTTTTGCTGTGCTTGCGTGATAACCATAAAACCTTGCTGGTCATCCATACAAATAGGAGAAAACTCTGCTTTAGCCTTCGCTGCAGCTTCTCCGATAAAGCTCACTGATTGCGCTAGCAGTAAATCATTAAGATAAGTTACTGATAACTCTTGTTTGGCTATTTGACCAAACCGACCAATTTCAGTGCCTATGACTTGTGCATCAAAACTACTAGCAACATGTAAATGGGTGTGATGTTCACTTAATGGATTAATAAGCGGCAATAAGGTTTTGGCATGTAAAACGGGGTTACCTAAACGACCTAATTCTTTTGCAACACCATTAGGTAAGCGGTGTAATTTTCTAGCACTTGGCACAACACGAGGATCAGCACTATAAATACCATCGACATCCGTCCACAAAGTCACATTACCTGCGGCAACTAAAGAAGCAATAATAGTGGCCGAATAATCACTACCGTTTCGCCCTAAAGTGCAGCTTTTACCACGAGAGTCCTTACTGATATAACCGGTAATTACGGCTAATTTACCAAACTGACGCCTTTGTCTTAATTGCGCAGCACTTATCGCAGTATCAACCACACAGCTTTGTTCATTATCGATAACCAAAAAATCACGAGAATCAATACAGTTACTTGGGCACACTTGCTCATTAAGTAACGCTGACAACAACCTTGCTGACCATACTTCGCCTAACGCTAAAATATCATTGTGATGCTGAGTAATATCAGCCGATAACCACGTAGTTAATTGCTCTATGTCTTTATTTAAACGAAGCAATAATTGCTTGGTATTATTGTCATTTAATAATTCGGTAATTAACTGTGCTTGTTCATTTGCTAAGTCAGCGATAGCTTTCGTTAGCTCATCGCTTGTTTGTATGGCCTGGTCCGCAATGGTTCGTTCGACCAGAGAATAAATAGCAAATAAACTATCAGTAGTTTTACCATTGGCTGATACCACAACGATATCATTTAGTTGGCAGTTTTCGCGGATGATTTCAAGCGCACGCTTAATGCATTTGGGCGTTGCTAATGAACTACCACCAAATTTGTGTACTTGAATAGCATGCTTAGCCAATTTGTTTTCTGCGGTTACCTCTGTAATAAGTTCATGCTCAGCAATGTTTTTGCTCAACACTACTTTATCTTCATTAACCTTATTTAGCGTAATATTTTCTTGTGTCATCTCTGTGCCTACTCAACTGCTAGATTATTATCACAATTGTTTATTTGATTTATATCTCAATCGGACCAATTTATTACTCACTTAGTAAGAGTTAATCCGGTTGCTATTACTGTTGGCTTTGCACTAAACCATGCGCTAAATCGGCCAATATATCTTCAATATCTTCAATGCCGACAGAGATGCGTACTAAGGATTGGGTAATCCCCGCTTCTAACTGATCGGCTATTTCCATACCCGCATGGGTCATGGTTGATGGGTGACTAATTAAACTCTCAACACCACCTAATGATTGCGCTAAAGTGAACAATTCAAGGTTATCAAATAACTTTTTAACCGCTTCAACGCCACCTTTAACTTCGAAACTTAACATTGCACCATAACCAGATTGCTGCTTTTTGGCAATATGGTGCCCTTTGTGTTCCGGAAAACCAGGGAAATATATCGCCTCAATGGCATCATGGTTTTTTAGAAAGTCAGCCACTTGCAGTGCATTTTCTTGATGCTGTTTCATACGTACAGGTAAAGTTTTTAAACCACGTAACGCTAAAAAACTATCAAAGGCACTGCCGGTAATACCAATACAATTGGCCCACCATGCTAATTTTTCGCCTAACTCTGCAGTTTTGGTAACTAAAACACCGCCAACAACATCACTATGACCATTAATGTATTTAGTGGTTGAGTGAAAAACAATATCAGCGCCAAGGGTCAAGGGTTGTTGCAACGCTGGCGATAAGAAAGTGTTATCTACCGCGACTAATGCATCAACAGAGTGACACGCTTTGGTTACCTCTTCAATATCGACTAAACGTAATAAAGGATTACTTGGACTCTCCAGTAAAACTAATTTTGGTTTGTGTGCTAAGGCATTATCCAGTGCTTGTTGATCGTTCTGGTCAACAACAATAAGTTTAAACTGGCCACGTTTCGCTAAATGGGTAAATAATCTAAAACTACCACCATAACAATCATGTGGAATAACAACCGTGTCATCAACCGATAATAACTGGCAAAGTAAATGTACTGCAGCCATGCCTGTGCTGGTAACAATACCAACACTACCTTGTTCTAATTTTGCAATAGTTTCCCCAAAAGTGGCTCGTGTCGGGTTCCCCGTTCGAGAATAATCAAATTGACGTTTGTCATTAAAACCTTTTAATGAATACGTACTGGACAAATGAATAGGAGCAACTACAGCGCCATGGTGCTGGTCGGTATTAATGCCTGCTCTTACTGCCGAAGTAGTAATATTACTTTTGCGATTAATCGACATATTTTTCTCCAATGATTATCACTTTTTCGTGAAATTATTATAAATTACGTTTAGATGTTTGGACGTCTATAACTCTAAACACTTTCATTAATAGGGTCAAGTATTTTTAGACTTCTAAACTTCTACTTGACTGGTTTTATGCAACAGGTAAAATCTACCCTATTACAATATAGAATATCGATACCAACTGGACTAATTTATTGATCTGTTGGGTATTATAACAAAACAGAGGAATACCCATGGCTCAGTGGAATGACGAGTATATAAATCCCTATGCCGAACACGGTAAAAAGAGCGAGCAAGTAAAGAAAATTACCGTTTCTATTCCTTTGCGTGTCTTAAAAGTGTTGACCGATGAACGCACCAGACGTCAAGTTAATAACCTTCGCCATGCCACTAACAGTGAATTGTTATGTGAAGCGTTTTTACATGCCTTTACTGGACAGCCCCTGCCTGACGATGAAGATTTAGCAAAAGATAATAATGAAAAATTACCTGCCAGTGTTAGACGTTTGCTCGAAGCAAAAGGTATTACTGACTTTAGTGCTTACGAAGTTGAAGATGAGTAACTTTCGAACGTTACATTAAGCAATCCCAAAAAGGTACTTAGTAAAGTACCTTTTTTATTGCGCCTGTTATTAAAAAATATCCGAGTAATATCGATAACGCTTTTTGAAAAGACATCAAAAGTAAGAATCACTTATATTAGCTAAGCTTAAAAGATCGCCAAGTTCACGGTCAGATTATTTTATTATTAGCTAGCTGTGCTAATATTTTAATTAGATGCCAATAGCCACATATTAATGATTTTTCTATTCCTTTCACCCTAGGCGATTACTTTGAGTAAAGAAAAAAATACAACTACCGCCTTTGATAGCATCAAAAATCAAGTGTTGGATAGTATAGATTCCTTTATTTATACCAAAGATTTATCGGGTAAGTATACCTATGCCAACCAAGCGGTTTTAGACTTGTTTGAGAAAAGCTTGGCTGACGTTGTCGGTTTTGATGACAGTCATTTTTTTGATTTAGCGCTTTCTAAACAATTACAAATAAATGATAGGCTAGTCATGGACCAAGCCATCAGGATTGAGAGTGAAGAAAGCAACTTTATTAAAGCAAAAAATGAAATGCATATTTATAAAGTGGTCAAAAAACCACTTTATAACAGTAAAGGTATTGTCAATGGCATGTGTGGTATATCGACTGATATCACCGCAGAAAAAAAACTTCAGGAACAACTCAATGAGCAAAGTTATTTACTTGATACCATGTTAAATAATATCGATGCCCATATTTATGTCAAAGATTGCGAACGGACCTTTTTATACGTAAATAGTCGTGTGGCCGAGTTATTTGGCGATAGGGCCGAGAATATTATAGGTAAAAAGGATACTGATGTTTTACCTAAAGAAATGGCTGAACACTTTTACCAATCCGATCAACAGGTTTTTGAAACAAATAAAAAACAAGTAATTGAAGAAAGCACTCAAACGGAAGCGGGGGATATCTGTCATTACATCAGTACTAAAGTCCCCTTTAATCAACCGGATAAATTACCTGCACTCATTGGCTTTTCAACTGACGTCACCGAATTGTTCAACCTAAAAGAAAAATTCAAGCAATTGGCCAATACGGATCCATTAACCAATTTATATAATCGACGTTTTTTCACCGAGCAGGCAGGAAAAGAATATCAACGCGCAAAGCGCTACTCATTATCTATGACACTTATTTCTATTGATATTGATCATTTCAAAAGTATCAATGACCAATATGGTCACCCTGTTGGCGATCAAGTTTTAATAGAGGTTGCCAAGCAACTTCAAGCGAATTTAAGACAAACTGATATTCTAGCGCGTATCGGTGGTGAGGAGTTTTCTATTCTTTTACCTGAAACATCATCGCAATCTGCTATGGCATTTGCAGAGCGTATTAGAGAAGAGCAAAGCAAATTAAAAATTATCGGTGACTGGCAAGGTGAGATAAAACTTTCAGTAAGCATTGGTGTTTCAAGCTTTCTCCCCAGTGATGAGGCTTTTGATGCCTTATTTTCTCGCGCGGATAAGGCTTTATATCAAGCTAAAAATTCGGGGAGAAATAAGGTTTTCTACTTATAAAAAATGCCAATATTTTAATATTAGCATTTCCTTAGTACTTCACGCTTTACTTAACACTTAACATTAGTAAAGTGACTAACCAATCAATGGGTTAGTCACCTAGTTTAACATTACGATTCTTGTTTATTCACTCTAAACCAATACGTTGCGAATAATAAAGCAGCTGAGACGATTACGGTACGATAATCAATCTTAGCAAGTACAGCCAGTACCGGCGAAAATATTGAAGCGTTTTCATCACCAATGTCAAACGAGGTGCTGTTTTCTGGGACAATAGAAAAGTAGTCTGCGATAAAGTGACCAAAGAATGGCTGTGATAAATGTAAATAATGTACCACAATACCTTCAATAATTAGCAACACTACGATCGGTAACACCGCCCATAAAAATGGCGCTTTCTTCGCATAAATAGACATCAACATTAACCAAGCATACAGTGGTAATAACCATACAGCTGTTGGTAATAATGTTAACCAAATAGAAGCTAAAACACTTACTATGTTGGTACTTGACCATAGAGCCCACAGAGAAATATCAAAACCTAGCGATAAAATGGCACAAACGACAAAGGCTAACACTAAACCTATAAAAAATAGGACAGTCGCTGCAGAGTAAAATATTGCCGGGATAACAATCGCACCCGTTAATGCTTTGCTTGCAATAGTCATGGTATCTGACACAGGTAACGAACGCCAAAACATCACTGATTGGTCACGTCTCTCATCATATAAACAGGTAATAAAGTAATATAATTGCACAATAAAACCGACTAATACAAACGGCACAAATAACGCAATAGTTGATACAAAAAATACTTTCTCAACCTCATCACCGTATTGTGCTTCACTCAAGTGTTTAAACCCTTCAAGTATTGCATTCATATCTACGCCATTAAGCAGCATAATTAATAACGGGATAACAATGAAAATACCCGCTAGCGCCACTGGCACCCAAGTTAGCATGCCACTAAATTCCCACAGCTCTTTTTTAACTGAGGCTTTCATTATAGAAACATTCATTAGCACATCTCCTTATTCATGATACCGACAAACACATCGGCCAAGCTAGGTACTGTCACTTTCCCTAAACCCTGTAGTTTTTCTTTATCTTGATTATCAAATAACATCGTGGTTAATCCCATCATGCTATTTTTAAATAACGGCGTTAATGCATCAGCGTTATCAACTTGCTCATTGCTCACTGCGACAAGATTAAAGCGTTCTCTAATTTCATCTGTACTTTGTGCTAAGACAATCTCACCTTGTTTAATAAAGGCAACATCGGTAAGAATGTGCTCTATCTCTTCTATTTGGTGAGTGGTAATGACGATACACTTTTCTTCGGTGTAAAAGTCTTCAAGTAAGTGATTATAAAATTGACGACGCGTTAATATATCTAAACCTAAGGTAGGCTCATCTAACACAAGTACTTTGGCGTCAACCGCTAAAATAAGTGCTAAGTGTAACTGCGCAACCATACCTTTTGATAAGGTCTTTACTTTATCTGTTAAGGTAATGTTGGTTTTGGCTAAGAACCCTTTTGCTTTTTCAATATTAAAGTTTTTATGGATATCTTGCATGTAAGTTAATGCTTGTGACACTTTTAACCATTTTGGTAAAATAGCAACGTCGGCTATATAGGTCACATCGTTTAGCATGCTAACGCGATCTTTTTTAGGGTGAAAGCCTAAAACACTAATATCGCCCTCAAAGTCCGTTAAACCTAAAATAGCTTGTAAGCAGGTAGTTTTTCCTGCGCCATTCGGCCCAACCAAACCAACGATTTGTCCTGCATTCACCGAGAAATTTACTGACGAAAGCACCTTCTTTTTACCAAAGGATTTACTGACGTTATTTACTGAAATTAATGCGCTCATAATTAACCCTCCATACTGCTGGTTAATAGCTGTTCTGGCGAAAGTTTAAGTCGGGTAATTTGTTTCAATACTTCAGGCCACTGGTGTGACAAAAAGCTTTCACGCTCTCTATCTAACATCAACACTTGTGCTCCTGGCATAACAAACAAACCCTTACCACGTTGCTTTTCTACAACTTCTTCGTCCTGTAACATCTGATACGCCTTTGAAATAGTAATTGGATTAAGTTGATATTCAGCTGCTACTTTTCTCACAGAAGGTAAAGCTTCGCCTTCCTTAATATAGCCATCTAATATGCGAGTCACTACTTGCTGATACAGTTGTAGGTATATCGGTTTTTCTGGATCCCATTGAGGTGTCATGCCCTGTTCCTTGAATAATACCAAAAAGATAGTAGTGTTATACACCACCAGCACACCACAACACAAGTACAGTTTGTTATTAATTTTTGATAACTAATGTAAAAACACGGTATAAACACTCAGTACAACAAGGTAACAAATTGAAAAATAACAATAAATGCAAGAAAACAACACTTTGACCATAACGATTTGTAGCAATGTAACAGAGTATGTCCGCAAGTCTCTATCGACAAAATCCTAGCTCATAATTCCCGCTAAAACCCTGCACTTTGATTGGTAACGGGTATATATCAACACAAATTTTATTTGTTCTAGCTTCTCTGACATAGCCCTGAGGTGGGAATAAATTTAATAGATTGGTATTACATATAAATCCAGAGGTTGATAAAAAAGAGGTCTTGAACGAAAGACGTTAGAAAGTTTGCAAAAAGTAGAGATAAACTTAGCCCATAAAAAAGCCGCTGTTAACAGCGGCTTAATTGTCTTTACTATAAAGCGAGTTAACACCCGCGATAACTAAAGCTTTTTATTTATGATAAGGCTTACTTAAACGATGCACAGACTCGATAAAGTGACCCGCATGATCAGGGTTCACGTCAGGGTGAATACCATGACCTAAGTTAAATACGTGACCTGTCCCGCCGTCACCAAAACCAGCAAGTATTTTTGAAACTTCTTGTTCAATACGTGGTAATGGTGCGTATAACATGGATGGATCCATATTGCCTTGTAGCGCAACTTTATCACCAATGCGTGCTTTTGCGTTTTCAATGTCGATGGTCCAATCTAAGCCAACAGCATCACAACCTGTTGCCGCAATAGACTCTAACCACATGCCCGAATTTTTAGTGAATAACGTCACTGGCACTTTACGGCCTTCATTATGACGTGTTAAACCATCTACGATTTTCGCCATATATTGTAAAGAAAAGTCTTTATAATCACGTGGCGATAATACGCCGCCCCAAGTATCAAATACCATGACTGATTGTGCGCCTGCAGCAATTTGAGCATTTAAGTAACTGATGACTGAATCAGCTAACTTATCAAGTAACAAATGTAATGTTTGTGGTTCAGAAAACATCATCTTTTTAATTTTAGTGAACGCTTTAGAGCTGCCACCTTCAATCATATAAGTTGCTAATGTCCAAGGGCTACCTGAAAAACCAATAAGCGGTACCTCACCTTTTAGTTCTTTGCGAATAGTACGAACGGCATTCATTACATAACCTAATTCATCTTCTGGATCAGGTACGGCAATTTTATCAACATCAGCTTTACAGGTAATAGGACGTTCGAATTTTGGTCCCTCACCTGTTTCAAAGTATAAACCTAAGCCCATTGCATCTGGAATAGTTAAAATATCACTAAACAAAATGGCTGCATCTAAAGGAAATCGACGTAACGGTTGAATGGTTACTTCACAAGCCAATTCAGCATTTTTACATACCGACATAAAGTCGCCGGCTTCTTTACGTACCGCACGATACTCTGGTAAATAGCGACCCGCTTGACGCATCATCCATACAGGCGTGTAATCTACTGGTTGCTTTAATAGCGCACGTAAATAGGTATCATTTTTTAATTCTGTCACCAATAGTTCCTCTTATTTTTGCTTTAGTAGTCACATTGAACAATTACTTCTTCGTAATAATGCACTATGACTCATTTAATTTAGTTATTTAGTGGCGGTTGTTTAAAAGTAACTCGCCAATGTATTTTATACTGCGCAGTTTAGCATCGACCAGTCTTTTGATCTATGCGCTAAATCAACACTCCTGAAAAATACAATGACATTGAAACAACAATTAAATACACGCTAAAAATAAAAGTTCAATTTATTTAACTATATTTTAAAGAGATACATTTATGCTTGATTTTTACCAATGAACTTCGAATCAATAACTTAGCAGTATATGTTTGTTCAACTTGTTTACTACGAAAAAACTCGTCGAGTTTATGCTCTACTAAAGTTCTTGCGATGGTAAAAAGGCTTTGGTATAAAATGCCTGCGCTAAAGAAAAACAATAATAAAAACAAAAACAAAAATAGCTACAAACTAAAAATAATAAAAAAATAGTAGCTAAAAATTAATAATAAGAAGCTTGGTAACAAGACCATAATGCGAGCATTTCAGGCCTTTCTCTTTTGAGAAAGGCCTTTTTATTTGTGCAACGCTATTTAATTCTACTAAACAATTCTCATCAATAATTTCATTAAGCATGTTAAAGTAATTAATTACAAAAATTTAACATGGAGTTAACCGTGAAATTATCAATTATATGTCTATCTGCCTCATTGGCTCTAACTAGCTTAATCTCAATGACAGCTTCTGCTATCGACTTAGGCGCTATCACTAAATCGTCAACTGACCAGCTTAAAGCTGCGGCTAAGGATGCCGGAGTGCCATTAGAAACTAATGCTATGATAGAATATGCAGCGAAACAGTTAAACTTATCTGAGGGTACAGTCGCTGCAAGTTTTGGCTCAATACTTAAAGTAGCACAAGATAATTTAAGCCAGGAAAATTTTGCTCTAATCAGTAAAGCGGTACCCGATACACAAAGCTATTTAGATAAAGCGCCTAAAGTAACTAAATCATCAATGAGCTCTTTATTTTCTAATGCTGGCGATGCCGGAAAGAAAGCCGAAAGTGTCGATTATTTAAATTCGGCCTTTAGCAAACTAGGGGTTTCTAGCGAGCAAGTTCCCGGTTTAATCAATAGCTTTACTGCTTATTTAGACAACAGCGGTTATAAAGATGCGGCTGCAGTATTAAAACAGGGCTTAAGCTTCTTATAATAGCGTATCAGTAATAATAGCAACGACTGAGAAGTCGTTGGCTATTCTACTTTCCCCTCAAAAAAACCTATTTGCTATTAATAGACGGCAATACCCAAAGCACATTATTTTACAGTTGAAATTCACC
Source organism: Colwellia sp. 12G3 (assembly GCF_002836775.1). Lineage (GTDB taxonomy): Bacteria > Pseudomonadota > Gammaproteobacteria > Enterobacterales > Alteromonadaceae > Colwellia. The sequence goes on along the minus strand of NZ_PJAQ01000012.1, from coordinate 50,720 downwards.
CTTGGGCCTATTTTATATTTTGGCACAGTAATTTTGATGCCATTAAAACCAACACAAAGCCGTTATACCCACTGGCTAATAACTTAACACTTATCAATTAATTCCAAAGGGCAACGCTATGTATATACTCACCTTGTCAAATTCCCTAACAGATATTATTTGCTAATTAGTAGTGAACACTATATTTTTAGCAATCTCCTTCAGAATCTCCTGAATACAAGTCATTAACGATAAAGAGCTCATTTATGAATGCACCACAACGCGACATTACTTTAAGATTTTTAGCCGAACCACAAGATGTGAATTTTGGTGGTAAAGTGCATGGTGGCGCTGTGATGAAGTGGATCGATTTAGCCGCTTATGCCTGTGCTGCTGGTTGGAGTGGTCGTTACTGTGTTACGGCTTATGCTGGTGGTATTCGGTTTGTTGCTCCTATTCATGTTGGTAGTTTAGTTGAGGTAGAAGCTAAAGTAATCTTTACCGGTAATTCTTCAATACATATTGCCCTAGAAGTTAACGCCTGCGATCCTAAATCATTAAACCGCCGCTTAACTACGCACTGTATTGTTATCATGGTTGCCGTTGATCAAAATGGTCAATCTGAACGTGTACCGCAGTGGATCCCCGAAAGTGAAGCCGATAAGAAACAACATGCTTCTGCCGTTAAACTGATGGAAATGCGCAAGCAAATTGGTGAAGAGATGCAAATCTTTGTCGATTAGCATTATAGTCGCCATGTAAAATAAGGCTCTGAACGCTATTATTCAATCATATTTGACTCTTTAGTCAACAGAGCTTTGCCCTAACAATAGCGATCAGAGTGAAGTTCACCTTTAACATAAAACTGGATTCCAGCTTAAGAAACAACCGGAGTGACGAAAACGAGGTGATAGCTATTCGCTGGCCTTGCGATTATCTACCTTAGATTCGCTGTCATTCCCCCAGTATCTTGTTAGGAATCCATTGTATTGTCTTTATCACACACTAAAAACTGAATTCCTGCCTAATGAATAACTGAAAGAACAAAAAGTCGGCTAGCTGATTAACCAAAGCTAGCCACTCTCTCTATTTATCCTCATCCCCTTCAGCAAAAACTTTCAACTGCGTTTTAACATCAATCCATTGCGACATGTATTGGGTACTTTTATGGTGGTGATGATTAAGCATACTGCCAATAAAATTCAATTGTCTATGTTGCTCAAGATTAGCTGAAAGCTTTGATAAGCAATTGGCTAGCTCTGTTAGAATGCTTTCTTCTTGATACATTAACTGAGCATTTTGTTGCCCTAAATCACTAGCAACTTGCCAAGTGCTTTCATCTTGATAGAGCTTTACCGCAGCATCGGCAATAGCTTGTGGCTCATTGGCTATTTCGCCCGCCCAAGGTAAATCAGTTTGCATACTTTCTGCGCCAATATCAGTGGTTACTGATGGTGTACTGCAATACATAGCTTCAGCTAGTTTGCCTTTAATACCTGCGCCAAAACGTAGTGGTGCTAAACAGACTTTGGCACTTTGCATAGCAAGTACTGCATCATCAACCCAACCTTTTACCAAAAACCCTGATTTATCATCATGTAAGTCAGTCGCTTTCGGTGGCGGGTATGCGCCATAAATATTCAGTTTCGCATTCGGTAATTGTTTGCGTATCAGTGGCCAGATTTGCTGTTTGAGCCACAACACAGCGTCCCAGTTTGGCGCATGGCGAAAATTACCTATCGCCATAAAATCATTACGCTGTTGATAACTTGGATTTTGCTGAATTAACTGGGCTTGGCTTAACATAAAAGGGCAATAGTGAAGTAAACAGGCATCAACTTTAAATAAACGCTGCAATAATTCAACTTCAATACTTGAGATCATCAAACTAATGTCTGAGCGAAATATTGCAGCGACTTCACGTTTAGCCATATCACTAGTCAGTAAATCTTCATCGGTGATGTGACGTTTTTCTTTATAAGCTTGATGACGCCCATTACGTAAAGAGAATAAATCTTCGGTATCTAGAATACGCAGTGCTTGTGGGCATTGTTCACTAACACGCCAGCCAAACTGTTCTTCCATCATAAAACGATCAAACATCACTGTATTAGGTTGTAATTCCTTAATGAAATTATCAAAGCTGGTGCAATTGAGACTGATATTTTCAACGGCTATATTTAAAGCACGTAAATCAACCATGTGCTCTGTTTGTTGCGCTGGGCTGGCAAAGGTAATCTGGTAACTTTGCGCTTGAAAGAAGTGGATTAACTGCATCATACGGCTACCTGCCGCAGAAGAATTAGGTTCAGGCCAAACATAGCCAATAATAAGAAGTTTTTTCATTAGAGTATTTTATATCAATTAGGCTAACGAAGTGATCATTTTCAATAGCCTAAACAAAAAAGCCACCAGTAAAAAATTACCAGTGGCTTTATATTTTTCTAGTATGCGGGCTGTAGTAAGCTAAAAATTATTAACTAACACAAGCAAATTAACTAGTGAGCAGCGTGGTCATCAGCTTTTGGCGCTTCTTCTGCTTTTTGAATTTCTAATAATTCAATTTCAAACTGTAGTACTGAGTTGCCAGGAATGCTTGGTGGGTTACCATTCGGACCATAAGCTAAATCTGAAGGGATAGTAAATTTATACTTAGCGCCTACAGGCATTAATTGTACGCCCTCAGTCCAACCTTTTATTACACGGTTAAGTGGGAACACTGCTGGTTCGCCACGTTTATATGAACTATCAAACGTTTCGCCGTTTAAGAAAGTACCTTTATAGTGTACTTTAACAGTATCAGTTGCTAAAGGTGTATCACCTTCGGCAGCAGTTAGTACTTCGTATTGAATACCTGATTCAGTGACTGTTACGCCTTCTTTTTTAGCGTTGTCTGCAAGAAACTTAGCGCCGTCAGCTAGGCTAGATTCAGAAGCGGCAATTGCTGCTGCTTGCTGCTTTTCTTTCATGCTAGCATCAAGATTCATCAATAACGCTTGAATTTCTTCTTTTTCGATAACAGCTTTACCGTCAATGCTGTCTACAAAACCGCGTACGATAAGGTCTTTATTTAATGTTAAACCTAGTTTGTCATGCTCTTCTAAGTTACGTTGCATGTACATACCAATTGAGGCACCTAAGCCGTAGGCTTGTTTTTGCACTTCAGTATCTAATACTGGTGCTTTAACTTCTTCAACCACTTTTTCGTTACAACCAACAACGGCAACTAGCGCAAGGGCTATTAGGGTAGGCTTAAACAATTTCATTAATATCTCCACTTAAACAATACAATTGGAGCAATCCCCAATTAAAACTTAAAAACTGTGTTGTTATCCTTTTAATTTTACTTTCAAAATTTAGAAGATAACAGTAAACAATTTCAAAAAAGAACTTATACTAACGATAAATGCGCAAATAAAAAAGTATTAATATTTTGTTAAATTGTAATTGGATTTTTCCAGTCATTTTATTGACCACACTCGCGGCTTGTAAGCCGATTACGCAAGAGCCATTACAGCGCTGGCAACAGTCTGCACAAGGCGCTTATGCTGGTCAGATTTCTAGCGACGCCAAATTCTCAGTAGTCTCGTCTATCCATCATGGTTTGAGTGTTTGGGATTTAACTAAAAATGAGCGTATTTATAACTGGGCACAAGAACAAAATACCAGCGACAATTTAGTACTCTCCATTGATATAAGTGACAATGCTAGTCATGTACTGACGGCTAATAGAGATAACTTTGCCCTATGGAACTTGCAATCAGGTAAATCGGAAGGTTATTGGCAAGTGCGCGAATCCCACATTAGAGATATAGCAATAAGTAATGGTGGTGATTACTTACTTATTGGAAAAAGCAACGGTACCGTGGTACATGTTGCCGTTGATACCGGAAGACGACTAGAATTTTTGGGCCACAAAGAGAAAATAAATTCGGTAGATATGCTACCTAATGGCCGTGTTGCTATCTCTGGTGGTAATGATTTTACTGCCTATGTTTGGGATACTCAATCAGGGCAAGTAGTTTATCAATTTAACCATAGTTCACGCGTGTCGAAAGTGGCACTAGATGCCAAAGGTCGTTATGCCTTCTCTGCCGACAGTATGAAAGCTGCGTATATTTGGGACTTAAAAACTGGTAAACGAATTAGTAGCCTGCAAGGTACAAAACGTCATGAGGTTTTCAGTACTGTCCGTTTTTCTCCTGATGGAAAAACATTAATCACTGGCGCTGCGACCAGAAAGGTCAGCGTTTGGGATATTGCCTCCGGTAAACGCCTGTCACACTGGTTTGTTACGCCTAAAGAAGCAAAAAGACCTACAGGAGCAGTTGTGTATAGTGTCGCATTTGGCGATAATAACGATCTATTAACGATAAGCTCATCAGGATATGTTGAATCATGGCCAATAACGAAATAACTTTAAGTGCTCACAGCATCAATGCCAACTATGTTCAACGGCTCGAAGAGCGTGTTGATGATTTAGAATCACGTAATGTTTTTCAAGACGATGTGATTGATCAATTAAGTGAAGAATTAGCAGCACATCAGCATGAAATTTCCGAGCTAAAACATCAAATTCAATTAGTCGCTAATCGTATCAAAGATGTTGGTAGCTTATCGAGTGACAATGAGAATGACAATATTGAGCCACCACCGCCGCACTACTAACTGATACCCATTCTATTAAGCATAAATCACAATAATGTGATTTGAGGCGGTCTGGTTTAACTAGAAATAAAGAGCACGCAGTTGATGACTATCAATGAGTGCTTTTAATACGCTAATTAGGTAATACCTTAAAAAAACTCATGTTATCAAGGTTTAAATACACCTATAACCTGCTCATTCTCACGAACAACCTTTTCAACATGTGCTTCCGTTTGTACCATTTGCTCTCCACAGCTCACACAGGTCGCTTTTTCAACACCGTTCTCTTTGGTCAGTGCCATAGTGTCCATTGCTTTACATTTAGGGCAGACTGCGCCAGCGATAAATCTCTTTTTTAGGGCTTTGTTCATAGTTTTTACTACTTATTATTAGGCTCTGTTGTTCTTTGTTGATTGTTTTTTCAACAGGAAAGGTCTACAGGCTCGACATTAAATCCAGAATTATCGTTATTTTACCTTGAATAGTGGTCATAGGAAAAGCGACAATGCATCAGCATTTTTTTAGTGGGTATTATCTCTGTCTCACTATGCCATTTTCCCGAGGAAATACCATTGATTATCGCCACAGACTTAAGTTTAGATAGAGGGGCTAAAAACCTTATAAAATCATCTAGCTTTACCATACATCCTAACCATAAGGTTGGCTTAGTAGGCAGTAATGGCTGTGGGAAATCATCTCTTTTCGCCGCTCTATTAGGTGATTTATCTCCTGACTCGGGCGATTTAGCTTTACCGTCAAGCTGGGATATTGCCACGGTAAAACAAGAAACCCCTTCGTTAGAACAAACCGCCCTTGATTACGTGATGGATGGCGATAAAGAGTTTCGCCAGTTAGAGCAACAGCTTGAGCAAGCACGTATTGCTGATAACGGTAACCTTGAAGCCACCATTATCAATAAAATAGATACCATCAGTGGCTACAGTTTACCGGCTCGCGCTGGCGAGTTATTGCATGGTTTAGGTTTTTTACAGTCACAACTTGATAACCCAGTGAAAGACTTTTCTGGTGGTTGGCGCATGCGCTTAAACTTAGCCCAAGCACTAATATCTCGTGCAGACTTGTTATTACTCGATGAACCAACCAACCATTTAGATTTAGATGCGGTTATTTGGCTACAACGCTGGTTAAAGCGCTTCACTGGCACTTTAGTACTCATTTCACATGATCGTGACTTTCTGGATACGGTTATTGGTCAAATATTACATATTGAGCACCAGCGCGCTAAATTGTATAGCGGCAACTATACCGCTTTTGAACGTCAACGCCGCGAACATTTAGCGCAGCAAGACGCACAATATCAAAAACAGCAAAAAGAAGCAGCGCATCTAACCGCTTTTGTTGATCGCTTTCGCGCGAAAGCAAGTAAAGCTAAACAAGCACAAAGTCGATTGAAGCGTTTAGAAAAATTACCTGATTTAGCACCTGCGCATGTTGATAGCCAATTTACCTTCACCTTTGCAGAGCCTGAAAGTTTACCTTATCCGCTGTTATCACTGAATGAAAGTCAGTGTGGTTATCCTAAATCTGACCATGGTGAACAGGCTATTATTTTAGATGACGTTGGTTTAACGTTAATACCTGGTAGTCGCATTGGTTTGTTAGGAAGAAATGGTGCCGGTAAATCAACGTTAATTAAATCTCTTGCAGGAGAGCTTGCTTTACTTAGTGGTCAACGTTACTGCGCACAAGATTTAACCGTAGGTTATTTTTCTCAGCATCAATTAGAGCAATTGCATGCTCCATCAAGCCCTGTAGATCATATTTTACGTGCTAAACCTGCTTTAGGTGAACCACAAGCCCGTACCTTCTTAGGAAAATTTGGTTTTAGTGGTGACCAAGCGTTATCAAAAGTTTCGACCATGTCCGGTGGTGAAAAAGCGCGTTTAGTACTGGCTTTAATTGTGTTAGAAAAACCACAGTTATTACTACTTGACGAACCAACCAACCATTTAGATTTAGAAATGCGCCAAGCATTGGTGATGGCATTACAAGACTTTGGCGGCGCTATCATTTTGATTGCTCATGATAGGTTCTTATTAGAGTCATGTGTTGATGAGTTTTATCTTGTTGCCAACGGCCGAGTGAGTGATTTTAGCGGCGATATTGATGATTACCAGCAATGGCTTAATGATGATAAAAAACAAGCGGTAAAATCAATCAAAACCGATCAGCAAAGTGGTGATAAAGGTTTAGACAAAAAACAACTTCGCCAACAGCAAGCTGAACTAAGAAAAAAATCTGGCCCTTTACGTAAAGAAGCTGATAAATTAGAGAAAAAGGTGCATCAGTGGCAAGAACAACTAACTATACTTGAAGCTTTATTAAGTGACAGTGATATTTACCAAGCAGAACGTAAAGCTGAATTAACTGACTTACTAAAAAAACAAGCTAAATTAAAAGGTGATATTGAAGAAAATGAAATGCTTTGGCTTGAACTAGCAGAGCAAATTGAAGAGATGATGTCAGCCACTGATTGATTTTTCACCTACACTTAGATCGACTAATCGATAGTTACCGCCAGAAGAGGAAATATTATGCCTACTAAAATATTACTGTTTACCCTAGCACTGCTAAGCAGTTTCTCAGTATTGAGCCAAGGTACTGACCTTGAACAGGGGATTTATGAATTAAATAGAGGAGAATTCAAAGCAGCCATTGAGCAATTTCGCCCACTAGTGATTGAAGGTTACGCTCCTGCTCAGTATCAAATGGCTTTGATCTATCAGCACGGTTATTCGGTAAGTAAGGATGGGATGAAAGCATTCGAGTTATTTAAACTTGCCGCTGATCAAAGTTATCCCGATGCACAATTTGAACTGGCCTTAATTTACTCAGAAGGTAAGTTAGTAAAACAAGACCTAAACAAAGCGTTTGACCTGACCCATAAAGCGGCGAACAAAGATTTAGCCAGTGCACAATTTAATTTAGCAGTGATGTACGCAAACGGCACAGGTGTAAAGCAAGATGACTTTAAAGCTTCACGCTGGTACAAAAATGCGGCAAATCAAAACTATGCACTTGCTCAATTTAATTTAGCGTTACTGTATAGTGAAGGTAAAGGGGTAGAGAAAAGCACAGACTTGTCTTATATATGGAATACCATTGCTGCATGGAATGGTTATGCCAACGCAGAAAAGAGTCTGACAATGGACGCCCGTGACTTGTCTCAGAGAATGATTGAAGAAAATACAGAAAAGGCCAATAAAATCTATCAAAAAATTATAGATCAACAAGAGAACAAAGCAAAAATGGCAGAAAAGCAGCGCTTCTATTGATCTAAATCAGTTTAGTCATTGAGCGACTTAATTACACTAGGTATATAAAAATGACTTAGTAAATTATGGAGCTCAATATGAACTTATTATCAATGTTAATCAATGACCCTGTTGTGATGTTTTCTTTTGGCGGTATAGCCATTATGCTGGGAATTTGTGCCTTTTATCTTTATTATTTTATTACGCACATTCAAGAGGATAGCAAAAAACATTAAATAAGTACGCTTATATCGACTAAATTGTACTCTCCTTATAACGGCTAAATAGTGATATATTGCTATACTTCTAATAGTAATATTCCAATTTAGTCTGTTAAGGTCTCGTTATGTTGTCGATAAATCAGCCCTCAGCCAATTTAAGCTTTATTGATAAGCTCAGTCATCAACGTGAAGAACAAGCTGAAAAACTCGCGTCTGGAAAACGTATCAATAAAGCCGCAGATGATGCCGCAGGCCTACAGATTTCGAATCGACTTACCAGTGACATTAATCAAAATCAACAACTCAGCTTTAATGCACAAGACCAAGCGAATACCAATAATGTTGAAGCGGGTGCTTTATCCGCAATTAATGAAGGTTTATTGCGGGCTCAAGAACTATCAATTCAATCAGGTAATCCCCTCTATAGTAATGAGGTCATTCAAGGTGAATTAGACCAAATTACCGAACAAATAAATACTCTTGCTAGTGATGTTCTCGGACAAGACAACTTTATTAGTGGTCTAGGTGCTAGTGACCCAAGCGCTACTCAAGCAATACTTCAAGATACCTCAACGTTAGTCAATGATAGTGCCAGTGCTTTAGGGGCAGAATCCAATGCCCTTGCTAGTCAAGTAGCCACCTACCAAACCAGTGTTATCAATGTTAGTGCTTCTCGATCACGTATTGAAGATACTGACTATGCTATAGCCTCAAGCAAACAAGAACAAAATGAAGTGCTTTTACAGAGCGCTATCATCACTAAAAAGAATGATGAAGACCGTAAAGGCTTACTCTTTAATAAATTAGTTTAGAGTAATAATGTCATTCAACGTTACAATGGCTGTTCATTATTTAAATGCCTGAAGATCCCTTTATGATTATCCCTTTAGAACAACTATCACATGAAACATTAACCGCGATTATTGAAGACTTTATTTTACGTGAAGGGACTGAATATGGCGCTGAAGAGGTGAGTAAAGAGGCTAAAATTGCACAAGTAAAAAAACAACTTGAACAAGGTAATGCAGTCTTGGTTTATTCTGAACTTCATGAAAGTATCAATATATTGCCTAGTGATCAATTTCAAGCTGGAATGGAAGAGCAACTTCAATTTATATAGACGAATAGCCCATCATTAAAAAAGCCAGTGACTTAGCACTGGCTTAATAATTTAATACAACAATCACTCTACTATTAAAAGTCTAATGAATAGTAGAAACCTCTACCCTTTAGCATTTGTGCTATCAAAAATCTTATCTGCTGATGCCGCTACAAAGCCAGTGTATAGTTCACCGTTAGCCAATGGATAACGTTTAGCAAACTCATAGAAACAACTTGGGATTTCCATCGTTTTATCAGAAAAATCTACCGGCGCTTTATCAGCAAGTGTCGATGATTGCTCTAATTTCACAACTTCATCACCTTTGATTTCACCACCATTGGTATTAAGTGCGTAACCCGCTTCTTTTAGCGTAGCATTAACTACTTCTATATCGTCGTAGTTAGCTAAGTGATTAATGCTCACAGTAAAGTGATTTGCACGGTAACCCCATGCTGCTAACCATGCTGCATATTCACTAACATTTAATAGCGTTTCATAGTCTTGTGAACTAATTTCCCAAAGACGGCCTGAGTAAAGAAAATCGGCACGATCACTAACATCTTCAGGTAATTGAGCAATTAAACCCGCGATGATTTCTTGTACTTCACTAGAGAATTCTTCAACACGCAGCTCACTAATAAACACCTTAGGCATAGTACTATCTGTGTGCTCAAAATGTTTCGCGTCAAGTTTTTTTGCCGAGAAATCGTATTGACCACATTCTGTATAACCTAAAGCCAAAAGTCCTTTAGCTAATTGCGCTAAGTTAATTTTAGGGTGATTAAAGGTACGGTAAGCAACATGATCATTAATAACATCATTGCCATTACCTAACAATTGGTGAATTTTTTTTGCTGACGGAGTCACACTGAGATATTGTTGCCAGATCTCATTGAAAAGTGTGGTTACTTGCGCTGCCATGGTTTTTCCTCTTACTTATTGAGTAGTTTGAATAAAATAATACTAATTGAATATTTATGGTTTATTGCTCAGGCTATTAACATTACAGGTACTGGTAAAATTAATAGCTGAAAAAACAGCAGATAGCAAAATGGTCGGAAAAATAGCAAAGAGATATTTTGGCTGACAGCATAAGCTATCTACCAAGAATTTAGATTTGATCGATACTTTTAAAGAAGCAAGGACGATGCCCTGCTTGATGGTGAGATATATGATTTTTTAATACGTTTGATAACATAGCTAAACACAATTACCTAATCATGATAGTACGGGAAGTTGCCGTTCAGCTCACTTCGATGAATAGTGCTAATTTAGCACAAATCTTATGCAAAACGAACTACTTCGTGTCACGGTAGTTTAACCGCTCATTAATTAACATTTCTTAACGTTAATTAGGGTGAGAGCTTTGAGTTTAGCTAATTGTTATTCATATGTTTTTCTGTGTGCTTTAATTATTTTTTGCCAAGTGAAGTCTCTTGAACCTAAACTCAGAAAATCGGGATTAACTAAACTTTCACGTTTATTGTAACTTAACGGGTTAAACTCACTGTCGATAATATCACCACCGGCTAGCTCTAAAATACATTGGCTAGCCCCCGTATCCCACTCACCTGTAGCGCCTATACGTAAATAACAATCGGCCCCACCTTCTGCAATAAGACAATTTTTTAAAGAGCAACTTCCCAAGGCAACATAATCATAATCGTAATCCTCATTTAAATATTGCCCCATGAGTGCAAGTTCTTGACGACGACTTATTGCGACTTTAATACGTCGTTTTTCTTGATATTCCGCCACACGAATTGCATGACTGGCCTGACTGTTATCTTTGAAAGCACCAAGATTCTTTTGCCCATAATAAGTGAGGCAGTGATCTGGAGCGTGAATAACACCCAGTGTAGGCCAACCATTTTCAACAAGGGCAATATTTACTGCAAAATCACCACTACCAATAATAAATTCACCCGTGCCATCAATGGGATCAAGTAACCAGTAACGAGACCAATTTTTTCGCTCACTAAACGGCACCGTGCCAACTTCTTCTGAAATAATAGGTATATCGGGTGTCAGTGTTTTAAGCTGGTCCATTAATATATCGTTTGATGCTATATCAGCACTGGTTACAGGACTTTCATCCGCTTTGGTTTCTTCAGTATAGTTTCCCTGACGATAATATTTCATTACTTCTACGCCAGCTTTTTTTGCGCTTTCTAAAGCAATGTTCAGTAATTTATCTTGGCTCATCGTTATACCTCTTTCATCGTGCTTTGGTACTTTCAATTTATTGAATGTTAATTTTCAAGAAGATCTCGTACTAACATTAATGCTGCAATACTACGAGCTTCGGTAAAATCTGTTTGCTGTAGTAGTTCTTTATAGTCTTTAATTGGCCAATAAACCACTTCTAATGGCTCTGGCTCATCACCTTCAAGCTTTGAGCTATAAAGCTGTTTAGCTAAAAAAATAGTCATTTTGGCATCAAAAAAAGCGGGTGCCATCATCAGTTCTGTCATTCGAAGCAACTGCTCACTACCATAACCAATCTCTTCTTGCAGCTCTCTATTGGCAGCCTGCTCAGCAAGCTCACCTTGGTCAATAAGCCCTTTAGGGAAACCTAATAAATAACTATGTGTACCTGCACAATATTCACGTACCAATAATAAGGTCTCATCATCAATCATAGGCACTATCATCACAGCCCCACGACCAGAGCCCATCATGCGCTCATATTGCCTTTGTTCACCATTATTAAAGGTGAGATCAATTTGTTCAATACCAAAGAGTGCACTTTTAGCAACTTGTCGGCGGTTTGTTATGATAGGTAATTGATTTTTATCAGCCATAATATAACTACATTCGTTAATTATTTATCTTTATATATCACTATAATGACACGATAAACAATACTTTTGGAATAGCTAAATGTTAATATTTATTGCACTGAAATATATATTGAGGAAAGACTAATATGGCAGACATTAATTGGTCGGAAATTTCTACCGTTTTAATTGATATGGATGGAACAATTTTAGATTTACATTTTGATAATCACTTTTGGTTAGAACACCTACCTTTACGTTACAGTGAAAAAATGTCGATCTCACTTGAAGCTGCAAAAGCCAAGCTTAAAACTGATTACTTAGCTGTTGTGGGTACTATTGAATGGTATTGTCTCGATTACTGGTCTGCACAAACAAAAATGCCCATCAAAGCGCTTAAACGTGAAATACAACACCTCATCCAATTACGCAGCGATGCCAAAAACTTTTTATTAGCGCTAAAAGAAAGTGGTCGAGATATTGTTATGGTGACAAATGCTCACCCTGATGCTCTGTCACTTAAAATTGAACGCACTCAATTAGATCAATATTTTGATACGCTATACTCTACCCATGAATTTGGCGTCAGCAAAGAGTCCCAGTTATTATGGCAACGTCTACAAGCTAAACATGGCTTTGAGTGTGATAAAACACTCTTTATCGATGATAGTTTAGAGATACTCAAGTCTGCCCAAAAATTCGGGATTAAACATTTATTAGCTGTTGCTAATCCAGACAGTAAAAAAGCAGTTAATGTTATTAATGATTTCCCTGCGGTGACTAACTTTAACTTATTAGTTGATCAGCTGGACGCACATAGAAAGTAAAGTAAAGTAAAGTAACTATCGTTTTTCAAGAACTTCTTTAGCTTTTTTTACGCTAAAAAATGATACAAAAAAGGCTGTTACTCAATGAGTAACAGCCTTTATCGTTCCAATATCAAAATTTTTCTTAAAACATTTCGGTTAATGCTATGCCAATACCAAAGGTTTGCTGTGAATGGTTATAATCAATTAAACTTTCGCCATAACCTTTGGTGTATTGAAAGTAACCTTTTAACTTACCTGATAAGGGGAAAGTAATGCCTAACTCCATGCCACCGTTATGGGTTTTAAAATTTTGACGACCAACAAAAGAAAATTCAACACTTTCCCATTGATATAGAACAGTCAAATCAAAGTGTCCCATATAATCAGAAATATCAATATTGTCATTGCCAGATTCAGTCGGTGTGGTTTCTTTACTTCCTTCAGGAATTTTCCACCAAGGGCGAAGTGATACCGCATAATTATCTTTGGCAAAAGTAAAAGTGTAATACAAACGATTCCAGCTACGCGATAACATTTGTGTACGGCCATTAGATTGGTGTTCAAAACCAATGACCATATTTGTTTGCCCACCTAGAGGCTGCCATGATAATGGTGCAGTATAAAACAACTCTGGTTGATAGTTAGTCTCTCTAAACGGGCGTGATAATTCTTGGTTATACAGTTGCCACCACGATTGCAAGGTGAAGCCGAAATAAAAACTATCACCTGACGTAAATAAATCGTCTTTTGTTAAAGGGACTTTTACACTGAATTGAAATTTTGCTTCAAAACTTTGTATATCTTCACCCCACTGACCTATACCATCATAGACTTCTCTATTCATGTTATCTGATACGCTCAGCGGCAATAAGTAAGTCATTTTATGTGGTGTCAACACATAAGGGTTAAATCCAGATTCTTTTTCTGAGGCTAACTTCTGAAAATAAGCAGATGTTGGAATTGATTCATTACTCGTTGATGTTTCTTCAACTTTTACTTTATTTGTTACTTCAACCGCTTTATTTTTTTCCTCATTGGCATGAGTTAAAAGGCTGGAGAATAATAAACAGGTGGCTAATAAGTTAACAAGGTATGATTTTTTCATAGACAAGGTTTGGTTCAAGGTACATAGTTGTTTAAAGTTGTTTACAATTTTAAACTGTTTGGAAACTTATAGCATTATTTTATATGCCATTGACTACAATACCGCTAAAAATCATTATGATTAAACTCTTCTTATTAATAGTTTCTTTGCTATCTTTTTTTGTTCACGCCGATAATGAACAAAGAAAAAGTAGCACCAGCAGCGCCTCTTATGGCGTAAGTAATATTATTCCTGAATGGACGCCAGATCTACGAGACGAAGAAATCAAATTAAAAGCACAAAAAGGTGACTTCATTGCGGTGCCCATTCCGGTAGTTGATCCAACTATTGGAACGGGTCTGGTAGTCGCTGGCGCTTATTACCATAGTCAAAGTGCAGGCGAGCGAGCGAGCCAACCTGCCTCGGCCACACAAGTGGTTGCTGCTTACACTAACAATGATAGTTATGCCTACGGTTTAATTCAGAAGAATTACTGGCAACAAGATACATGGCGGTTTGTTAGCACTGCTGCCTACGTAGCGCTAAAGTTAACGTTAATTGATAGCCAATACTCAGAAGATGGTAGCCAGCTGGATTGGAATATTGAAGGTACATTAATTAAATCCGAATTATTGCGCAGGTTTGATGAAAATTGGTACCTTGGCGGCCAAATTAGGTTAATTAACAATAAACAAACCTTTTCAGGTAAAGTTGAAGGCGAAGCGTTTGATCAAGCCAATGATCCTGACACTAAAGAAGATTCTGATATTGCAAAGGCCAATGGTTTAGGTTTACTAGTGCAATATGATAGCCGAGATAGCCAAACCAATCCTTATAAAGGGCAACGATTTGAGTTCGATGCCTTACTTAACAGCACATCTATTGGCAGTACAAAAACCTATCAATCATTTAACTTACGTTATCGTTATTACCATCAACTCGCCAACCCCCTTGTACTCTCTTTAGAAACGAAGGGTTGTGCTAAGTCAGGGCACGCACCTCTTTGGGATTATTGTACTATTGGTTTACGAGGATTTTCAGCAACCAGTTACCTCGACAAAACATCATTTTCAGCGCAAAGCGAACTTAGGTGGCGCGCATGGCACGACCTTGGTTTAGTCGCTTTTGCTGGCATTGGTTATAACGCCCGTTCTATTGCCCAATTAGGCGACAATAACAGCGTTAATAGCTATGGTTTAGGCCTACGTTATATGTTACTAGAGTCTCAACGCATAAATTTTCGTGTCGATTATGCTCGTTCTGGTGATGACAATGCCTTATATGTTTCAGTTGCGGAGGCATTTTAAAAAGGATAATAAAACGAAGGTATTATCATTGTTATATAATGATTTTGAGCACCTAATTTGAAGGACAAGCTTACACACTGAAGTTGAAATAAAAGTTAAAAATTAAAAGTTAGTCCAATAATTGGACCATGAGTGGTAGTGTCATATTGAAAATACCCTATTGTTGCCATGTTATTTACATTTTCATAATCAACCCATGTGGCTTTATACTTCATATCTAAAGTCATTAGTTTACTTATTTCGTAAGTAATACCCGCTTCAACAGTAGAAGTAAAGTCCGCAGACAAACCAAAACCACCAAGATCAGCCCTGGCAATATAGTTCCAGCTATTGTTAATTTTACCGGTAACTCTCATACCTACAACGACATCAAGCCAATCTTCCTTAACGCTAACGTTCGTACTTCTATCCGGTGTAATATTAGCATCCATAGTTAAACTGATATCATTATCCCACCAACGTACACCCGCAAAATAATCTACCGTATATCCCCCATACTGCATTCGATATAAGCCAAGTGATTCCAATACTCCTTGTCTCAGAGCAATATGTACCATGCCATCACGATTATTAGTGACTTTGTTACTTAAGTCCATAAAGCCGTAATCCATAACAACACCCCACCCGGCTTTATGGTGAGCTTCGAAATGTAACATAGCAGCCATATCTAAATTATCTAGAATGGTGCTGAAATCAACATCAACAGGGGCACCTACCACTCGACCTATGCTGGCATTACCTTGTATTTGAGTTGCCATCAGGTAAGGCTCAAACTGAAACGCCCAGTCACTCGCACTTACACTTACAGAAAATGAAACAGCGAGGGCTGTAGATATTATGGATAGTTTATTCATGCAAAGTCCTTTCTAGATAACAATTTATTTACCGCTGTGTAGATAAGAGTAGACCAACCGCTGTACATTGCTATTTAACCTAAAGGTAATTGTTTCATCATATCGCTAACGACCTTATTTATAGCTTGTTCACGCTCCGTCGCTGTTTCATATGATTTTAGTGGCTTGGTTAACATGCTACGATAAACGCTTTTATTGGTGTCATTATCAATGATATCTACCACCAAAGTACCTTCTACATAGTTACGGGTAGTAATATGGGTAACTCCACTGCCATTACCGTATCCGCAACGATAACAATTACTATAGCTACCACTGTAACTAGCATTCACTTTGACTTTATCTTTAGTGACAACAAAGTAGCTTACTAGTACATCAGCTTTTTCTGCACTAACTTCTTTAACATTATGCTGCTGCATTGATATATCTATTGCTGCATCGAATCGCCCTCTGTCGATATCACTGAACATAGGGTTTTTAAGTTGTTCATCACCAATAACGCTATAAGTATCAACTGTTGAAAAATCATATGAGTTACTTTGGTCTGTCTCTGGTGTATAACTACTCGAGCATGCGCCAAGTAATAATATGGATGATAAAGTAACTAATTTAGTAATATTGCTATTCATTTTGTTCACTGCTGTCAAATTTTTCATAATAACCTCTTGCTTGCAAAGAATGTCTAATGACTAGACCATGGAAAAAGTATATGACCATCCACCTATGTGTTCAAACAACTTATAATCATGATAATTATGCGCAATACGCATATTTAATGTAATGATGTATACTCTTACTACTACAGGGTATGGGGTAATAAATATATGGCTTTATTAGAGCAGAAGTTAGCACGGGTCGACCTCAATTTATTGGTCTCACTGAGTGTATTATTAAAAGAAAAAAATGTCAGTAGAGCTGCTGAGCGTCTTTATTTATCACAATCAGCCATGAGTAGAACCTTGCAACGCTTAAGAGATCTTTTCGAGGATCCACTCTTTCATCGAACCTCAACGGGTATAGTACCAACAGAAAAGGCACTTAACATTGAAGTGTTATTACCTGATTTATTACAGAAACTTGAATCAATACTGCATGATGAAGAATTTTCACCGCAGACGTGTGATAAACATTTTTCTATATCATTACCTTCGCTGACCAGTCATGCTATTTTCTTACCCTTAGTTCAGGCTATCAACAATGAAGCACCTGCAGTGCAATTATCTGAATACTCAGCAAAGGTGAGTTCAAATAAATCACTTGAATCAGGTTTTTTAGATTTTGCTATTCATGTTGAAAAGCCCAACGATACTGCTTTTATCGCTACTTCATTAGGAAAAGTATCATTATCGATTTTTGCGCGACAAACTCATCCTTTAGCTATACAACAAAAAACGACCTTAGCTGACTGTTTAGCTTATCGCTTTGTTGAATTAAATGTAAATGAAGACTCGGGAGTTATATTTACTAATCCTATTGATAGCATTTTACTTAAACAAGGCTTTAAGCGAGATATACAATTGAAAACAAGCCAGTTAAGTATCTTAGTTGAATTATTAAAATCATCTGATACCTTACTGATAGCCCCCAGTTTCTTTGCCAATTCTTCTGTTTATAAAGACGACCTCGTCAGTGTTTATCAATTCGACCAAGCAGAGAATAATATGGTGGAGCTATTTTTGTTGCAGCATAAGCGCACCTTAAATAGTGTCGCACATCAATGGTTGAGAGATAAAATACAGCAGTACACCTTGCAATCAATCATTTGTTAATCAATGATTTACAATACATCTCATTGTAACAACAAGCATCTCGCTCTGTCTTAGCATTAGAGATAACAGTAATATTATCAAAGAGTAAGCCATGACCCTATTAAAAAAAATTGCCACGTCTATTTGTCTCTCACTTTTATCAGCAAGTTCGCTTGCGGCTTCTGGGATTTTTACCGATCAGCTGGATGGAAATCTTGATGCTTCACGTTACCTTTCAGAAAATGCTTATGGTTTTTTACCTGTGCCTATTATCATTACCGATCCTTCAGTAGAAGGGGGTTTGGGCATGATGGGCTTGTTTTTTCATGAATCCGAAGAAGAACAAGCTACACGATTAAAAGCAATGCAGGATGAAAGCAATGATAAAGCATCGCACAGTTTAATGCCGCCAAGTATTTCTGCTGCATTAGCCGCTTATACAGGCAATGACTCTTACTTTGTCGGTGGTGGTCATCTTGGTTTTTTCAATAAGGGTGCAATTCGCTATATGGGTGGTGGTGGTTACGGCGATGTAAATATTGATTTTTATGGTTTTGGTGACGTTACCTTACCTAGGCCGATAGAAATAAATACTAAAGCAACAGCCATCATGCAAACATTGAAATTTAAACTCGGTGATAGTGCCTTTTATTTAGGACCACTGCATCGCTACATTGATGCACAAGTCAGTATTGGTAACCTTGATGAGCTTTTGCCCATAGAATATCAAGACGACTTCGCTAAAGTGCTTTCGACCAACATAGTGACTTCCGGTGCGGGCTTAACATTAGAATATGATTCAAGAGATAATTTCTTTTCGCCAACAGACGGCTTTAAATATGAGCTTAATTACCTTTGGTTTGATGACGCTATTGGCTCTGATATAGATTACACGCTAACTGAATTGACCGCCTTGAACTATTTTAAATTTACAGAACAGTGGCGTACCTCAATTAGAATTGAAGCTAACTATGTAGACTCTGAACAGGTATTACCGCCTTATGCAACACCGTATATTTCCATGCGTGGTATTCCAGCCGCGCGATACCAAGGCCAATCGGTTGCCATGTCTGAACTTGAAGTAGCCTATCGAATAAATTTACGTTGGGAAGTGAGTGCATTTGCAGGAATAGGAAAAGCTAGCGATAATTTTTCTGATTTCGCCGACAGTGAAAGCCGTGTTAGTAAAGGCGCGGGATTTCGCTACCTAATTGCTAGGCGTTACGATTTTAATATGGGGATAGATATTGCCAAAGGACCTGAAGATACAGTTTTTTATATCCAAGCTGGCTCTGCTTGGTAAATAACTGGTTATACCAAGTTGATTAAGTTCTTTCCCATTCAGCGAGAATTAAAAGGCTTAGAGGCAAGGCATTGATTGAAGATAATGGTTATTCCCTTATCAAAATCAATAACGCAGCATGTAAACCTTTTAAACTCGCCCTCTGGGAGCTTTCTCGATGTTCACTAACATCGTTAAGTTTATTTGATTTAGAATGACTAAACCGAAACAAATTTGCCTTGTTATTGAACATCGAGCAGAGCTCTGAGTTGGGAAGAAATTTAATCAAATTGGTATTAGAATAAACACAAGCGCTTGCGGCGCATTAACTATCAATAACGATTTATATAAAAATACAGATAAAAAAATACCGCAGCCTCTAGGAGAATGCGGTATTTTGTTTTATAACCTAAGCAATTGCTTAGCTATAAATTATGCTGCAGCGATAACTACAACTTTGATGCTAGTATCAACATCGTGATGTAAGTGAATTGCGATTTCGAATTCACCTGTTTCACGGATAGCACCTAATGGTAAACGTACTTCAGCTTTTGCAACTTCAACGCCAGCTTCAGTGATCGCATCAGCGATATCACGAGTACCAATAGAACCGAATAATTTACCTTCGTCACCAGATTTTGATGCGATTGTAACTTCAGCTAACTCAACAATTTTCGCTGCACGAGTTTGCGCTGTAGCTAATGTTTCAGCTAATTTAGCTTCGATATCAGCACGACGAGCTTCAAAGTGCTCAACGTTAGCTTGTGATGCAAATACTGCTTTACCTTGTGGTAATAAGTAGTTACGTGCATAACCTGATTTAACAGATACCTTGTCACCAAGGCCGCCTAATTTGGCGATTTTATCAAGAAGTATTACTTCCATTTTAAACCCCTATTAGCTTACTTATGTAAGTCGGTGTATGGTAACAATGACAAGTAACGAGCGCGTTTGATCGCACGAGTTAATTGACGTTGATATTTAGCAGCAGTACCAGTGATACGGCTAGGAACAATTTTACCACTTTCAGTGATATAATTTTTTAAAGTTGCAATATCTTTATAATCTATAGATGTTGCGCCTTCCGCTGTGAAGCGACAAAACTTACGACGTCTAAAAAAACGAGACATGGAGTTCTCCTAATGCGGTTTTATTTAATTAACGATTTCGTTAGTTAATAAAGCCTAATTAATCATTTCAATTTGCTGAGCATGTAATGCTAAAAGCGGATTCCCGTTTCTAGATTCGTGACGATTTATAAAACCTGTCACTTTTATTACATTACCCGCAACCAATTCACGAGTTAAGTGTGATAAATCACCTGTGGCAACTACCTGTATTCGAACAAAAGCTTGTCGATTCATGCCAGCTTCATTTTGTATAGACTTGTGGTCTATTGAAAACTGACTATGACTAATACCTGCAGGGCTGGTTGACTGTTTAGGGGTTCTCACCACCTCACCGATCAACACTAGGCAATTCTCTTGCGAGACAATCACAGATGACTATTCTTCGCTAGCAGCTTCTTCAGAATTCTCTTCAACAGAGTCTTCGTTAGCTTCAACTGGCGTAGCAGCAACATCATTCTTAACTTCGCGGCGATCGTCACGACGCTCTTCTTTAGCAGCAGCCATTGGCGATGCTTCAGTTACTGCATCTTTAGTACGCATAATCATGTTACGGATAACAACATCGTTATAACGGAAAGCAGTTTCAAGCTCATCAATAACTACTTGTGGCGCTTCAATGTTCATAAGAACATAGTGTGCTTTATGTAGTTTATTGATTGGGTATGCTAATTGGCGACGACCCCAGTCTTCAAGACGGTGGATTTTGCCTTCAGCAGCATTGATCAAGTCTGTGTAGCGCTGGATCATACCAGACACTTGTTCACTCTGATCAGGGTGAACCATAAATACGATTTCGTAATGACGCATTACGAGCTCCTTACGGTTGTAGTCTCATAATCTGGCTCAGCCAACACCAGTTGAGACAAGGAACAAAAGTTCAGGCTGAATTAAGGAGGCGTATTGTAGGGAAAGTGGCCAGTAAAAGCAAGCAATAACTAAGTGATACTGACTTGCATAGGGAACAATAGACTGCACCCTAGCAGTTCAGCTATTTTATTGGTTCGATATTGACTATTTCTGAGCGATTTAAAGTAATTTTAAAACGCTGTAAAGATTCTTCACCCTGACAGCTATGGCGTAAAATAAGGTTAATTTGATAACGTCGTTCTACCGCTTGATTTGATATTTTTTGCCCTTCTAAGCTATATAGTCGACCCGCCCCTTTTTTCAGAAAACGAACAAAGGGCGTTAAATTAAAAAATGTTTGTTGCTGAATTTCATCATAGCCAGGTAAGAACTCTTTAGCCATTACCTTATTATCGCAGCGAAAATGCAATAATTGGGCATCCTGTTTATTTTGCTGTCCGCGCAGCTGAAACATATCATTAACTTTTTCCGGTAAGTCTTTGTTTTTTATATATTCCAACCAAAGTATTTGACTCAAAATACGTTTTTTAGTGACGCTATGAGTAAAGAGATTTTGCCATTTTGGTCGACCTTTTTGAATTTTACGCCATATCAAGCTGGTTAAGTCTTCTTTAAAGGTTTCTCGTAGTCCATAAATAAGCCCTAAAAAAGCCACTAGAGCAACCGTGACTTCGGTAAAGTTAGTGCGTGCATTTAATACTAATAGCATGACAAAAGCCATGATGACGGCAGTAACAATGCCGCGGACAAAACGTTTCAAATTAACATTTAAGTAGCGAGTTTTCCGTTGAAAAACCACTCCATATTCTATTAAACGTTGTAAAAGGCGCATTTTATTAGTGATACGATTAGCATCATCAAGAGTAACTTGTGAGTTATATTTATTGTCAATGCGATATTCATTTTCACTTCGACATAAATTTAACAGCAGCTCTCTTTCCGCGGTAAATTCCGCACTTTTCGGGCCCTTGGTCAGTAATTTTAAGAAAGACTGCTCTATGTGCCAACTTAAATAGTTATCTGCATTCTCAAAAAATGAATTCAGTTTTTTATCTGAAGGGGTATATCGCCTTAATTTTTTGGTCAGCGTGATAGTTTGTTCTGCTAATTCAATCGCCGCAGGATAAAATTCTTCTGCCGCTTTTAATTTTAATGTTTGTTTGATATCTGCATCGAGTGCCTTCTTAACCTGATAGGAATATAAGTTAAGGTTTAATCGATAGTCACTTTGTCCACCTTTATTTTGGCTAATAAAGCGACTTCTCACTAATGGCAAGTGTAATTGAGCAGCGTAATAGGCGCTATGGTTTTTAATATTCGAGTAGAAAAATTCTTCTTCGTTTAGGGTGCTGGGGTTTATACCCATTTCAACCGGCAGTGAGAAGTACAAATCAATACGCTGATAGGCTTGCGGTAATAATCGGTGACTAACTTTAAAAGACAAGTTTTCATCTTGGCTGAGTTTAGCTTTATTCACTCTTAAAAACGACTCCTTATTTTTATGATGATTCATAATTAAAAATCATATGATAAGCATAACAAAAATAAGGTTTTTTGATAGTTTTTTTCAGCCCTTAATTTAGGTAAAAAATTAATCTTAATAGTTGAATATTACCATTATATTTTGATAAATATTTTGCGTTGATAAAGCTTTAACGAAACATACCAGAAAAATGCCACATGCGAAAAAGCAAAAATAAAAGAGGCTAATTTAGGTGCAAACACTTCACTCAGTTGTTGATATAACCATGCATACATGGAGACATCGCCAATATTAATGTTCAAGTACACTGTTACCACTAAAAATGACAACACATAGACAAATAGAGGGTTGGTGCCATAAACCAGTAAAGGCTCTGCTAATGTCACTTGCTTCATGATATCAATTAACCAGATAAATGCTGCCAGTAATAGACAAGCAAAACCGGTGGTATAAATGACATAAGACGGTGTCCATAACGACTTATTAATCGGTAAGACTAAACCCCATAATACACCAAAGCCTATCGCTAATCCCCCAATAAGCGTTAACTTAATAACGCTACTTCTTTTATCTTCAATACTGGTTAAATAACGCGTCAATTCAAAACCAAGCAGCATATTCACTATGGCTGGAATAGTACTTAATAACCCTTCTGGCTCAAAAGCAACACCACGCATGGTATACATGTGGTTAGCACCAAATACAGCTAAATCAAATTGGCGAATAATATTACCATCAATGGTTAAGGCTCCGTCTCCAACACTAAGCAGTAATGCCCAATAAGCTAACAAAATGATAGCTGATGCAATAAGTATACCTGTACGGTTAAAGATTAAAACTAAACAGGCTGCTACCGCGTAAGCAATACCGATACGTTGCAAGACGCCCATAATGCGCCAATCTTCAACATTAGTGGTAAATGGAATAACATTGAGCATAAAGCCAATAAGAAACATGATAAAGCCACGTTTAATTATTTTACTAAATTGCTCAGAACTGGCAGCGAAGTTACTTTTCTTGAAGGAAAAAAACATGGCGGAGCCAATAATAAATAGGAAAAACGGGAAAACTAAATCTGTAGGTGTTGCACCATTCCACTCTGCGTGTAATAAGGGAGTATATACATGCGACCATGTTCCTGGCGTATTCACTAAAATCATTAAAGCTATGGTAATGCCTCTAAAAGCATCGAGCGCGAGGTAACGAGTCATGTTAATTTCCTACCAAATTCTATTATTAGAAAAACCAGAAAGACAGCGCTGTCTTTCTGGTAAATATGCGTCATTGTAAGGTAAGGTTAAATAAATGGCGAATTGTTTATAACTAGATGCTTAAACACGACCTAGCAAACTATACTAGCTATATGAATACTCTAAGTTAAAAATATTTACGCCCCGATAAATAGCTATGATACACTGGAAAACTGATACGTTCTTAGACTAGAAATAACGAATAGCACCATGACGGCAGAATCCTTACTACAACAAGCACAACTCGTTTGCCAAAAAAAAGGCGCGCGTTTTACTAAAGTTAGAGAACAAGTTTTTTTGTTGTTGGCCAATCGTCAAGGAGCCGTTGGCGCCTATGATTTATTAGCCGAGCTGAAAGAGTTAGATGCTGCTGCAAAACCTGCGACTATTTATCGTGCTTTAGATTTCTTATCTAAGCAAGGTTTCGTCCATAAAATAGAATCAATTAATGCCTTTATCATGTGTCACCATTTCGGTGAATGTAATCACCCTGTACAACTCTTAATTTGCGATGAATGTGGTCATGTTGAAGAAATACAATCTAACAACTTTGATTTAGCTCTACGCACAATGGCAGACGCTAATGGCTTTACCATCAGTCATCAAATTGTTGAAGCACACGGTCGTTGTAAAAACTGTAATAAAGCTTAATCGCCCTCAAGTCCCGCCGTTAATCTTATTAATGCTACTTTTTATCGCAAATATTTCCCTTACAAGTAACAAGGTGTTTCTGATTATGGTATAAAACCCATATCAGTATTAAATATTGTATACATTCTACAAAAAACGTTAAAAGCGTGTGTCACTCTCACTTTGGAAAATTATGAAATATTCAACCTCTACTGCCTTAATTGGCTTAGTACTGGCTTGTTCTGGCTTACTGTCAGCAGATAGCCAGGCAAGTAAAGCTGCCTTCGACGATAAATTTCGTCAATTAGAAGAAGTTTTACCGACACCAAATATTTATCGTACTGCTTCAGGTGCACCCGGTCATCAGTATTGGCAGCAAAAAGTTGATTATGACATTTCCATTGCCATAGATGATAAAAATCAGCGTTTAACTGGCGCACAAGTAATGGACTATCAAAACAATTCTCCTGACACCTTGCGCTATTTATGGTTACAGCTTGACCAAAATCGGATGAAGCGTGATTCAGCTTACAAAATGACAAATACTGCGCCAAGCAAGGATAAAGTCACTTTTAATAGTTTTCGCGCCTTGGTTGAAACACCTGCTTTCGATGGTGGTTATGGGATCACTAAAGTAACGGCAAGTAATGATAAACCGATAAATTATGTAATCAATGGCACTATGATGCGTATTGATCTACCTAAACCATTAAAGTCTGGTGCCAGTGTCGAAATAAAGATTAATTGGCATTACCAACTACATGAGCAAAAAGTGCTAGGTGGTCGTTCTGGTTATGAATACTTTAAAGAAGATGATAACTACCTTTATGAAATTGCGAGTTGGTTTCCAAGAGCAGCGGCATACTACGATGCAATGGGCTGGCAAAACAAACAATTTTTGGGCAGTGGTGAGTTCACCTTAGAGTTTGGTGACTACGATGTAAAAATTACCGTACCTGCCGATCATGTTGTGGCAGCTACAGGTGTTTTACAAAATGAAAATAAAGTCCTCACTAGCACGCAAATAAAACGTTTGGAGCAAGCTAAAAAAGCTAAAAAACCTGTATTAATCATTACGCCTGCAGAAGCATTAGCGAATGAAAAATCACGCAGTAGTAAAACAAAAACATGGCACTTTAAAGCTAAAAACATTCGTGATTTTGCCTTTGCTTCAAGCCGAAAGTTCATTTGGGACGCGCAAGGTTATCAACAAGGTAGTAGCGATACTATGGCCATGTCGTTTTACCCTAACGAAGGTAA
Organism: Colwellia sp. 12G3; assembly: GCF_002836775.1. Taxonomy (GTDB): domain Bacteria; phylum Pseudomonadota; class Gammaproteobacteria; order Enterobacterales; family Alteromonadaceae; genus Colwellia. Next base: position 25,012 of record NZ_PJAQ01000012.1, on the reverse strand, counting down.
CCCTCTTTGGGAGAAATATTCTACTGAAGCCATAATTCATACAATGGAGCAATACAGTAAATATACTTTTGATTACCCTTACCCTGTTTCTATTTCAGTTAACGGTCCTGTAGGTGGCATGGAATACCCAATGATCACCTTCAATGGTCCTCGTCCTACTGTAGATAAAAAAACGGGTGATAAAACCTATTCTCGTCGAACTAAATACAGCTTAGTTGGCGTTATTATTCATGAAGTTGGTCACAACTACTTCCCTATGATTGTTAATTCTGATGAACGTCAGTGGACATGGATGGATGAGGGCTTGAATACCTTTTTACAATTCCTTGCTGAGCAATCATGGGAAGAAGGTTATCCATCTCGTCGTGGCCATGCGTCAAAGATTACCAGCTATATGAAAAGCACCAACCAAGTACCTATCATGACCAATTCTGAGTCTATTTTACAATTTGGCAATAACGCGTATGGCAAACCCGCAACGGCATTAAATATTTTGCGTGAAACCATTATGGGTCGTGAGCTGTTTGATTTTGCTTTTAAAGAATATGCTCAACGTTGGAAGTTTAAACGCCCTACGCCAGCTGATTTTTTCCGTACTATGGAAGATGCCTCAGCAGTTGATTTAGATTGGTTCTGGCGTGGCTGGTTCTACACCACTGATCACGTTGATTTAGCGATTGATAATGTTTATTTATATCGCCCAAATAGCCAAAACCCTGATGTGGAAGAAGCTTGGGAACGTGCGTTAGATAACGAACAGCCTGAATTCATCAGTGATTTACGCAACAAAGACCAATGGGTTCGTACGCAAGATAAGCCAGAATTATTAGACTTTTACAATGAGCATGACAAGTTTACCGCCACCAATGCTGATCGCAATAAATATAATAAAGCACACGCAGAGTTAAAACCTTGGCAAAAAGACTTGTTAGTTAATGACAGTAAATTCTATGTAATAGACTTTTCCAATCATGGTGGTTTAGTCATGCCAATTTTACTTGATATTACTTATGCTGATAGCACAACAGAGCATGTGTATATTCCCGCTGAAATTTGGCGTAGAGATAGTAAAAATGTATCTAAGCTATTAATACGTCAGAAAGAAATTACCGCAATTGCGCTAGATGCCAATTGGGAAACTGCTGACGTGAACGTAAATAATAACTACTGGCCTGCACGCCCTATTCAATCTCGTTTTGAACTTTATAAAGAAAAGAAGAAAGATATGATGCGTGATTATAATAAGAAGCTTAAAGATATTTCAGTTGAGAAAATCAACGATGAGAAAGAACATAAAGAAGAAGGCCAATAATGAGTAAAGTGTTTAGCAAGTACATCATTGCTATCTACTTTTATGTGGGACTTGTAGCTTCAGCTACAGGTCACACCTATTTTTTTGGGGTGAGCGACCTAAATGTCAACCCAAAAACTCAACGTATTGAAATAATTCATCAATATACTGGCCATGACATTGAAAATGCTATTGCTGAGGGTAAACAGATTCACTTTTCAGCAGAGCATAAAAATTATGACTTATATATTCAGCAGTATTTTGAACAACAATTTACCTTAACGCAAAATAAGATAAAAGTACCACTCAATTGGCTTGGTTTTGAAGTCATTTCAGGAAAAATAATAGCCTACCAAGAAAGTACACAGCAAACTTTTTTATCACAAATGGTGGTAAAAAATGCAATACTCACCGATACTTACCCTAAGCAAGTCAATACAGTTAATTTTCAAGGTGTAGATCTTCAAGGTAAAGCTTTTTTTGGGAGCTTAACTTTTGACCACAGGAGTAAAGAAGAAAAAATTACTTCCCAATTGGTTCACGAGTAAAGTCGCCTAGCTATTTACTACACAAATTATACAACTATCACGCTATTTGATTTACATTTGTAAAATAAGCATGCAGAATCAGATTAAGCACTTTATCTAAACAGTTAAGATTCGGAACCTTCATGAATGTAGAGTTTATCAATCCATTTTTATCTTCAATGCTTAATGTCATGTCAACGATGGCTCAAATGGAATTAATTCCAGAAAAACCGCGACTTAAAAAAAATGAAGTCGCCTTAGGGGATGTTTCAGGTCTAATTGGTATGGTCAGTGATCAAGCAAAGGGTTCATTATCAATAACTTTTGAAGGAGGCTTAGCATTAGCCACCATGAAAAAGATGGTCGGTGAAGCACCTGATGTAGTTAATGAAGAAATTATTGATTTAGTCGGTGAAATAACAAATATGGTTACTGGCGGCGCAAAGCGTATGCTCAGTGAAAAAGGCATTGAATTTGATATGGCTACCCCTATTGTTGTTTCTGGAAAAAACCATTCTATTCATCATAAAGCTAAAGGACCTATCGTTATTATTCCACTTAAAAGTGAATTAGGCCGAGCTTATATTGAATTCAGTTTTGATGAGTAGATAAAAATAACCGTGTGCATTACACCCGTAATTAACGCATAAAAAAAGCGACTGACGTCGCTTTTTTTATGTCCAAAATATTACCTTTAAATGTTATAACCCCAGCGTGGCATTATATCTTGTTCAATACCAAGGTGATCTAATACACGACCTACCATAAAATCAATGAGGTCTTCAATAGTCTCAGCCTTATGATAAAACCCAGGGGAGGCTGGCATAATAGTGACTCCTTGCTGAGAGAGACTTAACATGTTCTGTAAATGTAAGGTTGAATAAGGGGTTTCCCTTACCATTAAAATTAACTGACCTCGTTCTTTTATTACTACATCGGCTGCACGTTCAATTAAATTGTCGCTCATGCCATGGCAAATAGCAGCCATAGTTCCGGTAGAACACGGACAAACAACCATTTTTTTTGGTGCTGAAGAGCCCGAAGCAACGGGAGAGAACCATTGCTCCTTACCAAAAACCGTTATTTGTTTATCTTTTGCCTGATACTTTTCAGTAAGAAACTTACTGGCAGCTTCAGGAGCTCCAGGGATTTTTACCCCCACTTCCGTATCCAAGACAATACGACCAGCACTTGAGCACAAAATATAGAGTTGATAGTTTGCTGAGATTAAACATTCAATTAGACGTAAGGCATAAGAAGCACCTGAGGCACCGGTTATGGCGAGGGTTATTTTACCATTAAATTCATTTTTCACCTTACCCTCCTTATTCGAATTTCGTATCATTAGTTCGCACACTCACGGTTTAGTCTGTGACTATTCCTAACCATTTTTAATCGTTTTCTTAACTTTTTTAAGTGCCATTTGTTGTTTTAACGGCGATAAATAGTCAATAAATAACTTACCTTTCAAATGGTCTATTTCATGTTGCATCACAATGGCCAGAAACTCATCACTCGTGATAGTAAGTTCTTTCCCGTTACGGTCTAATGCTTCTACCGTAACGTGGGTGAAACGCTCAACATCCGCATAGTAGCCAGGTATAGATAAACAGCCTTCTTGCCCTTTCGCTGTTGCTTCACCGTGAGTTATCACCGGATTTACTAAGACAAGTGGTTCATCACGATCCTCAGAAATATCAATAACCACTACGGCTTCACTACGTCCAACTTGTGTTGCGGCTAAACCGATCCCATCTTCAGTATCGTACAGAGTTTCAAGTAGGTCATCGATTAACACCTGAATTTGACTTACATCAGATACAGGTACTGCTTGGTCTATAAGTTTATCATTTGGTGCGGTAAGTATTGTTAATACAGTCATTATGCTAAGTTCTCTTTACTATTTTGATTAAGCTAAATTGGTAAAACTATTTTATTTAAACAGGCTTTATTTTATACGGTTATATTCGCCAAACGGTTCAATAACTTGTCATGTATGCCGGCAAAACTACCATTACTCATAACAACAATTATATCGCCCGCATGGGCTTGTTGAGCTATATCCTTAACTAATTTTTCAAAATTTTCTTCAACTTGACAAGTTGGTTTACATTGATGAATTAAATCACTCACTGACCAAGTTATTTGCTCATCTTGATAAATAAAGACTTGATCCGCGTCAATAAAGGATTGAGGTAGTGATTCTTTATGTATTCCTGACTTCATGGTATTCGATCTAAGCTCTAATACCGCAAAAATACGCCCAACTTGTGCTTGTTCATTATCTTTTTGTGAAAGTTTAGCACGTACACCTGCTAATGTTTTTGCAATGGCTGTTGGGTGATGAGCAAAATCATCATAGACACTAATATTATTAACTGTGCCACGCAGTTCAAAACGGCGCTTAGTATTGATAAATTCGGCCAAGGCTTCCGTAGAAACAGAACTTGGCACACCGGCATGACGTGCAGCAGCTATTGCCATCACCGCATTATCAATATTGAAATCACCAATAAGATCCCACTTAACAACACCTTGCTTTTTACCGTTAAATTTAACGATAAACTCACTACCTTGCGCATTTAATTTTTCAACTTGCCAGCCCATTTCTAGGTCTGTGTGTTGTTGAGACTCTTTATTAGAAAATTCCGTAGGTGTCCAACACCCCATGGCTAACGTTTCACTAATAGCCTCCTCATTGGCGGGCGATAAAATCAAACCATTACTGGGTACCATGCGAATGAGGTGGTGAAATTGTTTTTGAATATCACTGAGATCATCAAAAATATCTGCATGATCAAATTCTAAATTATTAATGACTAGAGTACGTGGTCGATAATGCACAAATTTAGAGCGTTTATCAAAAAATGCACTGTCATATTCATCTGCTTCAATAACAAAGAAAGGTGCATCACCTAAACGAGCAGAGCTAGAGAAGTTTTGCGGCACCCCACCAATAAGAAAACCAGGAGACATATGGGCATATTCTAAAATCCACGCCAGCATGCTACTTGTTGTGGTTTTACCATGCGTACCTGATACAGCGAGAACCCAGCGATCTTTTAACACATTGTCGAGTAACCATTGGGGACCAGATGTATAGGGAATATTGCGATCAAGCATATATTCCACCATAGTATTGCCCCGAGACATGGCATTACCAACAATAACTAAATCGATATCATCAGAGAAGTTTTCAACGTGGTAACCTGACATTAATTCAATGCCTAATTGCTCTAATTGAGTACTCATTGGCGGATAAACATTGGCATCAGAGCCACTGATTTTAAAGCCGAGTTGTTTAGCAATTGCAGCAATTCCTCCCATGAAGGTGCCACAAATGCCCAAGATATGAAGATGTTGAATTTTATTAGTCATAAATATAATAATCAAAACATAAAGAAGCGCTATAATTGGCGATATCATACCTTAATAACTAAGATTTATCTGTAAACAGACTCTTAAAACTTAGTTGAGTAAAGTAATAAATGGCGCTCTCTAGCACAACGTCAACTAAACAAACATTTCAATTGGTTTGTCAAAAAATAGAAACAGAGACTCATGATGTAAAGACTTTCATTTTCTCTATTCCTAGCTCACAAACACAAGGCTATTTTAATTACTGCGCTGGCCAGCACCTAAATTTTACTCTTGATATTGCCGGTGAAATGAAAAACTGTTGTTATACCCTATCCTCTTCACCTGCAACCCCTGATTATGTCAGCATCACTATAAAGCGTATTCCACAAGGAACAGTCTCTAACTATTTTCATGATGACTTTAAGGTAGGTCAATCTATTGTTGTCCAACAGGTAGCCGGTAGTTTTTACTTAAGTGAGTCTGTACCTGACAAAGTATTACTGATAAGTGCGGGTAGTGGCATTACACCGATGCTTTCTATGTTACGTTTTATGGTGGCTAAGAACTGTTCAAACCAAGTGATATTTGTCCATAGTGCAAAGCAGGAAAAGGATTTGATTGCACAAGCTGAAATTAGTAAGCTAGCGAGAAAGCATGGTGATTGCCAAGTAATGTACACTCTCACTCAAAGTAGCAGTTCACACTGGCTTGGGTTTAAAGGGCGTTTAAATGAACAGATGCTTCATAGTATAGAGCAACTTAGCGATTACCAAACCTTTGTCTGTGGCCCAAAATCATTTAGAAAAACAGTCCAAGTGTTGTTATGTAAACTAGGTTTACAACAAAAAAATTACCATTATGAGAGCTTCGGCGATCATGAGTATTCAAAGGAAAAATCCCCTGGTATGAAAGAAGATAATAAAATAGCTACTCCGGTGATAGAAAGCCAACCCGTGAGACCTCAAAATAGTAAAACAAAAATATCGATTCACTTTAGTCGCTGGAATAAGCAGTACCAAGGTAATAAGCAAGATTCACTGCTTGAGCAAGGCGAAGCTGCGGGTTTAATTTTACCTTACTCATGTCGCGGCGGCTGTTGCGGTAGTTGCAAAGCCAAATTGATCAGCGGACAGGTTCATCAAAATTCAACCGATGGCTTATCTGCAAGTGAACAGCAACAAGGCTATATTTTACTTTGTAGTTGTATTGCGCTAACTGATGTTGAAATTAGTCATGAGTAATGGCTACGTTTACTTCTCCTAGAAGTCATATCCGATACTAAGTATTAATCTATAATCATTCGATTCTGGTGGTACCGAATCCGCTGAAGCAACAGGCTTAGCCACTCGGTCTATATAAAATGTAAAATCTAACTCAAAATCGTCTATAAATTCAAATTCTAATCCTGTTTTTAAATGTGAATTGCGTTTACCTGAGTTTTCTTCAACAAATTGTAATTGATAATCAAAAATATAATCTATGCGACTTGAAATACTATAATCAAATAAAGTACCTAAGGCGACAACACCACTACTTTGGTCACTTTCGTCAGTCGTATTGTAATACACGGTTTGTTGATAACTAGGCCCGAGGGTTACATCCCATTGCAGGCGTTTATTTTGCATTAAGTGATAACCTAAACTGAGTCCTAGAGTATCTCTGTACTTAATATTTTGCTGAAGATCAGAGAAGTGTTCATAGTCAAATACTCGAAAAAAGACTTTACTGCTATAGAACCAATCCAGGTTGGAAGTTAAACGACTAGTATCGGTAATAACTTGCTCATTTTCATCGGCAGTAGACTTACTATAGTAATAACTAAAGTCGATTCTAAAGCGAGTAAAAGGCGTTCTTCGTTGAACTTTTGCACTAGCCAAATAATCTAATTGATTTACGTTCCCTTTATTAACATCAATACCTAAGCTAACTTTACCATCCCATAGTTCTTTTCTGTCATCAGAAGAAGAAGTTATCGATAAAAGTTCTGATAAGGGATAATGTTGCTCTGTGCCACCACTGATTAAAACTAGGTGATTGTCTTTAACAATAAGGAATCCTTGTTTTACTTCTCCATTAGCAAAACGTATTTGTTGGTCAAAACGGCTACGCAACTCTGTTACATTTTCCCAATCAAAAATAATGGTATTAAATTCTTCGCTTTCAAATTCCAACTCGTCGTCATACATGGAAACAATATCACCTTTGAGCCATTCCCCTGATCGTAATTTCAGCCAATCAAATTGCTGTGAAAAAACAGGGAGTGGAGGACTCCAGATATCAGTCTGCTCCAAGCTTTGCTGCCCGTAGCTCGAAAAGCTAATTGAGGCGATAATTAATAATAAATACTTATTCACAATATGATCGTGGCTACTCAAACAAAACTAACAATAAAAAATGCTTGTACTAGATGAAATACAAACTATAAAACTAACCCGCATTAATTAAAAGTCATAGCCAAAACTGACGACTAAACGATAATCATTTTTCTCTGGAATATTACCCCCACTATCAGCTTTTGGGTTTTCAGTGCGATCGGCATACAAGGTCATATCAAGATCGAAGTCATTGGTAAGCTCAATTTCTAAGCCTGTTTGAAAGTGGTGAATATTACCACCTGATGCTTCATCAATTACCTGCACATTATATGAAGCATCATAGTCAATATCACCCGTAACTTCAAAGGTAAAATCTGTTCCTAGTGTTAGCCCCACAGAGTTTTCATTGTCACTTTCATTTTCTTGAACATCAATAAATTTACTCATTTGATAGCTTGGACCGAGATTTACATCCCAACTAGTTCGACCAGTATCGATAATATGATAGCCTAATGCGATACCGTAATGGATACGGTAATCGAGGTTCAAAAATTCATCAGTTATGTATTCTAAATCTGCAGCTCTAAAGTAAATTTTAGGATTGAAAAACCAATCATAAGAGGATGTTAATCGCTCACTGTCGGCGGTAACTTTCATTTCTTCAGTGTCTTGGTCTTCATAGCGACTATAATCTGCTGTATAATCGGCTTTAAATCGACTACTCGAGCTTCGTCGCTGCACGCCAGCCGACAATGTATAATCGAATTGTACTGTATTGCCTTCACGTAAATTAATACCTATATTAAAGTAGCCGTCCCATAAATCTCGTTCATTTTTTCCCGATGATGCAATAGATAAAAGTTGACTCAATTCGAAGTGGGTGGTCACACCATGTTTGACTAAAGATAATTGCCCCTCTTTTATTACTAAATAACCTTCAGCAATGGTTCCATCAAACATTCGAATACTTTGCCATTGTTTACTACGTAACTCAGCAACATCCTCCAAATCGATTGTTTGCATATCCAGTTCATCACTTTCGAACTCTAGCTTCTCATCATACATAGATACGATATCGCCTTTGAGCCATTCATCAGACTTTAGCTTTACCCAGTCAAAATCTTGCTTAAAAACGGGGGTTGGTTTCTGCCACTTACTCTTATCTTCCGTAGCATAACCAATTATTGGTAGCGCTAGAGAAACGAGGATAATAAAAGCTTTAGCTAACGTAGTAGCTATCAATTTTTTCATAAAAACGTCACCTTTCAGATGTTTCTTTAACAGAAACTTATAAATATAGATAAAACTAACATGAGCGGGTTTACCTAAAAAAGAGTAGAAATTTATCCTCGTAGATATTTTAAACATAATAATACAAAAAAAATATACATTATTAAGGGCAAGCCGCTTAATATATTCTATAGTAGGTTTCTTGTAACACTATCAAACGCACCAATATAAGGCACAAAAGCACTACATAGGTGCAACCATAATTATAGAAATAATAAAAAAGCTTATTAATCAAAGGGCTTTATATTGGCACGATTTTAGCTAATTAAACGAACAATAATAGATGAATAATGGTAATAACCAACCTTTATAACCTCATCCATTTTACAATTTACTCAATAATGTATAAATTTTTATAAAATTAACCTCACAGGAGACACAAAATGTCACAAGCAGTATTCGACTTAATAAAAGAATTTGATGTCAAATTTGTTGACCTTCGCTTTACCGATTCAAAAGGTAAAGAGCAACACGTTTCAATTCCTCATCACCAAGTAAATGAAGACTTTTTTGAAGATGGTAAAATGTTCGATGGCTCTTCAATTGAAGGCTGGAAAGGCATTAACGAATCTGACATGGTGATGATGCCAGACGCTGACTCTGCAGTTTTAGACCCCTTTACAGATGCTGTAACATTAAATATTCGTTGTGATATTTTAGAGCCGAGCACAATGCAAGGTTACAGCCGTGATCCTCGTTCAGTTGCTAAACGCGCTGAAGAGTATTTACGTAGCACTGGTATTGCTGATACGGTATTAATTGGTCCTGAGCCAGAATTTTTCTTATTCGATGACGTACGCTTTAGTACTGATATGAGTGGTTCTTTCTACAAAATTGACGATAAAGAAGCTGCTTGGAATTCAGGTACTGAATACGAAGAAGGCAATATGGGTCATCGTCCAGGCGTTAAAGGCGGATACTTCCCAACGTCACCGGTAGATTCATCACAAGACATACGTTCAGCTATGTGTTTAGTTATGGAAGAGATGGGCTTAGTTGTTGAAGCACATCACCATGAAGTAGCAACCGCTGGTCAAAACGAAATTGCTTGTCGCTTTAACACCCTGGTTAAAAAAGCTGATGAAGTACAAATATACAAATATGTTGTCCATAACGTTGCTCACGCTTATGGTAAAACAGCGACTTTTATGCCGAAACCATTAGTCGGTGATAACGGTTCAGGTATGCACGTACACCAATCTCTTGCTAAAGACGGTGTAAACTTATTCGCTGGTGACAAATACGGCGGTCTATCTGAAATGGCGCTTTACTATATTGGCGGTATTATCAAGCATGCTAAGGCATTAAATGCTTTTACTAACCCAGCAACTAACTCTTACAAACGTTTAGTTCCACATTTTGAAGCGCCGGTAATGCTTGCATATTCTGCACGTAACCGCTCTGCATCAATTCGTATTCCGATTGTTCCATCACCAAAAGCAATGCGTATTGAAGCTCGTTTCCCTGATCCTGCGGCAAACCCTTACTTTGCTTTCACTGCATTATTAATGGCTGGTCTTGATGGTATTAAAAACAAAATCCATCCTGGTGATGCGATGGATAAAGATTTATATGACTTACCAGCAGAAGAAGCTGCCTCTATTCCACAAGTAGCTACATCACTTGATGATGCGCTTGAAAGTTTAGAAGCTGATTATGAATTCTTAACAGCTGGTGGTGTTATGGATAAAGATATGATTGATGCATACATTGCTATCAAACGTGCTGAATCACAACGTGTAAACATGACAACTCATCCTGTAGAGTTTGAATTGTACTACAGCGTTTAATTAAACCACTGTTTTATCAAAAGCTCACTCCGGTGAGCTTTTTTATGCGTTCAGCCCAAATAAAAACACAAGTTATTTACATTTCAGTCCAAATAATCACTTATTGATAGAAAAATAATAAAAAACATTTTTTTGTATATATTATAGATATATACTCAAATGAGCGCACGCTATGGAATAATGCGGATGTTGAATACCCAAAGCACAGGAAAATATAAGGAATTATGATCAAGTTATTACTACTTACACTATTAGGTATCACGTTAGCTGCTCCTGTGCACCCCCAAACGGCCAAAATTTATGTATGGCGTAATGAAAAAGGTGTGTTGGTTTTTTCTGACTCTCCCAGGGCTAGTGCTGAAGAAGTAAAGACTAAGCCTGGAAATATCATTCAATCAAGTACCTCTATTGATACCGAAGTACTCGATATAACTCCTCAAGAAATGATAGAAAAATACGAAGTAGTTATAAATACACCTAAAAACAATGCCACTATCCGTGATAATACCGGTTCTATATATATTGCTGGTGGTATCAAGCCCAGATTTAAGCCTGGACTAGAAGTGCAATTACTACTTGATGGTAAACCCCACAAAAAGCCACAGAAACATTCAATGTTTTCTCTTAGAGATATTGAGCGAGGCGAGCATAAAATAAAAATGTTACTACTTGATGAAGAAGGCAAGGTTATTGCATCATCAGAATCAGTTACGTTTTATATGCATAGAGCTTCAACGCACTAACTTAGCACAAATCACTTCTTACCCTTATTATTAAAGAGGTATAGAAGAGTTAATACGTTTTTGCCAAAAAAAATATCACTGCAGATAAAACCTTTCTTTAGTAAACTTGCACTGTGCGCACCAAAACAGTGCGTAGAGTTTATCTTCCTAAGGATTTTTATGCACAGCCGTAGTTACATACAAGATCAAAAATTATCTTACCAGCAATCACTCGCTAACCAGTTGGTGACTGCGGTAATTATTCTCAATGAAAAACTCGCTATCGTTTATTTAAACCCTGCTGCTGAAGCATTATTAAATAAAAGTTTATACCGTTTATATAATACAGAATCTGAAATAATTTTTGCTAGTACTAGTATTAATAGCTCGCGTTTAAAACAGCTTCTTGCCACAGGTCAAGAGTTTACTGACAGCGACATTGTAATCGAGCTAAATGAAAGTCATCGATTTACTGCTGAAGTAACTGCATCTTCTGTCGAGTTTGAAAGAACGCCACATGTATTACTTGAGTTTAAACAGATAGACCAACAAAAACAAATTAGCTTAGAGGTTTTTCAGCACCAGCAATGGCTTGCTGCACGTGACCTTATTAAAGGGTTGGCTCACGAAATAAAAAATCCTCTTGGCGGTCTCCGAGGTGCAGCACAATTACTCAGTAAAGAATTGAGTAATGATCAACAAGAATATACCAGCATGATCATTGAACAAGCTGACAGGCTAACTAATTTAGTTGATCGTCTACTTGGTCCCAACCAACTGCCCCAAATACAAGCACAAAATATTCATGGGATACTCGAAAAAGTATGCCAATTGGTCAGTTATTCAAATGATCAAAAAATTAATTTATTACGCGATTATGACCCTTCCCTGCCCGCAGTGGAATGTGATCAAGAAAAACTGCAACAAGCAGTGCTTAATATTGTCAACAATGCGATTCAAGCCATTGATGAAAGTCATAGTATTACCCTAAGAACTCGAATTGCTAGTAATAAGACGATTCATGGCAAGCGAATAAAATTAGCTGTTCAAATTAGTATTATTGATAACGGCCCTGGTATCCCAAGCAAAATTCAGGATACTCTTTTTTATCCTATGGTATCTGGACGATCTAACGGCACAGGTTTGGGATTATCTATTTCACAAACATTGATAAACCAACACCACGGTAAACTATCGTGCCATAGCAGACCTGGTCATACTAAATTTACAATTCTATTACCATTAACACAACAACCCTTACATCAAGCACCTTTATCACAAGAGAATGAATTATGATCACCGAACAAGTGTGGATAGTTGACGACGATAGCTCAATTAGATGGGTACTTGAGAAAGCCTTTGCCAATGCAAATATAAGCTGTGCTGCTTTTGAAAGCGCTGAAAACTTATTAATTGCATTAGACCATGGAAAACCAGAAATAATTATTTCTGATATTCGTATGCCGAATATTGGAGGGATGGAGCTATTAAAGAAATTAAGAAAACACCATAATCATATCCCTGTGATTATCATGACAGCTCATTCAGATTTAGATAGCGCTGTTAATGCGTACCAAGGAGGCGCATTTGAATACTTGCCTAAGCCATTTGATATTGATGAAGCCATCAATCTGAGCAAGCGTGCTCTCACTCATGCAAGAGAGCAAAATGAGAAAAATAAGCAGCAACCTAATGCTCCCTTAGCTGTTGGTTTGATTGGTGAAGCTCCTGCCATGCAGGAAGTCTTTCGAGCGATTGGTCGTCTCTCACGCTCTAGTATTAGTGTGTTAATTAATGGTGAATCGGGTACCGGAAAAGAGTTGGTTGCCCAAGCACTGCATTCTCATAGCCCTCGAGTTAATGAGCCTTTTATTCCCTTAAATATGGCAGCTATTCCAAAAGACCTTATTGAATCTGAGTTGTTTGGTCATGAAAAAGGTGCTTTTACCGGTGCAAATGCTGTTCGACAAGGAAGGTTTGAACAAGCGCATGGCGGTACTTTGTTTTTAGATGAAATCGGTGATATGCCATTAGATATTCAAACACGCCTGTTACGCGTACTTTCTGATGGCCAGGTTTATCGTGTTGGTGGGCATCTACCGGTTCAAGTTGACGTGCGTATTATTGCAGCTACTCATCAACACCTCGAAGAACGTGTTAATAAAGGGGAGTTTAGAGAAGATTTATTTCATCGTCTTAATGTTATTCGTATCCATCTACCTAGTCTTCGAGAGCGTAAAGAGGATATAGCACAACTGAGTCAACATTTTTTAGCACAAGCAGCTAATGAACTCAGTGTTGAGGTTAAAACATTAAGCAAAAAGGCCAGTAATTTCCTGAATAACTGCCATTGGCCTGGCAACGTAAGGCAATTAGAGAATATTTGTCGTTTTTTAACGGTAATGGCAAGTGGTCAAGAAATTCTTATTGAAGATTTACCTAATGAATTAACAGAGAAATCTGTACCTTTACATCATGATACCAATGCTTGGCAAGAAGTACTCAGTACTTGGATGGATCAAGAATTAATAAAGGGTAAAGAAGCTATTTTAGATTACGCTCAAATTGAGTTTGAAAAAATAATGCTGGATCGGGCACTAATATTTACTCAAGGCCATAAGCAAGAGGCTGCAAAGAAATTAGGCTGGGGAAGGAATACCTTAACGAGAAAATTAAAAGAGTTTGGTAACTAATAAACTCAGTATTTAACGCTGAACTAGTTACTAAGCTTCGCTAGCACAAAGGTCATCATCACATTGCTTGCAGTTATTACACAGTTTAATGTTAATGAAGTGGGCCGCAATAATGAGGCTCGCGCCACCAATGATAAAGTACATTTCTAATTCCGGAGAAAAGTCATGCTTTATCCAGTACAGGGCAACACCTAAATAAAGTAAATAAAAAGGGTAAATGCGTTTGTGGTAACGTTTAAACCCAGAGAATAAAGCAATGGTACCAAGAGCAGCCGTCATTAAAAGAAAAACATGTTCCCAAGCGTGGTCGGCTAAAAAACTTAAACCCAACAATGGTAGCATAGGTAATAAAATAGGCAGTAAGATGCAGTGTAATGCACATAAAGAAGTTGCGGTGATACCTATTCTATCTAACATGATAATTCCGTGATTGTGGGTTAATTTACGATTAACGGGTTAGCTACAACCTGTAAAATGAGATAATATCACAATTGATATAATATAACATTAGTAAATTTTATGATTACTTGCAAATCCCCTAAAACAGATTCATTTTTTGATACTGTTCATCTGAATAGACTTTTCATTAGTCACTATCTATTAAAAAGTAATAACTCAGTTTATTTTTTAAATAGTCAAAAAACTCCTCATTACTTTTATCACTTATCAAATGAGCAAGTTCAGTCCCTAGAGGGGTAAATTTATAAAATTGCAGACTGATATTAGCTTTTTTAGCCGTTAACTTTAAAGGTAAACTGTTATAAGTGAACTGAAGAACTTCTCCCTTACTTATTAAACTAGATTCACTTTCCTGGATATAAATAAGATGATTTTCAGCTAAAGCTAACAAATCAGCATAATTCAGACCAAAATGACTTAAGTTACAATATTGCTGACGCTCCTTTGAAAAAAAATTAAGTAGACCTGGCTGTTGATATACACCACAAACAAGACGAATCCCTTTTTTGTTTGGGTCCTTTATTGCTAATGAGCAAGCTTTTGCTAATAGTTTCGCATCATAAATACTCATATCTCGAAAAATTTGTAACGCTTTAAATGAGAAAGAGCCCGGTTTGGTAAGTTCTCCCGCTAGGATTTTTGCCCACAAATCTTGCATCGTAGGGTTACTTACATCCTCCGACAAGGCAATATATCGACTTAACCAGTCATGATCTGTTCTTTGTCCGATATCAAAATTGGCACAGTACCCAAGCGTTTTTTGCATAATATTTTCTATATTTTGCTGTTTTCGTAATTGACTCAACCTAGCTCGCTTCACGGTTCGGTCTTCAATTAGCATTTGTTTTTCTTCTGGTAACAAAGCACCATCTATTACGAACCTTTTAGCAAGCTTCATAAACTGTTGTGAGACACCTATCTCTGCTGAGTGTTGACTTGATTTATTACTCTTAACAATTGCCGTCTCGTCACCTGCTTTTTGAACATCCTTTTCAAGTATTAACACTTCTGATTTATCTTTACTCACTTTACTAACTCCTTTTCAGTATCCCTAAAATAAAGCATAAATAGTTGCTAGTACTTATGAATAAACGCTTTATTACACTATGCCAAAGGCACGTGAAAGCCAACAATGCATTATTAAATTCAATTTAGTATAACTCAGTTAGATAAATCGTATAAAATATTACTAAACAGGCTTTTATTATCCCGTTCAATGGTGTAAAAAAGAAGTATTAGGTTATAGTTATATTAAATAAATCAGATTTCAATTTTAACTATGTATATTTATAGAAAATACACTTAGTTATGAGGGCAGTATGCAAGCATCAGAAAATTCACACGATGACTTTTTATTTATCGATGATAGTGATGAAGACGAGATTTTAGCCTGTGGCAGTAATGAAACTTGGCAAGTGCTAATTGTTGATGATGATCCAGAGATTCATTCAGTTACCCAGTTAGCATTATCTGATCTTGTCGTATTAGGCCGTCGTCTTGAGTACTTGCATGCATACTCAGGTAAGGATGCATGTCGACTAATTGAAGAGCATGAAGATATTGTGCTGGTTCTACTCGACGTTGTTATGGAAACTGATGATGCCGGTTTAAATGTTGTCAAATATATAAGAGAGACATTACAGCGAAAAGATATTCGTATTGTTTTACGTACAGGACAACCCGGCTACGCTCCCGAAGAAAGTGTTATAAAAGAATATGACATCAATGATTATAAAACAAAAACTGAGCTAACTCGCCGTAAACTTGTGACCACTGTTTTTGCGGCTATTCGTTCTTTTCAACAAATAGCTACAGTCAATGAAAACCGCCGAGGTCTTGAGAAAATAGTTTCCGGTGCTACCGAATTATCATCACAGCATTCTCTTTCAGCATACAGCCAAGGTGTTTTATTACAATTAAATACCCTCATAGGTGATGAAATATCGGCAGTTTTTTGCGCCAGGGGTCAAGGCATCATTGATAATATTGATGACTTGAGTTTTTATGTACTAGCGCAAATAGGTTTTGAGGATAACCTAATTAATCAAAAACTTGATATGTTAGAAAATGACCAAGCAAGTAAACAAGTAAAATCTTGCTTCTTACAGCAAAAACATCAGTATCTCGATGACAGCCTTAACCTTTATGTTGCTAAGGGTGATTACCGTGCTGTGATTCATGTGCGCCTTGCTAGCCCATTGACCGAAATACAAATTCAACTATTGAATGTATTTTTAACTGGCGTCGCTGTTGGGTATGAAAATGTCCACCTATTTCAAAAGCTCACTAATGCTGCTTATAAAGATTCGTTAACCAACTTGCCAAATCGTCTAGAGTTTGTCCGCTTACTAGATGATTTTGCTCAAAATGATTCTAAAAACCAAGTTGCTGCCTTAATAGATATAAATCACTTCAGTGATATCAACGATGCATTAGGACAAGATATTGGGAATAAACTGCTTTCAGCGGTAGGTCAGCGAATGCAAACCATAGATTTTGACTGTCATTTTGCACGTGTAGGTGCAGACGTTTTCGGTATTATAGGTCCTGCTGATTGTTTAACCCCTGAAAGTTTAATAGCTCTATTTCATCAACCTTTTGCGGCCGGTGAACAGCATCTTCCCATTAATGCTTGCTTTGGCTTATGTACTAAAGAGCATGCACAAAGCAGTGGCGTACAAGTGCTAAATCAAATTAATATTGCGTTGAATATAGCCAAAAAGAATCGTTTAGAGCATTTTGCCTATTACCACTCTGATATAGAAGATCAAATGCAATGGCGTCTAAACATGATTCGCCAACTGCGTAATGACTTTTCAAATAACTGTCTTGAACTTTGGTATCAGCCACAATTATCATTAACTACAGGTAAAGTTATTGGTGCTGAAGCTTTGTTACGCTGGCGTACTGCAGATGGAAAATTTGTTTCTCCTGCTGTTTTTATTCCCTTGGCCGAATATTCAGGATTAATTATTGAAATCGGGGATTGGGTTATTAACCAAGCATGTAAGCAGCTCAAAATGCTCGAAACAAACTTTGCCGACCTTAGTATTTCAGTTAATGTATCTATCCCACAATTTAGACAAGATAACTTTGTCGATAACATAATAAATACAATAACTCAGCATCAAATTAAGCCAAGTAAACTTGAATTAGAAATAACAGAAAACATTTTAATGGATGAGCCACAGATCGTCATTGATGCGTTAACCAAGTTAAAATCTCAAGGAATAAGTATAGCGCTTGATGATTTTGGTACAGGATACTCTTCATTAAGCTATTTACAAAAACTTCCTTTAGATCGACTAAAAGTTGATCGAGCATTTGTTACCGATATTAATCAAGAAGGTCAGTCAGTTATTGCTGAAACTATCATTAATTTAGGTAAGAAAATGCAACTTAAAGTCATTGCTGAAGGTATTGAGGAAATTGAGCAGCAAGAGCGCTTAATTGAATTAGGCTGTGATGAAGTGCAAGGGTTCTATTATGCTAAACCCATGCCGTCAGAAGAATTCATCAATTTTCTTAATAAACAGAGTTAACAATCATAGAAGGTAATTTTTTGCCTCGTTTCATACATTTGATTACTCATTAAAACACTCCTCCAATTTATTGGTTGAGTGTTTTTTTATTTGTTCTGTGTATGTCCAACGACTTAAAACAAACACACAATTAAAACACTTGTTTTAATTTTATTGCATTTAACTTTTTTTCAAGGCACACTCAGTCGACTACTATTATAAGTGAAATAATAAACAGCGATAATTTATCATTAAATAATCACAGTAAATAATTATTCAAATATACCACAACCAGATGAGGAGACTAGGCATGATATATCAAGGCAACAGCCTTTCAGCCCAATTACTCGAAGACGGCATCGTAGAACTTAAGTTCGATGCTCAGGGATCAGTAAACAAGTTTGATCAAGCAACTTTTGAAGAATATAGAGCTGTAGTTGCAGCAATTAACAACTGCAGTGATGCTAAAGGCGTTATGGTTACTTCTGCTAAATCAACATTTATTGTTGGGGCAGACATCACTGAGTTTTTATCTTCATTTAATCAACCAGAAGACACATTAGCCTCTTGGGCAAAAAGTGCCTCTGATGTTTTCGACTCATTTGAAGATATTCAACTACCCACTATAGCCGCTATTAATGGCATTGCTTTAGGCGGCGGTTGTGAAATGACTTTAGCATGTGATTATCGTGTTGCTGATACTAATACCAGTATCGGCCTACCTGAAGTTAAACTAGGATTAATGCCTGGTTTTGGTGGTACTGTTAGGTTACCGCGCATTATCGGTTTTGATAATGCAGCAACTTGGATGTCTACAGGTAAAGCATTTAAACCGGCAGCAGCACTTGCACAAGGACTTCTTGATGCAGTTGTTGATCCTGAAAATTTACGCACTGCAGCTATTAGCATGCTTAAATTAGCAATTAGTGGCAAGCTAGATTGGCGCGCGAAACGTCAGCCTAAATTAGAACCATTAAAGTTATCTCCAACAGAACTGATCATGTCATCGACAACGTGTAAGGGTATGATTGCCGCTAAAGCAGGCAAGCATTATCCAGCACCAATGGTCATGATAAATACACTCATTGCAGCTGCTGGCTTAGATCGCACTGGTGCAATGGCTGCAGAGAATGCAGGTTTTGCCAAATTAGCAAAAACTGATGCGGCAACGGCACAAATTGGTTTGTTTATGGCCGACCAAGTCATTAAAGGTAAAGCCAAAAAAGCAGGTAAACTTGCAACAAAAGTTGTCAAGAAAGCTGCTGTGCTAGGTGCTGGTATTATGGGCGGTGGTATTGCCTATCAATCAGCTTATAAGGGCACACCGATCATTATGAAAGATATTAATGATCAAGCACTTGATCTAGGTTTAACTACAGCGACGGGCATATTAACTAAGCAAGTTGAACGTGGTCGTATGAATGCTAAGAAAATGGCTGGTGTATTAAACAACATCACGCCAAGCTTAAGTTATGACAGTGTTAAAGATGTAGATATTGTTGTTGAAGCAGTTGTTGAAAACCCTAAAATTAAAGGCATGGTTTTAGCTGAAGTTGAAGGTGTAATCAGTGAAGATGCTATTCTTACTTCAAATACTTCAACTATATCAATTGATTTATTAGCCAAAAGTGTAAAACGCCCTCAAAATTTCTGTGGCATGCACTTTTTCAACCCAGTTAACAAAATGCCATTAGTTGAAGTAATTCGTGGTAAAGATACTTCAGATGAAACAGTCGCGGCTGTTGTTGCTTATGCCGCGAAAATGGGTAAGTCTCCAATTGTTGTTAATGATTGCCCTGGTTTTTATGTGAACCGTGTTTTGTTTCCATACTTTGCTGGCTTTAGTCAGTTAGTACTTGAAGGTGCCGACTTTACCGCTATAGATAAAGTAATGGAAAAACAATTTGGTTGGCCAATGGGCCCAGCCTATCTACTTGATGTTGTTGGTGTCGATACTGCAGATCACTGTACTGGTGTTATGTCAGCAGGTTTCCCTACGCGTATGAAAAAAATTGATAATGATCCAGTAAGCACTTTGTATGCTAATGACCGTTTAGGTCAGAAAAATGGTAAAGGCTTTTATGATCACATCAAAGATAAGCGTGGTCGTCCAATGAAAGTTCCAGCTCCTATAGCTTACGAATTACTTGGACAACATTGTGCAGACAAAAAAGACTTCAGCAGTGAAGAAATTATTGCTCGCATGATGATCCCTATGGTTAATGAAGTGGTTCGTTGTTTAGAAGAAGGCGTAGTTGATACAGCAGCTGAAGCAGATATGGGCTTAATCTATGGTGTCGGCTTCCCTCCATTTAGAGGTGGTGCAATTCGCTATTTAGAAACACTTGGTTTAAATAACTTCATCGAGATGGCTGATAAATATGCTGATTTAGGTGAAATTTATCAAGTGACTGATGGCCTACGTCAAATGGCGAAATCAGGTAAATCTTACTTCACTACTGATGTTAAATCAGCTTAAGCCGAGGAGAATAAAATGAACGAAGTTGTAATTGTAGACTGCATACGAACTCCAATGGGTCGCTCTAAGGCCGGTGTGTTTAGAAATGTACGTGCTGAAGCATTATCAGCACACTTAATGAAACAAATTTTAGTACGTAATCCTGCCTTAAACCCAGAAGACATTGAAGATGTTATTTGGGGCTGTGTGAAGCAAACTAAAGAACAAGGTTTTAATATTGCACGTAATGCATCATTACTTGCTGGTTTACCAAAGTCTATTGGTGGCGTAACGGTTAACCGCTTATGTGGCTCTTCTATGGAAGCGTTACATCAAGCAAGTACTAGCATCATGTCTGGTCAGGGCGATGTATTCCTTATCGGCGGTGTAGAGCATATGGGTCATGTACCCATGATGTATGACGTTGATTTCGATCCTGCACTCAATAAACATATTGCCCTAGCATCTGGCAATATGGGCTTAACTGCTGAATTATTAGGTAAACAGCACGGCATTACCCGTGAAATGCAAGATGCTTTTGGTGCACGCTCGCATCAGAAAGCACATGAAGCACATTTAGCCGGTCGCTGGGATAATGAAATTGTTGCCACACAAGGTCATGATGCCACAGGCGCCCTAACGTTAGTTGAACATGATGAAGTAATTCGTCCTGAAACAACGGCAGAAAGCTTATCAGCACTACGTCCAGTGTTTGATCCAGTAAATGGTACAGTAACTGCTGGGACTTCTTCAGCATTATCAGATGGCGCTTCAGCAATGCTGGTTATGTCTGCTAATAAAGCAAAAGAGTTAGGCTTAACACCTCGCGTTAAAATTCGTGGTATGGCCGTTGCTGGTTGCGATCCTGCAACCATGGGCTTTGGTCCTGTGCCTGCGACTAAGAAAGCTTTAAAACGTGCTGGTCTATCAATTCAAGATATTGAGTTATTTGAGTTTAACGAAGCTTTTGCTGCACAAGCATTATCTTGTGTTCGCTCGCTAAAAGTAGAAGATAAAATGGATCAAATCAACTTAAATGGCGGTGCTATTGCGCTTGGTCATCCTTTAGGTTGTTCTGGTTCACGTATATCAGGTACCTTGATTAACTTAATGGAAGGGCAAGATGTTAACATTGGTTTAGCTACTATGTGTATTGGCTTAGGCCAGGGTATCGCAACAGTATTTGAACGTGTGTAAGATTTAATTACCGCCAATAAAAAACCCAGCAACTGCTGGGTTTTTTATTTAAATCAATTAATAACTACTTAAGGAAGATATCTTGTAGCGGTGGAACAACTTGCTTTTTACGGCTTAACACACCGTCTAACCATGCTTTGCCACCTTTAGGTGTAACACCAAATGCTTGCTCGGCTAACGTAGCGCTATCACTAGCTATTAATAACTCTGAGCCTTCTTTCATGATATCAGTCAATAGTAAAAAAACACTATGACGTCCACCCTCAGCTTTTAGTTCTGCAATATCAGCATATAGCTCATCTTTTATATCATCAAAAACCGCTAAATCAATGACTTCAAGCTGACCAATACCAACCTTATGACCATTCATATTAAAGTCTTTAAAGTCACGCTTTACTAGATCCCTAATTGGAGTACCTGAGACTGCAGATTTTACCCTGAACATGTCCATACCAAGTTCTTTAAAATCTTCTATACCTGCAATCTCTGCTAATGCTTCTACACATTTAATATCTGCAGTTGTACATGTTGGTGATTTAAAAATAACGGTATCACTCAAGATGGCACATAACATGGCACCTGCAATATTTTTTGGTATCTCAACATTGTGAAAATCATACATCATCTTAATGATAGTATTTGTACAACCAACTGGGCGTACCCATATTTCAAGTGGGGATGTCGTTGTTAAATCGCCAAGTTTATGATGATCAATAATGCCTAATATTGTAGCCTGAGCGATATCATCTGGAGCAAGTTCAATATCACTGTGATCTACAATATATACCCCCTCTCCAGCATAACGGGTTTTAAGCTCCGGTTGCTCAAAACCAAATTTATCTAGGATAAACATTGTTTCGGGTGTCAATTCACCTAAGCGTGCCGGAACAGTGTGTTCGCCTAAGGTAGTTTTTAAGTATGATAATGCGATAGCTGAACAGATAGAATCTGAATCGGGTATCTTGTGACCTACAACGTAATTTGGCATGAAAGTGCTCTCCTTTAAATTATCGATATTCTACCAAAGTAAAACTCAATTGTGTATGTTGTTCACCTTTGCTTAGTAATATCTTATAAATGACTAACTGCTACAACAACGCAATAGCTTTGTTTAAGTGCTTGGATTAAATTATAATTGGGTTTATATCACTAATTCATTAGCTTCAACTTCTAAAAGACATTTTATTATGATTTCACATAAACTATCAGTCGCACCTATGCTCGATTGGACTGACAGGCACTGTCGGTATTTCTATCGATTGATGTCAAAACATACCGTCCTATACACAGAGATGGTAACTACTGGTGCCATATTACATGGTAAAGGCGATTATCTTGCTTACAACAATTCAGAACACCCATTAGTATTGCAGCTTGGCGGCAGTGATGTTAATGCAATGACCGAATGTGCCAAAATAGCTGAACAACATGGTTATGATGAAGTGAATATAAATGTCGGTTGTCCATCAGATAGAGTACAAAATGGGAGATTTGGGGCTTGCTTAATGGCTGATCCTTCCCTTGTTGCCGATTGTGTGAATAAAATGCAATCAGCAACAAAAATCCCTGTCACCGTGAAATCACGCATTGGCATTGATGATCTAGATTCATATGAGTTCTTACATACATTTATTGAACAAGTTGCACAAGCTGGCTGCCAACACTTCATTATTCACGCTAGAAAAGCATGGTTAACCGGATTGAGCCCTAAACAGAACCGCGATGTCCCGCCTTTAGATTATGAACGTGTCTATCAAATAAAAAGTGCTTTTGAAAAGTTAGATATATCAATTAATGGCGGTATCAAGACTTTCACAGAAGCTAATGAACATCTCAAATATATTGACGGGGTTATGATAGGTAGAGAGATATATAACAGTCCATATATGCTTAGCGATGCAGACAATGATATATATCAATCAGATGGAGCTAAGTTAACAAGAACAGAAGTTATAGAGTTAATGATCCCTTATATTAACGCAACGGTTAAAAGTGGAGGTAGAGCCTGGCATATTTTACGCCACATGCTTGGCCTCTGTAATGGTTTATCAGGCGCACGAAAATTTAGGCAGCACTTAAGTGAGTGTGCTGGTAAAGATGGAGCTGACGGTCAAGTACTGCTTGATGCTTTTAATAAAGTCACCTTGTTGTAATCATCGATCTATGATCTCAATATCGGGAATAGCTGTCCCGATATTGAGAGTTTTATAACTGCCTACCTTGTCACTTTCACCTAATTAAGTGCACTTTAAACCACAAAATAGTCATTCTAGCCAGCATTCTATCAGGCTCTTACTAACTTTTGTTTAGTTACTATAATGAAAAACTATATTTATATGTATTTCAATAACTTAACAATTAATTGTAACTTTGGCACAACCTTTGTAACACTTATTGCAACTTAGTAATAACTACAAACATTTTCGCATCCCTTTTAGGCACATTCATCTGCGAAAGATACAAGGAAATACCATGCTAGATTTAAATACATTATTTATTTTAACAATGATACCGGCTTCAGCTATGCTTCTTATTTCAATGCTTGTTGGTGCTTTTGAATCTAAAACCTAAATTCCGATCCTTATCTATTTAACAGTCGTATGACTAATTAGTTGTGATTATACGATTCACCAATGACAGTGATTAAATTTATATCATTAACTGTGGTATATGAACCATTTAATCACTTAATCACTTAATCACTTAATCACTTAATCACTTATAGATTGATCTTCACAAACCTAAAGCAATACATTGGAAGATTCATAGCCCATTGTTCTTTACCGTGATAAAAGTTATAACTATCCTCTAACCTGAATTATCTGACAGAACTAATTCTGATGACTTTTCTAATCTAGGAAGTAAATCGACTTACTCCTAACTGCCAATTATTTATATAAAGTATATCGTCTGTTACTTTCCACTAGCATAAGCTTAAAGCAATTTTTTGTTGCCTTTAATTCTCCTAATAGAATATGAATAGATTTCAGAGATAGAAACCCTGCCTAACCTAAATTGAAGTGGAGAATGTCGTACTCTCCATGGGCATGTTTAATAACAGTCACACTACCACTGTATTCCGTGTTTTAACGTACGAGACGTAAAACTTATTAAATCCCAGACAGCAAAAAGCCCGACTCTTTCGAATCGGGCTTCTCTAGATAGAAGTCTAGCAATGTCCTACTCTCACATGGGAACTCCCACACTACCATCGGCGCAACTGCGTTTCACTTCTGAGTTCGGAATGGGTTCAGGTGGGGCCACAGCGCTATTGTCGCTAAACAAAAAGGGGACAATCAAGAAAGCTTGCTCTATTGAGCTATAAATATCGTTTTTTGTTCTTTATTCTGGTTCAAGTAACACGTAAGTACGTGATTTTACATTGTTGT
>NZ_PJAQ01000011.1 GCF_002836775.1 Colwellia sp. 12G3 | reverse complement strand
CTACACTTCCTAGTTTTGATGTCAACATTTATTTCAAATAATTTCGAGAAACATTTAAAATTACACGTTAACTTATGTTATTTACCACTTAATCGCTTAGATAACATATCAAAACAGTTCGTTGATGATTCATTTTGCGTGAACCCCTTGGAACTGGAGCGCATTATAGAGAGCTTTACCTTTTGATCAAGTGTTTTTTACATTCTTTTTCGTTTTTCTTTATGATTGTTTAATTGTTAAACAAAACCAAGTTCAAATGATAGAACTTGGTTAATAATCAAGCGTAGTTACACTTTACCTGTCTACGATAAACATTACATACAAAGGCCACCGTCTATTTCTACGACGCGACCAGTGAAAAATTCATTTTCAAAGATGTATTTCGCAGTATGGGCAATTTCTTCTGCTTCACCTAAACGGCCAACGGGTTTCATTTTCTCTAACCTGTCTCGCATCTCTGGTTTCATTGCATCAGTCATTGCTGTACGTATTACACCTGGAGCTATAGCGCCAACACGTATACCGTGACGTCCAAGTTCCCTCGCCCATGTTGTTGTCATTGCTACAACGCCTGCTTTTGCTGCTGCATAGTTGGTTTGTCCCATATTACCACCACGAGCAATTGATGACATATTAATAATAACGCCTTCTTTTCGACCTTCTATCATATGAACCGCTGCTTCACGGCCGCATAAGAATACCCCCGTTAGATTCACATCAATAACCGATTGAAAGTTTTCTAAAGACATCTTTTTACTAACAACGCCATCTTTCGCTTTTACAAACATACCATCACGTAAGATGCCGGCATTATTAACTAAGCCATCAATACCGTTAAAGTCTGCGTTGATTTGTTTAAACGTTGCTTCAACCTCAGCTTCTTTACTTACGTTAGCAAGGTAATAAGCAACTTTTATTCCTTCAGTACCAGCCGACTTAACTTGCTGAACGCTTTCTTTCAATTGTTCTTCATTTAAATCGATTAACGCTATATTAGCTCCAGATTGAGCAAAACTAATAGCCATAGTCAAACCTAGACCTTGACCACCACCAGTGATGACGATTGTTTTATCTTGTAATTTCATTATTATCTACTTACTTTTATTTAATACATTAAGAGGGTCAAAGCAATATGTGCTATGACTATCCCCTGTTATATGTTGTACCGACTAATTACGCTAATTTAGCAAGTGGATGCTCTGCTTTTGACCAAGTCGATTCGAAAAACCAATCAAGTACTTTAGCATCAATTAAGTCAACTGATGAATAACGCCATTGCGGATTATTATCTTTATCTATTAATAGTGCTCTGACACCCTCTAGGAACTCTCCAAAATGACCGCATTTAACTGCTAAGTTTAATTCCATACGAAAACAATCAGCTAATGTCATGCCTTTACCACGTTGTAATTGCGAATAGGCTAATTGTGCGCTCAAGGCGCTACCATTTTTCAATGACTTTTGTGCGCGACTCAGCCACTTATCTTCAGTCTCAAGACTTAAGATTGCCGTTACAATATCAGTTAACTCATGCTTATCTACAAGTTGAGTGATTAATGTTTGATGCTCTCTTAAAGGCGAAGCTGGTAATTTACTTACTGAGCCTTGTTCAAACTCTTGTAACAGTTGCGAAGCCTTGTCGTGATTTAATGGGATTGTTTCCCCCCAGTTAATCATCTTAAGTTGGCTAACCAAGTTATCCTTGTGTTGTTGCTCAACAAAATAATCAGCAAGCTGACAAAACTTAGCATCTGCCGCATTTATAGAGGCACCGGTTAATGCTAAGAATAAACCACAACCAGCAGGCATTTTATTTAGAAAGTAACTGCCACCAACATCAGGGAACAAACCAATACTAATTTCAGGCATCGCTATCCGTGAGTTTTCAGTTACCACGCGATGACTTGCTCCAACGAGCATACCTAATCCACCACCCATGACAATGCCGCTACCCCAGACAATAAAAGGTTTGTTAAAGCGATGAATTAAAAAATCTAATTGATACTCTTGAGTAAAGTAATCTTCAATTTCTGGTGCAAATTTATTGTCTGCACTTAATACATCCACTGATCCCTCAGTGCTCGTATTACTTTTGGTAACACTGTTTTTCATGGCACTATCTTTCATAGCATTATATAAATGCACTATATCGCCACCGGCGCAAAAGGCTTTTTCTCCTTCGCCCTGCAAAAATACGGCGGCAATATTTTGCTGTTGTTGCCATGCAACCAATTTGGGGTAAAGTAGCGCGATCATATCGCCACTTAACGCATTAAGTGATTTTGGTGAGTTAAGGGTTATTACCCCAATTTTTTTACCGTTATCACAATCAACTTCTTGAAAAAGAACTACGTCTGTCATAATTTTTCCTTTCTGAATTCTGGCAAAGTTTTTAAAGTAGCAAAACTATTTATTTAACCAAACTGGCTTACGCTTATCCAGAAAGGCTTGTACGCCTTCTTTTTGGTCAAGTGAATTAAATAACTCAACAAAAGCCTGACGCTCTTGTGGTAAAGCACGAGCAGTAGGCATGACACGATTTTTTTGTATTAGTTGTTTACAAGCTGCTACAGCAACGGGGCTTTGTCTCGATACTTTTTCAGCCAAAGCAATAGCAGCATTCTTTGAGTCACCTTGAGCAACCACTTCTTCAACTAATTTTATCGCAAGGGCTTTTTCTGCATTAATGCGCTCACCACATAAAATCATACGTTTAGTCCAACCTTCGCCCACGAGTATCGCAAGATTTTGTGTGCCACCAGCACAAGGTAGTAAACCAACACTTGCTTCGGGTAAAGCCATAACCGCATGCTCTTCTGCAATACGAATATCACAGGCTAAGGCAACTTCTAAGCCTCCGCCCATAGCGTAGCCATTGATAGCTGAAATAGAAACACCGCGAAATGCTGATAATGTTTCAAATGCCTGACCAAAAATGTCACTCATATCCGCTGCAACTTGTTTATCACCACCAGCAAAAATATTAAGATCTGCCCCGGCAGAGAAAAATTTAGCGCCATCTCCTGTTAAAACTAAAGCGTAAATGTTTTTGTCTTCATTTAACACTAAAACTAAATCACGTAAATCTGCCAAACTTTGTGCAGTCCACGTATGCGCGGGAGGATTATTAAAGGTGACGACGGCGGTATGAGCAATTACTTCTACTCGTAAAAACTGTGATGAATAATCGGACATTTTCTTTCCTTGCTAAGTATTTGATACTAATATTTTTTATTATGTGTTTTTTAGCTTTATATTATCGGCTGTTAACTATGTACCGGATACATAGTGTTTTGTGTACAGCTTTAATATATTTTTCATGAAAGGTGTATCCCATACAATTGTTGAGTGAGATACATCAGAGCCTTTTAGGTTTTTCCTAAAGTAGTTGCCCTGCCCCTTCCGTTAATAATCGTCGAGCGATAATAACGCGCATTATTTCATTAGTGCCTTCAAGGATTTGATGAACACGTACATCTCTAAAGTGACGTTCTAGGGGATACTCTTTCACGTAACCATAACCACCATGGATTTGTAGAGCCGCATCACAAACTTGAAAACCGATATCTGTTGCAAAGCGTTTGGCCATTGCACAATAGGCGGTTTTCTCTGCATCGTTTTGATCTAATTTATAAGCCGCTAATCGCACTAACTGTCTTGCTGCGACTAGTTCAGTAGCCATATCTGCGAGTTTAAATTGTAAACCTTGAAATGCCGCAATTGGCTTACCAAATTGTTCACGATCTTGCATATATGTCATAGCCGTATTTAACGCTTGTTGTGCAGTACCTATTGAACAGGTAGCAATGTTAATGCGACCGCCATCGAGCCCCTTCATCGCTAAGGTGAAACCGTCACCTTCATTAGCGAGTAAATTCTCTCGTGGAATTTTGACATTATCAAAAGTAATTTGCTTTGTTGGCTGTGCATTCCAGCCCATTTTCTCTTCAGCTTTACCATAAATCACCCCGGGTGCGTCCGCAGGAATAACAACAGCTGAAATCCCTTTAGCGCCTGGTCCTCCTGTGCGGACCATAACTACTAATACATCAGTTTCGCCCGCGCCAGAAATAAACATTTTCGAACCATTAATAATATAATGATCGCCTTCAACTTTAGCGCTTGTACGTAGTGATGCAGCATCAGAGCCTGCACCAGGTTCGGTTAAACAATAAGATGCAAGCTTTTCACCCGTTACTAACTCAGGACACCAAGCTTCTTTTATTACTGTTGTGCCCCAAGTTGCGATCATCCATGTTGCCATATTATGTATGGTCATCATGGCCGTGGTAGTAGTACATCCCATGGAAAGCTGCTCGAAGATTATTGATGAATCTAATCGACTCAACCCTAAACCACCAGCATCTTCTGGAGCATATAAACCACAGAAACCAAGTTCTCCCGCTTTAGTTATCACATCTTTTGGAAAGGTATGTTCTATATCCCACTTGGCCGCATTGGGTAATAACTCACTATCGCTGAACTGCTTAGCAGTTTCAGCAAACATTTGTTGGTCTTCGGTTAAATCAAAATTCATCAGTAATTCCTAAGCTAGAAAAGTATCTATTTATACTTACTTTATAGTTGTTTTGTAGTTATTCAGCGTTAAGCGGTATGACCCAAATTAAAGACAAAAGCACCAAGTTGACGATCGTCAATGAGTACTTTTTACAGATAAATTGGGCTATACAGCAACAAGGTAGATAATTACAGTATTTCTAATGCAATTGCCGTAGCTTCGCCGCCGCCAATACAAAGGGAAGCAACACCTTTAGACAGACCTTTATTTTTCAATGCGTGTATTAGGGTCACCATAATACGTGCACCACTTGCGCCTAAAGGATGACCTAATGCACATGCACCACCATGAATATTTACTTTGTTGATATCTAATGACATATTTTTTACCGCCAACATAGTTACCATGGCAAAAGCTTCGTTGATCTCAAATAAATCAACATCAGCTGTTTTCCAATTTGCTTTGGCTAATACTTTTGTCATTGCCCCTACTGGAGCTACAGTGAACTCTGCCGGTGCTTGCGCATGTGTTGCATGCGCTACAATTTTACAAAGTGGTGATAAACCGCGTTTTTGTGCTTCCGATAATTTCATCATCACAAGCGCTGCTGCACCATCTGATATAGAACTAGAATTTGCCGCGGTAATGGTGCCACCTTTTTTAAAAGCTGCACGCAATGAAGGTATTTTATCTGGGCGAGCATTACCGGGTTGTTCGTCGGTATCAATAATAGTTTCTTTACGTCTATTCACTACGGTAACAGCGGTAATTTCATTTTTGAAAGCGCCAGAGTCAATTGCTTGGTTGGCACGACTTAGTGAGCGGATAGCAAATTCATCCATCGCTTCACGAGTAAAATCAGCTTCATCAGCAGTCTCTTGAGCAAAACAGCCCATAGAAATTCCGTCATACGCATTTTCTAAGCCGTCAAGCATCATATGATCAATGACTTCGCCATGCCCCATACGCAAACCTGTTCTAACTTTCGGTAATAGATAGGGTGCATTACTCATGCTTTCCATTCCGCCAGCAACAGCGACATCGATAGAGCCAGCAAGTAATGAATCATGTGCTTGCATCGCAGCTTTCATACCTGAGCCACAGACTTTATTAATTGTGGTACAGACAGTAGATAATGATAAATCAGCAGCGATTGCTGCTTGTCTGGCTGGTGCTTGCTTTAAGCCGGCCGGTAAAACACAGCCCATGATGACTTCGTCAACTTGATCATTGGCTAAATTCGCTTGTGCTATTGCGCCTTTAATTGCGCTAGCACCTAATTCAGGCGCCGTTACCGGTGATAAGCAACCGCCAAACCCACCCATAGGTGTTCTTACGGCTGAAACAATAACAATAGGATCTAATGATGACATGGAGCTCTCCAGCTTATAAATGATAATAAATTTGAATAATTACAATGTAATTGGATAAGTTAATCTCTTTTGATAAAGCCTAACTTAATAGTGCCTTTACGCCAACGTAACCCTAGTGAGTAAGATAATTAATAACAAAGCAAACTGTAAGACCTTTCTTACAGGATAAATTTATTATTTTAATCAACAACAAAAGCAACCTTTACGTTAACGTAAACTTCCTATAAGATAAATCAATAAGCAAATTTATTCAAGATGATATATCCGAGTAAACAAATGACATCAAAAATTAGCTCAACTAAATACTCTATTAGCGACTTATCAAAAGAATTTGATATTACCACGCGCAGCATACGTTTCTATGAAGATCAGGGGTTAGTCTCTCCTTCTCGTAAAGGACAAACGAGAATTTATAACCAAAGAGATAAAGTTCGACTAAAGTTAATTTTGCGCGGTAAACGCCTAGGGTTTTCATTAGCTGAAACAGGCCGCTTATTTGAACTGTACGACGTAGATAAAACCAGTGCTAAGCAGTTAAACAGCATAATGGAACTTATTAACAACAAAAAAAATGATTTAAAGCAACAACTTGAAGATATTAATGCAGTATTAATTGAATTGAATGATCTAGAAGTTAATTGTCAAGAGACTCTTAAGGCACTAGAAAACAAATAAGCCCACTATAAAAGCAAAGGTAAAGGAACCATTATGATTTCACAATACAGATCACTTAACTTTAATTTAGGCGAAACCGTCGATATGATCCGCGAGCAGGTAAATGCCTTTGCTCGAGATGAAATAGCTCCTCGCGCAGCACAAATAGACATCGACAATGAGTTTCCAAAAGATTTATGGCGTAAATTCGGCGACATGGGTCTATTAGGCATGACCGTTGATGAACAGTACGGTGGTTCAGGACTCGGTTATTTAGAACATATTGTTGCTATGCAAGAAATAAGCAGAGCTTCTGCTTCTGTAGGTTTGAGTTACGGCGCTATGTCGAACTTATGTTTAAACCAGTTAAGCAAAAATGGCTCTCATGAGCAAAAGCTCAAGTACTTACCAAAACTTTGTACGGGTGAACATGTTGGTGCACTTGCGATGAGTGAGCCAAATGCAGGTAGTGATGTTGTAAGCATGAAACTTCGCGCTGATAAAAAAGGTGATAAGTACATTCTTAACGGTAATAAAATGTGGATCACCAATGGTCCAGATGCTGATGTTTTTGTTATTTATGCTAAAACAGATACTAGTGCTGGTTCAAAAGGTATTACTGCCTTTATTGTTGAACGTGATTACCCAGGGTTTTCTCGCCATCAGAAATTAGACAAGTTAGGTATGCGTGGTTCAAATACCTGTGAGTTAGTTTTTCAAGATTGTGAAGTACCAGCAGAAAACATTTTAGGCACTGAAGGCAAAGGCGTCCGCGTTTTAATGTCAGGATTAGATTACGAACGCGTAGTTTTATCCGGTGGTTCTTTAGGCATCATGGATGCCTGTATGGATTTAGTCGTACCTTATATTCACGACAGAAAGCAATTTGGTCAATCTATTGGTGAGTTCCAATTAGTACAAGGTAAAATTGCTGACATGTACACACAAATGAATGCAGCCAAATCTTACGCTTATATGGTGGCTCAGGCTTGTGATCGTGGTGAAACTACACGTAAAGATTCAGCAGCGGTAATTTTATATGCGGCCGAATTAGCGACAAAAATGGCACTTGATACCATTCAATTGCTTGGCGGTAATGGTTATATCAATGAATTTCCAGCAGGTCGTTTATTACGTGATGCCAAGTTATATGAGATTGGTGCTGGCACCTCGGAAATTCGCCGTATGTTAATTGGTCGTGAATTGTTCAACGAATCAAAGTAGCGAGCCATCTTATCGTTATATGGTGCAATAAGATCGTCAAGAGTACTCATTGACTAGCGTCAACTCCGTTCTATTTCCTTCTTATTGCACCATATAACTTAAAGCTGAATCACTACATTTATTATTTGAATAAAAGACATTGAACGAAAAACACAGAGTTAGAATTGAACCAGTAATTGTCTAGTTTGCAGCGACTTGATTCAAGTACAAGGCAAAAAAGCGGAGTTGACGTTAGTCAATGAGCGTTTTTCAACGCCGTAATTGAATAAACTCGCAATAAAATAAACGATGACTAACAAATAAAAGGCACTACCGTGGCAAAATTAGTAAGTAAAATAAACACTCGCAGCCAAGACTTTTTAGACAATGCTGCTCATATGCAAATTCAAATTGATGACTTGCGTAACAAGCTCTGTGAAGTGAAACAGGGGGGCGGCGAGCGTAGTCGTCAACGCCATTTAGACCGCGGTAAGTTATTGCCACGTGACAGAGTTAATGCCCTACTCGATACTGGCTCAGCCTTTCTCGAGTTTTCGCAGCTAGCAGCTTATAAAGTCTATGAAGATCACGTCCCTTGCGCGGGTATTATTACCGGTATTGGTAGAGTGTCAGGGCAAGAGTGTGTCATTGTTACTAATGATGCGACGGTAAAAGGTGGTACTTACTATCCACTAACAGTAAAAAAACACCTTAGAGCACAGGCAATAGCACAAGAAAACAACTTACCTTGTATCTATCTTGTTGATTCAGGGGGCGCTAATTTACCTAACCAAGATGATGTTTTCCCTGATAAAGAGCATTTTGGTCGTATTTTCTTTAACCAAGCTAATATGTCTGCCAATAACATTCCTCAAATAGCCGTAGTTATGGGCTCTTGTACTGCCGGTGGTGCTTATGTACCTGCGATGGCTGATGAGTCAATCATTGTTAAAGAGCAAGGCACTATATTTTTAGCTGGTCCCCCTTTAGTTAAAGCAGCTACAGGTGAAGTAGTTAGTGCTGAAGATTTAGGTGGCGCAGATGTGCATTGTCGTACTTCAGGTGTTACCGATCATTACGCACAAAACGATCATCATGCGCTAGAAATAGCACGTTCTGCCGTTAAGAATTTAAATAGAGTTAAACCAGTAACGATAGACTTCCAGCAAGTTGTTGAGCCTGCGTATTCAAGTGAAGAAATTTACGGCATTATTCCTAAAGATACCCGTCAACCTTATGACATTCGTGAAGTTATTGCCCGCATAGTTGATGGCAGTAATTTTGATGAATTTAAAGCACTTTATGGCAACACCTTAGTTTGCGGGTTCGCGAAAATATTTGGCTACCCTGTTGGTATCGTCGCCAATAATGGCGTGTTATTTGGTGAGTCAGCGGAAAAAGGGGCTCATTTTATTCAACTCTGCGCTCAACGTAAAATACCACTGGTTTTTCTGCAAAACATTACCGGTTTTATGGTAGGTAAACAATATGAGTCCGGTGGTATCGCCAAGCATGGCGCAAAAATGGTAACTGCCGTTGCCACCGCACAAGTCCCTAAATTTACTATATTAATTGGTGGCAGTTTTGGCGCCGGAAATTACGGTATGTGTGGCCGAGCTTATGATCCGCGTTTCTTATTTATGTGGCCAAATGCCAGAATATCAGTCATGGGTGGAGAGCAAGCCGCTGGCGTAATGGCACAAGTTACCCGTGATAAAAAAGAGAAATTAGGTGAAAGCTGGAGTGATGAACAAGAACAAGCATTCAAAAAACCTATTATTGAAGACTATGAACACCAAGGCCACCCTTATTATGCTTCTGCGCGTTTATGGGATGACGGCATTATAGATCCCGCTGACACTCGACAAGTTCTAGGTCTAGCGATATCTGCGTCATTAAATAAACCCATAGAAGACACTAAATTTGGTATTTTCAGAATGTAACGTGCCCTGCCTTAGTTAAAAAACAAGGTTAATCAAATGGATAAATAGTGCGGATACAATTTATCCCTAGTTACTAAAAATACTAAACGTAAAGGAAAAAGTATGTCGATTGATACATCAATTTCAACATCAGTTTCAACTTCAAAAGAAGTGCTTTATACAATAAGCGATAATGGCGTCGCTACTGTTACTTTTGATAATGCTGATAAACACAACGCTTTCGATGACGTTATCATCAAAACCTTAACTGATATTTTTAATGATATTGCCCAGCGTGACGATATTAAAATCATGGTGTTAGCAGCTAATGGTAAAAGTTTTAGCGCCGGTGCCGATTTAGGCTGGATGAAACGTATGGCGGGTTATTCTTATGAAGATAACCTCAAAGATGCTAATGCCTTGGCACAAATGCTAAAAGCATTAAATTTTCTGCCACAAGCAACCATTGCTAAGATTCAAGGTGCTGCTTTTGGCGGTGCTGTTGGTTTAGCTAGCTGTTGCGATATTGTTATCGCCAGCAATAAGGCCAGTTTTTGTTTAAGTGAAGTTAAATTAGGGCTTATTCCTGCAACGATTAGCCCTTATGTTGTTAATGCTATTGGTTTAAAAGCTTCAAGACGTTATTTTCAAACGGCTGAACGTTTCTTTAGCGATAAAGCTATGCAACTCGGTTTAGTTGATGAAGTTGTTGAGGCTGAAGAGTTAACGCCAGCGGTAGATAAGATGATTACTACTCTACTTAGCAATAGCCCTGAAGCAATGAGACAAGCTAAACAACTTGCTTTTGATGTGGCTTATCAAGACATCAATGAACAACTACTTAACGATACCAGTGCACGTATAGCCAGTATTCGAGTATCGAATGAAGGTCAAGAAGGCCTCAGCGCTTTTTTTGAGAAACGTAGCCCAAGCTGGCAGAAAAATGCCATTACATTGCCAATAAAAGCCAAGAGCGAAGGATAAATAAATGTTTAGTAAAATATTAATTGCTAACCGTGGTGAAATTGCTTGCCGCATAATAAAAACAGCCAAAAAAATGGGCATCTTAACGGTTGCTGTCTATTCTGACGCTGATAAAGATGCCTTGCATGTTCATATGGCTGACGAAGCTATTTATCTTGGTGCTTCACCTTCTCGTGAAAGTTACCTAGTTGGGGAGAAAGTAATTGCTGCAGCCAAGAAAACTGGCGCACAAGCGATTCATCCTGGTTATGGCTTTTTATCAGAAAATGCTGATTTTTGTCGTGCATGTCAACAAGAAGGTATTACTTTTATTGGTCCTCCTGTTGAAGCTATTGAAGCGATGGGTTCAAAGTCTGCTGCAAAAAACATTATGGAAAAAGCCAATGTGCCATTGGTTCCTGGTTATCATGGTGATGATCAGTCACGTGACATCATCAAAAAAGCCGCTGACGACATGGGCTATCCGGTACTATTAAAAGCGACAGCAGGCGGCGGTGGTAAGGGCATGCGCCAAGTGTGGAGCGAAGCTGAATTCGATGAAGGCTTAGCCGCAGCGAAACGTGAAGCGATGTCATCATTTGGTGATGACACCATGTTGGTTGAAAAGTATTTAACCCAGCCTCGTCATGTTGAAATACAAGTATTTTGTGATAATCATCAAAATGCCGTGTATTTATTTGAACGTGATTGCTCAGTGCAACGCCGTCATCAAAAAGTGATTGAAGAAGCGCCAGCCTTTAGTATGAGTGAATTTCTTCGCTGTAAAATGGGTGAGTCGGCAATAAAATCGGCACAAGCCATTGGCTATCAAGGTGCAGGCACGGTTGAGTTCTTACTTGATGTTGACGGTTCATTTTACTTTATGGAAATGAATACCCGTTTACAAGTTGAACACCCTGTTACCGAAATGATTTCAGGACAAGATTTAGTCGAGTGGCAATTACGTGTTGCCGCAGGTGAAAAACTACCTAAAAAACAGCAAGAATTAACAATAAATGGTCATGCTTTTGAAGCAAGAATATATGCTGAAGACCCAAGTAATGATTTTTTACCCTCTACTGGGCAATTAAATTTATTAAAAACACCATTGGAAAGTAAACATGTGCGTATTGATACCGGTGTTCGTCAAGGTGATGAAGTCAGTGTATTTTATGATCCTATGATCGCAAAACTCATTGTTTGGGATGAAAGTAGAGAAAAAGCCTTACAACGATTAGCAAAAGCTTTACGTGAATACCGCATTGATGGCGTTACCACTAATATCGAGTTTTTATATAACTTAGCGACCACCGATGCTTTTATCAATGCAGATATAGATACCGGTTTTATTGAAAAAAACCACGATGCTATTTTTCATCAAGCAGGCGAAAAGCAAAATAAAGAGTTATTAACAAAGCAATTACCTATTGCCGCATTATATCTAGTGCTTTCGTTAGAAAAGAAGACTAAAACGTTAGCGGCATTGAGTAATGATCCTCACTCGCCTTGGCATATGACTAACGCTTGGCGATTAAATGAAGCACATAATCACGCGCTGACCTTGGCTTATAATGACATTGAATACGCCATTAACATTGAGCAAAAGCGTCAGTCCAGCGCTAGTTATTATTTAATCACCATCAGTGCTGAAGGTGTGACAACGCATACGGTCGATTGTCAGGGTGAAATCGAAGGTGAAAAGATTACTGTAACTATTGACGGTCATCGTAGCCAAAGTATTATTGCACATAGCGATAACAGCATAAGCCTATATCAAGAGCACGGCGTATTTAACTTTAGCCAAGTTCACCCTGATCATGGACAAAATCAAGATGATGATAATCATGGTGGTTTAACTGCGCCAATGAATGGCACTGTGGTTAGTGTGCTAGTAACGTCAGGTGAGCAAGTTAATAAAAATCAGCCTCTGATCATCATGGAAGCAATGAAAATGGAACATACCATTAAAGCGCCAAGCGACGGTGTAGTCGATGAAGTATTCTTCTGTGCTGGCGACATGGTTGATGGCGGCGCTGAACTATTAGCTTTTTCAGTTCTCCCTTTGCAAGAAAGTGAAGAGGAGAAATAATGACGATTCAACTCCCGACAAACCTCCCAAGTAAAGTAAAGATTGTTGAAGTAGGCCCAAGAGACGGCTTACAAAATGAAGCTCTCATTAATGGTAAGGCTATTAGCGCTGAAGATAAAGTAGAGTTAATTGAGCAATTAGCTGATGCTGGCGTGAGTTATATTGAGAGCGGCAGTTTTGTTTCACCTAAATGGGTGCCACAAATGGCAACCTCTACTGAGGTATTTGAAACGATAAAGCGCGTTAAAAATGTCACCTACGCCGCTTTAACCCCAAATATGAAGGGCTATGAAGCGGCGGTTGCCGTTAATGCAGATGAAATTGCCATCTTTGCTGCGGCGTCTGAAAGTTTCAGCCAAAAAAACATCAATTGTTCTATAGAAGAAAGCATTGAGCGATTTGCACCTATTATAGCTGATGCTAAAAAACGTAATATTAAAGTCCGCGGTTATGTATCTTGTGTGGTCGGCTGCCCTTATGAAGGTGATATTGATCCAGAGAAAGTAGCATTGGTTGCTGAAAAATTACTCGCCATGGGTTGTTATGAAATATCCCTTGGCGACACCATTGGTGTTGGTACGCCTGCTAGCGTAACTAAGATGTTACAGGCGGTAAGCGTACGTGTACCAAGCGCTCAACTAGCCGTACACTTTCATGATACCTACGGACAGGCGTTAACGAACATTTACGCCGCGCTACAATTTGGTATTTCTGTTGTCGATAGTGCTATTGCAGGCTTAGGTGGCTGTCCTTATGCTAAGGGCGCTTCAGGCAACGTAGCTACTGAAGATGTTGTTTACCTGCTAAACGGTTTAGGTATTACAACAAATATAGATTTTGATAAATTACTACAGGCCGGTTGGTTTATTAGTGAGAAGTTAGGCAAGCCGCCAATTTCTAAAGTATCGACCGCTTACCTTGCACAACGAGCTTAGCTCAACAGCAATAATAATTGATAACCTTTCATATAGAACATAAAGAGTAGGAGATGAAGATGGCAGGATTTGACAAAGTAGTATCAAGCTATGAAGAAGCCATGGCTGGACTTACCGATAACATGACAGTCATTGCTGGTGGCTTTGGCTTATGCGGCATTCCAGAAAATTTAATTGCTGAAATAAAGCGTAAAGGTACTAAAGGTCTAACGTTAGTATCGAATAACTGTGGCGTTGATGACTTTGGTTTAGGGGTGTTGTTACCTAACCGTCAAATTAAAAAAATTGTCGCGTCTTATGTCGGCGAAAATGCCGAATTTGAACGTCAAATGATGGCTGGAGAGTTAGAGGTTGAATTAACACCACAAGGTACACTGGCAGAAAAAATGCGCGCCGGCGGTGCTGGAATTCCAGCGTTCTTTACTGCAACAGGTGTTGGTACACCAGTAGCGGAAGGTAAAGAAGAACGAACATTTAATGGTCGAGATTATATTTTAGAAGAAGCTATTGTTGGTGATTTTGCCATAGTCAAAGCTTGGAAGGCCGATAGATACGGCAATTTAGTCTTTAGAAAAACAGCGCGTAACTTTAACCCTCTAGCCGCGACCGCAGGTAAAATTACCGTTGTGGAAGTTGAAGAAATAGTTGAAGTGGGAGAGTTAGACCCAGATCAAATTCACACGCCAGGCATATACGTTAACCGCGTAATTCAGGGTACTTTCGAAAAGCGCATTGAACAACGCACTACACGACCATCAGACAAGCACGAAGCAAAGGGAGAATAACTATGGCTTTATCGAGAGAACAAATCGCCCAACGTGTCGCCCAAGAACTAAAAGATGGTTATTACGTTAACTTAGGCATCGGTATCCCTACCCTCGTTGCAAACTATGTCCCGCAAGATATCGAAGTTATGTTGCAATCAGAAAATGGCCTACTTGGTATGGGTCCGTTTCCAACTGAAGATGAAATTGACGCCGACTTAATTAATGCAGGTAAGCAAACAGTCACCATGGCACCAGGTGCCTCCGTATTTAATTCAGCTGAATCATTTGCCATGATACGTGGTGGCCATGTTGATTTAACCGTACTTGGTGCTTTTGAAGTGGATGTACATGGAAATATCGCTTCCTACATGATCCCAGGTAAATTAATCAAAGGTATGGGCGGCGCAATGGATCTAGTAGCCGGTGCAGATAACATTATTGTCACCATGACACATGCCTCTAAACATGGCGTATCAAAGCTACTTGCTAACTGTTCCTTGCCATTAACTGGCAAAGGTTGCATTAAGAAAGTATTAACTGATTTAGCTTTTATTGAAATTAAGGAAGGTAAATTTCATTTACTCGAACGCGCCCCTGGCGTCTCAGTAGAAGAAATAATTAAGTTAACTGAGGGAGAGTTGGTTGTCACGGGTGAAATACCCGAAATGAAATTGTAATTTTGTACTATTTTGTGACAAAATAATTCAACTACCTTAACGGTCTAATACTAGTAAAAGTAGCAATCATTCAAATAATAAAGGTGTCACTGTTCAAGTGGTTACCTTTATTATTTATAAGTAATATGTAGCAAAAAATCTATAATCCTACTTGTATTACCTGCACTGGTAGCTACTATATTGCCCATTAACTTGCACTTTGGTAACAATTACGTGATACTTAATATTGACAAAGAAAAGGCAAAGCACGTGAAAATGTGTTACGCAAAACCACCGGTCTAAGGGTTTAATTGAAGTATTTCAATTTTATCTATGATAGCGGAGTCACCTCGTTAATAGGTACATCCCGTGGTTTTTTCTTTTATTAACTCAATTATTAAGGTTTATAAAATGAAAAAATTATTAATAGCTTCAACCATCACTGTTTTAACATTAACGTCTGCTGTAACGACACCAAAGGTACAAGCTGCTGACATTGCGACTAGTATATGTCAGTACGTGGCATCCGATGACAAGAAACGCATGCGTTCTTTTTTAAAGACGAATAAGCTAAAAATTCGTCGTATCTTCGACGGTATTCAGTGTAATGGTCAAAATTTATTAGAGTTTGCATCGACTTCAGGCTCAGTAGAAACAGGAACTTTGATGATTTCAAAATTACCAAAGAACGTTGTTTCAGCTAACCTAGCAGTCCTTCAAGCTGGATCGCAACCATTGATAGACGCTGCCAACGCTCGCGTTAGCAGTTAAGATTATTTTTTGAGTAGACGTTAATACCTTTTAGAAATAAAAACGGATGAGTAAAAGCTATACTAATTAATAATTCTATGTCATTTTAAAAAAGCCAGCTTCCGCTGGCTTTTTTTTGTCTCAAACACCATCTTTCTCCAGTAATAATCTAAGCAAGTCCTAGCGAAGTAAATAAAAAGCACTTACACTTAACTCATTGAAGTTGATTAAAAATCGATATTTTTCGAGCGATGTTCAAGCCATTAGAAATATAATAATAATTACCTATGACACTAAAACGAAATTACCTTAATAGTAAAAATGCGCTTGTACTAACCGGTGGTGGTGCTAGAGCCGCTTATCAAGTTGGCGTTTTGTCAGCTATTGCAAAATTTATCCCTAGAAATCATGGTATTCCTTTTCCAATTCTTTCGGGTACATCTGCAGGAGCTATTAATACCACATCGTTGGCATGTTACGCATCATGCTTTCATTTAGGCGTTAAAAAGCTGGAGTGGGCCTGGAAGAATTTTAATATATCGAGTATCTATCATAGTGATCCAATCAAAGTATTTAGTCATATAAGCCAAGGTATGCTGGCAAGCTTTCAAGCCGATTATGCTAATAAACATCCTCGTAGTTTACTTAACAATGCTCCTCTTCGAGAGTTACTAAACCAAATACTCGATTTTAACCGCATTGATAATAATATAGACCGTGGCTACTTATCCGCTGTATCGATTACTGCGTCAAGTTATAGTAATGGTGATTCAATTAGTTTCTATCAGTCAGGTAGTAATGATCGACCTTGGACACGTATCAAAAGGCGTGGTGAATTGTGCCAGTTAAACACTGAGCATTTGATGGCTTCTGCCGCAATTCCAATGGTATTTCCCTCAGTTAAAATTAAAAACCAGCACTTCGGTGACGGCTCTGTTCATCAGCTATCTCCTTTAAGCCCTGCGATTCATCTAGGAGCAAAGAAAATATTCGTCATTGGTGTCGACCAACCAAAAGTACTTTTACATGGAAGAGAAAACAACCCTCATCCACCAAGTTCTGCAACGATTGCGGGTCATCTTCTTGATTCTATCTTTGCTGATACATTGCACAGCGATCTAGAACGCATGGCGCGCATTAATGAGACCCTTAAATTAATCTCGGCTCAAAATAGAAAGGAAAACGATGGGTTACAACACATAGAAAGCTTTGTTATTAACCCGAGCCATGATTTTAATGCTATTGCTGCCAAGTATTACTATGACTTGCCATTATCCATTCGCTTACTTTTACGTAGTGCTGGAATAGGTAATGATTCTGAATCAAGTATTGTCAGTTATTTATTATTTGAGAAAAACTTTTGTGGTGAACTTATAAAGTTAGGCTTCGCTGATGCCATGGAAAAAGAGCAAGCTATTAGAACCTTTCTTGATATTTAATCTTCCAGTTATATTTTCAAAGTAGAGGTAGCAATATTATTAACAGAGCAGTCAATTTATTATAGAGCTGACTGTTCTTTAAATATAAATTTTTTAAGAATATTCTCTAAAATCATCTATACCCGCTAATTACCTTCTTGTAGAAAACGCTCTACCCGCTCTACTCTTCTAGGCTTTCCTCTGACAACTAAAGTATCCTGATTTTGTAATATGGTCTCTAAATCTGGAGATTCAATTTCGACATCATCGCGATGTAAGGCGACAATATGAACACGACGCTGCTCTAAAGATAATGAGGTAAGTGTTTTACCACTGGCAAAAGAATTGTTGTTAATAAGGATAGCATGAGCGAACTCAATGCGGTCAATAGCTCCCGAGCTCATATCAGTTTGTTCGCCCTGGAAAAACCCATGTAGGTGGTTATAGTGATTTTTACGCTCTTTTTGTACGCGTCGCATAATTCGAGAAAATGGTACGCCTGATAACGATAAAACTTGTGACACTAACATCAAACTACCTTCTAAGCTTTCCGGAACAACTTCATTAGCTCCCGCAGCTTGTAGGGCGTTAAGTTGGTCATCATTACGTGTTCTCACTAAAATAGGCACTTCAGCATTCATTGTTCTTATTTTTTGGATGACTTCAATTGATTGTTTGTCATCACCAAAGGCAATAACCACCAACTTAGCTTTTGACAAATGAGCAGCGTTAAGTACTTCTGTTTGACGAGATGAGCCAAAGAGCACTTTTTCTCCTGCTTCCCTCGCTTTTTGTGTGCGAAGTGGATCAACATCAATGGCTACAAAATCAATTTTATCCTGTTTTAAAAATCGGCTAACAGTTTGTCCAACTCGGCCAAAGCCACAAATTATTACATGATTTTCTAGGATGTTATTTTCAGGTAATTGAGATAAATCTAATAAGTCGGGCGTTTTTTCTTGACTCAAAAAGAGTGCCCAAGATCTGGCGTTATTCATCATGTAAGGTGTAATTGCCATACTAACTACCCCTGCACCCAGTAACATAGAAGCTACATCCAATGGCAACACATGACTTTGACTGGCAAGCGCAATTAATACAAAACCAAATTCGCCCATTTGTGCCAGCATAATACCCGATGCCCAAGCGTCTTTACTTGATTCGCCTGCTTTGACGGCAAGGGTTTTAATTACCATCACCTTAATTGCCATAAAGCAAACCATCAAACCTAATAAACTAAACGGTGATGTAACCAGTAAGCCAACATCTAACTTCATACCAACGGTGATGAAGAATAGTCCTAATAAAATATCTCTATATGGCCTGATATCGGCTTCGAGTTGATGCTTATATTCACTCTCACTTAACATCATGCCCGCAAGAAACGCACCTAGCGCCATAGATAAGCCGAACCATTGCGTGAAAGCTGCTGCTAATAAGGTCACTAATAATGTCGTTAATACAAAGAGTTCATCCGTACGTACTTGCGCAATAATATTAAAGACTTTTGGCAATAGCCATTTACCCACTAATAATAGTAAGGCGACCACCACAACACCTTTTACCATGGCAAGCATTAATGCCCAAAACATTGAGGTTTGGCTATCAAGTGCCAACATAGGGATGATAATTAATAAGGGAACAACGGCAACATCTTGGAAAAGTAGAATCGCGACAGAAAGCTGTCCTGACTTTCGCTTCATTGCGCCACTTTCACTTAATTGTCTAATAACAATGGCGGTTGAAGAAAGCGCTAATATACTACCGACTACAAATGCTGCAGGTATACTTAAACCGAAGAATATGCCTGTAATCATAAAGACAAGCAGTGAGATAGCTACTTGTAAACTACCTACCGAGATAACTAAGTGACGCATAGCCATTAACCGTGGCACAGAGAATTCAAGGCCAAGGGTAAAAAGTAAAAAGACAATTCCTAACTCAGCAAAGTGATCATAGTCAACTTGATCATGAGCGATATTTAAACCATGTTGACCAACGATCACGCCAGCGACTAAATAAGCGAGTATTGCCGGTAATTTAATTCGACGAAACAGCCACACCACAAAAACGGCACAGGTTAATATCGCAAGAATTTCAAAATATCCGCTCACACAACTTCCTTTATTTTACTTTGCT
This sequence comes from Colwellia sp. 12G3, assembly GCF_002836775.1. Lineage (GTDB taxonomy): Bacteria > Pseudomonadota > Gammaproteobacteria > Enterobacterales > Alteromonadaceae > Colwellia. The sequence goes on along the minus strand of NZ_PJAQ01000011.1, from coordinate 18,764 downwards.
TTACTTAGCTAATGCTAGGAACTAACAATGTCCCCACAAAAATCAGCTTGTTTTTTGAGCGGCAAATTATTGCCGCCAAAGGAATGACTCAAGACATAACAAAGACTCATCTTAACTCTAGTTTACCTAGCCTTAAAGTATTTTAGCAACAAAAAAAACTATATTTCAATTAGTTAAAATATTTAAATTAATTTATTACCTAACAACTTCCTAATGATTAATAAATATTAACATAGCTGGTACGTTTTTTGCTTTCATCTATATAGCTAACAATAGTGTCAAAATATGCTCTAAGGGCATTCTTAAATTATCAATTGACACTATAAGATAAAGTTAATGAGGTTGTAGTATGCAAACACTAAACGTACTTGATAATAGATTCTCCCCCTTCAATACCTATAGTACATTAAGCACTGATGCGCTTGTTGCTGAAACTTTTACTAATACTGTTTTTGATAAACGTCAAGTATTAGCACTGATGACGAAACTACAAACTACACTTGATATAGATGAGCTGTTAAATATTTTTGCAATAGAAGCGACTAGATACGTTGATTTTTCAGGTTTATATTTTAAAAGCCAGAACTTGAATAAAGTGTTACGTGGTAGTCGAAAGGCTAAACAAGAGCGTCGGTTTGAGTTAAAAAACGCTGATGATTTTATCGGTACACTCAGCTATGGCATCAATAGCCCTATCAGCTTAACGAACTATAAAGTGTTAGAGCACCTTCACCAATGTTTATTACACCCCCTTAAAAATGCCATTGCTTATCATGCAGCGATGGAACTTGCTATGCAAGACTCCTTGACTGGTCTTGGTAATCGCCGATATTTTGACGAACAATTAAAACGAGCAATGCATAATGCAAATCGCCATCATAGTTTAGTTGGTTTAGTTTTAGGTGACTTGAATAAATTCAAAATAATTAATGATACGCATGGTCATGTTACTGGCGATTTAGTTTTACAAGAATTTGCCAATGTTTTACGACTATGTATCCGCGACTCTGATAGTGTATTTAGATTCGGCGGCGATGAGTTTGCTATTATCGTTGAAAATGCAAACGATAGCGCATTAGCTATTATCGAAAGCAGAATAAACCTAGCGTTAACGAGTAATGTACTGTTAAACAAATATCAACTCGGCTGCAGTATAGGTTCAACCTTTATGAATAGAGCGGATAATGAAGTTAGCTTTTTTGAACGAGCTGATGAAACGCTCTACCGCAGCAAGATGCAAGCAGCTAAGCGTTTAAGTGTGGTACATACCCGTTCGACTTGAAAATGCAGGATTTAGTTGGAATTATAAACGCCTTTAGGTAAAGCATTTATTGAAGAGAATAGTTATTCTATTGTCGAAATCAATAACGTAGCATAAAGCGTTCATAAACCAGTCCTTTGGCGAAACTGAGCAAATCATCCCTGTCGTTACATTTGTTGTTAAGGACGCTACATGTAGTTTATTAGAGAATGCAGGAGCATATTCTCCTGAATAACCCTAAACTAAAAAAGGTGCCTTGATTATGATTCGTTCAGGTTTCCTGAAACAAGCCTATTCAAGTAGAATGGGTATTAACCGCTAACAATCACTAAATCATCTCTGATTTTTAGCGACGAGATTATTAAAGGCTACTTTACGCTCACTTGGGCTCGCATTAACCAATAACCGACAAAAACGAACGGCTTGGGCAAATGATTTCTCGTCTATATCGCCATTGCCCAAGTGTTGTAAAACAGCGATAACATAGTGTTCATCTAATAAAAATATCTTTGCATAATGATTAATAGCATCAGATAAAGAGGGATACAACACACCATCAAAGCTAAAAGTCTCCGCTTGTATTTCCTCAAGGTCAATCTCTTCAAGTTCAATACCATTAGCCACTAATGGCCAAGCTAGGTAGCTTACTCTTGTTTTTGCCACTTCATACATAAACCAGGCGCTTCGAGCAAAACCCGCAAAATTCCCTTGCTCAAATTCACTGGTCGCCAATTCTTGCTCAGTCCAATTAACACCGATAGCTAGATCTTTAGCATAGCGTTGTATTAATTGTTTTTTTACATTAGCTCTTACTGCCAAAATTGTACTTTCTTCAGCTTTATTAGCCAATTTTTGGCATTCGCGACAAGCAGGAACAGAAATTACCGGATGTGAACTAGAGAGTGATAAGTACTTATCACTCTCATAAGAAAAGGCTGAACTATAAGAGGGAAAAATAAAAACGGCATGACTAGGCTCACCACAAAACCAGCAACAATGCCTTTTATCAAAAGGGGTTTCGGTTATGATTATAGGTCTTATCACTGTTTTGTTAACTTACTATTAGTGAGCTGTTCAGGCAAAGCTTAACGCTTCTTCTGAATCTTACTGTTGTATTTAGTGCTTGTTCGAGCAGTTTTATTTTTACCAACAGCTTTAGTTTTTACGTCTTTTTTAGCTAAATTTTGATTCTTTTCTTGGGTTGCACGATATCTATTTTTACTATCACGCTTTACCGCTGCTTCTTGGTATTCACTCGCTTCTAAGCGATTAAATTCATAACCAGGCGCAATAATACGTTCAAACTTGCGTTCAATTAATTGCTCAATGTTTTCTAAAAAGCGTTCATCTTTAGGACTTACTAAAGAAATTGCTGTGCCTGACTTACCCGCTCTACCTGTACGACCAACACGGTGGACATAATCTTCAGGTAAAAATGGTAAGTGAAAGTTAACTACATAAGCAAGATCTGGTATATCTAAACCACGAGCTGCAACATCTGTAGCGACTAATACACGCACTTTGCCTTCAGTAAATTGCTCTAAAGCCTTATTTCTTGCGCCTTGAGTTTTATCACCGTGACATAATGCGGCCTTTATTCCATCAAGCTTTAATTCTTGTGCTAAGGTATTTGCACTTTCTTTTGTGCCTGCAAATACAAGTACTTGCTTCCAATTATTAACACCAATAATCTCTGAAAGTAATTCTCGCTTACGCTCTTCAGTAACCCAATAAACGGCCTGTTTTATTTTACCGGACGTCGTATTTTCTTTAGAGACACTGATTGTTTTTGGTGATTTTAATAACTGATTTGCTAATGACTTGACGCGGTCTGAAAAAGTGGCAGAAAACATCAAGGTTTGATGCTTATGCTTAACCGCTAACAATAGTTTTTCAATATCGTTTAGAAAGCCCATATCTAACATGCGATCTGCTTCATCTAACACAAGAAATTTCACTTGTGATAAGTCAACATTATGCAGCGCTAAGTGCTCTAACAAGCGCCCCGGTGTCGCCACTAAGACATCAAGCCCCTGCTTTAGCATCTTTGTTTGTGATACCATTTTACCGCCACCATATACCACACCACATTTGACTGGTAAATATTGACTAAACTGTTTGATGTTATCGCTAACTTGATTGGCAAGTTCACGGGTAGGTGTCAATATCAACGCACGTATAGCTTGACCTGAAGCACTTTTAACATTCTCAGATTCTTCATCTGTAGAACTAGTCGAGCTATTCGCAGCATGATTAGCTTTAGCAATAGCATCTAAAATAGGCAAGCTAAAAGCAGCTGTTTTACCCGTACCCGTTTGTGCACTTGCTAAAAGATCAGTACCTTGGCGAATAACTGGAATTGCTTCTTGTTGAATAGGGGTTAAATTTTTATAACCACACTCTTTAACCGCTTTTAATAAATCCGCTGATAAGCCAATTGCATCAACACTCATATGTCACCTAAACCCTAAATAAACTCGTAAAATACTGAAATAGCATAATTGGGGCGGATTATAATACAAATTGTTGTTAAAAGCAGAACTTGTCTTGAATAATTTATTGATCATTTATCTTGAATTAGAAGGTTTGCAGACAAGCGCTAGATTGAAGTGAATCGTTATGCCCTTATCCAAGTCAACAATGCTACATAGAAGCCTTTTAAACTAAGTCTTCTGAATGCGCCAGCGTAGATCGACGTTGTATGTAAATAAATCACTTTGGTGATGATCTTATCTCGGTATACAACAAAAGTGTGAGTATTTAGGAAGGTTTTAGCTAGTTTGAAGTACCGTCGGTAGTCGTAGCATTATTACTTGACCCTGTATTTAACCGAATAACAAGGCAAGTAATAGTTGACCGATAACGGAAGCTAATTATGAATAATTGGCGCTGCAACGCCCGCTGCAACATAAGGAATAACTCGCTCGATAACCCCTGCTATATCTAACTTATTGTTAAAGTCATTTTGAGCAATGTCAATTAAGGCTTCACTTGATGACATAGTAAAAACGATGGTACCCATAGTAAAATGCAAACGCCAAAATATTTCTTCCGCACTTAACTCTGGGTAGGCTATGTTTACTGCTTTGGTAAAATTAGTAAAAACATCAGGATATTGAGTTGTTAAAAACCAGCGTAAAAATCCCTGACTATCGGTATAACCACGCCCTAATAACTGCAAAAAGGTACTGGTACCATTTTCTTTAAACTCATTAAGGTATAATAGTGGGCCTATAAAAGCAGAAAACACTTCGTGTAAGGTTGGTTTGAGCTCACTTTGGCATATGAGTGAAAGCGCAGACTCTAATCGAGGAGATAATTCATCCATGTAGCGAGACATAACCGCTTTGATTAACTCTTTTTTAGAGCCAAAATGATAGTTTACTGCCGCTAAGTTGACATTAGCTTGACTAGTAATTTCTCTTAAAGATGTACCATTAAAGCCTTTATTGGCAAAAAGTACATCGGCGGCATCTAATATTTTATTTTTGGTACTCATACTTCACTTCTACTGTTTGCTGTTTTGATAATTTAACGATTTAGCATCTAAATTAAACGACTATTTTAAACATGCGTTTAAAATAGCGTATTATTTGTAAATAGGTCAAGCTTTTAAAAGCGACAAATTAGATTAATTTAGTAAGTAGTCTACCACATGCTCTATTACAAATCGTTACGGTATCTATACAGTAAAACACAGGCATAGCATTTATTATTATCTCAGTTTCAGGCAAGCATTGAATTTAATAACTCTCTGCATTAATGACTCCCTTATATACCATTGTTTTTGTTTATTATTGTTTTTATATCTCAACCCTCTTTCATGTTGTAGTTTGCTCATTCTTTTGAATGAGCTTTTTTTTGCTTAAAATTCGAGCGAATCCCACCTAAGTAACTATTTCCATTATAAACTTTGTATCAATCCAACAATTTTATATACTAGCTCCACCTAACAACGTCTCTTTAATAATGATTATAAAAATGAAACAGATAAAAACAACATTTAAGTTTACAGGTCTTGCTTTAGTGATTGCCGCCTCTTTAACCGCGTGCAGTCAAGAATCAAGTCAACAAGCGCCAGTAGAAAAAGTAACAGCTATGAGTGTTCAAGCACCATTAACCTCAGCCGATGCACAACAATTCTTAGATAATGTAGCCAAAGAAATGGTGACTTTGAATTTAGAAGGTTCTCGTGCCGCATGGATTTATGCCAACTTTATCACCGAAGACACAGCAGCCTTAGCCGCTGATGCCGATCAAAAGTCGACCGATGCTGGTGTTAGATATGCAATGAAAGCTGCTACATTTGATAACGTAGAGGTTAACTCAACTCAACGACGTCAATTAAACATATTAAAGCAAAGCTTGGTTATGCCCGCTCCACAAGATTCAGTCAAATCTGCTGAACTTGCCAACATTGGCGCTAAACTTGGTAGCATTTATGGTAAAGGTAGCTATACCACTAAAGCAGGTAAAAAACTAAGCTTAGGCGATATGACCGCTACAATGGCCAATTCTCGTGATTATGATGAATTACTAGAAATGTGGTCTGGATGGCGTGAAATTAGTCCAGAAATGAAGCCTCTTTATACTCGTCAAGCTGAGCTGGCAAATGAAGGCGCTAAAGGACTTGGTTATAAAGATTTAGGCGCCATGTGGCGTTCAAATTATGATATGCCTGCAGATGATTTTGCTAAAGAGCTTGATCGTTTATGGGGACAAGTAAAACCTTTATATGATGACTTGCATTGTTATGTAAGAACAGAGCTAGGTGAAACTTACGGTACTGATAAAGTGGCGCAAGACAAACCTATTCCAGCACATTTATTGGGTAATATGTGGGCACAATCTTGGGGCAATATATATGATTTAGTTGCTCCTGAAGATGCCGATCCTGGTTATGATGTAACTAAGCAGTTAGCTTCACATAACTACGATGAAATACAAATGGTTAGAGGCGCTGAAAAATTCTTCACTTCATTAGGCTTTGACGCTTTACCTGAAACCTTTTATGAACGTTCATTATTCACTAAACCTGCCGATAGAGACGTAGTTTGTCACGCCAGCGCATGGGACCTTGATGCAAAAGATGATATTCGTATTAAGATGTGTATCCAAAAAACAGGTGAAGAATTTAATGTTATTCATCATGAGTTAGGTCATAACTTCTATCAGCGTGCTTATAAAGACCAACCAGTATACTTCCAAAACAGTGCGAATGACGGTTTCCATGAAGCCATTGGCGATACCATTGCTTTATCAGTTACGCCTAAATACTTAAAAGAAATTGGCTTAATTGACACCATTCCTGATGAATCAAAAGATATCGGTTTATTAATGAAGCAAGCACTTGATAAAATAGCTTTTATCCCGTTTGGCTTGATGGTTGATCAATGGCGTTGGAAAGTTTACTCTGGTGAAATTACCCCTGAAAACTACAACACTGCATGGTGGGAATTACGTGAGAAGTACCAAGGTGTTGCTGCTCCTATAGGTCGCGATGTGAATGCATTCGACCCAGGCGCTAAATACCACGTACCTGGTGGCGTTCCTTATAGCCGCTATTTCTTAGCACACATTCAACAATTTGAATTCCATCGTGCGTTATGTGAAATTTCAGGTAATACAGACCCAATTCACCGTTGTTCTATATACAACTCAAAAGAAGCCGGCACTGCTCTTAATACCATGCTAGAAATGGGTTCAAGCCAACCATGGCAACAAGCTTATAAAGTGATTACTGGTAATGAGCAAATGGACGCTAGCGCAATTTTAGATTACTTTGCACCGTTACATGTTTGGTTGAAAAACAAAAACCAAGGTAAACAATGTGGCTTTTAATGGTTAAAAAACACATAAATTAATATAGGCCATTAACTTCAATTAAGTTAATGGCCTATAAACAAAAAGCCCCGTTATCTTCAGGTACTAACATTGGTTAATACTTGAAGATAACGGGGCTTTTTTAATACTATACCCATAATCATTCAAAATGGTCGATTCAGAGCATTTTGAATGGTCACGGGTATAAAATTAAGTACTAGAAAATAAGTAACTTAACTCTGTATTATTTAGTCACTAGCTCATATGAACTAACATATGACTTGGCTTCTCCAGGAATGACTTCCATAAGTTACAAAAACGCGCGATAGTGCCGCCATCGATAACTCTATGATCACCAGACCAACTTACTTGCATAATACTGCGTGCTACAACGTCACCTTGCTCATTAAAGCGTGGTAATTTTTGCAACTTGCCCAATGCAACAATAGCTACTTCGGGTTTATTAATAATAGGCGTCGCCACAGTGCCGCCTATTGCACCAATATTAGAAATAGTAATAGTGCCACCTTTTAGATCTTCACTGGCAACACGTCCACTACGAGCATCATTTGTTAAGCGCATAATGTCGTTAGCTAAATCCAATATTGACTTAGTTTGTACCTGTTTAATATTCGGTACAAGTAAGCCCACTTTAGAATCAACAGCCATACCAATATTATGATCATTAAAATAAGTAAGCTCGGTGCAATCATCATTTACTTTTGTATTAACCAATGGATATTCTTTAATCGCCAATGACATAGCTTTCATAAAGAAAGGCATCATAGTTAATTTGATATCTTGCTTAGCGTAGACTTCTTTTAATTCGCCACGTAAAGCGATAAGTTCAGTTAAATCAATTTCTTCACAATAAGTAAAGTGTGGAATAGTACTGACACTATTTTGCATCGCGGTTGCCATAATTTTCTTAATACCGCGAATTGGCTCGACACTTGTACCACCGATAGCACCGCCACCGGCAACTAGAGTTGATACAACACTTGCGCCATTTTGGCTATAAGCAACCACATCATCTTTATAGACACGGCCTTTTTTACCACTACCTTCAACTTGATGAATATTAATATCAAGTTCACGTGCTACACGTCTAACCGCTGGGCTTGCTAGCGCTTTTGCATTGTCTTTAGTGTTACAAACAACCGGCTCTGCTTTTACGCTCTCCGCTGGTGTTTTAACTTCCGGCTTAACTTCGGACTTAGGCTTAGATTCAGGTTCAGCTTCAACAGTATCATTAGCACTGATGTCACCTTCAGGGGTCATAGAAAAAAGTGGCGAATGTACCTTGGCAATATCACCTTGTTTATAAAAAAGCTTTTCCACAACGCCTGAATACATAGAAGGTATTTGCACTAACGCTTTATCCGTCATCACATCAGCAATAGGCTGATCTTCAACAATCACTTCACCTTCTTTAACTAACCATTCGACGAGTTCACACTCAACGATACCTTCACCAATATCAGGTAATATAAAATCAATACTCATGTTCTGTTTCCTGCTAATAGAGAGTTATCGTTAAAAGTTAACGGTCTTTTTAATGGCTTCATACACTTTTAGATGATCGCTAACATATTCTTTTTCTAACGCTAAAGGGTATGGCGTATCTAAACCACAAACTCGTGCAATGGGCGATTCAAGGTGTAAGAAACATTCACTTTGAACGGTTGCAGCAATTTCACTAGCAAAACCGGCCGTTAATGGCGCTTCTTGACTAATAAGTAAACGGCCAGTTTTCATGACAGAATTAGTAATCGTTTCTATATCCCAAGGTAAAATAGTACGTAAATCGACTACCTCACAAGAGATACCATCATTGCTAGCCATTTGTGCCGCTTTTTCAATGATTTCCATCTGTGCGCCCCAAGCGAGTAAAGTAATATCTGTACCCGTTTGTACCACTTCAGCTTTACCTAGTGGTAATTGATAATCTTCTTCAGGTACTTCACCAACCGAGGCACGATATAAACGCTTTGGTTCAAAAAACACCACCGGATTATCATCACGAATAGAAGCAAGCAATAGGCCTTTAGCTTGATACGGATTACGTGGAATAACAACTTTTAAGCCAGGCGTATGAGCAAAATAAGCTTCAGGTGATTGACTATGATACAAGCCACCAGCAATACCACCACCGTACGGACTACGAATAGTCAATTTACCCACATTGAATTCATTACCAGTACGGTAACGAAATTTAGCGGCTTCATTAACGATTTGATCAAAAGCCGGAAAAATATAATCGGCAAATTGAATTTCAGCAATAGCAACAGTGCCTTGAGCAGCTAAACCATTAGCAAAACCAATGATGCCCTGCTCTACTAGCGGGCTGTTAAAGCAACGCGCTTTACCATATTTTTCTTGTAAACCACTTGTCGCGCGAAATACACCACCAAAATGACCAACATCTTCACCAAAACAAACCGTGCGCTCATTTTCAGCCATGGCAATATCAAGTGCGCTATTAATAGCCTGTAATAAATTAATTTGCGCCATGATTAAAATTTCCCTGCGGTAAATGGGTAAGCTTCTGGGTATTTGTTGACATGTGCTTTCACTGCATCTAACTGCGCTTTTAACTGCGCTGTTGGTACATCATAAACATCGGTTATCATGGTATCTATATGAGGTTTATCTATTTTCTCAGCTACTTTTACTGCGGCTAATACTTCTTCTCTGTACTTTTCGAACAGGGCAGTTTCTTTTACTTCATCCCACCACTTTTGTTTAAGCATCCAGTTTTTCATACGTGCAACAGGATCATGACTCTGCCATTTCGCTTCTTCTTCCTTGGTACGATAACCCGACGGGTCATCAGAGGTAGAATGCCCTCCAAGACGATAAGACATCGCTTCAATTAACACTGGCTTACTTTCTTTTACCGCATAAGCACGCGCAATTTGCGTGGCTTTAAGTACAGCAAGAATGTCATTGCCATCAATACGAATGGTTTTCATGCCATAACCAACACCACGAGAAGCAATACCGTTACCTTTAAATTGCTCATCGGTAGGTGTAGAAATCGCATAACCATTATTTCGACAGAAAAATATAACTGGCGCTTCTTGTACTGCTGCCATATTTAAACCGGCATGGAAGTCACCTTCTGATGCCGCGCCTTCACCAAAGTAACAAAGGGTAACCGCATCAAGTCCCTGTAATTTTTGCCCGTAAGCATAACCTGCTGCTTGAGGTATTTGCGTAGCAAGTGTTGAAGATACCGTCATACAGTTCAGTTCTTTAGAGCCGTAATGTATCGGCATTTGACGGCCTTTACCTAAATCTTCAGCATTACTAAACATTTGGTTCATAAAGTTTTCGATACTAAAACCACGAAACATTAATGTGCCTTGTTCACGATATTGCATCATTATCATATCTTGCGGCTGCAATGCCGCAGCACCACCAACACTGGCAGCTTCTTCACCTAAAGCCGTCATATAGAAACTCAAACGACCTTGACGTTGTGATGCCACCATACGTTCATCTAATACACGATGAAAGGCAAGAGTTTGATAAATTTTTGTCGCTAACGCTTGATCTATATCGGGTAAATCAGCCTTGGGATAAGTTGTACCGTTTTGGCGTAAAATTCTCAGTTCAGGAATTTCAACACTGGTTCCGTCGATAAAAGTAGGCTGATGCACCACTGGTCCATCATCATAAATTTCTGTGCTCATAATGTTCTCTCTGTTCCCCTAACACACAATATAATTGCGATTAGCGTCTGCGAAAATGTATAGCTAGGATTAATTATTTTTTTTAGTATAGCTAATTTATACCTGCCCCTAAGTGAGAAGTAGGTACGCCGTAATAACTTATTCAAACTTTACCTTTACGTCAACTGACATTCAATAAACAAAGACAATGAATTGCCATGAAAGTCACCAAAAATGAGCAATATTCTTTACAGTGGAGTTAAAACAGAGGTAGAGGGGATTTAGAAGGAATAGAGGGTTATCACTCGATTTAGCGATAACCCTTAAATAGCAGTAACTTACAAGCCTGCCGTTTCAAATGAAGCACTAACAATAGCTTGTGCTTCACTAATAATGATTTCTAAGTGTTTTTCATTTATAAAACTTTCAGCATAAATTTTATAAATATCCTCTGTACCTGAAGGACGAGCGGCAAACCAACCGTTATCTGTTACCACTTTTATACCACCTATTGCAGCATTATTACCGGGAGCATGAGAAAGCACCTGGATGATTTTGTCACCTGCAAGTGTTTGTGCTTTGACATCATCACTTGATAACGCTGTTAGTACCTGTTTTTGTTCGAAAGAAGCAACTGCCTCAACCCGGCCATAGCAAGGTTCGCCTAGGGTTTTAGTTAGCTCAAGATAATACTGATAAGGGTCTTTTCCGGTAACAGCAAGAATCTCTGCCGCGAGTAAAGCCAAGATAAAACCATCTTTATCTGTAGTCCACGTACTTCCATCACGAGAGAGAAAAGACGCTCCAGCACTTTCTTCACCGCCAAAGGCATAGCTAGCATCAGCCAAGCCATCGACAAACCACTTAAAACCTACCGGTACTTCTGATAACGGGCGTGAAAGTTGTTTAGCAACTCTATCAATCAAGGAGCTAGAAACTAAGGTTTTGCCTATTTTACAACTTGTTGGCCAATCTCTATGAGTCATTAGGTAGTGAATGGCAACGGCAAGGTAATGATTAGGGTTCATTAAACCACCAGTGGGCGTAACAATACCATGTCGGTCAAAATCAGGATCATTACCAACACTTATATCGAAATCATCTTTCATGGCAATTAATCCTGCCATGGCATATTTTGACGAACAATCCATGCGAATTTTGCCATCTTTATCTAATGGCATAAAAGCAAAACTACTATCAACGACTTCATTAACAATAGTCATATTCAACTGATATTTTTTGGCTATAATCGGCCAGTAGCCGATCCCTGAACCGCCCAACGGATCAACACCAATAGTGATACCCGCTTTTGAAATTGCCGCCATATCAATAACTTGATCAAGCTGGTCAACATAATGGCTAATAAAGTTTTCTTTACTTAGCAAAGGCGATTGTAACGCTTCAGGGTAAGGCCGTTGCTTAACATCAATTAAGCCTGCGGTAATTATTTCATTAGCCCGCTGCTCAATTTTTTTGGTAATGTCGCCTTCCGCCGGACCACCATGGGGTGGGTTATATTTAATACCACCATCACTGGGTGGATTATGCGAAGGAGTAATAACAATACCATCAGCAATATTGTCAGCATCAGATTTATTATGACTAATGATTAAACGAGATATCACTGGCGTCGGAGTATAGCCATTTCCTGATAAAGCGTCGCTTTGTATTACGACATTAACGCCATTTGCAACAAGTACCGAAATAGCATTAGCAAAAGCTGGTTCAGATAACGCGTGGGTATCTTTACCTAAGAAAAGAGGGCCATCAATAGCATTTTGTTGTCGATATTCCGCAATAGCTTGGCAAATAGCAATAATGTGCTGCTCATTGAAACTACGCTTACTGGCACTACCTCGGTGACCCGAAGTGCCAAACCTAACTTGCTCTGTGGCTAGGTTGACATCAGGAACTTGTAAAAAATAGTCACTGACTAACTGACCAATATTAATTCTATCTTCGGGACGAGCAGGTTTACCGGCAAAAGGGTGGATACTCATATTTTCTTCTTATTATTATCGGTATTAGTCAGCGTTACTTCACTAAAGCAACTCTCGAATTTTTTCAACATCAATATCACTATAACCTAATGATATTGATGCTTTGGTTAACATCATTTTTTTACGTGTGGTGTTAGAGTTGGTAATCACCCAAAAAGGACTTTCTGGTATTTGACGAGGCTTAGTACTGCTACCACTTTCGGCTAATTTATTTTCACTATTAGCAAAGTATAATCGATCACGACCACTTATTTCTGTCACTACTGAAAACTGTTCAGGGTGAGCACGATATAATGCGGCAAGAATTAATAAGAACCGACCGACCGCACCACGTTGCATGGCCAACTCTTCTTTATTAATAAAGTTAAACACTGTTTCATGACTGATTGGTGTAACGATAACTGCAGCGTTATTCTCAGACTTTTTAGTCTCTGTAATTTCAGTTTTTACAGCTAAGCTTTCAGACTCTAGCTGCGTTTTAACTTCAAGCACAGCAGGAGGTTCGTTAACGGTAACGGTTTTTACCTCGGCTTCTAAACCCAAGTTTAGTAAACGACGTAAAATGGCAGAGGCACTTTCACCAATGAACTGAGTATTGGTGGCAATATATTGATAAAGCTCTTCATCTATTTCGATGTTTTTCATTGTTACCCTTAACTTAAATAATTCGCGGAAGATTATATAGGGAAATGCCAGTCGGTTGAACTCATTTATTTGCAAATAGTCGCTAAAAACATGACAATATTGTTAATAATGAGCAAATAGAAAATAATATTATCATGATAAAACAAGCTGAAATACTAAACTATAAACAAATTGGTACGGGTAAACACATAGTACTAATACATGGATTATTTGGTAGTTTAGAAAATCTTAACATGGTGGCAAAGCCATTATCCCAAGACTATTGTGTTACCAGTGTCGATGTTAGGAATCATGGTAATTCGTTCCATGCGAGTACCATGGAATACGCTGAATTAGCTCAAGACGTGATCAACTTATTAGATTATTTGAAAATTGACACTTGTGTATTACTCGGTCATTCGATGGGTGGAAAAATAGCGATACAAGTCGCTTTGGAGCAACCTGACCGTATTACAAAGTTGCTAGTAGCTGATATTGCACCGGTAAGTTACCCCGCACATCATTTAAGAATAATAGAGGGTTTACAAGCGACCGATTTATCGCTCGTTGTCAAACGAAAAGATGCTGATACGCAACTAGCACCCTATGTCGATAACATCGGCGTTAGACAGTTTTTATTACGTAACCTAGCCTTAGACTCACAAGGTAAGTTTGCATTTAAATGTAGTCTTGCCGATATTAGCTTATGTTATCCACAAGTGATGAAAGCTAATGAACTACCCGCGAATAGAACAGCTTACTTAAGACCAACCTTGTTCATTAAAGGTGGTCATTCTGATTATATTCTACCTGAGTATAAAGAAGCTATCATGGCACTTTTGCCCAACAGCACCGCAAAAATAATTCAAGGTGCGGGCCATTGGCTTCATGCTGAAAAGACTATTGCTTTTAATAAAATCGTCGCTGACTTCATTAAGACATAATCACTTAAAACGATTAATAAAATAGGACTTATATTGGTCGACTTCCACTATCATTGATAAAGATCAAAATGCTTACGACCACCAAACGTTATGATTATTTTCCTAATAGCCCAAAATGCTAATGGAATGGCGCAAAGGGTATGCTATAATGCGGCCAATTTTTTGGCCTTAGTTTTATTTGGCCTTAGCGTAATAAGAAACAATCAATCACTATGCTAGCAGAACATTTAGAGCTTATTGAGGCTATTGGCCTTAATTTATTTTTCCTTTTTATCTTTGGCTTTATCGGTCTTTCTATTTATGATGTGATGAATAAAAACGACGTGCCAAAAATGGGTAAAGTGGTGGTATATTTTGTTTTATTTTTAGGCTGTGCCGGTTTTATTGCTAAAGGTATTATCCAGTTTATCTGGGAAAGTCAGGGTGTTGGCTAACTCATGGCAAAAGAAATAACGGACTTAACCACTATCGACTTGTTCAGTGATGAAAGACGTCCTGGACGTCCGAAAACGAATCCAAACTCGCGTAGTGTGCAGATAAAAATAAACAAACGAAATCAAGTAAAACGTGATAAAAATAATGGCTTAAAACGAGTTGAGTTTAAAGTCCATCACAGTTTATTCGAACAATTAGAGCAGTTAGCTGAAACTCAACAAATGAGTCGTAGCGAATTAATAGAGTCGCTGTTAATAGAATCATTAGCAGCACACATTAAGTAATATTCTTTTTTAGAAAGCACAATAAGGTAGCATTTCATGGCAATCGTAGGTTTATTCTTCGGCAGTGATACAGGTAATACTGAAGCAATTGGTAAAATGATCCAGAAAAAATTGGGTAAGCAAATGGTTGATGTTAAAGACATTGCCAAAAGCACTAAAGAGGAAATCGCTGAGTTCGATTTACTTATTTTAGGTATTCCTACCTGGTATTACGGTGAAAACCAATGTGATTGGGATGATTTTTTACCTGAATTAGAAGCAATAGACTTTACTGATAAGCTAGTGGCAATCTACGGCTTAGGTGATCAAGAAGATTACTCGGAATACTTTTGTGACGCTATGGAGCCATTACGCGACATCGTTGAGAGTAAAGGCGCTATCGTAGTTGGTAATTGGCCGACCGAAAGTTATGAATTTGAAGCGTCAAAAGCGCTTGTTGATGAAAACACTTTTATTGGTTTATGTATTGATGAAGACAGACAAAGTGAGCTAACTGAAGCGCGTGTTGATAAATGGCTTGTTCAACTAAATGATGAAATGTGTTTAGCTGAATTAGCTTAACAACCTCTATAACCTTAATTAAACCAAGGTTATAATAGAAAAAGCCCATTATTTGGGCTTTTTTTTTAGCATTAACCACCAATGCACGCGATTTATCCAAAGAATTAAACTAAAGCTTTTCTCTTCCTCGATAACCCCCTATAATTTTGCTATTAAATTACATTATCACTTTAGAGACTTAATATGGCTGAGCAAAACGAAGAACTTAAAAGAGCTGGATTAAAAATCACCCTGCCTAGAATAAAAATCCTTTGTATTCTTCAACAGCCAAATAATCAACATATCAGTGCCGAAGATGTTTATAAATTATTATTAGAGCAAAATGAAGAAATTGGCTTAGCTACAGTATACCGAGTATTAAACCAATTTGATGATGCTGGTATCGTGACCCGTCACCATTTTGAAGGGGGTAAATCAGTATTTGAATTAGCACACAAAGCCCATCACGACCATTTAGTTTGCTTGAAGTGCGGCAAAGTTGTCGAATTTGAAGATAATGTCATTGAGCAAAGACAAAGTGATATTGCCGTTGCACATAAGATTAAACTTACTAACCACAGCCTATACCTTTATGGTGAATGTGAAGATGAAATCGCTTGTGAAGTATTTAGAAAGAAGAATCAATAAAGCCGTTTGAATTAGCTTACTTTTAGGCCTTATTCTATAGATTTTATAAAAAACGCTGTGATAGCAATATCACAGCGTTTTTTGTTTTTAATCCTATGCAATAGAAAAGGCTCTATGCTTTTTTCAAGTAAGCAGATACCAAAACGATACGGGTGCCATTAACTTTGCCTTCAATATGCTCTGGATTATCAGTTAAAGTGATACCACGTACCATGGTGCCCTGCTTAGCAGTAAAGTTTGCCCCTTTAACTTTTAAATCTTTAATCAAGGTAACATTATCGCCATCTTGCAATTCTGCACCATTACTATCGCGCGTTGGCCCATCTCTGCGTTCTGCCGCTAAACCTTGCTCTGCCCACGTTTTAACTTCATCTTCTAAGTAAATCATATCTAAAGCATCTTGAGCCCAACTCTCAGAAGAAAGCTTGTGCAGCATACGGTAAGACATAACTTGAACCGCCGGCTCTTGATTCCACATGCTATCACTTAAACAACGCCAATGGTTTAGGTCTAACTCGCTTTGACCTTCTATTTGCGATAAACAATTTTGACATAGGTAAATAGATTGCTGAGCACTTAAATCGCTTGTTGGTGGTACAGGGTAAACTACTAACGTTTCAGTACTGGTACAAAGTTCACAGCTATTATTGCTACGGTTTTTTAATGCTTGTTCTGTAGGCATAGTTTTTCCAAAAATGGTCGTTGTTTTAATGGCGTAATTATACGCGCATCACCTTATATTTCTATGAAAAAACTCACTTTAACTGCTAATTCTCATCGTTTAACAATTAGCCCTAGACAATGACTATTCTTCAATGATAAAACTCGCTCATAATAAAAACCTTTATCAACAGGCTTACCTATGACGAGCGAAAACATACATAACGCATCTTTTATTCAGAAAATAAAGTCGACTAGTTTGGTGAGCCAAATTATTGTTGCTATTATACTCGCCAGCTTATTAGCAACAATATCACCTGAATCAGCCAAAACCTTTGGCATGCTAGGCAGCTTATTTGTTAGCGCATTAAAAGCCGTGGCACCCATTCTTGTTTTGGTTTTGGTTACCTCAGCCATCGCTAATCAAAAAATCAACAGCAGCGCAGAGTTAAAACCTATCGTTAGCTTATATTTTATCGGCACGTTAAGTGCGGCTTTTATTGCCGTGTTATTAAGTTTCGCTTTTCCTACTGAGCTAACTTTAGAGCTTGCCGGTGCTACTGCTAACCCTCCACAAAAATTAACCGAAGTATTAGCTACACTCGCTTTTAAAGTAGTAGAGAACCCTGTAACGGCGGTCGCTAATGGTAATTTTATTGCTGTGCTTGCATGGGGATTAGGCCTAGGGTTTTCCTTAAAGCATGCCAGTGAATCAAGCAAGGTGATGGTACATGATTTAAGCGAAGCTATTTCTAGTGTCGTGCGAATCGTAATACGTTTTGCGCCACTGGGCATCTTTGGTTTAGTGGCAAATACAATCGCTACTACCGGCTTTAGTGCCTTAGCTGAATATAGTCATTTGGTAGCAGTACTACTTAGCGCCATGTTAATTATCGCTTTGCTAGTTAACCCGATAATTGTTTTTATTATCACTAAGAAAAATCCTTACCCTTTAGTGTTTACGTGTCTTAGAGAATCTGGTATCACCGCATTTTTCACTCGTAGCTCAGCGGCAAATATTCCGGTTAATATGGCCTTGTGTAAAAAGTTAGATTTACATGAAGATACCTATTCTGTATCCATTCCACTAGGTGCCACTATCAACATGGCGGGGGCAGCAATTACCATTACCGTATTAACTTTGGCTGCAGCGAATAGTTTGGGTATTGAAGTAAGCTTTGCGACAGCTATTTTATTATCCGTAGTTGCCTCTATTTCAGCTTGTGGTGCTTCTGGTGTCGCTGGTGGTTCGTTATTACTTATTCCATTAGCCTGTAGCTTATTTGGTATTAATAATGATGTTGCTATGCAGGTTGTTGCTATTGGCTTTATTATTGGTGTTATTCAAGACTCCGCGGAAACTGCTTTGAACAGTTCAACAGACGTAGTTTTTTCTGCTGCTGCATCGCACCATATAACAAAAGCCTAGGGTTATAAAGGCGCTGAACTTCACACCTTAAGCGCTATTTAAATGCTATATGTAGATGTAAAAAAGGCAGCTAATACAAATGGTATTAGCTGCCTTTTTATTTGAATCTAACTTGTTCTAATCTATTTTCTTTAATGTTTATTACCTAACCTGAACTTCGGATAAGCGAATTTGCCCAATAACGCTATTTAAGCGCCTATCAGCGTTATTTTTACTCCCAATAACCAGTTATTGGTTTGTAAAAATATCTTATACCAATTTGATTAAATTTCTTCCCAACTCAGAGCTCTGCTCGATGTTCAATAACAAGGAAAATTTGTTTCGGTTTAGTCATTCTAAATCAAATAAACTTAACTATGTTAGTGGACATCGAGAAAACTCCCAGAGGGCGAGTTTAAAAGGTTTACATGCTGCGTTATTGATTTTGATAAGGACGCTA
>NZ_PJAQ01000010.1 GCF_002836775.1 Colwellia sp. 12G3 | reverse complement strand
TTTGATTTTAGCAAAAAAAAAAGCACTTAATTATACAGTTATGTATTTAATTAAGTGCTTATTGTCATTTAAAGTAACATTGTAAAATATAACAGCTAACATTTTACAACTTCGTTACTTAATCTCGTTGGTTACTATCTGACTTATTCGACAATCATGAAGTAACATTCTTATTTTTTATCATGCCCTTTATCTACCCATAAAAAGGCTGATAGTGCTGGTAGGATAATAATAGCGGCTAACATATTAACTAAAAACATAAAGGTTAATAATATTCCCATATCTACTTGAAATTTTAAGTCAGAGAAAAACCAAGTTGAAACACCAATGGCCAGCGTTAATCCGGTAATAAGTACCGCACTGCCACGCTCTTTTAATGCCGCTAAATAAGCATCATGGACATTCATGCCTTCTTTAAGTTTGCTACTCATAGTTGAGAGTATATAGATACCATAATCAACGCCAATACCAACCCCCAAAGCAATAACTGGTAATGTTGAGACTGTTAAACCAATATCAAGTGCCGTCATTAACCACTGAGCAAGTGTTGATACGACATATAAGGGAAAAACAACGACCAAAGTTGCCCTAATACTTCTAAAACTGATTAAACATAGTGCAATCACAGCACCGTAAACATAAAGCATCATGGGTAGTTGTGCTTCGGCTACCGCTTCATTCGTTGCTGCCATAACGCCAACAGGACCTGACGCTAACTTAAATTGTACTTGTTCACTACCCAACGCTTTAGCAGTCACTTTAACCGCATCAATAACGGTATTAATAGTATCCGCTTTATGATCTTCCAAAAATAAAATAACCGGCATCACACTACAATCACTATTAAGAAGGCCACTAGAAGAAGGGACCCTAGCAATTGACTGTACTAATGTTTGTTGATTACGTGGGATAACTCGCCATTTAGGGTTACCTTCGTTGTACCCTGCATTAACAAGTTTAGAGATTGACGATAAACTTACCGCTGATTGCACACCGGGTACATTTTCCATCTGCCATTGAAAACGATCTATGGTAGACATGGTATCGTAATACGTACACGCATCAGGCGTTGTCTCGATAATAACCGACATGTAATCAACACTGATCGCATACCTGTCAGTTATTAAGAATGTATCTTGGTTATAACGTGATGATTCATGTAACGCTGGAGCACCCGCATGTAACTCACCAATTTTTAAAGCTTGTCCTTGGTAAAAACCAACAACGAATAAAATAGTAGTAAAAAATAGTATTATTCTTGCGGGACCTTTAGTAGCAAAGCTAGCCATAAATTTCCAAACAGTGCTTTCTTCACTTAACTGCCCTACTTTTGCACTCACTTTTATTTTGGTATAAGAGAGTAATATTGGCAGTAAAATAAGGTTAGTTAAAATAATCATTGCCACACCAATTGAAGCGGTAATAGCCAACTCTTTAATAATACCAATATCAATAGAGAGAAGTGTTAAAAAGCCAACCGTATCGGAAACTAAGGCAATACCACCTGGAATAAGTAGTGCATTAAAACTTGCTTGCGCTGCTGCAGCTGGTGTTAACCCTGTAGCTACCTTTTTAACCACTGAGTTAATCATCTGTACGCCATGGCTAACACCAATGGCAAACACTAGAAAAGGGATCAATATCGACATCGGATCAAGACCAAAACCAAGTGTTGATAACATACCCATTTGCCAAACCACAGCGACTAATGAACAAAGAATTGGCAGAATGGTTAAACGAATGGAATGACTAAAAATGTAGACCATCACAGCGGTAATGGCTATTGCAAGTGCAAAAAACAACACAACACCCTTAGCACCTTCAGCTACATCGCCAACCATTTTAGCAAAACCAATAATATGAACGCTAATATTATCCTTTTCAAACTCTTGACGAATCTCTTTTTCTAACTTACCTGCTATCTCAAGCGTATCTAATTTTTCACCCGTATCAGGGTTAAACTCTAATAAAGCTGCTTTTACCATGGCACAACTGTAATCGTCAGCAACAATACTACCGACGATTCCCGCTTTTTCTATATTTCCTTTAACAACACCAAGCCCTTTAGCTGTTGGTTGAAAGTTTGCAGGAATAACCGGCCCACCGGCAAAACCATCTTCTACCACCTCGACAAAGCGGGTACTAGGCGAAAATAAAGACTTTACCTGAATTCGATCAACACCTGGGATAAAGAAAAGCTTGTCGTGCACTCCTTTTAAGGCGTTAAAGAATTCTTGATTAAAAATATCTCCATTCGTATCACAGACAGAGATAAGAATATTATTAGCACCACCAAAGTTTGCCCTATGTTTTAGATAGGTTTTCATATAACTATGATTTAGTGGTATATTTTTTGTAAATGAGGCATCGAGCCTAATTTGTGTTGCTTGAAACAGAAAGAAAGCACTGGTGATAACGAATAACATTAACACGAGGAGTTTATGACGAAAAAGGCCTATTTCGATTCGACTAGCCAGAGAAATTTTCATATTAATACATTCCGAACTTTATTATATTTTTGATTTAATACCCGTAACCATTATTTAACCGCTGAGCATGAAAGCTTAAATAGCGTATAAATTATAAAGATGCATCTTTTTTGATAACGAGTATGTATTTTTTTGGGTGTTCACAGTTACTTTTCAGATAAATCAAGTACCTTAATACCAACATCAGATACAGCTATTAATTTTCCTTTAAACCACACACCTGCAATTAAGGTTTTACCATCATGTTGAGGTTTTGAACTAAAACTTACACCATCATCAGTACTGATAAGCAACATACCATTGTTTCCCAGAATAAATATACGTCCATCTTTTGCAAAAACAATATCATTTAATAATGCAGTAGTATCTGTGGTAATTTCATCCCATTGACGCCCATTATCCACACCTAGGAAAACATGACCTCGTAAACCCACGACTAAAATATTACCGCTTTTTGTGCGCGCTAAAGAGAAAAAAGATCCTTGATAAAAGCCATCGAATTGTTGCCAAGTGATACCAAAGTCAGTACTTTGAGCCAGTAAACCCGTTTCACCTACAAGAAATAAAGTATCCCCCTCTTGAACTAGACCATTAAAATGAGGAAGTATAAATGAAATCTCATCAAGGTATGCTGCTTCATCTTCAGCTTTCATTTCAGTTAGATACTCAATATCATCCGCTAACAAAAATTCTTGATGAAACTCGGTTTGCCAAGTGGAACCGCCATCATTCGTACGAAAAACCTGTCCATAAGCACCAACAGCTATGCCTTGCTTAGCATTTTTAAAAAACACATCTAAAAGAGGTTTTTGAAGTGAAGGTAAATATTGCTGTACTTGCCAGTTAAGTCCCCCATCTTGACTGTGTAATATCGTTGCATCATGACCAACAGCCCAACCTAACTGATCATTTAAAAAATACACACTTGTTAAAGTAACTTGTACGGGAACATTGGCTTGTTGCCATTGCTCGCCATCACTGGAAAGTAAAATATGTCCGTGTTGTCCAACTGCTACTAGCTTTTCTTCACCAATAGGTGAAATATCTAATAATAGAGATTTACTTGCTAATGCTGACTTAGTGGCCGGCGTTGTGATATCGATAGTAGAAGGTTTACTCTCAGCATAAACAGATGAAACTTGAGAAAGGGAAATAAAAAAAATAACTGCAAAAGCAACTAATGAACGCATAACACCACTCTTTTGATTTTCTAATGATAAAAATAAATGTAAAACTAAATTAAGCATAAAGACAGTAAATACTAAATTTAGCACTAAAAAAAACGGCTAACATGAGTCAGCCGTTTTATTATTACTGATTATCTACGACCTTCACGTCTTAATGCTGCGGGAGTAAAGTCTCCCTCATTAAGTTTCTCTGAGAAGTCATACATTTTCGCTTCGTTATCTAACCCGATGGCTATGTATCGACGTGATTGAATATCATGCATCACATCCAATGTTGACCAAAGCGTTGGGACTTCATAATAATTGATTGAATGTGCTTGTCCTACGCGGTAAAGCTCATCACGATTATCATAAATATCAGTAACCGCAACTTGCCAACTATCTTCATCAATATAAAAGACACGTTTTTTGTAGATATGACGAGTGCTTTCTTTGAGGTTAGCTTCAACTACCCAAACACGATGCTTTTCATAACGCACTAAGTCTGGATTAATATGACCTGCATGTAAAATATCTTCATATTTTACTTTATCACTATGAAGACGATAATCATTATAAGGGATCAATAATTCTTGCTTGCCTTTTAATGTCCAGTTATAACGATTTGGCGCGCCATTATACATATCAAAATCATCTGTGGTTCTTAAACCATCTGACGCGGTACCTGGTGCATCATATGCAACATTAGGTGCAGCACGAACACGACGCTGACCGGTATTATAAGTCCATGCCTTTCGAGGTGTTTTAACTTGATCCATCGTTTCATGGACTAATAATGCAGTACCAGCTAGACGAGCAGGCTCTGTTAATTTCTGTTTAAATTTAAACAAAACATTACTTTCTTCAAGCGCTTCTGGTGAGGCACCTTTAATACTGTATGGCAATAATAAAGATTCTTCTAAACCAACATAAGTAAAGCTACCTGACGCTGTTGGTGCTGCTTGACCTGCTTGACGTGTAAGACCTTCTCCACGATAGCGTAAGGTATGATTCCAAATAGCCTCTAAACCATTTGCTGGCACCGGAAAAGGAATACCAACAGCAGCTTGTATAATACCATTACCTTCTTTAATTAACTCTGAACGTGTCGCATTATCTCTAACTGCCTGATAAACGTGCTCAGGATATGAAGCGCTACGATGTGTTTGATAAACATTCATCTTATAGGTATCAGGATAGGTCTCAAATAACTTGATTTGACCTGGTGTTAATAACGCTTTGTGATCAGCTATGTTACTTGCGGTAATAGTAAACTTAACTTTGTCATTTGGATACGGATCAAGATGGTGATCGCCAACAGTGTAACCTGCCGGTGCTTTAGTAATACCGCCGGTCCATGCTGGGATTGAGCCATCTTTGTTGCCTGCTCGCACTGCACCTAAAGGGGTTAATTCAGATGACAATTTTGCCGCTTGCTCGGCAGGTATTTTAGCTAAAGCACCTGTCGATAAGACCATAGAGATGGTCAATGATAATAATGTGACTTTATTCATGTTAATTCTCATGATTTATGCCTTAAATTAGATTGAATAACTTACGCTGAAAGATACATAATCACGATCTTCCATCTTATTTGTGGTACCAACACCGCCGAAGAAACTGTTGTAGTTCAAATCTGCAGACCAACGACTTTGATAATCAAACTTTAAGCCGAGTGACGTTGATTTTCTGCCTTCAATAAACATAAACAATGGGTCTGGTGTAATACCACTAACATCATGTGCGAATACAATGCGAGGTGATATATTAATACCAGCGATAACATTGGTGTAGTCAAGTTTCACTACTGCACGATAACCCCAAGCAAACTCAGTTGGGAATGGGTTAGACTCAACACCACCTTGTATGGCTTCGTTTAAACCGGGTGCACTTGTAATACCAGCACTACGTGCTGTACCAGGACCATTTAAGCGTAATTCACTTTGCTCAGGCATATCATTAATATTGATACCACCCACTTCAACCAAGCCAACAAATTGACTTGCGCCTAAGGTAGGGCCAAACAAATGTGTTAAGGTCATTTGGGCTTGCATGGTATCAGAAAGTATATAGCCGTTTGCGTATTCACCTGAACCATAAGGGTTACCACTCGGGTCAACCATTTGCGAAATACCATCTAAAGCGGCACCAGCGGGGTTACCTGAATTATAAACTTGCTGAGGTACTGCGGCAAAAAGTAATTCAACATCATCAATTTGCATTGGTTCATCTTGACGATAGCTCACTTCACCAGCAAAGGCGGTTGTGCCTAATGTCGTGTTAAAACTCATCGCATACATCTTGATATCTTCTACATAATCAAGTTCAACACGTGAGAAACTATTTAAATCTGAATAGTTATCTTCGGTAATCGTCGTCGTTGCTAACATACCAATATCACCACCGATAGACTCAGCACGAAAGTCTGCAGTAACACCTGAGAAGATAGGACGACGACTATGATAATTGACATGATACAAACTGATCTCAGTATCATTCAATGCCGGTATAAACCAAGATAAACGCAAACCATATTGGCCGCCGTCATCAGGTTCATTTTCAGCTTTAGAGCCTGGCGCTCTTAAGGTAAGATTACCTGCATAAGCAGCATACATGGAACCTGCTGTAGCAGGGTCGACTTTAGCAACTTCACCAATTTCATTTAGACCTGCTATTAAGTAATCTAAATTCATATCAGGATTACCACCAAAGCCAAGCTGGACGTTATTATATTGTCCACCGTCACCAGCAAAGTCGTTGGTAGAAAAATAACTACCTGGTGGTGGTAATATGGTTTTTTCCCAAGAGTATTGGTAAAAAGCCTCAATATTAATGTTCTCTGTAATACCTAGAGAGCCCCATAAGGCGCCAAAAGGAATAAAAGCTTCCTTGATTTCAGCACCAGGAGCACGTAAACGAGCAACATCAACTGGGTTTATTTCACTAATACCGTGAGAGATTAAGGTACTTTCCCCCCAGCTAATGACTTGATCACCAAGACGCACTGAGAAAGGCATTTCACCAATTTCAAAATCACCATAAACATAAGCATCTAATAAACGAACATCCTGACAAACTTGCTCTTTGGCTTCGCTATCTCGACACGGGTCAAAAACGTTACCGGTAAGCGCGTTAGATGCTGCTCTGTCATCATCCATCATAGCCATGTCATAAAAGTACATGCCACGAACAAATACACCAACATTCTGATAGTGAATATCTAATTCATGTACACCTTTAAATATTTTTGAAAAACTTTCACCAGCGTTGTAGTTTAAGTTACCAGCATCGCCGTTAGTGGAATAACCACCAGCGCCCTGCGCCCAGATATCTTCTTTAGACGGCGCGGGTGCAAATATTGAATAGTTACCAAAATCAAGGCCACTGTTGGCATTGTTAGACTTACCGATATTGTCATTCCAGTTTCTATTTTCTGTACGCCAGCTTGATCCAAGGCTAAAGGTAGAATCAAAACTGATCTCTACATCACCCAACTCAAATCTTGCTGCTTGAGCACTATTAACCATCGAGGTTAGCAGTGTCATTGAAAGCGCAGCAGCAATACCTACAGCTAAAGGTTTTTTGGCAAAGCCATGTTGAGGCTTGTTTTTCATCTATTCTCTCCCCTGTTTAGAACATGATGGTAAAAATATATATCACTGTCAGTTCATCTACATTAATGTAATCAAAAGTTAGTTTTTGTTATATTATTTATCTAACGGCAACAATAATTACATCATTTCACTTAGGTAGCAAGCGTAAAGGTGTGAGTTAAAGCGCTATATTTTAAGGACTTGCACTCAAGCACCCTTGCGTTTAAATGTCACGTTTAAAACTAGCGTTTGAAACAAGAAAGATACAAAACGCTCTTTGTTTTATAAGTTGATGAAATCACGCTTATTTGTTTAATTTGTCATTGTAGATAGGTAAGCTAAATGGTCAGACCAGCGTTTCAAGTGATTACTCTATTTCATCAAAATTGAGTAAAATTATTTCAGCTTTGATAAAGATAAAAATTTGTTTTGTTGTGTTTGTAAACAAAAATCACCTTGGATACCACTTGCCGTGACGTATTTTCGCAAGTGTATAGCAGGAAATTGAACTTTAACGCCTTGGGTTGTTCTGACGACAACATTTTGAACTGTCCCTTGGTAGTAAGGAAGAAACTCATTAGCTGTAATTTTGATAGAGAAGTAATAGTTCATGTTTTTAAGTGTTAACGGGCATCATTACGAGTAACGTGCTTATCAATAATAAAAGCACGTTACTCTAAAGTGATATACCTAGTAAATAGTTAGATTAGTCATTTAAGGCAGCATCAAGTTTTTCTTTCAAGTCGTTCGATAATTTCGGTAACGCTTGTAATTTAACTAACTCTGCCTTCATTAACTTTTGGTGTGACGGAGCAAAACTTTTGTATTGAATTAACGGTGTGATCAGTCTTGATGCAACTTGTGGATTAATCTCATTTAATTTAGCAATTTGTTCAGCTAAAAATTGATAACCACGTCCTGTCTGACAATGAAGGTACTTGGGGTTATTCATTGCAAAAGCACCAATTAAGGAACGCGCTCTATTAGGATTTTTTAAGCTAAACTGCGGGTGCTCTAATAAGTTGTCTAGTTGAGAAAATATATCCTCACTTACCACGCTAGCATTAAGGGCAAACCATTTATCCATCACTAGTGTAGTTTGCTGCCATTTTTGTTCAAAGTGCGCTAACTGTTTATTTAAGTCTGCTAAATTATTTTTTGCGCTACAGGTTAATGCAGCCAAACTATCCGTCATATTTTCTTTGGAAACATCATCATTGTCTGTCGCTTGCTGGTATTGCTCTTTTACTAAATATTGATATTCAGGTAAAAGGCTTAAGTATTCTAAACAAACATTTTTAAGTGCCCTATTTGCAACAGCGTTTCGCGATAAGTCTTCCTGCAGACAAGCTTGGTAACTAGCCAGTAATTGCTGTTGAGCACCTTGAGCTATAAAAGTAGCAAGCGCTGTTATAGCCTTGCTCAAAGCGATTGGATCAATATCTACCATCAAACTCGCGGCTTCATCGAAACTAGGTAATGATAATTGCTCGGCGATAAAAGCATGATCACCACCACTGTTTAGCATTTCAGTTATGGCATTCACTATCGCTTTAGGGATAACATAATTGGCATCAAAAGTTAATTGTTGTACATAGGACATTAATAATTTCTGCCCTGCATCCCAGCGACAAAAACTGTTATCCGCTTTTTTCATAACCGTTAATAAACTGGCCTCATCTTGGTCTAAAATCAGCTTAACTGGTGCACTAAAATCAGCAAGCATGGCTAGAATTGGTTTATTAGTAAAACCAGTAAACTGCCAACTTTGCTCCGTTTGAGTCAACTCTAACAACTCACTTTGAGGTGTTTTGCCATTATTTTCACTGATTAATTCAATTTTAATTGGAATGTGTAATGCTTGTGGGTCTTGTTGATTTCTAGTTACCGGTGATTGCTGTAACAATGTTAATGTATACACGTTATTTTCTGGGTCAAAAGCCTCTTGTGCTTTAATCACCGGTGTTCCAGATTGGCTATACCATAACTTGAATTGAGATAAATTTTTACCACTTGCATCACTCATCGCATTGATAAAGTCATCACAAGTAACGGCCATGCCATCAAAGCGAGAAAAGTATAAATCCATCCCTTGTCTGAATTTATCTACACCGATTAAAGTATGTAACATACGAATAACTTCAGAGCCCTTTTCATACACGGTTAGCGTATAAAAATTATTCATTTCAAGGACTTTTTCCGGGCGTATTGGGTGCGCCATTGGGCCGGCATCTTCAGCAAACTGTTGTGAACGTAATAAACGCACATTTTGAATACGCGTCACTGCACTTGAATGCATTTGTGCACTAAATTGTTGATCTCGAAAAACAGTTAAGCCTTCTTTCAAACTCAGTTGGAACCAATCACGACAAGTGACACGGTTCCCTGTCCAGTTATGAAAATATTCATGGGCAATAACAGCTTCAATATTAAAATAATCACTATCTGTTGCACATTGACTATCTGCCAATACATATTTGGAGTTAAAGACATTTAAGCCTTTATTTTCCATTGCACCCATATTGAAAAAGTCTACTGCGACTATCATGTATATGTCTAAATCATATTCAAGACCGAAAGTCTCTTCATCCCACGCCATTGATTTTTGTAATGACACCATGGCATGTTCAGCTTTGACCAAATTACCTTTATCAACAAATATCTCAAGTGCAACTTCACGCCCAGACGCTGTAGTGAAGTTATCTTCAAGTAAATCAAAATCCCCTGCAACTAAGGCAAATAAATAACAAGGTTTTGGGAAGGGGTCGTGCCAGGTAACAAAGTGCTGATTGTTGGCTAATTCACCGCTTGCCACTTTATTACCATTAGATAATAAAAAAGGATATAAGCTTTTATCAGCAACCACTTTGGTGGTAAATGTTGCCATGACATCAGGTCGATCAAGATAATAGCTAATTCTTCGAAAGCCTTCAGCTTCACATTGAGTACAAAAAGCATCTCCTGACTTAAATAAACCTTCTAACGCGGTATTTTCTTGTGGGTTAATCTCGGTAGTAATAGTCAGGGTAAAATTACGGCTATCAGGTAAACTACTTGCCGGAATAGTCAATAACGTATCACTGAGCTGATATTGATCTTTACTCAACGCTTGGTTATCAAGCACAAGTGACACGAGCGTTAAATGCTCACCGTTAAGTTGTAAGGCTTGTTTATCATCGCCCTGTCGCTCTATTGTTAATTCACTTACAACTTGGCTACAGGTGTCTTCTAAATGAATAGTTAAGTGTACTGTATTAATAGTAAAATCAGCTGGGCGGTAGTCCGCTAAAAATCGTGGTGCTGTGTCTGCTAAAGTAGATGACATAGTAAGGCCTTACTTAGAATATGAAAATTAAGCTTTCGCTGTTAGAGATGTTTCTTCAGTGGTTTTTTTAGTCAATTTCTTGATGTTAAAGCCAATAAAACCATAAATAACAGCAAGAATAGGGTTAATCCAGTTAAAGAAACAATAGAACATATAATCAAGTGGACTAACTAATAGTACGCCTGACATGTATACCGCACAGGTATTCCAAGGGATCAGTGGAGAAGTAATAGTACCTGAATCCTCTAGTGTTCTACTTAGTACTAATGGATCTAAACCTCTTCGCGCGTATTCTTCTTTATACATACGACCTGGCATAACAATAGCCATGTATTGATCAGCGGTAAGTATATTAGTACCAATACAAGTAGCTACTGTGCTGGCAATTAAACTGCCTGTAGATTTAGCAGAAGCTAAAATAACATCAACGAATTTTTTCAACATCCCTAAATGCTCTAATACCGCACCAAAACTTAATGCACACATGATAAGCCATACAGTATTAAGCATAGAAGACATACCGCCGCCACTGAGCAGTGAATTAAGCTGACTGTTACCCGTTTCAATCACTACGCCATCATAAAATGCGGTCCAGATCACTTTAACATTCGCTGTAATCACATCTGTCTCGCCGCCTAAACGGACGATTAACTCTTGTTGAAAAACACATGCCCAAATACCACCAATTAAAGCACCAATGGCAACCGCTGGAAATGCCGGTACTTTTTTAATGGCAAGGGTTAACAAAACCAATAACGGTACTAAATTAAAGACCGATATATTAAATTGTTCTGCTAACTGCAAGCTTAACAAATCAATACTGTCATTATTCACCGTAATGGTTTCATTAAGTCCAATAATGATAAACAGTACAAGCGCAGTGATAATCGAAGGTGCTGTTGTCCAAAACATATAACGAATATGAGCGAAAAGTTCACTTCCTGCAATAGCCGGAGCTAAATTGGTTGTTTCTGACAGAGGAGAAATTTTATCGCCAAAATAAGCCCCTGAAATAACCGCACCGGCAGTAATTGCTGGGGATAAACCTAACCCTTGAGCTATACCAATTAACGCAACACCAATGGTAGCGGCTGTAGTCCATGAACTACCTATACTCATTGATACAATCGCACACATGACACAAGCAGCAGCATAAAACCATGAAGGATTTAATAGCTGTAAACCATAATAAATCATTGTTGGTACAGTGCCTGATAATAACCAAGTACCAATAAGTGACCCTACGGCTAATAAAATTAATACTGCACCAAGCGAAAGAGAGATGCCATTAACAATAGCTTTTTCGATAGAGTGCCAGTTATGACCATTTTTCACACCAACAATAATAGCAACACCCATCGCTATAAGTAAGGCAATTTGATTTGGGCCATAAGATGAGTTATCACCAAAATAAAATACGGCTAAGGTGAGTAAACAGATTAATGTGATAACGGGAATGCTTGCATCGAGCATACTTGGTTTTTTTGGGAGGTTTAACTCAGACATAAAGGATTAGCCTATATTATAGTTATTGTTATGGGGTTTTAGTCTCGTACTTTTAGCTGTTAATAAAAGTAGATAAGTTAAAGCCGCCTCTATGGGCGGCTTGTTTATGCTGATATTTACTATTTTTTAGCAATCTTACCTAATGATATAAAATCAAAGGTGATGCGAGCTGCTTCATCTAAAAATGGGTCTAAATCATCAAGTTCATCAGATATATCATCTAAATCGGTTACTTTATCTTTGCCTAAAAGAGCAAGTTGCGCATTAACACGCACTAAACGTTTAGATTTACTTTCTTCGCGTTCAGATTTACGTTTAGTAAGATTTAATGAAATGGTTTTATCATCTTTTTCTGCTTGGTAAATACCAATATCTTCGAGCAAGTAATTAAATTCAGGATTAGTTTTAATCCGTTGTTGATACAGTGAGCTTAAGTACTCAATATCTTTATTGAGTTCATTCAATGGTGTGTATTTTGCCTGTTCAATATGATCCCAAGGTAATGCGTTTTCTTCTTTACTTTCACCCCAGTCTTCTGGGTTTACCGCGGTAGGAAAAGAGATATCAGGTAAAACACCTCGATGTTGGGTGCTGCCACCATTAATGCGATAAAATTTAGCGATTGTGTATTGAATACTACCTAAAGGTTTTTCATACAAGTCATATACACGACCTAAACCGCGATGTTGCTGTACAGTACCTTTACCAAAAGTATGTTCTCCAATGATGACGCCACGGCCATAATCTTGAATCGCTGCAGAGAAAATTTCAGAGGCTGAAGCGCTATAACGATCAACCATTACCGTTAATGGACCATCAAAAAAACTAACACCATCACGGTCACTATTAACTTGAATACGATTTGCACCATCCCTAATTTGAACAACAGGACCTTTATCTATAAACAAGCCCGTCAATAACGTTGCTTCACTTAATGAACCGCCGCCATTGCCACGTAAGTCAACAATTATACCTTTAACTTCCTGCTCTTTTAACTTAGCGATTTCTTTTTTTACATCTTCTGACAAATTATTATAAAAACTTGGAATAGTTATAACACCCAGCTTTTTACTATCAGCATCATCTGGGTTGGCTAAATAAACTTCAGATTTTGCCGCTCTGTCTTCTAATTTGATAATATCGCGAACAATGGAAACAACTTTAACATTAGCTTCGTCATCACTATCGCCTGACAATATTTGTAAACGTACTGTAGTACCTTTAGAGCCTTTAATTAGTTCGACGACGTCATCTAAGCGCCAGCCAATAACATCTTCAAAATCTTTTTCACCTTGGGCAACACCAACAATACGGTCTTTTGACTTAAGTTGTTTTGACTTATCTGCCGGTCCACCCGTAACTATACGGTGAATAACAGTATAATCTTCAATTGAACGCAGTTCAGCTCCAATACCTTCAAGCGACAAATTCATGTCAACTTGAAAACGTTCTGCATTTCGCGGAGATAAATATGAGGTATGTGGCTCTACTACACGAGCAAAACTATTCATGACTAACTGAAAGGCATCTTCACTTTCACTCTGCTTTAATCGCTTGATCGCATAGTTATAGCGCTTAGTTAATACTTCTTTGATTTTTGGCCATTCTTTTTTGGTTAGCGTCAAATTTAAAACATCTGACTTAACCTTTAAACGCCATAATTCATCGAGTTCAGCTTTACTTGTAGGCCAAGGAGCTTCTTCGCGGTCAAAAGAGTAAACTTCTTCTTTGGTGAAATCAAAAGGGTTTTTATCTTCTTTAACATTCAACAAGCTAACCGCATATTCATAACGCTCTAAACGTCTTTGTAAATTTAGGTTAAAAATATCATAAGCGATGTCTAACTTGCCACGTGTCAATACTGAGTCAAACTCTAGGCGGTATTTTTGGAAGTTATCAATATCCGTTGCTAAAAAAACAGTCCGAGCATAATCAAGTTGTTTAATAAAGCGATCAAATACTTCACCTGACAAGGCATCATCAATGGTTACTTTCTTATAGTGTGCACGAGTAAATCGAGCCGTAATGCGCTTGCTTGCTGTAGCATGCTGAGTTTCAGGCATGAGTACAGGGAGTTCTTTGGGAGTATTTGGTTTTTCAAACGCAAGAGTACTGACTGACAAACCTAACGATAAAGATACGGCGAGAGCGATACGACAAAAATTTTGCATGCATTAACTTCCTATTCAATTTCTATGTGACCTAACAGTTTTGTTAGGCCTAGCCGCCAAACCTAATAATGGCGACTTTTTTACTTTCTATAAGTAAATATTTTGTAGTTGAGTCTTGATAACCATGCCAGAGTCAAGTTGTACACTGATATCTTTACCTGATATTTCAGTGATAGTAGCTTTCATTGGTGAATTACCTAACTGAACTCTAACATTACTACCTACTTTTATTGTAGCTGATTCAACAGGCTTAAGTGTCTCTACTTCTTTTTTAACAGTTTTTTTAGCCGTTGACTTCACTGTTTTAAATTTAGCTGATTCACGTTTTTTATCTGCCGGTTTAGTAGTATCGGCTTCTGCTGAGCTAGGCTTACCTTTATAAGGCTTTTTGCTATCGCTGTCTGTCGCTTTTTTGTTACCAAATTTTTCTTGGCTCTCTTTAAGCGTTTTGCTTGCGTAAGTTGCTTGCTCTTCGTCAATCTCAGCAACGTCTTTACCATCAATGTCTACACGAGAATTGCCAACCTTGATAACTTTAAGGTAACGCCAGCTGCTCGTATAATGTCTTAATGCTTGACGCAAACGAGTTTTACTAACCGTTTCATCATCATTAAGCTTCTCGGCTAGGTCTTGGAATATACCAATTTTAAGCGGTTTAACGGGACCTTTAATTGAAAAACACTCAGGGAATTTTTCAGTTAAATAAGCAATAATGTCTTTCGTACTTGTACGTTTAATTTCAGTTTCCATGACTACACTTTTTTTTACAATTTAAATTAAATTAAGCTAACTTCATTTTTCAACAAGATTTCACTCTAGCAAGAAAATAGCGCCAATGTTTATCTTTCTTTACTCTTCAGATTGGAGATGTTGATCCGGGTTATCAATCACATGCTTACACCAATCATATATATCATCTGTACTTATATCAGCAATTTCTTCTTGGCCTATCCAGGTATCCCAAATGAGTGCTAATAACTGCTCTAAAACTTCCGTTTCAATATCTTCTTCAGCTAAGTCGTACATGGTATGATAAAATTCATTCATGTTCTCAGCAACTTCTTCTTCCTGGCCATCCCAGTCACCGACAATTTCTTGGGTAACTAAATAGTCATGAATTACTACAAATTCTTTCATTAAACCTTCACTTTTCTATATCACTATTTATTATAACTGATGACACTTTGGCATCATATTAAACAGATATATTCTGCTCGAATACTTGAACTATCGACATAATGCCTTTTTCGTCTTGCAAATCAAAACGTGAAAACGCTGTGCTATCTATATCTAAAACAGCAATAACTCTTCCTGCAACGGTTATCGGAATAACCAGCTCTGAATTACTACTCGCATCACAAGCAATATGACCATCAAACTGATGCACATTGGCAATACGTTGAACTGTACCTGATGATGCGCATGTTCCGCAAACACCTCTCCCTAGCGGGATTCGAATACAAGCAACCTTGCCTTGAAAAGGACCTAGTACTAACTCGTCTTCAATCAGACGATAGAAACCTACCCAATTAACCTCAGTTAAGCGTTCAAACAGTAAAGCACTAATATTAGCCATGTTAGCAATAATATCAGATTCATCACTTATTAGCGCTTTAGTTTGCCCTAATAACTCTTGATAAAACTCATCTTGATTACTCATCAATAACCACCATTAGATAATGCTATAATAAAAAGCGCTAACATACCTAAAATCACACAACAATTAAAGCTTTTCTCTAATAATTGGCTTAACTAATGACATTTATCACCTAATTATCTATTTTCAAGACTAAATTTAACCAAAACCCGTGCTGTTATGTCTTGGCTACCCGTTAAGGATGAATGTGTTCTTGGGCTTGCATCACTCATCATTGCCTCAGCATACATTGGTCGATAATTATTACTCGAAAGCTCTTTAATCAACATTATCTTGCCTAAGTTATGTCCCGCCTGTTTACTCATCCGTTGTGCTTTTTGTTTTGCGTGGCTAATCGCTTTCAATAACGCTTGTTGATAATACTCATCTCGATCTGAAATACTCATAGAAAGCGGGGAGATGTGACTTACATTGATTTTAATTATTTGGGCTAAAAAGCTATCGTACTCATCTATCTTATTAAACCCAACCGTTATTTGACGGCTTAATTCAAATAACGGTTGCTTATGCTCAATACCATGATTTGTTTGCTGATTTATACTTTGTCCATCAATATAAATACTTTCTTGTCTGGCCCTTTTAAGCTCGACACCTTGAACTTGAATTGATGGTTTTTCTTCTACTATTCGTAAATTAACACGAGCAGATGAGATGTTACTCTCTTTTACGGCAAGGCTTTTAGCTGCACTAATGACTGAATTACTCTTTTTATCGACTAAAGCTTTTAATTTACTGGGTAATCTACCACGTTCGGTAATTGTTAACGTTAACGAAAATTGGTCAGGTGTAACTACAACACTGCCCTGACCCGACACTTCTATCCCTGTCTCTTCAAAAGCAGAAGCTATGGTTGGGAACAATAAACAGACCAATAATGTAACGCAAGTCTGAATACGCTTGCATTTTAATTGACTACTTTTTGGTGAACGAGTAAAAGATATCATATTCATATAACGCCTTAGATAAACCTGTTGAATGTACTATTAACGAGTATAACTTTCTACTTTAGTTCCTTATTTTTATTAATAAAATCAATAAACTCGTCTTTTTCACCTTTGTTAGCTTTTTGCCACCAGTATTTCAGCATAGGAACCGTATCAACTGAATTGATAACTTGGGAGGTAAAAGCTTGTTCATTTTCAGTGTTCGTCGTTGTTTTGCTATTGATTTGGGACATAACTGTTGGAGTCGATAACGTATTAACCACTTTAGTTACCTGTTTGGCCAATGCATAATCACTTAACTTTTCTAGTTCTAATACAACATCTTGTTGATGTTCATCGACCAAACGTAATTCGGGTGATTTAACAAAACGCTCTGCCGTAGCCAAATCGTTAATTTCACTTGTCATCAGCAACAGTTCTTGCTGATTTTCGACGGTAAACTTAACGACAAAGTAATCAGATTTTACTAGCCTGTCCTCTGCAAACTCTAGGTCTTCGAAAACATCTTTATATTTAACAACTAAAGCATGTTGTCCTTGAACTAACTTGAATACTTGATTTTTCGACAAAAAACCCTGTTCAACCGATTTATCATCGATCTCACGGACGATGAGATTATCAGTAATAGTTAACTTAGCCGCTCTTGCTTTAATACTCGTAATACAACACAACAGCAAGAGGCTAAAACACAGATAATTCACTCGTGAATTATCAAAAAAAGTTCTATCGGGGGACAATATAGACAAGCTTGAATCCTTTATGGCGATAATAAATAATAACTCTTTATAAACTGCCTAGCGTTTAAGTTAAAGTAAAAAGATGTGATTAAGGTTAGACATTCACTCAACCTAATGCGTATTATCGATTCAAGCTAAAAGTATTAGGCAAACATGGATGACACGAAACTCAACATTAACAAACCTATTTCTTAGCACTAAAAGAAACATGGGTCGCTTGATTAGTCATATCGTTAAACCTGACGATATTGAGGATATTGTTCAAGAAACTTTTGTGAAAACTTATGAGGCTGATTTAAAGCAAGAAATTAAATATGTGCGTAGCTATATGCTTAAAACCGCAAAAAATCTTGCGCTAAATCATGTAGCTCTATGGGATAATAAATATAATGATTCGCTAGAGGATTTTTCTCAGCCACCTGTTCAATTAACTAGCGTTAACGTTGAAGACGATTATGAAAGTAAAGAGCAATTTTTGTTTTTTTGTCGTGCGACCGATCAACTCTCGGGTTCAGTGCGTAAATGTTTTATACTAAAGAAAGTTTATGGCTTAAGCCAAAAAGAAATTGCTAAGTATTTAAATTTAAGTGAAAGCACCGTAGAAAAGCATATAGCACAAGGTTTGCTAAAAAGTGCAATGTATATAAAACGAATGAACCAAGATCAATGTACTAAAAATTCAAAAAAAGAACGCCAAGTTCATAGCAACCAAGTAAGAAAAAATTCAGGAAATAGAGAATAAGCATGGGTAATGTCAGCCAGTTATTTGGTACAGATAATAAACAGCAAGATGATGATAATGTCCAAGAACTCGCTTGTCTTTGGATCAGCCGTATGGACCGAGGCCTAAGTAATCCTGAAAAAAAACAACTTGTCGATTGGTGTAAACAAAAACCTCATCATCTCAGTGCTCTACTTGAGATGGCTTCTTATTGGGATGATTTAAGTGTACTGAATGAATTAAGTGATTTATTTCCGTTGGCACAGGCGAATTGTCAAAGTCAACGAAATAAATGGTCAGCAATAGCAATTGCTGCAAGTTTTGCCATTATTTCGCTTCTTGGCGCTAATACACTAGTCAATGAGTCTTTTTTACCTTACTTACCTTCGTTTAACGAACAACAATTAACCCAAACTTACACCTTAAAAACTCAAATAGGTGAACAAACAAGTTTTACCTTACAAGACGGGTCACAAATCCAATTAAATACCAACAGCCTTATCGAAGTTGAATATAGCCCCAAACATCGCTTGCTTACTTTAGTAAATGGCGAAGCCCGTTTTGATGTGGCTAAAGATAGAAGCCGTCCTTTCACGGTCACCGCTGGTGAAAAATCATTTACTGCACTCGGTACCATTTTTAATGTTCAAAAGAATGATAGCTTAGCAATGGAATTGGTTGTCACTGAAGGTAAGGTATTAATTACCAAAGCAAGCATGCCGGTAACTGATATTAAAAATACGTTAATGCAAGCTCGTACTACCTTTAAATCTGATACTTTAGAGGCAACGTTAGTTGTTTCTGGTGAAAAGGCGGTAATAACCGATAATTCCCCCTCAATTAATACTACACCGATAGAAAAAGTATCTTTAGATCAAATTCATCGTGATCTAGCATGGCAACAAGGCATGCTTATTTTTGAGGGTGAGCCTCTATCGATTGCACTTGCTGAAATTAGTCGCTACACCACCAGTCACTTTAAGATTATCGATAGTGAACTCGCTGAAATACATGTTGCCGGTTATTTTAAAGCCGGTGACATTGATGGTCTCCTTATTTCATTACAGAGTAATTTTGGTATCAATTTCAATAAAAGTTCTGATGGTACTATTTTGCTTACTTCGGCTAACTAATCCCCTATTTCCTTTTAAGCTTTATCTTTATTTATTAGACCAATAGCCAGTATTTATTACTGGCTATTTCATTACACATGCAACAAGATAATAAAAAATTATAAATAAATTAGAGGATTTCCCCTGCTTAGCTGTTTATTAATATTGCACAGTTGGCGAAAGCAATTTCGTCTGAATCAAATCTCGGTTAGTCACGCCTTGTTAGCAACGTTCACCTTAGCGGTGATGCTATTACCAACAAGGTATGCCAGTGCTGAAGATTTCATTCGCTTTGATATTAATAAACAACGAGCTGATAAAGCCTTAATTGCATTTGCCCAAAAGGCCAATCAAACGATTATATTTTCATTTGATTTGACCAAGCAACATCAAGCAAATGCATTAAAAGGGTATTATCCTGTTAACGCTGGCCTAAAAAAATTACTAAATGGCTCGGGTCTAGTCGCTGTTGTTAATATCTCTGGTCAACTGAGCATTCAAGTTGATTCACATAACAAGAGAGATATAACAATGAAACATAAAAACATGAACGCCGCGCTAATCCCACTTTTACTCGGAGCAGCAAGTCAAACCGCTTTAGCTCAAGAAGCAGTTCAAGTACAAGAAAGTGAAGTAGAAAAAATAGCTATTATTGGTAGCCGGGTTGCCGGTCGTTCCGCTGAAGACTTGCCTGTACCCGTAGATATTTTATCCGCAGAAGCATTAGCCAACACTGGTCAAACAGAAGTTGGTCGGATGCTTCAAGCTATCGCTCCATCATTTAACTTCTCTAGCTCATCCATCAGTGATGGTAGCGATGCTTTACGTCCAGCAACACTCAGAGGGCTAGGACCAGATCAAACGTTAGTATTAATCAATGGTCGACGTCGACACCAAGCCAGTCTAATTCATATAAACACCTCTGTTGGTCGTGGCACAGCGGGTACCGATATGAATGCTATCCCAGCAGCATCGATTAAACGCATCGAAGTATTGCGTGATGGTGCAGCGGCACAATATGGCTCTGACGCTATAGCGGGTGTCATTAACATCGTGCTGAACGATGCCAGTGAAGGCGGTAAAGTAGCGGTATCTTATGGTGAATATTCAGAAGGTGACGGTGAAACAACTAATGTCGACATTACTAAAGGCTTTAGCTTAGGAGATAATGGTTACTTAAATACTACCCTCAATTTTAGAGACCGTGGTTATACAAATCGCGCTGGATTACATGGCTCATGCCAATTTTCAGGATGTACTGATTTGGCTAATGGTAATGTATTATTAGGTGATGCTAGAGAAGCTACCGCTAGTCGCTCAACCTTTAGGATCGGTGATGCTGATTCGAGCCAATTTGGTTTAACCATTAATACCGGCTATGAATTAGGTGATGGTGAATTGTATGGTTTCCTCACTTACTCAAATCGAGATAATGAGTCTGCCGCATTTTTCCGTCATAACAATAATAATGGTGGTAATGCCCCACTTCAAGATGGTGATGCAACTATTCCTGCTGGATTTTTACCTAAAATCAATACCGACATACAAGATATTTCTTATAACTTGGGTTACCAAACACAGTTTTCGGATGGCTCAAGCTTAGACTTTTCTTACACCTATGGTCAGAACAATATTGACTATATTACTAGCGATACCATTAACTCTTCTTATGCAAATTCATTACGTTATAGCTCGGGTTTGAGTGCTGATGAGATTAGAGCGTCTATTCCACGTCAAGCAGCAGCTTACGGGCTAGAGCTATCATTACAAACATTGAACCTTGATTATACTCAAGACTTTGATTTGTTTTCACTCGCTATGGGCGCAGAGATTAGAACCGATCAATTTATAGTCACTGCAGGTGATGAATACTCATATCGCGACTACGATACTGATGCACAAGGCAATAGTTTATACGCCGATGATCGCTCTGCTGGGTCTCAAGGTTTTGGTGGCACAGCGCCGATG
The DNA here is from genome assembly GCF_002836775.1 of Colwellia sp. 12G3. Taxonomy (GTDB): domain Bacteria; phylum Pseudomonadota; class Gammaproteobacteria; order Enterobacterales; family Alteromonadaceae; genus Colwellia. The sequence continues at coordinate 38,032 of NZ_PJAQ01000010.1, read as the reverse complement.
CAAGCGGTAGACGAAACCCGTGATGTCATCTCATTTTATGTCGATGCAGAAACTGAAGTGACTGAAGATTTAATTGTTACTGGTGCCGTGCGTTATGATGATTACCAAGGTTTTGGTGACAGTACTAACTTTAAACTAGCGGCTAATTGGTCAATTACTGAAGCAATCGCGATTCGTGGTGCTATGAGTACTGGTTTCCGTGCTCCATCAATGCAGCAGCTATACACTGATAACATTAGCACTCAGTTCCAAAACGATCCGAATAACCCCGGTGGCGATCAAATTGCCGTACAAGTGGGCACTTTTCGTAATGACTCAAACCTAGCCAAAGCGGTCGGTATTCCTGAATTAAAGGAAGAAGAAGCAACCAACTTAAGTTTAGGTACTGTGATTAATATCACAGATAACATTAACTTAACCGTCGATTGGTATTCAATTGATATTGAAGATCGTATCGTATTAAGTAACTCTCTGGGGCAAGGTTTATCACCCGCTTTAGATGCGGCATTAATTGCCTCAGGCGCTGGTGCTGGTCAGTTTTTCCTTAATGGTGCAGATACTGAAACTACAGGTATTGATATTATTGCGACATGGAATACTGAGCTATTAGGCGGTGACTTTAACTTAACTGCAGCAGCAAACTTTACTGAGACAGACGTAGTAAGTATTTATACGCCGACAGGTAGTGCACTTGGTGGGGTTGATCCTAGTGACGTCTTCTCTGAGCAAGCTATTTCAATCATTGAAGAGTGGCAACCACAAGACCGTATCAGCTTGAGTGGTTTTTATACTCTAGGTGATTTGAGTATTAATTTAGCCTTTAACCGTTATGGTGAATATACCGTTACTGATGGTGGTCGACAAACTTACGGCGCTGAAGTGCTGACAGATTTACGTATCAATTACCAAGTTACTGAAAGCTTATCATTTAACATTGGTGGTAATAACTTGTTTGATGTTTACCCGGATGAAAATACCATAGGTAATTCACGTTCAGGAACAATAGAAGATGCAAGTGGTAATGTGGTAGTAAGTAGCCCTGGTGTATTTACTTATTCACGTCGCTCAGCACCTTTTGGATTTAATGGTGCATTCTATTATGCTGGCGCTGAATTTAAGTTCTAGTGCCATAGACTAATGTAAAAGTATAACCAATAAAAAGCGCAGATTACTCTGCGCTTTTTCTGTTTTGATAGCTAAATTATCAAGCTGTTATCTATTCAATTTTCTTTCTATTCAGAGGATACAGGCACCCTCACCCAACCTTCCATCAATACACGTGCACTTCGGCTCATGCTTACTTTTTTCACAGTCCAGTTACCACTAATACATTCAGCTTGTGCGCCGACTTTTAGTGTACCTGAGGGGTGACCAAAAGTTACCGCGCTCCTTTCTCCTGAGCCAGCAGCTAAATTTACTAGTGTGCCTGGAATAGCGGCAGCAGTACCAATGGCAACAGCCGCAGTGCCCATCATGGCATGATGCAACTTACCCATTGACAGTGCACGTACGTGCAAATCAATCTCGCTGGCAGAAATATTTTTGCCACTTGAAGAGGTATACGCTTGTGTTGGCGCAACAAACGCTACTTTAGGGGTATGTTGACGAGAGGCTGCTTCAGAAATATCACTAATTAAGCCCATTTTTACTGCCCCATAAGCACGAATAGTTTCAAAACGTGCTAATGCTTTTTCATCACCATTAATGGCTTCTTGCAGCTCTGTACCTGTATACCCTATTTCTTCTGCATTTAAGAAGATGGTTGGAATACCTGCTGTGATCATAGTCGCTTTAAACGTGCCAATATCAGGTACAACAAGATCATCAACTAAATTGCCCGTAGGAAACATCGCTTCAGATGGATCTACAGGTGCTACAAAATCAACTTTCACTTCAGCTGCAGGAAAAGTGACGCCATCAAGTTCAAAATCACCGGTTTCTTGTACTTCACCGTTAGTCATTGGTACATGGGCGATAATTGTTTTACTGATGTTTTTTTGCCAAATTCGCACTTCACAAATGCCGTTATCAGGTATTCTGTCTGCACTGACTAAGCCTGAGCTAATAGCAAAGCTGCCAACCGCAGCTGTTAAGTTTCCGCAATTACCCGACCAATCTACAAACGCTTTATCGATAGCCACTTGACCAAATAAATAATCAACATCATGGTCAGTTTGTGTTGATTGTGCCAATATCACGGTTTTACTGGTACTAGACGTTGCTCCGCCCATGCCATCGGTTTGTTTTCCGTATGGATCTGGGCTGCCAATGACGCGTAATAACAATTCATCACGTGCACTACCCGCTTGCTGACAACTCTCAGGTAAATCGGTTAAATTAAAAAATACACCTTTCGAAGTGCCGCCACGCATATAAGTAGCCGGCACTTTTATTTGAGGTTTATGTACTGTTGTCATTTACTTATCCTCTTTCTTAATATTTTATAAAAAAGACACATCGAAATGTGCCTTTTAAATTAATTAAACTCTGTGAATCTGAATGAATAAAGCAGGCTTTTTGTGCTAGTTCAAGGCGGAAGCGCGGAGTTGACGCATGTCAATGAGCACTTCTAACGAAGAAATAGCACGAAAAGACCATTTAAGCATTCGATTCAAGGAAATCGGTGGCAAACTTTTGTAGCACGCCACCGCCATCGTAAACGGAAACTTCTTCCGCTGTATCTAAACGACACTTCACTGGAATTTCAATGATTTCACCGTTTGCACGGGTCATCACAACAGTCATAGCTGCCCCTGGTGATGTAGTACCAACAATATCATAAGTTTCGCTACCATCAATATTGTAAGTGTGACGTGTTTCACTGTTAACAAACTCAAGGGGTAAAACACCCATGCCGACCAAATTAGTGCGGTGAATACGCTCGAAACCTTGTGAAACTATCACTTCAACACCCGCTAGACGAACACCTTTTGCGGCCCAATCACGTGAAGATCCCTGACCGTAGTCAGCACCTGCAATAATAATTAACGGCTGTTTGCGTTCCATGTAAGTTTCAATCGCTTCCCACATGCGAGACTCTGTGCCTTCGGGCTCTATACGCGCTAATGAGCCTTGTTTAACTTCGCCATTTTCGTCACGACACATTTCGTTAAACAATTTAGGATTAGCAAAGGTTGCTCGTTGCGTTGTTTCATGATCGCCACGATGCGTTGCGTATGAATTAAAGTCTTCTACGGGTAAACCCATTTTTTCAAGGTAAGCACCTGAAGCACTATTTAGCTGAATCGCATTTGATGGTGATAAATGATCGGTGGTGATGTTGTCACCTAACACCGCTAAAGGACGCATGCCCTTCATAGTACGGACACCAGCTAAGGCACCTTCCCAATAGGGAGGTCGGCGGATATAAGTACTCTTAGGATCCCAGTCGTATAATGGACTTTTGGCAGGTTCAAAAGCGCCTAAATCGAACATTGGTGTATAAATTTTCTTGAATTGTTCAGGTTTAACACATGAAGCAACGATAGCATCGATTTCTTCATCTGATGGCCAGATATCTTTCAAGGTAATATCGTTACCGTTTTGATCTTGACCTAATACGTCTCTTTCAATATCAAAACGCATCGTACCAGCAATGGCATAAGCAACGACTAATGGCGGTGATGCCAAAAATGCTTGTTTTGCGTGTGGATGAATACGACCATCGAAGTTACGGTTACCTGATAACACCGCTGTTGAGTATAAATCGCGGTCAATAATTTCTTGTTGGATTTTAGGGTCTAACGCACCCGACATACCGTTACACGTAGTACAAGCATAACCTACAATACCAAAACCTAATTTTTCCATTTCAGAAAGCAGACCTGCTTCTTCTAAATAAAGTTTGGCAACTTTTGAACCGGGTGCAAATGACGATTTAACCCAAGGTTTACGTACTAAACCTAATTCATTAGCGCGTTTAGCCACAAGACCTGCAGCAACAACGTTTCGCGGATTAGATGTGTTAGTACATGACGTTATAGCGGCAATAATTACTGCGCCATCTGGCATTAGACCATTAGCTTCATCTTCTTTACAGACAGCTAAATTTTTAGCAATGTCTTTCGAGACTAAGTCAGCGGTAGCTAAACGACGATGTGGATTAGAAGGTCCTGCTAAATTACGACCTACCGTTGATAAATCAAATTCAATAACACGCGGGTATTGTGCTTCAACTAAATCATCAGCCCATAAACCTGTGTGTTTCGCATACGTTTCAACTAGGGCTACTTGCTCAGGTTCACGACCGGTAATTTTCAAATAATCAATAGTTTGTTCATCAATGTAGAACATCCCTGCAGACGCACCGTACTCTGGTGTCATGTTTGATATAGTGGCTCGGTCACCAATGGTTAAACCTTTAGTGCCTTCACCGAAGAATTCTAAATAAGCAGAAACAACTTTTTCATTACGTAAGAATTCTGTAATAGCTAAGACCATATCGGTAGCTGTAATACCGGGTTGGCGTTTACCGGTTAACTTAACACCAATAATATCAGGTAGACGCATCATTGATGGACGACCCAACATAACGGTTTCAGCTTCTAAACCACCCACTCCAATCGCAATAACACCCAAGGCATCAATATGCGGTGTATGACTGTCGGTACCAACACAAGTATCAGGGAAAGCAACACCATCACGCGCTTGAATAACCGGCGACATTTTCTCTAAGTTGATTTGGTGCATGATACCGTTACCGGCAGGAATAACATCAACATTTTTAAACGCTGTTTTAGTCCACTCAATGAAATGAAAACGCTGTTCATTACGACGGTCTTCAATTGCGCGGTTTTTATCAAACGCTTCAGGGTCAAAACCCGGCGCTTCAACAGCTAATGAATGGTCAACAATAAGCTGTGTCGGCACAACAGGGTTAACTTTGGCAGGGTCACCACCTTGTTCCGCAATAGCATCACGAAGACCCGCTAAATCAACTAAGGCGGTTTGACCTAAAATATCATGACAAACAACACGTGCCGGATACCAAGGAAAATCAAGGTCTTGCTTCACTTCAATAATTTGCTTTAATGAATCGGTAAGGGTCGCAGGATCACATTTACGCACTAATTGCTCAGCAAGTACACGTGACGTGTAAGGTAATTTAGCGTAAGCGCCTGGTTTAATTGTTTCGATCGCTTCACGTGTATCAAAAAAATCTATCGTCGAGCCATTCTCTTTATAACCAGGTAGCGGTTTTCGGTATTGGTAATTCATAAGTTATTCCAGGAAATATCTTTAACAAACAGTAGTCAAATAAACAATTAATAAATCACTTATCTTGTTTAAATCTTTAAGTGCAATTAGACGACGGAATTTGCCACGAATTCAAGGAAGAAAGTATGAGCATATAAAGATATGTGACTATCTTTATATGTAATGACTTTCTGACGATGAAGTTGTGGCAAATAACAAGTCTCTCCTACCTCTCAGAGATAAGAGAAACCTTACGTGGTTCGCTGCCGATGTAGTCTGCACTCGGGCGTATTATACGGTTATTAGAACGCTGTTCCATTACATGAGCAGCCCAACCGGTCAAACGTGAACACACAAAGATAGGTGTAAATAATTTAGTTGGAATGCCCATGTAGTTATACGTCGAAGCGTGGAAAAAATCAGCGTTACAGAATAACTTTTTGGTGTCCCACATAAACTCTTCACACGCCACTGAAATGTCATATAAAGACGTGTCGCCATTCTCAGCTGCTAATTTTTCAGACCATGCTTTGATTACGGTATTACGTGGATCGGATGTACGGTAAATCGCGTGACCAAAGCCCATGATTTTTTCTTTACGCGCTAACATACCAGCCATTTGCTCTTTAGCATCTGCAGGTGACTTGAATTTTTCAATCATATCCATTGCAGCTTCGTTTGCCCCACCATGAAGTGGTCCACGTAAAGTACCAATAGCACCGGTGATACAGGAGAACATATCTGATAATGTTGATGCACAAACACGGGCAGTAAATGTAGAGGCGTTAAATTCATGCTCTGCGTATAAAATCAATGACACATCCATTACACGCTTATGTTGCTCAGAAGGCTCTTCTTGGTTCAATAAACGTAAAAAGTGTCCACCTAATGAATCTTCATTAGTCATACAGTCTATTTCAACACCATCATGTGAATACTTATACCAATAACACATAATTGCGGGGAAAGCGGCTAACAAACGGTTTGCTGCTTGGTTTTGCTCTGAGAAGTCATTTTCAGGCTCAATATTGCCCAAAACAGAACAACCCGTACGCATTACATCCATAGGATGAGTATCTTTAGGGATAAGCTTTAATACCGCTTTTACCGCTGCAGGTAAGTCACGCATTGATTTTAATGCTGACTTATATGTATCTAATTGCGCTTGGTTTGGTAATTCACCATTAAAAAGTAAGTACGCTACTTCTTCAAACGTTGAGTTTTCGGCAAGATCAGCCACATCATAACCACAATAAGTTAAGCCTGAGCCTGATTTACCTACAGTACAAAGTGCTGTTTCACCTGCACTTTGTCCGCGAAGTCCTGCAGTATTTGCTGGTTTGCTAACGACACTTTTCTCTGCTGTTGTACCGGTCATAATCCTTTCCTCATCTGATAATATGTATAACGATTTTTTATCCATTCTACCGAACGTATTGGTACTTACAGTACTCTTTGGTTCAGTAGAACAACTGATTATTTGTGTGTTTTTTCTTGAGCCTTTTCTTCAGCAAAGAGCGAATCAAGCTTTTGTTCGTAGTCGTGATAACCAAGGTAGTCATATAAATCCATACGCGTTTGCATGTTATCAATTTCAGCTTTTTGGTCACCATCATTTAAGAGTGTTTTATAAACAGACTCAGCCGCTTTATTCATAGCACGAAATGCTGATAATGGATAAAGCACCATCGCACATCCCCACTCACCTAATTGTTCTTTATTCCAAAGCTCTGTTTGCCCAAATTCAGTGATATTGGCAAGAACAGGTACATCAAGAGCCTTGGTGAAAGCTTCATAATGTTCTTGTGTTTGAATCGCTTCGGCAAAAATACCATCAGCACCCGCAGCAACATAGGCTTTAGCACGTTCAATGGCAGATTCCAGCCCTTCTTGTGCAAAAGAGTCTGTACGAGCCATAATAAAGAAGTCACTGTCTATACGTGCATCTACCGCAGCCTTAATACGGTCAACCATTTCTTGTGTTGTTACGATCTCTTTATTCGGACGATGGCCACAACGCTTTTGTGCCACTTGATCTTCCAAATGAACGGCAGCTGCTCCGGCTTTTTCCATATCTCGAATAGTTTTAGCAATATTAAACGCCCCACCCCAACCCGTATCAATATCTACCAGTAAAGGTAGGCTTGAAGCGCCGGTAATTCTTTGTACGTCAGCAATAACATCATTAAGTGACGTCATCCCTAAATCTGGTAAACCGTAAGATGCATTAGCAACCCCGCCACCCGATAAATAAATAGCTTGGTGGCCAAGTTGCTCTGCCATCATCGCGCAATAAGCGTTTATCGTACCGACTACTTGCAGAGGTTTATTATTTTCTAGCGCTAGACGAAATTTCTTACCCGGTGAAACATGTTGTTTTGACATTTTAGAGCTCCTCAGATTTTTGTGTAGCTTTTTGTAAAGCGATTTTATTTTCGATGTTTTTTCGTGATGCCGCGATATGGCGACGCATTAATAGTTCGGCTAGTTCTCCGTCTCTATCACAGATTGCTTGAATAATATTTGAGTGTTCGGTAAAAGCACGTGTTGCTCTTGGGCTATACATACCAAACTGACAACGATACATGCGAACTAAGTGATATAACTGATCACAAATAAGATTGATCAGCTGCTGATTATGACTACCAAGAATAACTTTATAGTGAAAATCAACATCACCTTCTTCTTGGTAATAAGCAATGCCATCTTGCAACGCTTTATCACCCGCATGTTTCGCTAACATATCCTGCATATATGCGATCTCTTCATCGGTCATATTTAGTGCTGCTTGACGACATGCCATACCTTCGAGCGCTTCTCGGGTAATATATAACTCAAGTAACCCTTCAATAGTGCAATCAACAACGCGTGAGCCTACATTAGCTTTGCGCTCAATCAGATGACATTTCTCTAAACGGTTTAACGCTTCACGTAAGGTTGAACGGCTTATTTCATAGCGTTTGGCAAGTTCAGGTTCACTTATTTTGCTACCCGCAGTCATATCACCTTCAACAATGGCATGTTGAAGCTGTTCAAAGACCTTATCAGCCGTGGTAATTGCCGCTTGTTTTGTTGGGTTTTGTAAAAACATAATTTGTCGTGTAAACCTAAATATATTCGTTAAGGATGTTTATCAAGACAACAAGATTGTCGACAAACACAATAATATAAATCAATAATATCTTAATTTATGAATTATTCAAGTAGACTTAAGTATAATTGTCGACAATTAATTTTCACTATGAAATTTAGTGTAAACATTTCGGATCGAAGGGATAAGACAATAAAAATGATAAATGGGTCGGTAAATCAAAGCCTAAAGCAAGTAGCCTATTAATAGGCTATATACCCAACCCCATAGGAGACACATGATTTTAGCGGGAATTTACCGGGTCAAATACAAGACATTTATCTTAAGCATAGTCATTATACCAAGTTGATTAAGTTCTTTCTCACTCAGCGAGAATTAAAAGGCTTAGAGGCAAGGCATTGATTGAAGATAATGGTTATTTCCTTGTCAAAATCAATAACGCAGCATGTAAACCTTTTAAACTCGCCCTCTGGGAGCTTTCTCGATGTCCACTAACATCGTTAAGTTTATTTGATTTAGAATGACTAAACCGAAACAAATTTTCCTTGTTATTGAACATCGAGCAGAGCTCTGAGTTGGGAAGAAATTTAATCAAATTGGTATTATATGGTTAAAATAAATAACGCGGTTCTTAGCCATTTAATACCCTCCCGTAGGGAGTTTCCCCTGTGGGTAATCAGTAATACTGGTTTTTCTTTTTTGCACTGAGCAATAAAATATTAAAATGAGGAGTTAGGTTGGCTTAAAAACATAACTTCTTCAGCTGTTGATTCCCGATTTAGGATGTTATTACGATGCGGATAGCGGCCAAAGCGTTCAATAATCTCTTTATGTTTCAGCTCAAACTCAACATTGTTAGCTATGCCATTGGCTCTATAAAGCGTTACAGCTGTTTCATGAATAACTAATGACTCACTGTGCATAAAAGGCATATACAAAAAGCTTCTCTCTATTGGGCTAAGTTTTTTATCTTCGCCCAAGGCAATAGCTTCTTGAGCTAGTGCTAAAGCGATCCCGTCATAAGCAAAAGCTTGCGGGGTATCTCGAAACATGTTCCGTGAAAACTGATCCAATACAATGATTTCGGCAAGTCGGCCTGAGGCTGTTTCACGCCATTGTACTAATTCACATTGTTTCGCTGCTTCATGTACTTGCAGAAATTTAACTGTAATATCATTATCAAACGATGTGTCTTTAATCCACCAACGAGCAGGCTCTATTTCTTTAAACCAAAAATCGATAATTTCTTGCACTGTCATTGTATTTCCTCTTATTGTTCCACTATGACTAAGGAGGTCTCAAACTTCATCATTTTAATTAATTCTGCTGATATAATTCTAAAGGCAAGCCATCAGGATCATTAAAAAAGGTAAACTGTTTACCGGTATACTCATCGACTCTAATGGGCTCAACGTCTACACCACGGCTTATTAAATATTGACAAACCTGCTCGACACTTTCAACATTAAAAGCCAGATGTCTAAGCCCTTGGGCTTCAGGTTGGCTAGGTCTTTCGGGAGCATTAGGAAAAGAAAACAACTCGATTTGACTACCATCTGGTAGCCTTAAATCTAATTTAAAAGAATCACGAGCAACTCGATAATTTTCTGCGATTACTTTTAAACCTAATATCCGAGTATAAAAATCTTTAGACTTCTCATAATCTGAGCAGATAATTGCCACATGATGAATACCATTTAACACGTTATATTCCTTATCAGTTAATACACTAAAGTATTAAAATGGTTGTTTTTCATAAGAGGGTAAGTCGACAGGAAGCTTGAACCACGCTTGTTTTTCACTGGTCCATATATGCATACTTGGTTGTATCACTCTGGTGTCTTCTAAAGTACTCGGTTTTAATTTTATTTTATCGGGATAATTAGGATTAAAATGGTAAATACGGTTACCACAACAAGGACAGAACTTTGCCCCATTGGTATTACCGTTATCAGCCAACCGGCTCCAGTCAGACATTTCTCCAGAAAACTCTATATCGCTAAGGTTAACTACAGCAGTAATACTAAATGCACTTGTAGAAAGTTTTTGACATTGACGGCAATGACAAGCTGCCACCATAAGTGGCGCAGCAAATAATTGATAGGTCACTTGTCCACACTGACAAGCCCCTTTGATTGGATAGTTAATTTCGCTCACATTACTTCCTTATTATATTTCAATTAGATATAAGTCAATTTGTATAACACTATAAATTGAAAAGCCAGCGGTGCCAACGAGAAAGTAAAATCAAAAGCTAAAAATCAAGTAAAAAAAAACCCACGCAATATTTACATATTGCGTGGGTTTTCTCATATAGTTCACTGTTCTTTTAATCAATCAAAAGAAAGTGGCATCCCTAAGGGGATTCGAACCCCTGTTACCGCCGTGAAAGGGCGGTGTCCTAGGCCTCTAGACGATAGGGACACTGATTGAATTAGCTAATGCCAAGTCATTTCAAACTATCTAGCAGATCACTCTGCTGATTCAGTTTTATCAAGGTCAATTATAGAAGACTCTTAAAAAACTGAAACTCTAATTTCTTATTTTAAAACAGTAATAAGATAACTGCATGCTCCTCTCATCGTTCCCTTTATACAAAAGAAGGATAAAAGTGGCATCCCTAAGGGGATTCGAACCCCTGTTACCGCCGTGAAAGGGCGGTGTCCTAGGCCTCTAGACGATAGGGACACAGAACTAGCTAAAAGCTAAATTCAGAACATACTTAATTTTTTATAAGTCTAAGTAACTTATTAATGCTCTCTTTTATCACGCTTAAAAGTATGAATAAAGTGGCATCCCTAAGGGGATTCGAACCCCTGTTACCGCCGTGAAAGGGCGGTGTCCTAGGCCTCTAGACGATAGGGACACAATATTTAGCTAATCGCTAAATTAGAACAGCGCTTAATTTTTTATAAGTTTAAGCAACTTATTAATGCTCTCTTTTATCACACTTAAAAGAATGAATAAAGTGGCATCCCTAAGGGGATTCGAACCCCTGTTACCGCCGTGAAAGGGCGGTGTCCTAGGCCTCTAGACGATAGGGACACAATATTTAGCTAATCGCTAAATTAGAACAGCGCTTAATTTTTTATAAGTTTAAGCAACTTAATTGTCTTCATCACATTCATATAATGAAAGTGACAAAGAAATAGTGGCATCCCTAAGGGGATTCGAACCCCTGTTACCGCCGTGAAAGGGCGGTGTCCTAGGCCTCTAGACGATAGGGACACAAATTAGTTGTTTACATTATAAATAATATTAACAAACCAATTAAACTATCTATTTTTTGTAAATGCCAACTCAAGAGTTAACCTAAACAAAAAACCTAATATGGTGGAGCTATGCGGGATCGAACCGCAGACCTCTTCGCTGCCAGCGAAGCGCTCTCCCAGCTGAGCTATAGCCCCGAATTATTCGAGTCGTTCAATAACTGGCCTAATAGCTATCAAACACGCTCTCAACCAGTGGACCTAACACTTGCTGAAAACGAGGCGCATTCTAAGCAGCAGCTAAGAAACTGTCAACACTTATTTGTAAAAAACAGCATTTAATTAGTAAAAAACGCATCAACTGATCGCACAATGACCAACATGGTTATTTATTATCTAATTTAGACTAACTAACTGTAATGGCAGTATAATTATTAACCAGCTATAAACCTACTATTATATTTTCAGTAACATGCCTATCTTAATTAATGCTATTTCACCATCCAATATAAGAATATTGTTGTCCATATGGTTAGTTACTTTATTTTTTTGCCATTTAACGGTATGGTTTACCGTACTTAGCCATACATTAATGAAGTAGTAAACCGTATGCAGCTCAAAAAACTTAACATAGTCGCGATTGGCGGCGGACACGGTTTAGGTCGTGTATTATCCACCCTCTCCTTTATGGGTAATAAACTCACTGGTATTGTGACCACCACAGATAATGGTGGTTCAACGGGTCGATTAAGAAAAAGAAGTAGTACAATTGCATGGGGTGATTTACGTAACTGTTTGACCCAGTTAGTCGATGAGAATTCAATTGGTAGCCAGCTATTTAATTTTCGTTTTGAAGGTAATGATGAGCTTGGTGGGCATAACCTGGGTAACTTAATTCTCTACGGACTAGGCAAAGTACAATCAAGTCCTATGGACTCCATCAAACTAGTGCGCCGTATATTGCGAGTCAAAACGCAAGTATTACCTATGTCTGAAACACCTACAGACTTAATGGCTTTCTATCCTGAGGGACGTTGTCGCCTCGGAGAACTCTCTGTTGACGAAATGCCAATAATGCCTACCGATTTAATGTTAGCGCCATTAGTTAAGGCTGTGAAGTCTTGTATTGATGCAATTGAGAGTGCTGACCTAATCATTCTAGGACCCGGTAGTTTCTTAACCAGTGTTGTGCCTCCTCTTTTAGTGAGAGATATAGCGAAAGCATTAGATAAGCGAAAAGGACATTGTGTTTTTATTGACAATATAGTGGCTGAGAAGAGCCCTGCCGCGAAATTGACATTAGATGAAAAACTGGATTGGATTAAAAGTAATATTGGTTGCTTGCCGATTGACAGTGTTATTTGCCAAGATGAAAGTATCAGTTCAGACCAAGTTAAAATCATTTGCCAAGACTTAAGTCATAATAAAGTCCCACACCATCATGATAATGAAAAACTTATTCATGCATTAGAAACCTGCGTAAACCAAATTTCTAGTCCAGTAAAAATAGAAATAGCGAGCTAACTGCTCGCTATTTTTCTTACTATTACTATTGATACGATAACGAATATAATTTTTTATTCGTTATCGTCTTGGCTAATTCGACTAGCAACAGCACCTTTTTGGTCTTTATATTTAGCGTCTTTTCGCTTGTTATAAGGACGTGCGGCGCTCGATGACATAGTTTCAAAGTTTAATGCAGCTATTTTCATTTGTGGGCGAAGTGCTAACGGTAATTTACCGCTGTTATAAAATTCTAATACAATTTGACCAGACCAGCCTGGATCAATCCGGTGAGCGGTTACATGTACCATTAGTCCTAAACGAGCTAATGATGAACGACCATCAAGCCAACCAACAATATTATCCGGTAATGTCACTGATTCAAGCGTCACTGCCAATGCCAGCTCCCCTGGATGCAAAAAGAAAGCATCACCATCTGCGATATGAATCTCATCACTCATGATGGAATTCATTGCTTCTTGCACTTCAGCCTTTGGCGCACTTAAATCAATATATGGCGCGGTATGGTCTTGAAAAACTCTAAATTCATTGCCCAATCGAATATCAACACTAACCCCTGAGATCATTGAAGTGTCAGGTTTTGGCTCAATAATGATTTTTCCATCATCAAGGTATTGTTCTATATCTTTATCACATAATCTCATAATGGTTTGTCTTTACCTTAGTTGCGCTTAAACCTTGCTGGTTTAAGTACGCGTGGTTATTGTTGCGGTTAGCGGGCTGGCATTGTCACATTGTAAAAATAATTGCGCCGAAACATTTCGGGCTATTTTACGGTAATGGTTAGCTATTTCACCAGCGCTATTTTCAATTATGTCAGATTCACCAAAATCAGCATCTTGGCGAATAGCGATATCCAAAGGTAATTGCCCCAATAGCACTGTCTCCTGATCTTCTGCCATGTGCTTGCCACCCGCCTCACCAAAGATATGACTTTGATGTCCACAGTTTTCGCATAAGTGGTAACTCATATTCTCTATAATACCTAATACCGGCACTTTAACTTTATCGAACATGGCAATACCTTTTACGGCATCAATTAAGGCAATATCTTGTGGTGTGGTAACAATGACAGCTGCTGCCACGGGTACTTTTTGTGCCAAGGTTAATTGAATATCGCCCGTACCGGGCGGCATATCAATGAGTAGATAATCGAGCGCTGGCCAATCAGTTTCGTTTAATAATTGATTAAAAGCAGTACTGGCCATAGGACCTCGCCAAACAGTAGCATCGGCTTCATCAACTAAAAAGCCGATAGACATGGCACTCAAGCCTTTAGCATAAAGCGGAGTCATCAGCTTACCATCATTAGAGCTTGGCTTTTCATCTTTGAGACCAAGCATAGAGGGAATTGATGGACCGTATATATCCGCATCTAAAATGCCCACTCTTGCGCCTTCTGCCATTAAAGCATAAGCCAAATTAACTGTAGTCGTCGACTTACCTACTCCACCTTTGCCCGACGCAATAGCGATAATATTGGCAACCCTTCCTTGGCCGCTACTCTCTTGAGCTTTTCCGAGGGAAAACTGACGAACGGGTTTTATCGCTAACTCGACCTTAATTTTGACTTTACAAGCTAAATGCTCAGTTAACGTTTGCGCAAGTAAATCTAACTCGCCTTGGCAGACAAATGGCATGATGAGGTTGATAATAACATTTTTCTTTAGCTTGTTATTTTGAGTAACGCTAAATTGCTGACAAACAGCGAGCACACCTTGTGGGAAATTGTCTGAAATATAATGCGTTAACGACTCTTTAATAAGTTCTTCAATTTCAGCGACATTAAGTGCTTCACCATTTGATTTCACGTCAGTTTTAGACGTGGATTTCGAGAAAATTTGACCAAATTTTTTACTAAACATAGTAATTTGGAGACCTTGTATAAAAGAATATAAAAAAAATAGGAAATTAGTTGCATTCAACTAATGAAAATCATTGCTAAATTCTGTACTATTGCCAACATTATTACCATTAAAAACAACTATTTTTCATGTCTGACACTACTTTATCTGAAGCTACATCAAACGCTGCATCGCATTCTTCACCAGAAAAGCGCAAAATTCTAGTTACTTGTGCCCTTCCTTATGCAAATGGTTCTATCCATTTAGGCCATATGTTAGAGCATATTCAAACCGATATTTGGGTACGTTTTCAACGAATGCGTGGACATGAAACGTATTTTGTCTGTGCTGATGATGCCCATGGCACACCGATTATGCTTAAAGCGCAAGAGCTGGGCATAACACCGGAAGAAATGATCAAAGGTGTGCGTGAAGAGCGTATTAAAGAATTTAGTGATTTCCACATTAGCTTTGATAATTACCACACAACGCATAGCGATGAAAACAAAGAGTACTCTGAAAGAATTTACAACAGTTTGCATGCGAAAGGTCATATTAAAACCCGTACTATTTCTCAGTTATATGATCCTGAAAAAGGTATGTTCTTAGCTGACCGCTTTGTAAAAGGTACTTGTCCAAAGTGTAAAAGTGAAGATGAAAATGGTGATAGCTGTGACAACTGTGGCGCAACTTATTTACCAACAGAAGTGCTTAATCCACGTTCTGCTATTTCAGGTGCTACACCAGTATTAAAAGATTCTGAGCATTACTTCTTCGACTTACCTGCTTTTGAAACCATGTTAGCAGAGTGGATACGCAGCGGCTCATTGCAAGAAGAAGTAGCGAATAAACTTACTGAATGGTTCGAACAAGGCTTAAAGCAGTGGGATATTAGCCGCGACGCGCCTTACTTTGGTTTTGAAATACCGAATGCTCCGGGCAAATTCTTCTATGTTTGGCTAGACGCGCCTATTGGTTATATGGGCAGCTTTAAAAACCTATGTGATAGAGACTCAAGCATCGACTTTGACAGCTTCTGGAATAAAGATTCAGACGCTGAGCTATACCATTTTATCGGTAAAGACATTATTAATTTTCACAGCCTATTTTGGCCAGCAATGTTAGAAGGCGCGGATTTCCGTAAACCTACCGCTGTTTTCGCTCATGGTTTTGTTACCGTAAACGGCGAAAAAATGTCTAAATCAAAAGGTACGTTTATTAAAGCCAATACCTATTTAGCGCATTTAAACCCTGAATACTTACGTTATTACTACGCGACTAAATTAACGCATAAAATTGATGATTTAGATTTAAATCTTGAAGATTTCGTCCAACGCGTTAACTCTGATTTAGTGGGTAAAGTAGTTAATATCGCTTCTCGTTGTGCAAGTTTCATCACCAAACGTTTCGATGGCATGTTATCAACTAATGTTGATGATCAAGCCCTAGCTGACGAAGTTATGGCTGCAGGCGATAGCATTGCTGCCCATTATGAATCACGTGATTTCGGTCGTGGTATGCGCGAAATCATGGCACTTGCTGATAAAGTAAATGAATATATCGCCATTAAAGAACCATGGCAGCTTGTTAAAGACGAAACTAAGCAACAAGAAGTACATGATATCTGTTCATTAGGTATCAATATGTTCCGTACTTTAATGATCTATTTGAAACCAGTGCTACCTGTACTTGCCGATAGTACTGCTGCTTTCTTAAATGATGAGCTAGTTTGGGAAGGACACAAAACCTTATTAACTGACCATAAAATCAATAAATTCAAAGCGTTGTTACAACGTGTTGATATGGATAAAGTTAATGCTATGACTGATGCGTCAAAAGATAGCTTAGCCGGCGCTGCAGAAGAAGAGAAAAAACCAGCCAATAAAAAGAAAGCAGCTAAACCGAGTAAAGTAGTCGATAACTCAGCTGCATTGGCTGATCCTCTAGCAGCAGACCCGATTTCTGAAGAAATTGGCTTTGATGATTTTGCTAAAATCGATTTACGTATTGTTAAAATAATTAATGCTGAGCATGTTGAAAAGGCTGATAAATTAATACAATTAACCTTAGCATTGAATGAAGAAGGTACCGAAACTCGTCAAGTATTTGCAGGCATCAAATCAGCTTACAATCCTGAAGATTTGATTGGCAAACATACGGTGATGGTTGCTAATTTAGCGCCACGTAAAATGCGCTTTGGCATGTCTGAAGGTATGGTATTAGCTGCTGGCCCTGGCGATAAAGACTTGTGGATATTAAATCCAGATGATGGTGCTGTAGCGGGTATGCGCGTTAAATAACTCAAACAGTTATTTACATACTAGGTTTAACGATTTGAAAAGGTATCATTAGCAGTGATGCCTTTTCTTGTTTATAAAAACTAATAAAATCTGAAGACGTAATCAAATAATTAGCGGTTTTAGCGATCAATAAATTAACTGGTGAAAATAGGTATAAGCACATGTTCACGAAGCTAAATCATTTAATGAGTAAAATACCATCATCCTCGCGCATCCTATTAGCCATGATGATAGGTTTAGTGTTAGGTAGCTTATCTTCTTACGTATATGTCGGTGTTAATGAATTAGCCAATGCTTTTGTCATGCTGTTACAGATGACAGCCCTTCCCTACATTGCCCTATCACTTATTGTCGGTATTGGTAGTTTATCGCCACTAAAAGTCACTAACACCTTAAAAATAACCCTCATAATTTTGATGGCGTTATTGGCTGTTGTAATAACCTTTATATTACTTGCCCCCATATCTTTCCCGAGCTGGAAGAGTGCTGATTTTTATAGTCTTAATACCATAAGCACCACACCAGAATTTGATATTATTTCACTGTTTATCCCGACAAACCCTTTTTATGCCTTAGCGAACGGCTTAATTCCCAGTGTAGTGCTGTTCAGTATTTTTATGGGTATTGGCTTGATGCAGGTAAAAGTTAAAAAGCACACCTTGTCGGTCTTAAATGGTTTGAATAAAGCTGTTGTTAATGTAAGCAGCATGGTGATGCGCTTTGCCCCTGTTGGCATATTTTGTATTGCTCAACGTGCTGCAGCAACGATAAACAGTGAACAACTTGACGGATTACAAGTCTATATTGTTACCGCCGCGGTTTTAGTGTTCTTACTGACGTTCATCGTACTGCCAGCCATTGTGGCTACCATTACGCCCTTTAGTTACCGCCAGATATTAAAGAGTACACGCGAAGCGATGATCACCGCTTTTGCCACGGGGAGTTTCTTTATTGTTATCCCTATTATTGTTGAACAAATGAAACGACTTATCGAGCAAATGCCCTCTGCTGAAAATGGTAATAAAACAATAAAAGCAGACGTGAGTAATATGCCCAGCATAATTGTGCCAATCAGTTTCAGCTTGCCCGTTGGCGGAAAACTCTTAGCCTTATTATTTACTTTATTTGCCGCTTGGTTTTCAGGTTCACAAGTTAATAGTAGCGATTACCTACAATTATTAGTCGCTGGCATTCCGCAATTATTTGGTACAACGACTTTAGCTATTCCTAATTTGTTAGATATTTTTAATGTGCCTAGCTCCTTATTCGATTTGTTTTTGGTCGCTGAAAACATCATAGTTGGCCGTCTTAGTGCGCTACTTAGTGTTATTTTTTCTGTTAGTTTGGTATTACTCATTGCCACCAGTATGTTGAAAAAATTTACCTTTAAATGGCGTTCATTTAGTCTCTACTTAACGATATTACCAATTATCTCTATCGTAGCGTTTGTTGCGTTACGTTTTACTTTTGATGCCATCACGTACCAATACCAAGGCTATAGTAAATTTATAAAACGAGACTTTATGCTACTTGATGTAAAAGCCAAGGTATTAGCTGAGCCAGAATTGAGCGTTGACAAAACAATGCTTAACCTACCTGTTTTAGCAAGAATTACTCAGCGTGGTTTTATTCGGGTGGGATATTTTCGTGATGATTTACCTTACAGTTTTCATAACAATGAAGGAAAACTTGTTGGTTTTGATATTGAAATCATCAATTTATTAGCCGATGACTTAGGCGTTTCAATCGAATTTGTCCGTATTTACCACAATCAAGCAAAACAGTTGCTCTCCTCTGGCTATTTAGACATGACCACGGGCATGCCCGTAACACCCAAGAATATGAAAAAATATACCTTAACAGTGCCTTATTCAAGCCAAACAATGGCGTTTCTAGTTAAAGAAGAGCGACGTAAAGAGTTTACTGATTGGCAGAATATTTTTGCGCAAGAAGATTTAATCATTGGCATTCCTGAGATTTTTTACAGTGAGAATCTTGTCCGCCGCTATTTTAAAAACGCAACCGCATGGGAAATATCTACACCTCGATTGTTTTTTAAAGAAAAGTACCAACACATTGATGCCATGCTTTTTGGCGCAGCAACGGCATCAGCCTGGACCCTGATAAACCCAGAATATACCGTTATTGTTCCCAAGCCAGCTAGGCCTGAACTGTCAATGGCTTTTGCCATTAATACCGATGATAATGCCTTTGAAATTTACCTGCGCAACTGGATTTTCATGATGCAAAAAAATTATACTATTGACCAGTTGTTCCACTATTGGATAGCAGGTAAAAAACCTAATACCTTTTTAGATCTTTCCAAAAAAGCTAACGTTCAGGAAACCTCTCATGCAAAATAAAATAACTAAGAAAATATCTACAACGTTATCGTTTTTCATAGCACTGCCATTACTAGCTAGCTGTAGTGGTAATTATACTTTTGAAAGTAACGTTAAAGCTGACAGTGCCAAGGAATATTTTAGTGCCAGTAAAGTGAAAGTTTTTAAAGATGAAACTGAGTTTATGTCCAGCTTTCAGTATGTTGGTTTAGTTGAAGGCGATGATTGCCAAAAGGAGCCACACTTAGCGCCACCTGATGACGTTAATGCTCGCACCCAAGCAAGACAAGCCGCATTTAAACAACAGGCCAATGCTGTCATCTTTACCAGTTGTGTGGATATAGAAACTAAGCACTGTGTCGCGCAAGTTGTTTGTTACGGTAAAGCTTATCGCTTAGGCGCTCCACATGAGCCAATTGAGCAATAAAATGTCAAAATCATGTGATACGTCTGATGATATAAAAAGTTTCAAGTTTGAGGCCATAGCCGTTATAGAATCACCTTACCAAGAAAAGTTTGCTATTCCTCGCCAGCCCAATTTAGTCAGCGCAGCAAAAGGCAAGGTAGTGCTACTTGGTAAAGCCAATAATCCTGAATTGGTTCGTGATATAGAGCAATTTAGTCATTTGTGGTTACTCTTTGTCTTTCATGGCACCCAAGAGCAAGGTTGGAAACCATTGGTGCGGCCACCTCGCCTTGGCGGCAATGTAAAAACCGGTGTGCTAGCAACACGTTCTACATTTAGGCCAAACCCCATTGGCATGTCTGTGGTTAAATTAGATAAAGTTGTGACTGAAAAACAACAAACGGTTTTACATATCTCGGGGTTAGACCTACTCAATGGCACGCCAATTATCGATATTAAACCTTATGTGCCCTATTCTGACGCAATTATCGATGCCGAAGCGGGTTTTGCACAGCAACAACCTGAAGCCGGTTTATCTGTTGTATTTAGTGAGCAAGCGCAAACGGATCTAATGCAATATAAACAACGTGACAGCGAGTTAGCCTTATTAATAGAGCAAGTGTTGCGGCAAGACCCTCGCCCTGCCTATAAACAAGGTAAAGCTGATGATAAAATTTATGGCATGAGCTTATATGACTTAAATATTCAATGGCAATTAACCACCTTAGACACTGTATTAGTGCTTAATATTACTCAAGTTAATTAATAATTAGCCGCAAGTCGCCCCGAGTAACGCAAGTTAATTAAAGTCAGCGTCCGTTAAAGAGATAACCATGAACCAATATATTATTCACCAAGGCGTTTCGATTAACAACAATGAAAATTTTAGCCCTGATTGGCAAACAATCGAAGCCATAGATGTTAACCATTTCCCCTGGTACCAAGCAGGTAATAAACAAAACACCCAAGTTAAACTTAGCGCCAATAACGAGACTTTATTCATTCAAATAATTGCGCAAGACAACTACAGTTTTGCCAAGCAAACCGAGCTCAACCATATGCTCATTTGCGAAGACTCTTGTGTTGAATTTTTCTTTAGCCCTTCAGGCGTACTTGGCAGTAGTTATGTCAATTTAGAGGTCAATTGTTGCGGTACTTTACACTTAGCCTATGGTGCTGGCCGTGAAAGCCGTCAATTTATCAGCATAGAAGCAGCCAGCTTAATACAGTGTAAAAGCAGTCTTAACCTTGCTATGAAAAGCCCTGTTAAACTTGAAAGTGAAGAAGATAGCCAATGGATAGTAGAAATAGCACTGCCTTTTACTGCTATTGAGCAACTCACTGGCGAGAAAGTCAATAAAGATAAATGGTATGCCAACTTCTATCGTTGTGGTGGTAGAACACAGCCGCAATACGCGGTATGGAATAATATTGAGGTAATTGACCCCGATTATCATAGACCGGAACATTTTGGTGAATTAGTGTTTAGGTATCAACTATGACTAAAAACCTTAAATTCGATTAGCAATCAAGTTTAAGGCTTCCTTGCAATAATTTGGGCAATAGCTTGTTTTCCTGATTCATTATTAGCATCAGCGTTTTTTGCATCAATGATGCCTTCAAAGCTATGGATAATTTGCCAATCAGAAAATAGTTCAGCCAATTCACCATGGTTTAATAAAAAATTAGGATTTTTAGGTCGACCAAATTGGGGCTGATCTACGCTAAAGGTTTCATAAACAACATAACCCCCAGCAGTAACAGCTTGTTTGATTTGTTCAAATAAAGATCGATGTAAATAACGAAAAACTATAATTGCTGAAAAGGACTTACCAGCTAAAGGTTTTAACTCCTCTTGTTCAAAACTGTCTTGCTCAAAATCAACTTGCCAAAAATTCGCCAATGATTTTACCTCGCAATGAGGTGGAGATAGTGCACTTTTCACCTGTTCAAGTGCCGTTTCTTTAATATCCGCAAATACTACAGGGATATTTTTATTTATAAGATAAAGGCCATTTCTGCCACTACCACAGGCAAGGTCAAGCACTGGTTCTTGACTATTGGCCTCGCGTAATAATTCAATAGTTTTTTCTAATAACGGGGAATGATTCAATTGAAGTTAACCTTTGGTGTCGTTTAAAGAAGTAATCTTTCTACCATGAACAAATGAATAATAACGCACCGAACTGGGCGCATGAGAAATCATCCCTGAAATAATAATTATCGCAACTAAACAATGCCAAGCATATTCATTAAAAAAGAAAACACAGGTGAGTAGGAGTAATTTAATATATACCCGTTACCAATCAAAGTGCTGGATTTCAGTGGGAATTAAAGTGACTTAAGACAAGTAAAATAAGTAAAGCATAGTCATTCTATGTTTTGTTTATTTAACGCGGTCTAAAGTCATTTTAAACCCATCGAAGAAGCGCTTGAGCAACATTACTTCATCGTTGCTGTGACTTACAATGGAATAACCATTCTTTCATCACAGCGCCTTGAATTAACATTGCTCAAGCACTCTGAAACCTGCATCTTGAATGGTAACGGGTATGCATAGCAAGCGCCCTAATTTGTACAAACCAAACAAAGTTAGATAATGCTTCTAAGCTTAATAAACCTAAGCCACTGATAATAGTAATGCCCCAATAAACATCTTGTTCACTTGATGTTAAGATCGAAGAAAAAACACCAGCAAAACCAACTAAGTGGGCTGTACGTAATGATATTTTTAACCAGCGTTTACCGATAAAATTAGGGATAATAGACAAAAGAATTTCCCACTATAAATAAAAAGATTTCCAACAAAATAATAAATCATTATAACTTGTTGAGAAATAGAATAAATGGTGTTTTTTAAACGTGTGGATATTCATAATTGATGAGAAACGAATCACGTCATGAGAAAATCAAACATTACAATTACTTGTGGCTACGCATCATGTTTGAAATTACCAATAACCATATGAAATTGAAGTAAGTTATGTTCACTAATGGCTAGCTGAAGAAGTCTCTAATGATCACTGGCTTAATGTTAACAAAGATACGAAAGAAGACCTTAGCCTTGGCTTATCTAGCGACATTTGAACCGATACAAGTCAGCCCTGCGTTAGATAATAGAATTGTTCTAAATTTAATCAGGATCTATAGAGTCAAAAATTCTAATTTAATTAAAAAATACCAAAGCGGACATTAGATTAATATGATTTTAGGTATTAAATTCTGTGGCGCTATGGGACACTTTGTTACATTGTCAGACTCGCTACTTTATTCAGAGTCTTAGGGTCATCTAGTGATACAGATGGTTCACTCTTATCGCGGTGAACAGCGTTTCATACGACTTCACGTCGCACGGCACAAAGCGAGATAGCTTAGTATAATAAATCTAAGTGTATAAGCAGTAAAAATTGTCTATTTAATTTGCCTAATAAATATTTCTCTAAACACTGGTTTTACTAATTTCTGAGTTAGATTCATTTGCAATAGACTAGCTTTTATTATTTTCCACATAGGAGGCAATATACGCCATTATGACTTTTTTTAAGTAAGGCAATATTAGATTTCAAATCTTCAGGGGAAAGTTCTAATTCTGAAGTAAGATCTTCTAGCGATTTATATTCATCAGAATCAATAATTCCATCAGCTAATGCATGCTTTATATGAACATCAAGATTACGTTTTCTTTCTCTTAATTCATCGCCAAACCGTGCCGCGAGCATACCAGCAGGTAAAGCAACCAAGCCAACGCCTATTAACATAATAAAGGTAGCAACAATTTTACCTAACAAAGTAACGGGTGTTACATCGCCATAACCAACGGTGGTCATGGTAACAACTGCCCACCAAAGCGAATGTAATATATTACCAAAGACTTCAGGTTGAGCTTCACTTTCTAAGGTATACATTAAACAAGCCGCAATGATGATGAGAAACATCATTATCATGATTGCTGCTGCTATGCTTTTTAATTCTTTTTTGATCACAGTGATAAAGATATTAAAACTTTTGAAATAGTGAGTTAATTTTAAAAGTCTTAGCACACGAATTAAACGTAAGTAGCGTAAATCGATAACAAAAAACATCGCGATAAAAAAAGGAGCAATGGCTAATAAGTCAATTAAAGCTATGGGGGTAAAAATATAGCGAACTCTTGCTGTAAATTTAGAACATCCCTTAAAGCGTAATGACTCAACACATGTCCATAGTCGAAGAAGGTATTCTAACGAAAAAACACAAACAGAAATCAATTCAAATAATGCAAACTCTTGTAAGTATGTCGCATGGATATTTTTATCTGACTCTAAAATAATCGCAATAACATTTACGATAATGAGAATAATAAAAAACCAATTGATTGCCTTGGCAGTAGACGATTTATGTACTGAACCTTCGATTAACTGATAAATTTTTTGACGAATTTGTGTATCTTTAGACTTATCAGACATAATTAACCTAGCTAGTTGTTATTCATAATTAAAATAAATGTAATTGTTCATAAAAAGATGTCGAAAGTATTCGGTATTGATTAAAACTAGCCAGCACTCGGTGGCTCGTGTTCACGATGATAACGATGAATAGACCAAAGGTAATTTTCCATCAAGCAATTTTCAGCAAGTTCAAATAGAATATGTTTTTGCTCTTTTATTGTCTTTGCATGTTGAATAAATAAGAGTGATTCATTAAATAAATTCGCCTGGTTTTTATATTGCCAATTAAGTTCTTTAATTGCCATTTTTCCTTGATAAATTTCCCAAATCCCTAGCAGTAAAGGTAGTAAACCCATACAAAAAACTAGCAGGGATTTGGTGGAGAAATCGCCTGCAATAATTGTAGAAACTAAAGATTGCTTAAAGAAAATCAAAGCTAAAGCGGCGATAAATGAACCGCCTAAAAGGATGTGCTTTATTTTTTCAAGTTTATGGTGTTTAGCAGATAACAGTTTACTTTTTTTGGTGAAATATTTTGCTTGATCTTCCACCCAATGCTCAGTTACATAATCAACAGCCATCTTTTCTTTATCTGAAGCATGAGTATAGGTATTAAATGAGATTGGTTTAAATATTCCTTCTATCCAGTTAAATCCTTTGAATTGTTTAACGCCTGATAATGCAAATAACTTTGATACGGGCAATTGTTTCTCTACACCAGCTAAAGAAAGGAAAACTTTAACCCTTAACGTTTCAGCAATTATACGGCTAGTTAAATGACTTGAAAACCAGTGATGTTTTGAGCTTTTTTTGAAGATGAATAATCCTAAAACAAATAGAACAGCATATAAAATAATGAAAATTTTTGCCGCGACTATTTTGGCGTAAACTAAGAAGAATATGCCCATTAAGGAAGCCATATAAGCAAATAGCTTAAATTGCTTGTCCGAAAAATGTTGAGAATACATAGCTGAATTATCAGCTTTTACAAAAGCATCATCTACTTCTTTAATTTGTGCTTTACTGCCTTTATCTAACCAGTCAATTTTTGATGTTAAACTATTATCATAAACATTTTTGTTGGCATCAGGGATAAGATTATACTTTCTATTGTAGTCATTAATTTCTGTAACTTGCTGAATAAATTGTTCAGGGTAGTTATCATTTAGAAAAAACACGTGTGGAGTATAGCTTGGCGTTAAAATCTGTATAGATAGATCCTGAACAGTTTTTGATGGATGCAGGCTACGGTTAACTGGTTGCCATAAAACAACACCGTTTAGATAAGCTGACGATGTAATTTCCTCTGTTCTAGGTTTATGAATTGATATGCTTTCAATATCATCATTAAATTGCCCAGATTGTGTAAAGCGTAATAAAACATCTGAAGTACCGCCCTTTTGAGCGGTATTATTGCCATCCCATAAACAAAGAAGTAATAAACTTTGTTCAATAAGTTCGGAACCGAGTTCAAAATAACATTGGTCTCTCAATGATTGATCTTGAAAACTCCCATTATCAAGTGATTGAGCAAAATGAGTATGATTTACGGTTACATTTTTTTGCTGGAGTAAAATTTCTAATTCTTGGTAAGATGCTTCACTAAAGTCTTTTTTGTATTGCTTTAATGGCATAGGCAATATCGCGTTAACAGACATACCGCACTCTAATGCGACCGATGCAGCAATACGGTCAGCACCATCGGCCATTCCTGTAAGTAGTCTTATTTCAGTATTAGGCAGTTTGTCTTTTAGTAAGGAAAATTGTTGCTTAAGTTGTTGTTTAATAATTGGCAATTCGTCATCAATAAGATCACGATGTCCTGTAACACCAATAGTAAAAATTGAGTTGGAATTATTCACATGTAATCCTTGCGATTATAATTTTTCAAGTTGCATTAACACCAATTTTTTCAGGTGTTTGTATATCATATCTTCAAACGTTTCTATATCTTCAAAACAATGGTAAGCGCCACTATAGCTACCATCATCAGGGTCGATAAACCAACGTTCGATAAACGTATCAACTTTTTCAAATTGATCTATCGAAGACATAGCCTCTTCTCTATTAGCTAGAGATACAAAAGCTTCAGACATTTTTCGATAAACTAATATTTCAGGTTTACCCTTTTTTTGATAACCATAATAAGCATCTTCATATTCATACTCAGACCCCGAATCATATAAACTGCCATCTTCTCGTGTTATTGAATCAGGAAGGGGAGAGCCTAAACGAGACCAAAATATGCCTAAATAGATATCTGAATTTTTAGCTGGGTGTATTTGAGCTTGAAAAGTATCTGAGGCGAGTAACGGTTCATCTTCCCAAAAAACGGGAACAAGACGTACTCTATCAGCAAGTTCTTCATTGATATCCTTGATAATGCCACGAATAATTTTTCGCTCAGGAATAACATCACCAGGAGAGGAAATAAAAACTTCTAAACGCGGCACTTGGTTTTGTCTTAAACGATATTTTTCTAATGTTGCAGCTAAACGAGCTTTGAGCAAAATAGGGTTGTATGGCTTAAATAAATAATCATCTGCGCCTAACAGGACACATTTAACAATAATATCCATATCATCATGAGCGGATAATATAATTACCGGTAAATTTCTTAATTTTGGATTGTGTCTAATGACGGTTAATACTTCTGTACCGCTCATTTGCGGCATTACTAAATCAAGCAGCACTAAATCAACAATATTATTGGCAAGATAATCAAGCGCCGCTTGGCCGGAGTCAACAGTGATGGGAAGGTAGCCTTGGCGCTTTAATCTTCTTGATAATAAATCTAAATTGGTGGGATTATCATCAACAACGAGTATTATGCCACCTTCACCCATAGTACTTAGTACAATGTTGTCAGTCTCAGACGTATTGTTAATAGCAGATATTTTTGTATTTTGAGTTAACTGCTTTGGCTCTTGTACAGTTTCTTCTTGCGCTATAAATGTTTCTAGATAATGTATCGATAATTTATTTTCAACTATCTCAGCAAATACCGCCGATGCCTGAATGATATTGTTCAAATCGCCAATTAATTCTATCCGATCTCTATCTTCAGCAAGATCTTGTAATAACTCACAATAGCCGGTGATATGGTTAAGTTGCATTCTTAGTTTAAACTGTACAGAGGGAATATCTATATCATTAACAGAGCTTTTTGTAGCGGCTAAGTTATCTTCGATTAACGCAAGTAACTTGTCTGCTGAATTATGAACATTGATTAAATCAACTTGAAATTCTTCCCAAGGAGCTTCTTCAAGCTCTTCTTGCAACATTTCACTGTAACCTAAAATATGACCTATAGGTGTCTTAAGATCATGTCTTAAATCAGCAAGTGTAGTGTAAAATTTTGAATGCTCTGACACTAGTCAATACTCCGCTAACCTGTTAGTACCATCATTTTCTCTAATAAACGTTTAAATTCAACAGGTTTAGTATCGTAATCATCACAGCCGGCTGCTAGTGCTTTCTCTTTATCTTCTGCCATCGCATGAGCAGTTAATGCAATAATAGGGATATCTTTGGTTGCAGGGTTTGCTTTTAAATGCTTAGCGGCTGTCCAACCGTCCATGATAGGGAGACTCATATCAAGTAAAATAATATCGGGTGATTCTGAAGAAGCCATATCGACACCTATTTGTCCATTAACAGCCATAACAACCTCATGACCCTTACGAATGAGTCGCCTTGATAACATATCTCTATTCATTTCATTATCTTCAACAAGTAATACTTTACTCATAAACTACTCTCCGTATTGCTTTTATTTATTATCATTTTAAGATGGCTTTAAGTTGGCTATTTAGATCCGACTTAGTTAAATCACCTTTTTGTAGAACACCAGTCGTATGTGCTTTTAAATAGTTTAGTTCATCATTACTGAGCGACTTAGACGTTATGACAATTATGGGTACTAAATTATAATCTTCTTTCTGTCTAATTATTTCTAAAAACTCAAACCCTCCCATAACAGGCATCATCAAATCAAGTAAAATCAAGTCAGGCTTTACCGTATCAAGTAAATTGATACCTTCTTCGCCATTGGCCGCCTGAAATAATGAAAAACCTTCATCTCCAAGGTAACGAGAGATTAAGTCACGATTCATTTGTTCATCATCTATAACTAAGACATGCTTCTTTGATTTTTTATCAATGTGGTGATTTAATGTTTCAATTAATAAGTTTTTATCTATGGGTTTCATCAATGCATCAACAGCTCCTAAAGTTACAGCCGTTTCTTTATCTGAAACTATTGATATCATAATCACTGGAATGTTTTGAGTAACAGGGTTATTTTTCAATAATTGTAATGTTGCCCAGCCATCTTTTCCTGGCATCATAATATCGAGTGTAATTACGTCAGGTTTATATTTGTGGGCTACTTGAACACCCATTTCACTATTAGTGGCAAGGTAAACTTTATAGTTTTCTTTTTCGAGATAGCGCTGAAGAATATCTCTAGAATTAGAATCATCATCAATAATGAGTACGGAGTGATGTGCTGATGATTCAGAAAGATCCGGTTGGATCATGCTCTCTTCATCAATTTTATTTTCTTTTATCGCAATAGCCGGTATTGTCATTGTAAATGTTGAGCCTTTACCTACCTCACTGGTAAGCGTTAAATCGCCTCCCATCATCTGACAAAATTTAACACTAAGAGGTAGACCTAACCCAGTTCCACCATAATCTTTGGTGGTTGAATCATCAGCTTGAGAAAACTCTTCAAAGACTGTATCAAGTTTATTTTCAGGTATGCCAATACCATTGTCTGAAATGGCAATACCAATGGATTCAACATTGTTATATTTTATTTTTGATACCGTTATAGCTATTTCACCTTGGTCAGTAAATTTCGCGGCATTAGATATTAAGTTAAATAGTGATTGTTTTATCTTCATCGCATCGCCGTGGATGATGCCAATCGTTTCATCAAATGTTAGCTTAAGAACATTATTATTTTTATCGATAAGTGGTTTTGATGTATCAATAACTTCTTGTAATAAGCTTTGTAAATTAAGGTTTTCAAGGTATAACTCCATCTTTCCCGCTTCAATTTTAGATAAGTCTAGAATATCATTTATCAATTCGAGTAGGTGTCGACCCGCTGAATTTATCTTTGAAAGATCTGGGATTATGTCTTCATTCTCATCGTCTTCAGCATCTTCAATTAACATCTCACTGTAGCCAATAATTGCATTCATTGGTGTACGTAGTTCATGACTCATATTGGCAAGAAAGGTGCTTTTTGCTTTATTAGCCTGTTCGGCTTGCTCTTTGGCTTCTGCCATTGCCATTTCAGCTTCTACACGCTTGCTTATATCTTTCACAAAAGCGGTAAAGTAGCTTTTATTATTCACTGTAGAACGTGAAATACTAGCTTCTGCTGGGAATAAGTCACCATTTTTACGGCGACCCGATATTCCATTTCTTGATTTCATATCTTTTGAAGTAACGCTATCTGATTTGCAATTTTCAATATATTGAGAGTGAGTTGCTTGTCTATCTTTGGGCAACAAAATCTCAATAGGTTGACCCATTATTTCATCTATAGAATAACCAAACGTTTCTTCACTCGCGGGATTAAAAGCAATGATTTTTTGTTGTTCATTAATGGTGATAATACATTCTGATGCATTAGTAACAATGGAACGGCTTTTTTCTTCTGAAAACTGTAATGCTTTAGTTCGTTCATTAACTTTATCTTCTAGCTCTTTTTTTGATTGAGTCGTTATTTTATTGGTTTTTTCTCCCATCACTAAAATGAAGAAAGTGCCGCCAATAAGTAATATTATGGTGATACCAATAATGCTAATCAATGCTCTTTGTATACTGTGGTAAGTTGAATAAGCTTCATCAACATCCATTTCGCTAGTCAATCCCATGCCAAGATGTTTTTCCCACACCCAGGCTCCAACGACAGGAACGCCTCTATAGTCACTATAGCCAATAATATCGCTTTGAACTCGATGTTCAGTATTCATTACTTGAAAAGCATCATCTTTTATCGAATTAATGGTACTGTTTGCCATTAAGGTTAAAGGCAAGTTGTTGCGCTTATACTCTCGAAAATCAGTCTCTAGTAGGTTTATGCCAGGATCTCGTATTTGAATATTCATCACACTACTTTGAAGGTCATTGATTAAGCCAATAGCTCTTAAATCATTTTCAAATCGACTTTCTGATAATAAAGTTCCATTGTGATCAAATGCATAAGTCTCACCACTTATACCTACTCGAGAGAACTGCAAAACTTGAGAAAACTTATCTGTTGGCTCTAAGCGTTTAGTTAATACTGCGATGACTTGGTTTTGTTTATCCTTAATTGGCACCGCAATAAACAATGATGAAGTGTTTTTCTCAATATCAGAATATATTGGAGGAACAAAAGTGCTCTCACCATCAAAAACTGATATTAATTTTTCTGGTCGTTGTATCGCAATTAAATTCTTTGAGCCAATATTACTATCTCTTTTAGAGGCTATAGATATACCATTTTTATTGATAATGAAAAAACCTAAACCAACAGAAATAGAGTTACTCGCAACCAAGCGACGAATGTTTTTTTGTTCGTTAGATTTTATTAAGATCGATTTTTCAGTTTTAAGTTGCAGTAACCTTTCAGTTTCCTTGATAAGCGTAGGTGTTTTCGCTAATTGCAATAACATAAACTCTTCCTGTGCAACCCAGTTATTTAATCTATCTATGGTGGTTACAAGCGTTTGTTTTAAGTTACTTTCCAAGTCATATATAATTTTTGATTTTATTTTTATCATTTCTAACCATGAAAATAGCACGATTACACTAATAAAAATCCCTAATGATAACAGCATAATAATACGAAATTGGCGTGTGCCTGTTTGTAAGCCAAATTTATTTTGATTTGACATTTTGCGGCTAAAATAAGAAAGCAATAAAACTAAACTGAATATGGCAAGTAATACATATAATGTAATTAATGTGAAATTGAGTGAGTTTTTTATATTCTCAGGAGATTTTTTTATTGAAGGAAGCCATCTGCTTCTTAATTGATTACGTTCTACTTCTGAAATAGAAAGTAATGATTTTTCAATAATGCTATGTAATATTGGGTAATCTTTTCTAATGCCCATTTTAAGCGCTGTATTTTCAGGATTATCCATTTCGGATAGCCCTATTAAACTAAGCCCATAAATCATTTCTTTGTTGATGGCATAAGAAACATCTGCTCGACTACCAATATAAGCATCGACACTTTTATCAAGAACCGCATTAATCCCTTCAAACATCATTGCAAAAGGTATTAATATTATTTTAGGATGATTTTTTCTGAGATAAGTTTCATAATTCCCTCCTGCCTGAACAGCAAGTCTTTTACCTGTCATATCTTCGAGCGTAATATTTCCCCCGGCATTACCCATCATAGCAAGAACTGTTTTATTTTCGAGATATGATGAGGTAAATAAAGTAAAAGCACTTCGACCTTCAACTTCATACAAAGAAGGTATAATATCTAATTCTTTATTTTTAAACAGAATCAATAATTCTGACCACGAATATCCATTAATATAATTGAATTTCAGGCCACTTTTTTTACCTATTAAGTTAAGTAAGTCAATAGAATATCCGTTAGCTTGATTGTTATCTACAAAGTTAAAAGGAGACCAATCCATTTCATTACCAACACGTAGTATCGGATGGGACTTTATCCATGCTAATTCAGTTGTGCTAAATAGGTTGGTATTAACCGTATGTAATTCTGTTTTTTTATAATGTTTTACTTCTAACCATTTTTTATGTAATTGACTAACCCTAACTTTATCAATCTCTCCCATGGTCTTTTCGAGAATAGTTCTTAATATGGGGTTGTTGTTACTTGTTGCTATTCTAAGTTCAGATGCCATCTCAGCATCTATAGCAATTTTTGATATTCTAATATCCTGAATATTATTCTTGGTAAGTAAGTTTTGTAATATGGCATCACCTTCCATCGTTATGTCAACTTCATCACTTTGCATCGCTTTAAGACAAGCCAATGAATCTTTTAAAGGATGTAAATTGATTTCAGGGTGATTATTTTTCAAATACTCATGGCTAGCAGATCCTTGAGGAACACAAAGTGTTTTGTCACCAAAATCATTGAAGGAAAATACATCATTATCTTTATTTCTAATCGCAAGTACAGGAGACACAATGGCATAAATAGGCGTGAAAGATAAATACTTTAAGCGTTCAGGTGTCATAACAATATTAATCATTACATCCAAACTACCATCTTGAATCATACTGAGAAAATCATTCCAACTAGGGCCATTAATATAATCTATTTTGAAGCCAGCTCGTTCAGCCAAGAGATTCATATATTCAATGGAAAAACCACTTGCTTGACCATTAACATTAAAATTGAAAGGCGCCCAATCACTTTCATTATGAACATTTAAGGAGGGGTGATTTTTGATCCACTCAAGTTCTTGTTTGTTTAAGTAACTGGTCTGATTTTTATTTGAGATTGAAGTGGCATATGAACTGTTTATCAATACAATAGAGAAGAGAAGTATTGTAATCCATTTTGGAAATCTCATTATCATAATATTCTAATTAAAAATACAATTTATGTTATTAAGCTAGCGAATTATAAAGATAAAAACAAGCTTTTTGACCTTGTTATCTAAATTCAAAAGAGGATTTTTTGCAGGACAAATTAAACTAGTTAATAAAGTCTAGCTTTGCAAAACTCTTAAAGGGTCACAAATAAAAATTAAAAATAGTTGAGATCGGTGTTGAGTCTAGTGAGAGCAAGAAGTTAATTATCTTTCTATCTCACTCAGGGGGCGAAACCGCCTTAAACTTAATACTCTAATTTGTATGGTTATTTTGTCCGCTTTGGGGATTTAAGATCTAACGCCATGGAAAAGTTTTAAGCATAATTTTAGTTGTAAATGGATGTGGGTTTTAAATGAAAAAGGAAGCTTAAGAATCTCTGCTCTGCTGTTATTAACTCAAAAGCTAAAGTCAGCAATTGGCTAGCTGAAGAACTCTCTGATGATCCCTGGCTTAATGTTAACAAAGATACGAAAGCTGACATTCCAAGATCTGTTTTAAATCTATATTCCAGGCCAGTTTTGATGAGCCACTACACTAACTCTCTGTAGAAAAAGGTAAAGTTTTGTTCGATAAATCTAGTCCAATTTCTGCCCATAATTTATACTTGAGCGATTAAAAAGTTGTCGATACTTACCCGGAGTCACGCCTAATAATTTTTTGAACGTAACCGTAAAGTGACTTTGATCGTTAAACCCTAACTCCGTTGCTATAGCAATAATTGGCATTTTTGAGTAAATAAGCCATTTTTTCGCTTGTTGGATCCGATATTGAGTAATAAATTGATGAGGTGTACACCCTATAGCCTCAATAAACACTCGTCTAAAGTGCGTTTCGCTTAGCAAGGTAACTGACGCTAACTCTTTTATCGTCAAATGTTTGTCAACATTTTTTTGGATATAGGTTACTACTTTTTGAATGCGGCCAAGCTGCACGTGATCTGGATTCATTTTTATTGTCTGTTCAGCGTTCAAAATTCGCCAAACTTTTTCTAATAAAACAAAAACCAATCGTTCAGTAAAAACCTCCTGCTTACGTTCTTGAAAAATCTCATCCGATATTTGTGCTGCAACGGCAGCAACCAAAGCATCCGAAACAGGCACAAGCCCTTTTCTTTCTTGGCAAAATTGGATGATTAACTGACTAAATGGATCGTTACTACAGGGCAAGAAATAAAAGGCTGTAAAATCGACGAAGCCTGTAAATTTCCAGTGGGTGGCTTGCATTGCAGGAACTAAGGCTGAATAGCCAGGGTAAAATCTATCGTGTATTTGCCCCTCACTCATTTCTTCAGCTTTAGAACCGCTAGAATGCACAATAAGTAGAGGATAAGGTAATGGATTAATTTTAAAACTTTTAGCTTCACACATGTACCTTTCAATATGAATATTTAAAGGTTCCAAAAGTTGCTGGCTTACTATCGGCTGAACGCCTAATTGCTCTCTGACATGTAACCACGGTTCTGAATTATTCATACGCAAATAAGTAATAATGAGTAATGGACATATTATTATAAAATTACCACCTACTTGCAATAAAAAAGCATTTTTACTTATTATATACTACCGAGATTAGTGGGTGATTAACTTATCTAGCATTTACAGCATAAGGTAATCATCAGTATTTTAATCAATCGGGTTGAACAATTTATGAGTACATACTTTCCAAGTGATGCCAAATTAATCATTAGCGAAATAGTTAAAGATCCTAGGTTTAAGCAATTAAACACAGCTCCAAAATATGGATTTCAGATGCTAGTATTTTATTTAAGCGGTTTAGCTTTTATTATTTCCTCCACATTAGGGTATTTGTATTACGATTTACCTTACTTCATTATGTTCATTGTTAATGGTGCTGCAATGATTGTCATGTTTGGTACCATTCATGAAGCAGCACATGCCTCGGTTTCACGTATTTCATGGATAAATGATTGGATTGGTACCATAGGTGCTTTTTTATATTTTCCGGGGCTGTCAACACCCATCTATCGTTATTTACATTTATCACATCATCGCTATACGGGAGATCCGCAAAGAGACCCTGATGTTAAGTATGTAAATGATAGTTTTTTGCGCTGTTTACTTCGTTGGACTTACCAAGATATATATTGGGGAGCATGGGTCGCTAGAAATTTTTCAACAAGAACCACACAAGAAAAACGTTATTTCATTGGCGGAACAATTATTTATCTTACTTGGTACACGGCTTGGTTAATGTCACCATGGGCTAATGAGTTTATTTTACTCTATCTTTTACCTCAACGAGTAGCTTACGCCGTTTTACTGTATTTTTTTTCTTACGTACAGCATCCTCCTGGCATACTTCAAGCTGATAATCCTTTTCAAGCAACCGTTAGGTTGAATGTGGAAAAATGGTTACAGCCCTTTATCTTGTACCAAGATAAGCACTTTATTCATCACCTTTTCCCTAAATTACCGTTTTATCGCTATCAAAAGATTTGGAGATTTGCCCAGGAAATATTAGAGCAACAACAAGTTCCGATGCGAAATATTATTGAATCAAGTTGGGACAAGGTAGAAATTAACCTGTCTTCTACCTGTTATGTATCAATTACTGAAATTAACAAAATAGCAGAAGATACTTTGAGCTATAAACTCGTTAGCAATAATGGAAAAGCACTGCCGGCTTTTTCCGCTGGTGCTCATATTGATGTGCATATTACCGATCGTTTGACCCGCCAATACTCTATTACTAACTTATCAAGTTCAACGCCAGATCATTACTTGATTGCAGTAAAATGTGAACAAAACGGTCGTGGTGGCTCTGCAGCATTGCATGAGTCATTCAAGCTTGGAAATAATATAAAAATTAGCACGCCTAGAGATAATTTTAATATTGATATCACTTACGATAACTATCAACTAATTGCTGGTGGTATTGGCATCACACCTATTCTCTCAATGGCTCATTACCTAAATCATCTGGGTAAACCGTTTCATTTACATTTATTTTCGCGTAACCAAAGCTACTTACCTTTTATAAAAGAAATACAAAAATTATCATTTTTTCAACAAGTGACTACATACTTTGATGATGAAATGCCGATATTTGAACGAGACATTGCCGCTTTATTAGGGAGTGGAACTCAAAATAAGGGCTTATATATTTGCGGCCCAGAAAAATTTATGGATTACATGATTAACACCGCCAAAGAACAACATTGGCAAGCTAATAACATTCACTTTGAACGATTTAGTGCTAAAACCATTGATACCAGTAACGATAAAGCATTTGAGATAGTACTCAAAAAATCAGCCAAAACATTATATGTCCCTGCTGATCAATCAATACTAAATATCCTTGAAAGCAATAACATATCAGTACCTACGTCATGCGAACAAGGCTTATGTGGCTCGTGTGTCTGTAAGGTAATAAGCGGTAAAGTAAGTCATAGAGATAGTATTTTAACTGAAGAAGATCACCAGAAAGATGAGCTGATTGCAGTTTGCGTTTCAAGAGCAACAAGCCAGTCATTAGTTTTAGATTTATAACCGAGAAGCAATAAAACATGAACATTTATTTATTAGGCGCGACAGGTTTCACTGGCCATTTATTATTACCGCAACTTATCAAGCGAGACCTAAAAATTACGGCTATTGGTAGAAATAAAAGCAAATTGAACGCATTACAAGTTGAATTCCCCATGATTGATATTGCAGAAGTCGATGCTACTGACGAGGCGGCACTAAAGGCTTTAATCAAGTCTGGTGATTTACTTATTTCGACTGTAGGCCCCTTTATGGAATTAGGGCAAATTCCATTAAAAGTTGCCGTTGATAATGGCGCTCATTATATGGATTCAACGGGTGAGCCTACATTTATTAATCACATTTATGAAACCTATGAAAACCAATTGAAAGACAGTGAACAGTTGATTATGCCCGCTTGCGGTTATGACTATATACCCGGTTTATTTTTAGCTGAAAAGATCATAGAAGAAACAAAGCGAAAAGATAAAACTAGTCAAGTAGATACCGTCAACATAGCCTATTCTACTCTTAAAGGAAAAATAGTCAGTCTTTCTTCAGGCACACTTACTTCTTTAATAAAAGCCTTATATGAAGAAGGCACTTTTTATAAAAATGGCCGTTGGTATTCAGATTATTTGTGTAACACAAGCTGGAAAATTAACGTTAATAACAAAACCGTTCGATGCGTTTCATTAGCTGGTTTAGAAGGGTTTGAAATCCCTAAAAATCATAAAGAAGTACTTAATGTAAATACCTATTTAGGCTGGTTTGGCCCATTAACCATTGTCGCCTTAGGTTTTAGTAAATTACAAAAAGTACTTTTTAAAATCCCAGGCTATTTAGCCTTAATGCGAAAGCTCGTAAAACATGTCTCAATTCCGCGGAGAAAGTCTGAAAACATTATGAAAAGCAAAAACAGTGATGTTTATTTGTACGCAGAAGCCAGAGATAAAAATAATGTTCTGCTAAGCAGCGCGACATTAGAAGGACATAATATGTATCAATATACGGTAGATATTATGGCGTGGATTGCTGATAGGATCACTAAAGGAGACTACCAACAACACGGAGTTATTGGTCCTGCAAGAGCCTTTGGTTTAGAAGACTTTACTAAAGGACATCAAGAAGTAGGCATGAAGTTAACATTAAATTCAGACAGAAAACAATAGGGCTATTATTGTATTTTAATATATTATTCATGGTGTAAAACCACATAAGTAGTGGTTTTATCTACAACAAGCAACTGACTTGTAATCAGTTGGCGTGACATGTCATCCGTTAGTGTTACTATTTACTCAATGTTTTGATTTTATGTAGTAATTTATCTATTTCTATTTCTATATTCATAAAATTAGCATAAAACAAGATGCTGAAATTCAATATATGCATACTAACGTAGTTTTATCCGTTGTTAGTAAAAGTAGGATATTAGTAAATCAACCTTTAATTTCGAATTCGATTAACGATAACTTTAGCCTTATAGCTAACATCTAAAACTTGAACTCCACAGTCGACTGTATTGAGCTTAAACCAACCCCACAAACAAGCAGCGAATTAAGGTTGATATTACCCTAAATATGATCATGGTTTCACAAAAGCTCTATGACCGCTTA
>NZ_PJAQ01000066.1 GCF_002836775.1 Colwellia sp. 12G3 | reverse complement strand
ATATTAAGCGGCTAAAATTAGTTGGCTAAAATGTTGAACGAAGTGAAAACAGCCAACTGTTTTTTGTCCGTTTGAATTGCTTGTTAGGTTAAATTTACTATAGAACCAAATAGTTAAAGCAAACTTCGAAACTTAATATAACCGCACCACGGCTATATGCCAAACCATTATTTTGAGCCATTACATAAAAGTACTTTTAGCGCACAACACAAATGTTATTACTGGACTCTCGACAATGATTCGCGACATTTAAAAAACGTTTCGGCGAAAACCCACGAAACAGAATAACCACCAAGCAAAAAATAGAAATGCATAAGTTGGTTAACCATTAAAACAGAAAAGTGGTGCCACCTAACGCCCACATTAACGGGCTAAGTAATAGTTGGCCAAAATAGCGAAGAATGAGCACGGGCAACTGTTGCGTGTCACGTTGAATTGCTTGTTATACGTACTACTGAACTGTGTGTTCTTTAATTGATTTGTTAATAGCATCAACTTGAGCTTGTTTTCTTTTACGGCAATTTACCCTATCTTGGGCATGACCTTGTTCACACTTAGATGCAGCATCGTTACTTTTGAGTACACCTAATGCAAGCTCGCCAAGATTGCCTGAACGAGTCTCGGGACTTTGATTCTTTGAACTAAGCTCAGCGCAAGAGCATAAAAAGAAAACTAGAATAAATATTAAGTACTTCATAAGTGAAGTTAACCTCCATGTACGTATAACGCTTACATAAGCGGAAAATTATAGTTGGCTAAAATTTTGAGGAACGAAAAAGAGCCAACTGTAAATTTTCCGTTTGATGTTCTTGTTAGTTGAACTTTAATTAAAAGCACAAAATTTACAATAAGTTACCATGTTTGTGGGATATTAGGAAGAATCCAAAAACCCCCAGCACCACGATACACAAAACCATGATTTTTGAGCCAAACAATACTGCCTGAACTAGCTAATGGCTTTACCGCAAAAGTGTCTTAAAAAGCGTAAAGTCTATTAGCGATCATAACCAAACTTCTGTGGCGAAAACTGAAGCGTAACCCACCAAATTAATTTAGAAAATACCGCTTTTACGCATAAATATTAACTTGATTTCGTGGTGCCAACTAACGCCCCAATAAGGGGCTGCTAATAGTTTGCTAAAATGTGAAACGTAGCGGAACCGAGCAAACTGTTAGCAGTCCTGCTTGATTGGCTTGTTATGTGTTAGTACGCCTAACTAATTCTTTTTTATACATATACTCATTAAGATACCACATGGACACACCAAATAGTAACCCTGCTAATGACCATGTTATAAAGTGAGAGGAAGCGGCTTGGAAAGTAAAACCTTCTGAGAACGGCTTACTGATAAAAGCCATAAGAATAAGCATAGGTAACCCATACGATAAAACTCCGTTGACGATGAAGAATCGTAACTTACCCTTTGTACGAAGTAGTTCCCAAGCATTAAATTGATCTTCTTTCATATTTCAAATCTCCATATTTGAATAACACATAACGCCGCTATAAGCGGCTAAGTACAATTTACTAAACTGCGCGAAGCGCGAGCAAACTGTACGTGTCCGTTTGATGGCCTTGTTAGATGCTGCGCTGGTAAAACCAAACGATACAATAACTTAAGGCGACCGTAATAAAACAACCTAACCGTGAACTTTTACGCTACACGATAAAGGTTGAACAAAATTAATAGCGTTGCCACCTTTGAAAAAGGTAAAAGAGGCAATGCTTATTAATGCTGATGCTAACTAGTTTTAGCGAAAAACTACGCACTAGAAAGCACTTTATTTAAAGCTTATTTTTATTAGCATATAACGCCCTGTTAAGGGGCAAAATTTAGTTGGCTAAAATGTTGAGCGGAGCGAAAACAGCCAACTGTATTTTGTCCCGCTTGAACAGCTTGTTATATGCCGATTAACTCCAAATCTTGCCATACATCTTCATAGCCGTCAGCAACTAAAAATCTGTGCCCTGGAGGTAATGCCAAATAAGGTTCAATTTGGGGAAGATACTCGTTAATATGTTTAACATGTAAAGGCTTAAAGAAATCAGGATCGTCGCTCCATTCTTCGCCGCACCAAATATACCAACCACACGTACCATTTTCAGCCACATGCCTTAAACCATTTATCGGAAGTTTGCCGATAGTTTCAATAGCAATACCTAATTTATCGGATTCATTACAAGGTGAAAATTCCGCTTTAAATTTAGCACAGATATCTTGCTGGCTACTCATGCTATTCCTTAGGCATATAACGCCGCTATAAGCGGCTAAGTACAATTTGCTAAACTGCGCGGAGCGCGAGCAAACTGTACGTGTCCGTTTGATGGCCTTGTTAGATGCAGCGCAGGTAAAACCAAGCGATACAATAACTTAAAGGCGACCGTAATAAAACAACCTAACCGTGAACTTTTACGCTACACGTTAAAGGTTGAACAAAACTAATAGCTTTGCACCTTTGAAAAAGGTAATTAGGCAAAGCTTATTAGTGACCTGCGTTAAACCAGTTTTAGCGAAAAACTATGTACTAGACATCACTTTATCTAAAGCTACGTTTTAACAGCATATAACGCTATATTAAGCGGCTAAGTACAATTTGCTAAATTGCGCGGAGCGCGAGCAAACTGTACGAGTCCGTTTGAATACCTTGTTAGCAGCAGGTAGTTAAAAGCACTAAACCTACAACTAACGCTAAAATTAAATTAGTGGAAGTGAGGTGCAATAAACACGGCAACACTTAGCCACTAAACTTGATTGATAAACAATAACATAGAATGCTTACCGACTTGTAAAACTCATAAGGTATACACGAAAAAGGAAGGGAAATATACACCAATCCTTTGATGTGAAGTACCAAGCAAAGCAACTAAATAAACTTGAACAAGTGTTGCCTGCTAACAGCTTAATAGAGAGAATAATTCCGTATTTAAACACGGATACTTTCCGTCTATCATGATTTTTAATTACTATTAAAATACGCTTTTTAATAGTAATTATCAATGAGTTTAATAACTTTTTAACTATTTCATAATTGCGTGCATTACGGAAATATTCCGTCTATCAAAGACACATTTTAATTTTCGACTACACTGGATATAAACACAGCGGATAATTATTTATTTTTACTATGCCTAAATCTTTATTTTTAAATAGCATCAACGAATTTATGATCACACGTAGATTTGCTAAAAGAACTATTCAAACGTACATTTATTGGATCAAGCGATATATTATTTTTAATAATAAGCAACATCCGTCAAAAATGGGCAATAATGAAGTTGAACAGTATTTAACTTACCTAGCAAATAAAGAAAATGTTGCGCCTGGAACACAAACAATTGCCCTTAATTCATTAGTTTTTCTTTATACCGAGTTTTTAAAGTCGCCCCTATCACTAACATTAAAATTTAATAAGTCGCAGCGACAAGCTAAATTGCCAGTGGTATTAACTAAAAGTGAAACTGCATGTTTACTTAGCTTAGTGGATGCTCAGTATTGGCTATTAGCTAGTCTTATGTATGGTAGCGGATTAAGGCTAATGGAAACCGTCAGGTTACGAGTTCAAGATATAGATTTTGACTATATGTCAGTTTTGGTTTGGCAAGGGAAAGGTGGTAAAAACCGCAGGGTTACTTTAGCACAAGAATTAGTGGAGCCATTAAAATTACAAATAGATATCTGTAAGAAGTATTTCGATTTAGACAACAATACATCGCATTATCAAGGAGTTTGGCTGCCCTTTGCTTTAAATAAAAAATATCCAACAGCAGCTAAAGAGTTTGGTTGGCACTATTTATTCCCATCAGCAAGATTAAGCCACGACCCTCACGATACTAATAAAGTTCGTCGACATCATATTGATGAAAGCTCATTACAAAAAGCAATTAAAAAAGCCGCTAAATTAGCACTCATCAAAAAGGTAGTCTCATGCCACACCTTGCGCCACTCTTTTGCTACACATTTGCTACAACGGGGGGCTGATATTCGTACGGTACAAGAACAACTAGGTCATACTGATATCCGAACAACACAAATATATACTCATGTTATTCAAGCAGGTGCTAATGGCGTGCGTAGTCCTTTATCTGACTTATAAATAGGATAAACTTATGGGAATAAGTCCAAGAGTCCATTTTTTTGATAAATACGGTAAAATAGAAAAAATACCTTATCGTAAGTTTGAACGCTTATTAAATGCTGACAAAGATGTATTTTACCCTAAGTACAGCTCTGAGAGGGTTAAGTGCTCCATATCCTATGTTGAAATGGAAAACCGTCAAGCGATAAACATTATTCACTGTGACTACTTAATCATAACTTTTAATGAAAATGGTCAATTAGATACAAACAAACATGCACAGGGTACAGCGTTAATGTTTCAATCTATTGATCTTCTAGGTAACTTAAATAATATTACATATTTACAGCCTGTTATAGCACAAAAGCAATATAGACAGGATTTTATATGGCAGGCAAACCAACAAGAGATTAATGCAATTGTGAAGCAAATTTTTTCAAAAAAATAAAAAAAGGCGAACCATTTCTGGTTCGCCTTTTTATTTATCAGTCAAATACTGGATCCCCGACAAAAACCTCGGGGATGACTAATCCAACTCAGGATTGAAAAATCAAAAATTTAGTCAATATAGCTTTCAATTGGTGGACATGAACAAATTAAGTTTCTGTCTCCGTATACATCATCAATACGGTTAACTGTTGGCCAGAATTTATTAGCCGCTGCCGCTGGTACTGGGAATACTGCTTCTTGAACCGTGTAACCACGATCCCAAACATCAGTAATATCAGCTAGTGTATGCGGAGCATTCTGTAATGGGTTATCGTTTAATGCCCACTCGCCAGATTCAACTTTACGTACTTCATCACGAATACATGTCATTGCTTCTATGAAACGGTCAAGCTCAACTTTAGATTCTGATTCCGTTGGTTCAATCATGAACGTGCCCGCTACTGGGAACGACATCGTTGGTGCATGGAAACCGTAATCGATTAATCGCTTTGCTATATCAACTTCAGTAATACCTGACGTTGCTTTAAGTGGGCGTAAATCAATAATACATTCGTGTGCAACACGACCATTTTTACCTGTGTATAATAACGGGTAATGTTGGCTTAGTTTAGTTGCCATGTAGTTAGCGTTAGTGATCGCATATTTACTTGCATCAGTAACACCTTTTTTACCTAAAAGCGCAACGTAAAGGTAAGAGATACATAAAATACCGGCACTACCGTA
Organism: Colwellia sp. 12G3; assembly: GCF_002836775.1. GTDB lineage: Bacteria > Pseudomonadota > Gammaproteobacteria > Enterobacterales > Alteromonadaceae > Colwellia. The sequence goes on along the minus strand of NZ_PJAQ01000066.1, from coordinate 712,215 downwards.
AGGTGCTGCTGATACTGCGCCGTTACCTTTCGTTTCTTCATCTACGTTGATGATTGCGTGATCTGGTAAGAATGGTGATAAATGCGCTTTAACGCCGATAGGACCCATACCTGGACCGCCACCACCGTGTGGAATAGCAAAAGTTTTGTGCAAGTTAAGGTGAGAAACATCAGCGCCGATATGGCCTGGAGATGTTAAACCAACTTGTGCATTCATGTTCGCGCCATCAAGGTAAACTTGACCGCCATTGTTATGAACGATGTTACAAATTTCTGCAATCGTTGTTTCATATACACCGTGCGTAGACGGGTAAGTGATCATGATACAAGCAAGGTTGTCTGCTAACTCTTCAGCTTTCGCTGTTAAGTCGGCCATGTCAACGTTACCTTCTTTATCACAATCTACTACAACCACTTTAAAACCAACCATTTGCGCTGTTGCAGGGTTAGTTCCGTGTGCTGAAGATGGGATTAAACAAATGTTACGATGACTGTCCCCTCGGCTTTCGTGATACTTGCTGATTGCGATTAAGCCAGCGTATTCACCTTGAGCACCCGAGTTAGGCTGCATAGACATTTTGTCGTAGCCTGTTAATTCAACTAACCAATCGGCTAGCTCATCAATCATTTTCTTGTAACCTAGCGCTTGGTTAACTGGCGCAAAAGGATGCATGTTAGCAAATTCAGGCCATGATACTGGGATCATCTGCGCTGTTGCATTTAACTTCATGGTACAAGAGCCAAGAGAGATCATTGAGTGGTTCAATGCTAAATCTTTGTTCTCAAGTTTTTTGATATAACGAAGCATTTCTGTTTCGCTGTGGTACGAGTTAAATACTGGGTGAGTTAATATTGCAGACTCACGTACTAAAGACTCAGGAATTGAAGAATGAGCTAATGCAATCACAACATCATCTAACTCAGCTACGTTAAGACCGTGACCTTCACCTAATAAGATATCGAAAAGCCCAGCTACGTTTTCACGTGTAGTGGTTTCATCTAGTGAGATAGAGATTTGACCAGCAACGTCAGTGCGGAAGTTAACACCGGCAGTTAATGCACGTGCTACCACTTCATCTTTGTTAGTTAACTTGAATGTAAGCGTGTCGAAGTAGTGAGCATGCTTGGCAATTAAGCCTTTGCTTGCTGTACCTAAACATAAAATGTCAGTTAAACGGTGAATACGGTTAGCAATAGTTTTTAAACCTTGAGGACCGTGGTAAACCGCGTAAAACGCTGCCATGTTGGCGAGTAATACTTGCGCTGTACAAATGTTTGAGTTGGCTTTTTCACGACGTATATGTTGCTCACGTGTTTGCATAGCCATGCGTAGTGCGTTGTTATCACGTGTGTCCTTTGAAACACCGATAATACGACCAGGTAATGAACGTTTGTATTTGTCAGACGTGGTAAAGAATGCAGCGTGTGGACCGCCGTATCCCATAGGAACGCCAAAACGTTGCGTTGAACCAATAACAGCATCTGCGCCTAATTCACCAGGAGACTTCAATAAAACTAAGCTCATGATGTCGGCAGCTACCGCTACAATGCCTTTTTTCTCTTGAATTTTAGCAATTAAGTCGCTGATATCCGTTACTTTACCGCTAGCGCCAGGGTATTGGATAAGGGCGCCAAAGATATCGTGATCAGCGGCTTCTTCTGCTGGAGCAACGATAATGTCGAAACCAAACATTTGTGCACGTTGCTTAACAACGTCAATTGTTTGTGGGTAAACATCATCACCGATGAAAAATAAGTTTGATTTTTTGTTTTTAGAAACACGTTTGGCTAATGCCATGGCTTCTGCTGCGGCAGTTGATTCATCTAATAATGATGCTGAAGCAAGGTCAAGACCGGTAAGGTCTATACACATTTGTTGGAAGTTTAATAATGACTCTAAACGACCTTGTGCAATTTCTGGTTGATACGGCGTATACGCCGTATACCAACCTGGATTTTCTAACACGTTACGTAAAATAACGTTTGGCGTTAAGGTACCGTAGTAACCTAAACCAATGTAAGTGTCGTTTACTTTATTTAAGCTAGCAACGGCTTTTAAATCAGCCAATGCTTGAACTTCTGTTTTACTCTCTTGGATGTTTGGTAAATCAGCTAAACGAATATCACTTGGTACGATTTCATCAATTAAGGCATCAACCGACTCAACGCCTAGGTCTTTCAACATAGCTTGAGTTTGTGATTCACTTGGGCCAATGTGGCGACGGATGAAGTCTTCAGTTTGCTCTAACTCAGCTAATGAGTTAACAATTACATTTGAGGTCATAACAGTTTCACTTAAATAAAATTTACATATTGAAAATATAAGAAAGCCTCATGTTCATAAAGAGCAAAGAGGCTTAATATTTAGTACTAATAGTTTAGCTAAGATAATCAATGTTTAGGTTGTCTTTTAACACTAAACAATAAAGCTAAATAATATTTTTCATAAACAGTCGGCTTTTAGGCAAGGCGCTGAAGTTATGAGTTTGCTGAGCTTAGTACACTAAGCGATGAAAACGAATAACAAAGGCAACGCAGCATAAATGCTGAATGTGACTGAAAATTAGTCTTCATCGATAGAGTTGGCATAACCTTCAGCATCAAGTAAGTTGTCTAACTCGCTTGCATCATCAAGTTTAACTTTAAATAACCAACCTTCACCAAACGCGTCAGAGTTAACTAACTCTGGAGCATCTTCAAGTGCTTCGTTGATTTCAACAACAGTACCTGAAACAGGTGCGTAAATGTCTGAAGCTGCTTTAACAGATTCTGCAACAGCAACATCATCACCAGTGCTGATTGAATCATCAACGTCTGGTAATTCAACAAATACCATGTCACCTAAAAGGCCTTGTGCGTGTTCAGTAATACCAACAGTAACGATACCGTCTATTGCTACGCTAACCCACTCATGAGAAGTGGCATATTTTAATTCTGTAGGGATGTTGCTCATTTTAATTGTTCCTATTGTTACTTTATTAGTAAATTGACCAAATACTTGATTCGATCAATAGATTAAATTTCTGTAAATTTATATAGCACAAATGCAGCTAGATAATAATATAAATTCTAAATAATTGGAATTACAGCAAAGGTATCGAGTTATAGATCCTTGAGCTTAGCTAATATAAGTTTGCTAAGTGATAGGACGAATAACGATGACAGTTTATACCTAAATATAATGCTGTAATTTCAAGTATGACGAATTAGAATACTTTTTTGCCGTTACGAACAAAGCTAGGCTTGGTTACTGTAACTTTAACTAATTTTTTACGCATTTCAACTTCAACAACGTCACCTACTTTTACGCTACGTGGAACACGCGCTAAAGCAACACTGTGACCTAATGTTGGAGAGAAAGTACCTGAGGTGATTTCACCGTTACCAAATTCAGTTACAACAACTTGATGTGAACGAAGCACACCTTTTTCTTCAAGCACTAAACCAACTAGCTTAGGCTGATCGCCCGCTGTTTTTTGTGCTGTTAATACGTCACGACCGATAAAATCACGGTCGGTAGGTTCCCATGCAATTGTCCACGCCATGTTAGCTGCGATTGGTGAAACTGTTTCGTCCATGTCTAAACCGTAAAGGTTCATACCGGCTTCTAAACGTAATGTATCACGAGCACCTAAACCACAAGGCGCTACACCCGCATCTAATAATTTCTGCCAGAAATCTTCAGCTGCGCTTTCAGGTACAATAATTTCGTAACCATTTTCGCCTGTGTAACCCGTAGTTGCGATAAATAAATCGCCAATTTGTACACCAAAGAATGGCTTCATGCCTTCAACAGCAGCACTTTCTTCTGCGGTAAGTAACGTAGCTACTTTTGCTATCGCTTCTGGGCCTTGAACGGCAATCATGCCAAATTCAGGACGTTCAGTAATTGTTAAGTCAAAACCAGCTGATTGCTTAGTCATCCACGCAAGATCTTTTTCACGTGTTGCTGAGTTAACCACTAAACGGTAGTTAGTGTCTGAGAAGAAGTAGATGATTAAATCATCAATCACGCCGCCTTCTTCATTCAACATACCTGTGTATAACGCTTTACCAGGAGTTGTTAGTTTAGCAACATCGTTAATCACTAAACGGCGTAAGAAAGCTTTTGCGTCAGTGCCTTGCACGTCAACAATGGTCATGTGTGAAACATCAAACATACCGGCATTGGTTCTTACTGCATGATGCTCTTCGATTTGAGAGCCATAGTTAATAGGCATTTCCCAGCCATAAAAATCAACCATTTTTGCGCCTGAAGCTAAATGCTTTGCATGTAATACTGTTTTATTAGTCATGTGTTCCACCTGAGAGTGATCAAAAGAAATAATCAAAGTTGACTGATTATAGCTGTCACTTACCGTTGATTCAACAGTAAAATCCACAATTAAAAAATATAAACCCGTGTTTCATTATTTATTAGAATTATATTTTATAAAAAGTAATATTACGAAATTAATCGCATTATTGTTTGGATTATCGAGGCACAGAACAAATAAAAGCCAATAACTTTATTGGCTTTTATTTTTTGATACTTATTATAGTGCTTGCTTATACGGGGAGAATTAGTCGTGTTAAAGGCTATCTTTTTGATAAGCAAGCTCAGGCAGATCGGCCTTGATACCTAAGGCTTGAGCAATCAAACGATTTTTAGCTGGAGCAAAATTGTTAATAATATTCATGCCCATTCCACGTAGTAATTTAATAGGTGACTGTTGCGGAGCGAAAGCTTGTTTAATGCCCTCCATGGCCGCTATCATTTCAGTGGCTTCACTTTTACGCCAGCGAGAGAATGCTTTAAGGTCTGAGCTATTAACAAATTCAGCATAACTTTCATGAGAATAGTTTTCATCATGTTCACTCAGTTTTGCTGTTAACGTTTGCGCTAAAGCTGCTGCATCAAGTAAGCCTAAGTTAACGCCCTGCCCGGCAAGCGGATGAATGGTATGCGCTGCATCGCCAATAAGAACTACGCGATCTTTAACAAAATCTTGTGCTAAACGCATGGTGAGTGGGTAAGTAAAACGCTCACTTTTAAGGGTAATATCGCCTAATTTGCCGTCACTGGCTGCCGTTAACTCTTTAGCAAAATCAATCGCATCAAGTGAGATTAAACGTTTGGCATCTTCTGGTGAGGTTGAATATACAATCGAGCATAAATCATCTACCGAGGAAACCGAGCTCTGTGTTGATGATTCTGCTTTATTTTTTTTACCAGACGTTAAAGAATTTAACGGTAAAAAGGCTAACGGCCCGGTCGGCAAGAACACCTGCCACGCAGTATTTTTATGACCTTGTGGACATGCTACAGTAGCAACAATGGCGTGATGATCGTAATCTTTAAAGATCATCGCCATGTTCATTTGCTTACGTACCCAAGAGTTAGCGCCATCTGCACCAACAACAAGTTTAGCGATAATAGGCGGTGTTGGTGTGCTGCTATTACCATTTATGGCAGTATCATTAGCGAAGGAGGCAAAAACTTCACTCTCGCCTTGACTAAGACTCGCTAATTTATTATCGGTAAAAAAGTGAATGCCTTCATCAAGCTCAGCTTGTTGCCATAAGGCATGGCGAATAACTTTATTTTCAATGATCCAACCTAGGTTATCTTCAGGGGGAAAACTGGCGCTGTCTTGGGCAGAGAAATCAAGTTTACCCAGCCCCGCTTTATCCCAAATATGCATGTGCTGATAATCTTGTACTCGGCTGTTTTCAATGGCATACCAAACGCCTAAATTTGCAAAGATGTTTTTACTGGCAACATTAATAGCACTAACTCTAACGTCAATTTTATCATCAAGTTCAGTTACCGCTAAAGTATCTACCATGGCAATTTTTAACTGGCTAGTTTTACGTAAAGCTAATGCAAGCGTTAAACCCACCATGCCCGCACCTACTATTAACACATCAAATTTTTGCATTTTCTTCTCTTGTTAAATTCTTATAAGGCACTATCGGATCTCACTTTATTAATAATGAGAATGACCTAGGTAACGATAAAAGTAAAAGTCATATGGATCCCCGACTAAGAAATCACGGAGATGACGATAACATTTCATCAGCCATCACCCTCTATGAGTTTTAACACATTCAAATCAATCGCCGTCATCCTCGAGTTTTCTTGTCGAGGATCCATTGTTTAATCTTTTAGCAGTAGCGATTAATATCCCATGGTCTTTTTAACTAAGGCATTTTTAAATGGGCTAATAACGTTAAGCGCCTGCAAACCTATGTTTCGCCCAAGCACCAACGGCGGCAAGTCATTAGCAAACAATGTCACCAATGAATCCGTTAATTGTATAACCTGTTGCTGGTCTTTCGCTCTATTAGTTTGATAAGCATGCAGTAAGGAAAAACCACCAATATCTTGATCTGCTGCCAAGGCGTTTTTAATTAATTCAGCCATCACGGCAACATCACGTAAACCTAAGTTAAAACCTTGCCCTGCGATCGGATGAATAGTATGTGAAGCATTACCGACTAGCGCCATACGATGAAACGTTTGTCGCTCGGCTTGTAACAAAACTAACGGATAAGTATCACGTTTACCAACCTGGGAGATTGCGCCAAGATAACTGCCAAAAGCACGTTCAAGCTCTTCTTTAAAAGCATCATCGCTTAAGCTTTTAATTTGCTCTGCTTGCGCAGGCGTCATTGTCCAAACGAGTGAGCAACGTGACGTATCTCCAGCTAAGCCATTCACTGAATTATTTAGCGAAGCCTTTCTTTGTTTAAGGGGGTTTAACGGTAGCATCGCAATAGGGCCAAACTCGGTAAAACGTTCAAACGCTTTATGGTGATGTGCTTTGCTGGTAGTAACATTAGCAATTAAAGCAACTTGCTGGTAATCATCACAAGTCACCTCGATATTGGCGAGTTTTCTTACTGGTGATTGCACGCCGTCACAGCCAAGTAACAACGTTGCTGACAAGATTTCACCTGAGTTAAGGGTAACCGTTATCTGCGCCTTATCTGTGGCTATTTCGTCTTGCCCTTTCCATTCGATATCAACAATGGAGTCAGGACTAAACCAGTGAATATTATTTTGACTATTATCGTTTAACGCTTTCAATTGCGCTTTACCAATAAGCGCCATATCGATGACATAACCTAAGGCATTAACGCCATGTTCCTTGGCTGCTAACCTTGCTTTGCCAAAGTGACCACGATCAGAAATATCAATAGTTGTAATAGCACTGGCATCACCTTTTAGATATTGCCAAACGCCCTGCTTAGCGAGGTATTTAGCGCTACCGTGTGAGAGTGCTAAGACCCTGGCATCAAATAAAGCATTTTCATCTGCAGGACTTGTCTGATCAAAAGGTAGGGTTTCAACAATGGCAATGGATAATAAACGGCCATCGTTTTGGGTTAATTTACTTAAACTTAACGCCATTAAGCTACCAGATAAGCCACCGCCTGAGATAATGACATCAAAATGTTGCTTATTTTTTTGCGTAAAGTTTTCCATCGCGTTCATCTTAGTATTTTTGTTTTTTATATTCACTTCAGTTGCGCTGATTTTACGTAACGGAAGTGAACCTTGTATTGATTTAGTTATGCTTTTTGCGTTTTTTTCATTAACTCTTCAATATCTTCAATGGTTTGTGGCGAGTTAGCGGTAAAGTTTTCAAAGCCCGTTGCGGTTACGGCAATGTTATCTTCTATTCGAACACCAATACCACGCCACTTTGCTTCGACGCTTAAATCACTTAGAGGGATATAAATACCAGGTTCAATGGTCATCACCATGCCCACTTCAAATGCACGTAACTGCTCTCTCTTGGTGTTGATATGATAATCACCAACATCATGTACATCTAAACCTAGCCAATGACCAAGGCCATGAATAAAGTATTCCTTGATTTTTTTATCACTAATCAGCTCGGTTAAGTCGCCTTGTAAAATACCTAAATCTACTAAGCCTTGCGTTAAAAAAGCATTGGTTAATATATTTAACTTGGCAAAAGACATACCTGGTTTGATGGCATTAATCGCAAGATTTTTGGCATCGAGCACTAATTGATAAATAGCTTTTTGCTCAGGGGTGAATTGTCCATTAACAGGGAAAGTACGGGTAATATCAGCAGCATAGCCAGCTAATTCAGCGCCGGCATCAATAAGTAATAACTCATTATTTTTTAAAACATCACTGTTATTAGTGTAATGAAGAATATTGGCGTTATCACCGCCAGCAACAATACAAGCATAGGCTGCATCCCTAGCACCATGGCGAGCAAATTCATGAAGAATGTCTGCCTCGACTTGATATTCAAATTTACCCACATGACAATTTTGCATCGCGCGTTGATGTGCTAAACCTGAAATATAGTTAGCTTGGCGCATCAAGGCCAATTCATTCTCTGTTTTAATTAAACGCAATTCTGCCACCATAGGATCAGTATCGTTTAATTGCTGTGGCACTTTAGCGCCTTGACGTATGCTGCTATTAACTTGCTTTAACCAAGTAAAAACTTGCGCCGCAAAAGTATGATCACTAAAACCAAAAAACACTTGGCTTATACCATCAAGATAATCAGGCAATAGGTTATCAATTTCAGTCACTTCAAAGCTTTCATCTACGCCATAATCTTGTACCGCTTTAATTTGACCAACGCGTCGACCATGCCAGATTTCATGCAAGGGATCTTTGGGTAATGAAAATAAAATAGACTCAGTATGACCCTGTTCGCCTTTAAGCAAAACCAACAAGGCATCTGACTCATTAAAACCCGTTAAGTAGAAAAAGTTTTTATTTTGGCAAAACGCATATTCGGTATCGTTACTGCGAGTAACTTCACTGGCCGCGGGAAATAAAGCAATACTGTTATTAGGCATTTTAGCCATTAAAGCGGCGCGATGTTTTCTATAGTCACATAATGGTAACTGACTTATTGGTGCTTTATTAAAAGGGGTAGTGGTCATATGTAGTCGCGCCTATTTCTTATTGTTTTACTTTAGTAATACCAGTTTCATTAAATAAGTGTTCTACTTTTTGGTGAGGAAAAATGGATAAGAACAAGGCATAAATTTTACTAAGTAGTTATTCTACTTATGAAATTTATAACGCTGTTATTATTTATTTTAACCATAAAAAATGATCACTTAATTAGTGAGATTGGTATAACTATCACTAGTTAACCCACTATTCGTAAACAGTAAGGTTAGTGAATTATCTTTTTGTCTGCGCTGTTGTTTTCATGGTTAGGTGGTGTCGCTAGTTCACTAAAGCACAATAAAGCTGAAATTCGAACATACTCACTAATTTCAAAATACGCCTGTTCGGTATCTTCATCTTCGTCCATTTCGTCAGATAAGTTAGCAATTTCGCTAAAATCTGTCAGTACTTCTTTAACTTCTGCAGAAACAACGGGGGTATCTTTGTGCTCTAAACCAAAACCTAAATTAAAACCTTGCACCCACATACTTAACCCATGGCCACGTTCAGCCATACTGTCATCATCATCAGGCAATACAAGGTTAAAGCTATAACTGTCATCTAGTATGCTGGTCCATAATTCACTATACATCTGCTTGAGTGCTTTCTTTACTGCTTTAGGAAAACCATCACCTTCATTAAATAAATCATGAAGCATAGTCACATACCCTTGATTTTCAAATTCAAAACCTGCACAAACTAACCCGGTTAATACACCATGAATTTCACTGGCATGGCATTTTACATCTTCGCTAGTCATAATGGCTTGCAAGGAAGCAAAGTCCATTGCGTTATTTTGGGTATCGTTATTTGAGCTTGATTCAGTCATGATTTACTTTCTATGTTTGCTGGAAGTTATGATAAGTATGGTATCACTGCCGAAAATCACAGCAAAGGAAAATAACAGAAAATGCCCATAAACTGCGCTATTTACTTGCATAGGAAGCTCAGCATCGTTATCATGAAAAATAATAGGCTAAAAATCGAGTTATTTTGTCTATATTATTAATAATACATGGAATTTTTTGTAAATGTCTCAACGAACCGTAGAAATCAACATTGTTGATCGCAAGCTAAAAATCGCTTGTCCCATAGGGCAAGAAACGGCCTTATTATCTGCGGCGCAAGAATTAAGTGATCGTTTAAGCAAAGCGAGCGTTAACAAAGCCATTAGTTCTCCGGAACAAACATTATTAATGACCGCCTTAAATTTGGCCAATGATTTATTGAAAACTCAACAGCAATTAAAAATTGAACAGCAAGGTAATCAGCAAAAAATCACCTTATTACAATCAACCATAGAACAAGCCATTTCCCATACTAAGAAAAAAACAGCTTAAGCATTAGTCGCTTACTCCTTGTACACACCTTAATAATTTATTTTCACCTTCGTCTAGCTTAGCTGCGGTTAAAGCTTAAAAATAAAACATAACGAATAATTACTCGTCACTCAGCTAAATATTACAAAAAAAAGCTTATTTGATGATATTTTTTTCGCTATACTTAATTTGTCTTCTGGGGTGTTTGTATGTGAACTGTGTCCCTGAGCCGATAAGTTTTACCTTAGGAAGTTGATTATTAACTTTTGCGCAAGCCCGGCTCGTATCGGGAAGCCTACGGTTAGCATGATATTTCCGCCCTGAACACACGGTGTTCAGGACTCTGTGAACTGCGGCACCTTGGAAGCGTCTTATCTTTTGTTAAAGTTATCTCCGTTCTAATAAAAATATCAACTATATTTCCGCGCACCACTAGAAAAGCACACGGTGTTCAGGACTCTGTGAACTGCGGCACCTTGGAAGCGTCTTATCTTTTGTTAAAATACTCTCAGTTAAAATAAGAAAATATCAACTATATTTCCGCGCACCTCTACTTTTTACCTTAATGAAAGTACCACGATGTTATAGGGTCGTGAACTGCGCTATTAAAATCAGAAGTACCTAGCATCTTAAGACTTATCGGTAATAGGGGGATTTAAAAAATAAAGTCCTACGGCCTAAACTATGCCTACCTATTGGTCAATATCGCCCATCTTTCTTATACTAATATTATGAGTTAGCGATAACCTGTCTAGGAAGGATAAATTTTGTATTATCAAAAGCATGATGAATTGATAGAAAGTTGGAACAAAACGCTTGCCGTGGTGGCTAAGCTAGCCTCTGTACCTGTAGCCTTGGTTATGAAAATGGAACAAGATTATATTAGCGTTTTTAGCAAAAACGAAAATAATGAAAATCCCTATAATGTTGGTGACTCTGAGTACTTAAATGGCTCAGGACTTTATTGTGAACAGGTAATAAAATCACAAAAAATACTAAACATACCCAATGCTCTTTCTGATGAAAACTGGAATAATAATCCTGATTTAAAACTTAATATGATTGCCTATCTTGGGCTACCCATAGTTGATGATGAAGAGACTCCCTTTGGCACTGTGTGTATTTTAGATAACAAGGAACATGTATTTTCAGAAACAACCATTGAACTACTAGAAACAGTAAAACAAAGTTTTGAAGTTCAATTAAAACAATTACATCAACAACACCTTGCTGAAGAAAAACAACAACTTGAAGAGTTATCTATATTAATCAGTGGTCTTTCTCATGAAATTAACACCCCTTTAGGTATCGGGATCACGACAATCAGCATTATTGAATCCAATATCGAAGATATCCAACAAAAATTAGACTTGAAATCGCTCAATCAAAAAACACTCTCTAACTGCCTAAATACAATTAAGGAAAGTGTAAAGTTACTTACCAACAGCCTCAATAATGCGGCTGAAAAAGTCACTACATTACAAGACTTACTAATAAGCGATAACGTAAAATCAGCTCAAATAATTTCGCTATATCCATTCTTAAATAGCATTTTTGATACGTATAAAAAGATGCTAACTACCCATAATGTAAAATACAATATCAAACAAAAGCATAGCGAGAATACAGACGCTTTTATCGTGCCCGAATTACTCCAGCAAGTGTTACTCATACTTTGTAAAAACTCACTCGAACACGGCTTAGCTGAAACAAGTAATCCGGAAATACAAATTGAGCTAATAAATTATAGTAATGTTATAAAATTGCACTATAAAGATAATGGCAAAGGAATTGATAGCGCAGAACATAATAAAATATTCAGCCCTTTTTATACAACCAGTCGCGCTATAGGTAGTAGTGGTGTGGGTTTAAGCATAGCTAAAAGAATCATAACACAGCAGTTACACGGAGAAATATCTATAGTGAACTCATCTAGCGGTGTGCACTTCATAATAAGCTTGCCCAAAGCAGTCGATTCACTTGCTAACAGTTAAGTTTTATAGACACTCAGTTTTTACCACTTAACTATTTAATAATGAGTTGCTTATTTTAGCTATTTTCATTATCTACAACTACGCTTATTTATAGTCACTATTAAACTTCAGCTTAATTTTAGCACCTATAAATCAGGTAATTGCTTTGTTTATAAACTCATTAAAAACTAAACTTATTGTCTTTTATTTATTGTTAGTTATATTTGTGGCTTTTATCAAGGTAATTTCCCTCCACTATATCCAACTACCGCAACTCTATGCGCTAGAAGCCTCATCAGATGAAAAAGATATTAGCCGTATAAAAATGGCTTTTACTTCAAAAAGTAAAGAGTATGGCGTTATAAATTATGACAATGCTGTCTGGGATGATACTTATCACTTTATAAATAATCAAAACACTGAGTTCACTGACAGTAACTTTGTTACCGATACCTATAAAAGCTTAGGCATTAATGGTATTAATATTTATGACAAACAAGCCAAAACAGTGTGGCGCCAAGCATGGGACCTTGATAATTTTAGTCCCTTAACATTTCCGCCTTTTGATAGCCCCTCTGCATTTGTGACCAAACATATTTTAGTTTCTGAAGAGCAAATTAGTACAAACAATAATAAGCCAGTTTCTCGGGTCGGGTTTACCTTTTTAAATGATAAAATTATACTTTTTGCTGCGACCAGTATTTTTCAAGCAAATTTAACGGGGAGCACTAATGGCACTATGTTATTTTGGCGTTTTTTTGATGAAGAGGTGTTAACTAACTTACAACAAAGAGCAGGTATAGATTTTACTATAGAACTGGTTCAACCCAGTCTTAAGAACACAGTAAAGCTCACGTCAAAGAATGTATTTATTAATAAATCTTACCGAACCAAGAAAGGTGAAATATATGACGTTATCCCCCTTGTAACAGGTAACGGCGGTATTAAATTTACCTATAAAGCACCGATAAGACAGTTTTCAACAAGCTGGTTAAATCAATCAACCATTACCAGTTCAATGCTTTTTTTATTGACACTCTTTATGTTATTCATATTCTTTCATTACTTTATCATTCGTCCCATATTACGTGCAGACAAAATGGTTACCGCTATTGTTAAACACAATGATCATTCGATTCGATTTTCCAGTAAAAGAAAAGATGAACTGGGTACGCTATTTAATTTAATTGACAGACTTTTAGACGGCGTGGAATCTAAGGAGCAGCAATTAATATCTCATAATATACGTCTACAGCATATCAGCCAAACAGACAGTTTAACCAAAATCCCTAACCGAAGGGCATTTGATACTCACATGAAAAAAATATTGAATACCAGCTCTTTAGGCTTAAATGTTTCGATGATGATTTGTGATGTCGATTATTTCAAAAAATATAACGATAGTTATGGTCATGCAAAAGGAGATGAAGCCCTTTATTTAATTGCTCAAGCATTGCGTAAAAATTTACATGAAGAGACGGATTTTGTTGCGCGTTACGGTGGCGAAGAGTTTGTTGTGGTATTAAAAAATACTAATGAAGACAATGCTATAGCGGTTGCTAATAATTTAATTAATATTATAGCTGATTTGAAAATACCCCATATAAAATCTGATATTCATGATTCTGTTACTATAAGCATTGGTATTCATACTTTTGTTCTCGCTGGACAACAGCAATATATGCCGTTTTTTGAACGTGCAGATGAAGCGCTTTATCAAGCTAAAGAGCAAGGGCGAAATAGAGCTATTGCCAAAGACTAATGTTACTTCCCTATAATTTATTCCTTCATTTATCAACAGAACCAAGCTTACGTTTATTACCCTAACTTATGAGGTTCATGTCGTTGATAATTTCTTGAATCGGTTTTTTATAATAAGTAGCAATTAACAGTAAACGTTGTAACTCACTATTAACCAACTGAACTTGACTACGGCATATTTTTGCAACGTTCTGAGTTATTAATTTATAGTTAGCATCATCTATAACTTGTTGTTTACTTTCAATTTCGATTAAAGCAAATAAAGCGCTTAACTCATGATTAGGTAGTGGCGATAAATTTTTATTGAAATACAAATACACTTCAACTGGGGTGAAATTTTGGCTATCACGTTGACATAGCGCATTACATAACGATTCATTACGTTCAAATAACATCATAGAGCGTAAATAATTAAATGACGGCTCTACATGAGTTACCCCTGATTGAGCGCCCGCTAATAAATAATGCAATACGTTTCGTTGGTGTTCATTAGTTTTATTAAAATTCCCCTTTAACTGTAATGAGGGGGTAAAAAAACTTAACAGTTCACTGCTTTTAAATTCCGGAATAAGGGCAAGTGGCAAGCCTTTTTTATCTATCCATTTTGTTGCTAGTTGTTGATAGAAGCCAAACTTAATAAGGCTTTTTTTCCCTTGTAGGTATAGAAAAGCCAACTGCGCTATATTTTCAGGCTCGCTTGATGTTGAATAATGTTGGAGTAAAGCGTCAAAGTCATTTTTTGCCAATAAATCGATCATTGTTTGCATGTATTGCTTCATTTTTTCCCTTATTCGTTAATCATTCAGGCTAATACCCATGGTATTGTCTCAGTAAGCATTTCAAATGGCTTCTTATTTTTACTCAACGTTGGCAACGTTATTCACTAAACAGTCATTAGCTGTTAACTTCGATAAAATCCGGTCGAGGTAGGTTATCCAATACACTATAAAGGTAGATAACGATCGACGTTAAGGCTGCAGTAGTGAGGAACAACCAAGTTCCGCCAAGTTGGTCGAGAATAATACCGCCACCTAATGGTGCTATAGCATAGCCAAATTCATAAAATGAAGCGGCACCAAAGTAGGCTCCACGTAAATGCTCTGGAGCCAAACGGTCAATGTGAACATTCATGGTAGGGAAAAGAATCGTTTCCGCTAAACTCATCACAACTATAGCGCCTATCCAACCCCAAAAAAGTGTTAATGGATTAAGCGCTAGCCAAACTTGCGAACACATTAACAAGACTAACCCCACTTGTATTCGACTAATTAAGGATAAATTTGCCATTAACTTGAGTAATAAAAATTGTGTTGAAATAATCACTAACGCATTAGTAAAAATCATCGCAGAAATAAGTTGCAGAAGATCAGGTACTTCAGCGCGTGTTAAGTATTGTATAAGGGAACTATCCATTTGTGCATAAATGAACATACATAATATGTTAGCCCAAATGAGACACTGCAATAACTTATCAGCGACTAACACCTTGATAATTTGATTAACTCCACCGCCTTTTGCTTTAAGCTTTTCTTGAGGTTTAGTTTGAGAATGAACTTCTGCAGAAGCGCTGGCGTTATCCCCATCAATCACATCGGTAGCGATTTGGTGAACTTTCAGCGATTCTTCTTTATCAAGCTTGTTATGTTGGTGAAACCCCCACCATAGAAGCGCTAATAAAAAGGCAAACGCCCCAGCGGTAATATAAAAGCTTGATTGCTCTCCGGTTAAACCTAACCATAAGCCAAGCATAGGACCCACAGCGCAGCCAACATTAACAACAAAATATAATGATTGCATGGCGAGTTCACGGGTGCCTTTATCCTTAATGAGATCGCCAATTAACGCAGAAGTAAGTGGCCGCCATAACGCTGTCGCAATAGAGCATAAAGTTATCACTAAGGCGTAACCGGCAATAGAATTCACTTGTGCTAATAACGAAAAAGAAATGATATATAAAATACCACTGGCGTACATTAACTGATGACGACCAATTCTGTCAGATAGCGCGCTACCAACAAAACTCACTATGACAGAAATTACGGCAGCACTTGAAAGAATAAGTCCTACATGTGTTGCTGATAAGGCAAACTTTTCATAGAGAATGACCGCTAAAAATGGCCAAACCATGTAATAACTGCCACGGGTAATAAATGAGCCAAATAACAAAATCCACATCAATCGAGGGAATTGTTTAAAACGATCGATTGAGACAACACCTGACATACAAACTCACTCTACTAAATTATTCTCAGCAAATAGCGAGAATAATGCATTGAACAAACTAATTAATTGACAACCTAAACAAACCAATTAAATAAACAAAAAACTTTACATAATTAATTATATTGCTTTTAACGATGAAAAAGCAATACAATTTCGATAGAGCCATTGTTTGAATAAAGCAGAGCAAAGATCATCACTAAGCAAGTAACAACACAGAATAACAATTCAGCTGCAATCGGGGTATTTGACTCCGGTGTTGGCGGCCTTTCCATTGCAAAATGTATACATCAAACATTACCCTACGAAAACTTAATTTATGTCGCTGATACCCAATATGCTCCTTACGGGGATATACAACATGACATATTAACTAAACGTGTTCATAGCATTGCACAATATTTTTTAAGCAAAAAAGTAAAAGCAATAGTTGTTGCTTGTAATACCGCGACAGTCAGTGTTATTAGCCAACTAAGAGAAGAAATTGAAGTACCTATTATCGGAGTAGAGCCGGCTATTAAACCCGCCGCTTTAGCAAGTAAAAATGCCAAGGTAGGAATACTGGTAACACAAGCGACAGCAAAGAATAAAAACTTTATTCAATTAGTAGAACGATACAAAAATGATGCTCAAGTCTCTATTCAAGCCTGCCCTGGGTTAGTTGATTTAATTGAACAAGGGAAGATTGATAACAAAGAGTGTCAGCAGTTATTGCAACAGTATTTAACCCCTCTACTTAATGAAGGTATTGATAGCTTAGTGTTAGGTTGTACCCACTACCCTTTTTTAATCAAACAAATTAAAGCTATTGCGGGAGACCAGTTAACAATTTATGAAACAGCAACACCTGTCACACAGCAACTAAAAAGAAGGTTAGCGGCATTATCGGTAAATGCTTCATTGGAGCAGACAGGGCAGTGCCAATTCTTGAGTTCAAAGGTAAGCAGTCAACAACAGGAGTTATTTTCAAAACTGTGGGGACAGTCAGTAGATTTAAAGCCTTTACCTTAAAGTATTTAAAGAAAGGGCTAGCTCGTCAAATCAAACTAACTAAGCCCTATAATTTATAGTTTCTATAATAAATAGTTTACTTGCTAAAAGGCATAAGCCATGCCAATACCAATAGCATCTTCGGCTGTTGAAATCTCATTAGAAGACGCTGTTGATGCATCTATTTTATATTCTGCATATAAATGGGTATTTTCAATCCAGAGATATTTAACACCAAGTATGATGTGTTCTAAATGGTATTTTCCACTATTACTAAACTTAGCCGTTGAACCATCTTTCAATGAGTTATAGCCAATTAAAGGGGTAATGCCGTTAGCAAAACGATATGAAGCATGAATTTCAATACCCGTTGCTTCATCCATAATTTGTCCAGCATCATTAAACTCATGGTTATCCATTTTTGTTAACAATAGAGCCGCTTGAAATCCTTGTGCTCTTAAATTGCTATAGGTCATATGGCCAGAAATTACGGTGCCTTTTTTACTGGATGATAAAGTGCCTTTAGTCGATTCTAAATTAGCTTTATTAAAGCCTAAACCAAAACCAAGTTTATAGGGTGCTTTATAAGTTAAAGCAATCGCATAAGAATCGTCATAATTTACATTTAAGTTTAAATCACCAGGCTTAAATTCATCAAATATTATCTGCTCATCAGTTGCTTGATACTGAAAACCGGCATAAAAATCATCTGAAGAATAACTATATTGAATCGCTTGCTCTGCACGGCCTGCTCCTGAAAAACCACCATCAGTACCAAAATTGTATACACCTGATGCAGCTGAGCCAAACACATCAAATACATCTGTAATACCTGTGACGTTATAAGTTACTCCCCATTGTTTACCCAGGGTTATAGTGCCGTAATCTTTGTGCGTTAAACCAACATAGCCCATACGTAACCAAAAAGGATCCTCAGCAGGACCTGTGCTGGTTAAGCTACCATTATCAACATGTAAACTATCAGAGTTTGAAGAAACTTTAACACCCCACTCTAATTTAGCTAAAGACTTCCAGTCATTCGTTAACTTATGTGATGTATCAAAGTAAAATCGAGAGAACCCATCTTGTAATTGATTATCACCATCGCTAGCGTATAAATAAATAGAAACGTTACCATTTAAATTAAAGTTTGTTTCCCCATTGTTAAACACTTCAACAGCCGAGGCATTAAAGACTGCTGCCGATGAAAGGATGGCAGAGGTCGCGATTAACTTTATTTTTCTCATACTAGTTCCTTGAATATATATTTGTTGGCCACTTCTAGCGCCATGATAATGTACACCATTATAACTTAACTCAAGGATTTACCTCACTAATCATCAAAAATAATAGCAATATCGATGAATACTTTATTAAAATCAAATTTAACGAGCCATTGATATACATCAAAACTTTAAGACGTTTAGCCGTCTAGGCGTAGAAAATGCTAGAATGTTTTTTTCAACAAGTGTAGAATCTCCACATTATTTTGTATTACTTAAATTTTTGCTGAGGACTTATGTCTAGACACTTTTTTACTTCCGAGTCAGTTTCAGAAGGACATCCCGATAAAATTGCCGATCAAATTTCTGATGCGGTATTAGATGCTATTATCGCTAAAGATAAAAATGCCCGTGTTGCCTGTGAAACGATGGTAAAAACGGGTGTTGCAATCATTTCGGGTGAAGTTTCTACTACGGCTTGGGTTGATTTAGAAAAACTTACCCGTAATGTGATTAGTGAGATAGGCTATACCTCATCAGATGTTGGCTTTGATGGCGAAACTTGCGGCATCATGAATTTGATTGGTCAACAATCTCCTGAAATAGCGCAAGGCGTAGATCGTAGTAACCCAGAAGAACAAGGTGCTGGTGATCAAGGTTTAATGTTTGGTTATGCAACCAACGAAACCCCTACGTTAATGCCTGCACCATTATACTATTCACACCGTTTAGTTGAGCGCCAAGCACAAGCACGTAAATCTGGTATTTTACCATGGTTACGTCCTGATGCTAAATCACAGGTGACGTTTATCTATGAAGATAACAAACCTGTAGCTATTGATACGGTTGTACTTTCTACTCAGCATAATCCTGAAATCAAACAAGAAGACTTGGTTAGTGCGGTAATGGAAAACATTATTAAACATGTATTACCTGCAGAGCTATTAACTAAAGATACTAAGTATCATATCAATCCAACAGGCCGTTTTGTTATTGGTGGCCCGGTAGGCGATTGTGGTTTAACAGGTCGTAAGATTATTGTTGATACTTATGGCGGCATGGCTCGTCACGGTGGTGGTGCTTTTTCTGGTAAAGATCCTTCAAAAGTTGACCGTAGTGCCGCTTACGCTGGACGTTATGTTGCTAAAAACATTGTTGCCGCCGGTTTAGCTGATCGTTGTGAAATACAAATTTCATATGCTATTGGTGTTGCTGAGCCTACATCAATCTCAATTGATACGTTTGGCACAGGAAAAATTTCTGAAGAGAAATTAGTTGAAATTGTACGTGAACATTTTGACTTACGCCCTTACGGTATCACTAAAATGTTAGACCTATTACACCCTATGTATCAGCAAACTGCAGCTTACGGTCACTTTGGCCGTGAACCATTTGAAATGACTGTTGGTGATGATACTTTCACAGCCTTTAGCTGGGAAAAAACAGATAAAGCAGATGATTTACGTAAAGCTGCCGGCTTATAGTTAAAAAGCGAATAGAGTCTAGGAGCACAGGGGGCTATGTGATAAAGCATTACTTACCCGCTCCTAACGAGTCACGGTGCAGTTTTTTATAAATTCTGTCCATAAAAAAACCAGCTATCTAATAGATAAGCTGGTTTTTTATTTTAAAGCGCTATGTTTTATACCATTAAATACAGGTACTAGTTAGCCGCATCTAATTTTTTACGTAAACTCTTACCCCAAGATTTGAATAAGCTTTTAGCATCTTCAGCACGTGCCATATCAGTGTTTGGTTGGTAATCTGAACCCACAGCTACAGTACCTTCAAAAATATGAATTAAGCTTCTTGATTTACCATCACGTAACTGAACTGATAAATGAAACTCACCTGAGCCTTTCGTTGTTGCTTCTTTATCTTCTCGTAAAGCGTATGGCATAAAGCTGATAATTTCTACATCAACAATTAATACGCCCTTACCTTCTTTTCCTACAACGTCATAGCGACCATTGTTTTCAGTCAAACCCGCTTCAACACCTTCTTTAAATCGTCTCTTTAAGTGAGCTAAATTGCTTTCAGTTACTTCCCAGTGGAAGCTGTCTTTCTCAAGCCATGGTGGTGAGATTATTTTAGTAGCAGATAGGTCTAAATCCTCAAGGTATACTTTACTGTAACCGCTTAATGAAATGATTGGGCTAGCAAAGTTTTTATCAACAGAGATTATTTCACCAGCATTTACTGATGGCACTGCAAAACCTAACGAAAGTACACCCGCCGCGAGCGTGGTAAGTATAATTTTTTTCATTTTTATTCCTTTTTATTTAGATTGCCTAAGAAATTACAAGTAATCGTATAGGGAGTCAAATGAAACTGATAAAAGAGTACAACTTTATACATTTATTCATTGTTTTTTGCACTTGCCGCCCTTATTTTAATTAAATACTGATGATTTACCTTTAAGCCCTATTTATGCGTAATCCAAGAATTTTTCAATCGAGTCAATTTACTATTAACGAAACCGTGCCATTATCTGAGGACGCGTTTGGACATGTAGTGCGCGTTTTACGCCTAAAAGAGGGGGATTCGATTACACTATTTAATGGGGATGAACCGTTTCAATATACAGCAACACTGTGTAATGTTAGTAAAAAATCGGCTAACGTAACAATAATATCTCAAGAAGAAAATAACAGTGAATCACCACTCAACATTCATTTAGGCCAAGGTATATCTCGTGGCGATAGAATGGATTTTACCTTACAAAAATCCGTTGAACTTGGCGTTAATACCATCACGCCATTATTTACAGAGCGTTGCGGAGTTAAACTAAATGCAGAGCGTCTTGAGAAAAAGCTGCAACAATGGCAAAAAATAGTCGTTAGTGCCTGTGAGCAGAGTGGCCGTGCAAACGTGCCTGTTGTTGCAGAGCCTATGCTTTTAGCTGATTGGTTAAAACAGGAAACAAGCGCCTTAAAAATTAATTTGCATCCAAAAGCACAGCATTCCATCATGAGTTTACCAATGGAAAACACCCGTGTTCGCTTACTAATAGGGCCTGAAGGTGGTTTAACCGATGAAGAAATAAGTCAAGCCAACGAAAATAGCTTTCATGATGTACTACTTGGCCCTAGAGTCTTACGTACAGAAACGGCCGCATTAACGGCAATTACCGCATTGCAGTGCCGCTTTGGTGATTTGCACTAAATTTATTGTTGTTTTTCTCAACTACAGCGTTAAAAAATTACTCATTGATTAACATCACATTGAACAGGATAAAAAATGACTACAAATAAAGTAATAAAACTCGGCATCGTAATGGATCCAATTTCACAAGTTAACGTAGTAAAAGATTCATCAATGGCAATGATGCTTGAAGCCCAGAAACGTGGCTATGAACTTTACTACATGGAAATGAAGGACTTATATCTTGAGCAAGGCGAGTGCCATGCCACAACGCACAAGGTCAAAGTCTTTGATGATAGTGAGCATTGGTATGAGTTATCTGATCCGCAAGATATAGCCGTCAGTGAATTAGATGCTGTCTTGATGCGTAAAGATCCGCCTTTTGACACCGAGTTTATTTACGCGACGTACATGTTAGAACGTGCTGAAGAAGCAGGCACACTCATTGTGAATAAGCCGTCAAGTTTACGTGATTGTAATGAAAAACTGTTTACTGCATGGTTTAGCGAATTTACGCCTAAAACTTTGGTTACTCGTAGCAGTGATAAAATCCGTGAATTTCATAAAAAGCAGCAAGACGTTATTATTAAGCCCCTTGATGGCATGGGTGGCGCTTCAATCTTCCGCATAAAAGCTGATGACGTAAATGTTGGTGTAATTATAGAAACCTTAACTAACCATGGCGAGCAATATGCCATGGTACAAGAGTTTATGCCTGAGATTGCTGATGGTGATAAGCGTATCCTCATTGTTAATGGCGAGCCGATGCCTTATTGTTTAGCGCGTATACCTGCCATGGGTGAAACTCGCGGTAACTTGGCTGCTGGTGGACGTGGTGTTGCCCGCCCGCTAAGTGTCAGTGACAAAGCGATTGCTGATGCTATTGCTCCTGAATTGAAAAAGCGTGGTCTATACTTTGTAGGTCTTGATGTTATTGGCGATAAAGTAACTGAAATCAATGTGACGAGTCCGACATGTATTCGTGAGATTGAAGCAGCTTATCCAATAAACATTAGCGGCAAATTGATGGATGCTATTGAAGATAACATCAAAAAATAAGAGTTGGAATTGCATGGCAAAATTACAAAAATTAGAACTAAAAACAAAATCCAAAACAATGCTAACAAACGAGCTGAAAATTGGTGATTCACAATCTATGGATAGTTTAGAGAACCAGTTTTTGATTGCCATGCCCTCTCTTGGTGATCCCTATTTCAATAAAACGGTCACTTATATTTGTGAACACAATGAAGAAGGCGCTATGGGTTTGATCATCAATTTGCCCGTTAATATCACCTTATCAGACTTGCTTAAACAAATAGACCCAGAAGAAGATGACAAATCAGTTAAGGGACATGATAGTTCAAGCAGTAAGCTCGCTAAAACTATTGGCTTAACTGATAATTCACTCACTGATATTACTAATAGCTTAGAGCAATTAGTACTCACAGGAGGACCTATTGCCCAACAGCGAGGCTTTGTGTTGCATAGTTCACAGAAAGGCTGGAGTAGTTCGTTAGTTCTGAATAAAGAATTAATGATCACTACCTCAAAAGATATCCTCATGGCGTTAGGTACTGAAAAAGCACCTGAACAGTTTATGGTTACCTTAGGTTATGCTGGCTGGGGGCCTGGTCAGCTTGAGAAAGAACTGCAAGAAAATTCATGGCTTACCACACCTGCTGACAGTGATATTCTGTTTAATACCCCGATAGAGCTGCGCTGGAAAAAAGCGACAGAGAAGCTAGGTATTGATCTCGCCCATTTATCTTCAGATATTGGGCATGCCTAATTGCAGCTATTTTAACAAGAGTAAACAAAACAGCCACACCTAACTTTGCACCAAACAACATAGCTAAATAAGATACTGACTACATTCCAAGGAAAAAGATGTCTACTAAAACTAAATCGCCTATTGGCCAACGTACCGTTATAGGTTTTGATTTTGGTAAAAAATATATTGGCGTTGCTGTAGGTCAAGAAATGACCGGCAGTGCGACACCACTTGGCTCGGTAAAAGCGACCGATGGTATCCCACATTGGGACAACTTAGCTAAATACCTAACAGAATGGCAACCTGATTTTATTGTCGTTGGTTTACCACTCAATATGGACGGTAGTGAGCAACAACTTACTCTGGATGCCAAGAAATTCGGCAACCGAATTAATGGTCGTTTTGGTATACCGGTAGAATTTCAAGATGAGCGACTCACCACAGCTGATGCCAAAGAACAGTTATTTGCTCGCGGTGGTTATAAGAACTTAAAAAAAGATAATATAGATGCTGAATCGGCAAGGTTGATTATTGAAAGCTTTTTTGAGCAACAGTACGACTAATAACTCCAACTGCATTCTGAGATACAATGAGTATAATTTCTATCATAATGCCACTTATCCTAGTGGCATTATTAGGTTTTGTTTGTGCAAAAAGCCAATGGCTTAATCGCGCTCAAGTCGATGCTTTAAGTAAATTTACTTTTTATCTTAGTATTCCTGCTTTTTTATTTTATCAAATGGCTCAGGCTAAATTCAGTGAACAAATTAGTCCTGCATTATTTGCGGCGTTTTACTTACCGGTATTGTGCTGTTATTGCATCGCATGGTTGAGCCATTACTTTCTCATCGAGAGAAGAAAACCTCCATCAACGGCTGGCTCAGCAGTTTTTTCTTTAGGTGCAAGTTATTCCAATACGGTAATTATTGGCTTGCCCATTTTATTAACCTTATTTGGTGAGCAAGTCCTCGGCATAATATTCTTAATTATTACTTTTCATAGTGCTCTGTTATTTACCTTAACAAGTGCCATATCAAGCTTTAGTCGTAATGGCAGAAATTCTTTTAACGGTAAAGAAATTATCAAGCAGAACCTTAAAAACCCACTGGTTGTCAGTATTTCTACCGGTTTAATCGTTAACTTACTCGGGATTGAACTGCCTTCGATATTAGCTGATGGTTTAATGTTAATGGGTAAACCGGCGATCACCTTAGCTTTATTCATCTTAGGTGCTTCACTTTCTTATTATCATGTACGCGATAAGCTTTTTGCCATTGGTATAGCCAGCTTAACCAAATTAGTTTTATTGCCGGCTTTAGTGTTACTAACAAGCCAAGTATGGTTACAGCTATCATCACTGAGCGTGACTGTACTCGTTATATTGAGTGCTTGTCCAACAGGAGTGAATGCATATTTAATTGCCAAATCACATCAGCAAGAACAACAAACCGTCGCAGGAACGGTTGTGGTGACAACATTGTTAAGCATGATCACAATCCCGCTGTGGTTACTCTTGGTTGTATAAAAAACATACTCCAGCTTACCTGCATATCGAACGAACAACTATAAAGTAATATCAAAAACTCAACTGCCCCTAGTTCACTATCTGATAATGGATTGACTTTTAACTCATTGAGATTACACTAAAAACTAATCTATATTTCAATGAGATAAATAATCATGCCTGCCAAGTTTATCGTTACTTACGCTAATCTATTGATACTGTTTCTTTCGCTAATTTCACTTAGCGCTTGTAATAACAATAAGCCCGGCCTTGCCTTAGGAACATTAGAGCGAGAACGCATAGCTCACACAGCAACAGTCAATGAAGTTATCACCGCTTTACCTGTGAGTGCGGGTAGCCAAGTAAGTAAGGGCACTGTACTGGTAAAGCTTGATGACACCATTCAAAAAGCGCTCGTCGCAAAAGCCCAAGCTCAAATGCAGCAGGCAAAAGCTAATTTAGAGAAAGTGCATAATGGTGCCCGTGAAGAAGAAGTGGCTGCTGCCTCTGCGCAAGTTGCTGGCGCAAAAGCAGCCCTCGTAAAAAGTGAAGCTAATTATAAACGCGCAAAAATACTGATTAAAAAAGAGCTAGCAAGCCAAGCAACGCTTGATAATGCCCTTGCTTCACGTGATGAAAACACCGCAAAATTACAAAGCGCCCAAGAAAAGCTATTACAACTTATTAATGGCGCCCGTATTGAAGATCTACAAATTGCCGAAGCTATTTTAGCAACCACCATTGCAGTCGTTGATAGTGAAAATAAAAAACTTAAAGACTTAACCATTACCGCTAAGCGTGATGGCTTATTAGATAACTTACCGTGGAATTTAGGTGAACGCGTCACACTAGGTAGTCCTGTCGCTATTGTTTTAGCCGGAAAAGCCCCCTTTGCTCGCGTATATGTGCCTGAACCCTATCGAGTTAATATAAAAGTAGCGGATAAATTAATGGTGCAAGTTGATGGCTTAGCTGATCCCATTATAGGGACTGTACGTTGGATATCTTCCGAGCCCGCTTTTACCCCTTATTTCGCTCTGAACCAAGCAGAGCGCGCTAATCTCATGTATTTGGCTGAAATACAATTACCCGATAGCGCAGCAGAACTTCCTATGGGCGTTCCTGCACAAGTGCAAATGCCATGAGTACCAGCGATAGTAATAGCAACAATGATAAATTTGCCATTAATGCAGAAAAACTTAGTAAAGATTTTGGGGCATTAACGGCGGTATCTGCATTAGATTTACAAGTTGAAAAGCAAACTATCTATGGTTTTTTAGGTCCTAATGGCTCAGGTAAAACGACGGCGATTCGATTACTCACGGGGTTGTTAAAACCAACCAGTGGTCAAGTCAATGTTTTGGGTTGTCATTTACCTCAAGAGGCCAATAAACTGCGTTTAAAAATTGGCTACATGACACAAAAATTCTCACTTTATGATGATCTTACTGTTAAAGAAAACTTGCAGTTTATCAGTAGAATTTACGGTTTAACGGCTAACGAACAAAAAGCACGCTTGAGTGAATTATTAAGCACTCATCAACTAACCCAGCAAAGTAAACAACTGGCTGGCAGCATGAGTGGTGGTCAAAAACAGCGTTTAGCACTTGCCGCCGCCGTGATACACAGACCTAAATTACTCTTTTTAGATGAACCCACCTCTGCAGTAGATCCACAAAACCGTAGAGAGTTTTGGGAACAATTATTTGATCTTTGCGATCAAGGCACCACCATTTTAGTGTCAACCCATTATATGGATGAAGCAGAGCGTTGTCATAAACTCGCCATTTTAGAAAATGGTATTAAAAGAGCCGATGACTCACCGCAGGCCTTAATGAATAATATGGCAGCACAAGTTGTTGAAGTTGCTGCGAACAATTTACGTCACATTAAAGACAACCTAATCAAACTGCCGCAAGTAATTTCAGCGGCTCAGTTAGGCACGCACTTACGTGTTTTAGTTAGCAAAAATGAAAGCCAACCCATAGCGCTATTACAACAGCAGCCCTGCCTAAAACTTACCGATAAATTGGCTATTGTTAGACCAAGCTTAGAAGATGTCTTCGTCAGTTGTACCGGTCAGGGAGTTGTATAATAATGAAAACATCTTTGTTAAGAATTCAAGCTATTGTAATAAAGGAGTTGTTGCAGCTTAGCCGCGATAAAATGACCTTTGGCATGGTCATCATGATACCCCTAGTACAACTACTATTATTCGCCTTTGCGATTAATACCAATGTTAGAAATATTCCAGTGGGTGTAGTCGATCATAGTCAAACATCACTGAGCCGAGTATTACAACAAACGGTTTCTGCTACGGGCATTATCACCTTCACCCACAGTTATCACTCAGTGAAAGCAGCACAAGCAGCCATAGATAGTAGTGAGGTGCGCGCGGTATTGATTATTCCAGCAGACGTGAGCCAACGTTTGGTTCGCCACCCCAGCGTCGGTTTTGGTTTACCGCCATCGAGTAAGCAAGAGACGAGTCGACCTGTAGCGCAATGGTTGGTGGATGGCTCAGATACCGTCATAGCTGGGGCAATTAAAGGTTTGCGTAATATGCCGTTAGCTGAGCTATTAGATAAACCGGCCAACCGCAATACTCCTACGTTTGAGGTCACTTTACTTTATAATCCAGAACAACGTAGTGTCGTCAATATAGTACCGGGCCTTGTAGCCGTAATACTTACCATGACCATGATAATGTTCACCTCTGCCGCCATAGTAAGAGAGCAAGAGCGCGGCAATATGGAGATGCTTATTACCACGCCGCTGGCGTCACTTGAATTGATGATTGGTAAGATATTTCCTTATATTTTTATTGGTATTATTCAAGTCAGTATTATTTTAGGGCTGGGTTATTGGCTCTTTGACGTGCCATTTAATGGTGGTTTAGCACAACTTGCTGTCGCAACCTTGCTTTTTATTTGCGCCAGCTTAGTGCTTGGTTTAGTCATATCAACAATAGCCAAAAGCCAATTACAATCAATGCAAATGACTGTCTTTATTTTACTGCCGTCGATATTATTATCTGGCTTTATGTTTCCGTATGAAGGTATGCCACTCCCAGCACAATATATTGCCGAGGCGTTGCCTGCTACTCACTTCATTCGATTAGTCAGGGGCGTAGTACTACGTGATGTGGCTATCCTTGAGATGAGCTTTGATATGCTTTGGTTGATTGGTTTTACTTGTTTTGGTTTACTTGTTGCTGCATTACGCTTTAAGAAGACCCTTGATTAAACATTGTTCAACTATACCTGTAAACCATGCAGCCTATTCATAAATCAATCTTTTTTAAAATCAATATTTTTTAAAATCAAGGTTTACTGGAACCCACCATAATCATTGCTCGTTTTGGGGTAAATACCGAGCCCTTATTATCTACAAATTTAAAAGGAATCGAGATGTTTTTAAGGCCTGAATTTTTAACTATTGAAAAGTGCAGATGAGGTCCCGTAGAAAACCCTGATGAGCCTGAGCGAGCTAATCGATCACCACGCGCCACTTTATCGCCCTCTTTTACTAATGCGGTATCCATTAATATGTGTGCGTATGACGCAAAAGTACCATCATCGTGCAACACTTGAATGACATTCGCTTTATCAAGAAAGTAACGAGTCGTGCCACTCATATGGTAATCATCCTTAACCCAAATAACTGTACCTGCTCGCACAGCAGTTAAGTAGGTCCCTACATCCATGGCGATATCAACAGCATACTTACTGTATTCACTAGTATGAGAAAACTTACCATTAAAACCTTGAGTAATTTTATGGCCTTTAGGTGAACCGAAAGGGGCATGATATTGGTAACCATCAGCAACGCTTGTGGGATCGCCCAATGCCCAGTCATAACTTATTTTAGGTGCTTTTGTCTTGCTTTCAAGTAAAGCAATGCGACCTCTTGCCGGGATGACCTTACTAATACGCTCTTGGCTAAATGGAGAAGTAAAGCCAACTTCAATAGGTGTGTAAAAAGCACTTTGAGCATAGAGGATATAACCTTCCTCACCCTTTACATTATAAAATTTAATTTTAGACGTTGGTTGTTTCGGACGAGTATATTGTAACGTTGAAAAGTCTTGCTCTTTTTCTGGCGGTTTATCACTAAAAGCCCAGTTACCATTGGCATCTTTATATTTATACATTTGCCCTGCTTGGCAAACAGTAATACACCCAGCTAGCAGTAATAATAGCCATAACCCCTTCATTATAAATCTTCCTTGTCTTACTTTTTGAAGCGCTAAAAATTAATCATAGCAGGCTGTCACATGCTAATAAAGCTATGTTATTATTTCAATATCAGACTCTGTTAACGACAAATAAGTACACAGAAAAATTTTATCTTTATGAGTATTAGATAGAAAGTATTAATCTACAAAAGGGACTTTATGAAAAATTTAAAACTACTCGGCACTATTTTACTAGTTACCAGCATTACATTATCATTTAACTCTAGCGCTGAAATTTATACTTGGACCGATGAAAACGGCAAGGTCCACTATAGCGACAAACCAGTTCATGATGAAAAAGTAACCACGGTAAAACTGAAAGAAAATAATAATATTGCCAATACAGTCACCCAAGATAATCAATGGCAGCAAGACTACAATAAAGCTAAGCAAGATAAGGCTGAACAAACTCAAAAAGAGGCTAAAGAAGCTCGTAAAAATAAAGGTTATTGCGATAACATAAAACGTCAACTCGCAAAAATTGAACACGGTGGCCGTATTTATGTCATATCACCCAAGGGCGAACGTTCATTCCAAAGTGAAGATCAACTTAAAGCAGAAAAGAAAAAATATACTAAGGCTTATAAAAAGACCTGTCGCTAAGGTATTAGTTTGATAATTAGCTAAAGAGGTAATAATGACAAGAGAATTACCTGTTATCAATATTAAAGCGCAGAGTAATCACCATGCGTTTTTTTTAATGCTCGTTGCGCTCATCATTACTTTATCAACCATTTTATTTAGCCAAGGTTATTGGCGACAATTTCACCTGGTGATCATCTTTATCTACCTGTCTGCATTAGTGATATTTATAACAGGTTTAGCCAAGTATCTTGAACCTCTTTATAGTTTATGCCTTAGCCCAAAGGGCATCAAATATCAGCATAGATACGGCCACTGGAAACTTGATTGGCCGCAAATACAGCGGATATCATTAATGAATGAAACCTTTGGCTTAACGAGAATACAGTTGCCATACATAGGTATACGACTGATAGACCTGTCGTCACTTGCTGATCAGATTTCTCCGCGTTTGGCTAATCGGCTCATTCATGAACAAAAACCTTTATTAGCTTTTGCTATTAAGATGAATTTACTCACTCTTGAGCAAAGTACGCTGAATTTTGAGCCTTTTGTTTTACCTTCCGGTGAAATATTGAAAGGGCCATTAGCCGCATTTCTTCATCACTGTACTGTGTTACATAAAGCATTGGGTTATCACTTATTCCTTCCTGAAACAGCGATTGATCGAGAGCTTAATGAGTTTTGTTCTTTACTGACTCAATGTATGAGATATTCTACTGAATATAAGTGAGCTATACCTTTTAAAAAACCTGTTAAATCACCGTTAAGACCTCCACCCAAAAGTCATGAAACTAGCCTACCTTTTTAGGCATTTTTTCAACGAGTAAATCAATGAAACATCGGACTTTAGGTGACAAATGTTTTCGGCTTGGATAAATGGCGTAAACATCAATAGTAGGCGCAAGATAATCATTAAATAATATCGCTAACTGTTTATCTTTCAGTGCTTTTTCCATAACAAATTCAGGTAATCGGCAAATACCATGACCTGCAAGCACCATGGCTAATTCCATACTTGCGCTATTGCATAAAAGCTTTGCCTTCACTTCAACTTGGCTATCAGTGCCATTTTTGCGGCTGTACACCCATTTAGTCGCTTGCTTTAAATTACTATAACAAATGCACTGGTGCTCACTAAGTTGCTCTGGTAATTGTGGCACACCAAAACGTTGTAAATAGTCATGAGATGCTACGGTATAACCTTTGCAACTGTATATTTTACGACAAACCAAACTTGACTCAGCTAATTGCTCTGTTGCTCGAATAACTAAGTCAAAGCCATCTTGAACTAAGTCTACCTGTCGATCATTTAAATCTAACACTAAGTTGACTTCAGGGTACTGGTGCATAAACTCTGATACCACGTCTTGTAAATGACTTTCGGCAAACGAAGTAGGACAACTGACTTTAAGTAAACCTTTCGGCTCTATATGACTTTGAGTTAACAGTGATATCGCATCATGAGCATCGAGCACTAATTGTTGGCATTGCTCAAAATAGACTTGTCCTTCAGGAGTCAAGCTAATAGAACGTGTGGTACGATTTAACAAACGTACTCCAACACGTGCTTCAAGTTTATTCACTGTTTTACTAATGTAAGAATTTGAATGACCTGTGGCTATCGCTGCACCTGAAAAACTGCCGCACTCAACAACTTGGGTAAAAACTACCATGCCATCGAAAAGTGTTGAATCATCATTATAAGTCATATGGAAAAAGTCATTATCATTTAAGGGTATTAATTACATTAAATTATAGTTATATAATACTTATATCAAATGTCTAAGCCAAAGTATTTAGTCATTAATTAAACATTTTAGATACCTAACTAGGTATAAATAAGGAAGCATCATTATGAAATTATTAGCCTTTGCAGCCAGCAGTAGCTCAAAATCAATCAACAAAAAATTGGCCACTTACGCAGCCTCTTTAGTATCTGGTGCCACGGTAGAAATATTAGATATTAACGATTATGAAATGCCTTTATTTAGTCAAGACAAAGAAGAAGTATTAGGTCAACCTGATGCAGCAAAAGCTTTTTACGCTAAATTGGGTCAAGCAGATGCTATTATCATTTCTTTTGCTGAGCATAACGGCTCATATACTGCGGCTTATAAAAACTTATTTGATTGGACTTCTCGTATCGACCAGAAATTATTTCAAAACAAACCCATGGTATTGCTGGCCACTTCACCAGGTCCAGGGGGTGCCAATACAGTATTAACCGCAGCGACTGGCTCTGCACCTTATTTTGCTGGTGATGTAAAAGCTAGCGTATCAGTTCCTAGCTTTTTTGATAATTTTGATAGTGAAAAACAAGAGATTAGTAACCCAACCATACTTGATCAGTTACAGTCTGCCCTTGCTCAGCTAAGCTAAGCTAATCTAATCTAGAGTAGTCAAGTTAACGACTATTTTGAGTAAATAAACACATAAGATACCATCAACGTAAACTACATAGGTTGATGGTTATTTTTAGCTATTTGGGTGTGATTTTTTCATTAACTTTACCGGCTGATTGGGTGAAAAGTACTAAAGATAGTCCAACCTCGTAGATTCCAGTTATGAGCTATAACATTTTACCTTGACGATATTGCACTTAGCCCTTGAATAGTACGACAAGTTAGCATAAGTTTAGCTACATTATGTTTGCTCAATATTCGATGATTACCCTATGACACCAGTTACCTATTTCCCGCACAAAAATAATGAAATGTTTGTTGAAGATATTGCTATTAGCACTATTGCCAAGCAGGTTCAAACCCCATTTTATTGCTATTCAAGTGCCGCTATTGAAACAAGCTTTCAAGATTATCAAAACGCTTTTAGCGAACAAGATGCTTTAGTTTGTTATGCGGTAAAAGCCAATAGTAACCAGGCGGTTCTTGCCACTTTAGCCAAATTAGGCTCAGGCGCTGACGTGGTATCAATGGGGGAAATTCGCCGTGCAATAATGGCCGGCATTCCAGCCAATAAAATTGTTTATTCTGGTGTTGCTAAAACACAGGAAGAAATTAACTATGCATTATCATTAGGTATTTTCCAGTTTAATGTTGAGTCTGAGCCAGAGCTAGAATTAATATCAAAAGTAGCCTCGTCACTCAATAAGACGGCTGCGATTGCTTTTCGCATCAACCCTAATGTTTGTGCGCAAACCCATGAAAAAATTTCCACCGGTAAAGCTGAAAATAAATTTGGCGTACCTATTTCAAAGGCAAGAGTAGCCTATAAACAAGCAGCATCGTTACCCGGTATAAAAGTTCAAGGTGTTGATGTACATATAGGTTCGCAATTAACCAGCTTGGCTCCTTTTGAAGAAGCTTACCAACATATTGCACAGCTTGTTGTTGAGCTTCGGTCCGATGGCCATGACATTAGTGTGATTGATGTCGGTGGTGGTTTAGGTATTACCTATCTAGATGAAGTGATCCCAAGTAAAAAAACCTATGCAGATATGGTTAAGGCACAACTTGGACATCTCAATTGTAAAATCATTATTGAGCCAGGGCGTTCATTATTAGGTAATGCCGGTATTCTTGTCTCAAGTGTCGTCTTTGTAAAAACGGGTGAAGAACGCCAGTTTTTATTACTTGATGCGGGTATGAACGATTTAATAAGACCGAGTATGTACGATGCATTTCATCAAATTATCGCCGTGAATAAAGGCAATAATGAGCTAAAAACTTATGACGTGGTTGGTCCTGTTTGTGAAACCGGTGATACTTTTGCCAAAGCGAGACAGGTGCATGAATCTGACGCCGGTGATTTAATTGCCATAATGAGTAGTGGCGCTTATGGTGCGGTTATGTCGTCAAGTTACAATACGCGCATGTTAGCTCCTGAAATAATGGTTAAGGGTCATGAATTTGCTGTGGTACGAAAACGCCCAAGTTATGAAGATATTATCAAACAAGATATTACCCCAAGCTGGCTGTAAAAGTTTTTGTGGCTACTCATCACTATTGAGTAGTCTTATTTAATCAACTTAAATGTTATCAACTTATTTGGCTTAGCTCTTTACACATTAAGCTATTTGTAAAGAGCTATTAATTAGGCAATCCATTTTTAGAATTACCCTATTCTCTTAAATAGAGTTCAGCCACTTCTTTGTTTGAGGAAATCCTTACTGTCATCAAAACCTGTGTCTGGTTGATGTCGGTCAAATTATCTACGTTCCTAGGTAACGCTCCGATGATTGTAAATAGTTCTTCATTAAGCGCATACGACCACAATTGAAAATCATCATTGATACCATAAATAACATTGTCTTTTATTACGAATCCCTGTTTAGCACTACCTTGACCATTTAACGCTTCAATAAGTTTATCTTCAGCTGGCCCTGGCTGCCAAAACCTGTCCATGTGATCTTTGTAAATTAATTGACCGTCTTCACTTTTTAGCGCCCAACTAACCGTCTCTTCCTTAATGATATGGATCTTGAAGTTAGTTAAGTTAAGTTCGGCGAATTTTAATACGCCTTTGATGCGTATAAGCACTAAAGCGCTGTTGTTTTTACTATCCCATTGAAAAAGTCGAACAACCGCGTATTCCAATGGGAAGGTTTTTTGCGTTGAATCCAGATGTACTTGAGTGAGAGCATAGTTGGCATTAACTAAAATACTTTTACCATCTGCCGCCCAATCCAGCCCAGATAAATAAGTATCCATGGGAAAGTGGGTAAGTTGTTGTGAGCCATTGCCGTCAGTTACCCAAAGTTGTTCTTCTCCTGAACGTTCAGAGCTGAAGGCAATTAACTCTCCATTAGGTTGTAATTTGGCTTTGTCTTCACCGAGTATCGAGCGTTGAACAACTGAAAAACTTTTGTTTGGTTCACTTTGAATCTTTGTTGTTTGGACCGATGTTATCTGTGAAAGAGGCACTGAGGCTATGTCACTATCATAGTGCCCTTTAATGACGATCATTCTATCGCCATCTGGATGAAATGTAGGTGTTCCCATTGCTTCATCAATAGATAAGCTGATGTTGGTTACTTGGCCATCATAAGATAGTGTAAATAACTGTTTACCCGTGCTAAAAATGAGTTTGTTTTTTATAGGAGTAAAGTTGGGATAGACAAGTCTAAAGTTTGCTATTTCCTGCGGATATTTGATTCGATGACTCGATAAAACCTGACCATCGGCTTTGAGTACTTCAATGTAATAATAGCCATCATTATGAAAACTGGTTAGTGCAATTAAACCGTCTTTGACCGAATAATCATAGTCGATTATATTGCCATCATCGAGCGCATAGAGGTCTTGGCTTTTGTTTTCACTAACCGAATAACTGATTAACTTCCAACGATCTGAAAACTTCTGTAATAGAACAATATTGTCATTATTTAACCATTTAGGACTTCGTATTTCTGAATTGTTACATTCCATCAATACACTCGGAGATTGAGGCGACACCAGAGCCTTGTTAAAATCCAAGTTCATCAGTTTATAACATTTTTTCTGTGTGTTCGGATTACTACAACCGCCAGTTTTAATAAACACAAGATTCTTACCATCTTGAGAAAAACTATGACTACCATATGAATCTAAGTTCTTTGTTAGCTGAAACTCTTGCTGTGTCTGGGTGTTTTTTGCCCAGACATTATTAATGCAAAATTCTTCTGAATAACGGTGAAACACAACGTATTCTCCGTCAGGCGAATAAATACTCGCTAATTCTTTATTGTCCGTTGAGGTCAATGCACGTAACTTTCCAAAGGTTAATTGCGAAGGTTGCTGAGCAGGGAGGTATTGATATCCAATAATTCCCAAAATCACTAGACCAAAGATAATAGCAATGAGTCTTAAATCCGACCTTGTCGATATTGACCTATCTGCAGAATGAGTTACGGATGTGGTTGCCGTGTTAGTGGCTGTATGCAGCACCGTATTGGTACCACTAATGGCTGCACTTATGTCGCTTTTTTTAGTAACACCTTCATTCGTTTTGCTTTCTTTAGCATAGTTTTCGTCAGCTCGGTTTTCGTCAACTACTTTTTCTTCCATGGTGTTGATGCTTATTGAGTCAGCACTTGTCGAATTGGCATTATCAGGCCATTGAACATCACACTCCAAGCTATATCCTTGTTTAGCATGGGTCTTAATATAGACTTGGACTTTACCATCGTCACCCAACGCTTTTCTTAATTGGGCGATGCTTCTTTGTAATGTATTCGTTGATACCACAGTATCTTGCCAGACTTTCTCTAATAATGCGTCATGGCTAACCACCTTGCCCTGATTTTCAGCCAAGTAGGTTAGCACTGCCAAAGCTTTGGGAGCAACTACCTGAGATTGCATATTTTGAGTGATTTGATTTCTGGATAAATCGATAAAAAAACCACCAATCCGATATTGCTCTGCCATATAACCTCTATTGCGGATGAAAACTGTACTCAAAAGTGAGTCTAAACGAAATAAATCACCTTAACACACCTCTAACACCAGCTAAACTGATTTATTTAACCATCTGATAATAGGTTGTTTTTCTAATTATCATCAAGACGTCAGGTAAAAATCATCATAACGTCAAGTATTTTAATGTCGATTCATTTACATTCAATCCTTGCTTGTTTTAACAGAGCGAACGTTAACTGATATATGTTGTGTTACCCCCATGAAAAACACCGGAAGAGATTAATTAATGAATATGAAAAAGAGTTATACCCTAGTGCTTTTATTGTTCTTGCCTTTTTTAGCTGCCCAGGCAAGCAAGGTGAATGAGACAAGTGATTTCACCTTATCGAAAATACAAGTTTTACCGATTAAAGACAAACAGGCCGATAGACAGTATGAGTTGTATATTAAGTTGCCTGAGGGATATTCAAAACATAAAGAAAAGACCTATCCTGTCATCTATTTTACTGATGCACTATGGCAAATAGAATTATTATCCGGTGCCACTGAATTTATGATGGAAGACGCTATTTTGGTCGGAATTTCTTGGCAGAAGGATATTAATGAAGATTTAAAGAAAGAACATGGGGAGCACGTCAGTCGAAATAGAGATTATTCAATAAGTAAGTCAAGCAATCCAGAAACTCAGGCTAAATATCAGCTTGGGCAGGCCAGTAATCATCTGACTTTTATTCGTAACGATGTGATTAAGGCCATAGAAAAAAATTACCGAACTGATCCTGATAATCGCACTTATTTTGGCTTTTCCGCTGGCGGACGATTTGGCGCTTATATATTAATGGCACAACCCGATACCTTTAAAAACTACATTCTTGGTAGTCCTTCGCTTTGGCGAGATATTCCCTTACTTTTTTCTCTAGAACATGCGGCATTAAAAAGTAAAGCGTCAGCGATCAACCTTTTTATTTCATATGGCGAATTGGAGAGGGAATTGAGCACCCATATCGAAGATTTTGTTACCAAGCTAAAAGCTAAAAAATATCAAGGATTATCATCAATAAAGCACGTAGCGATTGAATCTTCTGGCCATAGCGACTCATTTCCTATACTGGGCGTGCGTAGTGTGAAATGGTTATCAAGCTTGTCAAAAGAGGAGGAATAAACAATGAACCAAATTACACTTTTTATTGCTCTGCTGCTTTGTGTGATCGCTATGAGTAACAATAGTTATGGCCATGATAAGCCTGCTGTTCTGGAGGGCCCGTATCTCGGACAAAAGCCGCCGGGTTTAACGCCTGAGGTTTTTGCCCCTGGCTTTGTGTCGACAGAACATCGTGACGGTAACGGTTTCTTTACTCCGGATATGAGGGAGTTTTATTTTACTAGAAAAAACAACAAAACTAAAAAGTGGTCGTTAGTCACTTTTAAATCCAAAAATAATCAATGGCATGAGTCTGTAGTAGGCCCCAGAGTAGGTCGACCATTTATTTCGCCTGATGGTAAGATCATGCATTTGGGCAATAAATATATGGAACGCACCAGTAATGGCTGGTCGGAGGTAAAAAGTCTGGGGCCCATGTTTGAGAGAGAAGATTGGGGCATTATGCGCCTATCTGCATCAGCCAAAGGCACTTATGTATTTGATGACTACAAAAACAATGATGTGATCCGCATTTCAACAATTAAGAATGACAAACGCCAACCACCGAAATTGATGGGATCGCAGATAAACTCAGGAAAATGGACTGCCCACCCTTTCATCTCTCCCGATGAGTCTTTCATCATGTGGGATAGTGAAAGACAGAGTGGATTTGGCGAATCTGATGTCTATATTAGTTTCAAGCAGCAAGATGGTTCATGGGGGGGCGCTATTAACTTAGGTGATAAAGTAAACACCGATGCTCAGGAAAATGGTGCCTATGTAACGCCAGACGGAAAATACCTGCTCTTTAATCGACATGGTGACATCTATTGGCTAGACGCAAAGATTATCAAGATGCTTAGGCCTAAAGAGTAAGCCATTAACCTTAAATAAAAATTTATCTTAAATGAGAAATAAATGATGAAATCTATTGTTATTTTTATCGCTGTTCTGCTTTCTAGTCTAACCATTAGCAGCAAAAGCTATAGTCAGGATGACTTTCCAATCCTGAAAGGTCCCTATATGGGACAAAATCCACCAGGCATGGTGGCAGAGCCTTTTGCACCGGGCATTATATCTAAAGACGGTTGGGAGCTTGAGGGCGTTTTTTCGCCCGGCATGAAGGAATTCTACTTCACTACAAACCGAAAAAAGGCCACCGTTACCGGCTTTCGCCTGCAAAACAATATCTGGAAGAAGTATATTGAATTTCCGCGGACCGGTGAAATCACGTTCTCGCCTGACGGAAAGCGCATGCATATGGCTAAAGGCTACAAAGAACGTGTGGGTGACGGTTGGTCAGAACGTAAAAGCCTTGGGCCGATGTTTGACCGAAAGGATTGGGGAATTATGCGCCTGACGGCAAGCGCAAAGGGCACCTATGTGTTTGATGACTATAAAAGCAATGACATGATCCGCATCTCTTCGCTCAAGGATGGCAAGCGCCAGGTGCCAAAAAAGATGGGGTCAATAGTCAACACTGGCAAATGGACTGCCCATCCTTTTATCGCGCCAGACGAAAGTTACCTGATTTGGGATAGTGAGCGAGAAGGTGGCTATGGTGATACGGACCTCTATATTAGTTTCAAGCAAAAAGATGGTTTATGGGGACCAGCCATCAATATGGGTGACAAGGTTAATTCCGATAAAGCGGATTTCTATGCGAGTGTCACCCCTAATGGCAAGTACATACTTTTTAATAGAGACTTTGGTGAAGGTAATATAGACATCTATTGGGTCGATGCGCAGATTATTGAGACGCTTAGATCCAAATAATCAGCCATATAACTAGCATAAAAATCGCAGTTCTATAGTAAATAAGATGCTTACTGCTTCGAATCAAATTAAGTACTGATAATAAAAAATTATAGGAAAAACTATGAAAATCATCTTAAAAAATGTCATCGCTGCAGCACTATTATGCGTTGTAAGCAGCTTTGTTTTTATCAATACAGCTACAGCAAATTCCGAAAAAGGTAACAAAGCAACCGAAAGCCTCGCACCGGAAGTTTCAGCCGTGAATGCCAAACTCTCATTTTGGGATCTGCCTTATCTTGAAAAAGCCTTTATCGATTCAACACCCGCGGATAGAAAAGACGGTCTAGCGGTTGGCGATTTGGTAGCTCATGGCGGCAATAAAGCGATGATTTTACAGCTGGCGCAAGAGATTGCCGACCAGAAACATGGCAAATACGATAGCCTACTTATTGCCCACCAAGGTAAGCTAATCTTTGAATCCTATTATTTGCGCGGTCGCGTCAACCTGCCTCATTTTCAAAATTCTGGTACTAAAGGTTACACTAGCTTGGCGCTCGGTCGTGCTATTCAGTTGGGTTATCTGACTATGGCCGATCTGGACAAGCCACTGATCAGCTTTTTTAAAGGCCTAGATCCAACTAAATTTGTCGATGGTGTAGAAAAGATAACCCTTCATCATGCGATGACGATGAGCTCAGGGCTTCGTTTTAGCGATGAACAGAGTACCAAATTCAGGGGAAATCCCGAACAGTTTAAAGGCCTAGATCAAGTTCAGGCTTTTCTTGAGCATAGTGAGCCTGTTACCTCAGAATCTCAGATATATAAATATCAAGGCCCTGATCCGATTATGGTCATGCAAGTACTTGATGCTGTCGTGCCAGGCTCCGCTAAAGATTTTATTAAAAACGAACTATTCGATAAGCTAGGGATCAATAATTACAGCTGGCGAAATGACCTCAGTGACCTGCCAATAGGTGATTCAGGAGCAAGCATGACAGCACGCGATATGGTTAAGTTGGGAACAATGGTCATCAATAAAGGTCAATGGCTTGGCAAACAACTTATTTCAGAAAAATATTTAGCTAAAGCCACCAGCGGAATAACTAAAGCTGCAGAAGATTGGCAACCCGACGGCTTTAATTATGGCTATTTTTGGTATCAAACAGATGTGAAGCTCGGTGATAAAAGCTACGATATCAAAGTGGCTTGGGGTGCTGGTGGAAATCGCATAATTGTGATTGATGATCTTGATTTGGTTGTTGTGATCACTGGCCATGATAGTGAAGATACTATATTTTCTCAGGTTTCAAAAGTCATCCTGCCGGCGTTTGTTAAATAACCTGAACTTCGGATAAGCGAATTTGCCCAATAACGCTATTTAAGCGCCTATCAGCGTTATTTTTACTCCCAATAACCAGTTATTGGTTTGTAAAAATATCTTAATAGACACTTAAATTTCGTCACTGGAACTTTAAGTTAATTTGTTCACCTAACTTCAATAAGTTACAAAACTCTTATTCAAACCTCAGGTTAAATAAGGAATAACCTTGAAACATTTTTGTATCCCGGTAGCTCTACTACTTTTTATGCTGATGAGTAGCATCAGCCATAGTCAGGATGAATTATCAGTGCTCGAAGGCCCTTATATTGAGCAAAGCCTCCAAGATTAACGCCTGAATTTTTCTCCTCTAATAGTAGTTCGACAGCGAGATGAATCATGGGATGGCGCCATTGCAACTCGCCAAATTTTGAAATAATGTGGTGGATGCGCAGATTATTGAGACACTTAGGCGCAAATAATGACTATTATTACAATCGCAGAGAGTGCTAGGTCAAAAGACAGCTCGCCTACTGGAGCATTGAACGCCCGCTGTCCAATTGATAGCTGCCACTGATTTGTCCCGTAATCGAGTAGAAAAGTATTTAACACCAACTCGCTTCCTCGGTTGGTTGTTTTAAATGTTCTTCAATATTTGCTAATAACACCCGATAGCCAACATTGCCATAAAGTACCTGCCTACCATTATCAATAATGTAAGATGGACTACCTTTCAAAGATAACGTTTTCGCTTGTTGGTAGTCAGCCATTAACGAGGCCATTGCGCTTCCATCACACAATGTCTTATTGATATCTTCAGCATCAATACCTGCGGCCTCAATCAACGAAAATAATAAGCTAAGTTGTGATATATCTTGTCCATCAATATAAAAGGCTTGTCGTATTAACAAAGCCATTTCAATGCTTTTCACTTTGCCGTAACTCAGTTCAATGGCCTTCAGTACTAAATGCGCATTAGCCGAAGTATTTGGGCGAACTTTATGCCAAATATCTGAATTTATCGGGGCATCAGGATAAGGCGCAGCAGAGCCAATGACATGTTTTGCAAACCCCGCATATCCGCCACGTTCAGCCCATTGATTAGGAATTTTATTACTGGCATCACCAAAGACATCAAGGTAATGATATCGCAACTCAATTTTACCCGACAATTTATCATTAAGTTCATCGATACGTCGCTGCGCTATCCATGCCCAAACACATAGAACATCGCTGTAATAATCTATAACAACGGGAGCTGCCATATTTTTTCCTCTTTAATATATACTGACTCTAAATTATAATAATTAACAACAAGCGTTACAAATATCATCCAGACTCGAAGTAATTACTGAAACATTTTGGTAGCCAACTCGTTTTAATTGCTCCGCAGAAAAAATAGCACGTGCGCCAGTTGCACAATGTAAAAAAATTGGCTGCGCTTCGTTGGGATACATTTGTAGCATTTTCATTTCAAGCAAGCCACGAGGAATATTGATAGTGCCCGCAGCCGATTTTTCAGCATATTCACTGGGCTCTCGTACATCAATTATCACACCATTTTTTTCTTTAGCTAATGCAACAGCTTCTGCTGCCGCAATAATAGTTAATGATTCTCGTGCTTGTGCTATTACTTCAGGTATCGTTTTTAACATACTCATTCCTCTATAGATAAATATAGCAACCAGACTAATAAGTTAATCCGATTGATATTAGGCTAAATTTAGTTGGCTTATTCATTACAGCTGGCATTCTTATCTTTTAAGCCTAATTTTTTTAAAATTGTCATCATTAAACACCATTTAGTGAAAGATGACTGTATTAAATTTACAGCAATAAAGACGGTAAACCATAACCAATTTTGAGAATAATTAACCGCTAAAAAAAGTGATAGTAAAATCATGATACCGGCAATTAATCTGAGAGCTTCGTTGATTGTCATAACTATTTCCTTAAAAAATGAAGCGAATATTTAAAATATTTTTACGGTATAAGTAAAACATCCTAAATATTAGCATTTACTAATAAACATTATATTAGCCTTTACTAATTTAGAAAACAAGTATAAAGTAAAATACATATTTCCGCACAAGTTATTACGGATACATTTATGAATACTGAACAACAGAAATTGTTAGAGAATGCTCAAGAAGTAGCGGGGATTTTAAAGCAACTGTCTAACCCTTATCGGTTAATGGTCTTGTGCTGTTTAAGTGATAATGAACTGACTGTTGGTGATTTGAATCAACGCATTGATCTTTCACAATCTGCACTTTCACAGCATCTGGCCAAATTAAGAGAGAGTAATATAGTCACCACAAGACGTGAATCGCAGACAATTTTCTACCGTATTGGTAACCCAAAAATAGAAGAATTACTGCGTGTATTACATGAGAAATTTTGTCCCGATGACGAGTTAATTCATAATGACTACTGAAACAACTTTTACCACAAGGTTACTGAGTAAAGTACTTAAGAGTAAAATCCCACTATTTATTTTGATCTTATCGATACTGGCAGGCTTGATGGCGCTCAACTTTACGCCACGTGAAGAAGAACCACAAATTGTTGTGCCTATGATCGATGTTATCGTCGATGCCCCTGGGGTTAACGCCAAACAAGTAGAACGCTTAGTTACCACTCCACTTGAAAAACTATTAGCGCAAGTAAAAGGCGTAGAGCACGTTTATTCAGTCAGTAATAGCAATCAATCTGTGGTTACCCTGCGATTTACGGTCGGAGAAAATCGCGAACGAGCACTGTTAAATACCTATAACAAATTACACGCTAATACGGAGAAAATTCCTGCCATTGTCAGTAATTGGCGAGTAAAACCTGTTGAAGTGGATGATGTCGCTATTGTCATGTTAGCGTTATATAGCAACGATAGTAGTCAAGTAGATGATTTCGCCTTAAGACGACTTGCACAAGAAGTGTCTACCTTTTTACAAGCGATTGAAAACACCAGTGAGGTTAATATTGTTGGTGGTCGCGCCCGCCAAATACAAGTAAATATAAATCCCGAACAAATGACCGCACGACAAGTTACTGTCGATGATATTTTTAATGCGATTAAAGTGTCAAATGTACTTGAAAACCACGGTAATATTACCTTATCGAATCAATCGATTGTGCTTGAAAGTGGTGATACCTATCGGGATATTAATGCCCTAAAGCAAACCCCTATTAGTGTTATTGATGGTAGTGTTATCTTACTAAAAGATATCGCTGATGTGGTCGATGGTCCCGCGGAACAAACAAGTTATACCTGGCTAGACTACACTAACAATTCGGTTAGTGGCGCTAGTGCCGATCACCCCATGGTAACGATTAGTGTTGCCAAACAAGAAGGTAGTAATGCCGTAACGGTTGCCAACGCCGTACATGAGAAAATAGCACAATTACAATCGACAATATTCCCTGCCAATGTCGAAGTACAAATTTTACGCGACTATGGTGCAACAGCTAACGAAAAAGTAAATGATTTAACCACCAGCTTAGCGT
This sequence comes from Colwellia sp. 12G3, assembly GCF_002836775.1. Lineage (GTDB taxonomy): Bacteria > Pseudomonadota > Gammaproteobacteria > Enterobacterales > Alteromonadaceae > Colwellia. Next base: position 668,474 of record NZ_PJAQ01000066.1, on the reverse strand, counting down.
TTGCTGTTTTTACGGTAGTGGTTTTCATTGGCGTATTTTTAGGTTGGCGCTCTGCCTTAGTCGTTGGTTTAGCGGTACCTATTTGTTATGGCATCACCTTATCGCTAGATCTACTCTTTGGTTACACCATAAATCGCGTCACCCTGTTTGCGCTTATTTTATCATTAGGTTTATTAGTCGATGACCCTATTACTGGCGTCGATAATATTGAACGGTATTTAGCAAAAATTAAAGGAAAAGCGAATACTAAAAACATGCATGACGCTATAGTCTCGGCTATCAACGAAATACGTGTACCTTTGTTAATGTCTACCGTTACTATTGTACTTGCCTTTATCCCCCTCGCATTTATAACCGGCATGATGGGACCTTATATGGCACCAATGGCCTTTAATGTTCCGTTAAGTGTCATCAGTTCAACCTTGGTGGCTTTTTTAGTTACCCCATGGCTAGCTGGAAAACTTATTAAGGCTAAAGCGATATCAACCAGTGTCACTGAGGCAGAAAAACCGCTTGGTTTTCAACGTTTTTATCGTAGAATACTAACGCCACTTCTAGATAGCCGTGCAAAAGGAAAGGCCGTTCTCGCTTTGGTATTACTGTTATTTTTACTTGCTGCTTTGTTACCTGTAATGCGTTGGGTGCCACTTAAATTATTACCTTTTGATAATAAAAATGAAGTACAGGTCATTATTGATATGCCCGAGAGTGCCACTTTAGAGCAAACGGCTGCCATGGCAAAAAAAGTGTCGGTAATATTACAAAAAATTCCTGAAGTGACCACCATTGCCAGTTATGTTGGACTCCCCTCTCCCATAGACTTTAACGGTATGGTTCGACAGTACTATCAACGTCACGCTCCATACTTAGCTGATTTGCGCGTCCTATTACTTGATAAAAGCCAACGCGAACATCAATCTCATGCCATTGTATTAAGAATGCGTGAGCACTTAGCATCGCTCAATAATGCATTAGCACAAGACAGTGATATAAAAATACGTGTGGTAGAAGTGCCACCAGGTCCCCCGGTATTAAGTACACTTGTTGCAGAAATATATGGCAATGAATTTACCCCATATGCCAGTTTACAACAGGCAGCAAGCTTAGTTGAACAGCGTCTAAAGTTAGAGCCATTTGTGGTCGAAGTCGACTCTACAGTCGGCGGCGAACAAACAAAATTACGCTTTGTTAGTGATAAAACCAAAGCAGCACTGTCTGGCATATCGACTGCAAGTATTAACCAAACTATTGCTGTGGCAACAAAAGGACAAATTGCCGGTTATTTACACCTTGATAATGAAGCATCTGCCTTGGCCATTAATATAAAATTGCCCCTTGAACAACGTCAATCATTAAGCGATTTACAACGCTTATCTTTAAAAGGGCAAGCAGGTATAGTACAAAACAGCACGCCGCAAGGCATTGATATAGCGCCACAACCTTTAGTGTCTTTAGGGGAACTTGGTGAGTTTATTGAACACACCCGTGATAAAGCAATATTCCACAAAGATTTAAGACCGGTTGTTTATGTCACTGCGGATATTTCTGGTAGAACACCTGCTGAAGTTATTGCAGACATCAATAGCGACTTAGTTCAGCATAAAACTTACCTCAATACTGAGAGTATTGAGTCAACCAATCAACAAAACTGGCAAGAGCGCAGCTTCTTCGCTAATGGTGGTGGTATTGCTTGGCAATTACCCGATGATATTGAGCTTTCATTTAGTGGTGAAGGTGAATGGCGCATAACCATTAGAGTGTTTCGTGATATGGGGCTAGCTTTTGTGTTCGCACTCACGGCAATATTTATTGTTCTACGCATTCAAACAGGCTCAGCTGCTTTATCAGGCATTATAATGTCTGCTATCCCGTTAACGGTTATTGGTATTATGCCGGGTTTCTTCTTATTGAATCAATTTGGTGAACGTCAAGTTGCAGGTGCACCTGATCCAATTCTATTCACCGCTACAGCGATGATAGGCATGATTGCTCTGGCAGGCATAGTGGTTAGAAATTCATTAATTTTAATTGAGTTTATTAGCCAAGCTCAGCAGCAAGGTTCCTCAATCAAAGAATCATTAATTCAAGCAGGCGCGGTAAGAATGAGACCAGTTTTATTAACTGCCGGTACAACGCTATTGGGTAATTTAATTATCACCTTAGATCCTGTCTTTAGTGGACTGGCCATAGCGATTATATTTGGCATTATCTCTTCAACGGTATTTACGCTGCTGGTAGTTCCTATCGTCTATTCATTAGTTTTTGATGGCAATAAAGATAACGACAACGAAGTAGATCACCCATTAGACGATTCATTAGAGAATAAGGCTTCATCATGAGTACACCTCAAGTTCAAAAAGAAAATACAGTTAAAAAATTTATTGCGCCTATATTAGCACTTATACTATTACTCATAATGGTGGCTTGGTTAGCGGGATCTTTTAACAAAAAAGTATCACCTGGTTTTGAAGCTCAATCCTCTGCATTAATTAATGCGACTAGCTATGTTGTAAAGAGCAGTAAAGAAGCAATATTTGAAGGCGTTGCTGCTAGTATTACTGCAAAACAAACAACAATTATCTCTTCAAGACTGCTGGCACGTATTGATAAAATTAACGTACGAGCAGGTGATATAGTTAAAAAAGGTGACGTATTAATCACCTTAGAAAATAAAGATTTATCATCAAAAGTAATTGAAGCCAAAGAGCAGGTCAATGCCATGCTTGCTCGACATACTGAAGCACAACAAAATTATCAGCGTGCTAGCGAGTTATTTAATAAGAAAATAGCTTCTCAGTTTGATCTAGATAAAAGTAAGGCTGACTATCAAAGCATTAAGGCCGAGCTAACAGCAGCTCAACAAAACTTAGCTCAAGCACAAACCACGTTAAGCTACGCAACATTGCGTGCGCCGATTAATGGCAAGATTGTTGATCGTTTTGCTGAGCCCGGCAATACAGCACAAGCCGGTGGGAAGTTATTATCGCTATACAATCCCCTTTCATTACGTGTTGAAGCGCAAGTGCGTGAGCAACTCGCCCTGACGCTCAGTCAAGGACAAAGTATCACAGTAGACTTACCGACAATAAAACAAAAAGTTGTCGGCCTAGTTGAAGAAATAGTGCCTGCAGCGAATACCGGTTCACGTAGCTTTTTAATAAAAGTGAGCTTACCTTACCAAGAAAGTTTATTACCTGGCATGTATGCCCGTTTATTAATTCCTGCAGGTCACGCACAAAAACTTTATGTCCCCAAAGATAGTGTTTCTCAAGTTGGGCAACTCGACTTTGTTCACGTACTGGTTAATGGACAAAGTCAAAAACGGTTTGTACGCTTAGGCGAAATAAATGAACAAGGTTTTGTTGCAATTATCTCGGGTCTCGTTATCGGAGATATTGTTACCACAAGTAACTAAATATTTTTTGTGATTCAATAGCAATGAAATATTAATGACGACTTATAACAGTGATTTATTTTTTATTTTTGAAATCATAAACATTGTAAATTCGTCGCCCTAAGTTAGCTAAAACGTACCGATAAAGTGAAACTTAATGTAACTTCTTTCATTTACACCTTGTTTACACGTTGGCTATATAGTTAAAATTTGATAGGATCGCGTAAAATTTAATACATCAACATTTTAATCGATATAATCATTTTTTAAGGATGAACATGAAATCTAAAATAGCTATTGCAGCACTTCTTTTATTACCTCTATCAGGTCAATATGCCATGGCAGAAGAAGCAGTCGCTGAAGAAAAATCTTCTTTAACTGTTTCTGCCGAATTAGGTATGTTATTTAAAACAGGTAATACTAAAAGCGGCGATATCAAAGCCGGCTTAAATATCAAGCATGAAGAAGGTCAATGGTTGAACCTATTAGCTTTTAATGCTCTTGCTAAAAAACTTGAAAAAGAAGATGAAGATACTGGCCAAGATTCTTTTGAAAGCACTGATAATAAATGGGATATATTAGGTCAAACTAACTATTCGCTGCATAAAAATGGTAAAAACTACCTTTACGGTAACCTTTTTTATCAACAAGATAAATTCAGCAGCTTCTCTTATCAAACCTCGTTCTCCGCTGGTTGGGGTCGTCATTGGTGGGAAACTGAAACAAGTTCATTTTTTGCTGATATCGGACCGGGTGTAAAATACGACGTAACCCGTGCAGAAGCAGCAACAGCAACAAATGCTGCGATTATTGAAAGCAGCGAAACTGCGGTAATAGTTCAAGCACAAGCTTTATATACGAAACAAATCAATGACTTTGTTGAATTTAAACAGTACTTTGTTGCTAAGCAAGCGCTTGAGTCTGATAAAAACAGTGTTTATAAGTCAGAAACATCATTAACGACTAAGTTAATTGAATCATTACAGTTTAAATTCGCTTTTCGTGTTGATTACGATACTGAAGTAGAACAAGGTTTTGAGAAAACTAACACTGAAACATCAGTGACTTTAGTTTATAGCTTCTAAGCTCTTAACTAAAGAACACTCAGTTAGCGATACCGTTTTTTACGCGCTTAACATTAGAAAAGGCTGTCACTTCACTTTAGAAAGCAGCCTTTTTTTGTGCCTCAATTAAAACTAATTTATTATGCGATTTAAAACAAAAAACCAGCCTTGATGGCTGGTTTTTATTATTCAATTAGGAAAGCCTAATTAAACGAGTTACTATTAAAACTGGTTAGACGTATTGTTAGCGCCGCCTGCTTTAAGAGCATTTTCACCCGCAAAGTATTCTTTGTGATCATCACCCATGTCAGAGCCTGACATGTTTTGATGTTTAACACACGCGATACCTTGACGGATTTCTTTACGTTGTACGCCTTCAACATAACCAAGCATACCCGCATCACCGAAGTACTCTTTAGCCAAGTTATCAACAGACAATGCTGTTGTGTGATAAGTAGGCAGTGTGATTAGGTGATGGAAAATACCTGCTTCACGTGAAGTATCAGATTGGAAAGTACGGATTTTTTCATCGGCTCTTGCAGACAATTCAGAAGCGTCATAATCAGCATTCATTAAATCAGCACGAACGTAAGAAGATACGTCTTCACCAGCATCAACCATCGCATCAAATGCTTGTTGACGGAAGTTAAGCGTCCAGTTAAATGAAGGGCTGTTGTTGTAAACAAGCTTAGCATTCGGGATTTCTTTACGCACTTCGTTCATCATTGCCGTGATATCAGCAACGCTTGGTGTAGCCGTTTCAATCCAAAGAAGATCAGCACCCGCTTTAATTGCTTCGATACTATCAAATACACAACGCTCTTCACCAGTACCTTGACGGAATTGGTATAAACCAGAAGGTAAACGCTTAGGACGAACTAATTTACCATCACGGTTAAAGCATACATCGCCTTCAGCCATATCAGCTACGTCAATCTCTTCAACGTCTAAGAAAGAGTTATATATGTCACCTTGATCGCCAGGCTCTTTAACAACCGCTATTTCTTTAGTAAGACCAGCACCTTCAGAATCAGTACGAGAAACGATAATGCCGTTGTCGATACCTAGCTCTAGGAAAGCATGACGTAATGCGCGGATCTTAGAATGGAAATCAGCATGAGGAACCGTTACTTTACCGTCTTGATGGCCACATTGCTTTTCATCAGCAACTTGGTTTTCAATTTGAAGAGCACAAGCACCGGCTTCGATCATTTGCTTAGCCATTAGGTAAGTCGCTTCTGCGTTACCAAAACCAGCATCGATATCAGCAATAATTGGCACAACGTGAGTAACGTGGTTATCAATTTTGTCTTGGATAGCAGCTTTGTCGCCATCGCTTGCTGCATCTAACTCGCGGAAAAGACCGCCTAGTTCACGTGCATCAGCTTGACGTAGGAAAGTGTAAAGTTCTGCAACCAAAGAGGCTACTGACGTTTTTTCGTGCATAGATTGATCAGGAAGAGGACCAAATTCGCTACGAAGTGCAGCAACCATCCAACCCGAAAGGTATAAGTAACGACGATCTGTTTTGCCATCAAAATGCTTCTTAATAGAAATCATTTTCTGTTGGCCAACAAAACCGTGCCAGCAACCTAGAGATTGAGTGTACTGTGAACTATCAGCATCATAAGCGTCCATATCTCTACGCATAATGTCTGCTGTATACTGAGCAATTTCTAAACCAGTTTTGAATTTGTTCTGTGCACGCATACGTGCAACTGATTCTGGGTTTATAGCATCCCAAGAACTTCCTGCATTTGCTTTAATCGCTTGAACTGCTTCTATTGCACTTTGATAATTAGACATAACATTCTCCAAAAGTCTTGCTGTAGATTAATTAGTAGTTATTACTAGGTATTAGTTTTGGTTATTTAACTTTCGACTTAGAGACATTAAATCAGAGGTTGAACCCCTAGATGACTGCAAGAAAGTAAGCTTTCATACCGGACTACAAAAACAATACCCTATCACAGAGGTATTTTTGAAATATATAATCTCTATTACCACCATTCACGCCATGAATGCAAATACCCATTTATTGCCATAACTAGCTGCTTTATATTGCTCAAAAGGTAGAATTTCATTGAATTAGCCTTACATTTAGCTTATATCTATCTCACTTATATTTATTTACAGAGCCATTAATGACATGAATATTTCTAAAATTGATTTGAATTTGCTTATTTATTTAGACGTATTGTTGCGAGAGAAGAATGTTACGCGGGCAGCAAGCCAACTTAACATTACGCAACCAGCAATGAGTAATGGCTTAAAACGACTTAGGACGTTATTTAACGACCCTATTTTAGTACGTACTTCTGACGGTATGGTTCCGACAGAACGTGCCCGAGGTTTGGCACCTAGCATTCGCAAGATATTGCTTGAATTAGAAGAAGCATTACAAGGTGAGGAAGAATTTAACGAATTAAAAAGCCAACGTGTTTTCAGAATAATGGCGAGTGATTATGCAGCATCAACACTCATTCCTACGCTATTAAGGTCCTTGAATGAAGTTGCTCCCAACATTACTCTCGATATAATGACACCAAGTGATGTAACCTTTCATGATGTTGAAGCGGGGAAAATTGATATGGCGATTAACCGCTTTGATGAATTACCGCAATCTTTCCACCAAAAAGCTATTTGGCGTGACTCTTTCTCTTGTTTATTAAGTGCTGATAGCCCATTAGTGAGTAAATTTAACTTAAATGCATATCTCGGTGCCAAGCATGTCTGGGTTTCAAAGACCGGCTTTGGTGTTGGTGTTGGCATGGATCCTAAGGATGTTCAAAAACTAGGCTGGGTTGATGAAGCACTCGCCCGCTTAGGTAAGAAACGTGACATAAAGGTTTTTACCCGTAATTATCATGTTGCGATGCAGTTAGCTTATGAAGATGGTTTAATTGCTACCTTACCGACAAAAGCTGCCCAGTTACATAAAAATGATAGTAATTATACTATTGTAAAACCCCCTTTTGATATCCCTGACATTGAGCTAAAAATGATCTGGAGCCCTTTACTTCACCATGATGCCAGCCATATTTGGTTTCGACAATTAGTTGTTGCTGCTGCTGCGCTAAAGTGTCAGGAGAATACATAAGTTACTATGAATAATGTGCTTTATACCATTTTCGTCATCAGTATAAGTTTACTACTAGGAAAAGTTGCTAATTATTTATTAGCGGCTTTACCAGCCAGTTTATATGGCATGATTCTTTACGCGCTTTTTTTACAACTCAATTGGTTTAGCGCTAACAGAGTAACCAAAACAAATCAGTGGTTTATTAAACATATGGGCGTATGCCTAGTGCCTGCTGGCATGGGTATCATTAATCATTTTGAACTCATTCAGCAACATGGTATTGCACTAGTGATCATTATTTTTAGCTCTACGTTTATCTTACTCACGGTTATTGGCTACTTGAGTGAGCGTTTTTTAATAACACCTGATAATTACAAGAGCGAAACAACGAAGGGCTTAAGATAATGCTAACCACTTTTATTGCTAATAGCCCAATATTGGCCAGCCTAGTTATCACTTTGATCACCATAGCAACCTATCAATTAGCGTCTGCATGCCAACAGAAATGGCAATATATATGGTTAAATCCGATGTTGTTTTCTATCTGTATATTAGTGCCTTTCCTGCTGTTAACTGAGATCAACTATCAGGAATATAACCAAACAACTCAAGTACTTAACCTTTTACTTGAGCCAGCCATTGTTGCCTTAGGTTTGCCACTTTACCAGCAATTTAAACAAATACGTTTTTATTGGCGAGAAATGACCGCGATTTTAGTCTTTGGTATTACTGTGGTTATTACCGTAAGCTTTATTCTCGCTATGTGGTTGATAAAAGCCCCTGAAATAGCGATAGCTTTGTCATTAAAATCAGTCACCACCCCTATAGGTATCACCTTAACCGAACAATTGTTTGGTGATAGCTCCATTACGGCTTTCGCCATATTGATTGCAGGTTTATTTGGTGCGTTACTGGGTCCGCAATGGCTGAGCTTTATTGGCGTTAATTCAGCTAAAGCTCAGGGATTAGCTGTTGGTAGTGCTAGCCATGTTATAGGCACTGCGGTACTCGTGCGCAAAAGTGCAGAACATGGCGCATACAGCTCTGTTGCATTGATTTTATCTGCTGTACTCACCGCACTGATCAGCCCTTGGTTAATACCTTTACTACAGATATTATTTAACTAAAAGTTGTAACATCCATATCACATCAAGCATTATTCACAATATGAATGATGTTTATCATAAAGTACAATAATATGAATCATTGTACTTACCTCACTTCATAAAATAAATTTAATACCCGTTTTACAATAACTTACAACAAAAAAGAACTACATAATGTTTACCCTATGTATTCTCGCCTCCTAAAGCACTATTGCCAGCAGTGATAATAAGCCATAGGATTATCACTAATAGTTATTTCTAGCCCTATTTGGGCTCCACAGTTATTAAAATGACGCTAGAAATAGAAACTTTTACACAAACATTCTGATGCTTTAATCCGTTTGGTCTAACACAAGTTTTTTAAAATAAGGTGAAGTAATAATGTCAGCGACAGTAACAATAGAGAACTTAACAGTAAGCCAATGTCTTTTTGATTTTATCGAATATGAAGCATTGCCTGGCACCTCCATTAGTTCGACCCATTTTTGGCAGCAGTTTTCCAGTATAATTCATGAGCTGAGCCCTGAAAACAAACAGCTTTTATTAAAGCGAGATGCCTTACAAGCAAGCATTGATAGTTATCACCAAGACAATCAGCCTCTTGAGTTCTCTCACTATAAAAAATTCTTAGCGGACATCAATTACCTTGTACCGCAAGTAGATGATTTTAGTATCAACACCTGCAATGTTGATAATGAATTAGCATTGATGGCTGGGCCACAACTTGTTGTACCGATAATGAATGCCCGTTTTGCCTTAAATGCTGTAAATGCTCGCTGGGGAAGTTTATACGATGCACTTTATGGTACTGATGTAATAAGTCATGAGAATGGTGCAGAGCCAAGCAAAACATATAACCCTATTCGTGGCAAAAAGGTTATCGCGTTTGCAAAAAATTATTTAGATCAAGTTATTCCGCTTGTAACAGGTAATCATAGCCAAGCAGTTAGCTATCACTTAACTGAACAACAATTGATGGTAAGTTTAGCTGATGGTCAGCAAACGCCTTTAAAAGATCCATCAGCATTCATCGGCTTTACTGGCAGTATAAATAAGCCAGAGTCTATGATGTTTACCCATAACGGTTTACATCTAAATTTATTGTTCAATGACGACAGCGCAATTGGTCAGGAAGATGCCGCGACTTTAAGCGATATAATACTTGAATCAGCTTTAACAACTATTATGGATTGTGAAGATTCAGTCGCTGCAGTTGATGGCGAAGATAAAGTATTAGCCTACCGAAATTGGCTAGGACTTATGACGGGGAAGTTATCTGCTACCCTCAATAAAAATGGTCAAACGATAACCCGTACCATGAATGATGACTTGAGCGTTCAGACACTCAATGGCGACACTATTACCCTTAAGGGACGTAGCTTAATATTTGTCCGTAATGTCGGCCATTTAATGACAAACAATGCCATTTTAGATAATCAAGGTAACGAAGTACCCGAAGGTATACTCGATGCAATGATCACTAGTTTAGTTGCCTTGCATGATATAAAAGGCAATAGCGAATATAGCAATAGTAGTGAAGGTTCTATTTACATTGTTAAGCCTAAAATGCACGGCCCTGAAGAAGTCGCTTTTGCCGATACTTTATTTTCGCGTGTAGAGACGGCATTGTCATTACCTCAAAACACCGTAAAAATGGGCATAATGGATGAAGAAAGACGCACTAGTGTCAATTTGAAAAACTGTATTTTCGCCGCTAAAGATCGCGTAGTCTTTATCAACACCGGCTTTTTAGACAGAACTGGCGATGAAATTCATACCTCAATGATGGCAGGACCAATGGCAAGAAAAGCGGATATAAAGCTAACGCCTTGGATTGCCGCCTATGAAGATAATAACGTTGATGTAGGGCTTGCTTGTGGATTTAGCAAAAAGGCACAAATTGGTAAGGGTATGTGGCCAATTCCTGATCAAATGTCGAATATGTTGGCAACCAAAATAAACCATGTAGAAGCGGGCGCTAATACGGCTTGGGTACCTTCACCTACTGCCGCGACACTTCATGCTTTGCATTACCATAGAGTCAATGTCTTTGATTTACAAAAACAACTTAGCAAACGTCAACCCGCTAATATAGATGATATTTTAACAATTCCACTGGCAGAACACACTAATTGGACTGACCAGGAAATTAGTGATGAGTTAGATAATAACTGTCAGGGAATTTTAGGTTATGTCGTTCGCTGGATAGATGATGGTGTAGGCTGCTCTAAAGTTCCGGATATAAATAATGTCGGCTTGATGGAAGATAGAGCTACATTACGTATTTCTAGCCAGCACATTGCTAATTGGCTAACCCATAACATTTGTACAACAGCGCAAGTGCAGGCAAGTTTAGAGAAAATGGCGAGTATTGTTGATAAACAGAATGCAAGTGATAGTGGATATCAAGCGATGAGTAATGACTTTACCAATAGTATTGCTTTTAAAGCCGCTGCAGCGTTGATATTTTCAGGAGTAGAACAGCCTAATGGTTATACTGAGCCTTTGTTGCATCAATATCGCTTAGAAAAAAAGCGTCAACTCAGTTAATCTCTCGTTATATTAAGCTCAATAAGTAAAATTGAGTCCTAAAAATAATCAACACTAATGCTATTTGAAGTTTAACCATAGCGCTAGTGTTGATTTTTCTTTATGGGGATCAGATAAAGCACAAAGGATAGTTGCCATAAACTCATCGGCTCTTATGGCCGAATAATTAGATTTAATAACTGCCAGCTTTACTTTGAAATGCTCATTTACGCGGCCTATACCATCTGCCGTATGAAAGAAGCAGCTTATCTCAATTGGCTAGCATAATAATTAAACAACCCTTAAAGTAACGTTTGTAACAATTTAGTAATGTTGAATACGTCAACATTATACTTAAACAATTATAGGCATAGCTAAAAGGAACTAAGCAATGAATTCAATTAAAGTACTATTAATCAGTTTTACTCTCACATTTATTACATTGATTTTTATTTCTCCAGCCAATGCCTCCCCGACAGCTAAAGTGCAACATTTAAACGTAAGTAATACGCTAACAAGTACATTTAATAATTACGATATAATTAACGTTGTAAGTGATGTACCTCATAATTTATCAACCAACTATCGAAATAACCTATCTACCCGTTTATTTTTTTCTAACCCTGCCATATTTAGCGAAAAACACACGAAAACAACAATAGATGTAATCAATAAATCTAACGATTTTTTTACTACTGCCATGGTTTTCAATGATAAATTACATCAACTAATTTCATACTTCACCGTACCTAGTTATGAAAATATCACTGAATCAGCTTTACCAACATCTGAGAGTAAAGTGATAAAAGAGAAATGCAAAAGTAATTTAAATTTTAGTTAACCTTTGCTGTACCAAGGTGATCATTTAATCCGCCTAATCCTCATGCTATTACCCAAGAAGTATTTTTACTTCAACAACCTCTTTTTAAATAAGTAATCAATTTACTAACCTTAGCCAGCGTAGCCATCCTAGAACTGTTTTTTGATAAAAATGTAAACTAAAAATATTCTCCAAGCGCATTTTACGTTACTCTGCTCTATCCTTTTTTGTTAGCTTGTTTACCTATGAATATTTTTAAAAAACTCCTCATCTGCTTTCTACTTATTAGTTTGTTGGTTATCGCAACAGCATCAACTTGGCTTTACAGTAAAGTTGATAGCGCTCTCCCAATACTCGATGGGAAAAAAACGGTTTTTGGCTTAAAAAAATCAGCCATCATTGAGCGTGATAAGCAAGGTATAGCGACAATAAAGGCCCAAAACAGAAATGACATTGCCGTTGCTTTAGGTTTTGTTCATGCGCAAGAAAGGTTCTTTCAAATGGATTTGCTAAGACGTAATGCTGCCGGTGAGTTAGCAAGTTTGTTTGGTCCTCTAGCCCTAGATTATGATAAATCTATTCGGAGACATCGCTTTCGAGACAGAGCAAGAGTTATAGTTGCTCAACTACCTCAAAAGCAACTTGAATTAATTAAAGCGTATACTAGAGGAGTCAACCAAGGACTAAAATACTTAAACTCATCCCCGTTTGAGTACCTCCTTCTTCAGCAAGAACCGGTGCAATGGAGTGAAGAAGATTCAGTTCTAACAATTTTTAGTATGTACATAGACCTTCAATATCATGATGGGCAACGCGAGCGTACACTCGGTTTAATGAAAGCCGTTTTTTCTGGTGATGTTTACGCATTTTTAGATCCAAAAGGCAGTATTTGGGATGCTGCTATAGATGACAGTCACACCCCTCAAGCTCCCATGCCCATTGATGCTTGGCCTTCTGCATCAAGCTTCAACACTAATGACAACGATAACAGTTACAAGAAAGCTACCGCATTAACGAGCAATGATGAAAATAGATATCAAGGCGATCATCTACCTGGCTCTAATAGCTGGGCTATATCAGGGGCTTTAAGTGCTACTGGGAGTGCGATAATAGCTAATGATATGCACCTTGGCATTCGCGTACCTAATACTTGGTTCCGCGCTTCTTTTGAATATCCCTATACCACGATTGAAAATTCAACAGTCGTTAAGGAGCAAATTAAAGTAACTGGCGCCACCTTACCCGGCACTCCCAATATGGTAATAGGCAGTAATGGTAATATAGCTTGGGGCTTTACCAACAGTTATGGCGATTACAGTGATGTTATTTTGTTGACCACTAATGCTGATAATACTCAATATTTAACACCTTCTGGCTTTAAAGATTTCATCCTTCACAAACAAGTGATCGCGATAAAGGATCAAAAAGCACAAGAAATTACCGTTACAGATACTATTTGGGGTCCTGTTATTGGTAAAAACCATCAAGGAAAATTACTTGCCTTCCGATGGGTCGCACATGATAAAGAGGCTGTTAATGGAACGGCTATCGAGTTAGAACAAGCAAAAACAGTCGAACAGGCTTTCGATATTGCCGCTCGCTCAGGTATTCCTTCTCAAAATATGCTGGTAGCTGATAAAAGTGGAGCTATTGGTTGGACAATTATGGGACCAATCCCCGCCAAAAAAGGCGATATTGGCGAAACACCACAATCATGGAGCTCTGGAGAAAATAGCTGGCAAGGTTATTTAACGCCCGCACAATATCCGCAGATTAAGAACCCAGAAAATCAAAGGTTATGGACGGCAAATTCTCGTGTAGTTGGCGGAGATATGTATAAAAAACTTGGCAATGGTGGCTACGCATTAGGGGCTAGGTCAAAACAGATTCGAGATAATTTACTGCTTCAAGAAAAATTTGATGAACAATCTCTTCTTCAAATAGGCTTAGATGATGAGGCTATTTTCTTACAACGCTGGCAAACATTTATGCTTGAGACAGTATTAACCAAGCAAGTTCTGGCACAAAAAGATAGTTTTATGCAGGTGAAAAATCTGCTGGTAAACTCAAAAGAATTAAGAGCAAGCATAGACTCTGTTAGCTATCGCTTAGTACGTAATTTTAGGATAAATCTAAGAGATAACGTTTTCTTCGAATTGAAAAACAGTTTAATTAATATAGATAAAGCATTTAGCTTCAACAGTATTCGCCACCAAATAGAAGTGCCTTTATGGCAATTAATTAATGAACAGCCAAAAAACTTCATGATGCTAGGTGAAAACAGCTGGCAGGATGTATTTACTAAAGCACTAGAGTTAACCATTGCCGATATGTCTCTTAATCAACCTTTAAATGCTGCTACCTGGGGTCAACAAAATAGCTCTGCAATAAAACACCCACTAAGCAGTGCCTTGCCTTTGTTAAACTATTGGTTGGATATGCCCAGTAAAGCATTAGCAGGTGATAGCTATATGCCGCGAGTACAAGCAAACGCTTTTGGTGCCTCTGAACGTATGGTTGTATCACCCGGTTACGAAGAGAGTGGCATCTTTCATATGCCAACTAGCCAATCAGGGCATCCGTGGAGTCCCTATTATGGCATGGGTCATAGTGATTGGGAGCAAGGTGTAGCTTCTCCATTTTTACCCGGTAAAACGCACTATAAGCTGACATTACTCAGCTATTAAATACACACTCTATAAAAAATAATCACATCAACAGATAAATGACGAGATAACATGACTATATTAATTATTTGCTTATTTTTAGCGCTACTTTTACCGTTACTCGCAAAAGGACCAGTCGCTTATGCTATGGCTAAATTAGGAGGATATAACAACAACCATCCAAGGCAGCAGCAAAGCAAGTTAACAGGATTTGGTGCTCGTGCACTAGCTGCGCATCAAAATGCTTTTGAATCGGTTATTCTTTTTGCACCTGCCGTTATTTTAGCCCTAGTAACAGGTAATACCCAACAAAATATAGTCATATTGGCTGTTGTTCATGTTGTTGCCAGAGTGTTGTATAACATTTTATATTTACTGAATATAAGCCTATTAAGGTCAATAGCATGGGCGGTAGCCACTCTATGTAGCTTCGTTATAGTATTTCAATGCATTCCTTAAGGAGAACTCCTTAACAAAAAACGTCTAAAGAAACAGTTGACACTATTCAGCTAAGCTCGCTAGAGTAACTACTCAAAGTAAGCAGTTAATTAACCATAAAAAGGTAAACAAGTGAGCGAAAAGTTAGATTTAAATGAAATACGCCAAGAAATTACGCTTTTAGATCAAGATTTATTAGCTTTGTTTGCTAAACGTCGCGCGTTAACACTTAAGGTTGCGAAGAGTAAAGTACAACAAATTCGCCCTATTCGTGACCAACAACGCGAACAAGAGCTTTTAATACGCTTAATAAAACATGGTAAAAGCTTAAGCTTAGATGCTCACTATGTTACCAGTATCTTTCAAACCATTATTGAAGACTCGGTATTAAACCAGCAAGCTTACTTACAGAGTTTAGCGAACCCTGATATTCAAATACCAACGGTAAGTGTCGCATTCTTAGGTGATAAGGGTTCATATAGCTACCTTGCTAGTCATCGATATTTTTCACGCCGCGCTGAAAAAATTATAGAGTCGGGTTGCCAAAGTTTTAATGAAATACTACAACAAGTCGAATCAGGCCAAGTTGATTACGGCATGTTACCCATCGAAAACACCAGTTCAGGTAGCATTAACGAAGTTTATGACTTACTTCAGCATACTAACCTATCAATCGTGGGTGAAATAACTCAGCCAATAGAGCATTGCCTATTAACTTCGGTAAACACCAGCTTAGACAAAATAAAAACGATTTATGCTCACGGACAGCCGTTCGCACAATGTAGTAACTTCTTAGATAAGCAAAGTGGTATTCGTATTGAATATTGCGATAGCACTGCCGATGCCATGGCTAAAGTGGCTGAATTACAAGACGATACCATAGCGGTAATAGGTAGCGAAGAAGGCGGTCAGCTTTATCAGTTACATGCATTAGAGCAATCTATTGCCAATCAAACTGAAAACCATTCACGCTTTATTTTAGTTGCTCGCAAAGCCGTTGACGTGGCAGAACAAATACCTGCCAAAACAGCAATAATTTTATCTACAGGTCAAAAAGCAGGAGCTTTAGTTGAGTGCTTGTTAGTACTTAAAGATAAAGGTATTAACATGTGTAAGCTTGAGTCTCGACCTATTCAAGGACGACCTTGGGAAGAAATGTTTTATATTGATGTAGAAGCTAATTTAAAGAGTTTTGCTTTACAAGAGGCCATTAACGACATAACCCCTCACACTAATTTCATTAAGGTACTAGGTTGTTACCCTATTGAACATATCAGTCCTACTAGTGTTCCAAGCGGTGAAATTTAAGTAATGTAATGCCATATATACCCAAACAAAAACTTCATATGGTGATGGTAGGGATCAAGATAAAGCAGGTACTAATGTAGTTTGCCCCTAAATGACTAACCTGTAATGTTTTTTAGTAGCTTTAATTATTTAATTAGTCAAAAAACAAACGATAACTGTTGGTTTTATATTATATTCATTGTAATAAAAAGCACCTTATCAAACTTATAATATTGAGTTTGATAAGGTGCTTTTTCATCTACTACAAGTATGGATTGAACTACCTTGCAACTAATTAATTTATTTTTTGCAAGGTTTGTGCTGAATTGCTCTGTGGATTTGACACATTCTTTCACTTTCAATAGGCTTTTGTTGCTGCTTTTCTTTAGCTGTAAATGAACGGCTAAAAGACAAATGTAACTAAAGTGATTGAAAGTATTATGTATGTGTTGTCATTTTATTGCTCCCAACAATGACTTGAAGTTCCACCGTTATGCCCTACTTCATCTATGGTTAATGCGAGGCAATTCCTATCATTTTCTTGGCCATTTATAGCTGTCGCCGTTAAAGTAAATGCTGTGCCATCGGCACTAACAGAAGCAATACTGTATTTTCCTGACGGTGTGATATACGGATTAGCATCCATGCCTAAGGTTGTCAAATCTGCAGTATAAGCGCGCCAATCAACAAATCGTTGTTCTTGCAAGTTAGCAAGGCGCATTAACTCCCGTTGTGCTTCAGCGCGATTTGAGCGTAAAACAAAGTCATTGTATGAAGGGTAAGCAACTGCTGCCAAAATGCCTACAATTGCTACAGCTATCATTAACTCAATCAAGGTAAAACCACGATTTGTCAGTACGTTAATCATTATTGTTGTTCAGTGCGGTAAAGATAAGTCCGCGAAGTAGATAAATTAAAACCAACAGTGATAATTGCGTCGCCAACAATGAGATCTCCCTTGCCATCATCTTCTGGTAAAACAATCAAGGTAGGAGAGCCTAACCATCCATCATTTACCTTAATCACCCTATCATCGTTATCACGTGCATTTACTTTAAATAAGTGCTTACTAATCCCCAGTGCAAGGTCCACAGCATAGAGGTTGCCATTTCCTTCCGGGGACATACAATCCACTGAATCACTAAGTACTGCTGGGGTGAAAGTAGTGAAGTAAGCTATACCATTAATAACAAGTCCTGCTGCACTATTCTTCTCTCCGCTTTGTAATAAATCGAGATACCAACCAGATTGGTTACTAACAGCAATTTGTAATGTATCTTCTTCTTGCGTTGTCATAGTTTGACTAAATGGATTATTAGTATAATTATACAAATTAGTTTTAGTAAACGCTGTTGGTGTCGGCGGAACCGAGCTTGCAGAGAAGGTCTGTGACACTATATGACTATCCTTGATCATGTAAAGCGTATCACTTGTATCCTTGCCAAGTGGATTAGACCTATCTCCTGAGCCAATGAGCACAGCATCATAAGGAACTTCCTGATGAACTGACATAGTTTCAGTGCCACTCGCGCCATCACTTACCGTAGTTTCCACTGTTTCTGAAATAAAGGTACGCACTATGGTAGGTTCATAAAAAAATCGTTGATCATTCAAACTATCGGTTTCACTACCGAAACTTGCTAACTTGAAGACTGAAAATTTTGTTTTATCGCTACCTGGCATGTCCACACGCCAGACATTTCCGCCCGTGTCTCCAACATATAACCGATCAACTAAACCATCACCAGAGCTATCTAATAAACCAATGGTCGAAGGAACACTATCTGTACCAGGAAATATAGTCGTTGCATCAGTCGGTGCCATACTCCATAAAAGAGCGCCTGTTTTAGCATCCATCATGTAAATTGCTCTACCCTTTTCATCTCTGGAGCCCACACCTAAGTAATCTTTATTGGTATCATAACCACCACCAATAAATAAGACTGGGCTAGCAGTATTGCCTGACGTATTCAACTTTGAATAGCCAACTTTAGGTTGTGACCAAGACTGCCCTAACTCTTCAAAGCCGGAAATAGTGTTATCAATACGCCACATTAACTTAGGGGCTGTTGGGTCGGTAATATCTACCCCGTAATATGAGTCGCCACCTCGCCTTAAGCCAAAAAATAGCCAGGCTGTATCTTCACCATCAATCTTACCATCACCTTTTATATCATTGAGGTGCAAAGTAATTTTACCATCGATCCCATAAACCTTTTTGACTGAAGTGTAATTATCACGTAGTGCTTTAATGTTATGAACTAATTCTTTTGGCATAAAAACCCAGTTTTCCGTTACGCTGTCGCCTTTATCTTCAAACATATGCAACGCACCGGCGTTAGTACCAACAACAACTCGAATACCATGGGTTGAACCATAATTAACAACTAAAGGTTTTGAGTGCAATGGATCAGCAAAGGTATCTTTGCGCATGTCTAGTATGCTTTTATCATTATCCTCATCATCAACATCAATGCCTTTTGCCCAACTAATTTGCTGGTCGATAGCTGCCCTCTCTATAGATTCCCCTTCATCATTAAGGAGGCCAACAACACCTAACTCAGTCGCTAAACCTGTGGCGCCTTTAAAAGCTGTTTCAAGGTTAGTGCGGTTAAAGGTGACTAAGGGTCCGACACCTGCATCCATAAAAAATGTCCGTGCTGTAGTTTTATCATCGGTAAACCATGAAGCGACATCCCAAACTGGAGAATCGGTTTTTTCATCTCCGCAGACGCTATTATCACTTCCATAACCTACAACTTCGCCAGCCTTAGCTTTATATTTTTTCAAATTACCTTCCCATCTAGCACCAATCTTAGGCTCAAATAATGAAAAATATACTGAGTCTAAGGTTTGTGCTCTATTTAAGTTGTTTGCTGCTACTGAGGCTGAAGTTAAACGACTTGTGAACGGTGGTAGGTGATTTATAATACCGGTTATCGCATGTGCTAATTGAGGGCCGTTTTTTGCAGTAAATAATATCCCTTGATCTTGCCTTGCCGTTTCTTTTAATAATTCGGTCGCTTTCTCAGTTCCCTTACTAACCTTTTCGCTGATATAAAGTTCAATATCTTCACTTAAGGTTATGTTAGATACACAAGCAAGTGCTATTGCCAGTAAACTTCTTGATAGAAACTTATTCATTTTACATCCTTATATATCTCTATACATCCCTGTACTATTACTAAACAATTACTAAACAATTACTAAATAATTGCAATATCATCGCAATAATTGCTGAACGACCCCCGCATTAACTTGGACTGTACTATTTTTTTTTCGCCCATATTCTTTTCTTACTTGCACTCTAAGTACGTTACAACTAAACACCTGAGTTGAAGAGGCCGATCTCGAATGAGGGCAATCGGTCTCTAACACAAAGTCATTATTCCCTAAGCCGATTGTTGCTGAAGTAACATCATTGTGAATATTACTCTGCACTAAAGCAGGTAATACATTTATATTACTATTTGCAAAGGTAACAATAGGTAAAACAAAATTGTTTCTTTCACCATGCGCTGGTTTGATTTGACGAAATATAAGTTCATTGGTTGCGCCAAAAGCCTCTTCATTAGCAACAACTTTTGACTCGCTTGCTCCTGACATTTTCATATCAATAGTAGTATTTAACATCAATGCAGTTGCTACTGCGGTTAACGCCACAAGAAACACCAATGAGATTACCAACACAACACCACGCTGTGTATTTCCTCTTTGACTTAAACCATGAGGGGATTGATTAATCTGCCTTTTGATGTTGTTAGTTTTTACCATGAGTCAACACTCGCATTATATAAGGTTACCGTCGAACTAAAGAGCAAACGGCGAAAATTATCATTTACGGGCAACGCCAAATTACCAAGCTGATAGGTATTGGTATTTTGATATTTATTATCAGGAAAAATACTGCGCGCTAAGACATATATCTTGACCGCCAAAATTCGTGTGCCTACAGCATTATCCCATAAGACCTCATCCATAGTAGATGCAGAGACAAATCGAGAAACAACTCCTGTTGATTCAGGACCTATACCATACATAAACCGAATTACTTCAATACCATCAACAACAGGAGCGAAGCCCATTCTGAAATTAGCAAGGCGACCTTGCATTAGCACGGGCACTACATTATTACCAACAGTTTCATCTCTGACATAGTAAACATGATGCTGATATTTCCACGTACGAGCATTATCGAGTACAGGGGTTGCACCGCCAAATGGGAATATCCCCCCAGTAACAGTATTAGTTGTTAAATAATAATTACCCGCACTTAGTACGGTTAAGGGGTTTGCAATCACTCGCTTTATTTGAATAACGTCAGATCCAACGCTAATTTTACTTCTTGTTGGAAAGCAACCAAGTGGATTTGGTTGAGCAGCCGTAAGTGTTTGTCCCCAAAGCGTTCTAAAGTGACCTACGGCTAACGGGAATGTTGCATTATTAACACCTCCCCCGACACAATCATTGCCTGGAGCTGCTGGAATCTTAGTTAAATTGGCTATTCCAAAAGTACCAGGATAATCCCCCCAAAGGTTTTGATTTAATAAATCATCAGTTAACACGCTTATAGCAAAGCGGCCATTTTCTTGGAGTTCTCCATAGCTTGAGGTTTCTGCAGTTGTTGTTCTCATACCTACAAAGATACTCATTACACCAGAGAATAATATTAAGCCGATAGCCAATGAAATCATTAACTCTACCAAAGTAAAGCCTTTTAAAGACTTGCTTGCCTTCGTTCGCTTTGATATTGGTTTGTATATTTGATTAGAATTATTCATTAACACCCTCATCTAAAAAATAAAAGCTTGGACAACAACTTGGCGTCGCTTTCTTCCGTTTATCCCACAAGCGTCATCACCAGTTCCAGCATCAACTGTCTCTGTTCTCCCCTGCCAACTTACAACGACTGTGTAAGCATTACCATTTTGTGTAATACAGCCTCTGCCGCCAACTAAACCGCCAACATTTGTTGCACCCGCAGTGGTATCAGCTCCCATTAGAGCCCGTTCCCATTCAAATATATCATTAGCCGCCATCTCTGCAGCTGTGCAGGTAGTGACTCCGGAGCATCTATTTGTCGGAACAGCATCTAACCCTGCACCATAATCGGTTCGTGCATAAGTAATTAAAGCTAAATTTGGATTTAAAGAAGGTGCATGCGCTCTCATTCTAGCAACAATATCCTGCGCCAAGCTTGAAGCAAGTGAACGCTGCATAGCATCAAAACTACCCTGCTTGGCTGTGGCTTGCATGGCAACAGCCCCTAAAATCCCAGTAACAATGATAACGAAGGCAACGATAACTTCAATAAATGTCATCCCTTGCTGGGTATTAAAAGAAAAGAGCTTGTTGTTTAAGTTACACATAAAAAGTAGTCCATTGGTTAATTGTTCACTTATCTAAAAGTGAAGACAGGACGCTTAATTTCTAAAAACGCAATGAATGAGAAAGCTTATTGACGATTTAAAATTAAGAAAGAGGTCTGAAAATTAGCAGGGAATGCCCTACCTTCGATGTAAATAGAGGGATAAATAGAGGGGTAACAAAGAATAAACTAACAATTGTTTGACTAACATAATTTAACTACCCTACCGTTCCATGGTTATCATTAGTTATACTGAGTATATAGTTAGAAACAAATAAGTCTCTTTATATGCATAAGCAGCACAACTCACTAAGAGTAAACTTTTAACACGTTATCATTATTTTTTATGTATACAGCGACTACCGACGATTTTAGAAAAAAACAACCTACTAAAACCCTAAGAATTATATAGTTAGCATAAAACAAATGCGGACAATACAACTAAACCGACAACTGTAAACTGTACATTAACACCATGCTTATTCCCTTTGCTATAGGGTGTTAACGTAACAGATTATTTAAATTTTTCTGATGAATTAAGACTAGCGCAATTCAATTAAATTGCAAATACGATGCTCTCTTCTTTGCCTGTATACTCTATAACCTGATGAACTCCAGGGTTTTTATAACTTCAAATATTTATTTTATTAACACTACTGGTACTGAAAATCCTGCGTTTACCGCTACTTTGTTGACACCTTTACCCAGTCAATTTCAATATCTGCATCGGTATCAATTAAATATGAGGTTACACCTATTTTACTGGATAATCCTGTAATGGCTTTATTTACACTAGCAAATGAATTATGACTTGGGACAATTCTGAGTATAAAAGAGATCGGCAACGTTGCTTAAGGCTGTTAAATATAACCATTAAGCGAATAGGCATAGCTAAAGATGATATACATATACCATTCAAAGTGCAGGATTTCACGGGGAATTGAAGTGCTAGGGCTGATATATTCCATTGAATATATCAGCCCTAGCAGAATTTAGTGGTGAGCTTTAAAAATATAGTTCCAGAATCGATGCTATATATCGTTAATTTAATACGCTATATAGCACTGTCGAGATTCAGCAAGTATATTATAAATCCTGTTATTCTTAATTTTATTTAAAAACAATAAAAACTAAGCATGTCAGCTAGTCCCAACAAATTGCAGGTGTTTTTAAACCATCAGGGTTACTAGCATTCGTAGTAATTACCATGAATTTACAGACTGTGTCATAAGCTTGAGCCCCTTGTGCTGTTGCTGTAATTACAAACGCATTTCCCGTAACCCCAGAAAGCGTTAACACATAGTAACCATCTGAACTTGCTGAAGCATGTTTAATAGTTTGGGTAGCACAATTATTACTTGCTCCAGCTAAAGTATCAGCGTAAAGCGAACAATTCCCCCTAAACTTAGCCTGGGCAAGTTGTAGTGATAAAGATGCCGATATTGCATCTGAGCGTTTTGCTGCCCGCATTGAGTCTTGAAAAGAAGGCAAGGCTATAGCGGCTAAAATACCGACAATAGCAACAACTATCATTACCTCTATCAAAGTAAAACCTTTGTTTTTCAATCACCTACTCCCACTAATTTAATTAAGGACAATTACCATTATTTTGAATAACTTCCAATGCTAGTACTAAATTACCTTTATCGACGTTCATTAAGTCAATCCAGGCTGTACTAGAAGCACCATCGACTATTGCAAATGTTCCTACCGAGCCAACCGGTAATACAGGATCGCTAATACAAAGTTTACTGCCATTAGTTTGAAAAGTTAATCTACCTGACCACTGCACACCTGTGGCTAACAAATCGCTATTACAGGCATAACTAGCCCCATCACTTGCTACTACACATTGCCCACCATTATCATCTGTTGTTGCGCTAGTTAAAACTTTAGTACCATTAACAACAACAGCACCAGTAACTGTTAATACATCACCGATATTACAGATATTATCACCTGCACTAATATCATTAGTAATGGTGTTATATGCTTCCCTATAATGGTCACAAGCCATAATACTATAATCAGTATTTAATTGAATATAACCATCCCATCCAGTTCCCCAATCATATACATCACATTTATACGATAGAGAGTACTGAGTGCTACTCGGTTTAGTGAATGCTGCAATAACACAATTACCGCTACCATCAGAGGTATTAACCGTTATGGCTGCTATGTCACTATCAATAGAAAGGTCAGTATTTACTAACACTTTTCCTGAGATAACGTGACGTATAGATGGCGGATCGCTTGGATCAAATGGGCAACTAGCATCCATTGAAAACACAGTATCATCAAAGCTGTCAATATAGTCAGCGTTTTGATTTAAACAAAAAAAGTCGGTCGGGATGCCTTCGAACAGTTTACCTGGCGTAGTACCTGGCGGAGTATTATATTCTAGGTCAGCACGGCTATAATAACTATCGTCACGTACCATAATACCTTCCGACTTACATTTAAACCCCTCTGTGTCATTTATATTAAGGGAGCTAATAATAAAATCATGACCCGCATCACCAGCAGCAGGTAATACTAAGGCATCTGCAACACCAATCGAATAATAAATAGGCTGCTGATTAGCATCAACTATAATATCGCCATTTCCATCTTCCTTGTGCAGCATTCCTCGGTATACACGTCGTGCTGCTATTACGGGATCAGCAAAAGCGTCCAAAGAGGTTGGGTCTCCTTGACAAACTTTATCCTTTTGTGTGATGCCACCACTTAAAATAATACCTATATTGCCATGCCACCCACCGCCTAAATAACAAGTGTAATTGTAATAAGTATAATCATTGTTTGGTGTTTTCATATCACTATTCGCAACGGGAAGTAACTCTTGAGCGTTACCATCGCTATCTAAATAATACTGCTGACAAAAAGCAGCATCCGATGCTTGAATAAACACATCTCCCGTAGTTAAACTGCTCTGCGTAGCATTATCTATATATACTCGACCTGAAATTTTAACAAAATCTGTACAGTTTCCACCCGCTAAATCACAGGCATCGATTAAGGTTAATACAATAGTGCGGTCTTTATCAACAAGACGATATTGACCATCTAAACTATCATATAAGAACATCCCATCATCCGTCGCTTTTGCTGCACCCGTGGTTATTGCTGCATTCAACTCTGCTAGGGTCAGAGTGCCGTCACCTAACCTCGCTCTACCCGTTGCCGATGGAATTAACGGTTCAGAAGCTTCACTTGATAAATCACCAACAGAACGAGGTTTTTGCCAAGCGATTGAGGAATCGATCGATACTTCTTGAGCATCGCTATGATTGTCGTTCCACTTAACATAAACAGTAATACTTTTGGCACTGTTAGCATCAGCAATAGATTCTGTACGCGTAAAAGCGGCATTAATACCCGTAATATTTGTGCTGTTACCTTTATCAACTACTACAAATGCGGCTTCAAATTCATCTGTCGTATTGATACCATTACTAAAATTACGTAATGCTTCAATACGTGACTGAGCAATAATTATTGCCTCATTTTTAGCTTTATTATCATTACTATTACCAATAATACTCGTATGTAACGTGGCAACTGATAATAAACCTACCGCCAAAATAACCAGAGAAACCAAAACTTCAATTAAACCAACGCCACGTTGTTTATCGTTTGTAACTATCATACCTTGATACCTCTTTAAAAATCTTTCCATGCTCCGGAAGCAGCAGAAAAACCACCATTATCTCGCGTGTTACTTAGTAACCTTGAATTATACCAAATATTTAAACTACCCGTAGTATTGCTTTCGCCAGCTACAATCATCGCGCCATGCACAGTAGAATTACCACTTAGAGTGACATTACCCATAACAAAAACGATGCCATAAAAATGAGGGCCACCTTTCATATCTGCATTACCATCAATAATAACAATAGATGGGTCTTCATTTGCTACATCACAAATATTTCCACCCGTTACAGCAACAGTACATCCAACCGTGCCACCATTGATATCAGCATCACCATCATACCAAATCACTTCGTTCGTCGCTAAATGCGCCGCACCAAAATCTGAACCTCCAGCTAAATCCATGGTAACTGTTGATGCTTTATAGGCAGCAGGTGTCATACCGAAAAAATTTTCAAACATCTTCTCTGCTGTTAAATTAGCCAAATTACTATCATGCTCAATGATATCTAAGCCGACTGTCACTTTATTCGATGTGCTTACTGTATTACACTTCATAGGAGTATCCATACATAAAGGGTAATTCGCATCACTTGGATCAGCAACCTCAGTTGAAACAGAGTTATTAGCGCCGAGTTCAACATCACCGCCACTCCAAATACTACTCGTTCCCTCAGGATTAATTACTGTAGCAGAGCCAGCAATATCTACAGTGCCCCTCGCAGTTAAGGGGTTATCTGGTACATTAGGAAGCGCATCAACCACTCTAATTACTTGGGTGATAGTTCTAGTGGCACTACTGTCATCACTAAAACCTTGAGAGACAATTCTAAAAGCAAAAAAAGTATCAGGCGCCGTAGTAATATCGGTAATAGTTACGGTAACACTTTGTTGTTTACCTACCACTGTACCTACCAGCGAGGTGTTAGTGGTACCAACACCCAGAACAGCTGGAGCAACAGCCGCAGCAGGAGCAAATATAGGATCTATATTAGTATCATCATCTCGATCAATACCATCAGAAATATACTGAACAGCGGTTGATAGACCAAACTCAGCCGCTTCAAAGGCAAGTGCAGAGCGGGTTTGATTATTAACTATTTTCTGCTCTAACAAAATAGCCTTAGTGCTATATAAGGTAACAAACGTTGTTAGTAACAAAAAGATTATTGATAACGAGATAACTATAGCGCCACGCTGATTACCAACAGGTTTACCGCCAGAAAATATTACTACTTTACGAGGCTGCTCTTTATATTGGTGTGATTTAATTACCATACTCTCACCCTATCATTCCTTACCCTAACAATTTGGTTCATTTGCACCTTAACTTCACTATCACTCACTAAGGAGGCTTCAATACTTATGTTTATTTGCAACGTTTCTACTGTTATATTACCAGCGGTAGCAGGAGTGGTATAACAATCAGCTTCGACGTCATCATCAGCACCCACGCCATCAGGCTCGTTAGTATTAATACAAACGGAGCTTGCTAAACTAAACGTTAAGGTATCTACTGAAATAAGATCACCGTCAGTAAGGTCTTCCCACGTACCCGCTGTACAACTTACTTGAGTTGCTAAAGCCGCATTTCCAACTCGCCTCATTTGAGCAATAGTGCCATTTAGTCGAAAACCCACAATATCTGCATCACCAAGTACACCATCTTCATCGGTATCATAGGTATAAACTAAGCACTCACCTGTTGCGACGCCATTGCCAGTGATCAGCGCATTTCCCGCAATATTATTAATCAGCCCTAATGCAGTGACAGCATTAGTACTAAAAGGGTTAGTTGCTGCATCTCTATCAATATAAGTTGCTAATGGTGTAACACCTTGCCCCCAGTAACCTGCACGTCGGACATCATTGGTGATAATATTCATTAACGCTGACGTTTGCTGCGATACCTTACTCATAGCTAAAGTATCGCTGCTGCTAACTACAGTGGCAACATAAACACTGATCAAACCAGAAATGACTATAAGCCCCAAAACAAGGGAGACCATCAATTCAATTAAGGTAAAACCTAAAGATCGATTACTCTTTATTAATTTAATTTTCATTAACAACTCGATACATTATGAAACCCACCAGATCCATCAGGATCACAAACCTTAATCAGACCCAAAGCAGTCACGTCAACTCTTAATTTAAAAGCACCGGAAGAGAAAGTAATTTTACCTGAATCTGAAATGCCTCGCAGAGGGTTAAACGTTATTTGATTAGCGTTAACGGCGTTAGTAAAACCAGAACGAGACATGCTGACTTCCGGAAATTGACTATTGGTAAAGCGCTTTAACACTTTATCATCATTATCAACACCACCATTTAAACCATCGATAATCGCATCACCATCATTAATAACTACCATACAAGCAGTAGCATCAGCAGTAGGTGATGTTTTAGTTGGATCACATGCAAGTATTCCTTCTCTATAGCCATATTGCCAAGTAGTTGTTCCAGCAAAAACCAAGGTTATACTATTAGAACGAGAAATCGATTCTATTCGAGCTTGTTGAAGGTGACTATATAGCTGTTCAGAGGCTGTAATTAATTTCTTTTTATCAAAATCATCAGTAAAACTTGGCAAGCCTACAGCCAACAAAATTGATACAATTGATATACTGATGAGTAATTCTATCAAGGTAAAACCACGTTTGTACTTCATCGTACAAAATGCTTTTACTTGGTAATTTAAGTTAAAATTCACAATACCTCCTGGTAACAGAAATATCTAATTGGTAATGTCGATTAGAAAAATAATAAAATTGAAAAATTTCAATAAAAAATGAAAGAGATAGAATTTTGCTATTATTAAACAAGCGATGAGAAAGATTCAACGAGGGGAAATAACAAAAAGATACTAGAAGTCGATGAACGTTTTTTGTGAGAAAACTGAAGAGGTTTTGGTTTGCTCTAAATTTTACCTGCATAACACTACTACCCTACCATTTCCATGGTTATAACATAACTATACTGACATAAAAAAATCAGCATAACCTATTAAGAGTAGTATCCTAACACTTCATCATTATTATTTTAATGTTTACAGCGACTACTCACAGTTCAAGTTTAACTAATAACACAACTCAACCGACAACTGTACATTAACACCATGCTCAATAACTTTGCAAGAGGGTGTTAACATAACGAGTTATTTTAACTTTCTGCTGATTAATTAAGACTAGCGCAATTCAACGGGTACTGCAAATACTATGCTCTCTTCTTTACCCGGATGTTCTATAACCTGATGACCACCATAGGTTTTTAGTGCTTCAACAACTTGCTTTATTAGCACTGCTGGTGCTGAAGCTCCGGCGGTTACGCCTACTTTATTAACTCCTGTTAACCAATCACTTTCAATATTTTCTGCGGTATCAATTAGATAAGAGGTAACCCCCATTTTACTGGCTAATTCTTTAAGTCGATTAGAGTTAGAGCTATTTTTTGCGCCAACAACCAACATAAGATCAACTTTATCAGCTATTTCGCGAACAGCGTCTTGACGGTTTTGAGTGGCATAGCAAATATCATCTTTACGTGGCCCTTCAATCAATGGAAATTTAGCTTGCAGAGCCGATATTACATCCATAGTATCATCGACAGATAATGTGGTTTGGCTACAAAAGTACAGTTTCCCTGGATTTTTCACAACTAAATTATCCACATCTTCAGGTGATTCAACTAAGTAAATACCCGCAGAATCACTACTATACTGCCCCATAGTGCCTTCAACTTCAGGATGCCCTGCATGGCCAATGAGAATACACTCAATATCCTTACGGCTAACTCGAGAAACTTCCATATGAACTTTTGTTACCAATGGGCAAGTTGCGTCAAACACTTTTAATGCTCTAGATTTAGCTTCTTGTCTGACAGCTTTAGATACACCATGCGCACTGAAGATAACGGTATTATCATCAGGAACTTCATCAAGCTCATCAACAAAAATAGCACCACGCTCTTTTAGGCCATCGACTACAAACTTATTATGAACAACTTCATGACGCACATAGATAGGGGCGCCAAATAAATCTAAAGCGCGTTCTACAATACTAATGGCTCTATCAACACCCGCACAAAAACCACGAGGGTTTGCTAAAATAATTTCCATACCTTTCCTTCATAATATGCGACAACAAATTCTGTCTATCATTATACCAGTGAAACTAATTAATTATACATAGTTTAACTGATGTTGTTTTACTGGCACAACTGAATATGAATTAAAAGGGTACGGTAAAGTAGAGGAAGGGATATGAAATGAATAGGGCTAGCTAAAGTTAAAGCTAGCCCTATTAAAAGATATTAATGTTTATAAAATTATAAACCTAATTTTTTGATTTCTTTGGCAACGACTTCACTTGGCAGTGGTATGTAACCATCTTTTTCAACGATTTCTTGACCTGATTTAGAAAGAATCATTTTCAAAAATTCAGCTTCCATAGGGGGAAGTGCTTTATTTGGGTGCTTGTTAACATAAACATATAAATAGCGTGATAGCGGATATTTACCTGAAATAGCATTTTCCATATTAGCTTCAATATAGGTTGTGCCTTTTTTAGCTAATGGTAGAGCGCGTACTCCAGAAGTTCTATAACCTATCCCCGAGTAACCTATACCATTTAGTGAGGCAGACACCGATTGTACTACGGATGCTGAACCAGGCTGTTCATTTACACTATTTTTAAAATCACCTTTACATAACGCTTTCTTTTTAAAATAACCGTAGGTACCCGATACAGAATTTCGACCGTATAATTGCACATCTTTTCCTGTCCAAACACCGGTTAAACCAAGATCTCCCCAACGGTCAATGTTTTTATCAGCGCCACATTTGCGATTATTAGAAAAAACGGCATCAACTTGTGCAATTGTTAAGCCTTCTAATGGGTTATCTTTATGAACAAAAACAGCTAAGGCATCAATTGCTACTCTTACTTGCGTAGGTTTATAGCCATATCTTTTTTGAAAGGCTTCAATTTCGCGAGATTTCATCTTACGACTCATAGGTCCAAGATTAGATGTTGCTTCTGTTAATGCTGGTGGAGCAGTAGATGAACCTGCTGCTTGAATTTGTACATTCACATTTGGGTAAGTACGTTTAAAGTCTTCTGCCCAAAAAGTCATCATATTTGCTAAGGTGTCAGAGCCTACAGAAGAGACATTACCTGAAATACCGCTAACTTTTTTATACTCAGGTAGGTTTTCATCAAGCGCTGCAGCTGAAAAACAAATTAGACTTGATAAACTAATAATACTTATAACTTTCTTTAAACTCATGGTTATCTCCGATAAGAGTTTGAACTGTTTAATTACTGATACTATACAAAGTGAACATGACAGTTATATGGATGTTTTATGACAGAATTATGACGAAAAATAAGGTTGGTTATTTCTAATGTGCGGTATCTGATAGGGAGCTCGGGTCAAAATAGATTGAGAATTCACTTCCCTGCCCCCAGTGGCTATTAATAACCAATTCAGCTTGGTGGTGATGTAATACATGCTTTACTATTGCTAACCCTAGACCTGATCCTCCGGTATCTCTAGAGCGAGACCTATCTATACGATAAAAACGCTCAGTTAAGCGGTTAACATGCTCAGGTTTAATGCCATCACCGTTATCCTTGACTGAAAAAACAGCTTTATTGTCCATCAACTGCCAACTCACGACAATACAGCCCTTAGGTGGAGTATAAGCAATTGCATTTGATAAAAGGTTAGCACAAGCACTCTTTAATTCAGTTTCAGAGCCCAATACATATACATCTGTGGAAATATCAAGGCTAATTTCGTGCTGTTTTTCTTGGTTAAGCCAAGTAACTTCATCAACTAATGTACGAATCAATTGTGCCATATTGACGCATTGCTTCTCGTCATCACTATTATTCTCAACTTTAGCTAAATTAAGTAATTGTTCAACTAAACGATCCATACGAGAGACTTGACCTTCAATCGTTTTAAATGCTTTTTGCCAATGAGGATCAAATACTTCCTGTGAAGCTTGAATCATTTCAACATATCCACGTACTACGGTTAAAGGTGTTTTTAATTCATGTGAGACATTCGCTACAAAATCACGGCGCATGTCTTCTAAACGCTGAAGGTTAGATATATCTCTTGCCAAAAGTAAGACATGATCGCTTCCATACGCCATAAGACGAATTTCAAGTTGCACATCGGAGTGAATCGGAGACAATAACAAGCAAGGAGACTCAAAGTTCTCGAGTGCTAAATAATCTGTAAATTCGGGCGCTCTAATTAAATTATCTATACGCAAACCAAAATCATCTGGCCAACGAACACCGAGAAGTCGCTGTGCTTTTTTATTACCCCACTCAATGGTAAGTTCCTCAGATAACATCAATGCCGCATCTGGAAGTGCTTCAGCCCCATCTCGAAAACGCCGGATCCTTTCATTTAATTGCTTTTGCTTATTTCGCTGTAGCTTAACTTGTCGATACAAACCGTCATATAAATATCCCCACAGCCCCTTTGCTTGAGGAGGTGATAGCGCCTTCGATTGCCAAATCCAATTAATCAGTTTAAATAAATAGTGATAATGCCAAACCAATAAAAATATACTGGTAGCAAGCATGGTTACCAAAACATAATCGAATAACCAGCCAACAAAAGCACTAGCAACTAATAAGCCCAGTAAACGATAAATAATATTTATAAAAGATAAACGAAAATGCATACTTGTCTAATTAAATTCCAACAGAGAAATAGTTACAGTGAACTTACTTTTTTTAATTTACTTGAAAAGCGATATCCAGCGCCTCGGACGGTTTGCACAAAGTCGTCGTGTCCTTCGCCAGAAATGGCTTTACGCAAACGTCTGATGTGAACATCAACAGTTCGGTCTTCAACATAAATATTTGTGCCCCAAACATTATCAAGTAACTGTTCTCGTGAATAGACTCTCTCTGTATGTGTCATGAAAAAATGCAATAAACGAAACTCTGTTGGACCTAAATCTAAGCTATTACCATTTATCGCAACACGATGAGCAACAGGGTCAAGTTTTAATCCATGAAAATCGACCTCTTCTTCAAGGGATGTTGGAGAAACACGGCGGATAACCGCCTTAATACGAGCAATAAGTTCTTTAGGCGAAAAAGGTTTCGTAACATAGTCATCGACTCCTGCTTCAAAACCTTTTACTTTATCATCTTCATCACTTCGGGCTGTCAGCATAATAATTGGGATATTACGAGTGTACTCACTTTGCTTCAGTTTTTTTGCTAACGCAACGCCTGTCCCGCCAGGTAACATCCAATCGAGTAATATTAAATCAGGATAAGGTTCATGTATTTTAGCTAATGCTTGATCAATATCACTAGCTTCAATCGCATTAAAACCATTTTGATCTAATACAAAACTTATCATCTCCCTGATAGGAGTCTCATCCTCAACGACTAAAATTTTTCTACTCATGAATACATCCTAATAATATGAATAACTGATGGAATCTACTGTTTATAAAGTAAATATTAACAAAAAATTACACTTGATAAGTTATTGTGCAGAAGTTTAGTGACAGTTTTATGACAAAAGTGAAATTATCAAGCAAGCTTATCGCTTTAGCAAGTATACGCATATAAAAAAACCGCTAATCCAGAGGAGATTAACGGCTTGTTTGAATTAAATATTAAATATAGAGGTAACGATTAGAATTTTTGTTCCATGCCGATAGCAAAGTAAGTACCTTCTGTTGCTTTTTTGATTGTCTGTTCATTAAAGCTCAAACCTTCGCGGTCGGTATACCAAGCAAAAACTTTTGTGGACTTACCTAATTTATAATCCGCACCAATACTTATCGCATCAGCACCTGCAAATTCTTGATACTGGACTTTAGCTAATACCTTACCCATTTTATATGAAACATTGGCGGCATAACCATTTTCACTACTACCAACATAATCAATATATGCATTATCAAAAACGCCACTAACTTCACTTTCCGTTAAAATACCGCCAATACGTACATTACCTATTTTGTACATACCAACTAAACGTGTTGTTTGGTAAATGGCATTTTTTCCTTGCATATTCTCATCGTGAGCAAGTGACACAAAAAAGTTAGTTTTCTTTAAGCTAGTATCACCAAATTGTACACCCACAGAAAATGGGTCACTCAAATTTTTATCTTCAGAAAGGATATAACTCGCCAAAAACTTCACATGATTAAAGCTCGGTGATTTATAGGTTAATGCATCAGTAACACGGTTTTCACCAATAAAGAGGTTTTTCAAATCGCCTTCATAATCATTAAACAAATCAAACTTACCTTGTGATACCTTTAACGTAGTATCTGATCGACCAACAGTAACTTCACCAAAACTGCCTTTAACGCCAACCCATTGGTTACGAGCAGTCAACGATCCCTTTGAATCATCATCAACATTAACTTGCCATTCAAGCTTGTAAATAGCCGTTAATCCATAATCAGTATCAAGTTTGTATGCACCTTTAACACCAACACGAGAAGCATTACTTTTCAATTCATTAAATGAGCCATCCCCTTCATCTGATGCCTGCAATGAAATATTTAATTTACCGTAAAAATCAGCAACTTCTGTATTTTGTGTTTTGATAGGGGCTTGTTCCGCGGCAACTATTGACGCTGAAAATAAAGAACAGACCGTCATTGCAATACAGCTTTTAACCAATTTCATAAGTATTCCTAAATAAGTAAATTTTAAATTATGTGTAATATTGTTAATAAGGGTACTTTACTAGATATTTATTACAACTTTGTGACAGTCGTAAGATTATATTCATAAAAAACACCTACGAATGTCATAATATCTATTTATTTAAAATGATGTTTAATTGGGTTAATATAATAATTCTTATGATTTTAGACTATATAATTATTTTCGCGCATTTTATAAATGATTTACTAGAATTAACAATAAGTTCCTACAAATTACCTAAAAGATAACTGATATGAAAATAACCAGCATATCGCGTAAGCTGCTAACAAGAGTACTTTCTGTTTATTTTATTTTAACTGTCAGTGTTACTGGCGTTCAAATTATTGCTGAATATTTTAATACTAAAAGCCATATCAATAGTGAACTTCTCACCTTACAAAAAACCATTAGTGGTAGCTTAACACGTGCTGTTTGGGAGCTAAACACTCAACAAGCTGTTGATATTTCTGAAGGTTTAATAGCTATCCCTATGATACAGGGGATAACCGTAACAGATGAAGCGAATAATGTTATCACTCAGCTTGGTGAAGTACTTACGCTACCTTCACTCGATTCTCAAAAAACCTATAATGAGCATCAAAGTATCAGTTCGCTAAGCGATGGATTATTCGGTCACTCTTTTCCGCTAATATTTGAGTTTTCAGGGCGAACTACCACCGTTGGAACTGTCACTTTACTCTCAAGCAATGATGTTATTTTTAGCCGTATTGAGGTAGGAATTTATTTCCTGATAGGCAATGCCATTGTAAAAACAGCATTTTTGGTATTCTTATTCTCATTGGCTTTTGCAAAACTATTAACCGAGCCCCTACAAGACCTAACTGCTCAAATGAAGCGACTTGATCTACATGATCCCGAAGCGTCCAAATTTCATAGTATGAACGATGAAAGAAATGAGCTTGATATCCTTGAAGATGCTTATAACAACCTCATTGATGAACTTGTTGAATTTAAAGACAAACTTGCTTTATCACAACGAGAAACCAATTCAGCAAATGACAAACTAGATGAGCAGAATTTATTGCTTGAGCAGGAAGTTGCAAGGAAAACGTCCACTTTAAGTAGAACGTTATTGAAAATGGAAGTTCAGCAAAAAGAAATGCTAAAACAGCAACATCAGCTAGAAGACGAGAATAACCGTCGCCGTAAAACTGAAAGTACATTAATTACTACCAATAAAGATTTGAAAAGCTCAATAATCGAGCTAAGTAAAGCACAAGATAGACTACTAGAGGCTGAAAAAATGTCTTCTTTAGGGCAACTCAGTGCTGAAGTTTCCCATGAAATAAATACTCCTATAGGTATTAGCATTACTTCAATAAGCTATTTATCTGATATTACCGCTAAACTACAGCAAGACATCAGTGCTCAGAAACTATCAAAGCGCACCATTGACAATTTTATAGGTAATGCTCAACAAAGTATCGAATTACTATCAAGTAACTTACAAAGAGCTGCTGAGTTAATTACCAGCTTTAAACAGGTTGCTGTTGATCAAACCAATGATAAAGTGAGATTAATCAATATTGCTAAATATCTTGATGAGATAATCCAGTCTATTCATCCAAAATTAAAAAAAACCAATCACTGTGTCAAAATTAGTTGCGATTCACATATTGAAATTTATACACATCCTGGCGCTATCGCCCAAATCATCATTAATTTAATTATTAACTCTATTATCCATGGATTTCATAATATTAACCGAGGAATGATTAATATAGATGTGAGTATAGAGCAACAAAGGTTAGTGATATGTTATAAAGATAATGGTGTCGGCATTAATAAAGAGCAACTTGATAAATTGTTTGACCCTTTTTATACCACTCAGGTAGATAAGGGGGGCACGGGTTTAGGAACTCACATAATTAAAAATTTAGTTATTGATACGCTTAATGGTTCAATTGACGCCTACTCTGAATCAGGAGAAGGCTTAAGCTATCGCATGATGTTACCCGACATGAGGTATAGCTAAAAGCTGCTGTCTTAACATCAGAATTCAGGTATGATAATCGCCAAAATACTCCCTTATCAGCCTAGGATTTACTTATGTGGTTTAAAAACCTTTACTTTTTTGCCTTTACTCGTCCATTTGAATGGTCAGAGGAAGACTTAGAAAAACATTTATCTGAGCACTTATTTACTCCACTAGGCTCTACAGAAGTTGCTCACTTTGGTTGGATCAATGCATTAGGGAAGCATGGCGATACTAGCGTTCATAGTGCAAACGGCAACTTTTTAATTTGTGCACGCAAAGAAGAAAAAATGCTTCCTGCTTCCGTAATTAAAGATATGGTTGAAGAAAAAATCAACTTGCTTGAACTAGAGCAAGGTCGTGGTGCTACGAAAAAAGAAAAAGAACAGTTTAAAGAAGACATAACGTTTGAATTACTACCTCGTGCTTTTTCTCGTATAACAGATACCCATGCATATATAAGTCCTGTTAATAATATTATCGTTATCAATTCAAGCTCACGTGGTAAAGCAGAAGATTTATTAGCGTTATTGCGTAAAGTACTTGGTACCTTACCTGTTACCAGTTTCGAACCTGACGTTTGTGCTGATGAAACGATGACTGACTGGCTGAAAGAGAAAAGCTTAGGGGGTAAGTTTACTTTAGGTATGGAAGCCGAATTTAATGCTTTAGGTGATGATGGCGCGGTTGTAAGGGTAAAAAATCAAGACCTAATAGGTGAAGAGATTCAAGCGCATTTAGATGCCGATAAGTACGTTGTAAAAATAGCGCTAGAATGGGATGAATCGTTATCATTCATTTTATGTGATGATTTAGCAATAAAAAGAGTGAAGTTTTTTGATGTTATTCACGAACAAAATGATGATATTGATAGTGATGACGTAGTTGCTAAACTTGACGCAGATTTCGCGCTAATGTCGGGAGAGTTAAATCGTTTTATTATCGAACTATTGGCTGAGTTTTCGATGAAGACGACTGACCTTTTAGAAAAAGATTAAACTCTATATTTTAGCATTAAATAAAAATGGCAACTCGACGTTGCCATTTTTATTACACGTTTATTTTATGATAACTTTAATTATTAT
This sequence comes from Colwellia sp. 12G3, assembly GCF_002836775.1. Classification (GTDB taxonomy): domain Bacteria; phylum Pseudomonadota; class Gammaproteobacteria; order Enterobacterales; family Alteromonadaceae; genus Colwellia. The sequence goes on along the minus strand of NZ_PJAQ01000066.1, from coordinate 631,274 downwards.
TAAATAAACATAGCTTTTACGCAGTCACACATCTCTTTAAACTCTTCACTATCCATGTAATCAGTTGTAGGTAAAATGCCTTTCTTCGTATAATTATTTAATAATGCCTCCTTGGTAGATTCATTTTTAAAGACATTATGATAAATGGCACCAGCTCTTATAAAGTCTAAATAATGAACTTCCTTAGGTAAAATAGTTAAATCACTCCAACTTTCAGCTAGTAATGTAAAGTCCTCAGAAAACCCCCAGCTACGAGTAATTGCACCACCCACTCGTCCAGAGAGTTTAATAATAGCCTGCTGTAGAAAAGTAGGATTAGCAAAAACATCAGGATGATTTTCTGCTTCAGTTAAAATAGGTAAAACACCTATATTATGTACTAATGCCGCTAAGGTAATGGTATCTAGCGATAGTGAAGTCCGTTTATTCTCTTTTAAATATAAATTCATCAAGCTAATAGCCACCGATGCAATATCAATAGTTTTTACCCAAGCCTTATTCATATACATAGTGACGACATCATTGTGTGAAACGAATACTTGCTCAATAGCCATTGCGGTTGCAATACTCTTAATCTGTCTTAAGCCAATACGAGTTACAGCTTGTGGGACAGTTTCAACTTTAATACTGCGCCCCAAAATAGCATTATTGGCAACTTTGAGTATACCTAAAGACAAGGCTGGATCTTGAGCAATGATATCACTCATTTGGTTTAAATTAATATCAGGATCATCCGCAGCACTCCGAACTTTTAAAGCCACCTCAGGTAATGTTGGAAGTACAAGTGTGTCTTGCTTTATCTTTTCAGTCAATATTGTATACAGGGCATTTTCAGTTGCCATAAATTCACCTTTATTTTTATTATGCTTACTATTAAAAGTAGCACATTTTTATAAAAGAAAGGCTTTTTATCAATATTTTTCAACCTAATAGCTAGGATGTATATTGGTTACCTGTAACCCCTTACATACTCCTGTCCATATAAGCGAAAGTAAATATTGATCTGAATCATATTTAACTTAATTTGAACTGATACAACAGTGGGTATTGAGTATAATTTGCCGCTAATTTTTTTCCTTTTCATTCCACCATAACTCTGGATATCTCATGATAAAACCTGAACTTCTTTCTCCTGCTGGTAGTTTAAAAAACATGCGGTATGCTTTTGCATACGGCGCCGATGCTGTTTATGCTGGCCAGCCACGCTATTCATTACGCGTCAGAAACAACGAATTTAGCTTAGAAAATATTCAAATAGGTATCAATGAAGCACATCAATTAGGAAAGAAATTCTATCTAGTTAACAATATAGCTCCGCATAACGGTAAATTAAAAACTTTTCTTAAAGATATAGCGCCTGTTATTGCCATGAAGCCAGATGCATTAATCATGTCTGATCCTGGCCTAATTATGCTGGCTAGAGAAAACTTTCCTGATATGCCTATTCACTTGTCAGTACAAGCAAACGCTGTCAATTGGGCGACAGTAAAGTTTTGGCAACAACAGGGAATAGAAAGGGTAATATTATCAAGAGAATTATCCCTTGATGAAATTGAAGATATAAGATTTCATTGCCCTGAAATGGAATTAGAAGTATTTGTTCATGGCGCTCTTTGCATGGCTTACTCTGGTCGCTGTTTACTTTCAGGCTATATTAATAAAAGAGATCCAAATCAAGGAACCTGCACGAACTCCTGTCGTTGGAAGTATGATACTCATGAAGCCAAAGAGACAGAAACAGGTGATATTGTTGCTGTTAAACCTGAGTCCGTTGAAATATATATGCCAGAGCAAGATATTGTCATCCCCTCTCAAAAACCTATCGATGATGTCATTTTACTGCAAGAGCAAGGCCGCCCAGGTGAATATATGCCAGCATTTGAAGATGAACATGGCACTTACATCATGAACTCAAAAGATTTACGCGCTGTAGAGCACGTTGAGCGCTTGGTTAAAATGGGTGTGCACTCACTTAAAATTGAAGGTCGAACAAAATCATTTTATTACTGTGCAAGAACAGCACAAGTTTATGGTCAAGCCATCAATGATGCCATGGCAGATAGAACATTCAATCAAAGTCTAAATACTGACTTAGAACATCTAGCACACCGTGGTTATACCGAAGGATTTTTACAACGTCATCGCCACAGTGATACGCAAAACTATGATTATGGCTATTCAAAAAGTGATACTCAACAATTTGTTGGAGAAGTGCTAGGACGAAATAAAGTCACAGGTCTCATAGAGATAGATGTTAAAAATAAGTTCCTTACGGGTGACCAACTTGAGTTAATGACACCCGCTGGCAATCAAACATTTACCCTAATAAATATGATTAACAGTAAGAACGGTGAAAGTATTAGCGATGCTAAAGGCTCTGGACACCAAGTATCCATTGAACTTGATACTGAATTAGATCTATCTTTTGGGATTATCATGCGCTACCTCGATGAAGGCGGTACAACTCGCCACCCCTTTATACAAAACCAAAAAGATTAAGCTATTGGTGCTGATGGAAGGTCACAAATGATATGGCATTAAAAATATTAGACTCATGCATCAATTGCGATATGTGCGATCCTGAATGCCCCAATGGCGCCATTACCCTTGGCGCTGAGATTTATGAAATTGATGTAGATAAATGTACTGAATGTGTTGGCCACTATGAAAAACCCACCTGTGTGAGTGTCTGCCCTATTGATTGCGTGAAGCCAGATATAGACAATGTTGAAGATGAAGAAGCATTACTAGCTAAATTTACAAGGTTATACCACTTGGATTAATTTATACCAATTTGATTAAATTTCTTCCCAACTCAGAGCTCTGCTCGATGTTCAATAACAAGGCAAATTTGTTTCGGTTTAGTCATTCTAAATCAAATAAACTTAACGATGTTAGTGAACATCGAGAAAGCTCCCAGAGTTCGAGTTTAAAAGGTTTACATGCTGCGTTATTGATTTTGATAAGGGAATAACCATTCTCTTCAATCAATGCCTTGCCTCTAAGCCTTTTAATTCTCGCTGAGCGGGAAAGAACTTAATCAACTTGGTATTAGTGATCAAAATTCAATGAGGATAAATCTTCAGATTCAAGGTGTGTGATTGAGCAATAGCGGGCTATTGGGATTGAACGCAACGCAGAAGCTGTAGATTTAGATTTAGATTTAGATTTGGACCATTTGAAGATAGGCAATTAATTAGTACAATTGGTATTGTAGGGTTAAGAATGAAAGAATTACAAAAAAGCCCTAAATAGAATATCTACTTGGGGCTTGGTGTTCTAATGAGTAGTTTGTAATAACGACCCAAATTATTTATCTTGTCGGTAGTTCGATATCCTTCAAAAACTCATCAACCTCATGGTTATTCTTTAATAACATAGCACGAGTAACAATATCTTTGGTTAAATGAGGTGCAAAACGCTCAATAAAATCATACATGTAGGCACGCAAGAAACTACCACGTCTAAAACCAATTTTAGTTGTACTGGCATTAAATAAGTGACTAGCATCAATCACTACAAGATCACTATCAATACACGGATCAATTGCCATTGAGGCAATGACCCCAACACCAACACCTAAACGAACATAAGTTTTAATTACGTCAGCATCGGTGGCTGTGAAAGCAATTTTAGGTTTTGCTCCAGCGGCATCAAACGCAGCATCGAGCTCAGAACGACCTGTAAAACCAAAAACGTAAGTAACAAGTGAATACTTTGCAATATCATTTATCGTTATATTTTGCTTTTTAGCCAAAGGGTGATCCGGACGAACAATAATACTTCGATTCCAGTGATAACAAGGGAGCATTACCAAGTCGTTATACAAGTGTAATGATTCAGTGGCAATGGCGAAGTCTGCATCACCTTTAGCGGCCGCATCACTTATCTGTGCCGGCGTTCCTTGAGACATATGTAATGAAACTTTACTATAGCGCTTAATAAAGCCCTGAATAACATTAGGTAATGCATAACGAGCTTGGGTATGAGTAGTAGCAATACGTAATTTACCTTCATCTGGCTGAGTATGCTCTCGAGCAACGGCTTTAATGCCTTCAACTTTTGACAGTATTTGTGTCGCAATGTCTATAACATCTTGGCCAGCTTCTGTGACGTGTGTTAAATGTTTACCACTACGTCCAAAAATTTGAATGCCTAACTCATCTTCAAGCATTCTCACCTGTTTAGAAATACCTGGTTGCGAAGTAAATAAGCTATCTGCCGTGGCAGAAACGTTTAGGTTGTTGTTTAATACTTCAACGATATAGCGCAGTTGCTGTAATTTCATATAAATACTCAAGTTGCATTAATAAATGCGAAATTTGTAACGTTCTTATGCCAAAAGAATATACTTAATCAAACATTTATTCCATAATAATTTTTTACTTTTTGTAAATATAATCCCCCACTTGCTCCAAAACTCTATAAAGATTTTTTTTTAATAACTTATGCAATATTTACAAACCCGCTTTTTTTACACCTTTTTATGGTTAATGTGTAACTAGCGCTATGCTAAACAAAGCATTTTTTGTAGACTGCTTAATAGTTTATTTATTCAAGAGAATCTTAAATGATTGCTATTATTGTTGGGCTAATTATTGCCTTAATCGTTATTGTTGTTGTGGTGACTTCCATTCAACAACATAAAGAAAAATTAGAAGCAGAAAAACGGATTAAAGTATCGAAACAAAAAGCGATTATTGATGAAAGTGAAGAACTGATCCTTAATTTAGCTAACTTACCCAGCAACCCTAATATTATCAAAATATTAAACCGACGCAGTTTAAATGCAGCCAAGAGTATGCAAGAACTTATGCCGGTAGTAAAAGGCATAAAAAAAAGAGTTCAAGAATTAACATCTCGATTAAAAGCCTCTGAAGAGCTTGCAGATACGCAAAATGTCACAGATGATAATTTTACCTTGCCAGATAACGAGCAACAACTTGTTGCCATTTTACAATGTATTAAGAAATTGCGTGCCGTGCTTAAGTCAGAGCAAACTAAAGGAGCTTTAGACGCGCAAACATACACGGCTGAAGACCAACGATTAGCTGTCATGCAATTAAAAATCAATATTGAAAGCTTAGTTAAGCGCGGTACCATAGCTTTTAATAAAGAAATGCTTGGCTCCGCCAGACAATATTTTGAAAAAGCTTTGCAAAGTTTAGCGAGCACCCCGGTAAAGAATGATTATGTTACAACGAGGCAAGCTGATATCGTACAACAACTAGAAGATATCACTGACGCTTTAAAACATACCAATGCCAAAGATGCTGCTAAAAAAGCAAAAAGCGAAGAGAATGAATTAGATTTATTATTCCAACCGAAGAAAAAATGGTAATTTCTTAGCTAAGTAGTTTATCAGCTGCTTAGCTAAAACCATTCAAGACGATTAATACAGTGGAAATAATTAATACTATTAACTTGCCTTCCTTTTTACGCCGAACAATAAAATCATACGTTTTAAAGACTTATATAAGACAGCAAGGTTGTGACTTAAATCGTATAGGACGCTCTAGAAATTGGCAATTGAAAACAAACTTAACGCAATTACAAGCTATAGTAACGTTTATAGAACTGGAACACGAAGTAAGCTGGCTCTGGCTAGCAAAGCGTCTTAGAAAAGAATACCTACACTTAAATCATGCAAACTTGGTAACACTTGCAAGTCGTCTGAAAACTCTGACTATCGCTAACTTGATAGCTCACACTGACTGTACCTTAGCACAAGCAAGAAAAGTGATAGATGAGTTAGAGGGGATGGATTAGCTCTCTATTAAAGAAGTCTTCACGTTATCTATGTAATGATTAATTTGAACAAAAAAAAAGGTACCCTTGGGTACCTTTTTTTGAGCGCAGAGTTTGTTTACTCAGCAGAATCTTTACTCGTTTTCTTTGCTGCAGACTTTTTAGCTGCAGGTTTTTTTACTACTTTCTTTTTTGGTTTAGGTACTTCTTCTACCCACTTCCCATCAACGTATTTAGCAGTCCAACCTGTTGCTTTAGGCTTGCCTTCTTCAGTAGGAATCTCAGTCATTACATACTGTTCTTTGGTTTTACGGCTGTAACGTACTACCGATAAATTCCCTTCATTATCTTCTGCAGGTGCATCCGCTAAATAATAGAATTTCTCAGAAATACGGTCTCTGAACCTTTGTAACTCGGCTACTTTTGGCGCTCGAGTTTCTCTTGAACGTGGAAAAGTATGCGCAGCTAAAAAGATACCTGCCGCACCATCACGAAGTACAAAGTGAGCATCAGATTTTTCACACTCAAGCTCAGGCAATTGTACTGGGTCTTCTTTTGGTGGCGCGGCTTCACCACTCGCTAATAACTTACGAGTATTATTACATTCTTCATTAGTACAATCGAAATACTTACCAAAACGGCCAGATTTCAACTCCATTGGAGATTCACAACGGTCACAATCTAAGATGGGTCCATCATAACCTTTAATTTTAAATTCGCCCTTTTCAACTTCAATGCCATCACATACTGGGTTGTTACCACAAACATGTAATTTTCGTGTTTCGTCAATGAGGTAACTATCCATCGCGGTGCCACATTTATCACAACGGCGCATTGCCATAAGCGCTTCAGTTTCAGCATCTTCTGCTAAAACACTTTCAGCTTCTTCACCAGCCGTTAAGTTCATCGTTTTTGTACAACGTTCTTTTGGTGGTAGAGCGTAACCAGAACAACCTAAGAACACACCCGTTTGAGCCGTTCGAATGCCCATTTTACGATTACAGGTAGGACAATCAATATCAGTTAATACCGGTTCATTAGTTTGCATACCACCATCTTCTGATGGTTGGTCAGCTTTAGATAATTGTTTGGTAAAGTTTTTATAAAATTCATCTAAAACACCTTTCCAATCAGCAGTACCACCTGCTATTTCATCAAGCTCTTGTTCCATATTCGAGGTAAATTCGTAGCTCATTAATTTTTCAAAGCTACCAGATAAACTGTTAGTAACAATTTCACCCATTTTTTCAGCGTAAAAACGTTTTTTGTCTAATCGAACATAACCGCGATCTTGAATCGTTGAAATAATTGACGCATACGTTGAAGGTCTACCGATAGAACGTTTTTCTAACTCTTTTACCAATGATGCTTCGCCGAAACGTGCTGGCGGCTTAGTAAAGTGCTGAGTTGGCTCGATATTATCTAACGTTAATGTTTCGCCAACTTTTAAATCGGGTAAGTGTGTATCATCACCTTTACTCAACTGTGGATGAACAATTGTCCAACCATCAAACTGCATCACTCGGCCTTTAGCTTTTAAATCAAAGCTAGCAGCACTAATAGTGAGAGTGCTAACTGTATAACGCGCAGCAGTCATTTGACAGGCAACAAACTGACGCCAAATCAGCTCATATAGCCTCTTAGCATCGGGTTCAATACCCTCAAGAAATGCAGCTTCAAGTTTAACGTTTGATGGGCGTATTGCTTCGTGAGCCTCTTGAGCACCGGCTTTAGAGCCATAAACTTTTACTTTTTCAGGTAAGTAGTTTTCACCAAAGCTATCAGTAATGTAATTACGACACATTTCTACCGCATCTTTACTTAGATTGGTTGAATCGGTACGCATATAAGTTATATGACCCGCTTCATATAAACGTTGAGCTAAGCCCATGGTACGTTTAACGCCATAACCTAATTTAGTACTTGCAGCTTGCTGTAGTGTAGAGGTGATGAACGGTGCAGACGGTGTACTTTTTGACGGTTTATCTTCACGTTTACTAACCGCATAATCAGCCGGTTTTAATATTGCTAAAGCGGCATTGGTCTCTTTTTCAGTCGTCGGCTTAAAAGCTTTTCCATTTTCATGGGTAACATCAAGAGCTAGTACTTCACCTGTGGTTGCGTGGGTATCAACAGCAATTTCCCAGAATTCTTTTGGATCAAACGCTTTTATTTCACGTTCTTTTTCAACCACTAATTTTACTGCAACAGACTGAACACGTCCTGCAGATAAACCACGAGCCACCTTCTTCCACAATAGTGGGCTAACCATAAAGCCAACCACACGGTCGAGAAAACGTCTTGCTTGCTGGGCATTAACACCTGGCATACTCAACTCACCCGGCGTAGAAAATGCCTGTTGAATTGAACTTTCAGTTATTTCATTAAAAACTACACGGCGGAACTTTTCATCTTCCCCACCAATAATTTCTTTTAAATGCCAGGCAATCGCTTCTCCCTCGCGATCCAAATCGGTTGCGAGATAAACAATGTCGGCTTTGTCTGCTAATTTTTTAAGCTCTGCAACAACTTTTTCTTTACCTGGCAGTATTTGATAATTGGCCGCCCAGTTATTCTCTGGGTCAATGCCCATGCGATTGATTAACGCCTGTTTATCTCGCTTAGCTTTGTATTTGGCTTTTGCTTCTGGTGCCATCTTACGCACCTCAGCCGGAGACTTGGCAGCAACTTTCTTGCCTGTGCTGCTGTGTGGAAGATCACGTACATGACCTACACTCGACTTTACAATAAAGTCATTACCTAGATATTTATTAATTGTTTTCGCTTTGGCTGGCGACTCGACAATAACTAGTGATTTTGCCATAAAAATTTATAATCCTTCGATAAAGACAAATTATTTTTTGTCTTTTTATTCAAACGCCAATTTAATCAAAAAAGTGCGAGCGTACTTGTTATGACCTTGCTAGCGATAAAAAAAACATTTTATTTAAAATTATTTTTTGCATAACTATTTATAGGTATATCTATAAATATGCAACCTGACAAGTAATTATTTTACATCTCAGCGAATGCTATTCACCCAGTTACTGGTTTTAGCTATAATAGGCAGAATTGATATCACTGTGCGCTTAGTCACATTTTGCCTACATTTAGCGGCAATCATAATCGACTTTACGATAAAACATAAGAGCATAATGTTAAAAATATTTAAATAAAGAAAGTATGGGGGTCATATTCCTCAGTAGATAGCCCATGTAAATAATCAAATAGAGAGCTCAAATGACACCAATTACATCAACATTTTATAACAAACTTAGCAATTGTTTGTGTCCTCCTGGCAATGGCGTATTTACTGTAAATACCGCTAAGGAGCGTAAAGAGCAATTACACCAAACTATTTTCGGACAAGCTGTCGGAGTTGAAGATTTATGGAAAGCATCATTAAAACAACTGCCAGAGGCATCTAAGGCAGTTGTTTTAGGTGTAGCATCAGATTGTGGCGGTGGGATTTTACGTGGTGCTAACTGGGGGCCATTATTTTTACGATCTACTTTATTAGATAAGTATCCTGAGTTAACCGCATTTGATTTAGGTGATGTTCGAGTAATTCCACACTTATTATCTGATAAATATCTAAATGATGCGACTATAGCTAACTGTAAAAAAGCCTTATATCAAGATGAACATAGTAACTACCCTATCAGCCCATTAAGTATTACAGAAGATGTTTTACATGACTTCTACGCAGAATTCCCTGACAAAGGTATTTTTGGCATTGGTGGTGATCACAGTGTTAGTTACCCCTTAACTAAAGCTTATTTGCAAGCTAAAAAACAACAAGGTAAGCGCGCGGCAATAATACACTTTGATGCTCATACCGACTTATTGGTTGAACGTTTAGGTATTGATTTATGTTTCGGCTCTTGGTGCACACACATATTAGATGACCTACATGAGAAACATCATCTAATTCAAGTGGGTATTCGCTCTAGCGGCAGACCACAAAGTCACTGGGAAGAGACATTTGGCGTTAGACAGCATTGGGCAAAAGATATTAAAGCACAGGGTATTGACCAAACGATAGAAAACATTTTCGCCCAACTTAGGGATGAAAATATTGACGAACTGTATGTCAGTTTTGATATAGATGCCATTGATGACAGTTTTGCTTGTGCTACAGGTACACCTGAGCCTGATGGTTTAATGCCAGATGATGCCATGGATATCTTGCGCGCTTTAGCTGCTAAGTACCCTATAACAGGTGCTGATATGATGGAGATAGCCCCATTTACTGACAGTTGTGGTCAAGGGGTAGCAGGACAAGAGAAAACCTTAAAAGTAGGCGCGGATATTTCAGCATTTTTGCTTAAAGAGATGGCTAAGTAATCAGTAAGTTTCATTAAAATACAAGAACATATAAAAAAGGCTCCTTAGGAGCCTTTTTATTGCAAAGTTAATATAACTTAACGTTAACCTTCATTTTCAATATTAAGAGCACAATCGGCAAGCATTCCAAATGGGCCAATGGTTCCAATGGCTTGAGTAGGGGGAATTACTTTTTCAGTATTAACATGAGCAGATAATACTGGCAAGGTAAATATAGTTTGAGTAGAACTTTCACTTCCCGTCACTTTACCTGAAACAATGAGCTTAGTATCAACCCAATGGGCATAACTTTGTGGATAAATAACTCTAATGACTGAGCGACCATCAGCATCTGTAACAAATGTACCACTGACTGACACTATATTGCCCGGCGTTAGCTCACCATCATTATTAAAGTCTTCGCCATCATCTAAAATACCATTGAAGTTAACATCTTCATTACTGCATTTAGTAGGTGCGTTCCAAACAGCCATTGATGGGAGAGAGCCGACACCAGAAGCTAACCAAACAACAAACTCATCACCATCAAAAGTTGGCATCCAGAAGCCTTTGTAATAGCTTTTTGGAATCGCTGATACTGTTAATGCAACATTCTCAACAGCATTTGATTCTGCATCGGTAACAAAGACAGAATACTCTTTTACATAATCAGTAGTGCCTAGCTCTTCTAATTCATTACCCGTACCTAATGAAATAAATAATTCACGACCAGATACGGTTAAATTAACAGTATCGAATATGTCAGTATCATCTTCCACAATAGCGGTAATTACTACTGCATCTTTGGCGGAAGTACTGTTAGAGGTATAAATTGTTGAAGCAGTACCGCTACTATTAGTTACCGCAGTTGCAGGAGATATTGCACCACCACTAATATCAGTTAATACGAACTTGATTTTTTTATTCTTAACCAGATTACCGTTAGCGTCTTTAACCACAACAGAAATTGTCGAAGTCTGCTCATTTGGACCAATTGAATTGGGTGACGCTTGCGCTTTAATCGTTGCAGCACTGTCAGCAAAAAATTCAAATTCTAGATAATTAGTTAGCTCAATTGCATTTCCATTAACACTATCTTTTCCAACAAAAGTAACTAAAGCCTTGCCAGCATCCGTTGAAGTTAAGGATATACTCACCTTGCCATCAACTGTTGTACCCGACGAGGCACCTAATAAAACACCACGAGTTGTGGTAAAGGTTACAGCTGTGCCATCTGCTACTATTACCCCATCTCTTTGCCAAGTCAGTGTTACTGTAGCCGTTTGTGCTAACGAAACATCAGGAATAACAGGGGTGTTTGATGGATTAATAGTATCAACGCCGTTACTAAAACTAGTAAACAAGAATGAGTCAGATTGCACTGATACATTTTGGCTTGCCGTAGCGCCTAATGCGGCAATAATAATAGTATTTGTACCACCACTGGTACCAGTTACTCCTAACGTAGCTTGACCTTCTGAATCTGTGGTTACCATGGTAGGAATAGTGATTTCAGCGGTACCTGTATCAGATAATGATATCGCGACGTCTGTTTTAGCTACGCCATTACCATCTGAGTCTAAAACATTAATTATATAAGTAGCTGCATCATTTAGTGCCAAAGAAGCCGAACCAGTAAGAGTCAATGTTGTTCCAACCACTTCGATATCTAACGAATCGGTAATATCCCCACTCGTTACTGTTACTGTAATAATTCTATTGCTAGGGTTAATTTGAGTAGATAACTTTTTGATCACTTTACCATCTGGACCAGTGACATCTGAACTTTCCCCATTTTCATCAAGTATGTTTCCTAGCTCACCCGAACTTGGTGAAAATTGAATAGTTACTCCTTCGAGCAAATTATTATTTACATCTTTAGCAATAGCGGTCAATTCAATAGATTGCGAACCACTTGAAGCAAGTTGCTGTGTACTGGCAAATAAGTTAATCGAAGCAGCTTTCGGCTCTCCTACTATTACTTTAACCCCATCACCGATACTCGTAAAACCGATAGAAGTAGAAGCAGAATCTGTAACTTTACCAACAGTAGCTGTAACTTCAACACCACCAGCGACATCCGTAACTTTAACTGTAATCTGCGCTACACCCGAAGCATCAGTAACTGCAGTACCTATAGCGGGGTCAAACGTTGCCATTGCAGGATCATTCAAAGTAAAGGTAATAAGTTCACCTTCTACGCCTTCACCAGTACTTACTGATAAGTAACTTGCAGAAATAATAATACTATTATCTGCAGACAAATCGCCCTCTGACTTAGCAATGGAGATCTTAATTAAGTTAGATACATCACCGTCACCATCTCCGGCACTATCAAAGCTAATATTATCTGTAGCACTTTCATAGGTAGCAATGACATTTACCGAGCCTTTCATATCGGTTACTTTTACAGTTATGCTTGCAATACCATTTGCATCGGTTGTCGCTGTACCTGCAACAGGGTCGAATGTAGCAGAGCCTTCAACGGCTAAGGTAAAGGTAACCGTTTTATTAACTACGGCACTTCCATTATCTAAAACAGTTGCAAAAACCGTAATATCATTTGCTGCAGATAAATCACCATCAGATTTGGTTACCGTTAAAGTGACTGCATCAGGCGTATCGCCTCCGCCATCACCACCTGTTAGATCACCATCTCCATCACCACAAGCTACAAGTGTCATCATTGACATCAATAACAGGGTAAAACTTATACGTCGAAGTAACTGCATTAAAGCATCCTCAGTTTCTTTTTATAAATATACTTAATAAACCATATTAACTGATAAATAACAAAAAGGTACTGCTTATTAAAAAATAATTACAAACATTTACTTAGTTAAGTGTTTTTTACTTATGACTTCGTGAAAAACAGTAAAAATAAAGTAGTTTTTAATCTAGGTAATTATTGCTAACCTTAACGCTGAACTCGGATGTGTAATATATGTATAATAATTACAACTTAACTTACAACCTAGCTGAAGTAACATAGACCCTATGACAATTGATAAAACGACTTCCCCGACCCCAAATAAAGCCAGTTTAACCAGCCGTATTGTTATCGGTATGGTTGCCGGTATTTTATTAGGTACATTTTTACAATGGCTGATGCCTAATGGCTCAGACAAAGTTATCAACCTCTATCTATTTGAGCTGTCTCTAAAAGGCTTTTTTGTAGATGGTATCTTAGAGGTTATTGGCCAAGTTTTTATGGCCAGTTTACGTATGTTGGTTGTACCACTTGTTTTTGTATCGCTTGTTTGTGGGGTATGTTCGTTGAAAGATACCAGCAAGCTTGGCCGTATCGGTGGTAAAGCCGTCGCGTTATATCTTGCTACTACAGCTATAGCTATTAGCTTTGCTATTTTTATTGCCCTTATCATTGCTCCGGGCGAAGGGGTGAATATGGTTGCTAACAGTAGTTTTTCTGGTAGAGAAGCTCCTTCTTTAGCGCAAGTAATTATTCAAATGTTCCCAACTAATCCTTTTGAATCATTCGCACAAGGAAATATGCTGCAAGTAATCGTTTTTGCATTACTGTTCGGTATTGCTATCGCTCTCTCAGGAAAAGCTGGTGAGCGTGTTGCTACATTATTTGAAGATTTAAGTGAAGTAATCATGCGTCTGGTAACTATCTTGATGAATATTGCCCCTTATGGAGTATTTGCCTTATTGGCAACATTATTTACCACGGTTTCACTAACTACCTTTGGTAATTTAATTGAATATTTCTTAGTAGTATTTTTTGTACTTATTATTCATGCCTTAGTGACTTATCCTATTATTTTAAAATTATTTACCGGTTTAAACCCATTAATCTTTTTAAAGAAAATGCGCGATGCTGCTATTTTTGCTTTTTCCACCGCTAGCTCTAATGCAACCATTCCTGTCACTTTAGAAACAGCAACGAAGAAGATGGGTGTTAAAAACTCTATTGCTTCATTTACTGTGCCACTGGGCGCCACCATTAATATGGATGGGACAGCAATCATGCAAGGTGTGGCCACAGTATTTATAGCGCAGGTCTTTACCCAAGATTTAACGCTAGCTGACTACTTAACCGTTGTTCTTACCGCAACCCTTGCTTCTATAGGTACCGCTGGTGTGCCAGGAGTGGGCTTAATTATGTTAGCCATGGTATTAGAGCAAGTAGGCTTACCTGTTGAAGGTATTGCGCTGATTATTGGTGTTGATAGATTACTTGATATGACACGTACCGCAGTGAATGTTACTGGCGATAGTATGGTGAGTATCGTAGTTGCCAAGAGTGAAGATCAATTTGATAATGAAATGTATCTTGACCCACAAGCTGGTCATAACATTGAAGATATCGACTTTAAGCACCTAAAAGATAATTAACACCTCTTAATATAGCTAGCTATTGCAGAACAAAAAAAGCCTTGCTGAGTTAACTCAGTAAGGCTTTTTTATTTTATATTCAACTGGATTACTTGTATGAACTGAAGTAACTATGCATTCAAGCTGTTGCGGTTACCCGTTAATTAACCAACGACTAACCAGGGAAGATATTATTGCGTTGTAATAACTTGCCTAAAAAGCTTTCAGCTGACAGTGAAGCTGCTCTAGAGAATTTTTCAGCTAAGCCTTTTTTCACTTCATACTTAATAGCAACGACTTTATGGCTTTTACTTTTGCCTTGTAAGTAATCATCACTGGTTTGAATACTATCAACGAGACCAAGTTCTAGCGCTGTTGTACCAAACCAATGCTCACCAGTTGCTACCTTTGCCATATCTAAACTTGGTCTACGCTCACTAACAAAGTTTTTGAATAAAACGTGCGTTTCTTCCAGCTCTTCGATGAATTTTTCTTTACCCTTTTCAGTGTTTTCACCAAACATAGTTACTGTGCGTTTAAATTCGCCCGCAGTAAATTGTTCAAAGTCGATATCATGTTTCTTAAGTAGTTTATTAAAGTTTGGGACTTGAGCAATAACACCAATAGAGCCTAGAATGGCAAAAGGTGCTGCTATAATATTGTTTGCTACACAAGCCATCATGTAACCACCGCTAGCAGCGACTTTATCTACCGATACTGTTAGTGGAATATTATGTTGGCGAATGCGGTCAAGTTGTGATGAGGCTAAACCATAGCCGTGCACCATGCCGCCGCCGCTCTCTAAACGAACAAAAACTTCATCTTCAGGTTTTGCCACCGAAAGTATCGCTGAAACTTCTTCACGTAAAGAGCTGACCTCTTTGGCATCAATACTACCGTTAAAGTCAACAACAAATACATGCGCCTTTTTGGCTGGACTTTCTTCTCCTGCTTTAGCTGATTTTTTGTCAGCTTTAGCTTGCTCTTTTTCTTGTTTTTTATCGGCTTTTTCTTTGTCTTTAAATTCTTCCTTGCTCAATAACGCATGAATAATATCTTCTTCAGTTTCTGTAAACTGTTCAGATAAGTCGGTGATATCAAGCTCACCTTTTTTGTGCTGCTGTTTTGTCGCAGCACCCGCAATCGCAATAATAATGGCTATTACGGCCAAAACAAACGTTATTGCTTTAGCTAAAAACAAACCGTATTCGTATAAAAATTCCAAGAGAGCTCCTGAGGATTAGATTGTTAAACGTAGATAAAATATTTGCGCTAATTCTACACTATTTTCCTGTATTGCAAACAATGTTAGAAAATAGAAATTTTTGGCAATAAAAAAGCCCTCAAAAGAGGGCTTTAAAAAGTAAAAAGCTAGAAAGGAGCTATTTAATAATTTCGGTATTAGTTACCGTAATTAATTGGCCCATAGTAGCAAAGAATCCAGCTACTTGCCCTTGCATCTCTTGAGTGGCTGCACCAGTCACTAGAGGATCTTGAATAGAAGAACTGTTAGGAGCTGCACTTAAGATAGAGCCATGATGACCATAAATAAAACGTACCGCACCAGAGCCTTCGGTTGTACTACTAACACTTGGTAAACCTAATAAGGCAATTGCACCTTCTGTGCCACCAAATGGAGTAGTTGTAACAGTATTAGGTATAACTTGGTCAGAACAGTTATCAGTATCTAATATATCTTTGCATTGAACACCATTGCTATCGACACCATTACCCACAACTTCAATTAAATGAGTCGGAGTTTGAGTTGCTTGGATAATACTCGCATAGTTAGCTGGATCACCAGAATCAGTAACTGTTTGTGCTGCAAAAGTAAATTGACTAAAGACACCATTTATACCTGCTTGTTGCTCAGGAGTAAGTGCTGCATAAAAGGCTAGATATGCGCCAACTAACTCAGCTTCTGAAGCTCCGCCACTTTCTGGCGGGTACGCTGCATCGACCATAGCTTTAAACTCAGGAGATGAACCATAAACTAAGTTCGATTTAATTACATCACCAAAAGCACCTGATTCCATTAAGAAGTTTGCGATCATCACACCAGGCATAGCCTGTGAATTTGAAGTGATTTTGAATGCAGGGTCTATCGCAGGGTTAAGTGGTGCATTAGCTAGAGCTACTAAATTAATTCCTGTAATAGCACCTAATGAATGACCTAAAAAGTGTACATTACTCGCATCAACATTTGCGCCAACAACCGCATTTAAACCTAAACGTAGGCCCAACATATCACTTGCTGACTGACGTAAATTATCACGTGTAGTAAGTAAACTAGCTAAGTTCATGTAATGAGTAGCTGAAACGGTAGAAGCGTTAATATCATCAACGCCGTCAGGAATACCATCAGGACCAGTTATATCAAAACCACGACTACCGTGTAACGGGTGATCAATTGCAACAGTTGCAAAACCAAAGGCTGATAAAACACCTGTCATAGCAAGCATATCTTCTTTTTTCGAAGTAATACCATGCTGCATAATAACTACTGGCCAGCCATTTGCTGGCATTTCAGTTAGCGCAGGTAAGCCAAAGGTTGAACGAACGTAATCAGTTGTCGGAGAAATAACCGGCGTGGTCATTTGCACATCGAGAATTGATGGATCTGTTACCCCGGGGATATCACTTACACCGCTTGGTTCAGGTACTGGGTTAAATTTGGTTAAGTTACGTTCTGTATCTAACGGCATCACGGTTCTTAAATCTCGTAAACCTGGTGCAGCTAAACCACCTGCCTCTGACACTGCCATACAAACGCCATCAGATTGTGATAACGGCCCTTCAGGTATAGCACCTGGATTAGCAGCTGCTAAGCCAGCTAACATAGCACCTGAGTCACACAAAGCTGTCCACCAATCAGTAACTGGTGCCATAGGGAATTCTTGAGTCGGCACACCTAAATAATAAGGTAGCGTAACAGAGCCTGAATATAATTGAGCTGTTGAGTATAACGCGTTTAAATTATCAGGAAGCACTATGCCTTGCATAGCAAAAGCTGTAGCAACTGTAATTGTAGTATCTGTTACTGAAACAATAGGAGGTAAACCACCTTGTGCTAAAGGTGCAGCTAACAAGCTTTTAACGGTAAACAATACATCGGTAGTCGATTGTGTTGTCATTGCAAAAGTATAAATTAAGTTATCTTTTTCAGCGCCTGCACCAACAATTGCGTTTTCAAAACTATTTACTAAGCCTTGAAGTTGTAATTGGCTTGCTGTTGCCAATGGATTAGTCGTTATATCTTGTCGAACAAGATCATAGGTTATTGAAGCAGCAACTGATTTACCATTACTATCCTTCAGGTTATTGGTTAACGCAACCACATAAGTGGTTTTACCTTTTAACGGCTTCATCGGCACAATAGCAATACTATTGCCTTTAGCTTGCGCAACAAAATCAACACCGAAGGTTAATTCAGCAACAACCGTACAAGCAGCACCGCGTGGGACAGCTTCACAGCCGGCAGCACCGCCCATTAAAGTTTCATATATTTTTACAGAATTCCCATCAAAAACACTCGCGGCATCTAATGAAGCCCCTGCTGGAAAATCTACTGCAAGTACAAACGGGTTTGTCGTTGACCAACCATCCAATGCACTCATTGCTACTATTGGATCACTAAAATCAGTTGCATCTGCTACAGGTAAATTAAGCGTGCCATCTTGTGTTCCTGAAAATAATAAGTCATTAGGGATAGATAAGCGTGGTTTAGCAGCACCGGGATCAAAAACGACTCGTGCAAGGGAGGTAACAGCTGTACCATTTTCTGCGACTTCTTTTTGTACATCTTCGATAGTTTCGCTATCACAGGCACTTAAACCAAGTGCGCTAATAATAGCAAGACTGAGAGCTAGCTTTTTCATGTTAAATTCCCCAATGCCGTAATATTTATTATGTATTTTTTTAAGTTATTTTTATTTCAACAGTTAAACTAGTTATTCAAACTAATGTTTGAATAACTAGTAAGACCAGTTCAAGTTACCCCAAGATGTCCTAAGGTTCCAGTGATTTTTTACTTTTTTGTTCTATTTAGTAACCAAAAGAAACTTTTTGCTCGTCAATGAAAATGTCAACGCGTAGAATAGACAAGTAATTTCCTCACTCACAGCAATAAGATCCCAAGATGTTTAATTATTCAATAAAAGACGCCTGTTTAACCAACAAAACGATTTTAGTTACGGGTGCTGGGGCTGGTATCGGCCGCACTGCTGCATTAACTTATGCCCAACTTGGCGCTACAGTAATTTTACTGGGCAAAACGGTTAGTAAACTTGAAGCTGTGTATGATGAAATTGTTGCTTTAGGTCAAGCAGAGCCGGCTATTATCCCCCTTGATTTGAAAGGTGCGACTAAACAAAACTATATTGATATGTCTTCAACGATTGCCAGTCAATTCGGTAAACTTGATGGTGTATTACTTAATGCGTCTATTTTAGGTGAACTAACACCGTTCACTCAAATGCATGAACAAATATTTAATGATGTGATGAAAGTCAACGTCACCGCACAATGTTTATTGGCTCAAACCTTAATTCCGACGTTATTGTTAGCACCAAGCGCTTCTTTAGTTTTTACCTCTTCAGGTGTGGGTAGTCAAGGCCGAGCTTATTGGGGCCAATATAGCATATCTAAATTTGCCACTGAAGGTATGATGCAAGTTATTGCTGATGAATATGAAGGATCAAATTTACGTACTAATGCGATAAATCCAGGCGCTACCAATACCAACATGCGCTCTTGTGCTTTCCCCGCGGAAGATAAAGATGAACTTGCTAATCCAGAAGATATTATGCCTTTATATGTTTATTTGATGTCTGATGATAGTGTGGAAGTAAATGGTCAAACGCTAAAAGCTCAATAAAAATCAATTTGGTACTGCAGAATTTCAAATACAAAAGGCAAGCTATTACAGCTTGCCTTTTTTATTTATTGATATGAATTCATTGCAGAATTCATATCTGTATTACTATTAACGACCTAACGAAGCTCTCTTCTTAGGATTTTACCTACATTGGTTTTAGGTAATTCTTTCCTAAACTCAACTAATTTTGGTACTTTGTAATTTGTTAAGTTTTCACGACAATGTTTGATAAGTGTTTCCTCATCTAAATCATCCGACTTCTTTACCACAAAAACTTTGACAATCTCACCTGAAACTTCGTGAGGTATACCAATAGCGGCCGATTCTAACACGCCCTCATGCATGGCAAGTACTTCTTCAATTTCATTGGGATAAACATTAAATCCAGACACGATAATCATGTCTTTTTTCCGATCAACAATGGTGAAGAAACCTCTATCATCCATCATGGCAATATCACCCGTAGCAAACCAGCCATCCTTTAAGACTTCAGCAGTCGCTTCCTCGCATTTATAATAACCTGTCATGACTTGAGGGCCTTTAACCCACATTTCGCCAGACTCGCCAATATCGGCTTCATGCCCATCTTCGCGCATAATTTTAACGTCAGTTGAAGCCGCAGGAAGACCTATACTACCGTCATAAGCCTCAAGGTTGTAAGGACTTATCGTTACGAGAGGTGCACACTCAGTTAAGCCATAGCCTTCTAACAAACGGGTACCGGTTACTTGCTGCCAACGTTCAGCAACAGGACGTTGTACTGCCATTCCGCCACCAAGCGACATTTTTAACGTGCTAAAGTTAAGTTCACTAAAGCCAGGGGTATTCAATAAGCCATTAAATAAGGTATTTACGCCCGTAATTGCGGTAAATGGGTACTTTGATAATTCTTTAACAAAGTTAGGCATATCTCTTGGGTTGGTAATCAATAAATTGGTACCACCCATAGTAAAGAATGTTAGGCAATTCGCTGTCAAAGCAAAGATATGATAGAGCGGTAGCGCTGTAACAACGAGCTCTTGACCTTCTTCTAGCATTGGGAATATTGCCGCTTTAGCTTGTTGCAAGTTAGCTACCATATTTCGGTGAGTCAACATTGCGCCTTTAGATAAGCCTGTTGTGCCGCCGGTATATTGTAAAAAGGCGAGATCATCTCCGCACAATTCAACGGGGGATAATGTAAGCCCTAAACCACGTGATAAAGCCGTATTAAAACGTACTGCGTGTGGCAAATTGAAGGCTGGTACCATTTTTTTAACGTACTTAACTACACAGTTTACTACAGTGCCTTTTACTAAGCCCAAACGATCACCCAATGATGTCATGATGACATGTTTCACTGCGGTCTTATCAACAACTTTTTCAAGTGTTTGCGCAAAGTTTTCTATGATCAACATTGCTTTGGTATCAGAATCTTTTAATTGGTGCTCAAGTTCACGGGCTGTATATAAAGGGTTTACATTGACTACGGTAAGACCGGCTAATAAAGCACCAAATAACGCGATTGGATACTGTAAGCAATTAGGTACCATAATGGCGAATTTATCGCCTCTCTCTAGACCTAAATCTTGTTGTAAGTATGCTGCAAAAGCCGTTGCTTGAATTGACAGTTCTTCATACGTAATGGAAGCGCCCATATTAATGAAAGCTGTTTTATCACTAAATTTTGTAGAATATTTTGTGAACATAGCCACAATAGATGGATATTTATCCGCATCAATTTCAAACGGCACATCACTAGGGTAACTTTTTTCTAACCAAATTTTTTCCACAACGGCTTTCCTCAATAGGTGATTATGTTGCTATTTATTTTAATAATCATTTTATTTGCAGCAACTAATATTTCAATAATACAGTTTTATCAAATTTTTTAGCAATACGCCACAAATTTAAACGCTTGTTTGAATTTTACTGAGAAAATGACTAAGTAAAGATGATAATTCCTTCGTTTGTTCCATATGGACATGGTGACCACCTTCCAGCTTAGTCGTTATTAGGTTATTAACAAAGGCAGAAAAATTTTCAAGTCCTGTTGTAACCATTTCCATGCCTTTATCACCATAGACTAGTTGTAAGGGACATTTAATATCACTAAACAACTGCTGCCCCTGCGCTAAACTTAATCGATAAGGAGATAGAGTACGTAACCGCGGATCTGAACGCCAACGATATAAGACACTAGTGTCATCAACCGCAGCTTTCTCACTTGATGTCGCCTCAACCTGAATCAAGGACCTTTGTACAATTAACTTGGCATGTTCCGTATTTAAGTCAGAAACATGCTGTCGAGCTTTTACTGCTGTTTCTGCAGTAAAGGCTCGGCTAGACTTAACTGATTTCACCCGACTCAATACGCCTTTTCGTAACTGTTCAGTCGTTTGCTCTGCGGAAGCACAAATAAAACCAAACGAGTCAATTAACGTCAATGACTTTACTTTTTCAGGAAAAGCGGCAGCAAAAGCACTCGCAATCATAGCCCCCATTGAGTGAGCAACAATATCGATAGCTTGCCAATTATTAAGTTCAAATAGGGCAAATAAATCACTGACATAATCAAAAAAATGGTAATGAGCACCAACACTACGATGGTCTGAGTGACCGTGTCCTGGCCAATCAAGTGCAATAATACGCCTATTATGCAGTAAATCACTTTCTTGCGCTGTTTGCTGCATTAAGGGGAGAAAACTCGCTGCATTATCCAAGTAGCCATGTAAACATAACATTGGTTGATGTTCTTTATTCCCACAAGCGAGTGCGGTAAGTGATAAATCACCTAACTGATAGCTAAGCTCATCAATTTCATTGTTATCTGTCATAAGGATATACCTGTGAGTTAATTCTTTGAGTTAAAGCTTTAAGTGGATCCCTTATTAAAAATGAGACTTTTTATTGGTTTTAATTAAGGAATACAAAGCTGTAATAGCTAGCACACACCATAATAAGACCCAAACTAACTCAGGAACCATTGTCATAGAAGCTAAAGTGGCACCATCCCCTAAATCACGACCATCAAATAAGTATGTTGGACTAAATAAGCTATTTAATAAAATACTCAAACCAAAAAACTTTAACAATAATTGCAAATAATATAAGCGACGCATTTTTACCGTAAATACAAACATCACGGCTAAGCTCCCGATAATAATCATAGTCAGCAAGTCTCTTGCCCATAAGACGATGGAAGCAAGCAGTAAAACGATCATCACGCCAGAAAAAATTTGTGCAGTACGTTGATGACTATTCGCCAGCTTGAATAGTAGCCAACCCCAAACAGTTGCTCCGGCATAACCAAAGAAGGTAATAAAAAAGCTTAAACCACCTTGGGTAGTACATAGCCCAGCGCCTGTAGCAAACAGTTGAATATTGATGATTTCACCACCGGTAAGCAATGCAGCAATACCATGACTTATTTCATGAAAGTATGTTTCCAACCAATTCAGCGGGATAGAGACGATAGGGATTTGTCTGATGACAATGGCCGCCACCAAGAGGAAATATAATTGATATTTTTTCCAAAAGCTGGATTTAATATTTTGTGGGCTACTCGTCATAATGTACTGCCATAATGTTCTGCTATAGTTTTATTCCAGAATTTTCTGATCACAATTTACTGACAAGAATAGACTTTTTTTATTTACCCGGTAGCTTTTTCCAAGAAACAGTATCTCTAACATATACCGGCTGAGCATCTTCAGCTGATACGCCCTGCCCTTGTTCTAATTTTACTTTACCAATACTCAACATAGCTTCTGCTGTCGGGAATAACACCTCAGGACTGCCTTCATTTACTTTCAATGACAACAACTGTTCACCTAGTTTTTCAGAGTACGCATCCCAACCTGTGCCAACAGCATAGAAAGAAGCAGTAAGCACTGATGAAAGATGTTCTGTTAGTTTCTCCGGTGGTGTAACCGCTTCAGCTTGTTGTGCTTGCATAATATTGTTTTCATCAAGGACAAAGCAGCCATTATAAACTTCAGACATACGGGCATCTATTGCCGCAACAACTTGTTTTTGACCATGTTTTATATAAGCCAATTGTGCCATAGCCTGTAAGCTAGAAACACCTACAACAGGTAAGTTAGCCGAAAAGGCTAAGCCTTGAGCAACACCAACACCAATACGAACACCAGTAAAACTACCTGGCCCTTGACCAAAAACAAGACCATCAAGTTCGGCTAGCTTTATACCGGCTTCTTGAAGTACTGCATCTATCATTGGTAGTAAATGTAAACTATGCGACTGTGGGCAAAGCTCATATCGAGAGAAGGTTTTACCGTTTACTTGCAACGCAACAGAGCATGCTTCAGTTGAGGCATCAAGAGCTAAATAATTCACTATATATACCTATCATTTACTAAAGGATGTCGACTAAATCAATGACAAACGTAACAGTTTGTCCTGCAAGTGGGTGATTAAAATCGATAGTAACAGAGTCACCATTAACCTCTTTAATCATGCCTGGTAGCTCACCACCGGGTTGAGAAAAGGTAATAATATTACCTATTTCTGCAGGCACTTCAGCAGAAAACTTATCAATACCCATATAGTGAATATTGTCTGGATTCGTCTCACCAAAGGAATCTTTTGCTTCAAGGGTAAATTCTCTTGAATCACCTTTTTTCATACCAATTAGCTCAGCTTCAAAAGCAGGAGAAATACTGTTATCGCCCATAATGATTTTTGCTGGTTTATTGTTTACTTTTGTACTATCAGCAGCCGAACCATCACTTAATTTCATCGTTATATGAACAAGAATGCTTGAGTCACTTTGAATCTGTACTTGCGTTAAATCGGTCATTATTAGCTCTCTATCTTATTTGTTTTATTCTTTTGTTTTTCGTCATCATTTTCTGTATTAGTGAATGATTCAAAAATCATTAAGGCTGCACCAATAAAAATAGCGGAGTCAGCAATATTAAACGCGGCGAAATGGTAGCCAGCCCAATGAAAATCTAGAAAGTCGATAACATAACCAAATAATGCTCTATCGATTAAGTTACCTACCGCGCCACTTAAAATCATCGCAAATGCAATACTTAATAAACGCTGCTGCTTGGGCGTTTTCGCCATCCAAACGAGAAATACGATACTAGCAATACTGGCTATTGCGGTAAAAAACCAACGCTGCCAACCACCTTGGTCAGCTAAAAAGCTAAAGGCTGCTCCGGGATTATGAACATATGTGAGGTTAAAAAAAGGCAAAACAGACAAGGTTTCTTTATAGTCAAACGTACCTGCAACCCAATGTTTACTTACTTGATCAATGATTAAGCATAGTAAAGTTAGCCATAACCAACGTAACCCTGTGTCATTAAATAATTTTTTCAATGGTGATAATCTCATATAGCGCAATTAAATAAGCTATTACTAACGCCCTATAATAGGTTGTAGGTAATAGCCCAATAATAAATATTTGTTAAACTAGATTCAGTTAACTTTAATTCAAACTAATGAATTAATTAAGCGAACTGTCTTGTTTCACCTTCACCATCAACATTAGTGATACAACGACCACATAACTCAGGGTGTTTTTCGCTTTCGCCAATGTCTGTAGTGACATGCCAGCAACGGTCACACTTAATACCTTCTGCAGGGGCTACTGATAACCATAAGCCTTCTACTTCAGTATCAAGCGCATTTTCCGGTGCCGCTGTTACTATTTCAATCGTTGCTTTTGAAGTGATTAACACAAAACGAAGTTCTTCACCCAGTTTAGCTAATTTAGTCGCTAACTCTTGGGTAGCAAACAAAGTGACTTGTGCTTCTAACGCTTTACCAACAGACTTATCTTTTCTTGCTTGCTCTAACGCACGGTTTACTTCGCCACGAACAGTAAGCAGTTCAGTCCAGTATTCGTTACCAAGTTCATCTACTGAGTTACTGTTTTCAATTTGCTTAGCTAAACCATCAAACCAAACACCAGTAAAGACAAACTCATCTCGCTCACCGCTTACAGGTAATGGTAAAGCTTCCCAAATTTCTTGTGCCGTAAATGACAATATTGGTGCCATCCACGCTGTCATTGCTTCTACAATTAAGTACATAGCTGTTTGACATGAACGACGCGCATTAGAATCACTTTTAGCGGTATATTGTCTATCTTTGATAATATCTAAGTAGAAACCACCAAGCTCGTTAGTACAAAAGTTCATAATTTTGTGCACTACTACGTGAAATTCATATTCATCGTACGCGTTAATAATTTCTTCTTGTAAACGTGCTGCTTGTTCAACTACCCAACGATCTAAAGCAACCATATCGTCAAAAGCAACGCTGTGAGTCGCTGGTTCAAAACCATTTAAGTTAGATAATAAGAAGCGTGATGTATTACGTATACGGCGATAGGCATCAGCTTGACGTTTAAATATCTCATCACCCGCAGTTATTTCTTGCGTGTAATTTACTGAAGCAGTCCACAAACGTAAAATATCAGCGCCTAAGTTGTTAGTAATTTCTTTTGGGGTAATAACATTACCTAACGACTTAGACATTTTGTGACCTTTAGCGTCAACCACAAAACCGTGAGTAAGCACTTGCTTATATGGCGCTTTACCATTCATCGCAACCGATGAAATCATTGATGACATAAACCAACCACGATGTTGATCTGAGCCTTCAAGGTATAAATCTGCAATATCGTCAAATTCTTCGCGTGCTTTGATAACTGATTCGTGGGTAGTACCTGAATCAAACCATACATCTAAGGTATCAGGTACTTTAATGTATTCTTTAGCATCATCACCAATTAGCTCGCTTGGCTCTAAATCAAACCATGCTTGAATGCCTTCTTTTTCAACACGCTGAGCAACTTCTTCAATCAACTCAATGCTACGTGGATGTAATGCACCTGAATCTTGATGAATAAATAATGCCATAGGCACGCCCCACGTACGTTGACGTGAGATACACCAATCTGGACGACCTTCAACCATAGATTCAATACGGCGTTGACCCCAATCAGGGATCCACTGTGTTTTTTCGATTTCGTTTAATGAATCTTGACGTAAACCTTTTTTGTCCATGCTGATAAACCACTGCGGCGTAGCACGGAAAATTAGTGGTGTTTTATGTCTCCAACAATGCGGGTAAGAATGATCTAACGCATGATGATGTACTAATGCCCCGTTTTCTTTTAACAACTCAACCACACTAGCATTGGCTTTAAATACATGTTGGCCAGCAAGTAATGGCGTATCTTCAAGATATACACCGTTAGCGCCAACAGGATTAGCCACTTCTAAGTCATATAGCTTACCAACAACAAAATCTTCTACACCGTGACCAGGTGCAGTATGTACACAACCTGTACCTGAGTCTGTCGTTACATGTTCACCTAAAACAACCGGAACCGTAAAGTCATAGAATGGATGTTGACATTGCACTAGCTCTAGCTCGCTACCTTTACAGAAACCTAATGCATGGTATTTATCAAAGCCGAAACGATCCATACAGGTAGTAACTAAATCAGAAGCAATGATTAAACGTTGCTTTTTACCTGCCTGTTCACATTGAACTAAAGTATATTCAACCTCAGAATTTACTGCTATCGCACGGTTAGCAGGAAGTGTCCAAGGTGTTGTTGTCCAAATCACAACGCCGATTTCACCTGTCCCTTTATGGTCTTCTGGGTGAGAGAATTTATCTGCTACGGTTTCGTCGCTAATAGTAAATTTCACATCGATAGCGGGTGATTGTTTATCTTTATATTCAACTTCAGCTTCAGCTAAAGACGAACCACAATCAGTACACCAATGCACAGGTTTAAAACCTTGATGTAAGTGACCATTTTCAGCAATTTTGCCTAATGAACGGATAATATTGGCTTCTGTGCCAAAATCCATTGTTAAGTATGGGTTTTCCCAATCAGCGAAAATACCTAAACGTTTAAAATCTTCACGTTGACCATCGACTTGCTTAGCTGCATATTCACGACACTTTTGACGAAAATCGCTAGCGCTAATCTTATGACCTGGCTTGCCTACTTTTTTCTCAACCATTAATTCGATCGGTAAACCATGACAATCCCAGCCTGGTACGAAAGGAGAATTGAAATCAGATAAGTTTTTTGATTTAACAATAATATCTTTTAAGATTTTATTAACGGCATGGCCTAAATGAATATTACCATTAGCATAAGGAGGGCCATCATGAAGAATAAATGACT
Source organism: Colwellia sp. 12G3 (assembly GCF_002836775.1). Taxonomy (GTDB): domain Bacteria; phylum Pseudomonadota; class Gammaproteobacteria; order Enterobacterales; family Alteromonadaceae; genus Colwellia. The sequence continues at coordinate 603,819 of NZ_PJAQ01000066.1, read as the reverse complement.
TTTTACCTTTCTTGGCTTCACGAATCTTGCCATAAAGATCTTTAGCTGCCCAATCTTTGAGCATGTTAGGTTCACGGTTAGCCATATTACCTTTCATAGCGAAAGAAGTAGCTGGTAAATTCAAGGTCTGTTTGTAATCACTCATGTAAATCATTATCCGTTTCTGTTGGCTGATAAACTTAACGAAACGCTATAAATATCAACCAGATTCATAACTGTTAATTGAATATATTATTTTTTAACTATCGAAAATAAAGTACAAGTAGTGCCTTAAGCGAATACTTGTTTAGCTTGTTCACAATCTTGATGAATTTGCGTAGTAAGCGCTTCAAGGCTGTCAAACTTAATCACTGGGCGTAGTTTTTTCTTCACTATCACCTCAATACATTGTCCATACAGGTTTTCATCAAAATCAAAAATGTGTACTTCTAGCTGTTGTCTAACGCCATTAATCGTTGGTCTAGCACCAATGTTTGCAACACCTTTAAATTGACCACTATTTGTTTTTACCATTACAGCAAAAACACCACTTAACGGTGAAACTCGCCTTTTAAGCAAAACATTAGCGGTTGGAAATCCCAATTGACGACCACGCTTATCACCATGAAACACCCGACCAATGATCGAGTACTCTCTGCCTAACATCTGTTTAACTGACACTAAGTCATCTTGCTCAAATGCTTGACGAATAGCGGTAGAGCTAATTCTGCAATCCGCCATTTTGTAACTTGCGGTATCTGAAACATCAAAGCCGTACTTTTCTCCCGCTTGACATAGCATAGAGAAGTTACCGGTACGATTCTTACCAAAATGAAAGTCATCACCGACAATAAGGTGCTTTATGCCTAACTTTTTAACCAATAAATTTTCTATAAAGTGCTCGGCACTTTGATTAGCAAATTTAGCGGTAAAATTGACACAAATAAGTCGCTGTACGCCAAGTTGCGCTAATAAATTATATTTATCACGTAATCGGCATAATCTAGCCGGTGCAGTTTCGGGTGAAAAAAGCTCTTGTGGTTGTGGTTCAAACACCAATACCGCAGCCACACATTCTAATGCTTTAGCTTTACTTACTAGGGCTTTAATCACTTGCTGATGCCCTAAGTGCACACCATCAAAATTACCAATAGTTAATACACAACCATGATCTTGTAATTGAATATTATGTACACCACGAACTAACTGCATTAGCTATTATTCTACCTTTTACTATGACGCTAAATGGCTAATATAAGCCACTGACGAACCTCAACTTTGACATTCGCATAAAATAAATCGACGAATTATATAACAGCGCGCGCTAATAATCAGTAGTTCAAGCACTTTATTTACGCTTATTTTTCGTCTTTTAACACTTTAAAATCACTAAAACGTATACCTAACAAAATAATCATCATCAGGTAACTGACAACGCCTAAGAGAATGCAAATAGTCAGTTGTTGTACTTGGTCAAGAAAACTCATCGCTAACCACACAGTAAAGTCACTGGATAATTGGTAAACGACCAGTGCCATAACACCAGCACTAAGCACTAATTTAGCAATAAAAATGAGTGTTTTAGTTGATAGCTGATAAACACCTTGTGCTTTTAAACCGCGATATAATAACCAAGCATTCAACGTTGCGGATAGCGTAGTTGCTAAGGCTAGACCTACATACCCGATAAAAGGTGCCAGCATTAAGTTAAATACCATGTTAGCAGCCATAGCAATAATGCCAATTTTAACAGGGGTTTTGGTATCTTGTCGTGCGTAATAACCTGGCGCGAGTATCTTAATAAACATAAAACTCAATAAGCCTGATAGGTAGGCAAATAAGGCCATCGAAACGCGTATTACCGTTTGTTGGTCAAACTCACCGCGCATAAATAACACCATAATAATAGGTTGAGCTAATACCATTAATCCTGCCAACGCTGGCCAGCCAAAGAGACAAATAACTCGAATGCCCCAATCTAACGTTGCACTAAATTCTGCGGGGCTATTTTTACTGTGCAGCTTTGACAAGCTAGGTAGTATCACTGTCGCAATACCAATACCAAAAAGACCGAGCGGGAATTCAAGTAATCTATCGGCAAAATAAAGCCAGCTAATAGACCCGGTAATTAAAAAACTGGCAATAACGGTATCAAGTAGTAAATTAATTTGTGTTACTGATACTCCAAATAACGCCGGCACAATGAGTTTTCTAATTTTTGTAACGCCTTCACTGCGCCAAGCCCATTTAGGCTTTACAAGCATACCTGCTTGGTACATAAAAGGAATCTGAAAAAGAAATTGTATTAATCCGCCTAAAAACACCCCCCAAGCTAATGCGTGAGCGGGACTTTCAGAATAAGGAGAACCCCAAATGGCCATGCCGATAATGGCGATATTTAACAGAACGGGGGTGAAAGCAGCAACAGCAAATCGCCCCATCGTATTAAGCACTGCACCCGTTAACGCAACAAAGCTAATAAACCATAAGTAAGGGAAAGTGATTGATAATAAGTTACTGGCTATATCAAATTTCTCACCACCAGGTGCGTCATTTAACCAATCAACAAACCAACCCGTACCAAAAAGCATCACAATCACTGGTGATGCAATCATACCAAATAAAGTGACAATACTTACAATGACACCTAACGTACCCGAAACCTGCGCGATTAATAAACGGGTTTGTTCGTGATTATTTTGCTTACCGCTTTCCTGTGCGTCTTGCTCATCTTTAACTCGAAATTCACTCAAAACGGGAACAAAAGCTTGAGCAAAAGCGCCCTCCGCGAATAATCTACGTAAAAAGTTTGGGATTTTATTAGCAAGAATAAATACATCAGCCATTGCCCCTGCTCCCATCACATTGGCAATAACAACATCTCGCACTAAACCTAAAACGCGAGAAACCAATGTCATTACACTAACAATCAGCCCTGATTTAATTAACTTTTTACTCAAACAAACATCTCCGCACCAAGTCTTTTTTGGTTATTTAATAGCACTACACGAATACAGAAGTAACGTGAAAATAAGGTAAAAATAAGGAAAAAATAAATAATGTGTATTATGTGATGATTTTAGCCATTTAAACAATGTATACTTACCGCTGTTCACAACATGTTTTGTTTATCGATTAAATTTTTAACGTTAAGCAGTGACCATATTCTTTTTAATTGATCTTTTATCGTTAAGATATCAATTAAACAATTAAATCATTTGACAATCAGCTAAAAAAAAGGCATATTTCGTCGCCTTAAATTTAAGCTTATAATCAATCTTTTAGGAGATCACCTTGGCTAACTCAAAGCAAGCTAAGAAGCGCGCATTACAATCTGAAAAGCGCCGTCAACATAACGCAAGTCGTCGTTCAATGATGCGTACTTTACTTAAAAAAGTACTAGCAGCAATCGAAGCTGGTGACAAAGAAGTAGCAACAAAAGAATTCGTTGCTGCTACACCAATTTTAGACCGTTACGCAAGTAAAGGTCTTATTCATAAAAATAAAGCAGCTCGTAGTAAGAGCCGTTTAAATGCAGCGATCAAAGCACTTTAATTTTTGCTTTCACTGTATTATTTTATGAAATGCTCTTCGTATAGTTAATCTATATGAATCATTTAAAAACCGACTTATGTCGGTTTTTTTATGCCTGAAATCCCCCATTTATGCCTATCCCCTTCCCTTTTCATACCAATTAAATAAAGTATAAGTTTGCATAATTCAATGAGTATAAATGTTTAACAACAAGGCGCTTGATTGAGCAATAGCTGGCAATTTCGATTGAAAGCAACGACGTTATTGGATATATAGGCCATTTGAAACTGATCACTTAGTTAGTGTAATAAGTATTCTAATGAATAGTGAACTTTACAGCCCACATAGTATTAAATTTCTCTTCACTATTGCACTCACCTCCATTTTTGTTAGTCTCTAGGCAACTTATTTATAGAGACCTCCTATGAAAGCACTAAAACTAACAAAAATAGCCGCCGTAGTCTTACTAGCCAGCACCACTTTAACCGCTTGTAACAATGCCACCGAAAGTGATACTGCTAAAGAAAACATCACTAAAGAAAGTCCCTCAACACTGAAAAATGAGAGTGCAACAAATCAACCTGAGTTACTTCCTGGCTTTGAAAACCGCTTAAATATATACAAGGAAGTAACCCTAACTGCCGACTTAAGCCATTTATCTGCTAATCAAAAGCAAATGTTAGCGTTACTTATTGATGCTTCTAAAATAATGGATGACTTATTTTGGCAGCAAGCGTATTCGCAAGATAAAAAAAGCTTTCTAGCGAGTATTAGTGATGAAACAGTGAGACGTTTTGCTGAAATTAACTATGGTCCTTGGGATCGTCTCGATGGTGATAAAGTATTTTTAACTCAAGCGACTAAAAAAGCACACGGCGCTGAGTTTTATCCTGCCGATATGACTAAAGCTGAATTTGAGCAAAGTGATTTTAGCGATAAAATGGGACTTTATTCTGTTGTTAAACGTGATGATGAAGAGAAATTGATGAGCATTTCATACTCTGAAATTTATCATGACCAAATGAATCGCGCCGCAGCAATTCTTGATAAGGCTGCAAAATTTGCCGACGATAAAGAATTTTCTAATTACCTAACGATGCGTGCCCAAGCATTACGCACTGATGAATATCAGGCTTCAGATTTCGCCTGGATGGACATGAAAAATAATCCTATCGATGTGGTTATTGGACCAATTGAAAACTATGAAGATCAACTTTATGGTTACCGCGCTGCTTTTGAATCGTATGTGTTAATTAAAGATTTAGCATGGAGTGAAAAGCTGGCCAAATACGCACAGTTTTTACCTGAGCTACAAAAAGGTTTACCCGTAGCCAAAAAATATAAAGCTGAAGTTCCTGGCTCTGATGCAGACTTAAATGCTTATGATGTTATTTATTATGCCGGTCACTCAAATGCGGGGAGTAAAACAATTGCCATTAACCTACCCAATGATGAAGAAGTTCAGCTGAAAAAAGGCACAAGACGCTTACAATTAAAAAATGCTATGCGTGCAAAGTTTGATGCCATCATGTTACCTATTGCTGATGAGCTTATCGTTCCAGAGCAACGTAAAAACGTCACCTTTACTGGTTTCTTCGCTAATACCATGTTTCATGAAGTTGCACATGGCCTAGGCATTAAAAACACCCTTAATGGCCAAGGTCCAGTTCGCCAAGCATTAAAAGAGCATGCATCGGCATTAGAGGAAGGCAAAGCTGACATTCTTGGTTTATACATGATTCGCCAATTACTTGATAAAGGCGCAATTACTGATGGTACATTAGAAGATTATTACACCACCTTTATGGCTGGAATTTTCCGTTCAATTCGTTTTGGCGCAAGTTCAGCCCACGGTAAAGCCAACATGGTTCGTTTTAATTACTTCCAAGAAAATGGTGCTTTCAGTCGTAATGAGCAAGGTTTATATAGCATTAATATTGATAAGATGACCGCGGCAATAGACTCATTATCACAACTGATATTAACCTTACAAGGTAACGGTGACTATCAAGGGGTTGATAGCTTAGTGAAAGAGAGTGGCGTTATTGGTGAAACACTTGCTGCAGATTTAGCCCGCTTAGAAGCGGCGAGTATCCCTGTAGACATCGTCTTCAAACAAGGTAAGAAAGTATTAGGCCTGTAATTGCTTAACGTAGTGGTGTAATACACCCATTAAAAAGGCGCTTATCGAGTAATTCGATAAGCGCCTTTTATTTACTTAATAAAAAGTACTTCGCAAAGAGAAGTTAGCCATTAAATAAAGCTAACTCCTTTAAACAAATAACCTAGAAAGAAAAATCATCGGCATCAAGTGCCATCATAGATTCACCACCATTTTCAACACAAGCGGCATGGCCTTTGGCACGTGGTAATATACGTTCAAAGTAAAAACGGGCTGTTTTAATTTTTGCTTGATAAAAGGCTTCTTCATCACTGCCCTGAGCAAGTTTGTCTTGCGCAACCTTCGCCATTTTGGCCCAGAAGTAAGCCAGAGTTAAGTAACCTGAGTACATCAAGTAATCAACAGAAGCAGCACCAATTTCGTCTGGATTTTTCATTGCCTTTTCGCCGACTTTTTCTGTCATTTTCTGCCAATCACCACCAAAACTCATGATAGGTTGAATAAACTCTTGCATGGCATCGTCATCAGCATTTTCTAAGCAGAACTTGGTTACTTCACTACCAAACGCTTTAAGAATTTTTCCTTTCGATCCTAATATTTTTCTTGCTAACAAATCTAAAGCTTGAATACCGGTAGTACCTTCATAGAGACAACTAATTTTAGTATCGCGCATTAGTTGTTCCATGCCCCACTCTTTTATAAATCCGTGACCACCAAAGACTTGTACACCATGACTAGTACACTCTAAACCTAATTCAGTAAGGAAAGCTTTAGCAATAGGTGTTAATAATGCGAGTTTTGTTTCCGCCGCTGCTTTTTCTTCTTCACAGGTACTAACATGTCCTATATCGACCAGTTGAGCCAAATAAGCAATCAGTGCTCGACCACCTTCTGCAATAGATTTTTGTGTTAACAACATGCGACGAACATCTGGATGAACGATTATAGCATCTGCAGGGCCTTCAGGATTCTTCACGCCTGATAAAGAACGCATCTGTAGTCTATCTTTGGCATAAGCTAATGCGCCTTGAAATGATGCCTCAGCAGCAGCAACTCCTTCAGTAGCAACACCTAATCGGGCCACGTTCATAAAGGTAAACATACAATTTAGGCCACGATTTACTTCGCCAATTAAATAACCTTTGGCGCCATCAAAGTTAATCACGCAAGTTGCATTAGCGTTAATACCCATCTTATGTTCAATCGATCCACAAGAAACGGCATTACGATCACTAATAGCACCATCGTCAGTAATATTAAACTTAGGTACAATAAATAGCGAAATGCCTTTACTGCCTTCAGGAGAACCCGGGATCCTTGCGATAACAATATGAACAATATTGTCTGATAAATCATGTTCACCGGCAGAGATAAATATTTTAGTACCGGTTAACGAATAACTACCGTCATCATTTAACTCAGCTTTTGTACGTAGCATTCCTAAATCAGTTCCGCAATGCGGCTCTGTTAAACACATGGTTCCCGTCCAAGACCCTTCAACTAACTTAGGCATAAACTGATTTTTTTGCTGTTCATTACCATGTGCTTCAATGGTCGCTAATGCGCCATGACTCAAACCTGGGTACATTGCAAAACTATGGTTCGCGCTAGAGAATAGTTCGGTAATTGCGGTATTTAATGAATGTGGAAGACCTTGGCCACCAAAATCTACATTTTGCGCTAATGTAGGCCAGCCACCTTCAACATATTGTTGATAAGCCTCTTTAAAACCATCAGGCGTGGTCACCTCACCATTGGTCCAAGTACAACCTTGTTCATCACCACTTTGATTAATAGGGGCAATAACTTGCTCAGTGAATTTTGCCGCTTCGCTGATAATGGCATCGACCATATCTAAACTAGCATCTTCATAACCTAATTTTTGATAATGGTTATCGCAATCAAGCAACTCTTGCATAACAAACTTAATATCTCTGATCGGTGCTTTGTACTCTGGCATGACTTTCTCCAATGGTTAACTTTTTGGTTTAATAAAAACAAACTGGTCTGAGGTCTGATCTTTTTTTCAAACAAGTGTTTGATTAAATCATGTTATGAACACTTTTAAAATAGTTTAAACAAAAAAAGGAACATATTTAGTTCCTTTTTAACGATTAAATTATTTGCAATAGCGTCAAAATTTCAGATTTTCATTGATGAACCATTGTTTTATTGATTGGACTATAGACCATTTTAAGCTAAACACCAGTTCAGCTTCTACCTGCTAATAACCTATATGCATAGGCATCAAGTTATCATGCTGCACCGATATCATTTTTTAGCGACTCTTACTGAGTAGTTTAATTTTCTGTTGATTAAATCAAGAGCTACGCAACGGTAATCTCAACAACAAGCATCTATTGACTTGACCTATTTCAAAAATATTTAAAAAAAAGCTTAGTGAGGTTAATCACTAAGCTTTTAATATCTCTTTTTATTTAAAAATGTTTACTTTAAATCTGTCTTTTAAAATATCACATCAAAAAATAAATTTAAAACTCATCAAACGATAAATTTAATCTTCTTGATTGTTACTTTCAGGCTCTGTTCTATAGCTGTTGTTTTGCCCTTCAAAAAAAGCAAACACTGTAGTAAATGCTTGTTCTTGAAATTGCTTTAAGCCAGTATCACGAAAATCAATATCAATTTGGCTTCTAGATAATTCTTTCTTAATAAAGGTTCCTGATAAAATTTCTACTTCTAATGCATCAATCAGTTGAATAGCCGCTTCAATTTTAAAACCAATAGGACCACCAGAAAACTTACCTTTTAAGGCGCGACCTTTAATTTGTACATGAGTAACTTGGTAATCTTCCATCAATTTTGCAAAAGCAAATTGAAATTTTTTCACTTCTTCTGCATCGCCAGCATTATCAAGGCTAATTTTTTGTACGCGTGTATGAGGAATATCATACAAGTTGTTTTCTTTTGACACGATACAAATAATCGCATCATTACTTTTAATTTCTACGCCACAAGCTCTCATGGAAAAACCTCATTAATCTAATTGCCAATATTATACACGCAAACTATACAAAGAAGTAATTGGAAGTTAACTTTATGGAACTTGGCAGAGCTTACAGGTATCATTTATTATAATTACGATAATTGAGTAAATTTAATGAAAAAAGTGTGCGTGATCACAGGTGGTAGCTCTGGTATTGGCTTAAGTATTGTAAAACTCTTCGTCGAAAATAATTACCAAGTATTTAATTTAGACTTGTCTCCCTCTGCCATAGGTGAGTTTCGTCAATGTGATGTCACTAACATAAACCAAGTAACCGAGATAATTAATGATATCGCAGATAAACACAGCATCGATGTTTTAATTTCAAATGCCGGCATTCATTTTTCGGCTACGATTGAAAATACCAGTGAAGATGATTTAGATAGAATATTTAGCATTAATGTTAAAGGTGCCTATGCTGCGATCAAGGCAGTATTACCCTCGATGAAAGCAAACAAAAATGGCGCAATTCTGTTGATGGCTTCTGACCAAGCGTTAATCGCCAAACATAATTCGTTTGCGTATAATTTAAGTAAAAGTGCCCTCGCCTCTATCGCTAAAACAACTGCGCTTGATTACGCTGCTTTTAATATTCGTGCTAATGCCGTTTGCCCTGGTACCATTGAAACACCGCTGTACCATCAAGCAATTAATAACTATTGCCAAAAATCAGGTGCTAATATAAATGAAGTGCATCAAGATGAAGCTAAATTACAACCATTACAACGCTTAGGTCAGCCAGAAGAAGTCGCTGAATTAGTGCTGTTTTTAGCTTCCGACAAGGCAAAATTTATCACCGGTAGTTTACAAGTGATTGATGGCGGTTATACCGCGCAATAATGATATACCGTAATAGACAACTATCTCGTATATAAAGGTATCTAGATAACGTTATGACAATTAACCTCATTGATCCCCATTTACATTTATTTGATCGTTCGCGTGGAGATTACCATTGGCTTAAATCTGAAAATCCCCCTTTTTGGCCAGATAAGTCAGTTATCCAACAAGACTTTTCTATTGAAAACTTAAATAATAGCTTACAAGCCAGCAGTAAAATAAAACTAGCAGGTTTTGTTCATATTGAAGCAGGTTTCGATAATGCTAAATCTTGGCGAGAACTAGCGTATATTGAAAGTTTACCCTGTCAAAAAAATAGAACTATCGCCAGCATCGATTTATTAGCGCCGCCGGAGCAGTTCCAAGCATCCTTACAAAGATTATTGCCGTATAGCAGTTTAATTGGCGCTCGCCACATTCTTGATGAACAAGCTTGTGCTATTTTAGCGAATCAAAACGCACAACAAAATTTCGCCAGCCTTAATGCAGTAAGTGACTTTATTTTTGAATTGCAATTACCCTTAGCTGATGAAAATGCGATTAAAGTGATGCCGCTATTAAGGCAAACTATCGCCAAGCATAGTCAATTGCGTTTTATCATCAATCATGCTGGTTTCCCACCTAAAATAGTGTCTAAAGAGCTCCGAGGGGATGCTTGGTTTTTATGGAAAAAGCATATAACTGAACTTGCCAAATACCCGAATGTATTCATTAAATGCTCTGGATGGGAGATGCAAGACCGACAATATGAGATGTCTTGGTTTAGTGATGTCACTAGCTTTTGCCTCGACACCTTTTTAATGGAGAGAGTGATGCTAGCCAGTAACTTTCCGCTGTGCTTACTCGGTAAAAAACTCGGTAAAAAGCTCGGTAATCAGCTAGGAAATGAGTTAAGTAATAAGAGCTATGACAGCTATTGGCAGGATATTATTGAATCACCGCTAATTAAGCAATGTAGTGAACATGAAAAAAACGCATTACTGTATAGCAATGCGCTTAATATTTATAAATTTTCTAACGAAGAAAGCTAAAGCTTAATTTAGCTAGCTACTTATCTAATCGTCACGTTTGGCGATCTTTTCACGATTTTATCGTTAAGTTCAATACCAATACCCGGTACTTCTGTCACTTGAAAAAAGCCATCCACCGGTTGTGGGTCTTGTAAACACAACTCTCTGTTCCAGTCTTTTATCGCATAAGTATGATGCTCATGAATTAAAAAGTTTGGAATGGCTGTTTCTAAGTGTAATGATGCCGCTGTTGCAACAGGGCCACCACATACGTGCGCTTGTATACGAATATCGTAAACGTCGGCATAGTCACAGACTTTTTTCGATTCAGTAAAACCGCCACATAAGCCCACATCAGGTTGTAATACATCAATACTTTGATCTTCAAAGTAAGGTCTTACATCCCAACGATGGTACAAACGCTCACCACCGGCAATCGGCACATTAACGTTATCAGAGACTTTTTTATGTACAGCAGGATTTAAATAGTTAACCGGCTCTTCGTACATCATACAACCAACTTCTTCGACAATTCTGCCCATTTGTATTGCTGAAGCTGCGCCCATTAAGGAATGTGATTCAAAAATAATGTCAACATCTTCACCAACAGCATCACGAATAGCACGTAATCTGTTACCAAATAAACGCATTTGTGGTTTAGTAAATAGTTTAGTGCGATCAAAAGAAGAGCTACCATCACCGTTATAAACGATTGGATCAACCTTAACAGCATCGTAGCCCTGGGCTACCGCTTTTAACGCCGCTTCTGCATACTGCTCAGGCTCAATGAGCTTTTTAATATCAGTGTCCCAATCAAACTGAAGTTGACTAGCATAGGTACGCAGTTTGTCATTTACCTTGCCACCCAGTAACTGGTAAACCGGCACACCTAAAGCTTTACCTTTAATGTCCCATAGTGCCGTATCAATAGCGCTCATTGCTGAATACAAAACAGGTCCGCCACCTAGACCCCAAAAGCTTTCGCGTAACATTCGAGACCATAAAAGCTCGGTATTAAAAGGATTAAAACCAATAAGCACCGCTTCACTGATCTCTTTAATCATGGCAGCTGCAGCGCTATGCCCCCAATCATAAGCTAAGCCTGCTTCACCAACACCGCTAAGACCTTCATCGGTATGTATACGTACAAAAATAGGGTTCCAACCAATGCGCTTAGGGCAATGGATATCAAAAACTTCAACGTGAGTAATCTTCATATTTTTCTCAACTAGTTAATTCGTTATTGCGAGTGACTTTTAATCTAAGCACTCTCTATAATAAATGCAGTAGTGGCTTATATTGAAGTTGTATTATTCTATGTAAAGGAAAACGCACGGAGTTGACGTTAGTCAATATTCCGTACATCCTGTACTCCACCTTTCAGGACAACCTGCGGTTGTTCAAATTATTTCCCGAATAATTTGTGAGTACTTTTGACACCTACATAGTGTAATACAGCAAGAAGATAAGCAGCTACTCTGAAATAATCTTTACTCTGCGAAACTCGGATCATGTCGATACACTCTTCGCACCATCGCTGGCCATGCTTTTTGCCCGCCGGTTTCACCAGAATGCACAATATTAGCTTGCGCCTTAATACCATCAATAATACTTTGCGGGGCATAAATAGGCTTCATACCGGTAGCCATGACTTGTAACTGTATTTCACAAGCACGTGTTAAATCATACATATGCATAAAGGCATCACCAATAGTTTTACCCATGGTTAAGGCGCCATGATTTCGCAATAACATAAAGTTTTTATCACCTAAATCATGCTGCAATCGAAGCTTTTCATCGTCATTAACCGCTAGACCTTCATAATCATGGTAACTCATCGAGGCTAAAGCAAACATTGAATACTGACTTAACGGCAACAAGCCCTCTTCCAAACTGGCAACAGCAATAGTTTCATTAGTGTGTATATGCAATGCACAAATGTCATCATGGCGTACTTGATGGACTGCACTATGAATAGTAAAACCCGCTGGGTTTATTTCAAACGGACAATCTTTGTCGATAATATTACCGTCTATATCAATTTTAACTAAATTTGATGCGGTTATTTCTTCAAAAGCTAAACCGAAAGCATTTATCAAGATATGTTCTGTGCCAGGAATGCAGACTGAAATATGAGTATGAATAAGATCATCCCAACCGTGCATTTGTAATAATCGATAACAAGCCGCCAAATCGACCCGTAATTGCCATTCTTGGGCTGATACTTTATTTTTTAAATCGAGCTTAGGCAGTTGCTGCATTACAAGAATTCTCTATGTATAAGGAAATAACGATACTGATTATCGTTAGATTTTACCTGATGATGAATAGGCAATAAAGCCGTTTAAAACATTGCTTTGATAATAGCAGCGATTAATAATATAAATACCAGTATTGGTATTATTTTACCGTACTTACCTTGCTGTTCATCGGTCATGGGTTTAGCAAACTTCTCTCCTAAAGTAACCATCAGAAATATGGCTAAAAAAACACAAGCTAAAATAATTATTAATGTCATTTTTTTCTCTTTTAATTAGTTTTTTATACCCTGTTTTAGCAAAATCGATTACCATAGCAAACAGTGCAACTTACCATCATATACCGTCATGCAACAACCCGATAATTTTTACCAAAAACGTCGTTTTATCATAAAATTAGGCAAAGCTTTACATAAGTTAGGCTCTACCGCATATCGCTTAGAAGATAACCTATTATCTATTGCTAAGTTTCTTGATATTCGCGCTTCTTTTATTATCACGCCGACCGCGTTAACTTTTATCTTATCTGATGATGAAGACGATCAGCAATATAATCATTTAGTGCGTGTTAGTCCCGGCGACATCGATCTTGGTTCTTTAGCCCGTATTGATGAACTTGTTGATGAACTAATTAACGGCCAGCGCACACTTAGTGAAGCGATTGAGCGTTTAGCTGAAGTAAAAAATAAACCGGCGCCTTATGGCACTATGCTATCTTTTTTAGCTTATGGGGCATCAAGCGGCGCTTTTGCCATGTTAATGCATACTAGCTGGCACGATGTTTTTTGGTCTACTATTTTAGGCTGGGTTACTTTTGCTTTTGTGCTTTGGGCTGAACGCTCCAGGCGCATGACAGATTTACTCGAGCCAATGGCTGCACTTATGGCATCGCTATTAGCCTCTGCCATATCAATAATTGATCCTAGCATTAATATTCCCATGGTAATTCTGTCAAGCATCATAGTATTTATACCGGGGTTATCTTTAACCGTGGGCTTATCAGAACTTGCCGCACGACATTTAATGTCTGGTACGGCGCGTATCATGGACAGTATCATGATGTTATTTAAGCTGTACTTTGGTGCTGTGCTAGGTATGGCGTTAGGCAACTTGATATGGGGTACTTCGGTATTTATTCCCCCTGAAACCATGCCTGTATGGACCTCATGGCTTGCGGTAACAACGCTGTCTGCAAGTTTAGTTATTCTCTTTAAAGTCAGATTAAAAGATGCCCCTTGGGGCATGATTTCTGGTTATATTGCCTTTGGTGTTAGCATATGGGCAAGTAACTATTTAGGCGTAGCGTTAGGCGCATTTGTTGGCGCTTTTGCATTGGGCTTATACAGTAATTTATTTTCTCGACTAATGAACCTGCCTTCTAGCATTGTAAGAATCCTCGGCTTAGTTGTGCTTGTTCCAGGATCAAAAGTTTATATTGGCTTAAATAGCGCCGTCTCTGGACAGAATATGTTGAACGTCCCTGATTTAGGCTCACAAACATTCTTAATATTTATGTCTCTAGTCGCTGGTATTATTTTCTCCAATGCAGTATTACCCCATGGAAAAACCTTGTAATTATAGTCGTATTATCAAATTTAGCGTTGATTGCCCCACAAAAAGTTAACACCTATTTAACACAATGTTAACCCTTTAAAAGCAAACACTTACATAATAAACGACTCAACCCTCCATTTTTAGCGATAAGTCAAAATAAAACAAAGATGTAAACAGATGTTTCATTCGCTAGAAATCCTTATCAATACCCCGTAGAATCGAGCAATCGTGCGTATTTAGCATGTTCAAAGTATAAATAATTACAAAAATTAAAATACTATTTATATCTTTGATTACTCAAAAAACATTCTATGATTTATAGACAAGGAATTTTCATGAAAGCAATTATTACCAGTGCAATTTGTTCATCATTATTGCTAATGACTGGCTGTAGTACGCCAGCTGACACTAGCAATAACACACAATTTACGACGCAAAAAACTGTACTGGCATCTGGTATAGAAAAAGCTAATTTTGATAGTAGTATCCGTCCACAAGATAACTTCTATCGCTATGTAAATGGTAATTGGTTAGCAAACCATGACATTCCAGGTGATAAAACGGCTATCGGTTCATTTTATGATCTTCGAGACAAAGCTGATGATGATGTTAAAGCCATCATAGAAGAACTTGCTGCCGCTAAAAACCTTACCAAAGGTAGCGATGAACAAAAAGTAGCAGATATATTTCGCTCATATATGGACACAGAGAAGCGTAATAGTTTAGGTGTTAAACCGATCCAACCTATTTTTGATGCGATTAATAACCTTAATAACAAATCAGAATTAGCGAGTTTTTTTGGTAAATATCAAGCGGTAGGCGTAGGCAGTCCTTTAGCTTTTTACATTAGCGTTGATGCTAAAGACTCGGCTAGTTATGCTACTCACATCTGGCAGAGTGGCTTAGGGTTACCTGATAAAGATTACTACTTTAATGAAACTGAGCGTTTTAGTACTTTACGTGCTGGCTATATCGCTCATATTGAAAAAATGTTCGACTTAGCCGGTATTGCTGATGGTAAAGAAGCAGCAAAAACTATTATGGCAATAGAGACTAAGTTAGCTAAATTTCATTGGACCCAAGTTCAAAGTCGCGACAGTGAAAAGCGCTATAACAAATATGCTGTTAATAAGTTAAATGAATTAACTAATGCTTTTGATTGGTCAGCTTACCTTGCTGCTCAAGGTGTTGCTTCTCAAAAAGATATAATTATTAACCAACCAGATTTTATTACCGGTTTTGGCAGTATTTTTGCGGAAACTTCGTTAACTGATTGGAAAACATATTTGAGTTTCCATAGCTTAAGTCACTTTTCTAGCTACTTAACTGCTGATATTGATAATGAAAATTTTGATTTTTATTCAAAACAGTTAAGTGGTCGAGAAGAGCAACGTCCACAATGGAAACGCGGTGTTGGTGTTGTTAACTCAAATTTAGGAGAAGTGATTGGTAAAGTTTATGTTACTCGTCATTTTACTCCTCAAGCTAAGGCGCGCATGAGCGAATTAGTTGAAAACTTACGCTCATCTTATGGCAATAGTATTGACGATCTTGAATGGATGTCTACAGATACTAAAAAAGCAGCGCATGTTAAGTTAGCCGCTTTTACGCCAAAAATTGGTTACCCTGATCGATGGGAAGATTACTCTGGTCTTAATATCGATGGTGATGATTTAGTCGGTAATATTATCCGCTCTTCACGTCTGTCTAACGATAAAGAAGTTGCTAAACTCGGTGGTCCAATTAAAAACTGGGAATGGGGCATGACACCACAAACGGTTAATGCTTACTACAACCCTACGGTAAATGAAATTGTTTTTCCTGCGGCAATATTACAAGCACCATTTTTTAATATGAGAGCTGATGATGCTGTTAATTACGGTGGCATAGGTGCGGTAATTGGACATGAAATGGGCCATGGCTTTGATGATCAGGGCAGCAAATATGATGCTGAAGGTAACCTGAGAAATTGGTGGACTGAGCAAGATTTAGCTGAATTTTCAAACAGAACTAAAGCCTTAGTTGAGCAATATGATGAATATCATGTATTTGACGACTTAGCTGTAAATGGTAAGTTGACACTCGGTGAAAACATTGGTGATTTATCAGGTGTGACTATCGCTTACAGAGCTTATAGAACCTCATTAAATGGTGTAGAAGCTCCTGTTATTGATGGTTTAACTGGCGATCAACGTTTCTTCATGGGTTATGCTCAAATCTGGCGTGCAAAAATTGTAGAGAAATCTGCACGTAACCGTGTTGCTACAGACCCACATTCACCTGCTGAATTCCGTGCTCTTGGCTCACTTTCAAACATGAATGAGTTTTATCAAGCATTTGATGTTAAAGAAGGCGATGCCATGTATATAGCACCAGAAAAACGCGTTAAAATTTGGTAGTTAGTTTACCTGTATAACAATAAAAAAGGAGCTTAGGCTCCTTTTTTATTGAGTGAAATAAATTGGCACAAAAGTAAAAAATTATTATTCTAATTCAAATAATAATGCATCAAATTGACCATTTCTTTTCATTAATTTTAATAACGTTGACAGCTTCCCAGCCAATTCTGGGTGTTTATACTTATTAATATAAACATGCAATGCTATTTCAACTAGAGGGGGCTGATGAACCATAAGTTCCTGGTCATATTTTAAATGGCTTAGGAAAGTGTTTGCTGTATCCCTACTTGTAATAGTAATATCGGCACGACCAGAATGAATAAGTGATATGGCTTGATCAAATGTATTGACTAAAATAGCCCCTTTAAATTTATCTTGATTAGTCTCAATAAATTTTGTCCCCCTTTCATAAGCAACAATATACTTATTCATACTTTGCCAACCATCAACCTTAATACCTGGCTTTCCAATAACGGATTGATCAATAATAAACAGCGGTTCATCAACTCGTTGCAAGTTAATAAACATAGTTAAATCTAGATTACTGATGCGAAATAGTTCGCCATCAAGTACACCATTATTAGCCCAAATTAAACTCCGCTTATTCGGTAGGACCTTTATTGACAGGTCATACCCAAATTGAAAAAACGCATAAGTTAAAATACGATGAGCTTTTTGATATAAAGGTGTTTCAATCGCATTAGTAGTACCTAATGTTATGGTTTTATTCGGCGCTGACTTTGCACTTAATGAATAAAAAAGTACTGCTCCGATAATAAATATATTACAAAAAAGGGGATGCAAAATAATAGACCTAAAACTGTACCATCCTCTGCCACACTTATATTTTAAGTATACAACAATCGTTAAAATGGTGTAAAAGTAAAAATTTACATCAATTAAGTTTAGCAGTAAAAGTGACTCAAATCTTTCAACAATCTTATTTTTAAGGAGCAAATTCAAGATGAAATTATTATTAATAGCTATTTCATTATAATAAATAAGACTAATAATAAGACTAATAATACTCAATAATCTTATACAAAAACCTTCTCAATAAGATCGACAACATAACGAAATACACTAACTCATTAATTTTACTACCAAACAATCTTATTGATAATTGTTATCATTACGGTTACTATAAGCATCATTGTTTCTAAGTCATTTTACATTTAAGAGTCGTTTGTATGTACGTTTGTATTTGCCATGGTGTTACCGATACACAGATAGAATCCGCTATAGATAATGGTGCGGAAACAATGAAAGAGTTAACCAAAGAACTTAAAGTAGGTTCGCAATGCGGTAAGTGCTGTCAATGCACTAAACGTGTACTAAACAAAAAATTAATGCAAATTGCTGAAGCACAGCCACAAGTCGCTTAACTACTAATTAACGAATTTAACCATTACGGACTAACTTTAAGCGGCACTTCACACATTAGTTACGACGTTAAAAGTTAACTCATCATTGATTGCAAATAGTTTTCTATACCGGCATGGCCAATAATATATTGTTGAGATTCAATCCAATCTATTTGCTCTTCTACATTTTCTAATAAGTCTTCTGCTAAATCTCTGCTGATATAATCTTGTGCCTTCTCACTCTCTACAATCAATGTTTGCAAAGCCTGACGAGATACATATTCTAAATTCATGTTTGATTGCAACATTTCTGCAGCGTGCTCGCCAATATGTAAACGCCCCAAGTCTTGTAAATTTGGCAAACCTTCTAAAAATAATATGCGTTCAATAAGATCATCCGCTTGCTTCATTTTCTCAATCGATATTTTGTAATCTGCTTTATTTAACTTTTCTAACCCCCAATTTTTATACATACGCGCATGCAAAAAATATTGATTAATCGCTATCAACTCAATAGCTAAAGTACTATTTAACAGTGCAATAATATTTTTATTACCTTTCATGACACCCCCTACCCTGGTAAATGTTGACCCATATGAGATTGGATATAATTTTGCAGACCAATTTTATCAATAAGTCCAAGCTGCTTTTCAAGCCAATAAACGTGATCTTCTTCGGTATCTTCAAGCAGTTTTTCTAACATCTCTCTACTTTGAAAATCCGCTTCACTTTCACATAAAGTAATAGAAGCTTTTAATGCCGTAACAACCTCCATTTCAAGCGTTAGATCATGATTCAACATACTAGGAACATCATTGCCAATAAGTAGATCTCGTCGGTCAGTTAAATTAGGTATGCCCTCAAGAAATAAAATTCGCTTTATCAGTGCATCAGCATGGGTTATTTCTTCTTGCATTTCATGATCAAGTTGATCGAAAAGTTTATCTAACCCCCAATCTTGATACATTCTAGAATGAATAAAGTACTGATCAATGGCTGCTAATTCGTTGTGTAACAAACCGTTAAGGCTAGCTATAACTTTTGGACTACCTTTCATGTGAGACCTCTATATGAATTGTGAATTTATTGAAAATCAACTGTCTTAAAGCGTAGTAGAGTGATAAGAATTTATCGAATTAATGCAGGGAATTGATGTTATTAACTGTTTATATTTTAAGTGAAAATTATTTGTGTTTTCATTAGCTATAAAAGCAAAACCGCTAAATAATTAACCTATGGGATTGATACTTCAACCTTACTATTTACATTATAGCTACGTACAACAAATAGCCATCTAAACATCTAAAGTTTGCTAATGATTATGAATCAATATAGAATCCGCTTTCAAAGGTTTTATTGTGTTAACGAAGATGGTTTAAATCCATCACTGTGCCCGCAACTGTGAATGAATTGATATTTATTTTTTATAGAAAATATTATTTCAAAGTCAGATAGCTAACCAAAAAACTATACTTATTACCGTGCGGGAAAACACGAGTCTAAATATGTCTACACTTCTTAATATCTCAGGCCTTAGCTGGAGAGTTCCAAATAAAGCGATTTTGCATAACATTAACTTTAATGTCAGCAAAGGTGAAGTGATCGGTATTATTGGCCCAAATGGCGCAGGTAAAACCAGCCTACTACGTTGCTTAACTAACCAAGCAAATATTCTTGCCAGTAAAAATATAAGCGGGAGCGTTCAGCTAAAAAATCGTCCCATTACACAGTACAGTGCTAAAGCAGTTGCCCAACATTTTGCCCTTGTCATGCAAAAAAATGACACTATCTTCGCCCTATCGGTGCAAGATGTTATGAAAATGGGCTTATTACCGCACAAAACGCTTTTTTCATTAGACAATGATCATGATAAAGCTCAAATAGCATTAGCCCTAAGCAAGGTAGGTTTAAGCCACGCATTAAATAGTCACTTTAATCTACTCTCTGGTGGTGAACAGCAACGCGTATTAATTGCTCGCGCACTCGTACAAGCAAGTCAAATTTTAATCCTTGATGAACCAACCAATCACCTTGATGTTTATTATCAACATCAAGTATTACAGTTAGTAAATAAACTCAATATCACGGTAATCATGACAGTCCATGATCTTAATTTAGCCAGCTTATATTGCCAGCGTTTATTATTGTTAAACCAAGGTGAGTTAATTTGCGATGGCTCTCCTAAAGAAGTATTAGCACCCAAGCAATTAAGCCAGGTATTTGGCCTACCTTGTCAACAAAGTGTTGATGCCATCACAGGCGCTACACAAGTCTCTTTTTACCTTAAAGATACTAACATTCGAGCTAGCCACTTTGCGGAGTCACTCAGTGAATAAAGTCTCAACAATCTTATTCGCATTAGCGATATTAGTTATTTTGTCGGCCCTTGCCGCTATAACATTCGGCCCAGCAGACATCGACTCAACACAATTGCTGAACTGCTTAGTCGGTACTTGTCAAAATCAAATTGCGAATATTGTTATATGGCAAGTCCGTATTCCCAGGGTACTGGTTGCGCTGGTAGCCGGCATGGGCTTAGCTATTGCCGGTGCTATTTTACAAAACACCACGCGAAACCCTCTGGCTGATCCTTACCTTTTTGGTATTGTTTCAGGTGCGGGTTTAGGTGCAACAATTGCGAACATTTCCTTAGCCGATAATCTTACTATAGCCTTGCCTTTAGCCGCATTTCTTGGCGCATTATTTTCCGTCGTTATTGTTGTTTTTATCGCTAAAGTGCTACAACGTATGGAGCAATTATTACTTGCCGGTGTTGCGGTATCATTTATGCTTGCCTCAATAACTCAATTCATTTTATATTTTGGCGAACCCTTTGCCACCAATCGCGTTATTTTTTGGCTAATGGGTAGTTTAGCGCGCGTTGAAATGAGTAACTTTTATGTCATTGCCAGTATTTTAATAATCGCAATGATCACCGTATTTGCATTACACAGACAAATTGACGCGCTATTATTAGGTGATGAAAGTGCTGCCAGCTTAGGAGTTGATGTCGATAAATTGCGTTTACTCATGTTAGGAATTTGTGCCGCGCTTACGGCAACCATAGTGGCTTATTGCGGCGGCATTGGCTTTGTTGGTTTGATGATCCCTCACATTGTTAGACAACTTATTGGCGTAACAACACTTAAATTAATTATTGGCAGTGCATTAATAGGCGCCATATTTCTTATTTGGGTAGATGTAATTGCTCGCTCTTCACTGCCTCACGCCGAAATACCTATTGGTATTATAACATCAGCACTAGGTAGTATATTTTTCTTATTTATTATGTATCGCTCTCGTGCGATAACTTAATTAATCAATGTGTAATAAACTACTCTTTAATAAATTAACACAGCAGAGATAACCCTATGACTGATGAAAAAATGACTGACAGTAACATGGCTGACAACCATAAAAAAAGAATGCAGAAATTAAAAGAGAAAGTTGATTCTCGCATTGATAGTGCTACTGATGAGCGAGGTTTATTGATAGTTATAACGGGTAACGGTAAAGGTAAAAGCACCTCTGGCTTTGGTACGGTTGCCCGTGCAGTTGGTCATGGACTTAATGCTGCCGTGGCACAATTTATAAAAGGTACTTGGGCTTGTGGAGAGCGACAATTACTTGAAAATGCAGGGGTGAAATTTAGTGTCATGGGCACAGGTTTTACTTGGAATACTCAAGACAAAGAAAAAGACATCACCGCAGCAAAACAGGTATGGCTTAAATGTAAAGAGTTACTCAGCGACACTAATCTTGATTTAGTTTTATTAGATGAGATGACCTATATGTTGTCGTATAAGTATCTCGATTTAGATGACGTGATTGAAACACTAAATAATCGTCCCAAACATCAGCACGTGATAATTACTGGCCGTGCTTGTCATCGCGCTATTATTGACCTTGCCGATACAGTAAGCGAAGTTCAATCAATCAAGCATGCTTTTGATAGTGGTATTAAAGCGCAAAAAGGTATTGATTGGTAACGTTCGATCTCTTAATAAAAACAGTGAAACTTTGGGCATTCCTTGACTAATGTTTCGCTTAAATAAGTGACAAACATTACATAGTAACTACACAGCAACTACACAGAACGATCCCATGAAATATGCAATAAAATTGACCGCCCTACTTTGTTCTTTACTTGTCATTTCAAGCTCAGCTTTTGCCGTGCCTGATAAAGAACAAAATAAAGAAACGCGTTCAGAATTAAAGAAAGAAAAAAGCAAGCCAACCATTATTGCGTTATCGCCACACATTGTCGAAATGCTTTATGATATTGGCGCCGGCGAACAAATAATTGGTACTACAGCCTTTGCTGACTACCCAGAACAAGCAAAAAAAATCCCGAAAATAGGTAATTATGTACGCTTGCAGTTAGAGCGTGTTATTGAGCTTCAGCCAGACTTAATAATCGCGTGGAAAAGTGGTAACCCAAGTGATGATTTGGCGAGGTTAGAACAACTTGGTTTCAAGGTTATTTACTCACAACCGTATTCGTTTGAAGATATAGCGAACGAATTGCGCAGTTTTGCTAAAATTACTGGTCACACAGTGCAAGGCGAAAAAGTGGCGAAAAAATTTGAACACGAATTAGCAATTATAAAAAACACCTACAAAAATAAAACTGAAATCACTGGCTTTTACGAGCTTTGGTCACGCCCTTTAACAACCGTTGCTAAAGGCAGTTGGCCCCAGCAGTTTTTAAATGTTTGTAAAGTGAAAAACCCATTTGAGCAGGTAATCACGCCATACCCGCAAATTAGTATTGAGCAAGTACTACCCGCTTCAGTTCAGTTAATTATTCAGCCACTATCGGTAAATCAAAAAGACCGTGAAGCTTTTAATTGGCAAGATTGGCCAATTATACCAGCCGTTGCCAATAAACAGATAATTCAGCCTGATGCCGATGCAATGCATCGCATGACTTTACGTAGCTTAACGGCATTAAAAGATTTGTGCGCAACCATCGATCAAACTAGAACGATTTTGCAACAAAAAACATAGCTAGCCTAAACGCTAGTCACTAAGAAGCATTTTAGGTGCCTAATAGCTTTTTTTTGAGTAATAAAATGACCTCAACAATTGCTAAAGGTGAAACGGGAAATTGGTTAAACCAATACTGCCCCCGCAACGGTGTGAGCTATCAACTTTTGATATCTCAAGTCCGGAGACCGGCCTAAAATTTAATTTATCATTGTAAGCACGGTGGGTGCCTATAACTGAGGAAAACATGAAAAAAACAATAATAGCATTAAGTATTAGTAGCCTACTTTACTCATCACTTTCTTTTGCAGCGCCAACTAACACTGCAATGATTAATAAAGCTGATGAAAACATTGTCATTACTGCTAACCGCAGTATTCAAGACAAATTTGATACTTTAGCTGCCGTGAATATATTTACCCGAGAAAATATAGAACAGATCCAACCATTGTCCATCAGTGATTTACTGGGTCGTGTTGCCGGTATTTCAATTAGTACTCAAGGTACTTCTGCTCATAAGTCTTCGTCATTTGTACGTGGCACTAATTCTGACCACGTATTAGTGTTAGTAAATGGTGTTCGTGTTGGCTCTGCCACACTTGGCGTAAAGAGCATTGCAGACATACCGGTTCAATTGGTTGAACGTGTAGAAGTCATAAAGGGACCTAGAGCTGCCTTGTGGGGATCCGATGCCGTTGGTGGCGTAATTCAAATTTTTACCCGCGACTTAAAAGCAGGTGAAGGCCAAGCAGGCATAAAAGTAGGCAGTGATAGTTTGTACCAAGGTTATGGTGCTTTAGGTTTTGGTAATGAAAATCATAGCTACACGTTAAGCGCAACAGCTGAAAAATCAAACGGTTTTGATGTGATCGTTCCTGATGGTAGCAGTATATATACGGCTGACCAAAGTGATAATGATGGTTACGACCGTCAATCGGTAGGTCTTTCTGGTACTAGCCAATTTACCAAGCAGTATGCGCTTGAATTAAACACACAGTACGATCAAGGCACTACTGAAATAGATGCAAATACCCAATACAGTGGTGATGAGAGCAGTTACGAAAACTATCATTTTTTATTAAGAAATCATCTTCAGTTAGAGCAACTATATTTACAATTGAGTTTAAGTACTTCTCAAGACCGTAATGAAGATAACTACAGTAATTTCAATGATCAAAATGGCTTTAATAATCCAAATACCTTATTCATCACTACTCGTGATCAAATAACAGCTTTAGCTCAGCTTCCCTTTGCTAACTCTTCAGAAATAACTACAGGTGTCGAGTGGTATACGGAACACATCGATAGTAATTACGCATACGATGAAACTCAACGTGATGCTAACGCTATTTTCGTTACCGGTCGTCATGATATTGAGCAGATTAAAATAGAAGCCTCTGTTCGTTACGATAAAGTGGGAGACATTAATGGTGAAACTACCTATCAATTAGCCGCTGGTTACCAAGTGAGTGAACAGTTATTGTTCTCTTTAAGTCACGGTACTGCTTTTAAAGCACCCAGCTTTAATGATTTGTATTACCCTTGGTCAGGTAATTCTGACTTAGTTTCAGAAACAGCTGATAGCTCAGAATTTTTAACCCGCTATCAACATGAACTATTTTCTGCAGAAATATCAATCTACTATACAGATATTGATAACTTAATCGAATGGGCTCAAGTTGACATTTCTGATCCATACAACTGGAAGCCTAAAAATATTGCCCAAGCTAAAATATTAGGTGCTGAAGCAACTTTTACTGCAGACATTTACAACACGAATAACACGTTAACATTGAGTCATGTTGATGCTGAAGATAAAACGACAGCACGACAGTTAGCTCGTCGACCAAATTTCTCTGCTAATTATAATCTTATCTACTCGATTGGCGAGCTTGATTTTACTTTCGACACCAATTATCAAGGCAGTAGTTACGATAATGCTAATGCTATGGATAAAACGTTAAAAGCTTATACATTGTTTGATGTCGGGGTAAATTATCGCTTAAATAGCCAAATAAATGTATTCGCTAAAGTGACAAACCTAACTGATAAAAATTATCAAACCGCAAGTGAATACCCAGGAGCTGAGCGTGGTTATAGCATAACGTTAGATTATAAATTTTAATCTAACGTTATCGTTATACAATCGATTTGACAGTTAAAGCCAATACGTATTCCTAATATTGGCTTTAAGTCACGTTAATAATAGATGAAGTAAATTATAAAAATTTATTTCACTGGACAAAAAAGCCTGCAATTGCAGGCTTTTTTAATCGTATCAATTAGTTAATTAAAATTTAAGCGCAAGTTCTGCTGCGGTCATATTTTTAACAAAATCATTATTCACATCCAAAGTAATATCACCTTGATAATGTTTAATATAATCTTGATAATCATTGTTCATATTACTTTTTATTAAGCGCACATTTGTGCGTTCTATATTGGAATCAAGATTAATAATATCTTCATAACCCGTTAATTTCGCACTTATCGCTAACACACCTTTATCTGGTCCATAAAATGTCCACTTTGCAGGCATTAATAACTTTGTATCTGGATCATAAGCAGTAAAGATAAAGTTGATGATTGCCATAGGATATCCGGCAACTGCGCTATAGTCGTAGCTACCATCAGTATTAATTTCATCAAAGTATGGTTCGTTAAAAGCAGGTTGATACTCACTAGCCATTATAGTCAAAGACTCTTCAGCACTCGGTGAAATGATTTGATGATGATTTTTAATCACAGAGCTACGAAAAATAGAGTCGCTAGGTACAAAAGTAACACTGGCATGAGATTGATAATAGGCTTCACTGACATATGGATGGGTATCAAAAAGAAGTAAGCTTTGCTCATCTTTAGTGATTTCAGCAGAAAAATGCTTAGTCCCTTGAATTATCTGATTAGTGCTAGTCTCTTGATAAGGTGGGTTTAATTGAAATACATCGGCAAATTCTAATGCGGATAATAGCCAAATACCCTCTCCATTGATGGTAAACTCATCAATAAATCCAGCAACCCCTATCGATTTTTCATTTAGATCTGTACCTGCTATAGAAAATGAACTTAATGGCCAGTCTCCATCTAAAGTTTTGCATGCTCTAACCCCTTCAAATAATGTAGTACCACTATCTATAATACTAGTGCTAGTAAAGTCCAGAGAACTCGTCACCGATGTTTGAGTCGTAAACGAGCGATGTGTTAACTTCAAGTTTTGTGTCACACATTCACAACTGGTATTATCAATAGATTCATCAAATTGCGCTTGATAATGCGATGGCGTAGCACTATTCGCTTGATAATAACTGACAACATTTAAGCCCTGTGCTTCACTTCCTTGCTGGTCTTTAGCCACTAGGGTGTAGTTAATAAATTCACTCTCCGTTACAAAGCTAATAACACCATTATCATCGGCTTTATAAGTGTTAAGTGTTTGCCACGTATCATCTTGAAGTAATAGTTCCACATCAGTAAAGGCACTTGCGACACCGCAATCGTTAGTCAATTGTGCTGTTAATGAAAAAGTATATTCTACTGGCTCGACTGGTATCTCGGGTATCTCTGGTGTATCTGAAGAACTACTACCGCAACCTTGGAGAAATAGGGTAAGCAATAAAGGGGATATGAAGTATTTGTTCAAGGGGAAATCCTTAGGGTATTATTTCAAAAAATAACGGGTAAGTGAAAATGATATAAATGTTATGACTTCAGCGTAATAATCTGAAGTTAATATGACGTTTAAAAACCTGTTCAATGGAATTATACCCAATTTCATCAGCAATTAGCTAACTTTAGTTCTGAGTATTTCGTCGGTAGGCGCGCCTATTATGGCGCTGGTAAAACACTACTTTGGCAGTAAATATTAGAAATATGATGAATTAAAAGTCGCGCCCCTATTAAGCAATATTCCTATTGCTATGTATCCAATGCAACTGTTTTTTCAAGGTACTTAAATTAAAAGGCTTGACCATAAAACCCGTCACTTCACTGGCAATAAGCTCAACTATCTTAGCCTTATCATCTTCACTAGATACCATCAATACAGGTAAGTTACAGAGTTTTTTATCTCCCCTCACTTTACTTAACAATTGTTCGCCATTTAAATTAGGCATATGTAAGTCTGTAATGAGCAAATCATAATTATTCAATCGCAACATTTTCAACGCTTGTAGCCCACAACTTGCTTCATCAGGATTTTTGTAGCCTAAATTAGTTAGCATATGCATCATCACATGACGCATTGATGGCATATCATCCACCACTAATATTTTCATCTTATTACTCCGTTGTTGAAGGCTTAGTTCACTAATAAAATTTTAAGTAAAAATTATAGCGCTGTATAATTATTTTTCCACCACATCATCAATGTACTTCTATTACAATTTAAGACACAACAAAATAAAGACTAGTAAACCAACCTTTTTGTAAAGTCCACTTGACTTACGAACCAACGCGACTACAATAAAGTCAAACCTACTTTACATTTAATCAAAGAGAGTTTACTTATGTCAAATCCAGATTATGAAAAAAACAACTATCAAACAAAAAACATCGCCAATAACATAACCTTAAGAAATTGGACCATTGCCTGGGTAGTCACCATGGCCATTGCTGCTTTTGCACCAAAATTTATTTGGGATTTCAATACAAGTTTAACCATTATTGCACTAGTCGTTAATTTAGCTATTGGTCTTCGTATGCTAATCGCCAACCGAGCGTATTTGCGCGGTCTAGATGAAATGCAGCAAAAAATATTGCTGGAAGCAATGGCATTAGCACTAGGGGTCGGCTTAGTAGTTGGCTTGAGCTACGAATTATTAGAAGATATAAAGTTGATAACTTTTCAACCAGAAATTGCTCATTTGGTTATCTTGATGGGTATAACTTATCTGCTAGCAGTAATTTCTGGTCATAGGAAGTACCAATGAAAAATCGCTTGAAAGTATTACGTGCTGAACGTGACTGGACACAAGCACAACTTGCCAGCGCTTTAGAGGTATCAAGACAAACTATCAATGCCATTGAAAAAGGTAAGTTTGATCCAAGTTTACCTCTGGCATTTAAAGCGGCGAGATTGTTTAACTTATCCATTGAAGACATTTTTCATGATGAAGTTGAAACAGTATAGTGTGTTTGATTGCTAAAAACTTGTCGCGTTAATCATTGTTAACGCGACTCTATCCCTTATATTAATGCTTGTCCTGAGGATTACTGTGAGTTCAACTGACTTGATAAACGTCATGCAAGTCCCCACCTATAACTCAATAAATATTAATCATTATCTTATTAACTGCCCAATTATGCGTCTACTCAAATCAACAACTCATGCTGATATCAACACTCTTTCAGCCAAAAGCTTTACCCGAAAAGCCACCAGAGCGATAGTGCTTAATGGTGAAAGTATCTTACTGCTTTATACCAAACGTTATCACGACTATAGCTTACCCGGTGGAGGGGTAGATGAAGGTGAAAGCATTATCAATGGTTTAATCCGCGAGCTTAAAGAAGAAACTGGCGCGCATAATGTTAAAGATATTGAAGAGTTTGGTCTCTACGAAGAGTACCGTCCATGGCATAAAAGTGGCTTTGATATTATGCATATGCAATCTTATTGCTATACCTGCACCATTGATGATGAATTACTTGAGCCGGAACTTGAAGCCCATGAACTCAATAATGGTATGCACCCTGTTTGGATGAATATACATCAGGCCATTGCTCACAATGAAGAAACCATAGCGAAAAGTGACAAAAAAGGCCTATCGATAGAACGAGAGACCTTTTTACTCAAACTCATTGTCAGTGAATTACTCAACGAATCACTGCCATGTTAGTTTACGCCAAATAAAACATCTTGTGGCTCATCGACCCATAACGGGTGTTTTGCCATTACTTTAGTAAAAATAGGGCTCTGCAAATAACTATTTAACCATTGCCTTACCATTGGGTAAGGTGATTGCAGGTACCATTGGCGTTCGATTCGTGCGAATTGTCGAATAAAGGGTATTAACGCAATATCTGCCAGGCTTTCTTTATCTGACATTAAAAATGTATGCTCAGTTAAACGCTGTTCTACTCTTTTTATGTATTGCTGACAAACTTCTCTGCACTGCGCCACATTATCCTCTTGATAACGTTTGGCACACTTGTATGCTTCTAAACAGCTTTTAAAGTCAGTATCGAACTCATTAATGAGCAAAAGCATTTCTGATAATGCGCCCTCGTTTTGGCAATCTAAAAGATCATTGGGATCCGTTTCTTGTAAAGCCCATAACATAACCTCTAAACTTTCTTCGATCACTCGGCCATTTGCTAAAACCAATACAGGCACAGTACCTTTAGGTGATACAGCTATCATTTCAGCGGGTTTATTACTCAGTACCAGATCGCGCAATAATACTTGTTGCTGCGCTTTAAAAATAGCAAGTCTGGCACGCATCGCATAGGGGCAATTTCTTAACGAATATAAAATAGGTAACGCTTTTATTTTATTAGCCTTTTCATTGCTTTTTCCATGGAAAAATTCATTGTCACTCTTATTCATTGCTATAAATATTCCAGTACTACGATAAAAAATAACTTTAAAGAGGTACCTTAACTGTATTCATTGGCTAAATATATCGGTAAAATCCCCCCTTTGAAATTTAACTGCCTAGATAACAGGCCAAAGTTGTATAAATGAGTCCTAAAATTGAATTATTAGCCCCTGGTGGTGATATCGACGCGATAAAAGCAGCTATTATTGCTGGCGCAGATGCAGTGTACTGCGGTTTAGATACTTTTAATGCTAGAAATCGTGCTGCTAATATTTCTTTTGATGAACTCGTCGGTGTTATTAGACTCGCGCATGAGTATGAATGCCAAATATTCTTAACGCTAAATATAATTATTCTAGAGCGCGAATTTAAAACGCTTGCTAAGTTATTGAGTAAATTAGCCAACACCACGCTTGATGGTGTCATAGTGCAAGATTTGGGCATGCTGTATATCCTTAAAAAGCACTTCCCTACCCTTGATATCCATGCGTCGACACAATTAACAACCCATAACATTGGCCAAATTCCGTTTTTGAAAAAACTGGGTGCCTCGCGTGTTAACTTATCTCGTGAATTAGATTTAAAAGAAATCACCGCTATTACTGCCGTATCACAAGAAGAAAACGTACTTACCGAAGTATTTGTGCACGGGTCATTATGTGTCGCCTTTTCTGGTTTATGTTATTCAACCTCTGCCAGTGTCGGTAACTCAGGTAATAGAGGCCGTTGTAGTCAAGCCTGTCGCGAAGAATATAAACCTACCGAATCAGGTAATAAATTCCCATTAAATATTAAAGACAACTCAGCATTTTTTGATTTACCGGCACTCATCGAGGCTGGCGTTCACTCTTTTAAAGTTGAAGGACGCATTAAAGGTGCAAGTTATGTACACACCGTTATTGATAGCTTCCGTAAACAAATAGATGGCTTTGTAGAAACCGGTGAATTACTTGAAGATGGCGAACGCCTTTACAAAGTATTCAACCGTGATTTTTCTAATGCATTTTTACGTGGCGATTTAAACCAATCGATGTTTATAGAAAATCCACGTGATAATTCAAAATATCATGCTATTGATAAAAGTAATGCTATTTCTGTGGTACAAATTCAAGACGTTGAACAAAGCTTAAATGACGAAAAAGAAGCAATACACGCAGACGTATTTGATAAAATTAAACACCTTAGTATTGATAAACGTAACCTCTCATTAGTGTTCTCGGGTGAAGTCGGTAAACCATTAACCGTTACCATCAAAATTAACGAGACGCATGGCAATAAAATAACCCAAGGGTTTGCTGATAAAGCGCCAAAAGAACAAACGCATGTTATGCATTCTGAACGTGCACTTATCGCTAGTGAAAAAAACTGCATTGATCATAGTGCTATAGAAAAGCGTTTTAAAAGCTTCAATAACGCAGAATTTAACTTAAGCGAGCTATCTACTGACGATATGCCAGAAAGTGTCACTATTCCTTTTAAAGAGCTTACTACGCTTAAAAATAAAATAGCAGCGCTACTCAATGACGGCAAAACTGTATTAGCAGAAGTAGAATTGCCTAAATTAATACGTCACGATAAACAAGACGATACAGCAAAATTATCGCTCTTAATATGTGATGAAAGCGATATTAATCTTGGTGATGTAACCGATGCCGATATTTACTTTAAGTTACCTGATGCTTATAAGCGTGGCTGCACTAAATACGTTAGTTTTTTCAAAGAAAATCCTCGCCTTATTCCATGGTTCCCATCAGTCTTAATTGGTAAAGATTATGATGTAGCAGTCAATATTTTAGAGCAAGTAAAGCCTAAATTAATTGTTACCAATAACACAGGTATAGCCAATAGAGCATTTGAATTAGGTATAGAGTGGATTGCAGGACCTTTCTTAAATACGACTAACTCTTATGCGTTATTAGCGATGAAAGAATCCTTTAACTGTAGCGGTGCGTTTATTTCAAATGAAATAAACCGTCAACAAATGAAAACTATCGCCCGTCCTGAAAACTTTAAGATGCTTTACAGCGTTTACCACCCTATTTTATTAATGACTAGCAGACAGTGTTTCTTCCAACAAAGTGTTGGTTGTGAAAAGCCGCGCATTGATAATGGCTGTATGCTGTCATGCGATAAGTCGACCAGCATTACTAACCTTAAGGGTGTTTCTTTTGCTATTGATAAGCAAAAAGCGGGTTACCCAAGTATTTATAATAAAGATCAATTTTTAAATACCGAAATCATACAGGACTTGACGGAATTATATGATGGTTTCATGATTGATTTAACCAACATTGGTGCTGGTGATAAAGAGTCTCCTGATAAAGTGATGCTCATTAAGCAATTTGAACAGTTACTTAAAGGCGATAAGCACAAAAAAACTAGTTACTCTAACGAACTATCCGTTGAGCAATTAGATGCTCAAGATAAGCTTAACTCACTTGTGCCAGACTCAACCAATGTGCAATACCATAACGGTTTATAATTAACTCTCTTGTAAAGAGTCGACTTTGAGAGAAATTTGACAATAAAAAAGCCGCTAGCATTTACCTGTTAGCGGCTTTTTAGTTATATACCCATGATACTTCAAGATGCTCGTTTCAGGATGCCTGTGCGATTCATGATCGAGGCGCCTCTTTTTATTAAGGGTTATTCCCTTAAAAATAGAGGCAACGAAAAACATGATTTGCTCAGACATCCCCGTAGGGCTGGTTTAGAAACGTTTTAAGCTACGTTATAGATATCGATAAGGGAACAACCATTATCTTCAATCAATGCCTTGCCTAAAAACGTTTCTAATTCCAGCTGAATCCTGCATCTTGAAGTAACATGGGTATATAGAATATGTGAATTATAGAAAGTAATCTATTAGCACGAGTATTAAATCTAAAGATTGACTCCATACTTTAGATTTTAGGAGAAATGACGTTTATTCTTCCTATACTCCACCTGTTCGCTCTTGCTGTCGATTTGCTCCAGTAGTTGCTCGAGTACGCCGCGGCGCTGCACCAGTCCGACCACTTTGCCTTCCTCAACCACTGGTAGTACCCGGCGATTGTTGTGCAGGAATTTCTCCGCGACATCGACCAAGTTGGTATTGGCACCGATCGATTCAACTTCGGTTGTCATCCGGTCTCGAACTAACTCGCCGATGGTCGAAAAGTAGCCTCCCATCAGCGCGCCGCGCATACAGTCAGCTTCAGACAGAAAGCCGATTAGATTGTTATCGGCATCAACCACTGGTGCACCGGACAGACTGGCGGTCAGCAGTTGGCGCAGGGCGACGATCACCCCGCTATCTGGGCGAAATGATAACGGTGAACGATCCATGATGGTTTTAGCGGTGATAGTCTGCATGTTTGGCTCCTAAAGCGTGGGTCGCTCGTTTGGGTATTGTTGGTTGTTGGCGAATGATAGAAAGCAAAGGCCGCGCCATATTTTTAAATTTAATAATTAACTGTTTTATTACAGTGAGTTAATTATTTTACACGACACAAAATGCAACCACTGCCTGGTAATGTATAGCGGTTACCGGGTTGAAGGGCTCTTCTTTGCACCGAAATGGTGCTGTCAGCCGAGGCATGCCTGCGCTGAGGTAAGGCAATCCGTATCAGTCTATTGATAACTGTTGAATCGCGTGGGAGAAAATCATTCATATTATGAATAAGCGATAAAACATGTTTGAGCGCTGAAAATTGCCCCGTGAGAGACATACGTTCAATAACAGAATATAAACGACTGCTATGAGGCTTAGAGTGACGTTAGTCACAAGTCCCAAATAATGCCCTCTATGCGCGCTAGTTATCTCAATACAACGTCGTGACTGACGGCAATGGTGGCTTAGTACACATAGAGGCTGAACGACTTATTGGCAAAAAGTCATCATCAAAAGCTTAAAATTTTATCAATGGGAACGTCAGCTATCGGGAAGCTGCTAGAGGAATGTGATTGTTAAGCCATGTCTGCTGTAGATCAAAATATATAAAATTTTCAAATACTAATGTCTTCAGTGTGACATAAGTCTATTTATTTTTCGATGTTGGCCAAACAAAGGGAGTGGGCTTGGTGGAAGTCGTTTCTGCTACTGCTTTATTCTGGGCGAGTATTCCCCTGATTAATTTCCCCGTTTCTTTATGCTTACTACAAAATGTTTTTAGGTATAAAATTTCAACTCTACTGCGTGCCCAAGGGGTTGTACGCAGAAATTTCAAACTTGATTTGAGACGCGGTTTATTGGTGAAACAACGAATATTAAGTAACTCACCCATCTTATCCCAACCAATTTTCTTCTCCAGTTCTGTTAGAATCTGTTCAAGTTTAACGCCGTGTAGCGGATCATTACTTTTATTCATAGTCTACCTAAAATCAAAAATAGCATTGTAACAAGTTTCCTAAATATTGACAGACATATGCGTTTAACTCAGGTAAAAGTACACCAAGCACTTTATAGAAAAGTTAATGTTGAATACTCTGTGATCTATCCATTATTTCTTTAAATTAATAACAGGGTAATGACGTAAAAACGCTCTATCACCTAATTAATTACAACACGCACTGCAAGTAACAGTAAAACCACACCTGTAACTTTATCAATTATATGACTGTTCGCTTTTAGTTTTGCCAACACGGGCCCTCTTGTTAAGCCAAATACCACAAGACAATACCATATTGTATCAAGCCCGCCGACCGTAAAAATCATAATTAATTTGTGAGTTAGACTGGCATTAACATCGACAAATTGGCTGAATAAAGCTAAAAAGAATATCGCTAACTTAGGGTTTAAAAAAGCCAATAAAAATCCATCGCGCCAGCCATTTATACGTTTATCGTTTTGACCTTGTTCGACCTCAAGGTCAATATTACTGCCATTGCTTTTTAGCGCGTTGAACGCTAAATAAAGCAAAAAAGCTGCACCTGTGTATTGAATAATTTGAAAAATGAGTGGTGACTGCACAATAACAAGACCAATGCCGGTTACTGCAATAGCCGCATACAAGCCGACACCAAAGCCGTGACTAATGGCAGTAGCTAAACCTGGTTTATGGCCGCCCAACATAGTATTACGCACAACTAATGCCAATGATGGTCCCGGAGATAAGGCGCCTAAGACACAGATAACAACTAACGATAACCACAACTCTAAGGCCATAACTTACTCTACTATTTGATTAAAAATTTAATTAATTTAATACCCATTGGCTTAATTAAGTCACTACTTTTTCATGAGGAAAATGAGCAGCTACTTACGCAGATTGGTAACGAGTATAAATGATATTAGCGCAGAGTAGGCATTATCAACTACTCTCCAATACTAAAAAGGGTAATAACATTTTCATGTTATTACCCTTTCATAATATGATGTTAATCAAGCCAACTAGTGATTTTCAGATACCATATTTACTGTGTATTTAGGGATATCCACGACTAAGTCTTCATCACCAACAATAGATTGGCAGCTAAGACGTGATTCAGGCTCTAATCCCCATGCTTTATCAAGCATATCTTCTTCGAGTTCATCGCCTTCTTCGATAGAGTCAAAGCCTTCACGAATAATAACGTGACAGGTAGTACACGCACATACTTTTTCACAAGCATGCTCAATACCGATATCGTTTCTTAGAGCAACGTTTAATACGCTCTCACCTTTTTCGGCTTCAACTACTGCGCCATCAGGACATAGCTCTGCATTGGGTAAAAATATAATTTTTGGCATTTTATTTATTCTCTGCTTGCAAGGCTTTCGCCTAACTTAAATATTATTTGAATATGCTTTAAATATTGTTTAAAACATATTCTAACGAAACGCTAAATTTTATCAACGGCCTGACCCGCAAGGGCTTGGCTAATTGAACTGTCCATACGGCGTTCAGCAAATATTGCTGTGCTGTCGTTTAACTTATCAAGCGCATTTTCTATCGCTTTAACTTCAATACCTTGGCTCACTTTCGCAAGTGCTTTAATAGCGTTTTCAATGATTATCACTTCATCACTATCAAGTAACCGACTGTCGGCAAGTAAAGCGGCTTGAACAGACTCGATAACACGAGATGCTTCAACTTGTTGCTCTTTCAACATACGCGCTTGCATATCTTCTGCAGCATTACTCATTGAATCTTTGATCATTTGACTAATTTGATTGTCCTCAAGACCAAATGAAGGTTTAACCTCAATGCTAGCTTCCACACCGGAAGATTTTTCCATCGCCGATACAGACAGTAAACCATCCGCATCAACTTTAAAGGTTACTCTAATATGTGCTGCACCTGCTGTCATGGCAGGAATACCACGTAATTCAAAACGGGCTAACGAGCGACAATCTTCAACTAATTCACGTTCACCTTGTAATACATGAACAGCCATAGCTGTTTGACCATCTTTAAAAGTGGTAAATTCTTGTGCTTTTGCCACCGGTATTGTGGTGTTGCGTGGAATAACTTTCTCTACTAAACCACCCATGGTTTCTAAGCCAAGCGATAACGGCGTCACATCAAGTAATAACATATCACTATCAGGTTTATTACCCACTAAAATATCGGCTTGAATCGCTGCGCCGATAGCGACCACTTTATCAGGGTCAATTGACGTTAAAGGTGTTTTCTTAAAGTGTTTTTCAACTTCACTACGCACTAAAGGTACGCGAGTTGAACCACCAACCATCACAACTTCGATAACTTCATCAATAGTAATATCAGCATCTTTAAGCGTGCGACGACAAGCACGTAATGTTTTATTAACTAATGCGCCAATAAGTTCATTCAACTGCACTTTGGTTAAACTTGTTTTCCAATCACTATCGTCATCAAGAGAAATAGTGATATCAACTTGTTCGTTAACGGTTAACTGTTCTTTAGCAAAACAAGCTTGCTGCATCAGTTGACGCTCTAGCGAAGGTGATAAAGGTCTTACTAAACCAGCTTGTTCAACAAGATGATCAACTAAAACAACATCAAAGTCATCTCCACCAAGCGCAGAATCACCGCCAGTGGCTAACACTTCAAATACACCTTTGTTTAAGCGTAAAATAGAGATATCAAAGGTACCGCCGCCTAAGTCATAGACAGCAATAACACCTTCTTGCCCTGAATCTAGCCCGTAAGCTACCGCGGCAGCTGTCGGCTCATTCAATAGACGAAGTACGCTAACACCAGCTAATTTTGCCGCATCTTTTGTACTTTGTCTTTGAGCATCATCAAAATGAGCTGGTACGGTAATAACAACACCAGTGAGCTCTCCACCTAAAGCAGCTTGTGCTCTTAAGTTTAAGCTTTTTAATATCTCTGCAGAGACCTGAACTGGGTTAACAGCGCCTTGCCTTGTCATAATTTCAGGATGATTTTCATCACCACAAAACTCATAAGGTAAAGAGGGATATTTGCCTTGAATGTCTTTCAGTGAACGACCTATTAAGCGTTTAGCAGAAGTAATCGTATTTTGAGCATCTTCAATGCTAAGTGCTTGTGCTGCCTGGCCAACTAAAATATTGTCTGCTTGATAGCTAACAATAGATGGCAATATATCACGGCCTTGATCATCGCTTAAGGTACTTGCGTTACCGCTTTGTACACTAGCTATTAAGGAATTCGTGGTACCAAGATCAATGCCTGCAGCTAATCTGTGTTCATGAGGAACGGTACTTTGACCGGGTTCTGCAATTTGTAATAAAGCCATGATGTTATTTCAATGATTTAGTTTAAGGTTAAATTCAAGTTTAGGTTTTGTTCTTAGCTTAATGAAAAGTCTTTAACGTTGAAGTGTTTGCTAGTCACACTAGTCATCCAATAAACTGTCTTCAAGACGGTCCACTTCAACATTTAACTTTTGATAAAACTTTAATTTACGTAAATTATCGCATGCTGCACTATTTGATGCTGCATTATTTTCACTAAGTTGCGTTCTCATTAGCTGAGAAAGCTGTAAGTATTCTGTCGACAAAACACTTTGCACTTCCAGCAATGCTGCATCAACGTCACCAGAGTGTCTAACGTCTTCAAGCATTTCTCGCAAGTCCATTTGTCGCATTAAAAAACTGGTATCTTGGAAAGAATGCTGTTCGTTCGGCATTGCTACACCACGTTGCACAAGAATATATTGGGCACGTTGTAATGGGTTTTTAAGTGTTTGATAAGCGTCGTTAATATGTGCAGATTTTTGTACAGCAATTCGCTGCTCTTGCTCTGATGCATGGGCAAACTTGTCAGGATGCACAGTCTTTTGCAAGGTTTGATAATTTAATGAAAGTTGCTGTAAATCGACATCAAAGGAAACTTCAATGTTGAATAATTGAAAGTAATTCAAAATTTTTACTCTGATTTTACATGGACGGGCACTTACAAAGTGATCTCGCCATAATGAATTCAGCTCAACGATAGTTTGCTCTGAGGCAAGGCGAAAGCACGGAGTTGACGTTAGTCAATGAGTACTTTCAACACTGCAACTGAGCAAAATAGCTAAGAGATGAACTCGTTATCACACATTAGCTTAGACGTTGAACGACTCACCACACCCACACTCACCTTTGGCGTTAGGATTGGTGAATTTAAAGCCTTCATTCAAGCCTTCTTTAACAAAGTCGAGCTCAATGCCGTCAAGATAAACAAGACTCTTCTCGTCAATGATAATGTTGACATCTTCAATATTGAATAATTGATCATCTTCATTTAAATCATCAACAAATTCCAGCACATAGGCTAAACCTGAACAACCAGTGGTTTTAATACCTAAGCGAAGCCCAAGCCCTTTCCCACGGTTTTGCATGAACGATTGAACACGTTCAGCTGCAGCAGGAGTCATGGTAACAGCCATTGCTATCTCCGTTATTTACTTTGCTTGGATTTATAATCTTCAATGGCTGCTTTAATAGCGTCTTCGGCCAAAATAGAGCAATGAATTTTTACTGGAGGTAAAGCTAACTCTTCAGCAATCGCAGTATTTTTAATCTGACCCGCTTCTTCAATTGACTTACCTTTTACCCATTCAGTTACTAATGAGCTTGAAGCAATTGCAGATCCACAACCATAAGTTTTGAATTTTGCATCTTCAATGATACCGTCTTCAGAAATTCTAAGTTGTAACTTCATGACATCGCCACACGCAGGTGCGCCAACCATACCCGTTGCTACTGATGGATCGTTTTTATCCATTGAACCTACGTTACGTGGATTCTCATAATGATCTAGTACTTTTTCGCTGTAAGCCATGTGACTCTCCTAGCTTGTGTTAAATAATCCCTAGGAACTATTTAACACTAAATGTTATTTAAAATAATGAATTGTTTACTAAGCGTTATATTATAGGCATTAGCCTATGAATCGCTTAGTGAGCAGCCCATTCAATTGAATCTAAATCGATACCTTCTTTGAACATTTCCCAAAGCGGTGACATGTCACGTAAGTGACCAATTGCATTCTTAATAAGGTCAATTGCGTAATCAATTTCTTCTGTCGTAGTAAAGCGACCAAAGCTAAAACGAATTGAGCTATGTGCCATTTCATCATTTAAGCCTAAAGCTCGAAGTACATAAGACGGCTCTAAGCTAGCTGATGTACATGCGCTGCCCGAAGATACGGCCAAATCTTTCAATGCCATGATGAGTGACTCACCTTCAACAAAGTTGAAACTAACATTCAAGTTACCTGGGTAACGTTTATCAGGGTCACCGTTAATAAATACTTGTTCCATGCTATTTACACCGGCCCATAAACGATCGCGCATTGCTGTAACATGTGCTTGATCTTGTGCCATTTCTTCTTTAGCTATTCGACACGCTTCACCCATGCCAACAATTTGATGGGTAGCTAAGGTACCAGAACGCATACCGCGTTCATGTCCGCCACCATGCGTTTGTGCTTCTAGACGTATACGCGGCTTACGGCTTACATATAATGCGCCAATGCCTTTAGGTCCGTACATTTTATGTGCTGAAATTGACATTAAATCAACTTTCAATGATTGCATGTCGATATTAATTTTACCGGCACTTTGCGCGGCATCAACATGAAAAATAATTTTACGAGCACGACACATTTCGCCAATTTCGTTGATGTCTTGAATGACACCAATTTCATTATTTACTTGCATGATACTCACTAA
Organism: Colwellia sp. 12G3; assembly: GCF_002836775.1. GTDB lineage: Bacteria > Pseudomonadota > Gammaproteobacteria > Enterobacterales > Alteromonadaceae > Colwellia. Next base: position 564,141 of record NZ_PJAQ01000066.1, on the reverse strand, counting down.
AATAGTGTCATCACGCATAGCGTCATTAAGTTTATTTAAATCAATTAAACCGTTTTCTTCCGGATCAAGATACGTTACTTCAAAACCTTGACGCTCTAATTCACGACAGGTATCTAATACCGCTTTATGCTCAGTTTTGCAGGTAATAATGTGCTTGCCTTTCTTATTATAGAAATTAGCTGCACCTTTAATAGCAAGGTTGTTAGATTCAGTAGCACCTGACGTAAAAACAATTTCACGTGGGTCAGCATTAATTAACTCAGCAATTTGATTACGAGCGATATCAACCGCTTCTTCAGCTTGCCAGCCAAATTTATGTGAACGAGATGCAGGGTTACCAAAATGACCATCGTTGGTCATGTACTGCATCATTTTTTCTGCTACGCGCTTGTCTACTGGTGTAGTAGCTGAGTAATCAAAATATATAGGAAGCTTCATTTGCTAACACTCTCCGAAGGTAAATCTTTAATACGACGCGACTAGTTATTACCAGTCGTTCATTACATTTTTAGTGGTTATTAATGTTTCTAAGGCTATGCTTTTATGAGCATTGATATGTAGTTCATCTTGGCGCTTAGAAACTTCTTGTACATCACCCTTAGCGACTAATTCGGATAAGGTAATATTTCTCAAGAATTCTTCAATTCGTTGGCTCAACCCTTCCCAAAGGGAATGCGTTAAACATTGTTCTCCACCCTGGCAATTGCCTTTACCCGAGCACTTAGTTGCATCAACACTTTCATTCACTGCATAAATAACATCGGCAACGGCAATTTGCGCTGAGCATCTACCCAAACGATAACCGCCACCTGGGCCGCGAACACTAGTCACAAGACCTTCTTTACGTAAACGAGAAAAAAGCTGCTCTAAATACGACAAAGATATGCCTTGGCGCTCTGAAATATCAGCCAGAGATACAGGTCCAGACACGGCATGAATAGTAACATCTAACATGGCAGTAACTGCGTAACGACCTTTAGAGGTAAGTTTCATAATCTGTTCTCAAACACTATGTTGGTGTACTCAAAATATCAATTTAGTCGTATGACTGAATCAAAACCATTTGCAAAAAAGCATCAAATAAATGCCTTGTGTTGCAAATGCTGGGCAATTTTACATAACCCTACAAATTAGTCAAGTAAATACCCTAGCGCTTTACTCAGGTATTATATACCAACAGATGTTATGCGAAAAGCAATACTTGAGTATTTTACTCAACTATTATTTTTAATCGTAACAGTTGCATACAGATTAAGGTGCTAACACAGAATAACGAGGTTAAATTTCAGGATCAAAGCTGGCCACTTTACTTTCACGACGTTGTGCAGCCGCCTTCTCATCTTCGACAAATTCACCCACTCTTAACTCAGGTAAATTCTTAGAGCAAATATCCCCACCTAAGCGGTTAATTTCTTTGCAAAGTTCGCTGACTCTATCGTCCATTAAATGCATATGATCAAGTAAACGGCCGATCGCTTTAGCCACAGGATCTGGATTATCATGTGAAACCGCATAAGCATCAAAACCAAACTTTTTAGCCGCTTCTTCTCGTTGTTGACCTTCACCTTTACTGTGTTTATCCGGTACAATTCTACCCGGAATACCAACCGCTGTAGCATTGGCGGGTAAGTCTTTAACCACAACAGAGTTAGAGCCAACTTTACCGCCCTTACCTATGGTTATTGGCCCAAGCACTTGAGCGCCAGCACCGATAACAACATTATCTTCTAGCGTAGGATGACGTTTACCCGCTTTCCAACTCGTTCCACCTAACGTGACACCGTGATAAAGCGTGACATCATTGCCTACTTCGGCGGTTTCGCCGATGACAATGCCCATACCATGGTCAATGAAAACGCGACGACCTAATTTAGCACCAGGGTGTATTTCAATACCCGTTAACCAACGGGAGAAGGTTGAAATAACGCGTGCTAATAATTTCCAATTAGCACACCATAATCTATGACTTAATCGGTGAATCCAAATGGCATGTAAGCCCGGGTAATTGAGAATAACTTCAAAACTGGTACGAGCGGCTGGATCTCTATCAAAGACACTGTTGATATCTTCTTTGATACGGCTAAACATAAATCATTCCTTCTGTGTATTTTAAGTGGCTGTTACGACTTTTCTTTACTGGACCTTTCCATCGAGGCAAAAATCCCACGCATCATCTTAATTTCTTTAACATCTGGTCTTGCACGATTAAATAAGCGTCTTAGTTTAGTCATGACTAAACCTGGGTGATTTTCTACAATAAAACCTGTCGCTTTAAGGGATTTTTCAAAGTGCTCATAAAAACGCTCTGTTTCTTCTATAACAGGATAGAGCTCATCATCTTCATTTTTAGGTTTAGCAATTAAATTACCATTACCGGTACTACGTTCTTGATAATTTTGATCGTGTGCTAATAAATAACTGGTACGTACTTCATAACTTAACGTTTGTACTGCCATCGCTAAATTTAATGAACTGTAATCAGGGTTCGCCGGTATCTGAACATGAAAATGACAAAGCTGAAGTTCTTCATTCGTTAAGCCGCTATTTTCACGACCAAAGACTAATGCGACAGGATATTCTTGTGCTTCAGAAATCATCTTTTCACCACAACCTCTAGGCTCTAGCATAGGCCAAGGTAATGTACGTGATCGGGCGCTTGTACCGACAACTAAGCCACAATCTTCAATAGCTTCAGCTAGCGTACTAACAACTTTCGCATTAGCTAAAACGTCGGTAGCCCCTGCTGCCATGGCTTGAGCTTGCCCATTAGGCATTTCAATAGGGTCGACTAAAATTAGCTGACTTAATCCCATTGTTTTCATTGCGCGTGCTGCACTACCGATATTTCGACAGTCTGAAGTGTTAACTAAAACAATTTTAACGCGGTCTAATAGTGAACCAGTGGTGTTGCTTGGCTGAGAACCTTGTTGAGAATCTGACATTGTTTACTCTTCTTGTTTGCTTATTCGGGGGTTATAACAATGAAAACAATTTATTGCCCTATTGCTTTTAACAGCCCATCTAGATGGCTAACATTCTACCATAGAAGAGTACTGCTGTGGCTAACAAAAAGCACGCATATTTCCGGTTTTTATCTATGGTAATTTGCTATTTAATAGTTTTTTTCACTCTAAAGGAAAGTAATTAAACAAATAGTTCAATTATTAAACATCATTTAAATAAGTTTATCGCTAAATGCTTTTATTTTTGCTATAATTTGCGCGCTCAATTTTCCAAGACAATGTTTGCTTGGAAATGAATCGTTCTTTTAAAAATTATTTACAAATAGGTACTCTATTATGCATCCCATGCTAAATATTGCCGTGCGCGCAGCGCGTACAGCAGGTAAAGTTATCGTTCGCTCTATGGAGCAACTTGATAAAGTTGAAATTGAATCAAAAGGCACTAACGACTTCGTCACCAGTGTTGATATTAGCTCGGAAGAAGCCATTATCGAGACTATTCGTAAATCATATCCAAATCACACTATTATTGGTGAAGAGTCTGGTGTTTTAAAAGGCAGTGAAGACGATTACCAGTGGATTATTGATCCACTAGATGGCACAACCAACTTCATCAAAGGCATTCCACACTTTGCCGTTTCAATTGCGTTAAAAGTTAAAGGCAAATTAGATCAAGCCGTTGTATTTGATCCAATTCGTGGAGAATTATTCTCAGCGAGTCGTGGTAAAGGTGCACAACTAAACGGTTTCCGAATCCGTGTAAATAAAAACAAAGAAATTTCAGGCACTATCTTAGCGACTGGTTTCCCTATTAAGCACAAACAACATAGCCTTGCTTATATGGCAATGTTCTCAGCATTATTCCAAAAATCATCAGATATACGCCGTGCAGGTTCAACTGCACTTGACCTTGCTTATGTAGCAGCTGGGCGTGTTGATGGTTTCTTCGAAATTGGTACTAAACCATTTAATACTGCTGCTGGTGAATTATTAGTGATTGAGGCAGGTGGTTTAGTTACTGACTTTACTGGCGGTCATAATCATGCAAATTCAGGCAATATTGTTGCAGCAAACACACGTATATTGAAAGATGTTTTACAAGAAATTCGCCCACATTTAGGTGATGCTCTTAGCAAGTAATTTTGCATAGTTACCCGCTATTAACCAAGATGCATGTTTCAGAGCACTTTTAATAGTAACGGGTATACATTGAACGCTATACTTAAAGGCGCCACAGATATCTTTTTAAATAAAGGTAACGTGGCGCCTTTTTTGCTTTAGGTTAGCTAGGTAGTCAATAGAAGAATAGAATTAAGAGAGCTCATGGAAAATACGAACACCACAAAACAAGCCTTTATTGCTGGAGAAGTTGCCCTAGTTGGCTCAGGACCTGGAGATCCTGACTTACTTACCTTACAGGCCTATCGCTTTATCAAGCAAGCTGAAGTTGTTATTTATGATAGATTAGTAAGTAAAGCAATAATGGCGCTACTACCCATTACTTGCCAACAGATATATGTAGGAAAAAAACAAGCAGATCATAGAGTTCCACAAGATGGTATTAATCAATTACTGGTTGATAATGCTTTATTGGGTAAAAAAGTTGTTCGTTTAAAAGGAGGAGATCCTTTTGTCTTTGGTCGAGGCTCTGAAGAAGCTCAATTTTTATTAAGTCATGGCGTTGCTTGTCACATAGTTCCAGGCATGACAGCAGCTTCTGCGTGTACTAGTTATGCTGGCATTCCGTTAACTCATCGAAAAGTTGCCCGCAGTTGCACCTTTATAACAGGTCATGTGCAAGATAATGGTGCATTAGATCTACCTTGGCAGGCATTAAATGATAAAGAACAAACCATTGTTTTTTACATGGGCATAAAAAGTTTGCCAATCATCACCGCTCAGCTGATAGAAGCGGGTCGTGATACCAATACACCAGCGGCCTTGATTCGAAAAGGCACCCATCAAGACCAGCAAGTGATAAAGGGTACATTAGCCAATTTAACCAAGTTAGTCGCTTTACATAAGATAACACCCCCAAGTTTAATTATTATTGGTGATGTGGTGGGTATATTCCCTAGTGAACAACTTACTAATTTAGGTTACTTAACTCCATAATATTTTAATTTATTCAAGGTGTTGAGCCTCAAAATTTAGCATAAAAAAAAGCCTTGTGAAGAATGTTAGCTATTCGTCATAAGGCTTTTTAATAATCGAATCAGTTATGTAAATCAATTCTACCCATTATTTTGTAGGGCGTATTGCTCTGCGTGGTTTAGGTCCAGAACCATCATATTCAGGTTTTTTACGTCTAGAAGAATCATTGCCCGGTTTTGCTTTATTGCTACTGGTATTGTTACCATTAGCATTACGACCAGAACGTTGACCATCTTTGTGCTCAACTCTGCCCTTACCTGCCTCTTGATGCTTGCCAGACTTTGGTGGCTTACCTTGTTTTAAAGGTTTGATAGCACGGGATTCACCTAACTCATTGGCAGGTATAAATTCTTCAATAACTTTTCGTTCGATGTGTTGCTGAATAACATGTTCAATGCCCCACAATAAATCTAATTCGTCGGCACACACTAGAGACAATGCTTGTCCGGTATTACCTGCACGGGCTGTTCTACCAATACGATGAACATAATCCTCAGGTACATTAGGTAGGTCAAAATTAACAACCTGTGGTAACAAATCAATATCAATACCACGGGCTGCAATATCAGTTGCTACTAATATTTTCACTGAACCATCTTTAAAAGCAGCAAGGGCTTTTGTACGTGCGCCTTGGCTTTTATTACCGTGTATCGCCGCGGCAGTTAAGCCTTCAGCTTCAAGGTGCTTAGTAAGCTTGTTTGCACCATGTTTGGTTTTTGTGAAAACCAATACTTGTTGCCAATCATTTTCTTTTATTAAATGCGTTAACACTGCTGGTTTGCGCTTTTTATCAACCGCTGTTAACCATTGAGTCACTTTTTCTGCAGTGCTATTTTCTGCATCAACTGATATCTCTAATGGATTATTGACCATACCTTTAGCTAAGGCACGAATATCAGGTGAAAATGTTGCCGAGAAGAGTAAATTTTGACGTTCTTTTGGCAAAGCAGTCATCAACTTTTTAATATCACGAATAAAGCCCATATCTAACATACGATCAGCTTCATCAAGAATGAAGACTTCTAGTTGACTAAACTTAACGGCTCTTTGATTGTATAAATCTAATAGACGCCCTGGCGTTGCTACAAGTATGTCAACACCTTGGCGAAGACGCATCATTTGTGGGTTGATTTTAACACCACCAAAAACAACGGTTGAGTGTAAGTTTAAATACTTACCATACTCTTCAATGTTTACACTTATTTGTGCTGCTAACTCGCGAGTAGGCGTCAATATCAGCGCTCTTACGTTGTTAGATGAAACCTTGTTGCCAGTACTGCTAGAAAGGCGCTGTAATAATGGCAAAGTAAACCCTGCCGTTTTACCAGTACCCGTTTGTGCTGCAGCCATTATATCGCGTCCAGAAAGCACTGCAGGAATCGCTTGTGCCTGGATAGGAGAAGGCGTTTCATATCCCTTGTCACGCACTGCTTTTAGTAATGCTTCAGATAAACCTAAATCAGTAAAATTGGTTGGGGTATCGCTCATATGTATCTCTTTAAAAAGTATTAGGGTCTGTTGACCTTTAATGTTCAAAATATTGTTCGCATTAAATGCTTTTGATCAAGGCGCTAGGAATGCAGTCTAGTTATACGATGTAAACTCTTCGCAGCGAAGAGCAATAAGTACGTTAACGAATCCAAAGCACCTTTATTAGGCACTTTTACTTCGTCATACCATAATAGAGTCATTACGAAACGTCTGCTCAGCCTTGAATAAAAAGCAAATAAACGGCTGCAAATGTAGCAGCAAAGTTAAACAGCCCCTAATCAAATACTGACAGCGTTATTAAGAATGTTGGCAGCATGAAAGGGCGTGCAGCATACAGCAAGGTTCATTCCAAGTCTATTAATACCAAGTTGATTAAGTTCTTTCCCACTCAGCGAGCATTAAAAGGCTTAGAGATAAGGCATTGATTGATGAGAATGGTTATTCAGGAGAATATGCTCCTGCATTCTCTAAGAAGCTACATCCATGTAGCGTCCTTCTCAAAATCAATAACGATGTGTGTAAGCCTTTACCTTTTATTAGGTACTCGCCCTTGGGAACTTACTCGATGCCCATTAACTTCGTTAAATTAATTTGATTTAGAGTGACTAAACCGAAATGAATTTTCCTTGTTATTGAACATCGACTATAGCTCTGAGTTGGGAAGAAATTTTATCAAATTGCTATGGGTTAGCTGTCACTCTGCATGATTTACACTTATCGCGTTAAGTGTTTGTCTTTTTACCGATAAAATAAAACACGTTAAATAAAAAAAACCGAGTAACTTTCGTTACTCGGTTTTTTTTATTAATAACAATAATGCTTAAGGCATCATAGCTTCTTGATCTTCGCCTTCTTTTTCAATCACTTCAGGTATCAAATCTTCTCTTGAAATACCTAATGATAATGCCACTAAACTAGCCACATAAATTGAAGAGTAAGTACCAACAAATACACCAAATAATAATGCCGTAGCAAAACCATGAATCAGCGCGCCACCTTGAAAAAACAAGGCTGCTAATACTAATAAGGTAGTAATTGACGTTATAAAAGTACGGCTAAGTGTTTGCGTCAAAGAGATATTAATAACGTCTTCAGCTTCACTATTGCGTATTTTTCTAAAGTTCTCACGAATACGGTCTGACACAACAATGGTATCGTTAAGTGAATAACCAATAACCGCTAAAACAGCAGCAAGTACTGTTAAGTCGAACTCTAGTTGTAAAACAGAAAACAAGCCTAGTGTTAACAACACATCATGAAATAACGCTACTACTGAGCCAACCGCAAAGCGCCATTCAAATCGAAAAGCAACGTAGACCAAAATACAAATCAATGCAGTTAGCATCGCTAAACCGCCCTGCTCTGCTAATTCATCACCAACACTTGCACCAACAAACTCAATACGACGCATATCAACCGTTTGACCGGTAGTTGATTGTAATAAATCAAGTACTTCATTACCTAACATTTCAGCTTTAACATCATCACGTAAGCCTAAACGAATAACTACATCGCGGCTACTACCGTAAAGTTGTACTTTTGCATCAGCAAAGCCGTTGCTTTTCATCACCTCACGAAGCTTTTCTAAATCAGCCGCTTCTTGAAAGCCCACCTCAATTAGCGTACCACCAGTAAAGTCTAAGCCAAAGTTTAACTTGTTGGTTGCTAACGATATAACTGAAGCAATCATTAATAATGCACTAAATATCAAGGCTATCTTGCGATAGCTCATAAAGTTGACAGTTTCTTTTAATTGTAAAATTTGCATAAATTTAAATTCCTGCCCTTACTATATCGAAAGCTTATCAAGGCGTTTACCGCCCCAAATAGCATTAACTACGGCACGAGTACCTACAACAGAGGTAAACATTGAAGTAATGATACCGATAGATAATGTGATAGCGAAACCTTTTACTGGGCCTGTACCAATTGCAAACAGAATTAACGCGGCAATTAACGTGGTGATATTGGCATCAATAATGGTTGAAAATGCTGCATCATAACCTTGATGAATAGCTTGCTGAATCGTTTTACCTTCACGTATTTCTTCACGAATACGTTCAAAAATAAGTACGTTAGCATCAACAGCCATACCAACCGTTAATACGATACCAGCCATACCTGGCAACGTTAGCGTTGCGCCTGGTATCAGTGACATAATACCAACAATTAACACTAAGTTAGCGCCTAATGCAAGGTTAGCTACTACACCAAAGGCACGGTAATAAACCATCATAAAGACAAACACTAAACCAAAGCCCATCATAATAGCTTCGAAACCAAGTCTTACGTTTTCAGCACCTAATGTCGGGCCGACTGTACGCTCTTCTACAATGGCAATTGGTGCAATCAAAGCACCTGCACGTAATAATAAGGCAAGGTTATGCGCTTCAGCTGCACTACCAGAACCGGTAATACGGAAAGATTTGCCTAAACGTGATTGAATCGTGGCAACTGAGATGATTTCTTGATGCTTTTCAAAAACTAAATTTCCTTCAGCATCTTTTTTATCAGTGGCTTTGTATTCAATGAATACCGTTGCCATCGGCTTACCAATATTACTTTTGGTGCCACTTGACATTTTAGAGCCGCCAGCACTATCAAGTGAAATGTTAACTTGTGGTCGTGAGTACTCATCAAAGCCTGATTTAGCATCGGTGATGTGATCGCCGGTTAACATGACTCGTTTTTTCAATAAGCTGGGCTTACCATCTTTATCTCTTAATAAGATAGAGTTTGCAGGTACGCGGCCGTTTAATGCATTTGATAAATCACCTTCGGTATCAACTAATCTGAACTCGATAGTTGCCGTGGCATTCAGAATTTCTTTCGCTTTCGCGGTATCTTGAACACCTGGTAATTCAATAACAATATGTTTTTTACCTTGACGTTGAACCAGCGGCTCAGCAACACCTAACTCATTAACTCGATTACGAATAATGGTGATGTTTTGTTGTAAGGCATATTCACGAATTTCTTTAAGCTTAGCTTCGGTCATTTTTGCCGTTAGCGTTAGCGTATCGTCATCAGTGGTTAACAGTAAATCACGATAGCGTTTTTTCAGTAATAATTGCGCGGCTTCTAAGTCTTCAACTTTACGGAAAACGACGACAACAGCATTATTACCTTCTTTAACACTACGGTAGCGAATTTTTTCATTGCGTAAATCACCACGAAAATCACTTACCATACCTGTTTTAGCTTTATTGACGGCTTCTTTCATGTTCACTTCCATCAAGAAGCTAACACCACCGCTTAAATCTAAGCCTAATTTCATTGGCATACCGCCAATAGCAGCTAACCATTGTGGTGTATTAGGCGTTAAGTTTAAAGCAACAGAAAACTGCTTGCCTAAATTATCATCTAATACATCACGAGCTTTTAGTTGATCTTCAGTATTTTTAAAACGCGTTAATACTTGACCATTTTCTAAAGCAATACTATCAAAGGTCAGATTACTTTCTTCTAATTGTGCTTTGATTCTATCAAGGGTAGCTGTATTAGCTTCAACGCCGCGTAAACCTGATACTTGAACAGCGGGTGATTCACCATATAGGTTTGGTGTGGCATAGAGCGCACCGAAAGCGACAATCATTGCCACCATGAGTGTTTTCCATAAGGGATATTTGTTTAACACAATGTGTCCTTTTTTGGGAGCGGCTGTATTGGCACTTTATTTTTATAATTACGGCGTTAAAGTGCTCATTGACATGCGTCAACTCCGCGCTTTCGCCTAGTACTTATTTCAATAAGGTACAAATAAAACATCTAGTAATTTTTATTTATACACTTTATAGGATTTAGCTAAGTTAGTTGGCTTTAGTTCAAAGAAAAAGCACAGAGTTGACGCGTGTCAATGAGTACTTTTGATGATGAAATAAAGCCAAATAACAAGAATAAAATTATAAAGACTTCATTGTGCCTTTTGGAAGTACTGCATTGATAGCGCCTTTCTGTACTGTTACTTCAGTACCTTCGCTGATGCTAACAACGATAAAGTCTTTTTCATCAGAAACTTTAACGATTTTGCCAACAATGCCGCCTTGCGTTAAGACTTCATCGCCTTTAGCTAGTGAAGACATTAAACCTTTATGTTCTTTTACACGTTTAGCTTGTGGACGATAAATCATGAAAAAGAATACTAAACCAAAAACGGCTAGCATAATGATCATTTCCATTCCGCCACCGGCTGCTGCTGGTCCGTCTGCTGCATGTGCTGTATTAATAAATAAACTCATAAATTCCTCTTTTTTTTATAATTGGTTAGTGATTTTGTATTTTATTGCTCTTTCGCCCAATTGATTTGTCAAAGGTACTCACTGACTAACGTCAGCTCCGTGCCTTTTCCTTTCAATTGAACGAAAGCTCTTCAAAATACTAAACCACTGGATTTAACAAAATTCTTTAATGTCCGAAAGGTTTAAAGCTAAACTTGCTTACTACCTATCGCTAATGGTGGTACTGGTAAACCACGTAAAGCGTAAAATTCTTCTACATAGGCGTCTAACTTACCTTGCTCAATCGCATCACGCAAACCCTGCATCACTTTTTGGTAAAAATGAAGGTTATGTAAGGTATTTAGTTGCGAACCCAGAATTTCTTTACACTTATCTAAATGATGTAAATAAGCACGAGAGTAATTCTTACAGGTATAACAATCACAAGTATCATCAAGTGGTGAAACATCTGTTTTATGGGCTGCATTTCTGATCTTAATAACACCCGTATTGACAAATAAATGGCCATTGCGAGCATTACGTGTCGGCATTACACAATCAAACATATCTATACCACGGCGCACACCTTCAACAAGGTCTTCCGGTTTACCTACTCCCATAAGATATCGGGGCTTATTTTTAGGTATCAAGGGCGCGGTATGATCTAATATTCGAACCATATCTTCTTTAGGCTCACCTACTGATAAACCACCAATCGCATAACCATCAAACTCAATCGCTTTTAAGCCGGCAACTGATACTTCACGTAAGTCTTCATACATTCCGCCTTGCACTATACCAAACAGTGCATTCGGGCTATCGCCGTGAGCATCCTTTGAACGCTGTGCCCAACGAAGAGAAAGTTCCATTGAATCTTTTGATTCTTTATGGCTCGCTGGATATGGCGTACATTCATCAAAAATCATGACGATATCTGAATTTAAACTACGCTGTACTTCCATGGAACGCTCAGGCGTAAGCATAATTTTTTCACCATTAACGGGTGAACTAAAACGTACACCTTCTTCGGTGATTTTACTCATTTTTCCTAAACTGAATACTTGAAAGCCGCCAGAATCAGTTAAAATCGGTCCATTCCAATTCATAAAATCATGCAAGCCACCATGCTGCTCAATAATATCGGTACCTGGGCGTAACATTAAGTGAAAGGTATTACCCAAAATAATATGAGCACCAGTAGCGGCTACTTCTTCAGCCTTCATACCTTTAACCGTACCGTAAGTACCTACAGGCATAAATGCAGGGGTTTCCACTACACCACGGTCAAATGTTAATCGGCCACGACGGGCTTTACCGTCAGTAGTGATTAGTTCATATTTCATTTTATTTTTTACTACTTCTGTCATAAATATTCTCTCTCACCCACTAGCAAAACAGGCTGGCGGTGTTTGGTTTAAAATAAGGTTACTACTTAACTAGGAATTATTTAGCTCTTGTTTAGTTAAAAACATAGCATCGCCATAACTAAAAAATCGGTACTCTTCACTTATCGCATGTTGATAAGCAGGCATAATATGGTCATAACCAGAAAATGCACTCACTAACATAAGCAACGTTGACTCAGATAAGTGAAAGTTAGTCACTAAGGCATCAATAATTTGAAATTGATAACCTGGGGTGATGAATATATCGGTATCACCATAAAAAGCACTTAAGGATTCATTGTTATCTTTGGCAGCTTTTGCCGCACTTTCCAGAGAGCGAACTGACGTTGTGCCAACCGCAACTACTCGACCACCAGCGGCTTTAGTTTTTGCTATTTGCGCGACAACTTCATCTGACACTTCAACGTACTCTGCGTGCATAATATGATCGGCAATTTCGTCAACCTTAACGGGTTGAAAAGTGCCTGCGCCAACATGTAAGGTAACAAATGCTAGTTCAACACCTTTTTCTTTGATCTTTTCTAATAAGGCTTCATCAAAATGTAAACCTGCCGTTGGCGCGGCAACTGCGCCAGGCTTTTCATTGTAAACAGTTTGATAGCGCTCTTTATCACTGTCTTCATCAGGCCTATCTATATAAGGTGGTAGTGGCATATGCCCTATATCATCTAAAATAGTTAACACTGACTGATCACTATTAAACTTTAATTCGAAAAGAGCACCATGGCGAGCCACCATTGTTGCTTTGACTTTAACGTCACTGTCTTCATTGCCGAGGAAAAGCTCATTACCTACTTTAGGAGACTTACTGGCGCGAATATGAGCAAGAGCCGTATTTTGATCGACAATACGTTCAATCAATACTTCAATTTTACCACCACTGGCTTTTTGACCAAACATTCTTGCCGGAATGACGCGAGTATTATTGAAAACCAATAAATCACCTGAATTTAATTGCGCGACAAGATCGGTAAAAACGCCATCGGTTATTACACCAGAATTACCATTTAAGGTCATTAAACGACTAGATGTGCGCTCTGCTTTTGGATAACGAGCAATAAGAGCTTCGGGTAAATCGAAGGAAAAGTCTGAAACACGCATGATATTGGCTATTTTTCTGGCTTAAAAAAGGCGTAATTTTAGAGCTGCAAGCCATTGATAGCAAGTTAATTCGCCACTTTTAAAACTTAAGCCTACAGAACAGAGAACAAAGTTGTGTTGAAACAACATTATTGTTAGTTATAACCAGTATTTATGATAATTATCTCAGCAATAAAGCTTTTAGTGTATGTTGGGAGATAATCGATACTTATATACCCCATTTTAAAACGACTAAAGAGTTGATGCCCTATGAAAAATGAACTTGCGCTTACTATAGCCACCACTATTATTAACGGTTTTGAACGCCATGTCGCACTTTTCACTGAACTTACTCAATCAGCTAGGGAACGGTTTCAACAATGCCAATGGAATGAAATCCATAGGGCAGCTAGAGCAAGAACCACTTTTTATGATGATCGCGTAACTGAAACTTTCAACCATATAAAAGAAAATTTCGACATTAGCGCGCTCGATAATGCCTTGTGGCAGCAAGTTAAAGGTGCTTACTCAGACTTATTAATCAACCATAAGCAGCCAGAGTTAGCCGAAACTTTCTATAACTCAGTATTTTGTCATTTATTTGAGCGAAAATATTATAACAATGATTATATTTTTGTTGAAAGTACTGCGCACCGACTTGATGATAAAGAATCGCCAGAAATTTACACTTCTTATCAACCGGAAGTATTGGGTTTAAAGCAAACCATCTGTGACATTATGAACAATCATAGAACGGTAATCCCCTTTGAAAATCTCGACCGTGATGTTGATGCGCTCATTAATACCTTTCGCCGCCAAGCACATAAAACCCGGGTAAAATTAGAAGACTTACAATTTGATATTCTTAACTTTACTTTTTATCGCAACAAAGGTGCCTATTTAATTGGTCGAGTTTTATCGCCTGCGGGAGAAACGCCATTTATTGTTGCGGTACTTAATAACGAAAAAGGCGGTTTATACTTAGATGCACTATTAACTACCAGTGAAAGTATGGCGGTGGTATTTGGTTTCGCACGTGCTTACTTTTTTGTAGATTGTCAGCATCCTTATGCCTTAGTTAACTTCTTACAAGGGCTTATGCCTCATAAAACCAAAGCTGATTTATATTCTGCAATTGGCTTTCATAAACAAGGTAAAACACAGTTTTATCGGGATTTCCTTAACCACCTTGATAGCAGTGATGACCAATTTGAATTAGCTGCCGGTATTAAAGGTATGGTGATGTCTGTATTCACCCTGCCTTCTTATCCCTATGTTTTTAAAATTATTAAAGATAAATTCTCACCCAGTAAAAACATGACTAAAAAAGATGTAAAAGGGAAATATCGCTTAGTTAAGTTACATGACAGGGTCGGTCGTATGGCTGATACCATGGAATATTCAGAAGTCGCATTCCCCAAAAAACGTTTTAATGAGGAACTTTTAGCTGAGTTACAAAAAGTAGCCTCCTCAATTATTCGTTATGAAGGGGCTGGTGAAGAAGAACTGCTTATTATTGAACATGTCTACATAGAACGCCGTATGGTGCCACTCAACCTATACCTAATAGATGCTCTTAAAAATAAAGAACAGGAAAAAATAGACAATGCCATGTTTGGTTATGGCGAGGCCATTAAACAACTTATCTCCGCAGATATATTCCCAGGCGACATGTTACTCAAGAACTTTGGCGTCACACGCCATGGCAGGGTAATTTTTTATGATTATGATGAAATAACCTATATGAATGAGGTAAATTTTAGGGAGAAGCCTAAAGCAATTACTGAAGAGCAACTATATGCTTCAGAGCCTTGGTATACGGTATTACCAGGAGATATGTTCCCTGAAGAAATAGCCACCTTTGCATTGGCAAACCCAAGCTATTTAAAAGCATTTAAAATACATCATCAAGATTTGTTAACCGCAAGCTATTGGCAACAATGCCAACAAGATGTCGCCAATGGTATTTATAAAAGTGTCTTTCCTTACCCTGAAAAATATCGGTTTTGTCATCAGACCAAACTAGCTAAGCAATGAAGTTTAACTTTTAAACTAAATTAAAATTTTACTTAAACAAACACAAACTGGCTACTTAACTGCCAGTTTGTTGATAAATCAGTCAAACAAACGTTTTTTAGTAAAAAAATTGCATTAGTGCTTTACCTTTTAGCTCGCATCAGTATAATTCGATTCTGCTGCAGGGGTGTAGTTCCAATTGGTAGAACAGCGGTCTCCAAAACCGATGGTTGGGAGTTCGAGTCTCTCCACCCCTGCCATTTTTTCTTCTGTTATATCTGTATACCTCCCTAATCAATCATCTACAATCTAAAGCAATTTTTTCTAGATAATACTAACTAAAAGCCTCATTTATCTGCTTTTAGTCAGCAACTAATTCTGTCATTATATTTAACCGTAAATCCAAGAGCTAATGAGCCGTAACTGATGAGCATTAATCAACATCAATTTGAGCAACTTACTGAAATGGGCATCAGTCTTTGGCAGCATCGAACTTATGAAGCTCCAAATGACGCAGTTCAGACTCAGTCCAACAACTATCTTGACATCGATTTAAAAGAGTTGGCTAATCGACAACTATTCAATGACATTTTATTAGCGACAGGCTTAAGTATCGGTGAAATTAGTCACCAAGATGATCACTTAAATTTAGGGCTATTTAACTGGTATTTCACCTCGGTATCATCACAAAATCAAATACAATGGCTTGAGCAACAGTTAATTACGCCGACTATTGCCGAAATTTCAAAGTCGCCTGCGCTTAAAAAGCAATTATGGCAATTACTGACTAAAAAAATACAAGAGTAAGCACAATGAGTAATGGATCAAAATCGAGCAAAGAATACTTTGCTGATATAGCACACTCCGATGTAGATAAGTTAATGCCGATAGAGCTTGCTTGTCACTCGCACCCATGGAGTGAGAAAACCTTTTTAAGCTGTATTGGTGGACGTTACTTTGGTGAGTTTTTCCAAGTGATTGCAAAAGACCTGCCTGCAGAACAGGCCATAGGGTTTTATATTGGCGAATATATTATTGGTGAAGCAACGCTAATGGATATTTGTGTTTTACCAACAGAGCAAGGTAAAGGATACGGTAAAGTATTACTTAATCAATTTTTAGCCCAAGCGAAAAAACTCGGTTCAACAAAAATATTCTTAGAAGTACGCGCAAAAAATATAGCGGCACAAATGCTCTATATGAATGCTGGTTTTATCGAAATTGATCGCCGTACCGGATACTACCCAAGTAACTCAGGTTTTGGCTATGAAGACGCTATTGTTATGTCATTGGCATGCAAATAAATAATTAGCTAATAAACGACTAACCTTCCCTGCTTAAATAATAAACTAGCCAACTCAGTAACAAATAACAACATTTGCATACGTAAAGTGGCTAGTTAATTCCTTTCATTTAGTTAATATACTCAACAAGGTACTTAAGGTGCCATACAGAAATTTAACAAGTGATGAGCAGAGCCATATGTTTACTAAAATAACCCCGACGACTGATAGCCAACTATCAAATGAAGATGTCGCAAACCTTATTGTGAGTGATGCGCTAAGTAAAATAAGTCAACTTACTGGCTTGAGCAAACAAAAAGCTTTTGCATTATTGTCTAACCAAGTGACCCCCCAAAGTAATGACAATAAACAGCTCGCATTTAAAAAGATACACATCCCGTTATTAGATCAAAGTGAATCTCAATTTATTTCAAGCTTATTTATCTAATTGCACAATGTAAACTCATTCTCTTTCAAGTAAATTAGCCAACATTCTGGTTGCTTGCCTTAAGTTATAAGAAGGTAAATAGTCACCTTTCATCATTATTTCTAAGCCCTATCAATCTTCGTTTTATTAATATAAAAAGTTAAGTCTTATAAACGCTGCTTTTTGTAATTTATTTCTATTTTAATGTTACAATGCGCGCAATTTTTTAATAATGATGAAAAGCCCTGTACTAAGGCTAATATTAAGCCAAGTGCAAAAGGCGTTTTCCTACTATTTACTTAACAGGTAATTTGCATGTCTGTACAGCAAAAGCAAGTCGATTTACGTCGCACCTTTGCCATCATTTCTCACCCCGACGCGGGTAAAACCACCATCACCGAAAAGGTACTTTTGTTTGGCCAAGCCTTACAAAGAGCCGGTACGGTAAAAGGTAAAAAATCAGGTCAACACGCAAAATCTGACTGGATGGAAATGGAAAAAGAGCGTGGTATCTCAATCACTACCTCGGTAATGCAATTTCCTTACAATGACTGTTTAGTAAACTTACTTGATACCCCTGGCCATGAAGATTTCTCGGAAGATACTTACCGTACCCTTACCGCTGTTGACTCATGTTTGATGGTAATTGACGTTGCCAAAGGTGTTGAAGCCCGTACAGTTAAGTTAATGGAAGTTACTCGTCTTCGCGATACGCCAATTATTACCTTCATGAACAAAATGGACCGCGATGTACGTGACCCGATGGAAGTTATGGATGAAGTTGAAGAAGTATTAAAAATTAAGTGTGCTGCCATTACTTGGCCAATAGGCATGGGTAAAGAATTTAAAGGCATTTACCATATTCTTGATGACGAAATTACCTTGTATCAATCTGGCCTAGGCCACATGATTCAAGAAAAGCGCGTTATTAAAGGTCTTCACAATCCTGAACTTGATAAAATTATTGGTAATTATGCTGATGATTTACGTGAAGAATTAGAGCTTGTTTCGGGTGCTTCTCATGACTTTAATTTAGAAGAATTCTTAAAGGGTGAATTAACACCTGTATTTTTTGGTACTGCACTCGGTAACTTTGGTGTAGACCACATGCTTGATGGTTTGACTAAATGGGCACCGAAGCCATTACCGCGTAAAACAGATTTACGCGAAGTAACCGCTGAAGAAGAAAAGTTCTCCGGTTTTATATTTAAAATCCAAGCCAATATGGATCCAAAACATCGTGACCGTATCGCCTTTATGCGTATTTGCTCAGGCAAGTATGAAAAAGGTATGAAGATGAAGCAAGTGCGTATTGGTAAAGATATAAAAATCGCCGATGCGGTAACCTTTATGGCTGGTGATCGCTCAAACGTTGAAGAAGCTTTTGCCGGTGATATTATTGGTTTACACAACCACGGTAGTATTCAAATAGGTGATACGTTTACCTCAGGTGAAATGATGAAGTTTAGTGGTATTCCTAACTTCGCACCGGAAATGTTCCGTCGTATTCGTCTTCGTGATCCATTAAAAGCTAAGCAATTACAAAAAGGTTTGATTCAGTTATCTGAAGAAGGTGCTGTACAAGTATTTAGACCTTTCATTAACAACGATATGATTGTTGGTGCTGTTGGTGTATTACAGTTTGAAGTTGTTGTGCAACGTTTGAAAACTGAATATAAAGTTGATGCGATATACGAAGCCATTAGTGTTGCTACTGCACGCTGGTGTACTTGTGATGATGAGCGCACTTTAGAGCAATTTAAAAAGAAATCGGGTGATTACTTAGCACTTGATGGTGGTAATAACTTAACGTATATCGCACCAACGATGGTTAACTTATCGCTAGCGCAAGAAAGAAACCCAGATATAGTGTTCCACTCGACCCGTGAACACTAGTTTGCTGTCGTAAATAACGTTCTAGCAGCGTTGCTCAAACATTTTTATGCAGTCACTTAGTGTACTAAGATCCGTTATAAAAATGCCCAAGCGCCTTGCTATAACGCTATCTACTTAACCAAACATGAACAGATTAAGATTATTTTTGATGATTGCTTTAGTAAAATATCAAAGATAAAAAACTAATAAAAGTTACTGACTGTGAGTTACGCATTCTCGCAGTTAGTTGGTTCAAGACAGAAGAAAACGCGCGGAGTTGACGTTAGTCAATGAGCACGATTGATGAATGTATTGAGCCAAATAACAAAGAGAATGAGATAACGAAATGAATATTAAAGAAATTTTAAGTAAACGAGTCAGTGCAGCTATGGTTGCTGCGGGCTTACCGATAGGTACTAACCCTGCCCTTAGCTTATCTAATCGTCCGAATTTTGGTGATTATCAAGCCAATGGTGTTATGGGCGCAGCGAAAAAGCTAAAAACTAACCCGCGTGAGTTAGCAACCAAGGTTGTTGCCGAGTTAGACCTAGACGGTATCGCTAGCAAAATTGAATTAGCTGGCCCTGGTTTTATTAATATTCACTTAGATGAAAATTGGCTAGCCGAGCAACTTAATAAAGTTGCTCAAGATGACAACATCGGCGTAGCACAACGTGGTGCTATTCCTGGTGATGAGCCACAAACAGTAGTGGTTGACTATTCAGCGCCTAACCTCGCTAAAGAAATGCATGTTGGTCACTTACGTTCAACCATCATTGGTGATGCTGTTGTTCGTGCACTAGAATTTCGTGGTGATAAAGTTATTCGTCAAAACCACATGGGTGATTGGGGTACGCAATTTGGTATGTTAATCGCACATTTAAGCGATAAACTCGCCAGCGATGAAGTTGCTGAAACTGCCCTTGCCGATTTAGAGAACTTTTATCGTGAAGCAAAAGTACGGTTTGATAACGAAGCAGGTTTTGCCGATAGAGCCCGTGCTGATGTCGTTAAACTGCAAAGTGGTGATGAAGCTTGTGCCAAGTTATGGCAACAGTTTATTGATATTTCAATCACCCACAGTGAAGAGATTTACGCTAAATTAAATGTGTCATTAAAACGCTCAGATATTATGGGCGAAAGCGCTTATAACGACGATTTATCTACTGTTGTTGATGAGCTTATGGCGAAAGAAATTGCCGAAGAGAGCCAAGGCGCTAAAGTTGTTTTTATTAATGAAATGGCTAACAAAGACGGTGAAGCACCGGTATTTATCGTTCAAAAATCGGGAGGCGGTTTCTTATACGCGACCACAGATTTGTCTGCATGTCGTTACCGCAGTGGTAAGCTAGCCGCTAATCGCATCATTATTTTTACTGATGCACGTCAAGCATTACACTTTAAGCAAGTTGAAATTGTTGCGCGTAAGGCTGGCTTATTACCTGAAAATGTTGGTTACCAGCATTGCCCGTTTGGTATGATGATGGGTGATGATGGTAAACCATTTAAAACCCGTACGGGTGGCACAATTAAGTTAGCAGAATTACTTGATGAATCGATCGTTCGTGCTGCGGCGTTAATCAAAGAGAAAAACCCAGAAATTACCGATGCTGATTTAACTGAAATTTCAAAGAAAGTAGGTATTGGCGCGGTTAAGTTTGCCGATTTATCGAAAAACCGTACCAGTGATTATATTTTCAACTGGAAAACTATGCTCAGCTTTGAAGGGGCTACGGCGCCTTACTTACAATACGCTTACTCACGTATTCAAAGTATCTTTTCTAAAGCAGAGAGTAAGGCCGGTACAGTAGAAAATAACGCTGTAATTAGCATTATTGAACCACAAGAAAAAGCATTGGCATTAAAGTTATTACAACTTGAAGATGTCGTTGATGCAGTCATTAGCGAATGTACGCCTAACTTGTTATGTAACTACCTCTACGAATTAGCCAGCCTTTACATGAGTTTTTATGAGGCCTGTCCTATCCTTAAAGAAGATATCAGCGATGAGGTTAAAGCGTCACGTTTAGCCTTATGTAAAGTTGTTGCCGATACCTTAAAACAAGGTTTAGATATTTTAGGCATTGAAGTAATGGATCGCATGTAAATTTAACCTAGGTCACACCATTGATGCGTCACAAAAGTACTCACTGACATTCGTCAGCTCCGTGCTTTGTTTCTTTCACTAGGGTGACCTAGATTTAAATTATGGGTATTATTCAAACATAAGTAACTACGTAATTCCCGAAGTGTCTAATCGGACGTGGCATGGATGTCACTTATTAGACAATGCTTGGAGCATATTCTCCTGAATCGAGTTTTAATGTTTAAGTCTAACTTTAGGTCTAACCATCAAAGGAGGCAATGATGCAGTTTACCGATAGCCATTGCCATCTTGACGATATTGCTTTTAGTGAGCAACTACCTGCTTTATTAGCCCAATGCCAACATCTAGCCATTAATCGTATAATTGTTCCTGCCATTGCTCCTGATAACTTTAATCAAGTACTCAGCCTAGCCAAACGTCACCACGGTAACCCGCTAAAGATTTACCCTTGTTTAGGTATTCACCCATGGTTTTTACAAGCATTGGATGAGTCGCATTTAAAACAATTATCCGAAAGTGTAAATAAATCACGAAATGACATTGTTGCCGTAGGCGAAATAGGTCTTGATGGTGCGATTGCCAAAAATGCTGAGCATAATGGGCAAACGCCAGAAGATAATTGGAATCATCAAAAGTACTTTTTTGATTTTCAACTCAACCTAGCTAAGCAACACAACTTACCCGTAATAGTTCATCACAGACAATCGCACGATAAGATAATGCCTTTTTTGAAACGGTATAAGCTAGATAGAGCAGGAATTATTCATGGTTTCTCTGGCAGTTACCAACAAGCTAAAGGTTATATAGATTTAGGCTTTAAACTCGGTGTGGGTAGTACTATCACTTATTCTCGAGCTCAAAAAACCATCAACACCATCAAGCGCCTGCCCTTAGATTGTCTAGTATTAGAAACTGATGCGCCGTCAATGCCGCTGAGTAAAGAAGTACTGACTCACAACCAAGATAATGAACAAGAAGAAAATAGGATTACGGCTCTCTCCACAGCGAGTTCTGAGGTTAATTCACCCATAAATCTGATTAAAATTTTTGAAGTATTAACGACAATACGACCTGAAAAATCAGACGAGTTAGCAAATCAACTTGAACGCAATATAGAGCAAGTTTTCTTCACGTAGACAAAGTACATAAAGTGACTTAAGTTTTTTGGCTTAAGCGATAACCTCGTCTACTAAAGCGATTTAAACCTCGGGTAAGTAAAAAGCCAATCACCCCCGCTAATAACAACATTAAGCGCTGTAAAGACTGCTGTTCTTCGTCGGCTTTGGCTAAAATATCAGTTAAATAAGACTGCTCAATAGTAAATCGTAGATAACCGTGCAGTTTATAATTGCTTGAATCGGTATATCTAATTTCTTCAATGAAAGGTGATAAGGTATCGGTTAAGTTACGTTGATGTGGCGAAATACCATAAAGATCATTAATACTTTTAGCCTTAGAGGAAGAAATGTTATTGCCCTGATTATCTTTTTCCACCGATACACTCGACACTAATAACAATCCAGAGGCATCATATAAATGCGCTTGCTTAACAAAGTTAACTTTTGTCAAACCATTGAGATAATGCTGTAAAAACGCGTCTTGCTTTAATTTACTTTCGTGTGATTGTTCAAGAATAACGGCAACACCTACAATTGCCTGTTGAAGTTGCTGCTTAGCAATATAATTAAAGTGTGCCGTTAAGTTATCAGTATTTTTCCCGTCTGTAGACTGCAAGATACCCATCAGTAATATGATAAACAAAATTGCACTAGCTAATTGCAGAATTTTATTATAAATCGACGATAATTTAGGGTATAAAGACTGTTCGGCTTGCTTCATAAGAACACTGATGATTATTTTTGCGCATTAATAGTGTCACTATAGTTAGATTATTAACTGATGTGAAGTTTATTATTTATATATATACCAATACCCTAGAGAGTTAACGTGTCTTTTATTACCAATATATTACCCCTATCGCTTGAACAGTATTTAGCCGAAAATTTGCAACATGAGCAATTACCTGTCGCCTTTAGCCTCTCTGAGCAAGGGATTACTTTAGGTAACAGAGCTCTGCCCAAAGCTACAACAGAAGAGCAAATAGAACTGGTCGTGTTTCAGCAACTGCCTATTAAAAAGCTGCTGGCATTGCAAACTCATGCTCAACTTGAAATAACCACCTTGACCACGATTAATCATCGTAATAATCAAACCAGTTGTCGCTTTCAAGTTAACTGCCCTGACTTTATTCAAGCACGTAAAGCCCTAGCTGACTTTGCTTTGGCGAATAAAATCGAAGCGGCATTATTAACGCAAGTCCCCACATTAAGTGAGCCGGGGTTATTAGTTATGGATATGGACTCAACCACGATAGAAATTGAGTGTATTGATGAAATAGCAAAGCTAGCCGGTGTTGGTGAAGAAGTCGCTGAAGTAACAGAGCGCGCAATGTTAGGCGAACTCGATTTTGCCGAAAGTTTACATCAACGTGTGGCGACATTAGCTCAATCACCAGAAAGTATATTAAGTGATGTTGCCAAAAACATTCCATTAATGGCTGGATTAAAGCCGCTAATTATTGAGCTTAAAAAGCATAATTGGCGTATTGCTATTGCTTCAGGTGGCTTTACTTATTTTGCTGATCATCTAAAAGAAACGTTAAACTTAGATGCTGCTTTTGCCAACACGCTTGAAATTATTGATGGCAAACTTACCGGGAAAGTATTAGGTGATGTGGTCGATGCGCAAGTTAAAGCTGACTCTCTAGCGATTTTAAGTAAAGAGTATAAAATACCAACAAATCAAACCGTTGCTATGGGTGATGGTGCAAACGATTTAGTGATGATGGCTGCGGCAAGTTTTGGCGTTGCTTTTCATGCTAAACCCATTGTATTGGCACAAGCTGACAGTAGTATTAACGTGCAGGGCCTCGACTGCCTATTGCACTGGTTAGCATAATTTCTTAGATTTTTATCTCACCATTTAAAAGCCTACACTCGACACCATTTAAAGGGTTGAGGTTAGGCTTTTTTAATGCCGTTATTATATCAATTATACTCTGTATTCAATGTATGCCTTAATAATGTTTCTTGTGTGACATCAATTAACTGAACGACCCCTGCAACACTATATATATCTTGTTCAAGTTGCTTACCACGATGTATTGCATATGAGCCGATATAAGCCAGCTCAGGATTCAAATGTTCCATATGTGCTTCATCAGTTCGCGATAGCTTTAATTGCAGGCTATAAAAATCACCTTGTTTCAGAGACTTTTTAATAAAAAAGTTTCTCATCTGTGGGGTGTTTAGCTCACTCTCTTGTTTTATCGTTACCGACTTATCTATGTCGGTAATACTTGTATTTATTGCAATATAGATCAGTTCACTCACGGCCGAGTCACTTGCCACTAGCTTTTTCATATGTTGGTCGATTAAATTACTGACCTTCAAATTACCTAACAATGGATATAAATTATAATAACCATGGCGATCACTTAATCGTAACATCGCTGATAATAAGTTTTTATGACTCTGGTAGCTGTGCTGCCCAGCAACTAAGGTTTCTACTTTATAGCGACTACCACTTGATTGCACCATAGCAGTAGGTATTGCCATATTTACAGCATATAAGGTCCTTAGTGCATCAGATAAACCCGGTGTTAGCATGGCATATTCGTCCGGGGTTAATTTATTTTTATTTTTATCAATTAACAGCTTAAAGAATGATCGCCCTATATGTTGATGTTCTTTAACTGATACGCGCAGATTTACCACTTTTTTATCTTGACTGATCCTCATGATTTTATAAGGTAATTGCTTTAAATCGAAGGCAGAGGTTATTTTTTGTAATTTTGGAAAAGTTAAATTAACAATATCGCCTTTAGATAAAGCCGCTGGATTTTCTAAGTCCACTTTTAGTCCAGAAACAGAAAAGTCTGCCGACAGTCCTGACCAATTTAAAGCGTTGCACTCAATGATAGTAGGGGTCTGGTATTTAAAGCGTACTTCTTGACGTTGATGACCATAATCTAGCGTTATTTCATCCACTCTACTTTCATTTTCATCATATTTATGACCAAAGCTTTTAAGCCGTTCAAGATCAATACCGGCATACCCTAACACTTGATAATCACTAATTTCACAGCTACTGGTAATGTCTATTGCCGTTATTGCAAAGGGAAGATGAGCAACAATATCATTAACTTCATCTGTTAATGGCGGATTCAAATAGTTTTGCTGCTTAGTCATAGCAGTAGATAAAGTAAAAGGCGAATATGCTTGGTCTGAATCCACGGTATGAGATGCTAACGCCGTTATTGCAAAGGTACTTTTGCTGGCAGCAAAAGCTAAGAATTGCGTGAAAAAGGCATTATCGTGCTTAAGTTGCTCTTCATCTACCGTATAGAAAAACTTATGACCTTTATGTTGGTGAATAAAGCTAAAGACTAATAAGCTTTTACCTTGCGACTCTAAAACATGTAAGCGTTTAAGTCGATCCGCGGTGATAAGGTAATGCAATGCCGAGCGCTTTTTCTCATCTCGCCAATATTGATAGATCTTTTGATTGTTCTTGGTCGTTAGCGCATAGCGAGGTAATGATTTATTCACATCGCCATCGGCACTGTGCATAAATATAACCAATTCATTTAATTTGACTAATGCATACTGCTCAAGACTTCTCGCCTGTAATGCCGCTAAACTATTATCTAAGTTTATTTTATAACGGCGTTTATTTCCTTGGATGTAACCGACTAAGAAACGTTGAAAACCATCGTTTTCAGGAATATCTATGCGCCGACAGCCTATGATCTGAGTACCTGAATCACGTAAGACATTTTGGACTTCAAAATAAAATGAGCTATCTTTACTAAATTGAAACTCTTGCTCTAACCCCGTAAATGCGATGGTTAATTGATCGCCTTTAAATAAAGCCATTTCATTAATCAGTTTAAACTTAATGCCTTTAACACTCAGATCAATACTGGTTGTCAAAATCGGCTGCTTATTCACTATGGTTAATGTGATAGGGATAGCAAAGTTCATTCGCTCTTCGACGCGGTTGGGATAGTTTTCTAGGACGTGTAACTTAGCTGGGTATTGAAGTTTTTCCATTCCCGATTTCTTGCTGCGACTTTCAATGGTGCTAGGGGTGCTCTGTTCATTTTGATAAATATTACGAAAACTATTCTTAGCATCTTTGACGGCTTCGTAAACACCAAAAGTATAGTCGCCATAAATAGCAACATTTTCTTTGAAGGCAGCGATAGCCACGTCATCCAAAAAATGAGTTTGACCTTGAAAGTCAAATAACTGGCATTCACCATTAACCAAGCCACGTAAATCGATGGCACGCGTACAAACGCTCGATAAGCGTTTTAATTCCATTTTTAATAAAAATTTTTCAGTTTTATTAAGGTGCTCTGTAGCAGCACTATAATTAGCTTCAAAACTTATTTTATTGACCTCACCACGAAAATTGTCAATGATTTTATGGTGTTTGAAAAAATCTTTATTCATAGTTTTATTATTAACTTCTGGTTCAGCCTCTATTTTAACAGCTAAAGATAGCGTTGTTACTAGATTAGAGGTTTTATCACTATTTTTAGTTTAGACAAAAAAATCAAAATCATTATAATCTAACCGACTTTATCATTAAAAACCAAGCAATTTCTATGCCTCTCTATGATGTTACTCAATCAAGGGAATTCCTTGTGACTCAATTAACTTTTTTGATAGCGTTCTAATTAACTTTAAAAAGTCTAATTAACATAATATTTTTCGATGACAGTCCCTTATCACAGTCATATTATCGTTTAAAGGTAGGTAAAACTAGATGGCCAAAGTAGCAAAAATCGAATTTGTATGCACAGATTGCGGTATGAATCACACTCGTTGGCAGGGACAATGCCGATGTGGGGCTTGGAATACCTTAGTTGAGATGAAAATCCCTAAGGCGACAGCCAATAGTACAAGCGCTCGTAAAATAACTTCAGGTGGTTATGCTGGCTTAACTGGCGGTGGCTCTAAAAAAATTAATGAGATAAAAACCACTGACGCTGAAAAGCAGCTTACCGGCATAGGTGAACTAGACCGCGTGCTTTGCGGCGGTGTGACTACAGGCTCGGTCAATATTATTTCAGGCGACCCTGGTGCGGGGAAAACCACATTACTTTCAGATCTTGTCGCACGCATGTCACAAACAACCGCATCATTATATTGTACGGCTGAAGAGTCATTGTCTCAGTTCAAAAATCGTGTGCAACGTTTAAAGCTGGATTACAATGAAGACAACCTTTATTTACTCTCTGAAACCAGTGTAGAGTCAATCATTGAACAACTAGATACACATAAGATAAAGTTTGCGGTCATTGATTCTATTCAAGCCGTTGTTACCGAAAATGCGAATGGTAGTCCTGGCTCACCTTCTCAGGTAAAAGGAGCAGCTCAAGCGTTAACGCAATATTGTAAACAAAACGATGTCACCATGTTTCTTATTGCCCATGTGAATAAAAACAATGAAATTGCTGGCCCACAAACCCTTGTTCATATCGTTGATGCCCTATTACATATCGATACAAATGATGGACAAATACGTACCCTACGTGCGAATAAAAACCGTTTTGGTGATATCGACACTGTCGGTATTTTTAAAATGTGTGAGCGCGGCATGCTCAGTGTTGATAACCCCAGTGAAATTTTCCTGTCAGGGTCAAGCACAGAATCGCCTGGTTCAACCATTACTTGTATTCGTAAAGGTAACAGAAACCTGCTGTTAGAAATTCAATGTTTGACTACAGAAACTGAAGCAGAATTTCCACAACGCGTTTGTGTAGGGTTAAACATGAACAGAATTAAAATGTTAACGGGGATTTTACGTAAACATACTAAAACGAAGATATATCACGATACCTTTTTTAATATTGTTGGCGGTTTAAAAATAGATGAATCTGAAACCTGTATCGATCTAGCCTTAGTTTCTGCACTGCTAAGTAGCCTTAATGATTTTGTTATCCCAAGAAATACCTGCATTATGGGTGAGTTGAGTTTAAACGGTGATGTTAGACCAATAGATAGTGGTGTACCTCGCGTTAAAGAAGCTGCGCAGCATGGTTTTACCGAGATCTATATTCCTTATCGAAATTATCATAAATCGATGGAAGGTTTAGGCGCCAATATCAAGGCAGTCAAAACCATACATGAGCTTATTGAACTAATAAAATAGCGACTATAAAATTTAATAACGTGCAGTTTAACTGACATAAATTGCACGTGATTAAATAAACTTTTTATCATCAAAACTTGCACTCGTGTTAAGTTTTAAAGACAATGCCTGTCATAAAATTGGCATGGACGTCATAGGCTCAACGTACAAACTCACCTATTTACATACAATTAAAACAACTTAATAAGATAACTTTCCCATGAAATTTACTGTTAAAAATGCACTTATTGCTCTTGCTTGTTCATTAGCCTTACCGCTAAATGCAAACGCTAACGCAATAGATGAAAATATCAAAGCGCCTGCCGTTACGACAAACGCAGAGCAATTAACCATTGAGCGCATTTATAGTTCGCCTTCTCTTGATGGTCAAACACCTAAATCATTAAAATTCTCTCCTGATGGAACACGGGTAACTTACCTACAAGGTAAAAGCGATGACTTACACCGTTACGATTTATGGGAATACAATTTAGCCAGTAAAGAAAATAAAATACTGGTTGATTCTCAATCACTTTTTAGTGGTCAAGAGAGCTTGTCGGATGAAGAAAAAGCTCGTCGTGAACGCCAGCGTATTTATGGTGTTGGCATCATGGAATACCAATTTTCGCAAGATGGTAGTGCTTTATTGTTCCCGCTAAATGGTGATATTTACTATTACCATTTAGCGACTAAAACAGCTAAACGCTTAACCGAAACGGCTGGTTTTGAAACGGATGTTAAATTTTCACCTAAAGGTAATTTCGTTTCCTATATTCGTGAGCAAAATATCTACGTATTAAATATTGCTTCAGGTGAAGAGCATCAGTTAACCATCGATGGTGCTGGCACGATTAAAAATGGCATGAGTGAGTTTGTTGCTCAAGAAGAAATGGCACGCATGACTGGTTATTGGTGGTCACCCGATGAAAAGCACATTGCTTTTTTACGTGTTGATGAAACCCCAGTAAAAATTGTTATTCGTAACGAAATATATGCTGAAAAAATAGAACTCATTGAACAACGTTACCCGGCAACCGGTACTAATAATGTTCATATTCAATTAGCGGTTACCGATATTAAAGGCAAAAAAATTCGCTTTGTCGATCTGGGTGACAACAAGGATATTTATCTGCCACGAGTAAAGTGGTTAGCTGATAGTAAAGACTTATCTTACCAATGGCAGAGTCGTGATCAAAAAACCTTAATATTAAAAACTTATAACTTAAAAAAACGTCGCCAAAAAACGTTATTAACTGAAGAATCTACCCATTGGCTTAATCTACATAAAGATTTAACTTTTCTAAGTGATAATAAAACCTTTATTTGGGCTTCTGAACGTGACGGCTACAAACACCTTTATCATTACAATTTAAACGGTGAGTTAATATCGCAATTAACTAAAGGCGCGTGGGTAGTTGATTCACTAACACGTGTTGATGAAAAAAATGGCTGGGTTTACTTTACAGGCAGAGCTGATACCCCCCTTGAACGTCATTTATATAAAGTGCCTCTTAGCGGGAAATCTCCTGAAAATGTACAGCGTATAACTAAGCGTAATGGCTTTCATAGCATCAATTTTAGCGCTACCAGTGAAAGTTATATTGATAGTTTCTCAAATACTAAAACGCCTAAACAGGTAAGTTTACACCTCGCTAATGGTGAACATGTTACTTGGCTAGCTGAAAACAAAGTGACGGCAGAGCACCCGGTAGCACCTTATTATGATGATTTAGTCATGCCTGAGTTTGGTTCATTAAAATCTGATGACGCAAAGGCAGATTTGTACTACAAGATTTATAAACCTAAGAACATGCAACCAGGTAAAAAGTATCCGGTTATTGTTAGAGTTTATGGTGGACCTCATGCACAACTCGTAACTAACGCATGGCAAGGTGCCGATATAACTCAATACATGCTGCAACAGGGTTATATTGTTTATCAGCTTGATAATCGCGGCTCTAACTACCGTGGTACAGCGTTTGAATTTCCAATCTATGAGAGACTTGGTCAAGTTGAAGTTACTGATCAAATTACTGGCGTAAAATATCTACATACCCTGCCCTATGTAGATCAAGAACGAATTGGTGTATTTGGTCATTCATATGGTGGCTATATGGCGTTAATGACTATGTTTAAAGCAGGTGATTATTTCAAAGCGGGCGTAAGTGGCGCGCCAGTTACCGATTGGATGCTCTACGATACACATTACACTGAACGTTATTTAAATCACCCTAAAGCGAATGCGGCAGGCTATCAGCAAAGTAGTGTATTCCCTTATGTTTCAGGTTTAAGTGGCCCTATGATGGTTTATCATGGAATGGCTGATGACAACGTATTGTTTACCAATACCACTAAGTTAATTAAAGCCTTGCAAGATGAAGGGAAAATATTTGAGTTAATGACTTACCCGGGTAGTAAACATAGTATGCGCGGTAAAAAAGTAAAGGTGCATTTAAATACCACTATCATGGACTTCTTTGATAGACACTTTAAATAACTGTTTAGCTAATTACTTTGATATTAACCATTAATCAATAGCTATCAAGCGCTAATAAAACGGCAAGTGACTTAGGTCACTTGCCGTTTTTTGTTTTGTCATTTCTGTTTTATCAGTTATTTGAATAATTAATTTATTGTTTATCTTGTTACTTTTTGTCGTATTTAAACCTGCATTTTTCATGCCCAAAAATGAACAAAGTAAGGCTAAATAACGGTTACATTTAATTGCATTTTTCTACCTTTTTCCTATTGCATTTTTATGAATGAAGGAGGAATATGAAGGTGAAGACAAAGATGAAGATAACAAAAGAGGTAAGACTATGAAGATTAAAATTTCTGGACACCACGTTGAAATAACTGAAGGTATCAAGCAATCTATCGAGAATAAGTTTGCGAAAGTCTCTAAGCATTATCCGTCGATTATGACGTTAAACTCAACCATTACCGTTGAGCCGCATCTACAAAAACTTGAAGTAACAACATTGTACGAAGGAGAGAAAGTCACCGTAAATGCTTCTGACAAACAACTGTATGTGGCCATCGCCAAAGTTGCTAAGAAACTACAAGTTGCCCTTGCTCGTCGCAAAGGTGTGTTATCAGCCAAATTTAATAATAAGTTTGTTGTACCACAAACAGACTTATATCACTCAGCTTAACTTAGACATAAACTAAGGTATAAGCGAACACGATTAGTGAAGTGCTTATAGTGTCGCAAGACATTATAAGCAAATATTAACTCAATAAATATCAACAAGAAAACTAATAGCTAGAAGTGTATTTGTAAATCGAAAAAGGCTGCATTATGATTAAATCATGATGCAGCCTTTTTTATTGTTCTCAAGGTGTACTGCTGATATCGGTAATAAAATCACCAATTCAAACAACGAATAAGTTCAGCCCTTTTATTCAAACTTAACTTATTCTGATTCAACTTATTCTGGTTCGTAGTCTAAGTTTGCAGATAACCAACGTTCTGCTTGCTCGATGGTCATACCTTTACGTGCTGCATAATCGAGCACTTGATCTTTAGCCAGTTTAGCTACGGCAAAGTACTTAGATTCTGGATGAGAAAAATACCAACCACTTACCGCAGCACCAGGCCACATGGCATAACTTGAGGTGAGGTCCATATCAATGTTTTCTTTAACATTAAGTAATTCCCACAACAAACCTTTTTCAGTATGCTCAGGGCAAGCAGGATAACCTGGCGCTGGGCGAATACCCTGATAACTTTCACGAATTAACGCGTCATTATTAAGATCTTCATCAGGCGCAAAACCCCAATATTCTTTTCGCACTTTTTCATGCAAATATTCAGCACTCGCTTCAGCTAATCGATCAGCGACCGCTTTGAGTAATATTGAATTATAAGCATCATGATCAGCATCAAAAACTTTGACTAACTCTTCCACACCAAAACCTGCTGACACAGCAAAAGCACCAACATAATCTTCAATACCTGAGTCTTTTGGTGCTATATAATCAGACAAACAACGATTAAACTGCCCTGCTGGTTTTTTACTTTGTTGACGTAGTTGGTGAAGTCTCATTAATTTTTCCTGGCGACTTTCATCGGTGTACAGCTGTATGTCATCTTGATTACTGTTCGCAGGAAACAAACCAAATACCGCTCTAGCAGATATTTTTTTATTATTGATAACGTCATCAAGCATGGCGTTAGCATCATTAAATAAGCTCGTTGCTTCAACGCCAATCACTTCATGTTTTAAAATGAGAGGATACTTGCCCGACATCTGCCATGTCATGAAAAATGGTGTCCAATCAATATATTTTCTAACTTCGTTCAAATCGATATTATCAAGTACCGTTACCCCCAACTTGTTAGGTTTTTTCGGCGTATAATCATCAAAATTAATTTTGGTGGCATTAGCTCGCGCAGCTTCAAGACTAATTAAACTTGAACGCGGACCTTTTTTATAATGGCGAACACGGACACGTTCATATTCTTCTTGGGTACTGGCAAAAAATCCTGCTTTATGTTCACTTGATAACAAGTTACTTACCACAGAGACTGCGCGAGAAGCATTCGATACATAAACCACCGGCTCATCATATTGCGGTTCAATTTTAACCGCTGTATGTGCCTTTGACGTGGTTGCACCACCAATTAATAAAGGCAATTTCAAACCTGTTCGTTTCATTTCTTTAGCAACATAAACCATTTCATCAAGTGATGGTGTGATCAAGCCTGATAGACCAATGATATCAACGTTTTCTTCTTTAGCGACGCGTAAAATATCATCACAAGAAACCATCACGCCAAGATCAATAATTTCATAGTTATTACATTGCAGTACTACGCCAACAATGTTTTTACCGATATCGTGTACATCACCTTTAACCGTGGCGAGCAACACTTTACCATTGGTGCTTATTTCAGTTTTCCCCTCTTCAATATAAGGGTTTAAGTAAGCAACCGCTTGTTTCATTACCCGCGCTGACTTTACTACTTGCGGTAAAAACATCTCACCCGCGCCAAATAAATCGCCGACGGTGTTCATGCCATCCATCAATGGCCCTTCAATAACATCTAAAGGACGGTCGGCAGCTAAACGGGCTTCTTCGGTATCCTCAATAATGAATTCATTAATGCCTTTAACTAACGCATGAGATAGACGTGCATTAATCGGCAATTCTCGCCAAGTTAAATCAGTTTTTGAAACTTGTCCGCCAGCTTTACCATGATACTCTTGAGCAATATCAAGCAAGCGTTCGGTGGCATCATCATCCTTATTCTGAATAACGTCTTCTACCGCTTGTTTCAGCTTATCGGGTAAGTCTGAATAAATA
The DNA here is from genome assembly GCF_002836775.1 of Colwellia sp. 12G3. Taxonomy (GTDB): domain Bacteria; phylum Pseudomonadota; class Gammaproteobacteria; order Enterobacterales; family Alteromonadaceae; genus Colwellia. The sequence goes on along the minus strand of NZ_PJAQ01000066.1, from coordinate 530,609 downwards.
GCTAGCTGACCTGCATTAACAATACCCATGTCCATGCCATTTTTAATGGCGTAGTATAAAAATACCGCGTGAATGGCTTCACGTACGGGGTTGTTTCCTCTAAATGAGAAAGACACATTTGATACACCACCAGAGATCATCGCATAGGGTAGGTTTTTCTTAATATCATCTACCGCTTCGATAAAATCGACCGCGTAGTTATTGTGCTCTTCAATACCCGTGGCAACGGCAAAAATATTCGGGTCGAAAATAATATCTTCTGGCGGGTAACCAATTTCATCAACAAGCATGTGATAAGCACGATGACAAATTTCATATTTACGCTTACGGGTATCAGCTTGCCCTTCTTCATCAAACGCCATTACAATAACAGCAGCGCCGTAACGACGAAGTAATTCAGCTTGGTGACGGAAATTTTCTTCGCCTTCTTTCAGGCTGATAGAGTTAACAATACCTTTACCTTGAATACATTTAAGGCCTGCTTCAATGATGTCCCACTTAGAGGAGTCAATCATGATTGGCACTTTAGCAATGTCTGGTTCGCCGGCAATTAGATTTAAAAAACGCACCATAGCGGTTTTTGAGTCCAACATGCCTTCATCCATGTTGATATCAATAATCTGGGCACCATTTTCTACTTGTTGGAGGGCTACAGAGATGGCTTTATCGTAATCTTCTTCGACAATTAAGCGCTTAAACATAGCAGAGCCGGTAACGTTAGTACGTTCTCCAACGTTAACAAACAAGCTATCTTTATTAATAGTTAATGCTTCTAAACCTGATAAGCGACAAGCAACTTCACGCTTTTCAACTTTACGTGGTTTGATATTTGCAACCGAATCAGCCATGCCCCGAATATGCTCAGGCGTGGTACCACAACAACCACCAATAATATTTAAGAAACCTGACGAAGCCCACTCTTCTACGTGGGTGTTCATGTCATCAACGGTAAAATCATATTCACCAAAGGCGTTTGGCAAACCCGCATTAGGATGGGCAGAAACGGCAACATCACAAATACGGCTTAACTCTGCAACATATTGGCGTAATTCAACTGGACCTAACGCACAGTTAAGACCGAATGAAACAGGTTTAGCGTGGCGTAATGAATTATAAAAGGCTTCGGTTGTTTGTCCTGATAAAGTACGACCGGAGGCATCAGTAATCGTACCTGAAATCATTACAGGTAAACGCTCACCTAACTGGTCAAAGACAGTTTCTACTGCAAATATAGCGGCTTTAGCATTGAGGGTATCGAAAATAGTTTCGATTAAAATGATATCACTACCGCCTTCAATCAAGGCTAGCGTTGATTCAATGTAAGCATCTTTTAGCTCATCAAATGTCACGTTACGATATGCAGGATCATTGACATCAGGAGAAATTGAACAAGTACGGTTAGTTGGCCCTAACACACCGGCAACAAAACGTGGGCGGTCAGGGTTTTTCTTGGTATATTCATCGGCAGCTTCACGGGCAATTTGTGCAGCAACACGGTTAATCTCAGCGCTATACTCTTGCATGTCGTAATCGGCCATGGCAATCGTCGTCGCATTAAAGGTGTTAGTTTCAAGAATATCTGCGCCGGCTTCGAGGTATTCAAGGTGAATAGCTTTAATGATTTCTGGCTGAGTCAGCACTAACATATCGTTATTGCCTTTAACATCGGTATGCCAATCAGCAAAGCGCTCAGCTCTAAAGTCTTGCTCTTCAAATTTATACGCTTGGATCATTGTGCCCATAGCACCATCAAGAATGAGAATATTTTTAGCTAGTTGCTGTTCGAATAAGGCAAAAGATGGGTGTTTTTTCATTTTTAAATCCAAAAATAACTATTTAAAGAATAAGGTAATTTTCAGTACTTAACGTACTATTTCATTAGTGTCGAATTAATATGGTCTGCATCTAATTGGTACGGCGTTATTTGATAAACATAATAATTTAACCAGTTAGTAAAGAGTAAACTGCCATGACTTCGCCATGAGCCTACCGGTTTATTATTAACGTTATTATCTTGATAATAGTTGATTGGCAACTTGGTATCTGCATTTTTTTTACGATCTCTGAGATACTCTTCATGTAAGGTAGCGGTATCGTATTCAGGGTGTCCTGTTAGGTATACTTGTCGTTTATTTTTACTCGCCACTAAATACACACCCGCATCGGGTGATTGCGCTAATATACTCAACTCATCGATACTTTGATAATCGGTTTGATTTATATAACCATAACGAGAATGTGGCACATTAAAATTCTCATCAAAACCACGCGTTAACTCCTCTTTACTATCCAGTGGGTAATGCTGATAAACACCGGATAACTTTTGCTGACGTAAATGACGATTTAAACCGTAATAATGATATAAAGCGGCATGTGCAGCCCAACAAGAAAACATGGTTGAAGTCACATTTTTATCTGCCCAATCAAATACTTCACAAATTTTATCCCAAAAGCTAACCTCTTGATAATCAAGTAAAGCTAACGGTGCACCTGTGATGATAAGACCATCATATTGTTTGTGTTTAATATCATCAAACAAACAATAGAAATTCTCTAAATGCTCCTTCGGGGTATTTTTAGAGACATTGGCATGAATACGAACAAATTCAACATTAATTTGTAATGGCGTATTGGATAACATCCGTAAAACTTGAACTTCAGTTTCAATTTTATTAGGCATTAAGTTCAAGATCGCCACTTGCATAGGGCGAATTTCTTGATTTGTCGCACGGTCCTCAGACATAACAAAGATATTTTCGTTATCTAAGACGGAAAGAGCGGGTAATTGACCGGGAATTTTAATGGGCATAACGCTACCTAAGAAAAAAAGCACATAATAATTGAGTGTTATAATGTTACTTAGATTGCTAGCTATGTCAACATCTAAACGTATAGACGTCTATACTGTTTTTTATCATCTTAGTTATTTATCGAACTAATAGTCATGTACTACAGCACTTGGACACCTATTTTGCTTGTTGGGTAAAACTTAAAGCGTCTTATATTGGCCCAAAAATCTTAAAATCAAAGGCTACGCATCTCTCTTTACATCTATACCCGTGAGAATAAAACGAGGATAGGCAATCGTTAACATTTACCTTCTCTGAATATTTTCTGCCAACATTTACATGCCTTTTTTTGATAAGCAGCTAAATAATTAACGAGTCTAGTGGTAAATAAAAGCATAGGAGTATAATTAATCTAAATGACTATTCGGTAGTTCCCACTTAAGATTAATAATGAAGCACTGCTAATTATTAAATTTTAGAGTAAGTTACTATCTTTGTTCAAAAAATCACCCTATATTATTAATTCAACTCTACATTTATATCAACATAATGAGGCATTTATAATGGTAATGAAGAAACTAATATTGATGGGTTTAACCACGAGTTTATTATGGGGCTGCGCTACAGGAAATACACCCGAAGCTAAAATGAAAAATGCACGAGAAGAAACAGCATCAGCTTTAGGTAAAATTTATGAAGACCACCCTGATGCGAAAGCCGTTATAAACGCGAATAAAGCGCATGTCATTTGTACCGGTAGTGATAGTTATTTATTTGCGGCATCAACTGGTGGCGGAGTTTGTACAATGCATGAGGGTGGTAAAACTGACTATTATCGCTTTGCTTCTGTTGGTGTTGGCGCAGGCATTGGATTTAAGCAAATAGCTTTTGTTTATGTATTTTTAAACAATGATGCTTTAGTGCGTTTCAAAGAATCTGGTTGGGATGGCGGCGCCCGCGCCGAAGCTAGCGCTGAACATGATGGCGAAGGCACAAATGCTTCTGCAAACCAGTCTGCCGATATTGAGGGCGTAAAAATTTACCAAGCAAATTTATGGGGTGCAGCTGCACAAGCAACCGTTCAAGGTTATAAATTCTGGCATACGAACTTTACCGATGACGTAATGCAAAATAACGAATAGATGGGTATAAAAAAAGCACCAAAAATTTGTTAATTTTGGTGCTTGCTTAATTCAGTATTTATTCTAGGAAATGGCTGTAGCCACGATAAATTGACTAAAATAATAATATTTAATCTTTAAAGTTAGTAAACTGAAACGATTGCTCTAAGTCCGCTGTACGCACTAATTGCATTACCGCTTGTAGATCATCACGTTTTTTACCTGTTACCCGTACTTGTTCACCCTGTATAGCGGCTTGTACCTTCATTTTTTCGTCTTTGATCAGTTTAACAACCTTCTTTGCCATATCCTGCTCGATACCTTCTTTGAAGGTAACTTGCTGACTCCAGTTTTTCCCCGTAGCGCTAGCATTACCTACTGCCATTGCTTTGGCATCAACGTTACGCTTAGCTAATTGGCTTCTTAACATGTCGCACATTTGCTTTAATTGAAAGTCACTTTCAGCTTTTAAAACTACATTAGGTTTTTTCCATTCAAAACTGGCCTCAACACCACGGAAGTCGAAACGTGTAGTAATTTCACGATTTGCATTGTCTACGGCATTTTTAACTTCTTCTAAATCAGTTTCTGATACGATATCCATTGATGGCATAATTTTTCTCTATAGTAGGTTGAATTGTTCAATACATACCATTATACCTTCACGTTTAATGCACGCAACTAAAGTACAGATTTAAGCAAGTAACTATTCTAGGTACTTTGCCTAAGTGAAAGCTTCAATAAGAAATACTGAGTAAATCATGCTAGTATCGAGTCACTTCCTTATTTAATTGCAGATTGCTTGTGAAAGCTCGCCAACATTATTACTTTTTTATTACGGTAATTATCGTATCCATATTACTACTTTTCGCGCATGAATTTTTACCCGATCCTTTACGAAAACGTATATTTCAATTTCCCGAAATTGATACTATAGGGCACTTAACTAGCTTTTTCATTTTAACTTGGGTTAGCCACTCGCTTATAAAGTTATCACTGCAATTTTGTGTGCCATTACTTATTTTTTATGGGGCGTTAACAGAAATAGGTCAATCCTTTTTGGGTTATAGAAGTGGTGAATTAGGTGACTTCATCGCTGATGTTGTTGGTATCAGCTTATTTATATTAGCAAAATGGTTATACCGCAATTTATTTAGAAACAATATAGCTAAGACACTGTAACTAGCGACGACTAATTAAAGACGTAAATAATATGGTAAATAATAAACAAATGACCAGCAGAGTGGATAATATTGTTGTCGTTGGTCAAGGGGCAATGGGATTACTTTGGTACCATCATTTATCTCAAGATCAGATTTTAAATAGTGCGTCAGTAACTGTAAATATAAAGAACGACGTTACTTTACTTGCCTCAAATCAAGACTTACTTAGCAAGAACAATCTAAGGACTTCTAGTTATCAATTTACTTCCTATCAGCAAGCCTCCCCCAAAAGCTATCTGCTAACTTATAGCCAAATAGCGGATATAGAGTCTGCTGATATTATTCTGTTGTGCCTAAAGTCGTTTCATATCGCCAGTAAAATAGAGAGTATTGCCAAATACATTTCCCCTCATTGCATAGTGATACTTGCTCACAACGGTATAGGCACCTTTGAGGCGGTAGCCAAACTGCTACCAAGTCAGCAGGTTATACTTGCCATGTTAACTACCCATGGCAGTTTACGAATTTCACCATTAACGATAACTCATACAGGGTTAGGGCAAAGTGATATAGGACTACTTTCTGGTGAACTGAGCTATCTCCAGCAAGAGCAACTCACCAGCAAGTTGAACTCTGCCCTACCCCAGGTTACTTTTCATCAAGATATTGTGAAAAAACAGTGGTTAAAATTGGCAATTAACTGTGTGATAAACCCGATCACTGCCCTTAATAATATTGATAATGGTAAGGTAAATGACGATAATTTTACCGAGCAGATCAAAATATTATTAACTGAGATCATTGAAGTTAGCCAAGCTGAGAATATAGATTTAGCATTTACTGACTTACAAGCAATGGTTCATAAAGTAGCATTAGCAACGGAAAGTAACTGTTCTTCAATGCGAAGTGATGTGTTGGCGGGTAGATCTACAGAGGTTGATTATATCAACGGTTATATTCACCGCTTAGGTAAGAAGAATAATGTTGCCACGCCAGAGAATACTCGTCTGTGGCAACAGGTGCTGAACCTTAAAGTTAGCGCTAGCAGTTAACTCTAAAAGTTAAGGACGATACACTTTTACGTTTTTGAAACCATTATCAAGTAAATACAATGCTTGTAGTTTACTCATTACACCATGGTCACAATACAACAAGTATTCTTTGGTCATATCTAAGTCACCAAACTGTGTAGATAGCTTGTAAAACGGGATGTGCTTAACTTCAACATCACCTAGCTCTAATGGTTTATCTTCTTCTTCTTCAGGGCTACGAATGTCTAAAACAACGGCATTGTCAGGAATGTTTTCAACAAGATCTACCGCATGAATTTCTTCTTCAGCTTCTTTGCCAATATCACGAATATCATAAACACGCGTTTCACTAATAACCTTGTCTAAAACATCAAAGTTAAAGTTACCTTCTTCTTCTTCAACTTTAGATAAAACAGCTTTAACCGTCGGTTTTTTAGAAATAACACCACAATATTCTGGAATGGTTTTAGAGAATTCTTCAGTGCCAATCTCGCGTGCTATATCAATAATATCTTGCTTATCGTACGCAGCTAATGGGCGTAAAATCAGCGTATCAGTAACACGGTTGATAACGTTTAAGTTAGTTAAGGTTTGACTTGAAACCTGACCTAAACTTTCACCGGTAACAAGTGCTTGAATTTTGCCCTTCTCGGCTATTTTAGTCGCTGCACGAATCATCATTCGTTTTAGTACAACACCCATCTGGCTATTTTCAACATTTTCTAGAATCTCAGCAACAACAGGCTCAAAATCTACCGCAAAGAATTTAACTTTATGTGAAGCACCAAATTTGTTCCACAAATAATAACTGATTTGTTTTACACCTACTTCGTGGGCTGAACCACCAAGATTAAAGAAACAGTAATGAGTACGTGCACCTTTTTTAATCATTTGGTAACTTGAAACACCTGAGTCAAAACCACCCGACATTAGCGATAACACATCTTCTTGTGTCGCTATTGGAAAGCCGCCTAATCCTTGATGACGTTCAGTAACAATAAATAAGTCTTTATTTTTTATTTCAAGACGTATCGTAATATCTGGATTTTTTAGTTTAACCTTGGCACTATCTACCGCTTGATTTAACCCCCCACCCACATATTGCTCAACTTTTAGTGAATTAAAATCATGATTCCCTGTACGTTTGGCTCGTACGCAAAAAGTCTTATTTTCAATACTTTTAGCATGAACAGCTAATGTTTTTTCATAAATATCATGAACATCAACAAATTCCGTTTGCTGTACTTCTAAAAATATAGGAATGCCTGGAATACACTTAAGCGCTTCTACCAAGCGTTCTCGGTTTTCAGGTGAATTGTCTTTAGTATTAACTTCAATATTATCCCAGTTCATACGTGTAGTGACTTGTTCGTCAATACGACGCAAAACATTCTTAACGCTTGACTCTAATATTTTAGTAAAACGTTTACGGACAGGGCGAGATTTTATGGTGATCTCTGCTTGAAGCTTTACGATAAATTTCATCGGTTATGACCTAAAAAAGACAAAAAAATAATGGCGCGCATTGTACACTATTTGTCTGTCTTTTTTAAGCTTTTAACACTAAAGTATTTATTTCTATTCTTTAGTGATACCAATTCGCTCGGTTTCTTTTGCTTTACCTTGGTTAATAGCAATTTCAACACGGCGATTACGGCGACGATTAAGCGCATTAGTATTGGGTACTAAAGGTCTGGTATCGGCATGACCGGCAACCACTAAGCGAGTAGGATCAAAGTTTGGTACTTTAATCAACTGATGCGCTATTGCCACAGCACGTTTACTCGACAGATCCCAGTTAGAACTAAACAATTCTGAATCAACACCACGGTTATCTGTATTACCTGAAACCATTATTTCACCCGGCACAGTATTTAATAACTCGCCAATCTCATGAATTATAGGCCAAAACTTAGGCTGTAAGAATGCAGATCCTGAAGGAAAAGAGCCATTCTCTCTTATGCGAATTATAACTTGTTGACCCAGTGACTCGAGCTCTATCGCGCCATCTTGAATTTGTTGTTCCAGCTGTTCAGCAATTTTTTTGACTAATTCATTTACTTGCTCTTGTGCCGCTTGCTCTAAATCATCTTTAGCCTGTTGCACTGCTTGTTGTGAAAGTGCATCCTCGGTATTTTGAGATTGACCGCCACGCTCAGTACCACGCTGCTCCTGTCGCCCCCCCGCAGATGTTTCATCACCCGCTTGAAATTCAAGCATTTGCTGAGTCATTTCCATCGTTTGTTGCTGAATCACTTCAATAGGCGTTGGCTCTGGTTTTCCTGGACGGAACTCTTGGGCAATAATACTGGTACCTTTAGGAATATCTTTTACTTCAATTTTATTTTGCACACCAAAAGCGAATTTCATTGAACCTGCAATTTGCTTAAACTTTAAAACATCCATTTCCGAAAAGGATAGAAGTAACACGAAAAAGCACATTAACAGAGACATTAGATCAGCAAAAGTCCCCATCCAAGCAGGTAGTCCTGGTGGTGGACATTTACATTTTTGTTCAGACATAAGTCAACTCCCGCTACTCTTCGGTGGTATCGATTTTTCTCTTACCTTCAGCCAAATAATTTCTTAATAAGCCTTCGATAACACGGGGATTTTGACCGTCTTGAATACCGAGCACCGCATCAAGCACTAGCTCTTGGTTCATTTTTTCTTCAGCCATACGAAGTTTCAATTTTGAAGCGATAGGAATAGCAATAACGTTCGCGAGAAAAGCACCGTAAAGAGTTGTTAGTAAGGCGACAGCCATAGCTGGACCAATGGATTTTGGGTCATCCATATTAGATAACATAGCGACTAGACCTATTAGGGTGCCTATCATACCCATTGCAGGAGCGACATCAGCAAGGGCCATCATCATATTCGAGCCAGTTTCATGTCGCTCTGTGGTTAAGTTAATATCTTTCTGCAAGGTAGCTCTCACTACGTCGGCATCGTGCCCATCAACCAACATATCAACGCCCTTTTGCATAAAAGGGTTGGTTATTTCTGCTTCTTCTAACGCTAAAAATCCACCTTTACGTGCGGCATCTGCCATATCAACAGCTTTTTCAATTAACTCTTCTGGCTTTTCCAGCTTAAACATAAAAGCTTTGGCTATAATTTTTCCAATACCAAAAAACTGACCCAAGCTATAGTTAGCTAATACGATGAAAACAGAACCACCAAAAACAATAATAACTGACTGGGTATCAGCGAACATCATAATGTCGCCTGATAATACCATCGCCATAATTAATAAACCGATGGCACCTAAAATACCAATTATCGTCGCTAAATCCACAAAACTCTCCTAAACAACTTACTCATCACGTTTATAGCAATAATATAAAAAAGGACTCACTTCTTTATACTAAATGCTATTAAGACCGCACTTCAATAAAAGAATAGTACATTATGTGATAACTATTCGCTAATAACTCACGAATTATTCACTAATAATAAAATACGCAACTAAGTTTATTATCGCCCGTAGTGTCAATAACTTAACACTAATGATAAAATATTTTTAGAACAATAATTGAAGTAGGTTAATTGACCCACGCTGCAAGCTAAGGTAAGTTTGCCAAATTAAATTAACCGCTAGGTAATTAGAGCAAAAATCATGGCTAAAAAGAAACTAGAAAACCTCTCTTTTGAAGAATCATTAAATGAACTTGACACCATAGTGCAAAGTTTAGAGCAAGGCGATTTAAGCTTAGAAGAATCGATGGCTCTTTTTGAACGCGGTTTGAATCTGAGCCAATTAAGTCAAGTGAAGTTGCAAGCTGCTGAGCAAAAAGTACAAATTTTGCTCGATAAAAATGGCACTGCCCAGCTTACTGACTTTGATAGCAGTGCAGGCAATAGTTAATGATAATTCTGACTTCTTATGATTATTATCAACAACGTATTAATAATTTTTTAGCTACCAAGCTTGAAGAACTCACGATTAACGATCCTAAACTACTTGAAGCTATGCGTTATGGACTGCTTATCGGCGGCAAACGTATGCGTCCTTACTTAGCCTATATTACCGGTGAAGCGTTATCAGCTGACTTAAATGATATAGACGCGGTAGCTGGGGCACTAGAATGCATTCATGCTTACTCGCTTTTACATGATGATTTACCTGCTATGGATGACGATGACTTGAGGCGTGGTCAGCCGACTTGCCACAAAGCTTTTAATGAAGCGACGGCTATATTAGCGGGTGATGCATTGCAAACATTGGCTTTTGATATTTTGGCTAATCACTTGTTTACAACCAATCAAAGCTCATCTAGGATTCCTATTCAAGTAGAGCTTATTCAACAATTAGTTAGTGCTTCGGGTTACCAAGGCATGTGTGGCGGACAAGCGCTTGATTTAGCCGCCACCGGTAAAGGCATTTCACTATGTGAACTGGAAGTTTTACACTCTCTTAAAACCGGCGCTTTGTTAAAAGCTTCCGTATTAATGCCAGCCATGTGTAGTGAACAGGTCACCGAAGAACATAAGAAAAATTTAAGCGAATACGCACAGCTTATTGGCCTAGCTTACCAAGTACAGGATGATATTATTGACTTAACGTCAACCGAAGAAGTGTTAGGTAAGCCTGTTGGCTCTGACCTAGCAGCTAACAAAAGTACCTATCCTGCACTACTTGGTTTACAAGGCGCACAAGACAAAGCGGAAAACTTATTACAACAAGCACTTCAAGCTTTGACTAGATTACCTTACAATACCCAATCTTTAGCAGATTTTGCTACCTTTATTGTTAAGCGCAGTCACTAAGTACCTAGGCTGATTATTTCTAGGTTATGTGCAGCAAAACTTTAAATTAAATTATTATTACCAATAGACAAACTATGACTACAAACCTTGCAGACTACCCACTACTTTCTCAGATTAATATTCCAGAAGATTTGCGCAATATGCCGAAGGAACAGCTGACACGTATTAGTAATGAATTGCGTAGTTACTTACTTAATTCAGTAAGTAAAAGTAGTGGGCACTTTGCATCAGGCCTTGGAACAATTGAGCTTACCGTTGCTTTGCATTATGTGTACAACACGCCTTTTGATCACTTGATTTGGGATGTAGGTCATCAGGCTTATCCACATAAAATTTTAACTGGCAGGCGCGATCAACTTCACACTATAAGGCAAAAAGGTGGTTTACATCCTTTTCCTTGGCGAGAAGAAAGTGAGTACGATACGTTAAGTGTGGGTCATTCAAGTACTTCAATTTCTGCTGCGTTAGGTTTGGCTGTCGCCGCTGAAAAAGAAGCAAAGAATCGTAAAACTGTTGCCGTTATTGGTGATGGAGCAATGACCGCGGGTATGGCTTTTGAAGCCTTAAATCACGCCGGTGATATCAAAAAGGATATGTTAGTCATATTAAATGATAATGACATGTCAATTTCAAAAAATGTTGGCGCATTAAATAATCATTTAGCAAAATTACTATCCGGCAGTATATTCACTGGTTTTCGAGAAGGTAGTAAAAAATTATTAGGCAATATCCCGCCAATTAAAGAGCTAGCTAGCCGCGCTGAAGAACATTTAAAAGGCATGGTTGTGCCAAGTACTTTTTTTGAAGAGCTAGGGTTTAATTATATTGGCCCCATTGACGGCCACGATGTCGATAGCTTAGTCACAACAATCAAGAACATGCGTAATCTCAAAGGCCCACAGTTTTTACACGTGGTTACGACTAAGGGTAAGGGTTACCATGCCGCTGAGCAAGACCCGATAAAATATCACGCCGTACCTAAATTTAACCCGGAAGAAACTAACTTACCTCAATCAAAACCTAGCTTACCTACTTATTCGAAAATTTTTGGCGATTGGTTATGTAAAACAGCTGAAGTTGATAATAAATTAGTTGCGGTTACGCCAGCTATGGCTGAAGGCTCTGGTATGGTCGAATTCAGCCAACGTTTTCCGGATCAATACTTTGATGTCGCCATTGCTGAGCAACACGCGGTAACATATGCTGCTGGTCTTGCTATAGGTGGTCAAAAACCTGTAGTTGCTATTTATTCTAGCTTTTTACAACGTGGCTATGATCAATTCATTCACGATGTAGCGATACAAAACTTGCCGGTAATGTTTGCTGTTGATCGCGCTGGTATCGTAGGTGCCGATGGTGCAACGCATCAAGGCGTTTTTGATTTAAGTTTTTTACGATGTATTCCTAATACCGTTATCATGGCACCATCCAACGAGCGTGAATGTCAGTTAATGTTAAATACTGGTTTTAAATTAAATGGTCCTAGCGTTGTCCGCTATCCCCGTGGTAACGGTACCGGCGAAATTCTACCGGGTGTTGATGAAACCATTGAATTAGGCAAAGGTGTGACTATTCTTGAAGCGCAATCTGTAGACAACAAAGAGCCAACAAGCAAGAGCATTGCCATGTTAAGTTTTGGTACTATGCTAGGTGAAGCGAAAAAAGCTGCACGGGAACTTAATGCTACGTTAGTAGATATGCGTTTTGTTAAACCCCTCGATGAATCACTTATTGATAAGCTAAATGCAACTCATGACTGTCTGGTAACGATTGAGGATAATGCCATCGCTGGTGGTGCTGGCTCAAGCGTAAACGAATACCTACTTGCTCAAGGTAAACCTGTTGTTATTCTCAATATTGGTGTTACCGATCACTTTGTTAAGCATGGTACGCAAGAAGAAGTGCACCATGAGTTAGGTTTAGATGCCGAAGGTATTATCACTAAAATCAAAAACTTTATAAGTTAATTTTATTACGAGATTTATCAGGCAATAAAAAAGGATAATGAAGTAATTCATTATCCTTTTTTATTGGCCGAACCTTAACAGTTAACTTTTTTGGGCTGAAGCTGTTAGCTTAGTCAAATGCTATAAGTTCTGTACATCAATTCTGTTTTGTAGATTTAGCTCAAGTGCGGCTTTTTTCTCACGCTCTTGACGCTTTTCACACGGGTTGTCACAGTTACATTCTTTATCAATACCAACACTGGCTAAACCACCACAGCTACCTGCTAGGGTTTTATGTTGAAAAATATAACCTACTGCCATAGCAGCGCCCACAACAAGGAAAAATCCAAAGGAAATAAAGAAAATCATCATAATTTTATGCTCTCAACTTACTAAACTAAAAACTAAACAGCCAATGCTCAGGAACAGAGTCATTGTAATAAATATTATAGGAAAGTCCTTATCTGAAAATAAGAACTGCCCTCTTAATGTTATATGTATTGATATTTATATGGGTGTTACTTCAAATATTGTTTGAATTTTACCGTAAATTGCTCATCAAAGCCATTTTCAGTCTTAGAAATAAATAATGCTGCGAGATTATTTTTAATCGCAAAGGCCATACCTTTTTCCATGCCCATCACCATCAAGGTAGTTGATAAACCATCGGCGGTCATCGACGAAGCATGAATCACAGTAACTGAAACTAGATTGTGATCAATAGGCTTACCTGTATTGGGGTCTATAATATGAGAAAAACGTCGACCATCGGCTTCAAAGTAATTGCGGTAATCACCTGACGTTGCAACGGCATTATCTTTAGGAATAATAACTTGATGAATAGCGCGCTCTTCACCACTTGGATCTAGAATCGGTTTCTCAATTGCGATAGCCCACAGTTCACCTGTATGTTTAAAGCCTCTTAATCGCATTTCTCCGCCAATTTCAACTAAATAGTTAACTATGCCATTCTTTTCTATTAACTCAGCAACAACATCAACACCGTAGCCTTTTGCAGTGGTAGACAGATCAACATATAAGTCAGGTATTTTTTTAGAAAGCAGATTACCTTCTAATACTAAGTTTTGTAGACCTACGCGTTTTTTTGTTGCCGCTAACACCACATCACTAGGCACTTTATCAGGACGCTGTTCTGGACCAAAGCCCCATAAGTTTACTAATGGACCAACAGTCACATCTAGCTTACCTTCACTTAACTGACCAAGGCGAATTGATTCTTTAAGTACGCGAGCAAAACCAGGGGAAACTTCGATAGAGTCAGTTGAGGTAGATTGATTAAACTTTGAGATTTCAGAACTTTTAATATAAGTCGACATCTCTTGATTCACTTGTTTTAACACGTCATCAATTTTTTGCTGCAAGTTAAGTGCTTTAATCTGCTCTTTAGTGCCAACAACTTTAATATTATAAGTCGTGCCCATAGTACGACCTTGCAATAAGATTTCTTCTTTACCGGTATTATTACTTGGGAAGCAAGCTGACAATGCCAACACCAAAGCCGTTAACAACGCGAATTTCAATTTATTCATGTGTGATTCCAAATTATTATTTATATCGCTATATTTTCAATAAAAAACATAGCGATATAAATAACCTCTATTCAAAAAATAAAAAGACGACCGAAGTCGTCTTTATTTCAAATGCTTTTCAATAGTATATTTTAAAATTAAGCGTTGGATAGAGAGACTAATTCAAGGCGGATGCACGGAGCCTATGACTATAGGTGAGTACATCCAACGATGAAGTAGTGCCTCTATACACGTTTAAACTAAAATATTAGCCACCGAAGTCATCCAACATTATGTTCTCGTCTTCTACACCAAGATCTTTAAGCATACCGATAACTGCAGCATTCATCATTGGAGGACCACACATGTAGTATTCACAATCTTCTGGTGCTTCATGGTCTTTCAAATATTCTTCAAAAAGAACATTATGGATAAAACCAGTTAAGCCATCCCAGTTATCTTCAGGTTGTGGATCAGATAAAGCGACATGCCAATCAAAGTTATCATTATCAGCCGCTAAGCCGTTATAATCATCTTCATAGAACATTTCACGTTTAGAACGTGCACCATACCAAAAGCTCATCTTACGCTTAGAGTTCAAACGTTTAAGTTGATCAAAGATATGAGAACGCATTGGCGCCATACCAGCACCACCACCAATAAATACCATTTCGTTATCAGTCTCTTTAGCGAAAAACTCACCAAATGGACCAGAAATAGTTACTTTATCGCCAGCTTTAAGACTGAAGATGTATGATGACATTTTACCTGCTGGTAAATGTAAACGTCCAGGAGGAGGCGTAGCAATACGTACGTTAAGCATAATAATGCCCGCTTCTTCTGGGTAGTTAGCCATTGAGTAAGCACGTAATGTATCTGTGTCTACTTTTGACTCTACATCGAAGAAACCAAAATGTTTCCAATCGCCACGGTACTGCTCATCAATATCGAAATCACTGTATTTAACATGATGTGCTGGTGCTTCAATTTGAATGTAACCACCCGCTTTAAACGGTACTGATTCACCATTAGGAATTTGTAGCTTAAGCTCTTTAATGAACGTTGCTTTGTTATCGTTTGAGATAACTTCACATTCCCATTGTTGAACACCGAAGATTTCATCTTCAACTACAATATCCATGTCTTGCTTAACAGCAACTTGACACGCTAAACGACAGCCAGCTTTGGCTTCACGTTTATTGATGTGACCTTCTTCCGTTGGAAGAATATCGCCACCACCTGAATGCACATCAACACGACATTGGCCACAAGTACCACCGCCGCCACATGCTGAAGGAATAAAAATCCCTTGATCAGCTAATGCACCTAATAATTTACCACCTGCAGCAGTTTTAACTGCTTTAGTCGGATCGCCATTTATACTGATCGTTACTTCACCACTTGATACTAACTTAGATTTAGCAAATAAAATCACTAAGACTAAGGCAATAATTATCGCGGTAAACATCGATACGCCGAGAATTATTTCCATCGACTTTTCCTTAAACTGCTTTAAGGGTGTAAGGCAAAGTAATTTGTCTTACACCAACCAAATTTATAACGAAATACCACCGAAAGATAAGAAGCCAAAAGCCATCAATCCAGCAGTAATAAATGTAATACCTAAACCTTTCAAACCGTTTGGCACATCAGAATATTTCATCTTTTCGCGCAAACCAGCCATCAACACAATTGCTAACATCCAACCTATACCTGAACCAACGCCGTAAACGACACTTTCGCCAAGGGTAAGGTTTTTCGCAACCATAAAGGATACCGCACCAAAAATGGCACAGTTAACCGTGATTAAAGGTAAAAAGATGCCAAGCGCTTGATACAAAGCAGGAAAGTATTTATCTAACAACATTTCCAAAATTTGTACTAAAGCAGCAATAACGCCGATAAAGGTAATAAATGACAAGAAGCTAAGATCAATTGATTCTTTCGGATCAGTTATACCCATTAAACTATCAAGTGCACCCGGCGCTAAAATTGCCTGGTAGATAATTTGGTTAGCAGGAACCGCTAAACCAAGTACTACAACAACTGCTACACCTAAACCAATCGCTGTGCTAACTTTCTTTGATACCGCTAAGAAAGTACACATACCTAAGAAGAAGCTTAACGCCATGTTCTCAATAAAAATGGTTTTAACAAAAATACTTAAATAATGTTCCATGATTAATCCTTCTCAACTTGTTCAGGTTTCCATTGGCGTACAGCCCAAATGATTAAACCAATAATAAAGAATGAGCTAAACGGTAAGACTAATAGACCATTACCTTGGTACCAACCGCCGTTTTGAACTAATGGTAAAACTTCAAAACCGAAAACTTTACCAAAGCCAAGTAATTCACGAAAGAAAGCGACAACCATTAAGACCGCGCCATAACCTAAACCATTACCAATACCGTCTAAGAAACTCACGCCAGGCTTTTCTTTCATAGCAAAAGCTTCAGCACGGCCCATAACAATACAGTTAGTAATAATCAAACCAATATAAACAGATAATTCTTTAGATAATTGGTAAGAGAAGGCTTTCAATACTTGGTCAACAACAATTACCAATGAAGCAATAATCGCCATTTGCACGATAATACGTACACTAGACGGTATTTGATTACGGATAATCGAAATAAACAAGTTAGAAAATGCAGTTACTACAATTACAGCAAGTGTCATAACTAACGCATTAGCCATTGAACTTGTTACAGCAAGCGCTGAACAAACACCTAATACTTGCAATGCAATCGGGTTATTATCAACAACAGGTCCGAAGAGGACTTTTTTAGTATCTGAAGACATTAGTTCAATCCTCCATTACGGAATTTAGCAATGAAAGGACCATAGCCTTCATTACCTAGCCAAAAATGTAACGTACGTTCAACACCATTACTGGTTAATGTTGCACCAGATAATGCATCAACACCGTGAACATCACCTTTTTTAGCGCCACCTTTAACGATTTTAATCGCGATATCGCCTTGTTCATTAAACATCTTTTTACCAGGCCATAAAGCTTTCCAGTTAGGATTAAGTACTTCTGCACCTAATCCTGGAGTTTCTTTAAGATCTGAATAAACAACGCTTTGAACGGTATTAAAATCTGGTGATAAGCCAACAAAACCATACATAAGATCCCATAAACCACTACCTACAATAGGTAATACAATAGTATCTAATTGACCTTGTTCGTTTTTAACTAAATAAACAACAGCACGGTCAGCTCGGCGGTTAAGACCAGCAATATCATTGCTCGGCTTAGTACTTTTTGCTGTATCACGAGAGTCTGCACGTTCATCAAACGCATTAACATCACCTTCAATGATAGTACCTGTTTTCAGGTCTATCATTTTAGCTTCTACGCGTTTGTTATAAGTAGCGACAATGCTTTTGCTATCAGGTGAAGTACCTAAGTTAGCAAGTAAGCCTGATGCTTCAAGAATTTTAGTTTGCTTATCAAGCAATTTGTTAGCTTGTTGTAGTGGTTTTAAACCAACCGCGGCAATAGATACCAAGGCTGCACACACTAAACAGATAACTAGAACAAAACCTAGGGTTCTGCCAAATGTTTCTTTATTACTAGACATTACGTGCAAGCCTCCGTTTGATATTGCCTTGTACTACAAAGTAGTCAAACAATGGTGCAAACAAGTTAGCGAATAAAATTGCTAACATCATACCTTCTGGGAATGCTGGGTTAACAACACGAACCAATACCACCATAACGCCAACTAAAGCGCCAAACCAGTATTTACCTGTGTTAGTAAACGAAGCAGAAACAGGGTCAGTTGCCATAAACATCATACCAAAAGCAAAACCACCAATAACTAAGTGCCAATGCCAAGGCATAGCAAACATAGCATTAGTATCACTACCAATAGCATTGAATAATAATGAGGTAAGAACCATTCCGCCAAACACACCTAATACGATGCGCCAAGAAGCAATACCTTTATAAAGGATGTAAGCACCACCCAATAAAATAGCAAAAGTAGACACTTCACCAACTGAACCAGGAATAAAGCCCCAGAACGCGTTCCACCAATCAGCATTTATTGAATAATCAACAAGACCTTGGTTAGCAGCACTTAACATAGTTGCGCCAGAGAAACCATCAGCAGCAACCCATACCGCATCACCTGAAATTTGACTTGGGTAAGCAAAGAATAAAAACGCACGACCCGCTAATGCTGGGTTTAAGAAGTTTTTACCTGTACCACCAAAGATTTCTTTCGCGATAACAATACCAAAAGTAATACCAATAGCAACTTGCCATAATGGAATACTAGCTGGCAAGATAAGTGCGAATAAGATAGAAGAAACGAAGAAACCTTCATTCACTTCATGTTTGCGCACTGCGGCAAATAAAACTTCCCAAAAACCACCAACAACAAAAGTAACGGCATATATAGGTAAGAAGAACATGGCACCATAGAAAATCATATCAAACAAGCCTGAGCCAGCTGTTAATGAGCCTCCTAATAAGCTGAATAAATCAACTTGCCAAGATTGTGGTAAGGCATAACCTGCAGCTAATGCGTCAACCGCTTGATAGCCAATGTTATACATACCAAAAAACATGGCTGGGAAAACAGCAAGCCATACAGTAATCATGATACGTTTCAAGTCGATGCTATCACGAAGATGCGTTTTACCTTTATTCACATAACCTGGCGTGAATAAACCGGTAGCAACAGCTTCATAAAGTGCAAACCACTTCTCATGTTTGCCGCCTTTTTCAAAATGCGGTTCAATATCTTCAATAAACTTTTTCAAGCCCATGACTAACCTTCCTTTTCGATTGTGGTTAGGCAATCACGAAGAATTACACCGTAATCTGTTTTGCCTGGGCAAACAAATGTACACAGTGCTAAATCTTCTTCGTCTAGCTCTAAGGCACCTAGTTGTTGCGCGCCGTCGGTATCACCAGAACAAATATCGCGTAAAAATAAGGTAGGTAAAATATCTAAAGGCATAACACGTTCAAAGTTACCAATTGGCACCATGGCACGTGAGCTACCGTTAGTCGTTGTAGTCATATTAAATAACTTACTCGGGAAAAAGTGCGACATATAAGCACGAGTTACAGAGAATTTATTAGGACCTGGGTACATGTAACCAATAAATTCTTTTTCACGACCTTCCAGAATTAATGATACTTGTACGTTATAACGACCTAAGTAACCATGAACAGCAGTCGCAGTAGACCCCATTAATAGTGAGCCTGAAACAACACGTAATTCGCCATCAACCGTTTCGCCTGCTGATAACTCAGCAGTACTTGCACCTAATACCGTACGTACTAAACGAGGATTAGTAGCCGCTGGGCCTGCAAGTGATATAACACGGTTATTATCAAGTTCACCGGTAATGAATAACTTAGCAAATGCGATTACATCTTGATAACCAACATGCCAAACAAATCTTTCGGCGCTTGCTGATTTTAAGAAGTGGATATGCGTACCTACAAGTCCTGCAGGATGCTTACCAGCAAATTCGGTCACTGTAGCATTGCTATCTACAGGGATATTAGCCCCTGGCGCTTTGCTAACAAATACTTCACCACTTGTTAGACGAGATAAAATGGTTAAACCATTTTTAAACGCTTCACTTTGCTCATTAATAATGATTTCTGGATTTGCAGCTAATGGATTGGTATCCATCGCGCTAACAAAAATAGCAGCTGGAGCACTATCAATAGCAGGAACTTTGCTGAATGGGCGAGTTCTAAATGCTGTCCATAAACCTGAATCAACTAAGTTCTTAACAACGTCTTCACGTGCTATAGAAGCTAAGTCAGTTACAGGGTAAGCAGTAAACGTTTCTTGATCATAGCCATCTACCTCGATAACAACAGATTGTAAAACACGTTTTTCACCACGGTTAATTTCTTTAACAACACCGGCAGCTTGAGCTGTGAATATAACGCCAGGATTTTTTTTATCTTCAAAAATCGCTTGGCCTTTTTTTACGCGATCACCCACTTTAACAAACATGGTTGGACGCATACCCACAAACTCTTCACCGAGTGTTGCAACGGTTTTGATGGACGGACCATCATGGATTACCTGCTGAGGAGCACCTTTTACAGGAACATCCAAGCCTTTCTTTATTGTAATCATAAACACTTGCACTACTTTTGATGGGAGTATAAAAATCAGCTCATTACTTTACCTAATGAATAACACAGCATAAAAGCTTAAATATCAATTAGATAAAAACTAACTCACCAATTTCAGTGTATTTCAGTGAAGAATTAATTTTAGTGTTAACACTAAACAAAAAGACCCACTGGCTCTAAGTTAAAATTTTCTGGCGCGATATTACCACAAAATGACCTTTTTATTCTACGGGCATTCGAAATTTTTCATTACAATTTAGACTATAAATGCATATTTAGCGTAGCTTTTGCTTATTATTTAATCACGTTAACAAAATCCTAGTACATAGTGACTTAATAAGTTAAAAATCAAATGTAATTTTGTCATGCCTCACCTTGTTATTTTTCAAGTAGCTCATTGCTACAGGAGATTTATTCGTGGTGACTTTAGATGATTAAGAAATGATGATTATACCAAGTTGATTAAGTTCTTTCCCACTCAGCGAGAATTAAAAGGCTTAGAGGCAAGGCATTGATTGAAGAGAATGGTTATTCCCTTATCAAAATCAATAACGCAGCATGTAAACCTTTTAAACTCGCCCTCTGGGAGCTTTCTCGATGTTCACTAACATCGTTAAGTTTATTTGATTTAGAATGACTAAACCGAAACAAATTTGCCTTGTTATTGCATATCGAGCAGAGCTCTGAGTTGGGAAGAAATTTAATCAAATTGGTATTACACTTAGATAAAAAATAAAATCACTATGAACTTTCGATGCTCTTCAAGCCAATTACATTATTGATAGGAACTCAACAACAGGGAGAAATAATAAAGGGGGTTAATTAAGGTAACAACTTTCAAAGTAGTATCTCAATACTACAAGATACCACTGTAGCAATTACGATATTATAATTTAAAAAACTTCGCGTTCTCAAATCCCCAAAAAAAAGACATTGATTCAAATAGAGTTTACGTCAAAACAGCTACAAGTCCTTATCAACATGACTTTCTATAATAAAAGGCAGTATTCGTTAACTCAATTTACAGACATAAAAAAACAGCAAAGAGATATTGCTGTTTATTTGTATAAAGTGAAGATAGCTTTAATACCTTGTAAATGGATTAACTACTTTCTAAACACCTAATATACTGAGTTAGGCTTGAAAAATAGCCTCGATTGATAAATTTTCTTGAGATAAAATATCTCGTAAACGTTTTAATGCCTCAACTTGAATTTGACGAACACGCTCGCGTGTTAATCCAATCTCACTGCCAACATTCTCTAGTGTTGCAGCTTCATAACCAAGCAAACCAAAACGCCTTGCCAGCACTTCCCTTTGTTTGCTATTCAGCTCATTCAACCAATGAATAATATTATTACTCATATCTTCTGACTGTAAATCACTTTCAGGGCCAGTATTTTTTTCATCGGCTATAACATCCAACAAAGCTTTATCTGAGTCCCCTGCAAAAGGAGTATCCACTGAAGCAATACGTTCATTTAGTCTCAACATTTTGTTAACGTCAGCGACAGGTCTATCTAGATGTTGGGCTATATCTTCTGCGGTAGGTTCGTGATCGAGTTTTTGAATGAGTTCACGCGAAGCGCGTAAATAAATATTAAGTTCTTTAACAACATGTATGGGTAATCGAATAGTACGGGTTTGATTCATTATGGCCCGTTCAATAGTCTGTCTTATCCACCAAGTTGCATAAGTTGAAAAGCGAAATCCTCGTTCAGGATCGAATTTTTCAACCGCTCTAATTAAACCTAAGTTACCCTCTTCAATTAAATCTAGTAGCGGTAAACCTCGATTATTATAACGTCTGGCAATTTTGACAACTAAACGTAGATTACTTTCAATCATACGTTTTCGTGATGGATCATCCCCTTTAAGGGCTAAACGTGAGAAATATACTTCTTCTTCAGCGGTTAATAACGGTGAGAAACCGATTTCGCTTAAATAAATCTGCGTAGCGTCTAAATTTGACGGTGCATCTTCCTTCGATTCAACAGTATTTTTTTCTTCTTTTAATTTTACCATGCGATTCTCCCAAATGTGCAAAGACTATTTTTAGTATTTAATTATTCACGATAACTCCGATTGTTTTTATTATTTATCTTAAGTTTTATTATTTATTGCTATTATTTTATAGCATTACTTTTTTGGTAAATATTTTAAAGGATTAACTGACTTTCCTCGAAAGCGTATTTCAAAATGAAGCATAACTTTGTTGGCATCAGTGTCTCCCATGGTTGAAATAATATCGCCTCTGTTAACTTGCTGTTGCTCTTTAACAAGAATGCGATCATTGTGAGCATAAGCACTAAGATAATCATCATTATGTTTTACAATAATAAGCTTACCGTAGCCCCGAAGAGCGTTACCTGCATAGACCACTTTACCTTTTGCCGCAGATCTAATTTTAGTGCTACGACGGCCAGTAATATCAATTCCTTTATTACCTTGTGCGCTATTAGAAAAATACTCAACAACTTTGCCTTTAACGGGCCATTGCCAACGACTAATTTTTTGTGAAAATTTGTCGGATGCTTTTTCCGATTCTAAAGTGCTGTTTTGGTATGATTTTTGTGCGCTTACATTTTCACCATACGCCTGCTTTTTGGTAGATGCAAGTGTATTTTTTTGACTTTTTTCATTCTTAGTTATAGAGCTTTTAGTCGGATTTTTATGCGATACCGTACTGTTACTTGCTTTCGTTGATTTTGTAACCTCAGGTACTACTAAAATTAATTTTTGTCCGGGGTAAATTCGATAAGGAGATGCGATACTATTTAACCGAGCTATTTTTCTAACGTCGGAATTTGAACGCCAAGCGATAGAATATAGAGTTTCCCCTTTCTTAACAGTATATTGCGAAGATTTTATAGTATCCTTAGTCCGCTCCCCTAATACACTGATACTGTGAATATTTGACACGGGAGCAGGGGTATTCCTACTACTACAAGAAAAAAGTGTTATAGCAAATATAAAGTAAGAAAGTGTGTATTTGACTGTACGAATAAAACTCATAAAAATCCCTCTGGGAGGTATTATTGCTTTTTTCCTACAGAAAAAACCACTATTTATAAACATAAAGTGAATATTAATTCACTTTATCGTAAAGCAAAATAAGCGATAATAATAGCGCCAACGATGCCCCAACCTAAAACATCAACCCACTGACGGATTTTTTTCTCCATGGGACTACCTCCCCATTTAATAAGACCCGAAACCAAGAAAAAACGTAGCCCTCGACCTATCGCTGAAGCGATAAAAAACGGTAAAAATGCCATATGCAAAAAGCCAGCACTTACCGTAAACAATTTATAAGGTATAGGCGAAAATCCGGCAATAAAAACTACCCACACGCCCCACTCGTTAAACCAACCAATGGCGGTATTAAATCGTTCTTGATAACCAAAATCTGTAATAAGTGGCTGAATCCAAGGTTCAAACATCAAATAGCCAAGCCAATAACCAACCGCTCCCCCTAAAATAGAAGCGATAGTGGTTAAACTAGCAAAATACCATGCCTTTTCTGGCTTCGCCAATACCATAGGAGCAAGTAAGACATCAGGTGGAATGGGGAAAAATATGGACTCCGCAAAGGTAAGTGCTGCTAAGAAACCAGGAGCAAACTGATGTTCTGCCCAGCGTAAAGTCCACAGGTAAAGACTAGAAAAAATTTTCACTACAATAAATCTCCGGATACTAAAGGTACAAAGCGCACGGCTTCAATTTGCTGTTCGTTAAAGTCATCACCTTGACGAGTGATAATCTTTAAAATTTGAGTTTGCTCTCCAACGGGTATAATTAAACGCCCGCCATCAGCTAGTTGTTCTAATAAAGCCGGTGGTACACTTGCAGGAGCAGCTGTAACTATAATGGCCTCAAAGGGCCCTTTACTTTTCCAACCTAGCCAACCATCACCATGTTTCATTGCTACATTGTGCAACTCCATAGCGCGCAAACACCGTTTGGCTTGCCACTGTAATGCTTTGATTCGCTCTACTGAAAAAACCTTATCCGTTAACTGAGCTAAAATAGAGGTTTGATAACCCGAGCCGGTGCCAATTTCCAATATATTTTTGGGCCGACCATTAGCTAAGAGTAACTCAGACATTTTGGCGACAATATAAGGCTGTGAAATAGTTTGCCCTTGCCCAATAGGTAAGGCGGTGTTGTCATAGGCTTTATGTGCCAATATTTCTGGTACAAATATATGCCTAGGTGAATGAGCAATTGCCTGCAATACAGCAGTATTACTAATGCCTTCATTTTGTAGTTTTTGCGCTAGTAACTCTCCACTGCGCTTTGATTTTCCGCCTATACGACTAGACATCATAAGAATCCATCCGGTTTAATCTGATAAGTTGAGCTCTGTGAGCCAACTTTTAATATTTTCTATACTTTGATGAGCTGTCATATCGACCGTTAGTGGTGTTACAGACGCATATCCGTTGGCAACCGCATGGAAGTCTGTCCCCTCTCCTCCATCAAGTTCCTGTCCTAATAAGCCATACCAATAAATATCACGCTGCCATGGGTCTTGCATTCTTTGCATACTTTCAGCTTTGTGGCGGTGGCCTAGGCGCGTAACCTTTATTCCTTTTAACTCAGCTAATGGAATATCAGGTACATTAATATTTAAAATTTGATCTGCAGGTAATGGGTGAGTACGTAAGCGTTTAATTATTTTTGCCGTGACAATAGCTGCCGTTTGGTAATGTTGCTCATTTTTACCCGCCAAGGAAACTGCAATCGCAGGCATACCCATGTGACGTCCTTCAGTAGCTGCCGCCACTGTGCCTGAATAAAGAGTATCATCGCCTAAATTAGCGCCTTTATTGATACCTGCAACGACTAAATCACAATCCGTAAAGAGTTGGCTAATACCTAAGTGCACTGAATCTGTTGGAGTACCATTAACCGAGACAAAGCCATTATCCAATTGCTCTGCACGTAAAGGATTAAGCAATGTTAAGGAGTTACTAGCACCACTACAATTTCGATCAGGAGCGACTACGTTTACCGTAAAATGCTTAACGAGCTCATCAAAAAGCACTTTAATACCTAATGCGTGCACACCGTCATCATTACTCAGTAATATTTTCATCTCGCAAGCCACATTTTGCTTATCCATTATTTATGCCGGTTCCTGCTCATTCGGATTAGCAGTTGCCTCTCTCATATCAATACGCGTAGTCATATCTTGGTAGTTTAATAACTCACGCAACACAGTAGTGGCGTAACAACCGGCAGGTAAAAAGAAACTAATTTTCACTGCATTTTTATCTTCGGCTGCAGACAATAATTCAATATCGGTGTCGCTAACAGTTAAGCGAATACGACGTCGTTCTTGCTTCAACCCAAAACGCGGTAGTCCTTCACAAAACGCGGGGTTTTTCTGAGCTATAGCTTGCTCTAACGCGAACGGTTCATTACTAGTCATTAGTTCGCCCGCACCCCACATAGGTGCGGTTATATCAATATCTTTATCCGTGAAACGCTGTTTAATAGCGCTGTCTACTTCATCAAGGTGAAACACCGATTGTGTACCCGCGAGCATTAACACATCGCCAATAGCTAGTTTATCAAAACTTTTTTGCTCAATACGTTCATTGAGCACACTATTAAAAATATGTGAGCGGGCTGCCGATAAATAGATACCACGCTTTTTCTTATCTTTTACTTTTTGACCTGAAAATAAAGATAGAGCACGCTCAATGTTGCCACCGCCAATACCAAAACGCTGTTCGCCAAAATAATTAGGTACGCCCTGGTCAACAATTTGTTGCCAGCGTTCAGTAAACGCCTTAATTGCTGTTACTTCACGTAATATAAGCTCGAAGCGGTTGCCGGTTAATGCACCGGTACGTAATTTTTTATTGTGTCGCTTGTATGACAGTATTTCTACACCCTCAATATTCAAGTCATCTAAATTATATTCTTGCTTACCTGGGACGTGAACACCAAACCACTGTTCGGTAACTGCAAAGCGATCTTTTAAGCCCGCATAAGAAACAAGTTGCTCTTTCACGTTGAAATATTTAGCGAGCTCTCGCGCGACAAATAAGGTATTAGCACCCGTTTTTCGAATATGAACAAATAAATGCTCACCTTCACCACAGGGTAAAAATGGCAGTACTTCAACAACGTTAAAATCACTGATTTGGCTACGTAATAAACCACTCGATTCTGGTTTTCCGTGCAAGTAGGCTTGTTCTGATAACATGTTTTTAATCTTCTTTTAATTCGATAATGAGCTAGCGATAAGGCGATAGTGGTAATAAAGCCAACTAAATATTTTGTATTTCTTCAACAGAAGACAACGGTTGCTCTATCGCGGTTAATAAGACAACAGCATGTACTGCTACCCCTTCTTTTCGTCCGGTATATCCAAGTTTTTCTGTCGTGGTAGCTTTAACATTCACTTGATCAATGTTTGCTTTTAAGTCTTCACTTAAGCAAGCGCGCATCGCTAATAAATGAGGAGCCATTTTGGGTGCTTGTGCTACCACCGTAATATCAGCATTACCTAGTTGAAAGCCTTTATCTGTCATTAATGAAACGACATGACGTAATAGAATTCGGCTAGAAATATTTTCATACTGGCCATCAGTATCGGGAAAATGATTACCTATATCAGCTAAACATAATGCTCCTAGAATCGCATCACAAAGAGCATGAATAGCGACATCGCCATCTGAGTGAGCAATAAAACCTTGCTCAAATGGTATGTCTACACCCCCTAGCACTATAGGCCCTTCGCCACCAAATTTATGCACATCAAAACCATGACCTATACGCATTTCGTTGTCCTAACTATTAGCTTGCTTATTTAAATAAAATTCAGCTAATGCTAAATCATTGGGGTGAGTTATTTTTATATTTTCACTACTTGCAGAAACTAACAAACTTGGCAAGTTAGCCTGTTCAATAGCTGAAGCTTCATCGGTTATCTTTAAACCATTTGTTAGAGCCTGTTCTATGGCTGTCGTGAGCTCATCCGTTTTATATAGTTGTGGTGTCAAAGCATGCCATAACTGCTCTCGTTCAACGGTACACTCGATAGTACTGATATCACCTTTAGCAATATCTTCAGCATATATTCCACGTTTCATGGTATCTCGAACAGGTGTCGCTAATATTCCGCCGTGATCATTCATTAAACATTGATGAATTAACTTATCGATATCTGCATGGCTAACACAAGGACGCGCCGCATCATGGACTAATACCCAAGGGTATTTTTTCTTATCGACCGCGTGTAAACCACTAAGTACAGAATTAACACGCTCAGTACCTCCGTTTACACGAATGATGTCTTTGTGATGCGCCAATTGAGATTCAGCAAAATATTGATCATCAGTTCCTAAAGCGATAATAACTTTGCTTATTAGGGG
Organism: Colwellia sp. 12G3; assembly: GCF_002836775.1. Lineage (GTDB taxonomy): Bacteria > Pseudomonadota > Gammaproteobacteria > Enterobacterales > Alteromonadaceae > Colwellia. The sequence goes on along the minus strand of NZ_PJAQ01000066.1, from coordinate 502,742 downwards.
ATGACTTAACAGCCTCATTACCGTATGCGATAAAATGGTTTCATTGTTGATACTGAGGTATTGTTTGGGACAATTTGCCTGCATACGTTTACCCACACCTGCGGCGGGGACAATCGCAATGAACTTTAGTGTTGACTCCATTAAGAAGCTACCTTGCTTTTCATCTAATTATTTACGTTACGTGTATTATTTTCTTTAGGAATAAGACGGAAAAATGTTTCATTGTCCTTGATCATGCCTAACTCATTTCGAGCGCGTTCTTCAATGGCCTCCAGTCCTAATTTCAAATCATCAGTGTCGGCAAAAAGTAGCTTATTTCGTTGTTGTAATTTTTCATTGGCACTTTGCTGGCGGATAACATTATCTTTTAGGACGAGATAATCAGGCACACTATTTTTACCAAACCAAAGTCGGTATTGAAGTAATACTAATAGTATCAGCAAAATTGCTGTGAATACGCGCATAACAACCTAAGTAAAGAGTATATACCCGTTTCACTTGAAGATGCATGATTCAGCTGGAATTAGAAACGCCTTTAGGCAAGGCATTGATTGAAGAGAATAGTTATTCTATTGTCGAAATCAATAACGCAGCATAAAGCGTTTCTAAACCAGCCCTTTGGGGAAGGCTGAGCAAATCATACTCTGCGTTACATTTCTTTTTAAGGGATGACCCTTAATAAAAAAATGCGCTTTGATTATGAATCGCTCAGACTTCCTGAAACGAGCATCTTCAAGTGGAACGGGTATCTAAAACACGAAAATATTACCGTTATTATACCTATCTATGGGCAGAGTTAAATAGCTAAAGGTTTTTTGAAGTTTTTCCAATTAATAGAGCAAGATAGTAACAATTCTCTAAGCGATGGAATAATAGGGATTTGCTTACTATTACCCTGCCAGCGATGGCCGGTACAAGCTGAAGTCATTATTTTTTTATTGGGTTTAAGAAGGCGCTTATTAATCCCCTGATCCTTTTTTATTAGTTCATCCGCGGCTAACGAAAACCAACCTCCAACATTTGTGCGTATTCTTTGCTTATCAAGATCGATACGGTCAATGCAATCAATAATAATATGATCAACTAACAACACGGGTACAACAAGGCCAACGTAGATATCTTCTTGTAAATACCAGTTAATTGTATCTACGCATTCTTGGTCATTTTCTTGAGCAGACCAAGGCATTTGTTTACTTTGCTTAGCTGACCAACTGGCATTGTGTGTATCGAGCAGTAATGGCGAGTGCCCAAGCGACATTACTTGTAACATAGCGTGCGCTGTACGAGTTATGTAATAAGACAAACTTTCTAGGCGTACCTGCACAGCCTGTGCACTGGCAAAATTTCCCTTGGCTATAATACTAATTTCACGCTGATAAAGGCCATTGCAAAGCTCTGCAAACTCTCCTGTCTCAGTGTGTATTTGCCAAAGGCTAGATTGCGACATAATTCCGACCTTAAATAAGCCTTATTTCAAATAACTAGCTGCTTTAGACATATTCCAATAATAAACAACATGCGGAATATCCGGCACCGAAAGAGCATAATACACTTTTATCTCCAGTCACTAAGCCTTGTTTATGCTTATGCAAAGCAATAATACAACCTGCTGAACTAGTATTTGCATACTCATCTAATATAATTGGTGCTTCAATACTATCTGGCTCTCTACCAAGTACTTTTTTAGCAATAAAATTGTTCATATTGATATTGGCTTGATGTAAATATAATCGCTTAATATCATTAGCACCCAGTTCCATTTTTGTCATTTCACTGGTAATTAACTCAGAAACCATAGGTAAGACTTCTTTAAAAACTTTTCGCCCTTGCTGGATAAAAAACTTATCGTCATCATTAGCATTGTCGGGACTACAGTTATTCATATAACCAATATTACTGCGAATATTATTTGAAAAACTGGTCATTGGTTTTTCACTGATTATTTTAAATACATGTTCAGCATTAGCTGTACTTTCATCTTCAATGATAGAAGCGGTAGCCACATCGCCAAAAATGAAATGACTATCCCTATCTCGGTAATTAATTTGTGGTGATAATATTTCAGGGTTAATCACCAACACTGTTTTTGCCGTACCACTTCGAATGGCATTAGCCGCATTAATAATGCCAAAGGTCGCTGCAGAGCATGCAACCAACATGTCAAAGCCCCAACCGCCACAACCAAGAGCATGTTGAATCTCAATAGCCATCGCAGGGTATGAACGTTGTGTATAAGCACAAGCAACGATAATTAAATCTATATCCGCAGGCGTTTTATTAGCTGCTAACATAGCTTCTTTCGCTGCAGCGACACCTATTTCAGCCTGCATAGAGAGTTCGTCATTACCACGTTCTACATAGCGTGGTGACATAATGTCAACATTTAAAATATCTTCTTTCGCCATCACATAACGGCTTTTAATGCCTGAAGCTTTTTCAATAAAACTACTGTCTGAAGGTGATAACGCCGTTACCTTGCCATCTTCGATATCCTGACTATGGGCCAGGTTAAATTTATCTACGTATTGGTTAAAACAATGTACTAATTCATCATTGGAGATGCTCTGCGTTGGAGTGTACAAACCAGTTCCACTAATCACTACGGCCATAATAGGTCTCTTAAAATAAGGGGATAAATGCCATTGTACATTCTGTGACAACGACATATTGCAAAGCAAGTATTGCTGAGATGATAAATGTTAATCAAATATGAGCTATTTACGTGAAACGCTATACGAATTCACGCTACTTGCTTGTTTATTCAATAATACTACACCACAACACCAACGTTTCAATTTTTATTTAGCGGTGAAGTTAGCTTACTCAAGGATGACTATTAAAATTAAAGCCCTTAACGCTCGGTATTCCAACTAAACAAATAAGCCCCCAAGAACAAGAAGACACAACTCATCAGCAGTAAAATATTCACATGAAAGCTAATATCACTCAGCGTAGCTCCTTCTGTAATAACGGCTCTTGCGCCAGCAACTAAGTGAGTTAAAGGCATAAAATCTGCCAATACTTTCAACATGTTAGGCGCCCCTTCCAAGCTAAACCAAACACCTGAAAGCATCATCATAGGCCAAGACGTTAAATTCAATAATCCGCCGATAAGTTCTTCGCTTTTACTGCGACACGCCACGAGTAGCCCTAGACTAATTAAACAAAAAGCGCCTAAAGCTCCGATAATGAATAGATCGATATAGCTACCCAGCATAAAAAAGTCGAAAAATACATTACAGCCAGCATAAACGACCGTGGACATAAACATAACAATAAATAGCCGCGATAATAATTGCGCAGAAATAAATTCAAATGAGGATAATGGCGTTGCCTTTAAACGTTTTAACACTGAGTTCTTTCGATATCGCACAATGACATAACCAACACCAAATAAGCAGCTGAACATCATATTCATACCCAATATGCCCGGTAATACCCAGTCAACATAACGGATACTCTTGCCGCTGCTTTGTAAACGCGTAAAAGCTGATTTTTGCCCAAGCTGTTGACCGAGGAATATTTTTTCAACTAAATAACTTTTTGGTGACTCTTCATTTACCCAATAGCGTTGAGCACTATAGTCAACTAACAAATCGAGACTGTGACGGCTGATTTTTTCTTTGGCTAAGACAAGATCACTATAATCTATAAATTCAATAAAACGTAACTGGGTAAGTTTTGCTTGTGCTGCACTGACATTATGATCTTGCCCTTGTTCAACAAGTAGACCAATTTTATAGGCTGGACGCCCGTCACCCGAAAAGATAAACGAAAAGCCGACTAATAATAAAACGGGGAAAATCAAGTTCCAGCCAAGCGCAGATCTATCACGAAAAAACTCAATATTTCGCGCTTTAAACACGGCAAAAAAACGTTTGAAATTCATATTGCTTCCTAAAATGTAAAAGTACAGCTAAGACTGTGCTTGTAATGAATGGCCTGTTAGCTTCAAAAACAAGTCATCAAGATTAGCTGACTTGACATGTAAGCCCTCAAGAGAAACACTATGCCTCATCAACAGGGTCAACGTTTGTTCTACGTTTTTACTGGCTATTTCAATGCGATCAGCCAATTTATTCCAACCATGCTCTTTTACCAGATCATTTGAAACCTGCGCCAGAGGTAAGTAGATAAAAACATCTTCAAAATGTTTCGCTAATAGTTCGTGAGGCGTTCCTGCTTCAATTATTTTCCCTTGATCCATAATGACAATATCATCGCAAAGCTGCTCTGCTTCATCCATATAATGAGTCGTTAAAATGACCGTTTTATTTTGCCCTTTAATATTTTTAATTAGTTGCCAAAAATTTCGGCGGGCATGAGGGTCTAAGCCTGTTGTTGGCTCATCAAGAAAGATGATTTTAGGATCATTTATCAACGCCAAAGCAAGCAGTAACCGTTGTCTTTGCCCTCCCGATAATAAGCGGTTATCACGGTCTAAAAACTCACTTAAATCACATAGCTCGATTAATTGTGCTTGTGGCAATGTATTTTGATAAAAGGAAGCAAATAAGTTGAGAGTTTCCTTAACCGTTAAATAATCTTGTAAGGCGGTATGCTGAAACTGAATACCTATTTGCTGAGATATCTGACTATCTACCTGCTGCCCTTGATAAAGCACATGGCCTGAAGTCGGGCTTATAATACCTTCCATAATTTCAATAGTAGTCGTTTTCCCTGCGCCATTAGGCCCAAGCAATCCAAAACAATGGCCTTGCTGTACTTCAAAACTCACATTATCAACTGCGCATAGATCTTTATAGTTTTTGCAAAGTGACTGTACGCTTACCGCTGCGCTCATATATCTATCCTTTCTTATTCGATATCTATACTTAGTGTACTGATTAATGAGCATGAGTAATACAAAATAACATTCACTTTTACCCACTCCTTCACAAATGATAATAATTATCATTTGCATTGGGTTTATTCTTTGTTTATGATTAATAAAAATATGGAGGGTGAGATATGAGAACGATAGCAGTTAGCAATGTCGACAAAGTACAGGTAGAAATCTCAAGTAATTTACTAATGCATTTACTCAATTCGGGTTTACTACATTGTGGTGACTGTAAGTGTTTAAATGCTAATGCTAAAACAGTTATTTGGCATACCTTATTAGCAAGTAGTACCAGCAGTGATGATCTTAACGGAGAAGAAATATTATGTGCCTAGCCGTATCAAATGAATTCGCTTATATGGAAAACTGGCTCGTTATGCTACTTACCACCTATAACACCAATCCCAGTAGTGCTTTAGCGCATACTATCAATTTTTATTTAGACACGTTACTGCATCATGATGACATAAGTTTTTATGGTAATAAACGCTGTGAATACCTTGCTATGCAACGATTTTGGCGATGGCAAGGAACAAAGAAGTTAATTAATTAATTGAGTCTTATTCTACTACTTTCTAGCAGCGTTAAGATTAGCGATATTAAGCCGACAATTTATGTAATCTTTCATCTTTTGGTTTAGCATTTTTTTACCGGTTAAGCCAAATTGCTGACAAACAGTGTCACTGTCATGCTTTTGAATTAATCTTGCAATAAGCACTAAGCATGGTTGCATAACATTAGTAGAGGAATTTGTATCTTCTTTCAATAAGTCATGTTTGAGCCACAAATACAGGCTATAACAGCAGCTACTATATAACCGTTCTCCCTGTGAAAATGCTTGAACATTTGATATATCCAGCGCAGATAATCCGATTAAATCTTCTTGAGCATTTTGACTTAATAACAAAAATACCAACTCAGTTGTAAGAGTTTTATATTCGTCTAACAGTAAATAATCAAAACTTCGATAAAAACTCCTTTGGAACTCTTGCTGCTTCCGCTTATTCTTTACATTTAACCCTTTAATCAATAAAGCAGAATGCTCTCCACTTGCCTTATCTTTAGTAAAACCAATGCGAGCAGTAGAGAAATCGGCATTAAGCCAGAAACTAAGCAGTTCAGGATTAACACCAAAACTAGCGCCAATAAAATCAGCACCCTGCTCTATTGCGAGTAACTCGATGTGATTAATAAGCTTTGAACCAATACCTTGTTGTTGAATTTGTGGGTGTACCGCAATGCGCATGATACGTAAATAATGATAACTAAATGCTTGTTCAAAGCCGCAATGACTGAATAATGACTGTGGTAAAAAATGATTACGTAAACGACGTTGAGAGTTTTTTATCGCGAGAATATCCGCATTATTTATACCATTTCCTTTGCCCTCACTCATTAATAAAGCAACCGCAAGTAGCTCTGCATTACTCTGTTTTGAGGAAAAAAAACAAGCCAATTGTACCTGCGGATTATCAAGTAACAACTGCAAATCGCTCGGTTTTGTTTGATAATGTGCCGTTACCAAAATAGCAAAAACTTGCTGTAATAAAACCTCATTAATAACCAATTCCTCAGCAGTGATAACTTTAAATACTGGTTGCCCTGGAGTCTCTTGACTATTGAGAGCACTATCATCAATATTTATTTTCGACTGGGATGATATTGTCGCGGTTAAGGTAGGTAATTCTGCATTTAATAAACAGGTATTAAAAACCAATTGTTCGAGAGGATCATTTTCTCGCCAACGGATCGGCTGATTTAAATGTAAATTCACCCATTGTGGGCACAACCGATCAAGAGTCTTTTGAAATTTTAACGTAAATCCTCGCCCTGCTCCTTCATAGCCATGAACAGTACTAGAAAAAACCATACGGTGATAACTACTCAGTAATTTTTCAAGCAGATAAACAGGAATAGCCGCAGCCTCATCAACCAAAACAAGATTAACTTTTATCTTTGCCCTTAGTAATTGATCAACAGGCATAAAAGTTAACTTAGCTTTACCAAAGGAAACTTGATTACCTTGTTGAATAGCCCCCATTAAACTTTGCTTTAACTGCTGATAAAAAACGGATAAAGCTTGCGTATCTGGAGCGGTAATAATAATACTGAATTCATCATGCTCATTAGCTTTCATTACTTGAGCACAAGCAATCGCCAATGCTGATGACTTACCTCGACCGCGATCAGCCGTTAACACTAAGGGTCTTTTTCGGTGACCTGACAGCACTTTTTCAATAGCCTCAACCGCATGGTATTGCTCTTGTGTAATACATCCTAAAGGGTAAGTCGAAGCTACCGGCCCATTCGGTTGACTATCTGAAGCAACGCTATGCGGCAAAAGCATAGGTTGCGATTCAGTTAAAATTTTATGGATAGGTATTTCTGCTATCAATGAATAGAAGCGTTTAAAAAACAGGCTACTTGCTGGCTTTTCATGCAACGATGGTATAACTAAAAATAATATACCCCCTGCTTTTAGCGTTCCTGATAATGCTGCAAAAGCATCAATAGTAAACTGACTATCTACAAAAATAATGACATCACTTTCGCTACCTAACTTATCTCGATAGCGTTTTTTTTGAACATTAGCAGTAATTAGCGAATTATCGCCATAGATTAGACATTTAGAATTACATAAATACAGATTAAGCCCATGATTAACATTAGCTTTCAAAGCAACTGCTACTGATTCAATAGACTCCAATAATGATAGCGCCCATGACTCACAACCAGATAAAACAATAAGACGTCGTTCGTTTTTTAAACGTGCCTGCATTGTATATTCATTAATCCAAGGTGAAAAATCTTGTACTTGCATCATCTTTTTTAAGATCCAATATCAGCAGAAATAAATAAAATTAAAGTTATCAAGTATTTTAAAGCAAAAAATATAAATTTTATGTAGATTTTTTCAACTATTCACTTATATATTGCTTTAGACCACAAATGAACTAGGGTTAATCTGAACAACTTGATCTAGATCAACCTATTTGGTCTAACAAGCGATTAAAATTAATCCTAAATTAGCCATAAATCAGCTTACTTTAATCATAAAATTTCGAGAGCATTATGAATCAAGCAACATCTCCTGAACAACAAAAAAAGTATGAGCGAAATACTTTTATTTTTTTAGCTGTTTTTTTAGCGCCAATTTTATCGGTAATTATCGTTGCTGGATTTGGTTTTGCCATATGGTTCAGTCAACTAGCTTTCTTAGGCCCACCTGGCACTTAATATTTTGCAAACTAAAACCACTAAAGCAACGGAACGTTTAGCTGATCCTTCAAGAAGACGCTTTTTTCGCGGTCGAGTTAAAACCAAGCAAGAGTTACGTTTGCCTTGGGTAATTAATGAGGCGGTATTTACCTCTGGCTGTACTCAATGCCAAGACTGTATCCAAAGCTGTGAAACAAATATTATTGTCAAAGATGAAGATGGTTTTCCAAAAATAGATTTCAACTTAGGTGAATGCTCCTTCTGTAACAAGTGTATAGAGGTTTGCGAGCAACCACTTTTTTCAGGTACTTTCCTTGAAACTAAAAGTATTGAAATTAATACAACTGAAGAAAACACCTTAAATAATAAAAAAGCTTGGCCGGTAACTTTAGAGATTAGTGACAAGTGTTTAGCCAAGAATAATATTTATTGTCAAAGTTGTCGTGATGAATGTGAAACCAGTGTCATTAAATTTAATTACCTTGATTCAAGCATTCCACAGCCCAGCTTAAATGATCTTGATTGTAATCAATGTGGAGCGTGCATCAGAAGTTGTCCACAAGATGCCATAGCATTTACATTCGAACCAAACGCAAGCTAACTTAATTTAACGTAATTTAAAGAATCAATATGACAAAAAATACTGACAGTACAACTTGTGAATATCACGTAGCTAGCTTTGTCGCTTACCCGATATTGGCGCAGTTGGATGAAGTAAAACAAGCCATTACAAACATTGAGGGTGCAGAAATCCATGTTACCAGTGCAGAAGGTAAAATTGTTTTCACTATGGAAGGTAATAGTTATAGAGATATTGGCACCAAAATGGACATTATAAGAGTTCATAAAGGCATTATAAATTTATCTCCGGTTTATCATCAAATCCTGGATGAGACTGATAATGAAAAAAACGAAGATCAATATACAGAATTATAAAGCAATTAAAATAAATACGCTTAAATAAAGAATAAAGAATAAAGAATAAATAAAACATAACCCTATTTTAAATATCGAATCAAAATAAGTAAGAGGAAGGTGACACGATGACAATTAATCGCCGAGAATTTATTAAAGCCAATGCTATTGCAGCAGCGGCCGCAGTTGCTGGGGTATCTGTACCTGCAGTAGCATCAAATTTAATTACCAGCTCTGATATTACTAAACTAAAGTGGGATAAAGCTCCCTGTCGTTTTTGTGGTACAGGTTGTAGTGTCAATGTTGGCGTGATGGATGGCAAAGTTGTTGCTACTCACGGAGATATTAAATCTCCCGTAAACAAAGGCCTGAATTGTGTAAAAGGTTACTTCCTTTCTAAAATTATGTATGGCAAAGATCGCTTAACCACACCGCTACTTCGTATGACCGATGGTAAATACGATAAAGAAGGTGAATTTACTCCTATTTCTTGGGATCAAGCCTTTAATGTAATGGCTGAAAAAGCTAAAGACGCATTGAAAAAGGATGGTCCTGAAGCACTTGGTATGTTTGGATCTGGCCAATGGACAGTACAAGAAGGCTATGCTGCAGTTAAATTAATGAAAGCAGGTTTTCGTACTAACAATATTGATCCTAATGCTCGTCACTGTATGGCCTCTGCTGTTGGTGGCTTTATGCGTACCTTTGGTATCGATGAGCCTATGGGTTGTTACGATGATTTAGAAGCTGCAGATGCGTTTGTATTGTGGGGCTCAAATATGGCTGAAATGCACCCAATTTTATGGACGCGTTTAACTGATCGTCGTTTAAGTGCACCCCATGTAAAAGTAGCGGTATTATCAACTTTTGAGCACCGCAGCTTTGATTTAGCTGATAATGGCATGATCTTCACGCCACAAACAGATTTAGCTATTTTAAATTTCATTGCTAATTACATTATTAAAACTGATCGTGTTAATAAAGATTTTGTTAGCAAGCACACTAACTTTAGATTGGGTGAAACGGATATTGGTTACGGTTTACGTCCAGAACATCCGTTAGAGCAAGCAGCTAAGAACAATGGCAAAACAGCCGGTAGCTCAACACCAATTGATTTTGATGAATATGCAAAGTTTGTTAGCACTTATACAGTTGAATACGTTGCTAAGCTATCAGGTGTACCTGAGCATAAATTAGAAGCGTTGGCTGAGCTATACGCCGATCCGAAAATTAAAGTGACCTCTTTTTGGACTATGGGCTTTAACCAGCATACGCGTGGTGTTTGGGCCAACAACCTTGTTTATAATATCCATTTATTAACAGGTAAAATATCAACACCAGGTAACAGTCCGTTCTCGTTAACAGGTCAACCTTCTGCTTGTGGTACTGCACGTGAAGTAGGTACTTTCTCACATCGCCTACCTGCAGACATGGTTGTTAAGAATCCTAAACATAGAGCTATTGCTGAGAAAATTTGGGATCTACCTGAAGGCACTGTTCCGCCAAAACCGGGTTACCATGCTGCATTACAAAACCGCATGTTAAAGGATGGGAAATTAAACTTTTATTGGGTGCAATGTAATAATAACATGCAAGCTGCAGCCAATATTAATGAAGAAGGTTACCCTGGTTATCGTAATCCTAAAAACTTTATTGTCGTGTCTGACCCATACCCAACAGTTACCGCACAAGCCGCTGACTTAATTCTACCAACAGCAATGTGGGTAGAAAAAGAAGGTGTTTATGGTAATGCTGAACGTCGTACTCAATCTTGGTATCAAATGGTTGAAGCACCGACAGGCGCTAAATCAGATTTATGGCAACTAGTTGAATTCTCTAAACGTTTTAAAGTTGAAGACGTTTGGCCTGAAGAACTGATAGCCAAAAAACCAGAAGTACGCGGTAAAACGTTATTTGACGTACTCTACAAAGACTCATCAGTTGGAAAATTCTCCCTTGATGAAGTTCCTGAAGATCGCTTAAATGATGATGCTCGTGATTTTGGTTTTTATATTCAAAAAGGGTTATTTGAAGAATATGCAACCTTTGGTCGTGGACATGCTCATGATTTAGCTCCTTACGACAGATATCATAAAGAACGCGGGTTACGCTGGCCTGTAGTTAATGGTAAAGAAACTAAGTGGCGCTTTAAAGAAGGCTCTGATCCTTATGTTAAGCCAGGTAGTGGCTGGGATTTTTATGGTAAAAAAGATGGCCGTGCCATAATTTTTGCTCTGCCATATGAACCAGCAGCAGAATCACCTGATGAAGAATACGACTTATGGTTATCAACCGGTCGTGTATTAGAGCATTGGCATTCAGGCTCTATGACGCAACGCGTACCTGAGCTATATAAAGCCATGCCAGATGCTTTAGTTTATATGCATCCAGATGATGCTAAAAAACGTGGTATGCGTCGTGGTGATTTAGTGAAACTCATTTCACGTCGCGGTGAAGTACAAACGCGCGTAGAAACAAGAGGAAGAAATAAGCCACCAATTGGCTTAGTCTTTATGCCTTGGTTTGATGCTAGCCGTTTAGTAAACAAAGTCACTTTAGATGCCACAGATCCGTTATCGAAACAAACGGATTTTAAAAAGTGTGCCATTAAAATTGTTAAAGTTTAGGAGTCTGAAATGAAAAAATTTAACCTAGCAGTAATTGCCAGTTTATTGGTACTAACAGTATCACCAATGATGTACTCTCTAAACGCTAATGCTGCTGATAAAGAAACGGTTAATACTGTTGCTACATTAAGGGATCATACGCCTATTAATGTTCAAAAGGAGCCAAACGCAATTCCTCAAGTGATTAACAAGGATATCAAGCAAGGCCGTAATTACCCGATGCAGCCGCCTGTTATCCCGCATACTACGCGTAGTTATGAGGTGAATAAAAACAATAACAAGTGTATGTCTTGTCATTCACGTCATCGTACAGAGAAGTCACAAGCACCTATGGTAAGTGTTACACATTATATGGATCGAGATGGTAACTTCTTAGCCGATGTATCTCCTCGTCGTTACTTTTGTAACCAGTGTCATGTTACCCAACTTGATGCTGAACCTTTAGTTGAAAACACTTTCACCGATATGCACAGCTTAATGAAGAAAAAAGCTGTCACTTCTGAGAAACACTAGGGGCTATCATGAAAAATATATTTTTAATTGGTTGGCGCACACTCACTAAACCGAGTGGCTATTATAGCCTTGGAGCTTTAGTTATCGGTGGCTTTATTGCTGGTATTATCTTCTGGGGTGGCTTTAACACTGCCTTAGAAGTGACTAATACTGAAGCGTTTTGTATTTCATGTCATGAAATGGAAAACAATGTCTACGAAGAGATGAAAACTACTATTCATTTTTCTAACCGCTCAGGCGTACGTGCAACGTGCCCTGATTGTCATGTACCACATAAATGGACCGATAAAATAGCGCGAAAAATGCAAGCTTCAAAGGAAGTATGGGGCATGATTTTTGGCACTATCAATACTCGTGAGAAGTTTTTAGTACATCGTAAACGGTTGGCGCAAAATGAATGGGATCGTTTAAAAGCCAATGACTCTTTAGAGTGTCGTAACTGTCATAACTTCGACTACATGGATTTTACTGAACAAAGTGAGCGTGCTTCTTACCAACACTCTACGGCATTAGCTGCAGGTGAAAAAACCTGTATCGATTGTCATAAAGGTATTGCACATCAACTGCCCGATATGAAAGGCGTTGAAGGTTGGTAAACTCGCTCACAACATAACTAAATTACATTAACTAAAACCAGTGCTTGCCACTGGTTTTTTATTGCCTGAAATTAATATCCATTTCATTAAATTATTGCTCACTTCTGTTGGTTAAAGTACTCCACTGCAGCGTTACTCTCAATCCCAATAGCCAGCTATTGCTCAATCGAGCGCCTTGCCCTATTTATTTTCCTGTACACAACAAGATCGCAAGTTCGATGTAATTGTTATAAGTCTTACGTTACTAAAAAAATTATAAAATTGTATACTGAAATGATTATGCTTTTATCGATTAATAATTAAAAACCTACATTACAGTCAGTTATAACGAACAAGCTGAATATTAGTATAAGCTTTAATAGAAACTCAGCTTGAAAAAAGACAGGCGTAACATTTTGTCGTTTTTTTATTTATTTTGTAAAGAGGCATTGAAAATAGCAAAATTCTTACCTATGTTAATCAATATGCTTTGAAATATTTTCCAATTAGTAGTAAAGGTAGAGCCAATGGTAAGCGATATAGACGATGACTTCCTCGATGGAGCCAGTGGAGATAACATCGATGAAACGGGTGATAACAATCCTCCTAAAGGTGCCTCTTTGGCAGAAAAACAGATCCAAGAGCAAGCCCAAAAAAACCTGTTAGCAAGAAAGCGTATTGATGAACTAAAAGAAAAGAAATACCTTAAGGATTTACTTGATGATAGCGAGGATTGGTAAGCATAAGCGCATTATGCCCTATATTAGTATTACCTTGATTTAACTTTGCAATAGCATCATTTAAGCATAGAATAACTGCACATTATTAACACTCATTAATTTTTAAATATTATGACATTATTTGAAAAAATGCGCTGCCTATTAACCTTTGGTCAAGGTGTCGCTTTACCTCTTCCTGAATTATCTGCTGGCACAACGCCCACTCAATTATTTGAACAATGGTTTAATGACGCGCAAAAGTCTGGAATTTTACTGCCCGAAGCAATGTCTGTTAGTAGTTGTAATGCTGATGGCCAGCCTAGTTCGCGCATGGTACTACTGAAAAGCTATGATGAAAAAGGTTTTGTCTTTTTCACCAACTACGGCAGTCGTAAAAGCCAAGAACTTGCTGAAAACAATAAAGTAGCCTTATTGTTCCACTGGAATGTATTACAACGTCAAATTCGTATTGAAGGTACCGTCGAGAAGGTATCGATAGAGGAATCTGCTGATTATTTTCATAGCCGAGATAGAGGCAGTCAAGTTGGCGCTTGGGCTTCTAAACAAAGTCAAAAACTAAAACATGATGACGAACTCAAAGAACGCATGAGTCATTATCAAAAAAAGTTCGCACAAGGTGAAGTTCCACATCCTGAATTTTGGGGTGGATGGCGCATTAAACCCCATGCTATTGAATTTTGGCAAGGACGGTCTAATCGTCTACATGACAGAATATGTTTTGAGAAAGAAAATGAGCAGTGGATACAGCATAAGTTACACCCATAAATGAAATTAGCATATTGTATTTTTTCTCTACTTTTATGTTTGTCTACAACTGCTAATGCCCAAGACATACATATTGGCGTAGAGCCTTTTCCACCTATCGTTAATGAGAATGGTCAAGGTTATGCTATTGATATGTTCAAAGCGATTGAGAAGATATCCGATTTAAAATTTCATTTTCACATAATGAACTACGCTAGAGCGAAAAAAGAGTTACAAAAGCAAAGTTTGGATATGATTGGTTTGACTCCCCAAGGCTTTGAGACAAAAAGTTTTTATCAATATGCTGAGGATATTAATTGGTCTGTCACTGCCAAAGTAGACTTATTTGCATTAGATAAAAAGTATTTCAATACTCAATTGCTACCAGCACAAAGTATTGGGACTTTACGTGGTAATGCAGACTTTTTTCTGAGGTACTTAATATACCAAGAGATAAGTTTATTGAAGTTAGTAGCCTAACTCAGTTGACTCAAATGTTACAACTCAATCGCTTGAACGTTATAACATTTGAACGAGCGTCAACAATGTCAACCATTGAAAAATATGGGATCACCGGGGTTTATTACCAGAAAGTTGCTGAAATCCCCGCCAGTTTTGCCGTCTATAAAAATAATGAGGGCAAGAAACTAAAAGCTAAAATAGATATGCTTTTAACCAAAGTAAAAAGTAAAAATCACTTTGGTTCTTATTTCAATTATCAAAAATTAGCTGATACTGGGTTGATAACTCCACTTAACAAATAACGGCTATAACTCTAGCTTGCGGGCGTTGGGATCACTTTTGGCTTAACACAGTTAGGGCGATTACCTCTGTTATAAAGCGTCATTGCACTAGGTAAGTGTTTGGTCAATTGATTAATACGCGTTTGGTTCGATGGATGAGTCGACATAAACTCAGCCGGTGCTCCTTGGCCTGAACCTTCACTAAGTTTCGCCATATTTTGCCAAAGTTTAATACTTGCACTCGGTTCAAAACCAGAACGTGCCATAAGATCTTGACCCACAATATCTGCTTCACTCTCATGAGAACGGCTATAAGGCATTATTACGCCATATTGTAACCCTAATCCTAACCCAGCCATCCATAAGCCCTTATTTTCTACCTCTGATAATCCTACAGCGGCTGTTGCAGCAGCCATGCCCATATTCTGTAGTTTATTTGCTGATAAACGCTCATTTGAGTGATGCTCGATAACATGACCAACCTCATGACCGATAATAGCCCCTAACTGATCTTGGTTCTCAGTCACGTTTAAAATACCCGTATAAACACCTATTTTACCCCCCGGTAAAGCAAAGGCATTCACTTGCGATGAATCAAAAACAATCACTTCCCAATCACCTTTGTGAACCGATTTATCTACGTTTTTGGTAATGGATTGCGCCACACATTGCACAAAATCATTCGTCGCTTTATCTGTACTAATTGGCGTCTTTGTTTTCATGTCTTCAAATGAAGCTGCACCCATTTTATCGAGTTCAGTATCTGAAAATAACATCACTTGTTTTCGACCAGTGCTTGAACTTGTGCAGGCGGTAAGCGCGATTAACGCGCTAAGTATAATGAGAGGGAGTTTCATGGCTAACTTATATAATCCTTAAATTGTAAGTGGCGATATTTTATGACGACGACTCTTAATATGCTAGTCAGAATTGTTTTTTAGCCTGTCTTTTGTCTTTATTCACTTTTTCTTTAGGTTTCTGGATCCAATAACGGGGGCATAAAAAAACCGAGCGTAGCTCGGTTTATAAATAGTCACATTGGATAAATTAACTACTAACCACCAACTAAGGCCAATAATATCCCTGCGGCTACGGCAGAGCCTAGCACACCAGCGACGTTAGGACCCATTGCATGCATCAACAAGAAATTATGAGGATTTGCTTCTAGACCTACTTTATTGGCAACACGAGCAGCCATTGGTACTGCAGAAACACCTGCGGCTCCAATTAATGGATTGATAGGATCCTTAGAGAACTTGTTCATCGTTTTCGCCATCAATACCCCTGAAGCAGTACCAATTGAAAATGCTACAGCACCTAAGGCCAAAATACCGAGTGTTTCTACATTTAAAAAGGCTTCAGCACTTAGTTTTGAACCAACACCCAATCCTAAGAAAATAGTAGTAATATTAATTAACTCGTTTTGTGCTGTAGTACTTAAGCGATCTACAACGCCAGACTCTCGCATTAAATTACCTAGACAAAACATACCGACCAAGGGTGTTGCTGAAGGCAAGAAGAAAATCGTCATCATTAAAACGCCAAGCGGAAAAATAATTTTCTCAATTTTAGTCACTGGACGTAACTGTTTCATTTCAATTTTACGTTCTTCTTCAGTGGTTAATGCTTTCATTATTGGCGGTTGAATAATAGGTACTAATGCCATATACGAATATGCCGCGACAGCAATAGCGCCAAGTAACTCTGGTGCTAATTTTGAGGCAAGAAAAATAGCCGTCGGACCATCAGCACCACCAATAATAGCAATAGCAGAAGCATCCTTAAGGGTAAACTCTATACCTGGAACATAATTTAAAGCAATAGCACCAAACAAGGTGGCAAATATACCAAACTGTGCAGCTGCCCCTAAAAGCAGTGTTTTTGGATTGGCAATAAGCGCACCGAAGTCTGTCATTGCACCTACACCCATAAAGATAATGAGTGGGAAAATTCCCGTATCAATACCGGCATAGTAGATATAATGTAATAAACCACCTGCTTCTGAAAAACCTGCAATGGGGATATTAGTTAATATTGCACCAAACCCCATAGGTAATAACAACAAGGGTTCAAAACTTCGAGCAATGGCTAAATATAGCAGGCCACAGCCCACTAACATCATGACTATTTGGCCTAACTCAAAATTAGCTAAACCAGTTGAAAGCCATAATTTTGTTAATGAATCCATGTGATCTCCTATGAAAAACTAAGTAAGGCATCACCAACGGCAACTGAGTCGCCCTCTCTGGTGAATAAAGAGACTATTTCGCCAGACGTTACCGCACGAATTTCAGTTTCCATTTTCATTGCTTCCATAATGATAACTACATCACCCGCTTCTACTCGGTCACCTTCATGAACTAATACTTTGAAGATGTTACCAGCTAGTGGTGCATTTAACGTTTCGTTTGCAGAAATAGATGCAGACTGCTTCATTGCATCATCACCAGCAGGATGCGTTATCGCATCGATAGAGCCTCCAGGAGCAACAATAACATCATAAACCTTACCATCAACACTCACGGCATAGTTTTCTATAGTAGTTGCCGAGTTTGGCTCTGCTGAAGCTTGGCTCTTAGCACTAGCTTTAGTTGGAATAGGTTCGAAAGCAGCTGGATTATTACGGTTTTCAAGAAACTTCAAACCTATTTGTGGGAACAATGCATAAGTTAATACATCATCAATGCTTTCATCAGCTAAGTTAATATTCTTTTCTTTCGCTAAAGCTTGTAATTCATCTGATAGCTTATCCACTTCAGGATCTAATAAGTCAGCCGGACGACAGGTAATCACTTCTTTACCATCTAAAACACGTAATTGTAGTTCTGCATCAACTGGAGCTGCGGTAGCGCCATATTCACCTTTTAATACACCTGCAGTTTCTTTTGTTATAGATTTATAACGCTCACCCGTTAAGATATTAAGAACAGCTTGTGTCCCTACGATTTGTGAAGTAGGTGTTACTAGCGGAATATAACCCAAGTCTTTACGAACTTTAGGGATCTCAGTTAATACATCATCAAATCTATCTGATGCGCCTTGCTCTTTTAGCTGATTTTCCATATTCGTTAGCATGCCGCCTGGCACTTGTGCCGTTAATATACGGGCATCAACACCTTTTAAGCTACCTTCAAATTCAGCATATTTTTGCCTAACATCACGAAAATATGCAGCAACCTCTGCCATTTTCTCAACATTAAGGCCAGAAGCTCGTGGAGTGCCTTCAACAATAGCGGCAATGGTTTCTGTTGGTGAGTGGCCGTAAGTCATACTCATCGAAGAAATTGACGTATCTATTACATCAATATCGCTATCAATAGCTTTCATTTGAGTAGCAAGACTCAGCCCAGTAGTTGCATGACAATGTAAAGCGATAGGTAATGAAACCGTTTCTTTAAGGCGAGTGATTAATTCAGCAGCATCGTATGGCTTTAATAAACCTGACATATCTTTAATACAAAGCGAATGAGCCCCCATATCTTCAAGTTGCTTAGCCATAGTTAACCAGCCCTCAAGTGTATGTACAGGGCTTTCAGTATAACTTAAGGTACCTTGAGCATGCGCTCCAACTCTAACAGCTGCTTTAATCGATGTTTGTAAGTTTCTAACATCATTCATGGCATCAAAAATTCTAAAAACGTCGATACCATTGATATGAGCACGTTCGACAAATTTTTCTACAACGTCATCAGCATAATGACGGTAACCTAATATATTTTGACCACGGAATAACATTTGCTGCTTGGTTTTAGGCATCGCTTTTTTAAGCGCTCTAATACGTTCCCATGGATCTTCGCCCAAATAACGAATACATGAATCAAACGTTGCACCACCCCAAGATTCGATTGACCAATAACCAACATCATCAAGCGTTGCTGCAATCGGCAGCATATCGGCTAAACGAAGCCTAGTGGCTAAAATTGATTGATGTCCATCTCTTAAGACAACTTCGGTGATACCTAATGGCTTACTCATGTTTACGCCCTTTTATCTAACTTTTTAAATTATAATGGTGAAGAATAGTTTCAATTTTGGTCTAATTATTTATCTTGACCATGTTGAGCTCGGTAACGCTTTACCGCTCCGCTAATTGCAGCAACTACTGCTGGTGAAATATCACCTTTAGCTTTACTACTACTCTTTTTATTAGCTCGAGAATGTGGCACTACAATGGGATCTGGAAACTTTATTGCTAGTCGTGCCAACACGGTATTAATAAAAACAATTAATACACCTAAAAATGCAAATACAAATACCATTCCCGCTAACATAAGTGTTCCAGCTTCTACAAATTGCTGCTGCATATTATCCATTTTTCATTCTCGTTCAAAAATCTTACAATTAGAATAATCACTCCAATACCTATATTGCAAACAATTTTACGCTGTTTCAGAAAAATAATTGAGCGTCAACCCCAAAACAAAGAAATATTCACCATAATAACCAATATATACATATAATTCACATACCATTTTGCATACTTTAAATACTGTATACAATATCAAAACCATGAATAGCGGGTATCTCAAATAGATAAAACAGCATATTATACAATATACATAACCTCACCTTGCATGCACCAGCATTGTATATTAACCGTATATTTATACGAAGACATGGGTAGTTAGAAATATATTCAAGACAAAACAGTATCCATAATCGATAATATCAGTTAAAAAAAACCACCAAAAAGGCTGAAATTTAACCATCAATAGCATATATATTGCTAATAAATTGATCATAGGAGTAGTTACTTGGATTACTGTTCAGAAGCCATCAAATTCGATTAGCAAGGCCTTTTTGTGAGAGAGGATAACATTTGTACCATCATCACTAGAATCGAATAGTTAGGCTAATAGACGTCCTCATAGATAACTATTATCGCGATCATAAAGATGAACGAGCAGTCTTGGGATAAAGCGTGTTTGTATACTTAGATTGGTAAGCGAAAAAAGCCCCACCTAAAAAGATGAGGCTTTCGCTTTTTTATTTGGGATAATGTTAAAGCAGCAATATTCTAATCTACAACCGCAAAGGAATTAACTCGTTTTAAATGCTCTATTTAATATAAAGCTATCCAGCTTCAAGTATCAGCTGATGCATATTTTGCTCTTTAAACGTAAAAAGCCCCTCCTAAAAAGGAGGGGCTTTTTATGTGGTGGGCGTGGCAGGAGTCGAACCTGCGACCGCCTGGTTCGTAGCCAGGTACTCTATCCAGCTGAGCTACACGCCCAAAGTATAAAATTTTATCCAGCTTTAACAATAGCTGCCTTGATTATTTAACCACTTGAAGAAAGTGGTGGGCGTGGCAGGAGTCGAACCTGCGACCGCCTGGTTCGTAGCCAGGTACTCTATCCAGCTGAGCTACACGCCCTCAATAAAGTTATTTTTTATATCGTTACTTAATCGATAATACGAACGTTGTTCGTAGCCATCAAAATATATAATCTATCCAGATGTTCTACACGCCCTCATGAACTATTTTTTATATCTTAGTCTAAAGATAGCGAACTTTCGTTCTACACAACCATTATTTATCATAAGAAAGATAATGGCGGAGAGGGAGGGATTCGAACCCTCGATCCGGCTACAAACCAGATACTCCCTTAGCAGGGGAGCGCCTTCGGCCACTCGGCCACCTCTCCAATAGTTGCAAATAATAAGGAATTTTAAAAGTATCTTATAAAACCTCAAAATAGCTGATTTTCTTTATTTTACTACTTGAATAAAGTGGTGGCGTAGCAGGAGTCGAACCCTTTGCTTGAACAGCGCTTGGTACGTATTCCTACGAAACATCCAACTTCATTATTTTACCACTTGATAAAAGTGGTGGGCGCGGCAGGAGTCGAACCCTTTGCTTGAATAGCGCTTGGTTCATATTCCTACGAAACATCCAACTTCATTATTTTACCACTTGATAAAAGTGGTGGGCGCGGCAGGAGTCGAACCCTTTGCTTGAACAGCGCTTGGTTCGTATTCCTACGAAACATCCAACTTCATTATTTTACCACTTGATAAAAGTGGTGGGCGCGGCAGGAGTCGAACCTGCGACCGCCTGGTTCGTAGCCAGGTACTCTATCCAGCTGAGCTACGCGCCCTCTTCTAAGTTATTTTTTATATCGTTACAACCGATAGCGGACTAGGTCCGCAGTATTAAAACGTCTTTATCCAGTCTTAACAAACTGCTCTTCATTATTTAATCACTTGAAGTAAGTGCGAACTTGGTAGACTTGAACTTGCTACTATGAATAACTCATTAATTTTCAAGTATCTACGCTCTAAAAATTCAATAGTACTTTTTATATCAAGCACTATTTAGTCTCTACCCTTAGAACGAAAAAAGCCCCACCTACAAAGGTGGGGCTTTCGATGTGGTGGGCGTGGCAGGAGTCGAACCTGCGACCGCCTGGTTCGTAGCCAGGTACTCTATCCAGCTGAGCTACACGCCCAAAGTATAAAATTTTATCCAGCTTTAACAATAGCTGCCTTCTTTATTTTAACCACTTGAAGAAAGTGGTGGGCGTGGCAGGAGTCGAACCTGCGACCGCCTGGTTCGTAGCCAGGTACTCTATCCAGCTGAGCTACACGCCCTCATGAACTATTTTTTATATCTTAGTCTAAAGATAGCGAACTTACGTTCTACACAACCATTATTCTCATAATAAGAAAATGGCGGAGAGCGAGAGATTCGAACTCTCGAACGGATTTAAAGCCGTTACTCCCTTAGCAGGGGAGCGCCTTCGGCCACTCGGCCAGCTCTCCATTTTTCTTTTACTTATTTATTGTTGAGTACTAATGCGTATTAAAACACACTTTAGATAAGAACACTCTATCCGGCTACAAACCAGACATCCCCTTAACAGGTGAGCGTCTTCGACCACTTGGCCACCTCTCCAATGGGTGCGAATAATAAGGGATTCTAAAAATAAGTCAAACAATTTTTAGTGTTTTTTTAGGATAATTTTCTATTTGCTGACAATTCAGTCAAATATGTTGTTTTTTAATCATTAAGCAAACGTAAAGCATAAAAAAACACCGCCTGAGCGGTGTTTCTTAACTGTGATATAAAGCTTTAAATAACACTTTGTATAACACTATTATTTAAAAACTCTACAAATCGGCTTAATGATAATTGAGTTATAGATCTTTATTGCCTGAAACTTCAGTATCGCCTTTTTCGGCTTGAATACGCATGTAAATTTCTTCACGGTGCACTGAGATTTCTTTCGGCGCATTAACACCTATTCTTACCTGATTTCCTTTAACGCCTAAAACAGTCACGGTAACTTCGTCACCAATCATTAATGTTTCACCAACGCGTCGTGTTAATATAAGCATATTTTCTTCCTTATCCTTTAAAGTGAGATCACTAAATAAATATATATAAGCTAGTAATATATTCGAATAGCTACTTTTTAATCCATTCACTATAACTAATAGTCAATTTTCTATAAAAAGTCATTATTCACTAAAAACACCATATCCGATGATCGTTTTCAATGAAGCTTCGATAATAAGTAACAAAAATATTGTCACACTATTAATCTTTCATATTTTAGCAAGATTTCCATATCCTTTAATAGCTTTATAGCTTATTTTTACTACTAAATCTGTGATCAATTGCAATGATTTAGATGTTTACTGTAAGCCGTAACAGATTTGTAACATTCAATAGTTAAAATAATATTTTTATACCATTCGTTAAAATCAAAAAAGGAAGCAAATGCTTCCTTTTTTATTATAGGTAATGTTAGTGGTTAAATACGACTAACCGCTTTTATGACATCTAAGCTAATTTTTCTGTTAGCCATGCCGAGACACTTTCAAGTGCTAAGGTTATGTTTTCTGGCTGAGTACCACCCGCTTGTGCCATATCAGGACGACCGCCACCTTTACCACCGACTTGCAGAGCAACCATATTGACTAATTCGCCTGCTTTGACTCGACCAACCAAGTCTTTGGTAACACCAGCAATTAAGCCGACTTTAGGACCATTAGCGGTTGCCAGCATAATAACGCCTGATTGCATTTTGTTTTTAAGTTCATCAACCATGCCGCGAAGTGCTTTGCTTTCTACACCACCTAAATCTGCAATCAGTACCTTAACGCCATTAATTTCAATAGTGTTATTAACTAAATCAGATCCTGCTTGTGCAGCAAGCTCCTGTTTTAGCTGTCCAATTTCTTTTTCTAGCTGCTTAAAACGGCTAACAAGTTGCTCAACTTTACTACTCGCATTCGTTACATCACTTTTAACCAGTGCAGCAATACTTGTTAAAGAGGCAGTCTGTTGATTAATATAATCAAGTGCGCCGGTTCCCGTAACTGCTTCAATACGACGTACGCCTGCAGCAGTACCCGATTCAGAAACAATTTTTAATAAACCTATATCACCTGTTCTATTAACATGCACACCACCACAAAGCTCTATTGAAAAGTCACCTAAGGTTACTACACGCACTTCATCATCATATTTCTCACCAAAGAGTGCCATAGCACCTTTTTCTTTAGCTTCTTCAATATACATAGACTCAGTTTTTTTAGAGTGATTACGACGGATTTCATCATTAACCATTTGCTCAACCGTATGTAATTCTTGAGCAGTAACACCTTCAAAATGAGAAAAATCAAAACGTAATTTATCGCTATCACATAAAGAACCTTTCTGAGTAACATGGTCACCCAATACTTTGCGCAAGGCTGCATGTAATAGATGCGTTGCGGTATGGTTTTTAACAATATTAGCTCTGCGTTCAACATTAATTTCGGCTTTTACTCGACGATTTAAGCCAACATCAGTGCGCGCTGTACCTCTATGAGCAAAAGCATTACCTAATTTAATGGTATCAGTTACTTCAAATACTCCGCCATCAAGATGTAATAAACCACTATCACCTACTTGACCGCCTGATTCAGCGTAGAATGGTGTATGATCTAATATCACAATACCCTGCTCACCTGAGTTTAATTGATTTACTGGGTCTTGATCTTTGCTATTAAATAGCTCAACCACTGTCGCTGAATATGAATCATTGTCGTAACCTTTAAAAGCAGTCTTTTGGTCAGATTTAAGTTGTTGATTATAATCAGTACCAAATTGACTTGCTTGTTGTGCACGTTCTCGCTGTTGCTTCATAGCAGCATCAAAACCGTCTTTATCAATTTTCAAGTCGCGCTCTCGGGCAATATCTGCCGTTAAATCTGCCGGAAAACCGTAGGTATCGTAAAGCTTAAATACGTCATCACCTTGAATTGTATCGCCAGGTAAGTTAGCTAAAATATCTTCTAATAAGATCATGCCTCGATCGAGAGTTCGACCAAACTGCTCTTCTTCAATACGTAATAGTTTTTCAATAATTGCTTGTTGCTGAGCTAACTCTGGATATGCCTCTCCCATCTGCTCAATTAATGAGCTAACAAGTTTATGGAAGAAATGTCCTACCGCTTCTAGCTTATGACCATGTCGAATAGCACGACGAATAATACGACGAAGTACATAACCACGGCCTTCATTTGACGGTACAACTCCGTCAACAATTAAGAAGCTACATGAGCGAATATGATCACTAATAACACGGAGTGATTTATGCTCAAGGTCACTACAATCAAGTAATGCTGCAGTATCTTTAATCAGCGCTTGGAAAATATCAATTTCATAGTTGCTATGCACATTTTGCATAATTGCAGAAATACGCTCTAAGCCCATACCAGTATCAATTGAAGGGTTTGGTAACGGTTCCATGGTACCGTCACTTTGACGGTTAAACTGCATAAATACTATGTTCCATATCTCTATAAAACGGTCACCGTCTTCATCAGGAGAGCCTGGAGGTCCACCGAAGATGTCTTCCCCGTGATCATAAAATATTTCAGAACAAGGTCCACAAGGGCCGGTATCACCCATTGACCAGAAGTTATCTGATTCATATTTTTTATTAGCTGACTTATCACCTATACGAATTATTTTATCTTCAGGTACACCAATTTCATCTCGCCAGTAAGAGAAAGCTTCCTCATCCGTGGCATATACAGTGACTAACAACTTTTCTTTTGCTAAGCCTAATTCGCCAGTTAAAAACTCCCAAGCATAACTAATTGCTTCATTTTTAAAGTAATCTCCAAAACTAAAGTTACCCATCATTTCAAAAAAAGTGTGATGACGCGCAGTGTAGCCAACATTTTCTAAGTCGTTATGCTTACCACCGGCTCTTACACAACGTTGTGCAGAGGTTGCTCGTGTATAACTACGTTTTTCAGCACCTAAAAAAACATCTTTAAAAGGAACCATGCCAGCATTGGTAAATAATAATGTTGCATCATTACCAGGAACCAGTGAGCTACTTTGAACTATTTGATGTTGTTTGGTGGCAAAAAATTCTAAAAATGCCTGACGGACTTCAGCGGTGCTTTTAATCATGGGATACTCTACAAATCGATTTAGGTCTATTTTAATTAGGGTCTACGTTCATTATGGCTTTAGCTTTATACCGAAAATTTTTATTACGGGAATAACCTGGGTATTATAAAAAACGAATTTTCTTAGCTTGTTCTTTTTGTGCTGCTTATTATACGCAACCTCAGCTTGAAGATACCAATCAATTTCACAACTTTCACGCAATTCTTGGATAAATGTTGCACAAACACCTATTTGTTCAACTTCAATATTAATGTATAGCCATGCCTGAGCACGTAATACTCGTTTCATTTTGTTTTTGATCTTGTTGTGTGAAAGAAAAATTAATCAAGGTAAGGCGCTCAATTGAGCAATAGCAGGCTATTGTGAATGATAGAAACGAAGCATTGAAGTCTTTTAGAGCGCGAATGTGGGAAATATTTTAATTGAATAGGTACAAGTACTACAGTGAAAATGACATCTGTTGGCTTTCACCTGGACTATCAGCAAACCCTAAGGTTAAGCCGACCAAACGTATTCCACGGTGGTTTGACCTGCTATATGCCTTTGAGAGTAAACTAGTAAAGAGTGCCTGCTGACATTCATGACTTTGTGTCTCGACAGTAGTTTGATTAAAGTCAGCAAACTTTAGTTTTACCCCCTGCTTAATAATCTCTCTATTACTGTGTGGTGCAAGTCGAGTGAGCAGTTTCTGATATAATGACTCTATAACGAGTTCACATTCATCTTGCGACGATAAATCTTTTGCTAACGTTGTTTCAATGGCCAGTGACTTGCGTTGCCGACTAACCTCTAACGCTCTATTATCGACACCATGTGACGTTAAATACAAACTAGTAGCAAATTTACCAACGATATTTTGTAGTGTTCTAATATCACTTTGACGTACATCTGCACAGGTTACATAACCATGTTTATTTAACTTTTCAAATGTTTTCGGGCCAATACCGGGGATTTTCTTTAGTGATAGTTTTTCGACAAAATTTGCGACTTTATCAGGGGTAATAACGCACTGACCATTCGGTTTATTTTCGTCACTGGCAATTTTAGCTAAAAATTTATTTGGTGCTATTCCTGCCGATGCCGTCAGTTTTAACTCATTAAAAATATCAGCTCTAATTTTTTCAGCAATAAGGGTGGCACTGCCCTGACACATAGTTGCATCAGTAACATCAAGATAAGCCTCATCTAATGATAACGGTTCAATGAGATCGGTATAGCGAGAAAAAATTTCCCTTATATGTTTAGAGGTTTCTTTATATACATCCATGCGGCCATGAACAATTTTAAGGTGTGGGCAAAGCTGTTTTGCTTTAATAGCAGGCATTGCAGCACGGACACCAAACTGACGAGCTTGATAATTACTTGTACATAAGACACTACGTGGACCATCACCACCAACGGCTAATGGGATATTTTGATATTCAGGAAAATCACGCATTTCAACAGCAGCATAAAAGCAGTCCATATCAATATGAATGATTTTTCTCTGATTACCCATTTTACACTCCACCGCCAAGTAACTGTATATAAAAACAGTATACTATTTTTATATCACTTAGCAAGTGAGTTTATTGAATTTGCGGGGGGCTGCCCTTATTTTTAACTCTGTTCCTAACCTTTTAGCTAGTTACTTTCAGGCGAACCTAATGTTGGCTTTAATATATTAAACAAGGCATTAATATGGTCGTCACGGTCGTTTAACGCGGCGATATAATGATAGGTTTCACCACCAGCCTTTAAAAATACTTCGCTATTTTCGTGAATTAACTCTTCCAGTGTTTCTAAACAATCGGCACTAAATGCAGGGCTCATAATAGCAAGGTGTTTTATACCTTGCTCAGCAAGTTGTTCAAGAGTCACATCAGTATAAGGTTTAAGCCACTCTGCCTTACCAAAACGGGATTGAAAGGTCATGATAATTTCATCATCAGTAAAGCCTAAATCACTTTCAAGCAATAACGTTTTAACTAGTACCGTTGTTTCAAGACAGTAATCATAATAGGGATCACCCCACTGACGAAATAGCTCAGGCATACCATGATACGAAAGCACTAAGCGCTGTGGTTTTCCATGACTTGCCACATGCTCTTTTACTGTATCGGCTAATGCTTGAATATAAAGTGGATTGTTATGATAGGTATTTAAGAAGTGTATAGACGGTATATAACGCCACTTTTGTAATTCTTTACTAACAGCATCGAAAGTCGACGCTGTTGTTGGGCCTGCATACTGAGGATATAAAGGTAATACGACAATTTTATCAACACCTTGTTGTTGAAATTTTTGCATTACACTCGCCACTGATGGATTGCCATAACGCATGGCAAAATCAACAACGACATTATCACCATAGTGAGATTTAATTTTTGCCGCCAGTTTTACTTTTTGCGCTGCAGTAATGCTTATTAACGGAGCACCATCATCTTGCCAAACAGTTTGGTATAACTTGGCCGACTTTGCCGGTCGGATCCGTAAAATAATACCGTGTAAAATGATAAGCCAAATTAGACGCGGAATTTCAACTACACGCCTATCAGATAAGAACTCTCGTAAATAGCGACGTACAGCACTGGTTGTAGGTTCATCAGGTGAACCTAAATTAGTTATTAATACTGCGGTTGATGGTTTTTTCATATCATCAACCGTATTCTCACACTCTTTTTTACGTGCACTAAACCGAGATTTCATTTGGCTTTTCTTCTTATTAAACTTAATGAGCAACCTTAATACGTTGCCCGAGTAAGAAAGATCAACTTATAGCAACTTAATTAAATTATTGCCCACTTGTACTGGCTAATAGAACTGTTATTCAACTAAAGTATTTACGATCAGTTCAAGTGTTTCACTGCTATTAACATCAACACCTAAAGCTTGTGCTTTATAGTCACCTGATTTAATACCAACACCACCCTGCATTGAGACAATGGCATATACATGCACTTTTTCTACACTAGCTAAGTTATTTGTTGGGCTCATTGCTTGGCTATTGTTTAACACAATAACGGTAGGTAAATCGCTGGCTTTCATTTTAACTGCAGCAAGCGGCATACGTTGACCATTAGTAGGTACTGCATAGATAAATACTACGCGGTCTTCACCCTGTGCTAACTGCTTCGCAACTTCATCCGAGATACTAACACTCACTTTTAATTGTGGACCAGCAACCGCTTGTGTTTTATCTGCTGAATTCGTTGCTGACTGACTTACCGAGTTACCTGCTGTGCTAGTTGCTGACTGACCCAGTCGATTATTAGCTTCGGCCACTGCTTCTTTAAGAGCGGTAATATTAACGCCTTGGTTATTTGCATCAATAACACGTTGCCAATGAGTTATGGCTAGTTGGTAATTTTCACCAATAAAATTATGCATACCTAATAAAATATTGGTGGCTGCATCGTTTATATCTAGTGCTAATGCTTTATCAATATAATCTTGTACTTGGTCACTAATTTTCTGATCATTTTTATAATAAAGCGCTTGTGCAATAGCACCTAAAATATCAGCATGCTCGCCTTCAATTTTAATCACTTGGCTAAATGCAGCAACGGCCTCATCAAATCCGCCAACGGCAACATAGGTTTGTCCTAAGTTATACCAAGCTTCGCTATCTTCAGGGTTTGATTCGATATGTTGTTGCAGTTTTTCAATATGTGCCATTGCTTCATTTTCACGCTGCTTTAACATTTTCTCCTGTGACATAGCTTCTTGCTGACCATGCCCTGCAGGTAATTCAGTAATGAGTTTGTAACTGCCTTGCTTGTTATAAAGCGCGACTGAGAAAATGATAATAAATACACTTAACCCAAGTGGCCAAAACGGAGAATATGACTTTGTATTGGTCGCTACTGATACATTTTTTGACGTGCTTTCTATATCTTGCAATAAGGTGTTATCCAGTTCAGCCAATAGATATTGATAGTTTTCCTCATCAATTCCCCCTTCGCCGTAATCTTTTTCTATCTCTTTTTTATGTTCATGATACAAACGGACATTGGTTTCGTCACGCAAACTACTATCGACAAGAACGTCTTGGCTCTTCTGTTTGAAGAAAGGTCGCCATACCATTAATAATAATAAAATTAAAAATATAAGGCTTATTACTAAAAATTCCATAATGTTATCTACTACTTCTTTTAATGATACGAGTGGTTATTTATCTTTTATTAAGCTGTTGAGCTTATCTTGTTGCGCTTTCGTTAAAACCAAGGCCTCTTTAGGTACTGGTTTTCTGCGGACAATAACAATAACGATAATAATGCCGAACAAAATAAGGACTGCTGGACCAAACCATAATACGTAGGTTAATTGCGATACTCTTGGTCGATATAAAACAAACTCACCATAACGGTCGACCATAAAGTTAACAATTTCAATATCGGCTTTGCCTTGTTGTAACAACTCGTAAAGCTCTCGTCGCAAATCAGCGGCAATGGGTGAGTTAGAATCAGCTAAGTTTTGGTTTTGACATTTAGGACATCGTAATTCTTTACTTAACGCTTGAAAGCGAATTTTAGTCACTTCATCCTGAAACTCATAAGTATCAACTGGACTCGCGCTTGCCTGATTAGTACTAAAGACAAACACCAACGTGAGTATAAGTATGCTGATTAAACGCATGTTATTTCCCCTGCTTTTTTTCTTCAATTAGCTGAGCAATTAATGGCTCAAATTCACGTCGCCATACGCGCGTATCAATGGCACCAGCAAAACGTTTACGAATAATACCATGGTGATCAATAACAAATGTTTCTGGCGCGCCATAAACACCAAGGTTTAGACCTAACGTGCCTTCGTCATCAAAAATAGAGAACACATAAGGATCTTCATACTGTTGTAGCCATTGCTGTGCTGCAACACGCTCATCTTTATAATTCAAACCATACAGTTTTACTTGATCATCTTTAGCTACATCAACGAGGTACGGGTGTTCATACTTACAGGTAGGACACCAAGTAGCCCAAACATTAATTAACACAATATCACCGAGTAAATCAGCCTGTGTGACCATTTTATCGCTATTATTTAATGTTTGCAGTTCAAAAGCTGGCATAGTTTTACCAACCAATGCTGATGGCATATCTTGTGGGTTAAGTGATAAGCCACGATATAATACAACACCTAAAGCGATAACTAATATCAATGGCAGAAAGCGAATTAGCTTACCCATTATTACGCCTCCGAGGCTTTTGAATTAGTGGTGGCTGTGCCAATGATCACTTCTGACATGCTGTCAGCAGCAACAGGCGAATTTACCAATGCCGGTTTTTTACGGCGATAACGTTTATCAAGCATAGAAAGAAGACCACCTAGCCCCATAAAGATTGCGCCTAACCAAATCCAACGTACAAATGGCTTATAATGCACACGTATTGCCCAAGCACCATCTGGTAATGGGTCACCTAAAGCTACGTATACGTCACGGAACAACCCAGGATCAATGCCGGCTTCAGTCATTCCCATCGTTTGTACGCGATAAGTACGACGTTCTGGTTTGAGTGAAGCAACAAAGTCGCTTTCCTCTGTACCATTAACTTTATAGATATTAATTTGTCCCTGCTCGGCACTATAGTTTGGCCCTTCGACATGTTTAATGCCTTTGAACTCAATTTCATAACCAGAAACAGTCACTCGTTCATTCAGTGCCATTTTCACATTGGTTTCACTTTCATACATTGAAACAATGGTTACACCAACAATCGTGATCGCGATACCTGCATGAGCCGTTGCCATACCTATATGACTTGTCGTTAATTTTCCGACCGTTTGAAAGTGGTTTTTAATTTCTTTAACAACAACTAAGAAAACCCAAGTAGCTAAGGTGATGCCCATGGCAACTAAAATGTTAAACTCACCACCGTAAATCACTGGGAATAATAAGCCAAAGGCGATACTAAATACTGATGAACTTAACAGTCTTTTACGTAACTCACCTTGCTTAGCTTTTTTCCAACGAATTAACGGACCAATTCCCATTATAATGAATAGAATACTCATGATAGGAACAAAAACGGCATTAAAATACGGAGGTCCTACTGATATTTTTCCATAACCTAACGCATCAACTAATAATGGATATAAGGTACCTAAAAGTACGGTCACCGTCGCAACAACTAATATAACATTACACAGTAATAACGCTGTTTCACGTGAGTAAAAGGCAAAACGAGAAAAGCTCGCTACGGTATTTGCTCTAAATGCGTACAGTGTTAATGACCCACCCATTGCAATGGCTAAAATCACTAGGATAAAGATACCGCGAGAAGGATCTGCTGCAAAAGAGTGAACGGAAGTAATCACCCCTGAGCGTACTAAAAATGTGCCCAATAAGCTTAAGCCAAAAGCAAATATTGCCAGTAATATAGTCCAGTTTCTAAAAGTACCACGTTTTTCTGTTACGGCTAAAGAGTGAATCAGCGCAGTACCAATAAGCCAAGGCATAAATGATGCATTTTCAACAGGATCCCAGAACCACCAACCACCCCAGCCAAGTTCATAATAAGCCCACCAGCTGCCTAGCGCGATGCCTACAGTTAAGAACATCCACGCACCTACTGTCCAAGGACGAGACCAACGAGCCCAAGCAGCATCCATTTTTCCCGCCATTAACGCGGCAACAGCAAAAGCAAAGGCAACAGCAAAACCAACATAACCAAGATATAACAATGGCGGATGAATAATTAAGCCAACATCTTGTAATAATGGATTTAAATCACGACCTTCCATTGGCACATTTGGCCATAAGCGTTCAAAGGGATTAGAGGTTAATAGGGTAAAAGCTATAAATCCGATAGCAATCATACCCATGACAGCTAGCACACGAGAAATAAATTCTTCTTCAATGTCTTGTGAAAAACGCGCAACAGCTGCTGTCCATGCGGTTAATGAGAACACCCACAATAATAATGAGCCTTCATGACCGCCCCAAACAGCACTTATTTTAAAGTAATAGGGTAAATGTGTGTTTGAGTGACTGGCGATATACTTAATGGAGAAATCATCAACGACAAAACTGTAGGCAAGGATGATAAAACTGATACCGGTGAAAATAAACATACCGTAGGCGAGTGGCCTAGCATAGGTCATGAGTTTCTTTAACGAACTCTGCTCAGGGCTATGAACACCTATTAACGGAATCAAACTTAAGCAAATAGCAAAGGCTAAAGCAATTATAAGGGCTAAGTGACCGAGCTCAGGTATAAGCTCAGGCATTTGTGTCGCTACCAGTTCTGGTATCATTGGGTTCTCCGCTCTACTTCAAAAAACAATTAACCTTTAGTGATTGTTATCAATACTAATGAGGTTAAAAATTATCGCGTCATACTAACATTTTATGAGGTTAAATATTAATGTAAATTAACTGCTCAAGTTGTTTCATAATGTTACAAGTTTATTGGGCTATGTTAATATCGGCTATGGTATTATATCGTCCAAAGTGATTATACGATCCATATCAAGAATTATTCGACAAACATACGCTAGAATTCAGTCCCCTAGCTTGATGCATAGAATTTAAAAAACGTAGATTAAGAAATAAGTGAATATATTGCCAAAAAAAATCTCAACACCTTTGATCAGTGCAGTAAATCTAACCTGCATACGAGAAGAGCGCTTATTATTTGATGAACTATCTCTGGAAATTAATCCGGGAGACATAGTGCAAGTTGAAGGTCCTAATGGCTCAGGTAAAACGAGTTTATTACGTATTTTATCCGGACTGTCTCAACCCTATGACGGCAAAATTTTATATAAAAACCAGGTAATTAATTACTGTAGAGAAGAGTTTCATCAAAATTTGCTGTATTTTGGCCATTTATCAGGCGTAAAGGGCGAAATGACTGCAGAAGAAAACCTTGATTTTAATTTGGCTTTACATGGCAACAAAACCGAAGAAAACTTAGCTTATTTAGCCAAGGTAAACCTTGCTGGCTTTGAAGACAGCTTAGCGTCACATTTAAGTGCAGGTCAACATAGACGTATTGCCTTAGCCCGTTTATATCAAAGTAATGCACCTATTTGGATTTTAGATGAACCTTTTACTGCCATTGATAAACAAGGTGTTGCCAGCTTAGAGAAATTATTTTCTGCACATGCAGAGCGCGGTGGTTGTGTTATTTTAACCACGCACCAAGATTTAATTAGCATTAAACCTGAACAAGTCAAAAAGATCACCTTAGATTATAGCTATGATAGTGCTTTTGATTAATATGTATTCCTTTTAGAGCGTTTAGAGAAAATAACCGAATGACCTTAAAAGCCCCGTCTGCTCTAGAGACTGAAAAATTAGCCGTTACTCTCGATGATACTTTGATAGAGAATAGCATAATAGAAAATACCGCTTTGAAAAGTATCGCTCAGTCACCTCAACATTTGTCTTATCGTCACGCCTTTATGTTGGTATTAAAACGTGATCTTACTATTGCGATGCGTCATAAAGATGACATTATCAATCCATTATTATTTTTTGTTATTGTGGTAACGCTTTTCCCTTTAGGTATTGGACCAGAAGCACAAACCCTCAGCCGTATAGCGCCAGGAATTATTTGGGTAGCCGCCCTACTCGCCACCCTATTATCATTAGATCGCTTATTTAAATCGGATCACCTCGATGGTTCACTAGAACAAATGTTACTGAGTCCTCATCCGATATTTGTCTTAGTATTAGCAAAAATATTTGCTCATTGGTTAATAACGGGTTTACCGCTTCTCTTAATAGCACCACTGTTAGCTGTGTTATTGCATTTAAACGAACAAAGCTATACCGCTTTATTGCTTACTTTATTACTTGGCACGCCTGTACTTAGCTTACTTGGTGCAGTTGGTGTTGCGCTAACAGTAGGCATAAAAAAAGGCGGAGTATTACTGAGTTTACTTGTTTTACCTCTTTATATTCCGGTATTAATTTTTGCCACCAGCGCGATCGATACAGCTGCGCTTGGTTTACCTTACAGCGGCCAACTTGCTATAATCGCCGCATTATTCTTTGGATCTTTAACGCTCGCTCCTTTTGCTGTTGGAGCTGCCCTAAAAGTGAGTACCAACTGATGTGGAAATGGTTACATCCTTATGCAAATCCAGAAGTGTCTTATCACTTTACTAATAAATTATTACCTTGGTTAAGCGCCTTGACGGTTATATTTCTAACTATTGGCTTAGTCTGGGCATTACTGTTTGCCCCTGCCGATTATCAGCAAGGACACAGCTTTCGTATTTTCTACATCCATGTACCTGCCGCTTCTTTATCTATGGGTATTTATGTTGCCATGGCAATAGCCGCATTTAGCAGCTTAGTATGGCAATTAAAACTTGCTGACGCGTCCGCTGCTGCTATGGCGCCCGTTGGCGCTGCGTTTACTGCAATAGCGTTAATAACGGGTGCTGCTTGGGGTAAACCAATGTGGGGAACGTGGTGGATTTGGGATGCTCGTTTAACCTCTGAACTCATTTTACTGTTTTTATATCTAGGGGTAATAGCCTTGCATAACGCATTTGAAGATAAAAACTTAGCAGGTAAAGCGGCAGGAATACTTACCCTCGTAGGCGTAATAAACATCCCAATAATTAAATACTCAGTAGAGTGGTGGAATACCCTTCATCAAGGCTCTACGGTGAGTAAATTAGGCAAGCCATCCATGTCACTTGATATGCTATGGCCATTTATCTTTTGTTTTATTGGTTTTTCATTATTAGTCAGTGTGATTATATGTCTACGCTTTCGAAATGAAATTCTAGCTCGCAACAGCATTCGACCTTGGGTGCGCGAACTAGTACAACAAAGCACAGTTAAATAACACTAAGTAACACAAAACAACACTAAAATCAGTGCGTAATTGGAGAGCATTTAATGCAATTTAATAGTTTCAGCGATTTCATCAATATGGGCGGTTATGGCTTTTATGTCTGGCTTTCTTTTGGTGCGGCAGCTTTGATACTTACCCTGTTATTGATCAGTTCTAAAGCGGGTCATCAGAAAATAATCACGCAAATTGTAAAGCGAAAGCAACGAGAAGATAAGCTTCGACAAGCGAAAGAGCTACGTAAAAAACAAAATGAAGCATTAAACGAGGTAACTGAATAATGAATCCACGCCGTAAAAAACGACTTGCCATTGTTGGCTCAATCCTAATTGGTATTGGTGTTGTATCAGGGCTTGTACTTTATGCTTTGAGTCAGAATATTGATTTATTTTTTACTCCGTCAGAGATCACCCAAGGTAAAAAAGAGACGGGTTTAATGCCAAGTCTGGGTCAACGTATTCGGATCGGTGGTTTAGTGGTCCCTGGCTCAGTTAAGCGCGATCCTGAAAGCTTAAAAGTATCATTTAGACTTAGCGATATGACCATGCCTATCGTTTTCAAAGACAGTGATCCTATGATTACTGTATATTATGAAGGGATTTTGCCTGATCTATTTCGTGAAGGGCAAGGCATTGTCGCTAATGGTACGTTGACAGAGCATCCACCAACGGGTTTAAGTATTGAAGCGAGTGAAGTACTTGCTAAGCATGATGAAAACTATATGCCGGCTGAATTAGCTGAAGCTGCGGGTCAGAAACACGACAAAGCAACTTACAGTGAAAAACAATTAGAAAGTAAAAAAACTAACAGCTATTAAAATCATAGCTATCGGATTAAGAAATTAGTCTGGTTAGTCTATATTAGACACAAAAAAGGTGACATTATTGTCACCTTTTTTTATTTTAATTTTACGATTTTTATTCAGATATTGCGGTCTTAATACCAGTTTTCGTCAACCAGCTTATCACCTACACTATTGATGACATTAATATCACCATCGCACACTGCCACTATGGTTTTCCACGTTTAAATTCTTGTGGAATAATCATATCGCCATAGGCGTTTAAATTAAAACTCTGTGTTTTTCTATACATGGCTAAGTCATCATCACAACAATAGATAACGGTAACTTTCCTTTTAGCTTCACCCATAAATAAATCCTTTTAAGTGCTTTTATACAAAGTTTATGATTCTTAAACTCTACTTAAGATAATTTTTACTTCCCAATGCCATAAAAGTGGTCAGACCTTAAGCTTGATGTAATATTAATATGGTTCGACCAGTAGGTCAATACCTGCACAACCAGTTACTCATGTTTTAAACGATTATTAACAATATATTTCAAGTCTTACCACAATCCGCTAACCTGTTGAATTAATGCTATAAAAAAACCTCAATAAGGCCTATATAAAATAAGGCTGTATCGAGGTTTTCTTACTGAGCGTTTAAAGTGCTATTTTATCTAGCAATATTAAACATAGCTAACTATACCCAAACAACCTCAAGATGCTCGCTTCAGGACGGCTGGGTGATTCATAATCAAGGCGCGTATTTTACTAAGGGTAATTCCCTTAATTACATACGCAACGATGAATATGATTTACTCAGCCGTCCCCACAGGGCTGGTTTATAAACGCTTTATGCTACGTTATTGATTTCGATAAGGGAATAACCATTCTTTTCAATCAATGCCTTGCTTAAAGGCGTTTATAATTCCAGCTGAATCCTGCATCTTGAGGTTGATTGGGTATATAGCTAGGCATAACTAAACACTGTCTATTTCCAAGATTTCATTTTACAGCCTTTGACAGCGTAGAATAGAATAAATAAATAACAAGGTAACATTACAACAT
This sequence comes from Colwellia sp. 12G3, assembly GCF_002836775.1. Lineage (GTDB taxonomy): Bacteria > Pseudomonadota > Gammaproteobacteria > Enterobacterales > Alteromonadaceae > Colwellia. The sequence goes on along the minus strand of NZ_PJAQ01000066.1, from coordinate 465,759 downwards.
AACCACTTTGAAGATCTATTGCCTGTCCGCTAGTACCACTTACTAAGCTCCAAAATAATGGACCAAAAGCGCCCCCTGAAATACCCATCACTAAAAGAGCAGAGCCAACACTAGTTAATTTGCCAACACCTGAAAGTGCTAATGGGAAAACAGCAGGCCATACAATCGCGTTAGCAAGTCCTAAGAAAGCAATTAATATCAAGGTATCTGGTAACTGAGCACCACCGAGAATAAACGATAACGAGTTAGCTATAGCAAATGAATTATTATCTCCGAAGATAACACCAAAACTTAATGCCAAACCTAAAACGGCTGAGACCATCAATGCTTTTTGTTGTGAGATAAAGCGAGGAATAAGCGCGATACCTAAAATGTAACCAAGCACCATACATCCCATGGTATATGACGTCATTACACTGTAGTTTTCAACACCTAATGCAAGTGCGAACGCTCCAATAGTATCACCAGCGATAACTTCTACTGCGACATATAAAAATAATGCGACAACACCCAAAGCTAAATTAGGATGAGAAAGCGCTTCTTTTAATTGACCTTTATGATCAGCTTCACCTTCCTCTGCTTCGCTAGCTAGCTCAGGTAAAGGAGATTTTTTAACTGCAAAACCAAGAATACCAATAAATAAAGCCATACCTAGGTAAGGTAAAATTAATTTATCAGCCATGGCATCAATTTGAATTTGGCTTAACTCAGTACCAACAGTACCACTAAAGCCACTTAAGATTAAGGCGGTAAAAACGATTGGTGCAACAACACCCGCGCCTTTATTTAAGATACCCATAATTGAAATACGTGCTGCTGCTGATTCTTCAGGACCAATACGTACCACATAAGGATTAACCGCTGTTTGTAATAACGTTTGCCCTGCACCCATAACTAATTGAGCAAGTAAGAATAATGGAAAAATTTGGGTTTTAGCTGCCGGAATAAAAAGTAAACCAGCAATCATCATAGTACCCATACCCAATGCCATACCATTTTTGTACCCGACTTTGCGAATAATTGCCGCAGACGGTAAAGCTGTAAAGGTTACAGCAATATAAAAAGAGAATAATATTAGCGATGCTTGAAAGGGAGTTAATTGCAGAATTTGTTGCAAGTACGGCATTAAGGAGCCGTTTAGCCAGGTAGCAAAACCTAGGATAAAAAATAGCCCTGCGACGATTACCATCGGCAGTGCATTACTCTGTTTTTTCTCTTGTGTTAAAGACATTTCCATAACTTCCTCGTTAACTTGCATTATTGTTATAATTATTGCTTAAATTGAATGGGTAAACTAAAATTTTTCACCTGCAATCCAGGTCTCTTTCACTGATAAATCATCATTTAATACGACCATATCAGCTTGTTTTCCTTGAGTAAGCTCACCACGAATGACTGTTTGGTTTTGATATAAGTATTGTGCCGGATATAAACTGGCCATACGAATTGCTTCGCCTAACTCAATGCCTAAGCCTTGATGAGTATTCTTTACTGCACTTGCCATAGTTAATGAAGATCCCGCTAACTCGCCTGTTGTTGAGGTAAGTTTGCCGTTATCAACATAAACAATACGATCGTATAAAGCGAATTGGGTTTGATCTGTACCCACCGGAGGCATTGCATCGGTAACTAAGAATATTTTGCCTTTTGGCTTAGCTTGAATCGCTAATTTACAAGTGGCGTAATCAACATGAAAGCCATCAACAATTAAGCCGCAACTTGTGCTGTTATTTAACAGCGCCGCCCCAACAACACCAGGCTCACGACCTTGCAATGGCGACATTGCATTAAATAAATGAGTAAAGCCTGTGGCTCCGGCATCGATAGCCTGTTGAGCCGTTTGATAATCTGCATTGGTATGACCTAGGCAAACTTTAATGCCTAACTCAACCATACGTGTAACATCTTCAGCACAGACGTTCTCTGGTGCAAGAGTTACGATAACTTGGCCAATGTCTTGGCGAGAGAGAACCTGCCATTCATCATCTGAAATAGGACGGATATAATCAGCACAATGGGTGCCTTTTTTCTCAACAGATAAATGCGGCCCTTCAAAGTGAACACCGATAATACCAGGGACGCCTTCTAATATTGCTTGAGCAATGGCGTCTGCAGCTTGCTGCATCACTTCAAATTTATCGGTAATTAGCGTCGGCATCATCGCTGTAGTGCCAAATCGAGCATGAGCAGCCATGATAATTTTTAAATTATCAACCGATGGTGAGTCATTGAATAATGCCCCACCACCGCCGTTAACTTGTAAATCGATATAACCAGGAACAACTAAACCCGTAGCAATCACGTCGACTTGACTAGTGTCTTGGTCAATATCGGTAATTTTACCGTCTACTATAGTCAACACTTGATCATCAAGAAAAACTTGTCCGTCAAAAAGGCGTTGAGCATGAAAGCGTGTTTGTGTCATTAGTTGTCCTAGATTATCAAGTTCAATGGGTAAAGCGAGATTATACTGCCATTATGCCGATTGCTGAACAGACTTCTTAGCCTCTTGCTGTCGAGCAAACAGTACCGAGCCAACTTCCGGCTCATGTAATGGCTCTGCTAAGTTTGATTTAATATTATCTGCCAACCAAGACTTTAATCTCGGTGTTAAACCACCAAGCATAGACAGTCGAGGTGGATTTTTAGCCATTAAAGTACGTGCGATACTATTAATATATTCTGCACCTTCATTAACAATAGCTAAAGCGACTTCATCACCAAGCTCTGCAGCATCAAACACTAAGTTCGCTTGCTGTGCATAGAATGTCGCTTTTTGACTAGCAACCGCTTCGACAAGATCGGTATCATCTTTACAGTTCAGCTTCTGCAAAAGTACAGCTGACATTAATGTTGGCTCAACCAAACCATCAAGGGATAATAAAACTTGTTTTACACCTTGTAAGCCAAACCAAGCACCACTACCTTTATCACCGTGAGGAAAACCGTGAGCACCTACAATACTATGCTGCTCATCTACACAAGAAAAACCACATGATCCAGTACCACTAATAATAACAGCACCATCACCGCCATCATGTGCACCTAAACAAGCGATTAATAAATCAGTTGCTAAATGAATAGTTTTAAAGGGATGATGCCAATCGGCCATTTTATCAAACAGCACAGGTATATTGACTCCTGCTAAACCGACACCAGCAACTAATTCACTTAGTGCTATATGTGTTAAGCCAGCATCTTCAAGTGCTAACTTTGCTGATTCAGTAATTGAGTGTGTCGCTTGCTCAAAACCATGTAACGGATTGCCTGGACCTGAAATGCCTGTACCAAGTATTTTATTATCTTTATTCATAATAATGGCTTTACATTTACTACCACCGCCATCAATACCTAAAAATAATTCATTGCTTTTGTCACTACTTGTTAACATACCAACCCCATGTTAAATGCATATACGATTAATTTTTATTTTTTCATCTTAGCTAGAAATGACAGCGTTGTCATTTCTTTTTTAGGATAAAATTACAGCTTTATTTCAAAGTGTTACTAGATGTAACTTAACCGACTGATAATATTGAAAAATATCAGTCAGTTATTTTTTAGTTATTATTTTACTTGGGTAATACGACTTGCTCTCAAGCCGTTAGTACTTCGACTTCTCAGATTCACTTCGCCTGACACTGCAATAGGATCATGATAAGTAAGCCAGTTCCCGCCATTTACTTGATACTCTATGGTTAGGCCGGGGAAGGCTATATTGGCGTGTAATTTACCCGCTTGGATAATGGCACCAACGGTCGGCAAACGATAATCAATTTGTGCTAACTCAAGTTTAGCAAACTCTTTATGACCCAAGGTGCTGGCAAACGAATACCACTGACTATCACGCATCGCCTTTAAGTCAGCCGTAAAAGTATTGCTCTGCGATGAATACTTAGCACCCTGATAATTATAAGGTACTGCCCAATCAGCTTGATGCCAAGCACGTTCTGCAAGTGCTAACAAGCGAGGGAATACTTTATGCTCTACCATGTCATCAGTACGAACATTTTCACTCCATAACTGCCCCTGAATACCTAAGAACTTTTGACCCGCTGCTAATGGCGTTTTGGTGTCATCAGCTACATAAGCATTATCTTGTCTATCTAACCAAAACTCAGCATGAACCGGTAAATTATCTGGCATAAACTGGAATACTTTTTCAGTATTGGTATGGCGTGATGCCCAGTAATAACCATGCTCTTTTGGATCTGCTTCATGTGGAAAATCAAAATACAATACATCTGGACTAGAAATAACAACCTGCCAATCTCGATTGGCTAGCTGATGAACTTTATCGTGACCACCCCAAAATAAAGCGTCCCAAGCATTGGCTTGAACAATAGCAGGCATATTATCGACGCGAGTATGCTCCATACCATCACTCCAACCTGCTGTTTCAATATCAAGGTCCGATAAGATGCCAGCAACACGTTCGATGAAATAAGCACCAAGCTCACTCATTTGTGTCACGCCTTTGTCATTATCGGCAACAAAAGCCTTACAAGCTGGAGATTCTAACCAAGCACCTGCCGTTTCATCGGCACCAATATGATAGCGTGTGAGCGGTTGACCTGCATCAGCATGAATTTTTTTTACTTGTGTCATCACTTCAACAACGAAGTCATAAGACGATTCTAAGCAAGCATTGATGGTGTTATCACCATAAAACTGCACTGATGAATAGGTAGTGTTATCTTCAAAATCTTCTAGCAAGAATTGTTTAGCTTTTGCTTCATCTTCTAAGGCCATAAATTTTTTATAACGTGCCGTCATCGCTTTTATTGATGCACGTGAATGACCTGGCATATCAAGTGATGGGATCACTTGAATATGTCGAGCCGTGGCGGCTTGCAATATTTCTTGGTAATCACTTACGCTGTAATAACCACTGACCGATGAGTTATCATCAATACCTGCGCCTAATTGAGAGATTAAACAATTTTCTTCTATCACATCAAAACAGCGCTTTGCGCCAATATCGGTTAGTTCAGGTAAACTTGGAATTTCTAAGCGCCAGCCTTCATCATCTCCCAGATGTAAATGTAATTTATTTAATTTGTATGCCGCCATTTGATCAAGCAGTTTTAAAATAAATTCTTTCGAATGAAAATTACGAGCAACATCAACTAACATACCTCGAAAAGCGAAATGTGGTTCATCATCAACCGCTAACATAGGTAGTCGCGATTCACCAACAGTCACTAAGCTCGCTAATGATTGCAAGCCATTGAATACGCCATTAGCGTCAACGCCTACGATGGAGATTTCTTTGTCTGTTACCGTTAAACCATAACTGCCGATAACTTTATCGTTATTACTAACAATACTTAAACGCAGGGGTAGCCCTGCAGAGCTTTGTTTTACGCCTAATTTACCTAAACGTGAAATAGCAGCCTCTACCTCTTCGTGCTTAACATTACCTAATGAAACCGCAATACCTTGGCTAATATCAGCAAAGCCGCTGTTTGCATCAATGCTAACCGATTTAGGTGTGGGAATAATGGCTTGGATAACCGCTAACTTATCTTCAACAAGCCTTGAATTTCGTTGATAGAGTTTTTCACTGGTAAGCCATTGTGTGTTATCTGATGCTGACCGTTTAAACTGGGTATTGGTATCAGTAAACGCTTCAACGTGTGGTACAACTTCTAAACCCGACTCTTTATCGATAAAAGGTTTGGTACTTTCAATTACCCGTGCTTCTAGACCAGGAGCACTAACAATATAGTTAGGCATTACATCCGATTCAGCTAATGACCAAAACATAGCGCGGAAGTTTAACGTTTTTTGTTCTCCTGGAGCGAAACCAGAAAAAGTATCCTTTAAGCTGATTAGATGTAAATCGCCATTAAGGTGTTTGACGCTAAAATCATCACTTTCAAAAGATTGAATAGGCGCGATTTGGCTAAAGTGAATAGTCCAGTCTTTCGCTGCAATAGCTTGTTTAGCGGTAAAGGTTAACTCCACTTCAAAACAGGCACCATCAGCAACTTTACTGTCGCACTTATCAGTAGGGATATTAGTAACGACGCGATAGTTAACCGCTAAATTTTCAGCAATTTTATTTATGTCACTTTGCGTAACTGAATATATTGCTTGTAGGTTAATTCTCTCGCCAGTATCAACGGCTGGTTTAGGGGCTTTTTCACAACCAAGTAAAGATAAGCTAGCGGCAATAGTAAGCGCCAACATTTTTTTATTCATCTTGTTCATGTACATGTTAAAGGACCTTATACAGCTTTAAATGATAAAGACTGCTCTGCTTTAGATGTTATTGTTATCTTAACTATCCCTATTTTTGACAGCGCTGTCAAAAGTTAAATACACAAAACCTCACTTTGATAACAAGATGAAACACAATTAAAAGCTTTCTCAATACCTTTTAATAAATTGTTAGTCGATAATTTATAACAAATATACTGAAATTTTTCTTATTCCCTAACTAAAAATTAAAGCTTTTATTTCTTAAAATAATCAATGCTACTTATCTTTCAGCCGTTATATCAGCTATAACTAGTCACTACAACGCCCTTTGACAGCGCTGTCAAATGTAAGTATATTGATTTAAAAGGTTATGATATTACCGCTAAAGAAAGCATGACAACATTTACTAAAACAGCATATAAATAAGTAGGAAAATGAAAAACTTAACGTTAAACCCTAAATTAACAATACAAGAAGTCCTAATTCCTAACACGAATTTACATGCTTATATTATTGATGACTTTCTTTTAAATACCGATAGTGTGATGAATTTTGCAAAAAACATTGCCTATTATAATCCCATGCACGCAGATAATTCATATTACCCAGGTGTCCGTGACAACATGCCTGAACCTTATATACGACTGCTACAAGCTTTTTTTCAAGACAGTATTATACCAAAACTAGTAGAGTGTGAAGGATGCTCGACTATCGTACATAAAAGCCTAATATCCTTAGTAACCTGCCCTCCCTCCCAGTTACTTACTGAACAAAAAATGCCTCATGTAGATAGCTGTAAAAATAGTGAGTATGCATTTGTACATTACCTTTCAGGGGAGGAACTTGGGGGAACGAGTATCTATCGTTATATTCCAAAAGATATAATACAGCTTAAAGAACAAGACGAAAATATCCTTGACGATATGCTTAACGAAGTTATCTCAAAATCAGCAGAACATAACGGTTATATAACAAATTCTACCAGCTTATTTGAGCAAGTTTTAAAAATTGATGCAAAATTGAATCGCCTTGTCATCTACCAAGGTAATCTTTTACATGGTGCTAATTTAACCTCTAAAGAAAGTTATAGTGGTGACACCAATAATGGACGGTTCTCTATCACCTCATTTGCAAGTATTGTATCGAAACAATAAAACTAGAATAAGCAATGGTCATCGTACACCATCACCTAAGTAATTATTATAATATTAACATCGGAGTCTTTATATAATGACAAATATTGTCCCATTGAATCACCAACAGCATGCCACGCTTAAAGTAGAAGATAGTAAAGACTTTACCCGCTTCAAAGAACAACATTTGATCCCTGTAGTAGTGCAAGACTTTATTCCTTTGGCTTCTGAGTTCCCTATTGTTTTTGTAAAAAACACGGAAACGGGGCAGTTTACTGCCGTAGCAATGATGGGAATAAAACCTAACATTAACGTATATTGTCAAACACCAAACTGGTCAGCGGAAGTGATGCCGAGTAGTTTTTTTAATTATCCCTTTTCTCTTATTAGACAAAAAGAAGATGACGATAATTGTTTTGTTTGCGTTGATAGTGACAGTACAACGGTAAGTGAAGATCAGGGACAGGCATTGTTTGATGAAAAAGGTGAGCAAACTGATTACCTAAAAAGAAGAACTGAACATCTACTTAATGTTGCAGAATGGCATGAGCAAACCAATAATATCATGCAATATTTTGCCAATAAAAAATTACTAACGTTGAAATCCCTTAATCTTAATTTAGGTGGTAAGGAAAAGTTAGCCCTTAATGGGCTTTATGTTATTGATGAAAAGAAACTAGAAAATTTATCTGATGAAGAATTTAATGAATTACGAAGTAAAGGCTTACTGCCTATCATCTATGCACATTTATCATCTATGCATCAAATAGCCAGACTCGCTAAAATGCATATTAATCTAACTAAAAACACCTAAAACTTTATGAAATAAACGGCTGTATAACAAATATTATACAGCTAATTTATTTAGAATTGCTGCAAGCCAAATTTATTTATTTTCTCTAATAATACTCTATGTTCCGGTAAGTTATTCATCAAGTTATCTGTAATCTCTTTCAGTGCTGAAATTCGTTCCTCAGCGTTTGTTACCTCAATATTTTTCAATTGTGTTTTATATTTCATCCCATATAAGACAAAAAGAAAATTTTCCAAGTAAAACACTTCAAATTGGCTAAAGAAATCATCACTAATGGGAATAAATTTTTCCCACATAGCTAACTTATTCTTTAACTCTTCAGACATTGTATTAGGGTCTCTATTATCGCTCCAAAACAATGAATCATGTCTGTCAGATAAACAGTAATGTAGCTTAATAAAATCAACCACTCTCTTCCATGCGTGTCCCATCGCATGATTAAAGCGCTTCTCTAGAGTTAAGAGCTCACCTTTTTCACTAGGAAAGCGTTCGGCAAGAAAATTTGCGGAAAAATCAGTGAGCAATATAGATGTCGCCTCTAGAGGCTCTAAAAAACCTTGAGCTAACCCTAGGGCAACACAGTTTTTGTGCCAAAATTTTTCACGATAACCAATTTTCATTGGTAATTTTTTATATGTGAGTTCAGGGTTACTTCCCCCTAAATATTTATCTAGCTTAGTATGTGCTTCCTCATCACTCATATGCTTATTTGAATAGACAAAACCAACACCACGCCTAGTAGGCAAGGCTATATCCCAAATCCAGCCAGCTTGATGTGCAGTTGCAATAGTATAAGGTGGGATAGCTGAGTCTTTTTCAGTTGGCACTTGCACGACCAGAGCAGTATTAACTAACAACTGATCAGATACATCAACAAAGGGCACTTTCATGGCCTTAGAAATAAGTAAAGATTCAAAACCAGAACAATCAATATAAAAATCGAAAGCTAATTCTTCACCCTCCCTAGTAACTAGCGAACGAATTGAACCATCATCAGCAAGGCTAACGTCACTTATATGCGTTAGCAGGTGTTTAACACCATATTTAGCTTTCGCATTATCGGCAAGTAAGCCAGAAAATTTTGCTGCGTTTAGGTGGTACGCATAAGCAAGGTCTCCTTGATATTCTGGAGTAGTAATTTTTTTAGGGGCTTTTCCTTGTTCGCACACTTTATATTGAGAAGAGACTCGCTCCGCAAAAGGCACACCATCATTTTGAGTTAACCAATGTGCGGTAAGACTTTCGCTATCCTCACGACTAGGTACATCGAACAAGTGATGGAAGAAGTTATCTTTGCCGTGCTTATCTTGATCAAGCCAATTAACAAATTTAATGGATTGTTTAAAAGTAACGTCACATTGGCGGATAAAATCTGTTTCACTAATGCCAAAACTTGCTAAGGTTTTCTTTATATCGGGTACTGTGCCTTCACCAACCCCTATCGGAGCAATATCCGGAGATTCGATTAAGGTAATGGATAGTTCTGATTTTTTACACAACGTTTTACCAAGATGATTTGCTGTTAACCAGCCAGCTGTGCCACCGCCTACAATAGCAATTCTTTTAATAGTCATAAAACCTCAATGATTTTTTTAAAAATATAGCTGAATATTTGTATAAGTAATAATACGTAAAAAGCCCAGCAAGTGCTGGGCTTTTATAATAAAACGAAAGTTTTATTATATTTTAGAAACGAACAGCAACACCTAATTTAAACGTCGCTTCGCCCTCAAAAGACCATGAAGGGAAATCTAACTCTAAATCACCAGCACCAGGACCTTCACCCGCTTTGTAAGCGCCAGTTTGTAAGCTATCTTCTTCTAAGATGTTAGCAACTTCAAAAGTAACATCTAAGTAGTCAGTAGCAGACCAAGAAGTACTGAAGTCTAATGTACCGTATGCTTCATGTTGACGGTTATAGTACCATTTTGGTGCTTCACGTAACATGTACTCTGAACGCCAGTTATATGCTAAACGCGCTGAGAAGTTATCATTTTCGTAGAAACCAACAGCGTTTACAGTGTGCTCTGATGAATCAGAGAAAACAGCATTACCATCTGAGTAGTTTTCACCAGGAGATTCTGCATCAGCATAAGTATAGTTTAAGGTATAACCGAAACCGTTATCAAACGCATCTTGAACTTGTATTTCTACACCGTTGATAGAACCGCCGCTTTTATTAACAGACTGGCTTGTAGCCCAACAATCTGGTTGTGCTTCACCACAAGGGCTATCACTAGGAGTGTCAACATAATGAGGGATATCAATACCAATTTGTTGCTTCTCTAAATCTGCATGAGCGACAAATGAACTTACATCTTTAACAAAATAAGCAATACTGGCCATGCCATCGTTGCTAAAGTACCATTCAACACCAATATCAGCTTGGAAAGCTTTAAACGGGTTAAGGGCTACGTTACCTGTAGTAGCTACCATAGTACCTGGTTGAGTACTCTCTGCATTAGCTAATGATTTGTTAGCAAACATATCTTGGTAGTTAGGGCGAGAGATTACTTGTGCAGCAGAGGTACGTAAAATAACATCATCGCTTAAATCCATCGCTACGTTTAAACTAGGCAAAATTTCGCTGTAGCTACCAGAATCAGTAGAAATAGTGTCTGCGTAAGTTCCATCAGAGTTAGGAGTGTAATAATCTGATGATGCATCAGTAGATACATAGCGTAAACCTATGTTACCGCGGATACCGTCAGTATCAAAATCAGCCATTGCGTATAACGCAATATTCTCTTCATTAACACTAACAAAAGCATCTTTTTTGTATAGCATAGTAGTAGATGCAGCTGCCGAATCAGCAAGAATTAATGCTCCATTTCCAGCAGGAAGAGTAAAGCCAGCACCTGAAGAAATCATAGTAGGGAAATATTCACTAGCCGGTCTTTTAATAGTTTCAAAGCCGTCTGCTGTTAAACCTTTATAGCCTTCAGCTTTTACATCATGTTGTGCGTAACGTAAACCAGTTTTGATGTTAGAAATAACACCTAATTCTACTGGGATTTCAAAATCTAAATTCACATAAGTTTCTTCATCTGAGTTTGGATTATGTCCCATAGCCCAAGTTTGAATACCTAAAGTATCAGGCAAAACCGATAGAGGGATGTTTTTGTTGTTAACATCAAATGTAGCTTGATCACCTGTCATATCCCATGTACCGAAAGTATCATCAGAATTACGAGCATATTCACCAACAAGTGCTGTACGTGCACCACCATCTGACTGTGTATTACCTACACGACCTGAGAAGGTGAATGAAGCGGCTTCATAAGTCCAATCAAAATCAACCGTTTTTGAATCCATTGCAGCTTCACGAGCCCAAGTTTGAAAGTAACCTGACTGGAAACCTTCAGGACCGTAACCTAAATCATTGTTAGTTTTAGTTCTTACAACACAGTTACCATTAGCAGGGTTGGTTTGAGTACATGAACCTTCACCTGGGAACATAATTAGTTGGCTATTTGCATTATCAGCGGTTAAGTCTAACGACATCAAACTTAAACCAAATTCTAGCGCATCAGTTGGACGATATTGCATATCAAGATTCAAGGCAGTACGCTCACGTTCTTGTTGGAATGTCGTTGGAGCCATACCACCACTCCAGTTTCTTGAAGTTTCTACGCCATTACGTTGGTAAGTTGTTTCTGAAACAGCACCTGAAACTAAAACACCAAATGATTCATCATCATTTTTCCAGCTGTATAAACCTGAAACTTCTGGGCTAACTTCTTCATTAACCGTTCCGTAAGTACCTTTAACACTTGCAAACACTGTGTTTGCTTCTAGGTCTAATGGGCGACGAGTTTTAACGATAACCGTACCACCAATACCACCTTCCACTAAATCAGCTTGTGATGATTTATAAACTTCTAAACCACCAACCATTTCAGAAGGAAGCATAGAGTAGTTAAAACTACGGTCAATCGCTTGTTGATCATACCAACCAGTAGAGGCTACTGAATGGCCGTTTAATAAAGTACGTGTTAATTGTGCAGAAGCACCACGGATGGAAACGGATGAACCTTGACCAAACTGACGAGAAACACTAACACCAGGAATACGTGCTAAAGACTCACCAACATCGCCGTCAGGGAATTTACCAACATCTTCAGAAGATACTATATCAACGGTAGCATTTGAGAAGCGCTTGCCATTGATTGATGCTTTTAATGAACCACGAATACCGGTTACTTGAATTACTTCAACTTCGTCTTTTTTTATTTCAGAAGCTGCTGCTTCGGCTGCGATAGCTTGTGATGATACACCAGCTAGAATCATAGCAATCGAACTTGCTAATACGCCTTTCTTAAATGTTTTAGTTGACATCGACTTTCCCTTACACACGTTTTGTTTTTTAGAATGTTTTTATAAAAACTTAGAATTATTTATTTAGTTTTACGACAGCGCTGTCAATATTTAATGACAACGCTGTCATAAGACGTAATAAACCATACCGTTTATTTTTACGTTTGACCAGAATAAATTAACCAAAAAGTACGCAATAATTACAAAAAGTAACAAAGACATTGAATCTAAAGGTTTTATTATTTGTACTTTTTTTGTCATAAAACTGTTAACAGTCAAAAAATTATCACTTTTTGTTTAAAAATAATACGTAAAACATTGGGCTGTGATTTTTAATTCAAGTTTAATGAATAAAGATTCATTATGACTTAAAAAGGCTATTCGAAAATTATTTTGATGGATTATTTGATCTGCGGATAAAAAAAAGCTAATGCACAGATATGCATTAGCTTTTAGTACGCTATTTCTTTTAGCTAACCTTTATAGCCAAGCCACTTGAAATTTAAGCACTGCTATTTGAGTTAACATAATTAACACTTATAGTGACAGCTACTTTGCTGACTGGTAAAACTTCAATAAACTAGACGTTGAACAATCATGCTGAGCAGAAATGTTATCATTTTCTATCTCACTTTGTATCTCAGCAGCAAGACCTTTACCAAGCTCCACACCCCATTGATCAAAAGAACATATCTGCAAAATAATACCTTGAACAAAGATCTTATGTTCATAAGCAGCAATTAAGCTACCTAAATTTCTTGGGTTAATACATTTTAATAAAATGGTGTTGGTTGGTCTGTTACCTTTATGTACTTTATGTGGGGCCACTTTATCGATGTACTTTGCAGTACGACCTTTAGCTTTTAAATCTGCACGTACTTGCTTTTCATTAACACCAACCATCAAGGCTTGCGTTTGGGCAAAGAAGTTGGCCATTAAGGTTTCATGATGCCCCTTTACTGGTGTAACACTTTTAACCGAGCCGATAAAATCGGCGGGTACAACATTATTACTTTGATGTAGGTATTGGTAGAATGCGTGCTGCCCATTAATTCCTAATTCACCCCAAATAGAGGGTACTGTGGCATAATCGACTTCATCACCATCCCAGCTAACAGATTTACCGTTACTTTCCATTTCGGCTTGTTGTAAATAGGCCGTCAACATATGTAAAGTTTGGTCATAAGGTAAAATAGCTTGTGACTGTGAGCCAAGGAAAGTGGTATTCCAAACACTAATCAATGCGAGAATTGCCGGGAAATTATCCTTTAATGGGGCACTGATAAAGTGCTGGTCCATATCATTAGCACCACTCAGTAATTCTTCAAACTTATCGAAGCCTAAATCAAGAGCAATAGCTAAACCAATAGCTGACCATAATGAAAAGCGACCACCTACCCAATCCCACATATCAAAAATATTTTGTTCTTCTATACCAAAGCTCATAGCATTTTCTTTATTTGCTGTTACAGCGACAAAGTGTTTAGCGACTGAGTTTTCATCAAAAGAAGCACTCGTTAGCCAGTTGATAGCTGTTCGAGCATTTGTCATGGTTTCTGTGGTAGTAAACGTTTTACTTGAAACAATAAATAAAACTTTTGCAGGGTCTAGCGGGCGAAGTACTTCAACGATTTGCGCACCATCTACGTTAGATACATAATGCACGTTAACGCTGCCATCACTATATTGTTTTAAAGCTTCCGTGACCATTTGCGGGCCAAGGTTTGATCCACCCACACCAATGTTAACAATATCGGTAATCCGCTTGCCTGAGTAGCCTAACCAATGCCCTTGGCGAACTTTATCAACAAAAACTTCCATTTCTGCAAGTTGATTTTGAACATGAGTGGTAACATTTTCGCCATCAACAATAAGTGGTTCATCACTTTGGCGACGCAAGGCAGTATGCAATACAGCACGATTTTCTGTTTTATTTATTTTTTTACCTGCAAACATTTTAGCTCGCCAATTACAAACTTCTGTTTCTTCTGCTAAGGCTAACAAGGCATCTAATGTTTCACTATCGATTAGGTTTTTAGAATAATCGAGTAACATGTTGGGTAATTCTATTGAGAACTTATTGAAACGCTCGTCGTCTTGTGCAAACAAGTCATTCATGTGCTGTGATTTTTTATCTTGGGCAAGTTGCTGAAGTTTTTTCCAGCTAGCGAGTGTTTGACGTGATGACATACTAATTCCTATAAGGTGGTTTAGACACAATTATCGATTTTATAACGGCAGCTAAGTTGAGTATTTGCTCGATTTAACTATTATGACATGTGAAAATTTAATGGTACCCTATAAAAAAATGACAGCGCTGTCAATTACTAATACTTTAAATAATACTGTAAATGTCTGTGGATTACTACAGAACAGCCGTGTAATAATAACCGTAGCCTGGTTAAACCAGTAACCAGATGATAATAAGAACAAGGTTACCTGCAAATGAAAGCGACTATAAATGACGTAGCAAAACAAGCTGGCGTATCAATAAAAACAGTTTCACGTGTTATTAACAATGAAACTTCTGTACGTCAGTTAACAAGAGAGAAAGTACAACAGGCTGTCGAAGAGCTAAACTATCAGCCTAACTTAGCTGCACGTAATTTAGCAGGTGCCAAATCATTCTCTATTGCCTACATTTACGATAACCCAAACGCGTATTACATCATTGATATGCAAGAAGGCATATTATCAGCGTGTAAGAAACAAGGTTTTGAATTGTTAATTCACCCTTGTGATGCAAAGAATAAAAACATTACCGAAGAGGTTGTAAACATGGTCAAGCATGCACGTATTGCAGGCTTGATTTTGACACCACCTTTATCTGAAATGCCTGAATTTGTTAAAACATTAGTCGACCTCGATGTTAAAGTTGTTCGAATTATGTCTGGTGACGTCGCCCCTGATGATCTTAGCCCTTGTGTTATGGTCAACGATAGAGATGCGGCACAAACTATCACTCAGCATCTAATCGACTTAGGCCATAAAGATATTGCTTTTATTGCCGGTGATGCAAAGCATATGTCGACGATTGAACGCTATAAAGGTTACAGAAAAGCATTAAAAGCAAGTAATATTGATTTTGATAAAAAACTTGTTATCGAGGGTGATTATTCATTCGATTCAGGTGTTAGTGGTGCAAAGCAGTTGATGTCTACTGAAAGTAATAATACTCGCCCTACGGCTATTTTCTCTTGTAACGATGAAATTGCAGCTGGCGCATTATTTGCGGCACGATTAATGAATATTTCGATACCAGAGCAATTATCTATTGTTGGTTTTGAAAACAGTCCTTTCTCTCGTCAAACTTGGCCAAAACTGACTACGGCTGATCAGCCCAATGGTCAAATTGCTGAAGATGCAGCAAATTTACTTCTCAGCCAAGTTCGTAAGCAAAAAAATCAAGTGACCATCAGCCAATATGTACCAAAACTTATCGTCAGAGACTCAAGTGCCCTGTGTAGCAACGTTTAAGAGATGAAGCGTTAGGTAGGTGGTCTTTAGATTATTTATAGCACAGTGATTTTCACGGATAGTGTCATGAAGGTTAGCGTAAAGTTACTTACGTTAACTTAAGTTGATATGAGAAAATTTTACTTGGGGGAGAACTTAGCATTCAAACTTCAAATATTATTTACTATTGAAAGAGTCATCTATTTTTTTCATTTTAGCTAAATGATTTACGTGTGCTTTTCTTGCCGCAAAAATAAAAATGGTAACAACAACAGTTATTGAGAGAGCGAGTACAGTAGGTTCATGTGATAGTATTCTGCTAAGCCATTCCATGGTTTACTTTCCTTAGTATATAATATATTGATAAGTCCAAATATCAGCTGGTTTTTCTTAGTACCAGCAAGCCAGTTTCATAAAACTGGCTAGTTATCTCGCACATTTTAAAATATTTTGTACAAGTGTTCAAGCGTTAGAGTATTTTACTATGCCCTAACGTTATTCTTCGAAGTAAGTACCCCAGCCATCATAGTCAACACCGCATTTTTTTGCCAGCTCAAACATCGCTTGAGTTTCTTTTTTGATTAAGTCTACATCCAGCATTTGTTCAGTCGCAATATCAAAAGCAAACACCTTATCGCCATTTTCTAATTCAGCTTCTTCAGGCTCTTCAATTTCGAATCCGAGTTTAAATGCTGCAATAGCTGCCTTTTCTAATACATCAAAATCACTACTAGCAAAGTGGTGTTCTATGGTGTGATAAACTTCGTCATTAGTGCCGTCGCTAAGCAGCTCAGTAATGAGCATTTCAGTATGAGCAAACCATTCTTGTAATTCTTCATCAATCATTTTTATTACCTATTTATGTTTTATATACAACTTATGTTACTTGTTATGATAAGCCGCTGCTTCAACCGATAATTTCTCGATTTTATCAGACATTAATTCATGAACTTCATTCACTATTGAGCGTAAGTTCTCGCGGCTTGCATCATTTAGTTGAATCGGGTCTAGAAATTCTATAATAATTTTTCCATTATCCCAGCGATTTAAGTTGATAGTACCAACCTGGTTACTGGCACAAATCGGTACAATCGGCACACCTGCTTGAATAGCTGTTCGAAAAGCGCCTGTTTTCAACGGTAACAAGCCTTTACCTCGACTACGAGTACCTTCGGGAAACATCCAGATAGAAAGCTTATCTTTCTTGATTTTATCTGCCGTTAATTCAATGGTATTCATTGCCTTATTGGTGTTTTTTCGATCAATAAGGATATTACCTGATAACCAATACATTTGTCCGAAAAAAGGGATCCACTTTAAACTTTTTTTACCAACGCTCACCGTACCTGGCTGAACGGCATTAGCATGAGTAAAAAGATCATAGCTGTTCTGATGGTTTGCCATCCAAACAACAGGGCCAACACCTTTAACAGACTCAGGAATTCTGACTTCAACATCAACACCAAGAAGTTTAGGGATTTTCCCAAGAAATCTTGCGGTGTGATAAACATTATTACGGTGAAAAGGGCGCAATATTGAATAGAAAACCGAAAGGGTACAAATGATGACCAGCGCCAAGGTCATTAAAAAAACGCGTATTACAGCTAGCAAAGAAAGCTCCAGCATTGGTAGCTAAAAAAAGAGTATGGGCGAGTATACAGAAAAAACAAATAATAAGGTAAAGCTATTATCTATTTATACAAGAAAACAACGAGGATACTTGAATCATCCATTGTAAGCGCAGAGCATGTCCCCCTCCGCTTACAATGACTTTTTTTAACAGTGATATTAGGCGGTAATATTGTGAAACATATACCCTTGTCCCCAAACCGTTTCTATTTGGTTATTCTTCATACCACCCACAGTCAATTTCTCACGTAATTGGGACATTCTGACATCAAGTGTACGCTCTACGCCATTATATGCCCGTTTAAGTAGGGTATTGTAGAGATGATCTCGGGATAAAATTTTTCCCTGATGTTCAATAAGTGACTTTAATAAATTAAATTCAAAGGTCGTCAACTTCACCACCTCACTATTAATAAAGCACCGCTGTGATTTAGGCTGTAAACAAATATCTCCCATCGTCAAGCTCGCTAATTCAACTTGATTTACTGTATTATTTTGACGACGAAATAAAGCCTCAATCCGCATCATTAATATTCGACTATCAATTGGTTTACATAAATAGTCGTCGGCACCTAGCTTAAAAGCATCAAGTTGTTCTTGTTCACTATTCGTGTTTGATACAACAACAAGTAGACCATCAAATAAGGCCCGAAGATCACGTATGATTAATAGCTGTGCGCTATCAGAAAAACCGATATCCACCACGATCATATTTGGTCTATTGCCTACTAAGTAGCTTTTAAGCTCCTCATTCAAGCCCTCACCCGTTCGTATTTTTGTAGTTTGGTAACCTGATAGATTCCGATTACCTAAAAAGGTTTTACTGAGGTAATGATCATTTTCAATCAACAGTAATTTTTGCTGTGATTGATTATCATTGTTAGTTTCAAGTGATTGTGTATTTTCAACAAGCTCAATACTTGATGCCATGACAGACTCCTTAAAATTAAACGACTTTGATTTGTTTTATTTAATAATTAAATTATAAAAGCAAAGTCATGAAGAGACTGTAATAGCTTGTAATGAAACTGTAACACCTTGCAATGAAGGGGATTGTTATGAATTAGTACTTTTATTGAAAAATAAAAAATCATGCGGCTTAATGCTTAACGCCACTTTTTGCTTTAATGATAACGCGATATCGCTGTATAAACTTAACTTCTTAAATGCCATCGACTTGTCCATAACTGAATCATCGAGACTGCTTAGATAATAATGATAACCTTGCTCGGTAACACTAATATATTCAACTTGTGCATTTGCCCTATTATTGTCATCAACTAAAACAGTGAGCAGTAGTTTCGAGGGTTTTACCAGTAAATAAACTAAGTCCGCTTTTTTATCGCTATTATTCTCTATAGCAAGCTCACCTAACAAGCTCTGAACGCCTGTTGAAGTGATTTGGCAAGGAAGCCAACTGCCAAGCTGTAAAAAATCAGCAACCTGATAACTATTCGGTTGCTGGCAAATAATACTAGGAGCATCGAACTGTAACAACCTGCCCTGCGCCATTACGGCCATTTTATCAGCAAAGGTGAAGACTTCATCTTTGTTGTGGGTTACAAAAATAGCAGTCATCTTAAACTGCTTTAACAGGAGTCTTATTTCTACCATCAGTTCATTTCTAAGGCGGGCATCAATATTTGAAAAAGGCTCATCGAGTAACAGTAATTTAGGTTTTGGTGCTAAAGCTCTGGCAATGGCTACTCTTTGCTGCTGACCACCAGAAAGCTGATGAATATAACTCTCACTGTAATCGTCTAACTTTAATATGCTAAGTAAGTGGTCAATTTGTTCAAGTTGCTCCACTTTACTTAGCTTGCTGATACCAAAGGCAATATTCTCTTTTACGGTTAAGTGAGGGAATAGCGCATAATCTTGGAAAATCATACCGACTTGACGCTGCTCTGCTGGTACCGTGTGCTCACCATCACTAAGTAAATTACCATCAATGACTATTTTTCCTTTACTGGGCTTACTAAAACCAGCGATAGCATTAAGCAAGGTGGTTTTCCCACAGCCACTAGCACCAACAAGACCTAGAATATCTCCCTCATTAAGACTCAAATCCAACGTTGATAAAATCACTTTCTCTTGCAGTATTATAGATAGTTGTTGGATAGATAACAGGATAGGTGGTTCAATAGATGGCTGGGTAGTTAACAACGCGGTCATACTTTTTCCTTGCTCTTATTCAGTAGCACAATAGGTAATAAGCCGAACAACACAATGAGGATCGCCCCCAAAGCACCTTGTTCTAACATTTCATCAGAAATAAGCTGATATATTTGGCTACTTAAGGTTTCAAAATTAAAAGGACGTAATAATAATACTGCCGGTAATTCTTTCATTGCTTCCACAAAGACTAATAACCATGCCACTAATATTGCCGGGGTTAACATAGGTAAATGCACCTTAGTTAAACTGCCTCTTAAGTTAACGCCTAACGTGGCAGGTGCATAATCTAATGATCGAGGAATTTGTTTTATACCACTGGCAATGGTGCCATTAGCTATCGCTGAAAAACGTACGACCAGTGCAAAGACAATAGCAAAAATAGAGCCTGATAATATTAATCCTGGTGCAGTAAAGCCGATAAGCTCAGCCACCCCGTTAAGCCAGTGGTCAAGAGGTCCTAATGTTGACAACATCGCCATAGCCAAAACAGTGCCAGGAATTGCATAACCAAAGCCTGATATTAGTTGTGGAATCTGACGATATTTATCATTATGTAAACGCTGATATAAGCCTAATGATAAAGCGATAACGACGGCAATTGTCGCAGCAAAAACTGACACTTTCAGTGAATTGATGCCTGTAGATAACAAAACAGATAGTTGCGCAACATCACTGTATTGCACGGCCATAATGATCAATAAGGTTATTGGTAATAAGAAACCTAAAATGACCAGTGCCCAACAAAAAATGCTGGCAATAAGCTGTTGGCTAAAAGACAACTGCATCAGTTCGCGCTTTGAGTTAGGTCTAGCACTTTGATGACGAAGCCCTGCTCTGCTTCGTTGCTCTGCTAGTACCACAAATAGCACTAATAACATCAAAACACTGGCTAAAGCATTAGCCGCGCCAAGGTCGCCATAACCAAGCCAAGTATCATAAATTGCCGTCGTTAGTGTGTTAACAGAGAAATATTGTACGGTAGCAAAATCAGCTAAAGTCTCCATTAAGACTAGACTGGCCGAAACAGCAATTGCAGGTCTTGCTAAAGGCAGAGCAACTTTAAAGAAACTTTGTTTTGCGGTTAAGCCCAGTAATCGACTCGCCCGAATTAAGTTTTGATCTTGTTGTTCAAAAGCGCCACGCGTTAGCATATAAATATAGGGAAACAACACCAGTGCCAGCATCAAGGCTGCACCGGGTAAGGTACGAATATCAAAAAACCAATAATCATTTGGCGATTGCCAACCAAACCAGGCTCTTAAGCCGCGTTGTACTGGGCCTGCATAATCAAATAAGTCGGTATAAAGGTAAGCAACTAAATACGCCGGCATCGCTAAAGGTAAGAGTAACAACCAACGTAGTTGCTGCTTAAAGACAATGTTGGTTTGCGTGATAATGGCGGCACTAAATACGCCAAAAAACAAAGCTAATACCACCACCCAAAAGGCAAGTAATAGGGTATTTTCAAGGTAACTTGGTAGCACTGTTTGCCATAGATGCGTAAACAGCTGCGTTGAAGCACTAACACCACCGACTAGCATAACCACCACTGGTACTATCAGTACCAGTGCAATTATATAGCTAGATAACTTCCATGTTTTGCTGTTATACAGTGCTATCACAAATCAAACTGTGCTTGGTCTAATAGCTTTAATGCTGTTTTACGGTTTTTAGCAATATCTTCTAACGGGAGAGCATCGGCTTTATAACTCCCCCAAGAAGCAACGAGCTTAGATACTGCAACACCTTCACGAATAGGATATTCCATATTCGTTTGTGCATATAACGCTTGCGCAGGTTTAGAGACTAAAAACTCCATTAACGCTTGGGCATTTTTTACGTTAGGAGCATATTTAGCCATAGCTACACCAGAAATATTAATATGGGCGCCGCGATTTTTTTGGTTAGGAAAATTAATGTAAACTTCATCTGCCCAAACTTTCTGTTTGTCATCTTTTAACATTTTGCCAAAATAGTAACTATTGCCTAAAGAGATATCACATAAATTTTGGTGAATGGCTTGTACTTGCGCGCGATCACTTCCCTGAGGTTTACGGGCTAAATTATTCTTTACTTTTTTAAGCCAATCTAATGTGTATGTCTCGCCATGCTCACTGATCATTGAAGCAACTAAAGCAACAGTATAAGGGTGTTTACCACTACGCGTACAAACACGACCTTTATATTTTTCATCAGCTAAGTCTTCATAATTTATATCTATTTTACCTAAACGTTTCGCTGAATAAATATTACGAACGCGAGTCGTTAAGGCAAACCAAGTATTGTCTTGTGCTTGGTATTGTTTAGGGATTGCGCTGCTTAATACTGACGAGTTAACTGCTTGAACTAAGTCTTTATCACGTAATTCAATCAAACGACTAATATCTGTCGTCAGTAAAATATCGGCAGGACTGTACTTACCTTCTCGCGCTAAACGTTCAGCCATACCTTCTTTAGCAAACACCACATTGACTTTAATACCTGTTTGTTCAGTAAATTGGGTAAATAAAGGCTCAACAAGAAAAGGTTGGCGGTATGAGTAAACATTCACTTCTTCACTAGCATTTGCGCTAAAACCTGTGATAAAAAATAATGCGATAAACAAGGTGATGAACAATTTTTTAAACATAAGTAGTGTCTCAATAAAATATGATGAGCGGATTGTACAAGGACAGCAATGGCTGTCAAGGTTTTTGCGAATAACTCGCATTAAGGCTTATACAAGATAATGACCGCTTAACTTAACCCCACAGCGCCACTTAACAGTAACCAACAAGCAAAGAACAACTTCAACTTAGTCGCTGATAAGTGCGTGACTACGGTTTTAGCAAATATTCCGCCTAATACAGCCCCTGGACCTGCAAATAAAACAACTTGCCAATAAACGTCACTATTAACTTGTGCGATTGCTGTCCAAACGGTGATAGCGGAAACTATTACAGCAGCAGCAACAGCCATACTAATGTCAAAATGACGTAAAAGCAGGTAAATAACTAATAACTCGCCAACGCCAACACTTAACCAAGCGGTAACGGCACCACCAAATAAACCAATCAGTACCATTGCGATATAATCAACATAATATAGCTGACTCCGCTCACGGTGCGGTTGTAGCAAATAGATCGTTAAGATAATGAAAAAACCTAATAGCAATGAAAACCAGCTAAAACTAATGGGTAAAGCAGCTGGAGAGTCCGCGTGGTAAATAAAGACCGAATTAAGGCCAATTACCGAAGCAATAGTGGTCACACAAATGATACGTTTAAAGCCTTGCCATAAACGTAACTCTGTTTTTTCAGATTTATAATGATGCCACCAAGTAACAGCACCCGCAGTCATACCAAAGCATTGAATAGCAAAGCTTGTAGCAATGGATTGTTGCTCAGTAAAATTAAGCTGGGTAAACATGGGGATAAACACCACACCACCGCCAGCCCCGGTTGAGTTAGCGAAGATGGCGCCTACAGTGCCTAAAAAGGTAAATAAAGTATAATCAGCTAATTCAGTTAGCGTATGGCTAGAGCTCAAAAGTAATCCTGACCATAGCACTAAAAATAGCACAATAAACTTAGGGTTTGATAAACGCATAAATGCTTTTTTAGACATAGGAACTTAACTTCAACTTAGCTATTTCAACTTATCCACTTCTATTTAACTGAGTTTCCCTAAGCAATAGCGGGGTTTTTAGTCACAATAAAAGCTATCGCCTCATCAGATAAACATGCTTTAGATAGATAGCTTTTACTAGCAATGTCTTTGCCAGTAACACTTTTTCCTAAGGTAAAGGAAATAACAAAACCTAAATCGGTTTCGGTGACGAGTGTTACATCAGCCCACAAAATTCGACTATTGATATGAAATGATTCGGTCAATATTCCCTGCTCATCAATAGTCAGTTTTACTTCACTATTGGAAGCTTTACTAAGCATCTGCCTGATCACCCACCAAGGTTTATGATAATAAACACTAATCGATTCGAGCAGGCCTAAAGCAATGACGAACCAAGCGGCATAAGGATTCACAGGCGTAGCGAACAAAATAATCAAACCAAATACGGTTAGAACATTCGCTTTGAAATAGGTTTTTTTATCATGAGCCAACGTACTCGATTGAGTGTAGCATTCAGTGTAGTGGGCTTTATCTAAAATAAAACTGGTAGAAAAGGAGTTAGATTGAGTCATTAAAATTACTGGCGCTATAAAAGTTTAACTAAAAAATTAGTGCTAGTTTATCAGAAGACTTGATAAAACGAGTAATTAATTGTATCCGCAGTTACAAACACAATAGCGCCGCGGTTTCATAAAAGGATGCCTTAAAAGGCTAATTATTGGTTATACCTGATCATTGTAAGACACATATTAAGGTGGTCAATAAAGCTGCAAACTTGTTGAAAGTCTTCCTTAGGTATTTTGTCGTTAAGTGTCATTCGCTGTATACAGATCAAGCCTATCGCTTTACGTCCTATTTTAACGGGAATAAAAGCCACTGTGCCGCCACGAATGAGATCACTAATTTCGTCAGTGATTAAATGACACCAACGAGCATCTTGCTGATCATTAATCAATACCGGTGTATCTGTACTAAGCACCCTAGCAATTACATTATCAACGTGCTTAATATCAATATTAATTTTTGTGTCATCGCCTTGTCCGTTTCTATCAACCACTAACCGTGACTTAACCCTTGCCCTATCATCAACCAACATTAAAAATGAGCTCAGATCAAAAGTGAATATATTCGCTATATCTTCCAATGCTAACTGAAAATATTCATTAAAATCTTTGCTATGTTGCATCAGTTTAGTGAGTTTCATAAAACTATTGAGTAACGCTTTATCTCTACTTTCAGGCTCAGTAGGGATCACAGCTTCAACGTGAAGCGCAAAATCTTTGCTGGTAGGAAGACTATTAATACGCTCAGTTAATATTTCTGCGCTGTAAGATAAAAGCAATTTATCTGCTTGCTCTCGAGTATGATCGATTCTTACCGTTAATTGCCTGACCGTAATATTCATGATTGTGGCAATGTCTGCTAATAAACGTTGGTAGTCTTCCTCACTTCCTTCTGGCTTGGCAATAACAGCACTGAGTTTATCGGCAAAGTAGATGATTTTAACTTCATTGGTACGCGTAGTGGGTTGGTCCAATGCTTTAATTAATAAGTCACTCAATCCCCAATTCCCAGCAAGACCTTTACTTAATTCATTAAAGCTCGTGCCCATCTCTTGCTGACAATATTGCTTAAAATCTTGTGTGGATTTCGCCTCATAACTTGCCAATTTTTTAGCTACATCACCACCAGCACTCCAAAAAGCTGTTTCACCTATACGATATAACATGGCAGCAAGGTAGAGTTCTTCTTGCATTTCGTCGCTGTAATTGGGCGCCATCATTTTAGCTAACATACCAGCATAAAATGAATTAGCCATCAGCTGAGTTAACTTTTCATAAACATTCAAATCAAGGTTCTTCGACGCTAATAAGCTAGAGACTAACTTTGACGTTAGACAGATATTTTTAACGGTTTGAGTACCAAGCACTACTGTGGCGCGAGAAACGGTGGTGACTTTATTAACACTAATATGTTGAATATTATTAGCGACTTTAAGCAAGCATGAAGACAACCCTTGATCATGCAAGATAGCCGCGCTTAACTTAGTTAACGATGACTTATCATCATTAGAAAATGTATCTAACATTTTAGCAGTAGAGGTAATAGCGGGCAGTTCACTATTAGCGATAAGATCGATCCATTGTTCGGTGGTTCGTAACCCTTTATTACTCATGACAATTTCTCAATGATTATCTTTAGTAAAGCATAGTTATCATAATGCACTCAATAAGTGCTTATGTCTAAGTTTTAGCAAAAGAAAGTAACTATTTATATAGCCATTATAAGTCAAAGCAGCAATAAAGTGATGCTGTCCAAATACGGATTCTATGGGGTTACAATCACTTTACTCCCACCAATACCCGGCACTTTGCACAGGTACAGATATAATAGCTAAACTTAGATAACTATCAACAAACAACCATTAACAATTGACAGCGCTGTCATTTTTTAATAGTGTAAGATAATATCTATCATACTAAAAAGTTTATCGCTTAAAATATAAGCGTACCGTGATGCTTTATTAATTTAATTTTTCTAAGGAAAAAACATGCAAGTTATTATTTTCGATGATGCACAACAAGTTGC
Organism: Colwellia sp. 12G3; assembly: GCF_002836775.1. Classification (GTDB taxonomy): domain Bacteria; phylum Pseudomonadota; class Gammaproteobacteria; order Enterobacterales; family Alteromonadaceae; genus Colwellia. The sequence goes on along the minus strand of NZ_PJAQ01000066.1, from coordinate 439,827 downwards.
ACAAAGTGCAGCCGAATGGGTTGCAGAGTTAATCAATAAAAAATCAGATCCTGTTTTAGGTTTGGCAACTGGCAGTACGCCTATTAGTCTTTATCAAGAATTGGTTAATAAGCACAAAGCTGGCGAACTTAGTTTCAAGAATACCACCAGTTTCAATTTAGACGAATACTTAGGCATTGATGAAAAAAATGAACAAAGTTACCGCCACTTCATGAATGTAAACTTGTTCAACCATGTTGATATTGATAAATCTAAAACCTTCGTACCTACGTGCAATAATGGTGAAAATCCAAGAGCACAGGGCTTAGCTTATGAAGATAAAATTGCTCAAGCTGGCGGTGTCGACTTACAAATTTTAGGTATCGGTGCAAATGGCCATATTGGTTTTAATGAGCCAACGTCAAGCTTAGCGTCACGTACTCGCATTAAAACACTCACTCAGCAAACTATTGATGATAACAGCCGTTTATTTACAGCTGATGAATTTCAACCAACGTTAGCTATGACCATGGGTATTGCTACCATCCTTGATGCTAGGTATGTCCTGCTTATGGCAACAGGTAAAAACAAAGCGAAAGCAGTAAAAGATATGGTAACAGGTGCATTATCAGCCGCATGTCCTGCGTCTGCTTTACAGTTGCATGAAAATGCTATTGTATTACTTGATAAAGAAGCGGCAAGCGAATTAGAAGATCAAGAATATTATATCTGGGCTAATAAGCAAAACCTGAAGATAAACCAAGAGTTTGGTTTATACCATAACTACTAACCGATAAATAACATGGCTACTAACATGGCTGGATAGGGTAGTTTAGCCCCGTTTTATTTATCAGTCGCAACAAAAAGGCTCAAGTTAATCAATACCTTTAATTGATGAACTTGAGCCTTTTTAATGATCTAATTAACAGTTTAGTTTGCTGCGTGTAGTAACTCAGGTAAAAAGTTTTCACTTTCCTGTGCTAACAGACATTGCTGTTGCAAAATATCTTGTAGAATTTCTTTAGTGGTTAACGGGTTTGCTAACACAACTCTAAAGACAATCACTTTTTCACCGCCATAACGACTCACTTCAATACGGGTACGTGAAACAAAAGAACGACCATCTTCACGTTGGCGCTTTTGAATAAACTTGGTCAGTTTACCAATCAACAAATTCACCGACTTATTGGCTTCATTATCATTACGCGCTAACAATGCTTGTACTGACTTAGGAGCATAACGATACGTTAATAGACACAACTCTGGGCGGGTTATTAACTCAAAATCATCATGCTGATTAATTAAGTCGGCAAAATACTCTGCTTTTTCTATGGCCTGATTAATTAGCATCTCATAACCAGGTCGGCTAATAATATGCAAACTAGCATAAACTAACATCGCCATTCCTGGGCGAGAGCCTTCTAGCGTATGGCTACCTAAATCTTTTGAACCTTTACGTAAAATGTATTCTGCGTGATGCTCAATGGCACTCACAGAGGCCGGGTCTTTAAAAATAACTAAACCGGCTCCCATAGGCACATACATCTGTTTATGCGCGTCAATAGTCACTGAGTCGGCTTGTTCTATGCCTTTAAGCAAAGGACGGTATTTATTCGATAACAATGTTGCACCACCCCACGCGGCATCAACATGAAAATGACATTGATGTTGCTGGGCAATTTCTGCCATTTTATCAAGCGGGTCAATATTACCGGTTTCAGTAGTACCGGCGACACCTACAATAGCGAGTATTTTGACATTTTTTGCCGCAAGTTGTTCGCATTTTTCCGCCAGCTTTTGGCAATCTATTTTATTATATTCATCGGTAGGAATAGCAATAACATTCTCTTGGCCTATGCCGAGAATATCAGCCGATTTTTTTAATGAGTAATGGCCACGGTCAGACACTAAAATAGCGAGATCTTGATAGCCATAATGTCTCATGGCACGATGCAAGCCTTCTCGCGATACACCACGAAAGTCACCATCGGCTTTAAGCAGTTTATTTCGAGCGACCCATAACGCAGTAATGTTAGCGACAGTACCACCTGAACAAAAAGCGCCAAGTGAATGTTCCGCGCTATGCATCCAATTTTGATAAAAGTCATCATCCTGTTGATACACCAAATTGTGCATCATACCTAAAACTTGACGTTCTAATGGCGTGAAAGCTTTGGAGGTTTCAACTTTAACTAAGTTTTGATTTAACCCAACCATCAATTTAGACAGCGGTAAAATAAAGGATGGTAGCGCAGAGGTCATATGACCAATAAAACTAGGACTTGAAGTATGTACAGATTGTGCGACTAATTTATCAAGCAGATGATGCATATGATCTGAGACAAACTCAGGCTGCTCTGGGATATGAGGATTGATAAAATCTTGCTCAATATCCGTTAACGCATTTTTACTGGCTACAATATGGTTGTTTAAAAAGCCAACCAAGTTTTGTGACATCTCTTGCTCAAGGCGCCCCAACGTAGAATCGGGTGCCTCAGCAACAGTAAAAATTCGATGTAAAGACTCTTGGGTCGCATCAGCAATGCGCTTAGTTGCTCTCATAGTTGTTCACTTAACTGTTCACTAGATTTCTTGCTTAGCCAATTCCAACAATTGTACATGGCAAGATTAATAATTTTGGGGTTATTTATCGTTAGTACGAAAGAACGCACTTTAATAAAAAATACCGCAAAAGTCTTGTAGTTTCGTTAACATTACTAACTATATTCACTATCGCGCTAGCGTTAATTGCCAACAAACTTGGCCACTCGCTTGATATTTCGCCTCAAACGGCGTCATCGCCAATGAAGCGTCAACAACAGGCAATGCTACAATTTCACCATGCAAAACAACAAACTTAGCCGCTTGTTGAAACTCAGCTAAATAAATACGCCAATTACTACGTAAAATCAGCTGTTCACCAATACTCGTCATTTGTGGGAAAACCGCACTACCATGCCATCGGCGTTGTAAGTGCTTAGATTTAGGCCAAGGGTTGGGATATAAAATATAGTGCTTAGATACCGACCAATTCGCGGCTTTAACTAAACGATAAAAATCATTTAAATCAGCCCGTACTAAGTGATAGTTATCAGCGGTAAAGCCATGGTCAGCATCAAAACCTTCAACATTACGATTTATTCTATGATCAGACTTATCAACGCCAATCACTAATGCCTGTGGGTTTTGTTGCGCTAACAGTCGCGTACTTTGCCCTACGCCACAGCACGCATCTAAGATTATCTCACCTTCAGGGTTTGCCACTAAAAAGGCTTTAACCAACGCATCCATTTGTGCAAAAGCTTCTTCTGTGTGTTTTTGATAAGGCTTTTGAGAAGCATGAGTGAGGTGTCTTTGCACCACCTCATCAAGCTTTTCATGAATACCTTCTTGATTACTAATAATCGCTTTAGAGTCACCCAGTACTGTTTGGCTATCCAATGTATTTATATCTCCTGCGATATTCGCTGTAGTCTTAGTAGTCATATTAGCTTCTCAGTCCTATACCTTTAGAAATCAGTACCATGGCAACGGTAAACAAAGTGACAATAAAGAAAATAATGACAGCAAAAGCAGTCACTAAACTCACATCAGATATACCTAAAAAACCGTACCTAAACGCATTAACCATATAAACAATGGGATTTACTTGCGAAACGCCCTGCCAAAATTCAGGCAATAAACTAATCGAATAAAACACACCACCAAGGTAAGTTAACGGCGTTAAAATAAAGGTAGGTATAATTGAAATATCATCAAAACTATTGGCAAAAATAGCGTTAATTAAACCACCTAACGCAAAGGTTGCCGACGTTAACGTAACCGTAGCGATAATCACCCAAATGTTATGCAGTTGAATATCAACAAAGAACAATGAAACTAGCGTTACAATCAAGCCAACTAAAATACCACGACACATGCCACCGCCAACATAACCCGCCACAATAACCCAATTAGGTACTGGCGCGACTAACATCTCTTCAACATTTCGCTGCCACTTGGCGCTAAAAAATGAAGAAGCTACATTCGAGTATGAATTGGTAATAACGCTCATCATGATAAGGCCTGGCACAATAAACGACATATAATCAAAGCCGCCCATTTCACCAATACGTGAACCAATCAACGAACCAAAAATAACAAAGTATAAGCTAATAGTTATAGCCGGGGGGACTAAGGTTTGTATCCAAATACGGGTAAAACGTTGTATTTCTTTTGTTAAAATACTTTTTAACGCAATAGAGTTATTCATTTAGTTTGCTCCCACAACAGCACTTTGCTGTTTTGCTTTAGTAGCGCTCGATTTTTTATTGATCAAACGAATAAACAAAGCTTCTAAGCGATTACTTTTATTACGCATACTCAGCACTTCAATATTTGCAGCGTTCAATTGTTCAAAAATTTGATTTAGGTTCTGCGACTTATTTAAATCGACTTCCAAGGTATGATCATCAATAACCCGATAAGCGATTGACTGTGATTGCTCGGCAAATTGCGTCAATGTACTTAGCGTTAGGTTCACTTGCAGGTCAAAAACAAAGGTTTCAACATCGAGTTGCGCGAGTAATTTTTTCATACTGGTATCTTCGACAATTTCACCACCATCAATAATGGCAATATTGCGACACAGCATTTCAGCTTCTTCTAGATAGTGCGTGGTAAGAATAATAGTAATACCCTGCTCGTTTAACGCTTTTAGAAAGTCCCACATTGAGCGGCGTAGTTCAATATCAACCCCCGCGGTTGGCTCATCTAAAATCAACATTTGTGGTTCATGCATTAACGCACGCGCAATCATTAAACGACGTTTCATACCACCAGAGAGTGAACGAGCGGGTTCATCACGCTTGTCCCATAATTCTAGCTGCTTTAAGTATTTTTCTGCACGCTGTATAGCCACCGGCTTACTTACGCCGTAGTAACCCGCTTGATTGACTAAAATATTAACCAATGGCTCAAACTGACTAAAGTTAAATTCTTGCGGCACTAAGCCAATAAAGCTTTTAGCTTTTTCTAAGTCGGTATCAATGTCATAGCCAAAGACCTTTACCTTACCACCGGTTTTATTGACCAGTGAAGTAATTACGCCAATAGAAGTAGACTTACCCGCACCATTAGGGCCAAGCAAAGCAAAAAAGTCGCCCTGTTCAACGGTTAAATCAATGCCTTTCAACGCTTGAAAACCACCTTTATAGGTTTTTTCCAGTGCGCTAATCTCTAGTGCGTATGTCATGTATGCTGCCAATCAAATTGAGGATGGAGTATAAATATGGAGCCTAAGAACTCATTTTCAATAGCTAGAATGTGATATTTATTGCCTCCCTATAACCTTGCCGGTATTACTACTTCTATAAAGCCAGCTGAACTGTGGTTATTTCAACAATAAAATGTGTACATTCATCGTCTTTCGCTTGAAGGTATATTGTATACCGCATATAGTAATCCCCTGTTTGAGCAGCTAACGTTGCCAACGATCTTTGCCCGCAACATTACGCACTTACTCTCTGCGTTAACGTTATCGGAAAATACGCTTAAGGAACATTATGCGACAAAAACACTTAATCTCTTCAATAGCTAAGCTTGCAGCCAAACTACTGCTTACTTCGGCTGTTGCCCTATCGCTTTTTGCTTGTCAAAGTACGACTAGCAAAGACAGTGAGTTAGCCACTAAAAAGTCTGACTCGCAACTAACCCTTAACGCTATTTATCAAAATAAAGCGTTTAAATCAGAAAAGGTTGGTCAAATTCGCTGGCTTAAAGATGGCAGCGGCTACCTTGCTATAGAAGTGCCCAAAGGCAGTGATAAAGAAGAAAGCACTGACAGCGAGCGTAAAGACAAAGAAATCGTACAATATGACTCTGAAACCTTAACCCGCAAAGTGTTAGTCACCACAAAACAGTTAACCCCTACTGGTGCAGACGAACCGCTGAGTATAGACGACTACATTTTTTCAGATGACCGCAGTAAATTATTAATTTATACCAACAGCAAAAAAGTATGGCGTTCAAAAAGTCGTGGTGATTATTGGTTATTTAACTTTGCCCATAACAAACTTAGCCAATTGGGCGGAAAAGAGGTAGCCGATAGCCAGCTAATGTTTGCCAAGTTTTCTCCTGATGCTAATAAAGTGGCTTATGTACTAAACAACAATATCTATTTGCAAAACCTCAATGACATGAGCATATCTCAACTAACCAACAGTGCAGGTAATGGCATTATTAATGGTTTATTCGACTGGGTTTATGAAGAAGAATTTATGATTCGTGACGGCTTTCGTTGGAGTCCAGATGGTAAAAAAATCGCTTACTGGCAACTAGACACCAGTGGCAGTAAAGATTTCATCATGATCAACAATACCGATGAGTTATACCCTACCGTCACCAAATTCCCTTACCCTAAAGTTGGCGAAGACAATGCGTTAGCTAAAGTAGGTATCGTTGATTTATCCAGTAAAAAAACTACCTGGACAAAACTGCCTAACAATTCACGAAATATGTACATTCCCCGCATGAACTGGTCAGGTAACAGCCAAGAAATACTTGTACAACACCTTAACCGTAAACAAGACATTAATCACTTATACCTAGCCAATGCTAATAGCGGCGAAGTTAAGTTAATAATGACAGAAAAAGAAGACACCTTTATAGATTTTGTTGACGATGCTAGATGGTTAGACAAGGGAAATAGCTTTATTTGGACGAGTGAACGTAGCGGTTGGCGTCATCTTTACCGCATTTCACGTGACGGTAAAACAGTGACTAACTTAACCAAAGGTGACTTTGATATCACCGACATAAAAGCCGTTGATGAAAAATCTGGCTGGTTATATTTTATTGCCTCACCGACAAACGTTGCACAGCGCTATTTATACCGCAGTAAGTTAGACGGTAGCTTGTCTAACCAACGTGTTACGCCAGCAGAGTATGCAGGATTTAACCAATATCAAATGGCAGAAAATGGCAGTTGGGCAATTCACAGCCACTCAAGCTTTACCAAACCAACCAGCAAGTACTTAGTTAATATTCCATCTGACAGTAGTACTAATGACAAAGCTGTTCATCAGAAAAAACATACCTTAATGACTAATAACAAGTTAAACGCTAAGTTAGCTGAACTTGAACTTGCGCAAACTGAATTCTTCCAAGTTGAAGCCCAAGACGGCTTAGTACTTGATGGTTACATTACTCGCCCAGCAAACTTTGATGCCAGCAAAAGCTATCCAATAATCTTCTATGTTTACGGTGAAGCGTGGGGACAAACCGTACAAGACAAATGGCGCGGCAATGCTTTTATCTGGGATCAAATGTTAACCCAGCAAGGATTTATTGTTGCCTCAATTGATAACCGCGGTACTCGTGCACCTAAAGGACAAGCATGGCGTAAATCAATTTATGGTGGCGTAGGACTATTATCGTCACGTGACCAAAGCGATGCATTAAAAGCCATGGCAAAACGTTGGTCTTATATTGATACTGACCGCGTAGGTATTTGGGGACATTCTGGTGGCGGCTCTATGACCTTAAATATGTTATTTAGATACCCTGAGCAATATCATGTCGGCATTTCATCAGCCCCCGTAGCTGACCAATTACTTTACGATACTATCTACCAAGAGCGTTATTCGGGCTTATTAGAAGATCACGCCGAAGGCTATAAAGAAGGCTCACCTATTACTCACGCGGCAAACTTACAAGGCAAGTTATTACTCGTGCATGGTACAGGTGATGACAATGTACATTACCAAGGCAGTGAGCGTTTAATCAACAAGTTAGTGGAACATAACAAGCAGTTTGAATTTATGTCTTACCCGAACCGAAGCCATAGTTTAAAAGAAGGTGAAGGCACGACACTGCATTATAAAACCATGAAAACTGAGTTCTTTAAAGAGCATTTGTTGGCTAAATAACTTTATGCACGAATAATGTAAGTTACAAAAAAGGGCAACTAGTATTTAGCTAGTTGCCCTCAAATACTTACTTAGACAGTGTAATAAGTATGAGTACTTCACTAAGATTATCTTTGTATTTTGTAATGACAAATAACTTACAATACAAATACAACAATAAAGGTAACAAAACAAGGTTATGTCAGACTGTTAGTCCGGTGGCAGTTTTTACGGGGGGGGGAGTAATAGACGTATTTTCGTGGTTGTTCGATTGGCTAGGTGGTAGAGGGTTAAGGTAAAGTACATTAACCCCCGTAATTAGATTGCTGTCTCCTGGTTCAAAAGACATAACATTTTAATAAAATTCTGAGCTTCTTTTAAGCTGCCAAAACGGCCTATAACATCCTCAATAGGATCGGTCACTTCATAAGATGTTCTTACCGCGTTATTACCTGCATTCGATAAGTCGACTTGAACTAGGTTGAAACCAGATTGTTCCATGAGTGTTGTTCTCTTTTTCATTAATAACTCCGGTTGAAAAATTGGGAAAAATAACAATCCGTCCCCTTTTAACTTCCTTTTTTGCTTCTCTTTCAGTAACTGTAACTACGTTGAAAAGTGCCATTAACTATGAATAAACGAATTTACTCCATCGCTATAGCCTAGAGCAAAAGCTTGATGGATACTTTTATAGCGACCATCAGCACTGGCATGCGAATCACCTAAACTTTCAATATCTAAACTAATGAATTTTTGTAACAATGAACCTTGTTGATATCCAGAGTTATATGCACATTGGCAGCACTTATGGGCTCCCTTAACATGCATTTGATGCTCAGCTAAGTCTGTAAGTAAACTTTCATCTACTCGTCTTGCGTGAGCTTGCTTGCATGGCACTGAACTATTCATATTTATTACCTTTAATCCACGCGTACCAGTACTTAGCTCCGACTTTGAAGCTGTATCAGTATCTCGGGTTAAGCCAAGATTTAAGTCTAAGTCTAGTGATAACATCGCATGCATTATAATTGTCTTCCTCACCCTAAAAATTTGAATAGTTTCAGGACGGTTTTTGATTTTTTAGCCTCAGACTACTATTTCATAATTAAAGACGATTGAACATTACACGCCATTACAAAAATAATGTCATGGCGTGATTTTTGAGATTTCTACGGGATAATTGTTCAAAAAATGACACCGCATTACGAAACTGAAATTAAGGCTATTTTTTAAGACAATATTTATAAAAACAAACCAAAGATAATAAGCAATGATTTAACAACAACTTATTGGACAGAAAAACAGTTACAAAGAAGATAAACAACAGCATTAAGTCAGTTGTAATTGGCTGTCATGGCTTAAGGAGCAGCTAACCTATAAATTTACATCCAGATTTCAAGGGAACTCATCCCCCATTTAATAAATAATTTTACCTAAACACTTACGTTACAAAACAGGAAACGTCATGAACAAATATATTAAAGTTTTATCACTATTGTTGGCTTTTACGAGCAGTGTTTATTTACCTAGCGCCATTGCAGCTACCACGACTAGCTCGACTGACATGCTAATCACTATAGCAGAGACTAACCCTGACCTTATTGAACGATTAGATGAAATCGCCATAACAAACCCTGAACTACTTAATCAATTATTAACAATGGCTGATGGAGATGCAGAGCAGTTGGAAAGGTTATTAAATTTAGCTGAGAGCAATTATTATATATTTTCGAAATTGGCTAGTATTAAAAGTGTTGAAACAACGCAAGTATTAACAGTAGAAGAAGAACAAGTTTCACCGTACGGTCAAATGACTACGTTTGGTACTATTGATGATAGCGGTGGTATTATTCAGAATTAATTTTATTCACTAATTTATTTAACGAACTTGGTAATTAATATTAAACGTTTAATTTAAACAACGTCCAGAATTTTCATACTTTACCATTAACTGCATAAACTCGTAGTCCTGACATAAACTATCAAACCAAGGAAGGTTAAACCAAACGACGCCGACATTATTTTTTAATGCGGCTTTCACATGATGTATAGCGGAGGCTTTCTCTTTTAACAAGCTATAGACAATAGCAGAGCTATAAGATACCTCGCCATTTTCAGGCGCTAAGGCTTGCGCTTCACTTAACGCGGCTATAGCTAAGTTCGCTTGATTTAACTGACCATAAGCTTGCGCTAAATTGGTTAAATACTTGACTTCATTCTTCCCCATTAAAATAGTTATTACTTTTTGATAGTGAGATATTGCTGACTCTTTATTACCTAATATCATTTCAATATCGGCTAGATTTAATAATTTAAAAGGATGTTGAGGGTTTAAATCTAACGCTTTTTGTGCAAAATCAAGAGATTTATCGTATTGCTTATTTAATGCGTAAGCCAAACTTAAATTAGTTAAATCTGTTCCATTGTTTAAATTAGTTACTGTCTTTTCATATGCTGCAATCGCTAATTCAAGCTTACCTTGCAGTAACCAGATATTGGCCTGAAATCGTTTTGCTTTATAATTATTAGGTACAATGGCTAGCATTTTATTCAATGTACTTTCTGCCTTAATTAAGTCCCCCATACGCCAATAGCTAAAAGCAAGATTGTTTAACAGTGTAGTACTTGGTCTAAGCTTAAAGGCATTAGAGTACGAATCAGCCGCTTTTTGATATTTTCCGGTATTAAAAAACATAAAAGCTTCAAACCCTAAAATAGTTAAGTTATCAGCGCCTCTTTTTTTTGCCTCACTGACTTGAAGTCTCGCGGCTGACATGTTTCCTCTATCGGAGGCCAACCAAAAACGGTCTATAGCTGAAAAAACGCTGTAACGATATTCCGGAGGTGAATTTTGTAGTACTAATTCAAGTCGTTTAAGATGACTTTCATCTCTAGTATGTTTATATAAATTTAGAGCTGTTTCTCGAAATAAGCTGTAAGCCGCATATAAGTAGGGAGAGCGAATTAACAGCGCCTCTAATTTATTCAAACTCTCTACACTATAATTACCATGACCTTTTATTTTGCTATAAAGAGCTATGTAATCACGGTAATCCTCTTCGTGAATAGGTCGTTGTACTAAAGCAGATTGGTTAACTTTTGAATGTTCAGGAAAGAGCGAGGCAAACTGCATTTGGCTGGTACTAAAAATGGCATTAAACTCATCTACAGGAGCTAGCCAATTTTTCTCTGACTTTACCGTTAACCTATCACTATTATTTGCTTTAGCAACCAAACGTGAAAAGCTTACTTTACAACGGCTATTATCACACTCTAACGCAGTTGTAATAATGTCTGAGGCACCTACGGCTTGCCTTAGCTTCTTCAAATCATCGGGGTATTCTTTAGTAATAGCATTCACTTCTCGTTGCGAGATTAAATACATATTTTTAGTGTTTATTACTGCTTGGCGTAAAGCATCTTCCACCGCTGACGTAACTAAATCTTGTTGCATAGGTGCCATTAATGAGCTATCAGACAATGTCGGCTTTAATATCACAACTTGCTTGGTTTCAACTTCATTCGTTTTATCAAACCAATAAAGTATAATTATCATAAGACAGAATATAGTCATGCTAGTAATGGCAATATTGTTCTGCCTAAACCAAGGTATTGGTCGGCTTTCAGATTCCTGAATAACTTGGGTAGGCTGAATAGCTTGGGTATGCAAAATAGGCTGAGTATATGAAGCAGTATCACCACCGCCTATACCAACTGAGCCAACTGAGCCAGAAGACAAAGGCAACTCACTTAAAGGCATTGTTGCTTGCTCACTTATTTCAGCTTGCATTAGCGCCGTTCTAATGTGCTTTAATCTATTTTCTATGCCGCTAGCAGTTAATGTGCGTTGCTCAAGTGGCTGAATTAACATTTCCATTAGCAAGTCAGTTAACGCACTCGGTGCATTTAACATTAAGTTTTTGGCATGTTCTGGCGTGCTTTCACATATTCTATTAGCAATATCTGTCGCTGAGCCCCCGTTATAACCCAAAGCAAAAGGATGACTCCCCACCATTAATTGATAAGCAACGATACCGAAGGAGAATATATCACTACGATAATCTAAAGCCTGCCTTTGTATTTGCTCTGGCGACATATAAAGCAAACTACCGTACTGAATGCCTTCAGCATTATCAGTCTTTTCATTACTTTCAAGCGTATTAGTAATGTTTTCATTACTTGCTATCAAAGCGATGCCAAAATCAGTGATTTTTAGCTGGCCTTGCTCATTCACTAATATATTATTTGGTTTTAAATCACAGTGAATCACATCGTTTTTATGCGCGGCGGCTAACCCTGAAGAAAGTTGCTGTAATAAATCCAGCTTTTGAATCAGAGTGCAGTAACTTTCCTGTTGAAATTGCGTTAATGTTTTACTATTGAAATACTCCATGACCAAGGAGATATGATCCCCTTCATCATGGACATTATAAATTTGGATTATATTAGAATGGTTCACACGCGCTAATAAACGTGCTTCTTGCAGGGCATGATTAACCGTATCGCCATTAGGCTGATAAGTTAATTCTTTAATGGCTACTTGTCGTTGTAATTGGTTGTCTTGGGCTAGGTAAACTTTACCCATACCACCTTCACCCAATAATCTTTCACGGCTGTAATGAGGTAACTTGTTATCCATGTAATACCGTAAGTGATACTTTATCTTGTCCGCGATTAACGATCAGTTCATTGCCTTTATAAATACGATAAAAAACGCCGGCAAAGCGTATTTTTTTACCTTTGCGCTCAATTAACTCATCACCATCGCAAGCACCATCAAGCATGTCTCTAAATTGCTGTTTAGCACGACAAACATGGGTGTTGAATAAGGTGATGTCACAACCTAACTCTTTCGTAAGAATTTCTGGTAAGCGCCAACCTTGGTTATCAGCATCAATGCCTTCTTTCGCATCTTCATCACGATGTCTAGCCAAGCTTAACGTTAAGTAATGATGGGCTTTATTTGCTAAAGATAATTTTTCATCATCCGTAGTAACCGTCAATTCAGTACTTTCTTCGTCTAGGCTTAAATTAAAACGATAATTTATCTGGTGAACCGACAATTTAGCTTTAGCCATTAGCACGGTATTTTCAGTTAACGGGGTTAATTTAAGCTGCCACTTTTGGTTATTGAAAAATAATAAGTCTGAACTTGCCACCGGATAAGCACTACCATCGGTATCAATGAGGAATTCTTTATACCATTGGTCTTTACTCGGCACATAAAACAAAGCAATTTCAGGTTTGTCTTCTGAAGGCAGTAAATTACCATCAGATAATATAATTGGTGAGTCAGTTACTTGCTCACCATTTTGGCCAATAGGCAGTAACATATTTTGCGGAGGGCTTAAGTCTTCTATCGAAAAACCGTGGCTTTCACCAGAAGCAAAAAATATCTTATCACCCACGTTAAGTTTATGTGGGGTATCTTTAACTAATTTCTGACTATTTACCCAAGTGCCATTATTGCTCAAATCTCGAATAAGCCATTGGTTGTTACTCCATTCAACGACTGCATGAATGCGAGACACTTCTTGCGCATTAATAACAGTATCAACATTAGTCGGAGAACGGCCAAAACAATGACACGCATTTAAATAACGTAATGCTTCGTTTTTAATAGTTAGATTTAAAATAGCAGCCATAAGATAATCATTGATACGTTAAGTTATTACAAAAAAGCAAAAAAGCAAAAAAAGCAAAAGAAATATGATTGTATATAAATACAAGAGACTCTTCTAGTGAAGATGATAAGTTATCTTCTCGTTTTCTAACCATTACATAAAGAGAGAGCTACTCAGTTTATTACCATAAATAGAATATATTTATCTTGGTGTAGTCATTTAAAACGATTGTTATGCGACAAACAAGCATAAACCTTCAACCATAAAAATTAAAAGTAATTTATTTCAACCACTTAATCAGTAGCACAAAGGCTATAACGATAATTTGAAATTACCATTATACCAAGTGAATATTCACTTTTTGAAAAATTAAAAAGTAATTAACCTCACCAATACAATAACACGCACTCAGTATATACATCTAAAGTTATAAAGCGATAACAATAAGTTACATTTCTAATAAAAATGATTATCAACAAGATTAAGTGACAAATCATACTGAATAGGACAGTTAGCTGAGTTTCTTTAGGTAAAAATATGCAATTAGCCCTAACAAAAGGCTTAAATACAGTCGTTTTATCACTGAGATTGTAAATATAAACATTTATCAGTCTTTTAAGTTAGTTTATTTCAAACACCTTATCAACATATCATTGGCCTATTGCTAATCAATAACCTCAGTTAACCTACCGTTTTTATTAATAAAATTTCTATGGCGATTTAGGATGAAACATAAATTTCAAACGCTTGTTTATATTTTGGTTACTTATCAATCGACAAGCTAACAAAATTGCTTCCTACATCAATATTTTTCAATACTTTCCTGCTACAATTACGCTATCTCAGTAGTAACTTTACATTGACTTTATCATGGCTAAAAAAGAGCTCACCATACGAGAAAAAACCATTTTCGACGGTATTTTCACCAAATATTTTTTAAAATTCATTTTCACCCTGTGGTTTAAACTCGCCGGTTGGAAACTCTGTAAAACGGCGCCTGAAGGTGCGGGTGTTGCGATTGCTGCGCCTCACACCTCAAATTGGGATTTTGTTTACGCCCTTGGTGCTGCCATTTTACAAGATGTAAAAATCTACTTTTCGGTAAAAGACAGCTTATGTCGGATACCACTATTAGGCACTTGGATGATGTATCTTGGCGCTATTCCTATTAATCGCTCGGCAAAAGGCGTTGGTCAAGTTGAGCAAATAAAACAGTTTATTAATAGCCAAAAACTAAATAGAGTGTTTTTCTTATTCACGCCTGAAGGCACCCGAGGCCCTGTACCTAAATGGAAAACTGGCTTTTACCATGTAGCTCAAGGCTGCGACTTACCTATATTTTTAGCTAAAGTAGATTACTTAAGCAAAGAAGCGGGTGTTTTTCACACCTTTTCTTTAACAGAAAATAAAGAGAGTGACATAAAAGCCATCCAAGCTTCTTATGAAAGTATTCAAGGTAAATTTCCTCTTGACCAATTTCCTGCATACACAGGTCGTATTCCAAAAATATCTGAAGTGGAAGCCAAGATAATCAAGGCTATGTATTCCTTTAAGGGCGTCGCCACTCAGGTTGAAATAACAGCCAAGGCAAAACTGGGCGAGTTATCAGTTACTATGCTCGACTATTTAATTGATAAAGGCCTGTTAGAGAAAAGTCATACTAGTGGTAAAAATGGTGAACCAGGCTATCAATTGACCTTTGCAGGTCGTGGCTGCTTTTTACATTTATCACCGAGTGTTTAATTAGCGCTATTAACGCTAACGTGAAATAAAAAAGGCCCGCTTAATCTATTGAAAAATAGGTTAACCGGGCCTTTTAGTTTTAATCCCCTTAGCTAAGTAGCTATTTAGGCAAACAATGTGTTCAGGTTAAATAAGGATACCAAGCAGTAAAACTAGATAGCTTATTAACGTCTAAGTTTTACAAAGACTACGCTGCTCAGTGCTGGCACGGTAAAGCCTTTTGAAGTTACTGTACTTTGTTTAACCACTTCATCAGTACCCTCTTGCTGGATTGGGTGTAATTGATACCCTTGAGTGCTGCTAGACTCAACATCAGCGTTAAAGTCCTCTTTAAAGTTATAACTAAACGTTTGTGTTTTAGCACTGGTATTGAAGATAACCATTAAACCTTGATATTTGTCATCAACTGGTTCGCCAGCGTTGTCATCAATAAACATAACTAACAAGCCAGTTTGTTGCGCTGAATTTTTCTCTGTACCATCTTTTTTGTCCTGCTTTATTCCCTGTATTGATACGCCAGCATTAAGAAAACTTACTTTATCAATAATGCTCTGTTCGCTGGTTAATCTAAATAATGGACTACTCATACGAATTGCTAACATGTCGATAAAAGCGCTACTACTGCGTTGAATATGCTCAGCATTGACCTGATCACGACCTTGGTGACCGGCAAGTACTTGTTTTATTAACGGCCAGTTAGCTTGATCTTTTTCAGCTGGTGGTAGTCCAACATTATAGAAGTTATCTTGCTTGGAAAAATCAACACGATTAAACCAATCACCGTAATCATAACTGTCGCGAAGAAATGACTTAGAGCGCATAAACTCTGAGCCCATGTGAATAAAAGGGATACCTTGAGCGAATAAGGCAAAAGACAAACTTTGAACATGCATTCGCACCCTATCGTCTGTTGACACGTTAAACGGTAAACGGTATTGGCTATTATCCCAAAGCGTTTGATTATCATGTTTGGAAACATAGTTGATGGTATCCGCCGGATCTAGCGCATATCCCGTTGGCTGATCGCCATAAGGAATATCTTTACCCAACACTTTTTTGCCATTAAGGGTTCTTAACGGGAAGTTAATTAAGTTGCCAGCTAAGCCAATGCGTAATTGATCCATTCGCAACGTATAATCAGCATAAAGCTGTGCTTGGTTTTGCATTTCGTTGCGCTGTTTGTCATTCGCCTGTTCACCAGTAGATAAAGAGTCATTCGGGAATGTTAATAACCCATTACCTACACCTTGAGAATCTCGAGTATTATTACCACCGCCACGAACCGCATCACGTAATCTATCTGAAAAAGTCCCTATTTCACTGCCACCTAGCTCTAATTGACTGGCTTGAACAAATTGGCTATTACTGACCACTTCACCAAAGTTCCAACCTTCACCATAAAAGTAAGTATCGCTGTCTACTTGGCGCACTGCTTCTCTTGCGGCCAACATGGCATCTTTTGGTTGATGCCCCATTAAGTCAAAACGAAAACCATCAATTTTATAATCGCGAGCCCAAACAACTAACGAGTCTGTCATGAGTTTTGCCATCATTACACGTTCTGTCGCGGTATTATCACAACAAGTAGATTGCTCAATAGCGCCTGTTAACGGATGCAAGCGGTGATAATACGTTGGCACTATTTTATCTAAGACTGAATTAGGCTCTAATCCGGCTTGATGAGTATGGTTATATACCACATCCATAATCACGCGAAAACCTAAGCTATGTAGACTTTGAACCATTTCTCTAAATTCTACTAAACGTGAAACGCCTTTTGCATCAACGGCATAACTGCCTTCCGGCACTGTGTAATGAAAAGGATCATAACCCCAGTTGTAGTTATCAACTTCACGTAACTCACTAACCAGTTGCTGTGCTTGATCACCCTCAACGGCATAACTCATTAAGCGTGATTTTATCGATTGTTTTGCATCGTAAGGTTGCTGACAGATGCTGGTATTCGGTGTAATGGCGCAAACTTTCCCCAGATTATCATCAATATCAAGATGATTACTGTCATCTTCGTTGACGGTAGCTATATCAAAAGTAGGTAATAAATGAATATTATTTAACCCAGCAGCTTGCAGTGTTTTTAAATGTTGCATGCCATCAGAATTCGTCTCGCTAAAGGCTTTATATTTCCCTTTGAAGTTAGCGTTACTTAGGCGCTTTTCGTTGGCACTAAAATCACGAATATGTGTTTCATAAAAAATATTGTCTTCGACATTTTTCACGGTAGGTATTGGCTGAACAAGCCAGTTTTCTGGTTGGGTAACGGCGTCATTCAAATCAACAACCTGTGAGTACTCACTATTAACCGACAAACTTAAAGAATAAGGGTCTGTAACTGATAATGATTCTATTTTTTTTGATGCAGGGTGATAAACATTAAGTTGATATTTATAATAAGCATAGTTAGCCTCGTTATTCGCTAAAACGTGCCAAATACCAGTATGTGCATCTTCTACCATTTCAAGCTTGCCACCCGTAATGGCTTGTAAGTTATCATCAAAAAGTTGCACTGAAACAGTCTGTGCTGTTGGCGCCCATAACTTAAAACTAACCCCCTCGCCTTTATGATTGCTGACAATGGTTGCGCCGAGATCAGTCACTTCATCAGCATCATTATCTCCCTGAGTATAAAGCGCATCAATTACCGCGCCTATTTGAACAAAGGAAACTTTTTGAGCATGTTCATTTTTATCAATCGCTACAACCACAATTTGTTGTTTTAACCAATGTTTGCTTTGCTCGGGTGATAATTGCACTTGAAAAACTTGAAAGTCGGCCAAATGGGGAAACTTTGTTGCCAATTTTTCAGGGAGACTAACGGGTGATAAATCAATGCTATTAAAACCATCTGACTGCTTGCTCAGTAGCTGATATTGATAGTTGTCAGCTGATTTTGGCAGCACCAATAGCTCAGTGGTTAACCAATGAGCTGAGCTATCACTCGGTAAATTAGCTAAGTCACTTTCTTTAAAGATACTTGTCTCAATTGCATTGACCTTAGCTTCGACTTTAACGCCCTGCTTAGTTAACTGAGAAGAGTGAGTAGCTTGGCTTGTTTCATCACAAGCACTCACTAACAAACAAGCAGAAAGTGCAATATAAATAGCATGGTTAGAACTTATGATAGAGCGAGGAAAAGAAGACATTTTCATAATAAATACGTCGTTAAAATTGTTATGGATAATAACTTACTCGTTCAGCTATTATTTAAATACTGATTTTACTAAATTACATACGTATTCAATATCTATAGCCCTGATGCTTCAACTATGCGAGTTTCAATACCTGAGCGACTTATGAGCAAAGCATATTTTTGTATTAATGGTTGTTTCGTTAAACATAGCAGTAAACATAATAGCTATTACAACTTTCATTATTCTAGTGCCTAGCTCTCCTTCCTAAAAGCACTATACTCATTAAAACTGCCTTACACTTTAAGTAAACAGCAAAGCATTTCCGTTATTGTGAGGAGTTTCTTTTTCAACTTAATGACTTGTTTATTTTTAAAACACTCGTTGCATACGTATTCAATACACATACAGGGCCTAACTAATCTTTGAATACGTATGCAACCTCTATTCATCTGTAATTTGCCCCTTTATATTAAAGTTGTTTACAAATAACAACGAACAGATACATACAAGCACATAACTGAACACATAAAACACAAACATATAATTATTAGGCTAAATGGAAGTTAGCTTATAAAATTAATCATGGATGGCTAGGGGAGAATATTCAATGCTACATTTTAAACCAAGCAAAATGACATTAGCGCTACTTTCAAGTGGCTTAATGGCACTAAGCACACAAGCTTTCGCTGCAGAAGAAGTTAAAGCTGCCGACAAAACTGCTGAACAAGCAGTTGAAGTAATTCAAGTTACTGGCTTTCGTAAAAGCGTGGTTGAATCAATCAACTTAAAACGATATTCATCTAATGTTGTTGAAGCAATCTCTGCTGAAGATATAGGTAAATTACCTGATTCTTCTATTGCTGAGTCTATTGCCCGTTTACCTGGTCTTGCTGCACAACGTATTGACGGTCGTGCAAGTAAAGTAAGTATTCGCGGTTTCGGTGAAAATGAAAGTGGCACTACCTTAAATGGTCGTGAGCAAGTGTCTATCGGTGATAACCGTGGCGTTGAATTTGATCTATACCCTTCTGAAATTATGAGCGGCGTTACCGTTTATAAAACACCTAATGCCAGCCTAGAAGGTGAAGGTATTGCAGGTGTTATTGATTTACAAACAATCAAACCACTAAATCAAGATGGTCGCGTTATCCAATTTAACGGTACCTATGAAAAAACAAGTTTTGATAAATTAAACCCTGATGGTGACGATGCTGGTGTAAAAGGCACGTTTTTTTACATGGACCAATTTGCAGACGATACCTTAGGTGTTGCTTTTGCTTATACGACCATGACGTCACCAAACCAAGAGAAGCGTTGGAACTCATGGGGTTACCCAGAATTTGAGTATGATGATGGATCAAAAGGTTCTATTTTAGGTGGTGCAAAGCCTTTCGTACGTTCTTCTACTTTAGATCGTGATTCTGCCATGCTCGTTATAGAAGCTGCGCCGTCTAACGATTTAAAAATTACTTTTGATGCCCTTTACGTTGACTTTTTAGATACTAAAATTTTACGTGGTATTGAAACACCATTTGCATGGGGTCAAGGTAGTATATCTGCTGATACCGCGGTAATTGATCCAGCAACAGGTTTTGTCACTAGCGCAATTACTCAAGGCCAACGTGTTGTAGTACGTAATGACTATGAAGAGCGTGATGCGCAATTAATGTCATTTGGTTTTAATACCTCTTGGGTAGCAAGTGACAAGTGGACCTTAGATTTTGATGCAAGTTATTCCAAAGTAGAACGTGAAGTTTATAGTGTTGAAAGTTATTCTGGTACTGGTCGTGGTGATAGCCGTGGCGCAGCTGATGATTTAGGCTACACGTTTGACTCAGGCAATACTGGTGCTACCTTTTCTCATGGTCTAGATTATGGCGATTACGATCTAATTCAATTAGGTGGTCCATTAAGCTGGGGCTGGAGTGGCGCACTTAATGATAAATATGGCGTTACTGGTACTGAATATGAAAACCAATTACAAGATGGTTTTGTCAACACGCCTAATATTGATGATGAGTTAACCTCTTTGAAATTTGCGGCTACTCAGGAAGTTGAATTAGGCTTAATCTCAGATATTACTTACGGTGTTTCTTACCGTGAACGTGAGAAAACGAAAAAGTCTGAAGGTTATTTCATGACCTTAAGCAGTTTTGATTACCCGAGTGGTAATACAGGTATGCAATCAGTACCTGAAGCATATCGTTTAGGCACTGCAAACTTAGACTTTATTGGTATGGGTGACATGATAGCCTACGATACTATGGGTTTAATCAACGGTGGTTATTATGACTTATTACAAGAAAGTTTAACCAACTCAACGCATGCGACTAAGTCTTGGACTGTAAATGAAAAAGTAATGTCTGCTTTTGTACAAGCTGAGCTTGTTACTGACATTGCCGGTTTACCACTTACGGGTAACGTTGGTGTACGTTATGTTTATACTGACCAATCTTCACAAGGCAACGCCTTTAATACCATTGATGGATTAGTCGTTACAGAGCCAACAGATGTTAGTCATGACTATGGTCATTTCTTACCTAGCATAAACTTATCATTGCAACTTGATGATACTCAAACGTTACGCTTTGGTGCTGCGCAAACGATTTCTCGTGCACGCTTAGATGAAATGAATGCTTCGTTTAATGCTACTTACAACCAGCAACCTGATGCAGAAGGTAACTACTGGAGTGTTTCAGGTGGTAACCCTGAACTTGAACCAAAAGAAGCTATCGGTATTGATTTATCTTATGAAAATTACTTTAGTGATGAAGGTTACTTCTCTGTAGCACTATTTCATAAAGACTTAAAAAACTGGATTTTTGATGGTACTTACGCCGTTGATATGACTGGTGTTTCCGATCCTGCCACAGGTGAGTTACCAGCAACAACTACGGGTACAGGTACAGGTAAAGTGAATGGCGGTAACGGTACTCTTTGGGGTTATGAACTTTCTGCAACCTTACCTTTCAACTTGATGTCAGAACACCTTGATGGCTTTGGACTTATCGCCAGTTATACGGGTATCGAGTCTGATATGAAAGATCAAAATGATAATGACTATGAGTTACCAGGTTTATCAGAAAGTATTACCAGTGCAACCTTTTATTATGATAAGAATGGTTTCTCAGCGCGTGCTAGTATGCGTAAACGTGGTGCCTTTAAAGGTGATGTTTACGGCTTAGGTTTCGACACAGTTCAAGTTGATATCATGGGTGAAACCATTTGGGATGCACAAATTGGTTATGACTTTGGTGAAGGCGGTTTTGAAAGCTTAGATGGTTTATCTATCTTCTTACAAGGTTATAACTTAACTGAAGAACCATTCACTTCTTTACAAGGTGATAATGCACTACAAGTACGTGATTACCAAGATTACGGTAGTAGTTACTTATTAGGTTTTAGCTACAAAATGTAGTTTTAATTTAAATAAAAATAAAGCCCTAGTGAACCTGTGTTACTAGGGCTTTTTTATTTCATTAATTAATATTTTTGCTCAGGTTAAGGAAAGTGCAATGCAACAAAATAACAGTCAAAGTCATACGCAAAATAAGATTCAAAACGTTGTTATTGTCGGTGGTGGCACTGCTGGATGGATGACAGCTTCATTATTAGCAAAGACTTTAGGAAAGGCCTTAAATATCACGCTAGTTGAATCTGACAAAATTGGTATTGTTGGTGTTGGCGAAGCCACTATTCCACCTATCGTTAATTTTAATAGCGCCATTGGTATTGATGAAAAGGCTTTTATTAAAGAAACACAAGGCACCATTAAGTTAGGCATAGAATTCAATAACTGGCATCAAGAGGGTGATAGTTATATGCACGCTTTTGGTAACATAGGTAAAAAATTTCCATTCTGTGACTTTCATCATTTTTGGCTGCGGGCTCAGCTAGATAAAAACGCCAGTAATCAGTCAATTGATAGCACTAATATTGATAGTACTAATATTAGCAGTAAGAGCTTTTGGGATTTCTCACTAAATTACCAAGCAGCAAAACAACATAAGTTTGCCCCGATTAGGAATATTCCAAATACCAATTTGCCAGGACTCGCCCACGCCTACCATTTTGATGCGGGGTTATACGCTAAATTCTTAAGTAAACATGCTATAGGTATGGGTGTTAAACGTATTGAAGGTACTATAACGCAAGTAAATCAGCATAATGAATCAGGCTTTATCGAAAGCGTATTATTGGAAAACGATCGTTGTATTAAGGGTGATTTATTTATCGACTGCAGCGGACTCGCCGCGTTATTAATCGAAAAAACGCTCAGTACTGGTTATGAAGATTACTCACATTGGCTGCCTTGTGATCGTGCGATCGCAGTCCCTTGTGAAAAAGTTGAGCCTATTGAGCCTTATACCCGATCCACCGCACATAAGGTTGGCTGGCAATGGCGTATTCCACTTCAGCATCGAACAGGTAATGGCTTAGTATACTCAAGTAAACACATGAGCGATGATGAAGCGAAAGAATTGCTGCTCAATAATATTGACGGTAAACCGCTGGCAGAGCCTAGAGTTATTCCGTTTAAAACAGGTCGTCGCCGAAAGCAATGGCATAAAAATGTGATTGCCATTGGTTTATCCAGTGGTTTCTTTGAACCACTTGAATCCACCAATATACATTTAATTCAAACTGCCGCTATACGTTTGATGAAGTTCTTCCCTCATAATGGCATTCAGCAAGAAGAAGTTGATGAATTCAACCGTCAGTCTAAAGTTGAATTAGAAGGCATTCGTGATTTCATTATCTTGCATTACAAGCTTAACAACCGAGGTGATAGTGAGTTTTGGCGTGCTTGTCAGCGTATGGAAATACCTGAATCATTACTGAATAAAATTGAGTTATTCAAAAAAACAGGCAAAGTATTTTGTAAACCTGACGACTTATTTACCGAAATCGCCTGGCAGCAAGTGATGATAGGACAAGGTAACATTCCTGACGACCACCACCCTTTAGTTGATACCCTAACAAAGGAGCAACTGACCGATTTAATGGCAAGTTTGAAAACACTTATCAATGGCACTGTTAATAAACTACCAAGTCATGATGAGTTTTTGCAGTCGTTAAAGTAGGTTCTAGCTTTAGATAACCCTCCAAATATTTAATGTAATGAGTGTAATTGATGTTACGCTCTTATCCCATAAACATAACTACATTCAGGCAAGGTATACTGCTCATCTACCGGTTTTAGTTCAATAATTTCTATCTTACCAACCACATCTGACTCTATATTTTTGTGTACTTCATAATAGAAACGCCACGCTTTATTCAACGAGATCAACTCAATATATGGGTAACTTGTGATCTGCCAATTGCCTTTTAGTTGCTCATTTTCATTGTAAGTATTATTTGAGTATAAGAATTGATAAGTTGCATCACTATTTAACCTAAGTTTTATCGAACGTTGACATTTTTTACTTACATATTCATTGGCAAGGTCTTGCGTTGTGACTTGATCATTTTTCACCAGCCCATCAGGCAGTAAAAGCAAACCAACGCTATTTTGTGCGTAATAGTGATTACCAGAAAAAAGAGGCTTTACACTAGAAACAACCCAACCCGATTTATCAAGTGAGTTGATTAAAATATTTATACTATTTTCACCTTCTACAAAGGGAGAATAGAGTAATGTCGATTGCTCAATGTCGTCAGGAAAAACAAGCGTATTAGCGATAACATCAAAGCCTAACGCCTCTAAATCCTGCGTGACTCCTTGAGTTTCCTCTGCTGATAAATAACGCGTATAAAGATGAACTTTTGTTGATGAACATGCCAAAATAAAAAAGCACATTAGTACAACAGATATAATCTTCATTTTTTACAATCCTTAATATCCAAAAAATAACCGCAGATAAAATAACCGCAGATAAAATAACAATTGACAGTGATGATTACAAGTGTAATCTATAGGTATTGATTACATGTGTAATAGTTTATTTTTCTGGAAGTAATATGACTGAAATAAGTAATGCCGAATTTGAAGTATTAGAAGCACTATGGCAAAACTACCCTGCTAGCGCTAACGATATAATTGCCAAACTTAATGAAAGCAGCGATGGTGCTGATGATAAAAATCAAGACAAGCAATGGCATGATAAAACCGTAAAAACATTACTCAACCGTTTAGTAAAAAAACAGGCGCTAAGCTTTGAAAAGCAACAACGCCATTACTTATACACTCCCTTATTAGAACGTGAAGCCTATACATTAAAGGAGAGTAAAAGTTTAATCGAGCGTATGTTTAGCGGAAAAGTAGCCCCTTTAGTCGCGGGCTTTGCCAAGCAAAATGACCTTAATAAAGACGATATAAATGCACTGAAATCATTAATTTCTGACTGGGAGAAAAATAATGATTAGCGCGTTAGTGAATTCATTACTGCCATTAACTATTTTATTATCAATAATGTTAGTTATTCGCCGACCGTTAAGAAATAGTATTGATGCCAATACTGTTTATAACTTATGGCTCATTATCCCTTTGAGTTTAATGCTTTATTTTATTCCCTTACCTTGGCAGCATTTAAGTGAATTAAGCATAAATGAACTAACCACTGTTGAGTCACAAAATAGTTTAATGCAACGTTTCTTAGTTTCACCAAGCCAAAGCATTACTCAAGAATTATCATTAGATAACCTACTAGGTTTCTGGCTAAGTAGTACATGGTTACTAGGGTTTACCTTACTTATTAGCTACTGGAGTTTAACGCAATATAACTACCGTAAAGCGTTAAAACTGGAAGTTCTAATTGATAGTAAATATCAGCAACAATTAGTCGAAAGTAATGCACATAAATTAATGATTGCACAAAGTAGCCATATACATAGCCCGATACTCATTGGGTTATTCCAACAGATTTTAGTTATTCCTGAGGACTTTGAAACACTTTATACCCATGAGCAGCAACAGCTGATCATCAGTCATGAAGTCTGTCATTTTTCTCAGCACCATATGTGGACGAACCAACTAGCGCTTTTGCTCTTAGCGCTATTTTGGTTCAATCCGCTAGCTTGGCGTGCTTATGCGGCATTTCGTCAAGATCAAGAGCATTCCTGTGACCAAGTTGTTTTGGCGCAAAAGCATACTCAATCCAGGATCCAATACTGTAAAGCACTGGTATTAGCGGCGGAAACATCGCCACCCAACGCTTTTACTTTACTTAGTTTCAAGCAAAACGGAGAACAACACTTTATGTTTAATCGAATAGAACAAATAAAACATATGTCAAAAGGCTTATCGGCAAAAAACACCATGGCTAAAGTAGCTAAAATAAGCTTAGTTACCTTGATATCAAGTTCATTATTGGTTGGCGTAAGTTACGCAGGCAGCCAAGTGATGCAAGATAAAAAGGCTGAGGCTCATAAAGAAGAAAAAGTCCATGCTTACCCAACCCAAAGGATAGAGCCTAAGTATCCTGTTGCAGCAGCTGAGGCAGGTACCGAAGGTTCGGTGGTATTAAAATTTGATGTTGAAGCCGACGGCTCAGTTAGCCATATCGAAGTTGTTAATGCTAAACCCGCTTATGTTTTTGATAAAAGTGCTGTTAGAGCATTAAAACAATGGCGTTATAAAGAAACAGGTAAGGTATCTAAAAACTTATTAGTACAATTAGATTATCTAATGGGTCCATCATCAAAAAAA
Organism: Colwellia sp. 12G3; assembly: GCF_002836775.1. GTDB lineage: Bacteria > Pseudomonadota > Gammaproteobacteria > Enterobacterales > Alteromonadaceae > Colwellia. Next base: position 413,795 of record NZ_PJAQ01000066.1, on the reverse strand, counting down.
TTAGAATCATTGATTGAGCGTATCGAGGTAAGTCAATAACCCCAAATATCAGACTCGTAACCTATTAAATATATAAAAAATAACAATATAAACAGTTAAAAAACCAACGTATTTAACCTGTAAGGCTTACCCAGCTTTACAGGTTTTTTATTGCCTCTTTTCGACAGGACCCCGCCTTACCCAAACAAACGGATATACAATATACCGAACTTACTTCATAGTAAGCTTATCTAATACCACTTGCTGGTAACGTATAAAAATCGGACGTTTTATTGCTCCGATTGGTATAACACCAAGCTCAACTAAGAAGAGTAAGAAGAAGTACAATGCCATTATTTAGAAATACATCGTTTGCATTAATACTTGTGACCTTAATACTATATCCACTCCTTGCCTCAGCAACGACGAGTAATACCAGTAATGTCATTGACAGAGCAGGTACGCCAAAACAGCATAAAGAATACGATAAATACCAAAACCAACGCTTTAACCCACTGTTTGATTTAGGCGCTTGGCACGGCTTCTTATTACCTGAGAAACAAAACACCTACGCCGCCTTTACTGGCCCGATGATTATTGCTCAAGAATACAGCTTATTTATTGCTGAAAAATTAGATCAATTAACAATTACTGATTTAGCCAACAAACAGGTTTTAGACTTATCACTGGCGAAAATTAACCGCATTTCAAAACCAGGTGAACTACAGCAAACGTTTACCTTTGAAAAATTTACCCTTGAGTTAAACTTACACTTTGTCAGTAGCAGAACAGCTATGATTGAAACAAAATTTATCAACCTCAGTAATGACAAGCTTGCTTTTGCACTCACCTGGCAAGGTGAATTACTAGAAAAATGGGATGATAAAAAAACAGTAAAACAAGCCCTACCTCAGTGGCATAGAAGTTTAACTGCAAATACTAACGGTATTATATTTCATTTTAGTGAAGTACGTAATACCTGGAATATCCTCACCAGCAAGAGTGCCCAATATCAAATAACCCGCTCATTACCAACTAAAACAACGATTAATCAACCGCAACATAACTACCAAAGCACGGCGACTATCAGTATTGCTAAAAATGATAGTACCAGCATTTATAGCACGCAAAGTTACTTTCATAACCAAGCCGAAGCAGATGCCGAGCAAGATTTTATCAAAGAGGCCTTAGTAAAGCCTAAGGTAAAAATATTGGCAACCAAGCGCCGCTGGCAACAGTATTTAGAAAAAGGTATGGCAACAGGTAAAGACAGTCGAAAACGCAGCCCTGCACAAAATAAAGTTGCCATCAAAGCCATTGAAACACTTAATGGTAATTGGCGCAGCCCTGCGGGAAAATTAACTCACGATGGTGTTACCCCCTCAGTTACTGCTCGATGGTTTAATGGTGTTTGGGCTTGGGATAGTTGGAAACATGCTTATGCCATGGCGCACTTCAATTCTGATATTGCCAAAGAAAATATCCGCGCTATGTTTGCCTATCAAATTAAAGCTAATGATGCCATCAGACCACAAGATGAGGGCATGATTATAGATGCAATATTTTATAATCAAGATGAAGCACGCGGTGGTGATGGTGGTAACTGGAACGAACGAAACACTAAACCGCCGTTAGCAAGTTGGGCTGTGTGGGAGATATATAAAGCCACAAAAGATGTTAGCTTCATCGAAGAAATGTTGCCTAAATTACAGCGTTATCATCAATGGTGGTATCGCAATAGAGATCATAATCAAAACGGTTTAGTTGAGTATGGCGCAACTAAACATCGCTACCATAATGACGTACAAGGCAATATCAGCTTTAAAGTACGTTATTTAAAGGCGCCGAGTAATGCCGCCATTGACTTAAAAATGTGTCAGAGCGTAGAGAAAAGTTGGTATGTCTGCTCAGGTATTTCTTTATATCAACACATCATCGCCAGTAGTGATTATGACGATATAGATATTGGTGCTCAACACGGTACTGCTTGGGAATCAGGCATGGATAATGCGGCAAGGTTTGGCTTTATCAATGCTGAGCAGTTGAGTGATTTTGCTGATAAAAACTATCAAGGTGACTTAACTAAAGCCCGTAAAGACTGGCAAGTGATGTTCTACCAGAACACCAATAGCTCGGGTGATTTACTGGGTTTTTCAATCAATCAAGAATCGGTAGAGCTGAATACCTACCTTGCTCATGAAAAAACATTACTGGCTAACATGGCCGAACTACTGCAACAAAAACAGCTAGCGGCAAGTTATCGACAAGCAGCCAAGGACTTATCAAAACGTATTAATCAGTGCTTTTTCGATGAAGAGAGTGGATTTTTCTATGACAGAAGTTTTACCCTTTCTAAGGCAAAAAGTAATATAAAAGGCGTTCAAGAAAATGAGCAAGCTGATCAACATGATTGTATAGGCACCTTGTTAACTGCACGTGGCAGAGGACCAGAAGGTTGGAGTCCATTATGGGCTAACATTGCCGACGTAGATAAAGCCGAGCGCGTCAAAAACGTTATGTTAAAAAGTAATGAATTTAATACCACTATTCCTCTTGGTACCGCGGCCTTAACTAACCCCGCTTATGATGCTGACATTTATTGGCGCGGTAGAGTTTGGTTAGACCAAGTCTATTTTGGTTTAATCGCCCTTGATAATTATGGTTATCATCAAGAAGCTAAAACCTTAGCAGAAAAGTTATTTAATAATGCCGAAGGTTTGAGCGAAAATGGTTCTATTAGAGAGAACTACAACCCTGAGACAGGCGCAGTACAAGGTGCGACAAACTTTAGTTGGAGCGCTGCGCATTTGTTGATGTTGTATCGGGAGTTTTTAGCTGAGTAAAATAGTTTTTTAATGATCTAAATATCCAATAACATCGTTGCTCAATTAAGCGCCTTGTTATTCGAAATTTGTGCTATTTAAAACTTAGCTACTAATAAATATTTTGATCATCACAACTAATGAGAGAATCGAATATATTAGTTAGGTTTTTTGACTATTTCTAATCTTGAGAGCTAGCTTCCGTATGCTCTCTCATACCATCAACCAACCTAAATTATCGCTCGAATTCATTCAGATTCACGCTCACTTTGAGCCTGAATCGAGATAGATTAAATGACAAGTTTGCTGATTGGGTACATAAAAACGTCCCCAATGTTTACATCAGCTTTATGAACGGAGCGCTGACCTAAACGTCTTAATTTTTTGATGCTTTGGGGTACAAAGAGAGATACAAAACATGAATATTAACTACTAATATAGGACGATTTAATAGAGGACGATTTAATATGAGACGATTTAACAATATATTAAAGATATTTGGGTACGATACTTTGTAACCTATCCTATTCATTGTTCTATCAACATCATCCGGGTTTATAAAGTCAATAATAGGGGTGGTGAGTAACTCTTCTTCTTTATATCCTAATGCCCGACTAAATGATGGATTCACCGTTTGAAAATATCTCGCTTTGTTAAGCACACACAGCATATCAATAGAGAGTTTGAAGAATTACTCAGAGATGTTATTTTGCATTAATTAGCATAGCTATAGTTCTATGTAAGATAATCAGGTAATAGTAATAAAAGAGACATGTTCAGTTTTTTATTGACGTTTATATCGAAGGCCTTTTTTGCTCGATAAATCCCTCAATAGTTTTTTGTAAAAGCGTAAAGTCTAGTGGTTTCCCAAAGCAAGTTTCAGCCCCTAATTCGACTATCCTTTTCACATTGTCATCTGTTAGCAAACCTGTCATTGCAATCACTATAATATTTGCTGTCGATGGTGCGCTTTTAATGCGGTGGCAAATAGAAAATCCATTAATACCAGCCATCATTAAATCGAGCATCACCAAGTCAGGCTTAAAAGTATGGAGTAGATCACCTGCATCAAAAGGACTGTACGCTATTTTTATTTTAGTCTGAGGGAAAAGGCTTTGTAAAAATTGCGTAAGCATATCAGCAAACTCTTTATCATCCTCAATGATCAAAATAGAGAAATCATTTTTAGTGTTTGAACTAGGTTGGGACATCAAGGATAAGATATCGCTTTTGTCGAATCGTCTATGTCCACCGGGAGTCGTAATAAAAGGCAAGCGACCAATTTGAGCCCAATGACGAATAGTCGTTGGTGCAACATGCAGTAGTTTTGCCGCTTCTGATGGTGTTAAAAGTGATTTATCACTTATATTCAATTCAATTATCCTTATGAAATCAAGTTATTCCTAATATAACAGTAAATGACTCGTACATATTGGTCGTAATTCAATTTAACTTGATTTATATCATATTTATATAATATGCTCGTTATATAAAGTTGTTTTTGTCGTTTTTGTCGTTTTGTTTCGTTCAGTGAGGTACTGTGCCACACAAGTGTAAACTCCTGTACTAGAAAATAATGATGATAAGCTCAATTAACTGATGACTACATAAATATCGAAACAGTTATGTTCCTATTCAAACTAGAGAAAACATATATGATTTATGAAGAACATTTGAAAAAAAGTATAATAGAAAATAGTGATAAGCCTCTTGTTACTTATCCTTTCTATGAAAAGTTAATACTAGATAATGACAAAGTTTCCATAGTCACCTATGAAAATAAAAATAATATCAGAATAGGGGAAGCTCTACATAAAGTATGTAGTGGTTAAGTGATTTTTGTCACTCATTTGAAATAACTAACTCGCTTGGGGCAAAGCGAGATAGATCATAATGTTTATTCAAATAGGTATGTTACCTATTACTCATATTTCACTAGTGATATATATTCACAGCAATGATACTATCAAAATATTTCAAGGTAATACCTCTACCTGGGATCATCAACGCTCTATGCATAAAATGCATAATATTTATGTAATCTATTAATTTGCAGTAAATTTTTATGTGATTAAACTGAGAGCATTAAAATGTCGAGGTTAGAAGCCTGCGTAAATAATTTAATAGAATTAAAGGATGAATAATGAAGAGATTAGTTTTAGCAACAGCAATCAGCATGAGTTTATTATCACTTTCAGCAACAGCTGTAAATACAGTAACAACCTTAGATGAGTTTTTCGCTAGCGACGGAGTTGTAGTCACTGAAGATAACTATCCAACGCTTGAAACCTCACGTCAATTAGTTAAAATTCAAGATAAAGTAGGTGTTAATAAGTTTGACCATAAACGTTTGTTAACGCCAACTGACCAACAGCCCGTAGTTCGTATGAACCGTGATACATACTATTCATTCTCATTAGTTGATGTGTCTAAAGGTGCCTATGTCACTTTACCTGAAGTACCTGAACTTCCAGGAGGTACCTACATGTCGTTAGAAGTGGTCACAGAAGATCACCGCGTTCAACCAATGACATACGGCCCAGGTACCTATAATTTAATCGCTCATAAAGGGGAACATGTATATGCACTTGTTCGCCTAGATGCAAGATTTTCTGCCGAAGAAGCGAACAAGTTACAAGATAAAATGTCAATTACCGCCAAATCAAATAAGGTATTTGATACGGTGCAGGTAGATAAAGAATCTTTCCATGCGGTAGAGAATAGTTTGAAAGCACAAGTACCAAGCTTATTGAAAACTAACCCTGCTGAGTTTACGTTTGGTATGTTTACTGCGCCAACCGATGCTTCAAAAGAATTATTTGTGAAGAAAAAATATGCCGTTGGTGCGGCTATTGGTTGGGGTGGAGCACAATCAGTTGATAATATCTATGAGATATCAGGTAACTTCCCAATGGATAAATGTCATCAAGCAACATTTGAAGATCCAAAAGATAAAGCGTTTTGGTCTTTCACTGTGTATGACAAAAAAGGTTTCATGTTTAAAGACCTGGCTAACGTCAGCTCTAATACCGCAAAACCTAACAAAGATGGTACGTATACAATCAGCTTAGGTTGTGGTGAAGATGCGATAAACAACATCGAAACTGATAATGATACCGGTGTTTTCAACCTCGCTGTACGTCACTACATCCCATCGGATAGAGTACGTATAGATGGTTACCGTTTATTACCTTTTGTTAAAGCTCAGTAGCTTTTTAACAAAAAAATTTAGCAGTTAGCAAATTACGCTAAATTTATTTTCTAAAATGAAGGTCTATTGCAGACCTTTATTTTTGTGTGATATTCCTCCGTTTTATTGGGGGAATATCACCATTACCGCGGGGCGGTTTAGTTCTTTGTGGTGGTAGTTAACCTTTGAATTTTGGAAAAAAGCATCTGCTATTAGCTACCTTTACTTTTTAGTGATATATGAAGTTTCTCATGGTTTTATCACGATATTTGAGGTGAAATATTCGATTACTCTATATTTACTTTTCAACAACCCTTTAAAACTCAGTGCAATAATTATCATAATCGTTGGATAGCCACAAACTCTTTATAGCTTTCTCTAAGATTAACTTAAGCTATGTCCAATTAACTCTAAATCTATACAGTTAAGGTGATTTTTCCTACCGCTTTACCCGAAGTAAGATGATCGTGCGCTCTTGCTACTTCCCAGATTGAGAAATTGCTTTCATCAATAATAGGCGTGATTTTACCTGCATCTACTAAGGTGGCAATCTCAGTCAAAATGCGACCATGTGAAGCATGGTTAATACCGTGGCATAATGGAATAAGCATCAAAATACTGTGGAATGATAAACTTTTAAGGGCAATTTGTAATGGGTCAGCAATAGGAAGAATAGTCGCTACGTGGCCGTTAAACTTAACCGCTTCAAATGATTTTTCAATGTTATCACCCCCAACCGTATCAAAGACTTTATCAAAACCAACACCATCAGTGTAAGCCTGCACATAGTCTGCAACTGACTCAGTCTTATAGTCAACTAAGTTATCTGCACCTAGCGTTTTTGCAAGCTCTACATTAGCGGGTGAATATGTTGCAGTGACATTAGCACCCAATACTTTCGCTAACTGAACAGCAATATGACCAACACCACCGGTAGCGCCATGAATAAGTACATTGTCACCTATCTGCACATTCATTTTTTCAACCAGTGCTTCATAAGAAGTGATGGCTACTAATGGCAATGCCGCGGCTTGTTTCATCGTTAGCGTTTTAGGCTTGTTAGCCATTAATCTCGCATCAACCAACATAAACTCAGCTAATGCACCATCAACGCCGTTAATACCACCAGCCATGCCATATACTTCATCACCCACATTAAAATCTGTAACGCCTGTACCAATTTCAGTAACAATACCTGCAACATCACCGTGAAGTATTTCAGGTAAATTCGCTGACCAAGGTAATTCAATGGAGCGCAGCATAGTATCAATTGGGTTGACACTGCTTGCCTTCACTTTTACTACCATATGACCTGCTTTAGCTTCTGGCTTTGCTCTTTCTGCAAGTTGGAAAACGTCAGTAGTACCAATTTCTTTAATGATCATTGCTTTCATCCATTTCTCTCTTTATTTGACTCTTTAGTTGCGTAGTTGTTTGTGTCGTTATTTGCTTACTTGTGTACTTGTGTACTGATGAACAGGCTTGCTCGTTTCAATGTGGCTATTCTATCCATTGCCAATTGAACAAACCACAACCTAACTAGCAAATCACATTTGCTTTTTAGACAATGCAAAGTTAGAGTGATCACAAGTTAAATAATCCTATGAGCCATGATGAGTTCACTAAATCGCCTACTGTATTTCAACAGTGTGGTCGAAACCGGTAGTATTTCAGCTACCAGTAGAATTTTTGATGTACAGCCCTCTTCTATTTCAAGACAACTTGCCGTGCTTGAGCAAGAGCTTGGCGTACGTCTGTTAAATAAAACCACCCGAAATACTGGCTTAACGGAAGCTGGCCTTAAGTATTATGAATACTCTCAACGTATTGTCTCTGAGTTTGATGAAGCGAAAAGAGTCGTCAATGACTTGCAAGAAGTGCCTAAAGGTAAGCTTAATATAAGCATGACAGTGGGCTTTGGCGAAAGTGTGGTACTGCCACTGATTGCTAAGTTTATGTCGCTGTATCCAAAAATTGATATTGAACTGGAGTTAACCGAGCGGGTTGTTGATCTTGTCGAAGAAAATATCGATGTTGCCATTCGTAGCGGTCGTTTACCCGATTCTACAATGATAGCAAGGCAACTGGCGTTAAATAATTTTTTATTATGCGCAAGCCCTCATTACCTTACCCGCCATGGTACTCCTCACAGCCCCGCAGAGTTAAAAGATCATCAATGTATTCGCTATAACTATGCTCGCTGGAAAGATTGGTTTTTAATGGCTGAAGAGAAAACTAAACTTTCCCTCAACAAGGCAATTTCTGTTAACTCGGTTAATGGTCAGAAGCAGTTAGTACTAAATAATGCCGGGCTAGCGTTAATCCCTTTATGGGCCGTTAAAAATGAATTAGAAGATGGTAGCTTAATTCAAGTGATGCCAGATTATACTTTCAGCCCATATGAAGAGTTAAGTGCCACTTACGCCATCTACTTGAAGCGAGAGATGCTTTCACCAAAAACACGGGTTTTCTTAGACTTTTTAGTAGAGAATATCGTCAGCGTTGAAAAATAACTTATCCTATTTGAGAGTTTACCTTTGATAATTCCCGAACTTATTTTGTTTATTATTCTTGCCCTTATTATGGTCTTTTTTGCTGGCTCTATCGTATTCAGTACGGTGAAACTAGGTATTACACCTATGCCAAGCTCAAATAAAGCCTACTTTGCTATGATGCAGTTGGCTGATGAAACCGGTAATGGCACCATCATTGACTTAGGTAGTGGCTGGGGCAACTTTGTTATACGTATGGCCCAGAAATATCCGCAAAGGCAAATCGTGGGATACGAGTTATCCTATCTGCCATGGCTGACATCAACCTTACTTAAAAAAGTATTAGGCTTAAAAAACCTAACCTTGCATCGACAAGATTTTTATAAGGCAGACTTATCTGCAGCATCGGTATTAGTGTGTTATTTATTTCCCGAGGCGATGGGTAAAATCAATGATAAATTACGGTCAGACCAAGCTGACATTAACTTTCTTATAAGTAACAATTTTGCCCTGCCCTCATGGCAATCGAGTAAAACCATACGACTCGATGATTTTTACAAGTCTCCTGTTTACCTTTACAAAATTGGTAAGGATGAACTTAAGCTTTGATGTATCATGTGCCTTTAGCTAGTGAGAAATACTCTATTGAATGTCGACATAAACATTAATTTCATTCACCATATTGACAAAATATGCGCTAATACTTGGCAGAAATTAAATAGCTCATCATGCCCTTTCCTTCATTATTATTTTTTTAATGCCCTTGAAAAAAGTCAGTCGGTAAGCGCTAAACAAGGTTGGCAAGCTCATCATTTAGTGGCAACCACTCACAATGAAATAACGGCTGTTATGCCGATGTATTTGAAAAGTCACTCTTGGGGCGAATATGTTTTTGATTGGGATTGGGCTGATGCTTTTAAACGTAATGGCATAGATTATTACCCTAAATTAGTGGCAACCATTCCTTTTACCCCGGTTAGTAGTGATAAATTACTTTCTTCACAGCTGCAGATGAATGAGTTATTTGAGCCATTAATTGAGCATTGCCAACAACAAAATATAAATAGCTGGCATATTTTGTATTGCGATGAAATAAAGACGGCTTTACCTGAAGATGTTTATCAACGTAATACCGTGCAATTTCATTGGTTTAATCGTGATTATAAAACATTCGATGATTTTCTAAATACCTTCACCTCACGTAAAAGAAAAAACACGCGCAAAGAAAGACTGTCGATCATTGAGCAAGAAATTAAAATTAGACAGCTGAAAAATAATGAAATTAGCCAGCAAGACCTTGAGTTTTTTTATTTAACCTATCAACTGACCTACTTAAAACGAGGTCATCAGCCGCACTTGAATTATGAATTTTTTAAACAAATATTAGCCAATGAGTCCGACAATGTTTTATTGATTATTGCCAGTGATGCAGAAGAAGATATTGCTTGTGCACTATTTTTTTACGATGATTCTCAATTATATGGTCGATATTGGGGCTGTACTAAACCTCATAATAATTTACATTTTGAACTTTGTTATTATCGTGGCATCGAATTTTGCATTGAGAACAAACTAAAAAGCTTTAACCCAGGTACTCAAGGTGAACACAAAATTCAAAGAGGTTTCGAGCCGGTATTAACGCACTCTTACCACTGGATTAAACACCCCGCTTTTAAAATGGCCATTAAAGACTTTTGTCAACAAGAGCAAAAGCATATGCTAACCTATCAACAGCAATGTCGACAGGTATTACCTTTCAAGGAGTGATCTTTAAAGGTTATGCTTTCAAATCGTAGCTTAACTAAATTAAGAAAATATGATGAATAAACCTTTTTCCCAAGCATGTGAAAATAATAAACAACCGATTTTAAATATTTTAACAACTGTTTTTTCAAGTACTAAACATGTGTTAGAAATTGGTTCAGGTACTGGGCAACATGCCGTTTTCTTCGGCCAGCAGCTGCCCCACCTTACTTGGCAAACCAGTGATTTACCGATAAACCATTTAGGTATTAATGCATGGTTAGATGAAGCTGTTTTAGCGAATGTACAAAGACCTATTACTGTTGATTTACATAAAACTTGGCCGGTGCCTAACAATAACCTACCCGTCGATGGGCTCTATACCGCCAATACTTTACATATAATAAGTTGGCCATTAGTGGTGAAGTTTTTTGCAGCCATTGCACAAAATTTAGCAGCAGAAGCTAGCGTTTGTATTTACGGCCCCTTCAATTATAACGGGAAGTTCTCCAGCGAAAGCAATGCCAACTTTGATAGTTGGCTTAAAGAGAGAGACATAAATAGCGGTATTCGCGATATAGAAGCAATTTTATTATTGGCAAAGGCAGCAGGGCTTAATTTAATTGATGATCATCGGATGCCAGCCAACAATCGATTATTGGTTTTTTCAAAAATTTAACGTTCCCCAACATAAATCCACCTCCGCTATTTTTAAAAATTAGTGGTTTATGATCTTACCTTCTATTACTTTTCGCGCTCATAAAGTAACTACCGAGTTTGAAAAATATAGCCATTATTATTTCAAGGTAGCTAAAATTTACCCTTATAGGCAGTTCCTAATGTGAGAGTAACTTTTCATAGACAAAAAAAGCGACTTCAATATGAATTGAGGTCGCTTTTTTATTTCTCTTATTCTACTTATCGCTACTATCTAGGATTATTTAAACAATTAATTTTGTTCGTTATTTATAGCGGAGAATCGCTATTTTAATTGATAGATAGCAAAGCTTAATGGTGCTATTTCGTCCGCGTTGTCTGTGTTAACTGAACGATAAAGCAATGTCCCCTCGGCCTTAGCTGTTAATACATTGAGCTGTTGCGCATTAATCGCCGTATTGAAAACAATCAATAAATTTTGTCCTTTGCTTTCACTCGTCGCTTTCATTTGACGCGATATAGCGAAAACACCTGCTTTATCTTGTGAATAAACAACGGTCTGCTCACCAAAGCGTAACGCTGGGTATTGCTGATATAACTGCGCAAACTTAGCAAAGCTTTGATAAAAAAGATGGTTAGTATCAAAATTATCATCCGCTGTACTCTTACTTGTTGCCAGTAAATCATCATCATTATAACTAGCAACAAAAGAAGGCATCATATCTTGGCGTGATGCTTGATCACCACCATCACCCACAAAACCTTGCTCGTCACCATAATAAATAACGGGTACACCGCGACTAAAGAACATCATGGCATGTGCTAGTAAGTTACGTTGAATTTGCGCTTCTTCACTATAATGATGAGGACTTTGTTTCAGTGCATAAGCAAAGCGGCCCATGTCATGATTACCAGTAAAGTTAACTAATTGATTAGCGTTGGTGTTGCGAATAAATTTATGCTCAGTTTGATAAAAATGGTCTTTCGCAAATAATTGCGCCAATACATCAGTACCTTGCTGTTCAACCAAGGCCTTTGTCATAGCACCTTGAAAAGCAAAATCTAATACGGAAGGAATTTTAGCTTCAGTAGTAAAGCGACTCAATAATTCAGGTTCAAAACTATAAACCTCACCAAACATGAAGAAATTATCAATGCCCTGTGTTTTAGCATGAGTGATTAAAGCGGGTGAGAATTGTTGCCAAAACTCTATGTTGACATGTTTTACGGTATCAATACGAAAACCATCGGGTTTAAACTCATCAATGATATCTTTATATATATCGACCATGCCATTAACAACACTGGCTTTTTGGGTATATAAGTCATCAAGACCAGCAAAGTCACCGCGTACTGCACTTTCGCCTCGCCAAAATGAATCGCCTTGATTGTGATAAACATCCATATCATTAAGCCATGCTGGGGATTTTAATGCTTCATCACCTTTAGGAATTAATGGACTGTAATGCTTACCCTGCGCAAGTTGTGCCATTGAAATAAATGGGCAATCATTACCTTCACTTACATCAACAATCCAGCCTAAGCCGTCTTCACCGTGACATTCTTTGTACTTAATTACATCAGCGGTATGGTTAGTAATAATATCAAAAAATACTTTTATATTACGTTTGTGTGCTTGGTCTATAAAGTTTTTTAGCTCTGCGTTGCTACCAAGGTGTGGGTCAATTTCAGTAAAGTCTAAAATCCAATAACCATGATAACCTGAGGTACCTGCTTGCATAGCGCGATTACGTAATACTGGCGTTAACCAAATGGCACTTACACCCATATTATCAAGGTAAGCTAACTTGTCAGTAAGACCAGCTAAGTCACCACCGTGATACATACCCTTATGGCTTTTATCAAAACCACCGCGCGACACAGCACGTTTTTTATCATTCGCAGCCGCGCCTAAATCATTACTGGTATCACCATTGTAAAAACGGTCTGGTAAAACAAAATAAAAGACTTCGTCTTGAAAATCACGTTGTTGATAAGGTGCTAACGTTGCCGCTTTAGCTGTTAACTTAGCTTCACTTGCCTGGCTTAACGGCGATGTTACACAGGCCAAGCCTATTGCTGCTAGTACCGAACATTTACTAATAAAATTCATAACGTTTCTCTTAATGTGTTTACCGTATTGACCGAATTAACTTACTGACATAACTGACTAAGTAATTGACTAAGCAGCAATTAGAGCTTGCTATAAAAACAGCCAAAAGGGGGTAACGTTAAGGTACCATCAGCAATTGTTGCGCTTACTAGTTTATGACCAGACAACACTGTGAGGCTATCACTTGCTTGAGTCAGTGAAGATAAAGCCACTGTTTGGCTTTGCTCACTAAAATTAAAGCATACTAATAACTGCTCACCTTCGTATTGACGCACAAACGCTAATAGCGGTTCAGCGGTATCAATAAAGTTGATGTCACCATAACGTAAAGCAGGTTGCTCTTTACGCCAATGATTAAAGTGACGATAGCTATTTAGCACTGAATCAATCGCTTCATCTTGTACATCTACTGATTTATCAAAGTGCTCGTTTGCTACCGGTAACCAAGGTTTGCCTTCACTAAAGCCAGCATTAACTAAGTCATGCTGCCAAGGATGTGGCGTTCTGCAACCATCACGGCCTTTAAATTGTGGCCAAAAAGTGATGCCATATGGATCTTGAATATCTTCAAAAGCAATATCAGCTTCAGTTAAACCTAACTCTTCACCTTGATAGCTACAAACACTTCCACGTAATGACGAAATCATTGCGAAGAGCATTTTAGCAAAATCGTTACTATTAAAACCGCCCCAGCGAGTAACAACACGTTCAACATCGTGATTTGAAATAGACCAACATGGCCAGCCATCTAAAACACGTGATTCAAGGTTTTGTACTACTTGTTTAATATAACTAGCACTGAAGTTATCGGTTAATAAGTCAAAGCTGTAACCCATGTGCAAACGGTGTTCACCTTGGGTATATTCAGCCATGGTTTTCAATGAATCTTCTGAAGATATTTCACCTAAAGCAACGGTACCAGGGTACTGGTTCAGCAGAGTTCGAATATCTTCCATAAAACCGAGATTTTCATCTTGGGTATTATTGTAATAATGATACTGGTAAGCGTATGGGTTTTTCTCATCAAAGCCGATACTTGTTCTTAACTCTTTAGCCTTCGCTGGGTTATCACGTAATTGCGCATCATGATAACAAAAGTTAATCGCATCAAGGCGGAAACCATCAACACCACGTTCAAGCCAAAATTCAATATTGTCTAGCACAGCTTGACGCACATCAGGGTTATGGAAGTTCAAGTCTGGCTGACTTGTGAGAAAGTTATGTAGGTAATATTGTTGACGTCTTGGCTCCCAAGTCCAGCCTGTGCCACCAAATATAGATAACCAGTTGTTGGGTGCAGTGCCATCAGCTTTGGCATCACTCCATACGTACCAATCTGCTTTATCGTTAGTTTGATCTTCACGTGAATCAATAAACCACTGATGTTGATCAGAGGTATGACTCAACACCTGATCAATCATAATTTTAATACCAAGCGCATGCGCTTTAATGACAAGTTCATCAAAGTCCGCTAGCGTACCAAAAATAGGATCAATTTCACGATAGTCACTAATGTCATAGCCAAAATCTTTCATTGGGGATTTGAAAAAAGGCGAGATCCAAATAGCATCAACACCTAAACTAGCTATATAATCTAACTTGCTAATAATCCCTGGCAAATCGCCAATGCCATCCTGATTAGCATCATAGAAGCTACGTGGATAAATTTGATAAATTACCGCGCCACGCCACCACATTTGTTCATTCATTTGAAAACCCCAACACTGATACTTGCTTGTTTGGCGACAGTTATTATCAACTATCGTTACAGAAGCATTTAATAATTCTTTCAAATAAGAATACGCAAATAAAAACCTAGCTGAAAGGCTTTGCATACGTATGTATAACAAATCCCCAAAATTACATACGTATGTAATACTTATGCAATGAGAAGTACCCCTTGCATACGTATTCAAGATGTCGCATACCTTAGACTAAGGGTATTATCAAAAGCACTCTCGTATTCCCCCCAACCTTAAGGGTATTGTTTTGCGTTTATTCACATTTAAATACTTCAGCGTTAACTTATTAACTTATGTATTAACAAGCTTATTAGCTTGCTTAGTCATATCAACTTCATCATTGGCAAGTAATGGCAATTACCTAAACCATAAAGTAGAAGGTAATACGGTTGTTATCAAAACAAACCTCGTTGAAGTAACATTGAACGCTTATGGCGAAGGCGCAATAGCTACCCACTATCAAGATTTGAAGAAAAAACTGCCTGCCAGTCATCTGCCTTCTTTCGCCATCAAGGAACACGCGCTGAGCCGTCACTTTGTTATTAAAGAAGATAAAAATCAGCTGACCTTAACCTTGAACAAACTGAGTGCTGTAATTAACAAGGCCCCTTTTTCAATTAGTTACTACCACAAAGATAAAGACCAACAGAACAAGTTACTTATCGCTGAGGAACAAGGCTTGTTCCGCGGTGCGGTAAATGAAGTCATTGAAATTCCGCCGATAGAAGGTAGTAGCACGGCAACAAAAATCAACAAAGAATTGCCTATTCAAGGCTTTCGTTTTCATTTAGACGACACCGAAAAAATGCTTGGTGGCGGTGAACGTGTATTAGGCATGGACAGACGCGGCCATAGTTTCCCTTTATATAACCGCGCACATTACGGCTACACCACGCAATCACAACAAATGAACTTCTCGATACCGGCGGTCATGTCGAGTAATAAATACATTGTTCTATTTGATAACTCTGCCAAGGGTTATATGGATATAGCTAAAAAAGAAAAGAACATTCTCGAGTTTTCTGCTGTCGCAGGTCGTATGTCATATATCGTTTTTTCTGCAGATAGTTACCCTAAATTACTTAATAACTATGTTGATGTGACCGGTAAACAACCTTTACCACCTCGCTGGTCTTTAGGTAATTATGCGTCACGTTTTGGTTACCGCTCAGAAGCCGAAGTTAGAGCAACCGTTGATAAATTTATCGATTTAGACTTTCCTCTTGATGCACTTATCCTAGATTTATATTGGTTTGGTAAAGATATTCAAGGTCATATGGGCAATTTAGCTTGGGATAACAATGCCTTCCCTGAGCCTGAGAAAATGATCCGTGATATCAAAGATAAAGGTGTAAATACAATTTTAATCACTGAGCCTTTTATACTGAGCACATCAGGTAAGTGGCAAGATGCTGTTGAACATCAAGCATTAGCTACCGATGAACACGGCAAAGCGAAACAATTTGATTTTTATTTTGGTAATACTGGCTTAGTTGACGTCTTTAATGACAAAGGTCAGCAGTGGTTTAATAATATTTACCAGAAACTTTATCAGCAAGGCGTGACTGGTTGGTGGGGTGACTTAGGTGAGCCGGAAGTTCATCCTAGCGATACCTTGCATACGCTAAGTGATGGCAGCGTCGTAAATGCAGATGCTATTCATAATGTTTATGGTCATCAATGGGCTAAAATGGTCTTTGATAACCAAGTGAGCATGAGCCCTGATCAGCGACCATTTATTTTAATGCGTTCGGGTTTTGCCGGTTCACAGCGCTATGGCATGATCCCATGGACCGGAGATGTTAGTCGCTCTTGGGGCGGCTTAAAACCGCAAGTTGAGTTGAGCTTACAAATGAGTTTATTGGGTATGGCTTATACCCACTCTGATTTAGGCGGCTTTGCTGGTGGCGAGCAGTTTGATCAAGAGATGTATATTCGTTGGTTACAATATGGCATATTCCAGCCAATTTACCGTCCTCACGGCCAAGATAACATTGCACCAGAAGCGGTATTTCATGACAAACAAACACAAGATATTTTAAGAGAATACATCAAGTTAAGATATAAGCTGCTGCCATACAATTACACCCTCGCCTATCAAAACAGTACCACGGGCATGCCATTAATGCGCCCGCTATTCTTTGAAGAAAAAGCTGAAAAGATATCTAAATCAGGTCTTGGAGATAAAGCTGATTTGACAGTATTTGATAATGCCAGCAGTTATCTGTGGGGCGATGCCTTTTTAGTAACTCCGGTGGTATCACCTAATGTCACCTCAGTCGCAGTAAACTTACCTGCAGGTGTTTGGTTTGATTACTTCACTAGTGATAATAAACCCGCTAAAAAATATAAAGGCAATCAAACCATTAACTTGGCAACCAGTTTAGAAACGTTACCTGTGCTGGTACGTGCAGGTTCGTTTATCCCAATGGTTGATAATATTCAATCAACACAAGATTATGACGCCAGCAAATTAACCTTACATTATTATGCCGATAAATCAGTGCCCACCGCTAACTATGAAATGTATGAAGATGACGGCAAAACCTATCAAGCTATCGAAAAAGGTTTATTTGAATTACTTCAGTTTTCAGCTAAACAACAAAAACAGTTAAGTATAAGCCTTAATCGCACAGGTAAAGGTTATAAAAGCATGCCAACAGCACGTGTAATGACATTAGTTATTCATAATGTCGAACAAGCGCCAAAGAAAGTAAGCCTGAACAATAAAGTAATAAAAAACGCTATTTGGCAGAATACAGACAACACCTTAACGGTCAATTTTACTTGGCAGCATCAACCTTTAACTCTAACGATACAATAAGTCATGAATACAAATTTACCCACCACAGAAAAAAGTACTATCAACCTCATTGCTGATATTGGTGGTACCAATATTCGCTTAGCGCAAGCAACAGCAAAATCTATTACTGATACCACCGATATTGATACCTGTGGTATTGATATCACTGATATTGAAACCTATCAATGCAAAGCGTTTTCTAGCTTAGCAGAAGTGGTTGCGCATTATATTGAAGCTAAACAACTTGATAACCTAGTTATTAACGCTTGTTTTGCAATTGCTTGTCCGGTAGATAACGATTTCATTAGCATGACAAATTTACCTTGGCAGTTCTCACAAAAAGAGCTTAAAGAAAGTTTAAACCTTAATAAATTAAGCTTTATTAATGATTACACGGCAATAGCTATGGCCATTCCATTACTCTCTGAGCAACAGAAAGTAAAAATAGGTGGTGGTACCAGTGTTGCTGGTAAACCCATTTCGGTATGTGGGCCAGGCACAGGTTTAGGCGTAGCCAACTTAGTGCCACTAACTGTTGCCGGTAATGAACAATGGCACTGTATTAGTGGTGAAGGTGGTCATATTGATTTTGCTCCGATTAATGAAACTGAACAACAGGTGATGAACTTTATTCAAGGCCTCAGAAAACGTGTTTCATACGAGCAATTACTGTCTGGTTATGGTTTAGAGCAAGTTTATCAGGCGCTCTTATTTATTGAGCAAGGGAAAGAAATTACCACCATAAATGATAAACTTTCCGCTAAAGACATCACCACTAAAGCCCTTAACGGCACTTGTGATATTTGTGAGCAAACACTTGCACTCTTTTGTAATGTACTGGGTAGTTTTGCTGGTAATTTAGCCTTAATAATGAATAGCCAAGGGGGTGTTTATATCGCAGGTGGCATAGTGCCACGCTTTATTGATTACTTAAAATCAAGCGACTTTAGAGCGCGTTTTGAAAGTAAAGGTCGCTTGTCCTCTATTACCGAGCAAGCGCCCACTTACGTAATCACCGAAGAGCAACCAGGATTACTTGGCGCCGCTGCTTTTGTTTTACAAAGGTAAACAAAGGTAATCAAAGGTAACTAGACGTTACTGAATACGTATGTAACATCTAGTGGTTACTCGCTAAAATGGGTATATTAAAATTCTTGTTTTAGTTTTTTCGTTCAATAGAGCTTAAAAGATAATGCAACACACGCTTGTTTAATGCCTTATTTGGTATTGCACATTATTATTAGACTTTCCTAAAATAATAATGTGCTTTTTTTTAAAGGCAAACAAGGTAACACATAACAATAAGAGTGCATTGAGATGAGCAATCCAAGCGACATAAGTAAGCCAGCAAAAAATAGTCAGCAAAAACCCCGTTTGAGTTTTTGGCAAATTTGGAATGTAAGTTTCGGTTTTCTCGGAGTGCAGTTTGGCTTTGCCTTACAAAATGCCAATGCGAGTCGAATACTTTCTGATTTAGGCGCAGACCTTCATTCTCTATCACTATTTTGGCTAGTTGCTCCTATCATGGGCCTGATCATTCAACCTATCGTTGGAGCTGCTTCAGATAAAACGTGGAACCGCCTCGGTCGTCGTAACCCTTATATTTTAGCCGGTGGTATTGCTGCTGCCATTGGCATGTTATTAATGCCAAATTCGGCAACATTAGCGAGTTTTATCACGCCACTATTTTTTGGTGCTATGATGCTGGCGTTAATGGACGCCTCTTTTAATTTAGCTTTTCAGCCATTTCGTGCCTTAGTTTCGGACATGGTACCTTCAGAGCAGCGTAACGTCGGTTACTCTATTCAATCTTTTTTAATTAATATTGGTGCTGTTTTTGGCTCAATTTTACCTTTCGTATTAACGAATGTCATTGGCCTAGAAAATACTGCCAGTACGGGTCAAGTTGCCCCTTCGGTAATTTGGGCGTTTTATATTGGCGCAACAGTAATGCTTGGCTCGGTATTATGGACAGTATTACGTACCAAAGAATATACGCCAGGCACTAATGGTTTATCTGAACTAGAAGATAACAAAGTAGAACAATCTCTTAGCGAGAAACTAGTTGAGTTTTTCTCCCTAGTAAAAACTATGCCGAAAACGATGAAGCAACTTGCACTCGTGCAGTTCTTCTCATGGTTTGCATTATTTATTATGTGGGTATACACCATGCCTGCCATTGCACAACATATCTGGGGCATTGATGCAAAATGGTTTGACCCAACTTATTTAGAGTCTGTCGGCACCATACCCGCACATATTGCTCAAGCTAAGGGTACTGCCGGTGATTGGGTGGGTATTATCTTTGCTGCTTATTCGTTATTTGCCGCAATAGCTTCCATTTTTATGGCGAAAGTTGCCAATAAAATTGGCCGTAAACTAACGTATTCACTGTCTTTACTTGCTGGTGGTATTGGCTATTTAAGTATCATGCTGGTACATAACCCAGAGCTAACGTTGGTTAATTTAGGTATCACGCAGATTTCAGTGCCTCAAGGTGCCGTGTCGTTATTTTTACCTATGATTGGCGTTGGTATTGCTTGGGCTGCAATATTAGCAATGCCCTACGCGATTTTGGCTGGCTCATTACCGGTAAAGCAAACGGGCGTTTATATGGGAATATTTAATTTCACCATTGCGGCTCCACAAATAGTTTCTGGTATTTTTGCGGGATGGATTCTGACGGCTGTATTTGATAATCAAGCTATCTATATTATTATGTTGGCGGGTATTTCAATGTTGCTTGGTGCTATTTCGGTTTACTTTGTTAAAGAAGATGCTGAACAAGCAATTGTGACTGAGTAATACCAAGTTGATTAAGTTCGTTCCCACTCAGCGAGAATTAAAGGTTTTAGAGGCAAGGCATTGATTGAAGAGAATGGTTATTCCCTTATCGAAATCAATAACGCTGCATATAAACCCTTTAAACTCGCCATTTTGGAGCTTACTCAACGCCCACTAACATCGTTAAATTTATTTGGTTTAGAATGACTAAAATAAATAAACTCGCCTTGTTATTGAACATTGAGTACAGCTCTGAGTTGGGAAGAAATTTAATCAAATTGGTATAAGTTAACCTCGCTTCTTAAAACGTTACTGCTACCAGCTTTGATTAACGTTAATCAAAGCTGGTAATAAAGTTTATCTACTCTGATAGTCACCCTCTTAACTACTTATCTAAGAATTTATCTAACAGCTTGTCTCATTACTTTCCCAACTTACAATTACACCTTAACTACCGCAAGACTTACGAACAACTAATTCTGGTGGGATCAAGGTGGTTTTCACTTCTTCACCACTTATCATAGCCAGTAAAGTACCCACTAATAACTCGCCGGCTAACTGAGTATCTTGTTTTACTGTTGTTAGCGATGGAAAGGTAAAACTGGCAATCGCAATATCATCAAAACCTACTAGAGCGACTTGTTCTGGGATGGCAATATTATGTTCTTGTAATGCGCGCATAGCGCCAATAGCAATAAGATCACAAGCGGCACAAATAGCGTCGAAGGTCTCACCGCTTGAGATTAATTTAATCGCGGCTTGATAACCTGCTTCTTCGGTGTACAGGGCATTATATTGCAACAGTGGGTTCACCACTATTCCATTCGCTATTAGTGACTGACAGTGGCCTTTATAGCGTTCAAAAAACTCAGGAGCGTGCGTAGAGGCACTACCTAAAAAAGCAATGCTTTTACGGCCTTTATTGATGAGATGCTCGGTCATTTCTTTGCCGCCTTGATAGTTGTCACAACCTACCGAGATGAGCGGTAAATTTTTAACTTCAGCTCCCCAGCGCACAAAGTGTGTACCTTGATCTAGCAATTTAACTAACTTCTCTTCATAGTCAACATAGTCGCCATAACCTAATAAAATTAGACCATCGGCTTTATTACTGTCTTCAAAGTCAGCATGCCAGTCATCACTTGCTTGCTGAAAAGACACTAACAAGTCATAGCCTTTTTGCGAACAAGCCCGAGTTATACTGCCCAACATGGACAAGAAAAAAGGGTTAATTGCTGAATCATCATTAGTAGGATCTTCAAATAACAACAAAGCAATAGTATCACTTTGCTGTGAGCGCAAATTACTGGCATTTTTATCAACCTTGTAATTTAACTCTTTGGCAATAGCTTGAATTTTCTCTCGTGTAGCCTCATTAACTAATGGGCTATTTCGCAAAGCTCTTGAGACTGTAGATTGAGAAACCCCAGCTCTATAAGCAATATCAAATGACGTTGACTTTTCTTTCACGCGACCTACTTAAAAGTAAAATAACAAGGTTAAACTTAATATTGAATATACCTGAGCAGTTGACTTAAGTATAGCCACCAGTAACTTAAACTGAATTAACGGCTATATTTCTTGATTCTATTGCCAGTGGAATATTTTTTCTAAGCAATAAAAAACCCAGTAAACAGTCATGCTGTTCACTGGGTTTATTTAATAATAATTTACTTACGGTTTACTAACAATTAATGCTGATCGCTTTAAGTATTTATTCCGTCATCTAAGCTAAAAATACCGCCTAGAATATCGAGCCTATTTCTAGATTATAAGAGCCTATACTCGCATCCTCTGAATGGCTTAAATCAATCCACGATTGTTTATAGCTAGCTCTGAAAAAAAGACTATTATCTAGCTCGTAACGAAAACCTACAGCAAAATTATAAGAAAAACGTTCATCGTTATAAGTATTTTGATAACCATCACAAACATAGCCCCACCATGGGCTATACCAACAGAATGTGTTAGGTGGTCCATCAGCAATATTACTATCAACAAAACTCCAACCAGCACCTGCTTGTACATACGGGGTAAATTGCGAAGCAAAAACGCTATAGACCACATTAAACTGACTTTCTAACACGTCCATTTTGTGACTTATTTGATAAGTGTTATCGCTATCAGCCTCAACTAAGGTGGCGGTATAACTAGGCGTCGTTGATGAAAAATCAAAGTTAACTAAAATATGAGGGTTTACATTATAACCCAGGGTAAAACCCCAACCATAGTCACTCTTCATATCAGTTTGAGAGCCATTTTGACCATCGATAACTGTATCCTGAGAATTCAATACTTTAAAACTTGCTTCCCACTTATCACTACGCTTCGTGTAGTTAGCATTTGCATCAGTACTAGCCGTACTGGCTAATAAGCCTACAATACAGCTAACAATCATTATTTTCGACATTAACATTTTGTTAATAAACATTATTTTTCCTTTAGTTACATTAAATTATTGAGCTTTTGTTGCTCGCGAAACATATTCACCAGAACGTGTATCTATACGCACTTTCTCACCGATTTGAACAAATAAAGGGACACGTACCACAGCGCCGGTAGCTAATGTTGCTGGTTTGCCACCAGTACCAGCGGTATCACCTTTTAAGCCTGGGTCTGTTTCTGTGATATCAATATCAACAAAATTTGCCGGTGTTACGCTAATTGGGGTGCCATTCCATAGAGTAATAGTACAAATATCACCTTCAACTAACCATTTTACCGTCTCGCCTAAGGCTTTTTCTTCTGCGCCAATTTGCTCGAATGTCTCGTTATTCATAAAGTGCCAGAACTCACCATCAGCATATAAATAAGCGAGTTCTACTTCCATTACGTCAGCACCTTCAACAGACTCTCCTGATTTAAAGGTTTTCTCTAATACTTTACCTGAAACGAGTTTACGTATTTTAACGCGGCTAAAGGCTTGGCCTTTACCTGGCTTAACCAGTTCATTTTCAAGAATATTACAAGGTTCGCCATCAAGCATGATTTTAAGTCCAGCTTTAAACTGATTGGTACTGAATGTTGCCATAATAAGAGTGCTCTTTTATTAATTATTAAGTTATTTATTTGATCTTCGCTAAGCTATAACCGTTATAATGGTTGAAGTAGCTAGCAAGAGATGTTCAATTGAAATTAGAATTGCCGCAGATAATAACCCAAATTGATCATGATTTGCATCTTTGTGATGAAAAATCATGGCAAAAAGATTTACGTGACGTTGTTACTGAACCAGAAGAACTATTAAGACGACTTAATATTACCCCTGATGCCTATTTACAGCATTTCAAGGCCCGTAAATTATTTCCCGTTCGCGTACCACTTTCATTTATTAAACGTATGAAAAAAGGTGATTTTGACGATCCTCTGCTTAAGCAAGTGATGCCACTCGCTAGTGAATTTTCACTAGCCGATGGATATTCTGCCGATCCATTAAATGAGCATGATACGGTTGCTGAAGGTTTACTACATAAATACAAAAATCGAGTATTGATGATAGTAAAATCTGCTTGCGCCATTAATTGTCGCTATTGCTTTCGCCGCCATTTTCCTTACCAAGATAACAGCCCTAATAAACAGCGTTGGCAAAGTGCCCTTGACTATATTGCGGCTCATGATGAAATAAGTGAGGTTATTTTTAGTGGTGGCGATCCTTTAATGGCAAATGATGACCATCTAGCATGGTTAATTGAACAGATAGAGAAAATCCCCCATGTGTCACGTTTGCGTATTCATAGCCGTTTACCTGTGGTAATACCCAATAGGATCACAGTAAAACTGGTGGAACTTTTAAAGAACTCTCGTTTAAAAGCCACTATGGTTTTGCATATCAATCACCCTAATGAAATTAATGATGAGTTAATCGAGGCACTTGAGCCACTCCGAGCAGCCCGTATTCCATTGTTTAATCAAAGTGTATTGTTACGAGGCATAAATGATGATGCTGACGTTTTAATTAACTTAAGTGAGTCATTGTTTGATGCCGGTATTCAGCCCTACTACTTACATCTTTTCGATGCAGTACAAGGCGCAGCCCATTTCGACGTTAGCGAGGCTGATGCAGTCGCTATCTTTAAAGACATGTTAGCGAGCTTACCAGGATTTTTAATGCCTAAATTGGTACGAGAAATTGCCGGACAAGCTAACAAAACACCAATCAATCTGGCATAATTGCCAAAATAAAACCCTATTATTAATAGTAAGAACCAAAGTAATACATATTATGACTAAAGCTATTGAACAACAACTTATTGAAAATATTTCAGTTATTTTAAAAAAATCATTAACAGCTGATGCCACTTTAGCTGATTTACGTGAAAAACAAAAAGCCAGCTTTAAAGCTGTTTTTACTGCTGATTCGGCATTTTCAAGTTCAGCTGATACCTTTCAGCCATACGTTGAAGAAGTTGCCAATGACCTGTTGAAATGGCAAGCGAGTAAAGATCAAGCTCAGCTGATTGGATTAGTTAAAAAGATAGAGCAACTTTTCACGGTATTAGCTAACTTTGAGCAAAGTTATAATTAGTCGATAGTTAACTATCGACTAATTGCTCAGCTCAATTTAACTTGAGCTATTCAACAACTCTCTCTGACATAACGTGCACTTTACAGTTGTGTTCGCTCAATAGCGCTAAAATATTCAGATTGAGTTGATTGATTTCATCTAAATAGACATCAAAATCTGTCGTTGTAACATAAGCTAAAATATCCAACTCTAAACCATAGATGGTATAGGCTTTAAAATGAGTACGAAGTGGCGCGTCACCAAGGCTATCAGTAGCACTAAGCATTGATCGAATTGCGATCAGTAGTGCATCCAGATTTTCTTTCGGTGTATTTGGCGCTAAGAATATCTTGGGCTTAAAGGCCATTTTTTCACGTTCTGAATAATTTTCGATATTCATATCAATAAATTTTGCATTAGCCACATAGATAACGCTTCTATCTAACGTACGAATTCGCGTTGCGCGTAAACCTATTTCTTCTACTACACCTAAACTGTTACCAAAACGACAAAAGTTACCTATTTTAATAGGGGCTGATGTATATAAAGTAATAGCACCGATAATGTTTTCTACCGTTTTCTGCGCGGCCAATGCAATGGCTAAACCACCAATACCTAAACCTGCTAATAAGGTCGAGGCATTGAAACCAAGATTTTCTAACCAGTTCAACGCGGCAACACTAAATATAATGATCTTTATTACTGTGCCAGCAGGTCTAAGCAAATACACAGCTAAAGGTTTATCTTGAGCGACAAACTTCTCTGCTAATAGTATTTTCATTAAATCAATAAAGCGAAAAAGCACCCAACACCAAGCAATAATGAGTAAGGTACTTCCTTCAGTTACTGCTTTAAGAGCAATAGTAACATTGGCTTCATCATGAAAGTTGCGGGCGAAAATCACTGCCATTAATAAAGCAAAAGGCTCTTTAATAAATCGTAAAACGTCTTCTGATACATTTTTATATGCCCGTTTTATTCCAAAAGCGGTGACCCAAGTGAGTACTTTGGCAAGTAAATAATATAATGTAATCATCAAGGTGAAATAGAACCATTGCCAAAGCATGACACCAAATAAGTCTACTGCTGGTAATTTTTTAGCTAATAATTCTCCCAAAGGGGAATATGAATAACGCTTGAACAAACGCGGAATTTTTTCAACCGTGGCATTTGATATTTTCCAAATTTTAACTTTATCTTCAGCTCGAGGAATGCGTTGTAATAAAATATCTATATTATTACCTTGGTAATCAACCTGCCCTATCAGCTCTCTATACGAGGGTAAATCATCATTTTTACGGCCCTCTTTTAAGGTACTGATACTATTAAGATCAACCCAAAGCGTACGATTGAGTACTACACCTAATTGCCTTGCCAATTCTTCTTTACCGACACTTAGCGTTTTTTCTGAGAGGTTGCGATAATCTAAATAGTTAGTCGCTAAGGCTAAATCACCTGAGCGCATGGCACGTAAATAACCGGCAATGGCACTGCGGGGTTGGCCACGATCAAAATCATCTTTTGGAACCTTATACTCATCGGAATAATCAGATTTATCAGAATTTGGCTGTGACTCTTCTTGTCTATCGAGCATGTCTTTAATCGATACTTCATCGCCACTTTTAGATGATTGTTCGCTAAAGACACTTGGGCTGATAAGCATTAAAGAAAAGATAATACTTAGGGCAACAGAGAAACGGGTAAAAGAAGTAGAGTGTTGGACGAGCGTCATTGCGTATGTTCCTTGCTATAACGTAAAATAAATTAATAAAGATAATAACTTAAATGAGACAGGGAAAATACAATTTATTGGCACAAAAAAAGCCACCAAGGTGACTTTAATTGTGCTTATTCTAATTAAAAATTACTTACTAATAATCAATTCTTTAAAGGTTTTTTCAAACCAATCGTCAAGCATTTTCTTTTCATAACCTAAAGATTCATTTCGATACTTTAAATTGCTACCCGACATAAAACTCATATCTTTTACGACTACATCCTCTGATTGCATTACCGTGCCATTAGCATCGAGCAACTGGTACGAAAAGTTCATTCGAGGAGAATACATATGTTTAATAATTCGAGTACGGTTAATTCCGCCAGCAAGTGTATCACCGGCTAAATCAACATCAGTGACATCAATTTTTAATATTTGGTCTGCTGGCAAGGTTGCTGCAAGCTTGGCAAAGTGTTTTTCAATACTCTTAAAGGTTCGTTCTCTAAACTGTTTACGTCCTTCGTTCCCTTCATTGATATCTCGGTAACTTTTATAGTCCGTCCAAGTCACTTCACTGCTTGCTGCAAATACACTAGGTGTCAGCAATAACGTTGAAATTAATAGTGTCACTATATAAATAGATTGTTTCATATGTAATTCCTCTTATTAAATGAATACCCGCGCCAGCTAAAAAATGTATATTTAAGTAGCACTGGTATATAACGTCAGTAAATCAGTAAAGGACAACGAAAACAGTATCAATTTGATACTTTTTTGTACTAATTTGTCACGTAAAACTGGAACATTACACGACTAACGATTGAAGCGGTGCGTTGCGCTCTTTCTTCTTCACTATTATTTTCATGAGCAAAGCCTTGTGCTGCACCACGCCATACTTTTTTCCCTGTGCTTGCATCTTCTATATAAATCAAGAAGCTACCTTTTTTTAACGCATTATTACTCGGTAATCCTGGCGTAATACCAAATTCTGCATTGATAGTCTCATCCGATAAATCACTCGCTAAAGCAATACCAAAGCCAACATAAAAAACAGAATCTTTCACCTCAGCTGTATTTTTAAAACCGTGATTATTTAAGTCAGCAACGATGGCATCAGCATAAAGCTTGTATATGGCTTGAGTTTGCTCAGCCTTTAAAGATGTTTCTGCTACATATTTAGGCGCCAAAGAAAACTGACTACCTTGTGAATATGAAATAGGAATATCACGAACGCTTGATATGGCTAATTGATTTTTATTCACTTGAGTCTCTTGTGGTACGGTCACACAAGCGCTGACAAATAAACTGCTAAAAAGAGCGATGGCTAAACTAATATTTTTGTTCATTGTTCAATCCTAGATATATGTATTATCACTTTAATACTGACCTAATTATGTAACTAAGTATATAAATACATTCAATTAAAAACTGCAATAGTTTGTAATATAAATGCATCAATTTGATCTGGTATAAATCTTACCTGTTTTTCCTAATAATTCTCTTTTCTGATTGAAATTAAAGACTTATTTAATATAGCAATGATGAAAAAGTAATAACAATCGTCATAAAAATGCAATATTTACTGTCTAATATTACTGAAAATATTTTTAACCTTGGAGATAGCCTCAATGGAAACTGTTTTTTCAGGCTCATGGCAACCAAATAACCAACCCCTCATGACAAAACTGGCTGAATTATCTCGTATTGCCCAAAACGAATTTGAGATTGAAATATCCACAGAAAAAATGCTGCTAGAAGAAGATTACCGTCAATTGGTAATCAGTGAATTAACGCAACTTGCCCACCAAGAAATTAGCCAAATCACTTCTTGGTTAATTGCTATAAATGAGCAGCCACCAAAGAGTGTAGAAACTGAAGAGAATAACTCAAGCAAGCGATCCTTAATGGTATTACTCACGTTAACTGTATTGATAGTCGCTGCAACTTTTTTTTGGTATAGCAACACAACTAAATCGATTAATTCACCTTTGCCCTCACAGACACGCTTAACTAAAGTGACTTTAGATACCAGCGTGAGTAATGAACTTAAAAATTCACTCGCTAACAATACCCTACAACCTTCTGAGTCAAAAAAGGCGCCATTAAAAGTAATAGCTAAACCTGAAAGTGAAACAGTTTTTCGCTTACATGGCTCGAATACTATTGGCGAAAAATTAGCACCTTTATTACTGGAAGGTTTTTTAAAACAGCAAAACATTAACAACTTCACTTGGACTCGCGATAAGCCACTAGAACGAGTTTTACATTACAGCATTGATGATAAAAATTACGCCATTGAATTGAAATCACATGGCTCTAGTACAGCATTTTCCGCGATAAGAAATAAGACCGCCGACATAGGCATGTCTTCACGTAGAATAAAAGACAGTGAAGTTAAGCAATTAGTTACTTCTGCCGGTCATTTAAATAAACTGGGTAACGAGCATATTATTGGCTTAGATGGCTTAGCTGTTATTGTTAACCAGAATAATACTGTTAAACAACTTTCGAGTATGACACTAGCTAAAATATTCTCAGGTGAAATCAATAACTGGTCTCAAATTGGTGGCGCTTCATTACCTATAAAACTGTATGCCAGAGACCAGCATTCGGGTACTTGGGATACCTTTAAGAACCTAGTCCTGAAAAAAAATGGTAAGCAATTATCTCAACAAGCGAGACGATTTGAATCAAGCTCTAAATTATCTACATTAGTCTCACAAAATGAAGATGCCATTGGCTTTATTGGCTTAAACTATGTGCTACATAATAAAGCAATTGCGATCTCTGAAAGTAAAGATACTAATGCGATTTTTCCTACCCGCTTTACCGTAGGTACCGAAGATTACGCACTTTCAAGGCGCCTATATTTTTATACGCCTACTTCTGCTTCTAACTTGGTAAAAGACTTTGCGCAATATGCGCTTTCAACACAAGGCCAAGAAGTTGTTTCACAAGCGGGCCTCATTTCACAAAATATAAAGTTAGAACAAGTTTATCCTTTTCCTGAGGCTCCCAAAAAATACCAACAATATGCGAGTACCGCCAAACGTCTTTCACTCAACTTTAGATTTGACTATGCAACCAAAGATCTCGATAACAAAGGTAAACGTGATTTACTGCGCCTCGTTGATTTTATGGAAGACCACCAAAGCAGTAGAATTGTACTTATGGGTTTTTCAGACAGTATCGGCGCGCAAGTAAAAAATAGTGACTTATCTTATAAACGGGCCAAGTCAGTTGAACTCGCACTTACCTCTCGTGGAATCCCTGTGTTGGCCGTTGAGGGCATGGGTGAAGCATTGCCCATAGCAAATAACAATACCGATGATGGGCGCAAACGTAATCGACGAGTAGAAGTTTGGTTGCTTTAATAATTCTGCAACATTAGAAGATTATTATTGGATCGTCAGTTTATTAAAGGAAGAATATGATGTTTGACTTATTATCTAGCCAAGTAAAATTATTAACATTACTGAGTAACTATTCTACTCAAGAGTTTGACGCGGTTAGTGATAATTTTAAGTTGACGATCAAACTCCTTAACCAAAGTCCTACTGAATTATTAGACAACCGTCGAATTCACGGGGCCTTACTACCTCAAGAAGGTAAGTGTAACGATAACCTTGAACATGAAAATATTCAGGGTTTACGCTGTGAAGCAGTATTACTAAATAAAGATTACCTTATAAAAAAAATCAATACGTTTTGTTTAAGCGAGGCTATTATCGTAAGGGATAATTTTAGTAATTGTTTAGAGATTATTTTGGACCAAAACTTAGTCATACTGCCTGCTGCAGATATGAAGAAAAATAATATTGAGAAAACAAAAATTATAGAAAGGAGTAACGTGTCTCCTATTCGTTTAACTGAAATTAAACAACGCTTGGCTCAGGCTGTTCAAGTATCAACAGATAAGCAAGATGCCATCAAGAACCGCCTTAATAAGTTACTAGATAAGCCAACAGCAACCCTATCGAAAATTTCCTCTCAACAAGCTTAAAATAAGGTCTATTAGTTAGGTCTTATTCAAATAAAAGAATAATTAAATATAAAAGATCAAAGTTTCCTTTAAAAGTTGGAATACTTTATTGAGGAGGATATTCGGATACTGAATTTCAGCAGTCACAAATAGCTAAAAATTTTTTATAGGCGAACATCAGTTACAACTTAAATTAAAAGCTATCCTGGCTTGTATTGTTTTGAACTATGGTAACACATGTACAAAACCTCTAATTATATTTATAAGCGGTTGCAATAGTAGTTTTTAGCATTCGTTGTTAATAGTAACAGCCACAAGGGATATAAATTGTAATGTTGAAAGTACTACTCTTATTCATGTTGATATTACCTTTCGCTGATGTGCTCGCCTGCTTTCCTATCGTTATGTCGCTTGAAGAACGAACGAAATCTGCCGACGTTATTTTTGTTGGTTATGTCACAGGTATTCACTTAGATGATTTCCAACAATCTTTAGCGTTAAAAGAGTCTAGCGATAATAGTGTGATAACGTCTGGAGGAGAGCAAAAAACAATTACGGTATGGGTTACAGATAATTTAAAAAATTCTGCCGTAATACAGTATAAAGTTCGTCCGATTGTCGGTATATGCGGCTCAGGCGATGCTCAATTAAAAGAAAAAGTTATCCTTTTCAAAAAAGATGCTAACTGGTTTGTGATTTCATTTAATCAAAGTGAGTATCAAACAATAAAACAGACAATAGCAAACTCGAAGTAATCACCTAATTTTTTAGCTAATAAAGCATCTGCATAGCATACTGTCCGATTTGTACTAAAATTAGTCGCAATAGTGCTAATGTTCTCGCCAAAAGGTTCTATCGTTTAGTTAACTCGCCAGAAGTAAGCAGTTGACGAGTATTCACATTCACTTAATTGAGTACTAAATCATTATGAAATTATTAAAAAAAGTAACATATTCTTCTGCTGCCTTAGCTATATTGGCCGTTTCTGGTAATGTCTCTGCAAATCATACTTGGAACGATTATCACTGGGCAAGTAAAAGCAATACTATTAATTTAAAAGTTATCGATAGCACTACCCCAAATTGGGATCAGGAACTCAATGATTCACTAGGAGCTTGGTCACAATCATCAAGTCCTTTCATCTTTACCGTAGCGTCATCTGATGACAGCAGTAGAACACGAAAACGCTGTACCATGGTGTCGGGACAAATGCGGGTATGTAATGCCGCTTATGGACAAAATGGCTGGTTGGGCTTAGCTTCCATAAACCTTGATTCAAATGGTCATATTAGCCAAGGTACAGCCAAGATGAATGACAGTTATGACTCATACTGGACACAAGCCGAAAAAAACCACGTGATGTGCCAAGAAATTGGCCATGTCTTTGGATTAGGACATACCAGTGAAGATGGCTCTAGTCAGAAAACATGTATGGATTACTCACAAGATGTTAACAGTCAATGGCCGAACTCGCACGACTATCAACTATTAGCTAGCATGTATAACCATATTGATAGCTATAATAGCTACGATGATGACACGGGTTCAGGTGGTAATGGCTGTAAAGGTGGCCCTAAGAAATGTGGCAAAGCTAAGGGTAATAATGAATTTGGTTTAGGTCATAAAGTGATTTCTGCTGATAAATACGAAGTTTGGGTTGAAGCAGAATCCGACGGCACACTGACTGTCCATCATGTTTATTTAGCCGAAGGTCACCATTAACTATCTCTGATGGGAAGTCGGCTTTATTAGAACCAGTAATAGATATTACTCGTTCTGATTTTTCAATCGCTACGCCTACAGCCTTACAATTCACATTAGTTTCTTGTAAGTATTTTCAGGGGATCAATATAATATATTGTTAGACTTGTAATGGTCTAGAGAATTAGACCATCAATGTTAAAGTGATTTGATAGCCTAAAAAAAAGCCCGAATATTGCTATTCGGGTTTTTTTTAAAGTGAGGAGATTATGTAATAAAAATCACATCATGCCGCCACAGCACTGTAACACGCTAATTTAAAAGAAAAATAAATAACGGTAAATTAAAGTACCCTGCATTATACCCTTGAGCTACTGATGTTTTGTAATTACTGCATTGTTTCCTAAAAATTCAATATAACCTTTAAAGTTTCAATAGCCATAACGGGCTTTATTTATCAAAAATAACATGGAAAATCAGCTTGGGGCTTAACTAGACTATATTAAATTAGAGTGTTTAATCTATGGTGCTAATGCCCCAAAAGGCCCCTAGAAACCTCGGTTCACTTGGACAAACTAACAATACACCTACATATTAACTTGAGTGCACCAATAATTTTAAACCATTGAATATGAAACTTTTAACCGCCAAAACAATGCTATTTTTGAACCTATTAATGTTAGATTAATCACTAAATTAGTCCTTCAAAATACAATTAGAACACACAAGTTTGTAATCTAGTAACAAATTAAAAAAAGTGCCTAGAAAATTTTTTCTAGGCACTAGAGTTATTATATTAACCTGTTATTGCATATTGAACTTGATGTTATCACTTGAAAATAAATCATTGTTCCCGTTAAGGCTAACTATTGATAGCATGTCTCGTTTATCTTTGAAGCCTGATAAACAATTTAACTAAACTGCATTTCAGGAATATCACCTTCAACAACAAGTTCACCCTGAGTTAGCTTTATAATCTCTCCTACCGACACGCCTGGCGCTCGCTCTAGTAAATGAAATTTTCCCGCTTTAATTTCAATAAAAGCTAAATCTGTTAACACTTTTTTGATACAACCTTTACCAGTTAAAGGTAAAGTGCAATTACTGAGTAATTTAGACTCACCATGTTTAGATGCGTGGGTCATGGTAACGATAATATTGTCAGCACCCGCGACTAAGTCCATCGCGCCGCCCATGCCCTTAATGAGCTTTCCTGGGATCATATACGAAGCAATATTGCCATTAACATCAACTTCAAAGGCTCCTAACACAGTTAAATCAACATGGCCGCCACGTATCATGGCAAACGACTCTGCTGAATCAAAGATTGATGCGCCTGTTGCCATAGTAACGGTTTGTTTACCGGCATTAATTAAATCAGCATCAACAGCATCTTCTGTAGGGAAAACTCCCATCCCTAACAAGCCATTTTCTGATTGCAACATCACTTCTATATCTTTAGGCACAAAGTTAGCAACCAGTGTTGGTATACCTATCCCTAAGTTAACGTAATAACCATCTTGTAATTCTTGTGCCACACGCTGCGCGATTTGATCTCTTGATAAAGCCATGATTACTCTCCTGAAAGTCGCGTAGTGCGCTGTTCTATACGTTTCTCAAAACTACTTTGAATTAAGCGATTAACATAGATACCCGGAGTGTGAATCTCATCAGGGTCTAGTTGACCCGGCTCTACAATTTCCTCGACTTCAACAACAGTAATTTTTCCGGCTGTTGCCGCCAGAGGGTTAAAGTTACGGGCTGTTTTTCTAAAGACAAGGTTGCCATAACGATCTGCTTTCCATGCTTTAACAATGGCAAAGTCACCTGTAATGGACTCCTCTAAAATATAATCCCGCCCCTTAAACTGACGTTCATCTTTACCTTCTGCTACCAGCGTACCTACACCAGTGGCGGTATAAAAGGCAGGAATACCAGCACCGCCAGCACGTATTTTTTCAGCCAGTGTACCTTGAGGTGTTAGCTCAACATTCAACTCTCCTGACATCATTTGTCTTTCAAATTCTGCATTTTCACCGACATAAGAAGCAATGATTTTTTTAATTTGACGATTAGGTAACAAAAGCCCCAAACCAAAATCATCTACACCACAGTTATTAGAAACTAAAGTCAGTCCTCTTGTACCTTTACGTTGTATTTCACTGATGAGATTCTCTGGAATACCACAAAGACCAAAGCCACCAGCAATAATAGTCATATTATCCGTTAACCCAGACATCGCTTCTTCATAACTATGAACAACTTTATCAAATCCTGACATCGCTTATTACTTTTCACTTTAGTGAAAAGTCCTTAGTAAGTTTTAAGTGTTTATCAGTTTTAATCAATTGTGCGGATTTGTAAAATTGATTAATATTAAGTATTGATAACTTTTTATTATAAATAGTTGGCTACGAATTTTAGATTTCTGTGTATAAATAGCGGTGTATTAATTTTAACTTAACTGGAGTGCATAGATGAATATCACCATAAAACAAATCAGGGCATTCCTAGCTATTGCACAGGTTAAAAGCTTTGCAGAAGCATGCGAGCTATTACATATTTCTCAGCCGGCTTTAAGTATTACCATTAAAAAATTAGAAGAAACTATTGGCGGTCAACTCTTTGCGAGATCTACTAGAGCCTTAGCTTTAACCCCTGAAGGGGCGCTATTTTTACCGGTAGCTAAAAGGTTACTTGGCGATTTTGATAATGCCCTCGTTGAGCTACATGAGTCCTTTTCCCTCAAACGTGGCAATTTAAACTTTGCTGCAATGCCCTCTTTTGCCAGTACACTACTGCCGAAACAGTTAGTTACTTTTAACAGCCGACACCCAGCAATAAAAGTAAAAGTGCATGATGTTATCGCAGAAGATGCGGTAGAAATGGTACGTGCAGGTAAAGTAGAGTTTGCCATTAGCTTTGATCCTGGAAGCTCTGACGATTTAAACTTCGAAACGTTATTCACAGATAAATTCATTGCTGCCTTTCCAAAAGGTCACCCGCTCGAAAAAGTAAAAAACATACAATGGCAGGACCTTAGTAACTATCCATTTATCACCTTACAAAGACCATCAAGTATTCGCTTATTACTTGATGAAACCCTAGCAAAACAAAATGTTTTCTTAAACATTGTTTTTGAGTCCAATCAATTAGCAACAGCTGTACAAATGGTGGCAAATAATCTCGGCATTAGTGCTATTCCCTCACTCTATAAGCAGCAACTTTCCGCATTAAACCTTAAATATTGTGAATTAAACGAGCCTATTATTAGCCGACGAGTAGGTATCATTAGCAAACGTCGACACCTTTTTTCACATGCTGCGGCTGAGTTTTTATCTATTCTCCAACATAAAGCTCCTCAAGAAAAAACAGAGTAATAAAACTTATCGCTACTATTCTTCCTTGCCTATAACCTACTTATTAAAGAAGGTTTATTAATAAACTTTCTTTAAATAAGTCTTTAAATAACTACGTCACTTTCCCCCCCCTCATGAAGTGGCACTAAGGTAGTAAATCAACTCATCATCAATTCAGCTAAGGTAATGACATCGCATTACTAGGCACTGTTAAACCCTTATTAAAAGTTACTTTGCCTAGCAAGTAATAAAGATGCTTGGTAAACACCAAACAATCGACTTCGGATGTAAGTCTTATACGCTTATTTCCCTTTAATTTCAGCACAGGGAAGTGCGGATCTCTTTTTAAAAATATTTTGAGGAAACACTATGTTAGAAAATAAATCGTTAAAAGGTAAAACAGCACTTATCACTGGTTCCACAAGCGGTATTGGTTTAGCAAGTGCACATGTTCTAGCGGAACAGGGCATTAATTTAGTGTTGCACGGCTTAATGAATAATGAAGAAGGTGAAAATCTCGCGCAAGAGTTTGCGCAAAAGTATCAAATAAAAACCTTGTTCGATAATGCAAATTTAATGGACTCTGATGCCATTAGTACCTTCATGACCAAAGCGTTAAAAACTATGGGTACAATTGATATCTTGATCAATAATGCTGGTATTCAACACACCCAAGCAGTTGACACTTTTCCTGAAAGTAAATGGAATGCCATCATAGCAATTAACCTTACAGCTGCTTTTCACACCATTCAGCATTCATTAGCAGGGATGAAAGGAAATGCTTGGGGCCGCATTATTAATATAGCTTCAGTACATGGTCTAGTTGCTTCTAAAAACAAAGCTGCTTATTGTGCCGCCAAACATGGCATTGTTGGTTTGACCAAAGTTGTTGCCCTTGAATGTGCCGAGGACGGTATTACTGCTAACGCTATATGCCCAGGTTGGGTTGATACACCATTAATTAATGACCAGATTTCAGAAATCTCGGAAAAAGATAACAGTAGTTTTGAACAAGCAAAATACCAACTTATTACCGCAAAACAACCCTTACCTGAAATGATGGATCCGCGCCAAATAGGTGAATTCATATTATTTCTTTGCAGTGACAGCGCTCGTAGTATTACTGGCTCTTCGCTACCTATGGATGGTGCTTGGACGGCGCAGTAACAATCCTCAAGTAATCAGTAGTTAACCTGTAGCTAATTTATAGATGAGCATCCTGATGACATAAATTATCGCTCGGCCATTTAACAGCCAACATAACCTAACATCAATAAATTTAGGAGAAAAACATATGAACTCAGAAGATGACATTGTTATTGTCGCTGCCCAGCGTACCCCCCTGGGCAGCTTTCAAGGTTGCTTTAACAGTGTTGCTGCAACAGATTTAGGTGCTTCTGCAATTAGAAGTGCACTGGCAAGCTCGAACCTTGATAGTGACGATATAGATGAAGTCATTATGGGTTGTGTCTTACCTGCCGGGCTAGGTCAAGCGCCAGCAAGGCAAGCGGCATTAAAAGCAGGTTTATCACAAAAAACAGGCGCAACAACCATAAACAAAGTATGTGGCTCTGGCATAAAAGCTATGATGTTTGCTCATGATCTTATTAAAGCCGGCTCTATGAATGTTGTTATCGCAGGCGGTATGGAAAGCATGAGCAATGCACCTTACATGCTAGCTAATGCGAGAGCTGGCTTTCGAATGGGGCACGGCGCCATCAATGACCACATGATGACTGATGGTCTCGAAGATGCTTATGAAAATATAGCCATGGGCTGCTTTGCACAAATAACTGCCGATGAAAAAAAATTAACCAGAGCCGACATGGATAGTTTTGCCGTCAGCTCACTAAACAAAGCAACAGCAGCGATTACATCGGGTGCTTTTGACAATGAAATATCCCCATTTACGGTGACAAGTCGGCGTGGTGATACCATTGTCACTACCGATGAAGCACCAGCATTAGTTAATAAAGCTAAAATACCTAACTTGCGTTCTGCTTTTTCTAAAGGCGGTACCATTACTGCAGCCAATGCTTCATCTATTTCAGATGGCGCAGCAGCATTAGTGATGATGAAAGCATCATCAGCAAAACAAAAGGGTTTAAAACCACTTGCCCGTATTATTGCACATGCCAGCCATGCCCAAGCCCCTAAAGACTTCACCTTAGCACCTATTGGCGCTATCAACGCCTTATTAACAAAAGCTCAGTGGCAAAAGGAAGAAGTGGACCTTTGGGAAATTAACGAAGCTTTTGCCATGGTTACCATGTTAGCCATAAACAGTCTCGATATTGATCCAAACAAAGTCAACGTCAACGGTGGCGCTTGTGCATTAGGTCATCCGCTTGGCGCTAGTGGCGCAAGAATTGTCACTACACTATTACATGCCCTACTAAATAGAAAACTAAAGAAAGGTGTTGCCAGTTTATGTATTGGTGGCGGTGAAGCGGTAGCAATTGCCATTGAGGTACTTTAATTATGACGAATAAAACCGTATCTAAGCAAACTAACTTAAAAGAAAGATCCCCTGAATTATCTGCTGGTGAAAGTATCAGACGAAAAGTGATGGGTGATACTTTTGTAGATGCTGCTTTAACCAAAGCCACTGACTTTACTCAACCTATGCAAGATTATATAAACGATCATGGTTGGGGATCTACATGGCAACGTCAGGGCTTAGATTTAAAAACTCGTAGTTTAGTGACTATTGCCATGTTAACCGCTTTAAAAGCGCCACAAGAACTCAAAGGTCATATTCGTGGTGCACTTAATAATGGTGCAACTGCTGAAGAAATTCGTGAAGTACTACTACATAGCGCAGTTTATTGTGGTGCGCCAGCAGCACAAGAAGCCTTCAGAGCAGCGCAAGCAGTTTTGTAAAAAATACTCCTAACCCATACACCAAGGTAAATAAATTTTAGTTATTTTATCTTGGTCTCACTTATTTTCTTGAGTAAAACTCGCCACAACAATACAGGCAGCCATTACCTCCTCACATTATTTGAAACATTCATTATTTCATATGCTACTAAAGAGGCACTTATTTTTAGTGGTTATATGAGATCACTAGATAATACCAATTTGATTAAATTCCTTCCCAACTCAGAGCTCTACTCGATGTTCAATAACAGGGAAAATTTGTTTCGGTTTAGTCATTCTAAATCAAATAAACTTAACGATGTTAGTGGACATCGAGAAAGCTCCCAGAGGGCGAGTTTAAAAGGTTTACATGCTGCGTTATTGATTTTGACAAGGACGCTGCATATATGCAGCTTATTAGAGAATGCAGGAGCTTATTCTCCTGAATAACCATTATCTTCAATCAATGCCTTGCCTCTAAGCCTTTTAATTCTCGCTGAGTGGGAAAGAACTTAATCAACTTGGTATAACATGATGAATATTGTGTAGTACGGTTCAAACTCATGTTGAGCCTGAAATTTGACTTATCCTGCCCATTCACAAATGTGGTCAAAATTATAACGGTAAGAACTATTAATACTTTTAAGCCAATAACTAAAAATATGTATATAAAAGTAATTGATAAGAAAAATACCGAGCCTATCAAGCTCGGTCAAGAAAAGGAGTTTAAGGATGGGTTAGCTATTATGACTTAACAGGAGAGGCTTTAATGAACTCGCTAATGAGTCGATAAGTAGCCAAGCACTCTTCGCTGACCAATTCATCCAGTAACATATAAGCGTGAGTCATACCGTCAAATGCATGATGTTCCACTTCAACGCCGACCTCGGTTAATGACTTAGTATATTCAAGGCCTTCATCTCTCAGGGGATCGCATCCTGCGGTGATCACTAAGGTTGCTGGCATATTGTTAGTGAACTCACCTAATAACGGTGATGCTCTCGCTATTTTTGCTTGGGCTGTTTCACTATCAACAGAGTCACTTAGTTGGAAGTATTGTTCAAAGTACCAGCAAATTTTATCTGTTTCTAATAAAAATCCTTGGCCATTTTCTTTAATAGAGCTACTACTCATAGTGTAATCTACGCTTGGATAGATAAGGATTTGCTTCGCTATTTTTACCGACTCATTATGTTGGTTATTCATCACTAAGCTTGTACAAAGTGCGCCTCCTGCACTATCACCAGCAATGAACAACTCATCACTGTGTTTCATATCAAAAATTAACGTTTTATAGTGCAACAATAATTGCTGACAATCATCTAAACCTGCTGGATATGGATGTTCAGGAGCTAAACGATAATCGACACAAATGACAATAGCTTGAGCTGCCAGCGCCAGTTTTCTACTTATAGGGTCATATAACTCAAGGCTGCCACACATATGGCCGCCACCATGAAAGTGTAGTAACACAGGTAAAACATCATTAGAAGCCGGGTTATATATACGTACTGGGATATTATGACTAGGAGTAGCTAAGTAGCTGTTCTTAACTATATCCACATTCGGCCCAGAGCCAATCAATGGAGCCAAGTTATCTAGGCCCTGCCTAATCACTTCACTACTAAACCCCAGCCCTGTTGCTTTAGCTTCGGCTATCGCATTATTAGCTTGGTCAAGAAAAGGTGCTAATTTAGGAGATATTATTCCGCGCATAATTTTTCCTCATTTAGTTTAACTTTGTCATGGGTGCCAGCACGTTGGATTTCATTATTATCGTCAGCGGTGACTGCTTTTTTCCTCCCTGTTTCAGGTAAAAAGAAACTGCCAATAAAAAAGGTACAACTTACAAGGGAAATTAGAATAAATGACGCGGTGTAATCACCTTGGTTTACATCAACCAACTTGCCAAATAACCATAAAACAATTGTAGAGAGCAAGTAACTAATAGAATAAAAAAGGCTAAACACCACGGTAATACGCTGGCTTGTCATCTTGGGTAATTCATGAGGAATAGACACTAGAGCAGTGACTGGGAAGAAGATAAAGAAACCCAACACAATAGCTGATAAGGCTTGTAGCCACTCACTCGAACTAAAAGACAGCCCTATAATAGTGATCACCATCACAGCGCCAGACCATCGAATTACAGGCAAACGTAGCGGCATTTTTTTACTGTAAATAATGCCTGCGAGTGTACCGACAATACCAAAACCAATCACCCATTTACTTTGACTAATGCCCGCTTTGGGGTAGAAGGTAAATAGGCAAATATAAAAGGCTAATAAACCTGAATATGTTAAACCATAGGCCCAATTAAACTTGTCTTTAAGGCCATCCATATAACTATAATGCTCAATAGCTTCATCACCTTTGTTTATATCGGCATTTTCAGGTTCAAATTTTACTAATAACCAAACAAAGCTGAACAATAAACTGGCGATAGAAAAGGTAATTAAGCTAATCTTCCAATCACCCGTAAATTGATTAATTGCTGCCATTTTCCATAACACAACACCAGTGCCAATATTAAAAGCAACTGCATTAAGGCCGTTAATGACTGGCCGCTCCTCAGGGGAAAACCAATGCATAACAATCGGGTTAAAATAGACAATCATAAAAGCGCCACCTAAGCCCATCAAAAATCGGCTCAGTAACAATAATTCATAATTTGGTGCTAACGGGGTTAATAAACCAATAGCGATAAATAAACTGGCAATAAAAAAAGCGTACTTAATACCAAATTTTATTGCTATCCAAGCCGCCCCGAAAGTACCAACAATTTTAGCCAAAGTTACCGCTCCACTAATAAAGCTGGCGGAGGCTAAGCTATCTACGTGCATGACAGACATGATTTGCCCCATACTTGCAGTACCACCTACCCAAGCCATTGCAAATAATACATAGCTAATAAAAACAATGGCTTCAACTAGGTATTTGTTAGTGATTTTCATATATGATAGTTTCTGAACAAAGGAAATGTATAGTGTTAGGTTAACGTATGATTGTCAGCAAATAACTACTACCTTAGTTCACTACCTCACTCAATAGAGCATGATATGCTGACTGTAGTGTTATATCCCTATAACATTAAAAACCAGTTACTTTTATCACGACTTAAAATATAAAGGACAGCTTTTGTTAGTTTGGCTATCACTTGATACTTGGCTTATTACCGTACTTTCTATTGCCTATTTAGCGCTTCTTTTTGTAGTTGCCCATTGGGGTCAGAATCAAGCACCTGAAAACTGGAGCTGCAAACCTTGGGTTTATAGTTTATCGCTTGGTGTTAGCTGTACGTCTTGGGCATTTTACGGCACAGTAGGACAAGCAGCCACAACAGGTGCTTGGCTTGCGCCTATTTATATTGGTTCTATTCTTTGCTTAGTATTGGCTTGGCCAATGTTGCATAAAATTTTGCTCATTGTTAAACAGCAAAACTTAACGTCTATTGCTGACTTTATTGCCTTTCGCTACGATCGTTCGCCTAAAGTTGCGGCATTGGTTGCCATCGTCGCACTCATGGGCACTATTCCTTATATCGCCTTGCAACTCAGAGCAATCAGTACCAGTTTTGATTTATTAACAGGTACTTATCAGTCGGGCATCAGCACTGCTTTTGTAGTGACTATCGTACTCATCTGCTTCAGTATTTTATTTGGTACTCGCCAAATAGCCGCCAACAAGCAAAACCAAGGTTTGGTACTGGCAATCGCTTTTAGCTCAATTATTAAATTGTTCGCTTTAACCGCAGTTGGTATTTTTGCCACTTTCTTTGTTTTTGATGGTTTTACCGACTTAATTAGTCAGCGCGAAAATATCAATTCAACTACTGGCACTCATTCAGTTTACTTAGCGATAGCGCAGGCTGCGTTAGGGGCTATCACCATATTCATTTTGCCACAGCAGTTTCATATGATGATGATTGAAAATCACCATCAAGAAGAATTAAAAACAGCCCGTTGGCTATTTCCTTTGTATCTCTTACTTATTAATGTTTTTATTCTCCCCATCGCCATTGCAGGGCAATTAACTTTTCCGGGTGGTAGTGTTGATGCCGATACTTATGTATTAACCCTGCCACTTTTCTATCAGCAAGCTTGGCTTGGTATCACAGTTTATATTGGCGGTTTAGCCGCTGCAACGAGTATGGTTATAGTCGCAGCTATTGTACTTAGTACTATGATCTCTACCGAAGTATTAACACCACTGGTATTAAAATTCCGTTTATTTAATACCAAAAAAAACCAGCAATTATCGGGTTTATTACTCAATTTACGCCGTGGCTCTATCGCTATTATTTTACTATTAGCATTCATCTTTGAACGTATTATTGCTCAACAAAATCAACTGGCTACCATAGGTTTATTATCGTTTGTCTTACTATCTCAATTTGCGCCAGCCACAATCGGTGCTTTGTATTGGCGTAGAGCCAATGCCAAAGCAGCATTAACTGGTCTAATTGTAGGGAGTATTGTCTGGCTCTATACTCTTTTATTACCAGCATTAATGCCAAGTAGTCACTGGTTTGAAACTGGCTTATGGCATATCGCTTGGTTAAAGCCTACCGCGCTATTTGGTATTGATTTTTTAGATAGTACTAGCCATGGCGTTTTTTACAGTTTGCTGTTTAATGTTATCTGTTACGTTATCGTTTCTTTAATCGGTCAGCGTAGTGTTGGCGAAAAATTACAAACAGAGTATTTTGTTAATAAAAGCCAAAATCAGTTTGAGCGTCACTTATCCCTCAATGATTTATACAGTTTATTAGTACGTTTTATTGATAAAGATGCCGCTGAAGCACTCATTATTTTTTCAAAAAGTGATTTGAATAACGATAGTAAAAATCAAAAAGTCATTGAGTATACACGCTTACAGCTTTCTGGCGTACTAGGCTCTGCTTCAACACGTATGGTTATGAAGGCAGCCTCTACCTCACAAAAGATGCCGTTAGAAGATGTTGTTAGTATTGTTGATGAAGCCAACCAAATGTTTCGCTTTAATCGCGAGTTATTACAATCTGGGGTAGAGAATATTGAACAAGGTATTAGTGTCATCGATGCCGATATGCGTTTAGTAGCATGGAACCAACGTTACATTCAACTACTTGATTATCCAGTAGGTTTTGTAACGGCAGGAAAACCAATTGAAGAATTATTACGCTATAATATCGCCAAAGGCATAATTACCCCTGCCAATACTAACGCAGAAAATGAAGATTTAATTACTAGGCGTATTGAACATATGCGCATGGGCCATAATCACTACTTTCAACGTACTATGCCCAATGGTATCGTATTAGAAATTAGGGGCCAGTCAATGCCAGGCGGTGGTTTCGTTAGTACCTTTTCTGATAT
The DNA here is from genome assembly GCF_002836775.1 of Colwellia sp. 12G3. Taxonomy (GTDB): domain Bacteria; phylum Pseudomonadota; class Gammaproteobacteria; order Enterobacterales; family Alteromonadaceae; genus Colwellia. The sequence goes on along the minus strand of NZ_PJAQ01000066.1, from coordinate 369,988 downwards.
TACCGCTCACATAGAGTCAGAGAAGGCATTGCAAAAAGCTAATGAGAGTTTAGAGAAACGCGTAGAAGAAAGAACTCAAGAGCTACGGTTGGCTAAAGCGGAGGCAGAAGCTGCCAACAGTAGTAAAACAAGATTTTTAGCTGCTGCTAGTCATGATTTAATGCAACCTTTCAATGCCTTATCACTCTTTACATCCATGCTTAAAAAGAAAGTTGTCACTGAAGAGCTTGTTAACTTAGCCAGTAATATTGATGATTCTCTTAATGTGGTTGAAGCATTACTCTCAGATCTGGTAGAAATATCACGTCTCGATAATAGTTCTGAAAACGTTGAACAAAATCACTTTGCTTTAGAGACATTGTTAATACCGCTAAAAAATGAATTCACTGTACTTGCACAGGAAGATGACATTAACTTTAGCTACTCAGCTAGCTCTGTTTGGGTCAATTCTGATAAACGTATGTTACGTCGAATAATTCAAAATTTTTTATCTAATGCTGTATATTACTGTCGTGATAAAGAAGGCGATAAAGCCCATATTGTTAATAAGATATTACTTGGTGTGCGCCACACAAAAAACGCTGTTCGCATTGAAGTTTGGGATAATGGTCCTGGTATCGCCACCGATAAGCAGCAAACTATATTTAGAGAATTCGAACGCTTAGATCAAAACCGTGAGATCCCTGGCTTAGGACTTGGCTTAGCTATTGCTGATCGTATGGCCTCCTTACTCAATTTGAAAATCTCTTTAAAATCGACCTTGGGTAAAGGCACGGGTTTCATGATTGAAGTACCGAGGGTTGAGCAGAGCACAGTTAACTTCCCAAGTGAAAAAGCAATACTGAATGATAAGAGAACCAGTGTAATAAACGACAGCCCAGTTAAAAAGACTTTTGCCAACATGACCGTATTAGTTATAGATAATGATGCACTGATGTTAACGGCAATATCATCACAACTCACTGAATGGGGTTGTAATGTTTATACTGCTAAAGATCATGAGACTGTCGATATTGCGATTAAAGCGATGCCTGTGCAGCCTCATTTTATTGTGGGTGATTATCATTTAGATAATGAAGCTAACGGTGTTGATCTGGTGAAGCGTATATTAGTAAGTCAACACTGGCAAAGCCCTTGTGTTATTTGCTCTGCCGATCCATCAGAGCAAGTGAGACAACATACCAGTGATGCAAACTTTATGTTCTTAAGAAAGCCGGTTAAATCGCTAGCTTTAAAGCGCTTAATTAAACAAATGACGTCAGTTTAATTCGCTGCACTAAACTAAAACCAACGAAGTTAGCTATTAATGCTGACATTTTCTGTTGGTGCCAACATCAACTGTTGATAAGCCAAACCCGCTAACGTGCGGTTGTTCACTTCGAGCTTCTCTAAAATCGCCGAAACGTGTTTTTTCACGGTCGTTTCTTTAATATTTAAATCGTAGGCTATTTGTTTATTAAGCTGTCCATCAGCCACTTGGGTAAGTACCACATATTGCTGGGGGGTTAATTGAGCTAGCTGTTTAGCTAAACGCTCATTAGCAATGGCTGTTTGCTGATTTTCATTTTTTTCAATCAACTCAGGTAGCCAAATATCACCCGCTAACACTGCATCAATCGCGGAAGCTATCGTGGTTAAGTCGGCAGATTTAGGAATAAAAGCTGCAGCACCAAAGTTAATGGCTTTTTGCATGGTTTGATCATTATCATCAGAAGAAACCATGATAACAACGAGGTCAGGGTAATGGTTTTGCAACTGCGTTAAACCAGTAAAGCCATTGTTGCCTGGCATGTGTAAATCCAAGAAGACTATCTCTAAGCTAGGTGTTACTTCAATAGCCGCTAATAATTCACTAAAATTGTTAGCTTCTAACGTGCCTGCGTTATCAATACATTCAACGATGGCGTGTTTTAATGCCGTGCGAAATAGCGGATGATCATCGGCAATGATTACTTTTGCTTGTGACATATAACACTCCTATAAAATACTAAAGCTAGTATGAAAAAAAGAGCTGACAAGTGCCAGCTCTTTTTTAACGCATACTTACTAATTTAACCTAAGTAACCTTTAGAACTGGTAACCGATAGTTAAAGAAACTGTTGCAGGGTCTCCATAATAACCAATTAAAGTCGTATCACCACCTAAACCTGGTTGATAGCTGCCATCTGGATTTTGTTCTCCTAAGAAAGAGTAATTACCTACTAAATACTCCTCATCAGTAATGTTTTTCATATGTAGCGCGGCAGTCCAATCACCATCATTGCTATACCAATTCACACCAACGTTCAGTAAACCATAACCGTCTTGTGTTAATAAATTACTCGTTACGTTTAGGTCATACTCACTACGGTAATAGTAGTTACCATTAATCACAAAACTACCAATGTTACTTTCAATATTATAAGTAAAACCTATATTTGCCGTCGTTTCAGGGGTGTTAGTAATGGTAAAGGTATCAGTAATATCAATAGGGGTTCCATCACTATCATAGGAATTAACTTCTTCAAATGATGAATCGATTAGGCCTAATGTTCCAAAAAAGTTTAAATTATCTGTTGCCGCATAATTCACTTCTAACTCCATACCTGAAGCAGTTGACTGACCGATATTACCTAAACGTTGACTCAACTCACTACCATCACCACCTTCTACAGGTAGTACGGTAACAAATTGTCTGTCTTGATGGTCAAGGTAGAACACAGTGGCATTTATACGTAAATTATTATTCCATTCACTTTTTACACCTACTTCATAAGAGTCCACAATTTCAGGATCAACTGCTGGCTCAGGACCGCTTGCTCTTGGGTTAAAGGTACCTGATTTGAAACCTTGTGAATAACTAGCAAAAAACATCATGTCATCTGAATATTGATATTCAACACCCGCACGAGGCGAAAATCTAGACCAATCTGCTTTATCATTTAAGACTTCAGGGAATTCAACATCACCACGTTCATAGCCCGGTACCCAACCACTTTCAGGGTAAACCGTTTCATAGACAACACCGTTATTTACTACTGCTGTTTTTTCTTCTTGGGTATAACGTGCACCTAAAGTAAATGATAGTTGTTCAGTAACATTATAAGAGCCTTGTGCATAAGCAGCATAACTCTCGCTATCGTTACAACCTGTCACTTCACGGGTTAAGCCCGGTAAAGTCAATGACTGACCTAAGTGCTCTAAAATAGCATCAAAATGACCACAAGATTCACCATCAAAATAATATAAACCTGAAACAAGTGTTAGATTCTCACCATCATAATTTAACTGGAATTCTTGAGAAAACTGCTCATCATCATAAATGGCAGGTACATCAAAAATACGCTCTGGAGTATTATCAAAATCAATGTTAGTTTTGGAGTAGTTACTTCTACTTGCCGTTACTGATTTAACAGACCAAAAATCATTAATGAAATACTCAGCCGTTAAACTCATCCCTTCTGACTCAACGCTATTCCAAGTAGGCATACTGGTATAAGAGTCATAAACACTGTCTGGTACAGGCGCATCAGTTACCACACTAGGTAATAAACGATAACCACCTTTTGCATTTGAATCATCCACAGTATTATCGTAATTAAAACGGAAGAACCAATCATCTGTAGGCGTGAACTCAATGGTTGCACGACCAGCAAAAACATCTTTATTATAGTTCTCTAAGTCTTGCCCTGGTAAATCAGATTGTAAAAACTCGCCATAACCATCGCGAGATAAGCTCGCTAGAGCAAAACCAAAATAGAGTTTGTCTTCAATTACTGGCACTTTACCAGCCACTTTATAATCTTGACGGGCGTAATTACCAAAGGTAGCCTCTAGATCAAACTCCATGTCACCAGCCATTTTTTTGGTAACGTACTTAATAGCGCCACCTATAGTATTTTTACCGTACAAACTACCTTGTGGACCACGTAATACTTCAATACGTTCAACATCTAAAATATCAAGAACCGCACCTTGTGGGCGCGCTATATACACATCATCAACATAAATACCAACACCCGGTTCATAGCCCCACAATGGATCATCTTGACCTACCCCACGAATAAACGCGGTAAGTGTTGAGTTAGTACCACGGCTACTTTGCAACGTTGTGTTAGGTGAAAACTGCTGAACTTCTGTCATCACACTAATACCATTTTGCTCTAACTGTTCAGCGCCAATTGAGGTCACGGCTACGGGGACATTTTGCAGACTCTCTGAGGTTTTACGAGCGGTAACTTCTATGCGTTCTAAGCCAGAATGAGCTTTAGCTTTCTCAGCATCATTTTCTTCTGCAGCAAGAGCAATGTTTGACGTTAGCGCACTGGCAATGGCCAATGCAAGATAACTTAATTTCTTGTTATAGTGTTTCATATTAGTACCTTATTATAATTATATTGAATCAGTTATTTAAAATTATTGTGATGTTTTTTACTGATGTTTCAACTCTATAACAAAATGAGACAAATTTAATTTGTACTATAGTACCATAGAGCTTAACCATTGAAAATTAGCGCTTTTATTACTTAAAACCCCAAAACCTGACAATATCAGATGCACTATCAAGTGAAGATTCATAGATAAAGCTGGCACTTGCCTCTCGATTTTTTAAAGAGGAATTAACTGTTAGGCCATGACCTATTTCATTTATTTCAAGTAGCTCGACTAGAGTCTCTTTATCAGTATTCTGCCAAAGAGTTCGTTGATAATTTTCATATAATATTTTGTTTGGTTCGAGGGGTTTTTCCGACAGTGTTGACCATTGCCAAGCAAGTTGATGGGAGTTTTTAGGATTAACCACGTTGTCATTAGTGCCCGTAATAACGATTAACCTTGGCCATTGCAACACCTTTTCATTTTTACGTTTAGCCAAAGTCACTAACTCCGCAATAGATTGCGAGGGACCATTTCTCATACAAGAAATAGCTTTAGCAAGATCATTAGCACACGGATAAGGTAAACCAGCAACAACAGCACCAGCAGAAAAAACATTAGGGTAATGAGTTAATAAAGCACTTGTCATGGCGCCACCCGCAGATAGGCCCGCTATGTAAACTTGTTCGGCATCAACCTGTTTTTGTAAGGTAGTTATCATATTTTTAATCGACAGCACTTCGCCTTTATCTTTACTGATATCTTGCTCTGAAAACCAGTTGAAACAGGATTTGACATTATTTTTGTTATTTTGTTGTGGTATCAGCAAGATAAAATCATGCTGCTGAGCCAACGCGACAAAGCCACTTTGGCGAGCTAATGTTTCACCATTTTGTACGCAGCCATGTAATAGCACCACCAGTGACTTGGCTTGCTTTGAGGCTTTAAGATAACTCGCCGACAACTCTCCTGGATTGTCTCCAAAATGAGCAAGCGGCTGGAAATTAGCTTTGACGCTAATACTGATAAAAAGTAAGGAAATCCAAGTGAGGTTTTTAACAAGGGAAAACATAGTGGTTGGCTATTTTGCTGTGAGATGCCCTTATAATGGCGCATAGCCGTAGTGTGCAACATGGTACTTTAGTGCCAATAATTTATACATTTCTGTAGGCTGACTCATCAACACATCAGAATACATTGCTAACAATGGCGATTAACAAGGTTTGTACTGTTTAGTATGAGCTTTTAACTAAGCTTCGGCCGTTAACCATATTGATAACTTTATCCGTTAATATCACATCCAGTTTACACTTAGAGAAGAGAGTTCTTAATTCATGGTGAGCAAGAGGGAAAGTTTGTGAATATAGCTTCGCTGGACACGCTATTGAGAGCAAAATAGAAACGAAATGCCCTCAGTTAATTTGGTTAACTAAGTCAATAACTTAAGCCGATCTTATTTAGTCTGTTGGCAATAAGTTAGCTCGGTTTTTTCCCCATTCTGAGATATAACTACAGATTACTACTGCCCAAAAATGGTCGTTATTTATGGACCAAATTTATCCCTACTAATGGACTGTAATTAGCTTCGTTTTCTATCTTTTTAAATAAGCGCTTGAAGTGCTTGCTCTCTATTATTGAATTGATCTTTTTTATCTAATAAAGTTGCTAATGATAGCTTCTGCAATGATTGATTAATTTTCTCATTACCCGTGATAACCAACACTTTTTTATTTTTTGTCTTAGTACGTTCGATAAGGTCTGTGATCATAATAGCAGTTGTTGTTCCTATTAGTTTAGCGTTCGATAAATCTATTACTAACGTGGTAAACGATAAGTTTTCAGTAAAGCGCCGCGATAACTCTCTAGAAACAGCAAAACTAACCGGGCCGTCAATTGCTAATAAAAGCGTGTGTTCTAGGGATTTACTCAGCTTTTTCTGAATATCATCAGTTAGCTCCATATTCATCTTGCTTGATGATATTTCACTGTTTAGTTCGCGAAGTAATTCAGGTCCTTGCTTAAACGTAATGTGATCAAGTTGAATATGCGTTAAACGATCTAAAGTCACTAAATTAGCGATAAACATGCCAACTAACACTGCGGTAATTAAATCAACAAAAACGGTGAGTAGTAATACTAATAACATTAAAGAAGCAGAAAACAATCCAACTTTTTTTATCTGAAAAATAAAGCGCCAATCAATAATATCAAGACCCACTTTAATTAACATTCCCGCGAGAACAGTGTGAGGAATATACTGCGCATAATCTCCTGCCCATAAAATGACAATGAGTAAGGTAATGGAATGTATTATGCCAGAGAGGGGTGTTTTACCACCGGCACGAATGTTAATTACAGTGCGCATTGTTGCTCCAGCGCCCGGTAATGCACCAAAAAATCCCGCAATGCTATTGGCAATTCCTTGGCCGATAAGCTCTTTATCACTATTGTGGTGAGTCTCTGTCAGTGTATCAGCAACCATTGAGGTGAGTAATGAGTCGATAGCACCTAATACGGCTAATAAAAAGGCGAAATAGCTAACATCATAGAGTGTATCTAAAGATAGGCTAGGTATTATTAAACTTGGAAAACCTGTCGGAATTTCACCGATGACAGAAATGCCTTGTTGACTAATAAAGGTTGAACTAAAGACTGTTAAGGTAATTAATGCAAATAGTGGTGCGGGTATTATTTTAGTCCACTTTTCAGGCCAATAGATCATCAGTAAAAGTGTAGTTACACCAAGTAAAGTCGCATAAGTATTTTGCTGGTTAATAGCGCTTGGAATATTTGATAACGCAGCTAATGCATTGCTATCCCCTGTGCTACCTAAGAGTGGCGATATTTGAAGCAAAATAATAATAATGCCAATACCTGTCATAAAGCCAGAAATAACAGGATAGGGAACCATAACAAAATACTTGCCTAGTTTAAGTAAACCAAACAATATTTGAAATAAGCCCGCTAAAATTACACAGGTAAAGGCTAATACCAAGCCAGTATCAGGATTACTCGCGATTAGTTGCGTTAATACTAATGCCATTACCACACTCATCGGCCCTGTTGGACCTGATATTTGTGTAGCTGTACCACCAAATAAAGCAGCGAAAAAACCAACAAAAATGGCGCCATAAACTCCGGCTATTGCACCTGCACCCGATGACACGCCAAATGCTAAAGCTAATGGTAAGGCTATAACAGCAGCGGTTAAGCCGCCAAAGACATCACCTCTAAGATGCTTAAGAGATATTTTGTTTATTAAAATAATGACTACCTTTAAGTGTATATAAGAGAACACTTTAATTTTTATTAATGGGTATATGGCAAAAGGTATTTATATCGCGTGCTGAATTTTTCACCTTTAGGTAAATTGAGTGTAACAGTATAAATGCAAGTAAAAAAAGGTATTAATAGACTTTGGTAGGCGAGCTAATATGAAAAGTAGCACCAGTAATGATGTGATGGCGATTAATATTAGTCAAATAATACAAGTCATATTCTCTAACTCGCTAAGTGCCCCCTTTGCCATAGAACTATGAGATCAGATTAAAGTTATTATTCAAAATAATAAGTAAAAAAGCCTGAATATTGCTATTCAGGCTTTTCAATTTTGAGCTATAAATGGTTTTGACTATTTATGCACAGGATAAACTGTTTAATACAAGGCGCTTTATTGTGACGTTTAGTGTTTCTTAAACGAACGATAACGCAACGAAGAAGTTAACAGTTTAGACAAGTACAATTACATCATGCCGCCCACTTAATATTTATCTAATTGTTTTTATTGGATTAGTTATATGGGCATTAGTAGTGATACCCCACTTTATACCCCCAACATCTTATACGTATAAAAATAACATTAAAATCAATGAATTACATGGATTTGGCGATAAGAATAATTTCACCAAAAGACAATTAAAAATGTTTTGAGGGGTCCATACGTTGATGAAGAATACGAGCAACATCAATACCGTTATCACTGACTTGATAGAACACTATATGTTTTTCTACAGGAAAGCTTTTAGCGTCTTTATAAATTTCATTTCTTTCCCTACCAAAATCAGGATATTGAGCAAGTTTTATTAATGCGGCATCTATATTCTGTGCGTACACTTTTGCTTGCTTATTACCCCATGAACTAATTGTCGTAGAGATTATTTTATATAAATCTTCTTCTGCTAAAGAAGAAAGTCTATAGATTGGCATTGTCGCTCTTACTTTCAGGCTGTTTATTTACTGAAAGAGAGGCTTGTTCAAATATATCCATGACATTGTGATTTGACGATTCGCCCGCAACTAACTGTTCAAAACCTTTAGCGACTTCTTCGCGTAATATTTCAAGCTGTTGATTTCTAGCCGCATCTTTTTCAAACAACAATCTCAACCCATCACGGATCACTTCACTCGCTGAGGTATATAAGCCATCAGAGACTTTCTCTGTGATTCTTCTTTCGAATTCTTTACCTAAACTAATATTCATAATTAACTCTCCAACCATCCAATAATCACATTATGCGCACTATATGCGCGTAATTCAAGTTTAACTAAAAGAGAGTAATGAAAGTAAAAGTCAGTAGATTACTTTCTGCCTTCATTTAATTGACACGATCACACAGCTTAAACCCATAATATGCCGCCCATAGATGAATTATCACCTTGTTTTTATAGAGATAAGTATATGGGAGGTATTATTGATACCCCACTTTATACCCTTAAAGTTATAACGTTTGATGAAAAATAGAAATAAAAAAAGCCATAACATCAACATGTTATGGCTTACAAGAAAAGCGATTTAGGCTAAAAACTATTACATCATGCCGCCCATGCCGCCCATACCACCCATGCCGCCCATATCTGGCATAGAAGATGAATCTTGTGGAGCATCAGTAATCATCGCTTCAGTCGTTAACATTAACCCTGCAACAGAAGCGGCAAACTGTAGTGCTGAACGAGTCACTTTAGTTGGGTCTAAAATACCCATTTCAAGCATATCGCCATAAGTACTGTTACCAGCATTGTAACCGTAGTTACCTTTACCGTTACGTACTTCATTTAATACTACTGATGGCTCATCACCACAGTTAGCTACGATTTGACGAAGTGGCGCTTCCATCGCACGGATAGCAACATTAATACCGTGTGTCTGGTCTTCGTTAATACCTTCAAGGTCTTTAATTGCTTCAGCTGCGCGAACTAATGCAACACCACCACCAGCAACAACGCCTTCTTCAACGGCTGCGCGTGTGGCATGTAATGCATCTTCAACACGTGCTTTTTTCTCTTTCATTTCGATTTCAGTGGCAGCGCCAATTTTGATCACTGCAACACCGCCTGCTAGTTTAGCTAAGCGCTCTTGTAATTTTTCTTTATCGTAATCCGATGAAGAATCTTCAATTTGACCACGGATTTGAGAAACACGTGCTTTAATGTCTGCCTCATCACCAAAACCATCAATAATAATTGTGGTGTCTTTAGAGATAACAACGCGTTTAGCTTGACCTAGGTCTTCTAAAGTAGCTTTCTCTAATTCCATACCAATTTCTTCAGAAATTACAGTACCAGCCGTTAGTGTTGCAACGTCTTGTAACATTGCTTTACGACGGTCGCCAAAACCTGGTGCTTTAACTGCGGCAACTTTAACGATACCACGCATATTGTTTACTACTAATGTTGCTAGTGCTTCACCTTCAACATCTTCAGCAATAATTAGTAATGGCTTACCTGATTTAGCAACGCCTTCAAGAGTAGTTAGTAATTCGCGAATATTTGATACTTTTTTATCTACTAATAAGATAAATGGGTTTTCAAGTTCAACGGTACCGTTTTCTTGTTTGTTGATAAAGTATGGAGATAAGTAACCACGGTCGAATTGCATGCCTTCAACAACGTCTAATTCGTCAGTTAATGCTTGGCCTTCTTCAACAGTAATTACGCCTTCAGCGCCTACTTTTTCCATTGCTGTAGCAATTATTTGACCAACAGTTTCATCTGAGTTTGCAGAAATAGTTCCTACTTGCTCAATGGCTTTGTTGTCTGTAACCGGTGTTGAAGCTTCTTTTAGTGCTGCAACAGCCGCAATAACTGCTTTGTCAATACCACGTTTAAGATCCATTGGGTTCATACCCGCAGCAATAGATTTCAAACCTTCGTTAACAATAGCTTGTGCTAAAACAGTTGCAGTAGTTGTACCGTCACCCGCTTCATCATTGGCTTTAGAAGCAACTTCTTTCACCATTTGTGCGCCCATGTTTTCGAATTTATCTTCTAATTCGATTTCTTTAGCAACCGTTACACCATCTTTAGTGATTGTTGGACCACCAAAAGATTTATCAATAACTACGTTACGACCTTTTGGTCCCAACGTTACTTTTACTGCATCAGCCAATACATTTACGCCACGTAGCATTTTAGTACGTGCATCATTTCCAAATAATACGTCTTTTGAAGCCATGTTATTTATTCCTATAATTTTATTTAGTTACACTATTATTGAAATAGTGCTTAGTCTATATACACTAATAATATTGAGCCTTTACTTTAAGCGAATTCGCTCAAAGCAAAGAAAAAGCGCGTAACTTACGCTAGTAAGTGAGCACTTTTGATGTCGCGGTTGTGATGAAGTAGCGACAAATTAAGCTCTTAATTATTCGACGATTGCTAAAATGTCTGATTCACTTAATATAAGTACTTCTTCGCCATCAATTTTTTCAGTTTTAACGCCGTAACCTTCACTGAAAATAACTTGGTCGCCAACTTTTACATCTAGAGCACGTACTTCGCCATTTTCTAAAATGCGGCCATTACCTACTGCAATAACTTCAGCACGAGTAGATTTTTCTGCCGCACTACCCATTAAGACGATACCGCCTTCTGATTTTGACTCTACGTCTTTACGTTTAACAATTACACGATCATGTAGTGGACGAATGCTCATTAATTCTCTCCTGAGATTTTCAATTATGTGGTTAATTTTCCAGTCTTACTTTGGACTAGAGATTCTTGTTAATAGAAATGGGGATAAAAAAAGCCGACACAAGGTCAGCTTTGATTTTTTTGTACATTAAAATTAGTCTTTACGCTTGAACTCACCTTCTAAGGTATCGCCTTGGTGATGTGAAATAGGTTCCTTTGACGAAGTAAAAGGTTCGGCTGTATTTTCATGCTGATATACATTGCCAGCTGCACCATGATTAAAAGAGGCGCCTGCGCCAAATTGATTTACCTTGATATGCTTTTGTACTTGATTACCAATTGCTGCACGAACACTTGGTACCAGTAACAATAAACCAAATATATCGGTAACAAAACCAGGTGTTACTAATAAAACACCCGCGATTAATAACATTAAACCCGTGACTATTTCACCTGATGGCATTTCGCCCTGTGCCATTTTAGTTTGCACCGACTGTAAAGTAGCCAAGCCTTGCTGGCGTACATATTTAGCACCTAACCATGCACTTAAAATAACAATAGCGATTGTTGGCCAAACGCCCAGTAAGGCACCGACTTGCATAATCACCGTTATTTCGATGATAGGGATAATGATAAAAAGCACAAATAATAGTTGAAACATAATAATTCCTTATTTTCTATGAAACTTATATTGGGCTAATCAGGTCTTTTTCAAGGCCAACGATTGTCTATTGAGATTAGCCCTAAGTTTTCCTTAATACTCAAGGTATACTATCAACAGAACAAAACGATTAGGTAACAAAATTGTATCAATTAGTACTCACAACCTGCCCTGATGAAATAGTAGCTAAAAATATTGCACAACATCTAGTGACAGAAAAGCTTGCCGCCTGTGTAAATATTGTCTCCAACATTACCTCTGTATATAGTTGGCAGGACGAGTTACATTGCGACAGTGAAGTACAATTACTGATAAAAACCGATGAAAATAAATTCGTAATGTTAAATGATCGAATTAACCAATTACACCCGTATGACGTGGTGGAAGTTATTGCCTTGAATATCCAGCAAGGTGATAAGCATTATTTAAACTGGATCACTAATTCTTTGAAGTAGGCTTAATGAAAAATTTACTATCCCTATGCTTATTGATGTTAGCAGCTTTTACTTTTACCCCCGCTGCTGCACAAGAAAAGCAATCGATTTTTGATGTCTCTAATACCAGCTTGTTTAGCAATGATGATGAGTTTTTAAAAGTTGACCAAGCATTCTCTTTTAATTTTGATCAGAAAAATAATCAATTAGAAGTTAGTTTCGATATTGCTCCCGGCTATTACCTTTATCGCCACCAATTTAAATTCAAAGGTAAAAATATCAACTTCACTCCGGTTTTATTGCCTGAAGGTATAGACCACGAAGATGAATTTTTTGGTATTCAAAAAATATTTACTGAGCGATTAACATTCATTATAAATCTTGAACAAGTTTCAAGCGATGGCACTATCAAAGTTACTTATCAAGGCTGTGCTGAAAAAGGGCTATGTTATCCACCAACGAGTAAAACTATTGAGCTAAGCGAATTAATTACAGCAGAAAATACTGTTCTTAACTCATCTTTATCAGCCCCTAGCAACAATGAAGACATTCAAACAAGTCAAGCTGTGGTTGAAAAAAGTGAACAACATCAATTATCTGACATGCTCAAGCAGGATAGTTTGTTATTAACGCTGGTTGCCTTTTTCGTTGGCGGTTTATTATTGTCATTCACGCCCTGTGTTTTCCCTATGTACCCTATTTTAACCGGAATTATTGTTGGTCAAGGCAAGCAGTTAACAACTAAAAAAGCCTTTACTTTATCTTTTTTCTACGTACAAGGCATGGCAGTTACTTACACTCTGTTAGGTGTAGTGGTTGCATTGGCTGGCGCTAAATTCCAGGCTGTATTTCAGCACCCTATCGTATTAATTGGCCTGAGTGTTTTATTTATTTTTCTAGCGCTTTCTATGTTTGGTGTATTTAATTTAGCCTTACCTGCTAGCTGGCAAAATAAACTCAATACTATGAGTAATCAGCAAAAAGGTGGTTCAATTACTGGTGTGTTAATGATGGGCGTTATCTCGGGATTAGTTGCGTCTCCCTGTACTACAGCACCATTAACCGGTGCATTATTATACATTTCTCAAACAGGTGATGTAGTGCTTGGTGCCTCAGCGTTATACGCACTAAGCTTAGGTATGGGTTTACCTTTGCTAATACTCGGTAGCTCTGGTGGTAAATTACTACCTAAAGCCGGCGCATGGATGAATATCATCAAAAATATCTTCGGTCTATTATTACTTGCCGTTCCTATCTTTTTACTTGAACGCTTTATCCCTGAAGTGGCTAGCCAAGCGTTATGGGCCATATTAATATTAGTCAGTGCAAGCTACTTCTATGTTGCTAACCAAAACCATGCTGCGCAAAATGATCAGCAAGTAAAAGGCTTTTGGTATGGTCTGCGTTCTCTAGTCATATTTTTAATGTTGTTTTTTGGTGCTAACCTGGCATACCAGTTAGTTTTTCCAAGCAAATCCATGGTTTCCGATGCTGCTCAGCACGCTACTTTTAAACAAGTAACCTCTTTAGCACAGCTACAAAATGAAGTAGTAAGTGCCAATATGCAGGGTAAAACCGTGATGGTAGATTTGTATGCGGATTGGTGTATTGCTTGTAAAGAGTTTGAGAAATATACCTTTGTAGACGCTCAAGTACAAAAAGCATTGGCTAACAGTGTCTGGTTGCAAATTGACATGACTGACTTTGACTCAATTGAAAATGCCGAACTTGTTCAGCATTATACCATTTTGGGTTTACCTTCAATTTTGTTTTTTGATTTACAAGGAAATGAATTAACGAAACAACGTACCACTGGCTTTATGAAAGCCAGTGAGTTTGCTGCCCACGTTCAGTCGATATTCAAATAACCTGGGTTAGCGTTAACTTGACACGTTAGTCGTTGGTAGAGAAAGTCAGCCTAAGCTAGGCTGACTTATCTGCTGAGAGGTTATCAGTTACACTTTTAGGTACTTTCCAGTAACCACCTGTTGTTTGTCTATCTAACGAAGATAATAATTCTTTTTCTGGGATTGGCTTGGAGTAATAGTACCCTTGAATAATATCGCAATCATTCTCAGTTAAGCTACGCAGTTGTGCCTGAGTTTCAACACCTTCAGCAACCACCATCAAACCTAGGTTTTTCACCATTGCAATGGTGGAAGTAATTATTTGAAAATCCGAATGGTTCTCTAACATGCCAAAGATAAAGCTTTTATCTATTTTAATCACATCAACAGGCATTTTCTTCAAGTAAGCTAACGATGAATAGCCCGTACCAAAATCATCAATAGCAAAACTAAAGCCAATATTTTTTAAAGACTGCATCATAGCAATAGTATGGTCCATATCTTTCACTAACGTTTGCTCTGTTAATTCCAACTCAAAACTTTGCGCTGATAATGAAAACTCGGCTAATAAATTGTTTAAGAAGTTTGGTAAATTAGCATCTATAAATTGTCCTGCAGATAAGTTAATCGCGATACGAACGTCTTCTAAACCATATTTTTTCAGCTCTACGATTAACTCAAAGCAACGACGTATAATCCAATAGCCCAATTCAATCATGTGCTGGGAGTTTTCTAAAATGGGGATAAAGTCCTCAGGAGAAATCATGCCGCGATCAGGGTGTTGCCAACGTAATAGCGCTTCAAAACCATATATTTTTTTTGTTTTAGCACATATTTGCGGTTGTAAACTTAAGCTGAATTGTTGCTTAGCTAATGCTTGTCTAACTTCACCTTCGAGCATGACTCGATGAGCGACACGCTGAAACATTTCTTGATGGTAAATATGATATTGACCACCACCATTATCTTTAGCTTCGTACATGGCAATATCTGCATGACTGATCAAATCATCTGATTTTTCTGTCGCTGACTCGGTGTAAGCAATACCTATGCTAGTTGATACGTAGAAAATATTTGAACCGAGTTTTATTGCATCTTTAAATTGAAGTAATACCTTCTCTGCGACTTCAATAGCTTCCGCAACGCCTCTAAGGTGACTTAGTACAATAACGAACTCATCACCACCAAAACGGCAAGCTAAATCGACTTCACCAACACTAACGCGAACACGGTCTGCCGCTTGAATAAGTAGTTTGTCGCCAATACTGTGGCCATTACTGTCGTTAACCTTTTTAAAGTCATCTAAATCAAGAAAGAGCACTGCAACACCGCTTTTATGACGGGCAATATTACCGAGTGATTTGCGTAACTGGTAATTCAACATATTCCTATTTGGTAAACCTGTTAGTAAATCGTACATTGCGATATTTTCTAATTCTTTGGTTTTTTGTTCGACTACCAAGTTCAGTTGCTCTAATTCAAAACTAAGTTCTTGCGAGGAATTAGCCAAAACATCTAATTCATCTGCAAACAGTCTTGGCCTTTTTAAATCAACTTGGCGGAACTGACCGAATTTTTTTTGTGCTAATAAAGGCAAGGCATTGGATAGCAGCAATAATCGCTTAGTAAAAGGACTCGAAATAAAATAAACAAAGGCCGCTAACATGATAAAAATGAGACTTAACGATAGAATAAAGCGCTTTTGATAAGCATCATTTTTTGCTTTGTATGCTGTTACATCATCAATTAAAGCTAAATAAAAATCTTGCTTAGCTTGCTTTGACAGAGGTAATAAATTAATCAAATAGCTATTATTCTTTAAATCAAGATACAAGCCTTGTTCTAACGCTTGATTAAGTGCTGAGTATGATTTATTCATTACTAACAAGGACTCTGCTAGCCCCATATTAGACGCAGAGATGACTTTAGCCGGAGTGGACTTTATGCCATTATTACCTTTTACAGGAATACGAATGACGGCAACATCTCTATTTAATGTTGTCTTTAGAGCAAATAGCATATCAACTAGTGAAGTACTCATGGTAACAACGACCATGTCTCCTTGCTTATTGAGCAAAGGCAAACTCAATAATAATTGGCAACTTTGCGGACAATATATTCGATGCTCAGGCTCTTGCAATCTAAAGACTTGAGCAATGTTATCTTGCACTACTTGGGGGAAGTCATTAGTTGCAAATAATATATTTTCTTTGTCATCCACTAACCAAATATCTTCTACATTAAGATGTAACTGTAAAGCATCATATTGCTTCTCAAGTTGTACCGCTAAAGTAGAAAAGTCATCTTGTTGTGATAATTCTATTAAATCGGTGAATGACTCTAACCAGACAGTTAACTTGTTACGTAAAATACTATTATGTAAATTTACCTGTACCTGCCCTTGGGCAATATTGTTTTGTTGAAATTCTTGATAATCGGCTTGTAAACGCCAATAGGATAACGATGAAAAACCTACCGCTAGAAAGAGTAAGGTTGTGACAATTAATGTCAAAAGCTTGGTTGGTACACTCACAAATTTTTTATTCATTTTACTACTACTTCTAAAACCAATACATCAACTGGACAGCCCACATTTGCCAGTCTTCGGAGTCGTTAATTAATGTATTTGGCACCACTACAGGGGTCAGTCTACCTGCGCCGTTCACCCAATGATACTCTATACGAGCACTAAAATTACTGGTGATATCGTAATTGAGCCCTAAGGTAATATCTTTATGGAAGCCGAAATAATAAGGAACGACTCCTCCTGTATTTTGTTCCAACAACTTGCCATCTTTATCATCTTTATCTAAGTAAAAGTCTTCATATCGAGCCAATACAGTTAAATCTGAGGTCAACTTATAACGTATTTGACCATAATAACCTTGACCAGTACTATCTTTATAAAAATCTGGTCCGTAAAAGCCATCCGTAACAAAACGTTGTTGATATATTTCCCCACTAAACTCCCAGTACTCACCTTCATAAAGTGCATTGATTGTATAAAACTGGAAACTAAAATCAGCATCAGTAAAAAAATCAAACGCTTCATTTCTTTTATAGGTGAAATCTGAATCAAGGAAGGAAAAACCAAAACGCCATGGTGAAAAATAAGGCTGCCAGTAAAAGCTTCCATGGGTTTCATAATCTTGCTTGGCTACCCCCATAGCAATGTCTCCTAACAGGATATCTGTTTGTTCATCCGAAATAGGTGATTTACCATAGCTCAAACTAAAATCAAAATTGCCTAGTTCATCATGACTATGACTAATTTTGATTGCCGCACCGTCACTACCCACCGCAATGTCACGAAAACCATCAAAATATACAGATTGTGGCAAAATAATACTAGGTCGCGCAAAAGGAACAACTCTTGAGCTAGAGTAAAGCCAATGATTATTTTTAAAACGTCCTAAATAAACATTAGCTTGCCAAGATTCGCTATTGTAAGCTGACCAATCAAGTAGTGCATAATCTACTCGGAAACCTTTTTCGTATCTATTTCCACCATCTAAATAAACGACTTGCCCGGCAAGACGAAATTGATCGGATAATTGATACGAAGCATTAAGGCCAATTTCAGTTAATTCCGCCGATAGGTCTCCATCATCATTAACAAAGTCACTGCCATTAACATCAATTATCCCTTGTGAGATAAAGCCATGTAATTGAAGTTCTTGCGAATTTGAATGATTTTTTTCCTCTTCAGCTTTTGTCGAACCTGCGTAGCAAGCAGTAATAATGATCGCAAGCATTACTGTTCGAATAACAGACAGTCTCAAACAATATGAATACTTAACTCTACTCGTTACTTTAATTGCAGCATTAGTCTTTAATTTTGACAACATTGACTACTCCTTTACCGCTAACCTGTTGACCTTCTTCCATTTCAGAGACTTTTATACTCTTATTTTTCTTTATTTTTCTTAATGATTCGTCATCTATATAACCAATAGCACCTGGTGTTTTTATAACGGCCTGAATAAGTTCTTCTTGAGATCTAACGATTGTAGGTGCAACACCTAAACCTGAGTAAGTTAATTTGTGCCAGATACGGTTAAGTTGATAGGGGAATATTTGTAATTGCTCTTTAGCAAACCGCTGATGGAGATTGTGCTGACTAGGTAAAACAAAAACACTAATTGCACTATTATCACTCCAACGCAATTGACGCATTGTATAAATACGCCTTAACTGCGACTTAGTTAAGTTACTT
Organism: Colwellia sp. 12G3; assembly: GCF_002836775.1. Classification (GTDB taxonomy): domain Bacteria; phylum Pseudomonadota; class Gammaproteobacteria; order Enterobacterales; family Alteromonadaceae; genus Colwellia. The sequence continues at coordinate 351,565 of NZ_PJAQ01000066.1, read as the reverse complement.
TCAGTAACTTGGGGATGAGTTATTACCTCAATCGCTGAAACTTGTGAAGTCACAAGGCAAGCAAGTATGAGTACAATAACGAGGGAATAGTGTTTAATGTGAGGTCCCTTACAATAAAACTGAACAAATGTAAAAAAAACTTTTATAAATCAATGTGGTAATAACAATAACTCAATAATAATAGCCCAATTTATCAAAAAATCAAACATTTACCTCACACAAAAGAGGTATGACCAGCACTTTGCTGCTATGTTCCTCGAAAACAGGGCTATTATCGTCAATAACAAAAAACATGGCAAAAATTAACTTTTTTTGTTCACAGCGACTCTATTTTATGTAATTATTAGCGCCAATTATTATTTTATAGTGTTTTAGCAGAAGATGACCGCCAAGTTTACAGTTTTAGTGTTAAATGGACCAAACTTAAATATGCTGGGTAAACGAGAGCCTACCATTTATGGTAAGCAAAGCTTATCTGACATCATAGCAGAGCTGAGCCAGCAAGCTGGTGAAAAGCATATAACGTTACAACATCTTCAAAGCAATGCTGAACATGAATTAATCGATGCGATTCATCAAGGTTACCAACAAATTGATTTTATTATCATCAACCCTGCCGCTTTCACACATACGAGTGTAGCGCTAAGAGATGCCTTATTATCTGTTGCGATCCCTTTTATAGAGGTGCATTTATCAAATGTGCATGCTCGTGAATCTTTCAGAAAACACTCTTACTTATCTGATATTGCCACAGGTGTTATTTGCGGTTTTGGTGCGCAAGGTTATAGCTTTGCCCTTGATGCTGCTCATACCTACCTAAATAAAGCACAAATCGATTAATAAGAACAAGTAACAAACCGTAACAGTTAATGACCAATCATTAACTTATATTTTAAATATATATTTTAGTAACCCAAATTAAGGTGTCCCAATGGATATTCGTAAAATCAAAAAACTTATCGAACTGGTTGAAGAGTCAGGTATCAACGAATTAGAGATCTCTGAAGGTGAAGAATCAGTACGTATAAGCCGTGGTGCTGTTGTAATGCAACAGGCCCCTATGATGCAGCAAGCTCCTATGGCAGCACCTGCAGCAGTAGCACCTTTAGCAGCGCCTGCGGAAGCGGCTGCACCAGTAATTACTGGTCATATCGTTCGTTCACCTATGGTGGGCACTTACTATGCATCTGCTTCACCTGATTCTCCTGCATTCGCTGAAGTTGGTAAGCATGTAAATGCTGGTGATACATTATGTATTGTTGAAGCAATGAAGATGATGAACCAAATCGAAGCTGATAAGTCTGGCGTTATCAAAGAAGTATTAGCACAAAATGAAGATGCCATTGAATTTGACCAACCTTTATTCATCATTGAATAAGCCCACTGATCTAAAATAAAAGATTTTAAAAATAAGGGTTATTCCATGTTAGAAAAAGTTGTTATCGCCAATCGTGGCGAAATTGCCTTAAGAATATTACGTGCTTGTAAAGAGTTAGGTATTAAAACAGTCGCTGTGCATTCAACTGCTGATAAAAATCTAAAACACGTTTTATTAGCTGATGAAACTATCTGTATTGGTAAAGCTCCGGCACCTGATAGTTACCTTAATATTCCTGCAATCATCACTGCTGCAGAATTAACTAATGCCGTAGCTATTCACCCTGGTTATGGATTTTTAGCTGAAAATGCTGACTTTGCTGAGCAGGTTGAAAATTCTGGTTTTGCCTTTATCGGTCCAAAAGCAGAAAGCATCCGTATAATGGGTGATAAAGTTCAAGCAATCAAAGCAATGAAAGTAGCAGGAGTACCTTGTGTACCTGGCTCTGATGGTCCATTGGATGATGATGAAGCAGCAAACAAAGCCCATGCTAAACGCATTGGTTACCCTATTATCGTTAAAGCAGCAGGTGGCGGTGGTGGCCGTGGTATGCGTGTTGTGCGTAATGAAGAAGACCTAATAGAGTCTATTGCCTTAACTAAAAAAGAAGCCGGCACTATTTTCAAGAATGATATGGTTTACATGGAAAAATTCCTTGAAAATCCACGTCATGTTGAAATTCAGATAATGGCTGACGGCAAAGGCGCTGCAATCCATTTAGGTGAACGTGATTGTTCAATGCAACGTCGTCATCAAAAAGTAGTAGAAGAAGCTCCGGCACCAGGCATTACACCTGAAATGCGCGCCAAAATTGGTGAGCGTTGTTGTAAAGCTTGTATTGACATTAACTACCGCGGCGCTGGAACTTTTGAATTCTTGTATGAAAATGGTGAATTTTACTTCATTGAAATGAACACACGTATTCAGGTTGAGCATCCAGTCACTGAAATGATCACAGGTGTTGATTTGATCAAAGAGCAACTTCGTGTTGCTGCTGGTCAACCGTTATCTTATACCCAAGATGATATCAAAATTGCAGGTCACTCTATTGAATGTCGTATCAATGCGGAAGATCCTCGTACATTTATTCCTTCACCGGGTAAAATTACGCGTTTCCACCCACCAGGTGGTTTAGGTGTACGTTGGGATTCTCATATATATGCGGGTTACTCTGTTCCACCATATTATGATTCTATGATTGGTAAGCTAATCACTTGGGGTGATAATCGTGATGTAGCCATTGCCCGTATGCGTAATGCTTTATCAGAGTTAGTGATTGACGGTATTAAAACTAATATTACTTTGCATCAAGATATTTTAAGAGATCAAGGTTTTGTTAACGGCGGTGCTAACATTCATTACTTAGAGCACAAGTTAGCCGAACTTGACTAACGACTTCTCTAGTCTGTAATAAACAAAAGCTCTGCCAATGCAGAGCTTTTTTGTTACTATAGCTTTAATAATTTCAGTTAAATTTCAACATATTTTGAGTTAAAAAAATCATGCCAAATCCTCATGAAAAACCAATAGCCCCTGCCGATGATGATTGTTGTGGCGGTGGTGCCTGTAATCCTTGTGTTTGGGATCACTATTATGCTGAATTACAGAAATGGCGTATTGAAGAAGCTAAAATTAGAGCAGAACAAGTAGAAAACAAAGAAGATTAAACATTTCAGCTATAACTTGTAAAGGGCTATAGCTGAAATAAAAAGCCAGTAAGAGTTACCTCTCACTGGCTTTTTTATTATTAGTTCTTAGTTCTTAGTTCTTAGTTCTTAGTTCTTAGTTCTTAGAATACTCGCAGCTTCTCACTACACCTTAGCAATGCGTTTAGCAAAAACATTTGCCTTATTAAAACCAATGCTCGAGTTCCTAGCCATTTTACTGAACATCAAGTAACACCAAGGCACAAGATATAAACTCGTTACTGTAGAGAACGTTAAACCACCAATGATTGCTACAGCTAAAGGTGCATAAGATGGTCCATCTCCGCCTATTTGTGTTGAGCCCAATGCCAATGGAACCATGCCTAATACTGTCGTTGCTACTGTCATCAACACAGGACGAAGTCGGGTAATACAAATATCTGCGATCACAGATTCTAACTCTTCAATCTTTGGAGACATCTGGTTTATTTGATCAATGAGTACTATGCCATTATTGACCACTATCCCCATTAATATCAAAATACCAATCATGCCCATCACTGACATACTGCTACCTGTAATAAGGAAAAACCAAAAGACTCCGACAATAGAATAAAGAATAGAGCTAATGATAGCGGCAGGTAGTAATAAAGACTCAAATAAAGCCGCCATAACGATATATATCATGGCTAAAGCCAATAACATATTAACCACCATAATGTTTTGTTCTTGTTGTTGACGATTGAAACCACGGCCCAATTTCCACGTGTAGCCCGCAGGTAGGTTTAAGGTTTCCATGGCTTGTTCAATACGTTCTTGGGCTTGCTCCATGGTTATTTCATTCATGTTTGCCCCAATGGTCAATGCAGTTTGGCGTTCTTCTCGATAAATTGCCGCGAGCCTTGGCTGAACCTTAAATTGAGCAACACTTTCCAAGCTTATATTTTGACCATCAATTTGCGTAATAGGTAACTTTTTCAATTGATTTAGCGAGTACTTAAGGCGCTCATCGTATAGTAAGCGAATATTTACTTCGCCATTAGGATCATGACGGAAACTTCGTAGCTCAAGCCCACGTAATGCAGTACCTACTATTTGCGCGACTTGACGTGAATCTAGCCCTAATTGGTTAGCCTTAAATCTGTCTATCACCACAACCATTTCTTTTTGATGTTGAGAGATATCACTTTTTACATCCGTTAAGCCCTCAACATGGGATAGCACAGGTACAATTTGATCAGATAGGCTCATCAATTTTTCTGTTGAGGAGCCTAGCAAGGTGACACTAACGCCACCCGATTTTGCGCTCTGCCAACCAAAATCTGGTTTAGCTTCGGCAAATACCGGCATATTTTTTCGAATAAGCTCTTTTAACTCACTCATTGAAATATCGCGACTTTCTTTCAATAACAAAGTAGAAGAAGCACGTTCGCCACTATAGTAGCTATAAACAGATTCGATAAAGAACTCTTCTTTATGCTCATATAAATAGTTTTCCATACGGTTAACCATCGATTCTACATGCTCAAGCGGAAACTGACCTTCAACGTGATATCGCATAAATAGTCTAGTACCGTCTTGGTTGTCATTATTATCCGAGGTAATAACGCCCATAGGAATAGCACTACTTGCTAAAATCAACAAGGCGCAAAAGCCGGTGATTTTTGGATGCGCTAATACCCATGAAAGGCTTTTTTTATAGCGCGCATGACCACTTTTAGCTGATTGAGTGCTAGTTACTTTTGCTGCTTTTGGCGCAAGACTCTCCAAAGACATTTTACTCAGTAATAACGGCAGCAAGGTTTTTGCAATCAATAACGATGCCCCTAACGAAATACAAATAGCTATAGCAACATGCTCTAAGAAAACCGTCAGTTGTACTTTTTCGCCAATGATATTTGGCAAAAAAACTATCATGGTTGTTAAGGTACCAGCCATTACGGCCAACGAGACTTTATCTACACCTTGTAGTATGTTCTTAATTTTTTCTTCTTTAGTTTTGGCTGGATTATTGCGATGCTCAGCAGCAATCGATTCGGTGATCACCACAGAATTATCAACCAACATACCTACCGCTAATAACAGCCCCATCATAGATAAGATATTAAGTGAATAACCTAAAAAGTACATAACCGCTAAGGTAATACAAATTGAAAAGGGTACTGAAGCCACAACTAGCATGGTTGCCGTTGTATTTCGAAGAAACAGAAATAACACAATAAATGACAGAGTTGCACCGATAGCGCCAGCCATTAATAAATCAGCTAGAGAATCGGTCACACCTTTCGCCTGATCTTCCATCATAAAAATATTTATGCCACTAAACTGAGGACTTTTCGATATTTCATCAACCGCACTAACCACTCGTCCAGCAACCTCAACAAGATTGGCACTTGATTCTTTAAATATATTCACGCCAATCGCATAACTTCTATCTAAATGTCGGCCATCTATGCGCTCTGGTTGTTCAAATACCACATCAGCTACATCGCCCAGATAAACATTATCTTTAACCACCAATCCTCTAATATCATTTAGCTCAGTAAACTCACCTTTAGGACTGATTCTAATGGTATTGCTCGCTGACTTTAATGAACCCGCATTAATGGTGAAATTGTGCGCCTGTAACATAGCAGTTAACTGACGAATATCAACATTATGACTGGCCATTCGCTCGGTTCGTAAGCGAATAGAAATTTGTCGTTGGTCTACCCCATAAAGCTCAACTTTTGAAACACCTGACATTCGCTCTAATGGTTTCTTCAAATAATTATTGAGTAACTGAAAGCTATTTTGTAGTTCACGTTCGCTCGAAATACGCAGTGTGAGTATAGGCATATCGGCGGTTGAAAACTGATAGACAAATACCCGCTGTAAATCTTCGGGTAATAAATGACGAACCGCATCTATTTTTTCACGCGCTTCTATCGATTTTCCCGTTAAGCTACTTTCCCATTCAACTTCAATACCTATTTCAGCACCATGTTCTGTTGAGCGAGAATTAAGTCGTTGTATACCGCCCATAGTTGCTAACGCTTCTTCAAGCGGCTTCGTAACTAATCGCTCTACTTCTGCAGGCGTTGATGCTTGATATGGCGCACTTATCACCATTTCAGGAATATCAATACCCGGCCATTTTTCAAGAGGAAGCAATTGACTGGCAGCCACCCCCATCATTAGCATGGTTAAACAAAGCATCAGGGTGGTCACTGGTTTCTTAATCGCCAGCTCAGTTAAGTTAAACTTGCTATCAGACATTTTGTGGCTCCAGCATTGCGCTTATTCCAGATTCTTTATTCTTTTCATCACTCAGCGACACAAACTTTTTATGATCAAATAATTGATAAAGCACCGGTAAAACGATTAACGTTAATAACGTTGAACAAAGAAGACCACTAATTACCGTAATCGCCATAGGGGTTCTAAGCTCTGCTCCTTCGCCCATACCTAAAGCCATTGGTAATAAACCCAGTGCGGTTGTCAGTGTCGTCATTATGATAGGGCGTAACCGAGACTGAGCAGCCTGTTTTATCGACGTATCTTTATCAAGTCCTTGTTCGCGTAATTGGTTAATTCTATCTAATAAAACAATGGCATTATTCACCACAATACCCGCTAACATAATCAACCCAATAAAGACTATCACACTGATATTACTGCCAAAGAAATATAAACCATAAATAGAGCCGACAGCAGCTAGCGGTATACTGAACAATATTAATAATGGCTGTAGCAATGATTCAAACTGAGACGCCATGACTAAATAAACTAAAAATACCGCTAAGGTTAATGCCATTAACATTGAGTTAAATGACTGTTCCATCTCTTCACTCTGCCCACCGAAAGTAGGTACTACGGTTAACGGTAATTTTAATTGACTGATTAACTCCTTCGCCTTAGCGAGTGCACTGTTCTGATCGCCCATCGCAATATTCGCGCTAATAACAGCAACACGCTGTTGGTTAATACGATTAATTTGCGCAGGTCCAACAGTCTCAACAATATTACTGATGCTTGCTAGTGTGATAGGAAAGTCATTATTTGGATTAACAACAAGCTCTCGTAAATCATCAATAGAGTCGCGTTGTTTTTCATCACTACGTACTAATATGTCAATTTTACGATCAAGTAAGGTATATTTACTGGCTATATTACCGCCGATTTTCACTGCAACAAGTCTTGCGATATCCGGTGCATTTAATCCTAACTGCGCAATTTTTTGCTGATTAAAATGTATGGCTAGTTCTGGTTGTCCTTTACGTTGGCTATTGGCCACATCAACAAATTGTAAATCTTGTTCCATCAATGTTGTTAATTTTTTACTGTAGTTGGTAAGTAAATCAAGATCATAGCTTGCCAACTCAATACTGATTGGTTTGCTAAAGGTAAACAGCTCGGGTTGATTTAATTGCGTGGTCGCACCAACAAGCTTTTGCGTGTATTGACGAATATCAGCCATCACTAATGCTTCGTCTTGGCTATCATGCAACATTATTTGTAATCTAGCCTGATGCTCGCCACCTTTATCAGCATTACTGGTCATTAAACTTCCTCGACCCGTTAACGAATAAGTACTTTTAATGCGCTTATCTTCTGCTAGTTGCTGAGCAATTTGATTAATGGTTCGATCTGTTACGGCTAGTGGTGTACCAGGAGCAAGTTCAAGTTCAAGATAAAACTCTCCTTGCGCCAAAGGTGGCAATAATTCCACGCCAATTTTCGGTAAAATGAAGAAAGCAGAGCCTGCAAACACTAAGCTGAAAAACAACGTAATAACACCATGTTTCAAGGCAAGTGATAACGATTTTGTATAGAGCGAAGCTAATTGCTCAAAAATAAAATTAAAGCCTCCTGTGAGAGGCTTCATAACAAATGATGCTACTTTACTCACACCGTGAAAACTTAATAAAACAATACGCGTAATCAGCATGGGTAACCAAATAAAGATAACTTTCAGCGGTAATACCAAAATAAATGTTATTTTTTTATACCATACAAGTTCTTTAAAGCGGGCTTTATCTTGAACAGCATCTTCCGTCGTTTCCTCAACAGCTTTAGCAGCTTGTCTTGAAGCCAGCATGGGTATTAAGGTTAATGCAACAACCAATGAAGCAATCAGCGCAAAGGCGACTGTCATGGCCTGATCGGCAAAGAGCTGTCCGGCAACACCTTCAACAAAAATTAACGGCACAAAAACCGCCAACGTAGTCAGTGTTGACGCAATAATCGCACCACTCACTTCTTTAGTGCCTTTTCTAGCTGCTTCAACAACGCTGAGCCCTTGTTCCTTGTAACGCGCAATATTTTCAAGCACCACAATAGCATTATCAACCAGTAACCCCGTTGCTAATGCAATACCGCCAAGTGACATGATATTAAGACTAATACCGTTGCCATACATCATGTTAAAGGTGGCAATAACTGACACGGGTATTGATAATGAAATAATGAGCGTTGGGGTAATCGACCGTAAGAACAGATAAAGAATGAACATAGCCAACAAACCACCAATAATGGCGGCTGATTTTACTTCGCTAATGGCATTAGTGATGAAGGTTGATTGGTCATAGACCACAGTTAATTGATAACGGTCTCCCAGTAATTTATTAATGGCATCTAGTTTGTTATTAATTAATTTGGCTACTTGTACCGTGTTGGCGTCACCTTCTTTATAAATAGCTAATTCAACCGCTTCAACGGCGTTTATACGTGTTACATCCGTACGCTCTTTGTAACCATCAACAATCGTAGCGATATCATTTAGTGTGATTATTTGATCATTTTCTCGATAAACAACTAATTCACCAATTTGATTGATATTAGTAAATTGATTCAGTGTACGAACTAAATATTGGGTGTTACCTTCGATTAACTTACCTGCTGAAATGTTGATATTTTCTGCATTAATTCTGTTAATGATTTCTTGGCTACTTAAATTAAGTTGTGCCAGTTTATGTTGGTCAATAACCACTTGATACTCTTGTTCAAGTCCGCCGCCTAGCTTTACCGACGCAACCCCAAGCAGAGATTCTAATTGACGCTTCACATCATATTCTGCAAAGGTTCGTAGTTGAGTTAAGCCGGCAACTGAATTATCTGATGTTTGTAAGCCTAAACGAATAATGGGGTCTAAAGACGGGTTAAATTTCAAAATTAATGGCTTTTGTACATCAAGGGGTAGACGAATAAGATCGAGCTTTTCCCTGACTTCTAAGCTGGTAATATCCATCGCCACATCCCACTCAAACTCAAGTAATACGTCTGACTGGCCCGCTTTAGATACCGAGCTTATTTTTCTTAATCCTTTTACCACACCGACAGCTTCTTCAATGGGTTTAGTAATTAATTGCTCAATCTCTGCAGGTGCGGCTCCTGTATAATTGGTTCGTACAGTCAAAGTTGGGTAAGATAATTCAGGTAAGAGGTTAACCGCAAGACGAGATAAGCCCACTAAGCCAAAAAGCATCACCGCAAAGGTAAACATCCACACAGTTACCGGACGTTTAATTGCTACATCAACAACACTCATGATAAAGCTCCAATGGTATTTACACTACTGATCAGCAATGAAGTAAAAATTATAAAGACGGTGGCTACTGGGTGTTTAGCAACCACAAAGAGCAAGCTATCAATCAAAATATTCATCCTTAGTTGCCCTCTATTTATTCGCTATTGCGATTGCCGTATCTGTCTCTGTTAGCTCTTCATCAAGGCTATCTTCATCACTTGGCTTGGCATTTAAAATCTCAACTAAGGCATTGGCTTTAAGGTTATGTTGGCCATTTACCACAACTCTGTCTCCTTCTTCCAGTTCACCACTTATCTCAGTCAATTGTTCTTGCACAAAACCTTTGTTAATTAACACTTCTACCGCTTTATTGTCCTTCACTAAATAAATTTTGCTTTGGTTATCAAGCGTAATGATTGCATCCGTTGGAATGGTTAAAGTGTCTTTGTGGGTATCGAAGGTCAGTGCTATTTGCGCGAACATACCAGGCTTTAATGCCAACTCTTCATTACCTAAAGATAAAATGACTTTGAAAGTACCACTACGGCTATCAATTACTGGTGAAATTGAACGTATTTTCGCAAGAAACTGTTTACCTTGACGAGCACTAAACTGTAATACCGCTTGTTGTCCTAATTGAACATTACTCAGTTGATGTTCCGGTAAATAAACGATGGCTTCTAAACTTGATTGATCAACAATATGAAATAGTTTTTGATAACCTTGAGTGAAATGACCCGTTCTAATAAACCGCTTAGAAATGTAACCTGAGATAGGCGCAACAACTCGGCTATCAGTTAAATCTAACGCAGCTAATTCTCTTGCCGCTATCGCCGCTCTATATTGATATTTCAATTTGTCTGAGGCTTGTGCACTCACTAACTGTTTTTCAGCCATTAACGATAAACGCTTCAACTCCTGCTCAATACCAGCGAGTTCTGCTTCTGCTTTATCAAGTGCTAATTGATAACGTCTCGCATCGACTTTAGCAAGCAGTTGGCCTTTTTCAACATAATCACCTTCTTCAACCGTTAGCTCTTCAATAATACCGGTCACGCGCGTGATAATGTCCGCTTCATTACGGGACTCTAATGTCGCTGTGGTGTGAAAGTTTGATGAAACATCTTTACGTTCAATATTCGCGACCATTACCGGTATCGCAAATTCGGCGACTTTTTTATCTTCTTCCTTCGCTTCGGGCTCAGAACAAGCGGTTAAAAAGGCAGCTGCAACTATTGCAGAAGAGAGTAATAATGTTTTAGAAAAAGTAAGCATGGGTATTTCCGTATTTTTTAATAATGCATTAAAAATAGCACAACCTATGCCAGTTACTCATTTTCTTTATGTAACAGCAAGTTACATTTTAAAACTTAGATTAACAAAACGTAATGTGGTTAAATTGACTAATGAATTAGTATTTTGCATAGTTATTATTGTCAAATTCACTAACTACTTATAATTTCAGTAATTACCCTTAAAGGGATTGGTGAGTTATATTTTTAATATAACAAATAAAAACAATGCATTAGATTGGTATCGCACGTTTAACCAACAAATAGCAGAATAAAGTTACACCGTTCAAAAAGCTATTCAGCGTACAAAAAACAACATAAACCTAACAATTCCAAACAGTCTAACCAACCTTAATTGTTTATTATTTCATCACAGCTAAATTGTGAGATAGATATGATGTTGAACACTCAAATACAAAATAATGATTTAAAGTTAGTGAATGTTTTTTTAACGGATAGCAGACAGCAAAACTATGATCAAGATACCCTTTGGGAGCAGCTTAATCTTAGCCAGCAATATGCGGCATGCAGTTTAGGTCAGTTTGGCTACCTACTCACCTATGTTCGTTCAATTGGGGACAATACCTTGGCAATTTTAAAACAAAATGACAAAATTGCTACTATCAATGAAGCAGGTACTATCAATATTAACCCGGCTATTTCGTGCCGTCAGTAACGAATAACACAATACTCAAAGCACTGAAAAACATAAGGGCGAGCAGTTGCTTGCCTGGTAACTCATTGTGTTTAGTGACCAGTGAAATAAGTGTTAACTTAATTTCCGTAAACTCAGCTCATTCAAATAGATTATTCCACTATTCCCGCTATACAAACTCAAATAAGATAGCGCTGTAATCATGCTGATTTTTTATTTTCAAACAAGCATTTGCAATCGTTAGGGTTTGAGCTAGTGACACACAACTGCGCTGATTAATTATAAAAGAGCTGCGTGTAACTAAAATAATCAAATTGAACACGATTGGGTTTTCCTTTATTATTGGACAAATAACTAAAAAAATATTGTTAAAATTCGACAACGTTCCGTTAATCACTTTGTTTTTACAAAGTATCTATAGTTTCATTAATTAGTTTTAACTATTAAAAATTAAAGGCTCCACATTATGATAAATAAAAAAACAATTGCCTCTCTTACTTTAGCCAGCTTGTTATTAGCTGCCTGTGGTGGTTCTGATGATAAAGAAGCATCTAAATTTTCATTAGGTGTCAGTGATGCACCCGTTGATGAGACTGTAGTGGTTGCGATTGAAATAGAGAGTATAAAACTAACAAATACCGACGAAAGTAACGGTAAACAAGAAGTTTTCATTGATGAGTTCACCAATGAGGATGGCGACACCGTAGAGACTATACAAGTCAATTTACTTGATTTTACGGGTACCGCCCAAATGAAAATTGTTGATGAAGCACAAGGTATAACCCTTGAAGATGGTAACTATACTATGGAGTTAGTGGTGGTTGATGCTGGCTCTTATGTCATATTGAACAATGATGCTACAGAATATGATATTAAAATTCCTAGCTCGCGTTTGAAGCTTGGTGAATTTTCTGTTCATAGTGACGCAGTACAAGTTGCCGATAAACCTGCCTACACCATCGAGTTTGACTTAACTCAGTCATTAGTTTTACGAGGGAATGATCCTGCAAAAAATGGCTATATCATCAAACCTCATGGCGTTCGCATTATAAGTTTATATGGTGATATATCGGGTACAGTAGCACCGGAAAACACCAATTTAGGGGCTTGCATGGTTTATTTATATAATGATTCTCCAGCATTACTAACTGACCTTTTTGATAGTACTGATGAGACATTTGTTGGTGAAGTACCAGCCGAAAGCGCACCACTTGCTGCAACTACTGTTGCCGTTGATGGTAGCTATAGTATTGGTTTTGTCCCTGAAGGTACTTACACTGTCGCATTGAGATGTAATACCGAAACCGATAATAATGTTCAATATGAGCAACTAACTATTCCATCACCTGAAGGTAACTTACAAACAGTTACTGTTTCAGCCGGCGGCACAAGTAATGTTAGCTTCTAACTAATACCAATTTGATTAAATTTCTTCCCAACTCAGAGCTCTGCTCGATGTTCAATAACAAGGCAAATTTGTTTCGGTTTAGTCATTCTAAATCAAATAAACTTAACGATGTTAGTGAACATCGAGAAAGCTCCCAGAGGGCGAGTTTAAAAGGTTTACATGCTGCGTTATTGATTTTGATAAGGGAATAACCATTCTCTTCAATCAATGCCTTGCCTCTAAGCCTTTTAATTATCGCTGAGTGGGAAAGAACTTAATCAACTTGGTATAATGTATTCGCTAAAAATATAACTCGAATATATGTAAACTAACCAAAGCCAAGAATCATTCTTGGCTTTTTATTTAATCAGTTTTTTAGCTGGCCATCCGCAATGATTACTTGGGTTTGTGACATACGAACCTCACTTGCTCCTTATTATGATCCTGCTCTGATAGCTAATAAAGTAGAAACCTTAATGTTAAAACAAAAAAGGTGAGCATAAGCTCACCTTTTTTATATTCTATAAATATCCCCTAAAACGGAATATCATCATCAAAATCAATTGATGGTTCTTGTGGATTTACTTTAGGTGCTTGTTGCTGTTGCTGGTAACCACCTTGTTGTGCTGGTGCTTGCTGCTGGTAACCACCTTGTTGTGCTGGTGCTTGTTGCTGAGGTGCAAAGCCACTTTGTTGTGCTGGTGCTTGTTGCTGAGGAGCAAAACCACCTTGTTGTGCTGGAGCTTGTTGCTGTGGTGCAAAGCCACCTTGTTGTGCTTGTTGCTGTGGTGCAAAACCACCTTGTTGTGCTTGTTGCTGTGGTGCAAAACCACCCGCTTGTTGACCGCCGCCTTGCTTGCCATCTAACATCTGCATTACGCCATTAAAGCCCTGTAATACTATTTCAGTAGTGTATTGCTCTTGACCTTGTTGGTTGGTCCACTTACGCGTTTGTAAAGAACCTTCAAGATATACTTTTGAACCTTTTTTCAAGTATTCACCAGCAATCTCAGCAAGCTTGCCAAACATAACAACACGATGCCATTCTGTTTTTTCTTTTTGCTCACCACTTTGCTTATCTTTCCATGAGTCTGACGTTGCTACAGTAATGTTTGCTACTGCGCCGCCATTTGGCATAAAACGTACCTCAGGATCTTTACCTAAGTTACCTACTATGATTACTTTATTTACACCCGCCATGAAAATATCCTATTAATTGAGCTATTAAGACCTACGCTGCTTCTTTATCTATTTAAATAGAAAGGAAGTTGTCTTTGAAATTTAGTTTAAGAGTGTAATTCTATAGTGAGCGGCGATCAAATTCGAGTGATTTTTTGTTTAAAGCGCATTTATTTTATTTTAGTCTCTTTTAGAAATACCGAACAAAATAGCATGACCAAAACAGTGAGAAATTTCGGCGATAATCTTACTTACTAATTATTTGTTAACACACAGAATTAGTATCCTAGCGCTATATTCACGCCAAATAAAATCGTAAACATTGGATTACGATGCCTTAAATTCAATAAAGTGCTCTGCTAGCTTTACTCGAATCTCATCAGATATTTTTTTAGAACTTTGCGCTTGATAATCAAAGTTCACCATGGCTGCCGTACCCGATACACATTTTTCACCGTGTTGCCAAAGTTCTTGATAGACATCAAACGAGGCTCCACCAATTCGACTAATGTAGGTTCTGATCTCTATTTCTTTACCATAAAAAAGTTGCCCATGATAAGACACTTCTATTTTAGCAATAATAAGTTGCCATTTTTTAGGGTCTAAATCAGGGGTGAAAAACTTAAATATGGGTGCTCGCCCACCTTCAAACCAAACCGGTGGTTTAGTGTTGTTTATGTGCCCTAAAGCATCAGTATCACTAAAGTGTGGCATCATTTTTTCACTGAACATAATTAACCTTTTTATATTGTTAGCTGTACTGAAAATATTTGAGTACCGTTAATATTACTTTTACTTATAAGATATAGTATCTTAACTGCATTCGAAATATCAAAAATATTAGAGATAAATAAATGAATAAATCATTATCCTTACTTGGCTATTTCTTTGCTTACATAGCGTTCACGTTAGCCATTAATATCACTACTGTCACTCCTGCTTTAGCATCAGGTGATGCCAAAGCCCCTGAACGTACAACCGGTAAAGGGCCCTATAAACGCCTTATTCTTAGGGGCGGTATTGTTATTAGTGGTGAAGGTGCACCCGCGCGTGGGCCAATGGATATTGTCATTGAAAATGATCGCATCGTAAAAATAGTCAATGTTGGTAATCCTGGTGTACCTATCTCACAAACACGCCGTCCTATAGCTCGCCCTGGTGATGAAGAGATTAATATTGAAGGTCAATATGTACTGCCTGGCTTTATTGATATGCATGGCCATATTGGTGGCAGTGCCGATAATATTCCTGCCGAGTATGTATTTAAATTATGGCTAGCCCACGGTATTACTACGGTACGAGAGCCTGGTAGTTTTAATGGTATTGATTGGGTGATGGACCATGTGAAGCGCAGTGAAGAAAATAGCATTGCCGCACCCCGTATCATGCCTTACTTTGTATTTGGCTTAGGGTTAGATGAGCAGATAACAACAGCAAAGCAAGCGACGAAGTGGGTAAAGTCTCTGCCTAAAAAAGGCGCGAAAGGCATTAAGTTTTTTGGTTCGACACCCGAAATAATGACAGCGGCACTCGATGAAGCAAAAAATCAGGGTCTAGGTAGTATGATGCATCATGCCCAACTTGATGTAACCAATATGAACGTGCTTGATTCAGCTCGATTAGGGCTAACGACTATGGAACATTGGTATGGTTTACCTGAAGCATTATTTGAACATCAACATATTCAAAATTACTCTCCAGAATATAATTATAATAATGAACAAGATAGGTTTGCTGAAGCCGGCCGATTATGGCAACAGGCTGCGAAACCAAACAGTGAGAAATGGTTAAGTGTTCGTGATGAATTACTCAGTTTAGATTTCACCTTAAACCCAACATTTACCATTTACGAAGCAAATCGCGATTTAATGCGTGATATGAATGCCGATTGGCATAAAGAATATACTCTGCCAACCTTATGGGATTTTTTCCAACCTAACCGTAATGCTCATGGCTCGTACTGGTTTGATTGGACCACAGATGATGAAATTGCTTGGAAGAAAAACTATCAGCAATGGATGGGATTTGTGAATGATTATAAAAATCACGGTGGTCGAGTAACCGTAGGCTCAGATTCAGGTTATATATTCAAAATTTATGGTTTTAGTTATATTCGGGAATTAGAACTGCTGCGAGAAGCTGGCTTTAATGCTCTTGAGGTTATTCAATCAGCAACGATTAATGGCGCTGAAGCATTAGGTATGGAGGATGAAATTGGTTCTATCCGTATAGGTAAAAAAGCTGACTTAGTAATAGTTGGCGAAAACCCATTACGTAACCTTAAAGTACTTTATGGTACAGGTCATTTTCGTTTAGATGAAAACAATAAACCTATCCGCGCAGGCGGCATTAATTACACCATAAAAGACGGTATAGTTTACGATGCCAAGTTACTGCTAGAACAAGTGAAAATAATGGTTGAACACGCTAAAATCAAAAAAATTGATAAGATTAAAAAAGCAAAACACTAAATAAAAAATGTTGAAGCTAGCGATTAACGCTATAGTTAAATGAGTGATATATAAAAGTATTACTCATTTACTTCTCTATTTTAGGTACGCGATGCTGTTTTTATTAGAAGTCATAACAACAATAAAAAAATGTAATGTTATATCGCCAATATCTGTGCAAAAAAGGTCATTTACTGGGCGTGATAGAGCAATACCTAACCTGCTATCATTAATAGTCGTTGGATTACTATTATCTACTTCCTATGACGTCTCAGCGTCTGCTGAACAAACGATTAATAACGAAAACACTACCAAGAACTCAGATGATAACTCACTAAGTGTCCATTTAGATGAATCAGCTATTGCCCTCTCCGACAAAAAAGCATGGTGCGATAGCAACCAACCCAAGATAACGTTCAAACCACAAACCATTTTTGATGTAAACGAAGAAGGCTTTATCTTTTTACATCGTTGGGCCAATGCTATTCACATTGATACCAAAATCGTAACCTTAGAAAATGAGGCTACTTTTTTTATTGATAAATGTACAAAAACCTTTGCTGATATGGCTGAACTTGAGCGCCATTTACGCAGTAGAAAATTCTTAAGAGATGCGGAGGTTAGTGCTGATGAATATGTCGAAAACATTACCATCACCACTTGGGATAATTGGTCACTTATGCCAACCATTAGCTTTGGTCGTAAAGGAGGTATCAACACTTACAGCTTTGGTATCAAAGAACGTAATTTACTTGGTCTAGGCATAGATACTGAAATTGAGTCATACCGAAACACCCAGCGTTCAGGTTACAAGCTACAAGCCACTATCCCGCTTTTTCAAAAGCAAAACAGCTCAGTCGAATTAGGCTTTGCCGATAATGATGACGGGCAACAACGTAGCTTATTTCTGCATAAAACATTTGCTGGTTTTCATACCAAAACAGCTTATCAATTAGGCTTTAATGAAGAGTCACGTAACGACACTCTTTTTCAAAATGGTAAAGACCAAAGTGTATTTGACCATGATATCAGCTTTAAAGAAGGCAGTTATGCTTGGCTACACTTTAACGATGACAGTCGATTACTTCGATATCGTTTAGGCATAACACAAGATAAAGACACTTTTTCAGCGCTTACTATTGAAGAGGAAAGCGAGTTATCCAGTCCTCCTCTCACTGATGTTCACCCCGAAGATAGAAACTTACTTTATCCATGGTTTGCTTTTGAATATATTGAAAAGGATTTTAGGAAGCTCACCAACGTGCACTTGATCACTCAAATAGAGGATTTTAACCATGGTTGGCAACTAAGCTCTCGTCTTGGCTTAGGCAATGGTAATAAAAATGATTCTGCATGGGCGGTCTGGAAAATGCGTGTAAAGAAAGGTTATAACTTACATGACAATGCTTTATTGCTGCTTGATCTGGCACTGGAAAATGATATTTATCAAGAAAGAGATAGTCGTTTATTGATAACGCTTAGCGGGGAATATTTTTATCAATTTAATAAAAGCTGGGGATTTTATTTAAGTAATGCCAATGTTGCCAGTACAAATCAATATCTTGATCAGCCTGTCACTATGGGGGGAGATACCGGTTTACGTGGTTTTCCACTGCAATATCAACACGGAAAAAATAGTATTAAGCTTACTTCTGAAATCAGGTACTATCCTGAAATCAATCTTTTTAAACTTTTTGATTTAGCCGGTGTGGCTTTTGTCGATGCGGGTCGCACCTATGGTGAGTCAACGGTTAAAAACATAGAAGATGGCTGGCTAGGATCTGCAGGGCTTGGCTTGAGATTACACTCTCCCCATTCCGGTGGTAACCATTCAATCATTCATATCGACTTTGCCTTTCCACAAAGTGAAAACCCAGAGATTAATCATTTTGAAATAAGAGTACAGGCAAAAAAATCATTCTAGCTATCTTTAATCATTGCCTTTAACAATGAAATTTTTAGCCATGTGTACTTTAGCCATGAAAGGATTCTCGTTACAACCCATAGGGCTTACAAGAAACGTTTCAATACTCTGTCTATTTGAGCGACACGTATCTTTTTCAATAATTTCTGTGGTTTTTCAGGATAATCATCGACTGATTCAATATCAGAATAATGCAAGACTTTAGTGGTGTTAACTAAAATACCAAGTAATTCATCATCTGTTTTTTGCAAAAAGTTTTTATTAGCGTCATCAATCAGTAGACCATTTTCTAAATCTAGTGCCCAAGCACGAGGATTTAAATTACTGCCGGTGATCAAGTGGTAACGATCATCAACTCTTAAACCTTTCAGGTGAAAGCTATTATCTTCATCTTTCCACAGGTGGATATTCAATAAACCTTGGTCGATAAAGTTTTGATAACGCTTTACAAAGCGTTTCAGTAACATCTCATAAACGTAAGGGATAATTCCGATAGTACTAAACTCATCATCGTTACCAATAAAGAAATCATTAGCCGTTTTATCACCAACAACCACGGTAGTTTTAACACCACGTTTTAATGCTTTAATAACATCTCGAGCCAACGGGTGAGGCAGATTAAAATAGGGCGTGAAAAGTATCATATTATTATCAGCTTTTTGTACTAACTGACGAGTAGCTTGATTAAGCTGGTTTTTAAGGCGACCAAAACCGACCAGCGGCGTAATAAAAACTTTATCACTCACTAGTTTTGACTGACTAAGACCTTGTTGCTGAGGAACGCTATAATGAGAATTTTTTAACTTAAGCTTTAATGCGACTAACGTTTTCTTTTGCTCAACGGTATCAGGTAACCACTCTTGATTTAGTAATGGCGCTAGGCCTGAATCAATAAAAGTATCCGTTAAGTAATGACAAAAGCTATCGGCTAATACTGAACTATTGATCGTACAGTAGCGATCTAAACGATATCGTTCACCTTGGTGTAAATAGATATCATTAATGCTTGCACCCGTATAGAAAAGCTTATCATCGAAAACCATGCCTTTAAGATGCAAAACACCAAAGACTTCTTTACGCTTTACTGCAGCACCATAAATGTTGATTGTTTGCGGATAGTCTTGCGCTAACTTTAAGTAAAGAGCACGATTACCTAAGCTAGATTTTTCACCGATTAAACCGCGTTGACCACGATTAAAATCAACAAAAATATTAATTTCTATCTCTGGGAAGTTTGCTTTAGCTTGATATAACGCATGGAGGATTTCTCTACCCGCGTCATCATCTTGTAAATACAAGGCCGTAATGAAAATGCGCTGGCGCGCACCCTCAATTAATAACAACAACTGCTGCTTATACTCTTTAGGCGTGGTAAAAAACGCTACATCACTGCCATCGACAATTATTTCTTGCACTGTGCTCTATCTAAAAAAGAATCAATTAAGGATAGTATATCAATAGTTAACCGAAGAAATATAGGGTTTTTCATCGGTTAACCTCTCTACTATCAATGGTAAAGTACTAACTATGTTTAAATTTTAACCGCTAACTCAGCCGCTTGGCGTATTGCACGTTTAGCATCTAGTTCAGAGGCAACATTGGCACCACCAATAAGATGTACAGGTAAACCACCCTCAATGAGTGCTTGCTGCAAATCTCGATTCGACTCTTGCCCTGCACAGATAATAATATTATCGACTTCAAGCAATTGCTCTTCACCATCAACTTCAATCACTAAACCTTTGTCGGTAATCGCTTTATAACTTGCGCCAGCGACCATATTAACGCCTTGTTTAACTAAATTGGCTCTATGTACCCAACCAGATGTTTTACCTAGCCCTTTACCTACCTTAGTGGTTTTACGTTGTATCAGTGTGATCTTCCGTTCTGGATTATGCTTAGGTACATCTTGTTTATTTAGCAGGGCTCCATTGTTCTGGTATTGCTTATCAACACCCCAGTTTTTAAGCCATGCTTCAGGATCGTTCGTTAATGACTTTTCTGATAAGTAAGTTGCTACATCAAAACCAATACCACCAGCACCTATGATGGCAACATTATTACCTACTTCGATTTTATCTCGTAACACTTGTAAATAAGTAAGCACTTTCTTACTAGCGAAACCTTCTTCTAGTCCTTCTATACCTAATTTTCTTGGTTTAATACCGGTAGCAAGTATTACTTCATCAAAGCCAGCCTCAAGTAACTTTTCAGCACTTTGCTCACTATTAAGGTGTACTTTTATATCGTGTAAACTTAGTTGTTTGTTAAAGTAACGTAAGGTTTCAAAAAACTCTTCTTTACCGGGTACTTGTTTAGCTACATTGAACTGACCACCTATCTCGCTAATTTTATCAAACAGCTCA
Source organism: Colwellia sp. 12G3 (assembly GCF_002836775.1). GTDB lineage: Bacteria > Pseudomonadota > Gammaproteobacteria > Enterobacterales > Alteromonadaceae > Colwellia. The sequence goes on along the minus strand of NZ_PJAQ01000066.1, from coordinate 330,780 downwards.
ACATGATGTCCTCGCTCTGCAGCATAAACACTAAATGCTAAACCCGCAGGTCCGGCGCCAATTACGGCTAATTTTTTAATTTTTTTCGCTTTTTCTAAAACTAATTCAGTTTCATAACATGCCATTGGATTAACTAGGCATGAAGCTCGTTTTTGTTCAAAAACGTGGTCTAAACAGGCTTGGTTACAACCAATACAGGTATTAATTTCGTCGGCTTTATTACTCGCCGCTTTATTAACAAAGTCGGCATCTGCAAGGAAAGGTCTCGCCATTGACACCATATCAGCTTGCCCAGACGATAGAACTTGCTCAGCAACTTCAGGTGTATTAATTCGATTAGTGGTGATTAATGGAATAGACACTTCTTTTTTCATTTTTTCAGTAACCCAAGTAAATGCCGCGCGGGGTACTGAAGTTACAATGGTAGGCACACGTGCTTCATGCCAACCAATACCTGTGTTAATTAATGTGGCTCCTGCTTGCTCTACCGCTTTTGCCATGGTGACAATTTCTTCCCAACTATTACCCCCTTCAACCAAATCCAACATAGATAAACGAAAGATGATAATAAAGTGTTCGCCCACTTTGGCGCGTACCGCTTTAATCGTTTCAATAGCTAGGCGCATTCTATTTTCAATGCTACCGCCCCACTCATCACTACGTTTATTAGTTCTAACACAAGCAAACTGGTTAATTAAATAACCTTCTGAGCCCATTATTTCTACGCCATCGTAGCCAGCTTTAGCGGCCAATTTGGCTGAATAAGCATAATCTTTAATGGTTGATTTAATTTGCCTAACCGACATAGCTTTAGGCATAAAAGGAGAAATAGGTGATTTAATTTTACTTGGGGCGACACCAAAAGGGTGATAAGCGTATCGACCCGTATGTAATAATTGCAAACAAATTTTAGTGGGGTATTGATGAACGGCGTCGGTTACTTGTTTGTGCTTTTTAGTTTGCCAAAAGTGACTTAACTCACTACCAAAAGGCGCAATTCTGCCGCGTAGATTAGGACTTACACCACCGGTAACAATTAAGCCAACTCCGCCTTTTGCCCTAGCTTGATAGAATGCTGCTAATTTAGCAAAACCACCTCGTTCTTCTTCTAGGCCTGTGTGCATGGATCCCATGAGGACACGATTAGCTAATTGGGTAAAGCCAAGATCTAATGGCGCTAATAAATGTGGGTAGGCAGTTGTTGTCATAATTATGCTCTGCTATTGGTCGAACCAGTTGATATAGATTCATTAATTTACTGGCATTTCGACAAAAACACAAGTTATGATAAAATAGCCTCGTTAATATTAGCTTAAAATACACAGATATTAACTCAATTACGTAGTTATCTACTGCTTACTAGAAATATTTATAATAATACCAGTTCCATTAAGTTTGTGATCTTGTTGTGCGTAGGAAAAACAATTCAAGGGTAGGCGCTTGATTGACCAATAGCTGGCTATTGGGATTGAGAGCAACGCCGCCTCGGATTATTTTAACCAGCGCAAGTGAGCAATAACTTAATGGGATTGGTATAACGATAGAATGAAATTTAATGCTCAATAAAAAACAGATAATTGATCTTGTTATCACAGAACTTTCAAGAGAACATCAACAAGCGATTGATGCGGCAAACGACGCACATGCCGCTGCGGTTGATGATCAAAGTGTTGCTGAAACACAATATGATACGCTAGCGATAGAAGCGAGCTATTTAGCTGAGGGGCAATCTAAGCGAGTGATTGAATTTCAACATGCCATCGATGCTTATAAAGCACTCAACATTGTTGAATTCAATAGTGATAGTTATATTGCTTTAGGCGCTTTAGTACAATTATCCGCTGATTTGGAAGCTAATCACTGGTTCTTTATTGGTCCAGCCGCTGGTGGGTTTCGCTGTCGGCTAGATAATATAAATATCACGGTGATAACACCACAATCACCGATGGGAACTGCATTAATTGGTAAACAACAAGAAGATGATATAGAAATTATGCTCGGCAGCAATCAGCGAACAGATTACATTGCTGCGCTTAAGTAAGCTAAATAGACTTAACTTAGCTCATATTAAATTACGCTAAGTTAGGCTAAGTTACCTCCGGTTAACTCGATTCTATTTTAAAGCCAATCTTCAAGGTAACTTGGTAATGACCAACGGCGCCATTAACTATATGCCCCCTCGTTTCTGTTACCTCGAACCAATCCATATTTTTGATGGTTTTATGACACTCCGCCAAAGCGTTTTCTATGGCGTCTTCGATGCTGGTTTTAGATGAACCAACCATTTCAATTTTTTTGTAAGTATGATGTTCTGACATAATAATGACACGCTAAAATAAAGGATAAAGTAAACTTTAGTTTAGCGTGCTTTTGTCAGTTTGCTGAATGAGTGTGAAATAACTACATTGATCCAGCTTTGCTCAAAGTAAGTTGTGCGGTAATGACTAATCTTGTAATAAAGCTTTAATAGCAAGTAAATCAACCACTTTAACATCAACCTTTAAATAAGCGACCGCTTCTGTATGTACTAGCGTTGCTTCAATAACACCAGGCATATTGATTAATTGTTCAGCCATTTTATCCGCTTCTTCTTCGCAAGTAATATTGGTGGCAAAACTAAAGCTCTTTGATTTTTTTAATGGCTGCATGCCAAAACTGATAACTAACCAAATCACAGTTACTAAAGCCATCACTAAGAAGATAGTTTGCTCACCGTACTGACTAGCAATATAACCACCAACAATACCACCAACAAAAGCACCTAAAAACTGGCTACTTGAATAAACCCCCATAGCACTACCTTTAACTCCAGCAGGTGCTATGCGCGATAAAATAGATGGCATAGTGGCTTCTAAATAATTAAAAGCAGTAAAAAATATGACAATGGATAAAACTAAACTCCAAAAGCCACTGGGTAGAAGCCAAAGTAAAAATAAAGCCAAGGCTAGCAATGCAATGGCAGCGCTGAACATTGGGTTTTCCTTTTGTTTCTTAATAGCAAAAATCATAAAAGGAACCATTAAAAAGAAAGAACCAAGCAAAGCGGGCAAGTATATTTGCCAATGGTCTTCAAGTGCCAGACCACTAGCGACAAATTGTTTTGGCAAGGTGATAAAACAGGCGGTTAGTGCCATATGTAAAATGAAAACTCCCCAGTTTAAACGTGATAACTGTGGATGACGAATCAAACGAGTAATTTGTTCAGGCAAGGCAACATTATCGCCACGAGGGGCTTTGTTCACCGAGTTAGGCACCATAAATTGAATCATCGCCATCGCTAAAATGGTTAATATTCCTGTGAACCAAAATAAACCACTTAAACCAAAAGCATCAGCGACTATGGGGCCTAAAATCATGGCAAAAGTGAATGATAAGCCGATAAACATACCTATGGTTGCCATCACTTTGGGTCGCTGCTCTTCACGGCTTAAATCAGCGGCCAACGCGAGTACAGCACTAGCAATAGCGCCCATACCTTGAATTGCACGACCGAGTACTACACCATAAATAGTGTCGGACATTGCCGCGACAATACTACCAATAAGAAATACCACTAAACCCGCAAGAATGACCGGTTTTCGGCCAAATTTATCTGACAAAATACCCATAGGTATTTGTAACAAAGCTTGAGTTAGCCCATATGCACCAATAGCTAAGCCCAACCACATAGGACTATAACCCGTAAGTTGTTCACCATAAATGGCAAACACGGGTAAGATCATGAATAGCCCTAACATGCGTACGCCAAAGACACTGGCTAAGGAAAAGGCGGCTTTTTTCTCTATGCGGTTTAAACCTGAAATACTCATAACGTTGCTAAAACCTAAAATAAATGGAGACGTCGGTAAAAATTGCCGACAGTTTACCATGCTAAGAAGCACAACAGAATCCCCACAATGAAAACAAGGTGTTAAGTACTCGGTAGTTTGGTCGTCATGTTAAATTTTGGTTCGCCTACATAACGACATATTACCGTTTCTTCCTTTTCCTAAACCAGCAACAAAACACTGTAAAAATAAACAGTTTATTTTACTGTTATGCCCTAGATTAGTTTTTATACTGGAAATTATATGACATAATCGTCGGTTCTATTTTATCGCTATTTGAGTTAAAAACGCATGAAGAATATTGAAGTCAGAGGGGCTCGTACACATAACCTCAAAGACATTAGTTTAACAATACCTCGAGATAAACTCGTGGTCATTACCGGCCTTTCTGGTTCAGGAAAATCTTCTCTTGCCTTTGATACACTCTACGCAGAGGGACAACGTCGTTACGTAGAATCTCTTTCAGCTTATGCGCGTCAATTTTTATCATTAATGGAAAAACCTGATGTCGACCATATTGAAGGTTTATCACCCGCTATTTCCATTGAACAGAAATCAACCTCTCATAACCCACGTTCAACCGTAGGTACCATTACAGAGATATACGATTACTTGCGTTTACTTTACGCAAGAGTTGGTGAGCCTCGATGTCCAGAGCATGGCCAAGCACTGGCCGCACAAACAGTTTCACAAATGGTCGATAAAGTTTTAGCGCTTGAAGAAGGCACTAAAGTAATGCTGCTTGCGCCCATTGTACAAGACCGTAAAGGCGAACATGTAAAATTACTTGATAACTTAGCTGCTCAAGGTTTTATTCGTGCGCGCATTGATGGCGAAGTTTGTGACTTATCCGATCCACCGACACTCGAATTACAGAAAAAACACACTATTGAAGTTGTCGTTGATCGCATCAAAGTACGTGAAGATATTCAATTACGACTGTCAGAGTCTTTTGAAACGACCTTAACCTTAACTTCAGGTACGGCTAAAGTCGCTTTTATGGACGAGCCCGACCGAGAAGAGTTAATTTTTTCGGCTAATTTCGCTTGTTCACACTGTGGTTACAGCATGCAAGAACTAGAGCCTCGTTTATTCTCTTTTAATAACCCTGCAGGCGCTTGTCAAACGTGTGATGGTTTAGGTATTGAGCAATATTTTGATAGCACTCGCGTGATTGCTAACGCCGAGTTAAGTCTTGCTAGTGGCGCCGTACGTGGTTGGGACAAACGTAATTTTTATTACTTCCAAATGCTGCAAGCTCTTGCCCTGCATTTCAAATTTGACGTTGATAAACCCTTTAATAAATTATCTGCTGAAGCGCAAAAAACCGTACTTTTTGGCAGTGGCAAACAAGAGATTGAATTTAAATATATGAACGATCGTGGTGATGTTGTGGTGCGTAAGCATCCCTTTGAAGGCATCATCAATAATATGCAACGCCGCTATAAAGAAACCGAGTCAAACTCAGTACGTGAAGAGCTAGGAAAATACCTTAACTCACAACATTGTCCTGATTGTAATGGTAGCCGGTTACGCTTAGAGGCTCGTAATGTCTTTATCGAGGATACGCCACTCAATGTCGTGGCTGATTTATCGATTAGTGATGCGCTCAACTTCTTCCAAGGTTTAACTCTTACCGGTCAAAGAGGCCAAGTTGCCGAAAAAATATTAAAAGAAGTAAACGAGCGCTTAGGCTTTTTAGTGAACGTTGGCCTTAATTACCTCAACTTATCTCGTGGTGCAAACACTCTATCTGGCGGTGAAGCACAGCGAATACGCCTTGCTAGCCAAATTGGCGCAGGTTTGGTTGGGGTAATGTATGTATTGGATGAACCCTCTATTGGCCTACACCAACGTGATAATGAACGTTTACTTGGCACTTTGTTACACCTTCGTGATTTAGGTAATACTGTTATCGTTGTTGAGCATGATGAAGATGCTATTCGTGCGGCCGACTTTGTTATTGATATTGGACCGGGTGCCGGTGTACATGGTGGTGAAATTATCGCGCAAGGTACTGTCGATGACATACTCAATTGCAAAGAATCTTTAACTGGTAAGTATCTTTCTGGCGTAGAACGCATTGAAATACCTAAGAAACGTCATGCTTTTGATAAAAAGAGTGTTGTTAAGCTCAAAGGCGCTACCGGCAACAATTTGAAAAATGTTGATTTAGTCATTCCTACGGGCTTAATGACCTGTGTCACTGGCGTTTCTGGCTCAGGAAAATCAACGCTTATTAACGATACTTTATATAAATTAGCGCATATTGAGCTCAATGGTGCAACACTTGATGAGCCAGCTCCTTACAAGAGTATTCATGGTTTAGAACTGTTAGATAAAGTTATCGAGATTGATCAAAGCCCGATTGGTAGAACACCTCGCTCTAACCCGGCAACCTATACTGGTATATTTACTGCAATACGTGACATGTTTGCCGCCACCCAAGAATCTCGTTCTCGTGGTTATAAATCAGGTCGCTTTAGCTTTAATGTTAAAGGTGGTCGCTGTGAAGCCTGTCAAGGTGACGGTATGATCAAAGTAGAAATGCACTTTTTACCTGATGTTTATGTGCCATGTGATGTTTGTAAGAGTAAACGTTATAACCGTGAGACGTTAGAAGTGTTATATAAAGGTAAAAATATCCATCAAGTTTTGGATATGACCATTGAAGATGCGTTTGATTTTTTCAAGGCGATACCTGCGATAAACCGTAAACTACAAACCTTAATGGATGTGGGTTTAAGTTATATCAAGTTAGGTCAATCTGCCGTGACACTTTCTGGTGGCGAAGCGCAGCGCGTTAAATTATCAAAAGAGTTATCCAAAAGAGATACTGGAAAAACTTTATATATTCTAGATGAACCAACCACTGGACTGCATTTTCACGATATTAAACAATTGCTCAATGTTATTCATCGATTACGTGACCATGGTAATACCATCGTAGTGATTGAACATAACTTAGATGTTGTAAAAACAGCCGATTGGGTTATCGATCTAGGTCCTGAAGGCGGCGCGGGTGGTGGTGAAATATTAGTTACCGGTACACCTGAACAGGTTGCCAAACATAAAACCTCACATACAGCGAGATTTCTAAGACCATTGTTAGCCTCTAAATAAAAAATATCGCATTAGCAGTAATTTTTTTATCATGGACAGACTAAAAGCAAACCGAGCATAACGTAAATACATCACGTTATGCTCTACTTATTTCTTTCTTTTAATAGGCTTTTTATGCATATCGAAAATAGTGAACGACTTACCTTTAGATTAATGGACATCAATGATGGCCAAGCATTGTGGGCGATAGATCAAGACCCCGAAGTAATGAAGTTTCTTAATGGCGGTAAACCCACCAGCATAGAGCAAGTTAATAGTGTGTTTATCCCGCGTATGGAAAAATACCGTGATAGCAAATTAGGTTGGGGCATTTGGCAAGTATCAGACAAAAGTACCGATGAATACTTAGGTTGGGTATTAATTCGCCCAATGTCATTTTTTACGGAGTCACCAAACTTTAATGATTTAGAATTAGGGTGGCGTTTTTTCAAAAGTACTTGGGGAAAAGGTTATGCCACCGAAGCGGCAATAGCGATTAAAGATGCCGTTGTCGCTCAGTCCGATGTTACTCATGTTTCAGCCCTTGCTGTGGCCGATAACTTAGCATCTGTTGGCGTCATGAAAAAAATGGGCATGAGTTTTGTCAGAGCCTATTTACATAAAGATCCTATCGGTGACTTTGATGCAGTGCATTATCAAATGTCGGTGACTAAGCCTTGATCCGAAACTCCTAGCAATGTTAATAGCGAAAAAGCTAATTTTACGGGATTTATTAGTACATAGTCGTTACTAATCAAAGTGCGGGATTTCAGTGGGAATTAAAATCACACTGGCATATCCCCATTTGCCCTCAAAGCATGGTACTTTGAGGGCAATCAACAATGTTATTGTCGACAGTTACATCTACCATCACTTAATAAGCTATTATTTATACCGATATATAAAAGTTTTTAACACCTATTACAAAAACAAACATATCCGAATAAAAACAACGAACTAACCAAGTAAATAGAGGCTATTCCGTCCTCCAAAAACACCACTACTAGGCTAAGGTCTAATAGGTAAATTTTGTCGACAGTTTTAATGTATGTGTATCTGAGTTATTTACAAGGCCAATATCATGAAACACATTGAACAGCAGGCATTAGCAACAAATTCACCCGAGACTTACTGGCAAGAACAGGCAGAGCTTGTTGCTTGGTATAAAAAACCTCAAACGATATTGTCGACAAATAATGACTCTTGGCATGAATGGTTTGCTGATGGCGAACTGAACTCTTGTTATCTCGCTTTGGATTACCATGTTGAGCAAGGTCGTGGCGCTCAAACCGCATTAGTATATGACTCGCCTGTTACCGGACAAAAACAAAAATTTAGCTACAGTGAACTCACCTCTTTAGTAGCCAAGTTTGCTGATGTGCTCAGAGCACATGATGTCAGTAAAGGCGATCGTGTATTAATTTATATGCCAATGATCCCCCAAGCGGCTATAGCAATGTTGGCATGTGCGCGTTTAGGTGCAATTCATTCTGTTGTTTTTGGCGGCTTTGCTGCTAATGAGCTTGCCGTTCGTATTAATGATGCAGAGCCAAAAGTCATTGTCGGCGCAAGCTGTGGTGTTGAAATAGCAAAAATAATTCCCTATAAACCCTTAATTGATGAAGCTATCGAAATCGCTGTTCATAAACCAAAAAATTGCATCATTTTCCAAAGAGAAGAAGTCAAAGCCGAGCTAAAGCCGCATAGAGATCTCGACTGGCAAGAACAAATGGATGTTGCAGTAGAAATTCCACCCGTTCCCGTTAAAAGTACTGATCCCCTCTATATTTTGTATACCTCTGGTACTACTGGCAAACCCAAAGGCGTGGTTAGAGATAATGGTGGCCATGCAGTCGCTATGTTATATAGCATGAAACATATCTATGGCATGCAGCCAGGTGATACTTTTTGGGCCGCTTCAGATGTTGGCTGGGTTGTTGGTCATTCCTATATTATTTATGGCACGTTAATGGCGGGTTGTACGACAATAATGTATGAAGGAAAACCGATTAAAACGCCTGATGCAGGCGCTTTTTGGCGCGTATGTGCTGAGTATAAAGTGAATGCTTTATTTACAGCCCCTACTGCTTTTCGTGCCATTGGTAAAGAAGATCCTCAAGGCGACTTGCTAAAAGATTACGACCTCTCATCATTAAAACGCTTATTCCTAGCAGGCGAACGCTTAGACCCAGCAACTTATCATTGGCTTAAAGAAAAAACACAGTTACCCGTAATAGATCATTGGTGGCAAACAGAAACTGGCTGGGCAATTGCTAGCACACCATTAGATGACGGCTCTGGTAATATAGTGGCAACAAAAGCTGGCTCTGCTGGTTTTCCTATCGCGGGATTTGATGTACAAATTCTTGATGCCGATGGTCAACAAGTCCCTGCTGGGCAACAAGGTAGTGTGGCAATAAAACTACCACTGCCTCCTGGCTGTTTAGCCACCATTTATCGCGACCCGCAACGCTTAATATCTGGATATTTATCAACTTATCCTGGTTATTATATATCAGGAGATGGCGGCTATATTGATGAAGAGGGTTATCTTTTTATCATGGGTCGTATTGATGATGTTATCAATGTTGCTGGCCATCGTTTATCAACAGGTGAAATGGAAGAAGTTTTATCGAGTCATCCAGCTGTAGCAGAGTGTGCAGTGGTAGGCATTAACGATTCATTAAAAGGGCAAGTTCCTTTAGGCCTAGTAGTGATAAAAAATGGTATTACCACCAGTGATGAAGATCTAATTGATGAATTAAAACAAAGTATTCGCAATGATATTGGGGCAATAGCGTCATTGAAAAAATTACTTATCATCGATAGGTTACCCAAAACCCGTTCAGGCAAAATATTACGCAAAACCCTTAGGCAAATGATTGACGGACAAGAGATTGAAATACCTTCAACTATTGAAGATAGCCAAGTGATAACTGAGCTTTCGTCAGCCCTGCTTAATATTAACAAAGCATAAACCTTTTCTATGACAACGTTTATCAAACACATGGAAGTGTTGATAGCGTAATCATTCGAGTACAATGTTAAATTAATAGTTTGAATAACCTAAGTTTTTTTTAGGCTATTTCTCAGTTTATATCCTATCTTTATTGATGCTAATAAGTAAAATAACTGGGGATAATGGATGCAAACGAAACATACGACGGCCAAAACAGCTAAAACAGCACAGTCAACAGTCAAGAAAGATCAAAGCAGCACTAAAACCAAAGCGACTATTGCTAGCTCATCTGGTATAACTCCAAGTGATGACTTTGACATCATAGTAAAAACAGATAAAAATGTTAATCGCTCTTCAGATCCAACCCACCTCTATTTTACTGAAAAAGACTTGTCCCGTATTTTAACCAATTTAGATACCTTACGGGATGAAGTATACCCTGTCCCTGTTGAACAAGAAGGACAACAAAAAAAATCACAACCCTTCCCATCAGTTTGTCTTATTGGCTTAGGGCGATGTGGATCTAATATAGCGCTAGATGTAGCCTCATTAGTTCACAGTGCTCGCAATTATTATTTAAACGAATTTCATAATGAGATGAAAAAAGCCAAAGAGCGTGAAGGCAGTTCGTTAAAATGGATCAAACGAAGCTTAAAACTACAAAATAAAAAATCGAACAAACCGGTATTTTTAATTGAGCCATTAGTCATGCTGGGCGACTTAGATAAAGATATTGAAGGGCGGATTCGGTATTCTTCACAAAGCTATGATAAAGATTTTCTTGATGATTATAGTAAACTAAAAATAATGGATTTATCTGAGGTTCATGCTGGTGGTGCTGGTAATGCGCCTATTTTAGGACAATATCTTGCTAAAATGATCCTCAATAAAGAAACAGAACATTTCAATAATACTGATTGGCAATTCATCCATTCTTACCTGATTGATTCTTGTGGCATTAAAGCCAACCAATCGCGTTTATATTTTTATATATTTAGTGCTGGCGGCGGAACGGGCTCTGGTATGGCATCAGAGTTTGGTCTAGCTCAGCAATATTCTTACATGAGCAAAACCTTTGAAATTCGCTCAGAAAAAGAAATAGCCACTCACGGGCAGAATTTTGTTTTTGAGCCTATCTTTACCAGCGGCATTTGCATTTTGCCAAATATAAACGATCCAAGTATTGAGGTCTCTGAAGCACTGCATATCAATGCTGGTCGTTTATTATGTAAGTATTTAGCGGAAGAGTGGGACTTTTCGTACAATCTAGATAATGAAAAAGATCATGTCGACGGAGATGCGCCTTATAGGATCCGGCCATGGAATGCCATGATGCTAATATCAAATGACATTATGCGCTATGCCGAGCAAAGTGATACCAACGGTGGCATTAAATATATTGATGTCAATACCATGGAAAAACATGCCAACCAATATATTAGCCAACAAATTTTTAATATATTAACAGCTCAAGCGGTTACCACCGATTATGATGATAACTACTTTCGTCGTGCTGGTATCGATATAGGGGAAACTATTCGTTTAGATGCTAATGATTTATTTATGAGCTTAGCTGGACCCGTTGCCATCGCTTACGCCGAATCAGTAGTAGCGGACTCTACAACAGCAAATCAAGAACAAAAGCAGCCGAGTTTTAATGGTGAAAAAGTGGTCTTAGATGTTGACGATTTATTTTTCAGATCAATTGATTTACCGCACTTTAATGACGCTACACAAGCCATTGAAGGGGTTAGTTTATTACCCATTGAATCAGAGGAATATAAGCTCGCTTTAGAAAAATATAAAAGCTCAGGCTTTGATGCTAAACATTTAAAAGATCTTCACTTTTTCAAAAATTGTTCATCAATAGTTTCAATTATTTCACTCCCTAAAGACTATAAACTGTCTTATATGGACTTAAATAAACTAAAAATGCATCTGAACAATTTATTCCCTAATACCACCTTAAAGCGCTATGCCTTAGTTATTGGTGCCTCAGCTAATTTATCGTTAACGACCTTAATTGCCAAAAGCCCATGTTTAAGTGATGACTTTTTAACACTCATTGTTTCTTACATTAAGCGTTGCTTTGCTAAAGAAGAATATCGTTTCGATGACTCTTTAGATGTTGCTATTATCGACTTTATTAAAGCGCCAGTATTTGATGAAGCAAAGTTAGAGGAAATGTTGATTGAACATGAAAATCCGGCAAAAATACTCGATACCAATTGGTATGCTATCAAACCTATGTATGAAAAGAAGTATCGAGAATTAGTCCGTGATGAGAAGAAGTTTACGTCCATTAACGATATACGATTAACCATAGATAGTGTGAAAAAATCAATTCATTACCTGAGAGAAATATATCGTCATCGAATCAGTAAAACGAAGGTTATCTCACTCAATAAGAAGTCTACTAAGCCTAGTGTTTTATAGTGTTTTTTTCTAAATAATGTCGAGAAAACCCCGTGATTTAAGCGAAATAAATTCGCGGGGTAGTTCGAAAAATAAAGACCCTATTTAGTCTTTGGTTTTATGGCTGTTATAAGGCCAAACATCTTTTGGATCCTCCTGCTTTGCATCTTCCTGTTTACTAGAAGGTGTTTGTTCAGGTGTATCCTGTTTAGTTTTAGAATCACTTTTATTATCTGCATTGTTTAACGAGGCCGATAGCTCTTCAAGCTCACTCATGTTTGAAGCCGTTTGTTTAGGCTGAGCTGTATTAATGGCGGTTTTACTAGACCCTTCAACCGCTTTGTTAATTTCGGCCATTTCACTTGCCGTTAGTTCTCGCCATTGACCTGGGGTTAAATCCCCCAACTCAACTTTCATGATACGTGAGCGTTTTAATTTTAAAACCTCATAATCGAGATATTCACACATGCGGCGAATTTGACGGTTAAGACCTTGGGTAAGAATAATGGTAAATTCAAAACGGCTTTTAACTTGTACGATACAAGGTTTGGTAATGGTTCCTAAAATAGGTACGCCACGAGACATTCTCTCAATAAAACGTTCACTAATCGGTTTATCTACGGTGACAATATATTCTTTGTCATGAGCATTTTCCGCGCGTAATATTTTATTAACAATATCACCATCACTGGTGAGAAATATTAAACCTTCAGAAGGTTTGTCTAAGCGACCGATAGGAAATATACGTTTTTTATGACCAATCGCATCAATAATATTACCGCGTACGTGTTTTTCAGTAGTACAGGTAATACCGATAGGTTTGTTATAAGCGATATAAATACGATCCGATTTGTCATCACTAATTGCTGCGATTTCATATCCGTCGACTTTAACTACATCACCCACTAACACTTTAGTACCAAGCTCTGGCACTCTATCATTGATGGTTACACGGTTGCCTTCTATCATTTTATCGGCACTACGGCGCGAACAAAAACCAGAGTCACTAATGTATTTATTTAAACGTTTTGGGGAGGTCGAGGTGGTCAAGTTAATCTCTGCTCATTTTGCTTTAGGACATATTAATTAATAAGTATTATACTCAAAAGTAACACTAATGTATTAATCATCTTTCATCACTATGCTAATTTTTGCACATCGCGGCGTCAGCGCCGTTGAACCAGAAAACACATTACTCGCCATCCAATCAGCAATTGATATTAAAGTCGATGGTATTGAAATCGATATATTCGAGGTAGAAAACCAGTTCGTGGTGATTCATGATCGTAAGCTAGAGCGCACCACGTCAGGATCGGGATTAATTACCCAGCAGACTTTTGATAAAATACGCCAACTCGATGCAGGAAAAGGTGAGAGAATACCGACATTAGAGGAAGTACTCGCGATTATCCCGCCTTGTTGTTTGTTAAATATAGAACTTAAAGGAATTAACAATGTTTCCTTACTGCTTGAATGTATTGATAATGCAATATCTCGGTACGGCATTGAAAGTAGCCAACTCTTGATATCCTCTTTTAATCATCAACAACTGCAACAACTATCACGGCAACGTCCTGAATTAGCCATTGGCGCACTAACAGCATGTTTACCAATAGGTTATGCCAAATTTGCTACTACGCTAAATGCCTATTCAGTACATATAAGTATTGATGTTGTTAATGAGCATTTTGTGAAAGATGCACATCAACGCGGGCTAAAAGTATTTGTCTATACGGTAGATGAACATGAAGATATTACTATGCTAGTCGATTTAGGGGTTGATGGCATTTTTGCCAACAACCCTAAACAAGCAAGACGGTATTTACAGCAAATTTATTCTTAGAGAGTAAATAACCTAATCTAGGGATAAGCAGCACTTGCTCAACATTCCCATTTTTATGTGGCTCTCATCGTTAAACGTCGATAAATAGCTAGCCATTCATAAACGTTTTACCTTGATAACCGCAGCAACTGAAACATTGATGAGATATCTAACGACTCTGACTTTTTGTAGGTTTTTGCATTGGTATCTTTTACTAAAACATCAAACACCCATTATCCAAAGTTCAGGTTAAATCTTAAATGACTTGCTTGCCATCCTTTACTAATGCCGTTAATGGATTAACGCCAAACTGATAGCATAACTCTGCAGGTTGGCTAACATTCCATAATGCAAGATCAGCATCATAACCAACGGCCAACTGCCCTTTACTTTCGCTTAATCCTAGGGCCTTAGCGCCATAACAGGTAATTCCTGCCAATGCTTCACTCGGTGTTAACCTAAATAAAGTACACGCCATATTAAGCATTAAATGAATATTATGAATAGGAGATGTTCCTGGGTTTGCATCGGTAGCAACCGCCATTGGTACTTGATGTTTTCTTAATAATTCAATCGGTGGTAATTGCGTTTCACGTAGGAAGTAAAAAGCGCCAGGTAATAATACCGCGGTCATACCCGATTTTTTCATCGCCTTAATACCTGCTTCATCAAGAAATTCAATATGATCAGATGACAAAGCATTATAGTTTGCTGCAAGCTCTGAAGCACCTAAGTTAGATAATTGCTCTGCATGAACTTTAATAGGTAAGTTATGGAATTGTGCTGCATCAAAAACACGTTTAGTTTGCTCTAGACTAAAACCTATGCCTTCACAAAATACGTCAACGGCATCTGCTAAGTTTTCACTTACCACTTGTGGCAACATTTCATCGCAAACAATATCAAGGTAGCCTTCGGCATTATCTTTATATTCTGTCGGTAAAGCATGCGCACCGAGAAAAGTACGCTTGATCGTCACGGGAAGTTCATCAGCTAAAAGACCTGCTACTTTTAGCATTTTAATTTCATTTGCCGTATCTAAACCATAACCTGATTTAATTTCAACAGTAGTCACACCCTGTTGATGTAAAGCAGTTAGACGCGGTAAAGCACTCGCAAGTAACTCTTGCTCACTCGCCTTTCGCGTCGCTGAAACGGTTGATACTATACCACCGCCAGCGTTGGCTATTTCTTGATAGCTTTTACCCTGTAAACGCATTTCAAATTCATTGGCACGATTACCGCCATACACTAAATGCGTATGGCAATCGATTAAACCTGGCGTTAACCATTGGCCTTTGCCATCAATAATATCAACAGAGTCGACCTTCAAGCTATCACCATCTTTGTCAGATAAAGAGTCTGATAATGAATCAGGTAAATCACTTTGCTTACCTAGCCAAACAATTTTTCCAGCACTAATCGCTAAGGCGCCATTGATAATTTCACCATAGCTATTCGCGCCATCAGTCATCGTTGCCAGATTTACATTGATATAAAGGGTTTGCCAGTGCTTAGAAAGTGTCATATCGCTACCTAATGGAGAAAGTGATGAATAATATGAAAGCAAAAATAACCAGCTAACCTCAATATAAAGGCAACTAGCGAATAAGCTCACCATGATAGAAAAATTTTACCTTGAAACTATGCAAACCGCAACTTGTATATACAACTCTTGCCTTTTCATTAAAGATGTGAGATCGTATAAATAAGTTCAAACAAATGCAAATATCATCATGACTGTCAATTCTAGTAATAGCACTAATATCAGCGTAACAAAAAAAGATAAGCCAGCTAAGTATACTATTATCAAACAATATATCTGTGAGAATATTGAATCAGGTGAATGGCCGCAAAATGCAAAAGTACCTTCTGAAAACGAACTAACTCAGCAATTTAATGTCAGTCGTATGACAGCAAGGCGTGCCTTACAAGATTTAACCGAGCAAGGAATAGTAGTTCGCTCTCAAGGTGCAGGTACTTTTGTCGCAACGTTTAAATCCCAGTCTTCATTATTAGAAATTCGTAATATTAGTGATGAGATTAGTGGTCGTGGTCATCAGCATAAAGCGAAGCAGTTATTATTAAGATCTATTGCCGTCACTGAAGAAATAGCTATTTTACTCAACTTAAAAAATAACGAACATGTTTTTTATTCTGAGATATTACATTATGAAAATGATGATCCAATCCAGTTAGAACACCGTTATGTAAATGCCAGTTTAGTGCCTGAGTATTTATTACAAAACTTTACTGAAATCACTCCGCATGAATATCTTTCATCAGTTGCGCCGTTAACGGAAGCAACCCATGAAATAGAAGCGGTTTTAGCTAGCACTGATATTTGCCATCAGTTAGACATACCCTCGAGTACACCTTGTTTACAAGTGAAGCGCCGTACTTGGTCAAAACAAGGTGTCGTTAGTGTCGCTATCTTAACATCACCAGGCAATAAATATCGTTTAGGCAGCCACCTTAAATTTTAAATAGGCCCAAAATAAAAATGTTAAGGTCATCACTGATGTTTTTTATCTTAGCATGAACATTCTTAGGATAATGTAGCCCTGCATTGTCTAACAAGATTTTTCTGTACTGTTTGCATTCACTAAGAAGCTGCGTCCATACAGCACCCTTATCAAAATCAATGACTGTAATTGGTATTGGAGCTATTCCTGATAGACAGAAATAGCTCCAAAGCCTAGTATTTTAAAACGATAAGTTATTCAAAATATCGTCATCAACCAGATTAGCTAAAGTGACTTTAAGCTTAGGCGTTCTTGCCATTTCGCGTTTTATAGCAAAATTGGCTTCTGAATTTCGCGCCCAGCTACGTCTTGCAATACCATTGTTAACATCAAAGAGCAGCATAGATTTTAGTTTACGCTCAGCATCTTCAGTGCCATCAAGCAACATACCAAAACCACCGTTGACCACTTCACCCCAGCCTACGCCGCCACCATTATGGATAGAAACCCAAGTAGCGCCACGGAAACTATCACCAATTACATTATGAATAGCCATATCTGCAGTAAAGCGACTGCCATCATAAATATTGGACGTTTCGCGATACGGTGAATCTGTGCCACTTACATCATGGTGATCACGGCCTAATACTACTGGACCAATTTCACCATTGTTGATGGCGTCATTAAAGGCTTTAGCAATTTCCATGCGGCCTTGAGCATCAGCATAAAGAATACGAGCTTGTGAACCAACAACTAATTTGTTTTGCTTAGCATCTTCAATCCAAGTAATGTTATCTTGCATTTGCTGCTGAATTTCTTCAGGTGACTCTTGCATGATCTTTCTAAGAACACTTGCTGCAATGGCATCAGTTTTATCTAAATCTTCCGATTTACCAGAAGCACATACCCAACGAAATGGTCCAAAACCATAGTCAAAACACATTGGCCCTAAGATATCTTGAACGTATGATGGATATTTAAAGTCAATGCCATTTTCAGCCATAACATCGCCACCGGCGCGTGAAGCTTCGAGTAAGAAAGCGTTGCCATAATCGAAGAAATAAGTACCTTTGGCTGTATGTTTATTTACTGCGTCTGCATGTCGCCTAAGTGTTTCCTGTACTTTAACTTTGAACGCTTCAGGCTCTTCTCGAATTAATCGATTTGATTCTTCATAGCTAATGTCTACTGGATAATAACCGCCTGACCAAGGATTATGTAATGACGTTTGGTCTGAGCCTAAGTGAATAAAAATTTCTTGCTCGAAAAAACGTTCCCATACATCAACGATATTACCTATGTAGGCAATTGATACCACTTCTTCATTGGCTTGTGCTTCTTTCACACGTGCAACAAGCTCATCCATGTTATCAATTAGCTCGTCAACCCAACCTTGCTGATGACGTTTAGTTGCGGCATTGGCATTCACTTCAGCACAAACAGTAATGCAATTAGCAATATTACCTGCTTTAGGTTGCGCACCACTCATGCCACCTAAGCCTGCTGTTAGGAATATTTTCCCTTTAGACGTTTCACCTTTCTTGCCACCGGTATTAAGGACTTTACGGAACGCATTCATCACAGTGATTGTAGTGCCATGAACAATGCCTTGCGGACCAATATACATGAAAGAGCCCGCGGTCATTTGCCCGTATTGTGTTACACCTAAGGCATTAAACTTTTCCCAATCATCTGGCTGAGAGTAATTAGGGATCATCATGCCATTGGTTACAACAACACGAGGCGCTTCTTTTGAAGAAGGAAATAATCCCATCGGGTGACCAGAGTAAAGATGCAGTGTTTGATCACTTTCCATTTCACTCAAATATTTCATCGACAACAAGTATTGTGCCCAATTTTGAAAAACCGCACCATTGCCGCCATAAGTAATTAACTCTTCAGGATGTTGTGCAACAGCAGGGTCTAGGTTGTTTTCAACCATTAGCATGATTGCCGCTGCCTGAGTACATTTAGCAGGATAATCGCTAATCGAGCGTGCTTTCAAGGTATAACTTGGCTTGAATCTGTACATATAAATACGACCAAAATCCTTTAATTCTTGAGCAAACTCTACCGCTAATTCTTGATGCCATTCTTTAGGAAAGTAACGCAGCGCATTTCTTACCGCCAGCTGCTTTTCGTCAGCTGATAGTATGTCTTTGCGCTTAGGAGCACGATTTGCATCGGCAGGATAAGCTTTTGCCGGTGGTAATTCGCTTGGGATCCCTTGCTTTATACTCTCTTTGAAAAGCGTTAGGTCTTGAAAATTCATCGTTGTTGTCATAGCAATGGGCCCTTTATTAATGGTTTAAGCTAACGGTAAATGCTTGCGACTTAACTAATTTTATCATGGCATCGATGTCAGGTTTTAATAGTCTATCTTCTTCAAGTTTAGCTACCTTCGCTCTGATCACTGCATGGTTTAGTTCAATAAGTTCTGAGCATTTATTAGGGCGTCTAAATTCGATAGCCTGTGCCGCATACATTAACTCGATAGCCAGTATTTTCTCTAAGTTACCTAAGATTTGATTTAATTGTCTGCCAGAAATACTACCCATAGAAACATGATCTTCCTGACCCATAGAGGTAGGTACACTATCAGCGGATGGTGGAAAACAAAGAGATTTGTTTTCTGTTACCAATGCAGCCGTCGTATATTGTGGGATCATCATCCCTGAGTTTAAGCCACCTGCAGAGGTCAATAATCTCGGTAATCCGTGTAAACCTTCTAACAATAAATAACAACGTCTGTCAGAGATATTACCTAACTCAGAAGCCGCAATCGAAGCGTAATCTAGAACCATCGCTAGTGGTTGGCCATGAAAGTTACCACCTGAAATAGCCTCTTCGCTACTGATAACAATTGGGTTATCCGTAACAGAGTTCATTTCAACTTCCACTAACTCTTCTAAATGATAAAACGCATTACGTGATGCGCCATGCACTTGTGGAATACATCGTAATGAATAAGGGTCTTGAACACGTTCACATTCTTCATGGTCAGCCATGTTTTGTGAACCTTTAAATAAACTTCTCATGCGTCCCGCAACTTCAAGGTTTCCTTTAAATGCGCGTACTTGATGCAACTCTTCTCTAAATGGAGATTCGCTGCCTTGCATACCTTCGATACTCATTGCACCTGTGACATCAGCAAGGTCTAATAAATAACGCATTTTAGTTAGCGCTGTAATGGCATGGGATAATATAAATTGTGTGCCGTTAATTAACGCCAAGCCTTCTTTAGCGTGCAGGTCCATAATATCTAGACCATTTTCGCTAAGTAATGGTGCTGCAGCGACTATTTTATCGGCTTGCCCCTCTTCACTTATCCAAAACTCACCTTCACCAAGTAATGGTAAAAACAAGTGAGAAAGTGGTGCTAAGTCACCCGATGCGCCTACTGAGCCTTGCTCTGGTACAACAGGAATCAAATCAAGTTTGATAAACGCTAACATACGTTCTACAACGTCAAGGCGAATACCTGAAAAACCTTGGCTTAGCGCATGTACCTTAGTGATTAACATCAGCTTAGAAATTGCTTTTTCGATTGGCTCACCAACACCTACGGCATGGGTGATAAGCAGATTTTTTTGTAATAAATTAGTATCTTCAGGTGAAATTTGTGTATCACATAATGGGCCAAAGCCCGTGTTGATACCATATACAGCTTTATCTGAAGCAGCCATTTTCTCTACGCGTTGGCGGCTTATGTTGATTTTATCTATCGCTTCTTGGCAAAGCTCAGCTTTGATACTGCCATTAGCAATACCATTTACAATATCAAGATTCAGGCGATCAATACCGTATTTAAATGTCATCTTAATGCTCCTAATTATTTAGTTGTTTTATGTAGCTTAATACCCTTATTTTATCTTGCCCTATATGTTTTATAAATACATAATAACCATAATTCATTCCGGATTTACCGAACTAAAGAGGGCAACTAAAAACTATGCAAGTTCATGACGTTGATTTACGTTTACTCCGGATTTTCGTCGCCATTGTTGAATGTGGTGGTTTATCCGCGGCAGAGTCCCGTTTAAATATAGGTCGTTCTACCATAAGTGCCCATTTATCGGATTTAGAAGTTCGTTTAGGTATCAAATTATGCAACCGTGGCAGAAGTGGTTTTGAGCTCACAGAAACAGGCCGTGTTACTTATCAAGCATCGCTAGAGTTACTACAACAATGTGAAGCATTTACCAGTACCGTTGCTAGTTCGAAAAATGAACTTTCAGGTCGCGTAACTATTGCAACTATTGATACTTTTGTCAGCGATCCGCGCTGTGGTGTTGCCCGTGTTATTTCAGCATTAAAAGCGAAAGGCGATAACCTCCAGTTTGATATTAATGTCTGTGAAGCACGTGAAGTAGAAATATCGGTAGCTAATGGCCGTTCGCTAGTTGGCCTAGGAGTGAGTCGCCATCACCTGCGTGGTTTAGATTATTATCCACTACACAATGAAACCAACTATTTATATTGCGGTCAAGGACACACGTTGTTCGACTGTAAGCCGTCAGAAGTAACTAGACTGCTTGAAACCGCTGAAGTGATCACCAGTAACTATATGCGTGATAGAGAAGTAAGAAATGATGGCTTAAATTATCAAAACAGTGCGACGGCCTACAATGACGAAGGCATAGCTCACCTTATATTGTCAGGTGAGTTTATTGGTTATTTACCAGAACACTATGCGAATTATTGGGTTGATAAGGGCTTATTTAAGTCGATTCTTCCCCAAAAATACTTTTATAAAATCCCAGTGATGTTAATTTCTTCAAAAAGCAACATGGCTTCGCCGTTGGCAAACGCACTGATAGAAGAAATTAAGCGCTGTCATTCTTTTCGATAATCTTGGAACTCAAAAATTAACATGCCTATGCACTTGGCTCAAGGACGTCACCCCCGTGGTGTCTTAATCGGGGGATCCAGCTTCTAAAAGTGATGGATCAGGACAATATGCGTCCGGCATTGTCTAATAAGAAGCATCCATGCTCCGTTTTAATCAGAGACTTAGAAGATGACGTTTACAGCAAAATCCTGAGTTAACTTGATAGGCATAAAAATTAATGGAATATATACTCGTTCTAGGAACTGCGGGTATAAATAGAAAAAAGGGCAACAAATGTCGCCCTTTTTAACTATTTTTCTCTACTTTTTAAAACGCAGCTTTAATATCTTCGGCTGTTTTTAACCTTCTTATTTCATCAAATAGATCACCCGCTTCTGGATAATGATTTTTTAAATACTTCAGCCACTGCTTAATACGATTACAGTAATACTTGCTCTTGTCGCCGTGAGTTTCAAATTCTGTATAGGCAGATAATATAGCCAGCACTTCTAACCACGGCATAATATCGCTTTCTTGTTTAATAACTTGTCCTAAATTAGGAATAGTTAAGGCACCACGACCAACCATAATATCTTTACAGCCAGAAACTTCTCGACACTTAACTGCATCTTCTAAATTCCAAATTTCTCCATTAGCGATAACGGGAATATTAATGGCATTTTTAATTTTAGCAATCCACTGCCAATGTGCTGGTGGTTTGTAACCTTCTACTTTAGTACGGGCATGTACAGTCAGTTCATTGGCACCTGCAGCTTCAACCGCTTGCGCATTTTCTATGGCAAGGGTTTTGTCTTCATAACCCAAACGAATTTTAGCACTGACAATGGTGTCGCTGGGTACCGCTTCTTTAACTGCTTTTATTATTTGATAAAGATTTTCGGGGTCTTTTAATAAAATTGATCCACCACGACTTTTATTAACCGCTTTAGAGGGACAGCCAAAGTTTAAATCGATACCACTTGAACCAAGCTCTATTACTTTGGCGGCATTTTCAGCCATATACTCAGGGTATTGTCCCAATAACTGTACTCGAACAGGGGTGCCTGCTTTCGTGCAGCTGCCGTAAACATTAGCATTAATTAATTCAGGGCAGTATCGATGAAAAACACGTTCTGGCAGCACTTGGTCAACCACACGAATAAACTCAGTAACACAGAGATCATAACTACCTACTTGCGTGAGTAATTCACGCATCCTGTAATCTAGCACGCCTTCCATAGGCGCAAGTACAACGCGCATTAGTGTGAAGTATCCTTTGTAGAATTCAGTGATTTAGCCGTTTTATTTATCCGAAAACGAGTGGCGACATTAATGAGTAAATAATAAAAAGCTAACGTTAAAGAGGCTACCGTTAGATGAATAAATAACGTGAATGGCTGTAAATTTTCTTGCCAGAAAAAGATTGGCCCTGCATACGTCACATAACAAAGATCCAAAATAGTGACATGGCCCCATACAACAAGAAACAGTAGTTTAGCTTGATGACGAATTATAAATTTTGTTGGGAATAAATTCAAAAGTTTGCTCTTTAATAAATATCAGCGCTAGTATATCAAAAGCGCTGTGGCCCAGTATATTAATCCTTTTGATATAAGAAAAAATTCCTATGTAGTTAACTCAGAGTCTTACTGTACAAGTCATACTCGAAGTATCTGATCAAAGATGACGTTGACAAACTGGAGCCCTGATTAATACACCACGAGGATGACACCCTTAAGTCAGGTGCATAGGCGCGTAAGAAAATTATCACTTAAACATCAGAAAAGGAATTACTCATCTTGGTCTAGCCAGTTGAGTAAATCATCATAAACAAATGAGTAATTTAATTCGGAACGTGTTTTTGTAGCTGAGACTATTTTTGGTTCGCTCGCTGATGCCAAGTTACTCTCTTCAAAACTAGGTGCCGGTAATTGTAAGGCAATCGCTGCCGCTTGATAATATTGCTTTTTAGTTACCTGAGTTGAACTAACTCCATTAAAAATACCACCTTGGATGTCACTTTGTAACAATGCATGAATAAGACCAATGGCATCATGTTGATGAATTAAGTTAACAATAGCCTGTGGACTTTTGAGCATACGGCCATTTAATAAAAACTTGCCCGGGTGTCGATTTGGTCCCACTAAACCAGATAACCTGAGTACATAAGCAATTCTCTTAGCTAAGTTAGCATTTGACTCAATATCACTATTTACATTGAAATTTAGCACCGCTTGCTCTGCATCATTTAATACAGACACTTTATCTGCAGATAAATCTAACTCAATACCTTCATCAACCTGTCCTGATAAACCGTTATATATAGCACTGCTGCTCAGTAAAATAATCTGTTCAACGCAGTTACCAGCTTTAGCCGATTCAACTAACTGCTTTACTTTCTCAGCATAGTCAACTCGACCTTGCCTAAATTGTGGCGTAATAGCGATAACTAAACATTGTTGTTTAAAAATGGGGTGGCTATTTAACAACGCTTGATCTGCTGGTAAGCATAACACCGCAGTATCAACGCCTTGGCTTTTCAATTGTTCGGTATTCTCAATGTTACTTCTCGTTGCGAGTACTGCTACTCCTTGTGCTTTCAACTGATGTGCTAATGCGCTGCCCAGCCAACCACAACCAACTATGCCTACAGAGGCAATTACCTTAGTGCTTACTTCGTTACTCATCATGTTTATTCTCATTTTCTCTATTGAAGCTGCTCAAAAGACTTTATCTGTTTAACAAGTGCTTTAGCTAAGCCGTTAGGCATAGGGATTGATAGATTGTATTGGGATATTTTCCAGCCTTGCTTAGTTTTTATCAATACGCCTGAACCACGACAAGTACCATAACTTTCACTGAATAATAATTCATCAAAAAAGGCTACCTGCCCTTCTTTAACTAAACTGATGTTTCGTTCAGTCGGAGTATAGAGCCAGCCTGTGCCTTTTGAAAAATAAGGTACCACAAAGGCTTTAAATTCCTCTTTACTCCAACGCTCGCTAGCATCAGTGCCAAGAAAAATGGCCTCTTCGCTAAATAAGTCGAAGTAAGGTTTTGCTTGAGCATCTGCTGCCGCCTGATGAAAGCTATTTAACACTTTAGCTATACTTTGTTCTTCACTCGCGGCAAGCGCGGTCAAACTGCATAACTGAGCAGTTAGTCCAAAAACTACCGTTGCGACTAACAGATAATACTTTTTCATATTTTCTCACTTTTAACGTTATGGCTGATATTAGCCTTGATATTTTCGTTTAGCTTAGCGCTAATTGAGAACTTACATTAGGCTTTTGGAGCTAACACCGCATAACTTCCGGTGAAGGTAGCAGCAACTTTATCACCATTGTAAAGCTGAGCTGTTAACTTAATACGCGCATTTTTTCCCAAGGTTAATCGAGTAAAGTCACCCGATACTGATTCAGTACAAACTTTTGCATACCCCATGCCTGTTATCGGTGCATGATATTCAATATTCGCCTTAGCTAAGACAATATCTCCTTTAAGTTGTAAGTGTTGCAACTGCAAATATACCCACCCCCAACCTGATAAAGTAGCCAAGGTATAAATACTGCCAGCAAACATAGTGTTATGCAGGTTTTTATTAAAACTGCCCTCACAATGTGTAATAAGCTCTTTACCATCAAAATAACTAATTTTAATGTTCATCGCTTTACTGAGCGGAATAGTGTCATGCCAAATATTTTGTAGTGCCACTGATAATTTTTGTTGATGATTATCACAAGGGACTAACGTTTTACTCATGGAGAAATGTTCAATTTCATCAAACAATCGGTGTGAAAAACCATGCAAGGTATAACCAAGTCGCTGATAAAATATCACAGCATTTGCTCGAGCATTCAAAGTCAAATCAGTAATACCTAGCTTTTGTGCTTGAAGCTCTAGGGATTTCATCATTTGCTGACCAAGACCTTGCCCTTGTGCTTCTTCGCTGACTGCCATGAAGCGTATTTGACCGCTGAACTGGCTAGATTTCTCTAGTCTTCCCACAGCGAGTACTTCGTTATTTTCATCGATAATCATACGATGAAGGCTTTCCTGCTCGAGGCTATCACGTTCACTGCCTAAGACTTGTCCCCATGGCTGACGTAATATTTGCCAACGTAGTTGGTAATATTGCTCAAACTCTAAAACGGTTTTTGGTGACCTGCAGACTTTCATTGGCTATCCTTACGCTTATTCAATATTATTAATAGTAAATTTAGGAATTGGCTTATGCAGTTAGCGAAACATTTAGCCCAAGGGCGGTTAGTGTATTTAAGCCAACAACAAGATGCAATAACGGTAAGTGAAAACGACTCTTATCGTTGGATGGCATTTAGTGATGTAGTGCAAAGTGTTATGCACAAACGTAAACCTTGGCAATTAACATTACCCCATCAAATTGCTCTGCTATTGCCTCTACTGATATTTAGACCAACGCGCATCATTGAACTAGGCTTGGGTGGTGGAAACCTCACCCGTTTTTTACAGCATTTATCACCTGATATAAAGTTAAAGACGATTGATCACAGTCAAGAAGTTATCGATAGTTTTACTCAATACTTCAATCCAGAACAAGTTGATATGGATATAACCTGTGCTGATGGCATGACATGGTTAGACCAGCAAAATGCAGACGATATCGACTGGATTATTTGTGATGTTTATCAGTCTCAGGAGTTTGGTTTTGATTGCATCGTAAATCAGCTTGAGGTGTTAACAAGCAAGTTAGATTCACATGCCTGTTTGTCAATTAACTTACCTGATATAAGTGACCATGATATTAACTTATGTTTAACGATATTACAGCAGTTACGGCCAGATCATCATATTACTTATTTCAATATTCCTAACTATCTAAATATTGTTATTCATCTAACGCCTATACATTGGCAACTACATCGGTTAATAAAGCGAAACAAGCAGAGTTACCTACCTCTGGTGACTTTGCACCGTTGGCGAAGATTTTGGCCTCATGGCCTTCAACTTAATTAATCTCGATGACTATTAATTAAAAGACCGCACAATAAATAATTTTTACTGAATTGCAGGCAATAAAAAAGCATGCCGAAGCATGCTTTTATCAAAAAATAATTAGAGACTAATTATTTTCTACTTTCTAGCTGCGTCTTTAGCTATTTTAGCTGCTTTAACTTCAGCAATTACAGTTTCACACCGTTAATAGGACAAGGCACCTGTATTGCTAGCGGAGAATTCCGTTGGAATTTCTTCATGCCTTCCTATTATAATGGCCAAATTGCAGGCAATAAAAAAGCATGCCGAAGCATGCTTTTATCAAAATAACTAACGCTTATCTATTTTCTAGCAGCATCTTTAGCGATTTTAGCCGCTTTAACTTCAGCAATTACAGTTTCACACCGTTAATAGGACAAGGCACCTGTATTGCTAGCGGAGAATTCCGTTGGAATTTCTTCATGCCTTCCTATTCTAATGGCCAAATTGCAGGCAATAAAAAAGCATGCCGAAGCATACTTTTATCAAAATAACTAACGCTTATCTATTTTCTAGCTGCGTCTTTAGCTATTTTAGCTGCTTTAACTTCAGCAATTACAGTTTCACACCATTAATAGGACAAGGCACCTGTATTGCTAGCGGAGAATTCCGTTGGAATTTCTTCATGCCTTCCTATTATAATGGCCAAATTGCAGGCAATAAAAAAGCATGCCGAAGCATGCTTTTATCAAAATAACTAACGCTTATCTATTTTCTAGCAGCATCTTTAGCGATTTTAGCCGCTTTAACTTCAGCAATTACAGTTTCAGCTACGTTATTAGGACAAGGCATGTAGTGAGAGAATTCCATAGAGAATTGACCACGACCTGATGTCATTGTACGTAAAGTTCCGATGTAACCGAACATTTCTGAAAGAGGTACGTCAGCTTTAATACGAACACCAGAAACACCCGCTTCTTGACCTGCGATCATGCCACGACGACGGTTTAAATCACCAATAACATCACCAACGTGATCATCAGGAGTAAACACATCAACTTTCATGATAGGTTCGATTAACTGTGCACCAGCTTTTGGAATTGATTGACGGAAAGCACCACGAGCAGCTAATTCAAATGCAACAGCAGATGAATCGACAGCATGGAAGCCACCATCGTATAATTCAATTTCAACGTCAAGTACAGGGAAACCAGCAAGAACACCAGTATCCATCATGCCTTTGAAGCCTTTTTCAATAGCTGGGAAGAATTCTTTTGGTACATTACCACCAACAACAACAGAGCTAAATACAAAACCTGAACCAGGTTCGCCAGGCTTGATACGGTAATCAATTTTACCGAACTGACCAGAACCACCAGATTGTTTCTTATGTGTGTAAGAATCTTCAATTGCAGTCGTGATAGTTTCACGATAAGCAACTTGTGGCTTACCAACTTGTAATTCAACACCATAGCTACGTTTTAGAATATCTACTTTGATATCTAAGTGAAGCTCACCCATACCAGATAAAATCGTTTCACCTGAATCTTCATCAGTTTCAACTTTAAAAGTAGGATCTTCTGCAACCATTTTACCGATAGCAATACCCATTTTCTCAGTAGAACCTTTATCTTTTGGTGTTACAGAAATTGAAATTACAGGCTTAGGGAATACCATAGCTTCTAGGATGATAGGGTGTTTAGGATCACATAATGTGTGACCTGTCTGAACGTTACCTTTCATACCAACAATTGCGATGATATCACCAGCTTGTGCTGAAGTAAGTTCGTTACGGTCATCGGCTTGCATTTCACACATACGACCAACACGCTCAGTTTTTCCTGTTGCAGCATTAAGAATGGTATCGCCTTTCTTCAATGTACCTGAATAGATACGTACGAAAGTTAATGTACCAAAACGGTCATCAGTGATTTTGAATGCTAACGCTTTGAATGTTTCGTCTGCAGAAACAATTGCGTATTCACCATTAGCATCGCCAAACTCATCAGTAAGTGGTTGAGGATTAACATCGGTAGGTGAAGGCAAGTAATCAACAACAGCATCAAGAATTAATTGAATACCTTTGTTTTTAAATGCAGATGCACCGTAAGTTGGGAAGAAAGTCATATCACGAGTACCAGCACGGATACACGCTTTGATTTGTTCTATAGTAGGAACCATTTCCCCTTCTAAGAACTCCATTAACATGTCTTCATCAACTTCTAAAGCTGTTTCAATTAACTTCACACGGTACTCAGCAGCTTGTTCTACCATGTCTGCAGGAATATCAGTGATTGTGAAGTTTTCAGGAAGACCTGTGTCATCCCAGATGTAAGCTTTTTCAGAAAGTAGGTCAACAACACCAACAAAATCATCTTCAGTACCAATAGGTAAAGTCATGATTAATGGGTTAGCACCTAAAACGTCTTTAACTTGCTTACAAACACGGTAGAAATCAGCACCTAAACGGTCTAATTTGTTAACCATGATGATACGAGCAACTTTTGAGTCATTCGCATAACGCCAGTTAGTTTCTGATTGTGGCTCAACACCACCAGAACCACAGAAAACACCAACGCCGCCATCAAGTACTTTTAATGAACGGTATACTTCAACAGTGAAATCAACGTGACCAGGAGTATCGATGACATTAAAACGGTGATCGTTCCAAAAACAACTTACCGCAGCAGACTGGATAGTAATACCGCGCTCAGCTTCTTGTTCCATGAAGTCAGTCGTAGACTCGCCGTCATGTACTTCACCAGTTTTATGGATCTGACCGGTAAGTTTAAGGATACGTTCAGTTGTTGTGGTTTTACCAGCATCAACGTGAGCGAAGATACCAATGTTTCTGTATTTAGCTAAATCTGCCATTCTAGTACTCTACTTAGTTTAAGGTCTATCCCACTTTATCTTCTATATATAAGAAAGAATAAAAGCAGAATTGTTGAAAATTTGCGCGCGAGTATAACATTAACAAAAGCAAATCCATAGAAAATTGATAAATATTTTACTAAATAGTAATATTTAATAGTCACTAATTTACGTTAAAAATAGCTCCTTTATGATGTTCTACTTATATAGTTGTCCCTATATAGTTGTACCTATATATAGGTAGAAAAAAGGTAACGAATAAAATGTATTAAAAAGACGCCCTAATATGAAGTGCTCACGTAGTTATCAAAGAGAATACCAGCCCAAGTAATCACACAAAAACAAATAGCTAAAAATACAGCCGCAGAGCCTAAATCTTTTGCCCGACCAGATAATTCATGATGCTCTAGTCCAATACGATCTACCACGGCTTCTATTCCTGAGTTTATCACTTCGACTAACAGTAATAATATTAACGCCCCTATTAATAGTGCTAACTGCATTCCACCCTTAGCAATATATAAGCTCAGTGGAAATAAACAAAGACATAGGTATAACTCTTGTCTAAATGCTGATTCATATTTATATGCCGCTTTTAATCCTAAAAAAGAGCAGCGAGTTGCTTTTACTATGCGAGTAAAGCCTGAACCGTTAGGCTTAGCATTTCCCCCTGATTGTTCAAAATTATTTTTGTCCATACGAAGATCCCCTTTACTAATCAAGATGCCTATTTCTGAGTGATTGAGCTATTTAAATTTAAGGCGCTATGATGAAATCATTATCATTCAGGAGAATATGCTCATCTATTCTCTAATAACACCATCCATGTAGCGCCATTATAAATCACAACAACGATTAAGTGATGTTGCTCAAACACTTCTTCGATGGGCTTAAAATAGAATGGGCATGAAGTTTTAAAAGAAAGTGACTATCATACTGTTGCAAAGTTATTAGTTGATAATTTTAATCGAGCCAGATTTTTTAATAAAATCGCCAATCTCATATTGTTTGGTGAACAAACCGCTAGAAATATTGTGTTATCGACTAAATTGGCTTTATTAAGATAACTCGCCAAATCGTAACACCACACAGCCTAGGTAAATGAAATAGATCAAACCTCATTCTATAAAGTAATAATGAAAAATCCATAATTACCATCTATACCAATCGGATTAATGCTCTCATCAGCAGACTAATGAATACATTACCGTAATCAAGATGCATCTTAAGCGTGTTTGAGTAATATCACTTAGTTGACGCAGTTAAAGTAGAGGTATTATGTCCGTGCAGCTATATCCTTCTAAGTAGAAACTACCTTTAGCCTGCTATAAATGACTTAATCTACAATAAGCGACAAGAAAGCTTGCACATAAAAAGGTTTCTTGTATAATACGCGCTCGCATTCAGCCGAATTGAGTGTGTTTGCTTAAGACTTTTACTAAAGGTAATCGCTTATAGCACTAAATAAATAAGAATATTATTTTTGTTTATTTCACAGCAGCTCTAATTTTGAGTTGAATGTTTATTAGTTAATACACCCCCTTCCAGCACATAAGGAAGCAGAGGGTTGTATTTTTTTGTTCTTTAAAAAGGGGATTTGTCTACATGTCAAATCAAAGAATTCGCATTCGTTTGAAAGCGTTCGATCATCGTTTGATTGATCAATCTACAGCAGAAATCGTTGATACTGCAAAACGTACTGGCGCACAGGTTCGTGGTCCAATTCCACTTCCTACTCGCAAAGAACGTTACACTATCTTGACTTCTCCACACGTTAACAAAGATGCACGTGATCAGTACGAAATTCGTACTCACAAACGCATGATTGATATCGTTGAGCCAACTGAAAAGACTGTAGACGCATTAATGCGTTTAGATCTTGCAGCTGGTGTTGATGTTCAAATCAGCTTGGGCTAAGGGGAGTTTTAACATGACTATAGGTCTAGTTGGACGTAAAGTGGGTATGACTCGTGTCTTCACAGAAGATGGTGTTTCTACCCCTGTTACTGTTATTGAAGTTGAAGCAAACCGTGTTGCTCAAGTTAAAACAGTAGACAACGATGGTTATTCAGCGCTACAAGTTACTACGGGCAAGCGTAAAGCAAGCCGTGTAACTAAACCAGCTGCTGGACATTTCGCGAAAGCAGGTATCGAAGCAGGCCGCGGCTTGTGGGAATTCCGTTTAAACGAAAATGAAGGTAGTGACATCGAAGCTGGCAGTGAAATCACTGTTTCATTATTCAATGACACTAAATTAGTAGACGTTACTGGTACATCGAAAGGTAAAGGCTTCCAAGGCGGTATTAAACGCTGGAACTTTAGCATGCAACATGCAACGCATGGTGTTTCGTTATCACATAGATCTAACGGTTCGTTAGGTCAATGTCAAACACCAGGTCGTGTATTTAAAGGCAAGAAAATGTCTGGTCACATGGGTGCTGTGCGTTGTACTACACAAAACCTTGAATTGGTTCGCGTTGATGCTGAACGTAACTTGCTGCTTATTAAAGGCGCAGTTCCGGGTGCTATCAATGGCAACGTAATCATTAAACCAGCTGTTAAAGCTTAGTCCAGGAGATTTTATGATGGAATTATCATTAAAAGACGCAACAGGTACTCTTGAAGTATCTGAAGCAACTTTTGGACGTGAGTTTAACGAAGCGTTAGTACATCAGGTAGTAGTTGCATATGCAGCTGGTGCTCGTCAAGGTACTCGTGCTCAGAAAACTCGCTCAGAAGTTAGTGGCGGTGGTGCAAAACCATGGCGCCAAAAAGGTACTGGCCGTGCACGTGCTGGTACTACTCGTGGTCCAATTTGGCGTTCAGGTGGTGTTACATTTGCCGCTAAACCTCAAGATCACAGCCAAAAAGTTAACCGTAAAATGTATCGTGGTGCTATCGCTAGCATCCTATCTGAATTAGTTCGTCAAGAACGTTTAGTAGTAGTTAACGATTTTTCGGTTGAAACGCCTAAAACTAAAGACTTAGTTGCTAAGTTAAAAGGTTTAGAGCTTAAAGACGTATTGATTGTAACGAAAGAAGTTGATGAGAACTTGTTCTTATCTGCACGTAACTTGTATAAAGTTGACGTTCGTGATGTTGCAGCAATTGACCCTGTAAGCTTAGTAGGTTTCGAAAAAGTTTTAATCACTGCTGATGCGATTAAAGAAATTGAGGGGATTTTAGCATGATAAACGAAGAACGTTTGTTGAAAGTGCTTTTAGCACCAAATATTTCTGAAAAAGCAACTACTGCTGCTGAAGCAAACAACACTGTTGTTTTCAAAGTAGTAACTGATGCGACTAAAGCCGAAATTAAAGCGGCTGTTGAGAAACTTTTCGAAGTTTCAGTAGACGGTGTTCGTACTTTAAATGTTAAAGGTAAAGAGAAACGTACAGGTGCTCGTACTGGTCGTCGTAACGATTGGAAAAAAGCATATGTTACTCTTAGCGAAGGTAGTGAAATCGACTTCGTTGGCGCGGAATCATAAGGAGCAGCTAAAATGGCTATAGTAAAATGTAAACCTACTTCTCCGGGTCGTCGTCACCTAGTTAAAGTGGTAAACAAAGAACTTCATACAGGTAAGCCTTATGCACCACTATTAGACACTAAGTCTAAGTCTGGTGGTCGTAACAATAATGGTCGCATTACGGTTCGTCACATTGGTGGTGGTCATAAGCAACATTATCGTATTATCGATTTCAAACGTCTTAAAGATGGCATTCCAGCCAAAGTTGAACGTTTAGAATATGATCCAAATCGTAGTGCTAACATCGCGTTAGTATTGTATGCCGATGGTGAACGTCGTTACATCTTAGCCCCTAAAGGCTTATCAGCAGGTGATAGTGTCCTGTCTGGTGTAGGTGCTCCGATCAAAGCTGGTAATACAATGCCACTACGTAACATACCATTAGGTAGTGTTATTCACGCAATCGAACTTAAGCCTGGCAAAGGTGCTCAAATAGCACGTGCAGCCGGTACTTACGCACAATTAGTTGCGAAAGACGGTGCTTACGTTACTTTACGTCTTCGCTCTGGCGAAATGCGTAAAGTTGAAACAGATTGTCGTGCAACTTTAGGTGAAATCGGCAATTCTGAACACATGCTTCGCTCTCTGGGTAAAGCTGGTGCTTCAAGATGGCGCGGTGTTCGCCCAACTGTTCGTGGTGTTGCCATGAACCCAGTTGATCACCCACACGGTGGTGGTGAAGGTAAGACATCTGGCGGTCGTCACCCGGTATCCCCTTGGGGCGTACCAACTAAGGGTTACAAGACTCGTTCGAACAAGCGTACTGATAAATTTATCGTACGTCGTCGTACTAAGTAATTTAGTACATTTAATTAATATTCTGATTGCTGAACTTAGCTTGCTAAGTTCACATGATGAATTGAATATATAAGGATTCACCATGCCACGTTCCCTCAAGAAAGGTCCATTTATTGACCTACACTTGTTGACGAAGGTAGAGAAAGCGGTGGAAAGCGGGAATAAAAAGCCAATTAAAACTTGGTCCCGTCGTTCAATGATCATTCCTACAATGATCGGATTGACCATCGCTGTCCATAATGGCCGTCAACACGTTCCTGTATTTGTTACCGAAGAAATGATCGGTCACAAATTAGGAGAATTTGCACCAACTCGTACTTATCGCGGTCATGTCGCTGATAAGAAAGCGAAGAAATAGGGGAAGTTACAATGCAAGCTATTGCTATACATAAATTTGCCCGCGGTTCTGCTCAGAAAGCGCGTTTAGTTGCGGATCAAATCCGTGGCGTTAACGTAGAGAAAGCACTTGAAATCCTAACTTTTAGCAACAAGAAAGCTGCTGAATTAGTTAAAAAAGTACTTAACTCTGCTATCGCGAATGCCGAGCATAACGAAGGTGCAGATATTGATGAATTATTCGTTAAAACAATTTTGATTGACGATGGTCCAACAATGAAACGTATTATGCCACGTGCGAAAGGCCGAGCCGATCGCATCATCAAGCGCACTAGTCACATCACTGTGATCGTGTCTGATTCTTAGGAGTATATTAGTATGGGTCAAAAAGTTCATCCTAACGGTATTCGCTTAGGTATCACGAAACCTTTCGCGTCTACTTGGTTTGCAAGCAATAAAGATTTTGCTAGCAACTTAGACGGCGACCATAAGGTTCGCGAATTTTTAAAAGAAAAGCTAAAACGTGCATCACTTTCAAAAGTGGTAATCGAACGTCCAGCTAAATCTATCCGCGTAACAATTCACACGGCTCGTCCAGGTGTTGTTATCGGTAAGAAAGGCGAAGATGTTGAGAAACTACGTTTAGCCGTTTCTAAAATTGCTGGTGTTCCTGCTCAAATCAACATAGCTGAAGTACGTAAGCCAGAAATGGATGCGCAGCTAGTTGCAGACAGCATTGCTAGTCAATTAGAACGTCGTGTTATGTTCCGTCGCGCTATGAAGCGTGCAGTTCAAAATGCAATGCGTTTAGGCGCCAAAGGCATCAAAGTACAGGTTAGTGGTCGTTTAGGCGGCGCTGATATCGCACGTGCAGAATGGTATCGTGAAGGTCGTGTACCTTTACATACATTACGTGCTGATATTGACTACGCAATTGCGCGTGGTAACACTACTTACGGTGTTATTGGTATCAAAGTTTGGATTTTCAAAGGTGAAGTAATTGGGAAGATGCCACTTAAGGCAGAAGAACCAGCGGCTAAGCCTAAAAGAAAAACCAATCGCAAGCCTAAGTAGAGGAATCAGTAATGTTACAACCAAAACGTACTAAATTCCGCAAGCAATTTAAACTGCGCAACCGTGGTCTTGCTCACGTAGGTAGTTCAGTTAGCTTCGGTACTTTCGGTTTGAAATCAATGGAACGTGGTCGTATGACTGCTCGCCAAATTGAAGCCGCTCGTCGTGCCATGACTCGTCATGTGAAACGTCAAGGTAAAATCTGGATACGCGTATTCCCTGATAAGCCAATTACTAAAAAACCTCTTGAGGTTCGTATGGGTAAAGGTAAGGGTTCAGTAGAATATTGGGTTTGCCAAATTCTTCCTGGTCGTGTTCTTTATGAAATGGAAGGTGTTTCTGAAGAAGTAGCACGTGAAGCTTTTGCTTTAGCTGCCTCTAAGCTTCCATTCAAAACTTCCTTCGTAACTAGGACGGCATTGTAATGAAAGTTAGTGAACTTAAAGCAAAAAGCATTGAAGAGCTTAACGCTGAATTACTAGAACTTCTTCGCGAGCAGTTTAACTACCGCATGCAAGCAAGTACTGGTCAATTAGCACAAACTCATTTGCTAAGAATCGTACGTCGCAATATCGCACGTGTTAAGACTATCATCACTGAAAAGGCAGGTAAGTAATGAGCGAAACTAAAATCCGCACACTACAAGGCGTCGTAATCAGTAACAAAATGGATAAGTCTATCGTTGTTTTGATTGAACGTCGTGTTAAGCACCCTATGTACGGTAAATACATGACGCGTTCAACTAAGTTGAAAGCACATGATGAAACTAACGTATGTAACGAAGGTGACTTAGTAACTATTACTGAAGTTGCGCCAATTTCTAAGTCTAAAAACTGGAAATTAGTTGACGTAATTACTAAAGCTTAATTTTTATAATTAAACTTTAAATAGTTAGTAAAAAGACCTTAACATTTATTTGTTAAGGTCTTTTTTTTGTTCTTAATTTAGTAATAGGCCAATTTCTAAGTCTGCTGTTCCTTGTTAAAAGAAAAGACACGTGGAAATTAGTTGACGTGATTACTAAAGCTTAATTTTTATAATTAAACTTTAAATAGTTAGTAAAAAGACCTTAACATTTATTTGTTAAGGTCTTTTTTTATGTCTTGAGTAAAACACTTTCAAGGACTACAACATTAATTGCCCGAACTCATTTGAACAGTTTAGTGCATTAAGCTAAGATGGATTTTTAATCGTTCACTGAGTAATACAATGAAATATATAGCATTTATAACCTCTGTTTTATGCCTTGCTAGCAGCTCATTATCCTATGCCACAACTAGTGCTAGTAGCAATAATGCAAAGTTAGTCAACGCTGTCATGCCTGAATTAATGACGCTATATATGGATTTACACCAAAGCCCAGAGCTTTCTAGTGTGGAATTTAATACCGCAAAGAAATTAGCTAAAACGGCGCGCGCATTAGGCTTTGAGGTCACTGAACAAGTCGGTGGTACGGGTGTTGTTGCAGTATTAAAAAATGGTCAAGGTCCTACGGTATTAATTCGTGCTGATATGGATGCCCTACCAGTGAAAGAGCAAACAGGTTTAGCCTTTGCGTCCAAGGTTATTACTACCACTGAAGAAGGCTTACAAGCTCACGTAATGCATGCCTGCGCACATGATACTCATATGACAAGTTGGATTGGTACGGCAAAGTTGCTCAGTGAAAATAAAGAGAATTGGTCTGGTACTTTAGTGATGATCTTACAACCTGCGGAAGAGCGTGGTCGTGGTGCAAAAGACATGATTGCCGACGGCTTATATAAGCGTTTCCCAAAACCTGACTATGCCTTAGCTTTTCATAATTCAGCCAGCTTAAAAGCAGGTGTTATTGGTTATACTCCGGGTTTTACCTTTGCTAATGTCGATAGTGTCAATATCCTTGTTAAAGGGGTTGGTGGTCATGGTGCCTACCCACATGCAACTAAAGACCCGATTGTATTAGGCGCACGCATTGTTGGCGCTTTACAAACCTTGGTTAGTCGCGAATTAGATCCTCAAGATCCTGCGGTAGTCACCGTCGGCAGCTTTCAATCTGGTACTAAGCACAATATCATTTCTGATCAGGCATTATTGCTGTTAACCGTTCGTAGCTATTCAGATGAAACGCGTCAAACCTTGCTTGATGGTATTGCTAGAATAGCCAAAGGTGAAGGCATCGCCATGGGTTTACCTGAAAAACTACTGCCTGAAGTTATCGTTAAGGATGAATATACACCGGCAACCTATAATGAACCTGAGTTCACTAAAAAGATGGCACAGCTCTTTACTGTAGAACTAGGTAAAGAGCGCGTTATTGAAGTACCTGCGGTCATGGCCGGAGAAGACTTTGGTCGCTATTACAAAGCGGATAACAGCATCAAAAGCATGATATTTTGGGTAGGTGGTGTGCCTTTTGATAAGTGGCAATCAGCCAAAGAAACTGGCGAAGGTTTACCGTCATTACACAGTCCATTTTGGGCACCGGATGCGAGAAAAGTTATTGCTACCGCAACACAGGCGATGAATAGCGCAGTGTTAACTATTTTGGCTAAATAAGCAGTCACTTAACTATTTATGGACGCTTTATAATACGAGCGAATTAGTTAGCTTAACTAATTTCTCGTACTTCCTGCCTTATATCCTGTTTCCTCAATAAATTAAATAACTGACTTAACTACTTTAATATTCAAGCGTTTAGCAATACGATTTAAATTAGCTCTATCGGTCGATAGTCGTCGTGCCGCTGCCGCCCAGTTACCTTCTTCTTCTTTAAGTATTCGGCTAATTAATTGTTTTTGAAAGTTCTCGGTTTCTTCTTTTAAATGAAAGTTAGTATGCTGTTCAGGTGTTGATAATAAGCCGTTTACGGCTATGAGCTCTATCGGTAGTTCGACGCCAATCGCGTTAAGTGAACCACAATCAACTTTATCGATAGAGATTATCGCTTTACCACGTTGACGGGCTCGTGCTTTTAAAGTTGCTCGGCTAACAACATGTTCTAATTCACGGACATTACCTGGCCAGTTGTATTGCGTTAAATGAGCAACTGCTTGCTCGGTAATTTTTAACTGAGTTATGCCGAGCTTACGTCGAGTTTGTTCAACAAAATAACCCGCGAGCAACTGCACATCGCCAACTCTCTCGTACAACCTTGGCACCCGGATAGGGTATACGCTTAATCTGTGGTACAAATCAGCACGAAAACGCCCTTCACCGACTTCTTCTTTCAAGTCTCTATTGGTCGCTGCGACAATACGAACGTCGACTTCCTCAACATTGTCTTGGCCAACCGGTTGGATCTCATTACTCTGTATCGCTCTTAAAATCTTACTTTGTGCAGCCAGCGGTAACTCGCCTATTTCATCTAGAAATAAGGTACCACCATCGGCTAATGCAAACTTACCAGCACGATTTCTTTCAGCACCCGTAAACGCCCCTTTTACATGACCAAAAAGCTCACTTTCAATCAAATTCTCCGGCAAAGCGGCACAATTGACATAAACCATAGGACCATGATGTCGCATTGACTTTTGATGTAAGGTTCGGGCAACAAGTTCTTTACCTACGCCAGTTTCACCATAGATTAAGATATTAAAATCGGAGGAAGCAACTATGTCTAATTCTTGTTTCAGTTGCGACATAATAGGGCTTTCACCAATAAGTTCGCCACCATCACGCTTCCACGCCTCTTCTGTTAATTCTGCCACCACACGCTGTGAATGATCAGCCCTACTTTCAAGTTGATCCAGTAGAAAAGCCGTATTGAGTGTTGCTGCCGCAATGGCTGAAATAACCTCTAACGTCCGTACCTCAATATCTTCAAAGTCATGGGGCGTTAGGCTATCAATTGTTAATAAACCTAACAATTTATCATCATAATACAATGGTAAACCCATGCATGAATGCACAGGTAAATCGCCAGCACGATCTATTAATAATCCATCGTAGGGATCAGGTAATGGTGAGTCGGCAGCAAAACGAATCGGTGACTTTGATTGGCAAAGTGCTAGAAATCGTGGGTGCTCTTCAACATAAAAACGACGTCCTAAGGTATCTCTACTTAATCCTTGCAGGGCAATGGGTTTTAGCACATCCCCATGAAAAGACAGTAATGCTACCGCGTCACAGGTAATGGTTTTTCTGACGGTATCTAATAACCGATCAAATCTATCTTTGCTATTTAAGCTCGTTGCAAGATCGAGTGCTAACTCAATAACTGCCGTTGAAGATATTTGTTTCATAGTTTGTCCTGATGAGAGGTTCAGTTCCGAACATTATAGTTAGCGGAAAAGTTAGGATAACAGTAACTTCTAGTGAGACAAAATAACACAACCGAGTCTTTATGACCACACAACAAGTGAGTCTATATGACTACAAGAAGTAAGTATAAAAATATAAACAATTGAATATAAAGTAAAAATAAACCTGGCACTTACTTTGCTATATCAGTGATAAATAAGTGCAGTAATTAATAATCCATAAATAATAATCCATAAATAATAATCAACAAGAGGCCGCCATGTATTCACAATTTTCTATCGCTCGCCAACTACCCACTATAGATAACGCATTAGGTTTTCAAAAATGCTTAGTCATAGGTAACTACCTCATGTTGTTATCTTTAGTGATTGTGAGTACTTCTATATTTATTACTTTTGGTTATGACGAACACTTCACCATTTCAGCGCAAGTATCTGCGCATATTGCCACTATCGTTTTTGCTGGTTTACTCAAAATTGGCTATGTCTTGCGCTGCGTTGCTTTACATGGCTTTGGTAAAAGGAACTTTTAATATGTTACAAATTCAAGATTCAGAGACTGCTCAACTAACTTATGACCAGCAAGATACAAGTTCAGTCAGCTTTATAGCAAAGCACCCCGCGCTTGACTTACCTTTTAGAAGTTACTTTTTACTTGCCGTGACTTGCTCTATGTTCTCGTTAGGAATATGGGCAGCCTATTTTAATGGTTATTTCACTTTTAGCGACAATGGCATTAGCCCGCTAGCTTGGCATATTCATGAAATGATCTTTGGTTTTGCTGCCACCGTTGCTGTTGGTTTTGTTCTTACCGCTGCACAAACATGGACAGGACAACCAAGCATTAAGGGCTTACCGGTATTAGCTTTTATAGCACTTTGGCTAATGGTTAGAGTCGCCTTATTCATTAACTTACCTAGCACTATTGTCATAGCCATCATCTTACAAAGCTTTTGGTGGCTTGGTGCCATTGCTGTTTTCACGCGGTTAGTGCTTAAAAGTAACAACCGCCGAAACTACCTATTTATTCCATTATTATCGGTGTTAATGCTGCTTAATATTGCCTTATTACTGCTCGACTTCAACGGTCATTATGAATTGACCCGTCATATTGCTAGAACCTGTGTGCTGATGTTTTGTTTACTAATGGGTATTTTAGGTGGTCGAGTGATCCCTTTTTTCACCATATCCGGTGCTAAACTTTCACCAATAACTAGCCCTAGTTGGCTAACACCATTACTCACCATTACTTCAGTTTCAGGTGTACTGGTGTTTTTTAGTTCGGCTTTCATTGATTTACCCTTTAGCCCTGCTGGATTAATGATAACAGCAGGACTACTTCACCTCGTTAGACAAAGTTACTGGCGTAGCTTTGCTACTAGAAACATCGCTTTATTATGGTCCTTGCACTTATCGTATTTTTCACTAGGTTTGGGATTAATATTACTCGGTATGAGCTACCAGCCCTTGCATGGCATTGGCTTTATTCAGTTAGGCATTTCCTTTGGTGATGCACTGCATTTAATTACCATAGCCGCAATGGGCTTGATGATTTTTGCCATGATGAGCCGAGTATCGCTTGGCCATACAGGCAGAGCATTAACACCGAGTAAACTGGTTTCATGGGTATTTATTCTGATTATTCTGTCAGCACTGACACGAGCCTTTATGCCGACATTAATTTTTCAGCCGCTGTTGAGTTGGAATATTAGCGCCTTCGCCTGGCTAATCGCCGGTGCTTTGTTCTTAAAAATTTACTACCCGATTTTGACCGCTAAAAGAATTGAGAAGTCCTTTAGTCGTTAAAAGAATAAATACACAGCAATACCAATTATTTCAAAAATACAAAATCCATGAGTACCACGCTAGGTAATTTACCTAGAGCTCATTTTTCATTTCAGTTTTCCTTAGGAGCAATCATGTTAACTGACAAGCACATAGACATAATAAAAAGTACTATTCCCCTTTTAGAAAATGCAGGTCCCGCGTTAACGGGTCATTTTTATCAACGATTATTCACCCATAATCCTGAGTTGCAAGATATCTTCAATATGGCTAATCAACACTCGGGTAGACAACAAGTTGCACTGTTTGAAGCTATAGCAGCCTATGCTAAAAATATTGAAAACTTAGCGGTATTAACCACAGCAGTAGAACGTATTGCGCAAAAACATACTAGTTTCAATATTAAAGCACCGCATTACGCGGTTGTCGGGCATCACCT
This sequence comes from Colwellia sp. 12G3, assembly GCF_002836775.1. Classification (GTDB taxonomy): domain Bacteria; phylum Pseudomonadota; class Gammaproteobacteria; order Enterobacterales; family Alteromonadaceae; genus Colwellia. The sequence continues at coordinate 289,330 of NZ_PJAQ01000066.1, read as the reverse complement.
TATCGAGACATTGCGAGAATTAGCGAGCGACGCTTTCACTGCCGATGTTGAAGAAGCATGGACAGCAGCTTATCAATTTTTATCACAAATATTTATTAACAGAGAAACCGAACTATACCAAGAACGTGCTGAGACATTAGGTGGCTGGCGCGACGCCAGAGCATTTACTGTGGTAAATAAAATAGTTGAATCGAAGTTAGTAACGAGCTTTATTTTTGCACCTGTTGATGACAAACCAGTAATAGGCTTTAAGCCTGGCCAGTATCTGGGTATTGAAGTCTGTGATCCAAACCGAGAGTTTAAAGAAATACGTCAATATTCTTTATCTGATAAAGCCAATAATGAAACCTATCGAATTTCAGTAAAACGTGAAGCAAACGAAGTACCAGGTATTGTTTCAAACTATTTGCATGATGAACTACATATAGCTGATAAAGTAGACTTATACGCGCCCGCAGGTGACTTTTTCTTTACTGACCGACAAGCACCTGTGGTATTGCTTTCTGCCGGTGTTGGCATAACCCCTATGCAAGCAATACTAGAGACATTAGCTCAACAAGATTATAACCATGCAGTGCATTATTTACATGCCTGTGAAAACAGTGAACAACATTCATTTTCATCAAAAACAGCTGGCCTTATTGAAGAGAATAATTGGCAGCAAGCTATTTGGTATCGAGACGAAGTGAATGAGCAATCGCATATTCATCACGGTATGATGGATTTAACTAAGGTAGAATTGCCAATTGAACACGGAAACTTCTATCTTTGTGGACCTATTCCGTTCATGCAGTTTGCCAAGCAACAGTTACTAAATTTAGGCGTAGTTATGGAGAATATTCACTATGAAGTGTTCGGTCCTCATGCGGATTTATAGCTGATACTAGCATTTTAAAATCTCACTAAAATATCAGCTACAATGAATGGTCACAACAAAATAAAGCAGCACTTAACCGTTGCTGCTTTATTTAATTAGTTGGTCGGTGGAGTATGATCTTAATGTTAAATAGTGAACGTAAATTAGGATGTGTACTTATGTCATTGATAGCCACTCAACTAGCCCCAAAAAAAGGTTCTTAGCTCTGCTATTGTCGGCTGAGATCTGAAGATCAAACTGCCGTTAATTAGAATATTTGGCGAATGCCGTATATGATTTGATTCAACTAGCTCAATATTTTCTTCAACATATTCAACACTATAATTTATACCCACATCTTCTAGCTTGCGCTTAAGGCCGGGTAAGCAAGAATCAGTATGTGTTACTAGAAGTTGTACATCCATCGTTAGCTCCAATTTAGCAATTTATGAACTTCATCTCTCAGTATAGCTATATATTTTACTTTATGAATTTTAGCTACCCCCTAGCCGTTAAGGTTTAATGGTGACCTTTTATTAGTGTGACACTATTAACTGATCGGAAAAATATCAATAATCCCCAATAAAACCTCCGTTGCCAAACGTATTTCCTATATTAAAGGTTTGTCCATTCTATTAGATAAAGTGAGCAATGCGCGGCCTTTTCAGTATTAACGATGTGCTTAAATGCTTTATTCACAACAATGGTTATTTATTCGCTGCTGTAATTAGTCATCATCGGATGGTTTGTGCTCTTAGCTAATATTTCAGCTGAGCTGAAAAGGTATTAACTGGAACTATTTTAACAGTAGCCTATACTACCCCGCTGAAAGCCTGTGTTAGTAGTAAATTGAACGGAAGCCGAAGCCAATGACTAATCCTTTGATGATTTCAATACTGGAATATTTAAGAAAGCAGAACAGTTCATGCTCGCTAATTGATTTGGTGAATCTTTGTGAACACGACTTTCTTTCACTTATTCTAAAGGATGTCGATCCCCAGATAGTCATTTTTCAAAAGAACTTTTTTGTAATGAATGCACTTTATCAAATTCAACGTGATATTCAAAAAGAGGGATTTTCACTAACCATTTTTCCATTAGAAATCGGTATGATTCCGAATCATATCGGCGCTGAAAATACACTGACCACGCGCGATACTGACTTGGCTAGCTACTATTTGGACTGGTCTAATTTGAATAACATCACTATTGAAGAGGTTGAGACACTCTTTTCTAGTTTTTGGCAAAGATATAGTGCTGTAGATAAGGTCAATGCTGCTCTGACTACCCTAGGAATTGACCAAGAAGTAGATTGGTTTGAAATACGTCAGGCTTATCAAAAGAAAATTATTACTAACCATCCTGATAAAGGCGGCTGTGCAGATGACTTTATCGAAACCCGAAAAGCCTATGAAATTTTAAGGTTTAGTTATCGTGGAACGTAACGCTAACTTTGTATTTATTTATCTGTACGTTAGCGTTAGCTAATGTGATCCCCCTCCCAATGACGACCGTCTATTTTATCGAACTCGCTAATTTCTTTAGGTACTTACGTTAATAGTCCGCTGTATAGATGCCTGACTAACACCAACCTCTTTTCCAATCTCTCGCGATGTTAAACCCTCACCATGTAACTTCATTATCCGTAAATGAATAACCTCAGTAATTGCATTAGGAAGGCCAAAAGCAACAGCATAACCATTCTTAGGTTCCTTCTTTTTAGCGATGAAAGGTCTACTTATTGGTAGTGCTTTTTTTCGTTTTTTCTGCTCTATTGGAGCCGTTGGTGTGATTTTATCGGGTATTGGTGCTGTTTTCTTATGCTCAATCAATAGCGGTATAGCTTTATTTAGTGCTTTTTCTACCGCGCGGGTAATGATATTTTCAAGTTCATCATGCGTTAAATTAATAGTATTATTTTTTTTAGAAAATTTCACTGCGACATTCTGCGACTTTTTAGCTAATCTATTCTGAGACACCTTAGATAACGCACCGAAAACACGTATTAATTCCGTAATCTCAATTTGTGGATTACCTAACGAGTCATTTGCCATGGTTAACTTTCCATTAGCTATGTATCGCTGAATTGTTCTTCGTGACTTCTTTACTAGCAATGCGCTATCAGTGATGTTGTGAGTAGCCATACAAAACCTTTTTTATTGTTATTTTACTGCGACATATTAGATGCTTTGATGAGAGGATAGTCAATACTAGATAAAATAAATTCACACTGATTTTTGGATTCGGTACTACGAATCTATCACACAGCTTTGAGTTTAAAAGCCTATTTATACTTCTAGATAGACCATGCGAACACACCCATTGAAGAAACAAGGACTGAAGCGTCCGCATACGCATCGAAATAATGCTTTGAGGGATAATTTTTAACGTTCATATAACAGTCAATAACAACGTTAACTAACCTGTTTATTAGGCCAATTTATTTGGGTTGTTTTTCTATATATAAAATATATCGTTGCGCTAAATTAGCACCCAAGCGATAGCCTATATAGGTTGCAATGAACCAAATGGTAATGCTCTTCATCTCAAACACATTAGGCCAATAACTAAACCATAATAATGATTTGATCATATTAATAAACGATTCAATGATCATACTGAGAATGGCATCAAAGGTGAGTAAATTAATAAATGATTGCAAACCCGTTGCATGAATTAAAAACTGTACTGTTTGCTCTAATTCTATATAAATAAAGGTTAATAGTGAAAGTAGTCCATAAAAACCACCACCAAAAGTTACCCATTTAGAATGCAAAAACAATAAGTTTTTCTTGTTGATTTTTGATAGCTTTTTATCGGGATTTTTTTTATCTTTGAAGGCATCTTGAATTTTAACATCAGAAGTCAGATAGCCTTTATGATAGGCATAATACACCATTAGAAACGTAAATATTTGTACTGGCAAACCAGCATAAAAAATGGCCTTGATTAAATCCATATTCATTTGTAATTATCCTAATTCAATTAGCGTTTAATCATTCCGTATTAGCATGCTACTTTATGACAAAGTATTTAGTCTCGCAGGTTTACCATTTCACTCTTCTTGTTTTATTTATTTTTCTTTATCTTAGAAGGCTTTACCGTTCATAAACCAGACAGCCAATTCTATGTTATATTACGTTAAGATAACAAGGTTGCTTCGCATAGAGTTTCGTTAATTTCATAGAATTAAAGACGCCCTGACGATGTCTGCCGCTAGGTTTGAGTAAAAATGAAGAGTTAGCTTATTTAGTGAGAATAACCCGAGCAGAAAGTCAGTGGTGATCGGCATTAATAATTAAGGTAGTTCAACAAGGAAAACTGAAGTCTATTCCAAAGAAGGAGTTGTATTCACTAGTCATTGGTTTAGACATTATAGTCTTAAGCTATTAGTGATGAAGGGAACCACCACCTTCATTGAAAAGCGGTGGTTATTTTAGCTTTAGTTCACTTCAGTTAGCTAGGTTATTAGTGGACAGTAATCAGCCACTGCTGATTACTGCCGCCATGGGTATTGTACAAATGAACTTCTTTATTGCCATACAAGTCGAATGCTAAACCAGTAAAATTAACGCTCGTAACAGCCTTACTGTCATTGTTATAAGCCCAAGCTTGATTATTAATGTCAGCACAGCTCGCTAATATCAATTGTGCGCCATTACCAAGGCTATCAACAGCAATACACATTGAAGCATCTGCCGCCGTGTGTAATTGACCATCATCTCCCCAGTTCCACAGCGTGTTGTTATCATTGCTACATACCGCACTGACAATTTTTTGCCCTGCTAAGCTAGCGCCAGCATCAATACTTAAACATTCAGTGTTACTCTTTGACTGAAGTTCAATGTTTTGATAGGTAAGTTTAGTTGGATCTAGGTCATAACTCAGATCTTGGTTATCGCCAATACCATCACCGTCGGCATCATTACTTTCATTAGGATCATCAGGGAAAATATCGTCCGCGTCGATAATGCCATCACCATCTCGATCATTAATCGCTATTGGCGCTTTATCTAAGCCCAAACAGTAATCATTACCTGAGGTATTATAAAAAGTAGGTGTTATAGGAGCATAGGCAAAACTAGCGACCTGCGATGACGCCGCACTGCTAAAACTTAGGCCCCACATGGTTAAAAGCTCACGATAATCACGTACTGTCACTGTAGAGATAGCAATGACTAACCAGTCATTGTTGTTGAGCGCTTGCGCCTCTGCACGAGTGAAACTGCCAAAACCTAAACTATCACGTTTCGCTAACCAGTCATTATCGTTATTATCTGCACGTTCAAATTCACGTAATAGAATGTGCAAACGGGCTAATAAATGCCAGCCATCAAGCAAGTCACCTTGCTCTTGTGCTGCCATCATCATCTGCACATATATCGCCATGCCTTGACTCCAACTAGTTAGACTAGCCGCTTGCATATGAGCAAAAGCATCAGCCTCGAGAAGGCTTGCTTTTAAAGTATTAAACATATCCTGCGAGGGTAAGCTCTGGCATGACGAAGCGGTGTTAGTAAGTTTATGAAATTGTGTTTTCGCGTAATACGAATACGGATTTGTTGAAGCGTGTCCATCCCAGCCTGAAAATCTAAACTTGCTCTTTTCTAAACCATGGCCAAATTCATGTATATCACCATGTCCTATAGGGCTGAAATTCCAACCGGCATCATAAGGATTTCCTGAACAACCTGAGCCACAAGTAGGTTGGTCGGCATTCATATGTTTAACATAATCTATGCTATCAATACTCCAACCTTTATCGTTCGCAAAATCATGAATTTCGGCCACTACATCAATACCAGGACCTTGAAAACCCGCTAATACATGAGCGAAGTTATGAATATATTGCTCTGTACCCGCTGCAATTTCGGCGGCGCTTGGAAAATAAACATTACTTAGTGATGCATTCATTTTTGGTAACTGAGAATGAATTTCAAAATTGGGCGTAACAATCTCTGCCCAATCAAAATCTGCAGCCGTCATTTTTTCAGCAAAACTTTCATTATCGGAAGCGCTTGCCCAATGAGGGTGTTGACCGATATTACTAAAGTTAATTGCCACCGCTTTATCATTCACACTAAATTTAAGTTGCACTGGTCCGCCATAAGGTGAATTTAACGTGATAGTTTCACCTGATTCAATACTAACCGCCACGGACTGTAAATATTTCGGTCTGTTATAACCATTGCCATCAAACTCATGGGTTGATGCTGAGCGTTGAGTATTAATAAAGACAGAAACGTCTACTTCACTATTATCAGTACGACTAATCGTCATTGTTTGACCTGGTAACGCATAGACTCCCGTTGAACGAAAACTGACTTTACTCGTAATGTTTAACGTTTTGCTTGAAGGCGTGACATGACTAAAATCAGTGCGACTAAAATTTCCTAAATCTTTTTGCAGCATATTAAAGTCGCGCGTGTTGTAAACCAGATGATCAGCAAAATATGCTTGTAAAAACTCATTCGCGGGTGTTGTGCCAACATTCATTGGGTAGCTAATAGATTGGCGATAAAAATCGGCTAGTAAAACCAATAATTTCTCAATTTGGTATAACTCACTGGCAAAGATATCAACCTTGTCTCGGTCAAAGCCATTCATTGAAATGCGAAGGCTTTGTACTATGGCTTTAAAATCAGAGTTAAAAGCATCATCACAAGTTGTTGCACAGCTACTGATATCAAAAGAAAAAACCTTTGCTTTTAAGTCAGTAACTAGCTGGTAAATATCATTGAGTTCCCAACCTGCCGCTAACATTTGTTGGTAGTTATCCCACGTCGCTGTGTCTTGGCTGAAATAGTTACCCGGTCCGCCAGAGCCTTGCATAATCAGGTTCATTTGCGACAATATTGATACCGTTAACGCGTTTGAATTCCAACTATGTAAATGTACATATAATAAGGCGGCATCATTTGCTTGTGCACTTTGGAGTGCAGCAAGGGCTATCTCACTACTAGCATCGTTATTTGAACCCGTAATCACTAAATCAGCATCACTAAGACAGTTGTTGAGCTCACTTTCAATAGTACAGTGAGTAACTGTCCAATTGGTATACTTAGCTGTTAACCATTCGCTGGTTCTCCATGCCGTAGTGCCATCCATCAAAGCTAATTTGACTGTTGTTTTATCCGCTAACGTTGCACTGTCACGTTTAAGTAACCAAGCCAACAAATTAGCAAAGTGAGGTTCATATTCTAAATACGCCCCATCATAAAAGCTTCTGATGATGTTGGTACCAAAAGCTGCGTTATGTTGACCATTGATATTCACTGCCGCCGCTAAATTAAGGCCTTTGTTGCCACGAATAAGCGGGTAAACACCTTCACGCTGTTTAAAACTAACAAACTGAGAATGTTGACTAGGCAAATAACTGATACTGCTATCACCATAAATAGCTTGTAAAGCTTGTTCATTCTCGATTTTTTCTGCTTCAATTACCGACAATATGCGATTTAGAATCGACTCAGGAGTATCTGGTAATAAAGAAGGATCGCCAGAGATCATAGCTGCGCTGACTTTATCTTGCACAATAACGGTAATGCTATCTGCTTCACTGTTTCCCTTAGAATCAGACACCGTTAGCTTAAAGACTAACTTACTATCGTGAGCGATATTACTCAACGCCACCGTTGCACTAGCACTATCATGTGAAGTAATTATGACTGTATCACCGCTTACTTGGCTCCATAAATAGCTTAAGCCGGCTAGATTAGTTGAGCCTGTTAACGTTAATACTTCATTATTATAAAGGGTGATATCTGTCCCCGCATCGACGGTTATAGCTTCACTAACAGGATCCGTATCTGGCACTATCTCCTCTGGCGGGTTACTTACTGCTGTTTCTTCACTTCCACTACCACAACCGAATAATATCGTTGTACACAACAATACTCTTAGATATTTACTACTATTAATTTTGATCAAAACTCACGATGCCCTATAAATGTTATGACTACTCAATTAACAACCATTCAGCTAACTATGTTTATGCTTTATTATAAATAATGATATTTATCGACAAAAATTACTTTATTAATAAAAACAGATAAACTTAATATGATTATCTTAATAGCGCAAACCATTTCGCACCTTCGTTATTAAAACTGAATAATAATCACTCAATAAATATGAGAGGCACGGGTTACTGGTTTGACTTTACCTGAAAACCTATTAAATCTTCATTCATCAAAACGGTTAATTTCAGTACTATTCAGACTGTCACCCTTCAAAATCAAGACGAATTATTATTTTCTAATTAAACCGTTTCATAGATTAAATACCATGCTTAAACAGCATTAAAGAATTATTGTTTCCAAAAAAAGGGTAATTTAGAAATTAAAAACTCCCTCACCGCGATTTACATAGCTAATACGCAAAACAAAACCGACAACATCATGAAATAATTAACTTATGTACAGCATTGTTAATTACTGGCATTTCTCAGTAAGCATTAACAACATAACTTGAGAGAATTTCATGACCCTATTAACTAAAAATACAGCACAGCCACTTAGTTTAATTTACCTAGATGCTAATGCCACCACTCAAGTTTTACCGCAAGCGGCCGCTGCAGCTTTAGCGACCATGGAAACACTTTTTGGTAACCCGAGCAGTAGTCATATTACCGGCCTTCAAGCCAAACAGATAATGGATAAAACCAGACAACAAGCTAAAAAAATTGTCGGTGCTGGAGCAGGTAAAATTATATTTACCAGTGGCGCAACTGAAGGCATTCAAACGGCTATTTTGTCGGCATTACTGCATGCAAAAAAAACACTAGATGCCACTAAAACCTATTGTCTTTTATATGGTGCAACTGAGCATAAAGCGGTACCTGAATCACTTAAGCACTGGAATGAAATTCTTGAGATAAACGCCGAAGTAAAAGCGATCCCCGTAGATAGTATGGGTCAACTTGATATGGACTTCATCGCTAAAGAAGTACCAAATGCCTTGATGATTTGTACCATGGCCGTTAACAATGAAACCGGCGTTTACCAAGACATAAGTTTATTAGACGAAACCATACGGTCCAATAACCCAAGTACAGCGTGGATGGTAGATTGCGTGCAAGCGTTAGGTAAAACAAACGTAGACTTAGCACAAACCAGTATTGACTATGCCCCTTTTAGTGGACATAAGCTTTATGCTCCTAAGGGTATTGGTTTTATGTACGTTAAAGAAAACGCACCGTTTACCGCTATTATTGCCGGTGGCGGTCAAGAAAGCGGTCTACGTTCTGGCACCGAAAACTTACCGGGTTTAGCTGCGTTAAGCGTAATATTTAGTATGTTGTTAGGTGAAAGTGAATCTAGCTTTGCTCCAGTAGAAACCTTACATTTATTTCGCCATCAAATAGTCTCAGCATTAACACAAGCTTTCCCTGACATTGTTTTTAATCATAGTTTTGAAAACTCAGTAGCAACCACCATTAATTTTGCGATTCCTGGCTTTAGCTCTAAAGAGATTATGGATTTATTCGACGCGGCAAATGTTCGTGTTAGCTCAGGCTCAGCTTGTAGCTCTAAAGTAACACGTAGTTTCGTCTTAGATGCCATGGGGCTGCCTGCATGGCAAAGTGAATCCGCTATAAGAATGTCATTTGGTCCCGCAATGACCCAAGGGGAAATTGACATAGCTTGTAGCCGAATAATTTCAGCTGCCCAAGCATTGGTACAAAGCTGTCTCACTCTTGACACAAATAGTATTGATACGCATACCATGGACGCAAATAGCATCACCGATAAAACTGAGTTAGATGGTCTGGTGCAATTTAAAGTGGGTGGCAGTTGTAGTTGGTTATATGTCGATAAAAAAACGCAATCAGCTCTGTTTATTGACCCATTAGCTGAAGTTACTGCACGTCTGCAAACATTACTGACTTGTCGAGGACTTGATTTAGTCGCAGTTATTGATACCCACGGCCATGCAGATCATGAGTCTTGCCGTACAAGTATTGCAAAGGAGTGTTTAGCTAAGCAAAAATCTGACGCTCTTGGCTGGCCAGCTGATGCGAACAAAACAAACATTAATGGTCAAGAATACCAATACATCACCCTAGGTGATAAGTGGTTGGTTAAAGTCGAAACACCTGGACATACTGATGACAGCATTAGCTTATTATTATGTGAACCAGTCACTGATCCAACAGAAAAATTACAAGTACATTATGCCTTTTGTGGTGACCTAATTTTAATGGACAGCCTTGGTAGAACAAATTTCTCAACCAGCAGCGCACCAGCAATGTACTCAAGTTTACAATTAGTAAATGCATTGATTGGCAAGGATAGTCTTATTTGTCCTAGTCATGATTATCACAACGAATTTACTACCAGTATTGCCACGGAAATAGCACGTAACTCGCTACTCAGCCAAGTAATGAAATGTGAAATAAATACTGAAGAGTTCTCTATTGAAAAAGTAAAAATGGATAAAAAAATTATTGATGAGTCAGGCAGTGAAATTATGTGTGGCGCGCTCAATAGTACTTTAGGCGGTGCTTGCCAGAAAGTTGTAGTACGCGAATATAATAGTGCTAGCTTAATTGAAGCAGTAAAAAAATCGAATAAAATGAAGTTGATTGATATCCGTGAACCACATGAATATGCTCTACAACACGATGAAAAATTCACAAATAATGTGCCTTTGACTCGATTAGTGCAATTTGTACAAGAGCATCAACAGGATAAAAAACAAGAGTTAGTCTTAGTCTGCCGCAGTGGTAGTCGCTCTCAATTAGCGGCTCAAGCACTAGGTCGGTTAGGTTTTGAAAATGTAGGACACTTGAAAGGTGGTTATGCTTTACACCAGTACTAATCATTCATTCAACTATAAATGGTTAAGGTGACAGTTCAAGTTATCTAAGACTTGGCGCAAAGTGTGACGTACTAAACTGGCTAAGATTGGGATATATCAGGTGTCTAAATATATGCCAAGCGATAGAAAAGGTAGTTTTCTATCGCTATCAGCCATTCTAGTTATTCATCCTCCGCCAGCCATATTCTGTAATAGTCGCAATCTTTGTTGCTCCTGTTCAGAAGGTTGATAGGGCGTATGACTTAAACTAGACACCTCAAAATCTTTTATTACATATTTCTTAATGTCGCTATTTCCGTATTTTTTTGGTTTTCCTGGTGCTGGCGACATTAATTCGATTGAGAAGGTCGATAAATAAAATGGTCCTTGTTTCCCTTGTAATACAGATTGATGCGCTTTTAAATTTATATGAGCATTGCCTATATTGAGTTTTTCTTTACTTACTAAGTGTGCAATGGGTTGGTTGTTCGCATCAAATAAGTTTGCCCGTACTCGATATAGGCCTTTCTGTCTTGTCGTTAGGTTCGCTTGCAGCACCATATCTGCATCTTGATTAATTGCTGAATTGAACCCTTCTAGGGTGGCGACTGAATCAACATATTTCAGCGATAACGCAATGGTAATATTTTTACCATTAACAGTTGCTTTTATTGTCGCTTGCAGTTGCGCTGGGAAATCTTGTTTGCCGTCCAATTGTGCATACCAACCCTTTTCATCTTGTTCAAACTTGCTGGTTAATAATAATTTTCCGTTAGTCAGGTCAACGAGTTGCAGTTCAGCATTGTCAATTTTTTCTCCTGTAAGTGTCGCTAACACCTGCTCTGGATAGGTATAACGATACTTTGATAATGACGCTGTGACTTGAGTCCCTTCATCGTCCACAGGAATTGATTGTGGATTGAAATGATTTGGCTGCAAACGATCAAAATCTTTATCGGTTAGTGGTTGAGAGTATGAGGGAAAAGTTAATTCTGCGGCATACGCTTTGGCGACTAGGGTCGCTGAATCATTTGACGTTATTTTTTCTGACGTAAGTGCAAGTACAGCATTAGTTTTAACCGCTTCAACTGGCTGATGTGTAACTTCTAGGCGTGGCATTTTTGTTATTGGTTTATTAACCATTATGTGTTGCTGTGGTATTGATGGCCAAAAAATCCAAACAGTGACAACAACAATACTCATTGTCACCATGCGTTTTAAAAATTTGCTGTTTTTCATAATTCATTCACTTTCCTGTTTAATAGGCTGTTGAAATTTCGTGATTTACTTAGAAATAACAACAGCCCTACCTATATTGCTTAGTTAGGAATCGCGTCATAAATTAGCGTTGACATACTGTCATTATTTGAATTTTCTACGTATAGATAATTGCTTTTCCACAGCCACCAACCAGAAGTTTGGGTGTAGGTATCAAAATGAATACTCTCGCCAGATAACAAGTTTTTCTGATCACTTGCTGCGGTAACTTTACCTGCTTGCTGTGTTTCAAGTAATGAGCCATGGCTATAGTCTTCACCCATAAGCATTGGATAATGGTATGGCATAAAACCTGAAACAGCATTGTCTTGATTAGTAATTTTACCGTTAAAGGCTACTTGCGAACTACAACTGCCAAAATGTCCTTGGCGATTTCCGCCACACGAGGAATGGCTGCCAACAACACCGTCATCATGACCTTGAATAAATGGGCTAGTAACCCCTAAGTATTCACTTGAATCACCAACAAAGCGTAAACGAGGAATTCTAGCATCAGGAAATGGTGCAAGCTGCCTCGCATTATTGACTTTTAAATCATGCAGTACGCCCATTTCATCACTAAGGTCGCCACCTAACCAGGCTTCTAAAGCCGCCTCGATAAGAAAAGTCCAACTTTCAGTGTTTTGAGCAACACTTACCGCTAAATCTGCGAGTTCACTGCCACCACCAGCACCAGCAATATCAAAAGTAGCAACGATATTAAGTGGTGCTAAGCCAGCATTTTCTAACCATGTTTCTTGGTTCTCAATTATATAACGCGCCACTAAATCACCGGTAGAGTGAGTGACAAATATACAGCCAGGATCACAGAAGTTACTTTCTGAAAAAGATTTTAACTTTGGCCAAAGATAATCTGTTGCAATTTTACCTTCGATTCGTTCATATGAGGGCCAATCAATGCGGGCATCACTTAGATCATTCCAATAACCTTTCCAATAATTTTGGCCACTTTCGGTGACATTACCGTCGGATATTAATTGTTGTGGCTGTAAGCCATGGATAAGCACTATTTTATATTCTTTGCTGTACGCGTCAGTTGAACAAAGTGCTAAACCAACGGCTACAATAGCAGCTGAAATTTTGATTATATTCATATTTTCCCCAATCTTTTTTATAATTATTTTTATTATTGTAATTTAAACTGGTATGACGTTAGACCAGTCGAAATCACAATAGATTAGTGGTCTTTTTTTATCCAGCCAGTGATTATTTATAACGTGAATATTCAAAATAACCAAAAACCATAATGGTAGGTACTATATATAAAATGAAGATTACTAATGATTGGTTAGACGAGGGGGAAATGGAGGTGAATTTATACTATTTGTAGCAAACACATGAAAATATAGGAAAATAAAAAACCAGCACAATTGCTGGTTTTGTCTTTAACCTACTCGCATCGAGCATAGTTAGTTAGTTAGTTAGTTAGTTAGTTAGTTAGTTAATTAACTTCTCTTGGGTTTTATTTACTTGGTTAGCAATACTTAATAACGCTATGCCATCAAAAATAAAGGTAACGCCAATAATAAGACCAATAATCCAAGCACTGGAAAATGGCCAGTTTGTCAGCACAACAACACCTAGCACAAGCGTGATAAAACCATTTAATAAACTAAAAATTTTAGCTGATGATTGCAGCTCAAAAGAAAGTACCATAGAACTAAAACCACTAATTAAAAAATAAATAGCAATTAATAAGCCTAATACCCCAAGAATGATGGCTGGATGCATAAAAATAATAAGCGCTAATGCTGCCAAAACAAAAGGCTTAAACCATAAAGACATGTGCTGTTTTTTATTATGCCAAGCATTTAGAGCGAGCGCTAAAGAGGCTAATAAAAAAATTCCGCCCACAAACGTATTAAAGGCCATACCTATAAAGTTGGGGAGCAAAATACTTAAAACACCTATGATAATCATCGTCATACCAATCACTTTTGTATTTTTTATAAAAGCTAATTTTAGATGTTGTGCTGGTGTTTCTCGCGTTACTTCAGTTACAGATTCAAATGTTTCTTCAGTTGTTTTTTCTGAGCTAGTTGCGCTATCTGTCATGGGAGGCTTATCCTTAAATTGACACATTATTTTTTGTTAAAACTAAAGTAACAGAAGCAACTAATAAACTGTATTTATTATTCAAATGATACTAGTTGTCATATTACTGCTATTCCCGCCACTCTTTAGACGATCGGTTTCAACGTTAAGCATAATGGGAGCATCGTCTGAGTTAGTAGTCGATAGGTGTGCAGTTTCTAGAAGGCCTGTCTTGGCGCTGAAAAACTACCCGTTATGAGTTATTGGCACGCTATTTATTAGCAAATTGCGCTAAGGCAAAGTCGATAAATCAATGCTCTTTTTTAGCTACCTAGTGCCTTTATTATCTTGTTATTACTTACATTATAGCTTCACTCATTGGTTCATAAAATTGGCTGAAATTTATATGAAAGCGCTGCTGGTCGCGGTACTTTTCGGTAGTCTTTTATTAGTAATCAATCAATTTGATACTTTATTTTCTCAATCAAATATACCTTGATACCGGAATATTAACCTATAGCGCTCCTTTTATAGTATTTGCACTTGGGAATAATAAGTAGAACTGGTAATAGGAAAAGGCCCTTTCTACCATCCATATACTTAATAACTCTTTGTGACCTTCAATACCCCCTTTATTTTATATTGCTTTCAACGCTAGATTTACTAAACAGTTTTTAGTCATTGCTAAATAAAATGCTGCACGCTTCTTTTGTACGAAAATCACACAAAAATTATCTATACGTAATATACATGACCTTAATTGGTTAGAAAAAGTCGTCACTGGTTAATGTTAACACTACAGAAAAGTCTATGATTAAGGGAGAAATTGGAAGCCCTACCGCAGTTATTAGTTTATCGAATACTAATTGTGAATTATATGAGATAAACCTACATTGGAAGTCTATGGAACCGGCTAAGAATCTAAGTTCAGAAATCACTCATAGTGAAAAATATGGTTATGCGACTAAATATCGCGTAGATGGCAGTTGGATTCGACTTATTTATATTGCTTTAAAACAACAAAATTTACCCGCAGATGATCTATTAGAGTCGGTAGGTATTGATGTCGCTACTTTACATGAATTAAATTTTATTCATAAGGACGTGGTGATAAAGCTTTACGATAGCATTGAAATATATAACGGCTTAGATGCGTTACCTATTTCAATTTTTCAGGTTTTTCAACTTCACTTTTTACGTTATACCGGCGTGATAATAGCTGATGCAAAATCTGTTAGTGATTTACTAGAAAAAATTATCTTTGCTAGTGAACAAATGCACGAATTGATTAAAGTTGTGACCACAGTTAAAGCAGAGCACACCTCATTAGTCATTTCATCGAGGGTTGAGTTATTTAGTTTGCATAGAACGACATTGGAAATTGGTCTATGTTTAGTGCATAAAATGATAAATCAAATGTTTCCTTTTAATTCAGATATTATTTCAAATGTCATTATAGATTTGAAAAGTAAAAGACAGTGTTTAGAAAATATATTTGATTGTCCTGTGATTTATAATGACAGAGCTGAATATATTATTGTATTTAACAACAAGGCATTAGCTACAACAAATATATTCTCGACTCATGATCTTGGTTTAGAGCCCTTCATAGATAATAAGTTCTCAAAGTCAGAGTTCAAAATATTTTCTGATATTGAGCGTTTGATTGTGGAAAACATTGCTTCGAATAATTTAAATATCGTCTTTGTAGCTGACAAGATGTACGTGAGCGTAAAAACGTTACAACGACAATTAAAGCGATTTAATACCGACTTCAGTACCTTGTTAAAAACAAAAAAGATTAAACATGCACAAATGCTGTTAAGAGAAAACACACTGACCTTAACCCAAATTACTTATAAATTAGGTTTTAACTCGCCATCGAGTTTTTCAAGAGCGTTTAAGAAGTGGACCGGAGTTTCTCCTTCCAATTACCAATAAATAATCCAAAGGACTATCTCTAAGATAATACCTTCATAATAATAGGGTAAAAGGATCATGATTATAACTTTTTTAACAATGTTGGTACTCCTTTGTTTAAGTTAAGTCATCGCGTTAATAAACCAATATCTTTGTCTAGAAGTATTCTAGATGTCATGCCTATCCCCGTGGCAATATTTGATGTTGACTGTAAATTGCTTCACGCCAATATGACGTTTTCTCAATGGTTTATTCTTAATTCATTTGGGCTTGAAAGCCTCGAACATACATTAAATATAATTAATGAGTTAATGTCTGATGAGCTGGAAATGATATTGTCAGAGGTGATGACGAATGAAGAAAGTAATTACATCAAAGAAATAGTCATTAGAACTAAAATTAGCCCGCACAAAACCTGTAAAACGTCTTTCGCCAATATTTATTGCAATAATAAAAGTCATGGCGTGATTATGTTTTTTGAAGACAAAGATCATGAAATTGAAAATATAGCGCTTTATAAGGAACAGGCTCAATTAGATCAACTCACCAATACACTTAATCGTTTTGGCTTTTACGAAGCATTCAACCGAGTTACCCATCAAAGTATCAATCACAAGTTTATTTACGCTGTGATGATTGTCGATATAGATAAATTAAAATTACTCAACGATCTTAAAGGTCATCAATATGGTGATCTTGTGATACAAAATACCGCGCAAGGGCTTTTAAAAGAATTGAGAACAGAAGATATTTTGGCGCGATGGGGAGGAGATGAATTTATCATAGTACTTACTAATATATTCTCTTTAAATCATGTAAAAAAGTTGTCGCAACGACTGGCAATGAGTGTTGCTGAATATAACGTAGACCAAAAAACATCTAGTTCAATCTCTTATGGCCTCGCGGTTTGGAAAACACACGGTGAAACATTAGATGATTTAATTGGGTTCGCAGATAAAATGATGTATGAGCAAAAAAACAATAAATAACAAACATCTAATCAATATTAAAAATCAGTAACTCAGTAACTATTACTCACTGAGTTACTAACCGCTCATTTCCTATCTAACGAATTCTTTATCGACTTAATTACGACCCGCCATCACACCACCATCTATATCCCAAATAGCGCCGGTTACCCATGACGTATCTGCCGATAATAAAAATCCGATGGTACGCGCAATATCTTCAACCGTGCCGATTCTTCCAACAGGATGAAAGGCATTAAAACCAGCCAGTGCTTCATCTAATTCTGTTGGTTCAATAAAAGAATGATAAATGGTCGTTTTCACTACCGCTGGTGATACGGCATTAACACGAATATTGTACTCAGCTAGTTCCATTGCCATATGTTGAGTTAAGGCATGTAAGCCAGCCTTTGCCATAGAATAGGCTGAAGACGGTGTCGCTTTAATGGCTTGTTGAGCCCACATTGAACCAATATTAACAATGCTACCGCCGCCCTGCTTCTTCATCTTTTAAGCGACGGCTTGCGCAATAAAGAATGTTGCTCTGTTCAGTTCCATATAGGTATTATAGTCATCAACGTCATGTGCTAAAAAGGCCTTAGGGCTAAAATAGCCAGCGGCATTGACCAAGTAACTTAAACGTACATCCTCTTGAGTAATATAGGTGAGTAATTTCTGTAAATCGGTTGTTTGATATAGGTCAGCCTGAATTGCCGAGGCGGTTCCTATTTCATTAAGCGGCGTTAATGCTTGTTCTAGTTTTTCGGCATTGCGCCCGACAATCACAACTTCGATATTATTCTGAGCTAATAATTTTGCCGTTGCGAAGCCCATACCACTTGAGCCACCAATAATTAGTGCTTTTCCTTGATGAGTAAAATTCATCGTTTGTCTCCCGTTCATCGTTTATAAAGTAAAATAAATACGATTAAATGATAAGGAGATAAACCGGATTAAAAAAGTAGGTACAATGGAGTAAGCTAGGTACTTATTAGTATATTTTGTTGAATAATAACGAATTTTATTTTTATAAATTACTGTCATCTATTTCTGATTGCAGTTTCTCTAATTCAGTGAGTATGTTGATAAATTTATCGCCAAACGCTGTTACCTTATACTCAACACGAGGCGGAACCTCATTAAAGCTTTCCCGCTCAAGAATACCAAACTCAATATTTCGCTTTAAACAGGTATTTAATACTTTGGTGGTTAAGCCTTCAACACTTCTCACCATTTCGCCGGGTCGATTAATATCATTATTCAGTAAGTTATAAACGGTGAGTGACCATTTGCAGCCGATAATAGTTTCAACCATGCGAGCTGATTTTTCAGGCGCTGATTTTCTTGAAAATTTAATACCCTTACTATTCATAAAGATGTACCTTAAAGTGCTTACCAAACCAATATGTGCGTACTTGGTGTAGTATTTGATAAACGATATTATAACGCCAAAGTTAGCTACAGTTATGAAGTCTTCTTATGAAAATTTCAAGCGTTAAAGGAAAATCAATGCTCAATATGAACTTCAATGAACAAGTAGTTATTAATACCCATGAACAACCTTGGCTAGCAAGTCCCAAGTTGGGTGTATGGCGCAAACCTTTAGCCAGAGAAGATGCAGAGAGAGGTCATGCAACGAGCTTAGTAAAATTTGAAGCCGGTGCTAGTTTTAGTGAACATGACCACCCACTAGGCGAAGAAATCCTGGTAATATCCGGCACCTTTTCTGATCACACTGGCGATTATCATGCAGGTAGCTACTTTCGAAACCCTGAAGGGTTTCGTCATGCCCCTTTTAGTAAAGAAGGCTGTGTATTATTCGTAAAACTTCACCAATTTCAATCTGGCGATAATGAACACGTTGTTATCGACACCAAAAATACAAGCTGGTCACCGGGCATGGGAAATTTAATGGTTATGCCATTGCACAGCTATCAAGGTCAATCAACAGCACTGGTTAAATGGCCTAAAGGCGAGCGATTTCAGCCCCACAAACACTTTGGCGGAGAAGAGATCTTTGTAATTAGTGGTGAGTTCATTGATGAGCATGGCCGCTACCCAGAAGGCTCTTGGCTTCGTAGTCCACACTTGAGTGAACACTTTCCTTATGTCGAGCAGGAAACAATTATATTGGTTAAGGTGGGTCACTTATAAATATAGCAGTTACGAATCATGTTTGAGGTTAGCCCTAGGTGAAATTGACTGCTGATATTTCACTAATCAGTTTTCCTGAGTCGTCTGAGCACAATACAGGAAGTGATCGATAACTCAGTTTAACCTTATTAGTAGCAACCATTGAATTAACAAGTTAATAGTACGAAGGAAGCCATCACATAAACAATTTTTTAGTAAAACGACTTTTGATAACTTAAATAAGTAAATGTGCATTTAATATCCCTGCTTTATATCTACAGATTTTGGGATAACGTTATTTTCACGATACATTTTTATATTATTACCCACAACTTCAGATGCCGTATGCATATTAGTTGGCGCTGATATATGTGGTAGTACGGTGATCTTAGGGTTAGACCAAACGGGATCTGACGATGCTAAAGGCTCTTGTTCAAATACATCTAGTACGGCATGAGATAAATGGCCAATTTCTAATAATTCTAACAAGGCATGTGTATCAATTACAGCACCACGTGAGAAATTAATTAACTTTGACCCCTTTGGCAGTTCACTTAATAATTCTTTATCAAGAAGGTGATGAGTCTGTTGTGTCAGAGGCAATAAATTTATCAAAATATCTGTTTTTCCTAGCATTATTTTTAAGCCATTAAAGTCGGAGTAACTCTTAATGTCATGGTATTGTTTTGGCGTTCTGCTCCAGCAACTCAGTTGATATTCTAATTTATTCAGAGCATTTAAAGCCGCCGAACCTAGTGTCCCTGCCCCTAACACACTCACTCGAAGTTCATTTGACGATATGCAAGGCAATTGATTCCACCGTTTACTGGCTTGTTGTTGGGCATACTCCGCCATGTTCCGTTGTAAGTATAAGGTCCAAGCAAGTACCGACTCAGCCATAGTTTGTGCCAGTTGAGGGTCAATTAACCTAACCAGTTTTACTGATTTGTTAAGTATGCCACTGGTAAGTTTTTCTACTCCAGCCCACAGGCTTTGGATCCAAATTAAATCCGTATATCTGGCTAAATCGTTGGGATTTGGGTTTGCAACAATAGCAATGTCGATACTCTTAGCTTGGGTATCACTAATTTGATGAGGCAGCAGTATCGTTTCATTGATTAATTGCTGCTTAATCAGAGCTAACCATTGCTGCTGTATATCAGATTCAAGTTCACTTATGAATACGATAATTTTCATTTATTCAAAACCTCATTAATACCGAAAATAATTAAAATCGACCTAAGCATCGGTGCTTCGTTTTTGTTTCGCGCCCAATATTTTACCGTAAAAGTCACATGCTTTATTCAAATCAGTGACATCTAATGCAAAATGAAAGATAGTGTTTTCCATGAGTAACCCCAATTAATTTAAGTATTATTGGCATAAAATAGCAATCTATAGATGAACTTTATATAGAACTATCACCCAGTCAATTTTGTATGGACTCTCGTTATCCAGTGATCGAATTGTGGCTGTCAAATCAACCACATTCAGAATCAGACTCTACGGAAAATAACAGACGGCAATACCTTAACAAACAATATATTAATACCGCTGTAGAAAAGTTAGTACAAAGTGATTTTTCACGGGAAGTACTGATATATCGACCTCATTTTAACGCTGAAATACGCGAATTATCGGTAAGTGAATATCATTGGTTAACACTGATAAACCAGGGGATAAGCTTAGGTAAGGCGTTAGACATAATGAGCAAAACTAACAAGCTTGCGCAAGAATTTACGTAGCTTGGGTATTTTTTGCTGCCGGACTCACAATACTAAGAGACTGAATTCCACCTTATCTTTATTTTAGGAAGAATACAGCGTGCCGTTTATCCCCTTTGAACTAGCTAGCTATTTAGGCACTGCTGGAGAGTTAATATTACCTGTGCTATTTGGCGCAGGGAAATTATCAGTAGAGAACGTATTAAAAAGGCTTTTTATTACAAAATAGTCTAATAAATTAATGGATATAAACAATAACTCAATAGTTAATAGCGTTCAGTCAGCGCTTGAATAATCAAGCGCTGACTGAAGGTGTGATATAGCTAATTCCTCTTACTGACTAAAATTAATTTTCCGGCTTAGCTGACCAGTCTAAGCGAAGGTCCCAACCTTCTACTCGGTGCTCAGGTTTTAGTGGTGCAACTGATTCATCTATTTTTTTATGGACATTCTTTGCTGGGGTAATATTGACATCACGTCCGTGAATAAAGCTCTGCGTCCTAACAATTTGGGTATACGCTTTATTCATGGCATAAGCACGCTGCTTTGACGGTGTGATTAGTTCAAAAACATCGGCCTTTTTTACTTTTTCTTTATCCACAGAGCCATCAGCTTTATACCATTTGTTGAACATTTCCATATTTTCACGAAACTCATTACCGCCACCATTTACCTGCAGATATTGTAAAATCTCACCTTCTTGCTGGCCTTTCGATGGTGCATCTTTCATGCCTTTCAAATTAATATAACCCCAACCTGCCCTGCCCGTTATTTTTCGTGGGAAGGCAAATGTTTGATCAATCGTTGTCCCTATTGCAGAATGACATCCCATACAAAAAAATGTTTCTTCGTAAGATTGAGGTCTTAATTCACCATTGTAGTCCTCAATATAACCTTGAATAAGCCAACCAAATTTATTATTAAAACCACGGTCTTTCACCCGTATATAACTAGGCAACTGTTCATCAAGTTTCTCTTTACGTTCTCGTCGATAGGCACTATCAATTGCTGAATCATTGAGTAATTGAGTTTTGGTCATATAACGCAATTCTTTCATGCGCTTAGGAATGTAAGTATTTCCTTCGCCGTTAACGCCAACGTAGCGAACAGAATGCATGATTTCTGTTTGCACTGGGTACTGCTGACGAGGGATTTCTATTTGATGAGCATCACCAACAAAATATTCCTGTGTGGATAATAAGTCGACATTCGCGGTAAATTTCCCATCACCATTTAAATCGCGTTTTATTATATTTTCATCCGCAGAGAAGATATCTATTTCCGTCAATTCCTTAATACTCATTTCAATCAACGACAGATTAATTAAATATATATTTTCATTATACTGACCATTTAATTGTCTGAACTCTGGCGATAATCTAATCAATACGTCATCTGTTGCGCCATTTGTGGGCCAAAATGTACCTGGGAATGGTTTGTAATTAAAAGCGACCCACGCAGAGCCATCTTTTGCTATGCCTTTATCATTAAACGCTTCACTTGCTAGGTGGTAATCTTTCAAATCAGGAATAAACCCCTGCCAATCAGTCGCAGTCAGTTTTTTAGCTAACTCACTGTAATTATCTTGATCGACATACTGTGCTATTTGCTTATCCGATATTTTTTTTATCCATGGTTGGCGGTTAACAAATAAGTTTTTCCAACTATTAGTTTCACCTTCATCTGAAAAATTATAAAGCCCTTGATTAACGCCGTCATTGCGTAAGTTCGTGCGGTATTTGTCATTTTTAGAGGAATTATACGTTTGATGACAGGTATAACAGGGATTATTAGTGCCTTCTGTTTTGGTATAACACTGCGAAGGAATAGGTGCCTCTTCATTAAAACTACCATTAGCTGTGGGTATAATAATTTGGCTTGTCGCCACACTAGGTAATAACTCGCTATTTATTTTTTCACTATTAGATGCTCCTGCAAAGCCAATAAAGATAACGAACACTAGTGCACTAAAAATTAACAGGTAATTTTTCATGAGATTTTCTAACCGCTTCATTAATATATATGCGACATGTTATACGCGACATTTATTACAGTTATTTGAAGATCTGTCGATCTTCTAAAATTTCGAGCATGGATTATCTAGCTTGATAAATTATGTAGGCGGACATGTGAAATAATTTATTATTGTTGGGGAAAATCGAATAATAACAGCAGTAATAAAAGCAGTAATAACGTCACAAATAATCAGAACATTTTAGACCTAACTACAATCAAGGTTACAAAAAGATCTATTTTCTCTTGCCTTATCTACAAATGTAGAGCTACTATATCTACAAACGTAGAGATTGGTCATTAAAGGAAGATAAATGTCATTATCAAATTTCGAGCTTGAAGTTATGCAGTTATTTTGGGAATTGAATGAGGCAACCGCCCCTCAAATTCATAAGATAATAGAGCAAAGGCGAGAAGCTAAATATTCAACGGTTAAAACGATAATAGATCGGTTAGAAAAAAAACAATCTATTAAACGATGCCGAACTCAAGGAAGAACAATTTATTACTCTCCTATTCATGAGAAAAAAAGTGTTAGAACGCCATTAATTAAAGATTTCATAGATAGAGTCTTTTTGGGTAAAAGTCGTCCTTTAGCTGCACATATTTTAGAACAAGAAGAACTCAATCTAGAAGATATTGAATACTTAGAATCAGTTCTGAAAGAAAGAAAAAAGGATTTTAAGTAAATGGAAAACTACTTATACATAAGTACCGCTATTTCTCTTATAGTGCTGATTCTTGTCAAATATGGTAAAGGCACCAGCAATGCCAACTACTATTTATCGTCACTGGCTATAATATCGTGGTTTATCCCATATCCTTATATAGCTGAACTGATACCAAAAGAAATTTTAATAGA
This sequence comes from Colwellia sp. 12G3, assembly GCF_002836775.1. GTDB lineage: Bacteria > Pseudomonadota > Gammaproteobacteria > Enterobacterales > Alteromonadaceae > Colwellia. Next base: position 265,741 of record NZ_PJAQ01000066.1, on the reverse strand, counting down.
GCCAGTTGTAATAGCCTTTTCACAAATAAGTTCTGCAAGCATAGTAAGTATTGAGAAAAATCTTTATTTTGATATTGAATTATGGCTCAAGAGGGGCTTATGGGCATTGATGAGTATTGGAATATTTCTTTTAATCAATAGAATAATAAGGTTTGTTAAGTGGAACAATCAAGTTAAAAATGATTCGTCTTTAACACTTATAAGTGAGCTTAGCTCAAAGTATCAATTACCTATTTATTCAGTAAATAAAGTATCAAGTGGCCTGTTATTAGGCATATTTAATCCTGTAATAATCATTTCAAAATTAATCACTGACCCTAAACATTTAGAGCTAATTATTGCTCATGAAAAGCAACATTTAGTTAATAAAGATAATTTAAGGTTAGTGTTACTCGAAATGGCCGAATGCCTATTTTGGTGGAATCCTCTTGTTCGAAAATTAATTAATACTAATCGGTTTTTTATTGAAGCAAGATGTGACGAAAGTACTAGTAAGGGATATGGACATAGTGATTACATCGAGGGCTTAGCATCTTTAATGCTCTTAAAACATCATGATAAATCAAGTAGCCTTGTATGCACCGCGACTTCAAATAACAAAAACAATATCGCAAGGATCAAACTACTCAAGGAGAAAAGAAAAATGACGTTCAGAAAAAAACTAACATACACATTGATTGCATTTACTACAGTAACAACAATGTCATGGAATACACTTGCTACTGCAACAAACAGTGAAATATCTCAACAGACTAAAATTGGCCAAAAACAACTTGGGGCTTTAGTCGATTTTGATGTAATCATAACCAGTAAGAGAAAAAGCGATAAGCAAGATACTTATCATTCTCAAATGACTCTTTGGGTCAACTTTGATGAAAAGGCCATGATCAAAATTGGAGAACAAGATTTCCCAGAAGGTTTCATTATCAATTTTACAGCAAAAGATTTAGGTGAGTCTGCCTTTCTAGAATATGAATTAATTGAATCAATGCATTCAGATGAAAAAATAGTCTCTAAGCCAAGGTTAACTGTAGATTATGGTAAAGAAGCAACCATTGAGATTGATAATCCACAGGTTAGTAAATATGCTTACCTGATTAAAGCTACACCATTAAAAGCAAAAAACCCAAGCTCAAGAAATTAAATACGCAATAGCAATAATTGTATTTCTCTGTTAATTAATAGCAAAGCCGTTCTTTTGAGACGGCTTTCTTGTCTCTGTAAATGGGTTGCTTTGTCGGAATAATTTAAAATCGCGATGACCGCTGTGGTGGCTCAGGAGTCAGTCATGGTGATGTTCAATCGGGTTGGGTGATGCTATGACACCTATGACTCCTGCAATGTAAAAGGCGAATTAATAAATTCCAACATCAAGTCCGGCAGCCATTGTCATACCGAGTTCTTCACATTGGTCAAGAAACGTTGATTGCCAGCCACCACGGCACACTAATGGTGGTCGAATCCAATTCCAACGCAAACCTGTACAGATCGATTCGACTGCCCGACAAGTACCAGTTCCATCATTCCCAGCACGAACATATAACGCACAAGGCAATCCCTGCTTTACTTCCAGACAAGGGTAATAGCAGCGATCAAAAAAATCTTTCAAAGCTCCACTCATATAACCGAGATTTTCAGTCGTCCCCAAAATTATCGCATCACATGCTAATACATCCTCAGGTGTAGTTTCTAAAGGCGGTATCCAGCTTGTTTTAACCTGTTCAATATCAGGATGCTGCGCACCTTTCAAGATCGCTTCAACCATTAATTGCGTATTTTCTGAAGGAGCATGCGCTACAATTAAAAGTGTTTTCATTGTTCAACTCACTTTGACTTAAAAAGCCCCTTTGGAAATAAAGGTTCATCGAAGCTTAGTCCGTTTATAGTGACATAGTCAATTTAGCCACAAAGTTAGCATTAACAGTTTGATGACGAATGACCGCTGTGGTGGCTTTTTTCTCGTTCAGACTTAACGGTATATTGGTAAAAAATTATCATCAAGAAACATATTTTTTATCTATGGTGAACGTCCGCTATCAGGAAACCTCTAGCGTAATGTGGTTGTTCAGTCAGTCCGCTGTAGAACAAAAATTACAACAAATGTTACAGAAAATTATCAAGTGCTAATGTCTTCAGTGTGGCAGGAAACGTCCATAATTCCTGAGTTGTTTGTGATTTATATTTTCCGATAGTTCAAGTGCGTCATCTACTTCTATAGCAAGATAACGAACGGTACTCTCTATTTTTGTATGACCAAGCAAAATCTGAACTGCTCTCAGGTTTTTGGTTTTTTTATAGATCAAGGTAACTTTAGTGCGTCTCATAGCATGAGTGCCGTATGATGTTACATCCAAGCCAATACTAGCGATCCACTATTTGACTATTCTTGCGTATTGCCGAGTCGTTAAATGGAAATCATCTTTTACTCTACTTCCGAATAAATAATCACTGGAACGAAGTCATTGAATTTTTTTTCCATGCGCGATATCCGACACTTTAAGTTTAATAAAGTCACATGCTCTAAATTTACTGTCTAGGGCTAAATTAAACATTGTTAATTCACGAAGGTTATCTGCTAAATCAAGTCTGGTTCTAATAGACCAAACTTCCTCAAGTTTAAGGGGAAGTTTTTGACCCACAAGCTGTCCTTTATTCCAGCTAGGTTTTGGTTGATAAAGTACAATGTCATGCATAATTTCACTGCTTTTTTAAGTGAACTATAATTATGAAACTATCTTGATAAAATTAAATGTTGGAGATCCCATGACCGATGAACCTGACTGGATGAACCCTGCTAATGACCGTAAGACACCATATACTGATAAAGAGCTTGAGTTGTTTGTTGATGGCTTTATTGAAGGGTTTGCAGACGAGTGGGAAGATTTAAAATCCAAATTGGGCGAAACAATAGCAAGACAAAAAATTAAGGACGGGTTCATAGCCAAGGACGAAAGAAATTTACTTAATATCGAGCCTGATGGTGAAATTCATTAGTGGTTCTTTGTGCGTATTGTTTACGTTAACGTAACGCTAACAAAGTGGCATTTGGCGACGTTTTAATGATATTATTTAAAACAATCAATGTGCAATTCAACTTGCTACACATGTGCTGCAAATAATAACAAGCACCAAGTGGGCCACCACTTAAGAAACTGAATTGCTTGCGATAATTATATTTATAAGCCCTTGTTTGGGCGTTAGCTTTTTTGGAGAACTACCTTGGCAACTAAGAAAGAGATTGAAGAGTTCATGAGGGCTGACTTTCCTCAGGCTAAGTGCATTGTTGAAGCCGTTGGAGAGCAGTCAGCAACAGTGAGACATACAATAGGGTTTGATGAATTAAGACCAGGAGGTACAGTATCTGGACCAGTTTTAATGACTGTTGCTGATTGTGCTTTATATGTGGCTATTTTAGGTGAAATAGGAATAGTTTCACTTGCAGTAACAACGAGTCTGACGATTAATTTTATGAGGAAGCCCTCATCAACAAAAGATATTATTGGTAAATGTACTTTACTAAAAATAGGGAAATCACTGGTTGTTGGTGAGGTTTCTTTATATTCCGAAGGTGATGAAAAAGCTGTAGCGCATGTCGTTGGAACATATTCAATACCTAAATCAAACTAAAGCTAACAAGGCCTTAAAGTCGGATTCTGATACAAAATCTAATCCGAAGCATTGTTTGTCTCTAGTTACCTAAGGTCTGTTCTGTGGCCAGCCTGTGTAAAAACTATTTCGAACTTGCGTAATTGGATAATATCAACGGAAAAAGCCTCCTTAGATTAAATTCTGTCGTACGTTTAAGGTAAAATCAGCGATTAATTCAGGTAACGTCGCATCAAAATTTTATTCTGAGCGTTTTCACACAACCTGTGGCAAAAGTAACGGTTAGCTCTAACTCACAATGGGGGCGATTACGCTATAGAGTTTAGAGCCTAAAAAACTTTTACCCATAAGTTTCTATGCCCGAAAAGGGCACATTGCTCCTTACGATCTTTAACCCCATTTTATTCCGCTCCGTGGCATAAGTGATCATTAGAAGCCAATCTCATTCAGTGATTGGTAGTATCAAACATTATGCGTAGTTACCGTTGATGATCATTGTTCTGACATAGTGACGCAATTCTCATTTTTTAGTACACCTGCACAGACCCGCTTCATATTTCCTTAACAATTACGTCAAAAAGCATTCATGTAATTGTCACATATTCACTTTAACTTAGTAGCGTTTTTACAAATAACCCTAGGAAAGACAATGCTGAATATAAAAAAAAGAAAAATTGCCGCTGTTATAGCGATGATACTCGGCTCTTCAATGCTAACGGCATGTGGTGGAGATGACGGTGTAAATGGTACAAACGGCGCTAGTGGCGTAGATGGTACCAATGGTACTAACGGAGAAAACCTAAAGCCCGCAGCGAAATTAACACGCGTAGCTACCGTGCCTGTAGGTGCCGAAATTACCGGTATGTTTTTAACCGACAATGATGAACTTTTCTTTAATGTTCAACATCCTTCTGACTTGTCAGGTAACGAAACGCCAGCGCAAGTAGGCGTAGTAACAGGTTTTGACTGGAGTACACTTGATCCTAAGACTGAAGACTTACCAGCTCCGTCAACAGATGCAGAAAAACTTGCTGTGCGCGTAGTGGCAGGAAACTATCAAGTACTGGGGCAAGCTGGAGATACACTCAACAATCAATTACCACATGGTTTAGGCTCGATCAGTACTGCTGATCAAACAACTAAAATTAAGCAATCTCAAGATCCTGATTTTAATGCTTTTGTACCGACCTCTGCCAATGGAGATACCGGGTTTTTATTCACTGCTTGGGAAGATCGCCCTGGTGCGATGAGCCGTATAGAATTAACGAAAGAAGACAGTGGCAGTTGGACTATAGGTGATGCCATTAATGTTGATTTCTCAGCGGTATTAGGCACGATAATTAATTGTTTTGGCACCTTATCACCTTGGAACACTCCCTTAACGTCAGAAGAAAATTACGAAGCTGAAAATACCGCACAATGGAATAATACTGCATATCTTGACGGTTACCCTAGCTATCCTGATGTTAAGAATTTACAAACCTACTTAGCAAGTTCTACCTTACCTAACCCTTATGATTATGGTTATATTGTTGAAGTAACAAACCCAACATCAACCAGCCCAACACCAGTGAAACATTTCACTTTAGGCCGCGTTGCTCATGAAAATTCGGTAGTAATGCCTGATTGGAAAACGGTTTACACTACCGACGATGGGTCAAACAAAGCGTTTTATAAATTTGTAGCAACCAACGCAGGTGATTTAAGTGCAGGCACTTTATATGCGGCTAAATTAACTCAAGATGCTACCAGTGACCCAGCTAAAGCGGGTTTCAACATCCAATGGATTGAATTAGGCAGCAGTAACAATACCCAGATCAAAACATGGATAAATTCATATAATGGCATTACCGAAACAGATTATATTGAAGGTGAAACTAGCTATATAACTCAAACAGAAATAGATGATTGGGCAACTAATGGCACTGGTGATGATCGTTACGCTTTTTTAGAAACACTACGTGCAGCTAAAGCAAAAGGCGCTACCACTGAGTTTCGTAAAATGGAAGGTGTGGTAATTAATTACGATGGCGTCGCAAGTGGTGCAGTACCCTTTATGTATGTTGCTATGTCTTCTGTAGGTAAAGGCATGGTTGATAGCGAGGGTGATATTCAGCTTGATTCATCGGCATATTGTGGCGCAGTTTATCGTTTTGGTGTGCAAACAGACTTCAACGTTAACCGTATGGAGCCAGTCGTTGTCGGTGGTGCTTATAATGCAGACGGCGACGAAAATGGCAACAAATGTGATGTAAATGCTATATCTAACCCTGATAACTTAGCGGTTATGGATGATGGTCGTGTTTTAATTGGTGAAGATACCAGTAAACATATTAATAATACAATGTGGATTTATAACCCTAAAGGTGAATAATTCTTAGTATTAGAATACAAGATTAAGCGTTGAATAAAATAAAGCCCAGAATCTCTGGGCTTTATTTTAAGTTCGAGCAAGTGACTAATAGCTCAGTGCGATATAAATAACACTAACTAGCCAATATTTTAAGTGGCAGTGACAAAGCACCATTGCCCGTTTGGCCAACAAACCAGATTATGGCACTTAAACCACCTACCGTCAGCACGTACCACAAGACCGAGACGATTTGCGCATAGCGGTTGAGCGGTAATAAATCACTTAAATGTCGGCGTTTATATTCAAAGAATATTTCAATGCTACCAATAGCTAGTAAAAATCCTAATAACGCTAAACCAAAGTGATAACTAATATAAACACCTAACGCAGCACCCAATACACAAGCGACTAAGCCTACTTTAGAGTTGATTGAAAAAGCGATGCTTTTAAGTACGTGACCACCATCTAAAGGTAATACCGGTAACATATTAAATAAGTTGAGCAGCGCATTAAATACTGCAAGTCCGGCCAGTATTTCTATATCAGTCAGCCAATAGCCCACTAAACAGGCGAGAGATAGTATCAAGCCGAAAAATGGTCCCATGATAGAAATAACAATATCTTGCCAGCGAGTATTAATTTTGTCATCGCTAAGGGCTAAACCACCAACAAAAGGAATGAGATATATACCTTTAGTTTTTAAACCAAAGTATTTCATCGCCTTAATATGACCATACTCATGAAAAACCAAACAAAGGATCAATGCGATGGCAAATTCAATAGAAAATAACCAGCTATAAGCCGCCAAACTACCCGCAGCAAATAATACTTTAATGACCTTGGCACTTTTTAATAACTTTAAGCCTAAACCAGCCATACCGATGAAGCTAAACTTCATCGGTTGTTTTTCGTGCTCGCCTATTTGACGTTGCTCTATGTCTTTTTCATTGAGGCTATTTTCATGCAACAGCTCATTATTAACTAAAAGTTTGAATTGCAGCTCAAAAGGCTGCCATTGCAATGAACCATTCAGTTCTACATGCAACTCGCCCTGCTCATTTTGCAGAGAGAATTGATGTAAAAATGATTCACTGTCGGCATTAGCACTAATTTGCGAGACACATTGATCATCCCAAAAGAGTTGCTGCCATCCTGCCATTGAACCTTCTAACCGTAGCGTTTTGCCTAAACATTCTATTTCTAATAATTGCACTTAATTAACTTAACCTAATTCAACAAAAATAAACCTTGCCCGATTATCACTATATTTACTGGTGCGGCAAGGTTTATCGTATTTTTAGTTTGGGTTTATCACTGATTTATATTGCTGTAAGTAAGTTTTCAGCTGTGCCGTTTTGATCAAACCAATCATCAGTCCGGCAATAACCAATAAACAAGCTATCGCTTTCACCAGTCCTATCTGCTCTTGGTAAAAAATGGCACTACCTAATAAACCAAAAATAGGCACCAATAATGATAAGGGTGCAACAGTACTTAAGGGGTATTTTACTAATAGGCGATTCCAGACCCAATAACCAAACAGGGTAACCGGATAGGCTTGAAATAATACAGAGAAAATAACTGAACTATTCATCAGTAAATTTAATGACAGTAATTGCTGATGATCACTTTGTAAATAAGCGAGGCTAAATAAAGGTATCGGTGCAAACAACATACCCCAAATGCTAAACGCAAAAACCTCTTTTGTACCTGCTTTTTTGACAATCAGACTGGTAATGCTCCAAGACAAAGAAGCGAGTATAATTAGCAGTAACCCTAACATTGTCACTGAGCCATCGGTTACCGATACACTTAAAAGCAAACCAGAAATGGCAATAATACTGCCAACCACTCTCATAGAAGTAACCGTTTCTTTAAGTAAAAAATAACCCACTAATAAACTGATAACAACATTCATCTGCATTAATACCGAGGCCATTCCGGCAGAAAGCCCTGCTTGAATTGACCAACTCCCCATGCCCCAAACACCAATAGCAAACGTTAATCCATAAGCCACTAAATACCGCCATTTTACCTGCGGTCGTTTAACAAAAAATATCGTGGGAATGACAGCAAAAGTGAAACGTAATGCTGTGAGTAACAGAGGATCAATTTCGCTGACGCCAAGTTTGATCACTGAAAAATTCAGTCCCCAAACTATCATCACAAAAATAGCCAGTAGTAGATCCTTATTGTTCATTATCCATCCTTATAATTCGTTTTTTTAAACGTTGGTTCAATAACAACTATTATTGATGAAAGTCAGAAAGAGAACAGATACAATTAAAGAAATAAAAAAGAGTACAATTTCATTTTGTTTATTGTCAAAACTTAAGAAAGTGACAGACTGAAGTAACCATTATCGCTTTCGTCTGCATTGAGAAGGTGAAAGAAAACGATGAGATATATTGACCTCGCCCAAAGGTGTATCGCAGATATCAGCAGTGGAAAACTGGTGCAAAATAGCCGTATGCCCTCATTAAGAAAATTTCGGCAACAGCACTTAATCAGTATGACCACGGCACTTAACTGTTACCAACATCTTGAATCCTTAGGTTGGATCCTTGCTAAGCCACAATCAGGCTATTTCGTTTGCGGGCAACGAATGGTTAATGAAAAACCCGAACTCATTGCTTTTCAAAGCATCATGACAGCGCCAAAATTACCTGCTGTCGATAATTACGCGCAACATAATAATTCGGTTAATAAGGCAATAGTAGGTCCTTTGGGAGTTGCTCGTATCTCTGCAGACTTTATCCCACTAGATAAATTACAGCACAGTTTTCGTCGTGCTCTTAAACGACAAGGTAACAATATTAGTTTTTATCCGGATGTGCAGGGAGAAAAAATACTGAGAGAGTCACTCAGCACTCACTTTAAAAGTTATGACTTTCATATACCCAGCGATGAACTGTTGATCACTAATGGTTGTATGGATGCCATTCGAACCGCGATAGAAATATGCACTGACATTGGCGATGCTATCGCCATAAGCTCGCCTTGTTTTAATGGTCTATTAGACATGTTGGCGGCACTGGGCCGTAAAGTTGTCGAAATTCCGTCAACAGAGCAAGGTATTGATCTTGTTCAGCTTGAACAACATATGAAAAGTAAACAGATTAAAGCCGGCTTGTTTTGCACTTCTCATATGAATCCCCAAGGTATTTCTATGACCGCATTGCAAAAGCAGCACTTAGTTAAACTAGCGGAGACTTACAAAATTCCGATCATAGAAGATGATGTTTATATTGAATTAGCGCACAGTAAAGTTATGCCATTACCGGCAAAACATTGGGATAAACACGGCTACATTTTATGGTGTGGCTCTGTTTCAAAAACAATCGCCGCGGGTTATCGATTAGGTTGGTGCTGGCCAGGTCGCTTTGCTGCGCAATATTTACAAAAGCGTCAGTACTGTAATCAAGGTGTTTCTTCGCCGGTGCAACTCGCCCTCGCTGATTTTATTAGTAATGGTGATTATGCTAAACATCTCAAAAAATTGCGTATCGCAATACAGCAACATACTTTAAGTTATCAGAATTACTTAACAAAAAACTTACCCGTTGCCAGTAAAATTAGCTCACCTTCTGGCGGTTTTGTTTTATGGATTCAAGTACCAAATTTAAATGGCCGTAAACTACTTGAGCTAGCTAATAAAGTGAATATTGATATACGTATTGGCGAGCAATTTAGTACCCGTAATTTGTATCAAGACTATTTTAGGCTAAATACCGGTTTTACCATAACTGAGGCTAATGATAAGGATAAAGGCAATCAAGAAGAAGTAGATAAGCAACTTAACAAGTTGATGGAATTGATAAAGCTGGCCAGCTAAAAATAGTGTTTAGGCTTGGATTGAAGCTCGACTATTAACACAAGCACAAAAACTAAGAACAATCATCAAGTTGACGGCTGCTCTTAGTATTTGAAAGCACTTTACGCGATGTTATCTGGCCCAACACGCACAACTAACTTACCGAAGTTTTCACCTTTTAATAAGCCGATAAAAGCACTTACCGTATTTTCGAGCCCTTCCACTCTATGTTCTTTGTACTTTATCTCGCCAGCCATTAACCATTTCACCATTTGCTCGCTAAATTCGTTATAACGATGGCCATAATCGTCAAAAACAATGAAGCCCTGCATTTTGATGCGCATAACTAATAAGGTGCCCATGAGTAAAGACAATCTATCAGGACCGCTTGGTAATTCGGTGGCATTGTACTGAGAAATAAGTCCACATAACGGTACACGAGCACAGCTATTTAATAATGGCATCACAGCGTCAAACACTTTACCGCCAACGTTTTCAAAATAAACATCTATGCCTGATGGACAAACCGCCGCTAATTGCTCTGCTAAATTTTCACTTTTATGATCAAGGCAATAATCAAAACCTAAGGTTTCAACCGCATAGTTACATTTGGTATCGCCACCGGCAATGCCTATCACTTTACAGCCTTTTAGTTTGGCTATTTGACCAACTAAGCTACCAACAGCGCCAGTTGCCGCAGCAACCACTACCGTTTCGCCCGCTTTTGGCTGACCAATATCAAGTAATCCCATATATGCAGTTAGCCCTGGCATACCTAATACGCCTAACGCATGCGATGGGTTAGCCATGTTGTTATCAAGTTTGAGTAATTCACTGCCATTGATAACGCTGTAATCTTGCCAGCCACCAAAAGCAACAACCCAATCGCCTTTACTATAATCGCTATGGTTTGACTCTTCTACTCGACAAACACTACCACCAACCATGACTTCGTTTAATCCAACAGGATCAGCATAAGATTTAGCATCATTCATCCGCCCGCGCATATAAGGGTCAAGTGAAAGAAAAACAGTGCGAAGTAATACTTCACCGGCTTTAGGTGTTGGTTTTTCGCTATTAACCAGGTTAAAGTTTTCAGCCGTTGGCGCGCCAAAAGGTCTTGATGCCAAAACCATTTGACGATTTATATCAGTTGTTTGAGTCATGTTCATTCCTATTAAGAAAGAGCTAATGTAAAAAGGTAGTGCAAAGCGATAGTATTAAGAGATATTAAAAAGTCTGCGTGTGAACCTTTTAAAATAATGCATTCGAAAATAATGCACACGCCACTTATGCCGGTCTTAATTATGATTAATGATTACAATGCTTGAGTTAAGATCTCACGGCTTATGTCTAAAGTAATATCGTCATGTTCGCCCAATGCCGTCATACCATGTTGATCTAATCGTTCAATCAGTAAGTCGATATCTTTGCTACCAAGATCCACATGGGATAAACGTGTTGGTACTTGCATTCTTTCGAAGAACTCTTCAGTTAAACGGATCGCTTGGTCAATACGTGCATTGTCATCACCATCAGTTATCTGCCAAACACGTGTCGCATATTGTAGTAATTTTTCACGTTTTTGCTCTTTACGAACTTTCATTACCGCAGGTAATACAATAGATAAGGTACGTGCGTGATCAATACCAAAAGCGCCCGTTAGTTCATGGCCTATCATATGCGTTGACCAATCTTGGGGTACGCCTGCGCCGATAAGACCATTTAACGCCATGGTTGCTGACCACATAATATTAGCTCTAACGTCTAAGTTTTCTTTAGTGTCTGGGGCTAACGCTTTAGGCCCTTCTTCAATCAAAGTTTGTAATAAACCTTCACTGAAACGGTCTTGCACTTTGCCATTGACGCTGTAAGTTAAATACTGCTCGATGGTATGAATAAAGGCATCAACGACGCCATTACTGATTTGACGATCCGATAATGACAAGGTCACAGTCGGGTCCAATACAGCAAATAATGGACAAACCAAAGGACTATTAAAAGGGAGTTTATTGCCATCTCGTGTCACGACAGAGTTACCATTACTTTCAGAGCCAGTAGCAGGTAATGTTAATACCGCGCCTATAGGTAACGCTTTTAATACCGGTTTGTTTTTAGCAAGAATATCCCAAGGGTCACTTACTGCATCACTATCTTCACTATTACCTTGGTAAAGTGCAGCTGCGGCAATAAATTTAGCGCCATCAACAACTGAACCACCACCAACAGCGAGTATATAATCAATATTCTCGCGTTTAATTATTTCTTGCGCTTTCATCAAAGTGTCATAGGTTGGATTTGGTTCAATACCTGAAAATTCAAACCAAGTATGTTCAGTAAGGGCATCACTCACTTGTTGATACACGCCATTACCTTTAATTGAACCGCCGCCATAAACCAATAATACTCGTGCGTCTAAAGGGATTTCTTTTGAAATGACTTTAATTTGCCCCTCACCAAAATTAATCTTGGTAGGGTTTTGAAAATTAAAATTTAACATATTTAGTCCTGTATTTTTCTATAACAAATGAGCCAACTAGTGAGTAAACGGGTTAGCTACACTAGTTTACTATTCTGGTTAACTATTCTGGTATCTACGCTGAAAGATGGGCCAGTAATTTTTCAGCAGCTAATGCTGAGCTTGCTGGATTTTGACCGGTAATAATAAGACCGTCTTGTATTGCAAAGGCATGCCAGTCTTCAGCTTTTTGATATTCGCCGCCACGTTTAATTAGTTCATCTTCAACTAAAAATGGCACTATTTCTGTTAATTGCACCGCTTCTTCTTCGCTGTTAGTAAAACCAGTTACTGCTTTACCTTTAACAGCAAAGTCGCCAGAGGCTTGTTTTACATTTAATAAAGCGGCACTGGCATGACACACTGTCGCTACAGCTTTACCGGCATTAAGAAAGTTTTCAATCAAAGCGATTGAGTCAGTATTATCAGTAAGATCCCATAATGGACCATGACCACCCGGATAGAACACGCCATCAAAATCACTTTCGTTAACTGAAGATAGCAATACTGTAGTAGCGATTTTAGCTTGTGCGGTAGCATCAGCGTCATAACGGTCAGTGGCCGCAGTTTGGAAATCTGTTAATGTGCTTGTTGGGTCAATTGGCGCTTGTCCGCCTTTTGGTGTTGCCAAAGTTACTTCAACACCTGCATCAATAAAAGCGTAATAAGGGGCTGCAAACTCTTCAACCCAAAAGCCTGTTTTTTTGCCTGTGTTGCCAAGTTCGTCGTGTGAAGTAAGTACCATTAATATTTTTTTAGTCATTATCATTCATCCATTTATTAATATAAGTAAGTGCGTTTAAGTGCTTTTTAATTTTCTATGCACGCAGTATAGGACTAGAACTCAACATGAACAATGCAGATAAAATTGACAACATTGTATTAATAATTGATACAATGACGCTAGACGTATATTTTCATTAATAGGTTAGTGCATGAATGTTTCATTTGAACGACTCAAGAGTATGGTTGTTTTTGCTCAAGTCATTGAACAAGGCAGCTTAAGCGCGGCAGCGAAACATTTAGGACTCTCTAGAGCAGTAGTTAGTTATCACCTGAAAAAACTTGAAGCACAACTCGATGTTAAGCTTCTTAACCGGTCTACCCGTTCTATTAACCTCACGGAAGCTGGCCAAGCCTATTATGAACGCTGTCGTGTTATTGCCGAGCAAGCCAGTGCCGCTAATCAACAAATCGAAAACTTCAAAAATGAGCCCATCGGCTTACTCAAAATAACCTGTCCAGTAAATGTTGGCTTACAGACGGTTGTACCAGCACTGAATGAGTTTAAGAAAATTTATCCTAAAATTGAGCTAGATGTCATGCTGACTGATGAAGTGGTTAATATCATGAAGGAAGGCATCGATTTGGCGATCCGCGGAGCGCCATTACCTGACTCTGGTTTGCAAGCAAGTAAACTAGCCACGCTAAAAACCTGTCTCTGTGGTGCTCCCGAGTACTTTCTTCAATATGGACGCCCCACTAAACCTGCTGATTTAGCTGAGCACCAATGGGTGATCTACAAATTGACTTCAGGGGTATTAACTTTAAAGAAAGGCAGCCGATCATTTAGTATTGCTACCCAAGGCAGCATTAGTACTAATAATGCTGCGGCTCGTACCGCGTTTGTTGAAGCTGGCCATGGCTTAGCCCGCATTCCTACTTATGATGCTTGGCCAAAAATACAAGCCGGTACCTTAGAAACAGTGCTTGATGACTATACCTTTAACGACATAAATGTTTATGGTGTTTTTCCGCCTGGCACTGCCAATTCGAAAAAATTGAGGCTATTGCTTAATTTTTTGAAAGAGTATTTTACCAGCCAAATGAGTATAAAAACGCCCTAGCTAACGTTAGAAATTTTTAACTTATCCCCTAAACATTCATTTGATCTTCACTGGATAAAGTCGCACAATCCTCGGCTTATCACCAAGCCGTAATCAGCGCAGAAAATGTGGCTAGTAAGAAAGGGTAAAATCAAAGGCAAGGTTGCAACATTACCCAATAAAACAGTAGCAAGTAACAGTCGTAAGTAATTAGAGTAAAAATAATGCATTCAAAAATACAAATGAGCAAAGAAGACCTTAGAAAAGACAAGCCAAATAGAGATGAATACTTAGCTAAGCCCAAGATCCCTTTAATTGTGGTATTAGATAATGTTACTAATAGCTACAATATTGGTGCTTTTATTCGCTTGGCTGATGCTTTTGCTATCGAAAAAGTCATTGTCTGTGGCGCGCTAACTATTTCAGATAAAAAGATGAAAAAAGCCTCTAGAAATGAAGCTAAATGGGTTTGCGTTGAATACAGTGATAGCACGACATCAAGCTTGCAAACCTTATTGGATGACGGTTATTCGGTTTACAGTGTAGAGCTATGCCATGCGTCGGTCGATTACACTAACGTTACTTATCCTGCTAAATCGGTATTAGTATTGGGTAATGAAAGAAAAGGCGTCAGTGAAGAAGCATTAAAATTAAGTCATCAACAAATACATATTCCGATGTTTGGTATGGGTAACTCGTTGAATGTTTCCACCGCTGGTGCGATTGTTTTGGCCGAATGCGCTAATCAAATTAGAAAATCGACTCAAGCTTAATACTTTATAAAAGAGTGGTGTTTTCAGCAGGCCTTATTACCGCTATATAACAGCGCTGATGACTGCTCACTATGTCACTCTCAATAATGACAGGCAATAATGGCAGACGAATGATTTCTGCCTAGCTTAAGTAAATATGCATTTATAAAATAATAAAGAACTTGCTCCCCTCCCCTAACCCCTTCCAAAGCATTGAATTTTAAAGGAGTTAATCCTAACACGCGCAAGCGAATAGCCCCCAGTTTTAGCACAGGTTAATAGTTCCCCCCCTCGAACCTCTGCATATTTTCAATAAATAGATGATCCTGTCGTGTTTTTAACAGTTTTTGACGCTTCTATACTAGAAACTATTTTTAAAAAACTTATTGTTTAACTATCAATATTTTTGTTGATAAAACTAGTTACGTAATAAAAATAACAAAGGCTACGATAATTGGCCTGACAAAAAGGTGCATATCTATGAAAGTTTTTTTACGATGTATAATGATTTTAGTAACGGCTGTATCGTTACACGTTAGCGCAGCCAAACCCCAATTAGATGTTCAAGTTAATGTTGCTAATATGGCGAATGGCGACGTAAATGCAACGCTAACGATTACTAATAACGGTAACGGTCAGCAAAAAATATTAGGTTGGTATACGGACCTAGACGAAGAGCATATTTTCAAAATTATGAGAGATGGTGTTGAAGTAGAATTCTTTGGACCACACTATAAACGCCATGCTCCGGTGGAAAAAGATTTTATCAAATTGAAATCTGGTGAGTCATTAAGTCAAACATTTGAGTTAACGTCTTTATACGATATGAGTGAAGCGGGTAATTATGAAGTCGCTTATGACGTTACTTCGTTCCATTTGTTTAGCAATAAAGGCCAGCAAAAGAAAGCTGAAAAACTGCAATCAAATGCTGCTTATATTTATTTAGAAGGTTTTGAATCAAAGGGAACAACAGCGAACAAAGGTAAACCTGGCGGTGGAACTTCTAGTGACTGTATCGGTGGAACTTGTTTTACTGGTCGCTGTAGTGCAGGACAAAAAACTGAACTTATTAGTGCTTTAGGTGCTGCAGACCAAATAGCAAATAGCTCTGTTTCATACTTAAATGCTCATTCAGCAAATAATACGTCTTCACGTTACGACACTTGGTTTGGTAATGCGACATCTGCTCGCTACAACACTGCCGTTGCCCACTTTGATGCGATAAATGATGCGATAGATACTAAGCCAATTACGTTTGACTGTAGTTGTAAAAAATCGTACTTTGCCTATGTTTACCCAAATCAACCTTATAAAGTTTATATGTGTAACGCTTTTTGGAGTGCTAATGAATTAGGTACTGACTCTAGAGCTGGCACAATTATTCATGAGTTAAGTCATTTTAATGCCGTTGCTGGTACAGATGATGTTGTTTATGGCCAATCTGGTGCACAGAGCTTAGCGAATTCAGATCCTGATCAAGCGTTAAACAATGCGGATAGTCATGAATATTTTGCGGAAAATACGCCAAATCAAAATTAATGACTTATGAATAAAACTGAAAAATAAATAAGCTATAATAGAAAATCCAGATAAAACTCTTTGTCTGGATT
Source organism: Colwellia sp. 12G3 (assembly GCF_002836775.1). Taxonomy (GTDB): domain Bacteria; phylum Pseudomonadota; class Gammaproteobacteria; order Enterobacterales; family Alteromonadaceae; genus Colwellia. Next base: position 249,262 of record NZ_PJAQ01000066.1, on the reverse strand, counting down.
TTTGTTCTTTAGCCAACGAGAAGCTTTTGAAAAAATCATTTTTTGCTATCATTTTATTCATTTTTATTACTCATTCAGTCGAAGGACATACACCTGTGGATATTAAAACTGTAGGTGTTGAGCCTTTTCGATGCGAAATATCAGCATCCGTAGAGCAAAAGTTAAGTCACGGTGTTTATCTTACCTTTACCGTAACAAACTTAACTGAACATAAATTACAGCTCTTAAGCTGGTATACCCCGTTTGAAGGTTTTTTATCCGATTTATTTATCATTAAAGATCATGTCGGTGAGCTGTTAGTTTATAACGGCATGATGGTAAAACGTTCTAGCCCGTCTATTGAAGATTATTTAGTATTCTCAGCGAAAGACAAAGTAGAAATAACACTTGATTTAACACAAGCCTATTCAATAACGCCGGGCGAATATACCGTTCAGTTAGCCCCAAAAAATTGGCATTACCTGCACCATGAAGTGTCTTTAACAAACCAATGTTCAACTAACCAGCTCAGCATTAAAGTGTCCAAATAAAAAATTAAGCGAAATACGGTTCGCTTAGTAGAAAACGCCACCTTTAAACCTTGTTACTTTTTATAAAGTCAATTAGAAATGATGATTACTCAAATCGCTATTATACCCGCTCCACTTGAAGATGCTCGTTTCAGGAAACTTGAGCGAATCATAATCAAGGCACATTTTTTTGTTAAGGGTCACTCAGGAGAATGTGCTCCTGCATTCTCTAACAACACCATCCATGTAGCGTCCTTAAAAACAAATGTAACGATGAGTATGTTTTGCTCAGGCTTCCCCAAAGGGCTGGTTTATAAACGCTTTATGCTGCGTTATTGATTTCGACAATAGAATAACTATTCTCTTCAATCAATGCCTTGCCTAAAGGCGTTTATAATTCCAGCTGAAACCTGCATCTTCAAGAGGAACGAGTATATTTATGAGTAAACGTCCTTCATAAAAAGCATGACAGTTTTTCAGATAAAAGCGACAAAACACAGCCAGCCTCCTATTTTCAACAGTTTCGCATAAACAAACGTCGGTTTTTTGTTAAAACCTGTCGGTAATTTACTAGTTAAATAGTGCCTAAAGATTCAATCTGATAAACGTTGGTTTTTGCTAAAGTCTTAAACTACCTCATAAAAATAATACGTAAAACATTAGTCATAGGGCTGCTGTAATAAACGTTAAACACAAATGATGGAGTCAATATCAGATGAAAAATAATAACAAGCTTGTACTAAGTACCATAGCCTTATCAGTTTTAGCCGTGACTAGTGCCGCGAGTAATGCAGCACCTCAGGCGCAACTTAATAAAGTAAACAAAGTGACTGCGGCACAATCTTCAACGTTAAATTTTGCACAGTGGCGAGCAGAGCAAAAACTTGCACGTACTGATTACACTGACAGATTAATTATTACCTTTAAAGACAAGAAGCAAGGTAAGACGGTTCCTCCAGGTCTAGCTAAAAAAATCGGCTTAAATTTAAAGCACGTTAAAATATTAAAAAATAATAGCCACGTAATCGCGCTTGATGAAATGCATTCGGTAAAAGATGTTGAAAAATTCATTGAGAAACTACGCAAACACCCTTCTGTTGTATCGATTGAACCAGATTATCAACGTTTTTTAATGGCGCAAAACCAACCTTGGGGCATATCAAAAACTCAATCTGATCAATTAACAGACACTGATGCATCGAACATGACAGTGTGTATTATTGACTCAGGTTACGAACAATCTAACCCTGATTTAAATGCAAATAATGCATCGGGTACGAATAACTCAGGTACAGGTAACTGGTATCAAAACGGTGGTTCTCACGGAACGCACGTAGCAGGTACTATTGCTGGCGTAAATAACAGCGAAGGTGTTGTCGGTATTTTACCAAGCACTAACGTTAACCTTCATATTGTTAAAGTATTTAACGAAGCAGGTTGGGGTTACTCTGGTGACTTATCTGACGCAGTGGATACTTGTGTAAGCAATGGCGCTAAAGTTGTTAATATGAGTTTAGGTGGTGCAGGTTCAAGTGTTACTGAAAAAAATGCATTACAAGCTGCTGCCGATACTGGCGTATTATTAATTGCCGCTTCTGGTAATGATGGTGACGCTACTCTCTCATATCCAGCGTCTTACGACGTGGTAATGGCTGTTGGCGCTTTAGACAGCAATAACCAACATGCTGAATTTTCACAATATACGAGTCAAGTTGAAGTATCTGCACCTGGTGAAGCTATTTTATCAACAGTTGCTGGTGACGGTCGTTTAGGTTTTATTACTGTCGGTTCAACAACTTATGGTAATGACAGTGTCGTTCCTCAAACGCATTACATACAAAGTGCTGGTAACTTCGTTGTTAGCAATGTTGATGGTGCTGCCAATGGCGTATTATCAAGCTGTACCATTTCAGGTAGCAGCTACAGCTGTTCAAACGTCAATGGCAACATTTGTTTAGCTGAGCGTAATGATAACCAAAAGGGTAGTAACTACCCTGAAATCAACCCTGCGAAAGCGTGTGCTGATGCCGGCGCCTCTGCTGTTATCGTTTATAGTGACAGTACTCGACCTGGCTTACAAAATCCTTTCTTAGTTGATGCAAATACAGATGTAACCGTGCCAACCGTTTCTGTTAGCCGTGCATTAGGTCAACAACTAATGACTCAATTAGGAACTAACGCTAGCTTAACCGTTAATGGCTCGCAAGATTATGCCTATTACAATGGTACTTCTATGGCTACGCCTCATGTAACTGGTGTTGCCGCATTGGTATGGAGCAATAACCCGAACTGTACTGCCGACGATGTACGTAGTGCATTAAAAAATACTGCGGTTGATTTAGGTGCAGCAGGTCGTGATGACAAAACAGGTTTTGGCTTAGTACAAGCAAAAGCAGCGTCTGATGCGTTAGCAGCGAGTTGTGGCGGCGGTACAACTCCTCCTCCACCACCAACAGGCAATACCCTTACTAATGGTGTAGCGAAAACTAATCTTGGCTCAAGCACAGAACTTAGCTTTACTATGGAAGTTCCTGCTGGTGCCACTGAGTTAAACTTTGCTATGGCTGATGGTACAGGTGATGCTGATCTTTACGTTAAATTTGGCTCAGCACCAACAAGTACTAGCTATGATTGTCGTCCTTATAAAGGTGGCAACATAGAAAGCTGCCCAATCGCTAGCGCTCAAGCGGGTACTTACCATGTTAAAGTGATTGCTTACTCAGCATTTACCGGTGTTAGCTTAACAGGTAGTTTCACTGAGCCGACTACGGGTGGCGGCGCTACTGGTGGCAGTGCTTCAGTAACAGATATTAGCGTTGCTCGAAGAGCTTGGACATACTACACCATTGACGTTCCTGCAGGCATGGCAACATTAGATTTTGCTATGAGTGGCGGTACGGGTGATGCGGATATGTATATTAGACGTGGCTCTCAACCTACTTCATCAACTTATGACTGTCGTCCGTACAAAAGTGGCAACACTGAAGCCTGTGCATTTACTAATCCAGTAGCTGATACTTGGCATATAGGTGTTTACGGTTACTCTGCAGCAAGCGGTGTTAGCTTAGACGTAACTTATAACCCATAAGTAAAATCATGACTTAGTAAGTCAAACTAAAAACCCGATACAAGGCAACTTGCATCGGGTTTTCTTTATATTGAAGTAGCTAAAAAATAAATACTAGCAATTAATAGCGCTTCAGTATGCTGAGAATAACGATTTAACGACAACTAGCTAAAACCTTACCAACATTCGCTTTAGTTGCTTTAGTTAACTTTTGGATCAATGAGAAAGGTACTGCATCAATACCCGCTTCGTGCTGAATATCATCTAACATGGCTAACCAGAGTTTTGCCGTCATTTCAGAATCGTATAACGCTCTATGGAAACTGCCATTTGAGGCAATGCCTTTATAGTTAATCAATGTGCCTAACTTATGATTCGGTGCGCTTTGATATAATCGACGAGAGAGTAATAACGAACAAGCGAACTGACCATCATAACCTGACGATATGCGCTTTAGCTCACTGTCTAAAAAACGTTTATCAAACGAGGCATTATGAGCGACGAGGTTTTGCCCTTGAATAAAGTCGGCAAAACGCAGCATCACTTCATCACATGGTGCTGCTTTACTAAGCATTTCATTGGTGATGCCAGTGTAATCGGCAATAAAATAACTGACGGGTCGACCCGGATACATCAACTCTTGAAAGCGCTCAGTTACCACACCATTTTCAAGTTTTACCGCGCCTATCTCAATGGCTCTATCGCCATTATCGGGTGAAAGACCTGTTGTTTCAAAATCGAGAATTATTAAAGAGTTTGCATTCATAAAATTAGTGACAGCTTAGTGATCGATTAGTTATGGATTAGTTTTGATGAGATATAAATTAATAGTCGTTATTAAGGACTTTAACGTGACTAGCTTAGTTTGTTACTGCCGATCACTTACTCTTGGTACTTTATTCTCGGTACTTCCTTGTAGTTAAGGGGATGATATCAGCTAAAAGGAACTGATCCCCTCACTATCACAGGAAACTTTTGCTTTTTAGATGTTTTTTTGATTTTCAGTGCCCAGAGGAGACATTAGCTATCAGTTCCGCTTTAGGTCTACTTAAGTCAACGCCGGCTCAAAGAGACCGGTAACGAAAACATTTAAACACCCAATATTACACCATCAAACACTTTAACATAACTTCATTTGTAGTAACTTACCCCCATGGTTAATTTAGCCATCACTGTGGTCAATTAAACCACTTAATCGCATGACATATAATATCCTGATAATGTAATTTATTCCACCGTGAAACAAAAACCTTATTTATCAATGAAATAAAATAGTATTCAAGAGTGGCACAGCACTTGTAACAGTCTAATCACAAAGAAGAAAAATAATTTTAAATATGAGCGAAGCAATAATGTTTCGTAAACTAAAACATTTGGAGAATACCATGACTACAATTAAAACAACTCTTATCGCATTAGTTACAGCTGTTCCTGCATTAGCATTCAGCTTACCAAGCCAAGCAACTACTACGTCATTTATGGACACTGCATTAGTTGATGTATGTAAAGCAGCTCAAAGCAATAAAGTATTCAAATTGAATTCAGCACTAAAATCTTACCGTTTACAAGGTAAAACTGTTGCCTTAAAAGTGATGTGTAATGGTGATGATATTATTACGTTTGCTGAAAAAAATGGCGCAACGAAAACTGCGGCTCAACTACAAAAAAGTATTGGTGACGTTAGTATTACTGATGTAGCCGTTACTGATAAAATCAATGTGACCTTTACAGAGTCATAATTATGCGAGTAAACAATAGCACTTATTATGTTTTTTCATACACAGAATAAGTGCTTAGTTTTACCCCATATATTATTAAAATATAATTGTTTACCCGTACTTATTATCCACGACATGAGTAAAAGTCGCTCATAATAGTTGACCCACGCCCCTTAAAAACTTCCCAACTAGCACGTTCTTAACAAGGTTTATTGTCGTTTCAGGCCAGAAGAACTGCTGACTTCACCTGTAATAAAATAGTTTAATTACGGGTTAGTAATCCATCAAAGCCGAGTTTAACTCGCAATGAAAACACCTGACAATATCACCACTAATAGTGATATTGAGTACTGACTTTAATAGCCTCGTTCGCCTCTATTTGTTGTTGATAACACTGCACTAATGTAGCTCGAGAAATGACAGTAACAAGCGCTAATTGATTCGCCTCATCATTGCCTTTCAATATAAGGTTAATATTCTCCCCACTCGTTAATGCTTCAACAAAGTTGTCATTTACACATAGCAGCTTCATACTCTTAAATAAAAGCTTTTGTTGCAACTGACTAACATCATTGTCAGCGTTTGATACTTCAGGCGCAGATACTGAATTTTCAGTATGCATGGCTGCTTCCATACGCTTATTACTCATTAACTCAGCTAGCACTTTTCTTTGTGCAACAACCTGCCTCATTTCATCTTGAGCCTTGCGTAATATCTTATCAATATTATTTTGTTCTTCTTCTGAACTAGCCTGTTTACTCTTGTTTTTCAGTGACTTTATCTTTTTACTTAGTGAAAACTCATAGTGCGCTGAATTTTTCGCCTGCAGGCGTAATTCATTCAGTTCAAGATGGCTGTTACTTGTGGGCTTCTTTTCCACTAGCGCATCTAGGTCATTGCTTAATGTGTCTTTATTTTGCTCAGACAAATATTCTTCTACTTGGGAGAAATTACTTTCAATTGAAAAAACAATACCCTGGCCATGTAAGTATTGATGCTCAACATTTCTAATCAGCGTATGATCTTCACTTTCAGCATTTAAATATTGTTTTAATTGCTGACTGTATTCTTGATTATATTTTTTAATTTGTTCGAGGGAACTAGCACTAACCGAGGTTGGGCTAATCATAAAAGTAACTAACAGTAATAGACGATAAATCATCAAAACCTCCTGTAATTATTAAAAAAACCATTATTCAGCACAAAATGAATAATGGTTAATCAATGCTAATACCGATCAATTAATAAGAAGCAGTCGCGCTCAAATTAATATTTGCATAAGCTCTATAGCCATATACACCGATATAAATGGTGTCAGATCCGGTTACATCAAGTTGGCAAGTTTCATCATTACCTGATTGATATGGACGACAATCGTATGAACTTGTACTTGGATTACTGCCCACTTTAACAAATAAATCCGCATCACCAGTACCGCCAGAAATGCTCACAACTAAAGAGCCAGCCGATTGTGGCGACACTTCAAAGTAGCTCCAACTTCTTCTATCGCCATTAATAGATTGCGCTAATAATACCTCAGATGTTGGCTCTGTAGGTGGTTCAGTTGGTGGATCAATAGGTGGCTCAGTTGTAGTGCCGCCCGCTAAATCTACTAGCCAGTTTTGCCATTCTTGCTCATATGTTGCACCTGCTGCATTTAAGGTAGCTTGATAATTAGTCCAGTCACCACTTCTTGTTGATGCTCTAATAGTACGAACATCATTCATGTAATTTTCGAACATGAAACGTACGCCTAAATACCCCCAACGGTATATTTCGTCCGAGGTATTACTGTAACTGGTATTAAAGACCTCATCTAAGCTGCGGTTGCCACCATTAGTATTAACCAATGCGATAGCTTCATCGTTTGAATTTTCTAATGATATATATTCGCCTAAGCCTTCAGACCACCAAACAGTTGTCGTTGGGTAATCAGAAAAGTTGCCTTTTAAATTAAAACGACCATCTAAATAATGCACATATTCATGCTTTAAATTCCAGATATGAAATTCAGGGCGTAACCAATCGGCTTCGTGAGCATAAAAAGCAGCCTGATTATTAGCATCAGTTGCATCGCCTTCGATGTACATACCACCATTATTGGTATTTATACCGTAAAGTCGACCCGCATAACGATTGTATTGGGTATAATCATCAAAGATCACCATCAGTAAATCTTCATTTAAGTCATTAGAAACCGCTAGTTCATTAGTCTCTAATCTTGAATGAAAATATCCTTCTTCAACGCCAACCTGAGCACAAGAATCACTAAATTGATCTGTGGTCATATCTTGAGCTCGAAATTTTAATGTACTGCTGCAGGTATGTGTTAGTGGTAACAAACTTTCTTCAGTGGGCTTTCCAGCGGTTGCCGAATTAGCGATTAATATTAGTGAAGTAGCCAATAATGATGGCAAGAACTTTTGTATTTTACTCGTCATGTTATCTCCGGTTTATTTTTATTATCACATCCATGTAGAGTTTATTTTTAGCTGTTTGCATATCCTTGCCTGTTCATTTTATACACCACGAAAAGGATAATGTATACAATATATTAAGCTCTTTGTGTTATATCGTTAAATAATGATTGATAATGTAGACGGGATATTGTTGAAGAACAGGGTAACAAAATGCAAAAAAACGATAATAAAAGGAAATAATATCAGAGGTAAAAAACCAGCTTAGTGCTGGAATTTTATGTTCAAGTGGTGGTAATAAAATTAAAAAATCATCTGTAGAGCGATACTATTACGCAACATAAGGTAGAGATAAAACCACCTCAACACCTTGCTTAACCTGATGGGTACCCTGATGAGTATCTTGGTAATTATCTATTGTAATCGAGCCGTTATGATTAAATAAAATTTGTCGGCATAGTGCTAAACCAATACCACTGCCTTGAGGTTTTGTTGTGTAAAATGGCACAAAGACATTAGCTAAATTAGCGATGCCCGTACCCAAATCTCGAATACTAATGTGTTGCCAATGGCCTTCTTGCGAACTGTTAATCTCAATGATTTTTTCATCGGCATTACTCATGGCTTCAACCGCATTTTTAAATAAATTTATCAGCACTTGTTCAAGCTGACTTTTATCCGCTTCAATTAATAATTCGGGATCTAGGTGACAATATACTTGGCACAAAGGATAAAGTGTTGCCAATTTTTCAACCATTACCGCCAATTTAAAGGATGTTTTATTGGGTTGGGGTAACTGAGATAGTTGACTATAACTGGCAATAAACTGGCTTAACGAATCAGCCCGTTCATTAATAATGTTTATACCCTCAAGTAACGGCGCTTTAACTATTTCGCTATCGGCCCTTTGTAATTTTTTTTGCATTGATTGACTAATGGCAACAATAGGGGTTAATGAATTATTCATTTCATGACTTAATACCCTAAGCAGGCTCTGCCAAGCTTTACGCTCTTTCTCCATCAATAAACGTTCGGCATTCGTCAGGGTATAAAGTTGATGCTGTTTACCATCACTTAAAAAAGATTCTTTCGATAAAAAATGTTCACCGGTAATTGGCCCTTCTTTAAAATCAATAATGCCCGCATTGGCGCTAATAATTTCAGCACCAATAGGTAAAGTCGATAATTGAACTTTGCCGACATTGCTTCTATTGTCGACCTCTCCCAAGACAAGTTTATGTGCCGAAGCATTCGCCATAACGACAAAGCCTTGTTCGTCGGTTGCTAAGACCATGGCATCCATTTGTTCCATGATACGTTCTAATAACAAACGTGATTCTTTGGCTTCAATTTTATGTTTCGATAAAGTGTCCGCTAAAATATTAACTGAATTGAGTAGTTCTTGAAACGCTTGATTGGTTTGTAATCGCCCTCTTAGCGTGTAGTCACCATCAATCATCGATTCGATTAAGTTAGATAACGTGCGGATTTGATACTGTGAATTTTGTCTACTCGCCACCATGACAAAACTGCACAGCAGAAATAAAACAATAAGAATAAAGGCAATTAAATAGCCTGACATAGGTGTTAAGAAAAGCGCGATGGCTGTGATGACAAAACACGGTATACACACCAACAGTAATAATTGGTGTTGGTTATGGCTGCGTTGAGTTTTTGACTTACCCAAGAATAATTGCCAACGTGCTTTAATCCAGTTCATATTTACTCAAACGTCGATAATAACCACTTCGGCTTAAACCTAAAGACTTAGCGGTTTCGGTGGCATTTCCATGATGAAACTTTAGCCGTTTTATCAGCGCTTTTTTTTCTATTTCATCCAAGCTTAAGGTAGGATCTTCCAAAGATTCAGCATTATTGTTATTGTTATTGTTACCGACATCATCATTAGCGCCAGTTAACATCAACTCAGCAGTATCAATACTGTCTTTTTTACAGGTAAAAAGTACCCGCTCCATCATATGGCTAAGTTCACGAATATTGCCCGGCCAGTTATATTCCTGCATTGCTGTAATGGCTTGCTCAGAGAGTGTAGGACAAGCCCGATGATACTTAGTACTAAAAGATAGTAAAAAATGCGCAGCGAGCGCGGGGATATCTTCAACGCGTTCACTTAATGATGGTACTCTTAATTCAATAGTATTTAACCGGTAATACAGATCTTGCCTAAAACTATTATTTTTAATATCAGCCAATAAGTCACTGTTAGTTGCCGAAATAATACGGACATCAGCATGCAATGATTTACTACTACCCACCGCCTCAAATTGTTGCGCCTCGAGCACATGCAACAATTTAGCTTGTTGAGCAAAAGGGATATTGGCAAGTTCATCTAAAAATAAGGTGCCTTGCTCAGCCATTTCAAAGCGGCCAATACGGCTTTCTTTGGCATCAGTAAACGCTCCTTTTACATGGCCGAACATTTCACTTTCAAACAGTGATTCAGGTATTGCGCCCATATTAACGGGTACAAATGAATGTTTTTTTCGGGCAGAAACACTATGTACATACGCCGCAAGCATGCTTTTACCAGTACCATTATCACCGGTTAATAAAATGCTCATATCACTTTTTGCTAAGTCATCAAGGGTTGATAAGAGTGCTTGCATAGATTGTGATTGGGCAATGATGCCTGCTCGACTTCCTGGGTGGGCTTGTGAGGTGAGCAGCTGATTTTGCTGACTGAGTCGTTGCGCTTTTTTATCTAATTTTGCTAACGCTAATTGATTATCAATTGCGCTGAGCATGCGTTCATTTTTCCAAGGCTTTTGAATAAAGTCTTTAGCGCCCGCTTGCATAGCTTCAACCGCTATATCAATGGTCGCCCAACCCGTCATCACAATAATAGGAATATTAAGCTCAAGTGCAGTGATTGCTTCAACTAATTGAACGCCTTCAGCGCCTGATGTCGTATCTTGCTGAAAATTCATATCAAGTAGAATTAAATCAACACTTTGAGTTTTTAAATTATCTAAAGCTGCTTGTGGCGTAGTGACAGCTAAAATATCAAAGCCTTCGTCGGCTAAAACAAATTTTAAACTGGCAATGATATTCATATCATCATCGGCGATAAGTATTTTTTTATTCACAAGCGCCTATTCATAAGTAGTTAAGTTGTCGAGGTTAGCTCTTCACTTTAGATAATAGTAAAGAAAGGAACAAGAATTAGATAGTTAGAAGGTTTATTATCTTAAAAAGATAAGATCTAAAAAGCTAACCGATACGATATTAATGTTATCGGTTAGCTTAGTTGAAAATTTACTCGTAACGTAGTGCTATACTCGGTTCCATTTTAACGGCACGTTTGGTTGGTGTATACATAGCAAGCATAACCGTCGCAGATAGTCCAACAACAACAGTTAGAGCAATACCAAAGTAGAAAAACACGGGAAACAGTTCTTCAGTAAATTGATGAAAGCCAAAAGCGAGTAACGCAAATAGTGCGACCGCTAATCCCAGGCCAATAACTAACTGTCGAGCACCCTGCTTTAAAAACATCATAGTAATGTGTCTATCACTAGCACCAACAGCACGCCTAATACCTATTTCATGAGTTCGCTGAGCTACAGAGTTTGCGGTTAAACCGTAAATACCAACCATGGCTAATAATAAAGCAAAAAAGCCTGTACCAAAGGTTACGTTTGACATTAAGCGCATTGAATCTCGCATCATATTTCTATTTTTACTGGCTAACTGCACTGAATAAGTCATTTCAATAGAGCGGTCAGTATCAAACATTGCTTGATAGAAAATTTCTTCCGCGTTAGGTGTATTTGGCACAATACGGTAATAAACAATTTGAAAACTACTGATAAATTGTAATCCTGATAGATAAATTTCATCTGCACTGTCTAAGCGACTAAAAAGTGTTGATGGATTCATACGGTCAGTAACAACACCCACCACAAAAACTTTTTCGCTTTTATCATCAACGTCTATCTGAAAACTTTTCTCTAAGGGGGACTCTCCTGGCCAATATCGCTTAGCCATTGATTGGCTTATCAATGCCGTTTTACGTTGACCTAACTTATCAAGGTGGCTAAATCCCCTACCCGCAACCAAATTAACACCTACAGTTTCCATATCACCGATAACCGAAATGGTATCAATTTTAGGTTTACTCTCTTCTGAAGCATAATCTCTTCCATCCAAAGTTACGGTTGATTGACCTAGCCAATTGTTTGCCACAACATTCACAATCTGAGGATGCTGTTTAATTCTTTCTTTTAACGAGGTGAATAATGCTAATTGCTGAGCTAGCTCAGGGTATTTATTTTCAGGAATAGACATCCTTGCTGTCATCACATCAGTGTAATTATCGCCCATTTCTAGGTTGATAAATTTATATGATATATAGCCAGAAACAGAGCCAATTAGCATTAAGGTCGCCACTAAAAAGACTTGTGCGGTCACCAGTATTCTCGAAATTCGTCCTGCTTTTTTACTTTGAGCACCACGGGTACCATCGCGTAAAGTAGTATTAATGTCTTGCCCAGCTGAGCGCCATGCTGGTAAAAAGGCCGACAATAATATGGTTACTACTGTAAAGGCAATACCCATTAATAACGTGGGTAAATCCATGCCCCAATGCCACCAAAATGAACCGCCATTAGGCAACCAGGAATGCAGCAGGATTTCAGTGTAATCCAACGCAGCCCCCACTAATAATAATGACAAAACACCACCAATAGTCGAAATAATAATACCTTCCCACATTAATTGGCTAACGAGTCGTGATGTTGTTGCACCAAGTGCTGCACGAATTGCTGTTTCTTTTTGGCGTTCAATAGTACGCGCTAATAACAAATTACCAACATTAATACAGGCTAATAATAAGATAAGCCAAGAAACTGCATTTAAAAAGGTAAAAGCAATGTTTCCTTCGTCACCTGTTTGTGCCATCTGAAAAGTTAGCACTCTAGCGGTTTTTACTAATTTAGGAAGATTATACAACTTAACATGTTGCTGATAAATTTGATTAACCGCTTGCCCTAGCTCTAATCCTGCTTGTTCAACAGTAGAGCCTTCTTTCAAGCGAGCATAAGAATAATATCTTCCACTAACCTCTGGCGTCATCGTTAATAATTTATCCTTTAACGGTAGCCAAATCTTTGAAGAATTTGGGAAAAAATACCCTTGCGGCATAACACCAATAATTTGAGTGATTACACCATTAAAGATCATCGTTTTATCTAAAACGTCTTCATCGCCGTGCAATTCTTCTTGCCAAAGTTCATAACTAATTAAGGCTACAGGACTTGCTCCTTCACTAGTGTCTGCTGCTTGAATCGTTCGGCCAATAATGGGAGAAGTTCGACTAAATTCAAAGAACCCCTGTCGCACTAAGCTACCAAGATAGTTTTTACCTGATTCCCCAACACTCAGTCTTATATCTTGACTATTATAAATCCCAAACTCATCAAAATGTTCTAATTTATCTTTTACATTTTGGTATTCAAAACCAGTAATATAGCGATATTTATCATCAAAATATATCGCTATGGCTTTGGCACTCCCCCCCTCAGGTAAAGGTAATGTTTTATACATTACCGAGTACAAAAATGAAAAAGTGAACAAACTAATCGATAATCCACCTATTAATACACCTAAGGTCATCGCGGTGAATTTAGGCGCTTTGAATAACAAACGAAAAGCATATTTAATATCTATTAACATCGACATGATAATTCTCCTAAGCTCAGCCCGCAGCCAATACAACTGGTTTAAGGATTGTTTGACGGTCATGATTGATATTGTCTTTGATCAATTGTCCATCAAACATTTCTAAACAACGACTCGCTCTTTTCGCTGACGCTGCATCATGGGTTACCATGCAAATAGTTGCGCCTTCTTGATGAAGTTGGTCAAAGAGTTGTAATACCGCTTCAGCATTTTTCGAATCTAAGTTACCTGTTGGTTCATCGGCCAAAATTATCGCGGGGTCATTCACTAAGGCCCTAGCAACGGCGACACGCTGTTGTTGACCACCAGAAAGTTGTGAAGGATAGTGGCTTTTTCGGTGAGCCATATCCACTTTAGCTAATACACTTTCAACTTTTTCGACTATTTCAGCTTTTGATAAACCTGATTGATAGGTCAATGGTAACATCACATTTTCAAAAACAGTGAGATCAGAAATTAAATTAAAGGATTGAAAAACAAAACCTATTTGTTCACTTCGTATTTTAGCTCGTTGATTTCGCGTTAAAGAAGATACATCCGCTTCGCCTAAATGATAATGACCAGCACTTGGCGAATCTAGTAGCCCTAATAGCGATAACAGGGTTGATTTCCCGCAACCTGACTGACCACTTAAGGAAATATATTCACCTTTATTAATCACCAGGTTAATGTTGTTTAAGGCGCGTGTCTCTATTTCTTCAGTTAAGAATGTTTTACTAATATTGTTTAAGGTGATGAGTGCAGTCATAATTATTTCCATATCGTATCAGCAAGTAAGTTTTTGCTGACTTTAATTTATTAAATGTGAGTATAAGTAACGATTTATTGAGTAACTATTTAATAGCTACGGTTAATTAATCTTTATTTCTTGATGCTCTTGCCAGCTTGAGGTATCAGAAATAATAATTTCATCACCAACCAGCAAGCCATCAATAATTTGAATTTTATTCACCGAACTCTGTCCTAAAGCAACCAAGTGTTTACTGGCAAATTGCTGATCTACGCTTAATTTATACAAACCTGTTTTTGTATGTCTTGGTGCATATACTGGACGTTTTACATACAAAGCATTTTCAATATGGCTAATAGTAATTAAGCCATCAACCGTTAATTCAGGGCGGGCTTCCGTTGGTAAATCACTGGTTAATTTGACATCAACTAACACCATGCCTGCTTTTACCGCAGGATCGATGCGTATCACTTCACCAACAATTTCGCTGGTGCGCGTATCAATGGTCACTAATTGGCCTAGGGCAATATCCCTTACTCTCACCTCTTGAACCTGTAATTCTGCAAACAAGGTATTTTGATCTGCCACTAAAGCAACACTATCCCCTACTTGAGCACGTTCACCGAGTTCTAGTGATACCTGTTGAACCACACCAGAGGTTGATGCCTTCACTTGCAATGCTGCAACTTGCTCTTTAACGCGTTGATAATTATTTTCAACTAAGCCAATACGGGCTTGCTGTGCAATTTTTGTTGCTGCCATATTTGCTTTCATTTTTTCAGCTTTCTGTTGTTGAGCGTGCCAATATTGCATTTGCTGCTTAACAGTTAATTGACTGCGTTGATATTCAAGTGCTGAAACTGTTGCGTTACCTTGGGCTAATAATGCGGTTTCGGCATCTAATTTTAGTTTCGCAGATTGATAGCTATAATCTGCAGACAATACTGAATTTTCTAAATCAACCATCTGAGACTCTAGCATCACAAAGGCAACATGACTTTCTGCTTTTTTTGCTTCTAGCTCCCAACGTGCTTTTTCTAAATTACGATGTAATTCAGGGTTAGATAATTGTACTAGCACATCACCTTTATTGACTTTCGCGCCAGCTTTAACAAAAACCTGTTCTGCTCTACCAGAGACTTGAGATGAGACCCAACGAATATTTAGCGGTTTTAACACGCCTGTTGCGCGCACATTCACCCGAAAGTCGCCCTGCTCAACCTTAGCAATAACAACCGTATTTCTTTCAATAAAGTAAGAAGCATTGCCTAAAACATTTCTTAATGAATAAGTGCCCATAAGTAGAATAACAAGAGGTAAAACATACCAGTGTTTTTTCCAAAGTGGTTTTTGCACAGCTTGTCTTTGTATATCCATGAATCATCTTATCTTTGTTAATGCGATGATTACTTATTACAAGTCTTGTGCCAGAACAAAAAAAACCATAAACACATGATTATAATCTATTTTATTTAAACGCGATTATTGAGTAGATGATGGGGTGTGTCAATTACGACACAGTTTTTATTGCCGTAAGTCGCATTTTCGATACAAAGCTTATTTGAAATAATAATTTTTATGTCCATACTCTACGGTAACGGTAATTCAATAGGGTGTAGCATGGATTTAGAAACGAAAGATCAGGGCGTTATCGAGGTAATTCTCAAACGTTTTGAACATGAGCGCTATCCACAAATGCTAGCGCTTAAAGAAAGGGTTGATAACGGTGCGGTACTCGACAAAAAGGACTTAGAATACCTAGGACAAGTACTAGAAGAGACTCATCAGATATTGGCTATTGTAACGCGCCATCCTGAATATGCCTCGCTGATAAAAGCAGGTCTAGTGATGTATGAAGAGATCATGACTAAATCGCAACTAAACAATAATCTAGCTTAATAAAAATCAGTAAGATACAAACGTTTATTCACTTAAGTATCAACTACCTTGCCATTGCTGAATTAGTGGATCTCTAAGGTAAAACAATTAACCATGGAGTGGGCAACAAGAGATTGTTAGTGGTTAGTGATTTTTTCACTCATAACCACTAACCTTATTTTATCTTCTATTAATCTGTAATTGATTAACTCTTTTTTTGTAAGCATTGCTTGGTGTCAGTAATATCCGCGCCGCCAAATGACAGTGATAATAAGTCAGCCGCCACCAATTGTTCTCCGGTAAATTTATGCTGTGTATATTCTATTTAGGCGAGTCAATAATTAAACTATCAATCCCTAATTCAACCAAAGTTTGTTCTAATGTGGTATCAATAAAATGATTTATTTGATGCTTTATAATCACAGGTTCATTTACATTTGGCGTAACACTGGATTCAATTTCAGCAACTACTGTATTTGCTGTAAATAAGCTAAACATTGTGCGTTATTGCCACGAAAAACAATTCTTTCAGCCTTTAGCCCTAACTGGTATTGATACATAGGATCATAGTATTCGCTAAGCAAGGGTTTTAGCCAATCGAAATGATAGTGTAATTGACCATTTTGTTGCTGACTATTTCTTTGATGAATTAAGGCCGCACTCTGTATTTCGTTTAATTGACCATAACGTTCGGTGCCAAGACGTTTTCGTACTTTGAATAAACCTTGCTTGAGATACTCGCTAAAGGCAAGAAAGCCCTGTTCAATGCCATAAGCAGCTTGGTATTGGCCGGTCATTTTGATGATATATTCTTGGTAAATCTGCTCAAGTCGATAATCTAAGCTTTCTTCAATCACCACGAGTGGTGCTAATGTCATAGCGTTTCGTAAACTTTCAGGTAAATGAACGCTACCAATTTGCCTCCCCTCATCTTCTAAGATCAATCGTTGATCTAATGAATAGTTACCCCGAATGTATTGCTCAGCCAGTTTATTTTCAAA
This sequence comes from Colwellia sp. 12G3, assembly GCF_002836775.1. Taxonomy (GTDB): domain Bacteria; phylum Pseudomonadota; class Gammaproteobacteria; order Enterobacterales; family Alteromonadaceae; genus Colwellia. The sequence continues at coordinate 232,242 of NZ_PJAQ01000066.1, read as the reverse complement.
AGTTATTTGATTTGATTGTGTACTAACAAAACCACCAAAACTCGAACCGCGATGCCCCGCAGCTCCTTCTAAATCTAAACTGTTAGTGCAATGAGCTAGAAAAGGCGTTTTTCCACAGCCGGTATTACCGGCTAAAATAGTAAATGGATGTAACGCTAATTGCTCCAGTTCGTTCAATAAAAACTGGCGTAGTGCTTTATAGCCCCCAGTAATCAGTGGGTAGTTAAGTCCTGATTCCTTTAACCAGCGCTGCACCGTTTGTGAGCGTAGACCACCTCGAAAACAATATAAATAACCCTGTGGGTTTTCCCGTACAAAGTCTTGCCATTGTGCCATTCGACTGGCTTTACTCTGCCCTGAAACGAGCGAATTTCCCAACGTGATGGCGGCCGCTTGCCCTTTGTTTTTATAACAAAGACCTACTTGTTCTCGTTCATCATTGTTCATTAATGGCTGATTAATCGACTGTTCAAAAGCCCCTTTTTCAAATTCAATGGGTGCGCGTACATCCATTAAAGGGATTTTATTACGAATGATGCTGCGAAAATCGCTGCTGTCGATTCGATCTGTTGCTGAAGTGTTTTTTCCAGAGGTATTATTTCCTGAGCTATCTATGCTCATTATAATAAACTCACTGTTGGCGACGTTGGGGCAACAAGCGCGCCAATAGGTTGCAGGCTCAGACCATTATCTTGGCATAACGCTTCAAAAGCTTCTTTACCTGCTGGTTTGACTGCCACAAGTAAACCGCCACTGGTTTGAGGGTCGCACAAAATTATTTTTTGTTTAGCGCTTAACGGCCCCACATGTTCGCCATAACTGGCAAAGTTTCGCTCACAACCACCTGGCACACAACCTTGGTCGATATAGTCATGAACAAAATCAAGAGTCGGAACTTGTTTAAAATCGATAACAGCAGCAACATCACTGCCTTGACACACCTCTAATAGGTGGCCTAATAGTGCAAAGCCAGTAACATCAGTCATAGCAGTAACCGACTCAAGTGCGGCAAACTTTTGTCCTATAACATTTAGAGTTTTCATTACTTGTGGCGCTATTTTCGCGTGTTCAGGTAATAGTTTCCCTTGTTTTTCAGCCGTGGTTAAAATACCAATACCTAACGGCTTAGTTAAATACAAAAGGTCGCCAACACCAGCAGTATTATTTCGCTTAATATCCGTAGTATTAATTAAGCCAGTAACCGCCAAGCCAAAAATAGGCTCTGGCGCATCAATGGAATGACCACCCGCCAACGGGATCCCTGCCTCAGCACAGATAGCTCGAGCGCCATCAAGTACTTGCTGAGCTATTTCTGGCGCTAAAAGATTAACTGGCCAGCCCAAAATAGCTATCGCCATTAGTGGCTTTCCGCCCATGGCATAAACATCACTAATGGCATTACAGGCGGCAATCTTACCAAAGTCAGTAGGATCATCGACAATAGGCATAAAAAAATCTGTGGTGGAGATCACGGCTTGATCATTACCAATATCAAAAACGGCCGCATCGTCTTTCGTGCTATTACCCACTAAAAGTGCGTCATTTACAGGTAAAGCAAGTGATGATTTAAGCATCACATCAAGTACCGATGGAGAAATTTTACAGCCACAGCCTGCGCCGTGTGAGTATTGGGTCAAGCGAATTGGTGTCATGGTGATTCGTATAAAAGAGTAAGCAAGTAGCTAATTTACAGCAATAGCTCCCCTGTTACACCTGTGGATTACCATTTAGTTGTTGGTATTGATGTAAACCATCAAAAAATGTCAGCCAAACCAAGACAATTAAGTTTATTGCTACGCTGCCTTAGCGATTCAATAAAAAACTACATTATTAGGGGATTAGATGGACTTAGTAACTTGATGTAAGCAAAGTGTTAATATAGATTACAGTAAGGGCGTTATTTAAAAGGATTGAATGGCTTAAATTATAATAACTAATGAACACCAAGTAGGAATAACCATTGCACAAAGCTATTAGACAATTAATATTAGCCTTAACTGGCCTGATCATCTTTATCCCTAACCACTTGGTTGCTAGTTGGCTAGCCATTTCTTCGGACATCATTTCTAACGTTGCCCTATCTTCAGTACAAATTATCAGTAGTATATTTTTATTTTTTTGTTATAAAAAAAAGACGTCTCGCTCATTTAAATTATTTTGGCAATACCTACTGTTAGCAACACTCGTAGTAGTAGCGAGTAAAATATTAAATGGCACGCCAGCAAGCATTAGCCAACAGCTATATCAAGATTTTGCTTCACTCTTTATTTATTTCTTTATTTTATTGGCGATAGAGACCAATCCTCATTTAAGTAATTTACCGCTAAGCAAATATATTAATGGACGAGTACCCGCGGTATTTTTCACGCTAATTTGCTTTTGTTATTTAATTCTTTTACCTGCTGAATTTTCGGAGGAAATATACCAAACATCTAAGCCCTCCTTACTATTTCATTTACTAATCAATGCACTGATTCTTGTTAAATTAATGTGGTGTTTATACAGCTGTAAGCATAATTTCTGGCGGTATACGTTTGCATTACTTTCTTTGAGCGCAAGCTTTTTACTGATAGGCCATGCAAGCGCTTATCTTGATAATAACTCAACGTTAATTAGCGCCAACAGCTATTATCTTCAGCTTATTTCTTTACTACCCTATTTTTTATTAATACTCACGGCTAATATCACCTTAATAGCAAGAGAATTACCTAAGCCTATTGAGAAGGAAAACAGCCCAGAACTATCAATTTTACTGCTTATGACCATACCAACTGCATTTCATTTATATGGTTACGAGCAGAAATTGTTTTACAGTGTTAATTCAAACCTACAATCTATTATCATTTTATTTTGGCTACTTATTGGCTCTATATTGCTATCCAGCATTGCTATTACGCGTCGTGGTTACACTAATAAGCTCAAGAAAAATTTACTCACAGAAAAAAACAGCCACCAACAGCTTAATAGTCTAAATACTGACTTAGCAGATGCGTTGATCAATAGTGAAGACAAAGCGATAGTCAGCGCCTCAAATAATGCCATATTAACTACCTCTATCAAGGGGGAAATATTATCCGCTAATCCTGCAGCAGTGCAGATGTTTCAAAGTCTTGAACAAGAATTAAAAGGCATATCTGTGAGTAGTTTATTTGCAGAAAAAGACGAGATGCACTTCTTTTTTGACTTCCAAAGTAATGTCTATTCATTACAACGTAAAAGTTTGGGCATTTCTGTTGAATGTATCTCACTGCGTTCAGACGGCACCGAATTTCCAGCACAAGCAGAGTTACAATTTGCTGAACGGGCTAAAGTGCCACTTATTGTCATAACGTTCATTAACTTATCGGTAAGAAAGCATGCTGAAAAGCAAGCCTTAGAATTAAAAGATAAATTCATCGCAAACATTTCACATGAGTTTAGAACACCGCTAACCATCATAAATGGCATCATAGATAGATACATAACCAAAACATCCGATGAACTTGAAAGTGAAGAATTAACAACAGCCAAACGTAATGGCTTACGGCTAGTACGTATGGTTGAGCAACTGTTAGAGCTTTCACGTTTAAGTGACAACCCACAACTGTCGCTGAGCACTTACCGCTTAAAAACATTAATGATGATGCCTGTTGATTCTTTTTCTCGCTTAGCATCACAAAGTCATTTAACTTTTAGCAGTAATATTCCTGACGATTTGTGGTTAGATTGTGATGGACAAGCTTTTGAAAAAATTATATTTAATTTACTTGCCAATGCAATAAAGTACACACCTAAAGGCGGCTCTGTTCAAGTAAATGCTTATGCAGAGCAAGACACCCTTATTGTAGATATTATCGACTCAGGCATAGGTATTAATAAAGATTCTCAAACTAAAATTTTTGAACGTTTTCAACGAGCAGACGATGTAAAAAACCATGCTACCTTCGGTGTTGGCATTGGTTTATCACTTGTTAATGAACTCGTAAAAGCGCATGGCTGGCGCATAACCTTAGTAAGTGAACAGGGTCATGGCAGTAAGTTTAGCCTGTCAATACCCCGAGCATCAGCAAAGGATATTGAAACAGAAATAGCGATCAGTATCTCCGAGAATGAAGTCACCTCATTACTAACAGAACAGCGCTCTGCAACAAGTAATCAAACGAACCATTCACAGCAAGTCGTGTTAGTAATCGAAGATAATCTCGATATGCAAAGTCATATAAAACAAGTTATAGAGCAACAGCATCATTGCATTCTGGCAGGTAGTGGTGAACTTGGCCTACAATTAGCGCAAGAATATATCCCCGACTTAATTGTTTGCGATTTAATGTTAACTGGCATTGATGGTTTTGAAGTATTAACACAACTAAAGCAAGACGAAATGACCGCGCATATTCCAGTGATACTACTTACCGCAAGATCTGATCTCGAAAGCAGGTTACAGGGCCTCAAACTCAATGCTGATGAATATTTAAGTAAACCTTTCAACCAACATGAATTATTAACAAGAATTCAAAACTTAATAGCTAATAGGAAGCAGTTACAAAAACGCTATTTACAACAATTTAACGATGATCAAAAAGCAGAGAGAAAAACAACCAGTCAGAAAAATGTGGCAAAATTAACGCAAGAGACAGTCGAACAAAGTAGCCTAGAAGATAAATTTTTGCATAAACTCGAAGCGCTTATTGCTAAACACTACACCGAGCCTGAGCTAGATATATCATTACTGGCAAAAGAACTCGCGGTGAGTGAGCGGCAATTACAACGAAAAATTAAAGTGATACTCGGTACAACACCTAATAACTTCATCAAAGAGTTTCGTTTGAAAAAGGCACGAGAATTACTGATGAGTGGTTCACAAATAGGCCGTATTGCCTTAGATGTAGGTTTTTCTTCACAAACCTACTTTGGCCGATGCTTTAAAGAAAGTTATCATTGCACGCCAAAACAATACCAGCAGAAAATGGCACAAGAAGACTCAACACCTGATTAGGTATAATGCCAACTAACTCTAGTAATTCATATCTGAGCTTGCAAGTGAGGGTATTGGTATTAACCTGATCATACGGTTGATTGGTCAAAAGGTAGCGAGAAGCGTCCGTCCGTTAGTTAAACAAACGACAACGTCGGCAATGCACTTAGTTGTCAATTTGGACAATGCTCTGTTATTTGACTTGCAAGGTATTATGCAGCCTACCCCTGCTTTAATTTGACCAGTTTACTTAACTCGTCAATGCTTTGCTGCTGAATGACATCTAAATAGTTAAACGGTTGAGTCTGAGGGGCATAAAAACCTAACCAGCTCATGTTGTTAGTGCTTGCCACTTTTAATGCATGTTCAGTAAGCACACTCACTTGATCCCATGATAGCGCCATGGGTTGCTCAAAGTTAAACGGGTAAAAAGAATAAGCCATACCTGACTCAATGCTATGACCTAACACTTGTGCAAAGCGATCAGTTAAACGAGTAACCAGTTCACGAGCATTATCATCTTTCTCGTAACCAATAATAACAAAGGTATCATCTGCCCATCGAATAACTAAATCATCACTATTTCGGCTATAAAGCAACAAGTCTGTCAGGTCGACCAATTGGCTATTTGTTACTTGCTCGATGTTATCTAGCTTAATCATTACAAGGTATAAACGTGGCAATATACTACGTTGTACTGGCAGGATATTTTCATGAATCTGAGACATAAGTTGACTGGCTTGTTCGATATAAATGTCTAAATATCGGCGACTTTTAACACCTGTCACTTTATCCACCGTTGCAGCATCTTCTAGCTGTTGGTTTGCCTGTTCAAGTTCCACATTTTTCAAATGAAATTCTTGTGTTTTCTCTTTAACTTGACGCTTGAAAAGTTCTTTTTGTTGCTGTTCAATAAGTAATTTTCGGTTTAAAAAACGCGAATATGCTAACAACAATAACGCAATCAATGCTGCATAAAGTACATATGCCCACCAAGTATTCCAAGGCGCTGGTTTCACTGTTATATCGAGTGATAAACCAGGGTCACTCCAGATGTTGTCGCCATTACTTGCAACAACTTGCAGCTGATAACTACCTGAAGGTAAGTTAGTATAAGTGGCTCGTCTTGATTTACCTGCATCAATCCACTCTTCATCAAAGCCCTTCAAACGATATTTATAGCGCGTTGACTTAGGGTCCGCATAGTTTAAGCCTACATATTCAAACGAAATAAGTTGTTCACTGTAATCAAGTTCTAATTGTCTTAATTCAGATAATTTACTCCCTAAGGACATAGGTTCATTTAACTTTAGAATACTGGTTAATCGAACTTCTGGCGAAAAAAGTTTGGTATTAATTTTTCCCGGATTGATACTATTCATCCCTTTGCCTGCACCAAAATATATTGTGTTGTCCATTGCAAGAAACGCTGCAGAATGAGTGTATTCTAGATCAACTAGGCCATGAGTTAGGTTAAAATTCTTAAAACTTTTATCATTGATGGAATAACGAGATACTCCTTTATTAGTACTAAACCAGATATCACCATAAACATCTTGAGTGATGCCATATACCGTCAAACTTTTCATACCATCTTTAGTATCAAGGTGAGTAAATGCAAAGTTGTTACTATAACGATTTTCTCTACTTAATATACTTAGGCCTGAAGATTGGGTGCCAAACCAAAGGTTTTTATTATTGTCCAGTAACATAATCCATGAAAAGTCATCTGAGATACCGTTAGGTTTTTTTTCCTTATGTTTTAAATGAATAAATGTTTCATTTCTAGGGTCAAAACGACTTACTCCACCGCCAAAAGTAGCCAGCCAAATAAAGCCCTGATCATCCTCCAGCAACTGTACAACATGATTACTGCCGGGTCCTTTTTCTATGTTTGACTTATTTTTAATAAAACGTTTAAAAGTACCATCATTATTTAATAAATTAATGCCTTGATGAAAAGTAGATACCCAAAGATTACCATCCATATCTTTTATAATATCTGTAATACTATTAGCGGAAATAGAGTTACTATCTTCAGCATCATGCTTATATTCAGTCACGTTATTCGTTGCTAAATCTATTGAATATAACCCAGAAGCTCTTGTCCCCACCCATAAAGTGTTGCCATCAGCAAACAGAGTCATAATTCTATATTCTAAAAACAAAGCATTAAAATCTACAGCTGAAATTGAATTATCATATTGTGACAAAAGATAAATTCCTGCGCTATAGGTACTAAAATACAAATTATCTTTATCGAATTGAGCAAAACTAGTGATGTTGTGATTTTTTAAGACTGGATTTGTTTGAGTACTATATTGTCGGAAGGTAGCCATATTAGGATCCCACCGATTTACTCCAGAAAAAGTACCGACCCACATCATCTTATGATTATCTTCAAAAAAAGTAAGAACAAAATCATTACTTATACTGTATGGGTTATTTGGTGAATAATTGTATCGACTAAAGTCATTAGTTTTATAATTATAAATAGATAAGCCATTATCAGTGGCAATCCAAATATTCTGTTCTGAATCCTGATAAATATTACTTATTGCATTGCTGCTAATTGTTGACTGATCATCTACATTATTTTGATAATAAGTAAATTTTCCTGTCGTAGGTGTATATTTTAATAAACCACTATCTACTGTACCTATCCAAATATCCCCATTAATATCTAAATACATACTACTAACAAATTTATTAACATAAGTAGCACTATTTTGATCGCCATACTTAATAGATTTAATAAAATTCCCTAGCAGATCAAATACCGAAATTCCTCCACCATTAGTTCCAACCCAAATTTCTTGATTATCGGTTTCAATAATTGAGAGTACAGTATTGTGGGTAAGGCTATTAGGGTTACCTAGCTCTTGGAATATTTGTTGAGTTGACCAAATTTTTTCACGGTAGCTGAGAACATTTAAACCATTTTCAGTAGCAACCCAAATTTTACCTTCACTATCCTCAAATAATGCATTAACGCTATCATTTGTCAGTCCTGAGCTGTGTGTTTTAGTGGTAAAATGTAGAAAATCTTGACTATTTTCTCTATATAAATTCAAGCCTCCCCCGAAAGTAGCTACCCATAGTCGTTGCTGTTTATCAATAAGAATTCGACTGATTACACTAGAACTTAGTGAGTTGGGTTTAGCACTATCATGCTGGAAGCTAAGTGTTTGGTGTCCATCAAAACGGTCTAATCCCTCGGATGAACCAAACCACATAAAACCATCTTCATCTTGAGCAATAGTTCTAACAAAGTTGTATGACATTGGATTATCAATACCAAAGTTTTTAAATAGTTTAATTTCTTGTGCAATAGCACTGAAATTAATGATAATTGATAATAAAAAGAAAAGAATATTTTTCACAAAACAGCTCTTATAAAGTGATGGTATATAAAAATTTTCAGTATGAAATAAAGCGATAAAAAAGCCGCTGAAGTAACAGCGGCTGAGGATTAATCAGGCTATTGTTGTTCAACCCAATTATTAACATTAATATCGGTAGTGCTATTAGCTACACTCATTCTCCAAATGATTGTATCTGACTCCAGATTCATTCTCCAAATTATAGTGTCAGTTTCGACATTCATTCTCCAAATTATGGTATCCGTTGATGCAGTATTTCTCCAATCTAGTGCATTCTTAGCGAAATTCATTCTCCAAATTATGGTATCACCATCTAGGTTACTGTCATCCAATCGCCACACATATTCATCACCTAAGCCTTCAACATAAAAATTTCCGTCATTATTAATGTTTGCTGGCCCAAAAAAGTGTTCATTCCCTTCTAAGTCTTGAGCAATATCTAATGCTTGATTCGCACATGCCGAAGCCGTACTCGTTAAGGCATCCGCAGCATTAACCATGCCTGAACCTTGCTGAAAAACGCTATAAGCAAGTTCACTATTATTATCGAATGCGGCATGAGCACTGTCCATTAAGCGACATTTCACTTCGTCTGGTGTCAAAGTTGGCTCTTGTGACAACATCAAGGCCACGACTCCAGATACAACACCAGCAGCTTGAGACGTGCCTGACATTTCAAAATAACGGCCACCATCATGAAACTCTGGATGCTCCTGTACTATTTGTGTGTCAAAAGCCATTAAACCTGATAAATGTCCGCCTGGTGCGACAATCTCTGGCTTAACAAATCCCTCTACTGTTGGTCCTGCGGCACTAAACGAGGCTAACTTGTTATCGGTTGCATCTGACTCAGTATAATTATCAGTCATCGCGCCGACAGTAATAATGTAAGGAACATTACCCGGCACACCGATTGTCATAGGGTCAGGACCGTTATTACCAGCAGAAGCTACCACAACAATACCTGCTTGCCATGCTTTCATTACCGCTTGGTTCAAAGGGTCTTCCCAATAATAAGAGCGTGCAGGTCCACTGAACGACATATTAAGCACTCTAAGATTAATTTGATCTTTGATTTGTAGAGCCCAGTCAATACCACGGATAACGTCAGCATAAGTAGCCTTGCCCTCAGCATCGAATGCTTTAATACCTACTAGCGAAGCGTTCGGTGCAACACCATAAACTTTTCCGTAAACATCATAGTCAGCGTTTCCTGCAATACTGGCAACATGTGTACCATGACCGCTTTCTTCATTACTATAATTACTGATGGCGTTATTTATCGCGTCATAAGTGCCCCAAAACTTATCTCTGCCATATAAATCAGTCGATAAGCCTAATCCTGTAGATGTCCCTTGTAATTGATCGAGGCCTGTATCTAAAAAGCCAATGGTCACACCATCGCCAAAATTGCGCGTTGCGTGAGCTGATGTGGCATCGATTAAGTCATTAACTACCGATTTGGGTTGCCATTTTCTTTTTCCCCAAGCTTTACCACCTGACAATTCTACTTTATGGTTTTGAGTAACGTTAACATCAATGCTTTTCTGTAATTGGGAAAGCTGATGTTGAGTCAAATCAACGGCTACAGCATTAATAATGGCGAGCTCATGAGAAGGCTCTGCATTGAGCGCTAAGACTTTTTCTTTTAATAACGGGTAATCGGCTGAACTGATAATATAAGACTGAGTTTTCTCATTAACCGTACCGCTTAATGAAATAATGACAAGCCAAGTTGAGATACCAACGAAGCCTAACAATGAAATTGGTTTAATTATTTTTCTTACTGAATTGTTCAACATTTTTTTTCCCCTATGCCCAATACATCTTCAAAATACATACATACTTTTAAAACATTAGGGTGTATTTATTTACATCTTGTAGAACCTATTTTCATTACAATTGTTAAAAGTAGGTTACAAAGAAACACATCACTACAAAACATAAACTAAACACACCCTGACCACAATGATTTTAATCCTGCATCGAGAGTATTTAAAAAGTTAAAGTACTTTAAACGAAAATATCCAGCTCACGTAATGAGCTGGATATTAAGTACTTAAAATGTACTAAATTAAGTACTTAAGTCGGTTGAAATTAGAAGTTTACCGTTACATCAGCTGAACAATTATCAGTACCTTGGTCACAAACTTTATAAGTGAATGAACCCGAAGTTCTGAAGCTATCAGTGTACGCACCATCGTTTGCCGTAGTTGTTCTTAATGAACTGTTACGGTAGATGTCGACACTTGAAGTAGCTGCACCAGACCAAGTTACGTCAACTTTGTTTTTACCTTTAGCACGATATGCTGATGCGTCAGCTGTAATATCGCCGCCTACAGGAGGAGGAGTTACACCACCGCCACAACCGTTAGCCGTTAGGTAATCACTTGCCGCTTTTGCTTTCACGATACCGTGACCGAAGTAATCATCATGACCTGGAGCGCCATTATCTTCAGCCGTTGCTTTTAATGCATCACGAATCTCTGTACCAGTACAGCCGTTATGGTTAGACCAAACTAACGCAGCCATACCAGATACTGCTGGCGTAGCCATTGAAGTACCACTCATTAAACCATAGTCACTAGTACCAATAATAATATCAACTGTATTGGCTACTAATAACGCTGCGCCGTCTTCTTGAGAAGCACCTACCGCAGGGATACTCGTTGCGTTAGTATCTCCCAATGTACCATAAAGCATACCCGGTTCGTTATTATAAAGAACTGCACCAACGCCACCTGAATTTTCACAGTTCAAAACTTTATCATGGAAAGAAATAACGCCACGCTCTATAACACAAATCAAACCGTTTGCGCCATTATCAACAGCTTCAGCCGTACCCATGTTGTAAGTATTACCCGACACTGAACCCGCGTTTTCCATTGCGGATGTTGCAAAAGCAGCACCATCAACACTCATTGAAGCACTCGTTGCCATGCCTGCAGGGTAAGTAGATAATGTATCAACACCACCCGCTGTTACTTCAACACAAATTGTTTCATTGGTTGTTGTTGTTTGTTGCTTACCTCTGCCTGTTGTTTCGGTACAGCTAGGGAACTGAGAAAAATCAGCAATCGCATTATTGTTGTCGTTAGCACCAATCATCATTACTGACGAGTAACCTGCAGGGAATGAACGAACATTATTGCCATCGTTACCCGCAGCAGCTAGAACTAAACCACCATTATCAGTAAAAGCTTGAAAAGCATTCTCTTCAGTGCTGTTTGCACCACCACCACCAAGACTCATGCTGATGATGTTAGCACCTGCATCAGAACATCGGTTTGCGGCATAAGCTAAATCAGAAGAATATCCCCAACCGTCAGCATTAAAAACTTTAACTATATGCATATCAACGCCAGGTGCCATACCAACAACACCAATATTGTTATCTGCTGCGCCAATAGTACCTGCTACGTGAGTACCATGTGGACCACCATTTTCGTCCCAGTTACCTGTACCAGAATTGTTAGTACCTGAGATGTTGTTCCATAAGAAATCTGGGTTAGAGCGATCTAAGCCTGAATCGATAACACATACTTTCATGCCTGCACCAGCGTTAAAATTAACTTGGTCAGCTTGAGATTGAACAACAGCATAAGGAGTAAGCTGAGCACCCATAGGGTTACCAGCAGTATCACTATATACAGAAAGAGGCATACGACGTTGATCTTCTTCAACCATTTGAACATGTGGGTTGTTTAATAAACCTTTAACTTGGCTTAAATCTTTACCCGCAAATGAAGCTGCGATGAAACCATTTCCGTCTACTTTTAATTCAGCACCTAATTTTTTAGCTAATGCTTTTACAATGCCTTTTTTGCTTTCATCTACCTTAATGATATATCTGTCGTCAGCTGCTTGAGCTGTAAATGCTGCAGTAACCGCTAGGGCAATTATCGATGTTGCAAATGTAGAAATCTTCATATGTACTCCACTATATCTTTAATGTTAAGTCGCCTTATTATTAAGGACGCTAATTATTATTGTTTTGATTAACTATTTAGATGAACTATCCGTTCTCTTTTTATATGCTTCACTTAATATATAATTTTGCTTAGCGTGGCTTCCTGCCTCTTGCATAATTCGATAGTATCAGCTGGTAAAACTCCCCCTAGTAAAATAACGACAACTTTTCGAACAAAAACGACAATGAACAACAAAAACATTTAAATCAATAACTTAATAAATCAATAAAAGTATTTTTGTCGGTTTTTCATTAAAATTAGTACATGATTTATTCGTTAATTAATTAAAAATAATCTCATCGATATTTTTGGGGACGGAGTGCTGCTTGTTGTTTTAGTCATTTAAATATAGTGCTAACTAGTTAACTTTTTGTTGTGCGCTATTGGCTATTGGCGTTGAATAATAGCCATTGTGGTAGTTGGATAATATTTTTTGATATTGGCCACTTTTATGAAGTTTTTGTAATCCCTGATTAAAACTTGCTAAAAGGGATACACTTTTCGGTAAATTTTTTGGGAAAAAAATAAAAGAGTCATAAACTCTAATCGGCTTTTTGTTATAGGTTATTTTTTCTAACGTTCCCTTAGGGAAACTTGTCATTAGTGAGTATTCGGCAATGCCTGAAGTCATAGGGAAAATATCAATACGCCCAGCAAGAAGTTTTTTAAAGTTTAAATTATCATGTTGAGCGTTATCAACGATAAATATATTATCTTTTACTGCGTTATTAAAAAGATCGCCATAATTTAATTTATTGGTGATACCAACTTTTAATCCTGCCAAATCGTTGATGTTACGCCAATTGAAGTCTGTCGTTTTTAGATGATAAAAATAAGTCGCTGAGGATATAATATTATCACTCATGTACATGCCATCAATACGCTCTTTAGAATAACCATAAGAGGCAGTCGCATCTACCCTACCCGATTTCGCCATCATAAATGCTCTGGACATTGGGTAATACTGCCACTTAACTTTAATATTACTTTCAGCAAAAGCAAGAGCAATTATGTGACTAACAACACCTTCGTGAAGTAAAAACTTTGAATGTTCTGGCGGGTATTCGAAAGTACTTAAATTAATAGTATCAATCGCTTTACAGGTAAAACTGAGACTAAAAATGATACATGCGATAATGAAAACATCAAATATTCTCAACATTCAGCTACCTTAAAAAGGGCGGTGTAATTTTCGCAGTTATTTCTGAAAACAGTTAAGATGCGTTTTTTATTTAAGTCTATTCAATAACTATCTTGACTAAAACTAGCCAATGCTAACTTAGATTATACTCGATATTCACTGGCTTTGCTTTCATAGCGACTATTTACTATGGATAGGCACCTTAACTTTAAAGCATGCGCCTTTATCCACTTTAATATTTTCTATCGTGCCCCCTAACTTAGCATCAACAAGATTAAAGACTATATTCAAACCTAAACCAGAGCCACCTTGTCCACGCTTAGTGGTAATAAAGGGTTCAAAAACTTTATCATTCACTTCATCATTAATGCCTTTACCATTATCTTGATATAACAAGGTTAGATAGTCATCCTCCTGAGTAAAGCTGATTGATATTTCCCCCTCTCGGCTGTTTTCAAAACCATGTATATGTGAATTTACCATAAAGTTAGTTAAAATTTGATTCCAGGCGCTAGGGTAAGTCACCAAACTCAATTTTTCATCAACCTCAATCTTGATACGATAGTTTTTAGTTTTAAATATCGTTTTAACTGTATTGACTACATTATTGACATGTTTGGCTAAATTAATTTCAACTTCAGGATCTGTGTGCTGTTCAACAGCCACTGATTTAAAACTTTGAATAAGTTCAACTGACTTAATCAGACTACGCTCTATAATTTCTTCGTATTCTGTGAGTAAGTTTAATTTACTGACTAAAAAAGATTTTGTTAATTTTTCATCACGGATAGCTGATTGTAGACTATCTACATGCTCCTTCAATGCCGAAATTGAGGTGACACAAATACCTAAAGGTGTATTAACTTCATGAGCAACCCCAGCGACTAACTGACCAAGCGAAGCCATTTTTTCTGATTGTACAATTTTATCTTTAGCTAGTGTTAAATCATCAAAAGACTGCTGCAATTGATTATTACTTTCAGCCAACTTAGCAGTCCTATCATGCACTTTTACTTCGAGCTCACCATTAAGGGCCAACAATGCATTTTCAGCTTCTTCTAGTTTACTAATCTCACGTTGTAGGTCCATACGCATGACATTAATCGCGTCTACTAAATCATCTAATTCATCCTTAGTTTTATAACGATTTGATATCGTTAACTCTTGCTCTAGATTATGGCTATCGAGTTGCTGAGCATACTTAGTAATACGGAATAAATGCCGAGTAATGAGCTGATTAACAATAAATAGAATAAAAAAGGTAAGTAAGAATATCTTTATAGACTCGGTTAATAAAATGAAACCCGCTTGCTGGTAGAGCTTTTTGTATATCTCTTGATAGTTAGCATAAACAGTCAATTTCCCAACGACATTGCCTGAATAAGTAATTGGGTACTCAACTACCTTTTCTACATTCATGTCAGCTTGACCCAACTGACGTTGATATTCAAAGTCATTGGATATTTTAACTGAGCTGATATCAGGTAAATCAACAATCCCCTTTAACTGTACAGCTAAAAGGGGCTCATTAAAGTCCCATAAACTTGTAGCAATTGAAGGGATATAGCTTTGCTCAATATTATCAAAGCGTTGCTCTAACAATCGTAAATCACTCTGAAAAGAATTATATAATTGAAGAAGTGTCGAACATATTGAGAAGAAGATGCTGCACAATATAATATAAGACAACAGACGTCGACTTAGCTTATTAAGAATGTTAAAGGCACTCATCATGATAGTTTTCTCATTAAACCTATACAGTATTAATTCAGAATAAAAAATTACAGTAAACTTATCACCGTTAACGGCCACATGCACCTAAAGAGAGAATATTCATACTAGTAGTTATGTTGATGTCGGTAAAGCTAATTTCGTTGTAGGTAGCTGTTAATGTTCAATAGTAAGATAAAAAATGGTGTATAGCTAAGCGGTTATTTGGTTCCACTTAATTTGATTTTTAATATTCTGTTATAACTAAAATCAGTAAGATATTTTAACTATGCTGCTATATATTAAACCAAGGTTAACTGTCGCTCATCGCTGTGAGAGCGGCCGAAAATCGACTATATAAGGTTGACAGTAGAATGAATCGCCATCAATAAAGTGCTCTAATGCTAAAACGCTAAAAGGTTGAGTAATTTCAACAAATTATAAGCACAAAAAAACCGACTCTAATTGTCGGTTTTTTTGTTATAGATATTTATTAAAAAAGTAGGTGTACCAGCGGCCGACTTGAATCGACAGGTATTTTGAAAAAACGTACTCTGAAAAAAACTCGTTGTAAATTAAGTCCGGTAAAGCACTTTAATAACATGCCAACCAAACTTAGTTTTAACGAGGTGGGGCTCTAATATTGCGCCGTTAAAGGCTATTTTATCAAACTGAGGTACCATTTGACCTCGTTTAAACTCACCTAAATCACCGCCCTTTTTACCCGATGGACATGACGAATATTTTTTAGCTAATGTTTGAAACTTAGCGCCTTTACCTAACTGCTCAATAATATCTTCTGCAATTTCTTTGTGCTTAACCAATATGTGAAGTGCGTACGCCGTAGCTGCCATGTAAAAGCCTTTTAATACCGTTTGATAACTAAAGAAAAAGTGAACAGATAAATATCGCTACAATGAGTTTTTCAAAAACCAATAACGTGTAATACATTATAAACCAGCATATTGTAAAAGATCTTATAACGGATTATGACGACTCTATTTTAAATATTATCTTTCGGAAATAAAAAAGCCCTAACTCTTTCGAATCAGGGCTTTCTATATATGGTACCGCAAGACGGACTTGAACCGTCACTTCTTTCGAAACCGGATTTTGAATCCGGCGTGTCTACCAATTCCACCACTGCGGCAAAGGAATCAAGCTGTTTAAGCTTTGCAAAATTTTCTGATGCTATCCAAATAACTTTGCAAAACTTTGTAAGAAAATCACGGTGATTATGATACCACTATAAACTTACATATAAAATTCTTATCAAACCTCACATCGAAGATGCTGGCATTTTTCATAACTTAACATTTATGCTTTCCATGCAAAGGATTTTAAAACCCTTGTATCTACCACCTTGGCGATACAGTAACTTTAGCTATAAGCTTAAGAGGGTGGCATTATACGAAACTTATTACAGTAAGCAACTAGTTTTTCATTAGTTCAGTGCCCTTATGCCTCAACTGCCGTTTATTTGTGCAAAAGCATTACATTCTGTGGGCATTTAAAAAGATATCGACTGCCTTACTAACTTGGTTAGTTATTTCTTCATCTGTCGCTTCTTTAAGCGGTAATAATAAGCTGCGGGTATGCAGGGGCCCTTTTGCCATTTCAAGTAACATTTGCGCACTAAAATGACTGTTCTCTATTTTTAACACTTTATTATCCGTCAGCCACGTTAAATAATCCACTAAAGGTAAGACGCCCGCCATTGGCCCTTTTTGATAAATCATCTCACCGAGTTCAGGAAATTTCACCACCTGTTGTACTACCAAGCGAAATAGTGACATCAACTCCGCTGATAACATACCTTTTACAAACTTAATGCAAACTTGGTTAAGTGCTTCCTTTGCTTCAAGGTCTCTATTTATCGAAGTCAAAATTTCAGACTGTACTTTTACCTGCCTTTGAATAACAGCCATCAACAAGCCTCGCTTATTACCAAATTCATTATAAATAGAGCGTCTTGAACCACCGGCCTCATTAATGATCATTGCTAAAGACGTTTCATCAAAACCTTGATGATAAAAAAGATTTTGTGCTGCATCTAATATCAACCGACCTCTTGGGCTGAGTTTCGTTATTTCTAAAATGTTGTCTTTAACCATGTGAGATTACCGTGATTGTAATTATAATGTTGACTTTGGTACTACATAGTACCAAAATATACGGTACTGCGCAGTACCAATTGTACAGCTCAGTAAAATGTACTTTACTCATAGGGACATCCCTGAACTTTTGCCTAGTCAAAAGAATCCGAAGGAACACGTATGCGCACGCTCTCATTTCTATTTATTACCCTGTTACTCCTTGGTTGTAATGAACCAGCTAAAGAAATTACTAAACCTATTCGTCCGATAATGTGGACAAAAGTAGAAATAACTCCTTTTGAACAAATCCGTACTTTGTCTGGTATTGTTGCCCCCGTTGAAGCAACAAAGCTTAGTTTTGAAGTACAAGGTAAAATTAAAAGCATTGGAGTAAATTTAGGTGATGAAGTCGTTAAAGGGCAAGAACTTGCTCGATTAAACCAGCGTAACTTTAATTTGGGACTTCAGTCTGCCCAAGCGCAATATCAGCAAGCCAAAGCAACCTTAATTGATGCAGAAAATAGTCATACACGTTATGAAAAATTACTTAAGCAAGGTGTTGTATCACAGTCGGGCTTTGATAATGCTAAGGCTACTTTTGATGCAAGTAAAAGCGCCGCCGATGTTGCCCAAGCACAGTTGGATATTGCCAGTAAAAATTTACAAGATAGCATTTTATTAGCCCCCTATGACGGCATTATTACCAAACGATTATTTGAACCTTCTCAGCAAATATCTCCGGGAGAATCACTCTTTGAAATTGAGGGTAATCATGGTCTCGAAGTTCATATTTTAGTACCTGAAACCCTTATTCGAGAATTAAAGCAACATTCTCTTCTGCCTATTAACTTTCCGGTTTTACCTGAATTAACCATGCAAGGTCAGATCACAGAAATAGGCACTCGCGCTGAGTTTGCTAATGCCTTCCCGGTAACTGCTGTATTGCAAGGTGATAATCCTTTACTACGTGCTGGCATGACCGCTGAAGTGGACTTTTCTTTTTCGGGTACAGGTAGAACTGGTCATAAAGGTGATGTTATTCGTATTCCAGTAACCGCCTTAAGCGCTGGGTTAGCACAAAAATCTTATGTTTTTGTTTATAACGCTGAAAGTCAGCAAGTCATTAAAACTGAAGTCCAAACAGAAAACATTTTCAAAAATGAAGTATTCATATCCTCGGGCTTAAAACAAGGCGATATTATTGCTAACGCCGGTGTTGCCTTCTTGCGTGATGGTCAACAAGTCAGCTTGATAGATAACAGCATTCAGCGTTTTAATTAAGTCAGCATTAGGAATATTAATGAACATTACCCAACTGGCTTTTACCTACCGAAAAAGCGTATTTTTGATTATTGCTGTATTACTTGTTAATGGCCTTTTTGCCTACTTCACTCTACCCGCTCAAGAAGATCCAACCATTACTATTCGTGAAGCGATTGTCAGTACCTCTTTCCCCGGTATGGCACCGGATAGAATAGAACAGCTAATCACTAAAAAGCTAGAAGAAGAAATACGAAAAATACCACAGGTAAAAGAGATAAAATCTAGCTCGGCTACCGGCATATCTATAATTCACGTTAAAATTTATGACCGTTACTTTAATCTTGATGATATTTGGCAAAACCTTCGTAATAAAGTAACCGCTGCGCACAATAAAATGCCTTCCGGTACGCATACTCCTTTTGTTAACGATGAGTTTGGTGATGTCTCAGTTGTCACCTTAGCACTAACCGCAGATGGTTTTGATCTCGGTGAAATGTACGATATTGCACAACATATTCGCGATACTTTATATGGCGTAGAGGGTACTAAAAAGATTGAAATCTTAGGCCGCCAAGAAGAGCGTATATTCCTAGAGGCATCCAATGCCAAGCTTGCTCAGTTAGGTATTTCACCACAATCGCTTATCAGTGAATTGCAAAAACAAAATATTGTTCGCTCTGGTGGTCAAGTAAACACAGGGGCAATCAGTTTTATTGTTGAACCCTCAGGTAATTTCAATAGTCTCGCTGATATTGGCGATACTTATATCAGCATTCCAAATACTGAGGATTTTATTGCGCTAAAAGATGTTGTCTCTTTGCGCCGTGACTTTATCGACCCACCCGATAAAACGGCTTACTTAAATGGTCAATCAGCCATATTTTTTGCCATATCAATGTTGCCTGAAAACAACCTTTTAGAATACGCACCAAGAGTATTAGCAAAAATCAATGAAATTGAATCCAGTTTACCTATTGGTTACAATCTTGAAATTGCCACTTATCAGGCTGATCAAGTAGCAAAAACCATTAATGGTGTTTCAGTTAATGTATTACAAACGTTGGCTATTGTATTAGTAGTAGTGATTTTATTTTTAGGTTTACGAACGGGTCTAATTGTAGGCGCTATCGTACCTTTTGTTATGCTGACCACATTGAGCATAATGCAATTTAGTGACATGAAACTAGAACGAATGAGCTTAGCAACGCTTATTATCTCTTTGGGTTTATTAGTTGATAATGGCATTGTTATCGCTGAAGATTTCAAACGTCGATTAGAAGATGGCGTAGATCGTTATAATGCGATGTTGCAAGGCAGCAAAGAATTGGCAATTCCATTACTGAGTTCATCAGTAACAACGATTCTATTTTTCTTACCACTAATGTTGGCTGAACATGTTGCTGGTGAATATACCCGTTCCATCTCACTTGTTATTCTTATTACCTTGTTGACCAGCTGGATTTTAGCTTTATGTGTTACCCCGTTATTGTGTTATTTCTTTATTATCTTACCTAAAAATAAAAACGCTAAAAACAACGAATCTCACAAGCCGGACCCAGGTAAGTTTTATCGTTATTATGAAATGTTTTTACATTGGTTACTCAAACATAAAGCACTCTTTATGATGGCTATGTTAGCTTTATTTATGGGTTCAATAATATCTATGAAGTATGTCGCTAAACAATTTTTCCCTGATTCAGACCGTACCCAAATACTCGTCAACATTGACTTGCCAAATGGCACTTCATCTACTGAAACTAATCGCCAGATGAAGGAAATTTTCACTTGGCTAGAGGATGATGAACGCTTTAGTTTTATTGAGAGTTATTCCGCTTATGTTGGCTTTAGTGGTCCAAGATTTGTCATGTCGCTTAACCCTGAAGACCCGGCACAAAATAAAGGTTTTATGGTATTAAACGTTAAAGATAATACTGATATCAGTGCAACTGTACTTAAACTTGATGAGCAAATTGAGCATAAGTTTCCTAACGTATCTGCACGCGTTAAAAAAATGTTTTTAGGGCCTTCTGACTCAAGTACCATTAAAATTCAAGTAAAAGGACCTGACAAAGAAGTTATCTACAATAAAGCTCAACAGATAATGGCCGTATTACACGATGTTCCCAATACCCTTGATATACGAACCGATTGGGAAAATTTAATTACTAAAATTGATGTGCAAATAGATCAGCATAGAGCAAAGCGATCGGGCCTAACGTCTGAAGAAATTGCCCAAGCGCTAGAAGCTTACTTCTCCGGCTCGAAGATTACTGAATTTCGAGAAGGCGATAATGTTATTCCCGTAGTGTTACGAGCAGAGCAAGCAGAACGTCAAAACCTGGATAGGCTTAGAACGCTTAATATTTACTCGAATAAAACAGGGCAAACAGTACCTTTATTTCAAGTGGCTAATTTAGCGCCGTACAATCAATTTTCAATTATTCATCACGAAGACTTGTTCCGTACTATTAGTATTCAAGCGAGAAACTCTGATGTGGCTGCAGAAGATCTTAAGTTAATTATTGATGCCCAAATTCAGGCCTTAGCCGCTGATTTGCCGCTAAATCATAGTATTGAATATGATGGCGTAATTAAGGAGTCACGTGCGGCTCAAAAGGCCTTAGGTGCCAGCATGCCGATAGTATTAGGTTTGATCTTAATATTATTGGTGGCGCAATTTAATTCTTTTAGACAAGCGGCAGTGATCACCTTAACTATTCCACTATCATTTATCGGTGCTGTGTTAGGCCTATTTTTGATGCAAGCACCTTTTGGTTTCATGGTTACCTTAGGGCTATATAGTTTAGCGGGAATTATTATCAATAACGCCATTGTATTGATTGATAGAATTAAAATTGAAACAGCGTCGGGTAAATCTGATTATCAAGCGGTGGTTGATGCGTGTTTAACACGACTCCGTCCGATTGCTATGACAACCATCACCACGGTGATGGGACTATTGCCTTTGATTATTGGTAAGGATCCATTATTTTACGGCATGGCAAACGTAATTGCCT
The DNA here is from genome assembly GCF_002836775.1 of Colwellia sp. 12G3. Taxonomy (GTDB): domain Bacteria; phylum Pseudomonadota; class Gammaproteobacteria; order Enterobacterales; family Alteromonadaceae; genus Colwellia. The sequence goes on along the minus strand of NZ_PJAQ01000066.1, from coordinate 210,707 downwards.
TTGGTCTAGGCATTGGCACTATTCTAACCTTAGCGGTAGTTCCTGCACTGTACTGTGGCTTTTATAAAATTACGGATACTCGCAGTAGTTCAGCTAAGCCTACATTAGCTTAGTTAGTAAATAGTCACTTAACTTTAAATATCCTAAATACAAAAAACCAATTTTCTCTAACGAGAGGCTTGGTTTTTTTCGTGTATAGTTAACACTATCGAATGCATTTGAAGTACTCAATTGTGTACAAGGTACAATATTTACCGCTAATAAATATGTCATAATTTTCTGATAACTAACAAGGATACTCAATTAAGATAAACTTTGTTAAACTGCTTAATATAAATGTTACCCCGCCCTGCTTCCAAAAGCACAATATAAAGATGACAAAATGACAGAAACAACACCTTCAACTTTCCCTAGAGCTGGCTTTCGCCGTCGCTTTGGCTCATGGATTTACGATCTACTTATTGTTATCGCAATTTTTATGCTTTCAGGCTATGTCTGTGTTGCGTTGTTTGTAGCCTTAGACGCTGCAGGTGTAATCGCCATCACACGCAGTGGCTTTGGTATAGATTGGAATGCCACACATATTGCTTACAAAGTAGCTTTTAATACCTGGTGTGTCGCATGGGTTTGTATATTTTTCGTTTATTTTTGGGCTATAAAAGGTCAAACATTAGGTATGAGGGCCTGGAGGTTACGTGTGCAAAACTTTGATGGTTCATTAATAAGTAAAACATCAGCCATTAAACGCTTAGTACCTACACTACTTGGTTTAGGCAGTTTGATTGTACTCTTCGATAGAAAAAACAAATTAAGTCTACAAGACAGACTAACAAATACTGAAGTGGTATTGCTTTCACTAGAAGCCAATAGAGGCCGCTTATAGCCAGAAGTAGTCAATAGAATATTGATTTACAAAACGCTATTCCAATGATGAATAGCGTTTATTATTAGAATAAACTTACCTAGTACACTTTACAGCGACTAAAGGTGTTATGCGCCTTTCTTGCCAATAATATAACCAGCAACACTCACAAAAATAAGGCTTGGCATCATTGCCCCAAGAACTGGAGGTAATTGATAAACTAAGCTTAATGAGCCGAGCACTTCATTAGAGATGAAAAATAAAATCCCAGTGAATACCCCCATCATAATACGTGCGCCCATTGAAACTGAACGTAATGGACCAAAAATAAATGATAAGGCGACTAGCAGCATTACCGCAACGGTTAATGGTTGCATAATCTTTCGCCAAAAAGCTAGCTCGTAACGACTAGGGTCTTGTTCATTGGCTTCTAAATAATCTAAGTAATCAATCAAACCACGCAGAGAAAGTGACTCGGGAGTAACCGTAACTACACCCAATTTTTTCGGTGTTAGCGATGAGTTCCAAATTTTCTTCTCATGATTTTTAGTGATAATTTCGCCATCAGTTAATACAAACTCTTCCACATCAGTAAGTAACCAGCTTTTGTCTTGATAAATTGCACTTTTAGCAGAAAGCCAACTATCAATTTTTAACTTTTCATTGAAGCCATAAATTTGTACTTTCTTTAATTTCCCTTTGTCCAAGACTTCACCAATATTAACAAAATAGTCACCGTCTTTAGCCCAAACACCATTCTTAGACGCAATTAAACTACCACCAGAGATCGCTTGTGCACGAATTTCACGTGCTTTCGCTTCACCGCTGGGCGCCAACCATTCACCAATAGCCATACTGACAATAATTAATAAAACAGCGGTTTTCATCACCGATTTAATAATATCTAAGCGTGATAAACCGGCTGCTTGCATTACAATGAGCTCACTATTACTCGCTAACATGCCTATACCGATCAAACCGCCAATAAGTGCCGACATAGGGAAAAACACTTCTACATCACGCGGCACAGCATAAAGTACATATAATGCGGCATGGGCTAAGTCATAATTACCTCGTCCTATGGCACGCATTTGCTCAACAAACTTAATAATGCCACTGACGCTAACAAAAACAGCTAAGGTAACAAAAGTTGTAGAGGCGATTACACGACCAATATAAACATCAAGAATGCGCATTAATGTTTCTCGCCTTGATCAGTTCTATCAGCCGACTTATGCTTTTTATTCCTAAAGCTTGGCAATTTAGCTTTGATAATTCGCCCACTACTTCGCTCTTTCATTAACAACATAACCCCGACAAATAAGGCACTTATGTGTATAGGCCACAACCCAACCACACTTGGAATCGCATTCTTTTCAATAGCTGAACGCATTGACGTTAGCAATAATAAATACCCTAAAAACAACATCAAGGCTGGTAGCATTTTGGCAAATTTCCCTTGCCTTGGGTTAACCACACTTAACGGCACGGCGATAAAAACAAGAATAATACAAGCTAAAGGAAAAGCGATGCGCCATTGAATAGTTGCGCGATAAGCTGAATCTAACTCGGGAGGAATATTGGTATACAACTCCAGCGTTGTTAAGGCGCTTAATTTTCGGTGCTGATGTTCAACTTCTTGATCTTTAATTTGTATATAATATTTGTCGAACGCCACTGACTGGAATTCTTTACTGTCAATATCTCTGTGGTAACGAATACCATCACCAAGCACTAACTGTTGAGAGCCCTGCTCATCTTCAAAAACCTTACCAGTTTTAGCGTACACTAAACTCGAGTTGATAATACTTGCCTCAGTATTGTCACCCTTAGGTAACTGAGCTACAAATACCTTATTGAAGCTATTGGTTTTTCGGTCTTTATCATGAATAAAAACCACCGCATCTTGATTACCCGTTTGTTGAAATCGCCCAGAAACTAACGCACTCAGCCCTGAATCGGCTGCGAGCTCTTCTTTAACAGTATATTGGTATTCCGAAGCTAGCGGCGCAAGGTATAAAGTGAAAATACCCGTAAGAATAGCAGTAATAACCGCCAGCACTAACGTCACTCGCACAACATACCACTCACTAACACCACAGGCATGTAGTACGGTCATTTCACTGTCCGCATAAATACGGCCATAAGCAAGTAAAACACCTAAAAATAAGCTAAGAGGAAGAATAAACCCGGCAAGGTCAGGTATTTTTAAGACGATAAAAGTCATCACCAGTTGCCCAGGAATACTTCCTTCTGAAGCATCACCTAGCACACGGACAAATTTTTGACTGATAAAAATAGTCATCAACACAAAAAACACAGCTAATTGTGTTTTGGCGACTTCTTTTAATAAATAACGAAAAATGATCACAAAAAGATCCCGTAAAAACTTAGTTTTTTTCTGACATATTGGCAAATATTGAGTAAACTTGTCGTTTTCATAAGTAAACTATATAGTCAGTGTCTAACTAATATTGGTGAGTGCGACTATAATTATAGCCCTTAGCGATATCAATTGAATAGACAAGAGTGCTATTTTTTACTTATTTTAGCAAGTTATACCAAACAGATTGGTATTAGGCTAAATAAACACCTTATAAAATTGTAAAAGGAAAAGTCATGGAGTTCAGTGTAAAAAGCGGCAGTCCCGAAAAACAACGTAGCGCTTGTATTGTTGTTGGTGTTTTTGAACCACGCAGACTTAGCGGTACAGCCGAACAGCTTGATGAAATCAGTGAAGGCTACATTAGCAACCTTTTACGCAAAGGCGATTTAGAAGGTAAATCAGGGCAGATGTTATTATTGCATCACGTGCCTAATATCTTAAGTGAACGCGTTTTATTAGTTGGCTGTGGTAAAGAAAGAGAACTTGATGAACGTCAATACCGTCAAATAATTACCAAAACAATTAACACCTTAAATGAAACAGGTTCAATGGAAGCCGTATGCTTTTTATCTGAATTACACGTCAAAGGTCGCGATATTTATTGGAAGGTGCGCCAGGCAGTTGAAGCAGCACAAGATGGTTTATATAGTTTCGACAGTTTGAAAACCCGCAAAGCAGAGCCTCGTCGTCCTTTACGTAAAATTATTTTTAATGTACCAACGCGCCGTGAACTACCTATTGGTGAACGGGCAGTTACTCATGCTTTAGCCATTTCAGAAGGTATTACTACCTGTAAAAATGTTGCTAATATGCCACCCAACATTTGTAATCCGGCTTATCTTGCTGAACAAGCCAAGATTCTTGAAAATGATTATGACAACGTTACGACGACGATTGTTAACGAAAAAGAAATGGAAGAGCTTGGTATGGGTTCATACTTAGCTGTTGGTCGTGGTTCCGTCAACGAATCATTAATGAGCATCATTAAATATGATGGTGGTGCAGATGATGCGAAGCCATTGGTATTAGTGGGTAAAGGTTTAACGTTTGACAGTGGTGGTATTTCATTAAAACCAGGCGCTGGCATGGACGAAATGAAATATGACATGGGTGGTGCTGCAGGTGTATTAGGTGCTATGCATGCATTAGCTGAGTTACAATTACCCATCAATGTTATTGGTGTTTTAGCTGGCTGTGAAAACATGCCAAGCAGTAACGCATATCGCCCTGGAGACATATTAACAACTATGTCTGGTCAAACAGTTGAAGTACTTAATACCGATGCTGAAGGCCGATTAGTTTTATGTGATGCACTTACCTATGTTGAACGTTTTAATCCTGATGCAGTTATTGATGTAGCCACCTTAACAGGTGCTTGTGTTGTTGCTTTAGGCGCACATGCAACAGGCCTGCTAAGTAGTCATAATCCTCTTGCCCATGAGTTATTAAATGCTTCAGAACAAAGTGGCGACAGAGCTTGGCGCTTGCCGTTATGGGATGACTATCAAGACCAACTTGAAAGTCCATTTGCTGACTTTACCAATTTAGGTGGCAAAGAAGCGGGTACTATTACTGCGGCTTGTTTCTTATCTAAATTTACTAAGAAATATAACTGGGCTCACTTAGATATAGCGGGTACAGCATGGCGAAGCGGTAAAAACAAAGGCTCAACAGGTCGCCCTGTAAGTATGCTAACGCAGTTTTTACTTAACCGTTCTGGACAAGAACAAGGCGAGTAAATAGCCAGAGTAAATTGATATAAAAAAGAATAAGCCCGAGTAGTTAACTACTCGGGCTTATACCTACACCACATGAAAATACTTGTTTCAGGAAACCTGAGCGAATCAGAATCAAGGCACATTTTTTATTAATGGTTGTTCCCTTAAAAACAAATGTAACGATGAGTATGGTTTGCTCCGGCTTACCCAAAGGGCTGGTTTATAAACGCTTTAGGCTACGTTTTTGATTTCGACAATAGAATAACTATTATCTTCAATCAACGCCTTGCCTAAAAGCGCTTATAATTCCAGCTGAACCCTGTATTTTCAAGTGGCTTGGGTAGTTATACTTAAATTAGGCGAACTTAATTAGGCAAGAATGATGCAAACCCAAGTAATGTTTTATCTACTTAAGGATGATGTAACAGATGAGAAAGAAGAAGATACTCGTTCTGCGATGTATCATGCTTGTTTGCAAGCCAGTTATTTTTATCGTCAAAATCAGCGTGTCTATATTTATGCACAAGACCAGCAACATGCTGAACAAATTGATGAGATGCTTTGGGCATTTGATAGCGACAGTTTTGTACCACACAACCTAGTTGGTGAAGGTCCAAAACAAGGCGCAATTGTTGAGATAGGTTATCAAACACCACAAGGGCGACGTCCTGTGCTTATTAATTTAAATAGTGAAGTACCTAACTTTGCCAACCAATTTCAATTTATTGTTGATTTTGTACCCAGTGATGAAACACGTAAACAACAAGCGAGAGAACGCTTTAAAACTTGCCGACAACAGGGTTTTCAAGTTGATAACCAAGCGGTAACAATGCCCGCCTCTGTAGCAGGAGATTCCACTAGTTAGCGGCTTCTCTTTATACAATAGCTCGCACAAAGACAAACTAGAAGATGAGATAAACACAAAACAAAGACCTAATTCAATAAACGTTGCATTTACTTTGCTGAACTTTTACTGGTAAAGATTACTGATAATTTTACTAATAAACTTGCGGCAACAAAATATCGAACAACTATTAAACCTATTACCGGATAAAATGATGGAAAAAACCTTTAACCCTACCGATATTGAACAGTCCCTTTATACTAGCTGGGAAGAGCAAGGATACTTCAGCCCAACGGGTGAAGGTGAAAGTTACAGTATTGCTATTCCACCACCGAATGTTACTGGTAGCTTACATATGGGTCATGCTTTTCAGCAAACCATCATGGATACCCTTATTCGTTATCAACGTATGCAAGGTAAAAATACCTTATGGCAAACCGGTTGCGATCATGCTGGTATCGCAACACAAATGGTCGTTGAACGTAAAATTGCCGCAGAAGAAGGTAAAACGCGCCATGACTATGGTCGGACAGGTTTTATCGATAAAATTTGGGAATGGAAAGAAGAATCTGGCGGCACTATTGGCAAACAAATGCGCCGCTTAGGGAACTCTATCGATTGGACTCGCGAACGCTTTACTATGGATGACGGTATGTCTGAAGCAGTACAAGAAGTTTTTGTACGCTTATTTGAAGATGATCTTATTTACCGTGGAAAGCGCCTAGTCAACTGGGATCCAAAATTCCATACTGCTATTTCTGATCTAGAAGTAGAAAATAAAGACAAAAAAGGCCACATGTGGCACTTGCGTTACCCATTAGCTGACGGTGCAAAAACAGCGGAAGGTCTTGATTATTTAGTGGTTGCCACAACACGACCTGAAACTATGCTTGGTGATACAGGTGTTGCAGTAAACCCTGAAGATCCTCGTTATAAAGACCTCATTGGCAAACAAGTATTATTACCCTTAGTTAACCGATTAATTCCGATTGTTGGCGATGATCATGCCGATATGGATAAAGGCACGGGTTGTGTAAAAATCACTCCTGCTCATGACTTTAACGATAATGAAGTGGGTAAGCGTCACGCGCTTCCACAAATCAACATTTTTGATAAAGACGCGGCTGTTTTAACCACTGCTGAAGTTTATGATACTAAAGGTGAAGCCTGTAATGCATACGATGCTGCATTACCCGCAGAATTTGCTGGAATGGACCGTTTTGTTGCCCGTAAGGCTATCGTCGCTAAGTTTGACGAATTAGGATTACTCGTTGAAGTAAAAGACCATGATTTAGTTGCTCCTTACGGTGATAGATCTGGCGTTATCATTGAGCCACTTCTCACTGACCAATGGTATGTTCGTGTTGAAAAATTAGCGGGTCCTGCTGTTGAAGCAGTTAAAGATGGTCAAATTGAATTTGTACCTAAACAATATGAAAACATGTATTTTTCATGGATGAATAACATTCAAGATTGGTGTATTTCACGCCAATTATGGTGGGGACATAGAATCCCAGCTTGGTATGACGAAAATGGTAAAGTGTATGTAGGCCGAACAGAAGAAGAAGTTCGTGCAAATAATGACATTGCTGCTGATATGAAGTTAAGACAAGATGAAGATGTACTTGATACTTGGTTCTCATCAGCATTATGGACATTCTCCACATTAGGCTGGCCAAAAGAAACTGAAGATTTAAAAACGTTCCACCCTACCGATGTATTGGTAACAGGTTTTGACATCATTTTCTTCTGGGTTGCTCGCATGATCATGATGACTATGCACTTCAACAAAGATGAAAATGGTAAAGCGCAAATACCTTTTAAGAAAGTCTATATGACCGGTCTTATTCGCGATGAAAATGGCGATAAGATGAGTAAGTCAAAAGGTAACGTTGTTGATCCGTTAGATATGATTGATGGTATTTCTCTTGAAGATTTATTGAAGAAACGTACCGGTAATATGATGCAGCCTAAGTTGGCTGCGAAAATTGAAAAGCTTACCAAAAAAGAATATCCAGAAGGTATCGAAGCTCACGGTACTGATGCTTTACGCTTTACTTTAACGTCTGTTGCGACCACGGGTCGTGATATTAGCTGGGATATGAAGCGTCTTGAAGGTTACCGTAACTTTACCAATAAGTTATGGAATGCTAGCCGATACGTTATGATGAATACCGAAGAATTTGATTGCGGAAAAGACGGAAGCGAAATGGAATTATCGCTTGCGGATCGTTGGATCATAGGCCAATTCGAGCAAACAGTAAAAACGGTCCATGAAGCTTTTGATACTTATCGTTTCGATCTTGCCTCACAAGCTTTGTATGAATTTACCTGGAACCAGTTCTGTGATTGGTATTTAGAGCTTACTAAGCCAGTATTATTTAAAGGTAATGAAGCGCAACAGCGTGGCACCCGTCATACCTTAGTAAACGTTTTAGAAGGTTTGTTACGTTTAATGCACCCTATCATGCCGTTTATTACTGAAACCATTTGGCAGCGTGTTCAGCCATTAAGTAATTTTAGTAAACAGGGTGATTCAATCATGATTCAGGCTTTCCCACAATTTAACGAAAATAATTGTGACCAGCAAGCCATCGACGATTTAGAGTGGGTTAAACAATTCATCATTGCCATTCGAAATATCCGTGGTGAAATGGACATATCGCCAAGCAGAGAATTGCCCGTATTACTTAAGAATGTAAATGACAACGATCAACGTCGTTTAAATGAGAATGAACAATTCTTAAGTTCACTAGCAAAACTTGAAAGCATTACCGTGTTAGCCGTAAACGAGCAAGGTCCAGCCTCAGCATCTGCTTTAGTTGGTGATTTATCTGTACTTATTCCGATGGCTGGTTTAATTGATAAAGAAGCTGAACTGGCTCGTTTAGATAAAGCGATGGACAAGCTTGAAAAAGATGCGGCGAGAACACGTGGCAAGCTTAGCAATGACAGTTTTGTTGCTAAAGCACCTGCAGCGGTTATTGATAAAGAAAAAGCGAAACTCGCGGAAGCTGAATCTGCACTGGCTAAAATGCAAGAGCAAAAAGAGCAAATAGCAGCGCTTTGATATAAAAAGATAAGTTAAATAGATAAGCTAAAAAATAAAAATGACGGCTACCTTAAATAGCCGTCATTATTATTGTTTTCCACTGCCTACTCTCTTCCAAATCAACCTCCAGTACTATTAAGATTGGCTTTGATAGCCACTCTCATTTACAGAAAGAAAAATTGAACTAATCTGATTTTTTATAAAGCAAATTAAAAACAACTATGTTAGACTACTTTCGCGTTGAGTTCTTGCGTTGCAGATGAAGGTTTATACTGACTTTTGTTGTAGGTTTTCTATCTGATGCACATAGTGTATTGATATAGTGATTATTCTACACAGGCAGATTTAGACAATGCAAACTATTGTTTGAAGCAATGATTGTGTCGAATATGGTTTGTTTCCTTCCTCTTCCTGTACTTTTTGGTAGAGGGCACTTACTCGGGTGAAAACGGTTTCTACCTAATATTGGGCTAGAACCACAATATTATTTTATGATTACAGGAAAATGTTAGTATGTCTGATACAGTTACTGGTAAAGTTAAATTTTTCAACGAAACTAAAGGTTTCGGTTTTATAGAGCAAGAAAATGGTCCTGACGTGTTTGTTCACTTCAGCGCTATCTCTGGAGACGGTTTCCGTACTCTAGCTGACGGTCAAGCAGTTACTTTTACTGTTAAACAAGGTCAAAAAGGCCCTGAAGCAGAAAACGTACTAGCTGTATAAGTTTAACTTATAAGCTAATCTAAAAAAACGAAGTATGAGTTTAACTCGTCCTTCGTTTTTTTATGTCTGCAGTTTAAGAAAGTCAAAAAACGCTTAGATCAAAAAGGCTAACGGCGTGAACTACTCGTCAATAAATTACCGATATTGCATGAACATGATTCAACTCTCTAACAATGCATTGTCTCAACTAAACTTGTAGCGACCTTTCCTTAATAATTCAATGACCCAAATAAAACCAGTTAAGCAAAAGATTAATGTTAATAAGGCAAAGAAAGTAATTTGGCCATTATTAAAACCACCAACAGAGCCCTCACCTAGAAAAGGGTAATCCATAAAGTGCAACATAAAGAAGAAATCAACAAAGCGTTTATCCTCATTACTATGCCCAACTAAACGTCCTGAACTCGCATCCACATAAACACTCGTCTCTAAGTCATCTAAGAAATTAACCTGCCAAACAGTATTTTTTTCTTTGAGCATATCTGCAATCGGCGGTTCCAGTTTAACGACACCACTTATGTCACCTGTGCCTTTATAGCTTGCTTGCGCTAACTTACTTGCGATACTTTTATCAATGACTAACGCTATTCCGCTATAGGCATCAACCAAGCTATAATTGCTCTTAAAGTGGCTATACAAGCCCTTGTCATGCGCTAATAAATAGTAAGGCTGACCTAGTCGCTGAACCAAAACAACATCACTCACTGGTTTACTACTGCTTGTAATGATTGAGTTAGCGCTTAGTAAACGCTGGTTATCAATTTTTTGAATGACGATGGCCTGCTTATTATGATTGCCTCGCGCTTTATTGTGATCCATCAAATTAAAAAACAAACCAGTACCAAGCCAGATAAACAGCTGTATAAAAACTAAAAGCGATAGCCATTTATGCAATGACTTAACTGTTGAGAGCTTAAATAGCTTTGATTTATGCTTATTAACGTGTTTCATTGGCGGTCTCTGTATTAGTGCGTTTATGCTTTGCTCTATCCTGTTTATTTTTTGAAGCTAAGTTTTTAGGATTACGGGAGTGAGGAGCAAGGCGATAATAAGTGAGCACTAAGCCAAATAGGCTAGCGATAAAAGCCAGCACAGTAAATAGCAATAATAACTTATTATCAGCCTCCCCATCGATGTAATCCATCACATGAAAGGAAAACATCCAATCAAATAATCGCCAGTAGGTATGTCGCTTAGTCACTAATTGCCCGGAGTTAGCACTAATATAAAAACTAGGGCTGGCAAAATCATCAAAATCAATTCGCCATACCGGCAAGTGTCTACGGCTTAACTCGTTAGGAGCATCATTTTGCAGCAACTGAACTTTGGCTATAGTGACCTTTTTATTGTCGTATGTATCTTGAGCGATAGAAATAGCTAATTGCTCGTTTATTGGTGATAGTTGCTGACCATCAAGCGCAGAAATAAGTACCTTCTTTTTATCAACATTAAAGCGGTAAACTGCTTGGTTTAACATAAAGCCGAGTTCTATTTGTGTTGCCTCGGGATATGCTACCAATAACTCTTTAAAAGAGTATTTCACTTGATCAGGGGCTAGGACTTGCTGCTTCTTAGCGACTAAGGTATCGCCATGAATATAATCAATATCCAATAGCACCATATAAGTACCCGTTATGGACCAGGTTAGCAGTTGCAGGCCAACAAATAACATCAACCATTTATGATATTTTCTACTCGTTCTATGTAAAGACACGACTACTCTTCCTTTATATTTCAGCTAAAGCTTGTACTAACATAGCTTCAATTTGTGCAATTATTTTTCGGTTTGTTTCAACGTCAAAACCACTAATACGAGGAGTATGAATATGCCCCGTAGGAATGGTCGAGCCAAGTCTATTACGCAAGACAATACTGCGGTAGGAAATTTCGTTCGATAGATAACCACCGCCGCCACCTTGTACTGATACTTTATCGGTCAGCTCAGATAAGCTATTAGCGGTAATATCTTCGGCTTTATCTGATACAAGTATTGTTACACCACGATTATCATTAATTTTATAGCTACCTTTTGCTTTCATCATGGCTTGATAAGGCAAACTAAACAGTACAAATTCATCACCGATTAGTGGCGCTGAAAGTAAACTCGGTATCAAGGGATTAGTTTTATTCGCACCAGTATAGACATTAACATTATCTGGTGCTGTTGCACTGCGTCGTAAACCTGGAAAATGCTCTAAATCAAAATCACTTCGCCCCATTGATAGAGTAGAAATCAAATCAACGCTATTGAGCGCATAAAACGGGGCAAGTAAACTTTCAATTTCTCCTTGATCAAAGTCGCTGTAACGCACAGGTACCATAACAGTATTAATTTCTGCCGTAATCGTTTGTTTAACACCTTCGATTACGCCCTGATACTCAATAACTTTACCATCAAGTAATAGAGCAGCTAACCCCGAAGGGTTAGACTGCTTTAAATTTCGGTCAAGTAAAAAGGGATCAAAGCCTGTTAGAAATATGCGTTTATCGGTCTTCTTTACATATCCCATATCACTGTAACCACGAGAGCTTTTTTCAAAGGCTTCTACTAAAATTTTTAACTCCGTTTGAGTAAAGCTAACAGGTGTTGATTTAATAAAAGAATGAATGGCTAATCTGGTCCAATATAAAGGTCTATCGTCTACAATTTTGCCTAATTGGGCTTGTTGCTTACTGTATTGCCAAAGTTCATCGCCAAGTTGGTTCATAGCACGTTGCGCAATGGCCAAGTTACTAACCTTGGACCAATTATTTTTAAAAGCAGACCAGTCAAAGTAGTCTTTTAACATTGGCATAGCTTGTTGCGCTTTTTCTACGCGCTGCTCTTCAATGGTTAACTTAACTTGTTCGTTAGCACTAAGGTTTGTTGTACTTGCTATAAGCCAAAGAAAAGTAAATATTGGAAATACGCGCTTCATGTTAAGCCTTAATTTATAGGTATCTTGGTTGATATATTTATTGATAAGCCATAATGCCTATGACCAATATTTAAGTAAACTGCTTATGTAACAATAGCAATGGCATAAAACGAAAAATGGCGGTATATGTTTACAACATATACCGCCATTTAAAAAACATTTAAAGAGCTATGAACTAGTCAGCAATATACTCAACTACTTCCAAACCAAAACCTGACAGTGAATGGTATTTAGTTTGCGAGCTTAATAAACGCATTTTACTTACGCCTAAGTTAGCCAATATTTGCGAACCGACACCAACATTTCGTGAGCCAACATGACGATTGATTTCTTTTACTGTTTCACCAGCATCAATCTTGGCATATTTCTCTACCAAGTTAATGAGTTCAGTCGGTGACTCATGCTTACCAAGTAAGACAAGTACGCCGCCTTCTTTAGCAATTTTTTCTAGCGCATTTGCCATTGGCCAAGTCGCAACACTTTCACGCTGACTGAATAATAAATCTCTAAAAGTGTTTTCTAAATGGACACGTACTAACGTTGGTTGATCGGCTTTGATTTCGCCTTTAGTTAACGCGAAATGTGCTTGACCATCAATAGTATCCTTAAAGACGGTTAAATCAAACTCGCCAAAAGTGGTTGGCAACTTACATTGAGAAACACGCTCAATCGTTGTTTCGGTAGCATTTCTAAATTCAATTAAATCAGCAATAGTGCCCATTTTGATATCATGCTTTTGTGCAATAATTTCTAAATCAGGGCGGCGCGCCATAGTGCCATCTTCATTTAAAATTTCAACAATCACAGCTGCTGACTCAAAACCCGCCATGCGAGCTAAATCAACACCGGCTTCAGTATGACCAGCACGATTTAATACGCCACCATCTTTAGCAATTAATGGGAAAATATGACCCGGTTGCACGATACTAAGATGTGTCGCTGTTTTATTTGCTGCGGCAAGTACTGTCGTGGCACGATCAGCAGCCGAAATACCCGTAGTTACACCGGTCGCTGCTTCAATAGAGACAGTAAAGTTAGTACTAAACTGTGCATCATTTTTATCGACCATCAATGGCAGTTTTAATGTTTCACATTTTTCACGACTCATTGGCATACAAATTAAACCACGACCGTGAGTTGCCATAAAGTTAATCGCTGCAGGGGTCACTTTTTCAGCGGCCATAATGAAGTCGCCTTCATTTTCTCTGTCTTCATCATCCATTAAAATAACCATCTTACCTAAGGCGATGTCTGCGATGATTTCTTGCGGGGTATTTAAGTTCATTTCTGCCTCTTATACGGGAGTGCTGTCATTGATGCCAATATGGCTTTATTTGTTGTTACGACGTAATTATTTCTTTTATTTCAAGAAGCCTGCTCTTGCTAACATAGCTTCATCAATATTTGATTTTGGTGCATGCTCTTCTGCAGGGGGTTTAGTCAGTAGGCGCTCTAAGTAACGAGCAATTAAGTCTACTTCTATATTTACTTTACTACCTACTTGATACTGAGCAAAAATTGTCTCTTTTACTGTGTGTGGCACTATTGTTAATCGAAACTTACCTTTTGATCCATCCTCAGCAAGCGCATTTATCGTTAAGCTAGTACCATCAATAGTTACAGAGCCTTTTTCTGCGATATAGTGCGCTAAATCATGTGGCATACTTAGCCAGTATTCAATACTATTACCATTATTATTGATAGCTAATATTTCACTGACTCCATCTACATGCCCTGAAACCATATGACCACCAAAACGTGTACTTGCCAACATAGCCTTTTCTAGATTTACTTTACTACCAACCTGATAGCTTGCGAACCCAGTACGCTGCAGCGTTTCATTAGAAACATCTGCGCTATAACTGCCATTACCTTTAACGTTATTAAAATCAACTACGGTCAGACAAATACCGTTTGTTGCGATGGAGTCACCCAGTTTAACATCACTCATGTCCAAGCTATTAGTAGCAATAACTAAACGAGCACCTTGGGCATTAACATTGATGGCCTTTATAGTACCAATAGCTTCGATAATTCCTGTAAACATAGACTTCTCTATTTAATTTTTTGTGTGTTTATTTATTCGGTGTTAATTGGCTCGTGATGCGAATATCGCCACCGACCATACGAATATCACTAATGGTCAATGCCTTGGCTTGATTTAGCCTTGATATACCGGGCATTTCCACTAAATTTTTACCGTCACCACCCATTAACTTTGGCGCTTGATAAAGAATAAGTTCATTAACTAAATCTTGCTCAATAAAGGCGCCAGTTAATTGTGCGCCTGACTCAATTAAAATATCATTGAGTCCTCGCGTAGCTAAATATTCTAACAACGCTTTTAAATTTATTTTCAATTTACCTTGAGAGTTTTCCACCAAAGGTAATTGTACATGTTCTACGAAATGAGGCCATTTTGGTAAGTTTTCAAGATGTAGCTCAAGTTTATTTTCAACTTTAGCAGTAACCTTGCCATTAATGATTAACATTGGCGACTCATGCTCGAATATTGCCAAGTTTACTGTTAGCCTATTTTGACTATCGATAACAACACGTAAGGGTTGGCGAACGGCTTCTTTTGGGTAAGTATTTTTTAACTCACCGAGTTCAGACCATCGAACCGTCATTTTAGCATTATCAAACAACACTGAATCTGCTCCGGTAATAATAGCGCAGCTTTGAGCCCGTAAACGTTGCACATCTTGTCGTGCTTCGCTTGAGGTGATCCATTTGCTTTCACCACTGGCCATAGCTGTTTTACCGTCAAGGCTTGCTGCTAATTTACAACGCACATAAGGACGTTTATTTATCATTTGATGAATGAAGCCGACATTAAGCTGTTTAGCGCTTTGTTCTAGCAAACCAAATTGCACTTGGATACCAGCTTTTTCTAATAGCGATAAACCACTACCAGAAACTTGTGGGTTGGGATCAACCATGGCCGCAATAACATGACCAACATTGGCATCAATTAATGCTTTGGCACAAGGTGGCGTTCGGCCAAAATGACTACAAGGCTCAAGAGTAACATAAGCGGTAGCTCCTTCGATCAATGTGGCATTATTTACTTTGGCCTCAGCTAAAGCATTAACTTCTGCATGACCCTGCCCTGCCTTTTGGTGATAACCTGTACCAATAACTTTACCTATACCGTCTTTATAACTCACTAAGACACAGCCAACTCGAGGGTTAGGTGAAGTAGTGAAGTGTCCTTTTTTAGCTAACTCAATAGCCTGTGACATAAAGAGATGATCTTGTGTAGTAAACGTTTGTTTGTTGTTAGTCACACTGGCCTTCATATTACTTCACTGCTTTCGTTGCTTTGATTTTTTTTGCCTTACCGTTTTTTTCTTTACCTAAACGGGTTATTTCATCGGCAAATTCACTGATATCTTCAAAAGACAAATAGACTGAGGCAAAACGTAAATAAGCGACTTTATCTAATTCTTTTAGCTGCGCCATAATTAAGTCACCTAACATTTCACTGCTGATTTCTCGTTCACCGGTGGCGCGCATTTGAGACTTGAGCTTATTAACAGCCAATTCTATTTGCTCCATGCTAACCGGACGTTTTTCTAAAGCGCGTGTTAGGCCACTCAGCATTTTATCTTCATTGAACGGCTCTCTACTGCCATCTCGTTTGATAATGCGTGGCATAACCAACTCAGCACTTTCAAACGTAGTATAACGTTCATGACAAGCTAAACATTCTCGACGTCGGCGTACTTGATGGCCATCAGAAACTAAACGTGAATCAATGACTTTTGTGTCATTTGCTGAACAAAATGGACAATACATGGTTTACCTACGGTAATGAAGAGTAGTTTACGGACAAAAAAAATGGCCGCTCAAGGCGACCATTTTAATATAAAACAAGTGATTAAGCTAAACAAAGTGGCTTCCCGACTAAAGACTTCGAGAATGACGTTCATTGACTACTAACTTACTTTACAATTATTTCGTTATAGCAAGTCAGTAATAACTTTAAGGTGTAAGGCTAAATTTAAAGAAAGAAGCACGGAGTTGACGTTAGTCAATGAGTGCTTTTGACGCCTAAATTTTGTCTTACACCAACAAGTTATGCTGACTTAGGTACTATCTATTTATTTTTGGTAAACTGGGAAACGTGCACATAACGCTTTAACTTGACCTTGAACACGCGTAATAACATCATCATTATTGATGTCATCAAGAATGTCACAAATCCAGCCAGTTAATGCATTAGTTTCTTCAATACCAAAACCACGACGAGTAATCGCAGGAGTACCTAAACGCAAACCTGATGTAACAAACGGAGAGCGAGGATCGTTTGGTACTGAGTTTTTGTTAACTGTGATGTGTGCTTTACCTAAAGCAGCATCGGCATCTTTACCCGTAATATCTTTATCGATTAAATCAAGTAACAATAAGTGGTTTTCAGTACCATTAGATACAACTTTATAACCACGTTCTTGTAATACGGCAACCATCGCTTTAGCGTTGTCTAAAACATTTTGCTGGTAAACTTTAAATTCTGGTTCTAATGCTTCTTTAAATGCTACCGCTTTAGCAGCAATAATGTGCATTAATGGGCCGCCTTGGCCACCAGGGAAAACTGCGCTGTTAAGCTTTTTATAAATAGCTTCATCATCACAAGCAGAAACGATTAAACCGCCACGTGGTCCAGCTAATGTTTTATGCGTAGTTGTCGTAACAACATGTGCGTGTGGTAATGGGCTAGGGTAAAGACCAGCAGCAATTAAACCAGCTACGTGAGCCATGTCAACGAAGAAAATAGCGTCAATTTTATCAGCAATAGTACGCATACGTGCCCAGTCAACAACACCTGAGAATGCAGAGAAACCACCAATAATCATTTCTGGTCTGTGTTCTAAAGCTAAACGTTCTAATTCTTCATAATCAATATCGCCCGTTTCAGGATGAAGACCATATTGGAACGCTTCATAAGACTTACCAGAGAAACTTACATGTGAGCCATGAGTTAAATGACCACCGTGAGCTAAGCTCATGCCTAATACTTTACCACCTGGTGTAACTAACGCTTGAAATACAGCTGCGTTAGCTTGTGAACCAGCATGTGGTTGAACATTCGCGTAAGTAGCACCAAATAATTCTTTAGCACGGTCAATGGCTAATTGCTCAGCAATATCAACATACTCACAACCGCCGTAATAACGCTTGCCAGGGTAACCTTCAGCGTATTTATTGGTAAGCTGAGAGCCTTGTGCTTCTAAAACGCGCGGGCTACAGTAGTTTTCAGAAGCAATTAATTCAATATGCTCTTCTTGACGAACAACTTCATTGCTCATTGCTTCATAAAGTTCTGGATCAAAAGTAGCAATATTCATATCACGAGTAAACATGGTTTATTCCTTAAGTATTTCAGCCCAAGGCTGCAAACTGTGCCCTAATTATCTAATGAGTAAACTTAACTACTTAGTTCGATAACGTAGACACACAAAATTAGTGGCAGTATTTTGCCTGATTTTTGCCTGTATGTACACGGCAAAACGGGCTCGCGTTAGTGCATTTTACACTGTGCTATAGCGTAATTTATTAAGTAATAGCACGTAGAAGTGCTATAAAAGTTTTCACCAAAACAAGCAAACAAACTATAACCAATAAAAAAACAACTTACAACGAATATAAAGCAGACTTAACACTCACAATCCGAATAATAAACAGAAATAACAAGTTAAGTGCAAATTATTAATTAGACACATGAATATTATGACAGTACTAATATCAACACGAATAGCCAATTTAAAACGATAAAGGCATCATCACGATAAAAAGTGATGATGCCTTTTCGGTAATTACTTACTGATCTATTTCACAAATAGAAGTCATATTTTTGCTTTTATGACTAGACAGATATTATACCCAATCAACCTCAAGATGCAGGATTCAGCTGGAATTATAAACGCCTTTAAGCAAGGCATTGATTGAAAAGAATGGTTATTCCCTTATCGAAATCAATAACGTAGCATAAAGCGTTTATAAACCAGCCCTGTGGGGACGGCTGAGCAAATCATATTCATCGTTGCGTATGTAATTAAGGGAATTACCCTTAGTAAAATACGCGCCTTGATTATGAATCACCCAGCCGTCCTGAAACGAGCATCTTGAGGTTGTTTGGGTATATACAAACACTAGACAGCAGTAAGCTGTGATAATTCTCTAGCACGTTTTTTATGAAACCAGTGGGTAATCAGCCACATGATTATAATAAAAGTATTGATAGCAAAGAAAGGTGGCCAAGGTGACTTCTCTGATTCTTCAATCATGACATAGACATACCAATTGACAACAGGTAACAATAACCAGCAAGACAGCTTTATTAACTTAATATAGCTGATTGATGACTTTACCCCCGCAATAGCATTAGCAACAGCTTTGTCTGGACTATCACAACTTTGTTGCCAAATACGTAAGCGTATTTTTATTTCATAATAAACAAAAGCTACCGACATTATGCTGCCAAAAGCGAGGTAAGCAATGGTGGCTGTGCCCCAACCTCCTTGGTATAAAACAACAAGTAACGCAATGATAAGACCTAAGGTGGCAATTACATCTATTACCAATAAAGATTTAGCAAGCAAGGTACGCTTTTTAGTTTGCTTCAACAGTGCTGGAATATCTGTTTTTTCATACGGCTGACTTTGCCAGTCTTGAGAGAGTAATAGCCAGCTTTCATCTAGTGGTTGCTTATCTAATGGAGGGGACTTGCTATCTTTTTCTGATTCTAACAAACGTTTTTTTTGTGGTAAGGAATGTACATCAATCGATTTTGTTTTAACAACAACCCCATGCTCGGTTTCGAGCTTGTTGGGCTCGACCACTGGTACTGTATTTTCATTTTGACCTGGTATTTTATCCATTTGCTGATCCCTCCAACAATTGTGCTAATGCCGATTTGGCGCGCTGTAAACGAACACCCACTAAATTAGTGGTTATGGCTAACACTTCAGCAATATCTTGATAACTCATGCCCTCTAAAGCAAGGGTAATAACTTGCTGTTGTTCGAGTGTTAATTGTCGAATCGCGCTAGCTAATTTTTGCTGTCGTTGACTCTTATTAAGTGACTGGTAAGGGGTTGGGTGCGTATGATCTTTTTCAGCCTCTCGACTGATCTCCGTCAAGTCTTGATCAGCTTTAATCGTTTTGACTGCTTTAGCAACGTGCGTCGCTAATACATTATGAGCAATGCGTGCAACAAAGGTTTTTACTGCCGAGTCTTGACGAAACTTAGGTAAGGCACGCCAAATGTTTAACGCGATCTCTTGGAATAGCTCATCTTGAATGGCAATCTTTGCTTCAAAGCCAGTAATGATATGACGTAGCAATTTTTCATGCTCCGTCATCCATTCGGTGAATACTACTTGATTATCTGTAACTTGCGACTTAACTGAATGATGATCCAATTCGCTTTCCTGACAGTTAACTCCCTGCGCCGTAACATAGGGGTATTCTGTTTTTGGTATTATTAATTTACTAGAATTTAACATAATAGTTGCTTTTGGATCATCTCTTATTCAGTTATTACCTGTCTTAATGTTTAGCTTAATGCCATAACCACTTTTTCTGACTTCAGCTTTTTTGCCAACGCTAAGACTAAAGCAACAGTGATAGCAATAGTTACACCGCTAGTCGCCAACATAGCTAACCAATTCACTTCAACGCCTTTAAATATGTCTTCCATGATAAGTGATTGCCCAGCTAACGGCAGCCAATGCAACCACTGAGGGCGATCATCCATCATTGAAACAACGAAAGGAATAAAAGCGGGAATACCAATAAGCATACCGACTGTTGATTGCGCTTCTTTAAAGCTCTTTGTTTGAAATGCCACAAACAACTGACATGCTGAAGCAAAGAAACAAATAGGCAAAAGCAACAACAGTAATACACCTGCCGTCGACATATCTAAACTAAAGGTTGCACCAATTTTAGTTAAATCAACAAAACCAACAGAAATCGACGTAAGTACTAACACTAATACCACGCCAATGACCGAAATTGTCGAAGCACCTATCAATTTAGCCAAGACTATTTTTAACGTACTTACTGGCTGGCAGAGTAACATTTCAAGCACATTACGCTCACGCTCACCAGCGCTTGAATCAATGGCCACGGATAAACCAGACATAAAGGCTGCTAACATCAAATAAAGACCAAGCATCATTGAAATCAGCATAAAGGTTGCATCAGGCTTCGCTGTGTCTTGCTCTACTAGTTTCACGGGGTTTAATAGACGAATATCGACGCCACGAAGTAATAAGCGTTTATAGCCTATGGATAAAGAGAACTCTCTTACCTCATTATTAATACGCCTAACGGGGGGTTGAACAGCCTTATCAGTAAAGTCAGCTTGTAAATGCAGTTCTATTGGCTTACCTTCAGCCATATCAGCAGCATAGTCTTCTGGAATTTCAATCGCAATATTACGTTGTTCCCACGCGGATTTTTCATCTTCAGGTACGTCGATAAAATTTAATAAATTATTCTTTGCCAAATGCATTATTAATTTTGGCGCATATTCAGCGCCAGTAAACTTGACGTAAACAGGCGGTTCATCTACTAATTTTTCAATCATTATTTTTGACATTACCATGATCATAATAGGTGCCAAAATTGCCATCATTAATGCCACCGTTAAGGCACGTTTGTCACGAAAAGCTTCCTTATATTCTTTTAAAATAAGTGCTTTTAACTGATATAAATGCAGATTCATTACGCGGCTACTCCTTCATCCGAACCAATTAATTTAACAAAGGCTTCTTCTAAATTCTTTTCACCCGCTAACTCACATAACTCTTCAGGGGTGCCTTGTGCTGCTAATTTTCCATTGGCTACAATAATCACTCTATCGCACAAAGCGGCGACTTCTTGCATTACGTGTGACGAGAATAAAATACAATGACCTTTGGCTTTAAACTTAGCTAAATGATTACGTAAAATACGCGTACTCATTACATCTAATCCACGAGTAGGTTCATCCAGAACAAAATTTTGTGGTTGGTGAACTAACGCTTGCGCTAGAGTAACTTTCATCCGTTGGCCTTGAGAAAAGCCAACCGTTTTACGGTGTGCTAAATCACCCAACTCTAAATCTTGAATCACTTGCTCTATTGCTTGTTTTTTTGTTTGCCCACGCATGCCATGAAGACTAGCAAAGTAATCTATCTGCTCGTAGGCTGTAAGTCGCTCATACAAACCAAATTTGTCAGGGAAAATGCCCAATTTGGCACGTGCAGCAAGGGGATTTTCAGTAACACTAATACCATCAATGGTTGCGAAACCCTCATCGGCAGAAAGTAAACCATAGAGTGTACGTAGGCACGTTGTTTTTCCAGCGCCATTAGGGCCTAGAATGCCGGTGATCTCACCATCTTTAGCGGTGAAAGAAAGTCCATCTAGTGCTTTCACTGTATTTTTCTTATCTTTTTTATCAACAAAGCTTTTATGTAGATTATTTACTTCAATCATTTCTTTTTCCTTTAAACATAATTGTTTTCATTTCCGTGAATTCTTAATAATTTTTAGTAAGCAAAGTACTTTATTGAATACCATTAACACTGGTCATAAAAGTTTCTTGAGGAATATCTTTTAAACATGATTCATCAAGATTTTTAGGCGCTTTGCTGGTTAAAAACTCATTCACAATATCATTAGCACACGTACTCATTGCCACAGTATGCGAAGCATTTTCAACAACAATGTGATGACTATTAGGTAAAGATTTTGCTGAGTATTCGCCATTACTTGGTGGTGTTACCGGATCTAAATTGCCCGATAGAATTAACGTTGGGATATCGGCAGTGACACTTTGGTAAAAGTCTTCACTAGGACGATATTCAGGAAAGAATGGACAAACCATATTCCACGCTAAGTGACTATCTTTACCATCAAAGTTATTATTCGCATCAGCCGCTTTATCCTGTGCTGATAGCCTTGGTAGGTCTTCATTACAGACAATATTGAAGAGTAAACCAGTATAAACAAGTTGCTCACCCTCTGTGCGTGCCATCAAACCAATTAACGGTTGATAATTACCTAAAAAAGCTTGATGAATCACGAGTGGCACCATTGATCGCCCTTCCATACCATAAAGTTGAAAACGCAAGTTACCGGTAAATTTAGTATTATCGAGTACAAGTTTTGTTGGTGTGCCTAAGCGCGGATGTAAAATATTGATGCTGACGGGTTCTTTAGCTAAACGTGCTTTAACCGCTTGAAATTCTTCAGCCAAATCAGGGAAAGCTTTATGACAAGCGTCACTACTTTTACAATTCTCAATCAATAAATTAAAGGAACGCGCACCACTTTGACCAAACATACCAATAGGTACTTCAATTGGGCCAACACTATCTAGTATCACGCTATCAAGAGATTCAGGGAACATACGCATAAAAACTAAGCCAGCACGTGTACCGTAAGAGCCACCATAAATATTTAATTTTTCATGACCTAGCGCTGCGCGCACAGCATCAAAATCACGAATAGCATTTTCAGAGTTGTATTGAGTGACATCGCCTTTAAATTGGGCGACACAATCTTTTACTTCTTGAGGATTAAGTGCATCGGGTAAAGAGCTATAAACATTATCTACCGCTTCAAACTCACACGATAATCCACTGCTTTCACCAGTACCACGTTGATCCACTAGAATAATATCGCGTGTTTTGCGTACTTCTCTAAATACACGATTAAGTCCTGTAGCTAATTCAACCGCAGCTTGACCTGGACCACCCGCTAAAAACATGAGTGGCGTTTTGTATTCACTATCATCAATAGCAGGCAATACGGCAAAATTTACCGATATTTTATCACCGTCAGGCTTCTGATAATTTTCTGGTACTTCAAGCTTGCCACATTGTACTTGTGAACGTATTTCTCCTAAATGACAACTTTCTAGCGTTAATTTATTATCATTTGCCCAACTCATTGCCGTCATTGACAACAAACTTAGCGTCAAAAGCTTTTTCCACGTTACTTTCATATTATCTTTCCTTAATAAAGCGTTGAACAGTTAGTCTTAGTGTTTACAGATTTATTACAAAAAAAACAAAATTTAAACTAAGGCGCTGATTGTAAGGTAAATATTAATAATACTTTAATTTATATAGCTACATCGAGTGCAGATATAACTAAATTAATTCGATTACTTCCACAAAATGTTAGCGTTTCATAAAAATCAACCAATGAACAACTAGCAAGTAATCAATAAATGAACAAATAGCAATTTAATCCAGCACTAGACTAAAAAATTTGAAATAGACATTCACAAACGCCTAAATAAGCGATATTGTTTAGTCATATCTTTTTAAATGAGTGGTTAGGATTACATATGGATTTAAATCAGTGGGTAGATGAGTTATTTGAAGTGTTTGATGAAGATAAAGACGGCGTAATTAGTCGCTCTGAATTTGTTGAACTGATTGACGTTTTACTGCAAGACAAAGGCATTCGCATGTGCGAAACCATTTTTAACCGTTTTGATAAAAATCACAGTAATTCGATCTCTAAAGATGAATTGAAAGATATGGTTATTGAGTTAGCACTTTAACTAACGGCTGCTTAACCAAGCTTCCAAGGCTAAAACGCTTTAGCCTTAGATAGACTTTATCTTTATTTTTTTGCTTTGTATTGTATTAGCACTCAGCGTAGACTCACACACTGAACCTAATAATGCAGCTCATTATGACTGATCAGAAAAATTTTTCTTCAGCCACTCTTCAAGTAAACTCCTATAGTCAAAGTGAAGAAACCCTCAATGCTATCAGCCATGCTTTGGGCCTATTATTAAGTTGTTTCGCATTTTTTTTATTATTAAATAATGGCCATGACGATACTGGCCGGATAGTTAGTTTTAGTGTTTTCGCAACGAGCGGGATTTTGTTATTTCTCGCATCAACCCTATACCATAGCTTAACGAATAAGCGTGCTAAAGCCTTATTTAAGTTGCTTGACCATTGTGCAATATATTTACTTATTGCTGGTACTTATACCCCCTTATTCGCTATCACATTAGCCGGTTCGCTTGGTTATACTCTGCTGGCTTTTATTTGGCTTTTTGCTATTGCGGGCATTCTTTTCAAAATAAAATTTGCTAATAAATACAAAAAAATATCTTTAGCCACGTATTTAGGCATGGGATTTATTTCGTTAGGCGTGCTAGGTGAGTTATATGAGAAACTCCCTGAACAAGCCATTGGCTTGTTGGCATTAGGGGGGCTAATTTATTCTCTTGGGGTATTTTTCTATGTTAAAAAAACGGTGCCCTACACTCACGCTATTTGGCACCTTTTCGTTTTAGGCGGTGCGACTTGTCACTTTTTAATGATTTATTGGTATGTTTAATTAAAACGACCATATCCTAACAATATGAAACAAGCTGTTCAGGCATTAAACTAAAAGTATTAAATACAGTCACTTTTACCACAAAGCGGACGGTTTTATTAATGAAAAATCGACCTTGAAACAGTCAGCAAAGATACGATTGCTGACATCAGCACCAATAGCTTTTTGAGCTGTTTTACAGTGTTCATAAGAAGTAGATATACTTTTATCCTAATAGAGAACTAAGCCCCCAATTGTGTCAGCGAGTGGAAAAATAGGTTATGGTAAACTAACAAATAATGGTATTCCCCAGATCATCAGAAAGAATAGTGATGATCTGGGGATTGATAAACTATCACCACATGACTTAAGATATTATTTTGGCACTGCCTTGTTTATTTCAGATAGGGATTTTGGTACTGTTTCTCGATAGCTTGGGCACAGCAATATCAACCACTCGTAAATACGATAAACGAAGCGATGTAATGGATGGTAAATACATCACCGCAATATAAAGAAGGATCTATTAATGTCACGTAGAAAATCTAGTTTAGGGGGCATAAAGAAAGCCCTGTCATTAATTACGTTTTGGGTTGTAGCTGTATTATTCCCTTTATTGTCTGCGTGTATGGTAGGTGACCATGTGGCGATATTGAACGGCCATTTGCCGAATACAAGTAATGGTGATCTTTTCCGTCTCGGCTTTGCACTTATTTTTCTTTGTATCACATTCTTCTTTATGAAGTGGAACACTAAGTACTTCAACGAAAGTGTGAGTGTTAGTGTTAAAGCTAACCCAAAAAGGAAATATAAAATCGTTTATTGGTTTTGTATCGTTTTACTTTTTTTATGGGTTGTTTTTAGTGGCTACATTGTTGTTGACTATTTCAGGATAGATATGATCATCTTCAGGTATTTTGCGTTCATGTCTCCTGTGTTTTTACTTGTAGCTTTACTTGTATCCATCTCCGATAAAATAAGATTTATAGATGAAGTTTACCAAGAGAAAGTAGCGGAATGAAAATGAAAATGAAAAAACAGAAGCCGTAATCGATAGCGTTGGCATTAACGGACTAAGGTTATATTTACAATTTCAGATAATAAATTTTCCTACACCATAGATGAGAACACAGATATCTTTGCCTTGTTCAAAAAGGTGACGTGTTATGATTTTAGTGCACGACGTACTAACGGTATCCCCTTTTGTGCATATTACTTGGGTGGGTTGCCGAGTTTATTTAAAAGTAGAAATCCAGAGTGGTTTGGTCCTCGTATTTATCTGACCAATTGAAGTGGTATAGTTAATTTGGCCGCCTACTTAGATATTTAATTAGCCTTCCTAACAAGATAAGTGCCTACCGAGGAATCAGCGAAAATGAATATAATAGCTCCTTGTTCGGCATGTCTTGGAGTTTAAGTGAATAAGAGGCAAACCGTTTGCTTTAATTCAAAACGGTTTAGGTATTGATACTGAAATAGTAAATGCAGTTATCGACAAAAAGATGTATTAGTTTATGATCCTAATGATTCAGAAGAAGAAATTGTAGTTGCAAATGGTACTGTAACTTCAGGGGCTGTTGTATAACAAAATATAACAAGAGGCTATGGTGCCAATAGTTCAATAATCTGTTGATGCTATTGTTCGCTTTGGTGATAACTGCGGACGAATTATTGAGTAGAATTAAGCTTTAAAAAAAGTCAGTTTTAGGCTCCTGAGCTACCATTAGTAACCCAAAAGCTAATGTCGGCTTGTGGCTATCACTTGCCCTAAAGAATAACCACTAGCTAAGGTCAGCAAAGCCATTGCGGTCATTAACCTTTTTAAAAAATCCAGATAAAATAGAGCATTACCTTTATCTCGCTTCCGCCCTCTAAGTGAGTTAGAAACCCACATATAAATAATACCGCAGAACTCAAACACTAAATAAAGTGATATAACGTCACCTTTTAATTAAACAAACCACAAAAAAAACATCAATATTAGCTACTACAGTAAATAAAAATAAAAGTAGTAAAAGAGTTAAATGATACCTATTATGCCGTTAGATTTTACAGTAAAACTTATTTTGACTCAGTTCAATGGTATCAAATGAAATTACCGCGTACTTTAACGAACAGAATTTTTTTGTTTGTATCACTGTTTTTAGTGCATACAACTCTTTTTTCTCAAGATTTAGAGCCTAGACGATGGTCTGTGCTTCCTGATAACACACAAGTTATTGCTTTAGGGTATGCAAGTACTTCAGGGGAGCTCTTTTTTGATCCTGTGCTAGAAATTGAAGATGCCAGTGTAAATATCGAGACATCTTACTTCTCTTATGTTCGTTCATTTTCATTTGCTGGAAAACCAGTACGTTTTGATGCATTGATACCTTGGCAGCATGCAAAATGGGAAGGACTTCTACGAGGTGAGTCTGCTGTAGCTGAACGTAGAGGTTTTACCGACCCGAGATTCAGACTATCAATGACCTTGCTTAACACAGCAGAAGAGAAAGGAAATCCAACATCTAAAACGGTTGTTGGTGTGGCGCTCGCAGTAAATGTACCGCTAGGGCAATACGATAATGAAAAGTTGCTCAATTTAGGACAAAACCGCTATAGCATTCGCCCTCAGATTGGTGTGGTACATACAGAAGGCGCATGGTCATACGAGTTAACCGGATCCATCTTCTTCTATACAGACAATAATGAACTTTTTAATGGTAGCAAGAGAGAACAAGACCCCCTTTATGCATTGCAATCACATGTGGTGTATCTATTTAGCCCTGGGGTGTGGACTGCTGTTGGAGTGGGGTATGCTTGGGGTGGGCTTTCTCATATAAATGATGTTAAAAAAGATGATGCTTGGGGCAATGTTTTGTCTTCTCTCTCTTTTGGTTTTCCCCTGAGTAAAAACCAAGGGCTAAAGTTAACGTATTTAAACGGACGAACACAAAAAAGTACAGGTGCTGCTCTCAATACCTTTAGCCTAGGATGGTCACTGCTATTTTAAAATCATTAACTATAACCTAGAAATTACAAGCTAAATTCCTCCCTTTATTTATGCTCTATTTGTACTATTTATCGCGAGATAATTTAAAAGTTTAATGACTCCTTTGAGCTTCAAGCGGATGTTAGGATTAACGAGTTACTAACTTCCGCTTAGCGCACAAAGTGATCATTATTGGTTGGGGTTTCATAGGCTTTTGACTAACACCAGAACACAAAAAAGCAGCATTATTTATTATTAATTATAAATAATGCGGCTTTTTAATATTTATATTTCATTGCCCCATTAAGGGCAATCAAGTCTAGATTAAATTGTTAATCGCAACTTCTGGACTAACATCAGCATCGTAATCAACACCAGCAATATCAAAACCAAACAGTTTTAAGAACTCTTGATGATATGCAACGTAATCTGTTAATTCATCAATGGTATCAGTATCAACAATATTCCAAATATCAGTAACACGTTTTTGAACACTGTCTTCAAGTTCTTTATAGTTTTGACGGAAACGACCTTGCTCATCTAAACGAGGAGAATCACTGTATATGTTCTCTTTGAATAAATTAGAAATTTGCTCAATACAACCTTCGTAAGTACCGTCAGCTTTCATTACTTTGAACATAGCTGAGATGTATAAAGGCATAATAGGAATAGCTGAACTTGCTTGTGTTACTACAGCATTTAATGACGTAACGCGTGCTTGACCATTTAAGTCAGCTGTCGCTGCGTTAATAGCACTAGCGGCTCTGTCTAAATCTTCTTTAGCTTTACCAATAGTCGCTTTACCGTAAATTGGCCACGTTAATTCTTTGCCAATGTAAGTATAAGCTACGGTTTTAACACCTTCAGCCAATACACCGGCTTCGCTAAGTTGGTTCATCCATAATTCCCAATCAGCGCCGCCCATAACGTCGATAGTACCTTGAATTTCAGCATCATTAGCTGCTTCAACCGATATTTCATCGATTGTACGTTTTGAAGTATTAAGGTTCTTAGTGGTAACGCTTTGACCAATTGGTTTTAACGTTGAAGAATATACTTCACCAGTATCTGGATCAGTTCTACGTGGTGATGCCAATGAATAAACAACTAAATCAATCTTACCCATATCAGCTTTAATTGTTTCAATCGTTTTTGCTTTTATTTCATGAGAAAAAGCATCGCCATTAATGCTCTTAGCATAAATACCCGCTTCATCAGCCGCTTTTACAAAAGCCGCGGTATTGTACCAACCTGCAGAGCCTGTTTTCTTTTCTGTTGGTGGCTTTTCAAAGAAAATACCTAACGTTTTAGCATCATGACCGAAAGTAGCGGTGATACGTGAAGCTAAACCATAGCCTGTAGAGGCACCGATAACTAAAACATTTTTAGGGCCCGAAGCCGCTGATGTTTGTGCTTTTACATAAGCAATTTGCTCATTCACATGGGCTTCACAACCAACTGGGTGAGCATTAGTACAGATAAAACCACGAATTTTTGGCTTGATAACCATAAGTAAACCTTTTTTATTTATATTAGTGACTCAGCTAGGGTCATACCTTTTTGTAAAACACTGCTAAGGTTTGAAAGATACTTTCAATAATTTGATGACATTGTACCCTGCCTCAAGCATAAAGAGGTACGACCAGAGGATAATGTAATTATTTTTTATTTTCCGCCACCTAAACAATTTGGTGAGCTTGGCGTATTGTCAGCATACTGCTCTTGCCATTGTGATTCTGTATAGGTGTGTAATGCCAGCGCATGAATTTTATCAGCAAGTTCTTCTGCAAGTACTGCGTTTACTAGGCGATGACGTTTAATTAAGCGTTCATTTTCAAACGCTTTAGCAACAATAATCACTTTGAAGTGTGACTCACTGCCCGGTGGTACATTATGGTTGTTACTTTCATTAATCACGTCTAAATGTGATGGCTGAAAAGCAGCAAGCAATTTTTGTTCAATAACAGAGGCAACAGTCATTATTCTCTCGATAAGTATAAAAATAAGTACCGAAGTCGTAGGTACTAAAAGTGACAAATATTTTAGCTGATTTAAGTGGATAGACCAACAATATGTTGTGAATTATGGCACAATAGCTGCCAAATTTTCACAGACCTTTAGCCAACTTTTATGATCAGCCCTTTTATTGTTAATGATAAGAACTTATTCTTAAGCCGCTTTCCTATTTCACAAGTCAACCGTAGTTTACAAGCATGGGATTCAGCCGATGAGTACCTAATAAACTATGTTAATGAACAAGGTTTAATTAACGCGCAAACAAAAGTGGCACTTTTTAATGATGCTTTTGGTACGCTGGCTACAAATTTTTGCCAATCGGCTAGTGAAAACCCCAGTGTTATTTCTATTAATGACTCCTATATCAGTAGCCAAGGTACCTGCTATAACATTGAGCAAAATAACTTAGATGATAGTAATATTACACTGCTAGATTCTCTGGATAGCTTACCTAACGATATTGCTGTCATTTTATATAAAATCCCTAAAAGTAAATCACTACTGATAGAACAGCTTATTCAAATCAAAAAGTCAGTGAGTGAACAGTGTATTTTTATCGCCGCAGATCGTGCTAAAGAAATCCATAGTTCTACCTTAAAAGTTTTTGAAAAGCATTTGGGCACCACTAAAACATCTTTGGCAGTTAAAAAAGCACGTTTAGTTTTTTGTCAGTTTGATAACAAACAAGTTCATCAATCGCCTTTCCCAACAGTGTGGCCTTTAGTGCATACATCTACCAATGACTCACCATCTCGCGAGATGATCATTAGTAATCATGCTAATGTTTATGCGCGAGAAAAGTTAGATATTGGTGCTCGATACTTTATTGAGAATTTACCAAAAGTTGACGCTCATGCCAAAGTAATAGATTTGGGTTGCGGCAATGGTGTTATCGGCCTTACTGTTTTAGCCAATCAACCTGAAGCACACGTTCAGTTCATTGATGAATCTAGCATGGCAATGGCCTCAGCTAAGCACAATATAATGACAAACCTGCCTGAAGCGATTGAACAATGTGAGTTTACCCTTAACGATTCTTTGACCGATATAGAAGGCGGAAGTGTTGATTTAATTTTATGTAATCCACCTTTTCATCAAAATACCGCGACAACCGATCACATCGCTTGGCAGATGTTTAAAGACAGTCATCGCGTATTAAAGAAAGGCGGCGAATTACGTATTATTGGTAATCAGAAGTTAGCTTATCATATTAAGTTACAACGCCTGTTTGGTAATGAAACCTTAATCGCTAGTAATGATAAATTTGTTACCCAATCAGCAATTAAACGCTAATAAAATAGAGAAAATAGAGAAAACCATGAATTTAAAGACCTTTAAGTCGATAACCTTAACTTTATTGCTGGCAAGCATTGTCGGCTGTAGCGCAGCACCTACACATTTAATTGTTTCGCCACAAGTTAGCCTATCGCCATCAAATCAGTTATCGGGTAAAGAAGCACAACTGAATGTTATTGATATGCGTACCAGCACGCATATCATCCAAATACTTGAAAAGGATGAAGCGGCAGTCATACTTTCATCTGAGCAACGCCTTGAAGATATTATTCAAGGTCTATTAGCGAAACAATGGCAACAGCAAGGCTTATCGTTATCAGACTCAGCAAATAATAAAGTTACTGTTACCATAGAAAAAGCAGTCATTAGTGTTGATCAAGAAAGTGTCAGTTACAGCACTCAAAGTGAAATCATCATTAAAGTATCTATTGATAATACCAAACAGACACTCACTAGCAGCTTTAAAAATAGAGCGCACAGTGAAGGTGCCCTCAATGCTGACATAGCGGTATTAGAACGTGAGTTTAATCAACATTTAAGTACCTTGATAAAGCAAATATTAACCAGTAAAGATATTAAAACTTTTTTATAATGTAGCCATGTAATACCAAGAGGACTAATCTATTTTCCCCTTTGGTATTACTCATGCTATCCCACTAAACCGTAGGTTATTATGAACCATATTTTCCAATCTATTATTGCAAGCGCTTTACTAATCACTAGCTATTTTAGCTATGCCGTTGATCCTACGAATATATACCCTAAAGTAAAATTGATAACCTCCATGGGGGTAATCGTAGTTGAACTCGATAGAGTTAAAGCTCCTGTTACTGTGGATAATTTCTTAGAGTATGTAGTCAAGGGTGAGTACAACAACACTATATTCCATCGTATTATTGATAATTTTATTGTGCAAGGTGGTGGTTACGATGCTAAATTTACAGCGAAAGATTTAGGTAAAAATATTATCAATGAATCTGGAAATGGCCTTAAAAATGAAATTGGTACCATTGCTATGGCTAAAGAAAACAGGCCACATACCGCCAACCGCCAATTCTTTTTTAATCTATCAGACAATACTACTTTAGACCCTGGAAGGACGTGGGGCTATGCTGTTTTTGGCGCTATCGTTGAAGGTGAAGAGGTGTTGCAAGCTATCGCTAAAGTACCAACCGATTACAATGAAGCAATGGCTTGGAATGATGTTCCGTTAAAACCAGTCACGTTAATTAAAGCGATATTATTGCCCGCTGAAGATTAGCCTTATCAATAGTCCCACTTAATACAGCCTTACAAAAAAGTAACAAATAAAAAGGGACTTTTCTTTGACAAAAAGCCAATTATCACCGATAAATAAGTGGCTAATAAAAATTATAATAACTAATAATAAAACGCTAAATCAATAATAAAATAACTAATACTTTTCGGTGATAATTATAACGTTGTGCTAAACCACGTCATCTTCTGTACCAAATGGTACACGTATTTTAAGGGGACTTCATGATAATTGAGCAGTTTATCGATCATAAAATATTGCAAATGAATGCCTATGTTAGCGCAGTCATTGAGCAAAAAATTCACTATACTGAGCTGGACAGTTTTATTTTAGATACCATGTCTGAATGGACATTATTAAGGGTTATTGATGAAACGCCACACAGCGCTAAAGAACGTGTATTCTGGCATTTGATACATGAAGTTAGCCTACATGGCGCCCAAGCACTAAACCAAGATCTGTTTTTTAAAAGTGAAATGAATACTTGTTTGGACTTTTTTAACGGTACCGGTAGCTACCCTATTGATTGTATAGGTTGGCGTCCAATCGCTTAATTAAACCAATGAACGAAGTCTATTAGCTATTAAATTATCACTCAAATATCTCAAGCCTCTTCTGAAAATAGCAAGCCTCTGATAAACTTAGAAGTAATAAAAAATATAATGTTAAGTTATTAGCTAATGACGCAAATATCCACCACGACTCCAGTAAAAAAAAGCACATTTAAAGAGGCTATTTTAAATAAGCGCATGCTTATTTGTATTTTTACCGGCTTTAGCTCAGGTTTGCCGCTATTTGTTTTATATCAATTGGTACCAGGTTGGTTGCGTGATGAAGGTGTAAGTCTAACTGAAATTGGACTATTTTCACTCATTGGCATCCCTTATGTTTGGAAATTTCTCTGGTCACCACTCATGGACCGTTACTCTCTTGGCTTACTTGGCAGGCGACGCAGCTGGATGTTAGCAACGCAAATATTACTCTTAGGTTCTATTGCAGGCTTTGGCTTTGTTAATCCTATTATGGATATATGGTCTGTTGCTTATTTAGCCGCGGCAGTGGCTTTTTTTAGTGCAAGCCAAGATATAGTGCTTGATGCCTATCGACGAGAGCTGTTACCTGATAACGAACTAGGCTTAGGCAATTCAATTCATGTACAAGCTTATCGACTTTCTGGTTTAGTACCGGGTTCACTCGCTTTTATTTTAGCCGATCACATGAGCTGGCAATCGGTATTCATTATCGTCGCGGCCTTCATGTTATTAGGCGTATTATTAACACTGTTCATTAAGGAGCTAGATTCCGAGCATTTTGCACCTAAAAGCTTGCAAGAAGCAATTGTACTGCCGTTCAAAGATTTCATTCAAAGCAAGGGGCTCAAATCAGCAGGCTATACGCTATTGTTTCTTGTGCTTTATAAATTAGGGGACAATATGGCAACAGCCTTGCAAACTCCATTCTTTATAGATATGGGCTTTAGCAAAACTGAAATTGGTGTCGTTGCCAAAACCTCATCATTGATTGCGATGACTATTGGTATTATTGTTGGTGGCTTAGTAATGATTAAACTGAGCATTAACCGAGCGCTATGGTTATTTGGTTTTGTACAAATATTAAGTATTTTAGGCTTTGCAGCCCTCGCTGAAATAGGACATAACACCTATGCTTTAGCCATGGCCATGGGATTTGAGTATTTAGGCGTGGGTTTAGGCACTGCAGCTTTCACCGCTTTTATTGCTAAAACGACCAATCCTGCCTTTGCAGCAACACAAATTGCTCTATTTACTGCCTTGGCGGTAGTGCCACGCACTTTTGCTAACGCGACCACAGGTATTATTGTTGAACAGATTGGTTGGACTAATTTTTATTTTCTTTGTACAGCTTTAGCTATCCCTGGCATGTTAATGCTACTTAAAGTTGCTCCTTGGAATGAGACATCCCTTAACTCGAGTGCAAACTAACTATTATGATAAAATTTTTCTTTTTAATACCCATTATTATGTGTGCAATTTGGACGTGGTATCTTAGCGCACATAATTATAGTCTTAAGCAAGGCATCAAAGGTTTTACCTATATTTTAGCCTTCAACTCCATCCTTATAGGCTTTTTTGTGATGATGATTTACATAACCCATTCATAAATAGTCACATCCCTTTATCTTGATAAGAAACAAAGCAACAACACTTTTTATGACATACACTTAAACTATGTTTTCATAGCGTTTATTAGTCTTATGTTAATTGTTGACCAAAGTGTTTTAGATGATATTAGCCGTGGTTTTTCAGTGCCCGCCCAACCTAAATTGTTGTTCGAATTACTCAAGCTCATGGCAGAGACTACCCCAGACATTAACGCGATTAGTCGTGCCATTAGTAAAGACATTGCCGTTAGTGCTGCTATTTTAAAAACCATTAACTCCCCTTTATACGGCTTAGGTCGGACTGTCACAGATATTAAAATGTCTGTGAATTATATCGGTATTTTTGGTGTAGTCATGTTGGTTACCGGCAGCTTACTTAAAAAGAGTTTTGATCCCAAAAGCTGTAGTATTGATTTAGAAGATTTTTGGCAATTTACCTCTGATATTGCCAGTGCGGCCATGTTGATTGGTCAAAGGTATAGGCCTCAAATAGCAAATGATAAGTTTTTTAGTTTAGGCTTATTTCATGCGTGTGGTGTCCCAGTAATAGCAATGAAACATGACGATTATCAACAGTTGCTAGATGATTCATTAACCAAAACAGAGCTATCTCTTACTGAGGTAGAAGAACAGCATTATGGCGTGAACCATGCAACTATAGGCTATTACGTTGCCAGTTCATGGCGTTTACCCAAAGACGTTTGCCAAATTATATTACAGCATCATGACAGAAACTTTCTTCGCGAGCTTAATGGCTCACAAGAACAAGATTTATTTGCCGTACTTAAATTGAGTGAGCAGCTCGTATCAATAAAAAATTCCGACTGCGCCACCGCAGACTGGCCATATGTACAAGAGAATGTGTGTAAACTGTTAGCTATTGATGAGAAGACTTTACAGGCACTGGTTTCAGAGTTTACTGAGAGTAAATAACCTTAGCTACCTGTTAAAAAAATAGAAACAAGTAAGTAACGGATATTGAAATACAATTAATAATTAAAGGTGCTACCAGTGCACCTTTATTTATGTTTACTAGTCGGTTATCGTAACCCGTTAGTAAACTGGCCCCAAGAGAGTAGCAATGCTCTAAAATCATCCAAACCACAACCCGCCATTTCATTTTGATCTAAGTGAATATGCTCATCCGTTAACATCTCAGGTAAACCTTCGCCACTGCCATTTAATGAACCATTCATACTCACATTCGTTTGAATAGAGACATCTTCACGACTTAACGTAATCGAATATTCGCTACCTGTGATGAGCACTTCTTGAGACTGTCCTTTTTCAATATTATCTATTGCGGTTAATAGCTTAGTAAGCTTATTTACATCATGTCCTACTTCCACTTCCATCCATGGACCTATGACCTCATGCTCTAACGAAAAGAGCGCTCTGGCTTCGCCTGTGATGGCATCGTGTACAAATTCATATTCCATAGCCTTTCCTATCAATGGGGTATAAAGGGCCTACACTAAGTGTAGCAAAGCTTTGCCGTTTTCATTTAGCTTTAGCTTAAAATTGTAAATTTTTTCAGGTTAGATACCAAGCGAATTACTTTATTGGTTCGATTGATATTACAGTGCTGGCCACTGGCAGTTTAGCAAGACAAGGTTAGCCGTTTGGTTATTTATTTCACTTAAAAAAACCTGACCAACAAAGTTATCTGAGGGAGTAATAACACCAACACCTTTAGGAGTGCCTGTCATAACAATATCGCCATCTTCAAGGCTCAGAAATGTTTGTAATTCCGTTAAAATATCATCAGGCTTCGCCATCATTAAGTTAACGCCGCCCAGCTGTTTTAGCTCATTATTAATCATAAGTGATAAATTCAATTGCTGAATATTCTCTTGTTCAATACTAATGAAATCACTAAAAACAGCTGATTTATCAAAAGCCTTTGCTCGCTCCCAAGGAAGACCTTTCGCTTTTAATGTCCCTTGCACTTCGCGTTTAGTTAAATCGAGACCAAGCGCTACCGCAGTAAACTTTCCGCCTTGATACAAAAAACTTAGCTCGGCTTCATAATGCAAGACATCATCATTATGCTTCGCCAATAATGTTGAACTAATCGCTGAATTGGGCTTGATAAACACCACCATTTCATCAGGTATTTCATTAGCAAGCTCTTTAATATGATCAACATAGTTACGGCCAATACATACAATTTTTGAAGGTGTCACTTCTTGTGATGTGTGTGCTGAATTTTCATCTGTCTTAAGGATAATAGTGTTCATAACAAGACCTTTAAAACTTATAAGGATGTATTAGCGAGCATAATAATCAGTTACGGGTTATTGGACAAGTTGATTTTCTGACTAACTGCAAAATATAAGCGCATACACCGCACCATTAAAAGCAATAACCAACAAAATTCAGTCAACAGTAATAAGGCAAAAATACGATATAAGCTCGGGTCAAATAATACCGCCACCAGCGATAAACCAGTAAGAATATGAAGGTAGTACAATGCTAAGCCGTGTTTTTTATTTAAGAATTGATGCATGTGAGGGATAAACTGCATCGCTGAAAAGTCTATCAAACAGCGCTGCTGTAAGTGAGTGTAACTCAAAAACGGTAATATTTTTAGTAGCATACCTTGGACTATTGACAGCAAATAAAAATAGATGAAAATCGATGTTAATAACATGCTTTTATCAGGTAATGAAAGAAATAAAGGAAGGCCTTGTGACGCATAAAAGCTGTTCGGTAAAAAGTATAATAGATTCAGTAACAGTAAAGTTGCCGCGGCCAATTGCCAGTATTTAATACTCGTGTCAGGTACTTTACGTTTGCGCTGATTGATCACATAAAACAAGGTAAAGGCAAAGACAGCATGGCTTATGAAAATCATTCCTAAGGCAAATTCGGCATAAAAAATATAAACTATCAGCAAGATAAAAATGCTCACGCCAAGATAATGCCTTATGTATTTAGGCATACTAGGAGCAACATGAAACATAGGTATAACTTGAAAGCTTACCGCAATAATTAACATACCTGCCCAGCCAACTAGCCCCATAAGCGCATGGATATCGGTAAGCTGCTTATCAAGTGTCATAAATGGCACCGTGATACCCAATCGATTGGCTAACAACAAGACTCCTAACAACAGTAATATAACCAAGGATATTATCGCTAACCGAAAGCCATTAATGGAATCACCTTGGCTAAATTTTTTAATTAGCACTCTTATAATAGCACTGAGATAAAGTCCAAATCCCAAACTAAGCAAGACTAATGCAGCCAATGTTAACCAGTGATGAGCAAGAACAAAACTTAGCATCAAAGTAATAACACCAGCACAATATAAAACGTGGCTAGTGGTAGCGATGAGTCTAGGTTTGGCTATACCGATCCCGCCTATGACTGGCAATAATTGTAATAATGCCCCCATCATGACCATAGTCAAAAAACCTAAGGTAAAGCCATGAGTTAGCGCCAGCATATTCGGCTGCCACCGACTTAACCACAATGGCTCGCCAGAAAATAAAACTAACAACGCACATGCAATGATAAAAAGGGGCGCTGTTAAGAAAAAACGAAAAGGTAAATCGATAGGAGGTAATGCGTTAAATGACAAGCCAGACATGGAAAGCCCTTAATTTGATTGAAACATTTGACCGTCAAAAGCTTGCTCAAACAAGAGTTGTTCAGCCTGTCGGTAGATAAACAGTGAAATATGGTCATCATCATGAACTTGACAATGATACGCCCAACCCGCTTGAGCCAGTTTTTCATACAAAGGAAATGGTTGTCGTCGATGAGTAACTAATAAACAATAGCCTAATTTTAATCGGGCTAGGGCAGTTAATATCACTGTCATTGGCTCGGGAGGAGCAAGTTCACTAACATTAACAACCACAAGTTCCATAGCAGCTTAAACTACTGCGCTAGCTTTAAAACCCTCGATAAGCTGCTCGCCATCGCTGAGGTGTTGCGCCATCATAGGGTAAAGCATCATTTCTTCTTTCATATTATGCTGCTGCATCATTACCATCAAAGTT
The DNA here is from genome assembly GCF_002836775.1 of Colwellia sp. 12G3. Classification (GTDB taxonomy): domain Bacteria; phylum Pseudomonadota; class Gammaproteobacteria; order Enterobacterales; family Alteromonadaceae; genus Colwellia. The sequence goes on along the minus strand of NZ_PJAQ01000066.1, from coordinate 172,149 downwards.
TCAGATAAACCTAAATATTCATCTTTTTCATTCGCGGCAAGGGCATTATCTAATGATTGTACTAAAGCACGCATTTGCTGGTGTTCCATACGCATCACTTGTGTTGGCCCTGCCGTCATGCCAGTAGCTTGTTCGAACTGAGGAAATAAAATCTCTTCTTCTTGCGCTAGGTGCTCAGTTAATTCACGAGCAAATACTTGCCATTTAGCTAAGGCTAATGGCCAGTTTTTATCGACAACAGCGGCTTCGGCTTCAGAAAAAAACTCATCACATTCTCTATGCTTTGCTGTCATGTACTCTGGGATTGAACTCATACCACTTCCTATTCTCTATTATCAATAGTGCTATAATAAAGTAGCTTCTTAGCATGAGTTTTGACCTACATTAATAAAAGCGCGACAAAGTAATATTTATCCAAGACAAATGATGAATAAAAAGTAGCCGCTCAACAGCAAGGTTCACAATTTAGCTACCAGTTTTCACCATTGATAACAGTTCGACTCTAACCTTTGAGGTAGGCTGAAGTCTTTCTATTATTCTACATGGTCCAAATTTATGACATTCAAGAAAACTTTATTAACACTATCGTTAACCTGCTCATCATTTTACAGTGTTGGCGCAGCCTTTCAGTTGGCTGAACACAGTGCTGCGGGTTTAGGGCGAGCCTTTGCTGGTGAAGCTGCAATTGCAGATGACGCTTCTGTTGTCGCGCGCAACCCTGCCCTTATGGCGCAATTTGATCAAATAGAATTATCAGTCACTGGCACTTATGTTATGCCAGATGTCAGCTTAACGGGCATTGATGCACCGACGGGCATTGACCCGGTAGCACTCAATGATAACAGTATTGCGCCAAGTGCCATTATTCCGGCCATGTACCTCGTTGTACCACTTAATGACAAGTTTGCGCTAGGTTTTGGCACCTTCTCTAATTTTGGTTTAGCGACAGAGTTTGATGATGATTATGCCGCAGGACAATTAGCGGGTGAAACATCAATTACAACCGTCAATTTTAACTCCAGCCTTTCTTATAAAGTGAATGATAACTTTGCCATAGCGGGTGGTTTTAATGTTATTTTTGCCGATGCTGCATTAGTCCGTAATTTTGGTGATAGTTCTATGCCTTTGCCGCCTCAAACTGAGGCAGCAAATTTGGCTGGTGATGATATCACTTACGGTTGGAATATCGGTTTATCGTATGATTTTGATAAAAACAATCGTTTAGGCTTTAGTTACCGTAGCGAAGTAAAATTAGAACTTGAAGGTGATTATAGTAATGATTTACCTACGGGACTTGGTTTAGATGGAGAAGTTGTCCCCGGAGCTATGGATATCAACCTACCCGCGATGATGGAGTTTTCCGGTCTGCATCAATTAAATGATAAACTCGCCGTGCATTACTCGGCCATGTGGACTGGTTGGAGTAGTTTCGATGAACTATCCGCCTATACCGATGGAGATGATCCTGTATTTTCAAAGCAAGAAAACTTTTCAGATTCTATGCGTTATGCCTTTGGCGCAACCTACCAGCTAAGCAGTAATATAAAGTTGAGAACCGGTATTGCTTACGACCAAACACCAACCGATGAAGACCATCGTTCTATCTCAATTCCTGATAGTGACCGACTTTGGATAAGTGGTGGCTTAAACTATAGTTTTGACAATCAATCATCCGTAGATTTTGGCGTTAGTATTATTCAAGGTCATACTGAAACCTTCACTGAAGCTGATGATTTAGGCCAACAGTGGACATTTGAATCACAAGGCGATGCTTATATCGTATCAGCACAATACAACCATGTTTTCTAATAGTTAGAGAAATGTATTAATACCAATTTGATTAAATTTCTTCCCAACTCAGAGCTCTGCTCGATGTTCAATAACAAGGCAAATTTGTTTCGGTTTAGTCATTCTAAATCAAATAAACTTAACGATGTTAATGAACATCGAGAAAGCTCCCAGAGGGCGAGTTTAAAAGGTTTACATGCTGCGTTATTGATTTTGAAAAGGGAATAACCATTCTCTTCAATCAATGCCTTGCCTCTAAGCCTTTTAATTCTCGCTGAGTGGGAAAGAACTTAATCAACTTGGTATAATACTCGTTGGCTAAGCATAACGGAGTAATTTATTGAAGAGAATCCTCGCTCAGTTTAGCGAGGATTTTATACCCGTTTCATTAAGTTTGTGAACGTGTTGTGCAGAGGGAAAATAAATCAGGTCAAGGTGCTCGATTGAACAATAGCTGACTATTGGGATTGAGGGTAACGCTGATATGGCGTATTTTAACCCGCACAAGTGAGCAATCATTTAATGAAATAGGTATTAACTTAACCATTAATTTAAAATAGCAAAGGTTAAGTCGGCAAGCGTTATGCTTACCGTTAAGATTTAAGGCTACTCTTTTACCGCTAACAAGTTACGAATTGAAATAGTAATTTCTTCAATTCTATTAACATTAACTGGCGCAATGAAAATAGTATCATCGCCAGCAAGTGTGCCTAAAATTCCGGCCGACTCACCCATACTATCTAACATACGAGAAATTAAGGGCGCTGCGCCAATACCTGTTTTTAATATGATTTGCATATTATTATGCTTAACACTCAATACTACGGATTCGATTGATTGCTTAGATTTTGGTACTGCCAACTCATCTGGCAAAATATAAATCATTTCACTATTAGTATTACGCGTTTTAACGGCGCCGAGTTTAGATAATAAGCGAGAGATTTTCGCTTGTGACATATCTTCGAAACCCTGTGCAGCAAGAGCTTCAGCTAACTGCCCCTGAGAGCCATAACATTGCTCTTTTAATAATTTTTTAAATGCATGAACTAATAAGGATTCTTTCTCTTTACGACTGCTAGTCATTTAGCTTCTTCATATAAGTAATTGGTATATACTAATTCTACACTATTGATACTGGCTTAGTGAATATTTATTCATTAATTAACGTGATTTTTAACCTAAAACAACCGTCATATCATCATCCCAACATAAATAATTTAAATCTGCCTTAACTTGATAACGTTTTAGTCAATTTTCAACCTAAATAATACGTGTCCGCCCTGTCGGTAAAATAAAGCTATCGGTAATTAACAGCACTCCTGTCACACCTTTAAGCTTATGGCTAAAGGCAATTAATGGGCTATAAGGCCGATTAATTGCCAATAAGTGTAATTTTTTACAGCCACTACAGTGACATAACAAAATCTAATAGTGCTTGCCTATCTGCTGGTGGCATAGCCATGAAGTCTTCTTTACTTTGATGCGCTTCGCCACCGTGCCATAAAATAGCTTCTTCAACTGTTGCTGCACGGCCATCATGTAAAAATCCTGCTGCAGGGTTCACCGTTTTAGTTAGCCCTATGCCCCATAAAGGCCTAGTTTTCCATTCAACTCCGGTAGCAGTGAAATCACGACGGTTATCAGCTAACCCTTCTCCTAAGTCATGTAATAACATATCCGTAAATGGATATATGTGCTGACCTTTCAGGCCTTCAGGCGCAGGTAAACCACCCACTAATAGCTCCCCCGTTGCGGTGGTAAAGTCAGGTTGATGACAGCCAGTACAATTGACTTGATCAAAAAATTGAGCTCCGGCAATCACAGATTCATTGTCAACGTTTCGTCTTGCTGGCACGGCTAACGTTTCAGCATAAAACACTACCTCATCTGAAAATTCCTGTGACGCTTCAGTATTGCCTTGTTCATCAACACCGGTATCAACAAAATTTGTTCGTGTTAAGTAACTTTCATGCAATGGCGTATTCGCAATACTTTCATCAGGAAATAATGGATTAGTCACCCCCATATCACCGCGTAAAGCACCAAGAGATTGCACACGTACACTTGGTGTACTGGCTTTCCAACCAAAGCGACCTAAAGATACCGGAATAGCATCATTACTTTGTGCCTTTACCGGATCAAATACCCAATTAGGACGCCCTGAGATACCATCATTATTTGAATCCTTTTCATCCATATTAGCCAAAATATCCGCGTCACTGATAAGTTCAAGTAAACCTAAACCGAAAACTGGCATACCGTTTCTCGGACTATATCGAACATCTGCTTGTAAAATAGCGCTATCTAAACGGTTTTCAGCACTAACATCATAAGGTTGTTCAATCGAAAATATCGGTTTTTTAAGTTTCACTGAACTGCCATCGGCATATTCCACCGTTGAATACTGATAAGCCAGATAAACATCCGCTTGACCAATGAAAGGCTTTTCTTGCCAATCTGCTCTGGCTTTTAATACCCCACGATGAAATAACTGCGTGCCAAAACCATCAACGCCAGCATTTTTACAGTAATTGTTCTCTACTGTTGGATAAGAGCATTCGCCGTCATCAATACTCATGCGTAAGAAAATTCCGGCTTCTGACCCCAATAAGATACGTTCTTGATCTTGTGCCAAGGTAATTGTTGAAGACCTGCCATCACGTTGATGACAAGAATTACAATCTTGGTTATTAAAAACAGGCCCTAAACCATCGAGTTCTGGATGTTCATTATTTGGTGCCGTAGTAAATGCTGTTTCAAAATGCGCATCACCAGCTAAATGTTTGTCTAACTGCTCATTAGTAAGATTAGGCATAGGTGTTGAAAAACCATGGCCCGAATCGCTCGCGCTGATCGCAGTGGCATCACCACCTAATTGACTTACGTGGGTATAAGCAACTTGAGATACTTCTTCTTTTTTATCTGAACTGCTTGAGTTACAACCAGAAATAATTATCGAACTCGCGATAACTAATCTGATACAAGGGTTGGTCAAGCTTGACCACTTTGCTCTGCTTAATTTTTTCATTGAGAATACTTCCAGGACATTACCCATCATACCCCAAGGTTCAGTTTCAGAACTAAGCTAGGAAGTCAGTTCAAGGCGCGTTACGCAGATAATGGTTGTTCCCTTATCAAGTATCGCAACGCTGAACTGATGATCTAGCTTAACTCCCTACGGGCAATGCAATAAAGGGTCATTTACGGCGTTATTGATTTAGGTAATAGAGTAACTATTTCCTTCAATCAATTCCTTGTACCTAACCCTTTCTCGACTTGCTGAAGTCTGCATATTGAGGTGTGATGGGTATATAAATAGGTGTGCATCCTTGCACTACATTCATCCTTGAAAAACACTCCTATTCGCTAGCTAAAAACTACTGCTGCCAATTTTTCAACAGCGTTAAAACATCATTATTTAATGAGGCTTGTAATGTTGATAACGCATCAATTGCCGCTTGAATTCTCACGCGAGCATCAGCATTATTAATCGCTTGCCTAAAAGGTAGATTATTGTCACCTGCAATGGCTTTAATGGCAGCAATAGCATCAACTATTTCAGTGTCTACGCGCGTTGCGATAGTTGCATCAGCAGCGCTAACAAAATCAATAATCCCTGCTTTATCTGCTTGCCCTAGGAACTCGCCACGATAAACATTTTGAACACCTTGAATATTGTCCGTAAAATCAGCGAGAGAGTTCCAGCTATATTGAGACTCTACTTTTGTCGTATCGATGTTATCGATACTGCTGCCAAAAGGTTCTGCAATTTTACCATTACCTACTTCATCCACTATACCAATCATGCCGTTAATTAATTCTTCTACTACACCTAACTGAGAAGCGTAAACCGCATTATCTGCAGTCAGTAATAAGTCTTTATAGGCTGGGGAATTGGCATCGTTTGCATCATTAGCAACAGTCCATGCATCAAACAGAGTTTGCGTATGCGTTTTAAATACTTCTGCAGCCGCAGATAAGTATTCACGCTCTAAAACGGTCATTTCATCAATAGCTTTTTCATTGTCGGCAACACCATTACCAAACAATAAAAATTCCATGGTATGGAAACCCTGTACATCGTCATTAAAGGCTTTTAACTCTGTAGCGTTAAAGCCTGATTGAGAGTCTAATAATGCTTGTAAGTCACTGGTATTTAATGGCCAAGTATCTAAATGAGGGTCAATAGAAAGTGCATCAACGGGACCGAATATATGAGACTCTCCTTGCTCCCAATGGACACGAACATCTTTCCAAGCTTGCTGAGCTAAGACTAAGTTTTCTTCAGTAGGCGTATTGACTAAGTTCTGAGTGGCTAAGAAGAAGATTGCCGCCTCATCATTAAGGTTTTTATAACCCGTTACAATCACATCATTAGTTAAATTGGTGATCATTTCAGTTGCCGAAAAAGTAAAACCTGTCGGTTCGATAACCGCAGAAGTATCTGATGAACTACTACCACAGCCAGTAAGAAATAAGCTAGAGATGGCTAAAGCCAGAAGTGATTTTGTTAACATTTTAAAGCGTTCCTTGTTTAAATATTTTATTGATTAATTGTTGCTAAACTTTTTATATTGAGAAGAAATAACCCATAGATAAGCTAAAGCTACTGCTGTTATTTAAATTACTTTGTGCATACATTTGTTGTGCTACTTGTGCTTTTAGGACGATATTTTTGATAGGAAAATAATTAATACCAAAAGCAACAGATTCTTTATTAAAACGATCGGTTGCATTGCCCTGATCGACTTTTTTAATTGGATTGGCATATTCATAAGTTGTATATAAATACAGAGGATTTTTTAAATTTAAAAGCGCTTGGCTGTTATAGGCTAACTCAACAAATGATGATTCAGCTTCACTGCCCAGCTGGGCGAAATTGCCTGGTTTAAGGCCTGGTGTGGTTTTATTGGCATTAGTGATCGCTTCACTATCATCTAAAGTACCAAAGAGGTATTGCCCCCTGACTTGCCAGTTTTCATAACTATAAGCGCCATGAAGTCCGAAAATTGTGAGATTTCCATCACCGACAACTTTAGTACTATTATTACGGTTTCCTGAGGTATTGCCGGTATAAAAACTAACACCAAACCCTTTACCCGCTTTGATATCGCCGTAATCTAAACGTAACGTTAGTGCTAAATCGTCAGCATTAACTTGCTCAAATCTTTTTTGATGTCCCGTAGCGACCCATTGATAAGTTCGAAAATATTCTGAATTAAGGCCTGTAGTTATCAGTGTTTGTGCGGTAAAACCTTGCCAAGAACTAATAAGGTTAATACCTGTTTCGTGCCACACTTGTGGAATAAGCGTCGCTTCACTCCAATAACGTTCCGTAGAAAAATACTGACCTGGTTTATGTAAATCAGTACCTAAACCAACAGGAACAAAGATATGGCCCATTTTAACGGTGAAATAATCATTCGCTTTATATTTTGCTTGTAGCTTTTCAACAATAACCTCGCCACCCGCTTCAATTTCTGTCTCAAATTCTCCAAACTCTTCAAAACCATCATATTCCAGCGTTGAACCCACACCACCATGTTCATATTCAAGTTCTATTTCTACTTGCCATTTAGCATCAAAATCGTAAACAAACTCTAAAACGACTCGCTCCAAATCAGTGGTCGCTTTTCGCTCAGGATTTGTGTCTTGGATATTACGGTAAACCTCTTCATTCTTATAAAGTACGCTACCGTAAGAGTTAATCTGCCAATTTTTAGCTTTAGCATGACTGCTTAATTTGTCACCTTGTCGCTGCTCTTCAGCTGTAATTAGGGTTGTTTTTAATTCAGCTAATTGTTTTTCAATCAGCTGAAGTTGATCTTTCTGCTTTAATATTTCTGCCTCTAACTCCACATCGCTCGCAGCAACGCTTTGATGATGAACGAAAAGAAGGACATTTACTGCTATAAATTTTACGATATTATTCATGAAATCACTCAAATAGAAACGAGAATCAATATTATTTATATGAATGATAATAACACTCAGTTACAATTACAAGTGAGAATTGTTTTTATTTGCAATTACTATGTACTAGCTTAATTTTGGTATGGATTTACCTCGCTTGCCAATTGACTTTAATCTTGGAGACATTATTAGATGATAATGGTGATTATTAGCGGGGACTTTTTAAAGCTATCTTTACAATTAACATTCATAATTTTCATTGTTTTTTTTGACTAAGACTTGTCGCTAGCGCACACTCTCCTGTCGACATTTTTCGTCAAAAAAATTAACAACTGAATAACATCAAAATTGCCTTCTAAAAAGCAATTCAATTCAGTTCAAAACTACATGAGAAAAGTAGGAAGCTATGAATAAAATAAAACAATTACTGAGCTTGTCGGTAATACTGCCAACTTTGGCTCTTAGCGCTGGCTCAGCAGTAGCTGATGAAGGTATGTGGCAACCAAACCAATTACCAACAATCGCTAAAGAATTAACGAAAGCGGGTTTAAAATTAAATCCAAATGATTTAACCGACCTCACTGGTTTCCCTATGGGTGCCATTGTTAGTCTTGGTGGCTGTACAGCTTCATTTGTGTCTGACCAAGGCTTAGTTGCCACTAACCATCACTGTGTCTATGGTTCAGTTCAATACAACTCAACCGCAGAAAACAACTTACTTAAAAATGGTTTTTTAGCTAAAAATTTCGCTGAAGAATTACCTGCAACACCAGGTAGCCGTATTTATGTAACCGAAGAAATTACCGAAGTAACGAAATTGGTAAAATCAGGCGTTTCGAGCAAAATGTCAGGGAGTGATCGTTATAAAGCCGTTGATACTAATTCAAAAAAATTAGTCGCTGAATGTGAAAATGATGATAGATACCGCTGTAGTGTGGTTAATTTTCACGGCGGTTTAGAATATTACTTATTCAAACAGCTTACCATTCGTGATGTACGTTTAGTCCATGCACCAGCAAGCAGTATTGGTAAATACGGCGGCGATATCGATAACTGGATGTGGCCACGTCACACTGGCGATTACGGTTTTTATCGTGCCTATGTTGGTAAAGATGGTCAACCTGCTGATTTTAGCAAAGACAATGTGCCATACAAGCCTAAGCATCATTTAAAAGTAAACAAAAGCAGTGTTGATGACGGTGATTACATCATGGTTCTTGGCTACCCAGGCAGAACTAACCGCTACCGCACCGCTTATGAAGTTGAAAATACGTTCTCTTGGACTTATCCACACGAGAAAGCTTACCGTGAAGAGATTATTGATTTAATCCATAGCCATTCTGAAGTCGGCAGTGAAGCGCGTATTAAATACGAAAGCACGTTAGCTGGTCTTGCTAACTATGCTAAAAACTATGGTTCAATGATCCACAGTTACAACAATGGCTCTTTTTTACAGCGTAAGCAAGAACTTGAAACAAACTTAACAACATGGTTAAACAGCAGTTCAAAGCGTAAAAGCCAGTACGGTGAAGCGTTATCTGGTTTAAACAACTTAGTTAAACAAGATGATAAGCAACAAGCTCGTGATTTAATTTTGGGTTACATGCGTTACAGTAAAATGTTATCAACCGCGAAATCACTACATCGTTTAGCCGTGGAAAATACCAAGCCAAACATTGAACGTGAACATGGTTATCAAGAACGTGATATCGCCCGTTTTGAACAAAGCATGAAGTCTGTTGATCGTCGTTATGATGAGAAAATTGATAACGAAATTCTTGTTGCTATGTTAACGCACTATGTTGCTTTACCTAAAGCTGAGCGACTTAAGTCATTTGACAAATACTTTGGTTTAACTAACACCACAGCTAAAAACTTTAACGAGAAAAAGCTACGTAAACAGTTAAAAAGAATGTACAAAAGCACTAAGCTTAATTCACAAGAGCAGCGTTTAGCCCTGATGAATAAATCAGTAGATGATTTTAACAAAAGCAAAGACCCGTTTATTCAATTAGCGGTTACTAGCTTTGAAGAGCGTAAAGTCATTGAAGATAAGTCAAAAGAGTTAGCGGGTGATATCCAAGCTTTCCGTCCTAAGTACATGGAAGCGCTTATTGCTTACTTCAACGATAACGACTTACCTGTATATGCCGATGCTAACAGCACCTTGCGTATTACTTACGGTAATGTAAAAGGTTATTCTCCTCAAGATGGTTTAACGGCTACACCTTATACTACCCTTGAAGGTATTGTTGCTAAAGATACTGGTGTTGCACCTTTTGATGCACCGCAAAAGCAATTAGACTTAATCAATAAAAAGCATTACGGCACGTACGCGAAAAAAGCACTTGGCTCAGTACCTGTAAACTACTTAGGTACGCTTGATATTACTGGCGGTAACTCAGGTTCACCAACACTTAACGACAAAGCCGAATTTGTTGGTTTAGTGTTTGACGGTGTTTATGAAAGCATTATTGGTGATTGGGATTACGATACTAAGTTAAATCGCTCAATTCACGTTGATGTTCGTTACATGCTTTGGGTTATGGAGCACGTAGATGGCGCCACTAACTTAATTGAAGAAATGGATATAGTTGAGTAAGTTTAGCTAACTAAACACTTACTCATTGATACTTTAAAATCCGGCCATGTGCCGGATTTTTTTATTTTGAAAATCACAGCAGAATCACACCTACCCATACACTTCACTCAATAATTTGCCAATTCCCCTTGAAAAATAAACTTCTGACCTTATCTCATAAGTAGCTGAAGATACCATTTACTCTACATGGCACATGGATTAATAAAGATAATAAAGGGAGGCATCATGCATAATTCTTTGACTAGTTTTTTGATTAAATTTTTATTATTACTTAGCGCTTCCCTGTCTTTACATTCAGCACTGGCAGTACCTTTATCCTCTCTATTAGCAAGCAAATACCACGCGGTCGCAGAGAGTACAGACCTTACCAACACATTAAACAATCATACTGATTCTATTGAGGACTATAATAGGCAAGCTGCACTATCAAAACGCAAAATAAGCCTACTGACCTTATTGCAACAAGACGATAACGACAACGACAACCTTGCTAGCACACTTTTTATCGCGACAATAAATGAACTTACTACAGACTTAGTTCTCTACGATGCACAATCACTCGCGCGACAATCTTATCAAGAACAACTCACCACCCACACACATATCCAAGGTACACAAAACGCTTTGTATGCCCAAAAGCCTTGTTACCAAGCAAAGTTACAATACCAACAAAACCTTTCTTAATTTTACTTTTACTCTATCGCCAAATTTAATGGTTATAGGAGCGATTAATTGTTTATTTTAGGAAAATCACATGGAAAACTTATTTTATACAATGCTAGCCCCGTGGTTAGTGTTTGTTGTACTCGCCATTATTGCTTGTTTGTTATTGAAATTCGCCAGAAAACGTAAAGGTATTGCCATTGCTTTTGGCATTTTTGTGCAGATGTTTACGCCTGACCCTCTAGTAGATCAAACCATTAAAATGGTGCAAGTTGATAAGCGCATAGTGACGCAAAAACAAAAGGAAAATCAGATGGGTAAAGGGAAATACAACATCAATTAGCGTTTTAGATCCACGCTTGATCAGAAGATGCCACCGTCACTTCACTAATATTTTCACCGGTATGAGCAGTGCTGGCTGGCTCTACCATTAAAAAGTGTGTATCTGGTAATGCTTTTGGGCAATGTTCTACTCCCTTGGGAACGATATACATTTCTCCGGGGTTTAGAATAATATCACCGGTTTTTAGCTGTAAGGTCAGCTGACCGGTAAAGACAATAAATAATTCATCTTCATTATCATGTTTATGCCAAACGAGTTCGCCATCGCCTTTCGCTATTTTTACTAATTGGCCATTAGACTCGGCAATCACTTTAGGTGACCATTTATCATCAAATAGTGTGAATTTTTCATTGATATTAATTTTAGTCATTATGTTTTCTTTAGTTAAGTATGGTGGGTAGTAGCTAGTTTTTATCCGGTTTTTTTCTGCTAATGCTAAAGCCAATGGCAATCAATAGTGCCGACAAAATAAGAAGGATACCAACATTAAGAAAATTTTCTTTTATTAAATTAAACACTACGCCAAATGAGATGAAAATTGAGGCCCAGTAATAATTTTTGGCCGTTGTTAATAACTTTGTCATACTGTCTCCTTTGATAAAATTACCGTGTAGCCTATAAATTTAAACTAAACGATAAACTGATTAAAGTAACTATAGCTAAGTTTTATGATCACATTCACTATGCTGTTTTTTTATTTCAGCTTTTAACTTGATGGTATTGATAAAAGCGCTACTATCATCAAGAGCCGCCATGGTACTTTTGCTGGGCAAACAATCGTCACTGACAAATTCAATAATGCTTGGCTCTGACGGACAAAACAAAATATCGAATGCTAAACGATCCATGCCATACAAACCTCGGTGGATCATATTGGCTGAGAATATCAACAAGTCGCCAGCGCACAGTTTTATGGTTTTTCCTTTGGAAAGTGGCTGATTATTCTTCCCGCCATTTTGTTCTAAACGCACATCAAACTCTTCAGCTGAATCCCAACGTTTATGGGTACCAGGAATCAATTCAACACCTGGTTCATCCAATGCAGGCAAACGAAAGTGAATAACATCAAAAGATGCTAAAGCCGCCTTTTGTTGCTCTATAGACAGATGATATTGTGGATCTCTATGCCAATAGTTACACTGTTTTTCATTTACTGGATTAAAGAATAACTGAGTATTTAAAAAGCATGGCTGCTGAGGGATCAACTCGTTGACAAGAGTCATCACTTTTTCTGAACCAATAAAGCGGAACAATCGATTTCGTTGCTCGTTATTTAAAAATTTGTTACTCGTTAGATAAGCCGAATTAACTGCTTTATCAGCATAAAAACTAGCATTTTCTTGCTGCCATAAATGATGAAATTCATTCAATATCGTACGTAGTTCAAGCACTTCATTATCACTAAGGAAGTGTCGAATAAGTACATAACCTTGTTTCTGATAACTTTCTTTCATCACTGCTCACTGATTACTGATTACTGACTTTACTTTTCACTCCGACTCTTCCCCCTACTTCTACTCTTACTTAGGCTTAGACTTAGACTTAGCCATAGAATCAGTTGAAGCGTTGCTATTACGCGTTAGCATTTTCTTCTCGCCTGCATAGTATTGATAAAAATTCAGATGTGCTGCTTTTGAGAAAGTATCGTTTCTTTGTTCATATTGTGAAATCCACGCTATCAACATCGCTAAATTAGCATCCTGCGCGCTTTTAGAGTCATATTTATGTGGCTCCCACGGACGATTTTTTGCATTGCTAATGCACTCATTCGTCGGTAAGTTCATAAATATAACCTCTGATGATTGTAACTCCGCAATAGTCAATAAGTCAGTGTAGCAACCTTCGATAACCCAGCTAGTATGCTGCTGCATAAAGTGTCCAATAGCTTGACTACATTCGCATAGAGGCGTTCTTGTCGGCGGATTAGTCGCTTGCCACGCTAACAAATCAAGATCTAAATGCGCTAGCTTTTCTGACTTAGCTAACTGTTTAGCGAGTGTAGACTTACCACTAGCCGAGTTACCAAAAATTAATATCTTTCTCAATATGCTACCTATTGCTCAAAAGTGTGTTGTTAACAAAATGGTTAATATCCCACACTTTCAAACTAATAAAAACGTTACTCAACATATTATTAAAAAACTACCTGGTTAATTTTTGCCATGCTTTTACAGCTTCAGTTTGACCATTTTGAGCTTTAATATAAAGGTTCAGTAGTTTCAATTCATTACTTTGTCTTGCTTCTATCGGCTTAGCAAGCACTTCAATTAAGGATATCCCCGTTTGCTGACTGCATGCTTTAAAATACGCTTTAAAGTCACTAACGCTAGTACATGTTTCGCTATGACCTTGATAAGCTTTAACTAAACTGTGCACATCAAATTCTGTATCATTACAGTGATAAATAGCGCCATCACCACTTTTCCCTAAATGAAAGACATTATTACGCATGTAAATGATGGTGACGTCTGATTTATCCTTTAAAAAATGGATGAGTTCATTTAACTGAAAATGAAAGCCACCGTCGCCAATGATTACCACTGCACGCTCGGCTATTTTTTGTGACTTTATCCGTTGAGCAACCACTCGAGCATAAGGCAATGCAGTGCCCATAGCGCCATACCAAGGATTAGTAAGCCATGAACGCCCCAGCGCGGATTGACGAACTTTCAAACTGTAACTGGCAAAGTATGAATTACCTACTTCAGGCAAATAAACGTAAGTGCTTTCATCTTGCCCTTGTAAATCATTGAGTGTTTGTGCCAAATTATTAAAATCAATGTCATCATCACCTTTAGCTAATGACTCATCGATCAAGTTCACTTCTGACGGCTCTGTAAACGTAAAAGCGGTGATATCTTGTTCCAATAAACGTTCAAAGATAACGAGAAGATCCTTTTCTAACAGTGATCCTCCTTTTAATAAGGTTTTATTATCAAAGCACTCAATTTTATGAGTACCCGTGCCAAAGGCAATATTACTGTCTTGCGGAAAAATACTGGTCGCCACATCAATAACATAATCAACTTGTTGCTCAATATATTCACGGCCAGCGGTTTGCGTGAAAATACCATTATAAGCACCTAAACACAGTGGTTTATATTCATCAAACAAGCCTTTAGCAAACCAAGTAGTGGCATAAGGAATATTAAATTTTTCAGCGAAGCTAATAATTAAGTCTTTAAGTTTTTCATTGTGCTTTAAGCGATCGCCTAAGTAGAGCAATGGAGCCTTAGCTTGGGCCAATTTATCCAGAATATTATCAACAATTAACTCGGTACCCGCTAAAATATTACTACCGCAACAAATATTATCTAAGGTTTTTGGTAACTTGATAGGTTGGGTTTTAGCAAAAACTTGATCCCGTGGTACTTCAATAAATACGGGCTGCTTATTCTTATAAGCTTCACTAACAATTTGATAGAAACGTTGTCCGGCAATATTAGGGTGACCTTCTACTCGCTGACCTTGTAGACGTTCTACTCGCATACCCAAGGCAGAAAAAGCTTCTAAAGCATTATCATACTCAGTTTTCCATGAAGCATTAGGGTGAATGGTATGGTGAATAGCAACTTGATTCACTTCGCTTTCAGCAGGAGCACCTGAAATAAAAACTACCGGTAAACCTTCAGTTACCGCCAATGCCGCAGCACTGGTACAAGGTAAACTACCAACCATATAAGTGGTTAAACAAAAACCCATGCCGTCGACTTCTGCCTGAGCACACGCTGAAAATCCTGCATGCATTTCATTACTTGAAGGGTTAATTTGAATACCTTCGCCTTGATCATTAGCACCAAGAGCAGCAATTAAATTTGCCGCAAAATCGCCACCAACACCATAAAGATGTTGCCCGCCAAAAAAGCGAATAACATCTTTCATGGTTTCGCCTAAGGTAGGTAATTGTTCATTGTAAGCTTTGCCAAAATTCATTTCATACGACATGTTGTTCTCTCCCTTAAAGTTTATCGCACTACTTTAAAGGGGCAGAAAACAAGCAACATGATTAAGATCATATTTTATGAGCTTTGGATCAAATCACTATCGAATCGTGTGTGCAGGCTTGTGTACAGTTTTTGTAAAGCTGTAATGTTGAGTGGTTATTAACTAAATTCAGATGAGGTCTCAGCGGGTAAATTGACACTGATGTAGGATGAAGAACAGCTAATAAGCATAAGAATGGGCAGTGATTAAATATAGCTTATTCACTAGGTAATCACTGCAACCATTATAATGTGCCGCGAGACTAAATTTTCTCAAACAGCATGACAAAGCGATCAGTCTTACGACGTAACTCGGGTATAAAAACTATCTTAGAATGATCATCGTTATGGTTTTCTAACAATTTGGAGGTTTTAATTAATTTAAAGCCACGCTTTTCTAGATCAGCTTTAACAAATGCACTATCAATTCTATGCAGTGATTTAACATCACGAATACCACTATTGTCAGCCGCATCATGATCAATAACTAATAATTTCCCGCCAGACTTTAGTGATTTAAACACTTGTGGCATCACTTCATCCGCGGTGAAATCCCAGCCTTCTTCTTTGAAGAACATGTCATGAAAACCTAATACCAAGAAAGCACTATCATAAGTATTTTCGCTAAGTTTTAAGTTCTCAGCTTCACTGAGTAAATAAGTCACATTTTTTAGTCTGTCATTAGCAAGTCTTACTTCCAACGATTTCTCTGCATATTTAAGGTAGGCTTTAGGAATTTGTAAGGTTACTGCGCCTTTATCACCTACTGCGCGCGATAATAATTCTGAGTAATAGCCACCGCCGGCTAATAAATCAAGTACCTTATCACCTTTTTTAACACCGACGAAGTCGATAACTTGTGCCGGTTTTCTTGTGCTATCTTGCTGACTATCGTCATCACTTCTACCTGATAAATCGAGCGAAGCAGCTAAAAGTGGCGCACTAAAAGCTAATAAACTAATGGCAGAAAGTGCCGCTAATTTAGCGGTAACTTTACCTTGAAAGGTCTTCATGATCATTGTTCTATCCCCTACGGTTATTAAAGCGTTTACCTTGCCTAAATTACTTATTTACAATTGCATAATTTGTGCAAATATCATTATTAGCTGAATGTATAACACTTAAAGTAAAGAGACAGTCTATAACAGAGTTAGCTTAGGGCAATAAGTAACTTGTTTCAAAATATGTAACAAGTCTGTAAGCGGTATTGTTGTGGGGATTACTTTAGTGCAGATTAGGAGCAGGAATAACTTCAATGCGATTGCGACCATTTTCCTTGGCTAGATACATAGCTTTATCAGCATCATTAATTAATTGGTCTAAGCTTTTGTGTCGTTCACTGAGCATAGAAATGCCAATACTTAAGGTCACACAGATTTCTTTACTGTCCACTTTCAAACAATTATTAGCTAATGAATGCTGTATTCGATTAGCCGTTTCAATACCGCCTGTTATATCGCAGTTTGGTAAAATAAGAATAAACTCTTCACCGCCATATCTTGCTAAAAAATCAATATCACGTATCTCTTGACGACAAATGTTGCAAATGTGTATTAATAACTCATCGCCAAATAAGTGCCCGTATTGGTCATTCACCTTTTTAAAGAAATCGCAATCTATCAGTAGTAATGTCAGTTTACTGTGACTTCTTATTGCGCGAGAAAACTCCATATCGGCTCGCTCAAACAGCGCGCGTCGATTAGCTACTTTAGTCAGCGGGTCAGTATTTGATAACTGCTCTAATACATGTGTTCTTTCCTCAACAATTTTTTCCATAGCCGTTAGGGATATAGTAGATTCACTGAGTTTTTTATTCATCGTATTGAATGCATCGGCAATACTATCAAACTCTTGAGAGTGATGAGAAAGCTTTATTTTTTGGAAGTGGCCACTATGATTTTTCTCAAAAGCACACTTAATTTCATTAAGTGATTTCCTGACGATGTAGGTCAAACTAAAAGCACCGAAGAACAAAGCGAGTATGCTGACTACCGAGACTACAATGAACATAAAAGCCTGATTTTTAATGGTGTTGTATATATCTTGTTGCGCAATGGCTGACAGCTGTAATGAATCAGAACGAATAGCCTCAAGCTGAATCATCAACCTTGCTTTTAGGTGGTTTTTTATTGTTTCACTGGCATTTTTTAGTTTATTTTGATTGATTAGGGTGAAAAGGCTTTTTAAGCTTTCATTTTGACTTTGAATACTAATTTGGATGATTTCTTGTTGCGCCGTTAATTTAGGCGATGATTTGAGCAGACGGGTTAATTTCACCTGTAAATTTTGCCAATCACTAAGACTGTAATCACTGTCATAAATATTATCATTCGCGACAAGTTGTTTTAGTGAGTTTGTTTGATTGGTTAGCTGTTCTGCGTAATTATCACGACTCAAAGCAAGCTCTATCGCTTGTGATGACCAAATGACGCTCGCGAATAACAGACCAAATAAAAAACAGCAGCTTAGCGTAAAAAATAATATCCTTTGTAAAAGGCTTATGTTCATATCAATGTCCTTATTTAGGGATATTCACTGCATTGGGCATAACTTGCAGCATGGCTCTGCTATCAATAAAATGTTCAACATTAGGTACTTCATTAAACTGGCTCATTTGAGTCGAAATAGCCCACATAGCCTGTGACTCAACACTTAATACTAAAGACTGATTTAATCCTAATTTGAAAATATAATCAGGCCAAACCCAGTCAATAAATTCTGCCGAAAGATTAAGCTCATTGATCACAATTTTTTTAGACTGAGTTGGATAGGATGCAATGTAGTCAATCGCAATACTCAAGCCCTGAATAAGACACTTTGCTTTTTCGACCAGTAAAGTATCTGCTGTTGCTGAAATTAAATTAAAAACCAAGGTATTCAAACCTTTAGTTTGATGTACTTTAACTTTATCTGCCAGTAATTGAATACTTTCAAATCCAAAGGGCTCCCAAGGAACAAACGCATCAATTTCATTGTTTATAAAACCATTCATTAACTGCTCTGGCTTGTAATGATAAAGTTTTACATCTTCAGTAGTTAAGCCTTCAAGTGCTAATAAATTACTTAAAAAGTATTCACTTGCGGTACCTTTAGTGACCCCTATTTTTTTACCTTGTAGGTCGATGGCTGAGTTGACTTTAGCTGAAGCTCTGCTAATGAGTTTGACATCGTTATCTGATTGAACAAACATAGCGTGGGTGACAAATGCTCTACCTGCGAGGCTTTTAAAAGCAATGACAGAGTCCGAACTGGTACCAAAATCAGCATCTCCATTCATTACCTTAGCAAAGGCCCTTTGCCCACCAAGCACTTCGTCAAACTCAACATCGACACAAGTACCATCAAAGGCGCCTATCGCCTTAGCAACATAAAATGGAGTTGATAACGGGGTTTTTGAAACAGCAATAACTACTGGGTATTTCGGTTGTTGCCAACGGGATTCAAAATTTAAATATAGCAGAATTGCACTGATACAAACTAGCAGTGTTACCAAAGACAAAATGAGCACGTTTTTAATTAAAATAATTAATACAACATAATATGATCCATTTAGTCTAGTATAGAAAAATTTAGAGTTTTTGGATCATTGTACTGCTATTTAATTTTTATCAAAGCCTCACTTAACAAAGTAATAACAAAATAACTTAGCCCATAACTAGAAAAATGCCTGTATACCCGTTTGTGCTCGACCTAATATAAGTGCATGCACATCATGAGTTCCCTCGTAGGTATTAACCGCTTCAAGGTTCATTACATGTCGAATGATATGAAACTCATCACTAATACCGTTACCGCCATGCATGTCACGCGCTTGCCTAGCAATATCGAGCGCTTTGCCGCAAGAATTCCGTTTAATCAAAGAGATAGCTTCAGGCGCTAGGTTATGACTGTCCATTAAGCGTCCTGCTTGCAAACAAGCCAACAACCCCAGGGTAATCTCTGTTTGCATATCAGCGAGCTTCTTTTGAATTAATTGAGTCGCCGCTAAAGGTTTACCAAATTGCTCTCGATCTAAAGTATATTGGCGAGCGCCATGCCAACAAAATTCAGCAGCACCTAATGCGCCCCAAGCAATACCATAGCGTGCCTTATTCAAGCAACCAAAAGGTCCTGACAAGCCACTCGCCTTGGGTAGCATATTTTCTGTTGGCACAAAAACATCTTCCATCACTATCTCACCGGTAATAGAGGCACGAAGCGAGAATTTACCTTCAATTTTTGGCGCTGATAAACCGGCCATGCCTTTTTCAAGAATAAATCCTTTAATAACACCTTCAAGTTTTGCCCAAACGATAAACACATCTGCTATGGGAGAATTGGTGATCCACATTTTACTGCCATTAAGCTGGTAACCACCAGCAACCACAACCGCTTTAGTCGCCATACTGGCGGGATCTGAACCTGAGTTTGGCTCAGTCAAACCAAAGCAACCTATGTACTCTCCTGTTGCAAGCTTAGGTAAATATTTCATTTTTTGTGCTTCACTGCCATAAGCATGAATGGGATGCATTACCAAGGAAGATTGCACACTCATGGCGCTGCGATAACCGCTATCAACCCTTTCTACTTCGCGAGCAATTAGACCGTAGCTAACATAATTAATACCCGCACAGCCGTATTTCTCTTCAATGGTTGCGCCGAGTAAACCTAAGGCGCCAAACTCCTTCATAATTTCAACATCAAAATTCTCATGGCGATTGGCTAATAGAATACGCGGCATGAGTTTTTCTTGGCAATATTGATGCGCCGTATCACGCAGTAAGCGTTCTTCTTCAGATAATAGAGAATCAAGCATTAAAGGATCTTGCCAATTGAAATGTACTTTGTTTACTTGGCCTGTTTTCAGTGGAGTACTGACGTTGTAATTTGACATGAAAATTTACCTGAAATGACTGTTCGATTTTATATATTGTCAAATAGTAATAGAAAGACTTCACAAGTCAATTTAATGCAAGCAGGAGTATGAGGTAGAACAATAAAATGCCTCAAATAGCCCCTTTATTAAGTCATTTTTCAGTACGTATGAAATGAAGAATTAAATAGAACTTACACTTTCTGACAGCTAGCAGACAGTTTTTCGACACTTAGGTTACTGATTTACACAACCGTGTGCGGCAAAATCAGTTCATATCAATAGCGGTTTAGACGCTACACAGAGAAAACAGACAGGGATCGCCCAAAATGAAAAAATCATCCGCCACTTGCATGGCCAGCTCACTTTTACTGTTAGTAACGGCAATGCCTATAACAGTATTCGCAGAAGAAAAGTCAGAAAAAAGTGATGCAGGTGCGACAAACAAAAAAGCAACAGAGCAAAATATCGAGGTGATTGAAGTTACCTCAAAACGTAATCAAGCTAATAGTGAGATGACCGAACAAACCGAACAGTTAATGAGTGTTGCCGGCATAGGTAATGACCCGTTAAGTGCCGTATATAGCTTACCTGGTATTGTTTATGCTGGCGGCGATACTGGCTCGCCGGCAGTGCGTGGCTCTTCTCCTGATGATAACGCTTTTTATATTGATGACATACAGGTTGGTTATATTTTCCACTTGTTTGGCGATAGTATTTTTAATGAAAACCTCATCCAAGACTTTAGCTTGCACCCTGCTGCTTTTGGCAGTGAATACGGCAATGCTACCGGTGGTGTTTTTGACGTGCAATTACGCGATCCTCGCCAGCAAGATATTGAAACAACCATTGACTTAAGCATGCTTAAAAGTGGCATTATGGTAGAGGGTGAAACCTTTGAAGATCAAGCGTTTTACTTGTCTTATCGTCGTAGTCAAATTCATTTGTTTTTACCTGAAGATGAAGAAGATGAGGGTTATACAATATTTAAAGCACCAATAAGTGAGGATTATCAAGGTAAATACCAGTGGCTAATAGGTGATGCTCACAAGCTTACCTTTAGCGCCTCTGGTGCTAGTGATACTGGCGGAGTTAATATTTCTGAAAATTCAGAAGAAGGTAAAATAGATCCCGATAGTGTCGGTGATCTAAAAATAACAACCAAGTTTGATAGCCAAAGCCTTTCTTGGCAGTATTATGGTGAGGAAGAAAAAATTATGCAGTTGGTTGCTGGTCATACGGTCAATAAAACCGATCAAATTTTTGGCCAAGGGCAATTCCTCAAAGTGGATGAAGAATTATACCACCTGCGTTTTTCATCTCAAATCACCTGGCTTGAAGGTCATAAATTAGGATTTGGCATTGATTACACTAAGGCAGACATTGATTACAGTTTTGATATTATTCCTTATTATTGCACTGAAAATGATGCCGATTGTAGCGAAAACAAAGGTGAACGTATTCAAGATGTTGCCAAGCTAACCGATGAAGATATTGCCATTTATATTCATGACATTTGGCAATTGAGTGATAGTTGGCAGTTAACCGCTGGTCTTCGAGGCGAACGTAATGATTATACTGACCAAGAGTTCATTCACCCTAGACTAGCCCTTGACTGGTTTGTTGCTGATGGCTTAACCATTAAAGCCAAAGCTGGTACCTATAGCCGTTTCCCTGATACAGATACCGCATTAAACAAATTGGGTAATCCAAAGATCAAATCCCCCCAAGCAACTCACTACTCATTAGGGGTTGATTATGATTTAAACGGTATTTGGTTTACCTCACTGGATGTCTATCATAAAGAGCTAACTGAATTGCCTCGCTCGGTTGATGAAAAATCGGCCGAGGAAGATTTTGATACTCACTACACCAATGATACTTCAGGTGATGCGCAGGGTGTTGAGTGGTTAGTGAGGCATGAACGTAATAATGGCTGGTTTGGTTGGGCATCGTTAAGTTGGTCGCAAAGCCAACGTACTGATGATTTAACTCATATTACTACTGACTACTACCTAGATACGCCTTTGGTGGCAAACGTTGTCGTTAACTATGAGCTAAACGAGCGCTGGGATTTTGGTTTACGTTTCACCCTGCGCAGTGGCGCAAAATATACGCCTATCGTTGGCTTACGTGAAAACCCGGACTATGAAGATCACTTCTTGCCTGATTACGGTGAGCTTAATGCGAAAACCTTACCTGTTTATCATCGTTTAGATTTAGAGGCTAATTACAAGACGACTTATTGGGGCTACGACGCAAAATGGACATGGGCTATTATCAACGCGATGGCGCAAAAAAATGTCTCAGGTTATTATTATGAGCCAAGTGATAATGATAGCTTAACTGAATATAATATTTCGGGTGAAGAAGATATTGGCGTATTCCCCTATGTCGGTTTAAAGATGACTTTTTAGTAAAATCTTAACTTAACATTAAGTTTACTTACACTTTTTAAACAATAAAAATGAGCGCCTAAGCACAAGTATCATTTACACCGTGGTAACATATAGTTACTTTTTGTAATGATTCTTTGTGCTCTGCTATGCCCTTTAAAAAAAATAATATCAGACGAATACACAATAAAAGCTTTTCTTGGTTACTTGTCCTGAGTTTATTGTTATTTAGTTCCTTAAGTTACGGGCAAGATACCAGCGAGATCCAAGACCATAATGACAACAAACCAGTCATTAAAGATGAATTTGAATGGCAATTTCTACTCGATCTCTCTTTTGTCTATGATCCTAAAATCATAGCAGGCATTGAGCAGGAAGAATTATTACATTATTTTATCCCTGGTTTGTTGATCGATATTTCTTATAAAGGTTTTTTTTTACAAACGAACCAAAGACGTTCTAGTGTTTTATTGGGTAGTACTGAATTTGGTTATCAGCTAGTTGTTGAAGATAACTGGCAACTTGATCTAATAGCCAAAGCTTACATGCAAGGTTACGATTCGGAATCACTCATTGAATATGGCGGTGGTGATGATGAGTTACTTAAAGGCTTAAGAGAACGTGACGCCACTATCGGCATTGCAGTACGTTACTCACACTATTTACAAGATTCATTATTCACCATTGATTTTGCTTATGGTAGTTCCAGCGATGATGTTAATGGCGACCATGTTGGTGGCCTAATCATTGATAGTTTCTACAGCTATTTATTACCCTATAAAAATTGGGATATTTATTTTGGCGCTGGTTTAACCTATTTTAATCAAGATATTGTTAATCACTATATTGGTGTTGGCAGTGATGAAGTCACTGACATTAGACCCGCATATACTGCAAGTGCCGGTTTTAGAGGACAAGCTGAACTTTATGCGCAATATCCTTTATCGGCAAGTTGGTCTTTTCAAGCTGGGATGACTCACAGCATTTTTTCAAATGATGTGAAAAAAAGTCCACTAGTAAACACCAACCAAGTAACCCAAGTTATGCTTGGAGTACTTTATGTATTCTAGTGTTGGCAAAGGAATTGCCATAGTACCGCTATTATTACTTTATAGCTTATTCGCTTGTCAGCACGTTAAAGCAAATGAGCTTAAAATAATTAAGGCTGAAGTAGCGTTTACCGCCCTACCCGAGCAATGTGTGACCTTAAGACAGGGTCGTGACTGTTTTGCAACGGTAGAGTTAGCATGGCAATCCCCTTCAAAGCAAAGTTTTTGTTTATACCAAGAAGGTAAAAAACAGCAGTTAGGCTGTTGGCAAGACAATGATAACGTTCAAATTAAAATTGAATTCGAATCAAACAAAAGTATTAAATATCAATTGCGTGCCGTGAGTGATAATAAAATAATAGCCGAAACTCAGGTCGAAGTAAGTTGGCAACATAAAAACACCACGCGCAAACGCCGGTGGCGATTATTTTAATTAATAACTATGTTGCCCCCAGAGACATTGTAGGAATAAAGAACATGCACAATATTTTATTAGTTGAAGATGATATTAGCCTTGCTGATTGGGTATGTGAATACTTAAGCGAACAAGGGTTTAATGTTACTCATGTTGCGCGAGGTGATCTCGTACTGGATGTAATCAAAAAAAACACCACTGATATTGTCTTGCTTGACGTTATGCTGCCAGGATTAAATGGCATCGAAGTATGCCGTCTTATTCGCCAACATGAAGCCAGTAAAACGGTTCCTATTATTATGTTAACCGCTCGCGCTGATGAGTTTGATGAAGTGATAGGCTTAGAAGCGGGCGCTGATGACTATGTAATAAAGCCTGTTCGCCCAAGAGCCTTATTAGCAAGAATTAACCGTCAACTAAGCCATAATGATAAAACGGATAACAGCCAAAATAATCATCTTGTGTTTGGTGATCTCACTATTAACCAAGAAGCAAAGCGCGTGCTTTATCAAGGTAAAGAGGTTGAGCTCTCAACAAGCTTATTTGCATTTCTCACCTATTTAGCGCAACACGCTGGCAATGTTGTCGATAGAGATTCAGTTTTTAAAGCGTTGAAAAAACGTGAGTATGATGGCCAAGATAGACGGTTTGACGTGATGTTATCTAGTTTACGTAAACTCTTTAATGATGATCCGCAAAAGCCACAAAAATTTAAAACAATATGGGGTAAAGGTTACTTATTTGTTAGTGATGCTTGGCAAGAAGATTCAACGCGAGACATTGAGTAACCAGCATGCGCAGTCTATTTATTAGCATTATATTTACTGTATTAGGCTCGCTATTTTTTATTGGTTGGGGATTAGATAAACTTGTCGAGTACTCAACCGAAGATAAAGTTACTGAAACACAAGGCACTACAGTTTATCGACATTTACTCGACGGTCTGTCGAGTGAACTAAGCTCACTTAACCGCTCGCAGTTAAGTGATAAAGTTGAACACTTTAAACAGAATTATCAAATAAACACCAGCCTAGCGTCGAGTAAAAAAATCGCCTTACCGAGTTCTTTGGTTGCAGAGTTAAAGCAACAAGGGGGGTTACTACTTGCCTCAAGCACCAATCAATACTTATTAAAGAACATTGCTAATCACCCCGACTTTCTCTTGCGTATTGAACTACCCGTTGAAACCGCAGAAGATAATAATTTTAATTTTATCCTCACCTTAATACTCTATGTAAGCATCTGCGGCATCTTGATTTTATGGCTAATTCCCTTAACAAGGCGTTTATACCTACTAAACAATGCCGCAGCAAAAATTGGCTCAGGACAGCTGGATGCACGTATCGCCAGCAGTAAGTTGTCCTATATAAAAGTGTTAGAGCAAAGCTTTAACACCATGGCCAGTAAAATAGAAAAACTCGTTGCCGATAATAAAATTTTGGCTCGCAGTTTATCTCATGATATTCGTACACCCATGGCCTGTTTACGTTTTGGCATAGAAGCCGCTCTTGATAGTAAATCTATTGAAAAAAAGAACAGCTATTTGACCCGTATGGATAATGAGTTAACGCGTATGGAAGAGATGACATCGCTATTCCTTGATTACGCATCAATGGAGCGACAAGCATTAAATCTAAAAAAACAACCCACCAATGTTCTGGCATTAATAACCTCCGCAATGACCGATTGCCAAGTGCTTGCCAAACAAAAAAACATTGAGATTAGTATCATTCATTCAGATGATTCATTTAGCTATAGACTAGATTATCATTGGTGCTATCGCGCTATAGTAAACTTAATTAGTAATGCCATCGGTTATGCCGAGAACCAAGTAAAAATCCAGCTAAAAGTTGACCAAAACTCAATGACGATTACCGTCGCTGATGATGGTAAAGGTATCAGTGAAGATAAGCTCGATATAATTTTCAGCCCCTTTGTAAAACTTGATGCAGATAGAACACGAGAGCAGGGTCACTTTGGTTTAGGGTTAGCGATTTGCAGTAAGGTGATGGATTGGCATCAAGGCAGTATTAGCGTTGATAACGGCACACAACTTTGTGGCGCTAATTTTACTTTGAAGTTCCCTTTAGATTAATCATTATCAATAGAGAAAAATAACGTTTTTATAGTTATCTCTTCACTATTTTTTAGCTGCCGATAGTAAGTGGGGAAATAGATACCACTTCTAATCAGAATAATTTTCCTATTCAATAATGGCTATATCCCTCCCATTTTACAGTTATCTCCTTTGCTATATAATAGCAAACTATCAATATTTTCAGCTCGTTTAACTTGGGCTGTTATTACACACTGTAGGAATATCAAATTAGATGACTAACCTGGTAATTTTAGCTGCAGGATTGGGATCCCGCTTTGGCGGAAATAAGCAACTAGCTGAGTTTGGCCCTCAGCAGTTAACCCTAATGGAGTACAACTTAATTAATGCTGTCGCTGCCGGATTTACCCGCGTAATTTTTGTTATTCGCCCAGAACTAGAACTGCTATTAAGGCAGCAAGTTATCACTAGATTGCCTGAAAATATTGATTATGCTTTTACCTATCAGTCATTTGACGATTTACCACAAAATTATAAGGTACCCACGCAACGTAGCAAACCACTTGGTACAGCGCATGCACTTTGGTGTTGTCGCAATTTACTCAAAGAGAGTTTTGCCGTGATCAACGCTGATGACTTCTATGGTAAACAAGTATTTAGTTTATTATTGCAACAAGCAAAAAAAACACCTCTAGACTATTTGATGGTGGCTTATCAATTACAAAATACCTTGTCAGATTTCGGCGGTGTCAATCGAGGTTTATGCCAGTTTGATAAACAAAAGTATTTAACGAGCATTGAGGAATGCGAGCAAATAAAGGCTGATAAACAGAAAATAACTGGCATCCTCAGTGCGAGCCAACAACAAATAGAGCTAGACGCTGAATGTTTAATATCGATGAACTGCTGGTTTTTCACTATCGATATATTTCAGGCATTAGAACATGCCGTTATAAACACAATTTCACTCGCAAATGAACAAGAAAGTGAGCTAAATAAAGAATGTTATTTACCCGCTGTGGTCATGCAGCAAATCCAACAAAACAACAAAAAGGTAAAAGTACTCAGTACTAATGACAGTTGGTTTGGCTTAACCTACCCGCAGGACAGCAAGCAAGTACATAAAAAAGTTACTGCACTATTTGCTAAAAAAGAGTAACATCTTGCGCTTATTTGTCACAGGTTAATTTGTCACAGGTTAAGGTATTAGCATAAGCCCGCTGGTAAGTACTTACTAGAAACACCACATTGCTAACAAGATAGTCACTACAATATAAGTAATAAAAGCAATGGATAATAAAAAAGCATCACTACACACTGATATTGATACGGTCCTAAATAACTACGACTTTGACTTTTCTAAAGCTGAGATTAATGTTTTAGGTAATGGTCACATTAACAATACCTACAAATTAACCACCCCTGAAGCTGAGTTTGTCTTACAGCAAATCAACCATGACATATTTACTAAAACTGTAGAGTTGAGCAGTAATGCCCAAAAAATCAATCAGCATTTATTACAGCAAAAAAACAACGGCAATTATCCATTAGCAGTACCACAACAACTACATACTAAAGCCGGTGAAACCTGCATTAAAATTGGCAATAATTACTGGCGTTTAATGGAGTTTATCAGCAACTCTTACACCCTAGAAGAAGTTGAATCTCCAGAGCAAGCTGCACTTGTTGCCACAGCCTTCGCTCAGTTCAGTTGTGCGTTGGCCGATTTCCCTGCAAATGACATCGCTGTCATTATCGAGGATTTTCATGATATTAGTTTTCGCATGCTACAACTTAAAGAAGCGGTAACTAATGATCTGCAAGATCGCTTAGCGGACTGCCAAGCCTTAGTCAATTTTTGCTTTGATCAACAAAGCTTTATTAATCATGTGGTCGACATCAGTAAGCAGTTACCGCTGCATGTAACTCACAACGATACTAAAATAAACAATCTCTTATTTACCTCAGGTGATAAGCCGTGTGCAGTTATCGACCTTGATACCTGTATGCCTGGGTTACTAATGCATGACTTTGGCGACATGGTTAGAACGTGTTGCAGTAACCTTGCAGAAGACGATACCAGCACAGATAAAATGGTTCTCAAGCTTGATATATTTGCAGCGCTTATTCAAAGCTATCAAAATGCTTTTGGCGATAAAATGACAAGACTTGAAAAAGAGAGTTTAATTGTTGGCGCTAAATTATTACCATTTATTATCGGCACACGTTTTTTAACAGATCATTTAAATGGCGATAACTATTTCCAAGTAAGCCGTGAAAATCACAACTTAGATCGTGCAATCAGCCAAGTTCAATTGTTTAGCCTAGTATGTGAAGCTGAGCCTGAGCTAGTAAAACTAGCTAAGTAATCATTGTTACTAGTAAGCCATCTAGTAACAAGTGCTCTATTGTAAAATACCTACTATCAATAAAACGTAAAGACGACATTCACTTTTCTGTTAGTAAGCTTTCAGATAAGTGGATGTAAAACCCCCTATAAGCACTTTCTATATTTCACGCTACTTCCTCCATACTTTATTAGCACCCTTATCTTTACCTCTTTGTCATTATTCTTTCTTGTGATACTTCTGTGATTAATTCTTCAACAAAATGTGATAAACATGTGATCTCCCAGCGATAATTCCACTTCATACTCTCTTTTAGTTAAACAAAACAACATAAATCTACCTACAAAGGAAAGTATCATGAAAGTAATCAAGCAATCGCCAATCAAGTCGGTATTAACTGTACTAGCACTCTCTCTTGCAAGTTCAACGACTATGGCACAAGAATTATCCATTACTGTCACAAACTTAACGCAAGGTTTGCATTTTACCCCTGTTATTACAGCAGCGCATGCTAGCGACAATCACATTTTTATGGCGAGTGAAATGGCCAGTACTGAACTACAAGCAATGGCCGAAGGTGGTGATATTTCAGGCTTAGTAAGTATGTTAAACAATGCCGACGCTAATATTAATGAAAATCCCGCTGCAGGTTTATTAGCTCCTGCGATGTCAACAAGTTTTACTTTAACCAATGACAGCACCAATACACATTTATCACTTGCCGCTATGGTATTACCTTCTAATGATGGTTTTGTCGGTTTAGATAGCTGGGTAATACCTGAAGCAGCCGGCACTTATACCGTATTTTTAAACGCTTATGATGCGGGTACTGAAGCGAATAATGAACTACGCGGCAGTGGCGCCCCTGGCGAAGCTGGCATGCCTGTACCACCACCGTTAGAAGCGGTCATCGGCATGAATGGTACCGGAGTTACCGATATGGAGTCTAACAGTAAAGTACATATTCACCGTGGCAGCTTAGGCGATAGTGATATGTCTGCCGGTACAAGTGATATTAACAATAGCGTGCAACGTTGGTTAAACCCTGTTGCTAAACTTACTATTACCGTGCAATAAGGGGGCAGCATGTTAACTTTTATCACTCAAAAAAAGAGTACCAACAAACTAACTGTGCAACTGCTTATAGCTGGCGTATTTACATTAGGGCTAGCCGCTTGTAATGATAACGACAATGTCGCTAAAGAAGTAGTGGTTGTGCCTGTCGTACCAGTAACGCCCGCTATGGAATATAGCTATTCAGTAACGCTAACTAATCTAACCTATGCACAACCTTTATCGCCTGTTGCGATAGCTTTGCACGGTGATGCTAAAATGTGGCAAGTGGGTCAATCTGCTTCTGTTGCTTTAGAAAAATTAGCCGAAGGTGGCGACAATGCTGACTTCATTGCATTGACAAGCAATATGGCGACGATGACCAGTGAAGGTGCAGTTCCGCCGGGTGCTAGCGTCACGTTAGACATCAGTACCACCGAGCCGATGGCAACTTATTTAACGGTTGCGACCATGTTAGTGAATACAAATGATGCTTTCTCGGGTCTTACTGGTGTAGACCTATCAACATTGACGCTTAACCAAGAAAAATCATGGCGATTAAATGTCTATGATGCAGGAACCGAGCAAAATAGCGAAGCCGTCGGTACTATTCCTGGCCCTGCTGATGGTGGGGTTGGTTATGATGCAACACGAAATGATATCGACCTAGTCGGCTATCACTCCGGTGTGGTTAGCAAAGATGATGGTCTATCAAGTTCAGTATTAACTCAGGCTCATCGTTTTGATAACCCTGCGGTTAAATTAACCATTACTCGAACTAAGTAGTACTAAGCCAATGGGTGGACTTAGTATTA
Source organism: Colwellia sp. 12G3 (assembly GCF_002836775.1). GTDB lineage: Bacteria > Pseudomonadota > Gammaproteobacteria > Enterobacterales > Alteromonadaceae > Colwellia. The sequence goes on along the minus strand of NZ_PJAQ01000066.1, from coordinate 141,873 downwards.
CTAAGCTCACTCATTGGCCAAAATATGAAAGATAAGATTCTAATTATTGAAGATGAAATTGATATTGCTAAGCTTATTAAAGTGCATTTATCCGAACTAGATTTACATTGCGATATTTGTACTCAAGGTAACGAAGCTTTACAACAGGCTTTGACAAAAGACTACCAACTTATTTTACTTGATGTGATGCTGCCCGGTATTAGCGGTTTAGATATTTGTCGACAAGTTAGACAAGAAAAACCCTTACAATCCATTATTATGCTGACTTCAAAAACGTCAGAAATAGACCGAATATTGGGACTTGAGTTAGGTGCTGACGACTATATGACTAAGCCATTTAGTATTCGAGAATTACAAGCCCGTGTAAGAAGTCAATTACGCAGGGTTCATGCGGTCATAGCTAAAAACTCAAGTGAAGTTAAGAGTCTAGCTGATGAAGAAAAAACACTTGAGAAATCCGAGATATTAGAGCAAACAGGCACATCAATAGGAGAGTTGCAGGTTGATCATAGATATCATCAGGTGACCTATAAAAATAAAGCGATTAACTTAACCGCTACCGAGTTTGAATTGATTGATTTTTTCTGTAAACACCCTGATCAGGTATTTTCACGGGCTCAATTACTTGATGGTGTGTGGGGTTATCATCACAATGGCTATGAACATACCGTTAATTCTCATATTAATCGTCTTAGAAATAAACTTGAAGAAAATTGTACCGAACCAAAGATAATCCAAACCGTTTGGGGAGTGGGTTATAAACTTAACTCCGCCGGCGTAATGCCCTCTGTAGCATTATAATTTAAAAAATAGTAAGGCTTTCTTTAATGAAAATATCACTTTACCAACGTTTAGCATTAACACTCTGTGCTGCTTTCATAATTATGGCCTCATTACTCGTTGCTTGGAGTAACTCTTTGGTACAGCAATCAAAGTACCAAGCCGAGCAAAAATTACACCTAAACCTCGCTGAACATTTAGCCCATGATAACCCCTTATTACAAGACGGTGTTTATGATAAAGCCGCCTTAGAAAACCTTTTTCATACTCTGATGTTACTAGGTCCTGCTTTTGAATTTTATTTTTTAGATGCTCAAGGTAATATTTTAACTTACTCCGCCGATCCGGCTAAAATCAAACGTAAGACTGTTTCATTAACACCACTCAAACAGTTAATTGCTAACCCACAAAAAGTCCCTGTTTTTGGTGATGATCCACGTGGATTTAGTAATAAAAAAATATTTTCAGCTTCCCCCGTTTATCAAGGTGATCTGCTACAGGGCTATTTATATATTATTATTGGCGGCGAAATTTATGATTCTATTTTTAGCCAAGTACAAGGGGATAAAGATTTACAGAAATACGGTGCCTTTGTTATCGCCAGCTTGTTATTACTTCTATTGGTTCTATTAGCGGTATTTCACTATTTTACTAACCCTGTAAGAGAGCTAGCAAAACAAATGCAAGCGCTTAAAGCTGTACAATTTGACCAAACAAAAATTCAATTAAAGGAATGGGGTACGGCCTCTAATCACAGTATTAATCATAATGAAGTACATTTCCTTGGTGCTACGTTTAACGACATGGTGGTACAAATTAATCAGCAATTTTCTTTATTGACTGAAAACGACCGAATACGTCGCGAGTTATTAGCTCATTTATCTCACGACCTACGTACACCGTTAGCGACAATGCAAGGTTATGTTGAAACACTAGTAATCAAAGCTGACTCAATTACAGATATTGAGCGTACACAATACTTAGCAACAGTACAGCGTAGTATCGCGCAATTAAAACGCCTAATTGACCAAATATTTGAATTAGCCCACTTAGAAAATGGTCAGGTAACCGTCAACCTAGAAGCTTTTGCCATAGGAGAGTTATTACATGACATCATGGCAAAGTTTGTACTCAAAGCGGATCAGAAGAATATTTCATTAACGTTGCAACCACCACAATGTCGTTTTATGGTTTATTCTGATATAGCCAAACTTGAGCGCATTATGACTAATTTAATTGAAAATGCGATTCGTCATACTAACGAGGGCGGGGAAATAATAATTAACGTCAGTCAAAGTGACACTAAGCAGAATAATAGGCAAAACGATAAGCAAAGTAGTAAAGTCCAAATTGAAGTTATTGATAATGGCAGCGGCATAAGTAAAGCGGATATAGCCTATATATTTGACGCTAGATATCGCGCAAGTAATGCTATTGAGGATAGTACCCATCATGCTGGTTTAGGTTTAGCTATTAGCCAAAAACTGACCTTGATTTTAAATTCAGAGTTGATGGTCAGCAGTGAATTAGGACATGGTTGTAAGTTTTCATTATCATTGAAAACCATATAATTAAACAATGTAATCTTGTAAAAGGAAGAGGTAAGCTTCGTTGGAAATCATTAACTATCGTTAACGGATTATATTTAAAAAATATTATCCGTTAACGATGAATAACTACTCTCGAAGATAACGACTAGTAATCCTTTTATATAACATCTACAAGGTTAAATAATTATCTTACAATCATTTCGATACCCAGCTTAAGCGCTGTATTTTCTAATACTTCCCCCCTACCGATATATAAATAATACAATAAGTAGTAATGAAATATATTGACCTTCAAAACTATCCAAGCTAAATTGAAAGCGCTTCCAGTTTCACGCAGGGGATTTTGGAAGCGCTACCAACAAAACTTAAACTACAGCAAATAAGTATTATAAATAACCATGAAAATATCTTTACCAAATGATTCCAAATTAACCTCCAAAGACTTTCTCTTCGGAGTCGCTACTGCTTCCTTTCAAATTGAAGGTGGAATAGCTCAGCGATTACCCTGCATTTGGGATTCGTTTTGTGCGGATGAAGGAAATATCGCCGATAATTCAAACGGGGACATTGCCTGCGATCATTATCACCTTTGGAAAAATGATATAGCAATGATCAAATCTTTAAATGTTGATGCTTATCGTCTTTCTATCTCGTGGGGTAGAGTAATTAATCAAGATGGTAGCCCTAATAATGAAGGCATTACGTTTTATATTAATTTATTAGATGAGTTAAAGGCCGCTAACATAAAAGCATTTGTTACCCTTTATCATTGGGACCTTCCTCAACATCTTGAGGATAAAGGTGGTTGGTTAAATAGAGAAACGGCTTATAAGTTTCAAGAATATACCGAAATAGTGGTGAAAGCATTTGGTGACCGTGTACATTCTTACGCAACACTCAACGAACCTTTTTGTAGTGCCTATTTAGGCTATGAAATAGGCATTCATGCGCCAGGTATTAAAGGTAAACAATTTGGTAAAAAAGCGGCTCATCACTTATTACTTGCCCATGGTTTAGCGATGCAAGTATTAAAAAAACACAGTCCAAACACCTTAAACGGCATAGTGCTTAACTTTACCCCTTGTTATCCGCTTTCTGAAAATTTAGCCGATATCAATGCTGCAAAATATGCAGATGACTATTTTAATCAATGGTATATAAAACCTATTATCGATGGCCAATACCCTGAAATATTATCACAACTGCCAGTTTCTCATCATCCAGAAATTCATCAAGGCGATTTACAAATAATATCTCACCCAATTGATTACTTGGGTGTAAATTATTACAGTAGAGCTGTTTATCAAGCCGATGAAAAAGATATATTTAGCGAAGTTGAGCCCAAAAATGTGCCATTGACCGATATGGGCTGGGAAATATATCCGCAAGGTTTTACTGACTTATTAGTCTCTTTAAATAAAACCTATACATTACCACCGGTTTATATCACCGAAAATGGCGCGGCGATGCCAGATACCATAGAAAATGATATCGTCGATGATCAACACAGAATTAATTACTATAACAGCCATTTAAATGCTGTTGATATGGCGATTAAAGCTGGGGTTGATATTCGAGGTTACTTCGCTTGGAGTTTAATGGACAATTTTGAATGGGCACTAGGTTACATGAAAAGGTTTGGTATTGTTTATGTCGATTATCAAACTCAAAAACGCACCATTAAAGCAAGTGGTTATGCTTATAGAGACTTTATTAATCAACGAAAATAATTTAGGTTAGATTAAAGAATATAAAAGAACAGCCTAACAGATGAGATATAAATGCTTAAAATAAAAGAAAAAATTGCCTACGGCTTAGGCGATACGGCTAGTAATATCATCTTCCAAACGGTGATGATGTTTCTGCTTATCTATTATACAGATGTCGTTGGTCTATCTCCGGCGTTAGTGGGTACTCTTTTTCTGGTTGTACGAATATTTGATGCAATAACCGACCCTTTAATGGGGGCTATGGCTGATCGCACCAAAACTAAATGGGGGCAATTTAGACCCTATTTACTTTGGTTAGCCATTCCTTTTGGTCTCATTAGTGTTTTAGCTTTTTCAACCTTTGATTTATCAGAAAATGGTAAAATCATCTACGCCTTTGCTACCTATAGTTTATTAATGATTGTTTATACTGCCATCAATATTCCATACTCGGCTTTGGGTGGCGTGCTAACCGCAGATCCAAAAGAACGCGTCAGTGTACAATCTTATCGATTTGTTTTTGGTATGCTCGGCGGCTTAATTGTTGCCGCAGGTACTATGCCATTAGTTGAATGGTTTGGCGCTGGTGACAAAGCGTTAGGTTATCAATACACGATGATCGCCATGAGTAGCTTAGGCGTTATACTTTTTCTACTTTGTTTTGCTGGAACAAAAGAAAGAGTCAGTCCCCCAGAAGATCAAGCTTCAACATTTAAAGAGAATTTTTCTCATCTGTGGCAAAACGATCAATGGCGAATACTGTGTGTTGCTGGTTTATTCCTATTAAGCGGTCAAGTTTTACGAGGAACCCTTGCGGTTTATTATGTGAAATACTACCTTGGTCAACCAGACCAAATTACCTTATTTATGACCTTAGGCATGATCGGCAGTATTCTTGGCGCCGGTTTATCACAAACGTTAGCGAAAAAAGTGTGCAAAATTAAAGCCTATATCGCTCTACAATCCATCGCTGCATTCATTTGTATTCTTAGCTACTTTGTCGGTAAAGAGCAAATCTTCATGGCTTTCACCCTATTTTTCTTCTGGAACTTTTTCTTACAAATGGCAACGCCACTGTTGTGGGCAAAAATGGCCGATACCATCGATTACGGTCACTGGAAAACAGGTATTCGTATTACTGGCATGATTTATTCGGCCGTAGTATTTTTTATCAAACTAGGGGTCGCTGTCGGCGGAGCATTAGCCGGTTGGTCATTAGCTTATTATGGTTATCAAGCGGATGTAGAACAAACAGAACTTACCCAACAGGGTATACTGCTATCATTTACTGTCTTTCCAGCCTTAGGCTCAATCTTAGTTGCCTGGGTAATGCGTTGGTACACCTTAGATGATAAAAAAGTTGATGAAATCCATCAAGCACTACAAAAACAAGCCTTATAATCCACTGATATAATGTCTATTTCAAAAGACTAATCACGTTCATATGTGATTAGTCTTCACTTGTTCAGTTTCAAAACACACCTTTCCTTGTACAAACATACATCAATATGTGCGCATTATATAAACACAGCTAATTCAATAATGTAGCATTTAAAACACAAAAAAATGAGTAGAAGCTCTAAATAATTTTTACATTATTTAACAAGTTTGTATTGACCTTGTAATGAAACTGCTTTAATTTGTGGAAGCGCTTCCAGATTACCATCATATTTTTTTTAAACTAAAGTGGAAGCGCTTCCAGAAAATATAAATATTATAAAATGAAATGCCTAGGGGAGATACATGAAGAAATCAAATTTTAAAAAGACTCAACTTGCTAAAAGCTTATCAATAATTTTAGGAGTAACGGCGATAGCACCCGTTTTTGCTGCTGAAGAAGAAAAAGAAAATAACATTGAAGTGATTGAAGTTACGGGGATCCGTAGCAGTATGATCAAGTCAATGGATATTAAACGCTCTTCAAGTGGTATTGTGGATGCGATTAATGCAGAGGACATAGGTAAATTTCCAGACTCTAACTTAGCAGAATCATTACAACGTATTACTGGTGTTTCAATTGACCGCTCTAATGGTGAAGGAAGTAAAGTATCTGTTCGTGGCTTTAGTGCAGACCGTAATTTAATCTTGTTAAATGGCCGTCAAATGCCTAATACAACAGGTGATCGTTCTTTTGACTTCTCAAACGTTGCAGCGGAAGGCATCAGTGGTGTTGAAGTTTACAAAACATCGATGGCAAGAATGTCTACAGGTGGCATTGGTGCAACAATTAATGTTAAAACGAATAGACCACTAGATAACCCTGGCATGCACGCAGTTGTTAGTGCACAAGCTTTACATGATACCTCAGCACAGACCGGTGGTACGACTCCTGAATTATCAGGTTTGTATTCAAATACGTTTGCTGATGATACTTTTGGTATTTCTCTTTCGGCAAGTTATTCAGAACGTGAAAGTGGTAATCAACAAGCAGGTGTAAGTACTGGTTGGAGAAGTTATGACCCTGATGGTCAAGACATCAACGGCAATAATCGTTTTGGTCCTATAGAAAACGGTCGAAGTGATCAGTTTAACCGTAATGAAAACCCAGGCGTTTATTCTGTTCCACAAACCACTTTTTATACTTTTGAAGAAGTACAACGTGAAAGAACTAACGCTCAGTTAGTATTACAGTACAGCCCGATGGAAAACATCACGGCGACATTAGATTATACCTACATTCAAAAAGAACAAGATACACAAGTAGCGAATGTTTCAGCTTGGTATGCCTCTCCTGGAAATGCTGTTGATGTATGGACATCAGGCAATGTAGCCTCACCATTATTACATTCTGAAGTTTATGATGATCCAACAGATTTAGCGATGGGCTCTGGTGATTATGGTATACGTGATAAAACCTCTTCAATAGGTTTTAACCTTGATTGGCAAGTTAACGATAGCTTGAACCTCTCGTACGATTATCATGATTCAGACGCTGAAAACACACCAAATAATGAGTATGGATCTAATAACAACTTAGCGGCACGAGCGCTTATTCGTACGGCATCAGCTACTGACTTTACAGGTGTTTTACCGACGCTTGCAGTACGTGGTGGTAATGCGGTAGTGGCGTCAGATATGCAAGTAACAGGTAGTGCTTTTAGTAATGAGCAAGATCATTCTCACATTGAGCAACATCAGTTTAATGGTGTTTTTGTCTTTGAAGAAGCGGGCAGTATAGACTTTGGCATAGCCATGACAACAGCTGAAAATCGTGACCAAAGAAGAACGGTACAACGTAATAACTGGGGTGGTGAAGGTGAACCTGGATCGTTTGGAGATGAAAACTTTACACGTAGAACTATTTTAGATCAGTTTGACGAAAGTGGTGGGGATTTCAGTGATTTTGTAGACGTTACTGGCACTGATTGGGCGCCGGATATTTTAAATACCTATTTTGAATTTGACTTTCTTGACGTAAGACAAATTGCTGAAGATACGTTATCCATACAACCGGGTATTATTGGTGATTGTGGTTCATCTTTTTGTCCTTCAACCGATTATGCACTTGGTACAGATCAATATACCAAAGAAGAAATGACCGCTGTTTACTTCCAATATAATTATGATGGTGAAATAGGATCCATGCCATTTGATGTACATTTAGGTGTACGTTATGAAGAAACAGAAATTGCAACCACATCAAATGTTCCTGGTTTTAACGCAACAACTTGGGTTGGCGATACTGAATTACCGTTAACTCTATCCGGTGGAACTGAATTTCAAACCAAAACTGGTAAATATGATCATGTATTACCAAGCATTAACTTCAATTTAGAAGTAACCGACGACATTATACTTCGTGCTGCTTTTAGTGAAACGATTGGTCGCCCAAGTTATGGTCAAATGATTGGCGGTACATCACTAGGTGGATTAGCGCGAGTAAATAGTCCTGGTGCTGGTAACTCAGGTGATGCAGGCTTATTACCCCTTGAAGCTACAAATTTCGACCTCTCGGCAGAATGGTATTATGGCGAAGGTAGCTATATTTCATTAGGTTATTTCCAAAAAGATATTACTAACGAAAGTATCCGTACAGAGACTGTTTATACCCAAGATAATCTTACTAACCCTGGCGCGCTGACCAGTCCGTTTGTACAACAGGCTATTGCAGCTGGTGTTGAAGCTGACGATCGTCCGGCTCAACGCTTGTGGATTTCTGAAAACATTACTGACCCATCGGTAAATGTTGTTGGTGGTAATGTAGAAATAAACGGTCGTCCGGAAGATCCATTAGTACAATTTAATATTGCATCATTTGCTAACTCTACCGAAAAATCAGGTTTTGACGGTGTTGAATTTGCCGTACAACATTTATTCGGTGATACAGGTTTTGGTACGATTGTTAACTATACCTTAGTTAACTCTGATAATTCGTATGATAATGCTTCTATTGGTAGCTCCGTTAATGAGAATGGCGTTAACTATGACTCTGATCAAGTCGCTGAAACTGGCATTAGTGATACGGCTAACGTGGTAGCTTTCTACGAGAAATATGGTTTTTCTATACGTATTGCCTACAACTGGCGTGATGAATACCTAACATCTCATTTCCAAGGAGATGTAGGGGCTTCTCCAGTGTATGTAGAAGAGTACAACCAAATTGATTTAGCGGTCAATTACGATGTATCGCTAGTTGAAGGCTTAACTTTATTCTTCAACGGTATTAACGTTACTGACGAAAAGAGACGTACACGCGGTCGTAGTAGCTATGAAGTATTAAATTACACTCAAACGGGTGCTCGTTTTGCTTTAGGCGCTCGCTATACGTTCTAATAATAACGTTGGTAATTTAGGAATAATAAAGCCGCTAAATTAATAATTTATGCGGCTTTTATTTTTATTACAAACAGGAATAAATTTTTCACAAAAAACTTAGGTGCATATATTGGCTATATTAACTATATTTGAAAATATTCAGCTATCTCAATATCATCTAAATAGCAGTAGTTAGACACATTAAGGCACGATATAGTTTAGTAAATCAAACCTAATTTTTAGTGAGCAATTTAAGAAACAAAATTTATGAATGAACCCTTAAAAAAAATAGTAATTGTTGGTGGTGGCTCTGCAGGTTGGCTAACAGCGGGTGTTATCGCTGCTGAACATTCTACTAACCAAGATTCAGGGATCGAGATTATACTAGTTGAATCGGCAGATGTTGCACCTCTAGGTGTTGGTGAAGGTACCTGGCCATCAATGCGTAGTACGTTGCAAAAAATGGGGATTTCTGAAACTGAATTTTTACTAGAATGCGATGCAAGCTTTAAACAAGGTTCGAAATTCACTAACTGGATGAACAATACTAACGAGCACTATTACCACCCTTTCACCTTGCCAAATGGTTTTAATGAGATAAATCTTTCATCATATTGGCAACCTTTCAGTGATAAAATTAGTTTTGCAGATGCCGTTTGTGAGCAAAGTCATTTAGGTGCTCATGGTTTAGCGCCAAAACAAATAACGACCGCTGAATATTCCTTTGCATCCAATTATGGCTACCATTTAGATGCAGGTAAATTTGGTCAATTTTTACAAAAACATTGCACCGTTAAGTTAGGTGTAAAACACGTTATTGATCATGTCACTAAAATAAACTCATCTGCAACAGGTGATATAGCGTCGATTACCACAAAAATGCAAGGGGATATATTCGGCGATCTGTTTATCGACTGCACTGGGACATCATCATTATTATTAGCTCAACATTATAAAATTCCCTTTATTAGTAAAAAACATATTTTATTTAATGATTCTGCAATGGCCGTACATGTGCCTTACGAAAATAGTGACAGTCCTATTGCATCATTTACTTCATCTACAGCCCAAACCGCAGGTTGGGTTTGGGATATAGGACTGCCATCACGACGAGGTGTTGGATATACCTATTCCAGTGTACATATATCACATGATAAAGCAGAACAAGAGTTACGTAATTATTTAGTCCCCTCAATGGGAGAAGATACTGCTAATTCAGTGATGATACGAAGAATACCTTTGAATCCGGGGCACAGAGAAAAATTTTGGCATAAAAACTGTGTCGCAATTGGTATGGCTGCGGGTTTCATTGAACCCTTAGAAGCCTCTGCTTTAGCATTAATTGAACTTTCGGCAAAAATGATCAGTGAGCAGTTGCCTGCAAATCGCCAGACCATGGATATTATAGCCAAACGTTTTAATGACAAGTTTTTGCATCGTTGGGAAAACGTAGTCGATTTTTTAAAGTTACATTATGTATTAAGTCAACGAACTGATTCAGCTTATTGGCTAGATAATAAAAATGAAAACAGTATACCTAAAAGTTTACAAGAACTTATAAAACTATGGCGTTATCAACCACCTTATAATTATGACGCAACGCACACTGAAGAAATGTTTCCGCCAGCTAGTTTTCAATACATTTTATATGGTATGAACTTCGTCACTGACCCATTAGGACACAAAAAAAGGGTGAGTCATGCTGAAAAAGCAGATAAATTATTTAATGATAATATAAAAAAAACACAGAAACTTTTATCCATTTTACCAACAAACCGTGAACTCATTAACAAAATTAAAAAGTATGGTTTACCCAAAATTTAGCATGACAAAAATACAGTAACTTTCTTTAACTGAAATAAATATAACCAATGTGTGGAATTAAAAATGACAAATTCTGTTTTACTAAATAACATCGATCACCAAAACTTAAAAATAATCACTGAACGGTCTGCATCCTATGGTGACAATCTATGGTATGTACAAACTTTTCCGATGGAGTTTAAAAGTGTACAAGCTTATTACCCCATTTTTTTTAATAAGAACCCAGATACAGGTAAATTCTTCCCACTTGCTTTGTTTGGCTTTGAACATAAAGAGAACTTATTCCTCTCTGACAATAAGTGGTCTGCGGATTATATTCCAGCGATGGTTGCTAGACAGCCGTTTTTAATCGGTATACAAACCCTAAATGAAGAAGGTGTTGAAAAGCAGCAAAGGATGCTAAATATTGATCTTGATAACCCCCGTGTTAATCAAGAACAAGGTGAATCTATATTTTTAGAACATGGTGGCAATAGTCCTTATTTAGATAAAGTTGCAGATCTACTTGAAGCTATTCACCATGGGGTCAACGATAGTAATGATTTTATTGATACTTTAAATGAACATCAATTGTTGGAATCAGTGACTTTAGATATCACTCTTAATGATCAATCAAAAAACCAAATGCTTGGTTTTTATACTATTAACGAAGAAAAACTAGATGAACTGAGTAGTGATGTTTTAAAGTCATTGCAGAAAAAAGGATATTTACAAGCAATCTATATGACAATTGCATCACAAGCGAATGTCAGAACATTAATCAGTAAGAAAAATGAAAGACTTGGCCTTTAATCCATTTAGACTCATCCTTTTTCATCGTAAATTTAAACTTGGTATGTGCAAATGTTGGCGATAGCAAATAAAGTTAAAGAGATAACAAATTGTCAACCGGGTGATATACCTGAATTTGTTTTATCATCAACACAGCCGCTTATTTTGAAAGGTTTTGGTGATAAGTGGCCGATGGTGGTTGAAAGTAAAAAGTCGCCTGAACATTCTGCGAATTATTTACGTAAACTTTATAATAACAAGCCTGTTTTTAGTGCTTATGGCGAGCCTGAAACGCAAGGGCGTGTTTTTTATAATGATGACATGAGTGGTTTTAATTTTAAAAACATTAGTGCAGATCTTAATATTGTCTTAGATAAATTGTTAGAACACGCAACAGATAATAAACCACCCACAATCTATGTTGCCTCAACAGAAATTAATGCTTGGCTGCCTGGTTATAATGATGAAAATAATGCTTCAATTGACCATCTAAAACCATTAACCAGTATTTGGATTGGTAATCAAAGTAAAATAGCCGCACATTATGATTTCCCAAATAACCTCGCATGTTGTGTTGCAGGTAAAAGAAGATTTACTTTATTCCCACCAGAGCAGATAGCTAACCTGTATATTGGGCCGATGGAAATATCACCAGGTGGTCGTGATATTAGTTTAATTGATTTTGAAAAACCTGATTTCAAAAGATTCCCTAAATTTAAACAAGCATTACAAGCCGCTCAAGTTGCAGATTTGCAAGCTGGCGATGCATTATTTCTTCCTGCTATGTGGTGGCATCATGTCAAAGCATTAAGTGCCTTTAATGTACTCGTAACGCATTGGTGGCGTGATAGTCCTGCGTTTATGGGACGACCAGAAAATGCATTGAAATTAGCGATATTAAGTTTGAGAAATCTTCCTTTAGAACAAAGACAGGCATGGAAAGCTATTTTTGATTATTATATTTTTGATCATCAAGAAAACGATTTAGATCATATTCCTGATTTTGTTAAGGGGATGTTATCTCTACCGTTAGACGTAAATTCAGCAAAAAAAATCAGGGCTGACTTACTTAATAAACTAAAAATATAATCTGAAAACATCTTCTTAAAACTAATCATTATATTTGTAAGGATAATTTAATGAATAACAAAGCCATAAAAAGAGTTGTTATTGCCGGTGGTGGTACTGCGGGTTGGATGACAGCAGCGGCATTATCCAAGCTGTTCGGTAAAAATTTAAACGTTGTCCTTGTTGAATCAGATGACATCCCTACCGTGGGAGTTGGTGAGGCAACCATACCTACTTTGCATATTTTTCACCGATTATTAGGCATTAATGAACAAGAGTTTATGGCAGCGACGAATGCTACGTTCAAGTTGGGTATTTCATTTGAAAATTGGCGTGATGTTAATAAAGACTATATTCACTCCTTTGGATTTTTAGGTCAAAATTGCTGGGCGGCTGATTTTCAACATTTTTGGTTGAAGGGAAAACAGCGTGGCATAGTTTCAGACATAGGTGATTACGTACCAGAACACTTAGGCGCTAGGGAAGGAAAGTTTGCCGTAGAAGCGGACCAAGCCTCTAACCATGCCTATCACCTTGATGCGGGTTTATATGCTGAATTTCTACAAAAAATAGCAGAAAAACATGGTTTAAAACGTATTGAAGGCCGTATTGATAAAGTGGTTCTAGATGAAGATAGTGGCTTTATTAGTTCACTGGAATTAGGTAATGGTAAGGTAGTTGAAGGTGACTTATTTATTGATTGCACTGGTTTTAGAGGCTTGTTAATTGAACAAGCACTCAATACTGGCTATGAGGATTGGTCACACATTTTACCCTGTGATAGCGCGATAGCGGTACAAACTAAAACGGTGACTAAACCTGTTCCTTATACACGTTCTATTGCAAGAGACGCTGGTTGGCAGTGGAAAATCCCCTTACAAAACCGAACCGGTAACGGTTTTGTTTTTTGCAGTAAATACATGTCTAACGAAGAGGCGACACAAACCTTATTAGCCAATATTGAAGGTGAGCTGCTAAATGAGCCGCGTGTTATAAAATATAAAACAGGTACACGTCGTAAACATTGGAATAAAAACTGTATTGCTATTGGATTATCTTCAGGCTTCATTGAACCGCTAGAATCTACGGGTATTCATTTATTTCAAAAAGCCATTATACGTTTAATGCAAATGTTTCCGTCGCAAGGGATTAAGCAAGCTGAAGTTGATGAATTTAATAGACAAAGTAAAGATGAAGTTAACAGCATTAAAGATTTCATTATTTTACATTATAATTTAACCGACCGTAAAGACACTGAGTTTTGGCGATACTGCAGCAATATGGATATCCCTGAAACGCTTAAACACCGTATGTCGTTATTTAAAGAAAGTGCTAATGTATTCAAAAAAGAAGAAGAACTTTTTGGAGAAACATCTTGGGTACAAGTCATGATGGGACAGGGTCTAATGCCTGAACAATACCACCCTATTGTTGATTTAATGGGTGATAATGAACTACAAAGCTTTTTAGATAACATTAAGTCAACAGTAAAACGTAAAGTTGATAATTGGCCTGATCACTTAGATTTTATTAAGCAATATTGTAAAGCAACAGCAAAATAGCCACCGGCATCTTAAACTTGCATATAAAATTAATAATTGTGTAGAAGAAACAGTATTTTCATACGAGGTCGAATTAAATTACTTCCGATTAACAGACAGATTCAATAGCCGGTTGAGTTTGTTACTTTATATACTGTTCCCCTTAAAAATTTACCGTCAATATATTAGTTGTAAATTTAAAAAAAGTGAAGAAATGTAAAAAAAGCCTTTGTTATAAGCATTACTGGTGGTATAAATGGAAGCGCTTCCAGAATAAGATTGTTGTGCTCCAAAATAAATTGGAAGCATTTCTATAAAAAATTGGTAGCGCTTCCAGTGGGATTAATAGCGATACCCATATAAATGGACTCGCTGCATCAGACGTTGCAATTGGACAAACAACATATTGTTTTTTCATCTTTTAAGCCGTGTGAGTGTGCAGTTCTAACAATATAATATCTAGGGGAATACTACATGATGAAAACTAAACATTTAAAAATTAAGCTGTCAACTTTAGCTTTAGCTATTGCACTGACTGGCTGTGGTGCTGATTTGGAGCCAGTAGATGGTGACTCTATTGGACCAAGATTTGCGGCTCCTGAGTTTACTAGTCCAGCTGCTGAAACAGCGGCTGCAGTAGATGAAGAATATAGTCATACCTTTACTGCAAGCGATGCTGATGGTGATGACTTAACTTTCTCAGCAATTCTTCCCGATGGTTCTTGGTTAAATTTTGATGCCAGCACAGGCGTTTTATCAGGTACTCCTGGATCAGGTGATAAGGGTCTTAGTTCTGTCACCGTAAACGTAACAGATGGCATGTTTAATACCTCTGAGAATGCTCTTATTTCAGTAGGCAGTGGTGGCAAGCCAGATACAGCAGGCAACTTATTAACAAATAGTTCATTTGATGCAGGACTTACCGATTGGTCTGAAGCGCCAGGTGTGTATGTGTATGAGCATGCTGTTCCAGAGCCAACTGCCAATGTATATGATACAGGTATCAGCCATCCTTTAACTTTAGTGACGGGTGAAGTTTATACGTTAAGTTATGATGCTAAAGCCTCTGCTCCTCGTCCTATGACCGCGGGTTTTGGTTTGTTTCATGACCCATGGACGAATAACACACATACAGTTGAGTTAACAACTGAATGGCAAACATATACGTTGATGGAAGCAGCTGCAGCTGGCGATGATAATAGTCGTACTATCTTTGATATGGGTGGTGCAATTCCGGGAGATATTTCATTACGTAATATCTCACTTATCGACTCTGCGGGCACTAATATTTTTGACACAACTCCTCCTGTAGGAAGCCACTACGAAGCTTATATAGCAAATGCTGGTAACCCATGGGATGTTAACTTAAGTCAAGTGATGACTATCATTCCTGATGCAATTTATGTCGTAGAATTTAAAGCGAAAGCTTCTGTTGCTCGTAATATTACTGTTGGCGTTGGTTTAGCACATGACCCGTGGACTAATGCGGTAGAATCTGTTGCTATAACGACTGAATGGGTAACCTATTTTATTGTTGTTCCTGCAACCGCTTTTGGTGATGACAATAGCCGTGTATTATTTGATATGGGTGATGAAGTCGGTGACGTTTCTCTAGACGACATCACTGTAGGCATTGCTCAGTAATTCATTAGTATTATTTAGCTGAAGAGTAGCGGTTAATTGCTCAAGCTTTATATAATGATATATTACTCCAATATTGATGGTATCTCTTTAGATATCATCAATATTTTTATTATTACACCTCAATTAATTTAACTAAAACACCTGATAAATGTTACGCATCAAGCGTTGACAACATACCTTAGTTAATACAAAAAATATAACTTTTATAACCTCCTAATACATTTTAAGTAACCAGCAATTATCATATCAGCGGTAATTCCATTATCAATGGCACTTAAAATCATACCGATTTACACCCACTAAATACCTATTTAAGCATATGAATTGGCCACGTTAGATATCGTAGAGAGAATAGCTATATGTTCAGGCTTATGAAAATATGGGTGGATTGTTAGACCATAGAGAGATTCATTTGTCGAATTATCAAATGAAAACCTCAAGGTTTTTTATCCATTTGATATATATCTTTATATTCAATATTATAAATAGATGACTAAGAAAATTAAGGAAAAACATGGTTAAATATTTGATTGTTTTACCGGTAATACTATCGCTTCCCTCATTAGCTAATGAGAAATTGCTTTGGCCCAATAATGCCAAAGCAGCGGTAAACCTTGCCTATGATGATGCTTTAAACAGTCAACTTGATCATGTTTTACCTGCCCTTAATAAGCTCAACCTTAAAGCGACTTTCTATTTAACACTTAATTCATCTACTGTGGCAGATCGTTTAACTGATTGGCGAAAAGCGGCTCAACAGGGCCATGAATTAGGAAATCATTCTATTAATCATGCTTGTCGAGGATCATTGCCCAATAGAGCATGGGTACCAAAACATAATGATTTAGATAAAAAGTACTTTGCTGAAATTATTCAAGAAGTGCATACAGCCAACTCATTTTTAAAAGCAATTGATGGTGAAACCGTCAGAACTTTTACGGTACCTTGTACCGATCAAATTGTAGAAAATAAAAACTACGTAGCTGCTCTTCATAACACTTTTGTTGGTATTAAGTCGCATGTAGGAAAAATCCCACAAAATCGTCGCTCAATAAATGTTATGGATGCGCCAGTTTGGACGCCGTCAGGAAACTCAGGCGCTGAACTAATAGCTTACGCACAAAAAGCGGCTCTGCATGGCACTATCGCTAACTTTACTTTTCATGGCGTTGGTAGCGATCACCTTTCGGTATCAAAACATGCTCATCAAGAGTTATTAGATTACCTAGTTAATAATAAAGCTATTTATTGGGTAGATACTTATCGAAATATAAGTTTATACGTAAAAAAAAATGCTAACTAATACCTTTTAAAGTCTTAATTAGCATTTAATCGTTCTATATATCCGTTATCAATCAATAAGCATTTTTCAGAGTACTTGAGCAATTACAGCGCTGGTGCTTGATGGCCTTCTACCAACGCAGCATCATCAGCAATCGCTTCACAACCTGCTCCTGTTGATGGCGAAACAGAACATTCATAGACTCGGACATAATCAATTTCTAATGATTGCGGAAAAACACTTTCATCAATGCCCTTGTTATTAACATTAGCTGCCCAAGCACCACCCACAGCAAAGTTTAACAATAAATGAAATTTTTGGTCAAAGGGGGCACCATCGTCACCATTAACTAATACGCCATCATTATTCATATATTGTGAGTACCATCCAGTATCCCGTTGCGTAGCAAAATGAATATCATCAACATACCAGCGAATCTCTCCGGCTTGCCATTCAACCGCGTATTCATGAAAATCATCTGCTGGGTTTATACCTCCAGGTAAATTAAATCCTTGACCCGAATACACATTCTCAGGCCATGCTCGTCCATAATGTAAGGTGCCATGAACTCTTGATTCTTCTTGATCTACTGAGGCACCACTTTCATCAGATTTTGCTTTTAAGTTAACCGCTTCCATAATATCGATTTCACCTGATCCAGCCCAGCCGCCGTAAGCCCAGTCTGTCGGTAACATCCAAATAGCAGGCCAAGTCCCTTGTCCTTGGGGTAATTTCGCGCGAATTTCAAAGCGACCAAATGTCCAATCGCCTTTGTTTTTACTGCGTAATCTAGCTGATGTATAAGGTAAAGTACGGGTATTACTCGGATTATAATTAGCATCATCATCTTGAGCCGCCGGACCGATAAAGTTTTCTTTCAAAGCGACTATCTTCAAAACGCCTTGCTCAATAAAGGCATTTTCAGCACGGTCGGTATAACATTGCTGCTCGTTATTGCCTCCGCCAAAACAATTCACTTCCAAAGACCACTTAGTTAAATTAATGATTTCATTATCAAACTCATCCTGCCAAACCAGTTGCCATTGGTCACTGATTAATACCATGTCGGTAGGATCTTGAGGATTTTCCGTTGTAGTATCCGTTATGGTATCAGGTGTTGCTGAATTATCTGGAGTTGTTGATTCTGCAACTGCTGTTGATTCAGCACTGCTTCCACCACAAGCAGTTAAGCCGATGGCAACACAAACTATAATCACCCCTTGTAAGAACTGTTTCATATTTTTATCTCTATTTTAGTTATTATTGTAGTTATATTCTTAAACGCCAGTAAACACCTGAGATGACTTTATAAAAGTCTATTATTCGTTCATTTTCATTAGGTAAATTTTTATAAAAAGCAGAGACTCTAGAATGTTAGAGGCGCTACTTTTTCAATAACCTGTCGAGTCTCCCTAGACAAAAATGAATTTTTTAGTTTTAATATTTTTCTTTGACCTAGTTTTGCTGTAGCCAGCATATTTTTCGTCACAGGATGATTATCAAATAGTCGTAGAAAACTTCCATTTTTTTCAGCTTTGATTAAACCTATTTCTATCCGTTTTTTTAGTTTCGGGTTGTCATTGCTGACAAAGAAATAATAGGGCGAAGGATAGTGTAGCGCCAGTGACGACTCTACTTGCAGTCCTTTAAACATAGCTACTTCATTCCAAGGCTCATGCAATGCTCTAGGCATATAATCAAAACGACCGTGCTGGAGCATATTAAATAAAGTTGTATGACCAGGACCGGTGATTAATCGGTATTGGTTATCGGTTAAAATATAAGAATCTGGCCAATCATACCCTTGTCCAGCATAGAGTTTTTTAAGTTGCTTAGCACTTTTGATTTTAGAAAATTTATCTTGTTGTCCCTCTTGTATCAAAAAAATGCGGTAGCCACCTAGACCTCTGAGTATCGGTATCCTGATAGCATTTAATTCTTGCTCACGCTTTTGCGACGTCATCGTCCAGATGACGCTTAAGTTTCGGTTATTTTTAATCTCTACTATCGCCCTATTTTGAAACATAGGTTGAATCGCTTTTTGCAACTGATATTCACCAAATTCCTCTTTAGAATTTTCAAGCGCCAGTTCAAGTAATGCTAAGTAATAACCATCCTCTTTGAACTTCCCTTCATCATACCAAGGATAAAATATAGTATCCGTAGCATGAGCTACACTGCTAATTGAGAAGAAAAGAACTATAAAAACACGATATAAATTATGCATTACGTAAACTTAGCCTATTTATTCATGACAAGAAACGTTTGCTGAATCAGCACTATTTGGCTTAATAAAAACATCCATAAAATCGATATTCAATTGTGCTTCCGTAGATAAAGCAAATGGACTCATAATTTTACTTAAGTCTGCGCCCGCTTTTTCAAAACACTGTAAATCAATAGTAAGCGTCTGCCATTGGTTAACTTTTAATGATGATAGTGCTTGAGCTATATTCACTTTACCTAAACATTGCTCACCACAGCCCATTGATACATACGTGCCTTGTTGCGCTAATACATCTTGCGTCTCAGGCAAGCGCACCGTTAGCTCAAGTATCGAGTTAGCCTTTTTATAAGCCGTTAAATCAATTGCATGTAAGCTGGTAAAAGCGACGCTACCCTTTGCTGAGCCCTTAAATACAACTCTTCTTGCATCTTCTTGAACATTTTTATCAATGGTTCGCAAATATACCGCTTTATTTTCAATAATACTGCTGGTCATAACACGCGACGAATCACTATCTGTTATCACCATTTTCCATGGTGCCTTAATAGCGCTTTCAAAGAGGGTGATTTTTTGTAAACTTGCGGTAGTTTGTTGGGATATAACGTCTAAGTCATCGGCTAATATATTTTTATCGCCATAGCTCAAACCAAAACCATAAGGCAGTAATGGCTGATATTCTTTATCAAAGCGATTTACCTTGGTTTGGTTAGCTGTTGAAGGCCAAGAGTATGATAATTTACCGGTGAAGTTATAATTGATTGCACCGTTTTTCTGAGTAAACAGCACATCAGCCACAGCAATACCTTCTGAACCTGGTAACCATAGGGCAACAAACGCATCTGACGCATTAAGCTCAGCATTAATCCATAGTGGACGGCCACTAATAAATAATGAAACAACAGGTATTCCCTCTGCTTTAAGCTTAGTTAATAATGCTAAATCTTGTTTAACACCTTGTTGGTATTCTAGGTTTTCAATATCACCTACGCCTTCTGCATAGGGTTCTTCACCAAAGACTACAATAGCCACATCGGGTTTAGTTTTATAAATACCATCAGCATTGAGTTCAACACTACCTCCCTGAGTCTTAATCTGCTGCTCAATGCCCTCATAAATAGAACTGCCACCGGGAAAGTCACCATTAACGTTATTCGTGCCTTGCCAAGTAATAGTCCAACCACCTGACTGCTTGCCAATATTATCGGCGCCATCACCCGCAACAAGAATATGCTGATTTGCTGATAGAGGTAATAAGTTGCCTTTGTTCTTCAATAAAACTAACGACTCTCTTACTGCTTGTCTGGCAACTTCTCTGTGCTCAATAGCACCAATAAGTTCTGTTTTTCCTGAAAGTGCTCTTTTGGCTGGGCTTGGTTTATCGAAAATTCCCGCTCTAAATTTAACACGTAATATTCGACTCACAGCATCATCGATACGAGTTTGCGCAATTTCACCTCTTTTCACTTGGGCAATAGTATTCTCATAAAGTGGCTTCCAAGCATCTGTTGGCACCATAAAAATATCTAACCCCGCATTTACCGCTTGTGCACAGCTTTCATTTGAGCAACCTTTAATTTGTCCATGACCATTCCAATCACCTACAACAAAGCCATCAAATCCCATACGATCTTTTAACACATCAGTAAGTAAGTATTTATTGCCATGGTTCTTTTTACCGTGCCAGCTATTGAACGATGCCATAACAGATTGAGCGCCAGCAGTTAAACCACCAACGTAACCTTGACCATGTACATCCAGTAACGCTTGCTCGGATGCAATATTATTTCCTTGGTCATCGCCGCCTTCAGTCCCGCCGTCGCCGATAAAGTGTTTTACCGTACTAATAACTCGCTTATCACCAAGAAAATCTTTATTAGCAGCGCCCTGCAGCCCTTCTACTATCGCTGATGAATATGTTCTAACTATTTCAGGATCTTCAGAGTAACCTTCATACGTTCTGCCCCAACGATCATCACGCACAACAGCAACTGTGGGTGCAAAAACCCAATCAATGCCGGTTACCATGACTTCTGTTGCGGTGATAGCAGCAATTTTTTCAATTAGCTCAGGATTATTTGTTGCCCCTAAACCAATATTGTGAGGAAACAAGGTAGCGCCGATAACATTGTTATGGCCATGAACTGCATCTGTGCCCCAGATAGTGGGAATACTATTGCCATCTAAGCTATCGTCGATTGATGCTTGGTACATGTCTTCAGCTAAATTGACCCAGTCATCCGGTGTTGCATGCTTATCATTATTTGGAAAAGCACCACCACCATTAAGGTAAGAGCCAAAGCCATATTTGCGCATATCTTCAACAGTAATATCTTTAATCTCTGGTTGAATCATTTGTGCCACTTTTTGTTCAAGC
Source organism: Colwellia sp. 12G3 (assembly GCF_002836775.1). Taxonomy (GTDB): domain Bacteria; phylum Pseudomonadota; class Gammaproteobacteria; order Enterobacterales; family Alteromonadaceae; genus Colwellia. Next base: position 120,348 of record NZ_PJAQ01000066.1, on the reverse strand, counting down.
GTCATGGTAGCTAATAATGATGCGACTTTAGCTTCAATAACCGGATCTGCCTTTACTGCTATATCAAGTTTTGGCCAGATCTCCACATTGGTTGAGGCTTTTGTTTGTTGCAATGATGCGGGTTGAGCAAGCGTTATGGTAGGAGCAGTCTCTTGCTTTGTGCCATTACAGCCAACTAGCAGCGATGTTACAGCTAAGCATAGTATGCCGGCACTAGCTTTAGAACTTAGTAGGTTGTTTTTAATTATATGTTTCATAAAGTTGTTTCTTATTTACGTTAATAATTGACGCTAATTATTAATATTCCATAGGTGAAAAATCGTGAATATTATTTAGTTAGCGATCACTTTGACTTTACTGCCTGATAGACCGTAATAAGCGATAAAGAAATAGCACAATATTGGTAAGAAAAACGCTTGCTGAACACCAATAGTATCAGCTAAAAGCCCTTGAAAAAGAGGTATAATGGCTCCGCCAACAATCGCTAAACATAAAATACCCGACCCTTGGCTGGTATGTTTACCTAGACCATTAATCGCTAAACTAAAAATGGTTGGGAACATAATTGAATTGCATAATCCAACCAATAAAATGGCCACCATCGCAAGTGTGCCTGAGGATAAAATAGCCACTAAAATCAATATAACAGCCAGAGTAGCGTTAAAAAATAGCGCTTTACCCGCCGCTACCTTCTGCATAACAACAGCACCGACAAAACGGCCAACCATGGCTCCGCCCCAGTAATAAGCAATATACTTTGCCGCCTCAGATTCTTCCAGACCAGCGATAGTAGGGTCGGCTAAAAAGCTAACTAAAAAACTCCCTATTGCGACTTCGGCACCAACATAAACGAAGATACCAACAGCACCGAGTACTAAATGGCTATATTGCCATGCACTACCCGTGTCTTTAGATAAGTCTTTATCATCTATATCATCTGCAATCGATAAGTTAGGTAGTTTTAACCAAGCAAAAATAGCAGCAAGCCCTAATAACATTGCGGCAAGAAATACATAAGGCATTTGCACCGCTTCTGCTGACGCTTGAGCAGACATTGATTCTGAGGCATGGTTTAATATCAAAAATGCGCCAAAAAATGGTGCTACGGTAGTACCTAAAGCATTAAACGCTTGAGTCATGGTTAAACGAGATGAGGCTGTTTTAGCATCGCCTAACATACTGACATAAGGGTTAGCGGATACTTGCAATACAGTAATACCACTGGCAAGGATAAATAGTGCCATCAAGAAAACCGGATAACTGTGCATGTTGGCCGCGGGATAAAAACATAAACAACCAATGGCTGCGATGACCAAGCCTAAAACAATGCCCTTTTGATAACCAAGTTTTTTAACCAGTAAACCCGCAGGCAGAGAAACAATAAAGTAAGCACCAAAAAAGCAAAATTGTACCAACATAGCCTGACTATAAGATAAGTCGAAAACACCTTTTAAGTGCGGAATTAAAATATCATTTAAACAGGTAATAAAACCCCACATAAAAAATAAAGAGGTTAATGACGTTAGTGCAAAAGTATAATTTTCACTACCACCTTTCGTTGAATATTCAATATTCTGTGTCTGTATTGATGAGCTCGCCATCTTTTTCTCCCCGCGTAAGTTCTTTGTTTTATGTGTTAACTAATATGATTTTTAGTTTTTTTTTGCGCCTGCCATACAATTGGAAGCGCTTCCATTCTTGATCCATACGGTACAAATTGCAACACATTTCCCCAAAATACTGGAAGCGCTTTCATTTTATAAAGACCTATGGGATAGTAAACTTATGTTACATCAGGTATTCAGCCGGGTATGCCTTCTACTTTCATGTTAAAGTAACCAAAATATTTTTATTCAGTATCACGCTAAAGGACAGTAATGGCGACCATTTACGAAGTTTCAGCACTTGCAGGCGTATCACTATCTTCTGTATCAAGAGTTTTAAATGATCATGAACACGTTAGTGAAAAAACTAAAAAGAAAGTCATGGCGGCAATGGCTGAATTAGAGTATCGCCCAAATTCTGTTGCTCGCTCTTTAGCTTCCAGCCGTTCAGACAGTATCGGTGTTTTAGTTTCAGAACTTCACGGACCCTTTTTTGGTGACATGTTAAGTAGTATTGAATTAGCACTAAGAAATGCAGGCAAGCACGCTGTGATAACAGCAGGTCACAGTGATGAAGAAAGTGAAAAGGAGGGTTTAGATTTTTTAATAGACCGAAATTGCGATGCGCTTATATTATTAGTGGATGCAATGTCAGATGACGACTTAATTACACTCAGTCGAAAAAAAATACCTTTCGTTATTTTAAACCGTAATATCCCAGAAATAAGAGGAAACTGCTTTTATTTAGATAATGAATTAGGCGGCTATTTAGCCGCGAAACATTTAATAGAGTGTGGCCATAAAGATATCGCATATATCTCGGGTCCATTATCAAAACAAGATTCGACTGAACGTTTCACGGGTCATAAAAAAGCATTAATCGAAGCTAAAATTCCTTTTAACAAGGCTTTATTTTATGAAGGTGATTATCTGACCCAAAGTGGTAGAGACGGAATTAACGATTTTATCAAAAATAAAGTTTTATTCACTGCGGTAGCTTGTGCAAATGATGAAATGGCATCAGGAGCAATGAGAGGCGCAAGAGATAATAATATTGACATTCCTTCTGACTGCTCAATTATTGGTTTTGATAACGCTTATTTTACCGAGTATTTATTTCCTCAATTATCGACAATTAACAACCCGATTAAAGCAATGGCAAAAATGTCCACACAATGGATATTAAAAAATGTGTATAAGCAAAAAGACCTAGATATAAAGAATTTATTTTCCCCTGAACTCATTAAAAGAGAATCTGTGGTAAAAGTGCTTGCAGGGATAAAAAAATAATCGAATTTTTTTGGTCGCTTTAAAAAGCACAAATTAAATGACGGTCCTCCTACTGTATGTATACGCCTATTCATACAGTAGATTAGTGTAGCAGCAAGAATCTTGCCGTATAGTCAGCTCCGCGTCATTCTCGGTTGAATTATCAGTAGTCTGGGTTTTAAGCGAGAAGCTAAGCTAGTTTAACATTGCGTCTGCGCCGTTAACGCCAAGATATTTTGCTGCGCATCAATAAGTTGCTTACTTACTAGCTTTTGGTGCTTAATCGCCTCATCAAGAACGATGAGGTGCATGGCATTATTTTTCTCTGCCACCATGACATTAGTTTCACCACTAATAATAGCTTGAACAGCAGCCACGCCCATTTTTGTTGCTAATATTCTATCTTTAGCAATAGGTGAGCCACCTCGTTGAATATGCCCGAGAAGACAAGCGGTACATTCAATGTCAGCTTGTTTATTTAATTGTTTAGCCAGCTCAAAAGCGCCACCAGGCCAAAGGTTTTCTGCAATAACAATAATATAACTACCGTGACGATTTTTTTGTGCCGTTTTAATTTCGTTAGCTAACTGCAATAACCTCACTTGTTGATCATCGACAGGGAAATTCTCAAAAGAGAGCACTTGCTCAGCGGCACAGGCAATACCGACATTAAAGGTAATATGACCGCTGTGACGCCCCATCAATTCAACAATAAATATTCGCTCAAAAGCATCGGCGGTATCACGAATCTTATCAATCGCTTCTATGCCCGTATTAACGGCTGTAGCAAAGCCAATGGTGTAGTCAGTACCATCTAAGTCATTATCTATCGTCCCAGGAATACCAATCATCTGACCCGGCCAATATTGTTTAAGCGCCAGCAAGCCAGAAAAAGAGCCATCACCACCTATGACGACAAGGGCATCGATATTGTGTGCATTTAACGTGTTTGCCGCTAACTTTAAGCCTTTCTCTTCATGCATTAACTGACAGCGAGCACTCTTTAATATTGTGCCACCTAGGTGGATGATGCTATTTACCTTTACCAAGGTTAATGATTCAGCCATGGCAATATGCTCTTCACATACTAAGCCGTTAAAACCATGATAGAAACCAATCACCTCTATATGATGGTGGTGAGCTGCTAACACAACCGCACGAATAGCGGCGTTCATTCCTGGCGCATCACCACCACTGGTTAAAATACCAATTCGTTTGATTTTTATCGCTGTATTGCTAGTGATAACTCAGTCCTTCTAATCAATTATTCGATATATTTCCCACTTGGGCGTGCCAGAAACCACATGGGGCTCCAAGGTTTTACTCCAAGCTTTATGTTCTTCAATATCACCTAGTTTCTGCCAAGCATCATTGAGGTCGGTCAAACTTTCTATCGTTATTTCCGAAATAATACTCGACTCAAGCGCGCCAACAGAGCCTACTAAAATTCTAGAGTTATCTTTAGTCCAACCTATTTGAGAACCTATTTCTTCAAACCACTGAGTTAATGACTCTACTACTTCTGGTTTGTGGCCAAATTTAGCATCAATACACCATTTTGCGATCATCATAGTAATTCCTCCAATCTAATAAAAAACACTTATTAAGTTATGCATAGAAGCATAATTTCACCTCACAAGTATGATTCATCTGACTGGGATTTCCATTTTCACCCTGATTTAACGTTTGATAATTTGTAACAATAAAAACAAAATGAATATAACGAATCCCTAAGAAGAATAACTGACTCGAACGGGAATAGTTAACACCCGTTTGCCTTTATGTTTGAGCCAAAAATAAATCAGCACAAAGGTTAATAAAGCAAGGGCAATGGTGATACTAGAACTAACAGGAGTAACCAAAAGAGTACCAACTTGATAAGATAAGGTTGCTACTAAATAAGCAAAAGTAAAACTCCAAATCGCGGCAAATCCTGCCCAACGACTACCTACTTCATTTTTAATTGCTCCCATTGCCGCAACGCAAGGTGTATAAAGTAAGATGAATAATAAATAGCTAAAAGCGCCTAACTGACTGACAAAAGCTAACTGCATACGCTGATAAGTAGTTAATTCAACGCCTTGTTCTTGTGCTGCAAGATTTAAGTCACTGATTTCACCAACACTGAAACCTAAAGGATCATCTGGGGCAATACCTAATAAATTTTCTTTTATACTGGCAGTAGCATCCTGCCAACTTTGTGATAACGATGGCTCGGCTTCGCCCTCTGAAGCATGTGGGGAGTATAAATTATTAAAGGTAGCAACCAGCACTTCTTTGGCAAATATTCCGGTGATAATCCCTACGCCTGCTTGCCAGTTATCTTCTTGAACGCCCATAGGTGCGAGTAGGGGCATAACTATTTTTGCCCCTTGGCTTAATACCGAGTTTTCACTGTCTTGGTTACCAAATTGACCATCAGTGCTAATAGAATTCAAAAAGTTTAATAAACACACCACAATCACGATAGTTTTACCTGCACCAGTGACAAAACTACTGGTACGCTGCCACACTCGCTTACTTAGATTGCTAATTTTTGGCATCTCATAATTAGGTAATTCCATAATATTTAATGAGGTAGAGCCTGATAATACCGTTTTCTTTAATAAGAAGCCGGTAAATATAGCGGCGGCAATACCCACTAAATACAATAAAAACACTAAATTTTGACCGTTATCAGGAAAAAATGCTGCAGCAAATAGCGCATAAACAGGTAACCTTGCGCCACATGACATGAAGGGCGACATCATTACGGTGGTAATACGTTCTCGTTCACTATCAAGAATTCTTGCTGACATTACCGCTGGAACAGTACAGCCAAAGCCGACAATCAAAGGAACAAAAGCTTTACCGGGTAAGCCAATTTTTTGCATGACACTGTCTACCACAAAGGCAGCACGCGCTAAATAACCTGAACTTTCAAGTAGTGATAAACCAATAAATAAACAAGCAATTACCGGTATAAACGTCGCCACTGTTTGCAAACCACTACCAAAGCCTTCAACGATTGTCAGGATCCATTGCGGTAAATCTAACGGCGCGAGAAAGTGCAGCGGGTAAGCAACAAATAAGGTACCACTGAGAATATCGAAAAAATCGATAAAGGCACTACCAACATTGATGGCAAACATAAAGAGTAAGTACATCACGCCAAGAAATACCGGCACGCCCATTAATGGATGTAACACAACCGTATCAATTTTTTCTGAAAAGGGCTGATTGGCCGAAGCGGGATTGGCAAAAGCAGCGTTAGTTGCATCAACACTACTGACACGGGCAAGCATATCGCTGATGTAATCATAACGGGCTTGCATTGCCTTAACGCTTTTTTTAGGTTGTAGTTTTTGTTCTTGAGTTTCTTCTAAGCGAGCACTATCAACAATGTTTTGATGATTGGCAGATATCTTAGCTGTCATTTGACCTAATGCCAGTTGCACTTTTGCTAAGGCATCATTCTTTTGCGCGCTAATAGCAATAACAGGGCAACCTAATTCGGTTGCTAGCTGAGAGATATCAATATCTAAATGCTTTTGACGATCAGTTTTATTAAGTACCACTATCATAGGTACGCCCAACTCGAGCAACTGACTAGTTAAATAAAGTTGGCGACTCAACTGATTAATATCAACAACATTGACTAAGCAATCAATATCATTATCTTGTAAAAAGGATTGGGAAATAGTGAGGTCTTTACCTTGCTCTGCATGGCTTTCCAATGAACTTAAGCCAGGTAAATCGGATAAATAGGCTGCTTGCTTATTTAAGGTAAAACTCGTTTTTTTAGCGGCAACCGTTACACCAGACCAATTGCCTACGTTTTGCTTACTTTGCTTTTTATTACTTGGGTTATCGGATAATAACAGATTAAATAAAGTGCTTTTACCTGAGTTGGCAAAGCCAACCAGTGCGAAATGTTTTGATTGTTTCACGGAAAGATTCTTTTGAGGTTGCTTACTATTCATTAATTAATTAGAAATTAACGCCAATTTGCTCTGCGATAGTACGTTGAATACTAATTTTAGTATTGTGTAAACGAAACGCCATAGGACCATTAAAGGGAGCCTTGTGTGCTAATGATACGTGTGATCTGAGCGTAAATCCTTGTTCAATCAATTGAGCGGCGATAGCTTCATCTTTAGGCAAAGCACTAATTTTGGCTGGTTTATTAAGGGGAAGTTCGGCTAGGGTCATGATATAAATCCAAAAGATAAATCGATCTTACTCAAGGTCGTAACCTAAGAGCAAATGATAATTACTATTATTTAGATTGTAGCAGTTAGTCCACAAATACAAAAGTAAAAGCTGGGCTACTCACTTGATATTGATCAAGTTATATCATTTCTATTAAGTGTGTGATCTTGTTATGCGTAAAGAGCATAAATCAAGGCTGGCGCGGTAAGGATATTTTAACCTGCCCAAGTGGCTAATAATTAAATGTTGTGGTATTAATTTTTATAAAAAATCCAAGCGACACCAAATCCTAATGACCAGTTACTGTGTTGTTTTATTAGAGGACTCGCCTCATATTCAGCCCCAGATAAATAATAATAACGCGCAAAGCCGCCCAACCACCAATCATTAACTTTATAGGTTAAGCCAACTGAAATATCGCTACCCGCATAACCACCATCACTTTGATAAGTTTGCCGAGCTGTTTGTTGGTACTGTGGGGAGACGCCATAATAGTAATTAATATACTTACTATCGGAAAAATTGACATTAGCGCGCGTAGTAAACTCAAACTCGCCTTTGCCTTGATTGAGCCAAGGAGAAGAAAATGCCTGTTGATAGGTAATACTTGGTCCGTAGCGCCAACCAGCATTAGTGAAGGAGCTAAAATCGGTAGCGGTCGCTTTACGGGTAAAAAATTCCGCATAAAAGTAACTGCTTTGTTGTGGGTCACCGGTAAAGTAATACTTGATGGAGGGACCTAACTCAAACACCCAATCAAGATCGGGCATATCTTTTCGTGCTAGGTTGTCTTCACTGTTCACCTTTACTCCGCCCGACGCCGAAAGGTCTAAGTAAAAGTTATTATCCTGCCAAAGCTTACCGGTAAACTGATTACGGTCCACTTTAAAGTCATCATCTAGATAATAGAAATATGGAAGCGGTACAACATAACTATCAGATTGGTCTGAGCCGAGGTATTGCGGCAAATGCATAGCAAAAGCACCAATACCCACTTCAATTATCGCCTCGGATTTTGACTCTTCATTTTGCTTAGCCTGACTAGGATAAACAAATAAAAGTAATATGAATAATAAAAGGCTCACATGTTGAGACATAAACTTAATCTTCGGTATAACGTTTGAATATTAATGAGGTATTAATACCGCCAAAGGCAAAATTATTACTCATTACATAGTTTGTATTGATCTGACGTCCCTGCCCTTGAATATAATCTAAATCGCCACATTCGGTATCTATCGACGTTAAGTTGATAGTTGGCGCAAACCAATTATCCGTCATCATATTAATACTGGCCCACGCCTCAATACTGCCACAAGCACCTAACGTATGACCTAAGTAACTTTTTAATGAGCTGATGGGAACTTTGCCCATAACATTTGCTGTAGCAATTGTTTCGGCAATATCACCTTTTTCGGTGGCGGTACCATGGGCATTTACATAGCCAATAGCAGAGGCCTCGATATTTGCGTCGGCTAATGCTTGATCCATTGCGACTCTCATGGTCTGTGCTGTTGGTTGAGTCACATGAACGCCGTCTGAATTACAACCAAAACCGACTACTTCAGCCAATATCGTCGCACCGCGTGCTTTTGCATGTTCGTATTCTTCAAGGATCAACGTACCTGCACCTTCACCAATAACTAATCCATCACGGTCTTTATCAAAAGGCCTTGGTGTTAATTTTGGCGTGTCATTCTTAATACTCGTGGCATATAACGTATCAAAAACTGCTGCTTCGGTTACACAAAGCTCTTCAGCTCCGCCAGCAACCATCAGCTTCTGTCGACCAAACTTTATCGCTTCATACGCATAACCTATGCCTTGAGAGCCTGAGGTACACGCAGAGCTAGTGGTTATCACTCGCCCTTTCAAGCCAAAATAAACACCGACATTCACAGGCGCAGTATGTGACATCATTTTAATATAACTGGTCGCAGTAACGCCGGTCATATTACCATTTTCTAACATTTGACCAAAAGATATTAGTGGCTCTGTTGAACCAATAGAAGAGCCATAAGAAATACCCGTATTACCATCGGTTAGTGCAGGATCGTCAAGTAAATTAGCCTGTTCAAGCGCCAACTCTGTTGCGCGAGTTGCCATTAAAGAAACTCGCCCCATAGAGCGAACTTGTTTACGTTTATAATGCGCTGGTTTTTCAAAGTGATTAACAGGTGCTGCCACTTGGGTATTCAAGCCGTCCATCTTGCTCCATTGTGGCATTAGCTGTACAGCATTTTCGCCTTTAATTAAGGCCTCTTTAAATGTTGACCAATCATCACCTAATGCGGTGATTACTGACATACCTGTAACGACAACTCTGTTCATTTTCTTTCCTGCACGGTTATATTTTTCAATTAGTTTTCTAACTGATTTTTCTAACTAAAGCTAATATTTTAAAAGAAATACTTATCTTTAATACTATTATTCTCAACCAATAATGCCGACCTTTAAGTTGTAGGAGGTAATTCAAAGGCAAAAGCACGGAGTTGACGTTAGTCAATGAGTACTTTTAACGCATGAATTACCTTACTAAAACGACAAGGTCGAGATTATTATGCCATACCTCCGTTTACGGATATAACCTGTCTTGTTATGTAAGCTGCGCCATCAGACATTAAGAAGCTCACCGTATGAGCGACTTCTTCGGCTGTGCCTGCACGCTTTAACGGGATCATTTTTTTGATTTCATCCATAGGTAAGTCATCAGTCATACCGGTATCAATTAAACCCGGTGCTACGCAATTAACGGTAATCTTCCGTTTTGCCAACTCGAGTGATAACGCTTTAGTTGCGCCAATAACGCCAGCTTTTGAGGCACTGTAATTTACTTGACCGCGATTACCAATAACACCAGACACTGAAGCCATAGTAACAATTCTACCGCCACGTCTCGTTTGTACCATAGGCATCACTAGCGGGCGTAATACATTGTAAAAGCCATCTAAGTTAGTATGAATGACATTATCCCACTCATCATCAGTCATTGCAGGGAAAGCCGTATCCGCGGTAATACCGGCATTACATACTACGCCATAGAAGACTTCATTTTTTTCAACATACGATTCCAATGCAGCTTTGGTTGCTGCTCTATCGCTGACATCAAACTGTAATAGGTCGGCATTACCGCCTAGCGCGACAATTTCACTAATCGTTTGCTCTGCGTCTGCAACACCAGAGCGGCAATGTACGGTAATAGCGAAACCATCTTGTGCTAATTTCAAAGCAATTGCTTTGCCTATTCCTTTACTTGAACCTGTTACTAAAATGCGTCTAGACATTATTTTTCCATTTTTTTTTGTTTTATTAAACTGACTACTGCTTAACTTAATTTCGTATTACGAGGTACTACTTAAGATTGTTCTGCCAAAAAAGCATTAGCATCTTGCGGTTGAAATATGTTTATTTTCGCCTCAGCCACGCGTTTCCCGTCATGTTCAATAAAACAATCAAAAGCTGACAAGCCTGATTCTTCAGCATACAGTTGCTCAATTGATACTATAAGTTGCATGCCTAAGGTAAATTCACTGACAAATACTTTCAGTTTTCGGCTACTGACTAAAAAACCTATGGCGACTTTACCACCTTGATCTTTTTCATTGGCATTAGCAAAAGCGGCAATACTCTGCGCCATATATTCAATGGCAACATAACTTGGCACACTTTGCGTAGAGTCATTATAAAAATTACTTTTGCTCGTTATTTTCAGCGAACATTGGGCAATAAGATCACTGTACGCGACTAACTCATCGATGAGGATCATCGGGTGTTTGTGTGGTACAACGGCTTCAATCGGGTAACTATTTTTTTTCATGGTCATATAAAACTTATACTTTTATCGTATTTATAATTTAGCGTCTTTAGGCTTAACGCCCAATGAGTACACTGACGTTGTTACCACCAAAAGCAAATGAATTTGATAAACAACATCGAATCGGGCTAGTTTTCTTATCACCTATGGCAACAAGCTTAAGCGCTGGCATGCTCTCATCAATAACATGGTCCCAAACCTGTGGAGCATAGCTATAGTTTCCCTCGTCATCGCCCTCTTGACAAAGTAACAACCAACATAAGCCAACTTCGGTAGCGCCTGCAGCCCCAAGTGTATGACCAATAAGTCCTTTGCTTGAGCTACAAGGTATTTCTTTACCAAACACATGCGCAACTGCGGCCGCTTCCATAGCGTCATTTTTTGGTGTTGCCGTGCCATGCAAATTAATATAATCAACATCACTTGCCTTAATGCCAGCTTCGGCAAGTGCACTTTGCATCGCGACAATGGCCCCTTCACCTTCTGGGTGCGGTGCTGACATATGATGAGCATCACTTGATTCACCTACGCCCAATAATCTGACACTATGTGAAGAGCTTGCTTCATCTTTAGTTAAAATAGCTAAAGCAGCCGCCTCGCCAATGTTAATACCATCACGATTAGCACTTGAAGGCTGGCATGTTCCGCTAGCGGTAGAGTTAAGTGCATAAAAGCCGTTTACTGTCATACCACATAAAGTATCGACACCACCAACGATAGCGGCATCAGCCATACCGGCATCAATGATTTCGCTCGCCGTTTTAAAGGCTTTAGCGCTTGATGAACACGCAGTAGAAATGGTCAAACAGATGCCTGTTGTTGCCAGTTCTTCACTGATAAATTCAGCTAAGTTATAAATTTCTTGTTGACGATAATCATAGTGCTCAGGAAATTCACCTTGCTGTTGCAGCACTTGCATGGCTTGCTCACCTTCACTAATACCTGAAGTACTGGTACCAACGATAATAGCAACACGATCAGCGCCTAAACGTTCAATCAACGCTTGAGCTTGCGCTTTAATTTGATTAAGTGCCAACGCGGCTAATTGATTATTTCTACTTTGTAAATGTTTAGGCTTATCACTTAAGTCAGGTAATGACTCTGTTACGTCAGCTACGGTAATAGGTCCTTCAAGTAATAAATTTTCGACACAGCTCAAGCCAGATTGTGAACCAGCTAATAGCTTACTCTTAATCGTTTCTTTGTCGCTACCTAGCGCATTCACTAGTGCAAAATCATTAATGTATAACGTTTCTTTCATAAGCGTTTTCTTTCTACTTGTTTATTACTATTTGTTACGGCTTTAATACAGCCGTTAAATCATTATCAGTTAAACGAGTAATCAGTAAACTATAGCCCGCACTGAGTTGTTCAAAGCTGATTTCTTTTGCTTGATAGCGGATAATTATAATCACTTCACCTTGATGATAAAAGCGTCGCGTTTTAATTTTTATGCCTGTGATTGAATTTGGCACTATTTTTTCATCAACACTCATGTTCTTTGCCAAAGCTGGGGCAATGCTATTTATTGGCCAATTGACTATCTGCAGATCATGAAGTACCTGTTTAGCATCGAAGTGTTTCGCCACTGTCAGCTCACTTTTAACCGCTTGACTACCACCGTGCCAACTCGCTTGAGCAAGCGGTATACCATCAAAGCTCATCGCGGCAATATTAATACCTTGTTTAGAAAGCTCTGTTTGTAGCAGCATGCTTTGCTTAGCATAACCACTTACTTTATCTGTTGATGCTTTAGCTGAGTTTTGACTACTGCTTTTACTGCTAGTAGATTTATCAAATGAGAAGGTGAATTTTTCTAACCAAACCCTGTTTTGTAATGCATTAGGCACAGGCAATAACGGCATAATTTTTGAGTATACATTAGCATTATGACTAGGACTTCCTTGGGTCAATACACTACAAGCCGTTAAGAAAATCAAGCTAGAGACCATGATGAGTAATTTTATACTTTCATTAAACTTTACCAGCACTTTAGTACCTTCAATGGCTATGTTTACCCTTGCTAATAGCTGTATCGACATAAGTTACTCTATTTTGCCACGACGGTAGTTTGTTCATCTTGGCATATTTCTGCCAATACATTTAAACGACGTTTAGTATTACTCACATAAGGATTTTTTTCATCCCAAGCATAACCCGCTAATATTGAGCAAATCATAGGTTTAATATCGGTGTCTTCATCAGAGAAAAATATAACGTCTTGCAAGCTAGTATCATACCAAGACATAACAAAGTGCTTAAACGTTTCAATACCTTTAGATAAAGGTAAGCTGTAATCATTATCCCAATCTACTGTTTTATTGGATAATTGTTGATCTACTACTTCTGCCGCTAACATGGCTGAATGCATAGCAATAGTAACACCTGACGAAAATACTGGGTCGAGAAACTCACCAGCATTGCCTAATAAAGCAAAATTTTCACCATGCAAAGAACTGACATTGGCAGAGTAACCACCAATAGTTCGTACTGGCGCAATGATCTCTGCTTTAGCGAGTAATTTTGCTAGGTTGGCATCTTCATTAATATACTGCAAAAGTGTTACCGCTAATTGCTCGCTAGTCAGATCGGTTTGCTTGGTGTCATTAAAGTAATGATCTTCACCAACAACACCAATACTTGCTGTGCCATCACTAAAGGGTATTAGCCAATACCAAACATCCGCTTTAGTAGGATGCACTGTGATTAATATTTTATTACGATCGAAGTTTTCCCCAATCGATGTTTGAGCGATGTTATCTTTAAAATGGGTGAATATGGCTTTTCTATTGGTTAACACGCTATCTTTTTCTAGCTTTAAGAGTCGCGGTAATACGCGACCAAAACCACTGGCATCTAGAGTAAATTGGGCATTAATCTGATAATCCCCTTCCGGCCCTTTCACCGACAGCGAAGTACCTTTTTTAGTTGATTCAAAGGCAGTTACACTATGACCATAGCGAATTTCGGCGCCTTGCTTTTGTGCTTCATCAGCGAGTAGCTTGTCAAAATCAGCACGCTTAACTTGAAAAGTAGTACCTGTACCTTGAGTAAATTTTTTGGTGAAGTCAAAATGACAATCATCACCATCGCGATGAAAGGCCGCACCATTTTTAAATTGAAAACCCAATTTTTCGGCATTAGCTAATAGCGCATCAAGCATATTGGCTTGCTCAATCATTTCCATACAGTGCGGTAATAAGCTTTCGCCAATAGAAAAACGTGGGAAGTGCTCACGTTCAAGAATACACACCGACCAACCCTTTTGCATTAACAAACTAGCGGCAATGGCACCCGATGGACCCGCACCGATAATAGTAATATCGAACATATTGGCTTTACTCATGAATCATTCCCTTATTAATCTTCGACTGTCCGTTTGCGAGAGTAACAATTGGCGCTAAAATGAAGGTAAAAAACACGCCAATAAATACCGTTAAGCCAAAACTGCTTATCGCGGTCATACTACTAAGCATTAAAATAGCAAACACAAATACCGAGCTTAATGCCGACATTACAGTAGTTAAAGTCACTTTTTTATGTAATCCATGTTCTGCATAAAACACAGAATAATCAAGTCCTAACGCTAAAATCAAAATACCCGCAACTAAATTAAATATGGTTAACTGTTCTTGTAAATAAAAGCTAAATAATAAAGCTAGCATTAATGAAAACACCGGTGTTGCTACTGCTAATAGTGCGACTGGCAAGCCATAACGGGTGATAAACACCAGTAAAGCGGCAACCACAGCGGCCAATATCACCCAAATAAGGTGTTGACTAAATTGGGTCAGTTGCGCTGAGATACTGCCAGCTTTATCAATTAAGATCACTTGCCCTGCAGTGCTTTGTTCAATGTCCATTTGCGCAGCGATGTCGGTTAATACAGCCGTATTTTTCACACCCGCTAAGCGTACAACAGAGAAAAAGGCATTATCACGTTGTAGCCACTGATTTTTATACATTTTACCCAAGTGACTTTCTAGCCAGTCTGCGGGTAATAATGGCGTAAATGTTTGCTCAAATTGCCAATCACCTTGAATTAACATGCTTTGCAAATTCGCCATTTTACCCTGCTCGATAGCTTGGCTCAGCAAAAGTTTGTTAGACTCTTGCTTTGCTATTGAGGGTAACCATTGACTCACGGCGGAAAAGCCAGCTAACTGCGCTTGCTTCACTATCGGCGTTAGCTTAGTGACTAACTCCTCTTCTAAAACGAGGAGTGATTGCGATGAATTGGCTTGCAGTAAAAAGTATTGTAAATCCCACTTTTGCTTTAATACCGCTTTGACTTTTGTTTCACTGGCTTGTAATTGTGCATCTGCGGTGTAGTAACGGCGGATATCATTATCAAACTCTACTAAGGTCATTGCTAGCATAGCGCCAGCAAAGAGAGTAATAGCGAAAATTTTATAATGAGCCACTATAGCGACAAAGCGTTGTTGCAGTTTGTTTAGTCTTTTAGCGAATGAAGGGATAGCCGTATTATTTTCATTGTTGCTTTTAAGTAGCGGTAAAAATAAAGGATATAACAGTAACACCGTGATCAGAGCGCCCAATAAGCCAAACAAAGTAAAGACAGCAATATGTTGAAACAAGGCAAATGGCGCTAAGAGTAACAAAGAATAACCAGCTCCCGTAGTTAGGTAACTCATCAGTAAAGAGGACCGAATAATGGCCAGTGGTTGCTTATGAGTACTTGACGTAAATTGGGTGAACTTTAATTGTGTTAACGCATGAAAACTGTAATCCGCAGCAATACCAATAAGGGTAACGGAAAATATAAGCGCAATGACACTGATTTGCGCATAAAACAACGATAGCGCTAAATAACCATAAACAAAACTAATGCCAATGAGCGTGAACGTGGCCAACATAGCGGTAATATTACGATAGACTAAAGCGATGAGTAACAAGGTAGCAAATAACGAAATGCCACCATATAACATCATTTCACCTTGCCCAGTGCTACTGGCTTTACTGGTATAAAAAATAGCACCAGTGTACAGATACTCTACTTTATCATCGGCTATAGCTTGCTGGTCTAAGCTATTCTGGCCTAGGGCTTGCTCGGTTAGATTTTTCTCGTTAAGAGCTTTTTGACCTATGATTTTTTTAAACTGGCTGACAAATTGCTGAGACGTATTGATATTTATACCATCACTGTCAGTACTAAAAGAAACTAAAACATAGTGCTTATTTTGAAATTGACTGACCAAATGTTCATTTTTAAAACTAAGTGCAGAGCTACCAAACATAGGACGAGATAGATAATCAGCTAACGCTAGGTGTGGCGCTTGTTCAATGGTTAAGCTGACGGTTTGGTTTGCCACTTGATTCAACAAAGAAAATTGATAACTAAAAAGTTCTTCGTTAGATCCTTCGGTTAGCAGTCGCCTCATTTCTTGGCTAAGCAATTGCTGTTTAAAGGGTAAGTAGTCGTTACTGATATCGCTCAATTGCGCCATCTTTGAAAAGTTAACTTGTACAGATGAAACCAAAGGCAAACTGCTTAGCTTTTTAGCAAATAAGTCAGCCTGTTTAATTGCAATATCAAGACGTGAAGCGCCAACGAGCACAATGTTGCTCTTACTGGCTGCTTGGGAGATTTGCTCAGTCACCTGTTTTTGAACCACTACATCATTATCGCTACTATCACTAGCAAGAGAGCTATCAAAAAGTGAAGTTAAATCGGCATTGATCTTCAGCGGCGAGCCTAAGAAATTAGTGCTATTAAATTGACTAAGTATCAGTAAAAAAAGTACCAGTAAAAATTGTACTGTCCATAAAATGGCTTTGGTGGCAGTGCTAAGTGTCGGCAACTTAGCGAGCATTCATTGTTCCACTTTGACTTGTTGACCGCTTAAGTGCTTCGAGATCACTGGCAATGAACGCATCCTGACTTAACGTCATAGTGATAACGGTTTTATCGCCTTTACTGTCCGTTAAGGTGATCTGTCTTTGCTGTTGCGGGCTGCTAGATTCGGTAGCTTCATTAACTAAGCATAAATCTACTTGCCTGAATAACTGTTTAAGTTGCCCCGACTTAGGCGTTAACTCTAGACAACTAGCTTTTGCGCGGCTCTTCAGCTGCCAGTCATCTGTATTGACTTTTCCAGTAAAAATAGTCGATAAGATTGCTGAAAACTCGGCACTATCGGTGAGTAATTGATAATTTTCATCAAGGGATAAACGACGATAAATAGCGTCAGGGGTTAGCAATAATGCAGAAAATACTGGTTGCTGTGTTTGCCATAATGCAGACTCACCTTTAACAATAAAGTATCCCATTGAGGTTATAGGCACTGACATAAAGCTAAAGTGTTTTTGCTGAGTAAATTGGCCCTTGCCTTGATTAACAGCCAACTTTTTAAGTAGATCAACAATCTCTTTTGAGGGTTTGACCTTTACTTCGCTATCCGTTTGGAGCTCATCAGTACTGACTTCTTTAACCACTGATTGGGCATATGACTGCGCAGGCATGAAACTAAGCCATAACCACACTATTAAAGGCAAAAACCGACCGAGCTGCATCATAAAAACTTACTCACTTTGTTGCTTCTTTGTTTAGCTGCGCGATTACTTTATTAATAAAAACATCAGGGCTTTCAAATTGCATTTCTTCTGACTTTATATCGACAGCAACTTGTATGGTATGTGCCTTATTAAGCACCTTTCCTGTGGCTAAATCATAAATTTCATAAGCAATTTTCATTCTCGATTCATATTCAACCAAGAAAGCATAAACCCGAATATTATTGGCAAACTTAGCCGAAGCTACATACTTAAGACGCATATCAACAATAGGCCAAATATAACCTGACTCTTCCATGCTCAGGTAGTTATAACTTAATTTATCAAGTAATACACAACGGGCATCTTCAAGGTATTTCACATAATGCCCATGCCAAACAATACGCATAGAATCAACATCATAAAAGGGTACTTTAATATCAATATAACTTGATATCAAAGCCTTTTCAGCCGTTTTTCCCAAGACAATACTTGCTGCTTGGCTTAATGTTTTGCTTGAGGTATTGCCCTGTTCATTAGGCGTCATATAGCGACCAACGTTGTGATTGAATATAACTAATAGTTTGTCTAAGTAGTTTATCTGTTGGGCGATCTTCTTCAAGTAATTCAAAGAATCCGCTGATATCATTTAACATGTCGCGAATATCTGGTGTAAGTGATTTTTCATCTATTTCACCATTAATGATACGGATACGTATGCCTTGCACACTGGCTAATAACGTTGCCGCAAGTACTTGCTCGGTTAGTTCTAATATACGTAAACAATCACGAGCCGCTATGGTACCCATGCTTACTTTATCTTGGTTATGACATTCAGTAGAGCGCGAAAACACACTTGCCGGCATCGTTAATTTCAATGCTTCAGCAGTCCACGCTGAACAACCAATTTGAATCGCTTTAAAGCCGTGATTAATATAGCGACGTTCTGCTGTCGCTGCGCTTAGGTTAGATGGCAAACCATGATTCATTTTCACATCAACTAACGTCGCTATTTGTCTATCAGCCAAATCAGCTAAGTTCGCGATACAGTTTTTCATCGAATCCATTGCCATGGCAATGTGACCACCGTAGAAGTGTCCACCATGTAAAACATGTTCACCAATACCATCAATAATTGGATTATCGTTAGCAGAATTTAATTCGTTTTCAATCATGCTACGTAACCAAGGCAAGCTATCTTCGAGTACGCCAATAACATGGGGTGCACAACGAATCGAATATCTATCTTGTAAACGATGAGAGTTACGAGGATGCTCATGATGGTTTAAATCATTTTGAATACGTCGAGCAACTTCTATTTGTCCCGGGTGGGGTTTAACGCTAAATAAAATGTCGTCAAAGTGATGACTATTACCTTTCAAAGCCAAACTTGATAAGGCGGTAATACGTGTCATTAATTTACTGGCATATTGGCCACGGTCGAAGGCTTGACAAGCAAGTGCTGTCATAACAGCGGTACCGTTCATAATAGCTAACCCTTCTTTAGGTCTTAGCTTGATTGGTTTTAAACCTTCTTGTTCAAATGCTTGCGCAGAGTTGACGATTTCACCTTTATAGTAAGTATCACGTTCGCCAATAAGCGTGCCTGCAACATAAGAAAGTGGTGTTAAATCGCCACTAGCCCCAACAGAGCCTTCTTCTGGGATCACAGGGACTATTTCTCGGTTTACTAATTCGACGAGTAAATTAAGTAAATCCCAACTTACGCCTGAGAATCCCTGAGATAAGGAAGCTAAACGTGTCGCTAAAATCATTTTACCTTGTTCTATGGTAAAGAATCGTCCTAAACCACAACCGTGAAAACGGGTTAAATGTATCGGAAGCTCGTCGACTAGCGACATAGGCACTTCTACAGTACAAGAATCACCATAACCTGTGGTTACACCGTAAATGTGGCCTTCTTCTCTAAGAAGTTTATCTAAAAATGCTACACCTTTATCTACTTTTTCATGAAAATGGGCATCATCACTTAAGCTTACTTTGGCATCATCTTTCACTACGCTAACAATATCTTCGATAGTCAAACGACCATAACCAAATACAAGCTTATTTTGCGGTGCTTTACTCACGTACATCTCCATTTTGGCTTCATCAGCCAAATTATTCATTGTTTGTATTAGGCTTTTCTTGCGGCAGCTCTGCAGGCTTAGCCACTGTTTGCCAAAAATTAAAAAAGTTATACCACTGATATGGGGCTAACAGAACATGTTTTTCTAAACGTTGTGCAAAACGCTTAGTTAAGTCATTAAAATATTGCTGTCTTTCTTTACGCTTTACCTTAACAGGGTCGGCGAGTTTTTCGATGTAGGTCCGATAACGACCTTTTTCTTTAAGACAGAAAATAGTAAATACGGGACAGTCCATAATGGTGGCTAAGGCAAAAGGTCCTACAGCAAAGGGAGCGTCTTCCCCTAAAAATGGTGCGAAACTAACGGAATTGGGATTGTTGACAGACGTTCTATCGGCAAAAATAACCACCACTTCACCATCTTCAATTTTCTGCTTTAGCTTGATGCTATCATCTGGACCAAAGTTATTAATGTGAATAAAGTTAATGGCCGACTCAGCATTAACTTTTTTTAAGAAGTTATTAAATGAAGGGGTATGCTCGTTATAAGTAATGACATTCAGCGGCTTTTTATTGTCGCCATGGCTAAAAATAGCACGACATACTTCCATGTTACCTAAATGAGCACTAAAAATCACCGCGCCTTTATTACCCGAAGAGAGCATTTTATAACCCTCATCACCAACAATATCTATATCGTCAATACTGACCTTTCCAAGCCACGCATCAAATTTATCAATAATGGATAAACCAAAGGAGAAGAATACTTTAAAGCCCTCATTAAATTTAGCTAAACCTGTTTTTTTAGCTTGTCCCTGGCAGACATGATAATTATCTAAATAATACCAAACAGCCTGCCTTGCACTACGACCTGTTAGATAAAAATAAAACATCACTGGTGTAAGACATACTTTGAATAGACCTTTACCAAAGATTTTGTAAATAAATATTAAGGTTTCAATGCCGAACATAGAGCCACGTTCAGTCACTTTTGACCAATGCTGTTGCTTTTTCATTTAATTACTTACCGTAGGCTGATCCGTGAATTTTCTAAATATAATTCTCGGTAAGCGCCATAACATGCCAAAGAACAATCGGGTATGCATCAATGAAATTAACACATTGTCATCAAAAACATTAAAATGAGACAGACCATTTTCAGGATAAAGTACTTTCGTTTTGACAAAATGCATAGGCACACCTTGCCAATGTAACTTCACCATCACCTCAATATCAAAGTCCATTTTATTCCCTAAATGGCTCGATTGGGTAAGCTGATGATATGCCGCTAACGGATAAACACGAAAGCCGCACATTGAATCTTTAATATCGATTGAGAGTGTTTCAATATAAACCCAAAAATGGGTAATAAAACGCCCGTAATAACGGCCTTTTGAAATACTGTCATCATAAATTGGCTGACCGCTTAATAAAGCCTGCGGATTGGCAAGTGATAACTTAAGCATTCGGTCAACATCACTAAGATCGTGCTGTCCATCGGCATCCACTTGTAATGCATGACTCCAACCCGCTTGATAGGCGGCAGTTAAACCTGTTTTTACTGCAGCGCCTTTACCACCATTTTGTGCTCTGCGAATAAGGATAACTTGATGAAAGTTTGTATCAATAGCCGCTAACACTTGCTGAGTATCGTCATTGCTACCGTCATCGACCAAGATAATAGGTAAACCAAAAACCACTAACGCTTTAATCGTGTCAGCTATAACCAAGTGGTGATTGTAATTAGGAATAACAAAACCGTATGCTAATGTTTTTCCCTGTTGCTGAGTTACCGTTTGTTCAACTACTTGCGTCATTTTAGTCATTAAGCGAAAACCACTTTGCCTGAGGCATGTTGACCATGATCAGAGAGATAACTAAAGCTATATTTATTTGGCTTTATTTTTTCAAGCGTTAAGTTAACTTGATAACCCGGTCTAACAATGTGCTGAAATTTTAATGCATCAACACTAACAAGTGTGCTGATGTCGATAGCAAAATATTGCGCTAAATAGTTCATCACCCAATCAAGCTGAGTCACTCCGGGAAGAATTGGTGCTTCGGAGAAATGACCTTGAAAGTAATATAAATTTTCAGGAATAGTTAAGTTCAACTCAACACGGTTACTACTATGCTCAATTAACTCAAGCTCCGCTTGATAAACAAAATCAGTCAAACAAACTCTCCAAGTATTTTTTATTCAATTTACCCTGGCTGTTGTAGGGTAATTGTTCAAGGTATCTAAATTTTCTAGGCACAACAATCGCTTCAAAATATTGTTTAAGATACGCTTTTAATTGACGGTCGAAATTAAATTTTTTGTCTTCAGAAAAAGCGATTTCGCCTGCACTAGACAACTCAGCAACGACGGCTAAGCAGCGTCTTTTATCTGCTTGGTCGTGAACAAGTACATAAGCTTGTGCAATCCATTCGTGCTCAGTTAAGCGTGCGCCTAACTCATCTAATGAGCAGCGTTTTTCTTCAATTTTGACAATTCTATCAGCCCTACCTAAGAGTTTAAATCTTTGTTTATCGATTAACTCAACTCTGTCATCGGTTTGATACCATTGCTGGTTATCAACATAAGGGGATAATATAGCAAGCCGCTGCGTTTCAGAATCAGCAAGGCATTGTATTTCACTAAACACTTGCCAGCTTTCATCATCAAGTGAGACACGCTGTCGCCAAGCAATACCACCCGTTTCTGTACTACCAAAGACTTCTATTGGTCTGATATTTAATTCACTATACAAGGCAACAGATGCCGCTGCGTTAAGTGGACCCCCTGAAGAAAACAACATGTGTAACTGATCACGAACTTCAGCCAAGACATTATCGTTGAGTAAGCGGTGGTAGTACGCAGGACTTGAGATTAAACAGATATCACGATTAGGTAGTTGCTTAATTTTTTGCACTAAATGTTCAGGGTAAGCAAAGGCTTGTAGATACAGATCTCGTCCTGACCACAAAGGCCATAATAATTTAAACAACAGACCATAAATATGTTGATGCGAGACTGTCGCCATCACCAATGCAGCATCACTATCACCATTATCTAACTGCTTGGAGAATGTTTTTTCTAATTGCTCAACTTCAATAATGAGTTGATTAAATTTTTTATAAATTGCTTTAGCTTGTCCGCTTGAGCCTGAAGTAAAAAAAACAATATCACTCTCAGGGTTAAGTACTAGGTTTACATCATTTATAGCGGTATCGGTATTATGAGTTAATAAGTCATTTAAGGCGCTAATATCAAAATAAGGATATTCATCAACTAAGTCTCTATTATCAGGGTTTTGCGATTCATTACGATCCCCTAAAAAAATGTCGGCATGAACCATACATTGCTCAAGCTGCAAAGGTTGACCATTAGGTGGTAAAACAATGCGTTTATTGGCAGCAACTAAAGCAAAAAAATAGAGAGAAAAAAGATAACTATCCTGACAAAAAAGCAACCAAGTTTTTTGTGGTTGCTCACTAAATTTATCTTTCAAATAAATGACTTGCTGCTGCCACAGAGAAAAGCTGACACCTTGTTCGATAAAATGTGATGATTGCTTTGGAAACTTCATATTTGGCTAATTTTTTTAACGATTAAAAGTGATTTATTAAATAATTGATTATATGATTATATGATTATTTTGCTAAAAGTCATTTACATCTATCTATTGATTTACTGGTTTTATTCGCTAAATTACGCTTTGTTACCACAAAACGTACTCCAAACTCTCCTGCCATCAATAAGCCCATTAATACATAAGAAATCAAGCCATTATAAACGAGCCATACTTGTTCATTTTCATGAAAAATAGTGCCCGTAGCAATAAGCGCATTAAGTATAAAAAATCCACACCAAACTTGCGTTACTCGCCGAGTATAAGCGACACCGTGCTCATCAAGTTCCTCACGTAAACGAGCAATAATTTCAACAACACTCGGTGGTTTATATAAGGAGTAACCGAAAATAGCTAAAAAGCTCAGACTCATTACGACAGGGTAAAATTTTAGTGCAAGCGCTGAATTAGCAACCATACTAAAAGTGAGTAGCGATAATACGGTAACTAAGACAATATTTGCATGAGGAATTGTAACGCGTTTACCGGGAGAGTTGAGATGTCGTACAATAAAAAGGATGGCAAAAAATGCGGCAAGAATACCAGGTTCGATATATTGTAAGCCGAAATATACCGCGACAGGATAGGTTATGAGCAAAAGAGCCAGTAACGCGTTTTTCATAATTTTTAACTAGAGTGTTTCAAATAGGCAAGATTACCGCTAACGCATTGTTATAGTTAGCGGTTTAGCGAGCATTTAATCTAATAATTTTTTGATCGCAACGATGACATCTTCAACAGTACGGACTTGTTTAAAATCATCTGGTTCGATTTTTTTACCCGTTTGCTCTCTTAACTTAACCACAAGATCAACGGCATCAATACTGTCTAAATCAAGATCTTCATACAAATTTGCTTCGAGCGTTATATCTTCAGCTTCCACTTCAAAAGCTTCTTCTAAAATATTACTAAGCATGGTAAATAGTTGTTCATTTGTCATTGCATTACTCACTTAAGTACGACTCGCCGCAATAAATTCACATAAGGTTTTTACTGAATAAAAGTGTTTTTTACTATCATCAGAATTATTATCTATCTTTACTTCATAGGCTTTTTTGATTGCCACACCTAGCTCTAAGGCATCAATTGAGTCCAACCCTAAACCATCAACAAAAAGAGCATCTTCATCATCAATATCTGCCGGCTCTATGTCTTCGAGATCTAAGGTCTCAATAATTAACTG
Organism: Colwellia sp. 12G3; assembly: GCF_002836775.1. GTDB lineage: Bacteria > Pseudomonadota > Gammaproteobacteria > Enterobacterales > Alteromonadaceae > Colwellia. The sequence goes on along the minus strand of NZ_PJAQ01000066.1, from coordinate 96,071 downwards.
CTTTACTTCTTCACTTAAATTATTCATTTTCCAACAATTCCTTTAACAACTTTAAGTTAATGTGACTAGCTTACGGCTCGATTCAATTGCCATGAATGACGCTTACTTTTAACATTAACTTGTTTACTGTTACTGTAATAAAAATTTAAAAAATCTAAAACCTGCATGCGCTTATTTTCTATTTGCTGATGGTCTTCATTAGCTTGCAAAGTTAATGAATAGACTTCATCACCCTGCCCTGCAGGTGCTAATAAAAGTGCACAGGCTATAGCGACCTCATCTTGAGCAACATATTTTTTGTATATTTCAGGTACCAATATTTCGGTGAAAACCACTAATACTTGCGAGTACTCATTAGCTGAAAGCTTACATAAAGCATCAATTATAGCGGTAAAAAAGGTATCTTCACCTGCAGAAATTGCCGTTAACGGCGCTTTATTACCCGTATAAATACTAAACAAACCACCTACCGCATTATGAACAGACAAGCCAAACAGTGTTGGTGATAAGTCTTCTTTCGCGGCGACATCATTAATCAGCTTATTAGTTTTAATAAGGTCTCCATGGCGAGAAGCAAAAACACTTGGCACAGTAGTTATACACTCATCAGCAGCACTTAACGCACAATGTAAGGCCAATTTAGCAAAAGGACTTAAGCGACGACGCTGCATTGCAGGTATTTGCTTCAACGGTGGTAATTCTTGCGCATCACTCAGTGAAATTTCACCTTGAGCATAGCTTTGCCAATCTTGGATAGTGGTTAAACCTCCTCCCCAAGCAACACACTGTTTAATGGTAAAATCCACGCTAAAGCACTCTTTAAAACCGTGATAAAATATGGCTCAGAATTTTACCTAAGCATGCATACCTATTCAAGTTAAAAGCCACTTTTAGTGAAAGATAAATGCATATTCCGCAACTTTACTCACCATTAAAGCTAAATTCGTGCATTTAACTTACATTACCCTCGCTAAAAAACATGAAAAAAACACCATCATTCAGAGAAATTCATGGTCGAAAATGGCTCCAGATTAACAAGAAAGAAAAATATATCTCTCTTAAGTTAAACTACACTTAAAGTAAGCTTTATTTACTTGTAAATTTAAACAACACAAAGCATTATTAAAGATGAGAGTAATAATGATTAGAAATCTAGATATGCTTAATAAGATTGCCGTGTTCCCTAGGTATAGCCCCACTAACCAATCCTATTTGACGTTAGTTTTTCTACTCGTTTTTATGTTTTTTATTAGCGTGCAATCTTTTGCATTAACCGTTCACCCTGCTTGGCTGCAAGAATCTCTTGCTAAAGCAGACAAACTTAATGATAAAAATCCGGCTCTAGCACTTGAATTTACTCAAGACTTATTTAACCTGCACAACAATAAATTAACGTCATCGGCAAAATCGGCATTAATTTCTCGGCTAGCGGCATATCAATATTACTTAGGAAATATTGCAGAAAGCCTAAAACATATCGATCAGTTCTATGCATTATCTCCCGATTTAAGCAGTAGTGAGGGCATTTCATTATTGCTTATTCATGGTGGTGTTCTTGATGAATTAGGTAAATCAAAGCAAGCAATGGATTTATATTTACAAGCAGAAAAGAATGCAAAAGCCACAGAGAATAAAAAATTACTCGCTGAGTCTTATAGTTCAATAGCCATCTGGTACTCTGGTAACCATAACGACAGTGAGGCAATAAAATATTTTCATCAAGCCTATTTACACCTAAAAGAGTTAGGTGACGAATTAGAGCTAGCTTATTTAAAAATACAAATGTCTAGCGCATACTCCTATATTCATGACGATGAAAAAGCGATTAGCTTGGCAAAAGAAGCCATTGATTACTTCAACCAACATGAATATTATTTTGACGAACTATTTGCTCAAAATACCTTAGCCAGAAATTATATGGCAATGAAAGAATTCGATAATGCGATTAACACCTATCAACGCGTTATAGAGCTATCACAGTTAGAAGGTCAAGAGAATCTAATAGACGTCGCTTACTTAGGTTTAGCTAAAGCTTACCAGCGGAAAAAAGACAATAATAAGGCACGTCATTACTTTTCTTTATACCAAAAAGTACACGCCTACTCTGATAGCCCCTTTGCTCAAATTGATGACTTATTTCTCAGCGCATTAATTGCTTTCTCTGACAAAGATATTGTATTAGCTCAGCAGAATATAAAACAAGCCGAAGCTATTTTATCTCCCTTAGAAAAAGAAACCGTGCTCTCTTGGTACATTCAAATATTAGATCTAAAGGCTGATATCGCAGTATTTCACCAAGACTACCAAAACGCTTATCAATACCAAAAAGAAGCGCGTAAGTTGTTTCGCAGCTATCAAAATAACGAACGAGAAAAAGTACGTTCCAAATATAAAGTGATGTTTGATACCGACCAAGCACTGTTAAAAAACCAACTACTTGAGCGCGATAAACTATTAGATAAGGCGGAACTTGAAAGCGCGGCCCAACAACAGAAATTACAAACATTACTTACCGTTGTCATTTCCCTACTCGCTCTTGGTTTAATATTCTTTATTTACCGACAACGTATAAATAGTGAAAGACTACACAAACTAGCCAATACCGATATGCTAACTGAACTAGCTAACCGTCGTTGCACCTTTATCTATGCTGAAAGCATGTTAGCTCAAGCCAAGAAGTATAAACAAAACTTTGCCATTATCATTTTCGATATTGATCATTTTAAAAAAATTAATGATACCTATGGCCATCCCGCGGGGGATATTGCGTTGAAGGATATTGCCAGTATAGCTAATGAATATGTTAGAAAAAACGACATATTAGGTCGAATTGGTGGCGAAGAGTTTTTAGTCATACTGCCAAACACCTCTTCAAAACAGGCCTATGAAATCGCAGAACGAATCAGAAAAGCGATTGAGACCAAAGATATTACTCTGGGTACTCAGGTAGTCAATATCTCGGCAAGTTTTGGTATATCTCAGTTAGCCCAAAATCAGCCAAACTTTAATCAAATATTTCATGAAGCGGATATTGCTTTATACCAAGCTAAAAATAACGGTAGAAATCGTATATCGCTAGCGAGTTGATTAAATAAAATATCCCTTACTTATCAACATCACCTCACCAATATGCTGAAAAGTTCAGAGCCAATAAGGCCTTGCATTGTCAACGGTTATTTAAGCCAAAATCAGATTACCAAACAATTAATATAATAGATCCCGATAAGACAACTCGGGAATTACGGTAACTTGGATTGGGAGTAATTAAAATGATGACTCGTACTATTTATTTAATGTTTTATCAAATCGCTAAAACTCTCCTCTTTAACTAGCTTTTGTTTCGCTCCATACGCAATGCGATGTGTACCATGACAACGTGCACACGCTAAGACGGCTAAAGTACCAAGATCTCGCCCCTGTTGTTTCGCTGTACCTGACTCTAATGACTCATTTAAACTACTCAATGTTTTTTTCATCGCTTCATTAGGGTAAGGCTTGCGATCTTTTTTATGACAATCAACACAAGTTTCACCAAGCGTATTCATTCCATGATTGAGCTCAGCTAATGAAGTTAATGCCAGTGATTTATTACCATCTTGCGCTGATATTTTTATTTGATTGATTTGTCTTGTTAGTGTATCCATGTGATTAACAAAGCTAAGTTGGGGAGTGATCTGAATTTTTGAAAAATCTGGTGTTCTATAAGTCAAAGCCGTAAGGGCTTGATAGTCATCATGGCAAGAATCACAACTTTCCTGCAAAACTTTATGCTGAACTAATACTGAAGAGAAATCTTTTTTGTCACTAGCATTACTCAAATCCGCCATAGTACTCACTGCTAATTTTTTTTGCCAATTTGGCACCATTTCAGCAATTTTAAAGTAGTGCTTATCCAGCTGCACCACCCACTTTTGTAAATACTCTGCATTTTTTGTTTCTGCATAAAATGCTACAGCCTGCATTTCACGGCGCAGTTTAAACATATTATGCAGCCAAACTTGACGCTTATTTTCAGGTTTATACCATTGTGCCAATTCAGTTGGCGGTTTTTTAACTAACTTAACTTTATCTTGATGCTTATAAACGAGTCCTGATACTACTAACAGGATAATAGCTTGTAAAATAATGAAATAACGCCAACGCATATCTAAGCACTCTGTTTGGTTTAATGAGTATCAGTGTATTTCAAATAAAATTAATGGTTATTGATTTGGCATAAAAAAAGAGCCTTAAAGCTCTTTTATTTCATCGACACGTTAACCAAGGTAGGTTAAATAAATTAGAAGGCGAAACGCACACCAATTGCGGCATCCACACTGAATTTAAAGTCATCATCAAAATCAGCTACGGGTTGTACTTGTCCATATAAATCCCAGCCCTTTGCAAAGTACCAAGAAACTCCCACTGGCGCACGTACTCCAAAACCATGATCCCAGCCAGCCCAACCGCCGCCAGCAAAATACCAAGACAATGGTGTTGTGTTATCAAATCGTCCTTTTTTAACCAAGTAATCAACCGCAAAACCACTATCACCTAAGACAATATTATAGCGATCGATTTGAGCAACAAGACTTAAATCCATATCAAGCGCGACACCCAGCTTTACGTCTGCTTTAGCAATATTCGATAAAAATAATGAAAGCACTAGCATGCTTACTAATATGATATTTTTCATTTTAATCCTAAGTTAAAATTATTCTAATAAATTGGCGCTATTGTAACGATTTTAAATACCTAAACAAGGTTAGCGCGTTTGATTGACCAATAGTTAGCTAGTGGGCTTGGTATTATACCCAAGCTCCTTGATAATGCATTTTTCAGAGTTACTAACTTAAGTAATTTTTTATTATCATTCATTGTCTTCTGTTAACTAAGACCCGTTAATTATATAACTTGCGCTAATTGCGCCGCCTCTAAAATAGCGCGTTCAGCATCAACACTACTGGCGTTTTTAGCGCCACCAATTAAATGACAAGGCTTATCGGTAATCGTCTCAGCCAAGCTATTTTCTTCAAGCTGGCCTGTGCAGTTAATAATATGATCAACTACTAATAATCTAGGTTTACCGCGCACTAAAAGATGTAAACCTTGCTGGTCTATCTTTTCATAAGTCACACCAACGGTCATTTTCACTTTTTTATTTTTCAAATGCTGGCGATGAATCCAGCCAGTGGTTTTCCCTAAATCAGCCCCTGGTTTTCGTAAGCGCCGTTGTAACATAGTAATGGTACGCAACGCTGGCTCAATAGCTTTTTCCGTTAAACCACCAGCTTGTTTAAGGGAGAGGTCAATGCCCCATTCTTGCATAAATTTATTTTCGATGCTTGGTGCTCTATTGCTTGGATCGCCAGTCTCATTTACGAGGAAAAGCGCAACATCAAAGCCGATACCACCACCCCCGATAATAGCGACATGTTGACCCACTTGTTTTTTACTCAGCAATACATCTTGATAACTTAGTACTTTACCGCTATTTATCCCCTCGACTAAACCAGGAATATCAGGCACTCTAGCACGTACACCTGTGGCTAAAACAACTTCATCGTAATCTGCTAAATCACTACTGCTAACACGAACATTTAACTTAATTTCGACCCCTAACTTAGGTAGAATCGCTTTGAAATAACGTAAGGTATGTAAAAACTCTTCTTTGCCAGGCACTTTACTCGCTAAGTTAAATTGACCACCAATTTTATCATTGGCTTCAAAAAGGGTAACTTGATGACCACGTTGTGCCGCATATTTTGCAAAGGCTAATCCTGCAGGCCCAGCGCCAACCACAGCTAATTTTTTCACCTGTTTAGCCGCAGTAAAATTCAGGGTAGTTTCATTACAGGCTCTTGGATTAACCAAACATGAAGCTGTTTTGCGAACAAATATTTTATCTAAACAGCCTTGATTACAGGCAATGCAGGTATTAATTTCATCTGATTTTCCCGCCATGGCCTTGTTAACGAAATTACTATCAGCTAAAAAAGGCCGAGCCATTGAAACTAAGTCAGCTTGATTATTGGCAATTATTTGCTCCGCTTGCTCTGGCGTGTTGATGCGATTACTGGTGATCACCGGAATACTAATATGTTGTTTAATATTTTCACTTAACGGCACAAATAAACCACTGGGCACAGAAGCAGCAATGGTTGGCACTCTCGATTCATGCCAGCCAATACCGGTATTAATAATATTTACGCTATGGTGCTCTAGCAATTTAGCTAAAGTGATCACTTCTTTTGCTGAGCTACCTTGCTCAATTAAGTCAATCATGGATAAACGGAAAATTAATAAAAAGCCATTACCCACTGCTGCACGGGTGCGTTTAACTATTTCTAGTGCGAAACGAATACGGTTTTCAAAGCTGCCCCCCCAATTATCTGTGCGCTCGTTCGTTGCTTTAACAATAAATTGGTTAATGAGATAACCTTCTGAGCCCATAATTTCAACACCGTCATAGCCAGCTTGTTTAGCAAGAACGGCACTTTGTACAAAATCATGAATTTGGTTTTCTATTTCATTAACGGTTAACGCGCGAGGTGCGTATAAGCTGATAGGTGCTTGAATAGCTGATGGCGCAACTTGATTAGCGTGATAACCATAACGACCGGCATGGAGAATTTGCATACAAATTTTACAGTCAAATTCATGTACGGCATCAGTGATCACTTGATGATCTTTAACATCACTTTGCTGTTGCATAATAGCTCTATCTGGCGCAACAATACCACTTTGGTTAGGTGATATTCCTCCGGTGATAATCAAGCCGACACCACCTTTTGCGCGTTCACGATAAAAAGCAGCAACTCTAACAAAACCTTGATCGGTTTCTTCTAAGCTAGTATGCATAGAGCCCATCACCACACGATTTTTAAGTACGATGTTTGCTAAGGCGAGTGGCTTTAATAAATGGGGAAAGGACATAACATACTCAATAACCTAGTTAAATTGGCGAACACCTAAGAGCTAAACTGGATTACAACAGACAGAAAATTAGCGCTAGACTAGCAAAAATGAGTTTTTCTTGCAAAAAAATCATCTTGTTCTACTTGCTAAGAGCTACATTTATTATTAGCTAATTCAGACTCAACACTTGCCCACAATTAACTTTTGGCAATGGCCTCAACAAAAAAACTTTCCAGTCTTTGATTATACTGACGTACTTGCTTGCTGATATTATTGCTATCAAACGTACTATCAAAACTTGGTGGTCTCAGCGAATTATCAATTAACTCAGCACTAAATTGTGCCTTATATGCTGGTACTTTATACCAAGGCTCTGATTTGGTTAATGTGGTCGGTTTGACTTGAATGAGCACAGTACTTATACCGGATTCTTGATTAGTGAGATGTGCATTATCCGATAAACAGCGTAAAGCAATATTAGCAGCACCGCGTTGGAATTTAATGTCTTGTCCTGGTTTAGTGCGCGTTCCTTCAGGAAAAATTATCAAGTTATTACCAGCAGCTATAGATTTTTTACAATCAATCAATAGCCCTTCAGGCTCAGCATTACTGATATAACCGGTATTTTTAAAAACTCGACGTAAAAAGGGATTAGTAAATAAATGCGCTTTGACTACACAATCAGCATTAGGAATTATTGATATGAGTACCACAACATCTATCAATGATGGATGGTTAGCAAGCACCAACTGACCATTGATTTTACTTAACTTTTTAGCCCTGACCAAGTCAAAACTAAAAACGCCAGTAAAAGCCATCATACCGATAAAGAATTTAAAAATATAATGAACAGTTTTACGCGCTATTTTTTTTTGCTTAGCTACATCGTTAATAAATAGTTTTTGCAAAGGGAAAATAAAAAAGGATAAAAATACGCCACCTAGACCAAAAAATGCGAAACAAAAGCCTGTTGCTACAATCCGCCAAAGATGATTTAAAGATTTGAACATAAGGTATTTACTGCAGAGTATTTCTTATAATTATGTTCCGATATTATCACTATCACCAGCACTAACCTAGCAACAGATAAAGTTATTCTTTTAATCGAAGTTACTAAAGTGTAACTGCTACTTGTTAACGCCGATTACAGCATTTACTATGAGACATAATATAAAACCATTTACCGCAAAACTAGGTTGTCCATGTTTAATCAAATAACAAAGAAAAATACCCGAACGCTTCTTTCTCTTATCGGTATAGCGACTGCAAGTTTAACCCTTGCCAACACAGCTAATGCTACTATTGTTGAAATTAAAACATCACTCAGTACAGAAAGTATTAAAGTTAACTTGTTTGATACAACGACACCTGAGACGGTGAAAAATTTCCTCAACTATTTAAATGAAGGGCATTATACTAATTCAGTAATACATCGTGCTGTTCCTGACTTTATTGTTCAAGGCGGTGGCTTTGAATTTACTGGTGAATGGCCTTTAACCGCTTTAGTTTCTGATGCCCCTGTAATAAACGAGCCAGTTTATTCTAATGTCCAAGGCACCATCGCCATGGCGAAAAAAGGCAACAATGTTCATAGTGCTACCAACCAATGGTTTTTTAACTTAAAAGATAATAGCGACAACTTAGATAGACAAAATGGTGGTTTTACCGTTTTTGGCCAAGTAATTAGCGGTATGGATATTATAGAAAATATAACCCTACTTACGCTATGTACATCTGAAGGCCTAGAAGGCATTCCTATGGTGATGGATAACAGTCAAACATGTGGTGATATGAGTGCGCCTGGCATGGAAAATTTTGTTGTTATTGAATACGTAGGTATTTTTGATAATACAAAAGTAACTGACAGCGACTTAATCCCATTAAAATCAAAAGAACCTGATAGTGATGGTGATGGCGTGATAGACATAGCTGATGCTTTCCCAAGTGATGCTAATAAATATTTAAAGGAAGCTGAAGAAAGCGATGGTGGTTCTATTGCTTGGTTTTCAATTGTTATGTTAGCGCTAGTATCAACACGAAAACGTATTTTAAAGCGTTAAGTTAAGCAAAAAAAGTCAATAAAAAAGCAGCGTATCATCTAGTGATTTCGCTGCTTTTTTTGTTTAATTCTTAGCTATCAGTATTAATCTTCTAACTTCGAATATTATTAACCTTTGAAGTACTAACCTCGTGTGAACTCTGGGTAAGCTTCCATACCACAATCAGAGATATCAACACCTTCATACTCTTCTTCAGCACTAACTCGAATACCGATAATCTTCTTCAGAGCAAACCAAACAACAAAACTAGTACCAAATACCCAAACAAAGATAGTTGCTGCACCAATGAGCTGACCACTGAAGCTAGAGGCTGAGTTAGTGATTGGCACAATCATCAAACCAAAGAAGCCAACAACACCGTGTACAGAGATAGCACCTACAGGATCATCAATTTTAATTTTGTCTAATGCTAAAATGGACATCACTACAATAACGCCAGCGATAGCACCAAAGATTGTTGCTTGTAATGGTGATGGTGTCGAAGGCTCAGCAGTAATCGCTACTAAACCTGCTAAAGCACCGTTTAATGTCATGGTTAAATCTGCTTTTTTGAATAGTATTTTAGCGAAGATAAGTGCTGAAATTGCACCTGCTGCAGCTGCTGCGTTGGTATTTAAAAACACCATAGCTACTGAGTTAGCACTATTAATGTCAGCAAGTTTTAACACTGAACCACCATTAAAACCAAACCAACCCATCCATAAAATAAAGGTACCTAATGTTGCCATTGGTAAGTTAGCACCTGGAATGGCATTAACTTTGCCGTCTTTACCGTATTTTCCTTTACGAGCGCCAAGTAATAAAACACCCGCTAATGCTGCAGAAGCACCAGCCATATGAACAATACCTGAACCAGCAAAATCTGAGAACCCTAAGTCACCTAACGTATACAAACCAAAGACTGCCTCACCGTTCCAAGTCCAGCTACCTTCCATCGGATAGATAAAGCCAGTTAATACCACGGTAAATGCTAAGAAAGCCCATAATTTCATACGTTCTGCAACAGCACCTGAAACAATCGACATCGCCGTTGCAACAAAAACTACTTGGAAGAAGAAATCAGAAGCGTTTGAATAAACCGCACCACCATCAAAGCCGGCTTCAGCAGATTCAGCTAATACAGCACCAACAAGTGCTTCTGCATCACTAGCACCGTCAAGCGCTATACCATTTAAGAAAATACCACCGCCGTACATAATATCGTAACCGACGATAAGATACATGATGCAAGCGATTGCATATAACGCGACGTTTTTCGTCAAAATTTCGGTAGTGTTTTTAGCTCGTACCAAGCCAGCTTCAAGCATTGAGAAGCCCGCAGCCATCCACATAACCAAAGCACCACAAATAAGAAAATAAAAGGTATCTAAAGCGTACTGTAATTGAAATATATTTTGTTCCATAATCATTCTCCTTTAAAGTGCTTCAGAATCTAGCTCACCCGTACGAATACGGATAGCTTGCTCTAGGTTATAAACAAAAATCTTACCGTCACCAATTTTCCCGGTGTAAGCCGCTTTAGTAATGGTTTCAACTAAACGTTCAACAAGGTCTTCATTAACCGCAATTTCTAACTTTACCTTAGGTAGGAAATCGACTTGGTATTCAGCGCCGCGGTATAATTCGGTATGCCCTTTTTGACGGCCAAAACCTTTCACTTCACTGACAGTGATACCTTCGACGCCTATTTCAGAAATAGCCTCTCTGACATCATCTAATTTAAATGGTTTTATGATTGCGCTAATTAATTTCATGGTTAACCTCTAGTTATAGTTTTTATCTTTCTGATAACCAGATAATACAATTCATATGCCAACATGAATTTACGATATAAATTAACAACTTAAGCAGATGCTAAAATTTATAATTACTTTAATCGCACCAAGAACGTGCATAAAAGCACCCGACTGAGATCATCTGGTGCAATGTGGTGTTGATCACCGCCACTTAAGTTGAGAATTCACGGCAACATGAGAATTAATAATAACAGGATAATTTTTTGAGGCTTAAATAGTTAAATAAAATTCAAGGGTCTATATGTGTTGGTATATACAGACTGATAATAATCGCACTAGACGATTACGTATATATAGGTTCATATGTGTGGGTTCCAGTTTACTTCTGAATTTTGTCCGGCATAGTTAAATTCTGTAAAAGAGCCGTTAATAAAATATAGAGTTAGCCTACAGAAGCTGAGCAATCAAATATAAATAGGATTAGATGTGGGGATTACGTCTTCTTTTACTATATTGCGGATCAGATTTATGGTGATCAATTCACAATTAAATTTTCTCATCCGGTGACGAGTTTCTCATTATTTGTGACGATCCACATGTGAGCAGTTTATTAACCTTAAATTATAGGGGGGGGGCAGGCAGAAGCACATGGATTAAATTGTAGTGAATGCATGTCAACCCAATCTCTTAACGTAAATGAAGAGAAAGTTGAAATTTTAATAAGTTGATAGCTAATGGTGGGATTTAACTGGTGACTTTAAACCATTACATCAAATTAACTGTCTTTATGATAAGTAGGTTATTGATGTCGGTTGTGGTGGCGGTATATTAGACAATGATAAGTTTATTCGCCCTTCACCACTTCCACGAAAAATAGGGACGTTTTAGATATATTATATCTGTATTGTTATTACTAATGGTGGGTATGATAATAGGTGTATTCAATGACAGGAAATCATAAGTTAGCTGACTCACTGTGTGTTAATTATATATTGCGCTGTCGTAAGCTTTAAAAATAACTACCTTTACTTGTTCATAAAGTTCAAAACTTAGTAAATTCGATGGTTCAGATAGGAGTAAAATAATTGTTGTATAAACAATCAAGTTGTTTATACATTGCTCTGCACTTAGCTAGTAATAATAACCAACTGTAAAATATGAGTTTTATTTAATTTATGTTAATTTGCTATAGCGAAAATATATATTGACCAAAAATAATTTATAAAAATAATTAGCGTTAAAATAAATAAAATAATCGTTGCTTTTAGTAAATTCCAAAATCAAATAGTCTTACTAGGTTAGTCATCACTACCCCTTAAAACATGGCTAAAATAAAGACAAAGATCAACTTATTTTATCTCTTGCAAAACAGGTCAAACCTCACTATCTTGTGTCTAGAATTATAAAAAAACCTATATATACCAAATGGCTAATATATAGAATTATAAAAAGCTTAAGAGTTTCTCAGGCGCAAAGGCTTTTTAAATAAACATAACCGAAGTAAATCGAAAGATGACAAATGTATGCAAGCCACGATAATTTTTTAGTGGTACATGTTCACTTTTTTTGAACAGTTTCTCTTTCGTTTACTTCACTTTGAAGTAAAGGAGGATAACCATGATTGAATTTACATGTAAATATTTTAGCATCAAGCTAAATCTATCAAGTTTTATTATTACGTTCTGGATGATGTAATAGCAACTAAGACTTCATAATTAAAAAGCCATTCAATTTATTGAGTGGCTTTTTTATGCTTGTTTATTTATGTAGTTATCTTAAAGCTGGGTACATAAACCTCAAATAGAAAGTTATTAATATACAAATCAATTGGGCAAATACTTTTCGGGTTCAAAGGACTACTTAAGATTATTATACGAGCGTAACTCTCTTAACTTGATTCGCATTAAGCCTAAATTTCGTTGTTCTAAGGAAAGTAAACAGGCCGATTTTAGGCACAAAAAAACCTTAAGAGTTTCTCAGGCGCTTAAGGTTTTTTAAAGTCAACATAATCGAAGTAAATCGAAAGATGACAAATGTATGCAAAGCCACTATAAGTTTTTAGCGGTTCAGATTCAACATTTTTTTGGTGAATAGTTTATCTTTCGTTTACTTCATAATTTCAACTTTTAAGTAAACGGAGGATAAATCATGATCGAATTTGTATGTAAATATTTTTAGCATTAGGCTAAGGTTATCAAGCCTAATTTTTGTTATTCAGTTTTGGATAATGTAATAACAGCTAAGACTATTATTATGAGCCACTCAATTATTTAGCTTAATTATTTCAAATCAGCCACTATAATATTTTGATCCGCAACGTGTTCCGCAATTCTCATTTTCTATGACACCTCCACACACGTGAAGAGCTTCGAAAATTTCGAGAATGGATTATCTGGCTTGATAAGTCCTGTAAGTGGACATGTGAAATCATTTATGATTTTCGCGTCAAAACTACTAAGAAAAACAGTCATAACGTCACAAATCATCAGAAAATTATTATGTTTATTTTGATGGGCCAAAACAAATGAGAGTTTATGGGTTTTTTGTTCGATCATAATGTCTGATATTCAGTCAACAACCTTAATGATTACCTTGTGCGCTTTGTTGACGTTAGCTATTGGCTATTCTTTAGGTCAATAGTTACCACAAAGCCGACCCTTTTCATGAACCCAAATCATCGTTTATAAGGATCACTTTGATACGAAAGAAGACCTTAGCCTTGGCTTATCTAGCGACATTTGAACCGATACAAATCAGCTCTGCGTAGATAATATAGTTGTTCTAAATTTCATCAGGAATCTATAAAGTCAAAAATTTTAATTTGATTAAAAAATACCAAAGCGGACATTAGATTAATATGATTTTAAGTATTAAATTCTATGACGCTTCGGGGCACATTGCGCCATAGAATTGATTATCACTTAGTGTGCGCATTTCTGACTTTAGCTACTGGTTCTTCTTTAGGCCAACTGGTAGCCACTATATAGTCATTAATTTCTTGTGAATCCTTGATCTTATTTAGAAGAATATTAGCCAAGATTTAATATTCGGCTGTGTGACGTGTTTTGACTAAAACTAGTCGTTCGTAGTTTTTCTCTTGATGGGCTCAAAATAAATCATTCCTTATTTTACGATATGCCTGCCTTGGCAAATCCTATATGCTATTTACACACAAATTAGAGTATTAATTTAAGAAAATTATGAGGGTAAAGATTGAGATTATAGGATTCTGTCGTTTGATTTGAATATCGACTGTAACTAGACATTGCGATAGATATAATAATATTTGATATGCGACAATTAATTAAAAATATAACTATCCTCCTCCATTGTTTTGACTTAAGAGCTCTGAGTGTATACATTTAATTTATCTATGAATAGGATATTATAATGACTAAACCACTGCTTCTTGTAGTTGATGATGACCGGGATTTGGAAGAACCTCTATGTGAGCTTGCTGAAGATATGGGTTTTGAAGTGAAATTTGAAACGAGTGCAAAGAAATTTCAGGAGACATATCTTGCCACTAATCCAGTAGGTATTGTTATGGACATTGTCATGCCTGAAATGGATGGCAATGAACTACTAGAATGGGTAGGCCTACAAAATAGATTTACCCCAATTATTCTAATTAGTGGACATGATGGTAAATACATTCAAGTTGCAAAAATGTTAGGTAAAGCGAGTGGTAATATTATTATAGGAGGTATTACTAAGCCCATACGACTTGAGGATTTAGAGCTTCTGCTGCAGGAGATTTTAGATGCTGGATATCTCCCTCCTGAGTAAACCGCTCATAACTACCAGTATCAATACGTCATTTACAGAGATTTAAACTAAATTATTGTGCTGTATTCAGCGGTAATAAAAGTGTGTAGCTTTGTTCGCAGGAGAACCTAGCGACATCTAGCTAGTAATTTCCAAGGGCTAAAAAGTTTGGTGATGTTATCATCTGCACCATTGTTAGTAGCAAGAGTATTAAATCCTTCATCTTCAAGCGTTTCTAAAATTTCTTCCAGAATGATGTCATCATCGCGTCACACCATAAGTAAATAAAACACTAAAGAGTACAATGCTTTCAATGTGAGTATTCACTTTAATTAGTGCGTCGGTTCAAATACCTATTTATACCCGTTCGACCTGAAGATGCAGGATTCAGCTGGAATTATAAACACCTTTAAGCAAGGCATTGATTGAAGAGAATAGTTATTCTATTGAGGAAATCAATAACGCAGCATAAAGCGTTTATAAACCAGCCCTTTGGGGAAGTCTGAGCAAACCATACACATCGTTACATTTGTTTTTAAGGAGGCAACCATTAATAAAAAATATGCCTTGATTATGATTCGCTCAGATTTCCTGAAACGAGCATCTTCAAATGGAACGGGTATATACCAATTTGATTAAATTTCTTCCCAACTCAGAGTTATGCTTGATGTTTTGCAATTTGTAACGCAAAAAAGAGGCTTTTTGCATGATTCCTAATTAAAAATAAGGGTTGTGGCTCGCCAGTCTATATTTATTTATTTTTATACAACGAGTTACGGCACTTTCTTGTAAGGTGGTATGAATAATGTATTCTTTTATATGGAGCAAGGTTCAAGGAAATAATAGATGGTAGAGTTCTGATAAAACCTTACTATAAGAGTGACTATGTCGCAGGGTGACAACAACGAAATCAATAAAGTTGCGTCAGACTACTTGTCGCCTATAATTTTCATTAGGGTAGGAACGGTACTCTAGTCGTTGATAATATTAATGGTGCGCCCTATTGATGATCAATCTGCCGAGTGTTGGAGTAAGGTGAAGTGATGAGTTGGTATCATGAATAATTTACACCTACACTTAACGCATCACTAGGACATGTGAATAAAAGAGACTATGCCATGGGTGCTTCACTATTAATGCGCGCTGTTTAACAAAATGTTAGCTAGCGGTGGCGTGATGTGAGCGTTGAACAGACAGAGTAAGGTCGTTCAAGAAAGGAGATTAGTATTCTAAAATCTATAAACAATAGACTCGAAGACTGGCAGTCGGGTTATATATCAACCGCCCGCCTGACCATATGCATTGCCCTATCTTATCTGCTGCTAGGAGCCTTTGGACTTATGCTGGCTGTCGGTCCCGGATACGCAAGCCCGATATTTCCTGCCGCAGGTCTTTCGCTGGTGGTGGTTCTCTACTCCGGCCACCGGGCGTTACTAGGTGTTTGGTTGGGATCGGTTGTCTTGAATGTAATGGTTGCTTTGCTGCAACAAACACTCGATCCTATCACCGCAGTAATAGCGCTTCTGATAGCCAGTGGTTCAACCTTGCAAGCCTGGGTGGGAGCGTCGCTAGTGAACCACTGGCAGACATCCGATTGGCGCGATCTGGATCGGGGGTCGGATGCCTTTATATTTCTGCTCCTTGGTGGGCTTCTTCCCTGTCTGCTGGCATCAGCTGTTGGAGTTACCGGACTATATGTAGCCGGAGTGATACAACCGGGTGATTATATTTTTTCATATTTGAATTGGTATGTCGGTGATATTTTGGGTGTGCTGGTATTTTTACCACTGCTAATACACCTACTCAACAAAAAGAGCAGGATAAACTGGAAAATCAACCTATTGATGCCTATGCTGCTGATACTAGGTCTGCTCTGGCTGGCTTTTTACGGCGCAACTCATTGGATAATAAAAGAGCAGCAATATCAGCTGGAAAGCGATTCCCAAGCTCTTACAAAAAATATTGCCGACCGTCTGCTAACCCACCGAGAACTACTAACATCCCTGCGTAACTTTATTGAGGTAACCCCCGAATTCAGCTTCAAGCAGTTCAAGTTGTTTACCAGAATAACCCTGCAGGACAACCCTGATATTTTTGCTTTGAGTTTCAACGATCTGGTCACCATTGACCAGCGTTCGGTCTACGAACAACGGATCAGTGCATTGTCGCCGCTCGGTCAGTTCCAGATTACCGAACGAGATAGCCAAGGACATCTAAGCGCCGCGGCAGAACGAGGGGAATACGTACCTGTTCGTTACATAGTCCCACTGGAAAGTAATCTTCCAGCGGTGGGGTTCGACATCAATGCCGAACCGATTCGTCGTGATGCCATCAATCGAGCGATAACTACGAATAACATGGCTGTGACTGGGCCTATTCAGTTGATGCAGGAGCAGAAAAAACAGATTAGTGTGCTGGAGATTATGCCGGTTCTGGATAATCAGCTGGTTGCTGATAAGGAGCAAAATATACCGCGCTTACTTGGGTTTGCCGTATCGGTGGTCAAGATAGGCGAAATGATAGAAATATCCACCCGAGGAATAGTACCTTCGGGACTGCTATTTCGGATAACCGACCGAGCTGCACCTAAAGGAAAAGAGTTGCTCTACTTCTCAGAGAGTTGGAGTGACAGCGACAAGGTGTCAGAGCGCCAAGGCGACTTGACAACAGGGTTGCGCATGGGTGATCGCGACTGGTTACTTACCGTCCGTGCCACCGATGCATACTTGCAACAACATCGCCCTCTACTGGCCTGGTTTATGGGAGGGGTTGCAATCGTTATCACAGGACTGATTCAGCTTCTGCTCATCAGCATAAACGGACGTATGAGCGAAATAAGGTGGACGAATGAGGCTGTGAACGCCTCTCTAGATAATCTTTTCAACAACGCCAATGTACCGATCATCGTTTGGGATTCTACTAACAAGATCACCCATTTCAGCAAGCAGTTTGAATTACTCAGCGGACGGAGTGCCGAAGAGGTCCTCGCAAAGAATATAGTCATAATTTTCCGAGATAGCGATATCAACAGATACCCTAAGTTGTTCAAAACATCACTTAGAAGTGAACACAGGGAGTCCTTGGAATTGCCTATCTTGCATGTCAACGGAACGATTAGAACGGTTTTATGGAATGTCTCTTCAGTTCTTGGCGACAATGCTTCACCGATAGCGACTATTGCTCAAGGCTATGACATTACAGAGCTGAACAAAATACGGCTAGAACAGGAAAGCATTGCGCTGGACATGACACTGTTGGTTGATACTGCGAACGCACCGATTTTTGGTATCGATGCGCATGGACATATCAATGAATGGAATAAGCAATCAGAACAAATCACAGGCTATACTAAGGCAGAGGTTCTAGGTCAGGAGCTTGTGGCCAATTTCATTACCGATGACTATAAGGCTCCGGTAGGCGAGGTTCTGAACAAAGCACTTGAGGGCGAAGAAACAGCGAACTATGAATTTCCGTTGTACACCAAATCGGGAGAGCGCGTTGATGTGCTGCTTAATTCGACAACACGGCGTGATGCCAGCGGTAAAATCGTTGGAGTGGTTGGGGTTGGTCAAGACATTACAGAGCTGAACAAAATACGGCTAGAACAGGAAGGTGAACGCAAAGAAGCCACCGCCAAAATAATCCAAGCTTCAAAATTAGCAACACTGGGGGAAATGTCGACATCAATTGCACATGAATTGAATCAACCCCTGAACGTCATTCGCATGGCTGCAGGGAATAGCAGGCGGAAGATTTCTAAAGGCACGGCTGACTTAGAATATCTGAATGCCAAGCTGGAACGCATTGAAGAGCAGACTGTACGAGCAGCCGCAATCATTGATCATATGCGTATGTTCGGGCGCGAGGCTAAGGAAGAACTCAAAGCGATTAATGCTCGCGCAGTGGTTACCAATACGCTTGACCTGGTGGGTGAGCAATTTCGCCTGGCTGGTATTGATATTGTGACCGAATTTTCTGAAGACTGTCCCTCAGTTTTAGGTCATAGCATCCAAATGGAACAGGTAATTTTGAATTTACTTGCCAACGCCCGTGATGCCATGGCTGAAAGCGATGGCGATAAGAAGATTACATTGCGGGTATTTGAAGACGATAAATGTGTCCACATTACCGCTGATGATGCCGGTGGCGGTATTCCAGAAAATGTACTACCGCGTATCTTCGATCCGTTCTACACAACCAAAGAAATGGGTAAGGGTACGGGCTTAGGGTTGTCGGTCAGTTATGGTATTATCAATGATATGAACGGCACCCTCGTCGCTGAAAATATCGATGGTGGCGCCCGGTTCACGATCACTCTGCCGAGTGTGAGTTAATCATGATTATTGAAAGGAGAAATACTATTTCAATCAAAGTTCTTATAGTTGACGATGAAGAGATTATTCTTGAGGAAGCGTCAGAAACGTTAACTGAGGAAGGTTACGAATGTTTTGTTGCAATCGGCGTTAAAGCTGCAGTTGAAATCATTGAAACCACGCCCGGGATCAGTCTTATTCTCACAGATTTGAGAATGCCGGGGGAATCGGGTGCTGACTTGATCAAGATGGTTGAAGAAAAGTTTGGGCAAGACATAAAGTTTATCGTAATGTCAGGGCATGCTTTTCCCACTATTGAAACAGACGACATAGACCTTGACTTATATCCCTTTTTAAGAAAACCGCTAGATATTGAAAACCTGATAGAAATGGTCGATTCAGTGTTAGAGACTAAGGAATAATAATTGTGATTACAAAGATACTTATTGCTGAAGATGAGGACTAAATTCGCGAAGAGCTGGTCGAATGTCTAACTGATGGCAGCTTCGTTTACTTTGAAGAATCAAACGGTGAAGAAGGGCTCGATTTTCTTCGTAGGGATACTCAAAACAGTGTTGTTTTTAAGCGCTACTCTCGTTTATAGATAACTTACAAACCAAATATTTAGCCTGAACGCTAATAAATTCAGCCATATAAGGTTCATCATTAATTACAATAAGTAGTTAAGTCATTATGAGTATTATATTTTCAAATAGCTCAATTTAATGAATATTATTAGGGTCTGTAAATTAAGTTTTATCCCAATTATCTTTCCATGCTTCAATTTCTTCTGGCAACATCGGCTTTGCCATCCAGTAACCTTGTCCTTCGTCACATTTGAGTTCTCTCAATATATTCCAGACACTTTCAGTTTCTATTCCTTCTGCAACTACCGTCATACCAAGTTTATGGGCGAGCATGATTGATATTGCTGTAATTGTTTTGCATTCCTTATCCGTATCAATATTTTTAATAAATGCTTGATCAATTTTAAGTTCATTAAATGGCGCTCGAATCAGTTGTTGTAGTGATGAATAACCGGTTCCAAAATCATCAATTGATAGATTGAAGCCTTTCATTTTCAGTCGAGCTAGAATATCCATATAACGAACAACATCTGACATAAGCGCAGTTTCTGTTACCTCAATCACAATATTTTTAATGTTGGCACCCATTTCCTTTGCACAAGAAGATAATTTCTCAGGCATATCAAGATCGGTTAGTATTTTTGGTGACATGTTGATAGACATTCGTAGGTCAATACCATTTTTTAACCATTCTGCTTGTTGTCGAATAGATGTTTTAGTGACAAAAGTACTGATATCTTTAATTAAATTATTACCTTCGGCGATGGGGATAAAAATATCCGGAGGTATCAAGCCCCTTTCTGAATGTTTCCAGCGAACCAGAGCTTCAACACCAATTACTTTACGATTAGTGATGTTAATTTGTGGCTGATATACGACAAATAAATCTTTATTTACAATAGCCGAGCTAATTTCTTTTGCTGATGGTAAGAGAAATGAACCCAGTTTTCGTTGAGGTGATTCATCCACATATTTAGCCAAAATAACTTCTAACTGTTGTGCAAAAAATGGTTTTTGCAAAACGCCCAACACGGTAATATCTTGTTCTTCTGCAATTTTTTGTGCTGAATGCAATACGCCTTTATCTTTACCGCTCATAAGTACGATAGACGCGTTACTCTTAGATTTAGACAAGAGTCGCAGTAGTTCAATACCATCTATATTTGGCATGAAAAGATCGAGCACAATGATATTCAAATTTTGGAGGGAAAGTGTTTTGACCTCCGTTGGATCATCTGTCGATATTACATCAAAATCCATATTTTCAGCGACATCGGCAACGAATTCAGCGAAGTCTACTTCATCATCCACAACCAATAGTTTTAGTTTGCTCATAATAAAAGCCTAATTGTCCAACGCTTTTCTGATCGCCTCAGCAAGCTCCAGATCCCGGTATGGCTTGTTCAATAAATTGAGTGACCATTTTTGGTGAGCTTCCTGCTGTTTCATTTTACCTGTAAACCCTGAAGTTAATAATATTTTAATCTCTGGCTTTACTGCAACCACAGCTTCAGCTAAATCAAAGCCACTCAAGTACCCAGGCATCACAACATCTGAAAATATAATGTCAATTTTATTATTATGAGTTATTATTTCCAGAGCCTCATCTCCACTAGAGGCGCAGTATGTAGTATAGCCAAGATTCTCAAGCACACTTTTTGCTATGGCCACAAGATCTTCCTCGTCATCTACAATAAGAACCGTTTCATTACCCGTTGGCAGTATTTTGTCTATATCAGTACGCTTTTTATAAGAGTCTGCCGCACTCAGAGAACGGGGTAAATATACTTTAAAGGATGTACCTTCACCTTCTTCTGAGTAGACATTAATGCTGCCATTACATCTTTTGACAAAGCCGAATACCATTGCCAGACCCAGACCGGTTCCCTTACTCTTATCCTTGGTAGTAAAAAAAGGGTCAAAAATTTTATCCGCGGTTGCTTTTGTCATTCCCGTTCCTGAATCACTGACCGATATTTGCACATATTCACCTGCCTTTATGCCATATTTTAAGTCGGCCATATTATGATCCAAAATTATATTTCTAGCCTCAATGATTAAACGTCCACCTGAGGGCATGGCATCTCGTGCATTGAGGGTTAGGTTAATAATTGCATCCTGAAAGTCACCCGGGTTGAGGTCAACCAACCAGATATCCTTTTCAATATGTATCTCAAGGTTTATGCTGGCAGTGATTGATTTGCGAATGAAATCCTCAAATTCAGCGATTATTTTATCAATTTTCACTGGGCTATGTGCTTCTTCAGATTGTCTTGAGAAGTTAAGCAGTCGACGCGTTATCTCAGCGCCTCGTAGCGCTGCATTCTGTGCATTGTTTAATCTTTTTTGCTGCTTGCTTCCATCCTCAATTTCGCGTCGCATCAGATCATGGTTACCTATGATAATGCCGAGTAAATTATTGAAGTCATGGGAAATACCGCCTGTTAGTTCACCAATTGTCTCCATTTTCTGGGAACGTCGAAGTAATTCTTCTGTTCGCTTATGCTCGGTGATGTCACGGATGATGCCAATAAAAAGTCTTTCACCATTGATATAAGTTTCACTTATTGACAACACCATAGGAAAGGTTGTGCCATCCTTGTAGCGTCCTTTAACCTCTCGCTCGATCCCCATTACCTTTTTTTCGCCTGTTGTGATGTAGTTATCTAGATAACCATCATGTTCTTTATGATAAGGCTCTGGCATCAGCATCTTGATATTTTGACCTATGACTTCTTCTTCTGTGTAGCCGAACATTTTCGTTGCAGCCGGATTGAATATTTCAATAATTCCGCGCTCACTAATCGTAATCAGGGCATCCATAAGATTATTGATGATGGCAGAAAGACGCTTTCTATGTGCCGTAACTTGATTATTGGCGAAAATTAATTCCCAGGCCTGCTTTGCTTTCTCTTTCTCCGCCTGCTTACGCTCTGTCATGTCTAAGATTGTTGCAATATAAGCCTTTTGCTCAATATATTCTGATAGTTGCAAATGAATCTGAACATCATAAAGAGACTTGTCTTTTCTTTTGTGGGTTGTTGTAAAGACTAAATGATCCTTTGCACCTGTTCGAAGTGGTCGCGTCAACTCTGTAAACTTTTCTAATGTATATTCAGGTTTAATATCAACTGGAGTTCGAGATTTAAGCTCATCAATAGTATATCCAAGATTTTCCAGGGACCTATTATTTGCATATATAAATTCAAAAGACTCAGCATCGAATATAAAAATTTCATTAAGCGATTCTGTAATTATTTTGCCTAAACTTGCTACTGACTCTTCTGCTTGTCTGAGTTCGCTGATGTTCTTGTTGTGCTTCCTCAACTGAGTAATAATTGGCTGACCTAGTCGGAAGAATATAGCCGTAGCGCCAAGAATAAGTATAAAAGCAATGACGGTTGTTGTGAGAGCGGTTTGTATAAAAGGTTTACGGATTTCTTCTAAGTCAATTTTGACCACTAGCCCCATGTTTAGTATTGCAACCGGTTCGTAAGCTGCCATTACTATTTCACCATGATAATCAAGGCCAATGATTGTACCTGAGAGCCCCTTCAAGGCTAATCGCATTGGCTCTGCCAGCTCGGAGTTAAAAGGCACTGACTGAGGGGGGGCTGCTGAATCGGAACGATTTTGTATGATGAATTCGATTTTATCCCCGTCTAGCTGAGCTAATACAAATTCCCCCGTATCACCAAACCCTTTGTAATTTTTATGGGCATCGATAACTTGGCCTATAGTGGCCAAAGACGCTTCTTGTGTTTCTTTCTCATTAATTGCATCGTATCGCGCAACCGCTTCAATTAAGCGGGCTTGGCTTTGGACTGTATCCGTTAGAAGCATTCTGTGCTCCGTGATATTTTGACGATAGAGTATGACAATAGTGATGGTCATCACCATTAAAGATACTAGGACCATCACCATGGCCAATGAAAATAATCTTTTTCCTTCACTTATTTCAGCGCTAGTTCCAACGTTAATGGTGGAAGAGAGCCAACATAGAGGAATAGAGCCTTTCCCAGAAGCACCAACTATTGCAGCACCCAGCATGATAAAGGCCAATGCCGTCGTCAAGGCCATCGGAATAGTAGCACCTTGTCCGTATAGAAGATGGCTGCCAAAGAAATAGGTAAGACAGACAATGAAGGCTGTGCTAAATGTTAGAGCACCCAGTACGCCGATTAAGTCCGTCAGATTGATTTTGCTGTTATTTCCTCGGACGCGCCAAAGTAAGGCAAGTACAGCTAGACCGGAAAGCAAGAACAAGGCTCCTGTGTACACAGACATACGACCGATAGGTATCTCGCCGAGCTGTCCAGCAGCTGGAACCAAAGCATCCTCGAAGTTGAGGTCTAAGCCGGTGAAATAACCAACAACTTCAAGGGCTGCAAATAAGGTAACTACCATGGTTAGAGAAAAGGATACACGCAAGCTTGATTGTGATGAAGAACGCAGAGAAAGGGTAAATAAAATTCCAGACAGCACAATGAAACTGATAGCAGTACTCGGGGCCATAGGAATGTCAGACTCACTTATGCTAGCCAACACTCCAAGTCCTGGAAGATATCCAAGCAAACCAAAAATCGCAATTGCGCTTGCGCATATAGAGTAAATAACTATGGGGGATTTTATTTTACTATCCACACTCCACACTCCTATAGTAAGGTGTTATCGGAACTTTACCCTTCATTATTTTCTTGAACCATGTCAACTCCAGCATTAAAATTTCATGTCAGACAAGACCAAGCATTATTAATGCCAGCTTATAAAACCACTGTAACTCTTTGTATGTAGAGAGATAAATATAAATTGATGACCCACAGCCCTCTATTTATAAATCAGGGTTCATGCAGAACGCCTCTTTTTTTGCGTTGCAAGTAGCAAAACATCAACCATTTCTTTAAAACTAAATTCTTTTCACGTCTATGCTGTGATCAATGAAGATGCTTCATCACAACTATAGTAGTTGTGAGACAAAAAAAGAAAGAATACGTAGTGAATGCGTTGCTAAGGAAGACATGAGCTTCTAACAGAAATATGTTTTCAATTATTTGCACGCAGTCATTCGTTAAGCAAGGTAAGAGCGATTCATTGGTAAAAGAGCATTTTCAGCAAGTACCGCTCTCACCTTTGGGGAATGTCAGCTGTCGGGAAACTGCTAGAGGAATGTAATTGTTGAACTATCTCCGCTGTAGATCAAAATATACCAATTTCTTAGTCAATATTCTCAAATGCTAATGTCTTCAGTGTGGCATGACCTGAACTGTGTTGATGATTGCTCTACTTCCGCTTTTGGCTATATTTTGACCTAAACAACAGCCAGTAGCTAACGTCAACTAAGCGCACAGAGGAGTCTTTAGCGCTAATGGATTTAGTGCCTAAAGCTAGACCCTATATTTTTTGTATTCATATTGAGAGTGTATGCTTTTCTCCCACTCCACTCATCTTATTTAACTAAAACACCATTAGAACCACTGACTTTTCACTCCAGTCAAATGCTGATTGCCGCTATAGTAATCATTAAGTCGTTATGAACGATGCTGTTAATGCATTTATTACCTAGCTTGGTAAAATATCTCTTTTGGAATGAAAAAAATGCAAATAAATCTCTTTACGAATGAAGTAAATAAAAAAAGTAAAAATTCACATGTCAGATAGGGCTAGACTTCCGATGAAAGAGATTCTCTTGCCGAATGACGTTTCCCAGATTTGGCATACGTCACTCGATAAGAGGTTCTCTTGCATGGGTGGTAAAAGCATAAAGATTCAATTTCCCGCTCTCTAACCTTCATTATCAACGCATAATAATTGATAACTTTTTTGCTTCTTCAGGCAACCACTTTTTCCGATCGTCCGTCTAAACAGCTTTAAGCCAACAACAGAACAGGAAAACCAATGAAGCAAACAACAATTCGATCCAAGTTAACCTATTTACTCGTTATTTTTTTACTGATTAGCACTAGTTCAAATATCGCAAATGCTGACGAAAAAAAATCACTTCCACAAGCGTCAAATAAATTATTAATTAGTAAGACAGACGAAATAATTAAACAGTACACAGACCCTGGTTGGTTTTCTGGCAGTGTGGTGATATTTAAAGGTGACAAAGTTATTTATGATAAGAGCTTTGGTTTAGCTGATTTAGATAATACTGTAAAAAATACTTCTGCAACAAAAACCAGAATCGGTTCGATAAATAAAAGCTTTACTGCAACTTTAATAATGCAAAAAGTTCAGTCAGGAAAAATATCACTAGATGATACGTTAGAAAAGTTCGAGTTGGGCTTTCCAAAAGACGTTGCGAAGAAAATAACGGTGCGTCATTTACTGAAGCATACTTCAGGTTTTGCTGACATATTTAATAATGAATATTATAAAACATACCGCTCATTAAAAACTATCAATGACAAACTACCTTTATTATTAAACAAGCCTCTAATTTCTGAGCCAGGTAAACAATACAGCTATTCAAACTATGGTTATATTGTTTTGGGCGCTATTTTAGAGAAACTTGAAAAAAAGAGCTTTCAATCGATTATTGATGAAAATATTTTAAAAGTAATTAAGGCTGATAATACCCAATACGCCTTGACTGAAAACGTTAAAGATAAAGCTAAAAGTTATCAGTTCACTCCAATGGGGACAAAAATAGATAGAACGAGTCGTTTGGAGAATTTAACACCTGATGGTGGAATGTATTCAACGCCTTACGACCTGGCGATGTTTTTTTCAAAGCTTTATTATAGCAACCAGTTACTTAACGACC
The DNA here is from genome assembly GCF_002836775.1 of Colwellia sp. 12G3. Taxonomy (GTDB): domain Bacteria; phylum Pseudomonadota; class Gammaproteobacteria; order Enterobacterales; family Alteromonadaceae; genus Colwellia. The sequence goes on along the minus strand of NZ_PJAQ01000066.1, from coordinate 69,944 downwards.
AATCAAAAGCAATGATGATAAATCATTACAAAAAATCAATCAAACCATGGTCTGAATTTTTAGATAATGATAAGACTAAAGTGATCTCTTATGGCGGAGGACCTGGAGTAAGTGCTGCTGTAGAGATATTAATAAAAGATAAGTTTATGGTGATCGCCTTAGCAAATACTGATGGAGTGGTAGCAGAGCGCATTACCCAAAGAGTGATTGAAGTTCATCAAGGCAAACAATATAAAAAGGTTCTGTTACCTATAGGGTTATTTGCGGCAAAGTTATTAGAAAATAAAGGAGATGCTTACTTTGTAGAAAATGCTAAACGTGAGTTCTCTCAAGCAGGATATGATCAATTTACAGCTAGACCTTTAAAATTTACTGCAAGACCTTTAAACAAATTAGGTTTTGCGCTTATTAATAACAATCAACTTGACCAAGCAATTAGTGCTTTTATTGTTAATACCGAGATATTCTCGGAAGATCCGAATACTTTTGACAGTTTGGCTTCTGCCTATGAAAAAGCAGGAAATAACAATAAAGCTTTATTGAATTATCAAAAAGCACTTTCATTGGATTCTGATTTTGAGTCTGCGAAAGAAGGTGTCTTGCGATTAAAGCAATAACCTCTTTAGTTAAAGGACGTGCTACAAATAGTTGATAACCAAATTTTTTGTAGCACCTTAGATTTTCAAATATGTGTCTAAGTGGATTAATTTATTATCTCAATTAACATTTTGGAAATAGAGTGCAAATATTTATACATTATCAGGCAACCGGTTTATCGGGTCGTCCGTCTAATGTATTTTAAACTAAACGCAAAACTGGAGTAACGCTATGAACACTATTTGGATTTTTATCATATCGCTAATCGCTTTATGGCTGGTCATTAGAAGTATCAACATTCACCTTAAACAACAGAAGTTTGTCAAAGTCAGAGAGATGTTACATATAGAACGAGTAAAAAGCCTAGAAACTGGTGCTGAACCGATTGATATTAACTTTGAACTGGAAACAATGGATCAGATGATGAGCCAATCGGTTACAACATCTACAACCTTTATGAGAATATGGCATCAAGTAAGCTTTAGACTAGGTGTATTTTTTATTGCACTCAGTTTAATGGGGTTGACCTTTGTATTGATAGCAGTGATAGCACAAGTTGAATTAAGGTTTGGCATGGTTCGTATGGCCATAGCTCCTCTATTGCTTGGTATTCCTCTGCTGGTTACTAACTTCATTAGTAATAGGTACTTGAAATAAACATGCCTGGGGAAATCGTACAGGGTGCTGATGAACTATTGGTCGCCGAGTTTCTTGAATCAGGTGATAATAATACTTTCTCTCGTTTGCTAAAACAGCACCAATCATCGATAAAGAGTATTGTTATCTCTACCCTTGGTATCCATTTTCGGAGTGAAGTTGATGATGCTTGCCAAGAAATCTATATAAAGCTCTATGAAAGAGCTAAAAGCTATACAGGAAAAAGTAAGTTTAGCACTTGGTTATATCGTTTAGTAAAAAATACCGCCATTGATTATCAGCGTAAAAATATACGTCATCTTGCAACCCATGCGTATGAAGATGAAGAAATGATTGATTGGAAGACTTCCAACGAAGAGATAAGTGAGTCAGTCAACCAGTCGATTAATGAATTTGTAGAACAATTGCCACTTCAATATCGCACGGTACTATATATGTATTACTGGCAGGGACAAACAACACAGGAAGTATCGAAACACCTGTTAATTACGCAAGGAACCATAAAGGGTTACTTGCACCGAATCAGACAACAAATTGCAATCATCATCAAAGATATTGATATTTAGCCTGCTAATATTCATTCCCAAGCGCCAATTGGTCTAAGTATTTCATCTGGTTTATGCCTATTAGACTCAAAGTTAACGTCAAGTGATGGAAGGCAATAATGTTATTTCAATAAAGGGTTATTTGGCGTTTAATTTGATAAGCAAACTCAATTAAAGTATTTTAGTATTAATACTTTATATAAATAAGTTTTCGACAATTAAGTTCATAATTCCTGTATAAACTGAAAAATCACTTATTAACCCTACTTTTATATAAATTTATCCCCCTAATATGTTCCGATAGTAATTATCACAACAAACATAACTAGATCTTGTTCATTCTTGCTAGCGTGCTTTTGTTTGTGTACTGTATGCAACCTCTTAATTTCTCGTTAAATACTTCCTACAGTAGTATCTACAAGATATTGAAATATTGTAATAAATCTCAAACTATAAGGCAGTAGTGTGAACCATTCTCAACTTAAGTGGTGGTGATCAGTGTTTAAAATAATGGGATGTTGAAAGGGGGGGAACAAGTTAAGGCGTAGACTAGGCGTTTCTTTAGTTATTATAAAGCGCAGTAAAATCCTTTATTGAAAAACCATTTAACAGTTGGTCTCCTACTTTTAAAACAGGCACGCCACGCAGCCCCGTGCCAGCGAACTCTCTTTGGCCTTTTGCTGTTTTAATATTACATAACCTAAATGCAATACCCTGTTGTTCTAGGTAACGTTTTGCTGTTTGACAATGTGGACATTTTTCCATGGTATATAAAACAACGCGTTTCATTTATAGCCTTTAATATTGGTGTGTTTCAACTAACAACTGAAAAATTTAATTGCGCACTTTAATATTCGGATGATGATCTATTTCGCCTTCATCATCAACCGTAATTGCGCCATCATCTAATTGTACAACCGCCAGTTTACCATTCGTTGTTGTTCGAACAAAAGACAACGTATAACCATAACTACTTATTTTACTTAAGGAGCATTGTTGGGCGACAGTTAATTCTCTCAATAGCTTTCCTATTCTTTCTTCTAATTTACGTCTTTCCTCTGGCACTATATCCACCCAGCATAAAATATAATCATCTGTATTAAAAATGGCTCACTATGCTAAATAATGCAACTTTTAGACAGGGGGGCTTTATGCCCTGTTTAATTTATCCTCAACTCTGTTTAAGCGTTAACTCCTTTTTAACCACTTAGTAAGCGAGTTGAGGTTATTGAACTTAAAATCGCGACAGAACTTGATGCAAATCAACTTATCGAAGCTATTCACTTATCCGTAGGAAACATATATTAACAACTTGATGTAAATCAAACAATTCAACTCGATGCAGTGCAAAAATCCCCCCTATCAGTTAACTATACTAATAATAAAGCTAACGTCCTTCTTATAAAACATAACAAATGAAATCAGGATATTATTATGAAAACAGTAGTAAATAAGTTTACCTTAACATTAATTAGTGCAGCAATTTTAGCTGCTCCTACCGCCTTTGCAGGTGAAACTGAACATGGCAATAGCATTACTAAAGCACTTAGCGAGAGTACTGTTAAAGTTAATTTACGTGCCCGTTATGAAAGTGTAGATCAAGATGGCATAGACAAAAATGCTTCCGCATTAACATTAAAAAGCCGTATCACGGTTGATACTGGTAGCTATAGCAATTTCTCTCTCGGTTTAGAAGTGGATAAAGTTGACGCTTTAGTTGATAACTATAACAACACACAAAATGGCCAAACAGAATATCCAGTCGTTGCTGATCCACAAGGTACTGATGTAAACCAAGCTTTTATCAAATATGCAAACGATGGTTTTAGCGCGATTGTTGGCCGTCAACGTGTTTTACACAACAACCAACGTTTTGTTGGTGGTGTTGGCTGGCGTCAAAATGAACAAACCTATGATGGTGTTCGTGCAGAATATAAAGCAGAGTCGTTTTCTGTAGATTATAGCTTGATTCACAATATCAACGGCATCACTTCTGGCAATACTAAAGGTGATTTCCACCTAGTTAACGGTATTTACAAAATTAACAATAGCCATAAAATATCAGGATTTGCATACCTTTTAGATTACGATACAGCCGTAGCTAACTCTAGCAGCACATTAGGCGCATTATATAACGGTAAGTTTGGTAAATTCCTAGTTAACGCTAGCTTAGCAAGTCAAAGTGATAATGGTGATAACCCTACTAGCTACTCTGCAATGTATGTAAATGCAGAAGCTGGTTATAACTTTGGTCCGGTAACTGTTTTAGGTGGTTATGAATTATTGGGCAGTGATGATGGTAAAGTTGCCTTTAACACGCCATTAGCAACTAAACATAAGTTTAACGGTTGGGCTGATAAATTCTTAGGTACACCAAAAGAAGGTCTACAAGATATTTATTTAACTGCCAAAGGTAAAGTTTCAGGCGTTAAATGGGCTGCAACTTACCATGATTTCTCATCTGATGAAGGTAGTATTGATTTTGGTAACGAGCTAGATTTAGTTGCCACTTACCAAATTAACAAAAACTACGGTGTTTTAGTTAAAGCTGCTAACTACAGCGAAGGTGATTCAGGTATAGCACCAACTGACACCAACAAAATATGGGTTCAAATGACCGCTAAGTTCTAAGCATTACTATTGTTAAATAGCTAGAAAATAACAAGATAAGTGCTTACATGATTATTCATAACAGTACTCCTTTAATTACTCTAGCTATAATAGAAAGTTAAACAATATATTAGGAAGCCAGTAAATACGCTGGCTTCTTACTTTTTAATCCCCTTACTGCATTGCCCCATTACAATAAAAGCATTAGAATAGCGGCGAATTTTATTAGCTGTTAGGCGACTTTTTTTGTTATTAATGATCGACAATTACGACTCATTTACTTTTAATTTAGTGCATTATTTTCAAGCGCTAGGTCAAGAGGTTGTTGTCTATAGAAATAATGAAATTAGCCTTAATGAAATTAAACAATTAAACCCCCAATATATTGTTATATCTCCTGGCCCCTGTGATCCTGACTCTGCAGGTATATCTCTTGGAGTGGTGAAAGAGTTTGCCGGTAAAATACCATTATTAGGTGTTTGCTTAGGGCATCAATGCATTGCGCAACATTTTGGCGCTCGTGTCGAAAAAGCAAAACAAGTGATGCACGGTAAAACATCCCAGATTATCCATAATCAACAAGGCTTATTTAGCCAATTGAATCTACCGCTGCAAGTCACTCGTTATCATTCATTAATTGTAAATAAACAATCATTACCCGCAGAACTCACCATGACGGCATGGAGTCAGAATGAACAAGGTGAAGTTGATGAAATTATGGCACTAGAGCATAAAACCCTAGCTATTAGCAGCGTACAATTTCATCCAGAATCGATACTCACGGAGCAAGGCCAAAATTTATTAGCAAATTTTATCAAGCAATTTAAAAATCATCCTATAAACTAATAACAAATAACAAATAACAAATAACAAATAACAAATAACAAATAACAAATATTTTTAGATTAAAGCCAGATAAAGTAGTAATTTAGTGCATTTAAGCGTTAGACTTACATATTCAATGCTGAATTTCATCCCCTAGGTAAGCAACAAAATCTCTATGCAAATTTTTGAAAACAATCAAGCTGTCGCCACTATATACCAACGTGCTATTAGCCTCTCTATCTGTAAAGATTTTGCGGAAAAGCAAAGTGGAAAAATCACTATGGTTGACCATCAAGGTAGCGAGCAAAAAAATCGTCGCCGAGAATTGTTATCTGTTGAAGTGCAAGCCCAACAAGAAAAAATTATTGCTGAACATGGTGAAGAGCATTTTCGTAAACAAACAGAACAGAGTTTTTTTAATCGGGTTCGCACGAAAATCAATAGTGATTTTGACAATAAAGAGCACCTTTACCATAACATTTTAGGTATTGAAGAGGCTTGCCCTGCTATTCTTGATATTTTATCTGCACGCGCAGCGTCAGTTAACCAAATCAAAAACCTTGCGGCTTCATTACCTTGGCTAACCATTGATTTAATAAACTTAGTAAATAAACCGCAATACCGAAAACGTGCTGATGTACAAATGACTGATGCTAAATTAGCGTTAAGTTATATTGGATTAGATAACTTAAAGTTAGTCATGCCTACCTTTACCCTTAAACATTGGTTACCAACAAGCACTGCGCCCTATGGTCTAATGAAAAGAAAGTTATGGAATGATAGTTTATCTATTGCACTCGCTTCTCGACTATTAGCCAAAGAGCAAGGGCTCGATGAGTTTACGGCCTTCACTACCGCTATGCTGTCAAATATAGGTAGACTTGCGGTCACTCGCTGTTATTTAACAACGTTTAGTGAGATGTATAAAAGAGAAGTACGCGAGGCTTTTGAAAGTAAAGACAAACGTTTGCATAATGTATTGTCAAAAATTGAAGCAAGTGAAGATTTACTTCTTGAACAACTTATTATGCGAAGCGCGCAACTGTCGGCTGATTTAATTGAAAAAATGCATTTTAGACGACTAAATATAACCGAGCCTATTTTTGATTTAGCCTATGCTGATAGTGCTGAAAAAATGCATCCTGTTGCACAAATTGTTGCTAAAGCTAAAGCTTATGTCGCATTTCGCGCCTTGGCAAAAGAAGAGCTTATTGACAGTGAGGAAAGTAAAACATTGCTCAGTGCGGTTAATTTAACACCCGAGGAAATAGCACTACTGAAAAAAAGCGATATTGATCACATTAAGCTCAATTTCAATTAGACGGTAAAACCCTGGTTAAAGATCAATATCCGCTATTTTTGTCGCTTATTTGCAACACTATTCAGCTTTTTCTGTGATTTTTTCTGATTAATTATTAAAAAATCACCTTGATGGTCTTTCATCAAGCAAGCGCTACTCCCTCACTTCTCCCCTTATTTCAACAAAACAATCTGTCTCTATAAATATTCACATTTTATGAATAAAAGTAGCTAAGCCTTTGTTTTGTCTGGGCTACAGGCTAGCAAAACAAGACAAGTAGTCTGTTTTCTGTCATACTATCGCTCTACTTTTAACGCGCTGTAATTATTTTTCGCAATATATTAAGTATTAATTAAGCTTTATCTATATTTTGCAGTAAGCTGTTAAAAAACATTACCCACTTATGAATGAGGATTTTAAAAATGTCAGAACATTTTTCAGTTGAACGCGGCTTATTTGATGATGTAATGGTGCCAAACTATGCACCTTCAGCGGTTATCCCTGTTCGCGGTCAAGGCTCTCGAGTGTGGGATCAACAAGACAAAGAATATATTGATTTCGCTGGCGGTATCGCCGTTAGTGCTTTAGGTCACTGTCACCCCGCTTTAGTTGGTGCTTTAAAAGAGCAAGGCGAAAAAATCTGGCATTTATCGAATGTTCAAACAAACGAACCAGCTTTACGCTTAGCTAAGAAATTAGTTGATAGTACTTTTGCTGAGAAAGTGTACTTTTGTAATTCAGGTGCTGAATCAAATGAAGCGGCACTTAAACTTGCTCGTCGTTGGGCATTAGACGTATATGGTGCTGATAAATCACAAATCATTGCTTTTAAACAAGGTTTCCACGGTCGTACTTTCTTTACCGTAACAGTTGGTGGTCAAGCTGCCTACTCAGATGGCTTTGGTCCTAAACCAGGTGACATCGACCATGCAGAATATAATAACCTTGATAGCTTAAAAGCATTAATCTCTGATAGAACTTGTGCTGTAATGATTGAACCATTACAAGGTGAAGGCGGTATTGTTTCACCAACAGATGAGTTCATTAAAGGTGTTCGCGCTTTATGTGATCAACACAATGCACTATTAATTTTTGATGAAGTACAAACAGGCGTTGGCCGTTTAGGTGAGTTATACGCTTATATGGATCTAGGTGTTACGCCTGACATTTTAACTTCAGCTAAAGGTTTAGGCGGTGGTTTCCCTATCGGCGCTATGCTTACTACTACTGAGATTGCTAAGCACCTTAAAATAGGTACGCACGGTAGTACTTATGGTGGTAACCCATTAGCTTGTGCTGTTTCTGAAGCAGTACTAGATACAGTAAATACGAAGGAAGTTTTAGCGGGCATCAAAGCTAAAGCTAAAATTTATGTTGCTGGCTTAAACGCAATTAATGCTAAATATAATGTTTTCTCTGAAATTCGTGGTAAAGGCTTATTAATTGGTGCGGTATTAAATGAAAAATACCAAGGCCAAGCTAAAGATTTTTTAAATGCGGCAATGGATGAAGGCGTGATGGTATTAGTTGCTGGCGCAAGCATTATTCGCTTTGCACCTTCACTTGTTATTCCAGATGAAGATATCACCCTTGGCTTAGCACGCTTTGAAAAAGCTATCGCTAGTTTAGTCTAGTCAATGCTAATAATTACCTGTTCTTGCCGCTAAGGCTTGAGCAGGTAAACACTCCCTTTGTTCGAGAGCATTTATGATCATTGTACGTCCTATTAAAAAAAGTGACTTGAAAGCCTTATATCGCATTGCGGTAGATTCTGGCCACGGTTTTACTTCACTTCCAGTAAATGAACAATTACTTGGCCAACGCATTAGCCACGCTGAAGAATCATTTTCTAAAGAAGTGAGCCAAGCAGGAAACGAAGGCTATCTGTTTGTTATGGAAGATACCGAAACCGGTGAAGTTGTCGGTACCAGTGGTATTGAGGCCGCAGTTGGTTTAGATGATGCTTTTTATCATTATCACTTAGGTAAAGTTGTCCATAGCTCACGCGAACTTAATATTTACAATACCGTAGAAACGTTATCGCTGTGTAATGACTACACTGGTGCTAGTGAGATTTGTACGTTATTTTTAAGTGACAGTCATCGTAAAAATAACAATGGCCGTTTTCTATCACGTTTTCGTTTTCTATTTATTGCAGAACATAAAGAACGTTTTTCTGACACCATTATCGCAGAAATGCGCGGTGTATCAGATGAGAATGGTAGCTCTCCATTTTGGAATTGGCTTGAAGAGCACTTTTTTTCGATGGACTTCCCTACCGCCGATTACTTAACCGGTATAGGTAAAAAAGAATTTATTGCTGAGTTAATGCCTAAATATCCAATTTACGTTAATTTATTGAGCAAAGATGCACAGGACGTTATCAACAAGGTTCACCCAAAAACAATGCCTGCACTTCGCTTATTAGAAGCTGAAGGTTTTGCAAGACGAGGTTACGTTGATATTTTTGATGCCGGCCCTACCGTTGAATCACATATCAACAGTATTAGAACCGTAAATCAAAGTAAGCGCTGCCAAGTAATTATAGCGGAAGTGCAATCAACAGATAATTACATTATTTGTAATAGTAAAGTTGATAACTTCAGAGCCACTCAAGCACCGCTTTCATTACGTGACACCGCGAATCAAGTTGTGATTAGTCAAGACGTTGCTGATGCTTTAATGGTTAATGAAGGCGATTGGGTTCGCTTAGTAGCAAACTAGTCTTTAGTTAGCTCCGACCTATTTGCCTTAGCACAACAACTTCACGATTTAGCGTGGCTAGCACTAGCCACTGATCAAATTACTAATGGTGACAGCAGAACCCCTCTGTCACCACTACCCATGAGAAGGAAATACCATGTCTCACACAAATCCAGTTCAATTTATTAATGGTCAATGGCAAGCCGGCTTAGGTCATGATGTTAGTTCATTTAACCCTGCTCGTAATGAAGTAATTTGGCAAGGTAAAACAGCCAGTGCGGATCAAGTAAACGATGCGGTATTAAGCGCTCGTCAAGCATTTGAAAGCTGGGCAAATATTAGCTTAGAAGAACGTGTTGCTGTAGTAACAAAATTCGCTGAGTTATTAGCTGAGAACAAAGATGCGTTAGCGACAACAATCGCCTTAGAAACAGGCAAGCCAAAGTGGGAAACGGTAGGTGAAGTAGGTGCAATGGTGGCTAAAATAGCTATTTCACTGAAAGCTTATAACGAACGTACCGGTACAGTTGAAAACCCGATGCCTGGCGCTAAAGCCTTTATCCGTCATAAGCCTCATGGTGTTGTTGCTATCTTTGGTCCTTACAACTTCCCTGGTCACTTACCAAATGGCCACATAGTGCCAGCACTAATTGCCGGTAATACTATTGTATTTAAGCCAAGTGAATTGACGCCTCGCGTTGCAGAAGAGATGTTAAAACTTTGGGAAAAGGCTGGTTTACCTAACGGTGTTATCAACCTAGTTCAAGGTGAAGTTGAAACAGGTAAAGCGCTTGCTAGCCATAAACTTATTGATGGTTTGTTTTTCACCGGTAGTTCTAATACAGGCCATATATTGCATGAACAATTTGCTGGTCAACCGGGTAAAATTCTTGCACTAGAAATGGGTGGTAATAACCCACTGGTTGTTAAAGATGTTAGCGATATTGATGCGGTTGTACACGACATTGTGCAATCTGCATTTGTGACTACAGGCCAACGTTGTACTTGTGCTCGTCGCTTATTCATTGAAGCTAATGAACAAGGTGATGCCATTTTAGCACGCCTTATCGAAGTGACTAAAAACTTAACCATTGGTTACTTTGATGATAAAGAACAGCCATTTATGGGCTCAATGATCTCAGAAAAAGCGGCTCTTAGCTTAGTTGATGCGCAAGCTAAATTACTCGCGCTTGGTGCAACGTCAATTTTAGAACTTAAGCACCTAGAAGTAGGTACTGGTTTTGTTTCTCCGGGAATGATTGATGTAAGTGATATTATTGCTGACATACCAGATGAAGAATATTTTGGTCCATTAGTTAAAGTATATCGTTACACCGACTTTGATAAAGCGATTGATGAAGCTAATAATACTGGCTTTGGTCTTTCAGCTGGTTTGTTATGTGATAGTGAAGCGTCTTACAACCACTTCTTTACGCGTATTCGTGCTGGTATCGTTAACTGGAACAAACCAATTACCGGCGCAAGTAGCGCGGCACCATTTGGTGGTATTGGTGCTAGTGGTAACCACAGAGCCAGCGCATTTTATGCCGCTGATTATTGTGCCTACCCTATCGCTTCAGTCGAAGCTGAAAAAGTAAGCTTACCTGAAACATTAACACCTGGTATGAAATTCTAAATGCAAAACAACAATACTCTTACGCCAGAAGCACAAGACCTTACCGACATTACGGCTGATAACTTTACCCAAGCTTATCGCCGCTTTGTTGAGCAAGGTGATTTTATCGCGTTAACGCGTCAATTTGAGCAAGGTTTTGTTCAAACTGGCACCGATAACCAATTAAGTTTTAAGGTCAAGCAAGCAAGAATGAGCTTACTTGATACTGGTGTTTTATTGGTAGAGCCTGAGCTAGTTAAAGAAAAGTCGGCAACGCCAAGTAAGAGTATTGTTATTTCATCGGGCATTCATGGAAATGAAACTGCCCCGATTGAAATAGTACAACAATTGATTAGCGACATTATTTCGCAAAAAATTCAAGTGAAGCACCGTACCCTTTTAATTATGGGTAACCCTGTTTCTATGAATATCGCAAAACGCTTTCAAACTGAAAATTTAAATCGATTATTTTGCGGTAAATACCAAGATATAGATCCTTGTTTTGAAAAGTATCGTGCAGAAAAGTTAGAAGGTTACGTTAGTGATTTCTTTAATGCTGGCACGGCTAAAGACACAAATAATAATACCAGTGATAGCAAAGTAACGAACTATCACTACGATTTACATACCGCCATTCGAAATTCTAAATATGAAAAATTTGCCATTTATCCTTACCAAGCGGGTAAACCATGGGATAAAGAACAGTTAAGCTTTATGGCAAGTTCTGGTGTTAACACTATTTTATTTGGTCATGGACCAAGTGGCACTTTCTCCTATTTCAGTAGTGCTAACTTTGCCGCACATGCTTTTACTGTCGAACTAGGTAAAGTCAGACCGTTTGGTGAAAACAACATGGCAAATTTTCAAGCCATGACAAATAATCTAAGCGCTCTTATTAGTGATGAACCAATACCGCTGAAAGATTTTGATAACAATGATTTCAATTTATTTAAAGCGTTAGGTGATATCACTAAGGTGTCTGATAAGTTTGAACTTTATGTTGCTGATGAAGCAAGTAACTTTACCGATTATCCAGTAGGTACGCTATTATCTACTGATATAAATCAAGAATACCGTACTACTCTTCCCGGCGAGAGCATTGTCTTTCCTAATGCCAATGTTGGTAATGGTCAGCGCGCTGTATTAATGGTTGTACCTACAATACTTTCATAAAATGTTGTTCTATACCCGCTCCACTTGAAGATGCTCGTTTCAGGAAACTTGAGCGAATCATAATCAAGGCACATTTTTTTGTTAAGGGTCACTCAGGAGAATGTGCTCCTGCATTCTCTAACAACACCATCCATGTAGCGTCCTTAAAAACAAATGTAACGACGAGTATGTTTTGCTCAGGCTTCCCCAAAGGGCTGGTTTATAAACGCTTTATGCTGCGTTATTAATTTCGACAATAGAATAACTATTATCTTCAATCAATGCCTTGCCTAAAGGCGTTTATAATTCCAGCTGAAACCTGCATCTTCAAGAGGAACGGGTATAAAGCCGATTGTCATAATGAATTTTTCATAAGTCCTTAATAGTTGAATCCAATTTTATAATAGGGTCTTATCCCATTTGTCTTAATTTAGTGATCAAAATTCAATGCGGATAAATTTTCCAGTTCAAGGCGCGTGATTGAGCAATTGGGAGTATTGAGATTGAGCGCAACGCAGAAAATGTAGATTAAGACCATTTGAAGATGGGCAATTAATGACTACAATTGGTATTATGTATTTAGACACGCTTTTTTAGAAAGATGAGCGGCTATTGATTCCCATTCAATTAAAACGCTAAACTAACTGCTATACTCAAACAAAACACCTATTCATCAGCAAGGGTAAGTAAAGCTATTATGGTTACAGATACTGACGGTTACATTCAAATTATTGAGTACCTTACTGAACACCTTAGTTTATTTGAAAACTCAACAGCGCCAGCACAAGCTAGCGAAACCGTAATGTCAGCAATTGAAGTAGAACTGTGTGAACAAATAATAAGCGTTTGCAGCCAAAATGAAGACCTAACGTTTAATCAACGTAATGCCATTATTCGTGAAGTTGATGCCATTGTATATGATTTAGAAGAGATCCTTTCTGGCGTTATCAATAATCCGGTTAATCCCGCCCAACTAGCCTTTATTCGTGAATTTGCCGGTTTAATCAAAAATCTCTTTGATAATGTTATTCATAAAGATTAGCTTCTTTTTAACATAGTTATTTCTCTCTCTTGTGTTGTAAATACCGCGTTACCTCCCCCGATAAACTCTATTACACATTACAACTGGTGGAGATGCTTCAATTTCGATAGAATCCCTACATATTTATGGGAAATTGAGTCGATTATGAAAGCACAAGTAAAATGGTTAGGCGAAGAGTTATTCATGGGCACCTCAGAAAGTGGTCACACCCTGGTTTTAGATGCAAATGGTGGCAACTTAGCACCAAGCCCTATGGAAGCTGTGCTAATTTCTCTGGGAGGATGTTCTTCAGTAGATGTGGTTAGTATATTAAAAAAAGCGCGACAAAATGTTATCGGTTGTCATGTCGAAATTGATGGTACTCGTGTTGATAGCGTGCCAGCATTGTTTGAAAAAATTCACCTTCATTTTGTTATCACTGGCACTGATGTTGCTGCTAAGCACGTTGAGCGCGCAGTAAGCTTATCTGCAGACAAATATTGTTCAGTCGCCTTAATGTTAAATGCCAAAGTGAACATTACTCACGATTTTGAAATTGTTGCTCAGTAACGTTATTTAACTTGATGCACACTAACAATAAAATCCCCCTGTATGGCTTTAATAATTTAACGAAAAGTTTAAGCTTTTCGTTATACAGGGTGCATTACATACCTTTAGACATACCTTTAGACTTATCTTTAGACATACTTTCTAGCCAAACTATTGCAAGCTACAACGCTTACATCAATGAAACTTATAGCAGTAAGCGCCTTGAAGTGCTGCTTACTAAAGTTTGTCACGCTATCGGTGGTAATGTACTTAATATCGCAAGCCAAGATTACACTCCTCAAGGAGCGAGTGTGACCTTAATGATTTCAGAAGAAGCAAAGCCAGAATCTTTAGTGGCTCATCTAGATAAAAGCCACTTATGTATTCACACCTACCCTGAAGAAACGCCTCAAGATGGCATCGCCATTTTTAGAGTCGATATTGAATTATCGACCTGTGGTGTTATTTCTCCCTTAAAAGTCTTAGATTATGTCATTGAGGCTTTCTCGGCGGATGTTATCGATATAGATTATCGCATTCGCGGCATGACTCGCGATCAACGTGGTAAAAAATACTTTAGTGATAATGACATTACTCAGATTAGTGATCATTTAACTAAAGCGACCCTTGACAAATATCGGGTTAAAAACATCGTTATGGCAACGCATAACTTGTTTCATTGTAAGTTGGCAAGACAGACTATTGATTTGAAGCAGCATGTATTCAATGTTGGCTCTTGCATCGATAGGCATCAACTATCAGCTATTGATGAACAAAAAACAAAAGTGCGCTTAACTACTGAGTTAAATGAACTATTTATCGGTAAATAACGAGTCAATTTCAATCGAACAATATGACGAACTCAACGAGAGCTAAGTAGCAATTAAAGGACTTGTGGAATAGCGTTAGGGAAGCTTCAATTGTCGGGGGAAATGATAATAAAGAAAATGTTCTGTAAGGTTGAAATTTTTTAACTCTTTTATCAGATACTTCCGTTTAGACAATAAAAAGCACTTAGATACGCTAGTTATCTAAGTGTTTAGCTCCTCATCTTACCGAATAGCATTTGCTAATTAACTCGGTAAAAAATCGATTGCCCAAATAGTCACCACGGTGCCCACACTTTCCGTACTAAACTTAATAGCACGTAAAATACTGGTAAGCTGTAGCTCTAACTTGGCGTTATTTAATTCACTTGATTTAATCGTTACTTTATTTACTTTTCCAGATGGTAAAATTTCTATCTCAAACAATACCTTACCCTTTAAAAAAGGGTCTTTACGTAGCGCGCGATTATACCGGGCATAAAGCCGAGACTTGTTCGCCTCTAGTGTTCGTCTTAATGCTACTTCAGAGCGTTGTCCTGACTTTTGCGCTGCCAATGACTCGGCAACTGCGGTATCAGTGCTCGCTAGTACTTCCTCTGCAGATAATCGTACTTGTTGAGTGTTTCTAGTACTCAACTCATCACTTGCCACGGTTTGAGTGGTATTAGCTGCAGATAATGTTGAACTCTGCGTGTTAGCGGCACTGGCCAATAACTTACGTTGAACTTTTACCTCAGCTGCGTTCGTTTTATTTAATTTTGTGGTGCTCGCTGGCTTTACCTCAAAGGCTTCACGCATCGCAAAAAGTTCATCTTTCATAGCTGCTAAACCCGACGATTGTGCTTTTTGTTTTGCCGCTTGTCTTTTGGTCTTTGGTGGCTCAACTTTTTTCTCTGGTTTGTCTTTTAGTTCTTCTGGTTTTTTCTCTTCTATCGGCTTTTCCTTTGGTTTATCCGGTATCGGTAATTTTTTTTCTTTCAGCATAATTTTTGCTAGCTGTACCGGTACCTTTTCTTTTATTTCCCGTGATACTTCAACTTGTTCAATAAACGGCACTACCACCGCTATAAGTAAATAAAGCCCAATCAGACTTTGTAGAATACGCGAGAATTTTTTATCCTGAGTCGTATCCTGAAATACGTTACTTAAATCATCACTTTTCTTAGCTGATAAATTCGATGCTAAAGTGGCTGATGTCATCATTAGCCCCCTTTTATCTTACTTTTAGCTACCTGCTTAACAGCTAACGACATATTACGATAATCACTGTCAGCGCAAGCTGCCATGATCTGTTTTAACACTTGATAAGGTACGCTAGCATCGCCAATAATAGTAACCGCTCGGCCATTTTTCGTTTCATTGTCAGTTAATATAGGGCGCTTAGTCGACAGATAACTTAATTCAGTTTTTATTGCCTTGATAAGGCCCAAATTAAGCGCGTCACTTACCTCGGTTATGGCATTTGTTTGCTGCCAAATGACGCGTTCTTGTATCATTATACTCAGTGGTAACACGGTAATTAATACATTTTCGGCCGGCATTTCTTCTGCAATAGAGACTGGGAGGTTTATTTCTTTAGTATTTTGCAGTACCCGCACTTCAGACTGATTAACAATAAGAAAGAAGACCAAAATAGTGAAGATATCCATTAACGAGACAAGGTTCAATTTAGAGCCAGCACTAAAGCGCTTATGATGTTTTGCTAGGCGTTTTGCTTTAAAAGACTGTTTCATGGCTTTCCTCCTAAGGGAGTCTCAGCTTTAACCGTTATAACTTCTGGCGCATCACCTAAAGAGATCTGTGGGAAAAGTTCTGCATCGACTAAGTTAGCCGCTACTACCGCTTTAAAAGATCGTACCGTGTCCATCGTTGACACTATCGTTTGATAATCAATATCTGGCGCTAGTAACAACACAATGTCACTTTTGTCCTGTTTATTTTGCTGAAAAGTTAATTTCAAATCTTGTAAATAAATCGACAGATTAGCAAACTGATAGCCTTTCGGTGTTTTATCAAATTTCTTCAACAAAATGCCCGCTGGATAATTCAAATCAAAGCCGGTTTGGCTTATCACTAACTCTAATACTTTAGGCTCATCATTAGGATCATTGGCAGCTTGTGCAGCAACAGGTAGCTGTAAGTTTAAAATGCGCACCTGAGAAAAGACCAAACTTAACAGTAATACCGGCACTAACACTATCATCAAGTTCATAAATGAAGTGATGTCGAGTTCGGCTTCGGGTGGATTAATGCGACGACGACGTCTCATTTTCTTAGCCTCTGTGTTCGTCAGACGACGGACCAAAAGAAAGCGAGTTTAGTAATTTGATGCCGGCCATTTCTAATGAGTCAGCTATAGCCGCGGTTTTACCCATTAAACTTGTGTGAAGTAATATGAGAGGAATAGCGGTGATCAAACCAAAAGCAGTGGTATTCATTGCCACTGAAATACTTGAAGACAGCAAGTTCGCTTTTTCAGCAGGATCGGCATTAGCAACCGCAGAGAAAGCCGCGATTAAGCCCATGATAGTACCAAGCAAACCTAGTAGTGTCGCAATGTTAGCTAAAACGGCTAAAAATGGCGTACGTTTTTCAAGACGTAACATATACTCCATCATGGTTTCTTCCATCGCATATTCGACATCTTCTCTGCGTTTTACTGACGATAAACGTGCGATGCCTGATTGTAAGACATCAAGTACTGGCGCTGAATTTTCATTTGCATATTTACTAATCGTCTCAATATCACCCTTTTTTAGTGAATCTTTTAGCAGGGCAAACGCTTTACGGTTGGTTCTTAATGCTGAACTTAAATAAATCCAACGTTCTATACTAATCGCTAAACCGACTACTAATACTAAGGCGATAGGGTAAATAAATGTTCCACCCGTTTGTAAAAATGTGATGATGCTGTCAAAAATACCCATGTTGCTTTCCTTTTATATTTTTATAATTTTTTGCGGTTAGTTTGGTTTTGTTTAATAATTTATTATTCTGTATTCTTTTCATCACTCTTATTATTTATCGTGCCTGTGCAGCACATGGCTAAATGACGTCATCCTCGTGGTGTATTAATCGAGGAACCAGTTTCTAAAGAGTGATGGAACAGGACAATATGCGTCTTGCATTGTCTACTAAGTAGCCTCCATGCTACGTTCCGATCAGAGACTTCGAAGATGACGTTTACAGGAAACTCCTGAGTTAACTTCATCAGCATGCTATTTAGTGTCCACTTTAGGTTTCACAGCTAATTGTTTATTAGCAAAAAAGCGTACTTGCTCTTTAAAGACCTTAGGATTAATCGGTTTAAAATGAGGTAATTTTATTGTTCGCGTTTTACCTTTCACTTCAATGACCTGATCAACACCTTGCCATGGCATGATATAAATAACATTCGGTTGCTCTTGCGAGCCTTTTACCTGGCTTTGAATAATTAGTGGTTCGACCTTGTTACTTTTAATATTACTGGTTTTATTCTGATTTATTAACGCAATAGTTTCAGTAGCCTTTACCGTTTGCGTCAGCAAAATAAGCGTAGTCAAAGTGAATGTTATATGTTGTAAAATCTTATCCATGTTCAGGCTCCTCAGCCTTATTGGTCGACTCTTGCTTCTCATCAACCATTTCTTCATCATCTGAGGGCAGCTCAACTGACGGCTTGATTATTGGTGGTTCGGTTTTTTCAACAATGGGCACGGTAAGTCCTGCACGTTTTATTTTTATTTCTAACCCAGCCTGCCAACGTTTAACTTCTTCATCATCACTGTTTAGCAAAAGATATGAACGATAATAGCCATGAGCATCCAATAAACGGCCTCGATAAAGCTCTAATAAAATAGCCATGCTGGCCTGAGCATCAGTAAAGTCAGGCCAAATAGCTAGCGCAGCTAAATAGCTGTGCTCAGCTTCATCAAATTTTCCTTGTAAACGATAGACTTGTCCCTGTAGGTGGTGAGCATACAAATTAAGCTTATTAGCGGCAATGGCCTTATTAAGTAACCCTTGCGCTTGAATAAGCTTGCCTTGCTGTTTGACAATGATCGCTTTATTGACATAACTGCCCGATAATTGCGGCTGAGCAAGGATCACTTGATCAAATAATAATTGCGCTTGCGGCCATTTTTTATCGTTCATTAAGCTAATTGCTTGTTGGTAATCTTTAAGCACCTTGGCAGGCACAGTTACGGGTGCATCAGCTTGTTGCTGTAAATACAGATTGATTGCGGGGATTTTCTTGCGTTGAGCTATCCCTTTTTCAGCTTCGCCTGCTTTCATTATGCTTTCTTGAGCAATGCTTTCATGAGTAACAAGCGGCGTTGTTAGTGCATTTTCTTGGCTTTTATCCTCTGTCGGCTTTGAACTACAAGCACCTAGCCATAATGACAACGTTATCGCTATAACAATTGTTTTAGTTGCTTGAAAAACGTGGTGGTCACCAGTAGCGTTAGTAAATTGCTTGAATAGCATGACTTGTCCGCTCCTGTTTATTATATTGCGCGGGATCTAATTCAGCCAAAGCGCTAAAGCTTTGCTCAACCCAATCGTCAAATACATCTTGCCAAGCTCGCTGCGCATTGTTGGTATGTATTTCGATAGCCTTGTCTTCAAAAGGGATAGCGATATCTTCCAGTAATAGCTCATATTCTTCTAATGCCAGTTCATCAAGATCATTAGGTCGCTCTGAAGACATAATGTCACTGGCCAATAGACCATACATGGTAGCTAAATTAAACGATGCTTGTGGTACAAATTCAGCCATTTGATACGACAACACTTTTTGATAATATTCAATCGCAGCCTTCATCGCTGCTTGTTTACGTTTCAAACTTTTATTGAGCGGTAATTTAAGCTTGGTCCAAGTAAAGGTTTGTTGATGTGCTTTTCCTAAACCTAATGCAGCATATGACGCTAAGTACTCTGTTCTTGCAGTAATACTACTCGCTGAATTTCTTAGCTTTATATCATGATATTTGACAATCTTGCGATACCAGAAATACTGCTTATTGGTATCCTTTTTCTGTTGATAAAACTCACTAAGTTTTAAGCGTACTTCCTGCGCAACGACAAAAGGCTTAGGGTATTTATGAGCATAAGTTCGGTAAGTGGCTAAGGCTTTGTCTGTATTACCCGCTTTTTGATAATATTCAGCAGCGGTATATTGTGCCTCTCGTTTTAATTCGTCAGAAAAGCCAACCGATTCAGGTCCATTAATCATAGTTAACAATTGCGCCGCGGCCAATTGCCACTGCTGGGTATGCTCATAAGCCTTGGCTAACTTTGCCGAAATTGATCGGCTATATTCGTGACTTGGATAGCGTTTTTTAAAATCAGATAAGACTTCAATACCCTGTCGCCATTTCTTCTGCGCCAGCAAAATATTACCGGCATCAAACTCCGCATTTAACCTATAGGAAGATTCAGGTACGACTCTACCCACGCGCAGATAATCTTGAACCGCTAACAATGGTTGTTCTTTTACTAAATCTTGCGCTTGAAAGTAGATACATGATGCCAATAACTCACGCATTTCTTTGCGCTTCTTCACTTGTATTTTATTGCTGTTAATTCCGTTGGTATTGGCTACATAGGCTAATGCTAATTGATAAGCCGCTTCTGCCTGAACATAATGCTTTTGTTGGTACAGACTATTCGCCTGTAATTGGCTGGCAATTTGTACTTGTTTCAAAGCGAGCTTATTTAATTTGGTTAACTTAATGGGCACATACGCTTTCTTTACTGAAGCCAGTGTCGATGCTTGAGAGTCACTAGGGATAACTAAATGACTTTGTAAAATGAAGTCACTGTAATAATTAACTGCTTGATGGTCTTTAGCACTATAGGCATATTGCGTAGCTTGTGTTGCTAACGTTAATACGCGACTATCTTTTGGATAACTCGCGACAAAGAGTTGATCTAATTGATTACGCGTTAATAACAGCACTTTTTGTTCATGATTCAAGCCGACTGTATGCAAAGAATCTGTCGCTTTCACTTTACCCACTTTTAGCATTGCTCGCGTAGTTAATGTTGCTGCATAAGCCGCTTCAAGGCGTAGCTTATCAAAAGGTTGATTCCTAACCGCCATACCACTCGCTGATGTTTGATTAAACGTTAATGGTGTTGATGCTTGGTTAGATGCACTACTCGCTGCGCTAGTAACGATGAGTTCTCTTTTATAGGCTATAAGCTGGTAAGCACTTAACGCCTGCTGATATTGCTCTGCCTCAAAATTAGCATCGGCAAAAAGAAGTTCATCTGCTAACAAGCTTTTACTTAATGTAGGTTTGTTTTTCTGGTAATTCGCTTGTGGAAGTTTCGCCAGTTCTAAATAGGTTGCCAGTGCAAGACTGGTATCTACAAAAGCTTTGCGTCGTTTATCTTTAGCGGTTAAGCGTTGCGCGTTAGCATAAAGTCGGCGGCTATGTTGATAACTAAAGCGTAACAAATTAGGCAATATTTCATCATTAATTTCATGCTGAGTTAAGCTTTCATTGCCTTTAGCTGCATGTGCCTTTTGCCAGAAAGTACTGTTGAAGCCGAATTTTTTAACATAGTTTTGCTTTAATGTTCGACTTGCGCTGTATTTCCCTTGTTGCTCAAGTAACGCCAACAAAGCCAATGAATATCGCGCCGCCCAAATGGTATTTGGCGCTATGGTTATATAGGCTTCATAGGCTAACTCGGCATCATATTTAAGCTCATTACTGATTAAGAAGTCAGCCAAATTCTTAAATAAAACATGACGATAAAGGTTTAAGTTAGTTAGCCCTTGTTGCTGTTTTGTTAGCGCAACCAATGATGCAGATTGTTGTTGCTGGCTCAATGAAATACTTAATACCCTTTGTACATCAGCCACTAAACTCGCGTAACGAGGGTCGAGCTTATCAAAGCTAAAGTCATCTTGATAACCTTGTATATTTTCTTGGTCGACTAAGTAATCAAGTAACGAGATAAATTCGATATCCGCTTGTGCTAAACGATTAAGCTTAAACAGTACCCAAGCTGACATATAGCGACTATTGACATAATAACTCTCATTATTAACGGCTGTACTTGCTGTATTAGTTACCGAGGAATATGCTTGCAGTGCCGCAGAATATTCCTGAAAATTATAATAAATATCACCGCGTCTAAAGTGTAATTCGGCGCTATATTGACTGTGCGGATATTTAGCGAGTAAAGCCTCCATTTGTCGTAAGCTTTCTTTAGACTTTCCTTGCAAATCAAGAGCCTTAGCCAATTGATATTGCATCCATTCATTATCGCTGCGCCCAGGGAATCGTGTAATTAAATCTTGATAAGATAATATCAAGGCATTCAGGGCTTCCTCGGATTTTTGCAAACCTTGAGCATCAGTTAATGCTTCATCATCGATTAACTCATAAGCTTGCGTATTCATTTGAACCACGCGGTATTCTATTTGTGCCCTCACTTCTAGATCAGGCTCTAAGGTAAGTATTTTTTGGTATAATTGTGCTAGTTTACTAGCCCTTTGAGAACGGCTTAAGGTAATACTATCAATTTCAATACTTGCTTGTTCATTGGCCAAGTCAGCTAAGGTCTTTCGCGTTGAATGCCCATTTTGTTCAGTACTTTGACAACCGACTAATACTATTGAAAAGACAGTAATGAGGGCTAACTTTAACCAATAGGATGCAATGCATAAATCTTGCTTAATTTTTTGATTAACCATTTTAAATAACATTAATGAGCACCCGCTATAGCCGATACTTTTTCAGGAACAGCTAACTTAGCTGATGGCGCTAATTTATTAGATAATCTTTTATCTTCTCTCGCCATCCGTTCTAAGACTTTCGCCATACCTTGACGAGTACTTAGCAAGTGTTCAGCTAAAACAGCGCCCTGCTCATCAATATAAAGCCTCACTTTTTCTCTTATTTTTACGCTCAGCTGTTCACGTAATTGAGACAATTGCGTTAATAGCAACTTAACCTGTTGCACACTTTGATCATGCTTTTTAATACTGAGTTCGAGAGAGTCTTGAGTATTTGAAATTTTTACAACCTGTTGTTGCTGAGTAATAACGCCAGCAATGGCATGATCTAATTGCTGTAATTGTTTTTTATGCTGCCAAGCGCGCTGAGGATACTGCTCTGCTAGTTGCCATGATAATACACCTTTCACTCTTCCTAACCGTTGTTTGTATTCTTCCGTGTTTTTCTTATCACCAATATTAGTCAATGCGTTATTGCTACTTGCTATCCGATCAAGCCATTGACTCTCTTCTGCATTCGCAAATGCTGAACCTTGCTTATTCGCTAATTGTTGGCCAAGTAATTCAGCCAAACGGTCTCGTTCATCTTTAAGCTGTGCAAACACGTCTTGTTTCGCACGTGTTTCTTGCGCTGCAATAATATTTTTCTTTCGTTGTTGATTAAGCGTAATAATTTCAGCTAACCAAACTGTTTTATCGCTTAAAGCTTGTAATTGCTCGGTTTGCTCATCAATAGAGCTTAGCCCTTGGTATAAACTAGCCAATTCTGCGTCATATAATGCTTGCTGTAACCAAACGGACTGAGGAAGATAATCGCGTGTTTGCCCTGGAGTATGATGGCTCTGTTGAGTTAATTGATGTTCCGAACTTAACTGCTTCGATGGTGAAAAATCAAGTAGGTTGCTGCTGTAGTCAAAGGCTGTAGAGAATTGAGCGAGATCTTGCTGACGCTGTAGAAAGAAACTTTCCACGGTTTGATAAGCGCTAACACCTTGGGCAAGTGATAGCTGCTCGCTCACTTGCTGAGCCATTAACTCAGTAGACTGCCAACTAAGCTGAGAATAGGGATACTTTTTATAAAGTAAGTTTAATAAATTAAAGGCAATTTCGTATTGATCGACCTGCTGGCTAGCAAAGGCGAATAAAAATAGCGCTGACTCAGCGTAGGGACTTTGCTCAGGAAACACTTTTAACTCACTAAAAGCTAAGTCATAACGCTCTTGGCTGATGTATATTTGTGCCAGTAGCAACTGCGCATAATCTTGAATCGCTTGCCCTTGCAATACGGCCATTTCTTTTTCATCACTTCGGGAAGAAAAGCTAGCCTCATCCAAAAATAAACGCTTCCAAAAGTTATCTTGCTCTTGATGCCATGTTGTTATTTTAATGGTTGTTAATGCGGTAATAGCTAAATCATACTCTGACAATTCAATTAGCCTTAATGCCTCATTTAACTGAATATACGGAGAACTTGCATTAGCTTGTGCTGCCGGTTTAGCTATTAATACACTGCTGTTATCAGGCCAATAAGCCAGTTGATTGAGCACATGGTATTCTTGGTAATAAGTCGATGAAACAGACTCAATTCTTGCTAAGGTATCCCTTGCTTGGCTAGTGTCTCCGTGCGAGAGATATTGATTGCTTAATGAAAGTAAAGCGATGAGTCGTAACTCACCCGCTTTCGCTGATTGCTCGCTACGCTTGCCAGACTGTTTTTCAGTCGTTAGTAGACTATCAAAATTAACTAATGTTGTTTTCGCTTGTTGTAATAAACCCACCGAAAGTTGTAAACCCGCTTCGAATAGCGCGGAACGACTATCTAGGGTAGTTAATTTCGCCTTACTTTGCTCTACTTGAGATAGTGCCTGACTCTGATCATCTTGAAAGTAAAAATACAGTGCTTGGCGGTAATGCTTATCTTGTAGATCTGTTTTGATAACGACTTTACTTTCATCACTTTGACCGATTTTTTCACTTTCATCATTGAGGTCATTTTGGCTATAGGCTGGGGTTACTTGACTGGATAAGAGCAGCAGCAACAATGTAACCAATACAGTAAAGTTTTCTTTAATGCGCATAGTAAATTATAAAACCCACTCTTCAACAACAACTTGGCTTCTATACGTTTTAGTATTATCAACGACTTTAAGTTCAATCATCAACGCTTCATCATCTTTTTCAAACTGGTACTCAGCAGCTCTTTTTACCATGCGCCCCTCTGAGTCAACACCGGTAAAGATTGCGGTTAATTGATACTGCCCTATTTTCAAATTACCCAAATAAAGCTTTTGAATGCCCCCCTGCTCTAATGCTTCACGTTGTCGTTTGGTATATAAAAATCCGGCAACGTCTTTATCGTTAATTTTTACTTCAACACTATCAATGGCAAAAAATTGGCCCGTATCGACAGAAACAAACAGTGCAACTTGAGTACTCGCAGGAAACAGTAAATCTTCCTCCAAGATAAATAGCTCTCGATTAAGTTGCAGTACTTGTGATTTTAATTGTTCAAGTTGCTGTGCTAAGTCACTACTAGAGCCTACGGCTTGCTTTTCTTCAGCAAATACATTGCTACTAAACGCCAAGGAAAACGCCATTGTGATGATTATTTTAAACACGTTACATAATTTCATATACATTCAATACCTAAGGGGAACCTTAAAATGTCCTTAAAAACCTTTAAAAATAAAGGCTATAAAAAATCCTAATAACATTCGCTGAAAAACCATAAAGAGGCTCTGTGCCTATAACTTCGCCAGCAGTGGGATCTCTAAAATTCTTATAATCGAATTTAATATAATCCCATTGCAATGAAGCTTCAGAGCGTAAATCACCAAAAGAATACTTTTGCGGCACTAGATAGGTCAAACCTAAGCCAAAGGTAAGATCTTCAAATTCACTCAGCTCTTTATCTCTGGCCAAATAATTCTGTGCATCACGATAAGCAAAAAGATCACTATAAAAACTTGCTTGGCTTTGTTGGTAATGTCTTACTTTCAGTTCGATTTCAAAAACTTCCGCTATGGGGTGCCGATAAGAAAACTCAACATCTGTGGCATCTATTTGCCAGCTATCACTAAAATAGCGGTAATGAACAAAAAGTGCGGCTCTATAGGGAAGGTAATAACTGGCTGAAATTTTACTCGCAAAAGAATTACGCGTATTAGGGTAAACCTCACTTTGATAACCAACACCTGAGGGCTGAGTATTATCAACATAACGGACACTGCGATAAGGGTTATTTAAATACCCTTCATCGGCAACCGCTTCAAAGTTTACGTTCATTGATAAGTTGCGCGTTAATATTTGACTGATGCCAGCTCTTAAACGATATTGCTGACTTTGCTCAGCAAAAAACTCATCGCCATTACGTTTTATTTCATTATCGCTATAAGCAAGCCCTAAGCTTAAGTTGGTTAAATCACCAAAGGTATCTTGTGAAATATTGAGGTTTACTGATTTAGCTAAATAGTCACTTTCATCACTTTGCCTAACGCTGATATCCATCAAGGTTTTTTCATGCAAATACTCAAGGCCTAACTGTGCTTCTTTACGCTTTTCAGTATAAGGACTTGCCGTACTCATAACATCGACAGAGGCCGACGATATGCTATCGACATAGTAATAAGCCGAAACAGCCAATGTTTCACTGGTCTTTTTACGCAGTAATATTGCCGGACCATCGATTTTCATGCCGCCGCCATCGTAGCTATGATAAAGCACATCAACACGGTCAGCTTGTAAAACAGCCGCTAGCGTTTGTTTACTTGTGATGCCCATAACCAGTAAGCTGACAATAAAGCACAGTAATACCGAACGCATACTAATTACACCCACAACCGCCTCCACCAGTACCTTCAGCACCTCTTGAAGATTCTCTTGCTTCATACACATGAGCAATGTGCATATTGGCAATAGGATGGCGATTATTGCTCATAATAGGATCCGCTAAGTTTTGTCGCTCATAAGGTTTGACCCAAGGTTCAATGTTAATACTTGCACAGCCCGCTACACTGAATACGCTGCAGCAAAGTAAAGTGCGGAGTAATGTGAGTTTTATCATCTTGCACATCATTTATTCTCTGATCAGCTTTTTAATCGCTTTTGCATATTTTTTTTCATAACCGGGTTTGTAGCCTTTAAAAGCATATCTAACCAAACCATCTCTATCGACAATGATAGTCGTTGGCATAGCTTCAACTTGGTACATTGCCGAGATAGTATTACTGGCATCAAAAAGTATCGGGAAGCTTAGGTTCAAGTCAGCTAAGAAATCTCGTCCGGCTTGATTTTCTTGTTCAACATTAACACCCCAAACAGAAACGCCTAAATCTTGGTATTTGTCATAAAATTTTTGTAACACAGGCATTTCTGTACGGCATGGTCCACACCAAGAAGCCCAGAAATTGATGACTATTATTTTACCACGCTGCTCGGTTAACTTAAGGTTAGCGCCTGCCATACTTTTTAAGGTAAAGTCTGGCGCTGGCTGTCCTATTTCTAAGGCGTTAACACTAGTGGCGATAAACAAAAAACTCACCAGTAAACTTTTCGTTAGCAGCGTTTTAATTTGAGGTTTCATCTTAGAGAATGTAATCATTAAACTTATCCTTAAAAGTTAATTAACGGCCTTTACTTAACTAAATGGCACTAGAAGTAAAAAGCAAAGCCCGTGGTGAAATTCAAATTATGACTGGTCTTACTTTCACCGGTAATAGTCGTATCAAAAATATAGTCACTCATACCAATATCCCAAGTGAGCCAATCAGTTAGAAATACCCGATAATTAGCACCAAGGTTAACGGTGAATTTTTCATCGCCGGCAAACTCCGTTGTACCACCACCTAATTCAATAGAAAAAACACTGTTAAGCGCAAAGTCTCTACCAAGGAAAACTTCACCTGGCATTAAATTGTAACCAATACTCAAACCATAATAACTTAGCTTTCTTTGTTCATCAGTGAGTAACGGCGGTACGTTAACGAGCTTTTCAAAACTCGTTTGACCCGCCTCTGATTGTCCATAACGTGCTTTAGCATAGAAGAATTCAGTGATATGATAAGCGAAGTGAGCACTTACCCAAGCGTTAGTTTCAAAATCTTCAATCGACATAACGCCTACTTGCACGCCCAGCTCAAAATTCTCATTATCGAGGATATCTTCCAGTACCGTTCGTCTTTCAACATCGACATCAACATTACTATTAATGACAGAAGCATCACTTGTTGAGTCTTCACTGAACAGAACAAGCCCTACAGACTCATTAGCTTTTGTTGGTGCAACCAAAAAAACACTTACCAGTAAACCTAATAGTGTTACTAAAAGAATACGCTGAAACCTAATTTCCATACTTTAATCTCTTCATTGTCATCTCTATCCGTTAAGACTAACGAATACTTGTATTCTGCTCGTAATAAGAAGTTTCGCGCTAAGTGATATTTCAAGCCAAAGGCTGCACTCATTAAGGTATCTTGACGCTTTTCACTATCCGCTAAGACACTATGCGGCTTAGTTTTAATAACCCCCCCGCCAATACCAATGTAAGGGGAAATAAATAATTCGGGCATTGGCTGACTAATCAACATAGCTTCATATAAATCGCTATCTGAAATAGTGCCTAATGCTTTACCTACCGAAACCTCACCACTAAAGACTGAGGTAAAAAGATAGGCGAATTGAGCATTATAAAAGTGTGCACCAGCAAAGTCGCCATACATAACGCCAGCTTCATAATGTCTGTCTTGAAAATCACGCCATGATATTTCAGCACTGGTTAGCTTTTCACCTTGCTGTGTCGTTAAGCCCAATAACTCATCTTGATGAAGCCAACCGGTATTGTTACGTTTGTCAGTAACTTTAAGCCAACTCGTGCGTTTTACTTGTACCGTTAAATACTCCCCTTTTTCAACCACATGCAAAACTGGATAACCAACACCCGGACCTGAATGCAACTCAACAAAGGCAACCTCAATTAATAAGGCGTTTGTATCGACCTCTTCAGCCAACACTTTACCGCAGAAAAAGCAGACAAGTAGGCACAATAACGTTTGAGCTATTTGCGATAAAGAGCGATTTTTAGGTTTATTTAAATATAAGAAGGTCATTTATTCACTTAATCTTGGCTATAAAAAGGCGTGTTATAATACTGACCGCCGATATCAAGCCACTCACTAAGTAGCTTTAACTCATGGCCAGACAACATCCCCTCATGCCTTCCTTCGAGAAATAACTGAAAAAAACGACGACTTTGCAGTGCACCATTAGTTGATAAAATAGCGGGAATAGTAACATTGGTTAGTACCGGAATAGGATTCCCCTGTGTATCAAGAATTAACTCTCCTTGCGCATCAACCTCAAATACAATATTGCCATTATCATCGAGTACTTCAATTAACTTATCAACCACTATGCCTTCAATGACTTCTTGTTCTGAATCGTTAAATAATAATTCACGGTAAGCCGTTAAATGATCCACCTCATCGACAGAAACACTATCACTGAGATCTAACTGACCTGCAGGAACTTGTGCTAAGTTATCGCTATCAAGCGGACCGTGACAACTTGAGCAGGTATTATCACTGAGTAATTCTGCTGTTTGTTCATCAAAGACTTGTCGAGTTAGCTGCCATAAAGGTTGGATGTTATCGACATAGTTAATTTGTAATCGACAGTAGGCGTTCCAATTAGTAAAACAGTCAGCTCCTGCTGGCGCTTGTGTTAATAATTCTTGATAACTGTAGTTTATTTCAGGGTTTAGCGTAGAAACATCAGGATTACTCCACTTATCAAGATAATGAATATCTGCTGAAAGTTGAGCTAAACCATTAAGCATTTCATCGGCTTCAGCCATAGTTTGTGCTAGCAAAGGAATAATGTCTGGGGTGGCATTGGTAAAAGCAACACCGCCGGGATTAGCGCCAGCATTAATGCTAGCAGGTTGAGCCTCGAGTCTACCGTGTGGTAATTCACTTTGTTGGCTATGACAGCCATGACACTCTAACGTTTCCCCTGCATTAACACTTATCCATTGCCTGTGTCTGCCACCAATGCGCTGTCCATTAGCATCAAGAATACTGATAGCAAGTGGTACATTAGCTGGAATTTTCACCTTAACTGAACCGTCTGGCTGAATGGGTGTATAACCAACGATTTCTCGCATCAGTTGATTTCGACTTCGGCCAAAATCAGTATTACTTATCTGTTTAACTTCTCTTGGCGGTAGCGGCACGCCGCGAACAATACGTAAAAATCGTGCAGGCAAATCTTCCGCTTTAGTTAATGAGGGGTCTTTTAACGTAAGAATACCTTGCGGATTGCTCGGTTGTATTGATGAATCAACACCATCCATATCATAAACACTGCGAATATGAATCGCAGCTGCTTGCTCATTAGCTAATTCAGCGATTAGCCCAGCGCCAAAAGATTTATCAGCAATAAAAGCTGCAGGGTTATCGGTTGCTTGCATAACAATAGCTTCACTGAGCATATTCCCCTCAGTCGTTTTAGCAACAATTTGCTGAGTATTCGTTTTGCTATTATAAAGCCACAACTCATACCAAGGGGATGCTAATTCAAGTCCTTCTTGTGCTAACTGGTCTTTTGATAATTGCCCACAAGCTTTTATTTCACCCTCAACGATAACTCGACATAAATCCCAACTTAATAGGTAACGCTCGCTACTATCAGGCAAAGGATATAAATGGCTTAATCTGCCAGCCGTATTAATTTCCTCAGAGAAGTTAAAGTTATAGAGGCTATCGGTAAATAGATCTTTTTGTGCCGCTGATTGTACAGAGATGGCTGATGTTTCATTAGTCAACGCTTGTTGGTTATCGATAAATTGTTCAATATTTATCAATACCGGTCTTTTTTGATAAAGCTCATCATCTGTTGAAGCCAGTAACATCAGAATTTCGCCATTAGGCATTTGTTGAGGTTTAACGAATTCAATATCGTAGTTTTCATCATCCAACGTCAATTGATGTGAATGCCAGCCATAAATCAATTGATTATCAGTACCGTCTGGATTCATGCGGTATAAATTAATTTTATTAATGCCGCCCATATTATCCCAACGACTATATAAAATTCGACCATCTTGTAAAACTAAAGGATAGAAGTCGTGACTCATATTAAAACTAACTTGCTTAATATCGCTACCATCAGCTTGCATGATATGAATATTAAAGGCTGAATCTTGCCCTGTTTCATTCATTGCAGTGTATTGCGGCTTACCTTCATCTAATAATATAGCCCGAGATAAACGCTGTCGTGTTGAAGCAAAAATAATGCGACCATCGGGCAAAAAAGACGCCATAAGGTCATCGCCCTGCTCAGCAACTATCTCGCTGCTTATTATGGGTTGAAAGCTTTTATCACTTAGTTGATAGCGCCAGATATTCCACTTAGGTTGTTCATTTTCATCGGCATCAGCTATTTCTGGTGCTCTAATGGACACCAAAAATGACTGCCCGTCTGCCGATACGCTTAAATCCCGAATATCAATAGCTTGGCTTACGCCTTGTTCATCCGCAAATAAATCGGCAGTAAGTATGGTACTAGGAGAGTCAGCAAAAGCATTGTTTTTTACAATAAGTCGAGCACCTGCATTAAACTCGGCAGGATTACGCGCAGAAAATTCGACTGGAGTAGTATTGTCCTCAATCGCTTGATTGATACTGCGCTCAATATAAACAACAGGGTATTCGACTAAGACGGGATCGATTTGTTCATCTGTACTTATTGCCTGTTCATTACACCCAGTAAGTAAAAAAATAGCCAACGTGCAACCGAAAACCCATGACATAGGATTCATTGCAATATACCTAATAAACAGTTAATAAATAACAACATAACATTTAACTTCTTAATGATGAAATCTTCCTAGTCCCTTGATCTGTCTCATATTTGAGACACTACTAACAATAAATTTATTTGCTCGTTTAAACATCATTATATACACTGTTACACAATACTAACAATGTCGTTACTATATATCAAAGCAACAAAGTTGCAAACACCGCATCTTCAAGGAGGCTGTATGGAGATGTCACTCCCTAGCTATAAGACGAGTAATAATTGCCTGAACATTGGTACTATCAAATCATTTATTAACAATATCCTCACTTGTGTCTTAACTTTATTTTTAACTATTTCCTTAAATGTTAATGCTGCTAGCTTAGAACAAGCGAAACGACTTCATGACCGTATCACCGGTGTTCCCCCCTCAGTGATAACTCTTATCGAAATGAGTGATTTAATCGACCAAGGTAAAATTACCGAAGCGGCTTATGTTGCCATGCAATCACCTGAATTTTATACAACTACGTTAAAGGTCTTTGCTAGCCCTTGGACCAATAAAGACCAAGACATTTTTTTCCCGCTAAATGATTACAGCGCTACCATCATTGGTGCTGTTCGCGATGATCTAGACTTTAGAAAAATATTACAGGACGATATCACCTATGTAGGGAAAAGTGACCTTAACTTAACGCCCTATAGCAAAGTGAATAACACTCATTACGAGGAGTTAGAAAGTAACTTTATCAACTTAGCCGACGGTTTAGTGCAAGTTAGCCAATCAAGTTTGAATGGTTTGCCTAGTGAAGCAACTGCTGGGGTATTAACATCAAGAGCGGCAGCTAAAGCTTTCTTTTATTTAGGCACCAATAGAGCGATGTTGCGTTTTACTTTGATGAATCATCTATGTACCGATTTAGAACCACTAAAAGACAATACACTGCCACCCGATAGGATTCGCCAAGATGTAAGCCGTAGCCCAGGAGGTGATAGCCGCTTATTTATTAATAATTGCTCAGGTTGTCACACAGGAATGGACCCTTTAGCACAAGCGTTTGCCTATTATGATTACCAGTTTGATACAGAAACTGATCCGCAAGCAGATAACGGCGAGATAAGTTACAACCAGTCATCTGATATCGATAGCACTACAGGCACACGGGTAAAATCTAAATATCATAACAATGCCACCAGTTTTCCTTTTGGCTTCGTCACTAAAAATGACGATTGGCAAAATTACTGGCGTGAAGGCATTAATCAAAAACTGGGTTGGGATGCGACGCTTGCAGGTAAAGGTAGTGGTATGAAGTCCTTAGGGCAAGAGTTAGCCAACAGTGAGGCTTTTGCTCAATGCCAAGTACAAAAGGTCTTTAAGGCTGTTTGCTTACGGGATGCTGAAAATTCGGCAGATTTAACACAAATACAATCATCAACAACCTCCTTTCAACAACATTCATATCAACTTAAGCAAGTATTTGCTGAAGTTGGTGCCTATTGCATGGGAGAGTAATGATGTATTTCCCTTCACTTTTTAGCGTATTTAAAAATCTATCTGTCGTTAGCGTACTTTTACTAGTCAATGCTTGTGGAGACTCTACCGTTGAAGAACAGCCGCCTTTAACTCAAGATAACAGTAACGTTGAATATACGGGGCCGGCACCGGCAACCGAAGATATTCAAAAGTATAAAACCTCACTTTGGGATAACATTTCTGCGACCGACCGTTGCGGCTCATGTCATACCGAAGGTAATCAAGCACCCTATTTTGCCAGTAGAGAAAACGTTAACGATGCCTATGCAGCAACCAACCCTTTAGTTAGCTTAAGTAAGCCAGAAGAGTCACGACTGGTACAAAAAGTTGCAGGGGGACATAACTGTTGGCTCGACAGCGATTCAGCTTGTGGCGAAACAATGCAACAATGGGTCAAACTTTGGGCTGATGACCGAGTAAGCACAGCTAATGCCATTGTATTAAAGGCGCCGGTTATTAAGGAGCCTGGAACCAGTAAAAACTTCCCTAGTGAAAATACGTTATTCAGTACTCATGTCTACCCTATTGTCAGCCAATATTGCGCAGGCTGTCATAATGAAGCATCAAGCACAGCTCAATCACCCTTTTTTGCCAGTGATAATATTGATAAAGCCTATGAAGCAGCTAGACAAGTCATTAACTTAGAAGAGCCAAATAAATCACGCTTAGTCATTCGCTTACGCAATGAATTTCATAATTGCTGGAGCGATTGCCAAGCAAATAGCACTGAGATGGAAGCTGGTATTCAAGCACTAAGTGATGAGATTACTGTTGACGTTATATCAGCTGAGATGGTGGTATCGAAATCGCTATTATTAACTGACGGCCTTGTTGCCTCAAGTGGTGGTCGATTTGAATCTGACATTATTGCTTTATACCAATTTAAAACTGGCAATGGTAATACTGCTTACGATACATCAGGTATTTCCCCTGCGGCGAACTTAACACTTACGGGCAACGTAGAATGGCTTGGTAGTTGGGGGTTGTCTTTTACTAACGGTAAGGCACAAGCAAGTACTGCAAACAGCAAGAAAATACATGATTTGATCACATCCACCAATGAATTCGCCATTGAAGCTTGGATCACGCCAAATAATGTCGTGCAAGAAGGTCCCGCTAGAATAATCAGCTACTCTGCTGGCGATAATGATAGAAACTTTACTCTAGGCCAAAGCCAATATAATTATGACTTTATGCTGCAAACTGCGAGTAGTAGCAGTAATGGCGAGCCAGCGTTCAGTACGCCAGATGATGATGAAGTATTACAAGCAACATTACAGCATGTAGTGCTGACCTATTCAGCTACAGAGGGTCGCCGTATTTATGTAAATGGCAAGCTAGTAGATATGTTGGATGAAGCGATATCACCACTGGCATCATGGGATGATAGTTTTGCGTTAATACTGGGTAGAGAAGCGTCAAATAACCACGTATGGCAAGGGAATATACGTTTACTTGCCATTTATAATCGTACGTTATCGCAAGAACAAATATCACAAAATTATGATGTTGGTGTTGGTGAAAAGTTCTTCTTATTATTTTCAATAAGTGAATTAGTCGATTTAGCAAATACTTATGTTCTATTTGAAGTAAGCCAGTATGATAATTACAGCTATCTATTCACCAACCCAAGTTTGGTTAATCTTGATGGTAAGACCTTACCAAAAAGCACCATACTGAATAAAATGCGTATCGGCGTTAATGGTAAAGAGAGTGCTCAAGGTCAAGCCTATGCTAATCTCAGTCGAAGTTTTACCAGTGACGATTCGATTACAGAGCCTCTATCTCTTTCGCCTTTAGGAACGATTATAGCGCTAGAAAAAGGCGCCAGTAATGATGAGTTTTTCTTAACCTTTGAGCAGCTAGGTGAGCATAACAATGTAGTTTTACCAGCAACCTTTATCTCACCTGATGCCACTTTCATTGATAATGACAGTGCAAAAATAGGTCTGCGTAATTTTGCACAAATTCATGCCAGCATGAGTGTTTTAACGGGTGTAAGTAAAGAGTCTACTAAGGTGGCGACTACCTACCAGCTTGTTAGGCAGCAATTACCCACATTAACCAATATAGAAACCTTTATTTCTGCACAGCAAATGGGCATCACACAATTAGCTATAGCTTACTGTGATACTGCCCTTGAAAACGAGAACTTGCGCATTACTTGGTTTCCCAATGTCAATTTCAGCAATACACCTGACATTTCGTTAGATGTAACAGGCAGAGCAAACTTGCTTAATCCGTTATTAGATCAGTTAATGCCTTCAACACTGAGCACTCAACCTGATAAGGCAGCGGTTTATTCTGAACTCGATAAGCTTATTAGCAGACTCGCAGTTTGCGGTAGTAGCTGTGACATTAATAGAACTAAAAATATTGCTAAGGCAAGCTGCGCTGCAGTATTAGGCAGTGCAGTCATGCTTGTTCAATAATCTTCAGGTAATAAGTACTCAGCAAGTGTTTTGCTTCACTGAGTACGAGATAGTGACTGAAAAGCAGATAAGTTATAGAGCATAGGAAATCACATGAGAAAAACTAAACACTTACATCCAGATAGTCCTTTATTATTTGGCGATCACAAAGCGCCAATGACCCGTCGCGACTTTATTTCTGCTGGCCTTAAAACAGGTGGTCATGCGGTTGCTGGATTATCACTCTATAGTCTCTTAGCAAATCCAAACAAAGCTAACGCAGCGCTTTCAAGTGATATGGAAGCGTTAAGAGACAGTTGCGGCATCAGTGCACAAGGTGCGGGTAAAATACCTTTTATCAGTTTTGATTTAGCAGGTGGTGCCAATATTTCTGGATCAAATGTTTTAGTGGGTGGCCTAGGTGGTCAGCAGGATTTTCTCTCGACAGCAGGTTACAGCAAACTCGGTATACCGGGAGATATGGCACCCAACATTGCTAATCCTGACACTATGCAATCAGACTTTATTAATACCGACCTAGGACTCGCTTTTCATTCAGATTCCGCTTTTTTACGAGGCATATTAGAAAAAGTATCACCTGAAACAGCTGCCAATATAAATGGCGCGGTAATTCCAAGCCGTTCTGACAATGATACCTCTAACAACCCACATAACCCTATGTATGCCATTGCCGCTGCAGGTGCAAACGGCTCTTTAATGCCACTTATTGGTTCTCGTAATACCGACTCTGGCGGAAACTCAATGGCTCCAGCAAGTTTTATTGATTTAAGCTTACGACCCACTAAAATCGATCGCCCTAGTGATGTTACTGGTTTAGTCGATGTAGGCGATTTATTTGAAATTTTCAGTAAAGATGATGCTGTAGCTGTGATGGAAAGCATACAACGTGTTAGCGCTCAAAAAATGACACAGGTGAATAGCCAGGTTACCCGCGATGATGTTATTAAAGATATGGTTAATTGCGGTTATGTTAAAAGTGCCGATCTTACCGATCGCTTTGGTGACCCATCGACGTTAGATCCTAGTTCCGATGTAGATATTGTTGGTGATGGAGCCATATTTACCAATGATGAGTATAATAATGAAAACGAATTTCAAAAAACTGCTTCTATTATGAAATTAGTTGTCAATGGCTTCTCTGGTGCCGGCACTATTACAATGGGTGGTTTTGATTATCATACAGGTGACCGAAGTACTGGCGAATTACGTGATTTACGTGCTGGACGTTGCATGGGAGCTTGCCTTGAATATGCCGCAAGACGTAATCAACCACTGATGATGTATGTATTTAGTGATGGCAGTGTCGCGAGTAACGGCCGAATAGACGAATCCGCAGATGGACGTGGTAAGGGTGAGTGGACGGGCGATAATTCATCAACGGGTGCATCGTTTTTCTTAGTGTATAACCCTGGGGGTAAACCACAATTGATGGGAGCAACCGCAGAACAGAATGCTATGCAGCAACAAATAGGTTTTATGAGACCTGATGCTTCGGTTGAAACAGCTTCTGCACCGTCGGCAAATAATGTCAATCTACTGGTTCAAACCGTATTATTAAACTATATGGCACTTCATGGTGAACAAAATCAATTTTCTACTCTAGTACCTAGCCAAGGTCTTGGTAATAGCACTATGTTAGATTCGTTAACAGCATTTCAACCAATATTCACAGGCTAACTTCGCCGCAGAAAATGGTTCAACTAAGGGGTTACTGCTGTAATCCCTTAGAAAAGTGCAACCTTTGTTCATTATCGATAATGATTGCTTCATATTCAGGTAGTTTGTTTATAATCGCCATGCCTTCTTTAAGGCCCTTAACAAAGAGAGTGGTAGATAAGGCATCAACAACGGTAGCATCTTTACCGATGACCGAAACGCTGACCACCTTTCGAGCCGAGTCCCCTGTTTTAGGATTAATGATATGATGATAACGCTTACCGTCTTCAATAAAGTAACGTTCATAGTCGCCTGAGGTAGAGATCGCTTCATTACTCAACGGAATATGTACGGCATTTTTGTCTTCTGCTCGGGGATGTTTTATACCGACCAACCAAGGTCTGCCATTACGATCACCAAGTAAAGCGGTATCGCCACCGGCACTCATTAATGCATAATTAATTCCCGCAGATCTTAGAATGCTAATACATCGCTTAATAGCATAACCTTTTGCTATGCCGCCTAAATCAATTTTAATAGCGCTATTAGCAAATTTTACCGTATTATTTTTTTTATCTAAAGTAATTGCTTGGTAATTTATCGAAGGTAATGCGTTAGTGATTACTGATTGCGCTGGACGTATTTTTTCTCGGTAATCGTATTGATAACCTATGGAAGCATAGGTTATATCAAAAGCACCTTCGCTCATCACTGAAATATCATGGGCGGTAACTAATAAAGAAATAAGTTCTGGTGAAACAACGATCTCTCTATTACCCGCGTCCCGGTTAAGTAAACTGAGCTCGCTACTTTTTATATAAGGACTCATCGACTTATCCAGCCGATCCATCTCAGCCATTATGTCGCTAATTAGCTTTTCTGCGTGACTAGCCTTGGCACTTTCTTCATCTAGCCAAAATTCAATATGTGCGCGGGTGCCCATAGTATCAAAGGTATGCTGATACCATTTAGCACTCGAGTGAAAAGAAATTGATAGCAATATAAAGACAATAACGGGTATTAAATATTTCAAAGGCATTGTTCACACAGATATAGAGTTATTGAAATGAACACTACAAGTCGCTCATCCAGTCTAGTTGCTTATTTGCCTGAGTTTTTCGGTCAATTAAGTCGCGTATAAGTGGCGTTAAAATTAACTCCATCGCCAAGCCCATTTTTCCGCCTGGGACTACCAGTGTATTAATTCGTGACATGAATGAGCCATCAATCATACGAAGA
Organism: Colwellia sp. 12G3; assembly: GCF_002836775.1. Lineage (GTDB taxonomy): Bacteria > Pseudomonadota > Gammaproteobacteria > Enterobacterales > Alteromonadaceae > Colwellia. Next base: position 32,151 of record NZ_PJAQ01000066.1, on the reverse strand, counting down.
TAATATTGAAAATCAACATTCTTAACTTCTCTAAAGCGAATAACAACAAAACTCTCATCTAAACTAGGGATAGCCTTAGCACTAAATGGGTTAGAGGTATCCACGGTAGGCACACGTTGAAAATTGATATGGGTACGTGAAAACTGTGGTGTGATGAAAGAGATATAATCTTCCATACTTCGGACAATGCTGGCAGTAACGGCTTCTCGCGAATGTCCACGCTTATTGGTATCGCGAATAATCTTTTGGATCCACTCTAAATTAACAATCGGTACCATGCCAATGAGTAAGTCTACATGCTTAGCTACATCATTGTCTTTAGTTACTACGCCTCCATGAAGACCTTCATAATATAACAAATCTGTATCTTCACCAAAGTCTTCCCACGGAGTAAAAGTACCTGGCATTTGATTGTATGGAACCGCTTCATCAAAAGTATGCAGGTAACGTCTAATTTTCCCTTTACCTGTTTCGCTATAATCACGAAATTGCTTTTCTAGCGCGGTAAAGTCATTAGCAAGATCACCAAAATAACTGATATTGTTGCCTACTTCTTTAGCTTTACGCTTTTCCATATCCATTTCTTGGCGAGAAAATCGATGAAAACTATCACCTTCAACGTTAACAGAGGATATACCAAGCGTTCTAAATATGTGTTCAAAAGAAGCGGTAGTAGTTGAGGTACCTGCTCCCGAAGAGCCGGTTACAGCTATAATGGGGTTTCGTGACGACATAATGGCTCAAAGAGTAAACTAAAGTGCATACATATTTTATACGGTGAATTAACGTATAGGTCAAGGAAGAAAGCCCCAATTTCACCAATGAAAACTACATAGTCACTATATGCATTACCAATCTATTTATCAAATTTAAGATATAAAAAAACCGAGCCTAAGCTCGGTTTTTTAAATGAAACTTAAACTTTCGTTTAAGCTTCTACTGCTTCTTCAACTACTTCAGGAGCATCTTCTACTACTGGGCGGTCTACTAATTCAATATAAGCCATAGGCGCTTTATCACCAGTACGGAAACCACATTTTAAAATGCGAGTATAACCACCTGGACGTTCTTGGTAACGAGCACCAAGTTCGTTGAATAAAATACCTACTACTTCTTTATCTTGTGTACGAGCAAACGCTAAACGGCGATTTGCAACACTGTCAGTTTTAGCCAATGTAATCAATGGCTCTACTACCATACGTAGTTCTTTAGCTTTTGCTACAGTCGTTTTAATTAGACCGTGCTTAACTAAAGAGCTTGCCATATTGCGGAACATCGCTTGACGATGACTGCTATTACGGTTTAACTGGCGACCGCTTTGACGATGACGCATAAGTTAATCCTTCTCTCAAACTATTAAAAAAATGATGATCGAACTAGTCGTTGTCAACAATGCTTTCAGGTGGCCAGTTTTCTAAGCGCATGCCTAGAGACAAACCACGCGACGCTAACACGTCTTTGATTTCAGTTAGAGACTTCTTACCTAAATTAGGCGTTTTAAGAAGTTCAACTTCAGCACGTTGTACTAAATCACCAATGTATTGAATTGCTTCTGCTTTAAGACAGTTAGCTGAGCGAACAGTTAATTCTAGATCATCAACCGGACGAAGTAAGATTGGGTCGAACAATGGTTTTTCTTCCACTTGCTCTACTTCTTTAATATCACGAAGTTCAACAAACGCATCAAGCTGTTCAGCAAGAATAGTTGAAGCACGACGGATAGCTTCTTCCGGATCCAATGTACCATTGGTTTCCATATCTAAAACTAATTTGTCCAAATCTGTACGTTGTTCAACACGTGCAGAATCAACAGCATAAGCAATTCTAACTACTGGGCTGAATGAAGCATCAACCAACAAACGACCAATAGCACGATCTTCTTCCTCGGCATCACGGCGCGCAGAAGCGGGAACGTAACCACGTCCCATTTCAATCTTAATGCGCATGCTGATAGAACCTTCACCTGTTAAAGTGCAGATAACATGTTCTGGGTTTGCAATAGTTACATCGCCATCATGTTGTATATCAGCTGCCGTTACAGGGCCTTCACCAGACTTAGTTAAAGTTAGAACGGCTTCATTTTTGCCTTCTAATATAACTGCAAGTCCTTTAAGGTTTAACAATATTTCGATGATGTCTTCTTGAACACCTTCTTTACTACTGTACTCATGTAAAACACCGTCAATCTCTACTTCAGTTACAGCACAACCTGGCATTGAAGATAAAAGAATGCGGCGTAACGCATTACCTAAAGTGTGACCAAAACCACGTTCTAGTGGCTCTAAAGTTACTTTAGCGCGACGAGGGCTGATATTTTCAATACCAACCATGCGTGGTCTAAGAAATTCGGTTACAGAACCCTGCATATATGTCCTCTCTTAAAGTGCAACTTTACTATTTAGAGTAAAGTTCAACAATCAACTGTTCATTAATTTCGGCAGATAAGTCAGAACGATCTGGAACACGTTTGAAAACGCCTTCAAGCTTCTTAGTATCAACTTCAACCCAAAGTGGTTTCTCACGTTGATCAGCTAATTCTAAAGCAGCGATAATACGCGCTTGAGTTTTAGACTTCTCACGAACAGAAACAGTATCTTCAGCTTTAACAGTGAAAGATGGAATATTAACTACAACGCCATTTACCACGATAGCCTTATGGCTAACTAATTGACGGGCTTCAGCACGAGTGCTTGCATAACCCATACGGTAAACTACGTTATCTAAACGAGTCTCTAAAAGCTGTAACAAGTTTTCACCTGTGTTGCCTTTTTGACGTGCCGCTTCTTTGTAGTAATTACTGAATTGTTTTTCTAGCACGCCAAAAATACGACGAACTTTTTGTTTTTCACGAAGTTGAACACCGTAATCAGACAAACGACCGCGACGGGCGCCGTGTTGACCTGGTATTGTTTCGATTTTACATTTAGTGTCAATTGCTCTAACACCGCTTTTAAGGAACAAATCTGTACCTTCGCGGCGACTAAGTTTTAACTTAGGACCTAAATATCTAGCCATTTTCTTTCTCCAACTATCCTAAAAAAAAGCGCTTAAACGCGACGTTTCTTCGGAGGACGACAACCATTATGAGGAATAGGTGTTACGTCAGTAATGTTGGTGATTTTAAAACCAGCAGCATTTAAGGCACGGATAGCAGATTCACGACCTGGACCTGGACCTTTTACGAACACTTCAATATTCTTCAAGCCAAACTCTTTTGCAACAGCGCCTGCGCGATCTGCAGCTACTTGCGCAGCGAACGGAGTTGATTTACGTGAACCACGGAAACCTGAACCACCGGCAGTCGCCCAAGATAACGCATTACCTTGACGGTCTGTAAGAGTCACGATTGTGTTGTTGAAAGAAGCATGGATATGAGCCATGCCATCAGCAACTTGTTTTTTTACGCGTTTACGCGTACGAACTGGTGTTTTAGCCATTGTCTAGTTCCTCTTACTTCTTAATTGGCTTACGAGGACCTTTACGGGTACGCGCATTTGTTTTAGTGCGTTGACCACGTAGAGGAAGACTGCGACGATGGCGAATGCCACGGTAACAACCTAAATCCATAAGACGTTTAATGTTCATTGAAACTTCACGGCGTAAATCACCTTCAACGGTAAATTTATCCACTTCAGCGCGTAGCAAATCTATCTTTGCTTCGTCTAATTCACTGATCTTCGTTGATTCAGCAATACCAGTAGCTGCACAAATTGCTTTCGCACGTGTAGCTCCGATACCGTAAATCGCAGTAATGGCGATTACTGCATGCTTACGATCAGGGATGTTAATGCCAGCGATACGGGCCACTAATCACATCTCCTATTTATAATTAAAATTACTTTGGTTGGAAAGCCCGTTAGGATACCCAACCATTCTCTTTTTCTGCAAATCAAAGCGGCATTATACAGACTAATCTACATAATGCCACTTCTAAAAGATTATAGATTAAAAGCTAAGCTTAACCTTGTCTTTGTTTGTGCTTTGGCTCTTCACAAAGGACGCGAATTACGCCTTTACGCTTAACCACTTTACAATTACGACAAATCTTTTTTACGGATGCACGTACTTTCATTTTATACTCCGTTAACTAAATTAGTTCGGTCTAACGACCATAACCTTTTAAGTTCGCTTTTTTAAGTACATTGTCATATTGATGAGACATCATATGCGTTTGTACTTGTGCCATAAAGTCCATAATCACAACCACGATAATCAATAAAGATGTCCCGCCGAAATAGAACTGTACGTCCCATGCCATGATCATAAACTGTGGAACCAAACAGACAAAGGTAATGTACGCAGCACCCGCTAGGGTTAAACGTGTCATGACTTTATCTATATATTTGGATGTTTGTTCACCCGGACGAATCCCTGGAATGAATGCACCTGACTTTTTCAAGTTATCTGCTGTTTCACGCGGATTGAAAACAAGAGCCGTGTAAAAGAAGCAGAAAAATATAATTGCTGCCGCTAACATCATTACATATAAAGGTTGTCCTGGAGACATAGCTCCTGAAACACCTTGTAAGAAATCAGCAACGGGGCCGTCACCTTGACCAAACCAGCTCGCAAGCGTGCCTGGAAACAAGATTAAACTTGAGGCAAAGATAGGCGGTATAACACCCGCCATATTCACTTTCAGAGGTAAATGTGTGCTTTGCGCTGCAAAAACCTTACGGCCTTGCTGACGTTTAGCGTAGTTAACAACAATACGTCGTTGACCACGTTCCACAAATACTACTAAGAAAGTTACTGCAAATACCACAACGCCTATAAGCAATAATACTAGTAGGTGTATTTCACCTTGACGCGCCATTTCAGCTGTTTGACCAACTGCTGATGGCATGCCAGCAACAATACCAGCAAAAATGATAATCGAAATACCATTACCAATACCACGTTCAGTAATCTGTTCACCTAACCACATTAAAAACATGGTGCCGGTAATCAAACTAATAACTGCGGTGAAATAGAATCCAAAGCCTGCGTTTATAACAAGACCTTGCATCATATCCGGTAAACTTCTGGCAATCGCTATCGCTTGTACTGTTGCTAGAACTAAAGTGCCGTAGCGTGTGTATTGACTGATTTTACGTCGTCCAGCTTCACCTTCTTTCTTAAGCTCTGCCATTGCGGGATGAACCACAGTAAGCAATTGCATAATAATCGAAGCTGAGATGTACGGCATAATACCAAGTGCCAATACTGAGGCTCGCTCAAGTGCACCACCGGAGAACATGTTAAACATCTCTACAATGGTGCCCTTTTGTTGTTCAAAGAACTGAGCTAATACAGCGGCGTCAATACCAGGGATTGGCACAAAAGACCCTAAACGAAGCACAACTAAGGCGACGAATACGAACCATAATCTTTGTTTTAGCTCAGACAAACCGCCTGCGCCTTTACTACCTTGTGAAGTAGCCGTTCCTGGTGTAGCCATTGTGTATTATTCCTCTATTTTGCCACCAGCAGCTTCAATAGCTGCTTGTGCGCCTTTAGTTACCGAAATTCCACGTAAAGTAATTGGACGAGTAATTTCGCCCGATAACATAACTTTAACAGCTATGATATTACGAGTAATAAGGCCAGCGTCTTTAAGTGCGTGAATATCAACAACATCACCTGTAACAAGATTCAATTCATGTAAACGAACTTCAGCGCGAACTAAAGATTTACGTGAAGTAAAACCAAATTTAGGTAAACGTTGTTTCAATGGCATCTGACCACCTTCAAAACCTGGACGTACACTACCGCCAGAACGAGACTTCTGACCTTTATGACCACGACCACCAGTTTTACCGATGCCTGAACCAATACCACGACCACAGCGTTTTCTAGCTTTGTGAGATCCCGGTGCAGGGGATAAAGTATTTAAATGCATAATTAATCCTCTACCTTAACCATATAGTAAACCTTGTTAATCATACCACGTACAGATGGAGTATCTTCTAACTCGACTGTATGATTGATACGACGTAGACCAAGGCCTCTTAATGTAGCTCTATGCTTCGGTAAACGACCGATAGAACTTTTTAGTTGAGTTACTTTAACTGTTTTAGACATTCTCAATTACCCCAAAATTTCTGCAACGGTTTTGCCACGTTTAGCTGCAACACCCTTTGGTGAATGCATATTCACTAAAGCTGAAACAGTAGCGCGAACTACGTTGATTGGGTTAGTAGAACCGTATGCTTTTGACAATACGTTCTGAACGCCTGCAACTTCAAGTACTGCACGCATAGCGCCACCGGCGATGATGCCTGTACCTTCAGAAGCTGGTTGCATGTAAACTTTAGAACCAGAGTGCTTGCCAGTGATGACATGCTGAAGAGTTGTACCCTTCAGGTCTACATTTACTATGTTACGGTGTGCTTTTTCCATTGCTTTTTGGATTGCAGCAGGCACTTCACGTGCTTTACCGTAGCCAAAACCAACACGACCGTTACCGTCACCAACTACTGTTAGTGCAGTAAAACTGAAAATACGACCACCTTTAACCACTTTTGAAACGCGGTTAACTGCGATTAGCTTTTCAGCCATATCACTTTGTTGTGAGTTTTCTTGATTATGATTAGCCATTATAAACCCTTAGAACTGAAGGCCAGCTTCACGAGCTGCTTCTGCTAACGCTTTTACGCGACCGTGGTAAAGGAAACCAGAGCGATCAAAAGCTATCTTAGTGATACCTTTTGCTACAGCACGTTCAGCTATTGCTTTACCTACTGCAGTTGCTGCTGCAACATTACCTGTTTTTTCAATATCAGCACTAAGCTCTTTTTCTAAAGTAGATGCAGATGCAATTACTTCAGATCCAGTAGGAGCGATCAATTGAGCGTAAATGTGACGAGGAGTACGGAATACAACTAAACGATTCGCACCCAACTCGCTAATTTTTGCACGAGCGCGTTTAGCGCGGCGCAAACGAGATGTTCTCTTATCCATAGTGTTACCCTACTTCTTCTTAGCTTCTTTACGACGAACGTATTCATCAACATAACGAACACCTTTACCTTTATAAGGCTCAGGTTTACGGTATGCACGAATGTTCGCAGCGGTTTGGCCAACTAAATGCTTATCACAACCTTTCAGTGTAATTTCAGTTTGGCTAGGAGTTTCACAAGTAATTCCTTCAGGAATTTCGTGTTTAATTGGGTGTGAAAAACCTAAAGATAAATCTAATGATTTACCCGCAGCTTTGGCACGGTAACCAACACCTTGTAAAACTAATTTCTTTTCGAAACCTTTACTAACACCTTCAACCATATTATTGATTAAAGCACGTGTAGTACCGGCTTGAGCCCAAGCGCCTTTAACATCAGCAACGATATTAGTAATGAGGTTGTTTTCTTCTTGAGAAACAACAACGTCACTATGGATCGTGCGAGATAATTCGCCTACTGGACCTTTAACTGTAATGTCTTGACCTGATAACGTAATGGTAACGCCAGCAGGAACAACGACAGGTGCTTTTGCAACACGAGACATATTATTCTCCTTACTCTACGAAACCAAGAACTTCACCGCCAATACCCGCATTGCGAGCGGCGCGATCCGTCATCAAACCTTTAGAAGTCGAAATGATCGCAATACCCATACCTGCAAGAACTTTAGGAAGTTCATCACAGCTTTTGTATATACGAAGACCAGGACGTGAAACACGTTTGATCTTTTCAATTACTTCTTTGCCTTCAAAATATTTTAAAGTAACAGCTAGTTCAGGTTTTACATCACCTGATACTGAAAACTCTGAAATATAACCTTCTTCTTTAAGTAAAGTAGCAATTGCAACTTTAACTTTTGAAGATGGCATTTGTACTGCAACTTTTGCTGCAGTTTGACCGTTGCGGATGCGTGTAAACATGTCCGCGATAGGATCAGTCATCATAACCATTTACTCCCGTGAATTACCAACTAGCTTTCTTCAGACCTGGAACTTCACCACGCATCATAGTTTCGCGTAATTTAATACGGCTCAAACCAAATTTGCGTAAGAAACCATGTGGACGTCCAGTAATGTTACAACGGTTACGTTGACGACTACTGCTCGAATCACGAGGTAAACTTTGAAGTTTCAATACAGCTTCCCAGCGAGCTTCTTCAGAAGAGTCTGCACTAGAAATGATTGCTTTTAATGCAGCACGCTTTTCAGCATATTGTGCTACTAACTTGGTTCTTTTAGCTTCACGAGCTTTCATTGACGTTTTAGCCATAACTCTACACCTTCTTCTTGAACGGGAATTCGAAGGCAGACAATAAAGCTAGTCCTTCTTCGTTATCTTTCGCGCTAGTAGTAATAGTGATATCTAATCCGCGAATCTTATCGATTTTATCGTATTCGATTTCAGGAAAGATGATTTGCTCACGAACGCCCATGCTGTAGTTACCACGACCATCGAATGACTTAGGATTTAAGCCACGGAAGTCACGGATACGAGGAATAGAGATAGAGATTAAACGCTCTAAAAATTCCCACATACGTTCGCCGCGTAGAGTTACTTTCGTACCAATAGGGTAGCCTTCACGAATTTTGAAGCCCGCAACTGATTTGCGTGCTACTGTCGTGATCGGCTTTTGCCCTGAGATTGCAGTAAGATCATTTGTGGCGTGTTCTAAAACTTTTTTATCAGAAATAGCTTCACCAACACCCATGTTAAGGGTGATCTTTTCAATCCGAGGGACTTGCATGACACTTTTATAACCAAATTGCTTTTGCAATTCAGCTACAACTGTATCTTTATATAAATCATGCAGTTTCGCCATCGTTTACTCCAATTAAATTAATTCGTTATTAGATTTGAAAAAACGTACTTTTTTGCCGTCTTCAATTCTAAAACCAACACGATCTGCTTTACCCGTTGCTGAGTTAAGTATCGCTACGTTGGAAACTTGTAAAGGTGCTTCTTTTTCAATAATCCCACCAGGCTGCTGTAACTGAGGTACAGGCTTAGTGTGTTTCTTGATTAGGTTAATACCTTCTACGAATACTTTGCCGTCTTCAACAAGCACTTTGGTAACTTTACCAGTTTTGCCCTTGTCTTTACCTGCAAGTATAATTACTTCATCATCACGACGAATTTTAGATGCCATTATCGTGACTCCTTATAGTACTTCTGGTGCTAATGATACGATCTTCATAAATTTTTCATTACGAAGTTCACGTGTCACAGGCCCGAAAATACGAGTACCAATTGGTTGTAAGTTAGCGTTTAACATTACAGCCGCGTTTTCGTCAAAACGGATAGCAGAACCATCTGTACGACGAACACCTTTCTTAGTGCGCACCACTACCGCAGTGTGAACATCACCTTTTTTTACTTTACCGCGAGGACTTGCTTCCTTTACGGCAACTTTGATGATATCACCAATGCGTGCATAGCGACGGTGCGAGCCACCAAGAACCTTTATACATTGAACACGCTTAGCGCCACTGTTATCAGCAACATTCAGCTGTGATTGCATTTGGATCATTGATTTTGCTCCATTGTTATCTTTTTTCTAAACCTTGCTAAACGCAAGATAAACAATAAGATAATATAAAATTTAAGGCCGAAAATTGACCCGTCACTGCCTTTTGAAAGACCCCCATCTTGTTTAGAATTTAGACTTTACAGTCTCAACTCAAACTTAATGGGCGCGAGATTATAACACCACTAAAGTAAAAGAGATAGTTTAATTAGCTAAAAAATAAACAGTCTCTTGCGGGTTAGATTGTTAAGGTAAAAGTAACGGGGCCATCGTTAATTAAAGCGACCTGCATGTCAGCACCAAACTCTCCTGTTGGTATTTCAAAACCTTTATCCCTTAATTGCCGAATAAAATACTGATATAAATGATTGCTAAATTCGGGTTTTGCCGCCGAGGTAAAGCTGGGGCGCATGCCGCTTGATGTGTCGGCAGCCAAAGTAAATTGTGAAATAACTAAAATTTCGCCACCCGCTTGTTTAACGTTTAAGTTCATCTTGTCATTTTCATCATTAAATATACGATAGCCTGCAACACGCTCAGCTAATCGCTTTGCTTTTTGTTCTGTATCTAAGGGCTCAATGGCAAGAAATACTAATAAGCCCTTGCCGATTTGGCCAATAATTTTTTCATCGACAGTGACACTTGCCTGGCTAACGCGTTGTATTAGTGCAATCATTGTGTTTGCTCATCTTTTTCTTGAGGTCTATTACACTCTTTTGTCTTTTGCTCTTTCAATATTGCATATTCTTGTAATGATACCGTTATTAATGCACCGGTAAGCACAATAAGCCAAGACACATAAACCCACAAAAATATAATAGGAATAGCAGCGAGTGCTCCATAGATCACTTGATAAGAAGGAAAAGCCGTTATATATAAGGCAAAAGCTTTTTTAGCCAGTTCAAATAAAACACCAGCAACAATGGCACCAGATAAGGCAAATTTGAACGGTACTGCTTTATTAGGTACTGCGATATAAAGAATAATAAAGGCAATAATAGAAGAAAGTAATGGCAGTAAACGTAAGAATATATCAAATAGGCCTAATACATCATACTCATCAACTGCAACAAGTGAAACGATATAGGAAGATAAGGCAATACTAGCACCTACTAATATAGGTCCAAGCGTTAATACCATCCAATACATAGCAAACGACGTAATACTCCGTCGCTTATCTGTTACCCGCCAAATTTTATTAAAGGTAGTATCAATAGATGAAATCAATAGCAGAGCCGCAACGAACAAAAATGAGATTGCGACTGCCGACATTTTAGAGGCATTATCAACAAAGCCGGTTAAATATTGCTGAAGAACATCCCCTGCTGAAGGTACAAAATTTTGATAAACAAATTGCTCGATACTATCCTGTAATTCCGAAAACAGAGGAAATGCTGTCATGACCGAGAACATAACAACAATCAATGGCACTAAAGACATTAAGCAAACATAGGATAAATAACCTGCGACAACTTGTATTTGTTCGCGTTTAACACGGCGAATAAAATAAAATAATAGCCCGTTATGTTCTTGCCATAATTTACTAATTAATGTTTCTTTGAATAAACTCATATTTGTTAACAATTTACTGATTTCGCTAAGATAGTACATATATTAAGATAGGGCACATTAATAAGCTAGCTTATGCTGGTGTTCATAAATTAAATTTGGAGTGACTAATGGCTAGTCAAGGTTCTGCAGGCAATGTAATTTCCGCTATATGTAATGTTTTTTTCCCTGGATTAGGGCAATTGGTACAAGGTAGGTTAATGGCAGCATTGATATTTGCTATTGTCTGCGTCGGGGGTTATGCATTGTGGTGGATGGTAATTCCAGCAATTATTGCTGGAATATTTCATTTATGGTCAATAATCGATGCGGCAACTTATCAAGATAATAGTTGATACAACTAAAGTTATAAACTGTTATTGAGGAAGTTAACAGCTTAGTGCAAACAGATTAATATCAACCAAAACGTGGTGCGGCAATAAAACTAACTGTCTCACTTTTTGCCGCTTGCTCCTCTTCATTATTAAGATTGATTTGTGCCAGCAAAGCAGAAAGCTGCTGAATTTGTTTTGGGTTCGCTTTACCTTGACTAAAAACCTGACTAAGCTCTTGAAGTTTTTTTAATTGTGCTGGTGACATAATACAATTCCTTTTGTTTGAAAAACAGCGGTACGTTACTTACTTCTTAATGTCACTAAGCGTAGTTACAAAAGCCTTTCCCTGCTTTGATATTTTTGCGTAACAAGTAACAAAATATTAATAAAAGCTTTAGACTTTGTTTTTTGATCAAGTAAACAGTTGCTTACCTTAACCCCAATAAAATTACAGTGATTAGACTCACGACAATTGCAGACATGTCTTACAAGCTAATTATGCTCTTTTTACAGTGTTTCTTTACTATCACTTAGTTACAGATACAAAAAAGCGCCGATTACTGACGTAATAGGCGCTTTTGAATTTCAACTCACAAAAGTGAGTTAATAATTATTTAACACCGCGACCTTCGCGTTTACGATCATTCTCTTTCAATGATTTTTTACGTATACGAATGCTTTCTGGTGTTACTTCAACTAATTCATCGTTATCAATGAACTCTAAAGCTTGCTCTAAAGACATAATAATTGGTGGCGTTAATGTTTGTGCTTCATCAGTACCTGATGAACGAACGTTAGTTAACTGCTTACCTTTAAGAGCGTTTACTGTTAAATCGTTATCACGGCTATGAATACCAATAATTTGACCTTCATAAATATCAATACCGTGACCAATTAACATACGACCACGAGATTGTAAGTTAAAGATAGCGTTAGTTAGTGCCTTACCAGTTGCATTAGCAACCATTACACCATTTTTACGCTGGCCAATTTCGCCACCCTTGTGAGGTCCGTATTCAAAGAATGTATGGTAAATCAAACCAGAACCTGACGTTAATGTCATAAATTCAGTTTGGAAACCAATTAAACCACGGCTAGGCATGATGAAATCCATACGAATACGACCCGTACCATCTGGTGCCATATCTGTTAATTCAGCTTTACGAACACCCATTTTTTCCATGATAGGGCCTTGATGTTGTTCTTCAACATCAATTGTTACGTTTTCATATGGTTCTTGTAGTTGACCATCAATTTCACGAATAATAACTTCTGGACGTGATACCGCTAATTCAAAACCTTCACGACGCATGTTTTCAATCAAAATGCCTAAGTGAAGTTCACCACGACCTGATACTTTAAATTTATCAGCATCTTGAAGTTGCTCAACACGTAAAGCAACGTTATGAATTAATTCTTTCTCTAAACGGTCTTTGATGTTACGTGAAGTAACGAACTTACCTTCTTTACCACAAAATGGTGAAGTGTTTACTTGGAAAGTCATGTTGATAGTTGGTTCATCAACAGATAATAAAGGTAAACCTTCAACTTCTGTTGGACAACAAACCGTATCAGATATTTTTAACTCACCTAAACCAGTAAGTGCGATTATATCGCCAGCAAAACCTTCAGCAATATCAAGTCGCTCTAGTCCTAAGTAACCGAATACTTTACCTACTTTAGCGTTATGTACGCCGCCGCTTGCTAGTTGTATAGTTACTTGTTGGTTTGGCTTAACAGAACCACGTGTAATACGACCAACACCAATAACGCCCAAGTATGAGCTGTAATCAAGCTGAGAGATTTGCATTTGGAATGCACCCTCTGGATCAGCATCTGGTTGAGGAACTTCTTTAAGAATAGTATCAAATAAAGGCGTCATGTCGGTACCAGTAACGCCCTCTTCTAGCGAAGCCCAACCATTGATTGCTGAAGCGTAGACAACTTTAAAGTCAAGCTGTTCATCAGTAGCACCAAGGTTATCAAACAATTCAAAAACTTGGTCCATAACCCAATCAGGACGAGAACCAGGCTTATCAACTTTGTTAATTACAAGAATTGGTTTTAAACCTTGAGCAAACGCTTTTTTCGTTACGAAACGCGTTTGTGGCATAGGGCCTTCTTGTGCATCAACAATGAGTAAAACTGAATCTACCATTGACATTACACGCTCAACTTCACCACCGAAATCAGCATGGCCAGGAGTATCTACGATATTTACACGGTAGCCATTCCAGTTAATAGCCGTGTTTTTAGCTAAGATTGTGATACCACGTTCTTTTTCGATATCGTTTGAGTCCATTGTACGTTCTTCTAGACCGCCTCGCGCATCTAGCGTACCTGACTGTTCTAATAACTTATCAACTAAAGTGGTTTTTCCGTGATCAACGTGAGCAATAATTGCCACATTTCTTAATTTATCTAACACAGGCGTTACTCGCTGTTACTATCGTTTATTGCTACTTTAAGTAGATTAACAATAGGGCTATAATTGGGCGCGCATTATACGGCTATTTAGCCTAAAAAGAAATCAATATATCAAAAATCTGTATTTATTTATGTTATATGAGACCGTATTTAGCAAAAAAGCTTACCCATAATATTGAGTAAGCTTTTTATTCACACAAAATAATTTAACTATAATCTATTAGTACTTAGCCGCTTGCCCCTTAGCTGGCAGGCTTTGCTTAATAAACTCCCGAATGTCTTGGTTAGCATCCCGCAAGTCTTCATGTCGTAAATACATCATATGACCACTTTCATAACCTTTAAATGATAAACGGTCTTTCATTAGCCCACTTGGGTCTAATTGCCACATAGTATATTTAGCATCAAAATAATTAGTCGCGCCATCAAAGTAACCCGATTGAATCATCACTTGTAGATATGGATTTTGTGCCATCGCGGAACGTAGTCCTTCACCGGTATTATTGCCTGTGCGATCCCAAGGGTGAACATTGCCAAACATATTATATTTAATGTCTGTTGTATAATTTAACTCTTCACGCAAGTAATAGTTAATCGCGGGGGTAAAGCTGTGTAACCATGAGCTTAATTCTGCATTGTAATCAGGACGTGAACCGGCAACTTTTTTATCAATCCCCAAATAACGAGAATCTAGTCGGCCAATAGTTTGCTTTCTGTCGCGTAATAATTCTTTCCAGAAAAATTGATTATCAACATCTAAATTATTATCAAGAACCGCTGTTACCGATAAACCGGCGTACTTGGCAACTTGCTCAGCAATGATTTGCTTCTCTTCAACTGAAATAAAACCACCTTTAGCTAAAGCGGGTAAGTACTCGCTTATAGTATAGGTTTCAACTTCTGCCAGTAACTCATTCAACGGTTTTTGTTGCAGTGCAGGTGTTAACGCTTTGTGATACCAAGCGGCAGCAGCAAAGTAAGGGAGTCTATTCGCGGCTTCTACGGGTCCATCTCGTTTGATACCAATATCCGTCGGTGACACTAAAATCACGCCATTAACATACATCCATTGACGTTCTTGTAACTCTTTCGCTAAACCGGCAACACGCGTAGTGCCATAGCTTTCACCAATTAAATATTTAGGTGAGCGCCAGCGGTTATTTCTACTGACAAAAGTATTAACCCATTCGGCTAAATATTTAACATCCGCATTTACACCAAAGAACATTTTCTTTTGTTGCTCTTTACTTGGCATTTTACCGTCTTTACCTGGTAAAACACGTGAATAGCCAGTATTTACAGGGTTAACAAAAACGATGTCTGCCACATCTAAAATTGAATAAGGGTTTGTTTTTACGCCATAAGGCTGTAATGGATAACCTTCATCATCTACATTCAGTACTCTAGGGCCAGTATAAGCCACATGCATCCACACAGAAGCAGATCCAGGCCCTCCATTGAAGGAAATAACTAATGGACGCTTAGCGGTATCTTTTACGTCGCTACGCTGATAATAAGTATAAAACAAACTTGCGGTTGGATTACCTTCTTCATCCCATACGGGTTGCGTTCCTGTCGTGGCGGTATATTTAAATTTTTGCCCATTAACGGTAGTGCTGTGTTTTGTGACATTTTTATCATCAATAACCAGCTTACGTTCATGTTTACTTTGCTGTTGATTAGGCTGGTTTTCAGCTAAAACGGGGCTAGATGATAAACTGAGCATCACCATAACAGGCACTAAAATTCTTAAGCCTTTATGTTTATTAATAAATGTTTGAACGGTTGAAGTAGAGATAATTAAATCCTCATCAGGGTTAAGTTTGCTTGAATTAGAGACATATACAAAATAACAGCAAGTATCGATAGGATAAAACTGTTTTCGGCAAAGTGATGATAAAATAGGATGAAACAAGGGGTAATGACAACGCGAAATTGTAGCCTTGTATTATCTAGACAGTGTAAGTAACCTGAACTCTGGATAATGAGTGCTTGATATTTAAGTAAATAGGCTGATTTATCTTATAAAACAAAGATATAACAGGGTCAAGGTTGCTATATCCACTATCAATGTTTCATTCTATTCTATTATCAAGGCAAAACGTTTATGAATAGCTGGCTATTTATCGACGTTTTAACGCTGAGAATGGGATAAAAGGGAATGTTGAGCAAGTGCTGCTTATCCAGAGCTCAGGTTAAGTAGATTGTATAGCTAAATTAAACAAAAAAAAAGCCGCGACCTTATTGGGCCGCGGCTTAATATTTTAGCTATTGATCATTACATCTTGCGAGTAATTAAGCCGTCGCTTTTTTTTCTGAAATGAAGAAGCTAGTTAAGTAAGCAATCAAACCGAATAGGAAGATCACCCCAGCAATTTCACGTAACCAATAGAAGATGGCTAATTTATCTTGAGTTGCCATAAAGCTTAATGCTTCACCAGACTCAGGTAAACGTTGTAACCATACTTGTAAGATACCAGCACCCGTTAAGAATAACGTGATAAAGACCATGGCCACTGTCATTAGCCAGAAGCCCCACATTTCAACAACTTGTGCTTTGTTACAGTTAGCTTCACCAATACCGCGTAGCTTAGGCATGGCATAAGAGATGATTGTCATAACAATCATTGCATATGCACCGTAGAAAGCCATGTGACCGTGAGCTGCTGTAATTTGTGAACCATGCGTATAGTAGTTAACAAATGATAGTGTATGTAAGAAACCCCATACACCAGCACCTAAGAATGCCATTACCGCAGTACCTAATGCCCATAATGTAGCAGCTTTGTTAGGATGTTCACGACGACGACGGTTAACCATATTAAATGCGTACAGTACCATTGCGAAGAAAGGAAGCGGTTCAAGTGCTGAGAAAATAGAACCAACCCACTGCCAATATTCAGGTGTCATTAACCAGTAGAAGTGATGACCAGTACCTAAGATACCTGAGATAAGCGCCATAGCGATAATCACATATAACCATTTTTCAATTACTTCACGGTCAACACCGGTAACTTTGATTAATACATAAGCTAAAATTGCGCCCATGATTAATTCCCAAACACCTTCTACCCATAAATGAACTACAAACCACCAGAAGTACTTGTCTAAAGCTAAGTTAGTTGGGTTATAAAAAGCGAATAAGAAGAATACAGCTAAACCAACTAAACCAGTCATCATCACCATGTTAATGGCAGTTTTACGACCTTTTAAGATAGTCATACCTAAGTTGAATAAGAAGCCTAAACAGACAACGACAATACCAATTTTAGTCAGTGTTGGTTGTTCTAGGAATTCACGGCCCATCGTTGGCCATAATTCATTAAAGGTAATATCAGCGAGTGTTGAATAAGGTACAAGCAAGTAACCTAAAATAGTTAATACGCCAGCTGCGGCAAATATCCAAAATAATATAATGGCTAATTTAGGACTATAGAGCTCAGTTTCTGCTTCTTCGGGCACCAGATAATAAGCCGCCCCCATAAAGCCAAACAGTAACCAAACAATTAATAGGTTGGTATGTACCATACGAGCAACGTTAAATGGAATTAATCCACCTAAGAAGTCACCAACAACATACTGCAGCCCCATAATAAGGCCGAATAATATTTGGCCTACGAACAAGATCATAGCAAAAATAAAATAAGGTTTTGCTACGGCTTGTGATTGATATTTTAAAGTATTCACGCCCTACCCCTCAATGTTTGGTGGCCAGTTATTGGCGTCTAGCTCTGATGTCCATTTAAGGAACTCAGCTAAATCATCAATTTCTTGGTCATTTAAGTGGAAGTTAGGCATTTGACGACGACCAGGAATGTTTAATGGCTGAGCATTCATCCAACCATTTAAGAAAGCTTTAAAAGCTTCTTCATTACCACCGCCGCGACGGTCATAAACGTTCATGAGTTCTGGAGCAAAATATGCGCCTTCACCGATAAGCGTATGACAACCAATACAGTTATTTTTTTCCCATAAGTGCTTACCGCGTTCAACCGCTTCGGTAATGTTTTGTCGATTATCCCGTTTGGGCATCTCTTTTACTGTGTGAAAAGTCAAAGCTAAGAATATTAAGAAGAAGAATATACTTCCACCGTAATAAATATTCCTTGCCATGCCTTTAGTAAAGCTCTCTGACATGGTGTTTCCTTAATGAAATAGTTCATGCGTGATACCAAGTCTAATAAGTTATTTCCCACTCAGTGAGAATTAAAAGGCTTAGGGGCAAGGCATTGATTGAAGAGAATGGTTGTTCAGGAGAATATGCTCCTGCATTCTCTAAGAAGCTACATCCATGTAGCGTCCTTCTCAAAATCAATAACGACGCAAATAAGCCTTTTAAACTCACCCTCCGGGCGCTAATGAGCAAACTGATAACATCGCAAAATTAATAAAACATAGATTAACTATGCTTAACCAATTTCGCTTGTTTCAAGCTCGCTCATAAAGTGCTGAGCTGTGAATGAACTTAATAGAGTTGGTATATTTTTATAAAGCAACTAGATAATAGCGGGGATGTCAGGTAGGTGACTTGATGGAAATCAAGTTTTCAAGGACTTGTAATAAATCGTTACATAATTAGAATTAACTTTGCGCTACATCAAACAAGCAGCATTTATTACTACGCATATCACTAAACAAAACGGCTATAACCTCATATTTATTAGGGTCATAGCCGCTTTTAACAATACTTATATCAATAATATTTTTAAGGTTATTGCCCTGCCTTTTTAACAATAACCGCGCCTTTCATCTTAGGATGAGGGCCACATTCATAAGCAAAGCTACCAAACTGTTCAAATTTACGTTGATAACTTTCATCAGGAAAAAAGTAATCGGGCTCTTCTTCACCTGAGCCTTTAAACCAAACATTGTGATATTGACGTTTCTCAAGATTTTTCCAAATGATGGTATCGCCAACGTCAATAATAACTTCGCTGGGAATAAACTGCTTTTTATATATTTCAACAATCACCTCTTTAGCGTGTACATGGCTTGTTGAAAAGATAAAACTGCACACGGTAATTAGCGTTAATAGCATTTTGTTCATTTATGAATCCTTTTTAAAGTAAGTAGTCATCTTCGAAGTGTCTGATCGAAGATCCATCTTGCACAAGCAACCACAGAGAATGGATCCCAGATTAATAGACCACCGGAATGACGAATTGCACAGCATGTACTCGTCTTATTTAATCTCTTTGATATCAATTTTATTATCATAATCATCAGCCGCTTTATATTTAGCAGCCGGTCTATCAACCTCAACCGCCTCATCGCCACTTACCCAACTTAACAAACCACCTTCGGGGTTATCTTTTTGTACTGCATTACATGCAGAAACACATTGCACACACTGAGTACAAGTAAATTTAGCCCGTTTCATATTCTGCGTTGGCAATCGCATCGGACACGCTTGGTCGCAAGGTTTGTGTTTATGGTAATGAATACAATCTCGACACGCTTTGGCGCGACTACGGTCAAATTTAATCACCATCGCTTTTTTATTTGCCATCCAAATAAGGCTTTGGAATAAACCCAACGCGCAGCCATATTTACAAAACACATGACGGGCAAAAATAAAGTCGATACTAAAAACAATGGTGCTCACGCTAATAAACAGACTAGCGCCAAAGCCTAACTCGAAATTAACTAAATCGTGTAATAAAGGTATCGGTGGCAACATGTAACTTGTCAGCGCAACAGCCCAAACAAATGCCATAGCAATGGCGGGTATTGCAACAATTAAACGCGGTAATAATTCTTTATTTTCAATACTTGCCCTTTCCCATACTGTGACTCGATTTAATTGCTTCATCATCAAATCGTTTACCAGCTCTACCACAGAAAAATGCGGACAAAGCCAACCACAATATATGCGACCAAACTTCCAAATCAGTACACCGGTAATCGCCACAAAAGCACCACCGGGGATAAGCACACGAGAGAATATTTTAATGGCTGCATCCACACTGTCACCACCGCCATGCAAGATAGAATCAATGCTGATGGTCCATGCCTGACCAAAAATAATAAAATGACCTAAGGTTAAGTCAAAACGAAAAATATTTAATAAAGGTGCAAAAATAAACAGGGCAAAAAAAGCCACTTTTGCACTCACCCTTGCTTGTTGTAATGACATCAGCATAGGTCGTCCTGCCATAATGAATAAAGCCTAATTTAATTTTACCTCGATACGAGTATTACTGACTTATTCCAGATCAGTCTTATGACGTTAAGCTCTATTGCAATTTTTTACACTTTTTATACAGAGTTGAGCTTGCTATCTATTCGTAACAAGATAAGCTACTAAAATGCTGAATATTCCGTCTAAAACATCAATAGTTATCATACTTTCCTTAGCGCTAAGTGCTTGTGCTGGCACTTCATTTGGTGACTTATTTAGTAACTACAATACACAAATGCAAGGGGTCAAAAATGCCCAGCAACAAGGAAATTTCGAGCAAGCGGTATCATTAATACCTGAACGTAATGAAAGTAATGGCAGTTACGGATTAAGTTTATTAGAAAAAGCCCGTTTAGAATTTCTTGCCAGTAATCACACACAAAGTCAGCAAGACTTTGCCCTGGTATACCGACAAGTTCAGCAAGCAGAGCAAGCAGCGAAAATTCAACTCAGCCGTGGCGTAGAAAATGTTACCGCGATAGTGAGTAACGACAATGCAACGCGATACGACATTCCCTATTACGAACAAAGCATGTTGCATTGTTACCAAGCACTAAATTATTTAAATCAAAACGATCTTTCGGGTGCCTTAGTTGAAATACGACGTGCTAATTTAGTACAAAACAAAGCCTTGCAAGCCAATCAAAAAGCACTTTTTGACAGCCAAAGTAGCATGGCAAAAAAGGGCGTCAGTCCTGAAAGCTTAGCCAGTAAATATCCATCAATGAATACCGCTATTGGTGAAGTAAAAAATGGTTTTCAAAATGCGTACACTTTTTACTTATCGGGCGTACTTTATGAAGCCGTAGGACAAGCCAATGATGCTTATATTGACTACAAAAAAGCGTTAGAAATTTATCCTCACAACATAACAGTGCAACAAGATGTTTGGCGATTAGCCAATAAGCTGGGTATGAGCAATGACATTCAGCTATTTAGTAAACGTTTTACTAACAACATCACCCAAGCTATTCCTCAAAAAAACAGTAATCAAAACAACTTAGCTAAAAGTGGTCAGCTGGTTGTGCTGGTAGAGCAAGGCATCATCCCGAGTAAACAGGAAGTATCTATTCACCTGCCTATTTTCACTAGCCATGATGATATGCGTTTTTATAGTGTCGCTTTACCGAGTTATCAAAATCGCCTAAACCAATATTCAGGACTTTCATTAAGCTACCAAGGGAAAACCTATCAATCGAATGAGATTGTTCGCTTGCAATCCCTTGCAGCCAAACAACTACAAGATGAAATGCCTGTCATTGTTACCAGACAAATAGTCCGTGTTATTGCCAAAGAAGAAATGAGACAACAAATGAGCCGAAAAGGTGGTGATGTCGGTAATATTTTAGCGGGCCTTTATAATATTGCCTCTGAAAAAGCTGATACCCGAAGTTGGAGTACCCTACCCGATAGCATTCATGTACTTCGACTCAACTTAGCGCCGGGTCAGCACGAAGTAGAATTAAACATTAACGGTAGTAATCGCACCATCACCGTTGAAATTAAAGAAGACAGACAAACCTTAGTAAAATTAACCTCTATTGGTAGTTATACTAATTACCAGAGTATCAACCTTTAAATTGCACAGTTGAATTTGAAACGTTAATTTGAAATATTAATTTGAAAATAGCCCCAGTTAACATATGGAGTACTAAAAATGAAAATAATGACATCTTTGGCAGCAGGTATTACGACAAAAAAAGCTACTATCACATCAAAACGTACTGCCCTGTTAATAGCAGCATTAACCACAACGTTATTAATCAGTGGTTGTAAAAATATTCCACCCGTTACCTCTGGTATGGGCACTGATCAAATAGCCCCAGGGCAAAAATTCAGTAAGCATTTACAGGTGCATAACCCAGAGTTAAGCAAAAGACTGCATATAAGTGACATCCGATCTCGAACCAGTAATGACCTGCTCGAAATTAATTTATCACTCACCAGCACCTATAAAAAAACACTCAAACTACAATATCAATTTACTTGGTTTGATAAAGATGGCTTTGTTATTGAGGCAGGTAAAAGTCCTTGGCAACCGCTTGATTTACATGGCATGCAAACAGAAACGGTACCAGGGTTAGCACCAACAACTAACATAGCCTCGTTTAGTCTCTATGTACGTGAAGTGCCAGAAAAGTTTTTTAAGTTTTAGCGACTAAATAAAAAATTTAGTCATACAAATTAACATTACCAATATTAAAGGAACACCCAATGAAAAAACTGATTCTGATTACCAGTGTTGCACTAACACTTACCCTTGTTGCCGGCTGTACCAATAAGTCTGCCGTACGTTATGGCGATGCAAACGAAGTAGAAACAACCGATATTAGCTTTGGCTCTACTGACTTACAAAAAGTTGCCGGTCAAATGACTGACTCTTTATTAGTGTCCCCTGTTATTGGTACCTTAACAGCAAACACTCGCCCAATTATGTTTGTAGAAAGCATCAAAAACAAAACCAGTGAGCACATTGATACCGAATCAATTACTGACTCTATCTCGACCAAGTTACTTCGTTCTGGTAAATTCAGATTCGTAGATATGGGCCGAGTGGAAGCTGCTCGTAAACAACTTGATTATCAACAAAATAGCGGCATGGTTGACTCAGCTAAAGCGATGCAATTTGGTAAGCAAGTGGGTGCCCAATACATGCTTTATGGCAACCTAGCGAGCATAGTTAAGTCGAATAAAGATCAGTCAGATGTTTATTACAAATTTACCCTACGTTTAATGGATTTAGAAAGTGGCCTAGTCGAATGGGCTGATGAAACTGAAATCCGTAAAACCAAAGGCAAAGAATTCGTTAGCTGGTAACTGATAGCTGGAGATATAACGATGAAATCACTATTAGTATGTTTAACACTGGTCATTTTATGCTTCAGTTACTCAGCTAATGCAGACTACGACAGAAACAAGGCTGTACCCGTTGAAAAGGTACTCTTTGGCTCAGTCATTTCTGCCAGAAACATTAGTCAAGAAGAACTGGTTCAAGATAAAAACAGTGGTTGGAAAACCTTTGGTGGCGCACTCATTGGCGGCGCCATAGGTAATCAATTTGGTGGCGGTAGCGGCCGAGACATCGCAACCGTATTAGGTGCTGTTATTGGCGGGAGAATGGCCAATAATCGTAGCCAAGATAAAACGGTAACGATTCGTTTAGTCGAGTTAATGATAGAACTAGACTGCGCTGAACAACAATGCCAGCAATTTATGGTGATTCAAGATTACGATCAACAAATGGTCTTTCATCACCAAGATGCGGTAAGAATGGTTTACCTTGCCAACGGTAATGTAAGAATAGATAAACAATTCTAAGATCTATGTAAAATCATTTATCACTAGGTTAATTTTCAATTAAGTTAGTGGTAAATGAATTTCCACTTGCAAGCCACCTTCAGGATGGTTGTTCAAAGTGATTTTACCTTGATGACCATCACTGATTTCTCGACAAATACTTAAACCAATACCACTACCATCAGTTTTCGTTGAATAGTAAGGTAGGAAGGCTTTCGTTAATACCTCTACTGGCATACCGGGGCCAAAATCCCTCACGATAATAGCTAAATGGCCTTGCTGACTTTCAACACTCACGTCAGTTGCTTGATCGGCGCAGGCTTGTTGAGCATTTTTAAGTAAGTTTATTAACAATTGTTCAATCTGGCTCTCATCACCTGAGATCATCAAACTTGTTTGCTGGCAATTCAGGGTAAATTGATACAACTCTTGTAATTGCTTCAAGGTTTTTATTAAATCAAAGGGCTGTTTTTGTGGTTTGGATAATCGCGCCAACTGGCTGTAACTCTGAATAAATTCTGCCAGTTTATTTATGCGTTTAGAAATTGTTGCGAACACTCGAATTAGTTGTGGTTCATCTAAACGTTCTGCCAGTATGTTACCGCTATGACACATAGAACTGATAGGGGCAATAGAGTTATTAAGCTCGTGATTAATAACTCGTATTACTTTTTTCCATGTTTGTAACTCTTGTTGATGCATGGCTTGAGTAATGGGTTTAAGTAACGTGAGTTGATGACGGGTGCCATGCAACTTCAATTGATGCCGAGATAAGTGCCAACTCTGTTCTGTTTTAGGGCTATCTTTTACGTCTGCATCACTATTTCCATAACTAGTGTCTGCTAACAGTAATTGAATGATGGCATTATCTTTATCTTGATGCTGAATAAGTTCAGGTAAGTTCTCATCTAATAGCGTTGCCCAAGACATACCCAACATGCTCTTTTGATTAAAAAAGTACTCGGCTGCTCTATTGGCAAAAATAATAGTATCTCTGTGGTTAACTAACACAGTAACCACATCAGAGGCATTAACGACCTTATCTAACAATAACTCTCGTTGATAGAGTGATTGCTTTTCTTGCCTTAGTTTATCAGTCACTTGATTAAAGAGTGCTAACACTTCGGATTGGCTCTGATTTTTATTCGTACTGTTATCTGCCAAACTAATTGAAAAGTCACCGTCTTGTAAGTTGCGTAAACCATGTAATAAAGTCTGCAATATTTGATGCGTTTGTCTATGGTGATATTGATAACGCATAACAGCTAAAAAAATTAGCAATATTGTACTTATGCCGAATAACCAAGGTAAATTAGGCAATAACAAAGTGAAGCTAACAATAAAAGCAATATTGATTAGGATTAATTGGACGATTAACATAGCTACTCTACTAACCTAACAAATTTATTCGTCATTCCCGAAGTGTCTTATCGAGAATCAAATAACTTAAAAACTGGATCTTCGACAAGTACACTCGAAGATGACGGATTACCTTACCGTGGTTCAACTAACTTAGCCGCTAACATAGTGACTCTACCTCTATCTGATATTTTTCTATACGACGGTATAACGCTTGTCGACTTAATCCCAGCTCTGTGGCGGTATGTTTGATAACGCCATTATGCTTAATCAATACTTGCTCAATATGTGCTTTTTCATTTAACGCGGGGTCAGCTTGACTTGAAGCCAATTGAAAATCACTTGGCGCTAAGATGTTAGCATTAGCAAACACTAAGGCGCGCTTACAGGCATTCTCAAGTTCACGGACATTGCCCGGCCATGGATGCTCAGTTAACACTTGTATTGTTTCATCACTTAATGAGTGACCACTGCCAATAAAATATTGCGTTAATGGCACAATATCGGCTTTTCTCTGCGCTAAATCAGGTAAATTTAACTCTATAACATTTAATCGATAATATAAATCTTCCCTAAATGTGCCTTGCTGCACTGCTAAACGTAAATCAGCATTGGTTGCGCTCAATACTCGCACATCAACTTTAATGGTGGTATTGGCGCCTAAACGTTCAAATTCTCCCGTTTGTAACACACGCAGTAATTTCATTTGGCCAGAGAGAGGTAAATTGGCTATTTCATCTAAAAATAAAGTGCCGCTATCAGCGGCTTCAAAACGACCAATGCGGGCTTGATTAGCCCCCGTGAAAGCACCTTTTTCTGCACCAAAGAGCTCAGCTTCCATCAACTCATGCGGTAAGGCGCCCATATTTACTTTTATAAAAGCATGATTATGACGGGGCGATTGTTGATGAATATAATCGGCAAGTTTTTCTTTACCTGCACCATTCGCCCCTGTGATTAAAACATTAACGTTGGCACCTGCCACTTTGCTTGCTTGAGCAATGAGAGCGTGCATTTCTTGGCTTTGATAGATGAAATCTTTCGGTGGCTTTTGATTGTTCTCGTTTTGACGGCTCTTACCTTTAGTGCTCAGGCTGTTTTGACTATATTGATCAACTAAAGCGAGCAGTTTTACATCGTCCCAAGGTTTTTGCAGATAATCAGTCGCTCCGCCTTTTACTAAAGCAATAGCCGTTTCTAGTTGAGTCCACGCTGTTATTAATATGATAGGTAAATCACTGTTCAGTGCTTTTAAAGCATTAAATAGCGATTTCCCTTCTTTTCCAGAGGTGATACCTTCTGCGAAATTCATATCTTGAATAACTAAATCAACTCGTTGGTGAGCTACCGCTAATAACGCTTGTTTCTCATTTTCCGCTGTTAACACGCTGTAACCGTGCAAGCTTAATAATAACTCAAGGGCTTCAAGTATATCGGGGTTATCATCAACGACTAATATTTGGGGCATAGCTTGTTTTTTTCACTTTTATTTAGCATTATTCTGCATTTATTTTTACTGTTGTGATTGAGATAATGTTAGCCATCAGTATGGCTCAATTAAATTGATGAGCCACACTATTACCTCTCTTGTTATACAGTGCGAGTAGCAATGACAGGCGAAATATTACTGGTATGGTACGCAGGAAACCAAGTTGCAATAGTACCTGAAATAAATATTACCGCTGTAGCCAATACGAACAACATCATATCAGGTTTACTTAAGCTAATATGCTGGCTGAGCAAAATATTAAAACCAATGGCGACTAATATCCCCAACAAACAACCAATACTATAAACCAACCAGTTTTCAGTTAACACGTAGAGTAATATATCTTTTTTACGCGCACCTAAAGCACGACGAATACCTATAAATTTCTTTTGTCGTGAGATATGAAACTGAGAATAAGCATAACTACTTATAGCAGTAACAAATAGCATTAAACCACATAATAGTAAGAATAAGTCTGATAGACCTTGGTCATCACGATAAAAGTTTTTTAAGTGCTCAGACATAGTAAACACATCAAAAATATCACGCTCAGCTTGTACTGCTAAAATAGTATCACTCACTTGATTACGTACATTTGCCATTTGACCCGGTTCAACATTGAGTACGTAGAATCGACCGATAAAAATATATTTCATCATAGTATTCATAAATAAGCCGTATTGCTTATCTCGCGGTAGTGTTGGATCAAGCATGATATCTTTAATCACGCCAACAATAATACCATTATTAGTTTCACGTCCTACAGCAGACTCGTCACCATAAAGACCTTTCTTTAGTGACTCAGTAATGACAATATTACTTTTAGCTTCACTATCAAAATCAAGCTCATCACTTTCATTTAAAAAGCGCCCTTCTACTATTGTAAACCCCATGGCTTCCGCTAAATGTTCTTCTGCTAAAGTATATTTTACATTTTGCAAATATTTATCAGTTTTCTCCTGTTCAGGGTTATCTATATCATGTGTGTTACTCAACATGCCTCGTCCTCTGATTGGTAATTGGTTTGTTATAGAAACACTATTCACCCCAGGTAATTGATTTAATTTAGCTAAATCTTCATTTACTATAGAACGATAATAGTCTAAATCGCGATAACTACCTGACGTCGGGTGAGTAGAGACGATTAAAATATTTTCATCATCTAACCCCGTTGGTTGCGCCATTTTTTCGCGCGTATCAAAGGCTAAAATAGCACTATTCACCAATAATCCGAGTGTGATAGCCAGTTGTAGTATCAGCAACCCTGTGGTGAATTTACGTAATAATAAGGACTTAATTAATCCTTTTATATTCAATGTAGTAAAATTCATGCGTATTCCTTATTTTAATTCGGCTGAAATAGTGTAACGATTCGCACGATATAACGGATATAACGCACTAAAAATCGCAGTAACTAACGCTAATAACACACCTAATAAGAGTAACTTAGGTTCTAAAACCGCTAAGTTTTCTAGGTCAGGTAAAAACTTGGTTGATAGTTTCAAGAACAACCAACTAAGTAATAAAGATAACAGCCCAGCAATAACACCTAACAATGCACTTTCTGTGATCCCTTGCACCAGTATATGCTTATTACTAGCGCCAATAGCACGGCGTAAACCCACTTCAAATTTTGCCGAATGAAAACGTGACAACAACAAACTGCTGGCATTGAATACGCATACACAAAGGAATAATACTGACGCTAAAGTGAAAGCTAGCACTTTTTGGTCAACAATATTTTGTTCTAACAGCCACGCATTCACATCACGTAATTCATTACGAATAGCTAAAGGATGTTCACCTACATCTTTTAACGATTGGCTGTAATTATTTAAGTAGTATTGAAAGGCTTGTTTTTGTGCCGAGTTTTCTAACTCGACCCAAGCTTGTAAATAGAAAACATCGCGATCACGAGTAAACTTTACACCTTTGTAACTCACTGTCGAAGAACTACGTGCATGAATTGACCAACCTAAATCTATAGATGTTTCTAAAGGAGCATAAATATCATCGGTTAAGTTAAAGGCGCGCCCTTCGGTAGCGTGGTAAAATAAAGGACGTAAATTCCATGGTTTTAATACACCAACAATAGTTAACAATTCACCATCTAGCTCTAACACTTTACCAACACTGTTTTCACCGGAAAAAATCTTTTGGTTTAATTCATGACCAATCACTACTTCCATACCTGAGCTTTTTATAAAACCGCTACCGTAAGCAAAAGGAGCATTGGTTAAGGCAAAAAATCCTGGGGTGGTAGCACGGACACTTGAATCAAAACGTTTCAAGCTTAGTGAAGCAGAATCTCGTGCATAAACACCTGATGCATAAAAAACGGCACTATTTTTGGGAATATCAGAAGTCACTATTTTCATCGCCTCACGATAACGCAATATATGAAAAGGTTCAGCTTGGGGATCATCATTAGGCCATGTGTTCATACTTACATGAAACAGTTGTTCGCTTTTTTCAGGAATAGGATCACTTGCCATTGAATTTACCAAGGCTAAGTTAGCACAAAGCAAACCAACACCAATCGACAAAGTTAAAACTACTAAAAAGTATAACGAAGGAGCACGCTTAAAGCTCTGCATAGCCAACGCTAAATTATAAGTAAACATGCTGTTGCTACGCATCGGCCATCTCCTCATTTACCGCAGCAGAGATAGTTTTACCTGAGCTTTCAGCCACTCTATCTAGCGGAGCATAAATTTTAAAGTCTGCGAGTTGGCCATCAATAACTTGCACATTACGGTTCACTTCACGTGCTTGGTCAGGATCATGAGTTACCATAATAATAGTCGCGCCACCTTTGTTAAGGTCATGCAGTATTTCCATCACTTGACGCGCCATTAATGAATCAAGGTTACCTGTAGGCTCATCCGCTAATAATATTTTCGGTTCACCGGCAAGTGCTCTAGCAATAGCTACACGCTGCTGTTGTCCACCAGATAACTGACTTGGTAGGTATTTAAACCTTGATGCTAAACCGACTTTTTCTAGCGCTTCTTCAACACGACGTTTGCGTTCACTGGCACTAAAGCCACGGTACCGTAGTGGCATGTCGACATTGTCAAAAATACTGTAATCAGGAATAAGGTTATAGTTTTGGAAGATAAAGCCTATTTTTTCATTTCGTAAACGTGATAGTTCATCATCTTTGAGCCCTTGCACGCTAACACCGTCTAATTCATATTGGCCACGATCGAAGTTATCTAATAATCCTGCGACATTCAGAAAAGTAGATTTTCCTGATCCAGAAGGTCCAGTTACCGCCACAAACTCTCCAGCTTTCACATTTAAAGAGAAGTCTCGTAGTGCGTGAGTTTGAATGGTATCACTTTGATATATTCTAGAAATGTTGTTCATATTAAGCATGGTACTTTCCTTTTGTATTAAGCTCTATTTGAAGTGTCACTCACTGAGTGCAAGCTCCATTAATTTATTTAATTACACTAATTTATTTTGCTGATATTGGTGAATGCGATGCTTGCTAGCCACCTAGGTAAACTTGTTCTGCTTTGTTAAAGTATTCGTAATCTGAGGTTATAACTTGCTGGCCAACCTCAAGACCCGAGGTGATTTCAATATATTCAACGCTGCTTATTCCGGTTGTAATCGCTATTTTATTTGCATAGTTGTCTTCAACAAGTTTGAAGATGAACTTGCCACCTAACGACCCCATAAATGCACCGCGTTTAACCATAAGTACATCTTCTTTTTTCTCAAATTCTATTCGAGCATTAATTCGTTGGTTCTGTCTTAACTGAATATTCGCAGAATTACTGATTTTAGCCCTTACGGTTACTTGGTTACCCTTTACTTCTGGTGAAATAGCAATTATTTCTCCTCGTATTGGAACCCCTGAAATTTTCATTGAAACTTCAAGACCAATACCTAAGTCATCGGCGTAAAACTCTGGCACACTCAACTCAGCTTCATACTCAGACAAATCGACAATGGTCATAATCGCGGTGTTGGCAGCAATAGTATTTTTTTGTGCGACCAACCAATTACCGACAACACCATTTACTGGTGCTTTAACAGCGAGTGCATCATGACGACGTGACAATTCTTCGAGAATAAGCTTTTCTTTTTGAACTAAAAATTCTCTATGCTTTTTTTCAAAGCGTAATCGCTCTATCGCAAACGCTACTCTTTTTTTAGCATGGTCAAATAAACGATTTGCATCCGCTACCGCATCTTGGCTTTTTAACCAATCGACTTCACTGATGATTTGCTTACCGAAAGAAATTTCTGCACGTTGATATTCGCGTTTCGCTACATTTAAACTTGATTGCGCCATATTCATATTACTTTCAAGGTCAAGCTGCGCCTCTTTATCCGCTAATACCCCACGGTTTGCATTAATACTTAACTGTTCTAATGTAGATTGTTGCAACTTAATGAGAGCATCTAATTCTGGGCTAACTAACCGAGCCACTATTTGATTTTTCTCCACCGCCTCACCGGGTTTGGCTAGCAGTGTTATTTTGCCTATTTCAGTGTTGTAAAGTTGTGGCGCATTTGCCGCAACCGCTTTACCGGACACAACAACATCGCGAATGAGGTCTCCTCTGATCACGGTATCGACTTGAATAGTTTTGCTATCAACGCTGGGGATTGAAGAATACCACTGAGATAACGTTGGCAAAGCAACGTAAGACAGGCCACATAGTAGTGTTATGCTCAGCAATATTTTGTTTACTGCTATTTTTTTAGGATTTGCTACCACCTCATCCTGTCCACTTGTTCCTTCAATCATACAATTCTTCTTATTTATCTACTGATAGCCTAGTGTTGCAGATTCGATGCCAAATAATATACCCATTTAAATAACTGTATTTAAAGGGGTTATTAATCGGTTGATATAACTAAGTGTCCGAACGGACACAGGATATGTCCGTGACTGTCCGTATAAACGATAGCGGACACTTAAAGTTATTATCGATGGATGTCATAGAAACTGAAAGGATGGACTAATAGAGATAAGTAACAGTAGTAAAGTGATAAGAATTAACAGTGATTAAAATGAGAAAGCTAAGTTGTATATGAGTAGGGAATAAAGTAAGCATAAAAGAAAATATAAGCTAACGAATAAATTAGCTTATATAGGCTCTATATAGTTGTGAGTTACCAATTTTGCCTGTTGGTGAATTCTCTAGCTTTATCATTTGGGTGCGTTTGGTTATAAGTTTTGATGGCTCTGTTCTTACCTAGTAGAATTTTAACTTGATAGTAAGACTCTCTAGCAAGTGCAAATCCTGGTTTACTCCACCAACTTTTATTATAAAGTTTTTTTGTCGCGGCGATTGAATCGGGTGACTGCTGACAAATAGTTTCTGCCAGTTTTAATGCTCTTTCGTAAGGCTCTGCATCTATATGGGTAACTAAGCCATATTTAAGTGCTTTGTCCCCGTTAACAACGTCACCTGTCATAGCAAGTTCTTTAGCTATATCTAAACGAAGTAATTCCTTTAACGCGAGCGTTCCACCCATATCAGGTATTAAACCCCAACGAGATTCCATAATAGAAATTGAAGCTTCAGGCGTAGCGATGCGAAAGTCTCCGCCCAGCGCAATTTGCAAACCTCCTCCCCAACAACGACCATGAATAGCCATAATCACTGGTGCAGGGATGCATCTCCAGCCAGTTGAGACATATTGTGCTAGATTAGCTTGCCAAGGTAACCATTTAAAAAGTAACGCAAGTGGAGCTTTTGCAGAGGCCATTACCGATTTAATGTCTAAACCAGAACAAAAGTCTTCACCGTTGCCAGTCACAATCACAGCCCTTATTGTTCGATCGATTTTCAAACGCTTAATGATTTTTTTAATAGCGATGAACATCGCCATATCAAGAGCATTACATTTATCAGGCCTATTCAAACGAACCAAAGCAATACCATTATTTATTTCAAGATTTACTCTTTCTTCAATATTATCGTTAAGCATGACCGGAATTCTATATTATAGTGGTATGACCACCAACCTAACGTATATTTTCCAATAAGTCGATTGAAAAACATCCAGCTATCATTACTATT
>NZ_PJAQ01000067.1 GCF_002836775.1 Colwellia sp. 12G3 | reverse complement strand
TGAAGAAATACTTTTAAAGTCGACACAAGAAAACAGTCGCATGGAACGCTCAATGCGCAGAATGTAGCTCAACATAGTTATTAAACTTTTTATTAAACATCTATCAAAAAACAAAGTATTGGAGACTAAACAATATGTCAGATCTACCAAATATCGATATTGATTCAGCAGAAACTCAAGAGTGGTTAGAGTCATTAGAGTCAGTATTAGAAAATGAAGGCCCAGAACGTGCCCATCAATTATTAGAAACGTTAATTGAACGTGCGCGTCGTGGTGGTACTCATTTACCGTTTAACGCGACTACAGCCTATGTAAATACTATTCCACCAGGCCAAGAACCTCATATGCCTGCGGATCAAACGATTGAATCACGTATCCGTGCAGCAATTCGTTGGAACGCATTAGTGTTAGTATTACGTGCCTCTAAAAAAGATTTAGAACTGGGTGGCCATATTGGTAGCTTTGCCTCTTCATCTACTTTATATGATGTGGGTTTTAACCACTTCTTTAAAGCGGCATCTGAAACTGATGGCGGTGATTTCATTTTTGCTCAAGGTCATATTTCTCCAGGTATTTATTCTCGCGCCTTCATGGAAGGTCGTTTAACTGAAGAGCAAATGAATAACTTCCGTCAAGAATGTGATGGCAAAGGTTTATCTTCGTACCCGCATCCTCATTTGATGAAAGATTTCTGGCAGTTCCCAACAGTTTCTATGGGCTTAGGTCCATTACAAGCTATCTATACTGCACGTTTCTTAAAATACTTAACTGACCGTGGCATTAAAGATTGTTCAGGCCAACGTGTTTACGCTTTTCTAGGTGATGGCGAAACTGATGAGCCAGAATCATTAGGTGCTATCGGTTTAGCCTCACGTGAAGGTTTAGATAACTTAACGTTTATTGTTAACTGTAACTTACAGCGTTTAGATGGTCCTGTACGTGGTAACGGTAAAATTATCCAAGAACTTGAAGGTACATTCCGTGGCGCAGGCTGGGAAGTAGTGAAAGTTATTTGGGGTTCTTACTGGGATTCACTTATTGCCCGTGATACTTCAGGTAAATTACTACAGCTAATGAACGAAACAGTTGATGGCGAATACCAAAACTGTAAAGCGAAAGGCGGTAAGTACACGCGCGAAAACTTCTTTAACAAGTACCCTGAAACGAAAGCGATGGTTGCTAACATGTCAGACGCAGATATCTGGCGTTTAAATCGTGGTGGTCATGACCCAGTTAAAGTTTATGCGGCTTATGAAAAAGCGAAAAATACTAAAGGTCGTCCAACAGTAATCTTAGCTAAAACAGTTAAAGGTTTCGGTTTAGGCGCTTCAGGTGAAGCATTAAACATTGCCCATAACGTTAAGAAAATGGACGTTGAGTCAATCAAACATTACCGAGACCGTTTCAATATTCCGGTAAGCGATGATGAAATTGCTGATTTGCCTTTCTACAAATTCCCTGAAGACAGTG
The DNA here is from genome assembly GCF_002836775.1 of Colwellia sp. 12G3. Lineage (GTDB taxonomy): Bacteria > Pseudomonadota > Gammaproteobacteria > Enterobacterales > Alteromonadaceae > Colwellia. The sequence continues at coordinate 62,505 of NZ_PJAQ01000067.1, read as the reverse complement.
AAGAATTCAAGTACATGAAAGCCCGTCGCGAAGCGCTAGGTGGTTCATTACCAGCACGTCGTGTGCAAGCGGAAGAGCAACTCGAAATTCCAGCACTTAAAATCTTTGATCCAATTCTAAAAGGTTCTGGTGATCGTCAAGTATCATCAACAATGACTTTTGTACGTGTACTTAACAGCTTATTAAAAGATAAGAAAATAGGTAAGCGCATCGTACCTATCATTCCTGATGAAGCACGTACTTTTGGTATGGAAGGTTTATTCCGTCAAGTTGGTATTTATGCAAGTGAAGGTCAAAAGTATGTTCCACAAGATGCTGACCAAGTTGCCTATTACCGCGAAGACAAGCAAGGTCAAGTTTTACAAGAAGGTATTAACGAGCTAGGTGCTATGGCCTCTTGGGTTGCTTCGGGTACTTCTTATTCAACGTGTAACGCAACAACTATTCCTTTCTACATTTACTACTCAATGTTTGGTTTCCAACGTGTTGGTGATTTAGCATGGGCAGCTGGCGATAGCCAAGCACGTGGTTTCTTATTAGGTGCTACTGCAGGTAGAACAACACTTAACGGCGAAGGTCTTCAGCATCAAGATGGTCACTCACATGTACAGGCAGGTTTAATTCCTAACTGTGTGACTTATGATCCAACTTACGGTTATGAAATTGCTGTTATCGTGCGTGAAGGTTTGCGTCGCATGTATGAAGAAAATGAAAACATCTTCTTCTACTTAACGCTAATGAATGAAAACTATCAACATCCGGCAATGCCTGAAAGCAAAACTGTTGCAGACGAAATCATCAAAGGTATTTATCAACTTGAACAAGCTGCACCTGCTAAAGGTAAAGCGACTGCCAATGTGCAGTTACTAGGCTCAGGTACTATCTTAGAGAAAGTACGTGAAGCGGCACAAATTCTTGCTAATGAGTTCAATATCTCAAGTGATGTTTACTCAGTAACGTCATTTAACGAACTAGGTCGTGACGGTCAAGACGTAACTCGTTGGAACATGCTTCACCCAGAAAGTGAGCAGCGTGTACCTTACATTGCGCAAATCATTACTAAAGATGCAGGACCTGCCATTGCAGCAACTGATTACATCAAAAACTACTCAGATCAAGTACGTGCGTACATTGACACTGAATACCGTTGTTTAGGTACTGATGGTTTTGGTCGTAGTGATAGTCGTGCAAACTTACGTACTCACTTCGAAGTAAGCGCTCCTTACATTGTTGTTGCGGCATTATTTGAGTTAGCAAATCGTGGTGATGTTAAACGTTCAGTCGTAACAGAAGCAATTAAACGCTTTGATATTGATACTGAAAAACTTAACCCTCTTTACGCATAATTAGCATCTAGATAAGGAAAATATAATGTCTATTGAAAAAATCCTAGTCCCTGATGTTGGTGGCGATGAAGTTGAAATTATCGAAATTTGTTTTGCTGTTGGCGACACACTCGAAGCTGATGAGGGTATTATTACCGTAGAAACTGATAAAGCTTCTATGGATATTCCCGCGCCATTTGCCGGTAAGCTTGTGAGCTTAACCGTCAATATTGGTGACAAAATTAAAGAAGGCGATGTGATTGCCGAAATGGAGAGCGCGTCGGCTGCTGCCCCTGCAGAAGAAACGCCAGCGGATCCTGTCGTTGAAGCGCCTGTAGCAGCACCTAGTGCTGCTGTTGTTGAAGCTGCTCCTGTAGCGGCCGCTGTTGCGACTACTTCGCAAGTGATTGAAATCGCAGTCCCTGATATTGGTGAAGACGGCGAAGTTGACGTTATCGAAGTATTAGTAAGCGTTGGTGATGTGATTGAAGAAGAAGATGGTTTAATCACTCTTGAAACTGATAAAGCGACGATGGATGTACCATCAACGCATGCCGGTACTGTTAAAGAAGTATTTATCAATAACGGTGACAAGGTTAAGCAGGGTTCACTGGTAATCAAGCTTGAAATTTCTGGCGGTGTTACTCCTATTGCTGCAGCGCCAGCGGCTCCTGTAGCTGTTGCTCCGGCTCCTACTGTTGCTGCAACAACAGCACCTACGGCTTCACCAGTACCCCATCATCCACAAGCGGGTAACGTAAATAAAGGAGCTATATATACGTCTCCTTCGATTCGTCGTCTTGCACGTGAATTTGGTGTTGATTTAACCGTAGTCAAAGGCTCAGGTCGTAAAGGCCGCATCTTAAAAGAAGATGTGCAATCATTCGTTAAGTATGAATTATCTCGCCCGAAAGCGAATGCGGGTAGTTCAGTTGCTAGCGGCGAAGGCGGCTTACAAGTTGTTAGTGCTAAGACGATTGATTTCTCTAAATTTGGTGAAATTGAAACGAAAGCATTAACGCGTATTCAGAAAATTTCTGGGCCATTTTTACATCGCAACTGGGTAACGATTCCACATGTTACGCAATTTGATGAAGCTGATATCACTAATGTTGAAGCGTTCCGTAAAGAACAAAATGTTGTTTGTGAAAAGCAAAAACTTGGTTTTAAAATCACGCCACTCGTTTTTATCTTAAAAGCAGCTGCTGATGCATTACGTGCCTTCCCAACATTTAACTCAAGTTTGAGTGAAGACGGTGAAAGTTTAATTCTTAAGAAATACATTCACATTGGTGTTGCCGTTGATACACCAAATGGTTTGGTTGTGCCAGTAGTGCGTGATGTTGATCAAAAAGGTATTCACCAGTTATCACGTGAATTACTTGAAATCAGCATGAAAGCACGTGACGGCAAGCTTAAAGCGGCTGACATGCAGGGCGGTTGTTTCACCATTTCAAGCCTTGGTGGCATTGGCGGTACGGCATTTACGCCAATCGTTAACGCACCAGAAGTGGCTATCTTAGGTGTTTCTAAATCAGAAATGAAACCTAAATGGAATGGTAAAGACTTCGAGCCTAAGCTAATGCTGCCGTTATCTATGTCATACGATCACCGTGTTATTGATGGTGCATTAGCAGCACGTTTCACTGTGCATCTAGCTGGCGTAATGTCTGACATTCGTAAATTAGTACTTTAATTAACTAATACGTCCGACTTTAGTCGGCAGTTGTTAATTAATATTGGCGAAATTCAACGCATAAGAGTAGAATTTCGCCATAAAAATTTGAAATAGATAAAAGGATAGCTCAAGACACAGTGAGTTTGTTCAAGAGCAAGTCGAAAGCACGGAGTTGATGACCTTATCTAAAGGTATTAATGAGTACTTTCACCGCAGCGATTGGGCAAAGAAGCAAAGTGTTGAGCTAACCTTAACTAAAAATGAGGAATTTATGAGTAATAATATCAAAACTCAAGTAGTAGTTTTAGGTTCAGGCCCTGGCGGCTATTCTGCAGCATTTCGTGCAGCAGATTTAGGTTTAGACGTAGTATTAGTTGAAAGCCGTGAAACATTAGGTGGTGTTTGTTTGAACGTGGGTTGTATCCCATCAAAAGCATTACTTCACGTTGCTAAAGTAATTGACGATGCGGCTGCTATGGCTTCGCACGGTGTTACTTTTGGTAAGCCAGAAATCGATTTAGATAAAATTCGTGGCTGGAAAGAAAGCGTAGTAGCTCAACTTACTGGCGGTTTAGGCGGCATGTCTAAAGCACGTAAAGTAACGACAGTTTACGGTTACGGTAAATTCACTTCAGATAAAACTATTGAAGTTGAAGGTAATGACGGCGTGAAAACGACGGTTACTTTTGATAACGCTATTATCGCAGCAGGTTCTTCAGTAATTGATTTACCATTTATTCCTAACGATGACCCACGTGTTATTGACTCTACTGGCGCATTAGAACTTAAAGATGTTCCTGGTGAGATGTTAGTACTTGGTGGCGGTATTATCGGTCTAGAAATGGGTACTGTATACGCTGCACTAGGGTCTAAAGTATCTGTTGTTGAGTTTGCTGATCAATTAGTACCTGCAGCGGATAAAGATATTGTTAAAGTTTATAACAACTACAACAAGAATAAATTCAACATTATGTTGTCTACTAAAGTTGTTGCTGTTGAAGCAAAAGATGACGGCTTATATGTTACTTTTGAAGGTAAAAAAGCTCCAACTGAACAAGTACGTTACGACAAGATTTTAGTTGCTGTTGGTCGTAAGCCAAACGGTCACTTAGTTGCTGCTGATAAAGCAGGCGTAAATGTTGATGAGCGTGGCTTCATCAATGTAACGAACGAACTTCGTACTAACGTGCCGCACATCTTCGCTATCGGCGATGTTGTTGGTCAACCTATGCTTGCGCATAAAGCTGTTCATGAAGCACATTGTGCTGCAGAAGTGATTTCAGGTAAGAAGCATACCTTCGAACCGCGTTGTATCCCTTCAATCGCTTACACAGACCCAGAAATGGCTTGGGTTGGTGTAACTGAATCAGAAGCGAAAGAGCAAGGTTTAAACATCGAAATTGCTAACTTCCCTTGGGCCGCGTCTGGTCGTGCTATCGCCTCTGCACGTACTGAAGGTAAAACTAAGTTAATCTTCGAAAAAGAATCAGGTCGTATACTTGGTGGTGCTATTGTTGGTATCAATGCTGGTGAAATGCTTGGTGAAATTTGTTTAGCTATTGAAATGGGCGCTGACGCAGAAGATATCGGTTTAACGATTCATGCTCACCCAACGTTAAACGAATCAATTGGCTTAGCGGCAGAAATCTTTGAAGGTTCAATCACTGATTTACCTAACGCTAAAGCAGTTAAGAAAAAGAAATAAGAGCAAAAAATATAATAGATTAATCTATTAAAAAGCCAGTTACTTGAATAAAGTAACTGGCTTTTTTATTGGTTTTTATTAGTGAATAGAAGACGCTTGTTAAGCGTAATAGCAAATCTACCGACTGATTATTTTAAACAAACCTAAATAACCTGAACTTCGGATAAGGGAATTTGCCCAATAACGCTATTTAAGCGCCTATCAGCGTCATTTTTACTCCCAATAACCAGTTATTGGTTTGTAAAAATATCTTAATAGACACTTAAATTTCGTCACTGGAACTTTAAGTTAATTTGTTCACCTAACTTCAATAAGTTACAAAACTCTTGTCCAAACCTCAGATTAAATATCTAATAATGTGATTTTCAATAACAATAGCCTAACGGCCTTCTCTCTATCGTTTATTTGTCTTCTTTATAATACAAGCTAATCGGTATTGCTAAACAGCTTGCCAGAAATGCCTCTGCATATTGTTTGCCTTTGCCTTTGTACTTCCAGCCTAGTGTGAGTGCTATTTGCGTTGGTCTAAAGTTGGCACTATTGGTTTGCTCTTTAGTAAAGGGGTACTCAACGCCATTGCCTTTCATCAGTGCATCTTCAGACAGCGGGTTTTGTTCTACGGTGGATAAAGTCTGTGCTCTTTCAGAAAAATCAACAAAAAAACTGACTGATGCTTGGCAATAATCAAAGCGTGTCTTTTTAGCCGTTAACATGCTTTCTTCTTCTGTCATTAAACGTCGTCTTTGACCTGCAGGTGCTTCTTCTTTTAATTTTTTTCTAATGACTTTGTGAAATTTTGAGTAAGGGTTATCCATTAGGGCTAACTTAGTGTGCATCGCTGGCCAGTCCTGAAGAGCTAACTGTTTTTTATATTCAGTGGCAACTTCAGGGCTCATCTCTGCTGTTATTGATGTAGCGTTTACCGCGGCACAATACATAGTTATTATGCTCAGCCCTGTGAATGCTATAGTGCGAACAAGCGGAAAGGTTACTTTGTAACGTGCCGTTTTGGCATTGTGTCCAATTATAGCCTTCTCTTTAGTTAACAATCGACTGAGGACATGTTGGCAGGTCAATTTTTTATACGTTTGCATACTATTTTCTTCTTATTATTATTATTTAGTTTGCCACCAATAGCGCACTATTGGATTGATAAAAGCTTCTTTGCACTATCAGAATCGAAAGGAAGATAGAGAGATTCTGCTACTTTTCTAAATTTTATGTCAATGTATCAAGTAGATTTACCTAAATAGCTAACAATTACAAGGCTATCAAGCTAGCATTGTGAGGTATTTTTATCTAAAAGTACAAAATCTTAATTTATTTTGATTGAATATCCTACTTGTTCTGGACGATGAGTCACCCTTTTTTTCATTTTTCTGCCCATATCGTGATTTATAATCAGGTGTAGCAGAAATTAAGTGTTGTAAATATTAGTTAAATTAATCGAAACGGTTTTATATAGTATCTCTTATTATAATGATTGATTCTAAATATTTTCATTCTACCGTTTTATGGGAATAGGCCTGGTCGCTGCTCAACAGATCTATACTGAGATTTATTTGAACTATGTTCCTTGTTATATAAATGTTATTCTTTTGTAAAAAAAACAAAGGACTGACGAATGCAACTTCTACCTATCATCATAATGCTAATTACATCGCTATTTTATATGGACGCACTACATGCGCAAGAAAATAGCGCAGATACCGAGAATATTTCTAAATACCTGTCTACTATTATTGCGCCAGAGCCAATCAAACGCGTTAACCCTAAATATCCCATGAGCGCTGCAAGACAGAGCAGAGAGGGCTGGGCAATTTTAAGTTTTGTTATCAATAAGGAGGGTGGGGTTGAGGATATACTGGTAAAAAGTTCATCTGGTAGTAAAGATTTAACCCGAGCAGCGGAAATAGCAGCTAAAAAGTGGCGTTACAAACCAGCGATGGAAGATGGTAAAGCAATCCCTCAATGCGTTAATACTGTACGAATGGATTTTAGAATGGGAAAGCATACCACGGGCGCCACTAAGAAATTTATTAGCAAATATAACAAGGCTAGAGCGGCCTTAACAGCAAAAGACTTTGTTACTTTAGATGATATTCTCGACCAAATGAATAAAAATAAATACATGCACTTATCTGAGAATAACTATCTACATTGGCTGTCTGCTGACTATGCAAAAGAGCAGGGCGACAAGCGTAAACAGCTGTATCATTTAAATCGTGTAGCAGTTGGATTAAGTAGTTTGAGTAATGACAAGCAAAAACTCTCTGTGCTTTATCAGGCTTTTAATCTGCAAGTAGAGCTGAATGAATTTAAAGCGGCGCACAGCACCTATGAAAGATTGATAAAATTACCTTCAGCAGAACCTTATCTTACCCAACTTGCTGATGTAATGGCTAACGTTGAAAGCGTTATTTCGGGTGATAAAGACCTTGTTATTACCGCGGATATTAAAAATGATTTTTGGTCGACTGACTTAGTAAGGAACGAATTTTCGTTGATAGATATTGAAGGGTCTTTACACACACTCGATGTTCGCTGCGCGAATAAACGTCACGTTTATACTATAGAAAAAGATAATACATGGAAGCTACCGGCTAGCTGGGAAAATTGTAGTATTTATGTTTATGGTGAGCAAAAATCAACATTTAAACTTATAGAGCATCCGTTCACTACTTAATTCCGTTAGGATAATCGCTTAGCGTAATTGTGATAGTACTGTTCTCTTTGCTAAACTGATAATACAGAAGTTATAAGGATAATAGCTATGACAATTAAATCAGTATTTAAATATGCGCTATCTGCGCTGTGTTTTTTCTCGTTGGTAGCTTGTGCGGGACCTAGTCAAGTGGTTCTAGGTCAAGCGCAAACTGAGTGGGACTTTGATCACCAACTACAATTTAAAAAAACTCAATTCGATGACAAACACTATCAATTAGAGGTTATTCCTAATAATAAGGTTAGTTTTGAACGTTTGTCTGCCTTCTTACTACGCCGAGGATATTTAATTTGTGGCCAGTATGGCTATAAATTAGCCCTAATTAACGGTGTAGAAAGTTTTGATTATCCGCGTGCATCACCCAATTTAATTATGCCAAATTTAACCGCTAAACTTGAGTGCCCATTAAAAAAATAATTCGTGAAAGAACCTTTTAGTGGAAGGTTAATCTATGCGAGTTGTATTAATACCATTTTAAGGTGGGCAATTAATTAGTGTCATTGCAATAAGATAAAAAAAGGGTTACTTAATTAAGTAACCCTTTTTTGGTTTTGCTTTAAGCTATTTAGCGATTAAAGTAGAAGTACTACCCACTAACTAGGGTTTATACCACTGTAATCGGTACTGCTTGAGCAGTATACTTAGTAGTCATCTCATGTGTAGGAGGAGCAAATCGAGTTAAATCGATACCTTCTACTGCAGACTTGTACTCTTCGATTGTTGGGAAACGACCCAGCATAGTTGAAAGTACAACTAACGGTGTAGAGCCAAGAAGTGATTCACCTTTCTTCTCTGCCGTATCTGCAACAACACGACCTTGGAATAAGCGTGTAGATGTTGCAATAACCGTGTCGCCTGGTTCAGCTTTTTCTTGGTTACCCATACATAAGTTACAGCCTGGGCGTTCTAAGTACATGATGTTTTCATACTTAGTACGTGCAGCGTTTTTAGGCACAGCATCATCAAATTCAAAACCTGAATATTTTTGTAAAATATCCCAATCACCTTCTGCTTTAAGCTCATCAACAATGTTATACGTTGGTGGCGCAACAACTAATGGTGCTTTAAATTCTATTTTATTACCTTGTGCTTCCATATTACGGAACATTTGCGCGATGATTTGCATATCACCTTTATGAACCATACAAGAGCCAACAAAGCCTAAATCTACAGATTTGCCATCGTAGTATGAAACAGGACGAATAACATCATGCGTGTAACGTTTAGAAGCGTCTGCGTTGTTAACATCGGGATCAGCAATCATTGGCTGGTCGATAACATCTAAATCAATCACGACTTCTGCGTAGTATGTAGCGTTATCATCTGGTGCTAATGCAGGCGTTTCACCTGATTTAATGCCTTCGATGCGTTTGTCAGCTAAGGCGATTAAACCGTTAAGTGTTTTTGCTTGGTTTTCCATACCCTTGTTGATCATTATTTGGATACGGCTCTTAGCAAGCTCAAGTGATTTAATTAACGTTTCATCTTCAGAAATACAGATTGAGGCTTTTGCCTTCATTTCTGCAGACCAATCGGTAAATGTAAATGCTTGGTCAGCTAATAAAGTACCAATATGTACTTCAATGATACGACCTTGGAATACGTTTTCACCACCAAATTGCTTAAGCATTTGCGCTTGAGTCGCGTGTACTACGTCACGGAAATCCATGTGGCCTTGCATATGACCTTTAAAAGTAACTTTTACAGACTCAGGGATTGGCATAGCCGATTCACCTGTGGCTAGTGCGATTGCTACTGTACCTGAGTCAGCACCAAAGGCTACACCTTTAGACATACGAGTATGCGAGTCACCACCAATGATGATAGCGCGGTCATCAACCGTAATATCATTCAATACTTTATGAATAACGTCAGTCATTGCATGATATTCGCCTTTAGGATCACGTGCAGTGATAAGACCGAATTTATTCATGAATGCCATAAGCTTAGGAATGTTCGCTTTAGCTTTGCTATCCCAAACTGACGCTGTGTGACAACCAGACTGGTAAGCACCATCAACGAGTGGAGAAATGGTAGAAGCTGCCATTGCTTCAAGCTCTTGACATGTCATAGGACCTGTTGTGTCCTGAGAGCCAACAATGTTTACTTTAACGCGAACATCAGAACCAGCATGTAATGGCGTGTTAGATGTTACACCAACAGCGTTGTTATTAAAGATTTTTTCAACGGCCGTTAAACCTTGACCTTCATGTGAAATTTCTTTTGACGTTGCATAGACAGGTGGTGTTGCTATGCCAAGTGTTTGAGCAGCGAACGTTTGTAATTTCTTACCAAATGTTACCGCGTAAGAGCCACCAGCCTTCATGAACTCTACTTTCTGTGGTGTAAAGGCGGAAGATATATCTGCAAGCTCTTTGTCACCGTTGTATAATTTCTTCGCTTTGGTATCAATAGTTAACACAGTACCAGTCGCTACTGAGTAAGCTTCTTCTAAAACAGCATCACCATTTTCGTCAACAACTGCGTTGCCACTTGCATCTACTTTCTTAACCCAGTTTTTAAGGTCAAGACCAATACCGCCAGTTACATCAACCGTTGTTAAAAAAATTGGAGAAATACCATTAGTACCTGCTACTACCGGTGCAATGTTAATAAAGGGTACGTAAGGGCTTGCTTTTTTACCTGCCAATAGTGCAACGTTGTTAACACCTGACATACGAGATGAACCAACACCCATAGTGCCTTTTTCAGCAATTAACATCACTTTCGCATTAGGATGCTTAACTTGTAATGCGAGTATTTCTGCTTGTGCTTCTGGTGTGCTCATGCATTGGCCATGCAATTCACGATCGGCACGAGAATGCGCTTGATGACCTGGAGAAAGTAAATCAGTTGATATATCACCTTCACCGGCAATATAAGTCACTACTTCAACTTTTTCTTCAACATCTGGTAATTTTGTGAAAAATTCAGCTTGTGCGTAGCTTTCTAAAATTTCTTTAGCAAGCGTGTTGCCTGCTTTAAACGCAACTTCAAGACGAGTTGTATCAGCGTCGTATAGAAATACTTGAGTTTTTAATACTTCTGCCGCTGCTTTTGCTACTGCTGCGTCATCAGATAATGCTAGATCAAGAAGCACCTCAATTGAAGGGCCGCCTTTCATATGTGATAACAATTCAAATGCAAACGTTGGTGTAATTTCAGCTACTACTGATTCAGCTAGAATGATTTCTTTTAAAAATGCAGCTTTAACACCCGCAGCACTGGTTGTGCCAGGTAAAGTATTATAAATGAAAAAGTTAAGAGAATCTTCGCGATGCTCATTTCCAGAGTCTTTAATCTGAGCAATAATTTCAGATAATAACTCAGCGCCATCAATTGGCAAAGGAGCCAATCCTAGATCATTTTTACGACTTTCAATTTCTTTAATGTACTCTAAATATAGACTCATTTAAAACTCTCTCTAGCTATAAAAGGCTAATAATTTTTTCATCATTAGCAAGGAAAAATTTTGCCTCTAGTTTACCTGATTTTTGGGATACTACGAATCATTAGATTAAATAAGCATTATTCACACTACTTATAGTTGATAGAAGATATGGTTATAGTGGTTATATACCCATGTTACCCCAAATTCAGGATTCCGTTGGTATTAGAAACGCCTTGAATTAAGGCGTGGGTTGAAGGAATAGTTATACCAATTGTACTAATTAATTTCCCCTCTTCAAATAGTCTTAATCTACAATTTCAGCGTTGCACTCAACTCCCATACTCCCTATTGCTCAATCACGCGCCTTGAACTTGAAAATTGATCCTTATTGATTTTGATCACTAAATTAATACAAATGGTATTAGTCTATTATTCTAAATAAATAACCTAGCATAAATCGTTTATAAACCAGCACTGTTGGACTACCTGATAAAAATCATGCTCAACGTTACCTCTATTTTATCTATCACGGTGCTATTGTTTTGCTCGTAACCCTTTCTTCACACTAAATGATAAATATCAATTTTATTGATACCTATGTCTAATAATTATCGTCTATATTTGGTGATATAGTCATGAATAGTAATATTCCTTGCCGCTCTTCAACGTAAAAGTAAGTAGCAGTAAGGTATATACCCATGTTACTTCAAGATGCAGGATTCAGCTGGAATTAGAAACGTTTTTAGGCAAGGCATTGATTGAAGATAATGGTTGTTCCCTTATCGATATCTATAACGTAGCTTAAAACGTTTCTAAACCAGCCCTACGGGGATGTCTGAGCAAATCATGTTTTTCGTTGCCTCTATTTTTAAGGGAATAACCCTTAATAAAAAGAGGCGCCTCGATCATGAATCGCACAGGCATCCTGAAACGAGCATCTTGAAGTATCATGGGTATAGATAATTTTTAATCCCAGATACTTAACCGCTTTGTCCTAGTCTTGATATACAGAATCGAGTCTAATTATAAGAAGTATTAAGTCTCTCTTATCTTAAAAGGTGAATATCGTGCTTCAAGAATATCGCAACCACGTAGCAGAACGTGCAGCTGTAGGTATAGTACCTAAAGCTTTAGACGCGGAACAAACAGCAGCATTAGTTGAATTAGTTAAAAATCCACCAACCGGTGAAGAAGCCTTTTTAATTGATTTATTAACCAATCGTGTGCCGGCGGGTGTTGATGATGCGGCATACATTAAAGCTGGTTTTTTAGCCGCAGTGACTAAAGGTGAGGCGACGTCTTCAATTTTAAGTGCTGAGAAAGCGACTGAATTATTAGGTACCATGTTAGGCGGATATAACATTCAGCCTATGATTGACCTGTTAGAATGTGACAAGTTATCGCTTGTTGCAGCGAAAGGCTTATCAAAAACGTTATTAATGTTTGATGCCTTTCATGATGTACAAGAAAAAGCTGAAGCAGGTAATGTTGCCGCTAAACAAGTTATGCAATCTTGGGCAGATGCTGAGTGGTTTACTGCTCGCGATAAAGTTGCAGAAAAAATTACCGTTAAAGTATTTAAAGTTACCGGTGAAACTAACACGGATGATTTATCACCAGCACCCGATGCTTGGTCTCGTCCTGATATTCCATTACATGCCAAAGCAATGCTTAAAATTGCTCGTGAAGGTATTAACCCAGATAAAGATGGTGTTATTGGTCCCATCGCTCAACTTGAAAAAATGCAAAAAGACGCTATTCCATTAGCCTATGTTGGTGATGTTGTTGGCACGGGTTCATCACGTAAGTCGGCAACTAACTCAGTATTATGGTTCATGGGTGATGATATCCCTTGTATCCCGAATAAACGTGGCGGCGGTGTTTGTTTAGGCGGTAAAATCGCGCCTATTTTCTATAACACTATGGAAGATTCAGGTGCATTACCCATTGAATTAGATGTTCAGTCAATGAACATGGGTGATATTATTGATATTTACCCATACGAAGGTGTTGTTAAAAATGCTGCTGGTGATGTAATTTCAACATTTAAACTGAGCCCGGTATTATTTGATGAAGTACGTGCTGGTGGTCGTATTCCATTAATCATTGGCCGTGGTTTAACTGCTCGCGCGCGTGATGCATTAGGTTTAGCAACGACAGCTTTGTTTGCTACACCTATTGATCCCGCAGCTTCTACTAAAGGTTTTACCTTAGCCCAGAAGATGGTTGGTAAAGCTTGCGATGTTGCTGGTGTTCGCCCCGGTCAATATTGTGAACCTAAAATGACTACTGTAGGCTCGCAAGATACAACCGGTCCCATGACGCGTGATGAATTGAAAGATTTAGCCTGTTTAGGTTTCTCGGCTGATTTAACCATGCAATCTTTTTGTCACACCTCAGCTTATCCAAAACCTGTTGATGTTATTACCCATCACACCTTGCCTGATTTTATGATGAATCGTGGCGGTATTTCACTTCGCCCTGGCGATGGTGTTATTCACTCATGGTTAAACCGTATGTTATTGCCAGATACTGTTGGTACGGGTGGTGATTCTCATACACGTTTCCCATTAGGTATTTCCTTTCCTGCGGGTTCTGGTTTAGTTGCCTTTGCTGCAGCAACGGGTGTTATGCCACTTGATATGCCTGAGTCCGTATTGGTGCGCTTTAAAGGTGAAATGCAACCGGGTATTACCTTACGTGACTTAGTTCATGCTATCCCTTATTACGGTATTAAAAAGGGTTTATTAACGGTTGCTAAAGCCGGTAAAGTGAATGAATTCTCTGGTCGTGTACTAGAAATTGAAGGTCTTAAAGGTTTATCAGTAGAACAAGCATTTGAATTATCTGATGCATCAGCTGAACGTTCTGCTGCAGGTTGTTCAATCAAACTTGAAGAAGAGTCAGTTAGCGAATACCTAACGTCTAACATTGTTATGCTTAAGTGGATGATTAGCGAGGGTTACGGTGATGTGCGTACTATCACCCGACGCATCAAAGGTATGGAAGCATGGTTAGCTAACCCTTCATTAATGGAAGCTGATGTCGATGCTGAATACGCTCACATTATTGACATTGATTTAGCCGATATTAAAGAGCCAATCGTGTGTTGTCCTAACGACCCTGATGATGCGAAATTATTATCAGAAGTCGCTGGGGTTAAAATTGATGAAGTATTCATCGGTTCATGTATGACTAACATTGGTCACTTTCGTGCAGCAGGTAAACTAATCGACACTTTCCTTGAAAAGAGTGGCGGTACATTGCCAACACGTATGTGGGTTACACCACCAACTAAAATGGACAGCGCACAACTTAAAGATGAAGGTTATTTTAATATCTACGGTAAAGCTGGCGCTCGTGTAGAAACTCCTGGGTGCTCACTGTGTATGGGTAACCAAGCACGAGTAGGTGATAATACGACGGTATTGTCTACTTCAACACGTAACTTCCCTAACCGTTTAGGTAATGGCGCAAATGTTTATTTAACCTCAGCAGAGCTTGCTGGTGTTGGTGCTATCTTAGGAAAATTACCTACGCCGGCAGAGTATATGGAGTATGCGTCTCAAATTGATGCAACGGCTGCGGATACCTACCGTTACTTGAACTTTGATAAAATGGAAGAGTACACCAGTAAAGCTGATACGGTTATCCTACAAGTAGAAGCTTGATTTTGAATCTTGTTGTCTCTAAATGGAGCGATAACAACGTTGCAAGTATTCAGCTACTTGTGAGCATAAGTAACTAGACTAGGCGTTTCTTCTTTGTTCTTGAACTTAATAGTGTAGAGCGAACAAATAAACTTATCTTAAAATGCCACCTTGTTTCATACAAGGTGGCATTTTTTATCTCTAGCACGTTCCTGTGTAAATATTAGTTATGTACTAGACTAATGTTTAACTAGTTGTACTTGTTCGATAAGGGTCAAAATGACAGAAGCAGTAAAGGTTAAATTTGTGGCCCGGCAAGCGATTTTAGACCGTAATGAAAATGTATTTGCTTATGAGTTACTTTATAGAAATTCAAATGACAATTTTTTCCCTATTAATGTTAGCGATGACGAAGCAACAGCTAGGATATTTTTCGATAGTTTATTGTTTTTCGGCATAGAAAACTTAGCTGATAACAAAAAATTATTTATTAACTTATCTACCAGTTCTATTCTATCGAGCTTACCCAAATTAATTGAACCCCACAATGTTGTATTGGAAATAGTAGAAAGAACGAATAGGCTTGACGAGGTGCTCCACCACGTTGAAAATTTGATGAAAAATCAGTATGTATTTGCTTTAGATGATTATGGTGGTGATCCTAAGTGGGATAACCTGTTAAAAAAAGTTAAGTACATTAAACTTGAAGTGGAAGAAAACCTTCAACATACGCTAAAGAGAATTTCATCTTTAAAAGCAGCGTTTCCAAATAAAATAATCATAGTCGAAAGAATTGAAGATTATGAATCGTTTGCATTAATAAAAAAGGCTGGGGCTGATTTATTCCAAGGATATTATTTTACTAAACCCAAGTTACTTAACTTTAAAAATGTGAACCCTTCTCAGTTGACGACTTTAGATTTACTCAAAATCACGTTAAAAACACCCTTGGACTTTGATGCATTAATCAATAAAGTTGAAAAAGATGCTGCGTTAGTTGTTCGTCTGTTGAGGCTTTCTAATTTAAGGTGTAAGTCAGCTAATAAGAAAATAAGTTCCATTTCACAAGCTGTTATTTATCTTGGTGAAGATACTATTAAGCAATTTGTGACTGTTTTAGCCTTAGGAGATTTAGGAGAGAACAAACCATCTGAACTTTTAAAGCTTGGATTGATTCGAGCAAGATTTATAGAGTTGTTATTAAATAGTGACAAAAAGCTCAGATGTAAAGGATATTTATTAGGAATAGTGTCCATATGTAATGCGTTAATTGATGTTGACTTAGCATTAATATACAAAGAGTTATCTCTAAGTATAGAGCTACAGGAGGCATTAAATAACCAAACGGGAAAATTAGGTTTTTGTTTTGATTTATGTTTGAAGATAGAGAATAGTGATTTTATTGGTATAGAAGAGAGTCAAAAAAAACTGGGCTTAGATGAAACCTTTATTATGAACTGTTATGCACAAGCACTTACTTTTGCAGATAAATCTTTAATTTAAGTGTCTGAATCGTTTTACCTAATCTCAATAGCTCGCTATTGCTCAATCAAGTACCTACCCTTGAATTATTTTCCCTACCTACAACAAGGTCACAAACTCAACGGGACTGGTATAAGCACTTTATGGAGAGTGTGTCGACAGTGAAAGTAACCTATTTTCGGTTCCTCTACATCGTAATCTTCTTTACAAAAATACGGCAGTAACACTCAAATCCAATAACTTTCTAATATGTTGAATTTATGAGATATTCAATTACATAAAAAATCGGCTGTAGAGTGATATATTTGATAAATATCTATATTATCAGCCACAAAGTTAGTTATTAGATCACAATGGGACGTTTATGATAAAAAAAACTATTTACTTATTTTTACTCATCATTTTATTTACCGGTCAATATAGTTTGGCCGCTTCTTTATCTATGGGTGAAAGAGTAAAACTCAATTCAATTCACTTAAATGAAGAACGTGAAATTCAAATTCTATTGCCAGAAAACTATCAAAGCAATATGGGCGCTACTTATCCCGTTATTTACCTTTTAGATGGCGATTATACCTTGCATGGGGTATCAGGCATGTTGGATTTTTTAGCAAACAAAGCACAATTAATTCCAGATGTTATTCTTGTCGGTATTGCCGATAAAGGCACGGATGTATATCGCCAATATATGACACCTGCAGGATTAACGGCCCCTTTTAAGAAAGAGCATGGTGGTAAAGCTGAGCTATTTTTAACTTTTTTAGAGAAAGAACTTAAACCTTATATCAACAGTCATTACCGGGCCGCTAATAACTCAATACTTGTTGGGCATTCTATGGGGGGATTATTTGTATTAAATGCACTGCTTGAATCGCCTAATGCTTTTGAACACTTTGTCTCCATTAGCCCGTCAGTTTGGTTAAATGATCATGAGATTATGGTCAAAGCAAAAGACTTTATTGGTAAAAGCAAACATGATCTAACCTCATTATATTTATCCTTAGGCGATGAAGAGAGGCAAGGGGTATATGGCGTTTTACAATTATTGGATGAGAGCCAGCCTAAAAATATTAATTGGCAGTTTTCACATTACCCTAATGAGAACCACAACTCTGTTGGCTTAGTAGCACTTCGAGCTGATTTAAAGAAAATATTCAAGGCATGGTTTATTTCGGATAAAAAATTAGAGCGTTCAATGACTGCTGAGCAACTGCTTGCACATTACCAAAGCCTTTCATCGTCGTTAGCTATTAACCAACCCATACCTACATCAAGTGTTAAGTCTGCAATTCGATATTTTTATCGACAGGAGAAGGTCGCTGATATTCCGGTGTTTATGGCTAAAGTGAAAAAAGAACTGCCTGCATCAGAGCAAGCTTTTATAATGATGTTGGCGAGTTATACCGGGCATTACGATTCGCCAGAAGCGGCATTGAAGATATTACAAGGTGCTGAAAGCCGTTTTGAACATTCAATTGAGTATATAAAAAGTATGGCTGTTACCTATATGCAGTTAAATAATACTGAAATGGCAATAAGTTATTATGCCAAAGCATTAACCTTGGTAAAAGAGTATAAGGCTAACCAATGGCAAATCAATATTATCGACGCTAAGTTATTGGAGCTAAAAGCTCAACCGTAAGGTTATTTTATTCGGTCACCAAACCTTTGCCTGTACCTGAGCAAAGGTTTGGTTAGCCACATAGTATTATCAGTTTTCAGTCTATATTTAAAAACTACAGTCATAAATTGCTCGATTAGTGAGCTATGTTCATTATCAAATAATTCTGCTAAAATACGCCTCCCTAAAAACGCGAGCAATATCGCGTTTTGATTATTAATCTACAGCACTGGATTTACGGTCCAGCTAGTTCAATGGAGAGCTCATGAGTTCATCAGAAAAAAAGTTATCACCATCGTTTACATCACCAATTACATCGAAAAAATCGGCAACTAACACTGTTACTATTTGTGCGTTATATAAGTTCGTTCGTTTAGATGCATTTGAAGCATTACGTGAGCCATTATCAAATAAAATGGTCAGTGTTGATGTTAAAGGTACTTTATTGTTAGCGGCTGAGGGCATCAACGGTACTATTGCCGGCCCACAAGCAGGTATTGATAAGGTAATGGCCTTCCTTGGTGAGCAGCCAGGTTTAGATAACATTTCTCATAAAGAATCTTACAGTAACGAAAACCCATTTCATCGCACTAAAGTGAAATTGAAAAAAGAAATTGTCACTATGGGCATTGAAGGTATTGATCCTAACCAAGTGGTTGGTACTTATGTGAAGCCAAAAGATTGGAATGCTTTAATTTCTGATCCTGAAGTGCTGCTGGTTGATACACGTAACGATTACGAAATTGAAATTGGTACCTTTAAAAATGCCATTAATCCGAATACAGAAACGTTTCGTGAATTTCCAGCCTACGTAGAAAAGAACCTAGATAAAAATAAGCATAAGAAAGTTGCCATGTATTGTACCGGCGGTATTCGTTGTGAAAAATCTACTGCATACCTTAAAGAACAAGGTTTTGAAGAGGTTTATCATCTTGAAGGCGGTATTTTAAAATACCTTGAAGAAGTACCCAGTACAGAAACACTGTGGGAAGGTGAGTGTTTTGTTTTTGATGGTCGTGTTGCGGTTAATCATGAGTTAGAGCAAGGGCAATACGATCAATGTTTTGCTTGTCGTTTCCCGCTAACAGAAGCTGAAAAAGAAAGTGAGCATTACGTTAAAGGCGTAAGCTGTCATCGTTGTCATGACAAAGTTACCGACGAACAACGTAATCGCTATGCCGAACGTCAACGCCAAATTACGTTAGCTGAAGAGCGTGGTGAGAGCCACATAGGTGGTGATATTCAAAATATCATTGAAGAACGTCGTCAAGAAAAAAATGATAAAAAAGCGAAGCAATCTGCTAAATAATCAACGGTTCTAAACAAGAAACGGCTTTCATACTAATTCTAATAAAGCAAAAAATGCCAGTTTGAAGTTCAAGCTGGCATTTTTATTGGTATCAATTATGTTACTTATCGGTACGCTATTGTTCTTAAGCTCTTCTTTTATATTCGTCATAAAAAACATCATAAATTTCTTTTGACACTTCATTACCAAAACAGCGTGTATGTATAAATTCCCCTTCTGATTCATAGACACTTGAGTTGTAAATAATATACTTTATTTGATTTTTGCCATTTACTTTGGCTGGATAATTTAAAAGTGTTTCAAACTTTTCCAGTTTTGTCATCATCGCACTCAGGCAATCTTTATCTATCTGAAACTCGGATACATGGTGACCAATATACTCATCTTTGCTATATCCTAGAATGTCCAATTCAAATTGATTGGCATATTTAATAACTCCATCAGGGGATACTGCATGAATGCCAATAGAAGACTTTTCGATGAAATCAACAGGATTTTCTGTGAACATTATAACTCCAAGTATGAAAATAGTTGGCTTCGTAAGGGGGAACGTTTTAAGTATAGCTGCCTTTGTCTATTGCAGTATTAAGTTTTTTATATGACAAAGTTCACTATGTCACAACATGATCGCTAATATTGTTGATTAAGTCTCAGCTGATATTGTTTTTATAAAAAACGGGTGCTTTAGTTTACAAGGTTAGCCATATCAACAATCCCAGCCATATTGCTTATAACGTGCAGATTGTATATTCTTGCTGCACTCACAATATAGCTGTTTTACATAAGAATGATGATGAAAAAACTATTAACCTTTGCCGCAATATCTCTTGTCGCATCAGTAGCCGCTAATGCGCAAACCGCTAGCGAAATGTTTACCGTTGAAAAGCTAAACCAATTGAACCAACTGCATGATGTCACCTTGTCTCCAGAAGGTGATGTACTTGTGTATGGTTTGAAAAAAGGCAGTAGCTCAGCAGACAATCACTTATATAAACAAAATATTAAAACGGGTGAAATCACTCAACTGACGAGTCATGACAAATCTGAAAGTAATGTTGTTTGGGCTGATGATGGTCAATCTGTGTATTTCTTATCTTCACGTAGTGGTACTAGTCAGATTTGGCAACAAGCTTTACGTGAAAAAACAGCGAAGCAAATATCTGATTTTCCTTTAGCAATTAACGGCTTTAAATTATCTAAAAATGGTCAAGTATTCGCGTTATCTTTTACGGTTAAACCCGATTGTGCAACGTTAGCTTGTACTGTTGAAGCAAAGAAAGTCGATAAAGAGAAGAAATACAATATCCGTACCTATGACCAATTAATGGTGCGTCACTGGGATACCTGGGCTACAGAATATAAAGAACATTTATTTGTTGGTCATGTAAATAAAGACGGTCAGCTTAAGCATGCTCAAGATATTATGCCAAACTGGCAAAGTGATTTTGCCGGTATTGGCCAAGTAAGTATTCATCCTGAAGCCACATCTTTAGCCTTTTCAGCGAAAGACTCATCAAGTAAAGATGCAGCTAAAAATCATGCGTGGACAACTAACTTTGATATATTTGAAGTGGCTTTACCTAAAGTTACAGCCGATGAAGTCATTGCTTATACACTAACTAATATTACTGAAAAGAATACCGCATGGGATGCGAGTCCTGTTTATTCATCTAACGGTCGTTTTCTTGCGTATAGAGCAATGAAAACTCCTGGCTATGAAGCGGATAAGTTTACCTTACAGTTACGTGATAACAGAACAGGAAAAACCCGTGCAGTGGCTAGTGATTGGGACCGTTCAATCAGTAGCTTGGCTTTTTCACCGGACAACAAGTCTGTCTATGTTGTAGCCCAAGATGTTGGCCAAAAAAGTATTTTCTCTATTACTCATGAGTTTGATGAAGTACGTAGAATTTATAATATCGGTAGTAATGGTGATATCTCAAGTCATGGAAATAAAGTTTACTTTACTCGCCATACGTTAAATTCACCGCAAGATATTTTTTCGATTGATAACCATGGTGATGACTTAGTCCAATTAACTCATATCAACAAAGATAAGCTTGGCAAAGTAAAATTTGCTGATTACCAACAGTTTAACTTTAAAGGTTGGAATGATGAAACAGTACACGGTTATTGGTTAAAACCAGCTAACTTTGAAGAGGGCAATAAATACCCAATCGCCTTTTTAGTGCATGGTGGGCCACAAGGTAGTTTTGGCAACATGTTCCATTACCGCTGGAATGCTCAATTATGGGCAGCACAGGGCTATGGTGTTGTCATGGTCGACTTCCACGGCTCTACCGGTTACGGACAAGAATTCACCCATTCAATCAGTCGTGATTGGGGTGGCAAGCCATTAGAAGATTTACAAAAAGGTTTAGAATTTATCGTAAAAGACCAACCTTGGTTAGATGGTGATAATGCGTGTGCTTTAGGTGCTTCTTACGGTGGTTACATGATGAACTGGATTGCCGGAAACTGGCCTACTGGTTTTAAATGTTTGATCAATCACGCTGGTTTATACGACATGCCAAGCTTTTATCAATCTACTGAAGAACTATGGTTCCCTGAATATGATATGGGTGGTCCTTCATGGGGTAAAGAAAGTGCTGACTCTAAAGATAATGCTAAAGGCAAGGTAAGCCCTGATTACTCTAAGTTTAACCCGTCAGCTTATGTAAATAACTGGCAGACACCTATGTTAGTTATTCAAGGTGAATTAGATTACCGTGTACCGTACGCGCAAAGTTTAGGTGCATTTACCACCTTACAACGCAAAGGCATTGATAGCCGTTTAGTGATGTTCCCAGATGAAGATCACCATATTCGTAAACCTGACAATTTAGTGGTTTGGTACGACGAAGTATTTAAATGGTTAGAAAAATACACTCAAAAATAATCACTGAAAAGTGAAACAAATAAGGCACATTAACTTAGGTTAAGGTGCCTTTTTTTATAATTGACTAGTTAACCTGAACTCTGGATAAGCAGCACTTGCTCAACATTCCCTTTTATCCCATTCTCAGCGTTAAAACGTCGATAAATAGCCAGCTATTCATAAACGTTTTGCCTTGAGAATAGAATAGAATAGAATGAAACATTGATAGTGGATATAGCAACCTTGACCTTGTTATACCTTTGTTATCGTTTTACTTTCATCAAATAGTGGGAAATAAGCGGCGCCCCGTAGTGTGCCAACCAGTAATAAATTAAGATCGCTAAAGTGTTGTATAGTTAGATTTTTTTCTTTCAGTGTGAAAAATCGTAATGGCTTTTGCTGTATTGAATGAGGAGGGTTAAGGAAAATAAGATCTTTTTCTCGATCTATTGATTTACTTAAACCTAATAGCATATCTACCTGGCCACTTTTGATCATGGCTAAACAACGTACGAATGGACACTGAATAAAAACGGGTTTGAGACCAATGGAGTCAACTAACAGATGAATTATATCGATGTTTTCACCGACTAATTTGTTTTCTACTAAATCAATATAGGGCGGTTCAAGAAATACCGCGACATTCAACTTGCCGGTTTCGGCCAAGGCAGAGTTAAATAAAAGAGTAATAGTATAAAAAGAGCAGCAAATGTATTTCATAATCACTTTACGGTTACATCAGTGAAATAAAAGGGTGACCTATTTAACAGTGTAGCGCATCTCATTAAGGCACACGTTTTACTTTTGGTAGATAGTTAATTATTCAATGGGAGATATAGAAATTACTTTGATGAAATTAAGTTTTTGAACATTGTTTGATCAGTTCTATGTTGCAGTTATATGTCAAAGTAAGGTGATAGCCTAAGAGATAAAGCTATCACAATTATCAGTGCGGTTAATCTTGCTCTGCGGCTTCTTTAAGGTAAGCAAGGCGGTCTTGCTCTTGTTCAAAAGCGGCTTGGATTTCGGCTAATATCGTTTCAACATCAGCACTTTGTGTATCTTCGGCAAATTGACCGGTTAATTTAGTGGTATTGCTTAACTCACCCGTTTCATACAATGCCCACATTTCCTCACCAAATTTTGTTAAGGCTAAATTTGGAGCGAATTGTGCGTAATAGGTAGTGATATTGTTGACATCACGCAGTAACATCGCTTTGGCATTGTTATTTGCCGAGGCATCAACCGCTTGGGGTAAATCAATAACAACTGGACCATAAGCATCAACTAAAACATTAAATTCAGATAGGTCACCGTGTACTATGCCTGCACAAAGCATACGCATGATATAAATCATCATTAAGGCATGATCTTCTAGTGCTTGATCGGCGGGCATTACAACATCATTAAGACGTGGCGCGACATCACCTTGTTCATCGGTAATGAGCTCCATTAGTAATACACCATCGAAGCAACCATAAGGCTGTGGCACACGTACATCGTTTTCAGCAAGGGTATACAAGGCATCAACTTCGGCATTCTGCCAAGCCGTCTCTTGTTGACTCTTACCGTACTTAGAGCCTTTCTCCATTGCTCTAGCACGTCGACTACTACGGCCTTTTCGACCTTCGGTGTATTGTGATGCTTTTTTAAAGCTACGTTTAGTCGCTTCTTTGTACACTTTCGCGCAGCGAATTTCATCACCACAACGAACACGATACACAGTAGCTTCTTTTCCGCTCATCAATTGGTTGAGCACTTCATCAATTAAGCCTTCTTCTACGAGAGGCAATATACGCTTTGGAATTTTCATGGGGCTGTTATACATTAGATAGGGTAAGGAAGATAGTAAAACTTGCTTCGAACACCCTAGATAAAAGGGAATTTGCTTTGGTGTAGTGGGGATAAACTCAAGTTATTATTAGTAATATATCTATGGTTAACTCACTTTAAATAATATAAATTTTTCAAACAAAAATTGTCACAAAGAACTAATGGTTATTCTGGAAAGCATGCTCCGGAACAACCTCGGTCGATGTGCTATCTAACCTCTTTATCAAACGCTTCTAATTTTTCTTCTAACGCGATTAGCTTTTGATAAATTTTGTCATTTTGCTGTAAAATTTCTATATTTTGCTTTCTTAGTTCTCGATTTTTGATATTAGTATCAGCAAAACCAAAAATTTTATTGGCAAAGATAGCACCAACGCCACCTAATATTCCGACACCAAGAATAAACATAACAAAAACGGCTATACGGCCAGCTAGCGTAATTGGATAAACATCACCAAAGCCAATTGTGGTTGAAGACATTAGCATGAGCCAAAAAGCGTCAGCATAATTTTTCACTGGAGAGCCTACTACGGCTGATTCTGCGACAAAGGTGATATAACCTAAGCTGATATTGAGGAGGGCAAATAAAGCAAAAGATACTATGGCCAATATGCCATAGTTATAGTTTTTCACGCCAAATTCATCAACTTTGAATAAGTTACTTTTCTCCATGGCGCTTTGTAGAATAATCATAGGTAGTCTCGTACTGAATTTTTTAGTTATCTTTGTGATGTTTACTATACCAGTTGGCAAGCGGTTGAGCACTGATACCGTGAGCAAAAATACTCATTAACACAGTTACCATCACGGTGGCGTAAACGGTTTCTAAACCTTTATCTGATCCCATGTCATGAGCAACAATAAGTACATATAGAATTGAAGCGATGCCACGAGGACCAAACCAAGCAATAAATGTTATGGTGGAAAAATCCAACTTGCCTGTGGTAAGTTTCGCGCCAATAAGACAAATTATTACCGGTATCATACGTAACACTGTTAAGCTCAAAAATGCGTAGATACAGACCTCAACAGTAACATATTGAATAATATTAGGGACAAAAGCTAAACCAAAGAGGAAGAAGCTGATAAGTACTAATAGTTCACCTTCACTTTCGGCAAAATTTTCAATATGCTCACGGGTTTTTTCGCACGTATTACCGGCGAGTAGGCCTGCAAAAAATGCGGAAATAAAGCCGTTACCATGAAAAGTCTCGGCTAAATAATAGGCTAAGAGTGCTAAAGCAATGGGCACAAGATTTTGATAACTAGCAACCATCCAGTTTTTACTGACACTGAACTGCGATATTTTTGTGCCTAAATAACCACTCATAATGCCGACTAAAGCACCAAAGCTAACTTGGATAAATACACTCGATAACCAGTGAGAGTCTCCACCACTTGCTTTGGTCAATCCACTTAAAATCATGGCAACCACAGCAATAACGAGTGGAAAAACAATGCCATCGTTTAGGCCACTTTCTATGTTGATAGTGGAACGAATATCTTTGGGGACTTTTATATCAGAGACGACAGCTTTACCTAATGCCGCATCAGTCGGTGTAAGTAATAGCGCAAGTAACAGCATATAAATTGCAGGTTCATTCGGAAATATCATTTGTGCCGTGAAGGTACCGACAATAATAGTCAACGGTAAACCAATTAATAATAAACGGGTGGGTAATTGCCATGAATGACGCAGTGACTTTAAAGAAAGTAAAGCAGCATCACTAAACAGTACTAAGATCAGCGCAACTTCAACAATAATGGTGACAAAATCAGCATTAATATCTACTTGTCTAACATCTAAACCTAAGGGTGAAATTAATAAGCCTAAACTAGCAAAGACCATGGGGCCAGAGATATTCAATCGACTTAGCCCCTGAGATATATAGCCATATAGCAGCACTACTACCGCAATAACTAAAATAATCATATGTTCATGCATATTGGAGTTTCATTTTTATAAAGGCAGGTAAGTTGCCTAGGCTATTTTGGTAAAGCAATTATTATCGAAACAGTCTGGCTATGAATCTAATAACAATAAATCATCTAGATATAAAAGTGTAATATTTTCACAAGAGAAAACACAATATTTTTAAATATCAAAACTCATTTTTTAATTTATTAATAGCTAAACATTACAATACCTTAACTTAAAGGTTGTTCAGTCGGGATAAGGCAGCATTATACAGATCTCCTGTGGCTGTTTATTGGTTAGGAAAGCATATGTCTTAGTCTGCGAATAGGTCAATAGCCGTCTTAATAGGCAAGCGTTAGCTTGCCCTTTTAGCTGGCTGTTTCTGAAATGTTTTTTTGCCGCGTTTCGGCTTAAAAGCCACTTTAGGTAATCCTGAAAATGATTGTTGGCTGGCACCGTGTACCATCTCTGTGACGATATTAGTTAACGGCTGCATAAAGTTTAGGTAGCTAGCATTTTTCTCACTGATTGCGGTGAGGGTAGCTTCCCATTGCGCTGTCATATCTGGCAGGGTGGCCATTTCTGGCAAGGCGTTGATTAACGCGACACCTACCTCGGTTGCGATTATTGCTTTGCCTTGGCGCTGTAAAAAATCACGTTTAAAGAGTAAATCTATGATGCCAGCGCGAGTCGCATCGGTACCTAAACCATCGGTTTCTTTCAGTACTTTTTTGATGGCTGCATCACTGACGTAACGAGAAATTCCTGTCATGGCTCCAAGCAAGGTTGCATCGGTAAATGACTGTGGCGGTGAGGTGTGTTTTTCTAGTAGCTCACCTTGTTGGCAATGTACTATTTGTCCTTTTGTTAAAGCAGGTAATGTTTGCTCTTGATCATATCCTTGCTTTAAATTATCTGAGGTTTGTGCTTTTTTGCTTTTAGGGAAAAGTACTTGCCAGCCTAGCTGTTTCTCCATTTTTGCTTGAGTGAGAAAATGGCCGCCTGCTATAAGTAAATGTACTTTGGTTTGCTGATAAATATAGACAGGATAAAATTGTACTAAATACTGACGTACAATCAGCAAATAAATATTTTTTTCAAAGGTATTTAAGCTGATATTCTCGGGTGATTTCTCGGTAGGGATAATGGCATGATGTGCAGTAATCTTTTTATCGTTCCAAGCTTTACTCACCAAAGTTGTGTTTGCACCTTGTGCTGCTTTATTACAAGGTAGCGATGATTGCGCGAGTGTATTAACAATGCCTTTTGCTTGTTTTAGTTGTTCTTTAGGTAAATAGCGACAATCTGAGCGTGGGTAAGTAATCAGCTTATGCCTTTCATATAAAGCCTGACAAACATCAAGCACGAGTTTGGCATTCATGGAAAATTGCTTAGCAGCACTAATTTGGAGTTGTGACAAATTAAAGGGTAGAGGGGCTGCTTGCTGTTTTTCATTACTGTCAATATTAGTGATAGTGGCAGGTTGGTTATCTATACGGTTAACGACATTCTCCGCTAATGCCTTGAGCAAAACTCGACCTTCTTCATCACAATAAGGCTGACAGCTTTCACTTGGCTGCCACTTTGCCGTAAAAGCGATAGCTTCATTTGAGCTTAGTGCGATATGGGCCTGCACTTGAAAAAAAGGTTTACTGACAAATTTAGCAATTTCCTGCTCGCGCCTAACGACTAAACCCAATAAAGGTGTTTGTACACGACCGACTGATAACACCGAATGATAACCCGTTTTTTGCCCTTGTAGGGTATAAGCGCGGGTAAGGTTAATACCATAAAGCCAATCAGCGCGAGATCGGGCTAAGGCTGAAATTGATAGCGGCATAAAATCACTATTAGGTTTTAGTGAGTTAAGTGCTCGTTTAACGGCAGGTAAGTTTAAATCACTGATTAGTAAACGTTGAATCTTGGCTTTTTTGGTTTTCGATAATTTAAAGTAATCAATCACTTCATCAACCAGTAATTGTCCTTCTCGGTCAGGATCGCCAGCGTGAATAATTTCATCAGCTTGTTTTACTAACTTACGTAATACGGTGAGTTGTGCGCGCGTGCGGGCAATGGGTTTTAATTGCCATTGCTGCGGAATGATAGGCAAACTTTCCATGCGCCATTTTTTTAATTCACTATCATAATCTTCAGGGTTTGCTTGCGCCAAAATATGCCCGATACACCAACTGACCACATCACCGTTAGCAAGCTCGATATGTGTTTTATGGTTTTTTTGTGGTTTAGGTAGTGCGGCAGCAATAGCGCGACCTAAACTCGGTTTCTCGGCAATATAGAGTTTCAATTGTATTGGAACTAAGTGATAAGTTGTGATGTCTTTGATTATAGTGTGTGCACTGTCTTTATGTACAGCTTTTGTTTTGATGTTTATATAATGTTAAAAATCATGCAAATAAAAACCGCTCAAATGAGCGGTTTTTATTATTAAATATCAATTAATGAAATTTAATTTTTAGCTAACTATTAAAATTCGTAACGAGCAGTAAGTGATACATAACGTGCACTAACGCGACCAGTTGTCATACCCCAGTTATCATCGAGAACAGTATCGTTGCCGACAGTCTTAGTTCTGTCTTGAACAACTGTTGTTTGAGTAGACGAATCAAATAAATTATATATCGTTGCTTTAAACATTAAATCATTTTCAAATACGTCTAATCTATATGTTGCTGACAAGTCAAATACATATGTCCAATCCGTTGTACCGTAAGTACCTCTTGGTGCATTGTTGCCATTTTCATCATAAAATGATGCACCGTGTCCACGCTCATTACGACTAGGACAAGAAGCCCATGCAGCTGTAGCACATGCGCCAACTTCTTCAGGGTGAATACCCATAGCACTGATTGGTTTACCACTACCAATATTAGCATTTAAGCCAACAGTAAAGTCTTCTGTCACTTCATAAGAACCAAAAACTTTCATTGTATGACGACGATCACTAGGTAAGTTACCTGAAGCATTATCTTGTAAACCAGCATAATCGTAAGAAACAGTCCAACCTGGATCGGCTTGGTTATCATCATCATTAACTAAACCAGCAGTATTACCCCATAAGTGTGACCAAGTATAACTAGCACTAACAAATAATTTCTCTGTAGCCATACCATCTAAGGTAAATTCCATAGCACCATACTGACGAGAGGCGTCTGGCATTGCTAAGTCTTCAGCAGAAATTTGAATATGTTCTGTTGTGCCATCACCATCGTAATCACCCTTTACATCTAAGCCATTACCAGGATTAAACAGTATCCAAGCTCCACCGCTATTTGGATTCGCATATCCATTTTCTACATACCAATTGTTGATTGGTGCATAGAAATCAGCATCTTCAATAGAGTTGCCTAAGTCTTTATAAATAGCTTTTACGCCAAAGCTCATGTCACCATCAAATACTTCAGTTTGGTAACCTATGGTAATTTCATCGGTATACATAGGGTCTAAATCAGCAGTAACAATCTCAGCAGGAGTACTCTCACCTGATTGAGGTAAATTATAACCAGTTTGAGCGCCACGGCTAGGTGAACCGTCTGCTAAAATAATTGGCTGACCATCAGCATCAACTTGATCTAGTTCATAATACCAATGTTCATCACGACGTGATCCACCTTGTGTGATGTTCATATTTGGTGAAACAGGTTGAAAATAACGACCGTAAGTCATAAATACTTTAGAGCTACCATCACCAGCTAAATCGTATATAGCTTGTAGGCGAGGAGCAATTTGACCAGATACAGAAACGTATTCTTTACCATCAGACATTTCGTTAGAAAAGTCATTGTATCGAAGGCCCATATTTAGCACTAAATTATCAGTTGCCTGCCATGAGTCCTGAATATAGAAAGATGTTGAAATTACATGTGACTTAGCAAAATCACTACGAATTCGTTGATCAACATATCCCGTACCTGAAGGTAAGTTTGAAAAGTCACCTGCACCTATTGATGTATCTACATACCACCAACCTTGTGCACCGGCTTGACCGCCAGCGCCATTTTGAGTGGACTCATAATCGACATAAGTATCGTAGTGGTCAAAACCAAATTTAAGTGAATGATCTTCTAATTCCCATACAATATCAGCACGAAGTTGATCACGAGTCACTTCATCTGTTGAAGTAATTGTGCTGTTTGTATGGTTACTTAGTTGTTGATATCCACCAAATAAATATGAACCTACCCAAGGTAATTCATCACTGACAAAATGGCTTTCTTCTTCCCGTACACGACCTGCAACTACTTCAATAGAGAGGTTATCAGTAAGAATACCAGAGTATTTAATACCAAATACATCACCACCTGAACCAGTTTTTTGGTTTTGCGCTGAAGCAAGATCTACCATATTATTTTCATAATCATAGTCATATGATTTATAGCTACCTTCAGACTCAAAATTGATAGCCGTTAATTCAATTGAATGATCATCAGTAATATACCAATCAAGTTTTGCAAACCAGCGATCAGATGTTGTTTCACCCTCATTAAAAAAATTGGTACCATAGTTTTCATAGTCATTCTTTTGAGGCTCTAATAATACATAAGCAAATAGAGTATCTTCAATAAGAGCGCCACTGCCCCAAACAGAATATCGGGTAAATGTAGATTCATCATTTGCACTAACCGAGCGAACGCTGCCATCAGCTTGATATAAATCATTATGATGAGAGCGCATAGCTTCTGGATCTACACGAACTTGAGCACCAAAATTAAATTCATTTTCACCCGATTTAGAAACAGCATTAACAATGCCACCAAGTGCATTACCAAATTCAGGGTTAACACCACCAGTCATAACTTCTGTTTGTGAAATCGCTTCCCATGGAAGAGAGATAGAGCCTAAGCCCGTTTTAACAGAGGTTACATTTAAACCATTTAGGTAGTAACCATTTTCAGCAGAAGAGCTTCCGCCAATTGAAGGTGAACCGTTAAAATTATCACCGTTAGCTGCTGTCGCACCTGGTGCTAACATTGCAATACTATCAAAACCAGATTCAATCGGCATATTCTCAATATCTTTCGCGGTAATAACCACACCACCAGTTGAAGAGGCTAGATCTACACGAGAGATATTACTACCTGTTACTTGAATACGTTCTACATCAGAGCCTTTAGCAAATAATTGACCATTGTAAGAAATGGCTGAACCAATGTTTATCTGAATAGTCTCTTGTTCTATCTCATAACCATCTTTGCTGATAGTAACGGTATATTCACCGACGGGTAGCTTAGGTAATGAAAAGCTACCGTCAGCTGAAGTAGTAGTAGTACGAGTAACACCTTTACCTTTATGCTTAATGGTAACTGTTGCATTAGGTGCGGCTTGGTTATTAGCCGTTGAAATTGTACCTTTTAAAACACCGTTAAATGCGTCTGCTGCCATAACACTTGGTGCCGAAAGCATTAATGCGGTACCAACAGCAATAGCTGCGAGAGATTTGCGTGCCTTAAATCGTGATGTAATCATTTTGTTATACCTGTATGTTTTTATTTTATAGTTTTTGTAGTGTTTTTTTTGGCTTATCCCTGAACCTGAAATAACTCCCCTAGTACTTTTTACTTGTCAGTCGTAGGTGCTTTTTAAGCGAACAGCACGAAAGTACGATTACACTTATATATGTTATATTGTATATTATCCACAATTATATTTTATATTAGTAATATAAATAAGATGAAAGCTAAGGAAGAAAATCATTTGGTATTAACAGGAATTCAGTTGTAGTAGTCTCTGCAGGGAAATGATTAATAAACGTTCAGAGCTGTAAGGTATTTAGAATATAATACTATTAGCTTATAATTTTTTAGAATATAGTGCGGTTGAGGTTGTATTTTCGAAATTAAGTACAGAGCTAAAGGGGGGGATTTATGTGTTTTTTACTGATGTTTTATTTAATCGAGTAGAAATACAATCATTGCTCAGTAATTATTAGCAATCGTTAGTAATAAGCTGCTTAATAATGAGGGGGATTAACCGTGTTCTTATTGATTAGAGCAAGTTGCTTATAGTAAAGGTGCTACTTATTTGTTAGGTTTTTGCTGGGTTTTTTGAACGTTAGCACCAAAATTGTGCCGAGTAGTATAGCCGTAGAAGCGAGTATTATACGCATTGTGATGGCTTCATTAAGAATTATTGCACCTGCTAAAGTGACTAATAATGGCACACTTAGTTGCACAATAGCAGCTTGAGTAGCTTTGAGTTCAGGTAAAACACTATACCAAATAATGTAGCCAATACCTGAGGTGATAATACCTGACAGCAGTGCATAAATAACGCCGTCGGTTGCTAAATTGATGGTGTTGTTTGTTGATAGGTAAACTATAAACCACAGCAGTATTGCCATGGGGGCCGCTTTTATAAAATTCCCGGCAGTAGTCGCTGCTGGGTCACTTGCCCCTCTTCCTTGTAAAGTATAAATACTCCAAGCTACTCCTGAGATACACATCAAGAATGCGCCCATAAAGGAAGGTGAACTTATGCCTGGTAGCATTAATATTACCAGTCCAATCAGTGCAAGAACGAACCCCGCCATCTGTATAATATTAAGTCGTTCACCTTCGCGGTAACCGACAATGGTCATGGTGATTTGTACTGCCCCAAAGAGCAATAGCGCTCCAGTGCCAGCAGCAATTAATCCGTACCCATAGGTAAAACTAACCGCATAAATAAACAAGGCAAAAGCGGCAAGCCATGTTCCAGCTTTGTATGCCTTATTATTATTTTTAAAGGTTAAATATAACCACAAGAAAAGTGCACCAGAAACGACCCTAATCATAATGAAACTTGCTTCATCTATGGACGTTTTTTCCAAAGCAAAGCGGGTTATCAGTGAATTAGCAGCGAAGGCTACTAGCGATAGTAAGGTAATTAGGATTATGCATAGCCGAGTCATATATTTGCCTATCTTTGCTGGAAGAAGCTAAAGCCAGAGGTAAATGACTCGGTTTTGTATTAAAAGGTAATGCCTATACCCGCTCTACTTCAAGATGCCCGTAGGGAGCTAAGCTAGAAAACCAGTCCTGCGTTGCACTACTCGATAAGGGAATAACCATTATCAGCGTATCGCGCCTTGATCTTATTTGCTAGCTTCGCTCTGAAACTGCATCTTCAAGTGGAACGGGTATATAATAAGCTGAAAGCATACCAATTTGGCACGCTTTCACTTTAGTGGCTAAGACTAGACCATATCATCAAACGGATTTTTACTCGGTAGTGCGATACTATTCTTGAATTCAGCGAATGTTAAGCTATCGCTAGTTAATTCAATGTCAGCCTCATTAATCAAACCTTCACCAAACTTATAAATTAAATCGAATTGGCCGTTATTAGCATTATCACGATAAACTTGCTGCGCTTGCTCTACAGCAACCAGTTTTTGTTGATATGCTTCCATTGCCTCTGCGCCATAACGTTTTGCCATCATGCTTAAACTTACTTTTGGAGAAAAAATTGTTGCTGTTGCATTATTGCCACCAAAGCCTTTTGAGTTGATAAAAGCGATGTCCATATCAGGGCAGTGCCAATGCTCAGTGGCAATGTTAAGGTGCTCGTTATGAACATCTTCAGCGACTTCATCAATAGTGGTAATACCCGGCATAATGTTATCGCTGAAAACACCTAAAGCCATCGCCATTTGATCGCCACTGGCTGGGCCAAGTGTATGACCAACATAAGCTTTAGGTGCCGCTACAGGCCAATTTTCGATGTTAAAGCATTCTGCTATTTTATGGTAAATTAATGACTCAGTGACGCGATTTTGTGGAGTACTTGAACCATGCGCCAAAATAAAGCTACGCTCTTGTAATGCTTCTTTACCAAGCACTTGTTCTGCTAAAGCCACTGATTTTGCCATGGTAATATAGTTGCCAGGGCCTGGCGCCGTAATTGATTTTTTATAACCGTCGGCATTAATGAATACGTCGGCAACTGAGCCAAGTATTTTTGCACCCATTTCTAACGCAAGGGCATCATCCATTAAGACAACAAATTGTGCGCCTTCACCTATAGTGAAACCACAATTTTTACCAAACGGACGACTAGTACGGCGATGATCTGCAGTATCGGTTCCATCAAGTCTCTTTAGCCCTTCTTCATTGGCTAGTGCACTCATGTTGCCAAAGCCTTCAATCATCTCTGGTGTGATAGCCGCTTCACTACTACCTACAATGGCTACACGGGTACGACCCGCCTCCATGTCATGCACTGCTGCGCGTAAGTTATATAAGAATGTTGCACAAGCACCAGAGCTAGTAAAAGTTGTACCAACATTACCGGTTACATAAGCATTGATAAAATCAGTAGACATAGTGTTCAAGCCAAGGGCTAACTGCTTAGTGCTGACACGAGAGCCCGTTAAACGGCTTTTAATTAAGCCACCAAAGCCTTCGTCATGCATTTGACCTGCGATTGACGCTGAATAAGTACCTACTTCATCAGGACTAATTTTGTCTAAGATGGCATCCCACTCTAATCCAGTAGAACGAATAGCATCAGTCGCAGCAAAAATTGTTGCTTGTAAACCACGCGGTTGGTAACGGCTGTTATACAGTTTGGCGGGTTCGAATCCTGTTGGAAACTGCCCCGCAGCTTTAATTGGATTGTCACGATAGGAGTCATGGGTAATCGTTAATTCGTCAGGAATTTCAACGGATACACGACCTTCACCCAAATCAGTGACTACCCATGAACTGGGGACAGGCTTAGGTAGCTCTTTAGTACGTAATTCAAAGGTAATATGTTTATCTGTTGGGGTAATGTTCATTTTTTGATGCCAGTGAGTTGCATCAGGATCAAAATGATTCTTTTCAATTTTACGAATTAATGTACCCGCAAGAATTTGCTTACCAAGTTTCGCTTCTATCTCAGTAGGTAAAATAGTATTACCTTCTACATCAACTAAAGACCCCTCTTGATTGCTGACGAGTTTCATTAAACTGGCTAGACCAACAAAAGTCTCTTGGCGTGCTTGTGCATTTAATTTGTCGATGACTATACGGCGAAAACCTTGATGAAATGAGGTACGACCTGAAGCATTAATACCGCCCATGCCAATAATTAAAGGTAAACGTGTCATGTAATAGCCAACTTAAAGAATTTGAATAAAAGCAACATAGTGATATTGCGTTAGATGGTAACTATTCTAATGTTTCTTAAAAATAATAATAAGCCAAAATAGCCTTATAATATGTAATAATGGCCATAAATGACTGGTTGAGGAGGTGTGATGCCTAATAAGCTAATAAAAAAAGATAATTTAGTAGATAAGCTAACGGTGAATTTACTGATTTACCCTCACGTTTTGGCAACGGGTATTACCTTACCGGTAGAGATGTTACTCGCCGGTGAAGCTTTTGCTCGACGTTATGATAAATCGGTATTAAAACTCACTACGCAGTTCTTGAGTGAATCTTCTGTCAGTATAAAATCCCGAGCAGGCATTACTATGGTTGCTGATATTACCCTTGATGGTGAATCATCTGTTACCTCTACACTACCCGATATTATTATTGTACCGAGTTTATGGCGTAATCCACGGCCGGTACTTAAAAGTCATCAAAAGCTTGTGGCTTGGTTAAAACAGTGTTGGCAGCAAGGTAGTACGTTAATTGGTGTGGGTACCGGCGTATGCTTTTTGGCTGAATCGGGTTTATTAGATAATCATTCAGCGACGACACATTGGCATTACGTTGACCAATTTAAGCGAGATTACCCACAAGTCGACTTAAAGCCAGATTTTTTTATTACCCAATCAGAACGGATATATTGTGCGGCTAGTTTGAATGCATTAGCCGATATTATTGTCCATCTTATTGCCCAGCACTATGGAAAAGCAGCAGCACAAAATGTAGAGCGAAATTTTTCCCATGAAATCCGTAAACCTTATGAAGAACAACGTTATTTAGAAGGCTCAGGTGATAGACATGCAGACGAATTAATTGCAGAAATTCAATTCTGGTTACGCACTAATTTAAATACAGAATTAACCCTGACTGAAATTGCCGAGCAATTTGGAATGAGTCAACGTTCGTTTACCCGTCGATTTAAAGTCGCGACAGGTGTTAGAGCAACTCAATATTGGCAACAATTGAGAATAGAAACAGCCAAAGAATTATTGTCATCTAGTAACCTAACTATTCAAGAAATAGCCGATCAGGTGGGCTATCAAGATCAAGGACACTTGACGCGTCTCTTTAAACAATATTTGAGTTTAACGCCAAAAGCTTACCGAGCTATGGTAAGGAAGAAGTTATTTAGTTAACGATGTTGCATTCGGTTCTTTCAGTAAAACACGCAGCAATTACTTGTCACAAGCTATCAGCTGCGGCAAAATAACGGTACTAACATTATTATTTGAGAAAAACATGAGCGAAAAACTATCAACCGCACTTTCTATAGCCGAAAAACAAATTAGCCAAATGTTAATCATGCAAGATGCGATGAACAGTCGTGTTAGTGATACATGGCGTAACAATGGCTATGAGTGGTATCGCGCAATTTGGGTTGAATGTGCTGAGATGTTAGATCATCACGGTTGGAAGTGGTGGAAACACCAAGAGATTGACATCGCTCAAGTACAATTAGAACTGGTTGACATTTTTCACTTTGGTTTGAGTTTACGTTTAATGTCTGGTGATAGCGCAGAATTAATTGCCAAAGAACTTGCTAAAGAATTACACCAAGGTACCGCAGAAAGTGACTTTAAAGTAGCGCTAGAAAATTTAGCGTCAGCAGCTGTTACAGGTAAAGCCTTCGATGCTAAAGCGTTAGCTGATTGTATGTCATTAATGAATATGGACCTAGATGAACTATTCAGGCAGTACGTAGGTAAAAATACACTAAACTTTTTCCGTCAAGACCACGGTTATAAAGATGGTAGCTATAGTAAAGTATGGCACGGCGAAGAAGATAATGAAGTGTTAGCAAAACTAGTAACTACGTTAGATCCCGGTGCGGAAGACTTTCAACAGCAATTATATCAAGCGTTAGAAGAAAAATACCCTGCTTAAATAGTTATACCTTATATAGGTGCAGTTTTTCACGCTGCATCTATTTCTTAAATAAACATCTGCGTTAATATCAATTACACTCAAGTAATAGTAAATAATTCCCCTCTTTGTAAATATTCTCGTCATATCAATTTTTGGCACACATTCTGCTTAATTCAACTCAAGTAGTGCGTTTATTCTTTGAAATAGAGAAAAGCGTCAAGAATTTGAACTATACCATTTGCGCTGATTAAGTGCTTAGCATTCAATGAGGCTGGTTGGTATTACAGGAGAAGTATATGGAACTGATATTATTTGCCTTAATTACCTTAGTGGTAATCGTTGCTGTGCTAGCAAGTCGCTTAAATGACAATAGCTTTCCTTTTCCTTTTGATAGTAAAAAGGCAATCTTTACTCCCGCAGAAAAAAACTTTCAAAACCTGGTTGAGCAAGCCTTGGGCGCAAAATATCGTGTATTAAATCGCGTCAGGCTTAGTGATGTGGTGACTATACGTAATGGTGTATCAAGTCGTGCTAGTCAAACTGCTGCAAAAAGTGCTGAAACTAAGTATTTAGATTTTGTTATTTGCGATCGCAGTAGTATGAAGTTACTGGGCGCTATTGATTTAGTCGACACGCAGGGGCGAGGCTATAAAATTAAAAAAGACTGGTTTGTTAGTGGTAGTTTGGAAGCCGCTTCAATTCCGCATCTTCGTATTAAAGTAAAAGCTAATTACACTCTAGAAGAAATTAGGTCTTGTATTCATACCCGTCTATTAGGTAAGTCAGCGGCTAACTTTGCGCCTCAACCAAAAATAAAAGGTCGGATCATCCCTGCACCTATGGTAAGAGCAAGAAATAAATCAGTTGGCGCACTAACGACAGCAGCGGCTAGAGCACAAATTGCACAGCAAACACCAATAATGCCACAAATGTCAGCAGGACAATTAGGTGGAATGCCAGCAACATCGTTATCTCATTAAGGTATTGAAGACTTTAATTAGGGAATAACACGATTATTTAAAGAAAAGTCTAGCGAAAGTGAATTCGCTTTGAAATTGCTTCAAGGTGAAATAGCGAAAAATAAAGAAATCCGACATTATTTAATGACGGATTTTTTACTTTAATCATCAGTAACAAGTCCTCTAGCAGTAAAATTAACCTCACCTTGAATAAAAAAGCATCAAACAAACGATAAAGATGAAAAAAGTGCAAAATATTTGAATTTAGCTATTGCAAGGCGTAAAACATTGCACTAGAATTCGCACCACTTAATGTAGTGCCGACTTAGCTCAGTTGGTAGAGCAACTGACTTGTAATCAGTAGGTCGCCAGTTCGATTCCGGCAGTCGGCACCATTAATACTTATTAAAGCATTGCTTTTATAAGGTACCTTGAAAAAGGTATAGGCTTAAAGTGGAGGGGTTCCCGAGTGGCCAAAGGGATCAGACTGTAAATCTGACGGCTCAGCCTTCGGTGGTTCGAATCCACCTCCCTCCACCATATTTCGACTTATGCTTATTGTAAAGTAAGCATAAATCAAAAAAAGAGATATCTGATAGAAAACGCGGGCGTCGTATAGTGGTAATACCTTAGCCTTCCAAGCTAAAGCTGCGAGTTCGATTCTCGCCGCCCGCTCCAATCTTTGTATATGAATGCTGATATGGCTCAGTTGGTAGAGCGCACCCTTGGTAAGGGTGAGGTCGGCAGTTCGAATCTGCCTATCAGCACCATTCCTAGATTAATCTATCCTTATCTCAAACTCAATCGCACACTAAAACAGTAAATTATTACTATACCCAGAGGTATTGAAAAATGGCTAAAGCAAAATTTGAACGTTTAAAACCGCATGTTAATGTTGGTACAATCGGTCACGTAGATCACGGTAAAACAACGTTAACAGCCGCTATCTCTGCGGTATTAACTAAAGTACACGGTGGTGAAGTTAAAGATTTCGCACAAATCGATAATGCTCCTGAAGAGCGTGAACGTGGTATTACAATCAATACTTCTCACATCGAATACGATACTGAAGTTCGTCACTACGCACACGTAGATTGTCCTGGTCACGCCGATTACATCAAAAACATGATCACTGGTGCTGCACAAATGGATGGCGCTATCTTAGTAGTTGCTGCTACAGATGGTCCTATGCCACAAACACGTGAGCATATCTTATTATCTCGTCAAGTTGGTGTTCCATACATCATCGTATTCATGAACAAATGTGATGTTGTTGATGATGAAGAGTTATTAGAATTAGTAGAAATGGAAATCCGTGAACTTCTTTCTGAATATGACTTCCCAGGTGATGATTTACCTGTAATTCAAGGTTCAGCTTTAGGCGCTCTTCAAGGCGACGAAAAGTGGGAAGCAAAAATCATTGAACTTGCTGATCAACTTGATAACTACATTCCAGAGCCAGAGCGTGCAATCGACGGAGCATTCATCATGCCTATCGAAGATGTATTCTCAATTGCTGGTCGTGGTACTGTTGTAACGGGTCGTGTTGAACGTGGTATCATCAAAATTGGTGAAGAAGTAGAAGTTGTTGGTATCCGTGATACACAAAAATCAACATGTACTGGTGTTGAAATGTTCCGTAAGCTTCTTGACGAAGGTCGTGCTGGCGAGAACTGTGGTGTTCTTCTACGTGGTCTTAAGCGTGAAGATGTTGAACGTGGTCAAGTACTATGTAAGCCTGGTTCAATTTCTCCTCATACTAAGTTCGAATCAGAAGTATACGTACTAAGTAAAGATGAAGGTGGTCGTCATACTCCATTCTTCAAAGGATACC
The DNA here is from genome assembly GCF_002836775.1 of Colwellia sp. 12G3. Lineage (GTDB taxonomy): Bacteria > Pseudomonadota > Gammaproteobacteria > Enterobacterales > Alteromonadaceae > Colwellia. Next base: position 23,194 of record NZ_PJAQ01000067.1, on the reverse strand, counting down.
GTCCACAGTTTTACTTCCGTACAACAGATATCACAGGTGCTGTAGAGCTTCCTGAAGGTGTTGAAATGGTAATGCCTGGCGACAACCTTAAGTTTGTTGTTGAGCTAATCAACCCAGTAGCGATGGACGAAGGTTTACGCTTCGCTATCCGTGAAGGTGGTCGTACTGTTGGTGCTGGTGTTGTTTCTAAAATTATTGCTTAACTTGCCACTAACTTCGATTTAGCGTCGTTGTAGGTACTCATTGACTAACGTCAACTCCGTGCCTACGCTTTGTTAAATCATCAGTTACTAAGCAAATGCATATTAGAAATTAAGTATCAATATCTAAGAAAGGTCGCTAACGCGGCCTTTTTTGTGCGTGAAATTTAGCAGTGATAAGACAATGTTAACGTTATCATTTATACGCTTTGGTAAGTATGAGTGGGTATCGACAAGGGTTGTGTTTTTTCAGCTGTGCTTAATTAGGTCGCTATTGCGCTTTAAATAATCATGTTCTGACTATTAGCAGGATCTATTACCGAGAAACGGCTTATATTAGCCAATACATCAAATACTTCTTGAGTAAAACACTGGGCTGAGTATAATAGCGCCTCACTTCTCGAGTATCTCTTATTTCCCAAAAAACTAAGATTCACCCGGTAAGTGTAACTATTGCTTTATAAGCGATCTGTAGGGGTGTAGTTCCAATTGGTAGAACAGCGGTCTCCAAAACCGATGGTTGGGAGTTCGAGTCTCTCCACCCCTGCCATTTTGAGTAAACATAGGTAAAGTTACGTATGTTGTATCGGCTTGTTATAACAAGTCGTGTTATTAGAAAGTATTTAAATACGGAATAGAATTATGAATGCAAGTACAGAAGAGCAACCAAGCAGTTCTTTCGATACAGTAAAGTGGGGAGTTATATTCTTACTTTTAGCTGGTGCTGTTGCGGGTAATTACGTTTACGGTGAACAATCAGTATTAATTAGAGCCGTTGCAGTTGTAGTAATGGTTGGTGTTGCTGGTTTAATTGCATTACAAACTGAAAAAGGTCGTAATGCCGCTATATTTGCAAAAGAAGCGCGTACTGAAGTACGTAAAGTTGTTTGGCCAACACGTCAAGAAGCCGTACAAACGACAGGTATTGTGTTAGTAGTGACTTTGTTGATGTCATTACTACTTTGGGGATTAGACTCCGTTCTTTTCTGGTTAGTTGGTTTAGTTACAGGTATGCAGGTTTAGTTATGTCTGAAGAAAATATGTCAGAAGAAAATATCTCTCCTGAAGGCGAAGAAAAGAAAGTAAATTTAAACCCGAAATTGCGTTGGTATGTAGTACAAGCATTTTCAGGTTATGAAGGTCGCGTTCAAAAAACATTACTTGAGCATATTGAAATCCACGGATTACAAGAAAAGTTTGGTGATATTTTAGTTCCTACTGAAGAAGTAGTAGAAATGCGCGCTGGTCAAAAGCGTAAAAGTTCTCGTAAATTCTTTCCAGGTTATGTACTAGTACAAATGGAAATGGATGTTGATGCTTGGCATTTAGTGAAAAGCGTACCGCGTGTACTTGGTTTTATTGGTGGTACGAGTGATCGTCCAGCACCAATTACCCAAAAAGAAGCAGACCGTATTTTACAGCGCCTTGAAGAAACAGATAAGCCTAAGCCTAAGACATTGTTTGAGCCAGGTGAAGTTATCCGTGTTATTGACGGACCATTTGTTGACTTTAGTGGTGTGGTTGAAGAGCTTGATTACGAGAAAAACCGTATCAAGGTATCAGTACTTATCTTCGGTCGTTCAACGCCTGTTGATTTAGAATTTGGTCAAGTTGAAAAAGGTAGCTAGTTAGCTGCTATTATTTCCTTGATTAAAAACGCTTGCCTTGTGCAGGCGTTTTTTGTTTATATCGTAGTATAATTACTTCAAGCTAATACCTACTAATAATTCTAGATTTATAAATAGGTATTACTTAATTCGCAATAACTAAGTTGAATCAATACGAATAACTTTGCACGAAGATAAGTTACCTCGCTTGCCCCAGTTTTAAGCATAATAAATAAAGAGCTAATACCTTTTATTAAATCTGTCATTGGGGAATAATATTTCGGTCCACGCTACTTTCACCTCTGTTCTCAATGACCAGTCATTGCTGTTATGGCTAATAAATACCAGGTAAAATTTTGTAAAAATTATTCACACCAGCGTTTATTTTTTGCCTGTGATCCTTAAGTCCACGTGATGCTGCACCTCACTCGAATCACTGTGGATGATTACCAACCAGTATAGCGACCTCTGATAATGAGGATATACGTGATTATCACCTTTCCATTAACCATTAGTTCATTGGATGCCAACTGATAATTGAGCGACAGTTTGATAGTACGCTTAGTTTTAGCGTGTTATTTATCAGGGGGAAGTTCCCTTTACCAATAAATCCTAGTTAACTAATAAGTACCTACTTCGTATTATCAATGTTGCTCTGTAATAATTCATTCAACTTATCGATTTTGGCTTCTAATACGAGCATATCTTCTTTCGTTGCGATGGTTTGTTTAGGTTTACCTTCTTCCTCATGCATTACTTGCATGGCATCGACAATAATCCCAATAAATAAGTTAAGCACCGCGAAGCTGGTAATAATGATAAAGGGTACAAAAAATACCCAAGAGAGCGGGAATAATTCCATGGTTGGACGAACTATGCCCATAGACCAACTTTCTAACGTCATCACCTGAAATAAGGTATAAGCGGAAGCACCTATGCTACCAAACCACTCCTGCATATTTACATCACTATGACTGCCAAATATTTTAGTTGTAAGTACCGCAGAGACATAAAATATAATACTTAAAACGCCGACGACTGATGCCATGCCAGGTAGTGAATGACCTAGTGCGCCAATCACACGGCGCATTTGCGGTACCACAGAAAGTAATCGCAATACCCGTAATATTCTAAAAGCACGTAGTACTGATAAAGCACCACTTGTAGGCGCCCAAGAAATAGCAACAATGATAAAATCGAACCAATTCCAACCGGAACGGAAAAAATCACCTTTATAGGCGATTAGTTTCAATAGTAACTCTAGGGTAAAAATAACTAATATTAACGTATCGATAATATGTAGAATGCCAACATTGGCTTTACCAAATGGGCTGGTTTCCAGTCCAAGGGTAAAGGCATTGAAAAGGATAAGGGCGATAAGTGCATGTTGAAATTTTTTACTTTCAACAACGCTGCGTATTTTTCTACGAGCCAGGGTTGTAGATGACATATAAATACTCGGTGGATGACTAATATGGTTAAAATGTTGACGTAAACACGAAATTCAGAAAAGTAATTTTATACTATATAGCAGGGCGATTTTGTTAGTAAATGTTATGAGCCGTGTTCAGATAATAGGGACGAACTTGGGGTAAATACCAAAGGTTCACTTTTTATTAACATTTATCCAGAGAACTACAGTAGTTTGGATAATAAATGATTATACTATGCGCCAGAAAAATCATCATGAAGTAATACACAAAAGGATAGTATTCAATGCGCCCATTTAAACTTTCAAAATTATGCCAATTCATTGGCTTATCTGTTTTTTCATTATCGTTATCAGCAGCAGAGCAACCAAGTGCAGAGTCTTTAGTAGACAATGCATATATTGGTGGTCATGCTATGTACTTAAAAACGGATGAAGATCGTCTGTTTAATAGTAATGCTAACTCTGCTATTGATCATGCTTCGGGCCTAGGTGTTGAAGGTGGGTACCGCCTAACAGAGTTATTCGAAACTAGGCTTTCATATACACACTTTAAACCTGTTGCACAAAATAATAACTATGACTTACCCGCAGGTAAGAGTATTGCGCTAGATTTATTATACTTCCCATTCAAAGAAAGCTTTTATGTTGTTGGTGGTGCCGATTTCTTAGATGTTGAAAAATCAAACCTATCTGCAGCGTTAGGGGCTGGCTATCGTCATTACTTAAGTCAGAATATGGCACTTTATTTTGAAGGAAAAGGACATTATCAATTTGATGATAACTATACCGATTTCTCTACGAAGTTAGGTTTTATTTATTACTTTGGTAGTCAGCCAGCTAAAATTAAACGTGCTGAACCAGCTAAAGTAGCACCTGTAGCAGTTGTTGCTCCGGTAGCTATGGTAGTAGAAAAAGATAGTGATATTGACGGTATCGTTGATAGCAAAGATCATTGTGGCAATACACCTACGACTGACAAAGTAGATAACATGGGTTGTACTGTTTTCACTGAACAGCAAGAAACAATTCAATTACGTGTAAATTTTGATAATAGCAAGGCAGTGGTAAAAGCAGAATATAAAGATGAAATAGCTAAAGCTGCTGACTTTATGAAAACTTATCCACATGTAAGTTTAACTATTAACGGCCATAGCTCAGCACAAGGTGGGGCTAAGTTTAATCAAAGTTTGTCAGCTAAGCGTGCTCAAGCTGTTGTTGATGTATTAATCAATGAATTTTCAATTGATGCGAGTCGATTAAAAGCAATAGGTTATGGGGAGAGTAGATTATTAAATAAAAATAACACTGCCGCTGCCCATGAGCAAAATCGTCGCATTGAAGCGACAGTAAGTACAGTAAAAAAAGTAGCAGAACAACGCTAATTGGCAGAGTAAATAGTGGTATCACGCGGTTCCAGATTATTGCTATTTTCTCCGTTACAATAAAAGCGCTTGAAATGAGGTGGCTGGTTAATATATAATCCGCTGCCGCTTATTTTTAGCGCGCACGAAAAACGCTTTATTATGTTGTGAAAATAACTGTTTTTAAAGCGAATTTTGTAAACAGGGAAGCGAAAACTTTGCGATAAATTGGTAAATTCCACTTTAGTGTTAAGTAGATTGCGTTAACTACCCAAACAAAAGGTATTTTAAAATGGCTAAGAAAGTCCAAGCTTTAATCAAGCTACAAGTAGCTGCTGGTGCAGCTAACCCGTCACCACCAGTTGGTCCTGCATTAGGTCAACATGGTGTTAACATCATGGAATTCTGTAAAGCGTTCAACGCGAAAACAGATTCTTTAGAAAAAGGCGCTCCGGTTCCAGTAGTAATTACTGTATATAGTGACCGTTCGTTTACTTTCGAAACAAAAACTCCACCTGCTTCTTTCTTATTGAAAAAAGCAGCTGGCATAAAAAGCGGCTCTGGTCGTCCTAACACTGATAAAGTTGGCACTGTTACTACAGCTCAACTTGAAGAAATTGTTAAGACAAAAGAACCTGATTTAACTGCTAGTTCACTTGAAGCTGCAGTGCGTACCATTGCGGGTTCTGCTCGTTCAATGGGTTTAGTGGTAGAGGACTAATCAATGGCTAAATTATCAAAACGCGCTCGTCTTATCCGTGAAAAAGTAGACGTAACAAAAGAATATGATATCAACGAAGCAGTTTCTTTATTAAAAGAATTTGCTACAGCTAACTTCCGTGAAAGCGTAGATGTTGCTGTAAATCTTGGTATTGACGCTCGTAAATCAGATCAAAACGTTCGTGGTGCTACAGTATTACCAAATGGTACTGGTCGTGACGTACGTGTTGCTGTATTTACACAAGGCGAAAACGCAGAAAAAGCTAAAGCAGCTGGTGCAGACATTGTTGGTATGGAAGATTTAGCTGCGCTTGTAAAAGCTGGCGAAATGAACTTCGACGTTGTTATTGCTTCTCCTGATGCTATGCGTGTTGTTGGTCAACTAGGTCAAATCTTAGGCCCTCGTGGTTTAATGCCTAACCCTAAAGTTGGTACAGTAACTCCTGACGTAGCTGGCGCTGTTAAAAACGCTAAGTCTGGTCAGATCCGTTACCGCAACGACAAGAACGGTATCATCCATACTACTATTGGTAAGGCTGATTTCGAACCTGCACAATTGCAAGAAAACTTAGAGTCTTTGCTAGAAGCGCTTAAAAAAGCTAAACCTGCAAATGCTAAAGGTCAATACTTGAAGAAAGTTTCTCTTTCTACAACTATGGGTGCCGGTGTTACCGTCAACCAAGCAACTCTTTCTCAAGCTTAATATTACCTGTAATTTATTACCTGTAACTATTGTTGAGTAAAGTTTTGTGTATTGAATCTTTACAAGGGCGAAATTATAACCTATAATTTCGCCCCTTAAATTTTGGTAGGAGTTGTGTGGTTTTTTGGCCTGTTTTTCGAGTAAAATCGAATAAAGCCAAATAAATACACGACCCCCGTCCAAGACCGTAGGTGTAGTTATTTCTTCTGATTTAACTACTTAATTTATCCTACGTAGATGGTGATTACCCAGATATTTTCTTACATTCTGGTCCTCGCCGTTATGGCCTAGTCAATAAGTAATTGTTGATTAGGGATTGTAAATACCGGTACTTTTTACCGGTCTGAACCAGGAGTTAAAGCCAATGGCTATCAATCTTGATGACAAAAAAGCAATTGTTGCTGAAGTTCAAGAAGCTGCTAATGGCGCTCACTCAGTTGTAATCGCGGATGCCCGTGGTGTTACAGTTGAAGCAATTACTGTATTGCGTAAGCAAGCACGTGAAAGTGGCGTATGGATGAAAGTTGTCCGTAACACATTAGCACGTCGTGCAGTAGAAGGTACTGAATTTGAATGTGTCGCTGACGTATTCAAAGGACCTTCATTAATTGCTTTTTCAAGTGATCACCCAGGTGCTGCTGCACGTTTATTCACAGCTTTCGCTAAAACTAACGAAAACTTTGAATTAAAAGCAGCTGCATTTGAAGGTAACGCAGTAGACGTAAATATGTTAGCTAAGCTACCTACTTACGACGAAGCGATTTCACGTTTGATGAGCGTTATGAAAGAAGCATCTGCAGGCAAGTTAGCCCGCACGTTTGCTGCTATACGCGATCAGAAAGAACAGGAAGCTGCATAGGTTATATAAGCTTTTTGCTTATAACCAAGCTTTTTGTATTTAGAGTTATTTCAAACAGTGTTTTTTATTACTTACATAAGAAAGTAAAAAGACCTGTTTATTAAAAATTAGGAAATTATAGTATGTCTATTTCTAAAGACGATATCTTAAACGCAGTTGCTGAAATGTCAGTAATGGACGTTGTTGCTTTAATCGAAGCAATGGAAGAAAAATTTGGTGTTTCTGCTTCTGCAGCTGTTGCAGCTGCTGGACCTGCTGAATCTGCTGAAGAACAAAGCGAATTCAACGTTGTTATGACTAGCTTCGGTGAGAAGAAAGTTGCAGTAATCAAAGCAGTTCGTGGCGCTACAGGTTTAGGCCTTAAAGAAGCTAAAGACTTAGTTGAAGCTCTTGGCGTTGTTAAAGAAGGCGTAGATAAAGCTGAAGCTGAAGCGCTTAAGACACTTCTTGAAGAAGCTGGTGCTTCTGTTGAGATCAAATAATCTGTTTTTAAACAGATTATTTGCCTGAAAAGGCATGGCTGGTGATTTAAACGTCACCGGCCTTTTTGCGCTTTTGTTGTTAAAGAATAAATGATACTTTTATCCTTTAACAAAGCATTATTAAGCGTTTAGGTGATTTTCTCGTTATTAGAGAAGCATCTAGTAATATTTAGACGTAAATATTACAGCATAACCTGTCTAACTGAGCTTTGCTCAGTAGGCAGATTTGGCCATAACCAGCAAGCTGAGGAACCCCATGGCTTACTCATACTTTGAGAAAAAGCGAATTAGAAAGGACTTTGGTAAAAGTGCACAAGTAATGGAATATCCATTCTTGTTGTCCATTCAACTCGATTCTTTCCGCAAGTTTATTGATATTGACGCAACAGGTGAAACCGGTCTAGAGGCTGCTTTTCGTTCTATTTTCCCGATTAAAGCTTATTCAGGTAGCTCAGAATTACAATATGTTAGCTATCGTTTAGGTGAACCATTATTTGACGTTAAAGAATGTCAAATTCGTGGTGTAACTTATTCAGCACCATTACGCGTAAAATTACGCTTAGTGGTTTATGATAAAGAAGCCGCTGCAGGTACTGTTAAAGATATCAAAGAGCAAGAAGTGTACATGGGCGAAATCCCGTTGATGACAGATAACGGTACTTTCGTAATAAATGGTACTGAGCGTGTTATCGTTTCACAATTACATCGTTCTCCAGGTGTATTCTTTGATCACGATAAAGGTAAAACTCACTCATCGGGTAAAGTATTATATAACGCACGCGTTATTCCTTACCGCGGTTCATGGTTAGACTTTGAATTTGATCCAAAAGATAACTTATTTGTACGTATAGATAGACGCCGTAAATTACCCGCGTCAATCATTTTACGCGCACTAGAATATTCTACTGAAGAAATTTTAGCGATGTTCTATGACACAACTGAATACACCATTAAAGGTGATAAGTTGATCATGGATCTTATTCCTGAACGTCTTCGTGGTGAAACAGCTATTTTTGATATTTCTATCAAAAAGGGTGAAGTGTTAGTTGAATCTGGTCGTCGTATTACAGCACGTCACATTCGCTCTTTATCAAAAGCAAAAATTGAAAAACTCGAGGTCCCAGCAGAATATATTGTTGGTCGTGTTTTATCAAAAGCTTATATCGACAAATCTACTGGTGAAGTCATTGCTGAAGCAAATGCTGAAATCACTTTAGAATTATTAGCCGAGCTTAGCCAAGCGGGCCATAAAGTAATCTCTACTTTATACATGAACGAATTCGATGTTGGTTCATACATGTCTGACACTCTTCGTGTTGATGGTTCAACTAACAAGTTAGAAGCGTTAGTTGAAGTATATCGCATGATGCGTCCAGGCGAGCCACCAACGAAAGATGCTGCAGAAACGTTGTTTAACAACTTATTCTTCGCATCAGAGCGTTATGACTTATCAAAAGTAGGTCGTATGAAGTTCAACCGTCGTGTTGGCAACGCAGATGATGTTGGTACTGGTATCTTGTCTAAAGAAGACATTATCTCAGTAATGAAAACCCTAATCGGCATTCGTGACGGTAAAGGTGAAGTTGATGATATCGATCACTTAGGTAACCGTCGTATTCGCTCTGTTGGCGAAATGGCTGAAAACCAATTCCGTGTTGGTCTTGTTCGTGTTGAACGTGCAGTACGTGAGCGTTTAAGTCTTGGTGACTTAGATGCAATCATGCCACAGGATTTAATCAACGCTAAGCCAATTTCTGCGGCAGTGAAAGAGTTCTTTGGCTCATCACAATTGTCACAGTTTATGGATCAAAACAACCCGTTATCAGAAGTCACGCATAAGCGTCGTATTTCTGCCTTAGGGCCGGGTGGTTTAACCCGTGAACGTGCTGGTTTTGAAGTACGTGATGTACATCCAACGCATTACGGTCGTGTTTGTCCAATCGAAACGCCAGAGGGACCAAACATTGGTTTGATCAACTCGCTTTCGTGTTACGCACGTACCAATGATTACGGTTTCTTAGAAACACCTTACCGCAAAGTAATTGACGGTTTGGTTACTGACGACATTGATTATTTATCAGCGATTGAAGAGGGTAACTTTGTTATCGCTCAGGCAAATGCTGAACGTGATGATAACAACAAGTTAGTACAAGAATTAGTTAACTGTCGTCATAAAAATGAATTTACCTTAAAAGCTTCTGCTGAAGTTCAATATATGGATGTTTCTCCACAGCAAATTATTTCTGTTGCGGCGTCACTTATTCCATTCCTTGAACACGATGATGCTAACAGAGCCTTGATGGGTTCGAACATGCAACGTCAAGCTGTACCTACTCTAAGAGTTGATAAACCTCTTGTTGGTACAGGTATGGAAAAAGTAGTAGCTGTTGACTCAGGTGTTACTGCAGTTGCCAAACGTGGCGGTGTAGTAAGCTATGTTGATGCATCACGCATTGTTGTAAAAGTTAACGAAAATGAAATGCATGCTGGTGAAGCCGGTATTGATATTTATAACTTAACTAAATACACGCGTTCTAACCAAAATACTTGTATCAACCAACGTCCAGTGTGTCGTATGGGTGAGCCAGTTGTACGTGGTGATGTATTAGCTGATGGTCCTTCAACAGATATGGGTGAATTGGCTTTAGGTCAAAACATGCGTATCGCATTTATGCCGTGGAATGGTTACAACTTCGAAGATTCAATGTTGTTATCTGAGCGTGTTGCTATAGAGGATAGATTTACTACTATTCACATTCAAGAGTTAACGTGTATTGCACGTGATACTAAGCTTGGTAGTGAAGAAATTACGGCAGATATTCCAAACGTAGGCGAATCAGCATTATCTAAATTAGATGAAGCGGGTGTTGTTTATATTGGTGCTGAAGTAAATGGTGGTGATATCTTAGTAGGTAAAGTAACCCCTAAAGGTGAAACACAACTTACGCCAGAAGAAAAACTACTACGAGCAATTTTCGGTGAGAAAGCTGCGGACGTTAAAGATAGTTCATTACGTGTACCTAACTCTGTTAAAGGTACTATCATCGATGTTCAAATATTTACACGCGACGGTGTTGAAAAAGATGCTCGTGCTGTTGAAATTGAACAAATGCAACTTAAAGAAGTTAAGAAAGATCTTGGCGATGAATTAAGCATTTTAGAAGATGGTATTTACGCACGTACTAAGAAATTGTTGTTATCTACAGGTCTTAATGAGTCAGACTTAATGTCTATGTCTCGTGACAAGTGGTTAACACAAAACTTATCTGATGAAGGTCAACAAGCTGAACTTGAGCAAATTGCTGAGCAATTTGACAATATCAAGCAAGACTTTGATAAGAAGTTTGAAGTTAAGCGTCGTAAGATCACTCAAGGTGATGACTTACAACCAGGCGTATTAAAGATTGTTAAGGTTTACTTAGCCGTTAAACGTCACATACAGCCAGGTGATAAAATGGCTGGTCGTCATGGTAACAAGGGTGTTATTTCAAACGTAGTACCTGTTGAAGATATGCCATACGATGAGCACGGTGTACCAGTTGATATCGTATTGAACCCGTTAGGTGTTCCGTCACGTATGAACATTGGTCAGATCTTAGAAACTCACTTAGGTATGGCGTGTCGCGGTATCGGTGAAAAGATCAACCGTATGTTAGAAGCACAACAAGAAATTCACAAACTACGTAACTTCATTCAAGAAGTCTACAATGTAGGTGAGTCTCGTCAAGTAGTTGATGTTGCTAGTTTCTCTGATGATGAAGTTTTACGCTTAGCAGGTAACTTACGTGCAGGTCTACCAATTGCTACACCAGCATTTGATGGCGCAGCTGAAAAAGAAATCAAAGAGTTATTCGTGCTTGCTGATATGCCACAAAGTGGACAGTTCGTATTAACTGATGGCCGTACCGGTCGTGAGTTTGAGCGTCCTGTTACTGTTGGTTATATGTATATGTTAAAACTGAACCATTTAGTTGATGACAAAATGCATGCTCGTTCAACGGGTTCTTACTCACTAGTAACTCAGCAACCACTTGGTGGTAAAGCTCAGTTCGGTGGTCAGCGTTTCGGTGAGATGGAAGTATGGGCACTTGAAGCTTATGGTGCTGCTTATACCTTGCAAGAAATGCTTACAGTTAAGTCTGATGATGTTAACGGTCGTACTAAGATGTATAAAAACTTAGTAGATGGTGATCATCGCATGGAACCAGGCATTCCTGAGTCATTCAACGTATTGTTGAAAGAAATCCGCTCGTTAGGTATTAACATCGAGTTGGACAAAGACTAGGTATTAAGCCACAAGTCAGCTGAGCTTATCCTGATGGATAAGCCGGTAAGCGGAGAAGGCAAATGATTTTGCCTTCTTCTCAAAGTTTAACTCCGACAGGAGAAGTGTGTGAAAGATTTACTTAAGTTTCTTAAGCAACAGAATCAAACCGAAGATTTCGATGGTATTCGCATCGGCTTAGCATCACCAGATTTGATGCGTTCTTGGTCATTTGGTGAAGTTAAAAAGCCAGAAACCATTAACTACCGTACTTTTAAACCAGAACGTGACGGCTTATTCTGTGCACGTATTTTTGGGCCAGTAAAGGACTATGAATGCCTTTGTGGTAAGTACAAACGCTTAAAGCATCGTGGTGTTATCTGTGAAAAATGTGGCGTAGAAGTTACATTGACTAAAGTTCGTCGTGACCGTATGGGTCATATCGAATTAGCAAGTCCAGTAGCTCACATCTGGTTCTTAAAATCATTACCTTCACGTATTGGTTTATTACTAGATATGACATTACGTGATATCGAACGTGTGCTTTATTTCGAGTCATATGTTGTAACCGAGCCAGGTTTAACAACATTAGAAAAAAGCCAAATTCTAACAGAAGAAGAATATCTTGACGCGTTAGAAGAACACGGTGATGAATTCGACGCCCTAATGGGTGCTGAAGCTGTTTTAGCTTTACTACAACAAATCGATTTAGACGGTGAAGTAGCGCAAATGCGTGAAGAATTACCTGAGATTGGTAGTGAAACTAAGCGTAAGAAAATCACTAAGCGTTTAAAATTAATGGAAGCATTCGCTGCTTCAGGCAACAAGCCTGAGTGGATGATTATGAATGTTCTACCAATTTTACCGCCAGATTTACGTCCATTAGTACCACTAGATGGTGGTCGTTTCGCGACTTCTGATCTTAACGATCTTTACCGTCGTGTTATAAACCGTAACAACCGTCTAAAACGTCTTCTAGACCTAGTTGCTCCAGATATTATCGTACGTAACGAAAAACGTATGTTACAAGAATCTGTTGATGCACTTTTAGATAATGGTCGTCGTGGTCGTGCTATAACGGGTTCTAACAAACGTCCTCTTAAATCTCTTGCCGATATGATTAAAGGTAAGCAAGGTCGTTTCCGTCAGAATTTACTAGGTAAGCGTGTTGATTACTCTGGTCGTTCTGTAATCACGGTTGGTCCAACGCTTAAACTACATCAATGTGGTTTACCTAAAAAAATGGCACTTGAGTTATTCAAGCCATTTATTTATGGTTTATTAGAGCGTCGTGGTTTAGCTACTACGATTAAAGCGGCTAAGAAATTAGTTGAACGTGAAGGCGCTGAAGTTTGGGATGTACTTGATGAAGTAATCCGCGAACATCCAGTAATGCTTAACCGTGCACCAACACTTCATAGATTGGGTATCCAAGCTTTTGAACCTGTGTTGATTGAAGGTAAAGCAATTCATCTTCATCCACTAGTTTGTGCGGCATACAATGCCGATTTCGATGGTGACCAAATGGCGGTACACGTACCGTTGACAATCGAAGCACAAATGGAAGCACGTACGTTGATGATGTCAACGAACAACGTCTTAGCACCAGCTAACGGTGAGCCAATTATCGTTCCATCACAGGATGTTGTATTAGGTCTTTATTACCTAACACGCGATCGTGTAAATGGTTTAGGCGAAGGTATGATTTTTACCGACGAGAAAGAAGTAGAAAAGGCTTACCGTACAGGTGTAGCTGAACTTCACGCTCGCGTTAAAGTTCGTATTACTGAGCACGTTAAAAACGCTGCCGGTGAATGGGAACCAGTTACTGCATTACGTGATACTACGGTTGGTCGTGCCATTATGTGGCAAGTATGTCCTAAGGGCTTACCTTATGACCTAATTGATCGACCACTTGGTAAAAAACCAATTTCTAAATTGATTAACCATGCTTATCGTAACTTAGGTTTAAAAGAAACGGTAATGTTTGCTGACCAAATCATGTACACAGGTTTCCATTATGCGATGATCGCAGGTTGTTCTGTTGGTATCGATGATATGGTTATTCCTGATGCTAAGTACACTATCATTGAAGATTCTGAAGCTGAAGTTGCTGAAATTCAAGCTCAGTTTGAGCAAGGTCTTGTAACTGCTGGTGAAAAATACAACAAAGTAATTGATATCTGGTCATCTGCTAACGAAAAAGTTTCGAAGGCAATGATGGACAATTTATCTAAAGAAACTGTTATCAATGCTAAAGGTGAGCCAGAAGAACAAGATTCTTTCAACTCTATCTTTATGATGGCTGACTCGGGTGCTCGTGGTAGTGCTGCGCAGATTCGTCAGCTAGCTGGTATGCGTGGTTTGATGGCTAAACCAGATGGTTCAATCATCGAAACACCAATCACAGCTAACTTCCGTGAAGGTTTGAACGTATTACAATACTTCATCTCAACTCACGGTGCGCGTAAAGGTCTTGCCGATACCGCGCTTAAAACAGCTAACTCGGGTTACCTAACTCGTCGATTAGTTGATGTTGCACAAGATTTAGTGGTAACAAACCACGATTGTGGTACACATGACGGTTTATTAATGACACCATTGATTGAAGGTGGTGATGTTGTTGAACCTTTACGTGAACGAGTTCTTGGTCGTGTTGTTTGTGATGATGTACTTATCCCAGGCACAGAAGAAGTACTTCTTCCACGTAATACATTAATTGATGAAGCACTTTGTGATCTTATTGAAGCAAATTCAGTAGATCAAATTAAAGTACGCTCAATCATTACCTGTAAAACTGACTTTGGTATTTGTGCTAACTGTTATGGTCGTGATTTGGCTCGTGGTCATATGATCAACCAAGGTGAAGCTATTGGTGTAGTTGCTGCACAATCAATTGGTGAACCTGGTACACAGCTTACCATGCGTACGTTCCATATCGGTGGTGCTGCATCTCGTGCTACTGCTGAAAACAGCGTACAAGTTAAAAATACTGGTCATTTGAAATTACAAAACGCTAAGTTTGTTACAAACTCAGATAAGCATCTTGTAATTACATCACGTTCATCAGAGTTAACTATCATTGATGAGATGGGTCGTGAGAAAGAACGTTATAAAGTACCTTACGGTTCTGTACTTTCTAAAAATGACGGTCAAGCAGTTACCTCTGGCGATACTATCGCTAATTGGGACCCGCATACTCACCCTATTATCACAGAAGTTGCTGGTAAGGTTCAATTCGTTGACCTTGCAGATGGCATAACTATGGTTCGCCAAACTGATGAGTTAACAGGTTTATCAAGTATCGTTATTACTGATGCGGCTCAACGTAACACGACAGGTAAAGAAATGCGTCCAGCATTGAAACTTGTTGATGCGAAAGGCAATGAAGTAATGATTGCTGGTACAGAAATACCAGCACTTTATTACTTACCAGGTAATGCGATTGTTAATCTTGAAGATGGCGCGGATGTTGGCGTTGGTGATGCACTAGCTCGTATACCACAAGCAAGTTCAAAAACTCGCGATATTACCGGTGGTCTTCCACGTGTAGCTGATTTATTTGAAGCGCGTAAACCTAAACTTCCTGCGATTCTTGCAGAGAAAACAGGTGTTGTTGCTTTCGGTAAAGAAACCAAAGGTAAAGTACGCTTATTGATTACTCAGCCTAGCGGTGAAGTTTACGAAGAGATGATCCCGAAAACGCGTCTATTGAATATCTATGAAGGTGAGCCAGTAATCAAAGGTGAAGTTATTGCCGATGGTCCTGAATCTCCACATGATATCTTGCGTTTACGTGGTGTTGCTCCAGTTGCTAACTACATTGTTAACGAAGTACAAGAAGTTTACCGTCTACAGGGTGTTAAGATTAACGATAAGCACATTGAAGTTATCGTACGTCAAATGATCCGTAAGTGTGAAATTCTTGATGCAGGTGATTCTACTTTCCTTAAAGGCGAGCAAGTTGAAGTGGCGCGAGTTAATATCTCAAACCGTGAACTTGAAGCTGAAGGCAAACGTCCAGCTGAATATGAAATGCAGATGATGGGTATTACTAAAGCATCATTGGCAACTGAATCATTCATTTCAGCAGCATCTTTCCAAGAAACTACCCGTGTGCTTACAGAAGCCGCTGTAGCAGGTAAGAAAGATGGTCTTCGTGGCTTGAAAGAGAACGTTATCGTTGGTCGCTTAATACCAGCAGGTACCGGTTACTCTTACCATCAAGAACGTGCTAAAGCGAAAGCTAAAGCGAAAGAAAAAGTAGACACAACTGTATCAGCAGATGATGCAGAAAAGGCCCTTATGGATGCCTTAAATGGTGATTTACTGTCAGGTAATAACTAATATCTTGTTATAAAGGCTAGCTCTGCTAACCCTATAGTAAAATGTTATTATAAAAACCGTGCCTTGAAAGGGGTGCGGTTTTTCGTTTTTAGCGGAAGATCATAATACCGATCGCAGTTAAACCTTGACAGCTCAATCATTGACCTATAGAATTTCGCGACCTTATATTCTGTACTCAATGTGCTTAATGTAAAAAGAGTGAAGAATTTCACCCTTTTATAAGGTAAATATTTTACGAGCGGGTAAACTTTTCCCATTGATTTAAAGTTTACGCAATTATTTATCAAGGCTACTTTCCTTGGTAACAACTAATCAGGAGCTATAATGGCAACTATTAACCAACTAGTACGTAAACCACGTGTTAGACAGGTAACAAAAAGTAACGTTCCGGCGCTACAAGCTTGTCCACAACGTCGTGGTGTTTGTACTCGTGTGTACACTACTACACCAAAAAAACCTAACTCAGCTTTACGTAAAGTAGCTCGTGTTCGTTTAACTAACGGCTTCGAAGTAACTTCATACATCGGTGGTGAAGGTCACAACTTACAAGAGCATAGCGTGATTTTAATCCGTGGTGGTCGTGTTAAAGATTTACCAGGTGTGCGTTATCACACTGTTCGTGGCGCGCTAGATTGTTCTGGTGTAAGCGATAGAAGACAAGGCCGTTCTAAATACGGTGCTAAACGACCTAAATCTTAAGTTTCCTTCCTTTACCTACTAGCTAGGTAAAAGAAAAAAACGTTAAGTAAGGCCAAATTAAGAAATTTTTAAAATTTATATATTTTGGATTTATCCTGAATACTACGGAGAATTAAGATGCCAAGAAGACGCGTCGTTGGGCAACGTAAAATATTGCCAGATCCTAAGTTCCATAACGAACTTTTAGCAAAATTCATCAACATCCTTATGGTTGATGGTAAGAAATCTACTGCCGAAAAAATTGTTTACGGTGCATTAGATATTTTAGCTGACAAATCTGAAAAGCCTCAGTTAGAGCTTTTCGAAGAAGCTTTAGATAACATCCGCCCATCTGTCGAAGTTAAATCTCGTCGTGTTGGTGGTTCTACTTATCAAGTTCCAGTTGAAGTACGTCCAGTGCGTCGTAATGCTCTAGCCATGCGTTGGTTAGTTGAAGCAGCTCGTAAACGTGGTGAAAAATCAATGGCTCAGCGCCTAGCTAACGAAATGTTAGATGCGTCTGATAGCAAAGGTTCAGCGGTTAAGAAACGTGAAGACGTTCACCGTATGGCTGACGCTAACAAAGCATTCGCTCACTACCGCTGGTAAACTAGCAGTATTGACTGATTGTATTACCTACCTTTGGATGTTTATTAAAGGTAGGTACATGGCTAGCAAGAGTTACTCTTGCTAGCCATACTCTTTTTACGGACTTGTACTTTTAGTTAGTTCGTATAATTAATAAAAGTTTTATTAATTAAGTGTTTGGGTCTTTTAGCTGACTCAAAAATGAATGCTTACTTAATAACATTTAACAGGCATTGCTTGTTGAAATAGCCTGTAATAGTAAGAGGATAACATCTTGGCCCGTATCACCCCTATAGAGCGCTACCGTAATATTGGTATCTGTGCGCATGTTGATGCAGGTAAAACGACAACCACAGAACGTGTATTATTCTATACAGGTCTATCTCATAAGATTGGTGAAGTGCATGACGGCGCGGCCACTATGGACTGGATGGAACAAGAGCAAGAACGTGGTATCACCATAACTTCAGCAGCAACTACCTGTTTCTGGAAAGGCATGGAAGGTCAATTTGACTCTCACCGTATCAATATTATTGATACCCCAGGTCACGTTGATTTTACCATAGAAGTTGAACGTTCTTTACGTGTACTTGATGGTGCGGTACTTGTGTTATGTGGTTCTTCTGGTGTTCAGCCCCAAACCGAAACGGTTTGGCGTCAAATGGAAAAATATGCCGTACCACGTATTGTTTTTGTTAACAAAATGGATCGAACAGGTGCCGATTTTCTATATGTCGTCGAGCAACTTAAAACCCGTCTAGGTGCAAATGCAGTCCCTATACATTTAGCTATCGGTGCAGAAGACGAATTCGAAGGTGTTGTTGACCTTATTAAAATGAAAGCTATTAACTGGAACGAAAGTGACCAGGGAATGACATTTAGCTACGAAGAAATTCCTGCCGATATGCAAGATATGGCAGAAGAATGGCGAGAAAATTTAATTTCTGAAGCGGCAGAAGCCAATGAAGAGTTAATGGATAAATACCTTGAAGAAGGAGATTTAACCGAAGCAGAGATTAAAATAGGTTTACGTGCGCGTACACTCGCAAATGAAATTATCTTGTGTAGCTGTGGCAGTGCCTTTAAAAATAAAGGCGTTCAAGCTGTACTTGATGCCGTTGTTGAATACTTACCATCGCCTACAGAAGTTGCAGCGATTACCGGTATTAATGATGATGCAGATGAAACTGAAGGAACTCGCTCTGCTGATGATGATGCACCATTTTCAGCGCTAGCTTTTAAAATAGCAACTGATCCATTTGTTGGTACACTCACTTTCTTCAGAGTATATTCGGGTGTAGTGCAAACAGGTGATAGCGTTTACAATCCTGTAAAGGGTAAGAAAGAGCGCTTTGGTCGCATTGTACAAATGCACGCCAACGACAGGCAAGAGATTAAAGAAGTTCGCGCCGGTGATATAGCTGCTGCAATTGGTTTGAAAGATGTCACAACAGGTGATACTTTATGTGATGTTAAGCATGTTATTACGTTAGAGCGTATGGAGTTTCCTGAACCGGTAATCTCAGTTGCAGTTGAGCCGAGAACATTAGCAGCACAAGAGAAAATGGGTGTTGCGTTAGGTAAACTTGCCGCAGAAGACCCATCATTTAGAGTGGCAACTGACGATGAAACTGGACAGACCATCATCTCAGGTATGGGTGAGCTACACTTGGATATTCTTGTCGAACGTATGAAGCGTGAGTTTGGTGTTGAGTGTAACGTTGGTAACCCACAAGTATCTTACCGAGAAACCATTCGTAGTACGGTTGAAGTGGAAGGTAAATTTGTACGTCAATCTGGTGGTAAAGGTCAATTTGGACATGTTTGGTTGAAGATGGAACCAAACGAAGAAGGTGCTGGTTTTGAGTTTGTTAACGAAATTGTTGGCGGCGCAGTACCAAAAGAATTTATCCCTGCAGTAGAAAAAGGCTGTAGAGAGCAAATGGATAGCGGTGTTTTAGCCGGATATCCATTATTAGACATTAAAGTCACGCTTTATGATGGTTCTTTTCATGATGTTGACTCTAACGAGATAGCATTTAAAGTCGCTGCTTCTATGGGCTTTAGAAAAGGTGCACTTGAAGCAAACCCTGTTATTTTAGAGCCGATGATGAAAGTAGAAGTTACTACTCCTGAAACCAGTATGGGTGATGTTGTAGGTGACTTAAACCGTAGACGCGGTATGATTGACGGCATGGATGAAGGTCCTGCCGGTTTGAAAATTGTAAATGCATTGGTACCATTAGCCGAAATGTTCGGTTATGCTACCGACTTGCGTAGTGCTACTCAAGGACGTGCATCTTACTCTATGGAGTTTCAGCAGTATAATGAAGCGCCGAAAATGGTAGCACAAAAAATTATGGAAACTCGTTAGAGCATCCATTAAAGAATATTTAATTTACATCTGGCAAGGTCATTTTGACTGCGCCTTTTAATTTATATAGTTTACTAAACTTTAAGGTAATTGAAAAATGGCTAAAGCAAAATTTGAACGTTTAAAACCGCATGTTAACGTTGGTACAATCGGTCACGTAGATCACGGTAAAACAACTTTAACTGCTGCTATCTCTGCGGTATTAACTAAAGTACACGGTGGTGAAGTTAAAGATTTCGCACAAATCGATAATGCTCCTGAAGAGCGTGAACGTGGTATTACAATCAATACTTCTCACATCGAATACGATACTGAAGTTCGTCACTACGCACACGTAGATTGTCCTGGTCACGCCGATTACATCAAAAACATGATCACTGGTGCTGCACAAATGGATGGCGCTATCTTAGTAGTTGCTGCTACAGATGGTCCTATGCCACAAACACGTGAGCATATCTTATTATCTCGTCAAGTTGGTGTTCCATACATCATCGTATTCATGAACAAATGTGATGTTGTTGATGATGAAGAGTTATTAGAATTAGTAGAAATGGAAATCCGTGAACTTCTTTCTGAATATGACTTCCCAGGTGATGATTTACCTGTAATTCAAGGTTCAGCTTTAGGCGCTCTTCAAGGCGACGAAAAGTGGGAAGCAAAAATCATTGAACTTGCTGATCAACTTGATAACTACATTCCAGAGCCAGAGCGTGCAATCGACGGAGCATTCATCATGCCTATCGAAGATGTATTCTCAATTGCTGGTCGTGGTACTGTTGTAACGGGTCGTGTTGAACGTGGTATCATCAAAATTGGTGAAGAAGTAGAAGTTGTTGGTATCCGTGATACACAAAAATCAACATGTACTGGTGTTGAAATGTTCCGTAAGCTTCTTGACGAAGGTCGTGCTGGCGAGAACTGTGGTGTTCTTCTACGTGGTCTTAAGCGTGAAGATGTTGAACGTGGTCAAGTACTATGTAAGCCTGGTTCAATTTCTCCTCATACTAAGTTCGAATCAGAAGTATACGTACTAAGTAAAGATGAAGGTGGTCGTCATACTCCATTCTTCAAAGGATACCGTCCACAGTTTTACTTCCGTACAACAGATATCACAGGTGCTGTAGAGCTTCCTGAAGGTGTTGAAATGGTAATGCCTGGCGACAACCTTAAGTTTGTTGTTGAGCTAATCAACCCAGTAGCGATGGACGAAGGTTTACGCTTCGCTATCCGTGAAGGTGGTCGTACTGTTGGTGCTGGTGTTGTTTCTAAAATTATTGCTTAATTTGCCACTAACTTCGATTTAGCGTCGTTGTAGGTACTCATTGACTAACGTCAACTCCGTGCCTACGCCTTGTTAAATCATCAGTTACTAAGCAAATGCATATTAGAAATTAAGTATCAATATCTAAGAAAGGTCGCTAACGCGGCCTTTTTTGTGCCTGAAATTTGATAAACAGCTAAGTCATTTATTGAGTGATATATTAAGTAAATTGATTGATTACCTCGCAATAGCCTATAAAATATCAGTCGTCATTTCCGAAATTTCTGATCGGAAATCCATTGTCTCGACCATCATCACCAAAAGGATCACTAATGAACTGGCAACCAACACTTTCATGGCAGAATGCGCAAAAGCGCTCGGAAGTATTACACCAAGTTAGAGAATTCTTTAGGCAGCGTAAAGTTGTTGAAGTTGAAACCCCAGCCTTATCTCAAGGTACAGTGACAGACGTCTATTTAAATGCTATCTCATGCAAGTATGATTTTTTAGCAAATAGTCCAGCGGGTCACTCTACCGAATTATTTTTACAAACCTCACCAGAATTTCATATGAAGCGATTACTTGCTTCAGGTTATGGCTGTATTTTTCAAATTTCTAAAGCATTTCGTCATGAAGAGTCAGGTAAGAATCATAATCCTGAGTTTACGATGCTTGAATGGTATCGTATCGGCTTTGACCAGTTCGACTTGATGTCTGAGGTGGCTGAACTACTTCAAGTCGTTTTAGGTGGTAATAAGGCGTTATTTACTAGCTATCAAGATATCTTCATTACCACCGTTGCTGTTGACCCATTAGAGGCAAGTTTTGATGAGCTTGTTGAGATTTTAAACAAGTATGCTAAATCTGCTGATTGGCTAATTGAAATGAATGATGTCGACTTGCTACTGCAATTTATCTTTACTGAAATAATTGAACCAACCATTGGCATCAACCAGCCGCAATTTATCTATGACTTTCCGATAGCTCAAGCATCATTGGCAAAAAGATCAATTGACGATTCTCGGGTGGCACAACGGTTTGAATGTTACTTCAAAGGTATTGAGTTAGTTAACGGTTTTAATGAATTAACTGATGCCAATGAGCAGCAAATTAGATTTGAAGAAGATAATGCTAAACGAGCAGCTCAAGGTTTGCCGGTTAAACCAATAGATAAAAATTTTATTGCCGCCTTAACCCATGGATTACCACAGTGTTCAGGTGTTGCTTTAGGAATTGATAGACTGGTGATGCTAGCGCTTGATATTAAAAATATAAGTGAAGTACAGAGTTTTTCAATAGAACGAGCTTAATGGTAAATAAACAAAATTGAGATATGTCATATTGAGTTTTCCTCAAAGTGCTTTGTTAAGATAACTTGGTGCGCATAGAAGAAGTAAGAGTTTTACATTGTGAGTGTTTTTCGAGGTCAACAGTAGCCCCTTTAGTTGACCTAAGCAGGTCGACAGCCAACTAAATAATGATTGGCTAAGCGGAAGTTAGCTTCGAAATATTTGCGATATATTTTCTAATGAATAATTCATATCGTATTACTGAGAAGTCTCAGTAATAACCTAAAAACATCTGTATAAAGCCCTAATGCATTGATTTTATGTGTAATAATGTATTATTCCATGTTGGATATTACTGAGACTTCGCGGTAATATCCAAGTTACGATAAAAATAAAATATTTGTCGTTTCTAAAGCCTTGAAATTATGGGATATTAATAAGAATTAATTAAAGGTTATGGGATGGACATTACTGAGAAGTCTCCATAATAAGCTGTTAGCAATCAAGGAGGATTCCATTAATGTTCGGTGTTGATTCAGGTATTATCGGTGGCATTATTGCGGTTGCTTTATGTGCATACATTTCAAATAGAAATAGTCATAAATCTTATGATGGAAATCTAAGATATGGCTTGTTTGTTTTCTCTTTTGGTTGGATAACTTTATTTGCTACTTTCGGCCTTATTTATATTGTAGCGTTCACAGATCATGGAGGGCAATACATTGCCCTAAGCATCCTTATTTTAATGTTCGGGGGGATTTCTTTTTTCTCTCTAGCCGAAGGATTTGGTGTTAAAGGTAAATTTAATGACGAATTACTTGAGTTAAAAACGCCGTGGTCTGGTTCTAAAAAAGAAAGCTGGAGCAATCTGGAGTCGGTTGAATTTAATAGCGCATGTAGTTGGTATGCTTTTACTTTCAAAAGCGGCACTAAAATAAGGTTATCATATATGCTATCGGGACATGGCTTAGTTGTGGAACACGCTAAGTCTCTAGGCTTTGATTGCTAACAAGCCATTAAAGCAGGACT
>NZ_PJAQ01000005.1 GCF_002836775.1 Colwellia sp. 12G3 | reverse complement strand
AGTTTATTATGAGGCAAATCTCCTTGTTTCTACAAGATGAGATCAATCGTCCATAATTTTATAATGCTAGGAGGTTACTCGATTGTTGTCGATAGATCAATAAGTTAAAAATAGTGCTGTAACTGGTAGATGTGTGAAAGAAGGCAATTTGCGCGCTTTCTTGTAGAAAGAAGGAATTAGATACTTACTGTATGCTTACACAGTAAGTTATTGGGTTGGACAATACTATTTTGTTATTTAAATTCATTTTATAAAAAAGTTAAACTTTCTAATCCTCACTAGATCAAAAAGCGCGACGTTGTTCCCTACATCGCGCTTTATCTAATGCTCACTTTACTTGAACTACGTCTAAACTAGAGGGTAATTAACCTATGCTAGTTAAACCACCCATGTAAGGCTGTAATACTGTTGGAACATTAATGCTGCCATCAGCTTGTTGGTAGTTTTCTAGAATAGCAACTAAGGTACGCCCTACTGCTAAACCAGATCCGTTTAGTGTATGCAACAATTCTGGTTTGTTTGTTTCACTACTTCTAAAACGTGCTTGCATACGGCGAGCTTGGAAAGCGCCCATATTTGAACACGATGAAATTTCACGGTAAGTGTCTTGTGCAGGTAACCATACTTCTAAATCAAAGGTTTTGGTTGCACTAAAACCAACATCACCGCTGCATAGTTGTACGGTACGGTATGGCAATTCAAGTTTTTCAAGAATAATTTCAGCGTGACGTGTAAGTTCATCAAGCGCGGTCATTGAATTTTCAGGCTTAACGATTTGTACCATTTCAACTTTATCAAATTGATGTTGGCGAATAAGTCCACGAATATCACGACCACCAGAGCCTGCTTCACTTCTGAAACATGGCGTATGTGCTGTCATTTTAATAGGTAAGTCTTCTTCATCAACAATTTCATCACGTACTAAGTTCGTTAGTGGCACTTCCGATGTAGGAATTAATGAGAACTTTTTATTTGATAAATCCGTATGAAATAAGTCTTCACCAAACTTGGGTAATTGCCCTGTACCATATAATGACGTTGCATTAACTAAGTAAGGTACGTACATTTCTTGGTAACCATGTTCTTCTGTATGGGTATCTAGCATGAACTGAGCGATAGCGCGGTGTAATCGGGCTATTTTGCCACGCATTACCACAAAACGTGTGCCAGCAAGCTTAGCACCACTTTCAAAATCTAGGCCTTTATCTACTGAAAAACCTAAATCAACATGGTCTTTCACTTCAAAATCGAATTCACGCGGCGTGCCCCAACGTTTTAATTCAACGTTGTCATCTTCATCTTTACCATCAGGTACTGAGTCATCAAGAAGATTAGGGATAGCACTCGCTATTGCATCAATTTTAGCTAAAACTTCGTCTTGCTCTGCTTTCGCAGCATCAAGATCATTACCTAGCTGACTTACGTGAGCAAGTAATGGTGCAATGTCTTCGCCACGCGCTTTCGCTTGACCAATAGACTTTGAACGAGTATTACGTTCATTTTGCAGTTCTTGAGTTTTCACTTGGATAGCTTTACGTTGCTCTTCTAACGCACTTAACGTATCGGTATCTAACACAAAGTTACGTTTGGTAAGTTGTTGAGCGATATTATCTAAATCAGTTCTAAGTAGTTTTGCATCAAGCATAATTGTTCACATTCTTGTTAATGAAGTTATTAAAATTTTTTACATATTTTCTACGTTGCGATTATATAATCAGCCGTTATTTTACTAAAGTGGTTACCATATACATGCCAAGTGCTGCTGCACCAATGCATAGTGAAACATTCAGTAAAATATTTATTGCCGCTTTTAATACATCGCCTTGTTGTAATAGTAACAAGGAGTCTAATGAAAATGTAGAAAAGGTGGTAAATGCACCTAAAAAGCCTATTCCTATTAAAGTTCTATGCACACTAATATTGAGAATTTCATGTTCGATTAGTTGATATAGCAAACCCATAGAAAATGAGCCGATGATATTAACCATCAATGTAGCAAAAGGGAAACCTTTTCCGAGCCAATTTAGTACTAACTGCGAAATGTAGAAGCGTAAACTTGCCCCACAGGCCCCGCCAAGGGCGACAAAAGCGTATAAAGTGAAATTACTAATAGCGTTGGTCATGGCTATTCCTATCAAGCTGGTTTAAATAATCGAGTTTTTCTTTGAGTTTTTTCTCTAAACCGCGTTCAGTTGGTTGATACAAGCGAGTATGCGAACTGTCGCCTCTAGCTAACGCTTCTGGAAAGTAGTTCTCGCCCGCAGCAAAGGCGTTTATTTCATCATGGGCATAGCGATATTCAGTGCCGTGGCCAAGTTCTTTAGTAATACTACTAGTGGCATTTTTTAAATGCAACGGTACATCTAAATCGCATGTTTGCTGGGCTAATATTTTGGCTTTATTAAACGCTTGATAAACTGCATTACTTTTAGGTGCTAATGCCATATATACCGTAGCTTGCGCAATAGCACGTTCACCTTCACTTGGACCAACACGATGAAACGTGTCCCAGGCGTTGATAGCCAGTTGCATTGCGCGTGGGTCTGCATTACCTATGTCTTCACTGGCAATAGCGAGTAAACGTCTGCCAACATACAGGGCATCACCACCGGCGGTAAGAATTCTTGCATACCAATAAAGCGCAGCGTCAGGGCTAGAGCCACGTACTGATTTGTGAAAGGCACTGATTAAATCATAAAAAGCATCGCCGCCTTTATCATAAAGGGCAATTTTACTGCCAGCGACTTGGGCGATTAATTCAACGGTAATGATTTTTACATCACGGTTAGCTTTTTGATCGCCTTGCTTGTTTTCTACATTATCTAACTCTTTTTTTTGTGTTGTAGCGGTACTATCGAGGCAGTTTTCTAATAGATTAAGTAATCGTCTGGCATCGCCATCACTACGATTAAGTAAGCTTTGCTTGGCATCAACGCTTAAATCAATACTCAGCTGCTGTTCTTCTTCACATAAAGAGATAGCACGCTGTAATACTTGTGCTAAATCATCACGGGTTAATTTTTTTAAGGTATATAAACGTGCACGAGATAGTAACGCTTGGTTTAGTTCAAACGCAGGGTTTTCTGTGGTCGCGCCAATAAAAATGATGGTGCCATCTTCAATGTGCGGTAAAAAAGCATCTTGCTGCGATTTATTAAAGCGGTGTACTTCGTCAACAAACAGTACTGTTCTACGTTTATTAGCGCCCTCGCCTTGTGCACGCAATTTTGCTTTTTCAATAGCACTACGGATCTCTTTAATACCGGAGGTAACGGCAGATACACGTTCTATTTCGGCATTAGCATGTTGAGCAATAATTTCAGCCAGCGTCGTTTTACCACTACCCGGTGGGCCCCAAAATATAAGGGAGTGACAGTGACCTTGCTCAATGGATTGCGCTAAGGGCGAATCGCCACCTAAGATATGCTGCTGCCCAACATAGTCAGCTAAGGTTTTTGGGCGCATTTTTGCAGCAAGTGGCATAAAGCTACTTGCTGGAGCGTTATTGTTCGTTACCGTATTATCACTGGCTTCTGACTCACAATCTCCCGGCGTAAGGTCAAACAATGAGTTTTGCTGACCTTCCTTGTTACGCTGGCTAAGGTCTAACGCTGAAGATGACTTACCGAATAGCTTATCTTGTGAATTATCGTTTGTCTTCAAGTCTTACACCTTCAGGTAAGCTAAATGTGAACAACGATGCGTCTGGCTTAACAGTACTATTAAAGTGACTTAAGCTGATTTGGCTAATTTGCCCTGTTGCATCCTCAAAAGAAAACTCACTTAACTGAATATCCTTAGTTTTTGTTTCTTCAAAACTTAACGTGAGTTTTTTAATTTGGCTGTTTTCATCTTTTGGCAGCACAACAAAACGTAAGCCACTTTCAATCGCGTTGTTCTGCTCACTAACATGGTACTGTTGCCAAAGCTGAGGTTCATCACTAGTAAGTAATAAAATGGGCGTATTATGGATTGATTTAGCTAGGCTGTAAGCACTGGCTTGTTCAATAAACGGGTCATAAAACCACAAGGTATTGCCATCACTAACAATTAAAGTTTCATCGGGTGTTATGGTTTTCCAATTAACAAGATTAGGCTTGCTAATAGCTAAAGTACCTGAGCCTTGTTGCAATATTTCACCCTCTCCACTAAGTATTTTTTGGCTAAAATTAGCACTAAAAAAAGCCAATTTCCTGAGCTTAGCCATTAAGTGCTCTTTTGCCTCACTTGATGGTGACGATGATGCAATGGTATTTACTGGTGGTTGCTCTGCGTAAGCCATTGGTTGATATAAACTTAGTACTGGGAGTAAAATACTGGTTAACGCGAATGACCGAAAAAATGGTTTCTGCTTAAAATTGATTTGCATAGTTTTACTTCTAATAAGATGAACTGCGCCAGTACATAGCTGACACAGAGAAAATAATAAGCGATAACCTTACCTTGAAATGAACCTAGAAATAATCCTTGGAATAAATCAATCGCTTGAAATAGTTAGTGGTATAAATTAAAAGTCGCGCACTGGCGGCGGCGCTAAAACTTCACGTGCGCCATTATTACCCGGTGTTGATACGACACCTTGTAATTCCATTTGTTCAACTATTCTTGCTGAGCGGTTATAACCGATTCTAAATTGTCTTTGTACACTCGAAATTGAAACGCGACGTTTTTCAGTGACGAAATTAACCGCTTCATCGTAAAGCGCGTCAACTTCTTCAGCCTCACTTCCTTCTGCTTGTTCGCCAGGTAATAAAATATCTTGATCGTGTTCACCTGACAAAATCTCTTCAACGTAGTTTGGCTCACCACGAGATTTCCAATCTTTTACTACCGCATGCACTTCATGATCGTCAACAAAAGCACCATGCACACGCGTTGGTACACCAGTACCTGGCGGTAAATAAAGCATATCACCCATGCCGAGTAACTGCTCTGCCCCTTGCTGATCTAAAATCGTACGAGAGTTCAAACCTGACGATACCTGAAACGCCATACGGGTAGGAATGTTCGCTTTAATCAAACCAGTAATAACATCTACTGAAGGGCGCTGGGTAGCAAGTATTAAGTGAATACCAGCCGCACGCGCTTTTTGGGCAATACGGGCAATAAGTTCTTCAACTTTTTTACCAACAATCATCATCATGTCGGCAAATTCATCAACGATAACAACAATACTGGGTAATTTCTCTAACAAAGGTGGTGTTTGATCCATACCATCATTAGGTTGCCATGTAGGGTCAATTAATGGCTCACCCGCAGCAATCGCTTCAAGCACTTTTTTGTTGTAACCTTTTAAGTTACGTACACCTACGGCCGACATAACTTTATAGCGACGTTCCATTTCACCAACACACCAACGCAGCGCATTAGCAGCATCTTTCATATCAGTAACTACTTCAGCCAATAAATGTGGAATGCCTTCATAAACTGAAAGCTCTAACATTTTCGGATCAATCATAATCATACGCACATCTTCAGGCGTTGATTTATACAACAAGCTGACAATCATGGTGTTTACACCAACTGATTTACCAGAGCCCGTGGTACCAGCAACCAATAAATGTGGCATTTTACCTAAATCGACGACAACGGGATCACCCGCAATATCTTTACCTAGCACCATAGCAAGTGGTGATGGCGATTCTTCAAAAGCAGGACATCCAATCACTTCACTTAAATAGACAATTTCACGGTGTTTATTCGGTAGTTCTAGACCGATAACAGATTTACCCGGAATAACTTCAACCACGCGTACACTAATAGCCGATAAAGCACGGGCTAAATCTTTCGATAAGCTGGTAATTTTATTCACCTTAACACCGGGTGCCAAATCTAATTCAAAGCGAGTAATAACAGGGCCAGGATAAACAGACACCACTTGTGCTTGCACCCCAAAATCGAGTAGTTTCGTTTCAACTAAGCGACTTACTATGTCTAATTCTTCTTGGTTAATCGGGTTTTTCGCTTTATCAGGTCGATCAAGTAGATCAATAGACGGCATTCCCTGAGAGGGTTTGTCTTCAACCGCAACGAGATTAACTTGGCCATTGTTATCAGATATACTTTGCTCAACAGGTGCTAACTGTGCAGGAACGGGGAATTGATAATCATCGGCAACGTCAGGTTTCTCTACCTCGGCGAAAGCGGCGGTAATTTCTTTCTTGCTAACATGTTCTTGTACATTGCCCACAGAAAGTTCATTCATTAGTTCAGAAATATCAATATATGGTTCACTTTTTGAAGCCACTTTTTTTGTCAATTCGTCTAGCTCTGGTCTAATACTGAAAGGTTCATGCAATTCAACAATGGCTGTTTCGGCAAATATCCCATAAGGTAACGTTTCTGAATATTCTGGTTTTGTTGTTACTGGTTCAGGGGCTATTTGTTCAGGAGTGACGTGTTCTGGCTTTGACTTTGACTTTTCTACTTTAACAGTAGGTTTGTTTTGAACCAAACGGCTTTTCACATTACCAAGCCCATCATCGGCATTTGTATTTTCTTCGCTAGAACCGAAATGCGCTTTAATCAATAGAGGTAAGCTTATTAGTTTAAGTGCTGCCACAATGGCATATCTACCTACCGCGTCTATAAATTTAAGCCAAGAAAAACCAGTTAAAAGCACAAAACCTGCACAGGTAAAAAGTAAGAATAATAAAGTAGAGCCAACAAATGAAAAATACGGGAGCAAGGTTTCACTAAGGACATCACCTAAAATACCGCCTGCAGAGAAGTAAAAAACATCATCAAAATTCATACTGGCCAAAGAGGTTACGCCAAGATAAAACATGAAAAAACCAATCAACTTTAAGCCTAACGTTAAGTAGTCAAGTTTCAGTAATTCATGAAAGCGTTGAAACAACAACCAACCCACGATAGCGATAACAAAAGGTAAACTGTAAGCGATAAGACCGAAAAGGTTCAAAAACAAATCAGAAAGGTAAGCACCAACCGCACCGCCTAAGTTTCGCACCTGTGATTGATAACCTGTTTGTGCCCAACCGGGATCAGCAGGGTCAAAGCTAAATAACGCCAACATCATAAACATGGCAAACACAGTGAAAAACAATAACCCAGCTTCAAGTAGACGTTGTACGCCAGTGAGTTGTTTATTGGTCAATGCAGCAAGTGAAGCATCGGGATTTTCTATCAGATCTGAAGACAAATGTAAGTACCATTGGAAATAAACACGTAAAAATTACGTATAGCTAAGCTAAAGTATCAAATTAGCGCTTAGTTGGCAGCAACAAATTGTCATTAGTGCATGTTTTTTTATACAGCTATGTAAATTGATTAGCTCAAAAGTGCTTCTACCTCTTCAGAACACGAGGTTATCCCTATAGTTAAAAAATAATTGACTGTGTGTATCGTCAAGACACTATCCGTTGGGTGTAACCAATTAACAATACTATTTTAGTCAATTGGTTATTGATACCTATACCCGCTCCACTTGAAGATGCTCGTTTCCCCGAAGGGCTGGTTTATAAACACTTTATACTGCGTTATTAATTTCGACAATATAATAACTATTCGCTTCAATCAACGCCTTGCCTAAAGGCGTTTATAATTCCAGCTGAATCCTGCATCTTCAAGTGGAACGGGTATAGATGCTTTACCCTAACGTTTGATCGCAAGTAAATTGGTTGATTTTACTTCATCCATTACTACATAGGTTCTGCTGTCACTTACCGAAGGTAACTTTAATAAGGTCTCGCCGAGTAGCTCTCGATAGGCCAACATATCTTTAACACGAGTTTTAAGTAAAAAGTCAAAATTTCCTGAAACGAGGTGGCATTCTTGAATGACATCAATTTCATCAACGGCTTTGGCAAAGTCATCAAAAACGTCTGGACTGGTTTTTGTCAACGTAATTTCAACAAACACTAATAAAGCAGCGTCAAGTTTATGTGGATTCAAAATAGCTTTGTAACCCGTAATGTATTGCCCTTTCTCCAACCGCTTAACTCTTTCTAAACAAGGGGTTGGACTCAAACCCACTCGCTTAGACAACTCAACATTCGATAAACGTCCATTTTTTTGAAGTTCAAAAAGGATGTTTTTATCAATACGATCAATCACTTTATTAACACTCATTTATATAACTCTGTTATTTTGACCATTATTAGCATTATATATCGGTTTTTTTAAAATAACGACAGGTTACTCTAGAAGTTTAGCCATATACTAGATACATCTAAAAAAAAGCACTTCATTTATGAAGCGGCACTAAATACAATAAGTTAAATATAAGAGAGATAAATAT
Source organism: Colwellia sp. 12G3 (assembly GCF_002836775.1). GTDB lineage: Bacteria > Pseudomonadota > Gammaproteobacteria > Enterobacterales > Alteromonadaceae > Colwellia. The sequence continues at coordinate 58,580 of NZ_PJAQ01000005.1, read as the reverse complement.
GATTATTGGTGTACCTAAAGAAATTAAAAACCACGAGTACCGTATCGGCTTAACACCTGCAGGTGTTAAAGAGTTATCAGTAAATGGTCACGAAGTGATTGTTGAAAATAATGGCGGTGCTGCCATTGGATTTGATAATGAGCAATATATCGCTGCTGGTGCAAAAATAGTTGATACTGCTGCAGAAATCTTTGCTACTGCAGATATGATCATCAAAGTAAAAGAGCCTCAGCCTGTTGAATGTAATATGCTTCGTCCAGGTCAAATATTGTTTACTTACTTACATTTAGCACCAGATCCTAAGCAAACTGAATTATTAGTTGCTTCTGGCGCAATATGTATTGCTTATGAAACAGTAACATCAGCGACGGGTGGTTTACCATTATTAGCGCCTATGTCTGAAGTTGCCGGCCGTATGTCTATTCAAGCGGGTGCTCACGCATTAGAAAAAGCACAAGGTGGTTTAGGTGCTTTATTAGGTGGCGTTCCAGGTGTTGCTCCCGCTAAAGTATTAGTTATTGGTGGTGGTGTTGTTGGTACTCAAGCTGCACGTATGGCTGTAGGCATGGGCGCAGACGTTACTATTTTAGATCGTTCTTTACCGCGTTTACGTCAATTAGACACTGAATTCGATGGCCGTTTAAAAACAGTTTACTCAACTGCTGATGCGATGGACCAGTTAATAGTTGAAGCTGATTTAGTTATCGGTGCGGTATTAATTCCAGGTGCTGCTGCACCTAAGTTAGTAACAAGAGAACACATCAAGATGATGAAGCAAGGTGCTGTTGTTGTTGATGTTGCTATTGACCAAGGTGGCTGTTTTGAAACATCAAAAGCAACCACACATCAAGAGCCAACTTATGTAGTTGACGGTGTTGTACATTATTGTGTAGCGAACATGCCTGGTGGCGTAGCGCGTACTTCAACGATGGCGTTAACAAATGCAACAATGCCATTTGCTGTTACCATCGCAAACAAAGGTGCTAAGCAAGCATTATTGGACGATGAACATTTATTAGCAGGCTTAAACGTTGCTGCTGGTAAAATCACTTACAAGCCAGTTGCCGATGTACTAGGTTACGAATATGTTGATCCACGTGTTGCTTTAAACGCATAAAGTATCACTCGATTGACACGACTGTAAAAATATCTTTTTTATAGTCAATAGCGCACTTTTGCTTACAGTTAAGCACAAGTGCGTTTTTTTTATTTACCGTTTTGTTTATCTTATAACGAACTAGCTATTTACCCCCTTGCTTTATTTCCTTATCATCCCAACTAATGAATGTAAGGTAATTAAAAATTACCTATTTGAAAGTAATCAATTTTTCTTGGAGAACCCATGAGCGACGTAAGACACTGTCCCCTTCTAATTTTAGGCTCAGGCCCTGCTGGTTATACTGCTGCTGTTTATGCTGCCCGCGCAAACTTAAAACCAGTAATGATCACTGGTATGCAACAAGGTGGACAATTAACCACGACTACTGAAGTAGAAAACTGGCCAGGCGATGCTGATGATCTTACAGGTCCAGCATTAATGGAACGTATGCAAAAGCACGCTGAGAAGTTTGATACTGAGATTATTTTCGACCATATCGATTCAGTAGATTTTTCTTCTAAGCCTTATAGATTAAAAGGTAGCAGCGAATACACCTGTGACGCGCTAATTATTTGTACTGGTGCTTCTGCACAATACCTTGGTTTGCCATCTGAAGAAGCCTTTATGGGCCGTGGTGTTTCAGCTTGTGCTACTTGTGACGGTTTCTTTTACAAAAACCAGAAAGTTGCGGTTGTTGGTGGTGGTAATACTGCCGTTGAAGAAGCACTTTATTTATCTAACATTGCCAGTGAAGTTCATTTAATTCACCGTCGTGATACTTTCCGTAGTGAAAAAATATTAACGGATCGTTTATATGAGAAAGTCGCTAACGGTAATATCATTTTACACACTGACCGTACTTTAGATGAAGTATTGGGTGATAACATGGGTGTTACTGGCCTGCGTTTAAAAGAAATGAATTCAGATGCGACTGAAGAGCTTGAAGTATCAGGTGTATTTATCGCGATTGGTCATAAGCCAAACACTGATATTTTTAAAGGCCAACTTGATATGAAAGATGGTTATTTAACTATTCAAAGTGGCACGCAAGGTAATGCAACACAAACCAGTGTTGAAGGTGTTTTTGCTGCCGGTGATGTTGCTGATCATATTTATCGTCAAGCAATCACGTCTGCTGGTGCTGGTTGTATGGCTGCATTAGATTCAGAGCGCTATTTAGACGCGTTATAATCATTGCATTAACGTCGTTGTATCAATGCAATAACGTTATTATAAATACTATTGAGAGGAAAATTAATGGGTCAAATTTTATATCAACTTGATGATAATAGTTTGACCTTTCCTCCGATAGAATATGCCCTCACTGAGCCTAATGGTTTATTAGCGCTGGGTGGTGATTTATCACCAGAGCGATTAATAACGGCTTACAGTCAGGGCATCTTTCCTTGGTTCAGCGATGATGACCCCTTCATGTGGTGGTCACCCAATCCCAGAGCTATCATAGACATTGAAGAATTACGTATAAATCGAACTTTACGTAAAGCCATCAACAAATCACCTTATCAGATAACGATAAACCAAGCCTTTAGCCAAGTTACGCAGTTATGTGCCCACGCACCATTTCGCAGTGATGAAACCTGGATACTGCCTGAGATGGAAACTGCTTACCTAACGTTACATCAACAAGGCTACGCCCATTCTATTGAAATATGGCATACAGACGAGCAGTGTCATAAAGAATTAGTCGGTGGTTTATATGGCGTCGCCATTAATGGATTTTTTTCTGGTGAGTCGATGTTCTATAAACAAAGTAATGCGTCAAAGTTTGCCCTTATCGCCTTGGGTCAATTACTTAAGACGGCTGATATTCATTTTATTGATTGCCAATTACTTAACCCCTTTCTAGAAGACATGGGTGCTAAAGAAATAAGCCGTGATACTTTTCTTCAAAAACAACAAAATGCACTAACTAAGATAATGCCCGATAATTTCTGGCAACCACGATCATTAACTTTATTAACGATATAAGTTTAAATTTAAGCGGCGATTTAGGTTTAGTTTATGATTTTAGTTATAATTAACCATAAGAGTTATATGCAATTGGCAAATTATCAATGAGTGATACTTCCTATACATTGGGTGTAAGCAAAATATTTCCCTGTAATTACTTACCTGAACAACAAGAGTGCTTGTTGATTGCCGTTGATGAACGTTTACATAACAGCGAAAGTTATGCCTGGTTGATGACACAAGGTTTTCGTCGCAGTGGCGAGCAAAGTTATCGACCGAACTGTCCTAATTGCAATGCTTGTCAATCCATTCGCGTGTTAACTGATGACTTTGTCCCCTCTAAAAGCCAGAAACGGTCGAAGAAGCGTAATAGTCATCTTATTGTGAAACAATCTTCGCAGTTACAAGATAGCTATTACCCTTTGTTTGAAAACTATATCAACACCTTGCATCAAGACGGCAGTATGTACCCGGCTTCTTTTGCGCAGTTTGAAAGCTTCTTGAGCTGTAACCTAACTAAACAGCTGTTTATTGAAACTTGGGCACCTGTAGATGAAGAAAATGGAGTCAACGAAGAGGTACTCGTCTGCGTTGCTGTAACTGATGTATTAAGTAATGGCTTATCTGCTGTTTATACCTTTTATCATCCTGACTATAAAAAAAGTGGTTTAGGTATATTCTCAATTCTTACCCAACTTAGTTTTTGCCAACAAATGGCTTTACCTTATTTATATTTGGGTTATCAAATTGATGAATGCCAAAAGATGAATTATAAAGACCGTTATTTTCCCTTTGAACGCTTTATTGGTGGTCAATGGCTATTATACCAAGCAGATTAACTTATTAGTCAGTTTAGAGTTACATTAGCGAGCTTAAAACAAACAAAAGGAGTTAAGCATAGTTATTCTATCTTTATTTCTTTTTGTGATGTTATCAGTTTGCTAATGAACTCCCGTAGGGCGAGTCCCGAATAAAAGGTAAAGGCTTACATTCTGCGTTATAGATTTCGACAAGGACGCTGCATGGATTCAGCTCATTAGGGATATTCTCCTGATAACCATTCTCTTCAATCCATGCCCTGCCTCTAAGCCTTTTAATCCTCGCTAAGCGACGAATAATTTATTCCGATTGGTATTTAACAACAAGCCCACCAGTAATAAGCATGAAATTGCTAAATAAATAGCCACAAGCCTTTACATTAGCCAAGCAATTAGGCATCATTCGCGCAGCTTTTTTATCTGCCAAGAGATATCACCAATACTGGGGTATTTAATGGTTATTTGCACAACATTAGAGGTTTAGCGCCCCATGGCGAAAGAAGAAAATATTGAAATGCAAGGTACGGTTTTAGATACTTTACCAAACACTATGTTCCGAGTTGAACTTGAGAATGGCCACGTTGTAACTGCACATATTTCTGGAAAAATGCGTAAAAACTACATACGTATTTTAACTGGCGATAAAGTAACGGTTGAATTAACGCCATACGACTTATCAAAAGGTCGCATTATTTTCCGCGCTAGATAAGCCAGTTAATGACTTAGCCTTCCTTTTTTAATTAATTGTAGAAGTCGAAACAATAATACTAAAAACCAGCAACTCTTTTAGAATGCTGGTTTTTTATTGTCTGAAATATGAGTTAAAGAATCACTTCAAGCTTAGTCGTAGTCTTAAATATCAGTGCCTAGCTAACCGCTTGTTAGACCAGAGCCCTATTCAAATTTGGATCCCCGATTAACACCGCGGGCATGATGTTTAGCATAGTAAGAAACCTAAAGATAAAGCAGAGACAGCGCTATAGGCTTTCTCTTCATTGATTATTTATAGGTTGCTATCAAACTTTTTTCGAATTGATCGGCGCTGATAGTCAGGCCGTGCTCAGCGATAGTGTCGTTAACGTTTTGAAAATGTTTTTCAATCGTTTCTAAAGTAATCGTATTATCATCAAGCTTATAAATTTGCAGTTGGCTTTGGTAATAAAAAGATAAAATAATCAATGCTTTCTCTTCACCCTCTTTAGCAGCCAACTTGATCTTTTTGAGTTTTCGATAGACTAGGTTTTGTAACTGCTTTATCCGCCAAACATAATAAATTTCAGTAAAAAACGCACTGTTTTTAATACTATGTAAAATAGCGCCATTAGCTAACAGTGCTAGTACAACACCTAATAGGTTATATCTAAAATTAGAGTCTTGCTCAACTTGTACTGCATCACTAGCCACTTTGATTAACTCATTAACATCACCAGCCGTTGAAAATAAGCTGATAAGTAATGTGCCAAAAAGTAGTGACAGTACTAATAAAGAGCTAATAAAACCTACAATAACAATATTTAAATGTTTTCTATAACGTACTTTATCTATATCAATCAATTGCATGAGATAACTATAATCCTTGGTTTAACCTAAATAAAAAGAGAAAAAGGTAACAATAAATGTAATGGGTGCTAAAGCACTATCTTATCATTTTGACGTGTCATATGAATATAAATGTAAGCCTGAATGTCGTTTAACTTGCCCGGTGACACCTTGTTGCCAAATTCGTTGATTAGCGGCTATGGTCAGCTGTTTTTTCGCCCGAGTAATGCCTGTATAGAGTAACTCTCGAGATAATAACTTACTGCCGTTTTGCTGTTTTTCTTGTTGCCCGGTTTGCGTTGCACTTTGTGTCGCCGAAAGTACCATAGCGACATGAGAGAACTCACTACCTTGAGTTTTGTGGATAGTCATGGCATAAACACTTTCAAATTTAGGTAAACGTGATGGCAGTATCTGTTTGATAGCTTGCTGTGATGCCTCACGCTGCTCAAGTATTCCACTGCCAATGTCTTTACTTTGAACCGTTTCATTTTGAGAAGAGCTATCTTCAAAACACGCCATCAGATGTGTTTTACCTGCTTGATCAACCACTCGCCAGATAATACCTATATCACCATTGTATAAACCTAAGCGGTAGTCATTTTCATTTATCATAATCGGCTGACCATGATAAAGCGTTTGCTGGTTTTGCTGAAATGGTGCGTTATTTTTCCCTAAATAACCTTTAATCACTTCATTAACATTCTCAACACCGTATTCTCCCTGCCTTGTCGCACACAGTACTCTAAACTGTGATAACAAGGCAAAAGCATCTCTCACATCAGCACAATACTCAATCGGTTGATAATATTGTTTCACTAACGGCGCTAACCAAGTAGAAAGTTCACCTTGGGCAAGTGATAACTGAGCAGATTGGGGCGTTTGCTGTGCTTGATTCAACAGTTGCCAACTACTTTTAACATCACCTTGAATAACACTATTGGCTATTAAACCTATACCACCCTTACCGTCAAAGCGTCTTGATTTAACGAGAAAAGATAAATAGTCAAAGCTAGATTCAATACTTTGATTATTCTGATTACTTGGTTGATTACTTGGTTGATTACTTGGTTGATTACTTAAATGAGTACTAACGAAGTAATTATTAAGTTGATCCGCGTTGAGTTGACAAACTTGTGTTAAATATTTTTCATTATCAACACTAAAGCCACCGTGTGGTCGTGGTGCTATATCAGCTAAAACACTGCCTGCGGCGACAGAAGGCAGTTGATCGGCATCACCTAATAATATGACTTTCGCCGTCTTTTTTAACGCTCGAAATACTCGAGTCATTAAGGGTAAGTCGACCATAGACACTTCATCAATCAGCACAATATCATAGGCCAATAGATTATCTTCATGGTGCCTGAAATTAGGTGAATTGGGTAATACACCTAACAAACGGTGCAGGGTTTGTGCTTGTGTAGGGATTTGGGCGAGGACTTTCTCATCAATTAAGTTTTTAAAACCAGAAACCGCATTAACGATGGATTCTGACAAACGTTGTGCTGCTTTACCCGTAGGTGCAACAAGGGCAATATTGAGAATCGGTTTACCCTGCGCTTTTGGTTGATCACTTTGCTGCTCTGACTTTGACTGTTCTAACATAAGCAACGCAGCTAATAATTTAGTAACCGTATAGGTTTTACCTGTACCTGGACCGCCAGCAATAACACTAAAATTTTTATTAATAGCATTGGCTACCGCCACTTTCTGCCAATCAATTTCCCGTGCTCCTAAGTCTGTACCTGCTGCTTGAACAAGTTCATCTGGAAAAAGCGCGGCGATACACTGGCTAATGTGGTCGTTATCATACTGACATTGTTGTCGTAAACGCGAGTTTATAGCCTGTCCCAAATCACTTTCAAACTGAAAATAACGACGTAAGTATAAATTATCATGCGCAAGCACTAATAACTGTTGGTCCGATGCTAGGATGTTTAACTTACTAAATAGTGTATGAAGTTGTGCTAAGGGCGCAAACACAAAACCAGCGTGGCTGAGTTCCTGACTTAAGTCATCACTATTTTCTTTAGTTGTGATGGCAAAGCCTTTGCCCCAGTGTTGATCGGCAATCTCACTCAGTGGCAAACAGCTGTGACCTGCGCGCAAGCTAGCACTTAACGCTAAGAATACGTGGTATAAATTACGCTGATTGTTCCTCGCCGCTTCTGACTCAGCAGTTTCTTCTATGCTTGTTTCGCCATTAGTTTGAGGGGTTAACGCGCTGAGCATTTCTTTAGCAAAGAAATAATCAATGGCTTCAACACCTTGGATGACTTCTTTTACTTGGCTAAAACGACTGTACACTTGCTTAACTACTCCATAGTTATTATTAGCCATGTTACGCTTCCTCACTATTTTTCAAACTATCGGTTTGTTGAGAAGCTGTTTGCTGACTACTTTTTTTCTGGTCTGCGCTGTTATCAGAAAATAACGCCTCTAAATTGTTGATTTCTTGCTCTGTTATTTTTCGATAATAAACCCCTGCCCCTTGATGCGCTGGATCTGTCGTCATACCACGTAAGTATAAGTAATACACACCACCAAAATGCTGGTTAACATCATAGTCCACTAGCGTTTGCTTTAAATAACGATGCAAGGCCAATGAATATATAAGATATTGTAAGTCATAATAATTTTTCTCAACATTATCGAGCAAGGCATCAAACTGATAATCTTGAAAGTTATCCCCTAAGTGGCTTGATTTATAATCACATAGGTAATATTTCCCTTGATACTCAAAGATTAAATCGATAAAACCATGCATCATACCGGATAGTTTCTTGTAGCTAGGCAACATTACTGGATACCTTAACGATGTGCCTTTCCCCTCAGTATTATTGCGCTCGGCACTATTTCGGTGATCGGTTAGCAAATTAGCTAATGCACTCGTGCCCCCGCCTTGCATAGGAAAATAGAATTCACTTTCACGTAAGGTTTTATTGCTAGCAAGGTCTGCAAGACATCCCAAGGCGTCATTATCAATATTGTTCGAGGTGTTGTTATCCTTCTTGTTATCGCTCTTGTTATTGGCAATAAAAGGCGCGCTAAGCACTTCTTCTAGCCAATCAATTAAATCATCCGCAATGAATGAAGTACCTTTACTACCAGTATTCGTATTATTGCCATTGAGTTCGCCATAGGCTAACAAGGGCTTTTGCATACTTTCTTGCCAGTCTGGCGTACAAAAATCAGTTTGTTCTAAAATATCGTGTAATAAGTTACCCGTATGAGCACCTTTGGTTAATTTAAAGCAAATCTGCTCGCTATTAGACGCAATGTTTATCTCGGTCACAGGTAATGTTGCTATTTGGGCACTTGCCGTATCCGTATCTCTGTCAGGATTAGAAACTCCGGCATGGCGAATATTACGACTTAAGGCTGAGAATGAACTTAACCACCAATCTCGCTCTATTTTACCTATGAATTTACTGACCGCTGTATCAGTTAAATCTTGTTTAGTTTTATTTAACTGATTCAGCTCAGCTTTATCATCACTGTCTTCATCAAGGTAACATTCCAGTGCTACTTCACGAATGCCTATGGCATGCTCAGCACTTTTTCTCAGTGCTTGTAACGGTTTAATGATGCTCTCTTGCTCTTGAAACTGCAGTGTTTTACCTAAAGGCGATAAATGATAGTTATCAAAAGAGCAACACAATACATAACATCGTCGCTCCGCTCTGGTAATTGCAACATACAGCAAACGAATACTTTCAGCATAGGCCTCATTGCTCATCGCTGTTTTAGCTTCTTTTGAGCCATCAAGACTCAAACATAAATCCCCATTTTTATCATGATATTCCAGATAACTTACTGACTTATTGCCAAACTTAAGCGGATCTTTATGACGACAGGCAAAGGGAATGAAGACATAAGGGAATTCAAGACCTTTACAACCATGTTGAGTTATCAAACGGATAAGGTCGCCGTCACTCTCTAAACGTAGCTCAGCTTCAACATCATTGGTTTCTAAATGGCATTGCTGTTCAAACCAATGTAACAGTTCTTGCCCTTGGCTTAATCGAACACTCGCCGCTTGTAAAATTTCAAATAAATGCAGCACATTGGTCAAACAACGATCTTTATTATTCTGAGGAACATCAAGTAGATTGTGCATCAGATTAATGGCCATGGTGATAAAACCTTGTCGTTGCCACTGAGTTCGATAATCGACAAAAGCAAATTTCAACGTTTGATAAGCCAACTCATCTTGTTGTAATTTATGGAGTTTATTCGCATCAAAGCCTAATAACCCACAGGACAGCGCTGCGACAAATAATCGCTCATTCTCTGGTAATAATACCCCTTTAAGTAAGCCCAATAACTGTTTAGCTTGCTCGGAATGAAATAAATTGGCTCGATCTGATAGAAACACACTGTCAAGTCCTGCTTGTTGCAAGGCATGTTTTATATCTCGCGCTTCTGCGCCATCTCTGACAAGTATCGCGATGTCTTTTGGTTTTACTTTAGCTGACGCATCTTTTGCAGTCTCTCTAGATGACAATAAGGTAACAATCTCATTAGCACACCAGTTAGCCAACATAGGACGACTACCTTGACTCACTTTGTCACCTTTTGGGTTAGTATCATCGTCGGCATTTTCATGATCTGTGAAATGGATAAATTGCAGCGCTTTATCACTGTCTGCGATAACTGGTTCATCAATGGCTTGGGCTTTTTTCCCCGCTAGTCCTTTACCAGCTAATACGGGTAAATATGGAATACCAAAACCAAAGACACTCTCACTTTTTTGTGTAGATTGCTGTGTAGCTGACTCTTCAACCAAAGACTCATTACGCTTATAGGTAAAAAATTGATTGTAACCTGCAATCATTTCAGGTGATGAACGCCAATTTGTATCCATCAACCAATGGTAGTCACAGCCACTACGGGCATTTAAATAGGCAAATATATCACCGCCACGAAAGCCATAAATAGCTTGTTTTGGATCGCCAATGAGGAATAAACCCGCCTTTGCTTTTTTAGCATTCTCACCATAATAAATCGACTGTAAAATGCCAAATTGCTTTGGATCGGTATCTTGAAACTCATCAATTAAGGCGACTGGATATTGAGCGAGTAACTGCTGTGCTAGAAGGTTCGAATTTTCATCACCTGAGTTTTCGTCGCTGGAAAAGTCTTCGTTTGAAGTTTCATCGCTCGAGCTACTACCTTTTAACATGTCAGCGTTAAGACAATTGGCTAAGGTATTAATAAGATCGTCAAAGTCTAATAAGTTTAGCGCTTTTTTCTGTTCAATCACTTGTTGTCGAATAGTATAAATACCCGACTTAACAATGCCGTACGCTTTAGCTTTATTAATGTTGGTCGCTATTTTTTTAACTTGCTCTTTAACTTCTTTAACCGGGGCGAACGCTTCAAGTAAATCTGCTTTAAAAGTCGATCTGGCATAACGTTTACCATCAAAAAAGCCATCCGGCATTTTGACCTTACCCTGGCCAACATCAAGCAGTGATAATTCTTTGCTGATAATGCTTTCAAGCCAAGCGGTTAATTGCAATAGCTCGTCACGTCTCTTCTCTTGATCTGCGCCCTTTTTAACTAATATTAAGGCGTTTTCAAATAGATCACTGTTGGTACTTAACGTTTGCGAGGCAAGACGAACTAGTGCAATAAACTCCGCTTCAATACTTTCCACATCAACCACAGACAAAACACTGGTGTGTCCTATCGCTTTACTAAAGCTAGAGACAAAGCTGTCAGGTGTCGCCCAAAAACTAGCAAGCAACATAAAACTTTCATCGTCTGACTTGGCTAAACTGCGATACCAATCTTGACAAACTTGCAGAGTTATTTCAGACGAATTGGCAGCCATATTGGCATTGAACGGTAAACCACTGGTAAAGGCATATTGGTTTAATACTCGCTGACAGAAACCATGAATAGTAAAGATGGCAGCTTCATCTAAAAACAGTAATGCACGTTTTAAAAGAAATTCTCGCTGAGGTTTGTTAATACGCTTATCAAGTGTAGCAAAGTAGGCGTCTTGCTCACACAAGCTATCCCAATCACTAAGGGCTAAGCGAATAAAGCTATCAATACGGCCTCGTAGCTCTTGCGTGGCATCTTTGGTGAACGTCATCAATAAAATTTGTTCTACCGTTAATTCGCGTTCAAGCAGTAAACGTAAGTAGATACGGGTAATATTATAGGTTTTTCCGGTGCCAGCACTGGCTTCAATAAGATGTTTGCCATTTAATTGAATAGTCGCGGCATCTAAGTTTTTTAATTCAATTGCATCAGAAGTCGTCTTTGTATTCGGCGCTAGTGTCGTATCAGTCATTATTTAGCCTCCTTGCTAACAGTAGTAGATAGCTTAGCAGTACTTGTAGTCGCCTTTTTAGCTGCCGGCTTGGCTGCTTTTTTAGTGACGACTTGATATAAGTCTTGATAGACAAACTCAAGGTCCGCTTGGTGATTATAATACTGCGGACACTCAGGCCAGAAATAACTCAGGTAATCATCATCGCTTAATCCACGTGTACTCATATCACCTAACCACAAACCTTCAAAACGTGCTTGTGTCATTTCAACGAGTTGGCCACGTTTTTTAGTAAAAACCTGCTCTGCTAATTCTCCGTTTAGCAACAATACTTGCTGTTGCCCTTTAAAAAATAGCTTAATGAGGTTAATAAGTTTTGATTTGGCATCGGGTATATTTGCCACAGTGAATTGTTCTACTTTTTGCGCTTTAGTATTAAAATACAAACCGATAGTCTCGGTTACTTGCTGCAGTTTATCTGCGTGTTCATCGGTACTTATTGTATTAGACGTGTTCACTTCATTGGCAATAACTTGATCTTGCCATACCTGTAAAACAAGCTGTTGAAAATACATGATGAACTTGTCTTTGGCTTTGGCGCTTGAACTACGATAGTGCACTAACAAGTTATTCTTAACCGCTAATTTGGTATTCAGCAAAACCTTGATTTTTTTAGCGCTAAGTCCGCCAATGCTAGCATCGTCGATACTATTACCATCGATATTAAGCACTATGTTGCAGTCAATAAGTTCTGGATTTTCACAGCTAAGCTTATTGATTTCTTCGCTAAATAGTTGCACATCATGCTGGTAATCAGTAAACAGCGTTGACGTTGTAGGTAGATCTGGAAACTTACCTGATAACTGTGCACGGGTTAATACTTGCTCAGACTCATCTTTATATGACTGAGTATCGATTGTTCCAGTTAATGCCGCACTGAGTAAGTCTTGTCGCAATAAATAGCTTTGCAAGTGATTAACGCTAAAGGGCTCAACATCTTCAAGTACTGTATTGTTATTATCAAAATATAAATTAAGCTGCTGTTGCGCGAACATCTTCGCCGGATGCTGATAAAAACGTATTAATTGCTGGCAAGATAAACTCACTTCATTCGTTTTCTCTTCACTTTGCATCACTACTTGGGATGCTTCTAAATTCATATCCAGATCATTTTCAATAGTGTCCGCTGGACCTTGCCCTAATGCTAACCAGTTAGCATCGAAACTTGGCCATTTACCTTGATAGTTTTTCGGACTAAACGCTTGCATAGCTAACTGATAGATAGCTGATTTCTGTTGCTCTGCATCACTTTCATCGGTCTCTTCAGTAAACTGCCAACCATAACCTTGTGCTAAGTATTCCATTAGCTCTTTTACAACCAGTGAGGGTTCTTTTTGTTTGTTATTCTTGATATTTCGGCCTTGATAGCTCAGATATAACGAATCTCTTGCTGAGATAATTGCTTCAAGAAATAAATATCGGTCATCACCACGGCGTGATCTGTCTCCTAATTCAGCTTTAGATAGCGACATTAAATCAAACCCTAACGCTTGGCGTTGACGAGGAAATTGTCCATCATTCAAACCAAGCACCGCTATGACTTTAAAAGGGATACTACGCATAGGTAACATAGAGCAAAAGGTTACTTGCCCTACCATAAACTGCTTACTGGCATCACCCTGACTAAAATGCTGTGATAAATAATCAACAATAATTAATAGGGAAATATCATCGTCAAAATGTGCATGATGACAATGTTCAACTAGACCGGAAATCGCTTGTTCAATCACCATCAGGCTATTTTCATTACTGACGTTGTCCGCATCAACTCGGCTAAATAAATACCCTAATTGCTCAAGTAAAAAGCTCTGCCATTGAACTGCAGTGCGCGATCGTTGTAGGTTTTCACTAAAATAATGTAATTGTTCGATAAATAGCATTAACTGGCCGAGTAAAACGCCATCACTGCCTTCAACATTACTTAATAACAATTGCTCTTGATAAACCTGCTCGCTATCTGCATAAGCAAAACCACGCAGTAAGCGTGACAAGCCTTGTTGCCAAGTAAAAGAAGCGTTTGCTTGCTCTCCTAACAATGATTGTTTATGGGTTAAGTCTAAGCCCCAGTGGACTGTAGCTTGTTCCAGCCAAGCAGAAATTTTAGCAAGGTCTTCTGAGTTAATAGCAAAGTTATGCGCCATGGCAGGTAAACGTAAAAATGACAACAATTGTGATACACCAAATCGGCTATCAGGTAAGGTCAGTAATTCAGTAAAAGCTGCCACTAAAGGGTCACTATCTTTTGCACTGCGATCAGCAATAGAACAAGGTAGCGGCGGTACTTCACCGGCTATATCTTGCCAGCCACGGGTAAATACTGCATTGACATAAGGGGCATACTCTTCAATTTGTGGACACATAACCAAGATGTCTTTCGGTGTTAGACTTTTATCTTGATTAAATTGATGCAATAGATAGTCATGTAGCGCTTGAACTTCCCGTAAAGCACTATGACAACTGGTGATAATAATTGAATCATCATGCTGTGCTTCTTTAGGGTTAGCAGCATCAACAGTGGGAACTCTTGCGTCAGACAGTTCAAGAATATCATTTTGTAGATGATGTAAAACACTGCTTACTTCACCGGTAATTAAGTCGCCGCCAATTAGTTCGCCATAGTCATTTACTGATTGGCCGCTTTTAGCTTGCTCAAATAATTCAACATCAATGGTACTGTAATCTTGTAATATTGAGATAAATTCGCGCCCTTGCTGGCCTAAATTCGCCAAGAGCGGATTACCAACAAAGCTTTGTACATCGTCGACACCATCAGACCATTTAGATAACTTATTTAAAGCATGTTTTTCTTTGACTTCTTGTTTCTCGGTACGAATATCGCCCCAATAAGAGAAACAAGGATTAAGGTGAAAAAAGTGTACTTCAACATGTTCACTTAAGGCATTAAGAAAATTTAACCACATCGGCGCCATGGTATTAAGACCAAAGAAACTAATGCGCGGCGGAATAAGCTCTTTTTTGTTTTTTATATTGGCAATTGCATCATTAAGCAATTCAACCGGGTTATACGCTAACTGTTCAATTAACAAACACCATAATTTACCTTGCCATTTATGCTCGCTGGTTGAAATATTTTCTAACCCTTTAAGTTCAAAATTACCTTTTTCCCAGTTGTCTAACCACTGCGGTCTAAATATCAAATACTGTTCATATAGATCGGCTAATTGTGTTGCTAATTGATAGCGTTTTAACTGGGCATGTTTACTTTCATGATAGGTGTTTTCATCACCTTCGCTTGCCACTACGTCACCACGCCAATAATGAGTAGCTTGGCTAAAATCAGTATCTTTAACGACTGAATTGCGTGCTAATATTTCATGAATACGCCAACAAAGCACCTCTCTTGAGTAAGGTGACTGATCGGGTACTTTATCATCGCTAGCAAGCGACCTGATTAACTTCCACAAAAATTGAGCTGGTAACGCGTAACGCATATTCATGCTAATACCACGTTCTTTAGCAATAGCTAAATTAAGCCAATGCTGCATACCAGCATTTTGCACCACAATGACTTCTTGATTGAATACACCTAGAGGAGAAAGCTGTGAAATTTTGTTGAGCAAAAGCAACAAATTTTCCATTTTGTTGGCCGGATAAAGATGGATCAAGATGATGCCTTAATGGGTTGGTAACAGATGAGTATTCCCTAATAACAGGAAAATTAATGGCGTAATACATTGATATAAAAAACCAGATAAATTTAACCATAAGACATTAAAGAATACGAGTTAAATTAATCATATATAACACAAATCCCCTGCTGACTTTTAGCTATAAATTACAATTTTTAACAAATATAGACATCATTCCGACAGTTTGTCGACACTACCCATACTGAAATCGAGACTTAATTTAGTTAAATTTATTTTCATCTAATCCGTTCAGCAATGAAAATTATGAATTTATATCAAGCAAGTTTTTTAAATACTGTACGTAAGTTTCCTCATAATACCGCACTGTATACCGAAGGTAGCAGCGCCAAAAGCAATCATACACAGGCAAAAACATTTACCTATCAAGCGCTATTTCAATTGTGTCAACGATGGGGGAGTTATATTGCTCACTTTAATAAGGAACAAAGTCCTGTTGCAATTTATGGTGGGCGACAATGGCAAATGTATGCCGGAATATTAGCGATTCTGAGCACAAATAACGCCTATGTTCCACTCAATACCAAGCAACCAGCCTCTCGCAGTTCCAAGGTACTGTCACAAATAAATTGCCGAGTATTACTTGTTGCTCAACATGAAGATCCAACGGCATTATTGCACTTAACGAAACAAGCTTTACTTGTGATTTATTTAGGCCGTGATACCCCTGAGTGGTTAATTAATAACAGCCATCATACGTGCGTTAAGATTGAAGACATTAATGAATCAACGCCCGTTACCCTTACTTTATCAACAGAGGATAGCAGCTCGATAGCAACTGAATTAGATGCCGCTGAACGTAAATTAAAAACAGTAAATCGTTATGCTTATATCTTATTTACTTCTGGTAGTACAGGAACGCCAAAAGGTATTGCGGTCAGTCATAGCAATATTGTTAATCACCTTGCTCGACTCGATGAACTATTACAGTTGCAAGCCACCGACAAAGTAAGTCAGTTTTTTGAACTTTCTTTTGACCTCTCGGTACATGATATGTTTAGTTGTTGGAGCAAGGGTGCTGCGCTGTACGTTATTCCCAGCGAGCAACTCATGTGTCCACTGTCCTTTATTAAACACAACAAATTAACAGTCTTTTCCGGTGTCGCTTCTATCCTGTCTTTTATGGATAAATTCAGTTTACTCAAACCACAACTGCTACCACATCTAAGAGTTAGCTGCTTTGGTGGTGAAAAGTTATTAACCAGCCAAGCGCTAAAATGGCAACAATGTGCCCATCATAGCCGCGTACTAAATATTTACGGCCCGACTGAGTGCACCATTACTGCAACTTATTATGAATTGAACAAAAATCACGCCATCACATCAGCATCTGTACCTATTGGTAAGGCTTTACCTGGATTATCAGCCATATTAGTTAACGATAACAACACCATCACCACAGCCAATACCTTAGCCGAGTTATACCTGTCAGGTGATCAGCTTGTTGATGAATATTTTCAAGATGAAGAAAAAACAATAAAAGCGTTTATCACCTTAAACACAACCATGGAAAGTGCTGTCAATCGCTACTATCGAACGGGAGATATTGTTTATTATGACGAGCAAAAAAATATTGTTTTTCATGGCCGAAATGATCATCAATTTAAAGTTTCTGGCCATCGAGTTGAAGCGGCAGAAATTGAAGCGGCTATTGTTAATTTTTCCACCGATATAACCTGGTGTGTTGTATCAGCGCAAACTGAGCCCACGGGTAACACCAAAATTATAGCCTTCATAGAAAACGCCCTAGAGCAAAGCCATTCGTTTCATTCAGATGATAGCGAGCAGCAGATGATAAGTGCATTAAGGAAGCATTGTTTACAGCACTTACCGGCTTATATGGTGCCTGATGAATTTAATCTCTACCCATATTTACCCCGTAATCTCAGCGGAAAGGTAGAAATTAAATCCCTGCTTAAAAATGACAATAAAACGACTGTCCTAAGCTAAAACTACAGCCAGTAAGTTCAAAAGAATCAATAAGAAAATTTATTCAAAAGAGGCTACACCGTGTTAATTCAGCAAAGCATTATTCAGTTCATCGAAGAAAAAACCCATAACCAATCAACTGATTTATCGGACCATTTACTAAACACGATCAAGTCATTTGATTTTATGATGTTAATACTTGAACTTGAGCAGAAATTCAATCTTAGATTACCTTTTGAACAAGCGTTATCGGGCAACCTAAAACAAATAGATCAGTTTATTAGTTGGGTTGAATATCACCATGAAAGTTAAGCGTTCAGACAGGTCTAACACTAACGTTTGGGCAAGTGAGCAACTAAGGTCGATAAAACAAAAGTCACTGAGTAAGCTAATCAAATTGATAATCAGTGGTTTAACACAGTTAACGAGAACTAAGCGTAAAACGCTGATCAAAAATATTGGTAAGACACTATTATATTTTGCTAAAAAAACGCGATTAAGAGCAATAAAGAATATTGCCAACGCCATGCCAGAGCTTAGTTTAAAAGAAGTCTCAGATTTAGCTTTCGATGCTTATGGTAATTGTGCGTTTGGCGTGGTGGAATCTTTTTGGCTTGCTGAGATTGAACCCGAAATCTTTTGCGACGAGGATACCTTACGAATTTTACAATCAGGTGAAGGCGCTTGTATTGCGACTATGCATATGGGCTGTTATGAAGCCGTGCCATTAGCGATAGCAAAATTTTCGAACCAGTCGGTCACGTTAACCAATATACCGAGCTTTATAGCAGACTCAATGGATTTTTATTCTGCTGCGAATATTACCGCTATCAATAAAAAATCAACCAATGCCTTTAGTGAGTTATTAAAAGAGTCGGCCAGTAACGCTTATATCTCTTTGCACTGTGATCTTTATGCTAACCAAACAGACGTAACCTTCTTTGGGAAAAAAACCAAAGCCCCTGCTGGTATTGTCCTATTGGCAAAAATGAATAGAAAACCTCTATTACTCGCCTACGCTATTTATCAAGGTGATGGGCATGTACAAGTTTTTTTCGAAACCCTCTACGTGAATCAAAAACAGACTGATACAAACTTATCTGAACATTCATCAGAGCAAAAGGCTGAAGTAACTGTTGAACAACTAATGTCAAATATTTACCAACGCTTTGAACACATAATCAGACAATACCCTAATCAATGGTATTGGTCATATAACCGTTGGAAAAAATAATCCCCATGACACACGACAACACTACCACAGAAAAATCGATAGCCAGCGCGAATTTATACTCTCGACTATTCTCTTACTATCGAGTATATAAAAAGCTAATATTGGTTGCTTTAGCTGGGCTTTGCCTGTTTAGTTTAGTTGATGCGGGTATGATTTATTTTGTCAAACCTTTGATTGATCAAGGGTTAGGTAAAGCAGATAGCAGTACTCTGCAATTAGGGGCGTTATTCGTTATTGGTATATTTTTCCTGCGCGGTATTGCAAGTTTCACCTCAAGTTACGCTATTGCTTATATCAGTAGTAAAGTGACTTATCAGATCCGACAACAAGCTTTTGAAAAATTATTATTTTTACCGCGATCATATTTTGATCAGAACAATCGCGGCAGCCTTATTTCAAAAATAATTTATGATACTGAGCAACTATCACAAGCCTTTTCAAGTGCGGTAGTTATTGCCATTAGAGAGTCGGTAATCATCCTCGTCTTATTTTCTATGATGGTTTACAACAGTTGGCAATTAACGGCAATATTTTTATTTATAGTACCCCTTATTGCGTTAATAATTACTAAGGTTTCTAAGCGATTCAAAAATATTAGCCAAAATCTACAAAGCAGTATGGGGCAAGTCAGTAATAAAACAGAGCAAGCCATTTTAAATCAACAAGAAATCGTGTTACTCGATACGAGAACACAAATCAGCGCACAATTTGATAAAATAAATAACCATAACCGCCAACAAAATATGAAACTTCAGGCAACAACTGCATTGAGTAACCCGGTAATTCAGCTTATTGCTTCTTTCGCTATTGCTGCAGTGTTATTACTCGCCAGCATCGACCAAGTATTAAACCAACTCACTCCTGGCAGTTTTACCCTAATATTAATAGCTATGGGTTCACTGCTTAAGCCACTAAAACAACTCAGTAATATTAATCAACAATTACAAAAAGGTTTAATAGCCGCGAATAGCTTATTTAGTTTTTTAGATGAACGCGAAGAAGAGGATACCGGTAAACAATACTTATCAAAACTGTGTAGGAAGATAACGTTTAAAAACTTATCTTTCAGTTATCTAGGTAAAACACAGCCCGCTATTGCCCAATTTTCAATGAATATTAAGGGCGGAACAAGTATTGCGTTTGTTGGTGAGTCAGGCAGCGGTAAAAGTACCTTAGCTCGTTTACTACTACGTTTGTACCAATCGCCCAAGCAAAGTGTTTTTATCAATGATATTGCCATTGAAGACTATAAATTAAGCTCACTAAGGGCTCAGTTTGCCTTTGTATCACAAGACATCGTATTAATAGATGATACGTTAGCAAATAACATTAGCTTTGGTTGTAACCGCTCAGTGACAGACGAAGAGCTCCAAAAAGCGGCGATAAATGCTAATGTTATGGCCTTTGCCAAAGAGCTACCCTTGGGCTTAAATACAGAAGTAGGAGAAAATGGTCGAAACTTATCAGGAGGACAAAGGCAGCGTATCGCCATTGCCCGTGCGATTTTGCGAGATGCCAGTATTATCATATTAGATGAAGCAACATCGGCCTTAGATAACCACAGTGAAAAATATATCCAACAAGCTTTAACACGTTTGACCCAAAATAAAACGGTTCTAATTATTGCCCATAAATTATCGAGTATTGAGCATGTTGATGAAATCATTGTCATCAATAAAGGTCAATTGGTAGAACAAGGAAACCATCAATCCTTACTCGCTAAAGGTGGTTATTATCAAGCGCTTTATCACGGTCAATAACGGGGTGAACTCTTGCCAAACTGATGGATTTGCTAATACATCAAGCAGCTATGTATCAAGCACAGATATCAAATGGTTCTGGTTATTCAATAAAGTCTAAATGCTGTTGATAAAAATCACCTAACAAAGGTACTTTGTATTCTTGTCCTTGAATCGCCGCATAAAGCCCTAAAGCCCAACCTAATAAGACACCAATATTCAGTACCCATCCCACTAAGGGTATCAATGAAAGGATAGCACCGGTAATAATTAGACCTAAAGATTGACGTAAATGAAAGCTTGCTAGTGAGGATTGATGTTTATCATAAATCACCATGGCAACGACCCAGCCGATAAGTGTAAAGTAACTTATCACAGCAACTAGGGTCGCCATTTTAAATCGTTCTGCGAGGCTTAATTTCTTTTCAAAAACATTGTCATAGTCACTTGGGGTATGTGGCATAACAGACACTCCATCGTTAATGCTAAGGAAGACGGCCTAAGTATTTTATTGCAAATAATCAACTTAACCCTACTTTAAACTTAGGAAAAATAATGCCATTCAACAAGGCATTTTTTTGCTGTAATTTACACTAACGTCTAAATGTTTCAATTTTATGAATAAACCCGATAAAATATTTTTATGGTTGTTTTTTTAACGTTTGACAGAAGTCTTGATATTGTTGCTGCATTGTTAGTGTTAATTTTAATTGTTCATCTTTAGCTAATGTTTGATAACACAAACGATTATAACTGACACTAAGACGAGTAAAAACAATAGCTAACTCGGGATATTGTTCTCTTACCTGCTTAGAAAAATTATTAACTGTCATAGCAGCAGGTTTAACTATGCCCTGCTTTGCTAATTGTCCTAGCGATTTTTGATAGACTAATTGCCACTTAGCTAACGGTTTCTTTTTTGATTTGGAGCGATTAAGAAGGTGGAGAAACAACATAAGCATGACCATACTGATGACCAAAGCTATGGCAATAATCAAAGCGAATTTCCAACTCGCCATCTTGCCAAACCAATGTTTTAATAAATTATATTGCTGCTTACTATTAAAGCCAATGACCCATTTGGTCCATTGATAATCAAGAATATCAAATTGTAAGCGTAAGATATTAAGCAATGCTATATTTTTCAATTGATATAAACTAAACAACTCATTATTAAGGTTTGACTGTTGTTGCAATAATTCATTAGACCACCCTGAATTAACACGTTCAGGGTCTACGGCACCGGTAGGATCAACACGAACCCAGCCTTTACCTTGTACCCATATTTCAGACCATGCATGAGCATCATATTGATAGATACTCAAGTGTCCCTTATCTGACAATTTATCCCCAGTATTTGTGCCGTTAAACTCCCCACCTAAATAGCCAGTTACCAAACGTGCAGGAATGCCTGATGCACGCATAATAAAGGTAAAAGCACTGGCATAATGCACACAAAAACCGGCTTGAGTATCAAAGAAGAACTGGTCTAAGCTATTGTTGATTAATAATGGCGGTTGTAAAGTATAGGAATAATTTTGTTGATTTATACGTGACAGTACCGCTTGTGCACGTGCTTGAGGTTCAGGGTAATTATGTTGTAACTGCAACGCCATTTGCTCTAATCGAGGGTTACTACCCTCTGGGTAATGTAAATTAACTGTTCTACTATGCTCTGATAATTCAAGCGCTAACGGGAGTGATAAGAAACTGCTTAGTTGGTAGGATTTCGCTTGCGTTATAATCTTTGAACTCATCAAGGTGTAATCACTTTTTGCCCTAATGTCATTGCCCTCATTCGAGGCAATAGCCGGTGCTAAAGCAAATAAATACTTTTGAAAGCTTGGCTCTACGGTAATTTGATAATTCAAGGGGACAATATCGCTGCCATTGAGATTAACACTAAAGGTGTTGCTAGCGGATGCTTTGGCTGAATTCTTCGGCGCTGCTTTTATCCTAGTCCACTGTCTACCATCGAAATCCTCTAACACCATAGCACGCCAATATAACTGCGAATAATTAGGTATCGCTTGTTGACCAAAATCAGCCCGAAATGCCAATTTAGTTGATCGGGATAAATTAGCAATATCGCCGGGTTTAACGGTATCCGACAACCCCGTTTCTGCTGACTTTGCTCGCGGCATTTGCCAAAAAGGTGATAATCGAGGGAAAACTAAAAAAAGTACCACGGCTAATATCGCACTTTGCCCCAGTATGACAGTCATCACTTTGATATTTGAGGCAAAAGTTTTCTCTGATGAAAAAAAATGTAACAAAACCGATAAGTTGATGACCAATAAAATGAGTGTAATAAAGCTAAAAACTAAGTCTTGTCTAAAAATAAGTGATGAGGCTAAAACAAAAAGACCTAAAAGTAGTAGTTGATAGAAATCCCTTCGAGCCTTTAATTCAAACGCTTTAAGTACATAAGAAAAACAAAGTAAATGTACCATACTTGCGAGAATCCCGACTTCTTTAGCAGTAATAGCAATGGCTATACAGCCTAGTAAAGCAAAAATTCCAAGTATGATAGGTGACACAATGCTTGCCTGTTGTTTTTTATGGTGATTGTGTTGTCGTTGACTTAGGTGTTTAACTGTACTTACTTTCTTTCTCGTTTTTACACGATCTCGGCTGTTATGTAATAAGAGTGCCTGCCACGCTAGTGACAATGAAATAATAGCCAGCATCCAAGTACTTAATTCTAAGGCAATCACGGCAATATTTAAACATTGGCACAACCAAAGTAACCAAGCATTTTTTCTACTTAAACAGAAACTTACATTAACTTTACCTAGGGTTCCCGATGATGATTTTTTAGTTTTATTATTGAAAAAAATCATGAATATAAAGCCAATGCGGTTAAACAGGCTTGTTGATGTTCAACGCCAACGTTGGGAGGTATGTTCATTGACTTATTGCTGATATCAGCAGAAAGCGATAAACCAAACGCTTGATTCGTTGCTGTTAGCTCGCTAATAAGGAAACTTAAATAGGAAAGTTGTGTTTCAACATCATTACTGGGCATATCCTTAAGTTTTAACCACTGCAATTGCCCCTGACTTGCTTGATAATGTTTTGAATAGTGTCCCTGCCCTTTTGCTAATTGCTTCCAGGCTGTTCTTGCTCTTGATTCTCCTCGCACAAAACTTCTTAGTTCTGAGAAATCATCAGTGCCCACACTGTGAGTCGTTTGATAACTTTCTATACTTGGCTCATCTGGTTGAGCAGAAAATTGGTATTGACCGACAACCAAACTTTTCGGTTTAGGATAAATAATGGCATAGTGACCAAAACCTAATACTGTTTTGCTCTTAAAAAGACCTAACGAATATTCACTAAATACGGTGACTCGACCTAAAGTGTGCTTGCCTCGTTTAGCTGATTTATAGCTTAATTTTATTTCTTCACCCCCCTGTAAACATAGTGGGATTTTTTCTACATGGCTGTTTAGGTTGCTATCGGTAAAATGAGCATTGATATCATAATGCGTTTTTTCAGCGAAAATTTTAATTGGAAAATATAACGCTTCACCAGCATAACCTTGTTGTTTTGCCATGCTATAAAAGCGCAATTGAGAGAAGTTATAAAAACTATGTAACATGACACTAATAAATAAGCTCGCCAATAGGTAGCTAAACAGCAAAATGATATTATTTTGGTAGTTAGTCCCTAATAAAAACACCAATACCACAAAGCCTAGATACGACAAGCCAAAACGGGTTGGATATATCATGATGTTACGGCTATTTAATTGATGTTCTTTGCTATTTGGGATCCTCTTTGCAAGCCAACGCTCAAATTTTTTATGAAAAAATACACTGACCGATTTAGGTAAAGAAAATAGAGTCGTTATTCCCATCACTAAACCTTATGAATGACCAAGAGGATTTAGCACGTCAACAGATTTAAGTATCTGATTAGCCACACTGTTATCATTAATGTGACTAGCGCCTAACTGTTGACTCGGTTGCATTTCTAATCGATGTTGACAGACCACATAAAACACGGCTTGGACATCATCAGGTAAAACATAGTCACGGTTATCAATAAAAGCCATCGCCTTAGCCGCTTGTAACAGTGCCTTTGACGCTCTCGGCGATAATGGCTTACAGTTAATTTCAGCATCATTTACTTGGGTATTAGTTTGAGTACTATGAGTTACGTTACTGTGACTGCTATAAGCACGTCTGCTGACATGACTTAAGGCTATAATATATTCAATAACATCATTTGAAACGTTAATTTGAGTAACCGCATCTTGCATGGCAATAAGCTCTTCTTGCTCTATTACTCCCCCATTAGCAGCCGTATTATCTCGCGTAGTTTGATTCGTGCGTTGAGCTGTATTTAATAAAATTTTCTTTTCGGCTTTTAAATCAGGAAAGCCCAAAGATAAACGCATCATAAACCGGTCAAGTTGTGATTCTGGTAACGGATAAGTTCCTGCGTGGAATAACGGGTTTTGGGTGGCAATAACAAAAAATGGTAGAGGTAATTCATGGGTAATACCGTCAATGCTCACTTGTTGTTCGGCCATGGCTTCAAGCAGTGCACTTTGTGTTTTTGGACTGGCTCGGTTAATTTCATCAGCCAGCACCACTTGATTAAAAATGGGACCTTTGTGAAGTTCGAAACGATTAGACTCTTTATCAAAAATGGAAAAACCAACAACATCTGCAGGCAATAAATCATTGGTAAACTGAGTACGCTGATAGCTCAAACCTAATGTAGTCGCCAATACATGGGCAAGAGTAGTTTTCCCCATGCCGGGTAAGTCTTCTATCAATAAATGACCTTGGGCGAGTAAACAGGCAAGCGCTAATCGACATTCTTTAGGTTTACCTAAGACCACGGATTCAATTTTATTTAAAATGGCAGTAATAGACTGTTGACTTGCTTGGACTGTATCGACAATGTTCGGCGTTTGGGGCATAAAAAAACGTCTAATTATAAAGAGTTAATTAGACGTTTTATCATGAATCTGGAATAAAGGGAATTGTTAGCCCTTATTCGTTTTAAATATGTCGGCGGCTAACAACCGCTTCATTTAACTGACTTAATAGTTTTTCCGTATCATCCCAACCAATACAAGCATCGGTAATACTTTGTCCGTAGACTTCAGCTTTACCATTAACCAAACTCTGGTTGCCTTCAACTAAATGGCTTTCAACCATAACACCAAAAATGTTGTCATTACCTTCACTTATTTGACCACTAACATCAGTAGAGACCACCATTTGGTTCTCGAATTTTTTACTTGAGTTAGCGTGGCTAAAATCAATCATCACTTTGGTGTTCAAATCAGATGCGGTTAATTGTTCGGTAACCGCTTTAACACTATCAGCATCAAAGTTAGTCGTTCTGCCACCACGTAGAATAATATGACAATCACTGTTGCCTGTAGTTTCAACAATCGCAGCATGACCAAATTTTGTTACCGATAAAAAATGATGTGATGCAGCCGCTGAGCCGATAGCATCAATAGCTATTTTGATTGTGCCATCAGTACCGTTTTTAAAGCCGACTGGACATGAAAGACCTGAGGCTAATTCACGATGAACTTGTGATTCAGTAGTACGAGCACCAATCGCTCCCCAACACATAAGATCGGCCATATATTGCGGCGTGATCATATCTAAGAACTCACCCGCGGTTGGTAAACCAAGATCATTTAGCTCTACTAATAACTTACGACCTAAACGTAAACCGTCATTGAGTTTAAAACTGTTATCCATATAAGGGTCATTAATTAACCCCTTCCAACCAACGGTAGTACGTGGTTTTTCAAAATAAACACGCATAACAATCTCTAGACTGTCTTTATACTTGTTACGTAATTGAACTAAACGCTGGCCATATTCAAGTGCCGCTTTAGGATCGTGGATAGAACAAGGACCAATAACCACTAATAAACGGTCATCTTTGCCTTTAAGAATATTGTGAATAGCAGTTCTACCCGCAACAACTGATTTAGTTGCTTGCTCTGACGCAGGAAATCGTTCCAATAAAGCAATTGGAGGTAAAAGATCTTTAATTTTATTGATGCGTACATCGTCAGTTTGGTACATAGTTGGCTCTCTACTGCTATTTCGTTGTGTATTCATTACTAATTTATTAGCTTGAATGTTGACGATACTCATTGACGTTAGTTTTACTTAAATGTTTAGTTTACTAGCGTTCTTTATACTCATTAAGTTGATTAATGTGGTATTGAGTACCTTATTATTAATTCCTAATTAGAATCCCAACATTAATCTAGCAGTGTTGATGTTTGAATGCCACGGAAAATTGCTGTTACAAGCTAGTTTTTAGAATATTTAGTCTAACTGAGTAAAAATCGATAAAACGAAGTAAGTAATATGCACTATGAGTGCTAAACAAACAGGTAAATTCAAGCGCTTATTTTAGTAATTCATGGCCTTGTGGAAGTTGCTTTGCTATCCATAGGGCGAGTTTGTGTTTCATATTGGGTTGATCTTCACTATCTACTGCTAATGGCTGAATTAACTTATCATTAACCAATAAACGATAAAGGCTTTCGACTTTATCCTTGGCTGAATTTGTCGCTGAAAAACTATTGTAACCACGATTGACTGCATATTTTTCGCCAATTGTTAATGCTTTCTTTAATAATTCCGCTTCATTTTTTAATTTTTTCATTTAATTTTCAATCCTGATTTACCACAAATTATATGCTTATTACCATGCGTGAAATAAACATAAATATCAAGTTAATAGCGATTAACTTCATCGGTTAAGGTTTTAACTACAAGCCCTACTTTATATTGATTTACATCATGTAAACTCTATAGTAGCCTCTGTATAATATCGTCATATTAATCAGTACAATTTTTATTAACCGCATACATAAATACATAGGTGAAACATGCCCATATCACGCACCAAAAATCTTCAACATAAAGTGTATATTCCGTCGTCTGCTCGAGAAAACCAATATTTAATGGCTAAAATAGCATTGACTGATGAATTACTTGAAAAATATAGTGACTTAATTGATAACACTGCCGATGCGCCATATGAAAAACTTTATCAAACATTAGCGGATTATTTTTTCGCTATCAACGATAAATTAGCCATTGAAAGCACACAGTTTATTGCTAATGATAAGTTTGCCCGTGTACGCTTTAGCCCTGAAAAGCTGACTGCACAAACCAAACAACAAGTTCTATTTTTATATAACCCTAAATATCATGCTAGCCAAAATGCTTTCTATAATGGTCAAAATAAAGCTAAAAAAATCACCTTAGTCTTTTTAGCCAATGGTAATGATATTCGTATTCAATCAGCACAATTTCATCGTAAAGTGAAACAAGCGCTTGAAAGCTTTGCTAAGCAAGCATCCATTACGCTAGCCGACATAAGAATTTGTGATCATCAACACTTAACCTACGATTTATTTGCTAAAAACAAAGGAATTGAAGGGAGTCAACCCCATAAATTCCGTTCAATGACCGACAGATATTCAGCTGATGAGTTAGCTTTGCCGGATAATAGCGATGCGCTAACTTATGCGATAGCTGATTTTCCGATTAACCGTCGAGTTAGAGCATTAGCGCCATTAGATGAAAATCAGCAAGAGCGTTATAACCCACTATATAATCTTATCAGTGATACGTTTATTAGCGCGGCAAAACAGTGTAATTTGAATAATGGTGCTGTTATTGCTAACGGTTTAGTGCCGATTGTACGTCGTGGTGATGACGAAAATGTTATCGCAAATGGCGAGTTACTGATGTTAGGTTACAATCCTAAACATACGAGTTGTGGTTATACCTGTAAATGGAATTCAGCCAAACTTGTCGATTCAGTACAGCTGATTTTTGTTGCCAGTGAGCAAGATAAAACGTCTCACGGTTATGGTAAGTTTGTTAATAAAGTAGAACAAGTATTACGCGACTTTACTGACAAGTTAGGTTTTGTTAATGACCAGGAAGAAATGACTGTTCGTTTACATCAACATGTTGGCTTTTATACGAAATAAATTATGCCTTATATAGGGGATTTCTAATAGCGTGCTAATGAGATAACTAATATAAAACAGCAGTAACCATAAAAACCCGATATTTATATCGGGTTTTTTATTTTCTATTCATCTCTCTATAATAAGCTTAACGTTCTTTAAAACTCATATTCAATGGCTAACCGTAATATATGCCCTTGGCTTTCACTGTTTATTCCCGTGATAAAAGCCGCTTCCCATTTAAGTTGTTTTTGTCCACTAAAACGCTGTACGCCCATAAAAGCAGGCCCTATACCTAAGTAGTTTTCTCCTGAGTATACTTCAATAGCTGGCTGGAATTGCTCAAGATGACGGAAACGATATTGTAATCTAAATTCAGTTTCCATTTCGTCCTCAATAGTGTCGCCCCATTCATAAATTAAAAAGGCATTTAACGTTAAGCTAGTACGACCAAATTCTTTTTCCATAATAACGCCAGAGGTCACTTCCCAGTTATTCTCTTGATGCTCTTTTTCAACCTCAAACAACATGCCCCAATCAGCCCAATATTGGCCTTGCTCTGTCATCATCCAGCGTGCTTCAATCTCATAAGCACTGAGGGTGAAATTATCATTACTGTCGCGTTCACCAAGTACATAAAACTCCAACATTAGATTGTCGGTGACCGATTGACCATAAGCAAAACGCTGTGCTAAATCGTTACTAACACCATTTTCTCGTTGAGCTAGCATACGCCATTCTACTTCTCGCTCGTTTGGCAAAACGTATGGGTGATACACCTTATCAACGACAATACCATCCGCTAAAGCTGTATTTGAAAAGATCAAAACAGCAGATAAAAAACTACCTATAAGCACATAGTTACCAGGCTTAGGGTTAAAAAAATTAAAGCTAAAAAGGTTATAACTTAAAAAGTTCAGGCGAATAAAAGTAAACATTAATAAGTCCCTTCCATTAAAGAAGCTGTAGAATTTTGTTTATAGGTGATTAATTTAGCAATGAGAATTGGCACAATAATAGCGGCTAAATAAACGATTAGTTCCATAGCGGAAGGTGTTGCTTCATAACCAAATAAAATCGTGAGAAAATAACCCAGTTCGGAGTCTTCAGCAATCAGGTAACTAGTACTCCATAAATGTACATTGCTAGAGATAATATCAACTTGTTCAAGCAGTTGTAGTCCTTGCATCAACTGGGCAACACCAAATAATAATAAAAAATAGCAAATGACTTTACCCTTTAATTTTTTATCAAACGTTATCAGAATAAAATACAATAAGATGGCAATACTTAAACAAATACCTGTACCGATGATCACGCCAATCACAATGCCAGAATACAAGGTATCAATCACCGCATTCGAAATCGTTAAACTCATGACATAAAGACTAAAGTAACTGCCATGAACACAAAGTACCAGTAACAAGATGCCAAGACTCATATAGGTTTGCATCTGATTAAAAATTTGGTTTTTATTCAATTTATGGACAGAAGCTCGATTGAGTAAAAAGGATATAACAATGAAAATATAAATGAAGCTAAATAGTATAGAGAAAAAAATGTCTAAACCCGTGCCATCAAATAGTTGGCTTAATCCGGGCATATAATGACTGAATAAACCGACAATAATTAACCCTACAATCGTTGTTTTCACTAATTTTAAGACAGGTAAATAAGTAGGCTTATTATTCTTTTGATACCTAAGTGGAGTACTGGTTTGATTACTAAGTTGCACCCTAGCACCTTGTTGTGCAAACAGCAGGCTAAACACTACAAAAATAGGCAATATGTTTTGTAAAAAAACTAACACGGTATTAATTAGCATTATCGGCCCCCTTAACAACAGGCTTAGCTAATTCAACTCCGCTGACAATTATCACACCTCGGGCACTGTTTGGGTGATATTCACCAAAAAAATCATAACGCCCTGGGGATAATGGTCCGATATAAATAGTTGATTTTTGCTTGGGAAAAAGTACTTTTTCGCGATTAAGAGAAAAGCTATCAAACTCTTCAATGCTATCATCTTGATTATCTATAACCAATTTAACTTTTTTATTTGCAGGTATACTAATTTCAGCCGGATAAAAAAGGTGATCCTTGAGAGTAACACTAAACTCTTGTCGCTGAGCAGAGACGTTATAACTTACCATTAGCAGTATATAACTGATAATAAGCTGTGCTTTAGACAGGCTTTTTGATCTTGTTAGCGTTTTAGACACGTTCATCCTTGTTAACTAATTTACCATCGCTACTTGCTACTGTGTTCACCTTTGAACTTGCTTGCGCTTGCATCTGCTCAATGTTCTGCTCAAAAGAAACGTCAACACGTAATCCACCTAACAATGGTGATTGAGACAACGTAATATTTCCGCGATGCATATCAACAATATGTTTTACTATGGTTAGGCCTAAACCACAACCCAGTACGCTTGAATCGTGTTGATCGCCCCCCACTCGATAGAATCGGTCAAATACACGGTGGTATTCTTCTGCTGCAATCCCTTTACCTGAATCTTCAATAACAACAGTAATTTTAGTTGTTTGTGTTTGCTTGGTATCCAATTGAAGACACTGAGTACTGACCTTTATCTCTCCATTTTGTGGGGTATATTTATTAGCATTTGAGATTAAATTCGTTAACATTAACTGCAAAGAAAGTTCATCGCCCTTAAGGATTATTTCATCACTTGTTAGGGTTATTGTTTGATGTTTATTCGCGATAGCTTGGTAGAGATCGCCAATAACAGCTTGCAATAATGGTTTCAATTTTACCTGCTGTTGACTCTGGTTTATTTGGTCGGGGTTAGTGCGATTTAAATGCAGTATCTGATCTATTACATGCCCCATACGATCAACACTTACTGTTAATGGCTTAATTAAGTCTGTTGGATATTTTTGTCCTTGCTCATTCAAATCGCGCGAAAGATTATGGACATTTATTTTTAAGACACTCAAAGGCGTTTTCAGCTCATGCGCGGCATCAGCGGCAAAGTGCCGTTCTCGTTCGAACGCTAAGTTTAATCGAGCAAGGAGTTGATTTAAGGTTGATACCACACTACTTAGTTCACTGTTATCAACCTGTAAATCAAGTGGGGTAAAATCATTACTTTGTTTATTTGCTAACGCGGTAGTTAGCTTATGTAATGGCTTTAAACCTTGTGTAATGATGCCATAAATGAGCAGAGACAATAATACAATGGCGATAATCATTGGAGTAACTGCCGCAAGAATGACCTCTTGAGCAAGAAGAAACTGTTTCTTTAATGGTTGAGCAACAATGATAACCAATCTATTATCGCTTCCTTTAAAGGAATGAACGAGGCCATTATCGGGAGTATTACCTGCTGAATTAGCGGAGGAACTAGCTTGTTTATCGGCTAAATAAATGGCATGCCAACGTTGCCCAGAAAAATTCACTTCTCCAAAATGTGTTGAGTTTTGCTGTAGACTCATTATTGGTTTAATGGGTGAATTCGCACTCTGGATAACTAAGTTATCTCCTTGCCACACTTGAAAAGCAAAGCTGGTTTGCTGTTTAATAGAACTTAGCTGCGGCTTTTTATTATCAAAGGTTTGGTGCAGGCCTTTTACTATTTTAGCAAAATCGACTAATTGCTGTTCAAATAGTTTTTCAGCACGCGTCATACTCGCTTTATAGCCTTGAATAGCAGCAATAAAAGTAATTAAGGTTAATAAGGCGACTAAGGTTAATACCAAATAACGACGAATGCTCATAAACTTATTTCTATGTGTGAGTTATTTTCAAAAGAGATGATCTCAAGGTAATTAGTTTTGAGGTTGATTAATAATGTAACCCACACCGCGTACATTTTGTATAAATTTACTAGGTAGACTCTTTCTTAATTTATGGATATGAACTTCGACAGCATTACTTAACACCTCTTCACCCCAATGGTAAAGTTTAGACTCAATTTGTTCGCGCGATTGGATACGTCCTGCATTTTCCATTAATGCCTTTAACACCATAAATTCTTTTTTGGAAAAGTGTACCTCACTTGCAGCCTGTTCTTCTTCTTTTGTGTTACTTTGTTCGTTGTTTAGCGCATCTGTGCTCGCACATGGTAATAAAAAAACTTTATGAGCCTTAGTATCCAAACTGACACGGTCAATCGTTATCATTGAGCTCGATGCTGTGCCTAATCGACGTTCTATCACCCGCAATCTTGCCAATAATTCTTGCATATCAAACGGTTTTGCTAAGTAATCATCTGCACCATAATCTAAGCCTTGCACTTTACTATCAATGCTATCTCTGGCGGTTAAAATAATAACAGGTAAGTCATTCTTTTTAGCTCTTATCTCTTTTAGTACCGTTAAACCATCAATGTCTGGCAAGCCTAAATCGAGAATCACCATATCATGACTAGGCACAGCTAAAGCAGTTAGCGCCAGTTTGCCTCGAGATAAGTGATCTATAACAAAGCCTTCTCGTTCTAGAGACTGTTGTAATGCTTCGGCTAGTCCTTGATCATCTTCTACTAATAAAATTCTCATGTAGTTAGTTACCTTCTTGTCCAAAAAGTAATGTCTTGTTCTGTTAAAAATTGTTCGGCATGCTCACCTTGTAATAACGCTAAAGTGGCTAAAATACCTGCTTGTATACATTGTGGCGCTACGGTTGTGATAGAGCGTGGCGCGTGTATAATCGGCCAGCCTGTTTTAGCATTTAATACGTGGCCATAGCGCACCCCATCTTTTATTAAATACCGCCTGGCATCTCCACTAGTAGCTAAAGCCCCATGGTTCAGTGCAACAATCATATCTTGTTGTTGGCCAAGAGCATCACTGTCAGGGTGTTCAATAGCAACTTGCCATGCTTGATGATTAAGCCGGGGACCTGTTACTGCCAAATCGCCCCCTAAGTTCACTAAAATAGGGGCATCCGTTAATTGTTTTGCTAATAATATGCAACGGTCAACGGCATATTCTTTACCTATACCACCAAAATCTAGTTGCATGTTTTTTGGTAAAGAAATACTTTGTTGATCATAAACCACTCTTTGCCAGCCAACAAAACTCAGAATTTTGTTAACGTCGGTTGCGCTAGGAAAGTGTTGACATTCACCCTTTTGCCCATCAAAAGACCACACTTTTCTCAGTACACCTGAACTAATATCAAACAGGCCGTCACTTAACTGATAGCATTGTTCGGCAAAATTAAGTAACAGATAAGTTTCTTCATCAATGGCAATATGTTTACCATTACTGGTATTTATTTCACTACAAATACTACGGCTGTCATAGCGACTGTATTTATCTTCAATACGCCAAACTTCCTCACTAACAACTTGAGCAACTTGCTCAGCTAGGCACCTATCTTGTGTCTGTATTAAAACTTCACATGGACTGGCCATAGCATTAAAACTAATGCTATAGCCATCTTTTTGATAGTTTACTTTAACTGAACGTGGTTTTTGCATAGTGTTTTATAACAACTAAATACTTTTCGAACAGTTTAAAATGAATAACTCACTTGCGCAATAACGGCTTCAACTACCGGATACAAATCCAAGCTACTTATTCCTTGAGGATCAACAAACCCAGCATTAGTTGGCATTTGACGATAATATTCAATTCTAAACGACAGTTCATTACCACCGTTAAGCACAACCCCATATTTTGCTCCGACAGTAACCGCTGTCATTTCGCCAATACGATAATCTGCACTAACAAAACTTATCGGAGCTTGTTCGTCGACTACATACGGTTGGTAGAAGTCCGCTGCACCTTGTTGATAAAAGCGAATATGCGGTTCAATATAACTTGCTGCTCCAACTGGAATAGTAAAGCGGGTATCAATAGTATGAGAGTTAATTCCCCAATCATCCCACATATAGCGATAAGAGACATCCGCTACCGTATTAAGCAAACTATCATCAAAATGATATTTTGCCTGCATAAAAGTACTCTGTTTTACCCGTGAATCTGGTCGATTTTCATAAATATAATCTTGGGCTATCCCTTCGTTATTTAGCACACTGACCACTTTAAACGGGTCAGTTAAATAGCCATCGACCATAGAATAAGAATAATTAAAGGCGGTGATCATACGACGATTTATTACTTGGGTAAAACCAACAAGTATATCTGCAGTACTCTTATCCTCGCTATCCCCTATCCTTGTTTTGGCAAATTCAGTGTCCCAATCTGATGCTCCAGAGTCACCAACTAGCATTGATGAAAATGGTTTTGGAATGCCTCCCTCAGGGGTAAAGGTATCTTGGAAATAACTTAACCCCATTGAGATAGTCGAATTTTTCCTATTAAAATCATAGGCTAAATTACCATTAACACCTAAAGACAAATAATCATACTCTTTCGAAAAATGCCCGCCAACACTGCCGGTAATATTTTCCGCTAAGGGTTGTGTCCATTGGCCATTAAACTGAACACGTGTATCATGAAAAGTATCATCAAGCGGTGTTTCACCTGCTGGAGTAACATACTGTCCATTACCCGAAGGACGAGTGAATGTTTGTGCGTTAGGCTGGGCAATAGCGCCATTAGCTGATGCACCAGTTAAGGCATCAACCGTTAATTTCAAACTCAAAACCTCGTCATTATCAAAGGTTTTTGTACCCGCGATAATCGCTTCAGTTGCACTGACTCGGTCTACTTCTGAATATACTAAAAAGGCACTATCAAATTGCCACTCATTAGCTTCTTTTGCTTGTACTGCTGACGCTGAGACAACACTTGTACCAAGTAAAGCACTAGTCGCCAATGATAACGCTGCCTTTAAATTTGTATTTCTATTTTTTTTGTTACTTGTTTTATTTAGTTTATTCATTAGTTACACCCACAACCACCGCCACCAAAACTTTTCCCACCACTTGATGCTTCTTTAGAGAAATAGATATGATCATCTAAAGCTGCATCAACAGGGCTGGACGTAAGCGCCATTTCTTTTTTCGCCAATAAATCACGTTCCCAAGGCTCTACCCCTAAACTACTACAGGCGCTAAGACTGACAGTGACCGCTGTTAATAAAACAAGCTTAAATGTTGACGTTTTAAATTCGGGTTTATTCGCTTTCATGGTTGCCTCTGTTTGTCTTTTTCGAAAGAGTGGTTGATGACGAGTTAAGTAACTGTTTAATCTCATCTTCATATTGATTCATTTTACCGGTAAAAAATCCACTATGGCGAAATTTAATCTCACCATCTCGACTTATTAGCATACTTGTTGGCATGCCCTGAATCGAAAAATGTTTGGCTATGGTACCTTTATGATCATAAATGACCGCAAATAACGCAGGATTATCTTTTAAGAATTGACTGGCTTTAGTTTCATCTGCATCTAGATTGATACTGATAACAGTAAAACCCTGTTCTTTATATTGCTGTTGGATTTTATTCATCCAAGGAAAAGATTTAACACAAGGTCCACACCATGAGGCCCAAAAATCAATATATACGACCTTACCTTCCTGTGCTAACAGCGCCTGTTCAAGAGACTTTCGTGGACTATCAAATTGATCTGCTGGTAGAGCTGAAGCAGTAAAGCTTAATAGCAGCAAAGCAAACACGAGTGTTTTTTTCATCTATATATCCCTAAAAACTATTTGTAGTAACTGTATTAGTGCCGTTAGCTTAGACAAGTAAACTTAACTAAAACTTAAGAAAGCTAATTCTTAAGTTTTAGTTATATTTTATCGCTAAATTAACGTTCGTTTAAAACTAATTTGGGTATATACTGCGCCGCCATGGCGATAATTAATGATTCAACAAAATAATGACGACTCATAAGGCTTTTGCTTTATTGTATTTTTTATTATGCTTTTGCTTTTTAAGCACAGGTTATGCTCAACCTTGCTTGGCAGATAATAACTCAGCTAATGACTCTCATTGCCAACTGTCATTAGAAGATTTGCCTGAATCTAGCGCACTGTTAAACAATAACCAATATATAACATCATCTGGCCACACAGTCCTATTCATTGAAAACACTCCTTTAGAAAAGCAAAGAAGTCATACCTTACCTTGCTGTAATCGTGGTCCCCCTCCATTATTTTTATAAAATAGCAACCAATACGATAAGCCATGACTTATAACGAGTTGAAATGGCTTAGCATTTTATTTTTATTAAACAGGTATTCTTTATTAACAAATTGATTTATTAACAATTAATTTGTTAACTACCCGTAACAATCAAGATGCAACTTTTACATGACTTTATTCCGCAAAAATTAATCAAATCATAGAATATATGCTTAAATTTTTTTGCTTAAAGTGATTTTAATTACCACTAAAATCCTGCACTTTGAATGTTAACGAGTATCGAAGCCTCTTAACGCGTTAGTAGCCCTAATTATGATTAATACTGTTATTCTCATCTTAGTTATCATCAGCTTTTTGATGATTATTACTGAAGACTTAATTCACATCAACAAAGCTAAAACCACACTATTTTTTGGGACGCTTTGTTGGATCCTTGCTTTTATTTTCCCTATTAACAATAACTTGGCGAGTGAAACCACTCACCAACTTAATGAAAACTTACTTGAGATTGCTACCTTATGGTTGTTTCTAATGTCGGCAATGACGTTTGTTGCTTACTTAAATAGCAAAGGTTTTATTTCCGCATTAGTACAAAGAATACTGCCAAATTCTGTATCAGAACGTGGTTTGATGTTTGTTATTGCTATATTTGCCTTTGTTTTCTCATCTTTTGCCGATAATGTCACGGCAACCTTAGTGTCTATTACCGTGGTAATGAACTTACAGTTGGAAGTAAAGAAACGACTAAAATATGCCACTTTAATTATTTTTTCAGTCAATAGTGGTGGCGTTTCTCTTATTACCGGTGATGTAACAACGTTAATGATATTTCTCGAAAATAAAGTCACTATTTCCAATTTACTTATTTTAGTTTTACCTTCATTTTTAGGTGTATTAACCTTAGCGAGTTTATTATCCATGAAACTCTCTGGAGTGGTTGAATTAGCACAAGCACGCATTAAAATTGAAAAAGCCGATATCATAATAGCCCTCATTTTTGTATTTACTATTTCAGGTACTTTACTGGCCAATGTGCTATTTCAAATTCCTCCGGTATTAAGTTTTTTGTTTGGTTTATCCGTCATGTTTTTAGCAGCAAATCTATTACCTAATAAAAATAATAAGGATGTTTTAAACTATATACGCGAAGTTGAATATGATGCCCTACTGTTCTTTTTAGGGGTCTTATTGCTGGTAGGTATTTTAAAAGAAATTGGTGTGTTGAATGGTTTTACAGCGTTGTATCAATATTTTCCCGCCATAACAGTTAATTATTTAGTTGGTTTTCTATCATCAGTAATTGATAACGTTCCTTTAACTGCAGCCTTATTAAAAGCCGATGTTGATATGAAGGTTACCGAGTGGTTAATGTTAACGTATGCGACTGGCGTTGGTGGTTCAATTCTAGTAATAGGCTCTGCTGCAGGCATTATTGCTATGAGCAAAATAAAAGAACTAAACTTCATCAGTTACTTGAGAAATTCCTTATATTTAATTGTTGCTTATACAGTAGGTTATATTGGGGTGTATTTCGCCGCTAATTGGGCACTCACTTAATACAATCTAAAAGTAATGCTTGTTCCCTCTAGGTACTAATAACCTTGGGGGAATAAACAATTAAGAGGTAAATATACCTAGGAACACTTATCTTTAGTGATTTTTTGTCGTTACTAATGGTGCTAACTGGCGCAATTTACAAGTTCAAATACTTATCATAAATCTTTTGGAATGCTCCACTTTCTTTCAAGTAACTCAAACCTAGATTAAAGTCGTCACGTATTTTTTTATCTCTAAATACAGGACGATAATTCATTGGATCAACAGTGATAAATGGGTGTTCCTCAACAGCACTAATTTCTAATTTATCGATTAGCTTTATTTGATTAACAAAGTATTTGAAAATATAGCGATCGCAAAGCACGACATCAAATCGTCCTAGATGGAGTAATTTAACTTGTTTTAATTGATCACTGACCCCAAAAAATCTTTTTTCATTTACTACTTTTTCTAACCAATGTGCATAGCGTTTTTCAGCACCTTGAAAAGATGCCACGAGTAGTGGGTTTAAATCACTCGGTTTATTTATCACAATCTTTCTACTTTTGAGGGTAATAAAGACGTTGTCATAGATTACAGCAGGATTACCGTAAAAAGCCCCCTTTAACTCTACCCCCATATCGCCCATTGCAGCATCAACGAGATTCTGAACATAAGCGAGAGGAACTCTGCCTAAAGGATAATATAAAGGCTTTAGTGTATGTCCCTTATAGGCTAGAGCAGAAGAGATGATGTCAATTTCAATCCCGGTATTATTTTTTTCAATAATATAAGGTGGGATATCTTGGCTAAAGGCCATGACTATTTCTTTGCCGATAGCTTTGCTACACATTAACCCAATAATAAAAATCACACTATATTTGAGTAATTTAATTGTCATTCCTAATATTTAGTAAAGCTATAAGTCGTATATAACAACGATAGTAATTAAATTTAATAAAAATATATAGTGGTTATTTACTTTTATTACCTTAAAACGTCAGCTTAAATTCCTTACATCACTAACCAATAAACCACGCAGCCTATCCATCGAGCTAAAGTGAATCAACTAACTTAATTGCGCTATAAATACTTATCTAACCTGAGGTTTGGATAAGAGTTTTGTAACTTATTGAAGTTAGGTGAACAAATTAACTTAAAGTTCCAGTGACGAAATTTAAGTGTCTATTAAGATATTTTTACAAACCAATAACTGGTTATTGGGAGTAAAAATAACGCTGATAGGCGCTTAAATAGCGTTATTGGGCAAATTCGCTTATCCGAAGTTCAGGTTATCTAATATGCACACTAGAGTATTTCGTATTTTAGCAACGCCTTGAAGCCAATAGGTTATTTATTAACTGTCTTGTTGGTATATTGGTTTTCTGTAGTAGGTAAAGCTGCTATTCCTACTTTTAAAGCGAAGCTAAATTAAGATTAATTACCACAATGCTGGTATGCTCGCCAGCAGACCAGATAATTATGTACTATACCACCAACATTAATGACTGAGATCTACAATGCAGACTTTCAATCCTTATTTAATTCCCATAATGCATGAAATTGATCAATTCTTGAATTGTTTATCGCTAAGCAATGAATACAAAATAATCAAAAACTTACAAGACAAAAAAATCCCGCCTTTTGACGATTTTTCATTAGCTCACCCCAAAGATTTATTTAGTGCGCACTTTCTTTGTATGCACGCGCTCTATCATTTAAAAAAACAATATCAACACTCGCAAAAATTCACACTTATCATTCAATCGGTGCATATACAAAAAATAACGTTACATAATCCGATAGCTGTCCACGAAGCGTCACAAAAAGCTCTTGAAACAACTGACCCACTCGAAAGTTATTACTTAAATTCAAAGTACTATTTTGAAACGCAAGAAGATGAAATAAATGACATGCTGAAATCATTTTGGCAAAAATATATCGCGCAAGATAACAAAAAAGAGGCACTTGATACTTTAAATCTTCCGACTCATGCTGATGCAAAAATGATTAAAGCTCAATACCTTCGTCTCGCTCAACAGCACCATCCTGATAAAGGCGGATGTGCTGAAACGTTTACCAAAATTCGTCAAGCGAAAGCAGTATTAGATAAGATATTTTAAACACGTAGGCTTTTAATACTACACCTAGCATTTTATTCAGCTGAACTTAACTCTAAGATTCATCTTTTACCGGTAAAGTCGACTCTTTCTTGTGTTTGCTTATTTCTTGCAATAGCTATTTTTTGTCATACAATTAAAGAGTTACTTTATTCTTAACAAGAGAACACCATCAATAAATATCTACTTTTCATCGGTCTTATACTTTTTAGTGTAAGTCAGAGTGTACTTGCAAATGAAAAAGTTGTTTTACAACTTAAATGGATGCATTCCTTTCAATTTGCAGGCTACTATGCGGCAAAGAATCAGGGGTATTATCAAGATGCTGGTTTTGATGTTGAAATAAAACAAAGGGATATAAAAACAAGTCCTATTGATGATGTACTCGCAGAACGAGCAACGTTTGGTATTACTGATTCAAGTATTGTATTACAGCGTATGAACGGTAAGCCTGTGGTTGTGTTATCTGCCATTTATCAACATAGTCCATTGGTACTAATAGCATTAGCTGAATCGGGAATTCGTAGCCCTGAGGATTTAATAGGAAAACGAGTTTCTTATCAAGATGGCCTAGACAGTGCGACGATAACGGGAATGTTTTCAGCGCTGAATATAAAAAAAAGTCAATATCAGTATGTGCCTTTCAATTTTAATGATGAAATATTGATAGATGGCGATGTTGACGCGTTTTCTGCTTACATCACAGATCAACCTGGTTTATATCAACAAAAAAATATACCCATAACCATTATTGACCCGAGAAATTATGGCTTAGATTTTTATGGCGATATGATTTTCACCACTCAACATTATGTCGAATCTACACCGGAACGCGCACAAGCCTTTGTTGAAGCGAGTATTAAGGGCTGGGTCTATGCATTAAATCATCAAGAGGAAATGGTTGATTTAATTATTAATAAATACCGTTCAACCAGCGATAAATCACTATTACTCTTTCAAGCAAAAAAAACCAAGCCGTTAGTTCATTCTGAAGTAGTGCCTATTGGAACGATCTACAAAAATAGATTTTTACGTATTGCTGATGTTTATCGAGAATTAAATCTGGTTGATCACGAGAGTTCGTTAGATGGCTTATTACTCGAAGATTATATCAATAAAGAGCCTTTTTTAAGTACTCGATATTTATTGATAGGCACAGCAATGAGCCTTTTGTTATTGATGATTACTATTGGCTTTAATCATCAACTGCGTCGTCGAGTACAAATAAAAACATTGGCTCTGCAATCCGCCAATCAAAGCTTAAGCGACAAAATCACTTTAATTAACGAGCAGTATGTATTGCTCGAGCATGCAAAAGAAAAAGCGGATGACGCTAACAAAGCCAAAAGTCTTTTTGTTGCCAATATGAGCCATGAAGTGAGAACGCCAATGAATGGTATTTATGGTTCGTTACAGTTACTTAAAAATGAAAAACTTTCTGCCAATAGTGTTGAGTTAGTGTCTAATGCGTTTTCATCCACCAAAAAACTACTAACCATCATTAATGATATTTTAGACTTTTCGAAAATAGAAGCGGGTAAATTACATATTGAACATTGTGAATATAATCTTGTTGAAATCATTAATGAAATCAAATCTGATTTTTCACGTTTGGCAAATAAAAAGGGCGTGAAGTTTCAGTTGTCAATTGCACCTAAATTCATGCACTACTGGTTAGGCGATCCCGTTCGAACTAAACAAATACTGGTTAATATTTTATTTAACGCGGTCAAATTTACTGAAAAAGGCGTTGTCATATTGGCAGTAGACCTTAATCCAGCGATCAAAGGAATACGCTTTACCATTACAGATACCGGCATTGGTATGAATAAAGAAGCTGTAGCTGAATTGTTTGAGCAATTTACTCAAGCAGACTCATCGATAACGCGAAAATATGGTGGCACAGGCTTAGGTATGTCTATATCTAAGAACTTGATTGATTTAATGGCAGGAAAAATAAATGTCAGTAGTGAAATCAATATAGGGACAAGCTTTGTGGTCGATTTACCTATGGTTCAAGTTGAAAAACAGCCTCTATTCAAAGCAGATAAAGAAAGTAAAATCATCCCGCCAGATTTATCAGATAAAGTTATTCTAATTGCAGAAGATAATCGAATTAATCAGATCATCTTAAAAAAAATGTTGCTGTTAACGCAATCGACAATTTTATTAGCTGAAAATGGTATTCAAGCGATTGAGCAATATGAGGCTTATAAACCTGATTTAATTTTAATGGATATTCAAATGCCAGAACTTGATGGCGTTAGCGCTTGTCAAAAAATAAGAGAGAAATCGAGCGATATAATTATTATTGCGGTTACCGCCAATGTAATGAAAACTGAAGTTGAGCATTACCTAGAAACAGGATTTAATGCTCATTTAGGTAAACCAATAGATCAACATGCTTTTTATCAGTTATTAACAAAACACTTAATGTAACTCGTTTACTTTACGAATAATCTGCGTGCCTCCCTTGCCCTTCAACTATTTATAAAAGAACAGTGTATTTTCTTACTAGTTATTAGCAATAACCGATTTTATCTATGTCCACTCACCAGTCATTTTAATTTCATGCACAAGAGATTTATTATTATTTTTCGAGTACAACATAAATGAAGAGCCGCTGAAGAAATCGTAACTATGTATTTCTTTGTTAACGTATCTCATGGCTACTAGTTATATCAAGTTCATTGAAGTCATCGGCCCTTATATCTTTTATTATAATTTTTTCACTTATAGGTATTGATTTATTTCGATAACATGTCACTGTATGTAAGCTGAATAGTTATTCTACCTTACTGATTAACAATAATGTTCGTATTCAGTCCACAATTCGATTCAAACAATAATTAAAGGAGTAGCGCTTCAATGTGTTCGATCTTTGGTA
Source organism: Colwellia sp. 12G3 (assembly GCF_002836775.1). Classification (GTDB taxonomy): domain Bacteria; phylum Pseudomonadota; class Gammaproteobacteria; order Enterobacterales; family Alteromonadaceae; genus Colwellia. The sequence goes on along the minus strand of NZ_PJAQ01000005.1, from coordinate 15,683 downwards.
TATTAGATATAAAAACAGGTGCAGATGCACTTCGTCCTAAAGCATTAGAATATTCTCGTCTATTACGTCACCGCGGTCCTGATTGGTCAGGAATTTATCACAACGATAATGCAATATTAGTACATGAACGCTTATCTATTGTTGATACTGAGCATGGCGCTCAACCATTATACAATGGTGATAAAAGCAATGTACTCGCTGTTAATGGTGAAATTTATAACCATAAAGCTTTAGCCAGTAACTTAAACGTTGATTATGCTTTTCAAACCGCGTCAGATTGTGAAGTTATCTTACCTTTATATGAAGAATTTGGTGTCGAATTTGTTGATAAGCTTCAAGGTATGTTTGCCTTTTGCTTATATAACGCCACCGACAATAGCTATTTAATTGCCCGCGATCATATTGGTATTATTCCTTTATATACTGGTTATGATAGTGATGGTAATTTTTATGTGGCTTCAGAAATGAAAGCACTGATGCCTATTTGTAAAACAGTGTCTGAATTTCCTCCTGGGCATATTTTAGATAGTCGTGTTGGCGAGTTGCAGCAATATTATAAGCGCAATTGGCAAGATTATGCTGCCATTAAAGACAATACCACTAGTACCACTAAAATTCGTGAAGCGTTAGAAGAGTCGGTAAAAAGTCATTTAATGACCGATGTACCATACGGTGTATTATTATCCGGTGGTTTAGATTCTTCATTAATTTCGGCTATTACACAAAAATTTGCTGCTCGTAGAATTGAAGATAACGATTTAGCAGAAGCATGGTGGCCAAAAGTACACTCATTTGCTTGTGGTCTTGAAGGTGCTCCTGATTTAATTGCGGCCCAAACCGTCGCTGACAGTATTGGTACTATCCACCATAGTATTGTCTTCACTGAGCAAGAAGGTATCGATGCGCTTAAAGAAGTTATTTACCATTTAGAAACCTACGATGTAACAACTATCCGCGCTTCAACGCCAATGTATTTAATGGCACGTAAAATTAAAGCGATGGGTATTAAAATGGTCCTGTCTGGTGAAGGTGCTGATGAAATATTTGGTGGCTATTTATACTTCCACAAAGCGCCTAATGCCCAAGAGTTTCATGAAGAATTAAATCGTAAGTTAGATCGACTTCATAAATTTGATTGTTTACGTGCTAACAAGTCTATGTCTGCTTGGGGCATTGAAGCTAGAGTGCCATTTTTAGATAAAAACTTTATGGATGTTGCTATGCGCATCAATCCTCAAGATAAAATGTGTGGCAACGGCAAAATGGAAAAAGCAATTTTACGCGAATCTTTTGAAGGTTATTTACCTAAAGAAATATTATGGCGTCAAAAAGAGCAGTTTTCTGATGGTGTTGGTTATTCATGGATTGACGGCTTAAAAGTTTATGTTAATTCACAAGTAACTGATCAACAACTTGAAAGTGCTAGCTTTAGATTTCCGGTAAATACACCAGATAGTAAAGAAGCATATTTCTATCGTTGTGTCTTCGAAGAAAGATTCCCGTTAGCGTCTGCTGCCGACTGTGTCATAGGCGGCAAGTCAGTTGCTTGTAGTACAGAAGAAGCGCTTGCTTGGGATGAGAGCTTTCAAAACAACGCCGATCCATCGGGTCGTGCTGTACTGAGCGTTCATAACGAAAGTTACTAGTTCAAGCGTGTAAGAAAATAACTAACTTACAGTAACAAAAAAAAGCCGATAATACGTATTATCGGCTTTTTTAATACCTGAGTATGGAGTCTTGAAGGATTTTAATGGCGCCATTGCAAGCGTATTTTATTACGCCCTACTCTTTGTAGCTCACTTATTTAGTTGATGAAACATCAATAGCAGAGAAAACTTTTTTACCTGCTACCCAAGTTTGTAATACCTTTCCTTGCCAAACTTTACTTTCCGCCATAGTAAATATGTCATCCGCCAGAAGAATGAAGTCCGCCTTTTTACCTGCCTCTAAGCTGCCTATAATTTTTTCTTGATGGCCAGCATAAGCTGCATCAAGTGTAAAACTCCTCAAGGCTTCAAGAGGCGTCATTTTCTGGTCTGCATACCAGCCACCAAGGGGTAAATCTTTATGATCTTGTCGGGTAATTGATGCATGTAAACCATAAAATGGGTTGGGTGATTCTACCGGAAAATCAGAGCCAGCGGCAATAACAGCATTACTATCTAGCAATTTTCGCCAAGCATAAGCACCTAAAATACGTGCTGTGCCCAGACGAGAAACCGCCATATTTTTATCACTCGTGGCATGTGTGGCTTGCATTGAAGCAATGATATTTAGCGATGAAAATCGAGGAATATCTTCTAAACGCAGCACTTGAGCATGCTCTATTCTATGACGTAATTTTTTAGTATCACTCTTTTGTATTGCTTGTTGATAAAGATCTAAAATCAATTTATTAGCATTATCGCCAATGGCATGAGTATTCACTTGAAAGCCTGCATCCATAGCAAAATCAATATAGTGCTTTAGCGTTTTATTATCATGCAATAACAAGCCTTTGTGGCCCGAATGATCGCTGTAATCACTAATTAATGATGCACCTCTACTGCCTAATGCGCCATCAGCTTGAATTTTGACACTGTGAAGAACGAACATATCATCTTCAGTTTTATAAGGCCCCTGCTGCAATTGTTGTTGCCAGTTCTTACTCGGTAAATACAACATACCATTAATACGAATAGCCATATTGCCTTCACGAGCAAGCATTTTATATAAACCAATATTTTTTTGGTCTATACCTGCATCATGTACACTGGTTAAACCTAAACTTGCCAATGACTTCATGGCCTTTGTTAAAGCGACTTTATCTTCTGCAAGTGAAGGTTGAGTTATACTCTCAATGATTAAGTCCATTGCATTATCAATAAAAACACCCGTAGGCTGGCCATTTTTATCTTTTATTATTTCCCCTCCCGCAGGCGCCTTGCTTGCTGAAGTAATTCCCGCCAACGCCATCGCTTTAGAATTTGCCCAGCCAGCATGGCCATCCACTCGTCTTAGCCATACAGGCTTATTAGGGAACGCTTCATCTAGGCTTTTAGCATTTGGATAAGCATTATTAGACCATTGCACCTGATTCCAACCACGACCAAGTATCCAACTCAATGAGGGATTCTCCTTGGCATAGGATATCGCCCGATTAACAGCATCATTCTCTGAAGTAGTATTGACCAAATCCACTTGCAGTAAGCTGTGTCCATACCCAAGGACATGACCATGTGCATCAATTAACCCCGGTAACATAGTATGACCTTGGCCATTAATCACAATCGCATCATTAGGCGTTTCAACCACATCACCTAGCAGGTAAACTTTATTTATCGTGTCATTAGTAAATGAAATGGCAGAAAACTGTTTTAGCGATTTATCGATGATAGTATAGCCATTAACATTCGTTATCAACGTTGTTTGGGCCATAAGTTGGGAGCTGATTAGCAGCATAGAAAAGGTACTAATAAATTTAATTTTTTTCATAGTATGTGTCTTATTATAGTATTGTTTCATTGACTTTTTTGTAGCTAACTCACCTTAACATGATCCTAAAAATATGCGAAAAGATCAAATAGTTAATACTAATTTTCTTACTATTAAAGCTTAAAGTATTGTGAGCATGCTCATAATGACGTTATCTAAATCACTTACGGTTAAATGACAAGAGGTAAGGTAATAGTTATGGATGTGCCAACGCCTTCTTCTGACGTCACTTTAATCAAACCTTTTAGCTGTTGATTAACTAAGTTATAAACAATATTCATGCCTAAACCTGTACTTCCCGAACCTCTTTTAGTGGTAAAGAAAGGTTCAAAAATATTTTCCAATGTCTGTTCGTCCATACCTTTACCCGTATCACGATAACTGATCTCAACGTTTTGCTTTGCGGTCTCAAGTATAGTAATTGTAATCCCCCCTGCTCGCACATCATCAAAACCATGAACCAGTGAATTCATCACTAGATTAGATAGCACTTGTGAAAAGACCCCTGGTATCGTTGTAATGAGTACTTTATCTAGACCATTTCGCTTATAGGTTATATTACGCTTTTTCATTTCAACAGAAAGTGTCGACATTACCTCGTCACTATATTTCGCTAAGTTTATTTCCCGGTGTTCACTGACTATTTGATCTGCCGCTACCAATTTAAAGTTTCTTAATAAATCTTTAACACGTTCCAGTGCTTTTTCAGACATAATTAATGATTGCTCAGTTTTATCTATATGCTCATCCATTCTGTTTTTACTTAATGAAGCACCTTCAATTTTATCTTTAATTTCTAAAGTATCATCTAATACCAAGCTATTAGCTGTTATCGCAATACTTAAAGGCGTATTTATTTCATGAGCTACGCCCGCCACCAACCGACCTAAAGACGCCATTTTTTCTGATTGAACTAACTGTTCTTGTGCTTCATTTAAATGGGCCAATGTTTTTGTTAATTTTTTAGTCGTTTTTTTATTTTTATTAAAAAAGAAGATAATGAGCAATGTTCCGAGTATAGCCATGGTTGTTACAACAGTGGTCAAAAACAAGTAGGTTCTCTGATTACTGATTATTTGTTTTTTACTCATTAAATCATCACTTTGGTCTTTTAACAGTGCTCTATGTTGAGCTAGTTCCCCTTTTTGTATCGTTAACACTTTTTTGTTTTGCTCAACAGTAGCTAATATCGCTTGGTTTTGTGCTGATTTCTCAGCTAGTTTTATTTGTTGAGAAATCAGCTCACTTTCTGTTTTTGTTGATTGTTCGGTTACTTGCTCTAAAGTGAGTCTTTGCTGCTCTAATTGCTGCTGCTTTTTAGTCACATTGAGCTTTAATTGAATTAATTCAGATTTTTGTAATTCTGCAGCGTTAGCCTTTTGAGATAATTCGCTATTTAACCTGTTAAGTGCTTGCTTAGAAATAGTTAATTGCTGTTGCTGCTTTGTTAAGTTATTTTGTAATTCTATACTTATTTCTCGAGTCTTTTGCATTGCCATTTCGGTTTCACGATAAAGTGTTGCTATATCTAATTCACTACCACCGAGCAACAATAAGTCTGCTGACATGCTAAGTTTTTCATAAATGATATTCGATTTGTTCACTTCAAAAGAGATTACAGTCGAGTTATCTTGATGCATCAGGTTTATCATCACATCGTGCTTATTTTGGCTATTGTCTGAGATTATTAAGGTATTAGTTCCGCGTAGAGCACTTGCTATTTTATGTAGATCATCATTGAATTGCTGCGGAATATATACGCTATCGGCGCGTTTTAGTTCGTCGACGTTATTAGCATAACTGACGAGGATTGTTTTGTTCTTAATTTTTTTATTTTTAAGTGCTGTAGAAAGGAAGTTAAAATAGTCAGACTCCTTATAAATAGCCAAATGATAGTTGTTTTTATTGCGCTCATTAGGCCAAGTAATATGTTTAAAGAAATTAACCATATAAGCTGATTTTATATGCTTTGCTTCGAAATTTTTCGCATTAACAACAGTAATGAAACTGACAGTAAAGTATATGCATAATAGCAAAAGAGGGTTATGCCAACCAAATTTTCGTGTCATTCATAATAATCGTATAATAGATTGTATTTAAAGCATAAGGCACCCTATTTAAAAATCAAGCCTAACGAAAGCATCTTGACTAAAATTGGTAAGATAAGCCGATTTCTATGGCTCGGCCTGGTAGTGGGTTACCTAGTTCACCATCGATAGAATGATAATAATGTTGATTGAAGACATTAGATATTTTTAGGTAGGTACTTATATAATCATTTTTCATGTTGTTTTGCCGAGAAAAAGTAATATCAAACCTTGAGATATAATCAAGTTCTCCATTAAAGTCACTATGATAAAGCTGCATAAGATTAACCGTAAACCAACTGAATATTCCTGTTAGTGACAGATTACTTTTAAACTTTGCAATATCGATTGTAGCTTCTTTAGAATCTTCTTTTGGGATCACTTGGCTGATAAAACTATTCAGCTGCCAGTTTTGGGCAAAACGCCACTGTAATTCGACTTCAGCACCATAGACAGAATAATCTTGTGATAAGTTTACAAAGGTATTTTGACTACTTATATTGTCATTCTTATTAACAAAAAATACTGGCTGACCATTTAATAAGTTCTCTGTATGGTTATAAAAATTATTAATCTTTATCAAAAAATTATTTTGCTGATAAGAAATAGACAACTCGGTAGAATCAATTGTCTCTGCTAGCAAATGGTTCGGAAGGCGAGCTAAAACTTTTTCAGGATTTTGCGCCTCTTGATTGATGAGTTCGATTGCTTCAGTATTTAATAAGTATTCTTTTAAACTAGGCGCACGAAAAGCAGAGCTATAAGACGCTTTTAGTGTCCATTGCGGGTTCAACACTTTGACCAATGCAATACGAGGTGACCACTGAGAAAAGCTATCCGTTAAATACTCCCCTTTATCAAATCGAATGCCTGCCGTTAAGTGAATATCAGCCAAAGAAGACAATAAGTCATAATATTGAAAATACACTCCCTGATTAGTTTTTATTGCGGAGTCTGTTCGAGGGAAATAGTCAACGCTGGGTAAATCATAAGGTGGCTGAGATAAGTTACTTTGATTAAAGCCTGTCGCGAAATAATCTCCTTGCTCTTGTCTTTCTTCAATTGAGGCACCAAATATTAAAGATTGCTGGTCCGCAATATGCCAGTTTATCTCACCTTCCACTAGCTGGGCATTTACCTTAACCCGATAGCGACTATAGGTAACAGTATCGCCTTGACTAATTTGCATACGGTTCTCATTACTTGATACGCCCTGCTCTGTTGAATCATTGTTGACAATCTTTATAGCCACATTAACGTCTTCACCAAATTGTTGTTGCCAAGATAGATAACTAATTTTAGTTGTCCAATCAATTTCATTCTCTATGTCTGAAAAGTCACCAGTCCAATGCTCCCCTAATCCACTTTGTCTATTTAATTCAATATAACCCAAGGTAAAGTTACCCAATCGGTCCGTTTTAGCGTGTTGTCTTGCATAAATAAACTCAGAATTTTGATCATCATAGTATTTTTGCATAGGAGAAAGTATTGGTCCTACTAATGCATCATCACTCTCGTTTTGATAATGCGAATAGGCAAGATAGCTATGTCCAAATTGAGAGTGTAAGTTCCCTTTCAAATTAGCTCTTATTCCTTTACTCGTATTTTGATAACTAGCTTGTGCCGAAAAATCATTGTCGCTATTAAATGCTGAGTTTAAACTTGTTACCCCTAAGAAAGCACTTTGCCCATAAAGCGCTGATGCAGGGCCACGTAATAACTCTAATTTACTCAACATCCACAAGGGTAATTCATTTTCTACCGGCGCTTTATTTGCCCTAACATGATTAATACGAATACCATCAAGTAAGACGAGATGTTTGTTATTTTCAAAGCTACCCGATTTTTGGCCTCGTGTTTCAAATATCCGTTCTCCATAGATACTGTAACTACTGTAACCTGGACTTATATCAGCTAAATCAGCTAATTGATGTATACCCTGCTGGAATAATTGTTCATGACTATAAGTACTTACTGTTGCAGGCGAAAGATTTAATGGCAAATCGACTTTCGACGATACTGAAACATTAACTCGTGATAACTGCTCTAGTGTTAAATCAAAGACAGACTCTTGTCCGACACATACTAGTGAGTTTAGTAACAACGAGCCTACTATGATTTTTTTATAATCGTTGGCCGTAGTGAAACATTTTAAAAGTGAACTAAACATATAACAGTAATGATCAATGGTAAGTTACATAATATTACTTTAGGTTAATTTATTTGATATTACAAAATGTTATCTGTATCTATCCAAACCTCCTTTACCTAATGAATTCAACTCGAATTAGAAATATTTTGAAGTAGTATAGGTATACATTTTGTCTTAACTTCAAAGAGTAAAATAGGGTAAAATAACCTTCTTATTATTAAGCTATCAAATCAATTAAAGGTTATCGCGTGACAGATAAACATCTTATTTGGGACTTACCCTTACGCATTTTTCATTGGAGTTTCGCGGTTACTATTCTAGCTTGTTGGTATACTGCTGAACAAGGCGCTGATCTGGTTGAAATACATATGAAACTAGGTTTTGTTGCCATAACTTTAATTGTATTTCGGGTTTTGTGGGGCTTAATCGGTCCTAAACATGCTCGGTTTTCTCAGTTTGTGCCTTCGCCAAAAACCCTTTTATCCTATTTACGAAAATCAAAGTCCGATAAAACAACACCAGGGCATAATCCATTGGGTGCCATGATGGTTATTTTAATGATATTACTCATATCAACACAGGCAATTAGCGGCTTATTTATCAATGATGATGTATTTTCTTCAGGTCCCTATTACGGCAGTATAAGTAACGGGTTAGAAAAAATAATGCGTTTATTACACCACAATACCTTTGACTTTATGATTGCAGCAATTGGCTTACACCTAGCAGCAGTTGCTTACTATTGGCGTGTAAAGAAACAAAACCTAGTTCTACCTATGATCACGGGGAAAAAATCTGCTGAACAAGTTAACGCTGTTGATGCCATACCCCATTCAAAGATAATTCTTGCCTGTGTTGTTGCGGTTTGCTGTGTCGGTTTTGTTTATTGGCTGGTTGTGATGAATGCGCCTGTGATAGAAGAATTCTATTACTAACGCTCAAATATATTGAAGTAAATCTAATAGCGCGAAAATATGACGAGTTTATCTTATGGTAATTGAGAGCAACACGACTTGGAATATTTAACCGGCACAAGTGGGTATTAATAATGGGATTGGTATTATTATAAAAAAACCTTTGCAGAATATAATCCTGCAAAGGCTATTTTAAAATAGTAAAGTACTAGGATTTATTTATTCTTCTTTAAAATGGTCATGACAACCACCACACGTTTTACCTACACCACCAATGGCCTTTTTAATAGCGCTTTCATCTTTTGACAGTGCGGCAACCATTAACGCTGTTGATGCTACCGTTAATTTATCGATATCTTTGCTGAAATGTTCAGGATCTTGCCAAATTTTAGCTAATGCTTCTGTTTTTACATTAAACTTAGATGTATCTGTACTAGCATAATCAGCAATCATTAAAGATAATTGATTGATACGCGTCGCATTTTTTTCAACTACTGCTGCATCTACAGGGATTTTTCCCTTAGCCATTGGGCCCAAAGGACCCATGTTACTACCAAGTAGTTTGAATATAGATTGACGTAACTCAGTTGCATAGACTGCATGTTTTTCAGAGCTTGCTGGTTGTGCCATGCTAGCGGTTGCAACCACTAAACTTGCTGAAACGGTTATCGCTAAAATACTTTTTTTCAGAACACTCATCGAGTTTCTCTCTTAATAATTATTATTTGATGATTTTTACAGGGCTAGTGTAGCGTAATAACTCGCCACAACAAGCAACAACTTGTAACTAAAGCCAGAGGCTTATTGCGGTTAAATAAGCCCAACTGTTAAAGCCGTTTATAAGCCATTAACAATTTCTTTAACTAATGGCGGTCCTTGATAAATAAAGCCGGTATACACTTGTACTAAACTGGCACCCGCTTGCAGTTTTTCATTGGCATCAGCGCTTGATGCGATACCACCCACACCGATAATGGGTAATTTATTATCAAGGGCTTCACTTAATAGTTTTATCACTAAAGTGCTTTTTTCTTTAACTGGCTGCCCACTCAATCCACCTTGTTCATCACCGAACTCAAGACCTTCAACACCTTCGCGCGATAACGTTGTATTGGTTGCAATAACGCCATCAATACCATTATCAATTAAAGATTTAGCAATAGATTTCACTTCGTCGGCACTTAGATCGGGGGCGATCTTAACGGCTAGCGGTATATACTTGCCATATTTTTCAGCAAGTATGCCCTGCTCTGCTTTTAATGCAGACAACAACTCATTCAAGGCATCGCCATATTGTAATGAACGTAAACCAGGGGTATTTGGAGACGATATATTTACTGTGATGTATGTCGCTAAGTCGTAGACTTTTCGCATACAGTGAATGTAATCATCTTTAGCATTCTCATCAGGCGTGTCTTTATTCTTACCAATATTAATGCCAAGAACACCTTTGAAATTTGCGGCTTGTACTTGTGATACTAAGTAATCAACACCTTTATTATTAAAACCCATTCGATTAATTACTGCGTTTGCAGACGGTAATCTAAAGATACGAGGTTTGTCATTACCTGGTTGTGGACGTGGCGTTATAGTGCCAACTTCGACAAAACCAAAGCCCATTGCAGCAAAGGCATTAATACACTCACCGTTTTTATCAAGGCCTGCCGCTAAACCCACAGGGTTAGGAAAATTAATCCCCATAACAGTAACAGGTTTATCTTGAACTTGTTGTTTATAGAACACATTAAGTGGAGATTTTCCTGTGTTTTTTAAGCCTTTAATAGTCAACTCATGGATGGTTTCAGCATCAAACTGAAAAAGTACTTTACGAATGGCTGGATAAAACATAATGCCTCGGCTTATTGCAAATTATAAAAATAAAAAATCCCCGCGTGGCGAGGATTTTATCAGTTAAGGCTAGCATTACAATATGCTAGCTCTGTTTGACTAAAATAAACTTACTTCATTGTACTTTTGGTGTTTATTTAGCTGAAACAGGTTGGCAATTTAAACTCAATAACATTAATTCACGTAACGCGACTGAGAATTTTGCGAAATCATGAGATTGGCCAACTTTAAAGTCAGCTAAAATGTGCTTCCAGCGTTCAAGTGGCTGCTCATTCGTGTCAATCCATAGGGTAAGTAACTGGTCTAAATCAGCAAATTGTGTGTCACATTGACATCGTAAAACAACCGAGGTCAATGAACGTTGCTGCCAATCCAACTCTTCTCTAAATGATGCACGAGCAAGTGCTTGCCAATGGTTTGCCACTGGCTGGCGAGTAATTTGGTCTAAGAACCAATGTAACTCTAAACGTGCCCCAAGTTGAAAGTACAAACTTGCTGCTTGTTCAACGGTACAGTTATTTTCATGGGCAATTTCAGCAATATCCATGGTTGAAAATAACGTACTTAGTTGCGAGAGTCGTGTAGCAATGACTTTAGGTACACCTGACTCAACTAAATCATGAGCAACACGCTCAATTGATTCCATTTCATCACTGTTCATAAAGCTAGCTAATTGCTCAGTCAATATTACAAAGGTAGGTTGATATAAGGCAATTGACTCTGCAATAGACAGTGATTTATTACGGTGACGTAAGAACCAACGAGTTACACGACGAACAGTTCTACGATATTGGAACAACATTTCGGTTTGAATAGCCGTTGTTATTTGGTTGTTCAACACTTCAATTTCTTTCCAGAATTTTTCTAGTTCAAATACAGCACTGGCAATAGTGTAGCAATTGGCTATTTCAGCAACGCTTGCGCCTGTTTCTTCTTGCATACGGTTGACAAAATTAAAGCCCATATCGTTACCAATTCTGTTGGCAAGTTTGGTCGCTATAATTTCTGCACGCAATGGATGCAGTTGCATTTCATTTTGATATTTTTCACGTAATAGTTTAGGGAACGCTTCTATCAGTAGCGCGTTATGGTAAGGGTTATCTGTAATTTCAATGTGCACTAAATCATCTTTGAGTACCATTTTACTATAAGCAAGTAATACAGATAGCTCTGGACGTGTTAAGCCTTTACCTTTTGACAATCTATCCGCAATTTCTTCATCATCAGGAATAAACTCAAGACCTCGATTTAATTTCCCTGCTCTTTCAAGCTCCTGAATAAAGCGAACTTGCTCTTTCAATTGATTAACACCACGCATTGCTGTGATAGATAAAGAATGCGTTTGACGGTAACAATCTTCAATAACAATTTCACCAACGTCATCGGTCATATCGTAAAGTATGTTATTACGTTGCTTAACGGTTAAGTCACCATTTTGGACCAAGGTATTGAGTAATATTTTAATGTTTACTTCATTGTCTGAACAATCAACACCACCAGCGTTATCAACAGCATCCGTATTAATGCGACCACCGTTGGCTGCATATTCAATACGACCTAATTGCGTTAATCCTAAGTTACCACCTTCACCAACCACCTTGGCTTGTAGATCTGCACCATTGATACGTAACGTATCATTAGCTCTATCGCCCACTTCAAGATCTGTCTCTTTAGAACCTTTAACATAAGTACCAATACCACCATTCCACAAAAGATCCACTTCCATGGTTAATATGGCTTGCATCAAATCAGTTGGCGCCATGCTTTGCTTTTGTGTGCCAATCATTTTCTTAATTTCAGGCGTTAACTTGATTGATTTAACATGGCGACTGAAAATACCACCACCTTTAGAGATTAGTTCTTTGTTATAATCTTCCCAAGTACAACCCGGAAGGTTAAATAAACGTTCTCGTTCTACATACGAACTCGATGCTTCTGGGCTTGGGTCAATAAAGATATGCATATGGTTAAATGCGGCTTGTAAACGAATATGCTTTGATAGCAACATACCATTACCAAAGACATCACCCGCCATATCGCCAATAGCAATACAAGTAAAATCAGTGCTTTGACAATCAACATCCATTTCTCTGAAGTGACGTTTAACTGATTCCCAAGCACCCTTGGCTGTAATACCCATGGCTTTATGATCGTAACCAACACTGCCACCTGAGGCAAAAGCATCGCCTAGCCAGAAGTTATACTCATCTGAAATAGCATTTGCAACATCAGAGAAAGTCGCTGTGCCTTTATCTGCAGCAACAACTAAATAAGCATCATCTTCATCTAAACGAACGACATTTTTTGGCGGTACAATTTCACCTGCAACGATATTATCAGTAATATCTAGTAGAGCGCGAATGAAGGTACGGTAGCACTCTTTACCGGCTTCAAATATTTCTTCACGAGAACCATCAGGTAATTGTTTACAAACAAAACCACCTTTAGCGCCAACAGGAACAATTACACTGTTTTTAACTTGTTGAGCTTTAACTAAACCAAGCACTTCCGTACGGAAATCTTCACTTCGGTCTGACCAACGCAGTCCACCACGAGCAACTTTACCGCCACGTAAATGAACACCTTCAATTTGCGGAGAATAAACAAATATCTCAAATTTTGGTACCGGTTGAGGCATTTCACTGATTAATTCAGGAAGCATCTTAAATGAAATGTATGACTTATCACCTTTAACTGGATCTGGTTGAAAATAGTTAGTACGGATAGTGGCATTAATCATTTCAACAAAGCGACGAATAATACGGTCATCATCTAAGTTAGCCACATCCTCAAGTGAGCTTTCGATTTCAGCTAATAGTTTGCTAGTCGCTTTCTCTTTCGCACTTGGAGTAGATTTACTTTTTGGGTCAAAACGTAAGGTAAATAAGTTGATCAGCAATTCAGCAATTTCAGGATAACGAGAGAAGGTATTCTCGATATAACTTTGAGTGAAACGACCTGCTATTTGGCGTTCATATTTCGCATAGGCACGTAAAATAGAAACAGCACGGCCTTCAATACCAGCACCTAAAATCAGACGGTTAAAACCATCGTCTTCTAAGTCCCCATGCCATACTTTGGCAAAAGCATCTTGAAACAGTGTTCTGACTTTATAGACATCAAACTTACCTTCACCAGTAAGTAACATGGAGAAGTCTAATATCCAACTCGTTTCTTCTTCTGTTGTTTTAATAGCATATGGGCTTTCGCCAATAACACGTAAACCAAAGTTTTCTAACATAGGTAACACATCACTTAAGTGAATTGGTTCGCCTTTGTGAAATAATTTTAGTTTTACAAAACGGCTCTCAGCTTTCTCTTCAAGCGGTTGATAAAAAAGCATTTCTAGATTATTTTCAGCACTGATATTTTCAAGCTTTTCAATGTCAGCAATGGCTGAGCCTGGTAATACTTCGTCTTTGTAAGCTTGTGGGAATTTAATATATTTACGGCTAAGGGCTTTAGCTGCAGATTCACCAAGATTATCACCTAATGCACTGACCAATTTATCGTCCCAGTTACGGGCCGCTTCATTTAAATTCTTTTCTATTTCTTTCACATCAATATCTGCTTTAGTTGAGTTCACTCGAACGATGTAATGGGTTCTAGCATGAACCGACTCTGAGAAGAAGGTGGTGAATTCAACTTCTTCATTACTATTAAACACTTCTTGTAATAAGTTTTGCGTTTCAATACGTAATTTAGTGTTGTAGCGCTCTCTTGGTACATAAACCATACATGAGTAGAAACGATCAAATGAATCACGACGAACAAATAAACCAGTATAATCACGTTCCTGCATCTGTAAGATACCAGTCACATTGTGCAGTAGCTCATTTACAGAAGACTGTAAAATTTCATCTCTTGGATAAGTTTCTAGTATATTAATTAACGTTTTATAATTATGTGTACCTTTCGCGAACGGAGATGCTTCACATACAGCCATTACCTTAGAATTGATAAGTGGTAAATCTAAAGCACTGTTTGTGTAATAAGCAGAGCCAAAAAGACCAATAAAGCGCTCTTCACCAACAACACTACCTTTATCATCAAATCGCTTAATACCGATATAATCAAGCTGGGCTGGACGATGTACACGCGAACTAGAATTGGTTTTTGTTAAAACAAGATGGCTATTACCCAAGGCAACTTCACGACCTTTTTCGCTTAAACTGGAGACTAATCGAGATTTAGAACCCTGTGAATTTTTCATCAAACCAAGACTAGACTCAACATTCGCTTCTAAGGAAATATCACCTTTAACCGCTTTAACATCATATGAACGATAGCCCATTAAAGTAAAGTTGTTCGCTGCTATCCAGTTTAAGAAACTTAAAGTATCTTCTTTTTGTTTTTTAGTTCCAGGCAATTTAGCTTTTTTAACTTCCGTAATTACCTTGTTTAAACAAGACAACATTGGCTGCCAATCACTTACCGTTAATCGAATGTCTTCGACAACAGACAATAGCGTTTCTTTAATAGCATCTAATTCTTCTTGGTTAGATTGGCAGTCTATTTCAATTAAAAAGACAGTTTCTTTTGAGTCAGCTTTAACCTGATGATCAACAATGGCGGCTAACTCAATGACTTCTAAGTTTTTGCCTCGCACTATTTTAAGCGGTGCATTTAACATCAAATGTGGTGATAAACCTAGGCGGTTTAAGGCGATCCGGATAGAATCCACTAAAAATGGCATATCCTGAATAATCACTTCAATTATTGTATGACTAGATTTCCAACCGTTCTTACTTACAGACGGATTGAAAACATGGATAACAGGGGCATCATCAGTATGTTCATTAAGAGAGCTCCACAAACTCAATACTGCACCATACATATCACTTTCATTACGGTGGTCGAGATCTAACGATGACATATTGCCATAAAGCAAGTGGGTAAATTGCTCAACTAAAGGAGCCGTTTTACCATCTACTTTTTGCTGGATAAGATTTGCTACATTGCTAAGTATAACCGAGGGTGAACCGTTTACTAATGCCATGGTGTTTCCTTTTCCTTTTAAAAAGAAAGCTTGAAATAACTGAATTTTTTTTGATAAAAAAATGCTTTTGAACTCAAGGAGCCAAAAGAATAATATTTATTCTTTTTATATTTTATATTTTATCTATCAGAATAGACTAATAAGTGAATTTTATGAATAAATTTAGGCTTTTGCGAGCGTTATTTTGTATTTTAGTTAGTTAATTTTCA
>NZ_PJAQ01000004.1 GCF_002836775.1 Colwellia sp. 12G3 | reverse complement strand
GCCTTGTTATTGAACATCGAGCAGAACTCTGAGTTGGGAAGAAATTTAATCAAATTGGTATTATGTAAGATAAGTCGTAGATAAAATAAGTGATAGATACTGCCTATTCGAGTAATGCCAGATTAACAGTCTGGCATTACTCTTCATGTAGAGTGAGATAATGCTTTATAGATTAAAGACCTAGGTACTGCAGGTAGCCTTAATAACATTACCATAGCAAAGCTATTCATTTGAATAATATCGACGTCAATAGCAATAACTTCACAGCGATTATGTTCGTCCAGCGTCTAGTTCTTCTACTGCTTCATCATAAATATCACCCACAGCTAGCTTACCAATATCTAGTGATTTTTTTCCTTGCAAGGTACCTTCTCGAGGATAGCCTAAAGTATTGGTACGCTCTGTGACATCGTCATCTGAAAAGTCAGGGAATGGTAATTTATTCTCTTCACGTAATGCATCCATATTAGCTTTAGCTTCAACAGCCAAGTTTTCATTAGTAGAGGCTGCTCTTCCCATCAATACTTGCTGTTGTGGTATTGCCCATTCAATTCCTAAATCTATAATAATATCAAGTATATATAAGTTTAAATCTTCCGCTACGGCTTTAAAAGCCACAATTGATTTTGTATCCACATAACAATTAACTACGACAACAAAAGCATCACGCTCAATTTCTTCAAAACGGGCTCTGGCTGCGGTTGGTAACACGCGTTCATGAACAAGTAATAAATCTCTCAGTCTTATTAATAATTGTCTGAGTTGATCGGATGAGGTGTCCAAACGAAATCTGAATTGTCGATTATAATGACGTCGATCAATTTCAGCGTAATTCTCTAGCTCTTTTGAAGAAAAAACTGAGTTGGGTACATGCACAACTGAGCGGTTAAGTTTTCTAATACGAGTAGAGCGTAAGCCTATTTCTTCTACCGTACCAATCACATTGCCAAATTTACAAAAATCACCAGGCTTAATCGGTTTTGCAATGTAGAGGGTAAAGGCACCAAATACATTCTCGAGGGTTTTTTGTGCTGCTAAGGCAATAGCTAAACTGCCTATTCCTAGCCCGGTTAAAATAGTCGCTATATTATAGCCAGCACTTTCAAACCAACTAAGCAGCATAAAAATAACCGTGATGATTTTAAATGTAGTCATTATCGGTCGTATAATGGCGGCTGAATTCTTATCAATTTTCGCTAAATACAAGGAAGTGAATAACTCAATACAACCAAGCAATAAATAGGCTACCGCAAAATATTTGAGCGTTCCTGATGCTATCCACACTTTAGCATTTAACGATAGTCCTAAGTAATGCGATCCATAATCAATAATCATGAAAAATAGGAACATTCGCATTGATTGCCCAAAGAAATGTACAAACACTGGGCCATTCCCTTCTGTTTCCCTGAAGATGAAAGGGGCTATTCTTTTCAAAATACTGGTAAAAAACCAAGCGCCAATGATTAATATGACAAAAGAAACAAATTGCCAATTATTCATATTGATCAATTTAAATTCAGGCAAATAACTGGCTAACTCTTCAATTTTTTCACTATAGCCAAATTCATTCCATAACACTGGAATATGTTTTACTGTGGCATTCGATATTTTCCAAATTTTACTACCATTTTTATCTGGAACTCTCTGTAAGTAAACACTAACTTTACCATGGCTTGTTTCGATTACACCAAGTAGATCTCGGTAGGTGGGTAAATTATCATTATTATGCCCAGCTTCTTCATTACTAGCACTGGCGAGGTCAATGGTATTTTGTTGATTCCACACGATACTTAACTGTCTGATAAGCTCACCAGCACCAATATCCTGGATTTCTTTGGACACGTAACGCATGTCAATGTATTTGCCAGCTTCGATCCAATCTTTATTGATGGCCGCTTCTCTAATAGCTAACAAAGTTGATAACGGTGTTTTACCTGGCTTATAATCGATTTTAGATGAATTTTCACCGGCGACTAACGTTTCAATTTTCTGCTCGGTTTCAGCAATATCTTTTATCGTTGGTGGTTGCGTTGCTGCATAAGAGGGTTGGATTACACTCAAGATGATGCTGAAAATTAAACAACAAAATTGTAGTTGTCGATTCATAAAAAACCTTATTTTAAATAAATTGAAGTCTGCTGTTCACAGAATAAGCATGAACTATTTCAACTTATGAATATACATGATAAAACTCAAGTTTTCGATAAATAAAAGGTAAAGTACTCTGTTATTAAAGGATAAAATTAGATTGCTATTAATTGCTGCTACGCCAACTCAATAAACCCTAGTAGGTGCTCACTCAGTGGGATGAAGTTTATGAAAAATGTCTGATCTAGGAAGCACAGGTTAATAATGAAGGTATTGCTAAAGGTAGTATCTTTGTTGATCATGCAACGACATCAGCAGAGCTTGCTGCAATTGCAGATAAAAAGGATTAGACCCTTTAGATGCACCAATTTAGGGGCCGGTCGGCGTTTAGAGTACTGTGCTAACGGAAATGGTTGCTGTTGATTGGGTGAGAAAAGATACCACTATCTTTTTCAAATGAAGCTGCATGAGCGATAAACGCCAGATTAGCAGTCTGGTGTTTATCGCTCATGCAGTATCACATGATACTTTAAAGATTAAATACCAGAGGTACCGTTGTGAACATCAATAACAGTATCAGGCCAATAGCTGCTATGTTTAACCAAAATCCAGCTCTTGCCATATCAGCAATGCGTAAGTTACCCGAGCTAAATACTATGGCATTGGGCGGCGTTGCTACCGGCATCATAAAGGCACAACTGGCTGCCAATGCCGCTGGAATTACCAGCATCAGAGGACCATCAGTCAGTGTTACTGCTATAGGCCCTAACAAAGGTAAAAAGCTTGCTGCAGTAGCGGTATTACTAGTTACTTCGGTTAAGAATAATATGGTAATTGTGACGATTAATACGGCACCAATAACCGGGAAATTCGAGGTTGCTTCAAGCTGAGTTGCGATATAAGCGGCAAGGCCAGATGTCTTGATCAAGCCTGCTAATGCGAGACCACCACCAAAAAGTAATAATACTCCCCAAGGTAACTTCTTAGTGTCATCCCACGATAAAATACGAATATCTTTTTTGCTATCAACAGGCACGATGAATAACATTAGCGCGACAAACATAGCAATACCAGTATCAGAGATGGCAAGCCCGGTCATTTTTGCGAGTAAGGGTCTAAATATCCAGCCTAAAGCCGCTAGCGTAAAGAAAAACAGTACTAGCTTTTCACCTTTACTCATTCCTCCTAATTCTTGTAACTTAGTTTTAAACATACTGGTGGTATCAACTTGCTCCCCCTCATTTACTTGATAACAAATTCGAGTCAAAATAAACCAACACATAGCTAAAAGTACTGCAGATAATGGCACACCAACAATCATCCATTGGGCAAAGCCAATTTCGATATCATAGCTGTCTGATAAATAGGCAGCCATTAGCGCGTTGGGTGGCGTACCAATTAAGGTGGCTAAACCGCCAATACTTGCTGAAAAAGCGATGGCCAATAACATCGGCTTTGAAAAGTTATCTTTGTTGTCTTCACTTTGTTTTTGTCTAACCATTTCAATGATCGATAAAGCGATAGGCAACATCATTACAGCGGTTGCTGTGTTAGACATCCACATCGATAAAAATGCGGTGACCAACATTAAGCCACCAATTTGATGACTTGGCTTTGTACTTACTAAAGACATTGCTTTTAAAGCGATGCGTTTATGTAAGTTCCAGCGCTCCATCGCGATTGAAATGAAAAAGCCACCGAGGAATAAAAATATTAGCGGGTGAGCGTAGGATGCGGTTGTTACTTTAATGGGAGCTATGCCAACAATTGGCGCCACGATCAAAGGAATAAATGCCGTCACCGAAACCGGTGTTGCTTCTGATATCCACCACGTTGCCATCCACAATGCTAAGCCTAGCGTATACCATGCTGCTGGCGACATGCCTTCAAAGGGAGATGGAACTAATAAGGTTATCAGCATTAATGCTGGGCCTAAGATAAGCATCCGCATTGGCGTTGCCTTGTTTTGAATGTCACTCATAAATTTCCTCACTATGTTGTTTTTATAACAATGTTGTTTTTTATAATAGTTCTACATAATGAATTGCAAAGATGTTGCCATGTTTTTATCTCATTGTTATATATTGATATTGTTGTTTTTTGATATGTTATATTCCTCCTAAAAGTATTGATATCCACCCATAAATAAATCCATATGTGCGGGAAACCGCCAAAATAAATGATTCGCGTAGGTTTTGCAGTCATTTAAAAAAAGCATCAACTTTATTACTAATATTTACTCATTGCATTGAGCTAATAGAAGCTTATTTGAAAGCTATTAGAACGTCTTTGCCAATTATTACCTAATGTGAAGTGGCATCGTTAATTATTGCTGATCTTACTATGGGGGGATTTCTATATACCTCAATAAGCATTTAGGGTGATATCCCCCCAATAATTTATAAGTGCAAATCCCTGTGTTTTCATAAGTAATTGTTACTGCTAGTTAAATTTTGATTTTTATGCTTTTGATTAATTGGCGCGAACATTGCGATAACAAGGTGTCAACTCAAGCCTTAAGGCGGTTGACTCCGATACAAATATAAAAACTTCTTAAGATAAAGGGGAACAACATGAAACATATTCAAGTGAGCACTTCAGGTAAAACAGATAAAACAGATAAAAAAAGTCATATAGGTAAATCATTTCTATTCACGGCACTTTTACTCGGTTGCACAAGTGCCAATGCGACTGAAGAAGTAGAGAGCTCTTTTTATGGCTCGTTGCGTTTGGGGGCTGACTATGTTGATAGTGGTACTGCCGATGACGCGGCAAATGGTAGAGATTATTTAAGCCGAATCGGTGTTAATGCGGAAGTTAAACTAGCCGGGGGTTTAACGGGGCTAGGTAAAGTTGAGTATGGTTTACGTGGGGATGATGGCGTTAATTTCAATCAAAATGAAAAAGCGGGAATGCGACAGATATATGTAGGTCTAAAAGGTGATTTTGGTACCGTCACTTATGGCTCGCAAACTATTATATGGCATCAATATGTACGCAGTGCGTATTTTTCTGATGCTTTAGACTCACTGCGCCAAGGTGCTATTCGTGATGATGATATGCTGCAATGGCAAAAAAGTTTTAATAACTGGAAGTTTGGTGCTGCAATTCAAACAGAGCAGCAAGATGGTGATTCTATTGATCAATACCAATTAGCGGGTCAATATCATAATGAAGGTTTAAAACTCCAAGTTGCCTTAGCCGCTGATCAACAAGGCGAAAATACCGGTAACTTATATGGACTAAGAGCTTGGTATGATATCTCTAAAGCAGTCACTGTCTCAGCATTTTATCACTTGGCAGAAGCAGACTTTGATATATATAAGGGCAATTCCTCGGGTAATGTTCGCTTAGTCTCTGCAAAAGATTCAGGTAAGGTCGGTGGGGTAACTGCTTGTGCTGATGAAGAGCGATCAACGGTAGGTTTATATGGAAAATGGCGTCAAGACAATAACCAAATACATGCGCGGTATGCTGTAAATTCTTGTGAAATAATGGGTGATGTAAGCTCTATTAAAGTTGAGTATATTCGTTACTTCTCTAAGACGTTTCGTCTGTGGGCATCATTTGAGCAGTTAGATAATGACACCACTCGTTTACCATCAACGGGAGAGAATATGTCGGAAATGCAATTAGGTGTGCGTTTCGATTTCTAACATACCCATAGGTAGTATAAAAAGTGAAGAGGTATATTCTTATGAATATACCTCTTCATTGTTTACCAACATACAACAGCGTGAGTTAATTTTTCGTAAGCGGGTGCAGAATTTGATATGGAACAAAGTGTTTTTTATCAGACTAAATAGCTAATGAACTACAGTAAACAACGTGTTAACTTGAAAAACAGATAAGCAAGCGTTGGTTTATGCCAATGCCATATAAGTTTGTGACCGTGTCGTGGGCAGGAAAAATCATTTAATGGTATTGATATTATTCACAAGGTGAATTCTTTTGGTCAATCAAGGTAAATCAAAGCGTAAAAACTATATAGTTTCCATCTTGGTGGTTGTAGGCTTATTGCTGACTATTGAGTTTACCCAGCTGATAGGTATGAATAATGCTTATCAGAAAATGCATCAACAATCGAGCCAGCAGTTATCTAACTTGGTGGGCTATATAGAAAATATTCTTGCTCGTTTTGATAAAATCCCCAAAGTCTTATCAAAACACCCCTTACTAACACAAGTATTAATGTCGCCCAATGAACACAACAAAGTGACTAGGTTAAATGAGTTATTGGCAGATGTGCGCACCATGACTCAAGCGTCAGATATATACTTGATTGATAAAAATGGTATCACTATCGCCGCAAGTAATTGGCAATTACCGACGTCTTTTGTGGGCATGGACTTTACCTTTAGACCTTATTTTCAAGAGGCTTTTAAAGGGCAACTTTCACATTATTACGCGGTGGGTTTAAGCAGTGGCAAGCGAGGTTTTTATTATGCTTATCCTGTGATGTTCGATAAGAAAATTATCGGCGTAATCGCATTAAAGCTTAGTATTACTGATATTGAAGAGCAATATAAAAAGACAGTACTAACCGATAGCTTTAACTTCCTTATTGTCGCACCTGATGATGTTGTCTTCATCTCAGATCGGCCTGAATGGCGATTAAAAACCATTGGTAATATTTCTAAAGACAAATATAGCGAAATAATAGCCGCTAAACGTTATACCGATAAAAAAATATCTTCGCTCAAGGTAACTGATATTTCAAATTACTACCTGCCCAAAAATCTCAGTAGTAAATTACTCGAGGTAACTAGCGATAATAAAACAGAGCAAGTACTGGCCATGCAACAGTTGATGAAAACGGCTAATTGGCAAGTTCATCTATGGCGCTCTGTTATTCCAATGCAAAAGCAACAAAACTTTTTAATTATACTGAGCGCCAGTGGCTATTTTTTGGTTGTTTTTTTATTGTTATTTACCAATGAACGATTTAAAAATGCCTTAAGACTTAAGCAGTCTCAACAGTTGTTAGAAAGAAAAGTTAAAGAGCGTACAGCAGACTTAAGTGCCAGCAATGACAAATTGGTTGAAGAAATAGCGCAGCGGCAACAAGCGCAAACTCAAATGAATAAAATGCAAGAAGAACTGATTCAATCAGAAAAACTTGCAGTAATTGGCAGTATGTCAGCGGGTATTAACCATGAAATTAATCAACCTTTAACGGCTTTACGAAGTTATTCAGAAAATGCGCTTGCCTATCAAGCACGTAATATGACAGATAAGGTGAAAAACAACCTGACACTCATTATTGGTTTAGTCGATAGGCTGAGCGATATTGTCAGTCAGTTTAATAGTTTCTCTAGAAAAAGTACCGGAATTGCTACCGCGGTTAATGTGCATACCAGTCTAATGGCAGCAATGAGTATTGTAAAACATCAAGCGAAAGCGGCCAGCGCGACGTTAATCAGCAAACCTTGCTTAATACCCATGTATGTTTTTGGCGATGCCATTCGCTTTGAACAAGTACTGGTTAATTTATTAAGTAATGCAATACAAGCACTGAGTGATCAAGCAGATAAACAAATAACGATTACTGTTATTGACGAAAAAACGCGGGTTATTATTGAAATAAGAGATAATGGGCCCGGTATTTTAGCCGATAATATTGATCGAGTTTTCGAAGCATTTTTTACTACCAAAGATAATTTTGGCTTGGGTTTAGGGTTATCTATTTCGCACCGCATTATTGAGTCGATGCAAGGTCAACTTAACGTTAGTAATCACCCCGATGGCGGTGCTATTTTTACCATTAGCTTACCTATAACACAGGTTGCGTAAGGAAATATTATGGAAACTAAACAATTAGGTATCGTCTTTGTTATAGATGATGAAGAGCATATACGAACCGCCATTGAACAAACCTTTGAACTACAAGGCTTTGAAGTTCATACATTTTCGCAGGCTCATCAATTACTTAACCAACTAAGTGACCGTTGGCCGGGCGTGGTTATTAGTGATATTAATATGCCCAAAGTTGATGGTCATCAGTTGATGAAAAGTATCAAAATTATCGATGCAGATATTCCAACCATCTTACTAACGGGTTTTGGTGATATTTCCATGGCAGTAAAAGCGATACGTAATGGCGCCTATGACTTTATTGAAAAGCCATTCAATAATGATGATCTGGTTGATACCGTAAAAAGGGCACTAGATAAACGCGCTTTAGTACTTGAAAACAGACAGTTAAAACAAGAAATTGAAACGCATTGTTTACCTGGCCCTCGAATCTTAGGGAATTCTCCGAACATTGTACAAATGCGAAATATATTGAATCAAGTGATGGATGCACCCGCAGATATTATGATTGATGGCGAAACAGGCACAGGTAAGGAGCTTGTCGCTCGCTACTTACACGATCATAGTATTCGCCGTGAATGTAATTTTGTCGCCCTTAACTGTGGTGCTATTCCAGAACATATCATTGAAAGTGAGTTGTTTGGTGCTGAGCAGGGCGCTTATACCGGTGCTGATAAAAAGCGTATTGGCAAGTTTGAATATGCTAATGGTGGAACGTTATTTCTTGATGAAATCGAGAGTACACCAATGGCATTACAAATTAAATTGTTAAGAGTGTTAGAAGAGCGAAAAGTAGTACGTTTAGGTGCCAATGAAGGCATAGAACTTGATGTTAGAGTGATTGCCGCGACTAAGGTCGATTTGTTAGAGTTATGTGCTCAGGGCTTGTTTCGTGAAGATCTGTATTATCGTTTAAACTTGGTGAAAGTAGATATTCCTCCCTTGAGAGAACGTATTGAAGATGTACCGTTACTTTTTTTACATTTTGCTCGTATTGCTTCCGCCCGTTATAAAAAAGAATTGATCCCACTATCACAAGAGCACAAAGCACAATTATTAAGTTATGAATGGCCTGGCAATGTAAGAGAGTTACGTAATTTGGCTGAGCGCTACATTTTATTAGGGGAGGCGGCAGCGTTTAATCTTAAAAGCAATGCGAGTGCCAATTCAATGCACAGTAGTATGGGGCTTACTCAACGGGTTGAGTTTTTTGAAAAATTTCTCATCGAGGAAGCGCTGGCCAATAATGAAGGGTGCATTAAAGACACCATGGAAGAGCTTAATTTAGCAAGAAAAACACTCTACGATAAAATGAAAAAATATGAATTGGAGCGTAAAACCTATCAATAACCTTTCGTGAATAGACTAGGTTAGTATTTGATTATTCTGCTCTGTTAATAGCAGAATAATCAAATAGCCTGTAGCCAGTAATTAACCAGCAATAGTGACTTTGAACGTGAATTATCCTTGCAAAAATTCATACAAAGCTTTTAATACCGACATCTTCCCTTTATCAGTTTCATGTTCATGCGCTAGGTTTTCAATTTTCATCATAAACTCATCAATAGATAAAATACCTTTACCACCATATTGCAGCTTGTTTTGGCAATGTGATTGCCATTTTTGTTGTTCTTCAGTAGATAACGTATACGGATAATTTCTTGCTCGATAGCGAAATAGTAATACGCTTAAACGTTCATCTTGAAATTGAAAGGGATGATTTGCTAATTGCTCTGGTGATAAACCGTGTAAAATATCCATTTGCGCTTTATCGCTATGACTAAAAAAGCTGCCGCCATACAAGGCTTGCTCAGCATCAACGTCATCATTATCAAAATCCGAAGTAGCAAACACATCACTTAACTTATCTCTTAGCTCAGCATGTTTTTTCAATAAGGCTAAGTTTTCTAAACAAACATCACGCGGGATTGCTAAGCGCTCTGCATTTTCAGGTAATAACGTTTTTGCTGGCGCTATAACCGGACATTTATTTACATGAATAAGCTTTACCGGTATTGGTAACTCATCAGGCGCTAAATCGTCATAACGTGTATATAAACGCGCTTTAATATCTTCAGCGCTAAGCGTTAATAAAGGCGAAATATCACGTGCTAAATCGACACAGATCACCGCGTTTTTATTAACTGGATGATAACTAATTGGCGCAAACCAACTGGTACAACCGTGAGCCGATGATACTTTACTTGAGGTATGCACAATGGGTGTCATTTCAGCAGTATTGATTAGATCTTTAACTTGGTTTTTATTCTTCAAATTAAAAATAAAATCATACAGTTTAGGCTGTTTATCTTTGATCAATTTAGCCATAGCTATGGTGGCATAAACATCACTCATCGCATCATGCGCTGCTTCATGACTAATACCATTTGCTGCCGTTAATAACTCTAAGCGGAAACTAACAACTTCTTCACCATCGCGATCGACAGTTGGCCAATTAATACCTTCTGGGCGAAGTGCATAACAAGCACGAACCATATCAATAATATCCCAACGGCTATTACCATTTTGCCACTCTCGTGCATAAGGGTCGTAGAAATTACGATAAAGTAGATAGCGAGTCACTTCATCATCAAAGCGAATATTGTTATAACCCGCCACGCAAGTATTAGGGGTAGAAAAAAGCGTATGAATACGTGTAGCAAACTCAGCTTCAGACAAGCCCTCACGCTGCGCTTTTTGCGGCGTAATACCCGTAACTAAACAAGCTTCTGGGTGCGGTAAGTAATCAACGGGCGGTTGGCAAAAAAACATCTCAGGCTCGCCGATGATATTGAGATCGAGATCTGTGCGAATGCCGGCAAACTGAGATGGTTTATCAAACTTAGGGTTTATGCCCCAGGTCTCATAATCGTGCCAGTAAATTGTTTGTGTGTTTGAATTCAATTTATTCCTACTATATTTTTATTTTTACTTTACCTTCAATAATTAATATTAACAAATCAAGTTACATAAATCAGGGTTAACTGCTTCGTAGCAAATTTAATTTTATCCGTTCCTATTAGTTTTATTCACTACCACCTCCGAACTAAAAAACTGAGACAACGAGTGTCTCATCATTCCTTATAATGATTCTATCAATTCGGCTTGATTATGAGTAACTCATATATCACATGTCGGTCTAATTGGTATTCAAATCAATCAGGAGAGTGGCATGAATAAAATAATTCAAACAATCGGTACAGTTAAAGCTTTAGAAGTTCTGGGTAAAATGGAAAGTCGAAACAATAAAATACCGCAAGCAAACTTACAACTTGCTCCCTTGGCACATTGGGTAGTTAATTTTTTTTCTTGCTATGCCTGTATGGTAATAGGACTTATTTTATTTGCGTTCACTCGTTTAGAAATTGGTGTAGGAGCGAGCATTAGTCTACTGATTTTTTTATGTTATAGCTTGAGGGAGTGGTTTTTGATGTGGGAGGAACGAGCAGAAGAAATACGAGTACTTCATATAGCGGAAGTGTACAGTTGGAAAGAGTTATCAGAAGCCGAAATGCATAAACTTACTTTGAGCATTAGAAACAGACCGTCACATGTTTTACTAAGTTATATCCTTTACTTTGTTCCGCATGCCTTATTTTCAGCACATTTATATTCAATGTTCTGAATCTGTAAAGATATCAGTATTCTCTAAAAGCTAATTGATTAAATAAGAGAGACAGTATGCAAATTTCAAATGATGTAACCAGATCAGAGATGCTGAATTTTTTTAAGGTTAGAGCCGAAGATAAGCAAATTAACAGTACCGAAGATTATGAGAAACATTTATACAAAGTCATTGTTCAGCACCTGAATGTCTTTAGTGGGGAGGACTTATTAGAACAAGATACAACTGAGGGTAAGCTGGAGGGATTTGAATACCTTACATGGATGGCAGCACTTGAGTGCTACGAAATCAAACATGACTTACCTAGAAGGTTAAGCAAGCTGAGATTTGACTTGGGTCTTAAAGTTAATAAAAAGCATAAAAATGTTAATTTGATTGATTTGAATAAAGATATCATTGTCCTGAAATATCGTTTACCTGCTGAATATAAAGCACTTGGCTCTTATAGTGAATATGAGTTCCATTTATATAAATTTATTAATGAAACTTTTTCAGGTAACAAACAAGCTGATTACGATAAATGTTATTGGGGCGACTTAGTAAGGCTATATGAGTTAGAAAATAGATTACCGTTAATTTGTCGTGAGTTAATTAGTTTGGAGAGATATAGAGGAATTAGAAAGCTGAGACAAGAGGTGTCTTAGTGGTACGTGTAATGGTTTGAAAATTAGTTTATAACAACGAATAGGGCACTTATGAATACAGTCAATAATCAATTACCTGAAGACTACATGTTACATCGAATTAAACCTGAGTATCAAAACAAAGCTAATATTCTACTGGCTACTACTGGTGTTCTTAATAGTTTGTCTGGCAAGTACACTTTAGCCATTACCAACTGCACTATGAAGCCAGTAGCACTATCTTCAATGAATCATCAGCATTGCCTTTATAAAGCATCAGTGATTAATCAAGATGATGTTGTCGTTGATACATTTAATTGTGAGGGTTCTCCAAATCAGTGCTTTGAATACCTTGCACATCGTTTTGAACAATTGCTAACAGGGCACGAAGATCAAATTTATTTAAAGCAGCATGCTGAATTAACTCTAGATGACATACTAGTCACTGAGATCTGTAAGCCATCACAAGTCTCAATTGATAAGCAATCATCATTATCAGTGGTACAGGAAGAAGTTGATGAATGGATTAATAACTTGGGTGTCCGTTACTTTAGCGAGTTAACTAACTTATCAAACCTAATTGAAGAAGTGGGAGAAGTAGCTCGTTTAATAGGTCGTGAGTATGGGGAACAAAGCTTTAAGAAAGGTGAAAAACCAGAGTGCATTAAAACCGCCATTGCTGACGAGTTATCCGATGTGCTGTTTATTGTCGTGTGTTTAGCAAATCAGCTTGGTATTAACTTAGATGAAGCCTTTGCTAACAATATGGATAAAAAAACAAAAAGAGATAAATCACGTCATCAAAATAATGACAAATTAAGTTAGAGGATGCATTTCATGAATATATCAAATGTTGTTTATATGCTTAATCTGTTTAATGAACCAGCCATGTGGAGTGACAAAGGTATATTCGCTGAGGTTGAAACCGTCATTGATAAATTATCACAAGATGTAATTACATTGTCTGATAGAGAATTATATCTAACTAAAGAGTTAACTCAGGGGTTATTAACGGCAACTAGAAAAGCTTTTAATAAAGCTGATGAATTTCAAAAAGATGACCTTACTCCTTCAATAAACGAAATCTTGGAGTTTCAATATTTCCTAAGTATAGGTTCAAAAGCACATTAAAAGGCCAGCTAAGACAAAAGGTGTCTAAGTTGGTGTTTACAATGAACATATAAATCATTATTGTTGAGGTTGCGATGGAATATATTACGGTGTTTTTTGGTTCGTTATTAACGGTTTACATGCTTGGCATAAACTCCCAGTTAGTTAGAGATAAAAACTGTGTAGGGGCCTTTTCGTTAGCATGGTTCATTTCATTGTCCAACATGCTTTATATCAAAGTGTTTGTGATGAGCGATGAATTTATGCTTACTTACCTATGTTCAGCATTGGGCAGTGGTATCGGGATTGTTTTATCAATTATCACTTATTCAAAGGTTTATGAGTTACTAAGTAAAAGGAGTACTAATGAAAAACAATATCACTGATAAAAATATAATTAAAATTAATGAACCATTATATACAAAGGATGATTTAATTAATGCCATACCATACGGTGAAGGACAGGCTAAGAATGCTGTTCAGGTAATGTCTGAACTTGATATTGAGTGTTTTTGGAAATATGAAAAATCAAATGCTTTAGTAAAAAAAGCGAAAAAGAATAAAACAGAGAGTAAGTTGCCTCTAAAAACAAAGGAAGAGGCTGAGCTATATAAAAAAAGTGTCTCAGCTAAAAAGAAAATCCAACGAAATATGGATACGTTAATAGAGTCTTTAGGAACAATTGATAAAGTTAAACGTGGCCAAACATATTTCTATTTTTGGAAGAGTAGTGAATTAAAAAATGCGGCACTAGGCCGTGAAGAAATTTCTGACGATAGAATGATGGCTAGAGCGATAGCATTTCAATTTGTAGATGTATATTTAAAAGAGTTTCTTCCACCAAGCATTATTGAAAGCCTTGAAGTTGATATGGATGAAGCGAATGACGATTTACATAAAAGAAAGTTTTGGCAAAAGAAACTACAGTTTCACCCGTCTGGTTTTGAAGTTAGCCCTAACCCTAGAATTGTTATTGGTAATGAACAAGACTGGCATAAAGTTTATGATGCATTGAATAACGATTATGTTATTCAAGCAAAATATGAAACATTACATAAAGGGATAATTCCTAGTTTAGTTTCTTTATCATTGCAAAAAATTCAATATGTAAATCATAAAGTGATGGTTTTAGCTTATGTTCATGAATCAAATTGTGTGAAAACTTTTGAAGTGTCTCGGCTTAGGGATATTAAACAGTCATTAGATTATTCGTTTGAACAAGTTGATTTCAATACCTATGAAAAGAACTACAAGTTTGAAGCGAGAGTTAACGTTGGTGTTAAAGATTACTTTAAGAGTGTCAGATTCGGCCATAATTTTAAAGAACCCGAATATGAAGCTGATGATTCATGGATTATAAAGTCAACTATTAAAGTTCCAGAACACTTCTCTAAAAAGAAACAAGGCCAGCCAGACCCTTTTGCAATAGCTAACTTCCTTAGTGCTTTTGCTGACTCAATGGAGGTTATTGAACCTGATTTCTTAAGAGAAGAAATGAAGCGACGGGCAGATAATTTATCAAAATTGTATTCAGATAAATTTGATAGTGTGCCTGTTATAAGTATTAGTCCTCATGAGCAAACGGGTAACGTTGAAAAGCCTAAGGAAATAGATAAAAGCTTGTAATGAAATTACTGGAATAAACTATGTCTCAGTAGTCATTATAATGATGCTTAACTGTTAACTACAAATGGATGTACAAATGACTAAACCTCGTTACTTAACTAAATCTCGTTTCAAAATGGCAACGGAATGCCCAACTAAGCTTTTTTATACAGGTAAAAAAGAATACCCAAATACCATGCTTGATGACCCATTCTTAGCAGCGCTTGCTGATGGTGGTCATCAAGTTGGTGAATTAGCTAAGCAGTATTACCCTAATGGCTTTGACATTACTACGCTTGATTATGATGAAGCTGAAAAGCAAACATTAGAACTTTTGGCGCTCGATGAAGTGGTAATATTTGAACCTGCTATTCGTTTTAATAACTTGTTTATTCGTATTGATGTATTAGTTAAAAAAGGTAATCACTTTGAATTGATTGAAGTGAAAGCAAAATCTTATTCAACAAAAGATAATGGTGACTTTCATAATAAAAAAGGTGACAAGCTTGATTCAAAATGGAAACCGTACATTTTTGATGTTGCCTTTCAAAAACATGTTTTAAAAAATTTCTTTCCAAAATCGACTGTCAGTAGCTACTTAATGCTAGTAGATAAAACGGCAACTTGTGCAACCGATGGTCTTAATCAAAAATTTGTTTTAGCTAAAGATGAACATAATCGGAAAGGGGTGTCAGTATCATCAAGTCTTACCAAAGAAGACTTATCAAATAAACTGTTAGTTAAGGTAAATGTTGATAAGGCAGTGCAACTTGCATACGACACCGAATTAACCACAGGAATGCCAGCCCATTCATTCAAAGAGAACATTACGGCACTTGCTAAGTTTTACCAAGAAGACCAGAAAATAGCACCTGTTATCAAAAAGAAGTGCAAAACGTGTGAGTTTCAATGCTCAATGGCTGATGAGCAAAATGGAAAGCTAAGTGGCTTTAAGTCCTGCTGGAAAGAACAGTTGCGCTGGTCTGATGCTGATTTTGATAATAAAACGGTACTTGATATTTGGAACTTTAGGGGTGCTGATAAACTTATTGAACAAGGGATTATCAAACTTGTTGATGTCGAACCTGAACATATTGGGGAAGTAGAAAATAAAATTACTGCTTTAGCCCTCAAAGAACGTCAGTGGCTACAAGTTGAGAAAGAACAGAACAAAGACACTAGTATCTATTTTGATACCGACAGTATGCGGAACGTAATGGCTAGCTGGACTTATCCGTTACACTTTATTGACTTTGAAACCAGTGCTGTAGCTATTCCATTCTACAAAGGCATGAGTCCATACGAGGGCATAGCATTTCAATTTTCGCATCACATGGCTCATGCTGATGGACGAATTGAACATGCGGGTGAATTTTTAAATACCGCAAAAGGTGAATTCCCTAATTTTGAATTTGTTCGTGCTTTAAAGGCGCAGCTTGAAAATGATCAGGGCACTATATTCATGTACTCACCCCATGAGAACTCATACTTGAATATGATTTATAGACAATTAAATAATTCAAATGAGTTAGACAAAGACGAGCTTTGTGAATTTATCAAAACCATTACACGTTCAACAACGAGTAGTAAAGAAAACTGGTGTGGTGACCGTTGTATGGTAGATATGCTTGACCTTGTTAAAAAATACTACTACGACCCAGCAACGAATGGCTCAAATTCGATTAAATATGTTTTACCTGCCATTTTGAATAGCTCTCAACATTTACAAGAGAAATACAGTAAGCCCATTTATGGTAGTGAAGGTGGTGGTGATTCAATTAACAGTTTGAACTTTAAAGAAAAAGTTTGGATTGAATTTAATGAACAAGGTAAAGTAAAAGACCCATATAAACATTTACCTAAAATGTTTACTGATATAACAGACCATGATGTTGAATTGTTATCAGAGGGTGATGAGCTTAATAACGGTGGCTTAGCATTAACCGCTTATGCAAGGTTACAGTTTACTCACATGAGTGACTATGAACGTGAAGAATTGAAAAAAGCGTTGTTGTGCTACTGCGAGACAGATACGTGGGCAATGGTAGCTATATATGAAGCTTGGAGAGCAATGGTTACAGGCTTTAACCCACTTGATTAAGAAGTATAAAAGTACACTTGATTTCAATAGGACATTACTAATCTAATTTGTAATTAATAGAACACAATAGATTAGTCAATTTTAATTACCTGGAGTGAGCATGCGA
The DNA here is from genome assembly GCF_002836775.1 of Colwellia sp. 12G3. Lineage (GTDB taxonomy): Bacteria > Pseudomonadota > Gammaproteobacteria > Enterobacterales > Alteromonadaceae > Colwellia. The sequence goes on along the minus strand of NZ_PJAQ01000004.1, from coordinate 50,995 downwards.
TTTATTTTTTTATTAGTAATAACCCTTTTAATTGTTGGTTGTGGACGGCTCGACCGAGCTTCAGCAGCATGGACGGGTGATTTATCTGAGGTATGTCATGATGGAGTGATATATTTGCAAGGTACGAGTGGGTTAACTGTAAAGAGATTAAAAAATGGCTCTGTTGCCACATGTAGCTAGTAAGAAGTTAACAGGGCATGATGTTGAACTGCTTCAGATGGTGATGAGTTAAATAATGATGGCTTAGCGTTAACTGCTCATTCAAGGTTACAGTTTACTTACATGAGTGACTATGAACGTGAAGAATTGAAGAAAGCGCTGTTGTGCCACTGCGAGGCTGACACTGTCGCTATGGTGTTTTTATATGAAACTTGGAAGGAAATGATTAATGAATAAAAGTGAATTTGCAACTACACCTGAAGTTGTTGACTTTGTTGAATGGTCTATAAGTTTTTTACCTACGCTTGAAGTAAATTTAAACATTTCTAATAAAGGAACTGGGCGAATTAAAGGTATGAACAAGTTGCCTTCTACATTTGGGCCTGGTGTCAAAGGTACATTTGTTGGAATGGACGCTATAACAAACGCTTATCAATGGGCGGGAAAGTGGGAAGATTCAGAAGGGAATTTTACAGAATCTTGTGATTGGTTTTCTACAAGAAAGTCGTTAAATGAATTAAGTAAGTGGTTTAGAGGTAACATTCAATCAGCAAGTTCTACTGATGTATTTAATCACTGTAACCAAATTTTAATTTGGGGAGGCGATAGAAATCCAGCAGTTGGTGCTGGAAAATTTTTGCTTAAACTTCAGGGTGATATACAGCATTACTTAATTACTACTAAGAATCAACTTTTGTTAAAAACCGCCGATATTAGTAAACTATCAGAAATCTTTGAAATGAATGCAATGTTAACAAAAGTTCATGCTTTGGCTTCAGATGATGGATTGCCCATTTATGATTCTAGAGTTGCAGGGGCTATTGCTTGCTTAATTGAAATATATAGACAAAACACGAATAAACCTTGGAATAAATTACCAGACCTTTTAACTTTTAAGGCAGTGGATAACGCACCTCGCAGAAGAGTTATAGGAATGAATCATATCCAAAAACAGGTTATTGACCCTGGACGAATTACTCGTGAAACGACAGAAGCGGGAAAAAGGAAACGCTCTTACGATTGGGCTTCTTCAAAAGTCAGGCTAGGCTGGTTGATGGAAGAAATTATTCATGCCTCTGAACTTAAGAAAAACTCTATATTTAAGAAGGAAACGTTGCATGATGATTCAACAACAGCACAGTTACATGCACTAGAAGCCGCGTTATTTATGATTGGATTTGACGTTAACTGTATTAGTAAAGTTAATTTTATATAGTATCTGTACTTGTCTGTAAATTGATTAATTTAAAAGGCTACCTCTATAAGACAGTTGTTGTCCTACTACCTTGTTATATTTAATTCTCTCAAATCAACAAGGATAAATTTATGAGTTATATCGATAAGTTAATAGCCAATTGTGAAGAAGCTAAAAAGGCAAAGCCAACGAATGAATTTGTTTTAGGTGAGCTTTCAGAGTTGGATGGAATAAAAACAGCCATTTATATTATTGAACAAGTAACTGGCGATATTAATGGTGCTTTTGATTCTCTTTCAAAGTATAAGGCGTCTAAAGAAAGGTCTTGTCCTGCAATAAATTCACCATCAAAAATCATGTATGTTGGCTCTTCTACAACGGGTGTTAAAAGCCGGATAAAACAGCACCTTGGTGATGGTAATAAAAGCACTTATGCCTTGCACCTTAAGCATTGGTTTGATGGTGATTACAAAATTACGATTATGGAATTTGATAGAACAAGAGATGTGCTTCAAATCATTGAAGATGACATTTCAGATCGTTTATCTCCCGCATTTGGAAAGAAGGGTGGTAACAATAAGTAAACTCACACGACTAAGTGGTTAATTAATTTTAAATACAAAAAAGGATAAATTTGTATGTTTGTTAAAAAAAGTAAATTTCTTATTTCTTTAGCCATGACGGCTAGCCTTGCTGGTTGTGGTGGAGGTGGTTCTGATGCTGCACCTGATAAACCTGACCCTATAGTAGCTAATACGATTTCTCTTACGGGTAAAGTTATTGATGGTTACGTATCAGGTGCTACTGTCTGGTTGGATTTAGATGGTGATAGTAAGTTTGATAAGCAAACTGAGCCGTCAGTAGTTTCAACTGAATCAGGTAATTACAGTTTTGAATTTACGGAAGAACAAGCGTCTTGCGTACCATACTCTACTATGTTCGTTGATGTGCCTGTTGGTGCTATTGATGAAGATTTAGGCGAGGTTACAGAGGCATACCAAATGTCTTTCCCTCCATCTATTGAGCCTTTGTCAGATGATGATATTCGTAATATATCGCCTTTAACTTCTGTTATTTGGGGACAATTACGACGTCAACTCCAAGGTAGTGGTAAAGGGAACTTAAGTTGTGCTGAACTTAAGGCGGATAACAATTTACGTCAAGAACTTAAGCGTGAGATTGAAGACGTAATACTAAATCTCGTTGCTCATTACAATTTATCGGCAGATCAAATTTATTCAGACTTTATTGCTAATAATGACAGTGCCGTTTATGACAAAGCCCAGTCAATTGTGACGGGCTTAAAAGCAGCTTACAAACATAAAAAAGACCTTGAAGCTGAATATCCAACCGCGGCTGAAATTCGAGTCGTTATCTATCAGGATAAGGATAAAGATGAAGAGTATAACTTCACTGATGCTTGGTATCGCGATGAAATTATCTACATGGGCACTGAAGACTTCATCGAGTTTGTGAAGCTTAAGGATACTGGCTCTCTAAATAAAATTGATGTTGTGTTAACTAAGCTTCATGAGGTTGGCATTGCTTGGGGCGACCAATCATTCAATGGTTGGTTAAGTATTAGGGAAGATGTTTATATCAATGCAGACCAAACATATCGCTGTGGCAATATTGAGCGTGTTAGCTTTGAAAAAGAAGGGATTCATTATGAACTTGGAAATACTATACCCACAGTCACTTTCCCAACACTTGATGAATGTATCAATACGAGTTTAGAAAACCCTTATGAGCGTAACTTTAGCTTACGTTACTCTGAAACTGATTATGAGTATGGTGCTGAGTTCTATTTCAGGGACATGAACGCAGATTTTCAAACTTTATCAAATTGGGTAAATGTTAAAGACAAAGGTGCACAATTAGAAGCTACAGAATTATTTACTGCTTTTAATGCAATGCCTTATCGATTTGATGATGAAGTTGCGCTAGATGTAAGTTACTGGCGTAAAAGTAAAGCGACAGGCAACGTAGTAATACATAAGAATGATGAAGGTGAATGGCGTAAAGAAACAAAGCAAGATGATGGAACAACTGTTTATGAGTGCAGTGTTAACGGTGTTAACTGGTTAGCTTGTCCTTAATAACTTATTCATTTAAACGGCTTTAATTAAATACCAGCTACATGCTGGTATTTTTAATTTTGGACTTATGATAAAGCAGCAATACTAGATAGCTTTATAAATATATTGAATGGTTATTCATGCCTTTGCTATTCAAGTAAGGAAAGTGCTAATGAAAATTCAAAGAAAAGAAATACTAATTAACCATAAGTCTATTGTTTTTATGGACTATCAAAAACTAGCTGATGAATACTTATCATCAGATCAAATTATGTCATTAAAATATAAAATGACGCTTGTTTTTCGTGACTTCCTCAAATACAAAATTTGGAAATACGAGAAACATAAAGATCTAGACTATAGCTGCATGGCTCTAGGTGAACGGGTTTGTTTAAATCTTGCTTTTTTAGTAGCTATTAAGCAGTTTGAAATTGATATACAAACCGATATTAATATTAATCCTTTAGATTTTATTAACTCTGAATTAAGGAAAGGAGTTTCGGAATCGCTAGATTACAGAAGATTAGTATTGACTACGGTTGATGATACTTAAATTGTAAAGGTAATGTCATCCGTTCCATCATTATGAAGTAATTGTTCACCTTTATTTGGTCATAGTTATTTTTATTGGCTCCAATTTACTCACTGCTAGTAGCTTGTAATTACTTATTAGTGTACTCTTGAAAAAATATAATGAATTCATTGTGTTGAATTAAACTGAGACGCAACTTATATAAGGAAGGTGTGAATGAATGTACGTGAAATGTTCTCTAAGATAGATAGATTGTTTGAAAGTAATAATGAAATTGAAATTTCTAAGGTACAAGGAAATCAATTTTCTGCAATATTACATAGTAATTATATTGAAATACCTGAATTAACTGACTGTAAACTTCTTATGGCTGTCTTTCAAGATGCATATTACTTGCTACAACAAAATGGAAGTGAAGGCGTTCGGTATGGAAAAGCAATAGGGGCGAGATTAGGTGATGAAGGACTAGAAGTAAGTACATTAGATGGTCATATCTCTTATCATGTTTATGGAACGAAAATAGGAAAGGCCGTTTTACAAAGAAGTTATTATGTTGGCGCAATATTAGTTGCTGCTGGAGTTTGTGAATGGATTTCTGGTGGTATTCGGTTAGTGGAATGATATCTGCTAATTATAAATCATTAGTATAAACGATAAATTGTAAAGGTTTGTTATGATTTAGGAGTGTTATGAGTTATTTATTTATTATTAGTACCTTTTCCGTATGTCTGGCTTGCTTAATTGTGTGGCAACGCATGGGTAGTTACAAAACTGAATTTAGCAAAGCAGGAAGTTTATTTAAGGTTAGTTTATTTAATGATCTTAAACGGCTGCTGAAAAATCCGAATTGCATTAATGAAATATCCCCTTTTAATACTAGATACTTGTTGGGTTGTCTCGTTGGTTTGTATTTATTTTTTGTATTTCGTGCAGCATGTGTAAGTCTTATAATATTTTCAGCTTTGCTAGGCTTATACCACCTTTTGGTATAAAAAATATGCTAAGAATTTAAAGAGGAACAAAGCAGTCAATTGTTCGCCTATACCAATCCAGCGCCCCGTTCTCGCACAGGTCGTTTTATCACTTGCAGCGTCATACCAACCAAGTAATATCCCTCGGCTGTCTCTGATTTGCTTTCTACCTCCATGTACGGTTTCAATCCAACCAGTTAAGTTGCCTTTGTTATCACGTAATTGAATCCTATTCATTGTATACCTCCACGTTTTTAAAATATGAGTGTATATAACAACTAGGATGTAAAGCGTCCTAGTTGTTATCTATTGCTTTTTTTATCATCAAAGATCGCAGAAATTAGAGCAACTATGAAAACAGCGAGCGCAACAAAAAGACAAAACCTAATTCCTAGCCAAATAACATTAGATTTTGTTAAGTCTATATCTGCGCAGTATCGTGTTTTTAAATTAGCCGACATAGCCTGTTGGTTTATCCACTGCTTTTGTAACTCTAAATCGTTGTTCTCTTGTGATTTATATATAACAAGGTGAAGTGTCAACATCGCTAAAAAAATTACGGGAGCAAAAATGTCTATCGGCATAGATTGATTAAAAAGCATGACACCAACCAATATCATGGCGAGGGTTACCCCAGCAAAAAATAAGGTATCCATAAAACCATCACGTTCGCTACATAGATGTGCAGGTCGTTTATCTAATAATGAAATGAGCGAAGGTCTATCTTCAAACATCTCTTCAACAGTAGGTAGTTTTGATGGCATAACCGACTCATTAATTTTTGTTTTGCCATCGGGGGTTACTTCTACCCAAGTTAAGTTGCCATTGTTATCACGTACTTGCATTATATTCATAGCTATATCTCCACGTTTTAAAGCATGAGTTTAACCACCAACTAAGACATGAATGGTCTTGGTTGTTAACTAAGATAAATTTAAATATTAGGCAGGTGTCAGTAAGAGCAAGGAGGATGCAGTGAGAAGGTTTTTAATTATCTTATTAATAGTTATTAATTCAGGATGTCAATCTGTACCTAATTACTGTGGAATAGGTTCAACTAAAGCGACATCATTGATATCTAATTATCCTTATAGGGGGCCTGTAAATGGTGGCTATGATGAAAATGGTGATGGTATAGTCGATAAACTTGAAGCATTTGCTCACTGGGATTTTTCTCAGGTTAACCGAGTGCTTCAATCAGGTGTTGAAAACCAGCAATATAGTTGGGTAAACATAGATACCTGTTATCAATTTTCAATAACCGCAAGTGACTTCTATGATGATGCCGCAATGCCAATCCTGTACCAAACATGTAGAAAATTTGATGTTTCTGTTATAGCACCAGACAATTCAGGTTTAGGGACGTTAGGCGCGAAAGCTTGTCGAAACTTTACCAATCAAAAGTGGGAAATATTGTAGTTCGAATATTTAATTTACTAATGATTTTTAAGTGTGCTGATACTAATGCTAATTAGCTTTTATCGCGGTATATTATGAGGGAAATGGTAGTAAATTAACGATGTGACTCCATGTGTGAGCCCATGAGCGAAATAGTTACTCTATCCCTTTAGAACTAAGGGGTGTTCATAATCGTGCCAGAGAATACTTGGCTGGTTCATCGTGTCACTCTGTGTAACTTTACTTTCTTTGTTGCTCATATAAATCAACCAATTAACTCTTTTTATGTATCGTTGTGTAACACTGAATATCGTCGTTTTTTCTACCGTTCTAAATTAAAACGTAGTCATTTTTATTCTCACTGGGGATTTCTTGTGTGTACCCATGATAAAAATCTTAAGGTAGTATAAAATGGCATTAAGTGATTTAAAATTATAGTTTTTATTCAATAAAAAACAATCCAAACTTTTCTATATAGTTGACCGTGACAGTTTAAGTGTGCGTGTTTCGGACTCAGAAACCATTACTTTTAAATATCGTTAACGTTATCCTGATATTTCATTGAAACAAGCGTGTGAGAAGATACCAGAATTAAGGCACTTATTGAATGGGTGTCAGTTATTTTAATTCTTAGCGTTGCCATGGGAAACAAAGCTATCAAAAAGGATAATAATCAAAGTTTGGTTGAGCTTTTTCATTAATTCTATTCGAGTAGGGTGTGATATTTTTTATTGTTAAGTGAACTGGGCTTTAATTGAAATATGCTACAAGTTAAAAAAGCATACTGACTGACATCATAAAGTTTCGTCCTGTCTGTGGTATAAGGGAGTTTGCCCAACCCTGTGAACGATGTTCAAAATCGTCACCGCTAGCTGCCGCTTCAGCGCCTGAATGGTAATAGTCTTCATCAAATAAATTTTTAACTTTAAACGCAATTTGTAAAGGCTCAAACAGATAGATAATATTTGCATCCACGGTTAAGTATTCTTCATTTTTTGTGTTTTTTGCCCGCAGTGCATTTCTTAAATATAGTGGCTTACTTGCTACCCAATTGGCTTTAACATTCACATTTAGCGCTTCACTTATTGGGATATTGATACTTGCATTAATTTTGTGAGGAGAAATATCTCCAAGTTCTGCATTCATGTCATCACAGGGATCGTATGAAATCATATTGCTTTCGGCGATTTCTTGACAATTTTCGATCCCTTTACCTACCCATAAACCCTGTTCATGATCATAGCTAACACTACTTTTTGACTTAGTATACGTATAGTAGAAGTGTCCGGTAATATTGCTCGCACCATCAATAAAATTAGGATATTGAAATTTACCACGATATTCCAAACCAATGGTACTGCGTTTACCTGCATTTTCTGCTTCTTCTTTTATTACATCGTCATATCTCGCAGTGAATACAGACAAGTCATGCAGCCAATTGTCTTGCTGATACATGTAGATAAGCTCAAGGTTCTCCGCTTTTTCTGGTTTGAGGTTAGGGTTTGCTGCTCGGCCGCTCCAGCCTCCCCAAAGCTGTATCGGTGCTGGTTCCTGAAAAGCCGTGCCATAAAGTAATTTGACTGTGGATTTTTCTGAGAGATAATAAATTGCGGAGGCTCTAGGGTTAACCGTACTACCATACAAGCTGTTTATGTCATATCTCAGCCCCGCATTTATTCGCCAATCGTTTATGTTCCAAATAGCTTGTGCGTAAGCCCCTTTATCTGTTAATTTTTCTAAATTTTCGTCTGGCATCCTACTTAATGTATTAGGCTGAATATCAATGGTGCTATCGGTGTTGAGAGCTACACCATTACCAGCGGTTTCAGGCGTATCAGATGAGCAAAAAGCTTCGGCATAATAGCTGCAAGCATCATAAGCTTTGGTAAGCTCTTTGCTTTCATATTTAATACCACCGCTGATTTTTAATGTGTCGCTATAGTCGTATTCGTAATCTTGTTTAAATAACCAGCTTTTATTGCTCGTCCTCCAATCTGAAATGGTCAGATATGACAAAACATCTGGACCAGACAATGCATCGGAACCCGGAAAAGATTCTACCCAGTAGCCGCCATTGCCACTAGTCCTGCCAAGCATAAGGGTATTAATTTCAAGTTTTTCATTAATGGGGGTTTTATGCCGCAGGTAAAGTTGCTGAGAGTTGCGATACCACTCAGCTCCAGGTTGCGCTCTATCATGAGGATATTGTGGCCCCCAACCATGACGCATATCCCACATAATTAAACCGAGTGTGAAATGCTTAAAACTCACATCGGCGAGAATACCCCATTCTTTCTGCGGGTCTTGGTAACTGCCGAAATTACTGTTTCCAGAGCTATGGGGGCAACCATCCTCTATACAATTGTTAGCCAGCGCTGTGTCGTATATTACAGGCCCCCAAATATCTCTGTTGCTCAATAGATCATTACTGACAAATCCCCAAGAAGAGAGATCATCTATACCAGCTTCATCACTTGTGTAATATTTAGCAGAAAAGTTATAGGTAAAATCGTCACGGTTACCGCCAGCCGTTAAGTCAACACTTTGGCTATCGTAACTTCCTGATTGAATATTAACCTTTATAAAATCATCATTCGGGTGAGTATCTTTGGCATCTAATGTGATCACATTTATGATACCTAAAAAGGCATTTGGCCCATATACAGCACCCGCAGGACCATATAAGACTTCAATCCTGTCAATGTTAGATAAGGGGTAGTTTTTCGAAAGAGTGGCTTCTTGATACCATAAATGGTTATCTACTATGCCATTAACTAACATCAAGGTTCGTTGAGTTAATGGGGTGCGATAACCGCGTTGATACGTTATAACACCACCATTACCGTTCGTAACAGTACTATCAAATCCAGGTAAATCGACAATTATTTCGTCAATACTTGTATAACCGCGTTGTTTTATATCGGTTGAGGAAATGATAACCATTGCGGCGGGGGCATCGCGTAGCGTTTCTTCAACACCAGAGGCAGATGACACGGTTACATTGAGTAAGTCTTCCAAACTTAGATTGAGCAGTGTATCCAAATATTGACTTTGTGCAAAACTTGTTGAAGTGACTAATGCTGTGGAGAGTAATAACAGAACAGATAATTTTTTTCTGCGATGTTTCTGAGCCATAAATTTCCTTTAAATCAAGAAAGGGCAGTAAACTAAATACTTGTGACACTACCAAAACTCAGCTAAGGCTTAGTTAATTAAAAACGTATTATTATCATTAAAGGTTAGAATAAATCGTTCGTATGTCAAATATTGGCAGAGTATTAATAATGTCTATCTTCCTCTAACTATTGTTGACCAATACATAGGAACTTCACTGAGGACTTCATAAGATAATACTTGAAAGAATATCAAATCTGTTTATTTAGAAATTAACAAGGATTATTTGAGCGGAGTATATAGATCAAGTGGTTAATTGTTTTATATTTACTGATTATCATTGTTTTTTCTACGTTATAAACATAAAAAAACCAAAAAGGTTGGAATCATAAATTAATGTAAATGGTATCACTTTTAGTACTACATCGTTACTAGGATAAATCAACTCGCATTGCTTGATGAAGATATTCTGATACTTCTTTTGCACGATTTCGAGAGAAGGTACCAGAATAACTACCAATGTTAAGACCTTTATGGAAAAGGTCTTAACAACTTTCAGATATATATCAAGTTAACTTACGCTCAACACATGTTCTTCATAACAAAGGGCATTTAAGTGTTGAACATAAGCAATTTCCATTCTTATATAAATACTAGCCTGCCACTCTTTTAGTTAATTAGGTCTAGCCTCTTTCATTGCTTGGATAATTTCCTTCACCGAATTTACCTGCCAAAAATCTTCTAACATAACAGGTAATTTTTGAAGCCAATTAGGATGCTGATCAATAGTGCCAGGAATATTGACTTGCTCTGCTATTTCTAGAACGTCTTCCAGTGGAATGAGCTGTATATGGCTCGGCGAAGTAGCTAGGTATTTTTGTACCGCAACACTGAGTTCAGTATTCATCAGGGCGGGCTCTTGTTGTGGCGCTTTGCTTATGTCTATCACTTTCAAATCCTCTAACGCGGCAATGAGGTTTTGTCGTTCACCCGCGCGCGAGCTTCTGTCTGCATGACCAGCTTCTTCATTTGGATACAGGTTAAGTTGTTCACGCCATGCTAAATCTCGCCCTTGCCACCAGCCAGATAAGGTTGCGGTATCATGCGTTGCAATTGTTGAAATTGATTGAACAGGGAAGTTTTCAGGTCGTTTGAATAAGCCAGATTCCCATCGCTCAAAAAACATGACTTTGAATGATAAAAGCCCTGCATTTTGAATGGTTTCGCTAAATCCATCGGGTACATTACCTAAGTCTTCACCTATAACAATACAGTTATTACGACTAGATTCTAGGGCAATAATTCGTAAAATATCATCGAAAGGAAAACTAATATAAACACCTTCATCCGCGGCCATACCGGGTGCTACCCAATATTGGCGCATTAAGCCTAAGATATGATCAATACGTAAAGCACCTGCATATTGCATACTACTACGAAGCGCCTTGACTAAGGGTTGGTAGCCTTGTGTTTGTAATGCAATAGGGTTGATAGGGGTTAATCCCCAGTTTTGTCCCAGTGGATTCATACCATCGGGTGGTGCGCCAATAGATGCGCCAGCAACATAAAGTGCTTTATCAGACCAGACATCAACGCCAGAACCATCGCAGCCGACAGCTAAATCAAGGTATAGGCCAATAGCCATGTCTTTATCTTTGGTGCATTGAGTTACGGCATTTAATTGTGTATGTGCTATCCACTGCAAAAAGCAAAAATATTCGATCCGTGAGGCGTGAGAAAGTTGAAATTTACCAACCTCGGCATTATTTGGGTCTTGAAAGTTTGTTGGCCAATCAGACCAACCATAAACGTTCTTTTCCGTTAAATTAAAATGCTCATTTAACGCATCAAAAGTAGCAAAACGCTGTAAGTCTTTACCGTGTTTTTGTTTGAAATCGTCAAATTCAGCTGACATTAATGGGTATGTATCTTTTTTATTATCATCGAAATCTTTAAATAATAATTCGGTAATTTCATACTTAAGTTTGGCTACTGCGGGGTAGTCAACTAATTCACTTGCTTTGGCAGCAGTAATGTTTTGCTGAAATGTTTTACTGTTAACTTTTACCTTGGCCATATTACAAGATTCAAAGTTAGCGACTTTAGTTACATCGATATAAAGAGTATTCAAAAAGCAACGACTTGATGGTGAATAAGGACTTCTGTGTGCAGGGTTTTGCTGATAAAGCGGGTGAAGTGGGTTTAATCCAATCGTTGATGCCTGTTGCGTTACTGATGTTTCAACCAGTTCACATAAATCGGTAAAGTCACCTATGCCCCAATTATTGTTACTACGTAAAGAATATAACTGTGCGGTGAGCCCCCACATTTTATTAGCTGACGCTTTTTGAGGGCTGTAACACATTTTAGGGGTACTAATTAGCGGGCAGTTGGCTTGAACCTTATCTGTGTGGATATTCAGTTGATAATAACCTTGTTCTAGTACCGGCAAGGGTAATAAATATTGGCAATAATGTGTTTCGTCAATGTCTGTCTCGTCAATGAGTTGTAGGCTGTTGATCTCTACAGAGCCGGCAATGTCACTTCCTAACCCATCTTCAAATTCATTCTCTAAGTCAGGGGTAACTTTCCATTGTAGTAATAAACTTTCTGTTTTAGGCAAACTTATTTTTATAAAATGTTGCTGTTCTTCAAGTTTAACAATATGAACGGCGGGTAATATGTTTAGCCATTGCTTTTGATTTAATAACGTTATGGCTTTAATTAACGATTCGTCATCTAAGTCGAAGCCCATTGCTTTTAATAATGCCCGTCTAGCTTGGTCTTTAGCTATCACTTTATCACCAAACGCTCCCCTGTAACTTAAGTGAAAACCCACCAATTCGGCTAACTGTTTAATGAGACTCATTAATATCCCTTTTTAATCATGAAATAAAATTACATTTAGTTGTAATTTTAACAATATTTAGGTTAGAATTAAAGCATATAAAGTTTTAATACATACTTTTGTCCGTGTAAAAGTCAGATATGTTGTTTTTTTACAACATATCTGAGGTGGTCATTCAATCGAAGACTATCATTACTTTACTGACATCGATTAGTTTTTTTATATCCGGCTTGATTTATGCTATTTCATCATGTCGTAACAAAAAACGACTAGTTTAAAACGTAAACGCGCATTACTGGAGCAATCTTGCAATATTTTGCACTGAAATAAAGCGAAAATCAGTAATGTAAAGTTGATTAATACATGATTAATGGAGAATAACAATGCTAACAAAAAAATTTTTTAAGACGAAAGATGAAGCGGAAGTGACCTTTGAATTTAATCGAAGTGACGTAACAACAGCGATGTTAGTTGGTGATTTTAACGACTGGCAAGCCATTGAAATGAAGTTTAATAAAAAAACACAAAGTTTTAAAACCAAACTCAGGTTGCCAAAAGGGGGAACATTCCATTTTCGTTACCTGCTAAATAACACTGAGTGGGAAAACGATGATAAAGCGGATCAATATCTACCTAATGATTTTGGTAGTGATAATAGTGTGGTAACTACTAGCCTTTAAATGCTAGTAAAGTTAAATACTATTATTTTATTGCTGTTTATTTTCTTATAGTTTACCTTGATTGAAAGCGCTTCCTGTATTTTGTTTTCAATCAAGTAACAATCAACCATTGATTGTTACTAACTGATGGTTATTGGAGAAACATGGAACAATATCGAATAGAACCGGGAAATGTCTATCCTATAGGTGCGACTGTTGATGACACCGGTGTTAACTTTGCTATTTTTTCCGCACATGCCGAAAAGATAGCGCTTTGTATTTTTGATGAGCACGGTCGCCAAGAGTTAGAACGCTTCGTTTTACCACAGTGTGAACATAATATTTGGCATGGTTTTCTCAAAGGAGCTAAAGCAGGTTTAGTGTATGGTTATCGGGTCTATGGATCTTATAGTCCTGAACTCGGTCATCGTTTTAATCATCATAAATTATTGTTAGACCCTTATGCAAAAGCATTAACAGGGAATTTTTCATGGTCAGATCGTCACTTCGCTTATGACGTGAATGATCCCAAAAAAGATTTATCATTTGATGATAGAGATAATGCCGATGTAATGCTCAAAGCGGTTGTTATGGAGCCATCTGCTCCTCTTTTACCAAGAAAGCCAATTGCTTGGAAAAACACGGTTATTTACGAAGGTCATGTTAAAGGTCTAACGCAACTTAACCCAAATGTTCCTAAACACTTACGTGGTTCTTTTTTAGGATTAAGTCATCCCTCGATGATTGCTCATTACCGTGCTATGGGCATAACCACCATAGAATTATTACCTGTTCAGCAATTTATCTCTGAACAATTTTTAGCAGATAAAAACCTCTCTAATTACTGGGGGTATAATTCTCTTGCTTTTTTTGTTCCCCATAAAGATTATTTAAACCAACACCAAATAAAAGATTTTCAACGCATGGTTGATGAACTTCATCAAGCCGGTTTTGAAGTGCTCATTGATGTGGTTTACAACCACACGTGTGAAGGAAATTGGTTAGGACCTACTTTAAGTTTTAGAGGCATAGACAACCATTCTTATTATCGCTTAAACCCCACTGAGCCACGTTATTATATCAATGATACTGGCTGTGGAAATACCTTAAATATTAGCCACCCTCGTGTATTACAAATGGTTATGGACAGTTTGCGCTATTGGGTTCAAGTGATGGGTGTTGATGGTTTTAGGTTTGATTTAGCCACCATTCTAGGTCGTGAAGTACATGGGTTTGACAAGAGTAATGGTTTTTTAGATGCTATTTTACAAGACCCAGTACTTAACAGTGTAAAAGTCATTGCTGAGCCTTGGGATATCGGCCCTGGCGGATACCAATTAGGTGGCTTTCCTTCGCCTTGGTCTGAATGGAACGACCGCTATCGCGATACCATCAGACGCTATTGGCGTGGTGATCAAGGCATGTTACCTGAATTTGCACGGAGAATTCATGGCTCAAGTGATATTTTTGAACACAGTGGTCGTCAGCCTTTTGCCAGTATCAATTTTCTCTGTAGTCACGATGGCAATACCTTACATGATTTAGTGAGTTATCAAGATCGCCATAACGCAGCTAATGGCGAAAATAATCGTGATGGTCATTCGGATAACTTTGCACGTAATCATGGTGTTGAAGGTGAAACTAGCGATAAAGACATTTTAGCGTTGCGATTACGACAAATAAAAAATATGTTGGCAACGCTAATGCTTTCTCAAGGCGTACCTATGTTACTTGCCGGTGATGAGATAGGGCGTAGTCAAAAAGGCAACAATAATGCTTATTGCCAAGACAATGAAATAAATTGGTTAGATTGGGACGACAATGCTTTACACGCCGACGAGCTAAAAGTTTTTGTAGCAAGTTTAACGCAATTAAGAAAACGTTTTTCTATGTTAGCCCATGACCGTTTTATTCATAACGATGATAAAGAGGCTGCGGTCAATATCACTTGGTTCCATTCGTCAGGCTACGCCATGAGAAAAGAGGATTGGCATGCTCATCATGCGTCGACGTTAGGGTATTTGATACAAGAAAAAGAGCCTTCGACACCAGTACTTTTATGCCTTTTTCACGCAGGAAAAGAGCCGGTAGCATTTCAATTACCTGAGATAGATGCCATAGCGCATTGGCAGGTGATAATCGATACCACAGCGAGTGCTGAACAAACCGAAGTACGCCTTATTCCAGCAGAACGAATAATTACCATGGCACCCTTTTCAACGATTGTTTTATTAAACGATTGTTTATAACTACTTATTGATACAAGAATAGGATTTAGCGATTAATGAATAAACCAAACCCCCTTTGTGAAATCACCACATCTGATAACAGTGTTTTAATGAATGAAGATACCTTTGTAGAAGATTTAGCACGACATTTCCATTTTTCATTGGGTCGTGACAAAGTGCAAGAATCTCATTTATATCTTTATAACGCGCTTGCCATCACCATTCGTGACCGTTTAGTTGACCAATGGAGAAAAACGCGTGCCTCTAGAGGGCATCAACGCCGTGTTGGTTATATTTCGTTAGAGTTTTTAATGGGACGAACCCTTAATAATGCCATTTTGAATTTAGATTTAGATGACACTGTTCGTGAGGCGCTCAAAGGCTATTGCTGTGATTTAGAAGATGTTGAACAATCAGAGCATGACGCAGGCTTAGGTAACGGTGGTTTAGGTCGTTTAGCGGCATGTTTTTTAGATAGCTGTGCAAGTTTGTCTTTGCCTGTTATTGGTTATGGCATTCGTTACGAATACGGTATGTTTAATCAACAAATTAAAAACGGTAATCAAGTTGAACACCCAGATAATTGGTTACGTAATGGTAATCCTTGGGAAATAGCCGCGCCGGAAAAAGCCATTAGAGTTAAATTTTTTGGTCAGGTAGACGTAATTACTAAGCGAAGTGGCCAGCAATACCGACAATGGAATAACACCCACGATGTGCTTGCCGTACCCTACGATATGCCGATCCCTGGTTATCAAAATGGTATCGTTAATACGTTAAGATTATGGAAATCTGAAGCGACAGATGAATTTGATCTTGATGAATTTAACGCCGGTAGTTATACCGAATCGGTTGCGAGAAAAAACCTCGCTGAACAAATTACTATGGTGTTGTATCCAAACGACAGCAGTGAAAATGGTAAAGAACTACGCCTACGTCAACAATATTTTTTATCTTCAGCCTCTTTGCAAGATACCATCAACAGTTACGTTGAAAATGAGGGCAATGATTTCGACAAGTTTGTTGAACTCAATAGTTTTCAATTAAACGACACGCACCCGAGCATCGCTGTGGCTGAATTGATGCGTATTCTAATGGATGATTATGCTATTGCATGGAATGACGCGTGGAACATTACCTCACAAACCATGGCTTATACCAATCATACCTTATTACCCGAAGCGCTAGAGAAATGGCCTGTTAGGTTATTTGAAAATTTATTACCGCGTATTATAGAAATTATTTATGAAATAAACGCACGCTTTTTACTCCAGGTTGCCGTCGCCTGGCCGGGTGATTCTGAAAAACAACGAGCGTTGTCATTAATTGAAGAGGGACATGAACCACAGGTGAGAATGGCGCATTTAGCTATTGTGGGAAGTTACTCTGTTAATGGTGTTGCTGCCTTACATACCAAACTGTTAAAGGCAGGACTATTTAACGATTTTTATCAATTATGGCCTGACAAATTCAATAATAAAACAAATGGTGTTACTCCTCGTCGTTGGTTATCACATTGCAACACAAGTCTCGCTAAACTCATCTCGAGTAAAATCGGTAAAACCTGGGTAGCTGATTTTTCAGAGGTATCTTTATTGCGTAAATTTGCTGAAGAAAAGGCTTTTCAACAACAATGGCGAGACAGTAAAAAAGCGAATAAAGCCGTTTTAGTGGACTTTGTTGAACGCGCAACTGGGGTCAAGTTTGACCTTGATATGATGTTTGATGTGCAAGTTAAACGTATTCATGAATACAAACGTCAGTTACTTAATATTTTACATGTTATTGGTTTATACGACCGAATTAGAAAAGGTGATACGGCTAACATTACACCACGCTGTGTGCTCATTGGCGGAAAGGCAGCTCCTGGCTATGTGATGGCGAAAGAGATTATTAAATTAATTAATAATGTAGCAGACACCATTAATTTAGACCCCAAAGCGTCTAAATACCTCAAGGTCGCTTTTATTCCTAATTACAATGTCTCGGCGATGGAAATTATTTGCCCAGCGACTGATTTGTCTGAGCAAATATCCACAGCCGGTAAAGAAGCATCTGGTACCGGAAACATGAAGTTTATGATGAACGGTGCGCTAACTATAGGTACGTTAGATGGTGCAAACATAGAGATTAGAGAGGCGGTTGAAGCGGAAAACTTTTTCCTATTCGGTGCTCAAGCTGATGAAATTCCGTCTATTCTTGAAAATTACCAACCTAATGAGATTATTGCTAATTCTGAGGTGTTATCAGCGGTAATGCACTTGTTAGAAAGTGGTCACTTTAATTTATTCGAACCGGGTATTTTTGATTCAATCATTAATACTATTCGTGACCCCCATGATATGTGGTTAACCGCGTATGATTTTGATAGTTATTTTAACGCGCAACGCAGCGTTGATAAAGCCTATAAAGATCAAAACTTGTGGACCAAAATGAGTATTTTAAACACAGCGGCCAGCGGTGTTTTTTCAAGCGATCACACTATCAGACAGTATCGAGATGAGATCTGGAAACTTTAGTTTTATAACGTAAAGCTGAATAACCTGAACTCAGGGTAAAGAAGAAAAAAGTTGTTTTATTGTACGATAATTAATATTTGTAAAGGAGGCATTATGCCCAAGTATGAAGAAAGAAGAATCAGTAGTTTAACAAAAGATACCTATGCACTTGTGTTAGCGGGTGGGCGAGGTTCACGATTATTTGAATTAACGGACAGAAGAGCAAAACCGGCAACTTTTTTTGGCGGTAAGTTTAGGATCATTGATTTTCCTTTATCAAACTGTATTAACTCAGGCATCCGACGGATAGGTATTGCCACCCAATATAAATCTCACTCACTTATACGTCATGTAAACCGTGGTTGGGGACATTTCAAAAAAGAATTAGGCGAGTCTATTGAAATATTGCCAGCATCACAGCAAAAGGGTGAAGGTTGGTATATGGGTACGGCGAATGCGGTTTTTCAAAACATCGATATCATCAGACATGAATTACCTAAATATGTGATGATTTTATCGGGTGATCATGTTTACCGTATGGATTATGGTCCTTTACTGGCGAAACATGTTGCTAATGATGCTGATATGACGGTTTGTTGTATTGAAGTACCCACTGAGGAAGCTGCGGGTTCTTTTGGTGTTATGACCGTTGATGAACAAAGTCGTGTTTGCCGGTTTGATGAAAAACCAGAAAATCCCTCAGAAGTACCAGGTAAACCCGGTGTTACTTTAGCTTCAATGGGAAATTATGTTTTTAATACTGAATTTCTGTTTGAGCAATTAGAAAAAGACGCAGCTAAAGAAGGTTCAGGTGGTGATTTTGGTAATGATATCATTCCTGGCATCATTAAATCTCATCGCGTTTTTGCTTTTCCATTTAAAGATCCCGATAGTGATAAGCAACCTTACTGGCGCGATGTTGGTACGTTAGACTCGTTCTGGGAAGCTAATATGGAATTGGTTGAACCCGAGCCGCAACTTGATATGTACGATGAAAATTGGCCTATTTGGACTTATCAGGAACAAACAGCACCAGCAAAGTTTGTGTTTGACCAAGAAGAACGACGTGGCATAGCGATTGATTCTACGGTATCTGGTGGCGTAGTTGTTTCGGGTTCTACGGTGAAACGTTCATTGTTATTTTCAAAAGTCAGGGTTAATTCTTTTTGTGACATTGACGAATCGGTAATATTACCGGGTGCAATTATCAACCGTGGCTGTAAAATTACAAAAGCCATCATTGACCGAAGTTGTGTTATTCCTGAAGGCATGGAAATTGGTATAAATCATGACAATGACCGAGCCAATGGTTTTAGGGTTACGAGTAAAGGCGTCGTTTTAGTCACACTGGGTATGATCGCTGCCCTTGAAGCAAAAAATAAATAAGCGCTAACAATATGAGAACTATTTAGCTAGCAGATAATTTCACCACCGTTGAAGTTACTCTGCTTAGCTCAGTATTTATTCACTTTAATAGGGCATATATTATTTCAATGGCTATATTAGCGATTTGTTAAAAAGTGCTAGGCCGTTTGAACGATATACTAGGAAAATATAATGAATAACCAAGCAACAAGCTTGTTAGCTAATGAAGACGTTTCAGCAATCATTCATGCGAAACATCAAGATGTTTTCTCGGTATTGGGGATGCATAAGCACCCAACTGAGAGTGGGTTAGTTGTTCGAGCCTTTTTACCCGAAGCACTCAACGTCGAGGTTATCGATAGCAAAACTAATAAATCGGTCGCAGTACTTAATTGTGTTAATCAAGCCGGTCTTTTTGAAGGGAAACTAGGACGTCGACGTAATGCTTTTAGCTATCGTTTACGTGTTTCTTATAAAAGCGACATACTCGTTATAGAAGACCCATACCGATATCCATCCATGATAAATCAGGATGATCTTTACCTTTTTTGTGAAGGTACTCACGAACAAACCTACCAATGGATGGGCGCCCACGAGCGTGCAATCGATGATGTTAAAGGCGTTCATTTTGTTTTATGGGCACCCGATGCTACGCGTGTATCGGTAGTGAGTGACTTTAACTTTTGGGATGGTAGACGCCATGTCATGCGCAAACACCCTGCGGCTGGTGTTTGGGAAATTTTTATTCCTAACATTGTTGCTAATGCGAGTTATAAATATGAAATAGCTGATAAACATGGACAAATTCAACCATTAAAAGCAGATCCGTACGCATTTGAAATGCAAAAATCCCCGGGAACTGCGACCAAGGTTATTAAAAACAGTGGTTACCAATGGCAAGATGGCGAGTGGATGAGTGAACGAGCTACTTCATCAAATCATTATCAAGGTGCGGTGTCTATTTACGAAGTGCATTTAGGCTCATGGAAAAGAAACGGTGAGGACTACTCTGCTACAGAACATTCACCTAGCTATTTAACTTACCGTGAATTGGCTGAGCAATTGATACCGTATACGGTAGCCATGGGCTTTACCCATCTTCAACTTATGCCAGTCAGTGAATACCCTTTTGACGGCTCGTGGGGTTATCAACCAATAGGTTTGTTTGCGCCTACTGCACGCTTTGGCAGCAGCGAAGATTTTAAATATTTTGTTGATTGTTGCCATAAAGCGGGCCTTGGCTTATTGCTAGATTGGGTCCCAGGACATTTTCCTACCGATGAACATGGCACCGGAAAATTTGACGGCTCATGTTTGTATGAACACGAAGATTTACGCAAAGGCTTTCACCCAGATTGGCAAACACTCATTTACAACTATGGCC
This sequence comes from Colwellia sp. 12G3, assembly GCF_002836775.1. Lineage (GTDB taxonomy): Bacteria > Pseudomonadota > Gammaproteobacteria > Enterobacterales > Alteromonadaceae > Colwellia. The sequence continues at coordinate 30,566 of NZ_PJAQ01000004.1, read as the reverse complement.
GTGCAGAAGTAAAAAGTTATTTGATCAGTAATGCCATTTACTGGCTAGATCAATTCCATATTGATGGCTTACGTGTTGATGCCGTTGCCTCAATGTTGTACTTAGATTACAGCCGAGAAGCAGGGGAGTGGCTTCCTAATATTCACGGCGGAAGAGAAAATTTAGAGGCTATCGAATTATTGCAGCAAGTTAATACCCGTGCCTATTTAAAACATCCGGGTGTGATGATGATTGCAGAAGAATCAACTGCTTGGCCGGGGGTTTCGAAACCGGTAGATAGCGGAGGTTTAGGGTTTGGCTTCAAATGGAACATGGGCTGGATGAATGATACCTTAAAATATATGGAGCGCGATCCTATTTATCGTCAACACCATCACAACGAAATGACATTCGGCTTGGTATATAGCTTTAGTGAAAATTTTGTTTTACCCATCAGTCATGATGAAGTTGTGCATGGTAAAGGTTCAATGCTTAATAAAATGCCGGGCGATGATTGGCAAAAATTTGCTAACTTACGCGCGTATTACGGTTTTATGTGGACGCATCCCGGTAAAAAATTACTCTTTATGGGCTGTGAATTTGCTCAACGTAATGAGTGGAATCACGATCAAAGTTTAGATTGGCATTTACTCGAAAGCGATAGCCATAAAGGTGTTCAAGACTTGATAAAAGATCTTAATCATACTTATCGTAACATTCCGGCTTTGTATGAAATGGACTGTGACAGCACCGGTTTTGAGTGGTTAGACTCACAAAATAGCGAACAATCCATTTTAATCTATTTACGCAAAGGACGAGCAGGCACTGCTCCAGCTTTAGTTGTCGTTAATCTTACGCCGACCAGTTACGATAATTATTGTGTTGGCGTGCCTTTGTCTGGTTATTACCGAGAGTGTTTAAATACTGACAGCGTCAAGTATGGCGGTAGTAATGTTGGTAATGGCGGTGGTGTTAGCTCACAAAATAAGGCTTATGCGGGTCAGCCTAATCAACTGTCGTTAGCTATTCCACCACTAGCGACCATGATTTTTGAATGGCAGGATAATGACTAATTATTGGCTATAAATAATAATTATTTTTAAGGATAAATGATGAAAAACATTACAACTAAAGAAGTGACAACCCAAGCATTTGATGATCAAAAACCGGGTACTTCTGGTTTACGTAAAAAAGTCACCCAATTTCAACAAGTGGGCTATTTAGAAAACTTTGTTCAAGCTGTTTTTAACACCATTGCTCCCTGTGCTGGTAAATCGTTGGTGTTAGGTGGCGATGGACGTTTTTATAATCGCGAAGCGATACAAGTAATCATTAGAATGGCAATCGCCAACGGTTTTTCTCACATATTAGTGGGTAAGGGCGGGATTTTATCGACACCAGCGGCTTCTTGTGTGATCAGAAAACATCAAACTTGTGGTGGTATTATTTTATCGGCAAGCCATAATCCAGGTGGACCGGATGAAGATTTCGGTATTAAATTTAATGGTGAAAATGGCGGTCCAGCCCCTGAAAAATTGACGGATGAAATTTTCCAGCAAACATTGTCTATTACGCACTATCAAACCATTGATGCAGAAGATGTTGAACTTGACCAATTAGGCACCTTGCAGATAGCGCAGACCCAAATTGAGATTATTGATCCCGTCATTGATTATGCTGATTTGATGGAATCAATGTTTGACTTTGATGCAATGAAGAGCCTGTTCAAACAAGGTGATTTTCAATTATGTTTTGATGCGATGCATGCGGTTAACGGCCCTTATGCAAAAGAGATCCTCGAACGCCGTCTAGGCGCGCCTGCAGGTACGGTCATTAATGGGGTACCATTAACCGATTTTGGTGGTGGACATCCAGACCCCAATTTAGTCCATGCCCATGAACTCGTTAATTTATTACACGGAGAGGATGCCCTTGATTTTGGTGCCGCTTCAGACGGTGATGGCGATCGAAATATGGTGTTAGGCAAAAACTTTTACATAAACCCTTGTGATAGTTTAGCAATATTAACGGCTAATGCTGATTGTATTCCCGCTTATTCAAAGGGAATTTCAGGCGTTGCGCGTTCAATGCCGACAAGTAGAGCGGTAGATCGGGTGGCGACAGCAATGAACATACCGTGTTATGAAACACCGACTGGCTGGAAGTTTTTTGGTAATTTATTAGATGCGGGAAAAATAACCCTCTGTGGTGAAGAAAGTTTTGGAACTGGCTCTGATCATGTCAGAGAAAAAGATGGTTTATGGGCAGTATTATTTTGGCTTAACTTAATTGCCGTAAAAAAACAGCCAGTCAGTAATATTGTCAGAAATCATTGGGCCAAGTATGGCCGTGATTACTTTACCCGTCATGATTACGAAGCAGTAGACAGTGGTGACGCACAAGAGATGATCCGCCAATTAAAAGAAAAAATACCTTCATTACCAGGTCAGATTTTTTCGGGTAGTCAAAGTGCAGGACTTACCATAGAATCTGCGGATGATTTTCAATATATTGATCCCGTTGATAACAGTAAAACTACCGAGCAAGGCGTTCGAGTTTACTTAAACAATGGTGGGCGCATTGTCTTTAGGCTTTCAGGTACTGGTACACAAGGCGCAACGTTAAGGGTTTATCTTGATTGTTACCAAAATAACCCTGATTTATTTGAGCAAGATACCCAAGAAGCGTTAAGCGAATTAATTCAAGTGGCTGATACCTTGGCAGGTATTAAACGCTTTACTGGCAGAGAAAAGCCTGACGTGATCACCTAATGATTATAGAATGATAATTAACTATCTTATATTAAGATAATAATTAATAAATTTTTGAAAATAGCGAAAGGGATAAAATGAAAATATTAATGGCTGCTGCAGAAAATGATGCTTTACCTGGTGGTAAAGTTGGCGGTATTGGTGATGTTGTAAGAGATATCCCGATCGCTTTAGCCAACATTGGTCAACAGGTTGATGTGGTTATGCCAGGCTATGGCCGTTTTTCTAAGCTTTCAGGCGCTGAACATATTACTTCATTGCAAGTGATGTTTGGTGGCCAAGAGCAAACCATTGAAATTTTCAAAGTTCCGGCTAAGAAAGCGACTAATCTAGTGACTCAATGGGTGATAGAACACCCTTTGTTTGCAATAGGTGGTGAAGGTAGTATCTATTGTGATGACCCTGATAATAGACCCTTTGCATCTGATGCCACTAAGTTTGCTTTATTTAGTGTATCCGTCGCTAAAGCTATTGTTAGTGATGTTTTTGGGAAAATTGACGTGTTACATCTACACGATTGGCATACCGCTATGGTGTCACTACTGCGCGCCTATGATCCCCAATACCAAGCATTGCAAGCGATAAAAACCGTCTACACCATTCATAATTTAGCGTTGCAAGGTATTAGACCCATTGATGGTGATGAATCGTCGTTAAAGGCTTGGTTTCCGCATTTAGCGTTTGATCAAAACCAAATTAATGATCCCCGTTATCATCATTGCTTTAATCCTATGCGCTCAGGTATTAACTTATCAGATAAAGTGCATGCCGTTTCACCTACTTACGCAAAAGAAATATTATCACCTAGCATGCCTGAACAAGGATATTTTGGCGGAGAAGGATTAGAAAATGATTTACGTCATGCTGCTGATTCTCAGCGCTTACACGGCATATTAAATGGTTGTGAGTATCCTGAAAATGTTGATGCACAGGTGAATGCTCGTCTCAACTTGAAAGAGTTAATGACACTGTCTGAAAACGAAGTGATGAAATGGTTGGCAGATAAACCTTTGGTTGATAACGCCCATTTAATCGCCTTAACACGATTAAAACAGCTGTCTGTGAAAAAGTATAAAAAGACCCCTTTAGTCTTAACGTCAGTAGGGCGTATTACCGACCAAAAAGTAAGACTTTTTCAACAAGTCATGCAAAACGGTGAAACTGCTTTAGCACAATTGTTAAATACGTTGGGTGATGATGGCGTGTTTATTTTATTAGGCAGCGGTGACAAAAAATTAGAAAACTTTTTATCAGAGATTGCATCAACACATACTAATTTTATATTTCTTAAAGGTTACTCTGAAGCCTTATCAGAAAGTATGTATAGCTCAGGTGATCTCTTTTTAATGCCAAGTTCTTTCGAGCCATGTGGTATTAGTCAAATGTTAGCAATGCGAGCAGGACAGCCATGCTTAGCTCACAGTGTCGGTGGTTTAAGTGACACTATTATTGATAATCAAAATGGCTTTACTTTTAGTGGTGGCAATCCGTTACAACAAGCTGAAAACATGCTTAGTTGTTTTCACTTGCTGCTCAGTCAGAAACATAAAGATAGCAAAGCATGGGACGAAATTTCCAGCAATGCGCTTGCCACAAGGTTCTTATGGCAAGACGTAGCACAAGATTATCTTAAATTTTTATATGGTGGGAGTAAATAAGCTAACTTCTCCCAAACTTTGATCTTGCTTGTTCAGTACAATATTTTGTTGCTTATTTTTTTATGCATCAATGCGTACTGAATCATAACTTAATGCAAGCTAATGGCGCTATCTGATAATTAATTACTAGGACTAATTACAAGGATTAATATAATAGCGACATAAGTGTGTCACTTCATTTTTACCTAGATACAACACTAATGGTAGAATAATCATTCTCGAGTTTGTTTATTTTTCCTATGTGGGTTTTTGTTGTACATGAAATGTATCTCTTCAAGTATTTTTGGTCGGTTTATTGGAATATCTACAGTAATAGAAATCAGTGACAGTGGCATAACTATTGAAGTTAAAGATCGCTTGATCAAGTTTCAATGGGAAGAGCTACTGGCTCCGCCACAATTTCATCTTAGCTTCTTTGGACAAATCCTTTCATTTAAAACAGCCAATAAAAACTATGTTTTTACCATGTTGGCGTATAACTCAAAACGCATACAAAAAAGTAATTGTGAACTACTTTGGGCATCGGCCAGTATTAAGCGTGTTGAAACATTATTAGCAACCATAGTAAAAATCACCACTAATCGCTATTTACGTCAATCGAGTATTGAACCTATTCAATTAGCGGTAAATCAAGAGTGGCAGCGCTGGTTCCCGTGGTTTAGCTTAAGCAAGTTAAGCAAGTTAAGTAAATCGAGTAGTAAAAATCAGGCAACAATTGCCAAAAAACTGCAATGGCTTTCGTATTACCAGCATTGGCAAGCGCAGGGCATAGCTGATTGTCGTGAAAGCTATATCAATAAACAACTACAAGCGCATAAAGCCTTTTTTGATAATGTTGAGTCAAACCCTTTGACACATCGCCAGCGCAGGGCTTGTATTATCGATAATGATAATAATCTATTGCTAGCTGGTGCTGGCACAGGCAAAACCAGTGTGATGGTTGGTCGTGCAGGGTATTTATTAAATAGTCGACAGGCCGAAAGTGAGCAAATATTACTGCTCGCTTATGGTCGTAAAGCGGCTGATGAAATGGATGAAAGAATAAAAGATAAGTTATCAACTGATAAAATTAGCGCGACTACTTTTCATAGTTTAGGGCTGAGTATTATCACTCAGGTTGAAGGTAAAAGACCCAATTTATCGGTATTTTCACAAGATGAAAAAGCAAAATCGAAATGGATTCAACGTTATTTTGAAAAGCGCATTAGCGAAGATGCTCAATATTGTGAACTGACCCTTGAGTATTTCGTTAAGTACTTTTACGTTGAGCGAAGTTGTTTTGATTTTAAAAGTCTTGGAGATTGCTATCAGTACTTTAATGATAATAATATCCGCACCTTTAAAGGCGACAGAGTTAACAGCTTTGCAGAGCTGCATATTGCCAATAGATTGTTCTCTCACGGTATAGAATATCATTATCAAACTAACTACGCTTATGGGGTGAAAACGCTAGATCGTAAACAATATCAGCCTAATTTTTTCCTTCCAGCGCTAAATATTTATCTTGAGTATTACGCGATAGACGAGAACGGAGGTACCGCCGATTATATTGATAACGATGCTTACCACGAGAGTATTCATTGGAAACGAGACACCCATAAAAAGTTTGAGACAAAATGTCTTGAATTTAGCTTTGCTCAGCATAAAGAAGGCAAGCTACTTAGCGCCTTAATGGCATCACTGATTGAGCGACAATCGCAATTAAACTTATTACCGGCCGAACGTTTTCCTATAGCGTTAATACCTAGCGAGTTAATACTCTCAACGCTAAATAAAAGTGGCAGAATAACGGATCTTGGACAAACTATTTGTCAGTTAGTTGGACTTTATAAGTCTGCCTGTTTAGAGGGGGAGTTAGACAACATTTTAAAAGATAAACTCATCGCTAATTCGGAGCATCCAGCACAGACAGAAAAAGTGCTAGCATTACTTAAACCTATTCTAGTTGCTTATGAACAACGCTTAACCAGTCACGCTGAAATTGATTTTGAAGATATGATTAATAAGGCATTAAGCTACGTACAAACGGGGAAGTTTCAATCCCCATGGCGTTATATTATGGTCGATGAATTTCAAGATATATCAGAGCCGCGCGCGCGTTTAGTCAAAGCGTTACGTGACAATAATAAAGAATGTTCGGTGTTTGCTGTCGGCGATGACTGGCAGGCTATTTATCGATTCAGCGGCGCGGATTTCACCCTAACAACTGAATTCTCCAGTTATTTTGGCGCAACGACTCAATCAGAATTAGACCAGACTTTTCGATTCAATAATCAAATAGGTAAAGTCGCAACCAATTTCATTAGTAAAAATCCGGCACAAATTAATAAAACCATTAAATCGTTAAAGCAAGTTAACGCGCCTGCTATTTCTCTTCTTAAACGAGAGAGTAATCTAGCGAAGTCACAAAAAGCAACGATTATCGATGAGATGGGAAATGGTGCACTTGATGACGTTTTAGCTGCTATTTCAGCTCAAGTAGCTAAGCCGGTAAACGTTTATGTATTAGCGCGTTTTTGGTTTCTCTTACCTAACAACGTTGACCTTAATAGGTTGAATAACCAATACCCATTGTTAACTATCGAGGCCCAGTCTTTTCATGCATCAAAAGGCAAAGAGGCTGATTATGTGATCATTTTAGGGCTGAAAAAAGGCGTTCATGGTTTTCCCTCAGAACAAGTTGCCTCAACATTACTCGATGCGCTACTCGCAAAAAAAGAAGCCTTTGAATATGCGGAAGAGCGACGATTATTTTATGTGGCACTCACTCGAGCTAAAGATAGAGTTTATTTGATTGCCGATATGATAGAGGCCAGTTGCTTTGTTAAGGAGCTTGTGGATGAGCATCACATTGAATTGAATGAATTTGACACTACAACAAGTCAATTATTCATAAATGAAATAAATTGCTTGGTTTGTGAAACGGGCACATTGAAGAAAAAAACTGGCCGCTTTGGTGCTTTTTATGCCTGTACCCATTTCCCTCGTTGTGAGCATAAAGAAAAGTCTTGTGCAAATTGTGAAAGTCCAATGACACGAAAGCGCTTTCCAGGTTTTAAAATTTGTTTAAATGATTTATGTGAAAATGTGATACCAACTTGTAGTCAATGTGATGCCGACATGATTTTGCGTTCAAGTAAAAAGGGTGAGTTTTGGGGATGTCAAAATTATAAAGGCAATGAGCCAATGAGTTGTAAAAATGGCTTAGATAACGCTAAAGTAAACTGGCCAGAGCAAGTGAACTGATTTATAAATCCGATATTAAGTACATCAGTATCGCTTTAAATAAATATTACTATTCATGGTGTTAAGTTTTATTTCTGCAGTTTTTTTACTTATAAATATTTCGAGCTAATATAAATATATAACCCCAATTATTTAGTGTTATGAATATGCCTTTTAGTTTGCTTAAAAGTGATGAAGCTCAACCACAGTTGAAACCATGGCGAATACTCATTGTTGATGATGAGATAGACATTCATACCGTAACAAAAATGGCGCTAAAACGCTTCGAATTAGAAGAGCGAGGTGTAGAGTTTTTAAGTGCCTTCAATTCAATTGAAGCAATGCAAGTGCTTGAAGAAAATGATGATATAGCATTAATCTTTCTTGATGTTGTTATGGAAACTGATGATGCTGGGCTGAGAGTTGCTAAATGGCTACGAGAAGAAAATAAAAATACTTTTACTCGGATTATACTCAGAACAGGACAGCCAGGGCAGGCACCTGAAGAAGAAGTTATTATGAATTACGATATTAATGACTATAAACAAAAAACTGAGCTAGACCGAACCAAGCTATTTACTACAGTGGTTACCGCTATAAGAGCTTATCGAGATTTGATTAAAATAGACCAATCTAGAACTTACGAAAGGGCTTATCGATTAGGATTGCAGCAGGTTATTGAATCGACCACGGATTTACTTGAAAAGAAAACCTTAAAACATTTCTTTAATGGATTATTACAGCAAGTTGTTTCCTTAATTCATGTAGATCAAAAAGGAGCCCTAATAAAACCGGTAGATGGGGCAGGAACAATTTGTTATGCGAACGATTATCAAATCATTGCTGAGTGCGGCAATATTTCATTAGAAAATGGGTTAGAAGCCAAAGCCATTGAGTTATTGGATGAATCAAGAAAAATAAAAGGTAGTGTCTATGAAGGTGAACACTATGTTGCCTATTTCCCGTCAAAGAGCGATCAAGAAAGTTTACTGTATTTAAAGGGTAATCAAATTGAGCAGTTAACAGATGTTAATATTCAATTGCTCAATTTATTTTCAAATAGCATAGGCATTGCCTTTGATAATTTATTGTTGAATGAAGAAATAATAAAAACTCAAGAAGACTTAATAAACCGATTAGGTAATGCGGTGGAGTCTCGTTCAAAAGAAGCGGGTAACCATATTAAACGTATGTCAGAATTTTGTTTTGTTTTAGCGAAGGAATTAAATTTACCAGAGAGTGACTGCGAAATTTTAAAGCAAGCCACCCCAATGCATGATGTCGGTAAAATATCGATACCCGATAGCATACTTTTAAAGCCAGGTAGATTATCTGACGAAGAAATGGCCATTATGAAGCAACATGCAGAGTTGGGATTTGATATCTTAGCGGGCTCGGATAGACCGATATTAAAGGCGGCGGCGGTAATTGCGCAGCAACATCATGAAAAATATGATGGAACGGGTTATCCGGCAGCATTAAAAGGCGATGAAATTCATATATTCGCAAGAATAGTAGCGGTTGCAGACGTGTTTGATGCATTAATTCATAAACGTTGTTACAAAGAACCTTGGGCTTTAGAAGATATTTTGAAACTATTGAAAGAGGAAACAAATAAACATTTTGATCCTGATGTAGTAACAGCTCTAATGAACAGGCTTGATGACATAGTTCAAATAAATAATGAGCTAACAAAAAGTGACTGTTTGTAATTAATGAATATTAATAACAGCCCCACCACAAGCGCTAATAAGAGCCATCTCAATGTTATAAATGCTTTATTGAAGATATCTTCACTAGTGTTGTCTAAATTAACTCTTACTCAAATTTATGAAAAAATTCATGAGATAATTGCTGAAATAATCTATGTAAAAAATATAGCCATATTTTTATACGAACCAAGTGACGAATTAATTGTTTTTGATTACTTTGTCGATGAAAAAGATAGCGTAATTATCGGTACAAGTATGCCGATTGGAGAAGGTCTTTCTTCATATGTCATTAGTAAAAATACACCTTGCCTTTTTACCAGTGCAGAGCAGGAAGAATTAAAAGCTAAAGGAAAAATTTCCCATATTATCGGTTCGTTAAGTGAAAGTTGGATGGGTGCACCTATTTCTAACGATGAAGGCATCATGGGAATAATTATCATACAAAGTTATTCAAGTAATCATATGTATGAAGAAAATGATCTGCAATTACTTTCGTTTGTCGCTTCAAACTTAGCGATTGTGCTTCAGCAACGAAAGTTTATAAATAAAGAAATAGAAGATAAAGAATCCCTTGAAAGTGGCTTGAAACTGATTAAAAAACAAAACGTAGTGTTAGAAAGTATGATGAAAAAGCTCAACGATACGCAAGATGAGCTTGTGCAAAAAGAAAAAATGGCTTCCCTTGGTAATTTAGTTGCGGGTATTGCTCATGAAATCAATACGCCTATAGGCATATGCGTCACAGCGATAACTAACTTACATCACCAATATAAAACGTTGAAAAAGAACATAACAAATAATACGGCATCCGATAAACATTTAGATTACTTTTTTGAGGATGTAGATGAAGCTTGCACCATAATCGAATCAAATACGCTAAGAGCGGCAAAACTAATTAATAGTTTTAAAGAGATAGCCGTTGACCAATCTTCCGAAGCATCACGTGAAATAAACATGAAGGAATATATTGATGAAATATTGCTTTCGTTGCGTCCTATTTTAAAAAAGTTGCCTCATGAAGTTATTGTACAATGTCCTGATAATTTAGTAGTGAAAACGATACCGGGCGCTATTTCTCAAGTACTCACCAATATGATCAATAACTCGATTATTCATGGGTTAAATAATAACGATAAAGGCTGCATACAAATTACTATTGTGAAAGAAAATGATTGTTTTGTTATTTGTTATCAAGACAATGGCAAGGGATTAAATGAGGATGAAATAAAAATGTTATTTGAACCATTTTATACTACAAAAAGAGGTAGTGGCGGCAGCGGTTTAGGTACTCATCTCATTTATAACTTAGTGACCTCGACCTTAAATGGAAAGATCACTGTTCAAAGTGAGCCTAATAAAGGTCTGCGCTATAATATGTCGATTCCAATTCAATCTTTGTAGTCTGAAACATCGTCTAACGATTTAATAATAATCATTTTTTAAAATTTAGGTATACTTATTTTATAGTTTCCAATAGATAAACTCATCTGGCATTAAACGAGGTCTCACTTTTTGAATCAAATTTTTAGTCAATTCAGCTTCATTCTGATTATTACCTTTTCGGGTGCTTGCATGGCAGGGGAGAAAATTAACCAGTCATTATCGGTTGAAGATAAGGGGATCGTTTTTGTAGAAATACCTCGCGGACTTGTCAAAATACAAGGATGGGATAAACAGGAGGTCATGGTTCAAGGTGAACTAGACGATACGACTAATAAGTTAATATTTGAAACTAAAAAAGACAAAACCTTGATCAAAATTGATACCCAACGACAACAGCATTGGGGGGACTCCAGTGTACTCAGTATATTCATGCCACAGAAATTAAAGTTACGTTTCAAAGGGGTTGATACTTCCTTTAATATTACTCAGTTAGATAGCCATATTGAAGGTAAATCCATTAGTGGTAACTTAGTGGTAAAAAAATCACACGGGAAAATCAAGCTGTCTGTCGTCAGCGGAGATGTGACACTCGTTGAGTCTTCCGGTTTGACTAAAATAGAATCGGTTAGCGGTAAGATTGTTTTTTCAGGTGATTTTGAACAGGTATTTCTAAAGTCTGTGTCAGGCGATATCACCGCAGAGATTAGTGGTACAGATAAATTAATAATCAAAAATATATCAGGTGATACTCGCATCAGCGGTCCAGTTAAAAATCAAGCGCAGCTAAAACTGTCTAGTGTCAGTGGAGACATGTTCTATAAAGTCGCCGGTGAGCTAAATGCAGAGTGTGAGGTGGTTAGTCAATTTGGTGGAGAAATTAAAAACCAACTTACTACTGACTTACCTATAGATGGTAATTTACATAAGAAAACACTTAATTTTATTTCAGGTGAGGGCTCTGGAAAATTAAGTATGAATACTATTAATGGCTCAGTTTCTATAGCAAAAATAACTCATGAATAAATTAGTGCTTAACAAGACCGTGGAGAAAATAATTGGATAGTTTCTTAGCACAATTAAGGCACCGACAAGTATTCAAAGTTGCCACCATATATGCGGTGTCTGCTTGGCCATTAATTCAAATAGCTGACTTAGCGGTGCCTGCATTAGGACTACCCGACTCTGTGATGACAACCTTATTACAAGTGTTTTTAGTCGGTTTCCCCGTTTCCTTAATTTTTGCTTGGTTATATAACTTCACGGCTAAAGGCATTGTAAGAGTTAAAAGTGGTGGCGCATCAGATAGTACACCACAAGCGAATATCCAAACAACCTTGTCGGTTGCAGGCTCACTCGCTTTGGCGGTTGTTGTTACTTTGGCTTGTCAACTCTGGTTAGAAGGGCAAAACCCACAAACATTACAACAGACATCGGTCGTGTCTAGTGAACAACTACCTATTGCTCAAAAATCATTATCGATTAACAAAAAAGAATCCATTGCCATTTTACCTTTTGTGCCGTTTAGTAATGATCCCGAAGACGAATTTTTTGCTGATGGTATGGTCGAAGAGTTATTAAACTTACTCGCTAAAATCCCCGATTTACAAGTTGCTGCTAGAACGTCTTCCTTTGCTTATAAAGGTGTTTCTAATAAAACTATTGTAGAAATAGGGAGAGAGTTAGGAGTAGATACCATTCTTGAAGGCAGTATTAGAAAAAACGACACAACGAATAAGATTCGAGTGACAGCCCAGTTGATTAAGGTGAGTACCGGTGAACATCTTTGGTCAGAAACGTATGATCGAGAGTACCGTGATATTTTTCAAATACAAGACGATATTGCTAGAGCCGTAGTCGATAAAATGAAAGTCACTTTGCTTGGTAAAAACAGTACATTCGAATATGTCGTAGAAACTAATAATGTTGATGCCATGGTTGCCTTTGGTAAAGGTCAACAAGAGTTAGCACATCGAACGGCACCCTCTATTAATAAAGCTTTACAGCATTTTCAGGATGCTGTGATGTTTGATGCTGGCTATGCTCGAGCATTTGTTGGTATTGCTAATGCCAATATTTTGCTTGCCCTCTATGGTAACTTGCCGGGTAACGAAGCCAATATTGCGGCGAAAGATGCGCTTGATACTGCTTTTCAATTGAATCCTAACTTGGCTGCTGCACATGCGACTCAAGGATTAATGTTAACAGAAAGCGATGCGGAAAAAGCTGAACAATCATTTAAAACAGCGATAAGTATTAACCCTAACTACGCAATGACTTATATGTGGTACGGCGCTTTACTGCAAAGTAATGGTGATATTGATGGCGCACATAAACTATTTGAACAGGCATATGTGTTAGACCCTAAATCTCCAGTCGCAGCATACAATGTGGCCTGGTGTTATTACCAAGAAGGATCTGAAAAAAAAGCGATGGACATATTTTCACAAATTATAAGTAATGACCCCTATTATCCTGGAGCTTATAACTTAGTAGGCGATATTTTATCAACACGCGGCAGACTTGATGAATCAATCAGCATGTATGAAAGAGCGCTTGATGTTGACCCGATAAATAAGGAAGCAATAAGGGGCTTATTGATTGCTAATATGGACATGGGGAAAGTTGAAAAAACACAGCAATGGTTTGATTATGCGGGTAAAAAAGAATCTCAATTTTCAGTAGAAGATATCAACTTTATGAAAGCACGATTTTACGCGACTCAGGGGGATATAAATGCAGCGCTTACTTTATTGAAAAACATTAAGTTCACCGGTGAAAAGGCAGGGATGAACAATTATATTGAAGGTGAAATTGCCTTTTATCAGGGGAAATATACTCAGGCTATTACTGCTTTTGAACGACTTCGTAGTGACAAGTCGATGAACAATGACTCTTTTTATTACTTATCGGAAGGGCAGTCTGCACTTCATTTAGCTTATGCCTATATACAGATAGAAGAGCTTGAACAGGCAACCACGATTATTAATGGTTTTACTGAATTTTTAGACAAAGCTAAAAGCAAAAAAGCTAATGAGCCCTCTTATTATTATAATATGGCCTTAATTAATGCTTTGCAAAACAAGACAAGTGAAACATATCAATATTTTCAGGGTGCTATAGATGCGGGTTGGATTAAAGTATGGCAAGCTGATTTAGAACCTATTCTAGCGCAAATGAATAAAGAACAGCAGTTTGGACAAATGATGGGGGGCATAAAAGCTCGACTTGCTACCATGAGGGCCCGGGCTGATGGTGATAATACATTCTTACTAGCCGATAGTGACACTTTTTAGAAAGAACATATGACTAATATTGGTTTTGGGGACAGTAATTTTAACTTTGCAGTGTATATCGCAAATAAACCCAACATGCTTGAATATCAAAACCTGGCTGAAGTTACTCCACTGGTTCAAGGTGAAATTAACGTTATTAACCAAGCGTGTGGCAATGGCTGGCGAAAAGTATTTAATGTTTATGCAAAGTTGCTTTACGCTTTAGATAAAAAGTCTTTCGACTACTCAGCGAGAGCAACTACTTGGCAAGATTATCGTGATAACTACTTATTACAAACACAAAGTAAAACAGCACTGTTATTTTCAGCGCCGAAATTATCCTTAAATACAGAAAATAAAGAAGTAGTGCATATTATTTGTGGTAAAGGCCATGCCAAAGCGTTAATAAACAGCGGTAAACTCGTCGCGAATTTAGTGTGGCTTGATGATGAATTTGCTATTGATAACGACAATAAACTTATAGTTTGTCCATATTTTGATTATCGGCAACTGAGTAATATCAAAATTGAGCGTGTGGCAGGCTTATTACAAAGCTTAAAAACGACACAGTAAAAACCACCACCCTTTGTTCATTAAGTACAACAAAAAAAGATATCTACCACCGAGACATTTCAAATAAAGAGCAGAGGCAGGTTATATGCTCCATGCATAACCTAAATGACCTACATCCATGCAGGCCTCGCTCGCGCTACACCGAGGAGTAGACTTAACCACTAACAAAGATGAATGGTTCCGTCATTCTCGTGATGTTTTAATCGGGGATCCATTCTCTTATCCCATCACTTAAGTACTAATCCCTTCTCGGTGTAGGACGAAGTCCCTCGGTGTCCTCGGTGGTGCAAAATTGTTATCTTTAACTCACTTCATTCCCTAAATTACTAATATCACCAAAGAATTTGCTTTTTCTATTAAATGGCTAATACTTAACATGTTTTTATAATCGTTTCGTTAATTAGTAATTACATGTCTACTTATATGTGTACTAACAGTGATCTAGTGATTTAATAAAACTTATCAACGACACCATAAACTAGGATTGTTTTAGGAAGCTAATATGGAAAAGTCAGACTTTGATTGGTTACATGTATTATTGGTTGATGATAGCGTTACAATATTAAATTATGTCAATAAGGTACTAGAGCAATCTTTTGATATTCACCATATTCATACGGCATCTTCGGCTCCTGAAGCAATGCAAATACTTCGTCAATCAAGTCAAATTAATTTATTATTTCTAGATTTAAATATGCCCAATGTTGACGGGATTCAACTGTTATCACAACTAAGCCAGCTAAATTACAAGGGCTATGTAGTGATTATGAGTGGTGTTTCAACTAAGATTATTTCCTCAGTAGAATCATTAGCGAAAACCTATGGGTTGAATTATATTGGTACTTTATTAAAGCCCATCCACGAATTAGATTTTCAATACATTATTGACAAAATTGGCGGCTCTCGTCAAAAAAACGCATCCGTTGAATCACTAAAGGTTTATGAAATTATTCGAGCGATAAAAAATAATGATATTGAAGTACTTTACCAACCCCAAGTTGATTTAACTACCCGCAGTTTTATAGGCGTGGAGGCTTTATGTCGAATGAATCACCCTCGATTAGGCATGGTATCACCTGATAGATTTATCGATAAAGCCGAAGAGAGTGAACTAATTATTCATATCACTTTAGCCGTATTAAAGAAATCGATAGGTGATTGGAAAAAATGGTGGCAATTAGGTTTAGATATTAAGTTATCGGTCAATGTATCTCCCATTGCGCTACAACAGATTGAATTTACTGATACTCTTTTGATGTTGTTGGAAGAATACGCCATGCCAGCCAGTAGGTTATGTATTGAAATTACCGAAGGGGCAATGGCAAGTGATCACGCGCAAGAATTAATGAACTTAAACCGCTTAAACATGCGCGGCGTTGAAATCGCATTAGATGACTTTGGTCAACAACACTCAACCATAGAACGCCTGCAAAACCTGCCATTAACTTATTTAAAGCTAGATAAAAGTGTCTTTATAGAAAATAAAGACAGCATGAACCAATTGGCACTAATTAATGCCAGCATATCGGTTGCAAAAGATTTAAACATTAAAACCATTGCTGAAGGTGTAGAAAATAATTCCGTAATGAGTTTAGTCACTGAGATGGGCTGTGATATAGGTCAAGGTTTTTATATAGGTAGTCCCATGGAGGCAAAGAAAATCTTCAATTGGCAAAGGGAATGGAAAGCGAAGACCTAGTTTTATTAAGCACTTAAGCATAAATTACCTCCACGACCGAGATCACAGAAGCTATATTGTCATTCTCGACGTGTCTGATCGAGAATCCATCTTTTTTAGCCATCTGTTTAGTTATGTTGTTTCATCACGTCATTCCCGTGATGTTTTAATTGGGAATCCATTCTATTATCCCATCACTTAAATACTAATCCCTTCTCGGTGTAGGACGAAGTCCCTCGGTGTCCTCGGTGGTGCAAAATTGATCTCTTTAACTCACCTTATCCCCTAAGTTACTAATATTAATCAAGAATTTTATTTTTCTAATAAATGGCTAATACTTAACATGTTTTTATAATCGTTTCGTTAATTAGTACTTATACGTGTACTAACAGTGATCTAGTGATTTAATAAAACTTATCAACCATTAGATGCCGACTGCAATGATATCGGCACTTGGTCAGCTTTATGGGAAGTTAGTGAGAAAGACTAAGAGGGTTATACAATCTTTGGTGACACCATGATGGCGATGGCGATGGCGACCGGCCATTAATGTCAGACGAGAATGGCCAATGGTTACGTGGTGATATTCTTGGGCTATTAACGGCCGATGCATTAAATGTTGGAGCGTTAGCGATCCTAGTAAGTTGTAATACAGCGGTTGAATTAAGTAATAAATTTACCCATGGCGAGCGTACAAAAATAGGCTCGCCTTATGTCATTGCGGAATTTTAAAATTTGAACAAAAAATTTAAATCCGTAGCGGGTTTTGAAGCCAATGGAGGCTTGTTGTCAGGGATTGATCTACAGCTAAATGGAAAACCACTAAAAGCATTACCAACACGAGATGCAATATCCCCTGCAATTATGCTATTATTCGCCGTAAATAAAGGTCTAATATCAACATTAGTTGATGCATTGCCAAAACGTTATACCCACAGTGATCGCATTCAAAACTTTGCCACTGAAAAAAGCCAAGAAATAATCGCACAAGGCAAACAAGATCATAAAAAATTGTTAGCTCAATAGGTTTTTCAAAGGCAGAATTAAAAGTATGGACGAAATTGACGGATGAATAGTTACGTTAGCAGATAACAGTATTGTTCACATACGTCCATCAGGTAATACGACAGAATTACGCTGCTATGCAGAGGCTGAAAATTATTTCAAGGCTAGTGAATTTGTTATTACAAGTGTGAAGAATGTTCAAACATTGTAATGTGAATGGCTAAAATTAAACATTAAACAAATAATTTTGATTTTTCCGCTAAACGGCAATATCTAAAAATTGAGTAAAGGAATCAAAAAATGACAAAGAAAAAAGTTGCATTAATCACCGGTGTTACAGGCCAAGATGGCTCTTACCTTGCTGAACTGTTATTAGAAAAAGGCTATGAAGTTCATGGTATCAAACGTCGTGCTTCATCATTAAATACCGAGCGTGTTGATCATATCTATCAAGATATCCATGAAAACAATCAAAAGTTTTTTTTGCATTACGGTGATTTAACCGATTCATCTAACCTAACGCGTATTATAAAAGATGTGCAGCCAGATGAAGTCTATAACCTAGGTGCACAATCTCATGTTGCCGTGTCTTTTGAGTGTCCTGAATATACTGCTGATGTAGATGCAATGGGCACATTACGGTTATTAGAAGCGATCCGCTTTTTAGGGTTAGAAAAGAAAACCAAATTCTACCAAGCATCAACTTCAGAGCTTTATGGTGAAGTGCAAGAAATTCCGCAAAAAGAAACTACGCCATTTCACCCGCGCTCACCTTATGCAGTAGCAAAAATGTATGCGTACTGGATCGTTGTTAACTACCGTGAATCTTACGGTATGTATGCGTGTAACGGGATTTTGTTTAACCATGAATCCCCGCGTCGTGGTGAAACCTTTGTTACGCGTAAAATTACTCGCGCTATTACTAATATTTCTCAAGGGTTAGAAAAATGTTTATATCTGGGTAATATGGACGCGTTACGTGACTGGGGACATGCTAAAGATTACGTACGTATGCAATGGATGATGCTACAGCAAGAAACGGCTGATGATTTCGTTATCGCAACAGGAAAACAAATATCAGTACGTGAATTTGTATCATTATCAGCTAAAGAAATAGGTATTGAATTAGAGTTTACCGGTGAAGGTCTTGAAGAAATAGCGACAGTTAAGGCTATCACAGGTGATAACGCACAAGCATTAAAGGTTGGCGATGTTATTGTGCGTGTTGATCCACGTTACTTCCGCCCAGCAGAAGTTGAAACGTTACTCGGTGATCCCTCAAAAGCCAAAGAAAAATTAGGTTGGGTACCACAAATTACAGTAGAAGAGATGTGTGCTGAAATGGTGCAGAATGATTTAAGTAAAGCAAAACAACACGCACTACTTAAAGCGCACGGCCATAACGTAGCGATGTCAATTGAAAATCGAGGTTAACAGTATGTCAGCGTTAAACCCTAAAATATTTGTCGCAGGTCATCGCGGCATGGTGGGCTCGGCCATTGTTCGTCAGCTTGAAGCAAGTGGTAATACTAATATTATTACCCGTACGCGGACTGAATTAGACTTAACTAACCAGCAAGCTGTTATTAATTTTTTTCAAACAGAAAAAATAGACCAAGTATACTTAGCAGCCGCAAAAGTTGGTGGGATTGTTGCTAATAATACTTACCCTGCTGACTTCATTTATGAAAACCTGATGATTCAGTGCAATATTATTCACAGCGCGCACTTAGCTAATATTCAGCAGTTATTGTTTTTAGGCTCTTCGTGTATTTACCCTAAATTAGCAGAGCAACCAATGCAGGAAACTGCTTTGCTAACAGGTACCTTAGAAGAAACTAACGAACCTTATGCTGTGGCTAAAATTGCAGGTATCAAGCTGTGCGAAAGCTACAATCGTCAGTATGGTAGAGATTACCGCAGTGTAATGCCGACCAATCTTTATGGCGCACATGATAATTTTCATCCTGAAAATAGCCATGTTATTCCTGCACTATTACGCCGTTTCCATGAAGCTAAATTTAATGGTGATAAAGAAGTAATAGCATGGGGCAGTGGCAAACCAATGCGCGAATTTTTATATGTAGATGATATGGCTGATGCTTCAATTCATGTAATGAACTTAGACAAATCTATTTACGATGCTAATACAGAACCCATGTTAAGCCATATTAATGTGGGAACTGGCGTTGATTGTACAATCAGAGAATTAGTTGAAACTGTTGCCAAGGTTGTTGGTTTTAAAGGTGAAATTAAATTTGATCCTAGTAAGCCCGATGGTGCACCACGTAAGCTAATGAATGTTGGCAGACTAAAATCATTAGGGTGGCAGTATACAGTGCCGTTAGAAAATGGTCTTACTAAAGCTTACGAGTGGTTTTTGAATAATCAGGATGAGTTTAGAGGTTAATATTTTATCTTGTTTTAAAATACAAAATTAATAAGGTTTGAAATGAACAAGTTGGATTAGCTACATATCATGCATCCCATAATATTGGATCTATATTAAAAATATATGCTTTGCAGTATGTATTGAAAGAAAAATAGATGCTTAAAGTGGAGATTATTAATTTCTCCAGTAAAGGGCAAAGGGATATTACTGTTTATTACCTGAAGTTATATCAACGAATATTTTAATAAAAAATATCATTAACTTTATTTGTTATCCGCTATTAAAGTCTAGATTTGATGATTTTGAATTGTTTATTAAAAAAGACTTTACGTTAACTACTAAGTCTTATGATTTTGTAAAGCAATTGAATCTGTTAGATGAAAAATATCATTATCTTATATGCGGAAGTGATCAAATCTGGAATGTGAATTGTATTGACTTTGACGATGCTTATTTTCTGTCATTTGCCAGTAAAACTAGATAAATATCGTCATTATATACAAAGCTTTAATCATTTATCTGTACGAGAAGTAAATGGAAAAAAGTGGTTAGATGAACTAACCGACCGTGACAATTTAAAATTGTAGCAGATCCAACTATTTTAATTAAGCACTATACCTGGAATGAACTCGTTTCATAATGTGAATTTGAAGGAGGTTATATTTTCTTTTATGGGGGGCATTTAGCCCAGAGACATACAAAGTTGTTATGGCCAAGGTTTTATATAGGTAGTCCCATGGAGGCAAAGAAAATCTTCAATTGGCAAAGGGGATGGAAAGCGAAGACCTAGTTTTATTAAGCACTTAAGCATAAATTACCTCCACGACCGAGATCACAGAAGCTATATTGTCATTGTCGACGTGTCTGATCGGACGTGGCATGGATGCCACTTATTAGAGAATGCAGACGGTACAGGAAGTACCTTATTAGATAATGCAGGAGCAATTATCCTGACGCACATTCACCTGAATCCATGGTGTTGTATGTTAAGTTCCGTCATTCCCGTGATGTTTTAATCGGGAATCCATTCTCTTATCCCATCACTTCATCCCTAATCCCTTCTCGGTGTAGGACGAAGTCCCTCGGTGTCCTCGGTGGTGGAATTGTTTGTTTTGGTTGTTTATTGTGGCTCTTTGTTCATTTATATTATTAACGATACCAAGCCTTTCCCTCTTTAACTTTGTGAGGAATCTTCGTATAATGCGGGAAATTTTAATGTTGTTCGTTAGGCTAACTAAGCGAATACGGACAACATATACCAATCGGATATGGTGAAAAGTGTCAAAGTCAGTAGAGAACTCTCAAGCAATGCCAAATGAAGTGAATGCACAATTGTTACAACAACAATTACTTCAGCAACAACTACTTTTACAAAACACTCAAAACCAAGACGATGAAATAGACTTAGCTGAACTTTGGCGCGCTATTTGGGCGGGAAAATTTACCATCATTATCATCAGTATGATATTTGCGGTAGCTTCTGTTTTCTTCGCGCTATCTAAACCTGATATCTATAAAGCCTCAGCAATACTTGCTCCGGCCTCTGACAAAGCTGGCGGATTAGGTGGTATGTCTGGCAAACTCGGTGGTTTAGCTAGTATGGCCGGCATTAGTCTTGGTGGCGGTGGTGGAGTCGACAAAACAGCGTTAGCCTTAGAAATTATTAAATCACGTTCATTTGTTGAAACCTTCATTACAAAGCATGACTTAGTCGTACCATTAATGGCATCGATGAAGTGGGATAGGGCATCAGACACTTTAGTCATAAACGAAGAAATGTACGACTCAGTAAACAATAAGTGGCTAAGGGAAGTCAAAGCACCTAAAAAACCAGAGCCATCTTCATGGGAAGCCTATCAAGCATTCTCAAACCTAGTAACAGTTTCGCAAGATAAAACAAGTTCAATGGTTAACATTGATATTGAGTTTTATTCACCAGAAATAGCGAAACAATGGTTAACCTGGTTGGTTCAAGACATTAATGAATTTATGCGAGATCAAGATCAAATTGAAGCCAAAGCTTCAATTGATTATCTAACCAAACAACTTGTTAATATTAAAGTCGCTACCATGGAAACTGTTTTTTATCAGCTTATTGAAGAACAAACTAAAAGCATGATGTTAACTATGGTGAAAAAAGAATATGTACTTAAAACCATAGACCCTGCTCAAGTACCAGATACCAAAGACAAACCAAAACGCGCTTTAATTGTGGTGTTAGGCACTATGCTTGGTGGTATGCTGTCGGTGTTAATTGTATTAATTCGCTACTTTAGCAAAAAAAATTAGTAACCTATGTTGAGTCAGGAAAAGACAATAAAATCAATTGCAGAACTTGCTTCATTAGATCCTAATATCGAAGTGTTATGGTTGTATGGTTCTCAAGCGAAAGGGACGGCACACAGCCAAAGTGATATCGATTTAGCTATCGCTTTTAAAAACTTTAACTTGTCGGAGTTAGACCGAAAGCTACGCCCTCAAGAGTTGAGCCTTATTTGGTCAGAGCAGCTAAATTTACCTGATGGTAAACTGTCTATTATTGATATTAACACTGTGCCTGTATATTTAGCGCTTAACGTGGTTGAATACGGCAGAGTTATTTGTAGCAAAAATAGCGCTAGGGAGTTTAAAGAAATTCAACGTATATATAGCCAGTATGAATTTGAAATGATAGAGCATAAATAACAGAGGTATTGAAAGTGGTAGATCATGGTTTAAAGCTCTATTTAAAAGAGGTGGTGATCCATATTAACGAGTATGAATTTGAGTTAAATGAATTAAGTCAATTAACCACATTGAATACTCGAGATTACCGAGCCGCAGAGCGCTTGTTGCAACTGTTGTCTGAAGTATCAATTGGACTTGCCAAACACTGGCTTAAGTCGCTCAAAAAAGAATCAGGTAGTAATGCTTATCAAACGTTTGTTGGTCTACATGAGCTTACTATCCTTAATGAAAATGAACTCACCGAATGGCGAAAAATCATAGGGTTACGCAATTCACTAGTGCATGACTACCTCAATATAGATAAGACACTTATTAAGCTAATTGTAAAAGATAAAAAATATAAAACGATCCTGTTATTTTGTCAAAGCGCAATAAATGCGTTAAGTGTGTAAAGTATTTTGAACTTCTCGGTGTAGGGCGAAGCCCCTCTGTGTCCTCGGTGGTAGATATCTAGTCACTAAAATGTATAACAAAAGTCAAACCAATTCACCACAGAGTACACCGAGGCTTCACTTCGTTACGCTACACCGAGAAGAAATAAGCCAAAGTGACGAGAGATACTTAGATCCATTTTTAAGGGACTGAGTCTGTAACCTATTTTGTGTTGCTGGTTTAAATCACTTCTCTGTGTAGGGCGAAGCCCCTCTGTGTCCTCGGTGGTAGCTATCTAGTCACTAAAATGTTTGAAAAACCAAACCTATTCACCACAGAGTACACCGAGGCTTCACTTCGTTACGCTACACCGAGAAGACATAAGCCAAAGTGACGAGAGATACTTAGATCCCTTTTTAAGGGGCTGAGTCTGTAACCTATTTTGTGTTGCTGGTTTAAGTCACTTCTCGGTGTAGGACGAAGTCCCTCTGTGTCCTCGGTGGTAGATATCTAATCTCTAAAATAATCAGTTCAAAGACCAAGTGAATTGAACCACAGAGTACACCGAGGCTTCACTTCGTTACGCTACACCGAGAAGAAATAAGCCAAAGTAATCAAATTATAATTTCCTGCTAGGTATTTAATGTCGAATCAATTCTCTGTGTAGGGCGAAGCCCCTCTGTGTCCTCGGTGGTGATATATCTTTATTCACTAAAAATCACTTTTCAAATGACCTTAGTGGTGATTATCTAGTCTATTAATACCTGAACATTCTCAGTGAATTTCCACTAAGCTATACTATGTTAGAAAATAACTTGCAGGGAGCAATGATGGATATGGACTACATCACACAAAAAGTTATCGGTTGCGCCATTGAGGTTCATAAAATACTTGGCCCAGGTTTATTAGAATCAAGCTATGAAAGCTGCTTAGCCTACGAACTATGCAATATTGGCCTACCTATTGAAAGACAAACATTATTACCCATCATTTATAAAGGTAATGAAATTTATGCAGGCTACAGACTAGATATTCTGATACCTAACAAAGTAATCATCGAACTAAAATCCGTAGACAAAATACAACCTATCCACACAGCACAACTAATCACCTACTTAAAACTCAGTGGCATCAAAACAGGCCTACTGATTAACTTCAATGTACAAAAGCTAACATCAGGCATAAAACGGGTAAGCATTTAATTTAGTAATTAGAAAGCTTGAATTGTCACTTCTCTGTGTAGGGCGAAGCGCCTCTGTGTCCCCGGTGGTAGATATCTAGTCACTAAAATGTTTAAAAAATCAAACCTACTCACCACAGAGTACACCGACGCTTCACTTCGTTACGCTACACCGAGAAGAAATAAAAGAACAATGACAAGAAAAATATAGCTAGTTCTTTAACCGCATTGTTTTTTTGTTTAAGTCACTCCTCTGTGAAGCGCGAAGCCCCTCTGTGTCCTCGGTGGTATATATCTAGTCTCTAAAATGTTTAAAAAATCAAACCAATTCACCACAGAGTACACCGAGGCTTCACTTCGTTACGCTACACCGAGAAGACATAAGCCAAAGTAATCAAATTATAATTTCCTGCTAGGTATTTAATGTCGAATCACTTCTCTGTGTAGGGCGAAGCCCCTCTGTGTCCTCGGTGGTAAGATTTATCACTTATCACTTATTCGTAATTTTTATAACTGATTATCAAAAAGTTAACTATCATAATATTACTGACACTAAAACAAGGATTGTTTATGCGCATTCAGCACCACGGAGCAATAAACGGCGTAACAGGCTCATGCCATCAACTTCACATTGATAACCATAACTCAGTACTAATCGACTGTGGTCTTTTCCAAGGCACAGAAGCTGATACCGAGAATGAAGATCACTTAGCCATAAATTTTGATATCAGCACAGTAAAAGCCCTCATAGTTACTCATTGTCATATAGATCACGTTGGCCGCATACCCTATCTACTTGCCGCAGGTTTCAAAGGACCAATCTATGCCACCACAGCAACCGCAGCGCTATTACCGCTAGTGATTGAAGACGCACTTAAAGTTGGCGTAACTCGTAATCAGTCCATCATAAGAGCCTGTATAAAACTACTTAAAAACCAGTTAGTACCAGTTGAATACAGAAAATGGCAGTCACTTGAACTAGCAATTAGTTCAAATAGCGCTAACAACCAAAGCAAGGCAAAGATTAAATTTCAAATGGCAGGGCATATTTTAGGCTCTGCTTATGTGGAGGTTGACCTAAATGTAGAGTCAGAAAAAAGTACTACACGGCCTAATAACCATAGAGTAGTATTCTCAGGTGATTTAGGCGCGCCGTATGCGCCATTACTTCCTGCACCGAAAAGCCCTTATCGTGCTGATACCTTAATTATTGAATCAACCTATGGTGATAAAAATCATCAAAATAGAAAAGCCCGCACTAAAAACCTGCAAACCATTATTGAAAAAGCAGTAACCGATAACGGGGTAGTACTGATTCCGGCATTTAGTATTGGTCGTACTCAAGAATTACTTTATGAACTAGAAAAAATAATTCATCAACACAAAAAACAAGCCAAACATAAAAATAGCTTTTGGCATAATATTGATATAATCGTTGACTCACCCATGGCGGCGAAATTTACTGAACAATACCAAAACTTCAAAGACCTATGGGATAAAGAAGCTAAAAGCGAACTTAGTGTCGGTCGCCATCCCTTAAGTTTCGAGCAACTTTACACAGTAAACGCACACCAAGAGCACCTACAAACTGTTGAATATTTGGCCAAACGCAATAAGCCCGCTATTGTCATTGCAGCTAGCGGTATGTGTAGTGGTGGTCGAATTGTAAATTACCTAAAGCAGTTTTTACATGATAAAACCGCTGATATTTTATTTGTCGGTTATCAAGCACAAGGCACACTAGGGCGAGATATCCAAAAATATGCACCCAAACCTCACGAAGAAAAGAGCGAAGGAAAAAGCAAAGCATGCGGTTATGTTTACATTGATGGTAAAAAAATTACTATTAAAGCCAATACTCACACAATTAGTGGTTATTCTGCCCACGCAGATCAACAAGGATTAATAAATTTTGTTAAGCGTATGCGCATAAAACCAAAACACATTTTAATTGTCCATGGTGATGAGCAAGCTAAAGCCTCATTAAAACAGCATTACCAAGAACTACTGCCTGATGCATTGATAGAAATAGGAAAGTAAAAATCAAAGCTACCACACAATCACCCCGTCATTCCCGAAGTTTCTGATCGGGAATCCATTAACTTATCTCATCACTTGCTAGTTTAAGTCGCTTCTCGGTGTAGGACGAAGTCCCTCTGTGTCCTCGGTGGTGAATATCCCTGTCTTTAATCACTAGAACAACTAGCATCCAGTTGATGACTGTCATTGCAGTTATTACTGGTCTGACGTGGCATGGATGCCACTTATTAGAGAATGCAGGACGCATATTCTCCTGAATCCATTAACTTATCTCATCACTAATACTGTTCGCTTCTCGGTGTAGGACGAAGTCCCTCTGTGTCCTCGGTGGTGATATTTCTATTACTAGTTTTAGTTTGTCCTTCAAATGATGCCAAACCCCAAACCCCAAACCCCAAACCCCACTTCTTATTTACAGTGATTATATAGACGACAAATTTGTATTTAATCGTATTAATGTCTGGTAAATCAATACAACTCGCGTATAATTCTGCCGCGTTAAAGTTACAATAAATGGACTTGGTGGATGTAATTAGTGGTGAATAAAGTGAGAACAAGCTGGTATCTATTAACCACAAAACCCAAAAATGAACAAAGAGCTGTTGAAAATTTAACTGCACAGAAAATAGAAGTTTACTTCCCCAAAGTAAAGCAGTTAAAAAAAAGACAAGGAAAGAAACTAATTGGTGAAGAAGCACTATTTCCTAATTATTTATTCGTTAAATTAGATACCGAAAAAGATAACTTTAATGCTATTCGCTCTACTCGAGGAGTTAGTAACTTTGTACGTTTTGGCTTAAATTACGGCAAAGTCTCTAATGAATTTATTAATGAATTATCAAGTGATTTAAATAACCAAGCTGAGCGAACTAATCTAAAAACCTTAATCAATATAAATAAAGGTGATGAATTAGTTATCTTAGACGGTCCCTTAGCTGGCCTTAAAGGGGTATACCAATGTAAAGATGGGTTAGAACGCTCTATTTTACTATTAAATATACTCGGTAAAGAAAATAAAGTGGTCATTGAAAATGATGACTTTGACAAAATTAATTAACAATTTTTAATTAATTAGAATTATATAAAATATGCTATTCTTGCTTATTGGAGCGAAACCAAAGGGCGGAAGCTTATTTGAATGTTAATTAAGTGTTCAATATGCGAACCTGTTGGCAGAAATTGAAAGGGTATGGCGGCAAGCCCGCGGTGCCAGTATTTAGTGTGGGTTGAGCAGTTTTTGAATGGTAAAAAATGTGTCTCAATCACGACAGAATTTGTCTCAGGTGATAGAACCATCTGAGGTTTGGTGTTGGAAATTTACAACGATTTATTGAACAATAGGAAAAAAATAATACGGATGTTAGCCTAAAATACCTTCAAAACAATTGTTGCCTCAACGCCATTAATCTCGATTGATTTTGGTATGGTTAAATACGCGCCTTTATTTGTGTATTTAGCAAGGCTACTCAGGGATATTTTTGGTATGTTTATCGTATTGGTTTTTCACTTTGTATTTGCAAAGAAAGAGGTCGTTTAATCGTTCTTCCCATATGTAACTTCCCGAGTTGTTTTAATCGAGGACATTAATCAAGCCTTTACATGGCAATATGCTTCATAATATCAGCTGTAGCATTTTTATTATTTAAATATAGAGATCAAAATGAAAAAATCACCTATCAGAGTCCTAAGAAAAATACGCAGTATCATAAAGTGGAAATTAAAAGCCTCAGAAATAAATGCTAGATTTAATAAGAAAGGTAAACGTATTATATATGCAATAACACCGACACCTGAATTAAGTAATTTAGGTGATCAAGCGCAAGTTGTTGCTATTTATAAGTGGTTAGAACGTAATTATCCTAATCACTCAATTATTGAAGTTAATAAAGATGAAGTTATCAATTGTGTTTCTAGCTTTAAAAATAAAGTTCAGACTACTGACTTAATAGTTTTGCATAGTGGAGGAAACCTCGGTGACAGAGGGCTTTGGTCTGAAACTTCCAGAAGAAAAATGATAGATAACTTCCCAAACAATAAGATACTCAGCTTGCCACAAACAATTAACTTTAGAAATACTGAAAAAGGGCAAAAAGAGCTAAGTATATCTAAAGATATATATAATAAACATAAACAGTTAACCATTGTCGCTCGTGATAACGAAAGCTTTAAATTAGCAAATGAGTATTTTGAACAGTGTTCTACGAACAAAGCACCTGATTTTGTTTTATCTTATAATACTGAACACCTAGATTTGGAAAAAACCGTAACTAACGGAAAAGTATTATTTTGCTTAAGAGAAGATGATGAATCAGCAATATCAAATAAGCAACGAGCTGATCTACTTAAAAATTGTGCATTGGAGTTTGATGTTTATGATACTACGATTCCTGAAAATATTGATAATGAGCAACGAAAAGAAAAATTAGATGAAGTTTTAAGAATGTTTTCTAAGTATGAATATATCGTTACAGATAGGTTCCATGGACTGATTTTTTCTATTTTATGTAAAAAACCAACAGTTGTATTAAAAACAGTAGATCATAAATTAACATCGGCATTTGATTGGTTCGATGGCGTGAAGTTCGTTAAGTTTGCGGACTCAATTGATACAGTAAATGAAACGGTTAAAAATGTTTTAAACGAAACAGATTTTACAGTACCGGATTGGAATGATAAGTATTTTGATCCATTAGTTAAGCATCTAAATTAATAAAAAGATAGTATTCAAGTTGAAGTAATGATGGCTGTAGCAAATGAATCTTATTTGCTTATGGTATTTGAAACTCTGTAAGTACAGAGTTAATCGTTAGTTTGCAATAAAAAATAGAGGTTTTATGAGTAACTCACATACAAAAGAAATTAATACACAAATCGTTATATCATTGTTGAAATCCCATGGGATTCGTAAGGTTATAACTTCACCAGGTGGTACAAATATTGCTTTTGTAGGGTCTATTCAAAAAGATCCATTTTTTGAGATTTACTCATCAGTTGATGAACGATCGGCAGCATATATGGCGTGTGGCATGGCTGAGGATAGTGGTGAACCAGTCGTTATAAGTTGCACAGGTGCGACAGCTGCACGAAACTATATATCTGGATTAACTGAAGCATATTATCGTAACTTACCTATTTTAGCTCTAACATCTACTCAAGATGTTGCAAAGGTTGGCCATCATATTGCACAGGTTACAGATAGAAGTTCGATGCAAAATGATATTGTCAACTTAAGTGTTACGCTCCCAATAGTTAAAGATGACGATGATATATGGGATTGTGAAATAAAAGTTAACCAAGCTATTCTAGAGCTCAAACGTAAAAATGGCGGTCCTGTACACATAAATGTGCCAACTAAATATACGCTTCCCTTTGAAAATAAAGTTCTACCTAATTATCGAGTCATTAAACGTATAACTAAACAAGATAAACTTCCACAATTAGAAGGTAAAGTTGCCGTTTTCATCGGTTCACATAAAAAGTTTACTAGCGACGAAACTAAGACTTTAGATGAGTTTTGTCTTAGAAATAATGCAGTAGTTTTTTGTGACCATACTAGTGGTTATAAAGGAAAGTATCGTCTTCTTTTTTCACTATTAGCAGCTCAAGATAAGATGGATAAGTCCGCATTTAAACCTGATACTTTAATACATATAGGTGATATTAGTGGCGACTATCCAACTTTGGGGCTTTCCGGACATAAAGTATGGAGAGTAAATGAAGATGGTGAAATACGAGATACTTTCAGAAAGTTGCATTATGTATTTGAAATGACGGAAAAAGACTTTTTTAGCTCTTATTGTGGAGGAACCACAAATGATGATAGTTATTTTCAAAAATGCGAAGATCGACTTAACGAGATAAGAATTAGCATACCAGAGTTGCCTTTTTCGAATATTTGGGCTGCTTCTATTGTGGCACCTCAAATTCCGCCAGGTTCAACTGTACATTTAGGAATCTTAAGCAGTCTGCGTTCTTGGAATTATTTTAATGTGGCTGAAGGGGTACATACGGCATCAAATGTCGGCGGTTTTGGTACCGATGGTTGCCTTTCATCATTAATTGGCGCTTCACTTAATCATTCAGAACGTTTGTATTTTTGTGTTTTAGGAGATCAAGCCTTTTTTTACGATATGAACGTAATGGGTAATCGTCATGTTGGGAATAATCTGCGTATACTAGTCATTAATAATGGTATAGGTGCTGAGTTTAAGCGATATAACTCTGCCGCAGCTTATTTTGAAGATGATGCTGATGAATTTATAGCAGCGGCTAAACATTTTGGGAATAAATCCCCATTGTTAATCAAAAACTATTCAGAGAACCTTGGTTTTGAATATTTAAGCGCAAGCAATAAATCAGAGCTCAATAATGTATTAACTCGATTTGTTAATTCTGAAATTACTAATCAATCAATGGTTTTAGAGATTTTTACAGATAGTAGAGACGAGAGTAAAGCGATAGAATTAATAAACTCTACTGTCAAAGAAAGTAAAAGTACTCTAAAAGCAGGTATGAAAAAAATACTAGGTCAATCAGGGGTTAATTTAGTTAAACAAATAGCTAAAAAATAAAAATATTTTTATGCTAGAAGGTTTTACT
>NZ_PJAQ01000003.1 GCF_002836775.1 Colwellia sp. 12G3 | reverse complement strand
CCCAGTATCGTCCACCATTCTTTTCCATAAAGAATTAAAACTAAAATGGACGATTAGCTCAGTTGGGAGAGCACCGCCCTTACAAGGCGGGGGTCACTGGTTCAAGCCCAGTATCGTCCACCATCTTTTTTCTTCCTAGTATAATCCAACAACAAATCACCTAATACATACCTGTACTATTTGTCACTTGTTACATTCTATTATCGACCACCACTTGATTTTTTGATTCTATATTTTAAAGCCATATTTATCTGAATTTATTTTTATATTAAATTTTCAGCCAAATTTAAATTAAAACATGCCGTCATTTTAAGATTAATTTTTATAGGGTTTACGACCGGTAATAAACTTGCATTACAAAACGAAGCTAATTATTTTCGTGCAATAAAGTAAAAATGATTTTTATGTTGGAAAGGCGTTTTAGTGAAAAAAGTTTTAATCTAAATGCTCACTAGGCTATGCGTTGAGCGGAACTAATTAGTCATAGATGTTATCTTGAATTAAATTTACAGAGTCGTTATTTTAGATAATGTCAGCCAATTGTATGCTCTTCAGAATAGCATACAATTGTATAGGGATTTATTATTCAATAAGAGATCCTATTCCCTTATTAACACCATAAATATCGCTTGGGTTAAAACCTAAGGTTACATGGAAGTCTTTATTGCTTAACACTAAACCTTGACGGTAACTGGTCGCCTGTGAGGATTGCGCAACAACAAAATAGCTTGTTTTATCATCCTGACGTACTCGACCTAAGCCATTTAATGAGACGGATAACCTTGATCCTATAGCGATATTTTTTGTCAATAATTGGTATTCATAAGGGTTAATTAAGGTCATGTGGAAAGTCTGATGATCTCTAGCACTTTGATTTTGTCGATAGAGTGCAAAGTCATCACCTAATATTTTTTCCATTTGGGATAAATATAGCTCAAGGTCGGCAGGGTTCACTTTTCCACCGACATACGTTAAACCACTATTGTCAGTTAATTTAACTATCTCTATTTGAATTAACTTAACTAATGTTTTTTTATCAGCTGCATCAATCTCAGGCATAAGCTCTTCTTTAATTTGATTGTCGTTATTATTAACTAGGTACTCTGATGTTGTATTTGCAGCTAAACTCGTTTGGCAAAATATTACTATAGTGAATAAAACACCTGTTAAACTGGCTATGTTATTGATTGTTTTCATTGAGACTACCCGCTTGATTAGACAGTAAATTTAGCATTGTAAAACGTTAGCATAGCATTTATTACCTTCGAGACAACTTGGTCGTTCTCAAAAATAAAATCATAAATTTGCAACGGCTACCATACAAAGTATTTGATTTTAGAGGGAGTTTAAATCACTTTATGTAAGGACGATAATTCAAACATAGTCATTCTATGATTTGATTACGTCACCCTACCAAAAAGATATTTTGAAACATGCCTCTTGATTGTAATACTATATTTTACACAGAAAACACCATAATTATCACTCAAGTATTTATAGCTATAACCAATCAATAAACATGTTGTAAAGATAAACTATTTAATTACATCAAAGTGATGAATTAACTTAGGTGCGATGCTAAAATGCCCCCAATTTTATGATTCATACTCCTGACATCGTCAATTAGACGTTGTTAGTGACACCCTGTAGAGATTTTTATGACTTTAACAACACGCTTTGCCCCAAGCCCAACCGGTTATTTACATGTTGGTGGTGCTCGTACTGCCTTATATAGTTGGTTATATGCCCAGAAAAATGGCGGTGACTTTATTCTTCGTATCGAAGATACCGATTTAGAGCGTTCAACCCAAGCTTCTGTTGATGCCATTATGGATGGTATGAACTGGTTAGATCTTAAATGGACACATGGTCCATATTTTCAAACGGAACGTTTTGATCGTTATAAAGAAGTTATTGAACAGTTACTTGTATCGGGTAATGCTTATCGTTGTTATAGCACCAGCGAAGAAGTTGATGTAATGCGTGAAGCAGCCAAAGCTGCAGGCGGCATAGAAAAATATAATGGTTTATGGCGTGACCGTACCGATCACCCAACAGATAAACCTTTTGTTATTCGCTTTAAAAACCCTATTGGTGGCGACGTTGTTATCAAAGATATGGTTAAAGGTGATATCACTATCAGCAATGACCAATTAGATGATTTAATCCTTGCTCGCTCTGACGGTACCCCAACGTATAACTTAACGGTTGTTGTTGATGACTGGGATATGAAAGTATCACATGTTGTTCGTGGTGATGATCATATTAGTAATACCCCTAAGCAAATTAACATCCTTACTGCATTGGGTGCTGATATTCCTGAATATGCGCATATTCCAATGATTTTAGGTGATGACGGTAAACGATTATCTAAGCGTCATGGCGCTGTTGGTGTTATGCAATATCGTGATGACGGTTATTTACCTGAAGCCTTACTAAACTACTTAGTACGTTTAGGTTGGTCTCATGGTGATCAAGAAATATTCTCTCGTGAAGAAATGATTGAGTTATTTGATTTAAAAGATTGTAACCGTGCAGCTTCTGGTTTTAATACCGATAAACTTATCTGGGTTAATCAGCATTACATGAAAACAATGGACCCTGAGTATGTTGCAAAGCATCTTGCATGGCATATGGCTGATCAAGGTATTAATACTGACAATGGTCCAGCGTTAGCTGACGTTGTTAAAATTCAAGCTGATCGTGTTAAAACACTCAAAGAAATGGCAGACATTTCACGCTATTTTTATGAAGATTTTACTGAACTGGATGCAAAATCTGTTAAAAAGCATTTACGTCCTGTCGTTAAAGAACCAATGATGTTAGTTAAAGCAAAATTAGCTGCCTTAACTGATTGGACGCCAGAGCTTATTCATGCAGCAATTAACGATACCGCGGTAGAATTAGAGTTGGGCATGGGTAAAGTTGGTATGCCATTACGTGTAGCTGCCACAGGTGGCGGTAACTCTCCATCACTGGATATTACTTTAGCCTTGTTAGATCAAAGCAAAGTATTAGAAAGAATAGACCAAGCGTTAGTGGTACTAGAAGCAAGAATTTCAGCCGGTTAATGACATCTTTCATGATTAGTCTAAAGAGTGGTCTAACGATGAGTTTAACCACTTTAAATAAGTTTAGGAGAATGCCGAGTGCAATTTAGTGATTTTGGTTTAGACAGTGCTTTAATGAGTACCATTGAGCATATGGGTTTTAACGAACCAACTCAAATTCAGCAACAGGCAATTCCTGCGGCAATGGCGGGGCATGATTTAATTGCTTCTTCTAAAACAGGCTCAGGTAAAACGTTAGCGTTTATTATTCCTGCTTTACAGCGATTAAATAAGAATCGTGCTCTGTCAAAGCGTGATCCACGTGTGGTAATTTTAACGCCAACACGTGAATTAGCTAAACAAGTATTTAGTCAACTGCGTTTGTTTACGGCGAATACTCAATATAAAGCAGTATTAATTTTAGGTGGTGAAAACTTTAACGACCAAGTCAAAGTGCTGCAGAAAGAGCCAGAGTTTATTGTTGCAACACCTGGGCGGTTAGCGGACCATTTAACGCAAGGTCACTTCCATTTAAATGGTTTAGAACTACTTATTTTAGATGAAGCAGATCGCATGCTTGATTTAGGCTTTAGTAAAGAGCTTACGCAGATAAATAATGCAGCCGATCATCGTAAACGTCAAACCTTATTGTTTTCAGCAACTTTAGATCATGCGCAAGTTAATGACTTTGCAAAAGAGCTATTAAAAAAGCCTAAACGTGTTGCTATCGAATCGGCTCATACTGAACATGAAGACATTACTAAACGTTTTTATCTTGCTGATAATCTCACGCAGAAAGAAGCGTTATTACAGCACTTTTTAGTTACTGAAAAATCACAGCAAATCATCATATTCACAGCAACACGCAGTGATACTGAACGTTTAGCTAAGTTACTAATGGAACAAGACCTTAATGCGGTTGCCTTAAGTGGTGAGTTAAATCAAGGTCAGCGTAATCAAATTATGGACAGCTTTGCTAAAGGTCAACATAAAATATTGGTAACGACTGATTTAGCCTCACGCGGTCTTGATTTAATTAATGTATCGCACGTGATTAATTTTGACATGCCAAAGCATACTGAAGAATTTGTTCACCGTATTGGCCGAACAGGCCGTGCAGGAACGAAAGGTGATGCGATTTCATTGGTCGGTCCAAATGATTGGTTAAGCCTTAAGAATGTAGAGGCTTTTTTACAGCAAACAATTAGCTTTACTAAAGTTGAAGGTATTAAGGTTAAGTTTAAAGGCTTAAAACCGAAAAAACCCAAAGCGGTCAAAGCGGCTGATAATGTTGTACAAAACAAAAAGCCAGTTGCCAATAAACCAAGAAAAGTCATCAAAAAGACTTTCCTTGATATACAAGATGCTGGCGCAATGAAAATTATTAAACGTAAGAAGTTAACACCAGATCAAATTGAAGATTCGACTAAAAAAGAACAGGATTAACACTGTTTGGTTGTTAATTTAGTTAACAGCTTCAGCTAGCACCTTAAGTTAACATCAAGATAAAAAGGCAACCACGGTTGCCTTTTTTTATAACTAAAATTTGGCTTGATTATCTCGTTTATAAAAAATATCGTATTCAAGGAAGTGTGAATAATGGTAAGTTATTACCCATAAGCTATTTGATTAATGCGTTTGATTTATATAATAAATATAATTTTATAAGGATGTTTCATGACCATAATGCAAAAATTTCTGTGGATAATTGTCAGTATTGGCAATTTTATCGCTGGTTACCTTTATATGTACAACCCGAGTTTTTTAAGTGTAGCGTTACTACTCTCTACGTTACTCTATAGTCTTATAGGACTTTATGACGTTTTTTACAGTCCCCATAGTTTGAATCGGCTTTATCCTGTAGTGGCTTATTTACGTTATTTTCTTGAATCTTATCGCGTTGAAATTCAGCAATACTTTATTGCTAATGACACCGAAGAGCGTCCTTTTAATCGAGAGCAACGCACCTTAGTGTATCAACGCGCTAAAAATGTGCGTGATACTATTGCCTTTGGTACCCAACGTAACCTTGTTGAGGGTAACTATTTAAGCTTGTGGCATTCATTATCGCCTACGCATATTAAAGAAAGCGCGAAACGAGTATCTATTGGTGGTGATAGCTGTCAACAGCCTTACTCTGCATCTTACTTAAATATTTCAGCGATGAGTTTTGGCTCATTAAGCACTAATGCTATTGAAGCGCTTAATTTAGGGGCTAAAAAAGCGGGTTGTTATCATAATACTGGTGAAGGTGCTGCGAGCCCTTATCATTTAAAACATGGTGGCGATATTGTTTGGCAGTTAGGCACTGGGCTTTTCGGTTGTCGTGATGAAAATGGACGCTTTAATCCCACTAGCTTCGAGGCAACCGCTAAACTACCTCAAATAAAAATGATCGAAATAAAGTTAAGCCAAGGAGCCAAACCAGGTCATGGTGGTGTATTACCGAAAGAAAAAATCACTGATGAAATTGCCCGTATTAGACATATTTCAAAAGATAAAGACTGTATATCTCCAGCGGTTAATCCGGAGTGTACCTCTCCTAAAGCGCTGTTGGCATTTGTGCAACAATTACGTAGCTTAAGCGGTGGAAAACCTGTTGGTTTTAAGCTCTGTATAGGAAATCCGGCGGAATTTTTGAGTATTTGTAAAGCGATGTTAGAAACAGGTATTACCCCTGATTTTATCACTGTCGATGGCGCAGAAGGAGGCACAGGCGCAGCGCCAGTTGAGTTCTCTAATCGCCTTGGTATGATTTGCCTTGAAGGAGTACACTTTGTCAATAATGCATTAGTGGGTGTTGGTCTACGCGATAAAGTTAAAATTATTGCCTCAGGAAAAACAGCCACAGGTTTTGATTTGTTAGCAAAAATTGCTGCAGGTGCCGATTTAGTTAATGCTGCAAGAACCATGATGATGGCAATAGGCTGTATTCAATCAAGGCATTGTAATACCAATAACTGTCCAACAGGGGTTGCAACACAAGATCCCGCTAGAGCCAAAGCAATTGATATAAAGTCAAAAAGTGATCGCGTAAAAAACTTTCACCATAATACCTTAGAAAGCTTTTATGAATTGGTAGGCAGTATGGGGCTTGATGATCCCTGCAAACTTTTACCACAAATGATCAAACGCCGTTCTCCCTACGGTACATTAATGTCTACAGGTAGCCTTATTACGCCACTTAAAGATAATGCTTTATTGGATGGAGATATAGCCAATGAAGCATGGAAAAACTGGTGGCAAAGTAGTAGTGCAGAACAATTCTATGTTAATGATGTCTACATTTTAACATCACCTGAATTTCATCAGAAAAAATAAGGACTCTTCAACTTTAGCAATATTATTTGTTTATAAACAAATAATGCTATTTTTTTGATATATATGGGATTGTAATCTAGT
Organism: Colwellia sp. 12G3; assembly: GCF_002836775.1. GTDB lineage: Bacteria > Pseudomonadota > Gammaproteobacteria > Enterobacterales > Alteromonadaceae > Colwellia. The sequence goes on along the minus strand of NZ_PJAQ01000003.1, from coordinate 85,415 downwards.
CTGTTAGTAAACAAGAACGATAGGCTAACTGTATGAAAAATTCACAGATACTGATATATCCAGCCACATTAATAGCGGGTATGTGCGAATTACCGACACAAGTAACTGGTGATGGCTTATCTACTAATGTCGCTGCAATGAATAACTATCTTGGCACTTGAATTTTCAATGACTTTTGGTCATACGAATGACTTACTAGCCAGATGTTTAAGCTGGCTATACTGCGAATTAGAAAGCTTATACCATTGATATTGATATTGATATTGATTTTTAATCGAAACTAATTGCAACAAGGTAATATGGTGGGTCAGTCTATATGCAGCAAGAAGTAGATTTTCTTTGGATTATTATTTGTAGTGCTTTAGTTTTTCTAATGCAAGCTGGATTTTTATGCTTAGAAAGTGGCTTAACGCGCAGTAAAAATAGCATTAATGTTGCCATCAAGAATTTGGCTGATTTTTGTCTAACAACATTTATTTATTGGCTCTTTAGCTTCGCCTTAATGTTTGGCATTAGTGCTAATGGAATTTTTGGTACGACAGGTTTTGCCATTGACTTTCAATCCACACCAATGATGGCTGGGGCATTCTTTGTTTTTCAAGTCATGTTCTGTGGTGCTTCTGTTACCATAATTTCTGGCGCTATCGCTGAAAGAATTAAGTTTGGTGCTTACGTCCTTATCACCTTAGTGATTGCCGGATTAGTCTACCCCGTTTTTGGTCATTGGGCATGGGCTGGTTTAGATCAAGGAGTAGCTAACGGCTGGTTAAATTCCAAGGGGTTCATTGATTTTGCTGGCTCTACTGTTGTTCATAGTGTGGGTGGTTGGGCAGCGTTAGCTATTCTGTTAATTATAGGCTCTCGTCATGGCCGCTTTAATGAAAATGGTAAAGCTATCCCCATTAAACATTCGAGCTTATCGCAAGCCACACTAGGTACGGTTTTACTTTTTATCGGCTGGTTAGGATTTAATGGCGGTAGCACCTTAGCATTAAATAGCCAAGTTTCCCTGATTATTGTTAATACCGTAATTGCTGGCTCTGTTGGAGCGTGTTCAGCGGGATTGCTCGGTTATGCGGTACAAAATAAACTCAATGTCACTCAATTTATGAACGGCTGCTTAGGTGGTTTAGTCGCTATTACTGCGGGTTGCTTTGCTGTATCGACACCTGCAGCGGTAATGATAGGTTTGGTGGGAGGTATGATAGTTATTGGTGTTGAGCAATTTTTAGAATATCGACAAATTGACGATGCTGTTGGTGCTATTCCTGTACATTTAGGTGCGGGTATATGGGGTACTTTAGCTGTAGGTTTATATGGCGACTTAGAGGTTTTAGCGACTGGACTTACCCGTTTTGAACAAGTTCAAGTACAATTTTTAGGTATTGCTAGTTGTGCCGTTTGGACACTAGGTGTCACCTATTCTTTGATGTTTCTCATTAACAAGATTTATCCAATCAGAGTGAGCTTACCTCATGAAATTATCGGGCTAAATATTTCTGAACATGGCGTGGTTGAAGAAAACTTGGCTGATGAAAACCTTTCAGATAGAAATGTACCGAAAGACCTAAACGCTAAACAAGATGTTAGTAGTCTTAAAGTGATATAAAAATTTAAATGTATCACCATTATAAAAATATCCAAGGAAATCATTTATGTTTGGTAGTTTTAAAATAGGCACTAAGCTTTTATTAGTTACCGTTATTATTACCGTAGTCGTTATTTTAGTTAATGGACTTTATTCGAGTAGTAGTATTCGCGATACGGTCAAAGAGCAAACCTTTGCGAAGCTTACCGCGGTTAGGGAAATGAAAGCTCAGCAAATAGAGGATTACTTTGAGCAAATTAGTAACCAAATACTGACATTTTCTGAAAATAAGATGATCATCTCTGCAATGGCTGAATTTACTCAAGGGTTTAACACAATAGATAGTGAAATTAATAAAGATGAGCAAACATTACAGTCAAGCCTTGAAAACTATTACCAGCAAGAATTCGTTCCCCGTCTAAATAAAGCAGAGCAAACTAAATTTTCAGCAAAGGAGTACATTCCTCAGCAGCAAAATAGCAAATTACTACAATCATTATTTATAGCAAACAATGCAAACAAAACAGGTGAAAAACACCTACTTGATAACGCCAATAATGGTTCTAGCTATGAAGATACCCATCAAAGATACCACCAAACTATACGCTCATACTTAGAGAAGTTTCATTATTACGATATATTTTTAGTCGATGCTAAAACGGGTAATATAGTTTATAGCGTTTTCAAAGAAATAGATTACGCGACCAATTTAATTAATGGCCCCCATAAAGATTCAAATATTGCACAAGTTTTTCAATTAGCGAATAAAAGCAATGACAAAGACTTTGTAAAAATTGTCGATTTTAGCCCTTATATCCCTTCTTATTATGCTCCAGCCGCATTTATCGCTTCACCTATTTTTAGTGGTAATGAAAAAATTGGTGTATTGATTTTTCAAATGCCGATAGACCGAATTAACGACATTATGACCAATAAGAAAAGTTGGAATAAAGTGGGGTTAGGAGTCTCAGGTGAAACCTACATTGTTGGTGAAGACTTAACTTTACGTAACCAATCCCGTTTTTTAATTGAAGATAAAAGTAACTATTTAGCGATGATCAAAGCCATTGGTACCGATGAAAAAACGTTACGTTCTATTGAAAGTTTAAATACTTCTATTGGCTTGCAAAGAGTTGACACACAAGGCACTAACGCTGCACTGACAGGTATAAGCTCAACAGCAATATTTGATGATTATCGTGGAGTAAGTGTGCTATCAGCATTTGGTCTTCTTGATATCAATGGACTTCATTGGGCGATAATGAGTGAAATAGATGAAGCAGAAGCCTTTCAATCTTATAGTAAGTTGCGAGACCAAGTCATTATGCTCTCCTCGGTATTAATTGCGCTAGCTATTTATATTTCCTATTACTTATCAATATCTTTAACTCGGCCATTAAGGAAGCTTGAACATTCTGCAGAGTTACTGACTTCGGGCGATTTAGAAACAAAAATAGAGCGGGTTAGTAATGATGAAATAGGCGATTTGTCTACTAACTTCGAAAACATGCGTCTTGCATTGAAAAAATCTTTTTTAGACGTTGAGCATAAAAAAGAAGAGTTAGAAGTTAGGGTAAAAGAGCGTACTCAAGCGTTAAATAAAATTTTAGCTGAGCAAGAGCAACAAAATTTACTATTAGGTCAGCAAAATGTAGAGCTAGAGACAATTCAAGAAGATTTGTTAAAGTCTCGACAAGCTATTGAAAACAGTGAGCAGCGTGTTGCCACCATTATACAATCAAGTCCTGATGGCATTATTACCATAGATAAAAAAGGCACTATCTTAAGCTTTAATTATTCGGCAGAAAAATTATTTGGCTATCAAAGTGATGAAATTATAGATAAAAATTTAAAAATATTAATGCCAAAATCTATTGCGTTAGAGCATGACTATTACTTAGAAAAATACATTCCTAATTCTGAATCAACCATTGTTGGTAAGAGCAGAGAATTAGTAGGTCAAAGAAAAGATAGCAGTCAGTTTCCGTTAGAGTTAAAAGTTGAGTCGGTATTCATTGATGATGAGTTGATGTATATCGGCCAGATCCGTGATATTACTGAACAAAAACAGCTACAACAAGATGTGCAAAATGCCTTAGATGCAGCTCAAAAAGCCAGCCAAGCTAAAAGTGGTTTTTTGGCTAACATGAGCCATGAACTGAGAACACCAATGAATGCCATTATTGGCTATTCAGAGATGTTAGCTGAGGATGCTGAAGAGGATGGTTTAGATGATATGCTGGATGATTTGAATAAAATCACCGCAGCAGGTAAGCATTTATTATCCTTGATTAATGACGTACTCGACATTTCAAAAATTGAAGCGGGTCGTATGGACTTATACCTTGAAGACTTTACTTTAGGTGAAGTTATTATCGATGTTGCCTCTACCGCGCAATCTCTAGTGGGAAAAAACAATAATAAACTGACGACTAACATCAGTGATGATCTTGAATTAATGCATGCCGATGTGACTAAAGTAAGGCAGATACTGTTTAACTTAGTGTCAAACTCAGCCAAGTTTACCACCGATGGTGAGATAACTATATCCGCAGAGTCTATTTATCAAGCGGGTGAACCAAGGGTGAAAATTTCAGTAGCTGATACTGGAATAGGTATCCCGGCTAATAAAATCGAGACCATTTTTGAAGAGTTTTCACAAGCGGATGAGTCAACCACACGTAATTATGGCGGCACAGGTTTAGGTTTAGCTTTAGTTAAAAAGTTTTGTGAAATGATGGGCGGAACTATTTATATTGAAAGCGCTGAAGGCAAAGGTTCTACTTTTATTTTTGAATTACCCACTAGGGTAATTAAGCAAGATGAAGAACTAGAAAGCGCCCCCCAACAAACGCTTAATCAGGTAACTGAAAACAGACTGGATTCATCGTTATTAAAAGATGTATTAGTGATTGATGATGATCCTCAAGCGCGTGATTTATTGAAACGAAATTTAGAAATTGAAGGTTATAGTGTTATTACTATTGATAATGGCAAGGACGGTATTGAGCTAGCCAAAAAGTATCATCCCTCTTTAATTACCCTTGATATTATGATGCCTGAAATGGATGGTTGGGAAGTATTAAGGGCATTAAAAGCAGAAAGCAAAACTAAAGATATTCCCGTGGTGATGATCTCTATTGTTGGTGATAAAGCCATTGGTGCCTCACTGGGCGCGGTAGAGCATTTAAGTAAGCCCGTTGACCGAAACCTTCTCAAAGAAGTGGTATTAAAATTTGCCACACGCGGTAAAGCTTTAGTGATTGACGATGAACAAAATTCCCTAGATATTGCTGAGAAGTCATTATCGTCAATAGGCTGGAAAACTGTGACAGCGGTTAATGGACAGGATGGACTAGAAAAGTTTTCAGCCAATAAGGTTGATTTAATCTTACTCGATATCATGATGCCAGTAATGGATGGTTTTGAGTTTTTAACTCAGTTACGCGCATTACCAAAAGGTCGTGATGTACCCGTAATAGTATTAACAGCAAAAGACTTATCAGATGATGAAAAATTAATTCTTAATGGTAATGTTGAACACGTTTTCTCTAAAGAAGAAACCAGTGTTGAGCAGTTAGTTGCCGATATAAATGAACAGTTTGGTAAAAGATAGAGGTGAAGTATGAGTAAGATTTTACTGGTTGAAGACAATGAGATGAATCGAGATATGCTATCTCGTCGGTTAATTCGTAAAAAATATGAAGTAGTCATGGCAATAAATGGCCAAATTGGCGTTGATATGGCAAGCTCAGAAAAGCCGGACATCATTCTACTAGATATGAGTTTACCTATCATGGACGGTTGGACAGCCGCAGGGCATTTAAAAGCAAACCCTGACACTAAAGATATTCCTATCATTGCGTTAACAGCGCATGCCATGGCAGAAGATAAAGAAAAGGCGCTTGCTGCAGGTTGCGATGATTATGATACTAAACCGGTCGATTTTAAGCGTTTGCTCGGTAAAATAACCGAACTTTTGGGCTAATATTTAGGAGCGACTGCTATGACTAAGCTTTCAGTTTTTCAGCATAAACTGGCAGATCTTCGTCATGATTTAAAAACACCGATAGGCCATATTCTTGGTTACAGTGAAATGTTACAAGAAGAGCTTGAGGAAGAGCCATGGGAAGAATTTCAAGTTGATTTAGTTAATGTTCATAGCTCAGGAGACAAGCTACTTGCATTAATAGAAGATAACTTAGCCGCCACCAAAAGCTCCGTTCATGATATAGATATACCCTCTGTACAGTTTCAATTAAGAATGCAGCTTAACCATATCACTGGCTATTGTGAGTTATTACAAGATCTCGCTGAAGATGAAAAACGAGTAGAGCTAATTGGCGATTTAAATAACATTATTCAAGCATCAACTGTATTTGCTGAGATAGTTGAAAATAAGTTATCTATACATTATCTAGAAACAGTTACAGAACTAGAAAAAGTAAAACAAGAGTATGATCAGTCAACTGAAAAAACAAAAAATACAGATTTTTCAGAGAAAACATCCGCTACCACTAATATGACTGAGACAGATGATATAGCTGTAAGTACTATGGGAGAAGGCGGAATAATATTGGTTGTTGATGATAATCCAACCAATTTAGATTTATTATCAAGAAGATTAAAACGCCAAGGTTACCATCCCATCACCGTTGATTCTGGGCAAGCGGCGCTTGATTATCTTGCCGATAATATTGTTGATTTAGTATTGCTTGATTTAGTGATGCCGCAAATGAGCGGCACAGAAGTGTTGACCATCATTAGGCATAACCCAAAATTAAGAAACTTACCTGTCATTATTTTATCTGCACATGATGATATGGACATCATTGTAAAGTGTGTACTGCTAGGCGCAGATGATTACTTATTTAAACCTTATAACCCTATTCTACTCAAAGCCCGTTTAGCTGCAACATTGGAAAAGTACCGTTTAAGACAAAACCAAGTGCCACGTTTAGAAGTATTTATTTCCTCCCCAGGTGATGTTATTCCTGAACGTAAAGTTATCAGAGGTATTATTAACGTCCTAAATGTAGAACTTGCTGATAGGGTTCGACTGGTACCTGTGTTTTGGGAAGATGAACCTTTACTTGCTTCTGATACTTTTCAAGCACAAATTCACCCAGCAAAAAATTCAGATATTTATCTGGGTATCTTTTGGTCGCGTTTAGGCTCACCACTACCTGACTCTATTACTAGGGAAGACGGTTCTTTGTATGATTCAGGCTCTGAATACGAATATGAAGATGCCTACTATGGCTATAAAAATAATGGCAAGCCTGAAATTTTGGTCTATCGAAAAATGTCAGAAGCTTTTGTCTCACTAGCTGATCGTGACAATGTAATGGCGGCCATTGCACAATTTGAAAAGGTCGATAGTTTTATTGAACGTTGGTTTATCGACCCAGAGGACGGCAGTTACAGTGGAGCTTACCATTGTTTTGAACAACTCGAATACTTTGAAGAGATGGTTTATAAGCATTTGAAGAAATTAGTATTACAGCAGTTGGAAACCAATCATTGATCCTGTTTTTTGAATTATAGTCTATAGTCTAGAGTTATATTGCTAACCCTTAATATTAACTAGTAGGAAGATTAAAATGAATAAAAATGATGTCTGGATACAAGCTTCAAGCACTATCACCCAACGAATAGAAAAAGATGATGAAGGACAGATAGTGATCATTGATAAAGTTGATGGAGCTAGTGGTGTTTCTTTAGATCCGAAAACAGGAAGCTTTACGGTTGAAAAAGAATTTGATTATCTTGTTATGGCAGCACCACAAGTTGGCCGCTTACATTCTGGAGATAATGCGAATTTTAGATGTTGGCTCCGTGTTAATGGTGAAAATGTTCCTGACAGTAATGTACTGATGAATTTATTTCATGTTGATGTTAAAGATGTCATTGTAAGCCAAGGTTTAATTCATTTAAAAGCTGGAGATGTCTTACAGGTTATTATGGCTACTGACAACGCTGCGGCAGGGGTTGGCGCTGAAGCAATACAGCCAACACCAAACGAACCGCTTGTACCAGCGATTATTTTTTCAATGGAAGCTTATGGCTAAGTTTTATATCAAATTTAAAATTGAGCATTAGCCATTTTGTTACTGCTCTTTATTTCCCACAGTATGGACACTTTCCACCGTGATGACTTTTCTTCAGCAATGCAATATTTCTATCTAAATCCTCAGGGCTAATCTCTAGTTGTGAGGCTAACTCTTCTAATGCCCGGTATTCATCTTTATCAATAACACCATCGGCTAAGGCATGTTTAACATGAGCATCAAGATTCCGTTTACGTTCACGCAGTTCATCACCAAAGCGTGCCGCGAGCATACCCGCAGGTAACGCCACTAAACCGACCCCAATGAGCATAATAAAAGTAGCCACTATTTTTCCCAATAAAGTCACCGGAGTAACATCACCGTAACCTACTGTGGTCATAGTCACTACCGCCCACCATAACGAGTGTAAAATATTACCAAATACTTCAGGCTGCGCTTCATTTTCTAGGGTGTACATCAAACTCGCAGCAATAATAACTAAAAACATCATTACCATAATAGCAGCGGTAATACTTTTTAACTCTTTCCTTAATACAGTAAGAAAAACATTAAAGCCTTTAAAATAATGCGTTAATTTTAGTAACCGTAATACACGAATTAAACGTAAATAGCGTAAATCGACCACCAAGAATAATGAGATAAAAAATGGCAAAATCGCTAATAAATCAATTAATGCAATGGGTGAAAAGATATAGCGAACTCTAGCTTGAGCAGATGAATATTCTTTAAAGGAAAAAGACTCAACACAAGTCCACAGGCGCAGTAAATATTCAACGGAAAAAATACTGATAGAAAATAATTCCAATAGCATTAATTCTTCAGAATATCTTGTACTTATATTTTTATCGGATTCTAAAATAACTGCGGAAACATTGACTATAATGAGGATGATGAGAAAAAGGTTAATCAATTTAGCTTTAGAAGATTGATGAACTGAGCCTTCAATGAGTTGAAAAATATAATTTCTCATTTTTGCTAAGTTAATGGCTTGAGGCATGAGTTTTCCAAAAAAGATTAAGTTACAAATAATTAAAGCATAAGGTCATAATAATGAAAGTAAAATCCTATGTTATTGGCATAACTGGTCATAGAGATTTTGATGAAACGAGTGATAAGCTGTTATCTGAAAAGCTAAGTTCCTTTTTAGATGAACTGAAGGAGTTATTGCCTAATACTCCTATTGAAATTATTTCAGGCATGGCTGATGGCGCTGATCGCCTGTTAGTTAAAGAAGCCTTAAAGAAGAATATTGCCGTTAGCGCGGTATTACCCCTGCCTGAAGAGCAGTATAAAACTGACTTTTCGATAGCATCTTATCAAGAGTTTCAACAAATCATTGCCGACAAAAACGTTAAGGTAACAACCTTGTCTGTAGCAAATATTGATTTAACTGTCGCAAAACAGCAAGGCGATGAGCGTAATAAACTTTATCATGCACTCGGGAAGTATATTGTTGAGCAATCAAATTTAGTCGTTGCTGTTTGGGATGGTATTAACTCAGGCTTTAAAGGAGGCACCGGCGATGTAGTATTAAGCTATTTACAGGCTAAAGATATTTCAGCAGAAATTACTAATGAATGTATTAATATAGTCGGTGAAAATATTGCCGTTAATCAAAGTTCTCCTTCAGTGTTTTGGCTGCCAGTAACTAAAAAAACTAATGAGAAACAAAGTTTTCATCAAGTAACAAAAAGGGATAATGCAAGTTACATAACAGGTTTGCAAGGACCTTATTCGATAAAAATACAGAGTGATATACCGAAAAATCTCTATCGAGAAATTCAAGAGTTAGATGAATACAACCATCAATACCAAACATTGTTATCTCAAAATAAAATTAGTACAGAGTACAGTTTACTATCAGGCTATCAAGAAGTTGAAAACAATAACAATAAAGAAATATTAAAGAACATCGATGATGAATTTCTTAAAGCAGATGCCATCGCTTTAGCCAATCAAAAAAAATCTGACGGACAATTTAAATTGTTTGCTTATATGGCGGCTATGATGGGATTATTCTTTTTGGTTTACGCTAAAATAGTCGCGAGCAAATTTCTATTAATTGGCTACTTGATATTATTTCTTGCAGGTTGGTTGTTTTTTAGACGCTCTGAAAAAAGTAAATACTTTACTCGTCATTTAACGGCACGAGTTTTAGCTGAGACCCTAAGAACGCAATTTTATTTAACCCTAATTAAACGACAGGACACTTCAAAAGTAGTTGATTTAATGGCTACAACAGGGGTCAGCCAATTTTCAGGAGCCAGCTGGCTTAAACAAATAGTGACTTCAGTATGCGCTGATAAAAGCCTGCAAGTTGTTGAGCAAACAGATAAACAAAAAAATGACAATATGGCTTTTGTTTGTCAACACTGGGTAATAGATCAAGCAGAGTATTTTGATAAAAAAACACAGCTGTTATCGTCACATCATCATCAGTTAGAAAAAATAAAGGGCCTGCTATTTATCGGTTCAGGTTTGGCAACTATTTCATTAATATTATTTAAATATCAACTAGTAGATATTATTTTATTTGCCCATGTTGACGCTAAAACTTTTACCGTTTTATTGATGGGTTTATTGCCTTTTTGGTTGGCTGTATGGGAGCTTTATCAAAATAAAATGGCGATAAAAGAATTGTTATGGCAATACCGCAACCAGTCACTTGTCTTTAACCAAGCTCAACAACAGCTTCAAAACGTAACAACCCTTGAGCAAAAGTCTGATATTTTAGCTGATTTAGCTCACCATTCAATGATGGAAAATTATATTTGGATTATCCATCGTTATCATCGTGAGCATGAGCCGCCAACAGCAGGTTAATCGACACTTACTTATATTAACCTGAAGTCGGCTTAACGCATATCTGTCTAGTCGCTATATTACTTACTTCTACTCAGCAATCAGCTGGTTTAGCGTATAGCTAGAGCCATTATTACCTAATTTAGTCTTCATATAAGGTAGTATTTCTTCAAGCTGAGCCGTTAATTGCCATGGCGGGTTAACGATAAACAAGCCAGTACCCGTCATGCCATACTCATCAGTATCACTTTCTAGGCAAAACTCGACTTGCAATACATTCTTGACCGAACTCTTGGTGAAAGCATGGCTCATTTGCTCAACGAGTTCGCGTTTAACAACGGGATACCAAAGAATGTAAGTGCCTGTTGAAAACTTCTCATAGGCCTTAATTATTGTCTTAACGGCTTTTTGATAATCTTCTTTAAGCTCATAAGGCGGATCGATAAGTACTACACCACGACGACTTGGTGGCGGTATTAAGCCAAGCACACCTTGATAACCATCAGATTGTTTAACAAACACTTTACGCCAGCGCTGGCAAAAATCTTCTAAGTGTTGAATATCTGTCGGATGTAATTCAAATAAATGACTACTGTCTTGACGACGAACAAAGGCTTTAGCTATGCCAGGAGAGCCTGGGTAAACTTCAAGCTCATCACCGGTGCTTGAATTAAGGTTAAGACTCTTAATCAGCGATAAATAAGGTTCAAGTGACTCAGGTGCATCTTCATCGTTAATAATTTTTGCAATACCGTCTTTATACTCACCTGTTTTTTGAGCATATTCTTCGGCCAATTGATACATGCCAGCCCCTGAGTGACTATCGATATAATGAAAGCCTTTTTCTTTACGAGTCATATAATCTAAAACAAGTGATAAAACACTATGCTTTAGTACATCGGCAAAATTGCCAGCATGAAAAGCGTGACGATAACTAAGCAAGGTAATTCCTTAAGCGGGAGTAATGGTAAACAATGAAAATACGGCTATCAAAAATGGTTTGATAGCCGTTATATATTTTAAACTTAAACTTAAACTTAAACTTAAACTTGGCTTGCTAAGTACTCATCATAAGTACCGGCAAAATCAATATAACCGTCTTTGGTTATTTCAATAATACGCGTAGCGATGGTTGAAACAAACTCTCTGTCGTGGCTAACGAATAACAAGGTGCCTTCGTATTGCTCTAACGCCATATTTAACGATTCAATTGATTCCATGTCCATGTGGTTAGTTGGTTCATCAAGCAGTAATATATTAGGATTGTGCATCATTAGCTTGCCAAACAGCATACGGCCTTTTTCACCACCTGATAATACTTTAACTGACTTTTTAATATCATCGGCAGAGAAAAGTAAGCGACCTAAATAGCCACGAACCGCTTGTTCATCATCGGTAGGTTGACGCCATTGACTCATCCAGTCAAATAAGGTCATGTCAGTTTCAAATTCAAATTCATGATCCTGTGCGTAATAACCGATATTGACATTTTCAGACCAAGTAAACTCACCTGAATCTTGCTGGTACGCTACTTCGTTCATTAACGTACGTAAAAAAGTGGTTTTACCAATACCGTTTTCACCGATAATAGCGATACGTTCACCGACTTCAATTAATGCTGAAATATCTTTTAGTACATGGTTATCATCAAAACTTTTATTTAATTTTTCAATAACCAAAGCATTACGAAATAATTTCTTTTCTTGCTCAAAACGAATGAACGGATTACTACGACTTGATGGTTTTACTTCATCTAACTGTATTTTATCGATGCGCTTGGCACGAGACGTCGCTTGTTTTGCTTTTGATGCGTTAGCTGAGAAACGAGCAACAAAGGCTTGAAGTTCACCAATTTGTGCTTTTTTCTTAGCGTTATCTGACAATAAACGTGCTCTTGCTTGCGTAGCAGCCAACATGTATTCGTCATAGTTGCCTGGAAATACGCACAGCTCACCATAATCTAAATCGGCCATATGGGTACAAACACTGTTTAAGAAATGTCTATCATGAGAAATGATGATCATGGTTGAATTACGTTCATTTAACGTTTCTTCTAACCACTGGATAGTGTGAATATCCAAGTTGTTGGTCGGCTCATCGAGTAACAAAATATCAGGATTTGAGAAAAGTGCCTGAGCAAGTAATATACGTAACTTAAAACCAGGCGCGATTTCGCTCATTAAACCATAATGTTGTTCAATAGCAATACCAACACCAATTAACAATTCACCAGCACGACTTTCAGCGCTGTAACCATCCATTTCAGCGTATTCAGACTCTAAATCACCAACTTTCATACCATCAGCTTCGCTCATTTCAGGCAAAGCATAAATGCGGTCACGCTCTTCTTTTACTGCCCAGAGTTCGGTATGGCCCATGATCACAGTATCAATAACACTATTGGTTTCAAAAGCGAACTGATCTTGGCTTAATTTACCTAAGCGTTCGCCAGTATCAAGACTAACGTTGCCAGAAGTTTGCTCTAAATCACCACCTAATATCTTCATGAAGGTAGATTTACCACAACCATTTGCGCCAATTAAGCCGTAACGATTACCGCCACCAAATTTTTGTGAGATGTTTTCAAACAAAGGCTTAGCGCCAAATTGTTGAGTGATGTTATTTGCAGCTAGCATGTAGAGTTATTCCTATCGATTTTTAATAGGGCGAATTATACATTATCTTTCACAGAGCGCCATTTGTTCACGGTAATAATCAGTAGCATTTATAGAAACATCTTTATTGTGCGCGACATAACCTATTAGCTATACCATCAAATAGTAAGAAAGCAGCACAATGACAACTATTACTAATGCTGTGCTATTCAGCAAATTTCATAATTTCACATATACTTATAAAGTCAACGGTAAGTGCATTTCAGGGAGGAGGTTAGCAGTGCAAAATTAAAATAAGAGGCAATATTATGAAAACAGGCATTAAGCTTTTATATTTAATCGTATTTGTATTTTTTGCTATAACATCCAAGCCTTTAAGATTATTAGGCTTATATCATCAAGAGCGTTTTTTAAGTGTAGCAAAAGAGGTCGGTGTAAAATTGTCTACAGATAAAGCGGTATGGCTTACCGATAAAATATCGAACAGAACACAAGAATTAAAGGACTTTATTGGCAGGCAAGAAACTTTCGACCCGACGCATAAGGTTGCAGTATCGTTAACTGATGAAGTTAACGATCTTGTTGGGGCGCTGGTTGCTGAAAATACCCAAAGTACTATATATCGATGCTTTGTCTGGTTTACCTAACCTATAAACCAATACATATTCCTAGATGCATTCTACTATCAAGATAAATGTAACTATTTTTTTGATTACCTTGATAAAATTCTACTCCCTGCATAAACTTTTTAGCAAAATCATGCTTTTTATGGTTTAACTTTTAGGAAGCACAATGGCTAAAACAATATTAGTAGTAGATGACAGCATAGTTTCACGCATGATGATAAAAGCAATTATCGAATCCCACCTTCAAGGGGTAAATATTATTGAGGCTGGCAATGGTGAGCAAGCGCTTGATAGGGTTGATAAAAATAAAGCTATTGATATTGCCTTTATTGATTTTAATATGCCAGGTATGACAGGTCTAGAGTTGATTAGTGCATTAGCCGATAAACTGACAATCCCAAAAGTGGCGCTATTAACCGCGAACATTCAAAATGAAATTAGGGAGCAAGCATTAGCTGCCGGTGTAACTTTTCTGAATAAACCAGTCAACGAAGAAGTTATTGCTACTTTTTTACATAATTAGTCGAATTTTCAACTTATGAGTAATCCTATGCAAGATAATTTAACTTCCCTTGAAATTGATGCCTTGACCGAAATTTTCAATATTGGTATTGGTCGAGCAGCTAATTCTTTGAATCAAATGGTGTCTCAAACGGTTGACTTAACTATTCCTGAAATTGAAATATTGCCGAATAAAGTAGCTAAACAAAAGTTAGACTTTGATTCAGGAGTTGATATTAGCGCAGTAACTCAGCGCTTCTCAGGTGACTTTCAAGGTCAAGCGTTGTTGATGTTTACTAAAGAAAATGGCTTACAGTTAGTGAGCTTATTACTTGGTAATAAAATACCCATAGAAGATTTATCTGAATTAGAGCAAGACTCTTTAGTAGAAATAGGTAATGTCATTTTAAACGCATGTTTTGGTACCGTAATTAATTTCTTACAATCCTCTATATCAATCGAAATGCCTGAGTTCATTCAAGGCAATATTGATAAAATATTTACTTATAGCAGTGATAATGATTGGTCACTGTACATTAAAGTTAAGTTTTCTTTGCCAAGTAAGCATATTGCCGGACATATATCATTTATTATGGATATCACCTCATTAGAAGTATTTCAAGAGTCAGTACGAAAATTTGTCTTTGGGATAACTAGCAAAGTAGGGTCATAGGTGGGATAGTTATGGCAAATCTATCGAATGATATTTTATATTCTGCTTTAAACCAGTTATCAGTTGGCATTATTATTATTGATGAGTCTCAATCTATTGTCTTTTTTAATCAGTGGCTTAGTGATTGTTCAGGTTTGGAATTAGTAGAGCAGGAGGGCAAGTACTTAGGTGATATGTTTCCACAATATCAAGACTCTAGGCTAAGTAATGCCTGTGAATCTGCTTTAACTTTAGGTTTGCCGTCGCGTTTATCCCATACCTTTAATCCAACACCTTTGCCTTTGTATCAAAAAAATTTTATTGGCGATGCAAAATATATAATTCAACAGCAGATCAGTGTTAAAAGAATTCCCATTAATTCATCAAAACAACTTTGCCAAATAGTGATTGATAATGTCACCCATATGGTTAAAAAAGAGCAAACATTACAAAAATTAGCTGATGAAAATAAAATCCAACGGCAAAAGGCAGATGTAGCTAACCAATCTAAATCTCAGTTTCTCGCCAACATGAGCCACGAAATAAGAACGCCCATTAATGGTGTTTTAGGCATGCTCACTTTGTTAGCGGATACCCAGCTAAGCCAAACGCAACGCCATTTTTCAACTCTTGCCACGGTGAGCGCTGAAACATTATTACATTTAATCAACGATATATTAGATTTTTCAAAAATAGAGGCCGGTAAACTTGAAATAGAAAAGGTAGCCTTTAATCTATCTGATTGTATTGCTGAAACCGTGCAAATTATGGCGATTAAAGCACAAAAAAAAGATATTGAAGTCATTGTTGATACTACCGCGTTGATAGATGAATTTGTCATTGGTGATCCTAGTCGATTGAAACAAGTCATTGCTAATTTGCTAAGCAATGCCATTAAATTCACTGAAAAGGGGGAAATCAATATCACAGTTGAGACCATTGAAATTGATTCGACTCACCTCAAACTTTTGGTCAATATAGCGGATACAGGTATCGGAATTCCCGGAGAAAAATGCGCAGGTCTCTTTGATGCATTTACCCAAGTGGATGCATCTACAACGAGAGAATATGGCGGAACTGGACTTGGTTTAACCATCGTTAAGCAACTATGCCAACTCATGGGAGGTGACATAGATGTTAAAAGTCAACAAGGGCTGGGCAGTCAATTTATTTTCCATTTGAGTTTAGAGAAAGCAGAGCAAGTAACAAAACCTCTTAAACGGTTTAAGGAGAAGCCAGTATTAGTGATTGACTCGAATATAAATAGTGGTGAAATTTTGAGTACGCAGCTACAACTATGGGGTCTTAATGTTGAATTAAGTAATGCAAAACATGAGACGAAATTACTGTGTGAAAAAATTGAAAATAATAATTTTTCAGTGTTATTACTCGATGCAAGCCTAGATACCTCTTTACTTGAAAACATTTTAAATTCACTGACTAATAGCAATAAGTCACAGCCAAATAAAACACAAGTTATCTTGCTCACACTAATGGATACTAGCAACAGTGCGTTATTGACGCCATTATTGACGCCATTAATGACAAAGCAATATGTTCATAAGTTAACTAAGCCTATTATTGCTAAAAACCTTTATCAAGTATTAACACGTACCTATTCATCAGAAACAAGGGCACCAGAGGGACTTTTGTTAAAGCCACTTATAGAACCTCAACTATTACCTGATAATGAGCAAGTGAGAATATTATTAGTTGAAGACAATCGAATTAATCAAGAGGTTGCACTGGGACTATTACGTAAAATGGGTCATAGAGCGGATGTGGCTAAAAATGGTGTACAAGCATTAGAGCTACTACAGAAACGTCAACTATCACAGCCGTATAAATTGGTGTTAATGGATTGCCAAATGCCTGAAATGGATGGATATCAAGCAACTATAGCAATCCGTTCAGACGATAAATATGAGTTGACTAGTCAGGTCAATATTATTGCGATGACGGCTAATACCATGAAAGGCGACCAAGAGAAATGCTTAGCGGCAGGTATGAATGATTACCTGGCTAAGCCGATTAATCCAAGTTTGTTAGCAGAAAAAATAAAATTTTGGTTAGCCAACTAGCGTAATGCCCTCATCTTAATGAGAGCATCATTAAACATGTATTACTTACCTTTTTTCCTATCCGAGAATTGATTGTCAGAAAAACGAGTTAAGCCTTTTTTGTGCGTTGGTGTTTTCTGACCTGGACTCGTTTTAAACCCCTGAGAGTTATTTTTACCCTGTCTATCTTTATTGGTTAATTGTTGCTCTCCACGAGTCTCTCTTGGCACAAGACAATTTGGTGCGGAGCCAATAAGTTTAGTTAAGCCCATTTTTGTGAGCGCTTGGCGGATCTGCACCCAATTGACAGGATCGTGATAACGTAATATTGCTTTGTGTAATCGTCGTTGAATTGTTCCTTTAGGCACGTTAATTTTTCCATCTAACTTGGCTAAATTTTTACTGGTGACATTACGTAGCGAATTAAGCTCAGTATGATACAAGGTTGTTGCATTCGCTAAAGGCGAAGGGTAAAAATTCTGTACCTGATCTAACTTAAAGTTGTTTTCTTTCAACCAAAGCGCTAAGTTCACCATATCTTTGTCAGTGGTGCCTGGGTGCGCAGAGATGAAATAAGGGATCAAGTATTGCTTTTTACCGGCAAGCTTTGAATAATGATCAAACATTTCTTTAAATTTGTCATAACTGCCCATGCCAGGCTTCATCATATTATCAAGCGGGCCTTGCTCAGTATGTTCAGGGGCAATTTTTAAATAACCGCCGACATGGTGAGTTGCAAGTTCTTGCACATACTCAGGATGCTCAATAGCTAAATCATAACGAACACCTGAAGCAATCAATACCTTTTTAATACCTTTCACTTTACGTGCTTTGCGGTATAACTCTATGGTTGGGGTGTGATCTGTATCTAAGTGACCACATATTGTAGGCCAAACACAGGAAGGCTTTCTACACGTTGCTTCGGCCTTTTCACTTTTACAATTAAGCTGATACATATTGGCGGTTGGTCCACCAAGATCTGATATAACACCAGTAAAACCAGGTACTTTTAGCTTAATATCTTCAATTTCATTGATGATAGATTCATGAGAACGACTTTGAATAATACGCCCCTCATGTTCGGTAATAGAACAGAAAGTACAACCACCGAAACAGCCGCGCATGATATTAATCGATGTTTTGATCATATCATAAGCAGGTATTTTAGCTTTACCATAACTCGGGTGAGGTACGCGTTTATAGTCAAGACCAAAAACACCATCCATTTCTTCAGTTGATAATGGTTTGGCTGGCGGGTTTAACCAAATAAGACGAGTACCGTGGCTTTGTACTAATGGCTTTGCAGAGGTTGGGTTAACTTCTTGATGAAAAATACGTGAAGCATGAGCATAAAGCACTTTGTTTTCTTTTACCTGCTCAAAGGTGGGTAAATAAATGTAAGTTGTTTCCCACGGCTTAGATTTTTTGTCCCAGGTTTTATTTCGATAATCAGCTATTTCAATTGGCTGTGCTGTTTTAGTTATATCATTATCTGAGAGTGAGGCTGCTGTTTGCGCCTCGTTATCACTACAAGACTCAGGCGTAATTTCTGCATAAGGGCTATGAATAGGATCAATTTTACCGGGTCTGTCGATATCGCGGGAATCAATACCTTGCCAACCTGGGAGTACTTCGTTGGTTAAAAAAGCACTTCCCCTAACATCGGTAATGTTTTTAACATCTTCACCACGGGCGATGCGATGGGCAATTTCAACTAATGGACGTTCTGCATTACCAAAAACTAATAAATCAGCTTTTGAATCAAACAATACAGAGCGACGTACTTTATCTGACCAATAATCATAATGCGCTATTCTACGCAAACTTGCTTCTATACCACCAATAATTACCGGAACACCTTTAAAGGCTTCTTTACAGCGTTGAGTATAAGCCGTTACAGCACGATCAGGGCGTTTTCCACCCTCATCATTTGGCGTATAAGCATCATCATGACGCATTCTGCGCTCAGCTGTATAGCGGTTAATCATTGAGTCCATGTTACCGGCAGTAACACCAAAAAATAAATTAGGCTTACCTAATTCCATGAAGGCATCTTTTGTGTCCCATGCGGGTTGTGCGATTATACCAACTCTAAAACCCTGTGCTTCAAGCATACGACCGATAATAGCCATGCCAAAACTTGGGTGATCAACGTAAGCGTCACCTGTGACAATAATAATATCGCAGCTATCCCAGCCGAGTATGTCCATTTCTTTACGAGACATAGGTAAGAACGGTGCCGTGCCGTAGCACTCAGCCCAGTATTTTGGATAATCAAATAATCCTTGCTGAGTTTTCGAAATTATTTGTTTTTTTACTGAAGTCATATCACCATTCCCGTTGGGGGTTAACCGATTTTTGATCGTTGCATTGCGAAACCACTTTGCTACCCAATCGTTGTGTCTCTAAATTAGAGTGCCGCTAGATTATACTAGTGCAAATAGCGGGCGCGAGATTATATCAGATAATTCATCTTACCCCAAACAAATCTGTTTGTTTTTTGAACAGCTAGGCAATGTAATGTTATTTTACACTTGGATTGTATAATGTTTACAATGTTAGTGGCATTTGTTCTAATCTATATGAGATAAAATTCAGTAAAAAACTAATAAAAATAGTGAATAACTAAAATAAAAATAACCCATAGTGATAAAAGATTTTTGAGGAATATATGAATAATAAGTTAAAAAACAGTTTGTTAGCGAGTGGTATTGTTGCCGCATTAGGCTTGACTGCATGTGATAAAAATAATGATATTGCTACCGAAACAAAAACAACTACAGTGCAAGCAGCTCCTGATGCAAAAGAATCGGTGAACGCAACCAAACAATTAGCGTCGTTATATTTGCAAGCTAAGCAAAGCCTTTTTAAACAGCGCGCTTTATCAGCCACTATGTATGGCTTATCTCAAGAAGATGTGGGTCAAGCCGTTAGTAGTAAAATGGAAATTTATAGCCCTGAAAATGAGAAGAAACTAAGAGCAGAGTTATTATCATTATCCAATAAAATTGCTAATATCAAGCTAAATGATGCTGATATAACCACGAAAAACAATCAACAAGTTATGTCTGGATTAACGCGGTACTTTGCTGGTGAGCCAAACTTTACTATAGGTTTTATTGATACATGGATGGGACTTTCTCCTTTTATTGTTAATCAAATCAATGGCCCCTTGATTGATATCCCACGTATTATGCAAAATGATCAGCCAATCACAACTGAACAAGAAGCATTAGATTACATTGCACGTTTGGCACAGTTTGATCAATTGGCTGCAAGTATTATTGAAAAACAAGCGGCAGATGCGGCTCAAAACTGGTTACCATCAAAAGTTACCCTACAAGGTGCACTTAAATATTTAAACGGATTTACTCGAGTACCAGCTGAGCAACACCCATTTGTCAGTGTTTTTCGTGAGAAAGTAGAAAAAATTGAATCACTAAGTGCAGAGACAAAACAGTCGTTAACCAGTCAAGTTATCACCGAAGTATCTCAAGTTGTTTACCCAGCTTATCAGTCAGTTGAAAAGGCCAGTGAAAAATTACTGGTTAACGCTCGTGCTGAGTCGGGTATATGGGCACAACCAAAGGGTAGTGATTATTACCAAGATGCGATTAAGCAATTAGGTGATAGTGAATTAACGCCGACTCAAATTCACCAACTTGGCTTAGATGAAGTGGCGCGTATAAGTGGCGCGATGGATAGTATTTTACAGGATCAAGGTTATAAGAAAGGCTCGGTTGGTGAACGCATGGTCGCGTTAAATGAAGAGCCGAGATTCTTATATGAAGATTCAAAAGCAGGACGGGAAGCATTACTCAGTGATATTAATAGCTATATTTCTGAAGTAACGACAAAAATGGCGCCAGTATTTAAAACTACGCCAAGTTATCAAGTAGAAGTAAAAGCATTCCCGGTAGAAGTGCAAGATGGTGCACCTGGCGGTCAATATACGTCACCGGCTGTTGATGGTAGTAAACCAGGAATTTATTGGATTAATTTACGGGATATGAAGGCAAATCCTAAATTTGGTTTAAAAACGTTAACATATCATGAGGCAAATCCAGGACATCATTGGCAAATTGCTTTGAATTTAGACCAAGCTGAATTACCTTTTTTACGGAGAATTGCACCGTATAACGCATATGCTGAGGGTTGGGCCCTTTATTCAGAAAAAGTCGCTTATGAACTAGGCATGTATGAAAATGATCCCTTTGGTGATTTAGGTCGTTTACAAGCTGAATTGTTTAGAGCTGTGCGTCTGGTCGTTGATACTGGTTTACACGATAAGCGCTGGACTCGTGAGCAAGCTATTACCTATATGTCTGAGCAAACAGGTACTGCAGAGTCTGATGTTATTGCCGAGATTGAGCGTTATATGGCTTGGCCAGGTCAAGCGTTGGGTTACAAGCTTGGCATGTTAAAAATATTAAGTTTACGAGAGCAAGCTAAAAAACGCTTAGGCGATAACTTTGATTTAGCAGAGTTTCATGATGTAGTACTTTTAAATGGTGCAGTACCGATGAAGGTCTTATCACGTAATATAAACCATTGGTTAGACACTAAGTCATAAGTTACTGAAACCTACCTTCCAAGCTTTAGTTAGGTTGTAGATATTAAAAGACCGTATTGTTTTAAACAATACGGTCTTTATTTTTTAATTTGAACGAAGTTTGATCAGTGATACCGTGATTCTTTTTTCGTTTTAATTACTTTAGTGTAATTGTTTACTGTTTAATGAAATTTCATTCTTTCTATTATTTTTAAGCAGCACACATTGAGTTTCACCTAAACGCGCACAGTTATCGAGCGCGGCAATTTCATCTGCGGCAAAAGATGCATTTGAAAGAATAACAGCAGAACAATTACCACGGCACAAAACATTTTTTATTTGTTCTATATCTAAATGAGCAGACTTCTCATCAAGTAAGTTATTCACCTTATTTTTACCTTTGAAGCTAACACAAAGCACTTTAGAAATATCAACACCATGTGTTTGTGCTAACTGCTCTAATGATGACTCTTCAGGGTTGATAAACAACACCCATTTTTTTTCTTGATTATGTTGCTGGCAAATAGTGGCATAGTGCGACGACAATTCATGATGATTATCAACATTGGTTAACTTCAACCAAACCTGCTCTGTAGCTGGAGAACTGATAGCATTAGTGATACTTGACTTGATACTTGATTCGATAGTTGTATTGGTCGTGAACATAGTTTTTGCCTCGTGCTAAATAGTGAAATATAACTATACTGTATGGATGTACAGTATATGGTATTTGGTTGCTATTCAAGCATTATTTGCTGTTTTTTGAACAAAATAATTTTAGTAAGATTTAATTTTTATATTTTGAGATACGTAAAATAATAAATTAGGGCAGGCGAAGGAATGAGTAATAGTTGATTAACAGGATTGAGATCAATCTAGCCTTCAAGTTTTGTAATTAGCACGAGTGAGTATTCACTTAATGAAATGAATACAACAATAAATGATAGGACAACGCATTAGGGGGTACATAGTTCTGGACAGTTATCAGGTATATTTAGAGCAATTATTTATTGGCTTACTAAATGTACAATAGGTAGTGAAATGTTCCCGTCTAAGCCATATATGGTGGCTAGGTATAAGGTATATTGAATGGTAAAACAAAAGATATATACAGATTACCACGCAGAGTCATGTGTATGAACTTTGAATGGTAAGGGGTAAGGGGTAAGGGTTAGCGTTGTACGTATTTAATGGTGGTTTAATTTAGATTAAGGCTCTAGTGTTGATAACTGCGCTTCAAATTGTTCCGTACCTGCTTTTACTTGGTAAAGTTTTACCAGTAGGTAATTTAGTTCTGGCGCAAACCAAGCATAAGTAATGCGTTTTTTATCAAGAACTTCTCGTTTTAAGCGGATGGTTTTAACTAAGCCATAAGGGAGAATAAGCTCTTCTTCACCATCATATTCATATTGATAATTCTTGATTGAACCTTTAGCGCTAATGACCTGATATACAAAGCGTTTTTGTGCAGGGTTCTTAATTAAGTCGATACGATTTTGTAGATGATAACTCAGTTTATCTAACAGACCATCAGTAAAATCTAATGAGATTTTGTTATCTTTTTTCAAATCAGTAGCCGTTTTACCTGCTAAATCATACTGCCATTGATAGTATTTATCTCGACCTGTCCCCTCGCGCTGATAATCATAGCTCAAGGGTATAACTTGATTTTTTACTATATTAACGATGGCAGTTTCGCTGCGTTGATCAGAAAAAATTAACCAACTTATATCTGTTTCATAATGATATTTAACTTTACCATCCTCAAGATAACTCAGCTCTCTGATCGCTTTACCTACGGGATCTGATTTATGCAATAAGGTGTACGTTGCACGATAAGCAGGAATGGTTGCCGAGAATGATTTTTTTTGTGTCACTACGTTTGATGATGCGGGTGTTTGAATATCTGTAGTTGCTGAAGCCAACAAAGGTAATGTTAAACACAGTAGAGAGAGAAATTTTTGCATAAGAGGCAAATAATCCAGAAGCCATTAGTAGTAAATATACTAACAGCTTCTGTAAGAGTGGGAGCAACAATTTAGTAATTATTTGTTGTACCTGTTGACGAGCAATATAATGCAGTTAACTATATTAAGCGACAGAGATTAATCGTTAGCATAACCTGAAGCGGATAAAATATTATCATCTAATACTGCGTTATCGCCCTGCATGCTTAGGCGTTTTTCAGCAAACCACTTGACGACTAACGGGTAGATACGGTGCTCTTGCTCATGTACTCGTGCAGCTAAATCATCACAATTATCACCTTCAAATACTGGAACTTTGGCTTGAAGGATAACTGGGCCCCCATCAAGTTCTTCAGTAACAAAGTGTACACTTACACCGTGCACATCATCTCCGGCATCAATAGCGCGTTGATGCGTATTTAATCCCTGATATTTAGGTAAGAGAGAAGGGTGTATATTGAGCAGTTTTCCTTGATAATGCTGAACAAAGCTAGGCGTAAGAATACGCATAAAGCCTGCTAAGACAATTAAATCGGCATCAAAACAATCAATTTTCTTGATGAGTGCTTGATCGTAATCTTCACGGCTATCAAAGTCTTTATGAGAAAGAGCTACTGTAGCAATGCCAGAAATCTTAGCACGTGTTAGGCCATATGCCTCTGATTTATTTGATACTACCCCAACCACTTCCGCGGGGTAATTACTATCAGAACAGGCATCTATAATGGCTTGTAAGTTAGTGCCGCCACCAGAGATCAAAACTACTATTTTGCTCGACATATATTTTCCTATTTCGTTGATAAAGGATTAATAAATAATTAATAAAGCGGAGATAAATAAAAGGGGCTAGTAAATAGCCCCTTTATAATAGATTCGCTTGTTCAAACAGTTAACTGTTTATGCAAAAACAACAGGCTCTTCGCCGTCAGCTTTATCAGCGATTTCGCCAATGTGCCAAGCATTTTCACCATGTGCTGCTAATATTTCAATACTCTGAGCTACTTTATCCGCTGGTACTACGATAACCATGCCAACACCACAGTTGAAAGTGCGGTACATTTCATGTTCAGTAATGTTACCGTTTTCTTGTAACCAGTTAAAGATGCTCGGCCATTGCCAGCTATCACCTTTAATAACAGCTTGTGCTGTTTCAGGTAATACACGCGGGATATTTTCCCAGAAGCCACCACCAGTGATATGAGAAAGTGCATGAACATCTACATTTTTAAGTAACTCAAGTACAGATTTTACGTAAATCTTGGTTGGTTCAAGTAAATGGTCAGCAATTTTCTTGCCTTCTAGTAACTCATTAGTATCAGTGTTATTCACTTCTAATACTTTACGAATTAAAGAAAAACCGTTTGAATGTGGACCTGAAGCGCCAAGTGCAATCAATTGATCGCCAGCTGCTACATTAGTACCATCAATCAAGCGAGACTTTTCAGCTACACCAACACAAAAACCAGCGATATCGTAATCGCCTTTGTGGTACATACCTGGCATTTCTGCAGTTTCACCACCAACAAGAGCACAACCTGCTTGAATACAACCTTCCGCAATACCTTCAACTACTGATGATGCAACAGCAATATCAAGTTTAGCCGTAGCATAATAATCAAGGAAGAATAAAGGCTCTGCACCTTGTACTATAAGGTCGTTAACACACATAGCAACTAAGTCGATACCAACAGTATCGTGCTTAGCTAAATCAATAGCCAAACGTAATTTAGTGCCTACACCGTCGGTACCTGCAACTAATACTGGTTCTTTATAACCTGTAGGTAGTTGACATACCGAACCAAAACCACCTAGACCACCCATAACTTCTGGACGAGTTGTGCGCTTTACCGCACCTTTAATGTTTTCTACTAGGGCATTACCAGCATCAATATCAACACCAGCATCTTTATAGCTTAATGACTGTTTTTGTTCGCTCACGGGAGACCTCAGAAATTACTGACAGTATTTAAAGGGGCGTATTCTACCAGCGCAAAGGCTCATACTCAAGATGATAAACAGTATCTTCGGATAGTTTTATTTTATTGGCGCATTTCTAAAGAATTTATTGAGATTTGCAGGTATTAATTACTGACTATGTGGTAAGATAATACATATGAAATCATAGAGTTTTTAAAGTTTTTAGTAGATATGTTTAGATTTCCTTTTGTAATAATTATAGTGGTCTTTGCGTTGCTTAGTGCGAGTTCGGCAGCCCTTGAAGTTAATGATCTTTACCAAGCTAATGTTGTTGTCGACTCTCAAGATCGGGCAGAACGTGAGCAGGCCATAAAAAAAGCGCTTCAAGGGGTGTTTTTGAAAGTTGGCGGGAAAAAGAGTGTCTTAGCGCATGATGTGTTAAAAAAAGCTCAAACAAAGGCGAGTAGCTACGTTAGTCAATACCGATATCAACGTAAAGACGAACAGCTGAGTTTGATTGTTAGCTTTAACGAAGACAAAATAAATCAATTATTTGAAGACGCTAATTTAGCCTTATGGGGCAGCTTACGTCCACAAGTTCTCTTGTGGTTAATTGATGAGCAAGGCACAAGCCGCAGTATAGTAGCATCCGATGCTGACTCATTAATTCCTATCAGTGTGAACGATTTTTCCATAGAACGTGGTTTGCCTATTATTATGCCTTTAATGGACTTAACCGATAGTGAACAAGTGCTGTTAAGTGATTTTTGGGGCTATTTCCCGGAACAAATTCAGCAAGCTTCATTGCGCTATTTTGCCGACACTATTGTGGTAATGAGAGTTTCTGATTCAAGCTTAGTTGATGAGAGTGTAGAAACTATCGGGTCAAATACAGTTAATGATGTTTCCTGTGGCTTGTTATGTGAGCAACAAGAGGTTGCTAGCCCTAAAGTGCTAGACTGGCGTGTATTCACTCAAGGTAGTCTTTATACCCAAAAATACCGAGGCGTTGATAAAGTTAGTTTGATTGAGCAAGGTTTATCTGACATTACAGCATTAATTTATCAATCTTATGCGTTATTAGCTTCAGCCGAAAATGACTTTATTATTGAAGTAAATAATGTCACCTCATTAAAAAGTGATATCCAGTTGTTTAATTTTTTAACGGATTTATCAGCGGTTAAAACGGTCACTTTACTCAGTGCCCAAAGTGATGTTCGCCAGTTTAAATTAGACTTAATTGGCTCAAAAGCTTCATTTCTAGCTTCATTAAAACTTAATAATAAGTTAACGCAGCAACTTGACGGCCTATTCGAGGGTTTTTCTCAAACGCAGCAATTTAATAATCCAGAAAATGTAACAATAGATCTTAATAACAGTAACACTGATCAAGTAAAGGTTATTGTTCTTGGCGAGACTGTTGAGAACACTGTTACACCCTTGATAACTAAACCTGATGTACATGTTAATAAAAGTACCACAGAGACTAATCCTACGTTAGAAACAAGCATCGATTTAAATGCTAACTCTGACGATGAACTAACCAAGAATGATCAATTGCAAATATTAACTGAAACACCACCACTTAAGATTGTACCCAAAATCCCCGTTTTTTATTGGGAGCAAGGATGAAGCAAGTCGCTCAATTAACCTTGATGGTGCAATTACCCGACGATGAAACTTTTAATAGTTTTAAAAGTGATATTAATCATGGGATTGTTAGCCAATTAAAGTCTTATATAGATTCTCAGCAATCAACACCACACAGTTTTTATTTGTTTGGTTTATCAGGTACGGGTAAATCGCACCTTATGCATGCAAGCAGTACTTATGCTGCTCAAATTGGCAAGTCGTCTGTTTGCTTATCTTGTGCCGAGTTAAAACAATTACCCGTGGAAGTATTAGATGGCTTAGAGCAAATTGATTTAATTTGTTTAGATGATATCCACTTAATTGCCGGTGATAAGCGCTGGCAACAAGCTATTTTTGATTTGTATAACCGTGTACTTGAACAAAATAATTACTTATTAATTTCAGGGAACGAAAGTGCTCAACAGTTAGGTATAAGTTTACCTGATTTAGTCTCAAGGCTTACTTGGGGGTTAACTGAGCAAATTAAGCCACTAGATGATGACGAAAAAGTTATTGCCATACAACATCGTGCTACGCAGCGTGGTTTGTTTTTATCAGATGAAGTGGTTAAGTTTTTACTCAATCGTTTGAGTCGAGATATGGGCAGCTTAATTACCTCACTTGATATATTAGATAAAGCGTCTATTCAAGAACAAAGAAAAATTACCATTCCTTTTATTAAGGAAGTGCTTAGCCTTCAGTAGGTAACGATAATATCAAGTAAAAGCATTAATAAAATCAAAAAACGCGACTAATTAAGTCGCGTTTTTTGTAGGGTTATCCTTTTGATAAATTATATCATTTAGTGCCGTGTATTATCTTGTTTACGGTAATTCAGTAATATACGGACTAATGAGCAGGTAACGGTTTTTGATAATAGCGGTTAAAGTTATTTACCGGCTCTACTCCTGCAGTTTTTGATGATGTAAGAGAAAATTCGTCAGGATTAGCATAACTTCTCAATCTTTTTGTTAAATCACTCAAACTTGATTCGCTTGGACTAATGGTTAAATTATCAATCCAACTGTCTCCTTCAACCATTTCAATAGGAGCCGGTACTAAGTTCATTGCCACTTGGCTGTCAAATTCAGGTAATACACGACTGGCGCTAAAAAGGACTCTAGCTCTTAATTTATCGTCACCAATGCGGCCACGTTGTCCCCAAGTGACCATATAATCTGCCGCTGTAATGTTTTCACCTATAGGCTGATTGGTGATAGCGACATCACGTATTACCGCAAAACGGTTTTGCATCATTAACTCTTCAAATAACATGGCGTAATCTTCACGTAAACTTGAGTAAGCATAAAAGTCTGAGGCACGATCAGGACTGAAGAAGCCTTTTATATCGACTGGCAAGTAGTTTTTTTGTGTTTGATTTGCTGTCTCACCAGCAAAACTCACTTGCCCTAAGTCACGCATCTCTTGGCTTGCTAATGGTAAGGTAATAGCCAATTCATCTGACTCGAAATTTGTACTGACAGCAGCATCAAGCACTCGTTGGCTGCTATTATGTACATACCATTCATTACTTGGAAAAAAATCATTGGCATGAGCGAGTTCATGGTACATCAGTGATGTTAAGCGAAATAAACCCTCGGATGCTGTTCGAGTAACACGGGACGATTTACTGTAACTGAAACTAGCGTAGTCATTATCTTTGACATAGCGCCACGGCATAACGAATTGTAAGTCGTTACCAAAATCAGCCCTAAAATCAGGTGCTTCATTAATAGTATCTCGCTCTTGAGGAGTTAACCAAAAGTTTTCTGCGTCTAAATATATGGCGCCTGTAGCAGCCCAATAAAATGAAGGGCGCACATCATAAGAGATAACGATTGCCGTCGTTGCTCTTAACAAGTTCTTTATATCGTTGTTAGTATCATTATTGGTCAAAAAATCCTTAAAGCGATCGCCCATCCATTGATGTGAAACTACAACGCGGTCCATAATATTTTCTATTGATGGGGCACTAGAAGAGCTTTTTACTTCTTCTGCTAGTAGTGGTGTTTTCGCTAAAGTACATGAGCTGCTTAAGGTATTAGAGTAAACACAAGAAACTAGATTATCAGCATAAGGGCTATTGCTATTATAGGGGAAAACCGAGGCTTTACGGTCTGAAAAATAAGCATTACTACCGATAGATGCAGCCGGCTCTATTAATACCGCTACTTGATCACTATAGGTACTGGTGTTATCTACATCAGTGGCTGTGACACTAAAGGCTATAATAGTATCAGAGCTAACATTTGGTGCATCAAAAAATATGGCTAATTCGCCGTCAGTGTTTTCTGTCGTTAAGCTAACACTAGGTCCAGACGTTTGCTGCCACACCAATGTATTTACATCAATCGTTTCGTGTAATTCACTTCGAAATGAGACCTTGTTTTCAGCTAATGCAGCATGAGATAAACGATTGGTAACTTTATGGTAACTTTCATTTACCGTAATACTTTTTGCTAAGGTTTGTTGAATATCGTTATTAAGGGTGAACCTAACAGTAAAACTGTAATCACCTGCAACAGTAGGGGTAAATGAAATAACTTTACTTGTTTTCGCTAAAATAGTGACAGGCTCTCCAGCAGTTTGCTGCCAGCTAATATTGCTGACGCTGTCAGTAGGGTAATGAAGAAGAAGATCAATGCCTTGGTTTATGTTTTGTGTATCATCTAGTTGTACTATGCTATTCACAGGATAATCCGTTTCATTAAAAGAATTACCATTACACGCCGTTAATAATGTGACGAGTAATAATGAGCTTAGTAAGTAGATATTTACAATAATTAAACGCATTTACTTCTTCCTTCTTATTTGTCTAACCAAAACAGTTAGCGCTATTTATTATCTGAATCATCGTTTTTCTTTTTTCGGATGCTCAGACCAAGTTCCTGACCACGGAATTTAGCATAATAAGTCGCACCAAAAAACATCGTACTAGCAAAAATCAACTCTAATATTGCCCATATTCTGTCCGCTGGCAATACCCAAAGTGTCGTTAAGCTGTGTAAAAAATAAATTAATACAATAAAATTAGACCAAGCATAGGTAAAAGGGTTGCCTTGTAACATACCTTTTAATGGAAATAGTAATGGCAGGGTAAATATCAGCAAAGCAGTAGGAACACTTAAGCTCTCACTGGGGCTGAGAAGGATTAGCCATAATGGCATGAAGATGAGTAATGAAAAGTATCCTGCTAGAGCTACTTTTTTATAATTACTCGTTGTCATTCTTTGTTTATTCATAAGACTGCTTATATATTTTAATGGGTTAACTGTATTATATCGTTAAAAAAATTCTAAAACATTTTCAGGAGGACGACCAATAATAGCTTTGCTACCATTGGTTACAATAGGTCGTTCAACTAATTTTGGTGTATTAGCCATGGCGTCAATGAGTACTTCTTCATTAGCTCCTTTTAAGTTTTGCTCTGAAAACTCAGTTTCCTTTACACGCATCATGTTAAGTGCCGAGCAATCAAGCTGTACTAATAGTTGCCTAATGTCATCATGAGACAGAGGTGTTTTTAAATACTCAACAATAGCAATGTCTTTGTTTACCTTTTGTGCCTGTTCTTCAAGTAATGCTAAAGTTTGGCGGCTTTTAGAGCACCTAGGGTTGTGATAGATAGTAAACATTGGTTGTCCTTTGGTAATTTACCGGTAATAAAAAGGTTATAAACGTTTTAAACGATTTTCTTGTTCTTGTAATTGTAAGATACGGGCCTTCACTCTTTTTTGCATTAAAGGCTGCTCTTCAAGAAAGGTATAACTGGTTTGTAATTCATCGACTGCTTTTGGGTATGCCCCAAGTAAAGCAAATACTTCAGCTTTACTCATATGCATTAAACCGGTTTTCTCTTGAGACCGATATAATGTGGTTAATATATCATAAGCGATAAAGTTGCCAGGATTGACTAATAAAAAGTCCTGTAATATTTGTGCTGCAAGATCATACTCTTTAACTGTGAGGAGTGCGTTGGCATAGTTTAAACTCACTACTTGATTGTTAGGCATAAATAAGTTTAATTGCTCAAGCATCTTAATCGCTTTAGTGGCTTGATTATTTGCTATATAAACATCAGTTAACGCATCGA
This sequence comes from Colwellia sp. 12G3, assembly GCF_002836775.1. Taxonomy (GTDB): domain Bacteria; phylum Pseudomonadota; class Gammaproteobacteria; order Enterobacterales; family Alteromonadaceae; genus Colwellia. The sequence goes on along the minus strand of NZ_PJAQ01000003.1, from coordinate 54,339 downwards.
CATAAAATAAATTATTTTTATCATTTAACCTTAAGTGCTCTAATAATTGCAAAGCGTCAGTCGTTTGTTTGTTTTCAAAATAGGCTAAGGCTAAACCATATTGAGCCGCGGCCTTGATAGTGTAGCGTTTTTTAGATAATTGTTGCTTAAAAAAGCTGATATTTGATTTGGCATCGCCTTGGTATCGAGCTTTTAATCTAGCTTTAGTTAGTTCGAAATCTAGACTTGGAGGTAAAGGTCTTGCTGGATAATTTAATGCACGTTGTCGAGCATCGGCTATACGCGATTCTGGTAGTGGATGGGTAAGTAACATGGCAGGTGGTTTGCTAGCATAACGATATTTCGCAGACATTTTGCTAAAAAAGCTTGCCGCACCTTGGGGATCAAAATCACTACTGGCTAGCAAGGCAATACCGACTCGGTCAGCTTCTTTTTCATTACCACGAGTGTAGTTAATACTAGCTTGTTGAGTTACCGCCATACTTGCAGTTAGCGCGGCCATGCCAACCGTTGGATTGACTAAAGTAAGTAAAACACTAGAAAGCATTGCCGCCATGGTTAAGCTTTGGGTTTGGCTTTGCGATTCGAGGCGACGTGCTAAATGGCGCTGGGTAACGTGAGAAATTTCATGGGCAATAACAGAAGCTAACTCACTTTCGGTGTCAGCCGTAGTAATTAAGCCACTATGAATACCTACATGGCCACCAAAAAAGGCGAATGCGTTCAGCTCGTTATTATTGATCAGGAAAAACTCAAAAGCATAATTAACCCCTTGAGCATTTTTCACTAAGCTATTACCTAAATGATTTATGTATTCAATCAATACAGGGTCTTGCACGAGTGGTTGTGAAGCACGTAATTGACGCATCATCGCTTGACCAATTTGTAGCTCTTTATCAGTTGATAATACGCTGAAACCAGAAATACCTATATCGGGTAATTTATTTTTATTGTTATGGGTATCAACGGCGCTAGCATTAAAACTAGTTGCTGTAGCAATACTTAATGTTAATAACAAGGCAGTAAGCATGGGTTTGAGATTAAACAATATTACATCCTAGGGTCATAATTGAAATATACTTGCGTGGCTAAGCTTACTTAGGCTTATTAGGTAAGGATATTACCATTTCTTTTTGCTATTTCTTGATAAAACTCGGCAATACTATAACTTTTGACCGTAATAATTTGGAAAGATTCGCTTAATAATGTAATTAATTGTTCAACTTTATAGTGCGCGAATTTTAACAGCGCGATATCGGCTTCATCACCTTGTTGAAAACAATGGATGGAGAAGGCTACTAAGCTATTAATACGAAAGAGCATTTGCATTTTTTCAGGTAACCATTGATTAAAAGGGCAGTTGCCTTTATTTATCATATTTTGACTGACAATTTCACCATCAATAACAGGATAACAATGCAGCTCGTAGCCCATGTCATTAAATTCATGCCGTAAGCTAATCTGTGGTTTGTTTTTTACTTGGATACTACCATCAGCACTTTTACTTGCACCTAACAGATCTAAATTCCAGGCGTTTGGATTTAAAATCTGTTTATAAGGACTATCAAATCCATGGGTGAGTATGCCATCTAAATCACCTAAAGATGAAGAAAACAGATGATACAACGCGGAAACATCTCCCCAATTAATTTTCTTTTTATACGCATTAATTTCTTTTAAGTTAGCTTTGGGGCTTAATGAACTCATTTAATTAATATTCCTAGCAATAAGTTGATTTACATAAGACTTAATCATAGAGGTAGGCTATGATAACTTGAATTAGTACAATGGATTAATTGTCGCAAATTAGTGAATTAAACTAAAGCGAAGTTTTAATATTATATGATTTATAAATATGATGGTAGAGGAGAGAAATGTCCTGTGCCTTTAGTCAAGTTACGTTTATTACTAAAAAAAATGCATGATGGGGATCAATGTATAATTACCATTGATGATATCGGCTCTATAAATGATATTCCAAAATTGTTAGATAAACAGGGCTATTCTTATCGAGAAAATGCAATTGATAGTGGCATTGTCGAGATAAAGGTCAATGCATGCAAATCAAACTGAGCAAAAATTAAAAATAGGTCGTTATGTTTAAATTATTTAGTGATTGGTATACCCGTAAATTCTCAGACCCGCACGCGGTCACTTTAGTCGTAATTTTAATCTGTATTGCACTGTTTATTGCTTTATTTAGTAGTTTACTTATGCCGGTATTTGTCGCAATAGCTTTAGCTTTTTTATTAGATCTTCCGGTAAATAAGCTCATGAATAGTTCAATGTCCCGTTCTAGTGCAACAATAGTGGTTGTAGTCACTTTTTTAGGGTTTTCTTTATTGGCTGTATTAGGGTTAATGCCTATTATTTGGAAACAAAGCAGTAATTTATTGCAAGAAGTTCCTCATATGATCACGCAAGGGCAAGGGTATTTATTGACCTTGCCTGAAAAATACCCTGACTTTGTGCAAGTCTCCCAGATTGAAAGTTTTATTGTTATGGTTAATGATAATTTACTTGAATGGGGGCAAGTGGCATTAAAAGCTTCATTAAACTCAATTTCTGACATTGTCGCCTTAATGGTTTATTTAATTCTTGTACCGCTAATGGTATTTTTCTTTTTGAAAGATAAAACTGAATTAATGAGTAGTATTACGCATTTCCTGCCTAAAGAACGCCGTATGGCTATTAAGGTAAGCCAAGAAATGAACCAGCAGATTCTGAATTATATTCGTGGAAAAGTGATTGAAATTCTTATCGTTGGCACATCAACAACGATTGCTTTTATGTTCCTTGATTTACAATATGCCTTACTACTTGGCGTTTTAGTTGGTTTGTCGGTACTTGTTCCTTATGTAGGCGCGACTGTTGTAACCCTACCGGTTATGCTGGTAGCACTTTTTCAATTTGGACTTAGCAGTGAGTTTGGCTACGTTATGCTTGCTTACGGAATAATCCAGGCATTGGATGGCAATGTTATTGTGCCGTTACTTTTTTCTGAGGCCGTTAATTTACACCCTGTTGTTATTATAATCGCAGTAATATTTTTTGGCGGTTTATGGGGGTTCTGGGGGGTGTTTTTTGCAATCCCCCTAGCGACGCTCGTCAAGGCGGTAATCAATGCCTGGCCAACAATACCTGAATCAGAAGATGCTATTGCAGCCCAATCAGAGAAGGTTTAAAGGAAGTAACATGGAATTAATGTACACCCAAAGGCTGATGCCTGCACATAAGCGCATGGCACTTGTTGCCCATGATAATAAAAAAGCGGACTTAATTGCTTGGGCACAGAAACGAAGTGATGATTTAAAGTATCACCATTTATTTGCTACCGGTACCACGGGTACTTTATTAAGTTCGGCGATTGGCTTACCGGTAAAATGTTTGTTTTCCGGGCCAATGGGTGGTGATCAACAGCTGGGTGCGTTAATCGCAGAAGGCGAGATTGATGTGATGATTTTTTTCTGGGACCCGTTAGATGCGGTACCCCATGATCCTGATGTGAAAGCGTTGTTAAGATTAGCTGCTGTTTGGAATATTCCTGTAGCGACGAATAAATCAACGGCCAACTTTCTTATGGACTCTGCGCTAATGACTCAAGAAAGTGCGATTGAAATTCCAGACTATGCTGCTTATCTCGCTGACCGTACTAAGTAATCCCCACTAACACTGAACAAAGTTACTGAAAAAATTATTTTCTATTTATACCAATTTGATTAAATTTCTTCCCAACTCAGAGCTCTGCTCGATGTTCAATAACAAGGAAAATTTGTTTCGATTTAGTCATTCTAAATCAAATAAACTTAACGATGTTAGTGGACATCGAGAAAGCTCCCAGAGGGCGAGTTTAAAAGGTTTACATGCTGCGTTATTGATTTTGATAAGGACGCTACATGGATGGTGTTCTTAGAGAATGCAGGAGCATATTCTCCTGAATAACCATTATCTCAATCAATGCCTTGCCTCTAAGCCTTTTAATTCTCGCTGAGTGGGAAAGAACTTAATCAACTTGGTATTACATGGTTACTATTACTAATTAATAGCAAAATCACTCACTATCTTCGCTCATTTACATTAAAAAAGCCCTAAGCTAATATTACTTAGCTTAGGGCTTTTTTATTACTTATTAAGCTACTGACTTAATTCATTTAATACAGCTAAAACAACTTCATGATGCTCTTTAGTTTTAAATTTATTAAAAACATGACTGATTTTTCCATCAATACCAATCAAAAAGCTTAAACGATGAATGCCATCGTATTCTTTACCCATGAATTTCTTTAAACCCCAAACACCAAATTGATCAGCGACTTGGTGATCAACATCAGATAAAAGTGAGAAGTTTAGCTCATCACGTTCGCAGAATTTAGTTAAGCGTTTTACTTCATCAGGACTGATACCAAACACAACCGTGTTTAATTGGGTAAGTTCAGTTTTTATATCACGTAAGCCTTGTGCTTGTACCGTACAGCCAGGGGTCATCGCTTTAGGATAAAAATATACCAGCACTTGTTTTTTACCTAGGTAATCAGCTAATGATATTGATTCATCGTTTTCATTGTTTAGGGTAAATAGTGGTGCGGTATCACCAACGTTTAATGTATTCATAATAAGGTCACTTTTATTTGTTATTAAAGGCACGCTAATTATAATAAATTAGCATTAGCTTTTTTGATAAAACCTTGTACATCGGTTTGTTGACAGAGTTCTAAGAAGTCATGCTCTAGTTCATCGATACTAATTTTTTCGGTTAAAGCAAACAATATGTTGGCGCTCATATAATTGGTTTTCGGATCTATTTCCGACTTTAACGAAGATATGTCTATTTTACGTGTGGCAAAAAAGGCGGTCATTGATTTTAGAATGCCTGGTTGGTCTATGCCAGAATATTCTGCTCGGTAATGCTTTACTAAGTCAAAAGTTCTGTGACCAGAAGTGCGCTTCATCATGGTGATTAAATCTAAACTATGAGCAAGTTTAGGTATTCTAGCTTCAACCCTATTAATTGCCCTAGTATCACCAGTAAGTAACATAATGAAGGTAAACTCAGAGCCAAAAATGGCCATCCGACTGTCTAATATATTACATTCACATTCACTTGCTAATTTAGTTAATTCACTAACACAACCAGTTCGGTCCGATCCCATTGCTGTTAGTACTAAATACTTTGACATTCATTGCGCCTAAGTTGTCAAGAAAGACGCATTGTAACTGATCACGATTAAAGTTGGAATCATCTTACATTTTTGTGGTCATATAACTTGTGTTTGTAAAATCAGCCAAGTACCATGGGGCGCAATATTAGCCCTGTCTTATATCAAATTTTTTTAGTATTTTTTAGTGAGCTTAGAGGGTTTTGACTATCAATAACCTAAGCCACAGGAGTTTTAATGAGTTGTAGAGCATTTTATTTATCACTGTTAGCCTTATCACTAACAGCTTGTAGTTCTGTTAATAATAAACAAGCACAAGGTAGTTTTGATTATCAGCATAAACCAGAAGCTAACGATCTCGTTATTCCTGCTAATTTAAATAAACCAAAACAATCTAAAGACTTTTTCGTCACCAATAAGATTAACCATCAAGGTCCTGTTGGTAAGGACATGGATATAAGAGCACCTTCTTTAGTGATGCCTGTTGCTGCCTCTTCACGTGTTGTTGATGAATCAGGTATTGCTATTATTTGGTTTGATAAGGTATTGGAAGATAAAAATTTATTGGAATTTATCGAAAGGGTTGTTAAAGAACAGTTAGATGAAGACAAAATCACCTATAAGTACATTGAGGAAGATACGGAAGTTACCTTAAGTAAAGTTATTGAAGGGGCGACCAGTTTAAAAGAAACGAGTATCAAACGTGAGGGTATTAAAACGGCCATCATAGAGTCGGATTGGTATCACAATGAAATTGATGTTGGTTGGATCTTCACTGATATTCAATTCTCTAAGAGTTTGCGCTTTCGTTACCAATTACTTGCTAAACCTCATGGGCGAAGTGTTTCATTGCGGGTTTCATTAGTTGATTTTATTCAAACAGATGAGAAAGGCGGCAGTAAAACAATGGATCCTATTGATAAGCAGCGCGCAGAAAAAGCGATGCTTAATGAGTTAATAGCTGCCGTTGATTATAACTACCGTATTCAGCAACGTGCGGATCGCTTAACTCGTGCGAATCAGAAACTCGTGACTTTAGGTAAAAATAATGTAGAAGAGCCCGCTTATGTAGTTGAGATGGGCTTAGACGATTTATGGGGTAACATGCCATTATTCTTTGAAAACAATGGCTTTACTATTACCGACCTCAATGAAGAGAAAAAGATTTATTATGTAGACTTTGTTAAGCCAGATACCAGTATATGGGACAGTATTTGGGGCGATGATGTACCTGTGGTTGATGTCAATGATGCCAATTATCAATTTGTATTAGCACCGCTTGACGAAGTTGGCCATAAGACTGCGGTAACCATTTATAATGCTGCCGGTGAGCCATTGCCACTTGAAACATTAGAAAGAATTTTCCCTGTAATAGAAAAAGGTTTATCGTTTAGAAATGTTTTCTAACATTGATTAATTTAGTTAATGTATATACCTAAATATATCCATGTGGTTTAGGTATATACCCGCTCCACTTGAAGATGCTCGTTTCAGGAAACCTGAGCGAGTCATAATCAAGGCACATTTTTTGTTAATGGTTATTCAGGAGAATATGCTCCTGCATTCTCTAGCAAGCTACATCCATGTAGCGTCCTTAAAAACAAATGTAACGACGAATATGGTTTGCTCAGTTTTCCCCGAAGGGCTGGTTTATAAACGCTTTATACTGCGTTATTAATTTCGACAATAGAATAACTATTCTCTTCAATCAATGCCTTGCCTAAAGGCGTTTATAATTCCAGCTGAATCCTGCATCTTCAAGTGGAACGGGTATATAACGTTACAGATATAAAAAAACTCCACTAGATGGAGTTTTTTTATATCTTAATTTTACTATTTATTGAGGTGTTTTTTGTCGATAGGATCCATTTTATGAGCACTTTTATGAGTTCTGGGTAGTGTTTCTTCGCGGTCGTTTAAACTTTTTTTACGCATTCGTTGCTTTGAGCTTTTTTGAAATGTACTCAAATTTCCTATGATAATAACGACTGTTATCACTATCATAAAAATAGCTAACCAATTATCCATTGGGGTGCCTCTTGGTAAGTTGGTGAAGTTAATTCGCTAAAATTCGTATACTAGGATGACTATTTAACCTGAGGTTTGGATAAGAGTTTTGTAACTTATTGAAGTTAGGTGAACAAAGTAACTTAAAGTTCCAGTGACGTAATTTAAGTGTCTATTAAGATATTTTTACAAACCAATAACTGGTTATTGGGAGTGAAAATAACGCTGATAGGCGCTTAAATAGCGTTATTGGGCAAATTCGCTTATCCGAAGTTCAGGTTATTTAGGCAGTATAACATTTGTTGGTGCATTACAAACATTGTTAATATAGCGCTTTGCAATGTCATCTATATTTTCAATAATGGCTTGCTTACCTAATATGGCGCTTTTATTTAGTGTTTGTGTTAACAATTCAACATCAAAAGCTTGTTGGTATTGTTGAGCTAACGGCCAGTAAGATAAATGCCATGGCTCTTTGGCAACGCCGCCTTGAAAACGTGCATAAGGGAAATAAAAACCGAACTGGTGCGCGTGTTTAACAAGCCAAGCGGATAATTTCGCTAAAGGCCCTTGTTCACTGTATTCAAATGGTTCAAGTTGTAGCTGATAATCTTTAGCTAATAAATTGGGCGCGTAAATATCAATGTCACAACCCCAATGGTGACGGCTTGCGCCTGGCAGGGCGGAATAAAGTAAAATACTGTGTACTAATTCAAGTGGAGATAAGTGTTTTGAAGATACAAGGTCGCCAGCACTATTCTTAATCGATGTTTTCCCCGAAAACTTGTTATTCCATAACATAAGTTGTCGATCAAATGATCGAAAACCACTGGCAATTTTTAGTTCTATAGCATCGTCTTTAGCTGCGCTTACCATAAGTTCAAAGGCGTCTTTCATACCTTGATGAATGGCAACTCGTTCACTGACATAGTGCAAGTGAGCTTCGGTTTGACCCAGTAATTGAGCTGGACTGATAGTTTGCATTGCTAAATGAAACCTTATGACTAATTAAATAACTAAAAGAAAAACTAACTACTCGTTTTATGCGTGCATAAAACATTAACCAAACAATGATAGTAAATATCAACGAGCTTTATTAAATCATCACAAGAAACTGATTCATTGACCTGATGAATAGTTGCGTTACATGGTCCAAGCTCAATGACTTGTGCTCCTGTCGGCGCGATGAATCGACCGTCTGATGTACCGCCTGAAGTTGATAGTTGCGTTTCCTTACCGGTCACCGATAGTATTGCTTGGCTAACGGCGCTTAAAAATCCGTGCTCTGAGTCAACATGCTCTGTAATAAATGGCTTACCATTAAAAGTCCATTTTATATCATACTCTAGTTGATGTTTATCAAGGATAGATTCTACTTGTTCAACAATAATTTGATCCGTTAATTCGGTGCTATAACGTAAATTAAATAAGGCGTTGATATGGCCAGGTACAACATTTGTAGCACCAGTACCGGCACTAATATTAGAAATCTGAAAGCTGGTCGCGGGAAAATAATCATTACCTTGATCCCATTGTACTTCACTTAATTCGGTTAATGCTGGCATCGCTAAGTGAATTGGGTTTCTCACATGCTCTGGATAGGCAACATGGCCTTGTTTACCTTTTATATCTACTTCAGCCGAAATAGAGCCTCGTCGACCATTTTTTACGATATCGCCGACAGCGTGGGTACTTGAGGGTTCACCAACAATACAATAAGTGATTTTTTCATTACGAGCTTCTAATGTATCAATAACTTTAGTGGTGCCATTGATAAATGGTCCTTCTTCATCACTTGTTATTAAATAAGTGATAGAACCTTGATGATCTGGGTGGTCTTGAACAAAACGCTCTGTTGCCACTATCATTGCCGCTAAACTACCCTTCATGTCGGACGCGCCACGGCCATATAACATGCCGTCAATAATTGTTGGCTCAAATGGTGGCGTATTCCATAGTTCAAGATTACCTGCAGGAACCACATCGGTGTGACCAGCAAAACAAAAGACTACGTCATCTTCTTTCTTTGTATTAGTGCTGTCACGGCGAGACCAAAGGTTGGTGGTATCAGCAAAAATCATGCTTTCATTGGTAAAACCGAGCTTTGCTAACCGCTGTGCCATCAGTTTTTGACAACCAGCATCTTCAGGAGTAACTGAAGCTCTAGACATTAATTCTATTGCTAGCTCAATAACGTCGCTTTGATTTTTTTGTACGATTTGACTCACAAGCATTACCTTCACTTAATTTTTAATGATGTAGATTTTAATTATTTTTGTGCAAAAATAGTTTGGTATTGGTCTGGTTTAAAACCGAGATTGAGTTCACCATTTAGTGGTAGTAGGGGTCTTTTAAGTAGCGTCGGTTGCTCAAGTACAGCGTTAAACATGACTTCATCGGTTAAGTTGTTTTTTATCTCGTCAGGTAGGTTACGAAAAGTTGTACTGCGCTTGTTTAACAATAATGACCAATCACTTTGGCTAACAAACTGCGTTAATAACTCGGTTGTTAACGGTTGTTTTTTAAAGTCATAAAGTTGGTGTGCTACGTTGTTTTCTTCAAGCCACTTAGTCGCTTTTTTCACGGTATCGCAATTTTTTATGCCGTATAGGGTGATCATAGTAATCCTGTATGAATGTTATTGCTTATTTGAATTTAATTTTGCCACTATATTACCAGATATTGGTTAGCGCGTAGTGCTTCAATCGCTGTATTCATACATTCTTCTTTCACTAGAATGTAATCGGTGTCAAAGGTAGAAATAGCGAATATACTAATTTTTTCATTTGCCAACACTGTAGAGATATTCGACAAAATACCCGTCATGGTAAAAGCTAGCGGACCAACTACTTCTAAAGCTTGCCAATTTAGCTCGACTTCATCACTGGCAATCGTAATGCTTTGCGGTAAAACAATCGAGATCTCGTCGAAGGTTTTTGCAATAAAAAAAATACTCGCGCTAAATACTTCACTCGGAATAGTCGCACTCTCGGATAAACTGTGGATGGCAAAATGTTCGTTAATAAGTCTGAGTGTTAACTGTGACATTAATGTCCTTAAAGGTTGGACCAAATAGGTCAATAAATGAGCCCAGTTGGTATTTATATATTAACTTAATTATAGCACTAGATATTTGCTTTGATGTTTAATTTATAGAGATTAGCATCAGCTCGTTCAATGCTAGTGCATTGAAATACATAGATCTAGAGGGAAGTTATCTAAAGTTGTTGTTTACGAAGGTTTTACTAGGTGATTTATCGTAAAAAGTGATAGTTTTCTTGAGATTTTATATCCACAAAACCTGTGGATAGAATTGTGAGTAATACGTTGTTAACTGTGTATGATGCTGAAATATATAGAAAATAATCATAGTACGTTTTTTGTCTAGCTAGGCTTGAAATGTTATTGGATAGGATAAGTTATCAAAAGACACTGTTGAGTTGTTATCTCTGTAAAAATAAAGTTTTAAGATGGTTAAACTGCTTAAAAATAAGTTTAACCGTCTTGTTATTTAATTTTCTGTTTAATAAAAAAACACGGTATAGCAAGCTACAACCGCATGCGATGTTACATTGTCGCCTGTATTGCCGTTAGCGCAATGGTATAAACAATATCATCGACTAATGCGCCTCGAGATAGATCATTAACGGGTTTATTCATCCCTTGTAACATCGGGCCTATACTGACTAAGTCAGCTGAACGTTGTACTGCTTTATAAGTAGTGTTACCTGTATTTAAGTCAGGGAAGATAAACACTGTCGCTTTACCCGCCACAGGGCTGTTTGGCGCTTTTTTCTTGGCAACGTTCTCCATAATGGCGGCATCATATTGAAGTGGTCCATCAATAATGAGATCAGGTCGCTTAGCTTTGGCTATTGCCGTTGCTTTAGTTACTTTCTCTACATCAGCACCCTGACCAGAACTACCGGTACTGTAACTAATCATGGCAACTCTTGGCTCAATATCAAACGCTTTTGCAGAGTCAGCAGATTGAATGGCGATATCAGCTAATTGCTCTGCGGTAGGCTCAGGATTAATAGCACAATCGCCATAAACAAGTACTTGATCAGGTAGCAGCATAAAGAATACTGATGACACTAAAGAGCTATCAGGAGCTGTTTTGATTAATTGTAAAGCGGGTCTTATGGTGTTCGCTGTAGTATTTACTGCACCAGAAACAAGACCATCAACTTGACCGAGTTGTAACATCATTGTGGCTAACACTACATTATCTTTGAGGTTCTCTAGTGCAATCACATCTGTTAAGCCCTTATTTTTTCGTAGTTCGACCATAGGTCCTACGTAATTATCTCTAATAGACTCGGGGTCTGTTATTAACAAATTATCAGGTAGATGAATACCTTGATGTTCGGCGATTTGTAGTATTTCTTCTTTGTTACCAATCAATTGACAGCGAGCGATATTACGCTCACAGCAAATTGCGGCTGCTTTAATCGTGCGTATATCCGTACCTTCAGGCAAAACGATTAGCTTATTTGCTTGGCGAGCAAGCTCTGTTAATTTATGTCTAAAAGCAGGTGGCGATAATAGGTTATAACTATTGTTTTTAGAGGTTAGGCTTTCGAGCCAGTCGCTACTTAAATTATCGGCAACATGTTGTTTTACTTTATCTTGGCGCTGGATATCGTCTTTAGGGATTTCGGGATTAAAACCCATGATATGACGTGATGTTTGCCAAGTATCCCAGGGTACCGACAGAACAGGTAAACCAGCATCAAGTGCTTGCTGGCATAATTCCCAAACCTGTTCAGAAGGTTCAAAGCCATTTGTTAAAATCAAGCCGCCTAATTTTGTGCCATTTAGCGCAGATAAACAGGTGGCAATGATAATGTCGGTTCTATCGCCAGGGGTAACAATAAGACGTCCCGGTACTAAGTAGCTCACCAAGTTTGATACGGTTCTGGCGCAAAATGCAACACTTCGAAAACGACGATGCGCCATATCTCCAGCGTTAAGTACTTTAGCTTCAAGGTAGTTACTAATGTCACAAACACGTGGAGCGATGAGATCTATCTCCCACATAACTGTGCCGAGTAAGTCAAAATGCCTACCTTTAAAAATGGATAAATCTAACCAATGATTTAAATTAAAATCACGTTCTATTTCTTCTTCTTTTGGCAATAAACCGTATTCTTCTTGATCTGGGCAATTGAGCTTGTTGATCACACAGCCAATGAGGTGCTTGTTCTTTATACCGCCATAGGTTTCTGCGCTAACTTCAAGTCGGTCTTCAAATTCTTCCGCGCTATCATTACCAGGGCTCGCTACTAATACAATATTTGCCCCAAGTGCTTGAGCAACATCTCGATTAATACGACCCGCATACGGTTGTCTTGGTGTAGGCACTAAACCTTCAATAATAATAACGTCGTGATCTTTTTTAAAGGCATTAAAATTGGCTACAATTTCTTCTAAAACAACATCGTGAAGACCATCGCCCATTTTTCCTTCAACATAACTAAGCGATACGCTAGTACTATTTTGAGATAAACTAATGGCATCAATGGTTTTGTTTTTTTTAGCTAAACTGTTACGTGAAGGTTGACTAATGGGTTTGAAGTGTCCTACTTTAATCCCCTTTTGTTGACAAGCATGTAATAAACCTAACGATACGCTGGTTAAGCCTACGCCTGAGCCAACAGGGATTAGCATAATTCTATGTGGCATAAATTAAATCCTATTTATTCTTTATTTGAAGCGTTTACTTAGCTAAATTTGTTAATAACTGGGCTGATTGTTCAGCAATGACAAACTCTTCATTTGTGGCAATAACCCAACACGCTCTTGAATTTTTAGTGGCAATATTCCCCGAGGCACCAAAGCGAGTAGCTTGATTTTTTTCTTCATCGAGTGAAAAATTCAATAGGCCTAATTGTTTAACTATTTCTGTACGCACCCAACTTGAGTTTTCACCAATGCCACCAGTAAATACAAGGCCGTCTAATTGCGTTAAGCTGGCGCTATATGAAGCAATGCTTTTTGCAATGCGGTAACAAAAAACCGTCAGTGCTAAGGTTGCTTGCACATGGTTATCTTCTAGCATGGCATTTTCTAAGGTACGGCAGTCGTTGCTCAAGTCAGAAATACCGACTAAGCCACTTTCTTTATTGACTAATTTATCAACATCGCTAATTGAATAACCTAAATTATCGACTAGATGAAAGATAATACCGGTATCGAGATCGCCACACCGAGTACCCATTATCAGGCCTTCGCCAGGTGTCATACCCATACTAGTGTCAACACTTTCGCCATTTTTAATAACAGTAACACTACAACCATTACCTAAGTGTGCACTAATTAAATTACATTGTGCCAATGGCTTATTTAATTGTTTAGCGGCTTGATTAGCAACAAAGTAATGACTGGTTCCGTGAAAGCCGTAACGTCTTATTCCATGTTCTTTATACAAAGAGTAGGGCAGACCATACATGTAGGCTTTTTCGGGCATGCTTTGATGAAACGCCGTATCAAAAACAGCCACTTGGGGTAAACAGTCAAAAGCTGCTTGGCACGCTTTTATGCCGATGAGATTTGCCGGATTATGTAATGGTGCTAGTTTTGCCAATTGGCTAATTGCTTGTTCTACTTCGGTAGTGATTAATGTGGGTTGCGAATATTTCTCGCCCCCGTGAACAACTCTATGACCGATTGCGCTTATATCTTTGACTAAATTTAGCTGTTGCAATTGTACTACCAATACAGAGAGTGCTGCTTGATGGTCAAAAGGGTCAGGTAACTTATAAGTCTTTTTATCACCTTGTTGTTTGATCGTTACTTTTGCATCAGTGCTCAGTAAACATTCCGCTAAGCCTGATAAAAGTGTTTCACCACTTGCTGGCTTTATTAAAGAAAATTTAACGGAAGAGCTACCACAATTGATCACTAAAATTGCATTAGTATTAATAGAGTCTTTACGCTGCGCTTTTTGTTGAGTCATGTCTGTTGTCTTTTAAAAAAGTGAAAAGATATCGAATAATTAGTTGCAAAATTAATCATGTGCAAAATAATACCGGGTTCATTATAGCGCTTGACTGTTGAGTATATATTGATGCAATACAATAAAAGACTGTTTAATTGTATTTTTAATGATTTCTATTCGTAATAGGAAGGTGTTTGTAGCGATCCATTACAAATTAAGATACATTTTGCAGAGTACTTGAAGATTTTGAATGGTAGCGAGTATTGGGACCACCTGCTATAGTAGGTTTATGAATATCTCTGTTGTACAACTCATTAAATTGGGCAAAAAATATTTATCTCTTTGGCCAGACAAGCCTGAGTTAACCCACTATTTCGAAGATTATCGAGGCGTACAAAGTGCGCGCTTTGTTTGTCGATATTTTCCAGCGTTAGCCATGTTTACTGTTATTATGCAGCTTTATGTCGCCTCAGGTTATCCTCTTGGTCAAGGCTCTGTAAGTAATGCAATCAATGCACTGCCTCAGGCGCTTGTTTATGGTTTGTTTTTATTAAGTCTGCCAGTACAGGCATTAGTTTTTTCAGGTGTTAAAGCAGATAAACTATTACCACCCTCTCTGGCTTCTTGGTATCGCAATGGTTTAGAGAAAGTAAAACAGCAAGTCGCTGAACAAGGAAAGCATAGCAAGGGTCATCAAAATGATAATGCTATCGTAAACCTCGCAACTTATAAACCGCGTTATATCGATCTTGCGCAACTCTTGCAATTAACTTATGCGACAACAAAATAAGTATCGCTACTTACTTTAGTGTTGCCGTAAGTTAATGGTCGGTGCAGCCATTCTTTTTTATTCTTATTTCTTTTGATATAAACGTAAAACAAAATCTGCCTGGCAGCTAAATTGTTTTTGCTGTTTCAATTGAGTAATTAATTCCTCTGTGGCTTTAAAAGCAAAAGGAGTCATTGCTAATAAATTCAGTACATCGTCACTATCAGAGAAATTCATAGGGTAGTTTAAACGTTGTTCTTCAACCAAAGTTAAGTCTTCAATCACTTGCTTGGCCGTGTCATGTTTATTGGCTTGGCGATATATTAGTGATTTAAGTTCAAACAAATGGTTATCAGCAGGGGTAACCGTTAATAAATAACCATTTTTTTGTAAAATACGGGTAAATTCATTTTCTAAAATGGGTGCATAAACACTATAAAGCCAGCCAAAACGTTCATCAGCAAAGGGTAAATCCGACAGTGTTGCTACGTTAAAAAAGCAATCTTGATAACGTTTTGCCGCAATCTTAATTGTTTCTTTCGCAATATCTACGCCGTAGACACTGTTGTGCTCAGTTTTATGTTGATGTGTATAAAAACCCTCTCCGCAGCCAGCATCAAAAACAGCGGCTTTTTTATCGCCATACTGTTGATATAACGTCAACATGCTGTCAAGTAAAGGCTGGTAATAGCCTTTATCTAAAAATGCCCGTCTAGCTTGTACCATTGCTTTGTTATCGCCGGGTTCTTTTGAATGCTTAAACTGGACCGGTAATAAATTAACATAGCCTTGTTTTGCTTGGTCAAAGCTATGGTTATTTTCACAACGGTAGCTCTTTTCGTTCAGTACTAAAGCTTGCTGACAAAGAGGGCAACGATATTGAGCTAATTCTTCAGTGTGCATTAATAATAAACCTTATGAAAATGTTGACCAAATGGGTGCATGGTCTGAAGGTTTCTCAATACCGCGTAATTCATAATCAATATCGGCTTCAATACATTGTGCTGCCATGTCTTTTGTCGCTAGTACAACATCAATGCGAAGACCACGATTATCATCAAAACCACGCGAGCGATAATCAAACCAAGAGTAACGCTCAGTCGTTTCAGGATGTAGCATACGGAAGGTATCAACAAAACCCCAATCCATTAGCTTTGTTAACCATTCTCTTTCTTCAGGTTGGAAAGAACATTTTCCACTTTTCAACCAGCGTTTACTATTTACGTCACCAATACCAATATCTAAGTCTTGCGGAGAAATATTAATATCGCCCATTACAACCACATTTTCATCATTTGTGTGGTTATCGTTAAGGTAAGTCATCAAATCTTTATAAAATTGTCGTTTATAGGGATATTTAGTTTCGTGACTGATGTTTTCCCCTTGTGGGAAATAGCCATTTAAGACGGTAACCTTTTCGCCTTTCTCATTGGTAGTGGTTACCATAATCATGCGTTTTTGCGCTTCATCATCGTCACTTGGGAAACCTTTTTGTACCACATCAGCTTCTTTTTTACATAACATGGCTACACCATAATGGGCTTTTTGACCATGAAAATAGACGTGGTAACCCATTGCTTCAACTGCTTCTAATGGGAAAACTTCATCATGAACTTTGATTTCTTGTAAGCCAATAATATCGGGCTGATGTTTATCGATTATCGCTTGTAATTGGTGAAGACGAGCACGAAGGCCGTTAATATTAAAAGAGATGATTTTCATAGAATTCCTAAAGGCGTTTAGCGAACAATATCGTCATATATTGCTTGGTAAATAAAGGTAATGATCTTGCGTGTTTATCTATCGTCTCGCAAGTTTTATTTTTCACATCCTGTTATAAAATGTAATTTAAACGTAACAACTGGTAGAACCTATTGTTTAACCGTAATAACTTGTTTAAGCTAACCCTAAATGAGCAAATCAATATAGAAAACTGTTAGTACAGTTATGTATCATTACAATATATGTACCCTGTAATAAATAAGGAAATGAAAATGGCAGATAGTAACTCAAGCGTAAAAAAAATATTATTAGTTGAAGATGATCGTCAATTGTCTGATTTAGTCACTGACTTCTTAACGAGTGAGGGTTTCCATGTGAAACAAGAGTTTCGTGGTGACACTGTAGCAAAGCGCGTAAAGCTTTTTTCTCCAGACCTTATTATTTTAGATGTCATGTTGCCCGGTAAAGATGGTTTCGGTGTTTGTCGTGATTTACGTCCAGAATTTAATGGCCCGGTATTAATGCTAACAGCAAAAAGCACTGATTTTGATCAGGTACTTGGTTTAGAAATTGGTGCTGATGATTATGTTATCAAGCCAGTTGAACCCCGCGTATTATTAGCACGAGTAAATGCTTTATTACGCCGTGGTGATTTACCTAATCAAAGTGAAGAAAAAGGCGAAATTACTTGTGGTGGCTTATATATAAACAAAGCATCGCGTAAAGTGACTTTACAAGATGAAAATGTCGATTTAACGAGCCAAGAATTTGATTTGTTATGGTTACTTGCAGGTAAAGCGGGAGAAGTACAAAACCGTGATTATATCTATAAAGCGGTAATTGGTCGTGAGTATGATGGATTAGACAGAAGTGTTGATGTCCGTATATCTCGCTTACGTAAAAAATTGCATGACAGCACGGATACCCCTTTTAGAATCAAGACTATTTGGGGTCAAGGTTACTTGTTCGTTCCTGATGCATGGAGCTAATCCTCTGACATAATGTCACTGTAGTAATATAGTTACTAAATATATCAAGGCTTTGTTTACTTATTGTAGTTACAAAGCCTTTTTATTAAGCTCACTTTTATTAAATTTTCTTGATAAGGTACGTTGATGAAATTAGGTCGTTCGTTTTTTAATCTTTATTTCTTTATTATTTCCACATTTATCATTTTTTCTTGGGCACTTGATGAAGTGTGGACTTCGTATCTTGAGCAAGATATTGAATCCTATACCGGTTATAAAACACTCATGATGGCTACAGGGGATTATGTGCAAAAACACCCTGAAGAAGAATGGGAAGAGATAATAGCCGATGCAGCAGAACGTTGGGAATTACCGTTAAAGTTAACATCTTTAATCGAAGTCGAAGCCATTGATCACACCGACCATAATTTTTTATCACACTCTAATGCCCATATTTATTATTTCGATGATCAGGTAGAAATTCATTATTTACTTAAAGGCTCTGAATCAGTTATTAGCTTAGGCCCATTAGAAATGCCGACTAGGCCAAGAGTAAAATCGACTTACCGGGTTATGATTCTTGCTACCTTTGGCGTGGTTATTTTTATTTGGTTGTGGCCAATGTCACGAGATTTAGAAGAGCTTAAAAAGGCGACACGTGCCTTTGGTCAAGGACAGTTTGACAGTAAAGCACAAGCAGCAAAGTCAACCATGATAGCGCCTATGTTTGCTTCCTTTAATATGATGGCGGCTAGAATTCGGCGTTTAATTGAAGCCCATAAAGAATTAACTAATGCTGTTTCACATGAGTTGAGAACACCACTGGCAAGGACAAAATTTGCCTTGCAGATGCTTGATTCCCTCAAAGATGATGAAAAAAGAGCGAAATATCAGCTACAAATAAAGAACGATGTTTGTGAGTTAGAAGAGTTGATTAATGAAATGCTTATTTACGCCGCTTTTGATAATGATAAACCAGAAATAAATTTCACCAAAATTAACCTAAGTGAATTAATAAGGTTACAAATAGCTAGTCATGATCAATTTATCAGTTCAATAGAATTTGTTAATAACTTACCTGACGATTATGTTTGTTGCGATGGTCACTTTATGGATCGAGCAGTTAATAACTTTATTAGTAATGCCATAAAATATGGTAATGATAAAGTGAGGGTCACACTGTCGTTAGAAAATGAACAATGCCAAATTTGTGTTGAAGATAATGGTGACGGAGTGTCTGATGAATTTAAACAAGTTATTTTCGATGCTTTTTCTCGTGGTGACCAATCGAGAAACCGTGAAACAGGTGGTTTTGGTCTTGGCTTAGCGATTGTCGCTCGCATAATGGAATGGCATCAAGGTCAGGCATCTATCGGCGATAGTGAATTAGGTGGGGCATCTTTTACACTAACTTGGCCAATAAAACTAAGTAACTTGACGTAATAAGGGAGTTTAATCGAAGAAGTCACTCATCTAGATTAACCCTTTGAACTAGGTAAATAGCCGATAAAACCATTTATTTTTAATTTATTGTTTTATCGGCTAAATGTTTTTTACTTCTAGCCGATAACTTATTTATCAAGACATCGATCAATAAGAGAATAGGGCATTGGCAGTAGCGCTTTCACAACCGTTTTCAACAAATAATTTCTCACCAAGTAATGACGTGGTAAAAGACAGTGCAGGGCAATTAGCCACTGATTTTTCATCTGCTAGTGTGTTACTTCACGAGTTACAACTTGGTGAGCAGCTAAATGAAAGTGTAGTACAAGCCCGCCGAGCTGATTTTTCCTTGATGTTGGCGATGCTAACTGAAGATGTTCGTGAACAAAGCCAATTTTTACTGCCACAAGTAGAAGAGGCAATGGTTGCTGACGTTACAAACACCGCATTGAGAAAGCAATTCAATCTACCTGAAAAAGCGCCATTAGCATTATCAACACCGGATGATGTTAAACAATTTAATCAGGTACAATCTATTGTTGATAACGACCTCGCCACGATACATTTAACTAATGCTATGATGCCAAAACCTTTGGCATTTCGTGATGATAAAAAGCATATCGAAAGCCAAGTGTTACAAAATACTAGCTTATTTACTCAGCTCAAGTATAAACAAGCTCAAGAAAATCAGGTGTCAGGTAATGCGGATAAGCCACTTAGTCAGCCATTAACCTTTAATGCTAAGGCATGGCTAGATGGCATTCAACAGTCTGTAGTTAAAGCACCACTACTTAATTAAATCATACCTATTGAAACCTGTAATTGCTCGCCTACTTAGCGCAGCAATGTTTAAATTTTTTACCCTTCTTTGCCGACCAAGCCGTTGAATAGTAGTTACATGGGCAAATATCATTGCGTTTAATGGTGGGAGTTCCGTTATTAAAAGTAATTTCGTTATGCAGGGTAATGTCGCCATCAATATAGCGCCACCTACCTTGCTCAAGCGAAAAATTAGACTTTTCTCGTAATTCGCATAACGTATTGTCCACCACGTAATAAGCCGAAAACTCTACCGTACTTTCAGTGGTGTGATGTACCACTAATGCTAACCATAAACATTCATCTGCCCATGCCTGAATTTCAGTCACTGATTGCTTTAATTGAGGCGTGGCACCGTAGGTATCAAAAATATATTGACCTTTTTTTGTTGCATAGGCACTAAAGCGAGATCGCATTAATTGCTCAGCGGTGCTGGGGTATTGTTTTTGTGTAATGAAAAGTTGGCAGCAAGCATTAAATAACAAGGTAGAACCGCAAGGGCAAAGCATAACAATATGTCCAATGATGATAGTATGTGTAAACCATTATATTTTACCGCGTTTTTACCGCAGATAAAGCGCTATTGGTCGATTTATTTAACACATTTTTTATCATTTCGATTAGGATAACGGCTTATAAAAATTCAAGAGCCACCAACCGTAGTGATTAACTTGGCGACTCCTCATTCATTCTTTCTTTAATAAAAGAATAAAAGAACTCAACATAAGAATTTATTTTATGAAAATACAACTTATTGCCGCTGTGCTTAGTTTGTCATTAGTAGCTTGTAGTAATACTCAGCTTAATGAGCAAATGAATACTAGTGTACCAGATAAAATCCAAGGCGCTGTTGCGACTAATGCACAATCAACCGATATTATTACGTTAGAGAAAATAATGTCAGACCCAGATTGGTTCGGTCGTGCGCCTGAGTCTTGGTATTGGGGAGATGATAGTAACACTGTTTATTATCAGCAAAAGCAATTAGGTAACCCACTACGTGATTTGTACTCACTGGACCTGTCAAATAGCAATAAGATTGTACAAGTAGCGTTGTCAAATAAGCATAAAGTTGCAGCTAAAAACGGTCAACTAAATCAAGCGCGAACTCATAAGGTTTACACCTTTAATGGCGATGTTTTTGTAAAAACACTCGACAGTAATGCAATAAAACAGCTTACCTTTACCTCAAACCAAGAGGGTAATGCACTATTTTTGACTAACGGCGATATTGCTTATCAAATAGGCAATGTTTTTTATGCACATAACTTAAAAACAGGTCAAATTAAAGAACTGGCAAATTTACAAATGTCAGCAAAACCTGCGGGCGTTACGGTACCTGAAAGTTACTTAGCAAAGGAGCAACATAAGTTAATTGACTACATTGCTTTACAGCAGAGAAATACTCAATTAAAGCAAACTAAAAATGAACGTCTTGCCGCTGAAAATAACGCTGTAAACGATAGTAAGTTTTATTTTGGTAAAGACAATCGTGTAGTGTACGCAAGTTTATCTCCAGCAGGAGACAAACTATTAGTCAGTATTACGTCAGCAAAATCGAGTCGTGATGAAACTGATATCATGCCTAACTACATTACTAAAGATGGCGTTATTGCGGCTGAAAAAGTACGTGCTCGTGTTGCGAATAACAGACAATATCAAGAGCAACTCTTTTTACTCGATATAGTTAAAGGAACTCAACAAGCATTAAGTTATGACAGCTTACCGGGTTTTGATGATGATGTTTTAGCAAGCGTTAAAGCGGAAAACTTTGCGCGAGACGGAAAGAAATATAAGACAGAGAAAAAAGCACGTCACATTCATGTCCTTCAAATGTACAACGCGATTAAGTGGAGCAGTGATGGTCAACATCTAGCGCTAATGTTAGAAGCGTGGGATAACAAAACTCGCTGGTTAACAACCGTTGATTTTGATAAAAATGAACTTGTTACTCAACATAAATTACATGATGATGCTTGGATTAACTGGAGCTTTAATGAATTTGGTTGGTTACTTGCTAATGATAAAACAAGCCTTTATTACTTATCTGAAGAGTCGGGTTATTCGCATTTGTACCATAAAGACTTAAACAGTAAGGCCGTTAAGTTAACGTCTGGTAAGTTTGAAGTCAGCAGTGTTACCCCAGCGCAAGATAATCAGCGTTTCATTTTTAAAGCGAATATAAAGCATCCCGGTATTTATGAAATTTACCAAGTTGATTTAGCGAAAAATGTCACCCCATTGACTGACTTAGGCGGTCAAAACGATTATGAGATTAGCCCTGATGAATCAAAATTATTAATTGAGCATTCAACGGTTACTATGCCGCCAGAGCTTTATGTTCAGCGCTTGAATAGTGCAGAGGAAGCGCAAAGAATCACGCATACCGTATCAAAGCAGTTTTTAAGCATGCCTTGGTCTGCACCTACCGTTGTTGCCATTGCTTCAAGTAAACAAAAAGAACCGATTTACTCAAAAGTATATTTACCTAAAAACTTTGATAAAACCTTAGAGAAAAACCGTGCCGTCATGTTTACGCACGGCGCGGGTTATTTACAAAACTCACACTTGGGTTGGTCAGGATATTTCCGTGAATTTATGTTCCACTCTATGTTAGTACAACAAGGTTATGTTGTTATCGATATGGATTACCGTGCATCTGCTGGATATGGACGTGACTGGCGTACCGCTATTTACCGTCATATGGGGAAACCTGAAGTTGAAGATATGCGTGACGGTGTTAAATGGCTTATTGAAAATGCCAATGTTGATGAAAAACGTGTTGGTACCTATGGAGGCTCTTACGGCGGTTTCTTAACATTAATGTCAATGTTCACTGATCCTGATTTATTTGCTTCTGGCTCAGCAATACGCTTAGTGTCAGATTGGGCATATTACAACCATGGTTATACGTCAAATATCTTAAACACCCCTGAAGATGATGCTATTGCGTATGAACGTAGTTCACCAATTTACTTTGCTGAAGGACTTAAGAGACCACTATTAATCAACGCACCTATGGTTGATGATAATGTATTCTTTGAAGATACAGTGCGCCTAGTACAACGTTTGATTGAGCTTGAAAAGCAAGATTTTGAAACGGCAATTTACCCCGTAGAGCCTCATGGTTTTGTTCAACCTAGCTCTTGGTTAAATGAATACCGTCGTATTTATAAATTATTTGAAAATACTTTATAAACTAATGCAGGCTTTAGGTCTTGCTCTGTGCTAATTGCAAAGCAAGTCCATAAAACCTCAATGTGTTGCTTTGCTGCAGTAATAAAGAAAAAGCCCTGATAGTAACTATCAGGGCTTTTTTGTGAGTTGGTAAAATATTTTGCTGTGATGCTCTTATATGTAACCACTAAGTAGAATAGCTAAATAGACCAAGACACCGTTTCACTGATGTTTTGTTGCCATTGTCCTAATGACTCATTTTTATCGGCAACAACAATGATGTTACTGTTGTTAAACTCAATAGAGCTACCAAAGAACTGTTTATCATTAAAGCTATTAGTAAAGCTGAGTTGATCGTTCTTAGGAACAACAAAGACAGTAACAGGGCTCGTTCTTCCTTGATAAACCAAGTGCAAACTTTTCATACCATCAAATCGGCAGTAATCAGCAAAAAGTAACTTACCTAAAGATTGGCTAAAGTTACCATCAAATGCTGCCATTTTCTTATTTAATGAGGCTAATGTAACTTGGTTGCTGGCGTTGTTAGTAATACTACCTTGCTCATGATAAACATGGGCTAGGGCATAATCACCTAAGTTGCTATATGCACTTGAAAACTGCATAAAGTTAAGCATTAAACCACCGACAATAGCGACCGATGCTGCTAATGCAAGGTGCACGCGAGTTCTACGTTTGTGTACTTGGTGACTTGCTAGCGTTTGGCGTAAAATCAGTTTATTACATAAATCATCGGGCACAGGTACGTGTAATGCTTGTCTAATACGTTCATCCAATTGACAAATTTCTTTGGCAAATTGCTTCTTGCTTGGATCTTGTTGCTGCGCCGCAATAGTGTCAGCATCCTGATTATTAGGATCGGCATATATAGCACGTCTAAATTGCAAATCATCCATTGTAAATACCTCGTTTTACGGGCTCTGCTTCTAAAGCTTCTTTAAGTTGGTTTCTCGCTCTAAATAAACGTGTCATCACAGTATTTTTATTCAGATCTAACATAGTGGCAATATCTTCACCGCTAAAACCACCGAGCACTTGAAGTACAAGGGGCTCTGAGTATTCTGGCGGAAGTTGTGATATTTTGTCTCTTAACCAGTGATTCTCTAACTCTTGTTCAGTGGTCACT
Source organism: Colwellia sp. 12G3 (assembly GCF_002836775.1). Taxonomy (GTDB): domain Bacteria; phylum Pseudomonadota; class Gammaproteobacteria; order Enterobacterales; family Alteromonadaceae; genus Colwellia. The sequence goes on along the minus strand of NZ_PJAQ01000003.1, from coordinate 30,191 downwards.
GATTTAGTATCTGTTATGGTGGCTTCTTCATATTCGCTCATATCAAAACGCTTCCTCTCAAAGCGTCTAGCATTCTCTCGCCTTAAAATAGTGATTAACCATGACTTAGCAGCCTTTTCATCTTTTAATGAATCAAGGGCTCGCCAAGCACGTAGAAAGGTTTCTTGCACTAAGTCTTCAGCCACTTGTTTTTCATGGGTGAGCCAATAGGCATAGCGATATAAATCACCGTGTAGCGCCTTTACTAGCGCCTCATATCTAACTTGTTTTGTCATCATATGTTTATAGACCCTAGCATGAGGAAGTTAATTTCAAAGGGTAGTGATTATTTAGTAAATCATTGATAAAAAATTTATTAAGTGACCTAATTAATTGTTCAACGAACAAAAAATAAAGCCACTTAATAGAGTATAGACAGGTCTAAATCTTTAAAAATAAAGCTTAAGGATTAAGTGAGGAGAACGGATAGTCTTTCGTTTTAGCATTTTGCTGCTTTTCAACAACTTGAATAGCCGTGAGTAAAGCCAACCCTTGCCATGAAGGTGCGCCATTAGTCGCGCTCTTGCCATAAAGATGTTGCTGTAAATCATTAAGGGCAGTGGCAAAGCTTTGTTCTTGAACAATCGCTTGAGCTTGGGCAATGTTATTTATTACTAGTTCTGAGTTGTTACTCATTAGTAATTGCTTAAGCCAAGGCAATATTAAATTCAGCGCTTGCTCGGCATTATTTTTCTTACAAGCTGCTAATAAGGCGAGATACTGATTACTTGAATTATTTTTATGTTTTGCTTGTTTAGACCGTGATTGTCTACGCGTAGCATCATTTTTATTAAAATAAATGATATGAACAAACCATGCAAAACTTGTTAATAACCATAAGCTAAGAAATAGCCATTGCAGACGTTTATCTTGAGCAGATACTAGAGTGTTCTCAGTATGAGCCTGTTCCGCTAAATTTTCAGGACTGTTGGACGAATGATCAATCCTGCTGGTTTTTTCATTAAAGTCACTCGGTAAACTAGCCGTTATGGTACCTTCAGCAGCTTGTACTGAAATAGTCTGTGATGGCAACGTAGCCTGTTCAATTCTATTGGTTATTGTATTGAACCAAGTAACATTCATTTCAGGTAATAAAAACTCCCCTGCAGCACTGGGTACTAAGGCAAAGTTTTGTACTTTTTGGCTGACTAATCGGTCACTGTTTAGGTTAGCATGCAGTTCAGCTTGATCAGGATAAATTTTTAAACCACGGCTGCTTTTCATTTCAATTTTTGGTAATTGTGCTTTTGAAAGACCTGCAGCAGTTAAGGTTATCGTACGTGTAATAGGCTCGCCAACGGTAAATTGGTCTTTACCTGCTTGCCACTCTTGATGCAGCGTCAGTATGTCAGTTGGTAACCATTGGGCATTACTTGGGTAGTTGGCTGGTATAGGTAAAACAATAATATTTAGTTCATCGCCTACAATGCTAACTGGCGTGGTTTGGGCAAAACTCAAAAAACTCGAACGGCGTTTAGAGGCTTGTAATATTTCACCTGAAAATAGTGGAGCTTGCAATGTAAATTCACCACTTTGCTCAGGCGTAATGGCATAGGTTTGCTCAATTACGCGGTAACGTTTACCGTTGATAATATTATCAGACTGCTTATCTTGGCCTATTTTTTCGATGGAAGCGCCCGTTAAACTTGGCTCAGTTAAGTTGCCACTTTTAAGTTCAACAGCAAAGTGTAGTTTTATCGATAAGGTCAATAATTGTTGTACATAAACTTCATTACTGGATAACTCACTGGTAATGAAAATATCAGTTTGGTCACTGCTGCCGGTATCTTTAGTGGCGATGATAGTTAATTCTACCGGCTCACTTTGTTGATTTTCAATGGTCAAAGCTGGAATGATAAATTGCCCAGCATTACGGGCAATTAAAACGACTTGCCATTTAGTAATACGGCTGGTTTTAAAGTTGATCATACTGGTTTGTGAGCTAACCGATGTTTGACCGACAATAAAGTCACTAAGCAATGGACTGGTATCCAAAGCATTACGATTAACATCGTCATCAGCAGTAACGGTTAATAATATCGACTCATTAATCATCGCAGGGTTTTTATCAACAACTGCAGTAACTTTAGATAAAGCATAGGCATTATTGCACAATAAAAAGGTAGCCATAATTAGCAGGGTTCGCATAAAACGCTGCAGGGGATAATACGGTAATTTAGCTGTTAAATGCATTGAAAAATTTCTTACCACTTTTTAGTTACTCCTTGGGACGCACCCTCATTTCGGCGTTTTTGGTATTCGAGGCGCATTTTGTTTCGTAATAATAAATAAGGGTCGTCTGTTACCTTATTTAATAGTTGTTGGTGTTTTTGCTCTGTTTCTTGAGCTTTGCTGTCTATGGCTTGTTGAGCTAGCGACTTTTCTTCGCCTTGTTGTTCTTCATCAGATTCTTTAGCTTGAGCAGCTTGTTCTTCTTTGTCTTTTTGCTCTTGTTCTTTTTGTTTAGCCTCTTGGGATTGCTTATCGTCTTGATTGTCTTGTTGTTCGCCTTCTTTTTCATCAGGATTACTTTGTTGCTGCTCATCTTTGGACTGATCTTGAGATTGCTTTTCACCGGCCTGATTTTGCTGATCACCTTGTTCATCTTTTTGCTCTTGCTTGTCATCTTTTGACTGATCTTCAGAGTCCTGATTTTCTTGGTCACCTTTAGATTGCTGTTCTTGTTTTTCTTGCTGTTTTTTAAGCGCTTCTAGTTTTGCTAAATTATCTTTGGCATCGTCTAAGTTAGGATCTTTTTCTAGCGCTTTTTTATAGGCTTCAATCGCTTCATCAACTTTTTGAAGCTGTGCTAGTGAATTGCCTTGGTTATAGAGTGCTTGAGCGCTATCACCTTGCTTAAATGCTTGTAATGCTTGTTCATAGTCACCAGCTTTATAGTGGGCACTGCCTTGCCATTGGCTATCTTCAAATTGCTTAGCGGCTTGTTGATAGTCTTTTTGTTGGTAGTGCTGTTGTGCTTGTTGGTCTGACGTTTGCCATAAATCTTGCCAAAGCTGACTAACGTTGCTAACACCTGATTCGCTATTAGACTCAGCAATAGCAGCTTCTGTAGCAGATGTTGAGGTGGCAGTAGTTTGAGTGTTGCTAGGCTCAGCAGCATAACTATTAGGGCTAAATGTGGTGAAACTAAACAACAAGGTCAATGGCATTAGCCAGGTTATTGCCAATATACTGGTGCCGCGACGAAAGTAACCTAAGAGCAGTGGCAGTATGAAGACCAGTAACCAAGGTCCTTGCTCATGGTATTGATCACCCTGCATTGCTTGCTTACTCTTAGATTCATTTGCATTATTTGATGACTGGGACTCTAAGGTGTCATCAAGGCTAGCGCTTAAGTGAGCTGTTAGCTTTTTAATGTCTGAGTCATCATTGGTCATGGTGTGATAAACGCCTCGGCCACGCTGAGCAATTGCCGATAGTCGACCTTCAGGTAATTTAGGAATGACGATAGCCCCCCTATTATCTTTGAGTAACTCACCGCTAGTTAGTTTTATTGGTGCGCCAGTTTTACTTCCCACACCTAAAATATTTACTTTATGATTGTTATTGTTTGCCCAATTATAAACATCTGACATTTCTTCATTATCAATATCATCAGTAAACCAATAAATGTCGCCGCTAATATGTCCCGCATTTTTCAATGTTTGATCCGCTAAGGTAAGTGCGGTCAAGGCATTCGCCCCAGGAACAGGCATAATATCAGGTGACAGTGAAGGTAAAAGTAACTCTATATTTTTAACATCTTGCGTTAATGGACTGATAATAAAGGCATCACCAGCATAGGCAATTAAACCAACATCACCTTCGTTGATCTTCTTGAGTAAATCAATGGCTTTATAACGGGCACGGGTTAATCGATTAGGTTTCACATCCGTTGCATACATGGAGTAAGACATATCCATAATAAGTACAGCGCCACGCTCTAGTTGATAAACCGGTTGCGGTAACTTTTGCCAAGCAGGTCCCGCTAGGGCGAATATAATGCAGCAACCAATAACACTAGGTTTTAACCAATATCGTGTTTGTGATGAAACGTTTGCTGATTGCGCTGTTTGGCTTGATTGATTCTGCGAATTCTCCAATAAAGCGTTCGCTAAATGACTAGGTAAAAAATGCTGCCAAGGTGATTGGTAATAGCGAATTTTTTTCAATAAAAATAACACTAAAAATAATGCGAAAAAGGCTAATAACCACCAAGGACGAATAAAGTGGAAATTATTGACCAAGCCTTCGAAGGTAAAACTTTCCAAAGTGAAGTCGCTAACTGCTTGGCTAAAGTCAGTGAATAAGTTTGTCTGTTGAGCTGACATATTATTTACCACCCATAACGTGAACATCACTTTTATCTATGTTTGTCTTCGTGCTTTTAGTGGGTAATAAGAAGCTGAAATGTAAACTCAGTAAATAAATAAAACAAACTAACGCGGCAAAGGCTAGCGGCCAATAATATAAAGCACTAAGCGGGCGCATTTGTTGTTGCTCTTGCTCAATAGGTTCAAGTTTATCTAATAAACTATATATTTCACTCATGCCTTGGCTATCTCGGGCGCGAAAATATTGCCCTCCGGTTTTTTCGGCAATACTTGCCAAACTTTTTTCATCTAAGTCACTTGAAGGGTTAATACGTTGTGTGCCCCAAAGTGAGCGCTGTAGCATAACATCGGCGCCAATACCTACGGTGTAGATAGTAATCCCCTTTGCCACCGCTAACTCTAATGCTTGCTCAGGGCTAATTTTTCCTGCGGTATTTTGACCATCAGTCAAGAGTAATAAAACTTTGTTAGATTCTTTTTTTGCATCAAAACGTTTAACTGCGAGCGCGATGGCGTCACCAATAGCTGTTTTTCTACCGACGAGGTTGAGCTCACTTTCATCTAACATTTGCTTCACTGTTTTTCTATCAAAGGTCATCGGTGTTTGCATGTAAGCATCATCGGCAAACAATATTAAACCGAGTCGATCGCTCACTCGGCGCTCGATAAAATCACCGAGAACAACTTTAAGCATCTGTAAACGGTTTACATTACGGCCATTAAGACTCATATCCTCTATTTCCATGCTGCCAGAAAGATCGACGGCAATCATCATTTCGCGGCCTTCACTCGGTATATCTATCGCTTCACCAAGCCATTGTGGTCGACAAATAGCCAGTACCAGTAAACCCCAGCAAAGAGATAAAACAATCAGCGGCGCTTTGCGTTTTTGCTGATCGCTCACCGAATTACTTGATACATTAATAAGCACAGGCATGATCAGTGCGCTTTGCTGGTTGGCACTTTTTTTAGCGGGTAAAAAATAGATGATGAAGGGCAGCGGTAATAGGGCTATTAACCAGGGCCAAGCAAAACTTATCATGCGCTTAACTCCTGTTCTTGTTTTTGGGACACCAATTTATTAAAGGTTGCTGGTTTATCAACAGACATAGGCTCGACAATACCAAGAGGTCCCATAATAGGAAGCGCATGCGTTAGCCAGAGTTTAGTGGCTTGTAAACAGTCATTATCAATATCGGTTGTTGCTGTTGCTATTTTGGTTGGCGAAGCTTGATATTGAGCTTCAAAAGCTGCGGTGCTTAACTCAATAAAGCTCGCTTGATGTTTTTCAGGTAATTGTTTCTTTAAAAAGTCCTGAAAATTATCACCATAAAGCTTAGCTAATTGTTGACGATTAACGTACTGCATAGCAGCCCATTTCAATAATGTAAGGCATTCTTTAGCGTTCATCGAAGGGTTGTGCTCTAGTGCTGTTAATGCCTGTTGTTTGCTGGCATTTAACCGTCTACGTTGTTTGAATTTCTTAAAAGACCACACAGCACTCATAACAATGAGTGCTAACAATAACCACCAACCGGGTGCGATAGGGTAATTACTCACCTGCTCGGGTAGATGAATATCGTGTAACTGTAATGATTGACCTGGCGAAGTCGGAGAGTTTGTCATAGCCATTATAAAGAGACCCCACTATATTTTAATTGCTGCTCTAGGGTGTCACCAGCAGTAAAGTGAATTACGCGGGCACCTGCTGATTGCAACAGTAACTGCATTTTTTCACCTTGTGCAAACGCTTTTTGTTGGTATTGCTCTGCGGTATTGTTATCGCCTAATGTTAACTGTTGTCGGCTCTGGCCATCGGTAATGGTTACTGCTAATTTCAGGTTACTTTCAGGCAACGCTTGCTCTAGTGGGTCACTAATTAAGCAAATAACTAATTCACAATGTTTACTAATTTGGCTTAGGTGTCTTAATGCATGAGGAGCGTTTTTTTCATCGCGAAGTGCATAACCATCGGTGATCAAGTAAACAAGTGAGCCGGGCTTAGCAAGATGTCGTAGTCGTGCACAATGTTGATCAAAATGATGTTGTGGCGTTGTAACGCTTTGGTTTAACGATTTTTCATCATCTAATGCGGAATTATTTACTTCAATTGGCTTCTGTTGTTTTTGGTTGTTTAACGTGGTTAACGCATGTAAATAATGTAACACACCGGCTTTACGACTACGCGGCTTTAGTTCTATATGCTGATCATCACAAAATACTAAGCCACCTATACGATCTCCACGGCTTTTTGCATGCCAAGCAACCAATGCTGCTAAATGAGCACTTTGTACTGATTTAAACAGAAGTTTGCTGCCAAAATGCATATTCTGACTCAAGTCAGTGGCAATCAGTACCGGTCGTTCTATTTCTTCTCTAAAAAGTTTAGTGTGGGTTTTACCTGTACGGGCAGTTACACGCCAATCAATGGCACGAACATCATCACCTGTTTGGTAATGACGAACTTCGTCAAATTCCATGCCACGGCCTTTACTACGGGATAAATAATTACCCGATTGTTTTCCACGAATATTCTTTTTACCAGCCAAGTCAATCAAGCGGCTTTTACTTTGGTACTGCAAGAGTTCCTGCATCGATAAATCTATGCCATTACTATATAAGCCAGCGAGTAAGGATTGAGTAACCTCATTATCCAAACTATTTGAAGACGATTTTTTTTGACGATTAAACCACATAAAGTAACTCTACTTGCTCATTTTATATTTAACAGTAAGTGCTGCGATGGATAGTTATTAGCGTTACAACGCTACGTTATAACGGCTAAAGACTAACAGCTATCAATTAAGCAACAGCAACTTGGGTTAAAATATGATCAAGTACTTGATTCGCAGTAATACCCTCTGCCTCAGCTTGATAGCTTAATAAAATTCTATGTCGAAGCGCATTGTGGAAAACGGCTTGAATATCTTCAGGACTAACAAAATCACGATTATGCAACCAAGCACGCGCTCGGGCACAACGATCTAAAGCAATGGTGGCACGAGGACTAGCACCATAAGCAAGCCAAGTAGCTAACTTATCATCATATTTTTCAGGTTGGCGGGTCGCCATAATCAAATCAACGATATAACTCTCTAAAGAAGGCGCCATATGTATATTCAATACTTGTTCACGCGCAGAAAAAATTTCACTTTGACTTAAGGTTCGTAAGCTACTTTCTTTTTTCTCTGCAGTTTTATCACCATGATTAGCATTTGATTCTAACGCTTCACCACGATTTAGCTTCAGTATTGCTAATTCACTTTCCGCGTCAGGGTAGCCTATTTCAATATGCATCAAGAAACGGTCTAATTGAGCTTCAGGCAGCGGGTAAGTGCCTTCTTGCTCAATAGGATTCTGCGTGGCCATGACTAAAAATAATTCAGGTAAGTCATACGTTTTACGGCCCACGGTTATTTGTCCTTCTGCCATTGCTTCTAATAAAGCGGACTGAACCTTAGCTGGGGCACGGTTAATTTCATCGGCAAGCACTAAGTTTTGAAACAAAGGACCGGGTTGAAAAACAAAAGTGCCATCTTCTGGTCGATAAATATCGGTACCGGTTAAATCTGCAGGTAATAAATCTGGGGTAAACTGAATTCGATGAAAGTCAGCTTCTAATCCTTGTGCTAAGGCATTAACTGCTCGCGTTTTTGCTAAACCGGGTGGTCCTTCAACAATTAAGTGACCATTCGCTAAAAGGGCAATAAGCAAATTCTCAACTAACGCTTCTTGACCAATAATTTGTGAAGATAAATGTTGTTTTAACGTAGAAAAATGTTCAATTGCCATAGGGATAAATTCTTTTTATATTAGTCGTTGTAAGATGAAACTTAGTGATAACTTAATCTTGCCACTCTATAGCAGCACTATTTTATCTAACCGTTATACTAAGGGAAAAGTTAATATAATATTTTATATAAGGTTTTTATGAAAGAAAACAAGTGATACGTAACAAAATTTATCTGAACTTTAGATTCATAATGTGTGAAAAGTTGTCATTAGTTTTTTTTGATCTCAGGTAATGATTGAAATTTTTCGAGAGTTAGTTAAAATCAAGGTAGCTTCAAGAGGTCAGACCTCTTGGTTTTGAATATATTTGAATTATAAATACTGAGTGTGTGGAGTAATAAATGACAATAAAAAGACTAACAACTTCTACGGGTGAGCGCATAGCAATCGTTGCTGGCTTGCGTACTCCGTTTGCTAAACAAGCAACGGCTTTTCATGGTGTACCAGCAGTTGACTTGGGCAAAATCGTTGTTAACGAATTATTGCAAAAACACGACATTGATCCGGCGATAATTGATCAACTCGTCTTTGGTCAAGTAGTACAAATGCCGGAAGCGCCAAACATTGCCCGTGAAATCGTTTTGGGTACTGGCATGAATGTTAATACCGATGCTTACAGTGTTTCGCGCGCCTGTGCGACAAGTTTTCAATCAACGGTCAACGTTGCTGAATCTATTATGGCTGGCCACGTTGATGTGGGTATTGCTGGCGGTGCTGACTCATCATCAGTCGCACCAATAGGCGTTTCTAAAAATCTTGCTCGCACCTTAGTTGATTTGACCAAAGCAAGAACCTTTGGTCAAAAGCTTTCATTACTTAGTCGCCTCGGTTTAAAAGACTTATTACCAGTTTCGCCTGCAGTAGCAGAATACTCTACCGGTATTTCTATGGGACAAACGGCAGAGCAAATGGCGAAAACATATAATATATCTCGTCATGATCAAGATGCTTTAGCACATAGATCACACACGCTAGCGACACAGAGTTGGCAGGAAGGTAAATTAGCGGCTGAAGTCATGGCGGTACATGCAGAACCTTATAAAAACTTTATTGATAAAGATAACTGTATTCGAGAAAATTCTGTTTTAGAAAGTTATGCTAAATTAAAACCCGTATTTGATCGCAAACATGGCACAGTAACCGCTGCAACAAGTACACCATTAACTGATGGTGGCGCGGCTATTTTATTAATGCGTGAAGGCCGAGCGAAAGAGCTAGGTTATAAGCCACTAGGTTATATTCGTAGTTTTGGTTTTGCTGCTATTGATGTTTGGCAAGATATGTTGATGGGTCCAAGTTATGCTACGCCAATTGCGTTGCAACGTGCTGGTATGAACTTAGCTGACTTAGATTTAATTGAAATGCATGAAGCATTCGCAGCCCAAGCACTAGCAAATATGAAAATGTTTGCGAGTAGAAAATTTGCTCAAGAACACCTTGGTCGTGATCAAGCGATTGGTGATATTGATATGGATAAGTTTAATGTAATGGGGGGGTCGCTAGCCTATGGACATCCATTCGCGGCAACGGGCGCTCGACTAATTACCCAAACCCTTAATGAATTAAATCGCCGTGGCGGTGGTGTTGGTTTAACTACGGCTTGTGCTGCGGGTGGTTTAGGCGCAGCAATGATTTTGGAGACAGATTAATGACTGAAAAAACAAATTCAAACAATAATGAAGAGAATGCTGACGTAAGCACCGACGTTGTTGAAACTACCCAAGCAAAAGTGAGTGATGAAGCTACTTCAGTCAAATCAACAGACAGTGCCTTTACTTTAGTTCGCCATGATAATGGTATCGCTCATTTAGTGATAGATGTTGTTGGCGAAAATGTTAATACGCTTAAAGCGGAGTTTGCTGAGCAAATTAATGCAGTACTAGCTGATATTAAAGCCGATAAATCGATTACGGGTATCGTGTTATGCAGCGGTAAGAAAGACTCTTTTGTTGCAGGCGCAGATATTAATATGCTTGATGCTTGTCAAAGCCGTGAAGAAGTTGTTGCCCTATCTCGTCAAGGGCAACGAATTTTTTCTCTGTTAGAGCAATTGCCTATTCCTATCGTTGCCGCTATCGATGGTACCTGTTTAGGTGGTGGTTTAGAGCTTGCTATGGCATGTCATGCCCGAGTTTGTAGCGATAACCCTAAAACAGCACTGGGTTTACCTGAAGTACAATTAGGCTTATTGCCTGGTAGTGGTGGTACGCAACGCTTACCTAAGTTAGTTGGCTTACAAAAATCATTAGACATGATGCTTACGGGTAAGCAATTACGCGCTAAACAAGCACTTAAATCAGGCTTAGTTGATGATGTTGTGCCAAGCAGTGTTTTGCTTAACGTTGCAGAGCAACTGGCAATATCGTTGCAAAAACGCGGTAAAAGTCAGGCTAAGCGCAAGCAAGGATTAATGGATAAGTTGTTAGAAAACAACGCTGTTGGACGAAATATTGTTTATCAACAAGCGCAAAAAACGGTACTAGCAAAGACCCAAGGTAATTATCCTGCGCCCGCTAAAATTATTGATTGCATTCGCACTGGTATCGAGTTTTCGCCTGAAAATGGCTACAAATTAGAAGCCGAGCATTTCGCTGATCTTGTAATGAGTGATGAATCTGCTCAGCTACGTCAGTTGTTTTTTGCGACAACGGCAATGAAAAAAGAGCAGGGTGTTGCTGATGTTATGCCAACAAAAATAGCAAAAGCAGGCGTTTTAGGTGGTGGTTTAATGGGCGGCGGCATTGCTTTTGTCACAGCCACTAAAGCGAATATTCCTGTAAGAGTTAAGGATATTAGCCACAAGGGTATTAGCCAAGCATTAAAATACAGCTATCAAATACTGAATAAAAAAGTTAAACGTCGATTTTTACTTAACAGTGAAATGCAAAAACAGTTAGCCATGATCACTGGTAGTGTTGAATACACAGGTTTTAAAGCCCTTGATATTGTTGTTGAAGCTGTTTTTGAAGAGTTAACTTTGAAGCAAAACATGGTGGCTGAAGTTGAAGCCCACGGTAATGATAAAACTATTTTTGCCAGCAACACCTCCAGTTTACCAATAGGAAAAATTGCTGCTAAAGCAAAACGTCCTGAAAATGTTATCGGACTGCATTACTTTTCACCGGTGGATAAAATGCCGTTAGTGGAAATAATTCCCCATGACAAAACCTCAGACCAAACAATTTCGAATACGGTAGCTTTTGCTAAAAAACAAGGGAAAACGCCTATTGTTGTTAAAGACAAAGCGGGTTTTTATGTTAATCGAATTTTGGCGCCTTATATGAATGAAGCGGCTATTTTGCTTCTTGCTGGCGAGCCCATTGATAAAATAGATAAAGCGCTGGTTAAATTTGGTTTCCCAGTAGGCCCTATGCAACTGCTTGATGAAGTAGGTATTGACGTTGGCGCTAAAATTGGTCCAATCTTGCAAGCTGACTTAGGTGATCGTTTTTCACCACCAGCGGCTTTTGATAAATTACTCGCTGATGGCCGTTTGGGTAAAAAAGCACGCAAAGGCTTTTATCAATACCAAAAGAACAGCTTTGCTAAAACCTTACTTAATCGCTTTAAGGGGATTAAGTCGGGACACAAACTAGTGGATGATACTATCTATAGCTTATTAAGTGTTAAGCCTATGGGAAGCTTGTCAGCAGCAGAAATTAGCAAACGTTGTACTTACATGATGCTAAATGAAGCGGCACGCTGTGTTGATGAAGGCATAGTACGCAATGCCAGAGATGGTGATATTGGTGCTATCTTCGGTATTGGTTTTCCACCATTTTTAGGTGGGCCACTACGCTATATTGATAAAATTGGTGCTAAGTCAGTGGTTGCGCAATTAAGTCAATGGGCGGAGCAACATGGTGAACGTTATACCCCGTGTGCAGCTTTAGTTACTATGGCTGAAAATGATGAAAGTTATTACGCTTAGATTCAAATAACCAGGACGTATAGTTTAATCAAAAAAATAATAAAAAGGCTGTTGAGACTTTTTAAATGTAACCATTTAATTAACCTCAACAGCCTTTTTTGATCTTTAACCCTTAATTTTTAGTACTTTATCGGGCTTGCTTTAACAAAGGCTTCAATATCTGTGATTGTTTCGCCATCAGGTTTTTGTGCCTGTTCGAGCAAGTCACTTTGTGAATACAGAATAAACCGATCAGGCTGGCAAGCGCTGACTAAACTGCTTTTCACAAATGTTTTTACTTGCGCTAGCGTTAAGTTTAAAACCGCTTCGAGTAAATTTTCTTTGTGCGTAAATTCTTCATCTTTATTACAAATTGCCGCCCAAAAACGCTGGCTTTTAATACGTAAATTGTGATCTTTTTCTTGTAGTTGGCTCGCTAAACCCTGCATTAAGTGTTGCCATTGCTCATCACCCATCTCATCGAGAACACTAACACTGTCGCTGATAAACTCATCCATGGCTTGTGCTAAGGTGAAAGCATCACAATGGGGTGACTGAATATAAAAAGCGATACCAGGATAGCTGTTAATAGGCACATAACCGACCCCGACTAAATAACCATACTGTTTTTCTGTGCGCATTTGCTGAAAAAATAAAGGTGATAATATATGGCTAGTGATCATAGCAAGTGCTACAGAGTTATCATCTTTGTGCTCAAACGCTGTATAGATAACACAAGCATGATCGTGCTCAGGTAAAATAATGGGCAGTAAGAGTGTTTTTTTACTCGCCATATCTGTTACGGGGCACAGCATGGCGTATTTTTCGTTTACATTATCTTGAAAAGCTTGCTCAATGGTCTCGCATAATTGTTGAGCATGATCAATCCGCCAATTACCGTGAATGAGCACTTCTAATGTCACTTGTTGAAACAGTTGCGTAGTAAAATGCTGATATTGACTAAAACTTACCTGACTAAGTGCTTGTGCTAATGCTTTGCTCGTAGGATTATTAGGTTGCATTACAGAACTTAGCGTAGCGAATAACTGTGAAATAGATTTACTTTTTTCATTATTATTCCAATGTTTAACCAACTGCTGCTTGAACAAGCTAAAGTGATCTTCTGTTACCTGATGGCTCTTTAATCGCTTTAACAGTTTATTTAATAACAAGTGTTGGTTTTCACTGTACCCAGATAATTGTACCGTTACGCCACCTTGGTGGGCGTATAAATGATAATGAATACCCGCTAACTCTGCTTCGTAATTTTCTTCAATCACGGTATCTGTATACAAATCGACAAATAAACGCGTCATAGCAATATTAGCGACACTGGCCACAACAAAAGGTGAATCAATACCTATATATAAGTAACCTTTGGGCACTTTAAAGGTATGATCTTGTTTATACCAAGCGACTAAACCATTTTGATTTATAATTTTTTCAGGAAGTACGGGTATTTCCTGAGTCGCGTCTCTATTTTTTTCACTGTGATAAATTATTGGTTCTTCAATAATATAAGGATTTTTGTCCGGTAAATACAAGCCTTGTACATGCGATTGGTCCGTTTTGTCAATACCACGCCAGTGAGCTAATTGTTGCTCAGTAATAGGTGTGACATGGTATGGGACTTGGTACCAAAAGCTATTTTTGGAAAATTTATTCTGTTGGCTAACATGCATGAGTCGCATATTATCTACGTGTAAGTAACTGAGTAATTTTTTGATGTTGGTTCTAGACATACCCGACATAACATAATCACCAAAAATATAATCCTCTTCTGGGTAATACTGCATGTTGATGACTAATTGACTAACACTGTCAAGTGGACGCATTTTTTCATGATAAATAAAAGCGAGCTTACTAATCTTTTGCTTTTCTTGATAATAGTGTTCTGCTAATTCGGTATTTTTTAGCAGAGCGATATAGGTTAATACTATATCGATTACCTCATTAATATGGCCTTCACCTAATTCAGTTAATGCGATACTGATATTGAAATCTTTAAAATTAGAGCCGTTAATACCTGAGCCTGCAGTTAATGCTAACGCCCACTGATGCTTTTTAAGTAACGATAAAATACTACCTTCACCCTCATGCCCTAATAAATAAGCAAGAATAGATTCTGGTTTATCTTGGTAATATTGATCAATGCTTTCCATAGCAAAACTGATAATCAATTGATGATCATTTTTAACCGGGCAGACATCAATTTTAATTTTTTGATGTATGGGTAAATATAAAGGTTGAGAAATTGTAGGCAGTGGCGCTTGTGCAGGCTGGATTGGACTGAAAAGTTGCTCAGCGAAACGTTTAAGTTCGTCTAGCTCTTGAGGTCCTTCAAGCGCTAGGGTCATATAGTCTGCGCGATAAAATTGTTGAAAAAAGGCCTGTACTTCTTTGCTTATATTTTTCCCACATCGGTCGGCTAACGTATCTAAGTTACCCACAGAAAATTGAGAGAAAGGGTGTTTAGGGTTAATGGTATCTTTGTGAACATCATATAAACGCCTAATATCATCTTTTAATTTTAATGTGAACTCAGCATCGATATTTTCACGCTCTTTAACGACAAAATCATCAGCAAGTAACGGGGCAATAAAAAACTCACTGAATCGCTCTAGTGCCGATGAAAAGTGTGTTGCGGTAATATCAAAGAAAAAGCAAGTATGTTCAGTGCCAGTCCAGGCATTATGATTTCCACCATGCTGACTTATAAATTTTTGATATTCACTGCCATCAGGAAAGTTTTTTGTCCCTAAAAACAGCATATGCTCTAAAAAATGCGCTAAACCTTGCCTATCTCTAGGGTCATTAAAGTGGCCGACATTAACAGCCAAAGCCGCGGCTGATTTAGCGGTTTCATCGTTATGAATAAGCAGCACGCGTAAACCATTGTCTAGAGTAATTGCTTGATATTGTTTTGAATCATTGGGACTTTGCTTCAACACTAAGGCTCCTAGGAACACTTTAAACGACAAAGCGTATGACGGGAATATGGATAGTTTCTGAAATTAACAGGGAGATAAAACAATTCCTTAATTACTAAAAGGAATAAAAAAAACCTATTTATTCTTAACCGTTGTTACTAATGCGAGTTCATTTCTATTACTATAGCCGCAAAAATAACTTAGACTCAATACTTTAGCTAATAAAAGTTGTAAAAAAGCTGAAATTGAAATAATCCGCGAACATAATCTATAAGTAGTCGGCGAGAGAATTAATGCAAGTTTATATAATGCGGCATGGCGAAGCGCAAAACTTTGTTGCACAGGGCAGTCGTGATGACAGCCAAAGAGCGTTAACCACACAAGGTGAATTCGAAGTAAAAATGATGGCGAATTGGTTGCAAAAAATGAAGATAAACCCTACGCAAGTTTTTGTTAGCCCTTATATTCGAGCGCAACAAACATGTGCTATTGCAACATCAATGATGAAAACTGCTATAACCACGCTAGATTTTATTACACCCTCTGGCGATGCCAAACAGGTACATGACTTCATTGATGGTTGGTGCAATGAGCAATTTTCAGCGCCAGAACAGAAAAAAACAGGTCAACAAGCAACAACTAATTCAGATGCTACGATACAAGAGCAGAGCTTACTCATCATCTCTCATATGCCTTTTGTTAGCTACTTAGTGGCTCAATTAACACAATCGAATAATGCACCTATTTTTGCTACGGCAGGCATTGCGCACATTGATTATGATATTGAGAAAATGCAAGGAACGTTGCAACGTCTGATTTCACCCATAGAGCTATGTTAACTATTAATTCCTAATAATTAATTCTGGCTATATTTATCTTTTAATTCAATTAATGCCAATATAGCGCCATTTCCGCCCCATTCTAATGGGGCTTGATGAAATGCCATGACATCAGGATGTTGTACTAACCAATGCGGCACTTTATTTTTTAAAATCTGTGATCCAATACCATGAACCACGCATATACATTGGGCATGTTCTTTTTGACAGGCAAAAAGTAAAGCGGCTAGCTCTTTCTTGGCTTGGTGCTGATCTAAGCCATGTAAATCAAGAATTAAATCGGGTCGATAATGGCCGCGGCGTAAGTTTTTAACTTCAAAGCTGTCAACACCCTCGCGAACATACTTCATCGGACCTTGCTTATTTAAGTTAGGTTCAAATTCATCTGAAAAATGAAATTGTGCGATGGCCTTATTTGACTTGTTATACTCTTGGTCATTTTTTAGGGAAGTGTTAGACTTGTGGCCACGTTTAATTAAGCGAACTGTGTCGATAACCAGCGGCTTAACTTGATTAACAGCATCGGCAAAAAGTTGTTTTTCATCCGGCAATACTTCGTTAATGTGTTCATTGGTTTTGAGCAATGATTCAGCCATTTTATGTTGCTGATTTTCGTTTTTCGCGATCGCTTCAATATTCGCACGAACTTTGGCTTTTATTGAAGAAAGTTTGGATTTTAGGGCGCTGTTTTTCATCAATGCAGTGTAAAACATTTTAGTGCCAATACATAACAATTAATGTTGTGGAGCCCTCAAATAGGGCTTCACAAATAAGTTTCAAGTTTACGCAGCAAAATATAAGAATACTTTTGAGGAAGATAAATTGAGTAATACTAATTTCGTAGAAATTACAGAGCAGTTACACACCATTGCTGATTATTGTCGTTATGGTGCTAGTTTGTTTAATCAAGCTGAGCTTTTTTATGGTCATGGCAGCGACAATGCTTTGAATGAAGCACTTACCTTGGTGATGTTTGCCTTATCTTTACCTGAAGAGATGAGTGAAGATGTCATGTCTTGTCGCTTAGTTGAGTACGAAAAACAAAATATTCTAGCACTCTTTGAACAACGTATTGAAACACAACAACCGGTTGCTTACATTACTAACCTTGCTTATTTCGCGCAATTGCCTTTTTATGTCGATGAGCGTGTTTTAGTGCCTCGTTCACCGATTGGTGAATTGATTGAAAAGCACTTTGCCCCTTATTTTAGTGAGCAAAATCCACCGGCAAGAATTTTAGATTTATGTACAGGCAGTGGTTGTATTGCCATTGCTTGCGCGAGTTATTTTCCTAATGCTGAAGTTGACGCAGTCGATTTATCTGTCGATGCATTAAATGTTGCCGAAATGAATATTGAAAATCATGGCTTAAGTGAACAAGTTATTCCAATTAAATCTGATGTTTTCTCTGGGGTTGTTGCCCAAAAATATGATTTAATTGTCACTAATCCGCCTTATGTTGATCAAGAAGACATTGATAGCTTACCGGCGGAATTTACCCATGAACCCAAAATGGGCTTAGGCTGTGGTGAGGATGGTTTAGATATTGTGCGCGTTATCTTGGCAGAGAGTGCTCTACACCTTAATGATGACGGCATACTTATTTGCGAAGTGGGTAACTCACAATATCATGTTGAAGCGCTTTATCCAGAAGTCGACTTTACCTGGTTAAGCTTTGAACGCGGTGGTCATGGTGTGTTTATGCTTAATAAAGCGCAACTAGAGCAACATGCAGAAACGTTTTTAGCGGCACTTAAATAACATAAACGTAAAAATTAACAGTTATCTAAGTCGGCAGTTCAACATGGACAGTGGACTATAGATAGTACGAAAAACAGCTAGAACTCGTAATTTTAAAAATAAATTAATAGGCGGTAATGTTCAATGTCAGGTAATACCTTCGGAAAGTTATTTACAGTCACCTCATTTGGTGAAAGTCATGGTTTAGGATTAGGCGCTATTATTGATGGTTGCCCACCGGGACTTGAATTGTCTGAAGCGGATTTACAAATTGATTTAGACAGACGTCGCCCTGGTACTTCTCGATATACCACAGCACGGCGAGAAGCAGACGAAGTGAAAATTCTTTCGGGCGTATTCGAAGGTAAAACTACCGGCACGCCCATTGGCTTAATGATTGAAAATACTGACCAACGTTCAAAAGACTATGGCGATATTGCCCAAAGCTTCCGTCCGGGTCATGCAGATTATACCTACTGGCAAAAATACGGATTACGTGATTACCGAGGTGGTGGTCGTTCTTCTGCACGTGAAACCGCGATGCGTGTTGCTGCTGGCGCAGTTGCAAAGAAATATTTAGCTGAAAAATTTGGGATGACCATTCAAGCCTGTGTTACCCAAATTGGTGATATTGTTGCTAGTGGCCCAAATGGTACTCCGTTTGATGTTAATACCGTTGATTGGGCAAGCGTAGAAGATAATCCATTCTTCTTCCCTGATGAAACTAAAATTGAACAACTTGGTGAATACCTTCGTGGCATCATCAAAGAAAAAGACTCAATAGGCGCTAAAGTGACTGTTGTAGCCACTAATGTACCTGTCGGCTTAGGCGAGCCTATCTTTGACCGTTTAGATGCTGATATTGCCCATGGCTTAATGAGTATCAATGCAGTAAAAGGTGTTGAGGTTGGCGATGGTTTTGCGGTAGTAAATCAAAAAGGCTCTCAGCACAGGGATGAGCTTACTCCCGAAGGTTTTTCAACTAATCATTCTGGTGGTGTCTTAGGCGGTATTTCATCAGGGCAGCAAATCATTGCTCATTTAGCACTTAAGCCAACATCAAGTATCGGCGTAAGTGGTAAAACGGTTGATTTAACCGGTGAAGCGACTGACATCATCACTAAAGGTCGTCACGATCCTTGTGTTGGTATACGTGCTGTGCCCATTGCTGAAGCGATGCTAGCGTTGACTTTAATGGATCACTTCCTACGTCATCGTGGACAAAATGCTGATGTTAAATGTAATACACCAAACATTGAAGCGTAAATTAAAACCAAGCAGATAAAATAGGCTGAGTGCTTTTTAAGCACTCAGCCTATTTTTTTAAATCAATATCTCCACTTCTTAATCATCATAAGGCTACACGGTTGGTATTTTTTAACGTGATGTTTGTTCGGTTATCTTCGAATTACTTCTTCTACTTTGCCTTATTGGGGTTAATCTCACCCTATTTGGCGATTTTTCTTGATGGACAGGGGTTTAGCTCTCGTCAAGTGGGAGAAATTCTTGCCATCATAACCGCGACAAAAATTGTTGCACCAAGCTTATGGGCAACACTTGCAGATAAAACAGGAAAACCTTTACTTATTATTCGACTCGGTGCGTTGTTAGCACTGATTAGTTTTAGCTTACTTTATTGGTTTACCCTTTATTGGCCAATTACCTTTTGTTTGGCATTGTTCACTTTATTCTGGACAGCCATCTTACCGCAATTAGAAGTACACACGTTAAACTCGATTAAGCAAAGCAGTAAAATCTATGCCCGTATTAGATTATGGGGAAGTTTAGGCTTTATTGTTTTAGCGGTAGTGGCAGGGGAGGCGATGAGTGCACTGGGTTATCAAGTCTTTACCACATTAGGTGTTATCACTTTAGTGTGTTTATTTATCAGTACCTTGCTTTTAACCGCCAGAGAGCCAGTTAAATCAGTAAAACAAAATGCCAGCGAACCCGCGCCTATCTTTGAGAAAATTCGAGATGGACGATTCATATGTTTCTTTGTTGCAGGTCTACTATTACAAATAAGTTTTGCTCCCTATTACGGCTTTTTTGCTTTGTTTTTACGTGACCTTGAGTACTCCGGATTAGCCGTTGGTTTATTTATTTCATTAGGCGTCGTTGCAGAGGTTATTGCCTTTATTTATATGGGCACATTATTTAAACACTTTTCGTTAAACGCCTTATTAGTCTTTAGCTTAGGAATTACGGCTATTCGCTGGTTCTTAATACCAGTAGTTGCTGACTCAGTAGCATGGCTTGCGATAATACAATTAGGCCATGCAGCTAGTTTTGCCATTTATCATAGTGCTAGCATGAAATTTATTTCTTCGCATTTTACTAAGGTGCAGCAAAGTCGAGGGCAAGGGATTTATTTAGGTGGCGTGTATGGTGTTGGTGGTGCCATTGGTGCTTATCTTACTGGTGTACTCTGGCTAGACGGACAAGGTGCGAGTAATACGTTTATGATGGCAGGTGCAAGTGCATTGCTTGGTGCTATCATTATGGTATTTACTAAAAGGAAATCGATTCATTCGATTAGCTAAGTAATTTTAAGCTGTTTTCTTAACATTACTGTATAGTATTTAGTGTTAATAAGTTAATTCAAATAATAATAAAGGTCATTACATGAAAGTTATATTCATTAAAAAAATTGCCGCTACCATAGTGCTTGCTTTGGCATTAGTTTCTACAGGGCAAGTTGCCGCCGAAGATATTAGTCAAAGCCAATTACAACAGCTTATGAAAAATGACAGTCAGGTTGTCGTGCTTGATGTCAGAACTGTAGAAGAATTCGAAGAAGGTCATATAGCTAATGCGGTAAACATTCCACATAAAGAGCTTGAGGCGCGATTAGCCGAGTTGTCAGGTGCTAAAAATACCCAAGTCGTTATTTATTGTCGTTCAGGAAGAAGAGCAGAAGTTGCTAAGCAAGTATTGGTAAAAAATGGTTTTAATCAGTTAGATCATTTATCAGGTGACTTCAATGAATGGACCAGTAATAACTTACCGATAAGTAAAGGTAAGTAAACACACGTCGATAAATACTCAGCCAAAACATCAAATATAAAAGTCACTTCATTAATTAGTTTTAATCAAGTGGCTTTTTTGCTTCAATTAAGGTCAACAATGAAACGTGAAGTTAAGTTATATAGTTAAGTTATATCGTTAAGCAATATAGGCTTTCACTGGCGACCAAACCGCCAATTCATTGCCGCTAGGCTCAGTAAAATGAAAGCGCCTTCCTCCAGGGAAAGAAAAAATAGCTTGGCTAATCGTCCCACCAGCACACCTAACTCGTCGCTCTGTCGCCTCTAAATCATCGCTCAGTAAAACTAGCAAGCAAGCGCCATTTGCTGTACTTGAAACAAGTTCAGACAAAAAGAAGCCACCTTCAATGCCCGAATTGCTAAAGGCAGTATACTCTTTACCATAATCAATAAATGACCAAGCAAATGCGCGTTCAAAAAAAGCCTTGGTTGCGGGAATATTTTTTGCGGGTAATTCTACATAATTGATCACTTCGCGGGGTATCATAAATAAGCCCTCCTATTGGATACATATACCCGTTCCACTTGAAGATGCAGGATTCAGCTGGAATTATAAACGCCTTTAGGCAAGGCATTGATTGAAGAGAATAGTTATTCTATTGTCGAAATCAATAACGTAGCATAAAGCGTTTATAAACCAGCCCTTCGAGGGAAACCTGAGCAAACCATATTCGTCGTTACATTTGTTTTTAAGGGAATAACCATTAACAAAAAATGTGCCTTGATTATGATTCGCTCAGGTTTCCTGAAACGAGCATCTTCAAGTGGAACGGGTATACTATAGCTCAGTGTTTTACTTTTTGTTCAGGGTCGCTATAGAATCAAAGTCATTTAAATCTACCGTTACCGCTAAGGCACTAAAATATTTGATAATACGCTTTGGATAAAGAAAGTAACCTTTATAGCGACAAATTTTACTTCTTAATAAAGAAAATGTTAGCAGTGAAACGTAAGCTAAATAGATAAGTAACGCTGATATTATGAGGCTTGAGCTCAGTAGTTTAAGCGATAAAATAAAAGCGACAATACCGACAACAAATGACAACACCTTATGCTGCGTTATTTTAGGGTAGCCGTGAAACTGAAAATAATCGATACGATTGAGATACCAAGATCCTGTCTTAGACCCTGATTCGTTAAGATATTTACTTTCTCTAAACTGCTTATTCATCATAGTTACTCATTACAATTTTTGATTACTTCATCTTTATTCGCAGACTATAGAGTCATGATGCTATAAGTATTTTTATTGCCATCATAATTAAAGTGATACCACCGACAAATTCAGCCTTACTTTCTAACCATGTTCCCCCTTTAGCACCTACTAAAACGCCTAACCAGCTAAAAGCAAAAGTAACCACACCAATAATTAAACAAGCAATAAAGGGGTTTACGGGTAAAAGCGTTAAGCTAAATCCAGCGGCCATAGCGTCAATACTGGTAGCAATGGCTAGCATTAATAATACACGATGAGTAATTTTGCTTATATCTTCTTCTATCCCCTCTGAAAACGAGTCAAAAATCATTTTTGCCCCAATAAGGAATAGCAATAAAAAGGCAATCCACGGTGTATAAGACTCAACCCAACTGATTACGCCCTTACCACCCAAGTAACCAATAATTGGCATTAATCCTTGAAATAAACCAAAATATAAAGCCACTACTATACCTAAATGAGCGATTTTACTTTGTTGCTTGGTTGCACCTAATCCAATAGAAACGGCAAAGGCATCCATACTTAATGCGATAGCGAGGATTATTACTTCTATCATTTTAAAACGTCCTAAATAGTAAAGCAGGTAGTTAATTTATCGATGGGGCATTTTTGAGAGTAAAAAAATTTTGCCAACTTTTATGATACCCCAACTCTCCCTACCTTATTTATACCAAATACTTATCACAATTGTTGATGGCTGAAATGAACCGCCACTTTGAGATTGAGTGATATTCTGAATTTTTATATCGGGTTGTGTCGCTAACCAAAGATTAATCTCACCTTCTAAACCGTGATCTGTTGCGGTATCCGATTTAGGTAAAAAACCAATTTTTGGTCGTAAAATTTTAGAAAACATTTTAACTTCCATGAGATATCCATATTTCTAATTGAATTGATAAGTTAACAGTTTATACCAATTAAATTAAATAAGGTTACAGAATTTGATAAGAATAAACGCACAAAAAATGCGGTATGTTGATTAATATCTTGCTGTTAGGGAGGAGGGGAGCGTTTAGTACAATCGTCAGTTGTTAAAGTGAGTCGCTTAGCTGGCAATTCTTTGCAATAAAATAACATGTTCTTTGTAACCAGTTTCATTGAAATTACTTGAGTGATAATTCATAAAACCGTGCAAGTATTCAACTTTTGTTATGTTAACATTTGGCTTTTTTGTAAGCTTTTCTATTAGCTCAGATACATCGAAATGAGGTTCACTTCTAGGGAATATTAAGTTCACTTCAAAACATGGTTCTATTTGAGTGAAATTTCTGATTTGTGAACCATAAAAGCAAAAGGATTGCTTAACGCGATTATTGTTATTACTCAGGGATAACTGCCAAATAGCGGAAGCCCCAACACTAAAACCAATAAGCGTTGTTTGACCGTCAAGTAACTCCAATACGTTGAATATTCTTGAAACGTAACTATCAAGCCCTACGGTGGTTACGAAGAAAGAATAGGCATCAGCTTCATTTTTAAAGTCCATACGTTGTCCATTGTAGGGATCAATAATCGTATTAGCGCCTAGTTTATCTTTAAGTGTTACTAATGAGGGAGTAATACCAAAAACATCTGAAACTATAATTATACTCATAAATATTATTTGACCGTTTAATTATACCAATACCATTAAGTTTGTGATTTTATTGTGCACAGGATAAATATTTCAGGGGTAGGCGCTTGCTTTACCTAAAACTAGCTATGGAGATTACATTCTTTGATAGGTATTTTTACCTACGTTATTAAACGGTTAATCTTGAGCCAGTCCATAGCTTGAATAGAACCAAGAGAGCAAAGGTGTTTATCTTTATAACTGATAAAATCAATTTCTTCGATCTCTGCATCAGGTGATAGAGTCCCATGAAAATCAGCGTAATAACACGTTAACTTTACAATAGTGTCATTGTTTTTTCCATCTGCTTGCGCTTTAAACGTTGCGGCATACTTGATTGTACTGGGAATTAACGTGACAGAAATCTCTTCTTTAATTTCTCGCACCAATGCTTGTTCATCCGATTCACCTATTTCTCGTTTACCACCAGGGATATAAAATAAATGTTTGTTTTTAGATCGAGCGCTCAATAGTTTTCCATCTTGAATATACAGCCAAGCGAGCTTATCTATTTCTTTTTTCATAAATACTCCTAAGTGAATGAATTTAATTTTTTCTTGATTAAATATACTGCCCAGTTTAATGGGCTAAGTCATCGTTGCTCAAATCAGTGATGAATGAGCATGACAAATTTTGCGTGTCACCTTGAATTATTTGTACTATTTAAAATTGATACCCAACCAAGACCCATTCTACAGACTGCTCCTTGAGCAACAACAATCTTAACATGTTCTTTGTTCGATTCGAACCCCTGAAACTTTACCCAACTCACTGTTTTAAAGGATAAACGTGCTAGTAATGTTGATTTTATTTGGAAAGCAAAATCCCAGATAAAAAGCCTTGGTAAATTCATTCGACGATTTAAACAAAAAGGGGAGTAGGGGGCTAACGTGTACATTAACGGCAAAATAGCAGACTAAGTTATTGTTGGATATAATGCGAATCGAAGTAGAATTTTGGCAAGAGTTACATGTCATTTTAATTGTATTGTCATGTTTTTAGTTTAAAGTGAAAATAATAAAAACCATAATCCGTTTATATACGTATTAGCCTGTATAACCAACTGATAAGTGATCTAAATGTTCTCAATATTTAAGAAAGACCCGGTAAAAAAATTAAATAAACTTTATGAAGCCAAACTTGAGCAAGCTATGCATGCACAACGAAATGGTGATATTAAATCTTACTCAATGATTACAGCTGAAGCAGAAAAAATAGCGAATCAAATACAAGAAATAGAAAGTTCAACAAAAAAATAATGCTATGTTTAAGCGGAAAATACAGCTGGGCGGATTAAAATAGATAAACGTAATTTTCTAGTTTTGATTAACCCTCTTCTTCGGCAACCCCATATCTGATGAATCATCATTTGAAAGCCTATCCTATTTTACAACGGCCCATCTTCTTGTCTTAGTGACTTTAATACACTCAAAGTTGCTTCTTAGTCAGCGGTTAGGAGTCTAGCTAGCTTACTGGTTTGCTTTTTACTTCCTGAAGATGATTATAAAAATGCATAACATGGGCTATTTCATACTCACTTTTTGTTAATTCACCATAGGCAAAGTGTGGGGCGAGTTTTCCTTTATAGTTTTTAAAATCAATTAATGATTTTTTCAAATTATTCAACGCCGCTGTAGTGTCAAGGCTTGAATCAATTGAAGGTGAGCCGGGAATTGGCTCACTTAACCCATGAGTCATTTTACCTTTAGATGAAAAAACTGAAAATGCTAACTTTCCAATGGTACTCTTGAAAAGACTAGATTTATGTTCTGGAAATTTTGACATTGAATATTCGACACTTTGTGCACAATGAGTAAATATTTTATATAGTTCCCACGGACCGGTATTCACAAGTTCATTATCCGATAAAACATCTAATTTTTTCAATGCTGAGACTATATTAAGTTCGTCTTTATTCGCGTCATCAACTAACAAAAAAATCCCACCACTACCGACCAAGCTCGTTGCACCAATAGCAATCGAGGTTTTTATAAATTGTCTACGCTTCATACAAAACCTTTATATTTATATTTATATTCTCAATGAGACAATGATTTAATCGCAGCTGATACGGTTAAAAAGTGAATTTTAGTAAGGCAAAGTGACGCTTTTTTAAACTCATGACGTCGTATTAAATCAGAGACCTCAGGAGTGAGTAAAACTTTATTGGTGTTAATTAATTCAAGTCTTGTTGACGGTGATTCGATTAAATAGGTACAACCTAAAGAGTCTATGACATAGTCATTTTCAGTAAAGATCAGCTCTATACATTCAGAGGTGAAATCAGGTTCAGAATTTAAATAAATGAGCTCATCATCGCCGTCTAGTTTTAATATACATGGCCATAAAATCATAAGAGTACCTCGATGGATATAATACCTAATTTATTAGTGTGTTACCTGTCTTTAATCGTATGGCTATAAAGTTGCCTCGGTAAGATCTATTTCATGCCCAGGCGTTAGCTTCTTGTTGCCTAAAATTAGCGTCGAAAGAGCAAAAACTAACTACCTTTTGTTATTGTTTAATAGCTTGCTAGAATAATTTACTCTGTAAATTACTTTTTACCGCTGGCCACTCAGAATTAATTATTGAATATACAACGGTATCTCTAATCGTCCCATTTTTTAAAATCTGATGGCTTCGAAGAATGCCATCTTGTTTTGCTCCTAGTCTCTCTATGGCTTTTCTAGAACCGTGGTTAAAAAAGTGTGTTCTAAACTCAACAGCTAATGCCAAGTGAGTTTCAAATAGATAAGTAAGTAGAAGTAATTTACATTCGGTATTAACGGGGGTTCGCCTTACTGATGAGGAATACCATGTATACCCCAACATTGCTCGTTTGTTTTTTGCATCTACATTATAAAAACGCGTTGTTCCCACTATTTTATTTGTACTGTTACATCTTACAGCAAACGCTATATCACCATTCTTTGAAGCAAGTACAGCCTCATCTACATATTTTCCCATGACATCAGGAGAGGGGACACTAGCAAACCATAGTTGCCAAGACTCTCCATCTAATACTGCTTCTTTTAAACCTTCAACATGAGACATGTTTAATGGCTCCAGTGTGACGAATTTACCTTTCAATTGAGTGCTAGATAACCACTCCATAAGATACACCTTAATTGTTCTGCTAACACCTAAATAACGGGCAAATAATAATTGATTAACATAAGATATGTAGGAGCAAAAGCAATGTTTTTTTGTCCTGTTTATTTATTTGATGAGCAACGTAAAAAGAAACACTCATAGTAAGAATACAGATTAGCAATGTAAATATTGGCTTATGATTAGTACTCATCTTTATTCCTGAAGCTAAAGCCTGTTTAAGTGCTTGTCAGGCATTTTTGCCAATAGCCATTAAAACAGGCATGCTACCTTTTGAGCTATTCATTACAAAAGGACTCGATATATTCGTATTTACAAATTGATTTACTTCAAATGCTTGTTTCACTCGTTTTTCAGATAATCCTTTACCAGAAGAATCATCTTCTGAAAGCCAATCCCATTGTACAAACACACCACCATTTTTTAGAAGTGATTTTAGTAAACTCAACGTTGCCTCATAATCAGGCAGAAAACCACACACAGAAGAAGCCACAATAAGATCAAATTTATTTTTAAATTCAGGAAGTCTTTCGATAAGTTCTTCGGAGAGGTAATCAGATATAGAACATACGTTATCAAGCGCCTTTTTATCCAGACGCTTTATCATTTCTGAAGAGGGATCTATCGCAACGATACTTTTAACGGTAGGACTAATAAGCTGAGTTAATGCCCCTGTACCACAGCCGAAATCAAGCACGGATAGACCATCAATATTGATATTATCTAAAAGCTCTGAAAATACATTTTTTGCATACTCTTCAACCGTAGGATCTATATCCCAGTCTTCAGCATACTCGTCCCATTCATTACTCAAAATACTCTCCAAAATCATATGGTTTATCTAAAGGGCTAACGCTTGATAAGAGACAAATTGTAGTTGGCTAAAATGTGAAATGGAGCCAGACAACGGTAATCATTACCGTTTAATTGCCTTGTTAGAGGTTTGAAAGTACCGCTACTTATTAAACTGTTTCTCGCGCGGAATACCATTCCCATCCCCATCCCCATCCATTTTCGTATTAGGGCAATAGCGGATAAAGTATTTTGCTTCTTCATATGATTTCATTTGAGAACAATGCTGTCGGCCATCGCATTGATAGGTGACTTTAGGTTTAGCTATCTCTTTAGCTTTAGCTAATGTTTTCATCGCATCACTGTTTGCAAATTCAGATACAGCTTTGGTATGAGTTGATTCTACTAGAGTGCTTCCTTTAAAATAGAACTGCCAAGCAGCGGCACAAATAACGATGAGAATAACTAAATTTTTCAATTGAACACCATCCTTGATAAAAACTCTAACGCCCTGTTAACAGGCAATAATATAGTTGGCTAGATTAAGTGACGAAGGAGTAAAGCCAACGGTTAATTTTTCGTTTAATTACTTTGTTAGGCCTTGTTGGCAATAATCTTTTTTAAGACAAAGAATATAATTAATAAGTACACAATAGTGGCAATATGCTTAGCAACAACCTTAAATGGTACTTGAGCTTCATATGCAAGTAGTCCATCTGTAATTGGCATAACAATCGCAAATAATGCGCCCCACATTAAAACGATATAATTTCGAGTATATAAAAGGTAACCAAAAAGTAAGGTAATAAAAATAGTGCGTGAGCCATATATTTTTACCCAATCAGCATCCATACCCGAAAAAAGTTCAGTACCTCTTACTGTAGAAAATAGGGCGGGTTCAATGAAAGCAAAAGTACCATAAAACCCCTGTAACAAAACCATAAGTAAAACTAATACAAATCCTACTTTTTCTAATTTGTAATTTTTATTTGTCATAATATTTATGTTCACTGTAATTATATAAAAGTCTAACTTTTTGCTAAGGGGTAAATTGTGGTTAGCTATAATGTACGCGGCACGAACGCTGGCCAACTGTAATTTTTATCCTTGTTTATTTTCGTGTTAGGTTAGTAAATAGGCACAAACGGTAACAGCAGCAGCTACTTGAAAAATATAAGTAAAACCTGCTCCAAGTCTTCTTGCTAAAAATAATTGATATAGCATGCCATACGCATGGCAAAGCCTCGCTAAAGTAAAGCCAATTACCAAAATAGATAGTATGTTTACTGAAACGTTTAAAAAAGTAAGAGCGAGTATTACAATTGCAAAAACTGGTAGTTGCTCAACTCCATTGCAATGAGTTCGAATTGCAGCCATTAAACATTTATTACCGCCATCACCTAACGATATTTTATGCTTAATTCTAAGCCTAGAAACATTCATTGCAAGTACCAAAATTAGCAATGAATTAATAGCTACCAGAGCCGAAAACCAAAAGTAATCATTCATATTTATACCTCTGCGGGAAACCAAGGATATACTTGATAACCTAACGCCCAAATAAAGGGCTAACTAATGTTGACTAAAATAGTGAGGAACAAACGCAGCCAACCGTTATTTGTCTGTTTAAACGCCTAGTTAGTGCTGTCATGCCTCCCAGCTAAATCCCTTTGGATACTGGTGTATTCCATCGAAATCACCTTTCGTAACTGTAACACCGTTGTTCTTTGCAATAGCATACACCATGCTGATATGAAAAAAGAAATTGGGGAGCACAAATGACGACACATACTCTGTAGCTGGCATAGAGATTTCTTTAAACCCAGCAATGTCTTGAACGTTGAGGTTTAATTGTTCTAATGTTGGACTAGATAAATTATTAATATAATCAATTGTGGCTACAACATACGCTTTAAGTCCGCAAAAACTATCAATATCACCCTCTAACTCTTTATATTCTTTACCAGAAAGAGGACAACAAGCTCTTAAAGCAAAATTTGTTGCGATCTTTGCTTGTACATTTAATGGAAACATATCATCAACAAGTCTTGCATTAAGCAACTCTAATTCATTTACAGACTTATCTTCAACTTTTTCGATAAGTTTATGAAGAAGCTCTAAATGCTTCAAAAATATTTCTCGATGTTTAATATACAAATCAATTCTCGATAGCAATAACACTTACATAAGCGGAAAATTATAGTTGGTTAAATGTTGCAGGAAACAAAAAGCCAACTATTTGTTGTGCTTATTAATTAGCCAGTTATGTTTAAAATTGATAACCAGCCTGAAATATACCACCGACACCTATACCATCTTTTTCATTTCCTGCGACTAGAGTAAAACCAAAATTAAATCCGGGATTTCCCATGCCTCTAAGAAAGTAGTGATATCCTAAACCAGCGCCATATACAGCCTCATGATCAAAGTTGTCATACTCACTCCCAACGACGCCAATATATAAACTTGCACCATGTTTAGGGGTTTGAAAGTCAAATAAGTCCGTTTTGACCCAACCAACACCAACACCACATGTACCACCGTAAATTGAAGAGTAGCTAACACAACCAGCAGAGATGTATTTCAAATCCCTTTTAGATTGAATACCGGCATTAACACCAACACCACTGTAAAAGGTGCCAGCACCCAAGCCGAAAGTGAAGTTATCATTTGCTAATGCCTGAGAAGGCAACAATATTGCTAAAGGTATGAGGAGTGATTTTGTGATTTTTTTCAAGAGTTATCCTTACTCGATTTAGGTTTCTAAATATAACCCCCCGTTAAGGGGCAAATTGTAGTTGGCTAAAATAGTGAAGCATGAGCGCAGCC
>NZ_PJAQ01000002.1 GCF_002836775.1 Colwellia sp. 12G3 | reverse complement strand
CACCGTAGCATATCACTTAGGCTAGTTAGCCCGATATAAGAGTAAGATATTCTCCACAGCTATTTAGATAAGCATACCCGAAAGAGTCGGTTTTTTATTGTCTGAAATGTTAAATTTTATCTCCATCGAGTGAAAGGCCATTGTGCGGACGGTAATTTGGCATTGGGATGTTAGGCCTATTTAAAAGGCAAGATTTTCCAAATCAAGCGCTATTAATACATATCACTGCTACAAAAGTAATAGGACTTAGGTATCAGTGGTATAAAATCTCTTATAATTAGTGGCTAAGAAAAACCATTAAGTCGATATCTGTATGCTAAGAGCAAGAACTTTATCTGAAACTAGGTTGTTATTTTTGATGAATAACAATTATTCTTAATAAAAAAATTAATTACTACCTAGGATCTAGAAGTACTACAGTTGAACAATACTTAGTCTGATTAGTCATATTATATTACAATTGCTTTGTATACATTATACTTAATGGTGGGTAGTATGATTATGTTAATAATTTGAAGTTTACTCCCTAAGTGACAAATTAATAACAATATACTCTTTGGTTGGATCTGATCTGTCAATCGTTTCTCCCAAGTGAAAAAGTCCGAAGTAGGGGGCAATTCCTACTTCGGCACCTCACAAATGAATTTTGTAATTCAGTAATAAGTCATTCGTTAGAAATGGCTGCAATTATCGAGTTTAAGCTATCCATTTGATGTCATCTATTAAAGCAAATATGCTCTACTATTTTCTAGGAAATTATCGTTGTTGATAATTCTCTCGATATAATAATAATTGTTGCCAATTACAAAGCAATCCATCATTTTCCCTTGAATTTTTTATCGTTAACCCCACATAGTTTCTAACAACTTTTTAAAAGTATATTAATAATTTTTCACCGGAGATATTTTAGATGTCAGAAACTAATCAAGTACAAAATCATGCGTTTGCATCGGACAACGCCAAGATACTACAATTAATGATCCATAGCCTTTATTCTAATAAAGAAATTTTCTTGCGTGAGTTAGTCTCTAATGCCGCGGATGCTGCAGACAAGCTTCGTTTTAAAGCATTATCAGATAATACACTTTATGAAAACGATGGTGATCTTCGTGTCCGTGTTAGCTGTAACAAAGAAAACAATACATTAACGATCTCAGATAATGGCATCGGCATGAACGTTGACGAAGTTATTGAGCATTTAGGTACTATAGCAAAATCTGGTACTGCTGAGTTCTTCTCGCAGCTTTCAGGTGATCAAGCATCAGACTCACAACTTATCGGTCAATTTGGTGTTGGTTTTTACTCTGCATTCATCGTTGCTGATAAAGTAACTGTTCGTACGCGTAAAGCTGGTGATAATGCCACTGACGGTGTTGAATGGGTGAGTGCAGGTGAAGGTGAATTTACGACAGCTAAAATTGAAAAGACTAATCGTGGTACTGACATCATTCTTCATTTAAAAGAAGATGAATCAGAATACGCGGATGACTGGCGTCTAAAGTCTATTGTTACTAAATACTCTGATCACATTTCTGTTTCAGTTGAAATGTTAACTGCAGAAGTTCCTGCTGTTGAAGCTGTAGCTGAAGTGACAGATGAAAAAGATAATGTAACAAGACCAGCTGCCGAAGCCGTTGATGCTATCCCTGCAGTTTGGGAACCTGTTAACAAAGCTACTGCTTTATGGACGCGTGAAAAATCAGACATTACTGACGAAGAATATAAAGAGTTTTACAAACATGTTTCGCATGACTTTGGAGACCCTTTATTGTGGGAACATAATCGTGTAGAAGGTAAAACAGAATATACCTCTCTTTTATATGTCCCAGGTAAAGCACCATTTGATATGTACAACCGTGAAAAGCAACATGGCTTGAAGTTGTTTGTACAGCGTGTATTTATTATGGATGATGCCGAACAGTTCATGCCGACTTACTTACGTTTTGTAAAAGGTCTTTTGGATTCTAATGACTTACCATTGAACGTTTCTCGCGAAATCTTGCAAGATAACAAGATTACCCAAGCGATTCGTAAGGGCTGTACCAAACGTGTACTGAAAATGTTAGAAAAATTTGGTAATAATGATGCAGAAAAATATCAAGGTTTCTGGGATGAATTTGGCCAAGTATTAAAAGAAGGCCCAGCTGAAGATCATTCAAATAAAGAACAAATTGCTGGTTTACTTCGTTTTGCTTCTACTCATGAAGATACGACTACCCAAAATGTTTCTATAGCGTCATATATTGAACGTATGAAAGAAGGTCAGGATAAAGTCTATTTTGTTGTTGCTGATAGCTTTGAAGCAGCAAAGAATAGCCCTCATTTAGAAGTTTTCCGTAAGAAGGGCATTGAAGTCTTATTAATGTCAGATCGTATTGATGAATGGTTAGTTAGTCACTTAACTGAGTTTGATGGTAAACAATTACAATCAGTTACTCGTGGTGGACTTGATCTTGGTGATATGGACGATGCGGAAACAAAAGAAGCGCAAGAGAAACTTGAAAAAGAGTATGACTCTGTAGTTAAGCGTATTAAAGGTAGCTTAGAAGGTAAAGTGAAAGAAGTTAAGCTTTCTCAACGCTTAACCGAATCACCAGCGTGTATTGTTGCTGATGAAGATGATATGAGTAGTCAAATGGCTAAGCTAATGGCATCAGTTGGTCAAGAAGTACCAGATACATTACCTATCTTTGAGATTAATGGTGAACATGCACTTATTAAGCATGTAGCTGACGAGCAAGATGATGATATGTTCAACCAATGGGTTGAGGTATTATTTGAGCAAGCGATGTTAGCGGAACGCGGTAGCTTAAAAGATCCAGCGAGCTTCGTTTCACGCTTGAATAAGCTAATGCTAAATCTTACAAAGTAAATTGTTTAATCGCTGTATAAGATTTAGATAATACTTTAGTCTTAAAAAGGAGGGTTTCATCCATGAAACACCTCCTTTTTTGATCAATAGGGTCTTTCACCACTTGTTTGCACATAGGCTAACTTGTATAGTGTCTGCCGACATAATTGTAAACTTAAGAAATATTACCTTTGTTAGATCAAATTTAAATTTTAACTATTTAACAAAGGTAATACTTACTTTAACACTTCAATCATCAATTTAAGGTTACATAATATGCGCATTGTTTTATTAGGTGCTCCTGGCGCTGGTAAAGGTACCCAGGCACAATTTTTAATGGCTAAATTTGGTATTCCACAAATATCGACAGGCGATATGCTACGTGCTGCTATTAAAGCAGGCACTGAACTTGGTAATAAAGCTCAGGCAGTAATGGACGCAGGACAATTAGTTTCTGATGATCTGATTATCGGCTTAGTCAAAGAGCGTGTAGCTCAAGATGATTGTAAAGCTGGTTTTTTACTTGATGGATTTCCTCGCACAATTCCACAAGCAGATGCTATGAAAGAAAATGATATCACAGTGGATCATGTACTTGAGTTTGATGTACCTGACGAAGTGATTGTTGAACGTATGGCTGGCCGTCGTGTACATTCTGGCTCTGGTCGTGTTTATCATCTTGTTTACAACCCGCCAAAAGTTGAAGGCAAAGATGATGTTTCTGGTGATGATCTATCTATTCGTCCAGATGATGAAGAAGCAACAGTACGTAAACGTTTAGCTATCTATCATGAGCAAACTAAGCCTTTAGTTGACTTCTATCAAACAGAAGCCACATCAGGTAACTGTAGCTACTTAACTATTGATGGCACTCAAGCTGTTGAAAAAGTTAATGAATTATTATCAGCTCAATTAGCTTAAATTATAGTAACTCAGTTAATAAAAAACTCGCTAAGGCGAGTTTTTTTGTTTCAAGAGCACCGGTATACTTATCTTATTCTCTAATCATAGCAATGTGGGGTATATCATCTTCTAGGTACATTTCGGACACCTGAGTGAAACCATGCTGTTGATAATAGGCTTTCAAATGTTGTTGTGCTGAAATCTTAATGCTTTGGTTGGGAAAGTATTGCTGACTAACTATTAATGCTTCTGTCATTAACTGATGACCTAAACCTCCCCCTCTGGCTTGAGGTGCCGTTGCAACTCGTCCTATACTGACATAGTCAGGGTAGGTTTGACCTTTTGGTAAAATACGGAGATAAGCGACAAGTTTCTCTGCTTGATAACCTAATAGGTGTAAAGTTTCAGGATGTCTATCTAGCATCCCTGTATCACTGTCTAAATCAGGATAAAAACAAGTTTGCTCAACAACAAAAACATCAATGCGTAATTTTAGTACATCATATAATTGGTTAAGTGATAGTTCTTCAAATCGCTTAATTTGCCAAGTAGTATCTGTCGTCATAATTAGTAAGTTCTGTTAAATATTTAGTAGTTTTAAATAACCGTAATACTTTCGAGTACTAAGGTAATCTTTAATTTCTTGTTTATACTTTCGAATACACAATTCTGGAAATTCAGTGGTAATCACTTTACTTAGATCACAAGAATCAAGAAATAATATGTACCCTAGAGGCAAGTAACTTGGATTGAAATTACATTGATAAATGGTCGCTCTAACTTGGCTGGCATTATAGAAGGTATGTTCACCATATCGGCGCTGTAACTTTGGTAAAAGTTTATTTCCGTATTTTTTTATTGATCTACGCTTAAACATAGCCACTCCTTAGCCAGTATCTCTTATAATAACTCATGTAGGTGAAATGATTATTACAATGAAGAATACCTTCCGCTTCACTTAATTATTTTTATTTTGCAGCATATTACTACATGTCATTAACAAATTCGATAACTTATGAGTGATTAGCAAGTTATGGGTTAGAGTAATTTATTAAGGATTTATAATTTTGACTATATCCCTATCGACAAAAAAACCAGCTTGCTGATATGCTTTTACGATAGCACCCTGTTGACGAAGAATTTTTAAGCCTTTATTAATCGCTAGATAGGCTTCTTGTCCCCTAGGGTGTGCCTTACTAATAACAAAATGTCGAGAGTCTTTAAGTACTACACCAATATTTTTAACAGGTACTAAATGTACTTTATCCATGGTGAAGCTTTGATCTGGGGTAGAGTTAAATGGCATTAATATAAAATCTATCCATTGTATATTGACCATTCTCACCATAGAGAGCCAAGAGTCATCTTGAGTAAGACTTTTAAGCGGTAAGTCTTGTAATGTTTTCCAATCTGTACGCCATTTAGGTGTTGATACAGAGGTTAATTCAGCAAGGTCACTTAATTTTTTCACTGCCAAGGTTTTACTGTTTTCAGGACTTGTATAGATACCTGCGACGTACTCACCATTTCGGATCACTTCGTCAGAGATATAGACCTTACTGGCAAGAGGGAGAGCATCTTGCTGCCAATAAGAATCAAAGCTAATAAGTAGTTGACCATTTTGCAACATCTTAGTGTTACGAAAATTAACTTTACCAGGGGCGTAGCTGAAGCGATGTTCAAAGCCTCCCAGTTTAAGGGCTTGCTGAGCAATAATCATATCTACTACATCGCGGCGAATGTTTTCACCTGAGAAGTTATCTATGAGGCTAATATCTCTATCAGCAACAAACTTTAGGTAGTCAATGTAGACATCATCACGAATATAAATAAGTACACTATCTTGTCTCGCATACGCATATTGTGTAATGCAAAAAAGAGCAATGATGAGTAGTGCTTTAGTCAATGGTGCTCGATTAAAACCATAAGATGAATTTGCCATAAAGAATACCGTTCAGTTATAAACTACATTACCGATAATAAATAAAAGCATCCTTGTTGTATTAAACATAACAAGGATGCTGCTATTTAGCAAAGTCGCTTTCAGAGGAGTTACTTAGCAGGAGAACTATTTGTTATGACGCTCTTGTAATACTTGCATAACTTCACTGAGCTCAATTTTTTGATCAGCCAGTAATACTAGTGTGTGGTAAAACAAATCAGCGCACTCACCTAATAAGTCTTCTCTGGTTTCAGCGACAGCAGCAAGTGCCACTTCAACACCTTCTTCACCTACTTTTTGAGCCATTTTAGTGGTGCCGCGAGAGAATAAGTGCGCGGTATAACTCTCTTTAGGGTCATCATCTTTGCGTTGCTGAATTACTTGCTCAAGTTGGCTTAGGAAGTTTTGTTGAGTAAGTTTTTGCTCTGGGAAACAAGATTCAGTCCCTAAGTGACAACTTGGACCAACGGGCTCACAAGCAATGAGTAAACTGTCGTTGTCGCAATCAGTTAATACTTGTTTAACTTCTAGAAAGTTGCCGGAAGTTTCGCCTTTAACCCATAATGCTTGTTTTGAACGGCTAAAAAAAGTCGCTTTTCCTGTGGATAACGTAGCAGTTAATGAGGCTTGGTTCATATAACCTTGCATTAATACAGCACCTGTTGCTGCGTGTTGAATAATAGCAGGTATCAAGTTATCCATTTTCTGCCATGCTAACGCATCGATATTATCTTGGTTTATTAACATGGTCTCACCTCAATATTTTGGTCTTTTAAATAATCTTTTAAATCTTTAATTGCAATAACACCTTTATGAAAAACTGATGCGGCGAGTGCACCATCCACATCGGCTTGCAGGTAAACATCACTGAAATGCTCTATAGTACCAGCACCACCAGAGGCGATTAAAGGCACGCTACAAACAGCTCTTGCTTGCTTTAATTGTTCAATATCATAACCTTGACGAACACCATCTTGATTCATGCAGTTTAATACTATTTCACCAGCGCCTAAACTCACTACTTTTTCAATCCAATCAAAGGTGGTCCAGCCTGTTTGTTGCGTACGTTTTTCATCACCGGTAAATTGGTAGACCTGATATTCGCCTTTGCCGTTGTTAGCATCTTTGTTATAAAAACTATCAACACCAACAACAATACACTGCTGACCGAAAACGTCGGCTAAACGAGTAATAAGTTGGGGATCTCTTAGCGCAGGAGAGTTGATGCTAATTTTATCAGCGCCCATCATTAAAATTTCTTTAGCATCAGCTTCGCTTTTTATGCCGCCAGCGACACAAAAAGGAATATCAATAACTTCTGCAATACGACTGACCCAACTTTTATCAACAACACGACCATCTGAGCTTGCGGTAATATCATAAAAAACGAGTTCATCTGCGCCAGCTTCAGCATATTGCTTAGCTAAGGGCACTATATCACCAATAATCTCATGATTACGGAACTGTATGCCTTTGACTACTTTACCATCACGTACATCGAGACAGGGAATAATTCTTTTAGCTAACATTAGCTTTCTCCACTTGTGGCCAACATGCGATAGCCTCTTCTAAAGTGAACTTTCCTTCAAGCAGTGAACGGCCCAATATCACGCCACTAACCCCCGTTGGAATAAGTGCTTTAATATCATCTAAGCTACCAATGCCGCCCGAAGCTTGCCAGTCAATTTCAGGGTACTTTGCACAAACTTCAGTATACAAATCAACATTAGTGCCTGTTAATGTGCCATCCTTACTAATATCCGTACACAGCACATGCTTTATGCCTGCATCTTGATATTGGGCAAGTAAATCTTCTAGATTAACACCACTATCTTCTATCCAACCATGGGTAGGAAGTGTTTTATTACCTTGTGCATCAATTTTAATATCAAGAGCGAGAACAATTTTTTCGCAGCCATATGTTTTAAGCCATTGTGTTACCAGCTCAGGCTGCTTAATCGCTAAGCTACCAATAACAACACGATCAGCACCGAGTGCTAGCAGTTGCTTTACATCATCTTCACAACGAACACCACCACCAACTTGAATCGTCATTGATGGGTGTTTTACTACCGTTTTTAGCGTTTCTAGTTGACGTTTTGTACTGTCTTTAGCACCATCTAAATCAACAAAGTGCATAACCGTAGCACCTGATTTTGCATAGGATTGTTGGCGTTCTTGTACGGTGAATTGATAATTGGTTTTTTGAGCGTAATCGCCTTGGTATAATCGAACTACTTCACCATTGATTAAGTCAATTGCTGGGATCATCATAACTTGGTTTGCTCCTGCTTAACTTCTGTGAAGTCTAATTCTAGAAAATTTTGAATGATTTTACTGCCTAAAGCACTTGAGCGTTCAGGGTGAAATTGACAGCCAATAAAGTTGTCTTTGGCGATGGCAGCCGAAAAGCTACTACCGTATTCGCAACTAGCGATAGTGTATTCACTTATTGGCGCAGCAAAGCTATGGACAAAGTAGAAGTAATCACCTGCCGTGATACCTTTAAAAACAGGATGGTCACTTACTTGTGTGAGTGTATTCCAACCCATATGTGGCAATCTATTACCTTGTGCTTGTAATGGCTCAACCTTGGTAGGAATTAGATTTAAGCAAGGCACTATGTTACTAGTATTGTTTTCACTGCTACTTTCTGTTGAAGACTTTTTACCCTCGGTTGAGGACTCTGTCATTAACTGCATGCCTAAGCAAAAGCCAAGTACGGGCTGAGTTAAGTTTTGCAATACACTGACTAAGTTTTTAGCTTTGATATTAGCCATGGCATGCTTAGCAGTACCAACCCCTGGAAGTATTACTTTATCAGCGCTTTGTATTAAGGCAACATCATCAGTAATAGTTACTTGGTAACCCAAGCGTTCAACAGCAAACTTTACTGACGCTAAATTGGCACAACCCGTATCGACGATGACATTCATCGCGGTTGAAGTGCTATTTGTCATTACCTGCGCCATTAGAGTGACCCTTTAGAACTTGGCATAGCGTCGCCATCAACCTTTATCGCTTGACCTAATGCTCGGCCAAAAACTTTAAATAAGCTCTCTACTTGATGATGACAATTTCCTTTACTGGTTGATAAATGTAAAGTAATTAACATAGAGTCGGCAAGTGAACGGAAAAAATGAGGCACCATTTGTGTCGACATGGTGCCAACATTATCACTGGTAAAGTCAGCATCAAATTCTAACCAAGGACGACCAGAAAGGTCGATGGCACATTCAGCACGACATTCATCCATAGGTATTGTAAAACCAAAACGATTAATACCGCGTTTATTGCCTAAGGCCTTTCTTAGCGCTTGCCCTAAAGCGAGAGCGGTATCTTCAACACTGTGATGTTCATCAATGTGGTAATCACCACTCACATTACAGGTTAAGCTAAAACCGCCGTGCGTCGCTATTTGATCTAACATGTGATCAAAAAATCCCAAACCCGTGTCTATTTTACTATCACCGGCTTTATCTAAATTCACCGTCACCGTTATATCTGTTTCTTTCGTAGTACGGGTAACTGTGGCGATTCTTGGTTGTTCTAATTGGGTAATAATTTGCTCGCTAACTTGAGCCCAAGTTAATGTTTCGCGATTATATTTGATACCCACAATACCCATGTTAGCAGCAAGGCCCATATCAGTTTCTCTATCACCTATAACAAAAGAGTTAGCAAAATCAACGCGACCTTGTTGAAGGTAGTCACTCACTAAGCCAAGTTTAGGTTTACGACAGTTGCAGTTGTCTTCATCAAAATGAGGACAAAGTAATACGTCTTGAAATACTATGCCTTGAGAACTAAATATTTCCATCATTTTGTCATGAGGTAAATCAAAATCGCTTTGTGGGAAACTCTTTGTTCCTAGACCATCTTGATTGGAAACCATAACAAGTTTAAAACCTTTGCCTTGAAGCTTTAAAAGCTCTGCAATGACATTCGGCTCAAAAACCAATTTCTCTAAAGTATCAAGTTGCTTGTCACTAATTGGCTCTTCAACTAAGGTACCGTCACGGTCGATAAATAATATTTTCTCTTGGGTATTACTCATAAAATGCTCTTCATTATTTCGTTACGCTAGCTATAATGCTGCGATAAATTTATTTATAGTGTGTTTAGTCGTTGTTTTAACTGTTCTAGTTCATCAGCACTGCCAATACTAATTCGAAGACAATTTTCAAGCTGTTGTTGCTTAGATTGGTCACGAATTAAGATGTTGTTAGCTACTAATAGATCAAAAACTTTGTTTTTATCTTCAGTATTATTGCAGCTAAATAATATAAAGTTAGCGTCGCTGGGGAAAGTATCACTACACCAGTGTTGCTGCTTGAGCCAAACATTTAATTGTTCTCGTAAACTATTAGTGCTATTTACCCTAGTTTGCATAACAGCTAAGTCATTAGTTAATGCTTGGCTAGCAATTTCTGCAACGGGTGCAGCAATTGGATAGGGTGCAATAACTTTACTTAATAACGTTATTATTTCTTTGTTTGCCAAGGTAAAACCACAACGTAAACCGGCTAAGGCAAATGCCTTTGATAAAGTTCTTAGTACAATCACGTTATCATATTGATTTATGAGTTTAGTATTTACTTGCTCACCATCTAATATAGTATTGGTGTATTCATAGTAGGCTTCATCAACAACAACGATAGCACTATCTTTAAATAGCTCTATTGCTGCTTTAATTTGTGCTTGCGGTAAGGTATTGCCCGTAGGGTTACCTGGCGAACATAAAAAGACGACTTTTACCTTACCCACTTGTGCTTTTAACCCTTCAAGGTCGAGTTGACACTTTGCTTCTGGGGTATTAACCAATGGCACGCTAACAATGCTTGCGCCATGATTCTCTGCGCTAATGGCATACATACCGTAGGTCGGTGGGCAAATTAAAATACTATCTTGATAAGCGCGACAAAAGCTGCGAATAATTAATTCGATACCTTCATCGGCGCCACGTGTCGCAAGTATGTTATCCACGGGTAATCTGCAATAATTACTGTAAGCATTTAATAACGCTTTTGGCTGAAAATCAGGATAACGATTAATATTTTCACTCGTTAACTGATACTTACCTTGCCCAGGAGCCTCATTGGCATTAAGCCACGTTTTGCTGTTAGCTTGCTCATTATCACCGCTGGCAAATAATCGCCTTGCAGACTGATATGGCACCATATCGACCAGCTCTTCTCTTGCTAACTTCTCTATCAAGGTGCTAGCGACTAAACTACTTTTCGCTGATAAGGTCATAACTAAGCGCCTTCTTCTAAGCGAATAGTCACAGCGCGCTGATGTGCATCCAAACCTTCAGCATCGGTTAACTCAATAATACACTCAGCTAAACTCGCCAAACCTGCTTTGGTAATTTCTTGCACGGTATAACGACGAGAGAAATCTGCCAGTGATAAACTTGATATCACTTTTGAGTAACCATAAGTCGGTAATACGTGGTTGGTACCGCTAGCATAATCACCAGCCGACTCAGGCGTATAAGCACCAACAAAAATTGAACCTGCATTACGTAAACTGGCAAGCAGGGTGGGTGCATTTTCAGTTTGAATAATTAAGTGTTCAGGGCCGTATTCATTAGATACGGCAACTGCTTGAGATAAATCTTTAGTTAATATTAAGCGAGATTGGGTTAATGCTTGTTCAGCAATTTCACGTCGTGACAATGTGGCTAATTGCTTTTCTAACTCTGTAGATACTCGTGTGATTAACGATTCACTATCACTAAGTAGTATTACTTGGCTATCAACACCGTGCTCTGCTTGTGATAATAAGTCGGCAGCGATAAAGGCCGGATTTGCTTGCTCGTCTGCGATAACCAATACTTCAGAAGGACCGGCTGGCATATCAATAGCAAAGCCAGGAACTTGCTGTGATAATTGGGTTTTTGCTTCAGTAACATAACGGTTACCAGGGCCAAAAACTTTATTTACCGCCGCTATTGTTTGTGTACCATACGCAAGTGCAGCAATAGCTTGTGCGCCACCTACGGTATATATTTCACTAATACCACAAAGATCAGCAGCCACTAATACTTCATTTGCCAGTTGACCATTTTTATCAGGCGGACAAACCAGTGCCGTACGCTGACAACCGGTAAGTTGAGCCGGAACACCTAACATTAATACTGTTGAGGGTAATGGCGCCGAGCCAGCAGGGATATATAGACCAACACTTTCAATAGCTTCAGTTTTTAAAGTACATTTAACACCGGGCGTAGTTTCAACCGTTATATCGTTCGGCTGTTGTGCGCTATGAAATGCTTTTATTTGCTGATAAGCGGTATTGATAGCTTTTAAACGTTTAGCACTAAGGGCTAACTTGGCTTGAGCTACTTGTTGCGGGCTCACCTTTAAGGTGTCTAGCGCAATACCATCAAACTGTTCAGTTAACGCATAAATCGCTTTGTCGCCTTGATTTTTAACTTGCGAAATAATGTTGGCAACTTGCGTTGATAATAAGGCACTATCTGCTATTGCAGGTCGAGCAAGTGCAAATTTTTTCTGCTGCTCTGATAATTCTTGCCAATTGATTAGTTGATTAATCATAATTCTTTCTCGGTATTAATAATTCAATTTTCACTGCATATCTTAAGCAGTCAATATACGCTAAATATTTGTGACTTCAGCAAAGCCGTCAAGTTGTGAGTTGCCTGAACTTAGTGTTCTAAGTGATGGTAACGAACAACGCCGACAATGCAGCTGAAGTTACAAGTATGACGCGTATTAGCCCATCATCTTCTCAATTGGCATAACTAGGATTGAGTGACAACCTAAGGCTTTTAACTGTTCCATGGTTTCCCAAAAAAATGTTTCTGTTGCTACTACGTGCACTGCGACCAAATCATCACGATCGGCAAGTGGTAAAATAGTGGGAGTTTCTGTACCGGGCATTAATTTACTGACTTGTGCTATTTTATCTTTTGGTGCGTGCAGCATGATATATTTGCTTTCTTTCGCTTTCATAACGCCGTGAATCCGTGGCAATAAAGTATCTAAAATGGCTTGTTTTTCTTCACCTAATGAGTCTGCTCGTTGAATTAAGGACGCTTTTGAACGAAAAACTTCAGCCACTTCTTTTAAGCCATTCGCTTCAAGTGTTGCGCCAGTAGAAACTAAGTCACAAATACCGTCAGCTAAACCAACACGAGGTGCGACTTCAACCGAACCTTTTAACAAACAAAATTCCACGTTAATGCCATTAGCTTTAGCAAAGCGATTTAATAATTGCGGGTAAGTTGTGGCAAAACGTAAACCGTTTAAACACTCTAAGCCCGTATATTCAAATTCTTCAGGCATTGCAATTGAAAAACGACAACCACCAAAATCTAGCGTGGTAGTACGAATGTAGTCAGACTTGTTGCCTTTTAATTGACGATCCAACTCTTCTTCTTCGAGCGTGTTATCACCAACAATGCCTAAGTCACAAACGCCGTCCATAACTAAGCCTGGAATATCGCTACTGCGAACACGCATAATATCAATAGGCATATTACTGACATGAGCTAATAATCTTCTATCGCTCAGGTTTAACTTTAATCCACAGTGCTTAAGTAGTTTTTGGGTATCTTCACTTAGGCGTCCTGACTTTTGCATGGCAATGCGTAAACGTGGCTCTGATGTGCTCATAATGATAATTCCTATCGTTTTTAATCTTAAAATTTGTCATGTATATACAATTTCTTATTCGCTAAAATGCGAAAAACCCCCGAGAGAGTCGCGACTCTTTCGGGGGTTTAGCAATTACAGTTACTTCTATTAAGAGGTTGTATTCTGCTTTTTTAAACCACTGAAAGGCCACTTGCCCTCCAGTAGTTTACTGATTAAGTAAACCTGAATGGGCTAGTTGTTATGATGGTGGTGATGTCGGCTATTCAGGTTAATAATCATGCTTAAAAAATCTCTATTGTTAGTCATTTGCTGTTAACTTAATGGTACTGTAAAATTAAATTAACAGCTTGAAAAAATAATTTGTTTTGATGATGTTTACACTACTGCTTAATTAAGATAGCTGCAAGTAATAAATAAACGTTTTTTATTACGATTTGTTATATATAACTTGCTTAAAGTTATTACTCTAAATTACTGCATAACTAGAAGTTAAGGCTTATGGGTTAAAGGTTTTGAGTGAATAGTCGATAATAAGGTAGTACAACGTATTTATTAAGTCATGTAAAAACAGCGTAGGAATTAAAGATGGATATTTTTACTACTCAATTAACACGTGTAGTTCCTGTACCGATTAAGCCAGCAAGCTTAAAGGTGAAAGCACTGCTTAAAGATGCGGCTAACACTAAACTTAGTCAAGACCCTGATCATCTTGAATACCATGAATATTATTTTACCAAGGAAGACGATCAATACCACTCCAGCCAGAAAGAGGCTAAACAGGATAGTAGTAAAGAGCAGCATGCTCAGCTAGAAACTGACATAAAAGAAGCAGAATCTAATGACGATGAGTTAGCCGCTAAAAAGTCTGTGGAGCCAGAAACGTCAGATGAAAAAACTGACCAGAAAAATAATAAACCTAAGCACCTAGATTTATACGCTTAGTGGCTAAACAGCCAAAAGTCATGCATCGACACACTTAATATCATTACTTTTGGCACTGTTTAACTAAGCCGACAATTCTTATCATTCTCTTAACTTATTAGGAGAATATAATGCCCCGAAATTTAGATATTGAACAACTCACCATTGACCGAAGTGTTACTCATAGCAAAACTCTTTTTTCTTCATTAAGCGCTAAAGTGATATTAAGTATCATGCTGCTTGTTTTATTGTTCGTTTGGGCTTTTGTTATTCAAGCAGCATACCAACCAAGTGATCAAGGACTAACGTC
The DNA here is from genome assembly GCF_002836775.1 of Colwellia sp. 12G3. GTDB lineage: Bacteria > Pseudomonadota > Gammaproteobacteria > Enterobacterales > Alteromonadaceae > Colwellia. The sequence goes on along the minus strand of NZ_PJAQ01000002.1, from coordinate 78,093 downwards.
AGCAACTAATACTACTCAAGTCGTTGATACGGGTAATCAGGAAAACACCTTAACTGCCAATGTTGTTATAAGCACAGGCGACGTTACACAAGCCAATAGTCCTCTAGAAAAAGCTACCGACATAATAATTAACAGTTCAGTGCTTGATGCAAGCGGACATATAGTCGCTAGACGTATCGCTACTGTGTCATCACGCGTCACAGGAAAGTTGAACAAGTTAAATATTGAAGAAGGCCAGCGAGTTCAAAGTGACCAAATAATAGCTGAGTTAGATGATAGGCAAGCAATAATTTCTTACCAACTAGCACAAGCTGATTTAACCGCTAATAGAGCGCGTTTTCATGAGCTGAATATAGTGCACCAACATGAATTAAAGCGTCTCGAACGTCAACTAATCCTATTTGAAAAATCACTTATTAGTGAGCAATTTCTTGATGACAGTCGTTTTACTACTGAAAAAATTGCTGCGCAATTAACTAACAAAAAAGCCTTAATTGATTTAAGTCAGCAGAAAGTTGCGCTCGCTCAATACCAATTAGAGCAACACAAAATACGCGCGCCGTTTGATGGGGTTGTCATCAGTAAAAATGCGCAAGTAGGAGAGTTAATTTCTTCAGGCTCTTCTGGCGGAGGTTTTATCCGAACAGGGGTTGGCACTATTGTTGACATGAGTTCATTAGAAATAGAAGTAGAGGTTGCTGAAAGTTATATCAATCGAGTTCACGCTAATCAGAAAACCATCGCCACGTTAGACGCCTACCCTAATTGGCAGATATCCAGTGAAGTTATTGCTGTTATCCCAACAGCTGATAGGCAAAAAGCCAGTATTAAAGTACGCGTTAAGTTGCATACAACAGACGCACGAATATTGCCAGATATGGGAGTCAAGGTCAGCTTTTTAAAAAGCTGATAAATAGTATGGAAACTAACTAACGCTAAACCGACTCGCTTTTAAGCAACTATCAAGTAACTGACAATAATTAGGTAAATATTATGCAAACGAATAACCCAACTAAAATAGCCATCCAATTAAAGCAAATAAATAAAAGTTACCAAAAAGGTAGTAACAATGTTGTTGTGCATGACAATTTTAATTTATCGATAGCGGAAGGTGAATTTGTCGCTTTGATGGGGCCATCAGGCTTAGGTAAAAGTACATTACTGCATTTAATTGGTGGCTTAGATTTACCCACCTCAGGCAGTGTCATTATTGGTGAACAGCGAATTGATACCTTATCCGAGATAAAATTATCAACCTGGCGGGCAGAAAATATTGGTTTTGTTTTTCAATTGCATCATTTATTACCGGTATTAACCGCGCAAGGTAATGTTGAGTTACCTTTGTTATTAACGCCATTAGATAACAAGCAAAGAAAGCAACATGCCAGCTTAGCACTGCGTTTAGTGGGTATGGAGGCACGAGCTAACCATCTACCTAAAGAGCTTTCAGGTGGGCAAGAGCAAAGAGTTGCCATTGCTCGCGCCATTGTCAGTGATCCTAAAATTATTTTGTGCGATGAACCTACCGGTAATTTAGATAGAAAAACGGCCGATGAAATTTTGACTTTATTAGCCGCGCTTAATAAAGATTATGGCAAAACTATTGTCATGGTGACTCATGATTTAAGGGCGAGTGAATATGCCAGCAGAGTGATAAATTTAGAACAGCACATTGAAGAGGGCAAACAAAGCCAATTGTCTGTGGTTGAGGTGAACTCATGAATATATTCCAGCTAGTTTGGCGTAATAGTTTTCGTAAAAAAACGCGCTTTAGTTTGACCTGTTTATCCGTCATGATTGCTTTCTTTTTATTCTCAATTTTAGCCGGTATTAATCATGCGCTAACAAGTAATGTCAGTAGTAATAATCAATACAGGCTACTTACCAGCCATAAAATATCCCTTGCCCGTTCATTACCACTTAATTACCAACAAAAAATTTCCGCCATTGCAGGCGTGGACAGTGTTAGTTATGCCTCTTGGTTTGGCGGATTTTTCAAAGATGAAACGAATCAACTAGCCGTTTTGGCGGTCGATCATAAAAGTTACTTTGAAATGTTCGATGAATATAGCATGCCCAAATGGCAGCTTGAACAATGGAAAAACACACGGACAGGCTTAGTCGTCGGCCAAGCCATTGCCAATAAATATGGCTGGAAAGTCGGTGATAAAGTACCGCTGAGCTCTTCCATTTGGATGAATAGAGAAGGGGGTTTTACTTGGCAATTTACTGTGTCTGCAATCTATCAAAATGCAGCAAGCGCGAGTGAAGAAAAGCAAATATTCTTTCAACATGCCTATTTTGATAAAAGCCGTGCTTATGCGCGTAATATGGTGAGTTGGTTAACACCAAAAGTAGCAGAGCAAGCCGATATAGATAAAGTGAGTCAGCAAATCGATAAGTTATTTGCCAACTCTACTGGCGCAACAAGAACAACGACCGAACAAGTATTCATCAAAGAGCGGGTACAACAGTTTGTTGATATGGCGATGGTTATTAAACTAGTTGTTATTGCAGTGTTTTTTACTCTGCTGTTAATTGTGTGCAATACCATGATGCAAAGTAATCGAGAACGGCTAAATGAAAGTGCCATGATGAAAGCATTGGGTTTTTCTAGTCGATTTTTGATCACTCAAGTGTATTTAGAGTCCTTTTTTATGTTAGCACTTGGCGCCTTATTCGGCTGCATATCCGCAAAATTATGCTTAGCTTATGTTAGCCATCTGTTTGCTGATTTTCTTCCCTCAATGGCTATTGATAATGCGCATTATCTCAATGTCATTTCGCTGGTTTTTCTTGCCGCAACACTGTGTAGTTTTCTACCCGCTTTATCCCTAAAGCGTCTAACTATAAGTCATACCTTAGGAGCAAAAGCATAATGTATAAGCTAATCCATGATAGCCGAGCTAAATTGAAGCAAGCGGTGGCTTTAGCTACCATCAATTTGAAAAGCTTTCCACATAGAGCTATTGCTTCATCGGTAAGTATCTTGAGCATTGCCTGTGTTGCCGCGGTAATTTTATCGGTACTAGCTATGACGCAAGGTATGGTTAAAACGTTAGAGAGAACGGGTCTTGATAACACGTTAATTGTGATGCGCGCAGGCGCAGTATCAGAATTGCAAAGTGTTATGTTTCCTGCAGAAGTTAATATTCTCGCAAACAATAAGCAAGTACTGAAAAATAGTGATAACCAAGCAATGGTTTCTGCGGAAATGTTTGTTAATGCAGAAATGCTTCATATTGATAAATCAGGTGAAAAGCACATTGAAAAACTAGCATTAAGAGGCATTAGTAAAAATACTTACCACTTTCGACCCAACTTTAACATGATAGCCGGCGAAAAGTTTAAAACTGGCTTACGACAAGTCATTATTGGACAAGCAATCGCTAGAAAAATCCCAGCATTAACCGTTGGTTCTACCATTACCCTTGGTGGTGCTCGTTGGTTGATTAGCGGTGTTTTTAGCGATAATAATAGTGTTTTTGAGTCTGAGTTATGGGCTGATATTGGCATGGTACAAAGTGACTATCAGCGCGGTAACACCTTACAATCTGTTCGGTTAGCCCTTAAAGCCAATACGGATATAGCTCAACTTAACCAAGAGTGGCAAGATGATCCGCGTTTAAACTTACGCATAATGCTTGAAAAACAATTTTTTGCTAACCAAGCGGAGAACTTAACGCGATTAATACGCTGGGTTGGTTTTCCTGTAGCATTTATTATGGCACTGGGCGCTATGATCGCGGCCCTAAATACCATGTATGCCACTATCGCTAGTCGTAGTAAGGAAATAGCTACGCATAAAGCGATAGGCTTTAGTGCTTTTGCTATTTGCTTTTCTATTCTTATCGAGGCATTGCTGATTGCTCTAGTTGGTGCGCTACTGGGAATTTTACCTTTGTATTTTATTTTTGATGGTTGGACGGCATCAACCCAAGATGCCAATAACTTAAGTCAAATGATGTTTAATTTTGAGCTATCTATGGACTTAATTGTTCAAACGTTACTTTTCTCTATCACCATTGGTTTATTAGGTGGCATTCTGCCAGCGGTAAAAGCGATGCGTCTACCAGTAACCGTAGCACTAAGAGACAATTAAGTTGGCATTTACAATGGCCTAAATATCCAATAACTAGGTTGCTTTCAATTGCAATAGCTAGCCATTACTCAATCAAGCGGCTAGTTTTGGAATATTTATTCCCCTTGTTTATCTTAAAATTTAAACTTACCCTAATTAATTGGGGTAAGTGGCGATATGTGGATCGTCACAAATAATGAAAAACACGTCACCGAATGGAAAATGTAATATCTTAGTTATGTTTTGTGATTGTTCCTAATCTTTGAAATAAAGCTCCCATATGATCACTAACGCCACCAAAGTAGTCTAAATCATTAGAAATATCACCTCCAATTTTATGTCCGCTATTTTCAATAATAACTGACATTAGCAGTATTTGTTATATCTCGCTATTGCCCCTAAATCGAGTAAAAAATAGTGCCTTAATAATGGTGTTTCTGGTAGATTTATTAAGAAGATTTATTCACTACCTTTAAATGTTTCCAATTATGACTTTATACAATTGAATATATTACCAAATATTAAATATCATCGTTTTTATCAAAAAGCTAAATCACTTTCTGTACTACAAGTACAATTTTTAGTTATTGCTCTAGTGCTATGTATATCCCTATTTATAATTAGCCAAAACACATCAACAATACAGTCTGGGCAACAGCTAACGGTTTCAGCAGCTCATTATTCACAAAAAGAGAGAACGATAGAGCAGCTTTTAAACAATAAAGAACCTTTTGAAATAGTTAAAAACAACTATGTGAACCTTGGTGATAGAAACCATTTATGGTTGAAAATAAACCTAGAGAGTCAGCAGGTTAAATTACTACAAACTGAAGGTTTTATCTTAGTACTCAAAAAAAACCGTATACACACACCAATGGAACTGCATTATTTAACCAAAAAAAACGTGTGGAAAAAGCAGATAGTGCAGGGTAATCCACAATTTCATCATAATATTGTTACTAGCATACCTAATGACTTATTGTCTTCGTCATTTTATTTGAAGCTAGAAGGACAATACTTAAGAGCATCACTATTTGTTTTTCAAAATGATGAATTCTTTGAAGATATACAATACTCAACGTTATTTAGTGGTCTATTTTATGGCATGTTAGGGTTATTTTCTTTTTATCATTTAATGCTATATTTTCGATTAAAAGAACCTTCCTATCTTGCTTATAGCACTATGTTATTTTTATTGGGGGCTTGGTTTTTATCGGGTCAAGGGTGGTTAACGTACCTATTACCGAACACTCTCTATCTACACAATAAAACCGTGCTAATTGGTGCTTTATTAGTGGTGGCGATAGCTGAGTTCGCTAAACATTATTTGCAAATTAAATCACTTTCTTTACGGCTATATAAAGTCTTAAATATTAATCAGTTACTATTACTCATTTTAGCGATAACAAGGCTAACTGTTGGAAAATTTTTGGCTGAACAGTTAAACCAAATAGGTTATAGCATAGGGCTACTGGTGAGTTTTTTAATTTTTGTTGGCTGTTTTAGTGCGGCTGTTTTGGCTGTTAAAAAACAAAAGACAGCTGCTTGGTATTACTTAACGGCTACACTAATGTTTTTTATTGTCGCAAGTATTATGGGATTATCTGCGGGTAATATCATTAACTTTAATTTTTCATGGCCATTACTACAAATCACCTCAGCAATAGAAATTATAATTTTTAGTGCCGGTTTAGTTTCTATTTATTATCAGCAACAGCAAAATAAATTGATAATTGAGCAACAACTAAAGCAAACACAATTAAGTCTAGTTAAGGCATTAGAAATAAGTAATACCTTAAAAGATAAAATATTGAATAATGTTGTAGACCATAAACTGTTTCCTGCTTTGGCCAAAGTGACCGACTTATTAAATGATATTATTTATGTGCAAGCATTAGGTAATGAATGTTTGGTTGTCTATAAAAAGAATAACCGTAAAATTAAACTAGAGCTATCCTGCAATTTACAAAGTTTATTAGATAGTTTCGGTAATGAATATTTTATGCGTGTTCATAAATCGTATTTGGTTAACTCACAACAACAGATGTTATTACAAAGAAGAACCACTGCCGATTATGATGTGAATATACTAGGTGAGTTAATTCCTGTTGGTCGTAAACATCTAAATCAAATAAAAGCGTTGGCTTAGCTTTAGTTTAGCTTGAATTAAGTTTTGTTTTTATAAGTTTAAGATCGTTTTATCTACCGATTCATATAACTTTGTATAAATTTACGCTGTGTTATTTTTAACAATATCAATTGGTTGTTGTTTTTTGTACGGCAGAGTATACCTTTCACTTTTAATACCTAAACTATTGTTGTCTTCTCACTTGTTGAAGCCCCTATTTATTATTAAAGTAGCACTTTATTATCGTAATTAAGTGGTTAGTTGTCTTTATGAAATCGTTATTATTAATGTTAACATTTTTACTTTTATTGCAAGCTTGTGGTGGTAGCGAAACGGTAGAATCTCCTATTATTAGCGTAGACCCAGATGTTTGCCTAAACCAAACGTCGATGAATACAGCCCTATGGAATTATATGGATGACTGGTATTTATGGAATGAGTCATTAGACAACAATACTGCGCTAGAGGATTTTTCGACCTTACAATCGTTAATCAATAATATCAAAGAGCATAATCCGATTGATCGCTACAGCGGGGTTATGCCCAAAGATGACTTCGACAACATTTTTGTTAATGCCACCAATATTGGTTATGGCATGGGGGTGAAAATAGACGAACTGAATAATGAATTAGTGGTTAGCTTGGTTTATGAACTCAGTAATGCTCAAATAATAGGGCTAAGCAGAGGAGATCGCATTATCGCGATTAACGACATAGATTTACATCAAGCTATCGCTACGGGGCTATTTGTCTGGTCAGAATTTTGGTCTGAAATCGATGTATCTCAAGACGTTATTTTTACGTGGCGAACACTTGAAGGGGCTGTTATTACTCAGGCGATGAAGCAAAGTGAGGTAACAACCAATACAGTATTCGCTACTAAGGTACTTGAGTCTAGCGCAGGTAGAATAGGTTACCTTGTTTATAATAGTTTTATAGACCCGAGCTCAGAAGACCTTAATCAAGCCTTTGCATACTTTAAAAATGAAAACATCGATGAACTGATAGTTGATTTACGCTATAACCACGGTGGCACGTCTCGAATGTCTAACCAACTTGCCAGCCAAATTGGTGGTGACATTATCGCTGGTAATATTTATAACAAACCAACGAATAATGCTAATCATCAAAGTGATATTGAACTCTTTAACCTAAATGGTGCAGAGCATTATTTAAATATGTCTCGTGTTGTTTTTATTACAACACAAGAGTCGTCTTCAGGCAGCGAAGTACTAATAAACTCACTAAAACCTTACCTTGATGTAAAATTAGTTGGGCAAAAAACCTTTGGAAAACCGGTAGGTATGAGAGTTACACAATTATGTGACCAAATGGTATTAGCGATTACGCATCATAATCATAATGCCGATGGCTTTGGCGATTTCTTTGATGGTATTGCTGTCGACTGTCCCGCTGTTGATTCTGTTGCAGGAGGGTGGGGTGACTTAAATGACCCAATGTTATCTGAAGCTATTTATTTGGTTGAACATAATCAATGTTCAACTAATCAAATGACTAATAACCCGGTACTTAAATCTTTATACAAAAATAAGTTACCTATTAATCTCCCTCTGGCTGAACTCTTCGATAGTAATATTCTTTAAGGCTAGCTATGAAAATAATTATTTTATTATGCACACTTCTTTTAACGTCATGTTCTAGTATCCCTCTTGCAACCATAGCGCATTTTTCTGATGCCAAACCAGAAGACTTTCTTACCGTTAACCCAAAAAAATATTGGTAAAAGTATCGATTAACAGCATGGCTAATTTTGAGCCTACGCGTTCTATAACATTATCTGCAAGCATTGAAGATAATATTATAGAACAAAGAACTATAGCCTTTCCTCTGGAGGTGGTTAATAAAACGACGCAAGTTGCTGTAGAAGGTTTTTTTAATGATAGCCCAGAGTTAGATATTTATATTATGAAATTGGCACCTAAAGCAATCGCCAATTTAAAGATTTTCCATAAAGAAAGAGCCCTAGGTATTAAAAAAAGAGTCGGTTTGTCAGCGGGCGTTAATTTTTCTAAAGGACATGAAAATGATCTTGACGAGAGTACAGTATTATCTGTCGCCCTTAAGTTAACCGAACAAGATAAGTTTATTACCTTGATTGATAGCTGGGAAGTAGACGTTGCTGCTGTAAACTAAAGAGGGGATGCACTCGTTGGCTGCATTCCATTCCATTTCGTTTCATATTTTAGCCTACTATATTTTTCACATAAATAGGCCTTGGTATAACTGTAATGCTAAAGTAAATTTGGCCATGTTTTTAGAGGTATCAGTAAAATATCATATGGCTCTATGTACCCATTTTCGGTATATAAAAATAAATTTTTCAGCTATATGCTCTAAAAATTAACGCTTCTTGTAGCTACGCCTTAGGTCTTTTATGTGCACCATGAAGTATTTTCAACCGATAATTTATTAATGTGTTTGAATATCTATGATACGAACTAATGCCACTTAAGCGATATGCATCAGTTGCTAAAGAGGCGCCTAAACTTGGTTGCTTTGTAGTCATTAGCGGACATCCATTTAATTAAGCACTTAAACTTAACTTTCTACTCTATTTTTCCCATTTTCCTTTACATGATAAAGTGATTTATCCATTCGAAGAAAGAGCTCTTCAATAGTATCTCCTGAACAATATTCGGTAACACCAAAACTGCAAGTGACAAAAAGTCCTAACTGGATTTCACATTCGTTTATTAATATTCGTAACTTTTCTGCAACAATAAGTGCGTTTTCAAGCGGTAAATTTGGAAAAAGGATGACAAACTCCTCTCCTCCCCATCTTGCAAAGAGATCTATCTCTCGAAGGTGTTTGGATACGAGTTTACAAATGGTTTTCAGTACTATGTCGCCTGCTTTGTGTCCTAGAGTGTCATTGACATGTTTAAAGTTGTCTATATCGAACATGGTTAACGATAGTGGATGATTATAGCGATTTGAACGTAATATTTCTTTTGCTAATTCTATTTCAAGTTTTCTTCTATTGGCTATATCCGTTAATGCGTCTGTGTTTGAGGCATGTTCTACTTCAGATATTTTCTCTTTAAGTTCCTGATTTTTCTTTTCTAGTTCATTTGCTTTTTTTGTTATCTTGTCCTCCAGCGTTACATTCCCTTTTTTTAGTAATCGATTTTGTTCAATCAGTTCATTTTGTGCTACTTTTTGTGCATGGATATTTTGGTGAGCACCAATCATCCTTGCTACTGAACCATCGGGGTTATATTCAAGCGCCTTCCCACGGTCAACTATCCATAGATATTCGTCATTGGCTTGTTTGCATCGGTACTCTATACAATATTTATCAATTCTTCCACTTGTATAAAGTTCAAAGTTCTCCATGACTCTACTATAATCATCTTGATGGATTATGTTCTCCCAAGTAAAAACATCTTTTAGAAATATACCTACTTCATAACCTAACATTCGGTACCATCCAGGACTCCGATCGACATGACCTGTATTTCTATTCCAATCCCAAGTTCCCTCAACAATTAAGTCAAGTATGTTATTCAACGTATCGTTTGATGCTTCAACTGCTTTATGATTATAGGTTTTATACATTACTGACTCTTCTTTTACTTTGAAGTTTTGATCAAATAAACTCACATGGAAATTAAGGTAATTCAAATCACTTAATGAAATTATTTTTAATCTTCGTTGTGTCGACAAATCCTATAAATAGGGGGAATTGAGATAGGTCCATCTAAATCGCTCACAATGTCATAGCAATATTGATTAGCATCAATCGAATTTGTCCATTAGTCATCATTTTAGCATATAACTCGCAAACACGACCGTTTATGAGATGTAAGCAGACATAGGGATAGACCGTTGACTTACTTCCGCAAAGCGCACTTCAATGTCATTAACTTAAGGATTTAACACATACGTTTATAATTCATTGGGTACTTATTTGTCTTGTTTCTCTTATCTTGTCGAAAAAATTTACGCTCAGGTCGAATAACACTTAAATTCTTTGATATTTTACTTATCATCAGTTCATAAAGCTCAAGTTCAGCTAGCTTCATTGTGAAGCGAACTATATTATCTTTGAGCTGATTTATCGCAAAGGTGAAATTGATTTTATATTGATATAGCCTATATTTTAGGCTTCTTTACTTTTCGTTTTGCATCATGGATCGCAGAAGCTGTAAGGTTTTTAGTTAATAGCTTAGCGTGCAAGTCTTGTAAAATACCTTCAACAGAAACGCTAGAATAATTCTCAATATTGAGGCGACTTTTCAATACTTTGTAATCTTCTTCAACACCCCAACGTTGGAAATATAAATCAGCAAAAAGAGCAGTAGGATAAGCTTGTAGATCTGTTAATGATGAAACCAAAACTTCTGGCTCACCTGGTAGGTCAACTCGTACTAATCTTAAACGTAGTGATTCGGTCGATATTTTATCTTTTCTACATCGACGAAGAGACTTCTCGATACAAGGAAAATCAACGATATCACTATATTTCCCACTTGCTAAGAAAGCTTTAACCACATTTGAGCTTTTAACAATACACATGCAGAAATCAACATTCTTTAGCCTATGGTATTTATAAAACCAAACGGCAGGATAACCTCTGTCGTAAACGACTAAATCGCCTGTTTGCGTTTTATTTAAATGCTTTAGCGCCATTTTACGCTCTCCTGTTGAGTGGCTCTCTACCTGTAAATCTAGGGTAATATTATTCTTAACATCATAAAGTTGTGAAAGACGAACATGAGGCATAGCAGCATGTGGGCGAGCTTTACCAAAATGCTCAAGTAGTTCGTTAGAGATAGGTAATTGTGTGACTGAGCCATCAACCGCTAACAATCTATGTCCTTGCCATTTATCAATGGTTGCAGTGTCATAGAACGTTTGAACTAGATCATCGTTTAACTCAATAAATGCCTGATGAGATAGTTTCATTCTGGCTTTACAAAAAGCCGCAGTACTAACTGTCTTTGTCGACAAGTAGCTATCATCGATAACATTGAAAAACCGAACGAGTTCAGCTTGAATTGAACCATTGAGAGCATTCAACATAAAACTCATTAAACGAGGAAAAGTAAGGGTTCTATTTCGAGTGAAATCTGTAGTTTTTTTGCGGTGATTTTCTAAAAATTCAGTTGAATGAATTTTATTGGTTAACTTTTGTACTATTTGAATTAAATACTGAACAGCTCATTGGTGATTTCTCTCTATTTTTAATTCATAGCTAGGTTAGCAACTAGCTAACTTATTGTAAATGCATAAATTAAGCTTAAGTTAATGACATTGAAGCGCACTTAGTAGCCATTATTTTCTTGCGATTTGTGAAGTTTTTTATAATTTTCTCACTACTTTTGACGCAGAACTTTAATTATTTTAACCAATCTAACGACAGCCCATAAAATACGATTCAATCATTTTCACTATTTGTGAAGATCCACAGATAAGTTATAGTTTTTTTAATGGCATGCCAAAAGTCATGAAAACAAGCCGATTAAAAGATGACTTATGGCACCTGTAGCTGATAACGATATTACCTATCATTACCTTGTCGAAACAATATAGCTTAGCCAGACGTTATTGCTAAGCTGCTCCTGAAGAGCATCACTCAAGTCAAGCATCAATGAAATAAAGGAAAATATTATGTCTATTAAAAAAATGATCACTTTCTCAGCAAGTAGTTTAGTACTAGCAACAATTAGTTCATTATCGTTAATCGCAGTGATGGGCCAACAAGCGGTTGCTGCTGAGTTAACGATAAATATTAGTGATGTTAATCAAGGTAAAGGTCATGTCATGGTAGGGTTATATTCAGGCTCTGAGGCATTTAGTCAAGGGAAAGCAAGCTTTGGCTCAAGAGTAAAAGCTGATAAAACACAAGAGCAAGTGGTTTTTAAAGACTTACCTGCGGGTGAATATGCCATTAAAATCTATCAAGATGAAAATAGTAACCAAAAATTAGATTTTAATTTTATCGGTATTCCAAAAGAAGGGTATGGCTTTAGTAATAATGTCGGTAGATTTGGCTCACCTAATTACCAAGAAGCTAAATTTACCGTGAAAGAAAAAACAGAAATTCAAATAGAATTATTTTAGTATAAAATCAACGGCTATTAACAAACGCGCTAGTATCATTTAACTTTGAAACTAAAGCGTTTTTGTCATTATCACTAAGAAGTCACGGTAAAATTAACTATGTTTAAGTCATTAATTCCAGAACATTTACATAAAGACTGGCTATTACACTTGTCTGGGTTTTTTACTTGGTCAGTTATTTGCTTCCTCTCTTTGAATAATTTACCTACAGGTCCAGAGCTCTATTTAAAGTTAATAGGTTTCTTAGCTTTTTATCTATCTTTTGCCTGCATTGTTTCCTCTCAGTCAATAGACTACCCAAAACGTGATAAGTTAATACTCTTATGCCAAGTGATTTTAGTACTGCTCTTGGTTAAATTTGATGAATACGATATTGCACCAATTTTATTAGTGCTTATTGCCACGCAATTACCGTCAAGGTTTAGTCGACGTGAAGCGATGTACATCATGGTTGCTATTACGGCGGCGCACTTTTTTATAAAATACGATGGTCATATCCTTAATGCATTTTTTCATGTCATTATTTATTTCATGCTGCAAATATTTGGCTTTTCGGCTATTGAAAGTAACTTACGAGAAGTCAAAGCAAAAGAAGATCTTAGTGCTATTAATCAAGAGTTATTAGCAGCGCGATTTATGTTAAAAGAATCATCACAACGTAAAGAACGCTTGAGAATATCAAGAGACTTGCATGATGTTATTGGCCATCAATTAACTGCTTTAGCACTAAACCTTGAAGTAAGTCGACATAAGGTCCCTGATGAATTTAAGCCTTTGTTAGCGCAAAATCTAATTCAAGCTAAAACATTATTATCAGACGTACGTGAAGTAGTGAAAGAAATGCGTAGTGAAGAGCAGTTTGACCTAGTAGAAAAATTATCTGACCTTATTGAACAGCTACCTCAATGCCAGCTTAACGTGGAGTCTTCACCTGAAATTAATGCACTTTCTTTGAAGCAACAATTGATGTTTTGCTTACAGGAAGGGGTAAGTAATGCCATACGCCATGGTAAGGCGAATCAATTTACCTTATCAGTTGAGAAACAAGATAAGCAACTTAGCCTTTATTTAGCTGATAATGGTGTGTCGCAGTCTACAGATAAGTCAGCTACTCAGAAAAGTCATAAAGTAGAAAAGCAAATAGGCAGTGGTCTTATTGGCATGCAAGAACGTTTAGCTGACTTTCAAGGTATAGTTGAACTGATTCAAACGCCGGTGGGTTGTACCTTAAAAATTCAAGTGGAAGATAATTATGACTAAAAACAATCCCGAACATAAAATTATAAATGTTGCCTTGGTTGATGATCAACAATTGGTAAGACAGGGTATTGCGGGCTTATTAACCTTAAGTGACGATATTAATATTATTTGGCAGGCCGAAGATGGTGAGCAAGCACAGCTTAAGCTTAGCGAGCAGCAACCGGATGTACTGTTACTTGATATTCGCATGCCAAAAATATCAGGCATTGAGTTGGTAAAAATATTAAGATCCCAAGGTAACTCATTACCTATCCTAATGCTGACTACTTTTGATGATAGCGAGTTGTTCATGCAAAGTTTGCAAGCTGGCGCTAATGGCTTTTTACTGAAAGATGTTTCGCTAGAAAAGCTCGTTAATGCAGTAAAAACATTAGCAAATGGAGGCTTCGTTGCTGAGCCAGTGGTAATGAAACAAATAAATAAAGGCTTTGATATTTCTCCTGTATTGGAAAAGTTATCTGAAAAAGAAGGACAAATTTTAAAATTGATGGCCGGCGGTTTTTCTAATAAAGAAATAGCAGCAAGTATTTTTCTGGCTGAAGGCACAGTCAAAAACCATGTTTCTAATATTCTGTCTAAACTAAATACCCGAGATAGAACGCGCGCCGTGTTAATTGCTCTAAACGAGGGGATTATCTAATCAATAGATAGTACATAAGGGGTATCGAAGCATTTAAATACCACTGAAATCCTGCACTTTGATTAGCAATGTGTATATAATGTTTAGCTATTCCTATCTGCTTAATGGTGATATTTAACTGCCTTTAAGTACCATGCTAATATTTGTTTAATCATGACAGCCCCAACTAATAATACATTTTCTAGTGTAAGCAAAGCCTTTGCCAATGATGGCGCTTTAGCTAAAGCCATTACAGGCTTCTCTCCTCGTCAGGCGCAAACTGATATGGCACTTGATGTTGCTCATGCAATAGACAACGAATCATCACTTATCGTTGAAGCTGGAACGGGGACCGGAAAAACCTTCGCCTATTTGATCCCTGCCTTTTTAGCGCTAAATCCGAAAAAACCTAAAAAAATTGTAGTCTCAACTGGGACTAAGAACTTGCAAGAGCAACTATTTCATAAAGATATTCCCTTAATCAAAAAGGCGCTGGCGAGTAATGCGCAAGTCGCCTTATTAAAAGGTCGTGCAAACTATTTATGTAACTACCGGTTAGCGCAGTACCAAGATAGTCGTGGTCAACTTGATGCGCAAATGTTGCAAGATCTGGTTAAAGTAAAAACCTGGGCAAATGGCACGCAAAGTGGCGATATTGGCGAAATAGTTAATGTTAGTGAAGACTCCAGTATTTTTCCTTTGGTAACGAGTACTTTAGATAACTGTCTGGCAAGAGATTGCCCTGATTATGAAGCATGTCATCTGGTTAGAGCACGTCAAAAAGCCAGTGACGCCGACATTATAGTGGTGAACCATCATTTGTTTTTTGCTGATATGGCATTAAAAGACACGGGCTTTGGTGAGCTTATTCCTAAAGCTCAGGTAATGATTTTCGATGAAGCGCATCAAATAGGCGATATCGCCAGTGAGTATTTTGGCGAGGCTTTTTCTAGTAAACAGCTGGTAGACTTATGCACTGACGTATTACAAGTGCACCGCAGTAGTTTAACCGATGTTAAACAATTAGGATTGGCTGCAGAAAAATTACAGAAAACCTGCCAAGAATTTCGCCTGTTATTTAACTATGATCCTGAGCGTGGTAATTGGCGCGAAAAGTATAAACAAGTTCAATTCCAGCAAAAATTCGCTAACCTAAAAATTGATTTAGATTTTCTATATCAAGTGATAAAACTGTGTGTTTCAAGAAACGAAGCGATAGATAATTGCTTTGACCGCGCTGTCAACCTACTTGCTCAGTATGATGTCATGGCAAATGTAGAAGCTTACGGCATGAGTTTTTGGTATGAAACCACGCCAAGAAGTGTGGTATTACATCAAACCCCGTTAACGGTTAGCGATAAGTTTAGTGCTGTTGTTAAAGAGTCTGGCGCCGGTTGGATTTTCACTTCAGCCACCTTGGCAGTTGATAATAGTTTTGATCACTTTGCTCAACACTTAGGTTTGCAAAGTGCAAAACAATTGATGCTAGATAGCCCCTTTGATTATCAAGCTCAATCACAGTTGGTGGTGCCACGTTATTTACCCCAAGCAAATGATCAAAACCGCGCGTTAAAACTTGCCGAGCTTGCTCAGCCGCTGATTAAAGCCAGTAAAGGTGCCTGTTTTATGCTTTTTACCAGTTATCGGGTTATGCATCAGGTAGCTGAAGCCTTGGCTGAAAGTATTGATAATCCGTTATTAGTACAAGGAAAAATGGCCAAGCGAAAACTACTTGAGCAGTTTGTTGAGCAAGACAGTGCGATATTACTGGCTACGGCGAGTTTCTGGGAAGGTGTTGATGTTCGCGGCGATAAACTCACTTGTGTCATTATTGATAAATTACCTTTTGCTTCGCCGGATGATCCTTTACTGCAGGCTCGCTGTGAAGATGTTAGACGTCAAGGCGGAGAGCCTTTTACACAAATTCAATTACCACAAGCGGTTATCGCGTTAAAACAAGGAGTAGGGCGACTTATTCGTGATGTGAGTGACCGTGGGGTATTAGTGATTTGTGATGATAGGTTAGTGAACAAACCCTATGGCGCAACCTTCTTAAAGAGTTTGCCAGATATGAAGCGTAGCCGAGATATTCATAAAGCCGCTGAATTCTTAGCAAGCTTATCTTAAAGTCAAAATGTTTCACTAAAAATAAAGAAAGTGAAATAGGCATAAAAAAACGAGTGCTGATGACACTCGTTTTTTATAAAGACTAGCGGGAAATATCGACCATCAAGTCATCAGCAATATTTTCTAGTGCATTGATAAGTGCATCAACCGATTTATCATCAATGGCAATTTGAACTTTCGCTTTAAATAGCTCTTGACCACTATGGGCGGCACTATTTGTTGAACTTACTAGCTTGAGCAAGTTACCACTTTGATGATGAATGACCGAGGAAACTTCTTGTACTATGCCCGGCCTATCATTAGCGGTAATCTCTAGTACTAAATTACTAACCACGTCAGGTAAGTTAGGCTCAGCCATTTCAATTTGGCAACTCAAACCACTAATTGCTTTTAATTCACTGATTAAGTTTTCGCTTTTTTCACTTGCCACGGCAACTTCAATAACGCCGGCGAAAAAACCTGATAAATGATGCAAGCTACTGACTTGCCAATTGCCTTGATGCTTGGAAATTATTTTGGATAAGGTGTCGACTAGGCCTGTTTGATCAGGGCCAATACAAGAAATAACTAAATGATTCATTAAGACTCCTAAAAGGTCAGGGTAAATAGATGGAAAATTTATATGTATTAAAGGTTAATTTAAACGTCAATTTAACTAGTGACTTAAACTTAAGCACTAACTCATATTTAGCTTACGCGTGATAACTGGCTCAACTCTTTATTTAGCTGTTCGCTATCCCCAAGGTTGAGTTCAACCAAGCGTCGTAAATGGGTAACACTGTCGATATCAATGGCATTACATTGCAAACCTGTCTCGTCTTTTTCTTCGTGGACCACAGCAATGTTCATGGTCACTTCTGACTCCTTGTCTGACAGTACAAAATGTAAAGTACCGAGTTTACCTTTCAATGACTCTTCACTGTCTATGGCCGTAACCAAGGCACCATTTAGTGAAATATCATGAATAGACACCGAATATGTCTTTCCTTCAATTTCAATCTCTGCACTTATTGAAAATAAAATACGCGTAAATTGTCGTCTATTGTCCATGTATACTTTCCATTGTGACTAATAAATTTGCTACTGTGTGTACTTAGCATAGCCCCATTTTATTGAAAAGTAAAAAGTTACTGGGCACAAAAAAGCCAGTTAAAATCAAAATTTTAACTGGCTTTCAATTAGTTTAGGTTAGCGAATTTTATCAACTAATCACAACAAGTTTACTAAGGAACTAGTCAGGGCTATTTTTATTTGGTGATTAACCTATTTTTTTGTATCTAATTCGGTGTGGTTCTGTAGCCGCAGGCCCCAATGTTTTCTTCAACCAAGCTTCATATTCAGTAAAGTTACCTTCATAGAAGTTGATTTTACCTTCATCACGGTAATCTAGAATGTGCGTGGAGATACGGTCTAGGAACCAACGGTCATGAGAAATAACCATAGCACAACCTGGAAACTCTAATAACGCTTCTTCAAGTGCACGCAACGTTTCAACATCTAAATCGTTGGTTGGTTCATCAAGTAGTAATACATTACCGCCTGTTTGAACAAGCTTAGCTAAATGAACACGGTTACGTTCACCACCTGATAAGTCACCAATGATCTTTTGCTGATCGTTACCCTTAAAGTTAAAACGACTTACATAAGCACGACTTGGTATTTCAAAATTACCAATTTGTAAAATCTCATGGCCTTGTGATATTTCTTGATAAACCGTTTTGCTGTTATCCATGTCATCACGGAACTGATCAACACTGGCAAGTTTAACGGTTTCACCCAGTACTACATTACCAGAATCTGGTTTTTCAGCACCTGACATCATTTTGAATAACGTTGATTTACCTGCACCGTTTGGCCCGATAATACCGACGATAGCACCTTTAGGAACGCTAAAACTTAAATCATCAATAAGCACTCTATCGCCAAACGATTTAGTTAAGTTATTCACATCTAAAACTTTATCACCTAAACGTGGTCCAGGTGGAATGTAAAGTTCGTTAGTTTCATTACGCTTTTGATGATCTTGGCTGTTAAGCTCTTCAAAACGTGCCAAACGGGCTTTACTTTTAGATTGACGTGCTTTTGGATTTGAACGAACCCATTCAAGTTCTTGCTTGATGGTTTTTTGTAATGCGCTTTCCGTTTTACCTTCACGTTCAAGGCGAGCATCTTTTTGTTCTAACCAAGAAGAGTAGTTACCTTCATAAGGGATACCGTGTCCTCTATCAAGTTCTAATATCCAACCAGCAACATTATCTAAGAAGTATCTATCATGGGTAATGGCAACCACAGTGCCAGGATAGTCATGCAAGAAGCGCTCTAACCATGCAACAGATTCTGCATCTAAATGGTTAGTTGGTTCATCGAGTAATAACATGTCTGGTTTTTCAAGTAATAAGCGACAAAGAGCTACACGACGACGTTCACCACCACTTAATACGCCAATTTTTTGATCCCATTCAGGTAAACGTAAAGCGTCAGCTGCACGCTCAAGTACGTTATCAATATTATGACCATCGTTGCTATTGATGATATCTTCTAACTCGCCTTGCTCTTTGGCAAGCTTATCAAAATCAGCACCTTCTTCAGCATATTCGTTATACACTTGATCAAGACGTGCCAACGCATTTTTAACGGTCGCAACGCCTTCTTCAACGATCTCTCTCACTGTTTTTGTTTCGTCAAGGATTGGTTCTTGCGGTAAATAACCTATGTTAGTGCCAGCTAATGCGGTCGCTTCACCTTCAAATTCAGTATCAAGACCGGCCATAATGCGAAGTAGGGTAGATTTACCTGAACCGTTTAAGCCTAAAACACCTATTTTAACGCCAGGGAAAAATGAAAGAGAAATGTCTTTTAAAATAGTACGTTTTGGTGGAACTACTTTAGAAACTCGATTCATCGTCATGATGAATTTATCTGGTAACGGCTGAGCCATGTAGAGACCTTTTTATTTGAAGAGAAATTTTAATTACGGCTATTTTAGGTTAAAGGGGATAGGCAAGCAAATGTGATTGAAAGAACTTCAATTTATGCAAACGTGTAACCCCGACTTTACGGTTATTTAATATTGTCTGCGTAAGCAATGCTCTAATTGTTTTTTATTGATAGGCTTGGTTAAATAGTCATCAAATTTGAAACTATTAGCATCATCTTTTTGAATCTCAAAAATGTCAGCAGTTAAGGCTACTATAGGAGTTAATATATTATTCTCACGAATTTTATGGCTCGTTTCAACGCCATTAATACCGGGCATATGGATATCCATAAGTATAAGATCAAATTGCTGAGTCTTTGTTATGTCTAAAGCAAGCTCGCCAGTTTCAGCAAAAGTAATAATTTGTCCCATATGCTCTAGAATTATTTTAGCTAATTTACGATTTATTGCATTGTCTTCAACTACTAAAATATTTAATTGTTGAATTTTTTGTAAAGGTTTAGCTTTGTTTTCTATATCATTAACGCTAGGTTGATTGGCTGGTTGTGGTAACGTTACTAATACAGTTGTTCCAACATCTTTTTTACTTGTTAAGGTTATTTTACCGGCCATCAATTCAACAAGGCTCTTTGTTATAGATAGGCCAAGCCCTGTACCTTCTATATTTTTATTGTCGCCAACTTGTTGATACTTATTGAATAATTTATTTTGATTTTCATCGGTTATACCAATGCCTTCATCCACTATATTAAAAATCAAATCATTATTTCTATAACTGATTTTTAATGTGATTTTTTTATCTTGTTTAGTGAACTTAATACTATTACTGATTAGGTTAATCAGTATTTGGCTTAATTTACCTTCATCAAAATAAAAGTATTCAGGGACATTATTATCAAGTTCAAGCAGTAATTTAATGTCTTTAGCGGTCGCTTGACCTTCCATCATATTCTTAGTGTTCTTTAAAAATTGATGACCTTGAAACCATGTTGGTGCTAACTCCATTTTACCTGATTCAATTTTACTTAAATCCAAAACGGAATTTACGATAGAAAGTAAGTGTTTAGCACTAAAGTCAATTTCTGCAACATAATCTTGTATATCTGAGGGGAATTTGAGCTTGTTGCAACGTTCAGATAATAGTTCGCTAAAGCCATGAATTGCATTTAAAGGGGTACGAATTTCGTGACTCATATTTGATAAAAAGTCGTTAGTAAAGTCATTCGCTTTTTTAAGTTCAGACACTTTTTTTCTAAGTTCCATTTGAGTGATAACTTCTCGGCTTAGAATTTCGAGTGATTTTAATTGGTGACTATTAAGTTTTTTAGGTTTATCACTAATCGCGCACAAAGTGCCAATGGCAAAACCATCAGGAGTGACTAGAGGTGCTCCTGCGTAAAATCTAATATTGGGGGCTCCAGTTACTAGAGGATTATCTGCAAATCTTTCGTCTTCTAAAGCATTGGGGATTTCGAAAATATTATGTTCGTGTATCGCATGGGCACAAAAAGCAATATCTCGTTCAGTTTCAAATGCATCAAGTCCTACGGTTGATTTAAACCACTGACGTGTAGGGTCGACTAAACTAATTAAGGCAATAGGTGTTTCACAAATTTCAGAGGCAAGTAACGTTAAGTCATCAAATGCTTTTTCAGCCTCAGTATCAAGGATTGCATAGTCATAAAGTGCTTTAATTCGTTTTTTTTCATCAATCGTTACAGGTGAAATCATCATGATTAATTTAATTTAATTCAATTTGTTGTTTAGACGTAAGAATAGTAATAATCATATAAACCTGCAATGCCTTTAGTTATTGGATTCATTTATTTGCAAACTAATATCATATTTATAGGGAGGAAGAAAATAGTGCCTCCCATATTATAAAAAATATCTGACCTGCTCTTACTTTTATACCACGCTATGGCTGAAAATTATTGTAAGTTATTTAGCGCAACAGTTGATACCGTAATGCTCATTCAATAGACACCAATACTTATTGTGATATGAGCACTGATTGGGCTTTTGTTTCTACTTCCACAGTATGTACTTCATGTTTAACACTATCAGTTGCAATGGCTAGCGCTGATAAACTAAGTAACATGCCACTTACCGAAAGAAATAATGCTAGTGCCATTTTACTAAAAGGTGTAGTGATCGATTTCATAATAATTCCTTTATTGTTTCATCATTCATTGTTGTTTAGGATTTTTAATTTAATTAAGAACTTATTTATTAAGCTAACTTTCTAATCATCCCGTTCTACTTTATGTAATGCCAATTCTATGCCATCTTTTTAGTTATGTTTTTTATGTTAAATAACAGCTTGTTAGTGGGTTTTAATCAGTTTCGTCGTAATTCAGTGTTAATTAAATCCCAATTTAGGGTGTAAATGTACTGATATTGGGATTATTAACCACAGTAAATGGAGGCTTTTATAATATATAAAAACACCAAGGGCTGTTTGTTAAGCGTTACTTATACCAATTTGATTAAATTTCTTCCCAACTCAGAGATCTGCTCGATGTTCATTAACAAGGCAAATTTGTTTCGGTTTAGTCATTCTAAATCAAATAAACTTAACGATGTTAGCGAACATCGAGAAAGCTCCCAGAGGGCGAGTTTAAAAGGTTTACATACAGCGTTATTGATTTTGATAAGGACGCTACATATATGTAGCTTCTTAGAGAATGCAGGAGCATATTCTCCTGAATAACCATTCTCTTCAATCAATGCCTTGCCTCTAAACCTTTTAATTCTGGCTGAGTGGGAAAGAACTTACTCAACTTGGTATTAGAATAAATATCGTCACTGGCGTGCAGCAGTTATTCCTAGAAAACACTTAACAGTGCAGCATATTAATGAGTATGTATCAGAGTGGATGAATGGTGTTACGTTTAAGTTTGGTTTGTATAGTACGGAGCAAGGTAAGCAATTTATGAGTGTTTGTTATGAATTTAACGCATCAGGTACTTGCACTTATTTGATTGATGAACAGAGCGTTGAGCTTTTGGCTGAAGATTTAAATAAGTTTAAACGGCATTCGTTTGAGCTAGGCAGCTAACTTGATGTTTGCTGCTTAGCTCTAATATAACTAAAAACTAAAAACTAAAAACTATAAATAAGTACCGCAGATGTTTCGGTATTTAAATTTTCTTTATCATCATCGACTTTCGAGTTGTAATCGATAATAAAGTTAAGTTTCAGTTGCAGCGAATCAATTAATTTACTGGTGATTGAGCTTTCAGCTTTGTAAATACTGTTTTGCCCTTTTTCTATTGCGTGTTTTACAACGAAGAGTTGTTTAAACTCAATGTGTTCATTCATTTTTCTAATATAAAGCGCTTGTGCCTGTAAAATAAGGGTGTCTTGCGTTTTACTTATCATACCTGTTGCTATTTGTTCAGGGGTAACTTGAGTAACGTCTCTTTTAAAACCGGGACCAACATCCGCATCAAAACTGGCTTCTTTCGTTTCAAACCAACGACGACCCCACCCAGCTGACATTGAAGCTTGCGAATCAAAACCAGAAAAGCGGTTTTCTTCATAGAATAAACTACCATAAATATAGTTTTTTTTAGCTGCATTAAGCGTGTAGTTAGTTTGCGAAGCAATGCTCCATTTGTTATCGGTAGTCTCAAAATCTTTGCGAATTTCATCGGTGCTAATTTCGTTTTCTGTTTCTGTCTTTTTTATTAATAAATCAAAAACAAAGAAACTGCGCCAAAGACCTCTTTCAAAACGTAGATCTAAGCCAGTTTTAATATCGGCACTACGAGTATTACCTGTTAAATAAAGAAAGCCAAATTGTGCTGAGGCGGTAAACAAGGTGCCAGATGCTGGCTGTTGTGATTTATCAGCTTTTTTAAGGCTAAATAATATGTCTGATGCATCAGCAGAGCTATTTTCTGTTTCTTGGGCATAAGACAATTGAGGTAAAGCGCAATAAATTGCAAGAATAGGGAGTAGGATAAAGCGAGAAAACATTTTGGGAAATTACTTAATAGAAATGAACGGTTATTATATTAAGGTGATTATACCTAACTACTTTATTTTTTTCGAGCATAAAAAAAGGGCCGAAGCCCTTTTAATGAATAGTCATTGTAACTACTTTGTACAATAATTTTACTTGATGATAGCTTTTAACTGACCACTTTGGTAACGGTCAAACATATTATCAAGACTTATAGGTTTGATTTTACTCGCATTACCAACAGTGTTGAATGCTTCATAGCGTGCTTTACAAATATCGTACATAGCGTTAGTTGATACTTGTAAAAATTTACGCGGATCAAACTCACTTGGATTTTCAGCTAAAAAGCGACGAATAGAACCGGTAGCCGCTAAACGTAAATCTGTATCTATATTGATTTTACGTACGCCATGTTTAATACCTTGCTGAATCTGCTCAACAGGTACACCATAAGTTTCAGGGATTTTTCCACCAAATTCATTGATAACCGCTAACCAATCTTGTGGTACAGATGAAGAGCCATGCATTACTAAGTGAGTTTGTGGAATACGTTGATGAATTGCTTTAATACGATCTATCGCTAAAATATCGCCAGTAGGTGGACGGGTAAATTTGTATGCACCGTGAGAAGTACCACACGCAATTGCTAGTGCATCTACTTGAGTTTTATTAACAAAGTCAGCCGCTTCTTCAGGGTCTGTTAACATTTGTTCTTTTGTTAATATACCTTCAGCGCCAACGCCGTCTTCTTCACCAGCCATACCAGTTTCAAGAGAGCCTAAACAACCCAACTCACCTTCAACAGAAACACCACAAGCGTGTGCCATTTCAACAGTACGACGCGTTACATCTACATTGTATTCATAACTGCTTGGTGTTTTACCATCATCCATTAAAGAGCCATCCATCATTACTGATGAAAAACCTAATTGGATTGAGCGTTGACAAACTGTAGGAGAAGTACCGTGGTCTTGATGCATAACCACTGGGATATGTGGAAACTCTTCAATCGCGGCTAAAATTAAATGGCGTAAAAAAGGTGCGCCGGCGTATTTTCTGGCACCTGCAGATGCTTGCATGATGACAGGGCTATCAGTATCACTAGCAGCGAGCATAATTGCGCGTACTTGCTCTAAGTTATTTACATTAAATGCTGGAATACCGTATTCAAATTCTGCCGCATGGTCGAGCATTTGGCGCATTGAAATTAAAGCCATTTACTTACTCCTAGATAAGTTTTGTTGCTGAGGTTGGAAGTTTTTATTTAGACAACAAAATTATAGCAAATAGCACCCTTGTCTGACAGGTTAATTTGATTAAAGTTGCCTTTAAAACAGAAAAATTAATAAATACTGAATTTTGTACGAATATTACAAGATAATTATGTTTTACAGGTTGTTTCAGTACATTATTTGAGATTGTGATTGTAAGTTTACTACAATAACATTGCAAGATGTTTCGTTTTTATTTCGACTTTGTTTCGTTGTGATGGTTGTTGTTGGCTTTGTGGTTTCGTTATTCTTTCTTTAACGTTCAGTTTCTTTGGTTTTTGATATTTTAAGCATTAAAAAACGAGTGACTTTAGTAAGGCACTCGTTTTTTTTACCGCTCACAGCGGTTATCGGCTAGTGAGCGAATTTAGTATGAGTTATATTATAACTTAGCGCGTAGCTCTAATATTTCTACAGCAGGTAATTTCTTACCTTCTAAGAACTCTAAGAAAGCACCGCCGCCGGTAGAAATATAAGATATTTTATCGGCGATATTATATTTATCAACCGCAGCTAGCGTATCGCCGCCACCAGCAATTGAGAAAGCTGAACTATCGGCAATAGCGTGTGAGATAATTTCTGTACCTTTAGCAAAGGCATCCATTTCAAAAACGCCGACAGGGCCATTCCACAAAATAGTACCGGCAGTTTTAATTATTTCTGCTACTTTCGCTGAAGTTTCAGGGCCGTAATCTATGATGTCATCTTGAGGATCAACATCAGCAGCTGCTTTAATTTCAGTCACTGAGTCATGCTTCCAATCACTAAAACCATCACGAGTAACGGTAACGTCATCAGCAAAAATAATGTCAGTTTGTGCACATAAACGTTGTGCTTCTGGAATTAAGTCCGCTTCATATAATGATTTTCCTACCTCATTACCTGCAGCAGCAACAAAAGTATTTGAAATACCACCACCAACAACAATGGTGTCGGCAATTTTAGCAAGAGAATCTAATACCGTTAATTTAGTCGATACTTTAGAACCACCAACAATAGCAACTAATGGACGAGCAGGGTTTTCAATTGCTTTAGCTAATGCATCAAGTTCACCTGTTAATAATGGACCAGCACAGGCTGTAGCAGCAAATTTTGCTACGCCATGGGTACTTGCATGGGCACGATGAGCGGTGCCAAAAGCATCCATAACAAATACATCACACAGCGCGGCTAATTTTTTAGCTAAAGCATCATCGTTTTTCTTTTCACCAACATTAAAACGAATATTTTCAAATACCACTAATTCACCAGCAGCAACGTCAACACCGTTTAGGTAATCAGTTACCAAGCGCACAGGGTAGTTTAATGCGGCACTGAGATAATCGGTAACAGGCTTAAGTGAAAATTCCTCTTCCGGCTTGCCTTCTGTTGGGCGGCCTAAGTGAGACATAACCATTACTTTTGCGCCAGCTTCTAACGCAAGTTTTAAGGTCGGTAATGCAGCGCGTAAACGGGCATCTGAGGTGATTTTACCATCGGCTACAGGTACATTTAAATCTTCACGAATTAACACGCGTTGGTTAGCTAATGTTAAATCAGCCATTTTGATAATAGACATTGTTGTCTCCTATTTTCACTGTTGGTGAATTATGTGCAATATTTTTAAATATCTATTAAGAAGATTACTTAATAAATATTCGTCTTTAAAAGTACATTACTAATTGTTTTAACGTTCAGCTTGATGCATTGCCATGGCAGTATCTAACATGCGGTTGGCAAAGCCCCATTCATTGTCACACCAAATAAGCATTTTAATTAAGCGCTTATGGCTGACACGGGTTTGGTTACCGTCGACGATACAAGAGTGAGGGTCATGATTAAAATCGACCGAAACTAAAGGCTCTTCGGTATAGCCTAATACGCCATACAAGTCATGGTTACTGGTCGCGGCTTGTATCGCTTGATTGATGTCGCAAATGCAGACATCATTATTTACCGTCAGGCTTAAATCCATTGCGGTAACATTAATTGTCGGTACACGGACTGCTATCGCTTCAAAGCGACCTTTAAACTTAGGTAATATTCGTTCAATACCCGCAGCAAGTTTAGTATCTACTGGAATGATTGATTGGCTAGCTGCACGAGATAGACGTAGATCTTTATGATAAGCATCAATGACTTGTTGGTCATGCATTGATGAATGAATGGTGGTGATACTACCACTTTCTACGTCGAATGCTTCATCGATTACTTTGATCACAGGTACTATGCAGTTCGTTGTACAAGAGCCATTTGAGACAATACGATCTTCTGGCGTTAATATGTGATGATTAATGCCATAGATGATGGTTGCATCAATGTCTTGGCTACCAGGATGCGAGAATAATACTTTCTTAGCACCTCGATTAATATGGCTTAAACCATCAGCTCGATTGCCATATTTACCGGTACAATCAAGTACAATATCAATATTTTGTTGTTGCCAAGGTAGGCTATTTAAGTTGCCAATATGCGTTAACGCTATTTCGTCACCATTGATAACTAATTGATCTTCTTTTTGGCTAACACTGAAAGGAAATCGGCCATGAGTACTATCATATTTTAATAGATGAGCGATGCCTGAAGCTGGCGCTAACTCATTGATTGAAACTAAGGTGAATAAATCTGTCTTGCCACTTTCATATAGCGCTCTAACAACGCTGCGACCGATACGGCCAAAGCCATTAATGGCAATTCTAATTGTCATAATTCTACTGCATTTACGGATGGTTTTAATCGATAAGTTAGTGCTAACTTATAAAAACAATGCGGACTATAACGACTATTTATTAGACGTTGTAGTCCGCTTAATTCATTTACTTATAGCTTGTTTACTGTGTTTACAACATTGTCTACAGTGAAGCCAAAGTGCTCAAGTAAAACATTACCCGGAGCCGACTCACCAAATGTTGTCATACCAACAACCGCACCACCTAGACCAACATACTTAGCCCAGAAATCAACATGTGCTGCTTCAATCGCGACACGCTTAGTTACGCTTAGCGGTAATACCGCTTCTTTATAGTCACTGCTTTGCTTATCGAAAACATTCGTTGAAGGCATAGAAACTACACGTACCAGTTTACCTTGCTCTGTTAATGCTTTTGCTGCATCAACAGCTAATGCCACTTCAGAGCCTGTAGCCATTAAAATAACATCAGGTGTACCAGCACAATCAACTAAGGTATAAGCACCTTTTTCAATGTCGCTTACTTGCGTTTGAGTACGAGCCATAGCCGGTAAACCTTGGCGAGAAAAGACTAAAGCAGTAGGTGCTTTTTGACTTTGCACTGCAGCTTTCCATGCAACAGCAGACTCAGTTGCATCACATGGACGCCATGTTGTTAAGTTTGGTGTTGTTCTTAAGTTGGTTAACTGCTCAATAGGTTGATGCGTTGGACCATCTTCACCTTGACCAATAGAGTCATGGGTGTAAACAAAGATATTTTGAATACCCATTAAGGCAGACATACGAATTGCATTACGTGCATATTCCATAAACATCATGAAAGTAGCGCCGTAGTTTACAAAACCGCCGTGCAAAGAAATACCGTTCATAATACTGCTCATGCCAAATTCACGCACGCCGTAGAATATATAGTTTCCTGCAGGATCAGTTTCAATACCTTTAGAGCCAGACCATAACGTTAAGTTTGAACCGGCTAAATCGGCAGAGCCACCTAACATTTCTGGTAATACAGCACCAAAAGCTTCAATAGTATTTTGTGATGCTTTACGTGAGGCAATATTTTCACTGCTTTCGTGACACTGTTGAATAAAGGCGTTAGCTTTTTCTTCAAAATCGCTAGGTAACTCACCTTTGATTACACGACGTTCATATTCGCTGGCAAGTGCTGGATGTGCGACTTGGTATGCGGCAAATTTTTCATTCCAGCTAACTTGGCTCGCTTGGCCTTTTTCTTTTCTATCCCATTGTGCATAAACGTCACTTGGAATTTCAAAAGGTGCATGTGGCCAGTTTAAGAATTCACGTGTTGCTGCAATTTCGTCATCACCTAACGGTGCGCCGTGACAGTTA
Organism: Colwellia sp. 12G3; assembly: GCF_002836775.1. Taxonomy (GTDB): domain Bacteria; phylum Pseudomonadota; class Gammaproteobacteria; order Enterobacterales; family Alteromonadaceae; genus Colwellia. The sequence goes on along the minus strand of NZ_PJAQ01000002.1, from coordinate 49,594 downwards.
TGAGTACCTGACTTATTTGGTGAGCCAAAACCAATGATAGTTTTACAACAAATCATGCTAGGCTTATCAGTCACTAACTTAGCCGCTTCAATTGCGTGGGTAATTGCTTGAGAGTCGTGACCATCAACACAAATAACATGCCAACCATAAGACTCGAAACGCGCTGGCGTGTTATCAGTAAACCAACCTTCAACGTGACCATCGATTGAAATGCCATTGTCATCCCAAAAGGCAATAAGTTTACCTAACTCTAAAGTACCCGCAAGTGAACAAGACTCATGAGAGAGACCTTCCATTAAACAGCCATCGCCTAAGAAGCAATAAGTGAAATGGTCAACAATTGCGTGATCTTCACGGTTAAACTGTGCTGCTAATGTTTTTTCAGCAATTGCCATACCAACAGCATTAGCAATACCAGCGCCTAGTGGGCCAGTCGTTGTTTCAACACCCGGCGTGTAACCGTATTCAGGGTGACCTGGTGTTTTTGAATGCAATTGTCGAAATTCTTTCAAATCTTCGATAGATAAATCGTAACCGGATAAATGCAATAAAGAATAAATAAGCATTGAGCCATGGCCGTTTGATAAAACAAAGCGATCGCGGTCAGCCCAGTTAGGGTCGGTTGGATTATGTTTTAAAAAGTCACGCCATAATACTTCGGCAATATCTGCCATGCCCATAGGGGCACCAGGGTGTCCTGATTTTGCTTTTTGTACGGCATCCATACTTAATACACGGATAGCATTTGCTAGCTCTTGACGCGATGACATAATAGCTCCAGATCTGATAGTCTTGAAAGAATAAAAATTGCGCGTATTTTCGCTTACCAAAGCACGTAGCGCAAACTAAATTGTACAATTTCTTATATTATTTTGTATGGTGGTTAATTATTCAGATAATATAATGCTAGTATCGATTAAAACCTTACGTAGGTTTTTACAATAAATTAACAGTATCACTCTGCCGATCTTAAATAATACCTATGAAAAAACTGCATGTAGTACGATTTTTTATTTCTGCCATTTTATATATTGCCATGTGTTACAGCTCAATATGGCTGATAAACCCACAATCACTGGTTAATTTTGTCGGGCCTTCGGCGGCACTGATGAGTGGTTTACTGCTTATCTGGGGCGTTACACCACTTATTGCGGTCTTGCTGATTAGCCCCATACTCGCAGTTAGTCTCAGGCATTACTTTCACCTAGATGCGAATTTGGCGGTGATGACTATTGCCGTGTTGGCGATAATTTTACAAGGGTATTGGACTAAGCAGCTAGTTTTTCGATTTATCGAATATAAAAAATGGTTAACCTCAAGAAAGCACCTTTTCTTCTTTTTATTGAGAATTGGCCCGGTTGCAAGTTTAGTGTCTGCCAGCTCAGTGTTAATTATTTCCATGCTGGATAATCAGGTAATACAAGGTACATTTTTCTATACTTTTATTCATACTTGGTCGACCAGTATGTTGGTGGCGGTATTTTTTATTCCGCTATTCTTGTTAGTTAAAAATGCCGAACAACTTAAATTAGCTAAGCGACTTTTTGTTGGCTTTACTTCCCTATTAGGTGGCTTGGCTATTTTTTTATTACTGAAAACGTCCCAATACGAGCAGCAACAGTATAGACAAGTCTTATTCAACCAGTCGAAAGTAGAAATAGAGCGATTAATTCTTGCTGAAGTGGACTCTGTAGTTAATAACGTAAATAGCCTTTCAGCGTTGTTTAAAGCCAGTGAATATGTGTCATTAGTTGAGTTTAACTTATTTAGTCAAAGTATCTTTAATCATGATTCAAGCTTAAGAGCATTAGAGTGGGCACCGATTGTTCCTTTTGACCAGAGAGAAATATTTGAGAAAAAAAGTTCAGAGGGCCTGCAGAAAAACTTTCAAATTAAAGAGATTTTATCTGATGGGCATATGGGGCTAGCTCAGCCTCGTAATCAATATGCTCCGTTGCATTATATCTATCCACAATACGGTAATCAGGCTGCTTTAGGTTTAGATGTTTATAGCAACCCTAAGCATATTTTGTCTATGCAAGACATTGTTGATAGCGAAGAGGTGATTGCCAGTGCCCCAATTACTTTAGTACAAGACGAGTTAGCCATGCCAGGCATGCTCTTTGGTAAGGCTATTTTTTCACCGCATACGGAACGAGCATCATCTAATGGGTCAGGGCAACAGAAGTTATCGTTAATTAAAAAAGGTAAGTTATTAGGGTTTGTTGTTGCAGTAGTGCAACTTGACCGTTTCTTTCTGCGCCTTGCACAGCAAAAAGAGCAAGAGGTTAGTTTTTTTATTCAGGATGTTTCAAGTGGCGAGCCCTACATTCTGTTTGGACAGACGCTACCTACCAAAAATAGACATGCTGATACCCTAACCATAGAGGTGTTTTCTCGACTTTGGCAGATTAATATAGTAGAGAATCAACCTTGGTTTAGTCAGGCTAAAAGTTGGCAAGCATGGGCAGTACTTATTGGTGGGACATTTGGTGCTGTACTCTTTCAAATGTTGGTCCTGATGATGGCAGCCTACTCAAGTGAACTTAGCCAGCAAGTGAATATTAAAACTAGAGCCCTTATTTTAGCTAAAGAAAGTTCAGAGCAAAAAAGTCTCGCTAAAAGTAATTTTTTACAAACGCTAAATAAAGAGTTACGTGTGCCTTTATTAGCAGTCAAAGCGTTTGTTGAGCAATTAAAGAAAAAAGGCATTAACAATAAAGAAGTCACCGGCATAAGCCATGCGGGAAACAATGTTGCTTTGCTGTTAGATACTATGATGGATTTATCTGATATCGAATCAGGTAAAATTACCGCTAAAGAAGATTGCTTTGATTTTTATGGTTTTTTACAGCGTAGTGAATCGATACTTAAAGCAAGTAATGTCTATGAAGGTAAATCCATTGTCTTTCTTATTGACGAAAGTGTACCTCACTATATAAACAGCGATGAATTGTACATACAAAAGTTACTTAACACCTTGATTGAAAGTGCTCATCACTTATTGCAAGCCGATGCGCTGCGTTTAACGATAAAGCTTCATAAACACAAGTTAGCAGAGGCTAGTTTATTTTTTACCCTTGTATCACAAAGTCCTGTTAGCACAGAACCCAATATTCCAGCGTTCAGCCAGCAGAGTCATGATAAGTTGACTGCTGACAGTACCGCATTGGCTATGGCTATTAAATATAGTCAATTGTTACATGGTGACACTAACTTAGGTGTTTTGAGCTCAGGGATTGGAGTATTAAATTCTTCTATTCGAGTGACAGTATCATCCAGCGATCAGCAAGAGGCTCAGCAAGGATTAACATTTGATTTAATGAGTTAATTTAGTTTTAAAGGAATTAAAAATATTGTTAACAAAGCTTATAAGAAAAACTTATATAAAAAACTTGTAAAAATAAAGTTAATAGTTTAGTGTCGCTGTGCCTGTTCACAAATAGTACAAATTAATAATAAATCAAACAGGCGTGACATAGGTAAAACAATGAATAATTCATCCTCGCGAGGGTTCAAATTAACAAGCGTGATATTTGCAGTAATTATCATGGCTGTGAGCGCGATGCTGAGTGGTAACTCAGTCGCAGATGACATGGATGTAGAAATAACGCAATCAGAGGAATAGCTAAATAGCTGTTGATTTAATTGCCATGGAAATTTTAAGCTCCACTACTGAATTAATATTCGGTACTGGGGCTTTTTCTTTTTAGGCGTTTAAAGAAAAAATATATTGGCTATTAGAGCGTTGTTGTTGTTGTTGTTGTTGTTGTTGTTGTTGTTGTTGTTGTTGGCGTCTCCACCGGGACTCGAACCCAGAGCAGCGGCTTAGGAGGCCGCAGTTTTATCCAGTTAAACTATGGAGACATAGTACTAACCCCCTATTTTAAACATACTTTTTACCATTTACTAAGTTTTTATTATATTTTTGTGTTTTTCCCACCTTAACTTCTTCTTATTTCTATTTAAGCACCTTACATGCTAAAAATTGTTATTTTCTTGGTCTTTTATTAGTCAATCATTGATCTATGTCGTTATTTCATTGAGCAGAGGTTTTACAATGAATTATTTGCTATACCCAATCATTAATGAAAAAGGAGTTCAACTATGAAAGCAGCAGTTAATCATAAATTTAAGGGCAAACTAGAAATTCAGCAACTTGATAAGCCGACCATTACTAATCAAGAAGTTTTAGTTAAGGTCCATGCTTGTGGCGTTTGCCATACCGATTTACATGCGTGCCACGGTGATTGGCCCGTTAAACCGAAAATGCCATTGGTGCCGGGTCATGAAGGGGTTGGTGAAATAGTTGAAATAGGTGAACAGGTTAAACATTTAAAGCTAGGTGACCGTGTCGGTATTCCTTGGCTGTATAGTGCTTGTGGTTATTGTGATTACTGCTTGTCGGGAGATGAAAATTTATGCTTATCCCAACAAAACGCGGGCTACTCAGTAGATGGCAGTTATGCCGAGTACTGTAAAGCCGATGGCGATTATGTGGTTAAAATACCTGATGGCATTAGCTATGTTGATGCCGCACCTTTGTTTTGCGCAGGCGTTACTACCTATAAAGCACTTAAAGTCTCTACCGCAAAACCAGGCCAATGGGTCGCAATTTTTGGTATTGGTGGATTAGGGCATTTGGCAGTGCAATATGCCGTTGCCATGGGATTAAATGTAATTGCCGTTGATACAGGCACTGAAAAATTACAGCTTGCCAAAAAACTTGGTGCAAGCCTTTGTTTAGACTTTAAGCAGGATGATGTTGTCGCGAGGGTTCTTGCTGAAACGGGTGGTGTGCATGCCAGCATATGTACAGCGGTGAGTAAAAGCGGTTTTGAGCAAAGTTATAAGGTCATTCGTCGCGGCGGTAAGTTTGTTTTAGTTGGTTTACCTGCTGAAGATATGCCATTACCTATTTTTGATACTGTGCTTAATGGCGTTAGTGTTATTGGCTCTATTGTTGGTACACGTAAAGACTTAATCGAGTGTTTGGACTTTGCCGCTCGGGGGAAAGTAAAAGCGATTACCATTGAAAAGAAACTCGAAGATATTAATGACATTTTTGAGGACATGATTAATGGCGACATAACGGGTCGTGTGGTGATGAAGTTTTAATTCCCGAACACTCTGTTTGTTAGTTATCACTGTTAGCTATGTGCATCAGGTATAACGCATAGTTATGAAAAAGCCCTTTACCGTATTATTCGGTAAAGGGCTTTTTTTATGTACATAGTTTAGTTATAAAGCGCAGGTAAAGTGATGTTGTAGATATCCAATGAAAATAATATAAAAATAAAAATAAAATTTCCAAACTATTTTGCTAACCAACACTACTTTATAGTAGAACCTAAGTAAGAATGAAGTTTATGTTAACGATGATGACATAATCACAATGCTAATAATAACTATAAATAGGAGCCTTTGTGTTTGAAAAAAGCGATGAAACGCTCATAGCCCAAGCGCTAAAAGGGAAAAAATCTGCCTGGTTAACCCTGGTAAAGCGTTATGAGAAAAATCTCTATAACTACGCATTACGTATGGTGAATAACCCGACAGATGCCATGGATTTGATGCAAGAAATTTTTATCGCGTTATTTAAAAATTTAGACAAATTTAGAGGAGAATGTCCTTTTAAAAATTGGTTATTTAAAATTGCTCATTATCGTTGTCTAGAATTTTACCGACGAAAACGACCGATGCAATCACTTGATGATGTGCCTGAGCAAGAAGATGCAGACACCGTGTGTCTAGAGAAAGATTTACACATTCAGCAACAAAGCAGTGCCTTATTAGAAGCAATGCAGAGTTTACCGGTAAAACAAAAGTTAGTGGTGGAGCTCAAGTTTTTCCAACAATGTACTTTTGAAGATATTAGTCAGCAGTTAGGCATATCTACTAATACGGCAAAATCGCAACTTTATAGCGCACTCGATAAATTAAAAATGCAATTAACAGATGATTCAATTAGTAAAGTAGAGGTGGAGTATGTCTGAACAAAAATCAGTTGATGCTCGAATGAGTGAACACGACAGAGCATTATTTAGCGAAAGCCTTGCTCATCAAGTTAGCGTTGAAATAGAACAAGAGGTGCCTGATTGGCATAGAGCGCAAGCTTTTGAACAGCATTTTAAAACTGAAAAAAGCACAACTCAAGGTCATTCAATTAATTGGAGAGTGTGGTTGGGTGTTCCCGCATTATCAATGGCGTGCTCAGCCTTTGCTATCACCATAACAATGACATTTATGCAGGGTAAACCCTTTGATAAACAATTATTTGATCAGCAAGTAGCAGCCTTAATTGAACAACAAGTTCAGCAGAAGGTAGCTGCCCAATTAACTAGCTCATTAGCAAACCAGGACAATAAAGATATCGAAACCTTGGTGGATTTAAAATTACGTGAATTTGCCGCGGAGCAACAAGTTATTTTAGCCAATTACCGCGTAGATATGAGTACACAGCAGCAGAGCAATAACCTTGCCTTAGCAGGCTATGTTATTGGTGCTTCGAGAAAAGAGCGTAAAGAAGATATGAGTGACTTTATTAGTTTCTTTAATGCACAACGACAAGATGAACAATTAACACAGAAAATTAAATTCCAGCAACTTGAACGAGAGATTAGTTTTCAAAAAATTGGGCTAGAGCAAAGCAGCGACACTAACTCAACTAAGTTATTGAACTATAAAGGTTAGGTTGGGTGGTTACCACTTAATACTGCTAAGTAAGCCTTGGCCAATTTAAGCAAATAAAACAAATATTAGTACTATCCACACAAGGGAATTTATAATGAAAGTAACAAACTTAATAAAAAAACAAAATTCGAGCAGTAATATTACTCAAGTAAAAGTAAAAGCAAAAATAGCACTAATAAGCTCTGCATTATTACTCGCATTTAGTGCTCATGGCGCGGATAAAAACTATGATGATTTGCACAAGCAATTAACTATTATGAATGACATTATGTTGTCATCGGCTAAAGTATCGCAAAACTCACGTCAGTCATTGATTCGTTCAATTGATAGTGTCTATTTGCAAGGGCAGGGAGCCATTTTTACTATCAACTCTGCTCACGGTGGCTCCTCGCATCGACAATTTTTTCAAATGGTCGCACCATTACCTCCAGTATCGCCTCAGGCTCGAGTAGCACCGTTAGCTCCTGTTGCTCGTGTTCATGGTAATGAAAGAATAGTTATTTCAGATAATGAAGATTTTGTTATAGATTTTGAAGAGCATGAAGATGAATTTGAACACGTTATTGAAGTATTTGAGCAACAACGAGAAGGTGCTAGAGAGTTGCGTAGTGAGCAACGTGATATTGCCTATGAAATGCGTGATATTGACCGACAACGTAAAGATATTGAGTACCAGATACAACGTGCAGAGAAAAAGGTAAAAGAAGAGCTAACTACAGAGCTTAAAAAGCTTGAAGTAGAACGAGTAGCTTTGAATAATAATAAAACCAAGCTTGAGCAAAAAGTTACTGAGTTAAATAAGGTGAGAGAAACGCAACAAATTGCTCAAAGCAAAGCAAGAAAGGAACATTTTTTTGCACTGAGTAGCGCTTTAGTGGAAACCCTCTGTTTATACGGGAATGGTTTACGAGAAGTTCCAAGTGAGGAATATGTTAGCTTAATCATTAAAGGTGCAGGCAGCCAGCAAAGCCGAGGATTCAAAGACCAAATTTTGGTATTTAATAAAAAAGATATTAACGCTTGCGCCAATAGTAAATTGACGGCTAAAAAATTGCTAGCCAAAGCCGAGCAATATCAGTTTTAACTTAATAAGTTAATCTTTAGGTAAATTAGGCCTGCCTAGTTAGATTTATTTAATTACTGTTACTTTAAAAGCCAAACATAACAGATACTAAATCTGTTATGTTTGGCTTTTTTGTTACTTATTTATAAATACAGCAACGTTTATTTTCGTGAACTAATAGATGGAAAATAGCCATTTACAACGAAGTTAATAATAGAAATGAAGGTCTTTGAACTAGTAAATTAGTGAGAAATTAAGTAGCATGTATTCTAGTTAAACAACAGTATAAGGTAATGATTGAATGAGTAAAATTTTAATACTAGGCATAATAATAGCTGTTTTTATCTTTTTTATCATGCGCCAAAGTGGCAACAAAGAAGCGGCCATGTTGAATGTTAAATTAGGTCTTGAATTTTTAGCGACTAATAAAAGTGAGGAAGGGGTTATTGAAACGGCTTCAGGCTTGCAATATAAAGTACTCACTCAAGGTGATGGCACTGAGCACCCAAGTGCTTCCTCTAAAGTTAAAGTACATTACCATGGCACTTTACTTGATGGCTCTGTTTTTGATAGTTCAGTAGACAGAGGTGAGCCTATTAGCTTTGGTTTGAATCAAGTTATCAAAGGTTGGACCGAAGGTGTTCAGTTGATGGTTGTGGGCGAAAAAACGCGTTTTTATATTCCGTCAAAGTTAGGTTACGGCAATAAGCCTGCAGGAAAAATAGGCCCTGGTGCATTATTGATATTTGATGTTGAATTACTGGCGATAAACTAAGTTTAAGTTTAAGTTTAAGTCTAAGTTTAAGCATAAGGCATAAGGCATAAACTATAGCCCAACGCGCGGGTCACCGTAGAGTGGTAATTAAAAAAGCACATTTAGTATCACTAAATGTGCTTTTTTATTATCTAATGAAAAAGCTAATTGAGAAGATAATTAAAAAATATACTTAGATATAACCGTTAATGGTATCTCAATTCTTGTACCTTGCCCCAAAATACACGATAGGAAAAAATGGTGTAACTAATAATCACAGGCACAACGACTATTGCTCCCCATAGAATAAAGCTAAGTGACTCAGGCGCAGCAGCTGATTCCCAAATAGTTAATTTTCCTGGCACAATATAGGGAAAGAAACTAAAAGCCAAACCAAAAAAGCACAAGGCAAAAATAACGACAGCAGCAACAAATGGTCGCCAACAGCCCTTATCATCCATGGCTGGCAACTGTTTCAACTGAATTTGGCTATAAACAAATAAGGCAAAGCATAATACCGGTAAAGGTAATATATATAAGGTCGTTGGCCAAGCAAACCATTTAGCGTAAACATCAGGGTTTATTAAGGGGTTTACCGCAGAAACAGCTATAACCCCAACAAAACAAATAAGACCGGTCTTTTTAGCCCAGTTAACCGCTTGTACTTGCAATGCTCCTTCGGTTTTCATAATTAACCAACACGCGCCAATGTACGCATAAGCAGCCGCTACACCAAAAGCACTGAGTAGACTAAAGGTATAAGCGGCTAAGGTCTCTTCAAAGCCCATTACATACATGCCTAACATATAACCTTGGCTCATTGCTGCGAGTAACGAACCCACTTTAAATACTTTATTCCAAGTAGGTTTGTGGCTAAATGCGGCTTTTGCTCTAAAGTCAAAAGCTACGCCGCGTAATACCAAACTAATTAATAACACGGCAGTGGGTAAATAGAGCTCTTTAAAAATATGACTATGGGCTGCTGGAAAAGCAATTAATAGTAAACCAATCGCTAAGACAAGCCAGGTTTCATTGGCATCCCAAAAAGGGCCAATGGAGGCAATCATAGTATCGCTATCATCTTTTTGTTTTAGGGGGAGTAAAATACCCACACCTAAATCATAACCATCTAAAATGGCGTATAACAATAATGAAAAGCCCATTAGGGAAACAAAAATTACCGCCAGTGAATCAGCTTCAAACATAATTACTCTCCTTTATTGGCGTTGAATGAACCACAGGTTTAACTTTTTCATCATCGGTGATTTCTTCAATTTCAACAGCACGGTTTGCCATAGTAAATATCGTATGTAAGTAAGCGGTCATTAACACCACATACAAAATAAGATAAAGAGACAGTGATAAAGCCACATTACCCGGTGCTATATCAGTGGCAGCGTCTTTAACGGTTAAAATACCGGTAACTAGCCAAGGCTGCCTGCCAATTTCAGTAACATACCAGCCAGCTAACGTTGCTAACCAGCCAGAGAAAGACATAGCAACTAATACTTTTAATAACCATGTTGGCAAAGGCTTATTACGCCAAAGTTGTATTCGACTCAGCCAAGAAATAATGAGCATTAACATACCCACACCGACCATAATTCGAAAGGCGAAAAACAATGGTGCTACCGGAGGGTGATTCCCCTCAAATTCATTCAAGCCTTTAATTTCACCTTCAAGATCATGAGTTAAAATGAAACTTGCCATCTTAGGAATAGCCAATTCAAAATGATTAGTTTTGTTCTGCTCATCAGGAATGGCAAAAAGTAATAGCGGAGCGCCTTTTTCGGTATGCCAAACACCTTCCATGGCGGCAATTTTTTGTGGTTGATGTTCAAGGGTATTTAGGCCATGCATATCACCAATAAAAATTTGCAGTGGTGCTAAAACCATTGCTACCGTTAAGGCTATTTTTAAGGTCAATTTAGGCGCTTTTTTATCATCACCCTTTAGTAATCTATAAGCACTGATGCCTGCGATTAAAAAGGCAGCGGTTAAGCCCGATGCAACAACCATATGCGATAAACGATAGGGGAATGATGGGTTAAAAATAATCGCTAACCAATCAACAGGAAAAGCAACACCATCGCGCATTTCATGACCTTGTGGCGTTTGCATCCAAGAGTTAAGCGCTAGAATCCAAAAGGCAGATAAGGTAGTGCCAATAGCAACGATAAGGGTAGCTAAAGTATGTACTCTTGCTGAAACCCGGTTCATACCAAATAACATAATACCGAGAAAGCCCGCTTCAAGAAAAAAGGCCGTAAGTACTTCATAACCTAATAACGGCCCAGCAATATTACCAACTGTTTCCATGAACTTAGGCCAGTTAGTGCCAAATTGAAATGACATGGTAATGCCAGTAACTACGCCGATGGCAAAAGTGATAGCGAATATCTTGACCCAAAATCGATAGGCGCGCATCCAAACCGGCTCGCCAGTTTGAACAAAACGTAATTTGAAATAAAACAAAAACCAACTTAGCGCTATGGTTATTGTCGGAAAAAGAATATGAAAACTGATATTGGCTGCAAACTGCATGCGTGACAGCATGAGTGTTTCAAACATAATGGACTCCGTTAGCCTACTACTTACAATTGGTTAAATGCTTGGCTGTAAATTGAGAATGTTCAGTGATTTATAAAAAAAATGAATTGTTAACTTAGTTTTTGTTAATGAATTTATCTTTAAAATTGATAACTTTACTTACCCCAGAACCCAATTTCATTAGGGTCTTAAGTTTGTCTGGACTCATGCTTTGTAGTTCACTTGCCCAGTGAGTGCCTGTCTCTAGTAAGTCATGAATCTCGTGCATTTTCTCTTGAGCATACACTTCCTTTTGATTAGCCGGTTCATCTAATAAATTATCGCGTAACAGTGACAGGGTTGGATCTACTTCGCGTTTACGACGCTCTTCAAATACGCGCGTAGCCATTTCCCAAATTGATCCCGCTGGCGAGTAATACTCTTTTCTGTCTTTTGGTTTATGCTGAACCTGCACTAAACGCCAAGACTGTAGTTCTTTAATGCCCATGCTGACATTACCGCGAGAGATATTAAGAGCTTCAGAAATTTCTATCGCAGTTAAAGCATCTTCATGAATAATCAGCAAGCCATACATTTGACCAACAGTACGATTAAAGCCCCAACGACTGCCCATTTCGCCGCAATGCATTACGAAGGATTCTATTTTTGTAGTAAGTATCATATGAGTGTTCTGATGTTTCAGTAATTTCTGAAAGTTTAAACCTATATTGATATAGATCAAGTTTTATTTAAATTTAACTGGTTTTTAAATCGATTCAGGGTGTAAGAGTCATTCATAGGAGAATCACAGGGAATTGAAGTTGCGACTAATTAATCATTAAGAAAGAGCGTAGCGTGGTTGTAGATAAATGAAAGGAAAATAACGTTATTAATAACCTCACTAAACCCAGAATATGAAAGTAATTTTTTATTATCAGGCAAAAAAAAGGCATATCCAAAGAACATGCCCTTTTATAACTCTTCAGCGGTAAAGCAAAGTAGCTAGACTAATAAGTCTTGAATGTTTGCTAAATCTTTTTTGCCATTGATGATTTCATCAGGTGTTAAACCAGATAATTCATGCGGGAATACTAACCACTCATCAGAAGTATGAATAAAGTAGTCTGGTGCAAAATCTACTTTTGAGTTTTGAGGCTTATACCAAGGACAAGCTACACGTACATCTTCAGGCATATTATTACGCATGTTTTCTTTTAACTGCTTAATTAATGCTTGAATGCTACGTCCAGAGTCAAAAACATCATCAACAATTAATAAGCCATCACCTGAGTTAGCATTTTCAATAATGTAATGTAAACCGTGAACTTTAATTTCTTTACTTTGCTGGTTAATACCGTAGTAAGACGACGTACGAACAGCAATGTGATCTGTTTCTACTTTTTTAAAGTCGAAGTACTCTTGAACAGCGATACCAATAGGTGCACCACCACGCCAGATACCCACGATAAACTGAGGGCGGAAGCCATCTTCAAATACTTTAGCGGCTACACGAAAAGAATCTTCTAATAATTCTTGCGCGGTAATAAAACGTTTTTCCATTGCCGAGGAAACCTTTTCAAAAAATGATAAGCGGTAATTATAACCTGACCAATCAAAATAGTGTACTGGTTGTTTACAATGTTGTGTGCTCGAGCATTAAGTTTATTATGAAACGCACTATTAAGCAGAGTTAATAGCTGATTTTACATTCATTAGAATTCAAACCCGATATCTATGACAGCACTTTATTGATGTTAACGAACACACTAGCTTATCAATCGTAATAATATAATATAATATAATAAGATAAGCATGGATTCTGAATAGGTGCAGTTTATTATTAAAAAGACAATAAATAGAATGGGATAATTGTATTCATCAGAATTAAATTCCTATGTTCATCCGAACGTAATGCTCTGTAATGTTGTTCTTTGTTAATAAAATGTAAACTCCCTCTGTTGTATTTGTTTTTAGTGTGTAACCAGCTCAAGTTCACTGGTTATTTTTGCAGTTAATAATTGAAGGCTTTTATTAAAGTCTGAAAGTTATTAACTGTTTTTTTATGTCTGAGAAAATTGAATTGTTGTAATAGATGACGAATTTCAGACATAAAAAAACCGCAATCAAGCGGTTTTTTTAACATAAACAATTACTTGTCTATGGCCAAATCTAAAAGTTACTAGGCATAACTAAAAGACTAAAAAGGTCTTTATTTGGTGGAGCGGGGGGGAGATGTATTGGTGTGCTAAGTCTCTTTATTTAAAGGATATAAAATTGAAAATTTAATTTTGCATCCTTGTTTTACCCTCTTTTTTACCCGTAAAAGCTATTCTCCTTGATTATTAACTCAGTGTGTAAGTTGAGTCAAAATGAAGGTGCATCTCATATTCCAGATACTAATTTAGTTGAATATTTTAGTGTCTTAACCATTGATGCGTATTTTTGTTCAAAATTGAATTGTTCTATATCGCCACCATTACTAATATGTAGCAAAAGGTCCATAATGACAAATTCATCAATGCTTGAGTTCCAACTATCAAGTAATCCCTTGTCCGAAATTAATGCGTGAATCACTTTCTTCAAAATTAAGTACTTATAATAAAATATTTTTATTTTTCTAGGTGTGGCTTGTTTTAAATGTTTAATAGAATTAATTAAATACGCTCGTTCTGCCATACTTAATTCAAAATCATTTTCATTTTTTGATGATGTGCTATCACCTTTATTTGCCTTCCTGTCTTGTGGTTCAGCTTGTGGGTTTATCTTTTTATTTCCCTCTTCTACTTCTGGTGAAATAGACTCCACAGGTGTTATTTCATCTAATATTATCTTTTTACTAATTTTTGAACTATCTGCAGGAGGGATAGTATTTTCCAAAACTTCAGAAATTTCAGTTGATTCAATTTGATCTAATTTGATTCCGATGACAAATATCTTCTCTAAATACTCTGTGTACATCTGATCAATATTTTTTGTTTCCCATGTCTGATATTTATAATCTAATGAAGCCCTTAGTAAATTGTCATCAATAGCTGTAATTATTAATAGCCTATTATGTATTTCAGGGTTATCTAAGATAACTCTAAGCCCATCAATAATCCCCGTGATTTTTTCAATATGGCATCTATCAATATCATCAACAAACAACAGGATTTTTTCATCTTCACTTACAGTAGGGATCCAGGTTTTTAGCAATATTTCAATTTCGTTCTCGATCTCCGATTGTAACCCTAAATAATCAGTAAACTCTTTTTTAGAGAAATACTTATTCAAAATCCCAACAGCGGATGACTTTTGGTTCACATAAAATAAAAATAATTTGATGAGTAAAATAAGCCCGAATGTTTCAATAATAGCTATTATCCAAGCTAATTTATCTGCACCGAAGTTCCAAACGATAGAAGCTATCAAAATTACTGAGTATAAAATTAACGGGTAACATGTGTTTTTTTGGATATTTAATCTAAATAGTTTTATATATTTATTCCAAAAATCAGGACCTTTATATGTTTTTTCCGAAAGGTATTGAGCCATCATAGATTCATATAAATAAGCCCATGATTCTTTTGTATCTTGATACTTCCATGCAGAAAAATTTACCCGTTTAAACTTAGAGTTTTTGCTGATATGTTCCCAAACTTTATTTACAAAATAAGTTTTTCCACGACCCCATTTCCCAAATATACCTATCATCATCCCACTTTTATCAGGGATTTTTTGAATTATTGAAGAAAGAGTTTCTGATATGATATTAACATTTAATGATGGATTTGACGTTTTGTAATTAATAGTTTTAGGAAACGGTATTGATTCAGCCTTAATGGATTCAGGAGTATCTTTAAGCTCATTCGTTAATAAATCTGACTCTGAACCAGTAGGAGTAATAGCTGTTATGGTGTCGTTAATGTATAAAACATCCCCGTCTACTTCTACATCAGAGCCATAAATCCCCTCTAAGATATTTAGTACATCCTGATCATTTGATAAAATACCCCCTTTGTAATCGTATAATACAAAGTGCTGGGGAATTAGATTAGAAATTTTTTCTGCTATTTCATTTAATCTAAAAGCCTTATATTCATATTCTGCAATTGAATATCTACTACCATTTGTAACAGAGCCGCTATCCCTCATACCAGGAAAATCAGATGGTAAGTAAATGATTGATTTTTCCTGTTTAATATTTTTCTTTATTGTATGAGGTGTTGAAGTTAAATCTATTTTTTGTACTCCAGACCACTGATTAATCTTCCCCCACTGATTAGGCCCCCCCGAACTAGTACCTACTGATTCTTTAGGTTCTGTTGGATTATTTGGGTCACCCAGAATAGTTCCTACGGACTCTTTTGGCTCCGCTGAACTATTTTCATCACCCACAGGAATATAGCCAACCTTATTATACCCACCAGCTGTATTATATCCCCCAGTTTTACCATACCCCCCAACTTTATTAACCCCCACCGGACTAGATCCAACTAATTCTTTTGGCTCTGGAGGGCGTTTTATACTATTTTCTTTATGAGGTTTTTGATAGCTCTTAGGGGGTAAATTAGACTCTTTAGGATGTGATATTGATGATTCTGGGTTTGAATTACGCTGTTCTATCATTAGGTTAAATCCATTTACAGTTTTATTTACGGCAGATAATTTGATTATTAGACATCAATTATTGTTTTTAAACTAGGGTAATCGATAAAAAATATATTTTTAATCTATTCAATAGTTAACGATAATTTTACGACTGTGTTTTCATTACTAAACCAATATCTAGCTAAATTAGATATTATAGGCAAAGCATACACCATGAAGTCGAAATAATATTTATACTAATTTCAGATTTAACATCGGAAATATTCTTTAACACATCTCGATGATAGACCAAAAATTTACTTGTCAAAGAGTTAAATTGTATGGCATTACGGCAAACAAATGTTTAATTAACTGCAGTACACTGCAGGTTGCTGCACATAAGAGTAAATACTGATTAAGTAAGCATATACTCAGCTGTATTCATCAAGGAGTGCATATAACTCAGCAGTACTTAATTCGCGTACATCCACTTCTTGTGTTCGATCTTTATCTAGTGTTGCCATGACTAAGCGGTCAACCGGCTTCCCACAACCACGGTCTAAAATTTCTTTTGCGGCTATCAACCTTAGTTTATCTGGTGCATGGTTATCTCTCATGACAGATACAATAAACTTAACAGCTTCAAAAGATTGTTCGCGAAATAACTCCCCTAATTTTTGATGGTAACTCATTACTGTACAATCTTGAGTAAACCTTCTTGAGTCATAGCCTGATTTAAAAGAACCGTTATTGTTTTTAACTGCAGCCATAATTTCATATTCCTAAATATACATTTATATGTACCTATGATGACTAATACCATGCAGAGACTTACTTAATAAATGTCACAAGGTAGCCCTGTTTCGTTAAATACACTACTAAGCTTAACCCTTTCTTTTGGCTAAATTATATCAATGAATATCGAAATATAATTATACGCCTTTCAACGAAAAAGCATAGATTAGCAAAATTTTAGGGGGGGCTTACCTACGTAATAGAGCTGGTGTTTTTAAATCTTAGTAGGGGGGGGATCTTTATCTTATTATTTTTAATAATAGTATTGTATGCTCTCATTTTAAATTAGTTATCGATAATGCTCTGTATTACTGAAGGAATATATGAATACTGATGAGTTAAAAACAGTTATAAAAGGTTACCTCTCAATAACCAAACCCATGTATGCAACCATGATTAATGGCCCATGGGGCTGTGGGAAAACAACATTCATTAAAGAGTTATTAGAAGAGGAAAAACAAAAATATTTATATATTTCTTTATATGGCGTTAGCTCTACCAGTGACATTGAAAATAAAGTTTTTACTTCGATAAGCTCTATTGACGGTGTTTCTAATGATGAAGTTTCTAGTGTTGGAAAGTTTATAGGTGGAATTACGAACCTTTTAAGTGATACTAATGGCGGCTCTGTTGGTGCTATTGCTACGACTCTAGGCGGGACAATAAAATCAAGGTTTATCAATGGTATTAGTAAAGATTATTGTTTGATATTTGATGACTTGGAGCGTTCTACACTCAGTAAAAGTGATGTACTTGCATATATTAATAGTTTTATTGAACAGCAAAAACTAAACGTTGTAATACTCTGTGCCGAAGATACTTTTGACGAACCTAAATATAAGAAAGAAAAAGAGAAAACAGTTTTATTTACGAATAACTTTATTAGAAAAGAAGAGTCCATTGTTGAAATAGCCTTTAGTGACGAACTTAATTTACCGGTAGATATTTTAGAAGGATCTAAAATTGAATTGATTAGACTTCTTAAAAATATTCCCTGTAGTAACCTCAGAACAATTAATTATGCAATTAATTGTTACTCCAGATTAGTACGTATCCTTGAAGAAAATAAGCATGAGTTAAAAGGGGAAGAGTGTTTAATTAATTTAATCTTTCCATGCTTTGCTTATGCTATTGGTTATAAAGACATGGGATTAGACTCAAGCACGCTTGAGGCGTTTACTACAGACACAACATCTCTTTACATGAAGTATAGTAAAAAAGATAAAGAGGAGCTTGATGAGCAAACAATTAATGCCAAAATATTTTATGAAACGGTTGTTACTAAAGAGCATAACCAAATAGATTTTTTAGTTGTGTATAAACTGGTTTGTTTAGGTCATCTTGATTATAGTGTTTTTAAAAAAGATTTAACGCGGTGGGATAAAAGTGATGTAATTCTGGAAAATTTTGTCTTAAGTTTCCCTATCAATGTTCGTGACCAGGTATTTCAGGAAGGACTTGAAAATACCCTTAATAAAATAATAAATAAAGAATTTATCGTAGGTAATTCGGGAGAATTATATAAATTAGTTTCGTATTTTCATTACTTTATTAAAACAGGTGCATTTAATTATGAGTTAGAAATGTTTGAAAATGAGGTGACGGAATATGTTAATTATTCTATTGAAAATTATGGGTGTACAAATGAGTATGACCCCTTTATAAATTCCCGAGATAGTGAACCCTTTCTAAATAAAATCTCAGAGATAATAACTGCTAAAACAACCCATGCAACCAATATTAATCTCGTTGAAGAATGCCAACATATTTTAATAAAAGGGCTGGAGGGTACAGATGGGGATAACTCATTTAAAAATTTATACAACAATTCAATATTTCCATTTATTACAGAACCATTTGTAGATATTTTATTTGAAAGCTATATATGTGCAGATAATAATATGAAGTCTAGTTTTATGAGTTATTTTAGAAATAGGTATCAATCAACAAATATAATGGATTTCCTTGGAGATGAGGTTGAACCATTAAAGAAGTTAAGCGATCTTATTGATACTAAATTAAAAAACAGCTCCCCTTCATTAAGTCATTATCACTTAAAACAATTTAAAGCTGCCTTAGTATCTATTAATAACAAAAGTATTAATAATAACTAAAATTAGCTAACTTGGAGTAAGCCAACAGTGAATTGTATTACTCCAAGGTTCTCTGCCAATTTTTATAATTAGTAGCTCATTATTACAGCACATCTATTTTTAAGCGGCTTGCCCCATAGTCTTTTGTTTGAGCAGGTCGGTTACCCTTACTACGTGTTTTAGCTAAGTACGAACCATGTAGGATCGCCTCATGTAGCTTTTCTTCACTATCAATAAAGTGATGGTTAGCAAAATGAAATGTGCCGCCCATATCAGTCCATATTTTTTTTACTTGCTCATGCACGTTGATAGGGTAGCGAATGACATCACCATCCATCATAAAAACAAAGTGATAATGCAGGTTTTCGTTGTTAGATTCTTCTCGCACCCATACATAACCAAAACTAGTTTGCCCGTAACGATATATTAACCTTTTGCGCAGTCGCTTTAACATCTTCGTAATGCATTTGTTGTCAGGCATAGATGCTCCTAGGTGCAAGTCAAACCGCATAAACAAAACCCGTTTATAAATAGACTGCATAACTAATGTTTGAGCAATTAATGCCTTTAGGATTTGTGTGTAGCATCCTGACTTTTTCGAGTTGATCGCAAATGTATACTCTCCAAATTCATAGTATTCTTTTGTCGTTATAGTCTTGCAGCTTCTCTTTGAATTAATAGGTGGTTCTTTACTCCCATTAGCTAATATTAATATCCGCTCTTTTTGTGATAATTCATTACCTGAACTCTCGTTACTTAATGCCTGCTGGCTTGAATTGTCAGGTGACAAAACCTCGGTGTTAAAAGCATGTTGTGAAGTGCCCAAAGCACGTGAAGAAAAATGGCCGAGTAACCGACCTTTTTTAGTTAAACCCATAATACCGCCTATTTATTAGTATTATTGAAGTTAGCCATCTTTGTCCCGCTAAGCCTATGATGCAACCAGTGTTCAACTTCAGTTAAATTGATTACATGTTCATTACCTAGCCGCTTTCTGATAGCTGTAAGAACTTCTCGGTGTGTTTGTTTCTTCCAACCGTTACCAGCATAAACAAACAGTACGTCATCATGGATTAGATCTAACTGTCCTAAATAGCGAATAGCTTGATTATTACTAAAGTCCTCTGCATAAGCTGTTTTTATGAATATAGGGCACGGTGTCACACCTATTAGCTTTATATGACAATACCCGCGGTATTTAGGCAATTGAATGTAGTGAATATCATCATGAATATTTGAAGTAACTCCCTGTTTTTCAAGAGTGGTAATTAACAGCTTTAACATCATTAAATGATTAGTGGTTTGTTTGTTCATTTACTTACCCTCCCATTCACCAGCAATTAATTGCTGAATTTCAGAGTTACGCCAGAACCAACGGCCACCAATTTTTTGTGGATTTGGTGCTATACCTCTAGCAGCCCAACGAAGTAATGTAATCCGATGTACATTAGTTGCTTGTTCGGCTTCTTGTGCTTGAATCAAAAAATCTTGTTGTTCGATTACGTTTGAGTTGTTCATGAATTTTCCTAATAGTTGTTATTTGCACAATCAGGTTAACTATGAATATTAAGGGGCGGATAGAGGGGGGCGGTTCATAATTTACCGCCCCCTTATTATTTAAAGGCTCAGTAAGCCTAGGGGCGGTAAAGTAATGATTTAAGTATTAGGTTTAACCATTTTTAATATAGAATTTTCGAGTTTTTGACTCAATCCTACTGTTTTGTCGTTTTGTGGGGGGTATTCAAGGTGAGTTTTTCCGTATTTATCTGGATTAACTTTTGGTGCCCCTTTCAGGTTAAGTCTGGTCGCCTCTTCGGCATATACCCTTTTAATGTCATTATTTTGTTGTTCAGATGTCCAATCGACTTTTAAGTGAATATTAATAGCTAATTGCAACAAAAGGGGGAGGTCAGAGATGTTATAGGAATCGTTACTTTTTGAGGGGATTTCTTTTTCACTTGTTATATGCTCTTTTACCCAAACAGGTAAATCCAACTCACAAAAGCTACTCCAACGTTCATTACACCAAACAAGTAGATCTCCTACACAATAACGATTTATTTTTTCGACGTTAATATCCTTGATGGTGATAGTATCCAGTTGATCAGGAAAGTCACTTACACCACGGTTTGCAAATGATTGAACTTCGCTTTTTATTTGCTCAAAAATATCCATATACTCTTTTAATTGCTGTTCGGTGAGCATATTTTTGATATACGAGCTTAAATGACCGATATGATCCGAGTTAGATAAATCCTCATAAAGAGCATGGCCACTTATAAGTAGGATAAAATCAGGTATTGATACCACTTGCTTCACATATTTTTTTTTATCAAGTTTTAGCATTTAGTTACCATTGTTTTTTTTATTATGGGTAAGGTCTATAACGTTGGAGTTGCAAAGCTGATTCCCCCACCATTGCATTAACGTTTTTCTAAGCTCTAACAACTCACCTCGGTTATAAGCCTGTGTAACAGCAGTACCTACGACATGATCAAGACAGCGTTCAATTACATCATCCCTAAATAAAGCTTTGCCATTATCGTCTATAGCTTCATGTGCAAGAGTTGAAAAACTAGAACGCCAACCATGTGCACAATGGTTATCCAGCTTTAGCCTGACTTTATAAACTTTAGTTAAAGCTTCAACGGTTATATGGCCAGACTTCGAAGTACTAGGAAATAAGTAATCACTTTGTTGCCAGCGTAAAGATTCACGCCACTGAATTAATAAATTGGTCGTTTCGTCTGATAGGGGGATATTGAAGTAATCGCCATATTTAGCTGCGTCTGATAGCTTTATACGGCCTTGAATACGGGGTATACGCCATATTTGGTTAGTAAGATCGAATTCATCCCATTTTGCCTTAATTACTGTTTGTGAGCGTAAAACGGTTTGTGCTTGTAACAATGAGGCGGTACGGATAGTCGGTGTAATGTTTATAGTGTTAATACCGGCAATTATATTTTGTAATACAGGGAGTGAAGTTACCGCAGGTAATTTTTTTGCTACGTACTTAGTTACCGCACCAATAGATTTTCTTGGTGTTGGGTTAACTTCTATTTTATTCGAGGTAACTGCATCCTCAAGAATCATATTTATTAATATACGTACTTTTTTATAGGTAGCTGGCTTATCAGATAATTTATCTAAAATATTACCTATATGCTGGCGGGTGATTCTATCGAGAGGAAGTTCACCAATAACAGGTGATATATGAATTCTAAATTTTGCAGACATATCCGTATAATGTTTGTCGCTCCATTGTGTAGCGATAGAAATTCTTTTTACCCACAATGAAAAATAACTATTTAATGTTAAAGATTGTTTTTCGGTGCTTTGACTTTTAGTTATATGTTTTTCTTTCGTAGGGTCTATACCTTGTTTGACGAGAGCTTTAGCCTGTTCGGCATCATCAATCGCTTTGTTGAGTGCTTTAGCCAAGGTTATATCTGTTCTAGCGGTAAGTTTATCTAAGGTTAAAATACGCTCTTTATTTTTACCCGCTTCTTTTATTCTGTAACGTAACTGAAATACAGCACTAGATTTGGTGATATTTAACCTGATTCCATTGCCGACAGTAATTTTAATGGGCGTGCCAAGGTTTTTAGCTTCCAGCTTCGCGTCCTTTATTTTTTCTAAAGTAATAGCCATATTGAGCCCCTATAAAATTTTACCCACATAACAAAGCGGTAAAATACTTTTTACCCGCAGGTTTACCCACAGTCGAGTTGGTCTATTATTGTACAGGGTTGTTTAGGTTTGTATAGGGGGGGGAACTGAATGCCCCTGATAATGTGGGGTTGCACTGAATTTTAGGCATAAAAAAAGACGCTAGGACGCGTCTTGATCTTTGTAATTGGTGGAGCGGGGGGGAATCGAACCCCCGTCCAAAAAGCCTACATCCTCGGTACTACATGCTTAGTCGCTTATTTATTTAACCAATTGGACGCCAAGCGACAGGCTTCGTCATGGTGAGCTTGATACTATTTCGCGGTTCAGCCTCAAGCGTGCTTCCCTCGCTAACCTATTTGGGGTGACCATCGATCCTCTAACCAATAGGTGAGATTTCAAGGCGATGGCTAGCCTAAGCGGCTAGTGCGAACGTATCGTCGTTAGCAATTATAGTTTTGCGGCTTTTTACCAGGCAAACCGCCCCTGGGCATGCACCTTGGGTTTCATGAATCTTGTCGAATCCTAGATCCGCCCCAAAGTTTACTTTATTACTTTTTCTATTCTCTTTTCAAGTATAGGTTCGATCTACCTATAAATCGCATTATACAACGCTTAGCTCGAATAGACAACGTGGTATTTTTTGACCACTTATCCAAACAATTATCGATCTAAGTTTTTATTTTTCATCAAACGGCCTTTATCAACAGCCCACTCTCTGTCTTTGATATCGGAACGTTTGTCGTGATCTTTCTTACCTTTACCCAGATAGAATTCGAGTTTTACCCAACAGGCTTTCCAGTACATAGCTGTTGCAATCAAAGAGTAACCGTCACGTTCAACAGCGGCAATAATTTTATCTAACTCTCTACGGTTAAGTAATAACTTTCTATCACGGTTTGGATCACATACAACGTGACTAGAGGCTGCATTAAGAGGTGATATCTCAGCTCCCAATAAATATGCTTCACGGTCTTTAATATGTACGTAACAGTCAGAAATATTTACTTTGCCACTTCTAATACTCTTAATTTCCCAACCTTGTAAGCTCATTCCGCCTTCAAACTTGTCTGTTAAGCTATAGTTGTGTCTCGCTTTTTTGTTTAAAGCGATAGTATTACTGTTAGAGCTTTTTGATTTTTTCTTAGCCATCTTTATCATCCATTCCTTTGCCGCAATGAGCAGCAAACGTGGTGATTATACTGAGAATAAATTGCTTTTACATGAAAAATTCAATTTTTGGATAAAAATTAACAGACTGATGCGCTTTTTGTGTTGTTTTGTTATGATGTCGGCCATTGAATGGGGGCTACATGCGGAGTTAAAATGCCAACCATAAGTCGTAGTGCTTTAGTTATGTATAGTGTTGATCAGATGTATCAATTAATAAATGATATTCCAGCGTACCCTAAATTTTTGCCGGATTGTAATGACAGTAAGGTGATTAGCCAAGATGAACAATCGGTTACGGCAGCGTTACTGGTATCTAAAGGCGGGTTAAGTAAGTGGTTCACTACTAAGAACACGCTAATATCGAATGAAAAAATTCATTTGTCGCTGGTTGATGGTCCTTTTAAAAAATTAGAAGGCTATTGGTTACTCACGGCATTATCAGATGATGCCTGTAAGGTTAGTTTAGAGCTGGAGTATGAATTTTCAAATAAACTCGTTTCTTTAGCTTTTGGTAAAGTGTTTGGTCACTTTAGTAATAGCTTAGTGCAAGTGTTTACCCAGCGAGCAAAAGAAATTTACGGAGTTAATGTTTAATGATGACTTTAGATAATATTGAGTTGAATAGCTCTGTGAGTTCAGTGAATGAGAGTAAAGTAACCATAGAAGTAGTTTATGGCGTGCCACACAAGCAAAAAATATTAACTTTGTTGGTTGCTATGGGCACTTCAGTAGAGCAAGCCATTCTGGATTCAGGGATAATCGATTTATTCCCTGAAATTGATCTAAGTATTAATAAAGTCGGTGTGTGGAACCGTGCAGTTAAACTATCTGAAGAAGTAAATGATCTCGATAGAATTGAGGTGTATCGTCCACTAATTGCGGATCCTAAAGATGTTAGAAAGCGTCGAGCAGAAAAAGCAAAGTTAGAAGGTCGTGCTGATAAAACAACAGGCGGGCGAGTAAATCCTTTGAGAGTTGATGCGAAAAAATAGTCGCTACAAAGTGTAGACAAAAAGCAGATACAAAAAAACGGCATAATTGCCGTTTTTTTATTTGCATCTCAGTGTCTATTTACTAACTATTTACCACTAGTCACTTTATGTTTCACTGAAGTGTTTTGATCTAGATTGGCCTTATTGGTATTGTCTAGCTCTTCAGTTACAGCAGTTGTATTGAACGGGGTATTAAATTTATCTGATAGCTTAAAATTACCTGCAGCTGAAATTAACTTATCATCAGAAAAGTTAATGATAAATTGTTTTTTAATATCAAAATCTTTACTTCTACCAGACTTTAGTTTGTAGACATAGCTCCAAGTATCATCATTAAAAGCGTCTACAACTACAGGACTACCCAAAATAAATTTAACTTGTTCTTTGGTCATACCGACTTGTAATTTGTCAATACTCTTCTGTTCAAGATAATTTCCTTGGGGAACATCGTAGCGGAAAACCCAACTAGAACAGGCAGATAAGGTTAGGGCAGTAATAATAATGGCAACACGAAAATACATAAAATTTATTTACCTTTAAGTAGCTCAAAAAAACAGGCTAAAAGTGTGAGCAGGGATAATACCCAAGCCCAGCATGGATTCAAAGCTATTTATTTTTTCAGTCAACAAATTCTATTTACATCACTCGAATTAAAGTATGTAGCTAACCTGTTGTTAGGCACTAAATTTTACTTAAATTTACTATAAATAGATTAATTTAGCTGGCTAATAGCTCTTGCGCATTGGCTAAACTGTGCTGTGATATTTTATCACCAGCTAACAAACGGGCAATTTCTTTGACACGATTCGATTCACTTAGTTCCGTTACTTTCGTTTCGGTGAGTTCGCCATCAGTGATTTTACTAACAAACAGCTGTTGATGTCCCTTACAAGCCACTTGTGGCAAATGGGTAACACAAATTACTTGGGTATTTTTAGACAGCTGTTGCAGTTTTTTACCCACCATTGCCGCTGTCGGCCCACTAATACCTACATCGACCTCATCAAATATCAGCGTTGGTGTAACGACTTTATCAGCTAATATAACCTGCATAGCTAAGCTGATGCGAGATAATTCACCACCGGAAGCAACCTTATGCATTGCCTCGAGGGCTTGACCTGGGTTAATACTCACTTGAAACATGATAGTGTCTGTACCGTGGGTATTAATAATGTCATTGTCTTGTTTTTTACTATTGTCAAAGGCAATAAAGAATTGACCATGAGGCATATTTAACTCTTGCATGCTTTTACTGATTAGTTTACTTAGGATTTTTCCTGATTTTTGTCTTGAATTTGATAATGCTGCAGCGCTTTCATTATAGTGAAGTTTAGTCTGCTCTAATTCTTCAATAATGGTATTAATTCGTGTTTCATCACCAGATATTGATGCGAGTTTCTGTTTTAATTCGCTATGAAAATCAACTAAGTTTTCAGGTGAAAGCTGGTGTTTCTTTGCTAGTTGTAACGCGGTGGAATACCGCTCTTCGATAATAGCGTAATTTTGTGGGTCTAACTCTAATTGCTGGTAATAGTGTTGTAGGTCGTTATTTGCTTCATCTAATTGAATTAGTGAATTTGATAAAATAGCCGCAACATCGTTTAATTGGTTATCAACGCGCGCAATTGAATTGATGTTTTCGCTACACTCTCTTAATGAATCTAAAATATTAAAATTTTCATTTTCCGATAATATTTGTAATGAGCTGAGCGTAGAATCAAGTAAATCTTGGGCATTACTATGTCGTTTATAATCTTGTTCTAAGGTATCAAATTCATCAGGTTGTAACGAAAACTCATCGAGCTCAGTGACTTGGTATTGAATGAGTTGTTGCTCTGCTTCTCGCTGTTGTTTGCTTTTCTGCAATATTTCTAACTCTTTGTTGAGCTTATTCCATTGTTGCGCATAATGTTTAACTGCACTTAGTAGTGGCAGGTGATTAGCATAGTTATCGAGTAAGCGACATTGTTGGTTGGCCTTAACAATAAGCTGGTGATCATGTTGTCCATGTATATTAATTAATAGCTGACCAATTTCTTTTAATTGTACTAACGGAACTTGGCTGCCATTGATATAGGACTTAGAGCGCCCTTCAGCAGAGATAACACGGCGTAGTATACATTCACTGTCATGTTCAGAGACAAGTTCATGTTGCTTTAACCAAGCGCGTGCCATTTTATTTTTTTTTGTTTCAAAAGTAGCGGCTAGATCGGCCTTTTTGCAATTTGGTCTAACAACATTGGTTGTTGCTCTATCACCTAAACATAAGCCTAGCGCATCAATAGCAATTGATTTTCCTGCGCCAGTTTCACCGGTAATTGTCGTCATGCCAGGTTGCCAATCAATATCTAATGAACGGACGATGGCAAAATTTTGAATGTTTAGTTGCAGCAGCATAGTTAACCCTTAAGAAATGAGCATGAATAAAAAACCAGTAACTGTTAATTTATACAGTAACCGGGTTTTATTCAAGCTTATTTGAAACTATTTGCTTATTTTTTGTCAGAAAAGTTATCCATTGTTATCCCAAAGCGCTATGAAGGCGTTAATAAAGTTTATTACCCCAACTCAGTTTATTTCGTAATACGTTAAAGTAATCATGATTTAACGGGTGGACCAAACGTATGCTGCATTCACTTTTTTTGATAATAACTTCATCACCAGGCATTACCGATAAAATAACGTGACCATCACAGCTCACTTGCAGGTTTTCTTGATTATCATTAGCTAATATCAGTTTAATTTCACTATTGCCATCAACAACAATCGGTCGACTCGTTAAAGTGTGCGGAAACATCGGGACTAGTGTTAGTGCATTTAAATTAGGCGTTAAAATAGGTCCACCAGCAGACATTGAATAAGCAGTTGAGCCGGTAGGTGTTGAAACAATTAAACCATCAGAGCGCTGGCTAAACATAAAACTACCATCAATATAGACTTCAAATTCGATCATGCTAGCAACTTTACCCGCATGAAGTACCGCTTCATTAACCGCACTATTAGAACTTTTAAGTTTGCCGTGACGATACACTTCAGCTTCAATAATAAAGCGCTGTTCACTGCGAGACTCACCTGCCAATATTTGCTTTAAAGGCTCGATAACCTCAGCCGGAGAAAGATCTGTTAGAAAACCTAAGTTGCCTCGGTTGACACCAATGACGCCAATATCAAAACAAGCAAGTACCCGAGCAGCGCCGAGCATGTAACCATCACCGCCCACAACAATGGCGAGATCGGCTTGCTCGCCAATATTCGTTAGGGAGCCGGTTTTCATATTTTTTACATTGAGTGATTGGGCTACCGAGAGTTCAACAATTACTTGATACTCATTCGCTAATAAATAGTCATGCAACGTTTGTATTGTGTCAGAGGCGCCATCATGATTAGGTTTGCCGATAAGACCAATAGTTTTATAGTGTTGAGCCATACGATAATTTACTTAGTTTGCTAGGGTTAGGGGCAGTTTCGCTGGATTTTGTTCACTTGTAAAGTTCACATTTTTACAAAATGTTTTAAAATGAAGCTTGAATCATTTTAGAGAGTCCCCATAATGTCATCAATAGTTATAAAATTAGGGTTTTTCCATGACAACAGAATCAACAAATAACAAAGAAGAGTTAACTGCTGAGCAATTAGCAGATGACATAGTAAAACAGGCTGAAGAGCAAGTAGAGGAACAACATGAGCATGCTCATGAAGTGATTAGTCCAGAGCAAGAAAAAATTAATGAGTTAGAGTTAGCTTTAGTTGCTGCACAATCTACTGTTGTTGATCAAAAAGACTCTGTTATCCGTGCTAAAGCAGAAGTAGATAATATTCGTCGCCGCGCAGCTCAAGATGTAGAGAAAGCACGTAAATTTGCGTTAGAAAAATTTGCGGGTGAAATGCTAACAAGCTTAGATAACTTGGAGCGAGCGCTTCAAAATATCGATAAAGACGATGAAAGTAATCAAAGTATTATTGAAGGGGTCGAATTAACCTTACAAGGTTTAATTGCTTCATTAGAAAAGTTTGGTGTCAAATCAATCGACCCACAAGATCAACCTTTTAACCCTGAACTTCATCAAGCAATGTCTATGCAAGAAGTTCCTGATGTAGCGCCAAATACAGTTATTGCCGTAATGCAAAAAGGTTATGAATTAAATGGTCGTTTGATTAGACCTGCTATGGTGATGGTATCTAAAGCTGCACCTAGTGTTGATGCTACGGCGTAATACTCAGCTTACATAATTAGCTGCCTATACATATTTAGGAACAGCTTCAAATAGTCAAAATCGTTATTACCGTTGTATTTTGAGTTGTAATCCAAGACAAAATTCAATGGTTCTTCGATATAATGCTTCGAAGATGACGTTATTGATTAACGCCTGAGTACACTGCATAGTCAATTAAAATTGTTATCGTTTGAAAAAAAGCAAAGAGATTATCTCTTTGCTTTTTTTTTGCTTTTTATTTGTAACTTTATTTTTTATTAGCTGTAATTTATTATAAATGAAATGTATTTGAGGAAACTAGGTCTTTTACAATATCACTCTTTTTTTAAAAGCCATATCACCTATGAATTATACCTTAAGAACAATACTCTTTGTTTTTGTAACTTTCTTTACCGCGGTAAGTTTTAGCACTCATGCGAAGGAAACGGCAAAGCCGTGGCAATTAAAAACTCAAAGCGGTGGCGTTATTAGTTTAGCTCAGTATAAAAACAAGCCTGTTATTCTACATTTTTGGGCGACTTGGTGTCCGTATTGTAAAAAATTACAACCGAGCTTAGTTGCACTGCAGAAAAAATATCAAGGCCAAGGGGTAGAACTCATCTCAATTAGTTTTAATGAAGATGAAGGTACATTGCCTCAAGACGAAATCAACCGAAGAGGTTACTCATTTATCACGGCGGTAATGGGAGAAGAGGTTGCTAAGCTTTATGATGTTCGAGGCACGCCAACAACATTTTTTATTAATAGAAAAAATGAGATTGTTTGGAAAACATCTAGTTCAGACAACACAGATCCTCGTTTTGAATTAGCACTAGAAGAAATGATTAAAAAATAAATTATAATGTATTATTCTTAGGTCAAAATTTTACAAAAGGTAATGTTCCCTAATAACATTACCTTTTCCCCGTGTTTTTTGCTTATTCTTTACAAAAAGGTAATTTTTTTTAAATTTATCTATTGAAAAGCATTTTGCTGACCCCACTTATTATTCAACAAACAATTTAATCAAAATTACTTTATCTACTTAGATAAAGACTTATGAATAGGAGCTCCCAAGATGGGCAAAATTATTGGTATTGACCTAGGAACAACTAACTCATGTGTTGCTGTACTAGATGGCGGTAAAGCACGTGTTATTGAAAATGCAGAAGGCGATCGTACAACTCCTTCAATTATTGCATATACAGAAGAAGGCGAAACATTAGTAGGTCAACCTGCTAAACGTCAATCTGTAACAAACCCTAAAAACACGTTATACGCAATCAAGCGTTTAATTGGTCGTCGCTTTGAAGATGAAGAAGTTCAACGCGATCTTAAAATAATGCCATTTGGTATTGTTAAAGCTGAGAACGGTGATGCTTGGGTAACGGCGCGTGATAAAAATATTGCTCCACCACAAGTTTCAGCTGAAGTACTTAAGAAAATGAAGAAGACTGCTGAAGACTTCTTAGGTGAACCAGTAACTGAAGCTGTTATTACTGTTCCTGCTTACTTTAACGATTCACAACGTCAAGCAACGAAAGATGCTGGTCGTATTGCTGGTCTTGAAGTTAAACGTATAATCAACGAACCGACTGCTGCAGCACTTGCTTACGGCATGGACAAGCAAGAAGGCGATAAAGTTGTTGCGGTATACGATTTAGGTGGTGGTACATTCGATATTTCAATCATTGAAATTGATGAAATGGATGGCGAGCATACATTTGAAGTACTAGCGACCAACGGTGATACTCACTTAGGTGGTGAAGATTTTGATAACCGTCTAATCAACTATCTTGTAGCTGAATTCAAAAAAGATCAAGGCATGGACTTAACGTCTGATCCTTTAGCAATGCAGCGTTTAAAAGAAGCAGCAGAAAAAGCTAAATGTGAGCTTTCTTCAGCACAACAAACAGATGTTAACTTACCTTACATCACTGCTGATGGTTCTGGTCCTAAGCACATGAACATTAAAGTGACTCGTGCCAAATTAGAGTCATTAGTTGAAGATATGGTTAAAGCAACATTAGAGCCACTTAAACAAGCGCTTAAAGATGCAGACTTAACAGTAAGTCAAATTGATGATGTTATCTTAGTTGGCGGTCAATCGCGTATGCCAATGGTTCAAAAAGCCGTTACTGATTTCTTCGGTAAAGAACCACGTAAAGATGTTAACCCTGATGAAGCAGTAGCTGCAGGTGCGGCGATTCAAGCGGGTGTTCTTTCTGGTGATGTAACTGACGTTCTTTTATTAGACGTTACGCCATTATCATTAGGTATTGAGACGATGGGCGGTGTGATGACTAAGGTTATCGACAAAAACACTACTATCCCGACTAAGCAATCTCAAACGTTCTCTACAGCTGACGATAACCAATCAGCGGTAACTGTTCATGTTTGTCAAGGTGAGCGTAAGCAAGCTTCTGCAAACAAATCTTTAGGTCAATTTAACCTTGAAGGCATTGATGCTGCGCCACGTGGAACACCACAAATCGAAGTGACTTTCGATATCGATGCTGATGGTATCTTGCACGTGACGGCTAAAGATAAAAACACAGGTAAAGAACAAAAAATCACTATCAAAGCCTCATCTGGTTTATCTGATGAAGAAGTAGAAAAAATGGTACGTGATGCAGAAGCTAACGCAGATGAAGATGCTAAGTTTGAAGAGCTGGTCACTGCGCGTAACCAAGCTGATGGCATGCTTCATGCTACTCGCAAGCAAGTTGAAGAAGCTGGCGAAGAGTTACCTAGTGAAGATAAAGAGAAAATTGAAGCAGCATTAACTGAACTTGAAGACGCGGTTAAAGGTGTTGATAAAGAAGCAATTGATACGAAGACTCAAGCGCTTATGGAAGCATCTGCTAAGTTAATGGAAATTGCTCAAGCTAAACAACAAGCACAAAGTGCTCCTGAAGGCGCTGCTCAAGAAGCTGATGCAGCTTCTGCAGACGATGTTGTTGACGCTGAGTTTGAAGAAGTTAAAGACGACAAATAAATGTTTTTGAATCGTTAAGCTGTCGTTATATCGCTTAATTTCAGTGGCGAAGGTACTCACGTATAGTCATACGCTCCGTGCCTTCTTCTTGAACTAAAGCGATTTAACTTAATCTTAGCACTCAAAAGAGTTAAACTATGTCATCCTTAGCAGATACATAATATAAAGCGTCGATATTTATCGACGCTTTTTGTGTGTAAAGCATTTGAAAATAATTTTAATTTGGTGCTAATTTTCTTGATTTTTTACTATGTATATTAGCAAAATATGAAGAAAATTAGTCTCAATCAACTTGAAGTAAAGAAACCGATTTATGTCAAAACGTGATTATTATGAAACCTTAGGTGTTAGCCAAGATGCCTCTGAGAAAGAAGTAAAAAAAGCCTATAAAAAGTTAGCAATGAAGTATCACCCAGATCGTACTCAAGGTGATAAATCTAAAGAAGAAACGTTTAAAGAAGTTAAAGAGGCTTACGAGATCCTTAATGACGACCAAAAGCGTGCTGCTTACGACCAGTATGGTCATGCTGCTTTTGAACAAGGTGGTCACGGCGGTGGTGGCGGTCGAGCTGGCGGCTTTGGCCAAGACTTTGGCGACATTTTTGGTGACATTTTTGGTGGCGGCGGTGGTGGTCGAGGACGTCAGCGTCAGCAACGAGGCAGCGATTTACGTTATAACGTAGAGTTATCACTTGAAGATGCGGTTAAGGGTAAAAGCTTAGAAATTAAAGTTCCTACCTATGTAAGCTGTGATCCTTGTGACGGCTCAGGTGCTAAACCAGGCACTTCGGCTAAAACCTGTAGCACTTGTCATGGCCATGGCCAAGTTCAAATGCGTCAAGGTTTATTTGCAGTACAACAAACTTGTCCTACCTGTAGTGGTAAAGGCAAAGTTATTAGCGATAAGTGTACTTCATGTCGTGGTCAAGGACGTGTTGAGAAAACTAAAACGTTATCAGTTAAAATTCCTGCGGGCGTTGATACTGGCGATAGAATTCGTTTATCAGGTGAAGGTGAAGCCGGTGAACATGGCGCACCAGCAGGCGATTTGTATGTACAAGTAAACGTACGTGATCACGAAATTTTTGTTCGTGATGAAAACCACTTATATTGTGAAGTGCCTATCAGCTTTGTTACTGCAGCCTTAGGTGGAGATATTGAAGTACCAACGCTAAGTGGTAAAGTTAAGCTGAAGGTGCCTAAAGAAACTCAAACAGGTAAAATGTTCCGTTTACGTGGTAAAGGTGTTAAGTCAGTACGTAGTTCTACTACGGGTGATTTAATGTGTAAAGTCGTTATCGAAACGCCAGTAAATTTATCAGGCGATCAAGCTGATCTATTACGTCAATTAGAAGAGAAAATGGCGAGTAGTAGTAAAAAGCATAGCCCAAAAGAAACAGGTTTCTTTGATGGTGTTAAGAAGTTTTTTGATGACCTTAAAAGCTAATAGCTTTACCAAGAAAAATTAGCTAATACTTTAGGTATTAGCTGTCATAAAAAATCCCGCGTTATGTTAATTTTTTTATTAACAAATCATGCGGGATTTTTTATGTCTTATTATCGAAACTTTAACGCTTTAGCATTAAAGTAATCAGTGTGAATTATTACTCGTCGAAATTGGGTAAAATACCACTACGACTGTGTTCGAAAATAAGTGATGTTTCTACCGTGGTTACTTCGTCGCGAGAGGTGATGTTTTTGAAAACAAATTGACGTAGATGCTCACTGTCTCTTACTGACATATGAATATAATAATCATAGCTACCACCCATGTGGTATAAATTTAATATTTCAGGGAACATCAGTAAATCATCGCGTAGATTGTTTACAATTTCCTCTGAATAGGGCTGTAAACGGATCGCGGCAATTGCTTCTATATTACCACCGATAGTTTTTAAGTTTACATCGATAAAGGCCCCTTTAATAACACCGCTTTGCTTTAATCGTTTTACACGCTCTAAACAGGTAGAAGGGGCAATACCTATTTTGGCTGCCAGTTCTTTATTCGTAATATCTGCATCATCATAAAGTATGGTTAATACTTGTAAATCGATGCTATCGAGCTTCTTCATTGGTCACCTGTAAACTAATTACCGCTTAATTAAGCTAAATACTACACTTAATGTAGGTAGTGAGACTAGTGTTATAGCGTTTATTTTGAATTTTTGACGTAAAAATCTAGATTAACCGAATTATTTTTAGATTTTGGTTCATGTTTCGGTGATATATCGTTAAAAAAGCGTTACAAATATTCACAATGATATTGTTTGCTAGTATTATCTAGTTTGACATATTATGGCTATATCCACGTCACTTAAAAAATCTGTTTGAAGTGGCTTGAGAATAT
Organism: Colwellia sp. 12G3; assembly: GCF_002836775.1. Taxonomy (GTDB): domain Bacteria; phylum Pseudomonadota; class Gammaproteobacteria; order Enterobacterales; family Alteromonadaceae; genus Colwellia. The sequence continues at coordinate 15,723 of NZ_PJAQ01000002.1, read as the reverse complement.
ATCTCTCAATATCTTTACTTCTCCTTATAAAAATAAAAAAGGTTTACGCTATGACTTTGCTTTGGATACCCTTGTTATCCTTACTAGGCAGTATTATTTCTTCAATGACAGGTAAATTATCACGCAATCAATCGACTGGTTTGACGATGTTAATGCCGATCATCGCATTATTAATGACGATTAGCTTAGCGCCAGCGGTATTCTCTGGCGACGTTATTCGTGATACCTTTTCTTGGATCCCTTTACTCGGTATAGATATCGCCTTTCGTTTAGATGGCTTAGCGCTGTTGTTTGTTTTTATGATCTTAGGCATAGGGTTATTAGTTATCTTTTATGCCCGTTATTACCTCAGTAGTAATGACTCTATGCCAAAGCTTTATGCTTATTTGATGTTATTTATGACCGCGATGCTTGGTCTTGTTATGTCAAACAATATCATCCAGCTGTGGTTCTTTTGGGAGCTAACCAGCATTAGCTCGTTTTTGTTAATTAGCTATTGGTGGCATAAACCTGAAGCACGTAAAGGCGCAATAATGGCCTTAGCCGTAACAGGTGGCGGTGGTTTAGCATTACTCGCTGGTTTGCTGTTATTGGGTAATATTGTTGGTAGTTATAATTTAGATATTATTTTAGCTAGCAAAGATATTATTCAGGCGCATGATTGGTACGAAGTCACCTTAATATTAATTCTACTTGGTGCGTTTACTAAGTCAGCACAATTTCCTTTTCATTTTTGGTTACCTCATGCAATGGCAGCGCCAACACCGGTAAGTGCTTATTTGCATTCTGCCACTATGGTAAAGGCGGGTATCTTCTTATTAGCACGTTTTTACCCCGCCTTAGCAGGTACTGATATATGGTTTATTATTGTTAGTTTAACCGGATTATCGACCTTATTGTTCGGCGCTTACGTCGCGTTATTTAAACATGATTTAAAAGGTTTATTAGCCTATTCCACAATCAGTCATTTAGGTTTGATCACTTTATTATTCGGTTTGGATACTAAGCTTGCGGCAGTAGCTGCTATTTTCCATATTATTAATCATGCAACCTTTAAAGCGTCTTTATTTATGGCGACGGGTATTATCGACCATGAAACGGGTACCCGTGATATGAGAAAGCTTAATGGTATGTGGAAATTTATGCCTTATACGGCAACGCTTGCAATGGTTGCTGCAGCGGCTATGGCAGGTGTGCCACTATTAAATGGTTTCTTGTCCAAAGAAATGTTTTTTACTGAGACGCTACATCAACAACTGCTTGGCTCAATGTCTTGGCTAATTCCTATATTGGCAACCGTTGCAGGTGCTTTAGCGGTAGCGTATTCAGCCCGCTTTATTCATGACGTTTTCTTTAATGGTGAGCCGGTTGATTTACCCAAGCAACCCAGTGAGGCGCCTCGTTATATGAGAGTGCCAATTGAAATACTTGTGGCTTTATGCCTGGCCGTGGGGATATTCCCAGGCCTTGTTATTGACGATATTTTAAGATCCGCTTCATTTGCTGTGCTTGGTGGTTATGTTCCTGAGTTTGAAGTTGCCCTTTGGCATGGTTTTAACTTACCTCTATTGATGAGTGGTATAGCGGTAGCCGGTGGTTTATTGCTGTATACACAGCGCCGTTATTTATTTCAATTTCAAGCTTCACTGCCTGCTATGGACGCGAAAAAAATATTTGATGGCTCCATTGATGCGATTACAAAGTGGTGCCAAGTTAAAGTAAATGTTATAGAGAATGGCTCATTACAACGCTATTTAATGCTGATATTTGTAGTTGTGCTACTTTTTGCTGGTTGGCCCTTATTTGAAATGAACCAATTGAGCGGACAAAAACAACTCACGCCAATTGATGTTCATAATGCTATGGGGGCGGCGTTGTTAATGGTTGGTGCAATTAGTACTGTGATTTGGTATCGCTCACGCGTGGTATCATTATTGATGCTATCAGTTGTGGGTTTAATGGTGTCAGTTGCCTTTACTCGATTCTCTGCACCCGATCTAGCCTTAACGCAATTAACCGTTGAAGTAGTCACCATCATTTTACTGATGCTGGCATTATTTTTCTTACCACAACACTCACCAAAAGAGTCGAGCTCTGTCCGTGTGGTACGCGATGTAGGAATTTCTGCTGCTTTGGGTATTGTTGTTGCCAGTATTTGCTATGCATTAATTACCCGCCCACTTGAGTCTATCTCAGACTTTTTCTTAGCTAATGCTAAAACAGGTGGTGGTGGTACTAACGTTGTTAATGTTATTTTGGTCGATTTTCGTGGCTTTGATACCTTAGGTGAAATTTGTGTACTGGGTATTGCCGCGTTAGGTATTTATAAGTTATTAGTCAACTTGCCATTGTTGATGCCTACTAGTGATAGTGACGGGCGTCCGTGGGCTAAAGAGCGCTATCCTCTCTTATTAGCCAGTATTTCTCAGTCGTTACTGCCGTTGGCATTAATGGTGTCGTTTTATATTTTCTTACGTGGACATAACTTGCCCGGCGGCGGATTTATCGCAGGTTTAGTGACTGCTGTTGCCTTTATTTTGCAGTATATAGCCCATGGTTCAAACTGGATTGCTGAGCGATTAACCATTAACTACCGCAAAATTATAGCCTCAGGTATTGCTATCGCGTTATTTACTGGGGTAGGTAGTTGGTTCTTTGACAGGCCTTTCATGACAACTTGGTTTGATTACTTTGATATTCCTTTTATTGGTGAAATTGAACTCGCCAGTGCCTTGATATTTGATGTAGGTGTTTATATTACAGTGGTTGGTGCGACATTAATGATTTTGGCAAGTCTTGGTCGATTAACCGTTAATGCGCAGAAAGAAGAGGTGAATGTTTAATGGAATTACTTTACGCATCCTGCGTTGGGCTTTTGGTGTCTTGTGGCGTATTTTTAATACTACGCGCTAGAACGTTCACCGTGGTATTAGGCTTAACTATGCTTTCTTATGCGGTTAATTTATTTTTGTTCTCTTCCGGCCGACTTAGCCTAAATCAGGCAGCAGTACTTGGTTACAGTTCAGAATATGCTGATCCACTGCCGCAAGCTTTGGTGTTAACCGCGATTGTTATCGGCTTTGCTATGACTGCTTTTGTGGTTATTTTAGCTATTAGAGGGCGATCAGATTTAGGCAGTGACCATGTAGATGGCGAGCTTCCAGACGAAAATAAAAAGGTCAAAGTATGATTCAGAATTTGACGTTTTTACCTGTTTTATTACCTATGTTGGCCGGTGTTATTTTATTAATGCCACCTTTAGGCAGTAAAATAACGAGCAGAAGAATTACTTCTGTTGCACTTAGTGCCATTACCTTTTTAGCTTCAGTGGTTTTATTACTGAAAGTGCAAGCCGACGGTATTCAAGTTTATGCTATTGGTGATTGGAGCGCGCCCTTTGGTATTGTTTTAGTCGCCGATCAATTATCAACTTTACTGGTTTGTTTAACCACGTTACTTGGTTTTGTCTGTACTTTATATGCAAGTGCGGGAGATGATGAAAAAGGTAGCTTTTTTCACCCACTGGTCCACTTTTTAATTTTAGGGGTCAACGGCGCATTTTTAACCGGTGATGCTTTTAATCTATTTGTATTTTTCGAAGTATTGTTGATTGCCTCGTATTCATTGTTAATGCACGGTGGAGACAAAAAAAATACCCGTGCAGCCTTACACTATGTGATTTTGAACCTTGTTGGATCAGCTGTTTTCTTGATTGCTTTAGGCGTTTTATACGGTGTGCTAGGTACACTGAATATGGCTGATATGGCGCAAAAAGTAACACTTCTACAAGGTGATGATGTTTACCTCGCTAAAATTGGTGGGCTATTGTTGCTGGTCGTGTTTGCTTTAAAGGGCGCCTTGTTACCGTTACATTTATGGTTACCTAATACCTATTCGTCAGCGATGCCTGTTGTCGCTGCATTGTTTGCGATTATGACAAAAGTAGGCGTGTACTCAATGATGCGTGTTTATACGCTAATTTTTGGCGATAAAGCGGGTGAATTGAGTCATATGGCGCAAAGTTGGTTGTGGTGGTTAGCTCTGGCCACTATTACTTTGGGCGTAATGGGTGTTTTAGCAAGTAAAGATTTAAGGAAATTAACGGCTAATTTGGTGATTGTATCGGTCGGGACTTTAGTTGCGCTTGTTGCGGTACAGAGCGTCGAAGCAAGCTCTGCGGCTATATATTACTTAGTTCACTCAACCTTGGTCACAGCGGCACTATTCATCTTAGCTGATTTAATTGGCCGTCAACGCGGTAATGTTGCTGACGGTATTACTGCAGGTCCTCCAGTCTCTCAGCCGAGATTACTTGGGGTTTGTTTTTTGATTGCAGGTATAGCTGTAATAGGTATGCCGCCACTGTCTGGCTTTATAGGTAAAGTGTGGCTGCTTAAAGCTACATTAAATGCTGAATATACCATGGTGTTTTGGCCACTCTATTTATTGGCAAGTCTAGCGATAATGATTGGTGTGACTAAAGCCGGTAGCACTATTTTTTGGCATCATCAAGATAAGGTCATAGAAAGTGTTGAGCAAACACGTGTTCATCCGGCGCAGTTAACTGCATTGATTATTCTTGTTTCTGGTGCGCCATTGATGACTATTTTTGCCGGACCATTAAGTGAATATGCTATTGGTGCAGCGACCCAGCTACATGATTTTAATAACACTATTAAAATTATCCTGTTAGGAGGCAACTAATGCGCATAGAAGCAAAATTTAAATGGCTACCGACGCCTTTAAGAAGCCTTTTATTATTCCTAGTATGGTTGTTGTTAAATAACAGCGTATCAGCTGGGCATATTGTTTTGGCGGTTATTTTAGCTATCGTGATCCCTTTAGCGACTAGCCCCTTTAGAACTAAGCAGCCATTAATTTTAAAGCCGGGTTTAGCGTTACGTCATTTAATGTTGGTTTTATATGACATCATTACGGCGAATGTTCAGGTGGCTATTTTGATATTAGGACCGAATAAAAAACTAACCCCAGGCTTCGTTAAGGTACCGCTTGATTTAACGCAAAGTCTGCCAATTACTATCTTGGCCAGTACGGTGTCCTTAACACCTGGAACCGTGAGTGCTGAAGTATATCCTTGGGCGGAGTCTTTAACTGAAGGTGCAGAGCCGGAACAACGATTTTTACTGATACATGTGTTAAATCTGAAAGATGAACAGGCCTTAATAAACACAATTAAGCAGCGTTATGAAGCGCCTCTTAAGGAGATATTTCAATGCTAGAAACGGTAATTTTAATTGTCTTTGCTATGATAGGTTTGTCATTATTATTAAATGTATGGCGCTTATTAATCGGGCCTTCAGTACCCGATAGGATACTCGCGCTCGATACTATGTATATCAATACCATTGCATTGATCATTTTGTATGGGATGAGTCTAGGGACCGAATTGTATTTTGAAGCAGCACTGTTAATAGCGATGTTAGGCTTTGTAAGTACTGTTGCAGTATGTAAATACTTGCTACGTGGCGATATTATAGAATAGGGTTTAGATCATGACTGAATGGATTATTTCAATACTATTATTAATTGGCGGTGCTTTTGTACTCGTTGGCTCTATCGGTTTAGTGAAAATGCCTGATTTTTATATGCGGCTTCATGGACCAACTAAAGCAACAACACTAGGAATGGCATCGTTGTTAACTGCTGCCATGGTCTTTTTTAGCACCACACAAGCAGGGCTGAGCGTTAAAGAGATACTTATCTCGCTATTTTTATTACTAACGGCACCGGTCAGCGCGTATATGATGATTAAATCGGCCATTCATCATAAGCTTGATAGTATAGAGCGCACTAAAGGCAAAGATAATATTGAAGATGATGTTTAATGCTTTCGTCCCAATTTATTGTAATGAGTCAACAATTATTTGTTGTTGCTTTTACTATGAGTTTATTTATTAGCTTGCTCGCCTTAGTATGAATTACCGCTATATTTGATTCCAAAGATAGACTAGATATTGTTATTAGCTGACTTATCTCAGGTAACTTAGGTTACTTCGTGATTAATATTGCTGCGACAACGTTATCGCTATCGATATTATTCCCAGTAAATAATTTAAAATGGCGATGTAACAATCGCTATTTTTCGTTACAATACCAGCTAATAATTTCAGCTAATTTGCTTTGTTCATGCAACATACTTATCAAGATCTTATTGCTCTATTCGAGCAAGTGTTTTTCCTGCAATATAATACACGCTTAATCAAAGGTGACGATGAGCCATTGTACTCTCCAGCGGGGGAAAAATGTCCTTACCATCAAGTCATCTTTGCCCATGGTTATTATGCCAGTGCTTTTCATGAAATTGCCCATTGGTGCCAAGCTGGTAAAGAAAGACGTCTGTTAGAAGATTTTGGTTATTGGTATATTCCAGATGGTCGTAATGAGAAACAGCAAAAGAAATTTGAGCAAGTTGAAGTGATCCCGCAAGCTATTGAGTGGGCCTTTAATGTTGCAGCACAACGAAAGTTTCATACTTCTGCAGATAATCTCAACGGTTATGATGGTGATATTATCGACTTCAAAGTAAAGGTTCATCAGCAAGTATTAGTATTTATTGAAAACGGATTCCCACCTCGCGCGCAACAGTTTATTGAAGCATTGACCAAGTTTTATCAGACCAATTCTCCTTTAATTGCGGAGCAGTTTAGTTGTAGTGATGAATACAGCATTGAAGAAAACGAAAAGGAACACGAATATGCAGCACTTTAAACTCGGTTTTATCATTAATCCTATTGCGGGTATAGGCGGCAGTGTTGCGCTCAAAGGTAGTGATGGCATGGTAATGCATGCATTAGCATTAGGTGCGAAACCACAGGCAAATACTAGGGCGAAATTGGCCCTGGAGGTATTACTACCTTACCAAGATGACATAGTTATCTATACCGCGAATGCGCTTATGGGAGAGCAATGTGCCCGTGAACTAGGTTTTACTGTCGAAGTACTTTATCAAGCAAAAAATAAGCACACCCAAAGTGATGATAGTCAGTTAGCAGCAGAAGCTTTATTAGCACATGGCGTGGATATTATTTTATTTGCTGGTGGTGATGGTACTGCTCGAGATATTGCCAATGTTGTTGCCCGTGACGATGATTATCAACCTTTACCTGTGTTAGGTATACCTGCAGGCTGTAAGATTCACTCTGGTGTTTATGCTATTACGCCAAAAGCTGCTGGTCGCATTATTGAATTGATGATCACTAAAGAGTTAGTAACCTTAACTACGGGTGATGTCATGGATATAGACGAAAGTTTATTTAGACAAGGTATCGTCAAAGCAAAGCGCTATAGCGAGATGAAAATTCCGAGTGAATTGCGCTATGTGCAAGCGGTTAAATCAGGCGGAAAAGAAAGTGATGAACTTGTACTGCAAGATATCGCAGCCAATGTTATCGAAGAAATGAACGACCATGAAGATAGACAATTTATTATTGGCTCTGGCTCTACTACCGCATTTTTAATGAGTGAGTTAGCCTTAGATAATACCTTACTTGGCGTCGATATTGTCAGCGACCAATCACTGACTGCTGCAGATGTTACCGAGGCTGACCTCTATAACGCAATAATTGACTATCAGGGTATTAGTAAGCTCGTCATTACCTTAATAGGTGGCCAAGGACACGTTTTTGGTCGTGGCAATCAACAATTAAGTCCTCGCATTATACGTAAAATCTTAGCGCAGCCCGGTGGCAGTGATAATATTATTATTTTGGCGACTAAGGCTAAATTAGAGGCATTAGCCAATAAACCATTAATTAGTGATACGGGTGACAGTGAGCTTGATCAGCAGCTATCGGGCTTTATGACCATAACGACAGGGTATAAAGACCATGTGCTTTATCCATTGGCTAGCCCTCAATAATATCGAAATTTATAACTTAACCTTTTTAAAGTGATTTACATGCCGACTAACACAAGTAATACAAAAAATTCCAACAAAAATCTGACTACTGTCGCTGATTTTTATCAATATCTAGATGGCTTATTTGAGCTAGATGATACTGACAGTGACACTCTATTTGCCAGCGGCTACATGCGAGGATTTCTTTCTTTAGTTGCGACTGAATTTGGTGATGAGAATCAGCTTGTTTCTGCTGATTTAATTAAGGCTGTTACCCAAAAATCCATGCAAGCTAAAGTGGAATTATCACCGCAAGATTACGCTATAGTAACTAACTTTTGGCTGGACATTCAAAAGAAATTTGTGCTTTAACCGTAGGGTAATTGTTTAGGTTGATTTTAATATCAATACGTTAGCGCAATAGCACTCTGCTAAGTAAACTTAGCGAGTGCACTATTTTTTCATTTAATTTGCCGGTTTTATCCAAGTAGAATATTTAGTTTGCGCTATACTCTGCACTTCATATAACGACGTTATACTATTCATTTCTTTGAGCAATGACTCGCTGACTACTTTAATTGTTTTAGGGGAGAATCGACCCTTGTTAACGCCATTAAATTTAGTTTTATAAAAACTCCATTGATTATTCACTTCTTGCAAGGCTTCATCAATTTCGTCATTGTTTTCTTTCGCTGATATCAATTCGGTTAATGCTTGGCCAAATTGTCTTGAAGTCTTGTGCATTTCTTGTTGGAATACCTTTTCTTGTACACCGGAATTACTCGCATAGTAGAGCATGGCTAAGCGTTGAGAAAGCATACGCTGTCGACCAGATATATTAATTAGGTGATCACTATGAGAGCGAGAGTCCTTTTCTAGGCTTAACACTAAAGCATGTGCAGAAGTTAATAACAAAGTACTCCGATCAACTACTTGTGCTGTTTGATCTTTATTTGCCTCACTTAAGACAAATTGACGGAAGGCATACCAATTATTTTTTAGTTTCTTTAATGCTAGTTTTGATTCATCATTAGTAATTGAATTGTTCAGTTGAAATAAATTTTCTTCAAATAATGCCGAGCTTTCATCAAGCTCTTCGGCAGCGGCTTGCGCATCAATATCCTGACTGAGTAAGATATAGTTTTTAGCCATACGCTGAGATAACATACGCTGTAAGCCAGCTTGGTTTATCGATTGAGAGATATTTAGTTGTTGGGCTATTACTACTTTTGAACTACTAATAAATAGTAATGTTGAGGCGATTAAAATACTGGTCAAAAAAGTGACTTTCATGTCAATGATTCCTTTAGGATGATGTAGGAGTACCATAGAGAAATAATGACAAATGAACGTTGATTTAGCTCAAGTTTTCATGCTTATTTTGAGTGTAATTAGATTAATAATTGGGGTTTTCAGTTAAACATTAGCTTGATTAATACCAATGGGGTTCATAGAGGCGCCCGATTGGTAAACATTCTTTTAATTGGTAATCATAGCCCATAGCCCATAGTCCATAGTCCATAGTCCATAGCTCATAGTCCATATTTCATAGTTGTCGAGGTGTTTATACTGTGAAGTATTACTCTGTCATAGAGGATATTTATTCAGGTATTTTTCGTTTGATAATATCTCGGATGATAAAACGATTCGGGCTTAAGTTAAATAACATTTGGTTATCCATGGGATAAGGGATATTACATAGCTCAGCGGTTAAAATATCAGCAGCTAAAGGCGCGGAACATAAACCTCTGGCACCAAGTCCTAGCAATATATAGAGGTTATCTATACACGGTGCTGCTTGGCTATATTTCCAATTCTTATCTTTGGCTAAATGAGGGTAAGTTTGGATATGGGCATTAATGTTGGGTACTGCGCCTACTAGAGGGAGATGGTCTTGCGACATACAGCGAAGTCTCGCTTTACTCGAGGAAATATCTTCTTCTTGCCAATTAATGGTAGACGACAACGCGGGTAAACATTTATTTAACATCGTTAAGTTATAGTGATCATCCGCTATGTCAGTTTTTAAATTAGTGTCATTTTTTTGGAAGGTTGCGCCAATACAATGAATACCTTTATTTTCAGGCGTTAAATACCCCTTATGGCAAATAACGGTAGATAGCTTATTTATTTGCTTATTACTCGTCATGCTTGTTATTTGTCCACGTGTAGCGGTAAGCGGTAGAGGTTTTAGTTGTTCAATTTCAATAGCATCAGCACCACCACAGATAACCAATACGTCCGCCTTAAATTCACCTTGGTTACTATATAAACGCCATGATTTACTGTTTTGAGTTGTGCTAGCATTTGGGATTTGTTGTATTTTTGTAATGTGAGTATCGGTTATTATCTTTAAGCGCTTAGTCGTTTGGGCTGCTGCAAAAATACTTTTTACTAACTCTTGCGGTGATATCCAGCCAGCATTTGGCATGAAAAGTCCGCCGTAAGGTAAGTCTATATTTGCATGGTCACTGGCCTGCTTAGCATTGACTCCATGTATGAGATCTTTAGGCCATGTATTAAGCTGTTCAAATGCTTGTTGTCTATTAACTAATGCTTCCTTATAGGAGACTTCTAACAAACCACACCACTCATGCCCAAATGAAAAACCCTGTTGTGAAATTTCTGTATATAGCTCTCTAGCACGCCAAAAAGCTTGCTGATAAAAAGAACTCATATCATCTTTTTGTTGATGTAATAAAGGATATAAAGCGCCAATAGCATTACTAGAACCACCCTGGGCAAGAGAATTGTCCTTACAATACAAGGTCACATCAACTCCTTGCTTAGTTAATGCATAAACTGCACAAGCCGAAGCTATTCCACCACCAATAATACTGACGTGCTGGGGCTTTATAATGGCAGGTTTTAAGCGATAGCCCTTAGTTGTGAAAGGATTACTTTGCATTACCGCATAAACAAATTCCTTTTCGTCGCCTTGCATTGATCGCTGTTCAAGTCGAAAGCCAATATCGCGCATCTGCGTTTTAAGCAAGTCATCAACGGTGAAGGTGGTTAGTGTTGTTTGTTCTTTTGAAAGCCTATTAATTTGAGATAATAAATTCTTACTACACAGTTCAGCATTATTTCCCTTCGAAAAATCATTTAAGTACCAAGCATCAACTAAACCGTGCTTTGAACAGTTCATTGAAGATAAGGCTTGATCGGCATCATCAAATAGAAGCGTTAAACGGACTTGGTCATTTAAGAATGTTGTCTGAAAATCTTTACCAAACTGTTCAGCAGGAGATTCGGGATAGCTATTCGTTAATGTTAAGGCCAATTCTTGTAGTGGCGGCAATAATGACAACGATTGAACTAACTGTGCTTTCGTCAGCGGGGTTTTTTCAACACTGATGAAATGTAATGGCGCTAACTGAGTCGATGAAGCTTGTTGCGCATTTTGGTACGCCTGTAAGGTTAATAAAAAATTTACTCCTGTTCCAAAAGCAATTTCAGCCACAGTAAATGTTTGCTTAGCCTCTTGTAATCGACGTTTTATTTGATTATTGTGTATAAATACTAAATCATTCTGCTGGTAGCTTGACTGGCTATCCAAATATAATTCATCAAAAGGTTGGCGATCTAAAGTACGCTCTTCTTGCTTGGATACTTTACTGCTATCATCTGTTTTATCTGGTTTTTTCATGAAAAATTCTTTAAGTGGAATGACAGTGCTAGTGAATAGCTTGGATAGTTTACCTTAGCTATTTTACCCGAAATATTGATTTTGATCAGAAAATAACAATAGATTAATAAAAATGTCATAGATATATATGAATGGATGTCATATTATAGTGTACAAGTGTACGCTGGTTTTCGTTGTGATAAGCAACAAGTAATACCAGTTCAATGGCTATTACCTGTATAATAGCGCAAAATTTTACAATTATAGATGGTTAGTTAAATGAAACGTGTCGTAATAACAGGCTTAGGTATAGTCTCAAGCATTGGTAACAATGCTGATGAAGTATTAGCCTCATTAAAAGCTGGTAAATCAGGTATTTCTCATTCTGAAAGTTTTGCAGAGCAAGGTCTACGTAGTCAAGTTTGGGGTAAACCTGATATTGACACTAAAGATTTTATTGATCGTAAAGCCATCCGCTTTATGGGTGATGCTGCAGGTTATGCATATATCGCTATGGATCAAGCTGTTAAAGATGCAAAATTAACTGAAGACCAAGTATCAAATGTACGTACAGGTATTGTTGCCGGCTCAGGTGGCGCATCATCAGAGAATATTGTTTCTTCAACAGATACGCTTCGTAACCGTGGTATTCGACGTGTAGGCCCTTATGCCGTACCAAAAACGATGGGTAGTACAGTATCTGCTTGTTTAGCAACACCTTTTAAAATTAAAGGTGTTAACTATTCAATTAGCTCTGCTTGTGCAACTAGTGCTCATTGTATCGGTAATGCGATGGAGCTTATCCAATTAGGCAAACAAGATATTGTTTTTGCTGGTGGTGGTGAAGAAGTTCATTGGTCACTTGCGATGATGTTTGATGGTATGGGAGCTTTATCAGCCGGTCGTAATGATACGCCTGAATTGGCTTCACGTACTTATGATGCAGACCGTGACGGTTTTGTTATTTCTGGCGGCGGCGGTATGGTTGTTGTTGAAGAATTAGAACATGCTCTGGCTCGTGGCGCACATATTTACGCTGAACTGGTTGGTTATGGCGCAACCTCTGATGGTTATGACATGGTAGCTCCAAGTGGTGAAGGCGCAGTTCGTTGTATGCAACAAGCAATGCAAGGTGTTGAAGGTAAAGTTGATTACTTAAATACGCATGGAACTTCTACACCGGTTGGCGATGTAAAAGAATTAGGCGCAATTCAAGAATTATTTGGTGAAGATTCACCAGCAATTAGTGCTACTAAAGCAATGACAGGTCACGCACTTGGTGCTGCTGGCGTTCACGAAGCTATTTATTCAATCTTAATGATGGAAAACAACTTTGTTGCACCATCAATTAACATTGATAACTTAGATGAGAAAGCACAAGGCTTAGATATTGTTACTGAAAAACGTGATGTTGAGCTAAACCTTGTTATGTCTAATAGCTTCGGTTTTGGTGGTACTAATGCCACACTGGTAATGCAAAAATATAAATAAACTTATACTCTTGACGATTTGTTCCTAACTTAGGCACATCATCTAAGTAATAAGTTTAATTAATAAATAAATAAAACCACGTTAATTAATAGTTAACGTGGTTTTTTTGTACCTACATGTTTGATAAATTTATATCATACGTACAGGCTTAATATAGCGTTTGATAGCTAAATGAGCGTATAATCGATTGCTTTAATGCCTTCAGTTAACTAGTTAGAATTAATGAAAATATATTTTGATGAAAACATGCCATTTGCCCAAGAGTTTTTTACCGAACTCTGTCACTTTAATGACGGTATTAATGATTTTCAAGGGGAGTTAGTTCCTTTTTCTGGGCGGACATTAACCGCTGAACAAGTTGCTGATGCTGATGTACTCTTAGTTCGTTCAATTACTCAAGTTAACCAACAGTTACTTCACCTTAACGATAAAATTTCTTTTGTTGGTAGTGCTACCATCGGTACTGATCATATAGACTTAAGTTACCTTGCCAAACGAAATATTAGCTTCCATTCAGCTCCTGGTTGTAACGCAATTTCAGTGGCTGAATACGTATTAAGTGCGTTAGTCGTTTTAGCTGAACGTTACTTGCTCAATTTGTCCTCATTAACTGTGGGTATTGTTGGTGGTGGTAATACCGGTACTCGGTTAAGTGAAAAATTAACTGCATTGGGTATTAAGCATAAAATATGTGATCCTTTACTCGAAAGAAAACAAGCAGAAAAGCAAAAACAAGATAGCACTAGTAAGCCAACGGATAAAAGAAACTATGTATCACTATCAGACGTATTAGCTTGTGACGTTATTTCTTTGCATGTGCCTAAAATAGTAGGCGGTGAACATCCTACCGATAAGTTAATCAATGCCGATAATCTTGCCTTGCTGCGCGACGATCAAATATTGATCAGTGCTTGTCGTGGTGATGTTATAGATAACCACGCCTTATTAGCGCTTAAAGAGGCAGGTCATGGCGTAAAGGTTGTGCTTGATGTGTGGCAAGGCGAGCCTGATGTGCTTGAAGCCTTAATTCCTTATGCAGAAATAGCTACTGCACACATTGCGGGTTATAGCTTAGAAGGAAAAGCTCGTGGTAGTGAAATGCTCTATCAGGCATTATGTCAACAGTTAGACATTAAGCCTAAATATCAGCTGAAAAACTTTTTACCGTCGGCAAGTATCCCTGTAGTTGAAATTAATCAAGATTTTAGCCAAATACTACTAAGCCAGTTAGTTAAAATGGTTTACGATGTCAGACGAGACGATGCAATATTTCGTCAACAATTATTTTCACACGGTTTTGACAGTTTACGGAAAAATTATCCCGTTCGCCGAGAGTTCTCAGCTGTTACTGTCACCCTATCATCCAAGACCCTAAGTGATGTGCCACATCGTTTAGGTTTTAGTAAAACGTTCAATTAGAAGAGAGAGGATCATGGCACAGAAATTTGATGTATGTATACTTGGCGCAACTGGATTAGTTGGCAAAACAATTATGGAAATCTTAGAAGAAAGAGATTTCCCCATTAATAAACTCTATCCATTAGCGAGTGCTCGCTCTGCTGGTGAGATCATTGAGTTTAAAGGCGAAAGTATCGAAGTACTTGATGCTGAACACTTTGATTGGAGCCAAGCACAAATTGGTTTCTTTTCAGCCGGTGGTGCTACCTCAGCCAAGTTTGCTCCTATAGCGGGTGAGGCAGGTTGTATCGTTATCGATAATACCTCTGAGTTTCGTTATGAAGCTGATATCCCTCTTGTTGTGCCTGAAGTTAACCCTGAAGCGCTAGCTGAATATCGTAATCGAAATATCATTGCTAACCCTAATTGTTCAACTATTCAAATGATGGTAGCGTTAAAACCTATTTATGATGCTGTTGGTATTAGCCGTGTAAATGTTTGTACTTACCAATCAGTTTCTGGTGGTGGTAAAGAAGCTATGGACGAATTAGCAAAGCAAACAGCTGATTTATTAAGTGGGAAGCCAGTAGAAAGTAAGAATTTTTCACGTCAAATCGCTTTCAATGTTATTCCACAAATTGATGTTTTCTTAGAAAACGGTTACACCAAAGAAGAAATGAAAATGGTGTGGGAAACTAAGAAGATTTTGGGTGATGAAAATGTTCTTGTTAACCCAACGGCTGTGCGTGTTCCTGTCTTCTATGGCCACGGTGAGTCTTTGCACATTGAAACAAACTCACCTATTTCAGCTGAAGAAGTTAAAGACTTATTAGAGAAAGCTCCTGGTGTGGTTGTTTGTCGTAATGATGAAGACTTCCCGACTCAAATTGGTGACGCTAGCGGCAAAGATGACACTTATGTTGGCCGTATTCGAGAAGATATTAGCCATAATTGTGGCATTAATATGTGGATTGTTGCTGATAATGTCCGCAAGGGTGCGGCAACGAATAGCGTGCAAATTGCTGAATTATTGGTAAAAGAGCATTTAAGCTAACTTTTATTACAATAAATAGTAAACAAAACCCCGTTGATCATAATAGCAATATTGTTATCAACGGGGTTTTTCGTTTCTCAACCTTCTATGCGCCCGAATCTTGGATGCTCTTTATTACCAAGGGCATGAAGTTATTGTTCACTTTTGCTGGCTAAAATACTGCTCTCAATCCCAATCGCCCGCTATTGCTCTATCGATTCCCTTGCGCTCATTTATTCTCCCTGTGCACACCAAGATCACAACGTTAATGTCATTGGTATTAAACTAAGACGATATGAAAGAATATAAATAACC
>NZ_PJAQ01000001.1 GCF_002836775.1 Colwellia sp. 12G3 | reverse complement strand
TCAAAACAACGAAGAAATTGGGGCTATTTAACGCGTAGATACGATAAAAATAATAAGGTTAACAATTTACTCTGCTAATAATGAGATAAAAAAGCTCATCTCTAAGGCCTTTTCTTTTAAACTTTTAAAACGGCCTGATGCGCCGCCATGTCCTGCCTCCATATCTGTTTTAAATAACAGTAAGTTATCATTTGTTTTAAGTTCTCGCATTTTTGCTACCCATTTCATTGGTTCAAAATACTGCACTTGAGAGTCGTGCAAGCCAGTCGTAACGAGTATATTTGGGTAGTGTTGAGCGCTGATATTATCAATCGGGGAATAAGCTAAAATATTATTGTAGGCTTGTGCTTCGTTTGGATTGCCCCATTCGTCATATTCATTAGTGGTTAGCGGTATGGTTTCATCGAGCATGGTCGTTAACACGTCTAAAAATGGCACATGAGCACCAATGGCTAGATATAGCTCTGGTGCTTGATTCACCACCGCGCCCATTAATAAACCCCCGGCGCTACCGCCAGAAGCGAATATTTTATCTGTAGCACCATAACCTTGTGCAACTAATGCCTTAGTGACATCAATAAAGTCATTAAATGTATTTTGTTTATGTTCTTTTTTACCTGTTTCGTACCACTGCCTACCCAACATTTCTGAGCCACGAATATGGGCGATAACGTAAACAAAGCCTCGGTCGAGTAAGCTTAAGGTTTGACTGGAAAAGTCTGGATCTATGGTAATCCCATAAGCACCATAACCGTATTGCAGTAGAGGATTAGTACCATCCTTTTTAAACGTATCACTGCGATAAACAATGGATACCGGAACGTCTATACCATCACGTGCGGTAATAAATAAACGCTCTGATTGATACTCTTCTTTGTTAAAATCACCTAATACTTTTTGTTGTTTAAGTAGCTTTCTTTCACCTGTCGCTAAGTCGAACTCAAAGAGTGAACCAGGGGTTGTTAAGCTTGAATAATATAACCTTGCAATGGTACTTTTGGGTTCAGGGTTTTCATCAAGACATGCAAAATAACAGGGGTCATCAAAAGATAATGGATATTGATGACCCATATTGTTTGGGTTAGTCGTGTGAACAATAAAACGAATTTGGCCATGTTCTCGTTCGGTAACCACAATGTAGTTATCAAATAATTCTATGCCTTCTAGCAGCACATCTTCTCGGTGTGAGATCACTTCTTGCCAGTTCTTAATATCATCAACTTTATCGGCAGCAACTTTCATTAATCGAAAGTTTTTAGCGTGATAGTTGGTCACAATATAAAAATGGTCACCCATTTTATCAGCGTGATATTCGTGTTGTTCTTGATATGGCAATAGATCAATAAATTCGCCATCAGGCTCATCGGCACTTAGCGCTAAATAATGTGTTGATTCAGTGGCGTGTAAACAAATATAAATTTGTGAATCATCTCTGCTCTTATCTAAACTCATATAAAAACTATGGTCGTCTTCTTCATAAACGAGAATATCATCAGATTGAGGCGAGCCTAGTTTGTGACGATAAACTTGGGTACCTAATAAGGTTTCTAGATCTTTTTTTACATAGAACACGCTTTTGTTGTCATTAGCCCAAACAATTTGTCCTTCTGTTTCAACGAGAACGTCCGCTAAGTATGCCTCTGGTGAATCAGAGCAGCTGCTTAACTTGCCTAAGTCTTTAAAATTAATAGTGTAAATACGGCGGCTGTCAGTGTCTTCAGATATTGACATTATTTTATCATTAGGACTGATGGATAAGTCACCTATATCATAAAATTCATGACCTTCGGCTCGCGCATTAACATCTAATATTAGGGTGTTATTTTCACCAGAAAAGCTTGTTGCTCGGTAATAATTTGAATACTCTTGCTCGCCATTAATTTCACTGTGATACCAATATTTACCATCTTTGGTTGGCACGGTATTATCGTCTTTTACTATCCTGTCTTTAAGTTCTTTATACAGTAATTCTTGTAAAGGTTTTTGCTCGGCTAACATAGCATCAGCGTAATTATTCTCAGCATTAAGATGTGACAATATTGTTTCATCGCTACGATGGTCATCACGCATCCAATAATAATTATCCACACGTTGATGATTATGTATTGTCATTTCATGGGGTATTTTCTTAGCGATTGGCGCGGCAATATTTTTGTTTGATGTGGGTAAAAGTATAGGCACTAAGTGCTCCTATTTAAAATAATAGTGATATTTACAATAACAATAACAATAACAATAACAGTTTATTAAACCATAAAAAAGTTGTCGCTACATCACAGAAGTAGTGGAACGGAAAGAGTAAAAGTATGGCTAATAGCAGGCTATGGGATGGTATGCCGCGCCAAATTGGAATGTTTTAACCAGCACAAGTAAACAATAACTTAGTGTCATTGGTATAACATTCCATTAATTTAGCGCGTTAGCATTCTTCGTTCTAACGCCTCAAGTCTATCTTCAATTGGTGGATGAGAAGCCCATAAATGGGTAAAGCCTTTCTTTGTTTTTTCACCTATACCAAATGCGGCTAATTGTTCAGGTAGTGCTTCAGGCTCATTTTGAGCTAAACGTTTTAAAGCTTTGACCATATTTTTATGGCCTGCTAAATCTGCACCACCGGTATCAGCTATAAATTCACGTTTCCTAGAGAAATACATCACAATAACGCTGGCGAGTATTGACAAGAGAACTTGTGATATAAGCACGGTAACCAAGTAGCCAATGCCATGCCCTTGTTCATTCTTTAATATTACGCGGTCAACTACATGACCAACGATGCGAGATAAAAAGACAACAAAGGTATTAACCACACCTTGAATTAGCGTTAACGTTACCATGTCACCATTAGCAATATGGCTCATTTCATGGCCAAGTACGGCTTCTATTTCACCTTGGGCCATTTTATCAAGTAGTCCTTGAGATACCGCGACTAAGGCATTGTTTTTACTTGCACCAGTAGCAAAAGCATTCATTTCAGAGGAAGGGAAAATGGCAACTTCAGGCATTTTAATACCAACAATGCTGGCTTGTTTTGCTACCGTTTCTATTAACCATTTATCAATGTTGGTTGTTGGCTCAGTAATAACTACTGCGCCAGTCATTCTTTTTGCCATCCATTTAGAGATGAATAAAGAAATAAATGAACCGCCAAAACCTATAACACCTGACAATATGACTAGAGATTGAATATTTAAGTCAGAGCCATTTTCTGCCAATATGCTATCAACACCTAACAAGCTTAACGTGACACTTAACACAAACATAATGGCGATATTAGTCAGTAAAAATAGAAATATTCGTTTCATTATCATTCCTAAATATTGAACCTTTAAATACATTTTAGATGTATCAAGGGTAAGATGAAAATATTTTATAAGATATACTGAAACATTTATGTATTAAATCAGGTTATGAATGTGGAAGGTACGGCTAGCTTGCTTACTGCTTTACTTAGACCAAGCAACTTGAAATAAACTATAGCCGTGCCAAGGGTGAGTATCGTTTTAATAGTGATACAAAATACGCTCAATACTAGAGCGATACATATCACCAATGTGAAACAGAACTGGAGGCGTTAGACAGACAAACACCTATGATTATCGGATGGTTTCAATGGACAACGAACGCAAGAGTAACTGTAATCATACTGCCCTTGATACGGTCAAAGGTCTTGATACATAGGTAAAAAAACAGATAAATTATGAACACTACCGTTACAGCGGTGAAATAGCCTATATTATTGAAAATATTGATTTTAATTAATAATGCCTGAAACACAGCAAGCAATATAAAAATTATTGTGTGGCTATTCAAACCTAAGTTATAATATTTTCTTCAGGTTTGTCATCAATAGAGACACTTAAATCAGTATTTTCGACGGCCTCTGACTCTTGTAATAACGCTACTATTTCAGAGGCAACCTCAGGGACAGAATCAATGATTGTACTGGCAATATCTACCGCATATTCTGGAATGGTTTCTACTACTTGAGATAAATAGTCATTAACAGCACTTTCAATATTTTCTAACGCATCAGTTGCACAGTTTTGTTCATTTTCACTTTGAATTAAGTTATTCACATAAGCACCAGCAATAACATTGGAGGATTCTGGTAATGCTTCGGATACGGCTAACGCTAATTCAGCGGAATATTCCGGAGATACATCGCTTAAGCGGTTATAAAGCTCAGATGCTGTTTGTTCAGAGGCAGCGGCACTACGATCCACCGGACGCATTTCATCTAAAGAGTTTGAAAATTCGGTCATATATTGTTCTGTCATTTCTAACAGCCCACCTGAATCGTCTGCAGACATATTTTCTGCGGCTAATTCCATTACTCGAACCCCATTATCAGGCATAGAATTGGCTATCGCGACAATAATATTTGTATATTGCTCTGGATAGGATGTTGTTATCCACTTAACTAACTCTTCTGCCTTTTCTGGAGAGGCATTGGTTAACGCTTCTGCTATATGAATAGCCATTTCAGGCGCAGCTGTTGTGATCGCGCCATACAATTTACCAATATCGATTTGTTCAATGGTACTTAGTGCAGCAGCTAAATTGGATGCGTTAGTAGGATCGCGCAGTGCTAAAGCTTTTGCCATATTAACGGCAGCTGCAGGATTTTTTGTCGCCAGACTTACCGCAACTTCAACTTCTGGACTGTTATCGAATGCCGGTTCAGCATAATCTGTGCGCGGATCTAATTCAGAAACAGCGCCAGAGGGAGTCTGCATAAAGAAGTTCTCTTGTTCATCATGGGGTAGGGCAGAACGTTGCTGCATACGCATAATAATAAAAATTAATAAGGTCGTAGCAGTAATAGCCATAAGGGTAAATAACGCGCTGCTACCAAATGAGTTCATAACAACTGAGGCAACATACGGCCCTAAAATACTGCCTAATGCATATATGACTAATAACGAAGACATTGCTGTTAAAATCTGTTCTTTTAATACTTTATCAAAGGTTTCGGACATACTCATAGGATATAGGCAGGCAGCCATGCCGGTAAGTACTGCAATGGCTAAGAGGCTTAAATTAAACATGCCTAGGGAAATAAGCATAGGAATTAAGAAAGAAATTAAAATAATGGTTAAGACCATTACCAACATTATTTTACGACGATCGAAATGGTCAGAGAGATAAGCAATGGGGAATTGTAATATTATTGCACCAGAAATAGCCGCTCCCATAAATATCGATAAATTCAGATCTTTAATGCCATTATCACTGGCGAAAATGGGAAGCATATTCAATAGCGCCGCATAGATGAGACCACAATAAAAGCAACTAACGGCCCCCAGAGGAGATAGCTTAAAAATAGTCACCAAAGACATCGATTGACTGTCTTCAATGTGTGGACCTTGCTGTTTACTGATAACAATAGGTGTAATTGCCAGGCTGAATAAAATACCCGATATAACAAATAAAGTCATACCCTCTATGGGGGCAATACTTAATAAAAATTGTCCAGAAAACAATGCGCTCATCAACACCATTTGGTTAATAGAAAGTATTTTAGCTCTATTTTTTTCAGTGGCACTGTAACTTAACCAGCTATCAAGCGTTGCATTAGCACACGCCATACAAAAACCAGTAATAATCCTCATACACCCTAGAATTATGGGGTCAGGATAAAGGCCGGACAATAAAATAGCCACAGATGTTAAACTGCCACACATTGCAAATATTCTGATATGGCCAACACGCTGCAATAACTTACGGCTATAAATAGCACCGACCAGAAACCCCACTGATAACATCGATAAAACGAGGCCGATACTATCAATGCTAACGCCATCATGTTGCATACGAACAGGCAATAAAATGTTGCTTAAGCCGTACCCCGTCATTAACAAAAAACAGCTTGTTAATAGCATAAGAAAAGGTCTGATTGTCATTATCATTACGATATTCTCTTATTTTCTGGAGAGAGGAACTATGTTACTAACAGTACATGTAATTGATGACGTATGTGGAGAAATTTTATTGGTTTCTCTAATTTAGATGGGCCTATAAACAAATAATATATAGGGTCAGATATTAATGAGACTTAAAATGGTTGTACCTTAAGTTGTAATATCTTGAGTGAATATACATTGTTATAGAAATTATTAATTAGAAATAAAACCTGTAATAATCTCACACTTACAGCTATTGACAGGCTATATTTTTTGGCGGATTATGCCGCTAACTAACTAGGTTGTAAAATAAATAATAATTATCGTATTGATAAGAGAAAATGTAATGGACATTGAGTTAATTAAGACTTTTTTGGAAGTTAAAGACTGTCGTCATTTTGGTAAAGCGGCCGAAAACTTGTATCTTACTCAGGCTGCTATCAGCACCCGAATTCGTCAGTTAGAAAGGTATTTTGGGGTGACATTATTTCAAAGAGCGAGAAATAATATACAACTAACATTGGCTGGTGAAAGGCTGGTTCCTCATGCTGAAAACATGTTAAATACCTTGCGAATGGCTAAACAAGATGTAGCACTCGCTTCTGAGCAGGTGACGCAAATATCTATTGCAGGTACACCCAATACTTGGGATGTTTATATTCATGATGCGATTTCAAAAATATATATGAATCAACCTCAGATTAGTTTGATTGCTGAAATTTTATCCCGAGAACAACTCACAAGACAATTACTTGAGCGCACGTTGGATGTTGCTATTTTGTTTGATCCCCCTAAAGTTGAAGAGTTAATGATTGAATCATTACATATGTTCAAATTAGTGCCCGTGACGACTTTTCAAAATAAGATAACAAATCCCTCCGAAGTTAAACGTTATATTATGATTGACTGGGGCACGAGTTTTATTAATTGGCATGCTAAAGAAGTGAAGGGAATATCTATACCCGCAATTAGAACCAGTACGGCACGAATTGCGCTTGATCTTATGTTGCAATGTGGTGGCAGTGCATACCTACCTGATATGCTAGTAAAACCATTTATTGAACAAGGTAAACTATTTGAAATTGATAAATTACCGGTATTTGAACGGGAATTATTTAGTGCTTTTCATAAAGAAAATGCGAATGAAGAACGTATTGTTGAAATTAAGAACCTGTTAAGAAAAGACGACCCCGAAGCGCCGGCTATTATGAAACCCAGTAATACCAGAAACTGATTATTCGATCGTACAATCATTTTTCAAATCAATATCAAAGTAAAATATTTTTATCGTTAACTTAAAAATATTTTACTTTTCTTACCGAGGAAAAACGTAGATTATCCGCTTTTAATGTGATTATTTTTGGTGAAAGAACAAATGGCCAATAATTCTACTTATGAATTATCTTCCTCTAACGAATTAGACTTTATCAATGAAGACCCTTCAAACGAAGGTGAAAATGATATTGCTGAATTTGAATTAAACATAAGCCCATCTGAAGGTGAAAGTTCAAAACAAAGTAATAAGCGTAATTTCCTCGCTAAGAAAAAAATTGAACAGTTACAAGAAGAACGCCGACTTAAAAAGTTTGATGATGATTATTATGACGATTGGGATTAATTAAGCTCATTTATAGCCGCTACCAATGAAAGTGTAATATTTCAGTGGAAATTAAAATGACGTTAGGCAAGATAAATACTTTAAACATAGTCTTTCTATGGTTTAAGTATTAATCGTAGTGTAACGTCATTTTTAAACCCATTAAATAAGCAAACTGGAACATACACCTTGAATGGTAACGGGCATATAGCCATATCATTATTTTCAAGCTAACGTTAAACTTAGCGTTATACTAATAACTTTATATAATTCTTATCAAATCACTGTCTTGTGATTTGAATGTTACTGATCAAAGGACAATCCATTGAATATACTTTTCTTGATGTACCCTTGGGATAAAATTGAACCCGAAACAGATTCCACTTTACGGTTAATACACGAGTGTGTTTCACGGGAGCATACTGTCGCAATTGCCACGCCTCATAATTTAACCATGAGAGATTCTGTTTCAAGCGCTTTTTGCCAAGTTTTTAAAAAAGGCTCATCGGCTTCTACAAATGTGGTGTCATTTTATAAAAAAGCCGTATTTAAAAAATCACAATTACCTCTGGCAGGCTTTGACGCGATTATTATGCGCGATAACCCGCCATTAAATCCGATAACCTTAAATTTTCTTGATTCGGTTCGTGAAGATGTTTTTATCATGAACGATATTGATGGTTTACGTATTGCTAATACTAAACTTTATACCGCTTCATTTGACGATCCTACAAATCATTTTATTCCCGTTACTCATGTATCTAAAACGCCTGAGTACTTAGTTGACGTATTAAACGAATCTGCGTCCGGAAGAATGATCATGAAACCACTAGATGGTTATGGTGGACAAGGAGTTATTTTAGTTGAGAAGAGTGCACAGAAAAGTTTCCTTTCCTTATTAGAGTTTTATATAAACAGCGGTGAAGGCGGGAATTACGTAATTTTACAGGAATATGTCGAAGGTGCCGATGCCGGTGATGTGCGTATTTTGATGTTAAACGGTGAGCCTATTGGCGCCATGAAGCGAGTTCCGGCCTCAAATGAAGTACGTTCAAACGTGCATGCTGGCGGTACCGTTATTAAGCACACCCTAACGAAAAATGAAAAAGCACTGTGTAAGCACATTGGTCCTAAATTAGTACGCGATGGTTTATATTTTGTTGGAATAGATGTAATTAATGAAAAATTAATCGAAGTTAATGTGCAAAGCCCTGGCGGAATTATGCGTATTAATAAATTAAATAATGTGAAATTACAAAAGAAAGTTATCGATTTTGTTGAAAGTGTCGTCAATGCCAAAGAAGCGTTAGCGCAACGTAAAAATGAGTTTAGAAAGGCGATTGATGATGCTCACGTTATCTGAAAAAGAATGTATCGCACTCATTAAAAAAGGTGAGTGTTTTCATGCTGAAGTAGAGTCGGGCGCTTTCATCATCAAAATTGATGAATACGCGCCTATTATCTGCGCGGCTATTCATAATGGCCAAAGACTGCGTTCAGAGCTTGAGAAGTCATTCTTATTATCTGATGAAGAACAATTCTATGAAGAAGATCCCTATACGGATGAACTAATTTCTTCTTTTCCTATACAGATTATTGGTAATGATTCTCGGTTTGAATATGATCTTAATCGCGCTAAAGCTTTATCAACCTATTTTAAGACAGCGTGGGATAAGCAAGTTTGGGATAAACCGTTAACTCCAAAGCAACGCGTAAAAAGTCATAACAAACATCAGTCATTTTACAATGTATTAGAAGCCATAATCGCCGTTATCGAAAAGCAATTTAACAACGCCATTGTCTTTGATATTCATGCTTATAATTACAAAACACTAGAAAAAAACACCCCAACGTTCAACATTGGCTCTGAACAAATAGACGTTGAACGATGGGGAAGAGTTGTTTCATTATTTGAGAAACAACTCAATCGAATCGTTTTACCTAACCTTAATGTCAGAGCAGCCACCGACGAAGTTTTACAAGGTCGCGGGTATTTGATTACCCATATAAATGCTCATTTCGACAATACCTTGGTTATTCCGACCGAAGTTAAAAAAATATTTATGGATGAATCATCGGGTGAGCTTTATCCACTGGTATTAGAAGAGCTCAAAGCGGGATTTAAAAATGCTATCAGTGAAACAGCAGCATTTTTTGTACGTCGCTATGGAAAAAGGAAAAAAACACAAAAAGCCGATATATTATCTTCTACCATTAGTCCTGAAGTTTTAGCTTTAGACAAAAAGCTTTTTGCACTGTGTAAGAGTGTTGAAACGCTAAACTTTATTAACCCTATTAACTTAATTGCCCAGCGAAGCAAATTCTTCAAGCAAAGAAATCACAACTCACCAAGTTTTAATTATAGACAGCTCAATATTGACCCCTACAAGTTCAGAGAAAACTTGTATAACTTACCCGTAAGTGACATATATGATGCCGATATTCAGCAATTATATCGCCATGTCATTGATAATTTGGCAAGTAAAATAGACTTGCTAACAACGATTGGGACCGATGATTTTGTTTATAATTCATTAAAATATTATGGTGAACCGAGTCTTAGTGACATTGCTAATGCGAGATTTATTCTGCATTTAAATGATGATGAGCAAGACGAAGTCTTACTGACTGCAGATGATGCTATAGAGTATTTTAGACACCAAGCAAAAGAATGGAAACTGCATTGTAAAATTGAAAAATCTGGGAAATTAGTCGCCAAAGCGATGGTGAATAATGAAAAAGCTTTGCTGCTTATAAACAAAGAAGCTTCATTTACCCAAAAAGAATTACATGCATATGCTTATCATGAACTTGGTATACACATGCTCACCACCATAAATTCAAAACAACACCCCTTAAAAGTATTTAGTTTAGGACTCACCGGTAATACTCATGCGCAAGAAGGTTTAGCACTTTATAGTGAATATCGCTCAGGTAGTCTAACTATTAAACGATTAAAAACCATCGCATTACGTGTGATAGCTGTTCAATATATGCTTGAGCATGGTGATTTTGTGAAAACCTATAATACCTTGATGAATGAATTCGAGTTAGATAAAGAGTTTGCCTTTACCCTAACTACCCGTGTATATCGTGGCGGTGGATTCACCAAAGATTATTTATATTTAAAAGGATTTAGAGATATTTTAGCCCTGGCCAAAGAAGGGCCTATTGATAACTTACTGGTGGGGAAAGTGGGTTTACTTGACTTTAACATCGTCTCTGAAGTTGTTGAAAGGGGTATGATCGCAAGGCCAAAATCACTGTTTGACTTGGCTTCTCAACCATCAGGTGATAGCGTGTTAGATTTTGTTGTCAACTCTATTAAGTAAGCTGACCTTTTGATAAACAGCACCTGTTCAATATTGATGCTTATCGTTAAAGCGTCGATAACAGGTGCTTTCAGTTGTTGATTTATCGCAATTATGATTGTTTTTCTTGTTTATATTTATACATTCATTGCTCGGCGAGAGATAAAAACAATGCAATAGGGGCCTGTTAAACTAGCCAGCTTTTCATTTTGAGCAAAACGATTACCAATTTTTGTTAAGGACGCTACATGGATGGTGTTCTTAGAGAATACAGGAGCATATTCTCCTGAATAACCATTCTCTTCAATCAATGCCTTGCCTCTAAGCCTTTTAATTCTCGCTGAGTGGGAAAGAACTTAATCAACTTGGTATAATATAAATTTACTGAGTATGTAGGTTTAAATCGAGTACATGGTAGTGAATACTCAGACCTACTTAGATAGCGGGCAACCTTTTATCCATTAGTGTAAGCCTGCAATATAGACTACATAATCAATTGGATAATTAAATTTTTTTTGATATAACGTATTTTGTAATAAATCTTTTAATTTTCCTCATCTTAAACTACTATTTATGTTCGAAAGTAATAATAACCTTTTAACTTGAATTGGAGTTCACCGTGAAATTAACTTACCTAAGCTGCTTAATTGGCGTTTTATTAGTGCAAGGATGTGGTCAGCCTTCGACCGAAAAAAATTCTGTAAACGCAGCAGCAGAGGACAGTAAGGTTGCTAAAGTAACAGTAGAACAAAAACCAGCACCAGCAAAAACACCTCAATATGCACAAAATGTTTATTTTGGCGATACCCATTTACATACATCTAACTCATTTGACGCCGGTGCTTTTGGTAATACACTGCCACCCGATGTCGCCTATCAATATGCTAGAGGCGAGCAAGTTACCGCTTCAATGGGACTAAAAACCAAATTAATCAAACCACTCGACTTCTTAGTCGTGGCCGATCATTCAGATAATATGGGTATGATCCCTGATTTATACGCAGGAAAAAAAGAAATTATTGCCAACCCTATGGGTAAAGAATTTTACGATGGCTTAAAAGCAGGTAAAAACCATGAAGTTGCTATTGAGTTAATCAAACAGTTTTCTCAAGGTACATTGCCTGAAGAATTAAATTACGATCCACAATCTCAGGGGTATAAAGATACTTGGAACCGTATTATTGATTCAGCGGAAAAATATAATGACCCGGGTAAGTTTACCGCTTTTATTGGTTATGAGTGGACCTCTTTAATTAAAGGGGGCAACATGCATCGTGTGGTTATTTATCGTGATGGTGAAGAGAAGGGCCGTCAAATGGTACCTTATACCACTACACCACCTTATGGTAACCAAAACCCACGGGAGTTATGGAAATGGATGCAAACCTACGAAGACAAAACTCAAGGTAAAATACTCGCCATTGCTCATAACGGTAACTTGTCTAACGGTATTATGTTTCCTATGGCCGAACAGTTTAATGGCAGCGCGCTGGATAAAGAATACGTAGAGTCTCGCGCTCGTTGGGAGCCTTTATATGAAGTAACTCAGATGAAGGGTGATGGTGAAAGCCATCCATTTTTATCACCTAATGATGAATTTGCTGATTTTGAAAACTGGGAGTTTGGTAACTTAGACTTGTCTGAGCACAAAACCAATGACATGCTTGCTGGCGAATATGGCCGTGAAGCCCTTAAAACGGGGTTAGTATTAGAGGAAAAATTTGGCACCAACCCTTATAAGTTTGGCTTAATTGGCTCAACTGATTCTCATACGAGTTTAGCAACTACTGAGGCAGATAACTTCTTCGGAAAAATGTCAACAATGGAACCCAGTGAAGCGCGATTAACGAAACCAGCGATGCAAGGTAAAGACATTACCATTAATTACCGTGCCGTTGTTTCTTCTGGTTTAGCCGCTGTTTGGGCAACCGAAAATACCCGAAAAGGTTTATTTGATGCTATGGAGCGTAAAGAAACTTACGCCACTACAGGACAACGCATTCAAGTGCGTTTCTTCGCAGGTTGGGATTATAACCAAGCTGATTTAGACGGTGACTTTGTAAAATCAGGTTACGAGAAAGGCGTACCAATGGGGGGCGATTTAGCGGCTAAAACAGCTAATGCACCAAGTTTTATGGTTGTTGGTATGAAAGACCCAGATGCAGCAAATTTAGACCGTTTACAAGTGGTTAAGGGTTGGATGGATACTAATGGTAAAACCCATGAACGTATTTTTGATGTCGCTTGTAGTGATAACCGCAGTATTGTTGAACGACGCTGTGACAAATTGGTAGGCAATACTGTCGATGTAAAAACGGCTACCTATACGAATGACATAGGTGAAACATCATTAAAAGCGCTATGGGTTGACCCTGAGTTTGATGCGGCACAAAATGCATTTTACTATGTACGGGTACTTGCCATTCCAACACCTCGTTGGACAACATATGATGCGGTTAGATACGGCGCAGAACTACCAACAGATGTACCTGCAACAATTCAAGACCGCGCTTATACCGCTCCTATTTGGTATAACCATTAGTTGCTACTAAACATTAACGTGAATTAGACTAGCTTTTACCTTAATTAATATCATTCCTGAGCGAACTGTTTGGGAATGGTATTTTTATTTTTCTTAATATTGATTATTCTATATACCGTATGTCACAGTTTCCTTTTAAAAAAATCCTCACAGAGCCTTTATTACATTTCATTTTAATCGCATTATTATTTTTTGTGCTTTACGAGCTTATTAATCCTAACGTTGCTGATGACTCAAAAATAATTACGATTAGTGATAACCGGATTGAGCAACTTAAAAAGGGCTTTGAAAAAACCTGGACGAGAAAGCCAACAAAACAAGAGCTTGATAAAATTATTGAAAGTTATGCCCTCGACGAAATTTATGCTCGAGAAGCTAAAGCATTAGGCTTAGGTGAAAATGATGAGGTGATCAGGCGTAGACTTCGCCAAAAAATGGAATTTATACTACAAGACATGTCAGTTTTACAACAACCATCAACAGAAGAGCTCAATAGTTATTATCAACGCAATATTGATAATTATAAACAAGATAACCAATACTCTTTTGAACAAGTTTATATTATGGATAGCCGACCAAAAAATCAATTAGCTGAGCTTTTAACACAGCAAAAACAGCGTATTCTTCTTGGAAAAGTTCCACAAGGCGACACAAGTATGTTGCCGACTACCCTTGATAATAAATATTCTCATCAAATTAATAGGCAGTTCGGTATTGGTTTTAATGCTGCTTTAGACGAAGCACCATTTAACCAATGGGTTGGACCGATAAAATCGGGTTTAGGCTTACATTTTATTAAGGTTAGTCAACGCAATACCGGAACGGCTTCAGCTTTATCTGAAATAAAAGATCGTGTCATTAAAGACTGGCGCTACCAACAGAACAAAATATTTATCGCGAACTATCAAATGTCATTACTCAAACAGTATCAATTGAACATCGAAAACAATAATGTTGTTAGCAATGCCACGTTATCTACCACTAGGTAATGAGGAATTAAACATGAACGTAATTAGAAGTTTATACGTTTTTTTATGGTTTTTATTCAGTCTGATTTTTATAAGTCCCAATGTTTGGGCCGATAATATGCGCCCGGCATCATTAACAATTGAAGCGATTGATGACAGTAATTTTACGGTTATTTGGAAAATACCAGCACTTGGCAATAAACGATTAAAACTCGCGGTTGATTTCGATAAAGACACCCAAATTAGCCAGCCTAAACAAGCACAGTTTTTTTCAAATGCATATATTGAAACCTGGCAAGTGCGCCGCACAGAAGGTTTAACAGGTATAGCGTTTACTATAAACGGTTTATCTAACACGGTTACCGATGTATTGGTTCGCATTATTGATCATCAAAAGCAAACGACTACAACGGTATTAACGCCAGATAATCCGAGTTATAAACAAGAAGGTAAAATATCTGATCAGGCAACGGTGAGTACCTATATTTTTTTAGGAATAGAGCATATTCTCATTGGTTTTGACCATTTACTGTTTGTTGCCTGTTTAGTTTTTATTTCTCGCAGTAAACGAAAACTATTATTCACCATTACAGGTTTTACCCTTGCCCATTCTCTGACGTTAATTATGGCGGCAACGGGTGTGGTGAGTATTGCTATTGCGCCAGTAGAGGCGGTTATCGCGCTCAGTATTGTATTTTTGGCGGTAGAAATAGCGAAACAAAACCCTAACAGTTTAAGTTTTAAATACCCCGTATTAGTGTCAGCAAGTTTTGGCTTATTGCACGGTTTTGGCTTTGCATCGGTATTAGCAGAAATAGGTTTACCGAAAGATGAAAAAATTACCGCGCTATTATGTTTCAATATTGGTGTTGAACTAGGACAATTATTTTTTATTACTTTGTTAATGTTTGTTTTTTGGTTAATTAAAGTGATTAAACGTGATGTGGTTTTGCATGATTTTCATCGAGTCATTAGCTACTTTTCAGGTTCGGTTGCGATGATTTGGCTGATCAATCGTTTATCTCAGTTTTAAATATTCTGATTTAACTTCCTCATTTAACATTGAATTATTGCCAACCAGTGCTTTACTATTTACTGGTTGGCAATATGAGCATGACTATTTAAGATGCTTTCTAAAAAAGTTGTCAATTTCATTTTGAGCATCTTTTGATTCAGGAAAGTCAGTTAATATTCCCAACATGTACTGGCCATGTGATAAACCATCATAAACATGTAAATCAGCAGCTACGCCAGCGTTTCTTAATTTACGATACATTCGAACCTTAATAACAAATCTCTGGTACCTGAAATTAAAATGGTAGGTGGAAAGCCTGTAACATCACCATATATTGGTGAAACTAGAGGACCCGTGAAGTTGCCTTTGGGCGCATAAAGGTCAAAGGTTGCATCAATTAATCCCTCACGCTTTCCTAATGGATCTAAACCTTCAAGTGTGTGCCAAGTATCTTTTTTAACTGATAAATCAGAAGAAGGTGTACCAACAAATATTGCGCCCGGTATTTCAAGTCCAAGTTCTTCAAGTTTATGCATGGTGGCTAACGTTATATTGCCTCCAGCAGAAGAACCAAACATTGCGGTTTTAGCAGCATCTTGAGTTTTTAATATTTCTGTCCAAACCGCTACGGTATCTTCTAGCACATCACTATAGTCATGTAATGGTGGCTGCCTGTAATCTATAGAGATAACTTTTGCATTCAATCCTTCTACAACCCAAATAGCTTCTCGTAATGAGGATTCACCACCACCGAAAACGAAAGCACATGTGGCGTTATATAGTGCTGATATTGCCCAAAAAAGTTGGCTAAGTATTGGCATCGTAGGGCCAGCATCTGGCACTGAGCAATTACAAGGTTCAATACATAAATTATTGGGCGCAAGTACACCACAAGGCTGGCCATATCAAGTTGAAAACACCGCTACCTTTCAACTTTTATAACAAAGAATATCTAAGTGATGATAAAAGCTGGCATGGTTATGGGCTATTACAGCTCTCTTGGCAAATGTAAAAATTAATGTATGGGTAAATTATTAACCATCAGCATAAAGATAACCTTTAGCGATCAGCCATTTCAAATTTATAATTAATTATGCTTAAGGTATAATTTTCAAAGTAATGGCATATTCACACATTGGCTTAGTTATTTAACACATCAAAAAGCCGGCATCTTAAATAAACTATGATCCACCAAGCTGATGAGTAGCAATGTTAACTTAACTTTTAGCTTAGCTTTTAACTTTAGGAATAAAAATGAAACGTATACTACTGTTTTTAATAACCAACATCGCCATTATGCTGATGTTAAGTATAACCCTCTCCCTTCTTGGGGTTGATAGCATATTGGCAGAGAATGGATCGGATTTAAATATTCAGTCTCTAGTGATACTTTCCGGTGTGATTGGTTTTGGTGGTTCATTTATATCATTGTTAATTTCTAAATGGATGGCAAAACGCATGACTGGCGCTGTTGTTATTAAACAGCCAAGCACTAACATTGAAAAATGGTTAATAAGCACAGTAGAAAAACAAGCAAAAATTGTCGGTATAAAAATGCCAGAAGTCGCTATATTCCCTTCAGAGCAAATGAATGCCTTTGCTACCGGCGCAAGTAAAAATAATGCCTTAGTTGCTGTGTCACAAGGCCTGCTCGATAATATGGCACAAGGTGAAATTGAAGCGGTAATGGGTCATGAAATGAGTCATGTAGCTAATGGCGACATGGTGACCTTGACACTTATTCAAGGCGTTGTGAATACCTTTGTGGTGTTCTTATCGCGCATTGTTGGTCATGTTGTTGACCGAGTCATATTAAAAAATGAACGTGGTCATGGTATTGGTTACTTTGTTACGGTTATGGTTTCACAAGTCGTGTTATCCATACTTGCGAGTACTATTGTGATGTATTTTTCAAGAAAACGTGAATTTATTGCTGATACCGGTGGCGCTGATTTAGCGGGTCATCAAAATATGATTAATGCATTAAAACGCTTAGCGCAAAAAGAGCCTGAAGCGCTTCCTGAGCAGTTAGCCGCTTTTGGTATTGGTGAAAAAACCAAACAAGGGATTAGTCATTTGTGGGCTTCGCATCCGCCAATAGAAGCGAGAATTGCTGCTTTAGAAAACCGCGCTTTGACAAAAAATAAGTAATCATCATTTTTTGGGTAAGCGGCGTTTAAGCTTGCAATTTACTGACATGCAGAGATTTACCATGTTTTACAGAATGTTAATAATAAGCCTTTTGTTTGCAGTCTCTTACACCTAGATCCTATTTTTTGCAGCAAGAGATGTGACGCAAATACACCTTGAGCCGGGTGACGGTAATTGGTCGTTAGGTATGGGGTTTAGAAATGGTACTTTTCCTTATGTAGGTAAAGATGATGTTGATGATTTATTACCTTTAATTACTTATAACGGTGAACATTTTTTCATTGATAGCACCCGAGCGGGCTTTCATCTGTATCAGTCAGACGATTGGTTAGTTGGTACCTATGCTGCTTACCGTTTTGCTGGTTTTAACGAAGATGATGCGCCTGAATTAGATGGCATGGACAGAAATGACGGCATTGATGGTCGTTTTTCCATTACCCGTCAAACATCTTAATGTACTCGGTGGTTAGTTTTTTCGGAAAAGCAACGTGAAAAAAAATACCAATGTAATGATAAAAATTTGATGAAAAAATGAAATTAACGTATTACTTTGCTCTCATATTTTCTCTTGTATCTTCTTGTTCGTTTGTTTTGGCGAACGAGCAAGAATCATTGTTGCGTTCAAAAGCAGATGTTTTGCAAAGCCGATTAAATACCATGATGCAAAACAGCGCATCATGGTTAGATAATATTGGGGCAGAAGAAAGTGAAGGTGCTTCAGCCCATGGTTATTTACAATTTTCATGGTTACCACGTACTGCCGATTTAGACGATATTGATACTAAATTCAAAGTGTCCTTAAATTTGCCGCAATGGAATGAAAGATTGGCCTTAGTTATTGATAATGATGATGAGGACGAACTGTTACTCGATTATGAAACTGATTATACTAGTGTTCCCCAACAGGGGGTGAATGTTGCCTTTCAATACATAAAGTCGTTTAGTGATGAACACCAAATTAAAAATAGAATAGGTGTTAGCAGAAAACAGTTCTACCTGCGCAGTGAAATGCAATTTGAATGGCAAGTTAATCAACTGAGGTGGCGTTTACAGCCACGTATCGATTATTTTTTGCAAGACGGTTGGGGGCCCAGCGTGAAAGGCGCGGTAAGTTATCAACTTGAAAGTAGCTACTTTTCACTTTCAGCCAGTTGGCAGAAAATTCAAAACGAAGCGAGATCTCGACGTAAAGTGGGCTTTTTTCATATCAAAAGTACTGGCCGTGATCAGCTATTAGTCAGTGGTGTTCAATATAATAAAAGTAATAATAAAGAGGATATTGCCAATGAAAGTTACTTTATCTCTACCCGATATCGCAATTTAATTTATAAAAAGTGGATGTATGTTGAAGTAGAGCCTTTCATTGAACTTAACCAGCTAAATGACTTTAGACGTGAAGTCGGTATCGGCTTAAGTTTAATCAGTTATTACGGCGAGTAATATATACTCGTTACTCTTCAAAGTGCGTGATTTCAGTGGGAGTTAAAAGTGCTTTAGGCAAGGCATTTATTTAACCAATGGTTACCCCTTGTTTAAATGAATAACGCCCCTCTGAGCCCACTAATTCACCGATAAATTGACAATCTTTAACTTATTCGTACGAGTAATAAAGCTTAACTGATTTTGCTTTATCTTGAAGTTGATGAAGGCATTTTACCTTCAAAAATATCTTTGGCTTTTGGGTCATTCATTTACGCTCATAGCAATACCTAATTTATTCCTGTAATAATCAAATCAATACGGGAATAAATTAGGTATTAATGCTTGGTTTATTGTGATGATTGGTACTATGCCAATGGTAGGAACAGGTCTATTTTGTTTAAGTTTAGGAATGATGGCTCGAGAGTTGAAGCTTGTTTTACATTTAGTTTATGGCGCAGTATTCCTAAATTAACAAGCAGCGATGCCTGAAATAAAATAAGCTGAATAGTTTTGACTACATATAATGTTTCAGATTAGTCTCAATTATCTTGATGAATGTTATAAAGCGGCTATAAAATGGGGTATTATTGAGATCACTTTGTGAGCATTGAATACATCAGGGTAAGATATTTTGACTTACCTTTTCTTATATAGAAATAGTCAAAATGTTACATTAATAAATGAGATATACTCAACCGAACCATACAGTTTCCGAGCTAAATCGGTGTTTTTTTGATAGCCTCACCTATAATTGAAGAGTTACCGTTTCTACTTACATCAACTAACGTTGAGCATTAATTTACATTAGGAATCGCATTTGTCTAACAAAGTCCCACACGTTAACGAACAACAAGATGATAGTCGAGAGCGTTTAGCACTTGTGATTAACGCTACTGGCGTCGGAATTTGGGATTGGCAGGTTCAAACAGGTGAGTTAACATTCAATAAGCGCTGGGCCGAAATCATTGGCTATACCGTTGAAGAATTACATCCCATTCAATTTGATACCTGGTCAACTAACCTTCACCCCGATGATCTAATAAAAGCTACAAAGCTACTAACACAACATTTTAATGGTGAATTAAAGCTTTATGAAGTTGAAGCTCGGATGAAACATAAATCAGGGCATTATGTATGGGTTCAGGCTTCAGGAAAATTAATAGAAAGGGATGATGAAGGTAAACCAAAGCGTATGATAGGTACGCATTTAGATATCACAGAGCGAAAAAATATTGAAGAGCAGATGGTTGTGGCCACTCAGTTGTTAAACGAATCACAGCAGCTGGGGAAGTTAGGCGGATGGAAATTAGATTTGAAAACAGGCGATTTGTTTTGGACTGATGAAACCTACCGGATACATGACACGTCCCCTGAAGAATTTGATCCTACAGTAGATGCAGGTGTTGACTATTTCCTTCCTAAGTCTAAAGATATTATAACGAAGGCACTGGATGAGGCCATCAATAATGGCATTGGTTATGATCTTGAATTAGAAACGTATACCACGAAAGGAAGAAAAATAGACGTAAGAACAACATGTACTGTTACGCTAGAAGAAGGAGTGCCGGTTCGTCTCACAGGGATTTTTCAAGATATTAGTACTCATAAAAATAATCTCAGAAAGCTCGAGAAGAGTAACCTTAATTTAGCGGAAGCAAACTCGGCTTTAAAACTATCAGCTCACTATGATCCATTAACGAAATTGCCTAATCGAAATTTATTAGCGGACAGAATTGAACAAGCAGTGAAAAAAAGTGCCCGTAATAAAACGTTTGTGGCCGTTGCGTTTATTGATTTAGATGGCTTTAAAGAAGTCAACGACCGCCATGGTCACAACATCGGTGACGAGTTATTGAAAAAAGTTGCTCACCAACTAACACATGTGCTGAGAGAGGGAGATACCTTAGCTCGTTTTGGCGGCGATGAGTTTGTCGCTGTTATTGACGATCTCTCTTCTCCCTCAGAAAGTGATTTAGTCGTATCTCGTATGCTTGAATCAGTTGCTACTACGTTGAACATTGAAGACAAATTATTAAAAGTTACTGCCAGTATCGGGGTTACCTTTTATCCGTTAGATAATGCTAGTCCAGATCAGTTATTAAGGCATGCAGATCAGGCCATGTATATAGCTAAGCAAAAAGGGAAAAATCGTAGTTATATTTTTGATATAGAGCAAGATACGGCGGTTAAACATCACAATGAGGAATTAAAAAGGATAGCTCTCGCGTTAAATAATAATGAGTTTGTACTTTATTATCAACCTAAAATTGACTTGAGAACGAGTGAAGTAATTGGCGTTGAAGCATTAATTCGTTGGAACCATCCAACGAGAGGATTGCTTGCTCCTGCTATGTTCTTACCCACAGTGGAGCATGATATATTAGATATTAAAATCGGGGAATGGGTCATCAAGACTGCTCTTGAGCAAATACAATATTGGCTATCTTCAGGGTATGATATTTCCATAAGCGTAAATATCAGCCCGCTACACTTGCAGCATGATAGATTCATTAGTGATTTGAAGGAGATGCTTGATCAGTATCCTAACTTTAAGCCTGAAAGTCTTGAGTTTGAAATATTGGAAAGCAGTGCACTGAAAGACATTGAGTTAGTTCACAATGTGATGAGAGAATGTCACCAACTAGGTGTGTGTTTTTCAATTGATGATTTTGGTACCGGTTATTCATCATTAACCTATTTAAAGCGCTTGCCCGCCAAGTGTTTGAAAATTGACCAGTCCTTTGTTAGAGATATGCTGATAGACACGGATGACAAAGCAATCATTCAAGGTATCATTGAGTTAGCCAAAGTATTTAATCTGAAAGTAATTGCTGAAGGAGTAGAAACTCCAAGCCATGGGGAACTATTATTATCTTTAGGTAGTTACTATGCACAAGGGTATGGCATTGCGAAACCTATGCCTGCAAACGAAATATTAACTTGGTTAGTTGAGTGGAAGAAAAATCCCTGTTTAGTTGATAGGAGTGTTTAACTCTTAATTTTAATTATTCTTAGCCTTTTAGATATAAAAACTAATCCGGTGCAGTATTTTTTACTCCAGAGCTTAACGTTTTCTTTGTGGCATAAGTGATTATTTTGTCATTCAATTTCCTCTGCTGATAAGCAATCTCAAACATTATCCGTAGTTTCACATTCACTAATAAATTTATATTCTTCAAGACACAAAAGTTGACATTATGGTATGTTGATTTTATAAAAATCACTTAATGATGGTTATTTAAATGCCCTCTACAGTTAACATTGCGCCATTAGTCAAGTTAGTCAATATGAAGTGACTAGACCCGATATTGATTTTAAAGTGCTGCATACACTGGGCTTAGGCATCATTTATTCTTTTTAATGCTAAATGGCATTAGCCTTTACTTAGTTTTGATAACTCACAGCAATGCTCATTGTTTGTTATCATGATCTTTGGGTGAAAATAATCCTTTCAGTAACTCCATAGGTAGAGGAAATAATATAGTAGAATTTTTCTCACCAGCAATTTCTGTCAATGTTTGTAAATAACGTAACATTATTGCATTAGGCTCTGTGCTCAATTTATTGGCTGCTTCACTCAATTTTTCGGCCGCTTCCATTTCTCCCATCGCATGAATAACTTTGGCTCGACGAGTTCTTTCTGCTTCTGCTTGTTTTGCTATGGCTCTGATCATGGTTTCATTAAGATCCACATGTTTTATTTCGACATTAGAAACTTTTATGCCCCAACCATCTGTTCTTGCGTCTAATATTTCTTGAATGTCGATATTTAGCATTTCTCTACTTGCCAACATTTCGTCTAATTCGTGTTGACCTAAAACAGAGCGCAAAGTAGTTTGCGCTAATTGTGATGTGGCTTGTAAGTAATTTTCAACATTGATTATTGCTTTTTGCGCGTCAATAACGCGGAAGTAAATTACCGCATTTACCCTGACGGATACGTTATCTCGACTGATGACATCTTGGCTTGGTACATCCATGACTACGGTACGTAAATCAACGCGCACCATTTGTTGAATTAATGGAATAATAATCACTAAACCAGGTCCTTTGACTTTGTCAAAACGTCCAAGAAAAAATACCACGCCACGCTCATATTCACGCAATATTCGAAAGGCACTTAACAGCAAGGCAATTAATAGAATAATGACTACAACGGTGAATATTTGTGGAATATTAAACACAACTTCCATGATTTTTCTCCTCTTCTTTATTTGGGGTGGTAATTAAGGTTAAGCCATTAATGGCCTTAATCTTAACCGCTTGGTTTTGTTTAACTGGCTGTGTAAATTCTGCCGCCCAACGTTCGCCATTAATCATTACAAAACCTTGATGTTCAAAACTTGCTTCGGCGAAAGCAATAGCGCCGATCAGTTCTTCTTGTCCGCTAACGATTTTGTTCTTTCTTTTACGCCACATTAATCCCAAAGAAAGCACAAAAAAGAGTATTGATACAAAGGAAAAACCAGCGATTAGTGGTAGTGAAATTTGATATTGAGGTTGTTCTGTGTCAATTAGAAAAACAGATCCAAGCACAAAAGCAATAGTCCCCCCAATACCAAATACACCAAAACTAGGCATGATAGATTCAATGATTAATAAACTTATCCCTACCAGTAACAAAGCAAAGCCTGAATAATTTAGCGGTAAAAGTTGGAAGGCATATAGTGCTACAAAAAGTGAAATAACCCCTGTAATTCCAGCGACTCCAAAACCAGGGCTATAAAACTCTAAGACTAAACCGTAAATGCCTATAATCATCAAAATATAGGCGATATTAGGATCTGTGATAGTGGCGATAAAATCATTACGCCAATTAGGCGAAATAGGCTTTAGTTGTGTATTTTCTAACGTCACATCAGCAAAACTCTGCTCTGAATATTTTTGCTTTATGATTGTGCTAAATAACGCCTTGGCAGTGGGTACAATAAAATTGATAACATTGTTTGCGAGGGCTTCTTCTGCAGTGAGTGTTGCCGCTTCAGATACGGCTAATTCAGCCCATTGCTCATTTCTATCACGCAGCTGTGCTAATGAACGGATATAAGCAATGGCATCATTTAATACTTTCTTTTCCATTGCTGAAGGCGATTCACTTTTTTTATTTGTCTCTTGATTCGATGCTGGAGGGGCAATGCTTACTGGCGTAGCAGCACCTAAAGTAGTTGCTGGCGCCATAGCAGCATAATGACATGCGTACAGCATATAAGTACCTGCACTTGCCGCCCGTGCACCTTGAGGATAAACCAAACAAGCAATGGGTACTGTGGAATTTAATATTTTTTGATTAATGTCACGTAGGCTTGAACTCAGCCCTCCTGGGGTATCAAGTTTGATTATTACCAAGGGAATGCTTGAATCATGATTGGCTTTGTTTATTTCTGTGACAATATACTCACTTACGGCTGGCCCTATTGCACCATTAATCGAAAGCACAGGCACAGTCCATTTACTTGTGATGAGCCCAGGACTTGACTGCGCATTGCCGTATTGTTGAATAAGCAAAATAATAGTAATAAGAAAAAAAATCTTTCTGCGCATTTGTATTTCCCCATTTTATCAATGTGTTGCGTATCGCCCTACACCCTAATGTTATGGTCATATAGTTTAGCGAATGACTATCACTCCTTAAAAACCGTGTTTATGGGATCTTCAATGATCCTTTTTAAACGTTGATTCTCATCCAAAAGCTCTAAAATTAATGCGGCTCCAGCAATGTTAATACCAAGATCTGCTTCTAAACGTTTTATCGTGTGTATAGATTGCAAACAATCACCTGAAAATTCCCAGCCACTTTGAGTTTGACCTTGGGGATCAAGAATACCTTCGTTCACCAATGTAATAACCCACGATGTTTGCACTACGCACGCTTTACATAGCTCTTCTAATGTTAAGGTTTGCTCATTGATAACCACGCCGATGCAGATGTTTTTATTCATAACCGTTACATTCCTAGTTTTTCACGTGGATTAAAAGCCAATTCTTTTGCCATTGTTTTATAGAGTGTTTTTGCTTTTACACTATTACCATCAGGTAACACTATTTTTAAAACAGCAAATAAATCGCCACAGGGCTCACCAGGAATACCACGACCTTTTATTCGTAACTTGCTGTTTGATTTTGAATTAGCGGGTATTTTCAAATCAATTTTTCCTGCCGGGGTAGGTGCGTTGATTGTTGCTCCTAAGGCCGCTTCCCAAGGCGTTATGGGTAAGTCTAATTCAATGTTTTTGCCATCAACACGAAATAACGGATGACTATTGAACTGAATCTGTAAATATAAGTCGCCTTTTATATCACCTGAAAGGTTATAGCCTTGACCCGCTAAACGTATTTGCTGATCTTGTGTTATGCCCACTGGGATTTTAATTTTTAACTGCCGTTCATGCGTTGAAACATGGCCTTGAGCATCCACTTCTGGGGAATGTAAGGTTACAGTACGGGTAGCACCATGGAAGGCATCTTCAATATCGATACTGATTTTTGCATGATGGTCATCGCCACGCTCTTGATGACCTGCGCGTGAACGATAACTGTTGTCTCGGGGCTGTGAACTAGGCTGACCAAAAATAGATTCAAAAAAGTCACTAAAATTTTGACCTTTACCTAAATCACTGTATTCAAAACCTTGGTCCCAATCTGGAGGAGGACTAAACGGTTGTCCCGATTGCCAATTTGACCCTAATTGATCATAAGCCGCACGTTTTTCGGGATCTTTCAATACCTCATAGGCTTCGCCTAATTCTTTAAATTGCACTTCAGCGTTATGCGCTTTACTTACATCAGGATGATGCTTTCGCGCTAATTTTTTGTATGCGCGTTTAATGTCAGCCTGGCTAGCCGTATTTTCAACCCCCATGACTTGATAATAATCTTTATATTCCATAAACATATCCATTCAATTGTAAGAATAAAATTTATTTATACACCAGTACCGTCAGCCGACATCTACTAAATTTTTACGTTTTTCCCCTGTACTAATTCATAATTATAGCTCACCAAACGACAGTATTTTTA
This sequence comes from Colwellia sp. 12G3, assembly GCF_002836775.1. GTDB lineage: Bacteria > Pseudomonadota > Gammaproteobacteria > Enterobacterales > Alteromonadaceae > Colwellia. The sequence continues at coordinate 76,172 of NZ_PJAQ01000001.1, read as the reverse complement.
TTAACTGAATTCAAACGTGTATTTCTTGCTTTAACTGATTTAAGTATGTTGAATGCAATAAATGCTCTATCACAATAATGGTTATTGCTTACCTCACTATTTTTATGAGCTAGTTGTCAGTGGCATAAAATAAAAGCACCAAACTTAAAGAGTGGTATCTCCTAAGCGTGCCAGTAGGGACTCAGGAAGAGTGTTTATTCATTTGCGGTGATAACAACCGAACCTTAATCTTAGTTTTGAATCTTTAGTGCTGTAGCTTGCTTAGTTTTAGAAAACTGGGCTACGACAAAGATAAATGCTGTTGTTATTTCAATATCACGTCGTTCTCTTTTTTATTACTCTCGTTTATCGGCAATAAATTTTTAGCGATATCTAGGGTGTTCAAATTACATGAATTAAAGATATCAAATTTAGTTTGGTATGTTGATGATTCCACATTGAGTAAGCCAAGCATTGAATGGAACATATTGTCATGATTAAAAGAGGTGTTAGCACTTTCTAAAGCACAGTCAGTATTCATATTGCTTGTGATGTTGTTTGACCAAAATAACATAGGGATATGCGTTTGTTCGCTAGGTGCAATAGCGTAGGGTAAGCCATGTAAATATAGGCCATGTTCACCTAATGATTCGCCATGGTCTGATACATAAATCATTTCTGCATTGACTGTCTGTGCATTCTCATTGGTAAAGCTGGTTAATTTATTGACGACCTCAGCAATCACATAATCAGAGTAATGTATTGTATTATCGTAGGTATTTACGAGTTGTTCCGATGTACAGTTTTGTATATCACTTTGTTGACAGTCAGGAAGGAAGGTTGCAAATTTATGGGGATAACGGCGATAATATGTTGGTCCATGTGAGCCCATTAAATGCAGAACAATCAGTGTAGTTTGATGGCTTAAATTTGCGAGTTTGTTGTCAAGTTGTGTCAATAAAATTTCATCAAAACAATAGTCGCCATCGCATAAAGGGTTACTTTTATTTTTATCAATATTAATGGTCTTTACTCTTTTACATACGCCTTTACATCCTTCATTGTTATCTATCCATAAAACATCGACTCCTGCTAATTCTACGATGTCTAATAGGTTTTGCTGTGAAGAAGCTGAGCGTTTATTAAATTGCTCTTTATTTAATAATGAGAACATACAAGGTACAGATACTGCGGTTGCCGTGCCGCAAGAATACATTTGTTGAAAAGACTGTATATTAAGTTTTTCCGTATATTCATTTGTTTGCTTAGGGTATCCGTTTAATGAAAAGTTTTTAGCTCTGGCGGTTTCTCCCACAATCATCACAATAACATTTTTATCCTTATTATTGAGTGTTTTGAGTGTAGGGGTTTCGTCGAGTAATTTGAAAACAGTCGGTTCATAAAAGTAATTTCTATTCACGTATTTATAACTTGAAATTAATGTTGGAATGGGCACGATATACTTAACTAACTCCCTATTATTTCGATTAACAGAGGCATAACTTGAATACAGGCTAAAAACGATAATAAAAAAAATAGCCAATGTAGGGGAAATTAACTTTAAACGTTTATTTACGCTTACTTTAAAAGTGTTCTGCTTAGGATTTATTTTAAATAATATTGCTAAGGGCGTTATTATTAATAAGGTTACAAATAAAATAGCGGATGAATTCAGGTAGGTAAACGCTTCAGATGTTGATGTTTCAGCCATGTTTTCAACCATGCCGTAGTCAAAAATAATGCCATAGCTACTACTGGCATAACAGAATATTGCCGATAAAAAGATAAGTATCATAAGGACTGTTTTATAAATAACCCTTTTAGGTAATAAACTAAATAAAACAATAAAAACACTCGTTAAAAAGAGCGGCAGAGAAATAAAATAGGCGAGATCAAAATTATCTAATTTGACTAAATCAAGATACGTTTCGTGTAAAAAAGGGAAGTTAAAAATTAATGCAAAGTAAAAGCTTAACAGTATGGTTGCAAATTCTAATGAAAGTGTTTTAGAAAAAAATTTGGTCACAATGTTATCTCTTTTAATAAAAATAACATTGTGCACTGGCATACTTAAATAAGACTTAAGGTAAACTGAATTATTGCTGAATATTGGATTTATTCACCTGAAGCTATTAATGATAAAGTGTTTTTTTGATACAGTTTACTGCCTAATATAGCGTGGGCTTTTGCCTGTAAAATCATGTCCTATCATGGGATGAACACCACTCACTCTAGCTAATGATAATAAAGTAGGAGTGAGATTAATTTGGCTTATTGAACGGTTATTTTGTCTTTCAAAGGTAATTTTATTTATACGTCAGGAGAATTTTTTGAGCTAGTAAAAACCAAGCTTAACAGTGGTTGTTCTTTGTTCGCTAGATTAATACGTTCTTGATGGATTCGGATTTAGTAAGTCGAATATTTGATAATTCAATCTCAGTATTATTTAGTTCCGTGCTTAAGGCAGAATCAATTAGAGCTCCCATAAAACAACTCCCCATGTGGCAGCAGCTATAGCTAAACTAATAAAAACAGCGAGTGAGCCTAAGTCTTTTGCTAAGCCCGATAGAGCGTGATGTTCTAAACCTATACGATCAATAGTTACTTCTATTGCGGTGTTAATTACCTCAATTAATAAAACAAAAAGAAGTGAAACAATAAGCAGTAAATGTATTAATAAACTGGTATTCAAAAAAAAACTAATAATCGTTAACAATAAAATAAGCATTAATTCTTGTTGAAAAGCCGCCTCATTATTTACCAGCCATTTAAAACCTTGTACTGAATTAATAAACGCTAAGTAAATACGTTTAAAACCTTGTTGTTTTTGCACTGTCATCGATAACTCAAATAATAAAAGAATGTTTCATCTTTACGTTACCAAGTGATTCTTAAGGAAAACTGAGGGGAAACTTAAGGTATGCTGAAATAGGGGGTTTAGCGGATGATAAGGACTATTCTAATGACAGTGTTAAGCAATATTCAGTTAATCTTAAGTTTGACGTGATAAATTATATAAAAATAGCCTCTTTAATGACTATATTTACAGAATACTATTTAAGAGCTAGCCTGCATAAACATCAATAAAGAAATATAGCGTGGTAGCAACACTCGCTAATATAACAAATCGTCTGACATGTTTTTGGGGCAGTTGGCGCGACACATTCGCCGCAACATAACCTCCAGCTAACGTGCCACATAGTACAATAGAGCCTTCGTACCAGGCAATGACATCATGATAAATAAACAGTGCGATAGCAATTAATGACACTGTCGATGATATGACTAGTTTTAAACCATTCATAGCGTTGATATTAGTGTGACCAGCTAATGCTAAATAACTGAGTGTAATGATGCCAAGACCAGCGTTGAAGAAACCACCATAGGTCGAAACACCCAAGAGTATGATTAACAGTAAAATCCCGCCGATGGATGATGCATGACGGTGATTTGATGCCATTATTTTTAATTGAGTATTTATTTTTCCACCAAAAACAAACAGGACGGTAGCAAATAAAAGTAACCACGGAATAGCTTCTCGAAAGACTGCTTCAGGTGTTTTTAGTAGTAGCCATGCCCCCATTATCCCCCCAATTAGACTGATTGCTATGATGCGAAATAACTCATCTTTATGGTCAGCAATCTCTTTTCTAAAAGCATAAGTACCGCTCATATAACCGGCGCAGGACGCAAATGTATTTGTCGCACTTGCTACGATGGGAGGAATACCGACAAACATAAGCGCAGGAAATGTAATGAAACTTCCGCCCCCAGCAATTGAGTTAAGAACGCCGCCAAAAAGGCCGGCAAAGAAGAGAAAAACCAGTTCAAATAACATCGTTAACAACAAGCCTTTGAGCATAAATTGGCTAGACGATAACACATTTACATTGAGTTCAATAGGAGCATATATACCCGTACCACTTGAAGTTGCAATAGCACACCCTGCATGAACAGCCATTAAATTTAAGATAGGAATTTCACCTTAACAAATGGCAAGTAATTGGTAGTCCAAACTATCCTGCAAATGAGCAGTATTTACATGAATATGTCTCTGCTCAACTTGAAAGAGGCATTAGTGAAAAAGGTACTGTGAGGCAGATTTTAGCTATTTTAGCCGCGAGTAACCCAGAAGCATTACTTAAAGAGATCAACGTACCTAGCTTAATATTACATGGTGATCGTGACGGCCTTGTTCATGTTGACGGGGGTCGGGCAACCGCTAATTCCATCCCAAATTCCAAGTTAATTATTTATCCGGGTATGGGGCATGATTTTCCTATTGAGCTTGTCGCTGAAATAGCTAAAGACATAGTGGAATTCATTGAACTAGAAAGCACTACTGGTAACGCGTAACAAATAAGTGTGATAAATAACAAAGAGATAACTATGTCCCAACATAAAGATAAAGTGGCAGTGATCACAGGTGCCGCTTCAGGTATTGGACAAGCATTAGCGATTAAACTTGCCAAACAAGGCTGTCATTTAGCCCTAGTAGATCGTAATTTAAGTGGCTTGATGGAAGTTCAACAGCACGTTGAACAACTCGGTGTTCGTTGCATTATCCAAGTCTTAGATGTTGCTGACAATAATGCATTCAAAATTTTTCCGAGCTAGTTTTAACTGAATTTTAATCCGTTGACTTACTCTTTAATAATGCTGGCGTTAGTTTATTTGGCTTGTTATCTTTACCTTTACAAAGTGCTTATAACTCATCAAAGTTTGCAGTGCGAGGATTTACTGAAGCGTTAAAAATGGAAATGGCAGGCAGCAATGTATCTGTACATTGTGTTCATCCTGGCGGGATAAAAACAAATATTACTAACAATGCTAAGATATCTTCAGCCCATGTTGAAAAAAGCCAAATTTTAGCTGATTTTAATAGGCAAGCTAAAACTACGGCAGACCAAGCGGCTGAAGTTATTTTACATGGCATAGCTAAAAATAAACGCAGAATTTTAATTGGTGCTGATGCCAAGTTATTAGATCGCATCGTAAGATGGTTCCCAGATCAATATGAGAAGATACTCGGCTTTGAAAAAGGCGTTATCAATAAACGGAAAGAACGCAATGAAACAACTTAGTGATGTGCAACTTTTAAAAACTCGCTCTTTTATTAACGGTCAGTGGCAGAAAAATTCATCTACTTTTGATGTGATTAATCCGGCAAATAATGAGCGAGTCGCGACTGTTGATAATGCTGGCATTGAAGAAACTGAACTGGCGGTTATTGCGGCAAAAGCTGCACTGACATTGTGGTCTAAAAAATCAGCTAATGAGCGTGCTATTTTATTACGCCGTTGGTTTGATTTAGTGATGGAAAATAAAGATGATTTAGGACGGATATTAACCTTAGAGCAGGGTAAACCACTGGCTGAAGCGATTGGTGAAGTCAGTTATGGCGCTGCTTTCATTGAGTGGTTTGCTGAAGAAGGTAAACGCGTTTATGGTGATACTATTGCTGCGCCTTCAGCCGATAAACGTATTATCGTTATAAAGCAACCTGTTGGTGTGGTTGCCGCTATTACGCCTTGGAATTTCCCTAATGCGATGATCGCAAGAAAAGCCGCTGCGGCGTTAGCGGCAGGTTGTACTTTTGTTGTCAGACCAGCAACATTAACGCCCCTTTCTGCACTAGCTTTAGCAGAGCTTGCCCAACGTGCAGGGATTCCTGATGGCGTATTTAATGTGGTTGTTGGCAAAGACTCTGCAGGCATGGGTAAAGTCCTCACTCAACACCCAGATGTGGCTAAATTTACCTTTACTGGCTCTACTGGTGTAGGTAAAAAATTACTGACTCAGTGTGCAACTACCGTTAAAAAAGTGTCAATGGAATTAGGCGGTAACGCGCCTTTTATTGTCTTTGATGATGCAGATATTGATGCGGCTGTGGCCGGCGCTATTGTGTCAAAATATCGAAATGCAGGACAAACTTGTGTTTGTACTAATCGTATTTTGGTGCAAGACACAATTGCAGATAGCTTTATAGAAAAGTTTAGCCAAGCTGTTAAAAATCTATCCTTAGGTGAGGGTTTTACCCCTGGGGTTAATGTTGGTCCAATGATATCAATCGCAGCCATAGAGGATGTTAACAACCTTGTTAAATTGTCGATAGAGGCTGGGGCGACACTTATTGCGGGTGGAAAGGTAGATGAAAAAGGCGATAAATTCTATCAGCCAACGATTTTAATAAATGTCAGCAATGATATGCCGATTGCCAGTAATGAGATATTTGGCCCTGTTGCGCCTATTATCACCTTTACATCAGAAGAAGAGGCTATAGCCCTGGCTAATGATACAGAATATGGCTTAGCTGCCTATTTCTATGCTCGTGATATTGGCCGTGTTTGGCGTGTTGCTGAAGGCCTTGATTTTGGCATGATAGGGATTAACGAAGGCATCATATCGAATGCTGCAGCGCCTTTTGGTGGCGTTAAACAATCAGGCAATGGTAGAGAGGGCTCTAAATACGGTTTAGATGATTACCTAGAAATAAAGTATCTTTGTATGGGCGGTATATAACCACTTTTCGTTGACTGTTCGCGTTATTGTCTAGAACAGTCAACATGATTAGCCCTAAACTAAAGCCTTAGTAACTGCTGTGACAGCTACTAAGGTTTTTTTGCTATTAAGTCAGGATTCTGGATTTAGGATTTATTAAGGTGATTAATAAACCATTGTAATGCGCTACATCTATCGCGGCATTGAAGGTTTCTTTATCATGATCTTGATAACGTTCACGGCTGGTAAGAGATTCAACATCAAACATTTCATAAAGGAAAAACTCAATATCTCGGCGGTTTAAAATAGGTGCTGGCATAATTAATACTCATATCCAAAGAATAGCTAAATAATAAAGCTATCTAGTATTTGTTCTGTCACCTTGGTGACATTAGCCTTTTTGCTAACTTATTTCCTATGATAAAAGCAGTGTTACGAAGATAGTGAGAAGCTTACTTTTGTTGCTCTAAATGACGATAATGGACCAATCATAAAGTTTTGAAGAGTATTTTCTTTTATTAAAATAGTAACGTCTTTAACCCAGTACCCATAACAAGTCATGCTATGGCAACAGTTACATCAGTTACCGTTAAAGTTGCCACTTAATAGGATGAAACAGATAATTAAAACAATTGTTTTATTTTTACTCGCATTAATTGATGTTATTATTTTATGCACTAATGGTCTTTTAATTAATAAATCAGCTGGACTAAATTGTCATCTGACTAGGCTCTCGATAGCTTCCCAATAGGTAAAAACAACATGTTTAACAGTACAGAGAATTACATTGCATCAGACGATCTTCGCTTAGCCGTGAATGCTGCTATCACACTAGAAAAACCTTTATTAATTAAAGGTGAGCCAGGAACGGGGAAAACACAATTGGCTGAAGAATTGGCCAAATCACTCAACTGCAAATTGTACCAATGGCACATCAAATCGACCACCAAAGCGCAACAAGGTTTATACGAGTATGATGCAGTATCACGATTGCGAGATAGCCAACTAGGCGATGAACGTGTCAATGATATTGGTAACTACATTGTTAAAGGTAAGTTGTGGCAGGCGTTTGAAGAAGAACAAAGACCGATATTACTCATTGATGAAATTGATAAAGCGGATATTGAATTCCCTAACGATTTACTACAAGAACTCGATAAGATGGAGTTTTTTGTATATGAAACTCAACAGGTAATTAAAGCAAAACAAAGACCGATCATCATTATCACCTCGAATAACGAGAAAGAATTACCTGATGCTTTTTTAAGACGCTGCTTTTTCCACTACATCAAGTTCCCAACAAAAGTTGAAATGCAGAAAATTATAGATGTGCATCATCCCCATGTTAAACAAGACCTTTTAACACAAACATTAGAAGTATTTTTTGAATTAAGAGAATTAAAGGGCATTAAGAAAAAGCCCTCTACCTCTGAATTAATTGACTGGCTAAAGTTACTCATGGCTGATGACATCTCTCAAGATGTTTTAATGGATAATAAATCAGACATTATTCCGCTTTTTGGTGCGTTATTGAAAAATGAGCAAGATGTTACGTTATTGGAAAAGCTCGCCTTTATGAGCCGAAGAAACAGGTGATATAACCGTGTTTATTGATTTTTTTCTGGCACTAAAAAAACACAAAGTGCCGTGCAGCTTACGCGAGTTGTTAGATTTAATCGCCCTATTAAAAAAAGGTGTGATTTTTGCTGATGTCGATGATTTTTATAACCTTGCCAAAATAGTGATGGTTAAAGATGAAATTCACTACGACAAGTATGACCGTGCCTTTGCTGAATATTTTAAAGGTATTGAACAGATTGACATTTTTGACCGACTGTTACCTGAAGATTGGTTAAGAAAAGAGTTTGAAAAGAACTTAAGCCTTGAAGAAAAAGAAAAGCTTAAGTCGTTAGGCGGACTTGAAGAATTGATGAAGGCGTTAAAAGAGCGCCTCGAAGAGCAGAAAAAACGCCATGCTGGCGGAAGTAAATGGGTCGGCACGGGCGGTACTTCTCCCTTTGGTGCCTATGGTTATAATCCCGAAGGTATTAGAGTAGGGCAGGACAAAAACCGAAATAATAGCGCGGTAAAAGTTTGGGATAAACGTGAGTTTAAAAACTTTGACCAAGACCGAGAGTTGGGTTCTAGAAATATAAAACTGGCATTAAAAAAATTAAGAAAATTTGCCCGTACTGGCGCTAGTGAAAAGCTTGATATCAATACCACCATAAACTCAACGGCGAAAAATGGCGGCTTGTTAGACGTACATATGGAGCCAGAACGTCACAACGCAGTAAAAGTGTTGATGTTTTTTGATATTGGCGGCTCTATGGATGAATACATTCATACCTGCGAAGAACTATTCTCAGCGGCGCACAGTGAATTTAAATATTTAGAATTCTTTTATTTTCATAACTGCGTTTACGAAAAAGTATGGCGAGACAATGAAAGACGCTATACCGAAACTATTGATATAGAAGAAATAATAAGAACCTTTGGCTCGGATTATAAAGTAATCTTTGTCGGTGATGCGACGATGGGACCCTACGAAATAATTGCCCCAGGGGGAAGTGTTGAGCACTGGAATGAAAAACCAGGAAGTGACTATATGAATAGAATAACCAGTCACTTTACTAAAGTTGCTTGGTTAAACCCACAACCTGAGCCGCAATGGTCATATTATCATTCTATATCACTGATCAATCAGTTAATTGATAGCAAAATGTTTCCGCTAACGGTCGATGGAATAGGGCGAGCAATAAAAGAAATCAGCTAAGCCAAATATTGCAAAAATCGCACATTGTAAGGCAAGTTAATTTATAAATTAACCAGTGTATGGGAAGGAATATGAGATATTTTAGTATTATCTGCGTTGTATTACTTATCAGTGCTTGTTCGAATAATGATTGGCGTACAGCGAGTAGACAGCCTGCAGGTATTGCAACGTCGCCAAGTGAAGACAACAGAGCAATCATTGAATTTTATGCGGCGGATGCTTTTAGTTGGCGTGGCTGGTTTGCTGTTCACCCTTGGATCGCAATTAAAGCAGAGAAAGCGACTGAATATAGTGTTTATGAGGTTATAGGCTGGCAAGTAAAAAGAGGGTTACCTGCAATTAGGCAATATCAAACCCTTACACCAGATAGATACTGGTATGGATCAAAACCTGATTTATTACTTTCGATTAAAGGTGATAAAGCCTCAATACTCATTCCTAAGATTGAGCAAGCTATCGCTCTTTATCCCTGGATAAATGAGTACAGTGTTTTCCCTGGCCCAAATAGCAATACCTTTGTCGCTTGGATAGGCCTTCAAGTACCTGAGCTTGGATTAGAGCTTCCCTTTAGTGCCATTGGCAGTGGCTACGCGGATTAATTGTCGTCTGAGTAAGGCAGCGTGCCTGTTTATGATGTTATATATAATTACCTCATAAACAGGCACAATGAAAATCGAAGACTGACAGTTTTTATACTTCTTATTCTGACCTCAAAATGATAAATATTTCGATTTTAATCCATTTTATAATGGCAACAATCATCAAATACCTTTTCAAGTGAACCTCTACTTTTTTGTACGCGAGACTATAGTGTTGAGTAACATACCCGTTATTATCATCTAACACTGCCGCGCCAATCTTTAGCTGATGGACTATCCAAAGTTTACTCAGTACGATATGCCAAGCCAAAAAAGATGGTTGGGACTATACTTTAATGATTCCTTACTATTCCCCAAAAAGTATGGAAATAACCGTTTACCTTATAAAGTCTGAAACTCAGCTTATAGACGATATGAAAGTTGTTTTTGTTGAAGTTAATGTGCACATAACGAGTCGGGGCAACATTGTTAGTTACCTTGCTACATAAACTGACAACACTAATAGTAGCTATTAGCGTAACTTTTCGTGCCATTACACTTCAGGCCCTGTCAGAACACCGACTGTGTACTAACAAAAAATACCAAGAATAAACGCAACAAATCAAATTAGGTCGATAAAATGGTTGAAGACTCAAAAAATTTATTACAGCGTGGCGTTGAAAGTGTTCACATCCCTTTTTCAGGCTTTATCCACGCGCAAACAACAGCCAGCTGGTTTCTGCTATTAGCAACAATAGTGGCTCTATGGTGGGCGAACTCTGATGACTATGCTACCTACCAGAACCTGACACATACATCGTTTGGATTTTTTCTAGGTGATTTTAAATTGCACACCTCTGTCAAACACATAGTCAATGATGGATTTATGGTTATATTTTTCTTCCTACTTGGACTTGAAATCAAACGAGAATTACTCGTCGGCGACCTCTCTCTGCCGGAAAATCGGCGTATGCTAATTCTTTGTGCCATCGGCGGAATGTTATGTCCGGCGGTAATTTATTCGCTGTTCAACTGGTCATATGACTCCCTGATTGGATGGGGCATACCCATGGCAACCGATACGGCCTTTGCTCTTGGCGTGCTCACTATCGTCAGAAAACACATCCCTAGCAGTCTATTAGCTTTTCTCGTAGGTCTCGCAATCGTGGACGATATCGGCGCTATATTGGTCATCGCAATATTTTATACTCAAGATATATCTATAGTTCACTTATTAAGCGCATTTGCACTGATAGCATTTTTGGCATTAGGGAATTATGCCGGTGTACGTCAGCCGTATTTCTATGTTGTCATTGGAATAGCAACTTGGTGGATGATGCTTAAATCTGGCGTTCATCCTACGTTTTCCGGTGTCGTAATTGCGTTGACTATACCTGCACGACCAAAGTTAACATCGGAAAAACTGCTGGTTAAAGCGAAAAAAATAATTAATTCAATGCAGGAAAAATCAAGAGCTGTCGATGTGCTTGGTAGTCGTAAGGATCATAAACAGGTGAGAGAAGTACGTGATTTAGCGGGAAATGCCGGTACACCACTGCGTCGTTGGGAAGATGCACTGGCGTTACCCGTAGCACTATTTATCTTGCCCTTGTTTGTGCTGATCAATGCTGGGGTCCCGTTCAGCTTGACCTCATTTATCGAAAGTCTTCAACATCCAACTGGGTTAGGCATTATTATGGGGTTAGTCCTTGGTAAATTTATCGGAATTTCCGGAGCGTGCTGGCTGGGGCTACGCTACAATATCGGCTGTCTACCCAAGGGTGTTAGCCTTCAGCATGTCATTGGTGTTTCACTCATCGCAGGGATAGGTTTTACTATGTCCATATTTATCGCGACGCTGGGTTTTGACTCCCAGCCAGTTCATCTCCAAAATGCGAAGTCGGCGATTCTGGTTGCTTCATTAATTTCTGCAATTATCGGCCTGTTATATATTAGATTTGTTGCTGCAAAGAAACACAACACTTCTCTCAATTTAAAGCCAAAAAGTAGCGCGAATTAGTCCTTTTCGTGTCAAGCTCGTCTTTTTGCGCTTTCGTTTACCTCTTCAACCGCTCTCACATACTTGTTCTTACCTGAGGCAGTCATCGAAAGGTGTGGTCATACGTCCTTATAACGGGGGATTTGAAACAAGTGATATTCGGTATTTTCTGATTGGAAAGTAATCTTCTGCTGATGGCGGTCGGGTAATAATAGGTAAGATGTACTAGGCTATATGTATGCTGTATTTTTGTCTTCTAAGTTTTAAATATTTTCAAAGATGAAAAGCAAACAACCAGCTATAGAGATCTGTTATGTCTAAACAAACGGGTATTATCAATACAAAATCAAAATCTTCATTCACTGTCAATAATAAAATCTATCATTATTACTCGATAAAACAGCATGAATTGGCTGCGGATAAATCAGCAAATCGGTTACCTGTCTCAATTAAAATATTGCTAGAAAATTTATTACGTCATCAAAAAGGTAAAAACGATTACGCTGAAGACATAGAATCTTTGGCAACCTGTAGAGGCCGCGGTAGTACTACAGAAATTGCTTATCATCCGGCGCGGGTTTTAATGCAAGATTTCACTGGCGTACCGGCTATTGTTGATCTCGCGGCAATGCGTTATGCCCTAGTTCAAAAGGGATTGGATCCACAAAAAATTAACCCTATCTCTAACGTTGATCTTGTTATTGATCATTCAGTTAATGTCGACAAATTTTCCACCAAATCTGCATTTGAGCAGAATGTCGCCATTGAAATGAGTCGTAATAAAGAGCGCTATGAGTTCTTGAAATGGGGGCAAGCGGCGTTTAAAAATTTCAGCTTGGTGCCACCAGGCACCGGAATTTGTCATCAGGTTAATCTGGAATATCTGGCCAAAGTTGTATGCACAGAAATGAGCGACAATGAGTGCCTGATATATCCCGATACACTAGTTGGCACCGATAGTCATACCACTATGATTAATGGCTTGGGTGTTTTAGGCTGGGGCGTTGGCGGCATTGAAGCCGAAGCAGTAATGCTTGGCCAAGCTATTTCAATGCAGATCCCCGATGTCGTCGGGTTCGAGCTTACAGGACAATTAGCCGAAGGTATCACCGCAACGGATCTGGTTCTACATGTTGTGCAAATGCTAAGAAATCACGGTGTAGTAGGCAAATTCGTCGAATTTTATGGCAATGGTCTGACTCATTTGCCGTTAGCCGATCGCGCAACGATTGCCAATATGGCCCCCGAATATGGCGCTACTTGTGGCTTTTTTCCTGTCGACAAGCAAACCTTGGCATACTTGCATCTCACTGGTCGAGATCAGCAAGCCATCGATGTGATAGAAGCTTATTGTAAGGTGCAAGGAATGTGGCGCGATGACACTACTGCAATGCCAAATTTTGCCGAGTGTCTGCATCTAGATATGGACAGTATTGAAGCTAATCTTGCTGGTCCCAGCCGGCCACAAGACAGAGTTCCTGTGCGCAAGTTAAAATCCGCTATGGACGATTTTTTACAATTAAATGGAAGAAGCCAACAGCTAACCACAGACTTCCCCCTCGCTGAGGATGCTCAATCACTTCGGCATGGGCACTTAGTGATCGCTGCGATTACCTCTTGTACAAACACCTCTAATCCTGCGGTTATGTTGGCCGCAGGTCTGCTTGCTAAAAAAGCTGTAGCGAAGGGACTGGTAAAACGCCCTTGGGTTAAAGCCTCTCTTGCGCCTGGCTCCAGGGTCGTCACTGATTATTTAGAAGCAGCAGGGTTACAACAGTCACTAGATAAACTCGGCTTCAACCTGGTTGGCTATGGGTGTACAACTTGCATTGGCAACTCTGGGCCATTATCAAAAACGGTGAAAGATTGTATTGAAAAAAATGACTTGATAGTTTGTGCTGTTTTGTCAGGTAACCGTAATTTTGAAGGCCGGATCCACCCGCAAGTTAAAGCATCCTGGCTAGCCTCTCCCCCCTTAGTGGTGGCATACGCACTCGCTGGAACTACTCGAATTGATCTGAGTCAGGATTCAATTGGAACAGCGAGCAATGGCGAAGAAATTTACCTAAAAGACATCTGGCCGAGTAATGCCGAGATCGCAGCGTTACTTAAAAATGTTCGCCACGAGATGTTTGAAGATCGCTACAACTCGGTATTTGACGGAGATCAAGTGTGGCAAGCGATAGCGTCAGGAAAAGAGGCAAATTATAAATTTTCGCAAGACTCAACGTATATTCAACGACCGCCTTTCTTTGAGAAGAGATACCGCAATAACCATGCTGAGATCCTTGATGCACCGATTCTAGCAATGTATGGCGATTCGGTTACAACCGATCATATTTCACCTGCTGGAGCCATTCCCAAAGACAGCCCCGCAGCAGAGTATTTACGAGAGCATGGTGTCGCAGAAGCAGATTTTAACTCCTATGGCTCACGGCGTGGTAACCATGAAGTCATGATGCGAGGCACTTTTGGTAATATTCGGATCAGCAATACAATGACACCGGATAAGCAAGGTGGTTACACTCACTTACAAGGCCAGACAAAAGTCATATCCATTTTTGACGCCGCTCAAGCATATCAGCGACAACAAAAAGGCAGTGTAATCATAGCTGGTAAAGAATATGGCACTGGCTCGAGCCGAGATTGGGCGGCAAAGGGAACATTGCTGCTTGGTGTAAAGGCGGTTATCGCTGAAAGTTTCGAGCGGATCCACCGTTCTAATCTTGCCGGTATGGGTGTATTACCCTTGCAATTTATGAACGGTGAAGATCGTAAATCACTAATGTTAACGGGTGATGAATCGCTGGACATTCTTGGTTTGTGTGACGAGTTATGCGCAAATAAAAAGCTCGATGTTATTATTCATTATTCACCAGTTAAGCAGCGTAAACTTCAATTACTTTGCCGTCTTGATACTGCTATAGAAGTTGAATATTTTCGAGCGGGCGGCGTACTAACTTACGTTCTTAACCAAATTGTCGCTCCAGATTAAGGGATATGACTTAAATGGATTCAAAATATAGAATTGAAAATGATAGCTTAGGAGAGGTTAAAGTTCCGTTGCAGGCATTATACGGTGCTCAAACTCAGCGGGCACTCGACAACTTTAAAATTAGCAATCTGATAATGCCTCGACGCTTTATTCAAAGTCTTGGCTTGATCAAAGCTGCTGCTGCCAAATTGAACGGTAAGCTAGGCTTTCTTGAACCTCAATTAGCCGATGCCGTTTATAGCGCAGCAATGGAACTGGCCGAGGGCAAACACTTTAAGCATTTTCCAATTGATGTTTTTCAAACTGGCTCTGCAACAAGTACCAATATGAACGCCAATGAAGTAATCGCAAGTCTCGCAAGTCAGCAGCTTAAAAGAGTCGTTCATCCTAATGATGAGGTTAATTGCAGCCAGAGTAGCAATGATGTGATCCCAACAGCAATCCACCTCAGCGCCCAACTTAGCTTAGAGCAGCAATTACTGCCATCGCTCGTCGCTTTAAAAAAAGCCATTTTGAAAAAAGAAAGAGCTTTAGGTGACCAGTTAAAAACCGGCCGCACTCATTTAATGGACGCCATGCCACTGAGTTTTGCTCAGGAACTATCCGGATGGCGGTCGCAAATTTCTCTGGCAATAAATCGAATAACGGATAGCCAGAAAAGGTTATGTCAGATCGCTCAGGGCGGAACCGCGGTAGGAACGGGGGTTAATGCACCGCCAGATTTTGCGGATTTATTTGCCGAAGAACTATCGGCACTCTGCGGGATAAAATTTTGTACTGCGGATAACCTTTTTGCCGCTATAAGCAGTCAGGATACGGCCGTTGAACTTTCTGGACAACTTAAAACACTGGCGGTTGCTTTATTGAAAATAGCCAACGACTTGCGCTGGATGAACAGTGGACCTTTGGTTGGTCTGGCTGAAATCAGTCTCAAGCCGCTGCAACCCGGCAGCAGCATTATGCCTGGAAAAATTAATCCCGTTTTACCGGAGGCCGTTGCCATGGCAGCAGTTCAGGTGATAGGTAACGATACAATAATTACATTAGCCGGTGGTTCTGGTAACTTTCAATTGAATGTAATGTTGCCTGTGATCGCGTACAACCTTTTGTTAAGCATTGAATTATTAACGGGTAGTTGTCAAACATTGATGCACACCATTACCGATTTTACGGTTAACGCCGAAAAACTTAAAGAAAGTTTGGCACGCAATCCAATTTTGATCACGGCGTTGAATAAAGAGATTGGATATAACAAAGCTGCCGAGATCGCAAAGCGTGCTTATGTTGAAAAGCGATCGATCCTCGATGTTGCCAAGGAAATGACCGATTTGAACGGTGACTATCTTGCTCAATTATTAGATCCTAAAAGATTGATTTAATATAGTATTTTTGCTTAGCTAAAATGCTGTCAGTTTATCCAAAGGATAAAAAAGCAAGAATATTTCTCTTGAAGTGTCACAGATACCTCTTAAAAATTAAGGACTATTTATAGCTGCCAACTTACATCAGGCTTCCAATTACGAATCCACGCAGGAATATCACTGGCAGGCATGGGTTTGGCAATGCCAAAACCTTGTGCCAAATAGCAGCCCAGCTGCAATAACATCGTACCGTGTTCAATCGTTTCAACACCTTCAGCAATCACGTCACGTTTGAATGATTTAGCTAAGGCTATCACCACTTCAACAATAGCTAAATCATCAGCGTCAACCAACATGTCTCGTACGAAGCTCTGGTCTATTTTAATTAAATTTGCGGGTAATCGTCTAAGGTGAGTCAATGAGGAATACCCTGTGCCAAAATCATCATCAATATACATCTGTTCTCACCTATACCAATGTCCGGTATCAGGAAAACGGCTAATGCAATGTGGTTGTTAAGCCATGTCCGCTGTAGATCAAAATATACAAAGATTTTCAGTGAAAATTATCAAATGCTAACGTCTTTTTTGTGGTAAAAGTGACTGTTTAGATCTAACTCGTTATGGGGAACAAAGTGAGATAGTGCTACTGGTAAGTTACCGTTAATTAGATCATACATTCAAATATGTTATATAAGCCCCATTTCTAAATAGTTCAAAAAGGGCTTATCATTTCATCATTATAATTAATTCGAGAGACAAAGCCTATATTTTAGAAATTGTGACTAAACATGAAACTGAAATAGAAATAGAAATAGAAATATTTAATGATAATTTTCAAAGGTTTTTATTTCTTCTCTTACAATATTACCTGTGCTGTCTGTCACCTAGGTAACAGGTTTACTAAGTCTAACGGAGTAGGGTGTTCACATAATTAAAATCTTACCAAGTCATTTCTCAAAGACAAACTGTCTTAGGTTTTGATAAATAATAAAGGTTAGCAGGGTGATATTACGATGAAGTTATCAACAAAAATGGGTTACGGTATTGGGCAAATGTCTGATGGAATGAAAGCGGTATCTTTTAGTACCTTTTTATTTTTTTATTATAACCAAGTCTTAGGGTTGTCTGGAAGTCTTGCCGGCATAGCAGCATTGCTGGCCTTGTTTGTTGATGCGATTACTGACCCTATGGTGGGTCAACTCTCAGATCGTTATAAATCTAAGTGGGGAAGGCGTCATCCCTTTATGTTAGCGGGTGCCCTTACTTTTGGTGTTGCTTTTTATATCTTATTTAATCCTCCAGCTGGTTTAACTGAGATTGGCTTATTTGCTTGGATGCTATCATGGGCAATAGCGGTGAGATTAGCGTTAACCTTGTTTTATGTACCGCATTTGTCATTAGGTGCTGAAATGGTGAAAGATTATCATCAGCGCACGTCATTGATTAGTTATCGCGTTTTTTTTAGTTATTTAGCCGGTTTGTTACTAACAGTGATTGCTTTTACTATTTTTTTTCCAAAATCAGCAGCGTATCCTAATGGTATGCTCAATGGTGATAGCTATTCTGGTTTTGCTCTTTTCACTAGTGTTGTCGCAACCATTGCTATGTTATGGTCAATTTATGCCACGAAATCTGAAATTCCACATTTATCTAAACCGGTAGATAACCCAGATGCTAAGCATGCACTATTAGCGTGTATTACGGTATTTTCTACATTGAAGTTGAAATCATTTAGAATTTTATTTTTTACCCTGCTAGTTTTTATGACGATGGCAGGTATAACACAAACGCTTATAATTTATATTGCGAGTTATTTATATGGATTTTCGACTGAGCAGTTAGCTATCTTAATTGTGGCTCAGTTAGTTTCGTTACCCTTTGCCCCTTATATTGCTAAAAAGTTCTCTGCTCATTTTGATAAAACTAAAACGCTGACGCTTACCGTTTTGATAGCGGCATTTATTGCCTATACCCCCATCATTATGTATTTAGGCGATGTGTTTCAACCCTTAGCCATGACGACTAAATTGATACTGGTGTTTACGTGTTCAGGCATTGCACAAGCATTTTTTGTTGCATATATTATTGTATTTGATTCAATGCTGTCAGATACAATAGATGAACATGAATTAGCAACAGGAAGAAGAGAAGAAGGTTTGTTTTTTGCTGCACGTTCTTTTGCATTAAAAGCAAGTTTCGGTTTCGGCGCGTTTTTCGCCGGTATTGCCCTTGATGTGATTAAATTCCCCAAAGGTGCTGCCATTGCAGACATACCAGCAGAAGCGCTCACTAATTTAGCTGTTTTTGCGGGACCAGTATCATTATTTTTAACCTTATCTACCATCTTGATCTCAAGAAAATACGATTTACATCAGGAAAAACATATTGAAATTAGAAAAGCGATTATGGCTAAGTAATTTCAATTTTTAATCTTCAATCACTTCTCTCAACGTTTGGGCATAGTTAACGGGTATATGCTCAAACCTAGTTTTTCATCATTCCTTTCTTTTCTGCTTAGATAAACGCCATTCTATTAAATTTATTCACACCGCTGATAAATCGATTAGGCACTATGGAATATGCAGGCGGTAGAGCTCCTTAGTTATCTTCAAGAGGTTTGTTTTATGTGTCAATCCTTGTCATTCATTATAATTGGTATTCATTATGATAAGTGATATTGTCAGTTTTAATAAAAACCAATAACCTCATTATTCATAGTCTTAAAATAGCTATGACGGAAAGAATATGAAAGTAAAATTCGATATTGAAACTATTCAAAAAGCTATCGATAGTTCGCCTTGGTTTAAGGATATGCCTGAACAAGGCCGTAACCAGCTTGCGCGCGCCGCTAAAATTAAACAATACGCTAAAAAAAGTTATGTCTTTCAAAATGGTGATTCAGACACTGATATTTACTGTGTGATGTCAGGACGTCTTCGTCTGGGCACAACGAGTAGTACCGGACAAGAGTTTACATTTACTGACTATAACCAAGGTTCTTGGTTTGGTGAAGCAACGCTGAGTATTGAAGAGCCTAGATTATTTGATGTACTGGTACTTGAAACGTCTATTGTTTTAGTTATTCCTCGTAAAGATGTACTCAGTGTTGGTGAAGAATTTCCTACTATGTATCGACATATATTTATTGATCATACCGTAAAAGCACGAGGTTTATATCGCTTACTTGAAGGTATACTTTTTTATCCTTTGAGTGCCCGTCTTGCTGGTCGATTATTAGAACAAGCACAACTGCATGGTGTTCAAACGGAGCAGGGGGTTCGCTTAGATATTTCTTTAAGCCAAAGTGATTTTGCCAATTTAGTGATGGGGTCTCGCCCTAGGGTAAACAAGATCTTTGGACAATGGCGAGACAAAGATATAGTTGTTATGGAACAGGGTAAATATTTAATAAAAAACCTTGCTGCGTTAGAAGATGAACTAGCGCTTATTGATGAATAACTTTATTTATAAATAAAGGTTATAAACAAATTTTTAAAGAGGAAAAAAGTAAAAACAATATTGTTTATTTGATGATTTCTGTTACCTAAGTAACAACTGATACGTTTATTAAGTTGCTACTGTAGAATTATATTCTGGCAATGTAATTAGACAATATGACTGTAACTCCCCTTGTTCAATCATTTGATTATTCGCAACAACAACTTAAGTTGTTAAATCCTAAAAACTATCAAAGTATCATCGAACTTTTCAATGATTCTTGTCGCCTGTATCGAAATAAGCCAGCTTTTAGTTGTTTAGAGCACACATTATCTTTTGACGATGTTGACATCATGAGCCGAAACTTTGCCGCCTATTTGCTCAACGAGACAAACTTGCAGCAGGGTGACCGCATTGCTATTCAACTACCCAATTTGGCTCAATACCCCGTTGCTGCATGGGGAGCATTACGAGCAGGTTTAATTCTAGTTAATACCAACCCGTTATATACCCAAAGAGAATTAATACACCAATTTAATGATGCAGAGGTTAAAGCGCTGGTTGTGCTAGCGGATATCTTACCTAACGTTGAGGCTATTGTTGAGCAAACATCGATTGAACACGTAATAGTGACCAACCCAATTGACTTTATTCAAGCACAACCATTAGCAACAACTACTCTACCTAGTGTTATTACTTTCCTTGATGCAATCGCCATTGGTAGTGCTTGTGTATTGCCTAAATTAACGCATGAAATGAACGATATCGCTGTTTTACAGTACACCGGAGGAACCACCGGTCTCTCCAAAGGCGTTATTCTTACCCAAGGTAATTTGTATGCCAGTAATAGAATGGCATCGATGTTGTTGGACGATGAGTTATCTGATGTTGATGATATCGTTATTGCGCCAATGCCGCTTTATCATGTTTATGGTTTTACCTTTAATATCATTCGTACTTTTGTTAATGGTGGGCTTTCAGTGCTCATTCCAGAGCCACGAAACATTGAAAGCCTGATTGCCACAATGAAACGTTATCCCTTTAACGGTTTAGCTGGCGTTAATACTTTATTTGTTGCACTACTTAATCATCCCGACTTTGCTTCAATCGATTTCACTCATCTTAACAGTGTCATTTCTGGTGGAGCTGCACTTGTTGAAGAAATAGCAGAGGAGTGGTTTGCCAGAACTGAAAGTACTATATATGAAGCATACGGGTTGTCTGAGTCGAGCGCAGCGCTTTCATGTAATACCCCTGTAAATCGTCAATTGGGCACTGTTGGGCAACCCATGCCGCACTTGGAAATTAAAACCATTGATACTGACGGTAATAAACTGCCTTTTGGGGACGCAGGAGAACTCTTAGTTCGTGGGCCTCATATTATGAGAGGTTATTGGCAGGCACCTGAGGCGACAGAAGAAGTATTAGATGCACAAGGTTGGTTTAAAACCGGTGACATCGCGATAATTCAAGCAGACGGTTACCTTAAAATAGTTGACCGACTAAAAGACATGGTGCTCGTTTCTGGCTTTAATGTTTATCCCAACGAGGTAGAAGCAGTTGTTTATGGGCATCCTGACGTATTGGAGTGTGCTGCAATTGGTATTGCTGATCAGCGTACCGGTGAAGCCGTTAAATTATTCGTTGTTGCAACTTGTCCAGAATTAGATGAAGCCAAATTAAAAGCCTTTTGCCGTGAAAGATTGGCTGGCTATAAAGTCCCTAAACATTATGAATTCAGAGACGTTTTACCTAAGTCAAATGTAGGTAAGGTTTTACGTAGAGCGTTACGATGAATTAAGAACAGCCATTGGCTAACTAGCTTTTTAAGCTAAAAAATTTCGGTTGGCTTTCAGCTTTAAAGTTGATGTATTTTCAATCACTTAAGTTTTACTACAATAATAAATTTAATAGGGTAAATAAAATGACGAATTATCGGTTACTCATAAACGGTGAACTTATCGCTGGTGATAAAACTATGGCGGTGATAAATCCAGCAGACGAAACGTTAGTGGCTAATAGCCCGCATGCTTCTCTCAATCAATTAAATCAAGCGGTCGCTGCAGCTAAGGCGGCATTGCCCAGTTGGAGCGCAACACCGATGGCCGCACGGCAAGCTTTGCTTGCCAAAGTTGCTGACGTAGTAGAAGCCAGTGCCCAAGAGTTAGGTGAATTGTTAGTACAAGAGCAGGGCAAGCCGATTGCAGATGCGGTGATGGAAGTTTATGGTTTTTCGGCTTTTTGTCGCTATTTTTGTGGGTTAACGTTACCGGTTAAAATATTAGAAGACAATACGCAGCGCCGTGTTGAAGTTCATGCAAAACCTTTAGGTGTCATTGCTGCCATGGTGCCGTGGAATTTCCCATTGATGTTAATGGCCTTTAAATTATCGCCGGCCTTGATAGCCGGTAATACCATGGTGTTGAAACCCGCATCTACCACTCCGTTAAGCACTTTGCGCATCGGTGAGTTAATTAAAGACATTTTACCCGCCGGTACACTCAATATAATTACCGACAATAACGAATTGGGCGAACCGCTGACGGCTCATCCAGATGTCAATAAAGTTTCGTTCACCGGCTCTACGGCGACCGGTGCAAAAGTGATGGCTGGGGCCGCCAATTCGATTAAACGTATTACGCTAGAGCTTGGTGGTAATGATGCGGCTGTGGTCATGGCGGATACTAAACTTGATGATGCGCTGCCGAAAATATTTGGATTGGCCTTTCATAACGCCGGCCAAATTTGCATCGCGGTTAAACGCCTGTATGTGCACGACAGTATTTACGACGATGTTTGTGAGCGGTTGGCCGTCATGGCCGATGGCATTGTGCTAGGCAATGGCATGGCAGAAACTACCACCATGGGCCCGTTACAAAACGCGCTGCAATATAACAAGGTGAAAGCGCTGATTGCACAATCCCAATCTGATGGTACCCAAATTACGGCTAAGCAAACTCTGCCAAGTACAGGCTATTTTATTCGCCCAACTCTATTTAAAGATATTAGCGAAGGGGCACGCTTGGTCGATGAAGAGCAATTTGGTCCAGTATTACCGATTATTCGCTATGTCGATGAAGAGGCGTTATTGGCAAGTATAAACTCTAGCATTTTTGGCTTGGGTGCTTCGGTATGGGGCGAGAATAGTGAAGCGGTATATCACTTGGCCAATAGTATAGAAGCCGGAACTGTGTGGATTAATAAACACGGCGAGCTAGATCCTGCAATTCCTTTTGGTGGTGCCAAACAATCGGGTTTAGGCAGTGAGTTAGGTGAGTCAGGTTTGAGTGAGTTTACCCAAACTAAAATCATCAATATTGCTAAATAAGCATTGCCAAATACACAGAGCTAAATAAAAATAACGAAACAAAAGAGAGCCTGAGATGTTTACGCCTAGCCCAAATAAGTTATACACCATGCCCGCACATTTTGGTGAAATTGATAATAATCAGCAAGATACCGCCCCCACGGGCTGGTATCACGATGTCACGGTTATTGCGGTGTCATATATTACCGACCGCGAAGCGATTGCACGTTATTTACCTTCGGGATTTGAGCCAACATCGGTTCCGGTGATCACCGTTTATTATTGTTGTAATAAGCAGGTCGATTGGCTCGCGGGTCATGGTTATAACATGATCGGTGTAAATGCTTCAGTGATCTTTAAAGGCAAGGATGAAACCTTAGAGGGCTCATACAGTTTAGCTATCTGGGAAAATTTAACCGACCCCATTCTGCGCGGCCGCGAGGTGCAGGGGATACCAAAGGTGTTTGCTGATATTCCAGATCATTCTGAGCGATTAGGAACACTGGCTACTAACGCCAGCCATTTTGGTCATAAGATTGTCGATCTTTCCATTAAAAACTTAACCGCGTTAAGCGCTCAAGAAATTACAGCAATGATGCAAAGCCAGTTAGGAAAAGATCATCCGATGGCATGTCGATACTTGCCAAATATTGGCATGAGTGGGGCGGCACTGAACGAGGTTACCACCTTTCCAAGTGAAAGTTTTCATCGTGAAGTGTTTGTCGGCGAAGGCGAGGTCGATTGGCACAGTCTTACTTGGCAGCAAAACCCGACTCAGTTTCACATTGTTAATGCCATTGCTGCGCTGCCGATTATTTCGTATTTACCCTCGGTGGTGACAAAAGGCAGTGTGAATTTAACCTTAACGGAACGACCAACTCGAGTACTTAAGGTATGACTGCTCATGAAATACAAACAGTTTGCTTTGTTGGCAGTGGCACTATGGGCTGTTACAACTCACTTATCGCTGCGTTGGCTGGTTATCAGGTGGTTTTGTACGATGTGTCAGCGCAAAATTTAGCGGCTACCGATTTGAAATACTCACAACTTGCAGAGCCGATGTTAGCGGCGGGTACCATAAGCAAACATGATTTCACGATGGCTATGCAACGAGTAAAATTAAGTGGTGATGCGACAACGGCATTAGGCTCGGCAGACTTAGTCAGTGAATCGGTGTTTGAACAGCGAGAGTTAAAACGCAAAGTACTTAAAGAAATAGAAGATCATTGCCAAGCCCATTGCATCATAACCACCAATACCTCGGCATTATTAGTCTCTGAATTGGATTCAGCACTTAAAGATGGGTGTCGATTCGCGGCGCTTCATTCTTATCTCGGCATCGCCTTAATGGATATTGTTGGTGGCCCACGGTGCGAGCCCAAAACATTGCAGACCTTAAAGCGTTATGTGAAAAGTTTGCATTGCCAGCCGTTGCTGTTAAAAAAAGAATATCCTGGCTACTTACTCAATGCGTTATTGGGCTCTTTTTTTACCAGCGCTATTTTATTGGCGGCAAACGGTGAAGACACAATTGAAGAAATTGATCGCGCTTGGTTAGCCTATAGTGGTGGTGCTATAGGGCCTTTTGGTTTGATGGATTATATCGGTATAAACGTAATCTATGACAGTTGGGCCGACGAAAAAACAGAGGTCCACGAGCAAGTTATTTCTAAACGAGTCACCGCCTATCTAAAACCTTTTATGGAGCGAGGTGAACTGGGTATTAGTACAGGAAAAGGTTTTTATAGCTACCCAAAGGCCTGTTGGCAGGCGCCAGAGTTCATGAAAAACAAGGATATTCCTAAACGACTTTATCAGACGTTAAGCACCGCCATCATGCAACGGGCCATTTTGGTCTATGACGCGGGCGTCGCCGAACGAGAGATGATTGATCAAACCTGGGTGAACGGCGTTTCATTGGCAAAAGGACCGTTTGCCATGTTTAACGAATGGGGCGTTAGAGAATTTGATGTCTTATCAAAGGCAACACAAGCTGATATTTCCTTATTTTCAGAAGAGCAAATGAACGCTATTCAAGGGTGTATCGCCCTAGGAGAATACTTGTAATGTCAGCACTCCTCGAAAATATTGATCATAATAAAATGACGGGTGATTATCATGTTTTTTGATAAAAATGAAGAATACCTTATGCCCGGCTTTTTCGGGCCTCTTCCGCGCAAGGTTATAGGAAGAAAATATAATGATGTCACCACCATTACTGTCTCTTATCTCACCGACCGAGAGCAGCTTGCTAAATACCTGCCCCCGTCTTTTGAGGTTGGTGAAGTGCCAGTTATCACGGTTTCCTATGCCTGCAACAAAGGGGTTGAATGGCTAGCCGGCCGGTCTTATAACCTGATCGGCGTTAGTGCTTCGGTGAAATTCAAGGGAAAAGAGGACCAATTGCAAGGGGCTTTAACTTTGGCGATGTGGGAAAACCTTACCGATCCCATTCTAACCGGTCGTGAAATTAAGGGTATTCCCAAAATCTTTGCGGACATTCCCGATCACCAGATAAGCAATGGCCAATGGCAAGCCAATGCCAGCCATTTTGGTAACCAGATTGTGAAGATAAGCGCCGATAATCTTACTCCCCTCAGTGAAAAAGAGATTGCTGAAGCGAAAAAGTCCATGCAAGGAAAAGACAACTGGATGGGTTACAAATATATTCCGAATCCAAATGGTATTGGCTGTGCAGTGAGTTACCCCACGCTTTTCCCCTCTGAGAATATCGCCACACAGGTATGGCTTGGGCAGGGAGAGGTTCACTGGGAGCATCTTACCTGGGAGCAAAATCCGACACAGTTTCACATTATTAATGCCTTGGCGGATTTGCCGAATTTGGGGGTTGTTTACACGGCCGTCACCAAAGGTACCACAGAGCTGGAACCTGCAGGCAAACTTATTCGAGCGTTAAAATAGCCTTTCTTATAGCGCTGATAGCATCAACAATAAAAAGAGACTAATGCAAATGAATCAACCGGATAACCAAGCTGCAATTAAAAATAAAACCATTAAGCAAGTGACCGTTTTAGGGCAGGGAGTGATGGGTGTCGACATTGCCCTTACTTTTGCTATCGCAGGGTATGACGTTACGGCAGTGGATCTTTTTGAGACGCAACTGGAAAAGGCGGAAAAAAGAGCCGAAGCCAATTGTATGCAGATGGTCGCAGGCGGTCTACTCGATAAAGAGCAGGCTCAAAGTGCGCTGCAACGTATCAATCGATCAATGGATTGGGATGCCGCCATTGTTAAGGCTGATTTCATCATGGAGGTCATTCCTGAAGATCTGGCGAAAAAGAAAGCGCTGTTTACTCGCTGCGACAAGTTGTGTGCCTCCGATGTGATTATCGCCTCTAATACCTCTTCCATGAGTATTACTCGCATTAGCGAACAGATGAAATATCCAGAAAGGGCAATCACTGCGCACTGGACTATTCCTGGGCATTTAAGTCCTCTGGTGGAACTTGTCTCTGGTGTGCAGACCGCTAAAGTGACAGAAGCAAAAGCCATGACTTTGTTTCAGCAGATGGGTAAACACCCAGTGATCTGCAAAGACACCCCAGGTTTCATCCATAATATTCTCCAAGGAGCACTGATCGGAGCAGCTATGGGGCTGATGGATGCAGAAATTGCCACCGCCGAGGAGATTGATAATGTCGTCAAAAATGGCTTCGGGCTGAGGTTGCCCAGCGTAGGGCCCATTCAATTTATGGACATGGTCGGGCTGGATTCAATCGTCAATGTCGGCGAGTATCTTGCCGAGGCGCTTGATGAGCCAGGTTATAGATCGCACAAACGTATCCGCGACAAAGTCCAAAGAGGAGATCTGGGGGTTAAAACAGGTAAAGGATTTTTTGAATACCAAAATGCCGATTCAGATGAGTTCTGGGAAAAGATTAACGATGGCATCATCAGAACGCTGAAAGCAAATAAGCGGAATTAAAGATTACTGTCAAAGACTTTGATCAAATTTGGATATGAGCACTATCCAAGCATTCATCGAAAACAGCCATTCGTCATAACTAAGCGTGCATAAGTTTTAAGGATTGTGTCCGAAGTCTAGAAGGGATCTTTCTGTGTGCCAAAATCTATTTATAGAGGTTATTAGCAATCGATAGTGGTGGATTGAAACAATAATAACCCAATTCACTTGGTATTAATGCTCATTGTGTATGGATTGAACAAGAATGGATATACTGATTATTGAACCCAGCAGCACCTTCCAGAGTATTATTGATCAAGAACTAAGGGTACATGGTATTGCATATAAATTAGTCAGTACCGCAACGCAAGCAAAAGAGATTATTTCACATCAACGATTTGATCTGATTTGTATGTCGTTACATCTCCCCGATATGTGTGGACTCGATTTTTGTAAACTACTACGTCAATCGGATACAACCAGTTTAACGCCAATATTGTTGCTCACTGCCGAAGAAGATAACACCATGCAGATCCGGGCATTTAAACTCGGTGTTACTGATATTTTCCACAAACAAGATATAAATGGCTTGTTGCAATATATTACCTATTTAAGCAAGCAATCCAATTTATATAACAAAGTCGACGGTCATATTCTCTATGTGGAAGATATACAGTCACAAGCTGAGGCTGTCATCTCAATTTTGCGAGATGAAGGGCTAACTGTGAATCACCATTTAACCGCCGAAACAGCATATAAAGACTTTTGTGAATCCGACTATGATTTATTGATCACCGATGTTGTCTTGCAAGGTAATATGAGTGGTCTTGGACTAGTCAGGATGGTGCGTTCTGCTGAAATAGCTAAAAGCATGATTCCTGTATTAGCAGTGTCAGGGGTAGAGCATCCATCAAGAAAAATAGAGCTGCTAAGAAGTGGTGTAAATGATTATGTGTCCAAGCCCTTTGTGCCCGAAGAACTGACAACCCGAGTTAAAAATTTGGTTCTGACGAAAAAGCTTGTAGAGGAAGCTGATAGAACCAATAAAGAATTGTTTGATCGGAACATCTAACTAAAAGACACACAGGATCAATTGATCAATTCTCAAAAGTTAGAAGCCTTGGGTGTCATGGCTGGCGGCATTGCCCATGAGTTTAATAATGCTCTAGCTATCATCTCAGGTAGCGCTGAAATGTTATTGGGCGACTCACCGGACACCTCCCAAAAACAGGCAAAAAGAATATTGCATACAACCGATAGAACATCGAAGTTGGTGAAGCAAATATTAACGTTTAGTCGAATGGATGCTAGCAGCATAAAACCTATCAACCTTGCCGTTACTATCCAAGAATCAGTAGAAATGGTCCGCTCGGTTATCCCTGCTAACATTGAAATAAGACAAGATATTGCTGGTGAATGTCTCAATATCATGGGGGATACAACTCAGATACATCAGGTTGTCGTCAATCTTTGCATGAATGCTTGCCATGCCATGGAAGAAAAAGGTGGGATATTACAAATATCATTAAAAAATGATGATGAGTCATTGGTGCTTAGAGTTAGCGACACTGGAGGCGGTATAACACAAGAAAATAAGAAAAGGATCTTTGATCCTTTTTTCACTACGAAAGAAGTAGACAAGGGCACAGGGCTTGGCTTATCGGTCGTTTATCGAATTATCGAAAACCATCAAGGCAATATATTCGTTGATAGTGAGTTTGGCATAGGATCAACTTTTACTATCATATTGCCAAAGACGACAGAGGTTATTCTAGTCGAACAAGCTTGCGTAGATAATAAGGAAGGTGCAGGTCATATTCTTATTGTTGAAGATGAAGAAGATCTTGCTCAATTATACAAAGAATACCTAGAAACTGTAGGTTATAAGACAACCGTTCGAAATAATGGTGAAGCGGCATTAAGTACATTCAAGCAGCACGTAAATAGATTTGACCTCGTATTGACAGATAATTCTATGCCCAAAATGACAGGGGAAGAGCTTGCTAAAGAGTTGTTAACCATTCGTCCTGACTTACCCATTATTTTGGCGACAGGATACAGCAATGTGGCTACAGAAAAAAAAGCTCAGCATGGAGGTATTCTTCAGTATTTAGTCAAACCCGTCAAACTCGGATTACTAACCCAGGCTATAGCGAGCTGTTTAGCCAAAGATATCAATATGAATTCACGTAAATAAAGTTGAAAGCTGAGGGTAGTTCCAAGCCTTTATGTCGCTTTTTCCGTGTCCGTGAAACCATCGACAATGGAAACTTGACTGTAGTACCGATAATTATTTTTTGAGCATAAAACAGGTATGAGATTTATTTAATGGGTGAACAAGCCCGTTACTATTCAATGGCCCTGAGTATATGCTCCTCAAATATATTGCTATTTATTTTTTAATAATCATAAAAAGTCATAAAAATAAAACTGTGATGAATAATTTAATTTATTGATCAGAATTAATTGTCAGGTATTTTTACACAATATTTTATAACAACACAACTTCGATATTCAGCATATTGAAATACAAACGGTTTTCTTCTTTGGTGTATAAATTGCTTAAAATCTATACACAGCCTGTTTTGTAAGGGTGTAAATAATTTTATTTATAATGAGTACTATTAAAAGGAATACATCATGAAAAAACATAGCTTAGCTGTTGCGTTGTTGTCTTCTCTGGCTTTTATGTCTTTGCAGGCAAATGCAACTTTAATTACATTTGATGGCCAACTAGCCGCAGATGGCTCAGGTTTAACCAGCCAACTTGTCGACGCGTCTAATCAACTAGATGCATCGGGTGGTCTGTTCATTGAAACTTTCGATGCAGCAACTCAAATGACAGGTTTTCCACAAAATCAAGATACGTCTTACAATTACAATAACACAGCTACTAATACTGGTGGTTGTGGTATCAATACCCTGGGGGCACCTGGCATTACAATAGACACAACGGGTGGCGGTTTAGGTGTTATGAAAGGTAGTGTTAGCGGTGTAGCAGCGCAACCTGGTGGTACAAACCTTACAATAGGAGACTCTACTTGTTATGGCTTTACCCCTAAAACAGGTAGTAGCGGTACCGTAACCGTTGATTATGACGGTTTGGGAGTCAATCTTGATTATTTTGGATTTTATTGGGGCTCAGTTGATACGTATAACGACTTTGAGTTTTTCTCTGATGACCAAAGTATATTTCAAATTACAGGGACAGCATTGTTAGCAACACTTACAGGTTCTTCTGGAAATCAAAATAGTACTAGTTCAAATACTTATGTAAATCTATTCTTTGAAAATGGGGAGAGCTTTAATAAATTTACTGTAACCAGTAACTCGGTTGCTGGTGAGTTTGATAACATAGTGGTTCGTGCCGTACCGGAACCAACATCGTTAGCCATATTTAGTCTTGCTTTACTGGGACTCGCCTATAGGGTAAAAAAGAATTAATAGTAATATTCTACCACTCATAGAAAGCGATGGGACCATTGGCGTATGTCAATGGTCTTATTATTTATTCAGCTAAAAATTATAAACAACAAGGGTGTAAATGTGTTCTTTACATTGGAAAAATTTTAATAATAAATTTTCGCTATATTCTTATCCTACAGAAGACTGTAAAAATAACTGACAACATCAACGGATTATTTCGTTTTGCACAAACTCATTCTAAAATTAAATACTGTAAACACTCTTTTCTTTAAAAACTAAACTAGCGAATCAATTCAAATACCAGCTTAACTTAAGCAATGGTTAGTTCATCTCAAAGCCGTTTATTTAAAATCAATGCTTTGTTATAAAAATGGAACCAATCGAATAGATCATAGATAGTCATGTTGAAAATGTTTAAAAAAGTTTTATTAACTCTCGGCCTAATGAGCTCGATGACAAGCAGCATCTGGGCTGCAAACGCTAGCATTGATTTTATGGTTACACCCATTAGCGACAATGTGTATAGCATCGTTTCACCATCAATTGGCCTACCTACTCCTGAGAACAAAGGCTGGAATTCAAATAGTCACTTTGTGGTAACCAATAAAGGGGTTTTATTGTTTGATACGGGATCTTCTGAGTTAATAGGTAACGAAATTAAAAATGCCATTAAGTCAGTCACAGATAAACCCGTTCGTTGGGTGATTAATTCACACAGTCATGCGGATCATTGGCTAGGTAATGCGGCCTTTACTGATACTGGCGCTGAAATTATTGCCAGTAAGCAAGCGTTGGCAACAATGAAAAACGATGGACCTAGTGCTGTGGAGTTTTATGCTCGTGTGACTAAAGGTGCAATCGGCCCGACTCAACTTGTTTATCCGACTTTGACACTGACTCAAGAAGAAAAATGGCATGTAGGGGGAATAGATATTGAATTTATTTTTTCTAATGATGGTCATTCGCCAGGAGATATTTTGATGTGGTTACCACAACAAAAAATCATCTTTGGTGGCGATGTATTAAGCTCTGATTGGATGCCGATTATTACTGGCCATGGAAATGTTCCTAATCTCATTGAAACCCTTAACGTTATAGTAAAATTAAAACCCGCTATTGTTCTCACGGGACACGGTCGTTCAACGACCTTAAAGTCAGTAAGACGAGATGCCGATCTATTATCCAGTGTATGGAAACAAGTAACTTCGGGTTATAACAATGGCAAAAACTCTAATGAAATTCTTTCAGATGTTAGTGCTAAATTAGGTCAAAAATATAGACCTTTATATCAAGATTTCGATGCTGAAATTGAGCGACATGTTAAGTTAATGTATAAACTACAAAAGTAGTTCTTTTCAAACCTATCAGACCTTGTGCCTTTAAATGCATAAATTGAGATAAGATAAATTGCGATAAGATAAATTTCCAAGTGCTTTAATCAACAAATTAAGTTGAAAAGACTACTTAATTTGGATTATTTTGCTTTAAAAAAATCTATAATGTTACAAATCGGGTCTGAAATTTTGGTTGCTGAAAATATCTGCAACCTATCTATTGTGAGAATTTTTCTATGAAAAAAGTGTTATTTGGTCTTTTGATTTTATTAAGTCATGTAAGTTTTGCTGAAGATGAAGTAAAAAAATTACCACCATTAGACCCCGGGTATATGGGGGTACATGGTATGGTTTTAGTCACTCAGGGCTCTAGCATTTATGCATCACATTTACCGCTTTATAAAAAACCTCATAACGTTCAACTACTCTATAAATTAGATAATAAAGATTTGGCGATATTACAAACGGTCAGAGATAGTCAGCTTATTACTATTAAGCCCAAGCCATTTAATTTACAACGCTTAATGCGTGGAGAGAAAATGGTCATACAGGCTGATTTATATGCAGGGCATTTTGAGCGTGGTGGCATGTTAGTTTATGAAAATATTTCATTGTCTTTTGACAAAAAACTCTATGTTCGTACTTTTGATGACATTAAGCCTTCAAGTAAACAACAAGAATATGATGTTGTGTCATTAAGACAAAATTATAAAATTTATATCCATAGAATTCAGCAAGCACCGAGCTTTGACCATATATTAGGTATCGATTTAGAAGCCGGTTGTTTAGGACGTTTTAACACCTCATCACCAGTGCCAAAAGAAACTGAACTTCAATATAAGTTTCTAAATTGCGGCACGATAAAGCCTTTGTATTTTGAAACTGAAGATTTTCAGGCCGTCATCTCTCAGTAAATGGTTCAACGGTGTTGATGCTATCGCACTGATTAATTAGTTAGTTAGTTAGTTAGTTGATAGTTAAATTTTTCTGTTAACAGTTGATGGAATAGGGCATGCAATAAAAGAAATAAGCTAAGCAAGTATTTTTTATATGACATACTCGAAAGGTTACCCCCTCATTTGGATAAGTATACGCTAAGGACTATACCTCACATTTATATTGTGCATAATAGGCTGTTCTAAAGTCACCCAATAGCAAGATGATTAATGAATAAAAACATTGTTGATTTACATGAAAAACTGCAGGCATTATTGCTTACTCAGCGCGATAGTTCTATTCAAGGGAAAGTGGCAGACTATATTCCTGCGTTAGCTAGCGTCAAACCTGACTTAGCAGGAATATCAGTGGCAACTATTGCTGGCAATGTTGTTAGCGCGGGTGAATATCAACATCCCTTTTCAATTCAAAGTATTTCTAAAGTCTTTGGTTTAGTCATGGCAATGAATCGAATTGGTGATTCTTTATGGCAACGTGTAAGAATGGAACCGTCGGGCCAACCCTTTAACTCTATAATCCAGCTAGAATGGGAAAAAGGCATCCCACGAAATCCAGTTATAAATGCGGGGGCTTTGCTGGTATCAGATGTATTAACAAGTCATTTCTCATCAAGTAAACTCGCCTTTTTAACTTTTGTTAGAAAGCTTGCTGGCAATGAAAGTATTTTCGTAGATAATCAAGTTTATCAATCAGAACTTACTCATGGCAATGGCAATGCTGCATTAGCCTATTTAATGAAGAGTTTTGGCAATATAGAGTCTGAAATTCCAGAGGTATTAAGTCACTATTTTACCCAGTGTTCAATAGCAATGAGCTGTGAACAATTAGCAAAAAGCTTTCTTTTCTTGGCTAACAAAGGCATTGACCCTAGAACGAAAAAGACCATTTGCACTGCACGAGATGCACATAGAGTGAATGCAATATTATCCACCAGTGGTATGTATGACCAGTCTGGAGAGTTCGCTTTCTCGGTAGGCTTACCTGCAAAAAGTGGTGTTGGTGGCGGTGTTATGGCTGTTGTACCAGGTTATGGTGTTATCTGTTCTTGGAGTCCACCGCTAAACAGTTTTGGCAATTCAGTTGTTGGCATGAGCCTAGTGGCAGGTGTTGCAGAAGAGTTAGGTTTATCTATTTACCATTAGTTTTGTCTAGTGATGGCAAAGGGTAGGTTTTGTGTTTGTGCTAGCAATCAGTTAATTCTACTTTCATGCCGCCCTTATAAGGAGTAATTCAATGCAAAATTGGATTGACCGTATCGTATTTAATGAAAACAGTACGTTACAGTCCCAAGGTTACGAGAATAGCTTTGGATTTCAGCGGCATAAGCCGAAAATCATGGGTTGTAGTCACTGGCATGGTCATATTGAAATTAACTATTTATTCAATTGCTCAGCAGATTATTTAATTAACGGTAAAAAATTAGTGTACCTGAAGGAAAATGCAGAAGACTTGAAGGATGATTTAACATCAGCTTTGGCCTTAATTGTTTAATGGAGAATAAACTGAGGTGGGTCAACTACAACACAAGCAACTGTTTATACTGAGGAAATACTTGGGAAGCAGTGAGCTTAAGATATGCTACTTAGTGCAGTATATCTTAAGTACTTAATAGTGATTAATTGATCACTTGTTATGTCTCTTTTCGCTGTAGACATCTTCCTCTGGGCTCATCGCCTTCGTGGAGCACAGTGTCGGAATGCAGGAATTGCGCAGCCTCTGCTGAATCATTCACTTTGGAAGCACTACGCGTTAACATTTCTGCTTCAAAGGCTGTTAAGACACTTGCCCTTACTCCCGTTTTCCTCCATTGAGATAAGGGTCTACAGCCAATTGAAATACCCCGAGCCAGTGCCAGCGCATCTAGCAGTGCTTGATTTGCACCTTGCCCTTTGAATGGACTCATCGGGTGTGCTGCATCGCCGATCAGCGTTATTTGCGCCTTTTTCTCCAACCAATGTGATTCGAGTAGTGCTCGGTCATATACGGGATAACCAGAAACCTGAGAGACTAGAGTAGCGGCTAAAATTTGCGGAATGGGATCGTGCCACTGACATCGACGACACGCTTCTTCTTTAAGCGCCTGAGCACCTAGAGCGCTCAGCGCCTTAGCCTCTTCTTCAGGCATTGGGAAGCTCAGCTGCCACATTACAGAATCAGAATCATAAGGCATCATGTAGATACGTTCATGACCGTTGGCCGTTTGAAATACCGTCGCCGAGTCCAGTAAAGAATGCTCAAGACCGTCGAGGGCCGCCAAAGGACAAATCCCCAAAATCACAATACAACCGAGATAACGGAGCGGGGAAGTGCCTTCACCAATCATTAACTCACGTACCGAACTACGAATACCATCCGCACCAACCACCAGATCCGCCTTGGCATGTTTTATCTCATCTTCAGTTTTAAGCTGAAAACTCAGTTCAACAGGCTCACCTTCGCATTCTTTAACATCGACTAACTGGTGGCCCCATTGCACTTGATCATGTCCACCGAGTTGTTCAAGCAAAGCTTGGCGTAAAGACTGCCGTGCGATATGAATATTAGTACGCTTAGGTGACTTTTTAGCCTCTGATGGCAGCCACTTTCTTATACCCCATTCGCCAATCTCTTTACCTGTTGTGGTATGAACTACATGTCTTGTTGAAATTACGCCGTCTTCTAATGATAAAATGCCCAACCCTTCAATGGCTTTACTCGCTTGTTGCAACGTAAGGCCATAACCTTGCGAACGAGCATCGAAGCCGCTATCGCGTTCATAAAGAGTGAAAGGGATCCCGCGGTGCTTAAAAGCCACGGCCAAAGCCACGCCACCAATACCCCCACCAATAATAGCTACGTGTGGGTAGTTTTGGCTATCCGCGTCACAATGGTTAGCAGCTTGTTCGAGCCCAGTTCCACCACAGTTTAAGCAGTCATAGAGGTGTCCCTTAGGACGAATGGGAGCGGTGCCTTCGTTATTATTTTTTTCATAGAGGTCTAGTTCTCTTTGAAAACTGAGTCTAACTTTCTTGCGAAGTCGCCTGCTTTTTTTTCCGCGCCCCTGACATTCTTGACAAGTAGTCCAGCTAACCTTTTCATTTTTCAACTTTTACGACCTTTTTATTTAACCAGAAAGACAAAAAATAGTCTGACATTGTTTTACGTAGTGATCATCGGGCATAGTTATTTTGGAAAATATACTGTGTAATGGATTATCCCTACCATCAAAAAATTGTAAACAATGCTCCCAAGTAACAATCATTTAATGGGATTGATATTATATAATGATTCCTTTGTAACTTCATTTATTGAAACAAATTAGTGTTACTGATTTAAATCACCAATGAATATTGGCAGTGTTTTTTATCTTTATTAGCCGTTAGTTGGCATTCTTGAAATTATTAATAATAATATAACTACCAACTTAAATTACTATATTTATCAAAGTTGAATAACAATTTTTTAACTGTGATAAGTTTCATTAGTCTAATACCACTCGATGAATAATATATGTCTGATATAACGTTAACTGTCGAAGAAGAAAGCGCCGATTTATTAATGACTATTACTCCCGCAGAGGGACAGCCTAAAGTTAACGTTAAAAAGATGGAAAAAGCGTTTAAATCCTCTCCGTATTCAACTTTTTTACTTATTGATGGTGCGTTGGAATTATTATTTGAAGCAGTAAATAAAGCCGATGACAATGATGAGGGGAAGGATAATTCAGCTGTTTTTGCCATCATAGCCAATGCGGTAGACTCGACAGCAAAAGTTTCTTTAAGCCCAGATAACATGTCTGCCACACTCGAAATTACTGCCGGCTATGGTGGTAAGCAATTTAATAATTCGAGTGTTGTTGAGCTGCTAAAGGAGCACAATGTAACCAAGGGAATAAGCAAAGAGAACCTAGTAAACATCGTACAACAAAGTCTGCTACTTAAGGGAGGCAAAAGCATTTCTACTGAAATAGCCTTAGGGAAAAATAGCGTTAATGGTGAAAATGGTTATATAAAATATTTAGTAGGTGATCCCGTTGATCGAATATTACGCCCTAAAAGATTAGAAAATGGCAAGGTAGACATGCGTGAGTTGGGTGATTTAGTTGTTGTTAAAAAAGGACGTAAATTAGCACGATTGATTCCGCCTACTGATGGTCAAGAGGGCTTTAATGTTATTGGTGATATTGTTGAAGCAACACGCGGCGATGCAGTTTGTTTAGAAGAAACGGAAGGCTCATCTTTTTTAAATGAAAATAAGAATATTATAATTTCTACCACGGATGGTATGCCTAAACATTTAGATAATAGTGTTGCTGTGCATAAGGTCTTAGAAATAGAGAATATTGATGTCGGCACGGGAAATATCCGTTTCGATGGTTCGATTTATGTTAAAGGTAATGTATGCGAAGGCATGGAATTATTTGCAAGTGAAGATATAGTCATAGGAGGAATTGTTGAATCGGCCATGATTACCTCGGGCGGTAGTATATCTATCGCACAGGGGGTTATCGGGAAAAAAGTGTCAGAAAACGATGAGAATGAAAACAGTACCATGTTGCAAGCACAAGGCGATATTAATGCTCAGTTTGTTCAATATACCGATATTTTTGCTAAAAATGACATCAAAATCACACAATATATCTCCCATAGCCAAATTATTGTTGAAGGCGACTTATGGGTGGGTAATATTGAAAAAGACAAAGCGGACGGTAAGATTTTTGGTTCTTTAGTGCAATCGGGAGGTTCAATTAATGTGGGGACACTCGGCTCTACTAGTGGTGCTAGGACTACATTGGATTTCAGCTATTGGGCCAATACGGTAGAAGATTTACGTATTGATGCAGATGAACAAAGCACTAAAATTATTAGACGTTTACCTAAGATATATAAATTATTAGCAAAGGCGGTTAAGCAAGAAGATAATAACCCGACAAAAATAGAGCGCATTAAAAAAGCATTACAACAGCATTTACACATATTAGGTAAGCTGGATAAAGAATGGTTAGAAAAAGAAGATAAAATAAGCGACCATTTAGAGACATTAGAACTTTGTGTATACCAATCAATATTGTCAGGTGTAGATGTCACCATTTCAAGTAAAACGTGTGCTTTTAAGCGGGATTACGATGCAACTAAATTACAGTGGCTTGAAAATGACATCAGTGTGGAGCCAATAGTGACTTAGTCTATTTTGATGGTGCTTATAATTTGCAACTAGCGGTGCCTTTAAAAACCTTTAAATAATTCAATTCTCTATCTTATCGCCACTAATTAACAGACCGCAACTTTATAAGTTGCTTTTTTTTGTCCTAATTTTGGCACCATCACAAATATAGAGCTTTTACCCTATCGTAAGTCATATCTTTAATAAGTTATATTGATGAAATAACACTTTATGTGAATGGGGAATATTCCTAATAAAAATACCTAATAACCTTAATTAGCTGATACAAAAGAGGTGAGGGTGTTCTTTAGAGTAAACACTAGTAATTTCTAATAATTACTTAATCTTGTATATATTCAAATAATCAGCATATATATTCACAAAAGGTTTGACTCAGAACCCTTTTACAGGTACTTTTTCCGACCGCATTAAATAATGATTTTCATTAATGGCCGTTCGTTCTAATAAAGACTTAGTAGAAGTCTGATGTTCAATGTTCAAGAAATTCTAAATAATATTCTGAAGGATCAGTAGCGCACACTTTGAGCATTAAAAATATATGCCTTAATTAGCAAGCGAAGTTTAGCTAATAGAAATAGGTTGATGAAATAGGAATAAGCAATGAATAATATAAGCAAAAAATCCCAAGGCCTTTATCGCGCCGAATTTGAACATGACAGTTGTGGTATTGGTTTTGTTGCCAACCTCAAGGGTAAAAAATCACACGATATTATTGAAAATGCACTCACTATGCTGAGTTGTATGGAACATCGTGGTGGTACTGGCTTTGACGTCAAAAGTGGTGACGGAGCGGGTATTCTTATTCAAATCCCACATGATTTTTTAAGCCAAGAAACCGCAAAATTAAGCATTAACTTACCTGATGCTGGAAATTACGGCGTAGGTATGATTTTCTTTCCGCGCGACAAAGCACAACAAGAAGCGTGCCGAGACATTTTAAACCAAAATATTACGGAACTGGATTTAACCTTACTCGGTTATCGTAATGTCCCTGGTGATAACTCTATGTTGGGTGCCGCTTCATTTGATAGCGAGCCGAACATTGAGCAAGTGTTTATTGCCAAACCAGCAGCGTTAACTGCACAAGAGTTTGAGCGTAAGTTGTTTGTGTTACGTAAATATACCTCGCATAAAATTAATGCCAGCATTGCTAAAGAACGTGACGAGTTTTATGTCACTTCGATGTCATCGACCAAGATTGTCTATAAGGGACAGTTTACTACCAAGCAAGTTCGTCAATATTATCTTGATCTACAAGACGAACGTACTATCTCTGGTATGGCGATGTTTCATTCTCGTTTCTCAACAAATACTTTTCCAGCTTGGCGCCGTGCGCAACCATTTCGTTATATTGCTCACAACGGTGAAATCAACACAGTACGCGGTAACATCAACTGGATGAATGCCCGTGAAGCATTGTTTAGTTCAGTTAACTTTAGTGATGCTGAATTGAAAATGTTGAATCCGGTTTGTAATAACGATAACTCTGATTCTGCCAACCTTGATATGGCCATTGAACTATTAGTGCTTAGCGGACGTTCGTTAGCGCAAGTCATGATGATGATGGTGCCTGAAGCTTGGCAAACTCAAGCCGATATGGATCCAACAAAGCGTGCATTTTATGAGTATTATGCGTGTATTATGGAGCCGTGGGATGGCCCAGCTTCATTATCGTTTACTGATGGCAATGTGATCGGCGCGACACTTGATCGTAATGGTTTACGTCCTTCTCGTTATTTATTAACTGAAGATGGCACGTTAGTGATGGGATCTGAAACAGGCACTTTGTGTGTTGATCAGTCAACAGTTGTTGAAAAAGGTCGTCTGCAGCCGGGTAAAATATTCATTGCTGATTTAAAGCAAGGTCGTATCATTAGTGATGATGAAGTCAAAGCTCAAGTGAGTTCTGCGCAGCCTTATGCTCAATGGTTAGAAGAAAATAAAATTGAATTAGAGCAGTTACCGGTACCAACAGCTTCTATTGCCCAACCACCACTAGCTGAATTACGTAAAATACAAAAAGCCTTTGGTTATACTAGTGAAGACCTTAATTTGGTACTTGCTGGTATGGTTGGTACGTCAAAAGAGCCATTAGGTGCTATGGGTACAGATACGCCTTTAGCGGTACTATCGCATCGACCACAACAACTATCACATTACTTTAAACAGTTGTTTGCTCAGGTTACTAACCCACCAATTGACCCAATTCGTGAAGAGTTGGTTATGTCATTACGTGGTTATGTCGGTAAGTCACTTAACTTACTTGAAGAAACTGCGGCGCATTGTCATAAGGTTGAAATTGATCAACCTGTACTAACAAACGAGCAACTACGTAAGTTACAGCATATTGATAATGATCACTTACAATCAAAAACCATTAGCATCACCTTTAAAGCGAATGGTGAAGCTGGCTCGCTTAAAAAAGCGCTTGATCGCGTCTGTTTGTACGCAAAAAATGCTGTTGAAGACGGTTATGCCTTATTAATATTAAGTGACCGTGAAGTTGACAGCGACCATGTCGCTATTCCATCGGTTTTAGCTACAGCAGCGGTTCATCATTTTTTAATTCGTGAAAAATTACGTTCTTACGCAGACATTATTCTTGAGTCAGCAGATATTCGTGAAACACATCATTTTGCTACGGTTATTGGTTATGGCGCAGCGGCGGTAAACCCATACTTAGCGCTAGAAAGTATGTATGGTTTGCGAGATGAAGGTATACTTGATAGCAAATTATCAGATAGCCAAATTACAGCTAAATACACAGCAGCGGTAGGTAGTGGTTTACTGA
Source organism: Colwellia sp. 12G3 (assembly GCF_002836775.1). Classification (GTDB taxonomy): domain Bacteria; phylum Pseudomonadota; class Gammaproteobacteria; order Enterobacterales; family Alteromonadaceae; genus Colwellia. Next base: position 35,640 of record NZ_PJAQ01000001.1, on the reverse strand, counting down.
AAACGTTCTCAAAGATGGGTATTTCAACATTACAGTCTTATTTAGGCGCGCAAATTTTTGAAGCCTTAGGTATTAACTCGGATGTAATTAACGAATACTTTACCGGCACTGTTAGTCGAATCGAAGGCTTGAGTTTAGATCAAATCGCTCAAGAAGCGCTATTACGCCATCGTGAAGGTTTCCCAGAAGCGAGTCGTATTGCCATTGAAAACTTATTGCCAACAGGTGGTGAGTACTCGTGGCGTCATGATGGCGAACGTCATCTATTTAGCCCAACGGTTATTCGTTTACTGCAGCATTCAACCGCAAGTAACGATACTAACCAATTTAAACAGTACACAAAAACCGTTGATGATCAGAGTAAAGAGGCCTTTACCTTACGTGGTTTACTTGAACTGAGTAGCGATCGTGCTTCAATTCCATTGAGTGACGTTGAACCGATTGAAAATATTTTCAAACGTTTTGCTTCAGGTGCCATGTCATTTGGTTCAATTTCTTGGGAAGCACATACCACGTTAGCTATTGCTATGAACCGCATTGGTGGTAAAAGTAACAGTGGTGAGGGTGGTGAAGATCCTATCCGTTATACACCGTTAGAAAATGGCGATTCAATGAATTCGCGCATTAAGCAAGTAGCATCAGGTCGTTTTGGCGTTACTAGTCATTACCTAGCGAATGCGGATGAGTTACAAATTAAGATGGCGCAGGGTGCAAAACCAGGCGAGGGTGGTCAATTACCGGGTGACAAAGTTGATGCTTGGATTGGTAAAACGCGTGGTTCAACGCCGGGCGTAGGCTTGATTTCTCCGCCACCACATCATGATATTTATTCTATTGAAGATTTATCACAGCTAATTTTTGATCTTAAAAATGCTAACCGCGATGCACGCGTTAACGTTAAGTTAGTGTCTGAAGCAGGTGTTGGTACTATCGCATCGGGCGTGGCGAAGGCTTATGCTGATGTGGTACTGATTGCAGGTCACGATGGCGGCACAGGTGCTTCACCACTAAGTTCAATCAAACATACTGGCTTACCTTGGGAACTTGGTTTGGCTGAAACCCATCAAACCTTGGTACGTAATAAACTGCGTAGCCGAATTACCGTACAAACAGATGGGCAACTTAAAACACCACGTGATTTAGCCATTGCAACGTTACTTGGCGCTGAAGAATACGGCATGGCAACAACGGCATTAGTTGTTGAAGGTTGTATCATGATGCGTAAATGTCATTTAAATACTTGTCCAGTTGGCATCGCTACGCAAGATAAAGGTTTACGCGACAAATTTACTGGCCGTGCTGATATTTTAGTTAACTTCTTTACCCTAATGGCTGAAGGGTTACGTGAAATAATGGCTGAGCTAGGTTTTAGCAGCATTGAAGAAATGGTTGGTCAAACGCAATGTCTTAAGCAACGAGAAGATGTTGACCATTGGAAATACAAGGGTGTTGATTTAAAACCATTACTTTTCAAAGAAGAATGTGGTGAGAACGAAACGCTTTATAAATCAATTGATCAGAAACACCTGATTGACGATATTATTGACCGTAAGATGATAGCTGATGCTCAAGTTGCGCTAGATAGTCAGCAAAGCGTTGAACTTGAATATGATGTTATCAACACGGATAGAACCATTGGTGCAATGATTTCAAATGAAATCTCTAAGAAGTACCAAGACAAAGGTTTACCAGAAAATACTATCAAGGTTAAGTTTAACGGCTCAGCGGGTCAAAGTTTTGGTTGTTTCTCCGCTAAAGGTCTACGTTTTGAGCTTGAAGGCGATGCAAATGATTATTTTGGTAAAGGCCTTTCTGGCGCAAACTTAGTCGTATACCCAAGTAAACAAGCTAAGTTCTCAGCCAGTGAAAATATCCTTATCGGTAATGTTGCTTTCTTTGGCGCGACCTCAGGTAGCGCGTTTATTCGTGGTATTGCCGGTGAGCGTTTCTGTGTTCGTAACTCTGGTGCTACGGCGGTTGTTGAAGGTGTTGGTGATCATGGTTGTGAATATATGACCGGTGGTAAAGTGGTAATTCTCGGCGCAACGGGTCGTAACTTTGCCGCAGGTATGTCGGGTGGTGTTGCTTATGTACTTGATGTTAATAATGACTTCGCACCTAAATGCAACATGGAAATGGTTTCATTAGAAACGATTGACAGTGATGCTGAAAGCCTTGAGTTAAAAGCGTTAATTACTCAACATTTTGATGATACAGGCTCAGATGTTGCGAGTGAATTATTAAGTGATTGGCACAACAGTGTTAAGCGTTTCGTGAAAGTAATGCCGGTTGATTTCAAACGCATGCAAGGTTACATGAATGACGTACGTGAAAGCGGTAAATTCGAGTCAGAATATGACATTGCCGTACAAGCATTCGATATCCATTTAAACAAACTAGCAAGCGCAAAAGCTTAAGCTGCCAAGGAGAATATATTATGGGAAATCCAACAGGGTTTATCAACGTAGGTCGTGCCTTGCCAACTGAACGCAACGCAGGTGAACGTTTAATTGATTGGCTTGAAGTATATGAAGAAATTCCACAAGCCGCTGTCGAGAAGCAAGCTTCTCGCTGTATGGACTGTGGTGTACCATTTTGTCAGTCAGCAAAGTCGGAGTTTGCTCCAGTCGTTGCCGGTTGTCCGGTAAACAATGTTATTCCTGAATGGAATGACTTGATTTACCGTGGTCGTTGGAAAGATGCAATAGAGTTATTACATAAAACCAATAACTTCCCTGAGTTTACCGGTCGAGTATGTCCTGCGCCTTGTGAAGGCGCCTGTGTACTGGGTATCAATGCTGATCCTGTCGCTATTAAATTGCATGAAAAAGAAATTATTGATCATGCCTTCAAAGAAGGTTGGGTTGTTGCCGTACCGCCAACAGCACGTACCGGTAAAAATGTTGCAGTAATTGGCTCAGGACCTGCAGGTCTTGCTGCTGCGGCGCAGCTAAATAAAGCGGGTCATATGGTTACTGTGTATGAGCGCGCCGATCGTATCGGTGGTTTGCTCATGTATGGTATTCCAAACATGAAATTGCAAAAGGAATTAGTGCAACGCCGTGTTGATATTTTAGCGGAAGAGGGCATTGTTTTTGTGACTAACACTGAAGTTGGTACTGACATTAGTGTTGAACAGCTTGAAACAGATTTTGACTCGGTAGTGCTATGTATTGGTGCTACGGTACCTCGCGATTTACCAGTTGAAGGGCGTGAACTTAACGGTGTTCATTTTGCTATGGATTTCTTGAAAGCAAATACCAAAAGCTTACTCGATAGCGAACATAAAGATGGTCAGTACATTAATGCGCAAGGCAAAAATGTGGTGGTTATTGGTGGTGGTGATACCGGTACCGATTGTATTGGTACCTCATTACGTCATCAGTGTAGCAGTGCTATCCAACTAGAAATCATGCCACGTCCGCCAGAAAAACGTGAAGAGAACAGCAATCCATGGCCACAATGGCCAAAACGTTTGTTGGTTGATTATGGTCAAAAGGAAGCCATTGCCATTCAAGGGCAAGACCCTCGTCAATACTTAGTGATGACTAAGAAAATTGAAAGTGATGACCAAGGTAATGTTAAAGCCGTTCATACTGTAGATATTACATGGGAGCGTAACGACAAGGGACAAATGTTCCCGCAAGAAGTCCCTGGTAGTGAAAAAGCTATTCCAGCTGATATCGTACTTATCGCGATGGGCTTTATGGGTCCTGAAGGTGGCTTGATTGAGCAATTTGGTCTTGAGCAAGACAATCGCTCTAACATCGCTGCAGAATACGATAAGTTTGCGACAAGCAAGCCAGGTGTTTTTGCTGCCGGTGATGGTCGTCGTGGTCAAAGTTTGATTGTGTGGGCTATTGATGAAGGAAGACGTTGTGCACGTGAGGTTGACAGTTACCTCATGGGTAAGAGTTATTTGCCTTAAGCACTTATTTTATGGAACTAACGACTAAACGTTAGTCTAGCGTTCGATAATTCATAACAAGCCTCACCGTATTAAGTACAGTGGGGCTTTATTTTATAAAAAAGGTAATACCCGCTTTCTTACTGCACTTTTTTGACGCTTTTTATATTCACCATGTGACGCGAGTCCTTCTCTCGTTTTAAGAAAACTACGGTAATCCATCATTTGAATTTCAAAAGGAAAGTAGAAACACAATTTTTGGCCATCCGGCTGCGTTATTTTAATGCGTTGTCGATACGTTATTTGCACAGAATGATAAGATAATTCACTAAACTCATTATTCATTTTAGCTTTGTCGGAAGAAGGGTAATCCATTGATTCCATGGTTTTTTTAATATCGTCGATAGGTATTCCTCGGCTAAGACATTGGTTTATCCATTCAATATCTAACAAGGTATTTCTAGAGCGAGATGGCTTTAAATTTGCGTAGGTAACAACATGTTTTTCCCGTAAATAAACAAGAATATCAAGCACATCAGACCGGGTGTGCGTTACAAAACGAATACCTATCCAATCGAAGATATCTGCGGCAACATTTTCTGCTTTATGTAATAACTTCATAGCGACAGCGCGCTTTGATTTAGCTTCACGAAATTCCACATCAACTAAGGTTATATTGCCAAATAAACATTCACTGTCTTGACGAACTATATGCTTTTCAAATCGACTGAATATTTGTTCTCTAATATCATCATAATAGATGTCGTTTAAATAGGAATAACTATGAGTTAAGGTATGTAAAACACGTAAAATAGCACCACTCCAAGGTGTAAATACTTTAGGCCCATGGCCTGAGGCATAGAGCAAATATTGACGGACATCTTTTTCAACCAACAATGCTTGAGGTATTGTTTCACCATCGAGCAATAACTCTTCTTGAATTAACTGTATCGCTTCTACTCTTATATTCTCGAGTTCAATAACATCCATGGCATCATGAATATCAAAACCATAACAAGTTAGATATTCCTCAGCTTCTTCGGCTGAATGTATGTGAATACGCTTAGTATCAATGAATGAACGTCCTTCTAAGGCTGTTCTAATAGAAGTACTTCTCCAAGGGTTAATATTCATAAAGGCCTTTATATAGATAGTTTGCAGTGATTTTTAACGGATATAGGGTTGATAAATATAATTTTGTATATTAACTATGATAGTTAAGACTCAGAACTATGGGGGTATTTTTGTACAGGAAGGGATAATTTAAAAGGTAGTGGTAATTGGCAATCACTTACCGGCAGTAAATTTTATTCAGAATACGCATGTGACGTTATTAAAGATCCAAATGGAAAAATGATGGCGCAGTGATAACTTTTAAAGATAATACTAAAGAAAAAGAGACCAAAGAAAAATTACTACACTTAGCTAATTTTGATTATTTAACTAATATCTCAAGCCGAGTTTATTTTCATGAGACTTTAAACAAGTCAATCGCGCGAGTAAACGTTACTTTATCAACCTAAAGTTTCATTGTTACACAAAAAAATTGGTCGGTTGTAAAGCGTTAATACGTTGGCTTCCTGAAGAGGGAGGCATAAAGTCTACAGTACATTGTGTCCCATTATCCTCAATAAAACCTAATTGAAACTTGCTAATGTAGCTTTTAGATAACCAAAAATTAATACGTTCGGCTTGATGCACCTTTAGCATTAACAATGGCACCTTCTGCTAGCGTGCGACATGAGAAGAATGAACTCAACAATTCTTCTCTTGTCGCACGGTGAAGTATTTTTTTACTCGTTTTCATGATACCCACTCATTTATGCTAATAAATAACCTGAACTTCGGATAAGCGAATTTGCCCAATAACGCTATTTAAGCGCCTATCAGCGTTATTTTTACTCCCAATAACCAGTTATTGGTTTGTAAAAATATCTTAATAGACACTTAAATTTCGTCACTGGAACTTTAAGTTACTTTGTTCATCTAACTTCAATAAGTTACAAAACTCTTATCCAAACCTCAGGTTAAATAAGCTAATTTCAATATAATTTAATCTCTTATAGACAAAGTGTTTTATTGATGTAATCTAAAATAACACTTTAATTTAATAAGAATAAAAATATGGAAAGACTTAAAGAATCTCAAGCAGCGCTCACTCTTATCTATAATGCTTATAATAAAGTAACAATTAATCCTTTAGCACCTTTAGATATTGATGATGAAGAGGGATTGAAGAAATTACTTAATACTGTGATGAACCGAGAGTCGGTCTCGCATATGCAAAATAAAAAAGCACTTAAAGAAAGTGTTGAGCTTCGTAGCTCTATAGCTGATGTACTCTTGTTGCTAGATAATTGTGATATTAAAGAAATTAAAGCTAATATGAAAAAAGCGGCAGCGGCAGAAGCTGTAGAATAAGGCTTTACGCACGGTTAAAACTAATAACGTGTATTTTCAGACCCTGTAACAAAATCTGTTACAGGGTCATTTATTGAAGTCCTAGCCGGCAGCTTACACAATATTTTTATATAACCTTAAGTCTTTCGGAAGGTATATTATTTAAGTTCGGTCAGCTTTACTCTGCTCTTTGAATGAAAATAGAGAATTGTTCGTTACGCTCATTGCTTATCTCTACTAATTTATCTATATGACTTTGCTCAATGATCGTCCCTTTTGTTAGTAAGACACTAGATGAGTTGTTTACCACGTCTTGCGTTAATATTAAACCCTCACACAACTGCATTAAGTCTATTGGAATTTCTAGGTTATTCACTTTTGTACTCCCAGGCAGTGCTGAAAGCATATCGAGATATCGTGATATTAATTTAGGTTCAAATCGGCTTCCTGACATTTTATTCAGTCGTTGTTTTGCTTCAATGACTGAAATGGGTTTTATATGTTGTCTCCCGATCACTAAATTATCAAAGTGAGTTACCATCGCTAGTATACGTGAACCAAGTGGTATATCGTCAGCGCTTAAGTGTTCAGGTAAGCCCGTTCCATCGAAGTGCTCGGGGATATGCTTGATTATTTCAACAACAAACGCAAGCTCATCAACGTCATTCAATAAATCAGCACCTATTTGGTAAAAACTATCAAACAGAGATTGCTCCTGATGATTAAGTTGGTCATAAGGTTTTTTTAGCAATGTTTGCGGTAATGCTATTTTTCCTGCCTCATATAATAAACCAGCGATATAGATTTGATAGCTCAGTAATTTATCACAGTCTAATAGTTCGGCAATATAACGGGCGTGCGAGGCTATTCTATAATTGTGTTGGCTGTATTCTTCATTATGTAAAGCAATACTGTTGGCGTATACGCCGACAAAGGTATTAAAGGTTCTTTTCAAACGTGAAAAACTCTTTGCTTCCTTGGTTGAAATTAAATCGAGTTTCTTTTTACTTTCATTAATTTCGAGCTCCATCGAGCTATTTAATAAAGAGAGTTTAGCGTTTTTCTCTTTATTAACTCTGATCAACTTCTTGGTACTTAATTCAGATAAATAAACTGTAAAAGCAGCTTTCAATTCACCAACGAGCTCGATATTATCCCAAGGCTTAGCAAAGTAGTGGCTGATTTTTCCTTCATTAACGGCTGCAACAGTTAGGTTAATATCTGCATGACCAGTCAATAAAAATCGCTTTGAGCTAGGGTTAATTTCACTAATATGACCTAAGAGCGTTGCACCATCCATTGTGGGCATTCTCATATCAGACAATACTAACGGTATTGGCTTGTCTCGATAAAATTCAAGCGCAGCAAGGGGGTCAGAAAAAAGAAACAATTCAAATTCTTTTCTTAAGGCTCTATTTAGTGCACTGAGAACCTCCTTTTCATCATCAATAACCAATAAAGCCGGTTTGCTCATCTCTTCATCCTTAGGTTTTACCAATGTCTCAATTTAATATAATACTTCTACATAATAATAGGGGGTTTTCTCTAAAAATTATTTAGTTATTGCTCTATATTGTCAAACGTTTCGCTATAAAACCGATTATTTCAGGCTTGCATTAGCTAACTTGTTAAACACATTGACCACCTTATTAGGGAGGCATTGTATTTTAATAATTAATTCATACAGCGTACTCATAAACATCCTTCTCCATACTGTTGACAGGCGTACTTCTATCACTCTATACATAAAATATGAAACAGATAAAACAATGGATATTGTGACGATATATATAAAAAATTTGTTTTCTTCTGTGCCGTATTTTGAAATAAACATATAACCAAAATGGGCATGAATCAAATATACAGGATAGGTTAATGCACCCAGTGTTTTTGACAAGGGAAGTGTTAATGATTGTGCCTTTTGTGTATTCATAAAAATAAAAAAAGCAAAGAAACAAATAATAATTAACCCGACAATATATTCTGAAAAAACTACGCCCATAGATTCTGACTTTACTAATGCTTGCTCTGTTGAATACAACAAACCTAAGCCAAAAGAGATGATGATTGATAAGATATTCTTGAGCGATTTATCTATTTGCAATAGCGCAAATAAAGCCCCAGCAGAAAAATAGTAGAAATATCCACCAAGATAGGGAAGGTCATCATGACCTGTGATAAATGCACCTAGCATTGCGATAGGCCATAGCATGAATAACTGATTTAAATGATTTTTCAAACCAATAATCAGTAAAAAGAAAACCAAGGCATAAAACTTTACTTCATAGACTAATGTCCAGTAAACACCGTCAACATGATCAATACTTAGGTAATTCTGTAGCAGTGTAAAGTTCATCATTATTTGACTAGGAGTTACTGACATAAGATCGCCTCCCCAATACCATGCAAAGAGAGATGTAAAAATCACTGCAAACCAATAGGAAGGATAAAGCCGGATTGCTCTAGATAACGCAAACTCGGCAGGAGTCCTATTTTTAGCCGAGTTAAAAATAACAAATCCACTTATCATAAAAAACAATTCAACCCCAAGATATCCATATTTGGTGAATTCAATGAGTGAATCTACATGCTTTAAGGACTCAATTTTTCCATTAGCTATGCCATTAAAAGTATAATGGAAGAACACAACGATTACAGCGGCAAAAAACCGACCATAATCTAACAATTCTAATCTTCTCATTTGTAATACTCCCTAATTATAGATTCATCAATTAATTGCTAATTACGACTGCTTGTTATAAATAATATTTGTTAACCACTGACTGGTTTGTTGTATCCATGACAGTCCATATAGGCCAACTAAATGCTTAGGTTTTAATTTGCAACGAGGGTCTGATAACAATGTTCTCGCTTGAGAAAAATGCCCATTACCAATATTAAGTTTTGCCAGATGACACAAATGCGTAGCACTATATTTAAGCATATCTTTAGCACTGCTTCTTTTTGTATCTTTTCTGGCTTCTTTAGTAATACGGACGCTAAAGCCACATTCCGTTGATGGGATATTATTTTTACTTGCTTGGTTTTGAGCATCTTTATGATAAAGAGAATGAATATTGGGTGAATAGGCAATAGGGGTATTTAAAGCAACACGACAAAATAAATCTTGATCCTCTCCAATGGGTTCATTTAGCGGAAAACCTCCAATTGACTGAAATAATGAACGCTCAATTACCATAGAAGACATGGTAAAAGGTAAATCGCCTTGTGCCGCAATATTAAAATAATTGTCTAGTATCACGCCTTCGGGATTCATATTTTCTAGCTTAATTTTAGCATCACAATAAGTGTTTTCAGAGGCGACTATTTGATAGCGTGTGCCAAAAAATTTCGCTTGTGGAAACTTCACAATTAATCGTGCAACTTCATCTAAAAATAGTGGTAACCACTGGTCATCGGCATCTAAAAAGGCAATATATTCATGACTCGCTAAGGATACACCGTTATTACGAGCTGCAGATACTCCCTGATTTTCTTGATGAATCAGCCTAACATTCTTCATGTTAGCATTTTTGACTATTGCAGGGCCTTCATCGGTAGAGCCATCGTCGATAATTATAATCTCTGCTGCAGGGTATTTCTGCCACTCAACACTTTTTAGCGTTCTTAAAATATGTTCTGCTTTATTAAATAGTGGAATAACGACTGTAAAATTTAAATTGTTCATTTTTAATACTCCAGTTAGATAAAGAATTTTTTAAAGCGTTGTTTACAGATAATGTAGGTTGTTGAAATTTAGTTGAGACACCGAGTTTTATTTGAGCAACGATTTGTTCAATGGGTAGGTTAAATAAATCTATTTGATAGTCTTCAGGCATACCAATATCGTCGCACCATCCTTTGCATTTACTATGATAATTGATAGATAAAACGGGGGTGTTAGCTAAATAGCCAAGAATAGAACCATGTAAACGCATACTTAAAATAGCTTTATAACTTGATAGATTGTTAAGTAATGCAATAGGGTTTGGTTCATATTTTTTGATTGATACAGGAATGCTTTTATCTAAACGAGCAAGAATATTGTTATTAATTTTCCAATCACCTAATACATCGTGACCGTTAAATTCTATTAACGTAATAGGCTCGCCGGTTTGTACATAGAGTTGGGTAATTAATTGCACAAATTGTTCTACTCTTTTTTCTTCTTTAGTTTTATCGGTTTTTCCCATGGCATCAATGGCAACTGAGCATAATGTTAAAGCAATACCTTGGCGTTCGTTAACCGTTGGCTTGTATTGATTTGAACACAATAACAATGGCGCTAAATCAAATGTTTTATGCACGTTTGCATGCGGAGCAATGGCTTGTGCTATATCTAAACTGGCGCTATCTCTAACACCTATGTAACCACATTCATTTAAAAATTTTGCGCAAGACTTTTCAGCAGCGCTAGAGTTAAAAGGTCCTATACCAACACCTACAGCTAAGCTTTTTTTCTGGTTAGCTAAAGACATTAACTGTCTTTTAAGATTGATGTCAGTCTCACTATGTAATACTGAACCGCCACCAAAAATGATACGTTTACTCTGAATGGCTGTTTTATAATGTAATAGTCTGTTTTGTCCCGAAAATTGTTGAGTAAACTTTAACGAAAGCTGGTGATCACTTTGTGTTTCTCTGCTGTAATCACCATATAAACCTACTTTCGTGTTATTACATCCAAGAATGTTTTTAGCCGCCCATGCAGTGGCATACATTAGGGCGTCATCACCGCTATTGCGCATACCGTAATAACCGACTAAATATGCATCATATTTCTTAAACATACTTTTCTCCTGATTTTAATGGGTTAAGTGCAATACCAATCCATAAAAGTGCTGGCCAGTAAATAAAACTTAAAATTTCTAGGTTTTCAAAAAAAGAGTAACAAATAAAAACAACAAGCATTAACGCTGCGGTATAACAAATTTTGCTTTTCAGACTGTGCCAAAATAAGTAAATACAAGTAAAAGCTAAGGGAATTGCTAACGCTAATAATCCCACAATCCCTTTTACAAATAACAATCCGTACCAACTATGATGTGAGCCGATAGGCATACCCTCAACAATTTTAGGACCTTTCTCTACAATGCCGTGCCCCCAAATAGGTGCTTCGGATTCCCAGCGCTGTAGTGCTAAAACTTCTAAGGTGTTACGGACACGTGTTGAACCAGGACGCGAAGCTTTAATATCTAAATAGCTATTGTTTAGCCAATTAAATAAAGGCTCACCTAATAAGACGATGGCAGGAATTACGACACCAATAACGATTAATAACACAGGGTTTTTAAAATATTTATGTAGTAAACATAACGGTGTTAAAGCGATATAAATAACCCAGCCAGCACGCGATTGAGACAACAAAGACATCACAAAACTGCCTAATAAACCGGTATTTCTCCAAAAATTATCTTTTTCTTGGCAAGTAAAAATCAAAAATATACATGCCATAAAACCTGCAGCCGGAGCCCAAGGGGTGAAAAACCTCCAACGTCCGGCACCTGTTTCAGGGTTTAAGCCGAATAAACTCACGGTAAAAAAGGTTTCGCCAGGGCCACCAATAACTTTTAGAGGAGAAACAAATAAATCGCCATGAACGCCAGCCATATAAAGAACAATGGTGATAACAGCAAAAATTAATGAATGGAATGAAACAATGCATACGGCTCTGATCAGTAATTGCGGTTTGATATCTACAAATGCACCAATAAATAAAAATAGTGGCATAAGGGCCCAACCTTTAGCCCAACCAAGGGACGATTTAATTGTTTTCGCTATGCCTAAGTCCCAATTTGAATGACCAATGAATAACGCCAACAGCATAAACAGACCTCCAATTACCCATAACCAAACAATGACAGGTATGGCTGCAAGTTCGTCTTTACCGTTGACATACCAGCGTAGTAAAACGACGGCAAATATCATCCAACCTAGCACTGAACCCATAATATAAAGACCACCAAAAGCAAAGAATGGATAAGTTAGTGTTAACCCGAACCAGATCAGCTTTTCTTCAGTAGATTGTGGGTTAAGTCGTTTAGTTGTCATGTGAGCATCAGTCCAAATATGAATAATTAACGTTTTTAATAAAGGTAATGTGTTACTTCTGTTTACTTTGTTTATTCACTAAAACGGTTTTGTTACTCCTTGTATTGCTAAAGGTGTGCCAACACCATTAATAAATTTCAGGCTATTGATATCTTTGGTTTTATTTGTTTTTGGCGGTTTTGTGTTGAAGGAAGGTAAATCAGTAAATTGCAAAATAAAAAGGTTATTTTCATTTTGCAATTCATTATAAATTGTTGATTAGTTATTAATTACTTAAACTAATTTAATCCCTTTTAAGAATTATGTTAATTAACTTATTACGTTGCGATAAGATAATTAATCCTAAGGTGATAAATATAAATCCGGTTATTGCGCCAATAAAAGCAATGATATTTTTAGGGCTACTTTGTTTCGTTGGATAAGAGGGCGTTGTTAACATTTGCAGTACAGGATAAGACGCAAAAACATCTGATTTACTTGCTTCAAGTCTTGCTGCTGCTGAGGTAAATATTGCTTCCGCCATGTTAAATTCTCTTTGTAAACGTTCTAATTCAACAATTTCTCGTGAATAAATTTTTAATTGATCACCTAAATGGAGTGCGGAGCGACCTAAGTCTTCTAACATTGACTCTTGTCCCTTTTGCTTTGCATAAGCGTCAATTAAATCAGCAAACAATTCAGATCGTTTTGGATTTAAATCTAAATTCAATGAATTAAATATTTCATTAGAATTAACACCGTACATTTGACTACTTCTTTCGTTAATCGCAATACGGGTAAAATTTAATCTTTTCTGTTGCGCTTTAACTTTTGGATGATTAACTCCCCACCGTGAACTGTATTCTGTGAGTTGGGTTATGCTTTCTTTTAGTTCTGTAATGTAAGCACGAAACTCGACATCTGATTGAAGGGCAAACGCTTGCCCAGCTAATTTTGGTGACACACCTAACTCTTCACTTAACTGATATATATATTCTTGTAATTGTTTTGCTTCGGCTTTGATATAAAGGTGCTTTTCTCGAACACCTGAAAGGGTTCTCACCAGTTGGTTCATTTGATCTGTTGACACCACAATAGAGCGTTGTTGAAAATCAACAATAGCGTTACGCGTTATGTTCATTCGTTCTCTATATTGGTCAAGCACTTGTTTAATGCTGCGATCACGACGTAATACTTCGTCAGCTCTTAAGTTATTTAACTCATCTTGTAAAGATTCATATAGCGCAAGCGTTTTTGCTTGTGCTAGGTCCTTGCCATTAGCACTCATCTCAAGTGAAATAATTGAAGTTTGTTCGGTAAGTTTAATTTTAGGCTTACCAAGGCTTTCAATTGAGATATGTAGTTTTTTTGCTGCACGCGCTCTTACACCTCTACTCGATAACATCTCTTTATAATTAACACGAGGGTTAAAGCCACCACCAGAAAAAGGCGTGTTAGTTTGTGAGACAACTTGACCAACATTATCAAGAGATACGCTGTTACTACTGCCAGTACCGGGCAATACCATTTCCATATCGCTGCTAAATGATGGCGCTTTATTTAAATAAATGAGTACAAGTAGAGCAACCATGACATAAGAAGCTAAAGCGACAACCAAATATGGGCGCTTCAATACAGCGTATGTTTGTGCTCTAAATAACCCAAACTTTGTTAATGGAATAATAGGGTACTTCATAAATCACCTATAATAATTTGAATGGAATAATAAGATCGGTAAGGGTTTTGGCAATATCTCGGTAGTTGGTAATATCTGAATCGTAACAAGCAACCGCATCATTTGGCATAAGGTAAGGATTAATTTGCCCTTTATTAGGCATAGTCATCAACTCTTCAACGGAACGTTCAATAACTTGCGTTTCACCTGTGATTGGATTTCTACTTGAAAGCACGACTCTACGCGGTGCATTAGTCCACTCTTTACCACCAACGCAATTAGCAGAAACCGCAGCCTGAAGTAAACGTGTGCCATAGGGCAAACTTGTTGCAAATTTACCGATACCAGCACTCGCATTATCTCCCGCAGAATCAATCAGGTTAGACATAAAAACACGAAAACCTTTAGGGGTAATTTGGCTTGGTCTAACTAAATGCGGTTGAAAGCAACCTGTACTAGGCACTATTACTCGGTCACCGGCCACTAAAGGGTAATCTTTTACCAAGTCACCCGTTAACATGCCCGTCATATCTATTTGTACTTGCCAGCCTTTACGTATCAAAATTATCTGGTCTAATTTAGCGTCCGGTCTAATACCTGATGCTGTTCTAATTGCTTCAGACAATAAACGCGTGGGTGAATAATCACCGTAAGCTGCTAAATGTTCGGCGTTTTGAACGCCCTTAGGTCTTCTATTGATTAATACGGTACCGGGATTAAATACAGCACCAGCAACAGAAACTGAAATAGATGACCAATTCAACACATGTATCGTGACACTTGCGTTGGCGGGTTGAAATATCTCAGCCCTAACAAGGGCCAATTCAATTTTATCCTCTAATGTATTAGTTGTTGCTCCTCCCGCTTCTATAATACCTATCAATGGAAGTTTTACATATCCAGCGTTATCAATAATATAACGTCCATTAAAACCTTCACCATCTTCTATTAATACTTCAACTAAATCTCCAGGACTTAATATTAAGCCTTGAGCCAAAATAAGGTCATTCTCACCCGTCGCTATAATGCTGGTAGTCGTTAAATTAATGGGTTTGTCTGTTCTATAATTTAATGCTGCCCCCATATCTTTAAATTGACTACAATTTAAACCCTCAGCGAAGACGCTATTGGGGGCCTTTTCATGAATAAAGTCATCGCCATTATCAGCAGGCATGCCATAAAATCGAAGTGCAGACTTATCCATGTTTTCTGAAGAATGCCTAGCACAACCTTGTAAAGCCAAAGTTGCAAACAAGGCAACGAGTAGGGGTATCATTTTATAATTGTTAAATGGCTGATACAGCATAATATTCTCCATGATAAGGTTAACGCTCTAAACACTAATCATTAATTGCACTTAACGTACCAACTGTAGGTTTGTTCTTTAGTTATTGTTTTATATGGTATTTATGTTTTTTAATGAGGGGAGGGATATTGTGTTTTGCAATGTGCAATGCGTTTTCTCAATTTTGCAAAATGCTATTTACAAGGAAATAACCAAAATTGGTAGAGATACATCATAAAAAAGTGAATTGATAATAGGCTTTATCAATTCACTTTTTTAGTTCATGCCTAAATGATGCTGTTGTGCGCAGTGCTTGTTAATTTTAATAAGCACCTTTTGCACTTAAAACAGCAGGAATGGTGAGCGCTATTATTTTACAATCCATTAAAAAGCTTTGCTGCTTAATATACGTTTTGTCTAACTTTAACTGTTCTTCAAAATTAGTATCTGCACGACCAGACACTTGCCATAAGCCCGTTAGACCCGGTTTGGTAAATAATCGTGTTTGAACGTCGTTATCATACTCATAAGTTTCAATAGATAAGGCAGGCCTAGGTCCTACCAAACACATATCACCTCTAACAATATTAAATAACTGCGGGATCTCATCTATCGAATATTTTCTAATAAATTGGCCTGTTTTGGTAATTCGAGGGTCATTAATATACTTCTTACAAACACCTTCACGAGAGCTTTGTGTAGGGTCTGGCTCTTGATAATGAGGGTCAGTTTTTAAGTACATAGAGCGGAACTTATACATTTTGAAATGTCGACCATTTTCACCGACTCTTGTTTGCGAGAATAAGGCACTACCCGTACTTTCAGTTTTGATGAAAATAAACACTAATAAAAGTAATGGGCTTATTAATAGTAACGCAATTAGCGCAACGCTTTGTTGCAAGATAACTGGTATCCCTTTATGTTTGAAATTTTTTATTATATGTTGAGGAGTACCCGTAATTAATACGTTGTTTTTAACTTGTTGCATAATTTGAATAGTCATTATTTTTCCCCTGTATTCACTAAACCAAGAAAGAAAGTTCTATATAAAAAAAGCGGGTTACCAATAACATAACGATTGAACTTATTACGAGGTTCTTGTATTAAACGCCAAACCCATTCCATACCAATTTCTCTTAGCCACATAGGTGACCGTGAGATATTGCCAGAATAAAAATCAAATAGTCCACCTACAGCTAATGCGGTTTTGCACTGCAACTTATCTCTATGTTCGAGTAACCATTTCTCCTGTACGGGTGATCCCATAGCGACTAATAATATGTCGCAACCACTGTTATTTATTGATTCAATAATTTCATCGGCATTATTATCTTCGTTAAAGCCATGTTCAGTACCCGCAATATTGAGTCCTGGGAATTGATTGCATAATTGACTTGCGGCCTGTTTAGCAATACCTGGTTTTGCCCCAAAGAAATATAAAGATTGCTTGCTTTGAACACAGCTCCGACAAAGGTGAGGCAACATGTCCGTACCATTATTATTACCGTTAAGAAGAAAACCCGCTTTTTTCGCTGCTAATCTCATGCCTGATCCATCAGCAAATAAGGCATTTGCTTTACTTAGTTGATTAAAAAATTCAGGGTCGCTTATTGACAAGTTAATTGAATTTACGTTGATGAAAAAACCTATATTAGTTTTATTTTGATGTGTCTGTGTTATCCAATCGACAGCTTCTGCCATCGAGGTGTTGTTAACGTTTAAACCAAATAAAGATAAGACCTTAGCTTTGTGAAGTTTTTGTATTGTTCGACCATAAAAAACAACGGACATAAAACTTTTTATCATAAGCGCTAAATAGTCAACGGCATTACCATTAAGCTGCTGTTCAAGTAATTGCTCTTTACTCATTATTGTTAAACCCGTTTTAATGTGTAAATCATACAAACTAAAAACGCCTGCTTTACACTTTATTTGGTTGATAACACAAAATTGCATGTCGGGTGAAAGTCGGTGAGTTAAAGGAATACCGCAAAAAGAAATCCTTCCTGAGTAAATATCAAATAGCGCAGCAGTTTTGACCCAAATACCACAACTAAAGTTATGTAACATTACCGTTCTACTTAAAGCATCTGTTTTATGCTGTATTGAGAAGATGTTTCTTTTAGTGCATAAAGCCAACAGTATATTTATCAGGAAGCAGGGGAGGAGCATTATAATAAGCACAAGGGCTACAGGGCGATCTATAAAAGTTCCACTGTACTGATGATTAATGGAATCGTAATGCTTGAAGGATTGAGTCATCGTTTGAAGTGAAAATTTAGTATTTATCATTTCGGTTAACCTGAAGTAGTGGTAGTTAACCTGTACATTGCTTAAGGTATGCCAACCTGTAGTTTTATTTTAGTGAGCTGTAATTAAAGGGGTTTTTATATTTATGGTTGTATCTTTGTTATTTTTCTTAAAATAGGAAGCATGATATATTGCAAAATAAAAATTAAATTATCACTTTGCAATATACCGATGATTTTTAAAGACAGACAAGTTTTGAATAGATAGATAGAATGACATTTGTTTCTCGTGACAAAATATCTTCATTAGGTTTTATAGCTGTAACTGATTTGTTTTTATTGACTAAAGCCAATAGTCGGGCAGATAGGAAAAAAACTATTTTATGAAAAAAATTATTTACAAAGCCAGTTCTCATAGGACCACAATTATGATGACGAATATAATCTTTTAACTGATAATCGAAGGTGTTATTCCACTTTTGATCTAGCTCTACTATAAAAGGCACACCTTTACTTAGTTCAATCACATGGCCATTTTCCCCCCAGCCCACATCGTTTTCGGTTTGAACTTTATTAAATCTGGCATCAATAATACGCGTAAGCCATGTTATGGTTTGTGCATTATTTCTTGCTAAAAGCACACCTGAATTGAATCGATTAGAATATCCTTTTGCCATATAAACATATTTTCCGGCTTGAAATACATCGGTTAAACTAGGGCAATTTGGGTTAACCATAGTATCGGCATCCAAAAATAGCACATTTTCATACCCTGACAATAAAGCTGCTCGTATTAATGTCAACTTAAGCCAACAACACTCTACCCCTAAAGCAGAAACATAAGGACGCGTTACTGCTTGGTGAACATAGCCGTATTTTTTTGCATAATGTAGATGAGACTTCAGCTCTCGTTGATACATCCATTGATAACCGTTTAGAGCAATACTAAGTATTAACGTTTTATGTTCCATAAATTTCACCTTTGCAGTTAACCAACAATGTTTATCTCATTGAAGGTTAACTGCAATATTTGCTCCATCTATTTCACGAGTGTATTTCTTCAGCATAAATGGTCACTACAGAAGATATTCGGTTAAACCCTTTTTAACCATTTGATCATTGCATTGCATAATGCGAATGTATTCGGCTATCAAGGGTAATAATTTATGATGAGTTATGTTGTTGTTATAGTTAGTACTCTCTAATGTTTTACTTACTATTTTTCATTATTGTATTTCAGTATGTTTGCTATTATGGCTAAGTAATGGATATATTTATTTATCAACCGTATATTAATCACGAATATCAACTATTCTTTATCTATATAAAAAATAAATGTTTATTATCGGTACACACTTTCTCCATTAAATAATTATAAATTTAACCACTGTTATTCAACATTCTACTTAGCTTATGTTGAATGCTATTTATATGATCGATAATCACAATTTTAAGGGTTGGGAATGCAGAACTTAAATAAACCAAGAATTTTATTTGTAGATGACGAACGTGCAATCCTGCATGCTCTCGAACGTATTACCAAAAAATTGGATGCTGTTATTTTAACGGCTTCTTCTGGGCAAGCCGCACTTGATATCATTAATGAGTGTCCTGTCGATGTGATCGTGTCTGATTTTAATATGCCAAACATGGATGGCAATCAATTGCTGCAACAAGTCGCTAAAATTTCTCCTGAAACAGTTCGTATGGTGCTGACAGCCCATGGCGATATGGAAATGATTGTTAATTTAATTAATAATGGCCATATTTGGGGGTTTCTTCAAAAACCCTGGGATAACTTCGATCTTATCGTAAAGTTAAAACAAGCCTTACAATTACAGCAAGTTTTGGCTGAAAGAACGTTAATGCGAAGAACAATTGATCAATATCAAAAATATCATAAGTCTAATTTTGAAGGCTTCATCGGTGACTCAGTCGCTATGCAATTTGTTTATTCGTGTATTGAACAAAGCGCACCCAGTAATGCTTCTGTCTTTATCACTGGACCTAGTGGCGCAGGTAAAGAAGTGGCTGCACAAGCAATTCATCGATTAAGCAAAAAGAAAAATGGACCCTTTATTGCGTTAAACTGTGCAGCTATTCCATCAGAGTTAATGGAGTCAGAAGTGTTTGGTCATATTAAAGGAGCATTCTCTGGCGCTGTTTCTAACCGGGATGGGGCTGCTTCTCTGGCAAATGGTGGTAGCTTATTTCTTGATGAAATAGGTGAGATGGATATTGGTTTGCAAGCAAAGTTATTGCGATTTATTCAAACAGGTTGTTTTCAAAAGGTGGGGAGTGGTAAAGAAGAAAAAGTGGATATTCGTTTTATTAGTGCTACGAATAGAGAGCCACAAATGGCCATCAATGAAAAGAAATTACGTGAAGATCTTTTTTATCGCTTAAACGTTATTTCAATCGATTTACCGGCCTTAAATGAGCGAGATAATGATATTTTGAAATTAGCTGAACATTTTTTAAGCCACTTTAGTGAAATTGAAGGTAAAGTGTTTGCTGGATTCTCTTCTGGCGCGGAAGCGTTAATAAAATCTTATTCGTGGCCAGGTAATGTTCGCCAGTTACAAAATATCGTTCATAGTTCAACCGTTATGTCTGAAGGACCTCTTATTTCTGAAAAGATTATTGTTCAACAACTTGGTAGGCAGAGTAAACAACCAGAGCCTAAGCGTTATACTCAAAAAGAAAGCAGTAATCCTCCAATAACTCAGCACAATCAAAATACCAATGTTCATCCGGTTAATCATTCATCACCATCACCATCACCATCAATTATCACACTGGCTGAAGTTGAAAGACAAACCATTGAACAGGCTATAGAGTTATGCCAAGACAATATAGTAAAGGCTGCAAGCGAATTAGGTGTGAGTCCATCAACACTCTATCGCAAAATTCAGCAATGGCAAACATCACCAGTAGATTAAGTGCATTCCTAATATGCAAATAACCACCGTAATGATTTTCATCATGCAAATAGTCGCGGTGGGTAGATTTATTATTAAATAAAATACATATTAATCAGTCGATTAAAAAAAACTACAGAGTGGAATGAATCTTGAAGCAGTCTTGTTAATTGTTAATTAATGATGATTCAGGAATATTCTAATGCAGTTGATACAATTTTTTAGAATACAATTAAATTCAGTCATTGAGCTTTTATCAAATGCCGTTTGGTTACTCAGTGCTGAATTTGTAGCAAAAATATCACGAATATTCACTATTATCGTGCTAGCTGCACAATTATCCCCCACGTCCTACGGTACTGCCATTTTAGCCTTAGCATTTCATGATGTTTTTGGATTGTTGTTACGTGCAGGTGTTGGCAGTCAAATTATCAATTGTAAACCCCATAAACTAGAAGGTTTTGCTAAAAATGGCATCATAATCCAATGGGGTATTTGCTTAACCATAGCGGTAGGTCAATTCAGCTCAGCCAGCTACCTTTCATCACTTTATGATAATGATAATATTACTATTTTATTACAAATTATGGCGGTAATTTACCTTTTGTATCCTTGGGTAAGTATTAAAATATTTCTGTTACAACGTGAAAATCAAATGCGCTGGTTCAGTATTAGAAATGGCCTGTGCGTAATCATTGAAAATTGCACAATAGCCATTTCGGCTTTATTAGGGGCCGATATCTTATCAGTCGCTTTAGGTAAGGTTGCTTTTTCAATATTTTGGTTATTGTTATTTTCATTTTCACCCGTTAAAACATTTGGAGTGGGTTTTAACCTCTCTATTATTAATCAGATGCTACAAACCTCAGGTAAATTATTCAATACTGAATTTCTACGTGGCATACGACTGCACGCTGATACTTTTATTGCTGGTAAGTTGTTAACCCCTGAGCTTTTTGGCTTCTATAGCTTTGCGAAGAACGCTGGGGTTGGCTTAAGTCAGTCAATTAGCCAAGTCTATATTGGTGCTTTATACCCTTACTTGTGTAAATTAGAGAGAAAAGGGCAGTTGTTAGCACAACAAAATAAAGTCTTGGCTATTTCTTTATGCATTGGCTTTCTTTTTGTTATTCAAGCGCTAGTAGCGCCCATTTATGTCCCTATTTTATTTGATGAAAAATGGTCTTCAGCAGTACCTATCATCACAATATTATGTTTAGTCGCGCTCCCTAATTTAATGATAGATATTGTCTGTTGTATGCAGCGCGTAACAGAGCAATACCACCGTGAAACAATGACTCGATTCATATGCCTTTTTATTAGCCTAGTAACGCTTTTCATATTTACGCCGAATGAGCCTATGGAGTTTGCTTTGGTTATCTTTTTTAGTAGTTTATTTTGTTTGGTTCCAATTTTTTTTATTAATGTAATTAAGCCCGTTAACAACATTTTACGTACTGTAATTCGATAGGAGAAAACACATGTTAGCTAATTCAATTCCCGTAGTGTCGGTCGTTATTCCAATGTATAACGTAGCAAAATATATAGAGCAAAGCATTAATAGTGTCTTACAACAAAGTTACCATCATTTCGAACTTATTCTCGTTGATGATGGTTGTGTTGATGATACCTTGAATATAGTTAATAACTTTACTGATCCGCGTATTCGGATTGTTCGCCAAGCTAACAGAGGTTTATCGGGTGCTCGAAATACCGGTATAGAGGCTGCTAGAGGAATATACATTGCCTTATTAGATGCCGATGATTATTGGGCAGCGGATAAACTAACAAAGCACATTAAGCATTTAAGTGCCAACCCTAAAGTAGGGATTAGTTATTGCCCCTCTTTATTCATCAATGAAGACGGTGAACTTTTAGGTGTTGGCCAATTTCCTAAGCTTAAGAACATCACGAAACAGCATATATTTTGTCGAAACCCTGTTGGCAATGGCTCTTCCCCTGTCATTAGAAGATCCGTATTATCAGAAGTAGGCTATTTTGGTGTTAATAAAGATAAATACCGTAGAATGTATTTTGATGAAAGTTTAAGGCAATCTGAAGACATTGAACTTTGGACAAGAATAGCCTTAAACACAACATGGCAGTTTGAAGGAATTAGCCAACCGCTAACGTATTATCGTGTTAACGATTCAGGTCTGTCGTCCGATGTAGATAAACAGTTTGCCAGTTGGCAACACGCGGTAATGTTAAATAAAGCGTCTGATCCAACGTTCTTCAAACAGTTTTACAGCTTAGCTAAAGCGTATCAGTTAAGGTATCTAGCCCGAAGAGCGGTACAATCAAAAAATAAGCTCTCTGCATTTAAACTTATTCACCAAGCAATATACTGTGACTACAGAATTATTTTTCAAGAGCCTAATCGAACGATTATGACGTTGTGTTGTGCTTGGTTGAAGTTTTTACCAAGTAAGCTTTATAGTCGTATAGAGAAATTTGCCATGTTAAATTTTGGTAACAGTTCAATCAAACATTAATTTTATATATTGAACCTCAACTCTATTTATGAATTCAATTGTATCTTATCGACTAAGCTTAATAACTATTAGGTTGTCGATAACTCAGCTAGATGTTGTGTGATGTAAATAGGAACTAAACAGCAGGTGGGTTTATTGATTTATATTAATAAACGATGTAATTCAAATATCATTCAATTAATCTACATTGACATATCGAGGCAATATGAATCGTATTAAGCCAGCTGATAAAAATTTAAAAGTTAATCAACTATTAAATGGTATGGAAAAGTCGGTTGCTGACAGTTTTACGGCTAAACAGCGTAAAGCATTGCAAAAGAGCATAAGCACGCAAGACTGGCGCCAACACGATGTTGATTTTAGGCCTACGTTAGCAGTCCCGTTCCTACCTTGGAGCTTTTATCTTGTGTTTCTTGTTGGGGTAAATAGAAGAGGGCTTTTGCCAGCAGAACGTTTTATAGCATTTACTATGTTTTTATTGGCGATATTTATTTTTGGATTAACGATTATTGGTTGTGCTTTATTACTTCTCTATCTACTAAAATCATGGTTAGGTATTGATTTATTTCCTAATGAATCTTTAGGTATTTGGGATAATATCAAAAGTTATTTTTAACACTCTCTATTTTATTACTCGAATATTTAGTTTTTTTACTTAAATTGGTAGGAATATAAACAGAAAAACAACTACCTTTACCTTCTTCGGATGTTACTTCTATTCTGCCATCATGTTGCTTGATAATTCCATGGCTGATAGACAACCCTAGGCCCGTTCCTTGGCCTACCGGCTTAGAGGTAAAAAACGGCGTGAAAATATGTGGTAATACACCAGGAGCAATACCACTGCCGTTATCTTTAATCTCTATGACAATATCGGTTTCTTTCTGGAAGGTTCTAACAAAAATTTCGCCACTACCTGTTATCGATTGGCCTGCATTAATGAGTAGGTTCATAAACACTTGATTCAATTTACTTGGGTAAGCATAAATTATAGGCAAGGGGTCTAGTTCAACATGTACTTCACAATTATATTTGAGTTCATTGTTAACCATGTTAAGTGTTGCGGTTAAACCTTCGTTTATATCTGTTTTACTTTTAGTCGACTCTTCTATGCGTGCAAAGGTTTTCAAACTTTGCACAATCTCGGTTATTTTTTCGACACCGCCAATACTACTGGTTAATAAGGCTGGCATATCCTCGAAAATGAATTCAATATCATATTTTTTAGTTAATGCTACATGCCATTCCTTTGAAGCTTCTGTTGTTAGGTGTTCATTTATTTCTTGGTGGTATTTTTGAATGTCGGTTAAATATTCATTTAGAACATCGAGATTGCTTTTAACAAACCCTAGGGGATTATTGATTTCGTGAGCAACACCAGCGGCTAACACACCAATACTTGCCATTTTTTCTGATTGAATCAGTTGGGACTCACTTAAAATCAACTCATCATTAACTTTTGATAATTTGTCGTAACTGAGCTTTAATGAGCTTTCTCTTTGGTGCACCTTATTTGTCATGACATTGAATTTTTGAAACAACTCTGATAGTTCTTTGATGGTGATATTGTCCTGAAGTAACTCAAATTCACTACCTTTATGTAATTTACTTGTCGCTTGAGACAACAGCAGCAAGGGTTTTACAAAGTACCGGTAACCAAAAACATAGGCGAGTAGACTTGTTGCAATGAGTGCTAATAAAATTAACGTACTCAACTTGATTATCGCATCATTTAATTCTTCATTATTGGCGCTGTCGTCAAAAGTAAAACTGAAAACAACGCCAATATTTGGCCAATAAACCGAGTGCTGTTTACCGTGTCTTTCTTGTCCAAAAGAGCTTAACTCTTCACCATTCCTTGTTATTTTTATCATCAAACTATCGAGTTTTTCATCTTGTTCATCTATATCTTCGATTGGTATTAACGTGGTAAGTACACCTTCAAAATTGTTGTTATACATAATGATTACCGCTAAACACCAAAAGTAATTATCGTTGAGTTTTAGAATGGCTATATGATTAGGCGCTTCGTCGTTTATTATATCCTTTAACCAAGGTTCATTATGATAATCAGGGGCTTTTTTATCTTGCTTTGAATAAATGACATTACCTTCAAAGTCCAATAAATTTTGCTGATATTGATGGCCTAAAATAGTAAGGTCAGCCATGAAATCTTGTAATTTCCCTATATTCGCTTCTGGCTGCATTAAGGCTTGTACCATAATGGGGTTCTTTGCTTGATCGGCGAGTAAGGTAAGCCGATGCTTGAGAAATAAGCGATAGCCGTGAGTTATTGCGGTGGTTTCTCTTTTTATTAACTGCTCTTGTTGGCGTTGTGCAGAATCAACCGCATAGTTGATAACTAAAACGGTAGAAATAAGTGCGAGTGCAAAACAGCTCAAAAACACAAATCGTGCTAAGGCAAAAGAAATACTAATTTTTTTCATTAAGTACCTTATTTAAATGGATATTAGGCAATAGCTCTACACTATCATCAGCTTGGTAGTAGCCCATAGCATAATCGGTTTCATCCAGGGCCTCATGGGCATTAATGTTTTCTAAGGTATAGGGAGAATAGGGGGTTAAATAGTTTTTAATGAGTCCCTGCACGGGCTTCTTTAAATGTTCAAGGGCTAACTTAATCGTGTTAATATCGTGATGTTTATCTCCGGTTAACCCCGACTGCTTAATCGCGGTGATAAGTAGTTTGGTGAGATCATAGGCATGAACAAAACCTGTTGCTGCTTTGATGTCATTGGCCACACTAATTTCAGGGTACATAGCTATTGCTTGCGCTAGTACTTGTTGCGCTAATAATGATTGCGGTTTTGTGACAAAGGAAAATTGTGTTTGAATAAACTGTAGGTCAATTTTTTCTCGTGCTTCGCTATTGATGACCTCTGCAAAATCTCCCCCTGTAATGCCCCAATGGCTTCTTATAGGTAATTTCAGCGCTGTTTCAAGCGCTAACATCGCTTTTGCAAAGGTTTTACCTTCTGTAGCATTACCCACAAAAAATATTACATCTGCACCAGAAGATTGTGCTTGTCTTAACAAAATCTTCGCGTGATTTATGCCAAGCCCCCAGTTGAACCAGCTAATTCCCTTGGGTTTAATGCCATTGTCAGCTAACGCTTTAACCATGGTATTGTTATTTGAACGTCCCCAACCAGTATCTTCTAATAATAAAAAGGGATTTTTAAAACCTTCTTTGAACGCATGATTACTGATAAAGCTACCGGCATTACTGTCATCAATAGATAACCGGAATATCCAGTTGTTGTTATCTGTTGCACGCGTAATAGGTCCCGCGGCTGCCCAAGGATTTAAAACCAGAATGCGGTTGTTATTTATAAAATCTTTGTGGGCGAGTAATGGTGGTGAATGTAAGCCAGAAAATACTAATAGTGCATTGCTATCAGCAAGGAAAGCTTCCAAATTTCTTTTACTACGCAGCGAGCTTCCTCTGTGATCTTTCGCAATGATCTCAAACTGATAACCATTGATGTGGAAGTTCTCTTCGGCTAATGCGACATTGATGCCTTGCTGTATTGAAAGGCTAGCAGTTTTGGTTCCTGTGAAGTCGGCGTCTAGGTAAATGCTATAGTTTCCATTAGCCGTTGCCGGAAGTGTCATGAATAAAATGAGAAATAAAGCGACTATATTTATTGTTGTTTTATTGAGGTACCTTTCCATTTTATCTATTCCATTGTTTAGCGATAAAGCTAAGTGACATCGCGACATTATTTTAACTATATAAAATAGTTATAGTAAAAATACTTACTTATTGCCTATTTCATCTTATTTTTAATTACAGCTTAGTGGGAGTAATTTTTTAGCAGGTATAAACCACGTTTTTTAGTTCTACTATGAAAGTTTCTACTTAGTAAAATAGTCAGGGTAACTAAAGCTTGATCTGTGTCTTAGACACAGGTGTAAACTAGGTGTAGGTTATAATTACTAGATAGGGGGATGCAATGAAAGTAACAGAATTTGCCAGTTATATGAGCACAACACCTGATACAGTTCGTTATTATACTCGAATTGGTCTGCTGACACCGAATAAAAGCGCCGCAAATGGCTACAAAGTCTTTGGCAAGCTAGAAATAACAAGATTGAAGTTTATACTTAGTGCAAGGCAATTAGGTTTTTCTGTCGAAGATATCACCGATATTTTAACGCAAGCGGACAAAGGTCATAGTGCTTGTCCTATGGTAAGAGACATTGTTGAACAAAGATTGGTTGCCACTGAAAAGCAGTTTCAAGAAGCAATGCGATTAAGAGAAAGGTTAAAAAAAGCGATAAGTGATTGGCAAGACAAACCCAATAATGAACCGACAAGTAAAATGATTTGCCATCTTATTGAAGGAGAAGACGATGAATGAACTAAAAGACAATTTTGCAGGAGCCAAAATCGCAGCAAAGAGTTGTCATCCTGATGAAAGTCATGCTGCTCATTTTAATCAGGAACTTATTATCGAAGGTGCGGGCTGCGCAAGTTGTGTTGGTAAAATTGAAAAAGCATTGATAGCCGTGGCAGGGGTTAAACAGGCAACAATGAACTTTGTCTTAAGAACCGTTTCAGTCACTGGCAATGTCGACACAAAGACATTAATAAAAGCCGTTGAAAGCATAGGTTATAATGCAAAGGCCACCTCAGATTCAGGTGATGAACAGTTACTTAATGAAAAAGAACAAGCCGAACAAAAATATTATCAACGTTTAATGCGCCAAATGTGGACTGCATTGGGACTTGGCATACCTTTGATGCTTTACAGTATCGCTGGTGGGCCTATGACAGTAGCAACGATATTTGAGCGCGGTGTTTGGTTTACTGTCGGATTATTTTGCGCTGGCATAATGTACTTTTCAGGCAAACATTTTTATGTAGGCGCTTGGAAATCATTTGTGAATCATTCCGCCAATATGGATACGCTCATTGCCCTAGGTACGGGTACTGCTTGGCTATATTCCATGGTGGTGGTTTTCTTTCCTCTGGCATTGCCCGAAATGGCCAGACATGTTTATTTTGAAGCAACCGCCATGATTATCGGTTTAATTAATTTAGGTCTAGCGCTGGAAGTCAAAGCACGGGGCCGAACGAGTGAAGCGATTAAAAGGCTAATAGGTTTACAGACAAAAACTGCGCGTGTGGTACGTGATAAGAAAGAAATTAATATCGCTATCGAGCAAGTTCTACTCAATGATATTGTTCGTATTCGTCCTGGCGAAAAAATCCCCGTAGATGGTATTGTGACACAAGGGCACACCTCAATTGATGAATCCATGTTAACAGGTGAGCCAATGCCGGTTAAAAAAGCGGTAGGCGATGAGGTTGTTACAGGAACGCTAAATAAGTCAGGTTCAATATTATTTAAAGCGACCCGTATTGGTAAAGATACAGCCCTAGCGCAAATCATCAATATGGTCAAACGCGCTCAAAACTCAAAGCCTCCTATTGGCCGTTTAGCCGATATGATTGCTGCTTACTTTGTCCCTGTTATCATGATTATCGCTATTGTCAGTGCCTTAGCTTGGCTTAATTTTGGACCAGATCCAGCCATTGCCTTTGCTGTGATATCGGCGACCACAGTGTTAATTATTGCTTGCCCCTGTGCATTAGGATTAGCAACACCTATGTCAGTTATGGTTGGTATCGGTAAAGCGGCTGAAGCCGGTGTACTGATTCGTAACGGTGAAGCATTACAAACGGCTTCTAAAATCACCGCAATGATATTAGATAAAACAGGCACTATTACTGAGGGAGCCCCCAAAGTGACGGACTTTATCATTGTAGATAATTCTTATAGCGAAAATGAGATGTTAACGTTAGTTGCTAGTTTAGAGAGGGGCTCTGAACACCCTTTGGCGCAAGCAATCGTAGAATCTGCCATCGAACGTGACCTTGATTTAGAAAATGTAAGTGATTTTCTCGCTATTACTGGGCATGGAGTATCAGCGACCTTCAAAACTCAACAGTTACTATTTGGCAATCAAAAGTTGATGTTAGAAAATGGTATTGCCCTTAACAACTTTGTTGAACAGGCACAAGCACTTGCTGATGAAGCGAAAACGCCAATGTACTTCGCTATAGATAACACGTTGGCCGCTATTATTGCGGTATCGGATCCAATAAAAAAGGATTCTATTTCTGCGATAAAACGTCTGCAAAAAAATGGCATTCGAGTCGTAATGATCACCGGAGACAATAACGCGACTGCACTAGCCGTGGCCAAAAAGGTGGGCATCACTGAAGTATTCGCGGAAGTATTGCCACAAGACAAATCTAGAAAAGTGGCCGAGTTACAAGCACAAGACGAAATTGTTGGGATGACGGGTGATGGCATTAATGATGCGCCAGCTCTAGCATTAGCTAATGTTGGCTTTGCCATTGGTACAGGTACTGATGTTGCGATAGAAAGTGCTGATATCACCTTGATGCGAGGTTCATTACATGGCCTTGCTGATGCGATTGCCATAAGTAAGGCAACGTTGCGTAATATCAAACAAAACCTTTTTGGTGCTTTTATTTATAACGTTGCAGGGGTGCCATTTGCTGCGGGGGTATTATATCCGTTTTTTGGTATTTTACTTAATCCGGTTATTGCCGGAGCAGCAATGGCTTTTTCATCATTAACCGTGGTGAGTAATGCCAACCGATTACGCTTTTTCAAAGCGAAGGACCATTAGGAGATTCGTTATGATGATGATTAATATTGCAGGGTTAGTCCTTATATCGCTCATTATATGGTGGTTTTGGTTGTATAAGCCAAAGGCTGTTGATGCTGCGATCGATAATGAGATTAAGATTGTGGTGAATAACGGTATTTACCAACCCGCAAGGATAAAAATTAAAGCAGGACAGCAAACCGTTCTTCAGTTTATTCGTAAAGACAGTAGCCCTTGTGCGGCTATGGTGATATTTCCTCACGTTGACATAAGTGAAGAACTACCGCTTGATATCGATAAATCAGTGCTACTGCCACCTATGACATTGGGAGAATATCCATTTCATTGTCAGATGCAAATGTATCAAGGTACGCTGATAGTAGAATAAGCCTTGTTAGTAAATGACGGCATCACTGATAACTAACCTGAAAGCATCAAGTACCATTATGTAGGGTTCAGGTTAAAGAGTAACTATAGGAGGATCACATGACTGATTTTGACCACCGAGTAGGCGTTAAAGAAGCAAACTTAGTTATTAGGAACTTACGATTAATAAATGTTACTGATGACAACAGAAATGCGTTGATGGAAGATATTGATCATCAGTTTGGGATTGATGAGGTATCGTATAAGTCCACCGACGCTACCCTTTACCTCGCCTATGATGCAACGAACATAAACCTTGATGGTATTGAAGAAATCATTAAAAAGCATGGTGCTGACATCCATAATGATTGGTGGACACATACTAAAGATCAGTATTACAAATTCGTTGACCAAAACGTTAAAGATAACGCAACCCATGTGCCTTGGAGTTGCCACAAACCGCCTTCAGGTACAGGTAGAAAACACAAATAGTGAGTATTATCGTTATATACCCAAGCTCCTTGATAATGCGTGTTTCAGAGTTACTCAGGTGAGGTAGCACAAGGTACATCAATGGAGGAATGCTTATTGCCTTTCAAATTGATATTACGCTGTGATTACTTACCTGAGAAACTCCCTACGGGCGGGTTTTAAATGGCCAACTACCGCGTTATTGATAATAAGCATAGAATGACTATGCTTAAGATAAATACTTTGCAATTACCCCTGTAAACTCCCACTGAAATCATGCATTTCCAATGGGTTTGGTTATAAGTAAATAAAGTTAGCAAGAATGTGATGATTAGATTAAAATACTTTTAACATTTATCCCCTAAGTTACTCAATATATTAGTCTAATTGATATGCTATCTTGTTTGAGCTATATTCGGCTTTCATAAGCATTCGCTTATATATTTAGCAATATTATCAACTTCTTAAATCAACGTTATTGATTGAATTAGTACCATTTCTTAGGGTAAACAAGTACATTTAATCATGTTGTTAAGGTAAACCTTCAACAAGAGGTCGTAGTAAAAGTATGGATTATTTTGAACAGTTAGGTGTCGGTAGAGACGCATCGACCATTGAGATCAAAAAAGCCTATCGAAAACTCGCTAATAAATATCACCCAGATAAAAATAGCGGCAGTGAAGTTGAAGAAATATTTCAATTAATTAAAAAAGCTTATGATGCTATTGTGGATCCTAAAAAGCGTTCTTTATATTTGAAAAGTAACTATACAGTTATTACAGACCCCCGAGAGGTTGCTGATTCATTTTGGCACAATGCTTTGAGTTAAACGCCAATCAATACTCTCTATAAAAATGCACATTACGCTTAATTAGAAAACACGCAATAAAGGAATACTCTTTGCAATCTGACAAAAACATACCTAATTATTTAACTGATGATTTTTCTATGTATTTAGAAAATATGACCTCGTTAACTGATCCCGAAAATCCTGAATTATTATCTATCTATTTATCGAGTTTATTTGACCAGTTAAAAACGACACCTTTGTTATTCAAGGGGATGGTCGATCAATTGGCGATGGCTATCACAACAAAAATTAGAATTGATAGTAAAAATTTGGCACTCGTTGATTTAAGCGAAGAGCCAACTTGGATGGAAGTAAAAGCATTCGTTGGTGTTCACGCCGATGCCCGAGCCTGTATAACTGAAATGATGAACCATGCAGAACAGGATTTAAAAACTGCCGTATTATTGATTCATTATTATAATCGTTATGATGCTACACCCTTAAAAGCCGTAGAAGATGATTACGAACAAGTCGATGATTATGCATCAGATGACTTTGATGAAAACTATTAGCTTTTAAACGACTACCAAGTTAAACAATCGCTTTTCAAATCACTATCTTTTTTGAAATACTGATGGTCCTAATTGATTGAATTAGATCGTCTAATGAAAAATATATTAACCAATGAATTATCTATTTAGAGTGCTGTAGCATGTTCTATTTTTTATTTTACTTGGTATAAATACCCTCTAAGGAATAACCGTGACAAATAATGCACTCATTCTAGCCACCGATATTATCGAATTAGCTCAACAAAGCGGTAGACGCGCAGGCACTTCTTTAGAGGCTATCGCTTCTGAGCAAGGTGATGAAACTATGTTAGCTGTACTAACCGAGATGGATATTCTAACGGTCGCTAAAATTGTTAGAGAACACGATGCCACCATTCCTTCTATCGCTACCTGGTTAATGGATGCGGAGTCAATTAAGCAGCTACTAAATGTTGAACCATCTTATTGGCAAAATATAGATGAAGACCATGTTTTCTGTGCGCAAACGGAAGCACATAGCTTATTGTCACAAATTTTTCTTTCTTCAGATGATGAAGAAAAACAGTTAGAAGTCTTAAAAGCCATTGTAGAAGATGACTTTGGCCTTTTATATCTGTCTCTGCCATTTGTCGGTCATGATTTTTCTGAAATTGAAGAAGACGAAGAGCAAACATCAGGCAGCATTGAAGAACTATTGATGAAAATCAAGAGTTTAGATGAAGACGCTTATCGTGAAGTGATGGTGGTAAGTACCAATGGCTCGTTAGAAAACGTTGAGAAAGCGTTGAAAGACAATGCAAATAAGCAACGCGTTACCTCAGTGGCAATAGATACTGATGATATGTTCGCACCACTTTAGAATATCAATAAACACCTATCACCCTAGTGGTTATGAACAGTTTTATATAAGTAGGATTCATTAATGAGAATTGCAGAGTTAAGAAACCATCCGTTTCTACTTTTGGTCTTAAAAGACGGAGAAGATGAAGGCTATTTTTCTCCCGAGTTGGTGCATAAAATTAAGCAACAATTAGTTGATATGTCTTTGAGGATCGCCTCTGATAATTTATCAATCATTTATGCGGATCAAATTAACAAAGGCTGTGAAATTGTACTGGGTATTAGCAACTTAGGTTTACTCGAACTATGTGATAACGATGCTGATAAAGCCAAAGAGATTATAAAAACGCAGGGTATTGTTTATTGCTTTAGGGCCGGTTGGGCTAAATATGCGCAATTAAAGAAGATATCTCCTTCGTATTTTGAAAGTATCTCAATCACCACGTATGCTTTAGGTATCAGTGATACATCGGATATTAGAGTATTACATGCCAGCTTAATGAAAGAAGGCTATAAAAGCGCAAAACTTTTAGATGTATATAAAAACATCGCCGCGAGTTATTGTGCAAGTACGCTACTGATTGATAATGACGAAGATGTTTTATTGTATGAATTACAACGATTTCTTAATAGCGCTATTGCCTTATTACTGATTGATTCAGATAGAAAAATGTTTACCAGTTCTTTATATCAGCAATTTAATACCTACCTTATTAGTACTGACAAAGACGTGTTACTTGAAAAAATAGAAACGTGTATTGTAAAACTCACGGGACAATTGTCGATACTCACTAAAAGTTACTTACAAGAAATAGAGCTATTAGATTTTTCTGAATTTAAAAGCATCATTAATCAGCAGATTGATGTTGCCATTCATATACAAGAAATATTAGAACTACCCATTACAGTCGCTAATGAATTACATGATGACTTTGAGGGGGGCTATGATTTTCATGCAGACGATGAAGATGACCTCGCTTATTTAATGCCTGACGATAGGTAAATCATCTGAATTTATAGCGTTATTAGCTAAGTAAGTGAGGGTAATCACGGCAAGAGCCTACCAACTTATCTATCAGATACCGACATTAAGAAAGCCCGTTAGGAAAGTTTCGGGCTTTTTGCTTTTCAGAACATTGTTGTAGAAGCTAAATAAAGTTCGAAACAAAAACCCCAAGCAAGCCTACTTATGCCGTTGAGCAAAAATGGCCTTTTGTGAATAAAGATAGGAACAAATGTGGTAGTAAGTTTTATTTAATAAAAAAGTACCAAAAACACTTCAAATAAAGTTGGAACCTGACTTCAACTAGTATAAGTCAACCTTAATAATCATTCGAAACACATCATGAAATGACTGTGTTAACGTCTTCTGCGCTTAGCGAAAGCTTCAAGTGACTAAATTAAAACTTCGGCTCCTAGCCAAAAGCGGAAGTTAGCTTTTGAATTACTAACGGCAGTTCAACGAGCATGAAACTGACATTAAGATTTTGTGAAACGATGAACTATAAGAACAAATTTAATCAAAATTTACTGGATGTATGTGTGACTGGCTTATGCATCTTTGCTGACGGTGGAGTTCAATTACAAATTCACTACATCCCTTGGTCAGCCAAAAGAAAAAACTGTAGATGCAACGTATTCTTCGCTCTGTCTTGGTGGGCCATCATACTTGTAACCAATCGTTTTATATCCATTTTTCGCACTTACCAAGCCCTCGCGATCAAGAAGGTTAGCTACCTGTTGGCCAATCCGATAAACGAATCCTTCTAAATGGTAATTGTGGATAATGCCGCATATGGCCAAGATAATTTGTTAGGGTGCTACTTAATTGATGGGCAAATATATACGTTAAGACAGGTAATAAAAACTATATTTTTGTAATATTATATTTACTGAGTAACGATTTTATTAAACGGTCGTTGCATTTCATAAAGGCATTGAACTGGTCAATAATGTCTTTGCCGTGAATAGTTGACAGATAATAATGATTTTGAATAAAAGGTAGTTTTTTTGCGAATCTAATGGGTGCCTTGCCTTTAAATAATAGAGATGTTTGATGTTTGGCTACGTCTATATTTATAAATGCACCATCAATTATTCCCTTATTGACTGCTAATAATAACTCTGAGGTATTGCTGAACTCTATCAATTGAATTTCATTTCTAGCTATTTTTTCAACAAAGGGAACTGGCGTAAAACCTCTAATAGTCCCCAAAATTTCAAGCTTGAATGTTTCAGAGTCAATATTTTCTGCTTCAACCATTACACCACCAATATCTTGGATAATGGGATCACTATAAATCAACGGCAAACTCGACTTTGAGTGATAAATGGAACGCCACTTGGGGTTATCAGGAAACTTCAAATCGATGCTTTTATCAACCAACAAAGATTTAAAAAGCCGGTTAACCGGTAAAGGCACATAGTTGATGTCTACGTTGCTTCGCGCGCTAAATTCATCAAAGAGCTCCCGAGCAAATCCCGAAAACTCATCTGATTGATTGTCTGACCGGCCAAAAATAGGGAAGTAAAAAATATCTTCTGTGCCTAAATTGGTCTCGACAGCAAATGTAGGAACACACAGGAAAAGTAACGCAAGTCCTGTCATCAACCTCTTTTTGGTCACTCTAACCTGACCACATCCTATCGACAATATACGCCCGCCTACTTGTTAAAATTAAAAATTTCGTCCAAAAAACACTCGTTTCTTTGTGATAATTATGAACCAACTGTAGCTGTTTGACAAATTATAAAGTACACAACTGTATTTAATTAATTTATGCGCTGTTAAGCGTCATAAATGGTGATGTAGCCACCTTTATAGCTTACTTGGTACAGTTTAGCGCTTGGTAAGGCATTCCTACATAGTCAATCAATAGTGCTATTCCGGCTGTCTGCTTGTCGGATCACTTGTCGCTAGATAAGCCAAGGCTAATGTACGGTTTCGTATCATTGTTAACATTAAGCTAGTGACCATTAGAGACTTCTTCA
>NZ_PJAQ01000008.1 GCF_002836775.1 Colwellia sp. 12G3 | reverse complement strand
AAAGAAGTCAAAAGGTAATCTTGAATGCTAACGTCCGCTTTAGATTGTGAGCAGTCCTTTTTGAATTAGGGGCTAGTGTCTCCTTTGTGGTAACAGTGAGCCTATCCAGCGAATTAAGAAATGTCAGGTTTTAGTAAAACAACCACTTATGAAATTGTTATAAGTGGTATTTAGGCAAATAAACCTGCTTTACAAACGGCTCGCTTCGGCGGGCTTTTTGTTGCCTAGAGTAATGAGATTAGCCCAAAATGATTACCTTTTATATAAGAAACATTATTAGAGTTAATAAGGTAATCATTTTAGGAAACTTAAGCTTAATAGGTACTAAATGGATACTTTCTATTAGTTTAGTAATCATTAGCGATGTGGCTTATTGCCTCTAGAATCTAGGGCGCTGCAAATACTAGGGTTGTTGTGGTTACGCTTTAACTTACCGCCAGCTCTTATTCCTTATGGTGTTACATACCGAAACCAACGTAACCAGTTCTTTAGGGCTTGCTTGACGGTGAACCTTAGGTCGTAATCAATTGCCAACGAAATGTGGGAAAGAAACTTTTCGAAAGTTAAGTATTGCTTTGTTGGCACTACGCTAGAAGTAAACGACACAGATATTTCTGTCACGGCTTCTGGAGATGAAGACAAAGTATCCATGAGATTTAATATCAATTCACCATTTGGCTTAAAGCTCAGATAAACTCGGTCAATATGTACAATTAAATTTTTTGGTAAAAGTACGTAATTTCATTGATAGTTAGAGCTTTAATAATAAAGGATCTGACATGAATAATTTGGAGTTTGAACTTCTCAATGGGTATTTAGAACAACTATCACTTAAAACCCAAAATACTATTAATGAATTGCAGTTAGTTAAACGACACATTGATGGATTTAAATCACAGCTTACAAAACGAGATATATCAGAACAAACAAGAGCAAATATTCCTGAACAAAAACTGAGTATTGAACAAACTCAGACACGTAGTAAGCAGCCTAGCGACCTAATCAGAATCAAAGAAGTTATAAGCATGACAGGACTATCAAGATCTTCGATATACACTTATAAAAACAAAGGTGAATTTCCAAGCCCAATACAGTTATCTTCTCGTTCTGTAGCATGGGTTAGAGTTGATGTTGAACAATGGATTTTAGGTAAGATAAACAATAGATAATCCTGTCAATAAATCACAGGGCTATTATTGTATCCCAAGATATTATTCATATAGTTAAACCATCAAACTGTTAGAATAATTGCCAAAATATTGCTGCTTGGGTTGACCCCTTAAGTATGAAAAAAGAGTAGTACTTCAGTTTTCTCATATCTTTGCAGGAAAGTATTCACGATTATTTGACGTTAACAATTGGTCATTGCTAACGTTAACAATTGGTCATTGCTAACGTTAGCAATAAATCATAGAATAATTATAGGCACGGCTTGAATGTTTATCGTGTGTACAAATTGGAATAGAGCTTGGATAGCAGAAAGCAAAAGAGCCACCCGAAGGTAGCTCTTTGCTATTATATGGTGCTCGCTACGGGACTCGAACCTGTGACACCTTGCATGTCATGCAAGTACTCTAACCAACTGAGCTAAGCGAGCACATGTTGATAACTCAACGAGCGCTATGTTAGCTTTTGCTTAAACGCCTTGCAAGCAATTTTGTTTAATTCATTGATAAATAGGTTCTACTTGCTTGTTAAATAAACAAAATGCTTGAATATGAGGCTAGCTAGCTAAGTTTGTACTTTTTCATTGTCACCTGGTTGTAAGAATTTACCCTTTTTAATCCGCTGTTGAATTACTTGTAAACGCCAAGCGAGTAATATTGCTGCGGTAGTTAAACCAACGATAAAGCCTATCCAAAAACCATAAGGTCCCATTTTAGGCACAATCCAGTCTGTTATACCTAAAACCAAACCTACGGTTAACCCGACCAGCCAATAAGATACGAAGGTTATATATAATATAGATTTAGTGTCTTTGTACCCGCGCAATGCGCCGGCAGAGACAACCTGAATAGTATCTGAAAATTGATAAATGGTGGCTAGTAACATTAAGCTAGCGGCTAATTCTATCACCGGCGCTTCAGTACTATAAATGCCTGCAATTTGTGTTCTGAAAAGTACCGTTATTAGCGCTGTGATACAAGCTAGGGCTAAGCCAAGCACTATTGAGTACAAGGTATAGTCTCTAGCTTGTTTGAAGTTTTTATTCCCAATAGCAAAACCGACTTTAATCGTAGTAGCCATGGCAATACTTAAAGGCACCATAAACACTAAACCGGTAAAGTTTAATGCTACTTGGTGACTTGCGACAACTTGCGATCCAAAGGGCACCAAAATAATAGCGACAATAGCAAAAAGGCTGACTTCAAAAAGTAGTGATAAAGCGATAGGAATGCCTAGGGCAAGGATTGTTTTTATTTCACTTAATACCGGCCAATAAAAATCACTAAACAAATTGGCCTGTTTTAATACTTTTGAATAAAAACAATAAATAAGCATACTAATAAACATTGACCAATAAACTAACGCTGTGGCTATGCCACAACCAGCACCGCCAAGAGCGGGCATGCCAAATTTACCGTAGATAAATATATAGTTGGCTGGAATATTAACCAGTAAACCAATAATACTAATAATCATGGTTGGCTTAGTGTATGAAAGACCTTCAGAGTAATTTCTTAGCACAAGGTATAAACAAAAGCCTGGTGCGCCCCAGACAATAAATCCCAAATAATCAAACATTAATGCTTCAAGATTACCGTCTAAGGTAACGAGCGGTGCAATTATTGGTGTAAGTAAGTAGTAAAGGCCTATTAACGATAAGCCGAGCACCAAGGCTATCCAGCCGGTTTGATACGTTTGTTCTACTATATCGTTATATTTCCCTCCGCCTGCAAGCTGTGAAACAATCGCGGAAAGTGCCATGATTAAGCCATAAATGGTTAATATCAAGGGCAGCCAAATACTATTTGCTACAGCAACGGCGGCTAAATCAGTAGCACTAACGCGTCCTGCCATCACAATATCAACAAAGCCCATTAAGTTTTGAATTAATTGTGCGATTAAAATAGGGTAAGTGAGTTTTAATAAGCTTTTGCTATGGGTAAAGAAGTCGGCTAAGTTCATGTCATTGGTAACTTTAGTGAAGGGAGGGGAACGAATTATTGACTATCGCTAAACTGCAAGCATCATAGATGAGATAGCTTGAGCAAACAAGGCAAAAAATGTCTTAAAAAGTAAAGTGATATTGTAAGTTTGTGCTTATGAAAAAAACGGAATTAATTGTTCAGTTAAAAGACTTGTTCATCATCACT
This sequence comes from Colwellia sp. 12G3, assembly GCF_002836775.1. Taxonomy (GTDB): domain Bacteria; phylum Pseudomonadota; class Gammaproteobacteria; order Enterobacterales; family Alteromonadaceae; genus Colwellia. Next base: position 100,493 of record NZ_PJAQ01000008.1, on the reverse strand, counting down.
ATCAACGGTTAATTGAATCTTCTTTCTATATTCGTCTATATGTAAATGGTAGTGAATTTCCATGCAACAAGCGGGGCATTCATCATAATAATCTTGATCACCCGCTGTTGCATCTATCGTTGTATGCAAATGATGACCACAGTGAGGACAAGTAATGCGCTTTTCGGTGAGTTTAATTGTCATGATAGCCACCATAAGTAAAGGGAAGTGATTTTATATAATCATATCATCTGCATTGAGTATGACTATATTTGACTAAATTACCAAAATAGCCCGCTGTTTTAATGATTACTGACTAGGTTTTTGATCTACATGGTCTCTGCTTTTACTAGTGTAATGGTAATGACATTATTCGCGATAATGCTGCTTTTGCTTGGTTAATGTAAATCCCACCAAAAACATTGGCATGGTTTAAGATATGGTAAAAATTATAAACTAACTTTCTTTGCTCATAACCTGCATCTAAAGGATATTCTGCTTGGTAGCCATGATAAAAGTCATCAGGAAAATGTCCAAAGAGTTCGGTCATGGCAATATCAACTTCTCGGTCACCATAATAACAAGCAGGATCAAAAATCATGGCCTGTTCGCCGCTAAAGCCTGTATTGCCTTGCCATAAATCACCATGCACTAGACAAGGTGTAACATGGTGATGCAGTAATGCGTCGTGACAAACTTGTGTGATATATTCAATATTACCCAGCATAACGGAACGCTCGGACAATAATTGCAATTGCCAAGCAATGCGTTGGTCTGCAAAAAAGGTTGTCCAGTTGCTACTCCAGTGATTGGGCTGAATAGTGTTGCCAATGAAATTATCATGTTGCCAACCAAATTGACCATGGCGTGTTTCATAATGCATTTGAGCGAGTTGTTGGCCGAGTTGATACCACAGCATAGGTTTTGCTTTACTAAAATCAATATAATCTAACACTAAAAAACTTTTGTCTAAGCTGGTGCCGATGCTGGTTACTTTTGGACTAGCAATATTAGCCAGTGTATTAAGCTGCTTTAATGAGTATGCTTCGGCTTGAAAGTGTTCTAGGTAGGCTTTGTTGTTGATTTTTAGAAAATAAGTCCTTTCGCCATCCGTTATTTTGAATGCTAAATTGGACGGAGGTGCTTTCTGAGCAATTAAACTACTCAATGAAGAGGTGTTGCCGATTCCCGTTGATATTTCCTGTTTTTCTGAAATATGAAATGGTCTGCCAGTTTCAACACTTATGGCTTGTTCAATGCTGTGCCACATAATCATCTCCAAGGGTAATTATATGGTATTTAGTATAGCTGTTTTCTTACCGAGTGCTGTATTGACAAAAAATGTTTTTTAGCAATTATTATTCATCTGATTGGGTATCTAGATATTGAATTTTATCTGTGACGCCATCCCATTTTTTTGCCTGCTCTAACGGCGGTTTAACTTCGGTAATTCTAGGCCAGTGTTTTGCTAGTTCGGCATTGAGTTCAATAAACTCTTGTTGGTCTGCGGGTACATCATCTTCTTGGTAAATAGCACCTGCAGGGCACTCAACTGGGCATAAGTCGCAATCAATACAATCATCAGGGCTAATAACGAGGAAATTAGGTCCTTCATAAAAAGCATCAGCAGGACATACTGCGACACAGTCAGTGTATTTACATAAGATACAGTTATCAGTTACTACAAATGCCATAGGTTTATCTAAATTTGTTAATTATTGTCTTAATCATGTGGTGGATCATACCTTTGTTGAGGGCAAATTCAATCTCTTGTTTATAAAATGATGGCGTACAGGTAAAATAGTGAAAAATATTACTCTTCCTATGCTGGATCTCAACAGAATGATTCGTTTAACCAATATTAAACTTCCGCTTGACCATCAAGAGCACGAACTTGAACAAGCAATTTTAACTAAATTATCAATAAAAGCGGTTCAGTTAATAAAATTCACCGTGTTTAAACGTGGTTACGATGCACGTAAGAAAAATAGTATTTTCCTGATTTATACGCTTGATGTTGAAACGAATGCTAACGAAGCCCTTCTTGCAACATTTCAGGATGATACTCAAGTAAAAGAAACGCCAGATATGGCCTATAAGTTTGTTAGTCAAGCGCCAAAGAACCTTAAAAACCGTCCTGTTGTTATTGGTATGGGACCCTGTGGGTTATTTGTAGGTTTAGTGTTGGCACAAATGGGCTTTAATCCTATTGTACTAGAACGTGGTCAAGAAGTTAGACAACGCACCAAAGACACTTTTGGCTTTTGGCGTAAAAAGATATTAAATACTGAATCGAATGTGCAATTTGGTGAAGGGGGCGCAGGAACATTCTCAGACGGTAAGCTTTATAGTCAAGTTAAAGATCCTATGCATTATAGTCGTAAAGTTCTTCATGAATTTGTTGCAGCAGGTGCACCTGAAGAGATCCTTTATGTAAGTAAGCCGCATATTGGTACCTTTAAATTAGTTACTATGGTTGAAAAAATGCGAGCCAAAATTTTTGAGCTTGGCGGTGAAGTGCGATTTAATCAACGAGTAGATAAAATTCACTTTGTTGATGTTGATGGTAATGAATGCACCGCGCAAGGCATTGAAGGTTACCAAAACAAAAAAGTTACTGGTTTAACACTCTCAAATGGTGAACACATAGAGACGAACTATATTGCTTTAGCCATTGGACATAGTGCTCGTGATACTTTTAGTATGTTATTTGATGAAGATGTTTACATGAAAGCCAAACCCTTTTCTGTTGGCTTTCGTATTGAACATGAACAAGCGGTTATTGATGAAGCACGCTTTGGTAATAATGCCGGGAATGAAATTTTAGGCTCTGCAGATTACAAGTTAGTTCACCATTGCAGTAATGGCCGTTCGGTTTATAGTTTTTGTATGTGTCCTGGGGGAACTGTTGTTGCCGCTGCCTCGGAAGAGGGCCGTTTAGTGACCAATGGGATGAGCCAATACTCTCGTCTTGAACGTAATGCGAATAGTGCTATTGTTGTGGGTATTGAGCCGGAAGATTTCATCACCAGTGAATTTGCGTCAGATAGAAATTATGTACTTGCGGGTATGGAATTTCAACGTAACTTAGAAGAAAGAGCGTTTAAACTTGGCGGTGAAAATTATGATGCGCCAGTTCAGCTTGTAGGCGATTTTCTTGCAGGACGTAAAAGTGGCGAACATGGCTCAGTAGCCCCGTCTTATAAACCCGGTGTTACTTATTGCGATTTAAGTGAAACCTTACCTGATTATGCGATAGCTGCAATTAGAGAAGCACTACCTGCTTTTGATAAGAAAATTAATGGTTTTTCAATGGCAGAAGCAACCTTAACGGCAGTAGAAACTCGAACCTCATCACCGATTCAAATTACGCGAGATAAAGATACGTTGCAAAGCCTTAACGTGCAAGGTTTGTATCCAGCGGGCGAGGGTGCGGGTTATGCGGGTGGAATTTTGTCTGCGGGTATTGATGGTATTAAAATTGCGGAAGCAATGGCATTAGCCATTACAGCAGACCAGTAAATTAATGTTCCTATGCACATGGCTTAGGGACGTCATCCCCGTGGTGTTTTAATCGGCCGTAGCATGGATGCTACTTATTAGAGAATGCAGGACGCACATTCTCCTGGATCCAGTTTATAAAGAGTGATGGATCTTCGACAAGAGAACTCGGGAATGACGATGAATGGATTCAGGATGATTGAAATCTGACTAAGCTTTTGATGTCTTGGTTATTGGTGATGCTCTCGTCGTTATTCGTTAAGGTTTATCAGTTAAAGGTATTACAGCGTATTCAGTAATACCTTTAACGGTTTGTTGCTGCCACTTTTCCCTGGGTAACTGACGCCTAATATTACGCATACTTTTCCAAATAGACTTAAGAGCTAAATGATCAGCCAACCACTTTGGTGTGTCTCCTCGACCATCCGCAATAAAAATATATTCAATAGCAATATCACTACCTTTAGCTTCTGACTGCTTAGGCATTATTGTCCAATGAGCACGGTGGGTCTTAACCTGTAGGTAATCTTTTAAATCTCTCACAGCCGCTAGCATGTAGTCTTCAACGTTTACTGCGTCTGTTAATTTTATCTCAACACTTAAGTCATCGTTTTGCCAATAAACAGAATTGAGTATTAAAATTCTTGCCTGTAATGGCCAGATCTTCGTTAGCTTTATATAGAAGTTATTTTCGGTCGCTGAGTATTGCTTAATTATTTTGCTTTCACTGGCATTAACTAACCAATGTCGGGTGTTATCGACATCTTGTAAAAATAACATAAATCCAGAAATACTTGAGTGCACAACGGCTGTAGCCTTAATTTCGATTAGCGTTGTGTTAATATTGCCTTTTATTATAGCGGGACGATAACTAACACTTTGTGAACTGTTTTTTTTCCATAACTTCCATGGGTTTTCTGAAGCATTTGCGACGGATAGCAAAACATAAAACAGTAGCACTGTAGCAAGGGTAAATATTTTCACTAAATTCAGCTAGTTATTAAGTACTTTATCAATAGTATTACTGATTTTTCAGTAAAGTGCTATGTAGATCCGGCGCAGATAGCGTTGTCATTTTCTTGCTGATAAAGGTTTGCGAAACAAGTTGATTGATCCATAACCGCATCAGTTTATATTTATGTGCATTATTTTAAAGACCCTTTTACATTTTATTTTATTATTGAATAATAAAAAATGATTAAACTCGGTTAAAGCCCTTGTTTAAAAAGGGTAAGGCTTTTACAATCATCGGGTAAAAAACCTAATTCTAAAAAAAGAGCTATGTGCTCTTTTTTATGTTCAGGATGAACGTGATTAAGCGATTGCAGGACGCAACGGCTAAAACTATTTATTTTTAACTATTAAAACTCAAGCGACGCTTCGTGTGCGCCGCCACTGATAAGGAAAAACATGCCTGTAATTACTCTCCCTGATGGTTCTCAACGTTCTTTTGAACAAGCTGTATCTATAATGGATGTTGCTCTTGATATTGGCCCTGGTCTTGCTAAAGCAACCATTGCTGGCCGTATCGACGGAAACCTTGTTGATGCCTGTGAATTAATAACTCAAGATGCCTCTTTACAACTTATCACCAGTAAAGATAGTGAAGGTCTTGAGATCATTCGTCACTCATGTGCACATTTATTAGGGCATGCAATAAAGCAGTTATACCCAAATGTTAAAATGGCTATCGGTCCAACGATTGAAAATGGCTTTTATTATGACATTGACCTTGATGAATCAATTACCGAAGATGATTTAGCTAAGCTTGAAAAACGCATGACTGAATTAGCACGTACAGGCTATGAAGTAGTTAAGAAAACAGGTTCTTGGCAAGATGCTTATGATGCCTTTACGATACGCGGTGAAACATACAAATTAGCCATTCTTGATGAAAACATCGAGAAAACAGATACACCGGCTTTATATCATCATCAAGAATATATTGATATGTGTCGTGGTCCTCATGTACCAAGCATGCGTCATTGTCATCATTTTAAATTAATGAAAGTTGCCGGTGCATACTGGCGTGGTAATTCAGACAACAAAATGTTGCAACGTATTTATGGCACTGCATGGGCTGATAAAAAGCAACTTAAGGCTTATATAGTACGTTTAGCTGAAGCTGAAAAGCGTGACCATCGTAAAATAGGTAAAACATTAGACTTATTCCATTGGCAGGAAGAAGCACCAGGCATGGTGTTTTGGCATAACGATGGTTGGACTATTTATACTGAATTAGAAAAGTTTATTCGTGAAAAATTACACGAGTATGATTACGACGAAGTTAAAGCACCAATGATGATGGATAGAAGTCTTTGGGAAAAATCAGGTCACTGGGAAAAATATGCTGATGGCATGTTTACTACTACCTCTGAAAAGCGCGAATACGCCATTAAACCAATGAACTGTCCAGGTCATGTTCAAATATTCAATCAAGGTTTGAAGTCTTATCGTGATTTGCCACTGCGCATCGCTGAATTTGGCTGTTGTCATCGTAATGAACCTTCGGGGTCTTTACATGGTTTAATGCGCGTTCGTGGTTTTACGCAAGATGATGCACATATCTTCTGTATGGAATCACAAGTTCAAGCGGAAGTGAAAAAGTGTATTGAAATGGTATACGACGTTTATGGCTCATTTGGCTTTGAAGATGTTGTTGTCAAGCTTTCAACGCGCCCGGAAAACCGTATTGGTAGTGATGAGATCTGGGATAAAGCTGAAGCAGGTTTAGCACAAGCATTAACAGACAGTAACATTGCTTTTGAATACTTGCCGGGTGAAGGTGCTTTTTACGGCCCTAAAATAGAATTCACGTTAATGGATTGTTTAGGTCGTGCTTGGCAATGTGGAACGGTACAACTTGATTTTGCCTTACCAGAACGTTTAGGTGCAACTTACGTTGGTGAAGATAACGAAAGATATACTCCGGTAATGATTCACCGAGCAATATTAGGTTCATTAGAACGTTTTATTGGTATTTTAATTGAAGAGTTCACTGGCAAGTTTCCAACATGGTTATCGCCTATTCAGACAACAATTATGAATATTACCGATAAACAAGCGCCATATTGTGAGAAAGTTGTTAAAAAACTAAAAGAAAATGGCTTTAGAGCAAAAATAGACTTGAGAAATGAGAAGATAGGCTTTAAAATCCGCGAGCACACTTTGAAGCGAGTTCCGTATTTATTAGTTGTCGGTGACAAAGAAATGGAATCAGGTGAAATATCCGTTCGAACTCGAAGTGGTGAAGATTTAGGAAAAATGTCGGTTGATGACTTTATTGCTAAGTTATCTGATGAAGTTAAAGCTCGTCAGTAAGGCTTAAATAACAATAAAGCTATAAACGGATAACACATAATAAAAGCAAAGTAGTCTGCCTTTTCTATAATTCTATAGAATAAAGGCAGAGATTAAATAAATTAAAGAGTTCTTTGGAGGAACATGGCTATTAAAGGTGGACAACGAGGCGGGCGTAAAGAGCCGGCTCATCGTTTGAATGAGTTAATTACAGATATCCTAGACAACGAAATTCGTTTGATTAAGTTTGACGGAGAACCTGGTGGCATCGTTACATTAGACGAAGCAATGGACCAAGCGGATGACGCTGGTGTTGATCTAGTTGAAATTAGCCCTACTGCTAAACCACCCGTTTGTCGCGTGATGGATTACGGCAAGTTTATCTATGAAAAAGCTAAAGAACAAAAAGAACAACGTAAAAACCAGAAACAAATACAGGTTAAGGAAATTAAATTCCGTCCTGGTACAGATGAAGGCGATTATCAGGTAAAACTACGCAACCTGAAACGCTTTTTAGAAGGCGGTGATAAGGTCAAGGTAACTTTACGTTTCCGTGGCCGTGAAATGGCCCACCAAGAGCTAGGTTTAGCGCTTCTTACTCGTGTTAAAAACGATTTAGAAGAGCTAACAGTGCTTGAGTTCTTCCCGCGTCGTGCGGAAGGACGTCAAATGGTGATGGTCTTAGCCCCTAAAAATAGATAAAACTTGGTTTAATAAGAGTAAGAAACTTTATAGTTTCTTATCCACCAACTTTATCTTTACGCTGTAGTTAAGGCTTACAAGTAAGGTATTCAAGTTTTCTTGGTTACTTTCGCCCTAGCTACTTAATGTTTGGCAATACCTACGGGTATAAATGCGGAGTTATTCTCATGCCTAAAATGAAAACGAATAAAGGTGCTGCAAAGCGCTTTAAAAAAACAGCCAATGGCTACAAGTTCAAACAAGCTGGCCTTCGTCATATCCTGACTAAGCGTCGTACTAAAGTTAAGCGTCATCTTCGTGCTAAATGCATGATCGCCGCATCTGACATTAAGTCAGTTAAAAAACTTTTACGTCACGGTTAATTAGGAGATATAGAAAATGGCTAGAGTAAAACGTGGTGTACAAGCTCGTGCACGTCACAAGAAAGTTCTAAAGCAAGCTAAAGGTTATTACGGAGCACGTAGCCGTGTTTATCGTGTTGCTTACCAAGCAGTAACTAAAGCAGGTCAATACGCTTACCGCGATCGTCGTCAACGTAAACGTCAATTCCGTCAGCTTTGGATCACACGTATTAATGCAGCAGCTCGTCAAAATGGTTTATCTTACAGTAAATTCATTAATGGTCTTAAAAAGGCTTCTATTGAAATAGATCGTAAGATCCTAGCTGACATCGCAGTATACGATAAAGCAGCATTCACTTTCTTAGTTGAAAAAGCGCAAGCTTCTTTAGCTGCTTAAGATTATAGAATGTAAGCTTAGCTAAGTTTTAGTTAAGCTTGAATAAAAAGGACGCTTTATAGCGTCCTTTTTATTTTTAAATGAATCTGTTTAACTAAAGTTATTACTCTCAATAGTGCTAGTAACAATATTTGTAGTAACTTTAGTTAAGCAGCATGGTTGTATATACATGTGAGAATATTTAATCTTTGACCAAAATAAATAATCAAGAGAAATGACTATGAACCTAGCTGATAAAGTTTTAGCTGTTAATAATGATCTTCCTATCCGTACTGATGCACCAGTACACAGTGGTAAAGTGCGTTCTGTTTATTGGTTAACAGCAACAGATAGTAAGCGCCTTATCGAAGAGAAGGGCTATGATGTTCCTATTGATACATCATTAGCCATTATGGTAATTAGTGACCGAATATCAGCTTTTGACTGTATCTGGTCAGGTGAGAACGATATGCGTGGTGTACCAGGTAAAGGTGCAGCATTAAATGCTATATCAAACCACTGGTTTAAGTTATTTAAAGAGCAAGGACTAGCAGATAGTCATATTTTAGATATCCCGCATCCCTTTGTATGGATTGTACAAAAAGCTAAGCCAGTGATGATTGAAGCCATTTGTCGTCAATATATTACGGGTTCAATGTGGCGTGCATACACTAAAGGTGAAAGAGACTTTTGTGGTATTGAATTACCTGAAGGGCTAGAAAAAGATAGTAAGTTAACGTCGTTACTGCAAACGCCTTCTACCAAAGGAATTTTAGAAGGTATTCCCGGCGTTCCTGCCGTTGATGATGTTAATATTACCCGTAAAAATATTGAAGATAACTTTGAAGCTTTTAACTTTAAATCAGTCGATGATATTGCACGTTATGAAAAACTACTCACCGAAGGTTTCGATGTTATTTCAGCGGCTTTATCGAAAATAGATCAAGTCTTTGTTGATACTAAGTTTGAATTTGGCTATGTCAAAGACGTTACCGGTGATGATAAGCTTATTTATATGGATGAAGTAGGTACGCCTGATTCTTCACGTATATGGGATGGCGAGCAATATCGAGCAGGTAATGTTGTTGAAAATTCTAAAGAGGGCTTTCGCCAGCTGTTATTAAAGCATTTTCCAGATCCTGATATATTGCTAAATAAAGACCGGATGATTGAGCGCGAAGCATTAGCACGAGATAATAAACTGCCGTTGTCAGTACTTATGGATGTGTCAAAAACTTATACCGGTATCGCTGAGAAAATTACCGGTCAAAAAATTGTTTTATCTGATAATCCTAAAGCCGAAATTATTACAATTTTGCGTGAGCAGTATCAGTTAATTGATTAAGCTATAAAATATATTTTCAATAAAAAACCCAGCTGATTGCTGGGTTTTTGTTATCTACTCGTTAAGTCTTAGTGGACGTGGTTATATTTTACCACCGTTTTTGATGATTTCACGTGCCATTTCATCAGCAATGATGCCGGTAGGTCTACTTTGAGCATCTGCTTTAGTGTAAATATCTAGTAAGGTGTGATAAATCTCGCCAACCTTTGTAGTCGACTTTTCACAATCATAATTATCTTCAAATGAGACATTGATGATACCACCCGCATTAATAACATAATCCGGTGCGTATAATATGCCTTGGTCAACTAAGGCTTGATCATGACGAGGTTCGGCTAATTGGTTATTTGCACACCCTGCAATAATACTCGCTTTCAAACGACTTAGTGTTTTATCATTAATGGTAGCACCGAGTGCACAAGGAGCATAAATATCTACATCTTGATCGTATATTTCATCTAAACCAACAACTGTCGCATTAAACTCTGTAGCGGCAATGTCTAAAGCGGTTTGGTTGATATCAGTGATAATAAGTTCTGCGCCAGCTTTATGGAGGTGTTCACACAAAAGATATCCTACGCTTCCTAAACCTTGAACCGCAACTTTGAGTCCAGTTAAGTCATCACGATTAAGTTTATGCTTTACCGACGCTTTAATACCCAGAAATGTGCCAAGAGCAGTAAAAGGAGCAGGGTTACCACTTTTACCTTCTGTGCCAGTTACAAAAGGCGTCACAGTGTTTGCTATAGCAATATCGCTGGTGGTGATATTGACATCCTCTGCACTTAAATAGCGACCATTTAGGCCATTTAATGCTTCGCCAAAAGCTTGGAATAATGCTTCAGATTTGAGTTTTTTAGCATCGCCAATAATGACAGATTTACCACCCCCCATTTTAAGACCTGCCATTGCATTTTTATATGTCATGCCTTTTGATAGTCGCAAAACATCAACGAGTGCTTCCTCATCGCTAGCATAATCCCACATTCTACAGCCACCTACCGCTGCACCAAGTTTGGTACTATGTACGGCAATAATAGCTTTTAGTCCACTCGCATCATCACTGCAATAAACTACTTGCTCGTGGTCATCAAAATCAGGTAAATCAAATAAAGCCATTTAGTTTCTCCATTTTTTCTTGCTAGAAAAGGCAATTTAAATGTGTTGTAATGTTGTTATGGAACGATAGCACCTACAAAATAGCCAAGCTAGTCACTGATAAAATTAACAATTTAATATTAAGATGCCAGTTGTAAGCTAAAGGCTACAATTTGCTAATTAATCATGACAAACTTGCTCAGCTATTAAAGAAATAATTCAAAAAAATTCTAATGATTAGAGAGATAAAATGACCGAAGCAGTACAGATGACAGAAGAGCAACAGCAGCAGTGGGTAAAAAAACAATATCAAATTGCCACTAAATACTTAGCAGAAAAGGGTATTGTTACTAATAGTGTTAGTGTAGAAGAAAGTCGCTATTTAGTACCTTTATTGGCGTTATGGAAATTAACAGCAATGGACGGTAAAAAGTTTTGGGTTTTATGCGGCGATTTGCCCAGCGATCACAGTAGTATTGATGTAGCACCGAATGCGCGTGAAGCATTAAGGCACTTTGCGTTAAAGTGGCAGATGCAAGCGGAAAACTTATTACAGGCTAAGGATGAAGAGCAAAAGACGTTTGCTCATTTATTAATTGGCCGTGCCGAGGGTTTGTATAAACTATATAACGATGAGCCTTTGTGGGAATCAAAATAGTTAAGTTTTAATGATTTAAGTAGTACTTTGCTTTTTCAGCATGCTTAACTGCTTTGGATATTGCGCATGCCATACGTTGTTTTGGCATGCCAGCTTCCATGTATACTGAGCCAATAGGGTAAAATTCATGCTTAGTAAAATACTCTACTTTTTCAAGCGGACTTGAAATAAAAACTTCTTTAAGGGTTAATCTATCTGCAATACGAAATAGCCCCAGCATTATAAACTTATCTATTTTTTCACTTCTATAACCCATAACTACGGCAATTCGACTTATTTCTCCTTGTGGAGATATACGGCCAGTAGCAATAGGCTCTTGGTTATTATCATCACATACCAGCATGTGGTATGCAGTTCTATCACCTTGGTCAAACTCAATTTTTTTGGGGATACGTCTTTCACAGATAAATACTTTTTCACGAATGTTTTTAAGTAGTGGAGCTGCTTGTTGCCATTTTACTTGGCTAATACTGTAAGACATTTATAGAACCAACGTTAACTAGATAAGGTGAAGACCAGAAGTACATTCAGACTAGTTAAAAATTTGGGTTATTGCCAATAGATATTCGTATTTTTTTGTTCTTTTTTTTTACGATTTGTTATCGAAGGTTAAGTTAAATTACTTTAATCGATTAGTACTAAATTGTAGACATAAAAAAAGAAGGCATAGTGCCTTCTTTTTTATACTATTTAGATAGAAATATCTATTTTACAATCTATTTTAGTTCATCAATGAAAGCAACAGCGCGGCCAATGTAGCTAGCAGGTGTCATTTCACATAATTGAGCTTTAGCATGTTCTGGTAATTCAAGTGTCATGATAAAAGCGCGCATAGAGTCGCCATTAACACGTTTACCACGCGTTAATTCTTTTAGTTTCTCATAAGGCTTTTCAATACCGTAACGACGCATAACCGTTTGTACTGGCTCTGCTAATACTTCCCAATTACTGTCTAATTCAGCAGCTAAGTTAGCTTCATTTACTTCTAACTTACTAATACCTTTTAGTGTTGCGCCGTAAGCAATCATTGTATGGGCAAAACCAACACCTAAGTTACGTAATACTGTTGAGTCAGTTAAGTCACGCTGCCAACGAGAGATAGGTAATTTTTGTGATAGGTGAGTGAATAGGGCATTAGCAATGCCTAAGTTACCTTCTGAGTTTTCAAAATCAATAGGGTTAACTTTATGCGGCATAGTTGATGAGCCAATTTCGCCAGCAATAGTTTTTTGCTTAAAGTGGCCCATCGCAATATAACCCCAAATATCACGATCAAAATCGATTAAAATGGTATTAAAACGTGCAACAGCATCAAATAACTCAGCAATGTAGTCATGCGGTTCAATTTGAGTTGTGAATGCGTTAAATGATAAACCTAATGAAGTAACAAACTCATTAGCAAATTCATGCCAATCAACTTCAGGGTAAGCACTAAGGTGAGCATTGTAGTTACCTACAGCACCGTTAATTTTACCTAACATTTCAACATTAGCAATTTGCTCACGTTGACGTTGTAAACGTACATAGACGTTAGCCATCTCTTTTCCTAACGTACTAGGAGAAGCCGGTTGTCCATGAGTACGACACATCATAGGAATAGTTTTGTATTCAATTGCTAGTGCTTTCATTGCCGCTAAAATGTTATCCATTTCAGGTAACAATACGTTTTCACGACAGTCAGTTAGCATTAAAGCGTGTGATAAGTTGTTGATGTCTTCTGAAGTACAGGCAAAATGAATAAATTCAGTCACAGCGTTTAATTCAGCGTTATCAGCAATTTTGTCTTTTAAGAAGTACTCAACCGCTTTTACATCATGGTTAGTTGTTGCTTCAATTTTTTTGATCGACAGAGCATCTTCTTCACTAAAGTTAGTAACGATGTTATTTAAAACGTCATTCGCTTGTGCTGAAAATGCCGGAACTTCTGCTATTGCGCTAGTTGCAGCAAGTTTTTGTAACCAACGTACTTCAACCGTAACACGGTATTTAATTAGGCCAAATTCACTAAAAATAGGGCGCAATGATTTTACTTTGCTACCATAACGACCATCTACAGGTGATATTGCACTTAATGCTGAAAGTTCCATAATTTTTCCTAGGTTATATTAATATTCTCTTTAACTAAGATGCTTAATTTAAGAGCTAAATAGTGTTTAATTTTTATCAAATAGTGTTTAGTAATTGTTTTGCGGTATCGACTATTTTTTTACGGCTGAATAATATGTGCCGTCTTTTTCCGCCTACTTGTCGCCATAAAACAGCTGCACGAATACCAGCGAGCAACAAAGCTCTAATTTTATATTGATTTACGTTTTGTTTTAAAATACTTGGCTCGCCAGTGACCTGAATTTTATGACCTAAGGGACTGATAATATCGCTATAAATACTAGCGAAACTCGCCGTTAACGTTTCACTTGTTAGCGTGTAATGCTCAAGTTGGCGCTCGATTGCATTTATACGGTCACCAAGAGCGTTAAGCTGTTGTGGTTGTTTAGCAAGACGTCTTTCTAGATTTATTAAACTAATGATATAGCGAGTTAACTCAGGATCTTTGTGTTTTTTTGAGTTAGTACTGCTGTCATCACTGTCTAAATGGCTAATTAATAGCTCAAGACCTTTTTTAATATTCTCGATTTCACCACCATAAACCGCTAAGGTATTTACCGGTGAGGTTTCAATAATACTTTGCAATAAAACACCGAAATCTTCATCAGTGATTTGTCCTGTGCGTGATACTTGCTGTACTTGATAGGCTACTTGGCAAATAGCCGCAAAGGTAATTGTTTGATCTTTCATTTTGTCTCTAGTTCTTAGTTTATCTTGTCTTAGATGAGCTTGGCTTAGGTAATGCCTAGAACTTAGCGAATAAGGGTATCAATGATACCACCACCTAAACAAACATCATCTTGGTAAAATACGACGGACTGTCCTGGTGTTACTGAACTTTGCTGTTCGGTAAAATCAATTTGATATTCACCTGAAGCAGACTCGCTTATCGGCGTGACGGTGCATGAAACATCTTCTTGACGATAGCGTGTCTTGACGGTGCACTTAATACTACTTGTCAGTGCTTTTCTATCCACCCAATGTAACTGATTAGCAATTAAGCCTTTAGAAAAGAGGCGAGGGTGATTATGCCCTTGACCAACAATAAGCACATTGCGTAATAAATCTTTTTCAACAACATACCACGGCTCTTCACCAGCATCAGCTAATCCACCAATACGTAAACCTTTTCGTTGACCTAAAGTATGATACATCAAGCCATCGTGATGACCAACAGCAACACCTTCTGCTGACTCAATAATACCGGGCTTTGCAGGTAAATATTGACCAAGAAAGTCTTTGAATTTACGCTCGCCGATAAAACAAATACCGGTGCTGTCTTTTTTATTATGGGTAATTAATCCCGCTTTCTCGGCAATTGCACGAACTTCTGGTTTTTCGATATGGCCGACAGGAAATAAAGTTTGTGCTAATTGTTTTTCGTCAAGCGTGTAGAGGAAGTAGCTTTGGTCTTTGTTATTATCAAGACCACGTACCATTTTCCATGAATTATCACGTAACTCACGTTGCACATAATGCCCAGTGGCAATGTAATCTGCGCCTAAGTCTTCACAAGCAAATTCTAAAAAAGCTTTAAATTTTATTTCTTTATTACACATGATATCAGGATTAGGAGTACGTCCTGCTTTATATTCCTCAAGAAAATATTCGAAAACATTGTCCCAATATTCGGTCGCAAAATTGATAGTATGTAATTTAATATCTAGTTTGTCACAAATAGCCTGTGCATCTTCTAAGTCTTGGGCTGCAGCACAATACTCATCGGTATCATCCTCTTCCCAATTCTTCATAAATAAGCCTTCTACTTGATAACCTTGCTCTTTAAGCAAATAAGCAGAAACAGATGAGTCGACACCTCCAGACATACCAACAATGACTTTGGTTTGCTCTGGAGCTTTATTATTTGAGGCTGTTAACATGTTATTTGACCAATAGACGTTAAGAAAAAAATGTACTAACTAACTGTACCGAAATAAGAGGCGCAAAATTATAACATGCAGAACTAGTAGGATATAGATTAAAGATTAGATTTTAGCTGCGATAAGGGAATTTTATTGCCAGCTAAGTAATCTTCAATGCATTCTAGCACCATAGAACTGCGTAATTCCTGACGTCTATCTTTTATTTGATCTAGGCTGAACCAGTGAGTATCAATTATTTCACTATCTTGCGGTTGCCCGGTTAAACACTGCTCTAATTCAATGACAAAACAAAAGCGTAAAAAATATAGCTGTAGGTCGGGCCGGTGGAAATAATAAATACCACACAAGTAATCGGGCTCTAAAGCTAATCCCGTTTCTTCGAGTATTTCTCGCTTAATTGCGGTTATAAGGTTTTCATTTTCTTCTAGGTGTCCAGCGGGTTGATTAAAAACCATTTGGTTATTTTCTTGTTCTTCAACAAACAAAAATTTACCTTGGTGATGAATAACAGCAGCAACGGTTGTATTAGGCTTAAATTGTTTTGCCCCATGGTCGTTTGTCTCGGACTCATGAATACCAGATTGAACATAGTTGTTACTCTTCAACTTTATATTCTCCATTCTTAATATCGTCTAAGGTCCAGTTACCGATACGATATCTAATGAGGCGAAGGGTAGGGAATCCTATATTAGCTGTCATGCGTCTAACCTGTCTATTACGCCCCTCCGTTATGGTGATTTCCAGCCAAGTGGTAGGGATACTCGCACGCTCCCTTATAGGGGGAATGCGTGGCCAAATTTTAGGTTCAAGCATAATGGCGACTTTAGCTGGTTTTGTCATACCATCCTTTAATTCAACGCCTTGACGTAATTTAGCTAAATCTTGCTCTAAAGGGGCCCCTTCAATTTGCACCCAGTAAGTTTTCTCAGTTTTTTTCACTGGGTTGGCAATTTGATGCTGTAATTTGCCATCATTGGTCAGTAATAATAATCCTTCACTGTCTCTATCAAGTCGTCCTGCCGCATATACACCAGGTATGTTTATAAAGTCTTTTAAGGTTCGTCGATTATTTTCATCGGTAAATTGGCATAAAACGTCAAAGGGTTTATTGAAAAGCACTATTTTTCGCTTTTCATCAACTGGTCGTACCTTTTGTGCTGTTTTAGCGCTATGTCTTGTATAGCCTTTGCTCTGATTCATTTGTAGACTTATTTTCCTTACGAATATGGAATGGCTTTTTGTTCGGCTATATTAATACGCTTTGAATTACTATACTATGCGCGCGAAAAATAAATTTTAGCTTGGGTGAATATTAATTAATTTGTCGTGAATTTTTATGTGATCACCGGAGCTTTTGGCTAATTAAAGTAGGAATCTCAATGAGCACTGATAACTCAAAAATCATTTATACTATTACCGATGAAGCGCCTGCCTTAGCGACGTATTCTTTATTACCAATTATTCAAGCTTATACCGCTTCTTCAGGCATTAATGTTGAAACACGTGATATTTCTTTAGCAGCTCGTATCTTAGCTAATTTCCCAAAATATTTAACGGAAGAACAACGTGTTGATGATGCATTGGCTGAGTTAGGCGACTTAGCTAAAACGCCAGAAGCCAATATTATCAAATTGCCAAATATTTCAGCCTCTATTCCACAGTTAGAATTAGTTATCAAAGAATTACAAGCAAAAGGCTTTGATTTACCTAATTATCCAGCGGAACCACAAAACGAAGCAGAAGAGTCTATTAAGCTTACTTACGCTAAAGTATTAGGTTCAGCGGTTAATCCTGTTTTACGTGAAGGTAATTCAGATCGTCGTGCTCCTGCTTCTGTTAAACAATATGCTCGTAATAACCCCCATTCAATGGGCGCTTGGTCTAAGGAATCAAAATCTCACGTTGCTCACATGGCATCAGGTGATTTTTACGGCAGTGAAAAATCAGTAACTATTGATGGTGCAACCAGTGTAAATATTGAATTTGTTGCTCAAAATGGTGATGTGACTTTATTGAAATCAAAGTTACCGTTACTAGATAAAGAAATTATTGATGCATCAGTAATGAGTAAATCTGCATTGGTAGAATTCTTTGAAACTGAAATAAATAAAGCCAAAGAAGAAGATGTTTTACTTTCATTGCATTTAAAAGCAACCATGATGAAAGTTTCTGATCCAATCATGTTTGGTCACGCAGTTAAAGTATTCTACAAAGATGTCTTTGCTAAACATGCAGCGACTTTTGAGCAGTTAGGTGTTGACGCGGATAACGGTATCGGTGATGTTTACGCTAAAATAGCACGTTTACCTGCAGATCAAAAAGCAGAAATAGAAGCCGATCTTCAAGCTGTTTATGCCACTCGCCCTGAAATGGCGATGGTTGACTCTGATAAGGGTATTACTAACTTACATGTACCTAGTGACGTAATCATTGATGCATCAATGCCAGCTGCACTTCGAGCTTCAGGTATGATGTGGGGACCGGATGGTCAACAAAAAGATACTAAGTTTATGATACCTGATCGTAACTATGCAGGTGTATTTTCAGCGGTAGTAGATTTTTGTCGTGAAAATGGTGCTTTCAATCCTTCAACTATGGGTACAGTACCAAATGTTGGTTTAATGGCACAAAAAGCAGAAGAGTATGGCTCACATGATAAAACATTTACCATGGCAGCAGCGGGCGTTGTTCGTGTTGTTAATGATAATGGTGAAATACTAATTGAGCAAAATGTTGCTCAAGGCGATATATTCAGAATGTGTCAGGTGAAAGATGCACCTATCCAAGATTGGGTTAAATTGGCTGTTACTCGCGCTAAAGCGACTGGAACTCCTACAGTATTCTGGTTAGATGAAAATCGTGGCCATGATGCACAAATGATCAAAAAAGTTAATACGTATTTAGCTAATCATGATACTACTGGCTTAGATATCCAAATTCTTGAACCAGTGAAAGCTTGTGAATATACGCTTGCCCGTGTTGCTAAAGGTGAAGATGCGATCTCTGTTACCGGTAATGTATTACGTGATTACTTAACCGATTTGTTTCCAATTTTAGAGCTTGGCACAAGTGCAAAAATGCTTTCAATTGTGCCATTAATGAATGGTGGTGGTTTATTCGAAACTGGCGCTGGTGGCTCTGCACCTAAGCACGTTCAACAGTTTGAAAAAGAAAATCACTTACGTTGGGATTCTTTAGGCGAATTTTTAGCGCTTGCAGCATCACTTGAACATGTTGCAGTAACTACCGGTAATGCTAGAGCACAAATATTAGCGGATACCTTAGATTCGGCTACAGGCAAGTTCTTAGATACAAATAAATCACCTTCTCGCAGAGTAGGTGAGTTAGATAACCGTGGTAGTCACTTCTATCTTGCAATGTACTGGGCACAAGCCATCGCAGCGCAAACAATAGATACAGAGCTACAAGAAAGTTTTATCGGCGTATCTCAAGCACTAACTAAGCAGGAAGAAAAAATTGTTGCTGAATTAAATGCAGCTCAAGGTCCTGCTATTGATATTAATGGTTACTATTTTGCTGATACTCAACTGGCCGAAAAAGCAATGCGACCAAGTGAAACATTTAATACAATATTATCTGCATTACTTTAAGGTAGTGTTTGTTTTAAATAGATAAAAATAATACGGTGCTAGCTAATAGCACCGTATTAATCAAAAGCTAAGTAGTAATACTTAGCTTTTTTTTTGATTGTTTATTTTATTAGGCTATAGTCTAAGAGCTATTCATTCATTTTAATGATAATGGGTATCACTAAATAGTGATTAGTGCCTCGTCCTTTTTTGAATTAGTTTAGTAGAGAAACCTTTATACAAAATGTATTAATTTATCCATATACCCGTTTAACGTGGAGCTCGTCCTATGACTAATCAAATCATCATTCCCACTACTGGAGATAAAATTACTTTTATTGACGGTAAATTATCAGTACCAAATAATCCAATAATTCCTTTTATTGAAGGTGATGGCATAGGTGTTGATGTAACACCCCCAATGCTAAAAGTTGTGAACGCCGCAGTTGCTAAGGCTTATGCTGGGGAAAGAGAAATAGTATGGATGGAAGTCTATGCGGGAGAGAAAGCCACTAAAATGTATGATAGTGAAACGTGGCTTCCTGATGAAACACTTGCCATATTACAAGAATATAAAGTTTCCATAAAAGGCCCATTGACCACACCTGTTGGTGGGGGAATGAGTTCTTTGAATGTCGCAATAAGACAAATGCTTGATCTTTATGTATGCCAACGTCCAGTACAGTGGTTTACGGGTGTTCCAAGCCCAGTAAAGAGACCATCAGAAGTTGATATGGTTATCTTTAGGGAAAATACTGAAGACATTTATGCAGGTATTGAATTTAAGGCAGGTAGTGACAAAGCGAAAGCTATGATTAAGTTTTTGACTGAAGAAATGGGCGCAAGTAATATTCGCTTCACTGAAAATTGTGGCATAGGTATAAAGCCGGTATCAAAAGAAGGAACACAACGCTTGGTGAGACAAGCGATACAATACGCCATTGATAATGATAAAGACTCGGTAACTTTGGTTCATAAAGGTAATATTATGAAATTTACTGAAGGAGCTTTTAAAGATTGGGGCTATGAGCTTGCTTTAGAGGAGTTTGGTGCAAGTTTGATTGATGGCGGCCCTTGGTGTTCGCTTAAAAACCCTAAGACAGGTAAAGAAATCATCATTAAAGATGTTATTGCCGATGCTATGTTACAGCAGATTTTATTACGTCCTGCGGAATATAGTGTTATAGCTACGTTAAATTTAAATGGTGACTATTTATCAGATGCACTTGCGGCACAAGTTGGTGGCATAGGTATTGCGCCAGGTGCCAATTTAGGTGATGAAGTTGCCGTGTTTGAAGCTACCCATGGCACAGCACCAAAATATGCTGGTAAGAATAAAGTCAACCCAGGCTCGGTAATCCTTTCTGCTGAAATGATGCTAAGACATATGGGCTGGCTCGAAGCTGCTGATCTACTTCTTAAAGGGATGTCGGGAGCAATTAAAGCGAAAACAGTTACTTATGATTTTGAACGACTTATGGATGATGCCACGTTGGTCTCTTGTTCAGCGTTTGGAGATTGTATTATTGATCATATGTAATTATTGATGATATGCAGATACCGGAAATAAGATAATAAAAAACACAGCTAAATAGCTGTGTTTTTATGTGTCACTTTAGCGCAAAGTTTTATATTTATTCTATTTCGCCTTCAGCTAACTTAATACTAGCTGCATGGTGACCTTTAGGGCCATCATTTAGTTCGTAATTGACATCTTGTCCGGCTTTCAATGTTCGATATCCTTCCATCTCAATTGTTGAATAGTGCGCAAAAATATCATCTCCGCCGCTATCTGGACGAATAAAACCAAAACCTTTAGCATTATTAAACCATTTAACTGTACCGTGTGCCATACTTCAACTTCCTTTTATATCCTTTAGTATTTAATTATGTTTTACTTCTCTTTGTACTCCATATTCCCCAAGGAGTTGCAAACAATAGTATATACATAGACAACAAACTAAGCGGCTAAATATTAGCCACTTATAGAATCGTAGCTAATTTATAGAATTAGTCAAGTTGAAAAAGTGCTTTTTTCACGGTTTTTTAAGCATAATTGTACGAAAAGTTACAGCAAAAGTAAAAAGTAGAGACTAAGATAAACATATGAGCAACTGGAAAGAGTTATTTGACACCCAAGGCATCGTGGAAGATGAAGTTAGAGATAAAATAGAAGAGCCGGCAAGATACCATGTTTTTTTACTCAATGATGACTATACCCCGATGGACTTTGTTGTAGATGTATTGTGTAACTTTTTTAATAAAAGTGAAGAGCAAGCAACAGATATTATGTTAACCATTCACTATAAAGGAAAAGGCCTTTGTGGCACATATACTGCAGAAATAGCAGAAACAAAAGTAGAACATGTTGTCCAGTACGCTTTTGACAATCAGCACCCACTAAAGTGTGTGATGGAAAAAGCATAAAGTTATAAATTGGAGTAGCTATGCTAAACAAAGACTTAGAAGTATCACTTAATTTAGCCTTTCGCCAAGCTAAAGAATCTCGCCATGAATTTATGACTGTAGAACATTTATTGTTGGCATTGTTAGATAACCCCTCAGCGATTGAAGCCCTAGGAGCTTGCGGAGCAAATTTAGCAAAATTGCGTAAAAGTCTATTAGATTTTATAGGTGAAACAACACCCATGATCCCTGTTGGAGAAGATGAAAGAGAGACTCAACCAACGTTAGGCTTCCAGCGCGTTCTACAGCGAGCTGTGTTCCATGTTCAATCATCGGGTAAAAATGAAGTCAGTGGCTCGAATGTGCTAGTTGCAATTTTTAGTGAGCAAGAATCACAAGCGGCCTATATTTTGAAAAAGTCAGATATTAGTCGTCTCGATATTGTTAATTATATCTCTCATGGTATTGCAAAGGTTGATGATGATAATGCGCCTCATGCTTTGGATGGTGATCAACAAAGCGAAGAAGAACCACGTACCATTGAGAATTTTTCTGTAAATCTTAATGAAGAAGCCCGTAAAGGTAATATTGACCCATTAATAGGTCGAGACGATGAACTTGAACGTACTTTACAGGTATTAAGTCGACGTAGAAAAAACAATCCATTGTTTGTTGGGGAAGCTGGTGTTGGTAAAACTGCTATTGCAGAAGGATTAGCTAATTTAATTGTTAATAATCAGGTGCCTGAGTTTTTAGCTGATGCGACAATTTACTCCTTAGATATGGGGGCTTTATTAGCAGGTACTAAATATAGAGGTGATTTTGAAAAACGTTTTAAATCTTTATTAAAAGAACTTGAAGAAGATAAAAATGCAGTACTATTTATTGATGAAATCCATACAATTATAGGTGCTGGAGCGGCTTCTGGTGGCATGATGGATGCTTCTAATCTGCTTAAGCCACTTTTATCAGCAGGTAAAATTCGCTGCTTAGGCTCAACAACGTACCAAGAATATCAAAGTGTTTTTGAAAAGGATCGAGCATTGGCTCGTCGTTTCCAAAAAATTGACATAGCAGAGCCTAGTGTTGCTGATACAACTAAAATACTGCAGGGCTTGAAAGAAAAGTATGAAAACCATCATGGTATTCGTTATACCAATAAAGCCTTATATGCAGCAGCTCATTTATCAGATAAATATATTAATGAGAGGTTTCTCCCTGATAAAGCTATTGATGTTATTGATGAAGCGGGTGCTAGGCAACAACTTATTGCACCGAATAAGCGTAAAAAAGTCATTAATAATACCGATATTGAAAGCATTGTAGCAAAAATGGCTAGAATACCTGAAAAATCAGTATCGCTAAGTGAAAAAGATGGTCTTAAAAACCTTGACCGTAATTTGAAACTTGTTGTGTTTGGTCAAGACAAAGCTATTGATGAACTGTCATCTGTTATTCGATTATCTCGAGCTGGTCTAGGTAATGAAGAAAAGCCGGTAGGCTCTTTCTTATTTGCAGGTCCTACAGGAGTTGGTAAAACAGAAGTAACCCAACAGCTCGCTAAAATAATGGGCATAGAACTGTTACGTTTTGATATGTCAGAATATATGGAGAAACATGCTGTTAGTCGCCTTATTGGTGCCCCTCCAGGTTACGTCGGTTATGAGCAAGGTGGGTTATTAACAGATGCGGTTATAAAACATCCCCACGCAGTTGTATTGTTGGATGAAATAGAAAAGGCTCATGAGGATGTATATAACATCTTATTGCAAGTGATGGACCACGGCACATTAACGGACAATAACGGCCGAAAAGCGGACTTTAGAAACATTATATTGGTGTTAACAACCAATGCAGGTGTACAAGAAACTGTGCGTCAATCTATTGGCTTTAAACAGCAAGATCATAGCCTTGATGCATTAAGTGAAATTAATAAAGTATTTTCACCGGAATTTAGAAACCGTTTAGATAATATTTTATGGTTCAACCATCTAGATAACATTGTTATTCAGCAGGTTGTTGATAAATTCATTGTTGAATTACAAGCACAGCTCGATGATAAGGGTGTTTCACTTGAGTTAAGCAAGCAGGCGAGGTTATGGTTAGCTGAGAATGGTTACGATAAGTCGATGGGCGCAAGACCTATATCACGCTTAATACAAGAACACTTGAAAAAATCACTGGCAAATGAATTACTCTTTGGTGAATTAACACATGGAGGCGTAGCTAAGGTAAATGTTAAAAAAGATCGTTTAGTGATTACTTGTGAAAACAAACAAGAGTTGATTACTGAGAAATAATATTAGTAGTCATTTATTAAAAACCTAACAAGTTTACTTGTTAGGTTTTTTTATGTCAGTTATGAAGAGAAAGTGGTTTAGCTTGAAGGGGTATAACGGTGTTTATCAGTCAAAAGTTTTTTATTAAATGTGAGTTTTTACTTTATTCGAGACGAAAAAAAACCTGCATTAAGCAGGTTTCGTTTCACATTTTAATGTGGCTCCCCAAACTGGGCTCGAACCAGTGACACATGGATTAACAGTCCATCGCTCTACCAACTGAGCTATTGGGGAATAAACTTTTTTAACTTCTGTTTATTAATGAAGTTTAATGTGGCTCCCCAAACTGGGCTCGAACCAGTGACACATGGATTAACAGTCCATCGCTCTACCAACTGAGCTATTGGGGAATAAACTTTTTTAACTTCTGTTTATTAATGAAGTTTAATGTGGCTCCCCAAACTGGGCTCGAACCAGTGACACATGGATTAACAGTCCATCGCTCTACCAACTGAGCTATTGGGGAATAAACTTTTTTAACTTCTGCTTATTATGAAGTTGAAACTTTTCCCAAGCGAAGCTTGAAAAAACAACCAGTATTATATGCTTATTAAAGATAGTGCAGTTAACGCAATAGCTTTCTTAACATCGTACTCATTGTTAAATGTGGCTCCCCAAACTGGGCTCGAACCAGTGACACATGGATTAACAGTCCATCGCTCTACCAACTGAGCTATTGGGGAATCTCGTGTTAACCTCAGTGGCTAACGGGGCAGAATAATAAAGACCTGTGGCCTAAGTGTCAACAGAAAAATAATAAATTATTGAAATAAATATTGTTTGCTGAAGATGTGTTCAGAAGAGGTGCTTTTACACCACTTTTCGGCGGTTTTTTGAACTCTTGGGTGGGGTGGTTAAAATATGTTCGTAAAAAGGATAAATCTTTAGTTATCCACGATTCCTGTGGATAACTCTGTGGGTTAAAGTGTAGATTTATATTGATAATGCGTTTTTATTGGCGTGGCTATAAGTCAATATAAAATAAATTTGTTTTTAAATACTTTAATATCAATGCCTTGTTGTTATTTTGTGATTTACTTAATAAGTAGAGTGATTTTTAACCATGTTGTTTGGTAGCTATTATAACGGTGTGTTTATTTATAATGTCATGCCTCGGCTATGTACCTTGAGGTGTTTTCGTTATGACATAAAAGTAAAAGAATTTGTGACGTATTTATTATTAAGACATTAAGCAAAGGTGTTTTTTTTAAAGCAAGGTTATCTGATAAATCTGCGCTAGGTAAAAGTTAGTTAATCTTTTACAATGTATCGCTACGTATTATTTACCTTGACTAATAGAACCACTGATAATATTAAATGACTAAAACAAACACGGCTAGGCATAATAACAAACAAACTAATCTACTCGAAGATCCTGTACCTAATACGTTAAAACGCATGACCATTCCTATGATATATGGAATGATTCTATTAATGACGTTTAATTTAGTCGATACCTTTTTCGTTGGACTGCTCGGGACGCAACCCCTAGCAGCAATTAGTTTTACATTCCCTGTGACTTTCACTGTACTTAGTTTAATGATTGGTTTAGGTATAGGAACCTCTGCCGTTATCGCTAAGTTTTTAGGGAAAAAAGATCCAAAGTCCGCAAAAAATGCTGCAACCGCCGCATTATATTTAGCAGCCATTATTGTTGCGTGCTTATCAACAGTAGGGTATTTCATTACAGACCCCTTATTTACTTTATTAGGTGCTCAGCCGTCTTTATTACCCTTAATCCATCAGTATATGGATATTTGGTATATCGGAAGCATATGTTTAATTGGTCCGATGATCGGTAATGCCGTATTAAGGGCATCAGGAGATACTAAAACACCCAGTATAATTATGGGAAGTGCTGGACTCATTAACGCTGTACTTGATCCTATTTTTATATTTGGTTTTGGTCCTGTTCCTGCCATGGGGATACAGGGGGCAGCAATTGCTACCTTAATTTCATGGGTTTTTGGATTAGGGTTTGTACTGTACATTTTAACTAAAAAGCACGACCTTATTCATACTACTATGTTACCTATGAAAGAGCTGATTTGTGCTTGTAAACACATTTTGAAGATAGGTTTGCCTGCTGCAGGCGCTAATATGTTAACACCTATTGCTGCGGCTATAATGACCGCGATAGTAGCGACATATGGTGAGTCTGCGGTTGCCGCTTTTGGTGTTGGTTCAAGACTTGAATCAATAGCTTGTTTGATTGTGCTAGCTTTATCGATGACGTTACCCCCTTTTATTAGTCAAAATTTTGGAGCGGGTCAATTACAGCGTGTAGAAGATGCTTACAAAGTCTCTATAAGATTTATCTTAGCTTGGCAAATTATAATTTATGTATTATTAGCTCTTTGCGCCCCTTGGATTGCGAGTGTATTTACCAAAGAAACTGAAGTTGCCAACTTAATTAAACTATTCATTTGGATACTCCCACTGGGTTATGGTTTACAAGGCATCGTTATTCTGACCAATTCATCATTTAATGCTTTACATAAACCAATGATCGCGTTGGGATTAAGTGTTATACGATTATTTGTTTGTTATTTGCCTTTAGCATACTTGGGTAGTTTATTTTTCGGATTAGCAGGCCTATTTGCAGGTGCATTATGTGGAAATATCCTAATGGCTATGATTTCGTACCGATTATTTATGAAGCAATTTACCTTAAATAAGTCGATTTCATCTGAGCAAGTAGTATGAAAAAATTAACTATATGCTCTGATTACACGCCAAGTGGTGATCAGCCAACAGCAATAAAGCAATTATTGGAAGGCATTGATTCGGGTTTAGCCCATCAAACGCTTCTAGGTGTCACTGGCTCAGGTAAAACCTTTACTATTGCTAACGTGATTGAGAAACTTAATCGACCTACCATGATGTTAGCCCCGAATAAAACCTTGGCGGCGCAACTTTATGGAGAGATGAAAGAGTTTTTTCCAAATAATGCTGTTGAGTACTTTGTTTCTTATTATGATTATTATCAGCCAGAAGCTTATGTGCCAACAACAGATACTTTTATAGAAAAAGATGCCTCGGTTAATGAACACATTGAACAAATGCGTTTATCTGCAACGAAAGCACTATTAGAACGTCGTGACGTTATTATTATTGCTTCTGTTTCTGCTATTTACGGTTTAGGGGATCCCGACTCTTATTTAAAGATGATGTTGCATATTAGCCAAGGTGATATTATCAATCAGCGCGATATTTTACGTCGCTTGGCTGAATTACAATATAAGCGTAATGATGTTGCTTTTGCACGAGCTACTTATCGAGTTCGTGGTGACGTTATTGATATTTTTCCTGCTGAATCTGATCGTCTTGCGCTACGTGTTGAACTATTTGATGAAGAAATAGAGCGAATAAGCCAATTTGATCCTCTAACTGGACAAGTTGAAAGAACACTACCTCGAGTCACTGTTTACCCTAAAACACATTATGCGACGCCTAGAGAGAAAATATTAGCGGCAGTAGAAAAAATTAAAATTGAGCTGAAGCACAGATCGAAACAGCTCAAAGATAATAATAAGTTAGTCGAAGAACAGCGTCTTACTCAACGCACCCAATTTGATATCGAGATGATGACTGAGCTTGGTTATTGCTCGGGTATAGAAAACTATTCTCGCTATTTATCAGGGCGAGAAGAGGGAGGTGCACCTCCAACATTATTCGATTATTTACCTGATGACGGTTTACTTATTATTGATGAGTCCCATGTTACCGTGCCACAAATTGGCGCTATGTATAAAGGGGATAGGTCGCGTAAAGAAAACTTAGTAGAGTATGGCTTTAGACTTCCCTCAGCTTTAGATAACAGACCAATGAAGTTTGAAGAGTTTGAAGCTATTTCGCCACAAACAATTTATGTTTCTGCTACGCCAAGTAAATATGAACTAGAAAAATCTAATGGCGATATTGCAGAACAAGTTGTTAGACCAACAGGTCTACTTGATCCTCAAATTGAAGTTCGACCGGTTGAAACACAAGTTGATGATTTATTATCAGAGATACATAAGCGTCTACCATTAGACGAAAGGGTTTTAGCTACCACGTTAACTAAACGCATGGCCGAAGATTTAACGGATTATTTGGATGAGCACGGTATTAAAGCGCGCTATTTGCATTCAGATGTTGATACCGTTGAACGGGTCGAAATTATAAGAGACTTTAGACTGGGTAAATTTGATGTTTTAGTGGGAATTAACTTACTCCGTGAAGGCTTAGACATGCCGGAAGTGTCCTTAGTTGCGATTTTAGATGCGGATAAAGAAGGTTTTTTACGTTCTGATCGTTCTTTGATTCAAACTATTGGCAGAGCTGCGCGTAATCTAAATGGTAGAGCAATATTGTATGGAGATAGAATAACGGGCTCTATGCGACGTGCTATTGATGAAACAGAACGACGTAGAGTAAAGCAACATCAATACAATTTAGACAATAATATTACTCCTCAAGGCGTTGTTAGACGAATTACTGATGTCATGGGGGTTGGTAACTACAGTGACGCTAAATCACTCGATAAAGTTGCTGAAGCGAATACACATTATCATATCAATCAACAAGCGGAAGAGCCTTTACTAACCACTAGGCAAATTGATGCTAAAATAGTTGAGTTCGAAAAAGTAATGCAAGGGCATGCACAAAATTTAGAATTTGAACAAGCCGCATCTATACGAGATAAAATCGCAAAACTAAGAATACAGCAGCTATCTACATAAGCTGATAGCCGTTTACTTAAGTTCTTGTATTGAGTAATGACCGAGAATAGTAGCAACAGCATCACTACTACAGTGAGTGAGATGACTTATATCTTCTATTATTCGGTCTTGAATATCGACAGGAAACAACATTAGTCGCTCCATATAAAGGTGAGCTTGAGTTTCATTATTTGAATCAATCATCTGTTTCAAACGTCGTGCTTGATACTTCCACGTAGCACTCATAAGACATCCTTAATTTTTCTAGAACATCCTATAAGTCTAGGGGGAAAGAGGTGTTATTGTTATAAAATATTTATCTTAAAATATTTTTTTAATGACTATTTTCATCTATAGGGGGATAAGTTATTAATAAGCAGTGTATTAATATATAGCTACTGTTTTTTTATTGAACAAAAAACCAATTATTTTCCGCAATGAGGGCACTTTTCGTGGTGACTTTCCTGTTTTAATTGAGTGATGCTGCGCTGAAAGTCCTCTTGATCAATCTCTAACTTATCAGCTAACCTAGCTAATTCTTGATACTCTTTTTGGTCAATATAACCATCAGATAAAGCAACCTTAATCTTACTATCAAGGTTGTCTTTTCGCTCTCTAAGCTCTTCTCCAAATCTTGCTGCTAACATGCCAGCGGGTAATGCAACTAATCCGACACCAATAAGCATAATAACGGTGGCTATTACCTTTCCTATTGGCGTAATAGGAACTACATCCCCATATCCGACAGTAGTCATAGTCACAACAGACCACCAAAGAGACCGTAAAATACTGCCAAAAGTCTCTGGTTGAATTTTTCCTTCAATGGCATGCATTAAGCTAGCGGCAATGACAATGAGAAATATCATCACCATCATGGCAGCCGTGATACTTTTCAATTCTTTAGCAATAACCGAAATGAAAATATTAAAACCTTTAAAATAGTGCGTTAGTTTTAATAAACGTAAAACTCTAATAAGACGTAATGAGCGCAAATCGACACTGAAAAACATGGCGATAATAAAAGGTAATATCGCAATAAGATCAATTAATGCGATAGGGGAAAATACATACTTAACTCTCGCTTTACTATGAGATAAGTGTGCATATTCTTTTGCTTCAACACAGCACCAAAAACGGAAAAAATATTCAATGCAAAAAATGGTTAAAGAAATAAATTCAAATACAGCAAATTCAATTAAATATTGCTCATGGTAGTTTGATTCTGATTCAAATATAGCTGCAATAACGTTAGTAATGATCAGTATAATCAAAAATATATTTATACTTTTTGCTACCATACTTATACCAGAGTGACCTTCTAGTAACTGATATGCTTTAGCTCTATAAGACTGTGCTAAAGATTTGGTTGCAATACTTACATCTAACTTTGATTCAGTCATAGCTTCACTTTTTAACTTACTTTACCGATAACTCAGATTTCTATTCGTATGTAATTGGATCAGTTGCATTATTCTCTTCAAAAGCTTCTAAGCGCTCTTGGCATGCACCACATTTACCACATGCTTTATCTCGTCCGTTATAACACGTCCACGTATTAGTATAATCTAGACCCATCGCTATTCCATCAGCAAGTATTGCTGTTTTATTAACCGTGAGATAAGGACTAAATATCTCAACACTCTCATAATTAGCAATTTTACAAACATCATTCATTTTTTCGACAAACTCAGGTCGACAATCAGGATAAATAGCATGATCGCCTGAATGTGCGCCATAATAAACTTGCTCTGCACCGACAGATACCGCATAGGCAACAGCCAGAGAAAGTAGAATCATGTTACGGTTAGGCACAATCGTTGATTTCATATTCTCTGCTTCGTAATGACCTTCAGGAATATCAATGTCATCTGTGAGTGAAGAACCCGCAAGTAATTGATTAATTGCCGAGATATCAATTACTTTATGATTAACACCGAGTTCCTTACAAACAGTACTAGCGCACTCCAACTCTTTTACATGGCGTTGACCATAATTAAAGGACAACGCAAATACTTCTTTGCCATCCTTTCTAGCACGGTTCAATACAGTAAATGAGTCCATGCCACCAGAATAAATAACAACAACTTTTTCAGTCATTTGAAAGCTCTCTTAATTGATCTAAGGTATAATACTCATTGAACTAATTAATTACCTATCTTCAAGTGCACTAAATCTACAACTTCTGCGTTACGCTCAATCCTAATAGCTAGCTATTGATCAATCACGCACCTTGAACTTGAAAATTTATGCTCATTGAATTTTGGTCATTCACTTAATTCAAATGGTATAATAAAAAACGTCTATCATTTTACTTGAAATAAGCGATGGGCTAAAGCAGAAAGTGAATACCACGCCGAATAAACTAAACCACAATGCAGAAGAGAAAACCATAATACCCATGAACTATAAAATTAATGAACTTTTTGAAACGATTCAAGGAGAGGGCTCCTTCACCGGTCAGCCGTCAATTTTCATTCGATTGCAAGGTTGCCCTGTAGGATGCTCGTGGTGTGATACTAAACATACTTGGGATATTGAACTTAAAGATCAAGTTAGTCCTGACGTTATGTTTAATAAAACGGAAGAAACTGTGCAATGGTCAAGTTTTAGTGCTGAGGAGATCCTAGCTTTAGTGCAGGAAAAACAGTTTCGGGCAAAACATATTGTTATTACTGGCGGTGAACCTTGTATGGTTGACCTAACGCCACTGTGTGAAACCTTTGAACAGCAAGGTTATAGCACACAAATTGAAACCTCGGGCACGTTTGAAATTATCACCACAGCAAAATGTTGGGTAACCGTTTCGCCTAAAATTAATATGCGTGGTGGTTATGAAGTTTTAGCGAGCGCTATGTCACGTGCTAATGAAATAAAACACCCGGTTGCGACAGAGCAACATGTGGATGATTTAAAGGAATTATTGGCAAAACACCAGATTAAAAGCACTCCTATCTATTTACAACCGATTAGCCAAAAGCAACGAGCAACTGAGCTAGCGATAGAAACATGTATAGCTAATAACTGGCGCTTATCTGTGCAAGTTCACAAATATATTGGTATTGAGTAAAAAAGTATTGATAAGTTAACTCGCAATGACTTTGGGTACACGTTTAGACACGCGAGTTAATAATTCATAATTAATGGTATCGCTGTTTTGAGCAACAATATCAATACTAATGTTTTTGCCCCACAACTCAACGATATCACCGATTATTACATTTTCTAAGTCGGTAATATCTACCGTGATCATATCCATTGAAACTCGACCAACCACAGGTGCAATAGCACCTTTAATGGATACAGGAGTACCTGACTTAGTGTTACGTGGATAACCATCAGCATAACCAATAGCAACGGTCGCTAGAATCGTTTCTCGTTGAGCTTGCCAGATATCGCCATAACCGACATATTCACCAATTTTTACTGTATGGATAGCAATAATATTGGCTTGTAAGGTCATAACTGGTATGAGGGGTTGGCTTAATGGGTTTTCACCAATAGGGGATATGCCATAAAGTGCTAATCCTAATCGAGTATGATCGCCATGACTCGTTGGCCAATTTAAAATACCAGCAGAATTAGCCATACTAAATTGACAGCCGTATTGTGACACTAATTTCTTTAATTTCGCCAGTTGTTCTAAAGGTTTAGCACTATCAACTTGTTCAGCCGTCGAAAAATGTGAGCACAACACTAATTTTTTTCTTTGTTGAGCCGTGAGCTGCGACATGATGCTGTCTACTTGCTCAACCTGGAAACCCAAGCGGTTCATCCCAGTATCAACTTTTAGCCAGATATCACCTGAAAATTCAGGGGTCATAGATCGTAGCCATTTAATTTGATAATCACTGTGCAACATTAAAGAAAAATCATTTTCTTGCGCTAACTCGAAATCACTTTCTTTAAATGGACCTTCAAGGATTAGCACTGTTTTGCTAATGCCATCATTTCGCAGTGCTAACGCTTCATCAATAAAACCAACCGCAAATAGAGTTACTTTCGAACTTAGGGCTTGAGCTACTTTACTGGCATCATGGCCATAGGCGTCTGCTTTAATAACGGCAATGGTATTACTTTTGCTGGCGAGATTATCAATATATTGATAATTCTTTACTAAGGCGTCTAGGTCGATAACTGCTTGTGTATGTCTGGAGGTATGGTTCATGTATATGACTGATAATTTACTGATGAATGATTTACGGATAAATAAAGGCGGAAACATTAATTATTCGACTACTAAAAAGGTCGTTAATTTTTCTATTTATTATAAGTGATCAGTGTACCATGATAAATATTGTGCGCCTTAGCTTAATTGTAATCTTTATGGTTAAGCACCGAAATTGATTAGACTTAATTAATTTTAAGGAAAGGCCAATACACCCAAACGAGATGATTTAATGGACACGAAAGTAAACTTAGTTAATGAGCTTAAACACATTACTACCGAAGGACAAAATCCTAACACCCTAGATATAGATTTGCTTGATTCATTGGGTGTACTCAAAAAAATAAATACTGAAGATAAAACCGTTGCTGCCATTGTGGGTCAACTTTTACCAGAAATAGCGCAAGGAGTTGATTTTATTGTCGAAGCCTTTGCATGTGGTGGACGACTAATTTATATCGGCGCAGGTACTAGTGGCCGATTAGGCGTACTTGATGCCGTAGAGTGTCCGCCAACTTTTAGTGTATCGAGTGAACAAGTTATTGGAATTCTTGCCGGAGGAACGGGTGCTATGTATAAAGCGGTTGAAGGCGCGGAAGACAATAAACAGTTGGCCATTGATGATTTAAACGCAGTTAATTTATCTAGCAAAGATGTTTTAGTGGGTATTGCTGCTAGCGGTCGTACGCCTTATGTTTTATCAGCAATGGCTTTTGCCAAAAAACGAGGAGCTAAAGTTATCGGTATCAGTTGTAGTGCTAACACCTTATATGCGCAAAACAGTGATGTTGATATCTGTGCGATAGTTGGCGCAGAAATATTAACAGGCTCTACCCGAATGAAATCAGGGACTGCACAGAAGCTAATTTTGAATATGCTCAGCACAGCCAGTATGATCCGTAGTGGTAAAACGTATCAAAACTTAATGATTGATGTTACTGCCAGCAATGAAAAGTTATACGCACGTGCTGTTAGGATTGTTATGCAGGCAACAGAATGTGATTTTATTACCGCAGAGCAAGCCTTAAAAAAAGCAGATAATCAGACAAAACTGGCAAGCTTAATGGTCTTAACAGGCTTAGATAGTATTCAAGCCAACGCTGCGTTAGTTAATAATAAAGGCTTTCTTCGTAAAGCGGTAGAGCAGCAAGGTTGTTAAGGTCGTGCCAATGAAGTTAACTATGCTTTTCAAAGCAATCCTTGCACTATGTCTCTTTTCTATCGGTTGTTTTAGCGTATCGGTGAGTGCCAAAAATCCAATAATTGTTGGTGCGGAGCAAATTGAGCAATACTTACCGCAGCTCAAGGGAAAAAGGGTCGGGTTAGTGGTCAATCAAACCTCTAAAGTGTTTGATGAGCATTTAGTGGATGTTTTATTGAAAAAAAACATCGATGTCAGCATGATCTTTGCGCCTGAGCATGGTTTTCGAGGTGATAGAGATGCCGGTGAAAAGTTTGATTCAAGTGTTGATACTAAAACGGGTATCCCTCTGGTATCACTTTACGGTAAAAACCGTAAACCGTCGATAAGCACTATGGATAATCTCGATGTTATCGTCTTTGATATTCAAGATGTTGGTGTTCGTTTTTATACTTATATCAGTACTATGCATTATATGATGGAAGCCGCGTCTGATGCCGATGTCGAATTTATTGTTTTAGATAGACCTAACCCCAATGGCGCTATTGTTGATGGCCCAATACTGGAAAAAGAGTTTCGTTCATTCGTTGGCATGCATCCAATACCTTTATTACACGGCATGACTGTCGCAGAGCTTGCACTAATGATTAAAGGGGAAGGCTGGTTAGCAAGTGACAAAGAACTTGCTCTTAGCGTTGTTAAAGTAAAAAATTATCGACGAAACTTAGCGTACAGTCTGCCAACAAAACCGAGTCCCAATTTACCTAATGCTCATTCAATCGCTTTGTATCCGTCATTAGCGTTTTTTGAAGCAACGCCAGTAAGTATTGGTCGAGGAACACCTTTTCCCTTTCAGGTGATCGGTCATGATAATATACATATTGGAGATTTCACCTTTACACCCATTTCAACACCAGGCGCCGCGACTAAACCTAAACTCATGAATATAAAGTTACAAGGAGAGGATCTTCGTCAAGTTGATAGCCATGGAATAAATTTACGTTTCATCCTGCACTGGTATAAAGCTTTTGCAGAGCAAGGTATCACATTTTTTAATAGTCCAAAATTTATGGATAGGTTGGCCGGTACGGATAAATTAAGAAAAGCGATTATTTCGGGACAAAGTGCAGAGCAGATTAAATTAAGTTGGCGAGCGGGTATTATTAAATTTAAGCATAATCGAAAACCTTATTTATTATATCCTTAACGACTAACATTAAGTGTGTTAGTCGTTATCTACTCAGCTTTAATTTGAAACTAAGCGGCCGCGGTTCTATTGCTACCGCTATTTTTTGCTTTATACAGAGCCCTGTTGGCACGGGAAATTAAATCATTAAGATCCTCATCATGCATTTGGGCAACACCAGAACTACAGGTTATTTTAATATTATTTGGCCAAACGGTTTTCTCGATCACGTTTCTGATTTTATCAGCAACATCAACCGCAGGTGAAATAGCCGTATCAGGACATACTAATAAAAATTCTTCAACATTCCAACGGACTAAGGTATCACTAGATCGGCTAGTGCTGTTAACCTTGTTGGCAAAATTTTGTAAAACCTCATCCGCTTTTTTCTGACCATTTTTTGAATAAAGATCTTCAAAGTAATCAATACTAATAAAAATAATACTTAGATGTTTTAAATCTGTTGGCGCTAACTGATCAAAACATTTTCGTAAACCAATACGATTAAGTGCGCCTGTTAAGGGGCAACTCATGGTACCGAATTCAATGGTCTGGGTTACTTTCTCAGGTATATCAATAGCTACTTTTACAGCTGTTCTCAAACCTCGGATGACATAACCCAGCGCTATGCTCCATATCATGATTAACACGGAAATAAGTGTTGCGGTACTAATATACTGACCTTTTAATTCAATGCGTTCAATAGTTAGCTGATAGTTTCCCTCTTGCACTTGCGTACTTGGCGCTATGGCTATTGAATATATGTTTGAAAAATCAGTACCGCCATGTGTTAGCGTTAAATTATGACTATTGTGCCACCATTGAGGGATCGCAAAATCATTCAGTTTTAGCCAAACAGGGTTAGTCACGTATGCCTCTAAATACTCTAAACTGTTATGTTTTAATATTATTTGATTTTCTTTATTAGAGTATTCTGAATCAAAGTTGCGTAATTCAATACGAGTACCCGGCTGTGTTGGATGTTTATGTTGTATCCATAAACCAATTTGCTCAAAATTAGACAGATCTAAACCGGTAAAAGGAGCTTGTTTGCTTAAATCTTGTAAATTTATAATTAACTCACAATAGGGCTGAGCTAGATGTGATTTTGTTATTTGGCAGGTAAATTCAAGACCTTGATTGGTTTTAACTACGGTCGCTACTGATGCACCTAGCACCGCACGATCATCCATGACGTTCACATCAGCATAATTTAAATTAATTGTTTTGTGTTTTTCTATGTTGAGAAACAATAATACTAAGCTGATTAATGTTAGCAAAACCAGTAGTATAGATGCATAAAATCCTTTGCTTCGTTGAGTATCCTTTACTACTTTCATAGAAAAAATCATCCCTTAAAGTATGTGAACTTAATTAAATATCTAAATCAAAGTATAACCACATTAAAGCCAAAATAACGATAGTTGATTAGTTTGAGAAAAGAGAACTTAAAAATAGGCGCTACTTTAAAGGTAATACAGCATTAGCAATTATACCAATTTCATTAAATTATTACGCACATGTGTTGGCTGAAATACGTCACGTCAGCGTTGCTCTTTATCCCAATAGCCAGCTTATTGCCCCATTTACTTTCCATGTGCTCAAAAAAACACCAATTTAATGTGATCGGTATTAATCAACTTTTAGTTTTTCAGCGACATACTCTGCGATGGCTAAACTAGACGTAAGACCAGGCGAATCAATGCCGAATAAATTTATTAGGCCCTTAAGTTGATGTATTTCACTGGTTTGAATAACAAAGTCTTTAAAGGGGCCATCGGCAGCTTGTAATTTAGGGCGTATACCAGCATAGGCAGGTTGTAACTTATCTGGTGTTAAAGTAGGAAAGTATTCTGAGACTTGTTTTATGAATTTTTCTTTGAGCTTTTCTGGAAAATCATAATCCAGCTGCTCTATATATTGCGTATCGGGACCAAATTTTAATTGTCCGCCCATATCAAGTGACGCATGAATCCCTAAGCCGTTGTCGCGTGGCACAGGGTAAATGAGCTGTTTAAAAGGGCTTTTACCTTGATAAGAAAAATAATGTCCGCGACACCAATGTAACTTAGGGATGTAAGATTTTTTCAGCCCTTCAATAGTATGAGCAACTGATTCACTGTGCAAGCCAGCACAATTAATTAAATACTTACACTTAATCGTTAACAACTCACCTTGGCATTCTAAAATAACTTTAAAACCATCTTTTGTAGGTGATGCGTTAACCATCTTGGTTTGCGCGACAAACATGGCGTTATCTTGTTCTGCTTGTGCTAATAAACTTTGCATATAAGCATGGCTGTCAATAATGCCTGTTGAAGGGGAATGCAAAGCCGCGGTTGCCTGCAATTTTGGTTCAAGATGCTTTAAGGTCTCTTGGTCAATCCAAGTCAAATCATCCACACCATTACTTCGAGCGCTAATTTGTATTTTCTTTAGAAAAGCTTCTTCTTCTGCACCTTGGGCAACCAATAATTTACCAATTTTATTTACCGGAATATGGCGCTCATGGCAATATTGGTAAAGCATTTTTTTACCTCGCACACATAATTTAGCTTTAAGGCTGTTTTTCGGGTAATAAATACCCGCATGAATCACTTCACTGTTACGACTACTGGTTTCTTCACCAAAACTAACATTTTTGTCAACCAATAAAACATCATCAAAAAGTTGGCTGATTTTTGCAGCGATTGCTAGACCAATAACACCCGCCCCAATGATGAGAACGTTTACCTTTTCCATACTATCCTGCTCTATAATTAACAGCTTTACTGTAAGCATAATGTAATGTCATAAATAATAATAATGCAAATTTAACGCTGATTATTGGCGTTGCAACAAAAGGTATACAATAGTTAACGTCATGACTTATTAAACAGTGCAACAACACCTTTATTGTATGAAAGTAAGCGGGTAAACTTTCAGGCATTAAGCATCATTAAGCAGTGTTAAATTTTATATGCCAAATACTGAATTATCTGAATATTCCACAAAAAAAATCAACAAGGTTAGTTACGAGTTTTCTCATGAATATTCAGGAGATACTTTAAACGAGACTTCAGGTGAAGTTACAGCAAACAATCAGAACATACTGACAAGAAAAGCGAGTGCAGATATCGTTATTGTTGAACAACCGTTGCAAATCACTTTATCTTGGTTAGAGCAAGGTGTAGAGAAAAGCAAAGTATTCACTATTACTATGCGTACACCTGGACATGATTATTTTTTGATTATTGGCTTGTTACATAGTGAAGGAGTAATAAAGCAACTTACTACTGTGGAATCAATAAAAATAGCATCAGAAGATGTTCCAGGTGAAGGTAAACATAACGAATGGTTAGTAAGATTTATTGATGGTTTTATCCCAGACTTATCTATATTAGATAGATATATGGTGAGCTATTCTAGTTGTGGCCTTTGCGGTGCAACGTCATTAAAAACACTACAATTAAAAACGGACATCAACTTATCTTATTCTGAACATAAAAACGTACTTGCGGCGCAATCAATATTGTTATTGTCGAGTAAAATGCGGCGTGAACAAGGTCTTTTTGACAAAACAGGTGGAGTTCATGGCGCGGCCTTGTTTGATCAACAATTAAATATACAGCAACTCTATGAGGATATTGGTCGTCATAATGCAGTAGATAAAGTTATTGGTGCCTTATTAGCTTCGGATAAAGCTGTGCAAAAAGCGCCTTTATGGATCTTACTGGTTAGTGGTCGAATAAGTTTTGAAATAGTACAGAAAACTATTATGGCGGGTATTAGTGTATTGGTGGGCGTTGGAGCCCCTTCAGACCTCGCCATACAAGCAGCTAAACAATTTAACTTAACCTTGATAGGTTTTGTCAGTAATAAAGGCTTTAATGTTTATCATGGTGATTGGCGCTTAACAAATAATATTAAATAACAGTCGACAAATCTCTAATAGAAAAATCAGTGCACACCTTGTCACTTTTTCTCCCTGCAACTTGGATAAGCTAAGATGACTTGAAAGTGAGAAACAAAGATGTTTCTCATCTAATGCTATAAAGTTTATTTGGCACAAAACCGCTAAATAGACGTTAAATCAGCGGTGGGTTTTTAGCTTTGTTGATGATTACCGCAACCGATTTTGACGTTGGGGTATAAGATCTATCACCATAACTATCCAGTGGTACCAGAGGATTGGTTTCTGGATAATAAGCGGCAAGATTACTTCTTGGAATATCATAAAAACACAGTATGAAGTTATCTACCGTTCGATTTTTGTTATCAGACCAAATCGAGGTGATGTCGACATAGTCTTCATTTTTAAAACCTTGTTTTAGGGCATCTTTTTTATTGATAAACAGTACGTTTCTTGCGTTACTAATGCCTCTATATCTATCATTCATGCCATAGATAGTCGTATTGTATTGATCATGAGAGCGCAACGATTGCAGGGTATAAAGTGGCTGGTTCTTATTTTGAAGATCGTTTATTTTATCCGCAGAAATATTGACAATACTTGTTGGCAGAGTGTGAGCAGAGAACAGCGCTTTTTCTTGAAAATTGCTCCATTTGAGTTGTGCTGCACTGTTACCAAGATAAAAACCACCAGGTTGGTCAAGCTGCAGATTAAAATTGGTAAATCCAGGAATGCTTTGTTCGATTAAATCGCGTATCAGATCATAGTTTCCTTTCAATTGTTGCCAGTTAATGCTCGAGTTTTTTAAGGTTGCGTCAGCGATGTCTGCGACAATGGCGGTTTCAGAGCGCAATGAAGTTGTTAAGGGGACCACGCTACCTTGCGAAGCATGTACCATGCTAAAAGTATCTTCCACGGTAATAAATTGCTCACCCGTGTCTTGGTTATCTATTTCGGTACGACCTAAGCAAGGTAGAATAAGAGCGTCTTGACCGATACACAAATGACTACGGTTGAGCTTAGTGCTTATTTGTACATTCAATTCAGTATTTTTTAATGCTTGATGGGTTTGCTCTGTATCTGGCGCAGCTTGCGCGATATTACCACCTAAACAAATCAGTACCTTACTGGTTTTCTCCAATAAAGCATTTAATGCATAATAAACGTTATGGCCTTTTTCTTTCGGTAGTTGAGTATTAACAGCTTCCGAAAGCTTGTCGATAAAAGCAGCGGTTGGTTTTTCATTGATGCCCATGGTGCGATTACCTTGCACATTTGAATGACCCCGAACAGGACACAAGCCAGCACCTTTTTTACCGATATTGCCAGACAACAACTGTAAATTAACAATTTCTTGAATGGTTGCGACTGAATGTTTGTGTTGAGTGATACCCATTGCCCAAGTACAAATGACTTTCTCTGCAGCCAAAAATACATCGGTAGCTTGCAATAATTGTTCAAATGATAGCCCCGATTGCTGCTCAATTTGTTGCCATGAGGTGTCACTAACTACTTGCTGATATTGTTCAAATTGTTGGCAATGTTGTTTAATAAAATCCTTATCAATTATGGCAGGCTCGCCGTTTGCTGTTAGCTCTGCGTTACGCGCGAGAATAATTTTTACCATGCCACGAACAGCCGCCATATCTCCACCTAATTTAGGGGTGAAATAAGCATGGCTAATTGTCGTTGCTTTAGTGGTAAATAGTTCTACAGGGTCTTGCGGACTGGCAAAACGTTCTAGTGCCACTTCCTTTAAATTGTTAAAACTGACAACTTTGCAGCCACCTCGTGCGGCTTTGCGCAGGGCATTCATCATTCGAGGGTGGTTGGTTCCTGGGTTTTGTCCAAAAACAAATATCGCATCAGCGTGGTCAAAATCGTCTAATATTACCGTGCCTTTGCCAATGCCAATCGATTCATTTAACGCTACACCACTGGCTTCGTGACACATATTTGAGCAGTCGGGAAAGTTATTAGTACCGTAGAGTCGGCCAAATAATTGATAAAGAAACGAGGCTTCATTGCTGGCGCGGCCAGAAGTATAAAATTCAGCTTCATTGGGGGATGATAAACTCTTGAGTTTATCGCCTATCAGTTGATACGCGGCTTGCCAGTCAATAGGTTCATAATGGTCGGTTTGTTTGTTGTACTTCATCGGCTCAGTTAACCGACCTTGGTACTCTAACCAATAATCACTTTGCTTTTGTAACTGGCGGACACTGTACTGGGCGAAAAAATCAGCGCCGACTTTTTTACTGGTTGACTCCCAAGCAATAGCTTTGGCGCCATTTTCACAAAATTGCAGTAATTCTTCTTTTTGATCTCCCCAGGCACAACCAGGGCAATCAAAGCCCTTGTCTTTATTTGCCTTTAATAAATTTTTGACATTTGTTTGCGGTTGTTGGCTTTGTATTATGTGTTTTAAGGTCGATGTTAATGACGAAAGACCACCGGCTTTTTTGGGTTTTTTACTAAAATGCTCTGACACGAAATACACCTTGAAATTACTACGCAGACAATTGAAAAATTCAACCTCTATTGTTGTCTCAATTATATACGGAGGGAGAGCCCTGACGCTAGTATTTCAACTTTTTCGGGGTGATTAGTTCCATTGGAATGAACATTTATGTGGCGAAATGAATACGGTTACTGTACGGCTAAAACTCGCTAGCTGATGTCTATAAATATCCCAGAACTTTAGTTAAAATCAGAGCGTTTTTAGTGATGTATAGTTGATTGTTTGCTCAATCCTGTCTACTACCGTTGAATTAAAGTAGGCTAAAATGAGCAAATAAATGGGCAAGGTGATGCTATTTCTTACCATAAAGCTGTTCAGCTTTGTTATACATTAACCATGAAGTGACCACATATTTTTCATCAGACAAAGGAATATGACCTTTATGCGTATGAGTAAATCCCGCAGGAAAAATAACTAACGAGCCCTTTTTTGGTTTTACTTTCATTTTCTGATAATGAAATTCAGTTTCGCCGCCTTCTTCAACATCATTTAAGTAATACAAAAAGGCTAGCACCCTATGCAAGGGTTTATTATGTGGTAGTTGCGGGTAAATTTCTGAATGCCAGTAATGGTATCCACCAACGCCTTGCTCATACTGCTGAACGGTAAAATTATCGTAACAAAAAACGTACTGGATCAGTTGGTCTAAATAAGCAGTGCCTAAACGGTCAAAGTTTTCTTTGTTAACTGACGTAGGTAAACCTGTTTCAGGGTCGGTAACTGTTGGATTCAATGCTGAAATTAACGCCATATAATGCTCAGTCAAATAAGCTTTTACATGGGGATAGCTGGCATTAATAAGTTCAAGTTGTAGTGTTTGCCAGTCTTTCTCAGCCATAGTGACATCATGACTATCTTTTAAGTCGGTATTAACACCGCTACCAACACGACCTTTAACAATTCTGTCACTTTTTTGATGGCCTTGCATTAGTCTATCGCACAGTTCATCAGGTAAAGCGTTCTCAAAAACACCTATAAATTGGCTCATTAATTATCCTAGTAGTTTTTCATTTATTGAATATGACATTTTTATAGGGAATTTTCATTAATATTTTTACTGTCTTGTAAATTTTATGTAACAAACTTGTAATAAATGGGATTTTAATGCTATGTTGGAATTGCTTTGATGAAAATCAAAATAAATAATAATAATTAACGACTAGGGAAAAACATGTCAAATAATAATAAACGATTCAAATTACTGACCAATAAGACCGCAATAGTAACAACGGTAAGTGTTTTATCACTTTCAATCTCAACGGC
This sequence comes from Colwellia sp. 12G3, assembly GCF_002836775.1. Lineage (GTDB taxonomy): Bacteria > Pseudomonadota > Gammaproteobacteria > Enterobacterales > Alteromonadaceae > Colwellia. The sequence goes on along the minus strand of NZ_PJAQ01000008.1, from coordinate 57,998 downwards.
TCTTTATGCAGCGCAGCCAGTGGGTGTTCAAAACACAGATAACTTATTATCTGCAGTGGCGAGTTCACCTCTAGCAAAACGCTTTATTGTTAAATACAAGCAATCAGGTAATAGCCAAGCTGTGATGAGTAATGCTCCAAGTGTCAGCAATATGGCCAGCCCTCAGGCTATTCTTCGTCTTGCTGCAGTTAAAAGAAAGTTAAAGAAGCTTGGTGCTAAAGGTAAATCTGAATATCCAGAAATGAATATGATCAGTGCGGAATTATCTGCATCAGATGCGATGAGTTTAGCGACTGATGAAAACGTTGAATACGTAGAAGAAGATTTACAACGTCGCTTTATGGCACAAAGTGTACCTTATGGTATTGGTATGGTTCAGGCTGATCAAGTTGATGACAGTGTTGCATCAGCTAATTCTGGCGGTAAGAAAATTTGTATCATTGATTCAGGTTTAAACTTACCTCATGAAGATATGGGCGTTCAAGGCGGTACTATTAATGGTTCTAGTGATAGCGGAACGGGTAATTGGTTTGATCATGGTGGACCTCACGGTACTCACGTAGCGGGTACTATTGCTGCGCTTAATAACGGCATTGGTGTTCGTGGTGTTATTGGTACTGATCCTAATTTACATATTGTTAAAGTATTTAATGAAGCAGGTTGGGGTTACTCTTCTGACTTAGTTAGCGCAATTAACAAATGTGTGAGCAATGGCTCTGATGTTATTAACATGAGTTTAGGTGGTACCGGTTCAAGTACGAGTGAGAAAAACGGTATTCAAGCCGCTTATGATGCTGGTGTATTACTTATCGCTGCAGCAGGTAACGACGGTGTTGCAACCAGCACTACAGATGTTGAAAGCTTTCCAGCATCATACGACTCAGTAATGTCAGTAGCCGCTATCGATAGCGCTAAAGTATTAGCTGATTTTTCACAGAAAAATAGTCAAGTTGAAATATCAGGCCCAGGTGTTGATGTTTATTCTACTTACCCTGAAGGATTAGGCTCAGTAGTTGAAGTATCAGTGTCAGGCACTGGTTACACAGCCAATGCAATGGAAAACCAAGGCAGCGCGACAGGCTCTTTATATAATTTTGCTACAGGTGAAGTTATTGATTCAGGCGCTAGTGGCAATGTTTGTTTAATTCAACGAGGTAACATTTCTTTCCATGATAAAGTGAAAGCTTGTCAAGACAGTGGTGGTGTCGGTGCTATTCTTTATAACAATGCTGCAGGTAGCTTTGGTGGTACTTTAGGCGATACAAATGCAACGAATATCCCTAGTGTTACAGTATCGGATACAGATGGCGCAGCGATGTTAGCTAACATCGGTTCAAGTGCAACGGTAAATATTGGCGCGGGTAATTACGGTAAAATGAGTGGAACTTCAATGGCATCTCCTCATGTCGCCGGTGTTGCTGCACTAGTATGGAGTCATCATCCAACTTGTACTAACGTTGAGATCCGCAATGTACTTAACGCAAGTGCACAAGATCTTGGTGCTACAGGTCGCGATGTTAAATTTGGTCACGGCTTAGCGCAAACTAAAGATGCGATTGATTACATAACCTCGAATGGTTGTGACGGCAGTGGCTCAGGTGGCGGCGGTGGTACAACACCAGATGATACAGTACTTGAAAATGGTGTTGTGAAATCAGGTTTAACTGCTTCTACGGGTAATGACTTAGTATTCACTATGGAAGTCCCTGCTGGCGCAACAGATATTAGTATTGCTACCACAGGTGGTAGTGGTGATGCGGATTTATATGTGAAGTTTGGTGCAGAGCCAACTGATGGAGATTACGATTGTCGTCCCTATAAATCAGGTAATGTTGAATCATGTGCTAGCACACAAGAAGGTGGCACTTATTACGTGAGACTTAAAGCGTATAGTGATTTTGCCGATGTTACCTTAACGGGTAGCTATACTGAGCCAAGTACAGGTGGCGGCGGAGCTGTTAACCCAATAGATAGCACAGTGAATGACGTGTCAGTAGCCAGAAGGTCTTGGACTCGCTATACCCTTGATTTAGCTGAAGGTTATGCTGACTTGGCAGTTACTTTATCAGGTGGTACTGGTGATGCAGATTTATATGTAACACAAGGTAAGCAATCAACAACGTCTACTTATGATTGTCGCCCTTATAAAAATGGTAACAATGAAACCTGTAACTTTACCGCTCCAGCTAAAGGTCTTTGGTATGTTGATATCTACGGATATTCAGCAGCATCAGGCATAACGCTGAACTTGAAAGCTACACCACAGTAAGGTGTAAATAGCTTACTCAAGTAAGCTTTAACGTAAACGCTTAAAAGGGTAACGAAAGTTACCCTTTTTTATTGCTGATCGACCCTGGTCAGATAAAGCGGTTCTTATATTTGTAAGCAATCTACTGTTAATTACAGTCTTATTTGCAGTTTAAATAAAGTATTACCAAACACTGCTTTTTTATCGAATTTAAAATACACCACACAAATAACTAAAAATTGACAAGTCACTTATTCGTGATATTTTGCTTGCTCTTAAATATTATGCGATAGCAAAAAATATTATTACCTTGCTCATTTTTAACGAGGGGAAGAGGGATAATCGCCATAACTTTAAACAAAAAAAATCGAGAGGCCATTTTACTTTCATTATTTGAGTCACAATATTTTTCGCTTCTACAGCGTTAGCCCTATAAAAAAACAGTTAAGGATTGTATACATGTCAGCATTGATTTTAGATGGAAAACTAATAGCCAAAAAATCTGAAGAAAATTTGCGTTCAAGAGTTACCCAGCTTAAAAAACTTAATAACGGTGCAGTTCCTATCTTAGCCACAATTTTAGTAGGCAATGACCCTTCATCGGCAACCTATGTGAAAATGAAATCAAACGCATGTACCCGAGTTGGTATGGATTCGCTCAAAGTTGAAATGTCAGAGGATACAACAACTGCAGAGTTACTGGCTGAAATCGAAAAACTTAATGCTAATCCAAACATCCACGGCATTCTCTTGCAACATCCGGTTCCATCACAAATTAATGAAAGACAATGTTTTGATTCCATCGATTTGTCTAAGGATGTTGATGGGGTAACTTGTTTGGGTTTCGGTCGAATGGCAATGAATGAAACTTCCTATGGCAGCGCTACGCCAAAAGGAATCATTCGACTTTTAGAAGCATACGATATACAGCTAGAAGGCAAACACGCCGTTGTCGTTGGCAGAAGTCCAATTTTGGGCAAACCAATGGCAATGATGCTGCTTAATAAAAATTGCACTGTGACTATTTGTCATTCAAAAACGATCGGTCTTGATAAAATTATAAAGAATGCAGATATCATTGTTGGCGCTGTAGGTAGACCTGAATTTATCAAAGCAGATTGGATAAAAGACGATGCCGTTGTAATTGATGCCGGTTACCATGAGGGTGGCGTTGGAGACATTGAGTTACAACCCCTTGTGAATCGAGTTAAAGCATATACACCAGTACCAGGCGGGGTAGGACCAATGACAATTAACACATTGATCTATCAGACAGTTGAAGCTGCTGAAATGAAATTAAGGAATAATGTCTAACTATGTTGTATCACAATGATTGATGACGTAGATAAAGAGTCCGAGGGCAAGTACTAAGGCATGAAACACGATTTATTTTTATTTGTTACTTTAAAGTCGTGTTATAAAAATATTAATTATAAATAAATAAATAAATAAATAACAAACAATTAAAGCTGACCAGTTGGTCTTTTATGTTTGTTCGTTGAGGTTTTAGTAAACTTTCGCATCAATTATTGTTGATGTAAATAAGTAAAGTTATTAGCTTTGTTACTAGGTGTTTTATATTTTTTATTCAGAAATACAGTTGCTTATATTAATGTTTTTTCTGGCTAAATGGCTATGTTTAACGTTTTTATAGTTAAAGTAAAGTAACAAATAAAAACATTCATTAACAATGATAAAACTTTCCAATTGGTTATGTTGGGTGTAACCTTTGATTTTGTTAAAGTCGTCATAAACTTTTAAGAGCAACGCAAATATTGTTATTTAGATGATTAATAAATAGTAAGACCCTCTCTAAACGGTTTAACAAATTAACTTATTATATTTAAAGAAATGTGTGACTTAGCTACTAGGGTGAAGGTTGCATAAAATATTAACGCACACTGAGCCTAAAGAATGACTAGTGCTAATCAAATAAAAAAAACGGGTAATATTCGAGCCAAAAGCCGAGTTAAAATACTAATGGCAGCCAGAACAGAGTTTGTTCTGCAAGGCTACAGAGGGGCAACGGTTCAGTCTATTGCTGATAGAGCGGAACTACCAAAAGCAAATGTTCTCTATTATTTCCAAAATAAAGAGAATATTTATCATGCCGTACTTGAAGATACACTGGAAATGTGGGATGAAGGTATAGGGGATATTGAGCCAAATCAAGGTCCAAAAGTTGCTATAGAAAAATTTATTGCTGCCAAGGTAAAGATGTCATTCAAAGAGCCAGAGGCTTCTAAAATATACGCCATGGAAATTATCCAAGGTGCTCCGCACTTACAAGATTATGCTCGTACATACCAACGTCAATGGGTAAGAGAAAAGGCTAAGTTATTTCAACAATGGATAGACAATGGTGAAATGACTAACGTTGACCCTGTTCACTTAATCTTTCTTATTTGGTCTGCTACCCAGCATTATGCTGACTTTGATACGCAAATTTTAACGATAATGAATAAAGCAGATTTTGAAGATAATGATATTGAGGAAGTTATTTCTTTTCTATCTAACATTATTTTACGAGGCTGTGGCTTAATTTAATATACGGCTATCGCAAAATATATTTAATATTGCTTCTGTAATGAAGCACCTTGTTGGCGATATTATATTTATTTCATATAATAAAAAAACGGTTTTGAATAAATTCAAAACCGTTAAAATATTTATATAAGACTGTTATTACACAGAGTTATTAATCAGCCCTAGAAACGGTAGTTTACACCTACCTTCATTTGCCAACCTGAAGAACTTAGGTTTGTTTCTGTATGGTTACGAGTATCTGCACCACCGTAAACTTTATCAAGTTTATACTTGCCATTGTCATCAAGCCCGCCAAAATCATAAATCGCTTTACTGGTATAACGAAGTGATTTTTCTACACCCCAATCATCATTCAAAAGATTAGCAAAGTTATCAATCATGAAGAATATTTCACCTTTATGACCCGCAGAAATACCGGCAAATTCTTGTTTAATACTCAGGTCCATGGTTGTTACCCAAGGTTGAGTTGCGGTATTACGATCGAGTATTTCACCACGTTCGCTAATACCTGCTTGGTTTAAGAATACTTCTAACTCATCCCAAGAAATACCAGACTCATCCCAGTTTACATTCGCGTCATCAGCACCTGATGGAATATAGGCTAAGTAAGCAGAGTTAGAGTAAAAGTCACGAGTATCTCCTAAATCTCCTTTTTTATAGCTGCCCATAGTCCAGCTAAATGGACGACCAGAACGACGTTCAAAGAATACGTTAAAATTAGTATTATATCCTTCGAAAATTTGTACAGCATAGTTAAGGTTAAACTTGAAGCTATGTTCAACTTCGTAGTAACCACGAGATACAAAATCAACGTTTCTGCTCTTAACATTATTATGCTTATAGTTACTTTGCGCTTGTGATGAGCTACCTGCATGATTTTCAGTAACGTCTTGATGTGCGTAAGACATGGTCATGCTAACGCCATTATCCCATTGTTTGGCAAGAGCGGTTGAAATAATAATAGAACGACCATCATCGGATGCATTGGTCATTTGAATATCAAAATTATCTTCTAAATCACCAGAGTAACGACTTTCATAGATAAGGCGTTCATCATCATCGGCGGTTGTTGGGTTTACCATTGCTGTATTTGTCCAAACTGCTTCGTTTTCTTTAACTTGGTACATTAATTCAGTTGACCAATTAAAACCATTGCCTAATATTGGCATATCAAAACTATAATCGGCAGCAATACGGGCACGCCAGCTAGAGGGTAATTTAAAATTAGGGTCGGTGTAGTTTGTGCTACCCGCACCTTTGTCTAATGAATCAATTATTTCAGTCGGCACGGCAAAGTCAGCATCAACAAGGTTATTACTATAATAATCATCAATAGCATTACTTGATGCCGCTACGAGTGTAATACCGTCTTTTTGGAATGGGTTATTATACCAAACATTAGGAATACCACCTTGGAAACGACCAACACCAGCCTCTAGTCTTAGCGATTCTGAGGCGACCCATTCAAAATTAACACGGGGTAAAATGATATCTAAACCGTCAAGGTTTTCTTGGTTAGTGTGACCATAAGTCTCTTGAAATGCGGTATTTAGTGTGGGAGTGTCACTTGATGAAAGTCGCTCATAACGAACACCAGCGGTGACGGTAATATCATCAGTTAAATAGAAGATATCTTCAATATAAAGTGATAATTGGCTACGTGATATATCGTAAGCAAGGTCTTGAGTATCACCGCTATAGGCATTTTGATAGGTAAACTCACCGTACTTGGCTAAGTCTTGTGCAGCAAAATTGTCAAGACTATCAAATTCCCATGAGCCAAGTGAATTAGCACCAAATAAGTTATATAAATTTAAGTCTTCATATTGAATACCAAAATTAATCTCATGCTCATCCATTAAATAAGTAGCATCTAACGATAACGTAAGGTTTTTGGTTTCTGATACATTCGCGTGGCGGTATTGATCTTGACCAAAAACAAATTGTGGACCACGGTATTTAGTAATAGCCGTGACTTGACCAATATCGCTGTTGGTCTCACTATTAGCAGACGAGTCTTTATAGCTTAAACCAACTTCAGTACTAAAGTTATCACTCCAATCGGAATAGACTTTAGTCGAAAAGTTACTTAATTTACTAATGTAATTATAGCGATTTGAGGCTAAATTTACCGTCGAACCACCGGTACCAAAGTTCTTTTCAACTTGATTGTCTTGCCATTGGTAAGTGAAATCTAGTCGGTGATCATCATTAATGTTCCAACTTAACTTAGCTAATAAAGTTTGATCGCTATTTTCTGGATTGCCACCTAAAGAATCGGTCCGACCGTATACGTCACTTAAAATAGTGTTAAATTCAGCAAACTGTTCTTCAGAAATATTATATTCGTGCGCCGCGCCGCTGCCTTCAAAACCATAATCGAGCGCTAGCTCACTAGTCCAACTACTGTAGTTAACAAAGAAAAATAATTCGTCTTCAATAATAGGGCCACCGACGTTAAAACCAAAACGAGATTGGGTTTTTATCGGTTCAACGTAACTTGTTTCAAAGGTTTTATGGCCATTATCATCAAGGATATTATCTCCGTCTTCACTCATCGTTTGGATTTTTTGAACATCACCGGCCATATCAGGTGTTGATGTTTCAGCAAAGCCTGAAAATTTAAATTCATTCGTTCCTGATTTAGTTACTGCATTAATAGTACCACCACCAAAATTGCCTTTTTTAGCCGAGAATGGTGAAACATCAACAGAAATTTGATCGATAGCATCTAATGAAACAGGCGGTTGCTCTGTTGGGTAACCACCGAAATTTAAACCAAAATCATCATTTTGCCCGATGCCATCAACGGTTAAGCTATTTGAGCGAGGATTACCACCAGCAATAACTAACTCGCCATTACCATTGATGCTAGCAAGCGGGTTTAAGCGAGCAATATCTTTAATATCACGATTAAAACTGGGGGCATTTTTAATAAGATCTGCACCAAAAACACTGTTTGAGCCACCAGACGTTTGCAACAATCTTGACCCCGTTACTTGTATACGCTCGACATTATTTACTTGTAGTTGCTCACTGATGCGATGGGTATTGCCTAAGTTTAGAAAGATATTGTCTAAAGTGGTATCGCTATAAATATCTGAATCGATAATAACGGTATAAGGGCCGCCTACACGCAAGCCTTTAGCACTGAAATTACCCGAGTCATTCGTTATAAACTCACGGCTTGTTTTTGAAGGCTCATGAATCACGGTAATTTTTACATTAGAGGCAGCTTCGCCAGTCGGGCTAAGGATTTTACCACGCATAGCGGATGAGGTATCGGCAGCCATTGCCGATGTTGATAAGCCAACGGCGATAACAATCGCACTAGCTATTTTTGATAGTTTTGGTTTGTTCATCTTCGATTTATTCCCATAAGTTGTAAAAGGAACTAACGTAATTATTAATATTCTGCCTTGAAACATAAGCACTAAGTTAGTTCGTTAATCTCTAATAGTTATCAATGTTTAAAATAATTTTTTTTGCTCTTAAGTCATATTTAGCTATATGAGATTAGTAGTGAGCATCATTGTTCTGTAAAGAGACTTTACTAGATTCCACTTTCTCATCACTTGTGTCAAGTTTTTCTTGACCAGATGGACAGGAAAGTATTATTTTAAAAATAGAATATAATTTTATTTATAAAATAGTGCTAATTAGGAGTAATAATGTTGTCACGTAAAAAACGAGCAAATGCCATAAGAATATTAACTATGGATGCTATTCAAAAAGCAAAATCTGGTCATCCTGGAGCACCCATGGGTATGGCTGATATTGCTGAAGTGCTTTGGCAAGATTTTTTAAAGCATGACCCAACAAATCCTGATTGGTGCGATCGTGACAGATTTGTACTTTCCAATGGCCATGGATCTATGCTGATTTATTCCTTATTGCATCTTTCAGGTTATGACTTATCAATAAATGATTTAAAGAACTTTCGTCAGTTGCATTCTAAAACACCGGGCCACCCTGAATATGGTTATACCCCAGGTGTTGAAACAACAACTGGACCACTAGGTGCTGGTATCTCTAATGCTGTGGGCATGGCGATAGCAGAGAAAACATTAGCGGCTCAATTTAACCGAGAAGGGCACAATATAGTTGATCATTTTACCTACTGCTTTGTAGGTGATGGCTGTTTGATGGAAGGTATTTCTCATGAAGTTTGTTCTTTAGCTGGTACGTTAAAGTTAGGGAAGTTAGTGGTCTTTTGGGATGATAATGGCATTTCTATTGATGGCGAAGTTAAAGGCTGGTTCACTGATAATACCCCTGAACGCTTTGCTGCATATGGCTGGCATGTACTTTGTGTGGATGGTCATGATGCTATGGCAATACACAATGCTATTGAGCAAGCCAAAATGGTTACTGATAAGCCAACGATGATTTGTTGTAAAACGGTGATTGGTTTTGGCTCGCCTAACAAATCAGGATCGCATGATTGCCATGGCGCTCCTTTAGGCGATGATGAAATTTCTGCAACCCGTAAGTTTTTAGAGTGGCCTGATGCAACTCGTTTTGCCATACCTGAAGAAATTTATGCTCAGTGGGATCATAAACAACAAGGCCATGATAATAGCCTTAGCTGGTCAGCACAATTTTTAGCGTATAGTACCGAGCACCCAGAGCTAGCGGAGGAATTTAAGCGCAGGGTTATTGAAGGAGAGCTACCGGCAGAATTTGAGCAAAAAGCCGATGCTTATATCGAATTGTGTCAAAGCAAAGGCGAAAATATTGCCAGCCGGAAAGCGTCACAAAACACCATTACTGAGTTTGCAGCAATCTTACCTGAAATACTCGGCGGATCGGCCGATCTTGCCGGCTCTAACCTGACGTTATGGCCAGATGCCAAGGGCATAGAAAGTGATGCAGCGGGTAATTATATTTATTATGGTGTACGTGAATTTGGTATGAGCGGCATCATGAATGGCATATCTTTGCATGGTGGTTTTATCAACTACGGCGCTACCTTCATGATGTTTATGGAGTACGCCCGAAATGCTGTTCGCATGTCAGCACTCATGGGTATTCAAAATATTTTTGTGTACACCCATGACTCAATTGGCCAGGGGGAAGACGGACCAACACATCAACCAATCGAGCAACTAACAAACTTACGCACCACGCCTAATCTCACAACATGGCGTCCTTGTGATGCTACAGAATCTGCTGTTGCTTGGAAAATGGCAGTAAAAAATCAACAGGCACCTACGGCATTAATTTTTTCTCGCCAAAATTTATCGGCAATAATCCGTAATAAAAAACAGGTTACTGACATTGAAAAAGGCGCTTACATACTGACTAACTGTGAAGGTACACCTGAAGTGATTTTGATTGCTACAGGCTCTGAAGTACAACTAGCCTTGGACTCTGCCAAAGTACTCTCAGCACAAGGACAAAAGATACGGGTAGTTTCTATGCCATCAACTAATGTATTTGATGCTCAGACCGATGATTATAAAGAAGACGTTTTACCCTCAATAGTCACTAAACGTATCGCTATTGAAACGGGCCATGCTGATTTTTGGAGGAAATATGTTGGTTTACGTGGTGCTGTAGTCGGTATCAGCCGATTTGGTGAATCAGCTCCGGGTAAAGTGTTACTAGAGCATTTTGGTTTTACCGTAGATAATGTCGTTAATACGGCTAAATTATTATAAGTGTATCCGTTTTTTTATTACCTAGCGCTGTAACTTAACACTTGCAGTGCTTGGCTTAAAATGAATAGGAAAAATGTTATTTTTTTGTTACTTGTTAGTTGACTATGTGGTCAGTTTTAATTAGGTTGTATCAGTACTGATTTTGTACTGGCTCTGTATGAATTTTGTTCGGTTTCATGGATTAGACAACATACAAGGCCAAGAGGAACATAGGGAGGTGTAATCATTATTCAATAAAAGTGAGATCAATAAATGAATTATAAAAATAATATTGCTGCTTTATTACTCAGTGTTGTTAGTAGCTATGCAGCAGCAGACGTTACTAATGGAAGTTTTGAAACATGGTCTGATGGATTACCTACAGGCTGGACTACAATTGATTCTGGCATTAGTGTTAATCCAAATACAACTTTAACACAAGAAGGCTCTAGCTCTGCTGCCATTACAGTGAATACAGGTACTCAAGGTTCAACTGACTTTAGGCAAATGGTTAGTGTTGTTGCAGGACAAACCTATGAGTTTTCTGTAGGAATATATCATACCGAAGGTGGTGTTAAAGCGCGTTTATATATTGATGGCTATCAAGGCTACTCCAATGAAAGCCTACTCAATCAATGGCAGCAAGTTACTCATAGTTATGTTGCAAGTTCAACGACAGACATTGCGGTTGGTTTGCGTTTTTATGACACGTCGGGCTTTGATGGTACTGAAATTGTTTATGTAGATTATTTTCAGCCGACCCAAGCATCAAACGGTGGAACAGGAGATGGAAGTTGCAGCACTAATGATGTTGCGTTTAGTTTAGTCACCGACAACTACGGTTATGAAACCAGCTGGACGTTAATGAATGCGAGTAATCAAGAAGTGGCCAGTGGTAATAGTTATGGTAACTCTTCAAATTATAATGAAAACTTTTGTTTAGCTGATGGCGATTATTCCTTCACCATAAATGACAGCTATGGTGATGGTATTTGTTGTAATTTTGGCAATGGGTCTTATGATTTATCTTTGGCTGGAACAGCGCTAATTTCGGGGAGCAGTTTTGCTAGTACTGAAACTAAAACCTTTACCCTAGGAAATTCTGGCGGTGGAGGAGGTGGCTCAGGCACTTACACGGGCACGTATTACGATACGGTAACGTCACAAGTGGGTTATTCTTTAAAAACAGAATTACATAACTTAATCAATGGCCATTCAGGTCAAGGTTATTCTGCTTTATGGACATTTTATGAAAATCATTCACTCGATGTTTATTTTGAAAATGATGGTTCAATTTTAGATATTTATTCTGAAAATCCTATTTCAACTGACAATTATACTTACACTAAAGTAAGCGATCAATGTGGTAATTATAGTGGCGAAGGGGGTTGTTACAATAGAGAGCATACTTTCCCTAAGAGTTGGTTTGGTGGCCAAGTAGAGCCGATGAACTCTGATGTACATCACATTTATGCCACCGATGGTTATGTCAACTCAAAACGTAGTGGTTTCCCTTATGGGGAGGTGGCAACAGCCTCTTTTACCTCAACCAATAATAGTAAATTAGGCTCTTCAACGAGTACTTTAGGCTATAGCGGTACTGTGTTTGAACCCATTGATGAATTTAAAGGTGATTTAGCGCGAGCGTACTTTTATATGGCGACTCGCTATGAAAATGTTATTAGCAGTTGGCAGAATAATTCAGTTTATGGTGATGCTATTTTAGATGGTAGCAGTAATCAAGTGTTTGAATTATGGCAATTAGAAATGTTAATGCGGTGGCATGCTAACGATCCCGTTAGCAAAAAAGAAATTGATCGTAACGAAGCTGCATTTGGCCATCAAGGAAACCGTAACCCTTTTGTTGACCATCCTGAGTACATTGAAAATATTTGGGGAAACTTATAAACCGTTTATTAGTTTATAAAGCGCTATAAAAACATAATTGTGGGTATTTAGTCTTAAAGATTAAATACCTTTTTTATTGAGTTATACCAAAAAAGCGGAACTCTTGATTTTTATTTTTCCCTCCTTGCGCCGTAATTTTTGTGCTATTTACATTACTGTGATTAGAGCTATTCATGGTGTTAATATAGTATAAATATTGACGTGTTTTTTGCTACAAGTGGTTATTTTAAGCTTTCAATTTGAGATTGAAAATGGCAATAGGACAGGTTGTTTTTACCATTATTATAACTTGACTGTATGGTCAAGTATTTATTATTATGTAATTCTACTAAGTAACTATAATGTAAATGTAGTTAAATAATATAATAACGATTAGGACATTCTTATGCCAACAGCACATATATCAGCTCATGCCGGTGATTTTGCCGAAACAGTTATCATGCCTGGCGATCCATTGCGGGCGCAATTTATCGCTGAAAACTATCTAACCAATGTAAAGCAAGTCACCGCGGTTAGAAATATGTTTGGCTATACAGGAGAATACAAAGGTAAGCGTATTTCAGTGATGGGCTCAGGCATGGGTATCCCTTCTATGTCTATTTATGCTACTGAGCTCTATCGAGATTATGGTGTGGAGAATATTATTCGCGTAGGTAGCTGTGGTTCAATTCGTGATGATATACAGTTAGAAGACATTGTTATTGCGATGGGAGCAAGCACCGACTCTAATGTTAATCGTCAACGACTTAATAATTTCGATTTTGCTGCGATAGCAAATTATGAACTATTAGAGAAAGTTGTTACCACGGCTAAACGATTAGGAAAAACACCTAAAGTCGGCAATGTTTTTTCGGCAGACTTATTTTATGTACCTGAATTTGATGTATTTAAAAAACTTGAAAAATATGGAATTCTTGCTGTAGAAATGGAAGCTGCTGGACTTTATGGCGTAGCTGCGGAACTAGGAAAAAAAGCACTTTGTTTACTTACGGTAAGTGACCATATCAAAACAGGTGAAAAAATGTCTGCAGAAGATCGCCAATTAAAATTTGGTGAGATGATAGAAATGACACTGGAAAGTATTGTTTAGTTGTTGCCACACCTTTTGTAAACTCATGTGGAGCTGATTATCAGCTTCACTAGGTTAACTTTATAACGAAAAGGAAGTCGAAACTTTTCGTTAGTCATATAAAACAAGGATGTCGTCAATTTGAAGTTTTTACTTTTAATATCAGTGTTAGCGCTTAGCACCTGTAGTCCATCACACAAATACGCAACTAATGCCACAGTAACGAGTACGATGAACTTAATTGCTCAAACGGAAGCGATAGCGCCAGAAGGAGTAAAAGGTACATTTCAATTTGTAATGAAAGCCACTTCCTTTGCCAATCAAAGACCTTTACCGACAAACAGAACGTTTGACCGAAGCTTTATAGTGGTACGTCTTATTAACTTGGCTACGATAAACAGTAAATCATGAGTTAGGGTCGTTATTAGTCAATGGCGGCTAATTGGTACTTTTGATAGATTTCTTTCATTTTCCCAGTAGTTAACATTTGTTGTATTGCTGCGTTTAAGGCAGGTAAAGCATGTACTTTGTTTGGATGGACTCTTAGACCAACGTTTACGGATGAAAGCGTATTACCAATTTCTAGCTGACGATAAGCTTTATCTTTAAGCATATAATATTGGATTACTCGTTTATCAATAAAAATTTGGTCAAAGCGTTTGTACAATAACTGTTTTAAAATAAGTCCTTCACCTTTGTTATCTTGACGAAGCACTTCAGGATGATCATATCTACCGTACTTATAGCCCCTGACGGTACCAACCGTTTTGCCAAATAAGTTTTCGGGTGTTTGTACATTGAACGCCATACCTTTTCTAAAAACGATGACATCTTCAGCTTTGGCAAAAGTAATTGAGTATTGACCATATACTTTTTCATCAATGCGCCAGCCATGGAAAATACCGGGTTCTATATCAACATTCCCTAGGAAAAATTCGTGCTGTGCTCTAGCAAAAGGATAATCTATTAAGATAAATCTATAGGGGCTTATTTTTTCTAACTGTTGAAAAATATCAATAAAAATCCCTTGATGCTTACCCTCTTTTTTAAAGGAGTAGGGTGGATTATTGGTATCGTAAAGCATTACCCTTAGCGTTTCTCCATGGCTTGCTAATGATAAAAATAACAAGGATGACATGATAGAGTAAACAATAAACCGCATGGGAACAATTACCTTTTAGGGATGTTTAGTCATGTAAGTATAGTTGCTATAGGAGTAAAGTGGGGAGGGGGTTTTTGTCATAACGACTAGTTTGTACGGTTAAAAAAGTGAAGCAAGTTACCTTGAAAAAAGGCAACTTGACTCATTAAATTATTCTAAAGGACGTTAAACTAAATTTTAAATCTTCTGACTGATAGTAAGGTAAGTCCTGCAATTAAAAAGTAAAAAGTACCACCACTAGATTCAGTATTTATCACTTCAGCGGCTACATTAATAGTAACAGAGGCTGTACTCGTTTTACCTAGATCATCAGTAACGGTAACCATGAACACTAAGCTTTCATCTTTACCTACTTTTGGTGTTACAAAAGTTGCTGACGCGCTATCAGCATTAGTAATAGTCGCAGTTTTACCACTTGTTTGCGTCCAATCATAGCTAGCAATACTGCCATCACTATCTGTAGCTGTCGCGGTTAAAGTAACGTTAGCAGCAGAGGCTACGGACTGTTCATCACCTGCTGAAACTGTTGGTGCTTCATTAGCATCACCACCATCTGCACCACCACAAGCTGAGGCATAAAGACTATCAACCCATTCAGGATGATCGATAAAAGGGTTACGGTTTCCTTGATATTCATAGATGCTGTGGTTACGGTTTGTTTCTAAGGTATCTACAGGATCTTGAGAATGCCAATCAAATAAGGTACACAATTTACCTAGTTCACCTGTACCATCGCTTAAAGTGCTCGTTGCTGTACCAACACTATCGACTAATATTAAGTCAGGCATGGTGGTTTCTGTACCTGCATCGTAACGTACATCCATATAGAACATCATACGGGCAACATCACCTTTGACTTCATCTCTTGGTTCCCAAGTATCTGCTGTGCTCATATTAGCAGGTGCTTCGACATTAGAAGTACCACCAATATCAAAATCACGATTACCACGGTCACTATTAATTGAAACATCTGTTGGGCGTAAGTGATGTATATCGGTATAACCTAACTGACTAGTCTCAGGGAAACCATGAGACTTTGCCCAAGTGTGTTCGCGATTCCAAAAATCTTGATTACTTGAAGCTGAACCACTGCCATTATCTTTTTTGGCTATAGAACGTCCAGAATAAAGTAAAATAATATTGTCACTATTAGCGGGATCTTCATCGGTGTAAGTTAATGCTGTCCATACCTCTGAATAGCTCAGTTGCTTATGGACTGCGCTGATATCTGTGGTGATTGCAGCACGTAAAGCATTCGCTTCAGCGGCATTTGCATTAGCGTAATAACTCGCTTGAACATATGTCGCACGGTCGGCAATTTTTGTTATGTCAGGGCAGTTTGTACAAATTTCATCAACAGGCGTAGTGCTGTCAACTATTAACGTACCGGCAGTAGGTAAAGGTTGGGATCCATCACAAGCGACTTCGCCAGTACAACCTAAACCATCAGCGGTATCTTTAGCAAAAGTTGACCATTCAGTTGACGGGTCAAAAGCATCATCTGTAGTGACATCGCCTTGAGTAATTGATACTTTGCGGCGTAAGGTATGATCTTTAGTGGCAAAATCACCATCACCCCAATTACTACCAGGATCTGTGCCTAATTGTCCAAAGCTATCAATAACACCATCAGCATTTGAAAGTACTAAGGCATCATCACCATTAAAATAAGTAGCACTGGCATCTGACATACCGAGAGGAGCATCAAATTTAAAGGCATCTGTTGCACCATTATTATAAACAACAATGCTAGAGCCCGGTGTCAATAAACCTTGTAGTAAAATACCGTTAGTACTTTCTGTTTTACCATTAGCAAAAAGATCGAGTTTATAACCTCCTGCGGCTAAGTCGACATCTGCGCTACCTAAGTTTGAAATTTCAATGGCTTTATTGCTGCTCCCCCCTTCAACATATTCAGTGATCACGACATTCGCATGGCTGGTAAGTACGCTAAGGCCTAGTACTGCAGATAACATTTGTATTTTCATAATTTTCCTTTGGGTTGTTTGCTCAATGGTATTGAGTCTTTTAGTTAGTATTAATTGCTGTGAGTTAATGTGATTTGAGTACGGTAAATAGCTTGTTTGCTATGTCCGTATTGGTTTGATGCACCGTAAAATTGTTAGCGCCAGTGCCAGTAGAAAACACCTGTACATCAATACCGGTATGACCGCTTGAGGTCCAGCCAGTATTGGTTTTTATATCGATTAATTGTTTTAACGTTTGATAGATTAATTTTTCATCTTTTTGATTAATAAATAAATCAGCTTCCTGAGCAGACACAGGAAATCCAAGTAAAGCCGATAATTTTTCTGCGGAGACCCCCTTTTTTTGTTGTGCTAATTTTGCCGCAATGCTCTGAGGGGACATGGTTAAGCTTTTCAAATACTCAGGTTGCCAACGGTAATCACCCTTAGCACCAAGTGTTAAACCGCCAGTGCTATGATCTGCCGTGGCAACTAATAAAGTATCATTGCTGTTTTCTGCATAATTTTTTAGCCAAGTTAAAGTGTTCGCTAAATCCGACATTTCACCCATAGCGGCAGCTATATCATTGCTGTGTCCAGCCCAATCTATTTGGCTAGCTTCAACAAGTAAGACATAACCGTCAACGTTTTCTAATTGTTTAACAGCGCTTTTGGTCATTGTTAACAGGTGGTTATTATTTTTATTATCTAAGGTCCAAGGCAAGCCCATTTCTGCAAACAAACCTAATACTGCTTGTTGTTTATTGAGTGAAGCAAGTTTGGAAAAATCATCAATATATTGGAAGCCAGCGTTTTTGAATTCGTTGACTAAGTTCCTATCTTGGCGATTAAAATATTTTGTACCGCCCCCCAACATAACGTCTGCTTTAAACTGACCTTTTATCCGATTATCAAAGTAACTGTCGGCAATTCCATTGTAATTTTTACGACTTTCATTGTGAGAAAAATAAGCGGCAGGTGTCGCATGATTAATTTGTGAGGTAACGACTAAGCCCGTTTTTTTACCTAATTGTTTAGCTAACTCCATTAGGGTTAATAAAGGTTTCTTATTTGTATCAACACCGATGGCGCCATTATAAGTTTTATGTCCAGTAGATAACGCAGTGGCTGCGGCAGCAGAGTCAGTGACATAACCTTGAGTGTGTACTGGATAAGTACTAACCATGCCGGCTAATAAATCATCAAACACAGTTGTTTCTACCAGAGGTGTACTTTTATCGTCCATAAAATAACGGTAACCAGTGGTGTAGGCAGGTCCCATTCCATCACCAATAACCATGATAATATTTTTTGCGACTTTCTCTTTCGTTGTTAGCGCTAAGTCAGCCCAGACTAAACGATGGTCTGAAGAAGCTGAACGGGTATCAATCAAACGATAAAGAGGGGAGGTTTTCTCTGGCCAAAACACACCATTTTTTTGTAGCTTGAAACCTGAACGAGAAGGTAAAACATAATCTGCTCGCATGCCCCAACCAGCAGTATGATTGGCAGAAAAAAGGCTGTCACTATTGTTCATGCCTCCAATGCTAGCGGGTGTTATATCATTATTTGTCAATGGGCTAGCGAGCAAGTTTGCTATGCCTTCTTTACGTGCACCGCCTTCATCTTTAGAGGCATTTTGATCTCCTAAAATGACGAAGCGGCTCTCTATTTTAATACCTCCTTTGATACCTTCGTCATCGTAAATGTAGTTGCCTTTGTTCGGGGTAATATAATCTTGCCAGAAGCGAATTTCATCGTGGTTTCTCGCGCCATTGCGATCTTCTTTGCCATCAAATACAGGTGGTGTTGGGTGGCTTGCTAATATATGAACAATTTTTCCTTGCACATTGACGGGAATATCCCAGTGAGATTTAGAAGATAAGCGCAGGATTTGGGCTTCTTGGCTGTTATACCAAGGCTCGTTAGTGCTTGGGTCGATAGGCATAATTGCATTGGGCATATCCTTCCAGAGAAAATTTTGGAAGGTTCTAATTGCTTGTTTTTCTATTGGGTACTTAGACAACAACACCATGCCAAAATGACCAGGGAAGTGGCCAAAACCTTGAGCATCACCAAGGTTATTTGTTTTTTTACCGTTATTATCTAAATCAAATGGCGTGTTAAGACCGGTATTTACCGGGGCAAAATAATAATAAGGATAATCAATGGTCTGGGTGCCTTGTTGAGATTTTCCTAAGTATTCTTTTAAAAATAGCTCAACACCTTGTTTAGGGTCAGCAATATAGTCAAATTCATTGAGAAGTATGATGTCAGGACGTGAACGTTGAATGATTTCTGCGATATTTTTGATTTGTTGATGATCACTCTTAAGTGCATTAATTAATTCTACACCTGTGCCTATTTCACCTTTAGGCAAGTAGTTTGTCGCGTCCATGCTGACATTGAAAGTCGCCACTTTGATAGTCGTTTCATTTTTGTTGTGCGTTTGAGCATTAATAACTGGATTAAGTAATACAGTCGTAAAAAGGGTAATTAACAATTTTACTGAAACGGAATAAGAGTTAGTTTTTTTTTCCTGTTTTTTACACACAAAATAAGGTCGAAATATCATGGTTTTAAAGCCTAATCATAAAGTTCTTAGTAAACATTCCCTACTGAGTAGGGCGGATTATGTTTCAATATAAAAACCTGTCACTATTGTCAGGTTGTATTTGAATGTAAAGTAACTTGACCATTTGGTCAATATATTTTTAATAAATAAATATTAAGGAATAATCAAAGTATACCCAGACAATTATTTTATCGATTTATAGCGTTTTGATAAGTTTAAATAGGAGCTAAATGTTTTTAATAATAATAAATGTCATTGTGATATTAAATTTAAACTCTGTATTAATTCGTTATCATTCAAATGGTTGACTGTTTTGTGCTCACAGAGGTAACACAGTCGTGGTGGATTTAGTGAGTGATGAATAGGCCAATGAAATCCGTGCATGAAGTACCTCTGGCAGGGCAACTAGGATGGGCAGACTATCGATGTAATTTAAGGTCACGTGACGAAGTTATTACTATTTTATTCGAAAATATCCTATTGACCTAGCTAGTTTCTTAGTTTAAATTAAAAACCTGACTACCTAGTCAGGTTTTGTGGTTAGGGTTACTATCAATAATAAAATTCTTCATACAACGGTATATTTTCTCGTATCGAGTGTCATAAGAAATAACAAGGAATAATATGGATACCAATATTTTACGCAGCATCTTGGGGGTTTTTCTCCTCTTGGGTATTGCATATTTAGCCTCATCAAATAGAAAAAGTATTAATTGGCGTACTATTATTGGTGCATTAGCGTTACAAATATCATTGGGGGCTTTTGTACTCTATATGCCAGCAGGAAAGGATATTTTGCTCGGTGTTACTAATGGTGTTTCGAGTGTTATTGGTTATGCCAATGCCGGAATTATCTTTATTTTTGGTGAACAAATAGGGCAAAAAAGTTTGGGTTTTATGTTTGCCTTTCATGTTTTACCTGTGATTGTGTTCTTCTCATCACTGATCGCCGTACTCTATTACATTGGTGTGATGGAAGTGGTGATTAAACTTATCGGTGGTGGTCTGCAGAAACTACTAAAAACCAGTCAAGCGGAGTCTATGTCCGCTACAGCGAATATTTTCGTTGGTCAAACAGAAGCGCCCTTAGTGGTTAAACCTTTCTTGCCTAAAATGACACGTTCTGAACTTTTTGCTGTGATGGTAGGGGGGTTGGCTTCAGTCGCGGGCTCTGTCGTTGCAGGTTATGCAGGTATTGGCATTGATTTAAAATACTTAATTGCCGCGAGTTTTATGGCGGCACCTGGCGGTTTGCTAATGGCAAAAATGTTAGTACCTGAAACAGAGCAACCTAATGATGATTTAGCTAATTTGAAAACTGATGCTAAAGAGGCTGTTAATGTTATTGATGCCGCTGCTACAGGCGCATCAAATGGCATGATGCTAGCGCTTAATGTGGGTGCCATGTTATTAGCTTTTGTTGCTTTATTAGCAATGGTTAATGGTTTGTTAGGTGGTTTTGGTGAATTATTTGGCTTTGAAAATCTCAGTTTACAACTCATCTTAGGCTATGTTTTTCAGCCTGTTGCCTACCTTATTGGTATTCCTTGGCATGAAGCGAATATGGCCGGTAGTTTCTTAGGACAAAAAATTGTTATCAACGAGTTTGTCGCGTATTTAGATTTTATCACCGTTGCTGATCAGTTAAGTACTAGAACTCAAGCGATTATTACTTTTGCCCTTTGTGGTTTTGCAAACATCTCTTCGGTAGCTATTTTATTAGGGGGTATGGGCAACATGGCACCTTGTCGTCGGCATGACATTGCCAAACTAGGTATGAAGGCTGTATTGGCCGGCGCTATGGCTAATTTAATGAGTGCGACTATCGCGGGTATTTTTATCTAATCACTCGTCTTATACCAAGCAGGTTATACCAAACAAATTTAACCTAACTAAATATACAAAAAACTTTTTAACAGGAATTATCATGCAAGCACATCTTTCTCAATTTTCTCAACTTGAACAATTAAAAACAATGACAACTATCGTCGCCGATACAGGGGATATTGAAGCGATAGCACAGTTTTCTCCTATGGACGCGACAACTAATCCGTCATTATTATTAAAAGCTGCGGCTATTCCTGCTTATCAAACACTGCTAACAGAGGCCGTTGATTGGGCTAAAAGCCAAACGAGTGATAAAGCAGTACAAGTGAGTCTTGCCGCTGATAAGTTATCGGTATTAATTGGCTTAGAGATTTTAGCGACTATACCGGGTAGAATTTCTACTGAAGTAGATGCCCGTTTATCTTTTGATAAAGAAGCCAGTATTGTTAAAGCTCGCCAACTCATCGCTATGTATAAAGAGGCGAATATAGGCAAAGAACGAATTTTGATTAAATTGGCGTCAACATGGGAAGGCATTCAAGCAGCCAAGCAACTTGAGCAAGAAGGCATCCAATGTAATTTAACGCTGTTATTTAGCTTTGCTCAGGCAAAAGCGTGTGCAGAGGCTCATGTGTATCTGATTTCACCTTTTGTTGGCCGTATTCTCGATTGGTATAAAAAAGACACAGGGCATGAAAGCTATCTAGCGAGTGAAGATCCGGGAGTGATTTCAGTCACTGAAATTTATAACTATTACAAACAGCACAGCTATAACACCGTTGTGATGGGAGCAAGCTTTCGTAATGTTGATGAAATTATCGCACTTGCGGGCTGTGATCGTTTAACCATCAGTCCGCCATTGATGGCTGAATTGGCTGTAAATCATGAAGTGATCAAACAACAGTTAATAGCGGCAACGAGTATACAAGACCAACCAGCGGCTTTAACTGAAGCCCAATATCGTTGGGAAATGAACCAAGACGCGATGGCAACAGAGAAACTAGCAGAAGGTATTCGTAACTTTGCCATTGATCAGTGCAAGCTTGAAGTACAACTAAAGCAGTTATTCTAAAATAGCTAAAGGAAACTTTAATGATAATTGATAGCTTTAATGAGAACTGGCGAGAACTTCAACAACACTTAGCTGAAATGGAAACTAGTCATTTACGCGATTTTTTTGCCAGCGACTCTCAACGCGCAGAAAATTTATCGGTGAGTGCTTGTGGTTTGAATCTTGATTATTCAAAAAATCGCATCACGCTAAAAACTCGTACCTTATTAATGAGGTTAGCCGAATCGGCTCAGCTAGAGAAAAAACGTGATGCTATGTTTGCCGGTGATGCGATTAACAATACTGAGAATAGATCGGTATTGCATACCGCTTTGCGACAACAAGATAATAAACCGGTGTTTGTTGATGGCGTGGATATAGTGCCTCAAATAAAAGCCGTGCGACTGAAGGTAGAAACCGTCGTTAACCAAGTACGCAACAAAGATTGGCTTGGTTATAGCGGAAAATGCATCACGGATGTTTTAAATTTAGGTATTGGTGGTTCTTTCTTAGGCCCCAAGATAGTGACTACTTCGTTAAAACCTTATGTTCAAGGTGGCCCTAAACAGCATTTTGTTGCCAATATTGACGGTAATCATCTGCATGATGTCTTAACGACATTAAACCCAGAAACAACGTTGGTACTGATTGCCTCCAAGTCATTTAATACTCAAGAGACATTGACTAATGCTGAATCAACGCGTCAATGGTTTTATGATTACGGTGTTACTTTTGAACAGTTAAGTCGTCATTTTATTGCCATTTCCTCTAATGTTAATAAAGCCGTAGCCTTTGGCATTAGCAGTAATAATGTTTTCCCAATGTGGGATTGGGTCGGTGGTCGATATTCTTTATGGTCTGCTATTGGGATGCCCATCGCGATGGCAATCGGTAATGTTGGCTTTACAGAATTACTTAAGGGAGCGGCTGATCTTGATAAGCATTTTAATGACGCGCCACTTGAGCAAAACTTACCGGTGTTAATGGGTATGTTAGGAGTATGGAACCATAATTTTTTTGATTGTCAAACCCATGCTTTATTACCTTATAGCCACTATTTACGAGGATTTCCTGCTTACGTGCAACAAATGGATATGGAGTCTAATGGTAAAAGCTGTCAGCTTAATAATGAAATGGTAAGTAGTACAACGGGTCCTGTTATTTGGGGAGCTGAAGGCACTAATGGTCAACATGCTTTTCATCAGTTATTACATCAAGGCACTTCGGTAGTGCCGGTTGACTTTATTCAGCCATTAGTGGCTGACCACGATATGGACGGTCACCAAGATATGTTAGTGGCCAATTGTTTTGCACAAAGTAAAACCTTGATGCAAGGAAAAACCTACCAACAAGCTTATGATGAGCTTGTTGCATCGGGTATGGATGGTATTTTAGCTAAAGTGATTGCTAAGCATAAGGAAATGCCAGGTAATAGACCTTCCAATACACTGACCTTTGATCGTCTAACGCCTTATCAATTAGGAACATTAATTGCTTTGTATGAACATAAAGTGTTTGTTCAAGGGGTCATTTGGAATTTAAACTCTTTTGACCAATGGGGAGTTGAGCTAGGTAAAATTTTAGGTGATGATATATTAGCCCGTATTGACCAACCAGATAATACCGAGCTTTCAGATAGCTCTACAGAGTTATTACTTACCCAGTATCGGTATGCGAATCAGTCAGTAATTTAGTGACTTAAATGCAGCGTATCAAGCAAGTAAAGATAAACACCGAGTAATATTATTGCTCGGTTTTTTATTGCTTACTTACGTAAGTGAATATTTCATCGTTACAAGGTAATAATTAATCTTGAATTAAGACCTTGCTTTAAGTTTAATCGTTAAATTAACGATAATTATCTTCTGCTGATAACAGCGGTAACCGTATAAAACGCAGTCATCATTATTGAGATTTTACATGACAAATAAACAACGTTTACCACTACTGATTTTAATGGTTATTTTTAGCCCATTAGCTATAGATATATTTCTACCCGCTTTACCTCTAATGGCTGAAGAATTTATCGTTCCTATGAATCAAATTCAGTGGAGCATAACAATATTTATTTTAAGCATGGGCTTTGGTCAGCTAATAAGTGGACCACTGGCTGATCGTTATGGTCGCCGACCCATTGCGTTAGGCGGTATTCTCATTTATGGCTTGGCTGCTATCATTTCTGCTTATTCAGAAAGCTTTACGTTTTTTCTTCTTAGTCGTTTACTACAAGGTCTTGGTGCTTGCGCGATAGTTGTTGCAGCCTTTGCCAGTGTGCGTGATAAATACAACGCTATTGAAAGTGGTGTTATGTACTCTTATTTAAATAGCGCTATTTGTTGCATTCCTGCACTTGCCCCCTTGTTAGGTAATGTTTTAACTGAATACTTTGGCTGGCGTAGTAACTTTGAATTTATGGCGGGATACGCTGTTTTTGCAGGTTTTATTTTATTTTTTACGCTTAAAGAAACAAGACCAGAGCATATAGAACAACATAAAAATCTGATCACTATGGGGCATTTTATGCCGGTCATAAAACATCCGGTATTTCTGTTTAATGCTGTGGTCGTGATGTTAGCGATGGCAATTATTATTGCTTATGTCAGTAGCGCTCCTGCTTGGTTAATGGTGACGTTAGGTTTAGACCAGCAAAACTTTGTTTATTGGTTTAGTTTAAATGCAGTGTTTAATATTGTTGCTTGTTTTCTGGCACCGAGAGTTTTAGTAAAGTTTGGTGCAAGAATAACGATAGGCTTTGGTATGGTTTTATTGATTATGGCTGGTTTGTTAATGTTAACTTTGTTGGCTTGGAAAACACCTATCGCCTTTATGTTACCCATAATGATCAGTTCACTGGGGTTCTCACTGCTGATGGGTTCATGTGCAGGACAAGCGCTTGCGCCTTTTGGTGAAAAAGCGGGTTCAGCGTCAGCACTGTTAGGCTTTGTACAAATGAGCGGTGCGGCAGTTATTGTTTATTTATTACAATTATTACCGCTAAATGAAGCTGAGCAATTAGCCTTGTTGATGCTGACCATCATTCCCGTTTATGTCATATGGAAATTACCCCAGGTGAAAGCACATATTATGCTGGATAGTTAACAAATTTATTCATCAATTACTCTATAAATGAGAGCGTTTAGTACTACTTATATTGGCCACCCCTTAAATATTACTTAATAGAAGTATTATCTAAATAATGCTTCTACTTTATTGAAGCATGCGATTTACTCTTAATCATTACGCCCATTAATTTTTACTCGAAATTATTCCTCTAAACGTAAAATTTTCGATGATACACCGGACATAAATTTAATAATTACATGACGCTTTGGTACACATAGTGATTTAACTATAGTGATACTTTGATTTAACGCTCGTTTACCATTGCTAACTTCGTTATTAATTCCATTGCTATACTGCTTTATAGAGAATTATATTGTCGTGCAAATAATGGGAAAATCTGATATTTTATTTGTAACAGAATGCAGGTGGAATTACTGTCATCAAATTAAGGGTAAGTCATGAGCGATAAAATCAATAAAGATAAAAATCTATTGAATGAGCAATCAAATAATCCGGTTATAGTCGTACAACCAGATAATATTATTGATACTAAAGAAATTGCTGAAATTGCTGCTAAAGAACTCGCCGAAATTGAAGCTATTCAGGCTGAAATTGAAGGAAATGATGCACTTATAGAAGATATTGAAACCGCCGCCGGTGAAGCAAGTGATGGTGGTCGTTCTGTTGTTGTAGATGTCTCACGTGATGGTAAAGAAATACTTGCAAGCTCTGATTTTAAAACAGCTACTTTTGCTCTGAATTCTATTACCAACGATTTAACCGATACAAATACACTATTTATCAGTTCGAACGATACCTCTATCCTATCCACAGATACCGCAGATACCACATTGTCTGCTCAGTTTACTGATAATTTTGTCTCCGGCGTGACTTATACAACTTCATCAGGCTTAACCGGTACTACGGGCGATACCGGCACAGCGGGTGAGTTTAAATATAATGCAGGCGATACAATAATGTTCACCATTGGAGATGTAATCCTTGGTCAATTTAGTGCCGATGCAATCAATGGTGATATTGTCTTTTTACAAGATATTGCTGGTAGCTCACTTTCTGATAGCAATTCAAGCCACGTTGAAAATATGGCTGTTTTCCTGCAAGCATTAGACAGCGACCTAACTGATAGCACTAGTGGAGATGGTATATTAAGTACTGATAATCTAATCGACAATGATAGTTCTTACGCGACAAATATCACCATCTCACCAGCTATTCTCGATGCATTTAGTGGGTATATTGACCCAACAACGGGTGAAGTCTTAGATATTACTACCTCTGGTAAAGAGATGATCTCACAGGCATTAGCTTCTGTGGGAATTGAGTTCACACGTGAAACAGAGCAAGACGAAAGTGGTAATGGTGAAAATACCTTTGAAACGGTCGCAATGAATCATGTTGCACAGACCATTGATGAGTTAGCTGGAGAACGAGCACCTGACAGTGCGGAACAACGAGAAGTAGATACCATTGATGTCCCAGGCGGATTGATCAATTACCATTTTGCAGAAGCAGATGGCGTTATTACTTTTACAACGGATGATCTTTTAGAAGGGGCTGTTGGCCAACAAGTAATAACAACCAACTTAGTTGTTGAGAATGTTCAATTATCTACTGATTTTCAAAGCATAGGTACACTTGTTGATTTGGGCGATGGTAATTACGAAATTCAACTTAATGAAGGCGTAACAGGTAAAGAACTAGAAGGCCTAGCTATTGATTACCGTGTTGAAGATTGGACCGTTAGTAAAGAGGTAACATCTCAGACCTTAGATAGCCATAAATCCCACCTTTCGGCAGACATTGCCGATGTACCAGAAGATGTAGGATTCAATCAATTTACTTTAAATAGTTCATTAACGTTTGATAGTAACACTCAGTTACAGATTAATTTTACTAGCGAATTGCTGAGTGAACAGCTAACAACTCAAATCGGGCAAGAATTAGCCGCCCTTGGCAAAGATGCAGTTGTAGAAAATGGCATTATCCAAGTTGCCGAATATGCAGATGATTATACTGTACCACTTGAATACTCAAACGATGGTGGTAATACATGGTCTGCGATGAGTGTTGTTGCGATTGATACGACGGCTAGTATTCCTCGTCCAATATTTGGTTTTGAGTTAGCTGCGGGAAATAATAGTATTGAGATCCGCGTACCTATTTTTGATGACGCAATTATTGAACCTACAGAGTACTTCCGTGCTGAGATTAATGGTGACGACTTTTATGATGAAACCATATTATTTGCTATCGAAGATAACGATACTGTTGAATCTGGACTACCAACAATCGATATCGATTACGTGCTTGTTACTGAAGGACAAGGCGATGCGGTATTTACCCTAACACTAAGTGAAGCAAGTGATGAAGTCATTACTGTAAATTACAGTACGGCTGAACTTTCTGCTAAATTTGGCGATGATTTTGAAGCAAGCTCTGGCATAGTTACTTTCCAGCCTGGTGAAATAACAGCCACAATTTCAATCGCAATTACTGATGATCTAATTAGTGAAGACTCCCCTGAGTTTGCATTAATAAACCTTTCTGATGCAACGAATGCTGTGATCAACGATGCACAGGGCACGTTACGTATTTTTGATAATGATTACCCGCTCGAAATAACGGTGAGCGCAGTAGCAATTAGTGAAGGTGAGCAAGCGGTATTTGTAGTAGATGTCAGTAAGGATCTTGGTGATAAATCTGATTCAATAATGCTTCTTAATTTGTCTCTTTCAGATGGCACTGCAATCGATGGATCTGACTATGACTCGTCAACACTAAAAGTATTTTATGGAGATGCATCAGCTCCACAATATTTAGAATTTGATGGCAAGGGTAATTATATTGTTCCAATTGGTGTTACAGCATTAAGTGTTGTAGTTGATACAAGCGATGATTCGTTTTTCGAACAAACTGAAACGTTCACATTAACTGCAAAAATTGGTGATATAGAAGGTGTAGGTAGTATTGTAGTTGCAGATAATGATGCTATTACCAATTTAGGTCCAACACTTAGTGCTGACAATGCAAGTCTAGATGAAGATAGCGGCAGCATCACGGTCAACTACACGGCGGCTGATGTCGATGGCACGATTGTCTCTACTACCGCAACGGTCCCGGCCGCGCAAGGCACGGTAACGATTAACGAAACTGACGGCACCATTACCTTTACCCCCGCTGAAAACTTTAATGGTGATGCCACCATTACACTGGTGACCACGGATGATGATGGCGCGACGGCAACAACTACTGCAACGATTGCGGTAGCGGATGTCAATGATGGTCCAACGATCAGCGCTACCAATGGCGCAATGAATGAAGACGATGGCAGCATCACGGTTGCTTACACAGCGGCTGATGTCGATGGCACAATCGCCTCGACTACCGCAACGGTTCCGGCCGCGCAAGGCACGGTAACGATTAACGAAACTGACGGCACCATTACCTTTACCCCCGCTGAAAACTTTAATGGTGATGCCACCATTACACTGGTGACCACGGATGATGATGGCGCCACGGCCACGACTACTGCAACGATTGCGGTAGCGGATGTCAATGATGGTCCAACGATTAATGCTAACAATGGCACCATGAATGAAGACGATGGCAGCATCACGGTCAATTACACTGCGGCTGATGTCGATGGCACGATTGTCTTTACTACCGCAACGGTGCCGGCCGCGCAAGGCACGGTCACGATTAACGAAACTGACGGTACCATCACCTTTACCCCAGCAGAGACCTTTAATGGTGATGCCACTATTACTCTGGTGACCACGGATGATGATGGCGCCACGGCCACGACTACTGCAACGATTGCGGTAGCGGATGTCAATGATGCTCCAACGATTAATGCTAACAATGGCACCATGAATGAAGACGATGGCAGCATCACGGTCAATTACACTGCGGCTGATGTCGATGGCACGATTGTCTTTACTACCGCAACGGTGCCGGCCGCGCAAGGCACGGTAACGATTAACGAAACTGACGGCACCATTACCTTTACCCCCGCTGAAAACTTTAATGGTGATGCCACTATTACTCTGGTGACCACGGATGATGATGGCGACACGGCCACGACTACTGCAACGATTGCGGTAGCGGATGTCAATGATGGTCCAACGATTAATGCTAACAATGGCACCATGAATGAAGACGATGGCAGCATCACGGTCAATTACACGGCGGCTGATGTCGATGGCACAATCGCCTCTACTACCGCAACGGTGCCGGCCACGCAAGGCACGGTCACAATCAACGAAACTGACGGCACTATAACCTTTACGCCAGCAGAAAATTTTAATGGTAATGCCACCATTACCTTGGTTGCCACCGATGATGACGGGGCTACCGCAACGACCAGCTCAATCATCAGTGTTACAGCTATCAATGATGTCACCACACTGACGATCACGGATAGCTCAGCGACTGAAGGTGTTACGGCGGTTGGCGCGATCATGGCGACGTTCAGCGTCAATGATGACGATGAAGGGGTGAGTGTAGACTTCACTGCGGGCACCAATACCAACGGTTATTATGTGATTGATGGTACGGACGTAAAATTAACGCAAGCGGGTAAAGATTACTTAGAAGCTAATGGCGGTCAAGTACTACCGGATGTCAGCTTAACGACGTCAGGCACCTCGAATAATGAAACGGCCGTTAATGATGTCACCACAACGTTGGTTGATGACCCTACTATAACCACAGAAGATGATAATCAGACTAAAGAAGACATCACTTTAACCGTTGCTGCTGCTCAAGGAGTATTAAGTAACGATATCGATGTTGATAATGCTCTTACTGTAACAACATTTACAGTAGACAGTGATGTTACAGTTTATGTTGCGGGTACCACTGTATCTATTGACGGAATAGGTGAGTTAACACTTAATGATGATGGTTCATATGAGTTCGTTCCTGTGGCAAACTATTCGGGTACTATTCCTGAGGTAACTTATACGACCAACACAGGCGAGACAGAAACGCTTACTATTTTAGTGACTCCTGTTGCTGATGCGCTATCAGATGATGATGTAACTATTATTATTGGCGATGAAATTGATTATGGTGTTGGTGGTAATTCACCCGGAACAGGTGGCACTGACACTGATGGTAACCCTACCTATACTACAGGTGACGGTGTGGTATTAACGGCTGTGGGAGCGAGTGATGGATTCAACTTTAGTAAAGGACTCGGGATTGGTTTAGATAGTGGTAATAATGGCGAAGATAAAAACCGAATCGATTATGGTGAAAGTATAAAGCTTGAATTCCCTAATGATATTAAATCTATCTCAGGAGTTATGAAAAACACTGCTGGTGAGACAATCTATATAATATCAGAAGATCCAAGTTTGGATACATCAGATATGTCTTCAATTACATTGAGTGGAACAGTTATATTCTCAGGTAATTTAATAAGCGGAAGTGATGTGACCGTAGACTTAATCATTAACGGAGTTATTGTTGACACCGTTGCGATTATACCAAATGCAGATGGAAGTAATACTGGGACATGGTCTATCGATTTTAATTCAACAACAGCTGGAATAACAGAAATCACCAGTAGTGCGATAGCATGGACTATTGATGGAGATATAATGAGTAATGGTAGTGACCCATATACATTAACGACAGATGTATTTATGGGTAATGTTACCTTTGGCTATGACGAAAGTGTATCCTCAAATGTCGTATACAATGATGGGTATCAAATATCTGAAGTTTCTTTTTCGGCCTCTACAGACACTTCACACACTTACCCAATAGACATAGGCGCAGTTCTTGTGGATGCTGATAACAGCGAGAGTATTCAATCCGTTGTTGTCAGTGGTTTTCCAATAGGATCTACTATTACCATTGTAGATGCAAATGGAGTTGAAGAGCTGATTGAAGCAGATGTAAATGGATTCTTCTCACTTCCTGTAGATTTATTATCTACAGCTGCTGATGGTACTACATTTGTCGATAATATATATCTAACAACTCCTGATGCTTTAGTTACTGGTTTTGTACCAACTATAGACATCACAACGACTGAAATGAATGCTGATCCATCCGTGCCAGATGCCCATACAATTTTGGGTGGTTCAAATGATAATACATTTACTGGTGGCGATGGTAATGACTATATTGATGGCGGTTTGGGAAATGATATTCTTATCGGAGGGTTGGGAGATGACCTTCTTATCGGGGGAGTTGGAGCAGATACCTTTGTTTGGTTAGCAGGTGATTCAGGTACTGATCATGTGAAAGACTTTAACTTTGCTGAGGGTGATGTACTTGACCTGAGTGATTTACTACAGTTAAGTGTTGGTGACAATCTCAATGATTTCTTAGACTTTGAAAGCGATGGTGTAGATACAACCATTACTATATTTGCAGATGGTAATGGTGAAGTTACGCAAACAGTCGTATTAGATAATTTAGATTTAGGCAGTAATGATGTTAATATAATCAACGATATGTTAACGGGAGCTGTAAATGGCGGATCACTATTTATTGGAGATAGTAGCGTTTTAGATATGGTGGATATACTGCCTATTCCTGATGAAACCAATTAGCCGCGATTATTAAAAGGGATATTATTTAGGGTATTTTTTAAGTTGAGCGAGTGAACAATGGAAGTATTACATTGTTCACTCGCTCACTTAGACCGATATAGTTAACCTACAAGTTACTTTATTTACATATAATTAATGCAGGTAATATATATAGCTTTATAAGCTGTTTACCTCAATAAAATATCCATAGGGATACAATCATTTAAATGTCATCAGCACAGCCGCAATGGACGATTAACGCCTCACAACGTATTAGCGAAGATCCACTTTTAGACTGCTTAGTTCTATTGAGTGAGCATTTTGGTAACCCTTGCTCAGCTGAGGCACTCGCTGCAGGTTTACCATTAACCAGCAGTGTACTCTCTCCTGAGTTATTACCACAAGCTGCTATGCGTGCAGGTTTAAGTGCTAAATTAAGCCGTAAAAGCCTTGATAATATTCCCAAGATGTTACTTCCTTGTATATTAATGCTTAAAGATCAAAAAGCATGCATCTTACAATCGTTAGATTTTGAAACCAATATAGCCGTTATTTCACTGCCTGAAACCGGGGGAGAAGAGCAGTTAACTATCGAAGAACTAGAATCTGTTTATGTAGGGTATTTGTTTTTAATTAAACAAAAATACCATGGCGATCGTGATTTTGATGTACATATTGGTGATACTAAGAAGCATTGGCTATGGGATACTATTCTTGAGTCAGCACCTATTTATCGCGATGTCATTATAGCTTCTATTTTAGTCAATATTTTTGCTTTGGTATCGCCACTATTAGTCATGAACATCTACGATAAAATTGTGCCTAATTTAGCCTTTGAGAGTTTATGGGTACTTGCGGTAGGTGCAAGTATTGCTTACATTTTTGATTTGATTCTTAAACAGTTAAGATCTTATCTAATTGATGTCGCAGGGAAAAAAATTGATATTCAAACATCGTCAAAACTGTACGCTAAAGCGATTGGCATTTCATTAGAGAAAAAAGCACCCAGTGTCGGTGGAATGGCAAGACAACTTGGTGAATTTGATAGTGTGCGTGATTTTTTATCCTCGGCAACGGTAACCGCATTAGTCGATTTACCTTTTTCAATACTGTTTGTTGTTATTATATATATTGTCGCAGGTGATTTAGCCATATTTTCGGTGATTGCTACGGTGTTCATTTTAGGTTATGCCTTTTTAGTACAAGCGAAATTACGACATGCAATTGAAGAAAGTAATAAATTTTCTGGCTTACGCCATGGACACCTTGTTGAAAGTCTCTCTTCATTAGAATCAATTAAAGCCAATGGTGCCGAAGGCATAGTGCAAAATGCTTGGCAACAGATGCTTGGATATACCTCTAATTGGCAACTTAAAACCAAAATTATTACTAACTCAGTCGCTAATTTTTCTAGCTTTATTGTACAGATGGTAGTTGTTGGTGTCATTGTATTAGGGGTTTATCGTGTTTCTGATGGGCTTATATCAATGGGCGGGATCATTGCCGCCGTGATGTTATCAAGCCGAGCTGTTGGGCCGATGGCTAAAATAGCTTCGTTAATGACTCGATACAATCAAACCGCAAGTTCATTAAGGCAGCTTGATGGCATTATGAGTCAAGAGAGTGAGTTTGAAAATAAAGGCCACCTTGCTAGCCGTACTAAGCTTGAAGGTAATATTGTTTTAGAACATGTAAATTTTAACTACCCTGAAGTCGAAAAGCCTGCGTTATACCCGTTATCACTAAAAGTGACCCCTGGTGAAAAAATAGCAATCATTGGTCGAAATGGCTCAGGTAAAACTACGCTTGCTAAGTTGTTGTTAGGATTGTATACACCAAAACAAGGTAGTATTCGTTATGATGGTTTACATCAAGGCCAGATCCATCCGAGCGATCTTCGACGTAATATTGGTTATCTACCACAAGATATCGTACTTTTTCATGGTTCAATTAAAGATAATATCCTATTTGGCACTAAGCAGGTGACGGAATATCAATTAATGAGAGCTGTGCAGCTTTCGGGTGTTAACTTGTTTACTGATATGGAATCACAAGGGTTAGAGTTACAAGTGGGTGAGGGAGGCCTGTCACTATCACGCGGTCAACGCCAAGCGGTGGCTTTAGCACGTGCAATTTTAAATGATCCACAAATGTTACTGCTCGACGAACCAACAGCAAGTTTAGATGCAAGAGCGGAAAAACTCTTTATTGAATCGATGAAAAAAACGGTACAACAACGCACGCTATTACTTATTACGCATAAAATGCATTTATTGCAACTCGTCGATCGCATTATTGTTTTGGATAATGGCCATTTAGTAGCTGACGGTGATAAAACAACTATCTTAGAGCAGTTAAAGAGTGGGTTGTTAAATACAGCCTCTAAAGAAAGAGCTCCAAGATGAAGATAAGTAAACAAGATTTAGAAATGGCTGATGATGTTTATGGTGCTATTCTAACGCAAACACCGACCGTACATCGTTTAACTATTTGGTCATTAGCCGCATTTTTTACCTGCTTTATCATTTGGGCTTATTATGCTGAACTTGACCGAGTTACACGTGGAGAAGGAAAAATAATTCCCTCTTCACAGGTACAGATAATACAAAGTCTAGATGGTGGTATATTACAAGAACTCTATGTTAAAGAAGGGATGCAGGTAACTAAAGGTCAAATTATAGCGCGGATTGACGACACACGTTTTCGTTCTGATTTAGCGCAACAAACGCAAGAGGTTAATGCACTTCGTGCTAACATTATTCGGTTACGTACTGAACTTAGCAATGTGTTAGTTGCAGATGTTGCAGCGTGGCAACTTCAAGTTAAAATTGAAAAAAAGCAATTACAATTTCCTGTCGATCTTAATACAAGCTCACCTGAACTCGTTGCCCGTAATCAAGATGAATATAACACCCGCTTGAATAATATTGAAAACCAAGTGGCGATACAAGGTCAACAGATAAAACAGCGAGAGCAAGAAATTAAAGAGTTAACGTCTAAAATTTCTACACTTGAAAATAGTTATGGGCTAGTTAATAGTGAACTTAAATTAACGATTCCTCTGGCAAAAAAGAGGATTGTACCGCAAGTAGAGTTACTAAAATTACAGCGTATAGCAAATGATATAAAAGGTGAACTCAGTGCGTTACGTTTATTAAAACCGAAAGTAAAGTCAGCCTTTGAAGAAGCTGTGCTAAAACGAAGAGAAGCTGTTTATCTCTATCGGACTGATGCTCGTGCCGTGTTAAATGAATTACAAGCAAAACTTTCACGCTTAAATGAGGCTCAAGTAGGAGCTCAAGATAAAGTGAGTAAAGCACTAATATTATCTCCAGTGATAGGAACGGTAAAAACATTGCACATAACAACGTTAGGCGGGGTGATTAAACCAGGAGAAGTGTTACTAGAAATAGTTCCTTCAGAAGATAAGTTATTAGTAGAAGCAAAAATCATTCCTAAAGATATCGCGTTTATCTATGTTGGTTTAAAAGCCATGGTTAAAATAACCGCGTATGATTTTACTCGTTATGGCGGGCTTGAGGGGGTTGTTGAACACATTAGTGCAGATACTACTCAAGACGAAGAAGGTAATAGCTTTTATATAATAAGGGTAAGAACTACCGAGTCAAGCATGCGTAGTAGGGACAATAAAGAAATGGCAATAATTCCTGGAATGATGACAAGTGTTGATGTGATGATCAGCAAAAGAACGGTACTTGAATATATTTTAAACCCACTTCTAAGGGCTAAAGAGCTCGCGCTGAGAGAATATTAAAGTCAATGAAATAGACAAATAAAAAAGCGCTGTGGATTCTTAATATGGTGATATCGTTTAATAATGATTCATATAACAGCCACTATGGTTATAAATAATAATAATAGAGAATAATATGAAAAAAGAACATTTTAGACGAGTAGAAATAAGAACAGCGAAGCTTTTATTTTGTGCAATGCTTATCCCTACCATTGTACATGCTCAATCACTAGAGCAAGCGGTTGCCTTTACATTTGATACACACCCTGAATTACGTGTTGCTTACTCACGTTTTAAAGTCAGTGAGAAACAAATAGAGCAAGCTCAATCAGGTTACTGGCCAACGATAGATGTAACTGCTGGTATTGGTTATGAATATACTGACAGTCCCAGTACACGAAGACAAATAGGGACAAATGGAGAAGGTACAGCTGAATTACCAAGACGTGAAATAGGCCTTAGTTTGAAGCAGGAGCTCTTTAGTGGCTTTCATACCCGTAGTGAAGTTGAACGTACTCGTTATACAACGAGTGCTGATCAGTGGCGTTTACTTGGTATTGCTGAAGATTTAGCATTAGAGGTAAGTAAAGTTTATATTGATCTTATCAAAGCTAAGCAACTAGTGGCACTAGCCGAGAAAAACTTAGCAGCCCATCAAGAAATTTATGAGCAAATAAAACAGCGTACAGATTCTGGTTTTGGAAGTTCAGCTGATCTTTCACAAATTAATGGTCGTATCGCAAAGGCTCATTCTAATTTAATCGCCTCTAAAAATAATTATTTAGACAGCGAAGTGACTTTTTATCGCGTTATTGAACAACGTCCTTACAATTTAGTTATTCCGTATCCGGATGCTTCTTTATTACCTAAAACAGAAGAAGAAGGGCTGCGGTTAACGCTCAATAATCATCCTGTAATTAAGTCTTCGGCTAATGATATTGAAGCCGCTCAAGCTCAATATAGTACAGCAAAATCAAACTATTACCCGAAGGTTTCTTTTGAGTTGAATGCTAATTACAATGATAACTTAGATGGTGAGGATGGTAATACTTTTGGTGGAGGTGATGTCGGAGGTCAGAATAATGAAGTGGTTGCCATGCTGCGTTTTTCTTACAACATCTTTTCTGGTGGCAAGAATGATGCTTATGCAAAAGAAACGGCTTATAAAATAAGTGAAGCTAAAGAGTTAAAAAGCAGTGTACACAGACAAGTAACAGAAGGCTT
Source organism: Colwellia sp. 12G3 (assembly GCF_002836775.1). Classification (GTDB taxonomy): domain Bacteria; phylum Pseudomonadota; class Gammaproteobacteria; order Enterobacterales; family Alteromonadaceae; genus Colwellia. Next base: position 21,392 of record NZ_PJAQ01000008.1, on the reverse strand, counting down.
TATCTTATCTTGGAATGCATTTGAGCAATTAAACTTACAAAAAAAATATATAAAGATGCATGTAATTTCTTCTAAAGATACACAGTCTGATTACAAAGAACAGTTTAAAGTGGGCCAACGTAGCTTATTGGATTTACTCGATACAGAAAATGAATTATATCAAGCACGTCGTGACTTTTTAGATGCCGAGTTTACTGAAATATCAGCACAGTACCGAATTTTGCATGCTATGGGGTTGTTAGTAGAAGCATTACGAGTGACACGACCGAGCACTTGGTCTGGTGAAAAAGAATTTACGGAGTACTCAAAATGAAACTGATAACTATATTAAGTGTACTATTACTTAGCGCTTGTTCGGTACAAGTGATTGATATGACACCTGAGCCAACCAAGCAAAAGTTTGATTTAAGCGATAGTGAGGGTGACGGTATTATTCTAGCGCGTGATGAATGTCCTAATAGCAATGCTGGAGCACAAGTTGGTAATAACGGATGTGGCTCTAATACTGTACATAAAATACGCCATAGGTTAGACGTAAATTTTGATACTAATTCTTTTAAAGTGAAAGATGAGTATATTGAGAAAATTGGAAAGCTCGCAGAATTTATGACTGAATATCCACAAGTTGTAGTATCCATTGAAGGCCATACTAGTATTAGAGGTTTAGCGGCACATAATATAAAATTGTCACAAAACCGTGCGGAAGCGATTAAAGAAATTCTCATTCAGCAGTTTAATATTGCTAGTGATCGAGTTACTACTGTGGGTTATGGGTTCGAAAAATTACTATTAGAGGGGAATGATGAGTATATTCATGAGAAAAATAGACGTATTGTTGCCGAAATTAGCAGCGATAAAGAAATTATCGATATGAAATGGACCATTTACAGTGTCGATAACGAAGTAGAATAAACTATTGGTGAAAAATATATATTTTATACCGACATATAAAATACTGATAATTGGTAGTTTTCTACTGGTTATGGTATCGATGTTATACGCAAAGAATACAAGTAAATTAAACGAACCACAAATAATCGCAGCCCTGAGTAGCCATTATGGAGAACGGGCGGGGAAAAGAGGTAAAGCGTGGTTTCGGTTAATGGAAAATTCTAATGGGTTAGACGAAAACAAAAAAATAGAAAATGTTAATAACTTCTTCAACCTATTACGTTTTATCGACGATATTAAGCTTTGGGGTGTGAGTAATTACTGGGCCACTCCACTTGAATTTTTAGGCGTAAATGGAGGCGATTGTGAAGACTTTGCTATTGCGAAGTATTTTACGTTATTAGAGCTTGGTATTCCTGATAAAAAAATGCGCATTACTATGGTAAAAGCAGTTACTTTAGACCAATACCATATGGTGGTTGCCTATTATGAAACACCGGGTTCTGTACCTCTCATCCTTGATAATATTGACGGTAAAATAAAACCAGCGACAAAACGAAAAGATCTCATTCCAGTGTACAGCTTTAATGGTAAACAACTTTGGCTTAATAAAAAGAAAGGCCAAGGTGTACTTGCGGGTAAATCACAACGCCTAAAACGCTGGACGGACTTAAATCAACGCATGGGAATCTCAAACCTCAAGCAACCAAAATTGAGAATGGAGTAAAAGAATGACCCTTTTTAATCAGATAAATTCACTGTTATTTGCATTGTTTTTATTAGTGATGACTAGCCTGGTCTATTTTCAGTTTACTGAAACTAGAACGTTTATGGTTAGCCAAATGGAATCAGACCTGAATAATACGGTTACATCATTAAGTCTGATGATAAAACCACATTTAGAAATCGGTGATGAAGCAACTGTTGATACGCTAGTGAATGTTATTTTTGAAGGCGGATTTTATAAGCAAGTGCACTTAACATGGCTTGCAGACCAAAAAAAACAGGTATGGGAAAATAAAGTTACCGTTAAAAATGTACCGCAATGGTTTATAGATTTAAATCTCTTCGATACACAAAGTAAAGAGGTCACTATTACCTCGGGTTGGTTACAGTTAGCAATACTAGAAGTAGAATCAAATCCCGCGATTGGTTACCGCGAATTATGGCGAATCATGAATGATACATTAATGATATTAGCGGCATTATTTCTTATCTCTGTCTTTGCATTACGGTTACGTTTAAAAATAATTTTAAAGCCGCTACATGAAGTTGCTCAACATGCGCGTGATGTTTCACAAAGAAAATTTCACCCCGATATGACATTACCATCAACGTCTGAACTAAAAGAGGTTGTTGGTGCTATTAACTCAATGTCTGGGCAGTTGAAACAAGTTTTTACTACGCTGGATGATGAGGTGAATAGCCTTAAAAATGATACGTTATGTGATCAAGCTTCACAGTTACCGAATCGCTTATACTTCACAGGTCGATTAAATAGCTGGCTAAATGAGCCTGGTTTTGGCGCGCTATTGTTAGCTGATTTCAGCTGGTTAGACGAAATACACAGCAAATATGGTTACCAAGTTCGCGATCAAACAATTAAAGTTGTAGCGCAAAAATTAACGACTTCTTTGCCTTTTCCTTCTGATACCTTGGTTGCACGTATCTCAAATACAGAGTTTGCCTTTTTAATCCAGAAAGCTGATAAAAAGCAGATCAGCGAATACTTACAGGCTCTTATTCGACTCATTAATCAAGAAATGTTAAATGCAGGCTGTGAGCCTAATCAGAAATTTTCGATTGGTGTAAGTGAACGAAGTGAAGGTGTTACGCGTGCAGAACTCTTGTCACAGGCAGATAACGCCCTACAAAAAGCACTTAATGAAGATAAGTCAAGTCATTGGTTCTATGTTGAAAAACAGCAAGAATTTAGCCGTGAAGGATGGCGAAATCAACTTGAAGAAGCGATCAGTAATAATGATTTTATTTTTCAGTGGCAGCCTATTCAACAATGTATTGATAACAAGATTATACACCGTGAAATTTATTGCCGTTTAGAAATTGAGGGTAAAATAGTACAAGCAGGACAATTTATGCCTTATGTAGAGCGATTTTCACTTGGGCATCAATTAGATAAGTGTTTATTAGATGCAATAAATGATAACGACTTATTTGCATTAAATCGAGAGCCTATTGCTGTGAATTTATCGCGAAAAAGTATTACCAATCCTGAGTTTCATCTGTGGCTCACTTCCTATTTAGAAAAAGTAAAATCACCTGAAAAAATCCATTTTGAGATATCAGAGTCTGGAATTACTCAAAACCTAACGGCATGTATACAGCTTTGTGAAATAATTGAGAATGCAGGGGCAAAATTTGGGGTCGATAATTGTGGTAGGCAGATGGGATCACTGACTTATCTACAAGAATTAAAACCGCATTATATTAAATTAGATATGTCACTTTCATGTTATAACAATGACAAAGATGAAGAGAATCAGCAAAACCTAGAGCTTTGTCGTGCATTGGTTAATATTGCCAGAGGATTAAGCATTAAAGTTATTATTACAGGTATTGAAGATGTCAAACACCTGCAAACGATCAAACCTCTTAGAGCTGATGGGTATCAAGGATATATTATGCCGCCTGTTGAAATAGTAAATGGGTAAGTAAGGATCAAAATAGGTACTCAAAATTACTGTTTCTTTGGTAAAGGGCTTTATTCTCCTACAGACGAACAATTTGTAAATTGAATAGTTAAAGCCCTGCAATTACGTGTTAGTTATTATAAGATAATGCCTAACACGTAATAGTTAAAGACTATTAGGGTTAAAGCTTCAATTCGTTTAAAAAAGACTGGCCGTAATCCATGGCTTTCAATTTAAATAAACTTGCTAAGGTTTGTCCAAGATCGGCAAACGTATTGCGTTGCCCTAGATTTACGGAATCGATATGGTTGTGATAGGCAATAACGGGGACAAATTCACGGGTATGGTCATTACCAGGCCAAGTGGGATCGCAACCGTGATCAGCCGTTAATAAAAGTAAATCATCATCCGCCATTTGCGCTAAGAATTCAGCTAAACGTTCATCAAAATATTCTAAGGCTTCACCAAAACCAACAGGGTCACGTCGATGACCAAAGTCTTGGTCAAAATTAACTAGATTAGTAAAAATAATGCTGTTATCAGCGGCGGTTTTCATATGAGCAAGGGTTGAGTCTACTAATGCTGGAATACCCGTCGCTTTAGTTTGAATACTAATACCCTGGTGAGCAAAAATATCAGCAATTTTACCGACACTAATCACAGTTCCACCGGCTTGCGTTAATTTTTCTAAGACTGTTGTTGCAGGAGGTAATACCGAATAGTCTCTGCGGTTACCTGTGCGTTCAAAATCGGCAGAGTTTTCACCAACAAAAGGGCGAGCGATAACGCGACCAATATTCATGGGATCAAGTATTTCACGTACTTGCTCACAGTACTTATAAAGATTGTCTAAGCCAAAGTGCTGTTCATGTGCAGCAACTTGAAAAACACTATCGCCAGAGGTGTAGCAAATAGGAAGGCCCGTTTTTATATGCTCTTCGCCTAGATCTGCAATGATATTGGTGCCAGAGGCGTGGCAATTACCTAATAAATCGTTATAACCTGTTATTTGGTTTATTTGAGCGATTAGCTCAGGTGAAAAGCTATTCACTTTGTTAGTAAAATAAGTCCAATCGAATAAAACAGGCACGCCTGCCATTTCCCAGTGACCACTGGGGGTATCTTTACCGGTACTAATTTCTGCTGCATAACCATAGGCACCTTTACATGGAGTGACAGGCTCTACGCAAAGTGTTCGTTTTGATGCTTGCTCACACGCTTTTACCAAACCTAATTTACTTAAGTTAGGTAGTTTTAATGGTCTACTTTTACTTTGCTGAAATTTTTCAGCCAAATTGGCGAAGGTGTTGGCATTAACATCACCAAAAGCGTCGGCATCAGGGGCATGACCTAAACCAAAACCGTCTATTACAAGGATAATAGCTCTCGACATGATTTTCTCTTTTTAAAAATTAGTTGAATATAAAGTTAAGGCGACAATAAAGTCGCCTTAACTAAGGGGGTTGTACAACAAATATTGTCCTAACTAGATTACTAGGTAATTAGTTGATGGATCACTGGCTCAATAGTAACTTGGGACTCTGAAATTTCGACCGCCGTTAAATACTGTTTAATTGCAAGTGTGGCTTGGGATTCGTCATTGGCATGAACAATCGCAATAATATCACCTTCAGCTACTTTTGTGCCTTTAGGTTTAATGTCACTAAAGCCAACGCTATAGTCTAACTTTTGATTGTGATCGACACGACCACCACCCATTTGTACTAATGCCATGCCTATAGCACGGGTATCCATTGTACCAATAAAACCGTCCCTAGAAGCGACTATGGTTTTTATAACATTAGCTTTAGGGAGAATATTTTCAGCATTTGTTAATAAATCAGCAGGACCGCCCATAGCGGTGATCATTTGGCTGAATATTTCTGCTGCTTTACCTGATGTTAAGGCCTCTTCGGCTAAATCTGTTGCTTGTTGAATATCAGCGGCTATTTTACTGGTTAATAACATGCGAGCAGCAAGCGCTATAGTAATTTCGTGTAGTCTTGGCTCACGGTATTTTCCGGTTAAATAGTCGATAGTTTCTTGTATTTCTAGCGCGTTACCTACCGTTGTACCAAGTGGTTGGTTCATGTCGGTAATTAAGGCTTGGGTTGGTGTACCTGCACCATTGGCAACTGACACTATCGAATGGGCCAACGCCTGGGCTGATTCAATATCAGCCATCATGGCACCATTACCTACTTTGACATCCATCACTAAAGATTCAAGACCCGCGGCTAATTTCTTCGATAAAATGGACGCGGTAATCAAGGGAATTGACTCTACCGTGCTGGTAACATCTCGGATGGAGTAAAGGCGTTTATCAGCAGGTGCTAAATCTTTTGTTTGTGAAATAATTGCCGTACCTTGCTCTTTAACAGTCGCTTGGAACTCTGGCAGGCTAGGGCGGACATTAAAACCGGGGATAGCCTCTAATTTATCAACAGTGCCACCGGTGTGACCTAAACCTTGGCCCGCAATCATGGGTACATTAGCACCACAAGCGGCAACTATTGGCGCTAACATTAAGCTAACTTTATCGCCAACACCACCGGTTGAATGTTTATCAACGATAGGTTTATCCAATTTATTATGCCAGTTAACTACCGTTCCTGAGTCACGCATAGCCATGGTTAGATTAACGACTTCATCAGTTGTCATACCGTTTAACCAAATGGCCATCGCCATAGATCCAACTTGTGCATCGGTGAAATCACCATTTTTAAGACCATCAACAAAGCTTTGAATTTCATCGACTGTTAAGGTTTGTTTATTACGTTTTTGACGAATAATATTTTGAGGTAAGTGCATAGTGAGTCCTTAAGATAATAATTGAGGTGTAAAAGCATCGGGAAGCAACTCTGCAACCGTCCATACTTTCAAATGGTCTAGGTGGTTAGTTGATGCTACTAAGGCATCTTGGCTAAGAAATTCAGCGATTACTTGTCGGCAAGCACCACAGGGGGGCGTTAATTGTTCCTGTTGAGTGTAAACCAGTAGTGCTTTTATTTTGCTTGATTGTTGGTTGACAGCAAAAGATAAACAATTGCGTTCAGCACATACCGTTAATCCGTAAGAAGCATTTTCGACATTACAACCGGAAAATATTTTATCTTCGCTATTGATTACCGCTGCGCCAACATGAAATTTACTGTAAGGCGCGTAAGCATTTAACGCTGATTTTTTTGCTTCGGTGATAAGTGGCTGCCAATTGGCTAGCTTCATGTTGTTTTTATCTAGTTTCATATTTATGCCAGTAACATACTATTCTATATATTTAATAAGTGTATATTGTGTTTATTTGACTCTTGTGTCAATATTTATCTCTACTTACTGACCACTTGGTCAAGTAATTTTGTTTTGCAATGTGCCGCATCATGACTGTAAGGTACTGTTTAATAGTATTTTAAATCTTTGGTTGTATATATTATTTCCTTGTGTAATTATTTATAGCTATATACTGTCCAGTTGGTCAGGTATTTCAATGGTATTTGATTTTTATTAAAAGAGTGTTGTTATGTCCCTGTTAGAAGTCTTTGGTTATGTAGCTAGTGTGTTAATCGCCTTATCTTTAATGATGTCTAATATCAAACGGTTACGTTGGCTAAATTTTTATGGTGCTGCTGCTTTTAGTACTTATGGTTACTTTATTGATGCTTATCCCGTTTTCATTCTTAACGGTTGGGTTGCTTTAGTGGATGCTTATTATTTAGTGCGTATTTATCAGGAGAAAGATCAATTTAATTTAGTCAGGTTAAAGTCAGTTACATCGCCGTTATTTAACTTATTAAAAGAACAATACGGAAAAGACATGATGCAGTTAGATCAAAAGTTCCACTGGCAGCAACTCGATGATGCTGTAGTGTTATTGCTATTTAGAAATATGAAACCAGTTGGCTTATTTTCTTATAAAGCATTAGATGATGAAGGCAGAGTGGAAGTACTATTAGACTATATCATTCCTGAAGATAGAGATTTTAAAGCCGCAGAATTTATGTTTACAGGGCAGAATAACCCACTTAATCAAGAAGGAGTGAAGCATTTAATAGTGCAATCTGTTGATAATAAGCATGAGCTTTATTTAAAGCGTGTCGGCTTTATCAAAAAAGCTCATGATTTTGAATTAGTCTTGAATTAGTTATTTCTTGAGTTGGTTAATCTATAAAATGATAAGTTTTAAGAAGATCGAAATGTTATTGAACGTAGACAAGAAATTTGAAATTTCAGGCAGGATTTAAAGCGAGACACGACGTAAATTCCCATTGTGATAAAAATAAATTCATTGCACAGTATATTCCTATTTTTATGCGTATTATCCATACCTCGGATTGGCATATTGACTAATCCAAAATAATATCGTGTGCAAAACTTGCTATCGCCTTCTGCCAGTCATGGTTGCTTACTTTTAATGCATTTTGACCTATGGAAATTTCGAATCGACAGCTGGTATCGGTCTGCGTTCTAGGCAAGGGGAGTAAAGCCATATTATATTGCTCGGACCATTTCATAACTTTGGGCATTAATTCTTTGGCAGACTGCTCTATTACTAAATGGAATAGATTGCACGGGGGACATAAGGGAATAGTATGTGTGGGGAAGTGCTGATTAAATAGTTTTGCTATGGTCGCAGCTTTGGCGACAAAGTCTGGCATAAGAGGGATATTGTCAGTCAACCCCTGTTTCGCAGCGAGTATATCGGGAAATAACGTGATCAGGTTACCACCTAAACGACGCGTCCAGATACGCGCCTCATCAATAAACTCAGCAGAGCCCGTCAACATGGCGCCGGCGATCCCATCAAGATCTTTATAAAAACTTACATAGACAGAGTCAAATAAGCTACCAATTTCAGCTAGCGTTTTTTGATAATATTCACTGCAAGACCACAAACGAGCACCATCTAAATGCAGAGCGATACCTTGGCTTTTTGCCCATTTTTGTTGTGCTTCAAGTTCTTTCCATGTGGGCAGCTGGCCACCAATTTCTCTCATGGGCAGTTCAAGTAAAAGTGCTGCTAAAGGAATATGAATAGTGTCTAGATCTGCGCGATTGATCACTTCATTTAATTTGCCCACTAAGCAGGAGTCAAGTCCGTGCAAGACTTGATAAGCGTTTTGTTCGTGGAGTTGTAAATGGCTGGTGGGGTGAAAAGCAACTTGGTTACAGTGCTTTTTCTCTGCCCAAATGCGTAATGCCATAGTTTGTGCCATGGTGCCAGAGGGGAGGAAAAGTGCGGCTTCGTGCCCCAACATAGCGGCAACCTGCTGTTCGAATTCATTAACTAGCTCACCCTGACCGTAACAATCCGCCTCAGAATATTGTGCAGCTAAAGGAAGTAAGCTCTGTAAGCGCTCGGTCATTGTTCTCTGGGGATGGCGAAAGAGACTGTTGTCACAGTTAGCAAGGGTGCGCAGATATTGTTTTTTGAAATCGCTACTTAACATATTAATTTTCTGGATGTTGGGCCTATCCATTGATATTAAAGGGTATGACATGGATAAGATAGTTCATTAGCATCTTAGTGTGTTTCAAGCCTCGATAATATTACCCTAAATGAACTAAGGTTTTGATTAGTATGAAACCTGCCCAAAGGGATACTTCTTTTATGGACTTATTGGTATAGTCGGTATTAAAGGTGCTCGTGCAAGTTAGGTTTAAATACTCTGTAATACCTGCGTATACAACGTGATCATTAGTTGCGATACCTGCAAAACCACGATCCAAGAGTTTGGTTACGAAGTGCAGAATTTAGCATGTCAAAACGCTTGATTCAAATCTTTAGATAACTAATGTTAATGAATTGTTACATTTTAGTGTTTGTTTTTACCCCCTACCTATTATATGTTCATGCGCTAATTCATTCGCTTAACTAAAGTGTATTTGAGCCATACAGCTTGGCTCTTTTTACATTTTATGACCCCGAGCAAAACAAAAAACAAGGATGTTTTATTGTGAAATTTAAATAATTGCTACGATAAGTTCGGCTGTATTCGAATTTATTTTGTTGGGACTTAGCATTGTTAATCGATAAAGTTACTTTTACCTGCTGTTGACACTTCCAAGTTTTCTCCTATTTACCCACGTCTCATTTTCTACTTTAATTATATTTTTAATATTTTAAAGTGCATTATTTAAGGAATTGAAAAATTATGAAATTAAAAAACAAACTGTTAATCACCTTTTTAGCCATTGCACTAACACCAATGCTTTTGGTTGGAGGCATATCAAGTTATGTCGCCAGTAGTACTATTGAAAAACAAGCTTTTTCACAATTAGTTGCCGTTAGAGAAATTAAAAAATCACAAATACAAGGGTACTTCGCGGAGCGAAAAGGGGATATTGAAGTACTCAGTGGAACCATTCAAAAGGTGTTGGATTTTAGCACTACAGACGCTTTGAACGTTTCTGCACATGATAATCATCAATATTTTGAATCCTTTATAAAAGCTTATGGTTATTACGATTTTTTCATCATTGATAATACAGGTGGGATTTTTTATACGGTAAGCAAAGAAGCGGATTACCAAACTAATTTGTTGGCTGGTCAATATCAGGACTCCGGTTTAGGAAAATTATTTAGACGCGTGCAAAATAAACAGACTTTTGGCATGTCTGACTTTAGCCGTTACGGCCCTAGCAACGGCGAGCCTGCAGGGTTTATAGCATTGCCTTTTACCACTAGCACAGGCGTCTCTGTTGTTATTGCCTTACAATTATCGATTGAAAATATAAATAAAGTAATGCAAGAGCGAGCCGGAATGGGCGACACGGGTGAAAGTTACCTTGTTGGTAGTGATTTATTGATGCGCTCAGACTCTTTTCTTGATCCTAAGGGCCATTCAGTCATGGCCTCTTTTGCAGGAACCGTGCAACAAAATGGCGTAAACACTGAAGCCGCTAATTTAGCCATTCAAGGCAATACGGGGCAAAAAATAATTACTGATTATAATGGCAATCCCGTTTTATCTGCATACACGGCCATTGAGCTTGATGGTATACGTTGGGGCTTGTTATCAGAAATTGATGTTGCTGAAGCGTTTGCGCCAATACAAACACTGTATTGGAATATATTAACGATTATCTTATTTTTTGTCGTGGTGATCATTGCGGTAGCCCGCTCAATTACCAAATCAATTATAACACCATTAGGTGGTGAGCCAGGTGAAATGAAAAGCATCTCGGAGACCATTGCTAAAGGTGATTTAACCGTGGATTTTGATACATCTCGTGAAATGCAAGGTGTTTACGGCGCCATGAAACACATGGCCAGTCACCTTTTAGGCGTGGTCAGTGAAATTGTTGATAACAGTAATAACTTAGCCAGTTCAGCTGAAGAAACGAGTGCATTAAGTTTGCAGTCTTCAGTAAGTTTAGAAGAGCAGCAATCGAGTATTGAACAAGTTGCGACAGCAGTGGAAGAGATGTCTACAAGTATTAATGAGGTCGCCATGAGTGCTGCCAATGCTGCAACTTCAGCCAAAGCAGCACAATATTCCTCCAATGAAGCCAATAATAAACTGACACAAACGATTAATGACCTAGGACAATTAGATAGAGAAATTAGCAGTGCAAGCGAGGTTATTCAAACGTTAGAAACTGACTCTCATGAAATTGGATCTGTTCTTGAGGTGATACGTGGTATTGCAGACCAAACGAATTTGCTGGCACTTAATGCTGCCATTGAAGCGGCAAGAGCCGGTGAGCAAGGACGAGGTTTTGCTGTTGTTGCTGATGAAGTCAGAACATTAGCTTCAAAAACACAAGAGTCGACTAAAAACATTGAAGACATGATTGGAAAACTGCAAAGTGCTTCAAATTCAGCGGTAAAAGCAATGATGACTAGTCGAGATGTATGTGCAGACACATTATCCAATGCACACACGACAGCTGACATGATCCATACCATGAATGGAGAAATAGCTAGTATTACCGAAATGACAGAGTTGATTGCAACAGCTGTTGAAGAGCAGTCGTGTGTCTCTAATGCGATATCTCAAAACATTACGGCAATAAGTGACGTTGCCTATGAAAATGCGGCAGCAGCTACCCAGGTATCAACAGCGGGGCAAGATATTAGCGTAATAGCATCTAAATTAAATCAGCTAACTCAACACTTTAGAGTGGCTTAGTTTTAATTAGTAGCGTTCAAAGCACCTATAGTTAAATAGGTGCTAGTTTTTCTTCTGGTACAGCGTAAAAAGCACCTTACCTATTTTTTAGTTATTTATGCTCAATTAAGACGGGGCGGGTATAGTCGTTAGAATCTCCACGTACCCATTTTGATACTCTAATCTTAAATAACCTTACTTTCCTTAACCGTTTCATCGTTAGCAATACGATAGAACTCAGCAAACACAGTCATGGTAATTTGCAAATACTCTTTTTAGAGAAAGTTGAAATTTCCAGCACCAAGGTTATCTAAAGTTATCTAAAGTTATCTAAAGTTAAATTGGCTAAGGGATAACCTGATAATCATCTAACGTTGTTACAAATAAACTTGCTTACTAAAATGTGAATGAAGCAGTTTATCCCCATATAAAACAAATTTTAAAGATAATGAAGTTAATTTATTATCTATGTGGTTTAGATAAAGCTAACTATTACAATTTGTAGGTGAAGGTTTTTCTATTATTTTTCTATTTCCATACATCCTAGGTTTTTAATAAGACTTTGAGTCGTCTACTGCTCATTATCAAGCCTCTTAAAAAAAGGAAGCCTAAATGAAATTAAATAAACTCGTATTGACCCTCTGTTTATCTGCAACTAGTTATCATCTTTATGCGGTTGAACCGATAGAACCTATTATGCTTGAAATACCCAGTGGTAGTTTTGCAATGGGGGATACTAGCGAGAAAGACAGTCAACCTATTCATAACGTAAACGTTGCAGAATTTAGTTTAGGAAAATACGAAATCACGAGAAAAGAATTTAGGCAATTTGTCGAAGCAACAGGGTATGAAATGCCCTCACAGTGTATTCATCAACTTAATGGTTGGTTTAATTATGGTGAAACTGCCGGTAGTTGGGACAATAATTCACTAACAACAAATGATTTTCAACCGGTGAATTGTATTGGTTGGAAAGCTGCCAATGCTTACACCCAATGGCTAGCGAAGGAAACTGGACGACCATATCGATTACCTAGTGAAGCAGAGTGGGAATATGCAGCGAAAGCAGGCACAAAGACCAAGTTTTATTTTGGTGATGATGTTGATCAGACCTTGGTATGTGATTATGAAAATACAGCGGATTTAACAGGCGAAAATATATTACAGCGTGATGCTAATACCAGTTATGTAAACTTTTTTAATGGTAAATCTAGTTGTGTTGATCACTCGGCCTATTCAAGTATTGTCGGTATGTATAAAGCTAATTCATTCGGTCTACATGATATGGTAAGTAATGTCGTTGAGTATATTGCTGATTGTTATCAAGACAGTTATAACAATGCCCCCAATTCTGGTGAAGCGCTTATTGACGACGTCTGTGAATATCGTGTAACGCGCGGTGGCAGTTGGCATTGGAATACCTTTTCAACGAGCCAAAGAGGACGAATAAATGAAACATTTGTTGGTGGCGTTGAAGGTTTTAGGGTTGCACTTGATGGTAACGTTTCCTCAGTATCAAACAATACAAAATCATTCTCAAAAGAATTACAAACAGCTCAACTAAATGAACAACGCAGACGCGATGCACTGCTTCCTTACCCAGACAAAATAACTAATTTAACATTAAACCAAGCGAGTGGTTTAGTGACATTGACGTGGGATAAAAGCTTGCAAGAGGGAATTGATAGTTATCGTATATACCGAAATGCCGGTATTGGTGGTTCTTTTAAGCTGATGGCAGCTAATCTAATAGAAACAACGTTTAAAGATGCCAATGTTGATGGCCTTAGATATGAATACACGGTAGTCGCTGTAAGACAGCATCAACAAAGTGATTATAGTGATGTGGTAACGACTAAAGCTCCTATAGCTAGAGCGCCTGGTAGAATAGAAGCGGAAGGTGCCGTTAAATTACAAGGCGCTGACGTCACAAGAACGTCTGATATTGAGGGAAAATATAATCTCACTGGATTTGGCGGTATAGCGGATAACGCAGAAATAACGTATGAAATTGAAGTACTAAAGTCTGGGGATTATTCTCTTAATTACCGCGCTGCAGCTCCTCGAGATACAAAAGGTTTTAAGGTGTTGGTTGATGGCAAAGAAGTGGCAATTGAAAAAGTGTTGAAGACCGGAGGTTATAATGAATGGAGTACTCAACAAGGCGGCATGTTACACCTTAACAAAGGCAAGATAACGCTAGTAATAAAATCATTGGATAATAACTGGAAGCTCAACTGGTTAGAACTAAATAAAATTTAAATTTAGTGAATAAATGAAGATGCTTAGGGTTATTGACCTTAAGCATTTTATTCAACAAATTAGGGAGGGACGGTTCGAAATACTATCACCAAAGCTTCATACATTGTTGAGTTGGTAAGTAGTATATGAAATATGAGTGACTACACTTAATTTACTTGTTCAGGTAAACTACGGTCAACTCTTCATTGCACAGTCTCTTACCGTTTTTATGCGTATTATCCATACCTCAGATTGGCATCTTGGCCAATATTTTTACGGCAAAAGCCGCGCCAATGAACATCAACAATTTCTTACTTGGCTATTAGCCCAAGTTACCACCCATAATATTGAGGCGATTATAGTTGCGGGTGATATTTTTGATACATCAACACCGCCAAGTTATGCCCGTGAAATGTACTTTGATTTTATTGCTAAGTTACATGTGACCCAATGTCAGCTCGTTATTTTGGCCGGAAATCATGACTCTGTTGCCATGTTATCGGAGTCTCAGGCGGTGTTAGCCAGTTTATCTACCCGTGTTATCACCCAAGTTATTCCAGCCTCAATTGGTGAAGGCGAAATGGAAAGTGACATTGAAAGTGCTGCGCTAAATCAGCAAGTATTTCCGCTAATGAATGCCAAAGGAGAACCATCAGCCATTATTTGCGCGATTCCTTTTGTTCGTCCCCGCGATGTTATTAAAAGTCGAGCAGGACAGTCCGCTAAAGATAAACAGCAAAGTTTGCAACAAGCGATCAGTGATCACTATCAGACGCTTTATCAATACGCACTTACCTTATCGAAAAACTTAGCCAAAGACCTAAACCTAGCGCAGGGCGAGCAACTGCCTATTATTGCAACGGGTCACTTAACGGCGCTTGGCGTATCGGTAAGCGATAGCAAGAGTGATTCGGTCAGAGATATTTATATTGGCTCATTAGAAGCGTTTCCAGCCAGTGCTTTTCCGCCGGCCGATTATATTGCCCTTGGACATATTCACAGAGCACAGCAAGTCGCAAAATCAGAGCATATTCGTTACTGCGGCTCACCAATACCGTTAAGTTTTGATGAAGCCAAACAAGATAAACGTGTGCTTATGGTTGATTTCACTTCAGGAAAGCTCAAGCAGGTTGAAGCGTTAATTGTGCCGTGCTTTCAACCCTTATATATGGTGAAAACATCGGTAGATACACTCGAAAGCTCACTGCAAGAAACGTTAGTCGCTTTTGAAAATCGCCAAGTAGAAGATACTCTTCCTGCGAGCGTTAAGGCTTGGCTTGATATTGAAATTGATAATGGCGACCATTTGAGCGATTTATCACAACGGGTGAGTGACTTAGCCGATGATATGCCTTTTGAAGTGTTATTGGTACGTCGTTGTAAAAAGGCGCGCCAACGTCGACAGGCACAACTTTCACAACAAGATAACAGTATGTTAAGTGAGTTGTCTTTAGCTGAGGTATTTGATTCGCGTTTATCACAACTTGATTGGCAAACAGATGAAGAAGTCAGTCGTAAAACACGTTTAAAGCAATTATTTACCGAGATTTCCGTAGAATTAGCATCCCAGCAGAAACCAGTTAACTTACCTGCCGAGAAAAATACTGAAACGTTAAAAATAAAAGAAGCTGATCAAGGCGTTAAGACTGAAGAAGTTGGACAAGAAAATTTATGAAAATATTAAGTTTACGCTTTGAGAACATTAATTCACTCAAAGGCAGTTGGAAAATAGATTTTACTGAAGCACCTTTTGATAACAATGGCTTGTTTGCCATTACTGGCCCTACTGGCGCAGGTAAAACCACCATACTCGATGCCATTTGTTTAGCGCTTTATCATGAAACACCACGACTAAATCAAAAGTCAGGTTCGGGTATATCTAAAACTAAAAACCAACTAATGACACGTCACACTAGCCATTGCATGAGCGAGGTTGAATTTGAGGTAAAGGGACAGGGCTACAGAGCTTTTTGGAGCCAAAAACGCGCACGCAATAAGCTTGATGGTAATTTATTGGAGCCTGTTGCTGAGTTAGCCAAACTTGATGGCACCATAGTGTCAGACAAACTGAGAACGGTTCGTACTGACATAAGTGAATTAACAGGGCTGAATTTTTCACGTTTTACCAAATCTATGATGCTCTCTCAAGGAGAGTTTGCCGCCTTTTTAAATGCTCCTGCCAATGAACGCGCACAGTTACTCGAGCAACTTACCGGTACGGAAGTTTATGGCGATATATCAAAAAAAGTTTTTGATAACCACCGCAGTGCCAGTGACGAGTTAAAATTATTACAGGCGAAAAGTCAGGGGGTCACCTTGCTCAACGATGAGCAAGTCAGTGAACTTGAGCAGCAACTTGAACAAACTACTAATGAAGAGAAACAGTTAAATGAACAATTACAGCAAGCCCAATTAGTAAAAAATTGGAGCTCAAATTTTGTCGCTAATGAACAAACGCAAATAGCAGCCAAACAGCGACTCACAGCGGTTGAAGCGCAAGAAAAACTAGCAGAAAAGGATCTTGGTTTACTAGCGCAATCTACAATCGCCGAGCCACTTCGTGCGCCCTATGAAAAAATGGTGCACTATCGTGAGCAATATCAACAAACCTTACAGCAAGTTACAAATCAAACACAGCAGTTAGATCTACTAGACCAAGACGTTGTAGCTAGTGCAGAAAAGTTAACACAGCTCAAAGCTACTCAGCTTGAAGCTGAAACACAGCGTAAAGTGATTGAGCAAGTATTGCATGAAAAAATTGAGCCACTTGAGCATGCCATCAACCATCAAAAAGCGATTTTGTTAGAAACAAACAACACTGTTGTGACTCAAAATAAAACGCTAAATCATAATATTGATAACGTAAAAGTTGCCGGCGTTGAGCAACAAAAAGCATTAACAACGGTTGAGCAGCAGCAAGCGTACTTAGCAAACAGCCAAGCGTTACAGCAGCTGCCTGAAAAATTACCACTGTGGCAAAATCAGTATCAACAATTAACGAAACAGCAAACGAGTGTGGAGCGCTTATTAAATGAACAAAGTGATGTTGATAGAACACTTTCAGATTTAACGTCAGAGCAGCAAATCAAGCAGCAACAGATTGCGAAAAGTGAAGCGCAATTACAGCAACTTAATAACCAAAAGCAAGTGATGTCAGAGCAAGTACAACAACTTGTCCGAAACAGCCAAGTGGCTCAAGGGATCTTGGCTAATGTTACCGATCGAAGCGCGGGTAAAGAGACCGAGCTTAATATTATCGCCGTAGCTACGGCGCTAAATCAAGCGGTTATTGATAGGCAGAACGAACAGTTAACGTTAAAGCAAGCTATGCAGTTAGCACAGCGTTTTCATGTCTTAGGGCAAGAGCAGCAAACGCTTTCATTGCAACAACTAAACGACAAAAAACAACTAGCAGTAACTGAGCAAGAACTAACACAGTTACGTCAACGCTATAGTGCGAATAATCAACAGAAAAAAGATGTTGAAACCTTACTTTCGCAACAACAAACCATTATGGCGTTAAGTGACCACAGAGCAAAACTTCAGCCAGAAGAAGCTTGTCCTTTGTGCGGCTCGCTTGAGCATCCTGCAATCAGTGACTATAAATCTTTGGATAGTGATGAACATCAACAGCGGTTATCTCAACTCAATATTGAACTAGCACAAATAGAAAAACAGGGAAATCAGCTCAAGGACGTTAAAGCACAATTAACGGCGCAACTTAACGCCCAGCAGAATCGTTTGCAAGGCATAATGAGCGAACAAAATGGGATTGAGCAACATTGGCAGTCGTTAAATGTTAACCAATTCTCATTACAAAACGTCGATGCGGAACAAAGGTTAGCTAAGCAACTAAACGATATCTTGCATCAGCTTAAAGAACTCGTTTCCTTACAACAACAATTGCAAGAAAATAGCCAGATACAACAACAAAACGCGGAAAAGATCATTCATTGTGATAAGCAATTATTAGCTCAGCAGAGCCAATTACAATTGGTACAAGAGCAAGGTAATGCGCAACACAATGTTAAAACCAAAATTGGTACCAACTTAGCCTCCGAGCAACAAGCTATTGTCACGCACAATGCGCAATTGTTAGCAGATATCATGGCCACTCATATAACAGAAAAGATAGCATTACCCATGAGTGATCGTGACCAGCAAACTCAGAATATTTGTATTGATGAAAACTGGCTGGCGTCAGTTTCGAAACAAGGGCAAGAATATCAAGGTATTGTTAACACACACCAAACCGCACAAGACCACTTAATAACGCTTGAAAACAATCTTGCTTTATTAAAGCAGCAAGTTGAACAGCAACAAAATCAGCTAAACCAAACAACAACACAGTTAAGTCAGCAAGAAAGTGAGTTAGCCATTAATAATGCCTCACGCCTTACTTTGTTTGTTGAGCTGGGATTTGATGATGTTAGTATGCAAGATACTGTTTTTTTGAGGGCTGATATCAGCAAAAATCGAGAAGATAACGAACGTTCGTTGAATAGCGCTGATATCGTGCATAATGAAAAATTATCAGTGCAACAACTTAATAAAGGTCAATTAACTACGGCAACTGCCCAGTTAGAAAGTTTGTTGGAACAAAATGACAGCGTAAAAACTGATTGGGATAAACACTTCTCTATCAGCAGCTTTATCGATGAAGCACAGTTCTTATTGGCATTGATTAGTCCTGAAAAAGCACAGCAACTTCATAAGCTTGCTAGCGATATTAGTGATAACAAGAAACATGCGCAAGTATTGATTGCTCAAGGTGACAAAGTAGCGCTGGAGTTAGCAAATAAAAAGGCTGAGTTGAGTGAAAGTGGCGCCGTTGATTTTGATGATGAATCAGTTTCAAATACGCTCATTAAACTGTCAGAACAATTAAAGCAGTGCCAACAAAAAACAGGACAATTCAGTCAACAAATTAGCCATGATAAAGCCAATAAAATCCAACAACAATCTCTGCTTGAGCAAATCAAAAACGCGCAACTTGCGTTAGATGATCTTAGCCACCTTAATGCACTGATTGGCTCAGCCGATGGTGCTAAATTTAGAAAGTTCGCGCAAGGTCTAACGTTAAGTAATTTAGTGCATTTAGCTAACGCGCAATTAGAGCGACTCTTTGGTCGCTATCAACTGCAATGCCAGCAAAGTGATACCTTGGCGCTGGAAGTTGTTGATACTTGGCAAGGAGATACTGCACGCGATATTAAAACCTTATCTGGCGGTGAAAGCTTTTTGATAAGTTTAGCCCTCGCTTTAGCTCTATCAGATTTAGTCAGTAACAAAACGAGTATCGACTCACTCTTTCTTGATGAAGGTTTTGGTACGTTAGATAACAATACCCTTGAAGTGGCACTAGATGCGCTCGATAACTTAAACGCCAGTGGCAAAATGATTGGCGTCATCAGCCATGTTGAAGCCCTAAAAGAACGTATTGGCGTGCAAATAAAAGTTAAAAAGCTCAGTGGTTTAGGTGTTAGCAGTTTAGATAAACAGTATGAGTTTCATGCTGATACGGTTAACGAGCCTGAGAAAGATAAAGTGTAACGACATTATAACTTAGCGAGTAACAAAGCCACTCATCATTAAATACTAAACATTAGAAATTAAAGATTAATCACTAAATAATAAGCAAGGGCACTTCTTTGGAAATTTGGATTTACTTCACTTTATTAGCTGCAACAATGCAGGCGGTAAGAACAGCAGGACAAAAACAATTATCGGGTAAGCTCAATTCAATGGCGACTACTGGAGTACGCTATTTCTTTGCCTTACCTTTTGCATGGGGCTATCTCTGGTGGTTGCTCGACTTTAGAGAAGTAGCAGTACCAGCGTTGAACAATGACTTTTTACAATACGCATTAATTGCTTGTGTGATGCAAATTTGGGGCACCGCGTGTTTGGTGGCGGCTTTTCGCTACCGTAACTTTGCCGTAGCGACTAGTTTGGCTAAAACTGAGGCGATTCAAGTCGCTATTGTTGGCGCTTTGTTATTCGGCGCCACGCTTTCTGGTTTGGGTTGGTTTAGTGTCGTTGTCGGTGTTGTTGGCGTATTTTTAGTCTCTAAAGTGAAGTTTAACCTCAGAGATTTATTGGCTGATTCACAAAGTCTTATTGGCATGGGCTATGGTTTAGCTGCAGGTCTTGGCTTAGCGATTACCACCTTACTTATACGTCAATCAAGCTTGGCACTTAATACTGATTTAATGGTCAGTGCAGCCGTCACCTTAGTGTTTATGATCACGGTGCAATCGTTGATCTCATTCATTTACGTTTACCTTCAAGATAAATCACAATTCCCCGTTATGTTTAAACACTGGCGGTTATGTTTATTTGTTGGCATAACCAGTGTATTAGGCTCTATTGGTTGGTTTACTGCAGCGAGCTATCAAAATGCCGCTTATGTAAAAGCTTTAGGGCAAGTTGAATTCTTTATTACCTTGGCATTAACTTACCGTGTCTTTAAAGAAACTATTACCTTAAAAGAATACCTAGGCATGTTCCTGATTGTGCTAAGTGTGGTTATCTTATTACTTTGGTCATAAAGTAGAGCCGTAAAAATAGGGTAGTAAATCCATTTGATTACTGAGTAAAGATAGGTAAAATGCACACCATAACAGTAAAGTTTATTTTTACTCACGCGAGTATTAACCTGAATATTAACAAAAGTACAAAAGTACTAAAGAAGAGATCACTATGAAAATTGCTGAAAAAACCGTTGCTCACTTTCACTACACCCTTAAAAATGAAGCGGGTGAAGAAATAGAATCATCAGACGGTCATGAGCCTCTAACCTATTTACATGGCGCTAACAACACTTTACCTGGCTTAGAAGTAGCATTAACAGGTAAAAGTAGAGGCGAGAAGTTTTCAGTAACTTTACAACCTGAAGAAGCTTACGGTCCTTATCAAGAAGGTTTAGAGCAACGTGTTCCTGTTAAACATTTACACGGTTTAGTAAGCAAAAATGCTAAATGGAAAAAAGGCATGACTGCTGCAGTTCAAACTGACGCGGGTCAACGCCAAGTTACTGTAGTTAAAGTGGGCAAGTTTATGGTTACTGTTGATATCAACCCACCATTAGCGGGCAAAGTGCTTACTTTTGATATTGAAATAGTTGACGTACGTGAAGCGACTGAAGAAGAAGTACAACACGGACACGTTCACAGCGCAGATAGCAGCTGTGGTCACGATCACTAGTTCAACATTTACTATTAATTAGCCGTTGTACGGTTGAATAATTGATATATAAAAAACGCTAAGTAGGTTAACTACTTAGCGTTTTTTTATATGTGCATTACCGCGTCTGTAGATAGTCACAAATTATAAAAATTCTTGAACTGCATTTCCTAGGCCGGAGCTAGATTGGGAATAATAATTAAAATTATTGCGTAAAAGTAGTGAGAAAACGATAAAAGCTTCACAAAAAACAAAAAAATAATGGCAACTAAGTGCGCATTATTGACGTTAGCTACTGGATGTCTTTAGGTCAAGT
>NZ_PJAQ01000007.1 GCF_002836775.1 Colwellia sp. 12G3 | reverse complement strand
TGCTCGGTTTCGCTTCGCTACACATTTTAGCAAACAATTAGCAGCCCCTTAAATGGGCGTTATCGATAAAAAATCTAATCCAAAGTGCTGTTTGACGTTAGTAAACTAATGACCGCTTTGTGGTAAAAGGGATCGTTAAATAAATCGGCAAGAGTAAATTTAAATGATTTGTCGCGGTGGCGACGACACCTAAGGGGCGTTACACGCCAAAAGCCCCTTGGAACCCCATGGCGCTGCTAACAAACGTGTTCTTCAATACACTCAAGTGTTATCGACGTAACAGCGCTGATGGCACATCCATGTTCCTACAGCGCTTTGTTCATCATCCCTGATGAACATACGTGAACACTTGCATTCATTTCAGCGTTTGTTCAAGCAGACTGGTTGCTTGTGTCATCTATGGTCATATCTAACAGTTCAAAAGCTCTTAGCTCGTTATTAGACTTTGCTGCTGCCAAGCACTCCAAACCCCATCTCAGTGAATAAATATCAATTTTGTAAAGTGTCAGTCAAGCTGAGCCATGGATGGCGAAGACTGCCGCTTTTCAGGGACGAATATCGGCAGGTATTGACTGTAAACTCAAAATTGATGATTTATGTTTTCACTGAGTGGGCGTCGCAGGGGTTCCAAGGGGAGGCGCGGCGGTACGTGCCCCTTGGGTGTGGTCGCCACCGCGACGTCAAGCAGAAAGATAAAACTCCAAGCCTGTCGTAAGCTGTTAAATAAGGACAAATACTGGGCATAAAAAAAGCTAAAATAGTTTTCTCCTTTAGCTTTATATGACGATCTAATTATTTACTATATTTAAGCAAAAACTAAATACCATCACCATCTGTATGCAAACCACATTCACGTTGACCACCGCCAAAGCGAGTATCACTTTCACTCATACCAAGCGTTAATGGTTTGGTACTGTGTACATCACCAACTGAAACATAGCCTTCATCCCAAAGTGGGTGATAAGGCAAGTTGTGCTTAGTAAGGTATTCATGCACATCTTTATTGGTCCAATCAATTATTGGATGAACTTTATAACGGCCACGCAGTGTGCCCACTACAGATAAACCTTCTCGGTGAGTCGATTGTTGACGACGGACACCAGAAAACCAAGTGCTAGCTTCTAGCTCAGATAAACCACGCTCTAAAGGTTCTACTTTATTGCGGCGATTATATGCTTTCAGCGCATCATCACTTTTTGTCCACTCTTCACCGTGCTTGGCAAGTTGCCATGCAGCACTTTCTTTTGCTTGATACACTTGTAAGTTCAAGTTTAAGCGATCAGTCATTTGCTCAATGAAACGATAGGTTTCAGGAAATAAATGACCCGTATCAGTGATTAATACCGGAATATTACTATCTACTTGGGTAAGTAAGTGCAACATTACCGCCGATTGAATACCAAAACTAGACGATAAAACAAACTTGCCTGGCAAGTTTTCCATCGCCCACTCAGTACGAGTGATCGCAGATTGTTTTTCAAGAGACTGATTCCACTCACCCAGCGACGCGCTAGGAAAGATAAGATCTAAGGAGCCAGTAGACACCTTCTCTGCAACGTCTGTTGCGGTATTAAGCATGGTGAAAATCCCTAAAGCTAACAATAACTTGTTCAACAATGCCAACGCGAATGACAAAATCGCCAAATGCTTCAGCTTCAAGACGTTCTGCTGACCAACGGGCACTCAATGCATCGATTTCACTTAATACGGCTGCTTCATCAAGGTTTTCTTTATATAATTTAGGTACCCGAGAGCCAGCTAAATCACTACCTAAGTACATATTGTACTTACCTGGACCTTTACCAATTAAACCAATTTCAGCAAGCATGGCGCGTCCACAACCATTTGGACAACCAGTAACGCGTAAAATAATACTTTCGTCTTTTAAGCCATTTTTGGTGAGAATAGCTTCAACATCATCAACTAAACCTGGCAAGTAGCGTTCTGCTTCAGCCATCGCGAGTGGACACGTAGGGAAAGCAACACAAGCCATTGAACTCTTACGTTGATTAGACACACCATCGTTGATTAAGCCATGGTCACGAGCAAGTTGTTCAATAACTGCTTTATCTGCTTGTGCAACACCAGCAACAATAAGGTTTTGGTTTGCAGTTAAACGGAAATCACCTTGATGAATCTTGGCGATTTCAAGCATACCAGTCTTTAAAGTTTTGCCAGCGAAGTCTAAGATACGACCATTTTCAATAAATAACGTTAAATGATGTTTACCATCAATACCTTCAACCCAACCAAAGCTGTCGCCACGGTGAGTGAACTTATATGAGCGAGATTCAGAAAATTTAACACCAGCGCGTTTTTCAACTTCAGCTTTAAAGGTGTCAACACCCACTCTATCTAAAGTATATTTAGTCTTAGCGTTTTTACGGTTAACACGGTTACCCCAATCACGTTGAACAGTTACAACCGCTGCAGCAATCGCTAACGTATGTTCTTTTGCAATGAAGCCAAAGTCATCAGCACAACGAGGATAAGTGCCTTTATCGCCATGCGTCATGGCTAAACCACCACCCACAAGTACGTTAAAACCAATTAATTCACCGCCTTCACTAATAGCTACAAAGTTTAAATCGTTAGCATGAACATCAATGTCATTATTTGGTGGAATGACTACGGTTGTTTTAAACTTACGTGGTAAGTAATTACTACCTAAAATAGGCTCTATTTCATCAGCTTCAGTTGTTTCAACTTTCTCTTCATCTAACCAAATTTCGGCATAAGCACGCGTTTTTGGTAGTAAATGTTCACTGATTTTCGTGGCCCATTCATACGCTTCTTGATGTAGAGCAGATTCAACAGGATTAGAAGTACAAAGTACGTTTCGATTTACATCACCAGCAGTGGCAATAGAATCAAGACCAACGCTATTTAATGTTTGGTGCATCAACTTTATATCAGGCTTTAATACACCGTGAAACTGAAATGTTTGACGTGTCGTTAAGCGAATACTACCGTAAGAAGTATAATCATCAGCAAATTTATCAATAGCCAACCATTGTGTTGGGTTGATAATACCACCGGGTAAACGGGCTCTAAGCATGACATTGTGTAATGGTTCTAACTTTTGCTTTTGACGCTCAGCACGAATATCACGGTCATCTTGTTGGTACATACCATGAGTACGAATCAACTGGAAATTATCGCTAGTAAAGCCACCTGTCATTCTATCTTGCAGGTCTTCTTTGATTGTACCGCGTAGGTAATCGCTTTCCGCTTTTAAACGTTCATTATCGGCCTGTTTACCTTCAACAACCAATACTGGGTTTTCAACTTTGGTGAAATTGTTGCTCATTAGTAAACATCCTTCTGGTAACGCTTATTAGATCTCAATGATTTTAAATAGTCTTCAGCTTGTTCGGCGCTTAATTTTCCGTGGTCTTGAATAATTTCCACCAATGTTTGATGAACATCTTTAGCCATGCGATTCGCATCACCACAAATATATAAGTGTGCACCACGCTCTAACCAAGCAAACACTTCAGCCGCTTGCTCTTTTAAGCGATCTTGTACATAGATTTTTTCCGCTTGATCACGAGAGAAGGCTACGTCCATACGTGTTAACAAGCCTGATTTTAAATAGTTTTGCCATTCAACTTGGTATAAGAAATCTTGTGTGAAGGTTTGGTCACCAAAGAACATCCAGTTATCACCCGTTGCATCACGCGATTCACGCTCTTGCATGAAAGCTCTAAACGGTGCTACACCGGTTCCAGGACCAATCATAATAACTGGCGTATCGTCTGATAGTGGTAAACGGAAGTTATCGTTATGTTCAACAAATACACGTACTTTTTGACCTTCTTCAAGGCGTTGACATAAGAAACCTGAAGCACCACCGGTTCGGGTATCACCGTTAGCATCATAGCTAACGACACCAACAGTTAAATGTACTTCTGCTTCTACTTCAGATTGAGCTGAAGCGATTGAATATAAACGTGGCGTGATTTTACGTAAAGCGTTGACAAAGCTTTGAGCATCAACGTCAGCCTTAGCTGAGTTCACGACATCAATAATTTGATGCTCACCAGCAAACTCACGCGCTGAATTTTTATCACTGGCGACGGCAAGTAATTTACTGTCTTGGGAGTGTTGTGCCCAAAACTCAATAAATGCTGGTGCCGTTTGCGTAATTTCTAATTGGCTAACTAACGCTGCTTGTAATGAAAGTTCTTGTACTTCACCAGATACTTTTAGCGTGATTTTTTCATCGCCAGAAAAGTTAAGTTCAGTAAGTAATTTAGCAACAAGAGTTTCGTCATTTTCAAACCAAACACCTAAGGCATCACCTACTTGGTAAGTTAATCCTGACTCAGCTAAGTCTATCTCAATGTGACGAACATCTTTCGCTGAATCACGACCGGTAATTTTTTGGCTTAATGAGAATTCAGCAGCAAATGGGTTTTGTTTTGAATACTGGCTAGTAGCGCCAGCGGTTGGTAAATCGCCAATATAACTAACAGGCGTTAAACCGGTATCGGCTTGTGTTAATTCATCTTTAAGTGATTCAACAATACTTAAGGTCCAGCTTTCGCATTCACTATCATAATCAACATCACAGTCTAAACGTGGCGCAACTTGTTTTGCACCTAAGGCTTGTAGACGTTCATCAAAGTCTTTACCTGTTTGGCAGAAAAATTCATAGCTACTATCACCCAATGCTAATACGCTGTAATTTAAGTTAGGTAATTTAGGCGCTTTTTTGCCGAGTAAGAACTCATGAAACTCAATTGCGTCATCAGGCGCTTCGCCTTCACCATTAGTACTGGCTACAATGAGTAAATGGCTTTCATTTTTTAATGATTTGGCTTTATAGTCAGCAATATTTTTAAGAACAACAGTAATGCCTGCCGCTTTAGCGCTTTTCTCAAGCTGGCTAGCAACACCTTTAGCATTACCTGTTTGCGACGCATATAAAATAGTGAGTGTTTTCGCAGCAACCGGTGTAGCAACAGGTGCTAGCTGGGCATGGTGGCCTTGCTCGCTTTTCGCTGCTAAATAACCACTTGCCCAAGCAAGTTGTAGTGAAGAGTAATCAGCAACGCTTTGTTGTAGTGAAGCTAGTTGATTAGCATCTAAGGCACTACTATTGTTTGCTGAATTTGATGTATTTTGATTTAATAAGCGCTGCTCTGGCAACATAACTATTTCACCCATGTCAATTGATGGGTGAAGAATAGACAAATTCTAGTCAGATCAAAAGGAATAGATAGCGATTTTTTATTCCAAAATAGAATATAGGATTGTGAAATAATTTTATTAACGTTACGTACACTGCACAGGGAGGCTGTATGAGGATAATTTCAAAGAATAAATTGCAATATTACAGCTTTATTTCGCTCTATATTTTAGCTACTTTTATTAGTCACAGCAATGCTTCAGAAAAAAAGACTACGGATATTTACACTTATAAGTCAACTTCAGGAGTGACCTCTTTTTCTGATATTGAACCAATAGATGTCAATTTCAGTCGTTACCGGGTTGATTGTTATGCCTGTGAAGTCGACTCATTGATTGATTGGCGCAAAGCCAAGCTTTATTTGCAGCCTTATAAGAATGATATAAACCAGGCGGCACTAAAATATGGGATTGATCCTGCCTTTGTACGGGCCGTTATTCATGCGGAATCTCATTTTAACCCGCAAGCAACCTCGAAGCAGGGGGCGCAAGGATTAATGCAATTAATGCCCGCTACTGCTAGAGAATTAGGTGTAAAGAATTCATTAAGTGCTCAACAGAATATTAAAGGCGGTGTTAAGCATTTAGCACGTTTACTGAAGAAATATAAAGGTGATAATAAATTAGCCTCGGCAGCATACAATGCAGGAGAGGGGGCCGTAAAAAGATATGGTGGTATTCCGCCTTATAAAGAAACCGAAGTATATGTTGAGCGGGTTGGTATTTTACATAAACGTTATGGTCGATTCTCTCATGTCACAAACTAGCACTGAGAACACAGTAGAAATTTGCTATAAGTAATAAAAAAGCCGTGGCTACTTATCATAGTCACGGCTTTTTCTGTCTGAATGGTCAGTTTTTTAGTTACTTTTACGTCGAGATAAACCTAATAAAGCTAAAGCAAATAAAGAAATAGTCATCGGTTCAGGGATGGGAGTACTTTGAGATTGAATTGGGTTAGCATCAAATTCGTCAACATGGCTAACTTTACCAATATGGAATTTTTGAACAGATAATAAGTCAATACCAGCATCAGAAAAATCAATGACGCCATAAGCTAAATCACCAACATTTTCATATAATAAATGAGTATCTACGCCAGTATTACCAACACCAAATTTTAATAAAAAATAGCTAGGGTTGTTAATAAGGTGAGTTGAGTAGACGTCAGTCTCATTCTCAATTAATGTCCAGTCGCTGCCTGTTGATGTATATTTATCATCTAGAGTAATTGTCTGATCGTTTAAGATATCACGTACCCAACTTAATTCGACACCATCACCGCTATTTTGTAATGTTGCTTTAGCAATAAAATTATCTACACCACCAACATCTACTAATAGAGTGGCAGAACTATGAGTCGAAACAAAAAGTGAAATGGCAAAAACTACAATAGAACTAAACTTCATGAAATATCCCTTTAAATCATTATATCTCCTGGTTAAGCACAAAACGTACCATTATGGTAACTTGCTTATTTACAACGGGTTATGCGGATTTTGATGGTTTGTGATAAATTATCGTAAAAAAAGCTGACAGTGTTACTGATTATGGCTGCTACGGGTTTTACAGTGCTTTGGGGGAGGAGAGTTAAGTATTCAGAGGAAGTAAAAAATAAGGCCGTGAATATTTGCATATACACGACCTTAATTATATTTTTCTTCTAGGGGCTACTTCATTAGAAATGAACAACAGCACCGGCAAAGAAACCGTCATACGTTAAATCACTGTAGAAATCGTCTATGTCATTTATTTCCATTTTAACGGTACGGTAGCCAAACGTTACGTCAAAATCGACTGCAAGGTTATCTAAAATTGCATAGCTCACGCCAATTTGTGCATCATAAACAGTTTGGTCGTCATAGCTCATAAAGTTAGCTTCTGCGAAGATATTTAAACCGGTAAAAGGTAGACCAATAATCGTTGAAACATACGCCATTGGGATAATACCAGACACATCAAGATCACTGCTATTATTGTCTGATTCAGTTACTTTAATGTAAGTATCAAGATCACGCGCCGTTAAACCAAAATCAAAGGTTAACAAATCATTGTCAAAAACTTCATAATAAAGCGTGTAATCAACAAAATTGGCGTCAAACGTGGTATCTAACGTCTCATTAGCGCTATATGATTTACCACCGAAAGAGAAGGTACTTGCTATTTGAGTACCACCAACCGTATCAAGTGTGGTTGAAGCGATTTTTATGTTTGGAATTAATGGAATTGGGTGTTCAAAGGCAACATAGAAGCTACCTTGGTTTTTATCATCAAATTCAAAAACTGATTGATTATCAGTGCCTTCACCAAAACTACCACTGGCTTCGTTAGCCCAAACTTGGCCACCGATATATAAACCTAATAAAGTATCGGCCTGAGCACTACCACACATTAAAGCTGCTACGCTGGCAGCTAATAAAGTTTTTTTCATGTTGTTATCCTTTAGTTAAAAGTTCATTTAAATCGATTAATGCTGCATTAGCGCGAGAAATATAGTTAGCCATTACCAATGAGTGATTGGCAACAAGGCCAAAGCCACTCCCGTTTAACACCATTGGGCTCCATAAGGACTCTTGGCTTGCTTCGAGCTCACGAATAATTTGTTGTAAGCTAATTTTGGCATTCTTATTTTCTAACACACTATTAAAATCTATCTCAATTGCTCTCAGTAATTGTAGTAAGGCCCAAGTAGCACCTCTGGCTTCATAGAAAACGTCATCAATTTTCCACCAATCGGTTTGTAATTGTAAATGAGAAACACCTTGGCTTGATTGCTCGGCAGTTTTATCACCAGCTAAGTCAGTATTTACCTGCTCACGGCCAACACTCATACTTAAACGATGTGAGTAACTGCCTAAACGTTTTTGCACTTCTTCAATATAGGCACGTAAATTATCAGCACGAGCGTAGAATTGTGCTTTTTGATTGCCGTTAGTGCTAACTAATGCAGAACGATAAGCGTAGAGTTGTTTAATTGCTTCACTGTATTCAGATTCTGCACTAGGTACTGCCCAGTTTTTGCTATCGATATTAAAGCGAGGCTGTGCTTCTTGTAAATGCTTGTTCACTAATGATTGTGATTGTGAACGGCTAAAATCTTTGCGCATAACTAAAGCCATATCACGTACCATCTCTAATACACCAAACTCCCAAGCAGGCATATTATCTAAGAAAAGTGAGGGAGGTATAATGTCATTTGATAAATAACCACCAGGCTTATTCAATAACGCTTCGCTAACTTTGATTAAGGCAGTGGTAGTGGTATAGCCAACGACAGGTGCAACATTTTCAGCTTTAGCTGCTTGCGTTACTTCAGCGTGAATATTGATAGATAAAGGCTCACTACTCCAATAAACGCCAATGCCGTATAAAAGAAAAAATAGGCCGGTAAAAGCCCAGACAACTAATTTTGTAGAAAACATTGTTTTCATATCCACTCCAAGGATGAGGTTGTTGATATTGTACTATTTATATCGGTAAACAGGTAATTGAATATTAACTTTAGTTTTATTTGAGAAATATAAGGTTAATGGGATAACATCTTTTTCATTAACCTGCTGTTTTAATGAGAAAATCATTAAGTGCAATCCCGATGGTTGCAGAACTACTTTACTGCCAGCGTCGATGATAATTTCCCCCACCTCACGCATACGCATCATACCATCAGACATGCTGTGCTCATGAATTTCAATACGATCTGATATTGTGCTACTGATCTTTTGTAACGTAATCGCTTTAGCACCCGAATTGCTTATTGCCATATAGGCGGCAGTTATCTCACTTCCCGGTATGCTTGCTTTAATATAGCCATCGGAAACACTAATCTCGCTAGATGCAAAGGTATTATTTGCCATACCGAGCAACAAGACGAACAAAATAAAGCATTTACCATAGTGAATATTTTTCATTGTAACTATACATCCCTGCTAACAAACATTAAGGTTTGACTATACCCTAGACCTTTTCCCAATTCTATTGGTAAACCTTTGAAACTAAACTGGTGAAAAATGAATGATTTAATTTTAACAACAGAAAAACAAGGTGTATTTATAATTACCTTGAATCGTATTGATAAAAAAAATGCGCTAACTAACGATATGTATAAGCAACTTTGTCAGCATTTTTCTTATGCAGAACAAACAGCAAGTATTCATTGTGTGGTCATTCAAGGAAACGAAAATTGCTTTTGTGCGGGTAATGACCTCAATGACTTTATGCAGTGTTCGACCAATGATGAACTAGCTGCACTTGAATTTGTTAAAGTACTGTCAGTGTTTACTAAACCACTTGTTGCGGGTGTTGCAGGCGTTGCTGTTGGTATTGGCACCACGCTGTTATTGCATTGTGATATGGTGATTGCGGCCGATAATAGTAAATTTAAACTGCCTTTTACTCAACTTGGTCTATGTCCTGAAGCTGGCTCTAGTTTGTTATTAACTCAAAAAGTGGGTCCCAATAAAGCTTTTGAATTAATGGTATTGGGTAACACTTTTAATGCAGAGCAAGCATTAAGTTATGGCATTACTAATCAAACCTGTCAGCCAAATGAATTATTAGCACTAACTGCCGAAGTTGCCCAAGCAATTGCTAACTTGCCTGTTGAGTCAGTAATGACCAGTCGACGGTTAATTCGTCAAGCAAATAAATTAGCATTAAGCCAGGTAATTAGTGATGAAAGCCAAGCGTTTTCTCATCTAGTTAACTCACAAGAATGCAAAAATATCCTCGCTAAGTTTTTTAAATAAAACTACGCGGTATGCTTTGAGCTTACCTTGCCCTGCTAAATTATGGTTAGTTCTTGTAAACACTAAGCATACTGCTTAGTGTTTTTATTACGACTAAACAGCCAGATAACGACGGCCATTAATAAAATTGGCCAAAATACACCTACCGTCACCATGGCAATACTACCGAATAAAACCAAACCAATAAAAATTAGACTACCAAAAACACTTAATACAATCGCTAAGGCAATAATAACCAAGAGCACAACAACTAAAGCTGAAACACCGATGGCTTTTAGAGGCTCAATCACTTCACCGTCCATCATCACATGCAGATTCATTAGCTCTAACATACCAACACCAAAAACATAGGTTAAGAAAATAGTTGCTAAAATTGCTAATGTTAACGATTTTAAAAAGCTCATTATGTCCTCACTTACTTAAGATAAAAGATTATCTCGATTAATAATATTTGCTATTAGGTAACAACATACTTGCTACGACGTAAGCTACACCCGTTACTACGGGTAACATGATCAATGCGGCAATAGCGGCAATACGCACAGCTAAGCGAGGGAACTCATAATGTTTGGCGATACCTGCACAGACACCAGTCAATTTTTTATTTACTACGTCTTTATGCAATGTTTGACGAACATTTTTTATACTTGAATATTCTCTATCGTATCTCATGGGAACTCCTTGGTTATACAATCTTACTTTTACATAGGTACTTTTTAAAATGGCTGCCCTCGCCTAAACGAGGGGCTACTACAACTATGCGTTTGAGATAATTAGCCGTTAACAACCTTCTTTTTCATTTCGGCTAATTCAGCTTCAACACTGTCGTCTTGCTCAAGTTCTGATATCTGTGCTGATAAATCTTTATTTTCTGTTAAATCATACGATTCAACCTGAGCTTCAAGACGATCAATTTTCTGCTGATACCGTTCAAATTTGGCCATTGCTTCATCGATATTGTGAATAACGGCTTTTTCACGTACTTTTAACCTGACTTCAGCTGACTCTTGACGCAGCAGTAACGCTTCTTGACGACGTTTAGCTTCATTAAGTTTATCTTGTAAGCGTTGAGCATCTGCTTGTATTGCTGATAACAAATCAGTTAATTGTGCATTTTCATCATCGAGTTGAGTGAGTTCAGTTTGGCACTTCTGCTTTTGTACCAGTGCTGATTTAGCGAGATCTTCACGACCTTTACTTAAAGCAAGTTCTGCCTTGTCATGCCAGTGCGATACACCTTCTTGAGTCGCTTTAACTTTTCTTGCTAAGGTTTTTTGTTCCGCAATATTTTTGGCGGCGGTTGAACGAACTTCAACTAATGTTTCTTCCATTTCGCCAATGATCAAACGAATCATTTTCTCTGGATGCTCTGCTTTGTCTAACATACTGTTTAAGTTTGCATTGATAATGTCGGTAAAACGGCTGAATAATCCCATAATTTATCTCCTACTTAGTTTGATTTTAGTTGTAATGAATGAGTGTTTTCTT
Source organism: Colwellia sp. 12G3 (assembly GCF_002836775.1). GTDB lineage: Bacteria > Pseudomonadota > Gammaproteobacteria > Enterobacterales > Alteromonadaceae > Colwellia. Next base: position 120,171 of record NZ_PJAQ01000007.1, on the reverse strand, counting down.
TGTTCTCTGAAGGCTTTGCCAATTTCACCTCTTTCTTTTCGGCTAACCAAGTCGTCGTATTATTCAGTGAAAATTTGGCAGTAAATGATTTAATTTCACTATTAATTGATTGCTGTAATTGCGTATTTAAATCAGTAATCATTTTTTCTCCTTGGGCAACAACAAAGTTGCTTACGGCATTTTCAACACTTGTTACTGGTGTTGCATTAACACTAGTACTTAGCGTGGCACCAATTAAAGAGCCGGTAAGTATTAGCGCAAGGCTTACATCTTTAATTGTGCTGCTAGTTTTTTTAGTCATGTTAAATGTGCTCATAATAAATTCCTTCTAGTTTTGGTATCTACTTGTTAGTTTTTGATGTTGTGGTAAACATCGTCTTGCTTGAACTTAGTATTACAAGTGTTGTGCCAACGCGAATGAATAAATTAAATAACTGATATATATAGGTTATTTATTATTGTTATCTTTGTGTGGAAATATGCTTTTTTAGAACGATTTAACTTTTTAGTCAAATTGACTAACTAAATAGTACATTTGACTAGTTGTTTTTTTATTTGTTATTTAGTTTGTTTAGCTTTCAATACAAATTAGTGATTGCAATTAAATAGACGATCGGTCTAATATAAAATCATGAAAAATGATAATGATATAAAACGTAGAGGTAGACCTGCCAAATCTGGCCGAGATACTAGCCAAACTAAAGCTGAACTTATAAGCAGTGGCGTTGAACATTTTACGCAATTTGGTTTTGCTTCATCTGGTTTAGAGCAGATATTAAAAAAAGTATCTGTCCCTAAGGGCTCTTTCTATTATTACTTTGCCAATAAAGAAGTCTTTGGTTTGGCGGTGATTTCTCATTATGACGGTTACTTTTGCCGTAAACTTGATACGCATTTAAAAAATGAGCAGCTACTTTTACAGCAAAGATTGATGAGTTTTGTTGATGATGCTAAAGCGGGTATCGAAAAATATCATTTTAATCGTGGCTGCTTAGTTGGCAATCTAGAACAAGAAATTGCTGTATTACCCAATAGTCACCGCGATAAGTTAGTCATGGTGATGCAAGGCTGGCAACGTAAAATAGCTGATCACCTAAATTTACTTTGTCCAGAGGTTGAACAACAAGAGTGTCAGTTGCTCGCTGAGTTCTTTTGGATTGGCTGGGAAGGTGCAGTAAGTCGCTGTAAATTGATGCAAAGCACTCAACCGATTGATCTATTCATCAATCATTTTTTAAAGTTACTTGTTAGATAATATTTTTTTAATAATTAATAGACGATCGGTCTATATTGGAGTTCATATGTTTAAATGTTTACTAGTAAATAAAGATGAAGACGGTTACAGAACATCGATCACTGAATTACCAGAGGAAAGTTTATCTCAAGGTAATGTCTTAGTGAACGTCCTATATAGCACGCTTAATTACAAAGATGCGCTAGCTATAACCGGTAAGGCCCCAGTAATCAGAAGCTTTCCGATGATACCAGGGATAGATTTTAGTGGCATCGTTGAACACAGTGAAAGTGATGAATTTAAGGTTGGCGATAAAGTGTTACTAAATGGCTTTGGCGTCGGTGAAAAGCACATGGGTGGTTTATCACAAAAAGCGAAAGTAAATAGTGATTGGCTAATACCTCTACCTGAAAGTATTTCACCAGTGCAGGCCATGTCAATTGGTACCGCAGGTTATACTGCTATGTTGTGTATTTTGGCATTAGAAAAAAATGGCATTACTCCCGCCAGTGGTAAAATTCTTGTTACCGGTGCTACTGGTGGTGTGGGTAGCTTTGCGGTAAAACTACTTTCGCTAATGGGTTACTCGGTTGTTGCCTCAACAGGTAGTAGTGAGCAACATGATTATTTAACTGATTTAGGCGCGATTGAGATTATTGATAGAGCAGAATTATCAGCTCCAGGTAAACCATTAATGAAAGAAAAATGGGCTGGCGCAGTTGATTCTATCGGTAGTCACACCTTAGCGAACGTTTGCGCAAGTATTCAATATGGTGGCGCAGTCGCCGCGTGTGGTTTAGCACAAGGCATGGATTTACCAGCCTCAGTTGCTCCTTTTATTTTACGCGGGGTTTCATTATTAGGCATTGATAGCGTGATGCGCCCTAGAGCAGATAGAGTGGCAGCATGGAAAAAATTATCGGAAATATTACCAGCAACGGAAATGGAATCGATAGCAACAGTTATTGGCTTAGAAGCATCCATTGAGGTGGCGGAAAAATTACTCAATGGCGACGTAACGGGACGTGTTGTGGTTGATGTGAATAAGTAATTCTATAGCGGCTATTTTTACTTATTTCTACGTTAAATTCACTTGCAATAGACAAGCTATTGGCGCGTAAATTTTCCTGATATAAGCCAAAATATCACACTATAGAGATCTGTAAATAAATCTATATAATGGTAAAACTACATATTAAACCGAGTTGAGGTTATGTAGCTTTACCTTATTTTATATACATAATTTAGATGGAATCACTATGACTCACCCTATTATCGAAGATCTTACTAGCCGTCATACGGTGAAAAAATACGATGCTACCAGAAAAATCCCAGCGGCAGATCTTGATATCTTATTCGAAGCAATGCGTCTTTCAGCTTCGTCTATTAACTCACAGCCTTGGAAGTTTATCGTACTAGAAAGTGATGAAGCAAAAACGCGCATGAGTAAAACATTTGCAAATATGCATGAGTATAATAAGAAACATGTTTTTGATAGCTCGCAGGTGATTCTTTTTGCTCATAATCCAAAATACACCCGTGACGATTACGCTAAGGTCGTTGATAAAGGTATTGAAGATAAACGAACACTATTAGAAAATAGAGAAGCAGCATTTGGTGTTTATCTATTTGCAGAACTTAATACAGCCGAAGATGGTGATACGAGTACTTGGACCAAAGCACAAACCTACCTTGCTTTGGGTAATACGCTGCATATACTTGCGCGTCTTAAAATTGATTCAACCCCAATGGAAGGTATTGATATTGATTTAGTAAATAAAGAGTTTAGGGCCGAGCTTGGTGGTTATCAATGTGATGTTGCATTAGCCATTGGTTATCATCACCCAGAAGCTGATTTTAACGCCAAGTTACCAAAATCACGCTTAGCCCTTAATGATGTTTTAGTGCGGATATAATAGCCGCTATCAGCGTTATTTTTACATACCCAATAGCCAGCTATTGGGTATGTAAAAATGCCTTGATAACGACTAAACTATCATCATTGTGTTATTACATTCATTATCCAGAGTTCAGGTTATGTAATAACTCAAGTTTTGGGGTTCGCTTTTAGTCAATAAAAGTGAACTTAAATCCCCTCAACGCAGCACATAGACCGCTTTAAATAATATACCCTTCAGACTACCGCTATTGAAATAAATTGTAATAGTTTCATTTCAATTAAACAGATAAAGTAATGAAACTGTTTAATAAAGCAGATAAATAATGAAACTGCTTAATAAAGCAGATAATAGAATGCACTTACTAAAAAAATAACTAATCAATAACTAATCAATAATAATAAAAGGTCACAATATCATGTCTAAAATTATCATTAGTATTACTGAAACTGGTGATGCGGAAGCTACCGTTAACGGTCAAGCGACACCAATAAATGATTTAAAATCTAAAAAAGGCGGTGATGTCAGCTTTGAAAATAGCAACGCGTCCCCTTATAGCTTTACCTTTGCAGAGTGGCCATTTGAAGGTGAAAATGAAGTGATTAACGTGAGTGCTAATGATAAACAAAAAGTGAAAAAAACGTTGATTGGCCCCGCGGGAAGCTATGCCTTTACCTACAGTCAGGAAAGTAGTGGTGGTGTTGGTGGTGGCCTTGGTGGTAGTGGTGGTGGTCATATTGTTATCAATGATTAATCGATGTTCAATAGTTAAAGACTGCAGCAGTAAAAAGTAGAATGTTCTCAACTTTAATAAAAACCATAAACCCTAGCTTAAGTTAGGGTTTATGGTTTTTTATTTAGCCGCTCTTTAGTCAAACTTAAGGCACGCTATTACCGATATTTAACAGCCTATTTTCCAATAACTACTGCCGGATAATGTCTTTGTAATAATTGGCTAAAATGATTTATTTGTTGTTTCAACCAACGTCTTTTCTCTACCGTCACCTTAGTTAAACCTTGCTGTTGCTCATTACCTTGTTGTTCGCTATTGCTCTTAGGATCTAAAGCTGAATCAGCAGTGGAGTCAAGCCAACGCTGTAAATGTTGCCGGCGATATAACCATAATAATGACGGATAATACTGCACAATGGCATTAAAATAGTGCTCGGCTTGTTGGAAATGACCCGCTTGAGAATACCATTCGGCTTTGGTTAATAAGCCCTTGTCATTGTAAGGTAATTTATCAATAGTTACTCGCTCTAAACTCCTCCAATTATTATTTAATAATACCAGCAAAGCATTATCTTCATGGCTATCACTTATCACTTGTTGTGATTTAATTAATGCCTTATCAAAGTCCTGCTTGTTATTGATATTCCCTGACTGAAAATAAGCAAGTTGTTGCTCCATTCGATAGAGCAAAGAAAGGTTATCTAGCAACAAACGATTGCCAGGGTTTTTGAGCAGTGTCTGCTCAAGACTATTTTTTCCTTGGCTTAAATAATCTTGAAAGGCTAACCCTTGTTGCCAGTAATAAATGGCCTGTTCACTTTGTAGTAATGCCTGTTCAACCATAACAAACGGGTGTGCGGGTTGAAGTTGTTTGGCTTTAGTTAAATAAAATTCTGCCTGTGTTAGTTGTTCAGTATTAGCGACTAACAAGGTATTATTTATTTTAGCCAACAAGCGATAACTGAATTCTAAATAATAATTCACGACAAAATGCTCAGGGTTTAACAATAACGCTTTTTTATAGCCCGCAATGGCTTGTTGCAATTTCTTTTGAGCCTGTTCAGGGGGAATAAACTCAGACCAAAGTAAATAAATCGATGCTAGATTATTTTTAGCGCCAATGCGTTGCGGCTGTAATGCACTAGCTTGTTGATAGGCCTTAATTGCTTTAGTGAAATGTTCATCAGAGTGCTCCGCTATGTTATCAACAAGGTTATCCGCCAATAAATGGTTATCTTTTGTTGCGCCTTGTTTATCAGCGCTATACCCATTAGCTCGCATGGTCTGCTGTTGTTTAGCCTTTTTTATCGCTAATTCTCTTAGTAAACTGGCATAGTTATTAAAGTAAAAATAATCGCGGTATTGTTTTGGGATCTGCTCGAAAAATTTAATGGCAATATTAAACTCTTGCCCAACAGCAAAGTCTCTATCTTGTAATAATTTGATTTTTTGAAAATAAGCTAAACCAAGTGACTGTAATATATTGGCGTTATCCGCCGAATAAACTAAGGCCAATTGCAATTGCTCAATCGCTTGTTGTTGGCTTTGCATAGGATCGCCAGCATGCTGGTCTTGATAATCACTTTTTATTGATAATAACTGGCCTTTAATAAAATAAGCTTGATGATCTTTCGGGGCGATAATATGGGCATTATCCAAAGAGTGTATCGCTTGTTGATAGGTGTGTTCAAAGCCTTGTTGTTTACTATAGACCGCATTGGTTAATTGGCGAAAATACACCGCTAATGGTTTTAATTGTAACTGCAAGTCCGAACGACCTATTACCGCGGCGCTTGCATAATGTTGTAAGGCTAAGGCTGCGTTACTTTCTTTATCTTTAGCTGAGTGATTAGCCCCTGCTTTTTCTGCCTTAGCTAAATAAATATCGCCGCGCAAAATATGATGTTGATAAAACCATACCGGTAAATCGTCAGCCTGTTCAAGGGTGGTTAAGGCTTGTTGCTCTTCCCCTTGATAATACTGTAATAACGCTTTGGTATAGCTTTGGTACGGTGAGCCCGCCAAACCTTGGCTTAAATATTCAATGGCTGGCTGTTTGTGGGCTTTATCTAACAGCGCCATTCTATCTTTTCTAGCCGATTTACTGCTGATGTTATCAATAATGGCTTTTTGTTGTTGATAAATAGCGCCATGACTTAAGGCTAAATTATACGCGACTCGCGCTTGCTGAAAACCACTTTGCCATGCTTGTTGACTGTGTGCTAAAGCGCTATCGTATTCTTGTAGGGCATAATACATTCGGCCAATCGCGTAATGACCAGGGCCGTAGGCAGACTCTCCTAATGTTTCTATTTCATTGTTAAGGTTAGCGATTTGCTGATGCCATAGCGCTGTTTCGCTGGTAATGTCATGACGAGGCGCCATGCGACTCATTTGCACGTTCGCTTCTAGGCTTTCTACTCTGCTGGTAAAAGTGGTGAGTAGTTGTTCGCGCACTTGTTGTTGATGCGCTTGAACTTGTTGCCAAACCAAGCCAGTAATGCCGCCCACACTTAATAATAGCAACAACATTACTGGCCATTTGTGTTTTATGGTTTTCTTTTTTAGCCAATAACGGCGGCTGGTTATTACAGAAACAGGTTCGCCATTACGATAGTTATGTAAGTCGTTACTTAATGTGGCAGAAGATTGATACCTGTCTTCTCTGGCATGGGCTAAACAATGGTCAACAATAGCGCGTAGGTCGATAGGTAATTTAGTCGGAAGCTTGGTATAGTCGCCGATAATAATGGCCTGATTACGCTCTTTGCCACTATCACCCTCAAATGGACGCTTACCCGTGAGCATTTGGTAGAGCAAGATGCCAAAAGAAAATATATCGGAAGTTTGGTCTACGTTTTTTCTACCTAGTGCTTGTTCAGGCGATATATAACCGGGCGTACCGGTAAACGCACCACTAGTAGTAGTTTGGTCGATTGGTAGATGGGTTAATGGCTTGCTCTGATTTTTATTTTCATCATTATGTGCAATTAGGCCAGCAATACCAAAATCGAGTACTTTAATGGTGCCATCAACCGTTAACATGATGTTTTGTGGCTTGATATCACGGTGAATAATTTGACTTTGGTGCGCACAAGCGATGCCATCAATTATTTGGCTGGCGTAATCTATCGCCGTTTCAAGTGGAAATCCTTCGGGAGGAATAAGCTGGTCGAGCGATTGACCGTCAACCCATTCCATAATGATAAAATTGTTGTCTTGTGCTCTGGCGACATCGTATATGGTCACTATGTTGGGGTGGTTGAGCTTACACGCCAAGCGAGCTTCGTCGAGCAACATAGCGTTGTTTGTTTGACTAGCGTCCGCTTTAGTTTTTAACAGTTTTAACGCAACATTGCGTTCTAGGATTTTATCTTTTGCGCGATAGACTGCGCCCATGCCACCTTGCCCAAGTGTTTCAAGTACCTCGAAGTGCGCGAGTTCTCCGGTGAGGTTAAATTTGCTTGTAGGCGTGTTAGCTGAAGGCTCTGCTGTTTTATTGTTTAGGTAGTCATCGGGTTGTTGTGTTTGGTCAGGGTCGTGTTCAGGACATTGGGTTTTATCTATATCATCTATAGCAAGATCATCAAGCAGTAACCAATCGCAAATATCGCAGCTTGTGTTAGTTATTGCATTTTGAAACAAACATTGTGGACAATTTTTATAGTGAGCGTTTACTGTGATCATTTGAGGTTATTGGTCTCATATTTTTGGTCGCTGAAAACGCTTAATTAGCAAGGTTTAACGAGCAACGTTTAACAATATACCCGTGCCACCTGAAGATGCAGATTTCAGCTGGAATTATAAACGCCTTTAGGCAAGGCATTGATTGAAGAGAATGGTTGTTCCCTTGTCGAAATCAATAACGTAGCATAAAGCGTTTATAAACCAGCCCTCGGGGGAAACCTGAGCAAAACATACCCGTCGTTACATTTGTTTTTAAGGGAATAACCCTTAACAAAAAAATGTGCCTTGATTATGATTCGCTCAGGCTTCCTGAAACGAGCATCGTCAAGTGGCACGGGTATAAACTATCACTTTATTTCGACCTTGTTCTTTGGCTAGATATAAAGCTTTATCTGCCTCTTCTAATAATAGAATCGCTTGCTTGCCATGGGCTGTTTTGTAATTTGATATACCGATACTAACAGTTATTGTGATGATTTCTTGATCTTTTTTTATCAGGGCTTGTGCTGCTGCCTGTCGAATGCGTTCTGCGCATAGTTTAGCCGTTTGAAGATTTGCGCCAGACAGCACCACTAAAAACTCTTCGCCGCCAAATCGACACGCTCGGTCGCAATCACGTAGCTGGCTTTTAATTATTTTTGAAAATGCTTGTAAAGCAAGGTCACCGCCTATATGACCAAAGCGGTCATTGATTTGTTTGAAATGATCAAGATCTAACATTAATACCGTAAGAGGGGTTTGCTGTGTTTGTGCGCGTTGAATTTCTTGCTTTATGTGATTATCTATATAACTACGGGTATAAAGTTCGGTAAGATCATCTGTAGTTACACGTTTGTATAACTGTGCATTATGTAAGGCAATACTGGTATGAGCGGCAAAGGTTTGTAAAAAAGGTAATTGTTTAGGCTTAAAATAATGTGCCTGACTTTGGTTGTCGAGATAAATGATGCCTATTACTTGGTTATCTTGTTGTAATGGTATAACTATGATGCTGCGACTATTACTTTGATGTATTTTACCTATACCTGATTGAGGATTATTAAGCCTTGCATCGCCAACGATAAGGATTTTATTTTGTTGTCGGCAATTATCTATCAATACATTACTGTGTTCATGTATTAGCTGGAGTTCTTGCTGTTGGTCGGCAGTATTGAAATTTCTGGATGAAATAAGCTCAAAAGCTGAATCAATAACGGTATTTGTTGGGGCGAGTAATATAAATCCTCGGTCGGCATTTAATACTTTACTGACGAGATTAAGGGCAGTTTCAGTGAGTTCTTCCGTCGTTAAACTTCTATTTAGCATGTAACTAATAGAATGTAGCGTTTGCTGTTCTTTTAATACCGCTTGTTGTTCGGTATTTAAGTTTAATAAACTTTTATCAATGTCTTGCATTAGCTCAGAGGGAAGCGATTGAATACCTAAATGATTTTGTAATTGCTGTTGTAAGTTTGTTCTAAAAGTATTGATTGCAACAGACAATTCAATTTCAGGCTCTTCATCACTAGTGAAAAAGCAGGTTTGCATTGTGTTATCTGTGTTAACTTTGCCATGCATTTCATACCATACGCTTAAATTACCCAGTCTTATTTCGGTATCGTTATATATGGTTTTACTCTGGTTGGGCGCCAGTTTTTCGTTGTCGATCCAAGTGCCAAAACTGGAATCAAGATCGGTGATCACTAAGTGTTCTTCATCCCATGATATTTTCATGTGTTGACGAGATATACCGGCATTAATCAGCTCAATATCTGCTAAAGGTGAGCGACCGACGATTAATTGATCATTTGTGGGTGACAACAATTGAGACCGTAGCTGGTTATTACCGTCGACCCATGATAAGTAATGATCAATGTTATCTTTCATAGGTGTTCAATAATGTGCTCAATAGTAAAATATATAATGCTAGAAGTTGACTAGGCAATGGCTAAACAAGGGTTAAATATTAACTATTTTCTGTATCATTATTTAACCCTTGTTTTAAGTGATGTTATATTACTATCTATTTCAAATCGAGATAAACTAGTAACAATTTACTTTTAGGTAAAATTATACATGGCTATATTATTGACTCACGCTTTCTATGCACTCAGGCATACCAGCCAGTAATGTTGTTTATATTTAATCTCGAACAAAATTTAATCGCGAACAAAATTTAACCGCGAAAGATCAACAGACCCTAGTTATTGTTGCGGTATCGTAGTGAATAATTGGTGTTCAGCTGATTTTTCAGTACAATAATGATTCTTTCATTTTTCATTCTCATGGCTATGCACTCAAACTTAAATTACTCCCTACAAAGCAGTAACAGCTTTAACATTAAGGCGAGCTGCTCGCATATTTATTTTCCCAGTACATTCGCTGAATTACAGCAATTACCTGAGTTAACTGCTGGCAATACCTCAGGCAAGTTTTATATTCTTGGCGAAGGTAGTAATACATTGTTTGTAGAAGCTCAAGCGCCGATTATTATTCAGCCGAAATTTACCGGTATTGAAATTGATGAACAAGATGATCATTTTATCGTTACGGCGGGCGCAGCAGAAAATTGGCATGATTTTGTTTGTTTTTGTTTAGAACAAGGTATTTTTGGCTTAGAAAATTTAGCCTTGATTCCCGGTAGTATTGGGGCTGCACCGGTACAAAATATTGGCGCTTACGGCGTAGAGTTTGCAGACTATTGTCAAGATGTACAATGGTATGAATTTGCTAGTAAAACCATGCACTCGCTAACAAAGCAGGCGTGTAAATTTGCTTATCGTGATAGTGTTTTTAAGCAAGAACGCTATAACAAAGGCCTGATTACTCAGGTGACTTTTAACTTCCCTAAAGCATGGCAAGCAAACCTTTCTTACGCAGGGTTAGACATCCTAGCCAAAGATAGTACTGCTAAGCAGGTGATGACCCAAGTTATTAAATTGCGTAGTAGCAAGTTACCAGATCCTAAAGTATTACCTAATGCAGGCAGCTTCTTTAAAAACCCTATTGTTAATGAAGACCACTTCGCTAAACTACAAAAACAATATCCTGACATGCCTCATTATCCACAAAAAAATGGCGAAATAAAACTAGCCGCTGGTTGGCTAATCGATCAAGTCGGACTAAAAGGCTATCGCCATCAGGATGTTGGTGTTCACCAGCAACAAGCTTTAGTGCTGGTTAATTATGGGAGTGACTTAGGAGCCGATATTATTAGTTTAGCTAAATATATCCAACGAAAAGTAGCAGAAAAATTCTCAGTATCTTTAACGCCAGAAGTACGCATGATTACGCAGCAAGGTGAAAGATCATTTTCATCGCTGACTGATTTTAATCCTATCGACAATATTAACTTGGGTGGGGATAAGTGCGATGACTAAAGCAGTGAAAGAACATTTAGTTAAGGCATTAGCCGCCGGCCAATTTGTGTCAGGACAGTTACTCGGTGAGCAGTTAGGGATCAGTCGTACAGCTATCGCTAAACATATTAAAGTGTTAACTGAAATTGGTCTAGATATCTACAGTGTCACTGGCAAAGGTTATAAGTTGGCGCAACCGCTGTACTTATTAGAGAAAGAAAAAATTATCAGCCTATTAGCCGATGAAGTGAGTAAACAGGCTAAAAATCAAAATGACTGGCCGTTGATTGAAGTGCATAGCTTAATTGACTCTACCAATGATTACTTAATGAGGCGTTTGCCTAATCAAGTATCGCCAGGGCAAGTTTGTTTAGCTGAATATCAAAGCGCTGGCCGAGGGCGTCGTGGTAGGCAGTGGATATCGCCTTTTGGTTCGCAAATTTACTTGTCTATGTACTGGTATTTAGAGCAAGGTTTATCAGCGGCTATGGGGTTAAGTTTAGTCACAGCATTAGCCGTAAGTGATGCGGTAAAAGCCCACAGTAATATACAAGTTCAACTGAAGTGGCCAAATGACATTTACCTCGATGGCGTAAAACTTGCGGGCATTTTAATTGATCTCGAAGGTCAGGCGTTAGAGCCTAGTCACTGCGTGATTGGCATCGGCTTAAATCTGCATATGCCAGAAGAAGCAGGTAAATTAATTGAACAAAAATGGACAGACTTACAGTCACACAGTAAAGTCGCAATTGATAGAAATGCGCTCTGTGCTCAATTAATCAGTTGCTTACGAAAGCGATTACATCAACACCAGCAAGAGGGGTTAGTACCTATGTTGGATGAATGGCATGCCCATGATGCTTTTTTAAATAAGCGGGTCAAATTGATAACAGGGGAGCGTGTAACTCACGGTATATGTCGAGGTGTAAATAACCAAGGTGCTTTACTGTTAGAAGTTGATGGTCAAGTTAAACCCGTTTACGGCGGCGAAGTAAGTCTAAGGATGGATGAATGATCTTATTAATAGATATTGGTAATAGCCGAACGAAATACGTTCAACTTATTGAAGGGCAATTATCAGCGACTACGCAACTGAATAATAACGATTTTAATGTAGACTATTTTACCCAGCATTTCACTAAAGCTAGTCGAGTTATAGTGGCTAATGTGGCTAAATCAACATTAACCACTGAGCTTGAACATTGGTGTGTAGCGCAAAAAATTATTTTTAAACAAGTGCATAGTGAACAGAAAAAAAATTCGTTGATTTCAGCTTATCAGCAGCCAACGACCTTAGGTATCGATCGCTGGCTAGCATTATTGGGCACGATAACTCTGTATCCAAAGCAAAACGTATTAATTATAGATGCGGGCACTGCGACCACAGTGGACTTACTGGCGAGTAATGGCCAGCACCAAGGCGGCTGGATATTAGCTGGCATTAAAGCACTCTTTAACAGTATTTTAAGTCACAGCACTTTAGTGCATGCAGAGAGTAAAACGGTAGCCAAGGTAACCTTTGGCACTAATACTACCGATAATGTTAATAACGCTTGTTGGGCTGCAACTATAGGTATGATTGAACAAGCGATTGTACAAGCACAGAAATTAGCTGGCGTTGACCGCATAATCTTAACGGGTGGTGATGGTAAGGCGTTAACACAATTATTGTTAGCACAGACCACGGAAAATAGTCTCTCGATAGAAAGCATTCAATTTATCGATAACCTAGTTTTTTACGGACTGCGAGAATACGTATAAAGAACTTATGCTTTTGTCATAGGGCAATAAAATAAACAGTTATCATTATTTTACATAAATTACATTAAACACAGTTAGGAATTATCATGAAAGCAGGAATTATTGGCGCAATGGAGCCAGAAGTTGCCATTTTAAAGGCAAAGTTAACTGATGCCAAAAGCACCGAGCATGCAGGTTACACTTTTCATCAAGGTCAGTTGGATGGCAGTGATGTTGTTATTGTTCAATCAGGCATTGGTAAGGTTGCGGCGGCGCTAGCAACAGCAATATTAATAGACCGTTTTCAGGTTGATTACGTGGTTAATACTGGCTCAGCTGGCGGCTTTGATGCGGCATTAAAAGTAGGTGATATTGTGGTGAGCTCAGAAGTACGCTATCACGATGTTGATCTTACCGCATTTGGCTATGAAGTAGGGCAATTACCCGCTAATCCTGCGGCATTTATGCCACACGATGATTTAGTCGCAGCAGCCAAAGCTGGTATTGAAAAATTAAGCCAGACCGCCGGACAGAGCATTACTGCAGTAACAGGTTTAATCACTACAGGTGATACTTTTATGACTAAAGAAGAAGATGTCGCGAAAGCCCGCGCTAACTTCCCCACAATGGCTGCGGTTGAAATGGAAGGTGCTGCTATAGCCCAAGCTTGTTTACAGCTTAAAACACCGTTTGTGATTATTCGTTCACTTTCGGATATTGCTGGTAAAGAATCACCACATACTTTTGAAGAATATTTAGAAACAGCGGCGGTTAACTCATCGCAGTTGGTACTCAATATGTTGGAGCAACTTAAAGGCAAAACACTTAGCCTTTAACTCTCTAGAACAAAGCAAAAGGGATAATCAATGACAGTACTCACCGAGTTAACGCCTTTTACTTATCATGTGTTAATCCTCATGGTAGTGCTGCTCATTAAGTTCTTAGTTAGTCACTTTATTGCGCATGAGCCGTTACGTTTTTTCCAATTTTATTGCTTACAACTAGGCAATAAAGTAAATAACAGTAAACATGGTACATCGCATCAAACCATCGCTGGCTTATTAGCGGTATTAGTCACCTTAGTACCGATAGCTATTATTTTATGGCTATTCGCTGACTTTGTTGCGGTTGATTATATCTGGCAAGGGCTATTACTTTATTTTGCCCTAGGCAGTCTAAACTTAGGGCAAATTAATAAGCGTGTTGCTCAAGCCTTGGTTGCGAAACAAAACTATCTAGTGAAGCAAACACTCAAGCCATTGTTGTTGAGAGAAACCGAACAGTTGTCACAAGTCGGCTTAAGTAAAGCGGCAATTGAAATGCAGCTACTTCGGAGTGTTCAGCAAATTTATGTGGTTAGCTTTATCTTTGTCGCTTTTGGCCCATTAGCAACGCTGAGCTACAGACTACTGTTAGAAATGCACTATTGTTGGAATACAAAGTTAGCGCAATATAAGCATTTTGGCTTTTATAGCCAGCTGTTTATCCAGATAATACAATGGTTACCTGGTCGCTTAATGGCATTGTTGATCTTGCTAAGTACGTTAGGGCAGGGAAGTTTATTATTTTGGCGATTAACGCGAGGCCATTTTTTCAAACTCAATAATGATTTTGTTATTGCAGTCCATGCTTTTTCGTTAACGGTAAGATTAGGTGGAGTCGCCATGTATCAAGAGGAAAAGTTACGTAAATTGGCTTTTAATGATCTAGGCAAACAACCAGAGCCACGCGATATTATTAAAGCGACTCAAAAAGTTAATTTTTCTTTCTATAGCAGTTTATTTTTACTCGCACTGTTAGCGCTAAGCTGGCAGTTAGCATCTAACCCTTAGTGGATTTGGACTTCCCATGAATGAATTTTTATTCTACTTAGATATCTTTGGCATTATTGTTTTTGCCTTATCAGGCGCGCTTATGGCTGGGCGTTATCAACTTGATCCTTTTGGTGTTGTGGTACTCGCTTCAGTGACCGCGGTTGGAGGGGGAACTATTCGTGATGTTATTTTACAAACTCCGGTATTCTGGGTGGTAAAACCTTACTACCTCTATGTTATTTTAGCGACCGCGGTGCTCACCATTGTACTTATCAGGCAGCCGAAAAGAATTCCTAAACGCTTTTTACTTATTGCGGATGCACTCGGTTTAGCTTTATTTGCCGTTTTAGGTACACAGAAGGCGTTATATTTGGGCGCACCTATTCCTGTTGCTGTCGTGTTAGGCACTATTACTGGGGTTGCTGGCGGTATGATTCGAGATATATTGTGTAACGTAATTCCAATGATTTTACGTGAAGAAATTTATGCGTTGGCAGCCATGTTGGGAGGTAGCTTATTTATTTTATTACATTGGTTAGGTTGGAGCGATAACCACGCTATGGTCGCATCTATCTCTGCAGCATTGGTTTTACGCTTGGCTGCTATCTATTGGCATGTTTCTTTACCGGCTTTTCATATTGTTGAAAAACCAAGTAAAGAAAAAAGCAAAGAGAAAAGTTGAAGTTTCCTGTTAACCATCTACAGCCTTGAAATTAGCTGGGTTAAAATGAGGAGCTAATACCTACATTGGGTGATTTCAGGGTTAACTCACCCATGTCTTGGTAGCGTAGACCAACATTCATACCTATGCCGCAATTTAAGTGTCTATTAAGATATTTTTACAAACCAATAACGGGTTATTGGGAGTAAAAATAACGCTGATAGGCGCTTAAATAGCGTTGTTTGGCAAATTCGCTTATCCGAAGTTCAGGTTATCTAGAGTAGCGTGCAGTAATACTGTTTGGCATTTGTAGTAACAATGCAAGAGAGTGTAAAACGCATGTGTGAGTCGTTTATGCGTTTTATTAACAGTCAGCAGACAAACTAATTAGCCAATATCTATATAGCTATTGGCTAAAGGTCTTATTCATTTGTTGGTGAGTTTGCGCGTACCAATCATCAGCAATAGTAATTGCGGGTAACACTTCTATTTCAATAGTACCTGAAGTAGCGGTTTTATCTGACTCGTTATAAATATCTAAGATATTTTTAATCACAACGGGTTGGGCTTTAAGCTTTAGCTTTTCAACCAATAATTTTGCACCAGCTTCAAACGGTTCAATTTTTCCTGATTGTGAGCGAGTCCCTTCAGGAAATATGATTACTTTTTTACCTTTGCAGACTTTAACATCTTTTAATAATTGAATGATGGCGCGACGATCTTTTTGATCGACGGTAATATGGCCAACCCTATCGACAATACGAGAAACGGGCCATTTATCCATAATCCCTGTTCTACCAATAAAGCGAGTATCCAAACCTACCGCCTCTTCAAGCGAGAAAATATCAAACATACTTTGATGATTAACGATTAAAATATCAGTATCTGCATCGATAGTGCCGGTAAGGTTTACACGTGCACCCACACTTCGCACAATTCTAATAACAAAGAATTTGCGAAAACGATTGAACATCACACCATGACGCGTACACAGAGACAGTGCGACAGACTCAGCCGCTATGAAGACATACATGGAGTATTTTTTTAGGTAAAAGCTAAACATGAGTATTATTGTGAAGCGATAATTAAGCTTCAATCCCCCAACCATCGGTGTAACCCGTAAACTGGGTAACGATTTTTTCAAAAGCTTCTTCTTGTTTAACAATCGCTTCGTGTGATGGTGTCATAACAACGGTGCAATCGACATCCCAAACATTAGGCGTTTCATCTGGGTGTAAGTTACATATTACTTCGGGCAAGTGTTCTTTTATGTGAGCAACCATAGCCTGTGCTTGACTTTCTTTCTCAAACAAATGAAAAAATACCACATCGTGTGATTGACTCAAGTCGATACCTGCTTGGTGCATTTCGGCTAATACTTGGCCTGTTTCGTCATCTGGATAGTTCATATATGAGTAAGATTCTTATGTTATATTAATTGAGTATTATAAATCGGGAAAAGCAACTTGAATAGAGCTCAAGTTAAATAAATATTGTCGAAACAGTGTTTTATTTTCCAGGATACTGCATCAGCATAATATCAACAGCCTCCATTATTTTTTCATTTTGTATTTTACTATTATCTTTTTGTTTATATTTGAGAGGATATATACTGCGCCATACAGAGCGGTTTTTTTTCGGATCGACTAAATCAATAATCAAACCTCCGGGATAAACAGACCACGCATTGTTGTCTTGTTGCCAAGTATTAGCCTTTAGACAATGTGGGCAAAATAATACCGCTTTGTTATAGTCTTGGTAGTTTTTTTTATTTCTCTTAACTAGGTGATATGTGATGATAATATCTGCATTTTCAAGGTCACTATATACAAAGTCCTGTGCATTAAGACTTTTTTCTATCGCTATTTCAATACGATTTCGTTGTGAATGGCTCAGGCTTTGGCTGTCAAAAAAGGTCGAGTCGCTTTGGTAAAAACTGTATTTTTTTACCTGAGAAAAATCAAAACTACTATGATAAGTCACAGGGTTTTTCATTGAACCACAACCTGATAAAAATAGGCTTAGTAATAATAATTTTATCGGCAATGTTACTGCCGTAAGTAAGTTAGTCAATAAAGAGTCATTAGCACGATAGAAGTAAAACGTTAGCCTAACAACTGGCTTAAGGTTTGAACAGGGAAACCTACATAAATCATTATATATATATGAACCATCAATTGAATAATCCCTTAATCTATCGCGATAAATTAAAAAGGGAGTTTACATGAACAACTGCAATGCGCTATAAAAGAGCCGAAATGTTGATGAATTTTTTACCACTGAAAACAATAGGGATATTAAATGATTAAAAGTACTGCCAAGCATGTATTTATTGTTGCAACACTCATTACCATGTGTTTTTTGCCGTTAACCATTCAAGCACAATCATCTGTTTGGAAAGTCAGTAAAGGCAATGACCATATTTTTATTGGCGGTACCGTACATATCCTACCTGCCTCAGAATTTCCTTTACCAAAAGAGTTTGATGAAGCCTATAAAAAAAGCGATAGCATAGTTTTAGAAACTAAATTACCTGACGCTAGTGATGCTGATTTCCAAATGAAAATGATGCAACAAATGGCATATGGTAATGGAGAAACGATTGGTGATTTTATTTCAGCGAAAACGAAGCAAAAACTCAGTCAGCATATTGCTTCATTAGGCGTTAATTTAACCATGTTTGAACACTTCAAACCTGGTTTTTTGTTGACCATGCTGGCGTTATTAGAAGCGCAACATGCACAGTTATCTGGAGAGGGTGTTGATGCTTTTTACAGTAAACTTGCGAATAAGGATCAAAAATCGATAGCCTATTTGGAAAGTGTCGAGTTTCAAATGAATATGATTGCGACTATGGGCATTGGTGATGAAGAACGTTTTATCAAGTCAAATCTTGAGCAAATGAAAGATTTTAAAACCCTGTTTTTAGGTTTACTTAAAGCCTGGCGAGCAGGTGATGAAAAGCAACTTAAGACCTTAGCTATTACGCCGATGGAAGACGACCCTAAAACACTTAAAAAATTACTGACCGATAGAAATAAAAATTGGATCCCTCATATTGAAGCGATGTTTGCTGGTAATGGTAAAAGCAGTAATAAAGAGTTTGTTTTAGTGGGGGTTGCACATTTAGCAGGTAATGAAAGTGTTTTAGCCTTATTAAAAGCGAAAGGCTATCGCGTAGAAAAAATTTAATGTCACTTAGATCTTTTAAGGTTTATTTAACCTGAGGTTTGGATAAGAGTTTTGTAACTTATTGAAGTTAGGTGAACAAAGTAACTTAAAGTTCCAGTGACGAAATTTAAGTGTCTATTAAGATATTTTTACAAACCAATAACAGGTTATTGGGAGTAAAAATAACGCTGATAGGCGCTTAAATAGCGTTATTGGGCAAATTCGCTTATCCGAAGTTCAGGTTATTTAATCTCTTTTTACCAAAGACTATCTTGATTCACTTCTTTAAAACTAAGCACTGTACCGCCAAACTCAGTAGCAAACGCTTGAGCATCAGTTTGTAAACTAAAGCTGGCTAAGGTTTTGCCCATAGCGCCTGTTTTTTCCGAGCCCACAACATACCAAGCATTTTTCGCATCAATAAAGTATGTATCATCAATACTGTTACTACCCCAAGGCATTTTACTCATATCATGCACTAGCATTTGACTGATGTTACGGGTGTTTTCAGGATCTAGGTAATAGCTAAACATGTCGCGAGTAGAACAAAATTTAAAGACTTTATCGCCTTGTTCTTTTCTAAACACTTCGCCTTTAGGGCCATCAAAATGGGTGATGAGCATGCCACATAAATGACATTCATCGCTGCTTTCCATGGCAACTGCTTTATGAATAACGGTTTGTTGTGCTGAGTTATCTGAACAAGCAGACAGAATAACTAAACAAAAAATAGTACAAATATTGAGACTGAGCGTTTTAAAAATAGCAGACATTAAAGTTTTTTCCTTTTAAAGATAAAAATGGCAATAGTTAAAGGTAATGCAACCCAAGCCAATAAAGCGGTGAATAATTGTGCTTGTGATAGGCTGGCGTTAATGGCAACAGCAAGCGCACCGTTAACATCACTACTATCAAGTCCGGAAAGGTTTACTAAACGGAAAATGTCGGCAGGATTAAGCATCATTAACTGAGTTAAACCCGCTTGGCTAATACCATTTTCAACGCCAACCAGTAAGGCTAATAAAGCTAAATCAAAAGCAAGCGCAAATAAAAACCAAGTGATTAAGGCAAAACCAGCCGCTTTAGACTTTTCACTAACCGATAAGCTAATTAAATAAGAAATAGCGGTAAAGCTTAAGCCCAGTAAAATAGCACTGAAGATGAATACCGAGAAGCTAGTGAGCACCTGTATATCACCGAGTTGAAAATACAATAATATCGCGGATGAGCCAAAACCAAGTAAGGTTGCTAGCGCGATAATACTCCCTTGTCCGATAAACTTACCCAGTAATAATTGGCTTTTACTTAACGGGTAGGTCAATAACAATAACAAGGTGCCACTTTCTTGTTCGCCAACAAAGCTATCGTAGCTCAGTAATAAGGCAATGAGCGGAATAAGAAAAACAGCTAAACTGGCTAAACTTGCAACCGTGGTTGAAAGTGACGCTACGCCAACAGCGCCAGAAGCTGCAGCACCAAAGTAGGTTAAACCAAGAGACAGCAAGGCAAAAATGAGGGTAATAGAAATCAACCAACGATTTCTTAACCCATCGTGAAATTCTTTATTGGCAACGGTTAATATTTGTCTCATTAGCCTTGTGCTCCTTGTTCATGTTTCTTTTCAGGTAAAGAGAGCTCATGCTTAGAAAGAAAGTGCTGATAAACTTGCTCTAAATTAGCGGTTTCTACCTGTAAGTCATCTAAGCCTTCATGGCTTAGTAGTTGTTTTAATACCTTAATTTTTTCCTGTTCAGGTACTAATAATGTGTTTGGACAATTAGCGGTTAAAAAACCATTAAGTGTACTGTCATTAGCAACTGAGCCATTAAGTCCAAAGGGTTTAATAGCAACAGGTAAGGCCGCTTGTTGGCGTAATTCGGCCAATGTACCCATAGCTAACAATTGCCCTGTTGATAAAATCATGGCGCGGTCAATATGCTGCTCAACGCCGGGCAAAACGTGGGAACATAAAATTACGCTTGAGCCGTTAGATTTTAATTGATCAACTGTTTGATAAAAATCTCGGGTAGCGATAGGGTCTAAACCCACGGTTGGCTCATCAAGTAATAATAATTTAGGCTCCCCGATAAAGGCTTGCGCTAAACCTAAACGTTGTCGCATACCTTTAGAATAGGTTTTTACGGGTCTTTTCATCGCATGGGTGATGCCAACTTGTTCGAGTAAAACTATGGCATGTTTTTTAGCGTTTCCTTTCGCAAAACCTTTTAATTTAGCAAAATAGGTTAATACTTCTAAACCAGTTAATTGCTCATAAAAGCTGACGTTTTCAGGTAAATAACCAACTTTACTACGACAATGCCAAGCTTCTTTTGAATCAGGCGCCATACCCATTACTTCAACCTTGCCACGACTAGGTGAGATAACACCTAAGATGAGTTTCATCATGGTGGTTTTACCCGCGCCATTATGGCCAAATAAACCCATAACCTCGCCTTGATTCAAGTGCATTGTCACTGATTTTAACGCATCGAGTTGCGGGTAACTTTTACCGGCATTGGTGAGTGATACTAGTGGAGTACTCATAAAATTATTCCTTCAAGCTTGCGCTAGTTGCAGTCTGGGCAGCGTGACTTTTAGTAACAGTAGGTGTTGAAACGACAAGTGATGTCACTGCTTGCTCATTACTTGATAAACTCGGCGCGCTCATTAACGGAAAGCTGTCTTTGACGCCCGGCGGTTTAAGTACCGGAAATTGCCTTTGTACCCAGCGCAAAATTAAAATAGCAGGGCTGTCCATAATCATTTTCATTTCAGGGTATTGCCAAACGAGTTTGTCTATACCGTCGTTCGGCTCAAAAATGGTATCGCCAACGCCATCATTATCCATATCCCAGCCTAAATAATTACTCCAGTAATTGCCTTTACCCTCTTTGCTCCACTCTTGTTTCTTATTAGAAACATACTTAACTTGGGTGGGATTGTTGATAAAGCTATTACCGAATATTTTTATGTTTTCTGACCCTGCTGTAAGATGAATACCAATTTCAGCGGTATCAATAATATTGTGTTTTACCGTGTTATAACCTGAGTTATATACAAATAAGCCTTTACCATCACGGCCAAGTACTTTGTTTTCGGGTTTGGTCCAAACGTTTTTAATATGGTTGTGACTAAATGTTGATTCGGTAATAAAGTTCAGGAGAAAACCATAATCTTCGCTATCGGTAGTTGTATTACCGGTAATGGTTAACCGACGAGAACTCATCAGGGCATAACCTGCACGGGTATTATAAGCGGTATTGTTTTTTACGGTATTGTCGTAGGAATACATATAATGTACGCCATAGCGTAAATGATGCATGGTGTTTTGTTCAATGACATTATCTTGACTGGAAATAACATAAATACCGTCACGTGTTTCATAGGTTTCGTTATTAAAAACATGACTATGCGTTACATTGGCTACTTGAATGCCGTTGCCTCTATCGGACGAGCGCAGCTTAATGTTTCCTCTTACTATATTATTGAAAATTGTAGCTTTGGTAACATGATTCAACCAAATACCAAAACCATCACCCGATAAGCTGTTATTTTTAATGATTAAACCGGTCGCTTTTTTGTTATTTACTTTGTCATGTGAGTAGATGCCAGCATTTTGCTCGGTTAAGTCATCACCCCAATTAATAATATTCAGATTAGCTATGGTGATGTGGGAATTTTTTAATCTAAGCGCATGGCCTTTTCCTTGTGCGTCAATCGTCACCAACCCTCCGCCTTCCTCGCCAACAAGCGCTATTTGCGTGTTAATAATAAAATTACCTAAATACTTGCCAGCAGTTAAGGTAATAACATCGCCATCTTGGCTGTTATCTAAGGTGTGCTGTAAGTTATCAATGGCCGATAACTGATATTCTTGCGCCACTAATGGTTGAGCGCAAAAGATATGGGCTATCAGTAATATTACAAAGCGTTTGGATAATAAAAGCAAAGCGATAATTCTTTAAAAGGGTCACTAAAAGTAGCATAACATTATTAGTTGAAAATCAATTGATCTCGATTAAACAACTTGTTTTTAACTGGGGGATTTGTCACTAAATAATTAGCCAACTATTAACGGTATTTTGCATAACTATTAGGACTCTAAGCTCAATTGGACGTCTTGCCGCCGTATAAAAGAGCAAGGGAGGTACTTTCATTAGCAATTGAGTTGCTGATAACTTGCTTCTGGAGTAGAGCGAGTATAAATATCATGGATCTGTGGACAAAGATTGTACTCCATCATAAAATGCTTAAAAGCTACGCAACTCCCCCTTGTCTGGAGTTGATTATAAGGTAATTAAATTTTAATAATGAATGCATCGCTAAACCGAGTTTTCTTGCTTTTTATTCTTTGTTGCTCGTTGCAAATAAGCGCCAAAGAAAAAATCATTTGGCTTGTGGAAGATAAAACCGAAAACCTCAATTTATTAGAACGTAAGTCACCAAGTAACTCAGCCGCGACTTCTGTCGAACGGCGGATTATTTTTGCGTTAGAGAAGTATGATATTGAAGTGAAACGGGGTTCATTCAAGCGAATAACCCATTTACTGAAAACATCTTCTAACTCATGTATTGCAAATCGTGCAAAACTTAAAGAGAGAGAGGAGTATTCCTATTATTCTTTGCCTCAAAGTTTCTATCTTACCCACAAAATTTATCGATTCAATCAAGATACTCCATTATTACCGTCTCTGTTTAATCAACAAGGTGAACTCAAGTCAATTAAAGCATTATTTGAT
This sequence comes from Colwellia sp. 12G3, assembly GCF_002836775.1. Lineage (GTDB taxonomy): Bacteria > Pseudomonadota > Gammaproteobacteria > Enterobacterales > Alteromonadaceae > Colwellia. Next base: position 97,157 of record NZ_PJAQ01000007.1, on the reverse strand, counting down.
AACCAACCCAATCACCATATAGGTTTAGTTGAGGGCGTTTCATTTGGCGGTTATTTAGATAAAGACATTGCCCAACTCAGTAAAGCTAATATTTATTATCGAGGTGGAACACATCGAGTGTCAGCGCTGGAGTCCATGTTATATGCCGGTAGAGTAGATTATTTATTATCGCTACCTGTTGATATGACCCCAACCGTAATACAACAAAAAAAGTTGCAGCAATTTAATGTAGCTGGCGCACCGCCTTTTTTGATTGCACATTTTAGTTGCTCAAAAACTGAGTTTGGTAAACAAGTCATAAAAGACATTAACCAGCACTTATTGGCTACCTATACCAAAGATAACTTCGAAGAAATTAATGGACCATGGTATTCGAAGCAAGACAAAACAGAGATACAAAGTTATCTCCAAAGGCATTATTTAGACAATGAAATTGCGCTCAACAAAGCACAGACTCATAAAATTGAAAAATAAGATTGTTTAAGAAAATTTAAAAGCTGTATTCAGGCTTAAGTAACACCCGGAATGACTAAGTGAGCATTGGCAGAGAGACAACGTTATATGCCCGCCGTCATTCTCTAGATGTATTAGCTGGGCACCAATTCTTTTTCTTAATTAACTCAGCCGCCACATAAAATAAAACCCCGTATCAACTAATTTGATACGGGGTTTTGTCTATTTTCTGGTAATACTAATCGTTATATTTTTTAAAAATAACTTTATTACTACTTTATTCAACGGTATAAAGACTATTCCAAATTTCACCATCGTCGCCAACTGCACGGTCATCGTCTGAATAATTAGATTGTTCAGAATACATGATCATTTTATACGTAGTGCCTGTTTCGCCTAGCGTACCAACCACATTGGTAATTGCACGAGTTTCTCTCAACCAAAAACCGGCCGGTAAATCACTGTCTAAGTCGCTGTTAGATTCAACAATAATATAGGTACTGTTATTAACAGTGTCTATATACCAAGTAAAGTCAATTACCTCAGCTCCATCAATAAATTGACCAGTACTTGGCGAAGCTTCTGTTGCCAAATTATCATCATTAAACATTGTGCTTTCGCCATTATCTAACAAGGTAGTACCGGCAATATTAGCTTTTGTTACAAGGTTGGTACCGCCACAGGCAGCAACAACTTCATTAAAATCAGCAAATGAATTCGGGGTGATTGGTGCGCCTAATTCAAAATCGGCGAGATCATTCCAACCTGATTCATAATTACAGGTTAAGGTTGTTGGTGTTGTACCGTCACCACCTGATGTTGAGGCTGGAACCATAACTCGGTAATCTGTTGAATGATCTTGACCAGTAACTGAGTCTTCAGCATAAATTCGCACAATGACTGTATAGCCATTGGTAGGGTCAAAACTATCATTACCGAGTAACTCTTCATCAAACATTGCCGCATCAATAGTTTGACTAGTTGCGGATGAATCATTTATTTCGTCCCATACTCCCAATACCCAGTTACCTTGTGGATCATCTATTTGAACAAGCACTTCACTAATATTGGTACCTTCAGCTAAAGTCCAAGCAATAGTAATATCTTCACCAAAAGTGAAGTCGCTCATATTATCAATAGTAGCCTGAGTAGCCTCAGGATATTTACCTACTGTTTGAGGTTCATAATTTACCGGATTTGAATAGGTAACAAGCGGTTGACCAACAATGGCAGGATTTGCTGGATCGGTCAGATCTAAATTAGCTTGATATAAATTGTACTCAATTGTATCGCCAACACTGAAAATGGAAGGATCTATTTGACCTGCTTCGGTACCAAATTCTCGCCAATCCCAAGTATACTGTTGCTCAGCTTCATTATAGATATGCCCCTGTGAACTGGTTGAGGCAGTGCCAATATAGAACATATCTTTAACTGAACCGTCTTCTCCGCTAATAATGGCAACACTTGCCGATAAGATAGGTTCACCACCGGTGCCGTTATTGTCTAGATCATTATCTTCAAATGAGGTATTAATGCCACAGGCACCAGCAAATTCGTCAGCGCCATCATAATCATTACAATGATAATTTAAGTCATTTAACTCGACAATTTTTTGATCTCCTAATAACTGCCAACCCAAGGTCTCATCTTTAGTTACAAACCATTGTTCACTTTCATGATCAACCTTTCCATTAAATGAAACTGAAAAACTTACCATTGCAGTGCCGGCGTCAGAGTCTAAATTATTAACGGCTAGGCTAATGAATGAAATACCTATCATGTCTGGATCGGTTAAAATGTCCGTTAAGAACTCATTTCGCGAACCATCTTCATTAATAAATTCATCGCTGAAGTAACCTTCAATATCATCACGTGTCGGTAAACCGTCACTAAATTCACTGGTAAATGCTGCAAATATATTAGTGATAGCAATCGTATCCGTCACAGCTATTACAACACCACCAGTATCAACCTCAATAACGACGTCGTTATCATCCGAATCAGTAATATCATCTGTAATTGAAGTGTTATCAAGTAGGTTAGTAATGGTGGCAATATTATCATCACCCGTTTCAATATTAATTAAGTCTAACGCGGCATCTACACCAGAATGATCAGCACTGAAGCTACTATTAAGTAAATTAATGGCAGTGTCTAAACCTAAGGCATCAAAGACGTTTTGTAATTTTACCTGCAAAGCATCTTCTTGCGCGTCTAATTCATCAGCGCTAAGAGTAGTATCTATGTTTGAGTCGAAAAAAGACTCCGCTAATTGGTGTGCTGTATTCGCAATAATTAAATCTGTAAATGGTGTAATATTTACTGTACCACCAACACTGGCTTCTTCTGTGTAGGAATGTAACTTATATGATTTACCACCTACAGTACCCTCTGCACGTAAACGATAAGGAGCTGTTAAGCCAGTAACATCTACTTCATAACTACCATCAGCTTCAATCACTGATGACTTAACTACACCAAGCGAGCCTTTAACTACAACAGTACCCACAATAGCGGCACCACCAGCGGCTGTACCGCTAATAGTTACAGGTGTTACGGTAACTGTTCTTGTAGAAGTACTATCATTTCCCGCCATGTCTTCCGATGAGTATGTTAAAACATATTCACCCACGACAGCTTCATTAACCGTACCGGTTGTTACTACAGCAACCGAACCGTCTACGGCATCAGTTGCTGTTGCTCCTTGATCAGCATAAGTCGTGTTTTGGAAAATTGTGATATTTTTCTCGCCTGTTATTGTAATGACAGGAGCAACAGTATCTAACATAGGCGTAGGCGTTGGGTCACTATCACTTCCACAGCCCGTAATAGCTATTGCAAATGGCACTAGCAGTATTGGTAGATATTTGGTTTTGAGATGTGCTGTTAAGTCTTTCATATATGTCCTTATCAAATGATTTCTTAAAGTTTTTGTGTATTTTGGAGGAGATAATTTTCTAAAAAATTCAAAATCAATAATATTATAGGAGAAGATAATTAATAATTCCGTTACATTCATGTTAATTAAATTACTAGTGTAAAGCAGATATAAATAAGGGGTATGGTAGTTATTTTGTGTCTCAAAATAGGGGAGGGTTGAGGTGTTATAAATTATTTATTTTTTTTCATCTACTTACCTTTAAGTTTTCATTAAAATACGACCTCTGATTTCCATACTTTTATTGTATCGCTGTGTGACAGAACCAATTTGACTAAACTGCAGACATAAAAAAGCCCAACATATTCCTTGTTAGGGATATGTTGGGCTTCTAATGTTTTAACTAATTGTTATTATATTAAAGCTTAAGCTTCAACAAACATTCTTCCATGCTTGCTTAATACAGTTGCGTGACAGAACCAGTTCTGGCTCTATACACAACAAGCATTAAAATTTAAGCTTCAACGAACATGCGACCACGCATTTCCATATGTAGTGCATGACAGAACCAGTTACAGTAATACCACTGCACACCAGGTTTATTAGCGATAAAGGTAATAGAAGAAGTCGCTTGAGGACCAATTTCCATTTGAACACCGTGGTTAGTCATACAGAAACCATGCGTTACATCTTCTACCATATCAAGGTTAGTTACTATAACGGTAACTTCATCACCTAAATTAACGGTGAACTCGCTCATGCCGTAAGTTGGTGCAACTGAAGTCATGTAAACACGTACTTTCTTAGGATCTTTTTTGTCACGGATAACTTTGTTATCACTCATGGTATCCACGCCATCTTTTTTAGCTTGCGCTAAAGTAGGAGCGAAAATTGAATCATCACGAGTCCAAACTTTTTTAGTTTTAACTTTAGAGCGATGAATAATTGTACCATCATGTGGTTCAGCGAAAGTTGGACCATCATGTACAAGTTTCATGGTATCGCCAGAAATATCAACTAACTGATCATTTTCTGGTTTTAATGGACCAACAGGTAAGAACCTATCTTTAGAGAACTTACATAATACCACTAACCATTTACCATCAGCATCACGTGTTTCACCAGAAGAAGTCGAGTTGTGACCCGGTTGGTAATGAACATCTAGTTTTTGACGGATATAGTTAACTTTTTTACCTTGATAAGCTTGAATAGCTTCTTCGATATTCCATTTAGCAATTTGGCTATCTAAGAATAACGTTGTATAAGCATTACCTTTATTATCAAAGGCGGTATGAAGTGGACCTAAACCTAACTCTGGCTCACCAACAATAGTGTCACGAGGTTTGATTTTATCAGCGAATAAGTCATCTAACTTATCAATTTGGATAATTGATACTGTAGGTGATAACTTACCGTTAGCCATGAAGTACTTACCGTCTGGTGAAGTGTTCAAGCCATGTGGAGATTTTGGTACTGGGATGTAACGCGTTAGTTCAGAGCCTTTACGACCATCAACTACTGGAACATTGTTGCCATTGTAAGTTTTGAATTTACCTGCTTTAACTGCAGCTTCACAACGTGCAAGATTAAATACTACAACGTGATCACGTTCAGCAGAAATCATTTCACCTAGGTTCATGCCCATTTCTGAGTTGTAACATGTAGAAGCGAAGTATTTACCATCATAATCAGCATCAGTGTTATCTAAGTTACCATCAACCATTACTTGGAAAGCTATTTCCATGGTCTCAGCATTAATAACATTGTATAAAGAACGGTAAGTACTGACATCTTTCATGCCGGCTTTACCATCGTTATTCATTGGAATTTCAAATTCACCATTACAAACAACATATTTTGTAAAAGGAACTTTTTGTACACGTAAACCATGAACAGCTTGTACGTTAGGTACAGTGATCATTTTGTCAACTTTCATCACGTCACAACGAATACGAGCTACACGAGAGTTAGCTTTATCATTGATAAATACATACTTACCGTTATAGCGACCGTCAGTCATACTCATGTGCGGGTGATGTGAATCACCCATCATGATATCAGCACTTTCGCCCTTAATATGCTTAGATTCGTTAGTTAAACCCCAACCAGTCGCAGAGTCAGTGTTGAAAACTGGAATACGCATTAGTTCACGCATTGATGGGATACCCATAATACGTACTTCACCTGAGTGACCGCCAGACCAGAAACCGTAGTATTCATCAAGTTCACCAGGATGAACAATAGGGCTCAAGCCTGCTTCTTTTGACTTAGCTTTTGCCGTTGAGGCAAACATGGCGGCTGTCATGGGGGCAGCAATAGCGCCTGCGCCTATTAGTGCAGTTTTACCGAAAAATTTACGGCGTCCTTCATCTTCCAATTTCACATCATTGGAGTCATTATTCAGTACTAACTCTTCTTTACTCATTGGTTTTCTCCACTTTGCTTTTAATTTAGTTAAATTTGTTAAAATTATTTTCAGAACGTATGGCTTAGCCAACATTTACTGCTTCTATTTCAGTTTCTTTGTATTTTGCTTTCTTTCTTGCTAATTTTTTCAATGGCGGACATTTTTCTTCATTAAAGTAAGTCACTTGGCAATCTAGGCAGTAATGACACTCACGCATATTGATAACGCCATCAGGATCAATAGCTTGAATTTCACATTCTTTAGCACAGGTTTTACACGGCTGACCGCACTCAGGACGACGACGTAACCAGCTAAATAAACGAATGCTGTTACTGGTTGATAACGCTGCGCCTAACGGGCACAAATAACGACAGAAAAACTTACGATTGAAAATATTGATGATAAGTAATGCACTGGCGTACAGCACAAAAGGCCATTCACGATCAAATTTTAATAAAAAGGTTGTTTTAAATGGCTCTACTTCGGCAAATTGCTCGGCAAGTGACAGTGACTCCATTGATAAACCAAAAAGCGCCAATAAAATAAGATATTTAATTGCCCATAAACGCTCATGCACAGCCCAAGGCAATTCAAATTGTGGTATTTTGATGTAACGAGCAAAGATATTCATCAGCTCTTGTAATGCGCCAAAGGGACATAACCAGCCACAATAAACGGCACGGCCCCATAAAATCATGGTAACGGCAGCTGCACCCCAAAGAATAAATATCACGGGGTCAAGTAAAAATAAATCCCATGAAAAGTCAGACATAAACGCTTGTAAGAAGGTAAATACGTTAACTACAGAGAGTTGTCCGCCCCAAGACCAGCCAATAAACACCACGGTAATAATTAAGAATAAGTGGCGGAAGTTGTGCATAAAGGTTGGGTGACGCACTAAAATATCTTGAAAAAACAGACTCATAACCACGATAAGCAGCAAAACTATTAAGACAATAACTTCAGCTTCTTTCTCTTGCCACACTTGTTGTACGAGTGTTAATTCCGGCTCAGGCATAATGACTGGTGGGCGGTCTAGGTATTTATCTAACGTGTGATAATCGGACTTAAAACTGGTGAAAATACTCTCTAATGGACCTGTTTGACGACGAACTAGTAACTCTAACTGCCAATCAGAAGCGGGATTAAATTTGTGGTGTTCACGGATAATAAATATTGATCGCTCAGTGAATGATGGCGCTCCGACAACATAAATATCAGGTACACGGCTATGATCTAAATCTCTAAAGGCAAAGGCATCACTACCTTGTAGTATTTGAATACGGTCAAAAATAGCGCCGCGAACATAACCTGACCCTTTGAACGAATAACCTGTACCCATCAACATAACGGCATGTTCACCAGGTTTTAATGAAGACATAATATAGTCATATTCACTATCACCGAGTAAGTTACGCCCCACGGTAGGAATGTTTAATTGTGCAAAATAAATCTCAGCAAACATATCTTGCTTTTGATCTGTACTGGCTTCCTCAACATGTTCGGCTTCAGTACCAACAAAGGCTTCATCAACAGTTTTTCTGTTTAGATATAACTTACGAATAGAGCCATCACCGGTGAGGGTAGTCCAATCTGATTTGGCAAACACGTCAGGATAAATAGTGCCCATTGGTTGAATGACTTCTTGGCTAGCACTAATGATACCTAGCGCACGAGCAACCTTGGTCGCTGATTTTACAATGCCAACATTCATCACCATTACGGTAACGGTTGCGCCAGAAAGGCCATCGATATGAATAACGTTTTCGGTTTTGTTGCCGCCTACTTTTAGTCGGTCACGGACATGTAAGCCGTCATATTGATCGGTAAAGGCGTGTAATTTACTTTCGGGAATGCCAGCTAAGATAATGGGTTCATGATGCTCTAATACTTTTGCACCTAGATAAACGCCTTTAGCATCAATAGCGACTAACATATTTACTGGTTCGCCTGAATAGGCAGGAATTCTAGCTATATCGTTGGTTTCAAAGGCGTAACCTATGATTTCTTCGCCATTATCTCCTTGCTTAAAAACGGTCCAAACTAAGGGACCATCTTTATTCGTTGCTTGTTTGTCACTAATCTTTGTTTGTTCTGCAAAAATTTCCTTAATTAATGGCATAGGGTCTTTAGGCGGGCTAACAAAAAGTGCTTGTGCTGGCATGATGACACATAAAAATAGTACCAATATCTGGGTAAGCGCAACTCTCAGTGTCGACACTGTGTGTTGGGGGAAACGTATTAAGCCACTATAAAACTTATTTACTAACATGAAATCGCCAAAGCTCTGTGTTCAGGCAGTGTGGCAAAAAAATAGCCAACTGCGACAATATGTCACAGTGTACGCTTGTGCTTTAAAGCCGTTATGATGTAGATCAAGCTATGTAAATAAATGTACGGCGCTATGAATTCCTTAAATCCTTTTAAAAAATAGGGCTATAAGTATTGTTATGTGGTTAGTGACTTTAAATAAAACCATTACTTTACTTCAATGGTAAAACACCCTTTAATAATCATTACAGTGCACAATCAGCGCGCTTTATGAGTAAATTTATATGTTTTCAGTACATGGTGATTGGCGTATTTTAGTAAAAGATAATTATGTCTTGCAGTGGTTTAGTGGTTGCTGGAATGAAGAAGCGGCGATTAAATATTGCCACGAATTTAGAGAGAAAACAGAGCATTTAAATGGCACACAGTGGGCAATCATCTCATTTCTGGATGAGTGGGAGTTAGGTGTTCCAGAGATGGAGTCTCATCTTATTGAACATTGTCAGAAATTTAAGGACAATGGTTGTATTAAAGACTGCCATATTTATACGCCATCTGCGTGGAAAGCGATGCAGCTTGAAAATATGATTTCGCAAACTGAGGGAAATTATGAACGAAGAGTGTTTGTTGAAACTGCAGAGGCAATTACGTGGATGAAAACTTGTGGCTTTTCTATTGAAACAAACGAGTTTTTAAATAGTTCACCCGTTGTAAGCTAAAGTTCGCTGATATGTTTTAGTGCTTCACATAAAAAACCAGTCATTATGACTGGTTTTTTCTTGTGCTGATATAGTACGGTAAGCAATGAGATGATGGAATTATTACTGTACCTTAGAAAATATTAGCGTGTAATTTCTCTGCGATATAATCAATAGCTTGTTGTGCACGTATGCTATTCCCCGCGGAATCAAGTCTTGGTGAAAATACGGCGATAGCAAATCTTCCTGGAGATACCGCGATAATACCGCCACCGACACCACTCTTGGCTGGTAAACCTACTTGATAAGCCCACTGGCCACTATTTTCATAAAGACCAGCTGTTGTCATGACAGCTAAAACGCGTGAAACATTTTCACTACTCATCAAACGTTTGTCTGTTAATGGGTGAACACCGTTATTGGCCAGTACTGATGCCATCACGGCGAGATCTTTGGCGGTAACGGCAACTGAACATTGGCGTGTGTATACTGCAAGGTTTAGCTCAACATCACCATAAAATCGGTCATACGACGTTAATAACTCAGCGATGGCGCGGTTATGACCATTGGTGTCAGACTCAGATTGATAAACGTCTTACAAAACACTTAACTTTCGGTTGGCAAAGGTATCATACCAAATGGAAAGTGCTGACCACTTAGCTTTTTCAGTTTTACCATCAAGTAAGCTTACGGTGGCAATAGCACCGGCATTGACTAAAGGGTTAACACTTCGTGCTTTGTTTAATTCTATCGCGGTTACTGAATTGAATGCTAAACCTGTGGCATTAACTCCTATTTTATCGACAATAGTTTGTGGGCCTTTTTGCTCCATCGCTAACGCTAAGGTGAATACTTTAGAAATAGATTGAATAGAGAAGGGCTGGCTAACGTCGCCTTGGGTATAAATTTTTCCATCTGGGGTGACCAAAGCTAACCCAAAATACGCTGAATCTACTTTGGCTAACGCAGGAATATAGTCAGCATTTTTTCCTGGATTTTGTTTTTTAAGCGTATGGTAGGCATCATCTAATATACTTTGTATAAGAGGTTTTGGTGGAGATTTTGCCAGTACAGTGCTGGCAAAGGTCAATACCAGAAGCTGCAGGCAGATTATCAAATAATGCGTAAATTTCATTAAAATACTTCCTTGTTAATATTTAAAGCCGACAGAGAGTTGAAATCTAAAGTTATCAGCTTCAAATTGCGCTTTACTTTGTATATCACCGTATTGCATTTCAACCCCTGCTTTGATTTGGCTCGCGGGATACCAGATAAGGTTAACCGTTGAATAGGAGCTATTTTTAATGGATTTGTTTTTTTGTGTAACTAGGTTGTCAACGCTAAGGTAACTATAACCAATGGCACTACTCCATTTTTTACTCCATTGTCTGTTATAGAAAGCGAAGCCAGCAGTAACTGGAATTGCTGTTAAATTACCATTACCATCTAAACCGGCATCAACACCACCTGTTTCATCACCTTCAACTCCGGCATCACCACTGTAATAACTACAGCAGGTGTCATTAATATAACGGCCTATACCTTCGCCATATGCCAGCTGAAAATTTATTGAGTCAGCTGATGCTATTGCTATTTTACCGGTCACATTGAGTCCCCAACCTAATGTCGTATCTTCAATTGCAGTACCGCTTATGGTTGCTTTATAGCCCAGTTGCCTAAACACCATTGCTGAATTTATGTAACCAAAATCACCGCGGTGCAAGTAAGAGGCAGTAAAGTCAGGTAACTCATTAATATCATCATACGGAATTTCACCTGTAGAATATCTTGGTACGGCAAAATCACTGGCAGACTTTTCTACAGTAAACATTATTCGTCCACTTTTACTAATATCAGTGCTATAACGAATTTGCGGCTGGCGTGCGAATACCAATGAGTTTGGGCCCCAGAAATCTAAAATATTAGGGAAAGAATTAATGTCCATAAAGCCGGTAAAGGTTTGACCGGCACCAAAGTCACCTATTTCCCCCCACATATGGGTAAGATTAATGCCAGCATTACCCTGGCTGTCAAACAAATCAAACTCAAAGCGAGTGGTCATTACGCCATACTTGGTTGGCGTAAAGCTTTTAAAAGACAAATTAGACTGGCCGACACTAAATAGGGTGTTGTCTGTAGTGGTATCATTCTCATAAGCAATGGATGATGGTTGAAAACCAGCACGGTTGGTCATTTCTCCATTATTATAAATAGCATCTAACCAAATTTGTCCGCCAATCTGCAATGTAGTATCACTATTACTCAGTACTATGCTTTTATCAGGTGCTTCAAAATCATGACTCGGTCGTTGCGAGGTCTTAGGTATGACTATGACCTTTTTGTCACTATCGGCTTTGCTTGGTTGAACTTTAGTTGTTGCTGAGTTTTGACTGTTTTTCTTTTGTATTTGTTGCTCTAGCTCTAATAAGCGTTGCTCTAAACTTTGGATGCGCTCTTGATCTGTTTGCTGACTATAAGCGTTTACTGAGCATAACGTGCTTAATGCAACTAAAGAGAGAGAGAATGAGCTGACGACGCTAAAACGTCGATATTTTGGATGTTTCTGGGCGTGGTTAGTCATTTTAAACCTCATTTTGTTGAGTCATATTCATTGGATGGCGTAAATTTAAGTAAATACTTAGCTTCAAATAATAGCAGTAGACTGTGATAGATACAGGTGTGGATATAATCATTTGAGTATCATCCCTGATCATAATCAATTTCTCTACATTATCTCAACTGAAGGATAAGACAACCCGTTATTGCAAATAATTACCATTAAGTAAACTAATACCAAGTTGATTAAGTTCTTTCCCACTCACCGAGAATTAAAAGGCTTAGAGGTAAGGCATTGATTGAAGAGAATGGTTATTCAGGAGAATAAGCTCCTGCATTCTCTAATAAGCTGCATCCATGCAGCGTCCTTATCAAAATCAATAACGCAGCATGTAAACCTTTTAAACTGGCCCTCTGGGAGCTTTCTCGATGTTCACTAACATCGTTAAGTTTATTTGATTTAAAATGACTAAACCGAAACAAATTTGCCTTGTTATTGAACATCGAGCAGAGCTCTGAGTTGGGAAGAAATTTAATCAAATTGGTATAAGCTAACAGTATAAAAAAGATATAAAAAAAAGCCAGTAAGTTCATTACTGGCTTGATAGAGATGACTAAGCTTTGTGAGTTATTAACTTACAGTGATACGTGCAAACTTACGTTTACCTACTTGATAAACCGCGGTCGTGCCAGCAGTAATGATTAAGCTACGGTCAGTCACTTTTTCGCTATCAATTTTAGCCGCACCTTGTTTGATCATTCTAAAGGCATCAGAAGTACTCGCCACTAATCCAGCTTCTTTAAGCAAGTTAGCAATGGCTATCTCACCATTTTCAGCGGTAATCGTTAACTCAGGCATGTCATCAGGTAAGGCGCCTTTTTGGAAGCGATTGATGAATTCCTCATGTGCAGCTTGTGCCGCAGTTTCATCATGAAAACGTGTAATAAGCTCCTTTGCTAAATCAATTTTAACATCACGTGGATTTTTGCCATTTTCTATATCGGTTTTATAACCTTCGATTTCTTCAAGCGGTTTAAAGCTAAGTAGCTCGTAGTAGCGCCACATCAATACATCTGAAATTGACATTATTTTGCCAAACATATCGGTAGGCGTATCAGTAATACCGATGTAGTTACCTAATGACTTAGACATTTTTTGCACGCCATCTAGGCCTTCAAGTAATGGCATCATTAGTACTGTTTGTGGTCGCTGACCTTCAGATTTTTGTAACTCTCGACCCATTAATAAATTAAACTTTTGATCGGTACCGCCCAGCTCAACATCAGCCTCAAGCGCAACAGAATCCCAACCTTGTACTAGTGGGTACATAAACTCATGAATAGCAATGGCTTGGCCGTTAGCGTAACGTTTTTTAAAATCATCACGTTCCATCATGCGCGCTACTGTTTGACGAGAGGCAAGTTGTAACATACCAGCAGCGCCCAATTTATCCATCCAAGTAGAGTTAAAGGCAACGGTTGTTTTAGCCGGATCTAATATTTTAAAGACCTGCTCTTTATAGGTTTCAGCGTTGGCTAATACATCTTCTTTGGTGAGTGCTTTACGGGTAACATTTTTACCCGTTGGATCACCAATCATACCGGTGAAATCACCAATCAAGAAAATAACTTCATGACCTAATTGTTGGAACTGACGTAGTTTATTAATTAAAACAGTGTGGCCTAAATGTAAGTCAGGCGCTGTTGGATCAAAGCCGGCTTTAATTTTTAGCGGTTTCCCCGTTTTAAGTTTTGTTAATAACTCTTCTTCTACTAATATTTCTTCGGCTCCGCGCTTTAGTTCGGCGAATGCTTGGTTAACGTCGGTCATTAGGACTCCACAGATTGGCTTTATGTACTTAGTCTTTTAATAAATGATAACTACTGGGTGGTACACTGAAAACAAGGCGCACACTACTTTGATAAATTGAGTGGTTATACCAAACGGATTAATAGACTAGGTAAAGATTATTTAATGGTCGAATTCTACTGCACTTTGCAGGTGGGATAAAACCTTATAATGGCTTTTTTAGTAAAGAATTTATGATCCTGATGATAAACAGACTGAATAAAGCGAAAGTTTGTTCTTTAAGCCACTTACATTTGTTTACACATACTCTGATGTGCAATGGCCAGAACCATAGTTATAGCGGTATTTTTTCTGTAGTTTAGGCATAGTTTTGATATAGTCAGTAGATTACCTGAATTTGATATTTATTTATTTTCTCCCGCTATGAACGTTTCGAGTCGAATCCTGTTGAAAAAATTATTAGAAATATTTCAAAACTTACCCAAGCAACATCGTTGGATTATTATTGCCAGTAGTTGTTTTTTATTCCTTTTACTTATCATGCCATCGAGTAACGAAAGTCTTGATATTGAAGATATCCAAGTCGGAAAGCGTATTCAGATAGCCTTACCAGAGAGTATAGTGCCTGGTGGAAAAGCACTAAGGCAAAGCGCTTTACCGCAACGCAGTATTACTATAGCCAGTAAGACTATAGCGACTGAAACATTACCTTCGTTAGCTCAATCCTCAATCGCGCAAAACGATGGCAGCTTAGCTAGCGGTCAATTACAAAGAAAGGTCAAGATACAAGACTCTATTGAAGAGCTTGCCAGTTTAAGTTGGCAAACGGTAAAAGTGCACAGTGGTGATTCATTGGCATTAATATTAAAACGTTTAGGTTTTAGTGCACAAACTACTTATGCGGTGAGTACCGCTAAAGGTGACGACAGTCAGTTATTGAAAAGTCTTAATGTTGGTGACCAATTGCGTGTTGCCAGCAATGAAACGCAACAATTAGCAGCACTTGAATACCCTTTATCTAAAACTGATACTTTATTTATTAATCTTGTAGGCGATAGCTATCAATCTCATCGGGAAAGTAAAGAAGTTGAAATACGTGAAAGTTTTAGCTACGGCACCATAACGTCGAGCTTTTGGAATGCAGGTGTGAGTGCAGGACTGAATGATAGTCAAATTATTAATTTTGCTAATACTTTTGGTTGGGACATTGATTTTGCGCTAGATATACGTGAAGGCGATAGCTTTCATATTACCTTTGAAAAGAAATATGTTGAAGGTGAATATATTGGTACCGGCAATATTTTAGCTGCTGAAATTACCAATCAAGGCGAAGTGTTCCAAGCGATTCGTTTTACCGATGATGAGTATTATAGTCCTGACGGAAGAAGCATGCGTAAGGCATTTTTACGGGCGCCAGTGAGTTTTAAATATATAAGCTCTAGCTTTAAACCTAAACGTTTTCATCCTATTCAAAAACGTTGGAAAGCACATCGCGGTACTGATTACGCAGCTAAAAGAGGCACGCCAGTGGTGGCAGCGGGTAATGGTAAAGTCACTCACTCTACTTTTAATAAGTACAACGGTAATTATGTCTTTATTCAACACGGTAACGGTATAGTGACCAAGTATTTACATTTTTCTAAAAGAGCGGTGAAAAAAGGAGATCGAGTTAAGCAAGGGCAAACTATTGGCTATGTTGGCTCAACAGGCATGTCGCAAGCACCGCATCTGCATTATGAATTTTTACTCAATGGTGTACATCGTGATTCACGCACGGTAAAACTACCGGATGCAAAGCCCATAGCGAAGAAATACAAAGCTAACTTCACCTTGCTAGCAAATGAGCGATTAGCTGCATTATCAGGGGCCAAAAATGCATTATTGGCAACTCAAGCAAACGATATTGCCCCCAATGACTAACAATAACAATATAGCGCAAGGAAAATACTACATTGGCTTAATGTCAGGTACCAGTGCTGATGGTATTGATTTAGCACTAGTGGACTTTACCGATAAGGGGCAACAACCTCGATTGCTAGCCAGTTTGTATCAAAGTTATAGCAACGCTATTAGCGATAAAATTACCTCACTTTATCAACCGGGTAACAATGAAGTTGATCGCGCTTTTCATTTGGATGTTGAATTAGCGCATCTGTTTGCTCAAGCTATTAATACATTACTTAACCAAGAAAATCTTAGCCCTACCGATATTATTGCCATAGGTAATCATGGGCAAACCATTCGTCATCGCCCCAGTGGCAATAACCCCTTCACCCTACAAATAGGTTGTTGCCAAACGTTGGCTACAGTGACAGGGATTCGTGTAGTGGGACAATTTCGTCGTAAAGACATGGCATTAGGGGGACAAGGCGCGCCTTTAGTCCCTATTTTTCACCAACAGTTATTTGCTCAAGCAGTTGATGCGAACTTTGTGGTGAATATTGGTGGTATTGCCAATATTACTTTTTTGCCAGCACAAGGCACTAATCAATCAGTGTTAGGTTTTGATACGGGTCCGGGCAATGCTTTACTTGATGACTGGTTTACTAAACATCACTCATGCAGCGATAAAAGCTATGATGAAAATGGAGCTTGGGCGGCAAAGGGGCAAGTTAATCAAACGTTACTGACGCAGTTGATGCAAGATGATTACATCAAAAGTGCTGCGCCTAAAAGTACCGGAAGAGAATACTTCCACCTTGATTGGCTTGAACAACAACTAGCTATTTTTACAGAACACACTGACTCTCAACACCATGCAGTAACTGATAACACTATTGATGAAGAGAGCGATAGAGTAGTTAAGGCAATAGACATCCAAGCGACACTATTGGCTTTTACCGCACAGACTATCAGTGATGAAATTACGGCATTAACTGCACAAGGTAAAGTCTACTTGTGTGGTGGCGGTGTACATAATAGCGCCCTAGTTGATGCACTTAAAGGCAGATTAAATACATCCGGTTCTGCTTTTGAAATCAATACGATGCAAGCCTTGAATATTGATGGTGATATTCTTGAAGCGATGGCCTTTGCTTGGCTTGCTTACGCCTTTGACCATGGTTTAGATAGTAATATGCCCGCTGTAACTGGTGCGAGCGCAAGCTGTACCTTAGGTAATACTTTTATTCCATAAGTTTTGCCATACATTAGAGTGAGTTGGATCAATTGAGCAACTTCTTGCTTAAATGCCAATAGTAATCTACTAGCATTCCATCACTTCCACACTATACTTAAATACGTAGCGTTCAAAAAGCGAACATGTTGGCTGTGAAAGTTATGGGTTGGTTATATTGAATTCTAATTTAGTACACCATTGAAGTTAGCGTCGAGGAGGGCTTATGGAATTTAAAGATATTCATATTGGTATGAAATGTGGCAGTAAAAAAGGTAGTGGTACTGTTACTTGGGTTGATGGCTCAACACATACTATTTATATGGTTGATTGTAACAATAATAATAATTTTGAAGTTAACATCAGCGATATAATTGAAGATCCACAAGCGCACAATAAAGAAGATGATTACTATTAAATAACGCCAAAATCTATCTTCGATAAATAAATACAAACCCGTTAAATTTATAATTTTTCGGGTTTTTCATTTTCACACTGTAAATATATTGAATCTACCTTAGCTATTTGCCACACTGCTCCCCTCTACAACTAACTTGATTCATTGCATTAGTCTAATCAAGTCAGTTGGTCTAAAAATCAAACTCATGCTTTAAGGTCTTTTATGGAATGGTTGTCTGTACTGCCTCCTTTGGTCGCTATTATTATTGTTATTTGGAAAAAAGAAGTCATTCTTGCACTACTTTCCGCCGTATTTACCTCTGAGTTGCTATTAGCATCGCAACACCACAGTAATGCCATTTTTCATGCTTTCATTGGTTTTATTGAACGTATTATCAGTGTGGTCAGCTCTGGCGGTAATGCCCGTATATTGATTTTTAGTTTGCTGATTGGTGCTTTATTAGCATATGTCAGAGACTCAGGTGGTGTTACTGCCACCGTGGAAAAATTAGTGAATAAAGGCATTGCCAAAAGTAAACGACAAGTCGGTGCTTTGACCATGTTTACTGGCATGGTTATCTTTATAGAATCAAACTTGAGCGTACTTACTGCGGGCATTTTATCTCGGGATTTATTCGACAAATTCAAAATGAGTCGTGCGCGCCTAGCCTATATTATTGACAGTACCAGTGCGCCTGTATGTATTTTGGTGCTATTAAATGGTTGGGGCGCTTATGTGCTAGCACTGCTTAATAACTATGAATTAGGGCAGTCTTCAGTGTCAATTCTATGGGGTTCTGTTGCTTTTAACTTCTATGCCATCATCGCTTTGCTTATGGTGGTTTATACGGTAGTAACCGATCGAGTCCATGGGCCGATGAGAGCGACAGAGTTAGCATTAAATGCTGATGCGCAAGTACAGCAAAATATAGACGCGACTGAATTAACACAGCAGTCTTGCATGCAAGACTCCACAATCGTTCAACAATCAACAGTTTCACAACAAGCTGTACCTCAAGAAACATTGTCACAAGCTATATTACAAGAAACCATGGTACCTGCCACTAAAGCACGCTTTATGTTAGTACCATTGTTGAGCATGATCTTTGGTATGTTTTTCTTTATGTATTGGAGTGGTAATGGTGATATCACTCAGGGGAGCGGCAGCAAATCGGTACTTTATGCTACCTGTTTAGCCTTGGCGGTGAGTTACTGTTTATTGCGTTTTTCTAAACGATTTGAACATAAAGAATTAGTTGAAATAGGTTTTAAAGGCATTGCTGAATTACTGCCTTTGGTTACGATAGTCTTATTGTCACTAACCCTTGGTGCAAGTTTAAAAGAGCTGGGTACAGGTTACTTTATTGCAGGGATAGTTGGTGAGCATTTACCGTTAATTCTTGTGGTACCTATGTTGTTTTTGGCAGGTGCGGTTATTTCATTTAGTACCGGGACTTCATGGGGAACGTTCGCCATTTTAATTCCTATTGGTGTGCCATTAATTCAAGCGTTAGGTTTGCCGCCTTCATTGGTGATTGCTGCGATTCTAGGTGGCGGTATCTTTGGTGATCATTGTTCGCCAATTTCTGATACCACATGTGTGTCTGCCATTGCATCGGGTTGCGACTTACTTGAACATGTTAAAACCCAAATGCCCTATGCACTGTTTGGTGGCGCTCTCACCTTAGTCGCTTATTTAGTGGCTAGTATTATCATGATTTAGTTTGTTATTCCTCCCTGTTTAGCCGTATAACAATTTCTCTATTTGCTGTTAAACGGGAATATCAGTGCAGTTGTCGAGAGTAAGTTGTAAACCCACTCTCTTTAATGCAGATTAACTCTATGAGATTCACCATCTAAGATTAACGAGGAATAATAATGAAAAAAACGCGACCTATCTTAACTTGTCTATTTTTATCAGCTTTTGCTAATACGGTATTTTCTAATACGGTCTTAGCAAAAGATGTTCCTTTTGCTATCGCCATTCATGGCGGTGCTGGCACCATTCAAAAAGAACGTTTTACCCCTGAAAAAGAAGCGGCTTATCGCGCGAAATTAAAGGAATCAGTTGAAGCTGGCTATGTGATCCTAGAAAAGGGCGGTACTAGCCTCGATGCGTTAAGCACAGCGATAAATATTCTCGAAAACTCACCTTTTTTCAATGCAGGTAAAGGCGCGGTTTATACCCATGATGAAACCCATGAGATGGATGCTTCTATTATGGATGGAAAAAATCGTCAAGCAGGCGCAGTTGCTGGCGTTAAACATATTGAAAATCCGATAAACCTAGCACGGCTAGTGATGGATAAATCTGTGCACGTTATGTTAAGTGGTGCGGGCGCAGAAACGTTTGCCCAAAGCCAAGGTATGGCTTTAGTTGATAATCATGTATTTGATACTGACGATAGATATAAATCATTACTGCGCGCTAAAGCTAAAATGGAAAAAGCGAAGCAAGAAGATAAAGACTATCAAGCCGCACATTTTGCTTTAGAGACTGAATATAAAGTGGGTACTGTTGGCGCTGTTGCGCTTGATAAATTCGGTAATATTGCTGCGGGTACTTCTACTGGCGGCATGACCAATAAACGTTATGGCCGTATTGGTGATGCACCGGTTATTGGGGCAGGTACTTTTGCTGATAATGCTTCATGTGCTGTTTCTGCTACAGGCCATGGTGAATATTTTATCCGTTATAATGTAGCCGCTGACATTTGTGCCAGAGTACAGTATCAAGGAAAAAGCATTGAGCAAGCAGGTAAAGAAGTTATTCATGATGTGCTCATGCCTATTGGCGGCACAGGTGGCGTGATCATTATCGATACTCAAGGTAATATCAGCTTACCTTTTAACACTAAAGGTATGTACCGAGCTAGCAAGTCTAATAGCCAAGCGACCTATGTAGGTATTTTTAAAGACGATTAACCGATTAACCGATTAATCAACGACCATTAAACCAACGGCCATTAAAATAAAATATGATCAACCTCGGCTAGAGCATTTACTGTAAACCATTGGCTAGGCAATAATATTTATTATTATTGCCTTAATCCACTGTTTTAATATTACTAGCTTTCTTTGATCCAGATCAAGTTTGTCTGTCTATACTTATCAATATCGGCTAAAATGCGCGCCATATTTTAGTTGTTTATTTGTTGTACAGGAAACTAGACCATGTCACACCATGAAGAAGATTTTAAAGATACTAGCTCATTCATTCATTTAGCAATGATTCTGGTGGCAATTGTTGCCATGCCTTTACTACCTATGGTTATGGGTTGGTTTACGATGTTACGTTAATCGATAAATAATTATTACTGTCGAGGGCATTCGCACCTCGCAGTAATTATTAACTTCAGCAATTATTACTTCCTATCGCTTTCAACATTCCATTTAACCCAAAAATACTAGCCACTAACACTGTAACCCTTGGCATCAAGGCAGACATTGCGCGCTTTATTGTAGTTATTCAATTTTTCATCTGATAATTGTTGAGCTTGAGCCGCTTGTTGTTGAGCCTGTTGCTCGACGGATTTTTGCTGCTCAGCCGCTTGGGATGCTGCTTTTGCATTATGCCTTCCACTAGACACTACGCCAACCGCTGCGCCTTTTGCTGCGCCATTACTTACATCATTGCCGCCAACCTCGGCAATTAGCGCGCCGGCAGCAGCGCCTTTCAGTGCTCCCCTCAAGCCTGATTTACGTTGAGGAGCTGGTTGAGCGGAGGGCTGAGGTGCTGTTGCTGCAACGGGTGCCTGAACAGCCGTAGGATCAAAACCAGTTTCACTAACTGCAAAGCTATGACAGGAATATTCATCTTGTTGCTGCTGTTCTTTAGTTTGGCCATTTTTAGGGAAAATATATTGCTGGGCACTTACATTGCTTATAGCTAAAATAGATAACATCAATAGTATAGTTTTCATTGTAGTATTTTTCATAGTTGCCTCTTTTGTGTATTTAAATCTTGTTGGTGTTTTTTATCCAGTAAGTATACTTACTTATAAATATTATTCATGCAGTAAGTATACTTACTTATAAATATTATTCTAACGACTTAAATTCATAATAAATATGCACCAAGATCATATCATGAGTTTATTGTGTCTTAGCTACTTACACTTAAAATTTTTAATTATTGCCTTTCAAAACACTAAGTATCACTATAGAGTCCAAATAGCATTGTAGTCATTATTTTTGGTTGCTTTTTAGACTAAAATCATCTGATTTCAACCCTATAATTTCACCGCTTATTTTCTGATGCAATGAGTCACCTGTTGAAAAATAAAGCCATTTATTAATGTCTTTTCAACCACAATAAAACAAGGCAACTAATTGATAGACATAACATTATTATCCATATTTATTCCCACATTCTTCTTGGTTAGTATCACCCCTGGCATGTGCATGACATTAGCGATGACTTTAGGCATGAGTATTGGTGTACGTCGTACCATGTGGATGATGATTGGTGAGCTAATAGGGGTCGCCATTGTTGCTATCGCAGCTGTACTTGGCGTTGCCAGTATTATGCTGAATTACCCTGATATATTTGAAGTGTTGAAATGGGTCGGTGGTGCTTACTTAGCGTACATTGGCCTAAACATGTGGCGTTCAAAAGGTAAAATGTCGATAGGCGATAATAAGCCAAGTGATGTTAAGCGACGGTCTTTATTTATCCAGGGATTTGTTACTGCAATTGCTAATCCAAAGGGTTGGGCTTTTATGATCTCTCTACTGCCTCCTTTCATTAGTGTTGACCGCGACGTGGCTCCACAGCTATTAATATTGCTCGGCGTTATCATGGTAACCGAATTTACTAGCATGATGGCTTATGCTGCTGGCGGTAAAAGTCTGCGGTTATTTTTAAGTCGCGGCGATAACGTCAAGTGGATGAATCGTATTGCCGGTAGTTTGATGGTAGCTGTTGGTATTTGGCTAGCGCTTGGTTAGAGGGCATTTTTTAAAGCATCGAAACTCGCTTTCATAACGTGAACATAATACCATAGCCTAACACCCTGTTTTCCTATTAATTGATAGGCTAAAATACCAAATCAAGTAAGTTTGTTCCCACTCAGAGCTTGTCAGCGGTTTGAGAACAAATAGAATTTTTTATATATACTCATTCTATATTATGGAAATTATGTGCGGTTATCGAATTGCTGACCAACTCCCAAAGGGCGAGTTTAAAAGGCTTATATGCTGCGTTATTGATTTTGACAATAGAATAACTATTCTCTTCAATCAATGCCTTGCCTCTAAGCCTTTTAATTCTCGCTGAGTGAAAAGAAACTTATTTGAATTGGTATTACTATGATTAAGTTACGCGATTTAGAATATTTAACGGCCATAGATAAACACAAACACTTTGGTAAAGCAGCGCAGTCTTGCTTTGTGAGTCAGCCAACGTTGAGTGGTCAGTTAATGAAGTTAGAAGAACAGTTAGGTTTACAACTGGTAGAGCGCCATCGCCGTAATGTTATGCTAACACCAGCAGGGGATCAGCTAGTTCAAGAGGCACGAAAAGTATTGCAAGCGGCAGGGCAATTTGAGTCTCGTGCTAAAGCTTTGCTTGACCCTTTTGCTGGCGACTTACACTTAGGCTTAATACCAACGTTAGCGCCGTATTTGTTACCACATATCATGGCAGACTTAAATACAACGCTACCTAACATCAACTTCTTTCTCCATGAAAATCAAACTAAGGTGTTATTGCAGCAATTGGACCAAGGTAAGTTAGATGTATTAATTTTACCCTATCTTGAAGAAATGGAAAAATTTGAATCCTACCAGTTGTTTGATGAGCCGCTTATGCTGGCAACACCAAAAACTCATCGACTGGCTCATAAAAAGAGCCTATCACTTTCAGATTTACATGATGAAAAAATTCTCACTTTAGCGGACGGTCATTGTCTTAAAGACCAAGCAATGGGGTATTGTTTTTCTGCGGGTGCTAAAGAAGACAATAGTTTTCAAGCAACAAGTTTAGAAACACTACGTCATATGGTGGCTAGTGGTATGGGCATTACCCTATTGCCCGCGCTTGCTGCGCAAGGGAACTTAGCCAGTAACACTATTCATTACGGAAATTTTCAAGCCCCTGTGCCTGTGCGTGGCATCTCCTTGGTGATTAGACCTAATTACTCACGCATGCAATGTGTTCGATCCATTGTAGCCAGTGTGCGTAAATCCCTCAGCGGTATTATTAGTTAGTTATAGCCTTCATACTCCAAGTTAACTTCTTTCAAATAGCTCATGATCATTGCTTACATTTAGTGTGATAGGTTTTATCTATCATATTTATAATTACTATCGATTATACTAATTTAAGCTCTGACTCTACTATTGTCCTGTCTTCAACGAAACAGCTTTAACGTTTCAAACACAGTTACCAATAACATTTAACGGGAGTTCATCATGAACCAATCAATTATCAATACTAAATTATTACCTTTCAACGCGACTGCTTTTCACAACGGGGAATTTGTTGAATTAAGCGAAAAAGACCTTGCTGATAAATGGTCAATCGTTTTCTTCTACCCAGCTGATTTCACTTTTGTTTGTCCTACCGAATTAGGTGACATGGCTGATCATTATGACGAATTACAAAAAATGGGTGTGGAAGTTTACTCAGTATCAACAGATACCCACTTTACCCATAAAGCGTGGCACGACACTTCAGATACTATTAACAAAATCAAGTACCCTATGATTGGTGACCCAACAGGCGCAATTACACGTAACTTCGGTGTCATGATCGAAGAAGCTGGTTTAGCACTTCGTGGCACATTTGTTATTAACCCAGAGGGTGAAGTAAAAATTGCTGAAGTACATGACTTAGGTATCGGCCGAAGCGCAGCTGAGTTACTCCGTAAAGTTAAAGCCGCTCAATATGTAGCAGAGCACGACGGTGAAGTTTGTCCAGCAGCATGGCAACCAGGTGCTGAGACTCTAGCGCCATCTCTAGATTTAGTAGGAAAAATCTAAATTAAGATTAGTTAAGTTTTCTATAGATTAGTTTAAATAGCACTTACTCTTTGTTGCGAAGCAATCACATAGAAAATCTATGCTCATGCTTCGCGCCTCGAGTAAGCGCCATTTAATTCAACTCTAAGTTCAAACTTAAGAGCACAACAGTAACTAACTCCCCTGATGTGATCTTGATTTAAACGAGTTTTATTCCCTTATCACTTTCTCCATTCCCATTAAATATCTATAGAGGTCATTATGTTAGACACAAATTTACAAGCACAATTGAAAGGTTATTTAGATAACTTAAAAACACCGGTCGAGCTAATCACTTTTACTGATGAAAGTCCTAAGGCAAAAGAACTTAACCAGCTAGTGACACAAATTGTTGCGTTATCACCGCTAGTCACCACCATTGATGGTAATAATACTGAGCAAGCGAGTAACGAAAGAGTACCATCGATGCTAGTGCGTAGTGTCGCTAGTAATAGTGAAATGCGTTTTGCCGGCTTACCTATGGGGCATGAATTTACCTCGTTAGTGATGGCGTTATTGCACAGTGGTTCACATCCATTAAAAATTGATGCTGAGCAAATAGAACAAGTACGTAACCTTCAAGGTGACTTTGTCTTTGAAACCTATATATCGCTAAGCTGTCAGAATTGTCCTGATGTGGTGCAAGCGCTAAATATGATGGCAGCCATTAATCCGAATATAAAACACACTATGATTGATGGTTCGTTATTTCAAACGGAAGTGTTTGACCGTGATGTCATGGCAGTGCCGAGTGTATATTTAAATGGAGAGTCATTTAGCCAAGGCCGTGTTTCATTAACTGATATCTTAAATAAAGTCGATAAAAATGCCGGCGCTCGTCAAAGTAAAGCATTAGAGAACAAAGAAACCTATGACTTTTTAGTGGTTGGTGGTGGCCCAGCAGGCGCGGCAGCAGCTATTTATGCGGCACGAAAAGGTATCAATACCGGCTTGGTAGCAGACCGATTTGGCGGACAAGTTAGCGATACTATGGCCATTGAGAATTTTATTTCGGTGAAAGCCACGCAAGGACCAAAACTGGTTGCCAGTTTAGAAGAGCATGTTCGTGAATATGAGGTTGATATCATGAACAGCAATAAAGCCAGTAAAGTAAAACGTAATGAAGAAACGGGCTTAATTGAAGTTAGCCTAGAAAATGGCGCAATACTGAAAAGTAAATCAGTAGTGTTAGCAACAGGGGCGCGCTGGCGTGAAATGAATGTACCGGGTGAGCAGGAATATCGCGGTAAAGGTGTTGCCTATTGTCCTCATTGTGATGGACCGTTATTTAAAGGCAAGCCAGTAGCTGTTATTGGCGGCGGTAATTCAGGCATCGAAGCGGCCATTGATTTAGCCGGTATTGTTGAGCAGGTAACTGTTTTAGAATTTGCTGATACGCTTCGTGCAGATGACGTTTTAGTGAGAAAAGCTAACTCATTAGCCAATGTCACTATTATTACTAATGCCCAAACTACCGAGGTATTAGGTGATGGTAAACGAGTGACCAGCTTAAGTTATACAGACCGAAGTACAGGTGAGAATCATGCATTAGCATTAGCGGGTATTTTTGTACAAATAGGATTGATGCCAAACAGTGAATTTTTACAAGGTGATATCGAGTTAACTCATCGTGGTGAAATTATCGCAGGCAGTAAAGGTGAAACGTCAGTTGCTGGTGTGTATGCGGCAGGTGATGTCACTGATAGTCCATTTAAGCAAATCATCATTGCTATGGGCAGTGGCGCCAATGCCGCCTTAGGTGCTTTTGATTATCTTATTCGTCAAGATGTTTAGCAGATATTTGGCATAAGCCGCTTAAAAATTAGTAATTAAAAATTAAGCGGTTAATCATTCTTTAGTAACCAGTTATTTCGCTACTTCAAGTAAGCAGGCGGTTAATTTTTCAATGTTGATGGGCTTGGCAAGATGCTTAGTAAAGCCCAACGACAGTGCTTTGTCTTTACTACGCGTATCAACATCGGCTGTTAAGGCAAAAATAGGCAAATCAGCATATTGAGGCATTGCTCTTATTTGCTGTGTCGCTTGATATCCATCTAACACCGGCATCTGGCAGTCCATTAAAATGACATCTACGGGCTCTGTTTGTAAATAATCTATAGCCAATTGTCCATTCTCAACAATGACAGCCTTAATGCCTAACTTGGCTAATACAATACTAATGAGCTTTTGATTAATGCGGTTGTCTTCAGCCACTAATACTTTTAGCTTCGTTAGTTTATTCTGCCCTTTACTTGCATCACTTTCCTGTTCTTTTGAAGTAGTATCAATCAGTGAGTTTTTTTCATTGTCGCTTACTATCTGTCGAAATGAATCACTTTCAGGAGCCGATTTTGTAGGCTTAATTCGGGTGAGTGGCAGCCAACAAGTAAATATAAAGCTGGTCCCAGCTCCCTCTTTACTTTCTATGGTTATATCTCCAGCCATTAGCAAACTAAGCCTCTTCGCTATAGTTAAGCCTAGGCCGGTACCACCAAAATCACGAGAAGTTGAGGTGTCAGCTTGAGTGAAAGGCTTAAACAGCTTATCTATATTGTCCGCGGCAATACCGATACCGGTATCTGTTACCTTAATAGCAATGTGCGCTTTATTATCTTCAATTGTAATCAAGTCAGCTGAGATTGAAATACCACCACTTTGGGTAAATTTCATCGCATTACCACATAAATTCATTAATATTTGTTCAATACGTGTTTGATCGCCAGAAAAATTAAGGTCTGTAGGCAAATTATCATTTAAGTGCCAAAAGAGCGCTTTATTACTAGCCTCTACTTCAAATAAACTATTAATACGCTTTAAAACCAAGTGCATATCAAACGATTCATTAGTGAGAAGTAACTTTTCTGATTCAATTTTTGATATATCGAGAATGTTATTCACTATGTGCAGTAGTAAGTCTGATGAAACATCAATATGTTGCAGGTAGGATTTAATTTCCTCCATATCGTTGGAAACTTTAGCCAGTTGAGCAAAGCCAATCATTGAATTCATTGGTGTTCTAATTTCATGACTCATATTAGCTAAGAATTGGCTTTTCGCTTTATTGGCATAATTTGCTTCTTGCATTGCCTCATTGAGGGATTTAGTGCGTTGGCTAACAAGATTATTTAACTGTAACTGCCGATTATGCATTAATAAGAGTGACGTAATTATCGTGATAGCAATGATCACCAATAACAAGAAAAATCTTAAAAAATTCTGATGTTGTTGCCGAGTCAAATAACTTTTATTGGCGAATAAATGCAAGGACCATTTCTGCCCTGCGACATTAAAGTCATGAGTGAAATGCTTGTTTACATCCTTCAACGCTGACTCATGAGTACCGTTATGAAAAGTGTCATTAGATATGAACCATTGTTTATTATTTTGTTCAAAAACTTCATAATAAAATAACTTTTCTTGGGAATCACTGATGGCATTGCGGATGATTTTCTCTGCTAGATATACACCGGTAGCAAAACCAATTAATTTTTTATCTGAAGTTTTTTTACCGTCAATCGTTTGTTCAAATACCGGAAAAAATAATAAAAATGCGGGCTCTTTTTTGAATGATTGCACCAATTGAATAATAGGTGTGGCTTGGGGTTGATAATTAGCCATGATGTTATCTAAAGTGTTTTTCCGTGAAGGGTTAGAGTACACGTTAAAACCTATTGCTTTAACATTACTTTCTTCTGGGCTAATCAATTTTACATAAACCAAATCGTCATTTATCGATAACGGTTCGCCCCGGATAGTAATCTTTTTTTGATAGAACTGCTCTAATTGTGTTTCATGGTTTTGCTGTTCAGCTTGATTAATTAGTGGGTTCCAAGACATGGCTTTAAGCGTGTTAGAACTTTGTGAAAGTTTATTAACAAATGAATGAAATTGCTCACGTGAGCTAGCAGGGTTGTGCTGAACAAAAGCGGCTAATAAGCTTAGTTGCTCAATGCTTGCACTTATTTGATGATAAATACCATTTTCAATGACGTTTGATTCCTTGGTGATGAACTCCTTAGTATTGGTATTTGAGTTAGTAATGAAAACTTTTGTTAGTAAAATAACTACGATAAATAAAGCACTTACTGAATATAAGATAATCCATCTGGCTTTGCGCTGTTCGGTTTTTAATTGGCGAAAGTCAAGTAAGCTAAAAATAAAAGGCAGTGAAATTAATACGCCTAATGAGTCACCTAACCACCAATAAATAAAATTTAAGTAAAAATCTTCGATTGGGAATTGTGGATTTAAAACACTAAGTGTACTAACCCCGATAACGGAAGATATTAAATTAACTAGAATGCCAACGACGAAGATAAAATAGAGTGTTTTTTTATTTTTCGTTTGATTGATAGGACTACCAAGCCAGTACCGGAGCAGCGCACTGCCTGCCATTGCTTGTAGTGCGGCACCGCAGGCAATAATTGCATTTTGTAGCGCGGTTACTGAAAATAAAAAAGATAAGTCGACGTTTGGAGTGACAGAAAAATTAAAAATAAATGAGGCCAAAAATACAGCGGGAAAAAAACGCCACCACCATAAATAGCAACCGACAAGTGCGATCCCCGCAGGTAACCAAATAGGGACTATCTGACTTTGAAAAGAAATGGACGATAAAAGGTGGCCAAAAACTATATAACTAGCAAAAAGGGTAAAATACAAAAGCCAGGTTTTATTGGCGGGGTATGCATATGTATTTATGTCAGTATTTTCCACAAAAATCCTGTATATATCCTGTTTTCAATTGCCACTAACTATAAACTAAATTTGACTATTTACACAATGTTGAGAGGCTTATTTATAAAGGGTAAATATGAATTTCAAGTAGATTTTTTGTCAGCTACAGTGTTATTTGTTGTCTTGTTGTCTTGTTGTCTTGCTGTCATTTCTCTTGGCGCTTTTAATCACTAAATGGTCTGTTTAAGTATCCACAATCAACATCAGTGAAACTAGCTTGGGAAATAAAAAGCCGTAGCACTTTCTAAGTGCTACGGCTTTTTGTAGATGAAACTTATTCGGTCGAGTTAAATAGCTGTGTTGAATTGACAGGGATTAATAAATCTATACTTTAAATCGACTGATTATCTCTGTTAGCTGTTGATTTATAATATCAATACTATTTACCTCTTCAAGCACTTGTTTTCCGTTTTGGTCTAACTCACCGACAATATTGCTAATTGTTGTCATATTTTTACTGAGATCATGGGTAACATTGCTTTGTTCTTCAGCCGCAGCGGCAACTTGTGTACTTAAATTATTAATCTCCGACACAATACCTGTCATTGTATCCAAGCTCATTGACACTTCTCCTGCACCTGTTGCTGCTTTTTGACAACGTTCTTTCGTCACACTCATTGAATCAACAACCGTTTGATTACCTTTTAATAGGCTGGCGAGTGCACTTTCGATTTCGTCAGTGCTTGATTTTGTCCTGCTGGCAAGATTACGAACTTCATCAGCAACGACGGCAAAGCCGCGACCTTGTTCGCCAGCGCGAGCAGCTTCAATAGCGGCGTTAAGGGCCAATAAATTTGTTTGGTCCGCAATGCCGCCAATAACACTTAAGATGGAGTTAATACCATCAGTCTTATTACTCATTTCACTAACGCTTTCTACAGAGTTATCAACGTCTGAAACCAATTCAGCAATAGTTTCTTGAGCTTGAGTTACGGTATGCATTGAATCACGACCGGCGTTGTTGGCGTTATCAGTCAGTAGAGCGACATTGGCAATATCATTTGCCATAGAGCCAGCAGTAGCATTCATTTCTTCAATAGCCGTTACCACTTGCTCTGTTTCTTGAACATGCCCATCCAATATAGCGGTATTATGCTCTGATTGGTCTTTCAATTTATAAATATTGCCGTTTAGTGCTGTTGTAGCACCTTTAATTTCTAACATCATCGATTGCAGACTTTCTATAAAGCGGTTGACGCCATCTGCAATTTGACCTAAATCATCATTTGTTTGTACGTTAAGTCGCTGTGTTAAATCGCCATTACCTTGAGAAAGCGCTGTGATTGTTTCTTTTAAAACGAGTATCGGACGGTAAAGGATTTGCAATAAAATGAAAACCAATACCACACTGATCAGTGTGGCTACCAGTGTACTGATAATGGCACTTCCCTTCGCCTTAGAAAGACTGGCATATGCAATTTCAGTATCAAGATCCAGCGTATAATACCAATATTTATCAGCGACCTGAATTCGATGTGAAAAAAGTAATTTATCTACGCCATCCAATTGATAAGTGTGTATACCACTTATTTGGTTAACAGCGCCTAAGGCTGCTTTTTTAAACCAAGGATAACTCGTTGCTAGCTTTTTGGTTTCAATCGCTTTATTCGTTGAAGCTAACACTGTTGTATCATGATTAAAAATTAATGCTACAGCCCCCGGGATTTCTGCTGAATCTTTAACTAATTGATTCAAAAAGCCAATTTCATATCAACAGTAATGATACCGTTTTTTATTTGATGAACGATACTGATCCAATAATCTATAGAATCAAAATAAGGCTCGCTGATTGCTGTACCTGAACTTTTACGAGCTAACTTGTAATAAGACTCATCTCTAACATCACCATCAAATATATGATTAGGCCAAACTTCGCTAGTTTGGTTCCAGTAGCCAACACCGCTTTCAAAACCGATGGCAGAGCTATTAAGATTCATTGCAAAAGCAATGGTCTCTGTTAATTTAACAAAATCTTCAGTGCTGCCTTCTTCCCGTTGGTCATCATACAGTTTTGCAATTCGGGCCAGACCTAAAGCTTTTTCATTCAATTGTTTTTCAATAAGCTTCGCTTGTTGTTGAACGAACTGACTGTTTTCTTTAATAATGAAAGCGGTTAATGCTGTTTCTTCTTTAACATAGGAAAAGTAGCTTGTTAAAGAGACAGACAATCCAACCAATATGGTGATCGTCATAAGTAACAGATTTTTAAATCCAAATTGCATCATGATATATCTCTCTTTGTAGTCATTTTAGACCATTAACTTTTACGGATTAAAAACAATTATAATTAATTCAGTCTATTAAAGTCACATACTAAGTTACAGCAACACATTTTCTATAGTAATTCGTTAATAGAGAATATGAGTATAGGCACTTCTTGAAAGTTATGAATATAAAGTAATGATAAAGTGGTATCGCTCAGGTAGTTGAATTATAGCTAGTCTTTGGTCTTAATTTGAGTTGTGACTATTACAATGGCTGCTCTGTGGACTTATTTGAAGCAACTTGACTGACTGTTGCTCATTTCTACACAAAATACTCATGCCGTGGTGTTTACCCGTTACCAATCAAAGAAGCACTCCAAACCGGCATCTTGAATGATAACGGGTATATATTTTTATATTATTTTTAAATGATTAGCATGAATTATAGAGATTAATTGATCGACAATGGCCAATATCACGTATTATTAAGGATAACAGACGAAGGTCTAGCGGAGGCAGAATGAAAATATTAGTAACCGGTGGTACAGGTTTAATTGGTCGACACTTTATTGGTGCCTTTCATCATAAATATCAATTCACTGTTCTAACGCGCAACACATTAAAAGCACAGCAGTACTTACCTCAAAATATTGAATTTATTGAACAGCTACCAGAACAAAATAACTTTGATGCAATAATAAATCTTGCCGGTGAGCCAATTGTGGATAAACGCTGGACTAGCGCACAAAAAAAAACTATTTGTCAGAGCCGATGGGCGATTACTGAGCAAATAGTTGCAATGATTACACGTGCTATCACTAAACCAAGGTGCTTAATTAGTGGCTCAGCCATAGGTTATTACGGTGAAACAGGCGATGCGTCAACGCATGAAGACGCGCAAGTTACCCAAACTGACTTTGCTCATACACTGTGTAAAAAATGGGAGGACCTCGCCCTACAAGCGAGTGACTATTGTCGAGTGGTTTTATTGCGAACTGGTGTGGTTTTAGCGAGTGACGGTGGCGCACTGGAGAAAATGCGTTTACCCTTTGCTTTAGGGCTAGGAGGCAAGTTGGGGCATGGTCAACAATATATGTCTTGGATACATATTGACGACATGATTCATGCAATCCATTTTAGCCTACAAATCAACACTATTGAGGGAGCCATTAATTGCACCTCACCGCAGGCAATAACCAATGAAAAATTCACCAAAGCACTAGGTCAACAAGTGAATAGGCCTACCTGGTTTAGCGTACCGGCATTTATGCTTAAGAGTTTAATGGGACAAGGTGCCGAGTTATTATTGACTAGCCAAAAAATTTACCCACAAAAGCTGCTCAGTCATGGTTTTCATTTTAACCATTGTGATATTGAACATGCTCTTGCGGATTTACTTTAGTTATTGCTTTGTAAAGGTATTACCTTCGTAGCTTAGACTCGCGATATTATTATCAACTTGATTAAACTGTAGTGGTCTGCCGTTAAACATAATGAAATCTGTACGGATAGAATTAGGTTTGGTAAATGCCGTTGCTAAGGTTTTCAATTGTCCCCAAGTTAAGGTAAAGTTTTCATCTCTATCAAGTCTCACTTCTATATTGCCTAACGTTGGATGGGCGTACTTGCCGCTATAGTCCTGTTTATCATTAGATAATAGCCACTCTCTACTGGCTAGCTTCGCTTTATGTTTAGCTAGCCCTGCAGGCAGTTTTTCTACAATAGAAGTCACTTTATCTAAGCCTACTTGCGCCTCAACAGTACCGTCAGATTGTTCTAATAATATCGAGTAGGCTATATGGCTGATTGCACCGGTAACTTGTCTGCTAATATAATCTTCGTTATTTAATACCACTAAACCAATATTCTTGTCAGGCATAAATGAAATCAATGCATGCGTGCCGGCAAATCCACCTAAGTGATGTAACATGCGCTCGCCATGATAGTCGCCAGTATACCAACCCCAAGCATAACCATCACGAATGAAGTCATCATATTTGCCCTCAGTTTGTATTTGCTGAGTCTGCGACGTTTTAATGATGTTCGCTGGGATCACTTGCTTACCGTTAATTTTACCTTGATTGAGCTGTGCTATTACCATTTGCGCCATGTCACTGGCCGAAGTCACCATACCGCCTGCTGAATGCATAGTGTTATCTACTTTCTCTAGGTAAAGTGGATCCGATATTTTATGAGTCATTGAGTTAATAAATGAGTAAGGTTTGGCAACATCCCAATTTTTTTGTCTCGCTTCAGACATGATTGAACTGGTGTGCGTCATGTTTAATGGCGTGAAAACATTGTTTTGTATTTTTTCTTGCCAAGTGATTTTATTGTGTGAATCTGACCAGACACTTAAGAGGTTATAGCCAAAGTTACTGTAATCAAACTCACCATGTTTAGTTTTTTCAAGCTCAGTAGTTTGCTCAAAAAGCATTTTCTGTCGGCTCGATAAGTCATGAATGCCTGTATAAGCAAGCGCCCAACCAAGATCTTCATTTTCTATGCCTGAGCCATGAACCAATAGATCTTTCACGGTGATTTGGTTGGTTACTGCTGGCGTTAATTGCGAAAAAGCCCCCTTGGGGAATAAAGTCGCTAAGCTATCTGTTGCTTTTAGCTGACCATTTTCGATATCAATTAAGGTACTTAAGGCATAAAAGGATTTAGTGGTAGAGGCGACATAAAAGGCAGTATCGTTAGTGACCGTTTTTTTCGCTGCTATATCGCTAAAACCAAAGTTGTGTTGATAGATGATTTTACCGTCTTTGATAATTGCAATAGCAGTACCTGATGGTAATTGTGTCGTTGCTTTTGCTTGCTCTACGAATTTGGTCAGTGTTGAGAAATCAGCTACTTCAGTGCTATGTACTAAATTGCTTGTAAGTACTGAAGTTAATAGGGCTAAATAAGTTATTTTATTCATGCTTATGCTCATAGTAATCTTCCTTATATTGAGTATTCAGTCGTTTTATTTTTATTGTTGATAACGTGCTTTAAATACAGTAAAAACATTATTTTCAGTTGAAAAAGGGTGTAAATGTTCTGTTTCATCTAAGATTTGTTGGCAACGTTTGATATCGCCAGCAGGGATAGCTTGTTTTAAGTCGGTAAGAATAAGTTCGTAAATGAGTCCGCAATACATTTCCATGCAGATTAGTGCGCTTTTTGATTTAAACGCCTGAATCACATTATTAAAATCAGCGCTTAATATTGCCGTTATCGACTCTTTACCATCTGCACAAATCTTAAATGAGGTATTGTCCGTTTTTGCGTAGACTTGCTCACCTTTTTGTCTAAGTGTTATTTGCGCGCCTTTAATATCGATAGCTTGATAAACTTTAACACGCACTTCAACACCTCGCGCTGCTGCTTGTGCTAATAACGGAGCAAAGTGAGTGGCAGCTTCGGGTTTCAATTCAGCGACAATAATTGCGCTTGCTTGTGCAATGATTAAGTTTGCCGTAGCCAGAACTTGCTCTGTATTTTTTAATTGATAGACACTTTCGTCGTCTTGTTGAGCAGGAAGTCGTTTTAACTGCTCTTCTAATTCTGAGATATTTTCTGAAAAGCGAGATTGCGCGTTGGTTAACACTTGCTGCCAAGGTGTGGCATGGCAAATTTTACTATCGCCAATGGTGATCTCAATGGCACCTTTATTTGACAAACCTTCTACCGCTTTATACACATTAGCTACCGCTTTACCAATACCTTTGGCTACTGCATAGCCAGTATTGTCACCATTAATTAGCAAGTGTAAATAAACTTCACTTTCTAATTGGGTAAAGCCTAATTGACTTAATTGTCTGGTTAGCAGTTGCTGTTGGCTTTCCTGATTTTTAATCATTTGAATTAATTTTATAGTAGTAGCTGGTGATACTACTATATTGTTTTTTGCTTTTGTTTAGCAATGTTTTTATCGCAGGAGTTTGTAACAAGAAATTTAGATCTGGCTGTGCACCCTAGATTTAAAAGGATTATCTAGCTGATTCTTTGAGGTGAGTCATGGTGTAATAATCAATTTTTTCGTAAAACAGTAGGATAAAGTCGAGCGATAAACATTGCACGCCTTAGCGATGTCTTGCCCTAATGATAAGGAGTGAGATTGTCAGATATTAAAAAACTATCGCAAGAAAAAGTGAATGAACTCTTATTAATTAAATAACGTGGTAGTTGGTAGTTGGTAGGTGTGGCAATTATTTGATAAGATATTTTTATAATTCATCAAGGGGATCGTACGATGCATTCTTATTTCGTAGGCATTATTTCGTAGGCATTATTTCTGAGATTTACCTATTAAATCAGAGCATTTTGTATTCGTCTCAGCAAGCTTACTCGATGATTCTTCTTTTGTTGGTTTTTTTGTGCTTCAGGAGGAAAATCATTATTTGAATTTTCTAAGGGAGAGTATTACTGCAACTGGAACTCACTGGAATAACACACCCAGATAAAAGTGTCGTTAGCGTGATAGTGATTATTAACTTATTCACCCTGAATATTTTCAGTCATATTCCATCAGTCTAATGAAATAAAGATTAGGTAAGCGAGTACGCGTAGCGCATCCGCTTACCTAGTTGTTATATGCTAGTAATTAAACAGCTACAACTTTATTTGCGCATGGACCTTTCTGTCCTTCGCCAACTTCGTATTCTACTGCTTGGCCGTCAGCCAAAGTAGCATATTGACCACCAGCTTGAATTTCTGAATGATGAACAAATAAATCTTTGCTGCCATCTTCTGGAGTAATAAAACCGAAACCTTTGTCTGCATTAAACCACTTAACTATACCTTTACTCATAACATTCTCTTTTTTTTTGGTGAAAAAATTTAATTCTGATTCGCTATCACCATTACATAATCAGAAATTTGTTGGATACATAACAGCTAAACCGTATATTGGGAGCACCTTATTAGTTGCCCCAACAATAGATTCTATACAACTCCATCCTAATAATACTCGCTTTAATAGAATTGCGTACCCTATAAAGATATTGTATTGCTAAAAAGCCAAAGAAACCAGCAACAACACACTAAAAACCATTAATACTATATTTATTAGTCTAGATTACTCAATTATTCTACTTATTTACTCAATAAATTAATTAATAGGTTCATTTATTTAGCGAACTATAACTATTTTTTATAACCGGTAAATTCCTCGCCTGGCTTAATATTACGGTATAGCGCCATACTCTTTTTAAGGTCCACAATGTGTTTCATGATTGGTTCCATCACCCAAGCCTAGGTATATCCTTTATTTCCCCATAATTCATAAGCTTCGTTAAGGGGAGATTAATATCAAATGCGTGCACGAAAGTGAGTTTTTGTTACCGAATGTGGTTTATTGGCTAGCCTAAAATATATTTTTATACGGTTATCGCCCAGTTTCATTTTCTGCCTGACAGTAATCGTTTATAGTCACTACTGAATCGCCAATGTCATTGAATATTTATTAAGGAATAGTTCGTTATGGTTAAAGTTATCACGCTATTAGGAGTTATAAGCGCGTTAAGTCTTTTCGGTTGTAGCCAACAAGAAGTTCATACGGGTAAATCAGAATTAGCCTTAAGTCATAGTGATAACATCATTACCGCGGCAGCACTGTCTAAGGATGGTCAGTTTAATTTGGTTGCTGATGGTAAAACAGTGTGTTTATGGAATAAAAAGCAGGTTGAATCACCATCACATTGTTTAACAGGTAAAGAGGCTGAGTTCATTGAATTAGTTGATATTAGTGAAAATAATCAGTTTTATTTAGTCTCAAATCAAGTGTCGGTACGTTTATATTCGATGCAGGGCAATAAACATATCGGTGAGTGGCAAGTCGAAGACAACATCATTAACGATATAGATATTTCAGCGAATGGCAGCAAAATATTACTAGGTTTTCGCAGTGGGAAAGCCAGAATTATTGATGTTAAACGCAACGAAGTAAGTACTTTTGAAAAGCATAGATTAGATATTAATTCGGTGAGCTTATCTGACGATGGTGAAATGGCTTTTACCGGTTCAAGTGATAAAACAGCGCGCTTATGGCAAACAAGCTCAGGGGAAGATGTTTATGAATTCTCTCATGGTTCAAGGGTTAATCATGTCAAAATTAGTGCTGACGCTAAGATTGCTTTTACCCTAGATGCGATAAAAGACCGTACCTTTTGGGATTTATCGACGGGAAAAATTTTATCAGCATTAGATACTAATTTACGATTTTTCGAGTTTAATGATTCATTATTCTCCAGTGATAATTCGCTGTTGTTAACGGGCTCACCTAAACAGGTTATTAAATTGTGGCGAGTAGCTGATGGCGCATTGATTGCTGAGTGGCAATCGACAATGACACGAGGTCGGTCATCAATACTGAGTGTGGCTTATGTAGACCAAGACAAAGCGGTTACTGCTAACAGTGATGGCCTATTTGAACAATGGGCTTTACCTAAAGTGAAGGCTAATAATTAAATTTAAGCGCTATGTAGTTAACTTAGTATATTGCTGTAAACGTCATCTTCGAAGTCTCTGGTCGATGACCCTTCACTTTTTAAAACTGCATCCAGGGCGATAAGCTCCATGCATTGTCTAATAAGTGCCATCCATGGCACGTCCGATTAATACACCACGGGGTGACGTACCGGAGTCTAGTGCGTAAGCATGTTAAATTAAAAAGTTAAGCTAAATGTTGCGCCGCCTTGGTTATTATTACGCACAGCAACTTTGCCGTTATGCGCCAACATTACTTGCCTTGTTAAGGCTAAACCGACACCAGAGCCTTCTTTTTTTGTGGTGAAAAACGGCACAAAAATTTGCGTCATATTTTCATCTTCAATACCTTTACCATTATCAGCCACTTCAATAACGACATGACCTCTGACATTTAAAAAGGCATTTAGCATTATTTGTGGAGCAAGAGTTCGTTGTTCTATAGGACGGTCTACTTTAGCTAGAGCGTGTTCGGCGTTTAGTAGTAAGTTAAGTAGTATTTGCTCGATCATGTCAGGGTCAACATGAATATCTAAAGCTTGAGGCATAACACTGCAGCTTAATTCAATATCACTTTCTTGCCAATTCTGCTTGGCTAGCCGGGTTACATGATCAAATAGAATCGCCACCGACATGGTTTTTTTATTGGGTGAGGGCAGGCGTGTTAAGCGACGATAACTGGTGACAAACTGCATTAAACCGTCACTTCGTCTGGCGACGGTTTTGACAGCAGATAATACATCATCTAATTCCTCGCTTAACTCCTCTGCTAATTTTTGAGGAATCTCTTCACTAATAGCTGATAAGGTCTGGGTTTTTTCTTGCACATCTTGTACTAAGTCTACTGCTGTTTTAGCCAATGAGGCTACTGGGGTAATACTGTTCATTATTTCGTGGGTTAAAACACTGACCAAATCTTGCCAAGCTTGCAGTTGAGCGAGGGCAAGTTCACTTTGAATATCTTGCATACTGAGCAAGGTTTCTTTATGTGTTGCGGTAATAATTTCAGTGGCTGAAATGATTAACTTATGTTCCATATCATCAATGGTGATATTCACCAGCGTACGCTCACCCGCTAAAATACCTTGTAATTTTTTCGGAAAATCCGCATTAAATTTTGCCATATCATCGATATGAGTAACGGCATTAGTGCCAAATAATCGCCTAACACTGTTGTTCCATAAGGTAATTTTACCATTATGATCAATGCTTAATAGCGGGACAGGCACATGCTCAATAACGGCTTTAATGTGACGTAACTCTGCTTCTTGATTTGAACGTACCGCTTGGATTCGCTTTAAAATATCAGTAAAGGTTGAGCCTAATTCGTCAAACCCTGTGCCCAGAGACTTAAGTTCAAATCGCTGTGAAAAGTCGGCATGACGCACGGCATCAAAAAAGCGCACTAACTCCGCATTCGTTTTGGAAATAAAACGTATTATTTCAAAAAACTGAATAACTAGTATTGCAGCTAGCAGGAGTACCGTTGCGTGATAACCCTCATGCAGCACTGCTTGCGTCAAAAAAATTAGCGTGAGCATAGCTAATATAGTGCGCGTGGCTATTAAGAGTGAAAAGCGTTTAAAGTCCATGTTTTTCCATCCTACGGTAAAGTGCGGCACGTGTTAAACCAAGCTCTTTGGCTGTGTGGCTAATATTAAAACGATGTTTCTTCAATGCTAGGGTAATAACATTTTTTTCTATTTGCTCTAGGTTGAGTTCCGTAGGTAGTGTCATCTCAACGTTTTGAGTTGCTATAGGCTCAACGGCTACTGTTGGTGGTACTGCTGTTATGCCTAATTCTGCCTCTGTTGTTGCTGTCGATGTACTCGGCTGAATATGGCTAACAACATCAAGCTGAAAGTCAGCAGCTGTGAGCATTTCAG
The DNA here is from genome assembly GCF_002836775.1 of Colwellia sp. 12G3. Taxonomy (GTDB): domain Bacteria; phylum Pseudomonadota; class Gammaproteobacteria; order Enterobacterales; family Alteromonadaceae; genus Colwellia. Next base: position 58,264 of record NZ_PJAQ01000007.1, on the reverse strand, counting down.
ACTGGCTTAATATCATGGCACGTTCAATGGCATGGCGAAGTTCTCGAATATTGCCCGGCCAAGCATAAGAAGATATGGCTGTTAATGCCTCAGTACTGAGCTGCTTAGTACACTTACCTTGCTGCTGATATTTCTTGGCGTAAAACTCGACATAATGTTGAGCAAGTAGCGCTATGTCATCGCTGCGTTCGCGTAAAGGCGGTAACTTAATTTCAACGGTATTGAGTCTAAATAATAAATCTTGTCGGAAATGCTGCTCATCTTTTAAGGTTTCTTGGTTTAAGTTGGTAGCCGAGACTACTCTGACATTAAACGCTATCGCCTTATTTTCACCAAGAGGCGTTACTTTTCTTTGTTCTAATACGGTAAGCAATTTGGCTTGTAAATGCAGCGGTAAGTTACCTAGCTCATCTAAAAATAACGTGCCACCATCTGCCGCTTGTAAACGGCCAATTCTATCGTGCTGCGCGCCAGTAAAAGCGCCTTTTTTATGGCCAAATAATTCACTTTCAAACAAAGTCTCGCTAATTGCGCCTAAATCTACCGACATAAATACTTGTTGAGCACGCGTACTTTGCTGATGTATCTCTCTGGCAACGAGTTCTTTTCCTGTGCCGTTCTCACCCAATATCATCACATTAGCTTCGGTTGGTGCACAGCGGGAAATTAACGATTGTACTTGCTGCATCGCTTGAGATTGCCCCAGCATATTTTGCTGATTTGCCGAGTTACTCGCTTGTACTAATACCTTGTTAGTTTCTCGTAATGTTTGCGCTTCACTACGACTTCTACCTAATAATACCGCCGTTGAAACCGTCGCAATCACTTTTTCATTTTGCCAAGGTTTAGCAATGTAGTCGGTGGCGCCTAACTTCATGGCATCAACCGCAACATTTACGCCGCCATGTGCGGTGATCATGATGATTACGCTTTGTGGCTTAATCTCTAATATTTTTTGTAGCCAATAAAACCCCTGCGCGCCGGAGCTTTCACCGGGACCAAAATTCATATCTAAAATGATGGCATCAAAATGTTGGTCGTTAATAAAACGGGGAATATGCTCAGGCACATTACAGGTACTTACCTGTGAAAAATGGCGTTTTAGCAGTAGTTTACCCGCAGTTAAAATATCTTCATCGTCATCTACAATGAGGATTCTGCCTTCTTTTTTCACGCTATAAATTCCTATTTGTATGCTTGTGCTCTAGTGAATATATAGCACGAAGTGTTCATTAACGTACACCTACTGTTCATAAACGTACAGTTCAAATTGCACTTATTTTAGCTGTTTATTTTAAAAGGTAATAAAAGCAAGGACTTGCAAGTTGGAACGATTATTGGATTGTTAAGGTTAAGTTTATCTATTGGCTTAAGCTAATACTTCTTAATGACAGGTTAATATGACCCAAGTAAACAAGACAAAAAACAGCACTCCTCTTACTTCTGTAACTAAAGCCGTTTCGGGTTCAGGTATGGATCGTAAAGTAGTCACGAATGTTAGCCCAATGAAAAAGTGGCTCAGCCTTATGGTGATAATCCTCATTGTGGTTTTTGCCGGCTATATGATTGCCGGTAAAAGCACAGGTAAAGTTTTATCGGTAGATAATAGTCGCATCGTTATTTCAAAAGTGACTTCAGGTGTATTTGAAGATTTCATTCCTATCCGTGGTCGAGTCACTCCGGCAAAAACAGTTTACTTAGATGCTATTGAAGGAGGTCGTGTAGAAAAAATCCTCGTCGAAGATGGTGCGAGTTTAACGGCTGGAAATCTTATCGTAGAGCTATCAAATGCTTCACTGCAACTCAGTGTTTTAGGTAATGAAACTCGGGTAGCAGAGCAACTAAATAATATGCGATCTATTGAATTAAACCTCGAACAAAACCGTTTACAACATAAAAGCAATATTGTTGATATTAAACACCAAATTAAGTTATTAAGCCGCCAAGTTGACCGCGCACAATCACTTATCGCCACTGGAGCGATTACCAAGACGCAAGTCGAAGATAGTGAAGATACCTTAACTTGGTACAAAGATCGTTTGGCATTAACGATGGAAAGTCAGCAATCAGATGCGCGTATGCAAGGTGAGCAACTCACGTTTTTAAGAGAAACCAGTAGCCGTTTAGAAAGTAACCTAGCCATTTCGCGCCAAAACTTAGATAACATGAATGTTAAAGCGCCTGTAGCCGGTACGTTATCTGGCTTTAATGTTGAAGTAGGGCAGAGCATTGCCCGTGGTGAACGTCTCGGTCAAATAGATACACCTAACGATTATAAGCTAACCGCCTTTATTGATGAGTTCTACCTAGGCCGCGTTGATATTGGTCAAACGGCGACTTATAAAAATTATTCCTTGGTCATTGCCAAAGTTTATCCACAAGTGCAAAACGGTCAATTTGAAGTCGATTTTAAATTTATCGCCGAGCAACCCGAAGGTATTCGCCGCGGACAAACGATTCAAATCAAACTAACACTCGGCGATGCCAGTGAAGCACTGCTGATCCCAAATGGTGCATTTTTTCAAGATACGGGTGGCAAGTGGCTGTTTGTTGTTAGCCCTGATGGCAGTGAAGCTGTGAAACGTAACGTGCGCTTAGGCAGACGTAACAACCAGTTTATTGAAGTGATTGAAGGTCTTGAATTAGATGAGCAAGTAGTCACTAGCCCTTATAGCAGCTACCAAGAGATGCAAAAACTTAGCTTTAATTAATGATCATTAGAACTACAACGCCAGTTTATCAAAGCGTAATAAACAAAATTCATAACCGAATTAAACAAATAACAGAACATTAAAAGACTCATGAAGAGCAAAGGAATTTACCATGCTACAACTACATAACTTAACACGCGTATATCAAACCGAAGACGTAGAAACATCGGCTTTGAACAATGTAAATATTGAAATTGCCCAAGGCGAGTTTGTTGCCATTATGGGACCGTCGGGTTGTGGCAAATCAACCTTGCTTAATACCATTGGCATGTTGGACTCACCGAGTAGTGGTGATTATATTTTTAACGGCGAAAATGTTGCGGGTTATTCAGAAAAACAGCTGTCAGTTATTCGTAAAAAAAGTATTGGCTTTATCTTTCAAAATTTTAATTTGATTGATGAGTTAACCGTCGCTGAAAATATTGAGTTAGCACTTATTTATCACAAAATTCCAGCAGCAGAGCGTAAAGCTAAAGTGGCCAAAGTCATGGATAAAGTCGGTATTGCTCATCGCGCTAAACATTTACCAAGTCAGTTATCTGGCGGTCAGCAACAGCGTGTTGCCGTCGCTAGAGCCGTTGTTGGCGATCAAAAAATGATTTTGGCCGATGAACCCACAGGTAACTTAGATAGTGCCCACGGACAAGAAGTAATGGAAATGTTGCAAGCACTTAACGATGAAGGCACCACCATAGTGATGGTGACACATAGCCCTGCACATGCTGATTACGCTAGACGTACTATTAATTTATTTGATGGTCATGTGGTTGCACAAAGTGTTCGTGCTGCTGAGCAAACGGCTTAATCGAGAATTAGGAGAAGTTTATGTTTCACAATTACCTTATTACCGCTTGGCGCAATATCATTAAAAACGGTATTTTTTCGGTTATTAACATTTTTGGTCTAGCCATCGGTTTGATGAGCTGCATTTTAATCATGTTATTTGTTCGCCAAGAATCTGGTTTTGATACCTGGATTAAAGACCATGGTCAATTAGTACGTACACACACCGCTTATTCTATTCCTAATCAAGAACCGTTTGATTCTGTGCGATCGGCGGGTAGCATGATGGAAGCGATCCGTGATTATGCTAAAAATGAAATTGAAACCGGCGTACGCTTTATTCAGTTTGATATGACAGTAAGACAAAATGAAAATGCCTTTCCAGAACAATTCACTATGGTTGATGGCAGTTTCTTTAATGTATTTGATTTGCCTTTTATTCATGGCTCTAAAGAGTCTTCGTTTAATAAACCAATGGACTTGGTTATCACTGAAGAATTAGCTTACAAATATTTTGGCAAAAGTGACGTTATTGGTGAAACGCTTACCGTATGTTGTGTTGCGGGAAATACAGCAACCTTGACTATCACTGGGGTGATGAAAAATTTACCTGATGCAACGCATTTGAATACCGATATGGTGATTTATCTGCAGCCAGCTTTGTTTAGCGATAATGATGGCATGTTGAATACTTGGACTAGTTTGAACGTCTATACCTACTTTAAATTGAATCAGGGTATTGTGCCGGAGCAATTACAAGAGCGTATTAATTTTTGGATGAATAATGAAAGTCCACTAGTTGAGATGCTGGTTAATATTTTAGGTGAAACAGCCTCAGATAAGCAGGTTACCGATTTCATTAAACTGCACGTAATGCCAGTGGCAGACTTGCATTTACATGCAAAAAGCCAAGCGGGTAATGGCGGGGATTTAACCCCCATGGGTGATAGTAAAATGATTACTACCTTTATTATTGTCGCAAGCTTAGTGTTACTTATTGCTTGTATAAATTTTATGAATCTATCTACCGCTAAAGCCAGTAAAAGAGCGCGCGAAGTTGCTATGCGTAAAGTCTTAGGCGCTAGCCGAACCCAAGTGGCTATTCAATTTTTAGGCGAGGCGATTGCCTTAGTTTTACTTTCTTTATTGTTTGCCTTGGTCGCTGTTGAATTAGCATTACCCTTTTATAATGAAGTGTTAGGTAAAGAGTTAGCTTTACATTTATTGGATGATCCAAGTTTATTATTCACCTTAATTGGGCTGGCTGTTTGTGTTGGTATTGGCGCGGGCATCTATCCTGCATTGTATTTATCACGCTTCTTACCGGGACAAATTCTAAAATCGAGTAAAAGTGTTGAGTCGAAAAGTTCGGCAAAATTTAGAAGCGTATTAGTCGTTTTTCAATTCGCGACATCCATTATTTTAGTGATTTCAACCTTGGTTGTTTATGGCCAAACGATTTTCTCTAATAACATGGCTGTTGGTTATGAAAGTGATAACAAGCTAGTACTTAGTATTCGAAACGCCGGGGATAACTTACCAAGTTTAACGCAAGAGTTATTAAATTTGTCTGAAGTCACGAGTGTAACGTTTTCTTCTGAGGCACCATCGCAAGACAATGAGAATAATAATAATTTCAAGCTACTTGAAGCACATGTCAATGGAGGAGCTAATGAAGCTGAATTGATGAATTACCATAATATGGGGTATGGATTTTTTGAAGCTTATCAAGTGAAGCCGATAGCAGGGCGTTTGTTTGATGAAAACTTTGGTTCTGACACCATAAAAAAAGCTCCCGAAGGTTCAGTGGGTAAATCAAGTGTGATACTCAATAGTTCGGCTTTGAAAAAGTTCGGTTTCAGCAGTGCAGAAGAGGCTATTGGTAAAACATTGGAAAGTGATATCCGCGGAACACAGCATTTAACTATCATTGGCGTTATCCCAGATATTTACTTTCGTTCAATTAAGTTTGGTGTAAGAGCCTCTGTTTATACGTTGAACCCACAACGTTTTCGCGTAGCCAATATCTCTTTTAATACCAATAATATTCCCAATTTGATTAGTGCCATTGAAGGTGTGTGGAAGAACAACGTACCAATGCAGCCGATTAACTTACAGTTTTTGAGCGAAATGATGGCGGCGCAATACCATGATGAACTCACCACTGCGCAGTTATTCTTGGTGTTCTCATTAATCGCGATTGTGATAGCGTGTTTAGGTTTATATGGTTTATCTGCTTTTACGGTAGAAAGAAGAACCAAAGAAATTGGTATTAGAAAAGTGATGGGTGCCAGTGTTAAAGACATTGTTGGCCTACTTATCTGGCAATTTTCTAGACCAGTAATGCTGGCGAACCTCATTGCTTGGCCTATTGCAGCTTACTTAATGTTAACGTGGTTAGAAACTTTCCCTTATCGCATAGATGCTATTTGGTTGATACCAATATGTTTAGGCGTTGGTTTGTTATCACTGATTATTGCTTGGAGCACTGTTGGTGGTAATGCCGCTAAAGTGGCGCGAAAAAATCCAATCAAAGCACTTAGGTATGAATAATACCAATTACATTAATTAAGTGACCTATTTTATACGTAGGAAAAAGTGATAAGTTCAAGGCATTTATTTAACTAACTAGTTGTTCTAATTATTAAATAAATAACGCAGTAATTATTACTTTTAACAAGTAGAAATGATCACTTAGTTTGTGTGATTGGTATAAAGCTAAATATAAACATAACAATGGCTAAGCTAAAGATAAATTCTGTTTAGCTCAGCCCTAATAAAAAAGGGCAATGAATAATATTCATTGCCCTTTTGATATCTGTTGTGCCGTTATTTACACGAGGGAGCTGATTTTAAGTAATCGATAAAATTTTGGCCAAGCAAGTTATGGTGACTATCTTTATGGGTGACTAAAGCAAAGCGTCGCGATAAATTTAATGGTGATTTCAGCGCCACTAAACTACCTATTTTTACCTCTTCAGCAATGGTGAGTTGTGACAAGCAACCTAACCCTAAACCTGCTTTGACCGACTCTTTAATTGCACCTTGCCTCGTTAGCTCTATGCCTAAATTAATTTGTGCACCCGCTTGTTCAATGGCGGCATCAAATATTGCTCGTGTACCTGAGCCATGTTCACGCAATACCCAAGATTGTTGTTGCAGTTGCTCAAGGCTAATGGTCGATTTTTTTGCGAGCGGGTGATCAGGCGGACAAAATATTTGTAGTTGGTCTTGTTGCCACGGCGTTATTTGTAAGTGCTTATGCACGGCAGGCCCCTCTATTAAACCAATAGAAGCTTTACCTTTATCTAAGTAATCTATCACCATTTGGGTATTACCTATGTGTATTTCAGGGGCAACGTCTGGGTAAAGTTTTACGAACTTAGCTATTAGCTTAGGCAGTAAATAAGTGGCGATGGTGGCACTGGCGACAATTCTCAATACACCACTCATGGTGTTTAAGTTAGCAAGTTTTAGGCTATCGAGTAAATCGGCTATTTGCCGCACTTTAGGTAGCGACTTAAGACCATTTTCAGTGATCAATAAATCTCGGCCCACGCGATCAAATAGTGGGTAACCTAAACTTTCTTCCAATTCTTTTAACGCTTGGCTAGCGGCAGACTGGCTTAAAGAAAGCTCACTGGCTGCTTTAGTTAATTTACCTAAGCGCGCTGTTGCTTCAAACAACTGTAGCTTTTTTATCGAAATACTCATGGCTTAAATTACCTTAGGGAGAGTTAACATTAGTCATCGTTAGTTAACTCAGTTTTAGTGAATTAATTATAGTTCGGTTTTTTGAATACTATACATCGAATCAATCCATTATTCTTATTTAAAACTTTACGCTATATTATATTCCATAAAGTGATTACTGGTTGAAAGTGACGGGTAAACACATAGTCACCGGCTTATGAGTTAAATAAGTCGTTCTTTATTCGCTATTCATTAGCAAAGAGGTGCGTTATGCCTACCTATATAGTTCTCCCCATCATTGCCTTATTAGCCATTGCCCTAGCAAAAGTAGAAGCAATCTCCGCTTTTGGCTTGAGCGCACTGCCTTTAGCTATTGTTTTTGGCATGCTTTATGGTCATTTTTCATTAAGAGTTGAAGATGAAAGAGACCAACAGTTCTCAACGTTTTGTAAACAAAAGCTGCTTAGGGTCGGTATTGTATTGTTTGGCTTTGGTTTGAGCTTCCAGCAAATTATCGCAGTAGGTTGGCAAGCAGTTGCTATTGATTTAGTGGTGATAACTACCGTTTTTTCTGTCGGCACTTTTGTTGGTATTAAAGTACTTAAACTGCATCGTGATGTTGCTATTTTAACCGCTGCGGGCAGCGCTATTTGTGGCGCCGCAGCCATACTTGCGACCGAATCGGTACTTAAACCAAAGCAAGAACACATTACTATTGCCATTGCTACTGTCGTACTGTTTGGTACCTTAGCTATGTTTAGCTACCCATTTATTTATCAGTGGGTGGATATGACCGACCAATCTTTTGGTATTTATATCGGTAGTACCGCCCATGAAGTAGCACAAGCCGTTGCCGCAGGACAAAGTATTAATGGCGAAACCATGCAAACAGCAGTGGTGGTGAAACTTATTCGAGTGATGATGTTAGCACCATTTATTTTAATGCTAAGCGCAGGACTGAATCGCATTGCTAACCGTGCATATAATGGTGTTAGTAAAAGCGCTAAGCGTGAAAAAAGTGTTATTACTATTCCATGGTTTGTTTTTGGCTTTATGGCTACCGCTATGATTAATAGTATTGTTATATTGCCAGAGGTTCTTAAAGTAGCATTCAGTTTTGCTAGCCAATTTTCTTTAGCAATGGCAATGGCTGCATTAGGCGCACAAACTCAATGGGCGACTATTAAAGCCGCTGGGCCTAAGCCGCTAATATTGGCATTGTTACTCTTTATTATTTTAATTTTTGGTGGTTTTTTCTTAAGTTCATGGTTAGCCTAGAGCTTAAAGATAGGCTGTTTTGTAGCGTTAATATTAATTTTTAAATAAAGTATAAATAGTTTTAAACCTTTTATCTTTTTGTTGCATCTCACTTAGCAATGACCGCAATTCTTGCTAAGTGATTAATAGATTAATACCTTTGGTATAAGTCACTTAAAATAGAAATATTATAATAAAGATATATGGAGATACCCTATGTTAAACGCGAAAAATACTTTTAAATATGCCCCGATAGCACTGTTGTTAATTGCAGGTGGCTTGCAAGCAAAAACTATTAATAAAGAGTTCACTGTCGCTAATGATGGTTTACTGAAAATAGCGACCGATGTTGGCGCTATAGATATTGATACCCATGCAAAAGAAACGGTATTGGTTGCAGTAACAATTACTGGCAGTAATGAAGATGATATGGAGGTTAGCTTCAATAATAGTGATGAAAACGTCAGTATTAAAGGTGATTTTGACCGTAGCAGTTTTGGCTTCGGTAATAATCATATACGCGTTACTTATAAAGTTACCGTACCGGAAAATTACAATCTAAACCTTGATACCAGCGGTGGCTCTATTGAAATTGAAAACCTGAAAGGGAAAGTTGATGCCCATACATCAGGCGGCTCAATTACATTAGAGGATATGGTCGGGGATGTTGATATTAAAACCTCTGGCGGCAGTTTAGATTTGGATAACATTATCGGAAAAATTGATGCTAAAACCTCTGGTGGTAGTATTACCCTTAAATTACCAACGAATCCGACTAAAGATAGTAGTGTAAAAACCTCTGGCGGCTCTATTACTGCTTATTTAGCGAAAGATGTCGCGGTAAATCTTTCGGCTAAAACCAGTGGTGGACGTGTATCAAGTGAGTTTGCTGTTAATGGCACAACGAAGAAACGTTCTATTATTGGTACTATTAATGGTGGTGGTCCTGAGTTGGTATTAAAAACCAGTGGCGGTAGCGTACGCATTAAAGAAATATAAGTTCAATGTTTCAGTAGTTCAGCTGTTGGTTACACTATTTATCGAGTCTTAGATTCGAATAATAAAAAAGCGTAGTAAGTGATTATTACGCTTTTTTGATTGCCCTAATTAATACTAAAAAATATGCCATAAACCTTCGACTAAATTTCATCGCACTAACTATACTTACTAACATGTACATCAATATATGTGAGTAGAGTTATGACCATTTCATCCTGCCAGCAACCATTACCCATCAAGCCATTATATATAAAGCAATTCTTTGATAGAGACAGCTGTACTTACACTTATTTGTTGGTTGATCCAAATAGCCATGAAGGCGCGATTATTGATGGCGTTAAGGAGCAGTTAAAGCGAGACCTACAATATATTGAAGAGCTTGGCATCGAACTACTTTACGCTATTGAAACCCACGTGCATGCCGACCATATCAGCTCAGCAGGCTTAATGCGGCAAAAAACGGGTGCCCAAATTGTTTACAATAAAGCGGCTGCGATTAAGTCTATTGATATTGAACTCCTTGATGGCGATGAACTTCCCCTCGGCCATTTTCAGATTAAAGCGATAAGTACACCGGGTCATACCTGCGGTTGCATGAGTTATTATATTGATAACAGGGTTTTCACGGGGGATACACTGTTGATTAGAGGTTGTGGTCGTTCTGATTTTCAGCAGGGCAGTTCAGAAGTTTTATACCGTAGTGTTACTGAAAAATTGTTTAACCTGCCTGAGGAGACCGTTGTTTACCCTGGTCATGATTATAATGGCAATACCAGCTCTACTATTGCTGAAGAAAAGCAATGGAACGCTCGACTTGGCAAGCAAAAATCATTGGCTGACTTTATTGATATTATGGATAATCTGAATTTAGCCTTACCCAAAAAAATTAATGAAGCAGTACCTGCCAATGAAGGCTGTGGCATTAACTTTAATCCCAATATTTATGTACATGAAGACTTTTCAATGTCATCGCTTTATCAAATATGGCAACAAGAAAACCCTGATAATTTGATTATTGATAACCGCACAGAAGAAGAATATTTAACGGGTCATATTCCTAACAGTAAAAATATTCCACTAGGTACAGAGCCCGATCACCTCGAAGCACTTAAAGACTTTAAACACATTTATATTTACTGTCATTCTGGTCGACGGTCTCAAACAGCGTTAACTAATTTGGCAATGATGGGACTAGAGAATATCACCTGCGTCAGTCATTCAGGTTTACCCGAGTGGGAAGCATTAGGGTATCCGATCGCGCATTAAAAACATGTTGCTTAACTCATATTGTACTGGTCTCGTACTCATTAACCCTATGGTTGACTTTATCTTGCGAGAGCACCGATACAATGTTGGCTCAGCTACTATTACCATAGCTATTCATATTATTTAAGTAATCAGTCAGTAGAATGAATTTTATTGGTTGGATTTCGTACTATTTAAGTTGAATCCTGAACAGCGCATTCCTGACATGAGAGGTAGTTATGGCTAACATCCGCTTCGCTAATTTCAGACGGCGAAAGTTAAGTACCCATTACTAAATTTACCATTTTATTGGTATAAATCAGGTGAAATTTTATGTTAATAATTAGTTGCTTACCCATTAGGTCCTACAGTATTTTCAAACTATTAATATTATATGGTAAAATGAATAATACGTATGTTTTGCTGAACTGAAACTTGGAGATGTTTAGTTGAGAATAAAAAAGATAGTATACTATGAGCCTCTAGACGATTTAGCTCACCTACATAGTAAATTTAGTAATTTAAACATTATGATGAATTTTACTAAGTTATTAGTTCGATTTAATATTCAATACAAAGTAAGTTGCAAGTTTTTGCTAACTTTGTGCATTGTTATTTCTGTGGATGTTTTTGGTGCCAAAGAAGTTGATGTCGCTTTAGTGACAGAACATTTTCCTCCTTATCAAATAGTAGACCAGAATAATGTTTTATCTGGTTTTACGACGGAATTGATGATTGAAGTGATGAAGCGAAGCCAATATAGATATAGCATAAATGCTTATCCTTGGACTGTAGCCTATAATTTTGCCCTTAAAAAGCCGAATCACTGTATTTTTTCTATTGCTCGTTTATCCAGTAGAGAAAATTTGTTTACGTGGATCGGGAGAATTACTGAGAATAATAAAGCGATCGTTTGGGGACTTAAAAACAAGCAGAACTATAAGATAAGTAGTCTCGAAGATATTAAAAAGTATACCACTGCAGTAAAGCGCAATAATGCTCCTCATCAAGCATTACTCGAAATGGGATTTAGTGAGGGTATCAATTTATATGTACTCGATAATTCTAATGCCTTAATCAATATCCTTTACTCTCGTTCGGAAATTGATTTTATCGTTGCCGATGATATTACAATCTCTTATAGAGCAAAATTGGCTGGCATTGATATCAATCAATTACATAAAGAATACGAGATTAGTAATTTATGGTCAGAATTTTATTTAGCTTGCAATAAGAATACCAATCAAAAGGTTATTGATAATCTCACATTGATTATTGACGAAATTCATAAAGATGGCACTTATCAAAGACTGTTGGGTAATTGGAAAAATAAAATGTCATACAGAAAATAAAATAGTCAGTATCATTCTATTGTATGAGTACCCGCTTTCGGGCTTTGGCAAAGCGGATTATTCATAGAGATAACTTAGCGTCTAAATTACGTCTTCTTTTTGGTATTAGTTAACATTGTGCAGAATAGCTAAATTTTATTCTACTTCGTTGATTTCTTTATTTATAAAGATAAACATAGGTAGTTCACGCAGTAGTGCGGCTAATTATTTAAAAGCCAAGGGCAAGGTTAGCGTAGCAACTGCACCGGTGGAATCAGCCAAGTCCGTTCTGTTAGTCAGCGTCAATTCTCCCTGATGATTGGCTATTATTTTTCTACTAAGGGCTAAACCAATACCAGAGCCTGTTTCTTTAGTGGTGTAAAAAGGCACAAATAAATTAGCAGAATTAGCTATACCACAGCCTTGATCCAACACTTTAATAATCACTTGTTGTTCGGTTTTAAAAACCTGAATTTCAATGTCCTTCTCTAAGGTGTTCTTGCTTGCTTCTGAAGCTTGTTCTACAACTTTATTTATCTTTGCCTTTGATCGCTGTGCTTCCTTAGCGTTCTTAATTAAGTTAAGCAGTACTTGCTCAAGCTGGCCTTTATCTGCTTTGATAATTAACGGGCTAGCTAGCTTAATTGTTACCTGTTGCACTAAGTTAGCAATATCGTGTAATAATTCTGCTAAGTCGAATTGCTGGGTATTAGGTGAAGGGAGTTTGGCTAAATCTGAATAACTATCAATAAATGCCAAGAGATTATTACTACGGTTATCAATAATTTTAATCGCTTGCTGGCATTGCTCTGCGGTGAGATCAGGCATTTCTAATAAATTTTGGCTCAGTGCTGAAATAGGCGTTAAAGAGTTACGCACTTCATGGTTGAGAATTCGGATAATATTTTGCCATGCTTCTTGTTCATTTTTTTGTAACTCTTGACTAATATTATTCAGCATAAGTAGCTGGTAGTTATTGTTATTTTCTTTGTACTCACTTTGTCTTATTTGCCACTTCTTGCCAACGTTTAGCGGATTATTTTCATCAAATCCCCAAAAGCCATTAAGCTTTTTTAGTCCTAATTTTTGTGCAGGGCTTTGTTTTAATGTTTGCCAAGGTACTGAGAATAATTGGCTTACCGCTGGGTTAGCATGTTGCAGTTGATCATCTTGATTTAACACTAATACCGGTGATTCTAACTGCTCAATTAAGCCATAAAGTAAAAACATTTGTTGGTCGTAACGGGTTTTACTCACTTGCAAATTTTGGCTGAGACTGGATAACTCGTTAAATAATTTAGCGACGATACCCCGACTAAAAGGAGATTTAGCTCTAAGACTATAATCTTCCATCTTTAACGCTTCGGTTAAGCTGGTTAAACTGTAATAGGGCGTGATAACTAATCGGTAGAGCGCTATGACTAAGCAGGTGTAAATGATAGCAAGCAGCAAGCCTACTGTTGACCAGCCCAGTAGCTTAAAGTCAAAGGCAATGCCCATGGCAATAAACAACACTAAAGTTGGTAATAAGCTGGCGAGTATAAGCCAGGTAAAGCGTCGCTCTAAACTGATGCTAGTATTAGTTTTTGCATTAGCATTGCTACTAGGATTAAGATTTTGTGTCAATTTGATATTTCTCTAATCGTCTATAAATAGCATTTTTACCCAGACCTAATAATTCACCTGCTTCGATGACTTTACCTTGAGACTTTTGTAACGCTTGCTTAATTAATTGCTGCTCTGCTTCATCTATAGTCATAAAGGGCATCTCGCCATTGCTTTTATGAGTGCCGTCTAACAATTGGTCTGTTAAACCTGTTATTTCAATCTCGTTACTGTCACTTAATAGTACCGCGCGTTCAATGACATGGCTAAGTTCACGAATATTACCTGGCCAATCGTAATGGTTTAATGCTTTTTTGGCTTGCTCCGATAGGAATAAATCCGACTTATGGTATTTCTGACTTTTCTCTGCTAAAAAATGTTGAGCTAACGGCAATATATCTTCTTTTCTGCGTCGAAGCGGCGGAATATCAAGTACGATTGTATTGATGCGATAATATAAATCTTGGCGAAAATCACCTTGAGCAATCGCTTGTTGAAAGTCGATATTACTGGCGGCGATTAACCTGACTTGTGCTTGTAATGTTTTACTGGAGCCTACTGGCTCAAATTCACCTGATTCAAGCACGCGTAATAATTTTGGCTGCAAGTTCAGTGGAATGGTACCAATTTCATCGAGAAATAAACTACCACCTTCAGCGGCTTCAAAACGGCCCATACGATCTTTTTTCGCATCGGTAAACGCGCCCTTGGTATGACCAAACAGTTCACTTTCGAATAGGGTTTCAGGAATGGCGCCCATATTCACGGTGACGTAACTTTCATTACAACGCGTCGAATGTTGATGAATAAATTTAGCCAACATACTTTTTCCGGTACCATTTTCACCGGTAATTAAAATAGGAGTGTCTGTTACTGCAAGCTTTTTAGCTTGAGTAAGTACTAACTGCATTGCGGCAGATTCACCTAGCATAAATACGTTGCTGGTTGGACGTTGTGCCTTTAGCCTTTTGTTTTCTAACTGCACAGAGCCTAATTGAAATTGTTGCTCAATTATTCGCACCAAACGTTGATTTTTCCACGGTTTCTCAATGAAATCTTTCGCACCTAACTTAATGGCTTCAACGGCAATTTCTACCGTTGACCATGCGGTCATGACAATCACGGGGAAGTGATGATTTTTTTCTTTTAAGGTTTTCAGCATGTCCAAGCCTTCCTTGCCTGACGTGGTATCGTACTGAAAATTCATATCAAGCAACATTAAATCAACCGTTTGTTCGGCTATAACCTCAAGCGCTTGTAGGGGAGAGTCGGCTTCAACAACGTTATAGCCGTAGTTTTCTAAAATAAATTTAGCGGATAATCGCAAATCACTTTGGTCATCAACGACAATTATTGTTTTTTTCATTATGTTTTTCTTATGTGATCTTATTATCGGCAACTATTTGCTTACCGTCACTCCCGAAGTGTTTAATCGGGAGTCTAGTGTTTAAAGAAAATCATTCAGGATAATTGCTCAGGATAATTGCTCCTGCATTATCTCATAAGGTACTTCCTGTACCGTCTGCATTATCTCATAAGCGGTATCCGTTCCGCGTCGGCTTAAGAAATAACCGGAATGACGAATTTAAAGTATGGTTTGTTACTCGTTTCTCAGTGCCTTAATCGGATCGCTGGCGATGATCTTTTTAGCTGGAAAGTAACAGGCAGCTAGCGCAATGGCGATTAATGCCAGTAAGCAACTTGATACCATCACCCAGTCAAAACTCAACCATTGGTTGATATGCTGCTGTGCGAAACTATAAAGTATCACAGCTAACAGCAAACTGAAGCCAAAACCCGCAGCAATGGGGGTAAATGACTCACCAATAAACTCAAGTAAAATACGCTTACTCTTCGCGCCAAGTGACATACGTATACCTAATTCATAGCGGCGCATTTGACTGTTATAGCTAATAACACCATAAATACCAACGGCAGCCAAGAGCAAAGCAAAAAGTCCTAATACTAAACTTAGCCATAAGGTGAGTTTTTTCTGGTAAACCAATTGTTCATGTATGTCTGAAATAGAGGTGAATTTCCATACTTTAACCTCAGCAAAGTGCTCATCAAGTAAATTAATAATCTGTGATTTATCTAAAGTCTTGCCATCTTGCATTCTGATAATGAAATTGGTGCGAGAAGACGAAAAATACATCATAGCACCCTGAGTTTTTTCATGGTTGTAAGGGTTGTAAATATTGTCTACAACGCCAATGACTGTCGAGGTATCACCACCTGCAGAGTAAACCACCTTACCAATAATATCTTCAATTTTTCCGTTACCATTACCTATGCCAGCAATCACTTTTGTCGCAGCAGCTTTGCTTAAAATAATGGTGTCAGTATCGTCTCTGACATCTTGTTGATTATAGCCGCGGCCAGCAAGCACTTTTAAACCAACGGTATTAAAATAATTGTCATCAATGAATACAAAAGAGAAGTGACCTAACTTAACACTGTCGTTATTAAATAGTCCGGTGTTGCTACTGCCACGCCTGATAGGAGGATTACTAGCGCGTGATATTTTTGATACGCCATTCATTTTTTGTAGCTGGTTAAGTAAATCACGAGAAAGTTGCATTTTAGCTTCATCTTCAGGATAACCTTCTCCAATATCTAACTTCAGGTTGTACAGGTTTTCATCATCAAAACCTAGCGGGTGATTTAACACGTTAAGCGCGTTAGTCATCACTAAGCTAGTCACTAATAACAATAACGTTGCTAAACAAATTTGACTGGCAATGAGTGTATTACGTACCTTAGCGTTAACTTGTGCGCCAGTACCTTTACCGCTAGATTGCAGTTGTGAAATTAACTGTTTATGGTTAATCAGTTTTAAGGTAATAACGGAAAATATGAGTGACAAGGTTAACGTTAATACACCAGCAAAGGCGACGGCAGTTAAGTCTAATGACAACTCGGATAAACGCGGTAGTGCATGACTGGCGACACTACGTAATAGCTCAATGCTCCAGCCCGCAATAACTAAACCAATAATCATTGAAGCGGTACATAACAATAGACTTTCTAACCAAATATCGAAAAATAGATGTTTAAGTTTTGCGCCTAATGTTGCTTGTATCACCAAAGCACGCTGTCTTTGCGCTGCTCTTGAAAAGAATAAGTTAACGATATTGGCACAAGCAATGAGGAGCAATACTCCAGCACCCAAAAGCACCAATAAACCTATATATTTATTATCACCAATGATGGCCACTTGGAAATCTTGAAATTGAGCGACAATTGCCTGATGTTTCGCTTTACCCACTCGACCATTTTGTTGAAAGATAGGGTCAACAAGGGTATTAAATTCCGCAGTGACTTGCGCTATTGATGACGTTGGCGCTAATTTACCTATAGCTGAGGTAGCACTATATACATAGTTCCAGCTTTCCTCATCTTGGCCATGAAAATCCCATGGTAACCAGATTTGTGAATTGGCATCGTCAGCAAAGTTGCTTGGCTCAGCAAAGCTCGAAGCGACCACACCAACTACTTTATATTGCTGTTCGCCTAAGGTAATACTCTGACCGAGAATATTGGCATCTTTTCCATACTGTGTACGCCATAGCTGTTCACTAATTAAGGCATTGGCCTTATGGCTATCAATATTCTCTTGGTCAGTAAAAGCACGCCCCATAAGCATGGGAGTACCTAACAGGTCAAAATATTCAGGGGTAACGTAACTGATCTCAGTTAACGGTTTATCGCGTAAACTTGCCAAGATTGCGTTATCACGAAAAACCAACGCCATGCTCTCTAAGCTTTTTTGCTTTTGATACATTAACTTTTGCGCGACAAAATATTGCGATCCAGAAAATTTTCTATCACCTTCCTGTAATTCTTGCTCCATTAAAATTAACTTTTGAGCATCAGGATAAGGCAACGCCTTAAACAGCAATAAATGATTTAAACTAAAGGCCGCTAATAAAACACCTAAGGTTAATGACAGGGTAAAAACAGTGGTTAAGACAAAACCAGGTACTCGAGATAAACTCGCAGCAGTGGTTTTTATATCGTTAATTAAAAATCTCATACTGCCTCCTGTAAGGCACTTTCCAGGGCAATGTTATCTAAAATAATACCGTCTAATAAATTCAATTTAATTTTAGCGTGATCAGCATATCTCGGATCATGGGTAACCATACAAATGGTGGTCCCTTCTTTATTTAAGTCATCTAATAAAGCCATCACTAAATCACCATTTTTAGAATCTAAGTTACCGGTAGGCTCATCCACTAATAAAATACTGGGTTTGCCAACGAGTGCGCGGGCAATAGCTATACGCTGTTGCTGACCACCAGAAAGTTGGTTTGGTTTGTGTGAACAACGGTGCTGCATTTCTACTTTTTTAAGACTGCTCATCACTTGCTCATCAACTTCTTTCGCAGATAACTTTGGCTCACGATATTTCAACGGCAAGGCAACATTGTCATAAACGCTTATTTCATCAATTAAATTAAATGCTTGGAAAATAAAACCAATATGTAAGTTTCTTATTTCAGCGCGCTCGTCTGCCGTTAAGTTTGCTACTTCTTGGCCTTTAATTAAGTAACTGCCGCTTGTTGGTGTATCTAATAAACCTAACAGTGATAACAGGGTTGATTTACCGCAGCCTGATGGCCCAGAAATTGAGAGGTAATCACCCTCAAAAATTGCCATGTTAATGTCACGTAGCGCATGCGTTTCCATGTCTATTTTTGAATAAACTTTTTGGATGTTTTTAAGTTCGATAAGTGCTTGCTTGGTCATGATTTAGTCCTTTTTAATTAATTAGTTACTAATAATAAGTGGCTATTAATCAGTTATTGTTAGGCTATGGTTTGGTGACCAGCTAGAAGTATCTGAAACAATAAATTGTTCACCTTCACTAGCACCAGAAAGTAATTCGATGTTATTACCAATAACGCGACCAAACTTCATGGTGCGTAGTGTTGCAGTTTGTTGGTTGGCAAGTAAAGTAAAAACCTGACTACTTGAGTGAGCTTTAACGCCAACAGGCTGTTTTATGTAAAGGGCATTGCTAAGCATGCCGATTTCAATTTTTCCTTCTACTTTCAGCTCTGGTCTGGCATTCACGGGTAATGCTTGGGTAATATCGATATCAATAACGACACTGCCGTTAGTAATCACCGGATCTATACGGTTCACTACACCGCTAACAAAGGCACTGCGGGTATTGATTATCGCTTTATGGCCAATGGCAATATCTTGCGCCTCATTTTGAGGGATTTTCAGTTGCGCTATCATGGTTTTATTACTTGCTACCAGTGCCAATTTCTCACCTGCGGCGACACTTTGTCCTAGGGTGACGGGCGTTGATTGTAAAACCCCTTCAATATCTGCGCGAATCACTAAGCCTGCTTGTAACGACAGCTTTAATGCTAAGTTGGCATCAAGCTGTTTAGCCCATTGCCCTTGCACGCTAATTTTTTCTTGGTGAGCACTTTGAAGGTGCTCTAATCTTTGCTGCTCTATGTCTAATTGCTCTGCTAGTTGAGTAGCGGCAAGTTTAGAGCGTTTAAAATCGAGCGATGATACTATGCCTTTAGCGGCCAATCCTGATTGTGCTTCAACTTTTAACTCTGCCGCCGCTAGGTTTGATTTAATTTGTACTAGTATTGCCTGATGCGCCAAATAGGCACTTTTTTGATTAATCTTCAACTCACGCAAGCCAGCTTGGTGTCGAGCAAGTTCCATTTGTGCATTATTTACTTGTAGGCGTAAATCAGGGTTACTTAATTTCATAATGACGGTATCAGCGATTACCTGTGTGCCAGGTAACACTAAAATTTCTTCAATTGTGGCTACCGTTGGTGATGTTAAGAAACGTTTATGCTTAGAAATTAATTTGCCAAAGCCGGAAATGGTAAAAGGTAAATCACTTTTTTGTACTGCAGCTATTCTCAATTCACTGCGCGATACCTTAGTATCCGAACTGGCTTGAGTGATTTGCCAAACACTAAACACTAGAGCACCAACAATAAATGCTGCGGGTTTTATCCACGAGCGTTTTTTCACTGGTGTGGTTTTTATGATATCCATGTTGCTTCTCTCCACGCTTTTATATCCATGCTGCTTTTTAAGACAGCTTCAGGTTGATAGCGATAATTCCAGGTAACTTAATCTCTATAGAGCGAATAGTGTGCCAGTTTTTAGTATGCTGATTTTAAAGGGGTTATTATAAAAAGTATGATTTTAGGTAAATAGAGCTTACCGAAAAAGGGAAGGTTTTCTGAAAAACGTGAAAAAAAGAGTTAAGCGGCTTATTTCTATTTTTAGTGCGTTGTGCGGGAATTGTCATCGTCATTTACCGGTTATGAATCACTTCTCATAGGCATTTTCTTTTATGGTTTCTACAGCATTGAAAGTATGGGATATTAACGTGATGAGGTAACGTATGTAGCAGCCTTATTTTCAAGCCCACATAGGAATAATTAACAGCCAAGGAAATAACGTGAAACTAACCGGAAAAAGAATACAACTATCCCCCCTTGATCATTCTGACTATGATCTATTTATCGAACTATCAATGTCTTCACAGGTGATGGAGCACGTATATACGCCATTTACTTATGCAGAGGCAAAGGCTGCTTTTGAGGTTAAATCACAACCTTGGGCAGCAACAAGTGAACACTGGCTTACGTTGGGGATAACCGAAATAGTTACCGGTGAAAAACTGGGTAGTATCGGGGTGAAAATTGTTAATCATCAGGCTAATATTGCTGAAGTAGGTTTTATGGTGAAACCCAGTGCCCAAGGTAAAGGGTTTGCCAGCGAAGCGTTAAGCCTGCTTAAAGAATATGCCTTTACGGAGTTGGGGGTGAATAAGTTAACGGCTACTTGTTCGGTGAATAATATTGGTTCATATCAGTTGTTAGAGAAATTAGGTTTTGAGCGTGAAGACTGCTTACGCCAAAACACTAAACTCAATAATAAGTTGGTTGATGATTATGTTTATGGACTATGTTTAGCAATGTAATCCTCTAAATTGGTTAGTCATAAATATTAATTTGCTAAAATCATATCCGCAGCTTTTTCACCAATCATAATGGTTGGTGCATTGGTATTGCCAGTGATGATTTTAGGCATTATTGACGCATCTACCACTCTTAAATTTTGCATGCCGTGTACTCTTAGTTGAGAATCTACCACAGCCATTTCATCGGCTACTGGTCCCATTTTACAAGTACCACAAGGGTGGTACTGGGTATCTGCACGGTTGCGAATATCTTTCTCAAGTTGCTCGTCATTACCATTTTCAACAAAATAAAGCATCTTCTTTCGAATGGAAGAAAAGGGCTTTCCCTCAAGAATATCTTGCATCTTTTTTGCGGCGCGTTTGATTATTTCCATGTCTTTATCTTGATGAAAGAAATTAGGATCTATCGCGAGGGAATCTTCAGGATTACTACTGTTAAGTTTTACTTCACCAACACTATCAGGGCGTAACAAGGTAATATGGCAACTGTAACCATGGCCAAAATTAACCGTTCTTGCATGGTTATCAGCAATAGCAGGGACAAATATCAGCTGCGCATCAGGCGCTACTAAGTCGCTTTCGGTGCTAAAAAAAGCCCCAGATTCAGCTAAAGAACTGGTGACTTTTCCCGTTCGAGTCTTTCTCCATTCGGATATCCATTTAAGTACTCTAAAGCTGCCTCTAACGGAGAAACCAAAAGTATCGTGGCGACTATCCACTTTAAAGGTTTGCACATAATCAATATGGTCTTGTAAGTTTTGACCAACGCCAGGTAAATCATGAACACTGGTGATGCCTTTATCTTTTAAATGTTGCTTGGCGCCAACACCTGACAACATTAAAATTTGTGGCGAACCAAATGCGCCGCTGCTGAGGATAACCTCTTTATTACAGAGGATTTCAATCGTCTTATTATTTTTTTTGTAGCGCACACCCACAGCCGTTTTATCTTCAAAAAGTACTTTTTCAGTTAATGCGTGGGTAATAATGGTTAAGTTTTTTCGTGCTTTATTAGGCGTTAAATACGCCTTGGCGGCACTACAACGTTCACCATTTTTTATGGTTCGCTGATATAAGAAAACGCCCTCTTGCTCAGCGCCATTGCAATCATCGGTATGTTTAATACCCTGTTGTACACATGAATCAATGAACATCTGATTGAGGTCACTGGCATGACTTGCACTAGAAACGCCTAATGGACCATCTACATTATGATATTTATCGTTAAATACTTCATTTGCTTCTGATTTTTTAAAGTAAGGTAGTATGTCTTCATAGCTCCAACCTTCATTACCAAGCGCAGCCCAGTTGTCGTAATCCCACTTATTGCCTCGAACATATAACATCGCATTAGTGGATGAACTGCCACCTAAGGTTTTTCCTCTTGGTTGATAACCTTTTCGACCATTCAAACCTGCCTGTGGGATTGTTTCAAAGGCCCAGTTATTCAGTTTAGTTGGCAACATGGCGGCTAAACCAATCGGCGCATGAATAAAAACACTTTTATCAGGCCCTCCAGCTTCTAAAAGGCACACTGATACATTGGGATCTTCAGATAAGCGCGCTGCAACGACACAACCAGCAGAGCCGGCGCCAACAATAATATAATCAAATTTATCCAATGTATTTTTCATTATTTAGCCCTTGTAGATAAGCTTACTGATTGTACCAGTCGCCTAAATTAACGCTTTATCAGTGAGATGGCTAGAGAAACCTTGTTCTTTTTTTAGGCTTGGGTTGACCGGATCTTATTGTGTTAACTCTCTTGGTCGGCTTGTGCTGCAAAAGTTTTTTTTACCGCTTAAAGTATTTCGGAGGTACACCTCATGTTATTGATAAACTATTTATTTGGGGTATTTAAGCGACTTAGGTTGACGATAGAAGCTCTGTAAATATCTGAGAAAAATAGATTTTTATGGGCACTATCCTATACTTGATTTCTTTTTAGTGTATAAGTATTTAAGTGTACTTTCATTCAACGTATTAAGCTCGGGAGAAGTGAATGGCTTCAATTAGTAAAAAAGTCTTACTAGGTTACTTACTAGTGTTAATTGTCGCTATTGCGGCTTCAGTGACTTTATTTGGTGCGGCGAGCGAGGTAAAACAGCGGACTAGCCAGTTCATTGGAGAAACTTTGCCTGAGTTAAATGATTTACAACAAGTGAAACAATCGTTAGATGCAATACAAATAGCGGCCTACGGATTATATGGCACTATGATTGAAGCGAATGAATTTACCCGTGTGATGAGTAAGAACAAACAACATTTTGATGAATTACTTGTCGCCAATGGTGTTTTAGCATCGCACCAAGAACATC
The DNA here is from genome assembly GCF_002836775.1 of Colwellia sp. 12G3. GTDB lineage: Bacteria > Pseudomonadota > Gammaproteobacteria > Enterobacterales > Alteromonadaceae > Colwellia. Next base: position 35,340 of record NZ_PJAQ01000007.1, on the reverse strand, counting down.
AAACAATCGTTGCAGAAATTAAGGTTCTAGTTAGCGTGATGACTCGTCTTCATGGGGTTATGACTGCTGATGAGGTTGATTGGGATGGTGCGCGTGAGATATTAGCTGACGTCGATACATACTCAAGAAATGTCTCAAATAAGTTAACCCAAATAAGTAATGATGTCAGCCTAGATGCGAGCAATAGCTCAACAGCAATCCATACCGAAATTGCTGATATTCAACTACTGGTTCTCGCACTACTTGCGAGCATAGTGACTGTAGCTGGCGTTGCTTACACCCTTTCTCATAAAAAAATTGCCTTACCTATTCGGGCGCTTGCTGAAGAATTAGATCATGTAGCGAAAAGTTATGATTTAACGAGAGTGGTGCCAACGCTTTCTAATGATGAAATTGGTCTTGCTGCACAAAGTGTTAATCGCCTACTTAGAGCGTTTAATAGCGGTATTACCGATGTCAGAAATATCGCAAATAATATCAATGAGCTGGTTGATGTGCTTGGTTCAACGTCTGAAAATGCAGACGTACAAGTTAATCTGTTGAATGAGAAAATAGAGCAGTTATTATCAAGTATGATGACTTTAGAGGCCCAAATAGAACAGGGTTTTGAACAGTCACATAATGCGTCAGAGCAAGCGAAAGAAGGCGCACAAGCTGTTGAAAATGGTGCACAACAAGTCGCTAAAACGTCGACAAGTATTTCTGCCTTAGCGAATGATATTGAAGCATCATCGGGCATGCTAATTGAGTTACGAAAATCGGGTGATCAAGTCTCAACTGTTGTCAGTACTATTGCGAGTATTGCCGATCAAACCAATTTATTAGCCCTAAATGCAGCAATAGAAGCGGCAAGAGCGGGTGAGTCTGGTCGAGGTTTTGCTGTTGTTGCTGATGAAGTTAGAACGCTTGCCACGCGTACTCATCAGTCAACGATTGAAATTAATACTATGTTGGCAGGCATTGTTAGTGCCATTTCTCAAATAGTCACCTCGATGGAAAATAATCAAAAGCAGGCTGACCAAGCGGTTTCTTTGTCACAAGCAACGGTTGAGTCATTGTCAGTTATTCAATCAAGCATATTGAATTTAAGCAGTGTAAGTACTGACGTTGCAAATCAGGCTGAGCATTCACATAATCAAGTGGTTGATATGCGATCGTGGGTAGAAGATTTTAAAGCAGTCGGTGATGCGGTTTGCCAAGGCAGTATGGAAAGTCGAGATACTTCATTAAAAATGACTGAACTCGCTGTTAGCTTTAACAAGTCCGTTGAACTATTTCGTACTTAACTCTTAGGAATTAAAAGCTGACATTGAACCTTAAAAATTTCAATGACACAGTACCATTGTATTGTCGGCATCCACACAATGGTACTCATAAACAATAGCGACTAAGTATGGCCTGATTAGTCCGTTAACTACACTTTAAAAAATGACATTTCACTTTCTAATTCACTGGCCAATCTGGCTAGTTCGACGCTAGATTCGGCGATATTATCGGTCGCTTGACTCGTTTCGGTTACACCAGAATTGAGTGTTTCAACACTCTTTAGAATTTCTTCAACGACCACTGCTTGCTCTTCTGCGGCGCTGGCTATTTGTATACTTAAATCATTGATGTTTTGCATTTTACCCGCAATAACTTGATTTAACTCAGTGGCTTCTTTGGCATTCGCTTGAACTTCGCTAGCCTGTGTCACACTGTTCGCCATTATCTCCACTGATGAATTAGCGCCGAGAGTAATATTTGAAATCATGCCATCAATTTCTGTTGTCGCTTCTTGGGTACGCTTTGCCAGTTGGCGTACTTCATCAGCTACCACAGCAAAACCTCTTCCTTGCTCTCCTGCTCTAGCTGCTTCTATCGCAGCGTTTAACGCCAATAAGTTAGTTTGATCGGCGATACTCTTAATGACATTTAAGACAGTAACGACTTGTTCAAAATCTGATCTAACTTTCTGTACACTTTGCTCTGATTCTTGAATTTGAGCTGACATAGCGACAATGGAATTATAAGTGCCCTCCAGTTTTTGAGAACCATCAACAACCATTAATTGAATTTCATCTACTGCAGCTGCAGTGTTAGTTGTATTCTGCGCTACTTCACCAATGGTCGCTCCCATCTCTTGCATTGCTGTTGCTAATTGTTCTGATATCGATTGTTGCTCCGTTACTGTAGCACTTGTTTGTGTGGTGATTGCAGCGAGCTCTTCCGATGTTGATGCTTGTTGTAGCGCAACGCCTGAAATATTTTGTACCATCTTATTGAGGTTTAAAATCATTTGCTGAATTGCCAACTGCAATACACCCACTTCATCATTAGAGGTTTGTTTTACTTCTATATTAAGTTCGCCATTCGCCACTGCTTGAGCGACATTTGCTATTTCAATAATTGGCGTAGCCGTTCTTTTTGCCACAAAAAAGCCGATAAAGGCAACGAAAGCGGCCAAAATTAACATTAATATAATCATAAATTTAGTGTTGTTATGGATAGAAGCAAAAGCTTCGGGTTCATCCATTTCAGATAATACCGCCCATTTGAAGTGACCAAAATCAATATAGTCAAAAGAGGATAATACAGGGTTACCGTTATAATCGATGATAATGTCTGTATTTTTTTCTTTGGCTAAGGCGCGTCTGGCAGCTTCTGTATCAACGCCATTTGTGGCAACAGAGCCAGCAAAACTAGCCTTTACCGTATGTCCTGCTGGGTCGAGAAATGAATTACTGCGCATTTTTAAATCTTCACCAACAAGGTAGCTTTCACCTGTCTCGCCCATTCCTTCGCGAATACCCATAATTCTCTGTATACCTTCAAGAGGAAGTTGCAAGGCAATATACATGGAAGGCTGATTTTTATTGTTTAATAGTGGTTGAGCAATAAATGCTGCTGGATCATCATTACTCGGAGCATAAGGTGAGAAATCAACAAAACCGTAACTATTACTTTGGCTGATTTGTTGAACTAAGCTACCCAAATTTGAACTTGCATAAGCACCATTGAGTATATTGGTATTAAAGTCGGCCTCTTTGGTAACAGTGTAGAATATATGTCCATCAGGATTAATAAGAAATAAGTCATAATAGCCATATTTTTCAATATAGGTTCGATAAAACTCTTTTCCATCCGAGGTCACAGGATTTAATGCTTCAGTGACATCGATTTCTGAAATAATCGCCCACTTCACATTGTCTCCTACCTGAATATAATCCCAACTACTGACAACCGCGTTATTGTTGTAGTCTTGAATTATTGCCGTGCCTTTATTACCTTGCAGAGCGCTTTTAGTTGCGGTGGTGTTTACCTTGTTATCATCGGCAAAAGAAGCTTTTACCGAATACTTTGTTGGATCCAAAAAAGAATCGGAGCGCATTCTATTATCACTCCCGACCAGGTAAGACTCTCCTGAAGTACCAAGTCCTGTTCTATCACCTAAAATGGAATTGATTTTTTCAAGGGGTTGTTGGTAGGCAATATATCCAATGCGTTTATTATTTACGGTAACTGCTTTTACTGAAAATGACGCAGGTTCGTTATTACTTGGAGGATATGGCAGGAAATCAGCAAAATTAACATCATCAGACGATGATGATTTTGCCCGTGAAAAGGCTTGATTAAAAGAAGTATTCCCAAGGTCATTAACGACGTTTTTGCCTAAATCACTTTCACGAGTCACTGAATATATGATGTCACCTTTATTATTTAAGATGAAAAAATCGTACCAACCAAAATAGGTGAGTAGTGATTTATATGACTTATCATTTTCACTTAATGCTTGCTGCCATTTTGTTTTATTGGAGAAATTTGTATTTAGTCCAAATAATGATTTATGTAGTGAGGGGGCAGCAGCGAGAATTCTCAATTGGTTATTATTGTGATTGATGTAATCGAGAACTTGTGATTTTTTTAAGGTATTAACGCCCGTCAGTTGTTCGAAGGATCGTGTCTTTAATGTATCAGCAATATTAACTAAAACACCCATGTCTCCCTGACGTTCTTCAAAATATGTAATAATCGCCTGTTTTTTAATCTGATTTATTGCCGTTAATTGGTTGTAAACCTTGATAGTTACGTCACTTGAACTGTTAGACGTAGATATCGTTGCAATAATGATTGCAGGCAGGAGTCCAATTAAGATAAATAATAAGGTGAATTTCACTTTTAAATTTAAATTTTGAATGTATTTCATTATCAACCAGATACTTTTATAAGGTAAATGTTGTATAAGTAAGTAAAGTCTAATTACGGCTAAACATCAAATTAAAAAGTTAATGAAATCAAAGGCTAAATCACGGGCACGGTCAATAATTAACCATGTTTAACAATGCCTTAACTAAGTGTCTAGGGCTTTGGCAATAAAATTTAACAGGGAGAACGCTGCAAAAATAAATTTTAATATTTAGATGAATGTACAATATTGTAGCGTTAAGTACACCAGCTACAAGATGATTTTTTAACATTTAATAGTTCATTGATGGGGTTAGTTGTAGCATTGAGAGTGATGCCGATTTCCGTATTAGTCTGTCAATCGCTTGCACACTTAACGCACCCTAAAGTAATGGCAAAGTATTAGAAATACTCTGCCTTATGTTGATAGCAATCTTTGATATGTTCAATCAGCAAGCGTACTTTTTGCGATTGATGTTTGGTGTAAGGATACACCGCATAAATCCCCAATTGTCGGCCATGAAATGCAGGTAATAATTGTACTAAGTCACCCTGTTGCATATCTTCATAAACACTACAGCGCGGTATATAAACTATGCCGTATCCCGCCAATGCGGCTTTACGTAATGCTTGTGAATTATTGGTGGCAAAATTTCCTGATATTTTTACATAATATTCTTCGTCTGCCTGACTAAAATACCAATCATAGGCGCCTTTATCTTGATAGGTGTAGGCCATGCAGTTATGTCTGGAAAGTTCTTGCGGTGTGTGTGGCGTGCCATGTTTTTCAATATAACTGGGCGCACAACACACTATCCAGTTAGACTGCAGCAGAGGCTTTGCTATTAAACTCGAGTCACTTAACACGCCGGTTCTAATGGCTAAATCTTGCCCTTCTTTAATCAAGTCGACAAACTCATTTTCTAAACGCATTTCAACACGTAATTTAGGGTGCCGTTGGCAAAACTCCGCAACCGCTTGCGCGAGGATAAGTTCACCTGAAATAGTTGGTACCGTCATTTTAATAGTGCCGGTTAAGCCTTCACTAAAACTACTTACCGCACTCACGGCATCATTTACTTGGTTATTAATTTCTTTAGTGTGGCTGTAAAGCACTTCTCCCGCTTCCGTTAAACTTAATCGCCTTGTCGTTCTATACAGTAACTGTATGCCTAAGGTTTTCTCAAGTTTTGAAATTTTCTTACTAAGTGCTGCAGGCGATATGTCCGCCAACTTGGCCGCTTTGTTAAAAGACTTTGCTTCAACAATTAATGAAAATAAGGCTAATTCGCTAGCATTAGGCATCTATTATGTTCTTTTAGTTAATAATGAATTCATTATAGCGCTATATATAAACAATGTCGTTAGGGTTAGATTGTATAAAAATGTAACAAAACACCTGCTAAAAGTAGGGGAGAGAGAAATATGTCAATTACACTACAAGCTTTACTCGCGTTTATGCCTATTGCCCTGTCGGCAATATTACTTATAGGTCTTCATTGGCCAGCAAAAAAGGCTATGCCTGTTGTTTATACTGTCACAGCAGCAATAGCCTTTTTTGCCTGGGAAATGAGTTTTAATCGAATCATTGCTAGTTCAATTCAAGGGTTAATGATCACCATGGCCGTTTTGTGGATTATCTTTGGTGCAATCATGTTGCTTAATACCTTGCAGCATTCAGGCGCCATTTTACGGATAAGGGCCGGTTTCACTAATATCAGTCCAGACCGTAGAGTACAGGCGATTATCATTGCTTGGCTTTTTGGTTGTTTTATTGAGGGAGCATCAGGTTTTGGTACTCCTGCAGCCATTGCTGCGCCTTTATTAGTGGCTATTGGTTTCCCTGCCATATCGGCCGTAATGATTGGTATGATGATTCAGTCAACACCGGTGTCATTTGGCGCGGTAGGTACGCCCATTATTATAGGTGTCAGCAGTGGCTTAGATAAAAGTAATTTAACGGAGCAGTTAATTGCAAATGGTAGTAGTTGGGAACAATTTTTACAGTTAATTACTTCTGAAGTTGCCATTGGTCATGCCATTGTTGGTACGTTAATGCCGCTTTTCATGGTGGTGATGTTGACGCGATTTTTTGGTCAAAATAGAAGTTGGAAAGAAGGTTTTGAAATTACGCCTTTCGCACTGTTTGCCGGTTTAGCATTTACTATCCCTTACGCACTAACCGGCGTTTTTCTTGGCGCTGAATTCCCTTCACTCATTGGCGCGTTAGTCGGTATGGCGATTGTAGTGCCCTTAGCAAAACGTGGTTTTTTGATGCCCAAAAAATCGTGGGATTTCGCACCGAAAGAACAGTGGCCTGCGCACTGGTTAGGCAAAATATCATTCAAACAAGATAATAACGAAGCTAAAAAGTCGATGTCATTAACGCGAGCCTGGTTACCGTATTTACTTGTCGCAATAATTTTAGTGCTTAGCCGTGTTTCAACTGAGTTTAAAGCGTTGTTAAAGAGTATTTCCTTTGGCTTTAATAATATTTTGGGTGAAGTCGGTATTAGCGCCAGTGTTCAGCCTTTTTACCTACCCGGTGGTATTTTGTTTTTTGTTTGTCTCGTGACGTTATTTTTACATCAGATGAAATTTAAACAAGTTGTTGATGCGGCTAAACAGTCAACTACTACCTTAGTAGGTGCAGGTTTTGTGCTGGTATTTACCATTCCTATGGTGCGTATTTTAATTAATTCGGGTGTCAATGGTGCTGATCTAGCAGCCATGCCTGTTGCTATGGCAAGTTTTGTTGCGCAAACCTTTGGTGATCTATATCCATTATTTGCCCCAAGTGTTGGTGCATTGGGTGCCTTTATTGCAGGTTCAAATACTGTTAGTAATATGATGTTAAGCCAGTTTCAATTTGAAGTAGCTAATGCCTTGTCTGTTTCAGGTGCTTTGTTAGTGGCTTTACAAGCGATAGGCGCTGCTGCGGGTAATATGATTGCCATTCATAATGTCGTAGCCGCTTCCGCTACCGTGGGCTTATTAGGGCAAGAAGGCAGAACATTGCGCAAAACCATATTACCCACTATTTATTATGTACTGGCCGTTGGTGTACTTGGCTTAATTGCTATCAACGTATTTAACATCAGCGATCCCCTTTTATAACTAAATAAAAGGCTAAGTAACGCATTAAGTAACTTAGCCTAGTAAAGGGCCAAGTAAATAGTAATCAAAGTTTAAAAGACATTTAAAAATAGAGAGCAAACTATGCAACAAGTTAACACTCAGCATCTTCGTAATTATCCTAAAAAACCGACGCAGGTTTATTTATTTGGCACCTGTATCGTCGATAGCTTTTTTCCTGATTCGGGCATGGATGCTATTCTGTTATTGGAGCGCGAAGGTATTGAAGTTATCTATCCGCAAGGGCAGAGCTGTTGTGGTCAACCCGCTTATAATTCAGGTTATAAAGAGGAAGCCAAAGCGGTTGCTTTAGCCCAAGTAAAACAATTCCCTTTGGATATTCCTATTGTTGTTATTTCGGGATCTTGTGGCGGCATGATGCGTCATCATTACCTTGATTTACTCGGTGATTCAGTAGGGGATTCAGTCGGTAATAATGCAGAAATAACAAATTTTTGTCAGCGAGTTTTCGAGTTTACCGAATTCTTAGTAAATGTGTTGCGTTTAAAACCAATCGATCAAGGCCCAAAAGAGCGTGTTGCCTTACATACGTCTTGTGCGGCTAGAAGGGAGATGGGTGTTCACATCACCGGAAATAAATTAATTTCTCAACTAGCGAACGTTGAATTAGTGCTACATGACTATGAAAGTGAATGTTGTGGTTTTGGTGGTACCTTTGCGGTCAAACATGCTGATATCTCTGCCGCTATGGTCGCTGATAAAAGTAAGAACCTTGTCGCAAGTGATGTTGTTAGATATGTCAGCGCTGACCATGGCTGCATGATGAATATAAATGGCGCGCTCGATTATCAAAATGAGTCCTTACGCGGTGAACATATCGCTAGTTATTTACTTAACCGCATAAAAGGTAAAACGGCTAAGGCAGTGCTATGAAACAGTTTAACGAAGCAGAAAGTAAATATGCCGCATCAGCTAAAGCTTTTCGAGACAACGTTACCCGAGACCTTGGCAATGAAGAGCTAAGATCAAACTTTAGAGGGGCGATGGATTATTTGATGGCTAAGCGTAAAGACGCTTTTTCATCAGCAGATGAGCTTGAAGTATTACGTGAACAGTGCAAATTAATTAAGCAACGTTGTTTAGCAAAATTACCGCATTTACTTGAGCAATTAGAAGACAAACTTGAAAGTAATGGCATTAAGGTGCATTGGGCTGAAACGATCACCGAAGCCAATGAGATTATTGCCCAGCTGATTGCCCAAAAAAAGGGTAAAACCGTCGTTAAAGGTAAATCGATGGTGTCAGAAGAAACGGCACTGAATGACTACCTTGAAGAGCGCAATGTAGAATGTCTTGAGTCAGATATGGGCGAATACATAGTGCAATTGGCCAAGCAACATCCGTCCCATATTATCATGCCGGCGATCCATCAAAATAAACAACAAGTGGCACAATTATTTGCCGATAATATTGAAGGTTTTGAGTACAGTACCGATGTTGATACCCTTATACAACAAGGTAGAACAATACTTAGAGACAAATTTTGTCAGGCTGATGTGGGCATTTCAGGTGTTAATTTTGCTGTTGCTGAAACCGGTACACTTTGCTTAGTTGAAAACGAAGGTAATGGCCGTATGTGTACCACCATACCGGATTTACATATTGCGATAACCGGCATAGAAAAAGTAGTGGAGCATTTATCAGACGTGCCACCCTTGTTAAGTTTGTTAACACGTAGTGCTACTGGTCAGGCTATTTCAACCTACTTTAATATGATCAATTCACCGCGAAAAGAGGGTGAAAAAGACGGCCCGAAAGAAGTGCACTTGGTGTTACTCGATAATGGTCGTAGCCAAGCCTTTGCCGATGAAGAATTAAGGCAAACTTTGCAGTGTATTCGTTGTGGTGCCTGTATGAACCATTGTCCCGTTTACACCCGTATAGGTGGTCATGCTTACGGTACCGTTTATCCTGGTCCTATTGGTAAAATTATTTCGCCACACATGTTAGGGCTTGATGCGACCAGTAATTTACCAACGGCATCTACCTTATGTGGTGCGTGTGGTGAAGTCTGTCCCGTTAAAATCCCAATTCCTAAAATATTATTACGTTTGCGCGAAGAAAGTGTCAAACCTAAAAGTGATAAACCTCAAGTGATGCAAGGGCAGGGAGCAGGTCGCAGTCATGTTGAAGCATTAATCTGGAAAGTCTGGTCGCAAGTGCATAAATCATCAACACTGTATGCCTTATCCATGTGGGGATTAACACGCTTTCGTTTTTTAATGCCGAAAAAATTGGGTGGCTGGACAAGTGTTAGAACGGCGCCTAAACCGGCAGCAAAAACCTTACATGAGCGGCTTAAGTCCAAACAAGAAAAGCAATCAGATCACGGCCGAGGATAACCTATGACAAATAAATCAGCAGACATCAATGCAATCAGTAGCAACGCTCGTGGCAATATTCTTGCTAAATTGAAAGCGGAGGTCAGCGGCGCGGATTATGATAAATTGCCTGAAGAAATTCCTTATATCTACCCTGAGTTCAGTCATGAAGAAAACCTTGCTCAGTTTATTGCTGAACTTGAGAAAAATCATGCACAAGTGATCCAAACAACGAAAGAGAATATAGCTGAGGTCATTAGCGCGGAACTTGCGGCGCTAAATATCACGACATTACTTTGTGGTGAAAAATGTTATGGCGGAAACGATGTTCACCGTGAAGTTATTAATGGATTAGATAGCAATATAGAGCTACAACCTTATGATTTTTCGATTGATAATAATAAAGAATTACTCTTTAATGAATGTCCTGCGGCTTTATCAAGCTCACGCTGCTCCATTGCTGCGACAGGCACTATTGTTTTATGGCCTGATGAGAATGAGCCAAGAAGCTTATCGCTAGTACCGTCAGTGCACTTTGTTATTGTTGATGCTAATAAGTTACATGCAGACTTTGCTCGTTTGATTGAAGCAGAACAATGGCATGATAAATTACCCACTAACGTGGTGTTAATTTCAGGTCCATCGAAAACAGCGGATATTCAACAAACGTTAGCTTATGGTGCTCATGGCCCAAAAGCGCTGATTGTTTTATTATTGAATAGTTAATTTGAGAGATATTATGTTATCTGAGCATTATCAAGTTTTTGCTAAAGAAGTTGCCGAGTTTATTCCCGAAAAACGCATTATTAGCGATTATACTCGGCGTTTAGCTTATGGCGTTGATGCCAGTTTCTATCGCTTAATACCGCAATTAGTACTCATTTTAGATAACGAAGCTGAAGTCGTTAGGGTTATTAAGGCAGCGGCACAAAAAAAATTACCGGTAACATTTAGAGCCGCAGGTACCAGTCTTTCAGGACAAGCGCAGTCTGACTCTATTTTAATTATGCTGACCAATAATTGGCGTGACCATGAGATATTAGATCTTGGTCTAAAAATTAAACTGGGTCCTGGGGTAATAGGCGCGGATGCAAATAGATACTTATTACCTTATGGCCGTAAAATAGGCCCAGATCCCGCTTCCATTAATACCTGTAAGGTAGCGGGTATCGCCGCTAATAATGCCAGTGGTATGTGCTGTGGTGTCGCGCAAAACAGTTACCACACACTTGATAATATTCGACTAGTTTTACATGATGGTAGTGTACTTGACACCGCTGATGCAGCTAGCATATCTGCTTTTGAAAAAAGTCACGTGCAACTGCTGGAAAGATTGAAAATACTCGCCATCCAAACCCGCAGTGATGAAAAATTAAGTGAGCTAATCAAACATAAATATCGATTAAAAAATACCACCGGTTATGCCATTAACGCCATCATTGATTTTGAAGATCCTATCGATATTCTTGCCCATTTAATGATTGGCTCAGAAGGCACCTTAGGTTTCATTTCGTCCATTACTTATAACACTGTGGTTGAACATAAATACCGTGCTTCATCGATAGTATTCTTTGCTGATATGCAAACAACCTGCTCAGCGGTAAGCGCTTTAGCTGAGGCTAATGTATCGGCGGTTGAATTGATGGATAGACGTTCGTTAGCTTCTGTTAGTAATATGCCGGGCCTACCTGAATTTATTAAATCACTCGATAAAAACGTTGGTGCATTACTGATTGAAACGCGCGCAGCCAATCAAAATTTATTAACTGAACAAATAGCAGCATTAGAAGCCTTGTTAAGCACTTTTGAGCAAACCAATGTGATTAAATTCACCGATGTTGCAAGTGAGTACTCACAACTATGGGCTATTCGAAAAGGTACCTTTCCTGCCGTTGGTGCTGTCCGAGAAACAGGCACTACCGTTATCATTGAAGATGTTGCTTTTCCTGTTGAACAATTGGCAGATGCGGTTGCTAAATTACAAGCACTTTTTGAAAAGTATCATTATGATGAAGCCATTATTTTTGGACATGCCCTTGATGGTAATCTGCATTTCGTTTTCACTCAGGACTTTTCAACCCAAACAGAAGTAGACCGATATCAGGCTTTTATGGATGATGTTTGCCAACTTGTTGCGGTAGATTACCAAGGCTCACTCAAAGCTGAACATGGCACGGGCCGAAATATGGCGCCATTTATTGAATTAGAATGGGGTAAACAAGGTTTTGCCTTAATGAAGAAAATCAAAGCCTTATTTGATCCAAGTAACTTACTCAACCCCGGCGTTATCATTAACGACGATCCATTAGCGCACATCAAAAATTTAAAAAATCTCCCTGCAGCACATAACATTGTTGATAAGTGCATTGAATGTGGCTTTTGTGAGCCGGTATGTCCTTCAAAAGGTTTAAGCCTGACACCAAGACAACGTATTACTACGTATCGTGAAATTAGTCGTTTAACAGCCTCGGGTGATAATCCTCAATTATTAAGTGAACTTGAAAAAGACTTCAATTACTTAGGCATTGATACCTGTGCCGCAACAGGTTTATGTGCAGACCGTTGCCCTGTTGGGATTAATACGGGTGATCTTATTCGAGAGCTACGCCACATTAACAATGCTAAATACCATGGGCTATCACACAAGCTGGCTAATAACTTTGCCAGTATAGAAAAAATGACACGCGTTTCTTTAGCTATTGCTGGTTTTAGTCAACGGCTGATTGGTAATAAAACCATGGGTGGATTAACAGGCACTGTGCGTAAGCTGTCTGGAAACAATATTCCACTATGGAGCAAATACCTGCCAAGTAAAGCGAGCTATCAACCTAAAGCTGTTTCAAGCGACAAGAACAACAAGCCAAAAGTAGTTTATATACCCAGTTGTGCCAGCAGAAGTATGGGGCAAGCTCTTGATGCAGCCGAGCAACGTTCATTAACCGAAGTGACTTATGCTGTGTTAGAAAAGGCCGGCTTTGACATTATTAGCCCTGACTTTAGTGGTGAGTGTTGCGGCATGCCATTTAATAGTAAAGGTATGTTTGATGAAGCTAAACAGAAAAGAAAATCACTGTTAACAATGCTTACAGAGTTGAGTGAAAACGGTCAATATCCTATTTTAATTGATACTAGCCCGTGTAAATCAATGTTACTTGAAGATATAGCAGCGACGGAAAATTTATCCCTATATGAACCAGTAGGTTTTGTAACTGAGGTCTTGGCTGAACACTTAACGTTTACCCCATTAAACGACACCATCATGTTGCATGTCACTTGTAGCAGCAGGCGAATGGGCTTAACCGATAAAATGCAGCAACTTGCTAAGTTATGCAGTAGCAATGTCGTTATTCCTGAGCATATTCAGTGTTGTGGCTTTGCCGGAGATAAAGGCTTTACTACGCCAGAGTTAAATGAAAATGCCTTGGCAACCTTAAAAGAACAAGTGCCCAAGGATTGTTCGGTTGGTTATAGCAATAGCAGAACCTGCGAAATAGGTTTATCACATCATGCTGGTATAGACTATCAATCCATTCTTTATTTAGTGGATAAAGCGACGACGGCTAAAGAGATATAAATTCTGAAAGCAGATATTACGGATAGAAATGTTCAGTCAAAATAGCGGTCGGATTCAAGTAACGGTATTTTGAATGACCAATAAAAAGCCAATGAAAAGCCAATAAAAAAGCCAATAAAAAAGCCGCTATAAAAGCGGCTTTTAATATAAATTAATATACTTTATATTTATTTATAAATTAAGATTTGTCCAACTGACTTATCTTTACTTTGTGAAGAAACACGAATTTTCAAACCGTAGTTCGGTACTGCACGACCTGCATCAGGGATGTCGTCGCTCACGAAAGATGAACTATCATCAAACATAGGGTTACGTTTAGTAAAGTTATCACGTAACGAGATACCGTAGCTTGCTTTCAAATCTAAATGAAGCTTTGATGTTTTGTCGAGACCAAAGGTAGCATCATGGATTTGATAACGAGTAGATGCTGCACTGTTGTCGTCCCAAGTATTGGTATGACGGTCTGCATCAACTACACCTAGGAAACCGTTTCCAGGATGAACACCTACATGGTTGTTTGTGTATTTGTCATCAACATACCAAAGTAACAAACCTTCAGAGAATTCCATATTCTCGCCGGCAACATTAATATGACTCAAGCCTTTATCAATACCTTGATGAGTACGCCACTCTGCTAAGTAATAATGATTGCTATAACTAGTACCGGTATCAAGAGTAAAGCCACCGAAGTAAGCAAAGAATGTTTCGGTGTCATCAGCATTAGCCATAGCGACAATTCCGTTATCTGTTTCAACCGTAACATCGTCTACGTACAGACCTGGATTTGCTACATAACCATCAGTTTCATACAAGAAGTAAAGTTCAACAGACGTTCCAGCATACGGGGTTAAATCGATTTCAACATCAACCCAACCGCCAGAATTACCGGTAATGCCATTACCTCTGCTTGTTCCATTAGGGTCGTCGTTGGTTGATACGCTTGTTGGTAACATGCCAATGAAAACGCCATTTGAGTAACCATATACATAGGCATAATCCCAATCTGCTTCGATGTCATACCAGGCTTTAAACTTAGCCGTTGCTGACGTCGCTGTTGTCAAATCTACAGCACCTGCCATTCTATTGAATAAATCATTACCAGAACCACTGAAATAAGCATATTCACCACTAGTAGGTGGCGCTATTACTGTTTCTTTAGCGGGTAAATCAATACGAATTGCGTCGTTATTAGCGCCTTTGCTCACTGCTTGGTCAATTAAAGCAGTAACACCGTCACTGGTTAAATCATCAATGTGAATAGTCGCTCCGTGCATCCAATTGCCACCTAAGCTTGCTTGCAACTCTTGTTTAGCCCATGCACTAAAGCCTGTTGGTTCAGTACCACCTAAAAGACCAGCCCAGCTGCCACTAGACATAATAGACCAGCTTGAAACTGGCTCTCCACGGCCGGTATATTCTGTATCGTATTCATCTGGTAAACCCAGGTCATGAGCATACTCATGACTAACAACACCAACGGCACTGTCAGCTGGTTGAATTGTATAATCGTAAGCACCCATTGCGCCAAGTTCTAAAGGATCAACAGCAGGTGTTGTACCAGGAATAGCAAAAGGCGCACCTAAGTTCCAACGGTGTGCCCAAATGGCGTCTTCACCTAATTGACCACCACCAGCTTCTTCACCAACACTTGAATGAAACACCATGACATGATCAACCAGTCCATCTGGCTCCCAGTAATTACCGTCACCGTCAAGGTCAAATCTGTCTTCAATATCAAATTCACTTAAATCAACAGATGGGTCGGCTGCTGCTGCGGCTAATGCTTCTCTTATTAACGCACGAGCATCGCCATCATCATTATTACCGTAGAAAGCTGCTGGTTTTGATGCCATGTACCAATTAGTAACAGCACCTTCAACAGAGTAACTATCGCCAGATTGTGCTTCATAATACATTTTCATTGAATTGGCTACATGACCATTTGGCGCAGTCCAACCACTTTCACCAAATAATATTTCGGCATAATGCTCTGGCGTATAATTTTCGTAATACATGCCTGATTCGCCAGGTTGTATTGAATTGTGTGGAAAATCTGGGAACTCCATTAAAATGGCCAATATCTTCGCTGTACGCTTAGCGCCAGCATAATTTTCTAACACCATATTAGCGGGGGCGTTTTTCTTTGCTTGGCCGAGTTTATTACCTTTGCCATTTTGCATTGAATGAGTTAACGATTTAGATTTATTCGCACTTAGTTTTGAAGCGATGTTTAAATCAGTAGGTTTTACTTTTTTACGTTCAGCTTCTTGGCGTGTTTTTAAATAACCTCTAAGTGCTATTTCTGCGTCATTCAATGAGGCATCTTTCGATATTTTTCCAGAGTTACGTAACATTTCGATTAATTTGAACTCGTTAGCTACTGCCAAGTCGAATGCACCATTGTGGTTTTCAGCTTGGTGATTCTCAGCAATAGCGCTACAAGATAGACCAGCTAGCGCAATCGCTAGTGGGAGTGATTTGTATTTGAACATCTTGAAATCCTCATTATTTTTATTGTAATTTTTAATTGTAGATTCATTTCATCTGCCCAAATTTTCTACTTGGTTACAGATGCTTGAATTCATACTATGAGATACTTTTTAATCATACAACTGTCAGTGTTCTTTACACTTTCATTACATTATTGTAATTATATCCAGCTATTCAGTACGTTACTGCTTGTTTAGAGAGGATTTATTTTAATATAACTTAGTAAAAAACAAGTGAATATTTTGTAAACTATCTTGTACAAATATTTGGAGAACACCTATGCATGGCCAACTGATTCCTACTTTAATAATAAAAGCATGTTAAAAAAACTGAGCATAAAAGCAGTTCACTATTAACAATGCTAACGAAGCTGAGTGAAAACGTTCAATATCCTATTTTAATTGATACTAGCCCGTGTAAATCAATGTTACTTGAAGATATAGCAGCGACAGAAGGTTTATCGCTTTATGAACCAGTAGGTTTTGTAATTGAGGTCTTGGCTGAACACTTAACGTTTACCCCATTAAACGACACCATCATGTTGCATGTCACTTGTAGCAGCAGGCGAATGGGCTTAACCGATAAAATGCAGCAACTTGCTAAGTTGTGCAGTAACAATGTCATTATTCCTGAGCATATTCAGTGTTGTGGCTTTGCCGGAGATAAAGGCTTTACTACGCCAGAGTTAAATGAAAATGCCTTGGCAACCTTAAAAGAACAAGTGCCCAAGGATTGTTCGGTTGGTTATAGCAATAGCCGAACGTGTGAAATAGGATTATCGCATCATGCCGGTATAGACTATCAATCCATGCTTTATTTAGTCGATAAAGCCACAGCGCCTATATAGCCGCTCGATTTTTTCAGTACGCTTGAGGCAATAAATAAAAGTATCCTTCATGCTTTTATTGGGCAGTTATTAGGACCTAACTTTGCATCGTGAGTCTTAATAAAGTACCAGTTAATCTAATCACCGCCTGTTATTGATCTTGATCAATATTTCCTCACCTTGATTAGAGTTATTTTCTCCGCTCTACTAAACTTAAAGTTAAGCCTATAGTGGGATAGGTAAATAATTTGTGCGGAATATACTGGTTTTATATAACGTGTGAACTCAGCAGACACAGCGCCAGCATGCCAAGCAAAAACCCTTACATTCTAACAATCCAGTTTCCCCACAGCTGCAGCGATAACGGCTAATTAGCTTAGTTAATTATACTAGCCGAAAAAGACAATCGAGGAATAATAATGAAATATATTATGTTTACTTTACTCATCGTTATGTCATTAACACTATTCAGTTGTGATAGGGGAGTTGATTCCACGAGAGGGTTTAGCTTACCCAAAGGCAATATTGACTCAGGAAAAATGGTTTTTTTAAAGTACCAATGTTTAGCGTGTCATTCTCTTAAAGGTATTGAGGATAATAATATTGAAAAACATCAGAGTATTTCAATTGCTCTTGGCGGTGATAAAACACAAGTAGTTACTTACGCAGAGTTGCTCACTTCAGTAATCAATCCTTCTCATAAATCGTCGTATCCTTATTCGGCCATGAAAACAACCGGAGAAGGAAGATCAAAAATGAAGATATTTAATGATGTTATGACAGTGACAGAACTTATAGATTTGGTCACTTTTTTACAGCCAAATTATAGCTTAGCACCTTATAAGCCAAGCAAATATACCTATTATCCGCAATAGTTCACTGAGTAGTTATCAACGGAGATTACATGAATATTAAATTTTTTGGCGCTACTCGAGAAGTCACTGGTTCTTGCTATTTGGTGCAAGTTAACAACAAAAACATACTACTTGAGTGTGGCATGTTACAGGGCTCTCATGAAAATGTGCGACACAACCATGATGCCTTCCCTTTTGATGTTACAGAACTAGATGCCGTGATCGTCAGTCATGCGCACCTTGATCATACTGGTCGATTACCCATGCTTATGAAAGAGGGGTTTCATGGTGCTATTTATACCCATAATGCCACCGTAGATTTATGCGAAATTATGCTAGTCGACTCAGGTTATATTCATGAAAAAGAAGCGCGTTGGGAAAATAAAAAGCGCGAGCGTAAGGGCTCAACATTAGTTGAACCTCTTTATACAACGGCAGAAGCGGAAACAACATTACAGTATTTTAAAGGGCTTGCTTATGATGAAGAGTTGGAAATATGTCAAGGCGTTAAACTAACCCTTAGGGATGCGGGACATATTATTGGCTCGGCTATCGTTGAATTAACACTGACTGAAAATGGCGTTAGTAAAAAAGTCGTCTTTAGTGGTGATTTAGGTCATAAAAATGCGCCGATTCTACGAGATCCTTTTGAAGTTAAATATGCTGATTTAGTCATAATGGAAAGTACTTACGGTGATCGACTGCATCGCAGTTGGCAGGATACTTGGCAAGAAATGGGGGAGATTATTGCCAATGCTAAAAGTGGCAAAGGTAATATATTAATTCCAGCGTTTACTGTCGGTAGAACTCAAGAGTTACTCTATGAATTTAAGCAACATTTTGATGAGTGGCAACTCGATGATTGGCAGATTTTTCTCGATAGTCCTATGGGGATAAAAGCGACAAATGTCTATGCTAAACATAGTGAGATCTACGATAAAAAAGCAGTTGAGGTTAATCAACAGAATGATGGACTATTCGATTTACCCAATCTTCATATGTCAGAAACGACTGAATACTCGATGAAAATTAACCAAATTAACTCTGGCGCTATCATTATTGCGGGTAGTGGTATGTGCACTGGTGGCCGAATAAAACATCATTTAAAACATAATATATGGCGTGAAAATGCTCATGTGCTGATTGTTGGCTTTCAAGCCAGAGGAACATTAGGTCGGTCACTGGTTGATGGCTGTAAAAACATTAAGTTATGGGGTGAAGAGATACAAGTGAACGCTAAAGTTCACACCATAGGTGGTTTTTCGGCTCATGCTGATCAACAAGGCTTACTGGATTGGTATCAATGTTTTGAAAATAAACCACCCGTAGTGCTGGTACATGGAGAGGAAGATGCTATGGAAATACTCGCACAAAAATTAAAATACCAACATAAAGTTAATGTTGTGCAAGCAAGCTATAAGCAAAATATTGTTATACCACTTTAATTTAGTGAAATTGGTATTGTTTAAAAGAGAAGATTGTTTAAAAGAGAAGGAGAAATTTATGTATAAGCATATTTTATTTGCCACAGAACTTAATGAAACTAAAAGCTATATTGAGGATAAGGTCACACAATTACAGCAATTCACTCAAGCTAAACTTAGTGTTATTCACGTAGTAGAGCCTATCCCTAATGCTTATTATGGTGGTGTATACGGTGTTATTCCTGGCTTAGATTCTGCCGATAGCATTGGCACTACCCGGATATTAGAAGATCGAGCCAAAGAGGTACTGCAATCTTTGGTTAAAAGGCTCAATATTACCGAGCAAGATTTACATATACCTATAGGGCATACCAGTGGGGAAATATTAGCTTTTGCAGAGCAGGAGAACGTTGATTTAATTATAACGGGTAGTCATGGATTGCAAGGTTTGCAATTGCTATTAGGCTCTACCAGTAATGCCATTTTACACGGGGCAAAATGTGACGTATTAGCGGTGCGTTTTAAAGACTAAATATTTATATCCAAACACTGTCAAGTGGCACGGGTATCTATTAAAATTTTGGAAATATTTGATTTCTGCCCGCGTTTTTTGCTTGATATAAATACTTATCAGCATTGTTGATTACCTCATCAATGCTTTGATTTTCATTGAATTGTTCAATGCCCATACTAACGGTTACTTTAATTTTTTCATCTTTATAATTAACGACATGCTCTTGTAGTCTTTCTTGGATTTTTTCTGCAAATATATTGGCATTTTCAGCCAGCGTTTGTGGCAAAATAAATATGAACTCTTCTCCACCCCAACGAGCAATACAATCTTGATCTCTGGTGTATTTAGTAAAAACTTTGGCAAGCTCAACCAAAACCGCATCCCCTGCATTGTGCCCATATTGGTCATTAACTTTTTTGAAGTGATCAACATCGCATAAAATGATAGAAAAAGGTTGTTGGTTACGAGATATACGCGACTTTTCCTGCGTTAAAAGGGAGAGTGCACCACGACGGTTAGATAGTTGTGTTAAGGGATCAAAATGAGCGAGCTGCTGATATTTTTTACTTAACTCCAGTGCGTGTTTATAAGATTTTTCTCTTGAATATTCATACAAGGCTGACAAAAATGTAACCGTTAAAAAAGAATAGAGTAAACGTAATTTAAACTCAATGCTGTACTCAGCATGAGCAATAATCTCGGTTGGCATGAACATTATGGTACTAATTATTGTTACGAATAGCGCAATATTAATCAAGCCGCGCTTTAAACCATGAATAAAGACGGAAACAGGCGCAACAATAAATATCCATAAAGGCCCTGTGTTTTCAACACCGCCAGTGTAGGTAAGGTAAAACATTAATAAATAAAGTGAATAGAGAACTATTGCGGAACTAAATTCTATATTGTTGAACTTTTGATAAGCGTAATAACCGAGGAAATAGATAAAGCTTGCGAAAAATAAAGTGCTGGCTAAAATAAAATTTCCGTTGAACAGCCCAATAAGTCCCATGATGGCAGTAATTGCCATACCTACCAAGGTAAATAAAGAAACGACATTCAGTTGTTTGAACTCTTCTTTATCGAAGCTTTTGAGGTTAGGTAGCTCTAGCAAAAAATCTACCTTAATTGTGAGGTAATCAGACATTAGATGAGGATTTAGCATAACACTTTTTATAGAAAATACTAGGAAGTTTGTTTGTACAAAAGTGGTAGAAACTATTTTTTTTCCGTTATTCTTAAGGTGTCCGGTATGTAGTCGGTTAGGTGTAGGGTTTTTGATTTTAAAAGAATAGTTTATATCGGCTTGTCAGCTCGTACCACTCTATTTCTTCCTTTGGATTTCCCAATATATAATGCATTATCTGCACTCAACACAATTGAATCAACCGATGTTTTTTGCTCGGGTGGGATAGTCACCACGCCTATAGTCAAGGTAACAAATTTGCACGTTTCAGACTGTTCATGGGCAATATTCATATTCTCGATGGCTAAACATAAACGTTCAGCAACAATAGTTGATTCTTCCACTGATGTATTGGGTAGGATAATTGCAAACTCCTCACCACCATAACGACAATTAGCATCTGTCGTTCGCGCTACGTTAGCAGAAATACATTGAGCCACTTTTTTTAGGCATATATCACCTTGCTGATGACCATAAAAATCGTTAAAGAGTTTGAAGTGGTCAATATCGGCTATCATAAGGGACAATGGTTGCTTTTGACGATAATGTCTTTTGATTTCTTTTGTCAGTGTTTTGTCGAAATAACGGCGATTATATAGCCCGGTTAAGCCATCCTGATAGGTAAGTACTTCTAACTTTTTATTTGCAGCGATTAAGTCATTAGCTTGTGCTTTTAATGAGGCTGTTTTTTCAATGACTTGTTCTTCAAGTGCTAATACAAATTGCTTTTGTCTAACAATTTCGGTTCGGTGTATACGTGTTCTGAAGTAAATGAAAACGAATACGATAAGTGCGGTGACTAAAACATACAAGCTATACGCCCACCAAGTCTTCCAAGGAGGTGGAGATATATACAAGCTAATAGACAGTAATTTTTCTCCCCATTTACCACTACTGTTAGTCGCTTTTACTAAAAATTTATATGAGCCGCCATCTAAATTAGTAAAAGAAGCAACATTTCGATTGCCGATATCAATCCAATTATCATCATAGCCCTCTAGTTTATAAGCATATTGATTTTTACTAGGAGAAATAAAATCTAAGACTGAGAATTCAAAAGAAAAAAAGTAGTCCAGATAAGATAATTGAATGTCAGTTACATAAGAATAAGGCTTTTCAAGTGTTACCGATTGGCCCATTTTATTAAAGCCAGTTAAAACAATAGTAAACTCGCTATTATTTGTCTCTATATGCGAAGTGTTAAAGAATTCTATGCCTTTTTGACTACTGGTAAAAAGTGTTTCATTATGGCCTCTTATAAGACTATTTGCATAATAGTTTAAACCTAACAAACCATCGTAACTGTCAAAATTAGCTACTTCTCCCGATAATGGATTTAATCTTGAAATTCCCTTGTTTGTCGTTAGCCATAAATGACCTCTTTCATCATCTGCAATTGCACGTATTAAGGAAGTAGGTAAACCATCTTTTCGGCCAAAATGCTTAAAATTTTGAGTTTCTGGGAGGTATAAATTGAGTCCTTTTTGAGTGGCAATCCAAATTTTTCCGTCTCTAGCTTGATGCACATCTTGAACTATTTTTCCGAGTAAGCTATCTGCTTTCTTATTATCACTTTTAAATGAAATAAACTGATGATTGATATCATCCCAAAGATTGACACCATTGCCGGTACCCACCCAAATATTCTGTTCGTTATCTTTAAATATTTCTAATACTTCTGGATGAGATAGCCCAAAAGAATCATCTAAGTGAGTAAAAATATTAGTTGAAGGATCGTAGCGATAAACGCCATTTTTATAAGTGCCTATCCAAAGGTTTCCATATTGATCAGTATTCAACGCTCGTATCTCTCGAAACTCATTATAGTTAGCATCTGATTTAGGGTATCTTAATAGATCTACCTGCTTAGTTTGTAAGTTGAATTTTGCTAAACCTTCATCCTGAGCAATCCACAAAATATTATTACCCGCTGGAATAATAATGGGTTTTTCTAACAACCTATTTATGCCATAGCCATTTTCATGACTAAAGATAGGGCCTGATAGTGTTTCTAGCTGTTGTGATGATACGTGCCATTTATATAATTGGGATGATGAAGAAACAATGAGTAAATCACCATTAGCATCAACTGTGATGGCATTCGGCGTTGTAAGTGCAGAGTTATTAATAGATTTAAATTTACGGTGGGGCACTATCTTATATATGCCGTGATTTTCACTGGTAACCCAGATCGTTTTTGAGCTATCTTCGAAAATTACTCTTAGGTCATTATTATGCTCAAGAACAAAATTATCAATTTGAGCACTTATGTTTGATTGTCGAAACAAGCCTTTACTGGTGACAAACCAAACATAGCCTTGCTGATCTTCAATCATAGAGTTCACTTGACCAAGGTCTTGATCATCAGCAGTTTTTAATGATGTAAAAAGGCCGGTTTCTTTATTAAAGTCAAATGGACCTTTTTGTGTACCGATATAAAGTTTATTTTTTGACGTTTTTAAAATACTTCTGATTTCGTTTGCGCCGGTAGCTGTGGGATTATCTGGGTCAGGAAAAAAATAGGAAAAAGAATGATTTTTTTTATCGTATAAATTTAAGCCAAAGCTAGTCGCAAGCCAAAGGCTATCATTACCATTGTCTTCAATATCCCATATTCTATTATGGGATAAACCCGCGGCTCCCTCATCAACTTTTTCAATATGCTGAAAGCGATTATTACCAAGATATTTATTTAAACCATGCTCATAGGAGCCTAACCATATAGAACCTTCTTGGTCATGAAATAAAGATTGTATTCGGTTCGATGAAATAGCATCAATGCGCAGAGGATCATGGACAAAATGCTGAAAGGTTCCTAATTTTGGTTCATAAAGATTCAGCCCTCCTCCCCAAGTGCCAACCCATATTCTACCGTCACGGTCTAACATGAGATTACCAGCGCCATTATGTGATAAACCGTTTGAACTCATACTATCAAATTCAAAGAGAGTAACTTTTCGGCCATCGTAACGCATCACGCCATTTTCGGCGGTGCCAAACCAAAGTAATCCCTGATTATCCTGAATGATCGAATATATCTCAGAAGAAACAAAACCATCGTCCTCAGTTAACAATTCTATAGCGTATTTATTAGTAAGCTCTGAAGAGTGCTCATTACTATAAGTTGGCATAATAAAACCAACAAATAAGATACCAAAACACGTAAAACGATTAAAAAGCAATAAGCTATATCTGATAAATTTCAAAGTTATCACAACCAAAGCGTGCATCACGCAAAAGTAATACTGCTGTTATTTTAGTTTATTTAATCGACTATATCTATGCGAAGTGATCTTAGTAAGAGGTAAATAACTGAACTAAGCGTTTGTTACATCATTAACTTTTAGACTAAAACGGATTCCTATACATTATTGTGTTCTTAATGCTTCTATCGGGGGCAGTTTTGCCGCTTGCACTGCTGGATATATACCAGACAATAAACCAATAACAGCAGAAAAAACTAAGGTTAAGAGAAATACGACAATATCAGCTTCAACGGGCACATCGACTAAAATAAAGGTCGAGATGAGTAATAAAAGCATCACCACTAAATATCCAATAAAGCCGCTAACAACCGCAAGTACCACCGCTTCCATTAAAAATAATTGCCTTACTAGTGTGGTTGAAAAGCCAATGGCTCTTAATAAGCCTATTTCACTGGCTCTCTCATTGACTGTTATTGACATAATAGTGGCTATGCCTACCGCACCAACGAGCAGTGAAATTAGACCAAGTGATGAGCCTGCAATTTTGATGATAGATAAAATATTATCAAGACTTGAAATCATGTCGTCTTGGGTGACAATGGTAAAGTCTTCTCGACCATGTAACCGAGTCAAATGTTGTGTTACTTTACTCGCTACTAAAGTAGATGAGATATTTTCATGGTAGAAAATATCAATTTCCATCAAGCTTTCACGATTAAATAATTGCATTGCACTCGCGGTCGGAATATAAACCATCTCATCTAAGCTCTGACCGACAAACTGGCCTTTTTCATGGAGTACGCCAACAATACGGAATCGTCTTCCGCTAATATGAATAAATTGACCCACCGCATTTGATTGCCCAAACAATGATTGTTTTATCAAGGATCCTAATACCGCTAATTGACGAGGGCGGTTAATATCATCTTCGGGTAAAAAACTACCGCTTGCTAAATTAAGTTGCCAAGCATCCGCGGCCATGTGGTTAACGCCAACCACATCGGTATGTCTAAATTTCCCTTGTGCTTGCACCTTTGAGGTTCCCGCGATAACGGGCACGGTAAAAACAACTTCAGGTAATGCTTGTAAATGCTCGCTATCAGACAAACTCAGTGGACGAACCGTTTTTAATAAACCGCCAAGGCCAAATGTTTGTGCTTTACCGGGGGACACCGCAATAATATTACTACCGAATTGGGTGAATTCTTTCAAAATATATTGCCGTAAACTTTCCCCTATTGAATTCATTAAAACAACGGCAGCAATACCGGTAGCAAAGCCGATAACGGTTAACCAAGTACGTTTTCGTTGTGAGTATAATGATGTTTTTATCCAATTAAGCTTATCAATAAATTGCATTTAATTACCCCGCATCGCACTAACAGGATCTTGGCTAGCCGCCTTTGCTGCAGGTAGCCAAGTAAAAAGTAAACCGATAACGAATGACATTAGCCCACTAGCTAGTGCCGCCCACCATGGGATTATCAAAACAAAACTGGCAATAAACTGATTAAACAAAGCCGCTATAGTGTAACCAGCTGCTAGACCTAAACAGACCCCCAAACCAATTAACAAAGCAGACTCTGTTAAAAAAATAACACGAACTTCAGTTGCGGTTGCACCTATGGCTTTCAATAAACCAATTTCTTGCTGCCTTTTACTCACCGAAATATAGCTAACGTTCATGATCAAAAATCCCGCAACCACCAAACTAATACTGGCGATTACGCCAATAGCTACGGTGAGAAAATTTGATATTCTATCGAATGAAGACATCATCGCATTTTGGCTAACAATGGTAATGTCTTCTTCATTATCATGGCGCTTTTTAATCAGCGATAAAATGCGTTGTTCGGTTAGGCTCTCGTCTTGGCGCGGTTTTAATGCAATTAAAATACGAAACAAAGCCGGTGAGTTAAACAGTGATTCTGCACTACGTATCGGAATAATGACCATATCCCGCATATCTAAGCCGAGAGATTCACCACGTTGTTCTAATATTCCTACCACTCTATATCGGCGCTCAGCAATTTTTAACCACTGTCCCATCGCTTTTTGTTGACCAAATAAATCATCTTTTAATTGAGCACCGATAATACAAATTGATTCGGCCAAATCAGCAGACTTTTGGCTAAAACCTCGACCATGAGAGAGTGTTAAATTTCGTACCTTCAGAAAGTCTTGAGTAGAGCCTATAGCGATCACTTCTCGGCTTTTATTTTTATGGCTGACTAAAGCCGTACCAGCAATCACGGGAGCAACGGATTTAACACTGGATAAATGTTTAACCGCTTGGGCATCTTCTATAGTTAAATCACGAGGTGTTGTACTATAAAAAGGAATTGATCCACCTGAGGTTTCTTTTTTTCCGGGCAATATAATTAATATATCGCTACCTAAAGAGGCGAATTCTTTACTCACATAATGACGAGCGCCTTCGCCAACACTGGTTAATAACAATACTGAGCAGACACCAATAGCAACAGCGAAAGACAGCAGCGCCGTTCTGGTTTTGTGTCTTAATAATACCTGAGCGCTAAAGCGCCAGCTATCACGCCACTTCACTTATTTGTGCCTATTTCAATGCAAGTGGCGCTGTCAGCAACAATTACGCCATCAACCATTTGTAATTGTCTATTGGCTCTGGCGCCAAGCTCATGGTCATGAGTCACCATAATTAAGGTAATGCCTTGTCGGTTTAATTCTTCAAGAACACCAACCACTTCTTTACCCGACTTTTGATCTAAATTTCCCGTGGGTTCATCAGCCAATAATATTTTCGGCGACATCACCATGGCTCTTGCTATTGCGACACGTTGTAATTGCCCACCTGAAAGTTGTTTGGGTAAATGCTGTAAACGATCGGCTAAACCTAAGCTTTCAAATAACTCAGTGACTATTTCACTTCTTTTATTGGCGTCAACTCCGGCTAATACCAAGGGTAATTCCGCATTTTCTAATGCTGTTAATCGTGAAATAAGTTGGAAGTTTTGAAAAATAAAACCCAGTGAATTGCGTCTTAATTTGGCCCTTTGCTCTTCAGTTAATACCGTCGTTTCTGTATTTTCTAAGACTAGACTGCCATTATCGACACGATCAAGTAAGCCAATCATGTTTAATAATGTCGATTTTCCTGAGCCAGACGGCCCCATAATTGAAATGTATTCGCCCGCCTCAATAGACAGGCTAATATCATTTAAGACATGTAATGGCTTTTCACCGACTAGGTAGGTTTTATCAATATGGCTTAACGTTATTTGCTTAGTCGCTATTACCTTAGTCATTGTTAACTGAGTCATTATTTACACTTACCCTTACTAAAACTTCAGGTTTTATTGCACTATTACCAGAGGTTGACACAAGTTTATCTTGGTCTGATAAACCTGAAATTACCTCGGTTTGTTGCCAATTACTTAACCCTAGCTTCAAAGCCCTTTTTTCTATGCGACTGTCTTGATTGATGATAAAAACGAACTGATTATCGACAATAACATCAGTGGGGATTTGAAGTACATTTTCGTGCTTTTCTAATACTATTTCTATATCAGCACTATAGCCAGTGAGTAGTCTAGGTAAGACTTGCTTGTTAAAAGTTACGTCAACATCAACCGTTCTTGCTTGCTTGGCAAAATCTTGCACGTAAGGCGCAACACGCTTAACGGTGCCGATAAATGTTTGCTCTCGAAAAGCGTCTAAACGAATAATAACGGGGTCGCCAACTTGAATATCTGCGGCATCAACTTCATCAATAGGCGCAGTAATGTAATGGCATTGATGAGTCAGTAAATCTATTGCGGGTGGCATAGGAATGCCCGGTGGTGACGGTGTGGAATATTCACCTATCTCACCGGTTATTTCAGCAACAATGCCATCAAAAGGCGCAAATAACTTAGTTTGTTCGAAACTCGCTTGCGTTGTGTTCAATACTGCTTGGGCAACATGAATTTGCGCGTTAGCTGCGGCACATGATGCGTTAGATGCCTCAGATTTAGCCAACGCATTATCTAAATTCTCTTGTGAAGTTAGCTTATCTGTAACAAGTTTTTTAGTGCGAGCTAATATTTTTGTGTCATTTTTGGCATTGATGCAAACACTGTTCTTAGTTTGTCTGCGCGATATCACTAAGGCTTTAGCTTCATAAATGCGAGATTGGCGATCTGCATTCCATAAGCTCATTAAAATTTGCCCTTGGCTAACTAACTCTCCTTCTTTGACATCAATACTTGCAATGGTGCCACCAATAGGAAATGACATTTTAGCGCGTTGGCATGATGATACTGTGCCCGCACGAGTATTGGCGACAATGCTTTCTACATCACCATAACTTGCCTGTATTACCGTCACCATTATTGGTTTTTCTTGGCTAAACCAAAAGTATCCGCCAACAATAAAACCAATAAGTACTATCCATTTAATATATTTAGTCATCATACATTTCAAAAAAAGGTCGTTACTTTAATAATAAGTGACTTAGGTAATTATACAAATGATCTAGCGCAGGAAAAGGGTTGGTTGAATATCATGTGAAAGCCAAATTGATTTTTCCCCTCGACAACCTGAATTCAAATAAGATTAAAATTTATGAACATGACATAAGCCATGAGACACAAATAAAGCAACTCTATTGGTCTCAGCTTCGCTGGAAATTTCTATCTACGCCCTTAAATTATTCATTCCATTTATGGGATTATACCGACTTTTACGCTTTCCCTATAATGGGATACTAGGCTCTGTAAATTGTTATTAAATTAAAATACACCTATTTATCAATGCGTTAATTGTCTGGCACGGAGCCTGCAATAGACAGCTAACTAAGCAAACAATTAATTTTATATTTTAGCGGAGCAGTCATAGTGGATATATCAATAGCTAAAGCCAAAAAAACAAACGTCAAAAGGTATGTGTTTTGGGGATTCATGTTTGTTCTCTGCGCACTAGCAGGTAATTATTTACTTTTTCTAGGTAAAGCTGACTTTGCCGTTGACCGTGAGACTCTTGTTTATGATCAGGTAAAACGTGGCGAGTTTTCAATTTCAGTGCGCGGTACAGGCCTATTGATCCCCGATAACATTGAATGGCTTTCTGCAAATGTTGAAGGACGTGTTGAGCGTGTCATCGTCAAAGCAGGGAAATTTGTAAAAAAAGGCGATCTTATTGTAAAACTCAGTAACCCTAAGCTAGAGCAACTGCTAGAAGAGACGCATTGGGAATTAGAAGCGAGACTTGCTGAAGCTAAAGCTGATGTGGTTGAAAAGAAATCTGCATTACTGGCTCAAAAAGCACAAATGCTTGATGCCAAGCTTAATTACGAAAGCAGTAAACTCAAACAAGAAGCACATAATGAGCTTTTTCGAAAAGGTAGCGGTGTTATATCAAAAATAGATTATGAGCAAACACGTTTAGCCACGATTCAATTTAAACAACGCTGGCAAATACAACAAGAAGTGTTAACCACCATGAACGAAAATCTTCAGGTGCAAAAAGAAGCGCGTATGGCTCGTTTAAATAAAATGCGTAAAGAGCTTGAACGTGCAGAACAGCAAGTTAAGCATTTGAACATATATGCCACTATCGACAGTGTGGTACAAGCGGTGGCGGTAGAGCCAGGTCAACGTATTGCTATGGGCGGCAATATTGCCATTCTCGCTCAGCAAGACTCCCTTATTGCCGAACTACAAGTACCTGAGCTGCAAATACGCAATGTAGTGATAGGCCAACATGTGGTTATCGATACACGAAATAGCAAAGTGGCTGGCGTTGTAACGCGCGTAGATCCTGCTGTAGTTAACGGTAATGTGCAGGTTGACGTTAAATTTGTCGATGAATTACCTGTTGAAGCGCGACCAGATCTCGCAGTAGAGGGTGAAATATCTATCACCAAAATTGCAGACACGCTGTTTGTTAATCGTCCATTATTCGCGCAAAGCCAAAGTCATTCGTCGTTATACAAACTCAGCGAAGACGGACAATTTGCTGAGCGGATAAAGGTGAAATTAGGACAAGGTTCAATTAGCCAGATTGAGGTTGTTGAAGGTTTACATCTTGGCGAAAGAATTATCATCTCAGATTCATCTAGCTGGGATACCTATAAAAAAATACGAATTAATTAAGCTGTTATTTTTTATTAACAGTATTAAAAGTTTTAAAAGTCTACGACAATAAAATCAGACAATAAGGAAAGCACTATGAGTAACACATTAATCAAGTTAGAAAATATCGAAAAA
Organism: Colwellia sp. 12G3; assembly: GCF_002836775.1. GTDB lineage: Bacteria > Pseudomonadota > Gammaproteobacteria > Enterobacterales > Alteromonadaceae > Colwellia. The sequence continues at coordinate 5,401 of NZ_PJAQ01000007.1, read as the reverse complement.
GTCTTTTATACCGAAGATGTAGAAACACATGCGCTCAGTAATATCACCCTTACGATTAACAAAGGTGAGTATGTTTCAATTTCAGGCCCTTCAGGCTGTGGTAAATCAACTTTATTGTCTTTATTGGGTTTACTTGATACCAGTACAAATGGACATTATCAATTAGCTAATCATGATGTTTCTGATATTTCTAAAAAAGAAAGAGCGCGTATTAGAAATATGGAAATTGGTTTTATCTTTCAGTCATTTAATTTAATTAGTGATCTTGATGTAGAAGAGAATGTAGACCTACCACTGACTTATCGTAAAGATTTAAGTAAAGAAGAAAGAAAAATAATGGTAAAAAATGCCCTTGATAAAGTCGATATGGGCCACAGAGCCAACCATTTTCCTTCACAGCTATCAGGTGGGCAACAACAACGTGTTGCTGTCGCTCGTGCCATTGCAGGTAACCCTTCAATGATTCTGGCAGATGAACCTACAGGTAACCTTGATTCAAAAAATGCCGCTGCGGTTATGGCATTACTTGCAAAATTACATGCAGAAGGTGCGACTATTTGCATGGTTACCCATGACCCTAGATCGGCAGAGCAAGCAGAGCGTACTATCGAGATACTTGATGGTCAGGTTGTGGCAGATCATGTCAAAGCTCCAGCAACGAAAATTGCTACAGCAGTCGCTTAAAGAGGTACTTGTTATGATTATTCAAGATTTTAAATATGCGCTGAGATTATTAGCTAAAAAACCGGGTTTTACTGCATTAACTACCTTAGTGATGGCGGCGGGCATAGGTTTAAGTGTTTATATGTTTTCCTTTTTTAATACTGTTCTCTATAAAGACCTTCCCTTTGAGAATGGTGATTCCATTATTACCATCAGCGGTTCACAAAATGGTACTAAAACCGAAAGCAAAGTAAACATTCTAGACTATGAAGCGATTGAAAAAAGTATCAAGGGTTTATCTGAATTTGGCGCCTATTATAACCAGAGCGTTAATGTTGCTGGCAGAGATGGTGCGAGGCGATATAACGGGGTATTTGCACAAGAAAATATATTTGAAATAACACGGACAAAACCACTATTAGGCAGAGAATTTACCACGGCAGAAACACTTACAGGAGCAGAGTTGGTTGTGGTGATTAGTTATGACTTATGGCAAAACCAATTGGGTGGTGATGCCAAAGTACTTGACCAAAATATACAAATAAATAGTGAAAGTTATCGTGTTATTGGGGTTATGCCACAAGGATATTTTTTCCCAAATGTAGCACAGCTATGGTTACCACTTAAAAATAACCTCAATGAACTAACCCGAGAACAATCGGTATCAGTACGTGGTATTGCACATATTAACTCTGGGGTTTCTCTAGAAGAGATTGATACTCAACTTTCCGTTATTATGACGCGTATAGCTGTACAGTATCCTGAAACTAATACAGGTATTGGCGCATATGCTACTACTATTCCAGGTAGTGGGGCTGGTAATGGGCAAGGTGTTATTTATTCAATGCACATTGTTGCGGTATTCATTCTGGTATTGGCTTCTATCAATGTGGGTAATTTATTACTGTCTCGTGCGATAGAGCGTGGTAAAGAAACCGCTATCAGGGTAGCTTTAGGGGCTCCTCGCTCTCGATTAATCAGTCAAATGCTGTGGGAAAGTATCATTATTTGCTGTTTTGGTGGTGTTATTGGTCTACTCGTTGCGGCTTGGGGCTTAGAAATATCAGAAGCAATTACGGCGACTTTCTTTATTGACCCACCTGCCTTTTGGTGGAAGTTTGGCCTTGACGCCTACACCATAAAATTATTTTTAGCGATTGTTGTCGGCACTATATTAGTGACGGGATTGTTACCCGCATGGAAAAATTCAGGCGGTGATTTTAACGCCGTTTTACGCGATGGAACGCGCGGTGCGTTAGGGAAAAAAGCAGGAAGATTAAACAAGTTATTAGTGATTAGTGAAATATTTATTTCAATGGCTGTGCTCATTGCTGCCAGTGTGATGGTTTATGCAGCCTATAAACAGAGTAATTACGATATTGGTGCAAATACCGATAATACCTTAACTGCCAGAGTCATTTTATCTGAGTCGGATTACGACACTGATGAGAAAAAAGTACAATTTTCACAACAACTGAAATCCCGTTTAGAAAATGGCCTTGGCGTTGAAAGTGTCATGTTAGCCAGTGCATTGCCGGGTGATTATGCCTTAAAAACATCTATAGCGATTGAGGGAAAAGAATATACACAAAACAAAAACACCAGCTTCCCGAAAGTAAACTATATCTCAATTATGCCTGAGGCCTTAGCCAAATTAGGGGTTGAACTAAAGCAGGGCAGATACTTTAACAATACCGATCACGGTTTAGATAAAAGCTCGGTGTTAGTCTCTGAAAGTTTCGTTAAAGCAAATTTTGTTGATGAATCACCTATTGGTAAACGCTTAAGAGTGACTAATAATGACGAGGTAAAGTGGTTATCAATTATTGGTGTTGTTGAAAATACCATACAAGGTAATCGTGAAACTAAGGGGCTGCCCACAATATTTAGGCCTTTTACCCAATTGCCGCGTAATCAAATATCTATCGCAATTAAAATGAAAGCAGATCAATCTGTGGTGACTAATACATTGCGTAAAACTTTGCAGTCTATCGATCCACAATTACCGTCGTTTAAAATTGAAACCTATGAGCAAAGCAATGAACGTTATACAGCGCCGATTTTATTTATTAGTAAATTAATTTCATTGTTTGGCTTAGCCGCAGCGTTTCTTGCCGCGAGTGGCATATATGGCGTCATGTCTAATACCATCAATCAAAGAACACAAGAGATTGGCATTAAACGCGCGTTAGGTGCAGATGAAGATATTATTACCAAAGAGTATCTAATGACTGGATTTAAACAATTATTGTGGGGTGGTATTCCAGGTATTTTGGCTGGTACAGGTATGGGGTTTGCGATGTCGCAAACATTTGGCACAGGTAATTTTTCTTTAATCATTATTGCTGTAACAACAACAGTATTTATCGGCGCTATTGTTATGTACGCAACCTATGCACCTACTCAAAAAGCATTACAATTAGAGCCTAGTGATGCACTGCACTACGAGTAATTTATAAGAGAGGATATATTAATAGACTTAATATATCCTCGCTAATTAATCACTTAGAAATAGATGACGTATCAATATATACTTAAGCAATAACGATTAGAAATAAGTGACAGTAATGAAAGAAAAAATATTATTAGTTGATGATGACACTGACATACTGTCTGCTTTAAAAATGCTATTGGTAAGTGAAGGTTATTTGGTTGTTTTAACGCAATCCCCTGAAGCAGCATTGGCCGCTCTACAAAGAGAAAATGTTGATTTAGCCTTAATGGATTTAAACTATTCAAGCGATACAACATCGGGTGAAGAAGGTTTAGCCTTAATTGAGTCAATCAGAAAAGTAGATGAGAACTTACCTATTGTTGTCATGACTGGCTGGGCGACAATCGAAGTTGCTGTCAGTACCATGCAAAATGGCGCTAATGATTTTGTGCAAAAGCCTTGGGATATAGATCGCCTTATTGCCATCATAAAAAACCAAATAAAATTAGCGCAAAGTGAAAAAAATTCACAAAAACTTTCTCAGCAAAATAAATTACTACAACAACAAGTGGATAGTGAATTTAACGGTGAAATAATTGCTCAATCACCTGCGATGCAACAAACAATGCATGTTATTAATCAAGTCGCTAAAAGTAACGCAAGTGTATTGTTAACAGGCGAAAATGGCACAGGAAAGAGCATGTTTGCACGCTATATTCACGAACATTCTCAACGTAAAAATGCTAATCAAATATCGGTGAATATGGGCTCGGTTACTGAAACTTTATTTGAAAGTGAAATGTTTGGTCACGTAAAAGGTGCCTTTACTGATGCTAAATCAACACGTATAGGTCGCTTTGAGCTTGCTGATAGCGGTACATTATTTTTGGATGAAATTGCCAACACGCCTTATTCACAACAAGGAAAATTATTACGTGTACTTGAAGATAATGAATTTGAAAAAGTTGGCTCAAATAAAACGATTTCAGTCGATGTTCGTTTAATTTCAGCAACCAATGCTAATTTAACCGAAGCAGTTGAAAACGGTGAATTTCGGAAAGACTTACTTTATCGCATCAATACAATCGTGATTGAGATCCCTAATTTAAAGGATAGAGCGGAAGATATTATCCCGTTGGCAGAATCTTTTTTGGTAAAAAGTGCCGCGAAACAAAATATGAAAAATACGTTGCTCATCAGTGATACGGCTAAAAAAGCATTATGCGCCTATGATTGGCCTGGCAATATTAGAGAATTAAGCCATGTGATGGAGCGGGCACAAATCTTATGTCAAAAAGACAGTATTAGTGCTGAAGATCTGGGTTTACCAAGTCAACAAGAGAAACAGTCAACAGCGGCAGTGGATACTTTAGTGCTGGCAAAGCTAGCAGATATTGAATCAGCCATCATTGATCAGCGCCTTAGCTATTTTAATGGTAATGCCTTGAAGGCCGCTAAATCTTTAGGGTTAAGCCGCAGTGCCTTTTATCGACGCTTAGAAAAAATAAGTTAGTCATGATTTAAGCGACCTTTTTAACGCCCCTTGGATAATGGATCATCGATGCAAACCAAAAAATCGTTTGAATTACAATTAGTACATTTATCGTTATTTGCCTCTGTACCGTCATTTATCTTGTTAATCATAGTGATGTTTATTGCGGATATTTCAATTTTTTTGATTTTACTTACGCTATTGTTGGGTGGTGTCAGTATTTTGTATTGTCATGCTCAAATACATCAAAAATCAGCCTACCAATTTCGTAGTTTAAGCAACTTACTTGATGCGATGATCCGTGAAGATTACACACTAAGAGCTCGCTCTAGTCATGGCGATGTCGCTCTTAACGAGTTAGTTACTTCAATCAACACCTTATCAAGCCGACTCCGTAAGCAGCGTCTTGAGTCGATAGAAAGCCAATTACTCTTACGTACTGTTATTAATCATATTGATGTCGCTATCATCGCACTCAATGCTGATAGTGTGCCTGTACTCATTAATCCCACAGCGGAAAAACTTTTACATATTACGGGGAAGTCATTATCTGGATCATCTCTAAACCAGTTAAAGCAACTGAGGCAACTCGGTAATGGGCAAAGCAAAGTTATGGCATTAACCTTTGGCAATCAACAAGGAAAGTTCAATGTGCATGTTGAAGAATTTAGGGAAGCAGGAAAGCCCCATAAACTATTATTCATCACTGACGTTGGCAGCCTCTTGAGAAGTGAAGAACGTAATGCATGGCAAAGTTTGGTCAGGGTTATCAGCCATGAAATTAATAATTCATTAGCGCCAATATCATCGAT
>NZ_PJAQ01000006.1 GCF_002836775.1 Colwellia sp. 12G3 | reverse complement strand
AAAACGGACATTAGCCTTGGCTTATCTAGCGACATTCGAACCGACACAAATTAGCTCTGCGTTGAATAATAGAATTGTTCTAAATTTCATCAAAAGCCTGTGAAGTCAAAAATTCTAATTTGATTAAAAACACCAAAAGCTGACATTAGATTAATATGATTTTAGGTATTAAAATTTTTATGATTCTATGGTGCTCAGGGGCATAAAGTGAGACAGCGTTCATGCTTGTTTTATTATATTTTTTGCCTTGACTCAAATTTTAGTCATTGTAGCTAAACAGTTTTTTTCCTTCTTTTAAAAGGTGCTGAACCGCAGGGTGTTTGACTTTTCGTTCAGGTGAAATTAAGTAGTAGTATTCAGTGATTTCGGTTGTTCTGCCAATTAATTTAACGCCAAATTGCTCCATCACATGTTCGTCGATTATCGTTGGTGCACAGAATACGCCATACCCAGCTTGACCAAAGTATTTTGTTAAAACGGAGTCATCAAACTCCCCAATGATTAAAGGCGAAATATTGATGTGCTCGAACCATGACAGTACGCTTAAGCGTTGATTTGAACCTTCACCAGCGATAAAAAATGGCTTGTTATCTAATGATTCTGGGAAGTTGTCTTTTAATTTATCTGCTATGTCTTTATGAGCAAAGAAACTAAGTCCACATGTCCCTACTAAATGATTATATGCTTTTAATGGGGAGCCAGCCGGTAGCGATTTATCACTTAACACCGCATCTAATTTATTTGTTGCTAACTCGCCTAGTAATACCTCTAAACTACTTTCTTTACACACCAATTTAATTGAATCATCCATGTTGTAAATTGTTTTTAGAAAGTTGAATGAAAAAACTTTAGCAATAACATCAGTCACGCCGACAGAAAATTTAAATGCAAAGTCAGTTGAATGATTTTTAAGCGAGTGTAACAACTCATCCCCTAAACTAAATATTTCTTGGGAATAGCGGAAAGTGATGTGTCCCATTTCGTTCAATATGAGTCGCTTTCCTTTTCTCTCAAAAAGTTTATAGCCTAATTGATCTTCTAATAAACTAAGCTGAGCGCTTAATGTTTGTGGTGTAATATGAATAACACTAGAAGCTTTAGCAATACTTCCATGCGTAGCAATCGCGTGAAAATACTGTAAGTGATGATAATTTAACTTTGCCATAGTGACTTCTTTAATTGAATGTTTGTAGATTATAGAAAACTTGTTATCAACGTTAAGTTGATAGCAAGGTAAGTATATACGACTTTTATTGTTTTTATGGTTCAGTTATAAGTTACGTTTTATAAAGTATGTGGTAGTGCTAGCAATGGATGTAGCTCTCATTGATATTTATAAATGACAGTAAACCCTTATTTAAACTACCTATAAAAAACTCACACTCGTTTAAGGAACTTGATGACTAAGCATGATGAATTACCCGAAGATCACGATGACCCCCTGATTTCTTTTTTACATAAGTCTATTAAAGTTGCGATAAGAATATTAGCTATTTTAATGGTCGCCGTGATTTTTTTTGGCGTCGCTGATGTCGTCTATGTATTTTATCAGCAGCTAATACAGCCACCGTTCATGCTATTAATGCTTTCCGACATTTTTAAAGTATTTGCTGCATTTTTAGCGGTTTTAATAGCTATCGAAATATTTCAAAACATTGTTTTATATTTAAGAACCGATGTGATTCCCTTAAAGTTGGTTGTAGCAACCGCTTTAATGGCAATGGCACGAAAAATTATTATTATCGATTTTAATGAAGTCATGCCTATGCATATATTTGCAGTTGGCTTTGTTGTACTGGCACTAGGCGTTACTTATTACCTTGTAGGTAAAAAATAAATTTAGTTATTTAATACTTCACCATAAATTAGGGGGATATTCTAATATCTCCCTAATATTAAACACCTACCTATCGTTTCAATCAGCTTTATGCAGATAAACCCTCAATATATTTAAATAGGTCTTTGATAGTTTCCTCTATTCAAAATTTTTAATGTTATCTCTTGTGATAAAAGCTAATTGTCAATTTAAAGTTGATAAAGATGAAGGTTTATACTGCTTTTGTTGTTATTAAGGTTTAGGTATAACTTCATCTACGGATTTGGTTTTTAGAAAAATCACTACATTAATTCTTATTAAAATTACAATTTTTTGATAATTAGTAGTGAGATTTACAATCCGACCTTTTCTAAACTTGAGTCGCAATAAATCTGCAGTAAATATTAATTTTACGGTGTGGAATCAAGGGTAGATTTTTGTAAAAATTTAGGAGATAGATGATGGATATTTTCAAAAAAATATTGGTTGCGACCTCTGCAAATTCAATTAAACCCTCTGTTATTTCACAGTCAAATAGGATCGCTAAAAAACAACATTCACACGTGACATTTTTTAGCGTTACAGAGGAAATTCCTAAAGATCAACTTGCATGGGGTAGTAAGTTGCCACTAGAAGCGTTGATGGCTAACTTACATGAAGAGCAACAAGTCTCATTACGTAAAATAGTTGAAAAATTCCAACGTGACTTCACTTCAATCGATACATTCAACGCCGTTGGCTTACCCTTTATAGAAGTGGCGAAGAAAGTACAGAAAGATAATTATGATCTTGTTATTTTAGCCGCGAAGGCTAATAGCCACCGACGTAAAAGGTTTTTTGGTAGCACTGCAGTTCATCTTATGAGGAAATGTCCATGCCCTGTATTAGCGCTTGGTTCAAATAAATCAAAGCCATTAAAACGTATAGTTGCTGCTATTGATGCCTATGCACCAACAGAAGAAGGCCATAAGCTTAACGAGAGTATTTTACGTATGGCTTCTAATATAGCAGAGATAGAAAATGCAGAACTACATGTCATTCATGCCTGGAAGCTTCCTGATGAAACCTATTTGAAAGGGTGGGGGGCAACGTCAGAGTTTGAACGCCTCGAATTAGTGATGAAAAAACAGCAGAGTATACAAAAGTATATTGATGAAGTAATTGAAAAGACAATATTTCATATTAATCCTCCAATCATTAAACTTCTCGAGGGGGATGCTCAAGAAGAGATACCACTGTATGTCCAGGAAAACGAAATTGACCTTGTTGTAATGGGGACTGTCTGTCGAGTTGGTATACCAGGGAATTTTATCGGCAATACAGCTGAATCTATCTTAAGTGAAGTTTCATGTTCAGTATTAACACTAAAACCGGAAGGGTTTGTTTCACCTGTTGCGTAGTAATGACCGAGATTAGTTCTATGACATAACCTCATTCATGTCACCTATATTAGGAGTATTAAGAGATTATTTAATGTTAAATTAAATGTCGATATTATCAAAAGCCGATAAGCGAAAAAATCGTCATTGAGAATCTATTCTTATAGCTATCAGTGGGTAAGTCAAAAATGTATTAACAAAAGAGTTAAAGCGCAATAAGGTGCGTGGTTTTAATTTTATGGGTAAAAGTCAAAACAATATTTGCTAACGAATAGCCTTTTTTGAATGAATACAGCAAATTTTAACCGCCAGTATTAAAAGGGCAATGATATACTTAAACGCGGTTTAATTAATATTTATACAGGAGTTCCTTTCTTGCTTGGAAATCGTTTTGATAATATGAATTTAAAGGGTGATATCTTTGGTGGTGTTACCACTGCGATCATTTCTTTACCTTTAGCGCTTGCCTTTGGTGTTGCTTCTGGTGCAGGGGCTGAAGCTGGCCTTTGGGGCGCCATCATGGTTGGTTTTTTTGCCGCTCTTTTTGGTGGGTCAACCTCTTTAATTTCAGAGCCAACCGGTCCAATGACCGTGATTATGACGGCTGTGTTAACCAGTATGATGGCTAAATACCCAGAAACAGGTATGGCAATGTCATTTACAGTGGTAATGATGGCTGGCGCTTTTCAGATACTTCTGGGCACATTAAAACTTGGAAAGTATGTAACTTTAATGCCATACAGTGTTATTTCAGGCTTCATGTCAGGCATTGGTGTCATATTAATCATCCTACAGTTATCACCCTTGCTAGGACATTCAGCGCCCTCCGGTGGTGTTTTAGGTACAATTTCAGCGCTTCCTGATACTTTGTCTAATATAAAGTTTAGTGAGTTACTGCTAGGTTTATTGACTTTAGGGGTATTATTTTATTTTCCTAAACAATATCGAAAATATGTGCCAGCTCAATTGGTCGCACTGGTCGCTGTAACACTACTATCAATGTTGTTGTTTGATACTGACAGCATTCGTCGAATCGGTGAAATACCTGCGGGATTACCGTCTATTGTCATCCCTCATTTCAACGCTGATATGTTTACCACTATGGTAATAGATGCTTTAGTTCTAGGTACTTTAGGCTGTATCGATACTTTACTCACTGCTGTTATTGGAGACTCATTAACACGTAAAGAGCATGATTCAGATAAAGAATTACGAGGGCAAGGATTAGCCAATATGATCTCAGGCTTGTTTGGTGCATTACCTGGCGCAGGTGCAACAATGGGTACAGTCACAAATATACAAGTAGGAGCCCGATCTCCGCTGTCAGGTATGATTCGAGCTTTGGTGCTTGCCTTGGTTGTTTTAGTTGCGTGAGCCTATTCCAATGGCTGTATTAGCAGGTATTGCAGTGTACGTGGGTCTAAATATTTTAGATTGGAGTTTTATTCAACGAGCGCACAAAGTCAGTATTCAGGGCATGGTCATAATGTATGGTGTAATGCTACTTACTGTTTTTGTTGATTTAATTGCCGCAGTTGGGTTAGGTGTCTTTATTTCGAATATCATCATCATAGACAAACTCAGTAAGGTACAAGCACGAAAAGTGAAAGCAATAAGTGATGGAGATGATAACGTTGTTCCACTTAGTATTAGTGAGCGTGAAATATTAGATAAAGCGGAGGGTAAAGTTCTATTTTTCTATTTATCAGGTCCCATGATATTTAGTGTATCCAAAGCGATATCACGCCAACATGCGAGTATTTCTGATTATCAAGTCATGATTTTAGATTTAACCGATGTACCTATGATTGATGTAACCGTAGGTCTTGCACTTGAGAATGCAATAAAAGATGCATTAGATGCTCATTGTGAAGTGCTACTAATATGCCCAAATACTGAAACCAGACAACAATTGGATAAATTCCAAGTATTAACTTTGGTTACAATAGAGAACAATTATTTAGATAGAGAACAAGCTTTACAAGCAGCGCTTATCTATGTTTCAACGTAAAATTATCAAATGGTAAGTCTAACGTATTGTTAATAAAAATGAAGTTAGCAAACAATGGGACGATCACTTACTTTTACATGGCAACTAACTGGTAATAGTAAACCTACGTCTATCTCACAATGGGGCACAAAGCGCCTTAGGATCTTTAACCCCATTTTGTTCCGCTCCTAGCCAAAGAAGACGTTATAAAATTGATTGATTACGACAAATTCATTTGATAAAACGAGATATTGAAGTGACTTGAAATTGCTATAACCAGATACAGTTTCTATATAAGAAATTAGTTATAGCAAAATTAAAAGTTGTTATTTAAAAATTATTTTTCTTAATCGATACTCACCGGTTAACTCTCTCACTTCAGGATATTTTGCGGAGGTTTCTTGGGATATTTTTTGATTTTCTTCCCCCCATTTTTTCATGAATTTATCATATTTCGCTTTATTGGGATCTAAATCTTGGGAGCTTGCAAATGTGACTGTCAATACCAAATTAAAATCGCCACTTTGCGGTAATTCACTAGCCCATATATTCCAGTCTTTTATGTGGCCTAACTCCTTTTGAATTTTTACTGCCTTTATCCAACTTTTTGTTAAACCGGCTAAATAAACATCTTCCATATTGGGATCAACTTTGACTGTAGTTACAGAAAGTACTTCTTTACTTAGGTCATAGTCTTGAAATATTTCCAATCGGTCTTTAGCAAAAACATTTAAACTGATTAATAGCGTTAATATATAAATACTAATTTTTTTCATTGTTATTTCTCCTTGGATTAGTTTCCCTAATACACAACATAAATCGCATTAAGCTCAGCAAGTATAGAACAACACATGTATTTTGCTCGTTTGAGAAAAATACATAATAGATATGAAAACAAGTAGGCACCTCAAATATAATGGTTTTATGAATGGTTTTTAATTAAATATTCTTCATGTCAGTTTTTACTTATACATTACATATAATTATCTACACTTGAGTTTGAATAACAATGTCAACTAACGTATCAAAGCTGCCTGCGGTGTATCATCTCTAAATACTAAATTTTACAATAAAGTCTTCATGTCTAGAAACGTATCTCGATTCAAATCTATTGTTTACTGCGGCAACTTTACGGTCGTTAACATAACTCCAACCTGAATTGCTGCTGTATGAAGTAAAGCTGACATCGAATATTAAATATAAGCTGTTCTGATAAAAAATTGGGAAAAAAAACTAGTTTACGTTAATTTATTTATAAAAATAATAAGTATATTTTTGGGTTAGTAGTAGATTCTTGCTCTAAATATTTTATATCGCAGAGATAATGTGATGTTACAGTTTAATTGTGTTGATCTTGTACCTATGTTGTCGTAGATTATTTATTCATAACAAAAATAAGGATGATTTTTAATGCGTTTACTCACCCTCTTTTTATTTATACTTTTGACTTTTTCTTCAGTTGCTAATGATGACTTTGACAAAGGGAAGACTGCATATAAAAATAATAATTACGCCGAAGCTATCACTCTTTTTAAATTAGCCGCAGAACAAGGTAATGCAGGGGCTCAAAGTTACCTTGGCTTTATGTATACTAAAGGACGTGGGGTTACACAAGATTACCAGCAGGCTGTTGTCTGGTATAGAAAAGCTGCTGAACAGGGTAATGCAGGGCATCAATACAGCCTTGCTATCATGTATGAAAAAGGAAAAGGGGTCGCTCAGGATTTTATACAAGCGATTGAGTGGCATACTAAAGCAGCTGAACAAGGTAATGCAAGATCTCAGTATCACCTTGCACTTATATATTATAATGGGAAGGGGATTGCACAAGACTACAAGCAAGCTTTTAAGTGGTATAGCAAAGCTGCTGAGGACGGAAATGCTGGGGTTCAATATAGCCTTGGGCTTATGTATGAAAAAGGGCAAGGTGTTGCTCAGGATTATAAGCAAGCTCTTGGTTGGTATACAAAAGCAGCCGAACAAGGTGATGAAAATGCTAAAAGAAACCTTGGTTTAATTTATGCCGATGGAAAAGAAATTACACAAGTTCAAAAATAGGCCATTGTCTGATACTGAAAAACCGCTGAGCAAGATTATGTAAGCGCTTAAAAAGAATGTTTTTATTTTTATACACTAATTCATGTCCGCTGGCCTGCGCTTTGTTATCATGATTGTAAGAGTTTTCGTTATCGAGGAAGGTCAACTAAATGGTAAACGTGTCGATAACCTAGTGTAGAATTTTTTGTTGTTCACTTCTGTTTAACAAAGCCGTCCTTTTGAGGCGGCTTTTTAGTATCTGACGTATGTCTTTGGTGGCTTTGTTCTCATTCAGTCTTAACAGGTTATTGGCAAAAAGTTATCATCAATAGACCATGTTTTTATCTTTTGGGAGCGTCCGCTATCGTATCTTTGTTAACATAGAACCAGTGAGAATTAGAGCATTCTTTAGCTACCGAGAAATGTACAAAATATCTAGATGATTCGGTTGCTTAATTGTCTTGAGATTCATTAACTTCTTCAAATGTTACAACATAATAACCGTCAATTAGAACATTCTTCAACTCAGTGCAAACATTAAACCGCTTAACACCATTGTGCTTTGTTTTAATATTAACCGTCATACTAACAAAACTATCGTTGTCAGAGTCTAAGGACTCCATACTCAATTCCCATAAGCTCTCAACAACTTTTTGATACTGTACATCTGGGTAGACCTTTTGCCACCAATGATCCTTATCTGGTATTTCTTTAAGACTCCAGCCAATAATGCTATTAAACTTATTATTTAAAAAGATAAAAGTATGATTAAGTGTCTCCTCAGTAAATTCTACCACTATAACAGGCAACGGTAACATATCTAAAAACTTAGTTGGAATTGGCTGAGACAAGATGGACCTCCTTAACATCATACTTTTCATATTTATAGCACACATTTAATTCAAACTTTACGTTATGTAGCGGTTAAATAATTTTGTCCACGGATTTGTATTCAGTATTTAGTGGTCAACTTTAACGGAAATGTCATCATCCTTGCAGTTCAATCATGTCAGCTATCGTCTCTTTGTTAACATTGAGCTAGTGATTATTAGTGACTTCTTCAACTAGCCATAAGTTGACCTTATCCATATAATAAAAGTCTTTCGGGAGTATGTTACCGAAATGGCTCTATAGCCAAATTATTTACAGAACTTTCATAGTGAAATATTTGATTATATTCTTTTTATTGTCAGCAAGTTTTTGTACTATCTTAATGTGCTTTATTTTATAAACAGTATCTACATAGAATAAACACTAGGGGTTAGCATGATATGTTTAAAAATCCATTTAATTAAATCCCCTAATAAATTGGAAAGTGAAATAGTAATGTTATTGTCATTTATATGTTAATTTTTAAGGACAGAAGAATGAATCCCTCTACTAATGCAAATAACGTTGAAGTGCAAAAAACACACGGTCAATTTCGTTCATTAGTTGCTTCTTTACCCTTTTGTGTACATGAAATAGACCTTGATGGTAATTTAATATCAATGAACCCAACAGGACTCCGTATGGTTAACGAGACGGAAGAGAGTGCCGTTTATCTAAAGCCTTACCTTGATTTTGTCGCAGAGAGAGATAAACCAAGAATTTCCGCATTGCTAGATAAAGCCTTCAATGGAGAAGGCTCTACTTTTGAATTTGAGGTTATGTCAGAATTACCAATTTTTTATTCATCCTGCTTTATCCCATTGTATGATGCAGCAGGCTCTCAACAGAGTGTTTTGGGTTATACACAGGAAATCACCAAGAATAAAAGTAAGGAAAAAGAGTTAAAGCAAGAAAAAAAACGACTAGCTAAACAACGAGATGCACAGGTCACTTTTTCAAAACTTAGTTATTCAAAAAAGAACCCTGCTTTCGATATTATTAAAAATATTCTTCAAATCAGCGCATCAACTTTAGATGTTGCGCGAATCAGTTTATGGGAAGTAGTTGATAATACATCTTTAAGTTGTGTTGCTTTGTACCATAGAACTTCAGGAGAATTTGAGTATGATATAAATTTAAGTGCTGATAATTATCCTAAATATTTTAACGCCTTATCAATCAGTCAAGTAATTGATGCTAGTGATGCCCATTCGGATCCAAGAACCTCTGAGTTTAGTGAAAATTACCTTTTGCCATTAGGTATAACTTCAATGTTGGATACTATCGTTACTTCAGGCGAACACTTTACTGGCGTTTTATGTTCAGAGCACATTGGAAAGAAAAGAGAATGGCAAGTTGATGAGATTTCATTTTCTTCTTCTGCTTCCTACCATATTGCTCGTTGTCTTACAGAAGAAAGAAAAGAGCAACTTGCTTTTGAAAACCAAGAGCAAGCTCAAAAAATGCATCACACTCAAAAGTTAGAAAGTTTAGGTTTATTGGCTGGGGGAATAGCTCATGATTTTAATAATATATTGACGACGATCATGGGGAATGCTGATTTAGCTTTGAGAACTCTACCAGAACATTCTAATGCTACAGCTTTAATTGAATCAGTTAAAAAAAGTACGGTACTAGCTGCTGAATTAGCTCAACAAATGTTAGCATATTCAGGTAAAAGCCCTTTTACTAAAACTCCCATTCATATCAACCCATTTATTGAAGATATGATACATTTATTAAGAATATCTATTTCTAAAAATGCCGTCATTAAGTTGAATTTAGCCGAGTCACTGCCTGTTATTGACGTTGATAAAACTCAATTGCGACAAATTATAATGAATTTAGTAATCAATGCTTCTGATGCAATATCGAAGAAAAGCGGCGTTATCGCAATCTCTACTGGTTTGATGTATTGTGACAAAGAATATTTTGATTCGACTGAATTATCTAGTTGGAAGTCGCCTACCACTAATCAGCCTAATAGTGACGCATATCTTTTTATAGAGGTATCAGATTCTGGATGTGGAATTAACAAAAATAGCTTAAATCAAATTTTCGATCCCTTCTTCACTACAAAGTTTACAGGAAGAGGGTTAGGTTTAGCCGCAGTATTAGGAATTATCAGGGCACATAAAGGTACAATTAAAGTTTATAGTGAAGAAAATATAGGAACTACATTTAAGATTTTATTACCACAATCAGAAACAAGTGCCAACGTAAAATTACATAGGATCACGGACGAAGATGTTCTCACTGAATGTCAGTTTAGTGGCACAGTCTTAATCGTTGATGATGAAGAAATAATCAGAAGTATGACGCGTGCAATGTTAGAAACTGTTGGTTATCAGGTGCTTGAAGCTGCAGATGGTCTAGAGTCACTATCTGTCTATAAAGAGCATCAGCAAAGCATTGATGCTGTTTTAATGGATCTAACTATGCCTCATATGGACGGAGAAGAAGCTTTTCGAGAACTACGTCGAATTAACAAGAATGTTAAATTGATATTGTGTAGTGGGTTTAGTAAACATGACATTCAAGAAAAATTTTACGGTAAAGGGGTTGCGGGATATCTTCAAAAACCCTTTCAAATGAATAAAATGTTAAAATTGGTATCTGAAACTATTAAACTGAACGTATTGGAATAATCAATCATCTAAACGTCATATCGTATTTAAGTGAACATAAAACAGGATTATTTCAATCGATTATTTAGGTCAGCAAAGTGGTATTAGTGAAAATTTAAGTACATAACTCTTATGGACAAACCTTAATATCCCCCCACTAAAGACAAACTTTATTGTTATTATAAAACGGGTTATATCTTGCTATTAACTTGTGCTATTCAGCATTGAGTTTAGCTCATCGGCTAATGCTCAGGCGGCTATATCGTCATCGGTGATTGAATTTGATGTTGATGCAAATATTTAGTCGTTCTTTCCAGTACTTAAACTCATATAGAAAGAATTCGCTATATCCATATCAATAGTGTTGAGCTTTTCTGTAAGGTTATATGCAACATAAACGATGTGTTTTTAGATAGTTTTAAAGACCCGTTTTCTGGCATACTGACTTCTAATTCAACAATAAAAAAACCTTGTCGACATTATCTGTAAACCACATAGGAAGCATTAAATGACAACTTATTTTCAAGGGAAAACTGTCATCATCACTGGTGCGTCAGCGGGTGTCGGTGCAGAAACCGCTAAAGCATTTGCGAAAATGAACGCAAATCTTGTTTTATTAGCTAGGGGGCAAAAAGCACTCGATGAAATTAGCAAAGAACTTTCAATTAGCACTTCAGTGTTAACCATAGCAATGGATGTGTCTAGCTCTTCAGATTGTCAAAAAATGTTGGTAAGTGCCGAGAAAAAGTTTGGCGCTATTCATTACCTCATTAATAATGCTGGCTACCATAAACGAGGTGAAGTTGAAAACAATTCGCCAGAACAATTAGCTAAGATGGTGGATGTTAATTTACGTGCTCCTATAGAATTAACCGCATTAATATTACCGTATATCAGAAGGAGTATTGCTAAAGGGGGAGTGGGAGGAATAGTTAATGTAGGCTCTTTAGCTGGCCGTACCCCATTGCAAGGTGCGGCAACTTACTCAGCAACTAAGTCAGGCTTGCGTGCTTTTAGTTACGCACTTGCTGATGAATTAAAAGGCTCTGGTATTAGCGTAGGTGTAGTTTCTCCAGGGCCAATTAATACCGGTTTTATTATGTCTGAAATAGATGAAGTAGAAGACATTGTCTTTTCCCAGCCGATGAGCAGCCCGCAACAAGTTACTAATGCCATCATTAGCGTAGCTAAAGGAGAGAAAATAGAAATATCACTGCCCAATTCAAGTGGTTGGCTAACGACTATTTCTTACTTGTTTCCTACATTGAGACGCCTTTTGAGACCATTACTTTACGAAAAAGGGCGAAAAGCTAAAGAGCGTTACAGAAACAAAGCATAAAAAACCAAGTATTAAGTCAATTCATGTGAATAAATAACTAGGACAAGGCGCTCGATTGACCGATAGCTGGCTATCGGGAATGAGAGCAACGCAGTTGTGGAGTATTTTTGCCAGCACAAGTGAGCAATAATTTAACATGCCTATGCACATGGTTCAGGATTGTCATCCCCGTAGTGTCTTAATTGGGGATCCAGTCTTTAAAGAGCAATGGATCTTCGATCAGTGACTTCGAAGATGACGTTTACAATGATGGCCTGAGTTAACTACATAGCCATGTAATTTAATGAAATTGGTATAAGATTAGCGCGATGTTTTAGAGGCTAATATCTCTTTTACACGAGTGAGGTAAGCGTCGTATTTTTTCCAGTTACCTACCGAGCGGTTATTAATAGGACTACGTACCTGCAGCGCGCTGGCTGTGGCAACGGGGGCTGAATTTTGATGAATATTTACACATTGCTCTTGCCAAGGAAGATTGCAAAATTCAATCAGCTGTCGAGCTTCATTTACAGGGTCATTAACTAATTTTTCATAATTAATGAAATAGAAATTTTCGGGATAAAGTTTTAGCCACAAGGTCGCTAATTGTTTAAATAATAAATAAAATTCAGTGGTACTTTCTAAATCATATGAATAGCTGTAATACGATTGGTTAACGGCAAAAAGCTGTCGAAAATTACTCACAATGGTATCGAGTGGATTTCTATCTAGACAAACAATTTTAGCTTTTGGTAAAGCCTGTAAGATAAAGCCAACATAAAGTACATTTAGCGGCATTTTATCTACAAATTTTGCTGTTTTCCCTGTTATAGCCCGTGTACTTTCAATATAAGCGCTACCTAATTCTGCAAAGTTTATATGCTTTGTCGCTGTTATCGTTTCTGCATCAATGACGCGGTTACTGGTAGTTTTCGCCATTTTTTTCAGTAGTAAACCAAAGTGTTGCAATTCTCCAGCACTGGTTACTTCAGAATGCTGTGAAATAATTCTCTCAACTAAGGTTGTTCCTGATCTTGGCATACCAACAACGAATATTGGTTCATCAGTCTCAAAGCCTTTTGTCGGTGCACGATCGTCATTTTGAAAATATATTTCAAGGCTTTTAAATAACTCTTTGTCTTCATCTATGCTGTATTTAAACTGCTCTAGCTTTAACTTTTTTGCCGAATTTAAGTAGTAAAATGCTTTATCAAAGTCTTTTAATGATTCATATTCTCGCGCTAGAGCATGACCTATATATAATCTGTCATCTGCCTTTTGTGCTTGGCTAAACAGTTGCTCAAGTTGGGGAATATGATTTGAATCAGCAGATATATTACCTAAGCCGGTCAATGCCGCATGTGCTTTGTAATAATTAGGCACCATTGAAATAGTTTTTTCATAGGCATTTTTAGCACCGTCAAAATCACCGGTAAACTTTAATGAGGCGCCTAAATTAAAAAAATAATTTGGATTATTGTTGTTAATGGCAACGGCTTTTTTGAAAAAACCAACCGCTTTTTCATGTAAACCCATTTGGCTATATGCCACGCCAAGGGTATCTAAAGTTAATGATGATTGAGAGGTTAACTGAGCTGCTAGCTCGGCAAAGTGCACCGCTTGCACATGATCGTTTTCCAACGCATAGTGCTTGGCAAGTTGTGATAAATATTCGGCATTGTTAGGCGCAAGCAAATTGGCTTGTTTAATCAATTCAATGGCTTTTACTAAATTATTATGTGCACTGGCTATCATGGCTAACAAAAAATAAGCATCAGCAAAAAATTTATCTTGCTGTAAAATCAAAATCAACTGCTGATGTGCCTGTTGATACAAGCCTTGATTTAATGCTTTTTGCGCTTGTTGATGCAAGGTTTTTATTTTGTTGGACATACGTTATACCAATTCTATTAAATTTATTTACACCTCAGAACTATGTCAGAGGTTCAATAACAAATTACATTTTTTAGATCTCGTCATTCTACATCAAATGCGTTTTTGCGGTTAGTGGCTCTCTGACAAACTCCAGAAGAGCGAGTTTAAAAGGCTTAAATGCTGTGTTATTGATTTCGATAAGGGGTGTTCATTCATCTTGCCATTTTCATCACAAAAACAACATATTCTAAAGTGTTAATTATTACTTAAGGTTATGATTAAAATAGATATTAAAAAGGCACGGTATTATTAAACTTAAAATAATGCCGTGCCTTTTTTATGCTATCTGTTAAGTAAAAACTTACATATCAAACAAGTATTCGAAGCGTACACCTACTTTACGCGGCGTAATTAAATAATGTCCGTAGTTACGTTGTATTGCTGGGTCATTCGAGGTGGTTATATCACCAACATCACGACGAACCGAGCTATAAGCATACTTATCAAACATATTATCAACGTATAAGGTTACCGACCATACATCATCAGAAAATCGTGCCGATGTATTGCTTAATGAATAGCTAGGTAAAGCTTCACCATTATCACGTAGTCCTACTTTAGAATAGACATCACTTTGATAAGTTAAACCATAGTTAATATCTAAACCGATACCATCAAATACCTCAGTGGAATAAGTTGCACCGAGTGAAAATTGTTGCTCAGGTGAGCCAGGTAATCGATCACCACTTTCTGCACCAATCCCAGGCGCATCAGTGGTTAATTCAGCGTTAGTATAAGCATAAGTTGCATAGGCCATTAGGCTATCACTTAACATCGCGCGTGATGATATTTCAATACCAGATGCTTCAGCTTCTCCTGCATTAGAAGTATAAGGTTGTTGACCCACTTCCGTTGCGCCTGCTATTTGGGCATTTTGCCATTCAACCATAAATAGTGCGGCATTAAAATGTAGTTGGTTACTAAACCAAGTACTCTTAAAACCTAGCTCATAGTTAGTGGTGGTATCTGGCTCATACAATATCTCGTCTGGTTGAGCACAAATATTTTGCTGCTGGCCAAGATCTTCGGCACATGCAGGGATCCCGTTAGAACCACCAATGCGGAAGCCTTCACTCACTGTTACGTAGGCCATTATGTCATCACTGAATTGATAACTCGTGTTAATTTTAAATAAACTACCGTCATCGTCAGCTGAAGACTCAACCAGATTTAAATCAATTAATGTTGGATCATAACTCGCGTCATATATAGTGTTTAATAAAGGTAAATCAGAATCAGATCGGGCGACTACATCGTATTGATAGAATCGTGCTCCCAACATCAAGGTTAATTTATCAGTCACGCTATAAGTGATCTCACCGAAAAGAGCTGATTCTGTCGTTTCGGTTTTATCTACCGAAACATACTCTAATGAATCTGGACGTAATTGCTCTGCCCCCCAGTTATCAACAGCATATTGATCGAAGCCTGGTGTATATTCACGACTATCACCAAAGCTTTCATTTTTGTTGTAATAAGCGCCGACAATCCAAGATAATGCTGAATCACCCGTTGATACTAAGCGGATTTCTTGGGTGAAGTTTTCAGATTCATCTACTTCTCGGGTAAAGGCTGAGAAGCCAGGGAATTCTTCATAGCTATAATCTAAGCGAATAAGTAAATCGGTTTGATCTCGTTGCCCAAGCGCTTCAAATTCTGAATAGCCCGTTGCTGACGTTAATTCTGCAAAACCTAAATCAATAGACATCTCTAAGCTCAGTAAAGTGTCTTCCTTATCTCTTGGTTCTTGATAACGATAAGCTGATTCATATTCTCCCATGACAGCAGATAATGGGTTGCTCTCACTTAAGCTGTTATTATGAACAATAGAGCGACCACCAATTTCTTGTTTTTGATAAAAGTACGATAAGGTTGCATCAAAAGTGTCATTAGGCTGCCAGCGAATCATCGCTTTGGCAGTAGTTGTTTGCTCGAAGTTAGCGTCTTTAACTTGTTTTAGATTCGCATTTACGTCGTCTGCATCAGACCAATCAGGATCAGGTAATGAAACACCACCTTCGCGAACCACATAGTTGTAATCAACATAGCCAGGTTCATCAAGATAATTAACAGCAAAACGCACAGCTAATTCGTCGTCAATCAGTGGTGCGTTAAAAACAAAGCCGGCTTCACCACCGATATCATCACTTTCAGATAAAGTAAAAACATCGCCGTAAAGTGAACCAGAGGTTTCGTCTAATATCGGTTTATTGGGTAAATAGCGGATAGCGCCACCTAATGTGCCCGCACCATATAAAGTACCTTGTGGACCAATCAATACTTCAACTCGTTCAACATCGATGAGCTTCATATCAACCACAAGTGGGATTTCACCAAGGTAAGTCGCAACAGTTCCACCATCAGAGCCTGGGCCTGATGAATTAGTATTTAACCCACGAACAATAATAGGAGAGCCACTTCGACCACCTTGATCGGCAACACTCAAACCAGGCACCCAACGAGCGACGTCAGATAACTGTGATATGTTTTGGTCTTTCATCACATCAGCATCAAGTGCGGTAATATTTAACGGTGCTTCTTGCACTGTTGATGCACGGCGAGAGGCAGTAACTTGAATCTTTTCAATGCCTTGTATCGCGCTTTCTTCTGCGTAACTATAAGTCGGTACAGCCAATGCCGAGCTAAGTGCTATGCATAAAGCTGACTTTTTAAATACCTGCGAATTTTTTCTCTTCATGTGTAGTTCCTTAAATGCAATTTATATGGCTAATGACCATTTTTATTATTGCTTCTTAATGTTATGTGCAAATAGCATGTCATAAATAAAGATAACTGTCTTCATTAAATCCCTTTAAATAAAGGGCTGCATGGATTTATGTGTTTTTATTGAATAACTATTAACGCTTAACTATCAAATAAAAAAGGTAACTGTTATTAAGTTATCAAGCGCTCAATTAATATTACGGCTCAAATTAAGAACTAAATCTTTAAAGTCAAAAAACCATAAATAAGCAAAAATAAGTTAATATTTTTACAGTTTTCTCCCCCATTTTTATTAAAATCTCTTTTTTATCCTTCTGTTTAATTAAAAAATTCATTTATTTGCTAGATTATTTAGCTCAATACAACGCCAACACTAAGCATGATCATCACCAGCAGAATTATCATCGCTAATAAGGGCGCAATAAATTTTAACCAAGTGCTATATGAAACGCGCCCTAGAGCCAGACCTCCCATGACAATAGCGGAAGTAGGAGTAACTAAATTTGGTAAACCAGATGCTGCTTGATATGCCGTAACAACAAGTTCTCTAGGTACGTTTGAAAAATCAGCAAGTGGCGCTAAAACAGGCATAGATAATACCGCTAACCCTGAGGACGAAGGGATCAGCAACGATAAAAACGATTCAACCCCGTATATTGCGTTGATAAAAACAATAGGTGAAAGGTCACTTAGCAAATTTTCAGCATAAAATAAAAAGGTATGAGTAATATTGCCTTCATCCATTACCACAACCAATCCCCGTGCTAAGGTGATAATGAAGGCGACACCTAATAATTCTTTGGCACCATCAATAAAGCTAACGGTTAATGTTTGCTCATTTATTTTGGCAACCACAGCTACCACTAATGTCGCGGCAATAAATAGCGCTGAAATTTCTGCCATCCACCAATTACTATATGAAACGCCAATCACCATAACGACAAACACTAAGAGTAAAACCGTTAACACTAGCTTCTGTTGTATGGATAAAGATTTATCTGTTGTACTTATTGAGTGATGCAAAAAATATTTTTCGTTAGCTAATTTATGGTTGGCAACTAGTGATAGTTCGGGATTTTCTTTGATTTTTTTTGCATACCTCATGACATAAACAACACAAAGTAACCAAGCGAGAATCAAGATAACAATCCTCAATGCTAAGCCATCAGTAAAGCTAACTTGTGCTGCATTTGAGGCGATGATGGTAGCAAAAGGATTGACTGTTGAACCCAAAGCGCCCACTCCTGCGCCAATCATAACAACGGCAACGCCGGTAATACTGTCATATCCTGCAGCGATCATGACCGGGATCACTAAGGTATAAAAAGGCAATGTTTCTTCCGCCATACCAAAAATGGTGCCACCTAAAGCAAAAAAGCCCATTAGTGTTGGTATCATCCAGATTTCTCTGCCTTTAAGTTTTTTAGTAATTTGAAAAATACCACTTTCAATCGCTTTAGTTTTATTGACGACACCAAAAAAACCACCAATGATTAATACAAATAAAGCGACATCGATTGCTCTAGCTTGATTGGTTACAGGATCGTAGAAACCTTTAATGGGCGCTAATAAAATATCGGTAAAACTCTGTGGGCTGCTTTCAACTTGGTGGTATGAGCCTGAAACAGGTACTAATTTGCCTAATAATTCATTATTGACCATTTTATATTGGCCAGCCGGTATTATCCAAGTTAGCGCAGCTACCAATATGATGAGTAAAAATAATATTGTATAAACAGAAGGTAGTGTGATTTTAAGTTTCATAATTTGAACCTAACTCATTGGTCATTTAGTTTATTTAACTGACTGCCGTAGTGATTTCAGACATAGTCATATTGCTCAGACCCATTTTTTCAAGCGTTCGCCCCTGACTAAAATAATCGGTCTCGTTAAAGGCATTAGTTAAATGTAATACCGCTGTTACAATTGGCGTGTCAATATTCATTAACTTGGCAAACTCAACACAAGGCACCAGTAAATAAGGTGCATCTTCAGTAATATAACGATTTTTTGATGAATCAGGAGCACTATTTACATTGCCATGAGTTTCAGAGGTTTTATTTAACTCATAAACACTCTGTGCATCCATATTATATAACTCATTCATGGCCTGTAATTCGGACTTAAGTGTTAAACCCATTGCGTCTCCAACAGCCAACCGCTCTTTATCCATTTTTGCACAGGCTTTCGCCGTGGCTGGTGAGCAACAATCGGTATAGTAGTTAAACTTGCCAGGAAAATTTTCCAACAAACCAATATTTAACGTGGTCATTAACGGGTGACCACCAAAATTGATGTTTTCTAAGCCCACAGCAATAACATTGGCAAGTGCTGTTAGCTTTAATGGAAATATAGGTTGTAGTAATGCTAGCACCTCATCGGTTTTACTCGCTGGTAATGCCGCGATAGGTAAAAATGACTTCATTCCCAAAATAGCAATTTCTGCATTTCCTGTAATACGCGTAGCCCAAGGAATTGAGATAGCATCAACAAAGGTAAGTTTCAGTGCTTGATAACCTAAATCTTTTTTTAATTGGTTAAGCACTAATGAACCATAATTTCCAGGCATTAACACAATAGTTTGATTGTCAGTTAAATGCGGTAGCATTTCTTTAAATAACGGCACCTGCGCAAAAGAAGGCACAGGTAAAATAAGAATATCTGAATAGGCGATTGCTTGTTTAATATCAGTCGTTAGGCAATCGACAAATTCAAAGCCTGGGTAATCTAATGAAACGCCATGGTATTGGGATAAAGACGTTATGCCGCCATCAACAGAAATAGCATGAATTTGTTCATCAAAACCTGCAGACCCATACAAAGCAACCTGACAACCTTGCTGAGTAAAATGATAAGCCGCAGTTAAACCTGCATTACCTGCGCCAAATACGGCTACTTTTTGAGTTACTTTGGTATTATCTATAGTCACTTTATTTAATCAAATTAGTATAATGATGATTTAAACTTTAATGAGCAGAGACAAAGTTGTCTAATGCTTGTACAAACAAGACCTATGTTTAAATGTTATATGACGCCTTGCGTTGTAATATTTAATTGTTAATAAACAAGTGAGTATGAATATGTGTGTTTGACGGTAAAAAATGGTAAATGCTTATTTATTATATCGTGGCTGTTTTTTTGTTATTTTGAGCGTATTAGTTCAATGCCGGAATTTTTAGCTTCTTGAAAGAAAAGCTCAATAAATTGGTCAACAATTTCAGATGTTGCTCGTAATGAGGGCAATAAGATAAAAAATCTAAAAGGTATTGAAGGTTCAAATTCTTTAATCAATATACCGGCACTATTACTTGTTGTATATTTTGCAGAGAAAGGGTCAACAATTGAAGCACCAACGCCCTCAGACACTAAACTGACTATGGCTATCGCTAACGACACCTCGGCAACTTCATTACGTTTTATCTTAGCTTTTTTAAACGCTTTATCGACCTGTTGCTGAGTATGATCTTTTTCGCAACTAATAATCGCATGCCCTTCAAGATCGCTAGGTGTAATAACAGAGTGTGCAGCAAGTGGGCTATCTTGGGGTAAAATACACACACAATTGCATTCAACTTTAATACTTGTTACTCCTTCAGTGATTTCAGGTAACAAAGCAAAGCCGATATCACATGACTGTAATGCTGTTCGTCTTAGCACTTCTTCAGAGCGGTAAGTTTTTAATGAAGAATGTAAATTTTTATTATTTGAAAGAAATTTACCTAAAAGTTTAGGTAAAAAATTACTCGATAACATTGGGAATGCAGCAATATGGAGGCTGCCAAAGCTGCTATTTTTAATATCTGAAGCACTGTCAGAAAGTGATTCGAGAGCACCATAAGCTTTTGATACTTCGATATAAAAAGCTTTGCCTTTTTCTGAAGGTAATAAGCGACCTTTTACTCGTTGAAAAAGCTCAAAGCCTATATTTCTCTCTAAGCTAGCGATTAAACGGCTAACTGCTGGCTGAGTGATATGAATATAATCGGCAGCCGCAGTCACTGTTCCTAATTCATAAACCGCTTTAAATGCATTAAGTTGTTGAAATTGCATACTTAGATAATCCGCTAAATTGTGGAAGCTTAATATTGCAAAATTAATTAAGCATTACAATAGCCAAAAAATACCGAAGTCTATAGTCCATATCGAGTAAAGAATGTATTTAACCGCAGAGTATTATCAATGACAATCAGAGCAAAAATATTTTCACTTTTATCATATGGGTAGTTTGTCAGTTAAGCTGAAAGCACCATTGTTACTGATATCCATGCGAATAAGTGGCTAGCGATTGATTACGAAAATTATGGTTAAACAATTAATATGCATAACTATCCACAATTGATAATTAAGTTATGATAAATCCCTATCAAACGAAATAATTTTCACTTGCACTGAAACTAAATTACCTGCATGTTTAGCCACAATCTTGTAGTTAAAGAGCCTGTTTAGGTATAAAAAAATGATGAAAAATCTCAATGAAACAAAGTTACCCACTATGCTCGACGCTACAATTCCCGTCATTTTATTGATTGTATTACTTACCGCTTCGGTAAGTACTTTTGGTGACAATTCATCTTATGGACCTAATCAAATAGCGTTGTTACTTAGTATGGGTCTAGCCATCGTTATTGGTTTAAAGAATGGCTTTACCTGGCATTCAATTGAAAAAGCGATTGTTCATGGTATCTCTCTTTCGCTCGGTGCAATATTAATTCTTCTTGCCGTTGGCTCTTTAATTGGTACATGGCTGCTGTCGGGTACTGTACCCACCATGATTTATTATGGATTACAGATCCTATCGCCCGAGTGGTTTTATGCGGCCACCTGCATAATTTGCGGTATTGTCGCGATGAGTATTGGTAGTTCTTGGACAACAGCGGCCACGATCGGTGTTGCCTTACTGGGAATTGCTCAGGGCTTAGGGTTATCTCCAGAAATAGCCGCAGGTGCGGTCATTTCAGGTGCCTACTTTGGCGATAAAATATCACCATTGTCTGAAACAACAAATTTAGCACCTGCAATTGCCGGAAGTGAACTTTTTGCCCATATTCGCTACATGCTTTGGACTACAATCCCATCTATTTCGATCGCTTTAATTTTATTTTTACTGCTTGGTTTTTCAGAATCAGCAACGGTATCGAGCCAAGCAATTACTGAATTAAACGAACAATTGGCCAAAAATTTCTCCATCAGTCCTGTTAACTTAATACCATTATTCGTCTTGTTGACTCTGGCGATAAGGAAGGTTCCAGCTTTTCCTGCGGTTTCAATAGGCGCTATCGTGGGTGCCATCTGCGCAATGATTTTTCAGCAAGAGCTTATTCTTAATTTAGCTAAGAATACTGATTCAGTATTCTTAGCTAACTTAACCGTGGTTTGGACTACTTTGTTTGATGGCGTTGCTATTGCTACCGGCGATTTAAAGCTCAATGCTCTACTGAGTGGTGGCGGCATGTCGAGTATGCTTAATACCGTGTGGTTAATTATCTGTGCATTAAGTTTTGGCTCGGTACTTGAACATTTGGGTATGCTGAGAAAATTTCTAGATGTGATATTAAAAGCTGCAAAAACGACGGGAAGTTTAATTGCCAGTACAGTGGTAACTTGTATCGGTACTAATTTAGTTACTGCGGATCAATATATGGCAATTGTTATGCCGGGACGAATGTATAAAGAAGAATATCAGCGCAGAGGATTACATCCAGTGGTGTTAAGCCGCACGTTGGAAGATGCCGGTACCATCACTTCACCATTAATTCCATGGAATACCTGTGGTGCCTATATGTACAGTGTCTTGTTAGTGAATCCTTTAGATTATATCTTTTATTGTTTCTTTAATTTGATCAATCCTATATTAGCCATAATTTATGGGTTTATTGGTTTCAAAATTAAAAAACTCATCAGTGTAGATACTCAAGACAAACCTGCAAGTGAAGCATGTACCGTTATAAAGTCATGTTAAGCCATTATACGAGTAAAAGAAAAATAGAATGATATTGAAAAACCTTATACATATTGAGGGTCTACAATTTTTAATAAAATACTCACTGGAAAACCGCTTGCAGCAACAACAGACAAATATCAAAGGGACTTAAACAAGTCTTTTAGGCTTGTTTCATGTGTTGATGGGACATCATCAACACATAACATTAATATCTGATTTTTATTGCTAACTTATGCATAGGTTTACCTTCGCTCCAAACGCCAAAGACTCATCTATACTCATGGTACATGGAACAACATAGAGTGAACTCCTTTGCGATTACACTACCTCTTCAGCGCAGGTTTACTAATATCACCCATGCTCTATGGTGCCGATCAGGTAACTGACCAGTTATTTTCCATGTCACTGGAGGAGTTGATGGAGATAAACGTAACCTCTGCAACCCTATCCGATCAAACGCTGCAAACCGTGCCCGCTTCAATAACAGTCTTCACCCGTAAGCAAATTCAACAACTCGGTGTCAGCACGTTGGAAGCATTGATGAGTCATGTGCCGGGTTATCAAAATTATAACTCCGATGGTAATTCTCAGTCTTACTCAAGCCGAAGTCGTCGTCTAGCCGCTAATTCGCGCGAAGTTTTGGTATTACTTGATGGCATACGCCTTAATCATGACTTGTTTGGTAGTGTTGGTGTTACTGAGTTAACTGTGTCAATGAAAAATGTTGAAAGGGTGGAGTTTTTACGTGGCCCAGGATCGGCGATTTATGGTGCTAATGCATTTCTTGGGGTAGTTAATGTGATAACTGCTAGTGGTCTAAATGAAGCTGATGTCAGTGCTGGCAGCTTTGGGCAACGACAAGCCAGTATGAATATCAGTGCAGAGATCGGCAACTTTGACAGTAATCTATCGGTTGAATCACATACCATCGACGGCGAGGATCGCAGTATTTATGATCCGGTTACGGCCAGCTTTATTAACAGCCAGCAAAAAATAGAACAACAGAGTCTTTATTGGCGTGGCCACTGGAGTGATGATGTTGGCGGTGGCTTGGGCTTACAAGTCCGTTTAGTGAAGCAATCCACGGATGGTGGTTATTTTGCGGGTATTGCCAGCGATACCTTCAATAGGTTTGAAAGCAACAGCCATTTTTTTTCCTTGCATTACCAGCATGTATTCAATGAAAACTGGGAATTAAGTAGCCGGCTTTATAATTCGCCTTACCTTTACCAGCCGTCCCAATATTTGGCGGCCAAAGAGCCATTGGTTTTGGTGCATGCGTCCATCAAGGGCAATGATAGCGGCATTGATAATCAACTGCTGTGGCATCAGGGCAGCGCAAGTGCCTTACTCGGTTTTGATCACACACGTAACAGCATGGACCAGGTTGATTTGAGCTTACAATTTTTTCCTGCCCCGTCCAATCCTCCTGTGGAAGCTTTCAGTACCGAGACTCGACGGGTGAACGCTTGGTACATGCAGTGGCAAGATGAACTGTCTCAAGACTTGACCTATATCCTAGGCGTACGCAAAGATAGTTATTCAGACGTGGAAGGCCATGTCAGCCCGCGCTTAGGCTTGATCTGGCAGGCTGATGCCAACAATAGTTTAAAACTGTTGTATGGTGAAGCGTTTCGCGCGCCCTCGCGCAATGAGTTAAGCATTAAAAACAATGCCGTGCAGCTCGGTAATCCAAATTTAACCCCTGAAATATCCAAAACATTTGAGCTAGTTTGGTCTCAAACAGGAACCCAGTATTACAGCAGTGTCAGTTTGTTTAATACTGAAATTATCGACGCAGTGGAATATTACAATACAGTGGGACCCAGTACCTTTGTTAATGGTAAAACACAATACATGAATGGAGTCGAAGTGGAGTGGCAGTGGTTTTTTTTAGTCGATTGGCAGTTGCGCGCTGATCTCAGCCACTTATTTAAATCACCACTGGTAAATAATAACGATGCAGAAGAATTGTTGGGTGTAAGTCTTATCTACGAGGCTCAACAAGTTACCGCCAGTTTAAGTGGTCGTTACCACGGTAGCCGTCGTGACTCTAACACTACGGTAGAGGGCTATAAAGACTGGGGTGGTTACAGCTTGTTCAATGCGCATATCCATTACCAAATCAACCCAGAATTTCAGCTGTATAGTAACTTACGTAATATCACCGACAAAGAGTACACCACACCTGCTATTCAAAATGCTAACAACTTTTACGGTGTGCCTGGCACAGGAAGAGAAATAGAAGTAGGTCTACGCTGGAGTTTTAAATAACTATCCCATATATTAGCGTCTATAACTTCCAGGCGCTTTTCCTGTCCAGCGTTTAAATGCGTGTTGGAACGCGGTTGGAGAACCAAAACCCAACAAATAGGTGATTTCTCCTAGCGATAACTTAGTTCTACTCATGTAACTTATTGCCAAGTCGCGTCGCGTCTCATTTAGTAATTTTTGAAAACTTCCCCCTTCGTCAATTAATTTACGACGTATAGTCCAGGGGGCAACATTGAGCTGTTCAGCTACCTGGTCGAGAGTAGGAATTGATTTGTTGAGTAAAGGTGTGATTGCCCGAGTCACTTTTTCTGTAAAGCTTAGTCCCAGCTGCACATTAGCAAGTTCACTATCAGCCTGACGTTTGAGCAACTGGTAAACTGACTGACAGCTATTGAGGCAAGTCCGGTTAAGCCAATCCCCATTGATCACTAATTTGTTAGCGGGCTGATTAAACAACACCTCACAATCAAAAAACTCGCAATATTTATAACTGTAAATCGGTTCTGGGAATTCAAAACAAACCTTTTTTACCGCACTATTAGAACCTACGAGGCTGGCAATAATATACATCCAGCCCGACAGCACCGAATCGACCACAAAGTAGTTATATTCATTGTAGGGACTGAGCGAATAAAATTCGAGTATGCCATCGTTGAGGCCTTCGCCTTGATCGAGGTAAAATTTCGATTGACCACGCACGTTAAAACTACTTAATACTTCGTAGTCGGCAATCGCGCTACATGCTTGCCTAAGATCATGTGCGGATATAGCTATTAATCCAGACATGCCTAAATTGGTTGGTGCAGTCATCCGCCCCATTTCTAGCCCCAGCCAAGGAATCCCTGTTAGGCGAATGCAGGCATGACCAATATGCATAAGCTTGGGAATACTGATGCGTGCATCGGGGGATGCAATAACTACAGGGCTTAATAAATATTGCGTGAAAATATCTGACACATCAAAATCTAATCGTGCCATCGTCTTAGCAATAATCTCGAGATATGAAACCGAAATATCACCCAACTTCATTCATTATCCTTTGTTGTTACAAGTAAGTAACAATCATAATATTGTAATAGTTAGTCATTTAAAAAGTATAGCATTAGGGCTATTGTGATTGCAATTAAGTTGTAAATAGGATTTGAATCAACAGAAATAATGGAGAAGGACAAGGATATAACCCCATCCTGCTCTGATTTTTTTTGGTCTGTTCTATGTTTATTTAATCCCAAAAATAAGAACATAAATTCATAATAATAATAGAGATAATACTATGATTAATAACTGCATTATTGACAAAAAGCATTGGAAGAAATCTTTGGTTTTCTCCGCTATTTTAGCAAGTATGACACTAGCAGGATGCGGTGGCGACGATGGAGTTAATGGTGCAAACGGTATCGATGGCATAAATGGGGCAGCAGGCACAGTCGGGGCAGATGGTGCCGATGGAACTACAGATGCATCTATGGTTACCAGCTCTGGATTCGCCTTTCCAGCCGACGCTATTTTTGTACAACCCTATGCTGTAGACGGCGAGGATATAACAGATGAGCTAGTGCTGGCCTTATTTGAAGTACCCGCAGGCTCAACTGTTGTACTGCCTCAAGGAAATTTCATAGTATCTGAAACCATCGCGATTGCAGCAACAGAAAACTTTACCCTAACCGGTTACGGGATCAATGAAACAATCTTAGATTTTACTGATTCAACAGGTGATGATGCCATTCGATTCGAAGGTGGTGTTGACATATCGATTAGAGATTTTAGTGTGCTCGAGGCAAATAAAAATGGCATTAAGGTAGTCAGTGCTAATGGTGTTTACATTGCTTATACCGGCACTGTATGGAATGGGGCACTAGAAGAAAATAATGGCGCCTATGGTCTTTATCCGCTGCAAAGCCAAAACGTTATTATTGAGCACAATTATGCTTATGGTTCAGCCGATGCTGGAATTTATGTCGGTCAATCTAATAATATCGTTATTCGAGATAATGTAGCAAAAAATAATGTTGCGGGAATCGAAATTGAAAACTCTACCATGGCTGATGTTTATGACAATGTTGCGATAGGAAATACTGGCGGTATTCTTGCCTTTGACCTGCCTGGTTTGACTCAAGCATATGGCGGTAATATTCGTATTTTTCATAATGATGTTATCGCTAACAATGCAGAAAATGTTGGTTCAGGCGCCGTTGGCATCGTACCGCCAGGCACGGGTACATTAATATTTTCAGTCAGTGATGTCGAAATTTACAATAATAAGTTCACTAACAATGAAACCTCCTCTATTGAAGTCGCTAGCTATTTCTTAGCCAATGATGATGTTGCTTCTTACCCGACTACCTATGGTGCAACTATGGCCAATGGTTGGTCACCACTCACTAAGAATATTAATATACACGACAACAGTATTTCACGATCTGGCGCTAACCCACGCGGTGATTTGATTACCGATATCGTTGCTGGTTATACCTTGATGTTAGGACAAACTATGCCAGCTATTCTTTATGGTGGTATAGGTGAATCGTTAGCTAACTCAGGATTTATTGGCGGATTTAACGCTATCGTTGGAACCGATGCTTTAGCCGATGGTGTTAATTACGACCCTTATACTGCTCAGGATCTTGTTTGTGCCAGTGATAATATTGATAGTAACTCTGCTGCATCGTCACTAGAATTCGCTGATGTAAATATCGGCGTTGTTTTCACCACCGACCCTACTACACCTACTCTCGATTTTGATAAGGTACAAGGAAATAGCAATCTCCTTAACTGTACGCAACCGAGACTTTCACCTGCAGTTGTCACTTTCAGAGGGAAAAAATACGGCTGTAATGGGGATGATATTGCCACACTGGCTTGTGCTTTATAACACTAAGCAATTAGTTAACATTAAGCACTAAATATAAAACCAGCTGGCGTAAACAACATAACGCCAGCTTTAAATAAAGTGGTAATTACTATGATAAATATAAATAAATATCAGCAGTCACGTAATTTATTATTCGCTGGTATCACCGGCTTATTTCTGTCTGCTTGTGGTGGTGGTGAAAGTAATGAAATTCCAGACCCTATTGAAACGATCCCTGCTGTTATTAATGTTATAAACACTGATGCAGGTGGCCCCAACGACACTCAGGGCGACTGTGATATAGAAACTGAAGGGGTTAATTGGAATGCATTGATGACAGAAACTTGTCGCAACTTATCTGATTACAACTTATTTCAAGACAGTATGAATCCAACTGAAAATCCAACAAATGGTGGTGTTGCTTTCAATCTCGCCGTACCACTATTTACTGATTACGCGTCAAAATATCGATTTGCTTTTATTCCAGAAGGAAAGCAAATTAATTATACACAGGATGAAGTTCTCGACTTTCCTGTTGGTAGTGTTTTGGTCAAAACATTTACCATGCCAGTAGATACCGCTAATCGCGATGGTGAAGAACTCATTATTGAAACTAGGTTATTGATCCACCGAGAGAGTGGTTGGGTAGCTCGCCCTTATTACTGGGCAGACACTTCAGATGCAAAGATTGCCATAACCGGTAAAATTATCGAGAATATGACCACAACGCACAAAGGTGAAGTAAAAAACTTTAGCTATTCAGTACCCAAAGCTTCTGCCTGTACCAGTTGTCATTCAGTAGTACCGTTAATTCAAGATCAGGATGATACTCGACAGCCAATATTTAAACCTATTGGTCCTAAGGCACGTAATCTTAACATTGACCACGTCTACGATGACAGTACGGCAAATCAACTACAATATTTGGCTGATAATCAGGTATTAATTGGTTTACCTTCGGATCTATCCACAGTCGATAAAATAGATCTGTTTAACGATGATCTTGATATTGAGACACTACCTCATGAACAGGTGATGGATACAGCAAGAGCTTATCTTGATGTTAACTGTGCTCATTGTCATCGTTCTGAATTAACACTTCCTGAAGAAAACTACGCAGGGCCTGCTGGCGGTAGTGGTTTACAAGTGGAATACAACCGTGACTATGCCGAAAATCCACAACGTTTTGGTGTTTGTAAGGTAGCTGTTGCTGGTGGTCACGCAGACTATCCTGCTGATGTTATCCCAGGAAGTCCTGATAAATCGTACTTATTATTTAGAATGAGTACCAATGAACAGCGACATCGTATGCCTGAACTGGGCAGAAGTACTATCCATACAGAAGGTGTCACTTTAATTAATTACTGGATAAAATACCTTTCTTTGGCTGATTGTTCGAACCCTTAATAGTTGTTGTAAATATATTCAAGTTTATCAAGCAGAGTGATGTTAATTGCTCTGCTTTTTTTTCTGAAAAATCTAGTCAGCAGTACCAAGCTTCTTTAGATAACTCTCAAAAGAGTGTTGTACCAAAAAACCGGCTGACGTTATTGTTATCTTGGAGCAGGTTGTTGATATGGCCATAGGCTTACCAGGATTTGATGCAAGGATAAAAATGTACTTAATTTTTTCAATGTCGTAGGTTGTTTTTAGCTATTATTATTGAAAAAATATAGCTGAGTAAGTCGAAATTATATTTATTGAACAATTATTTCATCTGATTAAAATGGATTCATTTACTTATCCAATTAAACACCCTATATTCACATCACTAAATGGAATTAATATAGGGATGTTATTATGGATAATACAACTTTAGATAGACGTCACTCATCACCCAGTAGATCGGCGCTATGGAATCAGTTAACAATTCCACAGCAGTTTGCCTCAGCTAGTTTAAATAATTTCGGTTATGACCTAGCTTATATTAGAGACAGCAATACAAATCCTATGGCTATCTTACTATGTGACAGTAAAGTGGCTGTGATTGATGCCGACGGTGATATAAACACAGACCCTAGTATTACTATTAGATAACGTGCAAATATTCATCTGATAGTGTGAAAAAAGCGACTTACTCTTAGAATAGTCGCTTTTTTTTGTCGGGTGCAAGACACCCCTAAATGATTTATTAAGGCTTGTAAGCTATAGTTTGCAATACGATAGAGCAGGTAGCATAGTATTTATGATGCAAATAAAGGACACCTTCACTGTAGGTTTGGTCGTCTTCCTTGGGTTTTTTAGTGGGCAAGTATTGTCAGCTAAGCTCAACATACTTACCGAGCATTTAGCGCCTTATCAAATTGTTAGTGGGGATTCCATAACAGGGTTTTCAACAGAAATAGTTGAGGCAACGTTAAAAGAATCTCAGTATACATATGAGATATCGGCCTACCCATGGGCATTGTCTTTTAGTAGAGCGAAACACGAAAAAAACACCTGCATATATTCCCTTGCCCGAATCCCTCAGCGTGAGTCATTGTTTAAGTGGGTCGGACATATTGCTTCAAGTACAATCTCTCTTTATTCACTTAAAAATAGCCAGATAGTTATTCCTACTATACAAGCCGCTAAAAAATATAATATTGCGGTGATACGCGATGATGTAACTCACCATTTTTTATTAGCCAAAGGCTTTGTAGAAAACGAAAATCTTTACGTGGTAAATAACTATGATGCGTTATTAAAATTATTGGACTTACCTAGTCGCCATATAGATTTAGTGGTTCTTAATGATGATTTACTCAAACATAGATTAAAGGCTTTAGAAGATAAATCAAAATATATAAATGTATTTCAATTCAAAGAATTGACGTTGAACTTTCATTTCGCTTGTAGTTTGAACACAGAGCAAAAAATTGTAGATAATCTTATTCATGCAATGAAAGTGTTGGAGAAGCGCGGTGTATTGTTCGGTATTAGGGATAAATGGAAAAAAAATATGGTGAGTTTAATCCATTAGGTACAAGATCATCATCTGATTAAACATTTTTATAAGTATTTAACGTGGTAATCATTGATATTAATTTAACGGGGTATCATCGAGCGTTAACTCACAGTACTCATATTCACAGCAAGAATAGTAAATACAAGGGTATTTGTTTGTGGATAATTCAAGCTAATGCTAAGTTAACCCAGCCATTAAATATATCCTTAAAATAACGTTAAAAGCCTATTATGAACCCAAGTAATAAAACACTCTCGCTATATCATAAACTTGAAAAGTACCCTTTTGGCAAGAAAATATTTTCGATTATGGTCAGCCGGATAGCGCCTTATTTTGCAACGATTAGCCCTAAAATTTCAGAGTTAGTGCCTAACCAGTGCACCTGTATTATCAAAAAAAGAAAAAAGGTTTTTAATCATATAAAAACGGTTCATGTGATCGCAATTTGTAATGGGTTAGAAATGGCAATGGGGGTAATGGCGGAAGCGTCTGTTCCTAAACATCTACGTTGGATCCCAAAAGGCATGACGGTTGATTACACCGCAAAAGCGGGTAGTGATATTCGATGCGTAGCAGAGGTTAATCCAGATGATTGGCAGCCAGGCGATATGTTCGTAAACATCACCGCTTATGATGACAACAATGTGGTCGTGGTTAAGGGCAATATTAAGCTTTGGATATCTGAAAAGCCTAAAGTATAAATTTAGTCTTATTCCTCGAATTATCGCCTCGACACGTAATGATACCAAGCAGATATACTTAATTTTCTAGAAATGTTTTACAATCCTAGCAATCATCATTTACAAGCAGAGTGTTATCTACTCAGTTTGCTAAAGCTAATTTTCTGAATTACATACTGTTTAGTTAATACTAGGCAGTCCATTCAATCATTTTCCTTCATGGAAAGTCCGATGAAAAAGAAATAACTATGCATAATAATTTTATTCGCCGACTTCATAATTGTTTGTTCTTCTGTGCTTTTTTTAAAAGAAAACAACGGTGTAGGGTGTCAAAATCAAGCATTGTTTTATTAGCTTTCATCGCCACAAATAGCGCAGCCAATACACCAACTGAGCAAGTTAGAAACGTTGAGGTTCCCCGTCTATGGCAATTGGTTGATTATCATGATGTCTCTCATCCTGTTATCGGTAGAAAAGGCATGGTGGTTAGTCAAAAGCGTATTGCTAGTGAGGTGGGGGCCGATATTTTACGACAAGGTGGTAATGCCGTTGATGCTGCCGTAGCCGTTGGCTTTGCGTTATCCGTAGTTTTACCTCGAGCCGGAAATTTAGCGGGCGGAGGCTTTATGCTGGTTCATTTAGCGGATAAAAAGAAAACAATCGCTATAGATTATCGAGAAACGGCACCAGCGGCAGCATACAGAGATGTTTTTCTTGATAAGCATGGTAATCCTATAGTGAACAAGTCACTGAAAACATTATCGGCTTCAGGTGTACCCGGCACAGTGGCAGGTTTACATTATGCCCTTGAAAAATATGGTTCAATGTCTTGGTCTGAGGTAATTCAACCGGCAGAGAAACTCGCTAGAAATGGCATCGTTGTTGATGATGATATGGCGCGATTTTTTTACAAAGAACAAATGTTTTTATCACGTAGTGCAGAAACATGCCGCGTATTTTTAAAAGAAAATTGCCTACCTTATGTCGCCGGTGATGTTTGGGTACAAGAAGATCTCGCGGATAGTTTTGTCTATTTACAAGAGCATGGCAGGGCTGGTTTTTATCAAGGAGATATTGCAAAAAGCCTTGTCGCTGCAATGGAAAAGGGTGATGGTCTTATTACCGCACAAGATTTAGCGGATTATAAAGTCAATGAAGTGGCGCCTATTCGCGGCACATTTCGAGGGTATGAAATTTTAACCATGCCACCACCAAGCTCAGGTGGTGTACACCTTATCCAGATGTTAAATATGCTTGAAACTCTCGACTTAGAAGGTATTCAGCAAGGCTCTGCAGCCATGATACATCTGCAAGCTGAAATCTTTAAACGCGCTTATGCCGACAGAAGTACCTTTTTAGGCGACCCCGCTTTTGTCGCTGTTCCAAGTGAAGGCCTAACAAGTAAGGCATACGCACAAGCACTCAGTAAAAATATTAAGCGAAATACAATTACCCCTTCAAGTGATATTAAAGCCGGCGAGCCAAGCAAATATGAAAGCCCTGATACAACGCATTTTTCGGTGATGGATGCTGCTGGTAATGTGGTGAGTAGTACCTATACCCTAAATCACAACTACGGTAGTGGCATTATTATTCCGGGTACAGGAATTTTACTTAATAACACCATGGATGATTTTTCGGTAAAAGCAGGTAGCCCAAATAGTTATGGTTTAATTGGCGGTACCGCTAATGCTATTGAAGCAAAAAAACGTCCACTAAGCTCGATGACGCCAACTATCGTCTTAAAGGATGGTGAGCCGTATATTGCCACGGGCACACCGGGCGGTAGTAAAATTATCACCTCGGTTTTTCAACAATTGGTTAATACGTTATATTTCGAAATGAATATTGCTGAGGCGACTAATGCACCAAGGGTTCATCATCAATGGCAACCCGATGTTCTATCAGTTGAAAGAAATACCCCTGCAGATACTGTCGATATTTTAAAGGCGAAGGGTTATACCGTAAACATCTCTAGTTCACTGGGGAGTTTGCAAAGTATCATGAAACATAATGGCGTATTTTTAGGGGCAGCAGATCCTCGCAGACCAGGTTCAGCGGCTATTGCAGTTGATGTTATCGAGCAGCCAACTAAATCTGCACAAAAAATAATCGCTAAACCAGTGACAGTTGAATAATGATGACCGATTAGTTGTAAATTGTAGAAGTTGCATAAGTCAAAAAACAGTCTTTATAGACTGTTTTTTACTTGGAAAGGTTACTGTGTTGGTATTGCCGTTATCTAAACGTGCAAGGCATTATTTTTTTAGGTACTAAAGGTACTAAAGGTACTAAAGGTACTTAAGCCGTTAACCTTCGTTGCTCTTCGAATTCATCAAAAGGAAAAATAAAACTACTACCTTCACCTTTGTCGATAACTGGCTGTTTTTCTAAGGCTATCTTGATTATTTCAAGTTCATTTGAATCGACAAACATTAAAAATTTACCGGTTGTTAGGTCGTCTTTGAATCGAAAAATTTTATAATTAACATGAAGTAAACCAATGAATGAACCTATAAAGCCACCTAACATCAAGGAACTTAATAAGGTAAATGCCATCACAGCTTGCTTGGTCAGTTCACTCACCCCCCAGAAGGGCATGCTCATAATAAGGATAGCGCAACCGGTTATCCCAGCCACTATTCCCAATAGTGCGCCGTGCTCTCCACCGCGTACTAAATCTGATTTTTCTAGAATGCTTCCTTCATGCAAATTATGTTGTTTAATACCTTTGCTATCATTACAGATCACATGAATATTGTTTTCATTAATATGTAATTGGTCATGTAATATTGATGCTGCTTTATCTACATCTTCTAAAGACTCAGCAAGAAAGTACTCGCGTCTCATGTTTTCTCTCCTTATTTGGTTATGCTACCAACATAAAAACTGAGCAATGAGTAAGTAAATACGCGAACTGAAGATATTCAACGATTAATTAGATGGGACCATGCCCTCTTATAACATTCAAATAACTTGCTTAGGCTACTTTTTTGCTACCTGTAAATAGCTTGATTTTTAATCTACATAAATAAGCCTAGTCCTGACTTATCGAGAAGACTAATGATTTTTATTATGAGTGTGCCTTTATTTGTAACGATATATAAGCGAATACATAACTTGACACAAAACTCACGCTAGCATTGAATAGTCGACTCTCTTTTTGCCGTTGTGAGCCATGCACTTATTAGATTTTTGATCTAAATATACCAATTACATTAAGTGTGTGACCTTGTTGTGCGCAGGGAAAATAAGTCAGCTAAGGCTGGGCTAAATACATAAGGAACATAATGTTAGCTATTGATAAAAACAGCGTCTAATTAGACGGCTTTATAGCAGGCAAAGTGCTATTATGGCCTATATACCCTTTTATTAAATTATCAATTAAATGTTAGTTTTACCTGCTAAGACAGGATGTCGTTGAGCCTAGCCCAAACGACACATTCTGGCGATGATACATCACTGTTTGAGTCAATATCCAACGACATTGTTGAAAAGGGTTACAGTATTCGCCCTTACGCTTTGCCTGAAGACTTAACCGTCTTGTTATCGCAACATATCATCGAGCTGCCAGCTGAAAATTTTAAACGTGCGGGCATAGGTCGAAGCAAAGATCATATTGTTAATGACTTTATTCGTACCGATGAAATAAGTTGGATAAACCATGACAGTGAGGCGGGATGTGCTTGGATGAACTGGGCAGAGTCACTACAAGCTTATTTAAATAGACGTTTGTTTCTTGGCTTATTTTCTTTTGAAAGTCATTTTGCTCATTATGCCAAAGGCGATTTTTATAAGAAGCATAAAGATGCGTTCAAAGGTGAAGGCAATCGAGTGTTATCCGTTGTGGTGTATCTTAATCAACATTGGGCTGCGTCTGATGGTGGTGAGTTAGTGATTTATGACAAAAATACGCCAGACTCTGTCGTAGTTGATAACAGCAAAATTACCGTAACACCTAATTTTGGTACCATAGTGGTATTTTTAAGTGAAGAATTTCCCCATGAAGTATTACCCGCGAAACGAGATAGATACTCTATCGCAGGCTGGTTTCGCTTAAACAATAGTATTGCTAATAATATTGATCCCCCAAGTTAATGAGAAACTAATGAACATTTACGAGAGCGCAGCAATTGTCTAAAGTGGCCCCTAAGCTACATAATATCAGTGAATTACATGATATTAATGAGCAAATCATGCCTTTAAAAGTACTCGCAGATAGAGAACGCAGAGCTATTTATGGCTTAACCGGTATGGTTTATACCCCACATATAGATGATTATATGCAAGCGAGTATTAAGAAAGCTGAGATACTTGCTTGTTTAAAGGTACAAGGTTTATTGCCGCTGTCTGAGGTCGAGGTAATTACCATCGCCTTAGATTTTCAGCATAAAAGAGCCAGAAATAATGCGATTGTTGAGTATGACGGTAACGCTTATCAACGTAAATTCTCTCCGCTGAAGTTAAGCAAGTCAGGTAAAGTTGTTCGCACATGGGCAAAATATTGGTTTTTACAATTACCCAGTGGCAGAGCTGATCCTGAATGGGAAGCTCAAGTTCGTGAGATTTGGCCAACGTATTTCTTAATCAGAACGATAGATATTTAGCCCAGTAATAAGTAGATAAATGCTATTTATCAAAGTACTGTTGAGTAAATCCTAGGAAGGTTGATATTCGTTTTGACTGATGAATACGTTGTGGGTGTATCATATAAATCATTGAACCGCTTGGCATGTGTTCTTCAAATATCATCTGAAGTTTTCCTGATCCCACTTCTTTATCGACTAAATATTTAGGCACTCGAATAATACCTTCACCCGTTAAAGCGAGTCCTTTTAACATAGTGTTATCGTTAACTTCTAACCAACCATGTGTTGGCACATCATTTTGCTGAAATTGCCAAGTAGCTTGATCTTGCCCTTTAAGACATTCATGATTTATTAAGTCAGTAGGGGTTTTAGGTATGCCTTTCCTGGCAAAATACTCAGGGGATGCACAACAACAATGTTGATAAGACATTAAATGTTTAGCAACCATGTTTTGCGGTGGTTCACTGGTTGCTCTGAACGCTAAATCAAAATCACTTCTGTTTAAATCAAATCGGGTATAGCTACAATTAATGGAAAACTCGATTGCTGGGTGTAATTGTTTAAATTTTGAAAAAATATCAAATAAAAATCGTTCAGCGAATCCTCCTGGCGCAGTAATTTTTATTCGACCTTCTATTTTATTACCTTCATGTTCAGCGCTTCTTTCTAACTCTAATAAATCATGACGGATCTTATTCATACCGGTAAGAACACGTTCACCTTCAGGTGTTAAGCGCACACTTCTTGTTGAGCGAATCAGCAGAATCATCGCCATGTCTTGCTCTAAACGCTTAATTTGCGTAGAAAGGTGTCCGCGAGAAATATTTAATTTTTCGGCCGCCGCGGTAAAACTTAAATGTTCTGCGACTTCACTAAATAGCATTAAACGCTCAAGTTTTTTATGTTCTTTCATCATGAGAGTAGATCAATTATCGATTATTGTTTTTTATACTAAACAATGAATATTTTTTTGTCATATTTTATTTGCTAATGTTTTAGTGAACAATGTATAAATATGAAAAGTAGTCTCCATAGGAATTTAAATGAAGTGTAATAAATACCCGTTATCTCGCTCACTAAAAAACAATAGCGCTGTTGTCTTTGGTTGTATGGGATTAGGCGGTAGTTGGGATAAAAATCCTATTAGCGCAGTCGATATAAAAAAAGCACATGAGGTTGTTGATACCGCAATTGATTCAGGTATTAAGGTCTTTGACCATGCCGACATTTATACTTTTGGTAAAGCAGAACAAGTTTTTGGTGAAGTATTAAAAACACGTCCCGAATTACGATCGTTAATCTCTATTCAATCAAAATGCGCTATTAGATTTGAAGATAACTTAGGACCGCAACGTTATGATTTCTCACCTGAGTGGATTATAAGCTCGGTTGAAAATAGCCTGTCTCGCTTAAACATAGAGCAGTTAGATATTTTAATGCTTCATCGTCCCGATCCTCTGATGGAGCCTGAGTTAGTTGCTCAAGCTTTTGATACCTTAACGGCTAGCGGGAAGGTTAAACATTTTGGTGTCTCTAATATGCAGCATCATCAAATGTCATTTTTATCGTCAGCATTATCGCAGCCTTTAGTGGTCAATCAAGTTGAGCTCAGCCTCAGTCATTTGGCTTGGCTAGAGGAAGGTGTAACGTCAGGCAACTCTGGCGAGCCGTCGGTAAATTATGGTGCAGGTACCATTGAATATTGCCGTCAAAACAATGTTCAGTTGCAATCTTGGGGTTGCTTAAGCCAAGGGCTATTTACCGGACGTGATATTGCTAAAGAACCTGCTCATATTCAGAAAA
The DNA here is from genome assembly GCF_002836775.1 of Colwellia sp. 12G3. GTDB lineage: Bacteria > Pseudomonadota > Gammaproteobacteria > Enterobacterales > Alteromonadaceae > Colwellia. Next base: position 127,281 of record NZ_PJAQ01000006.1, on the reverse strand, counting down.
CGGCAGCGCTAATCAGTCAATTGGCAGCTGAGTATCAGGTGAGTAAAGAAGCGGTAGTATTATCGTGGTTAAAACGTCACCCTGCAAATATTCAACCGGTTATTGGCACAACAAATGTTGAACGTATTAAAGCCTGTGCAGAAGTTGATAACATTAACCTAACGAGAGAACATTGGTACGCATTATGGCTTTGTGCGCGAGGCCATGCGTTACCTTAGAGCCTTCTAAAAAGCTAAGTGAATTACGCATCACTTAGCTTTTTAAGTATTGCCGAGGGGAAAGGTGATATTAGTGCTTGTTCTTGGCTAATTTTTTATCAACCTTACTGATGAGTAAGTCTATATCAGCCTTTCTGAATTCATCCGCTGAATATTTTACCGGCGAGTTTTTTGCGATGAACAAGTACTCTTTTGCTTTAGCGTATTGGCGTTTGTCGTATAATAATTCACCATAAAAATAATTGGAATCTATGCCATTAGGATCTAAGGTTAATGCTTTTCTTAAATAGTTTTTTGCCTCATCATCATCGCCAAAACTAATTGGCCAACTAGGCACTTTATGATAAAGAATACCCAGGCTAGTATAAGCCGAGCCTGATAATACATTACCATCTATCAATATCGCTTTTTCTAAGGACTTTTTTGCTTGCTTAACTAATGATAAAGCACCAAAACCCCCTTTAGCACCAGCAAAGCTCGATTGCACAATGCCTCGCCATGTCCATACTTCTGCTTTATGTGAAAAGTTCTCAGTAAAAGCTATCGATTGTTTATCCAGCTGTTCAAAGGCTTTTTCTTGTTGCTCACCACTTAAGGTGTAATTTACAATGCCCCATTGCTGGTGAAGTGCCAGTAGTGATTGAGCAAAGTCTTCTTCTGTTGTTTTCCCAAAAGCTATTACAGCAATGAAGTAGCTTAACAATACGCCGTATTTTAATAGAAAATTCATAATCATTTTCCTTCTGTAAATTGTAAAATGGTAGACAGGCTTTTCTTGAGAGATGAATCAACCAGCTCTGGCAATAAGCCATTAATTCGGGCAAATAATTTCTCTGGCCAGCCAATAGATTTTCTATTGCTGTTGCTCTTAAGTAAGTTGACTAAGGCGTTAGCAACCATTTCTGGTGGGTCAATTTTACTGCCCATCGCCTTATTCATAGCGACAACTTCCGCGCCATTACTCTGGGTGTTGGTCGCTCTTGGTGCTAAATAGCAAACACGAATATCACGGTTAGCGTATTCTCTATTTAAAGATTCGGTAAATCCCCGCAAGCCAAATTTACTCGCACAATAAGCACTGTAACCAGGGAAACCTATGGCCCCTAGAGCGGAGCCCATATTGACTATTGTTGCTTTACTTAGTTCTTTAACATTTAAAAAACCCTGTGTTAATTGCATAGTCGCAATAAGGTTTACAGTGATTATTTCGTTGATTTCTTGGTTACTGATATTTATAAAATTATTAAAGGAAGAAACCCCAGCGTTATTGATCAATAAGGTAACAGGAGCGTTTAAAAACGCTTGTTCAAGAATATAGTTTCTATCATCTGTCTGGGTAATATCACCGGTGACGATCTCATGAGAGCTAGCGTCACCAAGAAAAGGAAGTCGATCACGCAGTGTAATAAGTTTTTCTTCATTTCGACCATGAAGCACCAGTGTGTAGCCTTGCTTAGCTAATTCAAACGCAATAGCCTCACCAATGCCTCCAGTAGCGCCTGTTAATAAACACTTAGCTAAGACTTTCATTGTTTATCCCTCCTGAATTTGAAGTGAAGCGAGTTGATTATCACTTGCTAAACCACGGAAGATATTGGCATAGAGTAAAAAGAAAATTTTACAACTTTTCACTATGGCGTCTTGCTCTGTTTTATCCGTTATTTTTTCCATCAGAGATTTAAAAAACTTCACATGTTCGATGTCAAGAGAGCCGTGTGAAGTCAGGTAACTAAAGGCTTGATTAGGGAGCGACAACACCTTTTTTATTGAACTTGCGGCATTATCTGCCATCGCGATACTGGTACCTTCTAGTACATGTACCATGCCAAAAAAGCCAAGCGGGTTAACACGGTTTACCATGTCATAGGCGTATGAAACCATTAGCTCTGTTGCGTAAGCCGGTTGACTGGCTCTGACCGCTTCTTTGTCTGCACCACAAGCGGCAATGTCATTAAGGATCCATTCTTGATGACCTAATTCTTCTTCAATATACTCAGCAACCGCTTCGCGTAACCACTCTTTACTTTCAGGTAATCTCGCACCAACTGACATCAGTAAAGGCACCGTATGTTTAACGTGATGGTATGCCTGCGTTAAAAAAGCCACATAATCACTGAGCTCAATATCACCGGTAAAGCAGCGTTGAATTATAGGAGATGACAGCAAGTAATCTCTTTCTTGTGTCGTTTCAGTTAATAAGCGTTGATATAAATTCATAGTAAGTACCTTAAGTGTGATTCACTCATGTTTTGTAAACAGTGACTGCTAAATGGTCCTCTTGTATATGAGAGGCATAAACGTGTTTAATTTCCTGATGGTAGTATTGAGCAATAACATCCCTTTTGGGACGACCATTGGACGTTGTCAGTCCATCTGCGAATGACATCATCTTGTTAAGTTGAATGAAGTCTTTAATTTGTGCGTATTCAGGTAGACCAGTATTAACTTGATCGAGCACTGCTTGGATCGTGGCAGCGGGTGTTGATGCAGCTGTTTCTATTGAAAAGGGCACTAATAAAGCAATGCAAAAGGGTTTGCTGTCTCCAAGCACAACGACTTGTTGAAAAATGCCACTTGCCATCAGTTCTGCTTCAGGCCATTCGGGCGATATATTTCGACCATAAGAATTAATTAAAATATTCTTTTTTCTACCGCTAATAACAAGGTTATTATCTTCTAGACTGACTAAATCTCCGGTAAATATTTGTGTGGGGTACCAAGATTCAGGCCTGTTCAAGTAGCCTAAAAAGGCATTACCCCTGAGTACCAGTTCGCCATTAATTACTTCCGCGACTAGATGTGGCAGTATTTCACCCGCACCAATATTGGTTGGCTTTAGCGAGCTTGAATTTGATTTGCTGTTAATACTGACCACTGAAGAACATTCAGACAGCCCATATCCTTGATAAACAGGTAAACCAAGCGCTTTTGCTTTGTACCATAATTTTGTCGATACGCGACTACCACCAACAGCAATGAATTCAAGCTCAGTAGGAGGTCGCCATCCTTGGCTTATAGCAAGTAATAGTACTTGTAATAACTCAGGCACTAATATCATGGTTTGCGGTTTACTGGCGCTGACAAAAGACAGTAACGACTTCAAATCAGTTAATTGCGCGCCGTTAAAACCTCGATTTTTATCGGTGGCAATACATAGAGTACCGCCTGCTAATAAGGGGGCATAAAGTCCGGCAACATTTTCTAGTAGAGTAGAAAACGATAACAGACACAGGTGTCTTGGCGTTGTTACTGCTATTTTATCGACTAAAGCTAACGCGACATTTAATTGGTTTTCAGTACTTAAACAAACACCTTTCGGCTCGCCAGTAGAGCCAGAGGTAAAGGTGATTTTACTGGTATTATTGGGTACATTAGCAACGCAATTATCATTGAATTTAATCGCATTTAACCTAGGTAGTGGCGAGTCTATTGTGGAAAATTCGCAATCTAAAGGGAGTGATACATCATTTTCTGAAAATAGCAGCGTAGCTTTCACTGAACTGAGTAGATGATGAATTTGTTTAACTGAAAAAAAAGCAGGAATAGGCGTCAAAATAATATTGGCACTTTGACAGGCTAAATCGATAATTATCCACTGAGGACTGTTATCGCACATTAATGCCACAGACTTAATCTCATTAACGACTAACCAGCTTTGCAGTTGCTTTACCTGCTTAATTAATACGCCATAGGTAATACTTTCTTTGTTAGTATCACTAAACACTTCAATGGCAACATTGTGAGTAGGAAAAGTACTGATCCGCTCAAGCATCATGAGTGTTCTGCCAATTGTTGACAGACATCCGCTATTTTTTTCTCTAACGATTTAAATAAATTTTGATACTTAACTTGTTTGTCGATAACTTGTAAAACACTGGCTAAAGACACCACTACAACTTTAGGGTTTGTTTCATAATAGCTGCCCCAATCATCACTTGATGGCGTAAGGGCATGCTTTTTTGCATCACAAAGTGTTGAATATTCAACACCTGCTTTACTGAGAATATTTAATACATGGCTGGTGCCAGCAAAAGTAAGATATTGATAATTTTTATAAAACAAAGACACGGCAGTGACTAGAAAAAGCGGTAAGGTAAAACGGATAGCATTACTATATAAGCTACCTATCTCAACAATGTTACTGCGAGTAATATTTTCCTTTATAAGCGCATGAGTTTGCTCAATGGGCGTGTTTAGGTATTGTTCAATGAATAAAGGTTCTTTGGCACTGCGAATACCTAATGCCGCTTTAAAATTGCCATTTTTGACGGTGAGTATTTGCGGCATTGAAATAGAAATATTTGCGCCATAGGCCTTACTAAAACCTTGTTTAATAAAATTTTCAGCATCAATCCGGCCAACACTATTTTTGTGAAAGACTTGCATTGAAAATAAGTCAGGCGATTTTTTTACTCTTACGCCAACGGCTTCGCTGATTTCTTTTTTTACATCAATTGTGGGGTACATCATCATAAATCTCCTCCAAGTCTTATGATGTCACTATATTTAATTAATCTTAATGTAAACTTAACGGTTAAAAAATAACCTGTTTGTTTATGTTAACTCGCTGAATTAAAATATTTATTTATAATTGTCTTAGCGCTAATTTCGAATTGAATTACTGTTAATGACTCGATTTATTTAATTGAAAGTGAAATGAAATTGGCCTAATCAGGTCTTATTGTCACTTACCTTTGTAACAATTTCAGGACACCTATGAAGCCTCTACATGCAAAAATTTCTTTACTCTTACTGGGTATTTCTGCGGCATTGCTGGGGTTAAGTATTTTGCTGTTGGGACCTCATAAACATATAACCCTAACAACTGATTTTTATCTTCTTTCCGATTTATTACCGGCCAAAATATTTAATTTCATTGCCGCTTTTAGTTTTATTGTTAGTGCAATTGTTGCCTTTTTATCGATAAAGCAAAGTAACTTACGGCCAATATTAGGATACTTACTTATCTCGATAAGCATAATACCTTTAGGTTCGTTGCTAAGTGATTCTATGTGGATAGCATCCATGGGCGGCTTTCCTGTTATTGGCTCTGGCCAAGGTGTAATTAAGTATTTCGCTTTATTATCGATAGGAATACTACTGATAAAACGCAGCTTTTCTCCGCTGGTGTCTGCATGGATCAGCATAATGCCAGTACTAGTCGTTTTACTGTGGATTGGTGGTATGAAGTTCACTTTACTCGAAGCACAAGGTATTGAAGCCTTAGTAAAAAGCTCACCATTTATGGGTTGGTTGTATAATTTTTTTAGTCTGCAAGCAACGTCAAATATCATCGGGATTTATGATTTAATCGCCGTAGTTTTTTTAATTTTGGCGATGTATTCTGCCAAATTAATGCTGCCGGCAATACTCATGTCAGCGATGGTTTTTGTGGTAACTCAAAGCTTTTTAGTCACTTTCACTGGTTCATTATCAAGCGAGACAATCTTATCAACGACAGGGCATTTTCTTATTAAAGATTTGTGGTTTTTGGTTTGTTTGTTTTTTTATTATTCAGCGTTAACTAGTCGTTATCATGCAATTAAATCAACAAGGTAGAGCAAGCTTTTCTTAACTGGTTCAAAGGGTGATATTTATAGCGTTGGTCATGAGAAATATATCTTCATGCCTATATTTCTTTTATACCAGTGAACCGTTTTTTATTGGCTAGCGTATTAGTGATTTAATAGTAAAAATAAGGATTCTCATATGTGGAAAGAAGTGCCACTACGTTTAGGCGAAAAGAGGATGCCCAAAGCACCTTTGGTGCAATTAAGTAACGGTGAATATTGTGTTCCTCAACACTATTTAACCTATCACCATACCTTGCAGAGTGTAGAAGCACTTATTTGTGATATTGACTATGACCCTAGATATGTTGTGTTTGCGACGCAAGATGCGGGTGGAATTTATATCCAAGTTGGCGTAGTAGGTCACGATAATTACCATAACAAGCCAAGTCAGAGTGAATTAAAGTTATTATTTGGCCGTAAGTGGCGTGTAGAGTCTGAGCTACCTACATCAGAAATAATTCAAAGCGTATTTTTAGCTATTAAAAAGTCTCGAGAGCATGAAATACGCGAACTGTTTAAACTCAGCCTCAATAACAGTACAACCACTCCTTTTAATACCCATATTGATTTACCGTTAATGGCTGAGTTTTATGAAGAACCTCAATGTCATAAAGCGCCAATCGTTGCGCAAAGTGCCGAGCAACAAATTGAAAATACCTTAAGCCGTATCAGTTACGATCAAAGCAAGTTATGCCTCAAACATGTTGAACAACGCAGTAATGGTTTATGGTTAGTTGATATCGTATTAGAAAGAACAGCAGGCAGTTGCTTACCAGAAACGGGGGCTACCACGTTATATTTACAAGTGCCTGACCTCTCAATGAATACTTTAAGTCGTGCTTTGATGCAGGAATTTCTACGAGTGAGTGATTTACATGTTGATGAACATTTCAGTTATCGTGGTTTTCATCGCTTTGATCCTAATATTGATATTGCAGATATAGCTGACCTGTCGCAACAAAGCCGTAAACATGAACTTGCTGCACATTTTGCTCATGAATTCAGTAAAACTAATTATGAAATTGACCAGAGGCGAATCCCACCCATTCAAGCAGGTCCCTTAGCGCAGAAGAATAGGGCTATTATTGACTACTTTCAAATGGCGACAATTTAACACTCCCTATTATCCATATCTTGCACTGACTTGGGTATGTGCTATTAATACATTCAGTATTTATCACTACACCAATTTAGCAAGGATTGGCACATGCAAAGTAAACATTACCTAATGACTATTTACTGCGGAAAAGTGGCAGAGCGCTATGGCATGGAAACCGCGATAGATAAACATCCGGTCAAGACTAACCTGTATTTATCGTTTGAAGGATTGGCTGGAGATGAGTGCGCCGATAAACTTTATCATGGTGGGTTTGAACGCGCATTACACCAATATCCATCAGAGCATTATACCTATTGGCAAGAAAAGTACGGTGCTATTTATAGTGAACAACGTGCTGAGAAGACTCATGAAAAAATTGCTGGTATGGGCGAAAATTTAAGTTCAACAGGCATGACAGAACATAATGTTTGCTTAGGCGATCGCTATCAATGGGGAGAAGCTATTATTGAAGTGAGTCAGCCTCGCTCTCCTTGTTTTAAGCTCAATAAACGTTGGGGCATTAAAAGTTTATCGGTAGATATGCAGGAGGTAAGTCGCTGTGGTTGGCTATATCGTGTCATTCAGCCAGGCATAGTGAGTGTAAATGAACCACTAGAATTAATGGCCAGAGTGGATAATGCCATGACCATTAATGCAGTATGTGAGACATATTTCGGTGACCCACTCAATAAAGAAAAGCTGTTAAGGTTAAGCCAACAAAGTACGTTATCTGATAGTTGGATGGATAGAGTGCTGCAACGCTTAGCCACTAACGAAGTAGAATCTTGGGATTTTAGATTGTTAGGACCTGCTTAATACGACCACTTTTGTCCAGACTCAAATTTAGATTAAACGAATAGATGTTTCTCAACGTTATGCCTGTGCTTTATGCACTCGACGATTCACCGGATATCGTTCAAAGTCTTCCCAGTAATGAATACCACCAAGCATTTCTTTTACACCATAACCTAAGGCTGAAATTTTAAAAGCGGCCTTCGCAGCGCCATTGCAACCAGGGCCCCAGCAATAAACGACAAACAAAGTGTCTTGAGTATACTTTGCAAAAGATTCAGTATTAATTTCACTGTGGGGCATATTTACAGCAGTGATGGCGTGACTTTTTTCAAAGGCTTCTTTAGCGCGCACATCTAATAATATATAGTTTTTGCTGCCTTGAGTAATGTCAGCATATACATCTGAACAATCGGTTTCACTGGCAAGCTTAACTGCAAAAAAGTCATTCACTTGTTGTGCAGGGGTTATTTGTTGAAAAAGTGTATTATTATGGTTAGGCATAAATGCTCCTAGGTTGCTGGTAATAAGCTCACTGTAGCGTGATTTTATTTCCTGCTATATTCATCAGTTTTGAAGACAATGTTCGGTATATCTGAAGGGTATAAAATCTGCTAGTGAGTATAATTAGCATCATCTGTTTAGCGTAAAGTGAAAGGAAATTATCCGTGGAATTTTATCACCTTCGATCCTTTGTTGCGGTTGCCCAAACCGGGAATTTGACCCAAGCAGCAAAACGTTTATATAGCACACCACCTGCAATAAGTGCGCACATAAAAAGTCTTGAAGAAGAGCTGGCAACAGCCTTATTTACCCGTTCCAGTAAGGGCATGGCCTTAACGGAGAAAGGTCAACTGTTGTTAACAAAAGCGCAAGCCACCTTAGATAGTGCGGTAGATTTAGTGAATCTTGCTGCGGATAATCAGCATGAAATTATCGGCAGTTTTCGATTAGGTAACAACCTTAGTGTTGAGCAGGTTAAGCTGGCGGAATTGGCGATAAATATACAAGAAAATTGTCCAGGCATTAGCTTGGCCATTCATCAACAATCCAGCGGTAAAACTCTGCAAGACATTAGAGCTCATCAACTGGACGGTGGTTATATTTTTGGTGAGATCCCCGATGACTTTGTTGGTATAACGGTGCTGGCTCAGCAAATAACCACCATAGCTCCGTTAACTTTTGATTGCCGTAATGCATTAACATCAGCCGAGCTTAGTCAGCAACCATGGATAATGATGGGTGAGTATTGTCCTTTTGATGACATGCTCAGAGAAAAGCTGGGCAGTGATATTCAATCGGTATTAAAGTCCAGTGATGATGGTACTCGCTTAGAGCTGGTGAAAAATAACTTTGGTTTGAGCTTTGTTACGCTAGAAGAAGCGCATGTAGCTGAAGAAAATAAAACGGTGCAGATTATTCCTACACTTGATTTTACTACGCCTCTGCACTTTGTTATCGCTAAAAGTCGCGTAAAAGAGCCAGTGATTAAAGCACTATTACAAGAAATTCGTATCTTGTGGGCACTATCAGACTAGCCAAAAAAGAGTAAATAATTAGCGAATGTTATGCGGGAGTAGAGTGATATCGAGTCCCCGTTGTTAGATTGCATAGCTATTGTTAGCAAGCTTTACCGTAGCCCTGTTAAAGTATGGTTGGAAAAGTAACAAGTTACAGTAAGCTAGGCACAGGAAAAATAATCGATAATAACGTTGTTACATATTATAGGTTGTTGTTCTTTTAGATTAATCTCTATGATCGACAGTTAGTAACACTCACCCTCAATAATAAGTGATTTATGAAAAACTCATCAATATTTCAAGGCATAGCAGCTACAATTCTTGTCGCTAGCTTAGTCATCAGCCCTATCAGTCAGGCGGAAACCAAACAAACGCAAGGGGCGGAGTGGGCTAAGTATTTTAATAAATATAATGCCAAGGGTACCATTGTAGTACTGGATAAACGTGACAAAAAAGAAACTACCTGGGTGTATAATCAAAGTAGAGCAGCACAGCGTTATTCTCCAGCGTCAACTTACAAAATTCCACATACCCTTTTTGCGCTAGATGCTGGTTTAGTTAACGATGAGTTTCAAGTGTTCCCTTGGGATGGCGTGAAAAGAGGTTACTCACCGCATAATCAAGATCAAAACTTACGTTCGGCCATGCGGAACTCGGCGGTTTGGGTCTATGATATTTTTGCTAAGCAGCTAGGTGAGCAAAAATCAGGTGACTACTTGACGAAAATTGCTTATGGCAATGCTGATCCAAGCACCCCGGAAGGCAGCTATTGGATTGACGGTAAACTTGCCATTTCAGCACACGAACAAATTGAATTCCTTGAACGGCTTTATAAAAATGAATTGCCTTTTAAAGTAGAACATCAATTATTAGTGAAAGACATCATGGTGGTTGAAGCACAAAAAGAATGGATTTTACGGGCTAAAACGGGCTGGCAAGGTCGTCATGGCTGGTGGGTAGGTTGGGTTGAATGGCCAACAGGACCCGTATTTTTTGCCTTGAATATAGATACCCCAGAACGAATGAAAGATGTATATAAAAGACAGGCCATAGTGCGAGAGATATTGCAGTCGATAAAGGCTTTGCCAAGTAAAAATTAACGACTAGTTCAACCCCGAGAAAAGTGCTTGAGCAACCTCACTTCATTGCAGCGACTTTGATTGAAAATAGTTCAAGCACTTTGAAAAAGGCAAGGTTACTGCTTTAATAATTCGGCTAACTTTTCAATTAAAATCATATGGTCTATCGGTTTTGAAAGATAATCATTCATGCCTGTAGCTAAGCATTTTTGTTCATCACCTTCCATAACACCAGCAGTAATGGCAATTATATGGGTTGATTGATGCTGTTCGCCTGCTTCGCCCTGTCTGATGAGCTTAGTGGCTGTTAAACCGTCCATTACAGGCATTTGGCAATCCATTAGAATGACAGCATATAAATTGTCTGCAGACGTTTCTTTTAATTTATCAATCGCCAGCTGACCATTGCCAACAATATCATGTTCAATAGAGAATTTATTCAAAATGCTGTTCATCACTCGTTGGTTAATGCGATTATCCTCAACAACGAGCACTTTGAAATCATCAGGAAATGATAGTTTTTCGATATCTGTTTCAGGGGAGATTTCTCCACTCGTGGTCAGTTCGTTAACGACTGTTTCGATAGGTATAGATACTTTAAAGCACGAACCTTTGGCTAATTCACTCTCAACGGTTAATGTGCCGCCCATTAACTCGACCAGCTGTTTTGTAATACTTAATCCTAAACCAGTACCGCCAAAATTACGTGTGGAAGATGAGTCTGCTTGGGTAAATTGATCACAAAGATAGGACAATTTTTCCGTTTCTAACCCGATACCAGTGTCTTTAACACTTATTGCAAGCATGGCGGTTTGAGTCTCGTCGATGCTCACGTTAACTGCAATTGAGACCCCTCCATGTAAAGTAAATTTAAGTGCGTTACTCACTAAGTTATATAAGATTTGCCTTAATTTAGTTTCATCGGTTTTTATGATATTAAAAGCGACATCAGTGCAATTTATCATTAAAGTAAGGTTTTTATTTTTAGCCTCCACACTCATTAAATGGGCAACGCTAGTCACTAAATTAACGACATCGAATGCGGCTAATTCTAGTGTCATGTTCTTTGCTTCTAATTTTGAAAAGTCGAGAATGCCATTAATAATATGCAATAAATTTTGTGCGCTTAAGGAAGCCGTTGCTATTTGAGACTTCTGTTCAGCGGTCAAGTTTTCAGGTTCTATTAAGGTTAACATGCCAATAATACCATTCATTGGAGTACGAATTTCATGACTCATGGTGGCTAAAAAGTTACTTTTTATCTCACTTGCTTCAATCGCTTTTTTAGTTTCAAGGCTTAATTTTTCAGTACGTTCTTCAACGGCTAAAATTAATTTAACTCGACTTTTTAGGAGAAAAATAATCAGTATTAAGATGGAAATAACGACTAAGCATAGTGTTAATAATTGGGTGTTTTTAATCGTTTGAATATTATTTTCTGCGGCTTTTTTTATTGGGTCAAGCATGATGTTAACCACTAAAACGCCACGTAAATCATTTATCTGCCAATCAGTTTTAGGTGAATCTGGGTAGGTGTTATGGCAATTTACACAAGCAGCAACCATACGTTCAGCTACAGCATATTTAAATAATCCGTCATCACTGACTTCCGAAAAATCTTCGCGCGAACTGTTTTTTAATGCCTCCCACGCTCTGTTCTCAAAAGCCGTTAATGACCTATTCCGCCAAGGAAATGGGTATGGACTGACTAAATCAACTTTTACCCCTAAGTCTTTAACATTAATGTTTTGGCCTAACTCTAAGCTAGCACTGGCAGGTAAAGGAATGGTATTGGGCTTTCCGTGGTATTCATGGCTAACTTTTATACCATATGCTTGAACTTTTTGAACAACATCTACTGTATAGGCTTTTCGAAACTCACGAATGATTGAAGCGATAATTTTTGCGTTTTGTGACGCTGACTGTAAAACAGTATTGTTGATCGATTGTTCAAAACCTTTTAAGGATAAGTTGATCAAAACACTTAAAATAGCGAAGGCAGTGATAATGCTAACTAGCTGAATTTTGTTTGTTTTTAAGCGATATTTGTTCATGGTAAGATAAAGATTCCTGAGGAATTAATAAACGCTATCACGTGGGAATAATTAGGATTAATCACTCCATTTTAAAAAGTTGCTGACATCTTATTGTTCGATAATAACTATAGTTAACAATACACTTAACGCGAATATTATTAAGGTATTAACGAGAGTCATCGCTAAAAAAATCAACTGACTGAGTTTACATTGGATTTTTATTATCAACTTATTAAAGCGTTCTACTCTAACGGCATCTGAGCCTGCTACTAGTAGTCTAAACAAATATGCGATCTGCTATCTTTGCGCACATAATCGATATTTGGTTATTAAAGGTAGTTAATATCCCATAATTTCATGATATTAGAAACAAAACAAAACAAAACAAAACAAAGAGAATTTTGTACGAACAGCAAAAGACAGTGGCTTTAGCGCTTGTTGTCTTGAATAGAGCCTCCTGAGTTCATGATTCAAAGGGGCATAAATAACCTGAACTTTGGATAAGCGAATTTGCCCAATAACGCTATTTAAGCGCCTATCAGCGTTATTTTTACTCCCAATAACCAGTTATTGGTTTGTAAAAATATCTTAATAGACACTTAAATTTCGTCACTGGAACTTTAAGTTAATTTGTTCACCTAACTTCAATAAGTTACAAAACTCTTATCCAAACCTCAGGTTAAATAAAAAAGTCAGTCTGTTTTTATTCCTATCTCTACTTTACATATCACTCATCATTATTGGTGATTTACTTATCTATGCCTGTTAGTTATACACTACGGGATATTACCAAGAAGAACTTTATGGAAAAGCATGCCGAGATTTAATCGAGAGAGTAATAATGCCATTTTATTAGCAGGTATATTAGCGCTAGTGGTCGGCGTTGGGGTTGCTCGTTTTGTTTTTACTTCACTTTTGCCTGCAATGTTGGAAGACTCAATCAGCATAGCTTTTGCTGGAGTACTTGCATCAATAAACTATCTCGGCTATTTATCCGGATCTATTTTTTCTATTTTTATTAAAGATATACATACCAAAGTGAAATATTTCAGGATCGGGTTATTGCTTTGTGTGATTTCGTCTTTTGTTTTAGGTATTACTGAAAATAGCATTCTGTGGATATTTGCAAGACTATTTGCAGGCTTTGGTGCTGCAATGGCACTTGTTGTAGGATCCGCGGTGGTGATGCTAAAACTTCAGTCGACCAATAAAACTAAAGCAATGGGTATACATTTTAGCGGCTTAGGTTTTTCAATAGTCATTACTGATCTTGTAATGCGCGCTGTATTTTATTATGGCGGAGACTGGAAAGATGCATGGCTTATCTTAGCGATAATAGGGGCTTTTTTATCCTGTTATCCAGCTTACATTTTACGATTTGATAAACAACCAACCGATGAAGTGGTTAAACACAATTTTGATAAATCACTCTTTTCCCCAATGGTTATCATGCTAATTTTGGCCTACTTTACCGAAGGCGTTGGCATGGTGGTACAAGCAACATTCCTGCCTGATATAGTAAATTCGTTAGATGGATTAGATGGCTATGGCGGTTACGTGTGGCTAGCGGTAGGTATTGCCGGAATTCCGTCTTGTATAATCTGGATGCGTTTAGCACATCGCTTTGGCAGTATTAATATTATGATAGTCGCTATGCTCTTGCAGATTGTCGGTATTTTAATCCCTACTTTTTCTAGTAATATTGTTATGAATCTTATCAGTGGACTGCTTTTCGGCGCGACATTTATAGGTTTAGTGGCTTTGTTTATGAATTTTGGCGGTCAGCTTTCAAAGAAAAATCCAGTATTTATCATGGGGGCAATCACATCGGCCTACGGTATAGGGCAAATTATCGCCCCCTTATATTGTGTGGCATTGATCAAACAATTTAATACTTATAATCAGGCCTTATATCTAACCGCTATTATCGTTGCGTGTGGCGTGTTGATGCTAACGTATGCCAAAGTTAATTTTAAAGACGCAAAACAAAATATGCAGTAGCTTTAATGCTACTCTGCGTTATTATACCAAGTTGATTAAGTTCTTTCCCACTCAGCGAGAATTAAAAGGCTTAGAGACAAGGCATTGATTGATGAGAATGGTTATTCAGGAGAATATGCTCCTGCATTCTCTAAGAAGCTACATCCATGTAGCGTCCTTCTCAAAATCAATAACGATGTGTATAAGCCTTTTAAACTGGCCCTTGGGAGCTTACTCGATGCCCATTAACTTCGTTAAATTAATTTGATTTAGAGTGACTAAACCGAAATGAATTTTCCTTGTTATTGAGCATCGAGTATAGCTCTGAGTTGGGAAGAAATTCAATCAAATTGGTATTACGTTGTGAACCTGACCGTGATAGCGTTTAAATTGCATCAAAAATGTCACAAAAAAAAAGCCAACTTACTAAGTGTAAGCTGGCTTTTCATTGATAAATTACACTGACTTAATTCGCGTCATAATTATCAAACTTATTGAATTTGATAATTGAAGTAAGCTCCTCACCATAAAGGCTGCCTTTTTCAGAGTAACGATCTAATTTAGTTACCAGAATAAAAGGGTCGTTTGTTTCCATTCTCGTTTTCCTAAACTCAGCGAACGCGCTGCTACGTCCTAATGTGCGATAATAATCGTATATAGCAGCCTCAATAGAGTCGTATTTTTTTACCCAAATGGTTTTATCACCACGTTTCTTCAGTGCAGCAACTCTAGGTTCATCTTCGTCAAAAGACCAAACACCAAATATATTATTAGCCACGCTGAAAAAGCGGGAAGTAGCCCAAGAACTTTCCATGGCCGCTTGTGCGATGGCAATACTTTTAGGATGAGGTTTAAGCGCCATAAGTAGCTCGGCATCAGAAGTCGCTTTATATTCATCTTTTAACTTGTCAATATCAGCATTACTTTCACCTGCATCAAGGGTAGCTTTAACGGTTTCATATCGGGTCATTAACTGAGCGTAAACCGTGTTAACGGCAGGAACAATTAACGCTTTAAATCGGGCTTTTTTCTCTTGTACTGTCATTTTAGGAAGTTCAACTTCCTTTTGAGTGACTGTGTAGATAACTGAAGCAATAATAATAAGTAAAACAATCGCTACAATGATTTTGATTTTATTTGAAAGGTGTTGCACTAATATATTTCCGAAGTGTTTGTTGATTTACGGTGTTGAGGATAAATTGTAGGGGTTATCAGCGGTAAAACAAAGTTATATCTATCAGGGGATCGGACAATTCGATGGCTATCATCATTACTACATCATTCATTATTGCAGGTATGTGATTGGCGAAAGTGAATTTTACTAGGACATAAGCCTCAAAGCGTAAGATTCATTTTCGCCTGAACAGTTAGCCATAGACATGAGTAAAGCTATCAACGCCTGCTTGCGCGCAGCCTAAATCTTGCTCTGGTGAGCCTGAACTAACGCCAATACCACCCACAACATCGCCATTGAAAGTTATAGGCAAACCACCGCCAACAATACACATACGCCCACCTAAAGCGGTATGAATACCGAATAAGTTATTTTTATGGCCTGGAATACAGGCTTTATTAAATTCATGAGTCCCTTTACGCGCCGATGCGGCAGTAAAGGCTTTATCTTGCGAAATGGTAATACTGTGAACTTTGCCTCCGTCCATACGTTCAAAGGCAATTAAATTACCTGATTCATCGACAACGGCAATACACATGGGCACGCCAAGGGTATTGGCTTTGTTCACCGCCCCGTCAATTATCGTTTTTGCTTCCGTTTGGTTTAGTCTATTTATGGTCAACATAGTTTCTACTCTTTAATTTTAAAACGGGTACAGCACCATGAGGGTTGACTAAGCTCTCGGCTGTTAAATTTTGCATGGCTGATTATTTAACTGGCTTCTTTGAGCGGTTGTTGGTTTTTAACATATCCAAGTTCAATGGAGATTGATTTACCTGCTTTGACTAAGTCTTTAATCCATTCATCTTTACGTCGCGCAATCGGGGCGGATACCGATAATCCGGCGACAACTTCACCGTATCTGTCATATAACAATACGCCAATACAACCTACGCCGATCTCGGCTTCTTCGTTATCATAGGCAAAGCCTTGTTCGACACAGCGCATACATTCACGCTCTAAGCTTTCGATCTCTGAAAATGTTTTACGGGTATAGGTTGGCAAGTTTGTGCGATGCGCATAACCCACAATACCTTCATGGCCTTCCATGCCCAGCATCATCTTACCCACGCCAGTGACATGCAGCGGCGCACGGCTGCCAATAATTTGCTGAACATGCATCATTCTATTGGGAATGGCTTTTTCTACGTAAATAACCACATCGCCTTCACGCGCAGTAAGGTTAATGGTTTCACCAAATTTATCACGCAGCTTTTCCATGTAGGGAATGGCCACTTTACGAAAATCAACGTTTTGATATTGGTAATTACTTAGCCTAATCAGTCGGCCACTTAACTGGTACTTACCTGAATTGTCGCGGTCAACAAAATGATTATCGATAAGCGAATGTAATATACGAAAAGCCGTAGAGGGCGCCAAAGTAGTATCTGCACTAAGCGCTTTTAATGTTACCGGCATGGTATAGCGTGATATCGCATCGAGTAACATCGCTGCTCTATCGATCACTTGAATTTTAGATTCTGGTTTTTCTCTTTTCATAAAATCTCTACTCAATGGCTTAGTCGCGGAATACGTTTCTTGACTCTTGTGTCAACTTTGTTCTTTCAATATAGAACTAAACACCACAGAACACCATCACTAAATTGACATTCAATGATTTCATATTGTGAAACTTACCGGTTCCTATTGTCTTTGTGGAAATAATTGCGAATAAATTCAGCTTGTTATGTTTTTCACTTGGTGAAAAAGAACCTTTATCTCACATAGTGAAATCCAACTAGATTGCTCTGTGATGTTGTTCTCCCTAGAGTGATTTTAACGTTTACGTGGCGTGATAACGCACAAAACCAGTGCAATTTAGTGCCAATCTAATGATGCACCTTAGCTAGCAAAAGGTTAGCAAAGATTAATTTAAGAAGAAGAGGAACATATGAGCAGTTCAACCAAACCGACCATGATCATTCCAAGTTACGAAGATGTACTCGTTGCCCATGAACGTATTAAACCCTTTATTCATGAAACACCGGTATTAACCTCACGTTTCCTGAATGAATTAACCGGGGCCGAGTTGTTTTTTAAATGTGAAAACTTGCAAAAGGCAGCGGCTTTTAAAGTACGCGGTGCCTGTAATGCTGTTTTTGGTTTAACCGATGCAGAAGCAAAAATTGGTGTTGCCACACATTCATCAGGCAATCATGCCTTATCACTCTCTTACGCTGCAGGACGACGTGGAATTCCCGTTACCGTAGTCATGCCACGTACAGCGCCACAAGCGAAGAAAGATGCGGTAATTGGTTATGGCGGCATTATTGTCGAATGTGAACCTTCTACCAGTTCTCGTGAAGCGGTATTTGCTGATGTTGTTGCCGCATCAGGTGCTGACTTCGTTCATCCATACAACGACCCACGTGTAATTGCAGGGCAAGCAACATGTTCAAAAGAGTTGGTTAGTCAGGTGCAAGGTTTAGATATCGTGGTTGCGCCAATTGGTGGTGGCGGCATGATTTCAGGTACTTGCCTGACCTTATCAACCATTGCCCCAGAGATAAAAGTTTATGCCGCTGAGCCACTTAATGCTGACGATGCAGCACGTTCTTTCAAAGCCGGTTATATCATTGCTGATGATGCACCGGATACGGTTGCGGATGGCCTGAAAGTTCCTTTAAAAGACTTAACTTGGCATTTTGTTAAAAACCATGTCACCGATATTTTAACGGCAACGGAAGACGAAATTGTTGCGGCAATGAAGCTTATTTGGATCCGCATGAAAATCGTTGTGGAGCCAAGCAGTGCGGTAACACTGGCCATTATTTTGAAAAATCCTGAGGTGTTTAAAGGCAAACGTATCGGCGTCATTTTGACGGGCGGAAATGTCGATTTAGACAAACTGCCGTGGATGACTAAATAAGCCGACAAGCAGAGTAACAAATAAAATTAAGTCTACAGCAAAAAATATAACTAAAATTTTGGAGAATAAAATGACAAAAGTAAACGATTTAGAAGTAGGTTATGACGTTCCAGCACTTGTGGGTATGGACGAAGCTGATATTCAAACACCTTGTTTGATAGTCGATTTAGACGCGTTAGAGCGTAACATTATTAAAATGGGTGGCTACGCGAAAGAGATGGGCGTTCGCCATCGTGTGCATGGAAAAATGCATAAATCGGTAGATATCGCGCTTTTACAAGAAAAGTTGGGTGATAGCTGTGGCGTATGTTGTCAAAAAGTATCTGAAGCAGAAGTCTTTGCTCGCGGTGGTATTAAAGACGTTTTAGTGTCAAACCAAGTACGTGATCCAGCAAAACTTGATCGTTTAGCACGCCTACCTAAGTTGGGTGCTCGTACTATTGTGTGTGTTGATGATTTGGAAAACGTTGCTGAATTAGCGGCAGCGGTTAATAAGCATGATACGCAAATTGAATGTTTAGTTGAAATTGACTGTGGCGCAGGTCGTTGTGGTGTAAGCGAAGGTCAACCTGTTGTTGATATCGCTAAAGCGATTGCAGCTACACCGGGACTAACTTTCTCAGGCATTCAAGCATATCAAGGCGCTATGCAGCATTTAGAAAGTTTCCAAGAGCGTAAAGAAAAAATCGACATTGCAATTGGCATGGTTGCTCGCACGGTTGACATGCTGAAAGCGGAAGGACTTGAGTGTGACATCGTTGGCGGTGGTGGTACGGGTTCATACTACTTTGAAGGTAACTCAGGTGTTTTCAATGAATTACAGTGTGGTTCTTACGCCTTTATGGATGCGGATTACCAACGTATTCATGATGAAAATGGCAAGAGAATATCAGAATTCGAAAACTCATTATTCATCTTAACGTCTGTTATGAGCCATACCAAAGCTGACAAAGCTATCTGTGATGCGGGTCTTAAGGCGCAATCAGTAGATAGTGGTTTGCCGTACATCTTTGGTCGTGACGATGTTGAATACATCAAGTGTTCTGATGAACATGGTGTTATTTCAGACGCTAACGGCGCATTAAAAATTAATGAAAAACTTAAACTAGTGCCCGGTCATTGTGATCCAACATGTAACGTACATGATTACTATGTTGGTGTACGTAATGGCAAGGTTGAAACCTTATGGCCAGTGTCTGCACGTGGTAAAGCTTTTTAATAGCAGCTTTATTGTAACCCTTCACCTTCGGCAGTCGTCGAGGGTTTAGCAAATTTATTGGCTGTACCACTTTCCTAGGATAATAATTATGAGTAATTCACAAAGCAGTTCAGCAACAATCTCGTTACCAGAAAAAAAGGGCGTATCCGTTGTTTCTGAAGAAATTTGCCAAGAAGTCATTGGTCGTGCAGATGCCTTTACCGCGGTAGAAAGCGTATTTTCCGCCATGGCTAAAAATACCGCATACAACTTCCCGGTAATTCGTGAAGATATTGGTCATGCGGGTGCACTTTATGGTTTTAAATCAGGTTTTGACCGTGACGGCATGGTGTTAGGTTTAAAATCTGGCGGTTACTGGCCAGATAACATGGCACAAGGATTAACTAACCATCAGTCTACTGTTATTTTATTTGATCCCGATACCGGTAAGCTAAAATCACTGGTTGGTGGCAACTATTTAACCGCGGTACGTACTGCTGCTTCCTCTGCTGTTTCTATCGCGCATTTAGCGCGTAAAGATGCAAAAGTATTAGGTATGGTCGGTGCAGGTCACCAGTCTACTTTCCAATTACGTGCTGCAGTTGAGCAACGTGATTTTGAAAAAGTGGTCGCGTGGAACTTCCACCCTGACATGCTTCCTAACCTGGCAGCGGTAGCTAAAGAATTAGGTTTGCCATTTGAGTCAGTCACTCGCGAAGAGTTAGGTGCTCAAGCGGATGTAATTATTACCATTACCTCTGCTTTTGAATCGTTAATAGAAAAAGATTGGATCAAGCCTGGCACTCACATCGCTTGTATGGGGACTGATACCAAAGGTAAACAAGAAGTTGATGCCGATTTATTAGCGACTGCTACAGTATTTACCGATGAGATTGCTCAGTCTATTACCATAGGTGAAGCGCAACACGCTGTTGCTGCTGGTTTGATCAAAGCGTCTGATATCACGCCAATTGGTGATGTAATTAACGGTACTAAACCGGGACGAACTTCTGATGAAGAAATTACCTTGTTTGATGGTACTGGTGTGGGTTTACAAGATTTAGCGGTTGCTTCGGTTGCGGCACAATTGGCTGAAGCTAAAGGTCTAGCTACTTACTTCAGTTTATAAGGCTGAGCGTTAGGGCATTTATCATAGGCGCTAATTAAAAATTAATAACTCCTAATGGCTGTTTATTCATTTAAACAGCCATTTTTTTGTTTGTAAAAAATAACGCAGGTAAATGGTATTTATGCTGTTAACTCAGTGTTGTTCACGTTAAATTGGTCAATCAATCAATAACGATAAACTTTCAAATATTATGCGTTTTATACTTACCTTTTCATTGTTGCTATTATCACTCACGATTAATGCGGAAGAAATCAAGCCTTTTACCTCTGATGGCTGTAGTTCCTTCCCCGACGGGACCTTTACGCAGCAAGAATTATGGTTAAATTGCTGTACTGCCCATGACTATGCTTATTGGCAAGGAGGCACCTATGATGAACGACTTATCGCTGATAAAGCGCTTCAACAATGTGTGGCTAAAGTCGGGCAGCCGGAAATAGCCGCGCTAATGCTTGCAGGTGTTCGTGTTGGCGGAACCCCCTTATTCCCTACAACATTTCGGTGGGGTTATGGTTGGTCCTATCCTCGTTGGTATCAAACATTAACAGCAGAAGAAAAAAACCAAATTGAGTCGCAATAGCTGATAGCAAAGGAACTGTTTAGACATGACCAAGACCATAGGGAATAGGGTAGTAAACTAGTAATGATAATTTTATTAAATAGTTACCTTGTTCACCTTGCAGCGTATTTTACGGGGTTATAGTCTTTTAATATGTATTTGTTAGACAGTGGGAGAATAATCAAATGCTAGTACTTAGAGAAGCGAGCTTAGATGACCTTGCAAATATTGCCGAATTACATGCACAAAGCTGGCGTGATAATTACCATTCAGTACTTTCTGCTGATTATCTGCATGATAAGGTTTTTGCTGAAAGAGCAGCCGTGTGGACAATGCGATTAACAACACCACCGAGTAATCAATTGGTGTTAGTTGCTGAAATCGATAGCACCTTTTGCGGATTTATTTGTGTATTGGGTGCTAATCACCCTAAGTTTGGCACTATCATTGATAATCTTCATGTAAAGCTTGGTAGTAAAGGCCAGGGTACGGGGTCTTGTTTATTAGCGGCCGCAGCATCATGGTCTATTGAAAACTATAGTGACCATGAATTATACCTCGAGGTTTTAGCGTGCAATAGCAATGCGATAGGATTTTATGAGGCTAAAGGGGGTAAAAATATTAAGACTGCTTATTGGCATACTCCTTGTGATAACAAGGTAAAAGAGTTTCTTTATAGCTGGGGTTCACCAGAAAACTTAATGAAGGGTTTAGCTAAGAATAGTGTGGAGAAGGTGTCATGAAAGAATCGATAGATGAAGTGAAAAATGAGCTGAAAGCTAAGTTATTGTATTGGAATAACCTTAAAAGTAGAAAAATAAAAGCGGGAGTTATCCTTTTATTTATTGGGGTCATTGCACTAAAAATATTCACTACGGTATTAACTTTTGATTGGGTTAGTGGCTTATTTAAGTAAAAATCACAATAGCTACCCATTTAAAGGGGTTGGTCATAGCAAAATAGACCAAGTTAGGCTAAGTTTAGTATCAATGTATTAACCACTTAAGAACCTTTGATATGCTAACTCGATTTATTATATTTTACTTCTTGCTAGCGTCATATGCAGCTTTAGCTGAACCAACTAAAAAGTTGGTTATCTATCATGATGCCGATTACTCATTAAATCAGTTATCGGCTAACGCGATGAAAATGGGATTGCTTACCGCATTTGATGAAATAGACAATGAAATACAAGGCTTTAGTTTAGAAGTGAAAGAGAAAAATCATCGAGGTAATATTAAACGTAGTTTGCTAAGCATGAAAGATTTCCTTAACGATGAAAAAGCATTATTTATCTTGGGTGGCTTGCACTCTCCTCCGTACATAAAAAATCGTACCTTTATCAATGAAAATAAAATTCCACTCTTAGTGCCTTGGGCTGCAGGCGGGCCGATAACACGTTATCCAAGCCCAGATAACTGGGTATTTCGCTTATCTGTTGATGATACCAAAGCAGGTATTCGCATCAGTGAATTTGCACTTGATAAACTCTCCTGTAAAAACCCTCATTTGTTATTAGAAGATACCCCTTGGGGCAAATCTAATCAAAGCACTATGTCGTCTTATTTAAAAGAGAAAGTACCTTTTGGTGTAAGCTTATTCGGTTGGAACATTAAAGAAAATTCAGCGCGTATAATGATCAGAAATATAGTTTCAAACGATTATGACTGTGTCTTTCTAGTGGGTAACTTTAATGAAACTCATCAATTTGTCAATGCGATGGCGGCGATGGAAAAAGAGCAAAGAATTCCTATCATCAGTCACTGGGGAGCCACGGGAGGTGATGTCGATATGATATTTAATAAACAAGTTAAAGAAGCCGTATCTTTTCACTTTATTCAGAGTTGTTATTCTCTTGCTTCGTCAAAGCAATCTTCATTTCAACGTTCAGTCATGGCAAGGGCAAAAAAGCTATTTCCAGAAGAGTTTAGCTCTCCAGAAACAGTTAAAGCGCCAGCAGGCTTTATACATGCCTACGATCTTGGTCGACTGGCTATTTCGGCATTACAACAAATAGAATTAACTGGAAATATGAAACAGGACCGTTCTTTATTCAAACAGGCCTTGGAGTCATTGCAACAACCCGTTCAAGGACTTATTAAAGAATATAACAAGCCGTTTTCTAAGTGGAATGAACAACAACAAGATGCGCACGAAGCGTTAAGGCTTGAAAACTTCTGTATGGCAACTTTTGGTGAGCATAATGAAATTAACGTAACGGCTAATTAAGCATGATGGCTCTTTTAAAAAAACTGAAAAGCAAAGCGGGTCTTACCTATTTACTGTTATTGCTCGGATTCTTATTTTCACTGTTAATAAATATTAACTTTGTGTCAGAGCGTGCCGTTTCTTCCTTAACACAACTGCAAGAAAATCATACCAAACTTCAAGCACAGTCTACGTTTGATAATATTCAGCAGTTTCTTGAGAATCGCGTCAAACTGCTCGCTGAACTCGGTGAATCGCCCATGGTAACTTCAAGTGTTATGGGGGTTGAACTTGCCTCGGCAAACTTAACTGATTTGCTTAATGATCGAAAGATTTTGGGTGCTAAAGAAAATATTTATATTACCGATTTTACCGGTGAATTAATTTATCCTAAACCAACGGTAAACTTTTCACGCCCGCCATTCATTGAAAAAACAATTGAAAAGATAATTGACCATGAAGCACCGCTTGTTTTAACCATCATTAAAGACGGACAGCAGCATTATTTTAGTGTCGCCATGCCAGTGAAATATAATAATGATGTAGAAGGTATCATTAGCTTTGATATCGTCAGTCAGTCCATTGAAAAACTTTTCGCCGAGTTAACAAAAGATAATCATTATGCGGTCAGCTTTGTTAATAAAAGCGACGTAATTTTCCAAACGGCCCCCTTAAATAATTATTCATTGGTATCTAAATATCCTCTAGCTAATACCATAATGGAATTAAATTTTTATACCTCAACAAGTAAACTACAAGAGGAAAAAGAGCAGTATGTTTGGCAAATAGGTAGCACGTTGGCTATGACTACCTTGTTATCTTTTGTACTTTTAGCCTTTTTAATTCGTTCATTATTGATCAAGCCCTTAAAAAAATTGGCAATTTCTGAACGAAAAATTAAACAAAGTGAAGAACGATATCAATTCGCTATAGAGGGTAGTAATGATGGGATTTGGGATTGGAATATTGCAGAAAAGACTCTGTATTGGTCTCCGAAATTATGCAGCATGCTGGGCTATGGAGAGGGGTTCGAGAAGAAGTTAGTGGTTGAGGAAAGTTTGTTTCTGGAAAATATCCATCCTGACGACGAAGGAAAAGCAAAGCATGCCTTGCAAGAACTCTTTAAGAAAGATATTCCTTTAGATGTAGATTTCAGGATGCGAGTCGCTGATGGTAATTATCGTTATTTTAGACTTAAAGGCACTGCACAAAAAGGAGCTAATGGCAGAGCGATACGCCTGTCAGGCTCTTTGTCTGATATTTCAGAATTAAAAGAGCAAAGTTTAGCACTTGAAAAGGCGCTTGAGGACGCGGAAGGGGCAAACATTGCAAAAAGTGACTTTTTAGCCAATATGAGCCATGAAATCCGTACACCAATGAATGGTGTATTAGGTTCACTGCAAATATTGAAACGAGATAACTTGTCTGAGTCTTCCAAAGAAATGGTTGAAATGGGTATTACCTCTTCAAAAAATCTACTTGCAATCATTAATGATATTTTAGATTTGTCTAAAATTGAATCGAATAACATTAGCTTAGAGTCATTACCTACCAACATAATTGAACTGTTCAAGTCTATAATTGCCGAACTTTCCTTTTTAGCGGAGCAAAAAAAAATTGGCTTAACCTTTACTATCAAAGAAGGCATGCATGCCTATTGGTTGGCTGATCCGGTAAGATTGCGACAAATTATTTTAAATTTAATTTCTAATGCAATTAAATTTACCCCTAAAGGGGAAGTTAATATTAGTCTTAGAGAGCAAAATGAAAAAGTAGTTTTTGAGGTAAAAGACACAGGTATTGGTATCTCTGAAACTCAAATTAGTAAGTTATTTCATCGCTTTGAACAAGCTGATGCTACAACCACTAGAAATTTTGGCGGCACAGGCCTAGGTTTACCTATTGCTAAACAATTGGCAAACCTAATGGGGGGCGAAATTACCGTAACCAGTGAAGAAAATATAGGCTCTATTTTTAGTGTTGTCTTGCCATTACATAAAACTGAGTTGAACAGTGATGACGCGTTGGAATTGACGCAAGTACCAGCACCACAAGCAGAGCAGCTGAATATTCTACTAGCAGAAGATAATAGAATAAATCAGAAGATTTTTAGTGCAGTGCTTCGCCCTACCAAAGCAACCATTCGTATTGCTAATGACGGTATAGAGGCAATCGATGAGGTGGGTAAGTTATTACCTGATTTGATTTTTATGGATATTCAAATGCCAAATATGGACGGTGTTCAGGCTTGTGAAATTATTAAAATTTCCCATCCAACTATTCCAATTATTGCATTAACAGCCAATGTGATGACACGCGATGTTGATAAATATAAGCAGGCAGGATTTGATCACTGTTTAGGTAAACCTATTGATGTAGATGAAATCTATACCCTATTACTAAACTATACAGACTTATTCGATGGCTAATAAAAATAGATAATAATCGTGGTTAGCGGTTAAAACTAAAAATTAGTCTCAATTAGTCTCTGAACATCTTAATTATGGTGTGTATTCACCATCGTTAGCACAAATGGAGAGGCAAGTGTTAGCAGAGAAGTATTGCTTAAAATTAGAAAACCCAACGGTGCAAGATTTTTTACTCTTACGTAGTAAAATAGGTTGGGGTGAGCTTGATGCTAACCTCGCTGAAATGAGCTTAAACAACGGATTATTTCAGGTAACTATTTATCATGACGGACAACTTATTGGCATGGGACGTGTCGTTGGTGATGGCGCCATGTACTTTTACATTCAAGATGTGATTGTTGATCCAAGTTATCAAAAACAAGGCCTCGGCACTGTGTTAATGGATACAATAGAGGGTTATTTACGTTATACCGCGCGTAAAGGTTCTACCATAGGTTTATTAGCGGCAGCAGGAAGAGAAAGCTTTTATGCTCGCTATGGCTATATTCAAAGACCTAACCAGACTATGGGTCATGGTATGTGCAGATTTGTATAATTCGTACCACCAACGTTGAAAACATCCCTATGGTTGAAGTGACACATAAGGCAGTAAGTAGTACTTAATGGCTTTCACAAAAATGATTACACATACATCAGTGACCATGAATAATCTTATTAATACCATTAAGGCGATCAACACTGAAGACCACACGCTACCTTTTGCGGTTTACTCCTCGATAAAAGAACAGCACCTATTAAATGTCCCGATAGTGAAACCGTTATTTATCGCAGTCCTTGATGGTGATAAAAAATTGGGCAAGCACGGGGAAATAGTTTGTCATGCCGGTGACTTCATTTTTTTATCTGATAGCCCCGCGATAAATATGCGTAATATTCCGAAAGAAAAAGAATACTTTGCGCTACTGATTGAATTTGAATATGAAGATTTTATCGGTATAGGCCCCCATACTGTTAGTGAACAATCTTTTAGTATTGGTGAAATATCCACGCCTTTAGCAAAGTGCTTACAGCAATTTGTGGAGTGGTCGTTATTTTCGCCGCAAGCCATGTGGTCCTTACGCAGAAAAGAAATTCTACAATTACTCTATCACTTGGGATATAAAGACATTTTATCGATGGCCGCACCCCATAAATTAGGGCAAAAAATACATGCCATTTTAAGTGAGCAACCCTCAGTAGATTTGGCACTAGCCACTATTTGCCAAAAAGTTGCTATGAGCGAGTCGACCCTTAGACGCAGGTTAACGGCAGAAGGCACCACGATTCAAGAAATAAAAGATCAGGTCAAGTTAGGACTTGGTTTGCACTTATTGCAAACGAGCAGTCATTCCATCGTCTATATCGCGGAGCAATGTGGTTATCAATCTCAATCTCGATTTACCAGCCGCTTTAAAGAGCGATTTGGTCTGACACCTTCAGCTTTACGTAAAACTAAAGAGAAAAACTAAAGTGACGGATTAGGGCGAAAACTTGACGGTATCGAGACTATAAATAATATGGCGTATCGCTAAAATACATACCTATAGTTATTACACCCCCCATAAAAAACACATTAAATAAGGAACATGATTATGTTTAGGTCGTTCACAGTCGTTGCTTTACTCACCTTAAGTCTTTCATCAACCGTTTTCGCTGAGTCGCTTAAATTGTCTAGTCAGGATATTGCTGACGGAGAGTTCATGTCTAAAGCACAAGAATTCACTGGTTTTGGTTGTAGTGGAGGTGATTTATCACCTCAGCTAACATGGTCCGGTGTACCTGAAGGCACGAAGAGTTTTGCCATTACTGCTTATGATCCTGACGCGCCGACAGGCAGTGGTTGGTGGCATTGGCAAATTGTTAATATTCCGCTGAACGTTACTGAGTTAACCGCAGGCGCAGGTAGCACTAAAAAAGACTTAGCACCGACAGGAAGCATGCAAATAACCAATGATTACGGGAACCGAGGTTTTGGTGGCGCTTGTCCTCCAGCAGGCCATGGTATTCATCATTATCGCTTTACCGTGCATGCACTATCAGTTGAGAAGCTTGAATTGCCTGAAGGTGCATCAGGTGCGTTAGCAGGCTATATGATTAATGCCAACACTATCGAAACAAGCACGATAGAGTCCTTATATAAACGAGACTAAGGTAAACGTGATTGTTTTGCTCTTTCAAATGCTGAAATCCTGCACTTTGATTGGTAATAGGTAATAGGTAATAGGTATAAGGCATTCGTTTAAAATAAAAAGTTGATGCGTGATAGAGCATTACACTCATCAACTTTATTGTTTGTATGTTAAGTCGCGTATACCGGAGTATTGACCTTTACTTTTCGGCTGTCGCGCCAACGCCGCCACGAAAGCATCGCTCCGGTGTAAACCAACAAACAAGCTAGTAGTGACGCTAAGCCAGCAAGGGTTTGTCCAAAAGGTCCAAAAATCTCTCCCGTATGCAAAAACCGAATATAGCTGCGCAATTTACTGTAAGTAGATAAGTGCTCAAATTTCTGTTCCTGTACCACATCACCCGTTGTTTTGTTTAGCAGTACTTTAAGCCGTTTTTGTGGCTCGCCACCATTGCCCTGATCGACTTGATATACTTTGTTATTGGTCGGGATATTCTCTAATAAATTGTCTAGTGAAGAGTCTAATGATGAGTCGAGTGAAGTGCCTAAAGAAAATTGAATGGTTTGCCACTGCGGATAACGCGCTTTGACCTTTAATAATTGCTGTTCTACAGGCAGTTGTAATAAGGCCTGTTGAGCTGAAACCTGTACAGGTTTTTCGAGAGAGAATGACTCCGTTGATACTAGGTTTTTAAGGGTATTGCCAGGCCATTTAAACGAAAAGAATAGCGCGGTAACCACCAAAACAAAAAGTACGGGTGCCATATAAACACCAAACACATTATGCCATTGGTAATTTCTAGCACTTTTATTGGGGTAATTACCCGATAAGGTCAATCTTTGTTTAAATGCTCTTGAGTTAAATCGTTTAGGTAGCCATAAATACAGCCCAGAAAGGATTAACACTAGAAAGATAATATTTGCACTGCCATTGACCCATCGACCCGTTTCACTGAATTTTCCATCAAATGTTAACCAACGATGAAAAGCACGTAATTTACTGAAAAAAGTTTTAGTGTCTTGACCCGGCACGGCTAATTCAGCACCAGTGTAAGGATTAAGATAAGCGACTTTCTTTCGACCATCTTTGACTATAATCGGCGCATTAGGCTGATTTTCTATCACAATTTCAGCGATCTTTTTCGTAGGATAACCTTTGGCAATAATCAAGAGTTCTGACAGTGGTAAAACTTGGGTCGAACTGGTTGTCGCAATAGGGTAATCAGTTCGCTCGGCTGCTTTAATCATCTGACGTTCATAGGTTAATGCAACACCTGTGATAGACATTAAAAAAATAAAAATAGCGGCGCTACAGCCGAGGATCAAATGCAGCCAAAAAAAAGTTTTTCTTATATTCATCTATTTACCTTGAGCCAACACAGATAAGTGTGGGTATTAAACTTCCTTAAATTCGAAAAAGGCGAGCGTCGTGCAGACCTAAAATACGTTTTCTTAAATTTAGCAGAGGTAACTTTGCGGATACTTAAGTGACGTTTAGGCGATTGTAATACATTTACATCAACTTAAATACGAATGATTCGTTATTGTATGTAGTTTTATCTATTTATGATCGGTCATAAGAAGTAGCAATAAAAAAGCCGCTATTGATAGCGACTTTTTGTGGAGGTAAAATTGATTAAAGCGCGGGGTATTAGCTAGGGTTCATTCATATAGTTATCAGGTAAAGGTAACGCAGCAACACCTGAGTCGACAGCGGCCTTAGCCACTGCTAGGGCAACATTTTTGCATAATCTGGGATCCATAGGGCGAGGAATAATATAGCCCTTACCAAAAGATAATTGCTTTTCACCGCTTGCCTGTAAAACGCTCTCAGGCACGTCTTTTTTGGCAAGCTCTCTAATTGCATGTACCGCAGCTATTTTCATTTCGTTATTAATTTTACGCGCTCGCACATCTAAAGCGCCGCGGAAAATAAAGGGGAAACATAACACATTGTTTACTTGATTTGGATAATCTGAACGACCGGTCGCCATAATTAAATCACTTCTAACGCTGTGTGCTAACTCAGGTTTTATCTCAGGATCTGGGTTAGAACAAGCAAACACCACAGGGTTATCTGCCATTTTCTTTAATTGCTCAGTACTAAGTAAGTTAGGACCAGAAACACCCAGAAAAACATCAGCGCCTTCAATAACATCATCCAAAGTTCTTTTGTCGGTGTTATTGGCAAAACGTGTTTTATATTCAGATAAATCACTACGGCGGGTATGAATGACACCTTTAGTATCTAACATGTAGATTTTTTCACGCATTGCGCCACATTGAATCAGTAGTTCCATACAAGCAATCGCGGCAGCACCAGCACCTAAACAAACGATATTAGCTTGTTCAATTTTCTTATTTTGAATTTCTAAGGCGTTGATCATAGCGGCAGCAGTTACAATGGCAGTACCGTGTTGGTCATCATGAAATACGGGTATTTTACAACGCTCATTGAGGGCTTTTTCAATAACAAAACATTCAGGTGCTTTGATATCTTCTAAGTTAATACCACCAAAGCTATCAGCAATACAGGCAACCGTATTGATAAATTCTTCGGTTGTTTTATGGGTTACTTCAATATCGAAAGAGTTAATGTCGGCAAAACGTTTAAACAATAAAGCTTTACCTTCCATTACTGGCTTGGAGGCCATTGGGCCTAAGTTACCTAATCCTAATACCGCAGTACCATTTGAGATAACGGCAACGGTATTACCTTTGCCGGTGTACTTGTAAACATCGTCAGGATTTTTGGCTATTTCTCGACAAGGCTCGGCGACACCGGGACTATAGGCTAGCGATAAATCGGCACTTGTTTCCGCGGCGGTGGTGATGGCAATGGCAATCTTGCCTGGTGTTGGCAAGGCGTGATAATCCAGTGCTGCTTGTTTAAAATCAGACATGAGTGACCTATTTTTTAGTGTTATAAGATTAAAAATATATAAATTAAGGGGCAGTACTCAACGTGCCGGTTGGGGTAGCATGTTGAATACCAAGAGTTGTTGTTAATAAAATTAAATCGTTGTCTTCAGGGTAATAAGCTTATGATTAATCGGCTAAATGCAGGGTTGATGAATGCAAAATACCGTCGATTACTTCGAAACCTACTACGGTGTTTAAAGACGTTTTTTGAAGATGAACGGTCAAAAAGTACGAACGATGAAAACTCTGCCAATAACACAATGATATTGGCAGGTTGTTTTTAATTTACTTGTATAAACAGTTTGTTAGGCTATTAAAAACGCCATACTGCTAAGAACTGCACGGTATTATCATCAACACCTTTAGCACCTAGTTTATTTTTCCAGTATTGGTACTCAATACCCGCGAATAAACGGTTAGATGGCGTGCCAATCAATTCACCAACATCTAGGCGAACTTGTGGTTGAATTAGGATCCAAGATTCTAGCTCGGTAGTGCCGAAGTTATTAACTTGAGTACGACCGTCGATATACTCTGCGTGGCCCTCAAAACTCCAACTGGTTGAACCTACTTTAAAAGGTAAAGCCCAGGCAAAATCGACCATAAAACTAGTGTCTTCATCAATAATTGAGAAGGGCGCACCGAAGTTACCCGCTAAAGATGAGTCAGCACCGCTTGCATGGATAAATGCGGTAATATCAAATTGTGCAAAAGCAAAACCGGGTAAATCTAAGGCTAAGCGCACACCGGGTAATACCCAAGAGCTATCTACTTCGGGGGCGTAGTTAAAACCAGCAACTAAGCCAATGTCTTTCACCGGACCAAAAGATAAATCATTACCTGTCATGGCCCCTAAACTAAAGTTTGAATACCATTCGCCGTAAAATTCAGCTGAATCATTTAAGCCATTCTTGCCCGAATACTGGGAATGATCTACGAAGAAAAAATTATCGCCGTATTCCCAACCACCAGCATGCTGGAAGGTGGTAATTGTACCGGTAGATTTTCCTGGAGCGCCTGCACTTTCAAATTCACCACCTGCTTGTAGTTGAACTTCGGTATTGCTCCAGATTTCTGCTGATGCCATCGGGGCATTTAACGCAGCGGTTAATGCAAGTGCGATAAGTGATGCTGAAATTTTCATAGTGTCTCTCTTAATGTTATTTAATTTTAATTATTTTAGTTTTAATTATTTTAGTTTTAATTTTTTAAATATGTTCATGTTTTCACTATTTTTCGTAACTTGACACCTGTGTCAGGTTACGGTTTACTAAGATACATCAGGTTGTTTTATAAACACAACTAAAAATTAAAACTAAAATAGAAGGTAAAGCAATTATGACATTTAAATCATTTAATCCACCACAAAGAATTTTAATGGGCCCTGGCCCTTCTGATGTAAGTGCACGAGTACTCTCTGCATTGGCTAGACCTACTATAGGTCATCTTGATCCTTTATTTATCAATATGATGGATGAAGTAAAAACCTTGCTGCAATATGCGTTTCAAACAAAAAATGAATTTACCATTGCTTTATCAGCACCGGGTTCAGCAGGTATGGAAGCTTGTTTTGTAAACTTAGTCGAAGCGGGTGATAAAGTCATTGTTTGTCGCAATGGTGTTTTTGGTGACCGTATGATTCAAAACGTTACCAGAATAGGCGCAGAGGCCATTATTGTTGACTCTCCATGGGGGCGAGCTGTTGAAACACACAAGGTAAAAGCCGCGTTACATGACCATCCGGATGCTAAATTTTTAGCCTTTGTTCATGCAGAAACCTCAACAGGTGCCGTTTCAGATGCTAAAGCTCTTTGTAAAATGGCCCAAGAGCATGATTGTTTGACGATTGTTGATGCAGTGACATCATTAGGTGGTATTGAGCTTAAAGTGGATGAATGGGGCATTGACGCCATCTATTCAGGTACGCAGAAGTGTATGTCTTGTGTACCCGGTATATCACCCATCTCATTTAGCCCTAAGGCTGTAGCCGTGGTGCAAAATCGTAAAACGCAGATACAAAGCTGGTTCTTAGATCAAACCTTAGTAATGGGTTATTGGTCAGGTAAAGGCAAGCGTAGTTACCACCATACTGCACCGGTAAACTCCTTATATGCACTTCATGAAGCCTTAGTTATTTTACATGATGAAGGTCTAGAAAATAGCTGGGCGCGCCATAGAGAGCAGCACGAAGTGTTAGCTAAGGGTCTGAAAGAATTAGGTATTGAGTTTATCGTACCGGAAGAAGAGCGCTTACCTCAGTTGAATGCTATTTAC
Source organism: Colwellia sp. 12G3 (assembly GCF_002836775.1). Lineage (GTDB taxonomy): Bacteria > Pseudomonadota > Gammaproteobacteria > Enterobacterales > Alteromonadaceae > Colwellia. The sequence goes on along the minus strand of NZ_PJAQ01000006.1, from coordinate 94,118 downwards.
ATCCCAGATGGTGCTGATGATGCGAAAGTAAGAAATTACTTACTAGAACATTACAACCTTGAAATTGGTGCTGGTTTAGGTGCTTTTGCCGGTAAAGCATGGCGTATTGGACTGATGGGACATGCGGCTAAAAGTGAAAATGTTGCCCTATGTTTGACCGCATTGAAAGATGCTTTACATCAATAATCAGCAAGGAATATCCCTTATGATGAAAAAAGACCACTTTTTAGTGGTCTTTTTTTTTGCATTGTGAAATCTAAACGGTTTTTTTTCGTCGATTCAACCGCTTAATATTCCACAATATGAAATAGAAATAACTTTATTGAGGACCAATTAAGGCATTTTTATGAGGTGAAATATTATACCAAGTCCATTAAGTTAGTTCCCACTCTCGCTGAGTGGGAAGAAACTTATTGGAATGGGTATTACATACGTATTCAAGTAGGGCTTATAGACAATTTTTGACAAACTACTATCTATCCATAATTAGATGTAACACTCATGAAAAAAGCGGTTCTATTTACACTATCGTTAGTTGTTTTGTCACTTTCATCACTGGCGACAGAAAATTTACCTTCGGTATCTAAAGGAAAAATTGAGCGAGTTAGTCCTTTTAACTCCGAACTAATAGAGTCACGTTTTCTTGATGTCTGGTTACCACCAGGGTATTCACAGGAACAAAAATATGATGTTCTGTACATGCATGACGGACGTATGCTATTTGATGCGAAAACAACATGGAATCAGCAAGAATGGATGGTTGATGAGGTTTCTGCTTCCTTAATAGAACAAAATAAAGTACGGCCTTTTATTGTTGTGGCAATTCCCAATGCGGGGGCAAACCGTCATAGTGAATTCTTCCCCCAAAAGCCATTTGAACAATTCACACAACAAACACAAAAGACCATGTATCAACTGGAAAGAAGTCCTGGTGATCTTTTATTTAAAAGTAAGGTCTATTCTGATCGTTACTTAGAGTTTATTGTAACGGAAGTAGTGCCTTACATCGAAGCACACTATGCTGTTAATGCAGGATCTGAGCATCGATATTTAGCAGGTTCTAGTATGGGCGGGTTAATTTCTTGGTACGGATTAATGCAGTACCCTAATGAGTTTGCCGGAGCAATTTGCATGTCGACTCATTGGCCGGGTACATTTGAGACTGACAAGTTAGCATTTCAAATTTTTCTAGCCTATATCAAAAATCGTTTACCCACTCTTACTACGCAAAAGTTATATTTTGACCATGGCGATAAAACCTTAGACGCTATGTATCCTCAATTACAGAAACAAATTGATAAGGTGTTTGAACAACAGCAATACCCTACAACACAATGGCGCAGTCAGTTTTTTCCAGGCGAAAATCATAGTGAAAAATCGTGGGCTAAGAGGTTACATATACCCCTTGAGTTTATGTTTGCTCGTCAGAAATAAAAATCATCCCGGAAATGGCTGTGCCATTAAGACTACTGCTATTCATCACTTAACGGATAAAAGCCGGATAATATCTCACGTATTTTTTCTAATTCGTAAGGCTTACCTAAATGTCCATTCATACCTATTCCACGATAATAATTAATTTCGTCTTCGGTTATATTGGCGGTAAGCGCAATAATAGTTAACTGATCAGTTGGGTATGTTTTACGTAGCTCTATTGTCGCTTCTTTTCCATCCATGATAGGCATCTGTATATCCATTAATACAACGGGATAGTGATTTTTATTTATCATTTCAATCGCCACTATGCCATTTTCCGCTACATCAACATTTAACCCTAAACTTGATAATAATTTAGTGGCGACTAGTTGGTTAATTTTATTGTCTTCCACCAATAGAATTGTGTGCTCATGACTTAACTGCGTTTTTTCGTTTTGTGGCTTTATTTTTTCTGTTTCTATGGCTTGATGCTTTAACGATATATTTGAAGAAATGTCGGTGCTTTCATTATTTTCAACGTTTAATATTTCGCTTAATGAGGTAATGGTAAGGGGTTTAGCTAAGTAGTGAAGGTCACTATTTATCGTTGAGCTTTTTTCTATAAAACTTTGACTATAGGCACTACAAATAACAAGTCTGGTGGGACAACATGATTCGTTTTTAATAGCCTCTATAAAATCTAAACCCGTTTCACCGTCGAGATTCCAATCAACTAATGCGATATCAAACTGATCTTGCAGGCAAAGTGCTTTGGCTTGTGCAACGGTTGAGGTTACCTTTATCTTCACATCCAGATATTTCGCCATTTTTTCAATCACATGTTGTGTTACTTTATTATCTTCAAGTAACAATAAACGCATACCTTTTTGTTTAATTATTTGTGCAGGCGGTACTGCTGATTTAGCTGTTAATAACGGAAGATTGAGGGTGAAAATAGACCCTTTACCTAATTCACTACTTACGCTAATTTCTCCGTCCATTAAGTCAACAAGTAACTTACTAATGGCTAAGCCTAATCCGGTGCCACCATATTTTCTGGTTGTTGATTCATCTGCTTGAGTAAATCGCTGAAAGAGTTTTGTTTGTTGCTCTGCAGATAAACCAATGCCAGTATCTTGTATTTGATATAAAATTCGCTCAGAAAAATTATCGCGTACATCCTTAATTATTGATGTTTTTAAAATGACATGGCCTTGCTCGGTAAACTTAATTGCATTAGAGAGTAAGTTTAATAAAATTTGATTAACTCTGACCGGATCGCCCACCATTTCAGTGGGTATGTTGGGATCAAAATCAAAAATCAATTCAATGTTTTTCTCTTCAGCCACTTTGCCTAGCATCATGGTGATATTATCGATTAATTTATCATGTCGCCAAATAATACTTTCAATGGGGAGTTGTCCTGATTCTATTTTTGAAAAATCGAGGATGTCATTGATAATGACTAATAAGGAAGCCGCTGAAAATTCAACTTTTTCTAGATAACTGCGTTGTTCTTCATCTAGTTTAGTTTTTAATATCAACTCAACCAAACCTATAATACCGGTCATTGGTGTACGAATTTCATGTGACATGTTTGCTAAGAATTGGGTTTTTACTTCCACCGCTTTTTGATGTGCTAATGACGTTTCTTTTAACGCATATTGGTGGCGCTTTAATATCACCATAAAAAGAAGTAACAACGCAAAAATAGCACCAAAAAGGCCCGTTAATTGCCGAGTAGTTGTTTGTTCTATCTCAATATGCAATTGCTCACTTGCTTTGAAAATTGACTCAACTACCGCCGATTTTATCAGTTTTTGCCGATAGGTCGCCGTTAATTCATGATTATTTACTATAAACAAGCTGTGTAACTTAATGAGTTGTAAATATGGCCAATTAACTTGCTCTCTATTACTTATGTCAATGCTGTTGAGTAATTCAATAATACGTTCTTTTTCTTTTTTATTAGGGGTGGTTATGAATGAAAATAGCAGTAAACGAATAGTATCAATTGTTTTTTTATCTTCAAATTGGACTGTGCTGGTAATTAAGCGTTGCGATGTTTTCAACATACTAATGAGTTGAATATAGTTTAACGAGGTTCGTTGATAGTCTTTAAGTAGTTGTTCTGATTGGGGTGAAATAGTGATGTGAAATAGCAGGCTTTCAATTTCAGACTGTAATTGGGACAATCTATCGTAATGAAGTTGATCACTAAAATTAGCATTAAGTAATTGTACTTTATGCTGAGGTAATAATAACTCAAGTGTTAATAATGGCGCAAGTCGCATCGTTTTTTTTCTATTCTCTTCAATTGAATAAACCCATAAAGAGGAAAAAAAAGTAAATAACAATAAACATATAATTTCAGGAGAGTATTTAAAGAGCTTCAATTTTTTGCACCTCAATTACTTTCGAACTGAATGCATGTAACAAAGCAACAATATCGTCTACCTCATCATGGGTTAATTCTCTGCCTAACTGAGTACTTGCCATAATACGGACAGCATCGGGTAAATTATCGATAGCACCATTATGGAAATAGGGCGCCGTATCGGCAATGTTACGTAATGTCGGCACCTTGAATACAAATTTGTCTTTTTCTAACTTGGTCACATTATACTTTCCCTCATCTAAGGTCAGTATGGGTGGAATATCATTAATCCTGCCAAGTTTTTGATAGATATTACCGCCAATATTTCTGCCCTGATGACAAGTCGTACAACCATAATTTATAAACAAATCTAACCCGCGTTTTTGTTGCGCAGATAACGCCGAATTATCGCCTAATAAATATTGGTCAATGGGTGAATTTGGGGTAATGAGTGACTCTTCATAGATAGTGATGGCTTTAACAATATTTTCAGCGGTTATTCCATCAGGAGTTAATTGCAGAAAATTTTTGCTGAAATAACTGTCATTGTTAAGTTTAGTGATGATTTCCGGCCAAGAAGATGCCATTTCAATAGGGTTATGAATTGGGCCAGATGCTTGTTCACTTAACGTGCTTACTCGACCATCCCAGAATTGTCTAAAATTAAAAACCGCATTAAGTACTGTGGGGGAATTTCGGACACCTTTGGCATTATCGACACCGGTTGAAACAGGAAAACCATCGTCGCCACCAAAATCGACCATGTGGCATGAAGAACATGAAATAGTATTACTTTTTGATAATAAAGGGCTGTGAAAAAGTGCTTTACCTAAGATTAACCAATTATTATCTAAATCGACCTTGCGAGGAATGGGTTGAATAGGGCCATCAACTATTTCAAAATAATATTTAGTTTTTTGAGATGTTGGCCCAATCAATTTTTCTGCAGATAAATAATAAAGCGTTATAGGTACAATAGAACAAAGCAAAACCCCTAAAGCTAGTGAGATATAATATCTTGTATACATTAATAGTATTTGATTTTATTAGAATATGTATACAGCATAGTTCAATATTTTTATGTTAGCTTAACCATTTTATTTATCTTACCTACGCTTTTTAATTATTATAACGTCTACATCGATGTGAGTGCGCATAATGATTGAGGTTACCCGGCTTTACGCTCATTTTTGGTTAGATTATTACGTTAAATTCAGCTTAAGCTAAACCACAGCCTTTTAAGATGATTTTGGTCAGTGACTTTATCACATCATCAAAATCATCATCATTCATCGCTTCTTTACCAAAACCAGCCAATACCTGCACATTAAAATCAGCATAATGCTGGGTTGAACTCCAAATAAGGAATAACAAGTGATGCGGGTTGATTGCATCTATTTGGCCTTGTTCAATCCAAGTTTCGATGACAGTAATTTTTTCATCTAACCATTGCTTAAATTCGGTATGCAAATAGTCTTTAAGAATGGGAGCGCCATGTATGACTTCACTGGCAAAAATTTTAGAACCATCGGGATCATGCTTAGCATGCATGATTTTTTCATGGATATAAGCAGTAAGAATCGTTTTAGGGTCATCATCAATACTTAAAGTATCAAAGCTGGTATTCCAGCTGACAATAATCTCGGTGAGTAATTGTTGGTAAAGGTCAGTTTTATCATCGAAATAATAATGAATGTTTGCTCTTGGGATACTTGCTCGTTCGGCAATACGCTTAATGGATGCGCCTTTAAAACCGTGGGTTACAAATTCTGTTTTAGCCGCAGTTAAAATAAGCGCCACATTCTTTTGGCGAATTTGTCCGACTGATTCTTTCTTTTCCTGCACAGATACCTCATAACTTCATTTTTAGTTGAGAAAAGAACTGTATAACAAGTCTTAGCCTACAGCTATAGCTTTCTGGTAAATGGAATCAATAATTGCGATAAATCAAAAGTATGACGAGTAATACTAAGTGGATAATGGCGAGTGTTTGCTTTTAGCCATATAGGTGTAGGGGGTAATAATAAAAAAATTATTAACAATTTTGTGATTATTTAGCATCTTCAAATTGTGCAAATGTTTGCGCAAAGCCATCAGATCTGTTTTTAAAAATGTCCTATAGTTCACTTATTAAATCTGAATTGTAATTGAGCCTATTCGTCTCTTAATAGTACAAATATCCAGCATACTTTAAATAAATTAATCAATATACGGAATTAACACCGAACAATTTATTTTAATAGGTTGATTTATTAATGAGCAATTATTATTGTTAGAGTACAAGAATAAACAGAGCATAAATTTTGCTTGCAGATAATCATAAGGTAGCAAATATAATGTTTAGCTGGTTTAAGAGTAAAAAAAGAAATAATGAAGAAAATATTCAAGTAGAACTTAGCCGTTTTGAACAATATACTGAAAAACAACAAACCCGACTCGATCAAGCTAACCAAGCGCTTATATCTAGCTTAAACCAAGCACAATTAAACCATTCATCGATACAAGACAATCAAATTGAGCAGCTAAAAAATGACGTAGAATACTATCGTCAACAAATAACTAAACAACAAACAACCATAGATCAATTAAGCGGTCGTTATGATGCTGTAATGGTTCGTCTTCTTGAAGAAAAACGCAGAGATATCAAAGATATTTTTTCTGATGACAATTTTATAAGTATTCAGTCCGCCGAATTAATCTCTGAACCTGTAATAAGTGAAGGTAACGATATCGTACAAACACTGATAATTAATACCGAAGATGCACCTGTTTCCGTTAAAACAAGTAAAAGTACTAACACAACTAACAGCAAAGCTTCTTTTAAAGAAGACGACCTCTTATTTGAACAAGCTATTTTGCAAAGGAAAAATGGTGATAGTGAACAGGCTTTTTTATTATTTGAACAAGCAGCAAAACAAGGCCACATAAAAGCCATGGGCGCTATGGGTCGCTCTTTTTTCTTAGGTGAAGGAACAGTAGAAGATCATCCGTTAGGCTTAGCTTGGTTAATTAATGCTGCAAACCACAATCTTCCGCAAGCCCTAGACAGAGTGAAACATTTTCAAGAAAAAAGCCCTGAACTTTATCAAGAAGCACTCGAGATCTCAGAAGAATTGGCATAGACAGTTGCTATATTAAGTAACACCTTAAATGTCACATATCGTATTCTTACTATTTATTATGACATAACTCCTGATATCAAAATAACAGTTTCAAATCGAACATTAGAAAATCACATTCGTCGAATAACGCAGCTTTATGAGCAAAAAAAGCATCTACCAAACTGGAAGATGCTTCTTGATGATTATCGACAACATTGGGTTACATGGGTTTATTCAGGCATACCGTCGTCGATAATTAATTTCGATTATGAATCAGTTAAATTAAGATCGTTTCTTAAATCGACGTGATGCTAAACCAATTATGCCTAATGCAAAAATAGCAAGTGTTGATGGCTCAGGAACAGCTTCAACACTTCGCACTCTAACAAGATCATTTATACCACCTTCATTAAAATTACCACCGACGCCCATAAAGACACTAGCATACTTAAAGCTAGTATTATTAAGCGCAAAATAATCATACTTACCAGGAAGTGTGCAGTGACAATGAAGTGTAATACTCAACAAAAAAGAATCATACTTTACAGTAAACCATCATACTTTCGAGCTGTTGCTCTCGGTAGAAATAGCTTAGTCCCTCACTATAAGTGCAACAAGCTTTAGCAATTTTCGTTCAAGAGCTGACCTAAATTAGTCCTCAAAATGAGGTAAGTTTATGATCACTTAGATACGAAACCAGACGTTAGCCTAGGCTTATCTATCGATGAATAATCTAACGCAAAACAGCCATGCGTTAGATATTAAAATTGTTTAAAATTCCATCAAGAATCTGTCAAATCAAAAATTCTAATTTGGTTAAAATACCAAAAGCGGACATTCGATTAACAGTATTTTAGGTATTAAATTTTATGAGTCTATGGCGCTTTGGGTCGGATAGGCGACACCTGTTACCAGGTGTCGCCCTCCTAAGAACCATACGTGCAACTTTCACTGCATATGGCTCAAGCCTCCACTAAGGCGTACTATGTTACCCAGCTACCTTATAAAGTTTCTCAGGTTGCTTTTGCAATGCGTATCTGAAGCTTTAATACTTGCTGCTCGACGGTTTTCCAGTTGATGGATTGCCACTGAGTGCCGTAAGAAGTGGCACTAACTTCATTCGAAGTTATCATTTGCGTTTCTTCTTAAATAAAGTTCTTCAAATTTTCTTGCAACGGGAGACCAGCTGGAAGTGGGCTCACTTTCGTGTCAGACATCAGCCTGTATCTGCATCATTACAATGCAGCATTAGCTTTCTCCAGCCTCCTTTACCTGCACCACTATCGGCTTTCTTCGCAGACAGCTTTTCCTATTGGGAGTAATACAGGCTTACCGTGTTCCGTATGGAACGCAATGTCAGTTTAGATGCCTACTCTAATGCGAAGGGATTCTCGATCACGAAAGAGTATATGCCAACCTCTTTCCTTCCCTCGTTGCCGTTTTGGCCACAGCGTATTAACCACTTCCGCTGCTTCTCGCATTACGCATCTTACATGGGTTCACTTACATTCATCATACTGACTCCCTAGCACTTACCCGACTTGTGGTTGTCAGGAGGAACTTCCTCTCGCGATTCATTTCCCGTCCAGCGGACTTTGTTACATTGTCAGACTCGCTACTTTATTCAGAGTCCTAGGGTCATCTGGTGATACAGATGGTTCACTCTTATCGCGGTGAACAGCGTTACATACGACTTCACGTCGCACGGCACATAGTGAGATAGATTTTACGGCAAGTCTGTGTAGGTTTGAATACTTTAGCAAAGTGAAATTTAAACACTTTCTTAATGATAGCTGACTGAGCTTACCCTAATTTCGTGGACACACTATAATTGTTTAATATCAAGTTTTCACCTTGTAGTCTTTAGCTCCGGATAAAGAGCATACTTAATCTGTATAGGTAAGTACCTATTTCATAATAATATTGTACGCTAATTATTTTGATGATTTTCTTCATCTTATGAATTAGCTAAGTATTGATCTATGCTGTAGATAGCAATAAGCAGAATATTTAAGTGGCAGCCGAAACGCTAGCTGTTTTCAGTACGAATTTTTATCGATTGATAAAAAAACACCAAATAAGGGTTAAGCTATAGGTAGTTAATATTTACTCAATGAGGAGTTAGATAATGTCTAAATATATGATACAAATCGTATTTTCTCTGCTAACACTGCAGTTTATCATTGCTTGTCAGCCACATAATGAGGACAAATTACAGCAAGACATCAACGAACTAAAGCAGGATGTAAAACAGTTGACCGTGGCACTCACCACCATAGGCAGCCAAGTTAAAGACATTCACGTGATCGCAACTAACGCGAAAAAACCTCAGTTTAAAACGCTGCCAACCCAAGCTAACTATGATGAAAATGGTCAGCTTCCTGTGATAGGTGATAATCAAGCACAGCTTGCTATAATTGAAATTTCCGATTACCAATGTCCGTATTGTAAACGCTTTATCGATCAGACCTTCACAAAATTAAAAACCAACTACGTCGACAGTGGGAAAGTTAAATACCTGACCCGAGACTTTCCATTAGGTTTTCACAAACAAGCACAAGGCGCAGCGATTGCTGCCAATTGCAGCTTACAACAGAATGCCTACTGGCCTATGCGTGCAGCATTGTTCAATAATATGAAACAACTCGGGCATGCTTTATATCAAAAAACGGCTGAAGCGTTATCATTAGATATGGGGAAATTTTCAGAGTGTCTTGTAGATAAAAAAATTGTCGATAAAATTGCACAAGATATCGCTTATGTGAAGTCTTTAGGGGTTGGCGGCACACCCAGTTTTGTGGTTGGCCGCATTGAAAATAATAAGCTGATCACGCCTAAACTTTTAGTAGGAGCACAGAGTTATGAGACTTTTGCGTTGCTGTTAGATGAGTTACTTGCTAAACAGTCGAAGCACTAAGCTAGTAATGATTTTAAGGAACCCTAACTAATAACGAATGCTCAAGCGTAGTAACCAATCAATAGTATTGGGTTAAGCATATATAAAAAACAGCAAGATTTTAGCTGTTATTTTTCATTGGCTTAACCCTTTACTCCTTCTCTAAAACAAAATAATCACTATTTTTCCTCTTATCTTCAGCCGTTCCTTTGCTGTAAAATGCTTATTTACACTGTGGACAGTACAAACTGTTACCTGACGGACACCATAGGATAATAAGGATAATTACTATAGTTACAGTGACTTAGGTTTAGTTGTTCAAAAGCACTGTTTCAACTACGTAACACTCACCCTTAACAAATGTGAATTTGTAATTAACTTTTTATTATATTTCAGTTGGTTAACTTACTGGCGTTAACATTGCACTAAAGCAAAGGTTCAACGAAGTACTTACCGGTGTTCGGTTTCAGTCTGTTTTCCAAATAAGCTAAACGCATTTCGGCAAGTCTCAAAGTCGACGGTTAACTCTTACCGCCAACAATGAATTAAATAATTATTATTTAACTCTGCAATAGGATGGTATATATAATGAAAAAATTACTATTTAAACTCAAACGGCTTATCAAAACGCTCAGTATTGCGCTGATAAGCACCGCATGCATCTATGGTGTGACAGGTCTGACGCCAGTCAATGCTGGTGTTTTTACAGGCTTAGATACAGAAGTTTGTATGGCCGATGCATATTTGTTGAAACCGGGCAATAAACTGGCGCAAGATGCGCTTAACTGTACCGCCAATGATGTCGAGATCACCCAAGTAACACCAGTAAACGCCGAGGAGGAATGTTCCTTAGGTGAGACATTTACCTTTCCTGCCGATGTCACTGTGCGTACCAATGCCAACGAACGCTGGGACACCACCTTCTATTTGCCGTTAACAGAACTGAGTCCGCAGGTTGTCCACGGTCCAAATAAACAAGATTGTAGCATCATCTTGCCGATCCCTGATGACAGCGGTGAACTTGCAGATGTTGATCTCGATGACGATGCTTGTGGTGATATCACTAAGGCAAATGGACCTGATGAATACGTGCTAAATAATGTACCGATTACCATGATTTGTCTCGACGCCGATAATGACAACCGCGCTGATTTCAACTATTGTGCCGCATGGGATAATATTGAGCGTGACAACTGTAGCGCAGAAGCAGACCCTTATCCGGGCCAAATCCCGAATAACAAGTCCAAATGTAACTGTGATACCTTTAATATTGACGTCTTTATCAAGCCTAATCCACCGACAGTTCTCAAGACTCTTACCAGCACTAATACACGTACTGAGCCAGGAGGTACATATAACTTTACTGCTAGCTTTACCAACCCCAATAGTAATACTTCAATCTTCCTTACTTCACTAAGTGATGAGATCGATATCTTCTCTGATGACAGCTACAATGTTTCACTCGATCTATGGGGAGCAACTACTGTCGTCAATGCCGCGACTGCAAATGGAGTCTATTTGATCGCGACTAACTGTGCCCAGCCACCAGATTTAGGTAATGGACTCGGTGAAATAGTAGCAAGTGATACATACAGCTGTATATTCACTGTGCATATTGTCGACTCGGATTTACCCGATGATCAGAGTCCAGAACTCTATGATGATGTGATCCAATTAAGTTTGGTGGACAAGAATAATGATCCTGTCACCAACGGTGAAACCTGCCCAGCAGCGCTAGCCGGAACACCCGGTAACTTCTGTAGTAACCTGAAACAGGTTCAAGTGACCAACTTGCCACCGACTATTACGGTAGTGAAGACGGCCAACCCAACACAGGTTCCAGAGTCAGGCGCAAATGTCACTTATACCGTCAGAGTAAACAATACTTCTGCCGCTTATGATTCACCAATGCAGTTAACCAGTTTGGAGGATAATATGTTTGGTAATCTAGCCGGTGAGGGCGACTGTGCCACAGGCGGCTCCATCGCCTTCAACGACTTCTATCAATGTAGCTTTACTAAGTTCATTAGCGCCGCGGGTGCTGGCTCTCATACCAACACAGCCACAGCCAAAGCGATAGATAATGAGGCCGGCGAAGCCACGAACGCTAACTCGGCTACTGTGCAGATCAACGATATTCCGTCGGCGATAGAACTAAGTAAAACGGCAAATCCAACCTCGGTATTAGAAACAGGTGATGATCCTTCAATAAGCCGCTCAGTCAACTATACTTTCTTGTTCTCAGTTAAAACCACTGTCGGTGGTGATACTGCGGTCGATACCGTTACCTTCAGCAGCTTAACCGATGATATCTTTGGTAGCTTAACTGCTGGTTGTATGGTCACTATGAAAAATGGTGCTGCTCATGGACCGGTTGCACTGTTAGGATTTACCTTAGATCCTGGTGAAAACGCCAGCTGTATTATCCAAAAACAGCTCAGGGGTGATAATGGTGACACTCATACTAATGAAGCCACTATTGACGGAACAGATGAGGATGGCCAGGCAGTTCAAGCAATGAACAGTGCCACGGTAACCTTCACACCATCAGCTCCGGCGTCCGACATGGCGTTTGCTACCAGCATGCTGGTGGTACTGGAAATGCACAACGCAGGCATAAAAGACTTAACGTTAACGGCACTAAGCGTTTTAAATAATTCGGTTGTTAATGATGCCGATTACGGCTCTTTTGTCATTCGCAACGCGGTCGGCGGTTTCCACGCCAATGTATTCTATCCAGCATGTAATATTACCGAAGTGCTCGGTTACAATGGTTCTGGTACAGATACTTACAGTTGCGCCTTTACTATCGAACTCAAACCAGGAATTGAGAATGCTACTGATATTAATTTCCTTTCTCAAGGGGTATTAAATGGCATTACTGCAACCTTAACCGATGGTGATGGTGATGGTCAGTCCGATAAGAACTCTGTTTCTATCCAAGTTGTAACAGATGAACCATAAGTTGAGGCGATATAACAATTAAGAGGAACTCATGTTAAAAAGCAAAGGGGCGATGATTAATATCATCGCCCCTTTTATTTTAGCAAGTTACTTGCTCAAGCAGATATAAATGTTAATAACACGATTAGCCTTTGCCCTTGCCTTTGCCACCACCGGTACTTTTCAAACTGAGAGTAACCGTAGCACTGGCGGTTTTTTCCCCATCACTGATGGTATAGCTGAAGCTATCACTACTCTTAAAGCTCTTTGCCGGCGTATATAATAATTGCCCATCGGCAGTAATTTGTACACTACCCTTAGCCCCTTGAGTTACGGTGCTGATAGTTAAACTATCATTTTCTGCATCCCAGTCATTGGCCAATACAGGGATGATAATCACTTCTTTCGATGTCATTATTACGCTATCGTTCACTGCGACAGGTGCCGTATTAATTTTGACGGGTGTCGAAATCTCATAGCTCACTATATCAGTGTTGCTATAACGACTGTCCGCTGAATTTTCGGCATGAATGGTAATGTTATAACTACCATCAGTAGCATTGCTGTTTGAAGTTACGCTTAAAGTAACTGTAGTACTCGCGCCCGGTGTCAAATTAACACTTGGGGTGCTGGCACTCCAGCCAGCAGGCACATCGGCAAATACGGCAACGTTTGCTGCGGTGCACTCGGCGCTATCAAGGTTAGTCACGGTAGCGCTGTAATTAACTGTGCTACCCGCAATCACAGTTCCACCTAGTCCAGACAATGAAATGATAGGATTGGCAGCAACACAAACGGGGGGCGGCGTTGTTACATGGTAACTGGCCACTGCGCTGCTACTATAGCTGGTGTTCGCACTGTCTTGGGCATTTATCGAAAAGTCATATGCACCATCACTGGCGCTAGTGGCCGACGTTACATTAAGGTTAACGGTGGCACTACTGCCTGAGGTCAAAACAACATTACTAGCGCTAGCACCCCAGCCAGTCGGAACATTGGCGACAATATTAAAATCTGCGACCGCGCAACTTTCATTATTTTGATTGGTTACCGTGGCAGTATAGGTCACAGTGCTACCGGCGGTTACTTCGCCGCCTTGGCTGTTAATTAATGATAACAGCGGGTTAGCAACGACACAGACCGGAGCTGGCGTAGCCACCACATAACTGACGACAGCACTGGTATTATAATTATTGTCACTGCTGTTTTGCGCGTTAATCGTAATATCGTAAAACCCATCAACAGCCGTGCTGGCCGAGGTGACATCGATGGGCACAGCGCCGCTGGCACTCGGAGCAAGGTTAAGGGAGTTACTGCTCGCAACCCAACCAGCAGGTAGGCTAGCTGCGACGCTGAAGTCTGAACTTGCACAAGCAGCACTGTCCAGATTGGTTACTGTTGCACTATAGGCTAGTGTAGTGCCTGGTGCGACCCAAGCACTTTCATTAGGAGACAGTGATAAATTAGGATTACCTTTAACACAGCTCTGCGCTGAATAAATGACGTTGACACTAACACCGTTACTATCTGCCCATTCTGTAGTGATCGTTACCCCTGCTTCAATATCGTTGTAGCTTACTCCCAGCAGCAATGCAGCTTTATCTAGATCACTCAGGCCGCTATTCGGGATCATATCCAATAACAAATTGCTCTGAATATCTTTCTCAGTTGCAAGGTGTAGCACAACGCCATCGGTGATCCCTGTTTTTCCTTCAAGAAAACTATCAAAGCCTAAGGCCTGACGATATTCTATGTAATACCATACTGGCTGTCCTGTTGTGGTATCGGTACCACGACGTACTTTGAGTCCCTTCGCCACCCCATCAAATGTGGTTTCATAGGCGGACAGCATATAGCTACCATCCACATCGGCAATCACTATGCTACCCAAATCAGAGGTTAGCCAACCAAGTTGTTCCTTATTAAAAGCGTTAGAATGGCCGGTTGACTTGCCCATAATATCCAAATTATCACCATAGGCTGCCGATGCGCAGTTGTCACCTATAATATCAGCGCCACAATCAAGATCTTTTGCATGATGCAAACCAAAATTATGCCCAAGTTCATGGCCAATAGTAAGTAGATTGAATTCACCATTAATCCATGCTCTAGAAGGAGTACCACCAACGGTGCCTTGACCTCGCCACCCACAGTCATTATTTTTAGGGAATAAGTAAACTAATCGCATATAGCTACTTACATCAATACCATTATCAGTTGCAGCTTGTTGCGCATAGTCATCAATAGTTCCGAAATCACATGTTGCATTAATCGGTAACGTTAAATAGCCTTCCACATCGCCACTTAGCCAAGTTTGACCATAGGAGTTTTCTTGATAAAAACCATTGACGGTACCAAACACCATGTCTTGAACTTGTGCAACTGTCCACGGCTGCTCGTTAGCATTATCCTGAAAATTAACCAGCAGCACTAAGGTGTGTTGTTCACCAAGCGTGTTAGGCAATGTAGCCTGAGTTGTACTTGCTGTACTGGTCGTGCTTGTCGTAGTGGTGCTGCTGTCTAGGGCTAATACCAGTAAGCCATCTTGTTCATCGCTTACAGCAAGCGAATCAATTGTCTCACCGCCATGTTTAAATAACCAACCATGAACTTGCACTTTGGCACCACTTTGCAGTGCATTGGCTTTGGCATTTTTAGGCAAATTCAGCTCGACCCGACCGTTTTCGGTTTTGAGTACATGGTGCAAACGGCTTAGGCTGGGATCTTCATAATCTTCATAAAAAACTTCCAATTCACCTTTAAGCGCTTGCTTCTCTGTTAGCATGGCCAGCACTTCATCCGGCATGCCTTTACGCACTGATGCTGGCAGAATGGTGCGTACAGCTGCCGCCGGATCGGTTTGTATCAATTCGGCCAATAGCGCCTGACGCTCTTTTGCCAGTGCCAGCACTTGGGTCAGGAACTTGGCTTTATTTGACTTATCGGCACGGCGGTAATTGGCCATCAACTTGGCCAGCGCTAGAGTCTGATTTTGAGCACGCTGTCTTGGGTCTTCAGTCGCAGGACCTGCCGCTGTTGGAAATGACTCGGTCGTTTTATTGATTTCATAGATTAGATATTCTTGCCACGCTTTGTAGCCAATAAAAGCGAGTAATAAAACGATCACTCCAGTCAACACCATAAACTTTGGCGACATTATCTTGGTGGTGAGCTTTGCTGTGAAAATTTCCCGTAGTTTAAACATAATAAATCCCCTTACTACAATATTTATGGTGATTATCGCTAACTTTACAATCACCCAAGGGCCCATGCATATTCAATATAAAGGATTTACAATGAAAGTGTGACGCAGTTAATTTGACTTTTTTTGTAAATGGCTCTATTAGGGCGTTTGTGCTATTAATAATAGTCAATACTCGAGCTAATACAACGTCAAAAACGTTTGTCAAGCCAGATCAATGACAGCTCTGTTGTAGCAATAATAGAAAAGTGTTCGATACATTGTATAGGATACTGAAAAGGTTGAATTTGCTATTAGCTAACAGATTAATGGCTTCAATATCGACGATCAATGATGGGAAAATGCAAGTGTTTTAGGACATATATGGTGAAGGTAAAGTGATAAGCTCATTTACAGATTAATTTTACATTTTTTAATCAAGCGATAACAGGTGGTTCTGGAGATATTCAATTGCCGAGACGCGGCAGAGATATTATAGTTATTTTGTTTTATTGCATCGAGCAGAACTTCGGTGTTAATTTCTACTTGTTGATTGGCAACATCAGCTACGGGCTTGAAATTGCTCTTTGCATTGAGACCCAGTTCTTCTGTCGTTATTTGCTCTGCTTCGGCCATAATAACCGCTCTGAGTATTCGGTTTTTTAGTTCTCTGACATTACCCGGCCAGTCATATAAAAGCATCGACTGCAATGCTGATTCTGATAAATGCAGTTTGTGATCCGAGTGGCAGTATTGCTCAAGGTAATCACGCGCTATTAACTCAATATCTTCACGATATTTCCTAAGGCTAGGCACATGAATTCGCAATATATTGAGGCGATGATATAAATCTTCACGAAACTTGCCTTCGGCGACAGCATTTTCAAGATTGACATTTGAGGCCAGTATAATTCGACAGTCTATTTTTATGGGCTGATTACCGCCGACTCTTTGAATCGTGTAGTCATCGAGAAATTTCAACAAGTTTACTTGTAGCTCTAACGGTAGGTCGCCAATCTCATCGAGAAATAAGGTTCCTTTATCGGCCCGCTCAATATGCCCTATATATTGGCTTTGCGCACCGGTGAACGAACCTTTTTCATAACCAAAAAGCTCTGAGTGAATTAATGAAGCAGGCAAAGCGCCGCAATTAACTGTCACTAGTGGCTCCCCTTTGCGTTCCGATAAAAAGTGGATTAGTTGTGCACAAAGTCCTTTTCCAGTGCCTGTTTCTCCACTAATCAATATTGAACAGTCTGAGCGAGCCATTTTTTTTAATTTATACTTAAGGTCTTTAATTATCTTAGAGCGGCCGACCATAATATGATTTTGTGCGCTAGGTAATTGCACCTTATTAACGTTTTTATAAAGTTTTGTCATACCCCATGCATGGCCCAAAGTATGTGAAAACTGTATCCAGTCGACAGGACAATGGAAGTAATCTATGAAGTAAGTTGATAAATTTTTTGAATAAGCTGCCGATGTGACGGGGTATTGCAATGAGATAGCCAACCACTTTACATTTGGCGCAATATTTTGAATTTTACTCATGAAGTCAAAATTATTTTTTTGTTTATTTGATGAAATAAGTGCGATAGCGACGTTTATATTTTTTTGTTGAATAAGATGTATTGCAGCGGAAGTGGAAGAAGTCGTGATTGGTAGCCAGTTTTTTTCACGTAGCTTTGAATCTAATTCATTCAACTCATTATTAAAATCAAGGATCAAAACTGGTCGTTGAGTCACTAAGTTAGACTTTTTTGGTTTGATCATGCTTCTTCCCTCCTTAGTGGCTTCCATAATATAGTCTAGGATAAACTCATGAATATTTCAAAATCAATTCTCTCGTTGAACAGAATACAAAAAGCATGCTTTCATCTGCCCAATTAATAGTTATATGAGCAGTAAATTCAGTAGTGAACGCCTTAATATTGACCCTTTAACATTAAGGCGTTCAGTCAGTATGCTCAGCTCTTCAAAAGCAATATAACCAGTACGAAATGGTACAAGTTGTGGCAAAAGTGATGGTTCACTCTAACTCGTTATGGGGCGAAATCGCCTTAGACTTAATACTCTAATTTGTATGGTTATTTTGTCCGCTTTGGGGATTTAAGATCTAACGCCATGGAGAAGTTTTATTCATAATTTTAGTTGTGAATGGATGTGAGGTTTTATATAAAAGCGATAACTTTAGGATCCCTGAACTGCCGTTTTTTACTTAAAAGCTAATGTCAGCTTATGGCTAGTTGAAGAAGTCACTAATGATCACTCGCTCAATGTTAACAAAGATACGATAGCGGACGTTCTCCACAGATGTAAACATGGATTGTTTGGACTATAAATATTACCAATTAATCGAAAGTCTGACTGGCAAAAATGCCACCAGAGCGGTCGTTGACATATTGTCATACTGAATAGTGCTATAAAAGGAGGTGAATTAGAAAGGCATATGCTCATTCTATACGCTAAACGGATATTAAGAGCGGCTACAATCAACTTAGAAACTAGTATTTTATAATACAATTAGCCATATTTTTCTATGGCATAGTAACCATCGAAAGCAATCATTTAACTTTACTTTGAATCCACCTATAACATTCAATTTTTAGGGGATTGTGGAAATAGAAATTCCTGATAATAAAATTTAATAAAATCCTCACGATCAGATAGGTTACTTGACCACGAGAGTAACGCATCAAGGTAGGCTTTTGTGTTTTTTTCTTTCTTTAACGCAATATTAATAGCCGAAATAGCACGGTATCCCCATTCTGTTTTGCTACAACCTACACTACTTTCTATATAAGAAGGTATGCCATTTATTTTAAGCAATACATAGTCATCCGACTTAAGTAACTTAGATTTAAATGCGTAGGCTGCTGTGCTTGGGTAATCAATCAAGAAATCAAAGCGATTGAGTGCTAACATTTTATATAGCTGTGAATTTGATTGAGAAGAGCGTGAAAGTACATTTTCTAAATTCTTGTTAAGAATATTATCTAGCATATTTCCATAGGATCGCCCCTGAATGACAATGGTAGATAAGTTATGCTTCTGCAATAATTCAGCTAAATCCAAGGGACTAGTTAACTTAAAATGTTGAGCCTTTTTTTTAGATATAAGTACATGTAAACCTCGATGCATCAAAGCGTTATCAGAGTACAATATATACTTTTCACGTTCTGGCGTTTTATAGAGGCCCAAAACACAAGCATTTTCTTTCAGTCTTAACTGGTGTAAAAATCGGCCAACGGTAACTTGTTCTGTATTATGATGATATTGAGTTAATGTTTTAATTAAAATTTCTTGTGTTAAATTAATGAAGCCTTGGTTTTTAAATTTTCCTTCAAATATATAGGCAGGCGGTTGATTATACGCGTACCAAGTCATTTGCTCTTTAGCCGTACATAAAAAAGAAAAAAACACAAAAACAACAAAGAGTATTAATTTCATATAAACCTTAAAGATCATTTGATAAAAAATAAATTTAAAATTCTAGTAGTTGATTGATACCAACGTATTCAAGCGCAGAGGTATAGTCATAATAAATAGTAAGCATACGATATGTGACATTTAAGGTGTTACTTAATATAGCAACTGACTATGCCAATTCTTCTGAGATCTCGAGTGCTTCTTGATAAAGTTCAGGGCTTTTTTCTTGAAAATGTTTCACTCTGTCTAGGGCTTGCGGAAGATTGTGGTTTGCAGCATTAATTAACCAAGCTAAGCCTAACGGATGATCTTCTACTGTTCCTTCACCTAAGAAAAAAGAGCGACCCATAGCGCCCATAGCTTTTATGTGACCTTGTTTTGCTGCTTGTTCAAATAATAAAAAAGCCTGTTCACTATCACCATTTTTCCTTTGCAAAATCGCTTGTTCAAATAAGAGGTCATCTTCTTTAAAAGAAGCTTTGCTGTTAGTTGTGTTAGTACTTTTACTTGTTTTAACGGAAACAGGTGCATCTTCGGTATTAATTATCGGTGTTTGTACGCTATCGTTATCTTCACTTATTACAGGTTCAGAGATTAATTCGTCGGACTGAATACTTATAAAATTGTCATCAGAAAAAATATCTTTGATATCTCTGCGTTTTTCTTCAAGAAGACGAACCATTACAGCATCATAACGACCGCTTAATTGCTCTATGGTTGTTTGTTGTTTAGTTATTTGTTGACGATAGTATTCTACGTCATTTTTCAGCTGCTCAATTTGATTGTCTTGTATCGATGAATGGTTTAATTGTGCTTGGTTTAAGCTAGATATAAGCGCTTGGTTAGCTTGATCGAGTCGGGTTTGTTGTTTTTCAGTATATTGTTCAAAACGGCTAAGTTCTACTTGAATATTTTCTTCATTATTTCTTTTTTTACTCTTAAACCAGCTAAACATTATATTTGGTACCTTATGATTATCTGCAAGCAAAATTTATGCTCTGTTTATTCTTGTACTTTAACAATAATAATTGCTCATTAATAAATCAACCTATTAAAATAAATTGTTCGGTGTTAATTCCGTATATTGATTAATTTATTTAAATTATGCTGGATATTTGCACTATTAAGAGACGAATAGGCTCAATTACAATTCAGATTTAATAAGTGAACTATAGGACATTTTTAAAAACAGATATGATGGCTTTGCGCAAACATTTGAACAATTTGAAGATGCTAAATAATCACAAAATTGTTAATAATTTTTTTGATTATTACTGTGTTACTATTCTGTGAGTTTTCACAGGTACGACATTATACATTAATCTAGATTGAGCAAAATTAGCTCAATAAATTATCTACGTTATTGCGCTTAAATCTGGCTAAAGGCTATACCGACAAAGTGATTGTGATTCCGGTTGTCGAGGGTTAAAATCCCTTTAGCCACCTCATTTTTCCCTTCTCCCTGAAGTAGAAAATAAAAAGTTATAAAATGTCGGTGATTAGCGCACTTGGTTTGGGTCCAAGGGGTCGCAAGTTCGAATCTTGCATCACCGACCACTTTTTAAATCTTCCCCCTGAAAAAAAACACACAATAAATTTCCACATCATAAACTTCTCCTGTGCATATTCTGTGAGTATTTAGGGCTAATTACGTCTAATTAGTTACACGACTATCCAACTTCCAACTCATATTCTCAACATCGACAGAAACTGATTCACTTTGCCTATTTAGGGGATTTACTGTCTAGTTCCTATGCTTTTTACTATTAAGTAAAACTACAATCAGTAATAGAAACGTCAGGTAAGATACTTAGTTGCCATTATTTTCTTGTGATTTGTGAAGTTTTTTATAATTTTCTCACTACTTTTGATGCAAGAACTTTAATTCTATTTACCAATCTAGCTACGGCCCAGAAAATACGATTCAAGAATTCTCATAAGTTGTGAATATCCACATACAATTGTGGGTTGTCACAAATAACGAAAAATAAATCACGGGATGAGCAAATCACCCTGTGGATACCTACATTTATGTAGAGTAGGGAAATTAATGTAGGTATCCTACAACTTGAGTAATAATATGAAACTAACCCCCATCAATCTATTCGCCTTTATCATCTGATTTTATTTTTACTGATAAATAAGATAAGAATTAAAGCCATCGAGTTTGTAGTGATGTACTAGAAAACTTTAATTATTCTGCTAGTTTTAGTAGTGAGTGGGTATTTCAAATAAAGAAATGGTTGTATGAGAGCACTATATAGATTTATTTTTAAGCATACGATAGCGGTATTATTCATAATATTTACCGCAGGCTTAACTATTACTATTATTCACTTAAAAGAACTTGCAGACGAACAAGTAAAAGAGACCGCGATACAAAGCGCCCGTGCTTTTACCAAAGTGTTAAGTGAATTTCGTTCATTATATACTTCAGAAGTTGTCCTAACGGCACAAAAGAATGGTTTGGTTATTAGCCATGACTATAAAGAAAAGTTAAATGCTATACCATTGCCTGCTACGTTAACAATACTAGTTGCTGACCGTTTACATACTAAAAAATTAGGTATAGAAAGCAAATTATATAGCCCATTTCCTTTTCCATGGCGATCAGTTACTGGTGGCCTTAGTGATGAATTCTCTCAAGATGCATGGCAAGCATTACAAAAAAATGCGGAACGACCTTACTTCAGGGTAGAGGTTATTGGAAAAAGTAAATTTCTACGTTTTGCCTCAGCTGATTTAATGAAAAATGATTGTGTTCATTGCCATAACCATCATCCTAGCACGCCC
The DNA here is from genome assembly GCF_002836775.1 of Colwellia sp. 12G3. GTDB lineage: Bacteria > Pseudomonadota > Gammaproteobacteria > Enterobacterales > Alteromonadaceae > Colwellia. The sequence goes on along the minus strand of NZ_PJAQ01000006.1, from coordinate 71,982 downwards.
AAAAATGATTGGAAGGTAGGTGATTTACGTGGCATTCTTGAAGTTATTGTACCAATTGAAGCTTCTACTCTTCTTGCTAATAACATGGTATCTCGGACAGCCTATCTTTTGATATGCACTTTACTCATTAGCTTACTCTGTATTGCTTTTGTTTTACAAGGTTTACGCAGAAGTCATAAACAGTCTGCAAGGGTTAATGAAATTTTGAGTTTGGAAGTTTCTCATCGTAAAAACATGCAAGAGGAATTATTAAAACTTGCGACTATTGATCCTTTAACCGGTATTGCTAATCGAAGACAGTTTACACAGTTTTATGATACTCAATGGTTAAGCGCCATACGAAACCAAAAACATATATCAATCATAATGATTGATATTGATTATTTTAAACCCTATAACGATAACTACGGGCATCAGCTTGGAGATGAAACCTTACAAGCCATCGCAAAGGTCATTAGCGAGAGCCTATCGCGACCTAATGATTTAGTGGCAAGGTACGGCGGAGAAGAATTTATCTTATTATTACCTGACACGGATAGGCAAGGTGCTTTGCATATAGGAGAAGAGTTACTTGCTCGAATTAAAGCCAAGCGTATTCCTCATGCATTTTCTAGTGCGAGTAATATCATAACGGTAAGTGCAGGTGTTGCATGTGTAATACCCAACCAAACACTCAATCAAGCGAGTTTGATTAAAAATGCTGATGACGCTATGTATTTGGCAAAAGATGCAGGGCGTGATTGTATAAAATCATACATAGAATAACGATTACCACTTTATTTTCCGCTTAAGATCGACAACGATGATTGGAATTTATAATAAGTCTGTACAAAAAACTGCCGTCTAATAGTTAGACGGCAGTTGTCATTACTTACTTAAGTGCTCGGCGTGAAAGCGCAGATGCTCTTCAATAAATGCTGAGATAAAATAGTAGCTGTGGTCATAACCATCATGCAGGCGAAGATCTAATGGATAGTTGCTGGCTTTTGCTGCCACTTCTAAAGATTCAGGTTTTAACTGCTCAGTTAGAAAGTCATCAGCTAGACCTTGGTCAACTTTCGCTGGAACAAGCACGGTTGCTTGTCGCATTAACTCACTTGCATCATGATTAAGCCAAGTTGCTTTGTCTTTACCTAGGTAAGCGCTAAAAGCCTTTTTACCCCAAGGCGCATTCACAGGATTACAAATTGGGCTAAACGCCGACATTGAGCTATAGCGTTCAGGATTTAACATGGCAATAGTCAATGCGCCATGTCCGCCCATCGAATGTCCGCTAATGGCGCGTTTATCTGATACCGGGAACGTCGCTTCAATTATCTGCGGCAATTCATTAACCACGTAATCGTACATGTGGAAATGACGATTCCAAGGGGCTTGCGTAGCATTCACATAAAAGCCTGCACCTTGACCTAAATCATAACCGTCATCATTAGCGACCTCTTCACCTCTAGGGCTAGTATCAGGTGCAACAATGGCAATACCTAACTCGGCAGCCATACGCAGTGCGCCTGCTTTTTGCATAAAATTTTCATCGGTGCAGGTAAGGCCTGAAAGCCAATACAATACCGGAACTTTTTCTCCAGTTGATACGTGTGGAGGCAAGTAAATAGCAAAGCGCATAGCGCAATTTAACGTTGTGGATTGGTGGCTATATTGCTTATGCCAGCCACCAAAACTTTTGTTCATGCTTACATTTTCAATTAAAGGAGCAATTGTCATGGTAAAACCTCAAGATGTTACCCCTGTTCATTTATGGTATGAAAGGGGTAACGGACTACTTATTACGATGGAATAGTGTTATTGATTGAAATGGATGCTATTTATCGAAGTGAATAACAGAACGAATACTTTCGCCTTTATGCATCAATTCAAATGCTTCATTAACATCTTCAAGCCCCATGGTATGGGTAATAAAGTCACTTAATTTGAATTCACCCGCTAAATAACGTTCAACATAATCAGGCAACTCAGTACGACCTTTAACACCACCAAATGCTGAACCTCTCCATACACGACCAGTCACTAGTTGGAACGGACGGGTTGATATTTCTTGTCCTGCACCAGCAACACCAATAATAATTGATTCGCCCCAGCCTTTATGACAACACTCTAACGCGGAACGCATTAGGTTTACGTTGCCAATACATTCAAAAGAATAATCAACACCGCCATCAGTCATCTCAACAATCACATCTTGAATCGGCTTGTCGTAGTCTTTCGGGTTGATAAAGTCAGTAGCACCTAATTTTTTGGCTAATTCAAATTTACTTTCGTTGATATCAATAGCAATAATACGGCTTGCTTTTGCCATGGTTGCACCGATAACTGCAGATAAACCAATACCGCCAAGACCAAAAATAGCAACGGTGGCACCTTCTTCAACTTTTGCTGTATTCATTACAGCGCCCATACCCGTGGTAACACCACAACCGAGTAGGCATACCTCTTCTAACGGTGCGTCTTTATTTACTTTCGCTAGCGAAATTTCTGGTAATACCGTGTACTCAGAAAATGTTGAACAGCCCATGTAATGGAAAATTGGCTGACCGTCTTTATAGAAACGGGTAGTGCCATCTGGCATTAAGCCTTTACCTTGAGTTTCACGAATTTTCTGACAAAGGTTAGTTTTACCTGACAAACAAAATTTACACTCTCCACACTCTGGAGTGTATAAAGGAATAACATGATCGCCCACTTGTACACTGGTAACGCCTTCACCAATTTGTTCGACAATACCGCCACCTTCATGACCTAAGATAACCGGAAAAATTCCTTCTGGATCGTCGCCTGATAAGGTGAATGCATCGGTATGACATACGCCTGAGGCAATAACTTTAACTAAAACTTCACCTTTACGCGGTAACATTACATCGACTTCTTCGATTGATAATGGCTGATTAGGTCCCCAAGCAATGGCGGCTTTTGATTTAATAAATTTATCTGACATATTCATTCTCACTTTCAATTGATAGATATTTTATGGGTTTATAGCGCAGACAACCATGCTACATTTTAGCCTAGTCTACGTTATTTATTTAAACATGATAATACGTCTAATACGTAATTCACTTTTACTGCTTGGTAATAATCGTAATTGAATTATTACCAGTAAATTCATTTGGTTATGATTTTTTAAACGATTATACGTTAAGTCATTCACGTTAATGGTTATGCCCTTGAGAAAGGTTAATGGTGGCAATTCCTATTGCAACCAATCCCATGCCAAGCCATGTGGTTAAATCAAGGTGCTGGCGGTAAATAACGGCAGACAATAAAGTCACAGTAATAATAGCTAGTCCTGCCCAAAGTGCATGGACGATACCAATAGGCATGCCTTTCATTGCTTGTCCTAAAAACATGAATGCGGCTAAATGCCCGAGTAATACTAAAGCGCTTGCTAGGGGTTTAGTAAAACCATCAGTTTCTTTTAATGCTACATGAGACATTGCTTCTGCAGCGACACCTAAAAAAAGGAATAACCAACTCATATTTACTTCCTATACTGTTATGCAAACTATTGCTGCCTGCCAATGCTGAGTGAGTCATACATGGCTTGACTTACTCGCAGCGCGTTTTCTTGATGGATGCTATTATATTTGTTTCTAAATAAATGATAATATACTGATTTGGAAAATCACTTGTACATATAGGTAATAATCATGCAGTGGGATGGTATTAGCGAATTTGTTTACGTTGCTGAAAATGAGAGCTTTACCTTAGCCTCAAAAAAAATGGCGATTTCAACAGCCCAAGTCAGTCGTCAGGTAAGTGCGCTAGAAAAACGGCTTAATATCAAATTATTTTATCGTACCACACGCAAAGTCTCCTTAACGGAAGAGGGGCGTGTTTTTTATCAACACTGTCGCAGCGTGCTCGATGGTCTGGATGCGGCAGAGCGTGCAATTACGAATTTACAATCTAAACCTCAAGGCAAAATTAAGTTAACAGCCCCTGTCGCTTACGGTGAGAAGCAAATATTACCCTTAGTAAATAATTTCATAAAGCAATATAGCGATGTTGAAGTATCCGCTTACTTAAGTAATCGACAGGTTGACATAGTGGAAGATGGTTATGATTTAGCTATTCGTCTTGGTAAGTTAAGTGACTCTACCATGATGGCAAAAAAGCTCGGTAAAAGAGCAAACTATGTTTGTGCATCGCCAGATTATCTAAACAAGCATGGTATACCCCATTCAATATCAGAGCTTAATAAGCACAGTTGTTTGTTGGGCACGTTAGACTATTGGCACTTTAGGGAGTCAGGCCGAGAAAAAAGTCTCCGCGTAACGGGTAGGTTGCGATACAACAATGGCTACAGTTTGACCGATGCGGCTCTGAAAGGCTTAGGTATAGTGCAATTACCTGATTATTATGTAGAGCAATATATACAAAGTGGTGACCTGGTGACGGTATTAGATAATTATCGTGCGCCTGATGAAGGTATATGGGCAGTTTATCCTCAAAATCGCCATTTATCGCCCAAAATAAGACTACTTGTGGACTATTTGGCTGAACAGTTACTTTAATCTGAGAGGGTTTTCCGTGCTGGTTGAAAAAAATCTTTCAACCAGCATAAGTCTTTAATGGATTATTGATGAGGATAATTTATTGTTTTTTGCCACAATCAGGGCAAAAATTTGCAGATTCAGGTGTGTTACACCCACAACCTGTACAATATTGACGTTTTTTAACCTGCTCGGTACCACAATCAGGACAAAATTTAACACCTGCAGCTAATGTTTTCTGACATGAACAACACGTACTGGTGTCGTTTGTATGCAACGGTTTAGTGGCTTTGCCACTGTCCATCATATCAGCATTCATATTCATCATTTGATTGCCAATACCCATACCAACTCCCATACCTACGCCGGCGCCAGCAACATTACCTTCAGATTCATTGGATGCCGCTTTTTCGGCAACATCGAAAGTTTTCACGGTATTGTAATCTTCACCATAAAGATCAAACTCGGCTTTTTTAGCTAACATTTCTTTTAATCTGACCACACTATCATCGTCTTGTGGCACATTGATTGAGCTTAAATAAAAGTTAACAATTTCAATACCAAAACGGTTAAATTCAGCACTAATATCATGTTTCAATGCTGCTGACATTTCATTAAGTTGGCTGCTTATCGTTAAAATAGAAACTCCGTCGTTAATAATTTTAGCGGAAATGAAGTCTTTAATACGACTCATTAAATGGCCACGAAAATAATCGCAAACTTGCTGAGCATCAAATTCATCAACGGTGCCAACTAGCTCTGCAACGAACTTTTTAGCATCAATGATTTTCATACCAAATTGGCCGAAAGCTCTCACGGGTACTAGCACTTTATAAACAGGGTCTAAAACAGGTATCGGCTCTTGCGTACCCCATTTCATATCTAAGTTTACTGCTTTATTAACAAAGTATATTTCGGCGGCAAAAGGGGTTTGATTACCAAAGGGAATATTGACGATATGTTCAAGCAGCGGAATATTCGCAGACTTTAAGGTATGGCGACCAGGCTCTAATACGTCTAGCGCTTTACCATCTTTGTAAAATACCGCTTGTTGAGCTTGATTAACAATAACTTGAGTGCCCCAAACTAAGCCATCATGAGGCCAACGCCAAGCAAAAACATCACTGGGACCATCGTATTTTACGCGATCAATTATATCCATAGGTACTCCGAGTATTTATCACTGTTGAGTTAACTTATACCAATTCTTCTAAGAAAGTGCTCACTTATTTATGCTAGATGGTATTGCATTGTTATCTGGTGCTAAGACTCGTTGAGCGTCGAGGTATAACTTTGTCCGTGTTTCTTTAATTCTTATATCTATCTCTATAGCTAAAATATTAAACTTTTTACCAAATAATAGTAACAATTCATGTTCTTTCTTTGATATTTCTCCGTCTATCAAACACATTTCAATCATTTTAATGAGCCATGCTGAAGCATCTAGTGCCTCATCGGGGGCTAACATTTTTAATTCGCCATTCTCACCGGCAAGCATGACTTCGTCTAAAACATGCTGAGGTATTTTACGTTTTCTGGAAAATTCATTTAATAAGGCTATTTCTTTGGGATGTGCCTTACCATCAGCAAGTAAAATAAGTACCAAGCCTGAAAGCAACGAAATGGGATCGAATATTTTACCTTGAGATTTACCCGGCCCTGACTCTATAGAGAATGACTGCCCTTTTAACTTAACAACCCGATTTATATGGGGAGTAAAGTCGTTTAAAACCCAATCAAGTTCGCCATGGTTAAAAGCTGTATGACAGTATTGGCAACTATCGTGATAGCTTTCAGATTGAGGAGCCCCACAACTATAACAATGCAGCGAATGTAATCCTCTTTTGATGTTACTCAGTACACCATTTTTTCTAATTAGGGTTAAGTGGTGAGCATAATAACCGGCAATTTGTTTTGCCTTATTATCAAAAAAAACTTTGTTCGCTTTCCATTTAACCAAAATAAAAACTTTATCAAATTCATCACCAAACTCAACGCTACTTACTTCGCACAGACCTAATTCAACGTTATCAAAATAATAATTTTTCAATTCGTTACTATTAAAATAATCGACATAGTTGGAATGAGCAACTGATTGTATCGGCGCTGAATTCTGTGATAACCATGCTTTTTGTAAACGCCAAAATATGACGCTAACCCTATCTTCGATAACGGGTAAATTAAAGGCGGCATCAACCACTTGATATTCAGCAACGCCTTTAATCTGTCTTTTAGCATTTTGAAAACGCCATTCTTCTTCCTGAGTAATTTTAGCTAATATCCAGTCATATTCTCCAGAGGTTACTAATGAATTACAGGCTTGGCATTGTTCAAATTTACTGAGTAATAAAGTCGATCCACAATTAGGGCAGATACCTTCTATCAAGCCAGGTTGTGAACGCGTTTTAACGCCGGGTAAACGGATATAAGTCCAGTATTCAACTGAGTGAGTATAAGGAGGTAATTTATGATGCTGTTTAGCATGATTGCTTTTTTCTGTGATTAGACGAGCCTGACTTGAAATTTTAAAGTGTAAGGTTTCAAAAAACTTGTCAGCTTCAATACCGACTAGTTCACAATCATTTATCGATAAATCGGCTATTTTTCGATGACGTTGGTGTTTTTTTTGAATAGTAAACTGAATAATATATCGTTGATAAATGCCGTCGGTTATAAATCCTCTAGCTGAGCTCATGTCATGTTTAGACCAAGCCTGTTTGATAATAAAAAAAGCTTTTTCAACACGACTTATCATGTGATTTTTATCAAAGTCAGGGTCGAGCGCAATTATTTTATTATGCTGTGTTTGTTGTTTATTTATATTCTGCTTTTTTACGCCACGGGTAATGACTCTATGGATAACTTTACGTTGCTTTTTTTCGCTTGATTGGTAGGTTTTATAGATAAAAAACGATAATGAGAGTATGACAAAAAAAGTAAACATAGCATTCTTCTATTTAAAATTCAGATAAAAACCTGCCCGATAGAGTAGGGGATTTTAGACATAACAGACAGTTTATTATTTAATAAATTTATTTTTTCAAAGGGTGATTATTATATTCTTATAATGAATAATGTTATTGAATACAATATACTTTTTTTGATTTTCGATGTTAATTAAGAGAGTAATTCTATATATATTATGGCCTTATTGACAATGTAATTACCATGTATGAACTTGAGGTAGCTTAAAAATAGTGTTAGCGTCGCTGTAAATTCGTACTACTTTAGGTAACTTCTTATGACAAAATTACAACTGTCAGCGGTTTCATTAATTATCATCACAACAGCTGGCCTGACAATACTTAATCTTTCAAATGAGGATGCCAATCAGGCAGAAAAGATTTTAACAATAGATCCGAGCCAAAGTGAAATAAGCACTTTGCAAGATGAGAAGTCTCCCGTTAATGTAGCGACAATAGATCGCAGTGCATTACCTGTTGCTCACGGCATTGCCGATGAAAACGGGCAACAAATACATGCAGAGGATCAACCTAGGAGGTTACCACCACCTCCGCTATCAGCACCAGACAGCCAATATAATAAAAAGCAAAGTGATACAGCGTCCCATCATGGTCACGAAAAAATTTATTCAACAGCAGATGAAAAAAGTCCACCGCCACCTGTTGGAGCAGTGAAGAAATAATTTACTAAATAAAGCCTCGTTATTGAGGCTTTGTTCTAGCAAAACTAACAAATGTCTTATTGGTATTTGTTAGTTTTTTACATGATGAAAAAAATAAGAAAGTTAATATTGCCAGAAAATTATCTAACTGTTTAAAGGTGCGGTGTAAGTAAATCTCAAAGCCCATCGTGTGACTCTCTCGTCCTTGTTATGATATTTATCTTACTATCATAATCATTCGGTATTTTGTAATACCTCCCAGAAATTCAAAATCATTCAAATCAGTACCTATTCATCATAACCCCAATAAAATGTAAAAATAATGTAATTTATTTGTAATTTTCTTGGCTGTTTTATTTTTATAAAAACAGATACTTATGAGATAAAAGAGGGTGATTTCTCCACTTAACTGACTATCCAGCAGATCAAATCTTGTTTCTTTTGTGTACAATACAAATCGAGTGAAGTATATTGCATACAATATACTAGTGTGTCAGGTTACATTTTTGGTATTTAAAACAAGTTTTCGGTATTAAATACAACTAGCAAAATAAGGATGTTAATAGATTTTAGCTTGGTAGGTCACTATGCATTTCTCTTCAGATACTTCTCCGACCAAACCAAAAGCTGGGCTAATAATTTTTTAAGAAAAAATGCAATGCTAGCGCTTTTCTAGCAAGTAGAGATAACGTTATTTCTACTAAAGAGGTAATTCAAAAAAGTAAATAAAAACAATAAAAACGGGTAAACATTGCATAGTTTACTACGTCAAATGGGAAATCGAATGAAACATTCTGTCAGTAAAACGTTACTTGGCTTAGCTATTTTTGGTGCTTTTGCAGCAAACAATGCTAACGCGAGTGACTGTGGTAGCATTACCGCATCAAGCGGTGCATTAACGGTAAATCAAACTGAGTGTATCTCAGGTAATGGTTTATATTATTATATTGATGTTGAAGATGATAACACTGCACTTGAAATTCAAACTTCTGGTGGCACAGGTGAAGCAGATATTTTAGTTAATACCGCTTCTTGGGCAACTGATGCTAGTTATACGCAAAGAACAAATAACGCGGGTACGGAAGAAACACTTGCTGTTACAGCGAATGCTGGTCGTTTATACGTGAGTGTTTTTGGCATTCACCAAGGCGTTACGCTAGATGTTATAGGCGCAAATGATGGTGGAACTGATACTGGAGGTGATACTACACCTCTGCCAAGTATGTGTGGTACAAACACCTTGTCAGGCTATGCGTTAACGTTAAATGCACAAGAATGTATTTCAGGTAATGGTCTATATTACTATATCGACGTTGAAGCAGATAATACCCCGTTAGTTATCGAAACTGAAAACGGCTCAGGTCAAGCTGACATTTATGTGAATACGGGTAATTGGGCGACTCGAAGTAACAATATTGCTTCTGCAGTTAGTGATGGTACTGACGAAACACTGAAAATTACAGCCAATACAGGTCGTTTATATATCAGCGTCTTTGGACTTAATAATGAAGTGAGCTTCAAAGTTAGCGCTGATAGCGGTACTGATCCCGCTCCAGATCCAGATCCAGATACAAATCCAAATGTGCCAACACTACCCACTAATCCTGGTTTATGTGGCGCTGAAACTGCTGAAGAAGGCCGATTAACATTTAACCAAGTCGGATGTGTTAATTCTGGTTCTTATTCTATTCATGTTGATACTGACGATATTGAGATAACAGTCTCAACAGCTGGCGGTACAGGTGAATTTGATTTATTAGTAAGCCAGCAAGGTTGGGCTACAACTACTAGTTATGATCACATGTCTAATAATGTCGGTACATCTGAGTCAATTACCTTTACGGCTAAAAAAGGCTGGTTATATATAGCGCTTGATGCTGAAAACCAAACCGCATCAGAAGTGAGTATATTAGTAGCGATTGACCCTGCGGATATTCCGACTACAGGTGGCGGTAATCAGATCCCTGATGATGGCTTCCCAACAGATGCCACACGTTTCCTTGGGTTAAATGGCGCTGCTTTAGTTGAGCGTATTGCACTATCACACCCACAAAATGTTAGTCCTATTTACAACATTAGTGGTACTGATGCTACGCAGATCTACTCTGAAGCCAACATGCTTGCTATTGCGAATGCAATTAACAGTCGTGCTCCTGGTTATACTGGGGAAGATACTACTGGTTTAGAAGCTTTATTTTACTTCTTACGAGGTTCATTCTACGTATCGTTTGCACACCCAGATGATGTGCCTGTTTATAGTAATGCAGTAAAAGCGACTATTAAAACAGCATTACGCGCTTTCTTTAATAACAGCAGTAGTTGGGTGGCGAGTGAATCAAACGGTAGTGTTTTAAAAGAGGCGCTAATTACTGTTGACTCTGCCGGTTTAGGTGCTGATTTTAACGATATTACTATTCGCGTGTTAACTGATTACAACGCTGATTGGAAAACTAGCTTTAATATGAATGCTGCAGCTAATGCTGTTTTCAGTACCTTATTCCGTGCGCAATGGGATGATGCAATGAAAGCACTATTTATTGCAGACGATAATATTTTAGATGTTTTATATGACTTCCAAAATGCACATCGTGACTTAATTGGTACTAATGCTGAATATGTATTGCAAAATGCAGTCAATGAAATGGCGCGTTTATACCATATAGATGCTCTATTCCCTCGCGTTAAAACATTAGTTAAAGCGGTACTTGATACGACTAGCAAAAACGATGAGACAAAAGCGTTATGGATTAAAGCCGCAAGTATGTCTGATTACTACGACCGTGCTGATTGTGGTTACTACGACATTTGTGGTTTTGCCTATACGCTAGAAGCTGACACATTAACTTTTAACTATAAATGTTCAGACAGCTTAAAAATTCGTGCGCAAGATCTGTATAACGACCAAGCTGCATGGATTTGTCAGGTGTTAGGTAACCAAGAAACAAACTTCCATACAATCTTAGGTACAGGTTACCAGCCTGTTGCTGACGATAGTAACGCAGCATTAGAGTTAGTTATTTTCAATTCAGCCACTGATTACAAAACTTATGCTGGTCAGTTCTTCGGTATCGATACCAACAATGGTGGTATGTATTTAGAAGGCGCGCCTATTAATGAGAAAAACCAAGCGCGTTTTATTGCTTATGAAGCTCAGTGGATGCGACCTGATTTTCATGTGTGGAACTTACAGCATGAATATGTGCATTACTTAGATGCTCGTTTCGACTTGTATGGCGATTTTGGTCAAGGTATGACGGTTAGTACTGTTTGGTGGACTGAAGGTTTAGCTGAATATATTGCCCAAGGTGACGGTAACGAATCTGCTATTACTGTAGGTCAATCTCAGGAGTTTTCATTATCTGAAATCTTTAAAAATACCTACGACTCTGGTCAAACACGTGTTTATCGTTGGGGTTATTTAGCGGTTCGTTTCATGTTTGAGAATCATAAAGGTGATGTGAATGAAATGTTGAACTTAACGCGTACCGGCCAATACCCTGCATTTCAAACTTATTTGGATAATCTCGGTACGGGTTACGATGCAGAGTTTAATGAATGGTTAGTCAATGGTGTTGTATTAGGCGATAGTAATATTGTTGCCATTGGCCCGAACGATACTGATGCAGCAAGTTCAGGTACTGCGGGTAATTGGGCAGGTGAGCCAGTAACAATTAGTACTGACTTCTCTCCATGTATTGTTGAGATCCCAGCCAATGCTCATGATAAAGATAACAATTACCTGGTTGCAAACCAAATAGTTGAATGTGTTAATTCATCAAGTGGTGGTGCATCATTCGTTATTCGCAATGATGGTGCTTTAGCGACTCGTTTTGAATTAAGCACAACGGGCGGTTGGGGTAATGCAGATATACTGTTTAAAGCAGGTGGCTGGCCAACAGCGCAAGATAATGACGGCTATGCAAATGGTGACGGAAACTGGGATAGTTTAATTATTGAATTAAAACCAGAGGCTTACTGGCACTACATTACACTGGACGGTGAGTTTGGTGCCGTGAAAGTAACGATGAATAAGCAATAGTTGTTAATATTTAACACGTTAGTTAACTGTTAACTGTTAACTGTTAACTGTTAACTGTTAAAAGTAAAGCCTAGAGTAATAAAATACTCTGGGCTTTTTATTTATTATGACTTAAAAAATACTAGCGTTTATTCGAGATTAAGGTTCTTGGACTTTTTAGTCTTTCTTTAACCGCACGCCAATGTGTTTTAGGTATGGTCGGCGCCAGCTGTAATAAGTGCTGGTAATCATGCTCTGTTAAACTTACTTCTCCGCCATGCGCTAAAATGATGCTTTGCGGTTTTAATGTGATGATTTTATGGAGTGAAGCACGATAACGATTAGGATAAAAAATGGGGAAAGGTGGAATGTATTTATTTTTCACTTTGACTATTAAATCGGCAACATAGACTTTATTGCTAGGTAAGTGATGTAAGGATAAATCTCTGTCGGTATGACCTTGAGTCGCTAAAGCAACCCACTCGGAAAATCCCGGTAATTTCTCGCCATCATTAAGCTTATAATCAGGGGTTAACTGACTAGAGTACCAAAAGTTAAGGCGAGGTTTTTTCATACGTTTTGCTACCCACTTAGCTAATAATATGTCGGTAAGGTGCATGACTCGGCCTTCGATCCCTGAGTACCATTGTCCACTGACATTAGCGGTGGCGATTTTACAGCCTGTTATTTTTCGCAATTTATTGGCAGCACCCGCATGATCAGGATGCATATGTGTTACCACCACCAAGGTTAAATCACTGAACGGGCGTTGTAGGGTTTGGGTAATAAAAAGCTTTAACATAGCAACGTCTGAGCGACAGCAACCATCAAGCAATAGCAGTTTATCAGGATACTCTGCTAGCAAGATTGTTTGGATGTGTCCGTCTATATGGTGTAGTTTCATAATCATAAAGCCGTTCAGTGAATATTTAATGAGAACATTAAAGGGTAATGGGTATACAGTAAAAGAAAATCCTCAGGGGTGCACTAGTATAATTAATTATGCCTAACATCATGATTAATTATAGTAGTTTTATAGATTGACCTTAAAACAGTGAATTTAACATAAATGATGAAAACAAAGATCTCCTAGGAAAAAAATTTATATGTTTAAAACTATGTTGAAGCACCTTTTTCCCAGTATTAAAAGCAAGAAACAACCCAATTACTTATATTTCGAAAAAGATAAAGTGCCAGTAGAGGAAATGCAGCAACAAGCGTTTGAAGAGCCTAAAAATGCGAGTCCTGTAAAGCCGTTGCGTTTGGCAAGTATTGAAGAAACACATCGTCAAGATTTCTATGATTTTTTATTTGGCCAATCACCAGCGACAACACAACACGATGAGTTATCGCATTATGTTGCTGACAAAATTGAAGCTGTGTTACGTAAACCTAATACAATAATTGAAGCAATGCCGGTATTACCTGCTTCGCTCAGTCAGGTCATTGATCAGCTGACTGACGAGAACTTTGATACCCAAGCATTACTTGATTTGATTCAGCAAGAACCTTCTATTGCCGCTAAAGTGATTGAGTTATCCAATTCATCTTTTTATAACCGTACAGGTAAAGAAATAGCTGATCTTAAATCAGCTTTTATGTTACTGGGCAGTAATGGGCTTATAGAAGGGGTGATCAATGGTTTTGTGAGTAAATTGACTCCTCAATCTCAAATATACTTTAAACAGTATGGTAATAAAATTTGGCATCATAGCTTGACCACCGGTGTTATTTCTAAAGAATTAATAAATAGATCGCTTTATAAAAAAGAGGCAGCTCAAGGCTATCTTATTGGTCTTATTTGTAACTTGGGCGATATGATTATTTACCAATTATTGATGGAAGCTTTTTCTTTTATTCATCCTGATTGCCAACCGAATTCTTATGCCTTTAAAGAATTGATGCAGCAGAAATCAAAAAAATTAACCTATCACATTGCTAAACATTGGCAGTTCCCTCAGTCGATTTTAGACGCACTCGCGCTACAAGTTAAAGTGACTAATGCTTCGATGTTATCCGCCGCTTTTAGCAAGCATCCAATTGCTTGTTTTGCCTATGAAGGCAATATCATTAGTGAACTTATCATGATGCTTGAACACAATGATAAAACTGAAGGCGAGATCAAAGAGGCTGCTGAAGTTTTACTCTGTAGTGGCGAAGCAAAACAATATGTTGAACGAGTATTAGCAGCTAGAGTTAACAGTTAACAGTTAATAGCGAATTTTTGCACAAAAAAACCACCCGTATGGTCATGCGGGTGGTTTTTTTAATAAGTTAGAATGTTTAATTAACTACTGTCTGCAAGGCTTCATCTGAGACTTGCATCTCTTCACCGCTACTCTTTTGTCTCTTTTCTGCTAAGAGTAAGTAGAAGCTAGGTAAAATAAACAAGGTAAAGATAGTACCAATAAACATACCCGCCACTAAAATAATACCAATACTATTACGCGCTTCTGCGCCAGCTCCGGTAACCAGCACTAGCGGGAAATGTCCCAAAATAGTGGCTGCCGTCGTCATCAAAATAGGACGTAAACGCGTGGTTGCTGCTTCAGTTACCGCGGCGAGTTTATTCGCGCCAAGCTCTTGTGCGTGATTAGCAAATTCGACAATCAAAATACCATTTTTAGCAATTAAGCCAATTAAGGTAATCAAGCCTATTTGAGAATAAATATTAATAGTGGTTAGTTCAACATAAGGTATTAATAGGGCACCTGATAAGGCCAATGGTACACAACCAAATAGCACCACTAAGGGATCTCTAAAGCTATTAAACTGTATCGCCAGTACCAGAAATACAATGATTAATGAAATACCCAATACCATGATTAAGGTATTACCCTCTTGACGTAACTGCCTTGATTCACCAGCATAATCAATAGAATAACCTAAAGGTAATATTTCTTTGGCTGCATTTTCAATAGCAGATAACGCGGCTTCTTTATTTGATCCTGGCGCGACACCGCCGTAAATCCTAAAAGATGCTTGCTGAGCAAAAGTACCCAAGGCTCTAGGAACTGTTTTCCATTTTAGCTCGGCGACTGATGAAATGGGTAATAATTCACCGGTAGGTAATTTAATATCTAATGATAAAATCGCTTCGGTTTTACTACGTACCTCATCATTAATAATAGGGATTACTCGGTAGGCTTGACCATTTGAATCAAAGCGATTCACAAAATTGCTTGATAATAAAATACCCAATTGTTCGCTAACCGCTCCGACATTCATGCCTAAATCGGCAATTTTCTCACGGTTTAATTGTAACTCTACTTGCGGTAAATCTATTTTTAGATCGGTATCAGCAAAGAGGAATTTACCACTGGCAAAGGCGGCACCGACAAGTTGATCAGCGTATTGCTTCATTTCACTATAAGGGGCAGAGGCTTTAACAATCATTTCTATTTCAAACTGACCAGAGCTTGGTAATGAAGCAGGTAAAATAGGAAACATGTTAAGCCCTGGGATTTGCGCTAATTTGCCGTAAATCCTTGGTACTAGGGATTGTGCGCTGTAATCACGGTCATCGGCACTAACCAACTCCAAACCGCCAAAGCCACCGCCACCAAAGATGATTTGCCAAATTTTCTTACCGCCCTCAATCTCTTGCAAGCTTTCAACAACGGGATTCATTTGCGACACGTTATAATGCATTGAAGCATCAGGCGGTGATTGAATGACAAACATAACCATGGCTTGATCTTCTACCGGAGCTAATTCTTTTTTTGAGTACAGGTAAAAAGGTACAGTGAGCAGTGAAACGACCAAGGCTATTAGAAATACTTGCCCTTGCCACTTAAAAATACGGTGCAATAGTTTAGCGTAGCCCCGTTGTATTCTTTCAAAGAGGTGGTTCACTTTAGTGGTTAACCAACTCTCTTCGCCACCTTTAGGTGAAACATAAGCGCTCATGATCGGTGACAAAGTAATGGCAACGATGCCTGAAATGATGACGGCAATGGCTAGCGTAAAAGCAAACTCTTTGAATAACACACCCGTTAGCCCTGATAGGAAACCAATAGGCGCATAAACGGCTGCCAGTGTTAACGTCATTGAAATGATAGGTACTAATAGTTGGCGAGAGCTAATCAGTGCCGCATCAAATTTCGATAGTCCTTGACGCATTAGTCGGGCAACGTTTTCTACCACAACAATGGCATCATCGACTACTAAACCAACCGATAATACGATAGCTAGTACGGTTAATAGGTTTAACGAAAAGCCCATCATGGCCATTGCGGCAACCGCGCCTAAAATAGAGATAGGTATGGTAATTAAGGGCACTATAGCGCTTCTAAACGAACCCATCAGCAGCACAACAACCAAGCCAACTAAAATAACGGTTTCAATGAGCGTGGTAAAAATTTCTTTTAATGCATCGCGCATGTATAAAGTGCCATCATAGGCGTAATCAATTGATATACCGTACGGTAGCGTTTTATTTAGCTCGGCAACTTTTTTATATAATTTATCACCAATGGCAATTTCATTAGCGCCAGGTAATGGCCAAATAGAAATATACACCGCATCCTTATCGTTTAACCTAGCCGTGACGCTGCTATCTTCCGCGGCAAGTTCAATTTTAGCGACATCTTTTAAATAAATATTAGCACCATCAACCTGACTAATGACCAGTTGTTGAAAATCTTCAACACTACTGAGTTGTGTATTGGCAACAATATCAATTTTTTGTCGACTATTTTCTACATAACCCAACGTGGCTATGGTGTTGTTTGTTGCTAAGGCTTGGTAAACATCACTAGCACTTAAGTTAAATACTTGTAATGCCTGAGCATCTAACCAGACACG
The DNA here is from genome assembly GCF_002836775.1 of Colwellia sp. 12G3. Taxonomy (GTDB): domain Bacteria; phylum Pseudomonadota; class Gammaproteobacteria; order Enterobacterales; family Alteromonadaceae; genus Colwellia. The sequence goes on along the minus strand of NZ_PJAQ01000006.1, from coordinate 55,028 downwards.
CATTGCCGGTGTTCTCGCACCTTCAATACCGACACGTTGCACCCCTTCAATCGCATTTAAAATTGGGTTTACTTGGCGAGTTAAATAGTCAGTAATACGTGATAAGTCATTACCATTGGCTTGGACATTTAAATAAATAACAGCGAAAGGTCTGTCGGCACGACTTACCGATACAACAGGGTCTTGGGCGCCTTGTGGTAATTCGAAACGAATCTGTCCTAATCTCGCATTTAATTCTGCTAGTGCCAGTGTTGAATTTTCGTTTAATTTAAGCCATACCGTTACTTTAGAACTACCAGAAGTACTGACTGAATCAACGTATTCAACACCCGGTACTGTTGCTGCTGCTCGCTCAATTGGTTCGGTGATGAAACCTTTTACCACATCAGCGGATGCACCAATATAATAAGTTTCAATAACTAATGAGGCACTGTCAATCTTAGGAAATTGCAGTACCGGAATTTTACTTGCAGACCAGATACCGGCAATACAAATAATGATAGATAAGACAATAGCAACGACTGGTCGTCTGACAAAAATGTCCATGATGGATGGTTTACTTTCTTGCATCATAATCCCTTATTCTTGTGCGCTAACATCAGCAGCTAATGCTTGAGCTATTTCTTTGGTAACGTCATTGGCCACATCATTGGTAGCTTCTTTAGCAAGGTATACTTTCATGCCAGGGAATAATTTGAATGAGCCTTTATTAGCAATAAGCTGTCCTGCTTTTACACCAGCAAGAATCATTACGTGATCACCTTGTCGCTCGCCCAATTTAACGGGGACTAGTTTAGCGCGATAGCTACCTTCGCCATCAGCGTCTAACACAAAGACATAATTACCCAGTGCATCACGTTTTATCGCTAAATCAGGCACGGTAGCAACGGTTGACTTACTATCGATTGGCACGATGACTGACACTAAGGTATTTGGTTTTAACGCTAACGTTGAAGAGGGCAATTGTGCGCGGTATTTTAAATGACGTGAAAGACGAGATAATTGTGGGTCTACCGCGATAACCGTTGCTTCAAACATCGACTCTTGATTGATCTGGCTAATTTCTACTGTCGACGCTAAATCGAGTTCTTGATAAAGTTGTGGCAGATTAAAATCAATCCAAGTGAAATCATTAACACCAACAAGTTCAAGTACCTGACTATTTTTATCTAAATATTGGCCAACTTCTAGGGTATGAATACCTACTTTGGCAGTAAAAGGCGCGGTTAAGGTTTTTTTATCTATGGCCGTGGTGATTACATTAATATCGGCTTGAGCAATTTGCAATGCAGCGCGGGCTTGATCAACTTTATCTTCACTAATTTCACGGCTCTTTTGAAGTTTGATATAACGGTCAAGCGTCTGTTGGTGGAGCATCAAGGTGGCTTCGGCGGCCATTAAACGGGCGTCTTCATCACGGTGATCTAATACTAATAGTTCTTGGCCTTTTTTAACCACACTACCGGAAGCAGCATTTAAGCGAGTAATTTGACCTGCCAATTCGTTATTGAGCATCAAAAATTTGAATGCTTGTACTTCACCACTGACTTGAATATGTTTTTGGTAACTAATATTAGTGACTTTTACCGCGGTTACTGTGGCTGCCATTTCAGGCATCATTGCTGCTTGGGCATTGGCTGCTTCTTTCAGTGATGTTTTATAGCTTTGTAAACCAAAAATTGTGCCGGCTAATATTATAATGACTAAAAGCCATTTAGTTATGTTCATGATGTTCCTTTATCTTTAAGTGTTTTTTCTAAGCTTGCTAGCCAAGATTTAAGTTGTACAAAAAATTAATCCGATTGGTATTACCTAAGCTCTGCGTCGACTAAATGTAGGCAAACTTTCTCGATATCATCATCTGAGATTTTTTTCTGCCAGTCATACGTATTGACTAAACGTTTCATCGTGCGAATATGTGCATTATCTGTTGCTAGTACAAGCGACTTTTCTTCACTACTTGCATCGATATTTCCATTGAGATCATTTTGCAAACATTGAAGCAAGCGCACCGTTTGAAAGTAACCCACGGATAACGACCAAGTACCTACGTTTATTTCTGTAATATCTCGGTTACCTGATATTAATTCACCTGAGTCAGCGGCGGTTTGTAAAAATTGTTGAAACATAGTTTGGCATTGTTCACCGCATGCTCTCATTTGTGTTAACCAGCGATCTGAACATCGCTTCATCATCGCTTCGGTGTTAACAATACTTTCAAGCTGATTATCAAAGGTATACATATGTACTTTAGAAAAATCTAACAAACTGGTCGCTATAATGCGTTCTGGTGTTGTTAAGGGTAAAGCGAGTACTTTTTTGAAAACGGATTGTCGTCCTTTATACATGCGGGTAGCTAATGCAATAAGTACATCTTCCTTACATTGCACAAACTTATAAACCGACCCCATAGACAGGCCTGCTAATTTGGCAATAGCGGACATAGAAAAGTCTAATAAACTACTTTCTTCTATTGCCTTAATCGCTGCGCATATGATTAATCTTTCTTGTTCTTCTGCACTAAATCTTGGAGCTGGAGCCATGTGAAGCCTATATGAAATTGTATTCGAATGTTATTCAAATGCTATTTTAACTTACTTTTTGTTAAGTTCAAGTACAAAATCAGTATGGATGGATTATTTAAGTGTTCAGTTTACTGTGCTGAAAAATAATCAACTAAAAGTGATTTTTATAGTTGTCGATTATCAAAGGTAACCGTTTAAAAGCTTGTTCATTAACGGTTACGCCACAGTGTGCCGGATATAGGTGGATATTTGGATTTGTTAGCTAATGATCTTAGACATAAAAGTACTGTAGGGATCTTCTTGATAATCAGCAAAGGGCTGACAATGGGTAAAACCAAGTTGGTGATAGAGTTTTTGTGCTGGTAGAAAGGCATCCATAGTACCTGTTTCAAGGCTTAGTTTTTGGTAACTGCGCTTCTTTGCCTGAGCAATCATATGTTCCAACAGTAATTTAGCGACACCTTGGCGTAAAAAATTTCGTGAAGTTCGCATGGATTTAATTTCACCGTGAGTACTGTCTAACTCCTTTAAAGCACCACAACCCGCCAATTCATCATTTTGCCAAACACTCCAAAAAGTAATGCTCTGTTGAGCTAATGCCGATAAATCAAGAGCATGCACGCTTTCTGGTGGAGAATGCATTAGCATATCTTGATGATGCTCTGTTAGCAGGGCTATGACTGCAGGATGTGTTAGCGAGCCGATCCGAATTTCCATTTGTTTCCTTTAGGATGGTTGTATTCTGAGGTAAACATGACGAATGAACTATCAACTAATTGTATTCTCGATGAAAAGTTCAGTCAGTAATTTTGGCACTAAATCCCCATTGTCGAGAAATTGAATACCAACACTGACGATACCATTGTCATTACGGCTATTACATACTCGAGCCGGTATTTGTACTTCACCATCAGTAGGGCTCTGTAGGCAGACAAAAACATCGCGTTTATTAACCTTAGCTTTGGTATTTTTAGTTTTGAAGGTGAAACCACAACCTTTGGCAGAAATATCACCAATAATACCGCTAATTTGAGTACCTTTACTATCGACCGAACCTTCCAACATGATTATTGCCGGCAGGTGAATGCTTGTTCTTTGTTGCAGACGCAACTGACGGTTTTCAATCTTTTTAGGGTAATCAATAAAAATGAGCTTTTCAGGATATTGGGTAATGCTTTTAATGGAAGATCGAAAGGCAAAGCACTCGCCTTTATTGCCTTCCATTAAATAACGGACTATGAGTACGTTACCCTCGATTAATACATCTTTATATTCGGAAGTGTTAGCCGATTTTGGATATTTTAATATAATGTACTTACCTAGCTCATAACCGATCAATGGCAATTTAAGCCTTAGCGGTACAGGATGGTTAATCTGTAGGTCTAAGCTCTTACCGGGTTGAAGCTCAAAGAGTTGCATACTCTGTTCAATACTGATGTCTGACATTATTTCCTTGTATATACGTCCATTTATTACTGAATATAATATAAACAAAGTGACCCAAAGGCACAACGGTTGATTGAGCAATAACTGGCTCTTGGGATTGAGCTCAACACCGCCTTGGAATATTTTAGCCAGCACAAGTGGTCAATCATTTAGTGGAATTGTTATAGGCTAAGGTTATTAGCTGACGCTTTCTATGATACTAAAAATTGAAATGAATGCTCTTGTGACCAAGAGCAAATAGTAGGGGAGCTATTTATTAGTTAACGTTATTTATTTTCGGTTTTGCTTTTTAGTTTCTTTACGTAAGCCTTCTTCAAACTCTTCAGGAAATAGCACCAAACCTTGATTATCTTGATTTGGAAAAGTAACTAAAGCGAGTTCATCATCGACTAAACCCGGACTCCAGCGACTGTACCATTTGCTTAATGAGATAGCTTCAGCTTTACAGTGTTGCCATTCATCGGTTGCCCAACGCTGGGCAAATTCTTCGTTAGGCCAGACGGGTACGCAATCTTCATCTTCGGTGTTTAGCATTACGCAGCCATGCTCATCAGCTAATATCCAGATCTCTTGGTTACTAACAACTTGCTGAAGCAAGTAGCTTAAGCGTTTTTCTTCATCGTATTTTTCTATGGTATTAAGTTGTTCGCTGCTGATTGACATAATGGCCTAGGATGTTTGTATAGATGGGCAATATTTTACCGTGTTAGGGTTGAGCGCACAACTTGATTGAGTTTATCTTGCCTTTAATTCTAGGCGTACTAGTTTATAAGGTATGGGTCAAAAGTGATGGCAGAGGATGAAAGCTATTGGCTAATCTCATTTCAATGATAAAAATTAGGCAAAAAAAAACCGATAGCAAAGACTATCGGTGAGTTAGCTATGAGGAAAGCTAGAATATTCAATTATTACAACAAGCGTCCGCATAAGGGAACGAAGAGAAGTATAGAGTAGATGCTCTATGTTGGCAAGTGTATCTTGTAGTTTTATTTCACTTTTGTTGTTTTATTACAGTTGTTATTGGCTAAACATCGTCCTATTAACTGTTTATCGTCGACTTATCACACATTTACTGTAGTTAGATCAATAAAAAACCAGTAGGTATTTGGTGATTTAGCATGCATACAGTAAACTAACGGCAATTATTGTTTTAATATTGCTTTAAGTGAAAATACCATGTCATCCACAGATCAAAACTCTCCAGCCAGTGACTTATCTGCACCCCTTAATAAGCCAAGCGATGCCGACACTTCAGCCGATAATGAAAGCACCACGCATTTTGGTTATAAAACTATAGAAAAAGACGATAAAATTTCTATGGTAGCAGGGGTGTTTCATTCAGTGGCTAAGCAATATGATGTGATGAATGATTTAATGTCATTTGGTATTCATCGTTTATGGAAACGTTTTACTATTGATGCTAGTGGCGTACGCCCAGGTAATAAAGTATTAGATTTAGCGGGTGGTACCGGCGATTTAACGGCTAAATTTTCGCAGTTAGTAGGCCGAGAAGGTAAAGTCGTTCTAGCGGATATCAATAGTTCAATGTTAAATGTAGGTCGTGATAAATTACGCGATAAAGGCTTAGTGCAAAATATTGAATACGTGCAAGCCAATGCTGAATATTTACCTTTTGAAGAGAATACTTTTGATATTGTCACCATCGCTTTTGGCTTACGTAATGTAACGGATAAAGATAAGGCGTTGCGCTCAATTTATTCAGTATTAAAGCCAGGTGGGCGTTTACTTGTTTTAGAATTTTCAAAGCCAGAAAATGAACTATTGAATAAAGCCTATGATTTCTATTCATTTAATATATTACCTAAAATGGGTGAACTGGTCGCTAAAGATGGTGCAAGTTATCAATACTTGGCCGAATCTATTCGCATGCATCCTGATCAAGAGACATTGAAGGGCATGATGGAAAATGCTGGTTTTGAGCAAACGAGCTTTAAAAACTTAACCGGTGGGGTAGTTGCCTTACATAAAGGTTATAAGTTTTAGCCATGCAACCTTTTAATAACCAGGCTGTAACTAAATTTAGTACTCAACTGATTAGCCGCTTATTATTACCGCAAGTTGCCACGGCGACGCTTGAGTTGATTATTAATAAGGCATTAGCCTTAAATAATAATAAATCACTATCTTTTTCCGCTGTCGCCCAAAAGACGTTAACGCTTGAATTGGCCGAGTTGCCATTTACGTTATGTTTTACTGTTAATACAACACCTAACCAAACGGTGGTTATAGTTAGGTCGAGTACTGAGTGTAGTGATTGTACTATTAATACCAGTATTAGTACGCTCAACAAGTTAAAAGCTAATCAGTCGCTTACGCAATTAATAAAGCAAGACGAACTCGATGTCATCGGTGATATCAAAATAGCGCAGCAATTTGCTAATATTGCTCAATCACTTGAAATAGATTGGCAAACAGAGCTTGCGAAACATCTTGGTGACGTACCTACGCATAAATTATTGCAGTTTGGTAATAAAATTACCAAATCGCTTGCCGCTACAGGTAAGCAAGTTGAAGCGGATATTGGCGAGTATCTTGTGCATGAAAAACGTTTAGTGGTGACGAGTAGTCAGCTAAATGCTTTCAACCAAAAAACTAAAGATGTGGCGAATAAGGTTAATAGCTTGTCTGCGCGCATCGATAAACTGGTCGCCAATATAGCTAATAAATAATCTGTTATTAGTTAGCGAATACCACTAGTAGCATTAATAAAACATAGGAAATAATAACCGCCGTGAGTAGCCAACGTCTTTATCAAATCGTTAAAACCTTCCTAAATTTTGGTTTAGACAAAATGGTACCAGCGGGACTATTGCCTTGGTATGCAAAAGTCGCTAGACACAGCTTATTCTGGCTGAGAAATAAGCATAAAGATAAAACACCAGAACAACGATTTCGTTTAGCGATAGAGACTTTAGGGCCTGTTTTTATAAAATTTGGCCAAATGTTGTCAACTAGGCGTGATTTATTGCCTCCTGAGTTAGCGGATGAGCTAGCCTTACTGCAAGATAAAGTCACACCCTTCGACGGCGAGCAAGCCAAAAAAATTATCATTGCCGCTATGGGCGCAGATGTTTTTGAACAACATTTTAAAGACTTTGATCTTACCCCACTCGCATCAGCCTCTATTGCACAAGTGCATACCGCAACACTATTTACTACTGAGAAAGAAGAAAATATCGTTATAAAGGTATTACGCCCTAATATCAGTAAAACAATTTTAGCGGATATTAAAGTGATGTCGTTATTTGCTGGCATCGTGGCGCGTTGGTTACCTGATGGCAAACGCTTACGTCCAAAAGAAGTCGTTGAAGAATATCGTAAAACCATTTTAGATGAATTGGATCTTAACCGTGAAGCTGGCAATGCTATTCAGCTTAAGCGTAATTTTGAACAAGGTAGTGAGTACGATAAAGCGCTTTACGTACCTGAAATACATAGTGAATATAGTTTTAAAAATGTCTTAGTCATGGAACGTATTTATGGCATTGGTGTGGGCGATGTAGACACACTTAACCAGCTTGGCGTAAATATGAAGCTTCTGGCTGAGCGCGGTGTCGAAGTTTTTTTCACTCAAGTATTTCGTGATAGTTTCTTTCATGCAGATATGCACCCGGGTAATGTTTTTGTGGATGCAACTCATCCTGCAGACCCGACTTGGATTGCTATTGATTGCGGTATTGTTGGTACCTTAAATTCTGAAGATAAACGCTATTTAGCTGAAAATTTTGTCGCCTTTTTTAATCGTGATTATCGAAAAGTTGCCCAGCTACACGTAGATTCAGGTTGGGTGCCCGCCAATACCAGTGTTGATGAATTTGAATTTGCCATTCGCACCGTTTGCGAGCCTATTTTCAACAAACCACTGTCAGAAATATCCTTCGGCCAAGTCTTAGTTAATTTATTTAATACCGCTCGTCGCTTTAATATGGAAGTACAGCCGCAGCTTGTTTTACTGCAAAAAACCTTATTGTACATTGAAGGTTTAGGGCGTCAGTTGTATCCGCAGTTAGATTTATGGCAAACAGCAAAACCCTTTTTAGAAAATTGGGTGAAAGAGCAAATGGGCGTTAAAGCTGTTTTTAGTAAAATTAAAGCGAACTTACCCTTTTGGAATGAAAAACTGCCTGAAATGCCCGACTTAATTTACGACTATTTAAAAACGAGTCGTGAAAACCAGCATCAACAAACACAATTAATGCAAGTTATGTTGGCGAGTCAGGGGAAGAATAATCAACGAATTATCTCGAGTATTATTGCTGCAGCAATTATCATTGCCGGCGCTATTCTTTTAAGCCAATAGCTTTACTGCGAGTGATTTCATACTAGTAGAAGGCTTCTTTAAGCTAGCTAAGTAAGTAAACATGGCATGTCGATTTACTTTCTCCATGTGCTCTACGGTTTTCTTATTTTTTACACCTAATTTCCAATAAACCACCGCATTATATTTAGCCTATAGCTGTCATACTCGAAGTGTCTGATCGAGTATCCAGTACTTTTTAATGATTTACACAAGTGATTAAAAGAATGGATCCCCGTTTAGTGACTACGGGGATGACAGTGATTATATTGTTTGGTATTAGCAGTTTAGGTATATAGCAAAAATAATTTACTTCGGTGTTCTGCTAGTTATTATTTTTTAGCTTCCTTGGCTTTAGCGAGTTGAGCGCGTAAACCAGCCATGCCCTGCTGATTTGATTTCTCAACATGTTCAACGGTTTTCTTCTTTGCTGCGCCTAATTCCCAATTTAAATCATCTTGCGGTAATTCATGTAAGAATCGACTAGCTTCAGTACGAGATAGTTCGCCAAACTGTCGGCGTTCTCTCGCGTAAGTGAATATTAACTCACGCTGTGCTCGTGTAATGCCAACATAAGCAAGGCGACGCTCTTCTTCAACACTGCCTTCATCAATGCTGGTTTGATGGGGTAATAAACCTTCTTCCATACCAATTAAGAATACATAAGGAAACTCCAAACCTTTAGAAGCATGTAAGGTCATTAGCTGAACTTGATCGTTGCTGTCTTCCTCTTCATTTCGTTCCATCATGTCGCGCAAGGTTAAACGAGTAACAATTTGCGGCAAAGTCATTGGTTCTTCGTCATCACTACCTTCAAGCATTTGGGTAACCCAGCTGAAAAGCTCGGTGACGTTCTTCATACGCATCTCGGCCGCTTTAGCACTCATGGATGTGTCATAAAGGAAGTCTTCGTAATTTATTTGGCGGATCATAGAACGTAATACTGCGGCGGTATCACCTCGTTCAGCCTGATCGCCTATATCAACAACCCATTGGGTGAATGCTTGCATCTTCATTAGGCTGCGACCTGTTAAGGTTTGTTCTAAGCCGAGTTCAAAACTGGCAGCAAACATACTAATTTGACGCATGTTAGCGTAAGTGCCTAATTTTTCTAAGGTAGCAGGCCCTAACTCACGTTTAGGCACATTGACAATACGTAAGAAAGCATTGTCATCATCAGGGTTAACGAGTACGCGTAAATAGGCCATCACATCTTTTATTTCTGGACGGGAGAAAAACGAAGTACCACCACTGATTTTATAAGGGATACGGTTTTGCATCAGGGCTTTTTCAAGTAAGCGTGATTGGTGATTACCACGATAAAGCACGGCATAATCTTTGTATTGACTGCGATTCATAAAACGATGACCAATGAGTTCGCCAATAACACGCTCAATTTCATTCTCTTCATTTTTCGCTTGTATTACTCTGAGTTCAACGCCGTAGGCAAGTTCACTAAATAAAGCTTTATCATAAATATGTGGGTTATTAGCAATGAGCACGTTGGCGCACTTTAAGATACGACCACTTGAGCGATAATTTTGTTCTAATTTAATCAATTTTAACGTAGGAAAGTCTTTACCAAGCAGTACTAAGTTCTCTGGTTTAGCACCACGCCATGAATAAATAGATTGATCGTCATCGCCTACTACGGTTAATCGACCACGATCACCGGCAATATTCTTCACTAATTCATATTGGCTCGCATTAGTATCTTGGTACTCATCGACCAATAAATAACGAATTTTGTTCTGCCAACGCTCACGCACTTCAGGATAATTTTTCATTAACAAGGTTGGAATAAGAATGAGATCATCAAAATCTAAGGCATTATAGGCTTTCATATGTTTATGATAGCGCTGATAAAATTCAGCATATTCACTGCTGTCAGCATCATTGGCTGCTTTTATAGCATCATCAGGCAAGAATAGGTCGTTTTTCCAATTTGAAATTTTGCTTTGTAATCTACTGAGTAAGTCTTTATCGCCATCAAGTTCATCAAGGGTTAATTCTTTCAGTAATGCGAGGGAGTCTTGATCATCAAATAAGGTAAAGCCAGGTTTATAACCTAAGGTTTTAATTTCACGACGGACAATATCAAGACCTAACGAGTGAAAGGTAGAAACCGTTAAGCCACGGGTAAGCTCACGTCCAAGCATTTTTTGAATACGCTCTTTCATTTCACGTGCCGCTTTATTGGTAAAGGTTACCGCCGCAATATTACGCGCTTTGTAATCACATTTTTGAATGAGGTAAGCGATTTTTTGACAAATAACACCGGTTTTACCTGAGCCAGCGCCTGCTAATACTAGGCATGGGCCAGTCACAAATTTTACCGCTTCATTTTGTCCAGGATTTAGTTTCATTACTTTTTCGCTACTTTATTCGAATAAACGCTCGTGTGGTAGATTTTACCTGTTTTTAGTCATGTGCAAAACAGTTACAATGATATCAAATGAAAATCGATGAGAAATTATTATGATCAATGCCAAAAAAATTGAAGAAATTGCCAAGCAAGTAACAGATTCTATTCCACCTAGCCTGAAAAATATGGCAAGTGACTTTGAAGATAAAGCTAAATCTGTTCTGCAAAGTAAATTAGCACAGCTTGATGTGGTAACACGCGAAGAGTTTGATGTGCAAACGCAAGTATTAATCAAAACACGTACTAAAATAGCTGAGCTTGAAGCTAAACTCGCTGAGTTAGAAGAAAAAATAGCATCGAGCTAATCGTTATTTTTAACCCTATTATCTACAAACAATCGATAAAATTACCAAGGACGAGATTAATTCATGTCATCATCTAAAGTTGCCTTAACGTCAGGCCCCTCGAAAATTACCTGCTTCAAAGCTTATGATATCCGTGGAAAGTTAGGCGAACAATTAAATACCGATGTTGCTTATCGCGTCGGTCGCGCCTTTGCTCAACATACCCAAGCAAAATCCGTGGTAGTGGGTGGTGATATTCGTTTAACTAGTGCAGAGTTAAAACAAGCGTTAGCTGAGGGTTTAATGGCTGGTGGCACTAACGTTATTGATTTAGGTTTAGCAGGTACCGAACACATTTATTTTGCAACCAGTCACTTACAATGTGATGGCGGCATTGTTGTTACTGCAAGTCATAACCCTATTGATTACAATGGTATGAAGTTGGTACGTGAAAATTCAAAACCTATAAGTGGTGACACAGGGCTTTTTGATATTCAAGCACTGGCCGAGAAAAACGACTTTGTCGATGTTGCCACGCAAGGCACATTAACAACAGTTGATATTACTCAACCTTATACCGAGCACTTATTAACCTATATTGATAATAAAAATATCACCCCGTTGAAACTGGTAGTGAACGCGGGTAATGGTACGGCAGGCCCAGCACTTGATGCGATTGAGAGTGCTTTTAATGCTCTGAATGTTCCTGTTGAATTTATTAAAGTACATCATGAACCCGATGGTAGTTTCCCTAATGGTATCCCCAATCCATTACTTATCGAAAACCGCGCAGCAACACGTGATGCAGTAATCAAGCACGGCGCTGATATGGGCATTGCCTGGGATGGCGATTTTGATCGTTGTTTCTTGTTTGATGAAAACGGCGAGTTTATTGAAGGCTATTATATTGTTGGTTTATTAGCAGAGAACTTTTTAAATAAAATTGAAGGCAGTAAAGCTGAAGCTAAAATTATTCATGATCCACGCTTAACTTGGAATACTATCGATATTGCAGAGAAAGCCGGTGGTCAAGCCATTCAAAGTAAAACCGGTCACGCGTTTATCAAAGAACGTATGCGTAGTGAAGATGCTATTTATGGCGGTGAAATGAGTGCTCATCATTATTTTCGTGATTTCTTCTATTGCGATAGCGGTATGATCCCGTGGTTATTAATTGCGGAACTGGTTTGTTTACGTAAACAGCCACTTTCTAGCTTAGTGAAAGAACGTATAGCGGCTTACCCATCATCGGGTGAAATTAATAATACTATTACCGACCCTAAAGCAGCAATCGCTCGTGTGTTTGCTTTTTATCAAGAGCAAGCGCAAGTGATTGATAAAACTGATGGCATTAGTATGGAATTTGGCAACTGGCGCTTTAACTTACGTAGCAGTAATACCGAGCCTGTGGTTCGCTTAAATGTTGAATCAAAAGGCGATGTGGCATTAATGCAGGAAAAGACAGAGCAAGTCTTAGCTTTGTTGTTGGCTGAGTAGCTTTTTTCATGACTGGGAACTTAATGACTGATAGTGAACAATTTACCTATCGCGCGCTGTCATTTGTTGAGTTTGTTGATCAGTATGAAAAATGTCTTCCTAAGGCAAGGTTATTTGAATTAAGCCTGCCTTGGCTTGCTGCGACTGAGCAGTTTATGTTGCCTGAAAACAGCCAAGTGATTGTGCATTGTTTATATCAAACAAATGCAGGACAAGAGCCAGTATTAAGCATTGCCTGGCCTTTGGTGCATAATACTAACAAGTCATCTCAACAACAGATTAAATCACTTACCAGCTTTTATTCATCCGTAGCTGAGCCAATATTTTTTACCTCCCCTAATAAAAAGGGTATGTGGCAACTGTTCGATAATATCGGACAACATCATCATTGGCATAGTATGCTACTTGGCGCTTTTGAAGAGGGTTTAGTGGCACAAGTTGTGGTTGACTACTTTCCTTACCAACGGCTGTTTTCTAAAACTGATAATGTCTACCAAGAAGGTATAACTGACTATGCTAGTTATTATCAACAAAGACCAAGCCAATTACGCAACACGATAAAAAGACGTGAAAAAAAGCTGATTAAAGCCCATCAGTATCGCACTGAAGTAGTTACCGAAGTAAATGCGTTTCCTGCTGCATTTACTGCTTATAAAACGATTTACCAACAAAGCTGGAAAGGTGATGAGTTTAGCTTCGATTTTATCGAGCAAGTATGTGTTGCCGCATTAGCTGAAAATAAGCTACGTTTAGGGCTGTTGTTTGTTGATGATGCACCAGCGGCTGCTCAGCTGTGGTTTTTACAAACAGGCACTGATTGCGGAGTTAAGGGTAATAGCGCATGGCTTCAAACTAAATTACAAAGAACCGCTTCTATTTTTAAGTTGGCGTACACGCCTAAGTATCAACAATATTCCGTTGGCTCTATTCTATCTTTGGTATTATCTGAACATGTCATCAGCAAAGACAATGTCACCAGTATTGAATTTGGTATGGGCTCTGAGCCTTATAAAAAAGATTGGTTAACTGAGACAAAAGTACGACAAAGTTATCAGGTTTTTAATCCCCGTAGTATTTATGGTAAGTTAGCTATTATTCGTAGTATTGTACTACCGCGTTTAGTTAAGCTATTCACAAGGAAAAGTAAGTAAATAATGACTTCTGCACAAGCTCACGAGCAAACTCTTGAACAAAAAAACAAACAAACTACTGCGCAACTAATTAAGTTACTCATCGCTATTATTCCAAACTATGATGACGATTTCTGGCACGCCGAGACAGAATTGTTTGGCGCCATTGCAGAATTTGATTCAATGGCATTAGTTACCTTAATTGGTGAGATGGAAGATTATTTTGATATCACGCTTGATGATGATGATATTAGTGCGGAGAACTTTGCCTCAGTCGCTAGTTTGACCGAATTAGTACTTGAGCGTAACTAAGTATTTTTGACTATGATATCGACTAAGGTAGAATTTTATCAAGGCACTAAAGGTCCGCTCTTTCGGATAATTCGAACGCCAGAAAAGGTACTTGCTCACCTGATATTTATTGCGCCCTTGTTCGAGCAGGCTAATCAAACCCGTCATCATATTACTCGTTCTGCCATTAATGCTTATCAGCAAGGGTTGCAAAGCTTTGTCTTTGATCACTATGGTACTGGCGATAGTGGGGGTGAACTAACTGAGGCCAATTTGGCCTTATGGCAGCAAGATATTCTTCTACAGCTTGCCGATATTGCCGCTCATTCAACACAGGCCATTTATTTATCGTTACCTTTATCGGCAGTGTTACTGTTATCGAATGAAATATTAAGGCAAGTTGATGGTGTGCTACTTCAACAGCCAGATTTTAATGGCAAACGTTTTGTACAGCAATTTAAACGTCTAGCGTTAGCTGCTCAGCTTACTAAAAATAATAGTACTGAAAGTGATGATTTTAAGCATGGGGAACTAAGCGAACAGCCGCTTATTGATATTGCGGGCTATCAAATGCAGCCTAGTCTGTTAGACGCGCTCGCCGGGCAGAATTTAAATAAGCTAGCTGATTTCCATATTGATTGTTATTGGTTTGAATGGCAGAGCCCGTCAGAAGAATTAAGCCTTAGCAGGTTAAAGCAGCAGCAAGGCGTAGAGCATAAAAATAGTAAATTACGGGTAGAACAAGTCGATGATGTAAAGTTTTGGCAATCTACCGAGTTACAAATTGCGCAAGCATTTTTAAGAAAAGAACTGCGGGTCTTTTCTAAATTAGCCTTTCCGCAATCAAATTCTGCGAAGTTACTCTCATCTAAAACTGAGACAAATTGATGATAGAGCAAGGTGTTATTTTTAATAGTAATGGTAAGCAATTAGTTGCCATTGAGCATTTGCCAGAGCCTAGTCATCAAAGGCAGACTAAAAAAGGTGTGATTATTGTTGTTGGTGGCCCACAAACTCGTGTTGGCAGCCACAGGCTCTTTGTGGATTTAGCTCGTGCGCTAGCAAATGAGGGGATAGCAGTCTTTCGCTTTGATTATAGCGGTGCGGGCGATAGTGAAGGTGTAGTTAGTACTTTTACTAAAATCCAAGAGGATATTGATGCTGCTATTAAAACCTTTCAACAACGTCATAGTGATATTAATGAGCTGACATTATGGGGCTTATGCGATGCAGCATCGGCTATTTTGTTGTATCTCAATGAAAATCCTCAACAAGCCAATATAAAACATTTATTTTTAGTCAACCCCTGGGTTAGACAAGTACACACACAAGCAAAAACTTACCTTCGTTCCTACTATATTAAGCGATTCCTTAGCACAGCTTTCTGGAAGAAACTCTTATCAGGAAAAGTAAAAGCGAAATCAGTATTCACCGAGGTTCAAGGGTTCCATCAGCAAAGCCAAGAGAATATTGACACACAGGACAACTTTGTTACGCAAATGCTACAAGGGTTAAATAAGTTTTCAGGCCAGTGTGAACTCTTGCTCAGTGGCAATGATTTAACCGCAGATGAATTTAGGTTATTAGTTAAAAGTAATAAGCATTGGCGCGGGGTAACGGCTCGCGATACTATCCATATGAAAATCATTCATCAGGCAGATCATACTTTTTCTCAACGAGATAAAAAGAGCCAGCTAATTAAATTAGTATGTAAGGTATTGATGCGGTAAATAGTTAACAGTTCGTTAAATAATTTACTTAACCGATGTTACTTACCTTAATAAAATGCTTTATAATTACGCAATAAACTAAGTATTCACACTCTAAATCTAGAAAGCTAATCTAGACATATAAGGAAGTAAAATGAAAATAGGGATTATCGTTGGCACCCGCCCTGAAATAATCAAAATGGCACCCGTTATTCGTGAGTGTAAAAAACGCGGAATTGCCTATTTTATTATCCATTCTAATCAACATTACTCACAAGAAATGGATAGTATTTTTTTCAAAGAACTAGAGTTACCGGCACCGGATTATAATCTGGGTGTTGGCTCTGGCTTGCATAGTAATCAAACGGGTAATATTTTGATTGAGATGGAGCCTATCTTATTGCAAGAAAAACCTGATGTGGTCCTCGTGCAAGGTGATACAAATACTGTATTAGCTGGCGCATTAGCGGCGTCAAAACTAGATATTAAGGTAGGCCATATTGAAGCGGGTTTACGTAGTTATGATCGCACTATGCCAGAAGAAACTAACCGTATTCTAACGGATCACATGAGTGAGTATTTATTTGCTGTTGGTCCAAACCAACATGCAATTTTGGCGAAAGAAGGTATTGATAGTGATAAAATTTTCACCGTTGGTAATACGGTTTCTGATTCTTTATTTCAGCATTTAGATATTTCAGCGAGCACAAGTACCATATTGGCAGACTTAGGGGTGGTGTCAGGAGAGTTTTTCTTAGTTACTGCTCATAGAGCTTCTAATGTTGATATTCCAGCAAATTTATTAGAATTATTGGCATTATTTGATAAGTTACATGCCAAATATAGTCAAACTATTGTTTGGCCGATTCATCCAAGAACTCAAGCTAAGCTGAAAGAATTCTCAATAGAATTACCCAGTTATTTAAAGCTTATTCCACCTATTGGCTATTTAGACTTCATTCAATTACAAAAACATGCACAGTTAATTTTAACTGACTCTGGTGGTATACAAGAAGAAGCTTGTTTATTAGGTGTACCTTGTATTACCTTGCGTGAAAATACAGAACGTCCAGAATCTATTGAAGTTGGTGCTAACGTGTTAGTTGGCCGTGATGCTGATAAAGCGTTAGCGGCAGCAGATAAATGGCTTGCTAGTGGCACCAAGAAGTATAACTGGGATAACCCATTTGGTGATGGTCACGTCGCTGAAACGATTTTAGATATTATTACTAATACCGTACCTAGCACGCTTGAGTCTGAAATTATTCCTAAGAACGAAACGTTAAGTGTTATTGGCATGGGTTATATGGGCTTGCCTATTGCAAGTTTATTAGCTGAAGCGGGCTATCATGTCACGGGTGTTGATTTAAATAGTGATAAAGTTGCTGCAATAAATGAAGCACAATGTCCCTTTGATGAAGCGGGCTTACCTGACCTCCTTACTAAGGTAGTTTCACAAGGCTTCTTAAAAGCCAGTACTGAACTGTCTTCAAGTGAAACCTATTTAGTTGCTGTTCCTACGCCACACAAAAATAATAGCTGTGATCGTAGTTATGTTTTTAGTGCCGTTGATGCTATTGCTAAGGTGGCCAAAAATGGTCAAACCGTGATTGTTGAATCAACTATATCGCCACAAACAAGTGTTGCTGTTGCACAGCGATTCGCTGATGCGGGTTTAACTATTGATGTTGTTCATTGCCCTGAGCGTGCAATTCCAGGACAAACCTTGCATGAACTTGTTCACAACGACAGGATAATCGGTGCCGCTAGCTCTACAGCGCAACAAAAAGTTAAAACGATTTACCAAAGCTTTGTTAAAGGTGAAGTATTCTTAACGGATTTGACCACAGCGGAATGTATTAAGTTAGTAGAAAATACTTCTCGCGATGTGGGTATTGCTTTTGCCAATGAACTATCACAAATATGTGAAGAACTTGACGTTGATGTTTATGAAGTTATTCGTTTAGCAAACCGCCATCCAAGAGTGAATGTGTTAACGCCTGGCCCAGGTGTAGGTGGGCACTGTATTCCAATTGACCCTTGGTTTTTAGTTGAAAATACTAAAGCTGGTGAATTTGTCCGTTTAGCCCGAGCCATTAATGATAAACGCCCTAGCATCGTTGCAGAGCAAGCATTAGCATTACTAGGTGACACTAAAGCAAGTTTATTAGGTAAAAAAGTAGGTATATTAGGTGTGGCATATAAGGCAAACGTAGATGATTGCCGTGAGTCACCGGCCGATGCAATTCTTGAATACTTTAAGGATGCGGGCGTTGAAGTTAATTACCATGATCCATATGTACCAAGCTGGCATTGTGACCGCCAAGAAACGATTAGTGACATAGATAATTGGGCCGACGCTCTCATTTTGGTAACAGACCATGAATGTTATGGTAATTTAAGTGTAACGAGTCTCTTGCTCAATACGCGGGCATAAAATACTAAGCCCATTAGCTTTACTGTTAATGGGCTTTATTTTTTGTTAGCTTAGGAATATATAAAATTAGTATGCCGATGTGCTATCTAGGCATGCTCTTAATAATAACAGCAAAGGAAATTCTGCATGAAATTCGTAAAAGCCTCCCTCTATTTAAGTATCGCTCTGGCAATAACGGCCTGTAGTGAGCAAGTTTCGGTTGAATCTCATCTGGAAAATGCCAAAAGTTATTTGAGTCAAAATAAAATAAATGAAAGCATTATTGAATTAAAGAATGCTATTCGAGCTGATAATAAAAATGCAGAAGCGCGCTTTCTATTAGGTCAAATATATTTAAATTTGGGTGATGGTGCTGCAGCAGTAAAAGAGCTTGAGCGATCTAATCAATATAACTATGCATCCAATAAAGTGCTGCCGTTACTTGCACGTGCCTACATATTAACTGACAGCGATGCTGATGTATTGGCATTAAGCACAGCAGCGACCGAGCTCGCTGCTGAAGAGCAAAGCCAGTATCTAGCCTATCAAACACTGGCAGCGTTGCGCAGTGAGCAGCCTGAATTGGCACAGCAAAGTGTTGAATTAGCACAGTCTATTGCTCAGCAAAGTCTTTATAGCATGCTTGCCTCAGCTTACTTGCAGTTATCAGAAAACAAGTATGATGAAGTTAAAACATTAATTTCACGGATTTTAACTATTGATGCGAAACACTTAGATGCGCTTATGCTGCAAGGGCAAGTGTCAATGGTAACTAAAGATTACCAGCAAGCAGCGCTTAGTTTTCAAGCGTATTTAACTCTACAGCCTCGCTCAGGCATTGTGCAATTATTGTTAGCCGATGCATTACTTAAATCAGGGCAAGATGAAGAAGCTGAAAAGTATGCTGATGCCATATTAGCCAAAATTGATAGCCAACCTTTTGCCCACTATATTAAAGCGATTGTGGCTTTTAATGTCAAAGATTTTGATAAAGCGAGTGAGCATGCTGAAATTGCCTTATCGGCGAATTTTAATCAGTTTAATTTGAAGTTAGTCGCGGGAGCGAGTGCCTTTTATTTGAAAAATTGGCAACAGAGTCATCGACATTTAACTTCTGTCGTTAAATACTTACCTAAAGAACATCAAGCTAGACGCATGTTAGCTGTTACTCAACTAGAGCTAGGTTTAATTGATGAAATAAGCGCTACTATTGGTGACTTTGAAGGGAGTCAAGCAGATGATGGCCAATTTATATCTTCATTAAGCTATAAGTTATTGGAGCTTGGCGCAACTGCTGAAGCAAAAAAATTACTCGAGCAGAGTGACGATTCCATAGCTAATAGTGCCAGCGATAATGCTCGAAAAGGTATTTTAAAGTTAATGATGAATGATCCCTCGGGCATTCAGGACTTACAAGATGCCGTTAAGCTAGAGCCAGAATTTATAGAAGCAGAATTAGCGTTAGCTTATGCCTCGCTACAAAATAATGATATTGAAAAAGCGCGAGAAATAGCGGCTAAGTGGCAACAAAAGTATCCCGAAAAAGCTGGCGGGTATAACTTAATGGCAAGTATTGCTATTAAAGAGCAAAAATATGACGAAGCCGAAGATTCATTAAAGCACAGCCTAACATTAGAACCCGATAATATGTTTGCGCTAATTGAGCAACTGAGATTAGCTCGCCAACAAAAAAATGAACCTTTAAGTAAAAAACGGGTAGATTACTTGATAACGCTGACACCAAATAATAATAAAGTTCTGAGACATTATTTTGGTGTTTATCGTAATGAAATGGCGTTAGGCAAGTTGCAGGCTGCTTATCAAACAGATAAGCAGGACCTTAAAAAAGCGATATTAGTTGCTGAAGCCATGGTGAGTTTAGCTCAGTATAAACAAGCAGAAAATTTACTTATTAACTTAGCTCAATCCCCTAAATTACCAAAACGTTATTGGCAATTAATGGTATATAACTACAAAAAACAGAACGAAGGCAAAAAAATTGAATCGACTTTAGAGGATTGGCTAAAAGCAAGTCCATATCATATAGAGCCAGTGGTATTATTAGCTGATTTACATGCTAATACGGGTAATAATGAACGTGCGTTAAATGTAGTGAAACGTGGTTTAGATTACCATCAAGATAATATGGTATTGCAGTTGGTAAAAATGCAATTATTACTTAACAGTAAACAAATTACTCCCGCTAAAACCCTTTATAAAACATTGGTCGTTACCAATATCAATGATGCGCTAAAACAAGGTTTTCTCGGTCGAATTTTCTTATTGGAAGAAAAATTTACTGAAGCAGTACCGAAATTAACGAAACTATATCAAGTCTATCCAAGTAGTCAAAATGCTGTGTATTTAGCCGGTGCTTATATAGGTAATAAAGAAGAGTCAAAAGCAACCAAAGTACTAGAGCATTACTTAACTATTGATCCCAATGAAAACCGGATTAAAACAATGTTAGCGGGTATTTATCTTGAAAATGACACGAATAAAGCCATCACTGTTTATGAGGATGTTGTTAAAAAACAACCAAAAAATGTGATTGCTCACAATAATTTAGCTTGGTTATATTTAGAACAAAATCAGATGGATAAAGCCTTGGTACATGCAGAGGAAGCTTATAGTTTAGCACCTACAATCCCTAATATTGCTGATACTTACGGTAAAGTTCTACTTAAATCAGGGGATAACAGAGGTGCGTTAAAGTATGCCAGTAAAGCATTTGATTTAGCTAAAGGACAGGATACAGATATTCAACTTAATTACATTGAAGCACTTATTGCTAACAGTCGAGCAAATGAAGCAAAAGAACTATTAAGCCAAACGCCTACTAAAACAGATGAACAAACTAAGAAAAAGGCTGTGCTACAAGCCCAATTATAAATGTCTCTAACTATAACAAAAGCGACTGCAATAGCAGTCGCTTTGTTTGTTGTCGCTAAAGTTACTTAACTCGTCAACAAAAGATTGCCTTAGCTACAAGTGAACAGCTGAATTCATCATTAAAGGACTTCCATGAATAAAATAATAATAACATCTGCTATAACGCTAGTATTAAGTTTGGGTGCCTGTAGCGAACAAAAAACAGCAGAGCAATTAATTGCCAGCGCAAATCAATATAGCCAACAAGGTAAACTTTCTAACGCCATTATAGATTATAAAAATGCAGTGCGTTTGGCGCCTAAAAGTGCCGAAGCACGTATAGGCTTAGGTAGAGCATACCTAAATCAAGGTAATTATATTAGTGCGGAAAAAGAATTAGACAAAGCGGTAGAACTTGGCGTTAGCTACGCGCAAGCAGCAACACTACTCGCACAGGTAAAAACTCGTCTAGATAAGTTCGAAGAAGTTGAGCAACTGGTTAAGCTCAGTGAAGAACTCAATGATAATGACTATCTTACTGTTTTAAGTTATGCCGGCATGGCTACGCTTGCTAATGGTCAAGCAGAAAAAGCCCAAGATTATTTTTCTCAAGCTGCCGCCATTTTACCTGAGAGTGCTTACAGTAAACTTTCTCAAGCCTATCTTCTTTATATAGAGAGAGATTTTTCACAAGGGCTAGCAATCATAAATAATCAGTTAACGGAGCAGCCGGCATTTGCTGAAGCATCTTTGTTACAAGGTTACTTATATTTCGTGCTAACTGACTATGAAAAAGCTAGTGATTCATTTGAGCAGTATTTAGAAAGCTATCCACTTGATCATAATATTCGTTTCTTCTTAGTAAATAGCTTAATTAAAGCGGGTAAATTTGAACAAGCAGATGCACTCACAGATAAGTTATTAGCGATATTTAAAAAATCTCCCCTTGCGTTGCAATATAAAGCCCAAATTGCTTTCCAAGCAAATGATTTTTTAAAAGCTAGAGAGTTCGCCAGCCAAGCTGTTGCTTATGATGAAGTTTTTATCATTGCTAAGATGATTGCAGGAGTTAGCTCATATAAGTTAGATGAATTAGAGCAAGCTTATGATTACTTAATTGGCTTAGAGGATATGTTACCTGCAACACACCCCATTAATGTTATTTTGTTATCAATAAAAATAAAATTGGGACATACCGATGATATAGCGTCATCCGTAGCTAAACTAAACGCCTTAAAAAATAGTGATAGCGATAGTGAGTTATTGCAGATCAGCAGTGTAGAGTTAATGAAATCAGGAGACTTTGCTAGTGCACAAACCTTGTTGAACAAAGCGGGACAAGTTTCACCTAGCAGTGCTGGGATTAAAGTCCAGCGTGGTGCGTTACTGCTTAGTCAAGGTGATTTATCAGGGGTTAAATCATTAGAGCAAGCATTAACTATTGACCCGAGCCTACATGAAACTGAATTTGCCTTAGCGCGCCAGTATATTCAAGGGGATGAACTTAGTAAGGCTCAAGTTATTGCCACTAAATGGTTGGCTAGTGAGGAATATCAAGTATCGGGTAATGTTTTATCTGGCTTGATTGCTTCTAGTCAGGAGAAAGTGATTGAAGCCGAGATATATTTTAATAAGGCACTATCACTAGATAAAAATAATATTAGTGCGCTTTATAGTTTAGCCGCAGTATATGAGTTTAAAAAACAAACAGAGCATGCCATCGAGGGTTATGAGAAGGTAATAGAATTAAACCCTAATCATCATAATGCTATTCGACGCTATGGTGTTTTACAAACCAAAAATGAAAATACAGTAACTGCCATTTCTTTTTTAAGTGCCTTACATGATCAAAATAAACTAAATGGTAAGACTCATAAAAACCTTGTTATTGGTTTAGCGCAAAACTTACGCGTTAATAATCAGCTGCCTGCTGCTATTAAGCTGTTAGAAAGCCTTCAAAATGAAAAGAATTTACCATCGCGTTATTGGATAATATTAGCAAACAGTTACACATCTAATCAGCAGAATGATTATGCATTAGCTACCTATAAAAAGGCAGTTAAAGTGACTTCTAATAGCTATATTCTTCGGGTTGGTTATATTAGCGCACTAGAAAAATTAAAAAAATATGGCAAAGCGTTGGTGATAGCTAAACAAGCTAATGAAGATTTCCCTAATGATAATAATTTAATGTCAACATTGGCGTATTTAGAGCTTGCAAATAATAATGAAAAAGCAGCTAAAAAGCAGCTGGAGATGCTAAAAGAAAAAGGTATTTCTAATTTTTTAATTATTGCTACAGAAGCAAAAATCGCCATGATAGAGAAGGATTATGAACAAGCCATCAACTTATATGGTGAAACGTATAAAAAGACGCCAAATGGCAATAATGTGATTAACTTAGCGAGAGCGTTGCAATTCTCTAAGCAAGGTGATGAAGCTGAAAAAGAACTAGAAAGCTATTTATCCAAGAATGCAAATGATAACCAAGTAAGGATGTTACTTGCAGAGTTATACGGTAAAAATAATATTAGTGAAAATAATTCAGCCAAAATTATCTCTACCTATCGAGATATGATAAAGATTCAACCAGATAACATTGTTGCATTAAATAACCTAGCTTGGAAAGAGTATCAAATAAATGATCTTGTTAATGCACAGCTGCATATTGAACAAGCTCTTGCTATAGCCCCAAATGAAATATTCTTACAAGAAAGCTATGGTGTGATTTTAGTCGCTAATAAAACTTATCAACAAGCTATTGAGATATTGACCGCTGCAGTTGAAAAAGGCTCAGTAGAAGTAAATGCTAAAGTTGCCTTAGCGGAAGCTTATATTGCAACTAAGCAACCGGAAGTAGCCAAAGACGTGTTGCTTGGCCTAAGTGCCCATGATAGTGAATTAAATATTAAAATTGCGAAATTGAAAAAGCTTGTTGAATAGCCGATGATTGAATTGAAAGTGAGATAAGTTTGTTGTCAGAAAATTTTACAATCTGTTGTTTTCCTGTTAACCGCATAAAATGTGCCAGTTGCTTGTAATTGATATTAAAGGAAAAATAAAAAAGATTACAAGTTGGCACAACAACTGCCTCTACTGTTTAGATTTTAAAAATAACTTAGAAAACCTAAAAGGAAATTTCATGAACATATTAAAAACTTTTGTAGCAGCTTCTGCAATCG
Organism: Colwellia sp. 12G3; assembly: GCF_002836775.1. Taxonomy (GTDB): domain Bacteria; phylum Pseudomonadota; class Gammaproteobacteria; order Enterobacterales; family Alteromonadaceae; genus Colwellia. The sequence goes on along the minus strand of NZ_PJAQ01000006.1, from coordinate 30,934 downwards.
CGTTAGCAAGCTTCGGTGCATCTGCATCGCCAGTTTCTTCAGGTGGTATTACTTGGGATCCAGATTATGTTGGTAATAGCATGACTACATTTGGTCATGACTTTCTTGGTAGCGGTTTATACCAGCAAGAGATAAATGGCATAGTTTCTGGTAACGGTGCCGTAACTTCATTTAATGGTATGAATGCTGGCGACTACTGTACAGTGGTTGATAGCTGTGTACTTACATTTGCGTATTCAGATTTATTAAATAATGGTTTTTTAGATTTTAGTGTATATGATGTTGCTTCACAAACCAGTACTTTATGGTTAAGATTACAAGCAGATTCAGCTGTTCATTCATCTGATGCAAATTCACATGATACTGATGTTTTTTTCAACGCAGTTGATATCGCTGGTACAGTTTACAGTAACTTTAATACCAACACTCAGCAAAATGGTACTGATGTAAAGGCTGTTTCATCTGCTTTTATTTCAGGTGTTAATACTAATACAGGTAGTGTTACTTTTGCTGGTGATTCAATCCCAGAGCCTACTTCAATCGCTCTTTTCGGTTTAGCTCTTATGGGCTTAGCTGGCGCAGCACGTCGTAAAGCTTAATATTGCTTATGACTTAAAACTTCAATGATTTAACTATCAATTAAGTTTTAAAATAAAAACCTCCGAATGGAGGTTTTTTTATGTCTAAAATATATGAAGTTAAATCGGAGTAGGTATTGCGGAGTATTTTATTAATCGACTTAGTAAGAATGAATGGCTGAGGCAATGAGTAAAATTAACATGGCGATGTAGGGAACTCAGCGATTTACAACTTATCGTCATCTTCGAGGTATCTGATCGAAGATCCAGCTGTTTGATTCCCGATAAGACATCTCGGGAATGACATTATCTATCTGTTATAATCATCACCTATAAAAAAGCCCCAGTTTAACTAAGTTAAACTGGGGCTTTTTATAGGACTTGAAAAAGCGGAAGCTTATTTCATGTTAGCGTAATAAGCCGCTAAGTTTTCTATGTCTGTAGGAGTAAGCGCCATAACCATACCTTTCATAGTAGGGTCGTTACGTTTGCCTGATTTAAAATCGGTTAGTTGCTTAACAAGGTAAGCTTCTTTTTGGCCGGCTAAGTTAGGGTAAGTTGGTACAGCTGAAATACCAGCAGCACCGTGACAAGCTGCACACATAACTGATTTTCCTTTACCAGCTGCTGCATCGCCAGCAAATACAGGAGATGCCATCATAACCGTTGCTGTTGCAACAGCAAGTATAAGTTTATTCATAGTTTCACTCTCTTTGGTTTAAAGGTTTTGTAACCAAGGTAAAATGCAAGCATGATAGTTGAGTTACAAAGATAAATTATCTGTTTCGAGTATATGAAAATTATACTAACTTGTCGTTGATTTTTTTATCGAAACTTCTGATTAACATCAAGCTTTAGTCGTATAATTAGCTATATTCAACAAGATAGTAATACTGATCATTATGACAACTTTAACAGCCTTGCAAAGTCTTTCATCCTTAACTTATCAAATAGACCACTTAAACGTGATATTTAAAAATGATTGGTATCAAGAAAATATTGATGAATTGATCGAACTACTATTCCTTCCCATCCAATCCGTTGTTATAAAAGAGAAGATCATTGGGGCTGATCGAGAGAACATTCGCTTTAGCTGGGAGAATTGTTATTTTGTATTGAATTTTGAATATTATAGCCAATCATGTTGGATTGAAGGGCAAGATAGTACGAGTACAAAACAGTTAACGACACTTCACTTGGCAATAACAAAACAATGAACCTAAAGAAGAAGCCTATTGATAAAATTTTAATAAGTGCCTGCTTTTTAGGTAAGCGTGTTCGTTATAACGGCATAGTACAAACGCTTGAGAGTAAGTTATTGCAACAATGGCAGGCAGAAGGCAGATTATTTTCTATATGTCCTGAAGTTATTTCGGGCTTACCTGTACCAAGGCCGCCCGCAGAAATAAATCAACTGACAAAAAAGGTGATTACCATTGAATTTATTGATGTTACCAGTCAGTTTGCTAATGGAGCTAACCAGGCTCTTCTTCTATGTCAACAGCACAATATTCAATTTGCTTTGTTAAAAGAGTCAAGTCCCTCATGTGGCAGTAATACTATTTATGACGGTACTTTTTCTCAAAAAAAGATTGCTGGTGAAGGGCTAACAACTCAGCTTTTACGTCAGCATGGTATTAAAGTCTTTTGTGAAGATTCCATTGAAGAATTGGCTGAGCTAATAAATTGTAGTGATCCGACCAGTTAGTGTGCATAATGAATTAACCGATTAATAATATAAAAATAAAGAGGTAATTCTATGGCCAATAAATTCAGTACCATCATTAGCAAAGTTAACAAAACACCAACGTTCATACGTTCATTTTTACTAACAAAATTATTTTCTAGCAAAGTGAAATTTGCAGGAACCACGGGTATTGTCATTAAGGAAATTACCCCACAAAAAACACAGTTGTTCTTGGCTAATAAAAAAGCAGTACAAAATCATATTGGTGGTATTCACGCAATTGCCGCCGCTGTGTTAGCAGAGTCCGCCACGGGTATAGTTTTTGGTATGAATGTTCCAGATTCAAAGCTACCTTTACTTAAGTCTATGCAGGTCAATTATCAACGACGCATGCAAGGTGGATTAAGTGCAATAGCCCGCTTATCCGATGAGCAAGTCAGACTTATTTCCCAAGAAGATAAAGGCAGCATTTTCGTGCCGGTAACGATAGAAGATGAATCAGGACAAGCACCTATAGAATGCCAGATGGAATGGGCATGGGTAAGTAAAAAAAGAGCTAACTAAACTAGCAATGCTTAATGCCTTGCTAGGCTATATGGTATAAAATATGGTTCAAGGGAACTGAACTATGTTGATAAGTTATGACTAGCAATAAAACCAATAAAAATGACAATAATTTACTCGCTAAAGAGGCTACTTTAGCTGAGATTAAAGCTATGCCATTTCATCAATACTTTACGGTATATTTTATTGCCATATTTTTGGTCGTTGCTGCTGCTTTATCTTCTGCATTATTGTATTTTTCTCAGCAATCTACGTCTTCTCAAGCGCTAATCACTGAACATCTAGTACCGTTACAAACACAGCTTCTACAGCAAACTTACTTGATTAATGCAAATAAACTCGTTGATAAAATATTGCAAAATAGCGATGAGCATGAATTCATTGTTTTGCAGCATGAACTTTCCCTACAAAATAAAAAGTTATCGTTACTAAAATCCCAGCATAAAAATAGTTATCAGCAATGGTTTGACAACAAAAATGTCGCTATCAATCTAATTACTCGTATTGAGTCAAGTCAGAAAATAAATGAAGTATCAAAGAATAACGCCTTAGTCCTACTTGATACGTTGCTTGATGCGATAAAAATTCAATTTAATAATACAGAAACAAACTTAAAGCAAGCTGAGCTATTAACTAAAGTAGAAAATCAACTTTCTATTACAGTGGTTATGCTTAAGCGCCTGAATCTACAAACGCCACGTGGAGATTTCGAACAGTTAAGTGATCAAATAAATTCTATGTTCGTTGCCGATTATGCCAAACAATTAGCTAAATTACAGAGTGATAGTCAAGGTATGGCCGACATTGTTAGAGACTTTATTCATTTTGAAGATATTATATTAAAACGTGGTTTGTTAACTAAGTGGCAAGCTCAATTAACGTTGATAGATGATTATCAACAACAGCTTGTTGCTCAACAACAGCAATTACAAAATATTCTTAACGCCTTATCCGAAAATAGCCAAGGGTTGAACCTTGTAATAAATGATTATGTAGCAAGGAATAAACAAGCCAAATTAGCCAATCAATTACCCCGATGGATAGTTATCCTATTTACGTTAACATTAAGCTGTATTGCAGTGTTACTTTGGCTAACACGAAGAGGTTTAAAATCCGCTACTCAGTCAACTCACCATTTTATTAATCGTGCCTTAGATGGCGAACAGCTACCATTGATATCGCATAAGAAACCTGGATTTATTCACCTGCAACAAAAAGATTTTTATAGCACTGAATCTGAACAGTTAGTTAAGAAAATACAACAAATAAATGATAGTAATTATAGTGAAGTAGCATATTTAGCGCTGACGGATAGAAATCAGGTTCTTGAAGAAAAAATGATTAAAGCGAGCGATAAGCAAGCAGCATTAAAACTAGAATTGGAGTTGCTTGAATGTACTACTTTGGAAAAATCTACTTCACAATTATTACTTGAACAACAAGGTTGGAATACACTTTACTTAGGAGCTGTAAAGCAGTTAGTGTTATTAGGAAGTAGTGCGCTGACAACAAATATCATTAATAAAAATGGCGCTGGTACACAAGTGAATTACTTGTATGATGCTCACCTTCAAGGTCGAGAGTTAGTGAGCAAACTAAGACAAGTTAGTTGTTACCGATACTTGCAAAGTTGTGATGCCGTACTGACATTCAATGATGTAAATCTTGTTAGCCAAATACAGGCTATTTTACTTAATTTATCTAATAATCTATTTTTTTGTAAAAATAAAGTATCGGTGAGTATTGATGAAAAAATACTTACGGAGGTAAATCTAGATGCAGAATTATTTTCTGAAATGTTTAATATTTATATCCGCCTGCTGCTCTCTCAAGAAACAGGTAGAGAGTTAGCGCTCAGTTTACAGTTGGTTGATAAAAATAATGGCCAACAAAAAATATGTTTTAGTGGTCATGTTCAGGGCGAAGAGAAGATAGTACAACTGCCACATGCGCTACAAGGTTTTAATGTTGATAGTACCGAGCAAAGTGAGATTGGTGATTACTTTATTACTTTATTGCAATACCAACATGGCGATGATGTTAGCGCTAAATTAACCGAGCAAGGTTACCTGTTCAGTTTCACCTTACCTTTAGCGGTTGCTAGTAATCAAAAAAATCAACGTTATCCTTTACTGTTACTACCAAGCCATTTAGTTGATATTGAAAATGTTTGCCTAAAATTAGCAACTAAGTATCTTGCTATGCCTATAGACGTGTTACTTGCAGTAAAAGTACCTGAACAATATCAACGTTTACAACAATTGTTGCAAGCTCTCGGGTTACAAATTACCTTTGTAACTTGCGAACGGATGTTACAACAACATTGGCAAAGTGGTCGCTTCGCCGTATTGATGACAGAAATTGATTGTCAGCCTTTTGCCCATTTTATGGTTGAGGAAGGTGACCAATATTCAGATAACATTGCCTTAGACCGTGGCGTATTTAGTTTGGCTGGCTTTACAGGTATTCCAAAAAAACCAGAGGAATACTCTGGCTGGATTGTTGGCGAGTTAGATGCTAAAAGTGCCGTAGATGAATTAATCACGACAATGCAACCATGGATAAAAGAGCAAAAAAGTGAGAGTTGTCTTTCCGAACAAGTGATTCCTCTCAATAAAGGTAAAGAGACTGCTAGTGCGCAAGTCTTAGCTGTAAATTCACCCGTAAGCTTTAATTTTGAGCGTTATATAAAACATCAAGGCTCTACTGAATTAGCCATATTTATGCTCGGGGAATATACAGCGGAAAACATCTTTTTGGTTGAACAATTAAGTCATGCTTTGACCTGTGATGATACTGAAAAAGCTGAGGCTGCTATCGAAGCATTATTGATTAACAGCAAGATACTTGCGGCAGATAACTTAGTGCAGCTATGTCAACATTGGGAGAAGCTACTTACAACTCAAGGGGTAGATAACACTGAAAAAGTACAAATAAGCTTAATGAGTAAAACAAAACAAGCGGTACAAGAAATTAACCAGTATGCAGATGCCGTTGTGTAGTTTAAGTTTATGATAGCGTGAGTATTATCAGCAGTGTTATTATAACTCTATAAGGAGTATCTTGAATAATTATAAGAGCAATAAACAAATAAAGTTAACTGACAGCCCATGTGTGCGTAATTGTTGCTTAGATGACGATGACCTTTGTCTGGGCTGTTTTCGTCATATTGATGAAATTGTCGCTTGGCGCAGTTACTCTAACGAAGAAAAGCAGCAAGTTACTAACTTGTGCCAACAAAGGCGAGAGAATAACCAGAGTAAATCCAATGGTTAGATATATATGACGCATACGTTATCTCAATAGCTTTATCTATATACCCGTTCCACTTGAAGATGCATGATTTAGCTGGAATTAGAAACGCATTTAGGCAAGGCATTGATTGAAGAGAATAGTTATTCTATTGTCGAAATCAATAACGCAGCTTAAAGCGTTTATAAACCAGCCCTTTGGGGAAGGCTGAGCAAATCATACTCGTCGTTACATTTGTTTTTAAGGGAATGACCCTTAATAAAAAAATGTGCCTTGATTATGAATCGCTCAGACTTCCTGAAACGAGCATCTTAAGTGGAATGGGTATATACCTTGAATCTTGAACATATAATCGAATTTAAAAAGGACTTTTTGTGATTAATAAGAAAACCCTCAAATCAATACTTTCCTTCACCGAGCACCAAAACCCAGCGCCAAGTTTTATTGTTATTTATATTCTCACGTGGCTTGTTTGGCATAATCAACTATTTAGTTATTTTATACAGGCTCAAGGTGATTTTTTAACAAAAGTAAGCACATCTTTAGTATCTCTTGAAGAAAATCAATACCTTGTCGTCTTATTGTTAACGTGCATTGTCTTTCTTGGACGTTTGATTATTAATTACTTTAGTTTTAAATCGAGAGAACTTTTAAATTCAGCAGATGATGATTTTGTTACTGCTCGAGACGACCGAAAGTTTGCTCACAACACAGACGTTGCTAATGTGATGGCAGCCTTGACAAAAACCAAAGAACAGCTGGTGGATAGTAGAGCAAGAGAGCAAAAGGCAATTTGTGAAAGGAATGATGCGATAAAAAAACTCTTGAACCTACAACATGAGCTAGATGAAGCCAGAGCGGATATTGATATGCTCAACAAAGTATAAACACTTTTTATGATGTTATGGCTTAGGCATCTCTAGTAAGCCCTTTCTCAACGGAGCGGATCAAGCGTAGTGTTAATCGATGGTTTTTTGCTTGCTCTGCTGCCACTTTATCCGTAAGCATTTTTTTATTCTGCTGCTGTGTTAGCGCCCAATTGATATGCTCAGCAACAAGTTCACTTACTTCAGAAAGTTTTTCGGTTAATGCGGTTACCACAATATCACTGTAAGGGGCATTACCTAATGCCACCGCAATATTACGCTGCCAGCTTTGAAAGCCAATACGTCTTATCGGAGATCCTTGCAAAGTATTGAGGAAGTAATCTTCTGACCAAGAAAATAATTCTAGTAAGCTGATATCATCAAGGTTATTTCTCGCCTGAAAATCATCAACAAGACCAAGTTTAGCGTACTTATTCCAAGGGCAAATTAATTGGCAATCATCGCATCCATAGATACGATTCCCCATTAAAGGGCGCAACTCTTCAGGTATGGCATCGGGCGATTCAATAGTGAAATAAGAAATGCAACGCCGGGCATCAACAGTATAAGGCTCTACTATCGCCTTCGTCGGGCAGATTTTAATACAGGCTACACAAGTGCCGCAATCATTGGTTTTAGTTTGTGTTTCAATCGCTTTAATCGCATTAGCACTATATTCATTACGACTAACTGGCAAGGGAATATCGACAAATAGCTCACCGAGAAAAAACCAAGAGCCGGCTTCTTTATTGATTAATAAAGTATGTTTACCAGCCCAACCCAACCCCGCTTTTTCTGCTAGTGGTCTTTCCATTACCGGTGCTGAATCAACAAATGGTCGGCAGTTAAATTCGCTACAATGCTCTGCTATTTTCTTTCCTAATTGCTGCAAGCGTTTACGCATTAATTTATGATAATCACGACCGAGTGCATACCTGCTGATATAAGCTTTGCTTTTATCTTTTAGGATGCTTGAAAACTTAGCATTTTGTGGCAGGTAATCTAAACGTACGCTAATAACTCTAATGGTACCGGGTACTAATTCTGCTGGTCGAGCACGCATTAAACCATGGCGCGCCATATAATCCATATTGCCGTGATAGCCATTCGCCAACCACCGCTCTAGGACAGATTCGTGATCAGATAAATCAATATCACTGATGCCTAAATCAGAAAAACCTAATTCTTTGCCCCAGAACTTGATTTTTTCTGCTAATTCTTGATAGTTAATAAGAGACGTTGTCATAAAATAAAGTCAGCTTCGGCTTGTTTGTTAAATCATTTATTGAGGTTGAATTATAACCATGAAATTATCGCTAAGTTTATCACAAAAGCCCCCTATGACATCAGTGTATAGTGCCAAACAGGTATTAGAAAATGAAGCCGATATTGCGCAAAGTCAAAACATAAGCTTATTTGAGCTAATGCAGCGTGCGGGATTAGCTGCTTTTGAGCAATTATTGAAAAGTTGGCCCAATGCCAAACATATATTAGTGCTCTGCGGTAAGGGTAATAATGGTGGCGATGGTTTTATTCTTGCTCAATTAGCGCACCACGCCAATATAAGGGTTAGTGCTCTACTGACGTGCGATGTGAGTCAGTTGAAGGGAGATGCCTTACTCGCTTATCTAATGATGATATCTGCAGGGGGGAAACTTATTATCGATAATATTGGCGATAGGAATAATAAAGAAGGTGTCGATATTATTAATAACTTTAGCGGAGAGGTCATCGTTGATGCGTTATTTGGTATCGGTTTTACCGGACAATTATCTAGCCTTATGCGGAGGTTAGTTGCCAGCATTAATCAGCATGATGCAAGCGTTATAAGTATAGATGTGCCATCAGGGCTTTGTGCGACAAGCGGTCAAGTTAAGGGCAATACTATAGAAAACCAAGCCGTTGTTGCCTGTGTCACAGTAACTTTTATTGTTTATAAACAAGGGTTACTCACAGGGCAGGCAGCAACTTTTGTCGGAAAATTAATACTTAGCCCGTTAGCATTAAATAAGGCCTTCACCGATAAAATAGACACAGTTAATTATTATTCGAAATTCACAAGCCCCTTAAATCTACCTAAGCGCTTAGCGGCCAGTCATAAAGGTGACAGCGGATTACTACTAACGGTTGGCGGTGGTTTGGGGATGCCAGGGGCAATTCGCCTTGCCAGTGAATCAGCTTTGCGTTGTGGTGCCGGTTTAGTTGCAGTGAGTTGTCACCAAAATAATCAAGCGTTTATCATGAGCGGCCGACCTGAGTTGATGTTAGCACCAGTAAGCAGTGTTTTATTAGCTAGCTCAACTCAACTGCATAAAGCCAAAGCGTACCTCATCGGTCCAGGATTAGGGCAAAGTGAAGAAGCACAGCAGCTATTTGAATTAATATGCAAAACTAGTCAAGCACAGAATAAATCCGCAGTTCTTGATGCCGATGCTTTAATACTATTAAGTAAGACCAAACAAAAATGTAATCATTGGATATTAACACCACACCCAAAAGAAGCGGCTGCACTATTACATTGTGATGTTGCTACGGTTGAGGCAGACCGTTTTTCTGCCGTACGCACTATTGCTAATCAATATGGTGGTATTTGTTTACTTAAAGGAGCGGGTACATTAATTTCAGATGGAGAGCATGTTGTTATCAATAACTCAGGTAATGCGGGAATGGCATCGGGTGGTATGGGTGATGTATTAAGCGGGATTATTAGTGCTTTAGTGATGCAAAGTGATAATAATTTTTACTCAACATGCATCGCGGCATATATTCATGGTGCTGCAGCTGATATTATAGCCAGTAATAATGGTCAGCGAGGCTTGTTAGCGAGTGATTTATTTATACCATTGCAGCAACTGCTTAATGGGAAAATGTCCAATCGTTAATGTCGTTATAGTTGTCGCAACAAATATAGAAAAGTAAAATGAAGCAATTAGAATATTTTTTACCTGATGAAGCTGCCACCATTGCCATGGGCTCAGGATTGGCAGAAGTACTTAAAAGTGCCACCGTTCAACAAGCGCTAGTGGTTTACCTTAACGGTGATTTAGGCGCAGGTAAAACGACGCTTACTCGAGGATTTGTCCGAGGTATGGGGCATGTAGGTAATGTAAAAAGCCCTACTTATACCTTGGTTGAACCTTATGAATTAGCGAAGTGGCGAATATTTCATTTTGATTTATATCGGCTTGCTGATGCTGAAGAATTAGAATATATGGGCATTCGAGATTATTTTAATAATGACTGTTGTTGTTTTATTGAATGGCCAGAAAAAGGCACTGGGCTATTGGCTAAACCAGATTTAATCATTAATATAGCGTATCAAGATGAACAAAGAATCATCAAGCTGCAAGCAGAATCGGTTCATGGCGAACAAGTTTTAACCGCGCTTGCACATATTATAAAGTTATAAAAATTGGGGTAGTTGGATGTATCGGAGAAGTCTCCTAGCGATAGCAAAGCTACGTGTTCTAAGTTTGCTATGTGTTATAGCTTTATCAAGTTTATTTTCGGTGAGTACTTTTGCTGCCAATAGCATTGATGGCATTCGTGTGTGGCCAGCGCCAGAAAATACTCGTATTGTTTTTGATGTTAAGCAAAAGCCAGACTATAAATTTTTTACCCTTAGTAAACCAGACCGATTGGTAATTGACTTTACCGATACAAAAAATACCGTTTCATTACGTAGCCTTGCAGTTAACGATCCTCGAGTTAAGCTTTTTCGTTCCAGTGTCAGTAAGGGTAAAACCCGCTTAGTATTAGAATTAACTAAATCTTATCAGCTCACCGTTTTTCCATTAGCACCTGCGGGACAATACGGAAATCGCTTGGTGATTGATCTTTACGATAAAAATCGTAGTCAAAAGAATGTTTCTAAACCAAAGGAAAGTGTTGGCGATATCATTATTGGCATTGATGCCGGTCATGGTGGTGAAGATCCCGGTTCAATTGGTGGTAAAGGTACCTACGAAAAAAGAGTAACCTTAGCGATAGCTAAAAAATTGCAGAAGTTAATTAATAACGAAAAGGGTATGAAAGCGGTAATGATCCGAAGTGGTGATTATCATGTCGATTTGAATCGTCGCACTAGCTTAGCGAGAGATAAACATGTAGATTTTTTTGTCTCAATACATGCAGATGCTTTTCATACCCCCAAGCCCAGTGGAGCCTCAGTTTGGGTGGTAACTAAAAGTCGTGCAGAATCAGAATTATCGAGATGGTTGCTAAATCGAGAGAAAAAATCAGAATTATTGGGCGGTGGTGGCGGTGTAATTAAAAATACCTCAGACAGTCATTTAGCGCTAGCTTTAGCTGATATGAGCAAAGAGCACTCATTAGGCGTCAGTTTTGGTGTGGCTAATAATGTCATAAAAGAGCTTGAAAAAATCACTACAATGCACAAAAAAACACCTCAAAATGGTAACTTCGCGGTACTTAAATCGTCGGATATACCTTCAATACTGGTCGAAACAGGCTTTATTTCTAATCATAAAGAAGAACAAAACCTAATCTGGTCTAAACACCAGCAACGCTTAGCTGATGCAATTCATAACGGTATCAAAAATCACTTTATGGCACACCCCTTAACAGGGTCTTATTTTGCTTCAGTAGGCTATAAAAAGCATAAGGTACGTAGCGGAGAGTCACTATCTGTATTAGCCAAACGTTACAATACATCGATGAGTAAGTTAATAAATATCAATGGTTTAAAATCTAATTCATTAAGAATTGGTCAAACATTAAAAATTCCCCGTACCGGATAAACCCCTATGACTATTGCTATCTTGCCTGCACGTTTGGCCAACCAAATTGCTGCTGGTGAAGTGGTCGAACGCCCTGCATCTGTTATTAAAGAATTGATTGAAAACAGTCTCGATGCGGGGGCGACGTCTATTCATATCGATGTTGATAAAGGTGGCATTAAAAAGATAAAAATTACTGATAATGGTCATGGCATAGTAAAAGACGAATTAACCTTGGCATTAAGCCGTCATGCAACCAGTAAAATTAAAAATTTGAGTGACTTAGAAGCTATTGATAGCTTAGGTTTTCGTGGTGAAGCATTAGCCAGTATCAGCTCGGTTGCCAGATTAACGTTAACATCTAAGCCAAAAGCACAAGCAACAGCATGGCAAGCTGTTGCAGAAGGACGGGATATGTCAGTGAGCATAAAACCCGCAGCTCATCCCGATGGTACCAGTATTGAAGTACTCGACTTGTTTTTCAATACACCGGCTAGGCGAAAGTTTTTACGTACGGAAAAAACTGAATTTAATCATATTGATGAAGTCGTAAGACGGATCGCGCTTGCCCACTTTGAAGTGAGTTTTATCCTTACGCATAACGGGAATACTGTTCGACAATATCGCATGGCGAGTACTCATGCACAATGTACTAAACGTGTTGCTATGATTTGTGGCCCAAAGTTTATTGAACATGCCGTTGAGGTCGATTGCCCTCATGACAACATGACGCTATCGGGTTGGTTAGCAAAACCAAGTTTCTCGCGCAGTCAAAATGATCTGTGTTATAGCTATGTAAATGGACGCATGATGCGTGACAAGTTAATTAATCATGCCATTCGACAAGCGTATGCCGATTTACTGCCACCGGATACCTACCCTGCATTTGTACTTTTTTTACAGCTTGACCATAAAGAGGTGGATGTAAATGTTCATCCATCGAAACATGAAGTACGTTTTCATCAAAGTCGCTATGTGCATGATTTTATCTACTCCGTTTGCCATAAAGCGCTGACGTCAGGGCTATCTGGCGAAGAATTATTTACTTCTGCTAATAATGATATGTCGCTAGTAACCGAACAGTCATATTCCACAGCAAATGAAGCGCCAGCTAACTATTCGCCAACCAATTCAGAAAACGTCAGTCATTCTGCGGTGAATTACCCTCGAGCTGATTATGTTAGACCATTGCAACATGTTAGTGATGCAAATAGCAGTCAGTCGGTCTATGATCCCGCTGTTAGTGGCTACGGCGGTAATAACCAAAAAGCACAGTCGAATGAAGTTTCCCTAGCTGCAGCGAGTAATTATCAGGCATTAATGACACCTCATGTTGAAAACTACAAGCAAGAAGTGCTTTCCAATGGTTCTGCTCCTAACGTGGCACATGAGCTAAATATTACGGGTCTGCATAGTTCCGCTGAGCAAAGCATTCTTCTAAGCTTATCCCAGCCCGGATATGCACTTTATAAAGCGGTAAGTGGTGTGAGAGTGTTATCGCTCTTTAAATTAGCGAAAAGTACTTACGGTAAACTTGTTGAGCAAAGCTGGCCACGTAGACATGATTTGTTAGAGGACTCTACTGAAGGATTAGTCAGTCAACCGCTGTTATTACCGGTAATGTTAAGCCTTTCTGAGGAACAACGAAGCATCGCATTAGCGGAGCAAGAGCTACTCTCTAAAGCTGGTATTGTGTTTGTTGAGCAGAGTAAAAATAAAATACAAATTAGGCAATTTCCGGCGTTATTACGTGAGCAAGATGTAAGTAACGCGCTGCTAACCATCCTTGATGAACTTATTAAAAGTTTAAATCTCAAAAACGGTGTAGCACTTTGTGAAACGGACATTCATTATAGTGTTGGTTTAGCGATGGTTTTAAGCCAATATGACGAAACACAAGCTGATATTTTATTAAAATTATCTAAAAAATTATTTAATGAACAACTTAGTCAGCAATTACTCTTGAATTCTATCCCTCTTGACCTTACATCACATATTAAGAAGTTATTTTAGTCATTCTAAATAAGAGTTACGTATTCGTGTCAGTTCAAAGCATCGCAGAATCTAATCAACCACCTGTTATTTGTTTAATGGGGCCAACCGCATCGGGTAAAACCGCTTTGGCGATGGCACTGCAAACCGCATTGCCTTGCGATATTGTTAGTGTTGATTCTGCGCTTATTTATCGAGATATGGATATTGGTACAGCCAAACCAACAACAGCGGAATTGGCTAGCTACCCCCATAGACTTATCAATTTACGTGATGCCAGTGAAAGCTACTCAGCAGCAGATTTTTGTCATGATGCTTTAGCCCAAATTGCAGAAATACGAAGTAATAACCGCATTCCATTGTTGGTCGGCGGCACTATGATGTACTTTAAAAGCTTAATTGAAGGTATATCACCTTTACCAACAGCTAATGCTAATATACGAAAAGTAATTGAGAGTGAAGCGTTAACACAAGGCTGGCAAACAATGCATGACCAGCTAGCCGAAATAGATCCTGTTTCTGCTGAGCGAATACACCCGAATGACCCCCAACGTATCACTCGAGCATTAGAAGTGTATAGGTTGACGGGTAACACTTTGACACAATTGACTCAAATAAAAGGTGCTAAGCTCGCCGGCAATGTTTTACAATTAGCTATAGCTCCCCAAGAACGTAGTACTCTTCATGAGCGAATAGCACTGCGCTATCAACAAATGATAGATCAGGGCTTTGAACAGGAAGTGATTAAGTTAAAATCACGAGATGACTTACATCAAGATTTACCGTCAATTCGTTGTGTTGGCTATAGACAGATGTGGCAATACCTTGATGGTGAATTTGATCACGATGAAATGATTTTTCGTGGTGTTTGTGCAACCAGACAATTAGCTAAAAGACAGCTAACTTGGCTAAGAAATTGGCCTGATTTACATTGGCTGACAACGGATGATAAAACCAATTTAAACCAAGTTTTATCACTGCTTAACGCAAAGAATTAAAGGGTAAGCAAATATAAAGCAATAGTTGAAAATTGATGTATAATTAATTCGTTAGCTATTTAATACAACGTTTTGTTGTGTTGTTTTTATAGTAAATTTTTCAGATACTTTGTTACTGTGTTTTAAGTTTATCAGTAACGTTTAATAATAATAAAAGGGACCATATAATGGCAAAAGGTCAGTCTTTACAAGACCCATTTTTAAATGCGTTACGTCGTGATCGCATTCCAGTTGCAATATATTTAGTTAACGGTATTAAGTTACAAGGACAAGTAGAATCGTTCGACCAGTTTGTTATTCTCCTTAAAAATACTGTTAGTCAGATGGTATATAAGCACGCTATATCTACTGTTGTACCTTCTCGCGCTGTTAATACAGCACCTGTACCTAACTCGGATGATCAATCCTCAGATGATTAAAGCTTTTTATCTGTTTTTTAGTACGATTAATTATGGTACTAGGATTTAACGCTATTGTTTGAACGTTATCAAGCGGGTGAGCAAGCAGTATTAGTTCATTTAGACTTTCCAGATGAAAGCAGTAGAGAAGACCTAAACGAATTTAAAATGTTAGTGTCTTCTGCCGGTGTACAAGCGTTAACCGTTGTCACAGGCAAACGAAATACTCCTCACCCTCGCTTTTTTGTCGGATCGGGGAAGGCTGAAGAAATTCGTGATGCTGTTCATCTAGTTGGCGCTAATGTCGTTCTGTTTAATCATAGTTTAACGCCATCACAAGAAAAGAATATTGAAGTATTATGTGAATGTCGTGTGGTTGATCGTACCACCTTAATTCTTGATATCTTTGCGCAACGTGCTAGAACGCATGAAGGTAAGTTACAAGTTGAGTTAGCACAATTACGTCATATGAGTAGTCGTTTAATTCGAGGCTGGACTCACTTAGAAAGACAAAAAGGTGGCATCGGCCTTAGAGGGCCAGGTGAAACACAACTTGAAACAGATAGGCGTTTATTGCGTGAACGTATGGTTAATATCCGTAAACGTTTAGGCAAAGTTGAAGTACAAAGACAACAAGGACGCAGAGCGAGAACTCGAGCCGAGTTACCGACTTTATCTTTGGTTGGATATACCAATGCTGGTAAATCAACACTGTTTAATACCTTAACACAGGCAGATGTGTATGCCGCTGATCAGCTTTTTGCGACTTTAGATCCAACGTTAAGAAAAATTGATTTAGTTGGTGTAGGTCGTGTCATTCTAGCTGATACAGTGGGGTTTATTCGCCACCTACCGCATGATTTAGTTGCTGCGTTTAAGGCGACACTAACTGAAACGCGCGAAGCTGAATTGTTATTGCATGTAGTTGATATTTCAGATGACAGGCGTAGCGAAAATATCGAACAAGTAGAACATGTACTTAAAGAGATTGAAGCGAACGATGTACCTCAGTTAATTATCTGTAATAAAATTGATAACTTAGATGATATTGAACCAAGAATAGATAGAGACGATCAAGGGTTGCCAATTCGTGTTTGGTTATCAGCTCAGGCAAATATCGGTACTGAACTGCTATTTACTGCGCTGGCCGAACGCTTAGATATAAAAGTGGTTAATCATCATTTGAGTATCCCACCAAGTGCTGGCAAATTACGTGGTGAGTTATACAGGTTAAATTGCGTTACTAGCGAGGCGTTTGATGAGCAAGGTCACTGTCACCTTGAAGTTAATATGCCATCGCGGGAATGGGAGCGATTAATTGCTAATAAGTACAGTGAGTTAGCTGACTATATTAAACATTAATTAAATAATTTTTAATTGTAAGGGCGATGATTTTATTTTCGCCAATTTTAGTGGAGAACAATATGGCTTGGAACGAACCGGGGAATGATGAAAAAGACCCCTGGAAAAACAAGGGTGGCAAGAATCAAGGGCCACCAGATTTAGATGAACTTCTTAATGATCTTGGTAAAAAAGTTACCGGTATATTTGGTGGTAAAACAACTAAAGGTGGTTCTGGATCAGGTAAAAGCTTTTCTAATATTGGACTATCTATCCTTCTTGTTGTTGCGTCTGTGGTTTATGCATTTAGTGGTTTTTACACCATTAAAGAAGCCGAGCAGGGCATAGTACTAAAATTTGGAGAATATTCAGGCACTGTTGAACCAGGTATTAACTGGAAATGGACCTTTATAGATCGCATTATCCCGGTTGATATGCAAAGTACACGTGAAATGCCTTCATCTGGTTTTATGTTAACCAAAGATGAAAATGTAGTAAGTGTTGAAATGGAAATTCAGTATCGCGTAGTTGATGCTCGCAATTATATTTTTAGTGTTACCAATGCAGATGATAGCTTAAAGCAATCACTTGATAGTGCACTACGTTATGTTGTCGGTCATGCTAAAATGGATGATATTTTAACCAGTGGTCGAGAGTCTATTCGTCAGTCAGTTTGGGAAGAGTTAGATAAAGTTATCGAGCCTTATAACCTAGGGTTAATTATTGTAGATGTTAACTTTAAAGATGCTCGTCCACCTAATGAAGTGAAAGATGCTTTTGATGATGCAATTTCGGCACAAGAAGATGAAGTGCGTTTCTTGCGTGAAGCTGAAGCTTATGCTCGTGGCATAGAGCCCCGTGCACGTGGCCGTGCTAAACGTATGGAACAAGAGGCACTTGCTTATAAAAGTCGAATCGTTTTAGATGCACAAGGTGAAGTTGCTCGTTTTGAGAAAATTTTACCAGAATACCAAGCGGCTCCAAAAGTAACACGTGAACGTTTATACATAGCTACCATGGAAAAAGTGTATGGTAATACGAGTAAAGTTATGATTGATGTTGAAGGGGGAAATAATATGATGTATTTACCTTTAGATAAAATTATTCAGCAACAAAATACTAGCAATCGTAGTGGTAAATCTAATTATGCACCAGTAAATGAGCCTAATGTAAATACATCACCTACTTCATCATCAGATCGTTCTGATAGATTTAATAATGGGAGTAACTAAGAAATGAAGAATTTTTCCATTGCTATATTATCGTTACTGCTCATTTTCGCTGTATCGTCCGTTTTTGTTATTTACGAAGGTCAACGTGGCATCGTATTCCAATTTTCAAAAATTAAGCGTGACAGTGCTACTGATGAAATGATGGTGTTTGAACCAGGTTTACACTTTAAGATTCCATTTATTGAGACAGTACGTAAACTAGATGCACGTATTCAAACATTAGATGAACCAGCAGATAGATTTGTAACCTCAGAGAAAAAAGATCTAATAGTCGACTCTTTTGCAAAATGGCGTATTGTTGATTTCTCTACTTATTACCTTCGTACTTCAGGCTCTGTAGATAATGCTCGTGCATTATTAAAACAAAAAATTAATAATGGTCTGCGTACGGAATTTGGTAATCGTACCATTAAAGATATTGTGTCGGGTGATCGTGACGCGATAATGAGTAAAGCGCTAGTAAGTGCTGCGAGTAGTCGTGAAGAGCTTGGCATCGAAGTTGTTGATGTTCGTATTAAAGCGATCAACTTACCTACCGAGATAAGTCAGTCTATTTATGAGCGTATGCGTGCTGAGCGAACTGCGGTTGCTAAAGAGCATAGATCACAAGGTCAAGAGCAAGCAGAAATTATACGCGCTACTATTGATGCTAAAGTGACAATAATGTTAGCTGAAGCACAAAAGAACTCTTTTACATTGCGTGGTGAAGGCGATGCTTTGGCAGCGAAAGTGTATTCAGATGCTTATACTAAGGATGCAGAGTTTTATAGTTTCTACCGTAGTCTAGAAGCCTATGAAAAAAGTTTTAGCAGCAAAAATGATATCATGGTTGTTAAGCCTGATAGCGAATTCTTCCGTTTTTTAAAAGACGGTAGTGCAGCTAAAAAATAGTAATCATTGATATATTAGTTCCTGATTATTAATAAAAGCCAGCATATTTGCTGGCTTTTTTATGCCTAAACAATGCTGAAATATAGCAGAGTAAAGTCATTATCAAATGAACACTATGAAACATATATTTATGTTTACTTCTGTTATATTCAAAGAGATAAACCCTACATCCTAGCCAATCAAGTGGAAGCACAAAAATTGCGGAAATTTAAATTCAATGAAGGTAAAAATATGAAAATAAGAAGATATGTAATCGCTGTTATCGCATCATTGCCAATAACCGCAACATTAATGGCTGCGGAAGCTCCCTTAGTTTCAATAAAGACTCAAGATGATTTCTTTAACAATATAAGTAAACATTGTGGTAAGTCATATGAAGGCAAGGTGACTGTTGATAATGCTGCGGGAGGAAGTTTTGCTAATAAAAAACTAATTATGCATGTACGCAAGTGTACCGACCGTCAATTACAAGTGCCTTTTCATGTGGGTGATGATTCATCGAGAACGTGGATTATAACTAAAACGGGCTCTGGTCTTTCACTAAAACATGATCATCGTCAGAAAGATGGCAGTAATGATAAATCAACTATGTATGGTGGACATACTGATGATGCGGGTTGGGCACAGATGCAATCTTTCCCTGCAGATCAATACTCTAAAGAGCTTTTTGTTGATCAAGGTATACCGCAGTCAGTTGGCAATACGTGGCAAATGTATATCTATCCAGAAAAATTTACCTATCGTTTGATCCGTCAAGGGAGAGAATTCAGGGTCGATTTTGATTTAACAAAGCCAATTAGTGCGCCAGTTACTCCCTGGGGCTATGAATAATTTACAGCTAACTTGTTAACTTACTTAGTTATTTTAAAAGCATCTTAAAAAGCTGCTTTTTTAACTTGGACTATAATTATTTCTTTGGTAAAATTCCCGCCTAATTTTCTTACGAAATAGAAAAACATGGGCAAAAATGTAGTTGTTCTCGGCACCCAATGGGGTGACGAAGGTAAAGGTAAGATCGTTGACTTACTAACGGATAAAGCTAAATACGTAGTTCGTTATCAAGGCGGTCACAATGCTGGTCATACTTTAGTAATTGACGGTGAAAAAACCGTGTTACATCTTATTCCATCTGGCGTATTACGTGATAACGTAAAATGTTTGATTGGTAATGGTGTAGTGTTATGTCCTAAAGCATTAATGACAGAAATCACCATGCTAGAAGCAAAAGGCGTTCCTGTACGTGAACGTTTGCTCATCAGCGATGCATGTCCATTAATTCTTCCTTATCATAACGCTTTAGATGCTGCGCGTGAAATAGCACGTGGTAACAAAGCAATTGGTACTACAGGTCGTGGTATTGGTCCAGCTTATGAAGATAAAGTTGCACGACGTGGTTTACGTGTCGGCGATTTATTCTGCGCAGAAACATTTGCAGCTAAACTCAAAGAAATTGTTGAATACCATAACTTCTCATTGGTTAACTACTATAAAGTTGAGCCAGTGAATTATGAAGAAATTTTAGCTGATGCATTAGCTATCGCTGATACCATCAAAAAGATGACTGCTGATATTTCTGAAATATTGGATCAAGCCCGTAAAAAAGGTGAGTCAATCATGTTTGAAGGTGCTCAAGGTACTTTACTTGATATCGACCATGGAACTTACCCTTACGTAACTTCTTCAAATACAACTGCGGGTGGCGTTGCTACCGGTTGTGGTGTTGGTCCTCGTCACTTAGATTACATCTTAGGTATTACCAAAGCTTACACTACACGTGTTGGTTCAGGTCCTTTCCCTACGGAATTGCATGATGAAGTCGGTAACCATCTTGGTACCGTAGGTCATGAATTTGGTGCTACTACGGGTCGTGAACGTCGTTGTGGTTGGTTTGATGCGGTTGCAATGCATCGTGCAATTCAAGTAAATAGTGTAACAGGTTTCTGTTTAACTAAGCTTGATGTACTTGACGGTTTAGAAACGTTAAAAATCTGTATTGGCTATAAAACACCTGAAGGTGATGTAATTACAGTACCGCCAACAGCGGCTGAAGGTTACGAAAAAATTACACCTATATATGAAGAGTTACCAGGTTGGACAGAAAGTACAGTTGGCGCTACGTCAGTTGATGCTTTACCAGCTAATGCTCTTGCATATATTAAACGTATTGAAGAAATTACTGGGATACCAGTAGATATTATTTCAACCGGGCCAGATCGTGTTGAAACGATTATTAAAGTGAACCCTTTCCTTTAAGTACTGCTTTACTTACCCTTATCTATAAAGAAAGGGTAAAGTAATTTCTGAATAATAAAGTCCAGCCTAGTGTTGGACTTTTTTTTGGAAAAATTTTACGCATAATATAAATGTGGTTCTAAGTGATCGGATGTCTAGATTAATTCATTTCGACTTTCATAATCCTGCATGTATGGCTTTTCGCTAGTTAATATGTTTTAAAGGCGCTTAAGGCCATTTCATCATACATACCTTGTGTTTTTACTTGAATAGTTAATTGTAAATAGCCAATATTTATCAAATTGATATGTTTTTATCGTATGCTATAGTCTCATTAGTTACAGCTTACATAGCGGTTATATAGTAAAACAGGCTTGTATTGCTCTATCACTATGAAATACCATATAAGTAAGTAAAGGCTAGTGTTAATAATAACGATAATAATAAAAAACAAACATGGCTATACTTTCATTAACAACAAACTAACACTATTAATAACGCATTAGGAACCTTCATGACAGATCTACGCCAGCAAGCTTTAGATTACCACTCTCTACCTACGCCAGGTAAAATTTGTGTTGCACTGACAACATCAGCTGAAACAAGTTATGACTTGTCACTAGCATACAGCCCTGGTGTTGCAGAGCCTTGTCGAGAGATAGCAAAAAACCCAGACGATGTTTATAAGTATACTGCTAAAGGCAACACTGTAGCGGTAATCACTAATGGAACTGCGGTATTAGGCTTAGGTAATTTAGGTCCTATGGCCTCAAAACCAGTGATGGAAGGCAAGTCGTTATTATTCAAACGCTTCGCCAATATTGATTCTTTCGATATCGAAGTAAAGCATAAAACGGTTGAAGAGTTTGTTAATACTGTCGCGAACATTGCTGATAGTTTTGGTGGTATTAACCTTGAAGATATTAAAGCACCAGAATGTTTCGCTATTGAAAAAGCGCTAATAGAACGCTGTAAAATCCCAGTATTTCATGATGACCAACACGGCACCGCCATAGTAACGGCTGCTGGAATGATGAATGCATTAGATATTCAAGGTAAAGATATTAAACACGCTAATATTGTATGTCTAGGTGCCGGTGCTGCAGCGATAGCTTGTATGGAATTGTTGATTAAGTGTGGAGCACAGCGAGAAAAAATCTACATGCTCGATACTAAGGGTGTGGTACATACGCGTCGTGATGATCTTAATGAATATAAGAAATTATTTGCTAACAATACCGATAAAAGAACGCTAGATGATGCCATTGAAGGCGCTGATGTTTTTGTTGGTGTCTCTGGTCCAGATCTTCTATCAGCAAAGCAAGTACAAGCCATGGCTGATAAGCCTATTATTTTTGCTTGTTCAAATCCTGATCCTGAAATTAAGCCAGAGCTTGCACTTGCGGCTCGTGATGACTTAATTATGGCTACAGGTCGTTCTGATTATCCTAATCAAGTAAATAATGTTTTATGCTTTCCGTTTATTTTCCGTGGTGCATTAGATGTTCGTGCTCGTACTATTAACGATGCGATGAAGATAGCAGCGGTACACGCTATTAGAGCGCTTGCCAAGAAACCGGTACCTGCTGAAGTACTTAAAGCGAGTGGTGAGACAGCCCTTAGCTTTGGTAAAGACTACATTATACCTAAGCCTATGGATTCTCGTCTGTGTGCTGCTGTTGCAAGAGCTGTTGCACAAGCAGCGGTAGACTCTGGCGTTGCAGCGTTAGAAATGCCAGAAAACTATATGCTTTAGTGATTATTGGCTAATTTAGGAAAAGATTTATATTCACTGAATCCTTCTTAGTCTTTGATTATTTTGACAACAATGCAAATAAAGGCCATGGTATGGAAATTACTGGGCCTTTTTTATTGGATAATTATTATGAAAAAAACGTTAACACCCTTTTTATTAATCAGCATTATGCTTTCACTAGCGTTAACTGGCTGTTCGCAAGCCAGTAATGAGCAAATTCAAACACAAGAGATACTACAGAAAGGAGATAGCCAAGTGAAAGATAAACAGGAACAAACTTGGCAAGAAGTCACTGTGAAATATTATGACTTTGAAGGAGGCTTTTATGGTTTAACTACTAAGTCTGGAGATAAACTATTGCCAATGAATCTGGAAAAAAAATATCAATTACCAGATACAGTACTTAAAGTAAAAGGTCATATAATTAAAGATATGATGACAATTCAACAATGGGGACAGCCATTTAAAATTACTACCGTTGAATTAATTAGATTAGGGAAAGCTAACTTGGGGGAGTCTTTTTAGTAAAAAAAGGAATGGCTTAATAATACATTGAGCCATTGAGAAGGGCTGAATCGAGAAATGGATCTTATTATGAAAATTGACATAGTTAAAAGCCTATTCGTTTTATCATTAATTAGTTTAATAGCTTGCTCTCCAATAGAGCTCTACCAAGCTGAAAATACTTATGAAGAAGCTAAGCTTTCGAAAAATGGAAAACGTATCCTAGCATCCTTAACGTTACTAGCTACTTTAGATTCTAGCCAATATAAAAATAAGTTAGATGAGGCTAAGTTAGCATCTTTAGAGTTACAAAAAGCTAAGTCCTTTTTAGCCGAAGACCATATATATTTAGCATATCTTTCGAGCCACGACTCATATAGGACAATGGCAACAACTGAAAGTAAAGATGTACTTTTAAAAGTAGGAGGGCAGTTAAGATACTTGTTAGATGTCCAATCAAATATAGCCAAATCTTTTGATAATTTACCTACTCCATTATCAACGGTTATATTAAAGTACCAAAATCAGTCTGTACTTAAATGGGATGTGATTAAAATTAATAGTGTGATGGAACAACTTGGTCAGGCTGCTAAGTTTATTAGTCATTCATTGAGTATTTTAGAGCGGGAAAAAGGAGCTGGATTGTCGCCTGAAATAACCCAATGGCAATTAGCAATTGAAAGTCAATTAAAAATGATTAATCAAGTAGAGCAATATTTAATTAATTTAGCGTTATCAAGTAGTGCTATAGAGCTTGAAAAACTCAATGCTGAATTGACAAATAATAGTGAAAATTTATTATCGCTTGTTCGGGAAGAACTTGCTCAAGAGACGATGCAACCTCATTTTATTAAAGCTAATAAAGAATATCAGCGTTATTTTAATTTGAATGAAAACTTATCTTTGGCAAGTTCACCTACTAGAAGAAATTCCCATGCCTCATGGTATAAAGATTGGAATGCTATCGAAAAAGAGGTTTTGGAAAGTATTAGCCCATTTTCAAGTTATCCCACTACCTCTTTAAATAGAGTAAACAAATTAAAATCGTTCATAAATGGTGCGAATAAAATGAAACCTGATTTAGAGTTAGGCTCATCAAGTTTATACTTATTTATGAGTAAGTTTGGAAGCATATATAACTTATTAGAAAAGTTGAATAAAGATCGAATGTTATTAACTTATGGTTAATCATCAAGATTTTATTATTCAATTAAAAGGATTTTACATGAATTTTTCCCCCCTTAAAATAATTACTTTAGCGTACTTATTTTCATCTTCATTGTATATACCATCGGTGAATGCCACAGATAACCTGCCACCCATTTTAGATTACTACCCAAATTGTTCTTATAAAATCATTGAGTATCATTTAGCAAAGGTTATAACAGAGCAACCACTAGCAGAGCAAACAGCATTAACGTTATTGACTAAATTACGTAGAAAAGCTAAAGACCGTGGCGCAGATGCTCTTATACTGATAAATAAAGATGTTAATAAAGCCATGAGTATGGATAAATTTTATGGCCAAAATACAGCTAATGCGACTAAATTTATAGTCAGTTATGAAGCTGAGTTGATTAAGGGGTGTAAGGTCGTCAGCAGAAGTGAAACAAAGGCAACACCTTATAATCACAAGGGTTATCAAGTAAAAAAAGGGATGAGTTCGTCAATCACTATACAAACCAAAGTCGTATTTACTCCCCCGACTAAAGCTAAATTGAATCATCCAATAATAACAAATAATGAATTGTCTCTGGTTAATGGAATATACGGTATTAACATCGGACTAGAGTATCAACAAGTAATTGATAAATTTGGCGAACCTAGTATTGTGCTGTCAATGACTGAAGGTCTTATTATTACGGGTTACGGTAGAAGTCATTGGTTACACTTTCAAAATAATAAATTAGTTAAAGTACAAAGCAAATTATCCATTGTTTCTCCTGTGTTATTAAATATGGTGCCACTACGTGATTTTTTTGATAAAACGCCTTGGGTGCTAGCTACTAAAATAGCTCGACAATCATCTTTCTTAGATGTGAAGACTGCCATGATGATGGATATGAAACTAAACAGTCAAAAAGAAGTAGTTATAAAAGGTAAAGAAAATAGCCTAATACTAGCATTTGGTTACAGGCAGCTCTCGGAAGATAATGATAAAAACTATTTTTTAGAAGACTTTTCTTTAGAATCGAACAGCTATATTGAAACTAAATCTAAAGTTGAAAATAAAAGAGAAGGTCAGTTTGATAGTTTAAGGAGGATAATTGCAAATTTAAACCAAGGTAACTCAATTGATTTAGGATTGCTTAAGTCTGTTTTAGGTCAGCCTTTTGGACGTATTACTGTTTCTGCTACGTCCTATATAGATATTTACAACGAAAACTTACTTGTAGAGATAAAGAGAGCTGAATTAGTGTCAATTCAATTACTAGATGAGCTGTTCAGAATAAAAGGCGATCTTTCAACAAAAACGCCATGGTATTTGGGTGACTTTGTCCAAGGAAAAAGTATTAAAGATCTCGATAGCTTCTTCCCAGCTGATATC
Source organism: Colwellia sp. 12G3 (assembly GCF_002836775.1). Classification (GTDB taxonomy): domain Bacteria; phylum Pseudomonadota; class Gammaproteobacteria; order Enterobacterales; family Alteromonadaceae; genus Colwellia. The sequence continues at coordinate 5,356 of NZ_PJAQ01000006.1, read as the reverse complement.
TATAAGTTAGATAATATGTATGAGATAGACTCAGAGGAATATCAGCTAACGCTTTTTTTTGATGATAGCGATGAGAATAATACGCTTTATGAAGCAAAGGTTACTATGTATTAAAAAAACAGCTAAAGTAAGCAACATTTATTTTATTGATTTACATTCATGTGGCTGCATAAGTTTAGTTAACAAAGATTCACCTTCAATAAATTGTATTTGATACAAGTTTTGGAACTCTTTCTCACTCAATTCTGCAACATTATGATTGCTTAATAATTGAGTAAGTTGTGGCGTGGTATTACTGTGTCCGACAATTAGAGCATTTTCTTTTCGCTGCTTTAAATGCAAAGAAAACTGCTCAAGTTGTTGAGGGTTGTAATTTTTGATAGCTATTTTTTGTGCATTAGATAAAGGCGCAGCTGTCGACAAAGTTCTTTGGTAACTTGTACTATAGATAGACTTGATATTTGCAGTGCTGAGTAAGGTTGCTAATTGTTTGGCTCTTTCCTTACCACATTGTGTTAATGCTGGGTTTTTACTGTCAGTTTGCTTTTCAGCATGTCTGACAAGGTAAAGGGTAAAGTTATCACTCGCTAAGCAAGGCTTTAAAAGTAATGAACTAATCATTAGGATGCTAAATTTTATCATAGAGAATTATTCTTTAAATAAGTGATATGGCTAGAGCAATATGTATTCACAATTACTCTAGCTAATTGATGTTTAAGTTATTATTAAAATAAACGATTTAAACCATTCAATGCTGCTACGCGGAATGCTTCTGCCATAGTAGGGTAATTGAAAGTTGTTTCAACAAAATACTCTATAGTATTACCACCATTTTTTTGCTGCATAATCGCTTGACCGATATGAATAATTTCAGCTGCATTTTCACCAAAACAATGAATACCTAAAATCTCTTTCGTTTCTCGATGAAAGAGAATTTTTAAAGAACCGACCAAGTTATTAGAAATTTGTGCTCGCGCAAGATGCTTGAATTGAGCTCGACCAACTTCATACGGAATTTTAGCTTCCGTGAGCTCTTGTTCAGTTTTCCCAACTGAGCTAATTTCAGGAATAGTATATATACCTGTAGGTATATCAACAATTAACTTAGCTTTACTAGTACTATCAACCATTGCTAAAGCGGCAATTCGGCCTTGATCAAAGGCAGCACTAGCCAAACTTGGATAACCAATAACATCGCCAACCGCAAAAATATTGTCAACTTCTGTTTGATAGCAATCATTTACTTTTAACTGACCGCGACCATCGGCTTTTATACCTGCAGCAGCAAGGTTTAAGTCTGCCGTATTACCAGTTCGACCGTTGGCAAAGAGTAAACAGTCGGCACGCATTTTTTTACCTGACTTCAAGTGCACAATGACAGCATCGTCATTGGCTTCAACGCGTTCAATCTCTTCACCGTGCCTTATGACAACACCACTATTCCATAAGTGATAACTAAGCGAGTCAGACATTTCAGCATCTAAGAAAGATAACAAACGTTCACGCGTATTGATTAAGTCGACTTTTACCCCTAGGCCTCTAAATATAGAGGCGTACTCGCTACCAATAACACCGGCACCGTAAATTATGACGTGTCTAGGCGCATGCTTCAGGCTTAATATACTATCGGAGTCATAAACACGTGAGTGATTAAAATCAATATCATCTGGACGGTAAGGTCTAGATCCTGTAGCAATAACTATCTGCTTGGCAGTAATTTTATCTACTGAACCATCAGGATGAATAATGCGGATAGTATTGGCATCAACAAAAGAAGCCTCACCTTGGATATGTTCAACACGATTACGGTTATAAAAGCCACTACGTAAATTTACTTGTTTGCGAATTACAGCAGAGGCATGACTTAAAATATCTTGAAAGGTAAGTTGTTTTACTTGGTCGCGTTGATTAAACAATGGATTTGAATTGTATTCAATTAAACGACTTACGGATTGACGTAATGCCTTTGATGGAATGGTACCCCAATGAGTACAACCACCACCAACTTGGTGGTAACGTTCAATAATCGCAACTTTCTTTTGGCGTTTGGCAAGGTTCATTGCCGCACCTTCTCCACCTGGACCTGTGCCTATGATAATTACGTCATAATCAAAATTTGCTTCTACAGTTTTACTTGTTTTTGATTTAGCCAACAGTAAGTCCTCGTATTATTTATTATAAAAAATATAGCAGTATATTATCAGAACTAAAACTGACAATATTGAGCTAATTCAGTATTATGACAATAATACTGAATTTTATGTCATAAAGAGCACTTTAGATGAGTGGTGTAAGAGCACAGCAAAAAGAAAAGACCCGTCGACAGATAATTAATGCGGCTTTAAATCAACTGAGTGCTGAACGTAGTTTCTCTAATTTAAGCTTACGCGAAGTAGCTAAAGAAGCAGGGTTAGCGCCGACATCTTTTTATCGCCACTTTTCTGATATGGATGAATTAGGTTTAACTTTAGTTGATGAAGCAGGTCTAACACTTAGACAGTTAATGCGGCAAGCAAGGCAACGTATAGCTAAAGGAGGATCTGTTATTCAAATATCAGTACAAACCTTTATGGAGTTAATTGAAAGTAACGGTAATATTTTTAGACTGTTACTGCGTGAGCGCTCAGGGACATCTGCCGCTTTTCGTGCAGCAGTAATTCGAGAAATTCGTTATTTCACTATGGAGCTTTGTGATTACCTTCAAAAAGCGAATCAACTTGAAGCTGATGTCGCATATATGCAGGCTAATGCAGCAGTAACGATTGTTTTTAGTGCTGGCTCTGATGCACTTGATATCGAAGATAAAGTAGAGCGAGATCAATTAGCTCAACAAACAATTCAGCAATTACGTTTTATCGCTCGTGGTGCTCTTGAGCTTAGTAATCGTCGCAAAGCTTCTAGAAAATCTCGTTAGTTTATTTTCTCGTTAGTATTACACCGGTTTCAACATGGTCGGTGTAAGGAAATTGATCAAATAGAGCAAATTTATCAATTTTATGCGTTTCTACTAGTAACGCTAAATTTTCTTTTAAAGTTTCAGGATTACACGAAATATAAATAATTTTATTAAAACGTCTAACTAATTCGACACTATCTCTATCCAAGCCTGCACGAGGTGGATCTACTAATACCGTATCGTAGTTATAAGTTGTTAAGTCAAAATCTTCTAAACGCCTGAACTTTCGTTCGCCATTCATGGCTTGACTAAATTCTTCACTCGACATACGCACAATATCAATATTATCAATACCATTTTCTTTTATATTAATTTGGGCGGAGCGAACAGAAGTTTTAGATATCTCTGTACCGAGTACTCGATCAAAATTTTCAGCAAGTGCAATACTAAAGTTACCATTACCACAGTAGAGCTCAATAAGATCACCGCCAGCATCTAGTGTTGCTTGTTGAGCCCATAATAGCATTTGCTCATTAACACCAGCATTGGGTTGAGTAAAACTATTTTCAACTTGCTGATAAATATATGTCTTGTTGCCCACTTGCAAAGATTCCATCACATAATCTTTATCGACAATAATTTTTTGCTTCTTTGCTCGACCAATTATATCTACCGGAGCTATTGTTGATAGCTGAACTTTTAGTTTTTCCGCTTCAACTTGCCAATTATCTTCCAGAGGTTTGTGATACAACATGCTTATCAACAACTCACCACTCAATGTAGATAGAAAGTCGACTTGAAAAAGTTTAAAACGCAATTCACGATGATCTCTAATTGCAGCGAGTAATGCCTTCATCGCGTTATTGATTAATTCACTGGCAACAGGAAAATCATCTATTCTAAATTTCTGCTTAGTATCACTATCAAACATGATGTAATAAAGATCATCACCGTCATGCCAAATTCGAAACTCTGCTCGTTGGCGGTAATTTAAAGGTACCGATGGATATAGATCTGCAGTAGGTAGGTTAAAATCACTAAATAACTTAGCCATATTTTGTTGTTTCTTTGATAATTGCGCATCGTAATTATCGGGATGAATGTGACTAAACATAAAAATGCCTTGTATAAAGTAATAGAGATAAGAATAACAGCGCGAATTTTACTACCCACCTAGATTTTGTCTAGCTCTTAATCCCTCTAATGAATAAATAACCAAATAATGATTATTTATACTTTAAATACTGGGTAAAGGTAGAAATACTGTGGTGAGACAAAGATAGCATGCATCGGAAATGCTATTGTCAGAGAATGCAGTAATAACTTTCCTCGCGACTAGAACTAAGGACTATCTTATTATGCCGTTTGACTTACATCAAAATAACTATCAATTCCAGAGATAAAATAATACCAGAAGTTTATAAAACTATTATGTTATCGCTGCTGAGTACTATGTAATAAAAAAGGCCGCTATTAGGATAGCGGCCTTTTATTTTTATCATTTATAGCATTAATCGTCTAAGTTGTTATCTTCAGTTCGCTCTGGGCGATCTTTTGCTTCTCTAACTTTTAATGTACGTTGCTGAAACTCTGTATCGTTCAATGCAGAAATAGCTTTATCTAAATCATCAGCGGCCATCTCAACAAAACCGAAGCCACGACGTTTTCCTGTATGCTTATCTTTCATTAAACGTACAGAATGTACCGAGCCATGTTCAGAGAAAAGCTCACGTACTGAGGTTTCATTTGCTCTATAAGGTAAGTTACCAACATAGAGTGTTCTAACATCATCATCTGAAACACTAGTTTCATTGGTTGAAGATGAACGGGTATTAGCTGATAAATTACCAGCTAGTAAAGGTGCGATAAACGCACTAACAAATACCAAACTGGCAACAAGGACAGAACTAGCTGGTATGGCAAAAGTGACAATATAAGCGATGATAGCAAAAGTAACAGCGATGACGACTGTTTGTAACGTTGGAGACTTCATATAAAGATACCTAATTATTATTTTAATAAACTAATTTAACTGCTGAATATGTGCAAATAGCAATTCGTATGTTACGCAGCTTTTTATAATGTGCAACTATCAAGTGCAAAAATTATGCAATTAATCTTATATTAAAGAACAAATATTAAGAATACCTACTAGAATGGTTGTTTAAATGAACGTGTTGCCTTTAAAGTGAACGAACGATTCAATAAGTATGATTTTAAGTTGAAAAGGTATTGACCCAAACAATAAAGTCTCTACAATGCGCTCCAGTTCCAAAGGGTTCACGCAAAATGAATCATCAACGGACTGTTTTGATATGTTATCTAAGCGATTAAGTGGTAAATAACATAACTTAACGTGTAGTTTTAAATGTTTCTCGAAATGATTTGAAATAAACGTTGACATCAAAACTAGGAAGCGTATTATACGCCTCCTGCTTCGGGGCAACAGCAACGAGCAAA
>NZ_PJAQ01000068.1 GCF_002836775.1 Colwellia sp. 12G3 | reverse complement strand
TACTGTCATTGGCGATCATTTTTAAGCCCATTACGGCAGCAATGAACGATACGATCAGGACATTGTGTAAGTGTTTCTTGTGTGCTTAAAAAAGCCATTCGAGTTAATCGAATGGCTTCAAGTTAATCGAATGGCTTCAAGTTTATGAAATATTACACTTTCTAAAGAGTATTATTTATTTTTTAACTGCTAATTGCTTACGTCTTGATGCGATCAGCGGTAAAGTTGTTAACAATATCCAATACATTGAACCACCTGATGCAGCTTCGGGTGCAGCTTCGGGTGCAGCTTCTGGTGCAGTTTTTGGTGCAGCTTCTGGCGTTAGCGTACAACTACCATCATCTTGATTTGCACTGACATCATAATTAGTCGCCGATACATTGGTACAGCCCAATTCAATATCATCTGAATTTACTGTTAACATGAAGCTTGTTGATACCATGTCGTTAGTAAAAATGTTGTCAGTTATAGTAACTGTTACTTCAGTTTCACCATACCAATTAGCTGAAGGTGTAATATTAATTGATGAGCCTGAGGTATGATCAATTATTTCAGCCGTAATATTATCACCAGTCACACTAATAGTATTAGCAGAAATACCACCATCTGCATCAGCATAATTTACGGTTATCCCTTCAAGAGTAGAGTTTTCATCGATGCTTTGGTCTGCAATTTCAACGATACTTATACTTGATGCAACACTCACACTTAACGCTGCATTTGCGTTCGAAATACCTTCAACTGTCCCTGAAAGATTAATCATTTGAGTAGACGCAATACCTGCGCCAGTCACTTTGGCTTTGAAGTTAACAATAATACTTGTTGATTCAGGACCAACCGTATCATAACAAACCACTAAATCATCTTTGACTACTTCATCAAGGTTATTAAACGCAACAGATACTCCAGTATGGCCATTTAAAGGCTCGAAACCCGCACGAGGACCGTTATAGCCACGTACCCCAATAGAACCTGCACCATCTTGTGTACCAAAGTCGATGCTGTCATAAGCCATCACAATTTCATATTCACCTTTAATATAAGAGGTATTGCTACGCATGAACATTTGATGATTATAACTGTCGTCACGAGCATCAAAGGTAGTATTCCAGTTTATGTCGTAACCTTTATCGTAGGTTTTTGCATTATCCCATTCAATTAGTACATAATCTCCTAGATACGCCAAGGTTACCCCTGAAGTTCCTTCTAGTTTTGCTAAAGTAGTATTTTGATTCCAGTTTATATCTTGGCTAGCATTCCAGAAAGATGCAAATAGATAATCGGGAGGTGTTGTATAGCCTGTTGTTGGTAATTCAAGATGAATATTCTGTGGAAAGTTATCCCAAGGGTTATAGTTACCAATATCTAACTGGATCCAACCTCTCGAACTTAAGACCATTTGATTAGTTTTAAAATACGCAGCATTATCAAACGGTGTCATGCTATTGTTGGTGTCTGTCATTACAGGCATAATCAATTCATGCACCCAGTTACCCCAACCCCATTCATTCACTTCATAGAAAGAGCCCCAAGAAGGTGTTAACCCATAATCGCTTAAATTAACATATTTACCTTCAGTTTCAGGCAAATACTCTGCCCAAGGTGTATGACACATACTATCGGTTTCATTTGTTGTTACTGTATAATTGGTTGCCCAGTCAGCAGAATTAACTTGTGAAGCGTTCAAGGTAAAACCATTATCTTTCATGGTTAATCCTTCAACTACATTCATTGAACCCGGCACAATGGTTAAGCCTGAAGTCAACTCAGCAACCAAGTCAACAGTACGGTCAACACCTGATTTATTGGCTTGCACTATTACACTCATATCAACAATATCGCCCAATAACGCATTAGTTTGTGATGACATAATAGATACAGTGTTAGCACCACGTTCTATTTTCAATGGAATGAACGTTAATGAACCTTCAGCATTATCTCCTGCTTGTATGGCAATAGCAGAATGATAGGTACTGTTTTCAGTCAAGGCTTTGTCCCAAGTAATTGTCATGTCAGAAACAAGTTCATTATCAGCAGATTGGGTAAATTCAAAACTGAATGCAGAACTAACGTCTTTTGAAACTACACCATAAGCTACACTAATGGTGTCAATTGACTCCCATGGATATAAAACACCATTGGTTACAATAATGGTATAATCACCTGCTTCTGGGTTTTCGATTGAACAGAACTCACCTTCAGTAGTTTGCGGTAACAATGAACCACATACGGCTTCGGTATAATGCAGTCTTCCATCACCGTTAAAGTCTTTAACAATATAGATATCGGCATTGATGTATGAATTCGTCCCTAATTCATTATCGCTGGTGGTATCAAGAATTGCCCCCAATTCTGCACGGAAAATAGCTGAGTTTTCAGGAACGGTGACTGAAATCGTTTTAATGAAATCATGAGCAACTATACCTAATTCTTCATCGTCAACAATGTTAAAGTAACCAGTTTCTTCAGTAAATAGTGATACACCAAATCCCTGACGAGGTACCTCTAATACTGCTTGGGTTAATTCTACTGGAGCATAAGCTACCGCGTTAATTACGGAACTCGGCACACCAAAAGGTACATTCGAAATAAAGGTGCTGGCGTTGTCATCAGTTGCGGTAATGTTAACCGTATTAGGTAATGTTTTACCTGTATATAATGAAGAATATGGCCAAATTGACATTGGTGTTGATTCATTGTCAGAGATAAATTGAATCTCACCTTGATCAGCATGAATAGTGCCATCAAACCAAGCCATATCCACTTCACTAAAGTTACTGGTAATGGTTAAAGTTACACTTTCACCTGCTTTTAAGGCAAAGGTGCTGGGTATAACATTCATCTTGGCTGACGGGTCTAACGTCCAATCGTATGTCATGTGATTTTGCTGTAATTTTTCAACATTCACAGACCAAGTTCCGTCTTGTGTTGCTTTAACCGTTCGGGTCCAGCTACATTGTCTTCCGCAATCACGGTTGATTAATTGTGGTAAGTTTAAATCTCGAACACGACCACCATTATTTGGGTTGGCACGGCGGAAATTCTCTCCTGTTTCCTCCATAACTAAACCTGAATCTATAGCACGGGCAACGTTCACTAAACCATGACCCGCACGATAAGGGCCGGCAACAACAACTTCATCGTAAATAGGATGTTGCATTTTGATGGCTTTAGAGTCAGCAGACATTTGTAAAGCTGATTGAACTTCTGATGCTGTCCAGTTTGGATGTGCCTGACGTACTAAAGTCATTACACCCGCAATATGAGGACTTGCCATTGAAGTACCGCTAATGCGGTTCCAGTCTCTTGTATCTGAAAACTCATTAAATGGATTTTCTTCTGTCCACGCCGCAAAAATATCAACACCGGGTGCTGCTATGCCAGGCGAAAATAATTCATCGACAGTAGAAGAAGGCCCACGTGATGAGAATACCGCTAACCAGTCAGCGTCGTCTTCATTAACTTCGCGAGAAGCTTCAGACGCAGTAATTGTTCCGGTTAAACCTACACCAGAAGCTAACCAAGGTTTTAGCGCTTTAATGCGCCAACTAGCACCTTCCCATTGGGTATTAGTAATATGAATACCAGGAATAGCGTAAGGGTCATTATGTATATCTTCATCATCTTCAGCAGACGTGTTATAAAGTACAAATGCACCGCCACCACCGGCTTGAACATTAATTGCTTTTTCGAAACGTGCAATATCACCACGTTCACAAACAACAATTTGATCTGCTGTAAAAGTATCAGCTGGAAATGGTGTATTACAACGTGCATCACCAAAATCAGCGCCAAGAACAAACTCACCCGTAAATGAACCTGAAATACCCGTACCGTCAAGCTGTAAAGGTATTAAGTTAGTATCACCACCAGCAAAGCCATTTAGCGCCTTACCGTCAATTTTTATTGAACGTGCATGCGTAGTAGCCGCAACGTTTAATACCCAAGGTGACGTATGGTCAACGGTATAGGTAGAGTCTGTTCCTCTAGATGCACCTGAGTTACCTGCAGAGAGTGCTACCGCAACACCTGCTTCACGGGCAGATAAAAACGCCATTTCAAATGCATCATCCCACGGAAAGCCTTCACCACCACCAATAGACATATTAATAACATCGACGCCATCTTTTATCGCTTGTTCAACTGCAAACAGCATGGCTTCACCACTACAGCCGCCAGCTGGCATACAAACCTGATAGGCAATAATGTTAGCGCGAGGTGCAACTCCTGATACTTTTGGCATTTTCACGCCAATAGGCGAACCATGCCCTGGATTTTCAGCCGTACCGCCATATGACGGTAATAGGTCATCAACTTCATATTGAACATTACCGGCCACCGTACTAGCAACATGCGAGCCGTGACCATTCCAGTCTTCACCAAATTCGGGCATTAACCGCACCGGATCAGTCCAGTCATTTTCGGGAATATCAAAGAAGGTGTCTGTTACACTTTCGTGTGTATAAACCCCGATTAACTTGTCATTACAACGGTTAGCAAATTCTTCGGTGGCACACCCTCCTAGATAATTACCAGCGCCTAATGGGTTAGTATGAACATAGCCATCGCCGTCAACAGGGGCGAAAGAAGGATGTTGAGTATTAATACCCGTGTCAATAATGCCGACTAACATTCCTTCGCCCTTATAACTACCACCTTCTGTGGTCGCTGTGCCTTCCCACACACCGGTTGCGCCAATATGTTCAGGGCCGATATCAGTATGGAGTTCATAGTTAAGTGAACGTTGCACATAAGCGACTTCAGACATCTCAGCTAATTTCAATGCTTGTTGTTGGGTTAATTCAACAGTAATCGCATTAACCGCCGTGGTAAATCGACGACGAACATCAAGTCTTACTCCTTTAGCATTGGCGTTATCAACAAAACGATCTTGCTTAGCCAGCAAATGTTTTTGATAAGCATCAACTGCGGCTTGTGTATTTCCTACTGCTTTTGATCCAGAAAAAAGTTTTACATTATGATTATTACTAGGCTTGGTCGCTTGTAACCCCGGAATATTTCCTTCATAAGTTGCTATTGGCTTGTCGTTTAGACGAACAATGTAGGTATGACTGCCTGTTAAGTCTTTTTCTATTTTTATTTTATCGTTAACAGATTTCGGTGTGAATTGTATATTGTTCAACGCACCTGTTCGTAATGGCGAAAGAAACTTATTTACGCTAGTATTTACTGCAGCTTCTTTTTGTATATTGTACAACTTCATTAAGTCAATGGCTTGTGGCTTAACACCACTTGTATGCACATTAGCAGCGATGCCAGAGGCAGATAATGCCGTTGCAACCGCTACTATGGTTGTTTTCATTTTCATGGGTTTACTCCAAAATTAGTATCAACTGATTAAAAATCAGACCGTTCGATACTAGACGGGGTAAAGTCAAAACGCTGGTAGTTTCGTGTGCTAACTTGTTGGAGAGTAAATGTGTAAATGTGTGAATTTGTACCCGGGGGTGTTTTGAGACATGATAAATCGGTAGTATAGAATTTAGTGTTTTAATGTAACATTCTGTTGCTATATATGAGGTAGTTTGAATACGTGTTTCAAAAACAAGTGATTTTTATTGTCCTGTTATTTATTTCTTCTTTCTCCGAAGATACGTATGCTTGTGAAAGCAATTGTGTGTTCGAAAATACTTGGGCTGTTGGTCTGGGTATTGGTTTAGGAAACTATTCAAATCCTCTTCACGATGGCAAAGATAGAAGTCTTAGTGCATTGCCTTCTTTTTATTATTACGGAGAAAAATTATACATAGAAAATACTGAAATTGGCTATGTACTTGAAGAAAATAATAACTGGCTGATTTCTTTAAAAGGTAAGTTTAATAATGACGGGCTTTATTTTAATGAATCTGCTTTTGATAGTTTAATAATTTCAGGATTACTAGGCCCCGGAAATTTTGGTGAACCAGATAAAGTGTCAGTAAATGAAGTTGACCGTGATTATTCTTATTTAGCGGGTTTAAGTAGTAAATATTTTTTAAACGACAATATTCGTTTTTCATTAGCTGCTTATCACGACGTAACGGGTGTACATGATGGGTACTCTATTACGGGAGGGACTGATTTTATTTGGTTTAGAGATAGTTGGAGTTTTCAGGCTGGTGTAGCTATCGAATTTTTTGATTCAGACCTTAATAATTATTACTATGGTTTACGAGAAGAAGACGGTACAAGTTATCTCGAAGTCAAGTTAGGTTCTAATAGTAATATTTCAGCGTCAGCACATTTTGCTTATCGGCTAAATGAGAACTTTTCGATTATTGCTAGCTACAGTTATCAAAAATTAGGTTCAGCCATGACAATTAGTCCCTTAGTTGAAGACCACCACGCCACCATATTTTTTATTGGTATTAGTGGGCAATACGGGTCTGATTAATATGAACTCATGCTGCTTGCTTATTATCACTTCTTTACTTTGTACAATATGCGAAAAGCAAGCACAGGCCTCAGATGTTACTTTATCGATCAGTCCTGAAAGTTGTGTAGCTGAAAAAGGTTGGTGCAAAGCAAAGTTAGAAATTAATTGGCAGCTCAGTAAAGCGAAAGCAGTTTGTGTAAAAATAGAAGGGCAAGCGGTAAAAAGATGTTTTGATAAACAGCTGAACAATTCAACCGTGATCCAAATTAATGTTAAACGTCCGATAAAAATACAATTATTAACGGCAGCTAATAACCGAGTATTGGCAAGCTCAACCTTGAATGTACTTATAAAAGAGTATCAAAAACGCAGTCGGCAAAGACATGCCTGGAGTGTTATTCAATGAATGCTCATCAACACATTGTTATAATAGAAGATGACATTATGCTTGCTGATTTAACCCAGAGTTTTTTACAGCAACATAATTATCTAGTAACCGTTTACAATACGGCTAATGCATTTTTATCTCAGGCAGATTATAACAAAATTGATATTATAGTCTGTGATATTAATATGCCAGAAATGAATGGCTTTGAGTTATGTAAAAGGGTAAGAGATAACTACAGCGGACCATTTATTTTTCTTACGGCTAGAAAGGATGATGTTGATCAAATACAAGGGTTAGAATTAGGCGCCGATGACTATATAAACAAACCTGTAAAACCACCATTATTACTTGCTAGGATCAGAGCCTCGATAAAAACTAAAGAGCGGCTTATTAATAAAACACCATCAAAATGCATCGAATTAACCAACCTCATTATTGACAAAGATGCACGCTTACTAGAAGTTAATAATCAACCGGTGACTCTCACTTCTGACGATTTAGATTTATTGTGGTTTTTAATTTTTAATAAGGATAAAACTTTAAGTCGAGATGATTTGTTTATGGAGATGATGGGAAGAACTTACGACGGACAAGACAGAGTTATTGATAGTAGAATAAGCCGTCTACGTAAAAAATTTAATAATTTGAAAGATAATCCTTATGAGATAAAAACGGTGTGGCGTTTAGGTTATGTATTTTCAGCTAGAACAATAAATAACGAATGAAACGTCAATTTATTCGCTTATTTTTACTTATCCTAATTAGCTTAGTGGCTATTGCATGGTTTACTGACGTTTTCATTGCTCAATCGGAAGAAGCACCTGCTTCAATCAACATAACGACTTTAAAAAGTATTATTCGAGTACAACAAAATAATTCGTTGAATTTATCTAAGAGCAAAGTTATTTCAATACACCAGCTAGCTTGGCCCGAGTCATTAAAAGAAAAAATTTCACAAGGTAAGATTGTATCTTTGAGTGATATCGAAGGTGATGTATTTTATTATTGGCAAATAACCAATTCACCGAAAAAAGTAGTGCAAGTAGTGCAATTAGGGCCTTTTAGCAGAGAAAAAGTTGAAGCAAGCTCATACTTAACCTTAACCTTAATATTTTATGGTGTGTTTGGTTTGTGTTTATTTGTTTGGTTGTGGCCAATTTTTAAAGATGTGATTCAACTTATCGATTTAACCGATGCATTTTCAAAGAAACGAGACAAAATACAAAGTAAAGTTAAAGCAACGTCTGTGATGTATCCGCTTGCTGAGAGTGTTGAAAGTATGTCTCGACAAATTGTTCGTTTTTTATCATTACAACGCTTTTTAGCTAGTTCAGTTTCGCATGATATTAGAACACCACTTTCAAGAATTGTTTTTTTGTTGGCGATGACTGATGCGAAAAATTTAGATGAATACAAAATTAAAATTGAAAATGAGCTAGATGAAATTGACCATTTAACGGATGATTTCATTGAACTGGCTCGTATAGAAGAACGTCATCACCAACTAAAGTTAGTTGTTACAGATATTAATGTTTGGCTAGGCCCTTTAATAGAAAAAATTCAATCTAGTTCAAAGGTCACCATAAAGTTAACGTCAGAAAGGGAGTGCTTCCTTAAGCATGATGAGAGGTTTCTTAAACGCGCTATTCAGAATCTATTAGTCAATGCTGTTAAATATGCTGAAACTAAGGTATTAGTAACCGTCGAAGTTAATTGTAACCAGTTGGAAATTCGGGTTGAAGATGATGGTATGGGTATAAAACCAGAAGAGAAAGAACGTATAACAGGATTATATGAAAGGGGGAAATCTGCGAACAATGTTGGCAGTGGTTATGGTATTGGTTTAGCTTTTGTTAATGTAATAACTGAATGGCATGGTGGGCATGTATTTATCAGTCAATCTACGCCATTAAATGGCGCTAGCATCTCAGTGTTTTTACCTAAAGGCTAGCTTGTCGCTTTTAATCTTAACGAAATCATATAAAAGCTTAGCAAACAGTTCAACTATACAGAGTTAATGGTTGGCTTAACCCTAAAGCGTTTACCTACTTTTCTTGGTCTCTACTCTAAATCGCTTTATAAATATTCAGAATTATAATGTGTTGGAGAAAGTTAACAATGGCTTTGATTTTTCAATCTATCCGCCCAAAATCAGTGAAAGTATGAATGTCTGACCTCAATATAATATTTTATAATAAGGTCAAACATTAAACTTTTATTTTGGGTTAGCTGCTCACCGCAGATGAATTTCCTCAACTTGCTCAAACATTTTTTTAGTTGAAGATGATACCTCACCCGTAGCTTTACTAACGACGATAATCGCGATGGTACATAGAATAAAGCCGGGGACTAATTCATAAATAATGGCGCTTAATGGCTGTCCATTGATTGTGAGAGGCGCATAAATCCAAATTAATACCGTGACAGCGCCAGTGATCATACCGGCAAGTGCGCCATTTCGATTCATTTTTTTCCAAAATAGGCTTAATACAACAACCGGTCCAAAAGCCGATCCGAACCCAGCCCATGCATTGCTTACCAAATCTAAAATTGTACTATTACGATCATAAGCCAAATAAATAGAGACTAATGCAACTAACAGTACCGATATTCTACCCACCATGACTAAACGTTGTTCACTTGCTTCTTTGTCTAAAAACGTTTGATAAAAATCGCCGGTTAATGAACTTGATGTAACCAATAATTGAGATGAGATAGTACTCATTATTGCGGCAAGAATTGCGGCTAATAAAAAGCCAGAAATTAAAGGGCTAAATAAAACTTGCGATAACAATATAAAAATTGTTTCAGGATCTTCTAGTGTAACACCTGTATTTTTAACATAGACAATACCTGAAAATCCTGTAGCCATAGCGCCACATATAGCGACAATCATCCAGGTCATACCGATACGACGTGCTGTAGGTAGATCTTTTACTGAACGAATAGCCATGAACCGAACAATAATATGTGGCTGACCGAAATATCCTAATCCCCAAGACATTGCAGAAATTATACCTATGATACCGATACCACTAAACATGTTCAGTAAATCTGGATTTATTGCTTGAATACTATGATGCATAGTTGAAAAACCGCCGACATCATTAATCACAACGACAGGTACCAAAACTAAGGCAATGAACATAATACAACCCTGCACAAAGTCGGTTAAGCTTACCGCTAGAAAACCACCAAATAAAGTGTAGGCAACAACAACACCCGCCGTAACATACAACCCTAGCTCGTAACTTAAGCCGAATGAACTTTCAAATAATTTTCCACCAGCGACTATGCCTGAAGAGGTATAAAGGGTAAAAAAAACAATGATCACAATAGAAGAAACTAATCTCAGTGCTCTAGATTTATCTTCGAAGCGATTTTCAAAAAAATCAGGCAGTGTAATTGAATCATTAGCAAGTTCTGTATAGGTACGTAAACGAGGAGCAACGATAAGATAATTTAAAAATGAACCTATCACTAAACCTATCGCAATCCACAGGCTACTAATACCCGTAACATACATTGCACCAGGAAGCCCCATCAGCATCCAACCACTCATATCTGAAGCACCAGCTGATAAAGCAGTAACTGATGGGCTTAAGCTTCGACCTCCCAACATATAGCCAGAAATATCATTAGTTGTTTTGCGGTAGGCATATATGCCGATACCGATCATTGCACAAAAATAAAGCCCTAAAGATAAAAGAGTTTCGAATTCCAAAATAATTCCCACCGTTATAGTTTTTAATTATGTTAATAAATTTATTCATCAATACCGATAAAGAGTTTATGTAGTGGTTAATCCATAAATTTTATTACAAAAAGTATCTTCATAACTTTTTATGCCTATGCACATGGTTCAGGATTGTCATCCCCGTAGTGTCTTAATCGGGTATACAGTCTCTAAAGAGTAATGGATCAGGACAATATGCGTCCTGGATTGTCTAATAAGTAGCATCCATGCTACGTTCCGATCAGTGACTTCGAAGATGACGTTTACAATGATGGCCTGAGTTAACTACATAGCCATGTAACTTTTTATGTAATAAAGACGACGTTTTTCAAGGTCGCTATCAGCTAATATTCATGAGATTTTTAACGTGTTGAATATCAAGGATGTTGTTTGTTTTTAATACGATTAGCGGTAAAGGTGTTATTATGGCGATTTAATCGATAAATCTTTATGGATTTAGCGGTAAACAAACTCTTTAGTGGTAGTGCCTTTTATTGGATATATTTAATGCCCAAAAACAAGCAGTCGAATAGTAGAATTTTTGAAGCTTTTCAATCATGTAGAGATGGTTTGGTACGCTCTATTATGAAGATGAGTGTACAACCGCAAGATGTTGATGATATTTTGCAGGAAACTTTTATCAGAGTTTTACGCTCTGATGCTCAACGACAAATTGAATCCCCCAAAGGTTACTTGTTTGTTGTTTCAAGAAATTTGGTTCTAAAAAAATTAATGCAACAATCAAAAAATATACATACTGAAATTGATGAGGCCTTAATAGAAAATGACGATGATAATACTATTGAAAAAGAGCTACATCAAAAACTTAAGTTTGAGCGTTTTATTGAAGTATTGAATTCATTACCTGAACAAAATCGCCGCGCAATTCTCCTAAGAAAATTATATTGTTTAAGTCATAAAGAAATAGCAAATAAAATGAATATATCAGTAAGTTCCGTTGAAAAGTATATTGCAAAAGGCTTAAAGCAATGCAAACAGTCACTTTGTGCTCAAGGATATGAAGTTAATGAACTTAAGCTTCCGAGACCGCTAAATCAATCAAGCGAGGAGTGTAAATAATGAATACAAGTAATAAAGTAATTCCACTTCATACGAAAAGTTCGATTGATGACCAAGCGTCTATTTGGTTAGTAAGGCTAGATAATGGTAATTTATCTGCACAATTAAAAAAAGAATTAAGGATCTGGTTGTCAGCAGATAAAAGACATCAGGTAGCATTAAAAGCGATGGCCGATATCTGGAATGATATGGATGAAGTACTCTCGATGATTAATGATGAGAATGCGTCGGAAAATGTATCTATATGGCCAATATTAACCCCTATTTTTAAGCCTTTTTTGTTGGCTGCAAGTATCAGTTTTCTAAGTGTTTTTATTTGGTTAGCGATTCCTTTTGATGTAGAAAAAAATTCATATGTAACCTCAATAGGGCAGCAGATGGACGCTACATTTGATGATGGGTCAATTATACACTTAAATACTAATAGTCATATTGAGACAGAATTTTCGGATGAAAAGCGAATAATTAAATTAATAAAAGGTGAGGCTTTATTTGAAGTTGCCCATGATCCGCAACGACCGTTTATTGTTTATGTTGGTGATCGTCTTGTTCAAGCGATAGGTACCAAGTTTGTTGTCCATTTAAAATCCGACAATATTCAAGTCACCGTTACTGATGGTAAAGTTAGAATGTCAAAAGTAGCACTTAATACTAATTTAAGTGATATTCAACAATTAAATAGTACGACAATTCAAGAAGGTGATGTCTTTATTGCTAAGGGTGAAAAAGTTATCGCGGTAAATAATAAAGCACCCGAATTAACGCACTTCAAACCCGAGAATATAAAACGTGAACTTTCTTGGCTTGATGGAAAATTAATTTTTGATAATGAAAAGTTGTATGATGTTATTGAAGAGATTAATCGGTATGTTGACATAGAAATTGTGTTAAAAGATCCTTCACTGCACAATTTAAGAATCAGCGGACGCTTTGATCTAGGAGACAGTGAAGCGTTAATTGAAGCAATAGAACTTTCTTTTAATATTAAGTCCGAACGGATTGATTCAAAAAGAATATTACTGACTAAAAAAATTATAATTTAAGAAATAAGTAAAAACCTTTACGGTTTTTCATGTTACCTAACTCTTTAACGTAGGTTGCTATTATTTACGTAAATAATAGCAACTAAATATAAATACAATAATTATAAAATTCGTTACAAACTTGGGAAGGAAATAACATGTCAAATACATTCCGTACAGGCACTATCGCGCTAGCTGTAAGCATGGCGTTAGGTACTGTCTCAGCATATGCTGCTGAAGGTGATAAAACTAAAGCTGAAGATGTTGAAAAAATTGTTGTTGTTGGCTCACGTGGCGCACCACGTTCAGTAAATGATTCTCCAGTACCCATTGATTTAATCGGCAGCGAAGAATTAAAGCGCGGCGGTAATACCAATATGCTTGAGCTATTAAAAGGCACTGTGCCCTCTTTCAACGTTCACGAAAATCCTATTTCAGATGCGGCTAGTTTGGTTAAACCCGCCAACTTACGTGGTTTATCATCAGACAGTACCTTGATATTGGTCAATGGTAAACGTCGCCATAAAGCCTCGGTTATTGCTATGTTAGGTGGTGGCATTAACGATGGTGCACAAGGCTCTGATATTTCAGTTATCCCTAGCTCTGCTTTAAAGCAAGTTGAAATTTTACGTGATGGCGCTGCTGCACAGTATGGCTCTGATGCTATCGCTGGTGTAATGAACTTTGTATTAAGAGATGATGCAGAAGGCGGCTCTTTAACCGCGCGTTATGGCTCTTATTACGAGGGTGACGGCGATACCATGGAAGTATCAGGTAATGTCGGTATGCCACTGACTAAAGACGGCTTTGTTAATTTGAGTTTTCAATATAAAAACTCTGATGCCACAAGTCGTAGTGTGCAACGCCCTGATGCTGCAGGTTTTATAGCAGAAGGTGTTTCAGGCGTAGGTAATCCAGCGCAAGTATGGGGCTCTCCTGAAGTCAATGATGATATTACTATTTTTGCTAACGTAGGGTTAGACTTAGGCAATAATAATGAAGCCTATATGTTTGGTAACTTCTCCGAGCGTGATGTCCGAGGTGGTTTCTATTACCGTAATCCGCATACTCGTGGTGGTGTTTATTCAAACGACGATGGTGCCTCATTACTCATTGGTGATATTGCACAAGCTGCTGGCGACGCAAGAACTTGTCAACCTGTAGCTATCACTACTGGTAACGTGATAACACAAGACGATTATATTGCTAACGTTACTAATGATGAAAATTGTTTTGCTTTTAACGAAATTTTACCTGGCGGCTTTACCCCTAACTTTGGTGGTAATATAGTTGATACCGCAATCACTATGGGTACTCGTGGCGAACTAGATAATGGCGTTATGTATGATGTCAGTGGCTCAGTTGGTATGAATGAATCAAGTTATGTGATTTATAATACGGTAAATCCTTCGTTAGGGCTTGATACACCGCGTGACTTTAATCCAGGTAAACATACTCAATTAGAAAAAACCTTTAACGTAGATTTCAGTAAAGATATTGATGTTGATATGTTTGACAACTTAATGGTTGCTGGTGGTTATGAGTGGCATGCGGAGTCTTTTGAAGTAACTGCAGGTAATGTTGAGTCATATGAAGCGGGTCCATACACAGATCAAGGCTTTGGTATTGGTTCAAATGGTTTCCCTGGCTTTAAACCTGAATCAGCGGGTGTTTTCTCTCGTCAAAACTATGCATTATATGTGGATGTTGAAGCTCAAATCACACAAGATTTTTTAATCGGCACTGCTGTTCGTTATGAAGACTATAGTAGTTTTGGTAGTACTACTAACTACAAAGTCACAGGTCAATATAACATCACTGATGATTTTTCTTTGCGTGGTTCAATAAGTACTGGTTTCCGTGCACCAACCGTTGGCCAAGCTAACTACTCTAACGTACAAACTGAATTAAAAGAGGGGAAGTTAGTTGATACGGCTTTATTGCCGGCAACTAACCCTATTGCGGTTCAATTAGGCGCTCAAGAATTAACACCAGAAGAATCATTCAGTCATACGCTAGGCGTTGTGTGGACTATTGGTGACGTGTTTATTACTCTTGATTATTACAATATTGTTGTTGAAGATCGTGTCTCTAAATCAGATAGTTATACGTTAACAGATGCTGATAGAGATGCATTAAAAGCAGCTGGTGTGGCAAATGTAGATTCAATTAATGGCGTAAGCTTCTTTACTAATGACTTTGATACCACTACATCAGGTATTGATCTTATCAGTAACTACGCTACTGAAGTATTTGATGGTGATGCAACCTTCAGTTTGGCATACAACTACAATAAAACCGAGGTGGATAGATACACTGACGTAACCGGTGATTTTAAAGTATCTCGTTTAGAAAACGATTTACCAAATCATCGTGCAACCGCTACATGGTCACAATCATGGGATCAAGTAAGTTTCTTACTCCGTGGTAACTATTACGGCGAATATCAAGGTGTTCACGTTGATTATGATGCAACGGCTATTACTGGCGATGCAGCAATAACACTTGATGCTGAGGTAAGCTACTTCATCAACGATTCGTTTACGGTTTCTCTTGGTGCACAAAACTTACTTGATCAACAAGCAACAGAAATTGATATTCCTGGTGGAGCTATTCCAAATAATAACTGGGGTGGTAAGTACTATGAAACATCTCCATTTGGTTTTAATGGTGGTTTCTATTACGTGAAGGCATCTTATAACTTCTAAGAGCGTTTAACTTAGCCGTTACTTGTTAATAAAACCTCAGCTTTGCTGGGGTTTTTTTATTTGAAAATAATGTTAAATGCCTGTTTTCGTCAAGCCGATAGTCTTTTAAAGTTCTATTTACGAACCAAGCTTTATGAAAAATATCGTGTGTTCATCAAGACTAATTGAGTGTTACTGATTAGACCCAGGGTTAGTGAAATAAAGCTTACGACAGCACTTCTTGACAGGCTAGCACATCATTGTCATATTATTAAAATAAGCAATGATAGCTATTGATTTAAATAATCAAAAAAAAGGAGACAGAACGAAAAATTAAAACCAAAAAATGGTCATAATAGGAACGCTAAAGTAGATCACTTTTGAGTAAAAATTAACGAACAGTGAGATATGTATAGAAGTGTTTAGTCGCCTATTAAAACAAAAAAAAGGTAAGAGCAGTCAATTTTATATTGTATTTTGCCTGTTATTGTTAGGTAATACTTGGGTGTGTCAAGCCGCTGAACTTTACCGATTTAAGTTACCAGCAATGGATGCTGCTACAGCTTTAAATAAATTAGCAGATATATCAGGGTATTCTCTTATATATCCATCTAATGATTCTATCGTCATTATTACTAATCCGCTTTTTGGTATTTATTCACTTGCAGATGCCTTGGATAAACTTCTTTTAAATACCCCTCTTAATGCTATCACAACCGAAAAACGGGTAATTGTGGTGTCATCTATACTGAATAATTATAATGATTTGGAGGACTTTGAAATAAGAGTATCGATAAAAAATCAACTAAAAAATCAAATGAATAATGTATTGAATGGTGCTTTGATTACCGCGGGTCCTTTCTCCTCTGACGCTGAAAATGAGGAACCAAGCACTAATGCAGAGGTAGAGCGTATTCAGATTATAGGATCGCGACGCATAAATCGATCACCTAGTGATGCATTAGCTCCATTGGATGTTATTAATAAGCAAATGTTAAGATCGCAAGGTAGTAGCGATATTATATCTACTTTATCGAATGTTGTTCCCTCATATAACGTTAATCAGGAAGCTATTAGTGATGCGGGTACTATGGTTAGACCCGCTAATCTTAGAGGGTTACCTACGGATAGTACGTTAATATTAATTAATGGTAAACGGCGCCATCGTAGCGGTGTTATTTATGAATATATATCAGGGATAAACGTTGGTGCCCATGGGGTAGACCTAGAACCAATCCCGAGTATTGCTCTGAAAAGTGTCGAAGTTTTAAGGGACGGTGCTGCTGCGCAATATGGCTCTGATGCGATAGCAGGTGTGATCAATTTTCGATTAGAAAACAGTGCAGATGCCAACCATATTCAAATGGCCATAGGCCAATACTATGACGGAGATGGCACTAAGTATGAATTGTCTGGTATTTTTGGATCGAATATTGGTGACAGTGGTACAGCCAATTTTTCATTCGAGCTTTCAGAAAGTGATGCTACCTCTCGTGGTATTCAAGATCCCGCCGTTCAGCAATTAGTTGATAGTGGTATTAGCAAAAATGATATTCAAGATCCTGTTGTTAATTGGGGCGCTCCCAAAATAACCAACAATATTAAGCTTTTTGGCAATATGGAAATGGATATTGGCGATAGTAGTAATTATAAACAATTTTATTTATTTGGGAACTGGGCACAAAGGCATGTCGATGGTAGTTTTTTTTATCGCAACCCTAATACTCGCGCCAGTGTTTTTACTAACCCAAACAATGGCACTCGTCTATTCTTTGACATGACTAATAATAATTCCGGGAATTGTCCAACGCCTACTATTCCCGGAAGTAGTGGTGATGCTGAAGCTTTAGCAGCAGTTTCAGCTAATGCTAATTGTTTTGCTTTTAATGAGCGATTTCCTGGTGGGTTTACGCCAAGATTTGGCGGTAGAATAACTGATGCCAGTATAGCCGCAGGCATACGAGGTTCGTTAAACAAAAAAGAAGCTGACTTAACATATGATATTAGTATGGTCGTTGGTATCAATGATGTTGATTATGAATTACGAAATAGTGTTAATGCATCATTAGGTGAAAATTCACCGAGCGATTTTCATTTGGGATCTCAAATTCAAACAGAGAGTGTATTCAATGCTGATTTCACTTTTCCAGTAGAGGTTGGTTTTGAGTCGGAGTTAAATATTGCTTTTGGCTACCAAAATCACTTTGAACAATTTGAAGTTGTCGCTGGAGATAAACCCTCTTATCAAACGGGTGACTTCTCCAATAATGGAGAAGCCATAGGCTCAAATGGTTTCCCCGGCTTCTCTCCTGATACAGCAGATGTAAACGGTCGCATATCTAATGCCGTGTATTTGGATATAGAAGGAGACATTACCGAAACTCTGTCCATGTCATTTGCGATAAGATATGAAGACATAAGTAAAATTGGTAATACCTTTGACAGTAAACTGTCAGCACGTCTACAAGTAACAGATGCAATGGCATTACGTTCTACATTGAGTACTGGCTTCCGCGCTCCCACGGTTGGACAGTCAACTCTGCAACGAATATCCACCTCAAACTCTATCGTAGGTGATGTTGTTGTTCAACAAACCTCGCAGCTGGTAAGTGCTTTGAGCCCCATTGCTGCAGCGCGCTCTGGAGGAGGGCTTAAACCGGAAACCGCTGCTAGTTTTAGTGTTGGGATATTGTCCGAGATAGGGCCTGTAAATGTGACTTTAGATTATTTTCATATTAAAGTAGACGATCGACTGTCACTATTCGCTAGTGAAATAACAGCAAGTGATGAGCAGTTATTAATCGATTCAGGGGTTAATTCCAACGTAACTAATATTCAATACTATGCTAATGATTTTAATTCAACGACTCAAGGCTTTGATTTAGTAGCTAATATTCCATTTGAATTGATGAGTGGAAATGACCTGTTATCATTAGCCTTTAATTATACCAATACCGAGCTAGATGGTACTAACGCTACAAGTCCAATCTCAAATGTTAATGTACTTAAAGAGCGTGAAGAAGGCATTCCAAAAAATCGAGCCGTGTTAACATACTCCCGCTCGCAAGGAGATATAAGTGCGATGGTTCGCATTAATTATTATGGTAGTTTTTATAATGCACAATTTAATGATGTATCTCTCATTGAAAAAGTGGATTACGTTGTTATTACTGATATGGAACTTTCCTATGATATTACGGATAGCTTAGTTGTTGCTTTAGGCGCTAAAAATATCTTTGATGTATTTCCTAAAGAATACAGTGAAGGTCGAAGTCCTGGGTTTTTAGGTGCTATATACCCATTAAACTCACCAAGTGGTTTTAATGGCGGTTATTATTATTTTCGTATGGGCTGGGATTTCTGATTGAGTTTATTTTTGCCTAAAGTATCTAGTTAGCAAAACAATATAAGAGTATAAATGGACCAATTATAGCTTTATCTAGTCATAGGATATGGGCAAGGGCAGTTTATAAGTCGTTAGTTAATAAAGATATATTCAACACTGTTCAAAGAAGATAGATACTATCGAAGTTACAACAACACGGCTAATTTCACTTGATTTATTCACTGGTATTTATTTGTAATCTGTTCGCCTGGTACCGGTCGACTAATAAAATACCCCTGAGCGATGTCACAATTCATTTGTTTCAATAGTTCGAACTGCTCAGCAGTCTCAACCCCTTCGGCGACAATTTTCAATTTTAACTCATGCCCCAGAATAATGCAGGTTCTGACGATAGCTCTAGCTTCTTCATCTTCTGTCATATTGGAGACAAAACTCTGATCTATCTTTAACTCTGTAAAGGGAACTCGGTGTAGCTGGGAAAGAGATGAATAACCGGTTCCAAAATCATCGATAGAAAGACCAAGCCCTTTCAAACGTAAACGAGTGAGAATATCCAGTGAAGTAACCAACTCGCCCATCAAAGTACCCTCAGTTACTTCTAGGGTAAGTCGAGTAGGATCAAGCTTCTTGCATTCCAATAAATTAGCTACATGCTCAGGAAGCGTTAAACTGGTAATATCTACGGCAGATATGTTTACTGAAACTGGAATGTCTAATCCTCTCTTTTGCCATTGCTGCCCTTGTTCAACTGCTTGTTCAATAACCCAATGTGTCAGCTTGCCGATAATACCACTTTGTTCTGCCATCGCAATAAAGCGATCAGGACTTATCAAGCCATGTTGTGGGTGAAGCCAACGAACGAGAGCTTCAACTCCCAAAAGCTCCCCTGATTTGATGTCAATTTGAGGTTGGTAATGAAGTACCATGTTATTGTTTTTTATCGCTTGTTGAAGTTCAACACTACTAATGTCGTTATCAATACGCGCAGTTTCACGTTGCTCATATTTTTTAATCTTAGGTATATTATGCTCAATAATTTCCTGAAATTTATCAAGTGATATAGGTTTACTTAACGAAGCAATAATTTCTAAATTATGAGCATGGCCCAATTTTTCTGCTGCACGAAGTACACTAGTATCATGGCCACTCATTAATATTAGAGCGGGTGGTGAATCCATAGAAGATAAGCGTCGCATAACTTCTATGCCATCCATTTCAGGCATATTCAAATCAAGCACTAAAATTGACGTTTGTTCAAAGGTAGAAATTTGCTCGAAGAACTGGTTTGCTCGGGTAAAACCGAGAGGCTTTAGACCTGTTAATTCAACTACTTGTCCTAAAATTTCAATTACTTGAGGTTCATCATCTAATAAATAGACTATTGATTGAGGTATAATTAACTTTGAGTTAAAAGTATTCAATTACTTGTTCCTATTAAATGTTAGCTATGCGTATATTTAAATCATACCTTTATTAAATAGTATAGTCGTAAATGGATGTGATTCCATTTTCTGTCGCGAGTTTCGACACAATACTCGATAGGGATATCATCTAACTAAGACATCACATTCATTGGCTAAAAGAAAAACAGTTTCGATTTTACGATACTCTTCCTTTAAGGGATAATCATGGATCACTGTGTTGATAATTATGAGGGTAAAGCACTTTTACTTAGATCAATCTAGCTATAATAGCTAAGTTGACAGTCTCATCAAAACCTCTTTAACTTTAGCTGCTAGTGTTTCACTGCCAAAAGGTTTTTGAATAAAATTTGTATTATCATAAATAACACCTTTATTGGCGATAATATCTGCTGTATATCCTGACATGTATAAAATTTTCATTTGAGGACAAAAAGTACTTAATTTATCAGCGAGTTCCTTGCCATTCATCACCGGCATAATGACATCAGTCAAGAGTAGATCAATCTGCCCAACGTTCTCACGAGCTAGTGCTTCAGCAAGGCTGCTTGTATTGGCGGACAATACTTTATAGCCATATTTTTCAAGTGTGATCGTTTGTATGTCTAATAACATCTCATCGTCTTCTACGACTAACACTGTGCCTTTACCAAAATAGTCTATTTCAGGCTTAGTTTCATTCTTGTCTGTTAACATCTTCTCTTCACTGCGAAAATATAGGTTGAACGTCGTTCCTATATTTAATTCGCTTATTACTTCGATGTAGCCTTTGTTTTGTTTGACCGCTCCCAAAATGCTTGATAAGCCTAACCCCGTTCCTTCACCTACTTTTTTCGTAGTGTAAAATGGCTCAAAGACATGTTTTATAACCTCTTTGTCTATTCCTGAGCCATTATCAGACACGGATAACTTTACATAGTTTCCTGCGGGAAGGACTAGGTTATTTTTAGGTAACTCATTACTTCTTGAATTGGCACTGATACTGAAATTCTCAGTTTTTATGATTATTTTACCAATATTGTCTATTGCATCGGACGCATTAATGCAGAAGTTAGCAAGCATCTGATCCATTTGAGAGGGATCTATCTTAATTAATCCTAGATTAGTACCTTGTTCAAAGATGAGTTCAATATTCTTATCGATAAGTCTGCGTAGCATTGTTAGCATCGAAGCTATTGAATCATTTAGATTGATAATTTTGGGTTCTATGCTTTGCTTGCGGGCATAGGTTAATAGCTGTTTTGTTAAATCGGCAGAACGATGGCCAGCAACAATTATACTTTGAAGATTTGAATTGAGTGAGCTTGAACCCTCTGATTTAAGCAGGGCAAGTTCGGCATGACCAATAATAACACCTAGCATATTATTAAAGTCATGGGCAATGCCACCGGCTAACAGACCCACGGCTTCCATTTTCTGAGCTTGCATGAGTTGACTTTCAAGTTTAGCCTTTTCCTCAAGGTTTTTTTTATGCTCAGTGATATCACGTCCGGTACTTACAAACCCTATTAAATTATCAAATTCGTCATGCTCTCGACGAAGTGACCAAGACACATAGAATATTTGACCATCGCTACTGACTTGACGATTTTCATGTAATAACACCTTCTTTTTATTTTCTAACCAAAGAGAAAAAAATTGTTGTGTTACCAATTTATCATCGGGGTGTATAAAATCAAAAGCCGACTTACCAATACAAGCTTTAGCCGATAGTCCAAACATAATGGTAGCGGCTTTATTCACAAATAATAAAGATCCATCAACACCCACTCTCGTGATGATATCCGGCATGCCTTCAATTAAATCATGATATTGTTTTCGACTATCAAGCAGGGATAGGTTAGTGTTTTTCTCGTCAGAGATAGCTTGGCGAAGCTTAGTTTCTGTACTTTTTATTGCGGTAGACATAAGATTAAAGCTAGAAGCTAGACTAGTAAATTCATCATTACCTGATATCTCAATTTTTACATCCTCATTATGGGTTGAAAGCTGATGAGCACCATCTTCCAATGTAATAATTGCCCGACTCACTCTGTTGGATAAGTTGTAAACAATAAAAAATATAACGATTAACAATATCCCTACCATGACAAATGATAACGCTATCGCCTCATTGGAATACCTTAACAGTTGTTCTTTATCTACAAAACTGACAATGACCCAGTCCCAGTTAGCATATTCTCCAAACGCCACCAAGGTGCTGATTATTTCGCCCGACAATAATTCAAAATCGTGTTCAGATGAATCATTTTTTAGTGCTGTAATATTATTGATATGCTCAACGGTCATCAACCGTCCCAATTCTTTATTGCCAACCAAAGATACAATTTTATTTAATTTTGAATCAAAAATTACTACGGATGTACCAGGAGTCTGGTTTTTTTCAATATTTTGTATTACGCCTTTTTTGGTGGCATCTCTATAAAACGCAACATTCTCCATGCCTAATGCACTGATTGTTTTATAGGCAGAATCACTATTTAAGATAATGTTATTGACATTATTGCTTAATAATTCATGTTCCAAATCATAGATTTTATCTGCTGTTATTAAAAAATGTGCTGCCATCATTAATGTTGTAGGCACCACAATTAAAGGAATGATTAAAAAAATCAGTTTGTTTTTAAATTTAATTTTTTGAGACTCCCAAATTTAATACCTTCATATATTCGACGAATGTTACGCCATAAGAAAGTTGCCAATATTTATCTAGGATAGCGTTTTCTTGTGCATATTTAATATATTTTTCTAGAATGCCTTTAAGTATTTTATTTTTCTTGTTGATTGCCCAGCCCATAAATTGCACGTCACTGATTGGCCATAAAATGGTTAAGTTGTTGAAATTTTTCAAAGCAGCAAAGGCTCTATCACTATCATATACCGTAAAATCTACTTGGCCTTGTGAAACCATTTTATCCATTCGGTCAAAGTTATCTGTGGTAATGCAGTTGAAATCGATATTATTCCGTTTTTTAATCTTTTCAAGATTCCGCTCCATCGAGGTATTACTTACCATCACACAAGACTTATTATTCAACGCTGAAATCTGCTCAGGTTTATTATCAACTCTAGCAATAAGCATTTGACGAGAAGGGACATATTTAACAATATCAAACATTTTTTCACGCCAAGCTAGCGCGGTTATGCCATCGATATAAAGATCAACTTCTTCGATGAGCGCAGGCACATAAGCGTAATTGGAATCTACCTTAACTCTTGCTAAATCTTCACCTTGTTTATAAAAATAATCGTTCCAAGTCACTATTTTACTTTCAATTTTTATCCCTACAAGATTTGCAAATTCTTCAAGTACGTTATAATGAAAACCCGAATGTGAACCATCTTCATGGGGGACATATACTGCGGTACTAATTTTTGTCGCAATGGTAATACTGCCCTTTTGATTCATCGCTTTAATATAGGCAACTTCTTCGCGCGTCCAGTTAACCCCTTCAATGGCTAATAATGGAATATTACTTTCAACGGCGGAGCAATAAGATGAAGGTAAATATAATAATGCTAGTAGCGCCAAATATGCTTTCACAAAAATCTCCGGTATATCAAAGTTTTTAATCTCTTGCCAATCGAAAGGGGGATTAAATATCTATAAATAGGTCATCAATACGTAAACTCTAACTTTTTAAATCATGACTATCCATTAGTAAACTGAAAATAGTGCTTATTAGTTGTTCGACGCAATTTATTGATAACACGACTATAGTGTAGCCTACAGCGTATCTTCTGATTAATTATTGTTTATATTAGCAATAAAATTTATCTGAGGCGGCATTAATAACGTTTACTAAGAGAATATATATTTTGAAAAAAAAGATATTATTGCTGTTTATTATAACAATATTCAATAATTTGAGTTTGTCAGAGGTACATGCACAAGCTGATGACGATAATGATGTGCATGTTAAAGCGGCTACAGATGCAGAGCTAGAAAAAATTATTATTATTGGTACTCGCATATCCGGTCGCTCAGTCACTGATTCACTGGGGCCTGTTGATATTATTTCTGCTGTCGATGTAGTAGAGCAAGCGGGTAGTGATATGTCAGATTTGATCAGCAAAATTGTCCCCTCTTATAATGTAAGGGCTACCGGTGATGCAGCCAGTCTGGTAAGGCCGGTAAGTCTTCGGGGTTTACCCTCAGATGCTACTTTGGTTCTAGTAAATGGCAAGCGTCGACATCGTTCATCCGTTATATCCTTCATTGGTGGAGGTGTTTCAGATGGTTCACAGGGGCCCGATATCTCGGTAATTCCTGCTATTGCAATCAAACGACTCGATATTCTACGAGACGGTGCATCTGCGCAATATGGTGCTGATGCGGTTGCAGGGGTAATGAATTTTATGCTTAAACAGGCCCCTGACGGAGGCTCTTTTGATGTCAAATTGGGTAAAACGTTTGAAGGGGATGGTGATTTTTATCAGCTTGCCGGTAACATAGGAATGCCTTTAACTGCGAATGGTTTTATCAATACCAGTCTTGAATACCGCCAAGTACAACCCTTTAGTCGTTCAGTACAGAAAGATGATGCCGCTGAATTAATCGCCAATGGTAACAACGCCGTTGCAAATCCGGCTCAAACGTGGGGATCCGCCGATGTGCTTAATGACGTTAAAACATTTATTAACATGGGCCTTGATCTAAAGAACAACAAAGAATGGTATGCCTTTGGCAATTATGCTGAACGTAAAGTGGAAACAGGCTTTAGCTTTCGTAACCCAAACACAAGAGGGGGTGTATTTGGCTCTGCGTTGAATTTAGCGGGGGCAGACGTTGATGCCAATGGTAATTCAATTCCATTTCTAGTTGATATTGATAACAACACCATAACTAGAGAGCAAATAGTTGATGATAATGGTTTTATTCGGACTGACTTAGATGAGCAAGGATGGATACAACGTTACGACCGCCTTGTCGCAGATGTAACCCCTGATGGTACATCAGGAAATTGCCCGCAAACAGATGTCAACAATAATGGCGGAGTCGATATTTATGATACCGAAGGACTTGCTACAGTTATTGCAGATACAAATTGTTTTGTTTATAACGATATGTTCCCCGGTGGTTTTACACCTCTGTTCGGGAGTGATCTCAACGATTCTTCACTGGTAACCGGTATTCGCGGAATATTGGGTAATGATATGACTTGGGATGTGAGTGTTGGCTTTGGTCGCAATGAGGCAGATTTTTATATTAATAACACCGTTAATGCATCGATGGGCCCCGATAGTCCAACAAAATTTCGGCCGGGAACCTATATTCAACAAGAGCAGAATATTAACGCTGACTTCACTTACATGCTCAACACCGATATTGAACAGCACATAGCTGCTGGCTTTGAGTGGCACAAAGAACAATTTGAGGTACAAGCTGGTGAGGACGCTTCTTGGCAACCAGGGGTATTCGTTGATCAAGGTTTTAGTATTGGCTCTAACGGTTTTTCTGGCTTCAGTCCTAATGTTACAGGTAAGTGGGATCAGTCTAACATTTCACTCTATGCTGATTATGAAGCGCAAGTCACCAATGAACTATTATTAGGGGCTGCTATACGTTGGGAAAATTACGATACCTTTAGCGCTACCACCAATTATAAATTATCTGCCGGTTGGAAAATAAATGAAGTTGTTGCTCTGCGAGCCACTCACTCAACGGGGTTTCGCGCACCAACACCCGGTCAATCGAACATCAGCAACATTACAACGTTACTGGACAATGGCATATTGATAGACCGAGGTACCATTCCGCCTACCAACGCGATTGCTATGCTCTACGGTGGCGAAGCACTTACACCTGAAAAATCTAAAAATTACAATGTTGGTGCAGTTATAACAATGGATCGTTTGCAATTATTCATTGATGCCTACCAAATAGATTTTGAAGATAGAATTACCCAGTCGGCAGATATTCAACTTACTGCTCAGCAAGCTCAAGCGCTTGAGGATTCAGGTTTTAGTGGAGCCTCTGGATTGCGCTCATTCCGCTTTTATGTGAATGATTTCAATACGACTACCCAAGGTGTTGATATTGTTGCTAGCTATCCATTCTCAATGGCGGGAGGCCAAAGCGAACTGAGTTTGATCTATAACTATAATACCACTGAAGTGACTTACTTTAATCCTGTGACCCTCGATGATGTACGTATTCGTCAGATAGAAGACAGTATGCCAAACCAACGTGGCAACCTTTCATGGCGTCATATACAGGGTTCGTGGCGAGTATTATTACGGGGCAACTACTTTAGTGATTATTGGCTGGCTCACGTTGGCGATAGTAATCTGACACTTGAACCTTCCGCGGAACTGACCTTGGATGCAGAAATTGCCTACAGCTTTGGTCATAATGACCAATATAGTTTTGTGGTAGGCGCTGAAAACTTGTTTAATAACTTTCCTGATACTAATCCTTATAGCGGTTTGACGGGAGCAAAGTATCCTGAAAATAGCCCGATGGGAAATGCGGGCGGGACTTACTATATAAGGCTAGGATACAATTTTTAGTCATGGAAATGGTCTAATAGAAATGTAAATTTACCGGGCAATAAGTTGCCGCTAAATTTATTCCGCAATGAAATTTGTACCGTGTAACTAACCGTGTGCCATCTCTTTATATGACCAATAAGCAGCTTCCGTTAAGGCATAATTAATTCCTTAGTGGTTTCTAATAATTTAATCTGTGCTTGAAATTATGTTAGGCGCGAGAGAAGGGGAGATGGTTCTACAGGCTGGGTAAAGGGCGGACATTTCGTCATAACTCAAAAACTGCTACATAAGAACTGTTTGTATCAATGGGCTACAACCTCAAATGATAAAGCTCCAGGTATATTCAGACCCTACGGTCAACCCTTTCATGCAGAGCATTTCTATTTTGTAGATATAGCTATCATCAAATTATTAAGCAGGGCTTATCAGTAAAAATTATAACAGACTAATATTAACGCCCTAGCCTTCAACTATACTTAGTTCATCGTTATTTTTAAAAATGAGGAGCAGATCATGTCTAATGAATATCCTTGGGCTTTGTCAATGCATCAGATAGAAAGCTGCAATTGTAGTCACGGGTGTGGTTGTCAATTTTCGGGCTTTCCTGATAGCAAAGATGGCAGTTGTGAAGCTATTCTCGGCTTTAAGATAATTAAAGGTCATTATCAAGATTTAGATCTTACTGGTTTAAAAATGGTTTTTGTCGCCATGTGGCCAAAAGCGATTCACCAAGGTAATGGTAAGGGCGCCTTGTTTATAGACAATGCGGCAAATGAAGCTCAAGTAACTGCACTCGCTACCATAATGTCTGGACAAGCAGGGGGCATGCCTGTTGAAGCCATAGCAGCAACGTTTACAGAATTTGAAGGGCCTATCTTGTGTGATATAGAGATGGATCCACAAGATCACACTTCAACTGTTTCTATTGCCGGAATCTTAGAGATGGGACAAGCTCCCTTGATTAACCCTGTAACGGGTGAAGAAAACCGCGTTCATATCAGCTACCCTGAAGGTGGATTTATGTGGAATGATGGTTTTATTGGAAAAACCTCGGCGTTGAAAATTAACAGAGGTAGCTTGGCTTTTGATTATCAAGATACTTTTGCAGCCAAAGCTATATCAAACTGGCCTAATGCCTGATAAAACGCCAAAAAATTCCCGAGCAGGCACTCGTTTTACTGCTCGCATAGAACGCGCAGCCATTTCTGGCACCATATTACTGGTAATATTTGCTAGCTGGTATTATATGCTCTTTGATATGACCATGAATATGGCTCCTGTAGCTACTTGGTCAACATCTGATATATCGCTACTTATTATTATGTGGGCCATTATGATGGCAGGTATGATGTTACCATCAGCGCTCCCAATTATTATGCTAGTAGAAAGTATTAATAAGAAACGCCAAGCCAATGGATTTAGTTATACACCAACGTTGTTTTTTGCTCTTGGTTACTTAATCACTTGGTGTTTTTATAGTTTAATCATTGCTCTTTTACAGTTCGCCTTACACCATCTTGAATTACTTAATCAGATGATGATAAGTAACAATAATATCTTCAGTGCTAGTTTACTCATTATCGCGGGCAGCTATCAATTTTCATCATATAAGCAGCATTGTTTACATTTATGTCGTTCACCTCTATCACTCATTGCTAGTGAATGGCGTGAAGGTATTTTAGGTGCGCTTTCTTTAGGTATAAAACATGGTAGTTATTGCTTAGGTTGTTGCTGGTTTTTAATGGCACTACTTTTCATTGCAGGGGTAATGAATCTAACCTGGATTTTAATTTTAACCTTGGTCGTTTTAGTTGAAAAGCTAGCACCTAATGGGGAAAGGCTAAGTAAAATATTAGGCGTAGCGTTGATTTTTTATGGCATAAGTTATTTAGTATAAACGACTTTACCAAGCCCACTTAGCATTTACACTATAGCCAAGCGCCCATAATGACTGCAGGAACTCTACATAATAGACCCATAGGGAAACCCTAACATGTACGAACAATTCATCAGAAACATATCAAAAACTTTAATCTTAATGTATCCACGATAAATAAAGTTAACCAAAAATACTTTTTGATTAACTCCTATATTGCTAACAACAGCTATCTAAATGAATGCATAAGTAATCGCCTACCAGACGAAAACGGACAAACAGTATTGTAGTCAGACAATAGCAATTCAAATTGGTAGTGTTTAATCAGCCAAGCTATGCTAATGAAATACGCTGCTTTTGTGCAATAGTTGGTAGTAATACCAATCACACAAACTAAGTGATCATTTCTACTTGTTAAAAGTAATAATTACTGCGTTATTTATTTAATAATTAGAACAACTAGTTAGTTAAATAAATGCCTTGAACTTATCACTTTTTCCTACGTATAAAATAGGTCACTTAATTAATGTAATTGGTATAATACCAATTTGATTAAATTTCTTCCCAACTCAGAGCTCTGCTCGTTGTTCAATAACAAGGCAAATTTGTTTCGGTTTAGTCATTCTAAATCAAATAAAATCGTTATAGATTTACATGAGTACAGGGTATGCACCGGAGTAGTTTATGAGTTGGTAATTTGTTGTGTGTTTTTCTTATGAATATTTACGGGGGAGTTAACTCAAAAGTGGTCGGTGATGCAAGATTCGAACTTGCGACCCCTTGGACCCAAACCAAGTGCGCTACCAAGCTGCGCTAATCACCGATTATTTTTTCGTAGTTTTACATTTTAACTTATGGGGTAAGAAAAATGGGGTGGCTAAAGGGACTTGAACCCTCGACAACCGGAATCACAATCCGGGGCTCTACCAACTGAGCTATAGCCACCACTGAGGTGTACTGATACATATTATAGAAATATGTATGCTGCTACTTAACAGCGCGGCGATTGTATTGCATTTCACCTCTAGTTGACAAGAAAAAAATGCTTTTTATGCTATTTTATTAATAAATATTTTCCAAAATCATAAATTGCCTAACGAACGCACAATTTTAGCGTGTTTACTTAGCAACGTTTGCTTAATACTGCTCAACAATAATTGCAGAGCAGGTAAAGTCAGCTAAGTTTGAGCCGCTAAGTTTTGTTGGTCACTAGATGACTGTGATGAAAATAAGTCTTTTAAACGCTCAACAATTAAATAATTTACCGGCACTAATATCAAGGTAATAAAGGTGGCGAATAAAATACCAAAACCTAATGATACCGCCATAGGAATTAAAAACTGCGCTTGAGTAGATTGTTCAAACAATAACGGCATTAAACCAATAAACGTGGTTAAACTGGTTAGCATTACTGGTCTGAATCGCGCAGCACCTGCGGTTAACACGGCTTCCATCAACTCGCCGCCTTCACTGCGCTTTTTATTGATAAAATCGACCAGCACTAGTGAGTCATTTACCACTACACCAATTAACGCCAACATGCCGAGTAAGCTCATGATGGTCAATTCCATGCCCATTATCCAGTGACCAATAACGGCGCCAATCATGCCAAAAGGGATAATACTCATCACTATGATCGGTTGAATATAAGATTTAAAGGGGATGGCCAATAGCGCGTAAATAATAAAAAAGACAAATACAAGCGCCCAACCAAGTGAGCCAAAAGACTCACGCTGTTCTTTTGCTTCACCTTCTAGCGAGTGACTTACCCCAGGATATTGCATAATTAACTCATCTAAATACGCTTTTAGATCAGCTTGTAGCACTGTCATATTGGTATTTGATTTCTCAACATCAGCACTAACATTGGCCGTACGGTAGCGATCAATTCTCGAGATAGTTGATGGGCTTTTCCCAGGGATAAGCTTAGCCACATGAGACAGTGGTACTGCGCCACCAGAAGGAGTGACAACAAGAATGTCTTCTAAGTCAGCCATAGTTCGGCGTTCATCTAATGGTAGACGTACCATTACTCGCACATCATCTCTACCGCGTTGAATACGTTGTACTTGTGAACCAAAGAAAGAACGTCTTACTTGGTTTGAAATACTGACACGGGTTAATCCTAAGGCTTTGCCTTGTTCTGTTAATTCAATTTGCAGCTCTTCTTTACCATTAGACAAGCTATCAGCAATATCAAATACTGTCGGGTAGGTGGCTAATCGTACTTTAACTTTATCGGTCACTTCCTTTAACGTCTCTAGTGAACTTGCTTTGAATTGCACATGAATAGGGTCTGATGAACGACCTATTTCTGCTCTAAAGGTAATACTTTCAGCACCAGGAATAGGGCCAATTAATTTACGCCACTCACGTACCAGCTCGCTTGAGGTAATTGCTAGTTCGCGTGATTCAGGCGGGGTAATTTCAAAACGTACACTGCCTTGATTTGAAGCACCACCGCGACTACCTGTAGTCGCTAATATATTGATAATGACACTGCCATTGGTTGATGGCTCAATATACTTTTGTTTCAGTTCATCGGCCTTTTCAGCCATTTTAAGGACATATTTATTGGTCACTTCAAAAGGCGTACCTGCGGGTAAGGTTAGCGAAGCTCTTACTGTTTCACTTGGGATCCGTGGGAAGAAAATAAACTTTGTCCAGCCGCTCATGATGAGGGCAAGAATAACTAAGAAAACACCAACAAAACCGACTAAAGTTGCGGTCTTATTTATAATGGCACGTTTTAATAGTGGTTGATAAAATCGGATTATTGCTCGCTCAAAACCATCAGCAAACCCTTGTTGCAGTTTACTAAATTTTGATTGTTTTTCTTTTTCTGAACGTAGTTTCAAATGTTTTAAGTGAGAGGGTAATACGAACTTTGATTCTATTAAAGAAAATATCAGTACCGGAATAACGATGACTGGAATTTGGGCGAATAAAGCGCCACGTGCGCCGTCAATAAAGGCAAGTGGCAGAAATGCTGCGACGGTTGTGAGCACACCAAAGGTCACTGGTGTGGCTACTTCTTGGGTGCCACGAATGGCGGCCATTTCACCTGATTCAGCTGTTTTTAGGTGCGTGTAAATATTCTCACCGGTGACAATGGCATCGTCTACCACGATACCCAGCACTAAGATAAAGCCAAATAAGCTCATGATATTTAACGTAACACCAAAGACCGGCATCATAATAAAGGCGCCCATAAAAGAAATGGGAATACCAATAAATACCCAAAAGGCAATGGAGGGTCTGAGGAATAAGGTTAATAACGCCAACACTAATATGCCACCTTGTAAGGCACTGGTGGTTAGCGTGGAAATACGGTTTTTAACAATTTGAGAATCGTCATCCCAAAAACTTAATTCAACGCCAACAGGTAAGCTGCTTTGTTGGTCATCAATGTAAGTTCTCACCGCATCGGCAACGTCAATTGCGCTTTGTTGTCCGATTCGATAAACGTCAATAAAAGCGGCTTGTTTACCATTAAATCGAGTGCGTACAGGGGTTTCTTCGAAGTCATCTTTGATGAGTGCTATATCACTCAAACGAATGATAGATCCATCTACATTAGTTTTTATCGCTATTTTTTCAAACTCATTTTTGCGATAGGCTTGGCCTTTTGAACGTAATAATATGTCACCCCCTTTGGTTTTTAAATTACCGGCAGAAATATCAGTACTGGAGTCTGAAATGGCTGATGATATTTTCGCTATGGTTAAATCATATTGGCGCAATTTGTCTTGGGGCACTTCAATAGACACTTCATAGTCACGCACACCGCTAAGTTCAACTTGAGTAATGGCGGGAATTTTTAATAAATCATCTCTGACTTTCTCAGCGAATTCACGCGTTTCTTTTTCGCTATAAATACTGGCAATAGTTACGGCGATGACTTCCCGTTTACGTGTTGCTAAAGAGACTACGGGTTTTTCTGCATCAGCAGGAAAAGTATTTATTTCATCTACGCGGCTTTTTATATCAGCGAGCATCTCGCGCGGATCATAGCCTGACTCAACTTCAATATTGACAGCAGAAGAGCCTTCAGATGAACGGCTGGCAATTTGCTTAACGCCTTCCAAATCTTGTACGGCTTCTTCAATGCGAATAGAGATACTCTTTTCTACATCTTCTGGGGTCGCGCCGCGTAATGACACGTTAACGTTAATACGGTCAGTGGCAAAAGAGGGGAATACTTCGAGGGGAATACGATTAGATAAACTAAATAAACCCGCTATTAAAATAGTAATTAATAGTAAGTTGGCGGCAACATGATTTCGTGCAAACCAA
Organism: Colwellia sp. 12G3; assembly: GCF_002836775.1. GTDB lineage: Bacteria > Pseudomonadota > Gammaproteobacteria > Enterobacterales > Alteromonadaceae > Colwellia. Next base: position 851,790 of record NZ_PJAQ01000068.1, on the reverse strand, counting down.
GCAATCATTAGTTATTCACCTTAGCAATAGGTGTTGTATTCGCTTGTTTAGCTACTTGCCCTGGTTTTTGTCGGGGCTCTTTAGGGCTGTTTGACTTATTTTTGCTAGGGGTTTGACCTGCAATAGCAACCGGTGTGCCGGAGCTTACTTGCCCTAATGAGGTTAATACCAATTCATCACCAGCGATTAAGCCTTGCGTGACAATAGATTCAGTACCATTTTGCCAACCTAAGGTGATCTCTTTACGCATCAATAGGCCATTTTCAACGATATAAACGTAGCTGCCTTGATAAATTGCACTACTTGGAATCACTAAGGCGTTTTCAACTTCTCGTCCGGTAATTTGTGCGGTAACATATTGGCCCATTTTTATTTGGGCACCTTGATTATATTCACCATCGTAAGGGCGAATAATTTGCGCCACGACATACAGTTGTTGCGATATTGTATCGATAGCACTTTCGGTACGAACGATCTTGCCTTGCCATACTTGGTCACCCATCAGGTCAGATGAAATCACCACATTACTGATCAGTGAGTTGTCGCTGGCATCGTCGTTATTAATATCACTGGATTCAGATTTCTCATGGGCATTGCGATATTCTTCAGGCAATTTCATGAGTGGTAAATCTTTGTTTTTAATCGGTAGGCGGATCTCTACATAATCTACAGCAAAAATATCGGCTAACTGAGTATTACTTGAAATCACCTGACCAATATCAACATTTTTCTTTAAGATACGGCCAGCGTAAGGCGCGACAATTTTTGTTCGCTCGAGTGATAATTTCATTTTATCGAGTTGCGCTTCTGCGGACAGTACTTGCGCTTTTGCTGCTTCATATTGTGGTTGACGTAAGACTAATGCATTGGGCGCATTACCATTACCAAGCCTTTTCCAGTCAGCTTTGGCTTGTTTTACTCGTGCGTCTTCTTCTTGCAGACTCTGCTTGGTTGACATTAAACTTGCTTGGGCAATTTTAACTTCAGCGCGGTGATCTCTATCATCAAGTTGAATTAAAATATCGCCTTGCTCGAAAAATCCACCGGCTCTAAATTGCTTACTGACATAATTGATTTGCCCTGACACTTGAGCAAAAAGTACGCTTTGAGTTCTTGGTTTAACCGTGCCAAAACTGCGTACCATCACCTGATAGGTTTGAGGAGTCAGCGTGGTTGTTACTACCGTCATTTGTGGTGCTTTTGAAGGTTTAGCTCGATTACCGGTTGGTGGGTTTTTGAAAATAACCATCATTAACGCGATAGTGGCAATGATAATAATGACCGGCAAGAACATTTTTTTATAGTTAGGCGAGGTGAGATTTTTAGACATGGTTATTTGGCCTTTGGTTTAGGTGATGGCGCAAGTGACGGTGTGGTGAAGTCGCCACCCAAGGAAAGATGTAAATTGATTCTATTGGCAATCAGCTGATTTTTAATTTTTATTAACGTTGTTTGTGCATCAAAAGAACGGTTTTGCGCATCAAGCACCGTGGTGTAGGTAACTAAACCACTTTGGTATTGTTCGAAAGATAACGTGGCGGCGATTTTTGCATTTTCTTGCGCAGCCAACATGGTGTAATAACTGTTCTTTAAATTCTTTTCCGTGGTGATAGCATTCTCAACGTCGCTAAATGCATTGTATAAAGTATCAAGATATAACTGTTCACCTTGTTTAAGCTCGATACGGGCTTTTTCTTCATTCGCTTTAAGACGTCCGGCATTAAAAATAGGGGCTGAAATACTACCTAGTAATGACCATGCTAGCGAAGAACCTGAAAGTAAGTCACCAATGTCTGCGGTAGAATCACCTACAGAGCCTGACAATACAATGCTAGGAAAACGTTGTTTGTGTGCATAAGCTAAACCAGAGTCTTGCGACAATAATTGATACCAACTGGCTTTTAATTCGGGCTTTCGGCTGATTAATTCTGACGGTAAACCAACAGGAATGTCATTGGTAAGTAGTGGTAAGTTAGCGTTAACGAGTAATTCGCCTTTAGGATATTCACCAATAAGGCGTTCAAGCTGTCGTATTAATTTGGTCTTTTGAGTTTCTTGTTCAGAGACTCGGGTTAACTCATTATTTAAATCATTACGTGTTAAATAGACATCAAGGGCGGCGGTTAATCCTGAGTTATAACCCGCTTCAATAATAGCTAAATTCTGTTGAGAATTGACCACTCTACTGCGATAAAGCGAGAGTAATTTTTCGGCTTCAATCACGCGAAACCAGGTGGTGAGTACGTTGACAACGAGCAGTTGTTTGTATTGCTCAAACGTTGCTTTTTGCGCAAGATAGTTATAATTACTCATGCGATCAGCGTCAGATAACTTACCCCAAATATCTACTTCATAACTTAGATTTAAGTTAACTGAATTACTGTTGGCATAACTGTCTGTTTGATTGTCTTTATTACGACCACTGCGAAATGCCAAATCTAGCTCAGGCCAAAGCTGGCTACCTGAAACAATGAGTTGCTGCTCTGCAATTTCTAATGAGTAAGCTTGTATGGCAAATTGGTGGTTAGCCGCTAAAGCTTTTATCACTAACTGTTGAACTTGTGGGTTATCAAGTTGAGATAACCAGTTATGCTCAACAGCTAAGGCTTGTTTGCTGTCTTGCCAGTTTTGAGGAAGTGGCAAGTCTTTTAGTTTTTCATCTACTTGTGAAGTGCTGCTACAAGCCAATAGAAATAGGCTTAAAAACAGGGGGAGTAGTTGTCGGAATCGACGTGTCATAAAGCGATTAACTCATGTTAAAAATAACTCTTGCCAGTAGTGTAATCAAAGATGCTTCGTGGGGATACCAGTTTTACAAAAGTTTACATGGCGGATTAATTAAATAAAATAAGACGAGAAAATTTTATTAATGTTCACTTAATATTGTGTTTGGTTTTTCGAAATATAGAACAATTGGAACTGCTGTAATTATTAAGAAATTAATCATATATGACTGAAACTATCTTCACCCAGATGCGGCTAAGGTGAAGATAATCTAACGGAAGTAATTAATTTGTACTAATTAACTCTTATTAAGCAAGTCAATGAAGAAGCTATATTCAAGCGCTGTTTCATGAATGCGCTTAAAGCGTCCAGATGCACCGCCATGTCCCGCTTCCATATCGGTTTTAAACAATAATACATTGTCATCTGTTTTATAATCACGCAATTTAGCAACCCATTTCATTGGCTCAAAGTATTGTACTTGCGAGTCATGCAATCCCGTAGTAACTAGGATGCTAGGGTAGTTTTGCACTTTAACTTGATCATAAGGCGAATAGGACAACATATAGTCATAATAGGCTTTTTCTTTTGGGTTACCCCATTCTTTAAACTCATTAGTGGTCAGTGGAATGCTTTCATCAAGCATAGTGGTTACTACATCAACAAATGGTACTGCTGCAGCAATGCCTTTGTAGAGTTCAGGTGCCATATTAACAACCGCGCCCATTAATAAGCCACCAGCACTACCACCTGCAGCGAATACTTTGTTTTTATCACCATAACCTTGCGCGGTTAAATTTTTAGTGACATCAATAAAGTCAGTGAAGGTATTCATTTTTGTTAATTTTTTACCGTCTTCATACCAAGGACGGCCTAGCATTTCTGAACCACGGATATGAGCAATGGCATAGACGAAACCTCGGTCTAAAAGACTTAAACGACTGACCGAAAAGTAAGGGTCTATCGTTGAACCATAAGAGCCGTAAGCATATTGATATAATGGGTTAGTACCATCTTTTTTGAACTTGTCTTTACGATAAACCAAAGATACCGGTACTTTTTTACCATCACGGGCTTTTACAAAAATACGCTCAGAGGCATAATTGTTGCTGTTAAAGTCACCCAATACTTTAGTTTGCTTTAATTGTGTTTTTTTGAAGCTAGTTAAATCAACATCGTAATGTGTACCTGGCGTAGTAAAACTGGCGTAATAAAGACGTAAAGATGGAGTGTCTAATTCATTATTACCATACATATTCAAGCTGTACGCGGTGTCATTAAAACTAAGCTGCTGCTTTTTACCTGTCGATAGTTGTTGAATAGTTACGCGGCTAATACCATTTTCACGCTGCTGATAAACAAGGTGGTCGGTAAACAATTCATAATTCTCAAGTTTAACTGCATCATTTGCAGCAATAACATCTTGCCATTGTGTTTTATCACCAAAATGCTTTTTATGTACTTTCATCAAACGGAAGTTATTGGCTTTCCAGTTGGTTTTTATATAATACCAATCATTTGCTTTAGATATTGAATATTCATGACCTTCCTCACGCTCAATAAACTTTTTAGGTAGTGCTTTAGCGTTATTAGCATCAATCACCGATACACCTTTAGCCTCAGTACTGCCATGCCAAATAAATACACTGCTGTCATCTTTTGATTTACTAATACTAGTATAATAAGCTTTATTATTTTCTTCATAGACCATTTCATCATTAGCTTGTGCTGAACCTAATGTATGACGGAATACTTGGTAACCTAGTAGGGTTTGTGGGTCTTTTTTAATGTAATAAACAGTCTTGTTGTCATTACCCCAAACGACACGACCATTTGTGCCTTCAAGTTTGTCATCTAGAAGAGTATTTCCAGAAATATCTTTAAATAGAATGGTATAAATACGACGGCTAACAGTATCTTCACCATAAGCTAATAACTTACCATTTGGGCTGGCGTTCAAGCCACTGACTTGGTAGTAGTCATGAGCCTTAGCTAACTCATTAATATCGAGTAAAACTTCTAGGTTACTGCCAGTAAAATCTGATGATCTAACATGGATGGGGTATTCATTTTCCCCCTGCATTTGGCTGGAATAATAGAAATCACCTGATTTGACCGGTACCGAATTATCGTCTTTTTCAATGCGATCTTTGATTTCTTGGAAGATCTGCTCTTGCATCGCTTCGGTATGTTTTAGTTGTGCCGTTGTATAGTTATTTTCTGCGTCTAAATGCGCTAATATCTCTGGATTGGTACGAGTATCATCGCGCATCCAGTAATAATCATCGACACGGGTATGGTTATGAATAACCATTTTATGTGGAACTTTTTTAGCGATAGGGGCTGTTAAATCGGCCATAGTATTAGTTGCTTCATTTTGTTGGTTACTGCATGCTGCAATAAGCAGGACAGATGAGACAATTAAGCTTAGCTTAGTTTTTGAGAGAATTAGAGACATAGAAGTCCTTTTCCTTGTTAAATAATTTATGATATTTACTATAAATTGATATGCTTTGAATACAGAAAAACACAACAAATGTTAAAAAAATGTTTCGAGCACTAAGTTAGCATGATAATAGTTATAATCAAATTCTCTTATCGCTTAATAGTGTTAACTTGTCGCTTTTCAGCCATCAGGGCTACTTTTAGGTTTTATAACAATGTCATTAGATAAAATTTCTTCTCAGCTAGCAGGCAATAAAAAATCATTACCACCAGTGGAATCATGGAATCCGCCTTATTGTGGTGAGATTGACATACAGATAAAAGCGAATGGTGATTGGTTCTACGACGGCAGTATCTTTAAGCGTTTACCTTTGGTCAAATTATTTGCCTCTGTGCTTATTAAAGAAATAAACAGTGCTGTAATCGAGTACTTTTTAGTGACACCCGTTGAGAAAGTGAAGATTAAAGTGGATGACGCGCCGTTTGTACTGACTCAGTGGCGTTGGCTAGATGAAGAAGAAACAATAATGCAGGTAAGCACTAATTTGGATGATGAATTTATTCTCAATGCAGAACATCCATTAATGGTTACACAAAGTGGTGACTTGTATGTGACTGTTCGCAGAAACTTACTGGCGAAAGTACATCGTAATGTCTATTACCAATGGGTCGATATAGCGCAGGAAATGGATACGGATACGGGCACTGAATTGTTAATTTCAAGTGCCGAATGTCAATTTAGTTTAGGACGATTTTAGATGTTTTTAGATGGTTGCTAAATAAGCTTTAAGGTTCATTAGCGAGAACAAGCCTTAATTTTCACCACAGACAGTGCAGCTTTTTTGTTTTTTCATAGTAAATTGTTGCCATTGATTGGCTAAACCATCAAGTAAATTCAGTTGGTTAATTTGTACGTTATTACCCGTTAACAATTTGATTGCTTGCAAACATTGCATACCAGCAATCATGGCTAATACCGGACCAATAATTCCGATAGTTTGACAGTTATTGGTCGGTGCTTTTTCACTGGCAGGAAAAAGACAATGATAACAAGCACTGGTTTCATCACGAGGGTCTATAGTCAGTTGTTGGCCATCAAAGCCAGTCGCAGCACCTACTATCAGGGGTACTTTATGTTGCACACATGCTTGATTGATCAAGTAGCGAGTTTGAATGTTGTCAGAGCAATCGAGTACTAAGTCGACTTGCGGAAGATAATAATTACATAACTCTTCATCGAGCATTTCATCGATAGCTTCAATAGTCACATCGGGAAATTGTTGCTGCAACTTTTCTGCCGCGGCATCCGCTTTATTTTCATTAATATTGTTTTCACTAAATAAAATTTGTCTGGGTAAGTTACTGAGCTCAATGAAATCACCATCAGCGATATAGAGTGTACCCACGCCAGCAGCAGCTAAGTATAAACTTGCAGGATTACCTAAACCGCCAACGCCTAAAATGAGTATTTTAGCGTTACCCAATGCCAATTGTCCTTGAGTACCAATTTTATCTAACATGATTTGACGGGAGTATTTAAGTTGCTCTTGATTGCTTAACACGGTTATTCCTAGTTTATTTTAGCTAATTTAATGAATAAAAGTGCGCACGGCACTGGCTTTGAACTGTAAATAGACTTGTTGTTTGCTAGTTAGTGATAACTTTTGCTGAGAGAAAGCACTGATAGTGACAAAAAAATCTTGAGTGCCACAACTAATAGTCAATAGTACCTTGTTTTGTTTATTACTTATTTGTTTTATGGTGCCAAAGAGGTGATTAACAATAGAACTATTACTTGGCTCTGTTAGGACGATACTAATGTCACTGGCCAAAATAAAACAACGTAACTGAGTTTGATTTTCGAAGGCTTTATTACTGGTTAGGTAAATGTCTTGCTGTGCGTTTAACGCTAATACCGCTAAACCATGACCATTATTAAATTGCCTGATAGGTAATGACAAGCTGGTTTGCTGATGAATAAGGGGATTTTCACCAAAGTTATTTAACTGATGAATGACTCTGTGGATGTTACCAAAATTAACGACCTTACCTTGTGCTAGTACTAATAAGGTATCGCACACTTGTTGTAACTCATCTAAAGAGTGACTGACATATAGCATAGGTAAATCAAGCTTCTTTTGGATGGTAAGTATCATCTTTAATAGTTGAGTTTTACTGTGTTGATCAAGCGCGCTTAATGGCTCATCGAGTAGTAATAATTTGGGCTCGGCCAGAATCGCTCTTGCTAAAGCAACTCTTTGTTGTTGGCCGCCTGATAATTCATTTACTTGGTGCTCAAGCAAGCTTGTTAACTCGGTCAGTTCTATGACTTTATTCAAGTCTAGTTGTCTGTTTTTACAACGCTTAACAGCATATTCTAGGTTGCCTAATACCGATAAATGTTCAAACAAGCGACTGTTTTGAAAAACTAAACCTATTTGACGTTCTTCCGGTTTAAGGTAATTGCCTTTCTCTGTGTTAACTAAAACTTTATCAGCAACGTTAGCATTGGCTAATTTTATCTCACCAACAAGGTTTTTTTCCAAACCTGCAATGGCACGAAGCAAGGTTGATTTACCTGAAGCTGAATGGCCAAAAATACCTGTGATACCATTTAATGGTATTGGCAGCTTTATATCTAAATTGAATTGCTGATAGCTGACGCTAATATTTATGTCGAGTTGCGCTAACTTATGTACCGCTGATTTATGCACAGCATCTTTAGTTAACGGAGTATTATCTAAAAGAACATTACTCATAACTATTAGGCTCCACTTGTTCAGTGTTAACAACTAACCGTTGTCGACGGTTTTTTTTCGGTAAATTTAGCCAATAGATAGCTGCTAATAATATCATGGAGCCAATTAACAAACTGATGGCGAGTAGGTGCGCTCTAGCATAATCAAAGGCTTCAACGTGATCAAATAAGGCAATAGAAAGTACCCGTGTTTCACCGGGAATATTACCGCCAATCATCAAAATAATACCAAATTCACCTACTGTATGAGCAAAACCTAAGCTTGCCGCCGTAATAAAACTCGCCTTTGTTAGCGGCAGTACAATAGAAAAAAATCGGTCGATAGGGCCAGCACCAAGCAGTGAACCAGCTTCTAATAAAGAGTCACCCAATTGTTCAAAAGCCTTTTGTAACGGCTGAACGACAAAGGGTAGTGAATATAAAACAGAGCCAATAACAATGGCTGAAAAACTAAAAGCGAGCTGCTTGCCTGTCGCTTGTTGCCATAGTTGACCGGGTAAATATTCGGGTGAAAAAGCGATAAGCAAATAAAAGCCGAGTACGGTTGGCGGTAAAACTAGTGGTAATGCCACTATCGCTTCAATGATCACCTTAAAGCGATTGGTCATTTTGGCCAGATACCACGCGAGTGGCGTACCAATGATCAATAATATTATGGTGGTTAATGCCGCCATTTCTAAGGTGGTTATGAGCGCTTGTAAGTCTGAATTTATCATCTAGCCGCTAACTCGCTTAATTTGTTATTTACATTGTTAACTTGCTCGGCTTGCGCGTAGCCATAGCTGACAATTTTTTTTTGGCTCTGAGGCGAAAGTAAAAAATCACTTAACTTTTGAGCGTTAACTTGCTCCTTACTGGTGCGTATTATAATTAACTGTTGCTCAATGGGCTGATGATAGCTGCTGGGGATAATTACCCCAGTTAAGTTGTTTAACACTAATTGGCTATTAGCAACTATACCTGTGGTCACTGCTTTACTACGCAATTGCGCAAATGTTTGCCCGATATTAATACCTTTGATCAATCGAGACTGATAACTTTGCCACAATCCTAGATGGATCAGTGCTTCTTTAGCGGCTTTTCCGTACGGAGCGATATCTGGATTGGCAATAGCAAAACGTGCGGGTGGCTGCCCTAGTTGATTAAGAGCTAATAACTCAATAGAGAGCTGTTCAATGGATACCTGATCAAGGGCGTTTCCCTCAACACTCATTGATGACGAATATAATGCTAACTGGCCGATAGCATAGGTTTTACGACTATCTTTTACGGCATAGCCTGCTTGCTCAAGTTCTTTTGGACGACGGCTGTCGGCACTGAGAAAAATATCAAAGGGAGCGCCGTGTTTAATTTGCAAAAAAATGGCACCACTTGCACCGCTGATTATTTGACTTTTTATTCCTGTTTGTTGGATGAAGTCTTTAAGTAATGCTTTTAATACCGGGGTGAAATTAGCGGCAACAGCAATACGTAGTGGTTTGCTGTTACCATCTATAGCACTGTCGGTGAAGTTACTTTGTTGCGCTTGGCTACTGCTTATGCCGAGCAAACAGATAACCAAAGCCAAGACTAAAAGCAGACGTAACACGCTAGCTCCAAAGCTCAGCTTTGTTAGTATCACTATTTTTAGCAGCTAACCAATTTTCTGAGGTTTTTCCTGCGCCGTTAATTTTTTCTTTTTTCCAAAAGGGTGCTTTCACTTTCAAATAGTCCATGATGAACTCATTGGCAGCAAAGGCATCTTGTCGATGTTTACTGGTTACGCCAACAAAGACAATTTGATCACCTATGCTGAGTTCGCCAATCCGATGAATAACTTTTACCCGACCAATATTCCAACGTTCTTTCGCTTGTATAATAATCTTAGCGAGTGACTTCTCTGTCATACCTGGGTAATGCTCAAGCGTTAACGTGGTGACTGAATTACCATTGTTGTTATTTCTAACTCTGCCGGTAAAAGTAACAACTGCACCATCGGTTACGTTATCTTTTTCAAGTAAAAAAACTTCCTCAGCTAAGCTAAAGTCTTCTTTCTGAATCGCTATTTCGTTTAAATGACTTTGATTGGACATGCCTTATCCCCCAGTAACCGGAGGGAAGAAAGCGACTTCATCACCTGACTTTACTAAGTGACTACCATCAACCATGTCATGATTTACCGCAGATAATAGTGACGTATTACTGAACGTTTGTTGCCATTGTTCATTTTTATCACTTAATAACTGTTTAATATCATTGACTGTTTTAGCATCATCAGCGGCTAGCGATAATTCAGCACAGTTAAGTTGCTCTCTGAGCGCAGCAAAAAAAACAATTTTAATCATAAGGTTTTCTCTTAGAATTTGTTTAGTTTAGTTTAGTTAAGCTAAGTTACTTTTAGCTAAGTTAAGCAGAAGGGCTTTGCCAATGACCAGACTTACCGCCTTCTTTGGTTAGTACTTCAATACCGTGGATTATCATCGCAGGGTCTGCCGCTTTACACATATCAAACAAGGTTAAACAAGCAATAGAAACCGCTGTCAATGCCTCCATCTCAACGCCTGTTTGTCCTGTTAAACGACACAAACTATTCACTTGCACTTGACTGTTTTCGCTATCAAGAGTGAAATCTACTTGAACCTTGCTGAGCATTAGAGGATGGCATAAAGGAATTAAATCGCTACACTTTTTCGCCGCTTGGATACCTGCAATTCTCGCAACTGCAAACACATCACCTTTTTTATGTTTGCCTGTGGTGATTAACTCAAAGGTTGCTCGGTTCATTTTGATAAAACCTTGCGCTGTAGCGGTACGTGATGTCATAGCCTTTTCGGTGACATCGACCATATTCGCTTCACCTTGTTGGTTTAGGTGGCTTAGTTCCGGTGCATCATCAGTATATGTTGTCATTAGCCGCGGGTCTCACACATTTCAATGGTTGAAGACTCAGCACTGATATTTAAGTGTGGTACAAAGTTACACGGACGATGACTGGCATCTAACTGCTCTTTAATCACTTTATCCCATGCTGTTTTACAAGCGTTGGTTGAGCCTGGTACACACAGTACGACCGTTTTGTTAGCAATGCCGCCAAAAGCGCGTGATTGTATAGTAGAAGTGCCAATTTCCAGTAATGAGACATGACGAAATACTTCGCCAAAACCTTCAACCGCTTTATCAAATAATGGTGTTAAGGCTTCGGGCGTATTATCACGCTCAGTAAAACCAGTACCCCCCGTAGAAATAATGGCATGGATAGCGTCATCTGCTATCCATTTTGATACTTGGGCGCGTAGTTGATATACATCATCAATGACAATCGCTTTATCGGCTAAGTTGTGGCCTGCTTGTGTTAAACGTTCAACTAGTGCTTGACCAGAGGTGTCGTTTTCTTCAGAGCGTGTATCAGATACCGTTAAAACGGCGATATTTAAGGGAACGAAAGTTTTGCCGCCATGTGCTGACATAGGTTTATCCTTTACTAAATCTTTAGATTAAAATTGTTGTTGCGTTAATTGCCACTGTTATCTGTGCGTATTGGTATTTCATACGTGTGGCTTAAAACTGTTTCTGCGCTTGTTGCCACTGCTGAGGCGTATTGGTATTCATGAGTATTTTACTGTTCTGACTAGAAATCACCTGATGAGGAACGTTTTCTAGCATGCTCCTAATGGAAGGGCCATTCTTACTACTATGTTTACTACTATTTTTACTACTAGTATGTGTTTTTTTACCACAAAATGCTTGTGTTAAAAACATGCTCAAAAAGGCATTGTTTGGCAAATATAAAGGGATATGGTGCCTTTGATTTTGGCTATCGCTGAAAAAAGTGGCTTTGTTACTAAGTTCGCCTTTTAGTCGCAATTGGGCTAAAGCTGAGGCAGTCATTAAGGGTAAATCAACCGGTAATATTAATAAGGCTTTGGGTTGCAAGTGTTCAGGGCTATGTGCAAGGTAATGAGCTAAAACACTATAAATTCCGCCAACAGGTCCTGCTTGTGTCACACAGTCTGGAATTTCATGGTTATCACCACTAATAACAATATTTTTTATACCTGCATCAGATAAAAGTTGCTTAGAAAAATCCAGCATGGACATTTCTGATCTAACTGATGAGTTTACTGACTTATTTTGATGACTAAGTTTTTGACGACTGAGCTTTTGATGGATAAGCTGGGATTTATCTTCTCCCATGCGAGATGATAAACCGCCAGCGAGTACTACACCTAAACAATCTATTGCTTGAAGAGTCATGATTAACCTCCCAGCATAGCGAGGTGTTTAGTCGCACCGGTTAGTTTTTCATGCAAGTAGTGAGTCGCTTTTTTATCACCAAGTAACGCTAAAATTTTTGCTTGTAAAGGCTCAATATCATCACTTTGTAATTCTTCACGTAATGACAAACCTTCTTCACCAAATAAGCATAAATGTAACTTACCACTGGAGCTAATTCGTAAGCGATTACAGCTACTGCAAAAATCTTTAGAGTAAGGCATGATCAAGCCAACTTTACCTTGATAATCAAGGTGGTAAAACTCTTGTGCAGGACCTGCTGATTTATTTTGAAGAACAGGAAGCCAGCCATCGAGAATTAAGTTTTGCTTAATACGAGAGCCTTGTACATGTTGCGCATCAAAAAACTCTTGATTATCACCTGTTTGCATCAACTCAATAAAACGCAAAGTAATAGGGGTGTCTTTTAGCCAGTTAAGGTAGCTTTGGATCTCTCTACCGCTGTGGTCACGCATTAGCACTGTATTAACTTTAACCGACGCTCTACCATCAGCCAAAGCCATATCAATACCCGTGAGGATGGTTTTGAGTTTATCGTGGCCGGTTATCGCGTGAAATTGACGCGGATCTAAGCTATCTATACTGATATTGATTGCATCAATGCCAGCATCTAACCATTGCGGGAGGTGCTCTGGTAATTTAAAACCATTACTTGTAATGGCAACTGTTTTGATGCCAGGTGTTTCTTTACAAATACGAATGATTTCAGGTAAGTCTTTACGCAATGCTGGCTCACCACCGGTAATTCGGATCTTTTCAGTTCCCAATTCGGCGAAAGCTTTTGTTATACGTTTGATTTCACATAGTGATAAAAAATCACGTGGTTGATCGCACTGATAACCATCAGGCAAGCAGTAGTTGCAACTAAAATTGCAAACGTCAGTAATCGAGAGGCGCAGGTATGAGAACCTACGGCCAAAGTTGTCTGTTAGCATGTCACCTTTCCAAATGTAGGGAGGCTAACGCGTTTCCTTGTTAACCCTGGCAACTAAAAACCATGATAACCATGGGCTTAGCTACGGCGTGTCACAACATGATTACTGGCAATAAACTGGCTTGAACTAGCCAAAAAATGAAGCAATGTTAGCTGTGATAGCTCGGTGTTATAAATAAAATTCTGTTCAATAATTAGTATATACCCGCGACACTTCAATATCCAATGCTGCATTTTCATAAGGCTGAGGTATATACTGTTCTTATCGCGAGAGGGTAATGCTTTTTTCCAACCTTATTGTTGATCACAATCAATAAAAGTGCGGTTAAATGACTATTAATTTTATCGGTACTTAAGCGATACTAACGTTAATGAATTTATCATACCATTTGGATGTTTAAGCCATTTGAAAATGCTAACTTAGTTAGTGTAATTGGTACCAATATTGATTTGGTCATTATGTCTCTAAGCACTATTGAAAATTTCGCTAATCTAGCGTGAAATTTATCGTATCAAGTAATTGTACTATGTATTTAAGTGAGTTTTTTATGTCTGATTGTTGCTCAGCGCCAGGGCTTTTACCTTTTGAACAAGCTTTAGCTAATATGTTATCGAAAGTGTCACCTATCACTGAAACGCTAACCTTGCCCATTGAGCAAGCATTGTATTATGTTTTAGCGCAAGATATTGCCAGCCCATTAAATGTCCCTCCTCATGATAATTCGGCGATGGATGGTTATGCTTTTGCTATAGAAAGTTTGCTGGTGAATAAAACGTTAACCTTAGTTGGACGCTCTATGGCGGGAGCACCTTTTCAAGGAGAATGTCAGCCGGGTGAGTGTATTCGAATTATGACGGGCGCTAAAATGCCCGATTGTTGTGATTCTGTTGAGATGCAAGAAAATGTTACCGCGGATGGCGAACAAATTACTTTCTTACAGGAGAAGATTTTTGGCTCTCATGTAAGGAATGCTGGCGAAGATATTCAGCTTGATCAGCAAGTGCTGCATTCTGGTCATAAATTAACGGCGGTTGATATTGGTGTACTCGCTTCATTGGGCGTAGCAGAGGTTATTGTTTATAGAAAATTAAAAGTGGCGCTAATTGCCACTGGTGATGAACTTAAATTACCAGGGCAAGCTTTGCGAGTAGGTGATATCTATGAGTCTAACAGTTTTGTTTTAGCCGCTATGCTTAACACGCTACATGTTGACGTGATTGATTTTGGCATTATTAGCGACGACTTTGAAGCGATTAAAGCGGCCTTTGTTAGTGCCGATGAGCAGGCTGATGCGGTTATTTCGTCTGGTGGTGTTTCGGTAGGCGATGCGGACTATACTAAAACAGTGTTAGATGAATTAGGCGAAATTGGCTTTTGGAAAATAGCGATGAAACCAGGTAAACCCTTTGCTTTTGGCAAATTACCTAAGAGCGTTTTTTTTGGCTTGCCGGGTAATCCCGTTTCAGCCTTAGTGACTTTCCACCAATTAGCGTTAGTTGCATTAACTAAAATGCAAAATGCACAGCCTTTAAAACGTACGCATTTAACGGTGAAATGTAGTACTGAATTGCGTAAATCTCCGGGAAGGATGGACTTTCAACGCGGTGTACTTGCTGTTAACGACGTAGGTGAAAATGTGGTTACTTCTACAGGGTCACAAGGCTCAGGTATCTTATCAAGCTTAGCGAGAGCTAACTGTTTTATTATTCTACCAAGTGAGCAGGGCAAAGTAGCGGCAGGAGAAAAAGTAACCGTGCAACTATTTGATCATTTCCTATAAATGTATTGAGTGAAATTTAAAGACCTCTGCTATATTAAAAAACATATGTAGTACAGTTGTTCTAAAATATAATAAAAAATGGGTAGAACTTTATGATTACACACCAACTCAGCTTTGCTAAAATTAACCTATTAAATGATAATGTTGCAGAAGTTATTGTTAGTGAAAATGTAAATATATCTTTAGAAATGTCTGAAGAGTATGATGATTTTATGACTCAAGCATTTTCAAATAATTTTGCTATCTTGGTGAACAAAATTAATCAATATGATTTTTCATTTGAAGCTAAACTAAGCATGGCGTCACATGAAAATTTAACGGCGATTGCTGTCGTTACTTATGATGATGAAAGCAAAAAATCGGTAGACAAAGTTGCTGCGATACGTAAATTTGATGGTTGGAACTTGAAAGTATTTGATGGCTTAAATTTAGGTTGGCAGGATGGCTTAGATTGGTTGCAAAATGAGCTCAATAGTGACAAACCAAATAACTAATTTTTTGCTATGAGTTAAAAATAGCGATAAAAAACGCTGCCAGTATTTCTACGGGCAGCGTTTTTTATGATCAATTAATAGCTAATCGTTATTTTGTTATAGCTGAGCGAAACACTTATCGGCAGCAACTAGCGTCTTTTCAATAATGTCATCGCTGTGCGCCGTTGATAAAAAGCCTGTTTCATAAGCAGACGGCGCTAAGTAAACCCCTTCAGCTAACATCAGGTGGAAGAAGCGTTTAAACAGTTCTCCGTCACATTGGGTGGCTTGTTCATATGTAGTAATAGGATTATTATCTTCAGTGAAGAAAAATCCAAACATAGCACCCACATAATTAACACTTAAACTCACACCATTGCGCTCAGCTGCGGCTTTTAAACCCATCGCTAGCTTCTCTGTAGCAGCAGTAAGCTGTTCATGTTTGTTACCTTGGGCTAATTCAGTTAGTGAAGCTAAACCTGCAGCCATGGCAATTGGATTACCTGATAAGGTACCGGCCTGATAAACGGGACCAACTGGCGCGATATAATCCATTATCTCTTGTTTGCCACCGAATGCGCCAACAGGCATACCGCCACCAATAACTTTACCTAAGGTAGTTAAATCAGGTTTAATGTTATAGAGTGCTTGAGCACCACCTAATGCAACACGAAAACCAGTCATCACTTCATCAAAAATTAATACGCTACTGTATTGATCACAAACCTCACGTAAACCTTCAAGGAAACCTTCTACAGGAGGAATACAGTTCATATTACCGGCAACGGGTTCCACGATAATACAGGCTATCTCATCAGCATATTTAGCGAAAATTTCTTTCACTTCATCGATGTTGTTATAGCTAACCGTCAGGGTATGTTTAGCAAAATCTGCCGGAATACCGGGTGAATTTGGTACGCCCATTGTTAGCGCACCAGAGCCTGCTTTTACTAACAAAGCGTCGGCATGACCGTGATAACAACCTTCAAACTTTAATATCTTATCGCGGCCAGTATAGCCTCGAGCTAAACGGATAGCACTCATAGTCGCTTCTGTACCAGAGCTAACCATGCGTAAAGATTCCATTGATGGTACTAACTCACGTACCTTTTCAGCCATGGTAATTTCAAGTTCGGTTGGCGCACCAAAACTTAAACCATTTTTAGCGGTACTAATAACAGCTTCAAGAATAGCGGGGTGATTATGTCCTAAGATCATCGGTCCCCATGAACCAACATAATCAATATAGGCGTTATCATCGGCATCATAGATATAAGCGCCTTGAGCACGTTTTATAAAACAAGGAGTACCACCAACGCCATTAAAAGCACGTACTGGAGAGTTAACGCCACCGGGAATTATTTTTTGAGCTTGTTCAAATAACTGTTCAGATTTATTCATAATTGTTTCTTCTAAAATCGTTACTAATAAGGAGTGTTGCCATTAGGCGTTTTTATTTGTGAACCAGTTTACCGGTTTTTCGTAATGGGTTAATTGATCTTCAACACCTAAGGTTAATACGAGGAAAGAGCCCATATGCAGGCTAACTCCATAATGTTAATTAAATATTTTTATTTGTGAACCAGTTTACCGGTTTTTCGTAATGGGTTAATTGATCTTCAACACCTAAGGTTAATACGAGGAAAGAGCCCATATGTAGGCTAACTCCATAATGTTACTTAAATATTTTTATTTGTGAACCAGTTTACCGGTTTTTCGTAATGGGTTAATTGATCTTCAACACCTAACGTTAAGGCAAATAAAGCCATACGTACTAAAACACCATTCTGTGCTTGTCTAAAAATGGCTAGGTTATCCAAATCATTTAAATCGGTATCAAGTTCGTTGGCTTCTGGACGAGAGTCACGTGGTAATGGGTGCATAATTACCGTGTTTTCTCGGCAATATTTTTGATAAACACTCTTGTTTAAACTGAAATGTCCACGATATAACTCTGCTTCATCTTTACTGGCAAAACGTTCTTGTTGAATTCTTGTTTGATAGATTACATCAGCAGACAAGTTACCAGCCATAGTTTCGGTCAAAATGACTTCATGGCCGGCATCACTTAATGTTGAGATAACACTGTCAGGCATTTGTAAGGCTTTTGGTGCTACCATGGTTACTTTGACATTGTCATAGAGGCTCAGTAATTTTGACAATGAATGCACTGTCCTGCCGTGTTTTAAGTCGCCCATCAACACAATATTTAAATCATCTAAGCCTTTATTAAAGTGCATCATTTCAGACTGAATAGTAAAGAGGTCAAGTAAAGCCTGAGTTGGATGTTCATTAGCACCATCGCCACCATTAATAACAGGGACTGAACTGCCTTGTGCAAATTGCTCCACTGAATGCATTTGTGGATGACGCATGGCAATAACATCGGAGTAGCCACTGATAACTTGAGCAGTATCAAATAAAGATTCACCTTTACTTAACGATGAGTTTTCTTGACCAACGGTTTCACGGACAAAACCACCCAGTAAATTAAACGCGGTACCAAAACTAACACGGGTACGTGTACTCGGTTCAAAAAATAAGTTACTTAATATTGCACCATCGAGCACATGACAACGTTTTTGTCTTGACGCATAAGGCGCCATTTGCGCAGAAATTTGCAAAATATTAGCGATAGCTTCACGGTCAAATTGTGAGACCGACAGAATATGGTTGCCTTGGAATTTCATCATCTTGATTTGTTACATTGAAAGGGAGAAAATTTGCAAGAATATAGCATAAAACCGTCACTTTGTGAATGTTAAACAGGATATTAACAGTCTAAGAAAGTAAGATAAAAATAAAAAAAGACAGATAATACTGCCTTTTTATATTTAGTCACTAGCTATTAAATTAGTCGACGATTAAGGGTTAACAAAGTGAGTATGAGCAAGAGTAAATAGGCACTGCCACCACTCGACTTTCTAGTCGTTTGCTCTGGTGGAATTGAAATAGCAATAGGTGTAAAAATAACATTTTTTAAATACCCCTTATCTTCTCCTTCACTGGTACCACCATCTTTCTTATACAGCCAAGTTATTTGATGTTCCCCCGTCGTTAAATCATCTATGGTTATCTTGGTATAAGCAACTTCACCGGAAATAAAATTAATTTGTTCACCGTCAATAAATAGGTATAAGGCATCAAAAGGTTTATCAGGGTTATCTGTGTTCTCTTCAGAAGAAACCGACCAATCAAATGATAAGGAGCCAGCACCAGAAAAAGTCAGTAAAACAGCACTTTGTTGATTATCGCCAATATCACCACTCATTATTGCCGCTTGAGTATTATCGATCAGCCACGGTCGGTCACCACCACTAAACCAGAGTGATTCTGAGGTACCATTTGACAGCTGAGTATTGATGGCACTATTTTCAGCAATGGCTTCAGCACTTATATAACTCTGACTTGTCGGGATATTTTCATCATTACTATTAATGACAATCAGCATTTTATGCTGGCCAATAGTCTTGGCATCGAAACTAATTTGAATATTGCAGCTTTGCTTTGCTACCAAGGTACTGCAATCATCGGCATTCAAACTAAAACCGGCACTGCCAATTTTGTCCGCTACTAGCATGAAAGTTAAGTTTGCGGTCATATCACTATTATTGGTCACTGTGAGTTGTTTTGTTTGTGCTATGTTTTGCCCCGTAATAGCGAAATCATAGTTAGGTTCAACGGCTATGCCTTGAGTGATACTTTTGATCCAACTGGTAAAATTACCTACGCGAGCATAAACATCTGGAAATGCAGCATCAGCACAACCGACGCCATAGCTGACTACGCCTATTTGTTGCCAGCCTTGGTTCGTATTGACTAATAATGGTCCGCCACTATCACCCTGGCATGAACCTTTGCCGCCACCTAAAAATTCAGCACAGATCATGCTGTCGGTAATTCCAACCTGATTTGGGGAATAGTTAATGCCGTCTAAGTCAGTATAGGCTTGCGCTAATTTATCTTTGCATTGCTCATTACTTAATAGAGATAACTCAACTTGACGTAATTTATCAGGTTGACTATTTGGCGGGGACTCATCATTTGGGCCATAAGCATTTATGTTACCCCAGCCTATAACCGTAGCAGAACCGTTGGCAAGGGCTAATTGTTTGCTGGTATCGTAATCGAGTAGCGTTAAAGCAGGGCTGTCAACCGTTTCTACTAGCTCAATCAAAGCTATATCGTTATTTAAAGAACTGCCCTCATCATACTCAGGGTGCATAAATATACGCTTAATGGCTTTAGCATTGCTGGCACCATTACTTAAGTCATATTCACCAATATTAACTTTTAAAAACTCAATATTGGCATTCTCTACACAATGAGAGGCTGTTAATACCCACTTTTCGCCAATAAAGCTAGCGCCACAAGTTGCGCTTTGGCTAAGGGCTTGTTGGTCAGATATATCAATTATGGCAATGCTATCGAGTTTGTTAAGTAAAATAACTCCGTCACTTTTACTGATAGCGACTACAGGAATAGTACCCACAAAGTCCTCGCCTAAGGTGCCGCTGATAACGCCTGAAGTATTGTTAAAGATAATTGCTCCAATGCCACCGCTAGCTTGACAATTATCAACTTTTACCGAAAAGTCTATTTCACCACGGGCAATTAAGCATATTTTGTTTTCAGCTAATGTGCATAGAGCATCACCGATACCACAATCGGCCATAGTGGCACTGGCTTGACCTGATACACCATTTGAAAAATGTTCACTGTCGTATTGAATGCCAGCAACCTCTAACGAGGTATTCACTACATTTTGAGTAAAAACCAATGCAGACATCCAGGGCCAATCGCCTTGGGCAGCAAGCTCGCCACCAACAATTTTAGGTTTTGTTAAAAGTAAGCTAGATTGGTTAGTTGCATTTGCTGATGGTAAGAGTAGTGAGCACGCTAAAATCGCGCATAAAAAGTACTTCATTAAAATATTCCCTAATACTCTTAATTAGAGTAATTAACATTTTGGCGAGTTATCTTGTATTGATTATAACCCCAATGTTAGAAAAATGAAGCTTCATGTAATTTTGTCATGATTTGATAACACACTTGAGGTTTTTTCTTTGTATCGCGGTAAATAGGCGACTAGGAAAAATAATAAAAAAACTATGATGGTGCCAATATTATATTGTTTATGAGTTAATAAATTAAAGTACGTTAAAGCATTTTCGATTAAAGCAATAAGGATACCTGAAACTAGTAAAGTAACCTTATTACTATGACCACGTGCACCGATGGCTTTAGCAAAAGCGTAACCTAAAATAGGAATAAATGACCAAATCACAAAAACAACGAAGGAGAAAAACACAGCACTTGCGGCAACAGTATTTTTAGAAAATACACCGACAATTGCATAAAGTTGAATGACGACATAGCCTAAGTATAAATACAGCATGAATAACCTTATTATTTAATGCTAAAGGAAAATTACATAGGTTTTACATAAGCTAAAATAATAATAGCAAATAAGATCAGCACAGGGACCTCATTGAAAATACGATAGAAACGTCCTGAACGGTTATTTTTATCGAGGGCGAAGGTTTTAACTAATTTAAAGCAATAGCCATGATAAATATAGATCACTGTGACTAAGCTTAATTTGATATGTAGCCATTTAGCGGCAATAAACCAGTCTAGACCATAAGCATAAATTATTGCTAAACCCAGCAGTAACGTAAAAATAGCAAAGGGCGTGACAAAATACAGTAAGCGTTTTTCCATGCCTTTAAGTTGCTCTGCCACTGCAGTTGAATCAGTTTCTGCGTGATTAACAAACAAACGTGGTAAATAAAAAATACCAGCAAACCAAGCGACCATAAAAATAACATGAAAGGCTTTAAGCCAGAGAATATTGTTGATTAAAAACGAGCTCATTAATTGAGTTTTCCTTCTACTAAATAAATTCTAAGTTGTTCAAAAGTGACTAACCCAATGCAGTCATTAATATCTTTATGGTAAATATATACTGCGCCTGAACGCTGTTCTACTAGGGCTAAATATGCCTCTGCCAAGGTTGCCTGATGATTCAGAGGAATGAGTTTGTGCAGTATTAATTTCTTCTCGAGGTTATGTTCAATATCCTCAGCGTCATCGTCATCGTCAGCGACATCAGCATCTAATTGTGCCCAATAATAATTATCTACCTTATTGGATCCGATCGCTGCTTCTTTGTTAATGATTAATTGCGACTCATGGCTATTAATGAGTTCGCCAATAATAGTACGAGTACTTGCTTGCTCTAAAATCAACAAGTTATCTTTCATCACCGCTAAGGCTCCAATATTTTGCAATGATTCTTCAATGGGAGGTTTGCGATAGAGCAAGTTTTGCGCATCTAACTGCATAGTAAAGATAGATTCATTTTTACAAAGCTGCCGGGACACTATACTTGCAATGGTGATGACGATCATGGCTGGAACAACTAACTCTAATTGACCTGATAGCTCAACAACCGCAAGCAGGGCTGCAAGCGGGGCATTTAAGCTGGCAGCCATAAAGCCAGCCATACCCATTAAAATAAAATCGCTGCCTAAATGCTCTCCGGGCAATACTTGTATAACAATAGCGCCAGCACAAGCACCTGCAATAGCACCAATACCGAGTGTAGGCCCAATAATACCGCCAGGTATACCTAAGCCAAGCGCAAACATTGTCATTAATAATTTAGCAACAAGTAAGCTAAACAAAAAACCTAATTGCGCATTGCTCGTTAATGAAATATCAATAGCACTGGTGCCTGTGCCCATAGCACCAGGAACTAAATAACCTAACGTGCCGGTAATAAACGCGGCAAGTAATAAGCGCGGCACTATGTGGTATTTCACACTTTGCTTAATGATGAGTACTAAGTATTTATTAAATGCTGCGGCCAAAACTCCTAACACTATCGCTAATAGTATTAAGGAGAGGTAATGGTGTTGCTCAAGGGCGATGGTGTGAAAGTATTGAAAATTATGGCTGGTACCAAAAACACCACGAGTAATTAAAGACCCTACAATTGAAGCGAGCATCACAGGGACAAAAATATGAACCTTGTATTCGCGCATGATCACTTCCATAACAAAAATCACGGCGGCTATTGGGGTATTAAATGTTGCGGCAATACCTGCGGCTATACCACAAGCACATAAAGTACGCACACTGTTATAAGGTAGCTTTAGTACGCTGCCTAAATAACTGCTGCATGCGGCGCCAAGATGTACCGCTGGCCCTTCACGACCAACAGAAAAACCAGAAGCGAGCGCTACTGCGCTCCCCCAGAATTGGTTTAAGGTATTTTTAAGGGGAATGACACCATGCGCTACTTTCAAACGGTGAAGAACAAAAGGAATGCCAGTACGTAAATATTTATAACCAGTAAGCCAAGCAATTAAGAGAATGATAAGTGCGCCGATGATGGGTAAATCAAAACGACTTACTTCGTCTAAACTGTTATAGTTATCGCGCTTGATTAGGTATAACTGCTGAATTCCTTCAATAGTGAGGGTAAACAGCACAACTAACAACGCTGAAGCGCAGCCTCCAATAATGGCAAGTAAGCAAATTTGCCAAGTGGTATTTGGCAAAGCTAAGTGTTTTCTTATTGCGGCGATTGATATCATCATTACAGGATTATAATACTTTACAAATGAAATGGTTAGCAAAAATAAATCTTGGTGTTGTTATTGAGCGCTTAGGTACTTTTAAATCGGCTTTGTTTTTATTAACAGTTATCAGCCTTTGTCTTTTTACCGGCTATCGTTTAGGCAACTATTATCACCATTTTCAGGTGACTAATCTTGAACTACAAAAACTTAGATTGGACCAGCTTTATCAGCAACAAGAAGATAATATAGCGCGTATTCATACTTTAGAAGTTGAATTAGCGGTAGAGCAATTGGCTAATCAGCAAGCGCAAGACCTACTTAAGTCGGCAGCGGAACAACAGTTTGAAGTAAAAAAACAGCTAGCCTTTTATGAAAAGGTTATGGCACCAGAAAAACAAACAGAAGGTTTATTGGTCGAAAATATCAAAATTCAAGCAAGTAAAACCCCAAATAAATACCACTTCCAAGTCACTTTGGTGCAACAACAATTAAAGCGTCGTTATAGTAAAGGTTATATTGAATTAGTCTTTGAAGGTCGCTCAGGTAATAAAACAGTAAAGCTTGAGCTGAAAGAAGTAGCGGATTTAAACAAAAAAGATTTACAATTTAGCTTTCAATATTTTCAGATAATTAATGGTGAATTCACTCTACCGGATAATTTTACCCCTGAAAATGTTTTAGTATCAGCCATTTTGACTAAGTCTCGATGGCAAAAGTATGCCAAGAAAGACAAAACCGTGTCATGGCAAGTCAGCCAATAGCGTTAATATACCCGTTCCACTTGAATATGTTGAAACGAGCATCTTCAAGTGGAACGGGTATATATGGCAACGAATAATACTTGACTAAAATAGTCAGGTTTAAGATAATTAGCCTTGTTGTTATCCATCCCACTTTATAGCGTATTTTTTCGTACTTTTTTGTACTAAGTAGAGCACCATGTCAGACCTAGAATTACCCATTAAATTTACCGACTCTGCCGCGAGTAAAGTCCTTTCGCTAATCACAGAAGAAGAAAATCCGGCTCTTAAACTACGTGTCTACGTTACTGGTGGCGGTTGTTCAGGCTTTCAATATGGCTTTACCTTTGATGAAAAAGTGAATGATGGTGATATGACTATTGAGAAACAAGGGGTTATGATGGTAATAGACCCTATGAGTTTACAATACCTTGTTGATGGTGAAGTAGATTACCTTGAAAGTTTAGAAGGTAGTCGTTTTGTGGTAAATAACCCAAATGCTAGTAGCACTTGTGGTTGTGGTTCATCTTTTTCTATCTAGCCTGCTAACTAGGTAGCGTCTTAACTCCAATATCGCGCACAAAGCTTTGTTGTTATGAGCGTTTATTACTAACACTAAAAATGCCGACAGTGAGTCGGCATTTCTATTTATACTACCTCATGTCATTTCTTTAAACTCTATTCATTAGCACAATGAAATTAAGTTTTCTCTGTATCTGTACTTAAGAGTTATATGACATTTATCGCTGGATAAAAGTCTAGCCTTCCATCAATAACATATCAACGATTTGCTTCATATCAAGGTTGAACTCTTCCGCCCTAACACCTTTTACAATACAATCTTTGGTAATAGATAAGTCAATTTCTTGTTTATCTAAAAAGTGTTTTTGTTTAACGTGGTAAAAAGAGTGCACTTGTGGATTGAGAGGATCAGTGTCATTACGCACTTTCACTAAGGCAAGTTTGTTTGATTCTAATTGCACTAACGAACCAACGGGAAAAATCCCGACACATTTAATAAATTGGTCAACTAACGTTCTGTCAAGCTGATCTTGCTTCGCTAATTCTCGTAAAATAGCAAAGGATTTACTGTGGGTAAAGCCTTCTTTATAAACCCGTGTAGCCGTTAATGCATCAAAGATATCGCAAATGGAAATCATACGACCATACCGACTTATATCTTCACCTTTTACTTGGAAAGGGTAGCCACAACCATTGAGCTTCTCATGGTGTAGCGTTGCGACTTCGAGACTAAGCGCGCTAATGCCTGGTGTTTGGGTAATTATATCGATGGAATGATTTGCATGGGTTTTCATGATGGTAAATTCATCATCAGTTAATTTACCTGGCTTATTAAGGATCTCATCAGGTATTTTTATTTTACCAATATCATGAAGGAATGCACCGATAGAGAGTTGCTCAATTATGTCTCTTTCTAAACCCAAATAACGGGCGAAAAGGGTAATGTAAACCGAAACGGCAACAGAGTGCTCTAACAAATAAAGATCTTTTTCTCGAATATTTAACATACAGGCTAAGGAGTCGGGACTATTAAATATTGCATCAATAGATTTATTGGTAACTTCAATAACAGGTGATAAATCTAAAGTACTGCCACTTAGCGCATCATGAAATAATTTTTTTTGTATATTTTTCGATTCATTAAATATTGCTTGTGCTTCTTTAAGGTTTTGGCTATTTATAATCGATGTTTTTGTAGGAGGAATAGAACTTTTTTTGCTGTTAGATTTAAGTGTTTTACTACTATCAATTAAAACGCGGTAAACATTTTTACTCTTAAGGTGATTAATAACAGCGTTGCTTTTTATGTGTCCAGCCGCAGTCAATGAAAAGTTGCCCTCTTGCAGAATAATTTTTACCACATAATGGCCGATTGTTAATTCAGAAATGTCTTTTTCAGTTAGCATGCTCAAGACCATTATTAGGGATTTCTTATTTTAAAGTTCATTAAAATACATAATGTGTAACGTCGGTGATTTTAGTAAGCATTTTTACTATACGCTAGTTTTCACTATAACCTAAATAATTGTAACTATAGTAAACTTGTCGCTCAAATTAATAATGGACTTTAAATGATAACGGTTATATTGGCGTTAATATTGCTTTAATGATGGTTACTTTATTTAAATAAATTTCATACATCTAGCTTGCTTGCCGATATAGGGAAGTCAGCTGATTTAGCCTAGTTAGGATTTTTATGCGTATATTACTTTTATTTCTTATGTTTTTGTTAGCGAGTGCCTCAGCATTCGCCATGCAGAAAAACTTGCAAGCAGTGCAGATTTATACCGATAATCAATTACTCGATTTGATCAAAGACAACAAACATTTGAGCCAAGTGGTATTAGATGAATGCCAGTTAGTACAAGATATCGAAGCGCGTGCGAATAAGGCCAATATGCCTTCGTACCAATATTTATGGGGTGATATGTTGGCTTATGGTGTTTGTGTCAAAAAAGACATTCCCCTCGGCTTACATTACATGCATCTAGCCGCTGATCAGGGTTTAGCTGAAGGCTTAGAGCAGTTGGGGCGTTATTATCATCAGGGAAAATTTATGCAGGTCGATATTGAGCGCGCTATTATTTATTTAAAAACAGCGGCAAGTTTAGATAACTTAGCGGCACAAATGCGACTGGCAGGAATATACGAGCAAGGCTATGGCAGTCCGTTAGATTACCCTGCATTATATTCTCAATTACATCACTCCATAACAGATGATAAGGTATTGCATAAAAAAATCAGTGGTTTACTATCGTCCCTAGCCAATAAGTTGCCAAATAAAGTCGTAGAGCAAGCGAAAATAACGAGTTATACAAATTAAGCAAAAGCGTTAGAGCTGTTCATTTAAAGTTTATGGTATACTGGCAGGTAGTTATCCTTAAATATTGACCCATTATAGTGACCTATAACGATCCACACGCTAAACGCGAAGCCAAAAAATATGAAAAGCCAGTCGCCTCACGCGAATTATTGCTATCAATCATCGAAAAATGCTCGCCACCACCAAGTTTTAATAGCTTAGTCAAAACGTTAAAGTATGACGAAGAATATCAACTTATTGGTTTGAAGCGTCGTTTACGTGCGATGGAAAACAGTGGTCAGTTGCTCTTCAATAAATTCAAGCAATATGCACTGCCGGAAAAAAATAGCCTGCTGACCGGCAAGGTTATTGGCCACCGTGACGGTTTTGGTTTCTTTTCTCCTGATGATGCATCGATTACCGATAAAAGAGGTAAAGATTTTTATATCTCTTCTCATGAAATGCAACGCGTTTTTCATGGTGATATCGTGCAAGCAATGTTGGTTGACCGTACTGATCGTAAAGGTCGTAAAGAAGTCAAAATACTTGAGGTCATAGAACCGAGAAAAGCACCTATAGTCGGTCGATTTTATGTTGATCATCATGTTTGCTCTGTGGTTTCAGAAGACAGTAAAATTAAACAAGAAGTGTTGATTGACCCGCAAGCAAAAATGGGGGCTAGACACGGACAAATGGTCGTGGTTGAGTTAGTACAAAGACCCACTCGACGTTCACATGCCATTGGTAAAGTCATTGAAGTCTTAGGTGATCACCTAGCGCCAGGCATGGAAATTGAAATAGCCCTGCGTGCCCATGATTTACCGCATCAGTTTTCGCATACGGTGCAAGCTGAAGTGGCTAGTATTGCAGATGAAGTCGAGGAGTCAGCCAAGTTACCACGTAAAGATTTACGCGACCTACCACTTGTTACTATTGATGGTGATGATGCGAGAGATTTTGATGATGCTGTTTAT
This sequence comes from Colwellia sp. 12G3, assembly GCF_002836775.1. Lineage (GTDB taxonomy): Bacteria > Pseudomonadota > Gammaproteobacteria > Enterobacterales > Alteromonadaceae > Colwellia. The sequence continues at coordinate 824,276 of NZ_PJAQ01000068.1, read as the reverse complement.
TGTGAACCTAAAAAATCAGGTGGTTGGCGCTTATGGGTTGCCATCGCTGATGTGAGTTATTATGTTCAACACGGCACAGCTTTAGATGATGAGGCTATATCACGTGGTAACTCTGTCTACTTTCCTAGTCAAGTTATCCCTATGCTGCCAGAGAAACTTTCAAACGGCCTTTGTTCACTAAACCCTGATGTAGATCGCTTATGTATGGTCTGTGAAATGACGGTTAGTGCGACAGGTAAACTAACCGGCAGTAAATTTTATCCAGCAGTGATGCGTTCTCATGCTCGCTTTACTTACACTAAAGTGGCTGCCATCCTCGAGGGTGATGAAGCGCTTTGCCAAGAATACCAATCATTGGTTCCTGATTTAAAAAATCTTGAGCAAATGTATCACACGCTAACAGATGCTCGCCTTAAGCGTGGTGCTATCGCGTTTGAAACACAAGAGTCTATCTTTATCTTTAATGAAGATAAAAAAATTGCCAGTGTCGAAGCGCTTATTCGTAATGATGCCCACAAAATCATTGAAGAATGTATGATTTTGGCCAATGTTGCTACAGCCAAATTTATTGAAAAACATGAAAAACCAGGATTGTTCCGCGTCCATGAGAAGCCAAATGAAGATAAGTACCGTAATTTTATTACTTATTTAAATGAGCTTGGTCTGTCACTACCATCGAAAGAAGCACCGGAGCCACGAGATTACGGTGATATTTTAGCGCGAGTAGCAGGTCGTCCTGATCAAGAACTCATTCAAACCATGTTGTTACGCTCAATGCGCCAAGCTGTCTATCAAAGTGACAACGAAGGGCATTTTGGTTTAGCGCTTCCTTCCTACAGCCATTTTACTTCACCTATTCGTCGCTATCCTGATTTAGTGGTGCATCGAGTGATTAAAGCTATTCTAGAAAAAGAAGCTAAAAATGATGCTAACGAAGGTAGCTATGATTATGCTTTACCGGAGGTTATTGAATTGGGCGAGCATTGTTCGATGACAGAACGACGTGCTGATGAAGCCACTCGCGATGTTTCTGACTGGCTCAAATGTGAATTTATGCAGGACCATGTTGGTGACAGCTTTACTGGTGTTATTTCAACCGTTACTAATTTTGGACTGTTTGTTCGTTTACAAGATTTACATATTGAAGGCTTAGTTCATATCACTTCGCTGGGTCGTGATTTCTATCATTTTGATGATGTACGTATGTGCCTGACCGGTGAAAATAGTGGTAACAAGTACCGTGTAGGTGATGAAATTCGAGTTCAAGTAGCTGCGGTAAATCTTGACGAAAAGAAAATAGATTTACGATTGGAAGGCTCAGAGGTAGAAGAAAAATCTGGAAACTCCAAAGATAGATCTAAAAGTAAATCTAAAGATAAAGGCACTAGACGTTCAACGTCAAAGTCAGCTGATAGTAAGTCAGAAGTTAAGAGTGGTACTCAAGCCGCTACAGCCAAAAAAGAAAAGCCTAAAAGCAAGTCTAAAGCAGGCTCTAAAGAGAAGCCAAAAGAAAAGAGTAAAGCGAAAAAACGCAGTGCACGTAAAAAACGCCCAGGAAAAAATGCGCGTAAAGGCACAACACAATAGTGACAAGTGCGTTTATCACTCAAGTAAATAATTTAAATACAGAGAAAGAACATGGCGAAAAATGAAGAGTTAGTTTTTGGTATACATGCAGTTAATGCCTTAATGGACGCAGCTCCTGAGCGTTTTATTGAAATATGGTTATTAAAAGGTCGTGAAGATGATCGCATAATGCCAATTATTAATTTATCAAGAAAATACGGTATCGGTACACAATTGGCGAGTCGTAAAGCCCTTGATGAAAAAAGCGAAGGTGAGCAACACCAAGGCGTAATCGCCCGTGTAAGACCTGGTAAAAGTTATACAGAAAATGATATTGATGACATTATTCTTGCCGCAGAAAAAAAAGGTATTCCACCATTCTTTCTTATTTTAGACGGTGTCACCGATCCTCATAACTTAGGTGCTTGCCTGCGTAACGCCGATGCAGCCGGTGTACAAGCCATCATTGTTCCAAAAGATAATGCGGCACAAATTACTCCTACTGTGCGTAAAGTTGCGGTAGGAGCGGTTGAAAGTGTGCCTTTAGTGCAAGTAACTAACTTATCAAGAACGATGAAGCAACTTCAAAAGCAAGGTGTATGGATTGTTGGTACGGCAGGAGAGACTGACACGTGTTTATATGATGTGAAACTCGCTGGTCCTATGGCACTTGTGATGGGCGCCGAAGGAAAAGGCATGCGCCGATTAACTCGTGAAAATTGTGATCAACTAGTGAAGCTTCCTATGGCCGGAACTGTTTCAAGTTTAAATGTATCAGTGGCAACGGGTATTTGTTTGTTTGAAATGGTACGTCAACGTTCAATTTAATGTAAAGATTTTAAAAATATTATTTATAAAAAGGGAAGTTTATTAATGAAAAATCTATCTGTTGCTGTGGTTTTAATCCTCGCAAGTTTACTTATAGCGCCAAAATTCATAGGCGCTATGGTTGAAGATGAACGCGAAAAAGTTCTAACAGAGCTTAATGAAACGGATGGTATTAGCTTAACCACAAGTCAATATAACAGTGGTTGGTTTGGTGCAGATGTGACATCAGAATTAACCATTGAGCTTGAAGAAGATGGCTTAGCTGACATTACATTATTGTTAGAAGAAGATCTTTCATTCGGACCGATAATTATTACCGATCAAGGCTGGCATTTAGCTTTAGGTTATTCAACTATTAAGTTTAAACTTTCAGCGATTGAAGTTGATGAAAAAATTATTGATCTGATCAACGAAAAGCTTCACCTAGGTGCGTTACTTAGTTTTAATAAAGAGGTAACCACTTTTATTAAAACAGATGAAATGCGCTATAAAGATGGAGAAACGTCTATTGTCTCGGCTCCTGCTTCAGCAGAATTTACCCTTATCAATAATGAATATATCATTGGCGGTTTTACTTGGGGTGGTCTTGAATTTGAAGAATTAGGTGAGCGTTTTATTATTGGTAACGTTGCCATGTCGACAGAACAGCAGGTTGTGAGTGGTGATTATTTAAAAGGCACCGCAATTTTAACTGGCGATGCTACTTTCAATGTAGCAAATATCGATTTGTATAGTCAGAGTAACCATGTTTTTTCGCTAAATGATGCGGGGTTAACAACGGTTGTTTCATTAGATAATGACCTATTAGCACTCACGTTAAAATACCATGCTCAGGGTGTTAGCTCTTCAGGACAAAGTTTTGAAAAGCCGAACTTAGAAGTGGTGTTAGCCAATATTGATATCCATGCATTACAAGAATTGAACACCGCTATAGCTAGTTTGCCTTCGAATGATTCAGGTGAAGATGACTCTGCAGAAGTTTTAAAAGTTTTATCAGTGGTTGCTGAAAAAATGCTGGCTAAAGACCCTGTTTTGAAAGTGACGGATTTAAGTGTTATCACTGAAGAAGGTAAAATTGCTAGTGAGTTTACTCTTAATATTAATAAAGATTTATTTGATGTTAACAACGTCAATACAATGGCTTTGATTATGGCGTTAGAGGCCGATGCTAAGGGTAATGCGCCTATGGCATTTCTTACTAAATTAGGTGTGGCACCTATGGTTGATAACTTTGTTGAACAAGGTTACTTAAACAAGCAAGATAACAAAATTAGCTTTGAAGCTAAATATGTACAAAGCCAGTTAACCGTTAATGGTAAAGCGTTTCAGTTATAACCTTAAAAGGCTTATTGGTATTATACCAAGTTGATTAAGTTCTTTCCCACTCAGCGAGAATTAAAAGGCTTAGAGGCAAGGCATTGATTGAAGATAATGGTTATTCCCTTGTCAAAATCAATAACGCAGCATGTAAACCTTTTAAACTCGCCCTCTGGGAGTTTTCTCGATGTCCACTAACATCGTTAAGTTTATTTGATTTAGAATGACTAAACCGATACAAATTTTCCTTGTTATTGAACATCGAGCAGAACTCTGAGTTGGGAAGAAATTTAATCAAATTGGTATTAGTTTAACCGATATAAGTTAACGAACAAAAAAGGGGCTTATTGTTTTAAACAATAAGCCCCTTTTTTGTTAATCTTATTTTGAGAAAAATTTTTATAAGCTTACTTGTAATAGCTTAAACACTTCTCAACTTCGTTCTTAGAGCCCATAATAACTTCAACACGTTGATGGATACTATCGGGTTCTATATCCATAATACGGCCTTGGCTCGTCATGGCTAAACCGCCAGCTTGTTCAAGTAAAAATGCCATTGGATTAGCTTCATACATTAACCGTAGTTTATATGGTTGCTCAGGATTTTTGCTATCGGCCGGGTAAGTAAAAATACCACCGCGACATAATACACGATGAATATCACCTACCATTGCAGCTATCCAACGCATATTGAAGTTTTTATCGCGTGGGCCTGTATCACCGGCAAGTAAATCATCAATGTAATTTTGCATAGGCGCTTGCCAAAAACGTTGGTTAGACATATTAACTGCAAATTCTTGTGTATCAGCAGGAACTTGTACATTACGCTCTACTAATAAATAGCCACCATGGGTTCTATCTAATACATAAAAGTGCGTGCCGCTACCTGTAGTCATCACTAACATAGTTGATGGACCATAAAGCACATAACCAGCACATACTTGCTTGTGACCAGCTTGTTTAAACATGTCATCATCACCGGCAGCAATGTCTTTAGGTGCTTCATGAATCGAGAAGATAGTACCAATCAAGGAATTGATATCTATGTTAGAGCTACCATCAAGGGGATCAAAAGAAACAATATATTTGCCGTTTTCATCACCAGCAACGGAGTGATCTTCTTCTTCTGATGAGATTGCTTTAACAAAACCAGACTCAAGTAAAATATCTTTGAATAATTCATTGGCAACAACATCTAATTGTTTCTGAACTTCGCCTTGAATGTTTTCATCAAGGGTTGAGCCCATCACGTCACCTAAGTGGCCTTGGCTAACACGAAATGAAATCTCTTTTGTAGCAGCTAAAATTGTTTTTATTAATGAAATTAAATCAAGAGGTACATTGTCTTGACGTAAAGCTGGTGCTAGTCGTTGCATTAGGTTACCTAAATTACTTTAAAGTTAATTGTATACTTTATAAAATTTGCCAATAATAATGGCCGATAATAGTTTTATCATTAAGGCCGAAAGTTTTCATGAAACTATTCAAAATGACATTCACGATAATTATAGCAAGCTTATAGCTGATATTAGTAGCGTTTCCTCGTTATTTCGTTGGTGTTTATTGATAAATGTAGCGAGGTTATCATTTGTCGGATACTTTGTACTGCCCCCTATTTAAAGGAAATAATATGAATTTTGTTCGTTGCTTGATGTTTTTATGTATTTGCTTGGCTTTTACCGCCAGCGCGGCTGATCTTAATAAGACGAATTTTGCTGATTTTATAAAAGATAAAACCTTACAGCAGGGCTATTTTTCTTTTTATCATGATGAAGACGAAGGCAAAGTATATTTGCAAATAGAGCAGTTCGATCAGCAGTTTTTATTTCAGTCAAGTTTACCCCACGGTATAGGTTCTAATGATATTGGTTTAGACCGAGGTCAACTAGGTGATACCCGCTTAGTGCAATTTGAACGCGTTGGGGATAAAGTGTTTTTAAGACAGTTGAATCCTTATTACCGAGCAAATTCTAGTAACTCATTAGAGCAAGAGACTGTTAATGAGGCCTTTGCTAGTTCAATTATTTGGGGCTTCAAAGTTATTGCTAGCAGTAAAGCGGGTAATAAAAGGAAAGATAAGAGCGCGAGTAAAGTCTTAATTGATTACACACCGTTTTTACTGTCGGACATTCATAATATTACTCAGACCTTAAAAAAGGGTAAACAAGGGAACTTTAAAATAGATGAAAGTCGCAGTGGTTTGTATTATAAGCGCACTAAAGCTTTTCCTGATAATACCGAGTTAGAAGCAACGGTAACCTATAAAGGAACAGATGCGGGTAAGTATTTAAAAGCGGTAACGCCTGATGCGAGTGCTGTCACGGTAAACTTGCATCATTCATTAATAAAATTACCCGATAGCAATTATCAAACCCGTCAGTTTCATCCTTACAGTGGTTATTGGTCGATAGATTATGCTGATTATGCCAGTGCTATCGACGAGCCGTTAATAAAACGTTTGATTCCCCGCCATCGCTTAACCAAGCAAGATCCAAAAGCATTAAGCAGCGTAGCCGTTGAACCCATTGTTTATTATCTCGATGCGGGTGTGCCAGAGCCTATTCGTACTGCCCTAATTGATGGCGCTATGTGGTGGCAGCAAGCCTTTAGTGATATTGGTTACCAAGATGCCTTTCAAGTAAAAATATTACCTGAAGATGCCGATCCAATGGACGTACGTTATAACGTTATTCAATGGGTGCATAGGGCTACCAGAGGCTGGTCTTATGGTAGTTCTGTCATCGACCCCCGCACAGGAGAGATAATCAAAGGTCATGTTACTTTAGGGTCTTTACGGGTTAGACAAGACTACTTAATTGCGCTCGGTTTGACTTCACCTTTTACCGAAAATGATACAGGGGAGAAGGCAGATACTAGTTCGATGAAAGCAATGGCATTAGCACGTATTCGACAGTTATCAGCACATGAGGTAGGTCATACTTTAGGGATTGCGCATAACTTTGCCGCGAGTGTTAATGACCGTGCCTCGGTAATGGATTATCCGCATCCCTATATTACGTTAGATGAAGAGGGCGAAATAGATTTGTCACAAGCCTATAAAGAAAATATTGGCCTGTGGGATAAGTATGTTATCGCTTATGGATATGGCGATTATGCAAAACCAGCGGGTGCGAGTGAAGAGCAACAATTATCAAGGCTTGTTAAAGAAACACAAGCTAAAGGTTTTTTATATGTGTCAGATGCGGATGCTCGTCCATCATCGGGCGCTCATAATACCGGTCATTTGTGGGATAATGGCAGTAATGCCGCCCAAGAATTAAGCCGAGTCATGACGGTGCGCGCTAAAGCTTTAGAAAACTTCGGCCTGAACTCTATTGCGCCAAATACGCCACTATCAGAATTAGAGCAGGCGTTAGTACCTATTTATAATTTTCATCGTTATCAGGTTGAAGCAACGGCGAAGCTTATTGCCGGCGTTGATTATGCTTATGAAGTAAAAAAGGCCTATGCAGTAAAAATTAATGATAGAGCAGATGAACTTGATAATGATGAAGACGTAAATGAAGGTGCCAGTGATATTGAAGAAGAGCTACAGCGTGTTCAAGCAGTTTCAGCGGCAATGCAACAACAGGCATTAACCGCACTTTTATCAACTTTAGATAGTGATTTTTTAACCTTGTCAGAGGATATTATCAGTCTTATTCCACCTAAAGCTTATGGTTATGCACGCACAAGAGAGAGTTTCGTTTCACAGACAGGACTTACCTTTGATCCTATTAGTGCTGCACAGGCAAGTGCTAAACATACTTTAACGTTTTTACTAAACAACGAACGCTTAGCTCGTTTGCAACAACAAGCGGCGTGGTATCAGAAAAAGGGTAACAGTGGTCAACAAGTTGATGCCATATTTTCAGTACAGCAAGTGATAACACAATTACTCAATAGCACAATTAAGCAGAGCCCAGAAACAGGATTAGCTTTGTTAGTCCAGCAAAGAGTGAATCAGCAAGTTGTTGAACAATTGTTAGGATTATGGCATCAAAAAAACTTAGTCACCGAGGTGCGTAGTGAGGTTCTTGCTAGTTTAACCGGATTAAGTGATTGGCTGGATGATAATCATGATAGTCGTCGATATTCAGCATTAACGGCGCAATTTATCTTACTTGAGCAGCAAATTAAGTTTAGCTTAGAGAAAAATAAAAGCGCTACACCAGCAAGTAAAATATCAATGCCTCCAGGCTCACCGATTGGTGGCTAACCGCTAGAGGATGTTAACTGCATGCTATTACGAGCTTAGGATCTAAGCTCGTAATAGCTATCTAACCTGAACTCTGGATAAGCAGCACTTGCTCAACATTCCCTTTTATCCCATTCTCAGCGTTAAAACGTCGATAAATAGCCAGCTATTCATAAACGTTTTGCCTTGATAATAGAATAGAATGAAACATTGATAGTGGATATAGCAACCTTGACCTTGTTATGCCTTTGTTTTATAAGATAAATCAGTCTCTTCGCTTAAATATCAAGCACTCATTATCCAGAGTTCAGGTTATCTAATATCTCTGAACGATTAACATCAAGTTTCAATCGCTTCGGCCAAAGAGGATATGTTTTTACGTTTCCTAGGCTTAGCCAACACCACCAAGTTACCTGCTAACATTAAGCCTAAGCCAATGAAAGTAAAGCTATCCCAAGTAAAGCCTTCAACGAAACTTGAAATAACTACCGCGACTGCGGGAAACATAATGGTCGCATAAGACGCTTTATGTGCGCCAATTCTATCAAGCAAGGTTAAATAGCAACCAAAGGCTATTACTGAACCGAATATTGATAAATATAACAATGAGCTGATGTACTCAAAGGTATAAGAAAAGTTAAATGTTTGACCTTGACCAAGAGCCAGCACAAACATAAATATACTGCCATAGAGCATACCCCAAGCGGTAGCAGGTAATACTGGCATGTTATTATGCTTATTTTTAATTGAAATCATATTACCTGTAGAAGCGAACAACACACCAATTAAGCAGAAACCTAAGCCCAATAACGTACTATCACCAAAATGAACATTACTAATTTGTGGCCAAAACAAGGTAACAATACCCATTAAACCCAGTGCACCACCATAATATACTTGGCTAGAAATATGGGTTTTAAACCAAAGGCGAGCATTAATGATATTAACCATCATTAACGTAGAAAAAGCAATACTGGTCAAAGCAGAGTTAATATGTGCTTGAGCGTTATAAAGCAAATAATAATTAAAGCCGAATAAGGTTAAACCAAAGGCAAAGAGTTGCACATGCTGCTTAGCAGAAAACTTCAGGGGTAATTTTTTTAGGCGACAGTAGGCAAACATACATAAAGCAGCTAAACCAAAGCGGTAAACAATAGACACTTCAGCAGCAACTTCACCTAATTGATAATTAATGGCAATCCAAGTTGAACCCCAAATAATGACTGTAACTATATATAAAAAACTATTACTCATGAACTTTACCACTCAATAAATCAGATCCAACCAGATAAGGGTGACATTGTAATGATAATTTGATTAAATAACATGTACAAAAAACTGAAAATGTAACCTATACAGTTTCGATTGGTACTTGAGGCACTTATGCTTTGAACCCAAGTGAGAAAAAGATGAAATTATTAGATAAGAGCTCTTCAGCCTATTTATATCAGCAAGTAATCGACTTTATTGAACACCAACAAAAGATAGGTGCGTTACAGGCGGGTGATAAGTTACCAAGCTTACGTAAATTAAGTCGCCAATTTGAAATTAGTGTACCAACGGTTAAGCAGGCATATATTGAGCTAGAAAGACAAGGACATGTCTGCGCAAAGCCACAATCTGGCTATTACTTAAAAGCAGTTCAAGCGAGAACATTAAAACCGCGACCGGCGAAATGGGCGCAATGTGCTCCTGTCGAAGTACAAGGTCGCAGTATGATTGAACAAGTCCATGCAGCAGTGCATTTACCTGATACCGTCGCCTTAGGTATCTCTAACCCCATTCAGGCACATCCAACGGATAAAGCGCTTGCTAGATTAATGCGCTCTGTTTTAAGTAAAGTATCAGAAAAGGCTGTGAGCTATGGTCCGGTAACTGGCGATGCTAAGTTGCGCATGCAGTTAGCATTTAGATATCAAGATCAGGGTGTTGAAATAAATCCAGACGATATTGTTATCACTAATGGCGCACAAGAAGCACTGTCCATTGCTCTACAATGTGTTGCCAAACGTGGCGATGTTATTGCGATTGAATCACCCTGCTTTTTTGGCATTATTGAGTTGATCGAAACATTAGGCATGAAAGCGCTAGAAGTTTATACCTGCACAGAAGATGGAGTTTGTGTTGAAGATTTAGCTGAGGCTATTAACCAACATAACATTACCGCCTGTTTGTTTTCAACAGCGATAAACAATCCATTAGGATCAATGAAAACTGATGAGCAACGCCAAGCGATTGTTACGCTATTAGAGAAACACGATATTCCGCTCATTGAAGATGAGGTGTATAGCGAAATCTACTTTACCGATCACAAACCAAAACCTGCACAGTTATACTCTGAAAAGGGCTTGGTAATGACGTGTTCCTCCTTTTCCAAAACAGCGGCACCAGGCTATCGTATTGGTTGGCTATTGCCAGGTAAATTTGAAGAGCAGGCCAAGCGAATAAAACGGGCGCAATCAAGCTCTACTCCTATGCTACAGCAGTGGACATTAAACGAGTACTTGCTTAGTGGAGATTATGATCGACACCTTTGTGTGTTACGAAAGAAGCTCGAGTATAATTGCGAGCGAATGCGGGCGTTGATAGCCGATAATTTTCCCCCCGAAGTCTGTATTTCAAAACCCCAAGGCGGCAGCGTGCTGTGGCTACGTTGTCAGTCGCACGTTAATACCAGTAAGTTTTTTCAGCAAGCGTTAGCGCAAGGGGTTAGTTTTGCGCCAGGCGTGATTTTTTCACCTTCAGGTAGATATAAGAACTATATGCGCGTTAGCTTTGGTGTGCTCTGGGGCACAAATATCGAAACGGCAATTAAGGTCTTAGGTAAATTGGTATACGAATACACAAGTAAACAAAAAATAGCGCAACTGATGGAAAAGCAATGACAGATCCAAACAGTAATAAAGCAAGTAATCACACGCCACGTGAGAAAGCACAAAATAGTGGTTCATCAATCAAACAAGTAGATAGGGAACATAAACCCGAACAGCTAAAGGTCTCTTTGAAGTTACTATTACCGTTACTAGCCTCTATTTTAGCTATATCCCCTTTAGCCGTAGACATGTATTTATCTGCTATGCCAACCTTGGCCGAGTACTTAAATACGCCGATGTCTATGGTGCAAAATAGCTTAAGTATCTATTTATTAGGTTATGCACTTGGCTTGATATTATTCGGTCCCATGGCGGATAAATATTCCCGTCGCAATCTTGTTTTTATAGGCATAGGTGGTTTTTGTATTGCCAGTTTACTGTTACCTTTTGTTAGCAATATAGAGCAATTTCTTACGGTTAGATTCTTTCAAGCTTTTGTCAGTAGTGCAGCAACCGTAGTTGTACCTGGGGCAGTCCGTGAATATTACGGTAAAGATACCGCGAAAGGACTTTCTTATGTCAGTATGATCATGATGCTGGCACCCATGATAGCGCCTAGTATTGGTAGTGTATTGTTACTTGTTCATAGCTGGCAGCTGATATTTTATGCGTTAGCGGCTTATAGTTTTATTGTGTTGTTGTTAGTGATGAAATACTTGCCTGATGCAGCCAAAGTAGTTGATTCAACAGGAGAAAATTCGCCTGTTATGGTAAAAGTTACACTGAGTTTTATTCAACGCTATAAAATTGTGTTGAGCAATGCTGAAGCAAGGTTAGATATTTTAACTTCAATGATGATATCACTAGCTTTTTTTGCCTACATTACGGCAATTCCTTATGTGTATTTAAAAGTGTTTACTGTCTCTGAGTACACTTTTAGTTTGTTGTTCGCATTAAATGTATTCGCGTTAATGATCGCGCATTTTACCAATACTCGTTTGGTCGTGCGTAAGGGGTCAAGAACAATGTTACGTTTTGGTCTAATGCTAGCGACGTTGGCTGCAACGTCACTGATGTTGGTGAATATTTTACAATTACCGTTAGTTTTTACTGTGGTTGCAATATTCCCATTAATGGGTAGTATTTCGATGATTGCAGTGAACAGTGATGCATTAATTTTAACTAAATTCCCTGAACATTCAGGTACGGTAACGGCGGTAATTGGCACGCTTCGTTGGGGCATCGGCGCTTTAGCTGGGCCTATTTTGGCGTTCTTTTATGATGGCAGTGCTAAGCCATTCGCCCTGTTAATGTTTTTCGCTGTGTTGGTAGTGTTATGCTGTCAGTTACTCGTATGGTTCCGCAATAAAGAGTAATTTGAATACAATAAATTCAAAGACATAATTTAACGTGTTAAGGTCAATTAACAGGTTAAAATGAAAATATAATGAAAGATTTAAGGATAAATAATGAAAAATATAGCGGTTATATTAAGTGGTTGTGGTGTTTATGACGGTAGTGAAATCCAAGAAGCCGTACTAACAATGTTAGCGATAGCCCAGCAGGGTGCAACTTATCGCTGTTTTGCGCCAAATATAACTCAACACCATGTTATTAATCATCTTACCGGTGAAGTGAGTAAAGATGAAAGCCGAAATGTACTGGTTGAGGCTGCCCGTATTGGTCGTGGTGATGTAGAAGATTTAACTGAACTGTATGAAAAAGAGTTTGATGCCATCATTTTTGTTGGTGGTTTTGGTGCAGCCAAAAATTTGAGTACTTTCGCTTTAGATAATGATAATTATAGTGTAAATGAACAGGTACTTAAGATTGCTAAAGCTTTTGCGAGTGTCGAAAAACCAGCGGGTTTTATGTGTATTGCACCGGCATTATTACCGCTGATTTATCCTGCTGGCGTCAAAGGGACTATTGGCAAAGATAATGCCACGGCTAAATTAATTTCTGCTCAAGGTTTAATGCATATTAATTGCGATGTTACTGATGTAGTGGTTGATGAAGCACATAAAATAGTAACTACACCAGCCTATATGTTAGCTGAATCGATTAGTGAGGCTGCAGTAGGTATCAATAAATTAGTAAAATATGTGCTTGCGCTTAGTAAGTAGGTATTGTCTGTGAAGGATAATCTACTCGGCAATTTCCCATCTTCTTTATTACGCTATTTATCAAAGCCATTAGTTAATTATTCACTGAGCTCTTTACCGAGCTATGTACCGAGCTCTTTACCGAGTAAAGTGCGAATTAATCGAATGCCAAGTGCGCTAATAATAATAGTTTCCATTGCGCTTAGCGCTTGTCAAAGTCAGGCAACAGAAAAAAATATGACCAATAATCTTGCTATTACCCCAGTGTTTACTGAATTTGAGCAACAAATTGCTGAAAAAATGTCGCTCGATATACGTTACTTTTGTGCGGATATAAATGGTAAGCCCAGTGTGCCATCATCAAAGCATTGTCGACAAGCGGTTACTGAGCTACCCGAAGAGCTTGCCCAGATGATTAGCACCAGTAATGTTGGTGGCATCGTATTGTTTGCTGAAAATGTGCAAGAGATCGCGCAAGTCGTTAAGCTAACTGATGATATTCAACAAGCCTCAATAAAATCGGTACAAGCTAAGCCCCTGATTATTTCGATGGATCAAGAGGGCGGTCGAGTCGCTCGTTTTGCTAAAATGACAGGCTTTGCTGGAAATATGGCTATTGGTGCAAGTTATGCTCAAAATGGAACGGACTTTGCCACCCAAGTTAATACAATTATTGCTAAAGAGTTAAAAGCCTTAGGTATCAATAATAATTATGCTCCAGTGGTTGATGTGAATACCAATGTGGATAACCCAGTGATTAATACCCGATCTTTTGGTGAGTCAGCAGTGCAGGTCGCCGAGCTGGGCGTTAGCGCAGTTAACGCCATTCAGTCGGAAGGCGTGATGGCAACGTTGAAGCATTTTCCTGGTCACGGTGATACGCACGTTGATAGTCACTTAGGTTTACCCCGAGTTGATCATGATAGAGCGACAATTGATAAAATTGATCTTGCTCCTTTTGCCTGGGCTATTAAGCACAGTCAGCCAGCCATGATCATGACCGCTCATATTCAATATCCGGCACTTGATGACAGTGTTTTTGTCAGTAAAAGTGGTGATAAACTTATTCGCCCAGCTACCATGTCTCGTAAAATTTTAACTGACTTGTTAAGAGAGGAGATGAAGTTTGATGGCATTATTGCTACCGATGCTCTCGATATGGCAGGCGTTACCCATTTTTTTACTGATGTTGAAGCGGTTGTTGAAACCTTTGTTGCCGGTGCTGATCTGGCGGTTATGCCGTTTAAGGTGAGAACGCCAAAAGATATTACTGATTTTTACGTCTTCATTAAAAAAGTGGCTAAAGCCTTAACAATACGCATTGTTCAAGGTGACTATCAGCTAGCTGAATTTGAACAATCGATTGCTCGGATAAACCGATATAAGAAGCAATATATTGCACGACCCAATGAGTCTGTAGCGCAACAACTGCAATTGGCTAACGTTGTAATTGCCAATGAAGAGCATTTACTTACCGAACAAGCCCTTGCCAGTGCTGCTATAACATTGTTGAAAAACAAGCAAGTATTGCCGCTTAATGTCGTTGGCGTAAAACGGCTACATTTTGTCGTGGCCAATCAACAAGAATTGGTCGCGTTAACTTATGCGACAAAACGTGTATTAGCAAAAATTTTGCCAGCAAGTGAAGTCGAAAAAATCAATTTTAGCCACTTAGTGGCTGATAAGGTCGAGTCTACTACCAATATTAATACGCTGTTAAGCAAAGCTGATGTGGTTATTGCTACCCTTGATATTAAAACCGCAAGTTTAGTTGATTTGGGCGGTATGGATGACTTAACACCAAGTTATGGTAGCGCCGCTCAGCAACAAGAAAAATTAACCTACGCAACGTTATTAAAGCAGCAATTAATACAAGCAGCTAAGTTAAAAACGCCTTCAATTCTTATTGCTAAAGGTTCGCCATTTTTAATCAGTGAATACAGTGAACTTGCCGATGCGGTATTGTTAAATTTTGACGATAGAATCTATTCTACTGCTAGTGAGCAAGCTATTAGTCCTGGATTTAATGCCAGCATGGCGGTTATTGTTAATGAAAGTAAGGCGTTAGGGACGTTACCTGTCACCTTGAAAAATTAGCCTGCTTATATATCAACAAAAATAAGATAAATAAAAATGGCATAACCAATAAGGGTTATGCCATTTTCTTATGCAATGAAATTCAGTAACTCATCGGATTGATAATTAGCTGAACAAGCATATAACTTAATCAGTCATATTAGCTCTGTTGAACTTCACTATCACTTTCTTTACTGTCTGGAGTATGGCTTAACCAATCCATCATTAATTCGTAACCTAACGCCAATACTACAGCGCCAACAAATAACCCGATAATGCCTGAAAGTAGCATGCCACCAATAGCACCAAGTAAAATAACTATCATTGGGATGCTCATGCCTCGACCTAAGAAAAGTGGCTTCAAAAAAGCATCACTAGCACTGACAATGATACTAAAAATTAAAAAGGCAATAGCCGGTGTAGTATCTGCGACAGAGAAGTAATAGGCGGCAACAGGGCCTAAAATTAAAATGGGTGGCAATTGTGCTATCGCTAAAATAAGTACGGCAATTGCCCAGATACCAGCACCAGGAATATCAGCAATCATTAAACCAACGCCAGATAATAGTGACTGAATAACCGCAACGCCAAGTACGCCAGTAGCGACACTACGAATAGTGGCAATCGTGGTACTAATTGTTCTGTCGCCAGAATCATTCATCAAGCGGCGCATTAACTTACTAACACCCTGATGCAATGACGCTGATTTTGCCATAAACACTACCGCAATAATTAAGGAGACAATAAATTGCAAAATACCACCACCAATACCAGCAACGGCTGATAATAAGGTACTGGAAAGTGATTTTAATTGTTCAGGATATTGCCCCGCAACTTTTTGAATGTCTTGTGAAGCATCCAGCCAAAGGTTAAACAGTTTTTCGCCGACTAGTGGCCATTCTTTAATGCTTTCGTCAGCAGCTGGGATTTTTAAGGTGCCATCTTCAATGCCATTATAAACGTGTTGAGCAGAATCAATAGCAGAAGAAGACAGGTTAATTGATGGGATGGCAATAATAGATATCCCAACAAGAGCAATAATGGTTGATGCGAGTTTTTTATTACCTTTAAGTAGTGCGGTGAGTTTTTCATGCAAAGGATATAAAGCAACCGCTAAAATAGCTGCCCAAATGGTAATTAAGATAAAGGGCTTAATAATAGAAAAACACCATAGGATGATCATTGCCATGGCGGACAGTTTAATGGTGATATCAATAATCCGGCGGTTAAATGCCTGATCACTGGTTAACTCTTGTAGGTTTTTCATGGTGTTTTCCTTACGTTAGTTATTTATTATTATGTTTTTTTAGTGGATTTTTTAGATGACATGTTTTTAGATTGAGTATGATTTGCCCCGAAATTACTCATGTGAGAACCTACTAGGCTAGCGACTAAAATGGCTAAATAAAACTGACCAACAATGGCTTCAAAATAGACTAAAAATCGTGAGATAGGTAATAGTGGTGAAATATCACCAAAACCTAAAGTAGTAATAGTGACAAATGAGAAGTAGATAAAATCAGGAAACAAAGTATACCATTCATTACTATTGTTTATATTGGTAAAAGAGTTAGCAAAACTCAGTTGTATTAGGGTATATAGTACTGCCCAAATCAGGCCCATTAATAAATATAAACAGATAGCACCTAAAATTTTATTACCATCAATATCACCAGTAAACATCACTTGTTTTGCAGTGCGTAGCGCACTAGAAATAAAAAAACTCAACAGCAGTAGCAAATATAATTTATCAAAACCGCTATTATCGAGCAAAGCACCAAAAACAGAAAAAACCAATATAGCTATTGGGAAAATAAAGGTTTTTCGCAGTACAAAGTCTTTTGAGTCAACTCCCCAAACCGCTACTAATAATGTCACTATGGTGGCAGATTGGACCAAGCGCTGCACTGAGCCTTCAAAAAATTGTTGCGCTAATGAGGTGCCAAGCAATAACAAAATCAGGGCGAAAGTGAGATAAATAAAATTATCTTGACGAGTCATTTTTTTCAAAAGCGTTTCTCTTTAATCGTTCGTAGCGACAGATAAATAATTTGCCGCTACTCGCTGTTATGATTTGAATTTAGGCTATCTTCTCTTCGCTCTAGCAGGACGAGATTGTGCATTGCTAGGTCGAGAACGATTATGTCTAGTAGGTTTAACAACGACAATACTACTATGGCTATGGTAACTATTGCCATAATACATCGGGTAACCAGCGCCATAACCCATACCATAACTAACAGAGCCGCTTACCTGAGTATTTTCACACGAACTTATGAAGAAGGCAGTAACAACGACGGTAGCTATGAGTAATAAGGTGTTAATTTTTTTCATTACTCACTTTCCTGCTGTGTTAAACCCAGTAATGCGCCATTAGGATCACTAATAATGGCGACACCTTTATCTTCTGGTTGATAAATAATAGTAGCGCCATTGAAGGTGGCTTTTGACAAGGTAGTCGCTACGTTGTTAACTTCGATAAAATTAACCCAACGGTCTCTCTGCTCAAACGATTCGGGTAGCCTTACAATACTGGCTTGAACCATATCAGCTTGAATTAAATAGAAGCTATCTTCTTCAGCATTAATTGCCTCTATCGTATAATCAAAAGTCTCTTGGTAAAACAACGCGGCTTGCTTGGTATTGGTACTAAATAACTGCGCCCAATCCCACTTATTACTTATTTTTTGATGGTGTTTGTTCGTCAGGTCTAACTCAAGTAGTGCAATAATGCCGCCTTGTGGATCAGCTAAAACCGCTCTTTTACCATAAAGCTTAAATTCGTGAGGTGCCAATATTATACTGGCATTATTCTTAGCAGAGAGTTCACTTCTACTTGGAACATTATCAGTATCAATACTACCAACCCATAAGGCATTATCTGTTTTATTTCTTTTGGAGTCACGGGTAAGAACGCCAGCAATAGCTTGGCCATTGTCGTAAAGTATATGATATTTAGCACTATCTTTTGCAAACTCTTGAACGGTCCAACCAAAAGTGTTTTGGTAAAACTTAAGTGACGCTTCAACATCACCGGTGTAAAGGTCAGCCCAAACTAATTTACCATGTTGATTTTTTATTATTTTGTTTTCGGTTATTTCTGGTTGCACTGCGAATGAAGCATTACTACTTAACAATAACGGCAACAATAATGGTACTAAGAATTTACTGAACCCTTTCATTTTATCTGCTCCCTAATTTTTCAACTAATTGATATTACAACATCTAACGATTAATGATAGTTATCAACTGAGCGATTAAACGGATATTGCAATACGTGGTATTGCTCCTTCATCACTGTCTATTTGTGGTTTACATAATAAAATACGAGATGACTTGATTTTTCCTTGTTCAATTAAGTAATCTTTAAAGGCATGTTCGCGTTCTTCACCCAAGTCTATTAAGCGTTTTATATCTGCTTTGTTTGTTACCGAAACACCCGCTTTAAGACCTATGTCAGCCGGTACACTGATAGCGCAAATAGTTACGCGGGTATCTTCTTTATCTTGCATCAAGGCAATGAATTCTTTTAAATAAGCATGTTGGTTATCATCGGGTTCAATTTGCTCTACTTGATATTCTAAATCATCAAAGCGTAGCTTTAAGGCGAATTCACCGGCTGTGATCGCAATCGATACTATGTTTGCATAAGGAACAAACGTGGTCATCAGGTAATCTTGTGTCGCTGAAATTATGGCCTTTTTGGTGATTAAGGTTACAACACTGCTTAAGCCAAATTTTGGATCTGAAGTAGAGCCACTTAGCGGTACATCAAGCTCTACATTACCATCACCATCTTTTAGCATGCCCAAGGCCATATTTAACGGTAAGGCACCTTGGGAAATTAGGCTACCCGCTTCTTCACTATCAACTAAACCCGTTTCTAAGGCTTGCAGTAATACAACAACGTTACCATTGAGTTCATCGCCAGTCAGCGTTAGGTCTAAAGCGGTATTTAGTTGTCCTGTTTTTACTTCAATACCCGTTGAAGCTTTTAAATATGAAGAAATAGCAGGTAAAGAAAATTCTTTAAAATCACCTTTTGCATGGTAAGTAGCAAGCTCTGAGAAAGGTTGTAGGTAACCAGATAAATTAAAGTTGGCATATTTATTACTACGACCAATTAGGGTAAAAGGGGTCTGATTTTGTTTTTTGTCTTTACTGTTACTTAAAGCACCTACATCAAGGGTATCTAAAAATAAGGTGCGTTGGTAAATAGGATCCACACTGAAATCGGTAAAACCAAAAGAATTTTTATTGATAAAGCGCAATTCATTGAAGCTAAAAACGAAGCCATTACTGTTTGCTTCATTGCCCTCTAATTCCTTTTCAATCGTTGCTAATTCTTCGGTTAATGTTGCCTCTGCAGAATTTTGTTGATCTGTTTTATCGCCTAGGGTGACTAAGTTGGCAAGTTCTTTGTTTTCTTTAACAATAATATCACCTGTTAAGGTATCAAAAAGAATACTGTTGATAACAATACTTTTTTCGTGGATATGTATGTTATTTACTATTAGTTTTTTCAACTGCATAACAGGTGGCAAATTGACTATCTCTTCGGCTTCTATATCTACACTATCGGTGGCTGCAAGCTTGTTAATTCTAGCAATCACTTTCTGAGCCATAGCATCAGTTAAATCGGCTTTTTTAGAAAACAGTAAGTCGTCCAGTACAACATTAGCAATATCGACACTAGGTTCATCGTCTAAAACAAAACGAATGTCATCTAAACTAAGCTGCTTAAATGCGACGATTTTTGCTTTACTCTCATTATGATTTAAAACGGCATCGGTCAATTTTATACTGCTCTTGCCAGCTAAGTGAGTAACCTCGTTGTCTTGTAAATCAAGGGCAAGATCGGTGAAATTATATTGCAGGTCATTGAGGGTAAAGTGTTGCTGCTCTAATCCGACTAATAAGTTTTGTAATGTTAAGTTGGCCTTTTTAACTCTAAGATTAATACCTTGTTCAGCTAGGGTAACTGTTTGTTGGCTATTAAAAGACAGAGAACCCTTAAGTTCGGTCAGTTGCTCAACGTAGCGGGCTAATTTTTCAACGGGGTAGTTTTTTAAACTAATATTACTGTTTATATCACCTTTACCTGCGGTTAATTGTGTATTAGCTGAAAGTGCTAAATGAGTTTTATCAATTAATGCTGTTAACGTTAAGTTAGCTTGTTGCTCGTTTTGAGTGGCTTTTACTTGGCTTAATGATAATTGCTCAATTTTTATGTGATGGGCTTTATTTATTTCCTGCAGAGTATTCCTTTCTATTTCAATAGTAAATTGGCTCAATATAAACTCAGGTAGTACTAGTTGATAAGGGAAATCACTCACTGGTTCATCAATCGATTCTTTTGTGACTTGTGCATTACTTTGCTCTGCTTGTTCAGCCGAGCTAGGTATTGCTATACCAGCAATGATTAAATGACCATCATGTTGAGTAACTTTTAATGTGCCTTGCTCAAGTAAAAATTTACTGAGTACAATTTTGTCAAAAGCCAGTTGCCACAATGCGACTTGAACTTCCATATTTGCTAATGAAAAAACAGTTTCTTCCTGTTTGCTTTTAGTACTGAATAAGTCAATATCACTTAGGGTTATGCGCATTAAAAATGGATTGAATCGAATACTGGCGTTATCTGCTAAGTGTAATTGCTGTTCTGCCAGAAGAGGGCTAATAAAGTGCTTAATTAATGGTGAAGAAAGAAGCCAGATGAGTAGAAACAAGCCCACGTATAAAGCTAATAATATCTTGAAAAATTTATGAGTAAAAAAAGATAGCAGGCTTGCCATAATTTAGGACGTTCCTTGTTAGGTTTTTATAATTAATGTGCTGTGATACACGTGCTTGAGTGATGAAAATATAATGGAATATAATTTACTCCATTTTACAAAAAGTTTACAATCCAACTCCAAAGGTTAACTTTGAAGTTAACTCCAATTTAACATAGCGTAGGATACCATTTCCATGGAAAGCAATATAGAAAAAATAGAACATTATATGCAGATGCTCGGTGATATGGGACTGCAATTTGGCGTGCAATTTTTATTAGCGATAGTTACCTATTTCGTCGGTAATTTTATTATCAAAAAAGTGCTTAACTTAGTTGAATTAGCATTAGCAAAGAAAAAAGTTGAGATTACCTTACACAAATTTTTATTAAGTATTTTAGGTACTTTATTAAAAGCAATTCAAATTATCGTTTTTGCTTCTATGTTAGGTATTCAAACCGCGTCATTTATTGCAATTTTAGGTGCTGCTGGTTTAGCTATTGGTTTAGCACTGCAAGGTAGTTTAGCTAACTTCGCTGGTGGTGTCTTAATCCTACTATTTCGTCCGTTTAAAAACGGTGATGCTATTAAAGCCCAGGGTTATGTAGGTAGTGTTGAAGAAATTCAAATCTTTAACACCATCTTAAAAACATTTGATAATCAACGTATTATTATTCCTAATGGTTTGTTATCGAATGGTTGTGTAACTAATATTAATGTTAACGGTACGCGCCGTGTTGATATGGTTTTTGGTATTGGCTATAACGATGATATTGTTAAAGCAAAAGCGCTTTTACGTTCAATAATTGAAGCCGATGAGCGTGTATTGAAAGACCAAGCGGTAGATATTTGGGTTGGTGAGCACGGTGAAAGTTCAGTTAATTTGTTTGTACGTCCTTGGGCGAAAGCAGAAGATTACTGGGGAATTTACTTTGATATGATGGAAAAAGTAAAAATTGAATTTGATAAAGCAAACATTACTATTCCATTTCCACAGCGTGATGTGCATATTCATCAATCACCGAATGCTTAATCTTAAGCGATAAACATATTAATTATGTATTAAAGGCCTTCTTCAGTTATCTGAATTAGGCTTTTTTATTATCTGTGTTTAGTCCTAAAACGTGGTCTCGTTTTATATAAAGTGTCTTTTAGGCTTTTATGACTGACCTAATCAAATAATAACTGATAAAGTCGTTAATAAAAGCTTAAAAAGCATCTGATAAATCAGTGAATATTTTAGTGAATTAATTAAAGAGTCTTAACTATGATTAAAGAAAAACGCTATCTTTTAATAGCTGCAACTAGTCTATTACTTGCTGCTTGCCAGGGCGAAGTTGCCGAACAGGGTAACACTATTACTACTAAAATGACGGCGGAAAAAAAAGCAGAGTTAACTGCACAAGAACAACTCAATGCATTGGCTAAAAACCTGCAGGTGAAATACCAGTTTATCAGTAATGTTGAAACCGACTGCCCCGATCTACATGGTGAAACAGTTAAATATTGTTATAGCGCTGAAATTCACTTGAGTGTACCTGCAGGAAGTCCTAGCTATTATAATGATAACCAAACATGGCAATTAAATTACTCGCAAGTATACCCAAGTTACGCCAGCAGTAGTGATCAGCTTAACTTATTACATCTTAACGGTGATATACATCAAATTACCCCTAAGGCTAACTTTCTCGGCTTTCAAGACGGACAAGATCATAAGTTAAAATTATGGGTAAAGAGTACGTTGATAACCGAATCACAATTAATGCCAAACTACTGGCTATCGAGTGAAGGCTTAACAGCGGCTATTGTTGATAGCACCCGAAGCCTCGTTGATAAAGACACTGGCTTAGAAGTTCAACCATGGGTCGTGCCTTTTACCGATATCCCTAAACAAATAAAGTCAGCGCCTGATGACGTTAATCAATATGCCTCTACCCAATGGCTTTATGATAATGAGCCTCAAGTTTCGATAGCGAATAGTCATGTTGCCTTTGCCATTATACCAACACCTAAATCAATAAAAATTGAAGATAATAATGCCCGTTTAGACTTGGCTGCGGGGCTAAAAGTAAAACTAAGCGGTGATCTTAAATACCCACAATTAGCCGCTGCTTTTGAGCGATTAGCATTACTGGGAATAAAAGAAAGCACTGCTGGCGTGTTGGTAAATATTGAACTTAACGATAAGAAAAAGGCTGATTGGCGCTCAGGACATTATCAATTAGTTATTAATGACAGCGCTATCATCATCAGGGCGCAAGACAGTACCGGTGCTTTTTATGGCCTACAAAGCTTAGCCAGTTTAGTTACGTTAGGATCAACACAAGTTCCTTTAGTCAACGTTGATGACCAGCCACACTATGATTACCGTGGTCAGCATGTCGATGTTGCACGTAACTTTCATAGCAAAGCGTTTATGTTTTCGCTGATCAAGCAAATGGGGGCTTATAAACTTAATAAACTGCATCTACATTTGGCTGAAGATGAAGGCTGGCGTTTAGAGTTGCCCAGCTTGCCAGAACTGACGCATGTGGGCAGTAAGCGTTGTTTAGATTTATCTGATAAGACCTGCTTACAACCACAACTTGGCGGTGGTGCCAGTGATAGAGATGGTTATTATAGTATTGATGATTATCAAGAAATTTTACGTATGGCAACTAAGCATCATATCCAGGTGATCCCATCATTAGATATGCCGGGGCATTCAAGAGCAGCAATCAAAGCGATGGAAGCGCGTTATCATTATTATATGAATAAGGAAAACGAGACTGAAGCTAAGCGTTACCTGTTAACTGACTTTAATGATAAAACGCAATACAGTTCTATTCAAAATTATAACGATAACACCTTAAATATTTGTATGGAGTCAACTTACACCTTTGTTGATCGTGTTTTAGAAGACTTAAAGGCACTGCATCAAGCAGCAGGACATCCGCTAGCGCTTTATCATATTGGCGCAGATGAAACCGCAGGGGCGTGGCTTGAATCGCCAGTGTGTAAGGCGTTAATCGCTGATAAGAGTAATGACTTTGGTGATGCAGAACATTTAGGAGCACATTTTATTGAGCGCGTTTCACAGTTGGTGGCAAGTAAGGGTATTACTGTTGGCGGTTGGAATGATGGTTTAAAAGAGACCGATATAACGAAGATGCCAAGGGATGTTTATTCTTATATTTGGGATGCACTACCTTGGGGGGCGCACAAACAAGTCAGTGAGCAAGCTCATCGTAATTGGAATATTGTGCTAGCAACACCGGATGTCCTTTATTTTGATTTTCCTTATCAAATTGATCCAAAGGAACGAGGTTACCATTGGGCATCAAGGCGCGTTACCACACGTTCCTTGTTTAACTTTATGCCAGATAATTTACCTATTCATGCTGAGTTTCGTGTCGATACATTAGGTGAAAGTTATGTGGCTAATGATAGTAAACAAATAGATGACTTAGGAAAAATAACGCATCAACCCTTGCTGAATAACTTTACTATCAGTGGTATTCAAGGACAACTGTGGAGTGAAACAGTGCGCAGTGATGACCAGGCTGAATATATGATTTACCCTAGATTATTAGCATTGGCTGAGCGAGCTTGGCATCAAGCTAGTTGGCAAGTTCCTTATAATGCTAAAGGCTTTATATATAGTAAAGATACGGCTATTTTTACTGATGAGTTACGTCAAACCCGTGATAAGCAATGGTTAACTTTTTCACAAACGCTTGGTGAGAAAGAATTGGCTAAATTAGATCTGGCAGGCGTGTTTTACCGTGTGCCAACGGTAGGTGCAATAATTGAGTCAGGTATATTGTCGACCAATATGGCGATTAAAGCTTTACCCATTGAATACCGCGTTAGCAATGGTAAGTGGCAAAATTATCAAGAGCCTATCAAAGTTAATGGCTCAGTACAGGTCCGTGCTCGAACATCAGATAAACAACGTGCAGGTCGAACTATGACGGTATCAAAGCAACTTCGCTTAAACTGAGTGCGATTAACTAGCTCAACTAACAACAGATTGTTATTGAGATCCTTATAAAAGTGCAGTAAATATGTTGAGGTTTTTCATTGTGAAAATTACTGCACTTTTTAGTTACTGCGCTAGCGCTTGTTCGATCTCATGCTCGTACGTTTGTTGTTTTTTTCCATTAAAACCGCTGTGGGCACTGATCAGTTTGCCTTGGCGGTCAAATAAGTAACTGCTCGGCATACCTTTTAATTTGAATTTTTTAGCTAATAGCCCTTTTTCATCGTAGATAATGGCAAAGTTAGCAGGGGTTTCTAGTAAAAATTTCTCAGCTAATGCTGCCTGTGCATCAAGATTAATGCTCAATACCACCAAGCCCTGTTCTTGATGTTCAACTTGCATAGCATTCATCCAAGGAAACGATTTTCGGCAAGGCACACACCACGACGCCCAAAAGTCGACATAGACAACTTTGCCTTTATTTTGCGCCATCGCTTGTTCAAATTCATACAGCGATTCATTAGCGTTAGCAAGATTGCTGCTAAGCAATAATAAGATTGTTAAAAACAATGTGCTAGCAAAGGTTTTAAGGGAACAGGTCATACGTTTTCCTACATTCTTTATACATAAGTTAACTATACTTAGTTTTAGCAGTGATGCACAATATCTTAATTGTGCATAAATTTCATTTCGCAATTCATTGCTAGAGCCTAATCCTATGAAAATATTGTTAAAATTATTATTAATTACCTTGGCTTGTTGTGCTTTACCAAGCCAAGCTTGGTGGCTTGTTTCAGCTAATTCAGCCAGTTCTTCAGCGGGCGGTAGTGCTACAGATATCAAGGCGCATAATGACTTGCTGAAAAAACGTTTCAGTAAACAACATCAACAATTAATTCCTATTGTTGCGGTCGCGGATATCTTTTTTAGTTGTAATCAAGCACGGCAAACTGACAAGGCTAACTACTCCCTTCATTTTTTAATCAATCAAATGGATAAAAATACTTTGGCAGAAAAGCTTGGTAATTGTTTGGGGGAAGATACTATGCAATCAGAGGTAGCATTAAACTTTGGTTTGTTTGGTTGCTTTCATGAACAACTCTCGCACTTACCTAAAGCCGAAAATGAACAAAAAATGAAATTGGTAAAGCAGGCTGTGTCTTCTCTTTCTCACGAAGAACGTAAAAAGAGCTTCACCCAATGTGTGACAGAGCAAAGTATTCACTACCTTAAATAGCTAGTTGAGTTGAACTACTACATAAATTGTAACAAATACTTCGCTTCTTTTACTTTTGTCACTTTCTTATTGTAAGCAATATCACTTATAGTAGCGTTAACTCCAGATTTATAATAAAAAGCAAACCGAGCAAGGTGAAATAAAATATGACTCAAGAAACACCTAAAATTTTAGTAGTAGATGATGATATGCGTTTGCGCTCATTATTAGAGCGTTATTTAGTTGAACAAGGCTTTACAGTCCGTAGCGCCGCTAATTCAGAGCAGATGGACCGTTTACTTGAACGTGAAAACTTTCACTTGTTAGTGCTCGATTTAATGTTACCAGGTGAAGATGGTTTATCTATTTGCCGTCGTTTACGTCAAAACTCCAATAATATCCCTATTGTTATGTTAACGGCCAAAGGTGATGAAGTTGATCGTATTATTGGCTTAGAGCTAGGTGCTGATGATTATATGCCTAAGCCTTTTAACCCAAGAGAGTTACTTGCTCGTATTAAAGCTGTGTTACGTCGTCGTACACAAGAAGCTCCTGGGGCGCCAGCCTTAGAAGAGAATATAATTAGCTTTGGTGGTTACGACCTGAATTTAGCTACCCGAGAAATGCAAAAAGATGATGTTAGCATGCCATTAACCAGTGGTGAATTTGCCGTTCTTAAGGCGTTAGTTACTCACCCGAGAGAACCATTATCACGTGATAAGTTGATGAATCTCGCTCGTGGTAGAGATTATTCAGCTTTAGAACGTAGTATTGATGTACAAGTATCCCGATTGCGCCGAATGCTTGAAGTGGATCCGGCTAAACCCAGATACTTACAAACTGTTTGGGGCTTAGGTTATGTCTTTGTTCCTGATGGGAGTCCAGCTTAGCCAATAGCTCGTTATTCTTTCAAGTTAAGTCATTTATATGAAAATATTGCCACGCAGTGCCTTTGGGCAAACGGTTTTGTTAATAGGTTTTTTACTGTTTATTAATCAAATCGTTTCCTACATTTCTTTTGCGCTCTATGTTATTGAACCAAACCAGCAACAAATGAATCAGTTGTTGGCTAAACAAGTGCGCGTGGTTTTTATCGATATTGATGATGCCAAGTTAAGCCCTAAAATGGCTAAGGCATTTCATAATGAAACCGGCATAGGTGTTTATCGTGAAGAAGATGCCTACAAGTTTGGTTTAGCAAATGCGGGATTATATCCTTATCGTTCTGAGCAAATGTCAGAGTTACTTGGTGGTCCTGCAGAAGTGAGGATATCACAAGGTGATGAGTATCTTTTTTGGATACGAGCACCTCAAGCGCCAAATCTCTGGGTAAAAATTCCGTTAATCGGCATGGAAAAAGGCAGCTTTTCACCCTTAATATTCTTTATGATTGTCATTGGTTTATTAAGTGTTATGGGCGGTTGGGTTTTTGTAAGACAGCTCAACCGACCGTTGAAGTCTTTAGAAATAGCCGCAGAAGCTGTTGGGCGAGGTGATTTCCCTGACCCACTTATTGAGCGCGGCACCTCAGAAATTATGGCGGTAACTCAAGCCTTTAATCATATGTCTAAAGGTATTAAGCAGCTGGAAGAGGACCGAAATTTATTAATGGCGGGTATTTCTCATGATTTACGTACGCCTTTGACTCGTATTCGTTTAGCGAGTGAAATGATGCAAGAGCAAGATGACTTTCTAAAGGAAGGTATCGAAACGGATATTGAGGATATGAACAACATTATCGACCAATTCATTGATTACATTCGTCATGATTCAAAAGATAAAGCAGAATTAGGTGACTTAAACGATTTGGTTAATGAAGTGCTGAACGTTGAAACCCCAAGTGATAGGTTGATAACGTTTTACCCCGCTGATTGCCCTAACATTCCTTTAAGGCATGTTGCTGTTAGACGTGCGCTGGCAAATTTAGTACAAAATGCTATTCGCTATACCACCGATGAAATTGAAGTGTCCACCGGAGTCGAGAAAGACTTTGCTTTCGTTAAGGTCAGTGATAATGGCGCAGGTATTCCAGAAGCCGATATTGAACGTTTATTTCAACCTTTCACTCAAGGTGATACCGCCCGAGGCACAGAAGGTAGCGGTCTAGGTTTAGCTATTATTAAACGCATTGTTGATACCCATGGCGGTAAAGTTGAGCTTTCAAACAGACCTTCAGGTGGCTTACAGGCAAAAGTGTATCTGCCACTCGTGTTTAAATAAATCCACTTTTATCCATTTGATGATGTGATTAGTTTACTAATGAGCTCCCTAAAGGGGCCTTCATTTCAATAAATACCTAATACCTATTGGTCTTATCTCTTAAAGTATTTAAGGCTCGCTATATGATCTCTGCAGAGATGCTATTTGTATTTGCTTCAAACACGTTCACAAAACTATTGCTTCACTGATGCGGGATAAAATATTCTAGGTCAGCGTTGCTCTGTATTTCAAAAGTCAGCTGTTACTGAATCAAGCGTCTAGCCTTATACCAATTTGATTAAATTTCTTCCCAACTCAGAGCTCTGCTCGATGTTCAATAACAAGGCAAATTTGTTTCGGTTTAGTCATTCTAAATCAAATAAACTTAACGATGTTAATGAACATCGAGAAAGCTCCCAGAGGGCGAGTTTAAAAGGTTTACATGCTGCGTTATTGATTTTGATAAGGACGCTGCATGGATGCAGCTTATTAGAGAATGCAGGAGCTTATTCTCCTGAATAACCATTCTCTTCAATCAATGCCTTGCCTCTAAGCCTTTTAATACTCGCTGAGTGGGAAAGAACTTAATCAACTTGGTATTACACAACAAGATCACAAACGTAATAGCGTTGCTATCATTGTATCATTCAAATTTTAGGCAATAAAAAAGCCAGCTGTTACATAACAGCTGGCTTTATATTGATAGGGTAAAAAGCTAAACCTTTTACCCTATCAAGAAAGAGATTAGCAAGCGGCTTTTAACTCTTCATTTTGAAGCTGAGGACCGGCAGCAACTAATTTTTTACCATTGTCAGTATCAGTAAACTTCTCAAAGTTATTAACAAAACGTTTTGCTAAGTCAACCGCTTTACCATTCCAGATACTCGCGTCTTCATAAGTATTACGAGGATCAAGAATATCACCTTCAACACCCGCTAAAACCTTAGGTACTTCTAGGTTAAATAACGGTACGATTTCTGTTTCTGCATCATCAATCGAACCATCTAAAATAGCGTCAATGATGGCACGTGTTGCTTTAATTGAAATACGTTTGCCAGTACCATTCCAGCCAGTATTAACAAGGTAAGCTTCAGCGCCAGCAGCATCCATACGTTTATGCAAAACTTCAGCATATTGAGTAGGGTGTAAGCTTAAGAAAGCAGCACCAAAACAGCTTGAAAAAGTCGGTGTTGGCTCTGTAATACCACGTTCAGTACCTGCTAATTTCGCAGTAAAACCTGAAAGGAAGTAATATTCTGTCTGCTCTGGTGTTAACTTAGCAACAGGTGGTAATACACCAAAAGCATCAGCGGTTAAGAAAATTACTTTTTTAGCATGACCAGCACGTGAAACAGGCTTAACAATGTTATCAATGTGATGAATCGGGTAAGAAACACGGGTGTTTTCTGTTTTTGAATTATCATCAAAATCGATTTTACCATTCGCATCAACCGTAACGTTTTCTAATAAAGCGTCACGACGAATAGCATTATAAATATCTGGTTCGTTTTCTTTGCTTAGGTTGATTGTCTTAGCGTAACAACCACCTTCAAAGTTAAACACACCATTATCATCCCAACCATGTTCATCGTCACCGATAAGTTGACGTTTAGGATCTGTAGAAAGTGTTGTTTTACCCGTGCCAGATAGGCCGAAGAAAATTGCAGTATCGCCATCTTCACCAACGTTAGCACTACAATGCATAGAAGCTATGCCTTGTAACGGAAGGTAGTAGTTCATCATTGAGAACATACCTTTTTTCATTTCGCCGCCGTACCAAGTACCGCCAATCAATTGAATTTTTTCAGTTAAGTTGAAAGCAACAAAGTTTTCTGAATTTAAACCTTGTTCTTCCCATTTGTCATTAACTGTTTTCGCACCATTCATTACGACGAAATCAGGTTCATAATTTTCAAGCTCTGCATCAGTAGGGCGAATGAACATGTTTTTAACGAAGTGTGCTTGCCAAGCTACTTGGGTAATGAAACGTACTTTTAAGCGTGTTGCTTCATCAGCACCACAGTAAGTATCAACAACAAATAAACGCTGACCAGAAAGTTGTGTAGTTACTAAGCCTTTCAAATGATCCCATGTTTCAGGTGTCATCGGTTTATTGTCATTTTTACCTTGATCAGACCACCATACCGTGTCACGAGTTACTTCATCGCGAACAATATATTTATCTTTAGGAGAGCGACCGGTAAATATCCCCGTGTCTACATTAACTGCACCAAGCTCAGTTACTACGCCTTTATCAAAGCCTTCTAGGCTAGCTTTAGTTTCTTCACTAAAAAGTAACTCATATGATGGGTTATAAACAACTTCGTTAACATCGTCGATGCCGTATTGTGACAAATCAATTGAGTTTTTCGGGGCGGTCATAGCAAGTTC
Source organism: Colwellia sp. 12G3 (assembly GCF_002836775.1). Classification (GTDB taxonomy): domain Bacteria; phylum Pseudomonadota; class Gammaproteobacteria; order Enterobacterales; family Alteromonadaceae; genus Colwellia. Next base: position 793,832 of record NZ_PJAQ01000068.1, on the reverse strand, counting down.
ACTCCTAAGTATGACAAATTTTAATTTAAGTAAGTTGGTTAATGAAGTGCATCATGAAAGTTTTCACCATGTCTTCATTGGGGGTATTTTAGGGTAATAACGAACAAAACGAAAGTAAAAAATAGTTTATTGTGAAAGTTTTCATTATAAATGTCATGAATGGGGGAGTATATTGTTATTTATATCCAAGGAAATAGCTTGTATGGTAAGGAAATAAAGGGGTATGACGATGTATTGGTGAGCCCTTAATTATCACTATGTGGGATAAGTGATAATTAAGGTGACAGCTTTTTACTGGTTTTTACTGAAAAAAAGGCAGTTTTTTTAATGGTTAACTTTCGAAATGAAACTTTTTAGGCTTAGTTCGTCAAAATCATAAGTCGTGATGCAATAATCACAAGTCATCGAAATTTTTCCTTGCTCAGCCAATATTGCTTTAATTTCACTTGGCTCAATTTGTGATATTGCGGATAAACATTTATCGGCAGAACAACCACATACATAGCTTACTGTTTGCGGGTCGAAAATATTCACTTGTTCTTGGTGATATAAACGATAAAGCAATGCTTCAGCTTCTAAAGAAAAGACTTCTTCACTTTTAATGGTATTAGTCAGCTGGCATAAATGTTCAAAGTCACTTAATTGTTGTTCTTTGTTTGCCACACTACCATCGCCATCAGGTAATAATTGTACTAGGGCACCGGCTGATAATTGTTGGTCAGTATCGCAAAACAACCAAATTTTAGTCGGGATTTGTTCTGAGACATCAAAGTAATGGGCTAAGCAATCCGCAAGATTATCTTGATCTAAAGCAACAACGCCCTGATAGGCTTCGCCAACGGTCGGGCGAATGGTGATAATCATTGTGCCTTTACCAATTAACGTCTGCAGCGTTTCAGCTGATGTTTCTTCTGCCATTTTAGCAATGCCGCGCATTTGCTGTTTATTATTACCGCTTACAGACATATAACCTACAGGGCCATCGCCTTGTAATTGCACGGTGATATCCCCTTCAAATTTTAGCGTCGCGGTTAATAAGCAAGTAGCACTGAGCAACTCACCCAGTAACTTTTCTACACCAACAGGGTAGTTATGATTTTTAATAATACTTTTAAAGCTACTATTTAATTGTACTAGTTCACCCCTGGCATGGGCGTCGGTAAATAAGTAGCGATTTAAAACATTGAATTGGCTCATTGCAGTTAGATCCTTTCTTTAAATTCACGTAGTTTTCTACGTTGTTTTTTGTCTGGTTTAGTATCACTAGCAGGACTAAGTAAAATGCCTTGTTTACGTGCTAGGGCATTTTTTTCTCGGCTATCAATACTTTGCTTACTTTCTTGATATAAGGTTTGAGCAAAAGTAGCGTCACTGCGTTTGTCAGCTAATACGAGAATAGTGACTGTTTTTTCTTCAACCCCTTGGCGAATTTTTATTATATCACCGATTGATACGGCTTTACCTGACTTAGTACGTTGACCATTATAAAAAACTTTTCCGCCATCAATCATCTGTTTGGCAATAGCACGGGTTCGATAAAACCTTGCTGCCCAAAGCCATTTATCTAATCTGATGGCGTTATTTTGAGGGTTTTGACTTGTAGACATAATATACCTGAAAACTTGAACTTTTATGAAAGCTAGAGGTCTGAAAATTAACATACCAGCCGTTATATCTCTAGCCTTAGCGGTTCAGTTACAATTAAATTTGCTTAAATAGCTTAAAAAACTCTGGCTATGGCTTGTTGCTAACCTTTCTGTCAAGTATCATCCGTGTTTACTTAACAAAAATCTAACATTCGGCTCCGGTTATAAATGAATAGATTATTTCAAAATAATAACAATATAAGTATATAAGTAGCTATGGTATTTCCCACTAACATGACAGCTTTTACTCCTTTAATCACTCAACTCGGTCATCGGCGTGTTGCGCAATTCGCGATGGCAATATTATTGGTTTATATCGCCTATATAAGCGCAAAGATCACTTGGTCAGTGATACCACAAGTTCAATTAAGTCAAAACACTGCTATTAATGGTAATTCAACAAAATTCAATGCCAATAAATCAGATCAGACGATCAATGTAAGTAAAATTCAAGCGCTTAATCTTTTTGGCCAATACAATGAGAATGCTGATGCAACGCCTGAAATTGAAATGTCCGATGTGCCAGAAACAAAATTAAATTTAATATTATCGGGTCTTGTCGCTAGTGATGAAAAATCTATCGCTGCGGCAGTTATTGAAAATCAAGGTAAGCAAGAGACCTACGGTATTGGAGATATCATTATTGGTACACGTGCCAATCTTGAACAAGTGTTAACGGATCGAGTGATAATCAAACAATCAGGCCGTCTGGAAACGCTAATGCTTGATGGTTTTGATTACAACCAGCCAGCTGAAGACGTTTCGAGTAAACCAGCCCCGAGTAAATCTCGACCTAAAGAGGGGCCGCAGTCAACTCGTTCAGATGTTGTCGACCAAAGAGATAATAAGCAATTAACCGAAACAGCAAATAACCTTCGGGAAGAACTCGCTAATGATCCAGCAAAAATAGGTGATTATTTAGGTATTTCACCTAAACGGGAAGATGGCAACATAGTTGGTTACACACTACGTCCAGGTAAAAAACCAGAGTTTTTCAAACAAGCGGGCCTAGAAGCGGGTGATGTTGCCGTTGAAATGAATGGTTTTGATTTAATTGATCCTGCTCAGGCGATGCAAGCCATGGCAGAAATGAAGCAGGCACGTGATATTTCATTGTTGATCGATCGCCAAGGTAGTTTGACTGAAATACTGATTAGCTTAGATTAAATGCTTAGGCGAACCATTTAATGAACGTAACAATTACCATATAAATTATCTATTAAAGATTTTTAATAAAATAAAAAACAGAGATATCCTAAATGATGAAAAAGTTTTTATTAACCTTAACGACAGCAGTAGCATTCAATTGCTTGTGTTTCGTTGGTCAAGTCAGTGCTGCTAATTACACTCCTAATTTTAAGGGCACTGAAATTACTGAATTCGTTGTTAGTGTGGGTAAAACTTTAAATAAGACCATGATCATTGATCCGAATGTCCGCGGAAAAATCAATGTTCGTAGTTATGATTTGTTATCTGAAAAGCAATACTATCAATTTTTTCTCAATGTTCTTGATGTCTACGGTTATGCTGCGGTGGAAATGGATAACAATATTGTTAAAATTATTCGTAATAAAGATGCTAAAACAGCGGCTATCCCGGTCGTTGGCGATGATAGTAATATCATGGGTGATGAAATGGTTACCCGTGTTGTTGAAGTCAAAAATGTCACCGTGCGTGAATTAGTTCCACTTTTACGACAACTATCAGACCAAGCGGGTGGCGGTAACGTCGTTAATTACGATCCCGCTAACGTGATTATGTTAACGGGCACTGCAGCTACCGTTAATCGACTGGTTAAAATTATTGAACGCGTTGATAGAGCGGGCGATCAAGATGTTGAAATCATCAAGCTCAAATATGCTTCAGCGGGTGAAATGGTGCGTATTATTGAAGCGATGAATAAACCAACTGGTGCTAAAGCAGGCCAACCTACCTTTTTAATTCCTCAAATTGTTGCCGACGACCGTTCTAATAGCGTCATCGTTAGTGGTGAAGTGAAAGCACGAGAGCGTGTGGCACGTTTAGTTAAACGTTTAGATAGCGAACTAGAAAGTAATGGTAATACCCGTGTGTATTACCTTAAATATTCTAAAGCTGAAGATTTAGTGAAAGTACTCCAAGGTGTTAGTGATTCAATTGCATCCGACACTAGCACGGCGACGACAAAAGCGCGTACCAGTAAAAAAGGTGATGTGAGTATTGATGCGCACGAGTCAACTAATGCCTTAGTGATTACCGCCCAACCAGATATGTTGCGATCTTTAGAGGCGGTAATTCGTCAATTAGATGTTCGACGTGCACAAGTCTTAGTTGAAGCTATTATTGTTGAAGTGTTTGAAAGTGACGGTATTAGCTTAGGTGTGCAGTGGTATAACGAGGCAGGTGGTTTTACTCAATTTACTAATGGCCCTGCCAGTATTTCTTCGGTTGCAGCTGGTGCAAAAGCTGCAGAAGATATACCTGGGAATTATGTACCTCCAGTCTTTAGCCCTAGTAATGGTGAAATTGTGACACCGGGTTACACAGAAGAGGGCACCAATGGTGATTACAGTATCATCGCACAAGTATTAGGCAATGTTAGCGGCATGATGTTTGGTATTGCTAAAAATGACTGGGGCGCTATTGTGCAAGCGGTCAGCAGTGATACTAATTCTAATATTCTAGCGACACCCAGTATAACTACCTTAGATAATGAAGAAGCCTATTTTATTGTTGGGCAAGAAGTCCCTATTATCACAGGCTCAGCGACGGGCAGTAATAATGCCAATCCATTCCAAACCGTTGATCGTCAAGAAGTGGGTATTAAGCTACGTGTAACGCCGCAAGTGAATGAAGGCAATGCGGTGCAATTGGTTATCGAACAAGAAGTTTCATCGGTTAGTGGTTCAACAGGTGTTGATATATCAATAAACAAGAGAGAAATTAAAACAACGGTGATGGCTGATAGTGGCGACACTGTGGTACTCGGTGGTTTGATTGATGAAGACGTGCAAGAGAGTGTACAAAAAGTACCCATTCTAGGTGATATACCCATTATTGGTCACTTGTTTAAATCAACCACAAATAGCACACGAAAACGTAATTTGATGGTGTTTTTACGCGCTACTATTGTCCGTGATTCAGCGTTGATGACAGAGATTAGTGAATCAAAATATAACTACATTCGCGCAGACCAAATTCGCAAACATGAGGAAGGTTTGTCATTAATGAGTAATGAAAATATGCCAATATTACCGCAGTGGCAAGACAAATTGACTTTACCACCATCATTTGAAGATTATCAGCAGAAGTTGGATGAAAAAAATATCGAATTACCTAAACCACCGACAGCAACAGAAGGCGTTGTTGCGGAAGAGAAGCAATAATGTCTGATGAAGTAGAAATTACTGCTATTGATGAGGCAGAGCACGCACAAGTGAGTAGCACTTGGTTATTGCCGTTTTCGTTTGCTAAACGGCACAGTGTTCTCATTTCTACTGATGAAGAAACAGGTGGTTATATTTTACACTGCTTGGCTGACGTAAATTTTGATATTATTTTAGAAGTGCGTCGTGTACTTAAAGCGCCTTTTGAATTTGACTTTTTACAGCTGCCAGCTTTCGAATTATTGTTAACGCAAGCATACCAAAGAGACTCTTCTGAAGCACAGCAAATGATGGAAGATATCGGTAATGAAGTTGATTTATATTCACTTGCCGATGAGCTCATTGAAAGTGAAGACTTACTTGAAAATGAAGACGATGCGCCAATCATTAAACTGATCAATGCTATGCTCAGCGAAGCGATCAAAGAAAGAGCTTCGGATATTCATATAGAAACCTTTGAAAATACACTACAAATACGTTTTCGAGTTGATGGGGTTTTGCGTGAAGTGCTTAAGCCTAATCGAAAACTCGCATCGTTGTTGGTTTCTCGAATTAAAGTCATGGCAAAGCTCGACATAGCTGAAAAACGCATTCCTCAAGATGGTCGTATCTCATTACGCATAGGCGGACGTGCAGTTGATGTGCGTGTTTCAACTATGCCAACGGGTCATGGCGAGCGTGTGGTATTGCGTTTATTAGACAAAAATGCGGCTCGGTTAGATTTAAAGCATTTAGGTATGACCGACACTAATCGTATTAATTTTTCCGCACTGATAGAAAAACCGCATGGCATTATCTTAGTAACAGGTCCAACAGGCTCAGGTAAAAGTACCACGCTTTATGCAGGGTTAACTCAGATAGATGAGAAAGAGCGCAATATTTTAACCTGCGAAGATCCCATTGAGTATGCTATTGAAGGTATAGGGCAAACTCAAGTCAATACAAAAGTGGACATGACCTTTGCCCGTGGTTTACGTGCCATTTTACGTCAGGATCCTGATGTGGTGATGGTGGGTGAAATTCGAGATTTAGAAACAGCACAAATTGCTGTGCAGGCAAGTTTGACGGGTCACTTGGTTTTATCAACTTTGCATACCAATACAGCCGCAGGCGCAATAACCCGTATGGAAGATATGGGCGTAGAGCCTTTCTTATTGTCGTCGAGTTTATTGGGCGTATTGGCTCAACGTCTTGTACGTACCCTCTGCCCACATTGTCGGGAAAGTCATTTGCCGGATGCAGAAGAAAGGCAATTATTAGCCTTGCCAGATGATAATGAATCAGTGATTTATCGTGCTGTTGGTTGCAGTGAATGCAGCTTTAAGGGCTATCGAGGCCGAGTAGGTATTCATGAGTTATTACCTGTTGATGAAAAAGTACGTGAACTTATTCATAATGGTCAAGGTGAACAGGCTATTGAAAAATACGTACGACATTCTAGTGCGAGTATTCGCCGAGATGGTTTTGATAAAGTCATGTTAGGGCAAACCACTTTGGAAGAGGTCTTGCGAGTTACTCGTGAAGATTAACAAGAAATTATTAACGATGAAGCAAATCTACTCAAAATAAGTAACTAATATAAGCAATTATGGCAGCATTTGAATACCAAGCGGTAGATAGTCGCGGTAAAAATAAAAAAGGCGTTATCGAAGGCGATACGGCTAGGCAAGTACGTGGCTTATTACGTGAACAAGGTTTAATGGCAACCTCAGTTACGGCAACATTAGCGAATAATAAAAAATCTAATGATAAAAAGGGCTTATCAGCTAGCTTTAGTCAAAGTGCTGGCGGTAAAGTTTCTGCCGCAGAGTTAGCACTTATCACGCGTCAATTGGCAACGTTAATTGAATCCGGATTACCTTTAGAAGAGTCGCTCATTGCGGTTGCAGAGCAATGTGAAAAGAACCGTATTAAAAGTATGATCATGGGCGTGCGCACCAAAGTAACTGAAGGCTATGGGTTATCAGAAAGCATGGCCGAATACCCTAAAGCCTTTAATCGCTTGTATAGAGCTATGGTGGCAGCAGGAGAAAAGTCAGGACATCTGGATAAGGTGCTTAATCGCTTGGCTGATTATACCGAGAAACGTCAACAGATGCGCTCGCAACTTATCCAAGCGCTTGTTTACCCAATTATCATGACGGTTGTTGCTGTTGGCGTAATTGCTATTTTACTGACGGCTGTAGTCCCTAAAATTGTCGGTCAGTTTGAACATATGGGTGAGAATTTACCCGGCACGACTCAGTTTTTGATTGCGAGTAGTGATTTTCTTCGGGATTATGGCTTAGTACTAGTAATACTGGTGGCAGCACTGGTGTTGTTATTTTCACAGTTATTGAAAAAACCCAACTTTGAAATGGCATTTCATCAATATTTATTACAGATACCAGGTATTGGTAAAGTCGCTAGAGGTATTAACACTGCGCGTTTTGCTCGTACATTAAGTATCTTAACGGCAAGTGCAGTCCCCTTGTTAGAAAGTATGAAAATCTCAGGTGAGGTACTTGATAACTTATATATTAAAAAACAAGTGAAAGCGTCGACCGATAAGGTACGTGAAGGGTCGAGCTTACGTGTGTCATTGGAACAAACAAAGTTGTTTCCACCTATGATGTTACACATGATTGCTAGTGGCGAAAAAAGTGGTCAATTAGAGCATATGTTAGGCCGTGCGGCAGACAACCAAGATAGAGAGTTCGACGCGTTAGTGAGCATTTCATTAAAAGCATTTGAGCCAGCTCTTATGGTTTGCATGGCGGGAGTCGTACTCTTTATTGTAATGGCTATTTTAGAACCCATTTTACAACTTAATAGCCTAGTGGGTGGCTAAAATTTAGTTATCAGTTTTACAGTAGTTATAACCGTTACCTTTCAAAGTTCACTCTAAAAGAAGCATATTGATTGGAAGCGAGTATAGATTAATTTATCAGACGTTAGGAAAGCAATATGAACATAAAAAAAGTACAAGGTTTCACTTTACTAGAAGTGATGGTAGTTATTGTTATTTTGGGTATTTTAGCCAGTATGGTTGTACCAAATTTAATGGGTAGCCAAGAGCGCGCTAATATGCAAAAAGCGATATCAGATGTCACGGCACTAGAAACGTCTTTGAGTTTATATAAGATGGATAATTACGACTATCCAACGACAGAGCAAGGACTTGAAGCGCTAGTTGAACGAACAAATATTGAGCCAGAACCACGTCGTTTTCCTGAAGATGGTTACATTAAACGTTTACCAAAAGATCCATGGGGTAGTGAGTACGTATTATTAAATCCAGGCGAGCAGGGTAAAATGGATGTGTTTTCAGTGGGACCAGACAGAGAAGCCGGTACAGAAGATGATATTGGTAATTGGAATTTGGGCGACTTCCAATAGTTTCAGTCTTAACTTGTTGCTGTAAAATTCAATTAAGGCGTCAATTGTACTCATTGACTAGCGTCAACTCCGTGCCTTTTCCTTCTAATTGAGCTTTACAGCTTAAAGTTAAAACGTAACTCATTACCTTATGAAGCTAAAACTATTAAACCAAGCATCATCAATAGCAAAAAATCGTGGCTTCACCTTAATTGAGGTGATGGTGGTGGTAGTGCTGATTGGTCTTATGGCCAGCTTGGTGCAATTTAACTTTTCCGGGAATAATCCAGAGGATAAGTTGCAGCATGAGAGTGCCCGTTTTGCCGCCATTTTTGAAGTGGCAGCTGAATATGGCATGCTTAATAATATTGAATTAGGTTTAATCGTCAAAAAAGACAGCTATCAGTTTGTCGGTTATGACGGTACCCAATGGGCTGAGATTCCGGAACAAGATTGGCAAGCTAATATCACGCTACCTGAAGAAATAGAAATCAGCATAGAGCTAGATGATTTACCTATTGAAGAGCCAATGCTTTTTGATGCAGACACCTTTAGAGAAAAAGATGAAGACGATTTCACTTTGTTATCGAAAGAAGATCAAGAGAAAAAAATAATCCCACAAGTCTATATTCTCTCTGGGGGCGATCTAAGTCCTTTCAGTGTCACTTTTCGTTTAACTAAAGAGTTGGCATATATTGAAGGTGCAGAAGATTTAGCTTATCGCGTTACCGGTTTATACAGTGTGCCGCTAACTATTGAGGGACCCCTGCTCGATGACTAATAAAGTTAATCACTCTAAACCGCTTGGCTTTACCTTAATTGAAGTCATGCTGGCCATGGCTGTTTTTGCGATTGCGGGTGTGGCTTTGCTTGGCGTAGCGGATAATAATTATCGTCATATTAGCCATTTAGAAGAGCAAATGTTTGCTAATTGGGTCGCATCGAATCAATTGGTTGAAGTGAGTTTAGATAAAACTTGGCCGCCGAAAAATAACCGTAAAGGCAAGGTTGAGATGGCCGGTAGAACTTGGTATTGGCAACAGAAGGTGATTAAAACAACGAATAAAGAATTACGTTCCTTAGTGATGGAAGTAAGATTAAAAGAAGATGATGAGTTAGTCAGTGCTAGCCTAATGACTTATCTTGCTCAGGATAAACCCTGATGAAGGTAATAATTAATACAGAGTCTAAATCAAGTCATCAAGGTTTTACCTTGCTAGAAGTACTGATCGCTATTGCGATATTTTCCGTGGTAAGTTTGGCGAGTTTTACCATTTTTGATACCGTTTTACGCGGGGATGAAAATTCAAAGCTTCGTAGTGAAAGGCAAAATGAGTTACAACGTGCCTTCTTATTGATGGAAAGAGATTTTACTCAAATAGCTAAACGTACCATGCGTGTGAATGGTGAAGAGCCCAGTAAGGGATTTTTGCAAACCTCAGATGACAGCTTTTTAGCCGATGAGCAAGCGATTGCTTTCGTAAGAAATGGCTGGACAAATCCCGGATTATTGTTACCGCGCAGTGATATGCAAAGTGTTGCCTATCGTCTCGTTGATGAAACACTACAACGCTTACATTATAATTTTGTTGATGCTGTTGTCGGTCAAGAGCCGAGAGTAAGGCCTTTAGTTACTCAAGTAACTAGTTTGGCGTTTGAGTTTTATGATGGCGAAAAATGGCAAAAAAAATGGTCTGGAGAAGCCTTACCGCAAGCTATTGCTATTGAAATTGAAACTGAAGATTATGGCTTGATTCGTCGTCAATTCTTAGTGGCGGGTGATCTTGGTGCTGATGAACAGAGTAAGACTTAATTTATGTTTATTAAACTGATATCTAGCCATTTAATTGGAAAAAATCAGCGGGGTGTGGCTTTAATTACCGTGATGCTTATTGTTGCTTTAGCCTCGATTATTGCGGCGCAAATGACTACCCGATTACAAACACAAATGCAGCGTAGTACCAATATCAGTTTCAATCAACAAGCATATTGGTATGCTTTGGGCGCTGAAGCATTCTCTAAACGCGTGTTAATTACAGCGTTTAAAGATGAGCCAGATGTGACACATCTGGAACAGATTTGGGCTGAAGAGGGCAATAATTACCCGGTTGATTTTGGCGAAATAAGTGGTGAAATCAGTGATCTACAAAGTTGCCTAAACCTTAATGCTTTGCATCCTAAAGCAAAAACAAAAGCTGAAGCTGCTGATAGTGGCTCTGACAAGTCGCCTAGCTCATCAAAATCAGAGAGTAGAACCGATAGTACAGTAACACCAAAAAGCAAATCAGGTAGTGATAAACAGCTACCTGCAGCAACCGTACTAGAAGCGCTAATTATTGATTTAAATATAGAAGATGTGGGGAATTTTGAAGCTGAAGCTATGGTTAATGCGTTGACCGATTGGCTTGATAGTAATGATATGATAACGGGCTCAGGTGGCGCGGAAGATAATGATTATGCTTCACGTGAATTTCCTTATCTTGCAGCGAATAGTTATTTAGCGAGTGTCAACGAATTAAGATTAATTGAACACTTTACGCCTGCCGTTATTTTAGCGTTGACTCCCTATGTGTGTGTACTGCCTCAAAATGCTCAGCACCTAATAAATATCAACACCCTTGATGCGGAAAAACCAGAATTATTGCAAGCTTTACTTGATTCAAGTTTAGAAGATGCGCAGGAAATCCTTAGCGCACGAGACAGCTCTGGCTATGAAAATTTAGAGGATTTCTATAAGCTACCTGAATTAAGTAAGATCAAAATGGAAAAATGGCAAAAAGCTCAGTTCGTTATCGATAGCCAATACTTCAAATTGAAAGCCAGTGCACGTTTTAATAATAGCTATTTTGCTATGAGTTCAATAATGAAAGTTAATGACACCCAACAAATTCAAGTAATTAGTCGTACTATAGGACGTAACTAGTGACAGAAACATTATTTATCCGTTTAGGAAGTCAAGCGCACAATTCCATCCATTGGTTGGTTGTCGCTGATACTAGCAACAATGAACAGGAAATTATCGCAAGTGGTGAGCTAAAAGATGCTCAACAACTTAGTGAACTTACCAGTAAAGCTGAGCAACGCCAGATTAAAGTTTTGGTTCCTGGCTGTGATGTACTGCTGAAATCCTTAAAAGTCCCTGCCAAATCTTCTAGAGCAATGCGTTTAGCAGTACCGTATATGTTGGAAGACGGTTTAGCTGAAGACGTTGAAACGCTATTTTTTGCTTATGCTGATTTAGCTAATGATGAGCAGGGGAATAATTGTTTTACCGCCATTGTGGCTCATAACCAGATGCAACAATGGCTTTCATGGTTGGCGGATGCTGATATATATACTAAATACATTTTACCCGATGTATTAGCGATGCCATTCACCCAAGACGGGTGGAGTGCTATAAGCCTTGGTGATGCGAATCAAGAGCAAATCATTGTTCGTCAAAAAATTTGGCAGGGATTTACTTTAGACGCAAGTGCTTGGCAATTACAATGCCAGGCCTTTTCGATAGAGACACCTGAGCACAATGAAAACAGTGAAGACAATGAAGGAAATGATCAGCAAAGCAGTGTCAGCATTGAAGCATATTCCCGCTTAGCACATAGTGAGAAATTAGCGGTAAAAGCTATGCCTGAAGAGTTGCCTTTAGCATTAATGGCGGCGAATTATGGTAGTAAATTAAATCGTTTTAATTTACTACAAGGTCAATATCAGATTAAACAAAATCGTAGTCATGCAGGACAACAATGGTTATGGGTGGCGGGTGTTGCCATGTTTGCTCTTCTACTTAGTTTAGGTGATAAAAGTATGCAGCTATGGCAGCTTAATGCCGAGCAAGAAAAAGTTGAACAAAACATTGTTAACAGTTACAAAAAAGCATTTCCAAAAACAAAACGAGTACGGGTTTCGACAATAAAATCCCAATTGAATCGAGAATTAGCTTTACTCGGTGGCGTGGGTGATAAGCAAGGCTTTTTAGCTATGCTTGCTAAATTACAACCTGCCTTTACTAAAGTACCAGCATTAAAACCAGAGTCGTTAAAGTTTGATGGTAAGCGACAAGAACTTCGTATTCAAGCAACAGCGAAAGATTATCAAGCTTTTGAGAAGTTTAGTGTTGCATTAAACGCAGCCAATTTGACCGTTAAGAAAGGTTCGCAAAGTAATGAAGGCGATCAAGTAACAGGCTCCTTCAGCATCACGAATAAAGACAATAAAAAAGGGTCAGATAATAAAAAAGCTCCGCCCCAGCAGCAAAGTAATAAGGAAGCATCATAATGAAAGCATGGTGGCAACAACTAAACAGTCGAGAGCAACGCCTTGTGGCCGCGATGGCACTGGTTTCTATCGTCTTTATTTTTTATAGTGCGATATGGCAACCGATAAATAACAGTATAGCTGCGGCTAATAGTAAGTTAACAAGGCAGCAAGAATTGCTAACTTGGGTGCAAGAAAACACTGCTTTGTATCAGCAAGCTAAACGCGCTGGTGGTAAGTCTAACCTTAGTGGTAGCATATCTAGTGTGGCGAATCGTAGTGCAAAAACCTATAAATTGACCATTACTCGAATGCAGCCTCAGGGTGATGACTTACAAGTGTGGATAGACAGCACACCTTTTACACAATTGTTGTTTTGGTTGGAGCATTTAGCTAACAATGAAGGTTTGCAAGTGATGGCTATTGATTTAACTCATGGTGATAAAGCTGGTGAGGTGAAAGTTAGACGCTTGCATCTTGCTAAGCAGTGACCTAAACGGTAGTCAGTATCGATACGAATATCGACACGAATATTGAAGTGATGCTTAACTGCAGTAGCTAACGTTCACAACATACAAAATAATAGAAGATAGAGAAATTAGATGAAGAAGTGGTTTGCTGTTATGGCAATTTTTTTGAGCAGTTATGTATTCTTTTTAGTGGCAACAATGCCACTAGCATTTTTGATAAACAATATAGAACTACCTAAGAATATCCAAATTGATACTGTTTCTGGTTCAATATGGCAAGGCGAAATTGCACAACTTGCAGTGAATAATAATCAAGTTCAACAAATTAAAACAGAGCTTAGTTTTTGGTCATTGTTAATTTTGTCACCATCAGTAGATGTTAGTTTTGGTGATGCCACTTCAGCAGGGCCTGAAGGAAGGTTTACCTTAACGATATCTTCTAATAAATTACAACTACATGATGTTGAACTTTTTATTTCAGCGAATGATATTGCTAAAAAACTGCCATTACCTATTCCCGTCACTGCTCAGGGGAATATCGAATTATCATTTAGAGAATTGGTACTTAATAGCTCAGAAAAATTAGTTTGTCAGCAAGCGCAGGGACAAGTTAGTTGGTTACGCTCAGGTGTGGTTGCTTTGGAAAACAACATTAAATTAGGTAAAATAGACGCAGATTTGAATTGTGAAAAGGGTGATTTAATAGCCCAAATACTGCCTAAAAACAATCTAGGTTTGAGTTTTACTGCACGTTTATCATTAGCTGATCAAAAAGCGTCTGGGCAAGGGTATTTAAAACCAGGGAAAAACTTCCCCGCGGAGTTACAATCAGCCTTATCGTTTCTTGGCCGTCCAGATAATCAAGGTCGCTATCAGTTAAAGTTCTAGTTGTTAGTCTATCGACAGAAATTAGTCGTGGCAAGCCACGTGATAGGATCTAAAATCGCTTGTTAGTGATCCTATTCATGCGCAACTTTAGGTAAGATCGGCCAGTCTTTGGCATTTAGCCTACCTTGCTCAATCATTCCACCTAGTCCTTGTAGCCCACCGGTATGCAATAACACAATGCGTTCATGGGCTTTGAAGTAGTCTTGTGAAATTAAATCAAGTAAAGCTAAAATCATCTTACCTGAATATACTGGCTCAAAGGTTATGCCTGTGTGTTGGTTGAAGGCTATGATACGTTCCACATCAACGCTACTAAACTTGCCATAACCACCTCGGTGAAACGTTGTTAGTAATTCCCAGTTTTTATGTGTCAGCCCTTCAGGCGTAAGTAAGCACTTAACTTCATCAACTAAATACTCTGCTTGTTTTAATACCGCCACTCCTAAAATTTTATGTTGTTTGCTATTGGCGACACTGTCCCCAGAAATCAAGCCAGCTAGAGTACCGCCACTGCCTACAGGAGTGATCAAAGTATCGAAATCGGTTTGGCTATTTAATTCTGTTAATACCTCTGCTACACCTGGGATGGCGAATGTGTTACTCCCCCCTTCGGGTATAATAAAGTGGTGGGGATATATTTTACTAAGTTCATCAATAAAGCCTGTCTCAAAGCGGCGACGGTAAGTTTTCCTATCGACAAAATAACAGTGCATGCCCCAGTGCCTAGCCCAGCGTAAAGTGAAATTGTTCACATAGTGCGATTCACCCCTAATAACACCAACACAGGGAATATTTTCTTGTTTGCATGCGTAAGCAAAGGCATGAATATGGTTAGAGTAACTGCCGCCAAAAGTTAGCGCACCTTGGTAGTTATTCTTTTTAAGTTGTTCTAGGTTGTATTTAAGTTTACGCCATTTATTGCCCGAAATTATGTCATGCAGTAAATCATCGCGTTTTACTCTGACATCAATATTATGTTTATCGAAGAGGGGGTGCTGTATTTTTTCTAATAATGACAATGGTTTACGCATGGTTTTATAATTAAAGCTGAGTTAACGAAAAGTATAGAGGTTATTATAAACGATATCGTTACTTGCCCAAGTATTTCTTAGCGCTATTTCCTTCGATGGAAAAGCAAATATATATAGAATTAGCCGTTATAATTATTGTATAAACGACTAATAAACTTAGCTAATAGGGGCTAGTAAAGCTTGCTCTACAGGTAAATAAAAGGGTATATTGCTAATAATTTTAGCCATGATGCGATATTGCCGATAAATGTCATTTTTAACGAAAATAAGCCAAATTTTTTCAAAAAAAAGTTCAAGTCAGCGTCTTGGTATTGCTTTTCAGCAGCAGGGTGTCTCCTTATGCTCAATTCCTCAGCAAAAACTTAATAGCCCTATTGATGAAAATAAAACAGCTCAAGTGCTGTTTCATCATGAAAAGGCTAATTCAGCACACTTTTCGAAGGCTATTCAGACATTACACGATAACTGTGAACTTGAGGGAGTCGCTAGCTTAGTACTCAATGAAGCACAATCTCAAGTGGTACAAGTTGACAAGCCTAATGTACCTGATAATGAAATTAACAGCGCGCTGAAGTGGCAAATTAAAGATCTAGTGAGTATATCTCCTGCCAATATGGTGCTGGACTATTATGATGCTCCCACCCTTGCTGGAGGCCAAGAAAGAATTAATGTGGTTTGCGCTCCCTTAGATGAATTAAAGAAACTAGTGACAGCGACAGAGCAAGGCATGGTTAAAGTAAGTGCTATTACTACCCAAGAATTTGCTTTTGCTAACTTATTACCGCCACAAAATGATGCATATTTATTAGTTTGCCAGCAGCCTAATGAAGAGATTATTTTAATCATCGTTAAGCAAAAACAAATATTCTTTCAACGCCGTTTACGAGGATTTTCTCAAATAGCGACTAAAACAGTAAATGAGTTATCTCTTACTGTTGTTGATAATCTCAGCTTAGAAATTCAACGCTCTACAGATTACTTTGAACGTCAGTTAAAACAAGCACCAATTAAAGGTATTAAAGTTTTATTACCCATTGAGTTGGAAGGTTTCTTGGTAGATAAACTAGCAGAAAATAGCGCAGTGCCCGTGAGCTTACTTGAATTACCAAGGCCGTATCATCAACATCGAGAATTTGGTGCTGTAATCGGCGCAAGTTTAGAGGATGTCCCATACAATACTGAGGCAGAAGTTTTAGCGGGAGCGCGTTATGACAACTAAACAGTCTATTAATTTATTGCAAGCTGAGCTTTTTCCAGAACAACCCTTATTAACATTACCAAGAGTGGTAGGTGTTTGGTTAGGGTTATTCTTGGTGATGGTTAGTTGGGCGGTAGCTACTGAAGTCAATTATAGACAGTCAGGCGCTAAATATGATGCTTTGTTAATCGAGCAACAGCAAAAACAAAAGCTTGCTCAACAGTTAGAGTCTCAACTGAATAATAGGCAAGTATCACCTGCTTTGATGCAAAACTTAGGCACGATAAAGTTAGTTATGCAGCATAAAAATGCACTATTAGTTAAACTAACCGACTCAAACGAAACGTTTGCAGGCGGCTTTGTTATGGCGATGAACGATCTGTCAGCTATGCATCATAAAGATATTCGATTACAAACCATTAGTATCAATGCCAACGATATGAGTTTTACCGGGTTAGCCCGAAACCCTCAAGCGGTACCCGCATGGTTAGCAGGATTTAAAACATCTCGTTTATTATCTGGCAAAGCGTTTGTGCAATTTAAATTGGCTAAAAATGAACAAAATATTACCGAGTTTGTTGTCAGCTCTATAGCGAACAAGGGTAAAAGCTAATGAAGCACCAATGGCAAAACTATAGTGATAAGTTTCTTCAGCTAACAAGTCGCGAGCAGTCTTTACTGCTACTAACAGGCCTAGTGGCAATATTTTTTATTATTTCATATATTTTTATAGATGATAAAAGTGCCAGAGTTATTACCTTTGACAAGCAAAGCCGAGTAATGACGTCTGGTAATCAAACGCTTAATTTTACTATTAAAGAATATCAAACGGCACTAAAGCAAGATCCTGACCGTGATACCGTTAAACAAATCGCTCAACTTGAAGCTAAACTGGCTAAAATTGACAGTAAATTAGTGCATTTAACGACAGAGTTGATTAGCCCGAGTGAAATGCGTGAAGCGCTACTTAAACTACTTAATCTAGAGCCTGGTGTATCATTACTGTCTTTCGAATTAATGGGTGCTAAACCGTTATTAGATTTAGCAGTGCAACCACAAATCGATGCTGCAGATAAGGTTGCACCAACAAAAGAGCAACTTGGTTTAAACCTATATAAACACGGTATAAAAATCAAATTGTCAGGTAAATACTTCCAACTGCGTAATTATTTACAGCAGCTTGAGCAGTTATCGTGGAAGTTTTTTTGGCAAGATTTTCAATTCGAAGTGAAAGAGTATCCGCGCAGTGAAGTAGATATAACGATCTACAGCTTAGGGTTAAATAAGGAGTTTATTGGTGTTTAAAGCTCATTTTAATTCATTGTTAGCCACAAGCTTAGTTGCGGTAACAATACTGATTTCTTCAGTAAGTCTGGCTTCCGATGTTGATCCTACTCGGCCTTTTGGCGTAAGTGCTTCTGGCAGCAATAATCAAATAAAGCGTGATGACGGCTTTATATTGACGTCGATCATCCACGGTGATGGCATTCATACTGCGGTGATTAATGGCAAAATAGTCAAAATGTTTGACTCTATTGGAGAGTATCGCATCACCGCAATTAACAGTCATAGCGTGATCTTACGTAGTAAATCTAAACACTTGAAAATTAATATTTTTAAAAGTAAAGGTTTTAAAAGTAACGTTGTAGAAAATACGGTAGCTAACTAATGATAAAAACAAGTCCCCCTATGAAAAAAATAAAATTAAAAATTGCCTTATCAACGTTATTTTTAGCCTTAGTCGGCTGTCAATCAGTACCTAATGACCCGGTTGAAATTAAAGAAGATTTAGATGCAGCGATTAACCAAACAAACAAGATTAATGGGCCGAAACCGTTAACACAAGTGCCAAATTCAGTACAGCAAGAGTTGATGTTAAATAACATGAACCAGGCTAAGCAAGGTATGTTGGCTGAAAAACGTTTGGAAATTTCGGCAACAGAAGTCAATGCAAAAGACTTTTTTCAAGCCATTGTTAGAGGCTCACGTTATAACGTAGTTATTCACCCTGATGTAAGCGGACAAATATCATTAAGCTTAAATAATGTTACGTTATCGGAAGCACTGAGCGTTGTTGAAGAGGTCTACGGTTATGAAATCGTTCGCCATGGCAACGTTGTTCAGGTTTTTCCTCCGGGCATACGCACTGAAACAATCGCCTTAAATTACTTGTTCCTTAAACGCTTTGGTTCATCGAGCACCACTATTAATTCTGGTGGTGTCTCAGAAAATGACCCTAATAGCGGTAATAATAGTAATAACAATAGCGGTGGCAATAGCAATAGTAATAGCAGTAACAGTAATAGCCAGAGTGGTAATAGTGGTTCGAGTAATCAAAGTAGTGGTATCAATTTATATACTGAGAATGAGTCAAATTTCTGGGATGAATTGAAAGAATCATTAACCGCTTTTGTTGGAACGGGTGAAGGTCGTTCAGTCATTGTTTCACCACAAGCAGGTTTGGTGACAGTACGTGCGTTGCCACAAGAAATTACCGCGGTTAAGAAGTTTATCACAGCGACTGAAAGCCATTTACATCGCCAAGTAATCATTGAAGCAAAAATCATGGAAGTCACACTTAATGATGATTTTCAGCAAGGGATAAAGTGGGAAAAAGTACTAGACCAAGTAGGTAGTGCAAATATTGTTTACTCTACAACAGGTAATATTGTTGGTAATGTTATTTCGAACACCATTGGTGGTGTTAATAGCATGGCGTTTAGTAAGCAAACTAATGGCAGCAACTTTTCTGGCGTTATAGAGTTATTACAAACTCAAGGTAATGTGCAAGTACTTTCTAGTCCACGTATTACCGCCACTAATAACCAAAAAGCGGTTATTAAAGTCGGTGAAGATGAATACTTTGTGACTGAAGTTTCCAGTACGACAACAACAGGTACTTCAACCACCACAACACCTGAAGTTGAACTAACACCTTTTTTCTCTGGCATTGCATTAGATGTAACCCCACAAATTAGTAAAGATGGTAGTGTTATTTTACATGTTCACCCATCAGTGACTATTACTAAAGAGCAGAACAAAACTATTCAGATTGGTAGTGAACAACTTATATTGCCATTAGCGCAAAGTAGTGTTCGAGAATCAGACACCATTATCCGTGCTCAATCAGGTGAAGTCGTGGTTATTGGTGGCTTAATTGAAACGTATAAAGTTGATATAGAATCTAAAACTCCGTTTTTAGGTGATATACCTTACCTTGGTGAGTTATTTAAGAACAAATCTCAAACAACGCAAAAACGTGAATTAGTTATCATGCTTAAACCCATTGTTGTTGGTCAAGATACGTGGAAAAACCAGTTACAAGATGCACGCAGTTTATTGACAAAGTGGTTCCCAGAAGACGTTGCAGCGTGTGAGTTATCAGCTGAGGGTACGTTAACACAGGAATGCCAAGAGCAATGCACTGATGCGGAATATGCAAAAGAACATCTCGTATGCCAAGCGGCAGCTGACACTAGCGCTAATAATCTAAACAAATAACTATTAGCACTTAGTTATTTAGTTTTTGTTATTTAGCTTAATTGGTAAATTTATTATGTACTTATATCATTTTGGCTTAGGAGAGTTACCTTTTACTTTAACTCCTAATACAAATTTTTATTTGCCAATGACCATGCATGATGAAGCTTTAGCCGTGTTATCAACCGCACTACAAACAGGCGAAGGTTTCATTAAAGTAGTGGGTGAAGTCGGTACAGGTAAAACATTATTGTGTCGAAAGCTGCTAAATGAAATACCAGAACACTTCGTCACGGCGTACATACCAAATCCTTATCTCAACCCTGATGAGTTAAGGCGAGCGGTTGCTGTAGAGCTTGGCGTTAAACAAGCGCAACGTATGTCGGTACAGCTGCTTACGCAGAGAATTCAAACGCGTTTATTAGAATTACATAGCCAAGGGCATTCGGTAGTACTGATACTTGATGAAGCACAAGCGTTACCTGAAGATAGCTTAGAAGCGTTAAGGTTGTTTACTAATTTAGAGACTGAAACACGTAAGTTATTGCAGGTGGTTTTGTTTGCGCAGCCAGAGCTTGATGAGCGTTTAGCAAAAACAGAATTTAGACAACTAAAACAACGTATTACTTTTGCCTATAAATTACGCGCTATGAATGCTCATGAAGTACAACAATATATTCATCATAGGTTACAAGTTGCGGGCTATAAAGGTGCAGAGCTTTTCCCCGTAAGGATATGCCAAAACATTGCGCGAGTTAGCCAAGGTGTTCCACGGTTAGTTAATGTTTTGTGTCACAAAATGCTAATGCTTGCTTATGGTGAAGGACATTACAAAATGACGGTTAAATTACTAAAAGCTGCGGTAAAGGATACGGAAAGTATTGAACAAGGCTCAAAAATAAGCTTGTTGGCTTTTACATGTTTAGGGGGATTGAGCGCCTTATTATTAGTCTATTATACCTTGGTGGTTAAATAATGAGTGTCATTAATCAAATGTTGAAGGACTTAGAACAACGAAGTCCTGAGCCTAATGCCCATTCCGTCCAACCTGGTCATGTCGAATCATCTTATTCACCAATAAAAATTGCATTACTCAGCGGTATTTCTGTCTTTGGTATTTGTTTAATTAGCTTTTATGTTTGGCAGTTAGTTAGTGAAAATACCGCGTTAAAAGCTGAGAAAATTAGTAATCAAGTTACTCAGCAAATAAGTAATCAAACAACTAGTCGCGCTAATGCTTTACAAAGTAGCCAAAAAACTCCGCTTAATAAATTAGACTTAGTTGAAAATAAAACGTACCAAGCGGCAATTTCTATCGCAAAGCCTCAGCAAGACAATAAGCAAATCAATAAGAATGAAAATCTGCAGGTGATATTACCTACTAAGGTTGATGTATCCGGGCCGAGAACTTTAGACAAGGTATCAGCGAATCACAACGCTGACAATAATTCTCAGCGAATAGCAGTAGAGCCGTTAGTAAATAATGACTCAAGTCGAGTAACACCAGCGAAGAAAACGGCAGTGATAGTAGATGAACATAGCCACTTAGGAACCGTTTCAAGCCATAATCATGACGTTGCTAATGGCGGTAAAACTGAAAGTAGAAGCAATGCAAATAAAATGTCGGTGTCCCGCCGTCAATTATCGGCGGATGAACTAGCAGAGCAAAAGCTTACACTCGCTGAAAAAGCCTTATCGGCCAAGCAAATTGAGCAGGCTGAAAAACTTTTAGAAGAAGTGGTTATCCTCAAACCAAATGATAGCCAAACGCGTAAAAAATTAGCGGCTTTATGGTTTGGGCGTCAAGCCTATCAAGATGCGGTAAATTTACTATCACAAGGTATTGCTTTAAACAGCAAAGACAGTAGCTTACGCCAGATGAAGGCTCGCATTCACTTAAGGCAAGGACAAGTTGTTGCAGCATTAAATACCTTGAAACCCTTAGCCCAGTTAAAAGATGAGCAATATCAAATTATGCTGGCAAATACTGCACAGCAAGCACAACAAAATGAAGTGGCTGTTGAGGCATATAAAGTACTGATAGCTATGCAGCCTGATATTGGACGTTGGTATCTTGGTTTAGCAGTATTACATGATAAAAACAGCCAATTTACTTTAGCCAATAAGGCTTATAAACAAGCACTGACAAAAAATGATTTATCCGTTTCTTCAGTAAATTTTGTTGAGCAACGCATACAAGCAATAGGACAGTAGGACAAATTATGGCAGCACCCAAATTAAAGATGCGTTTAGGTGACTTATTGGTTCATGAGAACATCATATCCAATGAGCAACTTATGCAAGCGTTATCAAGTCAAAAGCAAACGGGTCGTAAGCTCGGTGACACCTTAATTGAGCTTAATTCTTTATCTGAAAGACAATTGTTACAGTTTTTGGCACAGCAATTAGATGTACCCTTTATGGATATTTCGCAACATAAAATATCACCTAATGTTGCTAGTTTACTGCCAGAAGTTCATGCCAGACGTTTAAGAGCCTTAATTATTGAAGACAAAGGCGCTTCAGTCTTATTAGGAATGAGTGATCCTGCAGATTTAAGTGGCTTAGATCAGCTTGAACGAATGTTATCGCCTAAACGCATTGAACTGGCGGTAGTTTTGGAGTCACAGATTTTTGATGCCTTCGATAGCTTATACCGTAGAACGGCTGAAATAGAATCTTTCGCCAGTCAGTTAGAGGAAGAGTATGAAGAATCTTCTAGCTTTGATCTTTCTACGACCTTTCTTGATGAAGGCGGCGATGCAACCGTAGGTAAGTTATTGCAATCAGTATTTGAAGATGCAGTACAAATGCGCGCTTCAGATATTCACATTGAACCGGAAGAGCATCAACTGCGTATCCGTCAGCGTATTGATGGTGTCTTACAGGAAAAAATCCTCAAAGAAAATAAAATTGCCTCTGCCATGGTGTTGCGACTTAAGTTGATGGCTGGTCTTGATATATCCGAAAAACGTATTCCACAAGATGGTCGTTTCAATTTAGATATCAGTGGTCATAACATTGATGTACGTATGTCTACAATGCCAGTTCAATACGGCGAATCGGTAGTAATGCGTTTATTAGACCAATCTGCGGGTCTTTTATCATTAGAGCAAACGGGTATGCCGGCTGATATTGTTAAGCGTGTGCGCTTACAAATTCATCGTCCACATGGCATGGTTTTAGTTACTGGCCCTACGGGTAGTGGTAAAACTACAACATTATATGCCGCGTTAAGTGAATTGAATGAAGCGAGCAAGAAAATAATTACCGTTGAAGATCCGGTTGAGTATCGCTTACCCCGAATTAACCAAGTTCAAATTAACACTAAGATAGGTTTAACTTTTTCAAGTATTTTACGTACTGCACTTCGCCAAGATCCCGACATTATGATGGTGGGTGAAATGCGAGACCAAGAAACGGTAGAAATAGGTTTACGAGGCGCAATAACGGGTCACTTAGTCTTATCTACCTTGCATACCAATGATGCGATAACAAGTGCTTTACGTTTAATTGATATGGGCGCAGCAGGGTTTTTAGTGGGTAGTGCACTGAGAGCGGTTGTAGCTCAACGACTTGTCCGTAGAGTGTGTGACTCATGTGCCATTGAATATCAAGCAGATGAACAGGAACTGTTTTGGTTAACTAACTTAGCAGGCGAGCAGGCAAGAAATAGCCAATTTATGCAGGGAAAAGGCTGTCAAACCTGTCAATATACCGGCTATAAAGGCCGAGTAGGTGTGTTTGAGTTACTTGAAATGAATGAAGGTATGATGTCCGCATTAAAACGCAATGACAGTGAATTATTTGCTAAGTTAGCTAAGGCAAGCCCTAGTTTTACCCCTTTAGCGAAAGCGGCTTTTGATTATGCAGTGCAAGGTACTACTACTGTCGAAGAAGTATTACGTCTAGTTGAAACTATTGATATTAATTAATCAACCATACAGAAATTTAGGCAAATAACGTATGTTAGAACATAGAGAGTTTTATGGCGTCATTTAATTATACAGGGCGAAATGCCAGCGGTAGCCAAGTAAAAGACAACATTGAAGCTGCCAATGTAGATATTGCCGCGGAAAAATTATTTAAAAAGGGGATTACCCCTATTTCTATTGTCGCCGTGCCGGAAGGTAGTACTAGTGGCGCGAGTGTAGATGTTTTTGAATTACTTAATAATGGTAGGGTCTCACTAGAAGAGTTAATTGTTTTTTGTCGCCAGATGTATGCTCTTATGCGCTCAGGTGTACCGATATTACGCTCAATTAATGGCATGATTGAATCGGCTAATTCATCAGCGCTCAAAAAGGCATTAACAGATATAGGTAAGCAACTTGAAGGGGGTTATACTTTTTCTTCGGCATTAAATAATCACCCTAAGATTTTTGATCATCTTTTTGTCTCTTTAGTCCATGTAGGTGAAAATACTGGTCAGCTAGACCAGGCATTTTTTAAGTTAACCTCTTACCTCGAACGTGAATTAGATACCCGTAAACGTATTAAAGCGGCGTTGCGCTATCCTAGTATGGTACTTATTGCCATCTCTGCAGCTATGGTTATTTTAAATATTTTTGTTATTCCGACATTTGCCGATATGTTTTCTCGGTTAGGGGCTGATCTTCCGCTTGCCACGCAGTTTATTATTGCCAGCTCCAACTTATTTATAAATTATTGGCACTACATGTTAATTGCCATTTTTATGATTATTTTCATGATTAAAGAATCTCTAAAGACAGAGAAAGGACGATATCAGTGGGACAGGCGTAAGATAAAAATACCTATTATTGGCAGTATTATCGAACGTTCTATATTGGCCCGTTTCGCCCATAGTTTTGCTATAGTATTAAAAGCAGGTGTTCCTATGACCACAGGTTTAACGCTAGTGGCTGAGGCGGTTGATAATAGTTATATGCAGAAAAAGATTTCCGCTATGCGCCAAGGTATTGAAAGTGGCGATAGCTTATTACGTTCTGCTGTTGCCAGTGCCTTATTTACGCCTTTAGTATTGCAGATGGTAGCGGTAGGTGAAGAAACTGGACGAGTGGATGAATTACTCACCGAGGTAGGTGATTATTACGAGCGAGAAGTTGATTATGACTTGGCAACCCTAACAGCAAGAATTGAACCGCTACTCTTAGTGGTTGTTGCTGTTATGGTGTTGGTATTAGCATTAGGTATTTTTACTCCTATGTGGGATATGGCCTCAGCCATGAAAGGTTAGCAGTAATAATCATGGAAAAAACACCCAGTGCTACTGAGAAAAAGCAAGCTTCAATCATTGAATTTTTAATAGTAATAATAATCGTTGCAGTACTGATGAAACTGTTAATAGACCTTTTTTTTAGTCAGCAAGAAAAAATAACGAATACCGTTTTTGTCGGTTTAGCGCAAAGTTTTACCAGTAAAGTGAACGTAGTTCATGGTCAATGGTTAATGGATGAACAACCTAATGTTGTCGTGTTGAGTCGATTGAGTAGTAATGAAAAGCAGTATGTTAATGTTAATAGGTTTGGTTGGATTGATAATAACCATACTAGTTTAGCCTGTCATAATATTTGGCAGCAAACATTAGCAATGCCATTGCAGGTAGTTAAATCGGTAGTAATAGCGATTGAAATTCACAATAAAGCTATTAAAAACGGGCGTTTATGCCGTTATAGTATTGCTAACGGGCAATCTTTTGATTATCGTACTGATACAGGGAAGGTAAAGCAGGTTAATTAATTTGCTATAGTAGATAGTGATGTTGAATTGAGGTTTAAATAGTAATTTATTTAGCGTGTACAAGTAATTACATTAATTCAGTATTGAAATCTGGTTAGCCCTGAATCATAATGTTATTATTCAAGCCAAGATCAGTTAAATACAGAGTTTGGGCTAACGCTCACAGAGTAAAACTTAAAGCGTCAACTGATAAAGAAGGTTATCTCAATGATAAAAAATATTTTCCATCCAAGTATTATTCTCAATAGTCGGTTACAGACAGGTTTGCGTGCGCCAAAACAGACAGGTTTTACCTTAATTGAATTGGTTATTGTTGTTGTTATTTTAGGTTTTCTAGCTGCAACTGCTATTCCAAAATTCGTTGATCTCACTGAACAAGCTAAACAGGCCAATATTGAAGGCATGGCAGGCGGTTTTGCTACTGGGGTATCGTTAGCGCGCTCACAATGGGAAGCTGAAGCTCGCCCAAAAGATACTAATAATATAAACATGGTTAATTATGACGGAACTATCGTCTATTTAACCAGTGAAGATCGTACATCTTCTCCAACTATTAGCCCTGGCTATATTGTTGGTACTAACAGTGGTGCCGGTATTAATGCTAAAACCATGGCAATAGCTGATTGTATTAGCGTATGGAATAGTTTGTTACAGCAACCGCCGTCACTTGCGAGTAGTGTTGCTGATATTAATGCTGATGGTGGTTTTCGTTACTTAGCCAATGTAACCGGCAGCGGTTCATCGACATTATGCCATTACCACTTGAAAGAAACATTATCTCGTAACAGTACCGGAGCCTATATTGCTCCATCGCCGTTAACGGAGGTAGGTAATAGTTTTACTTATCAGCCAGCAAATAGCTCAGTCATTATTTATATAAATGATAAACAACCGTAAAATAATCTTAAATATTTTAATTAAATTCGTTCGTAAATTGAGGAAGAAGCATGAAAAGTAGTATGAATATTAAAACAAGCCAAAAGGGTTTTACCTTAATTGAATTGGTCGTAGTCATTGTTATATTGGGTATTTTAGCGGTAACAGCTGCACCTAAGTTTATTGATTTAACTGGTGACGCTAAAGCATCTGTAATCAAAGCTGTGGAAGGTTCATTGAACTCAGCGGCTGATATGGCTCATGCCAAAGCATTAGTTGCAGGAACTGAAGTCGGTCCATTAAGCATTGCAGGAGCCAATATCACTTTTGTAAATGGTTACCCAGACAAAGAGTCAATTAACTTGTTAATGGATATCGATGTATCATCTAGTGATGCTGTTTTTACTTTTACTGAAGCTGCAACAGCGACATCAGCAACATACTCTTATAAAGGTGTAACTACACCAACAACTTGTGTGGCTACCTATAACGAGTCTACTGCTAAAAATACCAAACCAGTGATTAACAGTAACACAGACGAATGTTAATCTATTTTATAGTTAGTTGATAAATGAAAGCCGAGCTTAGCTCGGCTTTTTTGTGTCTAAAATTTGCGGCTTGGTGTTTACACTAAAAGTCTTATTTTGCATCAATAGTGGGAGTTTTTTCCTCTAAAAGACTATCATTCCAGTTTTCCTCTTGCGGATAAGTACGCTGCGCCTCTTTAAGTAATAATTTACATGCTTCTACTTGATTTAAAGCCCTTAATATCAGTAAAGAATTTTTATAAAGTATAGGTCTAGGTTTATGTTTGATGCGCTTTAGTGCCCAATACAGATAGCTTTTAAGTTTAACTACATCATGCTCACGTATGCCAGCAATAAGAATGTGTGCATAAACAGCTGCGTCTAAACGGCTCTGCCAAGCGATGGGGTTAATAATGTCATTAAATCTTTCTAATGATTTTTTCGGACTTTTCTCATGTTCAACTAATATGTCAGCGGTATGCAATGCGGTTAATAAAAAAGGCACGAAAATAGCTGGAATTAACAGTGCGAAAAAGCGGATCAAAAAAGTTTGTGGACAATCTATATAGTCTGACTCTTCATCTTCGGCTAAAGAATAACGATCGAGTACCCAAAGCATAATCAAAAAGACTAGCCAATGGCTAACTGAACTGTAAAAAGGAAATTCCAATTGACTATGTAACAGTATGGGGAATATCAATCCCAATAAAACTAAGCCTTTTTTAAAAGGAAGTCTTAGCCAAGTTGTTATATAGCCAATGGTAAAAAAGACAAAGGCAAGTAGGGCAACAACCCCACCTTCAACAACCCAAAAAAGCACTTCATTATGTGGGTGAGATAACCGAGTTAAGGTATTACCAATCTCAGGGTGTTCAATAGCATAATGATTGAAATGGTCAATAAAACCACGCTCAAAGCCCCCATACCCATAACCCAACAAAGGCTTTTCTTTAATCATATCGACACTGACAATAAAAATTACATCCCGTGCTCCTACGTTTTCATAAACTTGACTGCCACGTACAGGGATATCAGAGTGTTCAAGGCTTATAAATGCACTTAATGTGGCAATCACAACTATGGCAATATTAATGGTAAATTGTTTTCTATTCTTCTTATATAAATAAGGTGCAGAAAGTAAAAGCACGGCTAATGCTCCGACAAAACCAGTTCGGGATTGCAGTAAGATTAACAAGAAACTAGTAACAAAAAGGCTAAAGGTAATGAGGCATTTAAATGCCAACCTGTTTTTAAATAGTGATTTTTTGATCGAAAGAAATAATGCAATAGCTAAGCCTGTTGCCATAAAACTCGCCATTACATTGGGTTGCAAAAACACACCATGTGGCCTGCTGCTACCAACGATGTATCCTCCCCAGTCACCTTCTTCGAAAATAAAAAACTGCATCAAGCCAAAACACGCTTCAATAAGGACTGCCAGTAAAATTAAGCTAAGTAAGTGTAAGGCATCAAGTTTTGATAGCTGAAATTGATAGAGTGAAAATAGGAAAAGTAAACCACCAATTAAAGCGAGAATACGTGGAATTGCATGATCGGTAAATTCAAAATCATAAAAGACAGGAATGACTAAAAATACACAACCTAAAGATAACCATAACAGCATTTTACTATAGTAAATTCTCTTGTTAAGTGTAATTTGCCATAGCCCTAGCGCAATGAGTATTGAGGTGATTAACCATGCAAAAATATTGTAGGAGAAATATAAACCTACACCACCAGGAGTATCAAAAATAACATGCATACCAACAATAAAATAAAGTACGAGAAGAAATTTAAAATAAGGTAATAAAGTCAAAATATATTATGGCCAGAAAATGCGATGATTGAGTATACAATCTATCGCTAAAGTGTTGTAAGATATTAGGTATATTTTTGCATGTCAGTTTAGGCGTTTTTTGTTGAAATTTTTGTCAGTAGCAATAGAGAAGCAAAATGAATAACAAAGGTTTTTCCTTAATAGAATTGATTGTTGTGATCATTCTTATTGGCATTTTAGCTGTGTCAGTTGCCCCTAAGTTTGATGGTACTTCCAGCTATGAAGCACATACCCATAGAGCACAACTCATTTCAGCTTTACGTTTAACCCAACAGCGCGCTATGCAACAAACAAATTCTAGCGATGGTTATTGCCACCAAATTGTTTTTGACAAAGATTATCCTCGTTATGGTGTGCCTGACAGAACTGATTGCGATAATATTACTTTTGATACACCAAACCCTATTGAAGATTGGATCCCTGATGCCACGGGGCACTTAGTTGATAGTCGTTATCAAATTACCTTTAATATTGATGGAAATGTTAACCCGAAGAAAGTTGGTTTTGACTGGATGGGGCGACCTACTTTTAATTGTGATGATGGTTGCGAAATTAATATCATCCATCCAAGTGAGCAGAACCTAACTATTACCATAGAACCGGAGGGTTATATTCATGCATTCGACTCCCCTTAGATTTCAATTTAGGCTTCAACAAGGTTTTACTTTAATTGAGCTTATTGTTGGCATTATGGTATTAACCATATCATTAGCGATAGTCAGTACCTTGATAGCGCCGGCAGAAGAAAAAAGTGCTGATAATGTTTTGCAAATTAAAGCTTCAGAGCTTGCGCAGAGTTTGATGAGTGATATTACTAGCCGTGCGTTTGATAATAACTCTGACATGACTGGTGGTCGTGCAAGATGCGGTGAGCCAGATGATGGAACAAACAACTGTACAGCTGAAGCTGATTTTGGTCCAGACACAGGTGATGGAGAAACAAATCGTAATTTATTTGATGATGTTGATGATTTTGATGGTTTCAGTGATCGGGTAAACTCTACTAACGACTCTATTGATAATAGTTATAATGAATTCACTATCAATGTAGCGGTCATTTATGCAGGGGCTGATTTAGGTTTGGCTAACGGTTTAGTCAAACGTATAACTGTTGCTGTGACAACACCATTAGGTACAGCCATTGAGTTTACCAGTCATAAGGCTAATTTTTAATGACTTCCTTCAAGTCAAAGCATCAAATGACACGTAATAATAAAAGCTTAAAGCGTGCTCAAGGTTTTACCTTAATAGAGCTAATCTTAGTCATTATCATATTAGGCATTATGGCTGTGGGCATCAGTGGGTTTATTACCTTATCAACACAAACTTATTTAAATGCTACTAATCGTGATGGATTAATAAGTAATGCTCGTTTTGTGACAGAACGATTAACTCGAGAGTTACGTAATGCCGTACCCAATAGTATCCGTATTGGAGAGTCTAGCAATGATAAAATGCAATGTATTGAATTTATACCTATTATCGCCAGCACAGTATATACCGATATACCTGTAGCCCCAGAACTCGCGAGTAAGGTGGTTTCAGTTATTCCATTTGAAAAGGATAATGGTACCTCTTATGAGTGTGATAGTATGGATGGTTGTGATCATTTAGCAATGGTTTACCCATTACATCATACAGATGTTTACGACCCGCATGATGATGATGTAGGAAAGGTTTTTGCTATTGATAACGTCGTTGAAACACCTAATATTTGGCAAATAAACTTGCTTAATACCGATGATGTTCATTTTATTGAAGACTCTCCTACTCATCGGTTATACATTGCTAATAGACAAGTTAAATATTGTGTATTAGCTACTCGTATTATCAGATATAACAGTAGTATTGGCGGAAACTTAACAATACCTGGTGGAAGTAGCCCATCATTAATGGCAGAGCATGTTATTGCAGATATCAGTGGACATCTTCCTTTCAAGTATGTCCATAGTACCTTAACTAGAAATGCAGTTGTTCAAATCCACCTTAACTTTACTCGGAATGAGGAAAATTATGTATTTGACCATGAAGTTCATATTAATAATGTTCCATAATATATTCTAGAGTTGTCATTTCTGTGTCAGTTCTTTTTACAGTATCACTGTGGTTTCTATAGTGTTATATAATAAACATATAATAATTAGTTGGTTAGGTTTGATGGCTCGTTTTTTGCATTCTGTCTCTATATGGTAACACTTGTAAAAATATTTCTAAAAGGGATTAAACTTTGAAGTTATTAAAAAATTTAATATTAGTTTTATGCTTATTAACAACCAGCTACTCTCATGGCACGCTGTTAACTGACAATGACTACATTACAGTAGATCATTCCGGTATTGAATTAGATTGGGTATGGGCATCAGATTACAATGTAGAATTTTATATTGAGGATGGAGTTACGTATAATCAATTACTTGCCCCTGAAGTTCTTGGTTGGAGAGAAGCAACAACTACTGAATTCGATTTTTTTAGAGATAATATAACTTCTGCTTCCTTTCGAAGATCAGATAGTAGTTATAAAAATGCAGCACGATTTTTCAACATCAATAGAGCAGATGATTATACGTTAAGTACTACTGATTTTAGTGCAAAAGATATCAGTGGAAACTTTCGTGAAGGTACTGTACTAAGTTATGACCCTTGGAGTGTGCCAGATAACTATTGGTTCGATACATTCTATGTTCGTGATTCACTAACACAAGGTCCTGCCCCTAAGCCTATTCCTGAGCCACTAACTATCATCATTTTTGCGACTGCTTTAATTATTTTGCAAACCATGACAAAAAGAAAATCAGCTTAGTTTTTTCAAAACAGCGTCAAGCAAAGAAGTACTCCAATCAAAGCCCCGTTCTACGGGGCTTTTTTTATGCTTTATATTGCAAAAATAGGCGCTTAGCGTTACCTTTGTACTAACAACTGCCATATGAATTATAGCCTTACGCCAATATGCCTATTCGTTATCGACAATTCTCTAAAAATAAAGCGCTCAACAACTTACCGTTTATCGTTAAGCAGCAAGGTAGTTCTCTAATACTGGCTCTGTTTGTTATTATCATTTTAACCCTATTAGGCAGTATATTGATGCGTATGATCTCAACCAGTAGTGAGACAGTATCACAAGAAGTCTTAGGTACTCGCGCTTATATGGCGGCAAATTCTGCTATGCAAGCTGAACTACAATTACTATTTCCTCTTAATGTTACTTCTTCGACATCTTGTGATATAGCATTTATTGACAAGGACTATGACTTACAGACAAGTTTGAATGAAGATATTCCCGGGCTTTATGATTGCACAGCATCAACAAGCTGTGAAAAGTATCATACAGGTCTCGATGGAACGAATTACTACCGTATAAGCAGTACAGGTCAATGCGGCAGCGGTACTATGGAAGCTAGTAGCAAAGTACTTGTTAAAAGCAGTCGTACCATTCAAGTTGAAGCGAGGAGTTTGTGATAACTCTATTTCCAGTTCTTAATGATTGCTTTCTCTCTGCTTCTTTTGGGTGAGGAAGATGTAAAAATTATAAGTTACTAGTCCTCATATTGCATTTTTAGGTACTTATCGTTACCTTTGTTGTATCTGCATTATCATCAAATATTTTTATAGTTTAGGTCTAATCTCAATGAATAAGCTTTTACCAATTTATATCGTCTTATTTTTTTCACTCATTAGTGTAAAAGTGCTTGCAGTTTGCTCAGCGCATTCAGGTAATGCGACTTTGAATGAAATCATGAAAGAAGGTGGTAACGGCGGGGTATTTATTGAAATTGAGTTACTTGATTTAGCTATTTCTTCAGTAATATATGACCAATGGACTATTAGAATTTGTCATGATGAGGGAAATGGTAATAACCAATCCTCGGAATGTAAGGACATTTCAGTTGCAGATATGAATGATGCAACACAATGGATATGGGTTGAAGACCCTATAATTGATAAAGGTTTCATCGACTTTCAGGATGGCTTTGATTTATCTTTACTCGATAAATCAGGTCAATTCATCGATTATATCCAAGTTGGTAATTATTCAGGTCAAAATTTCCCAGTCCCACTCCCAGATCAGTGCGGTTACAATGAATTGGAATATGTTTTCCCAATTCCTAATGATATAACAAACGGTACTAAAATTTTACTCAGAAAACCGGATGGTACAGGTGAGTGGCTTGAATCAAAAAACTTAAATGAGTATCCAGCTACGCCTGGTGGTGGGAATGATGGGTCTAGTGGTGCTGCTCTCGTCGTTGACTATCGCCTGGAAGAAACCTTGTGGGATGGCTCTGTTGCTGAAGTGGTAGATAATACAGGTAATGGCAATAATGGGCAGTCGCTCAACGGAGCAAATACGAATGATGCTTTTTCGGCACTTACTGGAAGTCCTGGAACTTGTGGATATGGGGAGTTTGATGGCGTAGATGCTCATGTCTCAATTCCTGATAATGACCTATTAGATATGTCTGATAGTTTGACAATAACCGCATGGGTATATCCAACTAAAGCAGCGCAACAAGTTATTGTCAGTAAAGCTCGAAGGAACTCAAATAAAAATAATTATCAACTTTCACTTGGGGCTGGTAATACCTTACTTTTTCAATATAACTCTGGTGGTGTAGGTAAAAGTGTTAGTACTTTTACCTCTGTCCCAATTGATACTTGGAGTCATGTAGCAATTACTTACACTGATGGCGTTCAGCGTTTTTACATTAATGGTGTGCAAACTGATACCGGTAACAATACAGGAATATTGGATACTAACGATACAACTTTAGATATTGGCGGAGAGATTTCATGGGATAATTTACCTAATGGCGCATTCTTCTTTGAAGGACGTATTGATGAAGTTAGGGTTTATGACGGCGCGTTAACTGGTGCTGAGGTTAGAGTTGTAGCAAGTGAAACCCATGACTGTAGCTCTCTACTTATTGCATATTATCAGATGGATGAACTTGCTTGGAATGGAACTTCCAATGAGGTCGTTAATCAAGTGAGAAATTCTCTCCATGGTACCGCTATTCGAGGTGCAAAAACAGATAATATTACCCCTGCACTCCCTGGACCTCTTGGTACTTGTGGTTATGGTACATTTGACGACGGTCGCAGGGAGTATGTTCAAGTTGATGATGATGATGCCTTAGATTTTACAGATGAACTCACAATTACCACGTGGATTTATCCAACAAGACTTCCCACGGGCAACAATTTAATGTCTATTCTATCTAAAGATGAAAATTATGAGTTTCATGTTGATTCCGCAGGTAAGATTTTTTGGTGGTGGGACACGGATAATTTCAGAACTGATAATGCTGTTATTGTTGAGCTTAATAAGTGGTATCACATAGCTATAACTTATAAAAGCGGTCAGCAATATATTTACGTAAACGGACAAGTTGCAGGTGATAATGATCATTTAGGCCTGTTAAATACAAATAACGACCCACTACAAATAGGACAAGATCAAGGTTTTAATGGTAGATATTTCGAGGGTTATATTGATGAAGTAAAAATATATGATGGGGCTTTATCGGATACAGAAGTCTATGATATTTTTGAGGAAAGACATCCCTGTGAAAGTTTTATCGATCACTTTGAAATAGATGCCCTCAATGGGCAAGGATTAACCTGTGAAGTTGATACTGTAACCTTACGTGCTTGCAGTGATGCCTCATGTAATACCCTTAATCACGATAACTTTCTCGTATCACTCACCGTAAGTGAAGGAAACAACCCTGTATTAACTAAAGAAGTTACTATTGTTGGTGGTGAGGTTAATATTGACTATCGTTATACTAAGCTGGGTATTGCTACACTGAGTCTTGATCAAACGTTTGAGTGCATCAATGGTTCACCAACAGATTGTGATGTAACTTTTGTTGATGCAGGTTTTCGCTTTGTGGCAGATAAAAGTGGTACTGCATTACCGCTTCAGTTATCAGGTAAACCATCGGATATTGGTTTTAATGCTGACACGCTTAGAATTGAAGCAGTGAAAGCAGATCCTCTGGACCCAAGTGCATGTATACCTTTATTGATTGGTGATCCTGCGGATGTAGCCGTTATCGATATGGCAGCAAGTTATCAAAGCCCAATTAGTGGCTCACAATCAGTCAATATTTCGGGTACTGATATAGATACTGCAGTAAGTGGAACTGCATTTGACGACTTACCCTTTAGTGGTGTTACCTTAGATTTCAGTGATCTTCCACAAAACAGTGCTGAATATATTTTTACTTACCCTAATGCAGGTTCTATTGTTTTAAATGCGCGTTATGAATTACCAGATGATGAAGGAAATCCTTCGGGAGATTTTATTAAAGGTACTTCAAATCCTATTATTGTACGTCCATTCGCTTTTGATTTATTCGTTGATAAAAACTTACCAACGGGTGATACCGCTTATAAAGTAAACCCTGCGGCAACAGATGGTAGTGGTGGAGAAGAAGATGTATTTACCGTTGCGGCAGATGAAATACGTATAAACACACGAGCAGTAGCGTGGAAAACGGGTGATGACGCAAATGCTAATGGCCTAGCAGATCAAGGTGAAGATTTAACGACTAACGCAACGACAAATAATTTTATTGATGTCAGTTTATCGAATTTGTCTCATACGCAGTTACTGCCTACGTCAGACATAGATGGAACGTTGAGTGTAGAAACAGGAGCTGAATTTACTTTTGGTAGCCAAGTAGATATTGCTACCTATGATGAAGTGGGCATTATCTCTTTACAAGCTCTCAAAGAAGACTATTTAGCTGCGGGTGTTAGCATTGAAGGAAATACACCTTATGTCGGTCGCTTTATCCCCAGTCACTTTACTATAACGAGTATTGCTGATGGAATATTAACAGGGACTTGTAGTGTGGGTGACTCAACAGAATTACCGTTTGTTTATAGCGGTCAAATGTTATCAGGCAGTCCAACAAAAGGGGCATTAAGTTACTTGACTACACCATCTTTTGTTATTGAGGCAAGGAATAAAGATGATGTATTAACACAAAACTATATTGATGATTTCTTAAAACTATCATTAACAAGTTTTCAACGTTTAATGGTGCCCAACTTCGCTGTACCCAGTGTATCAACGTTAGCTCCCGTCACTGATACCAGTCGAATGGGTAAAGATACTACTAACTTAGTACGTTTAACCGCTAATTTAGACGATGCTAATTTTACAGGAGTAAAAGGTGTTATTAGCTATAGTTATCATGATGATGATAACTTTGTGTATGCACATGAAGAAAATAGTGAAGTTAATGAATTCACTAGCGATATAGATTTGTCTATGGTGTCAATTATTGATAGCGATTCTGTGGCAGCACAAGATTATGATCTGGATAGCGCTAACGGCCTAATCCTTACTTTAAAACCTTCTGGGAAATTAATTCGTTTTGGTCGTGCTCAACTGGCAAATAGCTATGGTCCCGATACTTCGGATTTACCACAAACGTTATCCGTTAATTATTATACCGATGATGGTTACGTACTAAGTAAAAACGATACGTGTACTACCTATGATTATAACAATATATCTTTAAGTAATATCAGCCTAGACCCGGCATTAACGCCCGTACAAGTTATAGTGCCAGGCAAGTTTTCTGATGAATTACCTTTGGGTGAAACACGCGATATAATATTAGAAGCGCCAACTGATAGCATAAAGGGTGTTAACACGGGTCAGGTAGGTGTTATCTATAATATCAGTGATTGGTTACAATATGATTGGGCGTATGACACCGAAGGAGTTGATGGTTTGTTTAATGATAATCCACGAGGGATTGCTACCTTTGGTATATATCGTGGCAATGACCGCATTATTTATCAGCGTGAAATAGAAAAAACAAACTAGTTCAAAAGTGCTTGTTAAGAATAAAAAATTAAAATGAGACTCTAGTCTCATTTTTCGTTTTTTGCCCTTAAATAAATACGGCTAAAAATCAGCATAATGTACTTGCCGTAATTAAATATATATTTTTAACTTTTCTTTGCTGCTTTCCTTCAAAAAAGCAACACATTAGCTAACTTCTAAGGTATGATTATCCGATCTGTTACTCGCACGTTAGCAGAGTCTACTTAATTAGCACTTTACAGGACATTTTGAGCTTATGTTTAAAAAAATACGCGGCATGTTTTCTAACGATCTTTCAATCGATTTAGGTACCGCCAATACACTTATTTATGTAAAAGACCAAGGTATTGTATTAAACGAGCCTTCTGTAGTCGCTATTCGTCAAGACCGTTCTGGTGGTTCGAAAAGTGTTGCAGCCGTAGGTGTTGCGGCAAAAGCAATGTTAGGTAGAACGCCGGGTAATATTGAAGCCATTCGTCCGATGAAAGATGGCGTAATCGCTAACTTTTTTGTTACTGAAAAAATGCTACAACACTTCATTAAACAAGTGCATAGCAACAATTTTTTACGCCCTAGCCCTAGAGTTTTAGTGTGTGTTCCTTGTGGTTCTACCCAAGTTGAGCGTCGTGCCATTCGTGAATCTGCGATGGGCGCGGGTGCACGTGAAGTATATTTAATTGATGAGCCAATGGCTGCAGCAATTGGTGCAGGTATGCCCGTTTCTGAAGCGACTGGTTCTATGGTAGTTGATATAGGTGGTGGTACTACAGAAGTTGGTATTATTTCACTTAATGGTGTTGTTTATTCGTCATCAGTACGTATTGGTGGTGATAAATTCGATGAAGCCATTATCAACTATGTTCGTCGTAATTTTGGTAGCTTAATAGGTGAGGCAACAGCTGAGCGTATTAAGCATGAAATTGGTTCTGCCTATCCGGGTGAAGAATTAGTTGAAATTGAAGTCCGTGGCCGTAATCTTGCTGAAGGTGTTCCGCGTAGTTTTACCTTGAATAGCAACGAAATTTTAGAGGCACTGCAAGAGCCATTATCTGGTATTGTGAGCGCAATTATGGTGGCTTTAGAGCAATCTCCACCTGAGTTAGCGTCTGATATTTCAGAGCGCGGTATGGTGTTAACTGGCGGCGGTGCGTTATTAAAAGACATTGACCGTTTGTTAATGGAAGAAACAGGCATTCCTGTTGTTGTTGCTGACGACCCACTAACCTGTGTTGCTCGTGGTGGTGGTAAAGCATTAGAGATGATTGATATGCATGGTGGTGATCTTTTCTCTTATGAGTAACAGCTGAATACTTTCATTGTTATTTAATCCAATCACATCGTTAAAGGTACTCATTGACTAACGTCAATTCCGTACCTTTGCCTTGTCCTTGAATGTAATACCTTCGAAAATATCCGCTTTCTAATGCTTTTCAAATAGCTTTAATCCATAGCTATCAACTCGTGACTGGTTTTATATGAACCCAATTTTTAATCAAGGTACATCACCAGCACACCGACTCATCTTGGTGCTTTGCTGTTCGGTGGCCTTGATTTTTTTCGACCATAAAATGGCAAGTTTCGAAACTGCCCGCGGCTATTTACAATCGCTGGTCAGTCCATTGCAATATATGGCCAATGCACCTAAACAAATAATGAACTGGGCATCAACAAACATTGTGACTCGCCGACAGTTAATGCAGGAAAACCAAGATTTTCGTGAAAATGAATTGTTTTTTCACGAACAAGCGATGAAATTAAATATTGTTCGCCTAGAGAATGAACGATTACGTTCGTTGCTCGCTTCTCCAATTCGTAATGAAATAAAGAAAATGTTCGCTGAAATACTATCCGTTGATGGTGACCCTTATTCTCATCAGGTTGTTATTAACCGCGGCGCCAATGATGGTGTTTATGAAGGACAGCCTGTTCTTGACGAAAAAGGCATTGTTGGGCAAATTTTACATGTTGGTTTGAGTAGCTCAAGGGTTATTCTAATCAGTGATATTTCCCATGCAATACCTGTTAGAGTTCAGCGGAACGGCTTAAGGCTCATTGCGTCGGGTAGTGGTCAGATTGATCGTCTTATTCATAACTTCGTTGCCCATAGCGCTGATGTGAAAGAAGGTGATTTATTGGTCACCTCAGGTTTAGGTGGGAAATACCCAGAAGGGTACCCCGTTTCTCGTGTAGTACTCGTACGTACAGATGAATCACGTGAGTTTGCTACTATATATAGTGAGCCAGTTGCCCAAATAGATAGATTGCGCTATATGTTGTTACTTTCGAAAGATACCCCGAAAGCAGAGTTAAAAAAGCAGACTACTAATAGTACTCGTTCTAAAAAAATCAGCACTGCAGCAGGGAAGTCATAATGTTTAGCAATAATGGTTTTATCATTCTGCTTACCTTGCTTATTGCCTTGATGGCAAGCATTACACCTATGCCACTGAGCTTTGATGCTTTTCGCCCTGATTGGGTGTTAATCGTTTTAGTTTATTGGTGTTTAGCGTTACCAAGTAAGGTGAACATAATTACCGCTTGGGTAATGGGCTTAATTCTGGATGTGTTACTTGGCTCTGTACTGGGTGTTCATGCGTGTGCGATGGCGTTATCCGTTTATATTATTGTCGTCAATTTTCAAAAGATTAGAAATTTCTCAGTGTGGCAGCAAGCGCTAATTGTCGGTGTGCTTTCTGCACAATATCATCTGGTTGTTTTCTGGTTACAACGCTTTTTAAGTGATGTTGTATTCTTACCTAATTATTTATATCCAGTAGTGACTACGATTGTACTTTGGCCATGGGTGTTTTTATTGCTCCGCCGTATTCGCCGTCACTTTGGTATTAAATAATTTAACATTTCCTCAAGGGCTAGCTATAACAGCAGTAAATAATTTTATGACTAACTCATTAGCTAACTCAACAACTACCACTCAAAAGCTTATATTAGCTTCGCAATCACCTAGACGTCGGGAGTTATTGACGCAACTAGGCTATCAATTTTCCGTTCAGGCGAGTGATATTGATGAAACTGAAGAACAAGCAGAATTAGCACATAACTATGTTTTACGCTTAGCAAAACAGAAAGCTCAACATGTTTTTGATTTATTGCCTGAAGCTGAACAGGCTTATACCTTTGTTTTAGGATCAGATACCAGTGTGGTATTTAATGACAAAGTATTGGGTAAGCCACATAGTGAAGAAGAGTGTATTAATACTTTATCTTTATTGTCTGATAACCAACATCAAGTCTTAACGGCTATTGCGCTTGTCAGTAAAAACAGTGTAAAAGGTCAAGTTATCACTACCGAGGTCGTTTTTAAGACCTTAACAACGGCAGAAATTTCAGCCTACTGGTTAACGGGTGAACCTCAAGACAAAGCAGGAAGTTACGGTATTCAGGGCATTGCAGGACAATTCGTAAAAACCATTAATGGCAGTTACTCTGCTGTAGTGGGTTTACCATTATATGAAACAGCGCAATTACTGACTAATGCCGGTTTTATTGGCAGCATTCATGCTAAATGATTTTTAAAATAAGTTTTTGAAGTAAGGGATATTATGAGTGCAGAATTATTAATAAATGTGACTCCTAGCGAAACACGTGTTGCTTTAATCGAGAATGGTTCATTGCAAGAAGTGCATATTGAGCGACAAGGCAAACGTGGCATTGTTGGTAATGTCTATTTAGGAAAAATTATTCGTGTTTTACCGGGTATGCAAGCTGCGTTTGTAGATATCAACCTAGATAAAGCGGCTTTTTTGCATGCATCCGATATTAATACCAAACTCATCTTAAAAGAAGAAACAGATCAAGTACCTGATATTCGCTCCTTAGTGCATGAAGGACAATACATTATGGTGCAAGTGGTAAAAGATCCACTTGGCTCAAAAGGGGCGCGTTTAACCACAGATATTACCGTTGCTTCGCGTTACTTGGTTCTGATGCCTAATTCTCAGCATGCAGGTGTTTCATTACGGATAGAAGATGCAAAGGAACGAGATCGCTTAAAAGACATCGTTAGTCCTTACTGTGATGAACATCAAGGCTTTATTGTTCGAACTGCTGGAGAAGGGGCGGGCGAAATAGAACTACAACATGACGCAGAATTCTTACGCAGAGTTTGGCAAAAAGTTTTAACTCGCAAGCAACGTAAGCAAACTAATTTACCACTTTATCAAGATTTATCGCTATCTTTTAGAGTGTTACGAGATTTTGTTGGCATTAACCTTGAGCGTATTCGAGTTGACTCAAATCTCACCTATAAAGACTTAGTCGAATTTACCCAAGAATTTGTGCCTGAGTTAACACCATTAATAGAATATTACCCAGGTGAGCTTCCTATCTTTGACTTGTTCTCAGTAGAGCGAGAAATACAGCGAGCATTGCATCGTAAGATAGAGCTAAAGTCGGGTGGTTACTTGATAATAGATCAAACTGAGGCGATGACTACCATTGATATAAATACGGGGGCTTTTGTTGGCCATCGTAATTTAGAAGATACCATATTTAGTACTAATATCGAGGCGACTCAAGTTATTGCTAGGCAGCTTAGACTAAGAAATCTAGGTGGTATTATTATTGTCGATTTTATCGATATGCATAATGAAGATCATAAACGTCGCGTATTGCACAGCCTAAATATGGCAATGAGTAAAGATAAGGTAAAATACAGTCTTCATGGTTTTTCGGCACTTGGTCTAGTCGAAATGACACGTCAACGTACCCGTGAAAGTTTAGAACATGTGTTATGTGGAGAATGCCCTCTTTGTACTGGTCGTGGTCATTTAAAAACAGTAGAAACAGTGTGCTTTGAAATACTAAGAGAAATAGTACGCGTAAATCGTGCTCATGACGCAGATAAGTTCACGGTTTATGCTTCAAATGCGGTGAGTGAGTTTATCGTCAATGATGAATACCATAACTTAGCCGAAGTTGAGGTTTTTATTGGTAAGTTGATTAAAGTACAAGCCGAACCCATGTATAATCAGGAACAATTTGACGTTGTTATGATGTAATAGCGATTTTATTCAATCCTTGGCTTGTCTCTAAACCTGTTAATCCTGGTTAAGAGGACGTTGCTTAATAGACTTTTGGCAATTACATCAGAACAAATATAGGACTCTCTAAGTTTTAATGAGCATTGTAAGTACTTCTAACCGCTGGCTAAACCGCCTTTATAAAACAGTTGCCATTGTGTTGGTCTTGTTGGCGGTTCTGATTAGTGCTTTCCGTCTATTTTTACCTTATGTTCACCACTACCGACTTCCCTTACAGAACTACTTAAATGAAAAGTCGCAAACGAATATCTCTATTGGCACCCTGAGTATGACTTGGCAAAAGTCAGGACCAATATTGATCATTGGTGATGTGCAAATACTGAACACTGAAAGAGCATCAGTGTTCATCAAGCAGCTTGAGCTACAAGTAGACTTTTGGAGTACTATCTCACAACAAAATCTTATATCAAAAAATCTTATTCTGTCTGGTGCGACAGCCGATGTCTCTGAAAAATTGTGGTTAGATAAGAAAGATGACGATAGCTCAGGTAAACTTATAAAAGATACCGAAGCTGATGATATTAGTGTTATTAGCGATCTTTTTTTAAACCGTATAACGCGTTTCTCTATTCTTGATAGCCAAATTACGGTACGCAATAAGGCTATCACTCGCAGCATAAGAGTAAACCAGTTACGTTGGTTAAATACCGGTGAACGTCATCAGGCCGAAGGTAGTGTGGTACTCAATGGCCTAAGCTCAAATAACTTGCAGTTGAAACTAGACTTACAGGGTAACAAAGGTAGCGAACTTACCGGACAAATGTACTTACAAGCCAACCAGATTGATATAACTCCATGGTTGGATAATGTTTTAGTGCTTGAAGATGATAAAACTAAGACTGATATTAACTTTTCTGCATGGTTACGGGTCACAAGTAGTGAGGTCAATCGCTTACAAATTAATTTTTCAGATAGCAGTATGCATTGGCAGTTTGAGAATAAAAAACAAAAATTAACCTTAGACCAAGGGCAATTATTACTAGTAAAAGGTAAAGCTGAGCGAAATTTTAAGTTATACAGTACGCCATTATCATTACAGCTTAATGAGCAAGAATCACAAAGGTTTAGCGTTATGTTAGCTAAGCAAGAAAGTGATTTTTCTTTACATCTATCAGAGATTGACGTCGCTATGCTGGCACAACTTACGCCATTGATCGTAGCAAAAAAAGAAACGCGAAATTTACTGTCCCAGATGACGTTAACAGGGAAGATTGAAGACCTATATATTCGTAACCAAAATAACGAGTTGCAAATAGTGACAAACTTCTCTGCGTTTAATAATAGCTATAGCCATGGCATTCCAGGTCTAGAAAATGTCTCTGGAAGCCTTAGTTATCTAAATAACTATCTCGCCGTAGACTTTAGTGCTGAGCAAGGTAATTTAGATTTTGATAAGTTGTTTGTACAAGCTTTTCCCTATCAAAGCATGTCAGGACAGTTAAATGCTGTCTTTGATGACAAGGGCTGGGCATTAACGGTTGAAGCATTAGATTTTCTGTCCGAAGAAATTAATTTATCGGCGCAAGTTAAAGTTGAAGCGCCAATTGACAGTGAAATAAATTTAGCGCTACTGGCTAATGTTACCAATGGCAATGCTGGCTTAGTGGGGCGTTACTTACCCTTACCCATTATGAGTGATAATTTAGTTAATTACTTAAACGCAGCGGTTGTTTCAGGGCGTGTTGAAAATGCACAAATACTCATTAACGGTCCGATCAGTCGCTTTCCGTTTACCGATGGCAGTGGTATTTTTGTTGTTGATGCTGAATTAAGTCAATCAGAATTTAAATTTGTTGAAAATTGGCCTGCCATAACCGATTTTGTCGCCAATTTAAACTTCACAAATAACTCAATGCTCATTACAGGTCGCGGCGGAAAACTAACAGGATTAGATGTCACAGGAGTTCGCGCAGGTATTGCTGATTTAGCGCATGGTCAAATTTTAACGGTAGATGCACAGATAAAGCCAACGCAAGCTAGTTATATTGGCGACTTGATGAATCAAAGCCCGTTCAAAGATAGCGTTGGCAGTGTATTAGAAC
Organism: Colwellia sp. 12G3; assembly: GCF_002836775.1. Classification (GTDB taxonomy): domain Bacteria; phylum Pseudomonadota; class Gammaproteobacteria; order Enterobacterales; family Alteromonadaceae; genus Colwellia. The sequence goes on along the minus strand of NZ_PJAQ01000068.1, from coordinate 750,234 downwards.
AGTTAAAGATTAATGGCGAAGTGAGCGGGGATTTTAATTTAAACCTACCACTTAATAATAATGAACAAGCGTTAGCAAGTGGCACTATTAACTTTGATAATAATCAAGTGGCATTGCAAACACCTAAAATGGACTTTAGTGAAGTCTATGGTCAGCTAAGTTTTAGCAATGATAAAATAAGCACTAAAGATTTAACTTTACATTGGCAAGGGCTACCAGTTTCACTTGATATCAATGGTATGGATAAGGCCGATTATTATAATACGGACATTAACTTATCAGCCTTATGGCAAGAGTCAAAATGGTTGACTCATGTGCCTAAAGAATTGCGTCGCTATACCCAAGGCGAATTACCTTGGCAAGGGAAACTGTCGTTACATCAGCACCACTTAGGGGGCTTTTCTTACACGGCAAATTTTGACTCTGATTTAACCAATACTCAGCTACTATTACCCGCTCCTTATGACCGTAACAGTGAGCAAGAAAACCGCTTATCACTGCAAATTAATGGTGCGGAGGCACAGTCTAAGATTGTACTGAATTATGGTGATAAAATGCATTTTTCAGGACAGTTAGATCACCAAAGTACCGCATTTACCCGTGCTAATTTAATGTTTGGTCAAGGTGCTATGGCGTTGCCCAGTGATGGCTTTCATATCACCACTAAGCTTGCCCAAGCCGACTTTTCTATGTGGCAGCCATTAATCAGCGACATTATTGACAGCATTAATCATGACTCAGGTAGTGCAGCGCAAGAAAATTCAGTCCCTTTCTTAGCAAAACCAAAGAGAATTAGAGGCTCAATTGGTCAGTTGAAAATACTCGGGCAGGAACTCACTAATGTTTCTTTTAACTTATTAGATAAAAAACAGTGGTGGCTATTACAACTTAATGCCAAAGAAACGCGCAGCCAAATAAAGATTTACCCTGATTGGTTAAAAGAAGGCATAGATATTAATGCTGAATTTTTAAAACTACCCAAAAACACAAAAGAGCGTGAGGCTAATTCATCACTCGCTATTGAGCAACCAGATAGAGCTGAAAATGATATTGTTTTTGCTAATATTCCACCGTTGACGTTTCATTGTGATCATTGTGCGATTGGCTTGTTAGATTTAGGGGAGGTTGATGTACAAGTTAAGCGTATTGATGATCAGACAATCGACTTTACTAACTTCACCGCAAAGCGTAATAAAACACAATTAACGCTGACGGGCCGATGGCTTCATAATGAACAAGAATCAAATACTGCGTTAGTGGGGAAAGTTTCCGTTGAAGACATAGAGTCAGAGATGAAGGCACTTTCTTTTGACTCAATCATTAAGGATAGTGGTGCTGAGATTGAACTAAACCTGAATTGGAATGGCGGTTTGCATGACTTTGACGTTACCCAATTAAACGGGACAGTCAATGGTCGACTTGATGATGGTTATTTAGCCGATGTAAGTGATAAAGGCGCGCGTATTTTTTCAGTGCTCAGTTTACAATCTTTAGTACGTAAATTAACACTCGATTTTCGTGATATTTTCAGTGATGGTATGTTTTATAGTAGCATCAAGGGTGACTATCAATTAAAGCTAGGCACGCTATCGACTGACAATACCGAAATGAACGGTACTGCAGGTAACTTGTTTATGACAGGTCATACTAACTTGGTATCGGGTGAGCTTGATTATGATATGTCCTACAAGCCTAATTTAACGTCAAGTTTACCTGTGCTAGCTTGGATCGCAACGCTAAATCCAGTTACCTTTTTAGCAGGCGTTGCTATTGATCAGGTGATTAAATCACAGGTGGTTTCTGAATTTACCTTTGAACTAAAGGGCACTATTGATAATCCTGACTTTAAGGAAGTTGACAGAAAAAGCAAAAGTATTAGTGTAGAAAGTACGCTGCCTACCCAAGGTGCTAAGCAAGAGGAGTCTGTTAACGATGATACTCCTGTCAAAAACTCGGCTAGTAAGAGTAACTAATGATTAAACTCAGTGCGATACAATTATCTTCAGCGGCTAATGTGGCTACAAACCTTGCTAAAATAACTGAGTTACTAGCAAAAATCACCGCTGTCTCTTCTGATTGCTCCAACAGTAGCGTTAATTCAGAAGAGAAAATGACGAATAACCAAGAAGATACTCAACACTTAGTGGTATTACCTGAGTGTTGTTTGTATTTTGGTGGTCAAGACCGCGAACAATTAAATTTAGCTAAAGAGTCGGCAAGTGGTAATGATCTATGTTTAGCCCTTGGAGAGCTAGCCAAAAAATTTCATGTTTATTTAGTCGCGGGAACCGTGCCAATCTTAACGGCATCTACTAACAAGTTTACTAATAGCAGTTGTTTTTTTAACCCGAATGGTGAGTTAATAGGACAATACGATAAAATTCACTTATTTGATGTTAGTGTAAGTGATGGTACAAAAAGTTATTGTGAGTCTCGTTATACGCAAGCAGGTAAAGAAATAAGTGTTGTTAACACCGAATTTGCTAACATTGGTCTATCAGTGTGTTTTGATTTACGCTTTCCGACTTTATTTCAGCAACTATCAAAAGCTGGCGCTGACATTATTACCGTACCCAGTGCTTTTACAAGAGTTACAGGCCAAGCGCATTGGCAAATTTTATTACAAGCAAGGGCTATTGAAAATCAAGTCTATATTATAGCTGCAGGTCAAGAAGGCGTTCATGAAAATGGTCGTGAAACTTGGGGTCATTCAATGATCATTAACCCTTGGGGCGAAATTGAGCAGGGTATTGAAACGGGTGAAGGTTATATTTCAATCGACTACCACCCCGAAGAATTAACACGCATACGTCAAAGCATGCCTTTGAACTCGCCGCTGAATATATAGCAGCAATTTGATTATAATGAAAGAACATAGAAGTTGAGCTAAGACCTAATGAACATAGTTGAAAAATCCTTATTAAGTGATAGTAATATTGACGAAGAGATGTTGTCAAAAACCCTAAACAGTATGATGGGCCGAAAAGTTGATTATGCTGATTTTTATTTTCAAGCGAGTCAGCATGAAACCTGGGTCCTAGAAGATGGCATTGTTAAAGAAGGCTCATATAACATTGAACGTGGTGTTGGTGTAAGAGCAATCTCAGGCGAAAAAACGGGCTTTGCCTATTCTGATGATATTACCCCTGAAGCACTTCAACAGGCGGCCGATGCGGCAAAAGGTATTGCAGATAGTGGTACTGGTGCAAGCGTTAAAGCGTTTAGCCGTCAATCACCGATTGAAGTTTATCAATCAGTTGAGCCGCTTGGCAGCTTAACACAAGAGCAAAAGATTGATTTATTACATCAAGTTGAAGCACATGCACGTCAAGTCGATAGCCGGGTTAAGCAAGTTATAGCTAGCTTATCAGGTGTCTATGAAACTATATTAGTTAGCGCTAGCGATGGAACCTTTGGCACAGATATCCGTCCATTAGTTCGTTTAAACTGTTCGGTATTAGTTGAAGACAATGGCAAACGAGAACGTGCAAGTGCTGGTGGCGGTGCTCGTACAGATTACAGTTACTTCTTTGAGGTTGAAGCGGGAGATAACAAACCACGTTACCTTGCTTATGCTGAAGAATCTGTGAGACAAGCATTGGTTAACTTAGTTGCTATTGAAGCACCGGCAGGTACATACCCTGTAGTATTAGGTGCAGGTTGGCCTGGTGTATTATTACATGAAGCGGTTGGACACGGTTTAGAGGGTGACTTTAATCGTAAAGGTTCGTCAGCATTTTCAGGTAAAGTTGGTCAGCAAGTGACTTCTGAACTTTGTACCATTGTAGATGATGGTACATTAGCCTATCGTCGCGGTTCAGTATCTATTGATGATGAAGGCACGCCAGGACAATATAATGTACTGATCGAAAAGGGCATATTAAAAGGTTACATGCAAGATAAGCATAATGCTGGCTTGATGGGCGTAAAACCAACAGGTAATGGTAGACGTGAATCGTATGCGCATTTGCCTATGCCGCGAATGACTAATACTTATATGTTAGCGGGCGAGTCTAGTCCTGAAGATATCATTAAGTCGGTTAAAAAAGGTATTTATGCACCAAACTTTGCTGGTGGACAGGTAGATATTACTTCAGGTAAATTTGTTTTTACCAGTTCAGAAGCATACTTAATTGAAGATGGTAAAATTACGTCACCCGTTAAAGGCGCTACCTTAATAGGTAATGGACCTGAAGCGATGAAACGAATCAGTATGGTAGGTAATGATTTAAAACTTGATGCCGGTGTTGGTGTTTGTGGTAAAGATGGTCAAAGTATACCAGTTGGCGTTGGTCAACCTACCTTAAAAGTAGATGAAATGACGGTTGGAGGCACGCAGTAATTAGCGAGAATTAATAAGTGAGTTAACTGTAAAAGTTAGCAAGCACTACTATGAATAGTAGTGCTTGCAGATATCTACAGTTTTTATTCGTTTTCTTTTAAGCATTTTCTTTTAGGTAAGTGAACAAGTTCTTATAATGCTTACCCAGCTTCTCTGCCTTTTTCTCTTTCGCTGCATGGCGAATCAACTGCTTAATTTTTTGTCGCTCGATTGTTGGGAACTCACTAAGTAATGCTTCAACAGCGTCATTTCCGTGGTCAATCAATTCATCTCTAATCGTTTCTAAACGAACAAATTTTGCCGTTTCTTGCTGATGCTTATTAGCCATAACTTCAATAGCATGGTGAATTGGCTCAAGATCAGTTTCCAAAAGTATTCTCGCAGTATGACGAATGTGGCGTCGTAAAGCTTCATGCTTATTGGAGATCTTATCGGCTAAAATCATGGCATCTTTTATGTCATCACTTAAAGGTAAGCGACTTCGTTGATGCTTAGACATTTCTATTAAGCTCTGTGCAAAATCTTGTAATTTATGCATTTCACGCTTAACTTCACTTTTACTTTTTAACTCTTCTTCCATTTCTTCTGAAGATTCGTCGATATCTTTGGCTGACTGGGGCATAATAATGTCTAATACCATGTTAAAATAAATAATAATTGCCCTTATTATATCACTAAATTAATACCAATCGGACTAATTTATTGACCACTTAGCGAGAATTGAAAGGCTTAGAGGCAAGGCATTGATTGAAGAGAATGGTTATTCCCTTGTCAAAATCAATAACGCTGCTTGTAAGCCTTTTAAACTCGCCCTTTGGGAGCTCACTAGCAAACTGATAACATCACAAAATGAATGAAATATAGAGATAACTGTGTTTAATCCATTTTATTTGTTCTAAGCTCGCTAGTGAAGCTCTAAGTTGTTCAATTAATTAATCCGTTTGGTATAAATATTCTAAGTCACTGTTTAAGCCTTATTACTCCTTACTAAAGAAAAGAGAAAGTAGAAACCAATATGACCCTAGCCTCTAAATCGCATGATCCCCTAATGAAACAACTCAGCGAAGTTAAAGCACGTGTTAGCACGGTACTTGAACTTGCTAAATCACTTGGCGCAGATGGTGCTGAAGTTGCGATGAGCCGCCAACAAGGTTTAAGTGTCGGTACTCGCATGGGGGAAGTGGAAAATGTTGAGTTTACTAATGATGGTGGTTTAGGTATCACTGTTTACCGTGAAGGCCGTAAAGGTAGTGCTTCTACAGCTGACTTGTCAGAAAAAGCATTAATTCAGACGGTTACCGCTGCAGTAAACATCGCTAAATATACCTCGGTAGATGATTGTTCAGGTTTAGCTGATAAGTCTCTGCTGGCTATGGACCCACTTGATTTAGATTTATATCATCCTCATGAAATAAGTACAGAGGAAGCGATTGAACTTGCTAAAGAATGTGAAGAAAGTGCACTAGCAGTTGACCCTCGCGTTAGTAATTCAGACGGTGCCAATTTTGATACCTTTTCTGGTTTTAAGGTTTACGGGAATAGTCATGGACAATTAGTCGGTTACCCGAGTACTCGACATAGCTTGAGCTGTGTGATGATTGCGAGTGACGGTGATGATATGGAACGTGATTATGCTTACACCGTAAGTCGCGAGTTTTCTTTATTAGAAAGCGCTAAAAATATTGGTCTGCAAGCCTCACAAGAGGTGCTCTCTCGTTTAAAACCACAAACAATCCCGACAGGTAAAGTCCCTGTATTGTTTAGAGCTGATATTGCCAATACCATTTGGGGGCACTTTATTGCGGCGATTAGTGGCGGTAATCTATATCGAAAATCATCTTTTTTACTTGATGCCCTAGGTAATGATGTTTTCCCTAAATTTTTAAATATTAGTGAAAGACCTCACATTGCTAAAGGATTAGCGAGTAGTGCTTTTGATAGTGAAGGGGTTCTAACGCAGGATAGAGAAATCATCACTCAAGGTGCATTACAAACCTATTTGTTAACGAGTTATTCAGCACGTAAACTAGGATTGACTACCACAGGTCATGCCGGTGGCATCCATAACTGGTTGGTCGATGCTCAGGGTCATAACGGTAATTTCGACGCTATGTTAAAAACGTTAGGTACTGGTTTACTGGTTACTGAATTAATGGGGCAAGGGGTAAATGTGGTAAATGGTGATTATTCTCGTGGCGCGGCAGGATTTTGGGTCGAAAATGGTGAAATTTCTTACCCTGTAAGTGAAATAACCATAGCAGGTAATTTAGCGCAGATGTTCAAAGGCATTGTTGCTGTTGGCTCTGATGTTGATATGCGCGGAAGTATCCGTACTGGTTCCATTCTCATTGATGAGATGCAAGTCGCTGGACATTAGCAAGTAAATATTTATTCAATGTATAAATATATGAATAAAAAAGCGTTATCAATATTATATTGATAACGCTTTTTTTGTCAGTGAAACTAGGTTGTGATTACTCAGTAGCAATGACTAGGTAATTAAGTAACCTGAACTCTAGATAAGCAGTACTTGCTCAACATTCCCATTATTGTAGTTCTCATCGTTAAAACGTCGATAAATAGCCAGCTATTCATAAACGTTTTGCCTTGATAACCGCAGAAATTGAAACATTGATGGGACATTCAACGACTGTGACTTTGTTGAGGTTTTCGGATTAAAACCTAATGAATTGATTTCACTAAAGCATCAAGCACCCATTATCCATAGTGCAGGTTAAGTAAGCAATAACGTGGCTGTTCCAAGGAAAGCGAAAATACCCACAACATCGGTTACCGTAGTAATAATAACGCTACCGGCCAGGGCCGGGTCTATATTGAGGCGCTTTAAAAGCAGCGGAATACTTACACCAGCAAGTCCTGCAGCCGTCATGTTCATCAGCATAGCGAACGCAATAACACCGCCAAGCATTAAATCTTGTTTCCAAATAGCGACAACCGTCGCAATTAATGTCGCCCAAATTATGCCATTTAAAAAACCAATCGCCACTTCTTTACTGAGCAGAGCGCGAGCGTTACTATCACCAACATGACCTAATGCCATACCTCGAATAACCAGTGTTAAGGTTTGATTGCCTGCAACACCGCCCATACTAGGCACCAAAGAATTTAACACGGCTAAAATAGCTAATTGTTGAAAGACACCCTCAAACATACTGGTAACGGCAACAGCCATTAATGCGGTGATAAGGTTAACACCAAGCCATAATGAACGTTGCTTAGTACTTTTAATAACGGGGGCAAACGTATCCGCCTCATCATCTAAACCCGCCATACTCATCATAGAATGTTCAGCATTCTCACGAATGATATCGATCACATCATCAATGGTAATACGACCGAGTAAGCGACCAGCACCATCAACAACCGGGGCTGAAAACCAATCGTGACGTTCAAATAGCTGCGCAACATCTTGCTCATCCATATCTGCTTGCACCGCTTCAACTTCAGCATTAATCAAACTAGAAACAATGACTTCAGCCTTCGCTGTCACTATGGCAGCAAGTGATACTGCACCAATAAAATGGTTTTGACGATCAACGACATAAAATGAATCGGTTGCGTCAGGTAGTTTACCTTTTAGACGTAGGTACCTTAGTACTACTTCAACAGTGACTTCAGGGCGTAAGGTGATAGTATCCGTATTCATTATCCCACCAGCAGTATCTTCTTCATAAGATAACGCTGTTTCGACACGAGTACGGTCTTGCGAGTCCATCGAATTCAGTACTTCATTATAAATACTGTCTGGTAAAGTACGGAAAACCTCAGCTAAATCATCAATATCCATGCCTTCAGCAACCGCTGCAAGCTTTTCAGGACGCATGCTTTTCAGAATACCCTTACGGACTTCTTCATTTAGCTCTTCGAGGACTTCACCATGAAAGTCAGGATCTATAAGTTGCCAAAGTACCGGACGACTTTTTGCAGTGGATGATTCTAATATAAGAGCTAAATCATAAGCGGGCATGTGCTGTAGCAGTTTTCGTACGTAGACGAACATACCACTGCCAAGGGCTTCGTTAACCTGTTGTAACCTTTGTTGGTTAAACTCTTGTTCTGATAATTCTGGCATAGCGACTCTACTTCTTAAGTGTATAGTGCACAGAAAACCCTCTAAAGAGTGTATCGCTGAGAAGGTCGCGAAACGGAGGGTTGCTTAATGATGAAAAGAAAAACAGCTGTCTTTTGAAAATAGCTGAAGTCTACTTAAGTTTATCGTAACTTAGTGGTTTTATCAGCTTTTTTATCTTATAGAGGGCGCTTTTAGGTTGGTATTATTATTCAGATTCGTCAAATTTATCAGAAATAAGTTGGCATATTTCAGTTAATGCTAATTGTGCATCTTTGCCTTGAGCTGTGATATTTACAATTTTTCCTTGGCCGCCAGCTAATAGCATTAGCGCCATAATACTACTCGCATCGGCTTCTTTACCTGCCAATTCGAGGGTGATTTGCGCAGAAAATTTTTGACTTAGTTGGGCTAGTTTAGTCGCGGCACGCGCGTGTAAGCCTAACTTATTACAGATTGTTATTTGCTGAGAGATAGTACTCATTTGATTGCCAATAGTTTAGGTAGATTTAACATCAATATCTCTATGGTGAGTTTGAATATCCTCACGTTCTTTACGGAAATTTTTTGCTAACATTTCAGCGATATAAACAGACCTATGTTTACCACCAGTACAGCCAATTGCTATAGTGACATAGCTACGATTATTTCGTTCTAAATGCGGTAACCAAGTCATCATAAAACTATTAATTTGCCAAATAAATTTAGTAACAATAGCTTGGCTCGCGAGGAAATCTTTCACCTCTAAGTCGACACCTGTTTTACCTTTAAGTGATTTTTCCCAAAATGGATTAGGTAGAAATCTAGCATCAAAAACATAATCAGCATCAACAGGAATACCGTGTTTAAAGCCAAAAGACTCAAACACTAATACCATAGAGCCGGTTTTCTTGCCTAAGATCCGCTCTCTCACTAAATCAGCCAGTTGGTGGGGGGTAAGTTGACTGGTATTAATATATAAATCAGCATTAGTGGATATAGGCTCTAGTAATGATTTTTCTAAAGCAATAGCTTGATCAAGTGCCATATTCTCTCGAATAAGGGGATGTAACCGGCGTGTTTCACTAAAGCGTCTGATTAAGTCATTATCATCAGCATCTAAAAACAGCGTGTTCACGTCTACCGCTTTAGGTAAATAATCAATAATTTCTGGAATATCTTCAGGATCTTTCGGTAAGTTTCGAACATCTAAGCTGACCGCAACGTTTTCATAGTCGTTAATAACGGTATGAATTAATGCTGGCAGGAGATTAATAGGGATGTTATCTACACAATAATAACCAAGATCTTCTAAAACTCGCAGCGCAACTGATTTACCTGAGCCAGAGCGACCACTGACAATGATTAGTTTCATTTATTATATTCCGGAGTTTTTGTTTTCGGCAACTTTTTATGTTGCTAGCTTGCTTGCTGAATTAAGTTATAGAGTGCTTGATTATCATTGCATTTTCGAACTTTCTTGATCATTTTTTTGTCACTAAATAATTTAGCAATATTTTGTAGCGTATCTAAATGTTCTTGGCAGCTATTTTCAGGTACAAATAAAGCGATAAAAACATCTACTTCTCGATTATCAATGGCATCAAAGTCGATCGCGTGCTCAGTTGTTATTAATACGGCAACGGCTTTACTTGAATTAGGTAGTCGACCATGAGGAATGGCAATTCCATTACCTATACCGGTACTACCCATTTTCTCTCTATCGAGTAAACTCTCTAATAGTTCATCTTGCTCTATGTCAGTTATCTGAGAAGCGGCGAGTTGACATATTTTTTCTAAAATACGCTTTTTGCTGGTTACTGCTGCTGCACAACAGGTAGAGCTTGTTGTTAATATTTCTGATAGTTGCATAATTGTGTTTATGGTTTTTAGGCGCCACTTAACCTAAATCATTTAGCTCAGGGCGCCAGCTGTAACATACTTTAATTACTTTAAAGCGTTCTATTAACTCAACTTAATGATGAGATATTTTGCCTTTATGCTTAAGAATCTGTCGATCAAGTTTATCAACTAAGGTATCAATAGAAGTATACATATCGGTGTTCACTGCTGATGCAAATACTTCACTGCCATTCATATGAATATTAGCTTCAGCTTTTTGGTTAAGCTTTTCTACGGTAAGTACCACATGTACATTATTGATGTGATCAAAATGTCGTTCTAGTTTTGAGAACTTTGTATCGACATATTCTCGTAATGAACTTGTTACTTCAACATGGTGGCCAGAAAGATTAATTTGCATAAGCATGATCCTTTTATTGTAGTATTTTAAAGTAAACTCTTACGTTGGTTTGACGGTGGTATTGCTAATGATTCTCTGTACTTAGCAATGGTACGTCGTGCCACATTTATTCCCTGCTCGGCCAATAAATTAGCCATTTTACTATCACTTAACGGTTTAGCAGGTATTTCCGCTAAGATTAGTTTTTTAATTAAAGAGCGAATTGCCGTAGATGAGCACTCACCACCATTTTCGGTACTAACATGGCTAGAGAAGAAGTACTTCAGCTCAAAAATACCTCTTGGCGTATGCATATATTTTTGCGTGGTAACGCGTGATATGGTCGATTCGTGCATATCAACAGCTTCAGCTATATCGTTTAAGACCATAGGTCTCATGGCTTCAGCACCATGTTCTAAAAAGCCTTGCTGGCGTTGAACAATACAGTTGGATACTTTAAGTAGCGTGTCATTGCGTGACTCTAAACTCTTAATAAACCATTTAGCTTCTTGTAAATTGGATCGAATAAATTGCCCATCATCAGTTGACGACTTCATTGTTTTAGACATGGCAGCATACTGCTTATTGATCGATAATTTTGGTGTTGTATCAGAATTTAATTCAACTACCCAGCGTCCATTTTTTTTCTCAACAGTAACATCAGGAATAACATATTGATCATTGCCTTTAATTACCACATCACCAGGGCGAGGATTCAAGCTTTGAATTAAACGCATCACTTCACGTAGCTGATCTTCTTTTAATTTGGTTTTACGCATTAACTGGCGATAATCTCGATTGCCAAGTAAATCAATATGCTCACTAATAATCAATTTACTTTCTTTGAGATAAGGAGTGTCAGCACTAAATTGATTTAATTGAATAAGTAGGCAGTCGGGAATTGAGCGTGCAGCGACACCAATAGGATCAAACATATTAATACGCTTTAATACGGCTTCTACTTCATCAAGTTCAAGACCGTCGATACCGACACTTTCCAAGATATCTTCGGTTGAAACAGTTAAATATCCTGCATCATCAACCGCTTCAATAATCGCAATAGCGATGGTTTTATCGGTACTGGTGAAGGGCGTTAATTCCATTTGCCATAATAAGTGATCTTGTATGGAATCGGTTGTTTCACCTTGATAGGTATAATCATCAGCAGGACTACTTACTGCGCCAGTATTTGATACTCCAGCACTATAACTATCTTCCCAGGTGGTATCGATATTGAGCTCTTCTGGTATATCACTCTTTTCCATGGCCTCAGTAGTCGATATTTCGTCAATACTGGCCTTTTGATCTTCACTACCGTCGCCAGTGTCTTGTTCAGTTGTTGTGTCATTCGTGTTGGTTGAAAAAGCTTCTTCAAGATTATTTTGTTCAGTGGAACTTTCACTTGCGGCTTTTTCATCTAACTCAAGTAGTGGGTTGCTCTCTAAAACTTCTTGAATTTCTTGTTGTAACTCTAACGTTGATAATTGCAATAGCTTGATCGCTTGTTGCAACTGTGGAGTCATCGTTAAGTGTTGTCCAATACGGAGCTGTAGTGTAGGGCGCATCTAGGTTATATGATTTCCTATTTATTATTCTGAGTAGTTACGTCTTTGCAATGTGTCATTACTTTTCAATTAACGTTGTTGGCTAAAATGACTAACTTATAACTTTACTATAGCGTGAATTGTTCGCCAAGGTATACATCTCTGACTTTTTGATTAGCAAGAATTTGATCTGCATTACCTTGTGCAATTATTTCACCGTGACTAACTATGTAAGCATGCTCACAAACGTCTAAAGTTTCTCTAACATTGTGGTCTGTGATTAATATACCTATGCCTCGTTGCTTTAAGTGTAAGATGATTTTTTTAATGTCGCCAACCGAAATTGGGTCAACCCCGGCAAAAGGTTCATCTAATAAAATAAATTGCGGGTCTGCGGCTAATGCACGGGCAATTTCGACTCTTCGTCTTTCACCACCAGATAAGCTCATACCGGTATTATCTTTGATATGACAAATATGAAACTCTTCTAAGAGGTGTTCGAGTTTTTCAGCTCGCTGAGTTTCAGTAAGCTCTTTACGTGTTTGTAATATCGCCATGATATTATCAGTTACGGTAAGCTTTCTAAAAATAGAGGCTTCTTGCGGCAAATATCCAATACCGCTACGGGCTCTTTCATGCATAGGGGCAAGCGTTAAGTCTTCACCGTTTAGCTTGATAGTCCCATTGTCATTCGGCACTAAGCCAACGATCATATAAAAGGAAGTAGTTTTACCCGCACCATTTGGTCCTAACAAACCAACAATTTGTCCTGCATTGACTTGCAAACTAACATTTTTAACGACTTGTCGGCTTTTATAAGACTTCGATAAGCTATCGGCAATAAGGGTATTTACGGGAGCCTGCTGTTCTGAGTTAGTTGTCACGGTTATCGCCTTTTTTTTCAACTACCTTTTCAGTTACTTTTTCCGCTTTAGATTTCTCGTATGTTTCTTTCTGTTTTTTCAAAATGGTGGGTTGTAATACGGTGGTAACTGATTGATTACTAGCGCTTTTGGCCTCTAGCTTTTCATTTAAGGTATTGTATGTTATTTCATTACCACTCACTTCACTACCCGCTTGCTTGACCAAAGCATTACCTGTAATCGTAATCATATGGGAAGTAGGACTATAAGTTATTTCATCAGCTTGTAATTTAATTAAGCTACCGTCTTCTAATTTTTGCTGAAATATAGCGGGTTTACCTTTGGCTAAATAAGTATCATTTTTGTCGCCAGTCTTCTTATCGACGACACTAAATACTTTAACTATATCAGCAGTAATAGAGATAGAGCCTTGACGAATACTGACATTGTCTAAGTAACTGGCTATTTTATTTTTAAGATCTGCAGCTTGTCTTTGTGATTTAATGGTGATCTCTTGTTCTAGATCTTTTTTAGCGGCTTGAGCAGGGCTAAAAATAAACAGACAAGAAGTAAGTGCTAATACTCTGATGGTATTACGTTTGAAGGTATTACGTTTGAAGGTAATACGGCTTAAATTAGCTTTCATCATATTTTTTATAGATAGTACGTTCATGCTGGGTTAGGGTCATTTGTTTAGTGTTTAAATCGATAATTAGTCCTGAGCCATACATGGTGAAGTCTTTGCCGACCACAACAACAGCTTGCTCTGAACTAATGATATTTGTTTTTAAATCTAATGCGATTGTTTTGCAATGAATCTCTTTTATTAAACTGCCAATGTCGGTTGCTTTAATATGCACTTGATTTTTTAACTCTACACGGTTGTCTTTGTAAAGCGTTGCTTCTTGTGCACTTACCTTCCAAGGCAAAGCATTCTTTTGTGGATATAAGGTGTAATTTGGCGATTCAAAGTAACTGACCTCTAAATCAGCATAATGTTCCATTCTTTCCGCTTCAATAGTGTGAGACAGTAACCCTAAATCACTATATATTTTACTTTCTAGCTTCTCAGCGATAAAGTCAGGGCGTTGTTCATTAACAATTAAGGTATCTTGCTCAATTGATGCAGTACGCCATTCAATAATGCCATAAACTAGCGCACTAAGCAGTAAGACAAATAGCGCTAGGCTATTTAATCGATTCATATACTCGCGCCCGAAGCACTGGCTAAGCTACCTTGGCTTTGCATAATCAAATCACACGTTTCCCGTACGGCGCCAAAACCACCACGAGTAAATGTTGTGTAATCAGCATTACGTAACACTAAAGGGTGGCCGTCGGAAACGCTAATGCCGAGACCTACGGCTTCAATACAAGGTAAATCAGGTGTGTCATCACCTATGTAAGCGACTTCGTTAAGGTTAATGTTTAACTGTTGAGTTAACTCAATTAAGGCGGGTAATTTATTTTCTTGGCCTTGAATAATATGAGCAACATTTAATGCTTTCATACGATTAGCGACAATTGCAGAGTTTCTTCCAGTAATAATCGCAACATCAACACCACTGGCGCCTAGCGCTTTTATGCCAAAGCCATCTTTAGTATGGAAAGCTTTTAGCTCTTCGCCGTCATTGCCTAAATATATTCTACCGTCAGAAAATACGCCATCAACATCACATACCAAGAGTCTTATTTGTTGCGCTTTAGCTAATATGTTACTTTGTACATTGCCATATAGGGTATTCATTAAAGCACTCCAGAACTTAAGAAGTCATGCATATTCATTGCGCCAACCAGCTTATTGTTGTTATCGACAATGATTAGGCCGTTTATTTTATTATCTTCCATTATCTTTAAGGCCTGTGCGGCTAGCATATCACTTTGCGCTACTCTGGGGTTATGTGTCATTACTGTGCTGATACTATCACTGTGAATATCGACTCTATTATCTAATACTCTGCGAAGATCGCCATCAGTAAATAATCCGACTAGCTGCTGTTTGTCATTCACTATAGCAGTCATGCCTAAACCTTTTAATGACATTTCTACCAAGGCATCTTTGATCAGTGCATGCTCAGAAACAACAGGGATTCTTTCGCCTTGATGCATAATATCGTTTAGGCGAAGTAATAAACGTTTACCTAAACTACCACCTGGATGAGATAAAGCGAAATCATCAGCGGTAAAATCACGAGCATTAAGTAGAGCGACAGCTAAAGCATCACCCATAACTAGTGCTGCAGTGGTGCTTGATGTAGGCGCTAAACCCAAAGGGCAAGCTTCAGCAGATACTTTAATGCAGACATGTGTATCGGCTAGTTTAGCTAAGGTAGAGTCGGTGTTACCTGTCATTGAAATTAATTTAGCGCCGATGCGTTTAATAACTGGAATGATGGCAAGTACTTCACTGGTTTCACCTGAATTAGAGATGGTTAACACCACATCATTACTGGTGATCATGCCTAAATCACCATGACTGGCTTCTCCAGGATGAACAAAGAAAGCGGGTGTGCCGGTACTGGCAAGTGTCGCTGCTATTTTACCGCCAATATGACCTGACTTACCCATACCAATAACGATAACTCGACCTTTGCAATGAAACATGAGTTGACAGGCAAGCTCAAAATTATCATCAATATACTGTACTAGTTCAGCAATAGCTTGCTGTTCAATTTCAATAACGTTTTTTGCTAACTGTTTGAAGTTTTGCATAATGATTAATTTATATCAGCTCTTATGATTATAATTGGCTAAAAAGTAATACTTGATAGGCGATAAAGCTTAACAGTAATAATCCGCCTTTGGCACGGGTAATTCTAAATGCACCAAAGCGTCGACTAAAACATAAAATAAATAGCAGTAAAGTAACACCTAACATATAAGGTGCATCTCTACTGGCAGCTAACGGATCAATATTTCCAGGCGCAATCAGCCCCGCTATTGGTAATACAGCCAGGATATTAAAGATATTCGAACCTATTATATTACCTAATGCTAAGTCGTCTTCTTTTTTGATAATACTCATAATGCTAGCGGCGAGCTCAGGTAAGCTAGTACCTATAGCAATAATAGTTAATCCAATAACTAAGTCACTAATACCAAATGCTTTGGCTATAAATACAGAAGAGTCAACCAAAAAGCTCGCACTTAATGGTAATAAAATGATTCCAACAGTTAACCATAGTAAAGATGATTTCATATCTACAGCGGCAGGAACATCATGCTCTGCAGCAATAATCAAGGGGTCATCACTGGGCTTGCCCTTTGTTTTCTTCAAGGTGATAACAAGCAGTGCGATAATGTAAATGGCAAAGCCAGACATTAAGACAATGCCTTCAATAAAACTTAAGTGGTCATCAATAAGTAACCAATAGCCTAAAGCGGTTACGGCCAGAATAAGTGGGATTTCACGTTTTATAGTTTGTGATGAAACGGTTAAAGGTTGTAATAAAGCGGTAATACCAAGCACTAAAGCGATATTGGTAATATTTGAGCCTATAGCGTTACCAATGGCCGTATCGGGATTACCTTGCAATGATGCGGTTGCCGCTACCATCATTTCAGGTGCTGAAGATCCCATAGCAACGATGGTTAAACCAACTATCATTGGTGAAATACCTAAGTTTCTCGCTAATGATGAGGCGCCAAAAACGAATTTATCGGCACTCCAAACTAAAGCAACAAGGGCGATAAGTAATATAAAAATCTGTTCTAGCATTAAGGACTCCAAAGTTAAGCGTAAATTGTCGCTGGTTGTTGAGCAAAAAAGAAGTAAATAATGCGGCCAAAATGAAAATAGTATTCTTTTGCCTTACTTTTAAGCAAAAACGATCACTTTCTTACAAATTAACCTCAGCTTTTTACAAATATTGCGCTGTTATTGGTTTATTTCTAATGAAGAATTCTAGTCGCTAAGGTAAGATCACCTACCATTATTAGAATTTCTATTGTATACCCGCTCCACTTGAAGATGCTCGTTTCAGGAAACCTGAGCAAATCATAATCAAGGCACATTTTTTTGTTAAGGGTTATTCCCTTAAAAACAAATGTAACGACGAATATGGTTTGCTCAGTTTTCCCCAAAAGGGCTGGTTTATAAATGCTTTATGCTACGTTATTGATTTCGACAATAGAATAACTATTCTCTTCAATCAATGCCTTGCCTAAAGGCGTTTATAATTCCAGCTGAATCCTGCATCTTCAAGTGGAACGGGTATCTATTTAGGCAATAATAAACAGTGACGTTGAACGATGACAAACTCTGCACCAGAAATAAACTTGGTTGAAATTGAAAATCTAACCTTTAAACGGGGTGAGCGAGTCATTTATGATGATATTAGCTTGTCTATCCCTAAAGGGAAAATTACCGCGATTATGGGACCCAGTGGCATTGGTAAAACAACATTGCTGCGCTTAATTGGCGGTCAAATAAAACCTGAAAGCGGTAATATATTTTTTGCCGGTAAAAATATCCCATTACTCTCTCGTAAAGACTTATATGAAGCGCGAAAACATATGAGTATGCTCTTTCAAAGCGGTGCGTTATTCACCGAAATGAACGTTTACGATAATATAGCCTTTCCGATTAGAGAACACACCAAACTATCTGAAGCTATCATTGAGAAAATAGTACTGATGAAATTAGAAGCGGTTGGTTTACGAGGTGCAAGACACCTGCAACCCAGTGAACTTTCTGGGGGAATGGCACGCAGAGTAGCATTAGCGCGCGCAATTGCCCTCGACCCTGAGTTGATTTTGTATGATGAGCCATTTGCGGGCCAAGATCCTATTTCTATGGGCGTTATTGTCCGGTTAATACGCTCATTAAGTGATGCTCTAGGGTTAACATCTATAGTGGTTTCACATGATGTTCCCGAAGTCATGAGCATCGCAGATTATATTTATATTGTGGCAGAAAAGAAAATCATTGGCCATGGCACACCTGAGCAAATACGACAAGATAGCTCTCCTTTAGTGCAACAATTTATTCAAGGAGAGGCTGATGGCGCAGTACCTTTTCATTATGAAGCACCAGCTTATAGTGATGAACTCATTAAGATACCTTCAAAAAGAGTTAAATAAATGAATCAGTTTCAAGGCGGCAAATAGTGCAGCAGATACAGTTTTTAGGTAAGCAAACTCTAAATTTGATAGGTGGTTTAGGCCGAGCAGTAATTTTGTTGGTTTCTGCGTTAATGCATATACCCAATATTCGTAAAGGTACACCTTTATTGATGCAACAGCTTTACAGCGTTGGCGTCTTGTCTTTAATGATTATTGTAGTATCCGGCACTTTCATTGGTATGGTCTTAGCTTTACAAGGGTATACTATTCTTGTGGGTTATGGCGCTGAGGCTAGTTTAGGTCCTATGGTTGCATTGTCGTTATTACGTGAACTTGGCCCCGTGGTTGCTGCTTTATTATTTGCAGGGCGTGCTGGCTCTGCACTGACAGCAGAGATTGGCTTAATGAAAGCGACAGAGCAATTATCAAGTTTAGAAATGATGGCAATTGACCCTTTAAGGAGAGTTATAGCGCCGCGTTTTTGGGCTGGATTTATTAGCCTCCCCTTATTAGCAGCTATTTTTTCTATGGTGGGTATCCTTGGCGCTCATGTTGTTGGTGTTGACTGGCTAGGTGTTGATGGCGGGACTTTTTGGTCAGTAATGCAAGACCAAGTCGACTTTCAAAAAGATATCCTCAACGGTATTATTAAAAGTATTGTATTTGCTTTTGTTGTTATGTGGATTGCCGTATACAAAGGTTACGATTGTGAGCCTACCTCTGAGGGGATTAGTCGGGCGACTACCTCAACAGTAGTGCAATCATCATTATTAGTTTTATTTTTAGATTTTATTTTAACGGCATTAATGTTCGTAAAGTAGTTAACGCTGGTAAAGCGATTACTGAACATTGTTGTTCCGTTATAATTTTATTGTTCAATTTTTATTACAAGGCGTTGGTGAAAGACATGGTGTCAAAGAAAGTAGAATTATTAGTAGGTTTTTTTGTTGCATTAGGTCTAGCTGCCTTATTGATGTTATCGCTTAAAGTAGCAAACTCAGGTATAGGTGGTGGTGGTGAAAGCTATCAGCTTTTTGCTAAGTTCGATAATATTGGCGGCTTAAAAGTGCGTTCACCTATTAAAGTAGGCGGGGTTGTTGTTGGCCGTGTTAGCAATATATCGTTAGATAAAGAAGATTATACCCCTTTGGTTACTCTTGAAATTTATACACAATATAATGAATTTTCAGAAGCTACCTCTGTCGCAATACTAACGGCAGGTTTGTTGGGGGAACAATATTTAGGTATACAACCTGGTTTTGTAGATGAATCTGTAGATACATTACAACCAGGTGATTTTATTGAAGATACTAAGCCAGCCTTAGTATTAGAAGAGTTGATTGGTCAATTTTTATTTAGCCAAGGAAGTGGTGAGGAGTAGTAAGTGAACATAAGTAAATTTGGTAGAGGTAATATATTTATTAGTTTAGTGGTTAGCCTGATAATTAGTCATAATGCTATCGCTAATAGCGAAGAAGCAACTACGCTAGCTTCTCAGGTAACTGAGCTCCCTATAAATGCAACACGTTCAGCTGTTGATCAAAGCAACCCGTACCTCATGATAAAAGGCGCGGCGGAGCAGACTTTTCAACGTTTTGCACGCGAACAACAAGCAATTCAAGACAACCCCAATTTGTTAAAAGACATCGTCCGAGAAGAACTGATGCCGTATATAAATTATAAATATTCGGCTTTTAAGGTTATTGGTACGTACTTAAAGAAAACTACTGATGAAGAGCGACGTGCATTCGTACCCGTTTTTCGAGAATATTTAGTGAGCTCTTATGCGCAAGTGTTTACTTTATATGATAATCAAGTAGTAAATTTCTCTCCAGAAAGAACCTTTGAGGATAAAAAAATTGTCGCTGTAAATACAAGCATTATTATGCCGGGTCGAGATAATATTGATGTGGCATTCAAGGTTAGACTGAATACAAAGACTAAACAGTGGCAAGCCTTTGATATGGTTGCAGAGGGAATTAGCTTACTTGATTCAAAGCAAGCTGAATTAGGCAGCATTATTAGGCAAAAAGGCCTGCCTTACGTTACTGAATTATTAAAGACTAAAAGTACTCGTGACATTGTTTTTAAAAATCGAGCAGTAAAAAATGAAAATACAACAGAAAAAAAAGAGCAGCAAGGATAAACAGTGAGTAAAGCGAATATAGTTCTTAATCATGGTACCCTAGCAGTCTCTGGCCAATTGAGCCGTTATACTATAGCGGATATTAAAGATAGTGAGTATGTAAATTGGTTTGCGCATGGCGCTGTTAAAGTGGATTTAAGCAAGGTTAGCAAGGCAGACACTGCTGGCCTCGCTTGGTTGTTTTATCTTTTAGAGCAAGCCGCACATCACTCTTGTCAATTGAGTTTTAGCAATATACCAGACAAATTAACTAAATTAATCACCTTAAGTGGCGTAGATGGTTTATTACCTATAACATGTGATTAGTATCATAAAAATAATGAACAAAGGAGACTCCCTTGGAAGTTGGCGAGATTGAAAATTTAGTAAGTAAGTTAATAAATGAAGTACTTGAACTTGATGAACTTCATGTGGCTTTTGATGGTTCTCAATGCCGAATCAATGCGGTAAGTGATATGTTTGATGACTTGAGTCGTGTTAAACGCCAACAAGCCGTTTTAAAGCCATTGGCTGATATTATAAAAGATGGCACAATCCACGCCGTTACTGTGAAGACATTTAATAAAGCGCAGTGGCAACGTGATAAATTATTTAATAGTTAGTATTAATTAGTAATAGTGTTACTAATTTGTATTTTTAATGCCTAGCTTTTTATTGCTGGGCATTTTTGTGTATACTGGCTCGATGTTTTTTAATCCTTTTTAAGTAAGTAGTAGTTATTTTGGACGCATTTAAAGTTATTGGTGGTAAACCACTGCGCGGCGATGTCGTGATCTCTGGAGCAAAAAACGCTGCTCTTCCTATTTTGATGTCAGCGCTATTATCTAAAACACCTGTTGTTTTTAGTAACGTACCGCAATTAAATGATATTTTAACAACGGTTAAATTATTAGGTCAGTTAGGAGCTAAAACTGAGTGGCTTAACGAAGAGAAACTTATGATCGATGCTAGTAGCATTGATGTTTGTCGTGCGCCGTATGACTTAGTAAAAACTATGCGCGCTTCAATTCTCGTACTTGGCCCATTACTCGCTCGTATGGGGCATGCAGAAGTGTCTTTGCCGGGTGGTTGTGCCATCGGCGCAAGACCAGTTAACTTGCATATCCAGGGCCTAAAGCTTATGGGAGCAGATATTACCGTTGAAGACGGTTATATTGTGGCTAAAAAGCAAGGCCGTTTAAGCGGGGCAACTATTTTCATGGACACGGTTAGTGTAACCGGCACCGAAAATCTAATGATGGCTGCTGCGTTAGCTGATGGCGTTACCGTTATTGAAAATGCTGCTCGAGAGCCCGAAATTGTTGATCTTGCTAATTGTTTGATTAGTATGGGTGCAAAAATTACCGGGGCGGGTACTGATACTTTAACTATTGAAGGTGTTAGCGAGCTTTGTGGTAAAGAATATACTGTTATGCCTGATCGTATTGAAACAGGTACTTTCTTGGTCGCTGCTGCAGTAACTCAAGGTCATATCAAATGTTTGAATACCGACCCTAAGGCTTTAGAAGCAGTATTGAGTAAGCTGCAAGAAGCAGGTGCTACAATCACTACCGGCGATGACTGGATAGAACTAGAAATGACCTCTCGAGCTAAAGCGGTAAATGTTAGAACAGCTCCTCATCCTGCTTTTCCTACTGATATGCAAGCACAGTTTATGACGATGAATGTACTAGCTGAAGGTACTGCAACAGTTATTGAAACTATTTTTGAAAACCGTTTTATGCATGTACCAGAATTACAACGTATGGGTGCAGATATCGCTTTAGAAGGTAACACCGCTATTGTTAAAGGGGTAACTAGTCTTAACGGTGCTCAAGTGATGGCGACTGATTTACGTGCATCAGCAAGTTTAGTGATTGCAGGTTTAGTTGCGAAATCACCAACGCAAGTAGACCGTATTTACCATATTGACCGTGGCTACTTATGTATTGAGGGTAAGCTACAAGGCTTAGGTGCTGATATTACACGTATCAAAGTTGATTAATCGTTCATATATATTACTGTATTAACTTACTGATTAGTGAGTGGCGCAGATTGAAAAACCAGTACTGTAACAAGTACTGGTTTTTTTCCTTTAAAGGGCCAGATAAAAGTTACGTATACTTTCTGTGGAAATAATAATTGTTTAATGGCTGTGTTTAATGGCTAAAGCCGCCTATCAATTTTGAAACATTAACCTTTATGGTAAAGGTTATACCAGTTCCATTAAGTTTGTGATTTTGTGGTGCGAAGAAAAAATAATTTAATGAACGTGATATTACGAGGTAATGATATTACATGCCTAATCACATATATAAACACCAGATAATGCTAGATATAGCAACTTTACAAGAAGAAGATGGGTAGGAAGAATTTAAATCGTAAGTCAACAATATGCTGATATTATGACGACTATAAAGCAGGTAATAAAAAAGGACATCCAATTAAGGTATGTCCTTTCTTTAACATCTTTAGATTTGTTATCGAATTATTACCCGAATAACCTACCTAATTATTGCAAATTAAAGTGCAACGATGTTTTCAGCTTGAGGTCCTTTCTGACCGTCAGTAACTGTAAATTCAACTTTTTGACCTTCAGCAAGAGTTTTGAAACCGTCACCAACGATAGCGTTGAAGTGAGCAAAAACGTCTGGACCGTTTTCTTGCTCGATAAAACCAAAACCTTTAGCTTCGTTAAACCATTTTACTGTACCAGTAGTAGTAGACATATGTGTATCCTATAAATATTTAAGAGTAATTATACTAACAATCTTTGCACAAGCGAAGCTGCTAGGGGTTTGCTAAAAAGAGTTGCTATTACTTATAAATCAGGACGTGTTACAGATATCTTATCTACGTAAGCATGAGATAACATCGAAATGGTGTACAAAAAAATAAAACTAACTTCAAGCTGGGTGCATTATATAGTTAGAAACTTATATGTCAACCATTAGTATCGTATAAGCTGTAAGTTAAGGAGTAAAATAGACTTACAGCTTTACTTTATTGTTATAATTTAAACTCTTGAACCGATTGTTGTAGTTCTTCCGCTAAACGTGCAACTTCACTACTTGATGCTGCTGTTTGTTGTGAGCCTGCAGTGGTTTGCTCTGCAATAGTGACGATAGACTCAAGATTTTCACTAATTTCATGGGCAACCACACTTTGCTCTTCAGCAGCTGTTGCAATTTGTGAACTGCGATCAAATGCTTCATGAACCGCGTGAGTGATAACCTCTAGGGCATGATCTGCTTCTTCACTTTGCTTAACACATTCGCTCGCTTTAACCTTACCTGCATCCATTACGGTTACTGCTTTACCTGCGCCCGTTTGTAGTGCTTCGATCATTGTTTGTATTTCAGAGGTCGATTGTTGGGTTCTGCTTGCTAGAGTACGTACTTCATCTGCAACAACAGCAAAGCCTCGACCTTGCTCACCTGCTCGCGCAGCTTCAATGGCGGCATTTAATGCTAATAAGTTAGTTTGGTCGGCAATACTTCGTATTACATCTAAAATACTACCAATGGAGGCACTGTCTTGTTGTAATTGATTAATTACTTGCGCAGCTGAGTCAACTTCACTAGCAAGTAACTCAATGGTTTGACGGTTTCTTGCAGAAATAACCTTAACTCGTTCTGCTTCATCATCAGCGTGTTTAATTTCGCCAAGGGCATCATTAGCGCTTGATAGAACACTTTGTGCAGTACTGCTCATTTCAGTGGTAGCGGAAGCCGCTTGTTCTACTTGATTACGTTGCTCTTCTATCGCTGTGGTACTTTGGGCGGTAACAGCTGACGTTTGCTCAGCAGCGGCTGCCAGTTGAGCGGAGCGATTTACAATGCTTTCAATTAAATTACGCAAGCTATCAATTAATAAATTGCAATTTTTGGATAGTTGAGCAAACTCATCTTTACCACTTTCATCAAGTTTCATCGAAAGATCACCAGAGGCAACGATATTGAGCATTTCATTAACGCGTGCCAATGGACGAGTAATACCAATAAGTGTAATTCTCGCGATTATTAGCGCTACAGCAATTGATATGAGCATAATAATGGTTGTTTGAGTACTACCACGGCTAACTGAATCTGCAACCAGTTGACTTGCTTCAATAGTTGTTTGGTTAGCAAGTTCAATTTGATTATCTAATACTTTGTTAACTTGATCGGCAACTTTTTCTTCTTTTAGTAGCAGGGAAGTTGCTTGTTGATTAGCTCTAAGTTGCTTTGCTTTGTGAGCTAGTATGCCATCGTCTTGTGATAGAAGGTTTTGTATTTCGTTGAATGCTAACGTCACTTCCTGTGAAATATCTTCAATACCATGAGCATTTAATTCAGCAACGATAGCATCAACTGACCCTTTTGCCTCATTAAGGCTACGAGATACTTCATTCTCAATAAGCTGAGTAGTACTCTCATCTAGGATATCGCGGTACTCGAATACAGAAGAGACTATAGAGTTAAACTTGTTTTCCAACTGCTCACTTAAGCTGATTGCACGTTGAAGTTTAGTATCAGCAAGTTCATGATCAGCTAAATCTAACAATAACATGACGGTGTCATCTGCTTTTTCTTCTAAAGTATTAATTTTTTCAGTCAATAACTTTTTTTGTTCGATACTGATTTTATGGTTACTAAACAAACCAATACTAGCAGTATTAAAGGTTGAGTATAACTGGTCAACTTGAGATAAATTAGTTATCAAATCTTGTTCAGAAGCTACAATTTGCTTTAATTCTGATAATTGCCTTGTAAATATTGTTTCTATATCTTTATAATTTTTAAGATCTCCAGCTAATAGATTAAGATCAGTTTGATAATAGCCTTTTAGGGCCAAATTACTCATTTTACTAAGTTCAAGCGCAAGCTTATTGCTGGCTTTGAGAGTTGGGATCGCCAAAGTATTCTGTTGCTGAGTCGACTTGCTGATGGTATTTAAGTTAGATAACGATATTATGCTAATTACTATCAGTAAAATTGAGATAATGGCAAAGCCACCAATTATTTTTACAGCTACAGTCAAATTCATAGAATCCACCCAATTGGTAGGCTACTTGCCTAGTTAATACGTTTATTTGTTTATGATATACAAAGCTTAGCTTGTATCGGCTTGTAATAGTAAATATTTAGTTTATATTTTAGTATTATACGGTGTGAAAAGTTATCCACCATAGTTTTTTGTACAATAATAACCTCTTCTAATTATTCATTTCAGCATTTTGCTTGAAGTATTTTTTATCATGCCAGCGAAGCAGGGTCAAATGATTCCCCCAAACACACCCTGTATCTAAGGGATAAACGTTAGAGTGTGAACTTTTACCCATGAGCGAGGCCCAATGACCAAAAACCCATTGAGTATATCGGATCGTTTTAGATAATTCATACCAAGCAACGATGTTGTCAATATTTGTATTTTCAGGAGACTCTTTTTGAGTAAACTCTAGTGAGCCATCTAGAAAACAAAACCGCATGCGAGTAAACGCATTAATACTATAACGAAATTTTTCAACGTCAGTTTTTGCTTTATGCCAGTTGTTAGGCTCCTCACCATACATTAATGCTAACCAAGTATTACGGTCACTACTTGCTAACTTAGTATGAACAAACTCGGCTTGTTCTAGCGCATCTACTAACTGCCATTGTGGTGAAATACCAGCATGACTCATGTAGGCAGTGTCTTCATGATGACTAGATTCCGTTGGGAAACAGGGCTCAGTATTCGATATTTTTTGTAATAAAGGCTGTGCGGCTAACCAGTCCATAAGCTCATTAACATCAGGGGCTGCTAATACTGCTGATAAGTTATCTGATTTTTTAGCTTTTTTGATGCCAGCGTGAACCGCTAATAAATGTAAGTCGTGATTACCTAAAACGACTTTAGCATGCTTGCCAAGGGATTTAACAAAGCGTAACGTTTCAAGAGAATCTGGACCGCGAGCAACTAGATCGCCCGCGACATAGAGGATATCCTTTTTACGATCAAAATTGACTTTTGAAAGCAAGGAAGTTAACTCGTTAAAGCAACCTTGGATATCGCCGACCAGATAAATCGCCATAAGCTATACCATTTTGATTAAGTTTCTTTTCACTCAGCGAGAGTTAAAAGGCTTAGAGGCAAGGCATTGATTGAAGAGAATGGTTATTCCCTTATCAAAATCAATAACGTAGCATGTAAGCCTTTACCTTTTATTAGATACTCGCCCTTCGGGAGTTTGTCAGCGATTCGATAACCGCACTGAATTTCTTTCATATAGAATAACTATAATATAAAAAATTCAATTTGTTCTCAAACCGCTGACAAGCTCTGAGTGGGAACAAACTTAGTCAAATTGGTATTACTCTGCTTCGATTGCAGAATCCCCATTCAAACTGTCGTTAGCATGTAGAGTCTTTTTATTTTTTGCCATGTGTCTTTTTTCCTTTACTGGAGCAACCTCTGGTGGGTTATCCACAATAAAATCAGCAAGTTTCTTAAATTCATCAAGCGTTAAATTTTCTGGACGTAAATTAGCATCAATGTTTAATTCAGCTAACTGTGCTTCGCTAATTAACTTTTTAAAAGTATTTCTAATCGTTTTTCTACGTTGGTTAAATGCGGCCAAACAAACGGTGTTTAATGCGTTAATGTCTTTAACTGGATTCTCAATATGTGTATGAGGAATCAAACGTACTATCGCAGAGTCGACTTTTGGAGCGGGCTTAAAAGCCTCAGGTCCTATTTCCATCACAGGATGTACTTGACACTGATACTGAGTCATTATTGATAAACGACCATAGGCTTTACAGTGAGGCCCTGCAGCCATTCGTTCTACCACTTCTTTTTGTAACATGAAGTGCATATCTTTTACTTTATCTTTAAAAGTTAACAGATGAAAAATAAGCGGCGTAGAAATGTTGTAAGGTAAATTACCAAAAATTCGTAATGGTTTTTCTTCATTTGCTAACTGAGCAAAATCAAATTTCAGTGCATCAGTTTCATAAATAGTTAAATCTTTGGCTAAAAATGGATGATGACGAAGTCTATGGGCAAGATCTCTGTCTAATTCAACGACGGATAATTTACCTGCACGTTCGATAACAGGCTCTGTTAAGGCACCTAAACCAGGGCCAATTTCTATTAGGTTTTCACCAGGCTCTGGATTAATGGCATCAACAATGTCACTGATAACAGCATCATTATGGAGAAAATTCTGTCCAAAGCGTTTTTTTGCTTGGTGACCTAAATGTTTTTTGTCGTTCATAACTACTTCTTTGTTAAACTATTTGTTATTAGCTAAGTTGATGGCGTTGTTCATTGCTTCAATAAAACTACCTGAGTCTGCTGTACCTTTACCTGCAAGTTCAAGTGCTGTTCCGTGATCAACAGAGGTACGAATAAAAGGTAGGCCAAGTGTAATATTTACCGAGGAGCCAAAGCCTTTGTATTTTAGTACGGGAAGTCCTTGGTCGTGATACATAGCTAAAATAGCATCCGCTTCAGCCAAGTATTTTTCCTGAAAAATTGTATCGGCAGGTAAAGGGCCGATAATATCGATGCCCTCGGTGCGAAGGTCAGCAAAAGCGGGTTCCATAACTTCTATTTCTTCGCGGCCGAGATGACCATCTTCACCCGCATGGGGATTGATACCACAAGCATAAATTTTAGGTGATTTGATACCAAATTTATCTTGTAAATCTTGATGTAAAATCCGGGTAACCTTCTGTAAACGCTCATAGGTAATTGCTTTAGACACGTAAGCCAGAGGTATGTGCGTAGTTACTAATGCCACTCGAAGACCTTTGGTAGCAAGCATCATAACAACATCAGTACAATTAGCTTGATTAGCAAAATATTCGGTGTGGCCACTAAAGGCAATACCTGCTTTATTTATTAGACCCTTGTGTACAGGACCTGTCACTATTGCATCAAACTCACCTGAGATGTTTTTTTCACTGGCAATTCTTAACGTTTCTACTACATATGCGCCATTGGCACTATTTAGCGTTCCAGGAATACAAGGTTCGGCTAGTTCAACATCAAGCACTGTTAAAGTCCCTGCTTGTTGCGCTTTGGCTGGAGTATGCTGATCATAATCGATTAGGGTTAACGGTAAAGAAAGTACTTTTGCCCTTTCTTGTAATAATGATTTTGAAGCAATGACAACCATTTCAACAGGCCAGTCTTGTTGAGCAATAGTAATAACTAGGTCGGAACCAATACCTGCTGGTTCACCGGGTGTAATGGCAATGCGTAGTGTCATTACTTGCCATCCTGTTCAAATATTTCAATGTAGGCTTCATCGCGGGTTTCTTTTAACCAGCGCGTGCTTTCCATACCATATTTACGGTTAAAGAGAATTTGGTAAGCGCGGTTTTCATTTAATTGTGACGTGGCATCAACCAAACGTCGATCTTCTAGTTGAATAATATGCCAACCAAAAGAGGAGCGAAATGGTTTATGAAGTTCTCCAATTTTCATTGAGGCTAGTGCGTCTGTGAAAGCAGGGTCATAGCTTTTCGGATCTGCCCATCCTAAATCTCCGCCACGAACAGATGTTGGCCCTTCAGAATGTTTTTTAGCTAATTCTTCAAAGGTTGCTTCACCCGCTTCAATTTGATTTAAAAAAACCTGTAATAAAGATTCCGCTTTTGCATCGCTCAAAATAATTGATGGTATTATTAATATGTGACGAGATTTTGTTTCTTCCACTTCGACTATTTTTCTACCTCGAATATCTAATATTTTAACTATGCTATAACCTAAGCCTGTACGAATTGGGCCAACAATAGTGTCTTTAGGTTTATCATTAATTAACTCAGAGAAGAGTGTAGGCATTTCATTAATATTTTTCCAACCTAAATCACCACCTTTTAAGGCATTAGCATCACCTGAAGAAGTAATCGCAATTTTAGCAAAGTCAGAGCCATCATTAAGTAGGTCTACAACCTTGGTTGCGCGGATTTTAGCTGCCGCTAAATCTTCTTGACTCGCATCGGCTGGGAATTCTATTAAGATATGGCCTAAATGATATTCGACATTATTAGTACTTTGCTCTTTCATCACACTAAGTAAATTTTGTATTTCTTGTGGGGAAACAAATATTCGACGTCTAACACTATTACGGCTTACTTCACCTGAAACCAGTTCTATCCGAACATTTTCACGGTATTTTTCATAACTATTACCCTCACTAATAATTTTCTGACGAAACTGAGCTAGAGTAATCTTGTCTTCTTTGGCCATATTATTTAAAGTTTGGTCAAGTTGTGCATCACTTATTTGGATACCCATGCGCTGACCCATTTGACTAAGCAAGCTATCATTAATGAGTTTATCCATTACTTGAATGCGTAAAGCATTATCAGAGGGTAAGCTTTGATTATTGCTTTTAGCTTGTTGCTTTATATTAACGAGTAGGTCATTAACTTCAGACTCAAGTACTACACCGCTATTAACGATGGCAGCAACTCTATCAAGCAGTTCTTCTTTTGCTTGTACGGACGTGATAGTAGTCATGATAAGACTAGAGGCTAACAGTATTGCTTTAATTCTATATTTCATATTTTTTATATCTTGTTTTATATTTTTAATAGTGCGAATGGTGCTAGTTTTGTAAGTAATAAGGGCGTTTATAACCAAATATGCTCTTATCAAACATCTCTTGAGTACCTATGGCTGATTGCTTGCCGTCTAAGCCTTTAATGATAAATTTGATACTAATGCCAGTATCAAACTCTTCACGACCCTCAGTAATGTCGCTGGCTGGATCCAAGTTAGAGATAATATGGCGATGATAGGCTATACGTACTGCCCAACAGCAACTTTCGTATTGAAAGCCTGCATAAGTCTCTAAACTTCTATCTTGCTTTAAATCTTGTGTTAAACGTCCAACAAATGCCCAGTTTTTGTTAATAGCAACACTTGTTAAGAGGGAAGCTTGTTCTAAGCTATCTCCTGAGACATTACGAGTATAGCGATGGTTCAATTGTATTAGATTATATTTATTAATTTGATAATCAATATTAACTTGCCCTTTATTGGTAAAGTCTTCTATGGTGTTGTATTGAATATCTCCACTCACTTGCCACTGGTGATTTATTCGGTAAAATAAATCAGCTGCAACAGACGATTGTTTATTGTCAATGTTGCCATTATCAGTTAACAAGGCATCATTGGCAAGGTCGGTATTATTGTCACCTAGATATTGAATACGACCAAGGCTAACGCGAATTATTTCCAAGTTCTCTTCATCGAGTAATCGACTGGTAATACCCCAAGTAAATTGGTTAGCTGCCGCAATTCTATCTAAGCCACTATAACGAGTATCTCTAAAGATACCGTGAAAATCGTCTTGTAGGATTGTCGTATCATATAAGCCTATATCGGATTGATCTTCTTCTGGTACATAAAGGTATTGCAACTGCGGTTCTAGGGTATGGCGATAGCTATCTCCAAAAGCGCTAAGTTGTCTATCAAAATTAATACCACCATGGATACGTACCTTAGGTAAGGTTCTTTCTACGGTTTCTTCTAATGGGCTTCCGTCACTAATATTATCTTGTCGATAATAGGTATGCATTAACTTTACTTCAGAGTTTAAAAACCAAGCAGGTCTAACAATTGGGAAGGTAAAGCCTGCTTCAACATGGTAACGATTTGCTTCTACTTGATCTTTTTCAGAAGACTGAAAATTAGTCATTTCTGAATAAAGTTCAAATTGGCCAGATAAAAAATTTAGTGGTTGTTGAGCTGATAGTTCAAAATGCGGTAATGTTTTATAGCTAGGCTGATGATCACCCAGGACTTCGAAATCTTGCAATTGTACTGTCGCTTGCCACTGCTCACCAAAGTAAGCCAATTCACCTGTTTGATAAAGATAAGCATCGTTTGAATTATACTGTTTACTGCCAATATCAACTAAATAGTTATCATCACTAATAGTGGTGTAATCAATATAGGCACGAAAATCTTCAGAAAAGGTGCCTATATGTTGCAGGCGCGCTAAATATCTAGAGTCATCATTGCTTTTGATTTCTTTATCATTGTCTAAATATTCTAGATCAATTTTTCCAGATTGCTGGTCCATTAAATAACGAAATTCAGTTTGCAATTGCAAACCACGTTTAGACATATAACGCGGAGTAACTGTGGCATCATAGTTTTCGGCAATATTGACGTAAAAAGGGGCGGTAATTTCAAGACCAGTATTGGTTCTTGTTTCTAGTTGAGGATACAAAAAACCGCTTAAGCGCTCTTTTGATATAGGAAAATAAAAATAAGGAACATACATAACGGGTACATCTAAGACTCTAAATTGAGCATGATAAGCCTCTCCGAAATCACCGGTGGATGATAAGTTAATTTCAGCGGCTTTTATTTGCCAGTCTGGTACTTCTTGCAAGCAGGTGGTGAAAGTTGAGTCGACTAAACTCAGCATGCCATCGCGGCTAATAGACAGTTTCTTTGCAGTACCATGACCTGGGTTACCATCAAGTTGATATGAGGCAGAGGTCATTTCTGTTGAGCGTTCTGTTTTACTGGCACTTAACGTGTTAGCAAAAATATTTATTTGTTTCCCTTGGAAATGAATATTACCTATGGCTTCTATCTGCATTTTTAAACGATTAAAGGAAAGCTGATCGGCAATTATTTTTTGGTCTTTATCTACCAAAATGACAGAACCATTAAATAGTGCGGTTTGGTCTTGTTCGATACTTGCCTGTAAAGAGGATATACGAATACTGCCATCAACAACCTCGGGTATATCCAAAGCAATATCATCAAATACAGGTAATGTACACTGCATGACTTTAGTGGCAGGAGATTGATTCTTTATTTCGACATTAGCTTGTGATACTTCTGAAAAGCAAACTAATAGTACGACTAGGGCAAAACTTAATGTACGGGAAAAAAGCATTTATTGTCCGAAAATGATGAAAGTACTTATAAAATAGCTATGAATCAAGTATTTTAACGGCTAATTGCTTTATGATATAGCAATTTTTTCAGTTGGACTCAATTCTTATGTCGAATAGCAATTTGAATAAATTTCTTTCCAACTCAGAGTTATGCTCAATATACATTAGCAAGGCAAATTTTTTTAGGTTTAGTTATGCTAAATTAAATTAATTTAACGACGTTAGTGGGTATTTAGTGTACTCCGGAAGGACCAGTTTAAAAAGCGTATTTGCAGCGTTATTGATTTTGACAAGGACGCTGCATGGATGCAGCTTATTAGAGAATGCAGGAGTATATTCTCCTGAATAACCATCTCCACAATCAATGCCTTGCCTCTAAGCCTTTTAATTCTCGCTGAGTGGGAAGAACTGAATCAATTTGCTATAGGTTCAGCTTTAGGCTAGGTACTATTTTAAGGAATGCTCAACAATATGCATATTTGGGGTAAAATTTTAGGTTTTTTGTTTGGCTTTATGCTCAGTAAAAACTTGTTTGGCGCTTTACTTGGTCTTTGGCTGGGTCACCTATTTGACCGCGGCCGAGGTTTTAATTTCAACGGTATCGCAGGCGGTAAGGAGGATGAAATATCTAGGCAAGCTGCCTTTTTCTATACCACGTTTTCCGTGATGGGACATGTTGCTAAAGCCAAGGGACAGGTTACTAGTCATGAGATCGCTTTTGCTAAAGCCTATATGGACAAGATGGGATTGAGCAGCGATTTACGTCAACAAGCGCAAGATGCTTTCCGTGAAGGAAAGTCATCAGGCTTTCCCCTTAAAGATCGTCTTGTTAAGTTTAAGCGCTTGATGGGTAATAGACATGACTTATTGTTAATGTTTTTAGAGATCCAAATTCAAGTTGCCTTTAGTGATGGCGAGTTAGATGGTGCGGAACGTTCTGTTTTGCACAACATAGCAAAATTGTTAGGGTATTCAGCAAGAGAGCTTGATAATTTACTGGAAATGATTATTGCGGGTACTAACTTTCATCAACAACAGGCTGGTGGTGATTATAGGCAACAGGGGGGTATACCTACTAGCGGTCAACATTTAGCTAACGCTTATAAGGTGCTAGGCATTGATAAAAATTCTACTATGCCAGTCATTAAAAAAGCGTATAAGAAATTAATGTCTCAGCATCATCCTGATAAGTTAATTGCTAAGGGCTTACCGCCAGAAATGATGGAAAGTGCGAAGCAAAAAACACAAGACATTCAAGCCGCGTATGAATTTATTGTTAAACAGAACAATTAACAGAAAGTTATACCATTTGTATTAATTTAGTGATCAAAATTCAATGAGGATAAATTTTCAAGTTCAAGGCGCGTGATTGAGCAATAGCGAGCTATTGGAATTGAGCGCAACGCAGAAATTGTAGATTAGGACCATTTGAAGATGGGCAATTAATTAGTACAATGGGTATTAAACTAACATCAGTATAAAATGGATAAGTTTTGTACTTGAACACCTTAAGCATTCACAGATTATATGCTGTGAATAGTCTTAATAGGTATAATACCTCTGCATCTTTTTTGGCTATATAACTTTACCAACCTATTGCTTTTAACCAGCTATTAATCTGGCTCAACAACTCTTCTTCGGGATAATAGCCAGTCACGCTATTGTTTAACTGTCGCTGACGGAAATATACTTTCATTTCTTGTTTTGCAAACGACTTTCTTTGTGGCGCTTTGTCTAACACAATTAAATTATCGTGTTTAAGGTAGAGGTCGAGCACTGGTAGTTCAGTAGAAGCCAGTTGACGGGCAAAGTTTTCATTTACACTATTGATAAGAGTATGGTTACTCTGTCGATAGCTACTAAGCATTATCAGTGCATTGGGCCGTTGACTACCTTCTTGGCTGTATAAATCCACGAGTAAAGCGGCATTATTACCTTGAGCAATAACCAGTACTATACCTGGATACTCCTTTGCTGTGTTCATTACTGCATTGAGCATAGTACTTAGTTTATTTTTATAATCATCTAGGGTTAATTGGTTTTCTTTTTGTTGCTCTTCAACAGTAATTGCTGTTGAAGGGTAATTTTCTGGTTTGTTACTCGGTTGTATTGCAATGGTACTCCAGCCATTAGATGGCAAGATATTACGTAAGTAATTAATTGCTTTTGGATTAGTAGCTCCTTGCTGCCATTCAGGTAATAAAATGGCAACACCTTTGCTATTGGCGCTGGTATACCTTTTCACTAACATTAAATAATCATCAGGTCCCGCTAATAATGGTTTTACCTGCTCAGCTGTTAAATAATGTTTAAGATCTTCTTTATGCTGCTTGGTCAACGCGATAGGTTTTTGCTGTGAGGGCGTTTTATTTGTTGTCTTCGCCGCCTTATCTAGTGAAGTATCAGGTTTTTTCTCTTCAGCAAAGCAAGGGGGAATTGAGTAAATAAAAGTAAGTGTACAGATAAATAATACCAATACTTTTGAGCTGATTTTATTTTGATTTATCTTATGCACGTTTTTTCCTCAGCGGGTTAAAGTACCTGTGCTCTTATCAAGTGACAGTCGACCAAAAAGTAGAAAGTGTTAAATAAATGGGCACGGCGCATTAAAGGTAATGGCTTTCTCAGTACTCGGATGAAATAAGCTTAAATTCAAAGCATGTAACTGTAATCTTTTTTTCATGGCTAAGGCTTCTTTTGATGCGTATAACCTATCCCCTAAAATAGGATGACCTAAGGCTAGCATATGCACCCTAAGCTGATGAGAACGCCCTGTTACTGGAGTCAACTCTACAAGAGTACTTGCTTTTTTATCTGTCGAGTCACTATAACTAATGACTCGGTAATGTGTTAACGATTGTTTGCCGTTTTCAAAGTCGACTTTTTGTTTTGGTCTATTGGGCCAATCACATATCAGTGGTAAATCAACACTGCCTTCACTTAATTCGACTAAACCGAATACACGGGCAAGGTAAGTCTTTTTAGTTTTCCTTTGTTCAAATTGGCGGCTAATGGCGACATGCGCTGGTTTGTTTAATGCCATAATCATTAAACCAGAGGTGGCCATATCGAGTCTATGCACGATAGTTGCAGTGGGTAAAATTCGTTGAACACGATTTTGTAAACAATCTTGGTGTTCAGGCAAGCGACCCGGCACACTTAAAATGCCACTTGCTTTATTTAATACAACAAAGTCATCGTCTTGGTAAATAATATCAAGATAAGGTGACATAGAAGGGAGATAGATAAAATCAGGGTTTGCGCTCATTACTTTCTCATGATTAGTGATAAGGGGAGCAGGTTCGTATGAACTGACCCCTTATCAATTAATATGCAGACTGTTAGTGTGTAACCACTATCATGCGAATTGCCTCAAAGGTCAATTGCGCTTTATCAATATAGTGGCTTAACTCATCTTTTTGCTGGCTAATAAAGTCAATTTCCTCTTGGCGAACACTTGGATTAATTGCTTTTAACGCAGTTAACCTTTGTTGTTCTAAGGATAACTTGCTTTGCATAGCGACTAGTGATTTCTCTTGGATCGCAACAATATGTTGCGCACCATGTGCTTCTGCTTTCTCAACCAAAGGTGCAATTTGAGACTTAAGTGCTTTGATAAGTTGTAATGCCATTTGCTTTTTAACAGGTGATAACTGCTTATCAAGTACATTTTCACTGATTTTGTCAGCTAAGTTATTGCCATTCTTATCGACTAAGATACGAATTGGCGTAGTCGGTAAGTAGCGACCTAATTGTAAGTGAGCCGGCGCAGTTGCTTCAACAGTAAATAAACATTCTATGAAAAAGGTACCTACAGGTAGCGCTTCATTTTTTAATAAACCAATACTGGCATTACCAATTTCATCACACAATACCATATCCATAACACCGCGGACCATAGGGTGATCCCAAGTGAGTAGCTGGTAATTTTCATTAATTAAAGCGGTCTCTCTATCAAAAGTGACTGTTGTTCCGTCTTCAGGCAAACAAGGGAAGTTGCTATTAAGCATATGTTCGCTTTGATTTAAGGCTATCGCATTATCAGCTTTATCATCTTGTTGGACGCCAAATACATCAAGTGCTTGAAACATAAACTGTGGCAAGCCTATATCGTCATCCACTTTTTGTATTTTTTCAACCAGTTCATGGGCGCGCCCTTGCCCTGAGGAGTTAAGCTCTAACAGTTTATCTCGACCAGACTCTAACTCGGCTTTAATAGTTAAGTGCTTTTGCCAACTATTACTGATAAGCGTTTCTGCTTCAGTTGACTGTTGCTGGCAGGTTAATGCTAGCGAAAGTAACTGCTCGCCAAATGTTTCAAAAACCACTCGGCCGGTAATACAGGTGTGCTCAAATGCTTGCATGCCTTGATGGTACCAATCAAATAATAATTGTTGAGCAGAGTCTTCAAAGTAAGGCACATGAATACGAATGACCTCTGTTTGGCCAATACGGTCTAAGCGACCAATGCGCTGCTCTAATAAATCTGGGTTACTTGGTAAATCAAACAGGACTAAATGATGAGCGAATTGAAAGTTACGTCCTTCACTACCAATTTCAGAACACAACAATAGTTGAGCACTGTCTTCGTCTTGAGCAAAATAAGCGGCAGCTTTATCACGTTCAAATATTGATAAACCTTCATGGAAAACTGCGGCACGAATTCCTTCTTTTATCCGTAGCGCTGCTTCTAAATCAATCGCTGTTTGTGCATGCGCGCAAATCACTAAGACTTTTTCTTTTTTAAGTGACTGTAATAATTCAATTAAATAATCGACTCTAGGATCAAAATCAGTCCATGTATCATTTTTTTGATCTAAGCCGTGCAGCATTTCTGGGGTGAAAATATATTTAGCTTGTTTTGATTTAGCTAATTTTTCTGGGCAGTCACTGAGCATAAACTCATTAATGTTTTCTTGATATTGCTCAGGCATATTCAGCGCTGTTGGCACAACTTGACGGGCAGGGAAACCCTTAATAGTGTTTCGAGAGTTTCTAAACAAAATACGACCAGTACCATGTCTATCAAGTAATTGCTTTAACAAGTCTTGGCGTACTTTAGCTGATAGTGACGTGTCTACTTGGTTTAACTCAGTAAGCTGAGCGCTAATATCTATTTCTTTCAATAATTCAGACAGTGTTGCCTCTTGCTCACTAGAGAGTTTGTTACCTTCCACTAAAGCATTAGCGGCATCAGCAACTTCACTATAGTGAGATTCTTCCTCGATAAATTTTTGATAATCATAAAAACGATCCGCATCTAACAAACGTAAACGGGCAAAGTGACTTTCATGACCTAATTGATCAGGGGTGGCCGTTAACAATAAAACGCCAGGAATAACTTGTGCAAGTTTTTCAATACACTGGTATTCAATGCTAGGTTTATCTTGTTGCCAGTTTAAGTGGTGTGCTTCATCGACAACCATTAAGTCCCAATCTTCACTAACCAGTGCCTCATACCATTCTGGATTATTAGTAATAAATCCGAGGTTAACCAGTACTAATTGTTCAGAACTAAAGGGATTAGATTTTTTGCCATCAACATAATTATCTTGGCTGGTTTCAACACAACGCTCATGATCAAAAATACTAAAATTAAGGTTAAATCGGCGTAGCATTTCAACCAACCATTGATGCATTAAAGACTCTGGTACTATGATTAAAATTCTTTTGGCACGGCCAGTGACTAATTGTTGATGAATGATCAAACCGGCTTCAATAGTTTTACCTAAGCCAACTTCATCGGCGAGTAAAACGCGCGGGGCAAAGCGATTACCCACTTCATCGGCAATGTAAAGCTGATGTGGTATTAAGCTAACTCGACCTCCGGTCAAACCAGTTAAATCAGATTGTTGCTGCTGATATTGGTGTTGTAAACAATCTTTACGCAAGCGAAACCAGTCTAAACGGTCAACTTGGCTGTTGAGCAAGCGGTCGTGTGGTTTATTGAATTTAATAAAGTGATCTATCATCACTTCTTTTAGCGTTATTTGTTCATTGGTGTCTTGGCGTATGCCCTCATAGCTAATTATGCCATGAGCTTCACTTTGTGAGGTTACTTTTAAAGACCAGCCTTCGTGACTAGGAATAAGATCACCTTGATTAAATACAACACGCGTTAAGGGCGCATTTTCTTTCGCGTATTTACGGGCTTCACCTGTTGCCGTGAAAATAATATTAACAAAGCGGTGTTCAACCCCTGTTACTGTACCTAATCCTTGATCTGATTCACTGTCACTAATCCAACGCTGACCAACCTGAAATGGCATAAACTTACTTCTCCAACGATTACTTAATTATTAGTACAAGCGATACTAAACATTAAAACTCGGGGTAAAAAAAAAGCGCTATATTACTCTTAATCATAGACGGAATCATTAAAAAATTATGCTTGCTTCACTATAAATAGGATATTACTGTTAACAAGCTATACTTTTAAGACGGTATTGCTCTTTTATATTTGTTTTGTCAGAGACTCACGGAGATTTCCCATGACTAAAGAGAATATGAATAATGAGAATGTGTTAAATGAGAAGTTATCCTCGCCGCTTCAAACTGAAGATAACGTTGAACAACAAATTATCTATATTTTAGATACAAATATCCTTCTGCACGAACCTTTCGCTTTTTTATCCTTTAAAGAACACGATGTTGTTGTGCCCATGACCGTCTTGGAGGAACTCGACTCCATTAAAGATAGGCGTAAAGATGTTAGCCGTGACGCTAGAGTAGCGATAAGAGCGCTTGAAGACACTTTACGGGATGCCAGTCCCGAGCAAGTACTTGCCGGCGTTAAACTACCTCAAAACGACGCTCAACATCCTAGTGGTAGTCTTGCTATTATTAATGATTATGCACTTGATAAAACGGCACATACGTTATCTTTTAATGAAAATGATAACCGTATCATTAACGCCGCTTTACATATCCAAAAGAAAATGCCGAATAAGAAAATAGTTTTAGTTACTAAAGATATCAATATGCGACTGAAAGCCAAGGGAGCAGGGCTAGCCCACGTTGAAGATTATCGAACGGATCAGCTCATTGATGACATCCAGTTTTTGACTAAAGGCTATCATAAATTTGAAGGTGACTTCTGGCAACAAATTCAAGCTGTTAATAGTGAAACAGAAGGGAGGCAAACTACGCATTATGTTGCTAGAGATACAGTACCTTTTACTTATATCAATGAATACTTAATTGATGGTGGTGATACTTTTGCTGGTAAAGTTACCGGTTGGGATGACGATAATCTTGCTATTTTAGATCTTGGGCGAGATCGTTTATTAGCTAAAAATGCTTGGGGTATTCATCCGAAAAATATTTATCAAGGTATGGCGATGGATGCTTTATTGGATCCTACTATTGATTTGGTTATTCTGACCGGGCCAGCAGGTAGTGGTAAAACTTTACTTGCCTTAGCTTCTGCATTAGAGCAAGTCATAGAACGTGGTCTTTATGACAAAATAATTGTAACGCGCAGTACGCCTGAAATTGCAGAGTCTATTGGCTTTTTACCTGGCACTGAAGAAGAGAAAATGGCGCCTTGGCTAGCAGCAATAACTGATTCTCTTGAAGTATTACACCAACAAGATGAAAGTATGCATGGCAGTTTGAACTACATTATAGATAAAGCCAATATTCAATTTAAATCAGTAAACTTTATGCGTGGACGTAGTATTCAAAATGCCCTTGTACTGCTTGATGAGTGTCAAAACTTAACTGCGGCTCAGTTAAAAACTATTATCACTCGCTGTGGTGAAGGAACTAAATTAGTTTGTTCGGGTAATTTGGCACAAATTGATAGTAACTATTTAACGGCAGTAACTTCTGGGCTGACTTATATTGTCGAGCGTTTTAAAGACTTCCCAGGCTCTGCCACAGTCAACTTAAATGGGGTGGTACGTAGCCGACTCGCGGCTTTTGCTGAGGAGAATTTATAGTCGTGTTAAACGGTTGAGGTTACTTGATACAGCTTAGATAAGTAACGGGGTAAATAAAGCACTTATCCTTGCTTAACTATTTTTTAGCTCTTGTTTAAATGATGTGACTGCTTTAACTTACTAAGTAATCGAGTTATTTAAACAAAAAGTTAAGGCACTTTAGTGTATTACCAAACGGGCATAAATACAGTTTTCAGACGCTATAATATCACTGTTGTAGTGGCCTTTATTGTCATTATTCTTGTTGCCTTTTCTGCCGCTTCATTACGTTATTTTAATCAAATTGCACAACATAAACAGCAAAGCTTGACCGAGCTCAAGCAAGAAGCTGAACAACTAAATATTATGCTAGAGCAAAGTGTCCAAGCGGTCGTTGGTATTAAAGAGTTTGCCGAATATATTTTAAAGCACCCTATCGAAATAAACATTCCGATGCCTTCCTTGTCACAACAAGGTGATATGTTTTATTTAAATAAGCCACTGCATGATGTTATTAAGCAAGGTAAACGTTTAAGCAGTAATATTACAGGCCTAGGAGAAGTGAGTCAGTTTGATGAACTCAAAAAGCAAGAAATTGCTATGGCTAATGCGTTAACTCCTGCGTTTATTGCGGCGCAAAATATCCTAGAAGAAGCCACATGGTTTTATTATATTTCCTTTGATGACTTTGTGAATATATATCCCTGGGTTGACCGAGAAATATGGCAGTTTAGTAAAAAAACCCTCAATAGCCCACATCACCAAACCATGCGAGCATTAACCCCAAATACTAACCAGGTACTTTGGTCTGCACCTTATCTTGATGCTGCAGGCGGGGGCATGAATGCTTCTTTAGGCACAGGTGTTTTTCATCAGGACAAGTTGTTAGGAGCAGTTGTTATTGATATCAACTTATCGCGTTTGCATGCCAGCTTGCCTGAGTTAGAATCTAATGACCAAGGTCTTATTTTATATAATGAAAATAATGACATTCTACTTTCAAAGCGTCTCGGGAAGGAGTCGTTAAGTTACCGTGCATCTTGGCAAGACCTATTACCAAAGTCGCTTCAAGAGCTTAGTGCTAAGCATCTAGCCAAAATGGAAAATTCTGAACACTTAGGTGATTGGTTGATTGAAAAACAGATGCTCACGGTTAATGGCTGGACCTTACTTAAATATCAACAATATGAACATTTTTCAGCCCCCCAGTATAGTGATTTTATTTTTGTTTTTGCGATGCTATTTATCGGCTTGTTGGCATTTCTTATGCTGGTAAATACCATGACAAAACGTACTTTTATTCAGCCAACTACAGAATTTATTAGTCATATTCAATATTGTGCTGAAGGAGACCCTGGCAAGATTACCCCCGCAGCGGATTGGTTACATTGGTTTCAAGTGGTTGAAGATATCTTTGCTCAAAATCGTAGTTTACTCTTACAGCTAACAGAGCAAAATGATGTGTTGGATAGTCGCGTAATAGAAAAAACTAAAGCGTTACAAGAGAGCAGTGCTAAGCATCAACGTGATTATGCGCTATTACGCTCTGTGATGAATGCCATCCCTGAATTGATTGTATTTAACGACCCTAAGGGCTTGTTGATGGGGTGTAATAAAGCTTTTGAACGTTTAGCTAATCTCTCTGTTGAACAAATGCTAGGGGTTAAGTCAGTTACTTTTATGCCAGCGCCTTTGGCACAAGAAATAAATAAGTTAAATGCTAATAACAATGACATTTATCCGCAG
The DNA here is from genome assembly GCF_002836775.1 of Colwellia sp. 12G3. Taxonomy (GTDB): domain Bacteria; phylum Pseudomonadota; class Gammaproteobacteria; order Enterobacterales; family Alteromonadaceae; genus Colwellia. The sequence continues at coordinate 708,420 of NZ_PJAQ01000068.1, read as the reverse complement.
CAAGCGCTTATTAATGCGGGAGATTATATTTATCAAGGTTTTTGTAATCAATTTACCGATGAGCAAGGAAATATTCTTGGCTCTATCAGTATTTTTCATGATGTGACTTTGCAGCAAGCAACGCAATCAGCACTGGAAAAAGCAAAAAATCAAGCTGAGTATGCCAACAAAGTGAAGATTCAATTTCTGGCGAATATGAGTCATGAAGTCAGAACGCCAATCAATGCTATGCAAGGCATGATGGACTTATTAGCACGTACTGCACTAGATCCCCGCCAACAACATTATTTAGTTAATGCGCAGAGTGCTTCATCGACACTGCTTCACCTAGTCGATGAACTTTTAGACCTCTCTAAAATCGAAGCCGGTAAAATGATTGTCAGCCAAACCGCAGTTAATTTACCGATCATTATTGATAAAGCATTAAAGCTCAATATTACCAATGTTGATCATCAACGGGTTAATATACTGGTTGATATGAGCGCAGATGTACCTAGCAATGTAATTTGCGATGAAATGCGTTTAGTACAAGTGCTGGCTAACTTATTTAATAATGCTATCAAGTTTACAGAGCAAGGTGAGATTAAGTTAATCATTGATGTGCTTTTATTAAAAGATACGGTGGCTAAAGTTCGCTTTCGAGTGAGAGATACCGGTATAGGCATTGCCAGTGATAATCAAAGTCATTTATTTAACGCTTTTAGCCAAGCCGATGAATCGATGACACGTAAATATGGTGGGTCTGGGTTAGGTTTATCCATTTGTCAGCAAATTATTAAACTGTTAGGCGGGGAGATCAGTCTTACTAGCGAGTTAGGGCGGGGCAGTGAGCTAAGCTTTGTATTACCATTACAAATAGTTAAGCTTGATATAATTGAGGAACAGGACTCAGCGATAGTTGATCATTCAGTTCAACCAGTGACAAAAGAGTTATTGACAAACTTACCTGCAGAATTGAATCAGCCGCTAGTAACCAACATAACCGTTTATGCTATAAATCAAAAACTCTCAGAGAGTTTTGTGGAAAGTATTGCTCAAATGAACTGGCAATTACATCTAGTAAGTGGTGTGGAAGGTTTAAGTCACATGGACATAGTGGCAGATAGTATAGTACTTGTCGACGAGGATGACTTTGTTCAACAACAAAGTCATCAAGCGTTAAGTGTGTCTTTAGCTGACTTTAGATTACTGTGTTTGTGTCAGCCAGCATTAACCCCATTACGGAATGAGACTTGCGTCTATTTAGATAAACTATCTACACGGTACTTATTAGTTGATATGCCTTTGTTTCGTTATGCGCTTGATCAAATATCACAAGCGTTACTTAATAAAGTCGATTACTCAACTCAACAGGCAAACAGCTCAAGAATAATCACTGAAAATAATCCCTTTCATCAAGAACGATTAGCGAACAGTTCAACAGGTACTAAGACAAAATTATTAACTACCAACGATGAAGGAGATTTACGAGGCGTGTCAATTTTATTGGTGGAAGACAATTTAGTTAACCAGTTAGTTGCTAAAGAATTGCTATTAAATATGCACGCTAAAGTAACGATAGCTGATAACGGTCAAGGGGCCTTAGATACTTTAGCGGAACAAAATTTTGATGTTGTGCTAATGGATATTCAAATGCCCATTATGGATGGACTCACTGCAGCTAAACATATTAGAGCGCAGAGTAATTATCAATATTTACCTATTATTGCCATGACAGCCCATGCTAGAGAAGAAGATAAACAGCAGAGCTTAGCTGCAGGAATGAACTTACATATGGCTAAACCCGTTACAGGAAAAGCTTTGCTTCGCAGCATAAAAAAAGTGATAAGTACGATAAAAGCTTAGACTGCTGCCTAAGCTTTGGATTTAAATTCTTAGCTTAAATTCTTAGCTTAAATTCTTAGCTTAAATTCTTAGAGAAGAGCTCTTCCAATTTTTTGATAGTTTCATTGATCTTGCTAACATCAGTAGGCGCAATGAAAATAGTATCATCGCCAGCAATCGTGCCAAGTACACCATCACTTTTACTTAAACTATCAAGTAGTCGGGCAATTAGCTGAGCAGCACCTGGACTGGTTTGAAGAATGATCATTACTTCATTGTGCTCTATTTCTAATACTAATTGCTTGAGCGGACTTTGTGCGGTTGGTACACCTAACTCAGCAGGTAAACAATAGACCATCTCTTGGCGAGCATTTCGGGTTCTTACCGCACCGAACTTACTAAGCATACGAGATATTTTTGATTGACTGATATTGTCAAAACCATTGGCTTTTAATGCATCGACAATTTCACCTTGAGAGCCAAACTGCTCTTGTTTTAATAAATCTTTAAATGCTTGTACTAGTGCTTCTTGTTTTTGTAAACCGCTCATAATGCGAAATCAACCCTGTAGTAGACTAAAGTGGCGTTTGTAATCACTATAAATAAAGCTAGTATACGTTATCGCATCATCATACTGAAAGTTAATATCTGAGTATAATAATTGTTTTTTACTTGCTTATACTATATCTTTTGGTCAGAAAAAAATTAACGTATTTACTCGAATAATATTTCAACCATAATTTTTACAACAAATAACCCCACTTAGTTTCGGAGAAATCACATGAAAGTAGCTGTTTTAGGCGCCGCAGGCGGTATTGGTCAAGCATTATCATTATTATTAAAAACTCAATTGCCAGCAGGTTCTGAGTTGTCTTTATATGATGTTGCACCTGTTGTTCCAGGTGTTGCGGTAGATTTATCACACATCCCAACTGACGTTAAAGTTGCAGGTTTTGGTCGTGACGATCTTAGCGGTGCACTAACAGGTGCTGATATTGTTTTGATTCCAGCGGGTATGCCACGTAAACCAGGTATGGATCGTGCTGATTTATTCAATGTAAATGCGGGTATTATTAAAGTATTAGCAGAAGGCATTGTTGCAAGCTGTCCTAAAGCATTGGTAGGTGTAATTACTAATCCAGTTAATGGTACGGTACCAATTGTTGCTGAAGTATTCAAAAAAGCAGGTACTTATGATGCAGCGCGTCTTTTCGGTGTTACTACGCTAGATGTTATTCGCTCTGAAGCTTTTGTTGCTGAGTTGAAAGGCTTAGATGTTGCTACTGTTAAAGTACCCGTAATTGGTGGTCACTCAGGCACAACAATTTTACCATTACTATCTCAAGTTGAAGGCGCTACGTTCACAGATGAAGAAATTGCTACGCTTACTCCTCGTATCCAAAATGCAGGTACTGAAGTAGTTGAAGCAAAAGCTGGTGGCGGTTCTGCGACACTTTCTATGGGTGCTGCTGCTGCACGTTTTTGTATGTCTTTAGTTAAAGGCCTACAAGGTGAAGATGTTGTTGATTACGCATACGTTGAAGGTAATGGTGAAGATGCATTGTTCTTCGCACAACCTGTACGTTTAGGCGTTAACGGTGTAAGTGAAATTCTACCTTACGGCGAGTTAAGTGCTTTTGAACAAAAAGCAAAAGAAGACATGCTTGCAACCTTGAAAAAAGATATTCAAGAAGGTGTTGATTTTATGGCTAGCTAAGCAGCCGTAAAACCGACAATAAAAAACGCTGTTATCAACCGATAACAGCGTTTTTTTTATTCATAAATTTAGAGGGAATCGCCTACTTATTTATAAGCGTTAGTCACATGCAGTCATCGAATTAATACATTGCCCGTAGGCTAAAGTCTTGGCTTAGTGACTTCTGTTAGCAGCGATATGTGCTAAGGCAATAAGGGCTTGCTTATGTTCGCTATCAGTAATGACGTTGAGAGCGTTAATGGCCTTGTCTGCTTCAATTTCAGCTTGTTGCTGGGTATAACGTAAAGCACCTGTCTCTTCCATCGCTGCAAGAATTAACTCAAGGTTATCCATGCCATTACCAAGTTCAATGGCTTCCTTAATTAATTTTTGTTGTGCATCATTACCGTGCCTCATCGCATAGAGTAATGGTAACGTTGGTTTACCTTCAGCAAGATCATCACCGACATTTTTGCCCATTTCTTTAGCATCAGCAGTATAGTCCATAATGTCATCAACTAACTGAAATGCGGTACCTAGGTACTTGCCATAATCAGCCATGGCTTGTTCAATTTTATCATCTTGTTTGGCTATTACTGCAGCAAGGCGTGTTGCTGCTTCAAACAATTTAGCTGTTTTACAATAAATGACCTGCATATAGCTTTCTTCGGTAGTGCTTGCATCATTGCAGTTCATTAACTGTAATACTTCACCTTCGGCCACTATATTGGTGGCCTCTGATAAAATATCCATAATGCGCATATCACCCAGTTTAGTCATCATTTGAAAAGAGCGAGTATAAAGAAAATCACCGACTAATACGCTAGCACTATTGCCAAATAAAGCATTGGCAGTTTCTCTACCACGGCGCATATTTGATTCATCAACGACATCATCATGGAGTAACGTTGCCGTGTGAATAAACTCAATAATGGCTGCGATTTCCCAATGCTTTTCGCCTTGGTACGCGAATGCTTTAGCAGCAAGAACCGTTAACATAGGGCGCATACGTTTACCGCCACCGTTAACAATATATATACCAAGCTGATTAATAAGTGCGACATCAGATTGTAATTGATCATAAATAAGATCGTTCACTGCTGTCATATCGCTTTGCGCTAATGCCTGTATTGCTTTAATATTTACTTTATTGCCCATGCCACTTTTCTTTAGCTATTTTGATTAGTTATTAATCAAAAGTATTCAATTAGTTATGAAAGCAAAGTTTACACTAAATTTTATGCAAAAGTAGTTTTCTAGTCGCTTTGTTTTAATTCTTAGGTGAAAAGCAATTAAAAAGCATAAAAGGCCAATAAAGTTAATAAATGATCGACTTTAGACTTGCCCTTGTAGTTTTCTTCGCGTAGAATTCGCGCCCTATATTTTATAAATTTAGCGTCAATAATATAATGACGCAGTACGGAGTAGCTATGTACGCGGTATTCCAAAGCGGTGGTAAACAGCATCGTGTAACCGAAGGACAAACAGTTCGTCTAGAAAAGCTTGAGCTTGAAGTAGGCGCAACAGTAGAATTTGATAACGTTTTAATGATCGCTAATGGCGATAACATCAATGTAGGCGCGCCTTACGTTGCTGGTGGTAAAGTTGTTGCAGAGGTTGTTACTCAAGCCCGCGCTCCTAAAGTTACCATTGTTAAATTCAAACGTCGTAAGCATTCACGCAAACAAGCGGGCCATCGTCAATGGTTCACTGAAGTGAAAATTACTGGTATTAACGGCTAATTAGGAGCATTTTGACATGGCACATAAGAAAGCTGCAGGTAGTACACGAAATGGTCGCGATTCAGAAGCAAAACGCCTAGGTGTTAAGCGCTTTGGTGGCGAATCTGTTTTAGCTGGTAACATTATTGTTCGTCAACGTGGTACTCGTTTCCACGCTGGTAACAACATGGGTATCGGTAAAGATCATACTTTATTTGCTTTATCTGACGGTAAAGTACAATTTGAAGTTAAAGGTCCAAAGAGTCGTAAGTTCGTTAGCATAATCGCTGACTAATAATAACTTAACACTCCAAAAACCTCGCTTCATGCGAGGTTTTTTTTTGATTTTTTTTTGACTGAGCAGAGATTCATTTTTAGTCAGGCAAAAATAGTTTATACTAGTGATAATTGCACAAGCATTACCATATTAGGGTTATTGAGATTCCATGAAATTTGTTGATGAAGTTGAGATCAGAGTTGAAGCGGGTGATGGCGGCAACGGCTGTGTCAGTTTCCGTAAAGAAAAATTTATTGAGTATGGCGGCCCTAATGGTGGTGATGGCGGCGATGGCGGTGATATTTATTTGGTCGCTGACGAAGGTTTAAATACCTTAATAGATTATCGTTTTGAACGTTTCCATCGTGCTAAACGTGGTCAAAATGGTCAGCCACAGAATTGTACGGGTAAAGGCTCTGACGATTTATTATTAAAAGTACCCGTTGGCACGCGCGCTATCGATCAAGATACGGGTGAGCAAATTGGTGATTTAACGCATAAAGGCCAAAAGATGCTTGTTGCTAAAGGCGGCTGGCATGGTTTAGGTAACTTACGCTTTAAAAGTAGTACTAACCGTTCTCCTCGACAGAGAACCGATGGTACGCCGGGCGAAATACGTAGTCTTAAGTTAGAGTTATTACTACTTGCCGATGTTGGTTTATTAGGTCTACCTAATGCAGGTAAATCTACCCTAATTCGCAGTGTTTCTGCAGCAACACCTAAAGTAGCTGATTATCCATTTACTACCTTAGTGCCTAATTTAGGTGTGGTACGTTTAGATACACAGCGTAGTTTCGTTATTGCCGATATTCCAGGTATTATTGAAGGTGCTGCAGATGGCGCTGGTTTAGGAACACAGTTCTTAAAACATCTTGAACGTTGTCGTATATTATTGCACGTAATTGATATCATGCCTGTTGATGGCTCTGACCCATTAGAGAATGCTAAAGTCATTATCAGTGAGCTAGAGCAGCATAATGAAAAACTTGCTGGTAAGCCTCGCTGGGTTGTCTTCAATAAACTTGATTTAGTGCTTGAAGAAGAAGCTAAAGAGATTACTGATGCAATTTTAGCTGGTCTTGATTGGAAAGGTGAAGTGCATAGTATCTCTGCATTTAATCGTACGGGCACGAAAGAGTTAACACAAAAAGTGATGACCTTTATCGAAAACTTACCTCCAGAAGAGGAAGAAGTGATTGATGGTAAAACTGTTGAGTTTAAATGGGATACCTATCATGAAGAAACTATAGCGGCTCATGCTAATGACGACGACTTAGATGATGACGACTGGAATGAAGATGATTACGATGTTGAAGTAGAATATCGTCAATAACATTACCTGTTAATATGAAGCACTTGTTTATTTTTATGAACCAGTGCTTTTTTTTTTACCTTTTTCGAGTAATACCAAAATAATTTTGAGAGTTTTATGACCATTCTATCTATGATCGTTGCTACTGCGGATAACAATGTTATTGGCAAAGACAATGATATGCCGTGGCACTTACCTGCGGATTTAGCTTATTTTAAAAAAGTGACTTTAGGCAAACCTATTATCATGGGGCGAAAAACGTTTGAGTCTATTGGCAGACCTTTACCAGGTCGACGTAATATTGTTATTTCTCGCGATGAAAATTATGCAGCAGCAGGAATTGATACAGTAACTTCAGTCGAACAGGCATTAGGTCTAGTTAGTGGATCAAATGGTGATGAAGCGGTTGACGAAATTATGGTGATCGGTGGTGGTGCAATTTATGCCCATTGCTTACCTAAAGCTGACCGTTTATATGTGACTCATATTAAGGCTGCCATTGATGGCGATACCCAATTTCCAAATTACGATGACGGTAGCTGGCATAAAATGAGTAGTGAAGTACGTGATAGTGATGAAAATAATGTCCATCAATTAGATTTTTGTGTTTACGAACGTAAGGCTAAGTAGTCTTAGCAGTTAAGCTCGATAAAGTTACATAAACGATAATGATACAATTAAAAGCGGTACGTTAATAACGTACCGTTTTTTTATTATGCTAAAGATTATTTTTAAATAATAAGAGTTAAAAACTAAATTTTTAGTTACTGAGTGATGTAATCTAAAATACCCATGGCTGCTTTTTGACCTTGATCAACGGCAGTAACTACTAAATCAGAGCCGAGTACCATATCGCCACCAGCAAAAATATTTTGCTTAGAGGTTTGTAGCGCAAAGTCAGAGCTATCGACCGCAAGCACACGGCCACGAGGGTCTAGTTGTACACCCGCATCTATCATCCATTGTGGTGGGCTAGGGAGAAAACCAAAAGCAATAACTACTGCATCAGCTTCCATAATAAATTCACTATCAGCAATAGGCTCAGGGTTACGTCTACCGCTGGCATCAGCAGCACCGAGTTGGGTTTTAACAAACTTAACACCTATAACAAGGCCTTGCTCATCAACCGCAATATCAAGCGGTTGAAGGTTGAACTCAAAATTTACACTTTCTTCTTTGGCGTTCTGAACTTCACGCGGTGAGCCGGGCATATTCGCTTCATCACGACGATAAGCACACGTTACTGTCGTCGCTTCTTGTCTAATGGACGTACGAACACAATCCATAGCGGTATCACCGCCACCAAGTACGACAACTTTTTTATCTTTGAAGTTAACATAAGGCTTAACTTGATTGCTTTCAGCTGCAGTGATGCCCATGAGCTTCTGAGTATTGCCGATTAAGAAATCTAAAGCATTATAAACGCCTTTTGCGCCTTCATTATCGAAACCGCCGCTCATGTCTTTATAAGTACCTAAAGCGAGAAATACAGCGTCATATTCATCGCTAATATCACCAAAACTAATATCAGTGCCGATATTAGTATTTAAACGAAACTCAACGCCCATGCCTTCTAAAATTTCACGACGCGTTTGAATGACGCTTTTTTCTAATTTGAATGACGGGATGCCGAAGGTTAGTAGACCACCAATTTGCGCATGCCTGTCATAAACAACAACGTCAACACCGTTACGGGTCAGTCTATCAGCGCAAGAAATTCCCGCAGGGCCTGCACCAATAACAGCAACACGTTTTCCTGTTTTTACTACGTGAGATAAGTCAGGCTTCCAACCCTGCGCAATAGCGGTATCAGTAATATGTTTTTCGATATTACCTATAGTGACTGCGCCAAACTCATCATTTAAAGTACAGGCTGATTCACATAACCTATCTTGTGGGCAAACTCGGCCACACATCTCAGGTAGGCTGTTAGTTTCATGACATAAATCAGCCGCTTCAAAAATGCGATTTTCAGTCACTAACTCTAACCACTGTGGAATGTAATTATGCACAGGACACTTAAACTCACAGTATGGGTTACCGCAGTCAAGACAACGGTCAGCCTGGCCGGCACTTTGCTCATTGCCTAATGGTTGATAGATTTCGACAAAATTAATCTTACGTACGTCTATAGACTTTTTCGCTGGGTCTATTCGCTTTACATCAATAAATTGATAAACATTTTTACTCATTATTTTAATCCTAAATTATTATCAATTATTGTGCTTGCACGCGAAGTTCAGCACTTGAACGACTACGGTGACCTAATAAGGTTTTTACATCGGTAGCTGTCGGTTTAATTAATTTAAATAATGGAGCATATTTATCAAAATCATGAAGGATCTCCTGAGCGCGTAAGCTGCCTGTTTCTTCAAAGTGTTGATTGATGATGCCACGTAAATGTTCTTGGTGAATAGTTAGCTCTTCAATAGCAAGCATTTCGATAGACTCTTTGTTCAGACGAATATCTAAATCACCTGATTCATCTAATACATAAGCGAAACCACCAGTCATACCAGCACCAAAGTTAACACCTGTATCGCCTAAAATAGTGACAATACCGCCAGTCATATATTCACAAGCATGATCACCAGTGCCTTCTACAACCGCTTGGCAACCTGAGTTACGTACCGCAAAACGCTCACCAGCACGACCAGAAGAGAATAAATTACCGCCCGTCGCACCATATAGACAAGTATTACCCATAATCATAGTTTTATGGCTAGCATACTCGACGCCAACAGGGGGTTTGATCGTGAGTTTACCACCCGCCATACCCTTTCCAACATAATCGTTGGCATCACCAGTTAAAATCATGTGTAGACCGCCAGCATTCCAGACTCCAAAACTTTGTCCTGCAGTACCGGATAGGTGTATCGTAATTGGTGAGGCTGCCATACCTTGATCGCCATGGTGACGAGCGATTTCACCTGATAAAGTAGCACCGACAGAGCGATCAGTATTTTGGATGTTAAAGCGGTATTCACCACCTTTACTATGCGCTACCGCATCAATCGCAGCAGCTAAAATATTCTGATTTAACTGTCCTTTATCAAAGGCGGTGTTTTCCTGAGTTTGATGAAGTGCTGTATTTTCACCGGCAACAACAGGCGCAATTATCGGTGATAAATCTAACTTACTTTGCTTAGAGGTAATACCATCCACTTGTATTAATAAGTCAGTTCTACCGATGATATCCGTTAGACTTTTTACGCCAAGGCTGGCAAGTATTTCCCGTACATCACGGGCAATAAATTTAAAGTAATTCATCACTTGTTCAGGCAAACCTTTAAAGAACTTCTCGCGTAAAACTTCATCTTGTGTTGCTACACCGGTAGCACAGTTATTAAGATGACAAATACGCAAGAACTTACAACCCAACGCAACCATAGGGGCAGTACCAAAACCAAAGCTCTCAGCGCCTAATATAGCGGCCTTAACAATATCAACACCAGTTTTTAAACCACCATCAACTTGTAAGCGCACTTTATGACGCAAGCCATTGGTTACCAAGGATTGATGAGCCTCTGCTAAGCCCATTTCCCATGGACAACCTGCATATTTTACTGACGTTAACGGACTCGCAGCAGTACCACCGTCGTAACCTGAAATAGTAATAAAGTCGGCATACGCTTTAGCAACCCCCGAGGCGATGGTACCAACACCAGGACCTGAAACTAACTTCACGGAAATTATCGCTTTTGGATTAACTTGTTTTAAGTCAAAAATTAGCTGGGCTAAATCTTCAATCGAATAAATATCATGATGTGGCGGCGGAGAAATTAAGGTAACACCAGGTACTGAGTAACGTAACTTAGCAATTAATGGCGACACTTTATCACCAGGTAACTGTCCGCCTTCACCAGGTTTTGCCCCTTGCGCTACTTTTATTTGTAATACGTCGGCATTAACTAAATAATGTGGGGTAACACCAAAACGTCCTGAGGCAATTTGTTTGATACGAGAATTTTTAACGGTACCGTAACGGCGTTCATCTTCGCCACCTTCACCAGAGTTTGAAAATCCACCCAAGCGGTTCATTGCAATAGCAAGAGCCTCATGTGCTTCTGGGCTAAGAGCACCAACTGACATAGCGGCGCTATCGAAACGTTTGAACATTTCACCTTCCGCTTCAACTTGATCGAGAGGAATAGGCTGGCAGTCATCCTTGAATTTTAATAAGTCACGAAGGGTGGCAACTGGACGGTTATTAACTTCATCAGCAAAAGTACGGTAATCATTATAATCACCGTTTCGCACCGCACGTTGTAAATAGTTAACAACATTAGGATTAAAGGCGTGATACTCACCACCATGAACATACTTTAATAAGCCGCCATGGTTAACTTTTTGATGAGGCAAAAATGCTTTGCGCGTTAGGTTTATTGCATCTTGTTGAATATCACTAAAGTCAGCACCTTTAAGGCGACTTGGTAAATCACTAAAACAAAGTGCCATAATATCTTCATTTAAGCCAATGACTTCAAATAAGCCGGCACAGCGGTAACTGGCAATGGTAGAAATACCCATTTTAGACAATATTTTTAATAAACCTTTGTTAATGCCTTCTCGGTAATTAACGATAGCATCACGGGCTGATAAATCTATTTGTCCTTGTTCAACTAGTTGCTCAATTGTTTCAAACGCCAAATAGGGATATATTGCCGTAGCACCTAAGCCAAGCAATACTGCATATTGATGTGAGTCACGTACAGAGCCAGTCTCTACAATAATATTAGAATCGCAACGTAGCTGTTGGTCGACTAAACGTTTTTGAACTGCACCAACAGCCATTGCCGCAGGAATAACAAGTAAACCAGGTTGAATATTTCTATCCGATAAAACCAAGATAACAGTGCGGCTGTTGCGAACAAGTGCATCGGCTTCGTCACATATGCGTCTGATAGCGGCTTCTAAACCTTCTTTGGCATCAAAGCTTAGTGAGAGCGTATCTGAACGATAGTGTTCAGGATCTAATTCACGTAATTGTTTCAAACCGGTATACATAAGTACAGGCGTTGAAAATAACATACGGTCTGCATGACCAGACGTTTCGTTAAATACATTATGCTCACGGCCAATACAAGTACCTAGTGACATAACATAACGTTCACGCAACGGATCTATTGGTGGGTTTGTTACTTGCGCGAATTGTTGACGGAAGTAGTCATATAGGGTGCGTGTTTGACTTGATAATACCGCCATAGGTGTATCATCACCCATAGAACCAGTCGCTTCTTGGCCATTCTCCGCTAATGTTCTTATTACTTGCTGAATTTCTTCATAGCTGTAATTGAACATTTTATGATATTGACTCATCTCAATATCAGTAAATACCCGCTGACCAATCAAGTTAGCTTCTAGCTTATCAAAGGGCACTAAATGGCGAACGTTTTTATTCAACCACTCTCTATAAGGGTGACGTTCTTTGAGGTCATTATCAATATCACATGAATGAGATATTTTACCTGTGTAGGTATCAATCGCTAGCATTTCGCCTGGACCAACGCGGCCTTTTTCTACCACTTCATCTTCACCGTAATCCCATATACCTACTTCTGAGGCTAGGGTAATAAAGCCATTACGTGTGATGACATAGCGGGCAGGGCGTAATCCGTTTCTATCAAGATTACAAGCAACATGACGACCGTTAGTCATTACTACGCCAGCAGGACCGTCCCACGGCTCCATGTGCATAGAATTGAATTCATAGAAGGCACGTAAGTCATCATCCATTAAAGGACTGTTTTGCCATGCAGGTGGCATCAATAAACGCATGGCACGGTATAAGTCCATGCCACCGGCTAAAAATAGCTCAAGCATATTATCTAAAGAAGATGAATCAGAGCCTGTTTGGCCAACAAAAGGTGCTGCATCTTGCAAGTCTGGCAATAACGGTGACTTAAAGCGATGAGTTCTTGCTCGACTCCACTGACGGTTCCCGTTAATAGTATTGATTTCACCGTTATGCGCTAAATAACGAAACGGTTGTGCTAAATGCCACTGGGGTGAGGTATTGGTTGAAAAGCGCTGGTGGAATACACAAATCGCGCTTTGCATCCGAATATCAGCTAAATCTAAATAAAAATTGGGTAAATCTACCGGCATCATTAGGCCTTTGTAGATTGTTACTAAGCAAGACAAGCTCGCCACATAAAATTTTTCATCTGTAATGCGTTTTTCAGCACGACGACGAGCCATATATAAACGGCGCTCTAATTCTAAGTTTCTCCAACCTGGGGGAGCATCAACAAATACTTGCTCTATTGTTGGCAAGTTACCGATAGCGATTTCACCTAACACTGAAGTGTCGGTAGGTACCGTTCGCCAGCCTATTAAGGTCAAGCTTTCATCGGCTAACTCTTGTTCTAATATTTTTTTAGACAATGCAGCTTCAATAGGATCAGGGCTTAGGAAAATCATGCCAACAGCATACTTTTTACCTAGCTTCCAGTTATTGTCTGCAGCTACAGCGCGAAAAAAACTGTCTGGTTTTTGTAATAACAAGCCACAACCATCACCTGTTTTACCATCGCTGGCGATACCGCCACGATGTTGCATACGATCTAAAGCGGAAATAGCGGTCTTGATTAGTTTGTGACTGGTCTCACCCTGTTGATGGGCGATTAAACCAAAGCCACAATTGTCTTTTTGGACGCTATGATCATAAAGCTGCATTCTTTTCTCCTAAATAATAAGCCAACTTACTCACAGGACAGTCAAAGGGGAATAAAGGCATGGAAAAAATGCATAAATACTCCTCTTATTAAGTAAGTGGACATTCAACACTACTCAGTTATTCGCTAAAGGTCAATGAAAATAGAGCATTTGCTCGTAACTAATTTACATTTTCGTTCTTTTTTGTAACTAAGTAGAGTAATAGTGTTTTTGTATGTTGTTGTTTTTATTGTGTTTGTTGTTTTTGTTCTGTGGTTTTTATTTCAACCTGTGAAAAATCATGAAATAAAACTACATTTTGGCGGGGTTTATGCTGTGGGGGCATATTCAATATTTATACAGGTTATACGTGAAGTAGTTATTAAAGCAGGACATTAAATAACTAAAAGTGCATTCTTAAATATCCAATAGCGCCGTTGTATCCAATGACCAACTCTTACTCGATCCATTGTTTTGCTTTTGAACATTCTGCTCATTACTTATTTTAAAATAGAAGTTATACCATTTGTATTAATTTAGTGATCAAAATTCAATGAGGATAAATTTTCAAGTTCAAGGCGCGTGATTGAAAAATAGCTAGCTATTGAGATTGAGCGCAACGCAGAAATTGTAGATTAAGACCATTTGAAGATGGGCAATTAATTAGTACAATTGGTATTATCCCCTTAATTAATTTAATTGCTATAAGTTCTAATTTAGCGATAAGACAAAAAAAAGCCAATAGTGATATCACTATTGGCTTTAGTTTTAATAGAGCGGGTTATAGCTAAGGCTGATAACCACCCTCGATACCCTTGGTAGTGACACTAACAGCGTCATGGGCATGGAGTGACTCTAAATGATTAATACGCAGCCAGAAATCATCGAATTGCTCTGTCTGATTCATACTATGCTGTAAACGACGTGCAGCGTCTTCACAAAACATTAGGTTTTGACCATTTAGGCGAGCAAATTCTTGCTCATCTTCGCGTTTAACTGCTGCTTGTACCGGAGTCTTCAGCGAGTTTTCAATAAGATCAACTAATTCGGTAATAGGAAAGTCATCAATACTTGAATTAAGTTTCACTTTTACTTCAGCAACGGAACGCTGTGAATGAGGGGTTGCTACGATTCCTTCTGTAGTTCCTAGCCAGTCATGGACATCCGTTAGTGCTAATTCACTTTGTTGCGCAAATTTATCTTGAAACGCCTTTTGGATTAATTGTCTAGCAAGTGCAGCAGAACACGGACAAGTTGATGAATAACGTACATCAATGGTTAACTCTATAGTAAGTTTGCCCTTATTTAAATAACCGGTAAGTGTTACCGGGTAAGCTTTCCAACCTTCTTTACCGCTAACCAATGATTTTCTACGTAAGTGGTAGTCAAAGCTGAATTGAACTTTGGCTTGATCACTTAATTCTTGGTGACTACTAATAAAACCGTCAAGTAAGCTAACTAAACTTTGATAGTTAAGCACATTACTTGTAGATAACTCATCAATAAGTAAGTAAAGGCGTGACATATGAATGCCTTTCGCTTGAGCTTCTTTTAAGTTAACAAATGCATCAATATGTGCCGACACCATACGCTCGGCTTGGCCTTTTGAAGCGACCATTATAGGCATTTCAATGTTACTCATGCCAACCCAGTCAAGTGTACCTTCGGTTTGAGCTGTTGTATGGTTGGCTATATCTGGCATTGATGTCGTCATTTCGACTCCACTTTAAACGATAATTACTAACTAAACTTCGAGACTTTCTTGCAATAAGACGAAGAGTAGATCTAAGGGCGCACATTCTAGCTTATTTTTTAATGGTAATCATTACTGTTGTTGCTCTATAGATAAAAAAGATGAGAATAGAACGCCTTTTCCTCTATTTTTCAGGAAGTTTGTCTGATATTTATTACTGCTGTAATATAGAGGTACTCTATATTATTTGCGTAAAAAGGTGTGTCTATGGGAACTGAACAATCGAATCCAGACTTAGATTTGGAATTACTTGAAGGTTATTTAGACAGTTTAGGTAAAACTATTGTTGAGCAGATGTTCGCTTTATATTGTCAGCAAGTTGCAATTTACCTAAATGATATTGAAAGTGCGCAACTCAACGATTCACTCTCTGGCTGGGAAGAGCATTGCCATAAAATGAAAGGCGCAACAGCGAGTGTTGGTATGTGTCAATTACATGCACAATTAAAGTTATTAGAAAAATCGACCGCACCCAAAGAGCAAAAAAGGGAGTTGTTAACAGCATTAAAGTTGGCTAATGAGCAAGCAATACTTACGTTTAAAAGCTGGTTGGAAAGTAAATAAAGTGTTGTGCAGTTTTATTAGGTGATAATTTGGCAGCCCCTGAAGGCTGCTAAAATAGTTTAATCTAAGGTGCCGACAAAACGATATCCTTCGCCGTGAATGGTATTAATAAGTTCAGGTGTGTTTTGATTCAATTCAAAGTGTTTACGTAATCGTCTTATGGTGACATCGACTGTACGGTCATTTGAGCGTAAATCTCTGCCGGTCATTTCTTTAATTAATTCTTGTCGAGAAATTATTTTACCAGAATTTTTTATAAGCAAACTTAATGCTCGATATTCGCCACGAGGAATAGCAATTATCTCTCCTTCAGGGCTAGTCATTTGACGAGAATTACCATCTAACGTCCACTGATTGAAACTCACTATGCTTTGTTCTGGTTCTGCGCTCGTTTGTCCAATACGACTTAAAATATTACGTGCTCGGATTGTTAACTCGCGTGGATTAAATGGCTTTGTTAAATAATCATCGGCCCCAATTTCTAAGCCAAGAATTTTGTCAATATCGCTATCTCGACCAGTCAGGAAAATCAATCCCATATCTTTATTGGCAGTTAATTCTCGTGCTAATAACAAGCCATTTTTTCCGGGTAAATTAATATCCATAATGACAAGGCTGATGGTATGTAGTCTAAGCTGCTCAGCCATACTATTACCATCAACAGCTTCGAAAACTTCGTAACCTTCTGCTTCAAATAAATTGCGTAAGTTAAAGCGGGTGACGTCTTCATCTTCGACAACTAAGATTTGATAAGTCTGCATGTTGGAATTTACCTAATATTTAAATGGCTATTGCGATTATTTTTTAATGAGTGACGTGTGTGTAATATATTTACAATTATTTAACTATTTTAGTCAAGAGAAAATGAAAAAACAATTTTTAAAGGCTATTATTTCATTAAGTTGATGCTAATTCTACCGGAAAAGTGATATCAAAACTCACTCCATGTTCAAGATCATCTTCAAGTACTATATGACCATCTAGCGCTTGGGTTACTAAATTGTATACTAAATGCATGCCTAAGCCACTGCCACCGCTGCCTCGCTTGGTAGTCGTGAAAGGATCAAAAATCTTGGTTTTCATAGTATCATCAATACCAATACCATCGTCACTATAATTAATATGTAATTGATCACTTAAGTTCATCACATTGATAGTGATAGTGCCGTGATCTAGCCCTTCAAAAGCATGATAAATTGAATTTAAGATCAAGTTTATTAATATTTGGTTGATAGGACCCGGTTTACTATTGATGTAGAGATCATCTGGGCAAATCACCGATAGAGTGACATTGGCCGATTTTATTTTTGCTGAGAGTGTTAATAGAACTTCATCTAATAAACCCTTAACATTAAAAGTACGACATTCAGCGCTGGATTGGTCAACCGCAACCTTTTTAAAACTTGATATTAATTTTGCTGCTCGTTCTAAATTACGGAATATTATCGAGACGTTTTCATCACCATCAGTTAAGAATTTTTTTAATTGGCTAGATTTTAATGTTTTATCTTCAAAAGCCGTTTTTATTTCGCTTAATTTATCTGCTAATAAGCTTGAAGCAGTAACACCTAAACCAATAGGGGTATTTACTTCATGTGCTATGCCGGCTACCAAATCGCCGAGTGAGGCCATCTTCTCTGTTTCGACCAATTGTCCTTGAAATTCATGCAGTTTTTCTAATGTAGAAAGTAATTCTTGATTGGATTCTTTCAAGGCATTTGTTCTTGCGCTGAGCTTATTTTCTAATGCTTGGTTTTGAGATAAGGCATATTGGTGTTCATCAATGATGGTATTGATATGTTTATCAGTGCGAAGTAATAATATATTGATATTTTTAGCCAGCATATCAAGTTCTTTATAGGGTTGAATCGCTAATTGAGTTTGATAATTTTTATTTTGTGAGATTTGTCCAATATCTTCGATTAATTTTCCGATAGGCTGGTTGGATTTATCAAATAACCATTGCGAAACAGCAAAAGAAAAGAGTAAAGCAAAGAGTAGAAAACCAAGCGTTATATAGATTAACTTTCTGATGAAACTCTGCTTTTCAAGCAAGCTAGATTGGATAAATAAGTAGCCTAAAACACGCTGGTCTTGAGTTATTTTAACAATCAGTTCTAGGTGGTTTTCTTCATATTGGATAGTACTTAATTGTGATATTTTGTCTATTTTGTCGCTGATAGCAGGAAATTTATGATTTTTATTATAACTACTAAAATACTCAATACTGCCATCTTCATTAGTACGATAAATATGTATGCGATTAATGAGGGGAGTGGAAATTAATTTTACCAGCTCACTTTTAAGTTTACTTTGACTATTATCATTGTCGCTTTGTAAAAAGGGGCTACTGCTCTTTGCCAGAATATTTGCCCACGCACGAGTTTCACTGGCAATGTTTTGATTACCCTGTTCATCAACTAACTTAATAATACTCATTGAAACTGTGAGTAATATTATTGTACTTAAAGCCATAATGCTTTGCACTAGGCGACTATGCAGTGACATGGTGTTGATTAAATGTGGCATGGTACCCAAAAAAAAGTTTCTTGTTACTTAGATGATAGCTGAGCTTGGTAAATAGTAAACCCTTTCTCTTTTGTTATCACCCGAGTAGTACCAATGTGTGCTTCCATGATGGGTTGATAACGCAAAAAGCTGTTGGCTACTATCGTAATGTTACCTTGCTTGTTAAGTTTCTTGTTTATTCCGGCTAAAAAGTCCTCACTGGCTTGATAGTGTGTTTTAACGCCTTGATGAAAAGGAGGATTTGAAACAACATGGTGATAGTGGTCATTAACATCAGATAAGCTATTTGAAGGAAATACATTACCCGACAGACCGTTTAAAGCCAAACTTTCTTGTGCTGAAGTTAACGCTAAGGCACTTACATCCAGTAAGGATAATTTTACACCAATAAATTTTTTGCCGATAAAGCAGCTAATAACACCCGCGCCACAACCAAAATCGAGCACATTTCCTACCATCTTATTGGGTAAGTTACGCAGTAATAATGCAGTGCCTACATCCAATTTTTGCTGACTGAAAACCCCAGGTAATGAGGCTATAGTCAGCTCTATTCCTTCAATAGTAATATGGTATTTTTTAAACCAATCTTGTAAGTTGAAAACAACAGATAATTTTTCTGGTTTAAATAGCCCAACAAAAAGCAGGCAGTGGCGAGCAGCATCGACTTTTTGGCAGCAGGATAGTATGTCTTTTGTTAATTTTTCTGCCGATTGAATACCGCCTTTTTTCTCGCCAACGAATAAAATTTTTGTTGTCTCGTTTATGCAAGGAGCAATCATAGCGAGAGTGAAATTCAGTTCCGCCTTGCTTTTTGGGAACGTTATTATGACGAGATCGTGGCATGTTTTTGTTTGGTATATGCTGGCGAATGTTGTCTGAATGCTTTTGCTATTAGATGTATTGACGTGTTTTTTGCTAATCGCCTGATAATCAATAAAATTTGTATTAAAGCAACTAATGTTGTCGGGCTTATGGATATCTAAGTAAGCATCAATGAAACCATCTTCAGGTAAATTAATCAATAAAGGCGATTTTGCGTTAAGTAATTCACTATTGCGTAATAAAACTTGGCTAGGATTCGACAAAGACATAAGGCAGGACACAGGGTAATAAATAGACAAAGAATAATGGTTATATTCTACGGTAAATAAGTATAAGGGAATAGGGTTATTTTGTGGGAAGTTAATTGTACCTAGGTAAAAAAAATGCTTAAATAGCAAATGTCCCTAATTCAAATTTAATGGTTAATTAACCGGTAAATTTTAATAGGGCCAGAAGAGGAGCGTTAACCAGGTAATTACCATTGTTTTGTATTGTTATGAACAATTCAACAGCAGAGATCAAACTCTGTAGATGGTAATGAGGGGGATTAACGCCGAGATAAATAGCTATTTGATAAGCTGTTTATCGGTTGTGTACTTTATACCTTTATAAAGTAGTGGGCTGAATCCCAACAACTGTCACTTTAAATAATAGCCATATTTGGCTGTTTAAGTGGGGAGCTTCTGGTCTTTGCATATTAGCCAAAATGCCAGCTCCGCTGATGTTATGCTCTTCTTTGTCAACGCCCAGTACTCCGCACAAAGTATTTAGTTTTATTAATCAAGTATGTTTACGCATCTCTTTAATAACACGAATACTCATTATTTTTTATAGACTTTTATCAGATAAGCGGAGTAATAAATGAACTGGCAAGATGTATTAGCACAGTTAGAATCAGGTAGTTTACGGGCGGCAAATCAAGATGATGCCGGTAACTGGCATGCCAATATTGAAGTGAAAAAAGGTATTTTAGCTGCTTTTAAAGCGGGAAAAAACATCGCTTTTAACGATAATTATCAAGGTTTTGTTGATAAAGACAACTTACCCGCACGTCAATTTACACCACAAGATGGAGTTCGTTTAGTCCCTGGTGGATCATCTGTACGTGCAGGTGCTTACGTTGCTGAAGGCGTTATCATCATGCCACCAGCTTACATTAATGTCGGTGCCTTTGTTGATACGGGGACTATGGTTGATAGCCATGCTTTAATTGGCTCGTGTGCGCAAATAGGTAAAAATGTCCATATTTCAGCAGCGGTTCAAATTGGTGGTGTATTAGAGCCGATAGGTGCTAGCCCAGTGATTATTGAAGATGGTGCCTTTTTAAGTGCCGGTGTTGTTGTCGTTGAAGGCATTGTAGTTAAGAAGGGAGCAGTATTAGCACCTGGCGTATCTCTTTCTAAATCAGTACCCGTTTATGACTGTGTTAATCAAGTTATGCGTGAAAAAGGTGCTGAAATTCCAGAACGTGCAGTTGTTGTGCCTGGCACCCGTCCAGTTAAAGGTGAATGGGCAAAAGAACAAGGTTTAAGCATGGCTTGTGCGCTTATCGTTAAATATCGTGATGAAAAAAGCGATGCCTCACTGGAATTAGAATCAATTCTACGTTAATTAATCATCTTGTCGTTGTATGGTCCAACCTATGCGTCAAAAGTACTCACAAATTCTTCGGGAATTAATTTGAACATCCGAAGGGTGGCCTGAAAGGTGAAGTACAGGATGTACGGAATCTTGATAGTCATCAACTCCGTGCTTTTTCCTTTAGTTTGCACCATACAACTTAAAGCTGAATAATTAATATACTCACTTGATTGAGTTCTGACATTTAAAAGAAAACTATAAAGACAAATATAAAGAAAAGTATGATGACTAAATCTCCTTGGTTTGACACCAGTATTGAACATGCCTTAGTTACCCATCAGTCACCGGAAGATGAACAAGGTTATTATGTTTATCAACTTGATGCGCTTAAAACACATTTAGCAACTTTACAGCAGCAAGACGTGATTAAATTATGGTTTGCCGTTAAAGCCAATCCACTATCTAAAATTATTCAAACCCTTGATAGTGAAGGTTTCAACTTTGATGTTGCTAGTACGGGTGAATTAACTCAAGTTCTAGCGCAAGGCATAGATCCGAGTCGAGTATTAAATACTGGACCCGCTAAATCAAAGAAACAGCTTGATGCCTTTGTGAAAAAAGGTGTTCGCACTTTTGTGGTTGAAAGCTTAAATCAACTTAATTGGTTAAATGAAGTGGTGCTCGAGCAAGCCGAATCATTGACTAATGATGAAAAGCCAAAAGTACTACTTAGGGTTCAACTGCAATGGCATGAAGGTGAGAAAAATCCACTGGGTGGCAATAGCTTAACACCCTTTGGTCTATCAGTATCCGAGTGGCAGAATATCCATGTAGATAGTTATCCAGCGTTAAATTTATGTGGATTACATATTTTCCAATGGGGAAATATGCTGAGTAATGAAAAAATGTTTTCATTATGGTCTCAAATGATAACGCCTTTAACTGATTTGGCTAACAGCATTGGTATGACTTTAGATGTGCTCGATTTGGGTGGTGGTTTAGGTATTGATTATTTAGGTGAGGGGCAAGCGTTGTCCTGGTCTCAAGTTATTGAAGACCTGGCTGTTATCAAAGAAAAATCTGGTGTCAAAGAGTTATGGTTAGAGTTAGGGCGTTTTGCTGTTGCAGAGTGCGGCTATTATGTCGTGCCTGTGGTTGATAGAAAAATAAACTATGGTCAAGAGCAATTAGTGTTGGCGGCTGGTATAAACCATTTATTACGTCCCGCGATCACTGAACAGCCTTTTCCGGTACAAATTTTACGTGAAGGTTTTTCTGCTGAAAAGTCGATTATGCAAGCGTTTGATCTTCATGGGCCATTATGCACCAGCATGGATAAACTGGGGCATTTACTTTTACCCGAAGACATTGCCATCGGTGAGCGATTAGTGTTCGGTTATTGTGGCGCTTATGGCTTTACAGAAAGCATGCCATTTTTCTTATGTCATGAGTTAGCCGCTGAATATGTATACCAAAATGGCACGTTTACTCAAGTTAGAGCAGCTCAGCCTGCTTCATCTTATATGGCTTAGTTGAGGAATTGTAATGAATAAATTTACCAAAGAGGTTATGTCTGTTGGCGAAATGGCAAGTGGCGCTAAGCTAACAGTACCTGTATACGCTTTTAAATCTGAAAATAGCTCTGCGCCCAACGTTTATATTCAGGCTAATATGCATGGCGCTGAAGTACAAGGTAATGCTGTAATTTTCCAATTACTTGAACTATTGCAACACTGTGATTTACAGGCAAATATTACCTTAGTCCCTTATGCTAATCCTGTTGCTTGTAATCATAAAAATGGTGAGTACACCTTAGGACGCTTTGACCCTATTACCGGTGTTAACTGGAATCGAATGTATCATTTCGATCCAACTGTTATTGAACCTTTCGTTCAACAATATATTGATGCCAGTGAAGAAGAAATAAAAGTTAAATTCCAACAACTTTTACTTACTGAAATTGAAAAAAAATTAGAACACAATATCTGGGGTATAACTACGGGGCAACGAATTGCCTATCAGTTACAGCGACTTGCCCATCAAGCAGATATAGTGTTGGACTTACATACGGGTCCTATTTCCAGTAAGCACTTATATTGCCCTGAATATGCACAAGCGAGTGCGGAATATTTCGATATTGAACATACAATATTGATTCAAAATGACTTTGATGGCGCAATGGACGAGGCAACGTTTTGTCCATGGTGGAGTTTACAACAGGCCTATCAAGCTTCAGGCCGAAAATTCACTATGGGAGAGGGGGCTTTTAAGAAAGAAAGCTTTACGGTTGAACTTGGCTCTCAAGAGCAAATAGACTTAGATGTGGCGAAGCAAGATGCACTAGGTATTTTATCTTATTTAACCTATCAAAAGGTTATTGATAATAAACAGTATCAGCCACAAAAAATGACTCGGTACGCTTGTTATCTAAAGGATTATAAGGCTTTGTATTCACCTATGGGTGGCATGGTAGATTATCTTGCGGAGTTCGGAAAGCCTTTAGCTGCAGGCCAGCCATTAGCTCGAATTCTTCGCATGGATAATTATGGTGATGGTGAGGCATTGCATTATGTGTCTCTTGAGCAGGAAGTTATCCCTATTTTACATTTTGCCTCTGCCAGTGTTAACCAGGGAACCGAGTTGTATAAAGTATTTTGTAATTACTTTGAACTCTAATGTGTACTAGCAACGGAGCATAGTAAATACACCATTAAAAAGCAGCTGTTGAATATTATCAATGGCTGCTTTTTACTTTCAGTTGTCTATGTGTAAAAGTTTAAAAGGTGTAAATGATGTTAA
The DNA here is from genome assembly GCF_002836775.1 of Colwellia sp. 12G3. GTDB lineage: Bacteria > Pseudomonadota > Gammaproteobacteria > Enterobacterales > Alteromonadaceae > Colwellia. Next base: position 684,885 of record NZ_PJAQ01000068.1, on the reverse strand, counting down.
ATTAGAAGACGATAAGTGAGCTAATTTAGTCCATCTAATTTAAATTTTTAAACTAAGTTGCAATGCCGCACCAATGGTATCGTTATCACCAGTAAAGGCGGCAATATCAAATGCGAAAGCATCCCAAGGTGAAATACCAATACCTGCTGTGTAAATATCATCATCAATATCATTTAAGTCAGTACGATAACCTAAGCGAAATTGAATATGCTCATAGAAACGAAATTCAGCGCCTACACCCGCATATTTGCTAGCCTCTAACGACGAAAGCTTTTCCCTATCGGTAAGATCTATTTCTGTCGCTAAGCTAACCCAGCTATTTTGATAGCTTAAGCCAAGACTTGTATTATTTACTAGAGTGAACGTTATATCTTGTTCAATATGATGAACGACTTGTTTCATTAAGTTGTTTGTTACTAATGCTGCATGCCATTGACGTTCATCGCCCCAATTTATATATAAGCCTAAATCAACATTAGTACCACTTTTATCTGTGATATTTTCTTCATTGGTAATCTCGAAGTCATTATCCTCAAAATCGTTGATTTTCACGCGATTATAATAAAGGTCTATACGTTGGTATTTTAATTTTGCACCGACACTTACATCATAATTAGCGTGTTTAACGGCAGGGTAAGCAGCCATAAAACCTGCTTCTGCAATTGAGTAGCCAACGGTTATGGTTGCTGACTCGAGTTCACTTAAGTCTAACTCAGCCGATAAAATGGCGTCATTTAAAATCTTTTCATCGCCTTCGCTGTAATCCATTGTTCCACCAATACGGCCATATTGATTGGTAAAAAGGCCAAAACTTAAATATTTATTCGGAATAAGTATCTGTAAGTTCAAACCATTACGTAGTTTTACTATTTTTTCATCGATATTTTCAAAATCAGCAATGATATTATCTACTTGCAGATTTAAGTCATCATAATAATTTTTAGCTTGTTCTAAGGATTGAAAATTTTGAATGCCGTTAATATCGTTGGCTAATGTATCTAGGTTGTCACTAATATCTTCAGTCGTATCAATAACATTATATTTGTCAGATGCGATGCTTCCTATGTTCAAGGAAAAGAAGATGTCATCGTCGTTGTCAAACGTGGTAAGTAGCGCAGGATTACTTAATGATGAAGTGAAGTCTTGGGCTAAGCCAGTAAAGCCTTGCCCTGCACGTTTAACGGTAAAACTTTCGCTATAACTCGGTAATGTGACACCCATTACGGTTAGTAATAACAATGTCTGTTTAAATGTCAGTATACCTACTTTATTTAACGGAGATTTTGTAAATGGGGCCATAAAGGTATCCTTATGCTAATAAGATAGCAATAGCTATTCAAAGCAATAGCTTATTGGTAATTGTACAAAGTATAGCGTAGTGAAATTGTTTAGTTAGATGTTTTGGACATATATACTCGTTACCAATCAAAGTGCGGATTTCAGAGGGAATTAAAATAACTTTAGGCAAGGGAAATACTTTAACCATAGTCATTATATGGTTTAAGTATTTAAGGCAGTATAGAGTGATTATTAGAGAATGTAGGAGATATTCTCCAGAACAACCATTATTTGATCACAGTACCTTGAATTGAAATTACTCAAGCACTCTCAAACATGCATCTTAAATGGTAACGGATATACATACATCTCGGTGTTTGATGAGGGGATGATATTTTGAAATAAGTAGGTGGACTATGATTGAATTTACTTGTTAGGTGTTATATTATCACAATCATGAACTCTGCCTTATCCCAACAGCAACTTAATAAGCGACACATTCGTCAGAGTGTTTTGACGCTATTGCTTTTTTGCGCAGCTTTGTTTGTCCATAGTGAGCATTATGCACAAGTTGAATCTGACGGTCTTGCTAATATTGAATTGCATGATTGTCATTTATGCCAACAAGGCATTGATTCTCCGCCGAGATCGTTAGCTTTATACCCAGTTTCCATAGCGATAATTAATATTAGCAACGTTGCTATTATCAATGCCGTGTTTATTTCAGCTACCCATGTATATCCTCCGCTAAGAGCACCACCAACATTTCTGTAATTTCTTATTTAGTTATTTATTAAGATATTAAGTTAGTTATATCTTTTTATAGTGAAGTGCTTCCTCAAAATAAGCAATGCTTCCCTTAGCTGTCTGCCTGCGAATATAAATTAGCAGATAGGTCGGCATCCCTTAAAAAATTATTGGAAACCCGTTTATGTTTTTTGTGACTAAAAAGAGTATCAATACTCAAGTAAAATCACCTCTCAAAAAAATTGCTAATGTCACGGTACTATCGACACTTAGCACAATATTATGTTTTAGCGCTAACACCCTCGCCCAGAAGATATCAGGCGTTGTATTAAACAAACATGGCCAACCTATTTATAATGCCGTGGTCGAATTAGGGCTAGACTCACAGCAGGTCCGCACAAACTCTCAAGGTATATTTAGCTTTACAGATGTTACTAAAGGTATTTTTGAAATACATATTAGTGCTAAAAATCATGGGCATAGTAACCATAAAGTTATTGTTAGCGAAGAAGATATTGTTGACTTGAATATAGTTTTAGCTACATCAGTAATGGAAGTGATTGATGTACATGCAACGCCATTACATAGTTCTTCAATTGAATCTGCGCTGCCTATTAATGTTCTCAGTGCAGATGAATTGAAAATGAAACAAGCGGCGACTTTAGGGGAAACCTTGAAAAACGAAGTCGGCGTGCACTCCAGTTATTATGGCCCTGTTGCTAGCACACCAATAATTAGAGGTCTGGATGGTCCTAGAGTTCTCATTACACAAAATGGATTAGATGTTGGTGATGCTTCCCGGGTCGGGCCAGACCATGTTGTGGCTACTGAAACGAGTACCGCGACTCAAATAGAGGTGTTACGTGGTCCGGCAACTCTTTTTTATGGCAGTGGTGCTATTGGTGGTGTAGTTAATGTAGTTGATGAACGCGTTCCAACGAGTAGTGATGAACAAGTCGATTACTTGTTACAGTATAACGATGTATCTAATGAGCAGCAGGCATCAATTAATATCCAAACCGGTACCGATAATGTCGCTTTTCATTTAGACGGTTTTTGGCGAGACTCTAAGAACTACAAACTTGCTGGAGAAGCTGATATTCATGAAGAAGATGAAGGTCACGAAGTATCGGGTGAACAGCGCCTAGAAAATAGTGCGAGTACTTCCAGTGGGGCAACATTGGGTTCAAGTTACTTACTTAAAGATGGCTTTATAGGTTTTTCTTATGGGTTTATGGACAGGGAATATGGTATTCCTGGACATAGTCATGAAGAAGAACATATCGATGAACATTCAGCTGATGATCATGATGAAGAAGTCGGTGTGTATGCCAAAATGCAGCAAGATCGCTGGCAGGTTCTAGGTGAGTATAATTTCGACCAACAATTTATTAATAAGGTAGCGACTAAATTTGCTTATAGTGATTACCAACATCAAGAGATTGAGTCAGGCTTAGTAGGCACCACTTTTACCAATAAAAGTACCGAAGCACGTATTGACCTATTCCACCAGGATACTTCTGGATGGCAAGGTGCATGGACAGTTCATTATAAATCGTCAGACTTTAAAGCCTTGGGCGAAGAAGCTTTTTCTCCACCATCTACATCGGAAATGTTTGCAGTTGCTTGGTTAGAAGAAAAGCATTTTGGCCCAGTTTTATTGCAATTAGGTGCTAGGGTAGAGCAAGTTAATTTAGAGGCTGATGATAGTTTAATTGGTTTTGAAAGTTCTCATCAAGCTCAAGATGTGTTACCTAACGATCCATCACATACTGAACACCATGAAACATTGGTCTCATTCGATCAGCAGTCATTTACGCCAATAAGTGCTTCAGCCGGTTTAGTGTGGGATTACCAGTCAGGATATAATTTAGGGTTTTCAATGGCATTATCACAACGTGCAGCATCTTCTGGAGAGTTATTTTCATTCGGGCCGCATATAGGTACAAATACCTTTGAAGTAGGTGCTATGTTTGATGTTCATCAAGAGGGGGATGAAATTCATGTTGAGTTGGCTGAACAAGCGCCCAGTGTTGAAACTTCACTTAACATAGATATAACGTTCCGGAAATTTAATGGTGATTTTGGTTATGTCATTAGTGCTTTTTATAACCGTATTAATGATTACTATTATCAACAAGATACCGGCTTATTTTTTGTAGAAGATCACGGCCATGCGGATGAGGCTGAAAATGAATTTGGCTTACCAATCCTAGTGTACCAGCAAGATGATGTTGAGATGTACGGTGGTGAAGCTGAGTTTATCTATCAAGTATCATCAGGATTTAAAACAAGTTTAATCGCTGATTATATTCGAGCTCGGTTAGTGAATGAAAACGATAACTTACCTCGGATCCCACCTATGCGGGTTGGTGCTATTATCAACTATCAAGCAGATAAGTTCGATAGTGAACTAAGCGTAAGTCATTACTTCGAACAGGAAAATATTGCAGACCTCGAGACAAATACCGATAGCTACACTATGGTTGATGCGCACGTTAATTATTATGTTGATGGTTTTGGTGATGACTTGACCTTGTATTTAAAGGGACAAAACTTAACAAATGAACATGCCCGCGTGCACTCCTCATTTCTAAAAGAAGTTGCACCATTGCCAGGGCGTAATTTTAGTGTAGGAATTCGTGGTAGCTTTTAAACTTTTATCAATGAAACTCAACTAGTGTTATTCGAAGCAGATCACAGGCTATATAAGTCAAGTATTGGATTTAATCATTAGCGGTTAATTTATCTTTTATTACCATGACAGATGCGGTTGTACATTGAATAAGTACTGTCATTATAAATAGGACTTGGCAGTAAAAAAAAGAGGTATAACATTGTTATACCCATTCCACTTGAAGATGCTCGTTTCAGGAAGTCTGAGCGATTCATAATCAAGGCACATTTTTTTATTAAGGGTCATTCCCTTAAAAACAAATGTAACGACGAGTATGATTTGCTCAGTCTTCCCCAAAGGGCTGGTTTATAAACGCTTTATGCTGCGTTATTGATTTCGACAATAGAATAACTATTATCTTCAATCAATGCCTTGCCTAAAGGCGTTTATAATTCCAGCTGAATCATGCATCTTCAAGTGGGACGGGTATATACCTCTTTTTATTTGCACTATTAGTTAACTAGATTGTTTAGACTAACTTGATACCCTCTTTAACGATGGCAATTTTACCGTTCTTTAGTAAATTTCCTACCGTCGCTTTAAAGGTTTTTTTACTTACCCCTAAAGTTCTTTGGATCAATTCAGGTGCACTTTTATCATTTAGTGGCGTTATACCACCTCTGTCAGCAATATGTGCTAATAACTTTTCAGAAAAATCATTAACTTTATTTTTACTACCGCGTGTTAAAAGTAAATCTAAACGGCCATCTTCACGCACTTGCTTAATATAGCCAGGAATTTTTTTACCAACTCTAAGATGCTGAAAAATTTCATTATCGTAAAGTAAGCCCCAATGCAGGTCATTAACAATAGCTTTGAAACCCAAATCAGTTTTGCCACCGATAATTAAATTCACTTTATCGCCTTGTTGATATTCAGCAGGCCAAATATCAAGGAATTTATCTATCTTACTTGAGGCAGCAATACGATTAGTCAGCTGGTCAAGAAATACTCTAACGAGATAATACTTACCTACTTCCATTTCGGAATGCTGTTGATTGAAAGGAACTAATAAATCTTTAGGTAATCCCCAATCTAGGAAAGCACCAATTTTATTTACCTGGACAACTTTCAAAGAGACAAACTCACCTACTTGGGCTAAAGGTGTCGTTGTTGTCGCTATAAGCCTTTCAGCAGAATCGAGGTAAAGAAATGCTTTGATTTGTTCACCAACTTTACAGGCATCTGGCAGGTCGCGTTTAGGTAATAAAATTTCACCTAAATCCCCACCATCAAGGTATGCGCCTTTGTCCAGTAAGGCAACAATGGTGAGCATATTGAATTTACCAAGAGTAGCTTGAGTGGGTATGTGTGAGTCTGTCATGGGGAGTGCCGTAAATAAAGTATCCCCTATTATAACGCATTCAATCTGGTATACCCAACGATTTCAATTTGATTGAACACTTACTTACTTGTAGTGTTTTTGACAACATTAATTATATACACCTTAATAAATAGTGAAAAAAACCAATGAAAAAATAAATATTTATTAAAAATTGAGGGTTAAAAAATATTAAGTAAGTTTTTTGGTTTTTAACTAATTGTAATTTATTGATTTTTATATTCTATTTGTCTCTGTTGACCTTTTTTTATTTATCTGGCGTATATCTTGTAATAACGAGTTACATCTTTGTTAATACTTGTAATGAATAATTGGTTATTCTAGCGCAATTAAAATTAAGATAAATTTGCCAGTCAATAAAGCAAATAAAAAATATAAAACTTTTAAAGAAATAAGGGATTAAAAGTGGCCACTAAAAAACAAATTATTATACCTATCGTTATCTTAGCTGCAGGCATTGCTGCCATGGCTGTTTTTTCTAGTTTGAAAAAACCACCAGAAGAAAAAGCTAAGGTAGATAACACACCAATTGTTGCCGTAAGTGAAATTTCAGTAGCGCCAATGACATTAGAAGTAAACTCTTATGGCATGGTGACACCTAAATATGAAACTGAGTTGATTGCCCAAGTTAACGGCGAAATTGTTGAATTGAGTGATACATTCCTTCGGGGCGGCTTTGTTAAAAAGAATCAGCTGCTAGCTCGAATTGACCCTAACGATTACCAAGCAGCCTTAATTGATGCGCAAGCCTCTATGGCAACAGCCAGAGCTGGACTTGAAAAAGAAGTCGCGCAAGGTAAAGTTGCAGAGAGTGAATGGAAGCAAATAACAGATACATCTCCAACAGAGCTGAGCTTACGTAAGCCACAACTGGCACAGGAACTTGCTCGTGTTAAAGCGGCACAAGCTTCAGTTTTACGTGCAGAGCGTAATTTAGAGCGCACTGAAATTAGAGCGCCTTATGATGCCATGATAGATAGCCGCAATATTGGTTTAGGATCTTTTGTCGGTGTGGGTAGCAAAATAGGTCATGTACTTGCTACAGATATTGCTGAAGTACGTTTGCCTGTAGCCGATAATCAGCTTGAATTTTTAGCTAACCAAGGTGTAAATGCGAAAGTTAACCTTGTGGGTATCTACGCAGGTAAAGCAACGCAGTGGAGCGCAACTATCAAGCGTAATGAAGGCGTTATTGATAGTAAGAGTCGTATGGGATACTTAGTCGCTGAGTTAAATGATCCTTATCAGTTAAAAAATAAAACTAAAGTATCGTCAGCACCACTTCGCTTTGGCAGTTATGTTAACGCTAAAATTGTCGGTAATAATGTTGCACAAGCAACTGTGGTATCGAGACATTTAGTTATTAATGGCAAAGTCGCTATTCTAGACAGCGATTCCAAACTACATTATGTGACTATTGATATTGTTCGCCAACAAGGTAGTAATGTTATTGTTGCCAATGGCTTAGCAAATGGCGATCGTCTCATTGTTTCTGCATTAGACTTCCCCGTAAATGGTATGAAATTAGCCTTGTTAGGTGATGAAACTCAACTTGAAGAAAAAGATGTTGAGACTGAAAAAAGCGAAACACAAATGGCAAATAACAAAGAGTCAGGAGAATAGTAATGAGTTCTCATGACAGTATAACCAATGAGAAAAATGATAATGAGAACCTCAACAGGCCTCATGATGATATTGATACTCATACCGGTTTAATTTCATGGTTTGCGCGTAATAGTGTTGCCGCAAACTTACTAATGATATTTATTTTAGTGGGTGGTTTTTTAACGATAAACACTATTAATAAACAAATGTTCCCGCAAGTGCAAATCAACTGGATTTCATTTGCCGCACCCTATCCTGGTGCCGCACCACAAGAAGTGGAAGAAGGCATCACCATAAAAATTGAGGAAGCATTGGAAACGGTGCAAGGTCTTAAGCGAGTGATTACTTACTCAAACCGTAATTATTCTAATGGTTGGTTTGAAGTTGACTTAGATTATGACCCGCAATTAGTGCTTGAAGAAGTTAAATCAGCGATAGATTCTATTTCCAGCTTTCCTGAAGGTATGGAGCGCATTAAAGTTGAACGAGAAAAGTTTCGTCAAGAAGTCATGTATATCAGTTTATATGGTGATTTAACTAACGGTGAGCTGAAAGAACTTGGCCGTAAAATTCATGATGAAGTGCAACAATTACCTTTCGTAAATATTTCGGATTTATTTAGCGGCTTAAGTTATGAAATATCAATTGAAGTCAGTAAAGATAAATTACGTGAATATAATTTAAACTTTAGAGATGTTGCTAATGCAGTACGTGGTAATTCTCGTAATATGTCTGCAGGGCAAATTCGTGCGGAAAATGGTTATATCAACCTGCGCGTGGAAAACCAAGCTTATCGTGGACATGAATTTGAACAAATTCCAGTGGTGACCCTTGCAGATGGTACTAAGGTATTGCTAGGCGATTTAGCTACTGTCATTGATGGTTTTGAAGAAGGTTTACAATATTCAAAATTTAACGGTAAAAATTCAATTACTATTTTTATCGGTGCTGCAGATAATCAAAGCATTACTGATGTCGCTACCGTAGTGAATAAGTTTGTTGAAGAGAAGTCAGCGACGTTACCTCAAGGTGTTAAGTTAGAAACGTGGGTTGATATGACCTATTACCTTGAAGGGCGTTTAACCATGATGATGGACAACATGAAAAGTGGTGCTGTATTAGTGTTTTTGATGCTGGCATTATTTTTACGTGTACGTTTAGCTTTTTGGGTAATGATGGGCTTACCGGTATGTTTCTTAGGAACATTATTGGTGATGCCAATGGAGTTTGTTAATGTCACTATTAACATCACCAGCTTGTTCGCTTTTATCTTAGTACTCGGTATTGTTGTTGATGATGCAATAGTTATGGGTGAAAGTGCCCATGAAGAAATTGAGCAACATGGTCATACTACTGATAATGTCATTCGCGGTGTTAAACGTGTTGCTATGCCAGCAACTTTCGGTGTGTTAACTACCATCGCTGTATTTATTCCGTTCGTGCTTGGTGATGGTCCTGAATCAGCTTTTGGTAAGTCTATTGGTTTTGTCGTTATTTTATGTTTGATCTTCTCTTTAATCGAATCAAAACTTATTTTACCCGCGCATTTGGTAAAAATGAAAATTAAACCGTTTAACCCTAAAAATCCATTAGACAGAGCACGAGCTTGGATTGATAAATCATTACAAAACTTTATTGAAAATAAATATCGTCCCAGCTTGGCGGTATTTCTGAACTATCGTTATGCGGTGTTGATGTTTTTTATCAGCATAATGCTCATTAGTGCCGGATTATTCGGCGGTGGTTTAGTGCGTTTTGTCGGACAACCAAAAATCCCACATGATTTTCCTCGCATCACAGTTGAAATGAATGTTGATGCTTCTGAAAAAGCAACGTTGAGTACGCTGTTAAGCATTCAAGGCGTTATCAATCGTATTGATAAAGAAATTGAAGCTGAACAGGGTCAATCTATGATTTCTGATATGCAAGTTGACCTACGAAGTCGCACCCGCGGACAAATTATGGTTAAACTGGTAGACCCTGAATTACGTGTTATGGATACTTTTGCTTTGGCCGATAAATGGCGAAATGCGATACCTAACTACCCAGGTGTTAAGTCGTTAACTATTAGCGATAACCTCTTTGGTGGTGGCCGTGATGATGGTGATATTGCTTTTAGATTAGAAAGCCAAAATGACAAGCAGCTATTACTGGCCGCTAGAGAACTAAAAGCAAAACTTAATACCCTGAAAGGTGTTGGTGATGTTAATGATTCTCGTCAAACTAGCGCCAAAGAAGTGCAATTTGAATTGAAACCGTTAGCTTATTCTATGGGATTGACCTTGGCAGATATTGCCTCGCAAGTGGGTTACAGTTTTTATGGTTTAGAAGCGCAGCGTATTCTGCGTGATAGTGAAGAAATTAAGGTTATGGTGCGTTACCCACTAGCAGAACGTAGTTCTGTGGGCCATGTTGATGATGTGATGATTCAAGCACCAAACGGTGCAGAATTACCATTATCTGAATTAGCTGAAATTATACTTACCGATGGTGTTACTCGTATACGCCGTGAAAATGGCAATCGTACTATTAATGTTTGGGCTAGTGTCGATGCAGAACAAGTCGAACCTTTTGAAGTCACCAAAGATATTCGCGATAACTTTGTGCCACAGTTATTGCGTAAATATCCACTAGTGAAAAGCGAAGTGTCGGGCCGAATTCAAGAAGAAATGGAAAGTGCTAGCAAGACACTCCGTGATTTTATGATCTCATTAATGGTTATTTTTTCATTATTGGCAATACCGTTAAAGTCTTATGCGCAAGCTGTGATGATTATGATAGTCATTCCGTTTGGGGTTATCGGCTCAGTATTAGGGCATTTAATCTTAGGTATGGATTTAAATACCTTCTCCGTATTTGGTATTCTCGCCGCTGCGGGGGTTGTAGTAAATGATTCTTTGGTAATGGTGGATTATGTTAACAGTGCTAGAAAACGTGGAGAAACCTTGAAGAATGCAGTTATGCATGCAGGTACTAAACGTTTTCGCGCTATCATGCTAACGTCAATCACCACCTTTGTTGGCCTAGTACCTATTGTCTTTTTTGAAACCAGTATGCAGGCGATGATTGTTATTCCAATGGCGGTATCACTGTCCTTTGGTGTTCTGTTTGCTACGATTGTAACTTTAGTACTCATTCCAAGTTTATATATGATTATTGAAGATATTAAACGTGTATTTTCTAGGAAGAAAAATAAACAGAATGAAGCGGATATGGTTACAGCGAAAGAGTTACCTTCAAGCTAATAGTTGAAGTTATCATTTGGCGTAAAGCTAAGCTTTAAAAAACAAAAGGCAATGTTATTTAACATTGCCTTTTTTGTTACTGAGATAGTGAATCTTTATGTATAGCTAGAAACTTATGATTTAGGCGATACCAGTTTAATTAAAATAGTATCTGATAAGAATGCCTCATCAACATCTTCTAGTTTGTTATAGCGGATCATTGAGCGCAGGCCATCAATATAAGCTTGTCCACGTTCAGAGTACTTATCTAACGTTCCCGCTAATTCTAAACCCGTAATCGCTTTATTCTCTTGGCGTAACTTAGCCCGCAATACGCGAAGTTTTTTATAAGCACCAGTAATATTGATGTTAAACATATAACCTTCAACAGAAGCTAATGGACTGTCAAAACGCGCTAAACCATAATTGCCTAACTCTTTACGTTGCTGTTTAGGCGTCATGCCTTTACCAGAAAAATCCCACTGACCAAAAAAAGCATTGCCTTCCTCGGTAAACCGTGAGTTAGCCCAGCCACTTTCCTCTGCCGCTTGAGCCAAGGCAAGAGATGGCGGCATAATGTCTACTTGTTGCAACAACTGTTGGCGCTGATCACTTGTTAAACTTGCAGTTGTAGTGTTAATTAATCGGTACTTTTTGGCTATGGCTAGCAAAATTTTTGATGACAAAGGTGCAGACTTTATAACTTCTCGTTCAGCAGTAATGTTTTCATTAGAAATTAAAACTAAGGGGGCCATTAACCGGAAAAACACCTGTTTTTTTTGTTTTACTGTAATTTGATTAGAGGTTGTTTTCCAATTTTCACTTACTCCTGAAAAGGTTAATCTTGGTACTTCTCTGTTACCATTTTGCCAGTCTTTGCTGGTGTAATGGTGCTTCTTGAACAAAGACATTAAGTCATCTAATGAATGAATTTCGATTTCTTCAAACTGCCTTTGATCATTATGTGCAAAGGAAAGAGAGCTGATGGTACCCATTAACATGAATATCAGTGGCGTAAGTTTTTTAATCATAAGATTATCCTTAAATGAGTCGGTGGTAGTCAGTACTACTGTTTAGCATGAATTTTAGGTAATGAACTTACTGTTGTCAAAAGGGATAATTCCAATTAATACCAATATCTTGCATAGCTCCACTAGCATGTAGCTTATTAGATAATGTAGGAGGATATTTTCTTGATTAACCATTATCTTCAATGAATTCCTAGTGTTTAAGTTTTTAAATATCATTGAATGGAAAGAAGCTTAATGCAATTGCTATCAGTTAACTTATACCAATCTCACTAATTAAGTGATCATTTTTGATGGTTAAAATAAATAATAACAGCGTTATAAATTTCATAAGTAGAATAACTACTTAGTAAAATTTATGCCTTGTTCTTATCCATTTTTCCTCACCAAAAAGTAGAACAATTATTTAATGAAACTGGTATTACTTGAGTATAAGCGAGTAAGATGCAATATATTGATATGATGTTTTTTAATAGCAATTAATGTTATAAATAATGACCTTTATTACTGTTTATAAAATGCAGTACCCCGTAATAGCGAAAATGAGCCTTAAGTACCCATGATGGTAAGAATAAATCAAACAATATTGCTATTTTGTTTACTCGCCATAAGTAATCTAGGGATCATCCATAAAGCTTGGGCGCAGGATAGCCCATTACAAATACAGCTAAACGAAATAAATCAAAAAGAAGATAAAAAACAAGTACTAGCAGAATTGTCGATATTAATTAAATCGAATAGGTTTAATGGGACTGACCAAGCGGAAATACTGCTTCAGCAAGGTAAAGTTTTATCTACTCTTTATCAATACAATCGTGGGGTTGAAGCTTTATTACAGGCTAGGGATATCGCGAATGAAGCAAAAGAATACCGCTTAACAGCACAAACAAACAAAATGCTTGGCGTGTTGTTTTATTATCAGGGTGAGTTGCAAAAAGCATTAAATGCTTATCAATTATCTTTTGATTATTATGATGTCCACAAAGCTGAGGACATAAATGATTTTGCCATTGAACGGGCAAATTTATTAAATAATATTGCCCTTGTTTATACCTCATTAGGGCAATCAGATTTAGCCTTGATAAATTATCAACTTGCCGAACCTTTATATGCCCGTTATGGCGATGAAACAGACAAAATTGATGTTAGATATAATATTGCTGCTTTGCATATTAGCTTAAGGCGTTTTGATAGTGCGATTGGAATGCTGAGGGTGGTAATAGAAAAACGTCAGCAGTTAAAAGATAATCATGGTGTCGCTTCAGCGAAAGCTGACTTAGGTATAGCTTACAAACATTCAGGACAATTTAAGTTAGCTAAGGCGAATCTATTAGCTGCACTAGAATATTTTCAACAACATGGATTAAAGCATGATATTGCTGCACAGCTGCATAATATGTCTGAGCTCTATAATGATATGTTTAATGTGGAGCAGGCAATTTTTTATGGTAAAAAAGCACTAATTATAAGTAAAGAGGTTGGTCACCAAAAAGCCTATGCAGGTAGCTTACAAAGTTTAGCAAAAGCCTTTTTTTATTCCGGTGATTTAATAGAAGCTGAGCAATACATAGAACGGTCTATTGCCGTAGGTAAAAAAATTGACTACCAAATACTACTCACCGAAAATTTAGCTATTTCTGCCTTGATCAGTGCCAGTAACCAACAGTTTATTAAAGCACTAAGGGAGCAGCAACAGTATGAAAAAAGTTATTCACGCACTTCTAATAATACCCTTAATGCTAAATTGGCAGAGTTTGAGTCTGAGCAACTAAAACAAAAAATAGTGGATTTAGAGCAGCGCAGAAAGCTGCAAATATTACAATCGGCTAAAACCGAACAGCAACGTAATGTTATTATTTTAACCTTGGTGCTCATTCTTGTTGTGGTGTTTTTTATCTATCGTCGCTACCTTGAGCAACGCTTAACACAAGAATTAGAATTACGCGTTAAGCAACGTACTCGTGAGCTTGAAAATTTGACTAAAGAGCTAGAAAAAGCTGACAAAGTTAAAAGCCAATTCTTGGCAAATATGAGTCATGAAATTCGTACACCACTCACCGCTATTGTTGGTCATGCAGAAGCTATTATTCATGACGATATTGATAAACATAAAGTAAAAGAAGATATTGAAGTAATCCACGGCAATAGCTTGCATTTACTTGAACTGATCAATGATATTTTGGATTTAAGCCGTATTGAAGCTAATAAGTTTGAGTTAGAAATACAGCCATTAGATTTAGGTGAGTTGATTCAAGATTTATCTCATACGTTTAGCGCACAAGCTCAGCAGAAACATCTAAGCTTTACCATAGAGCATCAATTATGCTTACCCTTTATTATTCAAGTTGATAGTTTACGTTTAAAGCAAATTTTACTTAATTTATGTGCCAACGCGATAAAATTCACGGAACAAGGCAAGGTAACACTAAATATTAATTGGCAAAACGAGCAACTGATTTTTACGGTAACCGACACCGGCATTGGTTTGAGTAAAGAGCATTTAGCGCAAGTCTTTGAAATATTCACTCAAGCAGACAATAGTATCAGTAGACGTTTTGGTGGCTCAGGTCTTGGGCTGACTTTATCAAATCAGTTAGCAAAATTAATGTCAGGTAATATTGCAGCAACCAGTGTGTTAGGCGAAGGTAGTCGCTTTTGTTTAACGCTACCTTGTCAGCATAATATTGATGATAAGGTAAATCTATTACCAGATTCCTCACTTCTCGATAGTAGTGACATATTCTTTAGCGGAACAATCCTATTGGCTGAAGATCATGATGATAACCGACGATTGATTGCCCGTTTACTGAGGAGTTTAGGTTTAGAAGTTATTGTTGCCCGTAATGGAAAGGAAGCGGTGAAATTTTGCGTTGAACATCAACCCAACTTGGTACTCTTAGATATTCAAATGCCAGAAATGGATGGCGTTGAAGCTTTTAAAGCTTTACGTGCTTTGGGCTGTAACAAACCCATTTATGCTTTAACGGCGAACGCTATGTCCCATGAAGTTAGCCAGTATCTAGAACTGGGATTTACCGGGCATTTAAAAAAACCTATTGAAAGAAAACATTTTATTGCCGTCATAGCTAAATATTTCACTACTAAACCCCATGAAAGTCCACTCACTGACTCCTTAGGTAGGCAAAAACAGCAAACTTTAATAAAAAATGAACTTGTTAATAAAGTTGAAGAGAGTCTTTCTCAAGTTGATTTGAGTGATTTAGTCGTTGAGTTTAAAGCTAATCTTAGTCGCGATAAACAAGGTCTTATTCTCTATAGCGATAATAACGATATTAAAAATATTGCTTGTCTGGCACATCGCTTGGCTGGGGCTGCACAAATGTTTGGCTTTATTGAGCTTAATCAGGCAGCACAAGAGCTAGAGACTATAATTAAAAAAGAATCAATGACAGATAAACCAGACCACTTAATGATTAGTGATTTAACTCATTGTTTAGTTGATGAAATTAATTTAATCGAGCAGCAGTGATATTTCCATGATGAAACAGTTTTCTTATTCACAGGCGTTACTGGCTTTAGCCATTGCCTTTTTAGCTTTTTCTTTATTTAAGTTTACTTTACATGTTCCTGCTATGCTCAGTGTTATCGAAAAGACCACAAGAACAGTCGATTTAGTCAGTCCTAGGGTTGAAGATATCATTCAAGAAGTTTCCCTCGTCAGACTTGAGGTTGGCAAAGTGAGGGAATTAGTCTCCCAACAAACACCTGCTATTTTATCGCAAGTCCAAGCATCACTTCCTGTGGTACAGCAAGTTGTCGTTGAAAGCGAAAATTATTCAAGGCAATTACCAGCAATACTAAGCCAACTTGCGCGTATTGAACAGCAAGTAGCAATATTGCAAAAATCTATGCCGGCCATCCTAAAGCGTGTTGATGCCGTTGTTAAAACCACAAATAATACCACTGCAGAAGTTGCGCAGTGGCGACCGCATTCCACTCGATATTTGGAAGAAGTAAAACTCTCCAGGGAGTATATTCCTCAATATCTATCACGTATTGAAAATACCGTTGTTGATGCTAAAACTGTTGGATCCGAAGCGAGTAGCGGTTTAGTTTCTGGTTTTTTTAAAGGCGTGTTCTCTCTGCCCTTTGAAATGGTCTCAGGTTTAACGGGTATTGTTGATGTTGACTCGCGTTCTGCTAAGTATTTAACCGCCCAAGATGTCGCACTGATGCAAGAAAAAGTTGTCGTTTTACTCAGTGATAGCAATCAAACTAAGTCGGTTTGGCAAAATGTTAAGAGTGGTAATCGCGGCACTATACTGAAAGGAAAAACCACCACGCGGAACAAACAACAATGTATGAATGTCATTTTTAATAATCATTTTGGCAATGAGAAGGAAACACTCACAGAGCTAATGTGCATTGACGACAAAGGGCTATGGAAGGTGATGTGATTTTTATCACCAAAATCAGCATGGTAAGACAATATTTATTGTGTACAATACCGACAATATAAGTTTGCAACATAAAATATGTTAACAGGAACGGAAAATGGCTAGAGAACAATTTGGTATCTGCGCTGAACCAAACTTACATGGAAATTATCTACTATTTAATGTACTCGATGATAAGAATGCCTTTATTCGTGCTGCGACCTCTCGTTTACCCAAGCTATTTGATAATTATGCAGAGCAATATTCGGAGGCGAATCTTATTGGTGTTGTCGCAATAGGTGAGGCTTATTGGGATGAGTTTTATCCGCAAGCCCGTCCTGCTTTGTTAGCGCCATTTCCTGCTATGCATAGTGATGATCGAGTTGCACCGACAAATAGCTTTGATATTTATATCGAAATTCGCAGTGACCGTGCCGATGTTAACCATATTGTCAGTACCAAGGTTTGCCAGTTGTTTGGTGATAGTGTTGAATTAATAGAGCAAGTACAAGCTTTCAGGTTTTTAGATGGTCGAGACTTAACTGGCTTTGTCGATGGTACTGAAAATCCCCAAGGTCTTCATCGACGAGAAGTTGCGCTGGTTAAAGAGCAAGATGATTTTAACTTTGCTGGCGGTAGTTATTTGCATACTCAACGCTATCAGCATAATTTAACGCTTTGGAACTCTCTCGCTGAACATGAACAAGAAGATGTTTATGGCCGGACTAAGCTAGATAATGTTGAATATGATAGTGCTGATAAAGCGTTAACAGCACACACTAAGCGTGCCAACCTTAAAGATGATCAAGGAAAAAACATTGAAATTGTAAGGCAAAGCATGCCTTATGGAGACATGAAACGTAAAGGCTTATTCTTTAGCTCATATTGTCAGTCACCTAAACCCTTTGAAATAATACTCAAGAGTATGATTCATGGAGATGGCCACGGTAACTCTGACCATTTGCTTAAATATACCCAAGCCGAAACGGGAAGTGCATTTTTTGCACCCAGTTTAACCTTTCTTGCTCAGGTGACCGATATTGACTAACGTCTAATTCCTAACGGCAATAAGGTGTACTAAAGGAGCTCTAGCTTACTTTTTAATGCTTATTCTGTCTGCTGTTCAGATGAAATTTCGTGATAATCTTGGGCAATATAGTGCCCTTGATTAATTGCTAGCTCTGATTCTGGCGCGAGTGTACCTAAAGGCAGCAATGCTGGTCCTGTAGGCTCAGCTAATAAATATGTCACGTCATTATGCTCAATGCTTATTTCGCCTGGTTCCCCTGGAATATCGATACCAATAAAAGCATGGCCATCAATATAAATTAACGCCATATCAATGCGTGGCATTAAAGCCCGTAATAAAGCCGCTGTTAACGTCATCTTACTATCACAATCGCCTTGGTTTTCCCACAATACTTGTAGTGGCGGATTAAAACCTGCACCGGAAGAGGTAATGCGAGATTCTAAGGTGCTATAAGGAATGCTTTGTACAAAGCTCAATACATAATTGGTGACCTTCCTAATATTCTGTATAGAGACATGGTCTAAAATTAAAGGTTTTAACGTCTTTAAATCAGCAACCGAATTATTCGCAATACTGACATGATCTACTTTAATACCGTTTATCTGTTCATGATTGGTAAAAGCTTGATAGTAAGTTTCCTCAAGATACGTTTGCGTAACCTCACTCTCAAGCCTAGTTAACGCTTGGTAAGCTTTTTCTACCTTTTCTTTATTTAAGCCTTTGGCTTCAATTAAAAAATTATCATGTTGTTGTCGATAAAATATTTGCACACCGGGGATAGGATTTCGCTGCATTTTTTTCTTAATACGCCGGAGGATTGTTTTTTGTGCATAACTATTTTGGTAGGTTTTAAAATTTCTAAAGCGTTCAAATAGGCCTTCATTATTTAAGGTAAAGCTTATCGCTTGCTCAGTCTTGGTATGGTCGAGCCATTGGTATTGAAAGCTATAGCCTTGCTCTACTTGTGTTTTACTAAAACTTAATTGCTGCGCCTGTGCTTTAGCAAGAAACAATAATAAAAAGGCAACTAACCCAAGAGGGAGTTGATATTTTTTAAGCAATGAATAAGGTAAGTCAGAGGTCACGTATTTTTACTCGTTAGTATAGGTGTTAGTAACGTTACTATCCCTATGATTAGTTTTCATAAAGTCTACGCTCTGTCAGACACATCTTGCCAATTTGCTTAGTCCAAACAAAGTTTATACGGATAATAGTAGTATAAACCCTAAAGAACACATTAACTTAGTTTTGCATAGAATAGCAAAACACTAGCATCGTTCTAGCGAGAAAATCCAATGATTTAGGCGAATAAGCTCTCCACCAAGTAAAAAATATTGGGCTATTGATGAATAGCGCTGTTACATTGCCATCATTTATACTATATTCAAACAAGTGTTTTAATTGTGTGTTTGCCACACGGTATTCCAAACGTAATCCAAACTTCAAAAAGGAGGTCATCATGGCTGAATATAGAGCGCCATTAACTGATATGAATTTTTTGCTATATCAGGTGTTTAATGCCGATAAGATGTGGCAGCAATTACCTAAATTAGCTGAGCAAGTCGATAGAGACACTGCTCAAGCTATTTTGCAAGAGTGTGCCAAAATTGCCGAACAAGAACTTGCGCCTATTTCTCGTCAAGGTGATGAAATTGGTGTGAGTTTTAAAGACGGTGTCGTTACCACTGCTCCTGGTTATAAAGAAGCATTTAATACTTATGCTGAAGGAGGCTGGACTGCTCTTGGCGGTGATGTTAAGTATGGCGGCATGGGTATGCCAAAAATGTTAACTGCGATGCATGAAGAAATGTTATGTAGCGCCGATATATCTTTTGCGCTTTATCCTGTGCTTACCGCAGGTGCTGCGCTATCATTAGCAAAGCATGGTAGTGAAGAATTAAAACAGCGCTATTTAACGCGTATGTATGCAGGTGATTGGTCTGCATCTATGTGCTTAACTGAATCACATTCGGGTACTGACCTTGGTCTTATTCGCACCAAAGCTATCCCACAAGAGGATGGTAGTTATAATATTACCGGTAATAAAATATTTATCACGGGTGGTGAGCATGATCTTACTGAAAACATAGTTCATTTAGTCTTAGCTAAATTACCTGATGCGCCGGCAGGCCCTCGTGGTATTTCTTTGTTTTTAGTGCCTAAATTTAATGTTAATGATGATGAAACACTGGGTGAGCGTAACAATGTTAGTTGTGGCTCTATAGAACATAAAATGGGGATTCATGCATCGGCAACCTGTGTAATGAATTTTGATGAGTCAAAAGGTTTCTTAATTGGTGAGTTAAATAAAGGCTTAGCCTGTATGTTCACTATGATGAACTTCGAACGTATTGGTGTAGGTATTCAAGGTTTAAGTGCGGCAGTACGCTCTTATCAAAATGCCTTAGAGTATGCGAAAGACAGATTACAAGGTCGAGCACTTGATAGTAAAACCAATGGTGTTAAAAACCCTACACAAGAAGCCGATTCTATCATGGTACATGGTGATGTTCGTCGCATGCTGTTAAATATGAAAGCATTGAATGAAGGTTCACGCGCACTTTCTAGTTATATTGCTATGCAACTTGATTACGCTACTTATGGCACCGGTGAAGAGCAAGCTAAAGGTGAAACCTTAGCGGCATTAATGACACCTGTTGCTAAAGCATTTTTTACCGATTTAGGCTTTGAAAATACGGTTACTGGTCAACAAGTTTTTGGTGGTCATGGTTATATTCGTGAATGGGGTCAAGAACAATTAGTGCGAGATGCTCGAATTACCCAAATTTATGAAGGCACCAATGGTATTCAAGCGATGGACCTATTAATGCGAAAAGTAGCGGGTTCAAAAGGCGCTATGTTAAAAGTGTTTACTGATGAAGTGCATACTTTCATCGAAAGTAATACACATGATCAAGCGATGAATGAATTTATTACCCCGTTAGCTGAAGCGTTAACTGATTTAACCGACTTAACCACTGATTTATTAGCTAAGTCACAAAATGAGATAAATGAGTTAGGCGCATCAGCAAATGACTATCTGCATGTGTTCGGTTATACGGCAATGGCATTTGTTTGGGCGAAAATGGCACAGGTTTCTTTGTCCCAGCAACACAGTAATGGTGAAAGCGGTGAGGATTTTTATCAAAGTAAAGTGCATACGGCTCGTTACTTCTTTACGCGATTATTACCACGTCGACTTTCGTTAATTGCCTCAGCAAAATCAGGCAGTGATTGCTTGTTTGCTATTGATGATGAGTTATTTTAAACGTTTAAAATAACTTCTGTTAGGGGCCGATTTTTCTTTCTGGGAAAAACGCCCCCTAACACACCTCCTTTATCACCCCTGTCGCTAATAATAGACACCATTTCAGTTAAAATAATTATTTTTTAGTCCTTTTTTGGGATTACTTGCCACAAAAGTCCACAATTTCATCCACTTCCTCACAAGCCTTAATTTTACTGGTGTTATAGCCAGTGTATAGACCTTCATTTTTCGTTTTACTCACTTGACAGAACGTTGCTTTTTTCACTAAACTGTAGCAATGTGGAAAAAAGTGGATAAATGTGGATCTTACAATCACATTATCGAACACTTGTTTATTTATCGTTTAAAAGAGTGAAGTAACAACCAATATGTTTAGAGGCACTAGCGCAATCACGCTTGACAGCAAAAATAGGATCACGATACCAACTAAGTATCGTGAAGAGCTATTTGCTGATTGCCAAGGAAAAATGGTCTGTACGGTTGATATTCAACATCCGTGCTTATTACTTTATCCGCTGCCCGAATGGGAAGAAATTGAACTAAAACTGTGTAATTTATCAAGCATGAACCCACAAGAGCGTTTATTGCAGCAAGTTATTTTAGGTAATGCTAGTGACTGCGAGATGGATAAAAATGGTCGATTATTAATAAATGGGCCTTTAAGACAACATGCCAGTTTAGGAAAAAATGTCATGCTTGTTGGCCAATTGAAAAAATTTGAAATTTGGCATGACACAGCATGGCAAGCGCAAATGCAACAAGGCATTAGCAAAATACAATCGGGTGAAATTGAATTGACAGAACGCTTACTAGACTTATCTCTTTAGTCTTTACCGTCGTTGATTTATAAAAATAAATGCGTTAACACTTTCGCGAACAAAGGTTATAAAAATAATAACATGGAATTAGACACTTCTCATATCTCAGTGCTGCTCAATGAAGCCGTTGATGGCTTAGCTATAACCGGTGACGGTTGCTTTATCGATTGTACTTTCGGTCGAGGTGGACACTCGTCATTAATTCTCTCTAAGTTATCACCTAATGGACGTTTAATTGCCATTGACCGTGATCCAACAGCAATAGTGGCTGCTGAAAAATTCAAAGATGATCCGCGTTTTTTGATTGAACATGAAGGCTTTGCCTCTCTAGCTGAAATTGCAGAAAAGCACCAGTTAACCGGTAAGGTTGACGGTATATTGCTTGATCTTGGCGTCTCTTCTCCGCAACTAGATGAAGCTGAACGTGGTTTTAGTTTTATGAAAGATGGCCCACTTGATATGCGTATGGATACCAGCAAGGGTCAAACAGCTGCAGAATGGTTAGCTGTTGCCGATGTTGAAGATATTACCTGGGTATTACGTACTTTTGGTGAAGAGAAGCATGCTTGGCGAATTGCCAATGCGATTGTAGATACGCGAGAAGAATCACCATTAACTAGAACAAGTCAATTAGCAAAGCTTATCAAAACCACTGCCCCTCAACGGGAAATAAAAAAGCACCCAGCGACACGGAGCTTTCAAGCTATTCGTATGTATATCAATAGTGAGTTGGACCAAATTGAAAAAGCGCTTGTTGCTTCGCTTGATGTGTTAGCCGAAGGCGGACGTCTTGTTGTTATTAGCTTTCATTCACTTGAAGACCGTTTGGTTAAACAGTTTATGAAAAAGCACTCACAAGGTAAAAAAGTTCCACGAGGCTTGCCTATTAGTGAAGAAGAATTAAATAAAGGTAAGAAATTTGCTTTAGTTGGCCGTAGATTAAAGCCAAGCCAAACGGAAGTTGAGGAAAATGTACGCTCGCGTAGTTCGGTATTACGTGTAGCAGAACGTTTAGCAAGAAACATCGATTAGTTATGGCTGCTCGTGCCTTAGTTTTTGATATTTGGCAAGATATTGTCCGTTATAGCGTTACCTATATTTTATTGTTGTTTGTCGTAATGTCGGCGTTTTCTGTGATTTATTATAGTCATGTCAACCGACAAACAACCAGTGAACTAGAAGTCTTACTGTCAAAAAAAGATGAATTAAATATTGAGTGGCGCAACTTATTATTAGAACAAAGTAGTTTGGCCGAGCACAGTGCAATTGAGAGTAAAGCAACAAAATTATTGAATATGAAACGCCCGAATGGAAATTCTGAAGTGATTGTTACTTTGAAATAAAACAGCTTTAGTCGGATATTCGTCAGACAAGCGTAAAAAATAATATAAATGAGAGCGGTGTGAAGAAAAAAGCAGCCAAAAACAACAATCCACTAAATACCGCTCCATGGCGTTATTATTTAGTGCTGGCTGTTGTTGCTCTTATTTACCTCAGTTTGATGGCACGAACGGCCTACATACAAATCATTGAACCAGAAATGCTAAAGAAACAAGGCGACTTACGTTCTTTGCGCGTTGCTGCTAATACGGTTCAACGCGGTTCTATTGTTGATCGAAACGGCGCAGAACTTGCCATTAGTGTACCGGTTGAAACGGTGTGGGCAGATCCTAAGATTATCATGGACAATAATGCCCTCGCTATGACAAAGCATTGGCAAGCCCTTGCGGATGTGCTTGATCAAGATATCAATAAATTGATTGCTCGAGTGGTTAAAAGTCCGAGTAAACGTTTTATTTATCTAGAGCGTAAAATTTCGCCAGCCATGGCAAATTACATCAAAGAATTAAAAATCCCGGGGATACATTTACGTAAAGAATCAAAGCGTTTTTATCCTACCGGTGAAATTAGTGCTCACCTGATTGGTTTTACCAATGTTGATGATAAAGGCATTGAAGGCATCGAGCGTATGTACGATGAATTACTCACAGGTACGGGTGGTGCGAAACGTTTTAGAAAAGATGCCAAAGGGCGAAAAATTGAAATAATTTCAGTTGAAGAGCCAGAGCAAGCACAAGATATTACCTTAAGTATTGATCAACGTATTCAAGCCATTGCCTATAAAGAGCTAAAAGGTGCGGTACAGGCATTTAAAGCGACTTCTGGCACGGTAGTGGTGGCAAATATTCATACGGGTGAGATATTGGCAATGACCAATAGCCCATCGTATAACCCAAATAATCGCCGTAATACCGCAATTCATCGCTTTAGAAATCGTGCTATTACTGATATTTACGAGCCGGGTTCTACTATGAAGCCACTCACCGCGTTAACCGCGTTAGAGTTTGGTTCAGCTAAAGCTAATTCGATTATAAATACCAGCCCAGGATGGATGCGTTTAGGCGGACGCCGAGTCAGTGATCCGATTAATCGTGGCAAATTATCTGTTGAAGAAATATTGGTCACCTCATCAAACATGGGCACAACTAAGTTGGCGCTGTCTGTGCCAAAAGATTATCTGTTAACTAAGTTTTTTGATGCTGGCTTTGCCGATGACACAGGTACTAACCTAGTCGGTGAAAGCGCAGGCATGATGCATGATAGAAGTCGTTGGTCACAATTTGAATTAGCAACACTCTCTTGGGGCGCTGGACTTGCCATAACCCCCGCACAATTAACACGCTTTTATATGGCGCTTGGCAATGGCGGCATAAAACGTAGATTAACGATTGTTAAAAATAGCGATAAAACGACTGCTCCAGGAGATCAGGAAAGAATTTTCTCTGCTAAGAATAGTCTCGCTATTACTCATATGCTCGAAGCTGTGGTCGATGAACATGTACCAAAAGCTAAAGTTGATGGCTATCGTGTCGGTGGTAAAACAGGCACTTCAATTAAAGCCGTTGCGGGTGGTTATGGTAATGATTATGTCGCTTTATTTGCCGGTATTGCCCCCATTTCTAACCCTGAAATAGTTGTCGTTGTAGTCATTAACGAACCCAGTGGTGACCTTTATCATGGTGGCGAAGTCGCCGCACCGGTATTTTCACGGGTAATGAAAGGTGCTTTACGTGTGCTTAATGTTGCCCCTGATGCTCAAAAATCACGAACAGCGAGTAAGCACATTAAGCTCACGCATCCAGAGCAGACAATAGCTTTAGTAGGAGAGCATAATGCCTAAACCTGCTAGCCAAAATATCATCAGTTGTTTAACTCAGTTCTCAATTACGTTACCAAATCCAAATGACTTTATTGGGTTATATGGTGATATTCACAACGATAGTCGAGCCATTGTTGAAGGTGATATTTTCTGCGCTATTATTGGCCACGATCAAGATGGTCGCCAATACATTGAACAGGCAATAAAACAAGGTGCTAAGTTGGTACTTGCTGAGTGTGAAAATAGTACTGAACATGGTGATGTTGTTTTGTCGTCAACGGAAAAGGACGTCGTGATTGTTAAGTTTTATCAACTTAATCAGCATTTATTTACCTTAACAAAAAATTACTATAAAGCGCCACAGGATAATATGACCCTTGTGGGCATTACTGGTACCAATGGTAAAACGACCACCAGTCAATTATTAGCTCAAATGCTTAGTGTTTCCGATAAATCTTGTGCTGTTATAGGTACTAATGGTGCCGGCAGTATCGATAATTTACATCCCATCGAAAATACTACCCCTGGCGCATGCGAGTTACACCAATTATTTAACCATTTTAGTGATGAGCACTCTGTCCATGGCAAGTTTAGCTATGTAGCGATGGAAGTGTCTTCTCATGCGTTATCACAAAATCGCGTGCAAGCAGATTTATTTGATATAGCACTTTTTACCAATTTAAGCCGAGACCATCTTGATTATCATGGTTCTATGGCAAGTTATGGCGAGACGAAAAAGCAGATTTTCACTGCTGATAGCAAACAAGTTGCGGTAGTTAATTTTGATGACCAACAAGCAAAACAATGGTTAGAAAACTGGCCTGAGCAACAGCCGCTTTGGTTATATGGCCGTGATACCAATATTAATGCCTATGAACATTTTGTTACCGCGAAAGCTATTAATCGTCATAGCCATGGTGTCTCTTTTACTTTATCGAGTCATTTAGGCGATATTGACATTACTAGTCCATTACTGGGCGATTTTAATATTGATAATTTATTGGCGGCTATCAGTGTACTGCTTATTCAAGGTATACCATTAAACGAACTCCCTAATCTAGTGAATCAAGTGAGTGCTATTGCTGGTCGGATGGAAGCAACCAGTGCTGACAACCTGGCAACTGCTGTGGTTGATTATGCCCACACTCCCGATGCGTTGGAAAAAGCACTGCAAGCTTGTCGTCAACATTGCTCTGGAGAGCTTTATGTCGTTTTTGGTTGTGGCGGCGATCGAGATAAGGGTAAAAGACCTTTGATGGCGCAAGCGGCAGAAAAATATGCCGATTATTTGATCGTTACCAATGATAACCCGCGTAGTGAAGATGCCCAGTTGATTGCAAACGATATTGTTGCCGGTTTTACCAATCCAGATGCCGAGCAAATAACGATCATTTTAGCAAGAGAGCAAGCGGTATTGCACACCCTGAATAAAGCCAAAGCTGGCGATATTGTATTATTGGCAGGCAAAGGTCACGAAGATTACGTCATTGTTGCTAAACATGATGAGCATGGTGCAATTATTGGCACACAGAAATTAACCTACAACGAACGCTTAGTAGTGACAACTTTTTATCAGAAGCACGCAGGCTTAGCCACATTGTCTAATGAGGCAAATTCATGATCACACTTTCACTGTCTACTTTAGCTAAAGTCACTGATGGCGAGCTGATATTTCCAGAAAAACAAGCTTCGTTAAGTATCGATGATTTAGCTCCCAATGAATTTGTTATCGACGATTTGACTATTGATGATTTAGTCACCGATAGTCGCGCTATTGATGAAAACGCTGGTAAAATTTCTGCCTTCCTTGCGCTTAAAGGGCCTAATTTTGATGGCCATCGTTTTGCAAATAAAGTTGTCCAGCAAGGTTGTCAGTTACTCATCGTTGATCACCACTTAAATGAAGTGACTGATGTCGCGCAATTGATTGTTGATGATACGCGTATTGCCCTAGGTAAAATTGCCGCTTTTGTTAAAAAAGAAGTCGCGCCTAAAACTGTGGGTATTACCGGGAGTAGCGGCAAAACTACCGTTAAAGAAATGGTTGCGGCTATTTTGTCTCGTTTAGGCAAGGTATTAGCAACTCGGGGTAACTTTAATAATGATATTGGCGTGCCCTTAACATTACTGCGTTTAGATCATAGTCATGACTTTGCTGTTATAGAAATGGGCGCTAATCATATGGGTGAAATTGCCTATACCACAGGGTTAACTCAACCAGACGTTGCCGTGATAAATAATATTGCTGCCGCGCATTTAGAAGGGTTTGGCGATTTATGCGGTGTAGCTCGCGCTAAAGGCGAAATATTTTCAGGTCTTGGCGAAAAGGGGGTTGCCCTATATAACCAAGACACCAAGTACACCAGTAAATGGCAATGGCGCTTAACAGATAAAACGGTTCGTACTTTTTCTTGTTTTAATAAAGCTAACTGTTATAGCGAAAATGTCAATTTAGATGAAAATGGCTGTGCAACTTTTAGCTTACATACCGATCAAGGTAATTGTGAAGTCACGCTAACAGTTCCGGGTAAGCATAATGTTTGTAATGCCGTTGCTGCTGCTTGTATCGCGCTGGAGTTTGGCGCCAGTCTTGAAGACATCCAATTAGGTTTAACACAAATGCAGCCGGTAAAAGGTCGGCTGAATTTACATCAATTAAAAGATACAAGAACTGGCTGTAACATCAAACTCATTGATGATAGCTATAACGCCAATCTTGAATCAGCAAAAGCGGCCGCGCAATTATTATCAAATTACCCGGGTAAGCAAATACTCATTCTAGGTGATATGGGCGAGTTAGGCAGCGAATCGCGTAGCTACCATCAAGAAGTTGGCGAGTTTGCTAAGCACTTACAGTTACATACTTTATTGTCATTAGGCGTGTTAAGTCAAAGTGCCAGTGATGCTTTTGCCAAAGACAATGACAAAAATGAGCACAGTCAGCATTTTAATCAAAGAGCTGATTTGATGGCCCATTTACTTAATATGCTCAATCAGCAGTTCTGTGCTGGTCAGCAAGATATTGCTATTTTAGTTAAAGGCTCTCGAAGTGCACATATGGAGCATGTAGTGACAGAAATTATTAAATGGTTTGAACAAATGAATGCCCAGCAAGATATAAATCAAGAACAAAATCCAAGTATAAAAAAGGGTAATAGCCAGAAGAATATCGCTAGTACAAATGAAGTTAATAAACATCAAAATAAAGAAGGTACTGCGTAATGTTATTGTGGTTAGGTGAGTATTTAACTCAATTTTATTCAGCGTTTAATGTTTTTTCCTATTTAACATTCCGCGCCATTATTAGCACGCTTACCGCGCTGTTTATATCATTATATTTTGGCCCTAAACTTATTCGTTATTTGCAAAAAATGCAAATAGGTCAAACGGTAAGAGATGATGGTCCAGAAAGTCATTTATCTAAATCGGGTACACCTACGATGGGTGGTTTGTTAATACTCGCTTCCATTGTCGTCAGTGTTTTACTGTGGGCAGATCTCAGTAATATTTATGTTTGGGTGGTGTTATTCGTCATCGTAAGCTTTGGCATAGTCGGCTTTGTTGATGATTATCGTAAAGTGATCCGTAAAGACGCTAACGGCTTAATCGCCCGTTGGAAGTATTTTTGGCAAACCGTTATCGGCTTAAGCACGGCATTATTTTTATTTTTTATTGCGCAAGGTCCAAATGAAACCGCTTTATTAATACCCTTTGTCAAAGAACTATTACCACAGTTAGGCATATTTTATGTGGTGATGACCTATTTCGTTATTGTCGGCACCTCAAATGCAGTTAACTTAACTGATGGTCTTGATGGCTTAGCCATTGTACCAACCATTATGGTCGCGGGGGCGTTTGCTTTATTTGCTTATGTAACAGGTAACGTTAATTTTTCCAGTTACTTGAATATTCCACATATTGCCTTAACGAGTGAATTAGTGGTGGTGTGTACCGCTATTGTCGGAGCAGGATTAGGCTTTTTGTGGTTCAACACTTACCCAGCACAAGTTTTTATGGGCGATGTTGGCTCACTAGCCTTGGGTGCTGCACTTGGCGTAATTGCGGTACTTGTTCGTCAAGAGTTAGTGTTATTTATTATGGGCGGTGTTTTTGTGATGGAAACGGTCTCGGTAATTTTGCAAGTCGGCTCATATAAAATGCGTGGTCAACGGATTTTCCGTATGGCGCCAATTCACCACCATTACGAATTAAAAGGCTGGCCAGAGCCACGAGTGATTGTTCGTTTCTGGATTATTTCATTGATATTAGTACTGATAGGTTTAGCCACCTTGAAATTACGTTAAATAAGCACGTTAAATCAGCACGTTAAATAGCGTTAAGTACAATAAGGTAAATTTAAATAAGTTATGACTTGGTTAACAGCGTTTAAAGATAAAAATATTGTTGTGTTAGGTGCCGGAATGACAGGTTTGTCATGCCTACGCTTTTTGCACGCACAAGGTTTGTCATTTGCTGTGAATGATTCACGACTTATGCCGTTTGAAAATTCAAGTGAGCAAGCTCAATTTGAGCAAGACTATCCAAAAGTTAGTTTTATTTTTGGTCAATGGCAGCACAGTTTAATTTCTACTGCGGATATTATTATTGCCAGTCCAGGGATAGATTTAGTTAGTGAGGGCATTGCTGCACTTATTTCAGAGCACTGCCAAGTCATCGGTGATATTGAGTTATTTTGCCTAGTCAATAATAGTCGTATTAACCCTATGAGTATATTGGCAGTAACCGGCTCTAACGGTAAATCTACGGTCGTATCACTACTTGCTTATCTCGCTAAAGTTATCGGCGCTAATACTGCATTAGCAGGTAACATTGGTGAGCCAATTCTAGACCTATTACAGCTAGAAAATGCCGAAGATACTCAACGGGCTAATCAGCCTGACACTGTCATTTTGGAGCTTTCGAGTTTTCAATTAGAAACATTAACGAGTATGCAAGCTATTGCGGCTACGGTACTTAATCTTAGTGATGACCACCTAGATAGGCATAAGACCTTAGCTAATTATCAGGCGATTAAACAAGGTATTTATCCACAAGCAAAAATCGCTGTGGTTAATAGAGAAGATCAAGCAACGAACACTTTAGTTGCAGAACAAGAAACAATAACTTTTGGCTTAAAGAAACCAAAGCAAGGTGATTTTGGTCTGAGTGTTATTGATAACAAGCAGATGCTGATGTTTGGTGAGCAAGCACTTATTTCAATAGATGAATTACCACTTGCTGGTATGCACAATGCGCTTAATTATATGGCAGCTTTAGCCCTTGGTTACAGTGCGGGTTGGTCCTTATCAGCCATGACAGAAAATCTTGCCGGTTTTATCGGTTTAGCTCATCGCTGTCAACGCGTGGTGAGTGATGATTGCATTCAATGGATTAATGACTCTAAAGCGACCAATGTAGGGGCAACACTCGCCGCTATTACTGGTTTAGCTCCGACACTTACCGGTGATAATAAGTTAATCCTGATCGCTGGCGGGGATGGTAAAGGGGCTGACTTTTCACCACTCAAAGCAATATTCAACCGTGAAGTAAGTCAGCTCATTACCTTAGGTCAAGACGGTGCTGAAGTTGCCAACTTAATGAGTGGTGCCATTGAGGTTAACACCCTTAGTGAGGCCGTAGCTCAAGCTAAAAAAATAGCAAAACCAGGTGATATGGTCTTATTATCACCCGCTTGCGCAAGTATTGATATGTTCAAAAACTATCAGGTACGGGGTGAGCAATTTATTGTTGCCGTTCAAGCTAAGGAGGACTCATGTCATTAGAAAAAACCATGACTTTAGCAAGAACAATGTCTTTAGAAACAACACAGGCAATAACAAAGACGTTATCACAAGTGACAGTACCGCCATTACCTGAGTGGATTAACCGCTTTATGGCCCGCTCAAATCAATATGGCACAAACGCTTTTGATCGAAGCTTTATTGTATTGGGACTGACTATGTATATGGTTGGGCTAGTGATGGTCGCATCTTCCTCTATACCAGTAGCTGAACGATTATTTAATAATCCATTTCACTTTGTTATTCGCCACGGTATCTATATAGGCTTAAGCCTTGCTATAGCAGGTGTCGCTTTACAAATCCCTATGTCTTGGTGGCATAAAAACAGTAGTTATTTATTAGGTTTTGCCATCGTCTTACTTGTTACCGTATTGCTTATTGGCCGTTCGGTAAATGGTTCGACTCGTTGGATTGTGCTCGGCCCAATTACCCTACAAGCAGCAGAGCCAGCCAAATTGTTTTTCTTTTGCTACTTATCTGCCTATTTAGTACGTCGTCGTGAACAAGTCATGGAAAACTTAAAAGGTTTTATAAAACCGTTAATTGTATTTGGCGTTATGGCTGCACTGTTATTATTACAGCCTGATTTAGGCACAGTTATTGTGATGTTTGTTACCACGTTCGGTTTATTATTTTTAGCTGGCGCTAAGTTATGGCAATTTATTGCTATGGCCTTAGTTGGAGCAACATCTTTAGGAATGCTCGCTTATTTTGAACCTTATCGTTGGCGACGAGTGACCAGTTTTTTAGACCCCTGGCAAGATCCGTTTGGTAGTGGTTATCAGTTAACGCAGTCATTAATGGCCTATGGTCGAGGTGAAGTGCTAGGGCAAGGTTTAGGCAACAGTATACAAAAATTAGAATACTTGCCAGAAGCACATACTGACTTTGTTATGGCAGTTTTGGCAGAGGAATTTGGTTTTGTCGGTATAAGTGTGGTGTTACTACTGAGTATGACCTTGGTCTACAAAGCACTTATTTTAGGGCGTTATGCACTGGCTAAAGAAAAATATTTTGAAGGGTTCCTAGCTTACGCTATTGGTATTTGGATGTGTTTTCAGGCAGCGGTAAATATTGGTGCCAGCGCAGGCATTGTGCCTACCAAAGGATTAACAATGCCACTGATTAGTTATGGTGGCAGTTCGATGATCATAATGACATTAGCGTTAGTTATCTTAATACGCATTGATCATGAAATTAGATTACAGAGCATTCAGGCGACTAGTTCAAAAAGAAGTAAAAGTATTACCCAACGTGGTGATAAATAATGGCCGGTAATGATAACCAAGGGAATAAAGGTAAATCACCAACCTTGCTTATTATGGCGGGTGGTACCGGCGGACATATATTTCCTGGCATTGCGGTTGCCGATGAACTTAAAGCGCAAGGTTGGCATATCCATTGGTTAGGAACCGCTGATCGTATGGAAGCTCGCATTGTGCCTGAACATGGTTATGATATTTCTTTTATTAGTATAAGTGGTCTACGTGGCAAAAAATTAATGGCCATGTTTGTTATGCCTTTTAAATTGCTACGGTCGGTGATTCAAGCTAGAGGTGTTATCAAAAGAGTGAAACCTGATGTCGTTTTGGGCATGGGGGGTTATGCCAGTGCTCCGGGTGGTTTAGCTGCATGGTTAAGTAAAATACCGCTAATTGTGCATGAGCAAAATGCAGCAGCAGGATTAAGTAATCGATTATTAGCACGCATTGCTAACAAAATATGCTGCGCTTTTCCTAATGCCTTTGCGAGTGGAATTGATGCAGAAGTAGTGGGTAACCCTTTACGTGCATCAATTGGTCAACAAGCGTTGTTGTCCAAGTCCGTTAGGCATAAGCATAAAAAAAGCAAAAATATATTAGTGGTTGGTGGCAGCCTTGGCGCACAAGTTTTAAACGAAATAATGCCCAGCAGTTTTGCCAGTTTAGTGAGTTGTGATGAGCATTTTTCTATTTGGCATCAAACGGGTGAAGGCAAAAAAGAGCAGGTGAACGAGTTGTATGCTCAGTATAAAGTAGCGAGTGATAAACTAAACATTACCGAATTTATTACCAATATGGCCGAAGCATATCATTGGGCTGATATTGTCATTTGCCGAGCAGGAGCTTTAACTGTTTCAGAATTAGCGATGGCAGCAAAACCAGCGATTTTTGTGCCACTACCGCATGCGGTAGATGATCATCAAACCAAAAATGCACTTTATCTGGTTAAGCGTGATGCGGCAAAATTATTGCCACAGAAAAAATTGAATAAAGAAACTATTACAGCGTTAATTACCGAACTATTTGACCAGCCTGAAACCTTAGCAAATATGGCTAAAGCTTCTTTTGGTGCAGCAAATAGTGATGCAAGTATGAACGTAGCAAAATTGTGTCAACAGCTTTTAAATACTAACGGCGCAGAACTTAGCGCTAACAAATAAGAAGTAATGAAGAGAAAATATGATTAAGCAAACTAACTCACATAATAATACTAGCTCATACGCAACTAAGGCACCTGAAATGCGTCGAGTAAAGCGTATCCACTTTGTTGGCATAGGTGGTGCTGGTATGGGCGGAATTGCAGAAGTATTGCTTAATGAAGGTTATCAAATTTCAGGTTCAGATATTGGTGAAAACCAAGTCGTTAAACGCTTAACGGCGTTAGGTGCTTCTATTGTCATCGGACACAAAGCAGAAAACATAGCACAGGCGAGTGTCATTGTAGTATCCACCGCAATTAGTAGTGATAATCCAGAGCTTATTGCGGCTAAAGAATTACGTATACCCGTGGTTAGACGAGCCGAAATGTTGGCGGAGTTAATGCGTTTTCGCCACGGTATTGCTATTGCGGGTACACACGGAAAAACAACAACAACGAGCTTAATTGCTAGCATTTTTGCCCAAGGAGAATTAGATCCTACCTTTGTTATCGGTGGTTTGCTTAATAGCGCTGGCACTAATGCGAGATTAGGCAGCAGTCGTTACTTGGTCGCGGAAGCTGATGAAAGTGACGCTTCATTTTTACACTTGCAACCTATGGTCTCAGTTATCACCAATATTGATGAAGATCATATGGAAACCTATCAAGGCGATTTTGAAAAGCTTAAAGATACCTACATCGAATTTTTACATAACTTGCCCTTTTATGGATTAGCGGTGGTATGTATCGATAATCCGGTAGTACGTGAATTATTACCACGCATTAGTAGACAAGTGATCACCTATGGTTTCTCCGAAGATGCCGATGTAAGGGCGGTAAATTATCAACAAGAGGGTGGCGTTAGTCATTTCACTGTAGAAATCGCAGGGCAAGAACCTATTGATATGAGTGTAAATCTACCAGGCCAGCACAATGTGCTAAATGCTTTAGCTGGTGTAGCCGTTGCTAAAGACGAAGGGGTAAGTGATGACGCAATTTGTCAGGCATTAACTGATTTTCAAGGTATTGGAAGACGTTTTGAGCAGCTAGCTACATTAACAACCGATGCCGGTAATATGGTATTGGTTGACGATTATGGTCATCATCCCAGTGAAGTCAAAGCGACAATCTTAGCCATGCGTCAAGGTTGGCCGGACAAACGATTAGTGATGGTTTTCCAACCGCATCGTTATTCTAGAACACGCGATTTATATGAGGACTTTGTTGAAGTACTTTCAGAAGTTGACTGTCTATTCTTACTTGATGTTTATGCGGCGGGTGAAACACCTATCTCGTCAGCAGATAGTAAAAGTTTAGCGCGTTCAATTCGTCAACGTGGCCAAATAGAACCTGTTTACGTCAGTGATGTAGATAAGTTACCACAATTATTAGCGACTCAATTGCAGGATAACGACATGGTTATTACGCAAGGAGCTGGCAGTATCGGTACAGTAGCTCGAAATTTAGCCGTTCATAGTTTGTTGCAAATGAACTCTTTAGTTCAATCTGCAGTTAAAGGTGACCAGTAATGATTAATACAATCGATGATGCACTCGCATTGCTAAAGCAAGAAAAGATTGCTGTGCTTTATGGTGGTAATTCAGCAGAGCGTGAAGTCTCACTCAATTCAGGGCAGGCGATTGCTAAGGGTTTAGAAGAGGCCGGATTTGATGTTGTTTTAATTGATACTAAAACCGCGCCATTGACGGATTTAGTAATTAAGAAAGTAAACCGTGTATTTATTGCCCTTCATGGTAGAGGTGGTGAAGATGGCTGCTTGCAAGGTGCGCTCGAATACTTAAATATTCCTTATACTGGTTCTAATGTTTTAGGCTCTGCGCTTTCAATGGATAAGGTGCGTAGCAAACAAATATTTAAAGCATGTGATTTACCAACAGCTCCTTTTATTGTCGTGAATAAAGCGGATTTTGAAAACTTGTCGCTAGCAAGTATTCTTGCTGAATTAGGCGGTAGGATAATGGTAAAACCAGCCAATGAAGGTTCAAGTATTGGTATGGCGCAGGCGCAGACAGTTGAAGAACTTCATAATGCACTCATTGAAGCCTTTGGTTTTGACACGCAAGTATTACTTGAAGCGTGGATTGATGGCCCTGAATATACTGTCGCCATTTTAGGTGGTAAGGCTTTACCCGCTATTCACATGGAGACACCACGTGAATTTTATGACTATGAGGCAAAATATCAGTCCACCACTACACAATATCATTGTCCATGTGGATTAAGTGAGCATGATGAAAATGAAATAAAAGCTTTATCAGTTAAAGCATTCAATGCAACAGGCGCTCAGGGCTGGGGGCGAGTTGATATTATGCGTAATAGGAAGGGCGAATGGCAGATATTAGAAGTTAATACGGTACCAGGCATGACGGAAACATCACTAGTGCCAAAAGCCGCGAAAGTATACGGATTAAATTTCAGTGAGTTAGTGACTAAAATATTATTACTAAGTGTCAAAGGCTAAGACAGATATTATGGCAACTAAGCAACAAAAAATATCTCAAAAAGCAATTCAGCAAGGCCAAGCTAGTGCCTTGTCGTTTGGCTTGGGATTAGTCTTTTTTGTTGTGGTGTTGTTCAGCTTAATAACGATTAGTTGGTGGCTTACTCAGCATTTTATTGGCCAGGAAAGTGCGCCAGTAACTTCAATCGTCATTTCAGGGGAGATGCCCTATAGTGAGCGAAAAGATATCATCAATGCCATAGAAGGGGTTGATATGGGCAACTTTTTTCAGGTCGATGTGAATGAAGTACAAAACTATGTACTCGCCTTACCTTGGGTTTACTCGGTAGCCGTTAGAAAACAGTGGCCAAATGAGCTAAAGATATATGTGGTTGATCAAAGTCCGGTTGCATTATGGAATGGCAACTTTTTGATCAATCAACTTGGACAGGTTTTTCAGGCGGATCTTGAACGTATAAATCATTATCTACCTAACTTCTTTGGCCCTGAGGGAACTGAGATGGTGGCGCTTGAAAATTATAGAAATTTCAATGCATTGCTTGATTTTGAAACGCTAGAAATTGATGAACTAGTATTGAGTGAACGCTTCTCTTGGCAGTTAACGCTCAATGATGGCGTGACCCTTAATTTAGGTCGAGAAGAGCGAGTTGAGCGTATTCAACGCTTTATGGACGTTTATCCAATAATTAAAGCACAGCTAAAAGCAAAAATAATTGCGGAAAAACAGAAAAATCAGGCGGTTGATTACATAGATTTGCGGTATGATACTGGATTGGCTGTTGGTTGGAAAACAGTAGATAGTATTACCCAACATAAGACACAAAATAAATTACAAAAAAATAACAATAATAATCACCTAAAACTAGCACAATTAGTTAAGAGTTTAAGTTAAATGTCTAAAGCAGCAGAAAGAAAATTAGTGGTCGGTCTTGATATAGGCACCTCCAAAATATCTGTCGCAGTAGGGGAGATCACACCTGACAATCAATTAAGTATTATTGGTGTCGGTAATCAACCTGCTCGCGGTATGGATAAGGGCGGTGTCAATGACTTGAATTTAGTTATTCAAGCAATACAACGCGCCATTAATGAAGCTGAATTAATGGCTGACTGTCAAATAAGCTCTATTTATTTAGGCATATCTGGTAAACATATTAGTTGCCAAAATGAAAATGGCATGGTGCCAATTAATGACAAAGAAGTCATTCAAGAAGACATTGATAATGTAATTCATACTGCACGCTCAGTACCTATTTCAGCTGAACGTCGTATGTTGCACGTACTTCCTCAAGAGTACAGTATTGATTGTCAAGACGGTATTAAAAGCCCAATTGGTATGTCAGGTGTACGTATGGAAGCAAAAGTACATATCGTTACTTGTGCTAATGATATGGCTAAGAATTTAGTTAAGTGTGTTGAACGCTGTGATTTAACTGCTGACCAGTTGATTTTTTCAGCGCTAGCGTCAAGTTATGCTGTGTTGACCGATGATGAAAAAGAGTTAGGTGTGTGTGTAGTTGATATGGGCGCAGGCACTATGGATATCTCAGTTTTTACTGGCGGTACTTTACGACATACTGCGGTAATACCTGTTGCGGGTAACCAAGTGACTAGTGATATTTCGAAAATATTTCGAACACCATTAAGTCATGCCGAAGATATTAAGGTGCAATACGCCTGTGCTTTAAAAGAATTAGTTAGCATGGAAGATAGCATAGATGTACCCAGTGTTGGTGGTCGTCCTGCTCGTTCAATGTCACGCCATACTTTATGTGAAGTGGTTGAACCAAGATATCAAGAATTGTTCGAGCTAATTCAAGACGAAATTAGAGAGTCAGGTTTAGAAGATCAAATCGCTGCCGGTTATGTGTTAACAGGCGGTACGGCGAAAATGGAAGGTGTACTTGAATTTGCAGAAGAAATTTTTCAAATGCCAGTTCGTATTGCCAACCCATTAGCAGTACAAGGGTTAAAAGAATATGTAAACGACCCTAGTTACGCAACGGTTGTTGGCCTTTTGCATTACGGAATGCAGGCGACAAGTGAAGTCGAGAGTATTAAAAGTAAACGTGAAAGTGTTGGCGATATTTGGTCAAGAATACATGCTTGGTTTAAAGGCGAATTTTAAAGAAATTATGTTGAGAGCTGTATAATGGAAATAACAGCTATATCGAGTTGTCGTTAAGAAAGTAACATTTAACAACAGTTTATTAAAAATTTTAAGTTATTGTAAGTAAAACGGAGAGAGATAATGTTTGAATTAATGGAAGACCATAGCGCAGAAGCAACAATTAAAGTTATTGGTGTTGGTGGCGGTGGTGGTAATGCTGTTGAGCACATGGTTTTACAAACGATTGAAGGTGTAGAGTTTATTACGGCCAACACTGATTCTCAAGCGCTACGTAATTCTTCTGCCAATGTCACTCTACAGCTTGGCGCCGATGTAACAAAAGGCTTAGGTGCGGGTGCTAATCCTGAAATTGGCCGTTGTGCAGCTGAAGAAGACAGAGAAACAATTAAGCAAGCTTTGCAAGGTGCCGATATGGTCTTTATCGCTGCTGGTATGGGCGGTGGTACAGGTACTGGTGCAGCACCAGTGGTTGCTGCAATTGCAAAAGAAATGGGGATTTTAACGGTTGCAGTCGTAACTAAACCCTTCCCATTTGAAGGTAAAAAGCGAATGAACTATGCCGACCAAGGCATTGAGTTTTTATCTAAAAGCGTTGATTCACTTATAACTATTCCGAATGAAAAATTACTGAAA
The DNA here is from genome assembly GCF_002836775.1 of Colwellia sp. 12G3. Lineage (GTDB taxonomy): Bacteria > Pseudomonadota > Gammaproteobacteria > Enterobacterales > Alteromonadaceae > Colwellia. The sequence continues at coordinate 646,864 of NZ_PJAQ01000068.1, read as the reverse complement.
GTACTTGGCCCTGGCACAAGTTTATTAGATGCCTTTAAAGCGGCAAATAATGTGCTACTTGGCGCAGTGCAAGGTATTGCGGAGCTAATTACTCGTCCAGGTTTAATAAACGTCGATTTTGCGGATGTGAAAACGGTAATGTCTGAGATGGGTACTGCCATGATGGGATCTGGAACTGCATCTGGTGATGATAGAGCGCAAGAAGCAGCTGATGCAGCTATTTCGAGTCCTTTACTTGAAGATGTCGATTTAGCAGGTGCCCGCGGTATTTTAGTGAACATTACTGCAGGCATGGATATTAGCATCGATGAGTTTGAAACCGTTGGTAATGCCGTTAAAGCGTTTGCTTCTGAAAATGCTACTGTTGTTGTGGGTGCTGTCATTGATATGGACATGACTGATGAACTTCGCGTTACGGTTGTTGCTACGGGTATTGGCGCTGAAAGTAAACCTGATATTACCTTAGTTAATCCTATGCCAATGGCAGAACCAAAAGTAGTGGGTGGTGATTATACACCAGCAGCTCCGCAGGTTAAAATAGCTACTGATGCTATAGCCATGACGGATAGTAATGCACAAAAAGTAGCGGCAACAGACTTAGATACTTATCTAGATATACCGGCATTTTTACGTAAGCAAGCTGACTAACTATGACTCAAAAGGTATCAATTAACTCGCGTTGTTATTGGTATTTTTGATTTTAGCGCTTTTTTTTGATATATTATGCGCCGATTAAAGTGGCAAAGCGGCTTTAATCATTAAATTTAGCGACTTAATGCCTAAATTTAATGGTGTTGGTGATTTGTTCATCTTAACGATGGGATAAATTGCGGTGAGTGAAGTGTTGTAAATAGCTTAAGTCGCTAATTAGAACCTTCACCTAAGTAATTGCATTTATTAACTAATATAAAGCAAAGTAAGCAAGGCTGATATGATTAAGCAACGTACATTAAAAACAAGTGTGTCAACAGTTGGTGTTGGTTTACATAAAGGTGAAAAAGTGCAGGTTACTCTCCGTCCTGCACCAGCAAACACCGGTATTGTTTTCCGTCGTATTGATCTTAACCCTGTGGTTGATATCAAAGCGACACCAGAAGCTGTGGGCGAAACAACGTTATGTACCTGTTTAGTTAACGAACAGCAAGTTAAAGTATCAACTGTTGAGCACTTACTCTCTGCTCTTGCTGGCTTAGGCATTGATAATTTAATTGTCGATGTTGATTCGGCTGAAATCCCAATTATGGATGGCAGTGCTTTACCTTTCGTTTACTTGATACAATCGGTTGGCATTGAGACATTAAATGTGCCTAAACGTTTTCTACGTATTAAAAAGCCAATTCGTGTTGAAGAGGGTGACAAATGGGCAGAGTTATTGCCTTATGAAGGTTTTAGAGTCAATTTTTCAATTGAATTTGAACATCCTGTAATAGAAAAAACTTGCCAGACCATGAGCATGGACTTTTCTAGTTGCTCTTATATTAAAGAAATTAGTCGTGCTCGAACGTTCGGTTTTATGAAAGATATCGAATTTTTGCGCTCTCATAATTTAGCATTAGGTGGCAGTTTAGAAAATGCCATAGTACTTGATAATTATCGTATGCTGAATAAAAATGAATTACGTTATGATGATGAGTTCGTAAAGCATAAGATACTTGATGCTATTGGCGATCTTTATATGTGCAGTGCGAGTATTTTAGGTGAATTAAATGCCTTTAAATCTGGACATGGCTTAAATAACTTATTACTTAGAGAAGTTTTTAAACAGACTGACTCATGGGAATGGGTAACATATGAAGGTGATAAAGCCTCACCTATAGAATATCAGGAGATAAATGCGACAGCATTTTAACCTATTATCAATCTGCTTTAAAATGCGAACATTCAGCACTCCTAAATAATAGTGACGACAATGTTCGCAGAGTTTAATTGTCGACTCTAGCTACCTTCTTCCTGCAACTCTCGCTAACTTTTCAAGTTTTTCCTTCAAGCCTTTTGGTGCATTTTTAGCTATTTCAAGAAACTGTTTTGCTGTTTTTTCATTTACCACGGCATTATTTTTCGGTGCCACAGCTTGAGCAAGTTGTAAAAGATCAGCACGCGTTTTTTCGGTAACTTGATGTCGCTGCTGGCGGAAACCCTGCGGATTAACTTTAATTTCAATTTTGCTAAAAGTACCGTCAGTACTCTTCATTAATGCATTGCAAATGGTATTACGTTCAAACTGTAATCTTTGTCCCCAGACCGGTGATTTCACCTCTATAATTAGGGTGTCATGTCGGCAATTTGCAATATGCCAAGCATCAACTGGTAAATCAGGGCAAATTTGCCGTACAATGTCCGCCAAAATAGTCAAAGAGTTGGTTTTTGTTTGAATATGTGCCAAAGTGCCTGTCGTAGTTTGCAATAGGGCTGACATATTAATAGGGACTTTTGATTTTCTAGCCATTGTTGTCACCAAAAATTAGCAAAATTCAGTAATAAAAGCTACTGAACAAATTAACCGAAATAGAGTCCTATGAGTTTAACACTACTATACCGTGGAAAGAACGTCAGATTTTCAATGCGATTAACTAAATTGCATTGGTTATCCGCGGTGTTTGCCTTTGCGCTAATTTCAGGGCTAGTTGTTCATCTACTTGTTAGTAATAAATTGCAACCTAATGGCGAAAAATACCAAGTTTTAGCACAAGTTAACTCAGCACCAATACATGTTGAAGATCAAAAAATTACCGCCTTAACTATCAAGCTAGCCGAATTACAAAGCCAAGTGTTGCGTTTAAATGCGCTAGGTGAACGCTTAGCAGATGACGCTAACATTCCAGCAAAAGAATTTAACTTCAATCAGCTACCCGTTAGTGGTGGCCCTGTATCGAATACCTTTTTAGTCAATGATAAAACACTAGAACAACTCTTTATTGAAATCGAGCATTTTGAAAGTAAGATAAATTATGAAGAAAAACAACTACAAATGCTTGAATCTTTAAACTTTGGTCACCATATACAAAATAATGGTTACTTATCGGGTCGACCAATAGTCAAAGGCTGGTTATCCTCTTACTATGGCGTTCGTAAAGACCCCTTTAATGGTAAACCAACCATGCACAAAGGTGTCGATTTTGCAGGCAAAGAAGATACCGCCATTATTGCTACTGCTTCTGGAGTTATCACATGGGCAAGTAAGCGTTATGGTTATGGAAATCTAATTGAAATTAATCATGGTGATGGCTTAATTACACGCTATGGTCATAATAAAAATTTACTGGTAAATGTCGGTGATGTCGTAAATAAAGGGCAAAAGATTGCACGTATGGGTAGTACCGGCCGCTCCACTGGGCCACATGTTCATTATGAAATTTTACGAAATAATAAGCAAATTGACCCAATTAAGTTTGTTTATCGCAAAGGGAAGTAGCCAGCTAAAACGTTAAGCGGTTATAATAATAAATTCAAGAATGGTGGCAATTATAGCCACTAATAATTCTCACTAAATGGTTTAAATAAGATGTTTGGAAGTTTGTTAACAAAAATATTTGGTAGTCGAAATGATAGATTACTAAAACAAATGGGCAAAGAAGTAAATAAAATCAACGCACTTGAACCTGTTTTAGAAGCGTTAAGTGATGAAGAATTAAAAGCCAAAACGAGTGAGTTTAAAGAGCGATTTAGTCAAGGTGAAACGGTAGAGCAATTATTAGCAGAAGCTTTTGCTGTAGTTAGGGAAGCGAGTAAACGTGTCTTTGGTATGCGTCATTTCGATGTGCAAATGATTGGCGGCATGGTACTTAATGACGGCAAAATTGCTGAAATGCGTACTGGTGAAGGTAAAACCCTAACGGCAACTTTACCATCATATCTTAATGCGCTAACCGGTAAAGGTGTGCATGTTATTACCGTGAATGATTACCTAGCTACGCGTGATGCAGATTGGAGTCGTCCTTTATTTGAATTTCTTGGGATGACTGTAGGTTGTAACGTTGCTGGTATGACAACTGAAGGTAAGCAAGCTGCTTATCAATCAGATATCACTTACGGTACTAATAACGAATTTGGTTTTGATTATTTACGTGACAATATGGTGTTCTCTCCACAAGAACGCTCTCAAAAACCACTACATTTTGCAATTATTGATGAAGTAGATTCAATCTTAATTGATGAAGCTAGAACACCGCTTATTATTTCAGGTCAAGCTGAAGATAGTTCAGCATTATATAAAATCATTAATACCCTAGTGCCAACGCTTGAACAGCAAGAAGAAGAAGATAAAGAAGGTGAAGAGAGCACGGGTGACTTCACTATTGATGAAAAAGCTAAACAAGTATATCTAACAGAGCGTGGTCAAATTCATATTGAAGAGATCATGGTAGAAAAAGAGTTATTAACAGAAGGCGACACTTTATTTTCAGCCGCTAATATAACCTTATTGCACCATGTTATGGCCGCACTTCGTGCACATAAGTTATTTCATAAAGATGTCGATTATATTGTTAAAGATGACGAAATAGTTATTGTTGATGAACACACCGGTCGTACGATGGAAGGACGTCGTTGGTCTGAAGGTCTTCATCAAGCAGTTGAAGCGAAAGAAGGCGTTAATATTCAAAATGAAAACCAAACACTCGCTTCTATAACTTTCCAAAACTATTTCAGAATTTATGAAAAGCTATCCGGTATGACGGGTACTGCGGATACTGAAGCTTTCGAGTTCAATCACATTTATGGTCTAGAGACTGTTATCATTCCTACTAATCAACCAATGATTCGTAAGGACATGGCTGATTTGATTTACTTAACAACAGACGAAAAATTTGAAGCTATTCTTGCTGACATTCAAGATTGCGTGAAGCGAGGACAACCAGTACTTGTGGGTACTATTGCTATCGAAACTTCGGAATTCTTATCTGACTTCTTGAAAAAAGAAAAAATTAAACACAAAGTGCTTAATGCTAAGTTCCACCAACAGGAAGCCGAAATTGTTGCTGATGCTGGTAAAGAAAACGCCGTTACTATCGCTACCAATATGGCAGGTCGTGGTACGGATATCGTTTTAGGTGGTAATTTAGATGCGATTATCGCTAAATTAACAAACCCTACTGAAGATGATATAGCGAAAGCTAAAGCGCAGTGGAAAATTGACCATGATCGTGTACTTGAGTTAGGTGGCTTGCATATAGTCGCAACAGAAAGACATGAGTCTAGACGTATCGATAATCAACTTCGTGGCCGTTCGGGACGTCAAGGTGATGAAGGTTCTACCCGTTTTTACTTATCAATGGAAGATTCATTGATGCGTATATTTGCCTCTGAACGTATTTCTAATATGATGCGTAAGTTAGGTATGGAACACGGTGAAGCGATTGAACACCCTTGGGTGACTCGTAGTATTGAGAATGCTCAGCGCAAAGTTGAAGGTCGTAACTTTGATATGCGTAAGCAGTTACTAGAATATGATGACGTTGCTAATGATCAACGTGGTGTTATCTACGAGCAACGTAATGAATTACTTGATAATGATGAAATTGGCGAAGTCGTTAGTGCTATTCGTGGTGATGTGATTAATGGAGTTATTGATCAGCACATTCCACGACAATCATTAGACGAAATGTGGGATGTTCAGGGCCTTGAAGAACAATTAAAAGGTGACTATTCAACAGAGTTACCTATCGCAAAATGGCTTGAAGAAGACAGTAAACTTCATGAAGAAAGCTTACGCGAAAAGATCATTACTGAATTTGAACAAGCTTATAAAGATAAAGAAGAAGCTGTTGGTCCTGATGTTTTACGCCAGTTTGAAAAAGCAGTCATGTTACAAAGCTTAGATTCGCATTGGAAAGAACATTTATCAGCGATGGATCACCTTCGTCAAGGTATCGGACTGCGTGCTCATGCACAAAAAAATCCAAAGCAAGAATTTAAGCGTGAATCTTTTGAGTTGTTTACAGAAATGTTAGATAACTTGAAATATGATGTTGTGGGCATTTTATCTAAAGTACAAATTCGTGCTGAGTCAGATGTTGAAGCGGTTGAAGAGCAACATCGAAAGTCTGAAGAAATTCCTATGGATTTTCAACATCAATCGGCATCAAGCCCTAGTGAGCAAGCTCAATCTCCTCGCGTAGGTCGAAATGAGCCTTGCCCGTGTGGTTCAGGTAAGAAATATAAACAATGTCATGGCAAGTTAGCTTAATAGCTAAACTTGTTATCAATAAAAGCCAGTCAATAGACTGGCTTTTTTATTATATACAGTAGAGAAATTATGAATAAAGTTGTTCACGTTGCGGTAGGGGTTATTACAAGATGTTGTGAAGAAGAAGGTACTCTCTATTTCTTAACTAAGCGATTGCAAGAGGCTCATCAGGGAGGAAAATGGGAGTTTCCAGGTGGTAAGGTGGAAAAAGATGAAACGGTTGCTCAAGCGCTCGCTAGAGAGCTTAAAGAGGAAGTGGCGATTGATGTCTTATCTTGCCAGCCGTTAATTAAAATTGAACATACTTACCTAGCTAAAGAAGGAAGTGGAAAGGCTGATAAAAGTGTCTGTTTAGAGGTTTTTATTGTTGATAACTTTATTGGTGAGCCCAGTGCACAAGAAGGACAAGGTCAAGGTTGGTATACATTGAATGACTTTGAGACGTTAGATTTTCCAGAGGCTAACAAAGCTATTATCGACAAGCTCTTAGAAAAACACTTCTAGCAGGCTTTTTCTAGTGCAGGTAACGTTATTCTGGTTCAACAAAAAACTTATTATTAAGTAAAAACTCATCTTCCATTGCATCTAACATCTCTTCTGATAAAACAGTGTCTACTTGAATGTTTTGGCTGATTTTGTGTCCTTCGTCAGCCCATTCTCCTAGATCAATAAGTTGGCATCGTTTACTGCAGAAAGGTCGATATTCGCTACTTTCTTGCCAGACAACAGCTGTTTTACATTGAGGACAGGGAACTTTTAAGGTCATGGGTTTATTTTATTTAAAGGGTGAAGTGATACTAATTATACACGAAATTTTAGGCGATGGAATAATTAGCCTGCTTTCAATAATGTTAGCAACGCGCTAATTGAAACACCGTTGCTTGGTTGGCATAGCGTCTACCTGTATGTTGGCAAGGTAGCATAAAACGTATCGAGTATCGGAATTTGTTACCACTTATTGTTGGGTAATATGCAGCATCTTTAGCTAACTTTATTCGCAATAATAAAAGCCCTTCACCATTATCTTGGTAAAAGCCACTATCAGCTTCAATAGTTTCAAACTCAGCGCGTAGACGGATGAATTTGAGCACAAGGGCTAGTGCAGAGGATATATCACTCAGTAAATTTAGCCATTGCTGTATTTCTAGTCTAATTTTCTCTTCATCTTGATGAAGCCAGAAATGTAATTGTGGTAGATCAAAGCTTGAGCTTCCCCCTTGAATGGCAAAACGTTGTTTCAAACAGGAGAGCAATTTATCTTCTTTAAGTTGCATCCAAGTAGGGCGGGAAATTCTAAGGTGACTAACTAATTTAACCGTCTCAGTTAGATTTTTCTCAAGGGCGCTAGTATCAACATCAGGAGCTTTGGACCAAACAACGAGGTTTTGTTCTAGTTTTTCTAAGTCTTTAATTAAATCACCACGCACATCGTTACGCTCTAAAGTATCTAAAATAGAAAATAACGCATTAAAAAATACTTGATGACTCGTCTTTATGCTGATGTCTCCACTAAGGCATGAATATGCCTGAGCGAATAGTTGCTCAATTTTTAAATAATTTCGTATGCGCTCATTGAGCGGATGTTCATATAAGACCGTAGACATACAACGTTTTGAAACCTGTTAACCTGAAGTGTAAATAAATAATGGATTATTTTATTGTTGATTTTTAAACCATTTTTGTCAAGGCTAAATACTTTTTATCCAATGATATAACCATTTTTTTGACTTCAGCTAGGTTAGTCGTGTCGTTGTTAATAACATCATCGGCAACGCTAAGTCTTTTAGTTCGATTTGTTTGACTCGCTAATATCGCTTTAACTTCTTGTAATGAAGTACCATCTCTTTGCATGGTTCTCTCTAATTGGGTGCTTTCATTAACATCAACTACCAATACTTGATTGACAAGAGGCAGTAAATTATTTTCAATCAATAAAGGGGCAACTAAAATACAATAAGGGCTCTTCGCCTTATTAGTTTGCTCGATAAGATGACTTCGGATTAAAGGGTGTAAAAGGTTATTCAACCAAAGTTTGTCGTCATTATTGGAAAATATACGACTACGCAATAATGCTCGGTTAAGTTGACCGTCGGCTTGTATATAATCATCACCAAAGTGTTGAGCTATTGCTTTTAATGCAGGGCTGTTAATCGCTACTACTTCTCTAGCGATGATATCAGCATCAATAATATCAACACCTAATTCTGCAAAGTAATTAGTAACTGTAGTCTTACCGCTACCTATGCCGCCAGTAAGACCAATAACTAGTTTAGACATGATTAAAAAAACTCAGACATATTGAGAGTAACTTATAACTTAACTTGTGAATCAAAGAATATTTTGTAAGTACCATGACCAAATGCCCTCACCCCATAATAGCGTGATCCAACCCGCTACTGCTAAATAGGGTCCAAAAGGAATGCCTTGTTCTCTTTGATGGTTTTTAAATAACACTAAAGTAATGCCAACAATTGCGCCAACTACCGATGCCATTAAAATGAGTAACGGCAACAATTGCCAACCGAGCCAGGCTCCAAAAACAGCAAATAACTTAAAGTCACCAAAGCCCATGCCTTCCTTGCCTGTAAAGAGTTTAAATAGCCAAAAGACAGAGTACAGGCTCATATAACCAACGGCTGCGCCAATAACGGCATCGGTTAAAGGCACAAAAGTTCCATTTATGTTTATCAATAAACCTAACCATAACAATGGCAAGGTGATTTGATCGGGCAGTAACATATGGTCAAAATCAATCATAGTGAGTGAAATCAAACACCAAGTTAATAATAAAACCCAAAATGTCGTTATTGTAGGACCAAAATGATAGGCAACAACAAGGCTTAGCAGCATTGTTGACAGCTCAACTAAAGGATAGCGAGCAGATATTTTATTTGTACACTGGCTACATTTTCCCTTTAGTACTAACCAACTCAGTAAAGGAATGTTTTCGTAAAATCGTATTTTATGACCACAATGTGGACAAGTAGAATCGGGTTTGGATAAAGTAATTTTTGTGAGTTCTTTTGCTTTAATATCGGCAACTTCATCGGCTAGAAACTCGCGGCAATCATGATACCAGCTATATTCCATTATTTTAGGGATGCGATAAATGACAACATTAAGAAAACTTCCTATAGCCAAAGATATAAAGCCCACAGTAATATAAAAGAAAGTCGGAAGTTGAATAAATAGTTGGGATAAGTTGTCGATAATCGATAATAAATTATTGTATAACAAAGTGGATTCCACGTTTAATACTGAAGTTATAAATGAATTGAACTTGAACTTGAACATTAAAAGAGAAGTAGCAAAAGATATTGCTGCTTCACTTTTTAGATAGGTTTATACAATTGCACCAATTTGAAATATTGGTAGATACATGGCGATAATTAAACCACCAATAACAACACCTAATACCGCCATAATCATTGGCTCTAACAGGGCAGTTAAACCATCAACAGCATCATCCACTTGTTGTTCATAGACATTAGCGACTTTAGAAAGCATATCATCAACAGCCCCTGATTCCTCGCCAATGGCAACCATTTGAATAACCATATCAGGGAATATATTACAGTTACGCATCGCTAAGTTCATTTGCATGCCTGAAGTCACTTCGGCGCGCACTTCTAGAATGGCATCACGGAATACCGCATTACCAGCAGCACCTGCCGCAGATTCTAGGGCATCTATAAGGTTAACCCCAGCAGCAAAGGTGGTTGATAATGTACGGGCATAGCGGGCAACGGCGGCTTTTTCTAACAAATCACCAATAACGGGTAACTTTAAAATATTCTTATCGACATTATCACGTAGCTTTTGACTGTTTCTATGCGCTCGTTTAAACAAGAAAAATGCTATGTAGAATGCAGCTAAGCCAAAATACCAATAAGCTTGCATAAACTCTGATAGAGCAATTACCATTAAAGTAAATGCAGGTAATTCAGCACCAAAACCAGCAAATATGTCTTGAAAAACCGGCACAACAAAAATAAGGAGAATTGAAGTTACAATAAAAGCAATGACTAATACCGCTATAGGATAAACCATGGCTTTTTTAATTTTACTTTTTAACGCCTCCGCTTTTTCCTTATAAGTAGCGATACGACCATAAATGGTTTCTAAGGCACCTGATTGCTCGCCGGATGCAACTAAATCACAATAGAGATCGTCAAAATAAATGGGATGATCACGTAGACAGTCTGATAACGGGATACCAGAGGATAATTTAATGGCAATATCAGCCAGAAGCTTGCGCATATTGCCGTTATTATGACCCTTACCTATCATTTCAATAGTCTGCACCAAAGGTACACCAGCACCTAGCATGGTAGCAATTTGCCTGGTGAGAACCGCAATGTCCATAGGTGTTATCGGTTTATCGCCACCAAGACCGAATAAAGGCTTAGCTTTTTTCTTAACTCGGCTGGGTGTTATACCCTGCTTACGCAGTTGAGTTTTTAGTTCGTTAATGCTATTCGCGGAAAGTTCTCCGCTAATTTTTTTTCCTTTACGATTAACCCCAGCCCATATAAATATATCCGGCTCTTTTATTTTTATTTTATCTTTAGCTGATTTTTTTTTATTTGTGATAGCCATAGGTAACCTTGATTCATGAATCACACTATTATTGCTCTATATTTAAGCAGATAAAGTGTAGATATTAAATATATAAATATAGTTAAGTGTAAATATTCGTTAAGTATAGGTAAGTTAACTGAATTTACCCTTAAGCGCTAGTGACACGGTTAATTTCGGCCAAACTTGTCATGCCGCTCATTGCTTTTATTAAACCGGATTGACGAAGGTTGTTATAACCTTCTTTTTGACACTGCTTTGCTATATCAAGCGAGTTACCGCCTTCCATAATGATCGAAGCTATAGTTGGGCTAATTTTAATTACTTCATAAATACCAACACGCCCTTTGTAGCCTCCTGTGCAGTGAGAACAGCCTACCGGTTTAAATAGCTTTATTTCACTTAACTTATCTGCGGGAAAACCTTGCTCGGCTAATTGCATTTCGGATAAAAGTTCTTCTTCTTTACATTGTGGGCACAAACGCCTGGCAAGTCGCTGAGCAATAATAATCGATACAGAGCTTGCTACATTATAAGAAGGCACTCCCATGTTCAGCAAACGAGTAAGAGTTTCTGCTGCAGAGTTAGTGTGCAGTGTTGATAGAACCAAGTGACCGGTTTGTGCTGCTTTTATCGAAATCTCAGCGGTTTCTAAATCTCGAATCTCACCCACCATGACTATATCAGGATCTTGGCGTAAGAATGAACGTAACGCACTGGGGAATGTCAAACCTGCACGATTATTAATTTGGACTTGGTTAATGCCCTCAAGGTTAATTTCGACCGGATCTTCTGCTGTAGATATATTACGTTCTTGTGTGTTTAATATATTTAAACCGGTATACAGGGACACCGTTTTTCCTGAGCCTGTTGGGCCAGTAACTAAAATCATTCCTTGGGGTTGCTCAAGTGCTTCCATGTATATTTTTTTCTGAGCGGGTTCATAACCCAGCATATCAATGCCCAACATAGCACTTGATGAATCTAGTATACGCATAACTACTTTTTCACCCCACATGGTGGGTAAAGTACTTACTCGAAAATCAATTGACTTTTTCTTAGATAATGCCAGCTTTATCCTGCCATCTTGTGGTACACGTCTCTCGGCAATGTCCAACTTAGACATAACCTTTAAGCGTGCTGCCATTCTTGATGCTAAGCTTACTGGTGGTCTAGCTATCTCACTTAAAATTCCATCTATACGGAAGCGAATGCGAAATGATTTTTCATAGGGCTCAAAGTGTAAGTCGGAAGCACCTTTTTTTATCGCATCGAGTAATATTTTATTAATAAAAACAACAATAGGTGCATCGTCTTCGCTATTGGTATTGTCTTCCTCTTTTTTGGACTCTGCGACATCTATCCCTGCTAACTCGTCAGCATCAATATCACTGATGTTTAGGGCATCACTTTCATCTTCAAGCACTTTTTCAATACAGGTTTGCAGGCTTTTCTCATCACATAAAACTAACTCTGTGCTATAGCCAGTATTAAATTGAATCTCTTCAAGTGCATCTAAATTAGTCGGGTCTGACATGGCAACAAATAGCACTTTACCACGTAAAAATAGTGGGAGAGCATTGTGCTTAGATATTAATTTCTCATTTCGTATACCTTCAGGAACAAGGGTCGTATCGAAGTTGCTAAGTTGTATTTGAGGGTAACCAAAACTTTTAGAGAGTATTTTGGCGATACTCGTACCATCAATGCTTTTATTTTCAACTAAAAAACGTATAAAGGGTTTATTCTTACCAATAAATTCAGCAGTGATGTCATCGATAGACTCCAAAGAAATAAGATTTTGCTTTGATAATGCAGATAACACACTGGATTGCTGATGACTTCCTTTCATAACGTTTGAAGATAACCTTTTGGAAAAATTATAATTGTTTTTTGTTTAATAAATTCAGTGTAACTGATAAAAGCATAAAAGCATAAAGAGATTTAAACACATCTTTCATCTTTCATCTTTCATAGCAGGACTCCATTATAGATTGGTGGATAATTCAGGTAATATTAACTGATAAGGCAATACATTGGTTGTTGTTGTTGTTGTTGTTGTTGTTGTAGGTGCTGCCCGTGCTATCTTATTGATAAGTTAGTATTTCTTCCCAGAAAAAAGGAACTGGGTCAATTGTTTCAGATAGTAGTTGAATTTTCTTACCTTCTATTTCTTCGATCGAACTATTCATTAAACTCCCAACAGCCTCAAATATACTGTCACTATTAGGCAATATACTTTGACATAAGCCTCTTCTTTCAAGTTCTTGCAAATATCCTATTTTTTTGGAAAAAGTAGATATTCTTAATGACGGAATCCCGAGGATGGCTGCTTCGGCGATCATGGTTTGGCTATCAGCAATACAGGCATTTGAGAAGGCTAATATGTGGTGCATATCTCCTGCTTCAATTTTTAATTGATATCTAGAAAACTCTGGTGATATATCTTTTTCAGAAGATATATAGACTTGGTATTCATTTCCAATCATTTTGATTATTGTACGCAGTAAATCTGCAGAGATACCTTCGGCGGTAACATCGTGATGCGCTTCCAAAGATGATAATCTAATAATGACATAAGGCTGTAATTCCCTCATATTTAAATTAGATAATACTTTGTTTAAATCTTTTGTAAATCGGTTGGGGTGGAGGTAGAAAAGTTCATGAAAAGAGGGATAGAAAACAGCCTTGGATTCAAATTTAACCATTCTTGTCCAGTTCGTGCATAGAACCTTATTCGCAAATGGATAACTTGTATAAGCAATCAACGGAACAATATCTGCGTCATCATCATTAAATGAAATATTCGGTTGATTTAATATCCAGGCAGCGATATTCACAGCGCCATACTTCGATAACCAGATATCAATTTTATTTTTTTTTGAAAACAATAAAAATTTAAAAATATTTAAAGCTAACTCAAAAGCATTACCTATTATGCCCCTTTGGGCTTTTGAAACTAAAGTATATGGTATCTCGAAGCTATCGATAAGTTTCTTTGTGACATCTTTATCTCTGATAAACCATTGAATTTCAACATCCGAAGGAGCAGTGTCATATAAAGCTTTCATCATCCAAAACTGAGATGGATGAGCAGGAAAAAAACCTACTTTTATCATTTGCTTTGTCCTTGTTTGCAAATAAAGGCTAATGTAACATTACATAACTCACTAAACAAAAGGGTCACTCGGGAGATGATAGCAGCAGAAATAGCAACGTCTGTATTGATACCAAAAGTTGTAAGCAGGACTACAATAGCTGCTTCTCTTACGCCTATGCCACCTGGGACTATTAATGCTAACTGACCTACTATTCCGCTAATATATAATGCAAGAACAGCTTGATAAAGACTAATAGAGTTTTCGCTTAATCCTACCTTTATGATTAAATAAAAAGATAATCCGTGGAGTAACATAGCAGGGAGGATAAATCTTAATTTATCAGTAACCTCTTTTGGAGAATAAAAGAACTGTTCTGTTATTTTTGGAAAAACCATTAATATGGGCTTGATAAAATAAAGTCCGAGGAACAATAGTAATAATGGCAGCACAAACCAAATGAAGGATGTTGATGTCGCAAGGTAAATTATTACTAGAAAAAGTATGGGTAGCAATATTAGAATAAACTCGCTAATTGATGCTGAAATACCTATCTTTATTGGACTTTTTTGTAATTTATTTCTTATGTAGTAACCCGCGACCTTGCCGGGTATGTAACGGTAGATTCGGCCAACGGACCAGGCCCAATAAGAGGTAGAGAAATTGATGGTTTCATCTAAGTGATAGTTTATTTTAAACCATAACCGGGCGTTAAATAGGCCAGCAAATATACTAAGTACAGTAGAAATAGCTAGGATTTCAACTTTTGTGCTTTTAAGTTGCTCTTCTATCATTACGGGGTTTGCATACCAAACTGATAATAAGTAGCCAAGTGCAACTAACAAAGTTGTCACACCAAATAATGATTGAATTAGATTTTTTTTGTTCATCAGTTAAACCATAGCTTTAGTCGCTATAGCTATGGTTTGATGACATAAAAAGCGCGGAAAGGGAATAAGGCCGTATTTGGGAATAGGAAAGCCAGCGGAGTATAATTTTATACCGGTAAACCCTTTTATTTCTAACATCCGGATTAACCAGCGTTGTGGGAAAAGCATAACGTGATCTTTTGTGTAAAAGTATTTTCGATTAAGTGTCATTGTTAACAATACTTCTATTATTGAATGAGGATTTGGTGTTGAAATGGCTAGAATACCACCGGGTTTTAAAGCTTGGTTACATTGCTGCAAAAAATGCATAGGGTCAAGTAAGTGCTCTAAAATCTCACCAGCAACAATGGCATCAAAAGTCTTTTGCATCTTAATGACATCATCTAAACTCCCTTTGATAAATGTGGAGTAATTAAGTGGGAGTTCAGCCTGATTCAAGTCCAAGCCAGTCACCGTATTATTCTTTAAAAATTTATTTGGTAGCTGTGCACATCCTATGTCTAATACTGAATTACAGGTATTTACTTTTTTAGCGAGTATTCTTAATCGATAGTCTTCATTTGATGTAATTGGCAATTTTATTTACCTTATAGGTATTTAGCTATAATTATTCTGTGTTTTTATACATCAGCGCTGTAATTTGTTCCGAAACAAGACCTACCATGAAAATAGTAAGTGCTGTAGTAAACATCAAAGCGCTCATATTTGTGAATCGTCCATCAGTTAAAAATGTATAAGCGTAATATCCCATGCCAGTTAAAGCCACGGTAAAAGAAATTGGAAAAAATAACTTCAAAGGAGAATACAGTGTGCCAACTTTGAAAATGATTAATAAAAAGCGAATACCATCTTTGACTATATTAATATGGCTATTACTTTCATCTAACCGTTGTTTTGCATTAATCGGCTCATAAGCTACCGAATAACCAGCGCGAAAAAACGCCATGGTTGAGGTCGTTGGATAAGAAAAGCCATTGGGCAATAAAGATAAAAACTTACGAAATTTTTCAGCATTTACTGCGCGAAAGCCTGAAGTTAAATCTTCAATTTTATGGCCTGTCATATAACTGGCAAATTTATTATAAAATTTGTTAGCAAGACTACGTGCAAGACTTGCTTGTGAACCTTTTTGTCTTGCACCTACAACTAGGTCATAACCTTGATGAAGTTTAGCTAACAAACGTGGTATATCGTCAGGGTTGTGTTGACCATCGCCATCCATAAAAACAATTACATCCCCAGTGGCTGCACGAGCACCAGTTTTTATTGCTGCGCCATTACCTTTACTGTAATGATGAGTGATTACTTCTGCACCAGCGTTTTGTGCAACTTGTGCGGTATTATCAGTTGAACCATCGTTAACAACAATAACTTCGACACTACCATTAATAGGCAAGTGAATAAGTTTGGTTACAACAGCGCCAATAGATACTTGTTCATCTTTTGCAGGGATAACAATTGATAGTTTAATCTTCATTTTTATTTCTTTTGACGGTTGTTAAATATTGCATTTTGGGTCAGACCTTAAATATAATAAATAATATTAGTTACAAGTGAAAGGTGTCAGCTTGGTCATTAATATAACAGAAAGTAATTGTTTGCTAGTCAAAACTTATATTTTATATTGCATTAATGTTTTAAGTTACTTTTTAATGTATTCGTCACCCGTTCAAATAATACCAGACACTGCTGCAACTCTATATTGGCCAATATTGGATTTAATGGCAATGTTTTACATATTCGATTGTTAACAAAATCATTGGCTTCGTCATATCTTTTTGCCGCTAATAACATGGCAACCAACTCATTAGCAATGAGTTGGTCTTGTTGGTCATTCCATGCTAAATATAACAATCGAATAGCTTCTTCACGATTCCTTTCATTTAACGCGATACTGTACAAATTTTGAATGTAAGGGGATTTCTTATTGTAAGCGGAATCCGGCAAATGTAGTAGTTCTGTATTAAGCTTCTTGACGTCTTCAACCGTCAACGAAGTGCATACTTTATCATTAATTAACTTATGTACTTGGGCCAATATTGGTGCAACAGCGTTAGCCTTTCTCGCTGTATGAGCGAGAGTTAACAATTTTTGATAATGCACATTGGTTCGCTTATCTTCTTTGGCAAAACAGGAAAATAGCAAAGCTTGGGCACGTGAATGAATACAGTCAGTGCAATCCTCTACTTGTTTTTCAATTACTTGCCAGGCGCTTTTTGGTTCTTGTCGGTTGAAGTATTTATATGCAAGATCAGCAGCTGCTCTTTGAGAACCCTTTTGCTCTATAAACCAAGCACGTGATGCATTAAAAGGGTCACCCCATAGCTGTGTTGTCATGCTTAAATTGAAAACTAAATATAACCAATATATTGAAAATAATACTACGCTGAGTTTTTTATAGTGTTTTGGTATTTTCATGAAGACAAACACCAGTGCCAAGCAAGGGCCGAATAAAGCAACATAATTACGATGTTCAAAATATAACTCAAGATTAATGACACTTGACTCTAATAAGTGAGCAGAGATAAACCATAAAACAGCGAAAGAAAACAAAGGGTATCTATGTCTTAAAGTAATGGCACTGATAAGTGTTGTAAAAAATAATACGATGGACACTATTGCATTATTTGAATCAAGCAAATTTTTAACGTGGGGATAATTATCATGATAAGGGTTGAAAGCTGTAATATCAGGAATAAAGGCTAATGAAATATATTCCAATAATATTTTTGGCTGTGTGATTACACGTTCTAACAGGGTGAAATCGCGGCCCTGTAAAATGCTATTATGATTAAAGCTAGAGTAGGCTAAATAAATTAATATGATAAGTAAACCTAGTGCGCAAGCATACACACGTAGCTTTCGTCGATGATCAATACCTTTAACTGTGTTTAGCAGGGTTAACTCTAATACCAAGACAAATATGGGTAAAAGGATGCCATTTTCTTTGCTGAACATGGCTAATAAAGTAAAGATAAACAACCCAGTAATTTGTAACTTTAAGCCATCATTATTTTTAATCTTTATGTTTAGACTTTGCTTATGTAAACCATATAAATAAAGCAATAAACCGGCGAAAACAAACAAAGCAGATAAGCCAGTCATACGTTGAATTGCAATGAGGGAACTAGATACATGTATTGGTAATACCAGCCACAATGCTGATGTAGCTAAAGCGAGCCAATAATTGCTACCCTGTCGACCTCGGTACAATAGTGCAATGAAATAAGTCAGTCCAAAAACTAATACACCGTTTATGGCATGTAATATAATATTAAAAAGGAAAAAAGCACTAATATCACCTGTAGAGCTAGCAGTAGGCCAATCAGCGGCATTAAACAAAAAAGTTAGCATGGAAACCGAGCGGCCAAGTGGGCCTGAGGTTTCTGAAAAAAGATAAACTAAAGCTGAATTTACATCAGAAACTTTGCTTAGAGCACTAAGTGGACGTATGTCATCATAGTACAAAGCACCATTAATACCTGGAAGATAAATAATAATGATAAAAATAAATAGAGAAAGTAGTAGCGCGTAGTGGTGATAATTTTTTTTCATTAGGTCATTGCTTAGGTAAAAGTAAAATATCAATAAGTTTCAGGTCGTTATTAAATACTAATAGCCCATGGCGATTTTTACCCGCAAGTAGTTTAAAAATATAATTTTCATTGTATTGCTCTTTAACATCAGCGGGTAACTTTTGATAAGGAAATTGGCTGCCTTTCATTGATTTTTTACTGATCAGTTTAAATCTTTCAGGGGAATATAATAACGGGCGTTTACTTGTTGTAGTATGACTAGGTAAATCTGAATTTACTACCATGGCGTAATATATGCCTTGGTATTTTGGTAACCGCTGCTTGGCTATTAATTGTAATTTTGCTATTTCTTTTTTTGCCACTAAATTAAAAACGCCATCTAAATGTACTATTGCGTAGGTTCTCTCTTGCTCTATTTGAGTGAGGCCATAACCAAGGGCACTAATCTGTATCACAAGGATAACTGACATATCTAATGTTAAATCACGAATAGATTTTTTTGATGAAACTAACAGCAGTGTAAGTAGGGGGCCGAGGGTAATATCGACAGTCGCTAATATCAATAAAGCGAACCAAGTGCCATCTATTTGTAAAAAAGGCGCTGGAAACCAAAGGAACTGACAAAACAAAGCAATAATAGCTACTACAATCACGCTGCTAGTGATATGCCAAGAGAAGTATTTCCGTTTTAAACTATCCATACATTATTTTATTTAGTGTTTTATTTATTTTTTTAAATAAAAAAGCTCCCGAAGGAGCTTTAAAAAATGTTATAAATAAACTCAATTTAGCATGGTTCCTGCTTATTTATGACACGATACTTTGATTAACACATACCTTTTGCTTCACAAGTTCCAGATACTGTCCAAATAATTGATGTGGTTGATGCATCAACCGCGGCTGTTAATATATATGTTGCATCATCAACACTTGGTTGACCAGTCATGGTGATAACACCACCTGCCATGGTTGCAGATAGGACATGAGTACCTGAAATTGCACCAGCATCGTTGTTAACTGGTATGCCATAGTTGGCAGCAGTTAGATCGGCTTTAACCAGTGGAACTGCGGCACCACCTACTATTTTTTGTTTTGTTTGAGCTGCAACTTCAGCGCCTGTTTTATAAATAGAAGAAGCAAGAACTACTTCAGTAAATTTAGCTTTTTTTACATAAGTTTGATAAGCAGGTAAGGCAACCGCTGCCAAAATACCGATAATCGCTACAACGATCATTAATTCAATTAAAGTAAAACCTTTCTGTGCGCTTTTTTTCATTTGTTGTAAGTTTTTCATAATTTATATTCCATTTTGTTTTTACGGGGGCTGACTTCATACTGCGACAAAAAATCTCAAATGTAAAACTTTGTTGCAACTTTTTTTTGTTTTTATTATTGCTTAACCACTGAACGATTATTTTATAACCCATTATTAACTAAAGATTAACTTTTTATGAAAATTTAACCTTGAATTAACGCAAGCAACCTAAGTTGTTTTAATTTCAATGTCAATATGTCGCCGATGAGCAACAGCATTACAATTGTTAGCAGAGAATTAAAGTTAATAGTTGTAAGGCCGATAATTAACAAGCAGCCTTTATTAACACCTTTAAAGTACTTATACGGCCATTTAGATCTCTTAAACAAGCGATAACATTATTTACTTCTTACTTTAGCACTTTACTAGAGACATACTTTTATATCTCGTATTTTATATAAGTAGTCAGGCAGCTATCAGCTGTAATCAGTTACTAACTATTTACTGCTTCAGTTCAATAAAAATCATGATAAATAGTCATAATGGTATTGATTAGAAAAAATTAACGCTTTATTAGCGGAATATAGGTGATCTTTGTTGACTCTTTCTGTATAATCCGCGCTCCCTACGTTACAAAAGCCTATTGTTTTGTGGATTATACTTACTTTTAAGTTTTTACTTTTAAGTGAATTCCCTATAAACAGTGGCGCTGGGCTCGATGCTCGAAGGGGCAATGGCGTAGTCCATTTAACCGGCAATTAAAAATTATTTTTATATTGTCATTTAAGTAACAATTTTAAGATTGGGTTTTTTAATGAAAACTTTTGTAGCAAAACCAGCAAGCGTACAACGCGAATGGTTCTTAGTGGACGCCGAAGATAAAACTTTAGGTCGTATCGCTACCGAAATCGCAAGCCGTTTACGCGGTAAGCATAAAGTAGAATATACACCTCACGTAGATACTGGCGATTATATCGTTGTTATTAACGCTGAGAAAGTACGTGTAACAGGTAACAAAGCGAAAGGTAAAATTTACTACTCGCATACTGAGTTCCCTGGTGGCCTTAAGCAAATTAGCTTTGAAAAGTTAATTGAAAAAGCGCCAACACGCGTTCTTGAATTTGCAGTAAAAGGCATGTTACCTAAAGGTCCTTTAGGTCGTGAAATGTTCCGCAAATTAAAAGTATATGCAGGCCCTGAGCATGCACATACAGCACAACAACCACAACTTTTGGAGCTTTAAGCAATGGCTGATAATCAATATTACGGTACTGGTCGTCGCAAGAGCTCAACTGCTCGTGTGTTTATGAAAGCTGGTAACGGTGCAATCACAATTAATAAACGTGACATTTCTACGTACTTCGGTCGTGAAACTGCTCGTATGGTTGTTCGTCAACCATTAGAGTTAGTTGGAATGTTAGAAAAGTTTGACTTTAACATCTCTGTAGTTGGTGGTGGTATTTCTGGTCAAGCTGGCGCGATTCGTCACGGCATTACTCGTGCATTAATGGTTTTTGATGAAACTTTACGTGGTGAACTACGTAAAGCTGGATTCGTTACTCGTGATGCGCGTAAAGTTGAGCGTAAGAAAGTGGGCTTACATAAAGCACGTAAGAAACCACAATTCTCAAAACGCTAATTTTCGTTATGTTCAGCATTTATGCTGCGTTGTTATCATTATTCGTCCCAGTCATTTAGTAAATCTAAATTCAGGGACTCATAATTCAACGCCTTGCCTAAATGCAGATCATTTAGAAAATGCAATGTGTATACCTTTTTATCTAATGATAGGGTATACATTTAAAAAACCGACCTTGTGTCGGTTTTTTTGTTTCTAATTTTCCTTCATCAAAACTTTACATTGCATTTAAAGTGGTCTAAGTAAGCTTTATTTATTCTATTTCAAAGTATTTCAAATTATTTCTGCTTTTACAGTGCCTAAGCCCCTTTTTACCTTGTAAAAAACACGCTATTTCTTTATGATCGTAAAAATTTTTTTGTCGATATACCGCTTGGTATGAATTTGATCTAACAAAAACAAACGCTGTGCTTACTGATTGTTATAAATTTAGCGCTTAGTGAGTCATAAAAATAATTGTTTTGTTAGTGTCTTAGTTGGAGAGTATGAATGAGCAATGTGCCTGTGAATAACGGCCGCAGACGCTTCCTAACGGCTGCTACTGCAGTTGTTGGTGGTGCTGGTGTGGTTGGGGCTGCTGTGCCTTTTATTGCTTCCTGGAATCCAAGTGCTCGCGCGAAAGCAGCGGGTGCTCCAGTTGAAGTTAATATAGGCAAAATACAGCCTGGTCAATTAATCCGCGCAGAATGGCGTGGTAAACCCGTTTATGTAGTACGCCGAACGGAAAAAACAGTTAGTGATTTAGCTAAACACGATGACCAGTTACGTGATCCTAATTCTGAAAAAGCTCAACAACCTGTCTATGCAACTAATGCCTATCGTTCAATTAAACCTGAATTCTTAGTTGCTTTAGGTGTTTGTACTCACTTAGGTTGTGCTCCTACTCATCATGGTGGTGATTTCGACCAATTCGTTGAAGGTGTTCCAAATGGCTTCTTCTGTCCATGTCATGGTAGTAAATTTGATATGGCTGGTCGTGTATTCCAAGGCGTTCCTGCACCATTAAACTTAGTGGTTCCAGAGCATTCTTTTATCAATGATGACACTTTACTTATCGGTGTTGCTCAAGGAGAAGCGTAATGTTAATGAAACTATTTACCGACTTTATGGGTTGGATAGACAAACGTTTACCTGTGACTGATGCTTGGAATAAACATTTAGCTCAGTATCCGGCACCAAAAAACTTTAACTTTTGGTACTTCTTTGGTTCTTTAGCCATGTTAGTACTTGTTAACCAAATCCTTACGGGTATCTGGTTAACAATGAACTATGAACCCTCTGGCGAGGGTGCCTTTGCATCTATTGAATACATCATGCGTGATGTCGACTTCGGTTGGTTATTACGTTATATGCATTCAACGGGGGCATCAGCCTTCTTCGTCGTGGTATATATGCACATGATGCGCGGCCTAATGTATGGTTCGTACCAAAAACCTCGTGAATTACTATGGATCTTCGGTATGTTGATCTTCTTAGTATTAATGGCTGAAGCCTTCATGGGTTACTTATTACCATGGGGTAATATGTCTTACTGGGGCGCACAAGTAATTATTTCCTTGTTTGGTGCCGTTCCTATTATTGGTGATGATTTAACACTTTGGATCCGTGGTGATTATGTCATTTCAGGTGCAACGTTAAACCGTTTCTTCGCATTGCACGTAATTGCGATGCCACTGGTATTAGTTATTTTAGTATTCTTACATATTCTTGCTTTACATGAAGTAGGTTCAAATAACCCTGAAGGTGTAGACATTAAAAAGCCTAAAGGTAGTGTGAAACCTGAAGAATTAAGTAAGTTTACTTTCCATAAACAATACAGTGAAAAATACGATATTGTTGATGCAGTTCCTTTCCATCCTTATTACTCTGTAAAAGATATTATGGGTGTTGCCGGATTCTTATTCTTATTCTGTTGGGTAATGTTCTTTGCGCCTGAGGGCGGTGGTTACTTTATGGAAGCACCAAACTTTACTCCTGCAAATGGTTTGAAAACTCCTGAGCATATTGCACCAGTATGGTATTTTGGTCCTTTCTACACAATTTTACGTGTTGTTCCTGATAAGTTATTAGGCGCAGTTGCTATGTTTGGCGCTATCGTGATGTTATTTGCATTACCTTGGTTTGACCGTGGCACAGTTAAATCTGTTCGCTATCGTTCAAAATTACATTTAGTTAACTTAATTCAATTTGCTATTTGTTTTGTTGTTCTTGGTGCTTTAGGTACTATGCCTGCAACACCAACCGCTAATTTAATTGGTGTAATTGCTAGTTTTGGTTATTTTGGTTTCTTTATTGCTTTGTGGTTCTATAGCAAAAACGAAAATACTAAACCAGTTCCAGATAGGATTGCAGACTAATGAAAAAATTAATTATTGCCGCTACTGTCGGCATACTTTTCAGCGTAACGGCACTTGTGTCGTTAACTGCTGTGGCTTCAGGGCCAAGTATTCAATTAGATAAAGCTAACAATGATTTATCGGATAAAGAGTCTTTGAAAAAGGGCTTTAAAACGTATATTAATTATTGTTTAGGTTGTCATCAGTTACAGTACCAACGTTACAATCGTACTTTTAGTGATTTAGGCATTGAAGAAGCTGACGGTGTTGCTAACTATATGTATTCTGGTGACAAAATTGGTGGTCATATTCTAAACTCTATGCCAGAAAAAGAAGCGGCAAAATGGTTTGGTAGCGCGCCACCTGATTTAACATTAGAAGCGCGTTTACGTAGCCCTGATTGGATCTATACTTACTTACGTTCTTTTCATATTGATGAATCACGCCCATTTGGCGTGAACAATACAGTATTTAAAGATGTTGGTATGCCGCATGTGTTACAAAACTTACAAGGTGTTAGTACTTTAACGGTAAGTAAACAGCTTGACGACCACGGCAAAGAGCACGAAGTATCTAGCTTATCACCAGCAATGGGTGGTAGTTTAACTGCTGAAGAGTATGATGTAGTAGTACGTGACTTAACAAACTTCTTAGAATATGTTGGCGAGCCAAATAAACTTGAGCGTAAAGCGCTTGGTTACTGGGTGTTAGCTTTCTTATTCTTCTTCTTTATTATTTCTTATTTCCTTAAGAAAGAATATTGGAAAGACGTACACTAAGTTATTAATGCAATAAATTTCAGGGGGATTTGATAGTCAAATATCGAATTCCCCTTTGTTAGTTTTTAAGTAAACGATTTTAGGAGGCTTTATGGCCGTAGCAGCAAATAAACGCTCTGTGATGACGTTGTTCTCTCATGCCGATGATATGTATAGTCATCAGACACGCATTGTTCTAGCAGAAAAAGGTGTTGGTGTTGACATCAACTTAGTTGATTTAGCTAACTTGCCTGAAGACCTATTGGACTTGAATCCATATGGTACAGTACCAACTTTAATTGATCGTGAATTAGCGTTATATGAAGCTAAAATCATTGTTGAATATTTAGATGAACGTTTCCCTCATCCACCATTGATGCCAGTATATCCGGTGGCACGTGGTCGTAGCCGTTTATTGATGCATCGCATGGAACAAGATTGGTATAGTCTTACTAAAATAATTATGACAGGTACTGCTGATAAAGCGGCTAAAGCTCGTCAAGAATTGAAAGATAGCTTGTTAAGTATTGCACCAATTTTAAACGAAGCGCCATACTTTATGAGCGAAGAGTACAGCTTAGTTGATTGCTATTTAGCTCCATTATTATGGCGTTTACCTGTATTTGGTATTGAATTGACTGGTCAAGGTTCAAAAGAACTTAAAACGTATATGTTGCGTGTGTTCGAACGTGAATCATTCCAAGCATCATTGACTGAAGAAGAGCGTGAATTACGTTTTGGTCACCCTGCATAATGAATGATGCAACACCTAGCTCAATGAGTTCGAATAAGCCTTATTTGGTTAAGGCTTTTTATGAGTGGATTTCGGACAATGACCTAACACCATACATCATGGTTGACGTTAATGTTTACGGTGTTTTAGTACCAATGAATTATGTCGCTGATGGCCAGATTGTGCTAAATGTTGCTAGTTCAGCAGTCGGCACTATCGCATTAGGTGATAAAACCATTGAGTTTAGTGCCCGTTTTGGCGGTAAATTAGAGCATATTACCGTACCTTATGGTGCTATAGCTGCTATCTATGCTAAAGAAAATGGTGCTGGGACATCATTGCCTATCGAACATCCTCTTGAAGATGATAATGAGATAGTTGATGTGATCCCTACAAAACCAAAGTCCACGTTAAGTAGTGTTGCTTCAACAGGTAGTGAGACAGAAAAGTCGAACAAACCTAAAGGAAAAAGTAAAGCCAGTTTGAAAATCATCAAATAATTTTAACTGCTTACGCAAAGTAAATAACAAAAAACCGGTAGATATCGTCGATATTTACCGGTTTTTTTTGTTCAATTTTCAATGTGTTATACCAATCCCATTAAGTTATTGCCCACTTGCACTGGTTAAAATAATCCAAGGCGGCGTTGCTCTCAATCCCAATAGCCAGCTATTGGTCAATCAAGCGCCTACCCTTGAATTGTTTTTCCTACGCACAACAAGATCACAAACTTAATGGAACTGGTATTAGATATATTCAAACGCTTTAAATACACGGCTGACACCGTTAATGTTACGGGTGATCTCTACCACAATATTGGCTTCTTTGTGTGTGACTAATCCGAGTAGGAATACTTCAGAATTCTCAGTGACAACTTTAATATCTTTCGCATTGACTTCGCCATTGGCAAGCAAAGCAGATTTGACCTTAGATGTTATCCACATATCATTACTTTTTGTAGTGATAGAGATAGTCGAACTAATACGAACCTGATTATGTATGGTAACTATATCAGCAATATCCTGAACTGTTTTTATAGCGAGCTCTCTCAAATAGGTATTAGGCGCTTGCCCAACCACTAAAACAGTACCGTTCATACTAACAATATGTATGTTAGTGTTTTTAGATAATGCCTTCTGTTTGTTCAATTCATTATGAGCAATAAACTCAATGCTCTGGTCATCTATTTGTTTACTAAAAGTACGTCTATCGGCAACCATAGTTGCGCCGGCCGTAACAGCGACTACTGTGGCAACAGCACAACCTTGCAACGCAGAAATTAACATTAATATGCCAGCAATTTTTGCTGTTTTTCCTTGAGTTAATATCGATGTGGTTTTTTTCATTGTCAGCATTTACGACTCACTTTGAGGAAATAAAGTTGTGTCAATAATTTCACATAAACTATGCAAAACAATTAAATGTACTTCTTGTATTCTGGAGGTTCTGGCTGAAGGGACGCGTATTTCGACATCACTCTCGCCTAATAGACCCGATATATCGCCACCGTCAAATCCTGTTAAAGCAATAATAGGAATATCACGAGATACTGCACTTTCAATTGCTTTAATAACGTTACGTGAGTTGCCACTGGTAGAAATAGCCAATAAGACATCGCCATTATGACCCAATGCTCTTATTTGTTTTGAAAACACTTCATCATATTGGTAATCATTGGCGATAGAGGTAATGGTCGAAATATCGCTATTCAAGGAGATTGCCGGTAAACTAGGGCGTTCAGTTTCGTATTTGTTAAGCAGTTGAGCACAAAAGTGTTGAGCGTGTCCTGCAGAGCCACCATTGCCACATGATATGATTTTATTACCGCCTAATAGGCATTGAACCATCATCATACCAGCATGCTCAATATATGGCCCCAATGACTCGCTAGCGGCAATTTGCGTTTGTATGCTTTCAGTGAAATTATTTTTGATCTGTTCTAGCATGTAAAACTGACTCCGCGACTATATGTGATTGCTGATGATAAAAGGTTAAAAGGCATTTTTTAACCAAGTAACTTGTGGTTGCGTAATATCGCCTTCAAGCGCTACTACATCAATACGACAGGCAGTATTATATTCATTTAAACCGGCTTTATGCAGATAAAATGTAATGCTATGCCTAATTTTATGTTGTTTACTCGCCGGTATCGCTGCAATAGCACCACCAAAACTTATGTTTTTACGGTACTTTACCTCAACAAAAACATAAGTATTGCCGTCAAGCATAATAATATCAATTTCACCTTGGCGTGAGTGAAAGTTTCTATCAACAAGGGTTAGTCCTTGCTCAGTTAAATACTGTTCAGCATACCGTTCAGTAATATGACCTTTATCTGTACTGGTGGTACTTTTATCTGTGGCGTTGTTATTCCATAGCAATAGAGACTACCTTATTACGTTGGTAAACACCCCAAAGTAAACTACGAGTGAGAATGTTATTATCACCTAGCTTTAATACACCTGTTTGGCCCCAATGTTGAAGATAAGGCGCTTGTTGCATTAAAGGAATTTTATCAATGAGTTGGTAGCTGTCATAACCCATTGCAAATAATCGTGATAAACCATCACTGCGTTTTGGCCAAAGCTCTTGGCTAAGTTCCGCTAACGCTGCATTTTGCTCGCCAGTTAATAACCAAGGGATCTCGGTAAAGGTTAATCCTTGCAAGTCACTATTACTGCTGTAATCGCTTTGAGTGCTATGACTACGAGAGCTAGCAAAAATAGGGATGAGATCGGCAAATGGACTGATATTTACTTCAATGTAAGGTTTTACTAGGCGTGTTTGATCTGGCGTGCCCACAAGATAAATCATATCGATATCACGACGATTACGGGTTTGTGCTTTTATATTTTGATTAAGTCGACTTTTAAGTGTATCAATACGAAGCTTACTATTATCCACGAATAAACTGGCTTTAATATTATCCTGCATTTGCGCCCCAGTGTCGTAATAAACCACCTCAATGGTATCACCGGTGATCAACTGCCACTGCTTTACAAAGGCTTGGGCAATACGCTTGCTAACAATATTTTTTTGACTTAATACTATAGGATGCTGATAGTGCTGACGACTCAATGTAGCTGCCGCTTGTCTTGCTTCATCCTCTGGGCGCATTGAAAGTACAGTATGCTGGCTTGTTAAAGAAGCTTTAGCGGGAATGTTTAACAGCAAGGTATCGATGGCATTCGCGTTGGTGGATGTTTGTAAATAGCTTTGTATCGCAGATTCACTGTCAATGGCAGTGATGTAAGCAGTTGACTTATCTTGATTACTATTTGAATTATCTAGAGACTCATCGGCTTTATTAATGTCAAATAAATCGGAACTGGCATTTAGCATGTAGTCATTTTGCGATTGTGTATGGGCACTGGTGTGACTGATGTATTTGTCTACATTCGATTTTAGTAATGGTCCAATGACATAATCTATTTTTAATGTTGAAAAACTATTGGTTAAGCCATACCAATTCACCGTATTACTATCTATAAAATGCAGGCTCTTAGTTTCATCGTTAGCAAAACTGGCCAAAATCCCTTGTTGGACCGCAAGCCCAGAAGAATTCTGCTTTCCGCTTAATGGTAAGATCACCGCAATATTTTCAATGTTTTTTGGGATGACTTTATGTTCAGTCAATTGTTTTGCTATGACATTAGCAGGATGAAGTTTGAATTTTTTTTGCCATATGCCTAAGTGATATAGCATTTGCGCTTGATTGCCACCAAACTTATTCGCTACAGCGGTCAGCTTTACCCAACCTTCGCTATCAGGTGCTTTATCTAAAGCGAGCAAATTAAGTTGCCACTGTGATAGCCTTAGAAAATTATGCCAAATACTCTCAATTTGCTGTTGGTTTTGTAATGAAGTTTGTGTCGAAGAAAAAGCAGATAATTCAGCATTTAAAGCGGGTATCGGCTGATTTTCTTCTTGAAAGACAGCACTTAATAATCGGTAATAGCTGGCTGATAAGGTGATTTTATTATTAATAGCGTACTGTTCAAGTTGATTGAGTTGTACGTGACTTGCATCGTAAAAACCAAGTTGCTGTAAACTGCTCGCCTTAATAAGCACTAATTGAACTTTCTCTTGAATATTATGAGCAACTTGTTCATCCATTAAGGGAATTATTTTGTCGGCAAGCCAAAGTGCTTTAGGGTAGTTTTGTTGCTGATAAAAAAGTTTAGTTGCAATTAGTAACTCACCTATTGCCGTATTAGCATCTAATGTTTGCGCCAACGCTATATGCTGTTCTGCAGAGATCGTCGCAGAATCTACTGCAATCTCCTCAATATCAGAAAGTGGTGCGGTCTGTATTGTTGATTCAGGTGCTTGCTTGGTGCTACAGCTCGCAAGTAAAATAAGCAATAGAGCGGGTAGTACTCGAGATTTAATCAGTTGTAAATGCATTGAAAAGTAATCTAATTTTGTTAGCTGTAATCTTACAAGTAAGGACGCTGTTTTTACCACAATAAATAAATCCGTGCATATTGCTATCAGTATGGGGTTATAATAAACGCCTACGAAGTTAGTCACAACTAATAAATACCCATGTTACTTCAAAACCCTGAAAGACGAATTTTGAGGTATCATGGGTATATGCCAAATCGAGTGAAGTAAGTTTACATGAGTGAAACAACCCTAACCCCAGCGACACTTTATATTGTTGCAACCCCTATCGGTAATTTAGGTGATATCAGCCAGAGGGCAATTGATGTATTAACGCAAGTTGATGTTATTGCATGTGAAGATACTCGTCATACCGGCAAGCTGCTGTCTGCCTTTGCTATTAAAAATAAAACCATGTCATTGCACGACCATAATGAACGCCAACGCCAAGATCAAGTGGCTAGCATGTTACAAGAAGGCAAAACTATTGCACTAGTGTCAGATGCAGGAACGCCCTTAATAAGTGATCCTGGTTTTCATCTAGTACGTCATTGTCGAAGTCTTGGCCTTAATGTCTCACCTATCCCAGGTGCCTGTGCTGCTATTTCAGCTTTATCTGTTGCTGGATTACCCACCGATAGATTCAGCTTTGAGGGCTTCTTACCTTCTAAGTCAGGAGCAAGACAAGCCACTTTACTCGCTTTAGCTGATGAAGCTCGTACTATGGTTTTTTATGACGCGCCTCGTCGTGCAATAGATACCGTCCGAGATATTGTTACTACCCTCGGTGGTGAACGCTATATCGTCATCGCTAGAGAGTTAACTAAAACGTTTGAAACTATTCATAGTGACAGCGCTGAAAATTTTCTGACTTGGCTTGAAGAAGACGCCAATCAGCTAAAAGGTGAGATGGTGTTAATCATCGAAGGTTATAAAGCGAAGGAAGATGAAATATCAACCGAAGTGATTAACACCTTGAAATTATTACTTGCTGAAATGAAGCCTAAAAAAGCCTGTGCAATTGCTGCTGAAATCTATGGTGTGAAGAAAAATGCCTTATATGAAATTGCTTTAAGCCTGAAATCAGAAAGTTAAATCTTACTGATTAAGCAAATACCATAGACATTTGGGCTAAATAAGGTAGAATCCGCGCCGAGTTGACCAGACAATCGCTGCTTTATCGTTGAATTCAAATTTCGGTTTGATCTCGGCAGATAGAGGGGAGGAAAGTCCGGGCTCCAATGAGCAGGGTGCCAGGTAACGCCTGGGCGGCGTGAGCCGACGACAAGTGCAGCAGAGAGAAGACCGCCGATGGTTTCCTTCGGGATTCACAGGTAAGGCTGAAAGGGTGCGGTAAGAGCGCACCGGATTGCTGGTAACAGTAATTGCAGGGTAAACTCCACCTGGAGCAAGACCAAATAGGGTTTCATGATTATTGTTGCGCAAGTTTCAATAATATAAGCGTGGCTCGCGTGGAAACCGGGTAGGTTGCTTGAGCCTTAGAGTGATTTAAGGCCTAGACGAATGATTGTCACTTCTTCGGAAGATACAAAACCCGGCTTATAGTGTCAACTCACTTATTTAAAACAAAAGCCTCTACAGCAATGTAGAGGCTTTTTTTTGGCAAAAATGTATCGGTCGAATAAATAAGATCACGATAATAGTAAGGTTATTCAGCCACTTATAATAGCAACGACACTTGGCAATCATTAATGTGTTTAAGATACGTTTGATAAATGAGTTCAGGTCGATAGGTGTTTTTTACCGCCAACGCTAACTGTGATAATAAAGAGGGATTGGAAGTTTTATTCGATACATGTAACCACCACTGCTTCTTACCTAATTGAAAAGCAGCGTCTAACATTTTTACATTCAAATTTTGTGCTCTCAACTCATAATCTAAACCGACTAACGAGCCTATCACCGCATCAACCCGACCAAGTTTAAACAGTTTTACTGCTTGACTGTAGCTTTCTACAGAGACTTTATTTAACGATTTATCTTGATCAAATTGCAGTTCAAATTGCGCATTACGAATAACAGCAATAGCCATCAAATTATTTAATTCACTATATTTATCTATAGGATTATCAAGGGCAGTTAAAATAATGACTTTAGACAGGGAAATTGGTCCAATATAATCAATACTATCAGCAATAGTATTATTTTTGAAAATAAGCGCAAGGTCTAGCGTTCCAACATCTAGACTGTGAATAATTCTTGCGTAGGGTAAAGAGAGTACCTCAACCGGATAATTAATTTGCTCAGATATTTTTTTAAGTACGTTAACAGCTACTCCCTGACATTTTTCTTTATCAGTAACAAAATAAAAAGGAGCGAAAGAAGGGACACTTGCCGTAAGTTTATCTTTGGCTGAAAAAGCAACCGATGAAGTAAGAAAACAATATAAAAAGAATATAAAAATTGCATAGCGGAGACACATTGCTGAATTTATCCTTAAATGTATGAGTGTTATAAGCCGTTATCATTAGTGTAGACAATAGCTTAACTCTTGCAGGAGCAGTTAAGCTATTCGATTGTGCGCTATGAAAGTATTTATGGTAGTAAACTTAGGGGAAGTGCCTAACTTACTAAGTATACGGCACTTTCAATTCTACCATTGCACCGCGATCAAATTCTATGATAGCTTATTGTATTCAATATACAGTTAGGGTGGTAAGGGGATCAAATGGATAAAAGTAAAGTAGTGCTAGGAATAATATGTGCAGCGATAGTTGCCGGGCTTATTTATAACCAAGAAGAATCGGCAAGTGAAATTGAGCAGGGTGTTACTAGCCAGGCACTGGAACAGAGTAATAAGTCAACCTTAACCAATACGCTTGAAAGTTCGATCAATAAAGAAAGCATCTCTGAACCTACTTTGTTAACAGGTCAAGAATCGGTAGATAGGCAACATAACAGCTCAACTAGCTCGATTGTTTCGTCAAAGACAAGCCAAAATATAGTCAGTGTTTTGGCAAAAACTGATGATAAACCAGCAGATCATTTTAGTGATAATCAACCCAAACATCATGGTCATGAACACGAACAGCAAAGAAGAAATCCTGAAGATAACTCAATTATACCTCCTGGTGAGCCAAAAAAACCTCTTCCTGAGCCACAAAGTAAACACTAGTTTTGCAAAATATGCCGATAAGGACGTCGGTTATCTTTTTTTCCTTTAATCACCTCATCGCCATCATATTCTTATTATTGTAATTTCAGGTATAAAAAGTATTTTTCATCTTATTTTTCACGGAAATCACACCCGCCGTAACATCTTAATAACAAAAGATAAATGCTTCATTAATAAACTACGAAATAATTCTTATTAATATACTACTTGAATATTGTATACAGAATATCGTATAAAGTATCTTAAGATGTATTTAAAAATACATTTCAAAGAGAAAGGGATGTGCGCTTTAGATGTAATTACGGTAACAAAAAATATTACAAGCCTAAATTACAACACGGACGAATTACCAAATCGCTATAAT
Source organism: Colwellia sp. 12G3 (assembly GCF_002836775.1). Lineage (GTDB taxonomy): Bacteria > Pseudomonadota > Gammaproteobacteria > Enterobacterales > Alteromonadaceae > Colwellia. The sequence goes on along the minus strand of NZ_PJAQ01000068.1, from coordinate 613,971 downwards.
AAGAATAGGCTTAAGAAATATGAAACTAACCGCTAAGAAAACACTAATAGCTAGCGCGATATTTTTATCGTTAAACATCGGAACCATCCAAGCTGCAGAAATGTGCGGCACTAAAACGGTAGAACGCCAAGGTGAAGTATCAGCAAATCAAGCTCACTGCATAACTGATTACGGACATTATCTGTATGTTAATGTGCCATATGAAAACAGTAATGTTGTTATCACTACTTCCGGTGGAGCCTTCAATGGCTCTGACGCAAGCATCAAATTATATGATGGCGATGATTGGAGTGGCAATGTTGAAGCAAGTAGCAGTAATGCAGGTACTAATGATGAAAGCGTTGCTTTTACTTCTCGCGCAGGTAATCGTTATTTCAAAATTGACGGGAATATTGAGCAAGTTAATTTAATTGTAACGATTAGTGGTGGTGATATTCCACCGCCAATGCCTGATGAATACATTGTGTATGATACCAATATTTCTATTGCTATTGGCGCCGCTTCTATTTCGTCTAAAGCGCAATATGGTTCAACTATCGCCGCTGTATTAGCTGCCAGTTATAGTGATTTTGAAGGTATTGCTAGCGCAGTAAATGATCCTATTACTGATGTTTCACAAGCACTACATTTCCTTGCTAAAGCTGATGATTTAACTGATCCAGATCTTAATCAATTATTATACTTTTTAGGCTCTTATAAATATTATGCAGAAGCGATGACAGATGCTGAAGCGTCTGCACTAAGCACAAGTTTATTAGCCGTTACACAAATGACCGATTTTGTAAGTGCATCTGGTAGTGTCATTCAAGAAGGTTATGCCAAGGCATTAAATAACTTAGAGCGTAATTCGGGAGCAGAATATTATAAAGATCATTTACCGCATTTATTAGCTGTAATTCAGTTTTACTCTATTCAAACTAATCCGTTTGGTTTAAATAATGCTGGCGATACTACCATGGCGTTATTGAGTGCTATTGGCTCAGCTGCTTATTATGGTGATGCGCCAGTTAAAGCTGCCTTCAACGATAATATGTTTGATGTAATCTCAGTCATGCGCTCATTTGTCTTTTTAGGTGAAACTTCACTGGATATGCGTTGGTCAGCTGAAGCTGATAGAAAGTGGATAATGCCACATTCGTTTATTGCTATGGGGAAAATTTCTACCGTTGGCACAGATGAAGCTAAAGCGCGTTTTGACAGTGTTATATTGGAAGCTCGCGGCAAAGTGATTAATGATATTTCAGTGGAAACGACCGAAACCATTATTACTAAGAAATATTTAGAAAATGCTGGCCGTGCCTGTGAAGAAGGTGATGCTTTATTTGGTAGCTGTGTTGTTCCGCCAAAAGAAGAAGATATTTTAACGGTGAGTTATGATTGTACAGCCAATATTACTATTCGCGCACAAGCATCAATTAGTCAAGCAACACTTGATCAGTCATGTGCTGATATGGCATTACAAGCAACTGAATTTCATGCGTTCTTTAATACTGGTGGCATACCTGTAACAGGCGATTTGAACGATCATATCGAAGTTGTTGCTTTTGCTAGTCCTGAAGATTATGAAAAGTATGCCCCAGAATTTTTCGGTATTTCTACCGACAACGGTGGTATGTACTTAGAAGGCACACCAACCAATGAAGGTAACCAAGCACGCTTTATTGCCATGCAATGTCCTGATGCGTGGTTAGGCGGCTCTTGTCAGTACATTGACCAAATATACAACCTTAGACATGAATTTACCCATTACCTTGATGGTCGTTATATTAAAGCGGGCACCTATGGCGATTTTGACTACGCTGTAGCTTGGGCTGAAGGCATGGCTGAATATATGTCTATGGGTAAAGAACATACTCGTACATTAAAAACTATTAAAGGTGAAACAATTCCACCCTTGTATAACGTCGTATTTATGGACTATGAGTACGACAATTTATATCAATGGGGCTATTTCGCTATGCGTTACTTAGGCGAAGAGTATAAAAGCGATTTAGACGTTATCGTTAATGCCATGCAATCAGGTAACAACGATAATTATGTCGCAGCGCTTAAAGATACAGTTCAACGAGCAGAATCAGGATTTGAAGCCTATATGCTGGCAAACTCTGCAGCAGTTTCACCTTTAGCGGTACAAATGCCAGCGGCAGATACCATTGGTAGTTGTGACTTATTACAACAATATGCCCGCTATTTTGATGCAGATAAAACTGATTTTACCTTTACTAATACTACCGATACGCCAGTGTCATTATTCTGGGTAAATAGTACGACAGGTAAAACTAACTTTGGTAAAAACTATAAAACCTTAAACAATGGTGATACTTACACCTCTTCAGCGTGGTCAGTAGGCGATCGCATGATGTTAAGTGATAACAACATGAATTGTTTAGGTGTTGCGGTAATGGCTGCTGATAATAATAGTTTTACTATTGAAGCCGAGTTAGTGAAAGATGTTGTTGCTGAAGTTATTCCTGAGCTTAATCAATTAGGTAGTTGTGCTTTAGCTCAACCTCATTTCATTGGTGAAGAATCACATGAATTCACTATTACCAATACGTCAGACACCGCGGTGCGTTTGTTTAGAATTGATAATACTAAGGGCAGCATAATCACTACAAGTGGTGCAACTGACTTTATTCATGGTTACGGCACGCTTGAGCCGGGTGCAACTTATAGCAATGATATTTGGTTTGGTGATCGTCGCTTAATGGTCACGGACACGAGTCTTAACTGTTTAAGTGTCGGTGTACTGAATAACCCCGTAGCTAACTTCACTGTTGATCAAGCAATGGTTGCTAATGCCGCTGCGCCAGAAGTTATACCAGCAGCGAATACCATTGGTAGCTGTGCTTTACAGGCACCCCATTTAACGGGTCCATTTGAAGCTGATTTCTCGTTTGTTAATAACAGCGATAATCCGGTACGTGTTTATCGTGTAGATAACATAACAGGTGAGTTAAGCGAAAGTTTTGGCTTTACGACACTTCAAACAGGTGATACTTACGACAGTGTTGCTTCTTGGAAATGGTTTGGTAATCGACGTGCAGCTATTACGGATGAAAATGGTCTTTGTGCTGGTGTTGCGGTAATGACAGAAGAAGAGACCAGTAATGATTATCAAATCACCAATGATCTTTTTGGGCCGGTAACACCAGTGGATTCAGATGGTGATGGTTATTTAGATGCTGATGATGCTTTCCCTAATGATAAAAATGAGTGGGCAGATAGCGATTTAGATGGCGTCGGCAATAATGGCGATAAATTCCCTGATGATAAAAATGAATGGTTAGATACTGATAGTGATGGTACTGGCGATAATGCTGACTTGGATAAAGATGGTGACAGTTATAACAACACTATTGATGCATTCCCGTTAGATGCGAGTGAATGGTTAGATACCGATAACGATGGTACTGGCGATAATGCTGATCTAGACAAAGATGGTGATAGTTATACCAATACTATTGATGTATTCCCGTTAGATGCGAGTGAATGGTTAGATACTGATAGTGATGGTACTGGTGATAATGCGGATCTAGACAAAGATGGTGATAGTTATAACAACACTATTGATGCCTTCCCGTTAGATGCGAGTGAATGGTTAGATACTGATGGCGATGGTACTGGCGATAATTCAGACCCAACACCCGATGGTATAGAGCCGGTAGCTGATTGCGGTAATGCAACCATTACAAGTGGTAAGTTAACCTTAGAAACGCTTGAATGTGTAGCGGGTAATAGTGGCTCATTCTATGTTTGGGTTGAAAATGATAATACTGACTTATACATAACCACTGCCGGTGGTAATGGAGAAGTTGGTATTCACTTCAACGCTGATACCTGGGCATCTGCAACAAATGCACAGGCATCTTCTACCGGCTCAGCAACAACGCAAAGTTTAAAAGTAACGGCTAATCGAGGCTGGCGTTATATTTCATTAGTAAGCTCAACGAGCTACTCTGATGTAAGCTTTAGAGTGAGCTTAACAGGTAGTGATACAATTCCACCGGTTGAACCACCAGTAGAGCTGCCAGTAACGGGTGACGTTGCTAATGCGTGTGAGACAAACAGTGCATTTACTTACGGTGGTATTGAATCAGGTAAGGCCGTATGCACAGGTAATGGTCATAACAGTTATTACATCTATTTAGATGATAGCGTTAGTAGTATTGAAGTGAATACTGCTCATGGTACAGGTGCAGTAGAACTTTATACGGATATAAGCTGGCCAACAGCGACTAGTCATTCTCATAAATCTACTATTGCAGGTACTACAGTGCAAAGTATTACGGTTAACAACCCAGCGATTGGCTGGTTCTATATCGCTGTTGAAAGCACAGGAAGTGATGTAGCAATAAAAGTTGATGTTAAGTAATTTACTAATATAAATAATATTAACTAAAGATAAAACGGGCCCTTTGGCCCGTTTTTACTATCAGTTAATTTATCTTAAAATACGCGAGCTAAAATTTTAATAAGGTAGCAAGTTATAGGGGGGAGATCTTATGTATTTTTGCTGTTTTATTGTTATAGTATTTTTATTGTTTCAATAAAAACCATTTTTATAGGGGAGTGTATGCTTAAATATCTATTAACCTCATTACTCTGTATTTACCTGTTATTCACTTCTCAGGCAATAGCAGAAGAAGCTAAAGTGCGAGTAATGGTTTATGTATATCACCTACAACCGCCTTTAATTATCGACTTAGAAAGCAAACGAGGTTTATATTTTGAGTTCGTGGAACGCTTAAATAAACTCAGTGATAAGTATGAGTTTGAAGTCGCTTATATTCCCAGAAAAAGAATTGAGCGTATGTTGGATAGTCAATCAATGCAGGGTGTTTTACTCGGTGTTAACCCTATATGGTTCAAAGATAAAAATGAAACACGCTATTTATGGACTTCTTCAATCATTAATGATCGAGATGAAATGGTATCCCTTAGAACTAAACCCATTGAATTTAATGGGCCTGACTCGTTAGCGGGAAAAATTATTGGTGGTGTTAGGGGCTTTTATTATTACGGTATTAATGAATTGGTCTCTGCTGATAGAGCAAATCGTGTTGATACCGTTAGTGAGCCGGATTTACTTACTATGCTAATAAAACAGCGCGTTGAAATTGCTATTATAGGTTCGTTAACCTTTGACTACATGGTTAAAAAGAATAATTGGCAAGAGAAATTTTATTTGTCGAATACTCCTCACGATATTTTTGAACGAAAAATACTTACTCCCCTTAATATGAATAATGTCCACCGACACCTTCAAAAACTTACCAGTATTATTAAGCAAGATGAAGGGTGGAAAGCGAGTATTGTTAGATACCGATAGCTTTCATTATTTTACTGGCCACGACATAGTGATTTTTGCACCGTTATCGGTATTCTCTATATTGAATTTCCCACCATGGTTTCGGGTTATTTCCGCGCAGAGTGACAAACCAATACCTGAACCATGACTCTTAGTGGTGTAAAAAGGCGTTAAGGCGTTATCTAAATTACCAAATCCGGGTCCATTATCCGAAATTTCAATCACTTGTTCAGTTTTATAAGACCCCTGTGAACTCTCTTGTGGATAATAAAGATTAACGTCAATTTTACAGTGTTCTTTATCGCATGCCTCTTGCGCATTCTTAAAAATATTAATTAAAATTTGAGCCATTTGTTGAATGTCAGCAAAGCATTGTCTATTGCCTTGAAAAGTAATACTACAGGGCTCGGTGATCATGTCTTTAGCCTCATCAAGCACTTCTTTAAAATCAAACCAGCTCGATTTTGGTATGGGCAGATGGCTTAATTGACTGTATTGCTCAATAAAACTAAGTAAGCGATTACTTCGTTGCCTGATCCTGCTTAGCACCAAACGCACTTGATCTTCATTAAAGCTATCGTTACATAAGAGCGTATCAGCCATTGATGCCATTGGCGTTAAAGAATTACGCAGTTCATGGGCTAATACGCGAATAAGGTTTTGCTGGGTAACGCTTTGCTGCTGATGCAAGGGCTGAGATATATCTAAGGCAGAAAAGATATGACACTGTTTTTGTTGAAAAAGGTAGCTGATACTTTGACATTGCCACTGTTGATTAAATTGGCTGTGGCTTAAGTTACCGTTATTCAGTACAAAACCTAAATCTTCAGCAGCGGTGCCAATAAGCATGGGCTGTTGTATTTTTTCTTTCATGGCGATATTACGATAACTTAGCTGATTATTTTCATCAAATAAGCACACCGGAATAGGCCACGAATCGAGAATATGGCTAAGTACATTTTCAAGGGTTTGGCTTTGCTGGACTTTGTGCGCGTTGCCTATAGCTAAAGCAGATATTTCTTGCTGTAATTCAGCCAATAAATTGTCTTGGTGTTGGGCTTTAAAGCGCAGGTTGGTTTCACCTTCACGGATAACTTGCGTATAGGTAGTTAATTGCATAATGGCTTGTCGCCAAAAGTGATAACAACGCCAAGCAAGCCATATCAAAGGATAAGAGAGAAAAAAAACTAAAGTAGCCGTTGCTAATTTACTCCAGCCCATGTTGTAAGTTAATGCTGTAACTAAAGCGAGTATAACCAATACCGTGCTAGCTAAACCAAAGATCAGCCAATGTTCATGGCTGAGTTTTAGACTTAACTTTGAATTTAAAGGGGTTGCTGGCTTATTCATGTTGTTTAGCCTGTTATTCGGCATGTTGAATAGCAAATTTTTCTAAACGCCGATAAAGCGCATTACGAGAAATATCGAGTAATTTTGCTGCCTCTACTACTTGGCCACCAGATACCGCCATCGCTTTTTCAATCAACTGTTTTTCTGCTTGTTCTAGCGGTTGTAATATTACCGTGTCATTCTTGCTCTCGGTGCTTTCTAGTAATAGTTGTTGTGCAGTAATTTCATCGCCAGCAGTCAGTAATACAGCACGCTCAATCATATGACTGAATTCGCGAATATTGCCTGGCCAATTATGTTGATTTAACTTACTTAGGGCACAAGCACTAATCGTTAACGCGTTTTTACGGTATTTAACACTAAATTTAGTGATAAAGCTTGTTGCCAAGGCTTCAATATCTTCAAGTCGTTCACGCAAAGGAGGAATGGTAATAACGAGAGTATTTAAACGGTATAACAAGTCTTGGCGAAAGGCTTGTTCACTAACCAGTTGGTTTAGATCGGCATTAGTTGCACTAATTAAACGAACGTCAGCGACTTGGGTTTGGCTTGAGCCTAAAATTTCATATTGGCCTGTTTCTAAAACCCGTAACAATTTAGGTTGCAGCGTTAGTGGTAGCGAGCCAATTTCATCAAAAAACAAAGTGCCTTTATCAGCGAGTTGAAAGCGTCCAACGCGATTTTGTTTAGCATCAGTAAACGCACCTTTTTGATGGCCAAAGAGTTCACTTTCAAATAAATTTTCAGGAATTGCGGCCATGTTTACTGTGATGAGTGGTGCATGCTGGCGTGATGATAGTTGATGAATACGCTCGGCTAACAGTGATTTACCAGTACCATTTTCACCTAATATTAAGATATTGGCATCCGTTGGCGCTATTTGTTCTATTAACGTTTCGATGGCCTGCATGCTAGGTGATTTGCATACCCATGTTTTTTTATTCTCAGGAGCAAGTAGTTGTCGGTAACCTTGATTTTGTTCTTTTACCCGAGAAAATTTTAGTTGCTGTTTTATACTATTTAACAGTTTAAGTTTATTCCATGGCTTTTCTATAAAGTCACTAGCCCCTTTTTGTAATCCTTGTACCGCGAGCTCAATTGAGCCCCAAGCAGTCATGAGTATCACCGGAATATTTAAAGGCTGTAACTGTTCTAAAATGGCTAAGCCCTCTTGACCACTGGTAGTGTCTCGAGAAAAATTCATATCCAGCAGTACTAAGTCGGGCTGCTGCCTATTACTTTCTATGATAATTTCTTTCGCGTTAGCCGCTTCAATAATCTGATAGCCCTGTGCGCTGAGTAATAAATTTAATGCTAAACGAATATCTTCATCATCATCAGCAATTAAAATAGTGGCATTTGACATAGAGGTTTCCATAAATATTGAAGGGCTAGCTTTATTTAGACTAAAGCAAAAGAAATAAAAAGGAAACGAGGTAAGTCGTCTCCTTGGGTATACATGTTGATCTTAGTATGCCAATTACTCTAGCGGATTGGCTAGCAATAACGTTATAAAAGTCCTATTTATCGGGCATTTATTACTTAGCTAAAGGTTTAGGCCTTAACTTGAATAATAGCGTAGGTGATTATTCTGCACGTAGCGCCTGCATAGGGTCGCTGCTAATCACTCGCCATGCGGGCATAATTACCGATAAAATAACAATAATGGTCAACGCTGCATCTAATAAAGCCATCGCTAACCAGTTAAAATCAGGTAACATCTCTAAGTTTTGTGATACTTGTTGATAACCAAAGACAGAAACAATAAAGCCTAACCCCAAACCAATCACTAACATAGATAACGCATCTTTAAGAATAAAGTTAACTAATCTAGCTTGTTTAGCACCGGTTGCCATACGCACAGCCAGTTCATATTTTCTATGGTTAGTGGTCATTTGCGTTAACCCAGCAACACCAATAGCGGCAAGGAAAAGTGTTAAACCTGTCATGGCTAATACTATCCATAAACTTAGGCGTTGATTCAGCGTTTGTCTTTGCCAAATACTCTTGAGTGACTGAATCTCTAGGTTAGTTAAACGTGGGAATTGACGCTTTATTTCACTCTCTAACATATCGGCTGTAATCGTTTTTCCTGGCGGTAACATCACCGTAAATTGTAGGGTCGTGCCAGGATTTACTCTATGAGAGTAAATAGAAGGTAAACCCAGTGGCTCGGCTATACCTGTTTGACCGAGTGTATTGGCGACTATGCCAGTAACAATGGATGGAGGTGTTGAGCCATCAGCACTCATTTGAATCGTTTTCCCAATAACCTCTCGCAACGATAAGTTTGAAAAAAGTGTCTTTGCCATATTTTCATCAATCACTATTCTATCTTCATCATTATCAATTTGTGCTTGGCTAAGATTCGCACCCGCTAATATAGGAATATTAAAGGTAGAAAAATAAGTCGCGCTTAAGGTCTTTATTTGGTGAATAACACGTATACCAGAGTCTTCATCTACAAAGGCATTTACACGAAGTGAATCAGACAAAGGACCATAGTTTGGTACAATGACTTCGCTATCGCTGACTTGTTGCTCTATTAGGTTAGCAACATTATCAAGCAATTGTTTCGCTTCACTTTTACCGTAATCTTCAAAGGTATTTAATTGGGTAACATATTCTTCATCACTAACGGTTACGCCAATTTCATAGCTATTACCAATGTCATACCCAGTGTCTTGGTAAACTGCTTGGTAGCTTTGCATCGCAATCATCACCGAAGCGGTAAGTAGAACCGAGGCTATTGATAATTGCAGCACCATTAATACTCGACTAAGCCATTGATTACTCTGTGCTTGAATACCTTTACCACTGCTATTTAAGTTATTACTAAGTGCTTGTTTATCAATATCAACCAGGGCTAGCGCACTAAATAAAATGCTCAGTGCTAAAATAATGGCGATTGAAGCAAGCATGGTTGTACTGTCAATGCCAATGGCATCTATCATGGGTAGGCTATCACCGGCAATTAGCGGTAAACTTTTTAATGCCCAACCCGTGACCAATAAACCAGTGAATGCCGCGAGAATAAAGCTAGGTAGATTCTCAAGTAATACCAGTAACCTTACTTTAGTTAAGCTTGCCCCAAGACTGATTTGAATGGCGAACTCTTTGGTTCTACCTTGATAATGGGCGATAAAGAGGTTTAATAAATTAAGTGTCGCCATTAATAACAAGCCAATAACTGCGCCAAACAAGGCGATAAGTAAACCTTCGGTTTCACCAAGCATATTACTGCGATAGCTATTGCCAATAAGTTCTTTTTTGGTATTTGTCATGAAATCCAAAAACATTTGTACCTGCTCACCATCGACATTTCGAGTGACATAATCTTCTAGCCAAGCATCTACTTGCACTTGTGATGGTAGTGTTGCTGCGCCATTCGCTGATTTTAATAATAAAGTGTCAATCTCATTACTAATATTACCGATATTATCTGTCTTCGCTTTGATTAACTCTAGATTGGTAATAAACCAAACCTGTTGGCCAAGAATCGCTTGGTTACTTTTTATCGCCATAACATCTTCAATAACACCTGCAACGATATAGTTTTTATTATTCAGTGTTATTTGTTTACCTATAACAGACTTAACGCCGGCAAAGGCATTCTCCCAAAGGCTTTTAGATATCCACACATATTTTTCAGGTGCCTCTATCGTAACGCCATCCCCAAGTAATAATTGGCTGCCTAAGACTGACAAAATATTATTCGATGCATCGTAACGGGTTGTTGCAAACGTGGTGTTGTTAACAACAACATCTTGCTCAGAGGGCGCGATACCGGCCCAATCGCCTAAATCGCCAAATTGCTCTCTAAAGTCAGCTAAGCGATTCATGTTCCAATAGGAAACACTTAAGGTGTCTGACATTTTGAAACGATAATCAAGAGTTTGTAGTGAAGCCTCATTTTTAACGCCTTGTAGTGGTTGGTACAACAAGGTTGATGAAATTGAAATAACACTGAGAACTGCACCTAACGTTAAACCAAGCGTTAATATTAACGGTACGCTTAAACGCGGTAATGAAAATACCCGTGTGACTCCTTGAATTAAGGACTTTTTGAATAAACTCATGCAACCCCCTGCAATGTCTTTTCATTATGCTCAAAAGTGCTTTGACTCGCGTTGATTTCGGCAACAATTTGACCATCAAGCAACTGAATTTGACGACTCGCGCAGCGTGAATAACGACTATCGTGAGTAACCATGACAATAGTTGAACCGTTTTTGTTTAGCTGTTCTAACAACGACATAACTTGATCGCCATTTTTACTGTCTAAGTTACCTGTTGGCTCATCAACTAATATCAAGTCAGGCTTGCCTACTAGAGCACGGGCAATAGCAATACGTTGTTGTTGACCACCAGATAATTGGTTAGGACGATAATGCTGTCTATGTAACATATCAACTTGGGTTAACACCGTTTCAACTCGTGTTTTAATCTCGCTTTTAGCACAACCTCTGTGCTCAAGTGGTAATGCTACGTTTTCAAACACGGTTAAGTTGTCTATTAAGTTGAACGATTGAAAAACATAGCCAATATGCTCATTACGAATTTGAGTGCGTTGGTCAACCTTTAAACCCGCGGTAGCAATGTTAGCCAGCTGATATTCGCCTTCAGTAGCAGAGTCCATTAAGCCCATAATTGATAGTAATGTCGACTTACCACAGCCAGAAGGACCCGTAATAGCAACAAATTCGCCTTGGTTTATTTCTAAACTAACACCTTGTAGGGCATGAGTTTCAATTTGTTGACCGTCGTAACGTTTGTGGATGTTTGACATGGTAACTATATTTTTCATGAAGTTTTCCTTAATTTGTTTAGTTGCTACTAAGTCTTTATCGCGTAGCATTTATTGCTTTATAGTGTGTGTAGTTAATTGGTGATTACTTACGTATTCGCCTTAAATTGTTGTTATTATTCAATGATCAAAAGTTGCTGGTATTTATTATATGATTGCGTATCACTGCTCACTAACTGCTCACCAGCTGTTAATCCTGAAGTGATAATTAATTTATTTTTTGATAATTCGCCAAAGGTGATGTCTCTCTGGATTAATGTGTTGTTAGTATCGCGGACAAAAAGGCTCTGTTTACTGCGAGGTCGCAAGCCAGGTACTTGCTCTATATAGCTAACACCTTGTTGGTGTTGAACAAATACTTGTGCTGAAATTGATAATGCAGGTCGTGCATTGGACGTTAACGCTTCATCAATGACAGCCTCAGCAAGTACGGAACCGTTACTAACAACACTTTCAATACGGGTGATATGGGCTTTAATAATACCTTTTTGCGTATCAATCAAAACGGGTGCGTTAATGTCTATTTGATCGGCTTGGTTTTGAGGTAACCGTAAACGGGCTATTAGCTCTTCATCACTGCCTACTTTTGCTAACGACTGACCTAGCTGAACACTTTGACCTAACTCAATTTCTAACGTTTGCAGAGACCCCTTAATGCCTGCTTTTACCTTCATATCATCAAGCTGTTGCTCAAGTAAGCTAACTTGCGCCCGTTGTTGCTTGATAGTGATATCCCGCTGAGTAAGCTGATAACCCTGCATTTCGATAAACTGCTTATATTTTTTATTTTCAAAACCTAGCTTTTTACTTTCTTGTTTAACCGCTAATTTGGCGCGCTGTAACTCTATTTTTGAAGAAACACCTAAGTCCATCAGATTTTTATTTACTGATAATTCAAGTTGAGCTTTTTCGATTTCAGCTTCAATGTCGGCAATGCGACCTTGATAATTCAAACGTTCACTTTGTTGCTCATATTTAAACGCTTCTCTTTGTGCCAATTGCTGAGCAAGCTGGCCGTTGGCGGCATTTACTTCTTGCACTAGTTTAGGATTTGATAAGTGCAAAATGACAGTGTTAGGCGTTACCTTAGTACCAGGGCGAACTAAAATTTCAGACACTTTACCTAACGCTGGCGCCGTTAATAAACGCTCTTTTGCTGAAGCAAACTCGCCATAGGCATTAGCATAAATATCTAAGTTGCCCTGAACGACTGTTTGAAAGCTTAGCTGGCTTAAAGCAATCGATTTTGTTGCTTTACCACTGACGCTATAACCGGCATAAGCCATTAATACCGTAAAGCTGGCGATAGCTGTCCACTTTTTCCAAGGTTGTTTTTTAGTAAGTGCAATTTTCATAAATGTTCACTGTTATTCATACTTGATGTTATTGTAATGAAATTACCGTGCCAAAAATAAAATTTGTCAATAATCAGTGACTTATTGTGTTTTGTGTTTTTGTTAGCGCTGAGTCTGTTCGCTTTTAAAAAGTAAATGTTCGAAAGTGACTTTTGTGTTGGCTATAGCGAAATAAAGAATAGGAGGCCAATAATATATATGTACGGCTAAATTTTTTTTGTAATGCGGTGTAATGTTATCCTTTTACTATATGAAGTAACTTAATAACGTTACTTTAATGATATTGAGTGAACAAGCTGAAGTTTATATGCAACACGGTTATGATATGAGGTACAGAAAATAGCGATTAAAATTGTCCTTAAGCTCGTTTTATCTAACAATTTTATTGCTTATAAAATGAAGAGCATAAAATATGACCGAAACCTTACCGATAACGATAAACGTAAATACCGACTTACTCGATAAATTTTCCAAATTAAAATCGGTAAGCAATAAACTTGAAGCCCAGTTCAACTTTCAAACATTAACGGCTAATTGGTATGGTGATGAAGAGGATATTTTGATTATTCATTTATGCTTAGAGACACCTGCAAGTTTTAATCAACGCCAAGAAGAGTTTGACCAGTTATCACTTAGTGACGTAAGTGTTAGTCATTTTTCTGATGATGTTATTAGCTGCTTTAACAAAGGTGAGCAACAATTGCTTTGTGTCATCGCGATTACAACATCAGAGTTGGAGTTATTAACATTACAGCCAAGATTATTAACGGGGTTTATTCAAGCCAAATTGCATAAAGTGCTTAACTTAATTGCGCAGCAGCAATCTTTGGCAAGTATCTAATTAATGAATATAAGCAAAATTTATGGCTATTAATACTTCACGCTTAGACCGTTTGATTAGTGACTTATGTCAAATTAACCGTAAAAAAGTACGGCTTATTTTGGCGCAAAAACGAGTATACGTTGATGGTGTATTAGCCATTGATATTGCTCAAATAGTAGATCAGTTTTCTTATGTCGTTATGGATGATGAGGTACTGCAGGAAAATCAGCCGCATTATATTATGCTGAATAAACCTATTGGCGTTGTTTGTGCGACCAAGGATGAAAAACATAAAACGGTGATTGATTTACTTGCAGGACATTTTGTTCAAGAAATTAGAGATAGTTTACATATTGTTGGACGCCTTGATTTAAATACTTCAGGGCTGGTGCTACTAACCAATGACAGTCGTTGGTCTGAGCGATTAACTTCACCTGAACATAAAGTATCTAAATGTTATCAAGTGACACTAGAGAACCCTTTAACAGCAGAATACATCGATGCTTTTGCTCAAGGAATGTATTTTCCTTTTGAAAACATAACGACAAAACCAGCAATTTTGCACATTGTTTCTTCTTTTGAAGCACAAGTCAGCTTAACTGAAGGGCGTTACCACCAAATAAAACGCATGTTTGGTCGTTTTCGTAATCCAGTGATTGGCTTACATCGTCACTCAATAGGACAATTGAGTTTAGATGAGTCACTTAAATGTGGCGAAAGTAGAGTGTTAAGTGTAACTGAAGTGGATAACATAGGTAATTAATGTAAGTGGTTAAAAAACAGCCGTAAAGTGTTGTTTTTTTTACTAACAACTTGATAATAATGAGAACAAATTGCGCCCTCGCAATTTAGTGCTTCTTGGGTATAATGGTTTGCAGTAATAAGTTGTTTCCCAATGTAAATGGAATAGTCAAATAAATGAATAGATCAATATTTTTATCACTTTCAGTCGTTACACTCTTAGCAAGTTGTTCAAGTGTTGATAATGCTTGTGAAGATGTCACCTTAGCCTCTGAACAAATACAAGAGTGCCAGGCTCTACATAAGCAAATTATTAATGCGAAAAGTGTGATTGTTCGTACAGAATTAGACCGTCGTTATCAACAAGATTGTGTAGACATACGTTATTATCGTGATGAGAAACAAGCTGCGATTTGTGGTAATAAACATAAAATTAAAGACGTTATAAAGTCGGTTAAAGCCGAATCTCAGCAATAATAATTAAACGGTATGATAACTTTGGATTCTGACAATCAAAAGGCTAATAAGATAAAAGGCCAAATAAAGCCAATGCTCACAAATGATGTAAGTATTGCTGAGTTGACAGAGGAAATTGGTTTTCTCGCACAGAAAAATGCTGATTTGCAAGCGCGTTATACAGCATTATTTAAACTCAACCAGCTATCACAAGAATGTAATGAACTTGATAGTTTTTATCCGCAAGTGCATAAAACTATTGCCTCGTTAATGACAGCGGAAAATTTCTTTATTGTTATCTATGATCAAACGTTTGATACCTTAGAATTTGTTTATTTCATTGATGAAAAAGATGAAAAACCGCCAGGCATCATAGATTATCTAGATTACGAGGGCTCATTTACTAATTTAGTTATTGAATCAAAGCAACCTCTGCTCTTAACACCTGAATTAGAAAAACAGCTTTTTGATAATTATAAAATCAAACAGTTTGGTGCCCGAGGGACTGACTGGTTAGGCGTACCTTTACTTCAAAACGGCTTAGTTATTGGTACTATTACCATACAAAGTTATGATGAAAAAATTCGTTATAATGAAAACGATTTAAATCTACTGACTTTTGCTGCTCAGCACATTGTGGGTGCCATGGTGCGTTTACAAGATCAGCAACGTTTGAAAAATGCCGTTAATGCGCGTACTAAAGAGTTAATGGCACAAATTCGTGACCGAGAAAAATCTGAATTATTACAAGAATCTTTATACCGAATATCCGAATTAACGATGGATATCGAACTTGATATAGATACCTTCTATAGTAAAGTACATAACATTATTGGTCAGTTGATCAATGCAAAGAACTTTTTTATTGCCAAGTATGATCAATTAAGTGATACCTTAAAATTCTCCTATTATGTCGATGAACATTCATCGGATTTAGTGACTGATTTACAGCCACGAAAACTTTCAAATCTCTATTCAGATTTAGTACTGCGACGTCGTGAAACCGTTTTACTGACCTATCAAGAAATGATGAGTTTACATCTTGAAGGTGAAACTAAAAAGCCCCAAGATGACATACATTCTTGGTTAGGCGTCCCCTTGATTTATTCAGGTAAGTTATTGGGGGTTATGGTTTTACAGAGCTATCATTATCAAACCACTTATAATCAAAACGATGCTGAATTGCTTAACTTTGTCTCTAACCACGTTTCGGCAGCGATTAAGCGTCGAGAATTGGCTGATTTTGAACGACGTAGTCATGAGTTATTAGAGCAACAAGTTAGGCTTCGCACGCTTGCGCTTGAAGATGAGATTACCCATCGTAAACAAGCTGAAAAATTATTAAAACACACTGCCGCTCATGACAGTTTAACAGGACTACCTAACAGAACCGTATTTCTTGACTTACTCAATCATGCTATTGCCTGCGATAAGCGCAAAGATGATTTTTCATTTGCAGTTCTATTTCTAGATTTAGACCGCTTCAAAGTCGTTAATGATAGTTTAGGTCACCATGCAGGTGATGTTTTATTGAAAATAATTGCCCGTGAATTATTGGCGATTGTTCGTGACAAAGATACTGTTGCTCGTTTAGGTGGGGATGAATTTGTAATTCTAATTGAGGATTTAGCTTCAAATGATGAAGCTTTTGAAGTCGCACAGCGTATCACTGAATTTCTCGAACAGCCTTTCACGATTGATAATCAATTAGTTTATACCGGAACGAGTATTGGTATTTCGTTTAGTAATAAACGTTACGATGACGCCAATACTATGCTTCGAGATGCTGATACTGCTATGTACCATGCCAAAGATAATGGCAGAGGACGTTATGAAGTCTTTGACGATAGTATGCATCAAAAGGTACAAAATGCCTTAAGCCTTGAAGCTGATATTAGAGAAGCTATAGCTTGGCAGGAGTTTGTCCCTTACTTTCAACCAATACTTAAACTCGATAACCTAGAGCTTAAAGGTTTTGAAGCACTTGCTCGCTGGAAAAGCACTAAACGTGGTTTTGTGTATCCTAATGATTTCATTCCTCTGGCGGAAGAGACTGATTTAATACAAGAAATTGATATTCAAATTATTGAAAAATCCTGTCAGCAGCTGAAACAATGGCAACGTGAGTTAGGTTGTGATGACCTTTATGTTAGTTGTAATTTATTTTCTAAACAATTTTTTAGCACGACCTTACCGCAAGATATTAAAAATATTTTACAAGAGACTGGTTTAGCACCTCATAACCTTCGTGTTGAGTTAACCGAGCGTGCCTTGTTGGAAAACGCTGAAATAGTGCTTACCAATATGCAAGCCCTGAGAGAAATGGGTGTGAAAATACTATTAGATGATTTTGGTACCGGCTATTCGAGCTTGGGTTACTTACATCGATTCCCTATTGATGTACTAAAAATTGACCGCTCTTTTATTAGTAATGTTCACGAACATGACAACCATAGAGCTATCATTAAAACCATTGTAGATTTGGCAAACAACTTACAAATGTCTACTGTAGGTGAAGGGATTGAAAATTTAGCCGATGCTCAGTTGTTACAACAAATGGACTGCGTATATGGTCAGGGTTACTATTTTGCCAAGCCGATGTCACCCGAAGATACAACAGACTATATTATTCAGCAAATGAATAAGTAATAGCCTTAGTTACTCCTAGATAAATCAGTAAAAAAACCAGTTTGCAGTATATTATACTGTCATTCTGGCTTTTCACCGTATAAAAAATAATAAAAAACCAAAAATAACCAGCACATTCTGTGGTGGTTCTCCTAGAATGCGTTTATAAATTTCATACTGTCATTTGCTCATAATATTTCTATTTGTAGCGAATAATACTATAACTAAAGCAGAAAATAACCTGCTTGCATTTGAGGATATAACCATGCTTTTTACTGGTTCATTAGTTACAGATTGCCCGATCAGACAAAAAATTCGTGAATTCTACCGTATTGACGAAAATGTTGCCGTTGACCACATATTACCCGCTGCTGAAGTAAACGTAAGTGCACGAAGTCGTGCCTGGGACAGAGCGCGTAAAATGGTATTACAAATTCGCCAAGACCAAGAAGGTAATGGTGCAATTGACTCGCTACTTAATGAATATTCACTTTCTTCTGAAGAAGGTGTGGTATTGATGTGTTTGGCTGAAGCGTTATTGCGCGTGCCAGATAAGCATACGCAAGATGAGCTTATTCGCGATAAAATTTCTCAAGGCAAGTGGAGCGCGCATCTAGGTGCAAGTGACTCACTGTTTGTAAATGCCTCTTCTTGGGGGCTATTAATCACTGGCTCTATGGTTAATTACGCTGATAAGCGAAAAAAAGAGCAATTCGGCCTATTGAAAAAAACGGTTGGCCGTTTAGGTGAACCTGTTATTCGAAAATCAATGAACTATGCCATGAAAATTATGGGCAAACAGTTTGTTATGGGTGAAACCATTAAAGACGCCACCGATCGTGCTGCGACTAAAGAGCAACAAGGCTATGTTTATTCTTACGATATGCTAGGTGAAGGTGCACGTACTATGAGCGACGCCAATATGTATCTTAAAGCTTATGAAGATGCTATTACCGCTATCGGTGAGGTTGCTGTCGCCTCTGGCAAGAATGATCCTCGAAAAGTACCGGGTATTTCAATTAAGCTGTCTGCTATTCATCCACGTTATGAATTCTCTCATAAAGAGCGTGTTATGACAGAGATAGTGCCTAAACTAAAGGCGCTATGTTTACAGGCTAAGCAATATAATATTGGCTTAACGGTTGATGCAGAGGAATCTGAGCGTTTAGATATTTCATTAGATATTATTGAAGCAGTATTTACTGATACTGACCTTGGTGACTGGGAAGGTTTTGGTTTAGCACTGCAAGCTTATCAAAAGCGCGCTATTCATGTCGTTGATTGGTTACGTGACTTAACGTTGCGTACGGAACGTAAAATGATGGTACGTTTGGTTAAAGGTGCTTATTGGGACACTGAAATTAAAAATGCTCAAAAAGATGGTCTAAGTCACTTTCCGGTCTTTACCCGTAAGTCGTCTACGGATGTGTCTTACCATGCTTGTGCGAATAAATTATTAGAATATCGCGATACAATCTATCCACAATTTGCGACCCATAATGCTTACACTGCCGCTACTATAGTTGAATTGGCGGGCGATGATAAAGCGGGTTTCGAATTCCAATGTCTACATGGCATGGGCGATTCTCTATATGACCAAATTGTTAAAGATGAAAGTATTCAATGTCGAATTTATGCACCGGTAGGTCATCATGAAGACTTACTGGCATATTTAGTTCGTCGTTTATTAGAAAATGGCGCGAACTCTTCATTTGTTAATGCCATTGTTGATGAATCACAACCAGTAGAGTCATTATTAGAAGATCCGGTAGAAAAAACTCAACGTCTTAAACTTAAGTACAACAATCAAATTATCAAGCCTATTGATCTTTACCAAGGTGAGGGTGAAAAAGGTCGTGATAATTCTAAAGGCTTAGACCTAACGGATATTAATGAACTTACGCCATTAAAAACGTCTTTAGATGCTTGGTTTGTTGACCATTTATTAAATAAGAATGAAGTTCCTGAAGGGGCTAATGCGGTGATGAACCCCGCAAATCGTAGTGAAATTATTGGTTTCCATCAGCATGCAAGTAAAGATGATATGTTGGCGATGATTGATAATGCTGAAGCAGCTTTTAGTACTTGGTCAAAAACACCGGTTGCTGAGCGGGCTGCATTGCTTTGTCGTATTGGTGATATTTTAGAACGCCATATGGATGAGCTTATTGCACTTTGTATCAAAGAGGCGGGTAAAGTCGCTCAAGATGGTATCGATGAAGTGCGTGAAGCGGTAGATTTTTGTCGTTACTATGCCGCTAGAGCATTAGAGTTAAGTGAAGATGACAGACTTGAACCACGTGGTGTTGTGTTATGTATTAGCCCATGGAACTTCCCGCTCGCTATATTCTTAGGTCAAGTTGCAGCGGCAATTGCTACAGGTAATACAGTATTAGCAAAACCTGCAGAACAAACCGGCTTAATTGCGCTGCGTACTATTGAGTTGATGAAGTCAGTTGGTTTACCTAAAAATGTAGTGCAAGCCGTGATTGCCCGTGGCAGTGCAGTAGGTAATACCATAATCCCTGATAGCCGTATTCAAACAGTAATGTTTACTGGTTCTACAGAAACAGGTACTCATATTTCACAAACCCTAGCCGAGCGTGGTGGTGATCAAGTGCCATTTATAGCGGAAACGGGTGGTCAAAACTGTATGATTGTTGACTCGACGGCATTACCTGAACAAGTCGTAGATGATGTTATTTCGTCGGGTTTCCAAAGTGCCGGTCAACGTTGTTCGGCACTACGCGTACTCTTTTTACAAGAAGATATTGCGGATAGTGTCATTGCCATGCTACAAGGCGCATTAGCTGAATTACATGTAGGTAATCCTGCGAAGTTAAGTACTGATGTTGGTCCTGTTATCGACCAAAAAGCACTTGATGCATTAAATGCTCATAGCGATTATATGAAATTACATGGCAAATTATTATATCAATGTGAACTCTCGGATGATGTGGTAGATGAAGATGGTCATTTTTTCTTTGCTCCACGCTTGTATGAAATTGATGATATTAGCGTACTTAAAAAAGAAGTATTTGGTCCTTGTGTGCATATTGTTCGCTTCAAAGGTAATGAAATAGAAAGTGTTGTAGATAAAATTAATGGTACTGGTTTTGGTTTGACTATGGGCATACATACCCGTATTGAACATAGAGCCATTGAGCTAGCAAAATTATCACGCGCGGGAAATATTTACATTAACCGTAATATGATTGGCGCTATTGTTGGTGTGCAACCTTTTGGTGGTCGTGGTCTTTCAGGTACGGGTCCTAAAGCTGGCGGTCCAAACTACTTAACTCGTTTGGTGAAAGAGAAATCAACACCCGATGAAAATAAGTTTACTTTAACGGCAGCAAGGTTAGCTACCTTAACGGGTGATGCAGCAGATAAGCATGAAGCAACACGCATTATGGATAAAGCAAATTGGGCAGAAAAAGAGTGGCGCACTACTGAGCTGAACACCCGGATCTCTTGTGTTCGTCAGTTACTTGCTAAAATTGCTCATGTTGGCATTGTTGATGATTTAGCGGACGATTTAAACCTTACCCTAGCCGCGGCGCGCTCACAGCTTATTGATATTGAAAAACGAATGAAAAAACCGGTACAATTACCTGGGCCAACGGGTGAGTCAAATATCATTTATTTGGAAAACCGCGGTAATATTATTTGTTACGCGGATGATAATGTGAGTTTCCATTTCTGGGTACAATCTATTGTAACCGCGCTTGCCACAGGCAATACAGTTATTGCTGTTGTTTCGGATTTATTCTATCAAGAATCATTAGTATTTAAAGATAAGTTTGTTTCCACAGGCGCAGATAAGGATGTTTTTCAGGTAGCTAGACAATGTCATTTAGAAACTATGCTCGCTCATCCTGCTTTGTCAGGTGTTGTTGTTGATAGCCATTGTGCAAGTAAGCACTACATTAGTGAAAAGTTAGCGCAACGCGAGGGGGCTATTTTGCCAGTAATAAGCTCTGAATATTTTGATAACCTAAT
Source organism: Colwellia sp. 12G3 (assembly GCF_002836775.1). GTDB lineage: Bacteria > Pseudomonadota > Gammaproteobacteria > Enterobacterales > Alteromonadaceae > Colwellia. The sequence continues at coordinate 592,498 of NZ_PJAQ01000068.1, read as the reverse complement.
TCAGCGTTTGGTTACTGAAAAAACAATTAGTATAGATACCACCGCTTCAGGTGGTAATACTTCATTGATGACACTCGTAGAAGAAGATTAAATAGAAAATAGTTAAGTAAATAGAGTAACCCCCAAGGATTACTCAATATAAAACGCGAAGTTACTTCCTCAAGGTAGCTTCGCGTTTTTTTGTTTTTATGTGATAGTAAATATGGCAAAATGGATATTATTCCCTATGAAATAGTAACTTTATGAGTGATAACAAAACAAAACCCTTAGATCGCATTGATAAAGTAATCTTATCTACACTACAAGCCGAGGGTAGAATTTCAAATGTTGATCTGGCAAAAAAGGTTAACCTAAGTGCTAGTCCTTGTTTAGATAGGGTAAGACGGCTAGAAAATGAAGGTTATATTGAGGGGTATAGTGCTTTATTAAATGCCAGAAAACTTAATTATGGTATGACTGCGTTTATTCAAGTTACGCTAAGCCGAAGTACATCTTCGAGCTTTAAATCATTTAAAAAAGAAATTGTCACGATTAAGGGCGTGGTTGAGTGTCATTTAATTGCAGGGGGCTATGATTATTTGTTGAAAATTCGCTTTTCTGATATTGAGAGCTATCGTTTGCTGCTTGAAAAAATAGGTGATCTACCTGACATTTCACAAACAAGTACTTACATGGTGACTGAGCACATTAAGCAAGACAGTGGCGTGCCGTTATAATGCTTTTGTTTATGCCATCTTATATTGAATGGCTACTATCCAAGTATTAAAGTAGATCACGTAATTAATGAAACGGGTACTACTTTATAATTGTACTTTAAAAGTAAAGAAATATTGTTAACCTAGGTAAGTTTTGCTATATATTTAAGTAGCTTACATATAGCAAACTGACATCAAAGGATAACTATGAACGCACATGATTATGCATTGCAAGCTAATGGCTCATTTGCTTTGCCAGATGCTTGCTTTAAAGTAAAAGCATTAATGGCTGATGAAAACTCTGAAATTTCTGATTTTGCTGATGTTATAGGTATTGATCCTTCTATGACTTCTAGGTTACTGCAAATAGCCAACAGCGCCATTTATAGCTTCCCGGGTGAAATTAGTACTATCTCTCGCGCCATCACCATTATTGGTACACAAGCCATTTATAATATGATGCTGGTCGATGTTGCCGCCTCTGCTTTTAAACATTTTGAAAATCAAGCCATTGATTTGAAACGCTTTTGGCGGATGAGTGTTTATTGTGGTCTAGCCTCCAAAAACCTTGCGATTAGCGCAGGGATTCGTGATATTGAACGATTATTTGTGGCCGGTTTATTACAAAACTTTGGTGAATTGTTAGTCGCCAAAATAAGTCCTGAACTGGCTCAACGGTGTGAGAACTATGATAAAAATCAACTTCCTTGGTCGCTGCAAGAGCTTGCACTAGGTTTTACCTATACGGATGTTTCAGCCGACTTGTTAAAAATTTGGCAGTTGCCTGAAAAAATAATATTACCTATAAGACATTTTAATGCAGCTTCAAATATCGAAATTAATAAAGATGTAAAAATCTTAAATCTAGCCTCTCGATTGGCATTGATTGATAGTCACAGTGAAGAATTTTTGTATGAAGAAGTGATTGATGAATCTTTATGTAGACCGCTAGGTCTCTCTTCTGAGGATATAATGCAAGCTGCTGATTTTGCGGGAAAAGAAGCGACAAGTATTTTGTCTATTATGAACCCCAAACTTTTTTCTAGGTAATTTCAGTAGGTTAATCTTATGTGTTTATGACAACTAAGTTAGTAGGTTTTTTTATTATTTGGGTAATGTAATTATTAGTGGCTTATCTTTAACGGGATAGCCACGTTAAATACTTCTTGATAAGTTCGGTTAAAGTCGACTAAATCAGTCTTATCTAAATATCGAATGTGTGCTTGATAAAATGGATAACTACTATAAAGTTTTTGTAGTTCTCTATTAATGTCTTCGATAATTTTTTGTCCTAATGAACCTTTGTGGCAGGCGACATAACCTATTATATAATCGGGAGAACTTGCAATGCGTAATGATTCTAGCTTTATGTCTGTTGGGTTGTCATTTAGCGCCTCATTAACACTGACGGGATATTCAATCATATAGTCGATTCTGTTTTTTAGCAGCATTTTAACCAGAGATTTAGTCGCTACACCGCCTCTTCTTACTACAAGGTTGTGCTTTTCAAGTGCAGCGATCTGTTCATCTAAGAAAACACCAAAAGAGCGACCGTCATCAACACCTAAGACATAAGTAGATTTACCCGTAAACAATGAAGCTAATGATATTATTTGTTGTCCACTAGTAAATGTATTTTGAGACAAAACACCCGATCGAGTATCTTGTTTAAAATAGAGACGCAAGCCTAGAGAAATATTAAGCGGTAAACTGTAAATATTGTTTTCTAATCGTTTTGGCGTTTTCATCCTATTAGGAGCACAACTATTAGGAAGCTTTTTTAATAGTCGGGTAATACGCGGACTTTGAGCAAATTCACTACTAAATTTATATTGAGGTAGAGATTTCATCAATAAGCGGGTGGTATCTGCTAAGACAGATATAGGAACACTGGTATCTTCAGTTAGCTGAGCAGATCTTTTTATACTATCGCTATACCAGAGCACTTTTGTTTGTGCATAACTATTAGCGGTATAACCAAAAAAAACCAGCAGGTTGATAATGAATACTAATTTTTTCATGAAGAGATGAACCTATAAACTTAGTTAAATATAGTTTTACTTTATAAAGCGAGAAACGTGAAGATAGGAAAACTTAAAACAGTATGCTTTATTTTAACCCTCACTTATGAGTGCACTCAAGTTAACTTTACAATTTTTAAAAATAGTACTTTTTTGGTAATAGAAAAGCTTAGCGAAAAAGAAGACAAAGCCAGTAAAGCTTGTTAGCATCGAGAGTTCAATTTTATCACGTATTCATAATAATTATAAAAAAAGGATAAGTATGTCGGCTTCAAGAGAGCATTTTAGCTCGAGAATTGGCTTTATTTTAGCTGCTGCAGGTTCTGCTGTTGGTATAGGTAATTTAGTAGGTTTTCCGGTTAACGCTGCTAAAAATGGTGGCGGAGCATTTTTGCTAATGTATGCGCTATTTGTGTTTCTTATTTGTTTACCTGTCATGATTGCTGAAATGGCTGTTGGACGTAATACGGCTAAAGAGCCTGTTGGTGCATTCAAAACATTAAGTAAAGACAGTAAACTGTGGGGAGCTGCTGGATTTTTAGGTGTATTAACTCCCTTTATGATCGCTGTATTTTATATGGTGATCACTGTGTGGATTTTTGGTTACATTGCTTTAACGGTAACGGGCCACTTAGATTACTTAGCAAGTGATGCTGGTTTTGGTGAGTTTATTAACAGCCCCTATCTATATGTTGCTTTAGTCGCTGTAGCAGGCATTGTCAGTTTTATTTTGGCTGCGGGGGTAAAAGATGGAATTGAAAAAGCCGCTAAAATATTAATGCCAGCCTTGCTTGGCATGTTAGTTATAATGGTGTTGTTTGTATTATCGCTGGATAATGCCATGGCAGGGGTTACCTTTTTCTTAGTGCCTGATATTAATAAAATAACGCCGAGTGTAATTAATGGCGCTTTATCACAAGCCTTTTTCTCCTTATCTTTAGGTATGGGGATATTAATAACCTATGGCTCATATATTAATAAACAAACCAATATCCCTAATTCTGCTAAGTTAGTGGCTATTACTGATACCAGTGTGGCTTTTATTGCAGGCTTGATGATTTTACCTGCAGTGTTTTCATTTAATCCTGAAATTAATCCAAGTGAACTAAGTGACAGTTCCGTGTCATTAATTTTTACCTTTCTACCTAAGATATTTTTAGCACTACAAGCTTCATTGGGCTATGCTGGCGCTAGTGCCGTGGCTACATTCTTTTTCTTATTAGTATTCTTTGCCGCAATCACTTCGTTAGTTTCCATTATTGAAGTGCCTGTCTCATATTTAGTAACGGAGAAAAAGCACAGTCGGAAAAAAGCATTAGGTTACTTAACGGTTACTGCAGGTGTGCTTACCTTATTCGCCATTGCATCTTTTGGTATGTTGTCATTTTTTACAGAGTTTACCTCCTACGCGGGCGGTACCAAGTCATTTTTTGATGTTATTTATGATGTTTTTTACGATACAATTTTACCGCTTAATGGTTTTCTCTTGTGCGTTTTTGTTAGTTACCGCTGGAAGAAGAAGCAATTGTCTCAAGAATTAAGTATCGGCAATGAAAACTATAAAGGCTCATGGGTGGAAAAGTATATTAACTTTTCCTTAGGTACTTTTATTCCTGTTATTGTACTGCTTATTTTTGTTAATACTGTCGCAACAAAGTTTTTTTCGCTTAATCTCTTTGGTTTTTAGCTAAAACGTCTTAACAGATATAAACGCCCAATAGTAAATGTTATTATTGGGCGTTTTTTATTATTAATTATCCGATACCACGCCATGATTGAACATATCACCAGCACTGACTTTACCGATACCCAACGACTATTTCATGGTCGAGGGCATGCCTACCCTAACTTGAGCCACATTAATGTTGACTGGTTCTCACCTGTTGTTCTTATCACCCTATATCAAGCCGTTGATAGCGAATGGCTCGCGGTACAAGCGAGTGCATTAAAGGCCATGATTAAGGAATGTCGTTCCGTACAAGTTCAGCATCGTTATGAAAAGTTTGCACCAACAGAGTTATTACTTGGTGAGCCAATAAGTAAGACTATCGTGAGCGAGCAGGGACTTAATTATCATATAGAATTTGGCAAGGCACAAAATAGTGGTTTGTTTTTAGATATGAGTAATGGCCGGGAATGGTTAAGACAACGTGCAGAGGGAAAGAATGTACTAAACCTGTTTGCCTATACTTGTGCTTTTTCTTTAAGTGCTATTGCGGGAGGCGCTACCAAAGCGGTTAATATTGATCTCAGTAAAGCATCATTAAGTAAAGGCAGAGAAAACCATCAACTGAATCAGTTGGCAAAAAAAGAGGGCAAGCAAGTTATCTTTGAAGGGGTAGATATTTTCAAGTCGAATAGCCGCATTAAAAAATATGGCCCCTATGATATTTTAGTCTGCGATCCTCCGTCATTTCAAAAAGGTAGTGTCAATATAGAGCGTGATTACGCTAAAATTATTCGCCGTATTCCACAGTGGATGAATCCGGGCGCTAAATTGATGTTATGTTTAAATTCCCCTGACTTGGATGAGAACTTCTTAAAAGCAGAAGTTGCCCGTGAGTGCCCTGATTGCCACTTTGAACAACGACTTAAAAATCCAGTGGTTTTTAAAGAAGCGCATGAAGGCAAAGGTCTTAAAGTTCTAATTTTTACTTATCAACCACAGTAATGTAATGATTACTCCTTAGTGGATAGTTTGTTAATAATTAGCCGATATTGTCGTCAGTTACTCAGTTTTCTTTATACGCCAAAAACGGGCAAACCTTGGTACTCCAGCGCTGGTAAGTCCGTTATATTTAAAGGTGATGATGGTGCCTATTTTGGGGGGATGGGCACGTTGAAAATCATTAAAGCCAGAGCCTATCTTGAAAACAATACCATCCGATGTTTTGACGATGATTGCTCCGAGTAACTCTTTATACTTACCTTTTCCTTCTGTATGACCAATGATGGTTGCTTCTGCATCTTGATGTTTCTTTAGCTTCATCAAGGCCGTATTTCGTCCTGTTTTATAATGTGCACTGGCAAGGTGTAGCATAAGTCCTTCGCCTTGGTTGGCGATGACTTCATTGAGTTTATTCTCAAGAACGCTTATATCTTTAAGTTTCACTTGGCTAATCATTGCTAAATAAGGTGATGGAAATTGTATTAATAAATCCTGCATCTTATTTACTCTTTCATTGAAATCCCCCTGATGTTTCGGGAGATCAAACATCATAAAGCGTACTTTGCCCCAACAGCTGATCGTTTCATTTTCTTCAGCGCTATGTTTACTTACACAAGCAAGTAATGCCTGGAATTCGCCTCTATTGAGCCATAGCTCACCATCAATAGGAGATGTAGGCCAGTATTGAGTAAACCAGCTAGGACTATTAATTAAATTCCCTTGGCGGGTGAGTAATTGCTTACCATTCCAATAGCCACGAACACCATCAAGTTTTTCAGAAACATAATACTGACTGATGTCGGTAACTTTATGATAGTGCACGCCATGCTGGATATTAGGCTTAATAAATTTCGTAGTTTGTTGAGCAGTTAACGACCAAGGTACGGTAAACGTAAGTAAAAATAAAACCAGTAAATAATATTTCGTCATCATTAACCTCCATGTACTACCAAACCTTATAATCCCACTGAGTGATCAATAAATGAGTCCGGTTGCTATAATGTGATGCTGGTAAAAAGTAAAGTTTAGTCTATATTTTAAAAATGGATACTTGAGTTATCAAGGTAAGTGACTGAGCTTTGTGCAACAAGGGTCATTCAATTCAGCAAGGATTGCTAGGATGAAAAAATGTACTTATATCGTTGTTTTTTGTTTCGCTGTCATACTATTTTCTTTTGCGTATAGTCACACATCGTTCGCTAAAAAACGATGTAAGCCTTTTCTGGAGAAACTACACAATATTCAAACGACACAACGTACAGGTTACTCTTTAAAGCGAGGCGAAAATTTAAGGGGTAAAGAGGATAAAGCGAGAGATAAGTGGTGGCAGTGTGAGAATAGTTCTCAAGCAAAGTTTAAAGCTCAATACGGAGGAAAAAAAAAGAAAGCTAAGAAAAGAACAAAACATAAGAAAGACAAGGCAGTGAAAAAAAACACTTATTACACCAAATTGAATAAGATATCATCCTACTCACAACATCAGGAGACAAGGTTTAATCAACATAGTGCCATAGTAATTAAATCGAAATATCAAGGAGATAAGAAAATGTCTTGGTTAGATTTTTATCATCAACCTATTAAATGCCAGTATCCTAAAACGATGTCTATATTTGCTTATTGCAGTGAGAATAAATTACAACAACAAAGCGCATTTGAACAAAGCTATCGTGATTAAGTTCAACTGATTTAGTTAAGCTAACTTATGCACAGTTAACTCAACTGAATAATGAAGTTAAGATTGGAAATTTGCCTTACTTTCACGGTATTGGCTAACCATAGCATCGATGGACTCTTGCTCATATGAACGCAGGCCACTCAATAGCATATGTTTTTTACCATGGCCAATGACCTCATCATTTGATAATAAATCAAACTCAAGCCAAGCATCACCACGTTTTCCATCAATAGCTAAACTAGTTTTAGCGAGTTTTAATGTCACTGATTCAGCATCTAAGGTATGCAAATCAATAGACATTGATTGATACATAACCATGGGGCGTGCAGGATTGATCATGACACTATTTTCAGACATTAACTTGACCAATATATCTGGGAACGTATGACCAGAAAAATCTACATAGGCCTTGGTTAGTGCATTGATGAGTATAGGGTTATGTGTCGCTTCACCGCTAACACTAACGCTTAGGCAGGTTTTATCCTTATCATCTTTAATATCGAAGCTGTTATCAATTTTCTGAGGAAAAGTGAGGCTTACATTGTCACTAACCATGCCAGAAAAATCGAAGGTCATTTTTTTATGTAGCCCTGATTTAGCGATAATGATTGAAAAAAGCAAGTCACCAGGTACGCAGAAGCGTTTAGTCTCAATATTGTGCAACGGGTTAAAGTCATCAGCCACTTTTTTGGCAAAGTCACTACCTTGCTGGCGGGTAAAGCTGATTTTATCAGCGCTAATAGCGCAATAGTTCTCAATAAACATTTCTTTTATAGGCATCATTACAACTTTATTTTTGAGTAAAACATATTCGATCGCAGCAGTCTAACAGCACTTGAGCGCTAAATCGAAATAAAGTGCATATATCTAACTGAGCAGACCTGTTACATTTGGCTATATTTGCTGACTAACAGTTCTTTCTTGAGTTTAGCTAGATGCCTAATTTGATACTCTCTTTGGCAAGCCGTGCTTTTGTTGCTTGCCTCTTCGAGGTAAGCCAAACTTACTGGACGCCTTGCTCGTGTATATTTTGCGCCAAGTTTACTGTTATTATGTTCATCAATACGACGATGAATATCTGTGGTGACACCAGCGTATAAGCTATTGTCGTTACAACGTAGTAAATAAACCCACCAAGCGCCTGTTTTGCTGCGTTTTGTCATATTGCGTGATTTTAAATAGACTAAAGATAAACTAATGGTAAATAAAAGTGCTTGAGATATCAAACAATGTCAGTTTAGCTGATTGGGAAGTAGAACTTACTGGAATAAGGGCCACTGGAAACGGAGGACAACGAGTAAATAAAGTAGAAACAGCTATTCACTTACGTTTTGATATCAAGCGTTCAACACTACCTGCTATATACAAAGAACGATTATTAAAGTTATCTGATAGTCGAATATCAAGTGATGGCATTATTATTATTAAAGCTCAATCATTTAGAACTCAATCAATGAACAAGGACGATGCATTAAAGCGACTTAGAGAGCTGATTATATCTGCAATGATTGTTCAAAAATCGAGACGAGCAACTAGGCCTACTAAAGGCTCAGTTCAAAGGCGTTTAACGGGTAAGTCCAACCGAAAAGACGTTAAGCAAACACGAAAAAAAGTGCCGCTATAGTAAATGTTGCAACGTTTAATCTCACGTTAACAGACATTTTTGAGGTTTACTCTGTAGTAGCTGAAATATCCGAACGAAACATAAAGACTTAAGACAACATAAAAAGTAGAGAGCAACCATGCCAATTAGTGACATCGGTGCAGTAGAAAAACTTACCGCACACCTTGATAGTAATAATTTAGTTCAGTATCAACTACCCTTGGTTAGCCTTAATGGTGACGGTACCAAACAGAGTATTGAATTAAACCCTTTAATAGGAAAAGTAATCACCCTACATTTCTCTGGTACGATAGCCTGTAAGCATTGTGGAAAACGTACAAAGAAAAGTTACTCACAAGGTTATTGTTACCCATGCATGAGTAAGCTTGCTCAGTGTGATTTGTGTATTATGAAACCAGAAACTTGTCACTTTCATTTAGGAACCTGTCGACAGCCTGAATGGGGTGAAAGTAACTGTATGGTTGATCATTATGTTTATTTGGCAAATAGTTCCGGTTTAAAAGTTGGCATTACCCGTCACACTCAATTACCTACTCGCTGGATTGACCAAGGTGCTTGCCAAGCCTTACCAATATTTAAAGTAAGTACACGTTTGCAATCTGGTTTAGTAGAAACTGCACTGGCTGAATTTATTAGTGATAAAACCAATTGGCGAGCTATGTTAAAAGGTGAACCTGAAAATATTGATTTAAAAGCTAAAGCAGAAGAGTTGATTCCTGAAATTAGTATACGGTTATCACAACTTCGTCTTAAATTTGGTAGTGATGCGATTACAGAGTTAGATGCTGAAGTACAAGAAATTCATTATCCCGTAAATGAGTACCTGACTAAAATTAGTTCTTTTAATTTTGATAAAATTGAAACGGTAACAGGTGTTCTGTTGGGCATTAAAGGTCAATACTTGATTTTTGATAAAGGCGTTATAAATATGCGAAAGTTTAGCTCTTATCAAATAAGTATTGACTATTAGTAGCTTGAACTTGAGAATAACGTATTAACTTTCGCTATATTTTGTGATATTTAGCTATAATTAGTTGAGTATGGATATATCGTTAAGCAACTTAATTTGTCGAATTTATAGACTGCTGTATTTAAGGTAACAAGATGACCGCAGATGATTATGTAGAACAGGCCAGTGAAATATTCGTTTTATCAGATTCTTTTATTAGAATTCGGCAATTAATTGATGATGAAGCATCTACCATTGATGATATTTCAGAGGTCATCCTAATTGATCCCGCCCTTGCAGGTACGGTATTAAAGTTGGCGAACAGTCCATTTTTTAATTATCCAGGGAAAATAGATACCATTTCTAAGGCTGTTTTAGTGTTAGGTATCACAGAAGTGTATAATCTTGTTATTGCCTACTTCACGACGGAAGCATTTAAAAATATCGACGCTAATCAAGATTACCTTGATGAGTTTTGGATGAAAAGTGTTGATTGTGCGTTGTTGATGAAGTTTCTAGGCACTAGTTTAGGTATGGTACATGCAGAACGTCTATTTATTTTAGGCTTGTTACATAACCTAGGTGAACTCGTTGTTCACCAAATTACAGTTGAAAAGCAGCGAGCTTGTGATAGTCATGATCTCAATCTATTACCTTGGGTGAAGCAGCAAGACGTTTTAGGTTTTACTTTTGGTCAATGTTCTGCCGAATTATTAAAACAATGGCATTTGCCTTACAGCATTTTTGCTCCTATCCGAGATCAAGATGTCGAAGACTTAAGTCAGTACAACGCTGAAACGCAATTGTTATATGTTGCTAAACGCATAATGAGCAGGAATCTGGTGTTTAAAGGCCAAGATCTGGATTACAGTGATTTATTAACTAAAGAAGATTTAGCGTTGCTTTGTCTTGATAAGTCTATGCTAGATAATGCTGTGGATTATTGTGATTTAGAACGTTTAGGTTTACTGTCAATTTTAAACCCTAAAGCTTCAATGCTTTATTAGCACAATGTTTTCATAGCATTCAATGGTACTTAATTATATCAAGCCCGATAAGCAAACGTTTATCGGGCTTTTTAATAGAATATAGCTACTGTTGTTGTTGTTGTTGTTGTTGTTGTTGTTGTTGTTGTTGTTGTTGTTGTTGTTGTCATCAAAATAGCGAGTTAAAGCTAGACCATTTGAAGACGGGCTATTAATTAGTGTCATTGGTATTAGTTAGGATTATATCGTCCTTGGCTTAGAATATTATGGGGATCTAAGCTGCCTTTAAGTTGATTGACCGTTTGCCAAAAATCACTGTCTTTATTAAGTAACCACTGTTGTTGATCGATACTTAGGCGATAAGGTACAAAGCCTTTTTTTAGTCCTTCTTCGACCAGTACTTTTAAGCAATTATGAGCATCCGCAACGGCCTGAGGATTACTTAAATCGAAAACGATCGGAATTGTACTATCAACACAGTCGTGCTTTAGATTAGTGAAAGTGATAAAAGGCTCAATATTAAATCTCGGACAGGTTTCTCTAATAAAGTCGACAAACTCGCGCATTTTATTTGCCTTCATTGTTATTAAAGGAGCGTACCAGAGTAACCCACAACCATCTTTGCCCGGTGATAATTTATCTTTATCGAAGCCTTCCGCACCCTTATGGCGCCAATAAGCGAGTTTTAATGCAACCTTATTTGGTTTGCCTAACATAATCTCCTTACCCTTATTAAACGAATCAAGTTTTTCCGCTACTTTGGTCAGTGTTGGTATTTTACCGATTAACCAATCGGGTAGGTTATTAATAACTTTATTTGTCAAAACAATAGCAAGACTATTCGAATACACTCGCTTACATGGCAGTTGACTAAAAATAGCATCAATCTCTTTTTTTACTGCACTGACAACACCTACGCTGCCATAGATACTGCCCACAATAGTCCAATTAGGTGTTTGTAAGTCTTTAACTAACTTTGTAATCTCTTGATTGTTCATGACTTGATGAACACCATTACCTTTTGGATTCTTAGCAAACATTGATAATAAACGGCGTTGGTCCATTAAATTAATTGAGCCAACAATGCCTTCATAGTCTTGTAATACTTGTCTGATTAATGGCACCGATTTTTCAAGTAAGGCATCATCTTGCATCTGAATGAAAAAAGAGCTGAAGTCAGCTTTTTTTTTGGCTAGACGAATAGTCATTTGACTAACAATGCCAAGATTAGACTGAGTAAATAGCCCTTCTAAATATGGGCCAAGACCCCATTTAAATGTTTTATCTACAAACTTATCATCACTGCCATCCAATTCATTGACCGCTGACTGATAAGCTCGCCCATTGGCCCAATATCCCTGAATACTTGTTACAGCACTAAAATGGTCGGTATAAGGAGTTATACCGTAACCACGCTCTAAGGCATTGGCTAATATGGAGCAATCGGGACCCGCTCCCGTTACTGGTACCATATAGCCATGATTATTCAGCTGTAAATAATCACTCAGTTGTTGCTGAGTGACTCCTGGCTCAATTGTTACTAAACCTAACTCACTGTCGAAGTGCTTGATATTGGTTAACTTACCTAAATCTACTAGAATAATTTTTTTGCTTAAGCCTGCGGGCTGACTCGTTCCATACCCCCAATTATTTCCAGTACTAATTGGATAAAGGGAAAAGGCGAGGGTGTCATCTGTGGCACATCGGTTGGCCAAATCAAGTAGGGCCTTAATCTCATGTGATTGGGTTAGCGTTATAACGCCCAACAGCGCTCTTTGCTTATTTTCACTCTGTTCTAGTCCCTCGGTGCCAAGCATAAAGCGGGAAAGTTGCAAAGGGTCAAACGATAGACTCGAATTAGTTGTTAGAACGTTTTCAATAAGGGAGGCAAGTTTATTTAACATAAGAGGCACTTAGCGGCTATCCGCTGTTAAGTTTTATTAATTTTATTTAGGTTAAACCGAGTTGATTAAGCTGCGTACAAATGTCTTTTTCAATGGTTTTATAAAGGCTTTTAAAGCCAGGTGAAAGGTTCTTCATAAACATTTCGGGGTTAATGTAATAAGGAGCGCGTAAACCGTGATAATCAACGGGCTCACCGAGTTGCTGAAAAGTAATCCCAATAAATTTCATGCTGCGGGCAAGTCTTGGTTCCATCATTACATAAACATGACGAATACCTGTGTTCATACTCATAGTTGCGGCCGCCATATATAGCCCTATAGCGATAAATGGAAAGCAACGTAATTCGGTTTCTGAATAGCTAATCTCACTGATAACACCTGTACTTGAACCTTTGTAGTTATCGGCTTTACGGCGGCGAAAATCAGACTTAACGGCTAAACGTGATATTTCTGCTATTTCAGCACGATTAAATCGTTTAGGACTAAGATCTTGGTTAGTGATTGAATCTATGCAATATTTTTCAATAGGAAGTAATTCATCTGGGCCACTTGAAGTGACTAGTCGTACACAACTAGTGAATGTTTCTGACGGTTTATGCTTTATTAACGAAAAAATTGATTGCTTGTCGAACTCATCTGTTTCTTGACCATTCTCTCTAACCTCTTCAAAAGCTAGCTCTTCACAGTAAACATTATGACGAATTTTAAATGCTTCTTCTTTTAATGCTTGGTCAACGGCAACATGAGGCTGAAGAAATTGAGTGAAATGATCAGAAATACTATGAGCTTCTCTACTCGCCTTTGCGGAGACAATTTTTTTAGTGATATTACCAATAATAGGCGTTTCTAATAATCCTTTATTCCAGCTCATTTTTATTCCATGATGAAATTCTAAACAATCAGGGTATTAATCAGTATAGCCGTTAAGGTAATTTATCTGTAATTAATGCTCAGATAATCTTTAAATTAATACCTAATTAATACCTAATTAATACTTAAAGTAATACCTCACTTACTTGAGGTTGGCTAAGGAAATCTTTGGGGCTGGCTGAGGCGCCATAAGCACCAGATTGAAATACTACAATATAATCACCGAGACTTGCTTTGGGGAGCATTATTTTGTCAGCTAAAATATCCAGCGGTGTGCACAACGGACCTACTATGTTTACTTGCTCCAGTTCTCGTTCGTTATGATTAAGCTTATTGCCAATTACCACCGGATAATTTTTTCTGATGACTTGACCAAAATTACCCGAATTCGCTAGATGATGATGTAATCCACCATCACACACTAAATAGTTAGTGCCGCGAGAAACCTTTTTATCAACCACTTTACAGACATAAATACCCGCTTCTGCAACTAAATAGCGACCTAGTTCTAGGATTAGATCTAAACCAGTAACGAGCGTTTTATATTGATTTATCAGTGCCTGTAAATTGTCTGCTATTGCGCCGACATCTAAGGCTTGTTCATTAGCAAAGTAGGGCACACCAAAACCACCACCGATATTAAGGTAGTCTATCTTTACTGTGGTTATCTGTTTGGTTAACTCAACCAAGTGCTCTGCTAAAGCAAAGGTTTGCTGCTGCGCAGAAATTATTGCGTCGGCATTAAGGTTTTGTGAGCCCGCAAATATATGAAAACCGCGCAAGTTAATTTGCTCTAACGGCAAATCTATCAGTATTTGTGGAATTTGTTCTTCATCAATACCAAAGGGTTTTGCGCCACCAGACATCTTCATACCAGAAGATTTAAGCTCGAATTTTGGATTTACTCTTATAGCAATATTGGCTTTTAACTTTAATTGATTGGCAGCAAGTTTTACCTTCGCTATTTCACCTGAAGATTCAACATGAAGTGTTACACCGGCAATGATAGCAGCTTCAATATCCTCAGCCGTTTTCCCCGGACCAGCAAAACTAATTTTTTCAGCTGGCATTCCAGTTTGAATGGCTAATAACATTTCTTTTTTTGAAGCAACATCAAAGCCAGATACCTGTGCTGCCATCAATTGCACCAAACTAGGGTAAGGGTTGGCTTTAATTGCGTAATGTAATGATATTTCTTTTGGCAGAGTATTCGTTAGCTGCAACACCCTATTGATTATGAGTTGGCGGTCATAGGCATAAAAGGGTGTTCTTGAAACCAGTTTTTCTATGTGTTTTAACGGGTGATTCCCTACACAAAGTTCACTACATGTGGACAGATAATCTTGAAGTGATGTTGTGGGAATATTGATCGATGGTTTCATATTACTGCCTGTTATATTCAATTAAATAAGGTCGCTTGCTTTGTTATAATTCATCTTCAACGAGTTTGTGTCAACTTTACCATTTGCATTACGAGGGAGCTCAGTTAAGAAGATAATTTCTCTTGGTATCATATAGTTAGGTAACTGGCGTTGACAGTGTTTGATGATACTTACCTTTGATGACTGTTGGTCATGGTTTGAAGTGACTATGAGTGCAATGATGCTTTGCCCAAGTGCAGCAGAGGGAATGGCTATTATTGCCGTTTCATCTACTTGGGGGCATTGTAATAATACGGATTCTAATTCTGTTGGGCTGACTCGATAACCTGATGTTTTAATCATAGTATCTTTTCTAGCTATAAAATAAAGGAAACCCTCTGCATCGCGTTTAACATAGTCCCCAGAAAATACCGCTAGCCGGGTTTTTTCTTTGTTTATTGCTTGCTTAGGTGTCACTTTAAATCTTTCTGCAGTTGCCACCTCGTTTTGCCAATAACCTAAAGTCACTAATGGGCCTATATGAACCAACTCACCGACTTCATCATCATCACAACTACTACCATCGTCCCGTACAACGAGAATTTCGGCATGAGGAATAGCCTTGCCCATTGAATTTGGTCTAGTGTCTATTTCAAGGGGTGATAAAAAACTGGAACGGAAAGCCTCTGTTAAGCCATACATGAGATAAGGTTTTGCTTGTGGCATATTTTGTCTCAATGCTGCTAGGGTTTTTAAAGGTAATACCCCTCCAGAGTTAGTGAAATAGCGAACTGAATGTGTTGTGTTTTTTGGCCAGTTTACTTTGGTTAGTTGTATCCACAGCGGTGGGACTGCGGCTAAGCCGGTAATTTCATATTTACTAATGGCTTTTATTACATCATTAGCCAACAAATAATCGAGTAATACACATTTTGCACCGACTAAGAAACAACTGGTTAATTGGTTTAGGCCATAATCAAAACTTAGCGGCAATACTGCGAGAATATTATCGTGAGCGGTTTGCTGTAAATATTGGCTAACCGATTTTGCCCCTAGCACTATATTTGTATGGCTGAGCATAATACCTTTTGGTTGACCTGTGCTGCCTGAAGTATACAAAATAGCGGCAATATCATTAGGGGATATTGAACTTTTAAGGTTGTTGTTACTCTTTCTTTGAGTGATAAAAAACTGCCAGCTAAGGATCTTAATAGTTGTAGGACATGCTATTTTTTCTATTTCTTGTTCGTTCGCATCAATGACAATAATAGTGCGAAGCGCTGAAAATTCACTTAATAAAGGGGTGAGTGCAGTGAGTCTTGCGCGGTTGGTTATCAGTAGTTTTATTTGGCAATCATTGGCTATGTAGTGAACTTGTAGCGCTTTTAACACAGGATTAATTGGTACAAAGATAGCACCGAGTAAAGAGCAGGCAAACATGCTCAAAACATTTTCTTGAGTTTTTGCCAAGTAAACACCTATTCGATCACCTTGCGTAATGCTAAGAGTGACATAGGCCTGTGCTACCTTAGTTACGTTTTCATTAAGCTGAGCATAGCTAAATTGGTCATTTTTTATTTGCAATGCAACTGCTTCTGGAGAGCGTTGTGCACTATGGCTTATAAGCTCGTGAACAAAGGTGGTCATTTATCATCCTGAAAATTTAATATAGGTCTTACATAGCAGGGCTATTATGACTGTGAAAGCATTATATAGGCAAGTAGGAGATAAATTTAATGAGCGATATTATGTGTTGCCATATTGATTTTAATTGGAATAACTTCCATAGCTGTTTGGTAACCAATTTTATATAGCTGATATTTTTCTTCCTTGGTCATCTTAAAGTCAACGGCTGAATATTCGCCAATATTTATTACTATAGTATTATGCCAAAAGTGTTCGTTAATATATTCACGCGAAATAGTGGTCATGAACGTTCGAATGAGTAAGGTGACATAGTTAAAAATAGGGAATAATCCATTGACATTCAAGTTGTCATATTCGTGCTCTCCTCGTAAACGAAAGCACAGTACAGGCGTACCATTATGGTCCCAATCTCTATGTAAAGCGTCTTCAGATAAAATACTGCCGTCTACCATGATACGTTTACCAAAAGATTTAAAGCTAAAAAATAAGGGAATTGACATAGAATACCGAACCGCTTGCGAGACTTTCATATCAGGCGTTAATTCAGCATCAAAAATTACGGGCTTACCATTAGTTACATCGGTTGCAACGATATGGAGGTTTTTCTCTAGTTGAGCAAAGGTTCTTCCTTGTAAATGGTTATCTACCCAACGTTCAAAAGCGTCACCTGAACTTAAGCCTCCATGGCGAATAAGCTTGACTAGAGAAAACTCACGAAATTGATTATAGTTAGTTTTTAAAGCAATCCTTTTTATATCGTGTAACGGTAAACCAGCGGCATAAAAGCTAGCAATAATACTACCGCCTGACACGCCTACTAAGTCCTCAAACTTAATATCGAGTAACTCCAGTGCTTTTAGCACACCTAAATGAGCGGGAAGTCGAGTACCTCCTCCTGCAAATATAGGTACAATATCTTTATTCATTTAACCTCCTTAATAGCAAAGGATAAAGCGGCGAGTCTATTGGGATTAGTCGACTTAAGTCTTAATTATGAACAAAGTTATCGATATAGCGAAAAATATTGTTCATCAGCTATCACCTTAGCGTATTTTCCTTAAAGTATAATTTAAGGTAGTATTTGTTTTTAATAGCAAATATTGCTTATTTTATGAAGGAAAAGTTATGTCTGGACATATAGCCTTACTGATAATTATTGTTTCTTTATTTATGCCGTACGCTCAAGCGGACTTTGTTGACGTTGTTGCTAAAATTAAGCCTTCAGTGGTCGGTATAGGTATACATACACCGACGAGTCGACCACAAAATATTTTACGGGGCACCGGATTTGTCATTGGCGATGGCCGTTATATTGTTACAAATGATCATGTGTTGCCCACTCTATTAAACGATAACTTATTACAAAAAATGGCAGTTTTTATTGGCTCAGGTAGAAATGCTAAAGTGAGAGAAGCTGAAATTGTCGCCACATCAAGTTTGTATGATCTAGCCATTTTAAAAATATCAGGGCCTGCTTTACCTGCAATGACGTTGGCAAATAGTGACTTCTATGCGGATGGAAGCGGTATTGCTTTCACGGGATTTCCTATTGGCGGTGTTTTAGGGTTATACCCAGTAACCCATCGAGGCATTATAGCCAGTATTACACCCACGGTTATTCCAGCTGTTTCCTCGGAGCAAATTAATTTGAAAATGCTCAAACGTATGAAAAACCCTTATTTAGTGTATCAGCTTGATGCAACAGCTTATCCTGGCAATAGTGGCAGTGCTATGTACGACATGAAAACAGGTAAGGTGGTTGGCATAATCAATAAGGTTTTTGTGCAGGCAACTAAAGAGGCGGTTATCAGTAACCCTAGCGGTATCACTTATGCCATTCCTGTTAAGTTTTTACATCAAGTACTTCGAGAAAATAATATTAAATTATAATCAATCGGTCGTGTTGATCTTGTTTCGTATCAAATAATTTTTGAATAAAAATTATTCGCTAATAGCGATGACGTTACTGATGTGAGGCGTTTGATACAAAAGGGATAATGGTACTAACTCTATACCATGTAATTTTAAAGTTGGGATCAGTTTAATTAATGTTGCTACTGTTTCAGGGTGTGGATGGGCGATAGCAATAGCTGTTTGGTGCTTTTGCGCAAAATTAATAAGTTGCTTAAACTGCTTGCTAATATACTCATCAGTTAATTCATTATCTAAAAAAATATGCCTTGTTTTTACAGGCACGCCAAAGTCAATTGCAGCTTGCTCTGCTTTAGAATGAGGACTCGTTTTACTGTCTAAAAAAAACAAATCATTCTGTTTTAAAAATTCCATCGTCCAAGCCATTGGTTGGTATAGTTGAGTAAGGTAACTACCCATATGGTTATTAATGCCAATGGCAAATGGAATTTCAGCGAAGGATTCAGTTAAGCTTTGTTTAAACGCTTGCGCACCCATATTACTTGTTAGTGCACCAGGGCCTAATTTTTTGCTATTTTCAGACTCCATAGGAATATGAATTAAAACATCGTGATGAGCATTATTTGCTTGTATGGCAAGTTTTTTACCGTAGGTGGTATGGGGTAGAAAAGCATAAGTAATTGCCCCTGGTAAAGTGAATGCATGTTTGTCGGTGTAACGGTAGCCCATATCATCAATGACTATAGCAACTCGATTAGTTTGAGCACTACTTTGAACGGTAAATAGCATCAAGCAAAGTATTAAAAAAGAATGCATTGAGATGATTCTTAAAGGAGTGTTTAGCACAGAGTATTATTTCTCTTTTTAATTATTACAATAAAGCGTAGCAGTTATTTACTTAAAAAATATAAAGTTTTAATGCAATGAAGTAAAGAGGTTACTTACTGTTAATCTGAGTTTTTATAAATGTTGCTTAATATATGCTCAATAATTACCGACACCAGAGCTTAGGGTTGAGTGCTTTTCCCTGGTGGCGAATTTCAAAGTAGAGTCCTGATTGCTCTAAGCCGCCACTTTGTCCAATTAAAGCAATGGGTTCCCCTGTTTCCACGCGATCACCGACAGATTTTAATAAGGTTTGATTGTGGGCATAAAGACTCATATAGCCATTTCCATGATCAATCACTGTTAATAAACCGTAACCTTTAAGCCAATCTGAAAATAGCACTGTGCCATTATGAATGGTTTGTACTTGTCGACTAATTGGCGCAGTAATTAAGACTCCTTTCCATGTTAAATAGCCTTGCTTTTTCGTGCCAAAGCGATGCAATATTCGGCCTTTTACGGGCCAAGATAATTTATGTTTCAACTTACTTAAGCCGGTTAAATCTATTTCAGCTTGGATAATCGCGCTTAATTTGTTTAAGGCTTCATTTAAGTTATTTTCTTCTGCTTTGAGTTTATTCAATTGTTGCTGGCTGGTGAGTAGCTCGAGGCTTAGTTTTTTCAGGGTTTTTCTTCTTTGTGCTTTACTGGCACGAAATTGGGTATCTTGCTGCAGTTGTTCATCTTTGAGTTGCTGTAAGTATTCAATTTGTGTTTGATGTTCAGTGCTTACTTGCAGGAGTTGTGCGATGGTTACCTGAAAATCATCAATCTCTTTTGTTCTTGCTTGGTTTAAGTATTGATAGTAGCTGATTGTACGTTGAATTTTTTCACTTTGCTCTTGGTTCAGTAATAATTTTAGATAGTCATGTTGCCCAGTGGTGTAAGCCGCTCTTAGCTGTTGTGCTAGTAGATGTTCTTGTCTTTGTTTTGCGATGGTAAGCTGTTGTTTTTCTATTGCTAACGCCGAAATTTTATCCTGGGTGGTACTTAATTCAACTTCTATCGCATTAATCGCCTTGGCTACTTTTGAAATGGCTAAGTCATCAGTCTTTAATTGTTGCTCTAAGCTGCTGCGTTGCTTGTTAGCATCAAAAATATTAGATTCTTGTTTGGCAATGGCTTTTTGAACATCACTAAGCTTGTCACGGCTCTGCTGTTGCGCATTTTCATTACGGCTGCTTTGCTCTGCTTGCAAAGGGAAAGCAAACAGCAAACTTAGTATTACTAAGCTTCTTGTGGCTATATAAGATAGGGGCTTACTTGCTAAATACGTTTGGATAAACAATCTCATAGTAAATAATGGCAATGAATCAAAAGCCAATATATCACTTAAACCCATGACATCTCAAGAAGTGCATTTCTTAAGATGTCATAGGCATGCTTTATTAATTTAATATCACTTGGTTAATTGCATTAGTACTGAGCCAGTCATTTCTTCGGGTTGTTCCATGTCCATTAAATGTAATAGACTTGGTGAAATATCACTTAATGTGCCAGATGCTGCTGGCGTGGCGTTTCTGCCAACATAGATAAGGGGGACTGGTTCACAGGTATGAGCTGTATGTGCTTGCCCTGACACTGGATCTTGCATTTGCTCAGCATTGCCGTGATCGGCAGTGATGAAACATTCGCCATCGTTTTCTTTTAATGCCTTTACTACACGACCAACACAAGTGTCTACTGCTTCACAGGCTTTTATTGCTGCCTCAAGGCTACCAGTATGGCCAACCATATCGCCATTAGGGTAATTACAAACGATAAAATCATATTTGCCACTCTCAATGGCACCAACGAGTTTGTCAGTCAGTAACGTTGAATTCATTTCAGGCTGTAAGTCGTAGGTTGCCACATCAGGTGAAGGGACTAAAATACGGTCTTCGCCAGGAAAAGTGTCTTCTTTGCCGCCACTGAAGAAAAAGGTAACATGTGCATACTTTTCTGTTTCAGAAATACGTAATTGAGTTTTATCATGTTTTGCTAACCATTCACCCATAACGTTATTGAGTGATGCTGGCGCAAATGCTGATGGCGCATCAATATCGGCAGAATATTGTGTCAGCATAACAAAATCACTGATTGCTGGGATATTTTTTCTCTCAAAACCATCAAAGTTTTCTTCAGTAAAACAACGACTAAATTGACGTGCACGATCAGCTCTAAAGTTCATAAATATTAACGCATCACCATCATTTATCTTAATGGCGTCACCTGACGGTTTTTTGATAGCACTAGCACCAACAAACTCATCATTTTCATTACGTTCATAGGCTGCAGCAAGAGCATCTAAGGCGCTATTATACTGATGTAAGCCTTCGCCATTAACCATCAAGTTGTAAGCGGCTTCGACACGATCCCAGCGCTGATCTCTATCCATAGCATAGTAACGTCCAATAACTGACGCTATTTGACCTTCGCCAGCGTCAGTATCAGTGAACAACTGTGAAAATTTTTGCTGAGCTTTTTCTAAAGACGATTTTGCACTACGTGGCGGGGTATCTCTGCCGTCTAAAAATGCATGCAAGTAAACTTTTTTGGCACCGCGGTTTTTGGCAAGTTCCATCATGGCGAAGATATGTTCTTCATGGCTATGGACGCCACCAGGAGAAAGTAAGCCGAAAATATGCACCGCATTATCGCTTGATGCAGCGTTATCGACTGCTTTGCACAGCGTTGGGTTTTCAATAAAGTCACCATCACTTATCGCTTTAGTGATACGAGTGAAATCTTGATAAACAACGCGGCCAGCACCTAAATTGACATGGCCAACTTCAGAGTTACCCATTTGCCCTTCAGGTAGACCGACGGCCATACCTGAAGTATCGATAAGCATATTAGGGTAATGCGCTTTTAAATCATCTAATACTGGTGTCTTTGCTTGATGAATTGCGTTTGAACTCGCTTCTTCTCTATAGCCCCAACCATCTAGAATCATCAGTACCGTTGATTTTTTATTCGCCATTATTTTCCTCGTTAAATTCAGTATTATATGCAGATTATAGGAAAGTACTATACACCCTCAGATAGTGTTATTCACTAAGGATTTAACATAGAAATGTTCCATGTAGGGTTACTAAATATCAGCTCCCGATATATAGCAGTT
Organism: Colwellia sp. 12G3; assembly: GCF_002836775.1. GTDB lineage: Bacteria > Pseudomonadota > Gammaproteobacteria > Enterobacterales > Alteromonadaceae > Colwellia. Next base: position 570,238 of record NZ_PJAQ01000068.1, on the reverse strand, counting down.
ACCATTTGATGAGTATGTTTAAGAGTTTGTGAGCAATTTTTAATTTTAGCTGCAGTAATAAAATCGGGGGTTATTGCCTATTTCATTGCATACGCTCGCAATTCTAGGTGATTTGCGTATAATGTGCCGATTCGAATTTTGATAAAAATGGTCTTTTATTTATGGAACAATTAATTACTTTTGCAAGCAGTAATGGCATGTTGAGCGCGGTTTGGGTTGCCCTAGTGGTAATGATTATCGTAACGACAATTAAAATGAAAATGTCACCGATTAAACAAATTAGTACTCAAGATTTAACTTTTTTGATGAATAGAGAAGAGGGCGTTGCACTTGATATCCGCAAGGAGAAAGAGTTTAAAGCGGGACATATTATTGATGCAATCAGCCTCCCAAGTGAAAAAATCAGTAAGAATGGTCTTACTAGCCTTGAAAAACATAAAGACAAACCCATCATTGTAGTATGTGCTGCTGGTATGAGCGCCGTACAAATCGCTAATGATTTGTTTAAAGGTGGTTTTACTCGTGTAAGCGTACTTAAAGGTGGCATGAATAGCTGGACTAGCGCAGGCTTACCTGTCGTTAAATAGTACGTATACTGCACGTTTTGCTATCCGTCAAAAAAGTAAATAAAGAGTAAATGAAATGGCAAAAGTTGAAATATATACTAAAGCATACTGCCCTTATTGTACTCATGCCCTTGCCTTACTAAAGAGTAAGTCGGCTGATTATAATGAAATTAAGATTGATGGTGATATGGCTATGCGTAGCGCCATGATCGAGCGTAGTAATGGTGGCTATACCGTACCTCAAATATTTATTAATGATGTGCTTGTTGGCGGTTGTGATCAATTAGTCGCCTTAGAAAGAAGCAATCAGTTAGACGCGCTTCTTGACGCTAAATAATACTAAATCCAATTAAAAAACTATAATAAAGGAGCCACTCATGGCTGAAGAAAATGAAGTAGAAAACAACGAAGCAGCACCACAATCTCCAGAATTCGCAATTCAACGTATTTATACTAAAGATGTTTCTTTTGAAACCCCTAACTCTCCTGCTGTATTTCAATTAGAATGGAAGCCAGAAATCAAATTAGATCTTGATACGCGTTCAACTAAGTTAACTGATAATACTTATGAAGTTATTTTATCGGTAACAGTTACAGCCACGGTAGAAGATAAGACTGCCTTTTTAGCTGAAGTACAACAAGCGGGTATCTTTACTATTGGTAACTTACCTGATGCTCAATTGGCTCATACAATTGGTGCTTTTTGCCCTACAACATTGTTCCCGTATGCTCGTGAAACTGTAGCAAGCTTAGTAAATCGTGGCTCTTTCCCACAATTTAACTTAACGCCTGTTAATTTTGAAGGTTTATATGCTTCCTATGTACAGCAACGTGCAACACAAGAAAACATTGCACAAAGTAGCGAAACACACTAATCATAGCAATATTTTCGAAAATAGTATTAGCTTATAAGTAGGGGCGCATATGTCTTCAGCTGCAAAAATTACTGTGCTTGGTGCTGGATCTTATGGCACAGCCTTGGCAATTTGTTTAGCCAGAAATGGTCATAAAACGCTGTTATGGGGACGTGATTCTGATCATGTCGCTGCAATGACGCAGGATAGAGAAAATAATAAATATCTTGCAGACTGCCCTTTTCCTGAAAACTTGGTATTAGAAGCTGATTTAACAACGGCAGTGCAAGCAAGCAATAATATATTAGTTGTTGTGCCCAGCCATGCTTTTACCGATATGCTTAAGCAAATTAAGCCAATGTTAACTGATAAGACTAAAATTGCTTGGGCCACTAAAGGATTAGATCCTCAGACGGGTGATTTATTGCAAAATGTTGCTAGGACAGTCCTTGGAAATAGTGTTTCTTTAGCTGTTTTATCAGGACCTACTTTTGCTAAAGAAATGGCTTCAGGTTTACCTACGGCTATTTCGTTGTCTTCTGAGGATGATGATTTTGTCGCTGAATTATCTGACTTATTGCATTGTGAAAAGCGCTTTCGAGTTTATTCTAATAAAGACTTTATTGGCGTACAACTTGGTGGAGCGGTTAAAAATGTTATCGCGATTGCCGCAGGCATAGCTGATGGTATAGGCTTTGGCGCTAATGCACGCACTGCATTAATTACCCGTGGATTAGCTGAAATGACCCGTTTAGGTTTAGCACTAAATGCTGAGCCAGCTACTTTTATGGGCATGGCTGGTTTAGGTGATCTGGTACTTACTTGCACTGATAATCAATCGCGTAATCGCCGATTTGGTTTAGCGTTAGGTCAGGGTAGTGAAGCAGAACAAGCTATTGCTGATATTGGTCAAGTTGTTGAAGGTTACAGAAATACGAAAGAAGTGTATATGCTTGCCCAGCGACATGGCGTTGAGATGCCAATTGTTGAGCAAGTATATCAAGTACTTTATCGTGGAAAAGATGCCAAATTAGCCGCTGCAGATTTACTTTCTCGTGACAAGAAATTTGAATAGTTTCGTTACACTGTAAATAAATACGCTAAAAAACTGTAAATCGAGAATCTTGATTTACAGTTTTTTATTACCGTACTTATATTTACGGGACTAAATTATTCTTATTATACAGCGTTAGGAAAACCTAGCTGACGCCATGCATCGTAAACTATAACAGCTGCCGCGTTTGATAAGTTCATGCTACGGCTTTCCTTCAGCATCGGAATTCTAATCTTATCTTTATCAGGGATTTGTACACGAACTTCTTCAGGTAAACCGGCTGTTTCTGAGCCAAATAATAAATAATCACCAGCTTCAAAGCTGACATCACCATAGAAGTTATTGGTTTTCGTGGTAATTGCTAACACTCGCTTTGGTTGTTCTTTCTCCATGAAAGCATTGAAGTTTGCATGGCGCTTTATGGCTGCAAATTCATGGTAGTCTAAGCCGGCACGACGTAATTTTTTATCCTCTAAATCAAAACCTAATGGCTCTATTAAATGCAAACGAAAGCCTGAATTTGCGCATAACCGAATTATATTACCGGTATTGGGTGGGATTTGGGGTTGAAAAAGCACAACATCTAGCATAACAATCATCATGTGATAAAATTTTTGTTATTATATACCCGTTACCATTAAAAGTGCACTCTGAAACATGCCTATTAATTACTAACGAGTATAACTTTCAGTTCTTAACTTTTCTCCAAGGATCAGGCATGGCTACAAAAAACTCAACAGACGATTACGCATTTTGGGTGCGATTAGCGGCTATATTTTCTACCTCTACCGCTTTAATCTTAGTGGTAATAAAGCTGTATGCTTGGTTAGTCACAGACTCTAGTGCCATGCTTGCTTCCACCACGGATTCTATTTTAGATTTATTTGCATCAATCATGAGTATCGTTATTTTACGCTTTGCTTTAGCTCCGGCGGATAAAGAGCACAGTTTTGGGCACGGTAAAGCTGAAAGTTTAGCTGGATTGGTGCAAGCTTCTTTTGTACTTGGCTCCGCCATTATACTTATTTTTAATGGGGTATCTCGGTTACTTAATCCGCAAGTAATAGTTCACAGTGAGGTGGCTATTTGGGTAACAATTATTGCTATTGTCTTAACACTATTCTTAGTTGCTTTTCAGCGTTACGTCATAAAGCGTACAGGCTCAATTATCATTAGTGGTGATGCATTGCATTACCAATCTGATTTATTCCTAAATTTAGGGGTTTTAGCGGCTATTATTCTGAGTCAAGGGATATGGTTACAAGCAGATGGTGTTTTCACCATATTAGTTGCCCTATATCTAGTTTTTGGTGCAGGTCAGATTATGGTGCAAAGTGTTTCGCAATTAATGGATAGTGAATTGAGTGATGAGGAAGTAGCGAAAATTAAAACTGTTGTTTTGAGACATGAGCAAGCCATAGGTATTCATGAATTACGAACACGGCAATCCGGAGTGCAGAAATTTATACAATTTCATTTAGAATTGAGTGATGACTTATCTCTATTAGAGGCGCACAGCATAGGCGATGAAATTGAAGCTGGAATTTGTAGCGCTCTCGCTCCTTGTGAGGTGTTTATTCACCAAGATCCCACTTCAGTAGTGCAAAATGAACAGTCAAAATAAATCGTTATTTAGAATAGTGAGACAGTTATATTCATGGCTATAAATAGTCGCGGCTAATTATGTTGTTTAAACCAGGCGATGCTTTGTGATATTGCTCGATTTCTATAACCATCGACTTCAAAAAACAATTCATGATAGGCATTATCAATTGTACTTGGTCGGCCATGTGGACAGGATTGTGGTTGTAAAGCATGTAATTGCAGGCAAAAATCATTTTGTGCCTGTTGGCAAACTACGGTATCACTGCCAGCTTGAAGCAATAATATAGGTGTTTTAAGCTGATGAAGTTTAGTGAAAATATCTTTTTGGGCCAAAATACTTTGTGCTAGCCAGTGCGTAGTAACGCCACCAAGCTGGATGGTTTTGTTGTTTTTATATAAGTTGACAAAGTGTTGATAGCGCAATGTTGAGTGAGTTAGTTTATTCTCGGTAAAATTTACCGGGGAGAAGCTCTTTTGCCCGATAAAATACCAAGGGGTTTTGCTGAAAAGGTTATTGAGTCTCAGCTTAATGGCTATGAGTATTTTAGCTATGCATTTTGGTACTAAAGCAGAATAAAAGCCTAGCATTGGAGATGATATTACTGCCGCTTTAATTGCATTGGGATAATCTTGCATAAAACGGGTTGCAATAGCGCCACCCATTGAATGCGCTAAAAGGTATGGTTTTTCGGGACATTGTTGAGTAACTATATTTTCAACGAAAGATTGTAAATCATCGATATAGTCTTGGAATTTAGTAACATAACCCTTGAATAAGTCGGGTAATAGTCGCCCAGATAATCCTTGACCTCGATGGTCAATAATAAAAATATTATAGCCCTGATGATATAAATCAAATGCCAATTCTTGGTACTTCAAGTAGCTTTCACAGCGACCGGGCACTACGACTATGCTAGGAAAGGTAGTCTTTTTATTGATAAATTGTGCATAGTGAATACTTACTCCATCAACGCCACAGAAAGAGTCGAATAAACCTTGTTGCCAAAATAAAGCTATCTCATTGGTGCGTTTGTCTTTTAGGTTTTGTTCTTGATTCAACGAATGGTATTTACTCAAAATATCCCTTATACATCAAATAGACTGTAAGTATATAAGAAAACATACGACTAAAATAAGGCAGATTGATTACTAGGCATGTAGGCTAAAAGAAAATATTTTTGTCATCTTACTTTCAATCTTACGATTATTTTTTTTAGCTGGGCTAAATCGCCATTTACGAATTGCGGAGCGAATAGCAGATTTGAAATAAATAAGCTTACTTTGCTGATCGAAATTAATATCTTTTACTTTACCGTTTTTATCAATAGTGAAATCTACTTTGACCTCCATCTCAATACCTCTGCGTTTTGCAAGGTTTGGATATATTGGACTAATAGAGTTCAGTAATTTAGCTTCTAATGAACTTGGTATTTGTTTTGTCTGTGTTATTTGGCTAGCTTCTAATCGCTGACTTTTAGCATCTATCACGCTATGTGAAGTTTGGTACAGTTTGTTTTGTACTGCTAATTCCTTGATTTCTTGATTATATATCAGTTGGCGATAAGCATTATCTTTGATGGTAAGGTCTTTATCATATGTAAGTGATACTTGCTTACTTTCTTCTTGGTCAGGATTGAGTTGAGTTGTGTCTTGAACAAACATCTCAGTAGGTATTGAGGGTAATATTATTTGCACTTGTGGTTGAACCGCGACGGCTATTTGCTCGTTAACGGTTGATGGAAAATTGTCTTCAATTTTGAATGTGTCGAGCACAGTTGGTGCAAATAAGACGACTGTTTTGCTTTTACTTTGCTCCTTTGTATCTTCAGCTTTAGTTTTAGGCTCTTTAATATTGTTTGATGCCAACTGTTTACTCGGATCTAGTTCTTCTACTGTTTCTATGAAACCTCGCTGATTACTGATCGTTACTGGCTCAAAAGTAGCTGTCGTAAACCCTATATCGTTTTCTGTTGTGAGGTTACGTACGCGCTGCTCGTTATTTTTTGCTACAAGTAAACCATGAGAAGGCGTGTTTTGACGACTGAGTAGCTGCTGAGCGATAGAATCATTTTTTAGCGTCGTACCTTGTCTATTAGTATTTGTTTTTTCTAAGGCCATTGCGGTGACATTTGTACTAAAAAGGTTATGACTAAGCGCTGGGGGTTCTTGCCACGGAAATTGATCATTTAGTTGCTGGGTAAAAGGCATTGTTAGTAATTGATTAATGCTCAGTAATATCAGAGTCAAAAATAAAGTCATTGCGGCGAGCAATTTACTGGTGTTATTTGTTGGCGCACAATGATGATCAACAAGTCGAAGTACTCTTGCTTTTAAATCTCCCCCGGAGGCTGCCATTGCCATAGTTGGAATAGTATGGAAGTGATTTTTCGAACACAGAGAAGCGGTGTCAGTTAATGTATGTGCATATGCTATAGCATCGCCACAATGTTGTACGGCAATGTCATCACTACAATATTCACGCTCGTTGCGCATTTGCTTACCGATCCAATGCACACTTGGATGGAAGAAAAAGAGCAATTCAATGAGTGTTTGTAAAAAGTTCACTAAATAATCGTGACGACGAATATGAGCAAGTTCGTGCAGGATCAGCATTTCAAGTTGAGAGGAATTTAAACCCGTCACCATAGTAGCGGGTAGCAAGACTACAGGCTTTAACCAACCTATAGCCATAGGGACTTCCGCTTTCAAGGAAATAAGTAATTTTGGCGTTTTAGTTAACTTTATTTGTTTGGCTAATTCATCAAAGCGTGATGATAGTGCTAAAGATGGCGAAACGCTCGAATGTCTTGGTAAATTATTTACATTACGAATCTCAATAAGTAGTTTACTGGCAAGAATGGTAATAGTTGCCAGCCAGAATAATGAGAGATATGGCAAGGCGTAGGCTAATATCGAGGGCAGTAATTCTTGATATGTAAATAAAGCGTTTTGCTGGGTTAACTCATTAACTAAACTAGTAAGCGGGATAGGGCTGAGGTTACTATTAATGCCTGAACCTGTGTCAGGGTAAACCATAGCATAGGTCAGTACCGCAAGTATGGCATTTGCTAACATGGCAAGTGTTGCTAGGGTATATCGTAATTTAGATTTGTTTTTGTCAACTATAAATAGCAGAGACTTTAAGATAAGTGCCACCAGTAAACCTTGCCATAAAAAATGCACTAGGGTTAGCGATAAGCTATATAGAAAAGGGCTGTTAAATAATTGATCAAACATAGTAATAGTCTAGTCTTACTATTTTTCTAGAGAATTTAATAACTGGCGAATATCATTAATTTCTTCATCGCTCGTTGAATCATCGATAGCTCGCATCACTAACTTTGAGGTAGAACCACCAAAGGCTTTAGTTATTAAGTCTTTAATCAGTGAAGATTGCGTTTGTGTTTGGCTGTTTGCTGTAGCATAAATGTGGGCGCGATTACTTTCATCACGAATGACCAGTGACTTTTCATGCATAATTTGGAGTATTTTTAATACAGTGGTGTAGCCAGTTTTTTGCGTAAGACTTACTACATCGTGTATTTGTCTTACGGTTGCAGGACCCATCTTCCAGAGCACGTTGAGTAGCGTTAACTCGGCTTCTGTGGGTTTTACTGCAGAATTTTCATGCGCCATGTACATATCCTTTATTTGGTAGTTTTATAAGTTCTAGACGAAATACGAATATGATCGTATTTCGTCCTAGCTTATATCGAGTATACTAAATGAGCAACCGTTTTGTTTGCTACCTATTTTTTTAGTAACTATTTTTCGCCTTTATTTAGTGTTGCATAAAGCTCACCAAGACGAGTGACAGTTCCTGGTCCGGAATTTTCTGCAAATTCACTAAGCATTTTAGGGGCGAAGGTGCTTACAACAGTTGAACCTAATTTAAAACGACCCATTTCATCACCTTTATTAAAGGTAATTGCGTCGGCACCATCTTTTGGGTATTGCCATCTGAATATATCTTTACCAGCTGGAGGCGTTATGGTGCCAGCCCAAGTTGTTTCGATACTGGCAACAATCGTTGCACCGACCAATACCATGGCAAGTTCACCCATTTCAGTATCAAAAATGGCAACAACACGTTCATTGCGAGCAAAAAGATCGGGCACGTTTTGAGCGGTAAGAGGGTTAACTGAAAACAGCTCCCCAGGAACATAAATCATTTCACGTAACGTCGCTGCCATAGGCATATGTATGCGGTGATAGTCTTTTGGAGCTAGGTAGATACATGAGAATTTCCCACCTTGAAAAGGTGCTGCTGTTTTTTCGTCACCACCAAGTAAAGAAATTAAGCTATAGTTGAAACCTTTTGCTTGAATAAGTTGACCATCAATAATATCTCCCTGTTGGCTGATCGCACCATCTACCGGATAACATAGGGCATTCTCATCTCCATCAATAGGTCGAGCTCCTTCTTCTAGTTCACGGGTGAAGAAGTTGTTAAAGGTATCGAAGTCACTGGCCTTTTTAAGCTTAGCCTCATTCATATTAATGCCGTAAGCTTTAATAAATAGGTTGATAAGCTTAGTAGTCAACCCACCCATTTTTGCAGCGGCTAATTTACCAACTAAACGTGAAATAGCGTGCTTAGGCATGATGTACTGCAAGGTGATTTTAATTTTATCGCTAAGATTATTTTGTGAAGACACTCATTTTTCCTTAATTATTAAAACGTGAGGTTAATTTATTATCATTGAGGCTAGCTAATATGCGCTGAAAACTTGCCAAGCGAGCAGGATTGATTTCATGCGTTTCACTTGCTGCTATTAAGGCACAGCCGGGATCCGTTTGATGTTTGCAGTCTCTAAATTTGCACAAACCAAGAAAATCAGAGAACTCAATAAAACCATGACAAACTTGCTCTGGTGTTAAATGCCATAAACCAAATTCGCGAATACCGGGAGAATCAATTAAATCTCCCCCTTCATTAAAATGGTATAAGCGTGCTACGGTAGTGGTATGTTGCCCTAAACCTGAGTTATCGGAGACTTCTTTTGTTAATATCCCTAAATCTGGCATGAGTGCATTCACTAACGTAGATTTACCAACACCCGACTGGCCGACAAAAATACTGGTATGTTGTGTAAGCTGCATTTTTAGTTCGCTTATGCCATCGCGAGATTTACTACTCGCATAAAGCACTTGATAGCCAATATCTTGATAAATTTTCAATTGCTTGGCTATTTTATCTTGCTCGTCAGACGTAATACTGTCCAACAAATCAGTTTTGTTCAATACAATAACAGGGGTAATACCAGTCTGCTCTGCAGCTACTAGGTAGCGGTCAATAATATCGCTATTAAAAACAGGTAACACTGAAGATACAATGAGAATTTGACTGATATTTGCCGCAATGGGCTTCACTCCATCATAAACATCGGGACGACTAAGCACTGAGTCACGTCCATGTACTGCCTCTATTATGCCTGTGATGCTATGTTGAGTTTCTCTGCCGAGGCGCCATAATACTTTATCACCACAAACAAGTGAGGCAATAGAACGGCGTAAATTACAGCGAAATATTTCACCGAGATCGCTTTCGACATCAGCATGTTGACCAAATCGACTAATAATAACCCCTTGTTGAGGAGCACCTAAATCATCATCTTCCCATTGCACTTTATCTTTATTTTTGGTGGTTTTACCATGCAATCTATTATCATGATTGGCTTTAATTCGCCTTTGCTGACCTTTGGTCAGTTTTTTTACTTTAGACAAGAGACTTATTCATACGATTTAATTTGATCCAACATTTAATTTGACCCGACTTGGTTGTGACGTATTATACTAACAATTATATACGAATGTTTATGCATTTTTTTTAAGGGAAGTTTATGGCGGGTAATGATAATAATTTAATTTGGCTTGATTTGGAAATGACAGGGTTGGAGCCAGCGCACGATGTGATTTTAGAGATCGCTATCATTATTACGGATAGCCATTTAAATACCTTGGCGCAAGGGCCAATATTTGCCATTAATCAAAGTGATGAAGTGCTAGATAATATGAGTGAGTGGTGTATTGAACATCACGGAAATTCTGGTCTAACTCAGCGTTGCCGAGACAGTACGGTGAGTTTGGCTCAAGCAACTGAGCAAAGCTTAGCTTTTGTACAAGAATGGGTACCTCAAGGTAAATCACCTATGTGTGGTAATAGTATTGGCCAAGATAGACGATTTATTAATAAGTACATGCCTGATTTTGAAGACCATTTTCATTACCGTAATATTGATGTTAGCACTATAAAAGAGTTGGCAAGGCGTTGGAAACCAGAGGTATTAGAAGCGGTAGTTAAAACGGGTGCTCACTTGGCTTTAGATGACATCAAAGAATCAATTGCCGAGTTAAAAGTATATAGAGAAGGGCTCTTCAAGCTCTAGCTTGATACTCGCTCTACATTTTAAGTGGGATGGGTTTAACATTCTCCATACAAATTATTTAAAGCATGAAAATATGTCTATCGGTATTTTCGTGCCCCTTCCTATTTTTGAGTGATATCAATGAAAAATTTAGCCACTTACTTAATATTTTTACTGGTAAATATATGCCTAGTAACCCAGAGTTATGCCTCCAGTCCAGCGGATGGCAGCATTAATGCAGATCAACAACTAGCAAGTATAATAGAAATACATGAAGCGTTTTATCTACAATCAAGTCCTTTCAACCAGCCTGATATTAGTGGTAATAACGCTAAGTTACCTGATATATCTGCCGAATTTTTACTCGCTCAATATCAACAACGTTTGGCTATTTATCAGCAGTTAATCGCATTAGATAATGAAAAATTAACACAAGACAATCAGATTAACTTATCGGTACTTACTTATAGTCTAAAAAATCATCTAGATAGCTATAACAACAAAGAACACTACATGCCGCTCACCGCAGAGTCTGGTTTTCATGTTTGGATAGCAGATATCTCAAAGCAAGTAGATTTTAAAACCTTGACTGATTATCAAGACTATTTAGCTCGTCTATCAGCCCTTCCTCGATATTTTGACCAACAAACACAGTGGATGAAACAAGGTCTTAAAAGTGGCATTAGTCAGCCTAAAATAGTGCTGGAGGGATTTGAACAATCCATTGCGGCTTACATAAAAGAAAATATTACGGAAAGTAGTTATTATTTACCTTTTAGCAAGATGTCTGTTTTTATTACGCAAAGCCAGCAAGATGAGTTAAAGCAACAAGCTAAGCATATTTTAACAACTAAAGTTATGCCTGCATATCAGGCTTATTATGACTTTATGGTTAATGAATATCAGCCAAATGCTCGTGATAATATTGCTGCTAATTCACTTCCTAATGGTAAAGAATATTATCAAAATAGGCTAGAGCATTACACCACGCTACCTATGACGGCAATGCAAGTTCATCAGCAGGGATTGGCAGAAGTAAAACGTATCAGAGCTGAGATGGATGAAATTATTGAGCAAGTTAACTTCAATGGCAGCTTCAGCGAGTTTGTACAATTTTTACGTACTGATCCTCAATTTTATGCCACTACGCCAACAGAGCTATTAAAAGAAGCTTCATTTATTGCTAAAAAGATGGACGCTAAGTTACCTAAGTTATTTAAGACGTTACCAAGAACGCCTTATGGTGTAATGGCAGTGCCTGCTAATATAGCGCCTAAGTATACCACTGGACGATATGCAGGATCATCACGAGATGACCAACCAGGAAATTATTGGGTCAATACTTATAGGCTAGATCGCCGACCACTTTATGTCTTAACGGCATTAACACTTCATGAAGCCGTGCCAGGCCATCATTTACAAATATCATTAGCAAAAGAAATGAATGATGTCGCGAAGTTTAGAAATAGAACCTATATTTCTGCTTTTGGTGAAGGATGGGGTTTATATTCTGAATACCTAGGAATAGAAGCAGGTATGTATGGGGATCCTTACCATAATTTTGGTCGCTTAACTTATGAAATGTGGCGAGCCTGTCGTTTAGTGGTTGATACTGGAATGCATACCCAAGGATGGAGTCGAGCTCAAGCCATGGACTTTTTAGCCAATAATACCGCCTTGTCACTGCATAATGTAAAAACAGAAATAGACCGTTATATCTCATGGCCAGGCCAAGCTTTATCTTATAAAGTGGGTGAATTAACGGTTAAACGTTTGCGAAAAGAAGCGGAACAAGCATTAGGCGAAGACTTTGATTTAAGAGAGTTCCATGATCAATTATTGAAGCGTGGTTCAATGCCATTATCTATGTTGGATAAAATAATAAGCCATTATATAAGTGAGAAAAAGTCACTCCATAAACAATCACTGTAATTAATTTTAGCGACTGCCTGAGACTGAAAATACTGTGTTGTGCACAGGACAAATAATTCGAGGGTAGGTGCTTGATTGGCCAATAGCTGGCTATTGAGATTGAGAGCAATGCCGCGTTGGAGTATTTTAACCAGCATAAGTGGACAATAACTTGATGTAAGTGATATTGGGTACGATTCTCAATTGTGTTGGTAATACTTATTATTAGTGATTTAGTGATTTAGTGAATGTTGAGTTATAGAAGATATAAAAAGAATAGGCATTTGTAAATGCAGAGATATAAGGAGGGGGGGGGCAACGCAAAGAAAACGGAAGAAACAGATAGTGAATTATCGAATTGAGATAAGCCCCCACTATATCTAAACTTGGCAGTCCCGCTATCATAGGTTTCCCTTTAGACCGGTAACTTTGCGTCTCTAACTTTCATTAGATTTGCCCTCATCAAGCTTTGAAGCTTAACTACATTTATTATAGGATGAATTTGATAAATGTAAACAGAAAACACTATTTATGTTTATCTTTATCAGGTAAACCTAGTAATAAGTAATATTGGATTGTATGGTGTCGCATCCAATGCTTTGTATTTCAATAACTAACGGTATAAACATGACAAAAAAACGGTTTTTGCTGTTCATAATACTTACTTTTAAAGTGCAATTTTTATCTTTTTTTATTATGAGTGTTTCCTCGGCACAGCCATCATCGGCGCAAGCCGAGCTCAGTAATCAAGTGCAGCAATTATTAAAAGTAAATGATGAAATGCTTGATACCGATACAGTAAAAACTCTATTGGAAAAAATCCTTAACAATCAAAAGTACTACTCAAATGATATTCTTGCCAAAGTCTATCTGCTCTCTGCAAGGGGGGCTAATAATCAAGGGAATCTCAACAAAGTATTTGAGTTTGCTCAAAAAGGTATAGCAACTAATAGTCGAGATAAAAAAATTCAATTGGCGCTGTTGCTGAAGTTAGGGGACGTATATGTCGGCAGGAAACAATATAAACAGTTGCTAGAATTGGCTCAAGTAGCGGTGAGTAATAGTAGATTAACTCAAAGTGTTAAGTATCAATTACTTTCGCTCAGTTATCGTAGTGTCGCATTTGCAATGTTGGGAAAACATCAATTAGCTCTAACTGATTTACAGCAAGTTGAGCAGGGTATTAGCAAAAGTGAATTGACAGAGCATATCGAGTTATTAACTATTTTTGCGTTGGCATATCATCATTTAGGTGATTATCAAACATCACAGATCATGCAGTTAAAAATATTGAAATTAAGGTTTGAAATGGGGCAATTGATAAAAATTTCTCAAACTTATTTATATTTAGGAACAGCCTATTTTTACTTGCAACGATTTGATGATGCATATAATGCCTTTTGGAAATCTAAAAAGTACGCGGAAACTAATGGGACTCCTATTCATGTTGCTCACGCAGATAAACGGTTAGGTATAGTTTTATTAGCACAAAAACAATTTAATGAAGCAATTGCACCATTAGAGCAAGCCATTGATATATATTATCAACATAATATGCTTTCAGAGCGTATAGAGAGTTTAGTTGGTCTGGCCAAAGCAAAGCTCGGTGTTGAAAAAACTAGCGAAGGTTATGCCTTATTAACTAAAATAGTAGGGCTTCTTAACGGGCAAGATATTTCGTTAGAGTTTGCCGGTTTTTATCGCATGGTTGCTGAAATGTACTTCGCGCAAAAAAATTATCAAATAGCTTATCTTTGGCGAGAAAAACATAGTCAAGTTTTACTTGATAAGCTTCACTATAAGAAGAACGCCTCTAGTATAGCACCAGGACTTTCTCAGTTGTTTGTAGAACAGTTAGCTCAAATAAAGCCTATCGAAGAGTCTAAAAGACTTGCCGTTAAATTGGCTGAAAGCAGCGAATTATCTATTAGTTTTGCCGCAAAGTACCAAAACCAACGAGTCATGATTATAAGCTTATCGGCCTTGATTTTTTTATTACTACTCATTTTAATTGGCTTCTTCTTGAGATTAAGAGCACAAAAGATGAACCTAGCTTATGAAGAAATAGAAAAGCCAAGTTATGCAATGGCTGCGCCTATACAAACTAAGTTTAACTATCAATTAGCGTTTAAAAAGGCAAAGAAATTTCAATACTCCTTGAATGTTGGCTATCTTATTGTAGAAAATTGGCAGGAGCTTAATTTCCATTTCAACCAAAAAAGTATTAGTGAGGTGACTAAAGATTTGGCTAGTTTAATCAACGAGAAAATATCTGAGTTTGATTCTGCTGGTTTGTTAAATGAAGGAGAGTATCTACTTATCTTTGAACATCAAAGTACTCAAGAGGTTAGTCTAAAACTCGATAAGCTGATTCAAGCTGTCAATACGAGAGCTTTTGCCAACCTCGGTGGTTTTTCTGTAATGATGAAGTATTCGTTAAGTACACCAGACTTTACAGATATTGACCCGTATCTGTTTATGGCACGCATTGCGGAATCTGTTAATATAGAGCAAGTTAACCAGTCTAAGGCGTTTTGATGTTTTTTGTTTTAGTTATAACCGTAGTTTTTGTACTTATTAGCGTCTATTTCTTTTTTCGTGCCGAAAAACTGCAGAGAGAGATAATAACCCAGCAACGTGAAAGTTTGGCCACTCGTAAAGAAAATAAGATCTTATCGGAGTATATGATTCTTGTTGCTACACGAGAGGAGGAGTTTGCCAAAGCAAAATTACAACGTTTAAAAGCTTATGCTAAAGCAAATGACCATGAGCAACTTATGATACATGCGGAATTAATCAGTCCATTAATTAACAATTACAGTATTATATTTAGAGAGTGCTTGAAAGGTAAAGGCCGACTCAAAGCGATTAGCCAGAAGTGTTTTGAAAATCAGGATAGTTCAGCTTATAAAAAATTTGTAGCACTGATAGTAACCAGTGATAAAAAATTGAAACGCTATTGGTCTAGTGATAATCTCAACGGGTTCCTTTTTTTAGTTGATGCTCTACTAACAATGACCGATGATAGTGCTAATGTACCTATCAAAAATCAGAAAAGTAATTGTCTATCTTAAGATAGTACGTTAATACGTTGGTATATCTGTACAAAAGACCATATTTTTATTAGGCTAGGGAATTACTTTGATTAAATTTCCTAGGATGGGGGGTTAAATATGAGTCGTTTTAACGCCAAGTACATTTTATTATTTATTATTCTTATTGTCATTGCTGCTCTATCTGCATTTTTTGCGCAATTATACATTGAAAATTTTCCGGTCAGTTTGACCGCTATTATTGGCTATCTTATTGCTGTTATTACAGCGACTGTTTCGGCTCTGTTATTGATTCAAAAATCATTCGATGTCACTTCTTTAAAAACAGATAAGGAAATTATTAGTGTTGAAGAACTATTTTCTTACACCCATGATCCTACAACCAACTTACCAACAGCGCAGCAAGCTCAAAGAACGTTTGAAGCCGCTATCAAGTCTCATACAGGGCAACGTTATGCCGCTGTGGTTTTTAAGCCTGTTAACTTTCAACAAGTAAATAGTTTACTTGGTCATCATAACTCAGACTTATTATTATTGCAGCTTGCGTACTGTTTACAGCAAAAAATATCTGACAATGCAAGCTTGTTAAGCTTTGGCCTTAGTCCGCAACCTGTCCGTATTGCTCGTTTACAAAGTTTACAGTTCTTGGTGGTATATAACTTAACGGATAGTCGTTTTGATGATGAGATTATGCTTAATGAACTATGTCATCAACTGGCGGATGCTGTGCCTGATGCCATGAGTTTTAAGAGTTTTTCTTTAAATTTTGAGCTTGCTTTTGGTATTGCTATCTCAGGGGAGCATGGTGATAACTTTGATGAAATCATCTCACATGCAGGCGACGCTTTACTGAATGCTTTAAAGACACAGCAACAAATTAATTACTTTGATAAAAGCAGTATTTTATATAACCAAGGTCAACTTGCTCGGATGGAGTCTTTACGTCAAGACATTAAAGAAGAGAGATTATTTTGCTATTTACAACCTCAAGTAAATATTAATAATCACAAAATTGCAGGGTTCCAATTAAGGGTGCATTGGTATGAAAATGAGTTAGCGAGACCGTTGGAGTTGTATGACTTCTCTGTTCTTGCTGAACATAGTGGCGAGTTATATTTATTGACAAAGCAGATGCTGAAAAAGGCCTTCTTAACCCTTGATAGTTTACACAAAATAGGAGTATATCAACGTATCTCTGTGACTTTATCGAGCGCAAGTTTATTTGAAGTGGATCTCGTTGAGTTTATCGAAAATAAATTGCAAGAATATGGTCTTTCGGGTAAATATTTGATGATTGAGCTGAGTGAAGACGTAATGCTAAGTGCGAGTCATCGGGTAAAAGTGATCATCGATCAGCTTAAATCTCTGGATATACAAATTTCCATAGCCAATTTTTCGGGGAGTTATGAATCGTTACGGTATGTAAGAAAAATGGCAATTCATCAGCTTAAAATTAATTGTCAGCAATTAACTAACGATAGTAGTAATCGAGTAGATAAAGCAATAACTAATGCACTTGTTACATTGACTCGTAGTATGAAAATTCCACTTGTAGGCACTGACATTGATAAGCATGATGCTTCAGAAGCTTATATCGCCATGGGCGGAGAATTAATTCAAGGACAAATAATACATTCAGGGGTCGTTCCTGAAGAAATCGAGATTTGGTTAGAAAAATGGTACTTGCAGCATCCTGAGTCAATCCCCCCTGAAGCTAGACCATCTGTTTATTAGCGCTCAGGTGCTAGTTATTAAATTAAGTATTGGGTAATGATTAATACATTACGTTTGACATGTTTTATTCAATATCTAGCTTTTCTAGTGATAGTATAATACCGGTGTTATCAGCATAGATATAGTCATCAGGTAGAAAGGTAACTCCAGCAAAGTTAATAGCAACATCGGTTTCTCCAATACATTGATCGTTTGCCCCAACAGGAATTGCCACGAGTGCTTGGATACCTATATCGACAGCCTCTAACGCGTCGACATCCCGTACACTGCCATAACAAATAATTCCTTCCCAGCCATTATTTGCAGCACATTGTGCAATACTTACACTAATAAGCGCTCGGCGCGTTGATCCGCCGCCATCAATAACTAATACTTTACCAGTGCCATCTATTTTAACAAGTTCATTAACTAAGCCTAAATTTTCAAAGCATTTTAACGTAACAACGTTACCGGCAAATGAGCTACGCCCCCCGTAATTACAAAAAATGGGATCCACAACATCAATTAAGTCGGCATAAAAGTCACATAATTCAGAAGTGTTATAGTGCATACTAGTTCTCATTTTTATAAATTATAGGGCTTTATCAGTATATGTTTTTTTATTAAAAATAAAACCTATTATATATTTTACTGGTATTACTTGAATTTAAAGATAAAAGCCTTTTTAATAGCACTCATGATTTGGTCGTTAAACCAAAAACATTTAAGAAACTTATTCGTTCAAACAGGTATATTAATAGCCATGATTAAAGTTGTATTATGATCGAATATATAACGCCCAAGACTTTTTTGTATTCGACGCAAGCCGTCGTTTTTGCAGTGCTATTCTTTGTTTTTTATACTTACTATCGCACCTTTCTTCGTAAATACGTTAAGTATTGGTTAGTGAGTATTGGCGCGCTTTGTCTTAGTTATTTTATCAAATCTATTGTGCCTTATTCGAGTAGCCATCTTTCAAGCGACTATTGGTTGTTTCTCGCGGAATTATTACTTCAAATTTGCCAATATTCCTTCTTGATTTTCCTTGGTTTCGGTGTTTTTAATGCAAAAACTAATAAGGAAGTTCCTAAGAAGATAACCAAGGGGGGACTCGCTTTAATTGTCGTACTTAGTTTTGTCACAACAATATTTTTTGCCTTTGACTCCAGCCAAGCATTTAACCATTTTTATTTAACCATTAGCCTCCCTAGTTTTGTCTTTGGCTGTGGTTTCTTTTCTTTAGCCAGCTACCTTTTATTTGATAAGAAAAGTTACTTTTCAAGCCAAGTTTTAATGTATTTTTCTGCTACTTTTGGTTTACGCTATTTAATCTACTCTTTTATTTCTATTGTGGCTTTAACTGAACCCTGGTTCCGTCAATTAGAGTCATTTCTATTGTATTTTGATGTTGCTGCACATAACATCCTTGGTTTTACTTTACTTATCTGGATGCAAGGGGCTGAAAGGTTTGCTGCTTTAAATGCTATAAATAGAGCACAATACCTTGGTAAGCATGATTCATTAACGGGGGCACTTAACCGTGAACAGGTGATGGCGAAATTGTCAGATAAAATGCTCGAACTGACACAAACCAATAAAGTAAATAAGAGTCAGGTCAAGCTAGCCATTTTTTTAATCGATATAAAGCAGTTTAAATTTATAAATGATACTTATGGCTTAAAAATTGGGGATTATATACTTGGAGAGATTGCCAGTCGCTTAAGTCATAGTGTTTTCATACCGCAAGCGGTAGGTCGTTTAAGTGGCGATTCATTTATGTTTGTCATAGAATTTGAACAGTTATCGCATGTCGATCGAGCGGTAGAGCATATTCATGAGCTCATAGAGCGCTGTTTTCGGTATGAGCAGCAAGAGATAAAAATTCAAGGTAGCGTTGGATACTGTTTTTATCCAGATGATGCGGATAAATCAGAAGACTTATTACAAAAAGCTAATCTTGCATTGCATCATGCAGAAACCAATAATATTGCAACTGTTGCTTTTGAAGACGGTATGCAAGCACAAGGCCGCCATTTAGTCTTGATGGAGAAAGAACTAAGATTAGCATTAGAAAATGATGAGTTTATTTTATATTATCAGCCGCAATTAAATTTGTTAACTAACAAGCTTGAGGGGGTAGAAGCCTTAGTACGTTGGCAGCATCCTGATAAAGGGGTACTGCCGCCTAGTGAATTCTTATCAGAGATTGAAGCTTTAGGTATGCATAATGAGTTTGATAACTATATTTTAGCCAAAGCATTCCAAGCAAGTGAACGTTGGTTCAAGTTATATCAACGTCGTGTCGCTATTGCTGTAAATATAACCGCGGTTGAATTTCAAGATGAACAGCTCGTTACTAATATTCAAATGTTATTGAATAAATATAGTATTCCTTCTAAATATATTGAATTAGAGATTACTGAAAACGTTGTCATGACTGATATTACTAGAGCAATGAATAGTATTATTAAATTGCAAAGCATGGGCATTAAAGTATCCATCGATGATTTTGGCACAGGTTATTCGTCTTTGGCATATTTACGAGCCTTACCGATAGATAAAATAAAAATTGACCGAAGCTTTATTCAAGAAGTAGAAAGTAATGATTCTGACCTTACTATCGTTAAGTCCATGATCGATCTTTCACATGGATTAGGTAAAAGGGTTTTAGCCGAAGGTGTTGAAACAGTTGAACAACTCAATTTATTACGTCATTTAGGTTGTGATGCCGTACAAGGTTACTTCATTAGCAGACCATTGCCGGAAGATAAGTTAGCGCGGTATCTTGAAAGGAAATAGGCTAAGAAAAAGTATAACTAAGCCAAGAAACATAAATCATTTCTTAGAAAAATCTCCCCTCAATAACCAATAACCAATAACCAATAAACCAAGGTATATTGTATTTATTTTCATGCCTGAATTTCGTGCTACCATCTCATAAAAGTACAAATAATTTACCATAATGGAAAAAAGTAAAAACTTTAACAATAATCTGATAGTTACCGATACAGGTCTATACTAGAGGAAGGAAGGCTGAGTAGTTTTCCTTTTTCGGCTGAACTTTGTATTTCGGTGCCTTCATAGCAACACAGCACATAAGAAAGGCAACGTTATATGGGCTAAGGATAAGTTAAATTTCTACTATTCATTTTTATATTAAACCTTAAAGGTAAAACTCTATGCTCATTAAACACAAATTAATCATTAACACCGGCATCTTAGTGTTGGCTATGGGCCTAATGTTAATATTACTGAACTATGCAAGCTCAACTTTACGGCATGATATATCGATTGCAAAGGGTATTGGTGATATTAAAGCATCTGTACTTGAATTGAGGCGCGATGAAAAAGACTTTTTCGCCCGTAAAACGTTGAAGTATGAGGACCAATTTAGTAATACAATAAAAGAAACTCAACTTCAAATTACTACTCTATCAGCAGACTTTACAGATATTGGTTTATCGATACCAGAATTGGCAAGTATGAGGAGTATTCTTACCCAATATCAAGCACAGTTTACCAAAGTCGTTGTCTTGCAAAAGAAAATTGGTTTAGATGCTAAAGCAGGATTATACGGTGAATTGCGAGCAGCTGTTCATAATGTGGAGGAGCTTATTGGTAACGATAATTACCGTTTACGTAGTGAGATGTTACAACTGAGACGTAATGAAAAAGACTTTATGCTACGTTTAGATGACAAGTATGTAGACAAGCTTAAAAATAATGTTAGTAAGCTACTAGATAGTGTTCAATCAAGTGACTTTTCTTCAGCTAAACAGCAGGAAATTAACAATCTTATCGACGCTTATCAAACGGCTTTTATCAATTTGGTGACTGTTCAAAAAGAGCTTGGTTATAATGAAAAAATGGGCGTAACGAAGGAAATGCGTAACGTAGTTCATCAAGTTGATAATGAGCTTAAAAAACTAACATCAAAAAGTGAAGAGGCAGTAAAAGACAGTGTGAGCTTTGTAAACTCTCTTGCCTATAGTTTGTTTTTAATTGTATTGTTAGTTGCTTTAGCGAGTGCATGGTTTGTAGGGAAAAGTATTTTAAATCGAATTAGAAATTTACAACTTACTATGGACAAAATTGCTCAGAGCAATGATTTAACGACTGAAATTGATGTTAGCGGTGGTGATGAATTATCTGATATGGCTAAAGTGTTTAATCATATGTTAACCAATTTCCGTTCACTTATTGTTGAAGTTAACCACTCTGTAGTTACTCTTAATACTGCAACAGGTAGTTTGGCTGAAAATATTTATAACGCCAATGAGGGGGTTGAGACTCAAATGCAGCAAACAGATCTTGTTGCTACTGCGGTAACTGAAATGGTAGCAACGGTAGATGAAATAGCCACTAATACTCGCGAAGCTGCCCATAAGGCGGAACTAACGAATAGCAATGCAGGAAAAGGTAAAGCAGGAGTTGAACAAACAATAAAACAAATAGCTCAGTTGTCCGAAAAATTGTTAGATTCAGAAAATGTAGTAAAAGAGTTAGAAAAAGAAAGTATCACCATTGCCTCCGTATTAGGTGTTATTCGTGGTATTGCTGATCAGACCAATCTACTCGCTTTAAATGCTGCCATTGAAGCTGCTAGGGCGGGTGAGCAAGGTCGAGGTTTCGCCGTTGTGGCTGATGAAGTGAGAACACTCGCAAGTAGAACTCAAGATTCAACTCAAGAAATTGAAACCATTATTGGCTTGTTGCAAAAGCGTACTCAAGAGATTGTAATCTTAATGGCGCAATGTCGTAACGAAGGAAAAGAAAGTGCTGAGCAAGCAAGCTCTGCTGGTGCAATGCTCGATGAAATAGCGCAAGATGTTTCGTTAATAATGGAAATGAACAGTACTATTGCAACAGCCATTCAAGAACAAAGTACCGTAGCCTCAGAAGTTAACCAACACGTAGTGATGATTAGAGATGTGACTGAGCAATCCGGTAAGTCAGCAAAACAAAATGAGCACATGAGTGAAGAATTGTCACAACAAGCACAGGTGTTAGCTGAAGAGGTTAGCCGTTTCACGGTTTAAAGGGACTGTGTCAGGAAGTAAATAAAAATGCTCTGACTCTTGTGATGTTAGGGCATTTTTATTGGGCGTAAAATAGAGATTTGAATCGACTAAATTGTTTCTTTATAGTTGTTTAAAATCAATCATGGCTTCACGGGAATGACCACTGTTTTTTAGCTCACTTAAGTAATCCTGCCAACGGTCCTCATACTCTACTGCCAATGTTTGGATATATTCCTCACTGTAGATAGCGTTATGGTTATCATCGAAAATAAAGCGATAACCATGCTTTGCTACGCTCTCAATATTCACTAACAACACATTCTTCTTGTGACTGACAACTTGAGCTGTTTTTAGTTTTTTAGTTGAGTTAGCTGGAGAGCTAATACGCAAATATTCAAAGCTAAGCTGCGTATTGGCTATCGCCGTGCTAGCAGTGAACTCAATAGTTAGATTATGTAGAGCATTATCTAGAATAAAACGGGCTATTTTCATTGTAGTAAACCGTTTAACCTTTTATTTGAGTAATCTGAGTTAATACCAAGCGGATTAATAAATTAACCCGATTGGTATCACTTTATAAAGCATACCCAAGCCACTTGAAGATGCGTGTTTCAGGACGCTTGAGCGATTCATGATCAAGGCGGCTCTTTTTTTAAGGGTTATTCCCTTAAAAAAGGAGACAACGAAGAACATGGCTTGCTCATACGTCCCCGCAGGGCTTGTTTAGAAACGCTTTATGCTGCGTTATTGATTTCGACAATAGAATAACTATTTTCTTCAATCAGTGCCTTGCCTAAAGGCACTTCTAATTCCAGCTGAAACCTACATCTTCAGGTAGTTTGGGTATATGACAACTAAAGAATAAATCGACTTAAATCTTCGTCTTTAACAACTTCGCTTAGTATTTTAGAGACATAAGCTTGATCAATGTTGATTACCTCACCACAGCGTTGGTCCGCATTGAATGATAAATCTTCTACTAAACGCTCCATCATAGTATGTAAACGACGAGCTCCTATATTTTCAGTATTTTCATTAACTTGCCAAGCTGCATCAGCAATGGCTTTAATGCCATCATTGGTAAAAGCTACTGTAACACCCTCAGTCGCGAGTAATGCAATATATTGTTCTGTAAGAGAAGCAAAAGGTTCTGTTAATATACGAACAAAATCATCAGCTGTTAGTGCTTGTAATTCAACACGAATGGGCAAACGCCCCTGCAATTCGGGAATAAGGTCAGATGGTTTTGACATTTGAAAAGCACCTGAAGCAATGAACAAAATATGATCAGTTTTGATCATACCGTGTTTAGTGCTGACAGTGCAGCCTTCAACTAAAGGCAGTAAGTCTCGTTGTACGCCTTCACGAGAAACATCACCACCGCCTGAGTTTTCAGCACGTTTACAGATTTTGTCAATTTCATCGATAAAGACAATGCCATTTTGCTCTACCGCATAAATAGCTTTTTGCTTGATGTCATCTTGATTAACAATCTTAGCGGCTTCTTCTTCTTGTAAAGCTTTCAGGGCTTCTTTAATGTTGAGTTTACGTTTGGTTTTTTTATCACTAGACATATTTTGGAACATGTTTTGCAATTGAGATGTCATATCCTCCATGCCTGGGGGCGCCATGATTTCAACGCCGACAGAAGGTGAAGCTAAATCAAGTTCAATTTCTTTATCATCTAATTTACCTTCACGTAATTTTTTACGGAAAATTTGACGAGTGTTGCTATTTTCACTTCCTTCATCGTTACCAAAACCATCACGTGCAGGGGGTAAAAGTACATTCAAAATACGTTCTTCAGCGGCTTCTTCAGCAAGATGTTTAACACGATCCATCTCATCTTCTTTGACCATTTTTATTGCCATATCAGCAAGGTCACGAATAATGGTTTCAACTTCTTTACCTACATAACCCACTTCGGTGAACTTAGTCGCTTCCACTTTAATAAATGGCGCGTTGGCTAGCCTAGCTAAACGGCGCGCAATTTCAGTTTTACCAACACCTGTTGGTCCAATCATAAGGATATTTTTAGGAGTAACTTCGTTACGTAAACCCTTATCTAACTGCATTCTACGCCAGCGATTTCTTAAGGCGATGGCAACAGCGCGTTTAGCATCACTTTGGCCAACTATGTGGCTATCTAATTCATGGACAATTTCACGTGGGGTCATATTTGACATTATTAATTCCTCGTTGTTGCCTAAGGAGTCTTTACTCAGACTTAGGCCGCATTTAAAGCAGGTTTATTTACTCTAATAAAAGAGCTAGATCTATAGTTCGTCTATGGTCTGTTCTTGGTTGGTAAATACACAGATATTGCCAGCAATAGTAAGTGATTTTTCTACTATTTCTTTTGCGCTTAACTCAGTATTTTCTAAGAGGGCCGTTGCAGCAGATTGGGCGAAATTACCGCCACTACCAATAGCAATAAGGTCATTTTCAGGCTGAATAACATCACCATTACCGGTAATTATTAAAGAGGCCGTTTCATCGGCAACAGCCAATAAGGCTTCAAGTTTTCTTAACGCTCGGTCACTTCGCCAGTCCTTAGCAAGCTCAACCGCCGCTTTAGTTAAATGACCTTGGTGCTGCTCAAGTTTACTTTCGAAACGCTCAAATAAAGTAAAAGCATCTGCTGTACCACCAGCAAAGCCTGCGAGTACTTTTCCATGATATAAACGGCGAACTTTGCGAGCATTGCCTTTCATTATCGTATTGCCAAGGGATACTTGACCATCTCCGCCAATAGCCACTTTGCCATTACGTCTTACTGAAACAATAGTCGTCATATTAACCTCATCTTAACTGAATTCTTTGATGTTAATGTAATTGGGGTCTTTATGATTTTTTCAAGGATTGAGAGGAATATTAATTATTGCCACAACCAAATTTGACAATAATTAATATTGTTCCGTTTAAGTTTATGTTTGTCATTTTCTGCGAGGCGTTTACGTGGGTATGGCCCTAAAAACACCTTATGCCAAGTACCACTTTTACCCGTGACACTTTTCACTTGGGCTTCAAGGCCCGAAAAAGCTATGCGAGCTTTCAACGTTTCAGCTTGTTGTGCTGTTCTGAATGAGCCACATTGCATTTTATAAGGACCTTTTTCTTCGACCTTGTATTGGCCTACTTCAATTTCTTTAGTTTCTAAATCTTTAACATAAGTCCACTTTTCTTTAGGTGGCTCAGGTAATTCCTTCGCTTTGTTTTTAGCTTTGATGTCTTTAGTGGTTTTAACCGGTACTACTAATGGCGTCTTAGTACTGGGATCTGTCTTTAGCGACCATAAACCATAAGAGAAGGCACCAATTAGAATGATGAGTAATAGGCTGATCAATTTCGACTTAAGTGAAACAGTACTGGATTTTATCGACGGTTTTTTACCATTACGGTTAGTATTTTTCTTTTTTGCAGGTGCGCGGGAAACGTAATCTTGATTAGCCATGAAATAGGGAGAGTCGCTAAGAAGGAAATTTTAGCTAGTGTAACCGAGCTAACATGAAAAAACACGGTTACCTTGAGCTTTTTTGTTACCAGTTTAAGTCAATGGGATCGATATCTAAACTCCAACGTACCTTAGTTTGCCATTCGTTGTTGGGTATTAGCGTTAGTAGTTGTAAAATTCCGTGGTGTAATTCTTTTCTTGATTTCGCTTGGATGATCAAGTGATACCTAAACTTACCTGCTTTTTTCTCCATTGCTGCAGGGACGGGTCCGGCAAACTCACAACCGGTTAGTGGCTGTTGGGTTAGCGCTCGTAAAAATTTTTCTGGGTAAGACGGATAGTTTGCATCAGCGCGCAACAATGCTTGAAAAGTAAAAGGTGGTAGTCGTGCCTGTGTTCTTTCTGTCAGTGCTTGGTGGGCAAAATGATGGTAGCCATTATGTACTAAATCTTGCAATAAAGGATGATCAACAAAGTTACTTTGCACTAATACTTTCCCAGGTTTACTGGCACGCCCGGCGCGTCCGGCTACTTGTATCAATAGTTGGGCCATTTGCTCACTAGCACGAAAATCAAAACTAAATAAAGCACCATCAACATCGAGCACAGCAACTAAGGTTACATCGGGGAAATGATGCCCTTTGGCAAGCATTTGCGTACCAACCAGTAGTTGATGTTTTTTATCACTGACTTCTTGCAGTAATTTTGCTAATTCGCCCTTTTTTCGAGTGCTATCTCTGTCTATACGCACAATGGAACTGTCAGGAAATAATTCTTCTAAGCGAGATTCTAATTGCTCAGTTCCTTGACCTAATGGCGCGATACGGACACTGCCACAACTGGGGCATTGAGGAGGTATACGCCTTTGACTACCACAATGATGACAAATAAGTAGCTGTTGCTTTTGGTGTAAAGTATAAGGTTTATCACAACGCTGGCACTCTGCAAGCCAATGACACTCTTGGCAATTGATTGCGGGGGCATAACCTCGTCTGTTTAAGAACAATAAGACTTGTTCACCACGTGCTAAGGTTTTTTTCATTTCATGTTTAAGTGTACCAGACAAGCCGAATTCAACTTGCTGCTGGTTCATATCAATAAGGGCAATTTTAGCTTTATTACTTTTACCGGCTCTATTATGAAGTTGGTGGTAGCTATATTTACCGGATAACGCATTTTGTAAAGACTCAAAGCTTGGCGTAGCGCTGCCTAAAACAATAGGAATATCAAGCTGTCTAGCGCGCAGGATAGCCATATCCCGACCATGGTAGCGAAAACTATCTTGCTGTTTTAATGATGAGTCATGTTCTTCATCGATTATAATTAAGCCCAGACGATGCAAAGGCGTAAAAATAGCCGAGCGCGTGCCAATTACAATGGCAGCACAGCCTTGTTGAGCGCTTAACCAAGTGGCAAGACGTTCTTTATCATTCAACCCTGAATGATGCAGGGCAATAGGTACGTTAAAGCGTTGCTCAAAGCGGCTTAACGTTTGTGGTGTTAAACCAATCTCTGGCACTATCACTAATACTTGTTTGTTATTAGCAAGTACACCTTCCATGGCTTGCAGATATACTTCAGTTTTACCACTGCCGGTAACACCATCAATCAGATGACAAGAGAAGCTTGCTAAGGAGCTATTAATAGCGCTGACAATAATTGCTTGCTCACTTGAAAGTACTAACTTATCAGTTTGGTTGAGCGTGTCTTCTTGCCAAGCAAATTGGCTAACTACCTGCTCTTGTTCAATGATTAACTCTTTACTCTGTAAAGCGTTCAACTGTGCTTTGCTATAACCCAAAGTACGAAGCTCTACCCAACTGATGCCATGATGACTGTGAATCATTTGATAAAGGTCATATTGCTTGGCGGCTTTCTTCGCTAACTTAGTCAATACATCAGTACTGTCTTCATTTAGCGTTTGTGCTTGCCATACCATAGGTGGACTTAAGGTAATGTTTTCTATTTTACGCAGTAATATAGGTAAAGCTTGCTGAAAAACATCGCCAACCGGATGGTGATAATAATGAGCACATAATTGTAAAAAACTAACCAGTGACTGACTTAAATTAAAGTTATCATTTAACCGACCAGCGATACTTTTAATTTTGCTTACTTCGAAATTACACTGCGCTTGTTCATCGATAACAAGACCAATAACCTTTCGCGAACCAAAGGGTACAGCAACACGCTCACCGACTTTAATTGCTGGGTGACTTAGTGTTTCAGGTACTTTGTAAGTAAATAGCTGCCGCATAGGGACAGGAATAGCAACTTGAATGTATTGTTCAGGCACTTTTAATCTGCAGGTTGGTTAGCCATGGTTAGCACTATTTTGCCCCCTGCAATCAATACTGCCAAGTAACAATGTCGCTTTCTGTCTAAATAACACTAACAAGCCTTTTTTTAGCCAGTTTGAGCTTATTTATGTTGCAGTTATTTAGGCTATCATTTATTATTCGCCCCCATTAATTTTTAACTACGTATGGTGCTTGGCATTTCGGTTATCTTAATAGGATAAACTCTTGAAGGGTGTATTCTTGAAAGTAAACAATAAGTAAATGGCTAAGTGGCGATGCGCCCAATTTCTCTTTAAAGAGATAGAGGTTCCCATGAAAAAAGATATTCATCCTAATTACGTTGAGTTCAAAGCAACTTGTTCTTGTGGTAATGTGATCACTACGCGTTCTACTGTAGGTAAAGACCTTCACTTAGACGTATGTTCTGCTTGTCATCCATTCTACACTGGTAAGCAAAAAGCTGCTGAGACCGGTGGTCGTGTTGATAAATTCAACAAACGTTTCGCTGCAATGGGTAAGAAATAGACTTTTCTTATTCGTAGTAAACGTAAAAAAAGCGCCTATTGGCGCTTTTTTTGTGTCTGTAAATTGATACATGTTCTCACCGTAGAGCCCTAATATCCGTTACTATTCAAGATGCATGTTTTAGAGTGCTTGAGCAATTTTAATTCAAGGCACTGTGATGAAATAATGGTTATTCAGGCGAAAATTCTCAGGATAATTGCTCCTGCATTATCTAATAAGGTACTTCCTGTAGCGTCTGAATTCTTTAATAACACCATCCATGTAGCGTACTTATAAATCCAGTAACGATGAAGTGATGTTACTTAAACGCTTCTACGATGGGTATAAAGTCATTTTAATTCCCACTGAAATCCTGCACTTTGATTGGTAAAGGGTATATATTAATTTCTCTAAACGTGTAGACATAAAAAAGCCCAGACAATAAATGCTGGGCCTTCTGTTAAATCACTAAATCATTAGACTTTAAGTGCTTTGTTTATCATCAAGCTAATATAAGCATCTTGTGCTTTTATTTCCGCATTCTTACCAAAACCCATAGCAGAGCTCTTATCTAAAATATCAGTCAATTGGCCTAGTGCGGCTGCTTTAGCTAAGTTGTCATAAGATGATGGTTTAGCAACACCAGCAATATCAATTAGACGTTTAACATATTCTACTTGAATGTTACGGCTAGTAGAGCTGCTCTTTTTACTCTCCACAAAAATAGCAGCGGTTAAGTCAGCCATTACAGCGGTTAAGGCGTAGTCATTACCGTATAAACTGGTGTCGGAAATACGCTTCAATACGTTTTCATGCAATAGCTGATTTAAAACCGACTTTTGCATATTTAAAATCATATCATGCGCTTTAGGATCTTCATTTTTACTGTAATGGTTGAAACCACGGCGTTGGTGTTGCATATAACTATATAGAGGTTGCATGCTTGCTAAGGTATCGCTGGCAAAGACATAACTGGTTAGTGCTTTCATCGCAGCTTGCTGTCTTTCTTTAGGTACTGGCGTATAAGGCAAACTTTGTTCAGCATTGCTATCAACTACATTACGCTCAACATAAACACCACCAATTTGGCGAGAAATGACATCGGCTTGGCTCTTGTATTGACCAAAAAGTGAATTGGCTGAAACTAATAATTGCTGATATGACTGACCGTCAACTAAGGTTTTATCTTTTAATTCACTAAATAGACCTTGAATCAACTGCATACGGTCGGCTGCATATGCAACAGGATTAGACGATAAATCTCCTGTCATAATACGTGGATCTATATGGCGACCTGGAGCGCGCATATCATCAGCATCATTACCAAAAGCTAAACCTTTTTCAGCTGAGCGGGCTAATATTTTAGCTAAACGTTCAGCTTCTTGTTCTGGATTTTCAAGGGCAACTGAATAACCGTAGTTAATGGCCCAATCATCATATGGACCAGGTTCAGTGTGAAAATAATCACCTTGTGTAGTGCCTTTAGGGGCAACATTAATCGGTGCATAATCCATTACCGAGCCAGTTAATACACCTTGGGTCATCGATTTATCGTGGATTTCTTTTTCATCCCACATTATTGATGCTTTCATGTTGTGATTTAAACCAAGAGTATGGCCAACCTCATGTAGAACTAGATGACGTAAACCTTCTTTTAACACGGCTTTATTTTCAATATCACTACCGTTTGACATGCTTTGGCCAAGTAAGAGTCCTTGTTGTAACTCATGACCAGCACTACAGTTCAATGCATTGCTAGAGCCAGGTGTCTGATGCATGGATTCTTCTGAATGACTAAAACCAACGCTTGCAGATCCTTCACTATATAAACTGCTATATATCCAACGGTTTTTCATAAAGACAAATTCAAGCATGATATCAGCGCCAAGCATCTCACCCGTTAATGGGTTGGCTAAAGACGGCCCATAGCCACCAAAACGTGGTTGTGGTGATGATGTCCAGCGAAGTACGTTGTATTTTAGATCACCTGCTTGCCATGTGGCATCATCAGGCTGAATTTTAACTTGTAGCGCATTTTTAAAACCCGCTTTCTCAAAAGATGAGTTCCATGCTAATACTGCCTCGCTAATGGTGTCACGCCACTCTACAGGTGTGGTATTTTCAATCCACCAGACAATGGGTTCAACAGGCTCAGATAATGCCGCGTTTGGATCTTTTTTTACTAAATTCCAACGATTAATGACATCTTTATAAGGTGCCCAGCTACTCGACGTCATCTGATCATATTGAGTACCAAAATAACCAATACGAGCATCTTCATAACGTGGAGAAAATTCTTCTTTAGGTAATTCAATGAAAGAGTGTTGCAACTTAATTGATACTGAACGTGGGTCGGAAACAGCGTTAGAGCCATAAACACTGGGGTTAGGATTGTTGAAGACATAATCGACAACAATATCAACATTATTATCGTAAGCACGTTTGTTTAGAATTCGTGATTTTTTGCTATCTAACTTACCTACTTTAAAACGTTTCTTGGCATCTTTATCATCTACTCGTGCCCATGGAGACACTTTATGCAGCGCTTCACTTAAGAAAAGTTCATCTACTTTTAATGCGATTTGACCGTTTTCTACTTTTTCAATTTTTAAACTGGCTAAAACTGCTTCGCTTATATTGGCATCTTTAGCACGGCTAAGTGGATTTTTTGCATCAAATTGGTAGCGAGACGTTTTCGTAATGATGTCGACACGGTCAAAGTAACGTCTAAATTCAATAATTTTATCACCGCGGTAACCACCACGAAAATGACCCGCATCAGCTAAACCATCAACGGTTTGCGCAAAATGTAAAAAAGGCGTGTCTAATTGGCTTTCATCAAGCAGCATTAAGGTTTCACCAGTCTTTATATCTTGATAAAAATCGAACAAGCCTATTGTTGCTGTCTTCTTCTCAATCATTTGCTCAATAGTTTGATCTTTCTTTTCCGGTTTCTCTTTTTTTTCGTCATCGGCGAATGCTATTTGGGTACTACCTAAAGCGAGTGTAAGTGCTATGGCGAGACTGGTTAATTTCATTAAAAATCCTTATGGGCTGCTGTTGTTATTATTATAGTTATTGAAATAGTTATGTTAATTTACACAGGATTGTAGGTAAAAGCTAACTAAGCAGAATTAGCAAAGCGTAACAAGATGTTACAAAGAGTGTTTTAGTTCTGTTACTTTATTTAATCATTTTTCAATTTTATAAAATACTCTTTAAACCTTTTGGACATGTTAGGTATCTTAGTTAATACCAGGCATTATTCTAGACAGCTATATTGGATAATTATTTTGAACCAGAGAGAGGCTTTAGCATTTGGATAGCCAAATAAATAAGCATAAAAAAGTCATTGATGGCAAGGCACTCTTCAATGCCAATAAAGCACAGAGCTCTGATGAGAGTGATGGTGAACAGGCATGGATAGCACAAGCAAAGCAAGGGTCACAAAGTGCTTTTTATCAGCTTTATAAAAAACATCACCGGCAAATTTATGCCTTGTGTTGGCGAATGCTGGCAGATAAAGACAGTGCTGAAGATGTATGTCAGGAAGTTTTTGTTGTGCTGTGGCAAAAAATTAATAATTTTCGTGGCGAAAGTAAATTCAGTACTTGGCTGCACAGCGTCGCGACAAATGTAGTGTTAGGACATTTACGTAAACATAAAAATTGGTTGCAGCGTGTTTTTAGCATTGAAGAACAGGGGGCAAACGTAGCAGAGCCAAGTGTCAGTTTAACAGATGACTCAACGCTCACTATATTAGATCAGCACATTGCCTGTTTACCTGAACGAGCCCGCTTAGTTTTTGTGTTGTTTGCTGTTGAAGGTTATCGCCATGAGGAAATTTCAAAAATGTTAAAAATGGCGGTAGGTTCAAGTAAATCGCAGTATCACAGAGCGAGAAACTTATTAAAAGAATCATTAACGGCTAGTGATTATATATCGGTTGAGGAGGAGATGAATCATGAGTAAGCATAAACCTCAAGATAAAGTAGTGTCAGATAAATTACTCGCAGATCAAGTAATAATGCTACCTAATGAAATGACGCCAGAGCGAGATTTATGGCCAGGTATCGAACGAGCTATTAATCATAATAGTCAGAAAATCACAGCAGATAAGCAAAGTAATGTCTTTGTGCCAAGTGCCTGGGCAGCATCTATTGCCATAGTAATATTGATGTCTTGGTTGACTTTTTCACCCGTTATAAATGACAAAAATGTACATGGATTAGTGAAAACGCAAAGCGAAGTTAGCGTAACGCAAGGGCAGTTAGTCAATTTTATGCAACAAAATTTTAAGCAACAAAAACAAACATTGTTAGCAAGTTATGGCCAACCAACAGTTGATAAATTACCCGCTGCAATGCAGCAAGAATTAAAACAACTAGCCGATGCCAGAGCATCAATCAGAACAGCGCTACTAACTGATGAGAATAACGCCGACTTATTAAATTTATTAGATTTTACACAACAGCAAGAGTTGAAATTGTTACAACAATTATATCGCCAATATCAAGTGATTTAGCTAAATAGACGTTACTTAAAACAGAACGAGCTAAACACAGTACTCAATATCCCAGAAGAGGTTCTTATGAACAAATTAACGAGAAAAATACAGCAATGCGCAAATATCATCACAGCGGTGTCTTGCTTAATATTAAGTGGGCAAACATTTGCAGCAACTGAAATAGCAGAGAGCTTGCCAAGTGATAATGTCACTAACGTATCCATTAATAACCACAGTGGCATGATTAATGTTGTGGGATGGGATAAAGATAAAATATCAGTTACCGGTACTTTAGATGATGATGCTGAAAAACTTATCTTTGAACAAAAAGGCGCACAAGTTCTTATTAAGGTTGAATACCCAAGAATGGATAATTGGAGCGCTGACGGTTCGAAAATAACTGTTTTTATGCCAAAAAACATTCGGATGAAATCGTCAAGTATTTCTAGCGACATTCATTTATCAAACTTACATGGTGGCGTTGAAGTTAAAACCGTTAGTGGTGATGTTTTGGCAAAAAATGTAACTCAAAATGTTGAGCTCAATAGTATAAGTGGCAATATCAATAGTGATAAATTATCAGGCAAGGTATCGTTATCTGCTGTTAGTGGCGATATAAAAGATACTGACTCCACTGGGCGATTAGAGATTAGATCCGTAAGTGGCGAAGTGACTATCAATAGCCAAGCCAAGGAAGTTTTTTTTAATAACGTTTCCGGTAGAAGTAAACTTAATTTAGCCGAAGTGATGGAATTACGTATCAGAACAGTCAGTGGTGATTTACAAGCTAAAGTAACTTTAAATGAGAAAGCATTACTTAAAGCCTCAACGGTGAGTGGCGACTTAGCTTTTACTTTTCAAAAAGATGTTAATGCTGACTTTAGCCTTAAATCAAGTGTTGGCGGCGACATAGACAATAATATTACTCAGGATAAAACTGAGCATGATGAATATGGTCCTGGTGCAAAGTTAAATTTTCAAACGGTTAATGGTAGTGCTTTAGTAAGAGTGTCAACGGTTAGTGGTAACGTTAAGGTGAGTAGTAAGTAATACGTACCAGGCCACTTGAAGGTGCTCGTTTCAGAGCGCTTGAGTAATTTCAAAGCAAGGCGTTAGTTTTAGAAAGGGTATATACCCGTCACCAATCAAGATGCATGTTTCAGAGTGCTTGAGCAATTTCAATTCAAGGCGCTGTGATGAAATAATGGTTACTCCCTTATAAATCACAGCAACGATGAAGTGATGTTGCTCAAGCGCTTCTTTGATGGGTTTAAAATCACTTTATACCGCGTTAAATAATCAAACCATAGAATGACTATGCTTAAATTATTTTACTTGCCTAAAGTGATTTTAATTCCCACTGAAATCCTGCACTTTGAATGGTAACGGGTATATTTACTCATTATGCTCTTTTTTGGATAAACTTTTATATTCCCATCGGGCAAATTCTGCTACATTAGCAATCCTTTTTTAGATACTCGCGAGCGTTGTTTTACCTTGCTTATAGCAATAGTCAAAACAAAAATTAAGACAAGCGCGAGTATGGTGATGTAGCAGAGTAGGGTTAAGGTAATGGCCGACAAAAAGCCACGTAAATTTGCAAAAGAACAACAATTTATTCGAGATAAACAAATCGATGAATTGAAAGTACCTCCTCACTCGTTAGAAGCGGAACAATCGGTTCTTGGTGGACTACTACTTGATAATGAAACCTGGGATCGTGTTGCTGAAAGAGCAGTCGCTGCTGATTTTTATAGTCGTTCACATCGCCTTATTTTTGAAACCATTGGCGCATTAATTGAACTGGGTGAACCCGTTGATTTAATTACCTTGTCAGAAGCCTTAGAAAACGATCAAAAGCTTGATGATGCTGGCGGTTTTGTTTATCTCGCTGAGATGATGAAGAATACGCCAAGTGCCGCTAACATCACGGCTTATGCCGACATTGTTCGTGAGCGTGCAGTAACCCGTGAAATGATCAGTGTTGCTAATGAAATAGCTGAAGCAGGTTATGATACCCAAGGGCGCACCAGTGCCGAATTACTCGATTTTGCTGAAACCAAAGTCTTTGCTATTGCAGAAAAACGTGCCAATAAATCAGAAGGTCCAGAAAGTCTAAATAGTGTTTTGGAAAAAACGGTTGATCGTATTGAAAAGCTTTGTTCATCACCATCGGGTGGTGTTACGGGTGTACCAAGTGGTTATGCTGATTTAGATAAAATGACGGCTGGTTTGCAAAAATCTGATTTAATCATTGTTGCTGCTCGTCCATCAATGGGGAAAACAACTTTTGCGATGAACTTGGCTGAGCATGCTGCGATGACACAAGAACATCCAGCACTTATTTTTAGCCTAGAGATGCCTGCAGATCAAATCATGATGCGTATGTTGGCTTCTTTAGGGCGAATTGATCAAACCAAAATTCGTACTGGTCAGTTAGAAGATGAAGATTGGGCACGCCTTTCTTCAACCATGGGCTTGCTCATGGAAAAAGGCAAAATGTTCATTGATGATGCTGCAGGTCTAACGCCAACAGAAGTTCGTTCAAGAGCACGAAGAATACATCGTGATCATGGCGGTATCAGTCTGATCATGATTGATTATTTACAATTAATGCGTGCACCACAATTCTCTGATAACCGTACGCTAGAGGTTGCTGAAATTTCTCGTTCACTCAAAGCCTTAGCGAAAGAGTTGAAAGTGCCTGTTGTGGCACTATCTCAGTTAAACCGTGGCTTGGAGCAACGTTCCGATAAACGACCTATTAACTCAGATTTACGTGAATCAGGTTCAATAGAGCAGGATGCTGATTTAATCATGTTTATTTATCGTGATGAAGTTTATAACGATGATAGTGAATTTAAAGGTATGGCAGAAATTATCATTGGTAAGCAACGTAACGGACCTATTGGTCGTGTTCCGCTTACATTCCAAGGTAAGTACTCTCGTTTTGACAATTACGCCGGGCCACATGTTCTAGAAGAAGACTAAACTAATAGCTAAATAGTATTCATCTTGTCGTTGTATGGTCCAATTTAGGCGTCAAAAGTACTCACAAATTCTTCGGGAAATAATTTGCACATGCAAAGCATGACCTGAAAGGTGGAGTACAGGATGTACGGAGTCTTGACTAACGTCAACTCCGTGCTTCTTCCTTTAACTTGAACTATATAACTTAAAGTTGAATGCTATTAACGTTAGTTAGTTAGTTAGTTAGTTAGTTAGTTAGTTAGTTAGTTAGTTAGTTAGTTAGTTAGTTAGTTAGTTAGTTAGTTAGTTAGTTAGTTAGTTAGTTAGTTAGTTAGTTAGGATTAGAGGCTAACCTTTAAGTCGTCATCCTCGTGGTGTTTTCATCGAGGATCCAGTTCGCTATCTCTTAGTTCTTTATTCACCATTGATGGTAATCACAATCGTGCGGCTTCCTGCATGGTTTCTATGTTCACCTAAATATATTCCCTGCCAAATCCCAATACTCAATTGTCCTGACGTAATAGGCAAGCTCAAACTATTTCCTAATAGACTTGCCTTAATATGGGCTGGCATATCATCATCACCTTCATAGGTATGCTGATAATAAGGTGCTTGTTCAGGCACAAAGTGATTAAAGTGCGCTTCCATATCTGAGCGTACTGTCGGGTCAGCATTTTCATTAAGAGTAATGGAAGCTGAGCTATGTTTTATAAAAAGGTGAATAATTCCACAGTTCACTTTGTGCAGTTCTGGTAGCTGGTGAAGTATTTCCTCAGTGATTAAATGAAAACCACGCTTTCTCGCCTTCAATATTAATTCAGTTTGATACCACATGGTTTATCCCAATGATTTATTTGTTATTCGTGTATAAGTTCGCAAATTCTTTGATAGCTTCAGGTAGTAACTTTTCTATCATGGCTAGCTGCTTACTATTTTTATCATAACGGGCATAAAGCTTTTTATGAATGCCAGTTTCTCCTAAGCGCATACAATGAAATAGTGACTGCTGGGTAACGCTTGTTACTAGCCAATCTGGCAAAGTTGCCACGCCCATGTTTGCTGAGACCATTTGTAACATGACATGGCTATTAGTCACTTGTTTTATTTTACTGGGTTTACATTTAGCTGGCGTTAAAAATAATTTAAAGATATCTAATTGTTCGGGCGGTAAAGGGTAAGTTAGCAGGGTAAATTTGTTAAAGTGCTCGGGTAGTAAATAAGAAAGCGCTGTATTCGTCCCATCAGGAATATATTGCTTTATTTGTGATAGCTGATGGTTAGATGTTTCTTGATTAGCCGCTTTTTGATTCGAAAGCACAGCGACTACCTCAAACTGACCTATCTCTTGATAAATCACGTTTTCTTCTGCTAATTGCTCGTCAGTAAAAAGAATATCAATTTCCTCTTCACTTGGCCGTTTGTGCTTATGTATGTCAAATGACTTATCAATAAATTCAAGTTCAATCTTATTTTTTTGCTTTGAAAAGTGATTTGTTACGGGTAATAACCATTGAAAGCAGGCATGACAGGCAATAGCTATTTTTAAGGAAGTTTCCGTTAATATTGGTGATTTTAAGGTGTTATTTACCTTCATAATTTTAGGTAATATTTCTTCGCCCAAACTAAGTAGTACTTTTCCTGCGTCAGTAAATTCAACAGGTGAAGTATTACGAATAAATAATGGCGCATTTAAACGTAACTCTAGATCTTTTATTTGATGTGACAACGCTGATTGACTACTAAATAACTCTTCAGCAGCTTTACGGATATTCCCTGTATTGGCAAGGGTTGTTAGTGTTTTTAAATGTTTAATTTCGAACATGGTGAATTTATTTCAACTCCCTGTTGAATTATTTACGCTTGTCTTTAAAGCTGTTTTTCTAGAGTATAACCATTTAAACGTCTAGACGTCCATTTGTTTTTTTCATAAAAATGGATATCGGGATAGCTAGCCAGTTAACAGAGTTAATACCTTTTTATTAACAGATCAAATAACATATTGGAGCAGACATGCAAATTCATAACTTAGGTTTCCCATGAATAGGCGAAAAGCGCGAACTCAAATTCTCCTTAGAAAAGTACTGGTGTGGTGAATTATCACAAATTGACTAAATACAACGAAAAAAAAAGCACCTTAGTAATTAGCTAAGGTGCTTTTTATTTAACGCTAGTAAAAATTAGCGAGAGTTAATTAGTCTAGTTCGTGTAACCAAGCGGCATGACGTGGTGCACGTTTAGTCACGGACCACTCTTCAATCA
Source organism: Colwellia sp. 12G3 (assembly GCF_002836775.1). Lineage (GTDB taxonomy): Bacteria > Pseudomonadota > Gammaproteobacteria > Enterobacterales > Alteromonadaceae > Colwellia. The sequence goes on along the minus strand of NZ_PJAQ01000068.1, from coordinate 532,099 downwards.
TGTCGTGAGCGACTCTGTTAAGTTCTTTATATTGTTCACTAGTACCTATATCGGCTGCAAGCTCTAAACGGTGACCATTAGGATCAAAGAAATATATAGATTTAAATACGCCGTGATTAACGGGACCTAAAATTTCAACGCCTTTACTTTCAAGTTCTTCTTTAGCGGTTACTAAGGCATCATAACTAGCAACTCTTAAGGCAATATGTTGCACCCAAGCTGGCGTATTTTGATCTCTGTCCATAACGGGTGAGTTAGGTAATTCAAAAAATGCTAATACATTTTCATTTCCTGCATCGAGGAAAATATGCATATAAGGATCAGGTGCTTTGGTTGAAGGCACTTCATTTTCAGCGATAGCTAACACTAAATCCATGTTTAGCTTGTCTTTGTACCAAGTCGTTGTTTCTTTTGCGTCTTTACAACGATAGGCAACGTGATGAATTTTTTCTATATTAATCATGATCAGGACTTCTATTAAAATAGCTTATGAGGTGATTTTAATCATAAAGCGACCTATTAGGCTAATTTTAGCCCTATTTAGTAAAACACTATGCGTCAGGGGGAGTTGACGGCTGTAAAAAATTACTTACAGCCTTAACCGATAAGCATGCTTTTACTAAGCACAACTAAGGTAATACGAAGGGCAAATTAGGCCAGTATTACTGTTTTATCGCCATTGATACAAACGCGCTGTTCCGCATGAATTCTTACCGCATGACTCAATGCTGTTGCTTCTAGATCATGGCCCATATGCACCATTTGCTCTATGGTAAAAGTGTGATTAATGGGCTTTACTTCTTGCGCGATTATAGGACCCTCATCGAGATTAGCCGTTACATAATGGGCCGTTGCTCCAATAACTTTAACGCCACGCGCATGCGCTTGGTGATAAGGGCGAGCACCTTTAAAGCTAGGTAAAAAGGAGTGGTGGATATTAATGGCTTTACCTTGTAATTGTTGGCATAAACCATCCGAGAGTATTTGCATGTAACGTGCTAATACTAATAAATCGACCTTAAGCTCTGTCATCAAAGTAATAATTTGAGCTTCTTGCTCTAGCTTAGTTTCTGCACTTACCGGTAAGTGATAAAAGGGCACTTTATGCCATTCACTTAACGCCTGACAATCTTGATGATTAGAGATAACACCCACAATATTGATAGGTAAAACACCAGAGCGCCATTTAGTCAGTAATGAGACTAAACAATGATCATCTTTTGACACCGCAATAAGGATATTGGGTACATCCTCACGTTTACGTAATTGATACGTCATGGCGAGCGGTTTTGCTAATTCATCTAATGCCTCAACAAACTCACTACTTGAAACGGTTAGGTTACGATCATCAAACGCAATACGTGAAAAAAATGTTTCACTATAAGGGTCACTATACTGGGAGGTTTCGGTAATAAAAGCACCGTGTAAAAACAGGCTTTGCGATACATTGGCTAAAACGCCACTATTGTCAGGGCATTGCCAAGTTAAAATATAATGTGTGGCTGAAGACATAAGGATCTTATTTACCTCTTTACTTATTTAGTCATTTGGATTACAGCCATCATTAGATATTTTTCGGTGCAATGCCAGTGCTTTAATAGCTTGTCTGGCTATATCTTATAGAATTAATAACCAGCAAAGCGAATGAATCTGTCTAACTAGTTCGAATCATCTGATTCAAATGAATTCTGAATTTTAATTTTATTCTTAATGTAAAGTAGCTCAACTTTCTCTCTAGCCCATGGCGTTTTACGTAAAAACTTTAAGGTTGATTGAATACTTGGATCGTCAGTAAAGCATTTGATTTTGATTGTTTTACCTAACGTTTCAAAGCCAAAGTAGGCTTCTAGTTCAGTGACTATGGTCTTTAGCGTGAGACCATGAAGAGGATTGTAAGGCTGGTTATCCATTATTAATTCCAATAAGTAACATCACGACTAGTTCAGTGTACTTGTAGTCGCATGTAAACAAAAAACACAATAATGACAGTATATCATTATTGTGTTTTATTGGTGTATAGCTTAGTTATTTAGCGCTTTAATAGACTAAAAATTGACTAGCTAAAGTACTGTGTTAACTCATCATTACCACCAATATACTTACCATCAATAAAAACTTGTGGTGTAGTATCTGCCTTTGAAATAGCACGCATTGCCGTAATCGTTGTATCTTCACCTAATACTAACTCTTCATACTGTAAACCTTGCTCAGTTAATAACGCTTTAGCTTTAGCACAATGAGAACAGCCATGCTTGGTGAAAATTGCTACTTCAGTGCTTTGAACCGCTGCAGGATTAATAAAGTTAAGCATGGTATCAGCATCAGATACTTCAAATGGGTCGCCAGGTAAATCAGGCTCGATGAACATTTTTTCAATAATGCCATTTTTCACTAACATGGCATAACGCCAGCTACGCTTGCCAAAACCTATCTCAGCTTTATCAACCAACAAACCCATACCTTGGGTAAACTCACCGTTACCATCTGGAATAAAGCTAATTTTGTCGGCATCTTGGTCTTTTGCCCAAGCATTCATAACAAAGGTATCGTTTACAGAAACGCAAACAATCTCATCAACACCATTAGCAAAAAACTTAGGAGCTAATTCGTTATAACGCGGTAAATGAGAAGATGAACAGGTTGGGGTAAACGCACCGGGCAATGAAAAAACTACCACTGTTTTATTCGCAAATATATCGTCATAATTACGTGAAGTCCATGTGTCATCAGCTATGATTGGAAAAGTGACTGCAGGGACTTTTTGACCGGTAATATCGTTAAACATAATGAAATCCTTTGTGGTTGATTGTATTTATTCTGTGAGTAGCTACTTAACCTGAGGTTTGGATAAGAGTTTTGTAACTTATTGAAGTTAGGTGAACAAATTAACTTAAAGTTCCAGTGACGAAATTTAAGTGTCTATTAAGATATTTTTACAAACCAATAACTGGTTATTGGGAGTAAAAATAACGCTGATAGGCGCTTAAATAGCGTTATTGGGCAAATTCGCTTATCCAAAGTTCAGGTTACATAGCTTAACTCGTTAAGATGAAGCTATTATGATAGCTTAAATTGTTTAAGTAAAATGTATTAAACCTATCATAGTGATAGGTAAAACCTATTGAGCTAACTAGAATCAAGACGTTACAGGGATTTTATAAATAACTTAAAACTGAGCAAGCTAAAAGAATTCCATCTATCCTTGCTCACAGTAACTAACGCGTGATAAATTAGCTGTGAAAAGTTGTATATACAATTTAGTCGTTAGCCAATTTTAGGGGGTAATATGAATACAAGTTATGACTTGGTCACGGGTAATATTGGTATGCTAATTAGCATGCCCCATAACGGGCAATTAATCCCCGACAGTATTGCGAGTAGCATGACAGCCATAGGTCTTCAGGTCCCTGATACTGATTGGTATATGGATAAGCTCTATGATTTTGCTCAAGATCTTGGTATTTCTATTATTAAGCCTAAATATAGTCGCTATGTTATCGATTTAAATCGAAACATTGATGGCATAAATTTATACCCAGGGGCGAACAGCACAGAGCTTTGTCCTACCACTGCATTTGATTTGTCACCATTATATCTTATTGGGCAAGAACCTGATGAAGCTGAAGTTCAGCGAAGAATTGACGGTTACTGGCAACCTTATCATCAAGCATTAAAAACTACGCTAAGCGATATGAAAGCACAATACGGTAAAGTTGTCTTACTTGATGCCCACTCAATATTGTCACAAGTACCACGTTTCTTTGAAGGGCAGTTACCCGATTTTAATTTTGGTAGTGCTAATGGTGTAAGCTGTAGTGCTGAACTGATTAATAAAATTGCTCAACTTGATCTCTCTCCTTATTCTAGTGTAGTAAATGGTCGTTTTAAAGGCGGTTACATTACACGTGGTTATGGTAATCCCTTAGAAAATATTCATGCTGTTCAGTTAGAGTTATCACAGCATACCTATATGGATGAACCTACTGATCAATACAATGAAGAAAAAGCAGCTAAAGTAAAAGAAAAGTTACAGAGATTTGTGCAATGCTTAGCTGATTTTACTCAAGATAAGTAACGCTAAAGCAATAATATACTGAAAAAAGTAACAATATTAATAGAGAAATTTAGTAGAGCAATATGAAACTATACGCAGAAAATATTTTATTAAATGATGGTTGGGCAAGCAATCAAACCATTACTATTGAGCAAGGTGTCATTACTGCTATTGATGCGGGCATGGCTGAAGGTGCAGAGATAGCTAAAGGCGCTGTAATACCGGGTATGGTCAACTGCCATTCACATGCATTTCAGCGTGCTTTTGCTGGTTTTAGCGAGCAAGGCAGTGAAGGACAAGACAGTTTCTGGACGTGGCGAAAAATTATGTATCAATTTTTAGCTCAGCTAACGGATGTTGATGCTAAAAATATTGCCAAGCAGCTTTATATTGAAATGCTAAAAATGGGTTATACCCGTGTAGCCGAATTTCATTATTTACACCATGATATCGATGGTAGTACTTATAATGCTAATACTTCTGAAGACAAATCATCTGCTTTAGCTACCATGGCACAAGCTATTTTTGATGCGGCAAAAGAATCAGGTATTGGCTTAACGTTATTACCCGTACTTTATCAGCATAGTGGCTTTGGTGAGCAAAAACCGAGTGATGGTCAAAAACGATTTATCAATTCAACCGAGCAGTTTAATCAGTTAGTTAGTGACTGTTTTACCTTAAGTGAACAATACTCGAATAGCAATGTGGGTATTGCACCACACTCCTTGCGTGCCGTTGATAAAAAATCACTGCTAAGTGCGGTAGAACACGTACGTAGTTTAGATAACCAAGCCCCCATCCATATTCATATTAGTGAACAGCAAAAAGAAGTGGATGATTGCTTGAGTCATTACGGTAAAAGACCGGTGCAATGGCTACTTGATAACGCGGAACTTGACCAACATTGGTGTTTAATTCATGCCACCCATATTAATGAAGCTGAAAGAAAAGGCATTATAGCAAAACAAGCCATCGCGGGTATTTGCCCTACAACTGAAGCAAATTTAGGTGATGGGATTTTTCCAACCACTGAGTTTCTTAGCGAAAAAGGCACTATTGCTATTGGCTCTGATAGTCATATTTCAGTCAACCCAATTGAAGAAATCCGCTGGCTTGAGTATACCCAACGGCTTATCAAGCAACAGCGCGCTATTTTAGCGTCGGATGAGCAAACTTCAGTTGGGCAAAACTTATGGCAGCAAGCGGCACAAGGTGGAGCGCAAAGTACTAACAGTAATACGGGCTTTTTAGCTATTGGAAAACAGGCTGATTTGTTAGTACTAGATCAGGATAAAACCAAGTTATTTGCCAACGCTAACCAACACTTACTCGATAGTATGATTTTTGCTAGTCAGCAAAATCCTATTGCGGATGTAATGGTTAATGGATTTTGGCAGGTAATAAATCAACAACATGTTGACCAAGAACAAGCTAGCGATAACTTTGCTAAATTATTAATGAGGTTATCTGCCAGTTAATATTAGCATTGATAGCATGCTTTAATTCTTGAAGTTACAGCATGCTTTAATTCTTGAAGTTACAGCATGCTCACATAGCGATTTATAGTTGTACATACTTTATTTTCATTCGTTATATGAAACACAACATCTCTTTTTTCGGTCTTACAGATAGTTACGTAAAACTCCTTAACATTATCTCTTGAAGAGGTGATGTCTTTTAAGTGTTCTACTTCTTGCTCTGAGAAAGCTTCGAGGTCACTTTCTAAGTCGAGATAAATTTTATCGGCCTTTAAACGTACTTTTGTGTCACTGAATTCACTGAAACCATCAAGTAAAACGGCTTTACCATCATTATAAAACTGAGTCACTTTTTCATTAGGGTAAAAATGTAAATAGAGTGCGGCAGCTACGATTAAGATCAATAAATGTTTCATAAGATGTCATATAATAAAATAGAAGGGAGGATTTTATATTAATTAGGCAGTTTAAGGTATAATTTATTAGCTATTGTACCATTTTGTTAATAAAATCATTCTCTTTTTGATACTAGCCTTCAGCCTGTTAGTAGTTATTTTTCGCTTATCAAGGATTCATCGTGAGAGCAAACGACCAATCACCCGCAACGCCTAAAACCAATAAGGCGGTAGTAGAACAGCATATCCCCATAAAAAATGTCAAAATCCATGGCAGTAAAAATACCGGTAAAGAACGCTATAAGCCAGGCGACCAAATATATGTACGTAAGGTTGCTGGTTTGTTTCAAAAACTAAGACAGCGCATGAACTTGGTGTATTTTACTTTTTTTTTACTGCTTCCTTGGCTCCAGTTTAATGGCCACCAAGCGGTACTTTTCGACATAGGTGAGCAGCGATTTACATTATGGAGCCTGACACTCTGGCCTCAAGATTTAACATTGTTGGCTTGGTTTTTTATCTTAGGTGCCTTTGTGCTCTTTTTTGTTACCACTTTCCTCGGGCGAGTTTGGTGTGGCTATATGTGCCCGCAAACGGTTTGGACCTTCATTTTTATTTGGTTTGAAGAAAAAATTGAAGGCACAGCAAACCAACGTAGAAAACTCGATGGTCAAAAAGCGAATGCTAATAAGGTGATACGAAAAACCTTAAAGCACGGTGCCTGGTTGTTATTCTCCTTATTTACCGCGATGACCTTTGCGGGTTATTTCTCTCCAATGCAAGATTTATTTGTCGATGTTTTTACCTTAGATACGAGTATGATAATGGCAGGTATTTTAGCTTTCTTCACTTTTGCGACTTATGGTAATGCTGGTTGGATGCGAGAAACAGTTTGCTTGCACATGTGTCCCTATGCGCGTTTTCAGTCAGCGATGTTTGATAAAGACACCCTTACGGTTTCGTATGATGCTAAGCGTGGTGAGAGCCGTGGTCCTCGTGGTCGTAAACAAGATCATAAAGCGATGGGCTTAGGAGATTGTATAGACTGTAATTTATGTGTTGAAGTGTGTCCTACCGGCATAGATATTCGTAATGGTTTGCAATATGAGTGTATCAATTGTGGTGCCTGTGTTGATGCTTGTTCAGGTGTTATGACTAAGATGAACTATGAACAAGGTCTGATACGTTATACCACTGAGCATGAACTGCAAGGTAAAAAAGTCCATCTCGTGCGTTCTAAACTAATTGGCTATGCAGTATTACTTGTAATTATGAGTACTATGTTAGTGCTTGAGATTGTTAATCGAGTGCCATTATCTTTAGATATCATTCGTGACCGCACAGAATTGGCAAGAGAGAAATTTAATGGCGAAATTGAGAACGTTTATACCTTAAAAATTCTCAACATGTCACAAACAGACAATACCTATAAACTTTCTGTGAAAGGTATTGAGAATACGCAATGGCATGGCAAGCAAGAAGTAACCGTTGAAGCCGCTACTGTTTATACACTGCCCATCAGTATTTCAGTTGACCCTTATGAATTGGAACAATATATGAGTACTATTACCTTTACCGTTGAACAAATTGCACCGCAAGGTGAGGCGAAAATCGAGCAAGAAAGCCGATTTTTCAATAAACGCTAATGGCATCATTTGATTTTAGTGCCTTATCACCAGATTTAATCATTGATGGCATAGAGAGTGCTGGCTTTAGTGTTGATAGTGGCTTATTAGCACTTAATAGTTATGAGAACCGTGTTTATCAATTTCACGATGATAACTTAGTTAAATACGTAACCAAGTTTTACCGCCCACAGCGTTGGGAACTTGCGCAAATATTGGAGGAACATGACTTTTCTTTTGAGTTAGAAGAGCAAGAACTACCCATTGTTGCGCCCCTTAAAGTCAACGGAAAAAGTTTATTTGAATATCAAGGTTATCACTTTGCCGTGTTTCCTTGTCGAGGTGGCCGTATTTTTGAAGTTGATAACCTTAATCAGTTAGAATGGATGGGACGCTTTATTGGACGAATTCACGCTGTTTCATCGCAAAATGACTTTATAAAGCGACCAAGTTTTAATAGTGAAGAGTTACTGTTTCAAGCACGTGAAAGTATCATTGCCTCAAATTATGTACCCAAAAGTTTAACAAAACCCTTTTTTACCATTTTGGACCAAGTCATTAAGGTGGCCGCTGAGCAATACCTACCTGCCAAAGATATGCAGCAAATCCGCTTACATGGTGATTGTCATGCAGGTAATATTTTGTGGCGTGATGAAGGACCTCACTTTGTTGATTTAGATGATTGTCGAACTGGACCTGCTATTCAAGACCTTTGGATGATGCTATCAGGCGACAGACAACAGCAGTTGTTACAACTTGATACACTATTAATGGGGTATGAAGAGTTCTTTACGTTTGAAAATGACCAGCTTCTCTTGATAGAATCATTAAGAACTATGCGAGTTGTTAATTACATGGCATGGTTATGTAAACGTTGGCATGATCCAGCGTTCCCACAAAATTTTCCTTGGTTTAATACTGAGAAATATTGGGAGCAGCAAATACTGATGTTGAAAGAGCAAATGTCAGCACTGCAACAACCACCGTTAAGTTTGAATAATTTTTAGCCTTAATAAGTAATAATAAATAAGTAATATAAATTACTTATATTTGTTACTGTAATGAGGTAATTTTACTTTAGGAAATAATAATGAATAAAATAATAAAATCTCTTTTGTTAATGACGCTGTTTGTTTTATCAGTAAGCGCTTTCGCTGCACAATACACTGAGGGTGAGCAATATACTAAAGTGAATGATTCGTTAACGAAGAAGAAAGAAGTGAGAGAGTACTTCTCTGTATATTGTGGTCACTGTTTTAAGTTTGAACCTATCATGCATGGTCTTAAAAAGAGTTTACCTGAGGATGCTTCATTTGAACGTAACCACATTGACTTTCTTCCTGGAGTTAGCACTACAACTCAGAAAATGGTTACTAAAGCGACTGTTGTTGCAAATCAATTAGGTGATACAGATAAACTAATTGGTGCGTTATTTAATTACATTCACGTACAACGTGCAGTGATTACCTCAGAAAAAGACATCCGCAATATCTTCGTTTTGAATGGCGCAGATGGTGAAACATTTGATAAATTGATGAAAAGCTTTAGTGTGAGCTCAAAAGCTAAATCATTAAAGAAATACCAAGAAAACATGACAGCTAAACGTGTGTTGACTGGTGTTCCAACAGTTATTGTTAATGGTAAGTATAAAATTGATGCTACTAAATTAGACAAAAATAACTTCGAGCAAGACTACCAAAACTTAGTGAAATACTTACTTGAATTAGACTCATAATAATTATTACTAGCAGTGTTTAAGTCATAATACTTGGCTGCTAATAGTACCACTGTATTAATCAATGCTAGTAAATACAAAAAGGCAGACTGTATCATTGTAGTCTGCCTTTTTATTACTAATACATTATTGTCGAGTCATAACTAATGCTGGCTTGGCCTCAGTTTAAAAATTAGTTAGATAATTCAATAATTTTTACTACAGTCTCTATCGCATTACCTTGTCGGTACATCTTAAACGTTAATTGGGTATTAGGTTGCGTTTCGGCAATAATATCTAAGGCACCGGCGACACTTTTTATCGGTGCATTATCGATCTGATAAACCACATCACCTACTTTTATTCCAGCTGCTTGTGCAGGGCTATTATTCTTGACCTCATCAACCACGAAGCCCTTTAGATCTGCATGATAATTTGTCGTGGCAATGCCTAACCAGCCACGTACAACTTTGCCATTTTCGATAATTTGACGCATGACCTTGTAAGCCAATTGATAAGGCACAGCAAAGAAAATCCCTTGAATCGTTAATTGCGGATTTGATTGGGTAAATTTTCTTGAATTAATACCGACTAAAATTCCATTACTGTTAATAAGTGCGCCACCTGAATTTCCTTCATTAATTGCCGCATCCATTTGTAAGAATTCTAAATAACTGGTATTGCTTAAACCGTTACGACCAGTGGCACTAATTATACCCTGAGTTACCGTTTGGCCTAAGTTTAGTGGATTACCTATCGCAAGTACGATATCTCCAACGAGAGATGTTTGTTGCTCTTTTTGGGGAATTACTGGCAGGTTACTCGCATTTACTTTTAGCACAGCTAAGTCAGTGTAATGATCAAAACCTATTAATTCTGCTGGATATATCTGACTATTTTGTAGAAGAACCTGTATAAGGTCTGCTTCTCGAATAACGTGTAAGTTAGTCAAAATATAGCCATGGGTATTCATAATCACCCCTGAGCCTAAACGAGTACTTTTACGGGCTTTACGGCCGTATTGTGGATTCACTTCAATTTGTTCTGAGTAAATGTTAACAACGGCCGGGCTGGCAATACTGACGGCTTTGGCAAAAGATAATGGCGCTTGTTGGGTTCGACTACCTGTAAATAGACTGGTTGCGACACTCGTGTCGTTTAAGCCAGGAACTAACCCCGGCATGAGGAGTAATAAAACTACGGCGAGCAGTACACCGTAACTGATTGCTGTAATTGTATATTTTATTGAAGAGAATAGTTTCAAAAGTTATCTTATTTTATATTGTACTAATATTTTCAGTGTAACATAAAAAAAGCTGATTACATTGAGTTCAACTGATGCAAGTCGGTCTCGTTAATATAATCAGCTTGACGCAATATGTTTATCGCATTAACGGATCATTATGTACTGTGACTGATTATCCCGCACAATGTTTAACGCTAAAACACCACTTTTATCTTTGAGGTAATCACGCAACTGAGCAATATCTTTGATACGACTACGGTTAACGCCGGTGATAATGTCACCTGGTTTAAATCCTGCCATTTGAGCTGGGGAATCTTCAGCAACTTGCTCTATGACAATTGCCTGCTTTTTAGTATCATTTTCTAATTGAGCACCATCTAACATACTGTGAATGCTAGCCGCGGCAATCTCTGCACTTTGGTCTTGCTTTAATTTAACAGTAAAGACTTTATTTTCACCATCTCTAATTACCGTCAATTTAACTTTTTTATTCGCGCCAATTGAGCCTATTTTAGCGCGTAACTCAAAGAAGCTCTTAATCGCTTTACCATTCATCGCAATAATAACATCACCCGCTTTAATACCTGCTTCATCGGCTGCAGAGTCAGGCATTACTTGTTCAATAAAACTACCTTGACTGGTTTTTAGTTCCATTGCTGTGGCAATTTCACTGTTAACACTACGCCCTGATACACCAAGAATACCGCGATGGACTTGACCAAACTCAATAATTTGTGTGACAAGGTTGTGCATCATATTACTTGGGATAGCAAAGCCTATACCGACATTACCACCACCTGGGCCTAATATCGCTGTGTTAATACCTATTAACTCACCGCGTAAATTAACTAAGGCGCCACCTGAGTTACCACTATTTATTGCCGCATCAGTCTGAATGAAATCTTCATAATGTTCTATATTTAAGTTGCTACGACCAAGCGCACTAACAATGCCAGACGTTACAGTTTGCCCTAAACCAAATGGACTACCAATTGCAACTGTGAAATCACCTACGCGCAGATTATCAGAATCTGCTAGCTTCATTTCATTTAAATTTTTGGCTTCAATTTGTAATAAAGCGATGTCACTTTTCGCATCACTACCCAGTTTTTTTGCTTCTATCTGACGACCATCCTTTAACGTAATCATGATTTTGTCTGCGTTTTCTATGACATGATTGTTGGTGACAATATAGCCTTTATCGCTATCAATGATGACACCGGAGCCTAACCCTCGAAAAGGTTGTTGTTGAGGTTGAGCTTGGTTTTGTCCCTTGTTGCCAAAGAAAAACTTAAAGGCATCAGGTACATTTTGTTGTGATACTTTATGGGTGCCTATGACAGAAATACTTACTACAGCAGGGGTAACATGTTCAAGCATAGGAGCCAAGCTTGGCATTACATGACCATCAACTTGAGCGGGTAAGTTTGCTAAAGCAGGAGCGCTAGTGAGTGCTAAAGTAGATGATAATAATGCAGCACTGATGACCATAGATAATTTAGAATATTTTGATGACTTGTTCATACTTAAGAGTTCTCCGAAATTAACAGTTAAAAAAAGTTAACTGGTGTGCAGTTAACTTTTATAAATACTCCCAAATAGACTGAACAAAAAGACTTTAGTTCAGTCAATCACGTATCAAATCACACGGAAGTTGTAACTTTTTGTTTCTGATCAGCAAATAAACCACTTGGATTACCTGAGTAATCAAGGGGTGCTTCAGTCATAGCTTCAGCTGCTTCATTACTACGTTTTGGATGACGTAACGTTGCAGTTTGCGCAAGTTGTTGCTGAGTTTCAGCAGAGAAAAATGGCATACCTTCAACTTCTGCCGTTGTTGCTTTTTGCAGTAATAGGGTGCTTTCTTTCATTTGCTTCATCGCCGTTTGGCAAGTGTCATTCATTTGCTCAAGTAGCTTAGCAGAACTTGATAAATGCTCGGCAACATCAAGTTTATATTGATCTAAAGCGGTTTCACTTTTATTGACTTGTTCCGCTAATTTACGTTGCTCTTGGCTTGTGTTAGAAAGAAGACGAGTTGCGAAAAAACCACCGACTCCACCGATAATAAAAATAACGAGAGCGATTACTACATTCATAGAGTGTACCTTACATTGTAATTAGAAATTAAATATGATGCCGAGATAGATTATACTACCATCAAAACAATTTACTAAGTAAAAATATCGTGGCAAAAAATGTATTTTTACGGATTAATAATTGATTAAAAATAACATAGGTTCTCAATGATAAAGCTCTCTCCTCTAGATAAGTATAAGCAAGATTTAACCAGAGATGATTTTCTTTTTGATGCGGCACAAGAAAATGCGGTTATTCACCTGCAACGTTTATATGACGATTTACAAAATAAACCCTTAGCGGTTTCGGGTTTTAAAAAAGTACTTAATCGTTGGAAAAAAGTTTATAAAAAGCAAGAGATACAACCTGTTAAAGGTTTGTACTTTTGGGGGGGGGTTGGTCGAGGGAAAACCTATTTGGTTGACACCTTTTTTGACAGCTTACCTTTCAATAATAAAATGCGTGTTCACTTTCATCGCTTTATGCATAGAGTTCATCAAGAACTTAAAAGCTTAACGGGTCAATCAGATCCCCTAAAAATCATTGCTAAGAAGTTTGCCCAAGAAACACAAATTATCTGTTTTGATGAATTTTTTGTATCAGATATCACCGATGCCATGATTTTAGGCACATTATTTGAGGAGTTATTTGCACTTAATGTTACCTTAGTCGCAACGTCTAATATTATTCCAGATGAACTTTATCGTAATGGCTTACAACGAGAGCGCTTTTTACCGGCTATAAAACTCATCAATGAACATACCCTCATCGTTAATGTTGATAGTGGTGTCGATTACCGTTTAAGAACCTTAGAACAGGCGGAAATATTTCATTACCCGCTTGATGCTCAAGCTGATGAAAATTTAAGACATTACTTTAAACAACTTTCTACCGATGAAGGTAAAGCCGGACAATCTATTGAAATTCATAATCGCCCATTAGAAACTATTTTAATGAGTGATGGCGTGGTGTACTTTGATTTTTCGGTACTGTGTGAAAGTGCCCGTAGTCAAGGTGATTATATGGAGATTAGTCAGCTATATCACACGGTATTAATGGCTAATGTTAAAGAAATGGGCCCTGATACGGACGATACTACGCGCCGCTTTATTGCCTTGGTTGATGAATTTTATGAACGTAATGTGAAATTAATTATGTCAGCAGAACTTGCCTTAGATGATTTATATAGTGGTGGTCGCTTAGCATTTGAATTCAAACGTTGCTTAAGCCGGTTACAAGAAATGCAGTCACATGATTACCTTGCCAGTGAACATCTGCCATAGGTAACAGTTTATAACTGAAGTCACTGAAAAAGACAAAAGCCCGACTCATTAATGAGTCGGGCTTTTTTAAATCTATAATGCAATAATTATAAGTTATACCAATTTGATTAAATTTCCTCCCAACTCAGAGCTCTGCTCGATGTTCAATAACAAGGCAAATTTGTTTCGGTTTAGTCATTATAAATCCAATAAACTTAACGATGTTAGTGAACATCGTGAAAGCTCACAGAGGGCGAGTTTAAAAGGTTTACATGCTGCGTTATTGATTTAGTGATGTAACGAGCTAGAGTTTCAAGTCTTTAGTACAGTAAAGTGTAAAGCTTCCTACGAAATTTTGCTGCCAGAGGATCGCCATCAGGTAACGCTTTTAAGACATCTAAAAATAGCTCTTTGCTTTTACCCTTGGTACTCTCATCGCCAGCTTGTACCAAGCGGAACAATATAGTTAGTGCCTCTTCTTGGCGATTAACTTGGCTGTACTGAGCAGCAAGTTGCTGACTAAGATTGATATCATCAGGTGTTGTTTTTAATTGTGCTTCTAATGCTTTAATTTCAGGAGAGTTTTCTGCCTTTTCAGCTAATTCTACTTTTGCCACTAATGCTTGATACTCACCATCTTGATCAACCATCATTATCGTGTCCAATAATGCTTTTGCTTCACTGGTTTTTCCTGTTTTTAAGTAAACATCAATTAATACTAGCTTAATATCAGCACGACTATTATCAACTTGATAGGCTTGGGTGATAGCACTTTGTGCTTCAGGCAACTGGTTATTGCTAAGGGCGGCTTTAGCTTGCTCAAGTAAAACCTCTTCTGGCTTAGGTAGATGTTTATCTAAAAACACAGCGATGCTTTCATCATCTTGCGGTCCAGAAAGGCCATCAAGAGGCTGGGCATCTTTTAGCAATATAACAGTTGGTACACCCTGAATACCAAATTGTTGAGCAATCTGACCTTGGCTTTGACAATCAACTGTTGCCAACGTGATATGGTCACTTAATTTTGACAGCTTAACGGCTAGTTTATCTCTTAACTCTACACTCTCAGGCACTTGCTCTGCCCAAAAGCTAACGAGTACTAATTTATTTTTTGAACCTTCAACAACCATGTGCTGAAAATTATCTAGGGTAATGGCAATCATTTTTGTATTCTCAAATGTTGGTAATATGTTGATAGTTATAATTTCAACAGGTAATTGGTGCTGATTTCTATGCTTAGCTATAGGTAGGAGTTAACCTAAAATAAACCAAAGTAAGCCAACACCTAAGATTAATCGATAGATAACAAATGGCATCATCCCTAATTTTTCTAATAAAATAAGGAAGTAATGAATACATGCATAGGCACTAACAAAAGCTATAAAACTGCCTAGGCCCATGGCAAACCAATCGACACTCTCAGTTGATAAAATTAGCTTTAAGGTTAAATAACTACCTGCCATAGCAATAGCTGGAATAGACAGTAAAAATGAAAATCGAGCAGCATTGTCACGGCTTAAACCTAACATCAAACCTATTGTCATGGTAATGCCTGAACGTGAAGTTCCGGGAATTAAAGCAATAGCTTGTGCTAAACCAATTAACATTGCGCCTTTAAGGCCCAACTTATCCATAGGTTTATGTACAGTGCGATTGCCGGCTTTGATATCAGCAAAACCTAACAGGAAACCAAAAAGTAAAGTCGTTAAGGCAATCACTAAAGCAGAGCGTAAATTTTCTTCAATAAAGTCTTTACCTAATAAACCAAATAAGCCGGCGGGGATAGTGGCGAGTAGAATCCACCAGGCTAGTTTGCCATCAAAACTACTACGACCTTTTTCTGGGCCGACGCCGACAGTACCTAACCAGGCAACAGCCATAACACCAACTTCTTTACGAAAATAGATCATTACAGCCAATAATGTACCAACATGCACAGCAACATCAAAACCTAAGCCTTGATCTTTCCAACCTAAAATCTGTGAAGGCAATATTAAATGCGCGGAACTTGAAATAGGCAAAAATTCGGTCAAGCCTTGTAATAAGGCAAGGATAAATATTTCTAAAGTACTCATGTTTCGTTAGTCGTCCTTTAACTTTTTGGTAGGGGTAATATATCTAATTTGGCTGATTTACCAGCAGTCAGCAACAATACTGAGTTGCTGACTCGTTTTATTATAACTATCCCATAAATCTTGATAGTTTTGTTTTGAAATTGGGTGGTTAAGCCCCGGTGCAATCTGACTTAGAGGCCACAATACAAAAGCATTCTTCGTTATTTCATCACGGGGAAGTTGCGCAGGGGAGTCAATAATCAAATCATCATATAATAACAAATCAAGATCTAAGCTACGCGGGCTGAACTTCTTAGCGCTATGGTCACGACCGTGAGAAAACTCTATAGCACGTAATATGCTCGCTACTTGTTCAACACTGTGAGCACAGGTGATGCCAATGACCATATTATAAAAAGCAGCACCATTAAAGCCAACGGCCTCACTTTCAAACAAGGAAGATAATGTTAATTGTTCAAAAGGCAGATCAAATGCTTTCGCTAATGAGAGTAAACCCTGTTTAACATAATGTTCTCGATCAATATTACTACCTAATGATATATATATTTGAGCCATTAAGTAGAGATCTCAGTGGTCTTCTTTCCACGTTCAATTTCTACACCAACGGTTTGTGCATTATGTACAGCACCTGGCTTGCCAATACTGAGCTTTAACCACGGAATATGGTATTGAGTCATTAAATAACTCGCTAAGCGTTCAGCAAGTGTTTCAATTAAGTCAACGGGGTTGTCGTTAGCAAAACGCTCTATAGTTACTGATATGTCGGCATAATCTAATGTTTTTGCCAAGTCATCATTTAGTGCAGCATTGGCAGTATTCCAACCCATAGCTAAATCTATGACCAAGGTTTGCTTTATCTCTTTTTCCCACTGAAAAAAACCAATAGTGGTTTGAATACTTAAACCCTTAATGAAGACCTTGTCCATGACTTACCTATTATGCTGTGAGAGATTGTTAGAAGAACCATACCCGTTAACAATCAAAGTGCTCTGTAACCTGCATCTTGAATGATAACGGGTATATTACAGTAACTATTTGCAGTATTTATGCAATTGTTACAAAATAAGGGGCGATTTTACCTGCGAAGTGTTAGAAAAACTAGCAGAGATGAAGATAGAATAAGAATTCCCTTTTTTAGACTCACAATGGATTTTGATACTTAGATGTTACTACTCATTTTCACTATGATCATTGCCGCTTATTTAATAGGCTCTATTTCGAGTGCTATATTAGTCTGTAAATTTTTAGTGTTACCTGATCCAAGAACAACAGGCTCGAAAAATCCTGGTGCGACCAACGTATTGCGTATGAGTAATAAGCTTACCGCTGCAACCGTATTATTCCTCGACATTGTTAAAGGCACTATCCCTGTATGGGGCGCTTACTTTTTAAAAATTGATGCGCTGTATCTAGGATTAATTGGCGTTTCTGCTTGTTTAGGTCACATGTATCCAATCTTTTTCAATTTTAAGGGGGGGAAGGCCGTAGCCACAGCGCTCGGCACCTTGCTACCTATTGGCTTTACTCTGGGGGGATTGTTAATTCTAACGTGGGTATTAGTGGTGAAGTTTAGTAAGTATTCTAGTCTAGCAGCCATTGTTACGGTATCTATTGCACCACTTTACGTGTACTTCTTAAAACCGCTATATGTTTATCCAACCTTGATGCTCAGCGCACTGATAATTTTTCGCCACCGAGACAACATTAAACGTTTACTAAACGGCACTGAAAGTAAAATCACTCATAAAATTTAACTATCTAGGTGTTAGGTATTAATCAATCACCTATAAATAAATAAATAAATAAACTTTACCTGTGATTGATTACATTTCATGCCAGTTGTTATTTTACTGATGGCAGTGAATCTAAAGCCCATCTTGGGTTGGCTTTAAAGGTTAAGTCAGCATTTGTCCCCGCTTTTAAACGTTGCATGCCAGCATAAGCAATCATGGCGCCATTATCAGTACAAAATTCAGGACGAGGGTAAAAAACGCTGCCGCCAAGTTTCTTTGTGGTTACTGCAAGTTGCGCTCGTAAAGCGGTATTGGCGCTTACACCACCAGCAATAACTAGCCTACTTAATTTTTCTTGTAGCAAGGCGCGTTTGCACTTTATCGCTAAGGTATCGACCACGGCTTGTTGAAAAGCATGAGCGATATCAGCATGAGTTTGTGTCAGTTCTATATCAGTTAAATCAGTGCATTCTTTACGAACTAAGGTTCCTGCAGCTGTTTTCAAACCACTAAAACTAAAATCTAAACCAGGTCTGTCTGTCATAGGGCGCGGTAATTTAAAACGACCTGCTTGACCGCTTTCTGCCATCTTAGACAATGCCGGACCGCCAGGGTAGTCTAATCCTAACAGCTTAGCTGTTTTATCAAATGCTTCACCGGCAGCATCATCAACAGATTCACCTAATAGTTTGTATTCACCAATAGCGTCAACACGCACTAGCATGGTATGTCCGCCAGAAACTAGTAAAGCAACAAAAGGAAATTCAGGTACATCATCTTCAAGCATTGGCGCTAACAAATGGCCTTCCATGTGGTGTACGGGAACTGCGGGTAAGTCCCAACCATAAGCCAAGCTTCGACCAATTGAACAACCCACTAATAGTGCGCCAACTAAACCGGGACCTGCAGTGTAAGCAACACCATCTAAATCTTGGGGCGTCAGGTTGGCATCAGCTAATACTTGCTTAATTAAAGGAATAGTTTTACGAACATGGTCTCTTGATGCGAGTTCAGGTACCACGCCACCGTAGTCGGCATGAACAGCTATTTGACTATATAAACGATGCGCAAGTATGCCTTCAGGACTCTCTCCTTGGCCGTCATCATAAATGGCGATGCCAGTTTCATCACAAGAAGTTTCAATACCCAAAATACGCATAAATATATAATCTCAAAAAAGCTCAAAAAGTAGGAATGTTAGCCGTTAATTACTGAGTTTTATCATTGTAAATATTGGCGAGGCAATTTTACTGTGTTTATAAGGCAGACACCAGCTGATTTGAATAATTGTTATTAAATTAACCTTTACATTAGTGATGTCTTGGCAGTAGAATACGGCACCAATTTTTAATAGAGTGGGTGTGGATGAGACAAGCATTACAAATATTTGTATTGTTCAGTCGAAATCAGTCACCAATTTATATAGCTACCCTAAGGTAATAAAGTACATGCCAGTAATTAAAGTAAGAGAAAACGAACCATTTGACGTTGCATTACGTCGTTTTAAACGTTCATGTGAAAAAGCAGGAATCCTTTCAGAAGTTCGTCGTCGCGAATGTTATGAAAAGCCGACTTGGGAACGTAAACGTAAGAAAGCCGCTGCCGTTAAACGTGCTGCGAAAAAAGTTTCTCGTGAGAACGCTCGTCGCGTTCGCATGTACTAAGAATTATCTTAGTATAACTATTCTAAGAGATTGCCTATTATGGAGAGAGAAATGTCACT
Organism: Colwellia sp. 12G3; assembly: GCF_002836775.1. Lineage (GTDB taxonomy): Bacteria > Pseudomonadota > Gammaproteobacteria > Enterobacterales > Alteromonadaceae > Colwellia. The sequence continues at coordinate 512,715 of NZ_PJAQ01000068.1, read as the reverse complement.
TCTAAGTCAACTCAAAGATGAAATGAAAACTGCTATGCGAGCCAAAGACAAATTACGTCTTGGTGTAATTCGTATGGCGATTTCTGCAATTAAGCTAGCAGAAATTGATCATAAAACCGAAGCAACTGATGAAAACATCATTGTGATTTTAACCAAAATGGTTAAGCAACGTAAAGAATCTATTAAGATGTTTACTGACGGTGGTCGTGATGAATTGGCAGAAAAAGAAGCTGCAGAAGTATCTGCACTCTCATTTTTTATGCCACAGCCGCTTAGCGCAGAAGAAATTAATGAATTAATAAGCAAGGCAATTGTTGAATCTGGAGCAGCCTCTATGGCTGATATGGGTAAAGTGATGGCCGTGTTAAAACCTTTAATGCAAGGCAAGGCCGACATGGGCGCAGTAAGCGGTCAAGTAAGAGCAGCCCTGCAAGGTTTATAGTATAGTTTTATAACTAACACTATATTTAGTACATTAAATAAAACCGTAATGGCCTTGGCTATTACGGTTTTTTTGTCACTTTTTTTTAAGATTTATGTAGCTGAAATTTAATAATTTCAGCTACATTCTTACTCGTATTGTGTAGAATACGCAGGTAATCCGATTGGTATATTTTTTCCCTTTAACGATGACGCTAAAACATTATGGCTGGACGCATTTCTAGACAATTTATTGATGACTTACTCAGCAGAGCAGATATTGTTGATCTCGTTGATAGCCGAGTACCGTTAAAAAAGGCGGGTAAAAACTACCAAGCCTGTTGCCCATTTCATAATGAAAAATCCCCGTCGTTTACTGTTAGTCAAGATAAACAGTTTTATCACTGCTTTGGCTGTGGTGAACACGGTAATGCTATTTCTTTTTTAATGGAGTTTGATCGTCTCGATTTTGTTGATGCGGTCGAAGAGCTTGCTTCCCATTGCGGAATGGAAGTTATTCGTGAAGAAAATACTGCCAGTCCGGAAGAGCAACGCCGACAACAACAAGTTTACCAAAAAAAGCAAGATGACTATGAGTTAATGTCGCAAATTAGTCGTTTTTTTCAGCAGCAATTAAAGGTTGCTGATGACAAAGACACGGCTATAAATTATTTAAAAGACCGAGGGCTCAGTGGTGAGGTTGTTAAGCGCTTTGGTATTGGCTACATAAGTGATGCTTGGGACGGTATGATGAGTGTATTCTCACGTAATGGTCAAGCCAATCAGCAATTGATTGATTTAGGTATGGCTATTTCAGGCGATAAAAATCGACCTTATGATCGCTTTCGTGGTCGAATCATGTTTCCTATTAGTGATAAACGTGGGCGAGTTATTGGTTTTGGTGGGCGTGTTTTAGGTGATGAAAAGCCCAAGTATTTGAACTCGCCAGAAACTAACCTTTATCATAAGGGACAAGAGCTTTATGGCTTACATGAAGCTAAACAAGCCAATAAACAACTTAAGCGTTTAATTGTTGTTGAAGGGTATATGGATGTCGTGGCGCTTGCACAACACGGTGTCGATTATGCTGTTGCCTCGTTAGGCACCGCTACTACCTTTGAGCAATTACAAACCTTATTTCGCACTGTGCCCGATGTTATCTGTTGTTACGATGGTGATAGAGCAGGGCGCGAAGCTGCATGGCGTGCAATGGATAATGCCTTACCGCTTATTCGTGACGGTTTCTCATTAAAATTTGTCTTTCTACCTGATGGTGAAGACCCTGATTCTTTAATTGGAACTCAAGGTCAGCAAGCATTTGAAGATATTATTGATAATGCTATGCCGTTATCAAAATTTCTTTTTGAGCAACTCATGCAGAAGGTTGATATGAGCTCTCTAGAAGGAAGAGCCGCTTTAGTTGAGTCATTTCAGCCTTATTTATCTAAACTTCCAGATAGTATTTTAAAAGATGCCATGATTAATGAAATTGCTAATAATTTTGGTACCGGTAGTGAACAGTTTCTGACAAAATTCACTAAAAGCTTACAAGGCGAGGTGGTAAAAACACCCGTTAAAAATAGAACGAAAGTGACTCCGGTGAGGTTAGCACTTGCTTTATTGTTAGAACATCCCCATATAGCAAATAGCTTAGGTGATATTAGTGTGTTGCAGCCCCTAACGGCTCCAGGAATACCGCTATTAATGCGGGTACTTGGTGTTTGTCAGCAAAATCCTGATATTAAATCTCCGCAATTACTTGAATATTTTCGTGGTACAGAGCAAGGATTACAATTAGCAAAGTTGATGTGTTGGCAGCACCATGTGGAAGCTGATGCAGCAACCGATGTTTTTCTAGATAGTATTGAGAAGCTTTTGAATAATTTTGTTGAGCAACGTGCGGAAGTATTATTACAAAAAGCACGTGCTGGACAAATGACCGCTGAGGAAAAGCAAGAGTTACAAGCAATACTAAATGCTTAACTCCAAGTTTTAGCTATACTTAGTAAGCATATATCCGTTTAACTTGAAGATACATATTCAGGTGAACTGATATAAATAAGATTAGAGCAATTATATAGCTTGATATCTTAACAAGCGATTAAGACAGGATATTAGCTGGTAACTGTCTTTAAAATTCGCTATAATTTCCGGCTTTATTGCGTCATTTATTAGCTTTTACTAATGTTTAAGCGCATATTTTACATCCCATATTTATACAGGTGGACACTCGTCAATGGAATCAGCCCCTCAATCTAGACTTAAAGACCTGATAACCAAAGGTAAAGAACAAGGTTATCTAACGTTTGCGCAGGTTAATGATCATCTTCCACAAGACATTATCGACTCTGATCAAGTTGAAGATATCGTTAGTATGATTAACGATATGGGCATTCAAGTATTTGAAAATGCGCCTGATCAAGATACCTTGATGATGGCAGAAGCAAATACAGATGAAGATGCAGCCGAAGCAGCAGCGCAAGCGCTTGCTACGGTAGAGAGTGAAATTGGTCGCACAACAGATCCTGTTCGTATGTATATGCGTGAAATGGGTACTGTTGAACTTCTAACGCGTAAAGGCGAAATCGTCATTGCTAAGCGTATAGAAGAAGGTATTAAAGAAGTTCAGCGTAGTGTTTCTGAATATCCGCCAGCGATAAACTATCTATTAGATATGTGGGACAACTTTGAAGCCGAAGAAGTTCGCTTAACGGATATCATTATTGGCTTCTTAGACCCTGATGCCGAAGATGATGATGTTGCCGCTGCAGCGACACATGTTGGTAGCGAACTTTCTAAAGAAGACCTCGCTAATGAAGATAGTGAAAAGAAAGAGGGCGACGATGAAGATGAAGATGAAGAAGAAGAAGATACTGGTCCAGACCCAGAGCTAGCGCGTGAAAAATTTACCCTGTTACGCAAAGCGCATGAAAATGCTAATAAAATCGTAGAAAAGAAAGGCCGTGGCCATAAAGATGCTCAAGAAGCTATTGATGCGGTTGCTGAAGTATTTAAAGAATTTCGTTTGATCCCTAAATTATTTGATAAATTAGTCAAAAACATGCGTAGCATGATGGACAGATTACGTGTTCAAGAACGTTTGATCATGAAGCACTGTGTTGTCGGTGCTGGTATGCCAAAAACTACCTTTATCAAAATATTCCCAGGTAATGAAACCTCAAAAGAATGGTTTGAAGCAGAAAAAGCGGCAGGTAATCCTTACTCAGCTAAGCTTGGCGATGTTGAGCATGATGTTGGACGTTGCATCTACAAACTAAACCAAATTGAAGAAGAAACGCATTTAAATATTCATGGCATTAAAGACATTAACCGTCGTATGTCTATTGGTGAAGCGAAAGCGCGTCGTGCAAAGAAAGAAATGGTTGAGGCAAACTTACGTTTAGTAATCTCAATTGCGAAAAAATATACCAACCGTGGTTTACAGTTCCTTGATTTGATTCAGGAAGGTAACATCGGTTTAATGAAAGCCGTTGATAAATTTGAATACCGTCGTGGTTATAAGTTCTCAACTTATGCAACGTGGTGGATTCGTCAAGCAATCACCCGTTCTATTGCTGACCAAGCGCGTACCATTCGTATTCCTGTGCACATGATTGAAACGATTAACAAGTTAAACCGTGTTTCTCGTCAAATGTTACAAGAAATGGGCCGCGAACCTACGCCAGAAGAATTAGCTGAACGCATGGTAATGCCTGAAGATAAAATTCGTAAAGTATTGAAAATAGCTAAAGAGCCAATTTCAATGGAAACACCAATCGGTGATGATGAAGATTCACATTTAGGTGACTTTATTGAAGATGGTAGTGGTGAACTTCCTGTTGATTCTGCAACTTCAGAGAACCTTAAAGGTGCTACTCATGAAGTACTTGCTGGTTTAACGGCTCGTGAAGCTAAAGTACTTAGAATGCGCTTTGGTATTGACATGAATACCGACCATACTCTTGAAGAGGTAGGTAAGCAGTTTGATGTAACACGTGAACGTATCCGTCAAATTGAAGCGAAAGCGTTACGTAAATTGCGTCACCCATCTCGTTCAGAGCAGCTTAAAAGCTTCTTAGACGGTGAGTAAAACAAAAAGTATTTAAATTATAGTTTTAAATACACATGAAAAAGAGTAAGTTAGTGATACTAACTTACTCTTTTTTACTTTCTAAAATAAGGAACCTTCATGCGTATTCTTTCAGCACTTGTTTGTTTTATTGCTATCACCTCTGTAACTACTTTCGCAAAGCAACCGCTAAATGTTGAGGTTACCCCATTGATTGGTTACCGCTTCGGTGGTGATTTTGATACTTCCAAGAATAAAATTCACAATAAAATCGAACTGAGTGACGAAACAAGTTATGGTTTATTGACTGCTTGGTCTTTTGACCGAAATCGACAAGGTGAATTCTTAGTAAGCCACTACAATACCGACTTCTCCGAGTCAGATGACTTTACAGTAAGTAATACTGGTCTGGGTATTACTTATGCCCACTTAGGCGGTAATGTGCCAATCTCAGAAGGACCCGTTCCTTTTTATATCACGGGTGGTTTTGGTTTAACTCACCTTGATCCTAAAGATGATGGTCTCAGTAATGAGACTCGCTTTTCAGTCAACGTTGGCTTAGCGACAAAAATTGAGCTAAACGAACGAATTAGCTTAAGGTTAGATAGCCGTGTATACGGGACATTTTTTAACTCGGATAGTGCAATATTTTGTGATGTTGAAACTTGCGCGATATACATCTCTAGTAGTATCTGGGTTCAAAGTGAAGTGAGTGCAGGTATAACTTATCGTTTTTAGCGCTTATCTGTGCTGGTTTGTTTAAGAAATGAACATTCAGTAAAAAAAGACGATTATTTAAAGTTCATTAGGTGACAACAAAATAAAAAATGCTTATACTGCACCCGCTTTGTTAGTTCACTCATTTGATTGCACAAATAAACGCATTAGAATACATCAGGCCAAACATGTGAAAATGGGCCTTTAGCTCAGTTGGTTAGAGCATCCGACTCATAATCGGCAGGTCCGCAGTTCAAGTCTGCGAAGGCCCACCATTTTCATTGTCTTTTCTAGTTAGTAGTTACTCACCAAATAATCTGGTGCTACGTATGTGCTACATTTCATAACTAAGTTTACTTTCTTAAGTTTTAAAATCAACCGATCATTTTATTGTAAAATATAATCATTGTCAGTATTTCGATAATAAAACATTTCCATTATTATTGTGGTAATAATATCACTTTCGTTTATTTATCACTTTCGTTTATTTATCACTTTCGTTTATTTATCACTTTCAATTTTTTTGCGTCCATAAAATAATTCGTTAATTTTATTATACGCCAACTCTTCCTTCTTACTCTTTGTCATCTCTACATTACTGGTTCGTGTAACAGTAGCCTTTTTTCTAGAAATAGTTACCTTTCTCTCTTCCCATTTAGTACGACCACTTGGGCATATTCTTTTATTACGTTTTCTCATACATTCCCTAAAATTCCTATTTATTTTAGGATATTCAATGTGCAATAACTCATAAATAGCTCTAGTTACAATATCAGCTTCGTGCGTATAGCCAGTTTCTTCTAGCTCTTTGAAGAGAGAGTTTGCACACTCTTCCAGTGTATCCAGAAAATCCTGTGGGATATTTTTCCTAATCCTTGGTGTTTCAACATAGGTACAAAGGTTACGTATATCGTTAGGTGTAAGCGCCTTTATACGAGTATCTTCAATTTCTATCATTAGTTCGAGCGACCTAAAATACTTCTGATTATAATTTAATTCTTTAACCATAAAAAACCTGTACTTTTAATTTGTCCGCATATTTCGCATCCTAACCTATCAAAAGCATCAATTGCTGTCATTCTCTATTTTCATTCATTGATTCTACAAAATTTTGTCATCCAACCATTAAAATACCACGGTGTATTATCCAAACCTTAACTAACAACTAACAATTGAACCTATAAGGATGGATAACATTATGGAATTAAATAAGGCTTGTAATCTTCAATGCAAGGTACACGTTCATGAACTTTGGACACCAGAAGAAACAGCTAAATACTTGAGGTTGGAGTTATCGACTTTAGCTAAGTGGCGCTCCCAGCGAAGTCGATTAGACCTCGCTTGGGTTAAAATAGGATCGCGCTGTTTTTACAAACGAACGGCTATCCAGTCTTTTGTTTTAAAAAATACTTTTGGGTCTGAAGTTTAGACAACCTCAGTTATTTAAATTTGACCAGATAAAAAAGGTGATAGCTATTTTTTTACCAACAATAAATAGCTATCAAGTTTATATCTTTATCAATATGGATAAATAAAATGAAAAACTCAGAAAGCAAAGTCAAAAACGTCAAGCAGTCGAAGAAGAAAAAAACAAATAAAAATCGTGTTGCGAAAAAGAAAACTAGCATAAAAAAAGAAGGGCAAGTTACTACTCGAGTTTACGAAGAACAGGTATTAGATACAGGGCAGTTTCCTAAAAACAGTATCAACAAATATTGCCAACAAGCAATAAACCTTATTGATAATGATGAAGTATTACCGAAGAAGTTAATAAATTTATTGTCAAAGGTAGAAAAACGTAGTGGGGGTAGACAACGACTTATAATGTATGCCCTCATCGAATCCGGTGCTCATCTTGTCTTAGGATTATCTCAGGTGCAGTTTTTTCTTCAATATACATCATGTTCAAAGAATGAAGGATATAAGCATTGCGATCGTGCCAAAATTGAAATGGAACGTTTTAAGTCAGTCGAATACGTCGGAACCAATAATAACGCAGTACTAGATGCTTTAATCTCGGTGCGTGCTAAGCATGATGAAAAAGTGATGTACGAGGTTTGGGATGAGATTGATAAACATACTGATTTAGCTAAAGGTCAGCGCATAACTGGCCCGCTTGTATTGGAGACACTATGTAAAACTTTAGAATCGAAAGGGATAGAACATAATTCTTCATCATCAGATTCAGCTCCTGAATCCAAAATTGTCGAACAACCAAAGCAAGATTACAAGGCCATGGATCCAAGAAAACCTCAATATATTATGACTATGCTAGATACTCTAATCAATGATGAACAAGTAGTTACCAGTCTGACTAGTGGTGAGATAGCTATTCTTAAAAAGAAATTACGCACTGCATTAAAGCATATAACCGCTTCATTGTTATGAATATCAAATGTTGTACAGAAGTGTCTCGATCTCGAGACACTTCTAACCAAATACTTTTAAACTCCCTATTTCATCCTACCGCAGACTAAAGAGAGGTAATAATGCTTAATATTATTAAATACGTTAAGAATGACACTTATAACATTACAGTCATCAATCACAATGATTACACATATAATATTCTAAGTGTTGATCATGCCATCTCGTCACAAGAAGTCGATCTGAGTGCCTATGGCTCGATTATGATGCACCAAAAAGCATACGATACAGTAACGTCACAAAAAAAAATTAAACATCCCAATTCTACGGTAATTGTGACGAGTGATAATTACATGAATAAATATTCAGATGTATTAGTAACTGACAGCTATGTTGATTTATCGAATGCTCTTTCACACCCGTTATCATCTATCAGATTGTTCTTGGATAAAATAGAGTTAACTTTACCGCTAGCAGTTGAAGAGGTGGAAAAATTAAGGAACTCACTAGATAAGGATGTAAAAAACTACAAGCGCATTAAAAGGAAAAAGGTACATAATCCTCGGGGAGTGAAATTCCGTAATCAATTTAATGTAGATAAAACTGTATCTATTGGTGAATCAATAACTTTTTCATCACGTGAATATCACGCATTATTAAGTAATGTAACTAGTGTAATCACAATACTCACCAACCCGATATCGAAAAACATTAGAAATGTTAAGGTTGTTGTTAATCCAGAAAAAGCTCATCCTCACGATATGTTTATGACGTTCAAGCGGTTGCAGCAAGCCTGTGGTGATAATTATCAGAATGTAATTGAGCAAGCTATGATAACTCGGGTTGATTACACTTTTGATATATCCGATTTACCTGTAGATATTTTATTTTTTTGCCTAGCTAAATCTCAATATAGTACAACCTATATATCAGAAGGTGGCAGGATCGAGTCTAAAATTGATGGGGCTAATGGAGGTCACCGTATAAACGCTTACGACAGACTTAATAAGCTCAATAAAGATGCTGCCATTCGAAGTGATACGGAAGCCCTGAATCAATTATCTACTTGGCCAATTACCACTCGGTTTGAGGTGACTTTTCGGCCTCACCGAGATAAAAAACTCAGTGGCCTTAGGCTTAAAGATTATCCTAGTTTTGGGTCACCACTAAAAGGCGTTAATATTTATGATGGTAACAAGCTACTTCAATTACCTGAGTTTTCGGATAATTATCAACAGGCAAAGTATTTCGGTGTTAATAGCTGGAAGAGGAACTTCACAGGAGCAAAAAAAGTGGATATCGACAGAAAGCTACGGAAGTGTATGATTCCTATTAACCATGAGGTTTTTGAAAAAATGCAAAGTGAATCATATAAAAAACTTTTTGATTTTTTACTTAAACCAACTGCTCACGCTGACTTCAGAAATAAATAGTTATGTTCTTAAATGATTTTTGAATTCACAATAAAAATTGAAAGCCAGTTAACGTTAATAGATATTAACGTTAACTGGCATTATTGATATCCACTACAAGCAGGGATATTACAGTTATCTTCCCTTGTGTAATAGAGGCCACTCTGTCGCCCTCCTATCAGACGTCAGCTAACTTTCCCGGGCAAGCTAATTGTCGTCTGATACCCTCCTAAGAACCGTACGTGCAACTTTCACTGCATACGGCTCAAGCCTCCACTAAGGCGTACTATGTTACCCAGCAACCTTATAAAGTTTCTCAGGTTGCTTTGCAATGCGTATCTGAAGCTTTAATACTTGCTGCTCGACGGTTTTCCAGTTGATGGATTACCACTGAGTGCCGTAAGAAGAGGCACTAACTTCATTCGAAGTTATCATTTGCGTTTCTTCTTAAATAAAGTTCTTCAAATTTTCTTGCAACGGGGACGAGCTGGAAGTGGGCTCACTTTCGTGTCAGACATCAGCCTGTATCTACATCATTACAATGCAGCATTAGCTTTCTCCAGCCCCCTTTACCTGCGCCACTATCGGCTTTCTTCGCAGACAGCTTTCCCTATTCGGTATTGGGAGTAATACAGGCTTACCGTGTTCCGTATGGAACGCAATGTCAGTTTATATGCCCACTCTAATGCGAAGGGATCCTCGATCACGAAAGAGTATATGCCAACCTCTTTCCTTCCCTCGTTGCCGTTTTGGCCACAGCGTATTAACCACTTCCGCTGCTTCTCGCATTACGCATCTTACATGGGTTCACTTACATTCATCATACTGACTCCCTAGAACTTACCCAACTTATGGTTGTCAGGAGGAACTTCCTCTCGCGATTCGTTTCCCGTCCAGCGGACTTTGTTACATTGTCAGACTCGCTACTTTATTCAAAGTCCTAGGGTTATACAGATGGTTCACTCTTATCGCGGTGAACAGCGTTACATACGACTTCACGTCGCACGGCACAAAGTTAGATAGGAGATCAACCTCAATTTAGACTGTTCCACGGGCTTTGCTGACGTTAGCTACTGATTGTTCTTTAGGTCAACTGATCTGTTTCTTATGACATTACAAAAATAATATGTCTCGTAATACTTGTCTTCAAACATATATCACTTTTAATCCAAGTACCTATTAGGTTAACCTTAACATATTGATAAATATATAAGGAATAAAAATGGCGTATCTGGATTATGTTAGTGATGAAATACTAATTGAAGAAGTAAAATATATTTTGGATAAAGCTGTTGCTAAAAGGAAGGCAGCAGAGAAAGAGTTTAATAAAAATGTGATAGACCCCTTCGGTGCATTATTTGAGTCACCGGTATTTGACCGCCATGCAGAATGGAAAGAGTCAGAAATGATTCGACAATGCCAAAAGACAATACAGAATCATGTAGGAACATTTCATCAAAAACTACTAGGCCACGTAGATGGATGGGAAGATCTTGGAACCGGAGGGGTTGTTGACCTTGTTTGTGAAGGTAAAAAGATTATTGCAGAGGTCAAGAATAAATATAGTACAGTTACAGGAGGTAAATTAGCTGAACAATATCACTCACTAGAAGGGTTAGTGACCCCCAAGCATAGTAGGTTTAAAGGCTACTGCTCCTATTTTGTAAATATTATCCCTAGGAAGCCTGACCGATTGAATCAAGTTTTTACACCGTCGGATAAGGAAACGGGGAAATTGTGTCCAGTAAATGAGGATATTCGAGTCATTGATGGAGCAAGCTTTTATACGCTTGTGACAGGAAGACCAGATGCTTTAAAAGAATTACATGCTGTTTTGCCACAAGTTATCGAGCATATCTATAAGACAGTATACAAAGTAAAAGGCTTTAGCATTTCGGACTCTGCCGACTTCAGTAGTTATTTTGATTTAGCGTACAAAAAAAAACCATGATCAAGGTTTGACTGAAAGCATGAATGTATGTACAGTAGTAACCATGACCAAGGTTACTACTTAATAAATAAAAATGCCTCCAGAATTTTACTCTATTGCTCAAGTTGCAGATATCTTAGGTGTGTCTAAAGAAACACTTAGAAGATGGGACAACAACGGAAAACTTAAACCTCAAAGAGATGATGGAAATAACTATCGTCAGTATCATAAAAGCCAATTGGAACAGTTTGAACAGGCTCAACTTTTGTTTGAAAGTAAGTGGGCAGAAGAAATCGATATTAAACCTAGCAAGAAATATACAATGCTTGAATTATTTGCAGGAGCAGGTGGATTAGCATTAGGCATGGAAAAAGCTGGGTTAGAATCGGTCATGTTGAACGAGATAGATAAGCATGCATGCGCCACTCTGCGAAAAAACAGACCTGAATGGAATGTGATTGAAGGGGATGTTTCTAAAGTTGATTTCACAGAATACAAAGATCAAATTGACTTACTGACAGGAGGCTTTCCTTGCCAAGCTTTTTCCTATGCAGGAAAAAAACTTGGCTTTGAAGATATTAGAGGGACAATGTTTTTTCAGTTTGCTAGAGCTGTTAAAGAAACTAACCCTAAAATACTTGTCGCAGAAAATGTTAGAGGGCTGTTGAATCATGAAGAAGGCCGTACTTTAGAAACAATAAAGGGGGTTATTGATGATCTTGGCTATAAGCTGGTAGAACCAAGAGTATTAAAAGCTATGTTCTATCAAGTGCCTCAGAAGCGAGAACGTTTATTCTTGGTGGGCATTCGAAAAGACTTAATACAAGACACTAACTTTTCATGGCCAGCCCCATATACTCGTATCATGGTGATGAGAGATGCTCTTAAAAAAGGTGAATTGTACGATTGTGATGTTCCAGAGTCTGAAGGACAGAAGTATCCTCAAAGAAAAGCTGAGATATTATCTGAAGTTCCTCCAGGAGGGTACTGGAGAGATTTATCAGATGATCTGCAACGCGAATATATGAAAAAGAGTTACTTCCTAGGTGGTGGTAAAACAGGTATGGCAAGGCGCTTATCTTGGGATGAGCCAAGTTTAACTTTGACATGTTCCCCAGCCCAAAAACAAACAGAAAGATGTCACCCTGATCTCGATCAAACACGCCCGTTGACTGTTCGAGAATACGCTAGAGTTCAAACCTTTCCTGATAGCTGGAATTTTTCTGGACCTATTACGGCTAAGTATAAACAAATAGGAAATGCTGTACCTGTCAATCTTGCATTCGCGGTCGGTCGTTCGATCGTTGGTGTGCTTAATCAGTTGGAAGCCCTTAAGGTACAACACCAAAAGACTTGTGCCTAGCTAGAGAGAATAGAAGGGATGCCTGAGGTTCCCTTTGTTATAGTATAGTAAAGTAAAATCTGTTCTTACCTACATAGTTCCATCTGGTTCGACCTGTATTGTTAATAACTTTGGTATTTTCTAGGTATGGAAACAATATCTGAACATATAGAGCGCTATATAATTAGTGCCATAACCAAGAATAAATACAAATCAGGTGAATATTTACCATCTGAACGTATTTTAGCAGCCGAAATAAATGTGAACAGGTGCTCGCTTCGAACAGCTCTTAAAGCTTTGGAAAAAGATGGTTGGGTTCAAATCCAGCAAGGCCGTCCTACTCAAGTTATGGGCTTCTTAGATAATTGCCAAATGACTGCTGTCCCTCAGAGAATAAAATATATTGATGATGATCTTAATCAGTCATTAATGAATGGGGCATGTGATGCAATGTTTGATATTATTCAGTTATTACTTAATAGAGAACTTAAGAAGGGTTCTCAGAACCTAATTGAATTAATTGATGGTGAACCAAATAGCCTTGAAAGCTTTATACAGTATGAGATACTCCTAGCTAAGGAGCTGATTAGTCGAAGCCATAATAGAGTCTACTCGTTATTGATGAACCAACTGCTTCCACTGTATGAATCGTCAGCTTTACAATGTATTGATGTAACTAAGAGGGAAGGTCGTTTGCAATACTATTTGGGCATTAAAAATTCTCTCATCACTAATCAGAGGTAACTTTCTAAAGGCTTCTTTTGTTAGGTCAAATACATCCATGTTTCTTATATTCTACTCCCTACTCCTTCATTCTCAGGCGATTACTGTTTTTTATTTTTAGATAAAGCAATATCTCTGCCGGGAAGCTCTTTGGGAAACATTTTAGGGATGACGTGATTGTACTGGCAGAGATTCGTTATCGGTCAGATTTTGCTCTTTAAACTTCATCAATCCCCATCTACTATCAAATAGCACGTCAAAACTCTCTTCTCACACAAAACCACTCTAGGAATACCAAAATGAACACAGAAACGCCATGCGCGCTGTATTTACAGCGTCTGGCTGAGTCTGGTCGTCGATCTATGCTCAGTCAATTAACTGTTGTACGTAAAATGATGGAATGGCCAGCGCCAACTGAAGAACAGCCATTTCATACATTAGGGTATGTAGCAATCGAATGTCTTAAGCGTAAAAGACTCGCAGAAGGTAAGTCACCAAGAACCATAAATCACTTGCTAAACGGTCTAAAGTGCATCGTTAAAACAGCATTGTTAATGGGGCTTGTTGATGAAAAACAATGGATTCAAGTTCAAGCGGTTAAACCGTTAAAACTTGATCCCCATCCTCATGGTAAGGCTTTAGTTTCGTCCAGTGTCAGGCTTCTACTCACCCAATGCCGAAAAGATACCAGACCTATTGGGATTAGAGATACTGCAATATTAGCCGTATTTTTAGCAACGGGTCTTCGGCGGTCTGAACTGGCTAAATTACAGGTGGGCGATTACGACATAAAGGAACAGAAGGTCAATGTCATCTCAGGGAAAGGGAACAAGTCTCGATTCCAATTTCTGCCTGATTGGGTAGTACCTGAACTGAATAAGTGGCTTTTGGTGCGTGGCCTTACAGAAGGCTCCTTGTTTAACCCATTCACTGGTGGCAAGGTCAATGTTTCCAACCCCATATCTGCCTCTAGCATCTACTACGTTGTTACAACTAGAACGGCCGAGATAGACGGTCAGCAATGCTCTCCCCATGATCTAAGGCGAACGTATATCTCAGAGTTACTTACCCAAGATGTTGACCTGTTAACAGTTAGTAAAATGGCAGGGCATGCCAGCGTTACAACCACCCAGATTTATGACAAACGGGACTCTAAATTTATGCAACAGGCTATCACTAAACTCAAATACTGACCCATTCACTAGCAACTACTTTTGGTAACACAATGAAAAAACTAACCGATAACCACTTAAGGCAAACTACATTTCACTCCCTAGCTAGTCAGTTTGTCCTCAATGCCTTTGGCTCTACCTACTTTGATGAAGGATGTTTATCTGTTGTTAAGGCATCAACCGTTCGAGCTTTAACAGGTAAGTCATTAGCAATGGAACGTATCCCCGAAGAAGAAAAGTATCAACAGCTGTGTAAACACCTCAATAGGATAGCTTCAGATAATGCTACCGAAGCTATCCTTAGACATAACTGTAAACTACTAGCCCAAGGGTTAGGGCTTCCAAAGGGGGCTGAAAAACTATTAACCTTCCTTACTGTTTATACAAAAAATATCGGCCTCAACCAATTATTTGATGATGACTTTAACTTTACCTGTGAAAACATTGATCAGGTAGTTGCTGACATCAATGGTAACTCTATTCAAAACCAAGTTAATGCCATCAAGGCTCTATCATCCACAGGGCTGTTCATGTTTGATAATGCAACCCAAGTACTTGAATTAACGCCTTTACCTAGCGTGATTATAGAGTGCCTGACTCATGTAAAAGCAAAATCTTATAGTGAATTAGTTGCACAGATCACAATTCAACCTACACCATCTAACCTATCACTTGCCGACTTCGACTACGTTCAGAGTGATACTTTATTGAAGTTGATAAAGCAGGCAGTTAGCAAAAAGCTAATAGGTGTAAATATATTAATATACGGCATACCCGGTACAGGTAAAACAGAGTTAGCGAAGGCCTTACTTGCCCACCTAAACAACAATTTATATGAAATTAAACCGATAGGTGATTCGTTAGATAACCCTGAGGATGAATTTAATTCAAGAACTTCAAGTGCCTGTCTGAGATTGCAATACCACAAGCTTGTTCAAAAGCTTTGCCATAATGATCGTAAATGCGTACTGCTAATTGATGAGTGTGAGGATATATTTAGGGATTATCAGTATCAGAGCAGGATATCAAAGGACACTCTGCATTCAGTTTTAGAGAACAACACTATCCCGACTATCTGGATAACTAATCACCTAGATGAGCTTGAAGAAAGCTGCATTAGGCGCTTCAAATTTGTCGTAGAAATACCGCAGCTAAATGTATCAACTAGAAAGCGAATAATAGACAAGCTTTGTAAGGGGCTCAATGTCTCTATCCCGTTTAAAGATTCGTTAGCCAGAAAACAAGAGTTATCACCAGCAGTCATCGATAATGGGACCTCTATTGCTAAATTATTGAAGCAAAAGTCAGATAATGCAGAGAACACACTAACCGAAGTCATAGATAACACACTCAAGGCATGTGGGTATGACACTGAGCCACTTAACTACAAGCAAACGATGAGCTTTGAGCCTCAGTTGGTTAACCTCATGGGCAACTCAAGTGATGTAACACTTATTGAACATGCTGTGTCAAATAATAGGGATGTACGCTCTTTATTACTTGGTCCTCCCGGCACAGGTAAAACCGCTTTAGTACATCATTTAGCCGATAAGCTAGATATGCCATTAATTACAGCCAAGTGTTCCGATATCATCGATAAGTATGTCGGTGAAAGCGAGAAAAATGTAGCTGAATTATTCAAACGGGCACATAGGGAAGGGGCTATTCTTTTGCTTGATGAGGTGGACAGCTTATTGCTATCAAGGGATGGGTTAGATAAAAGTTGGGAAGTACAGTTAGTTAATGAACTGCTCACCCAAATGGAATCGTTCACCCAACCGCTATTTGCTGCAACTAATTATTCAGGCAAGCTCGATAAAGCTGTTATGCGTCGATTTGACTTCAAGTTACAGTTTGACTACTTAACCCATGAGCAGGTACTACGGTTTTATAAACAAGCCGCCCATGTACGTGCTATCCCATCCATTATTAAAGAGGAGCTACTGAAACTAACCCATCTCACAGCAGGTGACTTTGCCATCGTTCAGCGGCGTAATCACTTTAACCCAAAAGCATTAACCCCCAACGAAATTATTGACCTACTTAAAGCAGAAGTAACCCACAAAAAAACAGCTCAGGCTATCGGATTTATCCACCACTAACCCTATAGGTAACAACATGACTAAATCACTATTGAGTAAACTCAAGGTCACCATTCGCCCTGAAAGTACCAAAGCCAACCCATTGCTTTCAAAGCGGGAGCGGTTATTAACTAAGCTCGATCAACAACGTAAGATGGCACTTTGTTACGTTAATGATGAGGTATATACAGTCTATAAAGAAAAGTGGGCTAATGATCAAGAAACGGGAGAAAGAACCAAGACTCGGATAGCTAAGAATGTAAGACCTTGGTTTTATAAGCGTAACAATTGCTATTTCTTTGAGGTTCGTTATGCCAATAAACCAATGGAGTTATCAAAAGGCATGCATGCTATAGAGGTAGGTGACAAAACTAACCTGCTGACAACCATCGATACTGTTATTGAGGCAGTTGTTGCTGGTGAACTGGACACTGTTCTAACAGCAAACGCCAAGCCCATTAAGAAGTAGCTATACCGAAATAACCTATTGCCCGGTTGATTCCGGGCACACACTTAAGGAAATACAATGACTATTCGAATTAAACACGAAGGTTTAGCCGTGCCTGTTAGCCCAATTTTCACACTATATATTGCCGATCTACTGATATCTCATAAAAATGAAAAAGCCGTAACGATTAACTTTCGAGATCCTACTTATTCCGCCGATGATGGTGGTTATCACCCCGTAGAAATTAGGTTAGAAAATGAAGGTGACGGCTGGCGTTTTTGTTACATCACCGACTTTTGTTATGTGGGCAGTGGGTATGTGGCTGAACTAGCTAAAGACTTGGATTTCGATTTTGATACAGGCGTTTTTCAGAACCTGTTTGGTACGTATCCAATTGAACAAGCGATAGAGATGTTTCAAGTTTGGGAAAGTAACTTTGTCTATTACGCTATAGTGTCAAAAGTATTCACTATTCAAAAATCAGTTGATTGAGCAGAATTTTTATTCGTTTAATTTAGTCAAAATAGCGTTAATATAGATAACTAAAGTTGGGGGCTACCCTTTGCTATCTAATGGCAATTAACTAAGCCACCACAGCGGTCGTTCGTCGTTGAGCTTTTAATGTTAACAAAGTGCGCTTTATAGTCGGTAGTGTTTACTTTACTAACGGTAGCTCCAAGATTTAAAGCGGTCGTTAGCATCTATGATTCCCCTATGACTTAAGATCCGACAAAGCAAACAAAAATAGATGGCTGAAATTGTAGATCAAAGTGAAATATAGCCAACTGCTTTTGTTCCGTTTTAAGTGCTTATAGTATTAAAAATTATAGAGAGACCTAAAAGTAGTATAATTGGGAAGTGATGTTTTACTTAACATTGCATCTATTGTTCCTACCTTTGTTGTCTCTAAAGAACAACCAGGATAAAAATTAGTTAGCTCATCTTTAACTACAGACAAAAGCTTTAAAGGGGCTGCTATACAACAATGAGTTTCATCGAAACAATATACTAAACTATCATCATTTAGATAAATTTCTATTTGGTCTTTAACTGTATTTAAATCAAATAATGTATCTGGGAAATGTTTCATATCTGGTTCATGAAAAACACGTTCTCGATAGTTTACCTGATTCCTAAGTTCCATCATCCATTCATAAACTAACTTCCCATCTACAGTATTGGTTTGTAATACATCGTTTTGACCAACAATATCTACATACGTTTTAATTGTAGATTTATGATCACCACTAACGCTTTGACCGTTAAAACGACCTCTATTTCTTTTTACAGGCTTTTCACCAACTTTCATTTCTAGAGAATAAATATTTTTATTTTTTAAAAAAGCAATGCCTCTAGTCGCTAAAGAACACCTCATTAAGTAAAATGTTGCGTAGTAAAGCTTTACTACCGACCACGAATGGTTACCCTCACTTATATTAAATATTGCATTGCATATAGAATGTAAGCCTTTAAAATACAAGTCTAAAGCATCATCTTTTAGCTCTTGTAATAAAATATCTTTTCTTTGTTGATCGATAATAAAATCAATGAAAGGTTGGTTAAAGTCGTTTATCCACAGAGAAATATCTGTACAACCTAGATCCAGTTCAACAGCAACTTGTGTTCTAAACCGATCAAAATTCATAATTATGATTATCTGGTAAAGACTTTAATAAGTTTTTCTCTAATGCTTCTTTAACTCTTTTTTTACTTGTTTTACCATCTAAGCCTTTTAATTCTTCTAAGGTCAGTAAGTCATTCACATCAAAATCAATTATTCTTTTCATTGTTTCTACAGAAAATGAACTTTTTTCGGCACAACGATGTATTAATGATGATACAAGAAATTCTATGGCTCCATTAAATCCTGATGCTTTCAGAAACGGGTTTTTCGATTTTACATGCCATAAATTAGTTTCGACATAATACTCTTTGATTGCTTTGAAAAAATTACTAACGACTGCTTTTTGAAAATCATAGCTAGTTAACTTATAGATTGAAAAAGCACCACCGCGCTTAAGAGGTTCTTTCATTGCAGATACAAAGGTAGAAAGTTCAATTTGACCTACTCCCCTTGGACTTCCCGGGAATTTAAAGCATTTATAAAGGGGAGAATTCATGTTGTCATTTAATTCACGTGCAATATCAGTAGCTCGATTAACAGAGTGGGATTCATCATCAATAACTTCCCCAAACAAGTCGAACATTAAACTTTTTGGTACAGGCTTTTGTTCAGTATTGATATTTAAAAATATTTCAGCGGCTTGTTTTGTTGATAAATTCAAACACAATGTCACGATAATATCTCTATCATTAATTGTAGGGTCTTCTTTTACTGCTTCTTCAAATCCAGCTAGTCTATGCTGTCCATCAATAACCTGAGCAGATGAGGTTATGAGCTCTATATCAATATTTTCATTTGAGATTACAGGTAGAAAATTTTCATCAGTCCAATTCAAAATAAAGGAATTAAAAAAAGTATTCCCTTCTAATATATAATCTTTGATTTTTGAAATTCGACTGGCACTTAAAACCCTTTGAACTGCGCCGGGAGTAAAATCAACACCTCTTACTGCTACATAATAAATAGAAAGAATATCTTGTACTTTCATAGTGAATGTATATGAAGGTATATCACCAAGATTTGCATGTAGCACTGTGTATCTTTTTTTCATAAAATTCTCGTTAATTATCTGACTTACCTGATGATAGCATAGGAGTCATTGCTAATCGTAGATTTAACAATGCAAGTTACCAATACCAACGCCTTTTTTAGGGATTAATTTAGCAGGTGACATTACCTAATTGGAGTTTGTTAATGCCCACTTTAGGCTAATTGTGACTGCTAGATATATTGATTCGGCTCTTAATTTATGACCGCTTACAGCCCCAAAGCTGTCGGTATGGTGCTAAAACCTGCCTTACGAGTTAGCAGGTAATTCGGTCAATATTACCCTCAATATTAGCATGGCTTCACAAATACGTAATGTCAGCTCTAAAGTGATTTATATTTAAACTTTTACACCATCAACCAATTTAAAAAACAATGCCTTACGCTCTTCATCAGACAAACTAGCCAATAGCGCATCCATATTTAAGCCCTGTACTGGTTCTTCTGCTTTAAGCTCTGCTAACTCCAACATCTTATTTTCTATCAACTGTGCTGGTTTACGAAGCTCCTCTGGTGTGAGTATGGTATAGCCAGCAGTTACATCATCACGCTGTGTCTTGTGGTTGAGTAAACGTTTCAACGTATATGTACCAAGGTTAAGGCTTTCAGCAATAGTGGTGAAAGTACGTCGTAAATCATGAAGGGTAAAGGAAAACTCTAGGTTGTCGTTGATACGGTGAATGACTTTCTTAGGCTCAATAATTCGACCCTTATCACTATTGGTGTTGAACACAAAGCCGCTATCTGTGCGTTTACTGAACCTTCTTTCAAATAAGCCCATCAAGTAATCACTGATCGGTAATTCAAGGGGAGAGCCATTCTTTGTTTTACTGATGTAGAAGGATTTGGCTTGCAAGTCAACGGTGGCCCATTCAAGGCACATTAATTCGCTCTTTCTAAGACCTGTTAATAAGGCCATTTCAACGAAATCACATACGGTTGATGCGAACTCATTTCGAATAAGATCTGAGTGTTCTCTCATGTCATGAATAACTTTGAAGAATTCAGGCATTTGATGTGGGCGAACATAAGTGTTTTTTCGGTCAACGTTATTCCATGAACGCTGGTGACTAAGGATTGTGACGGGATTATCACCAAATATAATGGCTTTGTCATAGCCTCGATACTCGTATTTTGCGTAATTAAATAATGCCCGAAGAGTTCGCATGCATAGGTCAGCCTGCGCCATACTGCCTTTTTTCATATCCTTAAATTTACCTAATGAGATGTCATTATGTAAGTCTTTAATGATGTCTTCGGTCAAGTGACTGAGAGGTTGGTGCTTATAGTCATCTAGGTAAAACTTAACGATCTGCTTATAACCTATCACCGTTTTATCGGCTAATGTCTTTGCTGCAAGATAGTCAGTAAATACTGTATCAAGAGTCACATTAGCGTTTACCTCACCTTTGGCCTGTTCATTTGGGTTAACACCCATAGCAAGTTGATTGATGGCTTCTCTAGCTTGTGATCTAGCTTGCTCTATTGTGAGGTTGGGGAATGCGCCAAGGGTCACTTGACTGGCTGATTTAGCCCCTTTAGCCCTTTTGTAAACCCTGAATGACTTCTTCCCTGTTGGATATACTTCTAACACTAGACCCGCAACAGCAGTATCGTAATACCTAACTCGTTTATCACCGACGGGCAGCGCTTCTAGTTCCTTTTTGGTAAACTTGAATTTGTTAGCCATTCATCTCTCTCCACTAAATAATTTAGAGTCAGAAAGACTGTTTTGATACCAATTATAAATGGCACAATAAAAGCTGTGCTACGTATGTGCTACATTTGGCATCAATATCAGTCAATCGACATCAATCTAGAATACTTTATACACACACGTAATCAACTGTTTTAGCTAGAGTAATGCATTAATATCAACTTTTATCAATCTGTATCAACATGCGATGATACAAACTCATAATCGGCAGGTCCGCAGTTCAAGTCTGCGAAGGCCC
The DNA here is from genome assembly GCF_002836775.1 of Colwellia sp. 12G3. GTDB lineage: Bacteria > Pseudomonadota > Gammaproteobacteria > Enterobacterales > Alteromonadaceae > Colwellia. Next base: position 491,408 of record NZ_PJAQ01000068.1, on the reverse strand, counting down.
ACCATTTTCATGTTCATGTTATAGTACAACCCCCTAGGCCAATTTACTCAAAGCTTAATTTTCTTATCTCAAAGTTCCGGTCCTATGCTGGTATCAAATTTTCAAGTATTGCCTTAATCTTGACGACGGCGACAACGAATCGGCTAAAAATCATTAATATTCCCCATTTCTATTTCGATATCTTTTTCGCAAAAAATTAAACATTACTTAAATCACAATCAAACCATCATTTGTTAAAACCCACTTCAAAATAAATTAATAATTCTAAGTATTACTTTTATTTAATAAGTTGATTAAAGCCCTTGAAAATAACTAATCATCCCATTCAGAAAGACATAGTTAAAGTTGAACAAAGTATTAGCTTATTCTTGGTAGGATTTAACTCGATTAATTGCATAGGTATTATTAAAGACTAAGCAAAAATATTAATGTGGTAATGACTATATTTACATTAAAGGAAGGGTAACATCTAGCAACTAGAAACTCTTTGATTTTGATAAATAGTCACCAGTTCGCCTTTTCTTTTGCTGATAACTTTGTATCTGTGAGTGATTTTTCCATTATTTGACGTGTTAACCCAAAGGCAAGCGCCATTTTTTAAAGCGGCTAATGTCGATTTTCCATTCACGTTACTGACATGTTTCCAGCCACTAAGGGCATATGAGGTGATAGGGATACTTAACAATATTAAAAACAAAATGTTTTTGATGATTTTCATAAATCTCTCCATGTATTATGCAAAAAAAAATCTTTTACTAAACTCTTCACCTTCAATGATATTAGAGCACTTTCATACAAACCTGCATATTATTTTCCGTAATATCGCAATTGATACTTATCAATCTAATTTCCTTCAAGATACCCAAGTCAGTTAACCATAGCCGATTAGGCCGGAGCATAGCAAAATTATTCTAGTGCAATTATGACAAGGTAGGTAATCATCGCGATACTTACCTTTGACAATAGGCCCTGAGATTGCAATCGGCAGAACCGCATTTAAAGTCTACAAAGGCTCACCATTTTCACTATTAAAGACGCGCCAATGCGTGTTTTTTTGTCTAATAATCAAGACGTTTATAATATTGAGTGGATGAGTTACTTCCAAGAAACTTTATTAAACTCTACTTGTTTAGCAACACCATTAATCAGACAAACAACGAAAAACAATTCCTAAAGTAATAGGGAGGTTGTTTACTATCCAAAGATAGAAAAATAATTTACAGTGTTTATATAAATTTTAATAATAATTTAATAAGCCATGCAACAACCAAACAAATCAATTAACTATAAAAACCTGTTTATCTACTTTCTGGCCTTTACCAGTGGTTTCTCAATCATGTGTATTGAGCTGTTAGCCGGTCGAATTCTTGCCCCATTTTTTGGCAGTAGTGTTCATATCTGGGGCAGTATCATCACGGTTTTTATGCTGAGTTTATCATTAGGTTATCTATTTGGCGGTAAGCTTTCTACTCACTCGGCATCACTTAACCGTTATGGTCTTATTTTTATTATTGCGGGTATCACTTTATTACCTATAGTCACCTCAAGCACTTGGTTAATGGAAAGTATTTTTGTTGCGGTTGAAGATTCTCGTTATGGTTCTTTATTAGCGGCTACAACACTATTTTTTATTCCTACCATTATTTTAGGAATGTTATCGCCTTACTCGGTAAGGTTATTGGTTAAGAACTCTAACGAAAGTGGTCAGGTAGCAGGGCGATTGTATTTCGTTTCAACCCTGGGGAGCGCCTTGGGTACTATTGTCACTTCTTTCTACTTGGTTATGTGGTTTGATATAAACACAATTGTGGTGAGTGTTAGCTTGTTGCTAAGCCTATTGGGTCTAATGACAATCACGCTAGCAAAAGCTAAATCAAGTTTTTATAAAGCGAAAGCACAACGAGATATCAGTCATGCCTAATTCTACGAGTAAACTTATCCTTAGCATCTATTTCTTAATGAGTAGTTTTATTGTAAATGATGCTCTAGCTGAAGTTATTCACAGTGAACGCTCTTTATATCGGAATATTTTAGTGGAAGATAAGGGGGATTTACGTTGTTTGAAATTTAATGTTAAGACTAATAAAACTCGTCAAAGCTGTCTTTTGAAAAGCCAACCGCAACAATTAGTTTTTAATTACACCAAGCAATTACTCTCAGGGTTATTCGTTAATCCTGAGCCGAAGCGCATTTTAATCATTGGTCTTGGCGGTGGCACAATGTCGAACACCCTACATCAATTGTTACCTGGTAGTTATATTGATAACGTGGAAATAGACCAGAGTGTTATTAAAGTGGCTCGACAATATTTTGGCTTTTTAGAAAATGACCAAATAAAAACCTATAGTCAAGACGGTAGAGTATTCGTCAAAAGGGCGATATTAAAGAAGCAAGCATATGACTGGATTATACTAGATGCCTTTAATGGCGATTATATTCCTGAGCACTTAATGACCAAAGAATTTTTAGAAGAGGTCAAAAGTTTACTTTCCGAAAACGGCATACTAACAGCAAATACTTTTTCTTCTAGTAAATTGTACGGCTATGAATCGGCAACGTACAAAGCGGTTTTTGGTGATTTTTATCAGGTGAGTAATCAAGATAATAATAATCGAATCATATTGGCGCGTAATAATGGATTGGTTGAAAAACTTGATGAAGCCCAGACTATAGTAAAGAAAAATGGAGCTAGCACCACGTTAGCCATTGAATTACTTGCTATTGGTGTCGATGCAAAAAAACTTTATCAAAGTATGAAATCAACCGCGATCCATCAAGACTGGCCCGACAATAACCCGGTACTCACGGATCAATTTGCACCAGCAAATTTACTTAATATTGATAGTGATTAATTGGTAAGTAACTTAGGTAAAGTTCACGGTAACTAGCATTAACTAATTAAGCGTTTTCCTAAGAGGAGTGGTTCGTTCATTTTTTTCCTCGACTTTAGCGGTATTTATTATAGTATTTCTTGATCTTGCTGATCCAGAAAATAAATAGTGATAAAACCTCTCTAATATTCTGCTCATCTGTGTAAAAATAGTAAAAATTTTTCAGCGGATTATAAGATATGTCAGTTTACGAAATAAAACACCCTCTAATACAACATAAAATTAGCTTAATGCGTGCCAAGGATATGAGCACTCGTAGCTTTCGTCAACTATCTGCTGAAGTTGGTAGTCTATTAACTTACGAAGCAACCAAAGACCTTGAGTTGGAAAACTATCAAATGCAAGGCTGGGATGGCGAATTAACCGGTCAGCGCATTGTTGGTAAAAAGGCGACGGTTGTGCCTATTTTACGTGCTGGCATCGGTATGTTAGATGGTGTCTTAGAATTAATGCCCAGTGCAAAAATAAGTGTTGTTGGTCTTTACCGTGATGAAGAAACTCTAGAGCCAGTTACTTATTTCGAAAAGCTAGCGGGAGACATAGATCAGCGCATGGCCTTGATTATCGATCCGATGCTAGCAACTGGCGGATCAATGAACGCGACTATCGATATATTAAAAAAAGCAGGTTGTACTGACATTCGTGCATTGGTATTAGTAGCAGCTCCTGAAGGACTTGAAAAGGTGCAAAATGCTCACCCTGATGTCGATATCTATACTGCATCTATTGATGACCACTTGAACGAAAATGGTTATATCATCCCTGGACTTGGCGATGCCGGCGATAAAATATTTGGTACCAAATAAATCGATTCAATGTAGCCGTTAACTAATCACAAATAGAAATAACCACTCAATAGGACATTTATGTCGGAATCTTCTTTAAATAAAAGCAGCTTCAACCAACCTACTTGGCGTAATGCGCTAGCCGGACTGCAAATGTTGTTCGTCGCTTTTGGCGCACTTGTTTTAATGCCTTTAATTACAGGACTAGACCCAAGCGTTGCTTTATTTACGGCGGGTATTGGTACCATCTTGTTTCAATTTATCACTAAACAGCAAGTGCCATTATTTTTGGCTTCTTCCTTTGTATTTATTGCGCCAATAGCCTACTCAGTTCAAACTTGGGGTATAGCGGCAGCTATGGGGTCATTATTCGTTACTGGTTTAGTCTATGTATTGATTGCTGGAATCGTTGCCGTTCGTGGTGCTGGTTTTTTACATAAGCTAATGCCACCGGTAGTAACAGGCCCAATCATCATGGTTATCGGACTGAGTTTAGCGCCAATAGCAGTGAACATGGCTATGGGTAAAACCGGTGATGGTGCTGCAGTACTTTTCCCTTATGCTGATGCGTTAATCGTTTCTATGTCAGCATTAATTACCACGCTTTTAGTCGCGACTTTAGGTAAAGGTATTTTTCGCTTAATCCCAATAATGGCTGGTGTATTAGTTGGTTATATCATGGCGTCTGTTATGGGCATGGTTAGTACCGAAGCAATAGCGACTAGTGAGTGGTTTGCAATTCCTAATTTTGTAACGCCAGAGTTTAATTTGGCGGCTATTCTTTTCATGCTACCTATAGCCATTGCACCTGCAATTGAACACGTGGGTGATATTATCGCGATTGGCAGCGTAACAGGTAAAGATTACACTAAAAACCCAGGCCTACATCGCACACTTTTAGGTGATGGTTTGGCTACTTCTTTAGCATCGTTATTCGGAGGGCCGCCTAATACCACTTATTCAGAAGTTACTGGTGCCGTAATGCTGACAAAGATGTTTAATCCTCGCATTATGATTTGGGCTGCTGCTTTTGCTATTGGTTTGGCATTCGTTGCTAAGTTTGGTCTTGCACTGCAAACTATTCCTGCGCCAGTTATGGGTGGTATCTTGATCCTGCTTTTTGGTTCAATTGCAGGTGTAGGTATGAACATTTTAATAAAATCGCAAGTAGACCTAGCTGAGCAGCGCAACTTGGTGATTGTCTCAACTACGTTAGTCTTTGGTATTGGTGGCATGGCTATCGGCAATGATGACTTTAGTTTAACTGGCATTAGTTTATGTGGCTTAGTCGCCATTTTACTCAATGCAATGCTGCCACAGGCTAAGCTTGAGGAAGAGAGCTTAGTACAAGAAGAAGCTATTGTTGAAGACATGGTTGAGCATGCCAAGGGCAATGAAATTAGCTAAGTCACTCACGGGTAATTAAAACGATATACCAATTCCATTAAGTTATTACCCACTTGTACTGGTTAAAATACGCTAAGTCGGCATTGCTTTCAATTCCAATACTCCCTATTGCTCTATCAAGTGCCTACCCTTGAATTATTTTCCAGCACACAACAAAATCACAAACTTAATCGAATTTGTATTAGTCTTGATGGTGCTAGTTTTTATCATGCAGTTTTTATAGGTTGCTTGTTAGGGTTTAATAGCCGAGCTCAGACTCAAGCTGATTATCATTTCACATAGTGGAATGTCATTTCATTACATTCATACATAGCACATCGAGAAGTGATGTATTATGAATAAATATAACCTTCGCTAAATATTACTTTGGCTAAAGGTAACTAGGGGACTTAATCATGAAATTAACAGTATATCTTTCCGGTGAAATTCACACCGATTGGCGAGAACAAATTATTCAAGGTTGCCACGAAAGCGACTTAAATATCGTCTTTTCTTCGGCGGTTACTCATCATGAAAAAAGCGATAGTGCTGGTGATCATCTAGGCGCTGAAACTGAGCAGTTTTGGCGGGATCATAAGTCAGCAAAAGTAAATGCTATGCGAACAAAGACACTTATTGAACGTTGTGATATCGCTATTATCCGTTTTGGTGATAAATACAAACAATGGAATGCCGCTTTCGATGCGGGTTATTGTGCCGCACTTAATAAGCCATATATCACGTTGCATGGTGAAGAGTTCATTCACCCGTTAAAAGAAGTTGATGCAAGTGCGCAAGCCTGGGCGACTTCGGTAGAAGAAGTTATAACTACGTTAAAGTATATCAGTAGTAATACCAATCACACAAACTAAGTGATCATTTCTACTTGTTAAAAGTAATAATTACTGCGTTATTTAATAATTAGAAAAACTAGTTAGTTAAATAAATGCCTTGAACTTATCACTTTTTCCTACGTATAAAATAGGTCACTTAATTAATGTAATTGGTATAACTAGCTTTAGTTGTGACTGTTGAGAGTGACTTTTTGGTCAAAAATTATTTATGAATTATCCCTTCGAGCATTTTACTAAAAGCATTCTAAGCAGCTCAGCTCAAATCATGTTACAAGCAAGCTCTGTCACAGGGTTGTTATTCCTAATAGGCATTGGTATAAATTCAGCTACGATGTTGCTAGGATGCCTATTGGCAATTTTGTCTAGTTTAGCAACCACTAAACTATTCCATTATGACAGTGTTTATGTAAATAAAGGTTTGTATGGCTTCAATGCTGCACTGGTTGGTATTGCTGTTTTTTACTTTATACCGCTTAGTGTTAGTGCACTTTTTTTAGTTGTTATTGGTGCTGCTTTATCTACATTGCTCATGCATTTAATGATAACTAAAATGCCAAGCATTCCTGCGTTGACTACACCTTTTATTCTTTCAACATGGACTATCATACTCATAATTGATTATTCAGGACTCGTCATTGCAAGCCAAGCAAACCAAGAGAGTATTGTTGCAGCTATTACATTATCATCTATTGAGCCATGGACACTTATAGAGCTTTTGCATAGTGTTCTTCGTGGTGTGGGGCAAGTTATGCTACAAGATAGCTGGCTTACCGGTGCCGTGTTTTGTGTTGCATTGTTATTTGGATCATATAAAGCGGCAGTATGGGCTGTATTGGCTGCACTTATCGGTTTACTTGTTGCCATTTCCTTGGGCTTGACTCAAGAGAAAGCAGTGATGGGACTTTATGGCTTTAATGGCTGTCTTGTTGCTATCGCGTTTATCGATCGCTATCCAAACAAATACTGTCTTACCCTTTTTGCTATTTTACTCTCTGTATTGCTTACAAGAGCTTTTGAGATGATAACAGTACCCGCATTAACCGCGCCTTTTGTTATCTCTACTTGGTTTGTAATTGGGCTTATTAAAGTAAAGTCTATTTTTGATAAAGAAAGAAAAACTTGTCAAAACTTACTTTAAGCCTAGCTAGTGCGGTAATTAGCCTTCAAAAAAATAAATATTGGTTCTGTTCAAATCAATAATGTCTGCACACGCACTTTATTTACTTAGATATCTGATGAATATAGACTTTTAGCTCAGTCTTGTGTTTTGAATACTGCTTGAATCGATTCAATAGAGTCGGAGTTAAACACTCACTCATTAAGTCATCAAAAAGCAGAGTAAATCCATTGTTTAAATAGAGTTTATTTAACGATGTCTGCGCAAAGCATACTAGCTGCTGATGATGCGTTATCGAGTGCTTCAGTAGGCTCTCGGCATAGCCTAATTTGCGATAATCAGGTGTAACAAACAATGCGTGTAATAAATATTGCGGCTTAGCACGGGATTTAGTTAGGAGAATGTCCTCTCCAATTTGGCTGATTTCTGGTCTGTTTTCACCTAACGAGAGAATCACGCTGGCAATAATTTTGTCATTTTTTTTGATAAGGTAGCAAGTATCATAACCAATAAATCTTGCTGAATAATGGTTATCTTTATAGAAGCGTAAAATGGACTTTTTATCTGATTTTTTCGCTAATACAGGGCAAAGGATTAATGAACTGTTAGTCATTGGTATGCTCTTAGTAACGCTAGTTTAGCGGCTACTTCGCAACTTACCTAGCTAAGACATACTAGACTAGGTAAGTTGATATCAGGAAGATCAAAGGTAATTAAGTTAGCTTCAATTGTAAGTTATCAATTAATCGTGCTTTACCGCAATGTGCAGCCGCTAAAATAACTAATTGTGTGTCATCTTCACTTGCAGGTTGCAATGTTTGTGCTTGGCAAACATGGAGGTAATCAGTATGTAAACCAGCCTCATTTATTGCCTTAACTGCTTGTTTTGACAAACCAATAAAATCAATACTGTCATTTTGAGAAAAACCAGTACTAATTTTTTCGGCTAACCATTGTAAATTTTTATGTAGGACAGGAGCGATAGCTTTTTCTTCAGCAGTTAAATAACCATTACGAGAGCTCAAAGCTAAACCATTATCTTCTCTGGTGGTTGCTACGGGAATAATAGTAATAGGCATCGATAAGTCTTCAACCATCGTTTGGATTACTTGTACTTGCTGATAATCTTTTAGGCCAAAACAAGCGACATCTGGTTGTACTAAGTTAAATAATTTACAGACTACGGTAGCAACACCGCGAAAATGACCGGGACGACTTTCACCGCAATATCCATCAGAGATATTTGGCACTTCAATAAAGCTTTGCTTTGCTAGGCCTTTTGGGTAAATAATGTCAGGTGTTGGGGTAAAGAGTAAATCGGTACCCGCAGCAGTTAATTTTTGTTGGTCATCAACCATGGTACGTGGGTAGCTATCAATGTCTTCGTTTGCACCGAATTGCATTGGGTTGACAAAAATACTGGCAACAATCTTATCGGCATGTTTATGTGCTTCATCGACTAACGAAATATGACCCGCATGTAAGTTACCCATAGTAGGCACAAAAGCAACGGTTAAACCTTGTTGACGCCATGCATTTACTTGCGCACGTAATTCACTAATTTGACTGACTGTTTTCATAAATTAATTTTGCCGTTATTTATTATAAATATTATAGTGTTAGTATCTTATTAATAGAGCTGTATTTTACATATTCTCTGATATAGCTTGCGTCACTACTTGTTGTAATTACTTGAAAATGTGTTCATCACCAGGAAAGTTACCTTGACTCACTTCACTGATGTAAAGCTCAATGGCTTTTTTTATGTCACCGGTATCTTTTAGGAAATTGCGCGAAAACTTAGGCATATAATTACAGGCAATACCTAGGGCATCGTGCATAACCAAAATTTGTCCATCCGTCTCTTTACCTGCGCCAATACCAATAGTTGGAATGGTCAGCGCCTGAGTGATGGCTTCACCTAAAGTGGCGGGAATACATTCAAGTACCAATAATTGAGCGCCGGCCGCTTCAAGTGCTTTTGCATCAGCAATCATTTGTTCGGCTTTATCATCATCACGACCTTGTACTTTAAAACCGCCAAAAATATTAACCGATTGCGGCGTTAAACCCAGGTGAGCACAAACGGGAATACCACGCTCAACCAGTGCTGAAATAGTGTCATTAAGCCAAGCGCCACCTTCCATTTTTACCATGCTAGCGCCAGCTTGCATTAGCAGTGCGGCATTTGTTAAAGCGTGCTCTTTAGTGCCATAGCTCATAAAAGGCATGTCAGCAATAATAAGGGATGCTTCAACGCCACGTTTTACGCAACGTGTATGATAAGCCATATCTTCGATAGTCACGGGTAATGTGCTGTCTTTGCCTTGTAATACCATACCTAAAGAGTCGCCAATAAGTATGGCGTGTATACCTGCTTGGTCAAATAGTTTTGCGAAGCTGGCGTCATAGGCGGTAATGGTTGCTATTTTTTCGCCTTGTTGTTTCATGTTCAGCAAGCTTGCGGTGGTTATTTTAGCCATGATTTTTCCGAATAGGTTAATGAGCAGTAGTTCTAATTATTTATTATAGTGTTAAGGGCAATAGTTTTAATATTTATTATTTTAATAGCGATAATTTTATTATGCCATTGCTGTTGATTTCACTAGCAAGGGAGCTGATTGAAGTACCGTCAGGTAAATGTAAAGTAGGTGCGATTTCTGCTAATGGCAGTACAACAAATTCTCGAATTTTCATACCGTAGTGAGGAACAGTTAAGCGTTCGTTCTCTATCGATTCATTACCAAATAATAGAATATCACAATCGAGTATACGTGCGCCCCAGCGGTTATCTTTTCGTACACGTCCTGCTGAATTCTCTATTGCTTGTAAGGCATCTAATAATTCAAGCGCAGATAAGCTTGTTTTTAGGGCAATAACTGCGTTGATGTAGTCATCTTGATCCTGAGGACCCATTGGCTTACTCAAATACAGAGCCGATAATGCAATAACATTACCCGCTTCTATTTTAGCAATTTCGGCAGCAGCTCTGCTTATTTGCAATCTAGGGTTTGATAAGTTGCTACCTAACCCTATATAGGCAATGGTTGTTTTTTGCATTTCTTTGCCGTTATTATTCAGTTGGCTTTGCACTAGGTTTACGACGTTTCTTTGGGGTACGTCGTTTTGAGCCTTGTGGCACGTTTACACCTTTTATCATTTGGAGTTGGGCATCATTTGATACTTCTTGAAAGTCTGTCCACCACAGCGCTAATTCTTCAAGTTCAGGTGTCGCTTCTATTTGTGCACGTAATAATAAGAAGTCGTAACCTGCTCTGAATTTAAGATGCTCCAATGTTTTAAATGCACGCTTACCATCACGGCGACTTAACTTATCTTGCAGGATCCAAATATCTTTAATGACGGCTTGGAAACGTTTAGGGATCGCAATACTGCGTTGCTGCTCAGGCATGATTTCATTGAGGGCAGCAAAGAAGATATCTTGTGGTGTAAGTTGAGTTGTAACTTTAATTTGCTGAATGTGCTTTTGTAATGGATACCAAAGCATGGCAGCGAATAAAAAGGCAGGCGTTACGCGTTGATCATTATTTATTCGTTTGTCAGTGTTTTCCATCGCTAGCATAATGAAGTCGAGTAAATAACTTTGCTCGTTTGATTCATCATTAAGTGCTTGATCAACAGCAGGGAAGAAGTAACCAAAGAGGTCATAACTACGCAGTTGCTCAAAGTTTGCAACAGCCTTACCAGCAATGAACATTTTTAAGAATTCTTCAAACAAACGAGCCGCAGGAATATTGGCCATTAATGTCGATAATTCTTTAATGGGGGCTTTTGTAGCATCACTTATTTGCATATCGAGTTTAGTGGCAAAACGAATCGCTCGTAACATACGTACCGGATCTTCGCGGTAACGCGTTTCAGGATCGCCAATCAAGCGAATAACTTTATCGTTGACATCCTGCACACCATTAGCAAAATCATAAACTTTAAAATCTTTAGATGAATAATATAAAGCATTGATAGTAAAGTCTCGACGCTCAGCATCTTCCTCTATACTGCCATATATGTTATCTCGCAATAACATGCCATCTTCGCTCTGCTTAGAGGTTGTTTTACAGCTCTTCTCTTGTTCTGATGCGTTATCATGATGCCCTCTAAAAGTGGCAACTTCTATAATTTCACGACCGAAAACAATATGGGCTAATCGAAAGCGTCTACCAATTAAGCGACAATTTCTGAACAAATCTTTAATTTCATCAGGTGTTGCATTCGTTGCAATATCAAAATCTTTAGGCTCAAAACCTAATAAAATATCGCGCACGCCGCCACCAACAAGGTAGGCATCAAAACCACCTTTATTCAAACGGTGTAATACTTTAAGTGCATTGGGACTCATTAATTGGCGCGAGACAGGATGCTGATCTCTTGAGAAAATTAATGGGTTATCAAAGGATGCAGTAGCAACATTTTTTTTGTTACTGGCGCTTTTCTTAGCGTTTTTTGTAGGGGTCGTTTCGGCGATAGTTTTACTCACTTTTTTGGAGAAAACTCGTTTGCATAAATTAATAACGCTTTTGATAGTCACAGGCCTTTAAGACAGACATAAAATAGTGGCGCAATGATATAACAGTGCAGGGCAAAAGAGAATAACAGACGCGACAAATAGCATGAAAAAACAGCAAAACAGCCACTAAGAAAAAAACACGGGAATCAAAGCCCGTATTTCTTTCGATAAACTAATTTTTATAGACCAAGACTACCAAGGTAATGTTTCACCATTTGAGTGTTTAAACACACCTGAGTCTGCCATGGTTAAGTTATCCATTAAGGCAATTAGGCGCTCTGCAGCGACACTTGCGCTGATATCACCATTACTTAATACCCCATTGCTATTAACCATTTCTGTTTGCACATAACCAGGGTGGTAAATACCCACAGCGATATTCTCTTCACTAAGGTCTCTTGCCAATGATACCGCCGCAATATTTAACGCCGCTTTTGACATGCGGTAGCCGTAGCGACCACCAGAATCATTATCCGTAATTGAGCCCATTCTTGAAGAGATCAAGCCAATTTTGCTACCTGAAGATAAGTTCGCCAGTAAAGCATGGCTTAAAAATAAAGGAGCAATAGCATTAACATTAAATTGTTCAACAATGGTCTCTTGATTTAAGTCGCTAAGCTGCTCGTTACGTAAAATACCGGCGTTGTTGATCAATAAATCAATGGTGATACCGCTAAGTGCTGATACGGCTTTATCGATACCTGCTTGTGTCGCCACATCGATTTGTTCTACTATGTTTACGCCTAGCGCATCTAAATCTTTAGAACTTTGACGACAAAGCGCATAAACAGTATCACCACGCTTTTGACAAATGTTAGCCATGGCATAACCGATACCCCGATTGGCGCCAGTAATTACAATAGTTTTTTTTGTGTTAGTAGACATAATATTTCCTTTATTAAATTGCTTTTCAGTGGCTTACTTCTTTTTTATTCAATGCTGAGTAACTTAATCGGTTTGACTGTTAATCAATGTTTATTTCAACAGCTTTAGGCACGTTGCTACGTTGCCAATTATTTATGGCCCATTTAATTAGTTCTTCCACACTCGCATTCACTAATTCAGGAGCCGGCGATTGACCTAAAAATGTTAGCGCGGCAATAAGTGCTGGCTGCGGCCTATCGTTATCAATAGCTGGCGCTTTGTTTTGCTTGCTAAGTTTATAACCATCACTCGTTATCGCTAAGGGAATATGACCGAACAGTGGGGTATTACATTTCAAAAAACTATTATTTAATGTTTGATAAAGAGTCAGTTGTCTGGCGGTAGGTTCGAGTAAGTCACAACCACGGACAACATGGGTAATGCCCTGTGCAATATCATCAGCGACTACGGCAAGCTGGTAGGCGAATAAACCGTCTTTACGGTGAATAATAAAGTCTTCATCAGCTAATTTTTTATCACACACAACATCACCTTGAAATAGGTCATTAAAATTATACAGACCGTGCTGATTAACAAGTCTTAAAGCACTATTTTTAGGGGAGTGATTAGCACTAAGGCAATGACCTTGATATATACCACCGATAGCCTTGATCTGAGCGCGAGTACATTGACAGTAATAGCTTAGTTTTTGCTTCGATAGGTTAGATAAAATATCACGGTAGTATTGAGATTGAGTGCTTTGATAAAGTTCGGTTTCATCCCAGTGCAATCCAAAAGCTTCAAGCGCAGTTAATATTGCTGTGCTGGCGCCTTTTTGTTCACGAGGTTTGTCTATATCTTCAATGCGAATTAACCACTTGCCTTGCTGGCCGTAATCATTAATAAACGATTTAGCATCAAGAAAGCTCGCAAGAGCAGCGATAAGAGAACCAAAATGGAGTAAACCTGAAGGGGATGGAGCAAAGCGACCACGATATTGAGAAGCCTGATTAGGCTCTAGTGGTCGCTTATTGTATGCGAAGGTATGCAAATTTTGCATGTAAACCCTGTCTAGTTAATGCTAGCTAGAACTAGGTATGGTTAGCTAATAATTAGCCAGCCATTTGACGTTCTTTAATTTCAGCTAACGTCTTACATTCAATACAAAGATCGGCAGTTGGACGTGCTTCTAAACGACGAATACCAATCTCTATACCGCAAGAGTTGCAAAAACCAAAATCGTCATCTTCAATTAACTGTAAGGTTTTTTCAATTTTCTTGATAAGTTTACGTTCACGGTCTCGTGTACGTAATTCAAGACTGAACTCTTCTTCTTGAGCTGCTCTGTCCACAGGATCTGGAAAGTTTGCTGCTTCATCTTGCATATGCGATACGGTGCGATCAACTTCTTCCCGTAATTGTAAGCGCCAAGCATCTAAAATTTTCTTAAAATGCTCAAGTTGAGGCCCTTCCATGTACTCTTCGCCAGCTTTTTCTTGATATGGCGAAACGCCTGCTAAGGCAAGGATACCTAATGGCTTGTGTTTACTTTTTGGCATGCTTATTCTCCAAATGCTACATAGACCAAGGCAATTTACTAATATACCACGTTTTAGGAAGTATAGTGCCTTTGTTGTAAGTACCAATATTTTATATATGACCCGATTAATCAGGACTATATTGTGTCGCTCAGGATGAAAATCAACAAATTAGTTAAAATAAAAATTTTATCTAATTTTATCAACTAGTTAATGGTAATGATAATTTTAATCTGCTATTTAAACATTTTTAGCAAGGTTTTTTAGCAAGTTTTACTAGGACTAGTCAATCTTTATCGTTCAATAAAGGGAATTTTTTCTACTAAATTAAAATCTAGCTCTCCTCGTGAGAGTGAAAAGTTGGCCTTGTAGGCTATTATTTCAACGCCCGCAGCGTTGGCTTCTTTGAGTAACTCAGCGTAGGTGGGGTCAATATGACTCGCGGCAGATATAGCATTAATACCGGTATGTAAAACAGCAAATAATAATACAGCTTTATGCCCTTGTGAGACCATGTCCATTAATTCACGTAAGTGTTTTTGGCCACGAGTGGTGACAGCATCAGGAAAATAACCATGGCCACTGTCCAATAAGGTGACTGATTTGACTTCAATGTATGTGTCAGGAGCATGATTATAAGTAGCTAAAAAATCAATACGACTGTTTTCATTGCCATATTTAACTTCTCTTTTTAATTCATTGAAGTCAGATAACTCATTGATAAGGCCTTTGTGTAATGCCTCTTCAACCAACTGGTTAGCACGTAAAGTGTTTACGCAAATAAAATGGTCATCTTGGCTTTGGGTGATCTCCCAGCTAAATGGGTATTTTCGTTTGGTGTTGGTTGATGTGCTATACCAAACGGTATCATCAGGCACTGCACAACCTTTCATTGCACCAGTGTTAGCACAATGTATAGTTGTTTCCTCACCATTAGGAAGTTTAATGTCGGCTAAAAAACGCTTGTAACGCTTAATTAATTTTGCGGGTTGCAGTTGCAGTATCATAGTAAAATGAGCTAGTTAGGGGGCTGTTTAATTTTAGCTAATCATAACGTAATTTTATATTGGCATAGTCATTTTAATTAACTCGCGCTGTTTTTCGTTGTTTATTTTTTAATAAGCTTGCTTGTTCAATAAAACCATTGAGCCAATCGGTAGCACTTTCGCTATCACTGAATACATGAAATTCTATTTGGCAGTCATGGTAGATACGCTGTAATTGCATTTGTTGCATATCAGCGTAAGCGCTATTTAAAATAACAACAGCGATAGCAATCATACCTTTTTTTTGTCGATATTGAGTTGTTTCTCTTAATTGTTGCTCAGCATCAGGGGTAAAAATACTATTGCCACGAAAGGTGATTAATGAACCCCATGGTTCGCCACTCATTTTTTCAGTTAGCTGCTTTATATCTTGATGGTATTTTTCTACTGTAACCTCATTAAAAGGGCCTTGTGCATCTACTAATAAAATATTCTTTTTTTGTTCAATGACATAACGTCCATGTGCTGAGTATTCCATGTTCATTCCTCTCTGATTATTTCTGATTAATAAAAGGGCAACGTTTAGTAATAACAGCCTTTAAATAGCTTGCCAAGTAAGCATAAAAATTTATATTCGCAAGTTTTTATTCTATTTAGTGCTAAATATTTTTAATATAGTGCTAAGCCGATATCATTTTATCGACTAATAATAGGAAAAACACAGTGGTTCCCATTGGCGGAAATAGTCACACTGTAACGTTTACTCAACTTTGCCGGACAAGCATAC
This sequence comes from Colwellia sp. 12G3, assembly GCF_002836775.1. Taxonomy (GTDB): domain Bacteria; phylum Pseudomonadota; class Gammaproteobacteria; order Enterobacterales; family Alteromonadaceae; genus Colwellia. The sequence goes on along the minus strand of NZ_PJAQ01000068.1, from coordinate 475,675 downwards.
GAAGCTTGGTGAATTCATTACCATGCAGCCATGAACCTTATCACCAAAATTAACATCTGTTGGCTCAACTAAAAAACAATATTCAACTACAATATCGAAATTTTTTTCATTGCAGATACACTTTTAAAGTATGTTTAATCGAAGCTAAATCAATCATAGAGAAATTCAATTAATTATCGAATTATGCCAGACAAGTAATAATTGTTATGATGGCTGCCATATTTTTAATAACGTTAGTTTATCGATGTCAGTGACCACTTCTTTACCCATAGAAGCAATTAAACAACAATTTTGCCAAACCCTTGATGAGCAAAATACCCTCATATTATCGGCTCCACCAGGAGCAGGTAAATCAACTTGCTTACCTTTATGGTTATTAACCTTGCCAAGCTTGGCGAATAAAAAAATTTATTTACTGCAACCTAGACGTTTAGCCGTTAAAAATATAGCGGTTTTTTTAGCAAAACAACTTGATGAAAACGTAGGTGAAACTATTGGCTATCGATTACGCAACGACAGTAAAACGTCCGCGAAGACTCGACTTGAGGTTATTACCGAAGGAATATTAACGCAGATTATTCAAAAAGATGCCGAGCTATTAGATACTTCATTGGTGGTCTTTGATGAATTTCATGAGCGAAGTTTACAGGGCGATTTAGCTTTTGCTCTTACCCGTGAAGTACAAACAGAATTGCGTGATGATTTAAAAATACTGCTCATGTCGGCAACGCTAGATATTGAATATTTAAGCCAAGCATTGCCAGATGCACACATATTGAAGAGTGAAGGGCGAAGCTATCCTATAGAAGTGAGTTATCAAGCACCTAAGGGCCATCAACGTTGGCGAGAACATGCGTTGACGGTTATCAAAGATAAAATGCTTGATCATCATGGCTCAATCTTAGTTTTTTTACCGGGTGTCGCTGATATCCATTTTTTACTTGAGCGTTTAATGGCGCAACAAACAGAAGGTGTAAAAATTTGCCCTTTATTTGGCGAGTTGACTCTAAAGGATCAGCAGCAGGCTATAGCTCCTTGTGAAAATGGTCACCGTAAGATTGTTTTAGCGACTAATATTGCAGAAACCTCACTGACCATCGATGGTATAGATCTTGTTATTGATTGCGGGCTTGAAAAAGTGGCTGTTTTTGATAGTGCTAGTTTGATGAATAAACTTATGCAAAAGCAGATATCAAAAGCTTCAGCTGTGCAAAGAGCAGGGCGAGCAGGACGATTAATGCCAGGACATTGTATTCGCTTATATGGCAAAGATGATTTTGAGCGTAGACCTTTACACAGTGTTAATGATATTCAACAAGCAGATTTATTACCGACACTGATTGAAGCGGCTCGATGGGGCGTTTCTGCTTTAGCTGAATTACCTTTATTGGAGCTACCAAGTAAAATCAAAGAACAACAAGCTTGGCAAGAATTACAAAGCCTAGCTATTGTCGATGACAAATACCTACTCACCAAACATGGTGAAAAAGCTGCCAATTTACCTTGCCACCCACGTTTCGCTCATATGATTTTAATGGCACAACACCTAGGCCAGAACATAACACTGTTGGCTTGTTTAATCGCAGCGTTACTCGAAGAACGCGATGTTTTTAAGGGCGAACAGGCTAAATTCGATTGTGACTTAGTTCACCGATTACAATTACTTATTCAGCATAGGAGCAATAAAAATCCGGTGTTAGAACGGATTTTATTGCAAGCAAACCGACTTGCGCAAAATGTACAATTACGTTTTAACGTCCATTCATTAGATTTATCAAAGACAGGTCTACTAATCGCTTATGCTTACCCAGAGCGGGTGGCGAAAGCTCGGATAAATCATGGCGATTATATTTGCGTTAATGGCAAAGGCGCGTCAGTTAATGAACAAGATGCATTAGCCAATGAAGACTTTATTGTTATTGCTCAAACGAGCCAAGGTGATAATCAGTTAAGTGTACGATTAGCTAGTCAGATCAGTTTAGTTGAAATAACGGAGGCTTTTCCTGCACAAATAAAACAACAAGATATAGCAAAATTTGACAGCAAAAGCGGTAGGATAATAGCTAAAAGGCAAACTACACTAGGTGCAATTATTTTATCAGAGCAGCCATTGAAACAAGAGGTTACGGCTGAAACCATTAGTACTATGTGGTGTGAGTTAGTGATGAAAAAAGGTTTGTTATTTTTATCTTGGCAGGCCAAAGATCTAGCGCTCAAGGCTCGTTGGCAGTGGTTGAATCAATATTGCCCCGAATATAATTTGTCGATTATCGATGATGATGTACTCTTGGCAAAGCTAACAACTTGGTTTGCTCCGTTTGTTGGCGAAATAAAAAATAAAGCGCAGCTTGATAAACTGGATTTATCAAAAATGTTATTATCTTTACTAAATTATCAAGAGCAAAAAATATTAAGCCAAGCCGCGCCTACTGTTTATGTGGGACCTACAGGAAGGCATTGTCCTATTAGTTATTCTCAAGATAAATCACCCAAAGTATCATTACCGATGCAAGAGTTATATGGCTTAATACAAACTCCTATTGTGGGTGTTATGGAAGGTGTTTTTGAACAAAATCAAGGTGTTCCCTTGTTGTTAGAGTTACTTTCACCCGCGCAACGCCCTATTCAAGTAACACAAGACTTAGTTAAATTTTGGTCTGGAAGTTATCAAGCAGTGCAAAAAGATATGAAAAGCCGCTATCCTAGGCATTATTGGCCAGATGATCCGGTCAATGCGAAAGCAACCAATAAAATGAAGCGTCATATAAAAGAATAACCCAACTTGATAACTCAGCATATCGAAAAATAATGTCAAAAATTAAAGTAAAAAAAGGTAGCACCTTAGTACATAAAGAAAAATCAATATTAGGTAAAATAGGGATAACTTTAGGTAAGTTAATGATTGCCTCCTTATTCACCTTAGGGATTTTCTCTATTTATCTTGATGCTAAGGTAAGAAAGACATTTGAAGGTCAGCGTTGGCAAGTGCCTGTGCAAGTTTACGGTCAAATGCAAACATTGCAGTTAGGTGAACAAGCTAATTTGGATGAAATAGCTCAATCACTAAAAATTAATACCTATCAAAAAGTTAAGTTTGTCACTCGAGCTGGGGAATTCGCGCAGTCGCCAGAGCGTCTAAATATCTTTCAACGTTCATTTGATTTTACCGATGGTTCTAACAGCGCACAGCAACTCAGTATTGAGGTTGTTAGCGATATTATTGTTTCCTTGAGTGTCGATAAACAAGCAGTTACCACATTAACGCTTGAGCCACAATTACTGGCACGTTTAGTTCCTGATAATAAAGAAGATCGTGTCTTAGTATCGCTAGAAGAGCTACCTAGCCAATTGATTGATACCTTATTGTTAATTGAAGACCGTGATTTTTATCATCATCATGGTGTTTCACCTATAGGCATTGTTAGAGCGCTATTCAATAATATTCGTGCAGGACGAACGGTGCAGGGTGGTAGCACGTTAACACAGCAGCTAGCTAAGAATATGTTTCTTAGTCGAGAACGGACACTTTCTCGAAAAATTAAAGAAGCGCTAATGGCCGTGATTTTGGAGTTGAGGTATAGTAAAGATCAACTACTAGAAGCTTATATTAATGAAGTCTACTTAGGGCAGAATTATGCCAATGGTGTCTATGGCTTCGGCTTGGCCGCGCAATTTTATTTTGATAAAAAAATACATGAATTAAGTCATGGGCAAATGGCTTTATTAATAGCTCAAGTTAAAGGACCCAGTTATTACGATCCATGGCGACATCCCAAACGAGCAATAGAACGACGTGACCTCATTCTTAGACTTATGTTTGAACAGAATTTGTTATCATTAGTCGATTTTGAGCAGGCTGCAGAGTCAGCGTTATCCGTTAGAACGCATCGACGTTTAGCCAAAAAAACATATCCCGCCTACTTGCAACTCGTTAATGCGGAATTAAATCAGCACCTGTCAAGTTTTACCCAAAAATCAGGCATAAAAGTATTTACCGGTTTCTCGCACCGCAGTCAGCAGTTATTAGAGCAGAGTGTGGCTCAACAACTGCCATTACTTGAGCGAGAATATCAGCAAAGTGATTTAGAGGCCGCTATGATAGTCACTGATATTAGTAGTGGCGAGATTAGAGCTCTAGTGGGTGGCAGGGAAAGTGGCTATGCTGGTTTTAATCGAGCGCTTAATGCCAAACGTCATATTGGTTCATTAATTAAACCAGCAATATATGTTGCGGCACTTGAGCGATATCAACAATATAATTTCGCAACTATTTTAGATGATAAAGCGATTACCTTAAAAAAAGGCTCAGGTAAAAAGTGGCAACCGAAAAATTATGATGGAAAATATAGAGGTCAAGTTTCGTTAATAGAAGGGTTAGTTTATTCCCTTAATATACCAACCATTAACCTGGGTATGAGCTTAGGTTTAGGCAGTGTCGCTGATGTTATTAAAACACTGGGCTATCAACATAATATTCAAATGCGACCGTCCGTATTATTAGGTGCAATTGATATGTCGCCATTGGAAATTAACCAGTTATATTTAGCCATTGCGAACAAAGGTTACTACCAAAAAAGCCATACCATTACTAAAATACTGTCTTCAAATAATGAGACACTCTGGCAAAAAGAGCAATCAAGTGAGCAGCGCTTATCAAGTAATGCGGCTTACCTGCTTGATTACGCTTTAGAACAAGTCACCAAAATTGGTACAGCTAGGTCACTAAGTTGGCGTTTAGGCAACAATAAAGTAGCAGGTAAAACAGGTACAAGTAATGCTTTACGAGACAGTTGGTTTATCGGCTATGACAATAAGCATTTAGTAACAACTTGGTTAGGAAAAGATAATAATAAACCCACAGGTTTAACAGGAAGTAGTGGCGCCTTGCCTTTGTTTGCTGATTTCATGAAGAGGCAAGGGATAGTAAATAAAATTGAAGATAAACCTGAAAGTATTGCCGTTACCTTATTTGAGCAACAAACGGGCAATGCCGTAACAGATGAATGTGCCAACACTGTGTTTTATCCTGCGGTGCTCGACGGTATAGTTATGTCAAAAGAATGTTTACAAGAAAAAATTGACCATCGTTCTTGGTTTGAAAAAGTCTTTGGTGAGTAGTTATTGTTTAACAGTTTGATGTAAATATGAACGCTCAAGAATAGCCTGTTGAGCGTTCTTATTTAGCCATTATATTAAAAAGTTACTTTTACTTTTGACAATGCAGCTACATCGGTGATGCTTACATTACCAATACTTTTCTGTAATCTCGCCGCGGTTTTATCAGCTCCATTGCTTTCAGCAAAGCTAATCACGTCTTCACCATTACACATTAATTTTAAAGCGACAGTTTTAGTTTGTAGGCGGTAAGATTCAGTTGTGCTTTTAAGTTTTAAAATACTATTGCTTTTAGCTGCTTTACAAACATCGATTAAGGCTTTTTCCATATATGGAGTCATCGCTGCTTGGCTTGGTAAACTGATAGCTAAAACAGGTAAAACGGCGGTAAGAGCAAGTAATGTTTTTTTAAAAGTAGTCATGGTAATTCTCCAGAATGTTATAGTATGTCGTTAGTGTTTTGTTCGACCTCGTTATGCAAGGCACACTATAATAGTGGACTCTTTTTAGTTAAAAGTTGTAACCATTCCCTCAGAGAATGTAAGTAAAAATCAAGCATTAAATGATGTAAGTTTGCTAAGTGATTGATTGTCTGTTTATTCAACAATAAATCTTGTATATTACTGACATTAATCTTTACATTTGGTGTTATTTTGACATACGAAATGTGTAGTAGATGTCATTAAACTTGAGATGATTGTCTTGTTTTAACCATTTCTCCTGAGTGACATGATTGAAAATCACTTGATTAACTGTTTTTATATACAGTTTTGGTTTGGGCTATGCTATTGTGGGTAATATAATTTGGGTAAAAGTTAATTTGATACTTAGGTATTATTATTTTTACAGTGTTACGAATCTTTAATAAGTTCGATATGTAGTTATGGGGAAAGCTAATGGCAGTTGAAAGTCGGTTTGTAGTAATTAGAAACGGGGTCGAGGCGAAAACATTTATGGATAAGAAATCAGCTGATGAATATGACAAAATGTTGGATATGGCTGATAATTTAAGCCAAATGTTCGCTCAATCTTCGGTAGCATTAAGTGATAGCGCCAATGAAGAGTTAAGTATCTTTTTAGCACAACACCGAGAAGAGGTACTTGTTGCGTTGTTAGCTAAGAAACCGACAAAACCGCCAACTAAAAAGTCAGCTGAAAAAGTAGCTGTTACACCCATTGTTGAAATTGTCGTAAGTGATGAACCAAAACCTATTGCAAAAGCCAAAAAAAGTAAAGCTAAAACTACGAGCACTAAATTGAGTGAAGCCAGTTAATTGAATATAAAGTATTGTGGTTGATTTTTTATGCTTGAATATCAACTTATTCGCAGTAAGCGTAGAAAAACACTTTCATTACAGGTTAGACATGGTCAGGTAACTGTGCGAGCACCATATTATGTGGCCGCAACGTTAATTGATACTTTCATTAAAGAAAAGTCAGCTTGGCTACATACAAAAGTAGCTGAGCAAAAGAAAAAACCAGACTTTTGTGATTTTAGCCAAGGTTCAAGTCTATTTTTCTTAGGTGAACACCTCACACTGAATATCTGTTTGGCAAAAAAATCTAACGTATTCATCGATAATAGTATAGCCAATGAAGTTGAGTTATTCTGTGCTTCTAAACCATCTCTAAGACAACTTAACGTTGTAATCAATGAAAGGGTAAGTATTCGACTGATAGAGCCTCTAGATAAAGCTGCACGGGTTAAAAAACTTCTGGAAACTTACTTTAAACAGCAGGCTGAACAATTGATTATTGAGCGTCTTGAGTTTCTTAGTACGCAAACGTCATTAAGTCCGACAAAAGTAAATATTCGCCAATACCGAGCACGATGGGGGAGCTGTAATAATCGCGGTGAACTCAGTTTCAATTATCTGTTAGTGATGGCGCCAATATTTGTTATTGATTACGTTATTATTCATGAGTTGTGCCACTTAGTGCATTTAAATCATTCCAAAGACTTTTGGCAACTCGTTGAAAAATTTTGTCCCAATGTTAATACCGCTAAAAAATGGCTTAATATTCATCAATCACAATTACACTGGAAAAATCCTACCTAAAGACAACAAAATATCTAAAGTTCAATGATCTTAATCACAAACTTAGACAAAACAACAACCATTAACTACACTTTTTTGTATTAGCATAAATTATAATCACTTTCACTAATTACTACCCCCTTATTTTGGATTAACTCGAAAAGGAATTGTGATGAAAATTAATTTACATAGTATCAAAATTTCAATGCTTTATATAAGTTCAGCGTATCTTTCTATTGCTTGTGCTTTTTTCATTCTTGGCGGATAGTTTTATAGTTGTGCTGAATGATACTCTTTTGTAAATACTTAATTTTATTGTACTTTGGCTCTGTAAGTTAATTTACAAATGAATAAAAGTGTTGTTGCTTCGCAAAATCTAATATCAGTTTTAGATTTGAAAATAAACTATCTTTATAATTTTGTTAAAAAAAAGCAATTGTTGATTAACAATTGCTTTTTTTTAGGGTAAATTATCATCAACAAAAAAAATAAAATAAGGTCCTTCCTTTTATGAGCCCATCGGTGCTTATTTGTGATGATTCAAACATGGCCAGAAAGCAAGTGCTTAGAAGCCTTCCTGAGCAATGGAAAACATCTGTTCAAACTGCAACTAATGGCGCAGAAGCCTTAACTATTTTACGTGATAATAGTATAGATGTTCTCTTTCTTGATCTCACTATGCCGGGGATTGATGGTATTGGCGTTTTACAAGGTATTCAAAAATTAAAGCTTAAATGCAGTGTTTTTGTTATTTCAGCAGATATTCAACCTGAAATGCAAAGTAAGGTAAAAGCACTAGGCGCAAAAGAATTTTTACGTAAACCAGTAAAACCAGAGGTTTTAACCAACCATCTGCAACAGCATGGTCTGTTATGAGTGAATTTCATTTAACAGAAGACCAACAAGATTGTTTACAAGAGCTCATCAATGTCGCTATGGGACAAGCAAGTGATCAGCTTGCCCGTTACCTAGATACTTTTGTTTATTTAAAAGTCCCGAGTATTGAAAGTGTTGATGCTAAAGACTTGATGAACACTTTGAGCCAGCAAAAAAACACTATGGCTGTTGTAAGCCAAGGCTTTTTTGGTTACGAAGGCATCCGTGGTGAAGCACTATTAGTGTACCAAGAAGAAGACTCGGGTCGCATTGCCGATTTACTTGGCTATGAACCTGATGAGTTATCACAAGATGAGCAATTAATTGATATTAGCTCTATTTTAACGACAACTTTTTTGAATGTATTCGCTCGGCAAATCGATAATCAAATGTCTTATAATGCCCCTAAGTTACTGCCAAGTGCCAAGGAAAATTTATCTGAGCATTTACAACAAATGCCATTCAGTTGGGATTTAGCGTTAAAAGTAAATATTAACTATCAAGTTACTGATTATTCGTTTAATTGCAATATGATTTTACTGATCCCTGAAACAGCGATAACGAATATAAAACATGTACTTGATCGGATATTGGCAGAATTTTAATGCTGGACTTTAATGCACTTATTTCGACAACTATGACCGATACACTGACTTTAAATGAACAAGTGCTTAAACAAATAAATAGCCAGATCGCTAATCAATTAAATACCGGTGTTTTGGTATTAGATGCTGATTTTAATATTGTTATTTGGAATCGTTTTTTACAGGTTCATACCGATAAAATAGCAAAGAATACGCTTGGTCAGTCAATATTTAGTGCATTTCCAGAGCTACCAGAGCGTTGGTTATCGCGTAAGTTCAGCTCGGTTTTCCAATTAAATACGCCAAGTTTTTGTTCTTGGGAGCAAAGACATCATCTATTTGAATTACCTCATACTCGACCTATCACCACGGATAGTGAGTTTATGGCACAAAATTGCACCTTTTTACCTATAGAAACTGATTGTAAAAGTAAATATATCTGTATCTTAATTGAAGATGTAACCGATGTTTGTCATTACCAAACAAAATTGCAGAAAACATTAGCTGAGCTCGCGCAAATTAGTCGTATTGATGGTTTAACTCAAATCTATAATCGAAGACATTGGCAAGAATCATTAGAACAAGAGTATGCAAAAGCACGACGACATGATAAAAAATTATCGCTGATAATGCTTGATTTAGATTACTTTAAATTACTTAATGATAATTATGGTCATCAATGTGGAGATATGGTGCTAATTGAAGTCAGTGCTTTAATAAGCTCTTTATTAAGGGTTGAAGATATTTTTGGTCGCTATGGTGGTGAGGAGTTTGCCATTATTTTACCTGAGACAGCATTAAGTGGCGCAATAGAGCTAGCGCAGCGTATTTGTAATAAAATAGCGACAAAAGTTTTGATTTATAAAGATCAGGCCATAAAGGTAACAGTCAGTTTAGGGGTGGCACAACTTAGTGTTGAAGAATCTAATTATGAAGAATTAATTACCCTCTCTGATAACGCTTTATATCAAGCCAAAGCGCTGGGACGCAACCAAGTGTGCAGTGCCGATTGCTCTAAAAGTTTACTTATTGATTAATATCTCGCCAAAAAAAAGTGCTTGCGCACAACTGCACTAAATCTCCTTTTAAAAAATTATGCATAAAAGTGAACGTTTTAGTTATTATTTTGCATAAATTATAACTTTTTATTTACTGTTATTTGTCATTAAAGATTGACACTTATGATAACTTAAGGCACTTTAAGCTTATGCAAATAAACAACAGCCACATTATTCTTATTACCACCACCACCCGAATTAGGATGGCGGTCGCTGGCTAACGTGTAAAAAATAAAAATTTTATCGAAGCCCGTGACCTGAAAAGGTTACGGGCTTTTTTATGCTTACAATGAAGAGTATTAGCTCTAATGACTTGTGGTAACTTATAATAGCTTAAACAATAAAAGAGTATATTTATTCAATATCTCTTTATAAAGGAAGTAAACATGCGTGTACTTAAATTTGGTGGCTCTTCACTAGCTTCAGCAGAGCGTTTCCGTCAAGTTGCAGATATTATCAAAGACAAAAGTGAATCTTCAAAGATTGCTGTTGTTGTATCTGCACCACAAGGGGTGACCAATCACCTCGTTGCTATGGCCGAAAATATTAGTGATGAAGCTAAACTGGTAACAGACTTAGGCCACTTCAAACGCGCAATATCAACAATTATTGATGATTTATCAGCAAGTATTAGTAACTTTAATCACCAACATTGTGAGCAAGCGTTAACTAATTATGAGCAGCAACTGCAACGTTATATGCAAGGTGTAACGTTATTAACTTATTGTCCTGCACATATTCGAGCACGAATCATCAGTACTGGTGAGCGTATAAGCGTTGCAATACTTGATGCGGTATTACAGGCTTATGGCTTACAGGTATCGCTATTAGCTCCAGAGAAGTTTTTATATACTAATAACTCGTCACTTAATGCGGTTGCCGATTTAGTACTATCAAAAGATAAGTTCGCGCGTGAATACAATAAATTAAGTCCAGTGTCGTTGATGCCAGGTTTTATTGGTGTTAATGCTGATAATAATAGCAATATGCCGCAAGTAACTACGTTAGGGCGTAATGGTTCAGATTACTCTGCTGCCGTATTAGCCGTTTGTGCAGAAGCTGAATGTTGTGAGATTTGGACGGATGTAGATGGCGTCTACAATGCAGATCCTCGTTATATTAAAGAGGCTAAATTACTTGATTATTTATCTTATCAAGAAGCAATGGAGCTATCTTATTTTGGTGCCAGTGTTTTACACCCAAAAACAATAGGGCCAATTGCTCAATATCATATCAATTGTCTAATTAAAAATACCAGTAACCCAAGTGCCGCAGGTACTTTAATCTCTAGTGAGAATGATCAACAAAAGCGCGTTAAAGCAATTTCCAACCTTGACGACTTAACCATGGTTAATGTGTCAGGTCCAGGCATGAAAGGTATGGTAGGCATGGCGAGTCGTGTCTTTGCAACCATGAGTAGAGAAAATATCTCATTGATACTTATTAGTCAGTCGTCGAGTGAGTATTGCATAAGCTTTTGTATCTATTCAAGTGACTCAGAACGTGCGAAACAAAGTTTACAAGATGAATTTGAGTTAGAGCTTTTAAATGGCTTGCTTGAGCCGTTATCGTTAAAGGGTGAGCTATCAATTGTGTCACTTGTCGGTGATGGCATGCATCATCAACGAGGCGTAGCGGCTAAATTCTTTAGTTCATTAGCTCAAGCTCGGGTTAACGTCGTTGCCATTGCTCAGGACTCCTCTGAACGTAGTATATCTGTTGTAGTTGAACAGCGTAAATGTATGGATGCAATGAAAGTAAGTCATCAAAATTTCTTTTCTCATAAACCAACTATTGATGTTTTCTTGGTAGGTTGCGGTGTTGTTGGTAGTGAGCTGATCGCGCAAATATCTCGTCAACAAGCGAGCTTGAAAAAGCAAAATATTGTGTTGAAAGTCTACGGTATTGCTAACTCTAAAGGTATGGTGTTTGACAAAGAAGGCATTGATTTAAATAACTGGCAAGCAGTTGTTGCCAATGCTGAAGAACCACTACCCGTTAATGTCGATAATCTTAAAGGTTTTGTTCGTGATAATCATCTCATTAATCCTGTGTTTGTTGACTCAACGTCAAATGAAGCATTAGCAATGAGTTATGTTGATTATTTAGCTGAAGGCTTTCATATTGTCACGCCAAATAAAAAGGCTAATACAGATTCTTGGGAATATTATCAAGAGCTGCGTACTACTGCACAGAAAAGCAATCGTCGCTTCTTATATGAAACAACGGTAGGTGCAGGCCTACCTGTTATTGATACCCTACAAAGCTTAATTAAAGCGGGTGATGAATTACAACGCTTTGAAGGCGTATTATCAGGCTCTTTATCTTATATGTTTGGAAAATTAGAAGAGGGTATGTCGTTATCTGCGGCCACAGCTATTGCCAAAGAAAATGGTTTTACTGAACCGGACCCTCGCGATGACTTAAGCGGTATGGACGTTGCCCGTAAATTATTAATTATGGCACGTGAAGCGGGTATGAAATTAGAGTTATCAGATATTAATATTGAGTCAGTATTACCCCATGATTTTGATGCCAGTGGTAATGTTAATCAGTTTATGAGCAACTTAACTAAGCTTGATAGTGACTTTGCTGAGCGTGTAGCAACAGCAAAATCGGCAGGTAAAGTCCTTCGCTATATTGGTAACATTGTTGATGGTAAATGCCAAGTTTCTATTGAGTCTGTTGGGGTAGAGCACCCACTTCATAGTGTTAAAGATGGCGAGAATGCGCTCGCTATCCATAGCCGTTATTACCAACCGCTACCGTTTGTTTTACGTGGTTACGGTGCTGGTGCAGCAGTGACTGCCGCAGGTGTTTTTGGTGACTTACTAAGAACCTTGGCTTGGGAGCAACAACACTAATGTCAGTTACTAACCCTAACGTCACTATTAACGCCAATATTAAGAAAAGTGTTTCTGTTTTTGCACCAGCTTCCATTGGTAATGTCAGCGTAGGCTTTGATGTATTAGGACTGGCAGTAAAACCAATAGATGGTACTTTATTGGGTGATGTTGTTACAGTGAGTTCAACAACCGCTAGTGAAAGTAGTTTAACGGTTACAGGTAGTTTTGCTGATAAGCTGCCGAGTAACAAAGAAGATAATATAGTGTGGTCTTGCTTATTACTTTTTAATGAACAATTGATAAATGCTGACAGAGTTCCTGTTATTGTTGCTATTAGCTTGGATAAAAAAATGCCGGTTGGCAGTGGTTTAGGCTCAAGTGCCTGCTCTGTTGTTGCGGCATTAGCAGCCCTAAATGCATTTTATGCTAAATATCATGATTTTAGTTTTTCTGAAAATGCCTTGCTAAAAATGACAGGTCAAATGGAAGCGCAAATTAGCGGTAGCTTACATTACGATAATGTTGCACCGTGTTATTTAGGTGGTTTGCAGTTAATGGTACCGGATGAAAACGTGATCTCGCGTACTTTACCTAGCTTCGATGATTGCTATTATGTAATGGCATACCCTGGTATAGAAGTCTCGACTAAAGCCGCTAGGGATGTTTTGCCTACAACTTATAGTCGTAGTGATGTTATCAGTTATGGTCAAAACTTAGCTACATTTGTCGATGCTTGTCATCGTCAAGATAAGAGCCAAGCATTCTCAGTGCTCACTGATGTTATTGCTGAACCTTATCGCACTAACTTGCTGCCTCGATATCAAGAGTCTCGAGATTATTTGACTGCACAAGGCGCGTTAGCTGTTGGAATCTCAGGCTCAGGACCGACATTGTTTTGTGTTTGTGATAGCGAGCAACAGGCAGTGCAATACGCCTTATGGTTACAAGATAACTACTTACAAACAACTTTAGGCTTTGTCCATATATGTAAAGTCGACAAAGTTGGCGCAACAGAAATTTAACTTATATATTAATAACGATTTGCATCGCTCATATATAAGCACCATCGCTAAAAAATTTAGTGAACAGATTATTAGGAAAGACAGTGAAATATTATAATTTAAAAGAAAATGACGAGCAGGTATCTTTCTCCCAAGCGGTAAAGCAAGGTTTAGGTAAAAATCAGGGTTTATTTTTTCCTAGCTCAATGCCTAAGTTAGATAATATCGATGAGCTTCTTGCACTGCCTTTGGTAGAGCGTAGTGTCAAAATACTACAACCTTTTGTTGAAGGTGATTTAACGCAAAGTGAATTAACTGACATTGTTACCGATGCTTTTAATTTCCCTGCTTTATTACAGCCTATAAGCCCAGACCGAGCTATTTTAGAATTATTTCACGGACCAACGTTGGCGTTTAAAGACTTTGGTGCCCGTTTTATGGCGAAATGTTTGCAAGCATTTGTTGCCAAGGATGCCAAAGCAAGTGGTGAAACAAAGCCGTTAACTATTTTAACAGCTACTTCAGGTGATACTGGTGCTGCTGTTGCTCATGCCTTCCATGGTATTGATAACATTCGTGTTGTTATCATGTATCCAAAAGGCAAAATTAGTTTGCTGCAAGAAAAAATGTTCACCACATTAGGTGGTAATATTGAAACATTAGCCGTTGATGGTGATTTTGATGATTGTCAGGCGTTAGTTAAGCAGTCGTTTGATGATAAAGAATTAGCAAATACTATCGGTTTAAACTCGGCAAACTCAATCAACATCAGTCGATTATTAGCACAAGTTTGTTATTATTTCGAAGCAGTTGCCCAGCTTTCAAGAGCAAAAAGTGACTTAGACAGTATTGTCTTTTCTATTCCAAGTGGTAACTTTGGTAACCTTACTGCAGGTTTATTTGCGAAAGCGATGGGTTTACCTATTAAGCGCTTTATTGCAGCGACTAATGCTAACGATACTGTGCCACGTTATTTAGAAACAGGTGAGTGGACACCGAATAAAACGGTAGCGACTATTTCAAATGCGATGGATGTCAGTAATCCGAATAATTGGCCACGCGTTGAACATATGTTGAAGAACGGTATTGTTGAGCAAGGTTGTGTTAGCTCAGTATCAATAGACGAAGAACAAACCCAATCAACAGTCATTCAGCTTAGAAAATTGGGATACATTAGTGAACCACATGCTGCTGTTGCATATAAAGCGCTACAATATAGTGCCACAGAAGACGAATTTGGTGTGTTTTTAGGAACAGCTCATCCTGCGAAATTTAAAGAAGTTGTTGAAAGTATTCTTGGTCAGCCGTTAGGTTTACCAAAGGAACTTGCTGATTGTGCCGGCGAGCCTATTTTATCGCAAGATCTCAGTACTGATTTCAGCGATTTACGTAGCTACCTGTTAAGTTAAGTAAGTTAAGTGGAAAGTAAACCTTCACAATAACTATTTTGACAATGCTTAACAACATTACTTAAGTTAAAATACTACGGTAAAATATAAAGCTATCACCCTTGGTGATAGCTTTTTTATTGCTCATTAAACCTTTGGATATGAATATAATGAAACCACAATGGCAGCAGCTTATTAACCGTGAAACTAAGCAAAGTTACTTCAAGGATTTAGTCACTGAAGTAGCAAAGCAAAGATCGTCAGAAATTTCAATTTATCCAACAGAAAATGATGTTTTTAACGCTTTTAATCATGTTGACTTAGCAGATATCAAAATTGTTATTCTGGGGCAGGATCCTTATCACGGAAAAGATCAAGCGCATGGTTTAGCCTTTTCAGTACAAGAGGGGATTAAAGTACCACCATCACTCGTCAATATGTATAAAGAGTTATCAACAGACATTAAGGGCTTTAAAGCACCAAAACATGGTTGTTTAACGCCTTGGGCAGAGCAAGGGGTACTATTGCTAAATACAGTGTTAACTGTGCAGCAAGGTAATGCACATTCCCATGCAAAACTGGGCTGGGAAATATTTACTGAGCAGGTTATTAATGAATTAAATGAACATAATGACGGCTGTGTTTTTATCTTATGGGGAGCACATGCTCATAAAAAGGGTAAAAATATAAATCAAGACAAGCATTTAGTATTAGCTGGCCCACATCCATCGCCACTGTCTGCTTACCGCGGCTTTTATGGTTGTCAGCATTTCTCCCAAGCCAATGCTTGGTTAGTTAAGCATGAAATGAATCCGATTGATTGGCAATTACCGGCAATGGCTTCTAGTAACAAATAATGACGAACCAAGATCTCCCAAGCCATGCATGATGATAGTGATAGTGTCTGGAAAGGTTGCCTTTGCAATATTCTGTAAATAATATTGCCATGCAAAAGTATCTTCAATTATCCAAGTGACTTCAGAATTGTCGGTAGGCTCAAATAAGTCTTGTGTCTCATGTGAGCAGATAAAGTGTTAGCTACTTGAACACTTAATAATTTTATAATTTTATAATTGATTTTAGTCTGCTATATTTTAGGTCGAAGGGAATTTATTTTGAGGAAGAATACAATGGGTGTCAATTTTTCACAATTCGATGAGTCATCAGTCACAATATTAAAACTATTAGCGCAGCACTTTCCAACGCCTACAGAAATTGGCTTTAATGATGTGTTCCCAGACGCAGTGATTGAAACCGATAAACGTGCTGCTCATATAGGTACGCTAGCATTTTTACGCCATGAAGACCTAATTGCTCATGATGTCGGTAGTGCATCATCTTTTATTCTTACTCGCAAAGGATTAGCGCTATTTAATGAAGATATTTTTAAGCACATAACAGACCTGCTCAACAGTGACGCTGATAATATTTAATTCTTAGTTCATCACTGCTCTACTTGGCTATTTTAAAATGTTCATTATCGAAGTGAATAATCATCTCAGCCGCTTCACAGTGGCAATCATGGCCACATAAAATACAATCGTAGCCTTGTTTGCTTTCTTCATTCCACTTATCGGGGTGAGATTTTATTAATTTCCCACCACACTTGCTGAAATATGATACGGCACTATTGTTAGGGCTTTGTTTCCATAAATGACTTATACCCGCTTTTGCGCCTTGTTGCTGCGCAGCTTTTATGGCAAGTTGTAATAGCTGCTTACCAATACCTAAGCAGCGATATCTTTCATCGACGGTATTACATTTGAAATAACAGCATTTCTGACTATCCACCTGCCATATTACTGGTGTGCACCACTGATCTATTTGCCAATTATTGGCAGAATAAGTACTACGAAAGCCAATAACTTGGTTATCGATCAACGCAACAAAACTACAGTTTATCTTGTTAACTATGCCTTTATTGGTCCATTCAACTATTTTTTCATCATCTAAATAACCATCACCATGAACATGGTTGGCGAGGGCTATAACTTGTGAATAATATTCTGCAGTTAATGGTAAATACTTAACGGTGTCTTTTTGAATAGTCATGGATTTATAAACGCATCTTATTGGTGATCTCAAGGTTAAGATAGCAAAGCTCCAGATAAGTTGCAGTGAAAATAGCGTATTAGTAAATAAATTAATTGATTATCTCTTTGCTAAGTCAATTTAAACTAAGCGATTTAATCGTTCACCTTGCTTAAAGGCAAAAATATTTTGACTTAATAAATCAATCAACCGCTGTTGCGCTTCAATACTTGCCCAGGCGATATGCGCGGTAATCTTTAAACTCTCCAAGTTACTGTTAAGTAACGGGTGCGAAGCGGGAGGCGGCTCTTGTGTTAACACATCCAAAATGGCACAAGCAATCTCTTTGCTTTTTAAGGCGTCTAGTAAAGCCGTTTCATCAATTAATGCCCCTCGAGCTGTATTGACTAACACCGCGGTATTTTTCATACGTGATAAAACATCAGCATTGATTAGGTTTTCTGTTTCAGCTGTTTGTGGGCAATGTAAACTAATAATGTCAGCTTGCTCTATAACTTGATCAAAACAAACGCGATTTGCTCTAATCGCATTTGCTTTAGGCCGCTCACTAATAATAACCCTCATATTAAAAGCCTGCGCAATAACTGCCACCGCTTTACCTAAACTACCGTAACCAACAATACCCAGTGTTTTTCCTGCCAATTCACTAATGCTATTGCCGTGGTAACAAAAAGCATTGCTGCTTGACCATAAACCTTGCTCAGTATTACTGTTGTGATGGTTAGTTTTTTGATAATACTCAAGTAACTGGGCAAAAACATACTGTGCTACTGATTGCCCTGCATAGCCACTGACATTTGTTACGGCAATATTTAAATGTCTAGCCGCTTCAATATCTACATTGTTATAACCTGTTGCACTGATACAAATGAGTTTTGCTTTAGGTAAGGCTGGTAATATTTCTGCGGTTAACTGTACTTTATTGGTAATAATAATATCGGCATCAATACAGCGTTCTATTATCTCGGCAGGGGACGTTATCTCATAACAGAGTAACTGGCTAACCTGTTGCTCAATAGCAGAGAATTCAATAACAGGACTGAAAGTGTTTTTATCTAGAAATACTGCACGCATATTGCTTACTCATTATTTATTGATTTTTTTGTAGGTGTGTTAGTAAGGGGGTAGTGATGACTTAATAAAGTTTTGTAGTCGGTCAATAAAAATAAACTAGATAGTTCGTGTAGAGCTAGCTAGCTTATTTATTTAAAAAGGTACTATTGTTTTGCTAATCACCTAGTGTAAGTCACTCTATCCAGGTCGACCATCTTTTCTTGCGTTGATTAGCATAGGACCGTAACCGATTATAAAAATAATAAACGCTATAAGCCAAAATCCGCCGCTGATATCAATAAACAATAAGGTTTTTTCAGGAATAGCCCAAGGACCAAAAGCACGTACTAATGCCGCTAAGCTTATCAATACATAGGCAATGCTCATTGATTTTGGTGGTGTTAGAGGGCGGCCCGTGTGACCTAAAGAAACACGCGAAATCATAGCTAAAATCAAACCACCAATACCGCCAACAGTCAGTAGGTGCCAAACATGATTACTCGGTACTTCGGGTATTACATAACTGGCACCCAGCACGAATAGACCAAAACAAATAAATTTTATTGCGCCGTGAATAGACCACAAAAGAGGAACATGCAAGGTGATCCATGGTCGCCATCTTAACCAACGCATTGTTTGAAATACGCTGGCAATAATAAGTAATACACCAAAGAATAGCGCTGAAAAGCCAACTATTGGTTGTAATAGTAAGCTGAACATAGCAATTGCTAAACTACCATTGGCTGCTTTATCTAACCATGGTAATGGAGCTATTTTCGCGGTATTTGTGCCATTGGCTGTAAACATAGGAACAACACGACCAGCCATTACCGACATTAAAAACGTTACCAGCATTACACCAGCATAACCAGAATATACGCTATTGAATGTTGTCGGGTAGTGTATAGATAAGTGCATCTCTAAATTAGCGAGGGTAAATAATGCGAGTAATGGTACAAAGAACAAATTACGGTACTGCTTTATGGCAATAATGGGTTTAGCTAAAACATAAGCAACTGTTGGCAGAAACATTAGGTCAATCAAACCGGTAAGTATTGAACCGAGTAGATCAGGTACTACTAGGAAAATCCTACCCGCTAACCAAAGTAAGAACAAAGCGAGTAATATTGTGCCTTGTGCGCCTCTAACCCCTGTCCAATTTTGTACAGCTGTTAATAAAAATCCTGCAATAATGGCGCCGCCAAAACCAAAAATCATTTCATGAATATGCCACCAATATCCTCCTCCTAGAGGAGATAAGTTAATTGTTCCCTTATAAATTAATAGCCAAAGCGTAATGGCAAAAACGCTAAAGAGGGCTCCGCTAAGGAAAAATGGTCGAAAGCCTAAGCGTAATAGTGGTGGAATTTTTTGTTCTGTTGCTAAGTCGGTTATTTGCATCATTGGTGTGCCTTGTATGCATCGAAGATGATTACGACATCATGGTAATGGGGTTGTTGTAAATGATTGTAATAAATAGTTAGTAGCGATGCCCGAGATAGATCAATGAATAGTTAATAATTTGGTGAATATAATAAAAACTAGGCTATCACTGTTGATAGCCTAGAGGGCTAAGTTGTTGGGTGTTTGATTACTGTTGCACGAACTTTTTCACTTGGCTGAACGAAGCAGCGCCTACTTGCGTAGCCACTAACTGGCCACTGTTCATTAATAATAAGGTTGGAATACCTCGAATGCCAAACTTAGCCATTAACTCTTGACTGTTATCAGCGTTAATTTTTATTACTTTAATGTCTGCATGCTCTTGTGCTATTTGCTCAACGACAGGGGTTAGCATCTTACATGGCGCGCACCATGGCGCATAAAAGTCGATTAATACTTTCCTTTCAGCTTGCTCTACTACTTGTGAAAAATGCTCAGCTAAAACATCTTCAACTTTTATCAATGTATCTGTGCTCATGATGTACTCCATTATGTAGGGGGGTTATTAAATACCGGTTACTTAGTTTTTAATCAGTAAATGCAGTGTACTTAAGTTGCAATTGCTTTATTAGATGTGTTTAATGGAATTCATTGTTCTAAAAATGAAACAATAGGCGGAGGTATGAAATTGAGCAACTTAGATGATTTGCATTTATTTGTTAGCTTAGTCGAAGCAGGCTCTTTTACATTAGCGGCTAAAGAGCTAGGCATAGCAAAATCAAAAATAAGTCGACGCTTAGTGCTGTTAGAGAAAAAATTAGGTTGCGAACTACTTTTGCGCACAACACGAAAGCAGGAGCTCACCGATAGTGGTCGCTTACTCTTTTGTGCAAGTAAAGAGCATATTGATGCCTTAGGCAAAGTAGAAGAAGCGCTTTTATCATCATTAAATCAGCCGCAAGGTACGCTAAATATTTTATTACCCTTAGAGTTTTTTAATAAAATTATTAGTACTTTAATTGGTGATTTTTTAAGGCGCTACCCTAAAATTAATTTACATTGTCAGCATTACTCTGGTTCGGTTCCTGAATTTGACCCCAAGTTTGACCTTTGTTTTGTCTTGCACGAACAAGCGTTGCCAACAACAAACTGGATTGCTAAAGAATTATTAAGCTTCCCACAATCTATTTACCTTTCACCCACTATGTCATCTGAGAGTGAAATTAAACTGCTGCAAGAAGAAAGTATTAGGCCAGAACAACTTAGCCAGTATGATTGTATTTTGGCAGAGGGAAATAAGCCTTGGCATTTTCGTAATGGCGATAAAATTGAGCAAGTTAATGTTAGTGGTAGAGTAGTACTTTCTAGTCCAGAAATGCGTCTTCAAGCAGCAGAGCAAGGACTTGGTCTGTGCAAGTTACCTGACTATGTATTAAAAAACAGTTTGGTAAAAGTTAAACTTTTACCAAATAGTACACAAAATCAGCCACTAAAACGATTGTCGCTCAGTAATGAAAGTGTCGCCCAGCGCTTAAGTGTACTTTATCAAAGCCGTAATATTGCCAGTAAAACACGAACCTTTTTAGATTACTTTCAAAGTAATGTCGGGCAATTACTGTAAAAAATAGTCAATATGCTTTTTTGCCACAGACACTAACCGTTGTTATGATGTGGCATCTTTTTATTAACGAATAAATCATTGAAATATTATGTCAACAATGTCACTTGAACGAATTACTATAGAGCCGAAATCCCCAGCAACGTCCTGTGTCATATGGTTACATGGTCTGGGAGATTCGGGTGCCGGCTTTGCGCCTATTGTGCCAATGTTAGCTTTACCAGAAAATCACGGTATACGCTTTATTTTCCCGCATGCACCAGAGCAAGCAGTAACGATTAACCAAGGTTATGTTATGCGCTCTTGGTATGACATCAAAAGCATGGATTTACATAACCGTGCGGATATGGACGGTGTATTAGCTTCTGAAAAGCTTGTTCAAGCGTTAATTCAAGAGCAAATTGATATGGGTATACCAGCTAAAAATATCGTCTTAGCTGGCTTTAGCCAAGGTGGCGTATTGAGTTTATTTACCGGTTTACGGTTCTCGCAAAGTTTAGCGGGAATTTTAGCTTTATCTTGTTATTTACCAACAGCAGACAAACTACCAGAGCAATGTCATAGTGCTAATGTTGCTACGCCTATTTTACAAAACCACGGTGAGCGAGATGATGTTGTGCCTATGAGTGCGGGTAAAATGGCCAATACATTGCTAACAGCAGCAAATTATAAAGTTACTTGGCAGAGTTACCCAATGGAGCATTCTGTATTACCAGAGCAGCTCACTGATATTTCTGCGTGGTTACAAGCTAGGTTACTATATACCCGATCCTCTTGAAGATGCTCGTTTCAGGAAGCTTGAGCGAATCATATTCAAGGCACATTTTTTTATTAATGGTCACTCCCTTAAAAAAAAATGTAACGACGAGTATGTTTTGCTCAGGCTTCCCCAAAGGGCTGGTTTATAAACGCTTTATGCTGCGTTATTGATTTCGACAATAGAATAACTATTCTCTTCAATCAATGCCTTGCCTAAAGGCGTTTATAATTCCAGCTGAAACCTGCATCTTCAAGAGGAACGGGTATATACGTAACTACTTCAGGCTCTTATTTTCAATTGGCATTTAAAACTTAAGGATGATGAATGGATAACGTCAAAGCACAAAATGGAATTGACAGTACGATGAAGACAACAGTAAAAGCGAGGCTCGCAGTTATCAGACTTCAGAGTCATTTTACGGTTGCTAACGCGTTAAAGGTTATTGTCTTAGTGTCGTTGTGTCTTTTTATTTATAAAAAATCAAACCAGTCCATACAAGATGATGATAACAGCTTAGCCTACCTTGTTAGCCCGAAAGTGAATGATATTTATTTTTTAGACTTTCGTATTCTTAGTGAAAATCTTAGACCGAATGAAAAATATCGCATTGCCAAAGTCGTCGATATCACCGGTGATATTGTGACGCTGCTTTACGGTAATGTTTTTTATCTTCGTCAACAATCACTAAAAGATAGTATCAGATATGGGCAATTGAGATATAAAGATTACTTTGAGTCTAAGCGTTATGATTTAAAGCTGTCCCAGTTAAAAACCATGCATGAGTCTTCTGCTATTTATATGATTAAACGGCCAGATCAAAATATGCTTTATGGAAATTACATTAATGATCCTAAACCTGAATTGGGTTCAACATTATATATTCCCGGTAAACGAGAAAATATTGCGGGATTAAGTTTTAAAACATCGAGTTACCAAGAGAATAACTTACAGCAAGCTTTTGAGCGCTTCAGTCGCTCAGCTCAATTAGGTTTTGCTCAAGGGCAAATCAACTTAGCTCAAATGTACTTGAACGGTGAATATATTGATAAGGATCTTAGCCAAGCGATGTATTGGTTTAAACAAGCCGCATTGCAAAGTGATAAAGCTGGCGTACTTAAGTACGTGATTGTTTGTCGACAAGTGAGTTATTGCCAAGAGGGCGATTTTTACCAAGAGTTAACTGATGCTGGCGTGAATATTAAAGTGAGAAAGGTAGACTTTAAGCTTAATTAGAGACTGTTACCAAAGCATTACACTTTATTAGCCAGTAAACTTTTTAAATTCCCAAACTACACCAAGATTGGGTACCATACTAGGAAGCCACATCATTTTGATGTGGCTTCCTTTTTACATAAAATATTTATGAGTCTTCGCGGTATGATTCCGCGACTAAATGATGACGATTTAATAATTTATAAAATTCGGTACGATTACGTTGAGCAATTCGTGCCGCTTGAGATACATTTCCCGCAGTAATCTTTAATAATTTAGATAAATAATCCCGCTCAAAATGATCTCGCGCTTGCTGAAAAGAGGGGAATTGAGTTGAATCATCACGTAATGCATTTTTTACTAAGTTTGCACTGATGACACTTTCACTCGACAGCGCAATACTTTGCTCTACAACATTCTGCAGTTGTCTTATATTACCCGGCCAAGGTGCACTAATAAGTAATTCCATAGCTTCTTGGCTAATGCTCTTTATTGGTACGTTTGAACGAGCAACCGCTTGATTTAAAAAGTACTGTACTAACAGTGGAATATCTTCTCGGCGTTGCATTAATGTTGGTAATTCCAACTCAACCACATTCAATCGGTAATACAAATCTTCTCTAAAGGTACCTGTTTTAATGGCTTTAGTTAAATTAACATGCGTTGCCGATATGATGCGTACATCCACCTTGACCGCTTGCGTGCTGCCTACCGGTCTGATTTCTCTTTCTTGTAAAACGCGTAATAGTTTCACTTGAAAGCTTAGTGGCATATCTCCAATTTCATCTAAGAATAAAGTTCCGCCATCGGTTGCTTGAAATAAACCTTGGTGATTTCTTTCTGCACCGGTAAATGCTCCTTTAATGTGACCAAATAGCTCAGACTCAAGTAGTTGTTCAGGGATCGCTGCACAATTGATGGCAGTAAAAACCTTATCTTTACGATTACTGGCTTGATGAATAGCTTTTGCCAGCAGTTCTTTACCGGTACCGCTTTGGCTGTGAATAAGTACACTAAAGTCACTGTTAGCCACTTGTTTAGCTTGCTGTAATAGTGAAGTCATCACAGTACTGCGGCTAATAATATTATTACGCCATAGTTCAGTTTCACACGTTTGCTCACCACTTGAAGGCTGCAAGCGTATTGCTTGCTCAACAGTGTCTAACAGCTCTTGGCTTTCAAAAGGCTTAGTTAAAAAACTAAAGACACCTTGCTTAGTTGCATTAATCGCATCAGGAATGGTGCCGTGGGCAGTCATTATCACCACCGGGATATTAGGATGCTGTACTCTAATTTGTTCGAATAAAGCCATGCCATCCATACCTTCCATGCGCAAATCACTAATAACAACTTGAGGAACAAAGTTTTGCAATGTCCCTAAGGCTATTTTTGCATTGGCAGCGGATTCAACATTATAGCCAGCAGCGGATAAACGAATGCTGAGTAAACGTAATAAACTAGGATCGTCGTCTACGATGAGGATTTTGGCTGAATTACGGGGGATTTTTTGGGTGCTTAGGCTCATAAAACGTTCTCACTCATGGCTTAGCCACGCTCGTTAATATTTTGGTCAATTAGTTTGAGTAACATCAGTTGCTGGTTTACATGGTTTAATTGTTGATTTAATTGCTCAATTATCGCGTGATGCTCATCACTCTGTTTAGTTAATTCTTGCTCAGACAGTGTTTGTTTTTCAAGTAAATGCAGTTGGGTATTTAACTGATCCCTTAATAACATGGTAAAGGCCAAATTTTCTTTACTCATGCTATTGCTCGCTAATAAATGTTCATTGAGCAGTCGTTTTGCTTTATAAGGCTGATGAATAGTCGAATTTGGCAAACTATAAATTAAAATGAGTTTACCTTGGCTAAGTGCTTTGCCATTAACTTCACTCGTCAGTAATGAGTGCTGTTTATGCTCTTCCAGTAACAACTGATTGTTATTTAAGCTTTTTAACCATAAGTAATACTGACTATATTTAACCGAACCCCGAGTAGTCTCAGTCATTGTGCCAGTTACTGGTGCTGTAATTTGGCAAGCACTTGATAAGCTCGCTAATAGGATAATAAACGTTATCGAAAAACAGTGTTTAGTCCTGCTAATTATTGAAGTTCTTACGCTAAATTTCATTTTTTTCATAAGGTTTTATCTGTTTGCGTATTGGGTAAGGTGATGCTGACACAGGTACCGTTTGTAGTGGTAGCGCTGAGTTTATTCGCCGGTATTATTTTGATACTGCCATTAAGGCGCAGCAATAACTCTTTGACTATAGTTAGCCCTAAACCACTACCTTTTATTTGACTGTTTATCGGTGCTGTCCCTTGATAAAAAGCATCAAATACTTTCTCGCAAAGTGATGGGTCTATCCCAGGACCTTGGTCAATTATATTAATGGTTATGTACTCCTTGCTACTGCTATAAGTTATGGTGATATTTCCGTCTCTGGGGGAATATTTTATCGCATTAGAAAGAATGTTATCTAAAACAACACTGAGTTGTTTGCTATTACTGTAAATATAATAAGGGCTGTTATTACATTTCAATAGCAAATTTTTAGATTTAATATCGAGTTTCCTAACGTTGCAAGCATCACTTATTAGCTCAGATAAACTAATTTTATCTAAGCCATGTAAGCTGGTTGAATCCAATACAATATTAAAATCAAGTAAGTCTTCAATTAAGCGCTGTAAGCGATTTACACTGGTGCGAATGATGTCGCAAATTTCTTGCTGATCCTCATTGAGGGGACCAACACTATTATCATAGATAAGCTCTGTGCCTTCTCTAATCGCAGCGAGTGGCGTTTTTAACTCATGGGATATATGCCGAATAAAACTCGACTTTTGTAACTCAAGTGCATGGAGGCGTTGCCTCATATTCTCTAGCGCATCTGCGATTTCCCTGACTTCGGCAGGGCCATGCAAGTTGATTTCTTGTTCGAAATTTCCTTGCTCTAATAGTTTTATTTTATCAGTGAGCCGTTTTAACGGTTTCGTGATCAAAATGATGAAAATACCAGCAATCAAGAGAGTGATAGGAATAATATATAAACGTTCAAGGATATTATTACTAATATCTTCCGTGGTGTGATGTATGTTTAAAACTTGTTGATTAACGACAAAGTTACTGCGTTTCTCTAGCTTTTTATTAATAAGATGTAATGGTTTGAATTCTTGTTGAATTTGCGTTAATGACAGCGTCTCAATTACATCACTTAGCATCAAAGCACTTAGTCTATCGCTCTCAACCTGTAGCGATGTGAGCTGCTCTTTTAGCGCATTATCTTGCTGTTTAGCTGATGTTTCTTTAATGATACTTTTTAACACTTTTTGGTGGCGACTAAATACTGTAAGTAATTCACCATCTTTGAGTACGACATATTGACTCGCCGAGCGCTCTATTTTGGCAATAGTGTCATCGAGTTTATTGTTAAGTTGAGTTAATTGCGCAACATGATAAATAGCGCTAGTACTTTGCTTAGCTAATTGACTCACTTTATTAGCACCAAAGAGTAAAGCCATCACTAACGGCATAGCAACAAAGGTAAAGCCAATTAATGTCAGCTTATTAATGGAAGTCTTGTTCAGAAGCGACTGACTAAAAATATAAAAGGAAAGTGTGAACTGCCTTAGTAATGCTTTCTTTCTTTTTAGTTTGCTAAGGAGAGTCATGAAATTTAGCCTGAACGTTTTACGGTGATTATAACTAGATGACCTTTGTATGATAAAAATAAAATAAAAACAAGGGTGTCTTTATTTTGAGACAAGCATATGTAATAAATTATTCTGCACTAAGTTATTGTAAGTTAATGTTTTATTGTTTTTTCTGTAAGGGTATTACTTGATAGTAATCGCTAATATTTTATTGTGTTGGTATTTGGCGACACTTTATTGTGGGCTTAGATTGAAATAAAGAACAACATTGATTTAAAATTCATTTAAATCAAAAGTTTGATGTTGTTGGCACATTCTATGCTAAGTCTCTATCGATAATGAATTTAACTAGCGCAAATAAAACGCTTTAATATTAAAAATGAGGATCACCATGAATAGTATCAGTTTAACGCAAGTAACCGCATTTGTTGTAGCCGTAAGTATGGCTTCTTTTTTCGTCAATGCTGATGATGCTCTAGCTCATACTACTGAGGATAACACTGTCGTACATGCAGAAAACTCAGTTAGCTCAGCAGTAGTTGAAGCGGTAGAAGAGTCGAACGACAAATTTACTTTCACTTCACTTGATACTGACAAAAATGGCAAGTTAAGCCAACAAGAAGTTGTTGCTGGCAAGAATGAGTGGTTAGTAAAGTCATTTACACAAATTGATAGTAATGCGGATAAATCACTAACAGAACAAGAATTAATTGATTTTGTTGCCACAACTGCAGCGGCAACAAAATAGCAAATAAATAACGAGTACGGACATACTCGACACCGTTTAAAGGGGAGCTCCCAACCCATATCAAATCATTTAGTCGTCATTCTTACGGACAGAGAAAATTACTTAATAGACTTGTTATAACTCCACTCCCCTTTGGGCCGGCTACTTAG
Organism: Colwellia sp. 12G3; assembly: GCF_002836775.1. GTDB lineage: Bacteria > Pseudomonadota > Gammaproteobacteria > Enterobacterales > Alteromonadaceae > Colwellia. The sequence continues at coordinate 448,140 of NZ_PJAQ01000068.1, read as the reverse complement.
GTAGTCGGCCTTTTTTATGCGTTAAAGATATAAACAAGATTAACCGTATAGTTACTGCGATAAACGGTTGTTGTTGATATATCCTCTCCAGTCGATGCTTGCTAGACTAAGCGTAATTACTATAAAAAGAGAATATTCAATGAAACCTCAGTTTATCAAAGCATTTTTAGTTTCTAGTATTTTAATGGGGTGCTCAACCGCAACTGAAACGACTAATGTACAGCCCGCAGCTAATACAATAAATAAAGCTACTGCGAGCGTTCAAACAGTAGCCGAATCAAAAGCACTTCTTTTGGCTAAATGGCAAGGTCCTTTTCAAGGCGTTCCTGCCTTTGATCAAGTAACTTTAGCAGGGCTAGTACCAGCGATGGAACAAGCGATGGCAGCTAATCTAGCTGAAATCGATTTGATTGCTAATAATACGCAAGCGCCAACATTTGAAAATACCATCGTGGCTATGGAAAAAACGGGTAGTGACTTAGATCGAATTTTCACTTATTACGGTATTTGGAGTGCTAATAAATCAAGTACTGAATTTAGAAAAATTCAAACGGAACTAGCACCAAAATTATCTACATTTTCTTCGGCCATCAAGCAAAACCAACAATTATTTGATCGTATTTCAGCTGTCTATAATTCAGATGAAGTTAAAACACTGAGTCCGGCAAAACAACGTTTAGTCTTCTTAACGTATAATAGTTTTTCACGTGATGGCGCTACCTTAAATGATAGTGATAAAGAGCGTTATGCCCTAATTAATCAACGTTTAGCGCAGTTGCAAACAAAATTTGGTAATAATGTTTTAGCAGATGAAGAAAACTATGTTGTTTACTTAAGCAAAGCTCAATTGGGTGGCTTGCCTGACTCTATTGTTAATGTTGCGGCAGCAGCAGCGACCGAACGAGACCGTGAAGGTGAGTATGCGATTACCAATACTCGTTCTTCAATGGATCCCTTTTTAACCTATTCAACAGAGCGCATGTTAAGAAAACAAGTTTGGCAAAACTATTATAGTCGCGGAGACAACGGTGATGACTTTGATAATAATGCCATTATCGCGGAAATTTTACAGTTACGTCATGAGCGTGTCGGCCTATTAGGCTATAAGAACTATGCCTCATGGCGCTTAGAAGACCGTATGGCTAAATCACCAGAAAATGCTATTGCTTTGATGGAGTCTGTTTGGCCTGCTGCTATTGCACGGGTTGATGAAGAAGTTGCTGACATGCTCGCTATTGGTAAAAAACAAGACGGTATAGAGCAAGTACAAGCATGGGATTATCGTTTCTATGCGGAGAAAGTACGTAAAGATAAATATGACTTAGACTCTGATGAAGTTAAGCAGTATTTACAGTTAAATAATCTACGTGAAGCTATGTTCTATGTTGCGGGGCGTTTATTTAACTTTAACTTTACAGAAGTGACTGATGGCTCTGTGCCGGTATTTCATGAAGATGTTCGCGTTTGGGAAGTAAAAGACAAAACTTCAGGTGAACATATAGGCTTATGGTACTTAGACCCATTTGCTCGCAAAGGTAAACGTTCAGGTGCATGGGCAACTACGTATCGTAGTCATACAACGTTTGAAGGCAAGAAAAATGTACTTTCATCAAATAACTCTAATTTCTCTAAAGGAGTAGCTGGGCAACCAACGCTGATCTCTTGGTCAGATGCTGAAACATATTTCCATGAATTTGGTCATGCTTTACACTTTTTAGCGTCTAAAGTTGAGTACCCAACACTTAATTCAGGTGTACGTGATTACACTGAGTTTCAATCTCAATTATTAGAGCGTTGGTTAGCAACGGATGAAGTGATTAATAACTATCTTGTGCATTATCAAACAGGCAAGCCTATGCCTAAAGCACTAATTGCTAAAATAAAACAAGCAGCAACGTTTAATCAAGGCTTTAGTACCACTGAGTATTTAGCTTCAGCGTTAGTTGATATGAAGTTTCATACTGTTGACCCTACAGGCATTGACCCAGATAAATTTGAACGTGAGACATTAGCAGCGTTAAAAATGCCAAAGCAAATTGTCATGCGTCATCGTAGTCCGCAATTTGGCCATATATTTAGCAGTGAAGGTTATGCGTCAAGTTATTATGGTTACATGTGGGCAGAAGTATTAACGTCTGATGCGGCAGAAGCTTTTGCACAAGCCCCTGGTGGTTTTTACGATAAAGACGTTGCCGATAAATTGGTAGAGCATTTATTTAGTGTTCGCAATGCTGTTGACCCAAGTGAAGCTTACCGTGCGTTTAGAGGTCGTGATGCGAAAGTTGAAGCGTTAATGCGTGATCGTGGCTTTCCAGTAAAAACTAATAAAGAACAGTAAATAGAAACTATCTATTGTTGTATAAAATAAACTCGCTTCGGCGAGTTTTTTTATAACTAAAAGTAAGGCTACTTACTGACAGGCTTCTCTATTTCACTGATACCTTCGTGTACCATTTCAGCAACATTTTCTAACTTGGCAGCAATTACTGTTTGTGCGTCAAACAAACCACGATTATAAAAATAAGCCCCCACTTCTTTAGAAAAAAAATCCAATAAAAATTCTGCATCAAATTGACCAAGATCTTGGTCAAGTTCATTAGAAAAATAGCCTTGGATTTTAGTTACTAGTTGTTCTGTTTCTGTGCTTGAGAATTTAATCGTGCTCATTTTAGTCATCAATAAAATAATTATATCGGCTAGTATACCGAGCGATACCAGTAAAGGGATAGTATTTTATTATTGTGTTGTTTTGTGGGTGATTTGTATGAAAAGTGTAATATTATTAATGGATTAGTAGATTTCATAAAACTTTAGTGTCATATTTGTTTTGCTTTTTAACATGGATCAAAATAATAAGGATATACCCTTTGCAACTATTTAAACTATCTTGTCTTGCTACTTTACTGTTACCTAATATTGTACTTGCTGAAAGTTACCAATCGTTTACTCATTTAAGCTATTCACAAAACAAGTCCTCATTTAACGCATCAGAATATAACTATTCTAGTAAAGGAAACTCAGATAATTTTTCATTATCTAGTCGATACTATTTTGATGAAAGACAGTCGTTAGGCCCACTAAATGAGTTTGATTATATTAATACCAGCAGCACTATTTCTATTTTTTCCAGTAATCGGAACTCCGAGTATTTTGCTGTTAATAATGACAATAATTTTAATAGCGATTACAGCAACAATAAAGTAGGAGTTAGTGGCGAGTGGATTACCAATAGTTTTATTTTAGGCGGAAGTTATAGCTATAACAAATCCAGACGAGATTACAATGAATTTTCTTATGATGACAGTGGTAACGATTTATCAGTAAAGTTAGGTTACTTGTTTACTGATAACTTTGTAATTCAAGCCGGCTATCTCGAGGATGAAGATGGCGAAGACACATTTAGCTATAGCGCTCGCTATAATTTACAATTAGCAGACACAGATTACATTGGTTTTACCTATGGTGTTGATGACAGTTTTGATGTTCATCAGTTGTCATCTCAATATTTTTTTGGTATTGCAGAGCAAAGTTACTTGGTACTTGGCGGGAGTTATACTCTAAATAACCGTGATAATGCTTTTTCAAAGGATTACTGGAGTATCAATGGTAGCTACTATTATGACGATAAAACATCGGTGTCAGTTACGTATGCAGATAATGATTTTTATAGTGTCGGTGTTCGTTATTTCATAGATAATAATTACTCAATACAAGCTGGTTATAATTCAGTTTCGGGTGATAAAAATCAAAGTGAATATGAGGGGGGGCATTTCAGCTTTTCTGCGCAATTTTAGCAAAGTTCACTGGCCGATACTACTATCGATAACCTAAAAACCAACCCTTAGACCGGTGTAATAACGTCGGCCATTTTTATATATACCAATGGGTGCATATTCATTGCGATCATAGGTATAAATTATTTCATTGGTTACGTTAATACCTTCAAATACTGTTGAGAGATAGTCGGTTACGTTAAATGCTACGTTAATATCCCATTGACCATAATCATCAGTAATCTCCTCACCCACGGCAGTAGATAATTCAGTTCTGAAATTATAAGACAAACGTGTACTTAACCAGTCATTTTCATAATAGGTGGTTAAGTTGCTACTGTGTTTTGAGTTTCCTTGAATATTGATATTTTCGCCAGTCAGGGCATCTTTTCTGTCCCCTTTAATTTAGGTGTAATTGGTAATAATACTTAAGCTGTAAAAGTTCTTGTTATAAGTTTAACTCCAAGCCATAAATGCTGCCGCTGATCATTTTTAATAAATTTTATGTAAAAATTGACTCAAAATGGTTAGTTTTGGCATGCGAGAATCACGTCGATTTAAATGTAATCAACGGGTAGCGCCGTGGTATATTTAATTTCTTCCATAGCGAAACTAGAGCTAATGTCAGAGAAGTCAACGCGCGTGATAAGCTCTTTATAAAAGCGATCGTAGGCTTTCATATCTGGAACGACAACGCGAAGTAAATAATCGACATCACCACTCATGCGATAGAATTCAACAATTTCAGGAAAATCATCTGCCACCTTAGCAAAGGTAGCCAGCCAATCAGGGTTGTGTTTATTAGTTTTTACCATGACAAAAATAGATAAACCTACGTTTAACTTTTCGGGGTCAGCAAGCGCAACACGTCCTTTAATAATGCCTGACTTCTCCATCGCTTGTATTCTTCGCCAACAAGGTGTCGTCGATAGACCAACGCGCTCAGCGATGTCACTGGTTGATAGAGTACAATCTTTTTGTAAAATGCTTAAAATATGCTTATCAAAAGAATCCATGTTACTGCCTTACTTGTTATATGTGGTATATAAAACCGCATTATTGACATATATTAGCAGTAGATTGCTAACATTGTCTTTGAAATAGATTTTACATATTATTTTTTGGAAAGTAATGGCTATAATATCTAGGACTAAATACGTCAATATAAATACAAAGTGTTTTTTGTGGAGAGAAAATGAAGAGTAAACTTAAAAAGTGGTGGCTTACCGATTGCTCTTTCTGTCGAAAAGCGAGGTTGCTATTCATATGGCTTCTACTAATGTTAATTGTAGATTTCTTTTTCTTTCAATTATTATTTTAGTTTCTGGCTTTATTGGTCAACGGGAGTTGCTAATATCTAACAGGAAAAAAGCTAAAGTAACTTAACTAATCATAGGCAAAATAATATGTCAAAAGGACTACTTTGGAGTGACTCACAAGAGATTGCTTTGGACTTAATTGAACAACATCCTGACGTTGACCCCTTTAAGTTACATTTCACCGATTTAAGACAATGGATACTCGAGTTAGAACGCTTTGATGATGATCCTAAACATTGCGGAGAACGCGTGCTCGAAGCTATTCAATTGGCTTGGATGGCTGAGGTTGATTAGTGACGTTAGCTCGTTTTCTCTAGAGATGTGAAATTACAGGCGTAGCTAATACATATTTTTTGTCAAAAAATGCATACTTATTTCGCATTGCGGAATCGATATATCTTTTTTAAATCGATTCAACTAATTATTCTCAATTTTAGCATATTCAACCATGCTCATGCTTTGCAGCAGGATCAATATCATTTATACTTTACGTCATTAATTAAGCATATATTCATTATTCACCAAACAAATAAGTAGCCAGCCCAATGCCTCAATCTAAACGCCCACTTTATATACCTTATGCAGGACCTTCACTATTAGAAACCCCGCTATTAAATAAGGGGAGCGCTTTTAGTAAAGAAGAGCGCGGTAGTTTCAACTTAACAGGGCTTTTACCGCCACGCTTCGAAACCATTGATGAGCAAGCTGAGCGTGCATACCGTCAGTACAGCTGCTTTCAAACGAATATCAATAAACACATTTATTTACGTGCGATCCATGATAATAATGAAACTTTATTTTTTAAATTAGTACAAAATCATCTTGCCGAAATGATGCCTATTATTTATACCCCGACGGTAGGGGATGCTTGTGAGCAATTTTCGGATATTTATCGCAGTTCTCGTGGTTTGTTTATTTCTTATGAAGACAGATTTAATATTGATGACATGTTACGTAACGCGACTAAAAATAAAGTAAAAGTCATTGTGGTTACTGATGGTGAACGTATTTTAGGTCTAGGCGATCAGGGCATTGGCGGCATGGGTATTCCCATTGGAAAACTGTCTCTTTACACTGCATGTGGTGGTATTAGTCCCGCGCATACTTTACCGGTAATGCTTGATGTGGGCACTAATAACCAAAAGCTGTTAGACGATCCAATGTATATGGGCGCGCGACATAAGCGTATTGATCAAGATTCTTATGATGAATTTTTAGAATTATTCGTTAGTGCAGTTAAACGTCGTTGGCCGCATGTTTTGTTGCAATTTGAAGACTTTGCTCAACCTAATGCAATGCCCTTATTACAACGTTATAAAGATAGAATTTGTTGTTTTAATGATGATATTCAAGGAACCGCTTCCGTTACTGTTGGGACTTTACTTGCGGCTTGTCGTAGTAAAGGTTCAAAATTATCAGAGCAGAGCGTCGCCTTTGTTGGTGCTGGTTCGGCTGGGTGTGGTATTGCGGAGCAAATTATCAGTCAAATGATGAGCGAAGGTATTTCAGCGGAAAAAGCACGTAGCCAAGTATTTATGGTTGATAGGTTTGGCTTGTTAACGCAAGGTATGGAAGGTCTTCGTGATTTCCAGCAAAAATTAGTGCAAAGCAATGAAGCTATAGCGGCTTGGGATGTTGCCGGAGAGTTCGCTACACTTGTGGAAGTAATGCACGGCGCGAAACCTGATATCCTTATTGGTGTTTCAGGTCAAGCAGGCTTATTTACCGAACAAGTTATTACCGCAATGAAGATTCATTGTGAAATGCCAATTATCTTCCCGTTGAGCAATCCTTCTCGTCAAGTAGAAGCAACGCCAAGCCAAGTAATTAATTGGACAAAAGGGCAAGTGATTATTGCGACGGGAAGTCCGTTTGAGCCTATTGAATACGAAGGTAAAACCTATCCTATTGCACAGTGTAATAATAGTTACATATTCCCGGGCATTGGCTTAGCTGTTGTTGCAGCAAATATCAGTCGTATTACTGATGATATGTTACAAGTGGCAAGTGAAACCTTAGCGGCGGCGTCACCTTTAGCGAATAATGAATCGAATGAACTACTGCCCCCATTAACTGCTATTGCACAATTGAGTAAAGATATTGCTTTTGCCATTGCACAAGTTGCTTTTAGAGAAAACCTAGCTCTGCCTATGAGTGATGAAGAGTTACTGGCTAAAATAGACAGAAACTTCTGGAAACCAGTGTACCGCCAATATCGCAGAATAAGTGTTTAGGTGGATCTGAACAACGCTTTCAATGGTTAGTCTCTAACTAAACTAATGATATTGCTTAAACGCGATTTCATTAGTTTTTTGTAGTACTTTCGTCTATAATGCGCCCAAAATTATAGTCATTTTACTAAATGGCTATATATAATTTATAAAAATTTTAATATAAATTACTATTTTTAACTTAACTTTAATCAATTTAAAAGGGCTTATCATGGCTATCGAACGTACTTTTTCTATCGTAAAACCAGACGCAGTTGCTAAAAACTTTATCGGCCAAATCTACAACCGTTTTGAAACTGCTGGTTTAAAAATCGTAGCTTCTAAAATGATTCACTTAAGCCAAGAAAAAGCAGAAGGTTTCTACGCTGAACATAGCGAACGTCCTTTCTTTGGCGCTTTAGTTTCATTCATGACTTCAGGTCCTGTAATGGTTCAAGTTTTAGAAGGCGAAAATGCTGTTCTTAAAAACCGTGAAATCATGGGTGCTACTAACCCAGCTGAAGCACTTGCTGGTACTATCCGTGCTGATCTTGCTGATTCAATTGACGAAAATGCTGCTCACGGCTCTGATGCTTTAGAATCAGCAGCTCGTGAAATTGCATATTTCTTCTCAGACGAAGAGATTTGTCCACGCACTCGTTAATATTGCTTAACAATTGCTTCTTTACTCAATATTTTTGTCGCAAGTGCTCACGTAGTAAACTACGCTCTGCGCTAGCTCCTCAATCTTGAACAAATTAGCATATTGTTAATTCAATTTTAATTGAAGCGAATTGAAAGGATTTTACTGGTTTCGGTAAAATCCTTTTATTATTTTAAGTGGAAAATAAATACCTCTTAAAATAAACCTAGTAAAATTGCGATTGTTGCTTGAAAAGTGTACAATATGCGCCTTGTTTTTTAGGCTGCTTTATCAAGCGGTTTAATCTTAGTTATTGAGAGTTTGTTCTATGAGTGATGTAAACGGAAAAGTAAACCTACTTAATTTTGATCATAAAAGTATGCGTGAATACTTTGAATCTATTGGTGAAAAGCCATTTAGAGCTGATCAAATCATGAAGTGGATTTATCACTTTGGTTACAGTGACTTTGAACAAATGACTAACGTTAATAAGAAATTACGTGAGAAATTACAGCGCAGCTGCGTAATTACAGCACCGGAAATTTCTGAAAAACAAGTGTCAGAAGACGGTACTATTAAGTACGCCTTAAAACTTGAAGGCGGACAGGAAGTAGAGACTGTTTGGATCCCTGAAAATGATCGTGCTACGTTATGCGTATCATCTCAGGTTGGCTGTGCGTTAGAGTGCACCTTCTGTGCTACAGCTCAACAAGGCTTCAATCGCAATTTATCTATGGCCGAAATTATTGGTCAAGTATGGCGTGTTGCTAATGATATTGGCGCAACCCGTATTGCCGGTACCCGCCCTATTACCAATATTGTAATGATGGGTATGGGTGAACCCTTATTAAATATGAAAAATTTAATTCCTGCCCTTGATACTATGTTAAACGATTTAGGTTATGGCCTATCTAAGCGTCGCGTAACAGTGAGTACCTCAGGTGTAGTACCTGCATTAGATATGCTTAAAGAGAAAATTGATTGTGCTTTAGCTATTTCAATTCATGCACCAAACAATAAGTTACGTGATGAACTAGTACCCATTAATAAAAAGTATCCATTGGAAGACTTCATTGCGGCGGCAGGTCGTTATATAGATGGTTCAAAAGCTAATAAACAAGCTACTATTGAATACGTTATGCTTGATCACGTTAATGACAGTACTGATCAAGCACATGAGTTAGCGCATGCCTTAAAAGGCTTACCGAGTAAGATTAATTTAATCCCTTTTAATCCATATCCAGGTTCGCCTTATACGCGTTCAAGTAACTCTCGTATTGATCGTTTTGATAAAGTATTACAAAGTTATGGATTAACTGTTATCACTAGACGTACACGTGGTGGTGATATTGATGCGGCTTGTGGTCAGTTAGCTGGTGATGTTTTTGATAGAACTAAGCGAAGTGTTATAAATGCGGCTAAGAACGCTGAAATAAGTTCATTGAAAAATGAGTCTAAAGCTGACACTATCTCTATAAAAATAGTTTAACCATTAGCATACTGATTTTTAGTGAAAAAATAACAATAAGAGGCGGTTAACGCATTGCATATTATCGATAAATTTCTGACTAAATGTATTCAGCTAACATTGTTAACTGCTATCTCTATCTCATTGTTAAGTGGTTGTATTACCCAAAGCTTTGAAAATAATGAGCCGATTGTAAAAAACCAAGCTAACCGTGATGAAATGGCGGCAACTCGTGTTTCGTTAGGCTTAGGTTATTTAAGAATGGGTGACATGTCACAAGCAAAACTTAACCTTGAGAAAGCGAAACAATTCTCGCCAGGTTTAGTACAAGTGCATACTGCCTTTGCTCATTACTATGAAACCGTAGGTGAAGGTACACTGGCTATCGAGTCATTTGAACAAGCCTTAACGATAAAAGCCGATAGTGCCGACACCTTAAATAATTATGGGGTGTTTTTATGTCGTCAAGACAAAGTTGCGGCGGCAGAAGTTCAGTTTTTAAAAGCGATTGCGGTACCGAGTTATTTACTCGTTTCCCAAAGCTATGAAAACCTTTCGTCATGCTATTTACAAATAGATAATTTTGAAAAAGCAGAGATGTATTTAAATAAGGCTATATTCCACAGCCCAAATAGAACAACAACCTTATTACAAATGGTACGTTTACAATATGCCATGGGAAATTACAAAGAAAGTAAGCGTTTCTTGCAAAAATTTGAGCGTAATACCCAACGTTTTACTGCCAGTTCTTTAGCGTTAGCATATAAACTTTATTGGAAGTTAGGTCAGCGTCGTACCGCTGGTAATTACGCTAACATGCTAGTGAAAATGTATCCTCAATCATGGGAAGGTAAACAATATCTACTTAATGAGCTCGAGTTTATTGAGTCAGATGAGTTAGCAAAGAAATATCAACTTACCCAAAAAGAAAAAAACCGTGGATTATCACCATCACAGAATAAGCGTGTGGTAAAACTTTCCCCGAAAAAATCAGCAAATACGCCTTATACTAGTAGTGTTAAAACAGTGACCCCAGCATTAACTGCTAATGAGGTTGTCGTTACTTCTACAAATGCTGCAGTTACAACTACAGCAATGACTAGCACACCATCACTAATAGCAGACACTACTATAACTGCAATGGGGTCAGGAGCTGCTTTACTTACGGCTACTGCAGCAGTGGCAATAGTTACTTCAAATGACACAGCAGTGGATTCAAGTGGCACGGTAGTGACTAACGCAGAAGAAATTACGCCGATAGCGACAAGTAAAGAAGCAGAAAAACTTGCCGCTGTAGTGACAGAAATAGCCGTAGTGGCTCAACCCGTTTCAAGTGCAATAGAGCCGACTTCAACAAAGCCTATACCAGCGACACGTGATGTACCTCTACCAGAAGCGTTACCGAACATAATCGAAGCTCAAGTTATCACTGCTGAAACCACAACAGTAGATAAAAAAATGGCTGACGAACTTGAGATTGTTGTGGCGACATCAACCACTGCTATCATCGATGAAGGTGCTGAAAATAGTGCTAAAAAGTTTGTTGATGATATTGAAATGGTTGATTCTCAAGACGCTTTTCATAAAGTATTACCAGGTGAGAATCTTTATAGTATATCGGTGAAATATAACGTTAAGCTAAAAAGATTACGTCAGTGGAATAATATCGCCGAGAAAAATAAAATCCGTATAGGCGATAAACTCTATGTGGTCGATCCTCAAACAGTGAACAATATTAATGAATAATGAAGTATCCCCTGAAAATAAAGCAGGTAACGAAGAACAAAGTACTACTCCTGAAATAATCACTGAGCTAAGTGAAGACATGGAAATGGTGAGTCCTGGGACTATGTTGCGAGAAGCTCGCGAAGCATTGTCATTGTCACAGGAACATATTGCCAGTAAATTAAACTTCAAAGTTGGTATTGTTAAAAATATTGAAGACGATACTTTCGATCCCTTAATGCCGGTTACTTTTAATCGAGGCTATTTAGTTAATTATGCTAAATTAGTTGGCGTTGAAGTAGAAGATGTACTGGCAAGTTATGATGCTCTTGATGCCGCTACAATTCAGCGTACCGAGATGTTGAGCTTTTCTAGAGAAACAGCTAAACAAGCAGAGCATAGCAGGGTAATGTGGTTAAGCTATCTTATCGTGGCAGTTCTCGTTGGCTTGACCATTTTATGGTGGCAGCAAGAGAGCAGACAACAAGAAACTGACACATCAAAAGCTATTTCAAGCACGACAATAGTAAAAGGTGTCAGCGATGAAGTTGCTGTAAAAGACCTTGAATCAACCTATTTGAGTGAAGAGCAAGCTAATGGTAATACTCAAGTAAACGAAAATAAAAGTGACGTAGAATTAGGTACACAGACTGAACTGTCTACTAGTGACGCTATTTCCAATGAGAGTAGTGATCCGAGTAAAAATAATATTGAGACATTAACCGTAGTGCCAGCAATAAGCACCGCTGTGTTTACCTTTAATGGTGATTGTTGGGTGAATATTTTTGATGCTACGGGTGAACGAATTGCTTGGGGTGTCAAAAAGTCAGGCTATGTAATGACCATTCAAGGTAAAGCGCCGCTAAGTATTACCGTTGGTAAACCAGAATTAACAAGTATTACTTTTAATGGACAACCAGTAGATATGTCGGCTTTTAATGTTGGCAACATTGCTAAATTTAATTTGCCAATTGTTGAGTAGTCTTTAATCTAGATTATCCTCAATCAATTGATTACCTTCTAGAAAAACCTTATATAAAGAAAGATTATGTTTAAAGAATCTCCAATTATCCGTCGAATCTCTCGCCAAATAATGGTAGGAAATGTACCTGTTGGTGGTAATGCGCCAATCACTGTGCAATCAATGACAAATACATTGACTACTGATGTAGCCGCAACCGTTGCGCAAATAAAAGCATTGGAAGCCGTTGGAGCAGATATTGTCAGAGTAAGCGTGCCTACGATGGACGCAGCAGAAGCTTTTCGAGAAATCAAAAAGCAAGTTAATGTGCCTTTAGTGGCTGATATCCACTTTGATTACCGCATCGCGTTAAAAGTTGCTGAGTATGGTGCGGACTGTTTGCGTATTAACCCGGGTAATATTGGTAATGAAAATAGAATTCGTAGCGTGGTTGAGTGTGCTCGAGACTACAATATCCCTATTCGTATTGGTGTTAACGGCGGTTCATTAGAAAAAGATATTCAAGAAAAGTATACTGAACCAACACCTGAAGCATTGCTAGAGTCGGCGATGCGTCACGTTGATATTTTAGACCGATTAAATTTTCACGAATTTAAAGTGAGTGTTAAAGCGTCAGATGTTTTTTTAGCGGTTGAATCTTATAAATTATTAGCAAAACAAATTGATAACCCATTACATTTAGGAATAACCGAAGCCGGCGGTTTACGATCTGGTTCGGTAAAATCTTCAGTTGGGTTAGGAATTTTATTAGCACAGGGCATTGGCGATACAATCCGTATATCCCTTGCCGCTGATCCAATTGAAGAAATTAAAGTAGGTTTTGATATTTTAAAATCACTTAAATTACGCAGTCGTGGTATTAATTTAATTGCTTGTCCAAGTTGCTCTCGTCAAGAGTTTGATGTGGTGTCGACGGTAAATGCGTTAGAACAACGTATTGAAGACATTATGACACCAATGGATGTTTCAATTATTGGCTGTATTGTTAATGGTCCTGGCGAGGCTATGGTGTCGGATCTTGGCCTTACGGGCAGCAGTAAAAAAAGTGGTTTCTATTTAGATGGTATACGTCAAAAAGAGCGTTTTGATAATAATAACCTTGTTGATCAACTAGAGCAGCGTATACGTGCAAAAGCACATGCGATCACTGAGCGCCAAGATGAAAAAAACAAAATAGATTTTAAATCAGTCGATTAATTACTATCCCAATAAAAGGAAACTAATAATCCTATGGTTTATTAGCACGCTTTTATTGGGTATACTGCGCGCTGCGCAAATTTAAACCGTATTAAGTACTAAAAGTCTGTCTAAACATGGCTGGCTTGTCGGTATTTTATAAAGACATAAGAAAGAGAGACCCCTCAGTGGCTAAACAAAAGGCTCTACAAGCAATTCGTGGCATGAATGATTGCCTCCCAAGTGAAACCAATATTTGGCAAATGGTTGAAGCGGTACTACGCCGTGTTGCCAGTAATTATGGTTTTGCTGAAATTCGTATGCCAATTGTTGAGTCAACAGCACTATTTAAACGCGGTATTGGAGAAGTAACCGATATTGTCGAAAAAGAAATGTACACCTTTGATGATTTAAATGGCGATAGCTTAACACTGCGTCCAGAAGGTACTGCAAGTTGCGTTCGTGCTGGTAATCAACATGGCTTACTATATAACCAAGAGCAACGTCTTTGGTATATGGGACCGATGTTTCGCCATGAAAGACCGCAAAAAGGTCGCTATCGCCAATTTCATCAATTTGGTCTAGAAGCCTTTGGTATCGCGACTCCAGATATAGATGCAGAAATTATTTTACTAACTTCGCGCTTATGGCGGGAACTTGGTATCAGTGAATTTGTCACACTAGAGTTGAATTCATTAGGATCGAATGACGAACGTGCTAATTATCGCGAAGCGTTGATTGTTTATTTACTTGAACATGAAGAGTTATTAGACGAAGACTCTAAGCGTCGTATGCATACCAACCCGCTAAGAGTGCTGGATAGTAAAAATCCGCAAGTGCAAGAAGCCTTAGTTAATGCGCCGAAGTTATCGGAACACTTCGGTGAAGAAACGCAAGCGCACTTTGAAACGTTATGTGCTCGATTAGATGCAGCAGGTATTAAGTATGTATTGAACGAGCGTTTAGTACGCGGTTTAGATTACTATAACCGTACTGTGTTTGAGTGGGTTACTACAACACTTGGCGCACAGGGTACTATTTGTGCTGGCGGACGCTATGATGGTTTAGTTGAACAACTCGGTGGTAAAGCAACGCCGGCCTTTGGTTTTGCCTTAGGCATTGAACGTTTAGTCTTGATGCTAACGGAGTTAGAAACGATTACCGATGTACGTCCTCAGGTAGATGCCTATGTGGTTATATTAGGTGATGATGCGCAAGTTGAAGCGAACAAGTTAGCTGAACTGTGGCGTGATCAATTACCAGAGTTAAGATTGCAATGTCATTGCGGTGGCGGCAATATGAAAAAACAATTAAAACGTGCTGATAAATCAGGCGCAAAAATCGCGTTAATCTTAGGTGATAATGAAATTGCCGAAGAGAAAATTATGGTTAAATACTTACGCGGACAAAAAGAACAGGAAAGCGTGGAATTTTCTAAAATTTCAAGTTTATTATCTGAATTAATATAAGAGCTTAAAGCCAAGGTGATGTAGTGGAAATTTATCAAACAGAAGAACAACAAGTAGAAGCGATTAAAAGTTACTGGCAACAAAACGGTAACACAATAATTGCGGGTATCGCTTTAGGATTTGCTGGCTTTATCGGTTTTAATCTTTATCAAGATAATAAGTTTGAACAAGAGTTAGCTGTATCAGATAGTTATCAAACACTGATTGAACAGAGCGGTAAAAATGATAAAAACTTTACTGCTAACGGCGAAAAATTTATCAGTGAAAATGGTACTAATAGTTATGTTACTTTAACGGCTTTGGCCCTTGCTAAAGAGTCAGCGACGCATAAAGATTGGGAACAAGTTCAAAAGCAACTAACTGCAGCGATTGAGTCAGCGCCAACTGATGGTATTAAAGCTATCGCAAGTTTACGCTTGGCACGTGTACAAGTTCAGCTTGAACAATATTCAGATGCTCTTGTAACGTTAAACAGTAATTTACCTGTATCATTTACTGCTGCCATTGAAGAAATTAAAGGTGATGCATACTTGCAACAAGGGAAAAACGAACTTGCTCGAAGTGCTTACCAAGCTGCTATTGCTGCTGATGGTATTGCCACAAGCCCAAGTTTACAAATTAAATTAGATGATTTAGCACAAGTAACTACATTACCTGTCACTGAGAAATTAGTGGTGGAAGCAGTAGTAACTGAGCCTGCAGCTAAGTAAGTTAAGGCTACTGTTTGGTAAAATTATTTACTTTTGTTAATAAGGCACACTATGCGTTGTTTTGATAAAAAAATTTTTAAAGGTCTTAATGCTAAAAAAGTACTAGCTATTGTCTTGTTGTCTTCAAGCTTATTTGCGTGTTCATCAAATGATGACGAAGACCCTAGTACTAAAATAGCAGAGCTCTCCGACTTAGATAATGCTTTTGATGTGGAAGTTTTATGGGATCGTAGTGTAGGTGACGGTGTTAGCGATTACTTTTCACGAATAAAACCTATTGTTGCTTACAACAAAGTTTATAGCGCTAGTCGCATGGGCGATGTGATTGCTTTTGAAAAAGAAAGTGGTAAGAAAGTTTGGCAAGCCGATTTAAGTGACATCAATAACGAACGAAGCTTCTGGGATAGTCGTGTTTCGGCTTTAGTTGCTGGTGGCCCGGTAGCAGGACTTAATAAAATCTTTATTGGTACTGAAAACGGTGATGTTTTTGCACTTGATGCAGAGACAGGTGAATTGGTCTGGCGAGCTAAAATAAAGGGTGAAATTATTACTCCTCCGGCCATTGATTCTGGCATTTTAGTGGTAAATTCAGCCTCTGGTATACTTAAAGCGTTTGATGCTAATACGGGTGATGACTTGTGGGAAGCTGAGCAAGATGTGCCTGCATTGACGTTACGTGGTATTAGTACACCGGTTATTGCATCAGGTGGTGTATTAGTTGGCTCAGGCAAGGGTGCATTAAGTGTTTATATTCTTGAAAAAGGCCAAGCAGGTTGGACGACAGAAGTCGGCGAAGCAACGGGCTCAACAGAATTGCAACGCGTTATCGATGTTGACTCAGCGCCAGTAGTTTTTGGCGATAAAGTTTACAGTATCTCTGCCCGTGGAAACTTAGTTGCTGTTGATTTAAAATCAGGACGCATTTTATGGAAACGCCAATATTCGTCATACCGACAAATTGCTGTTTATCGTAATGATATTTTTATTACCAATACTCGTGGTCATATTTATGCCCTTAATCGTAATGATGGTATTGAACGCTGGAGTAATTTAGAGTTGACAAACCGTGGCGTAACGGGACCTGCAGTAGTTGATAGATATATTGTTGTTGGTGATTTTGAAGGTTACTTGCATTGGCTAGAGCAAGAGACTGGTGAAATAGTTACACGCCATGAAATCGATAGTAGTGGTATACATTCAACGCCAACAGTAGTTGATGATAAAATATATAGCCAATCCCGTGATGGTGACTTACAAGTTATTATTACACCAAATATTGTCAGTGCTGCGCAATAAGTTGCACTGTTTTTAGCGGCTTTTTTTTCTAAGAAAAGCAGCTAGAATTAATAACGGCTCCTATGCTAAATGCATCTGGAGCCGTTGTTTGTTTTTAGTAATATCATTTTTAGTCATAAGACCTTAGCTAATCGAGTTGAGTGTTTTATATATTCTCTTTGATATTTAGTTTTTATTTGTTTTGAAAAACCATGCGTTACTCGCTTGCATGGTGATTCCTTTGAGGTACTCATGCTTCCTGTAGTTGCTCTAGTTGGCCGTCCTAATGTCGGAAAATCAACATTATTTAACCGTTTAACCCGTAGTCGCGATGCTCTTGTAGCCGATTACCCAGGTCTAACTCGCGATCGTCAATACGGTCAAGCCGAAGTTGAAGAACATCCTTTTATTGTTATTGATACTGGTGGTATAAATGGCGATGAAAAAGGTATTGATGTGAAAATGGCTGAACAGTCATTGATGGCGATAGAAGAAGCCGATGCGGTACTGTTTTTAGTTGATGCTCGTGATGGTTTGACCGCGGCTGATCATGGTATTGCTGATCATTTACGTAAGCAAAATAAAAAAATATTCGTAGTTGCCAATAAAATTGATGGTATCCATGGCGATTCAGCCGTAGCTGAATTTTACTCGCTAGGTTTAGGCGAGCATGTGCATCAAATTGCTGCTGCCCACGGACGTGGTGTTACACAACTTTTAACGATTGCATTAACGCCTCATATTGAAGCACTTGGCCAACCAAAAGCCGAGAAATCTGAAAATGATGAATTCTCAGGTGAGTTTGACGTTGAGTTGACTGAAGAGCAGCTTGCCAAAAAGCTTGAAGGTGAGCCACAAGAAAATGACAAGATAAAATTAGCAATCATCGGTCGTCCAAATGTTGGGAAATCAACACTAACTAACCGTATATTAGGTGAAGAACGTGTTGTTGTTTTTGATATGCCCGGTACAACCCGTGATAGCGTTTATATTCCAATGGAACGTAATGGTCGTGAATACACTTTAATTGATACCGCGGGGATTCGTCGTCGTAAGAATGTGACTGATGTTGTAGAGAAATATTCAGTGATTAAAACCTTGCGTGCAATTGAAGACTCTAATGTTTGTCTTCTTATTATCGATGCTCAAGAAGGTATTAGTGATCAAGATCTTAGCTTACTGGGATTTATCCTTGAAGCAGGGCGTTCATTAGTCCTTGCAGTTAATAAATGGGATGGCTTAGAAGAACATGAAAAAGATCGTATTAAAACTGAACTTGATAGACGTTTAGGATTTATTGACTTTGCCCGTATTCATTTTATTTCGGCACTACATGGTACCGGTGTTGGCCATTTATTTGAGTCAGTGGAAGAAGCCTTTGTTTCAGCAACGAAACGCATATCCACGGCAATGGTTACTAAGATATTAGATATGGCTATATTTGATCATCAACCGCCTATGCATAACGGTCGACGCGTTAAGTTGAAATACGCTCATGCTGGTGGTTATAATCCGCCTATCATTATTATTCATGGTAACTTAGCTAAGAAATTACCAATGTCTTATAAACGCTATTTAATGAATTATTACCGTAAGTCATTAAAAATGATGGGTACGCCTATCCGTATACAGTTTAAAGACACCTTGAACCCATTTGCCGGCAAGAAGAAGCTTAACTTTACTGAGCAAAAGAAAATTGCTCGTTCAATACAAGGTTATAAAAAAGATTAAAGTTGATTTGCAACTTGCTAGTTAATAGCAAGTTGCAATCTTAGCCTTATTTTAATAAGGTATCGTATACGCTCCTTTTACCTTATTGAAAAATATGGCTGAACAAGCAATTTTGATTGATCCATCTAAACCTTCTGCACGTAACCTCGGCTTTTTGAAAGCGGGTGCGCCTATCACGATTGATATTTCTACGCCGGCTGGACAAAAAAGAAAGTTTAATACCTTTTTTATTGGATATTTACCTAAAAAATATGTACTTATTGAATTTCCCGAGGCAAAAAGATTAGGTACTTTTTCTCAGTATATTGGCCAAGGTACAGTTATTACTGTGCGTGGGCTTATTGAAGGACGCGATGGGGCAGCGGTTGCCTTTATTAGTACTATTAGACAAACCTTACAAATTCCCTCACGTATTATGGTGCTAGATATCCCTAATACCGTAACATTACAGCAATTACGTTCTTCTGTACGTATTGATACTAAAATCTCAGCTAAAGTAAAAATTGATGATGTCTATTGGAAAACGACCATGACAAACATATCGGTTGACGGTGGTCAGCTAGATATTATCAATGGTGAAAAATTAGTACTGGCAGAAGATAAAATAATTGATATTGTGGTGGAGACGAGTGAAGGGGACAACAACCTTAAACTTAACGCGACCGTTTGTAATATTAAACAACAAGTTGACGGTTTATCTTTTGGTGTTAAATTCAATCGGGTAAACAAACAACAAGTGATTGATTTACTCTACGTAGCTCTCGCCCAAGATGACTAAAGGATTACTATTGTTTTATAAATTCCAGCTTTTAGGAAAGGGTTGATTAATCCCTTTGCCATAACTTCACTGTTCTTGTTAATCCACAATCATGCTCGATCTCCCTGTTATTACTCATGCTTTTAAATGTTTTGTTCTTTATGTCAGGTAATTTTACATTCCTAAACGCTACAACTATCCTCATAAACTGATTTTATTCTATTTTACTGATCTATATGTATTTTAATTTCTTGGCATTATTTTTGCTGTGTAGGGCCTAGTAGGGGTAGGCTCTATTTATCTAAATTAATCGAAGGAAAATAAATGAAGTTATCTAGTTTGAAATTTGTGGCTGCAGCAGCCCTTTTGTCTTTATCTAACTTGGCGAATGCAGGTTTACTGCTTGTCGAACAATATGATGATTTCTGGTCAAGTGATGTGAATACTCTTATTGATTATGCTGAAAATAACAATGCGAGTACTTCTGCTTACTGGGGAGAAATCGACTTTACTGATGATCCAGCTGGTTTTGCAGGAGATATTGCTGGTAGTAACCCATGGCCTTCAGCCACAGATGCTGGCGCAATAGGTACTGGTCATTCAGTAAATCAAACTTTTTTTGCGCGTATCACAGGTCAATTTCTAACTGCGGCTGATGATGATTTTTTCTTTAGAACTTTTAACGATGATGGTTTATTTTTATACATTGATGGTGAGCTTGTAATAAACGATCCTAGCCTGCATCCTGAAAGACGCTTCGAAGGCACTAAGTTCTTAACCGAAGGTGTTCATAATATTGAGTTGTATTTCTTTGAAAATGGTGGTGAAGCTTCATTAGAGTTCTCAATAGCTGATTCATCACGCAATTTTGCACATTTTAATGATGCTAATGGTCCTGTTACTTTAGTACCTGAACCGACAACGTTAGCTATTTTGGGATTAGGTCTACTTGGTTTAATATCAAGAAATAAGCGTAAGAATTAATATAGCAATTGTTATGAAATAGCAGATATAAAAAAACGCGATTTATTCGCGTTTTTTTATATCGTTGCAAAGTATAAAATAACAATAAAAGTAATTAATATTGGGTTTAAGATAATTATTCTATTACTTTAGCGTTAATGCTCCCATCACTTAGTTGCACACTAATTTGTTCATCAGTAGATAGTTGCTCTACTTTAGTAATCACTTCATTTTTTGTATTACGGGTCACACTATAACCGCGCGCTATCGTGGCCAATGGACTAACCAATTGTAGTTGCTCAATCAAATGCACAAAACTGTCACTTTTATGTTGTATTAAATTTTGCATTGCTTGCGTGAGCCTATGCATATTTTGACTGGTTTGCTCCTGTTGTAATTGGATGTTTTTTGCTGGAGAGTGCTGTAATAGTCGCTGATTAAGCTGCGCAGGCTTATTTTTTATTTGGAGTATATTACGCTTCATTGTTTGCTTTAGGCGTAAGCACAATTCATCAGCTTTCTGCTGTTGTAATTGTAGCTGTTGTTCGGGGTGAACTTGCGATAAACGATGCTGAAAATAATTTCGTTCATTAGTTAAATACGCTAACTTACCTTGTTGTGCTTTAATCAAACGTTGTTTAAGCATAACTACATGGTTAATAAGCTCACTGCTATCACTTGATACTAACTCCGCGGCAGCAGATGGCGTTGGGGCACGTAAGTCGGCGACATAATCACTGAGCGTAGTATCAATTTCATGGCCTACGGCGCTAATCACAGGTAATACACTGTTATAAATGGCCTGCACCACACTCTCTTCATTAAATGGCCATAAATCTTCTAAGGAGCCACCACCTCGACCAACAATGAGTACATCACATTCGTTACGGCTATTAGCATTTTCAATAGCATGACAAATATCACCTTGAGCATATTCACCTTGTACAAGGGAAGGGTAGATAATAGCTTTGATATTGGGATTACGACGTTTAAGTACCGTTAAAATATCTTTTACCGCTGCACCTGTCGGTGAAGTAACAATACCGACACAGTTGATATGTTTTGGTAATTGCTTTTTATGCGATAAATCAAAAACACCTTGGGCATTCAGTTTATTTTTTAACTGCTCATATTGTTGGCGTAATAAACCCGTGCCGGCATCTTCCATGTGCTCGATAATTAGTTGAAAGTCACCACGTGGTTCATATAAAGAGACTTTTGCGCGTACCAGTACTTGTTGGCCATTACTGGGTGTTGCCCCCGTACTTAAACGGACACGCCTATTGCTGCCTTTAAACATGGCACACTTAACTTGCGACTTGGCGTCTTTCAATGATAAGTACCAGTGACCTGAACTGGCGGCAATAAAATTTGATACTTCACCCGTTAACCAAACAGTATTGAGTTCGCTTTCTAGAATAAAGCGTACTTTTTTCGTTAATTCACTTATTTGTAAAATATGCTGTTGGCTCATAATGGCAAGAAAGCAGGGCTTAATAGTTGAGAATATTAACTATTATTTATTGAATAGGGTCATCTTTCAATTTATTTTCATCATTAAAAACTATTTAGGCATTTTATACCCGTTCTACTTCAATATGCTAGTTCAGAAACACAGAGTAATTTCACTTCTAGGCGTATCAATTATGTTATGGCATTCCCTTACAAATTGATGCAACAACGAAGTGATGCCGCTCTGTGTTTCCCTTTGGGTAGGCTTTAAAATACTTTATGCTGCGTTATCCATTTTATGAAGGGAACAACCATTCCTAACAATGAATGCCTTACCTAAAGTTTTTTAAATTCCCACTGAATCGAGCCTATTGAGGTGGAGCGGGTATATTTGCCTATTTTTATCGATATTTGATAAAAATAGGTTTACCTAAAACAAGAAAACGGTTAAAATTCTGCCGCAATATTCACTCCCTAACCAACCCTTTTAGAGAGATGTTGCGATGCTAAGAATTGCCCAAGAAGCTTTAACTTTTGATGACGTACTACTTGTACCTGCTCATTCAACAGTACTCCCACATACGGCTGATTTAAAAACCAAATTAACCCGTAAAATTAACTTAAACGTACCGATGATTTCTGCGTCTATGGACACAGTAACAGAGTCACGCCTAGCGATTACGTTAGCGCAGGAAGGTGGTTTAGGTTTTATTCATAAAAATATGACCATTGCTGAACAAGCCAAACATGTTTCTAAAGTGAAGAAATATGAGAGTGGTATTGTTTCAGACCCTGTCACCGTAAGTACTGATTTTACGATTGAACAAGTCATGCACCAAGCTGATGACTTGGGTTTCTCAGGTTTCCCTGTTGTAGATGATAACAACAACTTAGTTGGTATCATTACCGGTCGTGACTTGCGTTTTGAAACAGATTTAACTAAATCGGTTTCTTCACTTATGACAGTTAAAGAAGATTTAGTGACTGTTAAAGAGGGGGCTGCACGTGAAGAAATCTTAGGTTTGATGCACAGTAACCGTATTGAGAAAATCTTAGTGGTTGATGATGCTTTCAAATTGGTCGGTCTTATTACTGCAAAAGATTATCAAAAAGCTGAAAATAAGCCAAATGCATGTAAAGACGAACTAGGTCGCTTACGTGTAGGTGCTGCTGTTGGTGTTGGTGCTGGAACTGATGAGCGTATTGACGCATTAGTTGCTGCGGGTGTTGATGTTTTATTAATTGATACCTCACATGGTCACTCTCAAGGCGTTCTTGATAGAGTTAAAGAAACACGTGAAAAATACCAAGATTTACAAATCATTGCTGGTAACGTAGCTACCGCTGCGGGTGCAAAAGCAATGGCTGATGCCGGTGTTGATGCTGTAAAAGTAGGCATAGGCCCTGGTTCAATCTGTACTACACGTATTGTTACCGGTGTTGGTGTACCACAACTAACCGCTATTTCAAATGCAGTTGAAGGCTTAAAAGGTACTGGTATTCCAGTTATCGCTGATGGCGGTATCCGCTTCTCTGGCGATATTGCTAAAGCACTTGTTGCTGGCGCACACTGCGTTATGGTTGGCAGCATGTTAGCTGGTACTGAAGAAGCACCTGGTGAAGTTGAACTTTACCAAGGTCGCTACTACAAATCTTATCGTGGCATGGGCTCTTTAGGCGCTATGGCGCAAAAAGATGGTTCAAGTGATCGATACTTCCAAAAAACTGATGGCGAAGCCGACAAATTAGTACCTGAAGGTATTGAAGGTCGTGTTGCTTATAAAGGCCCAGTTTCAGCTATTATTCACCAGCAGATGGGCGGTTTACGTTCATCAATGGGCTTAACGGGTTGTAAAGATATTGAAACAATGCGTACCAAACCTGAGTTTATGAAAATAACATCAGCAGGCATGGGTGAGTCACACGTACATGACGTAACAATCACCAAAGAAGCGCCAAATTATCGGATGGGCTAAACAGAACAACTTATTTCTTTGCTAGTTAACACAATAGCGGCATCAGCAGTACTCACTGACTATCGTCAGCTCCGTGCTTCTTCTTTGCTCTTGTGCAAACTAGCTTCGAACTAAACTATTCTTCATTGCTTTTTGGTAAATGAAAACAAAAAATTCAAGCAGGCTGAGTTGACATCTCATTGAGATAACAACTCAGCCTGTTCATTTTATAAATAGTTAAATAAAGTAGGAAAACAACATGAGTAAAGACATTCATGATCACCGAATACTGATATTAGATTTTGGTTCTCAATATACTCAGCTTATCGCACGTCGCGTACGTGAAATTGGCGTTTACTGTGAACTTTGGTCTTGGGATGTAACTGAAGAGCAAATCAAAGGCTTTAACCCAACAGGTATTATTCTTGCTGGTGGCCCAGAGTCAGTAACTGAAGCCGATTCTCCTCGTGCACCTGAATATGTCTATACCGCTGGCGTACCTGTATTAGGTATTTGTTACGGTATGCAAACAATGGCTGAGCAACTTGGCGGGGGCGTTGAAAGCTCTACTCATAAAGAGTTTGGTTATGCTGCGGTTGAGCTAATTGCCCAATCGGCGTTATTTAACAAAGTTGAAGACAGCATTGGTGATAACGGTAATGCTTTACTAGACGTTTGGATGAGTCACGGCGATAAAGTCTCAGCTATCCCTGAAGGTTTTGTTACCGTTGCACAAACAGCAAGTTGTGCTTATGGCGCAATGGCTAACGAAGAGAAGAAATTTTACGGTGTACAATTTCACCCAGAAGTAACACACACTAAACAAGGTGCTCGTATTTTAGAAAACTTTGTTGTTGAAATTTGTCAGTGTGAAAAGTTATGGACTTCAGCATCAATCATTGATGATGCAATTGCTAAAATGAAAGAGCAAGTGGGTGATGACGAAGTTATACTAGGTCTTTCAGGTGGTGTAGATTCATCAGTAGTTGCTATGTTATTACATCGTGCTATTGGCGATAAACTTACCTGCGTATTTGTTGATAACGGTTTACTTCGTTTAGACGAAGGCCAGCAAGTCATGGATATGTTTGGTGACCACTTCGGTTTAAATATCATTAAGATTGAAGCAGAAGATAGATTTTTAGATCGTTTAGCGGGTGAAAGTGAGCCAGAAGCGAAACGCAAAATTATCGGTAATGTATTTATTGATGTTTTTGAAGAAGAGTCTAACAAATTAGAAAATGCTAAATGGTTAGCGCAAGGTACTATTTACCCTGACGTGATTGAATCTGCAGCTTCTGCTACCGGTAAAGCACATGTAATTAAGTCTCACCATAACGTAGGTGGCTTACCAGATTACATGAAGTTAGGTTTAGTTGAGCCATTACGTGAATTATTTAAAGATGAAGTACGTAAAATTGGCCTAGAGTTAGGTTTACCTTACGACATGCTTTATCGCCACCCGTTCCCTGGACCTGGTTTAGGTGTTCGTATTTTAGGTGAAGTGAAAAAAGAATACGCTGACTTATTGCGTCGTGCGGATGCTATCTTCATTGAAGAGCTTCACAAACATGACTTATACACCAAAGTTAGCCAAGCCTTTACCGTTTTCTTACCTGTTAAATCGGTAGGCGTAATGGGCGATGCACGTAAGTATGACTGGGTTGTATCATTACGTTGTGTTGAAACAATCGACTTTATGACCGCACGTTGGTCACATTTACCATACGATTTCTTAGGGTTAGTTTCTAACCGTATTATTAATGAAATTGAAGGTATCTCACGCGTAGTTTACGATATTTCAGGGAAACCGCCTGCGACTATCGAATGGGAGTAATTTAGTCTTAGACTAGTTAAATCAGCCAACTTCGTTGTCGAAGGTACTCACTGACTAACGTCAGCTCCGTGCATTCTCCTAGAATTTGAATGATTTTCCGTCGCCTAATATCTAAATTAAACGCTTAATAATATATATTGATAAAGCCCCAAGGTTGAAAAACGTTGGGGCTTTTTTTTAACAAGAACCAGACAAGGAGCTCAAACTAGTTGGGATTTTAGCAAAGCGTTTGAGTTTTTAATTTTTGAGGTTATGTTCAGGATGAACGGTATGTCGCGATGGCATGGATGCCAAGGAGAGATGATGACTATAAGTGATGGAATTAAAAGCGAGAACAAAGCAGCTAAAATTACAAATAGGAAGAGCGTAATTAAGATGACTATTGAAAGATTAGAAACTAAACCAAGAATGAGTCGTATCGTTAAGCACAACGGTACTATTTACTTATGTGGTCAAGTAGCAGCAGATGCCACTAAAGACATCACCGAGCAAACGCAAACTATGCTTGATAAAGTTGATGCACTATTAACGCAAGCAGGAAGTGACAGAGAGCACATCTTATCTGCGACGATCTACGTTAAAGACATGAGCTACTTCGCTGATATGAACGCTGTATGGGACGCTTGGGTACCAGAAGGGCATGCACCAGCACGTGCTTGTGTTGCCGCTAAAATGGCGCGAGAAGCTTTGCTTGTTGAAATCTCAGTGGTTGCTGCAGAAATATAAAAAACAGTCTATTCTGTCAGTCCTTTAATATTAAGCCTATTAAGTTATTTTAACGAATTCAACTGGATAGGTTTTTAAGTTTTAGTCATAATTATGACTAAAAAACACTTCAAATTATTACAAATATCCTACATACGTATGTAGTTGTTTCCTGCCTAAAAATTAGTTACATTTCCCTCATTATCTATACTCAATAAAAGAATAATTAAAGGAATAATTAAATAAGGAGGGTAAAATGCGCAATCTTTTTATATTCATTTCTATCTTTTTATTTTCTTCTGTCGCTCTCTCCGCGGAAAAGGTGACGCTTCATTTTTGGCATTCTTATGCTGCTGGGGGCTTTTACAAAGAGTTATCTGAAAACTTTACCAAACAGCACCCAAACATAAAGATAATTACCACAAACTATCCAACCGACGATCTTAAAAGCACTATTGTTTTGTCTATGTTTAAAAATGAAGCACCTGACATGGTGTTATTTCCTAGCGATTTACTGGGATATTATAAAGTACTGAAGTTAGGTGAAGTTCCTGCACATTGGTTCAACAATAATACTGAGTCAGCCGCAATTCAAGCAACTGGAAAAGGCAATGAACTCTTTGGCATACCGCTTTATCAGGGTAACCATTTAATGCTCTATTACAACAAAAGTCTTGTTGATACACCCGCAACTACCTGGCTAGAAATGGCGAATCAAGTGACTATGCTCGAACAAAAAGGCGTTAAACCTCTTGCGATGCGAGTTAACAAAATGTACTGGTTTATTAGTTTCTTAAATGCCTACAACGGCTTCTCACTGGTGAATGATGAAGTAGTCATAAATGAGCTAGCGATGAAAAAAGCATTAAAAGCCTACAAATTTTTATTGGATAAAAAATTGACTGAAAAAAGTTGTGATTTTGATTGTACCAATGAACGGTTTTTTAGTGGTGAATTTGCTTATTCATTTAATGGCATATGGTCATATAGAGACGGTAAAAAAAGGTTAGGCGATAACTTTGCCATTGCAGCACTTCCTACTATCGACGGTTTACCTTTAAAATCAATGCGCTCAACTACCGTGTTGGCCTTTCCTAATAATTCTCTGCACAGTGAAAAAGCACAGGCTATCTTTACTTTTTCAAATTATTTGCAAAGTGAAAAGGTTCAACGACATTTTTACCAAAAAAATGGTCAGATCCCAGTTGATGCTAATTTAGTCAAAACATTGCAACTCCAAGGCAGTGAAAATCAAAAAATAGTATTAAAGTTATTAGAAAATACCTTTGCTATGCCTACCTCAGCAGCAATGTCGGCAGTTTGGCCTGGTATGGCATTAGGGGTTGAATTATATCTAGCTGGGGAGTTAACCGCAGATAAAACCGTTATCTTTATTCAGAAAAAAATAGAACATGAGCTGTATAAAATCAAACAATTAGAAGGAGTTACGCATTAATGTATCTTCAGCGTTTTAAAACCATTTTACCTCTGATGTTTATGCTGTTTTATTCCAGTTCTTTACTGGCAAAAACTCAGCTCGTTTTATGGCATAGTTGGGTTGAAAATAATTCGCTTTGGCTGAAAATAAAACAAGATTTCAATGCGGAACATAAAGATATAGAACTTAAAATTAATGGCTTTGCCCATGAAGAAATGAAAAAATCGATTATTTTATCTGGCTTTAAAAGTAAGTCAGCCGATATTATTTTGATGCCATCAGACTGGCTTGGTTATCACAACGTTATGCAGTTTTCGGTGATTTCTAAAGACATTATCAATCCCGCAGTTAACCCTGTTGTTATTGATCAGACAACCTTTAAAAATGAGATATTGGGTATCCCTCTCTTTCAGGGAAATCACTTATTGTTTATGTACAATAAGTCTTTGGTAGATGACCCCGCTACCACATGGGAAGCCTTGGTTAATGCCAGTGAAGATCTTAACAAAAAAGGCATTAAGCCAGTAGCCATTAATTATAATGAAATGTTTTGGTTTGTGCCTTTTATTGATGCTTTTGGTGGCTTTCCTGTAGATAAAGAAAAGGTAAAGTTAAATACTGCCGCAACGGTTTCTGCCCTTAAGTATTATAAATATTTAGCTAAAATAGGCGTACTTGATAAAGACTGTACTTATCAATGTGTGAGTACTGACTTTTATCAAGGGAAATTTGCGTATTCGTTGTCTGGATCTTGGACATATAAATTGGCGAAAAAAGCCCTCGGTGATAATTTAGGCTTAGCGCCTTTCCCCACCTTAAATGGTCATGAATTTAAACCAATGAAAGGTAATTTAGTCATAGCCTTTCCAAAGCATTCATTACAAGGCTCGAAGCATGATGCGTTGGTAAAATTTAGTCATTTTATTCAACAAGAAAAATATCAACAGCTTATGTTCGAAGAAAGCAGTGTTTTCCCTGTTAACGTAGCGGTAATGACTAAAATTTTAGCTCATGCGGATAGTGATTTTAAGTTCTCATATGCGCAGTTTCAGCGAAGTAGGGCTTTACCTGCTAGTACGTCTATCCCTGCTGTGTGGAATGGCATGTATAAAGGATTTATGCTTTATATGCAGGGGGAGTTAAGTGCAAAAGAAGCTGCCATTTACATGCAAAAATCGGTAGAGCGTGAACAGATGATCTTGAACAGGAAGCATCATTAATGTTCATAAATCTTTTTAAGAGTTTACGACAAACATTATTCATTTGGACATTTGTTTTTTCATTATTGCCGCTCTATTTTTTCTCTAATTATTTGATAGGAGAGTTTCATCATATTCAAATCAATGAGCAAATAGAAAAGCTAGAACTGCAAAACTTAAACGTAGCACAATCAGTCGAATTTGAACTGCAATTACTCACCAGTGATTTAATACAAACCTCGCAAGATGCAGATGTAATTTTATCGGCTTATATTGGTGTCTTTGGTCAAAAAGCACGTGAAAAATTAAATAGATTAACGTCGCGAAACTCTTTGTTCAGTGCGGTGATGTTAATTGATAAGTCAGGATGGATTGCCGAGGCGTCACCGAGTAAGGCTGAATTGATTGATGTGAGTGTGTTGTTGTCTGAAATAGATAAGCTCTCTAAAGATCAATCAACGGTACCGCAATATATTGTCAAAATAATAAAGTCTTCACAGCTTAGTAATTCATTGCGTAATAAAGCCTCTATTCATAATGAAATTTATCAAGGAAAAACTCCTAGCGATCATATTTTACTTTATATATCACCGCTAATATTTACTGACTCTGAAACCTTAAATACCGGCTATTTGGTTGGATTGGTGCCGATGGAAAGAGTGTTTGATAATTGGCAGGCAAAACTCTCGAATAGCCAGTTAATCGATCTATCATTGGAAAACGAATCTATTGTAAGTCGTGATGCTGGCCTTGCTGTGAGTGATGAGGCAGAGATTATTGCGGTAAAGACAAATATTGTGATAAATAAGATCACAGCTTCTAATCGAGAGTTAACCTCAGATCTTGTTGAAAATAAGAAACACCTCATATTACATGCGAATGTGGAGCGTGATAAAGCGAATGCTTTACAAAAAGTACGTACTGTTATTGAGAAATTTAATTTTCTCACGGTGTTTATCTTAATTATAATTATTGTCGTCAATGTTTATATTATTCAAAAAATACTCAACCCATTAAGTAAATTATCACAAGTGATTACTGAGTATGCCAATGGGAATTTGCACCCAGAGCGACCTGAACTTTTCTTTAATGAAATTAGTCAAATCATTGATGTATTAGCTGAAATGGCAAAACGTATTCAACTCAATAATAAAGAACTAGAGCAAAGGGTTAAGCAAAGAACGTATGATTTACAACGTGCTTATAATGATCTAACGACAACTAATGAACAACTTAAAGCAATGCAAAAGCAGTTGGTAGAATCTGAAAAAATGTCTCAGTTAGGTCAGTTAGTTGCCGGCGTCGCTCACGAAATAAATACACCAATAGGTATTGCTGTTACAGCTGCCACGGCACTAATGGATAAAATAGATCTGCTTGAAAATGACTTTAGCCAAGGGAAATTGACTAAATCGAGAATGGAAACAAGCCTCAAGTATCATAAGCAATGTAGTGATTTAATTTATAATAATCTGAATCGAGCCGCCACATTAATTCAAACGTTTAAAGAAGTTTCTGTCGATCAAAGTAGTGAAAGTCGTCGAGTGTTTAATCTTTATGATTATCTGCATGAAGTCATTGCGAGTTTACTGCCAGAGCTGAGGTCTTATCAGGTGCAGGTGACTATTGAAGGAGATCAATCTTTTGAATTTGATAATTTTCCCGGTACCTTTGGACAGCTACTGACCAATTTTGTGATAAATTCATTAAGGCATGGCTTTGATAAAAATATCCAGCACAGTATTGTTATCAAATTTACCCTGGATGAAGAGTTTATTTATCTGACTTATCAAGATGATGGGCTCGGTGTTTCAGAAGAGGTGTTACCTAGAATATTTGACCCATTTTATACGACCCAGCGCAATAAAGGGGGAACTGGGTTAGGACTAAATATTGTTTATAATTTAGTGACTCAACGTCTTAATGGCTCAATAACGTGTACTAGCGTGGTAAATGAAGGTATCAAATTTTCAATTAAAATACCGCAAGTCATATAGCGGTTAAATTATTTATCCCTCCCGAAAAATGCTCATTTTTACCGTGATAAAACAACACTGATGTTAACTTAGATGCTAACTGAAATCCTATAGCGTGTTATCGTATAAAAACAAAGTATGTTGTTGGTAAACTTAGCTAATACAACAGTTAATTAAATACCTAAAACAAGGATAAGTAATGATTACACTCTATGGTTTTGGAAAGTGTTTTAATGTAATGGACGCAAGTCCATTTGTCGTTAAAGTCGATCTTTTTATGCGTATGGCGAATATTCCCTTCCAAGTTAAAAGTGGTGCTAAATATTTAAAAACATCGCCAAAAGGCAAATTACCTTTCATTGATGATGGCGGTAAAGTAGTTGCTGACTCCGAAGCAATAGTGAGTTATTTAACAAAGCACTATCAGGTAACTTTAGATACTGAGCTAACGTCAGAGCAAAAAGCA
Source organism: Colwellia sp. 12G3 (assembly GCF_002836775.1). Lineage (GTDB taxonomy): Bacteria > Pseudomonadota > Gammaproteobacteria > Enterobacterales > Alteromonadaceae > Colwellia. The sequence goes on along the minus strand of NZ_PJAQ01000068.1, from coordinate 416,911 downwards.
CAAGCCTATTTAATCACTAAATCATTAGATGAAGGTCTTTATTGGTGTTTGGTTTATTCTCGTTGGGTCTTAGACGATAGTTGGCCGTTTGCCAAAAAGGCCTTTTTTGGTAAGTTACCAGCACCACTGCGTTGGTTTATTCCGAGTATTATCCGTAGAAAAGTAAAGAACAACCTCCATGGTCAAGGTGTCGGTCGTCACTCCCCTGATGAAATTCTTGCTATGGCAGATAAAAGCCTAACATCACTCTCCACGCTGTTGGCTGATAAAGACTTCTTCTTTGGCGAACAGCATACATCGTTTGATGCGGTAGTCTATTCGCATTTATGTGAGTTTATTTCAGTACGCTTTGATTGTGGTTTTGAAAATGTATTCACTAAACAAGCCAAAAATTATCAAAATCTAGTACAATTTTGCCAACGTATTGAAGACAAATTTTACCAAGAGAAATAAATGACCATAAATCTTTCTAATAACTACCGTGATCTTGGCGAAAGCTTTTCACAGAAAATTATGCCTGACCCTGTAGCGCAGCCCTCTTTGTTATTATGGAATGCACCGTTAGCTCAAGTTTTAGGTCTTACCTTTGAACAAAATAAAGATGCTGATTTATTAGCGCAGTACTTTTCGGGTAATCAATTACTTGCTGGCAGTGAACCAATTGCCCAAGCTTATTCAGGTCATCAGTTTGGTCAATTTAATCCGCAGCTTGGTGATGGTCGCGCGCATTTATTAGGTGATGTTGCAGATGCTGATGGACAGCGTTGGGACATTCAACTTAAAGGCTCAGGTGTCAGTCAATTTTCAAGACAAGGTGATGGTCGTTGTGCCCTTGGACCCGCCTTACGTGAATACATTATGAGTGAAGCGATGTTTGCCCTTGGTGTGCCTACTACGCGTTGTTTAGCTGTGGTTACTACCGGTCAAAGTGTTTATCGCGATAGGCCTTTTGCTGGCGCAATTGTTACCCGTGTCGCGGCCAGTCATATACGCGTAGGAACTTTTCAATATTTTGCTGCGCGTGGCGATACTGACTCACTTAAAAAGCTGATTAATTATTCTATTAATCGTCATTTTCCAGAGCTACTTGTTGAGTTAGGTGCCGATACATCAAAAGGTGCGGATGACAATGAAATTAGTAGCCAACAAGTACTTAACTTTTTTTCAGCCGTTTTATCAAAGCAGATTCCTTTAGTCTTGTCGTGGTTAAGAGTTGGCTTTATCCATGGCGTCATGAATACAGACAATACGACTATTTCTGGGGAAACAATAGATTATGGTCCTTGCGCCATGATGAATACTTATCATGCGGAAACTGTTTTTAGCTCCATTGACCGTAATAGTCGTTATGCATTTGGCAAACAGATAAGTATTATGCAGTGGAATATGACGCGATTGGCAGAAACATTATTACCGTTAGTCGATAGCGATGAAGATGATGCAGTAGCACAACTTCAACCGCTATTAGCACAATTCCATCAAGAGTTTGAACAAGGTTATTTGATTATGATGGCGGCTAAAATTGGTATTAATGAACCTGAAGAGGGTGATGGTAAACTTATTAGTGAGTTAATTGCCATCATGCAAAAAAACAGCCTGGATTACACGCAAACCTTTACTGCATTAACCGCCTCATTAGTTGATTCACTTAACGATGACTCTATTGAAGAATCTTCATTTACCGTGCTTAGTGAGTGGCTGCCAGATTGGCAAAAACGTATCGCAGGATTTAAAACTGCTGCGCATAAGTTAATGCTGAGCAATAATCCGGTTGTTATTCCAAGAAATCATGATGTTGAAGCTATTTTAGCAACAAGCCAAGCTTCTTATCAAGAAAAGGGCGACTTAACAGCATTGCATGAGTTTTTGGCGGTATTGCGACAACCTTATACAACAGTAGAAAATACTAAAAACTATCAAAATTCTCCTGCTGATGGTGATGAAAATTATCATACTTTCTGTGGTACTTGATCCGTTATTAAGGTTTACATTATGAATAATCTGCCAAGTAATTCTCTCAAAGAATCCCTGTTAAACTCGTTTGGCTTTAATGACTTCCGTCCAGGGCAAGAGCAAACAATAACGCAATTATTAAATGGCCAATCGAGCTTATCTATATTTCCGACAGGCTCGGGTAAAAGTTTATGTTATCAGTTAACTGCACTACATTTACCGCATCTAACTTTAGTAGTATCGCCTTTATTAGCGTTAATGAAAGACCAACTGTCGTTCCTTGCCAGTAAAGGTATTAAAGCAGCAAGTATTGATTCGACCTTAAAAGGCAATGAAGCACAAACGGTTATGGCTGGCGTGCGCGATGGTGATATTAAAGTATTGATGGTCTCAGTAGAGCGTTTTAAAAATGAACGTTTCAGACAATTTATTGAATCAGTACCTGTCTCTATGTTGGTGGTTGATGAAGCGCATTGTATTTCTGAGTGGGGTCATAATTTTAGACCTGACTATTTAAAGCTACCGAGTTATTGCCAAGCGTTAAAAATTTCCTTGGTGTTATTACTCACCGCGACAGCTACGCGTAAAGTAAAACAAGATATGGCGGCTAAGTTCTCGATTCGAGATGAACATATTGTGCAAACGGGCTTTTATCGACAAAATCTCGATTTAAGCGTGTTACCGGTTGCTGAATCACATAAAAATAATCAACTGGAAAAAGTTATTAAGGCGCAACAAGGCGCAGGTATTGTTTACGTTACCTTGCAGCATACCGCTGAAAAGGTTGCACAATACTTAAAGCAGTATGGCATTAATGCTTGTGCTTATCATGCCGGTTTTGACAGTGATACCCGCAGTCAAATCCAGCAAGATTTCATGGAGGGGAAAATCCAAGTCATTGTCGCGACTATTGCTTTTGGTATGGGTATTGATAAAAGTGACATACGTTTTGTTATTCATTACGACTTGCCTAAATCGATAGAAAACTACAGCCAAGAAATAGGCAGAGCAGGGCGAGATGGACTGCCGTCTCAGTGTTTTACCTTAGCAAACCTTGATGGTTTAAATACCGTTGAAAATTTTGTTTATGGTGATACACCAGAGTTTGCTGGCATTGAAAGGTTATTAAATATCATAAAGTCAGAAATTATCACCAGTGCCTACGGCGGCGTGAGTGACAGCAAGTGGGAGTTACAAATACTCCAATTATCTAATGCCGTTAATATCAAACAATTACCGCTTAAAACGTTATTGGTTCAATTAGAGTTAGCTGGGGTGATTGAACCGCTCTATGCTTATTTTGCTGATTTTAAAATTAAACTGTTAAAACCAAAAGCTGAAATAATTAATCGTTTTAATGATCAACGCAAAGATTTTTTACAACGAATTTTTAATGCGACCGACTTTAAAAAAGTGTGGGGCAGTTTAAATTTTGATACGTTATTGCAAGATAAAAGTATTGAGCGTAACCGCGTTATTGCCGCACTTGAATACTTAGCTGAGCAGCAACTGATCGTACTTGAAACAAAAGGTATGACAGAGGTTTTTAAAGTAAACCCTAATGAATTAGCTGATCCTAGTTTATGCTCAAGTCTCAGTAATTACTTTAAAGACAATGAAGAAAAAGAAATAAAACGTATCGCTACGTTAGTGCGTTTCTTTCAACTCGACACTTGCTTAACGGTAAACTTGGCACGTTACTTTGATGATAATTGCTTTGATGCTGCAGGTGTTAATCATTTAGGCACAGTGCCACAATGCGGTCATTGTAGTGTTTGTCGTGGCCAGGTTGCAGTACTTGAACATTCTCAAGCACAAATTCCATGGCCGAGTGATGAAGCCTTAAAGCAGGGCATGACTGAGTTAGCTGAGCGACTTTCAGGTAAAATAAACCAAGCTTTATCTCTTGAGAGTTATTGCCGATTTTTTGCGGGTATGACAGTACCCTTGTTTGGCCGTAATAAAGTAAGACAATTATCGGGTTTTGGCTTATGTGAACAGCAGCGATATCAAGCAATTAGAGATAGAGTCTTCCCGCTGTTCGCCGATCTGAAAAAATAACGTTTCTTTTTCTATTCGAGTAAATAATAAATGTTCACGACCATAAAAAACACAATGCCAATGAGCGTTTGGTATATGTTGATCTCGGCGTTAGGTTTTGCCTTAATGGCAGCCTGCGTAAAAGAGGTTAGCGGCTTGGGTATTCCAGTTCTGGAAATTGTTGCTGCAAGGGCAATCGTGTCGGGCATTATTAGTTATGCTGACATTAAGCGTAAAAAAATCTCTCTATGGGGACATAATAAAGTATTACTGATTGCACGTGGTACCGTCGGATCGTTTGCCTTGATGTTTGTTTATTATGCGGTAACAACGTTGCCTTTGGCTGAAGCGACCGTATTACAATATTTGCACCCTGTCTTTACCGCTGTGCTAGCTTTGTATTTTTTGAAAGAAACCATACAGCGCTCAACCATCGCTTGTATCGTTATCAGTTTACTCGGCTTATTCATCATCATTCAACCTAATTTACAATTAGATAGCGTCGTTCAGTATCCGTGGATTAGTATAGGCGCGGGCGTACTCGGGGCATTTGGTAGTGCAGTGGCTTATATTATTATCAAAAAACTGACTAAAACTGATGACAGCTCAGTCATTATCTTTTATTTCCCACTGGTTGCCTTGCCCATTTCTATGATCATGCTAGGTAGTGACTTTGTTATGCCCAGTTTAGCGGCGACCGGTTTACTCATTTTAGTGGGGATATTCACCCAAGTAGGGCAGGTAGGATTAACCAAAGCACTGCACAGCGCTGATGCTAACAAAGCAACGGCTTATGCGTATGTACAGGTATTGTTTTCAGTTTTCATTGGTTGGGCATACTTTAGTGAAGTACCTATGGCTACTACCATTATTGGTGGTGGTTTAATTATGGTCGGTGCGTTAATCAATGTCTTTTGGAAACGATAGCAAGTACTCACTTTATATTAGTTAAATACCAACTAAGCATCAGCCAATAAGTAGTGATAATCCGAGTAAAAATGGCGTTAATAGTGTTGCAGCAACATTCGCGGCCAAGTACTTTGGAAAGCTGCCAATATTTGATTTATGTTTGACTGCGCCAGTTAATGTAAATACTGAAAGTGCTAACGGCATTAAGGCAATAACACTTATTGTCGGTAGTATTCCAACAGCCATATATATTAAGATTAAAGAATAGGCAGCCACCATAAATAGCCCATAAACCTGATTACTGCGTTTAATACCAAAAGCTAACGGAAAGGTTTTACGGCCAACACTGGCATCAGCTTGCATATCAGGATACTGATTTAACAAAAGCAGATTATTAATTAAGAAAAATGGGATTAGCGATACCAGCCAAACCAGTGGTGAATATTCTAACGTTAAGACTAAATACGTACCCACAACCATCAATAAGCCAAACCCTACACCCGGAGCAATTAAACATAATACTGGCATACGATTTAGCCATTGAGTATAAGTGACAATTATTACCAAGCCGATTAGGCCAATAGGCAATATGCTAGTACCGATAAAAGTAATAAAGTAACAGCCGATAACGATAGTAATAAATAATGCCAACAGCCCTAATAACAACACTACAGTAGCAATGCTCGGATTATTGGGCAGGGCACCACTGCCACCACTAAACGCAGTTTTTTGGGTTTTAAAATCTAAACCACTTTTAAAATCATGATACTCATTCAACATATTTACACTGATGTGAGCAGACATAGCGCCAATAAAAGTAAATGAAAATAGCGTTTTATCAACTAATGCACCACTAGTCAGTGATGTGCAAAACCCTACAAAAACACAGACGAGTGTTAACAATAGGAAGGGAGGACGCATTGTTTTTAATACTGCAGCTATCATGATATGTAGTTCATTCTAGTTTCTCTTACCCTGCTCACCGAGATAAATTACTGACCAAAAGGATGAATTTTTGACAACTCAACTAACTCTTCTCTCACACTTGCTAATTGCTTTGCGTAAATAGTTAAACTCTTTAAACCTACTAATAAACGTGACTGTACTTGCGAGAATCTGTTATCTAATTGTGGATCCAATGCTTGCGCTAAAAAGTCATCAACATTTTGAATAATGGCATGTAAGGGGAGCCACATAAGTTGACTATTTTTAGCCGCATAACCTTTTAATAACGAAATAGGATTACTGCCACCACCCGAGGATGAAACACCTATAGCAAAGGCAGGTTTGTGACCTAGCGGTAAACCGTTGGCGGAGCCATTAGCCGTTAATAGTAATAAATTAACAAGGGCTGGGGGGATCATACCGCCCCATTCTGGTGCTATAAACACCACTGCATCACAGGCGTATAACTGACTTAACACCTCATCTTTATTACTTGCTAACGCAGCTGAATCGTCTCTAGCTAAACCATAATGGTCTAATAAAAAGGCTAACGTGATAAATCTAATACTGATGAGTTAACACCTTGGATGTCATTCAATATGGGCTTTTGAACACAGTTGGCGACATCAAAACTTTTAGATTCATCTCGTTGGCTACTACTGACAAGCAAAATATTCAATTATCTCTCCAATATTTATATAGCGTTAATTTTTAATTGTTTGTTATACGTTTTTTACCACAAAGTCGATAACCGAATAAGTACAATAGTCCAGTAAAAAGCCAGACAATACCTACGTAAAATACCACGTCACTCACTTTTTCGGGCTGGCGTAGCCATAACTGCAATGGCAACATTCCGCGAATAATACATAAGGTCGCTATGGTATAAATTGCATAGTTCACCAACGGTAATTTGTTTATTAGTTTACCAGTAAAACCAGCAGCAGATAGCGCATAAAGACCTAGCACAACAAAAATACCAGAGACTAATAGGGTGCCTATTGGCGCTAAATAGGTTCCATTAATTGCGGACTCTATAATTTGCGCTGGCGCCATTTGTGCGGCATAACATTGCGGGCCTAAATAAATACAAGATAAGTGCGCAGCAGCTGTGCCCATCGCTATTAATGTAGCGAGAACTAAAAATACAATACCGATTTGTGGTTTCACGTTAACTCCATTTAAGTGAATTGCGGATTATTGCACAGACGCCTTAGCGAAGATAAAATCACACATTAAGATTTACTGTCAGCGATTAATCGTGCGTGGTTAGGATTAGTGTTTTCTTGTAAATACAGTGAAATCTCTTTGTGCGCTTGGCGAAATGGCTTATATAAATGAGACTTTAATGCTTTCTTTACCTGTTTTATCTCAATGCCTTTTATTACGCAAAATAATGCTAACGCGTAAACTGTTTCTAACTCAGGTAATGCCGCCTGACGATTCAGGCTTTGGTTGTTACAAGAACCACAGCCGCCTTTAAATTGGTAAGCTGTATTAGCAAAAATAACACCAAAGCCCATAAAACAGGCGACTAAATCTATTGTTTGCGGTAATACTTCCTTGCCACCAGGAGGGAGGACGCCATGTTGGTTAACTAAAATACCGGCCTGTATTTGAACTAAATAGGCAATTAAATCTTGTGGTTGGTTAAGCTGACTAGCGTGAAATGCAATATCTATCGTAGGTGTTGAAGTCGGGGTTGTAGTTACTAGTTCTTCACCCTCTACTTTATAACTCATAGCAGCGCCAATATTAGCGCTGGCATTAGTACTTACATTAGCAGTTTCACCGCGAAGTCTTGATTCAAAAGTTAACTGAGGCATTAGTTTTTGGGTAAAACCTTCGGCAGCAGTCAGCTTTATTGGCCATGAGGTCATACCGGTATATTTAAGGGTATTAGCAAATATGGTATCTGCCATTTCTTCTACGCTGCTTGAACTACCCGGATAAAAGCTATTGTTAGGTAGAATCAACTCACTGTTCTTTTGAAAAAAGTCGCCATCAAGTTGATCAATACACCAAGCAAAGGTATCAAATACCCACGCTTTGCTTGATTCATCAATCACAGGTTTTGTTTTAAAGAAAGTTGATAACATTAACGGATGCCTTTATTTATTGCTGATTAGTGCTTATTAGCCCATGAGTGAGCTTTAGTCTTATAAAACTAGGGTAATTAAGAACTGACCAAGAGTAAACTTATTTCAAGAGAGTAACGACTGGAACGACATTACTGCCAAGTTATAAATAGATGCGCTGTAGTGAATATATTACAGCGTCTTTAACATCCACACATCGCAACCGCTGTGGATGGTACCTGCTAAAGGGGTATCTAGATGAATGAAACCTAGTTTTTCATAGAGAGATATTGCTGATGTCATGTTAGTTAATGTGTCTAAGTAGCATTGTTTATAGCCTTGAACTTTAGCAAAAGCTAAACAATCTTCAGTAAGTTTTTTGCCAAGGCCTAACCCTCGACTTTCTGCTAGTAGGAATAACTTACGTAACTCACATATTTCATCACTACCATTAAAAGCAGCAATACCACTACCGCCAACTATTTTCTCTTCGATAGTGGCAACTAAGTAACAGCTAGCGTCTTCATTTTTATAATGCTGACTCATCGCATTAACTTCAGCATCCGAAGGGCCAAAGCCTTCACCTACGGCGCCAAACTCGGCGCCAACTTTTTTAATTATTTCGCAAACCTGTGGATCTTGATGTGTTTTGATGGGCTCAATTTTATAGCTCATTAAATTTTTCCTAACCAATGTAATTGTCTTTTTATTACTATATCAGTTAGTCATTGATTACTTGGTAATAAAACATCAATAGTATTTAGTGACTAGTGCCTTTTTCATAGCTAATTTTGTTAAATACATTGTACTTACCAGACGGTTTTTTCATTGGCATACGTTTTACTATCTCTAAAGTTTCAGCATCGTAAACAATGAGTTCACCATCCATATCCCACACGCTTAATAGTACGAATTTTCCGTCTTTGGTAAACTCGACATGAGCGGCATTTTTACCTGGTGATGGTGATAAGGTTTTCACTATTTCTAACGTGCTCTTATCAATAACATGTACTTTGTCGTTGTTCGGGCCAAAGAATACATCGGTCCAAGCATAACGTGATTTACTGTGGCTGCGCATAAAGAAACCAGGTCCTTCGGTTTTAATCTCTTTAATGACATTCCAATTTTCCATATCAATAACGGTAATTTTACCTTCTTTGATATTTGGCGAAGCAAACACTTCCTTACCTTGATAGTTCCAGGTAATACCAGAGCCTAAGTGTGGCATGCCTGTTAAACCGATTGAAGCTACCTTTTTCTTAGTGTCTAAGTTGATGACTTGGCCATTGTGACTGTTACGCGCGGTACCAATTAAATTGATGTAATCAGGGTCGAAGAAAAAGTCATTTAAGTAATCATCAGTTTTAATACGACGAATAGGGAATTGCTCATTCTTTTTAGATAAGTCAGCTTTCCAACCTTCTGCTTTGGCTTCTACTCTATAGTCATGCGCCCAACCTTTATAGACTTCAACGCCACCTTCATCACTGTAAGGGATTTCCCATACTTCTTTGACGTCTTTTAGTGCAACGATAAAGCTAAAGCGAGGTGGTGCGTTGTAAACAGCGCTGACGCGAGAACTATTGCCATCACTATCGATGGCATCAATCACTTTAAGCGGCGATAAGTCAGTGGTATTGAGTATTACTACATTGTTAGGTAAGTAGTTGCCAACAATTAAATAGTTGCCATCATTTGATATGGCGATGTTTCGGGTATTAATTGCCGCACGAACTTCATTGACTGTTTTGCGATTATAAATATCGTATTTGCTGATCCAACCATCTCGAGAGGCAAAAAATACAAAACGGCCGTCAGGTGAATACTTTGGCCCGCCGTGTAAGGCAAAGCGCGTTTTAAAGCGATCTAAGGGCTCAAAGGTGTCGCCGTTTAATAAGGTCGCGCTGTGATCACCTAATTCAACGACAATAAATAAATTCATTAAGTCAGCATCAAATTGCGCTTCATTGGGTAATTTACTTTGATCAAAATGTTGTACTTTTGACGCGTTAATATCGGCAACTGTCCAGCTAAGTGAGGCTTTTGATGGCGTATAAATATAATCGGCTAAACTGGCTATTTCAGCCTTGCTTAAGGTCTTCGTTGAGGCATTGTTAAAAGCAGGCATTTGTGTGGCAGCACGACCATTATTGATAACCTCAATAGCCTTGTTTTTTCGGAATCGAGCAAGATTTTCGGGTAATAAAGCCGGTCCCATAGCGCCTAATCTATCAACACCATGACAGCTTTGGCAATTGTCTTGATAGAGCTTCTTGGTGGCAGCTTTTTCAGTGGCAGACATTGCGATCTTTGTTGTTGTCGCTGCATTGGCAATATTAGCCGTGAAGGAACCACATAAAATCGCGACAGAGAGCGACAGTAAAAGAAGGTTTTTAGTCATGGTGGAACCTTTATGTTCGTGATATTTAGCCCATGGATTCCCGCTAAGTGAATGCGGGAATGACGGCTATTGGGCTAAGGTTTTATGAAATAACTTTCCAGTCGTCATCCTCGTGGTGTGTTAATCGAGGATCCAGCTGTTTTATTTAAGCTATTTTTATTGCTTGTGGTTGCACATAGTCATTGGCATCTAAAAAGCCCGGTGTTTTTAATTGTTGTTCAGTGAGCTGATTCACCACATCACCAATAACGATAAGCGTTGGTGGGGTAATGTTGTGTTTTTTTACTAGCTCAGCCAAGTTACCGATAGTGCCTCGATAGGTTTTTTGTTCCGGTTGGGTACCTTTGCGAATTAAGGCTGCTGGCGTATTAATATCTCGGCCATGCTCAACTAATTTTTCTGTAATTTTAGATAAGGTATTAATCCCCATGTAAAACACAACCGTTTGGGTTGGGCAACATAAACTCTGCCATGGCAAGTTAAGCTGACCATTGTTTTGAATATGACCAGTAATGAAAGTACAGCCTTGCGCAACACCACGATGGGTTAACGGTATGCCAGCATAGGTGGTACAGCCTGAAGCGGCGGTGATACCTGGGCAAATATGGCAACTTACACCATGTTGCAGCATATATTCTGCTTCTTCACCACCACGACCAAATATAAAAGGGTCGCCACCTTTTAAGCGCAACACTCTTTTGCCTAAGCGCGCTTCTTCAACTAAAATTTCGTTGATGCGGTCTTGCGGTACGCAATGTTTGGCTTGCTCTTTACCGACGTAAAAACGTTCACAGTTATCAGGTAATAGCGCTAGTATTTCATCACTTACCAAACGGTCATAGATGGCTATTTCAGCTTGCTCAATAAAACGCATAGCACGGATTGTCAGTAATTCAGCATCACCAGGACCAGATCCTACTAAGGCAACTTCGCCTTGGTTTAATACTGATTTTCCTCGTGCTGATATTTTGCCATTATCTACAGATATGAGGCTGTTTGGCTGGTTTGATTGATTTAATGATGATGTCTTCATGCTCTCGCCTTATTGAACTGGAGCCCATTTTCAGGACAGGCTCGGTTGCTTAATTAGTTTCTTTAATCGGTATGTATTGTTAAAAATTAGTCTGCGATTCGCCGCTAAACTTCGACAAATTGAATTGCCTTTTTTTCATTGGCTAACCCGTCTGAAAATTTTGATGGCGGTGGGGTATAGCCTATTTCACTGTCATCTAAGTAACAGCCAGGATCTTCTGCCCAAGCATCACCCGATTGTGCAAAAGCACGGGTGCGGGTATTACCACCACAAATATTTAAAAACTTACATTGTGCACAGCGTCCTTTTACCGGACGAGGGCTCTGTCTAAAGCCAAGCATTAATGGGTCTTGGGTGTTTTTCCAAACGTCAGAGAATTTTTCTGTTTTCACATTACCAATGGGATGATTCCACCAATAGGTATCAGGGTGAATGGTGCCGGTATTGTCGATGTTAGCGACATTAACGCCACTGGCATTACCGCCCCAATTGATTAAACGTTGCTGTAAATTGGCAATACATTGTGGGTGACTTTCGCCAAATTGTTTGGTGGCCCATTTTAATAAAAAAGGTCCGTCCGCATCGTTATTACCGGTGACAAAATCGGTTTCTATGCCTTGGCTGATATGAGACCAAGCACGTTCATAGAGCAATTCCATTGCATCTTTAGTCATCTTGAACATGGCATCATCTTCAGCGGTACGTTTGCCACGACCCGAATAATTCAAATGAGACAGATAAAATTTATCGACGTTATTTTCTTCCATTAGATCTAACATCGCAGGTAAATCTTTTTCGTTATCCTTGGTTAAACAAAGGCGCATGCCGATTTTTATACCTGCCTCTTTACATAATTTAATGGCGTGCATTGAGGTTTTAAAGCTGCCTTTTTGTCGGCGGAATTCATCGTGAAATTCTTCTAAACCATCAATACTAATACCAACATATTGATAATTTGCTGCTTTGATTTGGGCAATATTGGACTCATCAATTAAAGTACCATTAGTCGACAGGGCAACATAAAAACCTTTTTCTTTAGCGTAAGCGGTAATTTCATAAATATCAGGGCGCATTAAAGGTTCACCACCTGAAAGAATTAACACAGGTACGTGAGCAACCTTTAAATCATCAATGGTGGCTTTAACTTGCTCGGTTGATAACTCATCTTTAAAATCAATATCTAACGAGGTTGCATAACAGTGTTTGCAACGAAGATTGCAGCGACGGATCAAGTTCCAGATAACCACAGGACCAGGCATTTTCCTTGCCGCTTTTACTGGCTTAAATTCAGCCATATCATCATGCAATGTTTTCAAAAGTTGTGAGATTCTAAACATAATTTATTTATACCCAGGCAAAGTTAATAATGGTAATGCTCTTGTTGCGAACAAGCGTAGCGCTGAATTAGCTATCGCTTTAAACGCAAACCTGTTTTTTTCAGTATTGCTGTGCTGGTTAACATATCATTACTTTTAGTCATGAAGTCTTGACTTAAATCATGGTTGCGCGTGACCAATACTTCTTTTAACAATTCTTTGATCTGACCCCTATACTTGGCTATTGCTTCAGGGGTTTTTCCGTGCACCATGGCAAATAAATTGTAATTCCATTGGGGTAAGTGACGTGGGCGAAGGTAACAATGACTGACAAAAGGCAGTCGACCGACAGCATCACCAAACTTTTCAGCTTGCTCATCATCAATATCCCATACCGTCATGCCGTTATATAGATAACCCAACTTGTAATGATTAGGCACGGCTGCGATACGTCTGATAACGCCGCGGTCTAATAAATCATTGGTTAATGCCAAAACGGCTGCAACACTCATCTCCATTTGGTCGGCAATATGATGATAAGGTTTTTCAATAATGGGTAAGCCATTTTGCGTGAGCAGAATATATTGGCGTTCTATTGCTGTTAAAGTGGGTTTTTCTTGGATGATATTGTTATCCGACATAATATGCTCTGCTAAAGTAATGAGTGTTAAATTGCTGATACGATGAATTAAGCGGTGAGTTCGCTATACCGGCAGATATAAACCCACGTAAAACTCTTTAAGTTTTGGTGTATTGAGTACACTTAAGCCTGTTTTTTCTTCGATGGCGGTAATTACACGTTCAATTTCATCGGCCTCTTCTGTCGCGATAACAAACCACATATTAAATCTGTGAGTACGGCGGTAGTTATGGGCTATTTGTTCGAAGCTATTTACTTGCTCGGTCACTTGGTCAAAATCTTCATCGGGCACGGCGAGTGCTGCTAAGGTGAATGCGCCACCTAAATAAACGGCGTCAAACATTGGGCCAAAGCGGCTTAATACTCGGCTTTCCTTTAATTCATTTAAATGCCGTATTACTTCAGCTTCAGTGCTATTAAGCTCATTAGCGATTTGCTCAAAAGGGCGTTCACAAACAGGCACACCGTGCTGTAGTAGGTTGATCAGGCTTTTATCAAGCGCAGAGAGCTCGGCTACCTCATGACAAATCTTTTCATTATTGGTTGCGGTATTCATTACGTTAGTTGTTGTCTTATCCGCAGTTTTGTTAGCGGTAGATGAGCTTAGAGTGGTGTTATCCATGAGCTTGTCCTTGTTGTGCAGTGTTCAAAGCATTGTTGTTGCTCACTTTGCTGTTTTTTGTTTTAGCGCTCTTTGTTTTGCCATAGCGTGCGCCATGTTGTTTATAAGCTTTAAAACTAAACAGCACATCTTTTTGGATTGACTCAAGGCTAAGTTGTTCTGTTATTTGATCAATCTGTTGTAAAACTAGGGATCTATCTGTGCCATGAATCATGCAGAATAAGTTATAAGGCCAATCTGGTAGACGACGAGGGCGTTGATAACACAGTGAAACAGGGGCGCATTTTGCTAGCTTCTGAGCAACGCCATCCATGTCGTCATTAGGAATATTCCAAACGACCATGGCATTGGCGTCATAGCCTAATTTTCGATGTTTAATAACTAAACCAAAGCGGCGAATTAAGCCTTCTTCTTGCCAAAGGGAAATTTGCATTATCACTTGTTGCTCTGTCAGTGATAGTTGCTGGGCAATCACTTGATAAGGCAATAAACTCGTTGGTAGACCTTTTTCTATAGCGCTACGTAAGGCTACTTTCTCATGGTCAGTTAAGCAGGTTGTATCATTACTATTAAAGGTAATCGTTTTGCTTTGCTGATTAGAGGTAGGGCTTTCAACACCGGTAACATTAATACTGAACGCTAAGTCAATGTGGTATGAAGCTTCCATAGGTAAAACCAAAACAGCTAAACCTGTGAGTAATTCAATATTTGCTATCGTGCTATTAAGTGCCACCATATCGCTGGCTGTTACGACAAACCAAAGGTTGTACTTTTCCTTTTGAGAATGAGATTCTCTGCCGTAGTTATGATTAACTTGCTCGAATTGATTAACAATACCGGCAATTTTATCTAAGTCTTTTGCTGGCACAGCCAATGCGGCCAAAGTGCTTGCGCCTGCTTTTTTATGATCAAATACAGGTCCAACGCGTGATAGCACTTCTTGGTTGCTGAGATCATCAATAGCTAGAAATACTTTCAGCTCATTCGTGACAATATTAACTTTTGCTAGTTGCTCAGCAATTGTTTTATAAGGCTGGCTAGTAAGGGGGAAGCCCTTTTGACTGTTATTAATAATGTCTTGCTGTAATTGTGATATATCAGCGATGTCTTTAGTCATATTTTTAGCCGTATTGTTAGACATGATTACAAGCCTATTTGGTGTGCGCGATTGGTGAAAAAAATACCGCTCGGGCTTGATGATTTAAGTGTTTTTTGTAAGGTTTGAGTTTTAGTGTCGTATATTTGAATTTCATTGCTGTCGCGTACTGACATCCATACGTGTTCGCCACGTGGGGTAAATTCCATGTGTAAAACCGCAGGACCAGGGGTTAAGGTTTTGACTAACTCAAAGGTTTCGGTATTAAATATCTGAATGGTGTTGTTGTCAGGGTAAGCAAAGTTAACCCATATTTGGCGGTTATCAGGCTGCGCCATAACAAATATTGGCTGGCTATGAGCCGATATTTCTGTCACTTGTTGCCATGTTTTAGTATTTACCACTAAGACTTTATGTTGACCCACTGCCGGCATAAAAGCGTAATCGCCAGCGATTGCCCAGCCTTCTAAATGCGGCATTTTATAAACAGGTAGTTTCTGCTCGCCTTTACCGTAGTGAGGTAAAATGCGTTTTACGCCTTGTTCAATATGCCATAAATCAAGTAATGCCATGCCGTCTTCACCAAATAGCCCCGCTATATAGTAGCGACCGTCGGGGCTCATTAATGCGTCGTAAGGGAATAAGCCAATATTGGTAAATTTTGTTAGCTTAGGTGCAAATTTAAGTGTTTTACTTTTTTCAATATCTGAGAAGTCAGCAACCCAAATTTCATTGCTGTCGAATAAGCTAAAAACAAATTTGTTGTTGGGCGCATCAACTAAGCCAACCACTTTAGAACGCACTGGGCTGCCATCTTTATTTTTAGGTTTAGTGGTTAAAATTGAGCTATTAATGGTAGCGACTAATTCTAACGTTTCACTGTTAAATACTTTTACGCCGCCAGGGGTGTAGTTTGAAACAGCAACTAATTTACCATCTTGACTAATGGCGCCGCCAATACTGTTACCAGATTGCATTACTCGCTTGGCAATTTTGTCTTTAAGAATATCTATTTTAGTTAACCCCCCATCGCGGCCAAAAACATAGGCGTAACGTTGGTCACGTGAGTAAACAATTGAAGCGTGAGATAAATCACCTAAGCCATCTATTTCGGCCAATACTTCTTGATGGGTATGGTTGATAATTTGCACTTGACCAGTGGCGCGTTCAATAACAACCCCCATATCACCTGTGGCGCGTAATGGTACTTCAGCTATGTCATTAGTAGTTTGACTAGAGCAAGCGGCAATAACGCTCGATAGTAATGCAACGCTCGCTAGTTTTAATAAAGTAGTATTCATCTGTTTTCCTAAAATTGTTATTAAATTTTTTATAAATAAAGATGGATTCCCGATTCAGCTTTGCAGTTCCAGACCAAAGCTAAGTGCCTACATCCGTGTAGGTAAAGCGACTACGGGAATGACAGCCTGTCCTTGCTATTACTGCTTGAAATGACGGCCAGTCTTCATTATTGCTAGTGTGATTAGTTTTGTATTACTGCTTCGCAATTTTTCCTGCTTTTAATTGTTGGGAAATCCATAACGCTTCTTGTTCTGTTAGTAGCGTTTTCCATGGCGGCATAGCTGTGCCTGCTCGGCCATGTAAAATAGTATGTTGTAATAAAAAAACGGGTTTCCCTGCAAGGTTTTCAGGTAATAAAGCCGGGCCTAAACCACCTTTTAAGGTCATGCCATGACAAGATCCGCAATCTTGTTGAACTATATGGGTCAGTTGATTTTTACGTGCTTGAGGTAATTCGTCTTCGCTGCCGACAAGGTTTACTGCAAAAGCGGCTGTAACAAAGGTAAGGCTTAATAAATGAGTAGCCATAACTAAGCAGCTTAAGGTGATTTTTAAAGAACTCATTTGATTTCCACTGTGCTTTCTAAGTTGGCTTAACCTTATAACGCTTAGGGGATTAGTTTTTTGTCAAAGATCATACTTTGATAAGGAAGTGCGGGGCTTTTTTGATTTAAATCATCGAAAGAGGGATTAACAAAAAAAAGAGCCTCAAGGAAGCTCTTTATTGTGTTTAGCTGTGAAGTTTGTGTGATTAAGTGTTAATGAATACCCTTATTATGTAGGTGCTCAGAATACTGTTTATCGGTACCATTTATATGATTTATTAACCAATCAGATAAAAAACTGGCAATTTCATCAAGGGCATCATGTCCTTTGTCATTGTATAGCTGTACAAATTTTTCAACTTGCTCAATCATCACTTTATGCTGCGCTTTATGGGCGATTAAATCGGGATAGTCATTATCTTCCATCATTTTTTCTTCACGCTCAAAATGATATTTGGTATAGCTAATTAATTCGTTTAACGCTTCTTTTTCAAAAGACTCACTCATGGCGTAGTCGTAAGCAATGCTGAAGTTATTTAATAAACTGATCAGCTTTTTATGATCATCATCTATATGAGCTATGCCTACACTGTACTCCTCACGCCACAGTACTTGAGTAGGATTAGATTTTTTCTTGTAAAGAATGGGAATCAGAACCAACACCGCAATTAAAATCCAAGAGATGGGATTGGCCATACTTGATAAAAAACCTAAAAATATGGCCACAATAATTAAGCCGATGATAGCCGCATAAATAAAAGACTTAGTGCGATTCTCCATAAATAATACCCCTAAAAATAATATGGTTAAGTGTTTGTAACGTTGACTGAATAGTAGCGCTTAATACTGATGAACAAGTAGTATTTTTATAATTGAAAGCGTCATTTGTTGACCTTGATCAACTTGTGTATTCATTAACAATTATTTTTTTTTAAACTTGATCTGCATCACATTTTCAAAAGTGGATATAGCTGATAGTGCTGATAGTAATATTTCGTTACATAAAGAACGCATCAAGGTTTAACACATTATGTGTAAACAATTTTCCTGAAGATGCCTTTTTTATCAGAATTTCAGTCGATTGAATTTTAATAACTCTGACCGACTAAATGAAAATGATTAATCAGTTAAACGAAGGTAAAGCATCATTATTTAACTTGTTTAACAAAAAAACTAATTTTTAAAATCTGGAGAGTACCCAATGAAAAAAGTGAATTATGGTCTTTCAGCACTTGGACTTGCAATCGGTATGGCTGCTACTGGTCTTAGTATGACAGTATCAGCGGCAGAGCCAACATTGTCTGAAGCTGACTTTGATAAAGCAAAATTACAATACTTCCAACGTTGTGCTGGTTGTCACGGTACTTTACGTAAAGGTGCTACGGGTAAAAACCTTGAGCCAGAAAATACGTTGAAAAAAGGTCAAAAGCGTTTAGAGAAAATTATCGCTTTAGGTACTGAAGGCGGCATGAACAACTTTGATGATTTGTTCACTAAGAAAGAAATTGCTAACTTAGCAACGTTCATCCAAATGGAACCACCTGTTCCACCAGAAATGTCTTTAGAGCAAATGCGCTCACATACTAAAGAGTATGTTGCACCAAAAGATTATCCAACTAAGCCAATGCACGGCTTAAACTGGAAAAATTTCTTTGTTGTTATCGAACGTGACGCAGGTACTGCGGCAATTATTGATGGCGATACTAAGAAAATCATCACCCATATCGATACCGGTTACGCAGTACATGTAATCAAAGGTACTGAGCACCATAAAGTTGACCATGCAAAAGATGTTGGTCGTTTTTGGTACACCATAGGTCGTGACGGTAAAGTTAACAAGATCGATTTATGGCAAACACCTGACAAAATGTTAGTGGCTGAAACTAAAATGGCTTATGACGCTCGAGATATCGCTGTTTCGGGTGACGGAAAATATGTTATTGCTGGCGGTTACTGGCCTGCGCATTTCGTTATTATGGATGCTGTAACGTTAAACCCACTTAAAGTTGTCTCTACTCGTGGTTACAATACTAAAGGTGAATTCATCAATGAAGCACGTGTAGCGGCTATTTATACTTCGCCGCTAACCTCTTCATTTATCGTAGCTGTTAAAGAAACAGGTCAAATGTTACAAGTTGATTATACCGACTTAGATAACTTAACGATTACAAGCATCGCTTCAGCTGAATTCTTACATGATGGTTTCTTTGACCCTTCAGGTCGTTACTTCCAAATTGCTGCTAACGCATCAAACAAAATGGTTGTTATCGATACTATCGAACGTAAATTAGAAGCAATGATCGAAGTTGATGCATTACCACATCCTGGTCCTGGTGCTAACTGGATTGATAAAGAATGTGGTCCTGTTGGCGGCACAACTCACTTAGGTGTTGGCCTAGTTTCTGTTTGGGGTAACGATCCTATGGGTCACCCAGATAAAGCATGGAAACTTTGTTATGAAGTTGAAACAGATGGTGCTGGTGCATTCATCCGTACCCATGAAACTTCACAATACGTTTGGGCTGATCAACTTAAGCATCCTGAGCCAGAAGTTCAACAGTCAGTGCAAGTATTTGATAAAGATACCCATAAAATTGTTAAAACTATCCGTGTAACAACTGAGCCAGGTAAAGCGGCACTTCACATGGAATTTAACAACGATGGCTCTGAAGTTTGGGTTTCAGTTTGGAACCGTAAAGATGCTAAAAATCCAACGGGTGAAATTGTAGTTTATGATGCAAAAACGCTTAAAGAGTTATACCGCATTAAAGGTTTAACTACCCCAACGGGTAAGTTTAACGTTCATAACCGTATGAATCACAAAACCTAGTTGAAGTATTAACCTTATTGCTATTTGGCTCAACTTCGTTGTCGAAAGTGCTCATTGACATGTGTCAACTCCGCGCTTTCTCCTTGAATTTGAACCGACTAGCTGCAAGGTTAAATACTCCGAAGTGTATATTTAAACGCTTCAATACCAGGTTAAGTAATTAAAGGCATGGCTAATGCCGTGCCCTTTTTATTTTCATTTTAAATGATTATTAGTAGTGAAAATAGAAAGGGTTGTAACCGTATTTTATACACAGGTTACTACGCCTTATAAGCATTGTGACTTCCTTACTAAGATTAATTAGGAAGGCAGTGGATAATAATTTCCCTCACGCTTTATTGTTCAAGGGAAGAGAGCTGAACTTATTAAGAGTCAATTCAAGAGTCAATTATGGCAAATAACACTTTTTTAAAACCTAGTTTTTGGTCACGCAGATTAATTTGGGGTACTACTGTTTCAGGTGCCGTATTATTTTTTGTCGTGGGTATTATTTTTTGGGGTGGTTTTAACACAGCGATGGAAGCGACCAATACCACTGAATTTTGTATTGGCTGTCATGAAATGGAAGCCAACGTTTATCAAGAATACAAACCATCAATTCATTTCTCTAATCGAACAGGCGTAAGAGCGGGCTGTCCTGACTGTCATGTACCTAAACCTTGGATACATAAAGTTGTTCGTAAAATTCAAGCGTCAAAAGAAGTTTTCTCTTGGTTAACTGGTAAGCTTGATACGAAAGAAAAATTTAATGAGCACAGATTTGAATTGGCCCAAAGTGTTTGGGGCGCCATGAAGTCAACTGATTCCAGAGAGTGTCGTAACTGTCATAACTTTGAATCAATGAATCCTGAGTTTCAAAAACCACGAGCACGTAAGCAACATTTAAATGCTTTTGAAACGGGACAAACCTGTATCGATTGTCATAAAGGTATTGCGCATCACAATGTTCGCGACAAGCTTTCTGATGAAGAATTAGAAAAGTTAGAAGCACCAAATCCGGATTATATTCGAGAAGTGCCACAAGCTTATCGTGATGGTTTAGCACGTGTTGAAGCAAAAGAAGCTGCAGCAGCTGCAACAGTCAAAGAAGAAAAAATGGCTGAAAACGCAAAAACTGAGCAAAAAATTGCGGCTGCCGTTAAAGAAGCACTGGCTAGCGTAGTACCTAGTAAAGTGGGTAATGCAACTACCAGCAAACCATCAAAAGCTGCTGCGCCTGTTGCAAGTAATATTAATGTTGATTGGGGTAAAGCAAGTTCAAAAGATATTGGTGTTTTCTACCCAGGTACTGCTTCTATTGAATGGATTTTAGGTCGTTCACATGGTGGTAAACGTGCCTTTAGTAAAGGTGATCGCTGTATTGAATGTCATGGTGAAGAGATAGCTGATATTGGTAATAATATAGTGACAGGTGAAAGTGAGAAGGAACTTGAACCTAATGTTATCCCTGGAAAACGTGGCCATATTGATGTAACGATTGATTCAACACATGATGCTGAACATCTATATTTAAGATTTAGTTGGCCTGAAGGTGAGCATGCTGCTGTTCCCTTTGTTGATGGCGGTAAAATGGACCCAGAAAACCCAATGAAATTAGCCTTTATGTTAGCAACTGATGATGTTGAGTACGCAGACAGAGCAGGTTGTTGGGGTACGTGTCATGCTGATGCTAACTCTATGCCGTTTGCACCTGATGGTGATGCATTGAAGGGCAGTGATTTAGCTAACCGCTTAAACTTCACTACTGGCTCAGGCACTGGCGTCACTAAGTACCTTAAAGAGTCGCGTACTGAATTAGAACTTAAAGGTCGTGGTGGTAAAGCACTTGGTGGCTGGGATAAACTGAAAGATCAAAGCGAAATTGATGCAGCCCAATCGGCCAATCAATTTATGGATGTTGTTCGCTATAAATCAGGTACTAAAGAAGTGGAAGATGGCCAGATTTTAGCAGAACGCGACATGCATAAAGGCGTGGGTGCAACGGTTGAAGCGTCACTTAAAAATGGTACTTGGTCAGTCATTGTTAAGCGTAAGCTTAAGTCTGATACAGCCGGTGATGTCAGCATTGAAGCAGGTAAAGTGTACAACTTTGGTTTTGCAATACATGACGATTACTCAAGCGCTCGTTATCACCATGTTTCTTTTGGTTATAAATTAGCACTGGATAACGCTGATGCGGAAGTAAATGTTACTAAGCAATAGTTTCTAACACCATAAAGCTGTATAGCTGTATAGCTGTAAAGTATAAAACCGTATAGATTAATGTCACTAATATTGTGATATTGACTCTACGGTTTTTTTATTTTTGATTCGGTTTGTTGAAATACAACGATAAGGTATAATCTAACGATTGAATGATGATGAAATGTTAGGAAAAAATATGAGTAACTCAGATATTTACAAAGCAAACCCATTACACGGCACAAGTTTAGAGACTGTTTTAACGACCTTAGTTGACCATTACGGTTTTGAAATCTTATCAGCTTACATGAACCTAAATTGCTTTAAGCAAAATGCCAGCATTGAGTCGAGCTTAAAATTCTTGAAAAAGACCTCATGGGCACAAGAAAAGGTTGAAGCCTTTTATATGTATCAATATAACAGCTTACCTAAAGCTGATGATGCTAACTTTGAATTACCACCACGTGATCGTATTGTGCCTGCAGGATTAGAGCAAAGACCACCAAAAGAACTTAGTCTTGAGGATGCTGAAGAAATTCGTGTAAAGACCGCAGAGAAAACCCGAGAGCGTTCTGCTAGAACCGGTCCTACTAATCCTTGGGGTAGCAGGTAGTTTATTACCTAAGTTATTACCTAAGTTATGACCTAAGCCATTCTCTAAGTTAGTAATCATCGTTAAGGCTCTTTTATCTAATCATGGATTTATTTTCTTCTTTGCTCGATGAGCCGATTAATATTTTACCAGCCGATGGTGTGGTTAATTACTACGGCGAAATTATGCCGCTTAGTGATAGTAACTATTATTTTGAGCGGTTATTTAACACCATTGCTTGGCGCTGTGATCAAGCTTTCGTGTTAGGTAATATCATTGAAACGAAAAGAAAAGTTGCATGGTGCGCCGATACTATTGACGGTAAACCTTTTGCTTATAGCTATTCTGGCGTCACTAGGCACTCTATGGCGTTTACTAACGAGTTATTAATACTCAAAAAGTTAGTTGAACAGCATACCAATGAAACCTACAACTCATGTCTATTAAATCTTTACCACTCAGGTGAAGAGGGCATGGCTTGGCACAGCGATGGCGAGGCTGATTTAAAAGAGCAAGGGGCTATTGCTTCATTAAGCTTTGGTGCGGAGCGAAAATTTGCCTTTAAACATAAGCTTTCCAAACAAGTTGTGCCCTTGCAACTTAAACCCGGTAGCTTGTTAGTGATGAAAGGTACTACCCAGCAACACTGGTTACACCGTTTACCCCCAACCAAAAAAGTCTCTGAGCCACGGATAAACCTCACCTTTAGAACGATAGACAAACCTGAACTTAAATGATCTTAGTTTGTGACTTCAATTAATAAGTCTTCTGGCTTAAAAAATGCACAATATTCTTTAAAGATCATTGAAGACCAACGAGTGTCAAAAAGCACATGCCAGGTTAATTAATGCTTACTCTTTATTCGCTTTGGCCGATAAATAGCTAAAGGAATACCCTATATCACAAGCATTGTTAACTGAGTTTGTGCATCATATTAATGGTGAACATTATGACAATTGAAAAGAAACGGCATTACCTTTTATATGGTAATCGAGCAGTAATCTATGTGGCAAGTCTGATTGGACTTTACTTTGATGTGAATCTTGCTTACGTACTAGCGTTAACACTGTGGTTATGGTTACCACAGTGTTTATTACTTGAATTGAACTTACTCAAAGCAATCAAACATTAGTTCTACAGTTTAATCGGTAAGTTGCAAATGGCAGAACTTAAAGTGCAAATAAACACTGTAAATTGCTAAGCACTCAGGTGTACGTAAGATGCAGTACTTGGCATCATTAAACTGTTGTAAGTATCTATTTGTTTATGCGCTAATGATTGATTGTTTTCACTTTTCACTATCCCATTAGTATTGGTAACTGAACTTGCGGGTAAGGTTGCTATGCCTTCATGTTCATTGCCAATATTAGGTAATTTATCAGCACCATTTTTTACCGTCTGATGTAATTCATAGAGTTCAGCATAGGTATTAGTTAATGTTGACACCGCACTTCGATTATCACTCGCTTGAGTAGAGCTTAATGATGAATTGGCATCAGTACTAGTTTGTAGGTAAATATCAAAGAGTTTTTGCTGTTGCTGATAATAAGACTGCATCAAATCAATATCTTTAGCCGTTTGGTAGTTTGATTTCACGTTTTCAACTTGCTCTGCTATTTTGTCATCAGTACTTTGTTGTACTGTGTTTTTTTGCTCAGGTGTCAAAATATCGCTAAAGTCAGGACCTGGTTTTGGTTGAGGTATGACAGGCATAACCGATTGAATGGTGTGAACTGAAGTAAAGTTACTAGAAGAAGCTATTTGCATTGTCATATTAACCACCTTACTTATTACTATGCTTTAAGAAATTAAGCGTTACGTAAACTTAATATAAATTTGATAGTGATAGCATAGTGAAAGTGGGGCTAATAAGTTGTTGTCGTTTGTAAACACCCTGCAATAAATTGTTGTCGGTATTTTGTACTGTAGTATTTGAAGATGTGTTTTACCATGCGACTTAATTGATATGCTCACTAAGTCGCAGTAAAGCTATTTATTTGATTATTATTAATGCTAAGTAGGGTTTAAATGCGCAGAGTCAGCTTTAATTTTTACAATAGCGCTTAACCTTGCTTTCGCCATTGCTTCTTTTATAGCGGGTCCTTGCAAACCTTGTTCAATAAAGGGTTTTGCTGTTACTAGTCTTGCTGCCTTTACTGCGGCTTGTAAATACTGTTCTTGTGGGTAAGGGCGGTTATCAAAACCTAAACGGCCTAAAAAATCAGACTTGCACGCCATCAAAAATAATTCAAACTCTTCTGGTTTACGCCAAATATCGAGTTGGTCAAACATTTTTAATAACGTGCTGGCTTTAAGTTCAAATGCTTTATGGCAATGTAAATGAAATTCACACACTTTTAGCGCAAGTTGTTTGTAGTGTGAAGGTACTTTTAGTTGTCGACAGATTTTCTCAACTAAAGGTAAGCCTGTTTTTTCATGACCTTTATGACTGGGCCATAGTTTATCTGAGGTGATGCCTTTACCTAAATCGTGACATAAAGCAGCAAAACGCACTGCCGTTTTATTGTCACTTTGTTCAACAGGTATTACTTGTGTTAACAAAACGGCTTGTTGTAAAACCATCATGGTGTGTAGGCCACTGCATATTTCAGGATGCCAAAGCGCAGGGTTGGGAATACCCCACAAAACGTCAAGTTCAGGCCATAATTCTGCTAAGGCATTACATTGTTTTAGTACTTCAAAAAATACTTCAGGATTACCTGAATTAGTGTCAGAACTAGCGCCTCCGTCAGCCAAACTTAATTGCATTTCTTGCCAAACACGTTCAGGCGTTAGACTTTTTAACTCGCCACTGGCACTTATTTCCTGCATTAGGCGGAGTGTTTCTTCAGCAATGGTAAAACCATATTTATGATAACGTGCGGCAAAACGTGCTACGCGAAGTACACGTAAAGGGTCTTCAAGAAAAGCATCACTGACATGGCGTAAAATACGATCATTAAGATCCTTTTGGCCATTATAGGGGTCGATTATTTCTCCATTGTCATGCATAGCCATGGCATTAACGGTTAAATCTCGTCGTTTTAAATCTTCTTCAATAGTCACATCGGGGGCGAAATAACAGCTAAAACCCGTATAACCTTGACCTTGTTTGCGTTCAGTACGCGCTAGGGCATATTCTGCTTTGGTTTTTGGATGCAGAAATACGGGGAAATCTTTACCGACTTGCTGATAACCTAGCGCTTTCATTTGCTCAACACTGGCACCAACCACTAGATAATCTTTATCTTTGATGGGGCGATTAAGTAGCATATCGCGCACCGCACCACCGACTAAGTAAGTGTTAAGTTGGCTATTTTTAATTTCAGAGTTGTTGGTTAACAAAGTACGACCAAAATGAAGCGAATGTTAAATAAAGTGTACCATAATAGCGTAATAAGTTCCGAGATAGTCAGTGAACAAAACCGCAATTAATGTCGGCTATGGAAATCTATTTTCAAGTAAAATATTTCTTATATTACGCTAAATTATCTAACTCTTTGACATCTACCAAGCAAGCAGTTAATTTTGTACCCTACTTTTCTTGTCCAGCACACGCCATGTATCGCAATTTTTTCTCATTAAGTGAATTACCTTTTTCAATATCCCCCGATCCTAAATATTTGTTTATGAGTGATCGTCATAGGGAAGCACTGGCACATTTAACTTATGGCTTAGGTGAGGTCGGCGGTTTTGCGTTATTAACAGGGGAGGTCGGTACCGGTAAAACAACCATTAGTCGTTGTTTAATGGAGCAATTACCCGATAACACCCAAGCTGCATTTATTTTAAACCCAACGCTTTCTAGTAAAGAACTTTTAGCGACACTGTGTGATGAGCTAAAGATTCGTTATCGAAAAACAGATGCTAGTTTAAAAAATCTAACGGATAAAATTTCAGAAAAACTGCTGAAAAACCATGAGAATGATATCAATACGTTATTGATTATTGATGAAGCCCAGCATTTACAGCCAGAAGTACTTGAACAATTACGTTTACTCACTAATTTAGAAACGAATACTAAAAAGTTATTACAGGTGATTTTAATTGGTCAGCCAGAATTACAGCAATTATTACAACGCCGTGATTTACGTCAATTAGCGCAACGAATAACCGCTAGATATCATTTAATGCCGTTAACAAAACAGGAGTTAAGCCAATACATTCAACACCGATTAACGGTTGCTGATTGTGCAAGACCACTTTTTGATAAGGCTGCGCTAGCTAAAATACATCAACTTTCTCAAGGCATACCACGACTCACTAATTTGCTTTGTCATAGCGCATTGATGCTGGCGTATAACCAAAATGACAGTCTTGTGAATAAAAAAACTGTTATTTTGGCAGCAGATCGAGCATTAGGTGACGATTTAACTCGTCAACAAGAAAGAGTGAATTATAACGGTGCTTTGATTTTTACTACAGCATTAAGTGTTGCCGCTTTCTTTGCGTTAGCAGGCTTTTGGTGGGGACAAACGCCGACCCCTATTAATGAATCAATGGTTATTAATCAACAAGAACAAGTGACTAATACTGAAGTAAAAGTAGTGCTAGATAAAGAGGTTATCATCCCAGTAGGTGTTTCTACAGAAAACACTGTTCAAGCAACTTCTACATTAGATGAAGAAATTGTCACCGCGAAGGCTGTAGATAATACGGAAATAAAGAACAAAGAACTAAAAGTAATCCCAGTTACAAAAACGGTTAACGAGCGTAAGACAGATGAGATGCTCATTATCAGCGCTAATAAGCAACGTTTGATAAAGGATAATCAAGGGATAGCTAATGCTGATTTGAATTATCAAGTGACCAAAGTTGAAGGTGTTTCCAATGATTTATTGGCACGCTTTCAAGCGGCTATTGATGAAACCGAAACGAACAGTAAGCCAAAGAATAATTATCAATATGACCTTTCTAACACAGCTGAACAATCATCAAATGAGCTGAGTGAACCTAACACATTAGCTTTTGATATGAATGAGGCGACAAGCATTAAACCATTATCTCAAATGTCGCGGCAGATACAAAATGCATTACCTAGTATGCAGTTTGAACAGCATATCTATGCTAGTGATGGCGAAGGTTGGATAAAGGTTAATGGTCGCGATCGTTATGAAGGCGACGCTATCGGTGACAACTTGATTGTGGAGAAAATATTACCTCAACAAGTCATCCTTTCTTACAGAGGTGAAAAGTTCAGTTTACCGGCATTAACTAACTGGTGAGCAATGACTAATTAAAAACTTTTAACAATAATCAATATAATCATAACGTCATTTTTGACTATTAGATTATTAACCTAGGTATTTTCAGTTATAAAAAAGCCCTAATAAGAAATCACTTATTAGGGCTTTTTTATTTATGGCATAACACTTTTATAGTCATACCAATTTGATAAAATTTCTTCCCAACTCAGAGCTATACTCGATGTTCAATAACAAGGAAAATTCATTTCGGTTTAGTCACTCTAAATCAAATTAATTTAACGAAGTTAATGGGCATCGAGTAAGTTCCCAAGGGCGAGTTTAAAAGGCTTATACACATCGTTATTGATTTTGATAAGGACGCTACATGGATGTAGCTTCTTAGAGAATGCAGGAGCATATTCTCCTGAATAACCATTCTCATCAATCAATGCCTTGTCTCTAAGCCTTTTAATTCTCGCTGAGTGGGAAAGAACTTAATCAACTTGGTATAAAAGGCTTATTGCCAAGCTGGCATTTTCGCTTCAAAAGCTTTAATGGTATCAAGTTTATCTAACGTCCAACCGACGCTATCGACACCATTTTCTAAACTATATTGCTGAAATTCATTCAAGCTAAACTTAAAAGATAGTTCCCCGCACGTCACGGTATTATTTGGTAGATCAACGGTAAGTGTTAATTGAGCATCAGGAGATAGTTTAAATAATTGTTCTATCTCTGTTTCGCTTAATTTAATCGGTAAAAGACCAACGTTGATACAGTTACCGTAAAAAATATCAGCAAAACTTGACGCAAGAATAACTTTAAAACCGTATTCTTGTAGTGCCCAAGGCGCATGCTCACGACTTGAACCACAACCAAAGTTTTCACCGGCTAATAAGATACTTGCGCCTTTATATTCTGGCTTATTGATAACAAAATCAGGATTTTCCTGCGTGCCAGCATGATCTAAGTAGCGGCTATCGTGAAACAAGTGCACGCCAAAACCTACACGTTCAGTTTTTTGCAAAAACTGCTTAGGGATGATTTGATCGGTATCGACGTTGGCGATATCTAATGGCACAACCAAACCTGTATGTGTGTTAAATTTTTCCATTTTCTTTTCCTAAAATTCTTAGTAGCGATTTCTCTTGAAGCTATTTCATGTAATTAACAGGAAATAGCACGGAGTTGACGCTAGTCAATGAGTACTATTGACACCTTAATTGCTTTAAATAGCAAAAAGATAATCGTTACGCGTTTAAATCAACAAAGTGACCAGTGATTGCTGCAGCGGCAGCCATTTCAGGGCTCACTAGGTGAGTACGGCTACCACGACCTTGACGACCTTCAAAGTTACGGTTACTGGTTGATGCACAGCGATCACCTTCTGCAAGTACATCATCATTCATACCCAAGCACATTGAGCAACCAGGCAAACGCCATTCAAAACCAGCATTGATGAAGATTTTATCTAACCCTTCACTTTCTGCCTGTTCTTTAACGCGATATGAGCCAGGAACGATTATGGCATCAATAGTATCGACGACTTGCTGACCTTCATATTTTTGAACAACACCGGCAGCGGCGCGTAAATCTTCAATGCGTGAGTTAGTACAAGAGCCAATAAATACTTTATTAACTTGAATATCTGTCATCTTGGTGCCAGCCGTTAAACCCATATATTTAAGAGCATTAATACAAGATTCTTTTTCAACGGGGTCACTAAAGTCTTCTGGTGAAGGCACAATACCGTCGACACTAATAACTTGCCCTGGGTTTGTTCCCCACGTGACTTGTGCTTTGATATCTTTTGCTTCAAGTGTTAATACCGCATCAAATGTTGCATCAATATCAGATTTTAGGTTTGTCCAATCAACAACGGCTTGCTCAAATACGTCACCTTTAGGTGCGTATTCTTTACCCTCTACATAATCAAATGTGGTTTGATCTGGTGCTATTAAACCTGCTTTTGCGCCAAATTCGATGCTCATGTTACACACCGTCATGCGCTCTTCCATACTTAGCGCTTCGATAGCTTCGCCGCAGTATTCAACCACATAACCTGTTGCGCCAGCACTTCCCGTTTTACCGATAATGGCTAAGATAATATCTTTGGCACTAATACCAGCACCAACATGGCCCTTAACTTCAATCATCATCGTTTTTGCTTTGTTTTGACGTAATGTCTGCGTCGCAAAAACATGTTCTACTTCAGAGGTACCAATACCAAAAGCAAGGGCACCAAAAGCGCCATGTGTTGCTGTATGAGAGTCACCACAAACAATAATAGTACCAGGTAATGTTAGACCTAGTTCAGGCCCAATAACATGTGCGATACCTTGGTTTTTATGTCCCATATCAAAAAGTTCGATACCAAAATCTTTACAGTTAATGGCTAACGCACGTAATTGATTGGCAGCACCTTCACCAGCAGCATCAATTTTAATTGAACGTGTTGAAATATTATGGTCCATGGTCGCAATAGTACGTTCAGGATGACGTACAGGGCGGTTATGAAAACGTAAGTTTGCAAAAGCTTGTGGTGAGGTCACTTCATGAATTAAGTGACGGTCAACATACAATAATGGTGTTTCCCCTTGAGCTTCTTCAACTAAGTGGCTTTGCCATAATTTTTCATACATGGTTTGCGGAGTAGAAATTGTCATCTTAAGCGCTCTCTATCTGTTTACAAATATAATCACCCACTTCACTGGTTGATTTAGCATTTTGTCGTTCGTTGGCTGGTAATAAGTCGGCTGTTAAAATACCGTTATCTAAGGCACTGCTTACTGCATCTTCGATTGCTTTTGCTGCGACACCTTGATTTAAGCTATAACGAAGCATTAAAGCGGCCGATAGGATTTGCGCAATAGGGTTAGCTATACCAAGGCCTGCAATATCAGGGGCACTGCCACCAGCAGGTTCATACATACCAAAACCATCGCTGTTTAAGCTCGCTGAAGGTAGTAGACCCATTGAACCGGTGATCATGGCGCAAATATCAGATAAAATATCACCGAATAAGTTAGGGCAAAGCAACACGTCAAACTGGTTAGGATCGCGGACTAATTGCATAGCGGCGTTATCTACATAAAGGTGCTCTAACTCAACATCAGGGTACTCAACAGCAACTTCTTCAACAACCTGACGCCATAATTGACTAGTCGCTAGTACATTAGCTTTATCAACAGACGTTACTTTGTTATTACGTTTTTGCGCAGCTTGAAAAGCAAGATGGCTGATACGTTTAACTTCACGGCGTGAATAAAACATAGAATCAAAACCGGTTTCTTCTTCACCTTCGCCACGTCGGCCTTTTGGCTCAGCAAAATAAATATCACCGGTTAGCTCACGAATAACTAATACATCGAAACCTTGTGAAGAAATATCACTGCGTAATGTAGAAAGTGCAGATAATGAAGGTTGTAATGTTGCTGGTCGCATATTACAAAATAAATCGAAATGTCCACGAAGACCTAGTAATGCACAGCGCTCTGGCTGCTCTGTTGGTGGTAAGTTTGCCCATTTTGGACCACCAACGCTGCCAAATAATATCGCATCGCTTGCTTCACAGCCGGCCATGGTTGATTCTGGTAAAGCATTACCGTGATTATCAATGGCGGCACCACCAATATCAAAATCTTTAGTTGTTATTGCAAAATCAAACTTGCTTGCTACTGTAGCTAATACTTTTTTAGCTTCAATCATGACTTCAGGGCCGATACCATCACCGGCTAAAATTGCTATGTTGGACATGTTTATAACCTTTATATTTTAGAAACTTTTTAGCGATTTATTCGCTACTGTTAATGTCTGTTTTTAAAGCGATTAAGCTTGTTTTGCTGATTTCAAATCGGCAATTGTCATTGCTCTATGTATACTGTTTAGTGCATTAATCAATGCTTGACCAGATGCTTCAATAACATCGGTTTCTAAACCGTAACCATGGAAATTTCTACCTTGCCAAATGATAACTAAGTCAGCTTGGCCTAAACCGTCTTCACCTGAGCCTTTGTTTGATATTTTGTAATCACTGACTTCAAATTCAATATCAACACTTTGTTTAATTGCTTGATAAAGTGCATCAACTGGACCGTTACCTGTTGCCGCATGAACTTTGGTATTTCCTTTATCACCGGTTACTTCACCTGAGATAAGTTTAATACTTGCAGTAGAAAACTCGCCATTACCACATTGCACATTAATCGTGTCTAACTGGAAAAAATCTTTTAAATCTTTTTGTTGTAGTTTAAAGACTAACGCTTCTAAATCATCATCAAAGACCTGACCTTTTTTATCCGCTAATGTTAGAAAATCAGCATATAATTCTTCAATATCATAATCACTTTCTTGATAACCTAGACTTTCCATACGATGTTTAATGACATGACGACCGCTACGAGAAGTTAGATTCAACTTGGTTTTTGCGATACCGACACTTTCAGGTGTCATGATCTCGTAAGTATTACTGGCTTTTAACATGCCATCTTGATGAATGCCTGATGAATGGCTAAAAGCGTTACCGCCTACAATGGCTTTGTTTAATTGCACGGGCATATTACATACTGTGCTAACTAACTTAGATACACGTGCTATTTCTTGATGATTGATATTGGTTCTAACACCTAACAAGGCCTGACGGGTTTGCATGATCATAGCAACTTCTTCTAAAGAGCAGTTACCAGCACGCTCACCAATACCGTTGATGGTACATTCAATTTGGCGAGCTCCGGCTTGCACTGCCGCCATTGAGTTAGCAACGGCTAAACCTAAGTCGTTATGACAATGAACAGAAATTATCGCTTGATCAATATTAGGCACGCGATTAAACAAGTCAGTGATGATGCCTTGAAATTCAAAGGGTAGAGTATAACCAACCGTATCAGGAATATTTATTGTGGTAGCACCGGCTTTAATGGCACTTTCTACCATGCGGCATAAGTTATCAATGGGGGTACGACCAGCATCTTCACAGGAAAATTCGACATCATCAGTGTATTTTCTTGCATGTTTCACCGCGTGGATGGCCATCGCTTCTACATCGCTAAATTCTTTACGTAATTTTTGTTGTACATGAACATCAGACGTTGAAATAAAAGTATGGATACGAAATTGGTCAGCAACTTTTAACGCTTGGGCACAGGCATCGATATCTGCTTCTACTGCGCGTGCTAAACCACAAACACGAGCATTTTTTACCACGCGTGCAATTTGCTGAACTGATTCAAAATCACCAGGGGAAGAAACAGGAAAACCGACTTCCATTACATCTACGCCTAAACGTTCAATGGCCAAAGCTATTTGAAGTTTTTCATGGACCGATAAGCTGGCGTTTAATGCTTGCTCACCATCACGTAAGGTGGTGTCAAAAATAATAACTTGGTCATTGTTCACTTTATTGCTAGAAGCGTGTGGGCTGCTCATATTTTCCTGTCCTTTAAAACTTTGCTGATGTCTATGGTTCAATTATCACTATTAACTGCGGACATAAAAAAACCCGCGATTGTTAGCGCGGGTTTTATTTTATTTTCTACTTAGTTCTCAATATTTAAACTTTTGAAGAAGCAACAAAACCTAACCGCGCACGATGAGTGCGAGGAGGAGAAGGTTAGTCTTAATGTGCTTAATCAATTTAGTCATATTTGTTTTGTTACTAGCATTTGTTTAAAAATACGAAAAAAGCTAATAAATATTCTTTTTAGAAGATAAATATTCAATGTACTATTAATAGCGCACTTAGCCTAGGGGGTCAATGGCTAAAATGTTCATGTCTATAACAAAGCGGTATAAGTCTGTACTCTAGGTGCTCAATGTTTACTTTAAACTAATCTAAATTCGATATTTAATTTTGTTAAATAACCTATAGAGTACATAGGTGATTTTGTATGATTTTTTAGGAATGTTTTTTTGAGCATAACTGCCTAACACTTTTCTTGGTCTCCTTGATGCGAGTTTATATGATGTAGCAAAAACCCGAATTTGTGTTATTTTTCCTTTTCTAATCCAACCGTCAATTGGAAATGTATAACCGAGTTTCTCTATCCTGGAGAGAATTGCATCGGCATAAAATGGAGTGACACCATACATGTAGAGCGGTAAGTTCCAGCGAGTTATTTGATATGGCATAGCTTCTACGTTTCTTTTTGGGTGCTCTGCGAATGAAATCATCCCATAATCACGAATGTCTGACATTATCTGTGGGAGATTTTCAGCCAAGTCGGGACTAATTAGTGCATTATCTTCAAATATTAAGCAGGGACATTCTTGTTGAGCTATTTTTTCCCATGCTCTGACATGAATACGCCAAGCCCCCATTTCTCCAAGTCCTAATGTTCTAGTATTAAATTTTAGCTGCCTATCAGAATATGTTTTATTATACTCATTTAAAACCTCTTCTGATTCTGAGTATATTAGCTCATACTCTATATTTCCTAATTGTTGTGCAATAAGATCAAGCCTTTGCTGATCACCAACGGTAAGCACGTATATCTTCATATCTACTCCATAACTATTTTTATAACGAAGTAATAACTACTCTCTCCTAAATTAATTTAAATAATCAATCGATAAAACGAGTAGGAGTATTAATTACTACCTAGAGAAGTAACTTCTCATTTTTGCAAAGCGACTTAACTCAGTTATTGGATTCTCAAGCTGTATATCAAGCGCTATTAATGCTTCTTTTATTGCCGTGCGATCCCATTCCTTTACTTTTCCTTTAGTTTTAGCTGTTGAAAAGTCAATATGATGATAACAAACGTCAGGTCTTTTATCTTGCTCTTTTATTTCGTCAGCATGAAAAATTAATAAGTCTATCTTGCCTGAGTATTTCTCATTACATAAATCTTTGAGCGCATAACAATGAGCGATTGAATCTTCTTGTTCAAAGAAATCTGTATCTCTTTTTTCATGCTCAGCATGGGTTGGATCATTGTGAAATGGCGCTTTCATATCCCAGCGAATTAATAGTACTCTGTCAGCGTTTAATGATTGTTGAAGAGCGTTGATTCGATTTTGATAGGTTATAACTCTTTCTTCTGACCAATGGTGTTCATGCATAAGACCAATTTGGTATTGTGTGTTTAACACCCAAGGGTAATTTTTTCCCTTTTGAGAGGTTGTGACTTTCTCTTGGCAACTAGCTGAAGAAAAGAAGTTATCAAAGTCACTTTTAAATAGTGCTAGCACTGCTTGAGCACTGTTCAACGTCCAATCTAGAGGAAAGGCTGCTTGCCTTAACTTTAGATCTCTAAGGGCTTGTGCAACCCTGCAGTTAGCGCCAATAGGGATGATAGTATCGTATTTCATGGTTACCTTAATGGATATGATCAACATGTTCGGTATTTAATAATGAAGCGCGACGATTAATGCCGTGTACTTCATAACATTTTTCCAAAGTAAATTTGGCTAGCTATGAGCCATCTTTCCCTGTAATGCCGATAATTATAAAGTATTTGCAATAAATAAAATATAGATGGCCTAGCTGCTTTTTTTATTTACTCATTAAATATTATGCGCTTAAATTCGCATGAGTCGTGGTGCTCATGGTAAACTGAAACGCAGCGCTAAAGAGCCTTATTATTCTAAATATCACAACAAACCCTATTAAAGAGAATGTATGAAAATTGTAAAAGTCGCAGGTGGTTTTGGTAATCAACTTTTTCAATATGCCTTTTATTTAGCCTTAGCTAAAAAACATCAAGAGCAAGTATATTTAGATAACTTAGATATGGCGACTTACCGTTTGCATAATGGTTACGAATTAGAAGGCATATTTAAACTTGATGCAAATTATTGTACAACCGAACAACGCAGCATAGTAAGAAAAGATAATAATGTTTTTACTAAACTCCTTAGTAGTTTGAAAAATAAATTAGCAATCAACAATAATTATATTTTAGAACCTAAGCGAGAGCACTTTACTTTTCATGAAAAAAGCTTCGGTGAAGCAAATACTGCTATCTATTATAAAGGCTACTGGCAACATGCCAAATACCTAGCGGGTATTGAAGTAGAGCTTAAGGCTAATCTAAATTTTCCTGAATTTGAGCTTGAGCAAAACATCGAATTATCTCATTACATTACAGAGAGTTCATCGGTTTCTATCCATGTAAGACGTGGTGATTATGTGCAACATAAAGCCTTTGGTGGTATTTGTGATTTATCATATTACCAACGAGCAGTAGAGAAGATTAACGCTTTAGTCGAAAATCCAGCGTTTATTGTCTTTTCTGACGACATCCCGTGGTGTAAAGAAAACCTAAACCTTGAACAAGCTAAATTTGTTGACTGGAATAGTGGTGATAACTCATATCGTGACATGCAGTTAATGAGTTTGTGCAAACACAATATTATTGCTAATAGTAGTTTTAGTTGGTGGGGCGCGTGGTTAAACGCTAATGAGAATAAAAAGGTAATATGCCCTGATAAATGGGTGCACTATACCAAAGCTACAGGCGTTTTACCGTCCGAATGGCTTAAAGTGAAAGCGTCAGCTTAACGTTGTTTATCTTTCACGAAATTGATAACCTTGTATTATAAATTAATAGAGTTAAGTGAATTTAATTTATAATACAAGTGTTGAGCATACCTTTAAACTTAGTGTTATATACAAAACTATTTGTGGCGTTAGTTTAAAGAATTAAGTCGTTTATAAGGTTTTTTATGAATTAAAATATCTCGAATAATCCGAGTATATTCTTTTTCACTGTTTTGCACACCGAAATTGCGCATAGCACTACTATAATCAGTAACATCATTACGATAGTAGTAAAGTGGTGAGTCGATAAAACTTGCTTTTACACCTGACATTTCTAACATAGGGTAAGAAAAAGCTTTGTCATCCACGCGTTTAATATATAAACCTGAAGCGTCGTGTAAATCAATTGCTTTGATTTTCCGCCAGGAAAACCAACGTTTAAGATTAAAACTTAATAAACACCGTTTCACTGCATTATTAACTTCAAGGTCATTCACCTGAAATATATTCATATTCAATTGACACCAGAGGGAATACTTAAAAGTTTTCAAGTGAGAGCCTAACCATTTATTTTGTCGGTAACTATGGGCATCAATAACACTTTGTTTATAAGCTCTATTGTTTTTCTTGCGCCCGGCTGAGCGAATGAAGCTGCCATATGTCATCCAACAGTCATCTTTCTGGTAGGTATCGGCTACAGTTTGTAAGGCATTTTTATCGAAGAGTCTATCATCGCCATCAAGCAGGATAATAACATCTTCAGCGGCGGCATTAGCGTAAGTAATACCATCGACAACATTACGGGTTTTATACTTCTTTTCGGTGTTGATAACAAAGTTAAAGCGCTTATCGTCGTCTATAGAATCGTTAACAAGATTAATGGTACTATCGGTGGATAGGTCATCAATAATAACAACATTAAAATTTTGATAGCTTTGCTGTCTGAGCATAGCAATATTTTCAACTATCCATTCTTCGACGTTATACATGGCGATAATGATATGAAATTTCATTGAGCTAACCTTTAATTATTCTTGAGAGGTATTCTAAAAAGTATTTTGATTTAATACATTCTGAATGAATAGTCATCCAAGATTAGGTAAGAGTGGTTTACTCTTGGATTCTTCTGATCTTACTTCTAATTCTTGAAGCAAAAGTATCTTTTGTGTAACGCCCCTTATGAACATGCCTAATTTGAAAAACACCGTCGACGTTTATAGGTGTTCCTTGGCTCCCGAGTAACCATCGAAAAGCACGATCTTCATAACATTTACACCAATGTAGCGACTGGGTTTGATAAATGCTTAGTCCTTCGCAATAGCCAATAGCACGTGCAACATCGCCATGAACAATTTGAAAAGCACCTTTAGCTTTATCACGTGAATGTAAGCTAAAGTTTTGTGTTTCTATATTTACTAATTGGGGAACGCTGTCTTGACTAAGCATTGGGTCGTCTTGCGCAAGCATCTCTGTAGTGCGCTCTTCTCTAGGGAAGTATAGGCTGTCTGTTTTCCCTTGGAGCTGTTCAGCCAGAGAATCTAAACAATTTTCATGAAAGATAATATCGCAGTCGGTATACCAAAGCCAGTCGGCTTTACTTGAGCGTGCCACCATATTACGGCCTATTGCGCGTCTGAATAACTTACTCTTTGGTAGCTGTTGAAAGTTCCAAGTGACATTGTTAACAGTTTTTGTATTAAAAAAATCTAGTACAGCTTGGGTTTTATGGTCTTCTTTACCGTAAAATATAGTAACGGTAAGCGCGCACTTTGTTGGTGGGTGATTCACAAATGAGCTTAATTGATAGCTAAGCATATTTGAATATTGCCAACAGTGACTAACTATTTCTAGATTGAAAAAGCCATCAACGGCAGTACGTTTATCTTCAGGAGGTAAAGTGTCTCTAAACCAAGATGATGGTAATATTTTTTCAACAATCAAACGGAAGAAGTGAATGGCATAAGTATTATACCAGCGAGGCGCATAAGTAGTCGTTGTTGTTTTCATTAGCTCTTTCGCATCTGGGTTAATTATAGTTTTTAAGCTTCGAAGTATACCATAATTTATATTCTTTAAAATTATCGGTTTATTATTTACTAAGCGACTTAACAAGCTCCCATAACAAGGGAGTTTTAAAAGCGATATTCCCACTTTATATAGGCATCTAATTCTGTGCCATCTTCATAGTTAGGATCGTTGCTTATCTTACTCTTATTATTGTCGAATTTTGAGTTGGTCACTATCGCTCCCAGGGTAAAACGAGAGTCAAAAGCAATAAACTTATATTGACCATCAAACTGTAAAACATCTTCGGCTACTTTTGATACCGGATTGCCCATATTTATATCATCGGGGAAGCGATCAATATTATCAGTGTTTAATTGCACTTTTCTAAGTTTTAATTGCCAGCTATTACCCGCAGTGGTTTGGATTAAAAAGGTAGCGACAAGTGTTTGTGCATCATTGTCATAAGTTGAGCCAATAGTACGTCGATAATAACGATAGCCTGACTGGTATGTGCCATGTTCATAAAAGCAGTTGAGGTCAGTTGTACCTGTGCCGCCACAGGCAACTTGCGTATCGGTATACTCTAAATTTGCCAATATACGCTGATTAAACAGGGTGAAGCGTGTCTCCATACCATACATAGTAGCTTTGTCAGTAATTATGCCTGCATTAGGTGAGCCATCTTCACCAATTGTTTGGTAATAAAGTGCGTAAGGTAAATTTATTACAGTATCAGACCAGCGGATATCATAACCGGCTACATGATTACCTTGGAATGTATTTAAAGAAGGATCACAATTGGGTTGCTCATTAGCACATTCCTGACCACCTAAAAGAATTTTAAAGAAATCTTTCATGGAACTTGGTTGACCTTCACCCGCCCATTGAAATGACCAAGCAGTGCCTATCTCTAAGCCCCTAAAAGGACGAATAGTGGCACGCGCACTCCACATTAAGGTATCAGCAACTGTACGATCACTTTCTAATTGCGCCATTTGCGCGGTAAGTGTCCAAGGGCCAATCCAACTTAACCAAGGTGTTTCAAAAGCTGCCGAGTTATCACGGGTGATTGCTATCGATGGTAACGGTCTTGAGTTGGTTGTCATGATTAAATTAGTATCTATACCTGGCCCCCACCAGCGTTCAATGGCTCCAGCACTTAACACCCAGTTACCAAATTTGTAGGCCAAATAACTAC
Source organism: Colwellia sp. 12G3 (assembly GCF_002836775.1). GTDB lineage: Bacteria > Pseudomonadota > Gammaproteobacteria > Enterobacterales > Alteromonadaceae > Colwellia. Next base: position 377,558 of record NZ_PJAQ01000068.1, on the reverse strand, counting down.
CGTCAAGGTTTACATCATTTCCTTGGTTTAATTCTGGGTTATCGTCTAACCCCAGACGATAATTAATCTGTAATTTACCCGCTAGGTTACCAACAAAAAATTCATCTGATAATTCAATATTACCTTGATCGAAATTATCATTACCATAACTAGTAAAGCGATTAGCACTGCTAGCGAGGTAAACACTTTTTTTAGTGATGTTTTGATTGCCCGAAGCGTACTTAAAGCTAAACCTTACATGGTTAAGGGCTTGTACTTGTTCATCATTTAGTAAAGATATATTAGCTGATAAAATGTCATCTTTAATCGCATTCCACATCAATGGATAGGTGGTCACGGGTGCCGTAATAATACCGCTATCAGCAAGTAATTGAATATCATTTCTTAAGGCGAGATCATCTGGTTCTACCCAAGGAGCGGCAAAACTTACGTGTAAAAAAAATAAAGATAAAAGGGCCAAACTAGGCTTTAACAACATTAAAACGTCCTAAAAAGTGCAGTACATCGAGAAAAATTATTAATAAACTAAGTTTAAAATAAAGCTGCTGAAACAAAATTGGGGCGATTGTAGCAGTGTTGGCTAGTGAACTCATCCACTCTTTGCCTCGTGTAACAAAAAAAACAGTCATAGGGGTTAGAGGATTATGCTTTTTTCAGGTAAAATTAGCGGCATTATCAACCTCTGTTTATTTTAGGTGTTTTGCTTTAATGGAACTAAACTGCGTCTTATTCATTCCTGTTTCTTCACCTTCGGGTATTGGTGAATACATGCGGTCTATAATTATTGCTAAAACGTTGCAATGTCGTTGGCCTAATGTCCAAATACACTTTATTTTAAACGAGCAAGTTGCTTACCTAAAAGATTGTCCTTATACGGTTCACACCTGCCAAGACTCACCTACCAAAGCGGTATCAAGAGTTAACGATATTATTGGAGAGCTGAGTCCTGACTTGGTGATTTTTGATGCATCGGGTCGTGCTAAGCAATTCAACAAGGCGAAAGCCGTTGGTGCAAAAGTTGCCTTTATTTCTCAACACAATAAAAAACGCAGTCGTGGATTAAAACTCAATCGATTACTAAACACCGATATTCACTGGGTAGTACAACCTGATTACTGCATTAAATCATTAAGTTATTGGCAACGAGTCAAATTAGCCGTTTTTAATAAAAAAGCACCTAAAAACATAGGGCCAGTTTTTGAACTGAGCAATGATGACTACCAAGTACAGTTACTGCAACAGTTCGACTTAAATAATGAACACTATTTTATTTTTAATGCTGGCTCTGGTGGGCATAAAATTAAAGGGGCACTTGCTGCTGATATTTATTACCAAGCAGCAAAAGAGTTTTATCAGCAAACTTTTAATCGTAAAATTAAGATGAAATGTGTTGTGTTATTTGGTAGTAACTATCCAAAAGAACTTCCCAAAAACAAAGATATTATTTGTTTGAAAAACATTGAAAATAAAGACTTTATAGCCTTGTTATCAAACGCTCAAGGTTGTGTTATTAGTGCCGGTGATACCTTACTGCAATGTATAGCCTTACATAAATCCTGTGTGGCAGCGCCAGTTTCACCTGATCAACCCGCGCGATTAAAGCTATGTCAGAATAAGCAATTAGTACTTGCTGCGGAGCCTAACATCGAGAGCTTAGTGCAGCAGGCATTGCTCATGCTTGATAAAGAAAAGTGTCAAACGATGATTAACAATATGAAGAATCAAGCGCCAGTGAAAGCATTAGAGATCATTGTTGATGATATCGCTTTGCTTTTTTCTTCGGTTAAAGAATAAAGTGCTCAGAAACATAGTAGCCAGGATGATAAGTAAATGAAAAATATTGCCATAGTCATAGACGGTTTAACCGGAGGTGGTGCAGAACGTGTGATGATCAGTCTAGCATCCGAATTGGTTGGTCAAGGACATACAGTCACCATTTTATCATTAGGTAATCGCTGTGATTATGTTATCCCTGATGGTATTAATGTCTGTTATCTATTTGACCATAAAGCCTCAAAAGTGGATCGGTTCTGGAAAATAAAAGCGAGTGTAGCCAAACTAGAACATTGGTTTGCTGAATATCAATTATCAAATTCTTTTGACTTAGTGTTATCTAATTTAGATCGTAGTAATAATTTACTTGCCAAAAGTAACATTGATTCAGTCTATTATATTGTCCATAACAGTGTTGAAGAAGAGTTGATCCGACAAAAAAAAATGGGTCCTTTAGCTTACTGGTATTTGCTTAAATCGAAAAAGAATCTTTCGGGTAAAAATTTAATTTCAGTCTCAAAGGGAATTGAGAAGGAAATTTGTCAAGGTAAGATAATACACCCTAAGAGCATTCACACCATTTACAACCCATTTGACATTGAAGATATTCAACAAAAGTCATTAATAGCCGATGGTACAATACCAAATGAGCCCTATATCATTCATGTTGGTCGTTTAGCAAAACAAAAGCGTCATGATATTTTATTTGCTGCATTAGCTCATGTATCAAAAGAAGTTAAGCTGGTGTTACTGTGTAATAACCCAGATAAAGCGCTGAAATTAGCAGAGAAATATGGTGTGGCAGAACGTCTTATTTTACCTGGTTTTCAGGCTAACCCTTACAATTGGATAAAACGAGCGCAAGCGCTTGTGCTTAGTTCTGATTATGAAGGTTTTGGTAATGTTCTATTAGAGGCTATCGCTGTTAATACAAAAGTGGTCAGTACAGCATGCCCACATGGGCCGGATGAAATATTAACGGGGCCATTAAGTGATTTTTTAGTACCTAGAAGAGAACCTAAAGCACTGGCAGAAGCAATTAATAGCGTATTGAAAACAGAACTTAACTTAAGTAAAACGGATATTCTTAGTAAGGTATCAGCAAGTCAAATTGCAAAACAATATTTAAGCTTAGCGGGATAAAATAATAAATTTTTGTAGCTGATTTATTATCAGTACCTCAAAAATAGTTTTTGAGGTACTCGTTTTACTTATATATTTATGACCAGCTATCCATAGTGCCACGACGACGAGCGAATAATCTTGGTAATATTAAGCCTAAGATTAACCCTATGCCTAAAACTAAGGCACCGGTAAAAAACCATTGCTTTTTAATATTGGTATCTTGATCTTTAATTTGGCTTTGGGTTTCTGCTAATGTAGTCGTCATTTTTTTAAGCTCGGCAGACAGTTTCTTCTTATCATTAGTCAATAAGTTAACTTTACTGTTTAGTTCATTTACTTCGCCATCGAGTTGGCTAGTAAAGTCGCTGCTGTTGGCTATTTTTGCATTTAACTCAGTAACAGCAAAACGAAGCCCTGGTTCAGTACTTACATATTTACTTTCAACCCAAGTGGCTCGATTCTTATCATCAATAACTTCACTATAACCATTATCTTCTGCGCCAGTAATTTTAACTTCTGAGCCAGCGATGATAGTACCTAAAATTCTATAGTTGGTACCAGGTCCAGCATGCATATATATGAATAATTCATCTGAGATATAGCCCTGCTTATAATTATTTTCTGCCGCTTGAGCAGATAAAAAAAGCGAGCTAGATAAAGTTATAGCAACAAATGCTATGACGTTAATAACGTTATTCATAGAAAAACCAATGTAGTAAATAAATCAAGGAGGACAAGATATTATGTGTTTGCAGCTTTGATGGCAAGCTAAGAATGACATCCCTTCATACAAAGGCTATCTCAAACCTAAAGCAAATTTAGCTTTTGAGGGGCATACATAGCTAAGTTAAATTACTATTTACTAGTAAGGGGGTCGTAGAATAGGTCTTATTCTTCCTAAGTTTGCAGCAAATAAGGAAAAACTCTCTATTGGCATATTGATGTACTAACGGTATGCTTGTTAAGTGATTAGTAAAATACTTAATTAGGGCATAATGGTTACAGAAATAGAATTAAAGTACTCCTTGCTTGAAAGCAATGATTTGACTACACCAAGGCAGATACAGACAAATATAAGCCAGCTTCTCTCTGAGCATGAGTTAGTCTTTGTTCATCAAGAGAAGCAACTGAGTAATCACTACTTCGATACGGTTAATCTAACCTTACGTAAAAATAAAATAGCTTTACGTACTCGTGGTACTCAATGTTTAGGTGAAGCTGAACGCTTTGAACAAACGATAAAAACGTCAGGAACCATTATTGCAGGTCTACACCAAAGGCCAGAATACAATGTCGACATCACCGATGATAAACCTACTATTGCGCTATTTCCCGATACCATTTGGCCATCCAATACCGATTTAAATCAATTACAACTAAAAATTATTGAGCTATTTTCTACTAATTTCACCCGTCATACTTGGCTTGTTAGTCTGGCAGACGCTCAAATTGAGATTGCATTTGATTGTGGTGAAGTAGCATGCCAGGGATATACCCATAAGCCACGCATTTATGAAATAGAGTTAGAGTTAGTTAACGGTGATGCTCAAGCATTATTTTTGTTAACTAAGCTTTTATTTAGTCAATTAGCTTTACGACCAGGGCAGTTAACAAAGGCAGCCCGTGGTTATGCTTTATATCATGAGAGCTTGGCATTAAGCTCAGATATAGATAATAAACAGACTAATAGCTGTGTAGTTGTTGAACCGATAGCACTCTCTATGATTGATTTACCAAAAAAAATTCAACTTAATGAAGCTTTTAGCCAGGGGATCGAATTTTCTTTAACTCAATTACAGCACAGTGTAGATGGTTACGTTGAGACTCCTTCATTAACTAAGTTGAATAAAATAAGTGAATTACTTGTTCTACTTAGACAGGGATTCTGGCTGTTCAGTGAACTATTAATGGATGATGATATAATGCTGCGCAATGAGCTTAGTTATTTTATTAGAACAATCCATTGGGTCGATAATGCACTTTATATTCAATCGCTAACGAGTAAACAAAGCTCATATCAAAAAGAAATGTTAGTTAATCAAGAGTTGATAACTAAGTTACAATTGGGTAAAAACCGTTATCCAAATGAATCACAAGTATTAGCGTTACTACATAGCGAACGTTTTAATAATTTACAGTTAGACTTGCTCTCATTATTACTTAAAAGAAATAATGCTAATACGCCTGTAAATAAAAACTCTTCATTATTAATTGAATTTGCGGCTAAGCAATTAACCAATAGCACTAAGGCATTGAATATTGAGCTAGCTAAATTGCAAAAACCACAAGACAGTTCTTCAATTGAATTGTATTTAACCGCGCACAGTTTATTGATTAGAGCATTGCTAACCACAAGCTGGTTCAGTGGTTTGTTCGCTGAATCAGGGAGTGAGATCGTTAAGCGGTTCAACATGCCTTGGCTTGATATTAAGCAGGGTATCAGTGAGTTGCAATCGTTGAGTTTATTACAGCAGCAGTTAGTACATTTACCAAAGCCAGAAAAAAAATTAGCGCTTTGGTTAGCCAATAAAAGTGAAAATTTAATCACAGCACTCGATCAATCTAGAGCTAAAGCTTTAACAATGAAACCTTACTGGCCATAGTTATTATGAAACAAAATAAAAATCGATGCTCTATTTCGCTATGCCTATTTATCTTATTGATATTTGTTAAACCTTTAATGGCAACTGTTTATGAACTCGGTAGTGTGAAAACTCGCCTAATTGGTACGCCTAAGATACACAAAGTAGTGAAAGGTGATTATTTTCAGCAATTGGCAGAACAATATGACGTTGGTTTTTTAGCTTTACTGGCAGCTAACCCCCAACATGATCCTTTTTTACTTCAGATTGACTCTGAGGTAATTATCCCTACTCAAATGTTATTACCCTTTATGACACGTAAGGGAATAGTCATTAATTTACCTGAATTACGACTCTATTATTTTTCACCAGTAGAAAATAAAGTACATGTTTTCCCTGTGGGTATTGGTCGACAAGGGTTATCTACACCGCTAACGAGTACTATCATCGGGGAAAAGAGAAAAGACCCTATCTGGCGACCAACAAAAGAAATGCAAGATCGTCACTTTGCTGAGCATGGTAAATATCTCGCTAAAGAAATCCCAGCAGGACCAAATAACCCGTTTGGTAAATATGCATTACGTCTTGGAACAAGTGAGTACTTAATTCATGGTTCAAATAAACGTTTTGGTATTGGTATGCGTGCTAGCTCAGGTTGCATTAGAATGTATGATAATGATATTAAGTGGCTTTTTGATAACGTACCTGTAAACACTAAAGTCAGAGTGGTGAATCAGCCTGTGAAAATGTCATATGAAAATGGTGATAAACAGCTAATAGAGATACATCAACCGTTAACTGATCATGAAGCGACTAAAGGTAATGTTATTTTAACTAAAGCGATGCAACGATTTGTTGGTACTAAACGTGAGTACTGGCAGAAACTTCTACCAATTATAGAAAAGCCAAATGGTTTAGTCATTGAGCTAGCTAAATAATTTAAAAATTAGGTTGTTTGTAATAAACATTAAAAAAGCACCTGAAGGTGCTTTTTAAATGTCTATTGTTAGCTTAATAAACAATTATTTTTTATATGAAGCGACAACATTATCAATACGTTCGTTAGCTGCTTTAGCATCATTTGCTGCTTGCTCAGCTAACTCTTTTGCGGCCTGTGCATCAGCGGCAATAGATTTTTGTTGTGCATCTAAATCAGCAACTTGAACTGACAAAGCATCAACTTTAGTCGTTAATGAAGTAATACTTTCATCAAGTGCATCTGTATTGGCACAAGCTGTTAGTGCTAATGCTAGTGTTACCGCGGTAATTTTTTTTAACATAATGATATCCCATGTGAAGTTATTATTTGTTCCTGTTCATAGCAGTATGGCACAAAAAAAAACTATAACAAAGCAGTTACATGGTGATATTTTATAGCGATATGGTTATTGATATCACTATTCATTTTTGTCTTTATTGACCAAATTTATATGAGTAATCAAATCGTCCATCAACTTCTTCTTAATTTCTAGTTGATCTTCGGCTTGTAGTTGATATTTTTCAGCAAGAAGTTGGTAGTCACTAGGCGCTAAGCTCACGGTTAGACGCGGCCGCTTAGGTCTTTTATTTATTGGTAACCCTAAAATATCACGAATTTGATCTGATGGACTTAAACCAGCATCAAGCGCCTGCTTACGAATAGATAGTTGGATCTTTTCGTCCATATCAAAAGCGACTTGCACTGCTTTTATTGCTTTAACAGATGATTGCCATTTCTCGGGGATTTTTCGCGCCATATTACTTTCCGGTTAACTTGCTGGGTACATATCAATTATATCACTAAGTGGCCTAAATAAAGTTAAGCAAACTTCAGTGTCGCCATCTTGCCATACTTCAACATCAACGCCTTTACTTTGGTCTTCATTATAAAGACTGTAGAGTTCAAATTGTTCGCCGCTATCTTTTCCTTCATATGCCGATAGATTTTCACTACGATGATCTTTGCGGTGAAAAAATCCAACTTTAGCAAATACGCTTTGTTGATATTGCCCGCTACTCCACATACTGGTGATGGTAGAATCAGCTTTTCTCTCTAAAAATGCTTCTCCTGGCTCATCAAAGACTTCGGAAAAACGCTCTAAATCAAATAAGGTTTCGACATCTTCATGTTGAATTTTTAATGATAGTTTTAGCTCGGTAATATCATCTACTTCGAGTGTTAAAAATATCTCTAGGGCGTTAGTACCCATCAAGGCCCATTCAGTTTGCACCTTATGTTCAAACTCATAACTATTAACGGTACTTACTTGAAATTCTTGGCCACGTAATGATTCCGGTAAGGCAAAGCTATCGGTTAAAACAATAATATCACCAACCAATAATTGATTAACTTGTGTTAATTTTCTTGGCGCGTTAGATGATTTATTAAATATTTTTTTAAAAAAACTCATAGGACTACCTGATAGAAGGTGGGCATTTTTTCATATCGCATTTGTACAAAATACAAAGCCAGCTAAATTTTAGCTGGCTTGCAATGAATGCTACTTCTGCTTCGCTTTTAAACGCTCTAACACAGAGTTTGCACTGTTATCTTGTGAACCAATACCAGCGGCTTTTAATTGCGCTTGTAATGAAGTATCTGAGTCTTCAGAATCAAGTAGTTCAGCAGCTTTCATTTTATCATCAAATTTCTGTTGCTTCGCTTTAATGCGTTCTAATGAATCTTTCGCACTTAATAGCTTAGAGTTACTTGATGAAAAGTTATCGGTAATTGCTGATGTCGCTTTTTGCACACTTTCAGTAGTTTTAACCATAGAAAGTTGACGTTTATGTTCAGCAACTTGGCGTTCACTTTTCTTAACTAAGTCTTTTAAACGATCAGCGCTACCACTGAAACTATCGTGGGCTTGTTGTTGATCAGCTAAAGTACTTTCTAAGTTAGCAATTTTTTCTGCGACAGCAAGTGCTAAGGTTTCATCACCCTTTTCAAGTGCTTGAGCAACATAACCTTCATGCTCTGTAATTTCACGTGTTAAGCGGTCAATCTCACGTTTTGCTGCCATTTGTTCAGCCATAACGCCTGTTAAGTCACGTTTTGCTTTGGTAAGGTGATTTTCAGCATCACGAATTTCTTGTTCAAAAATACGGGTAGCATTAGCATCAATGATTGCTTCACCAGCTTCTGATGCGCCGCCGCGAATTGCGGTCATAATTTTTTTAAATATACTCATTATTAACTCCTAACTAGGGTAATCAAAATGACTCTTAATTAGCTTTTAACTAAAGTAAGTAATCACTCATATCATCAATCACTTCAATGGCATTGTTACTTAATACCGCTAATTCATGTTCAACATCAGAAAAACTTGAATTAATAGATAAAGCGCCAAAGACTACATATTTATCACCAATTTTTGAAAATGATGATAAGGGCATAGGGATATTCATTTCTAACATGCTTTCATGCATTGCATTAATACATTCGGGCTTAACTTCTTCTGTTCCCCATAAGTAACTGATACAAATAATTTGATCATCAGTTACTGAAACAAAAACGGGTAACTCTTCACGGCCTAAAATACTAATTTGTAGGACGTCAACTTCGCCAGATATTGGTTGGCAATCAAAGCTCATTCCTGTGTCTGAATTATCTGCCAAGCTGTTTAAGTGATCGGCTATAGTATGAATATTCATGTATTTCCTATCCTTCCTTTCTTAAGTGAAAATTATACCAATTTGATTAAATTTCTTCCTAACTCAGAGCTGTGCTCGATATTCAATAACAAGGAAGATTTGTTTAGGCTTAGTCATTCTAAACTCAATAAATCTAACGATGTTAGTGCTTATCGAGCAAGCTCCCAAAGGGCGAATTTAAAAGGTTTAGATACTGCGTTATTGATTTTGACAAGGGAATAACCATTATCTTCAATCAATGCCTTGCCTATAAACCTTTTAATTTTCGCTGAGTGGGAAAGAACTCAATCAACTTGGTATAAGATGACATATTATGTCGTCTGAGTTAAATTTACCACCTTGACATATTATGTCAAGGTGTTTTTATAAACTATTTGTAATTATTATTAAGATTACGCTAAATAATAATATGGGTATTAAGGCTTAATTTAAGTTTTGCTGGTCTTGCCAAGCCTTTTGATGTAATTGATAAATGGTATGGCTACCTAATATATTAATACCAATATTTTCTTTGTTTTGATAAAAATCATTTGGGAAAATAAAGGCCGCCTTTAATATAGCCAAATTTAACCATTGATGCGCTACTGGGAGCTTAGTTAATTTGTTTAATCTGGTTAAAGGGCTCGCGCCACTCTTAGAGGCAATGGTCCAACCCCATTCGCCAAAGCTTGGTACGTTATCGTGGTATTGCTCTACATGGGCAAACTTAGCGGCTGCTAAAGTATTGCCAATAGCAATAAATGAGTCTTTTGCATGATACGGGCTAGTTGATTGAATCGCGATTAAACCATCACCTGACAGTAATAGCTTAAGTCGAGCGTAAAAATTTACCGAATAAAGTTTATTAAGATCAGGGTGGCTTGGATCGGGTAAATCGACAATAATGGCGTCGAATACTTGTCGGTTTTTTAATAATTGATTAATGGCAATGAAAGCATCTGCGGGAATAATCGTGACACGATCATCCTGTAAACTTTGTTTATTCAATTGTAATATTTGACTCGCTAAACGAGGATTTACCAGGTTTTTTGGCTGTTTAAATATATCTATTAACTCACTATCTAAGTCAATTAAGGTCACGTTTTTAGGGTTGTATTTTAAAACATCCCGTAAGGCTAAACCGTCACCACCACCAATAATAAGAATGTTTTCATGTCGTGCTGAACCGGCCATAACTGGCGCTACAAGATAATCATGATAAATATGTTCATCGATGGACGAAAACTGTAAACGACCATTTAAATAAAAATTGATTATATTGTTCTGGTCAAGCCCCATATGACGCTCAGTAAAAGTTAGCTGTTGATAGCGAGTTTTATCAGTATGAACGACTTTATCAAGATAGAGTAGGCTGTTCATCTGATTAAGCCACTGATTACCATAGCTAAACATTAAGACAATGATTAAGGCTAAACCACAATGTAAAGCAACAAAGGTTTTACGCCAATTAAGATGCTGCCAATAACGAAGAATAAAAAACGCACCGGCAATAAGATTTAAACTTGCGGTTATTGCTGCGGCTTTACTAATATCGATACTCAGTAAAAAAATGACCCAAATAGCAGCGCCGACACCGGCACCGACATAATCTGCGCCATAAATGGTGCCTAAATTATTGGCAAGATGCTGTTTATGAATACTCTCTCGAATGCGAGCAATTAATGGTATTTCCATGCCGATAAAAAATCCGAGAATTACACCAAAGAAATACGGGCTTTTAAAGGCTAACCAACTTAACTGTTTGAACAGTCCACCTTGTGGTTTCATATCTGGCGGAAGTGATAACATATCAGCAATAAGCTGTGGGAATATTTGTGTAATAGCAATTAAACCGCCAATGATCAAAATGGCTGAGCTACCTACTAAGGCAATAATAAGTTCTAGCCAGACAAAACCATTAAAGGCACAGCGTACTTTTCGGGCAGCAAAAGCGCCAAGTCCCATAGATACTATCATTAACCCGATCATGGTATAAATAGTACTTTCCATTACGCCTAACACTCGGCCAGCGTAGTGAGAGAGCAAATACTCATAAATCAGTCCACAACCAGCTAAAACTGCCATAGTTAAAATAAGTAAGATATCGTCGAGTAGGTGAGACTTTTCTTGGGGTAAAGTGTTTTGTGGCATATAAGTTAATCGTTAATAATTAGTATTTGTGGGATAGGGAGATAAAATATGGAATTTAAAGAGTCTTTAATAAAACACACCGCCAGCGCTTAAAAGCACAATAGCGGTGAACTTATTCACTAACTGATGTTATTAGGCCATAAGCGCCGTTAATATTAAGGCAATAGCAATACTGGTTGCCATTTCAATACTAGCAACACCTATATTATGTTGTTGATCAACTTCTTCAACTAAATTGATCCCCCAAAGCACAATACGCTTAGCTAAGGCTGTTAGTAGACCTACGATCAACGTCATGACAATACCAAACACTAACCAGCCAAGTAAGTTAACAACTAAGGTTTCAGGACTATAGGTTAGGAAATGACTGGCAGCAGTCACCGCTAAAGCCGTACTAATTACTTGACCACTATATCTAATGGCTAAAGCAAGCTGCCCATTGCTGAAGGCTTCTTGCAGGCAATCTTCTTGATTGTTTTTCGCATATTGCTGCTCACGAAGTCGAGTGACGATGACTAACATGGTTTGAGCTACAATAAAGCCACTTGTGATAGCGATAAATGTACTAAAATCTAGTCCGTCTACCCAAAGTAAGACTGCACGAATAATTATCGCAGTGGCAATAGCGCCCGCGGCATCAATAATGCCAATGGTAAGATTTTTTTCTATAATTAGCGCATTTTTATCTAAGTGCTGTAGCGCTACTTTATCTTGAATAATACGACCAATTTTTATAAGTAATAAACCATACCCGCCGTATGCCAGCATGCCAATAGCTTCCATTGAGTAACTACTTGCGGCTTCTCCCGAAATCGCGCCAGTAAGTACAATACCGAGTGCTAATACGCTACCCGCAACACTGATGCCAAAAGCGAAGTTATCTTCTTTGGCCAACTCTTCTGTACTGTTTACCTTAGCAGTAATTCCTGAAAGGAATCGCATAGCACCTAATAGCAAGATAGCTATGGAAACATCAATAGCCAAATAAACGAGTAAGTCTTGATTAACACCAACGAGTTCGATGAATGTATTCATAATTTTGTTGTTCCTATTCTTTTTTTATTGTCGACTTATTCGTTACTTCCCGCGTCTAAAGCCGCGTGATGTGTTGGTGTTTGAGTTTCTAAAACTAGAATTCTTACTTTTAGACGGAGTGGCATAACTGCTTTTCTTTATGCTATTGGTGCGAAAGCGATTAGAACTCGTTTGGGCTGTTTTACTTTGGCCTGATAAGCTTGATGATCCCGTTCTGTTTTTACTATAAGGGCTAGTAAACTTTTGTCCGCGACTACTAAATGATTTTTTAGTGCGGGTATCAAGTGAGGTTTGATTCTTTAATTGACCAGGGGAGCTGTAACGTGTTCTGCCATAATCGTTGTAATAGCTATAATTACGTTGTCTGCCCCAATCATTATAATAGGTACGGCGACCAAACATGTCACCCATCATTGAGTACATGCCATACCAAGCCCAAAAAGACATACCATTACTACCGGTTTGCCAGTTACCATAACTGGGATTACCAATTAACTGCTCACCAGTACCAAAGTCTTGAGCATTATTAGCTTGCTGACTTTGTGATTTTGATAAGGAATTAATACGAGGCAGTTGACCATCAGACATATCCGCCAATACATTAAGAGGATCACTTAATGCGTCAGAATATAGGACGGGGTCTGCCGCTTGGTAAATATTAAGTAATTCATTATAAAGCGCCTGCGAAGATTCAAACATTTGTGGCTGAGTCTTAGCGGTATTAATTCTATCTAACAGCGCTTTATACATAGGGCCATCAGTGGAAGCATCTTTACGAAATTCATTGATCAATGGTGCTAAATTAGCTTTATTAACCATTACTTTATCAGCGTATTGGTTGATTAAGCTGGCATTGCGTACTTGACCATTGTTTAATGCATCACCTAACTGAGTCACTCTTTTTTCAGTAATAGGTAGTTGCTGTTCGATTTGCTCTTTCACGGGATCACCACAGCCAGCTAAGCTAAGCGTTGTAATTATGATCAAGAGTAATAAAAAAGGTGTTTTTAGTAAGTGCATTTCTGCCATCATCTCCTCAAAAATGCTATGTTATCGAAATAAATAAATTAATATTAGCGACTAAGCATAGACAATTGTCAATTAATACCATTAACGACATATTATGTCTATAGGCAACGCTTGCATAATATAAGGAATTCTTGTGACATTATCCTTTTCCCCACTTTTACAACAACAACAAATAACGAATTGGCAACACTTTATCGAGCAACATAGCACTGCATGTGATGTGTTATCAGAAGTGCAACTTAACGCTTTTAAGCAAGCCATTACGTTAAGTGACTTTATTCTTAACAGCGCATTACAAGCTCCTGAGCTTGTTATTGAGCTTTTTAAAAAACCAACCCAAGAAGTGTTACCAGACTATAAAAGCCTGTTGCTTGAACAATTAACCGACTGCATTGATGAAGCGCAACTACATCGAATTGTTAGACACTTTCGCTTACAACAAATGGTTAAAATAGCGCTTGATGATTTAGTGTTTAATATTAGCTTAGACAACTCGTTAGCGCGATTATCATCGTTAGCAGATGAGCTTATTTTAGCCAGCTTAGAATGGCTCACTAATTTTTGTCAGCAAAAGTGGGGTACTCCATCCAATAAGCAGGGAGAGCAGCAAGTTTTACTGGTTTATGGCATGGGGAAACTCGGTGGTAAAGAATTAAATTTTTCCTCCGATATTGATTTGATTTTTACTTACCCCGAAAGTGGAGAAACTCAAGGCTGTCGTCGCAGCATGGATAATCAACAGTTCTTTACTCGTTTAGCACAAAAGCTCATTGCTTCACTACATCAAATAACTTGCGATGGCTTTGCTTATCGAGTAGATATGCGCTTACGCCCTTTTGGTGACAGTGGTCCACTGGTGCTGACTTTTAATGCTATGGAAGATTATTACCAAGAGCAAGGGCGTGATTGGGAGCGTTACGCCATGTTGAAAGCTAGGGTTATTGGTGAATCTAAATACCATGAACAGCTATCAAGTATGCTCAGGCCTTTTGTTTATCGACGTTACATTGACTTTAGTGTCATAGATAGTTTGCGCCGCATGAAAATGATGATTGCTCAAGAAGTACGTCGCAAGCAATTAATCAATAATATAAAACTTGGTGCTGGCGGTATTCGCGAAATAGAGTTTATTGTACAAGTTTTTCAATTGATTCGAGGTGGTCGGGTAAAAGAGCTTCAGCAACGCAATTTATTAACTGTTTTGCCTAAACTGGTTGCATCGGGTGAAATTAATGAAGCGAATAAAGCCGTATTAGAAAACGCTTACCGTTTCTTAAGACGTGTAGAAAATATTATTCAGGCATTAGCCGACAAGCAAACGCAAACATTACCCGATAATGAACTTGATCAGCAGCGATTATTAGCGGTGCTTGCCATTGATACCTGGGCAGATTTTTTAGTTGTTTTAGCCAAGCATATGACTGGCGTTCACCAAGAATTTGATTTACTCATTGGACTTGATAGTCCAAATCATCAAGCGGCAGACGAACACTGGGTAACACTGTGGCATAGCCGATGGAGTGATGAAGAATCTATCGCTTGGTTAGATCAAGAAGCTATTGCTTGGCAAAGTGATAAGGTTTGGCAAATACTGCATGATTTTAGAGAGGACACAGGTAAACGCAGTTTAGGTAATAGAGGTCGACTGGTTTTAGATAAATTAATCCCGCTACTTTTATGTCGATTACAGAAAAATGAAATGGCAGAACAAGTTTTAGCTAGAGTATTGCAAGTCTTTAGTAAAATAGTGACCCGTACCGCCTACCTAGAGCTACTTTTTGAAAATGAAGGCGCGTTAAAGCAACTTATTCATTTATGCCAAGCCAGTAGTTGGGTGACAGATTATATTGCGAAATATCCTATTTTACTTGATGAACTTATTGATCCCAAGTTACTGCATAACCCACCGAAACTGTCATCTTATGCGGTAGAGTTGCGTGAGCGCATGTTAAGAATTCCAGAGGAGGACCTTGAAGCACAAATGGAGTCTCTTCGTCAGTTTAAACAATCACAACAATTACGTATTGCGGCGGCAGAAATTGCTGATGTATTACCGGTAGCAAAAATCAGTGAACACTTAACGTCCTTAGCTGAAGCCATTTTATCTGAAGTGATAAACCTTGCTTGGCAACAAGTTAGCGAACGCTTTGGTGTGCCTACATCGTGTTTAGATGGCGTAAAGGAAAAAGGATTTGGTGTTATTGCTTACGGTAAAACTGGCGGGGTAGAGTTAGGTTATAGCTCAGACTTAGATTTAGTGTTTGTTCATCATAGTCAGCCTGATGAAGTGACAACCGGCAGTAAATCACTACCAGCAAGCCAGTTTTACATGAAGTTGGCACAACGTATTATGCATATTTTCAACACCCGTATGAATAGTGGGATTTTATATGAGTTAGATATGCGTTTAAGGCCGTCAGGCAACTCAGGACTGTTGGTAGTACATTTAAATACTTTTGCTCAATATCAACGTGAAGATGCTTGGACGTGGGAACATCAAGCGTTAGTTAGAGCTCGGATGATTTATGGGAATGATGAACTTCACCAACAGTTCATTACTATTCGTCAAGATGTCTTATCTCAACCAAGAGAGTTCAACGAACTTAAAAGCGACATTATCACTATGCGAGAAAAAATGCGTAGCCATTTAGGTACATCAAGTGAATCACATTTTGATATTAAACAGGGAAAGGGCGGTTTAGTCGATATTGAATTTCTTGCTCAGTTTTTAGTACTGGCACATGCCCATCAATGTCATGAGTTAATGAATTTTTGTGATAATTTAGGAATATTTAAATGTTTATTGAAACTGGGCTTATTGGAAGAAATTGAACAACAGCAGTTAAGTAATATGTATCAAAAGTTAAGAGCGCTAGGGCATCAAGCGGCAATGCAAAATGCAGGACAATTAATCGATAGGCAAAAGGTAACAGGGCAAGGTGCTATTACTGATATTTGGCAAAAACGCCTTATTGATTAGTACAGACGATTAATAAGGTAAGTTGATTGCTTGGTCATATTAATTGGTAAGTAGATTAATAAGGGTTTTCACCCGCAAGAGAAATGCATTCCTCATCCAAAAAGGGGTGAGGGGCACTTTCAATGACTACGATAGCGCGCTGACGATTACAGAAGAAAATAGAAAGGCCTGACTCAAAATGCCCTTCAATAGCTTTAGCTACTTGAAAAGAGGTTTTTAAAATGTCTTTTTCTATTCTAAACGGGTCTTTCACTAAATAATCACGATTTAGCCACCAAATTAAATCTATGCCATCTTTTTCAGAATACTCAGCTAGTTTTTGATTTAAGGTTTCACCAGTTCGAAAAGGCCTAGACTCAATACTGCCACGCCAATTATCTCGATAAGGACGCACCACCATTTCTCTCGCTTGCAATATTTTAGCTAAGTCACCTTTTGGGTCGGGAAGGTAAACGATATTGTTACGAATCTTTGGGCCCTTGCCATTCATATCGCCATGTAAGTTTGCATAAAACTTAGACAAACCTAACGCCGCAGCATTGGTTGAAGTTTTTCCTTGTTGAACTTTTACAACTTTATCTTCAGTATTTTTAGGTTGAATAGCTAAAGTAGGTTTAGTGGCTTGAATTGTACTTTTATCAACTTTTTCTGAGGATCCATCAAGTGATAGCAAAAAGTCTTGGTTTGCAAAAAAAGCCGCCGCTAATGCAGTGAGAAAAATCGCTAAAATAATGTTCCGTAGCCAAAAGTTCATCGATTAATTAACACCTTTGTTATCATTACTTTAATTATAGTGGAAGTTAGCTTACTTTACGCAAAGAATAATATTTATACAAATTTATACAATTTATTGAGTACGAACGGAATACCGTTATTATAAAATCAATAAAGCCATTGCTGATTTGAAGCTATAACTTTAAATTATTTATATAATGAGGCATCTTCTGGATTAGGCCTTGTCTTAAAACGTCTGTGTAACCACATATATTGTTCTGGTTGTACTAGAATCGCTTTTTCTAATGCTTGGTTTATTCTGATTAAATCTTGCTCGTCATTATCTGTCGGGAAATTATTTAGTGGTGGCGAAACTTCCACAGTATAACCACTATCATCGGCATTTCTACGTGGAATCATCATGACTGTTTTGGTGTTTTTCTGACGAGCGAAAATAAGGGTGCCGGTGGTGGTGGCTGTTTGTTTTACCGCAAAAAAAGGTAAGAATAAACTTTTATTTCGACCGTAGTCTTGATCGGGTAAATACGCGCAAGCATCTTTATTATGCAGAGCACGTAATAAACCTTTAACATCACGTTTTCCTAACATATATTTGTTAGAGCGAGATCGACCTCTGTGCTGGAAAAATTCCATTAAGTGATTATTATGGGGTCGATAAAAAACCACTAATGGATTATCTAGTCCTGCGCCACGGGCGCACATCTCCAGGCTCAAGTTGTGCATAGCTAAAACAAGTACTCCGTTGCCCTGTGCTTGTGCATCGGTAATATAGTGTGCCCCGGTTACCTTTACTTTTCTCGCCACTCGCCAGTTTGGCCACCACCAACCCATACCCGTTTCAAAGAGAGCGATGCCAGTATTTTCAAAATTTTTCTTTAGTATACTTTGAAGTTCGGACTCACTTTTCTCAGGAAAACATAAGCGTAAGTTGGTCAATGCAACATGTTTTCGCTTTGAAGCAAGTTTAAATATTAATCGTCCAAAAGTACGCCCCATAGCAAGCTGTAGCTTGAAAGGGAGCCAGGAAACACTATAAAGAATAAAAACACCTAGCCATGTGAGCCAGTATTTGGGTAATAAAAAAGATAACTTAAAGCTAGTCTGTAATACATTATTTTTGCTCAATGTTTTTTCTCTTCTGATCTTTATTTTGATTATGCTTGATTATACGCAAGTTACTTTGTTTTGGGCAATGAAGTTATTTAGCACTTGAGAGGTAATTTACAGTAGAATAGCGACTAATATATTAGTAATTGGTATTTGAGATTTTTGATGGATGCGATGGTTAACCCAGAGATAAGCAATAGAGAAATTGAGCTTATCATTGGAAATTCAAAACGGAATTTTTCAGGTATTACTTCAACAATGTTGCAAGTAGTATCTTACCAAAAGGACATGATTCCGTTACGGGTCATGGGGAAAAATAATTTAACCGATACTAGTTTAGCGATTAGCTTTTGGCAAGTGGTCAAAATGTGTCAAAAGCCTTTATCAAATGGTAAGTTTCGTGTTTTTCATGCCCGTCGTGTAGATGAAATGATTCAAGGTGTGGTCTTAAAGTATCTTTTTAGAGCCAAAATAAAATTGCTTTTCAGTTCTGCAGCTCAACGTAAACGTGCTAAGTTTACCTGTTGGCTGACAAGGCGTATGGACGCAGTTATTGCCATGTGCAAAGCTTCCGCTAGCTATTTAGAACACCCACCAAGTACCATCATTTATCATGGCGTTAATACAAGCGATTATATATCGAGTAAAGATAAGCAACACGCTTGGCAATCGCTTGATTTATTAGCACCAAGTCAGCCAAAGGGTAAATACGGTATTGCTATTCTTGGACGAGTGAGAAAACAAAAAGGTGTTCACCTATTCGTACAAAGCTGCATTGACTTATTAAATGACTACCCTGATTATACCGCTGTGATTGTTGGTGGCGTAGCGCCTAAACATAAAAAATTCAGCCAAGAATTACACGACAGTATTGTTCAGGCTGGTTTGTCTGAACGTATAATATTTGTAGGAGAACAGGATTTCTCTGATATACCAAAGATCTTTAGTAGTTTGTCTCTGGTCGTTGCCTTAAGTGAAAAAGAAGGTTTTGGCTTAACTATTCTTGAAGCCATGAGTAGCGGTGCAGCAGTGCTTGCTAGCGAGGCAGGCGCATGGCCTGAAGTTATTCGCCAAGGTGTTGATGGTTACGTCGTACCCGTCAATGATTTAACGGCAGTAAAAGATAAAATGGCATTGTTATTAGGTGATGAAACAAAACTTGCTCAAATGGGACTGGCCGGACGCCAACGTGTTGAAGAACATTACTCTGCTGAACGAGAAGCAACAGAGCTTACCACTTTCATTAAAAGCCTAGTCTAATTTTAAGCTTAGGCTAATCTAAGCTTACTAAATACTTAACTCATCGATATTAAATATAGGTTATTGCATCAGCTAAACCGCTCAAAAAAATATGACCCTTATTTATTCATCGCTTTGAATTCAGTCTTCAATATTAATGCGACCTACCGTCTGTGTTAGATAAATAATCAGATGTTCATTGCCTTAATTACTTGCTGGTATATAAACAGCGTATGCTATCAATCACACAAAATTGATTTACTAATACCAATTGTACTAATTAATTGCCCATCTTCAAATGGTCCTAATCTACAATTTCTGCGTTGCGCTCAATCCCAATAGCTCGCTATTGCTCAATCACGCGCCTTGAACTTGAAAATTTATCCTCATTGAATTTTGATCACTAAATTAATACAAATGGTATAACATTAGTCAAAACAGGTGAAATACCAACAAAAAATCCCGAAGCAATAATATTGCTTCGGGCTTTTTAATGTTTCAATCCGTTAGTTATAAAACAGACTAGTTAGCTGCTATTAAACCTGAATTGATAGCACTTATGTCTTCATCAGTAATAGTACCTGCAGCGCGTTTTAATAATAAAACGTTTTGAATATAAGCATAACGTGTTGTAGATAAATTACGTTTAGCGTTATATAAATTCTGCGTGCTATCTAATACATCAACAATAGTACGCGTACCTACTTCAAAACCTGCTTCAGTTGCTTCTAGTGCTTTTTTCGCACTTAATACTGATTGCTCAAACGCTTTGATGGCTGAAATAGCGGCAATAACCGTATTATAAGCATTACGTGTAGTACGAACCACACCGCGATGTGTTAAAGATAAGTCTTGGCTGGCAAGTACAAAGCTGTTTTGTGCTTTACGCACTGAACTTTGAATTGCACCACCTGAGTAAATAGGAACACTTAGTTGTAAACCTATAGAGTAACCATTCATACCCGGTAGATCTGCCGTTGGTCCACTATTGATGGTTTTATCTTCATCTTTACCATTATAGTTGGCAGCAAAGTCTAGTGTTGGATAATGTCCCGAACGGGCAATATTGATATTATCTTGCGCGATATCAATACCTACTTTAGCAGTAATTAAATCCAAGTTCTTGGCTTCTGCTGTCACTTGCCATTCATCAGCACTATTTGGCATAGGAGTGCTGGTACTAAAGCGATCAGTGTTCAGTACACTAACATTTCTAGGATAAGAGTTAGTGATTACACGTAGCTCTTCCTCGGCTTGGAAAATAGCATTCTCTGCACGTATTTCCTCAGTAACGGCACTATCAAATTGCGCTTGTGCTTCATAAACGTCAGTAATAGCAGTTAAACCAACGGAGAAACGTTGTTTAGTTTGCTCAAGCTGTCGCGCAATGGCATCTTTTTCTGCAGTAGCAAAAACTAAGTCATCCTTAGTGCTGAGTAAATCAAAGTAAGCTTTAGCAACACGCGTAATTAAATCTTGTTTAGCTACTTGGTAAGTTAAATCACTTTGATGGGCTGACTTTTCTGCATTACCTAAACGTAACCAGCTATCGTGATGATAAAGCTGCATATTCAAATTAGCGCCATAAGTTAAGGCGTCAGACTCTTGAGTGTTAACAGTCGTATTATCATTACCGACAAATTCTTGTTCACCAATCGAATAACCACCATTAGCTGAAATTTGTGGTAGTAGGGCAGAGCGGGCTTGTACGATATCTTCTTTTACTATCATAAATTGCGCCTGCGCTTTAAGTACCACAGGGTCGTTTAATAAAGCTTGTTGATATACGGTTAGTAAATCATCAGCTTGGGCATTTGTACTGCTAATAGCAGCAGTTATCGCTATAATTAGTGTGCTTAATGTTTTATTCATGAGTAAGGAATTCCTTGGGTGTATTACTCTTGTGCTTTATTTATTGATATTCACTGGTAGGGTATCCTACATGGATTTTTAAATTAACCAAATAAAATAACTGTTTACTAGTGTAACAAATTATTTTTTTAAAAAGAGATACAGATGGAAAGTAATAAAAATAAGCCGCTAGCTATGATGAAGTTCAATAACGAGCAAGTATCTGTGCACTCAGTTGTAACTAAGTATCAGGGCTTTTTTAAGATGAATGAATACACGCTACAGCATAAGCTTTTTTCGGGAGAGCAAAGCCTGCTATTCACGCGAGAAATATTTGAGCGCGGTGATGCTGTAGTCGTTGTTCCCTATGATGCAAAGCTAGATAAGGTATTATTGATAGAGCAATTTCGGCCCGGCGCTTTAAGGGGAGATGACAGTCCTTGGTTATTAGAATTTATTGCCGGGATGTTTGATGCGAATGAAAGCGCTATAGAGGTAGCTATACGAGAAGCAAAAGAGGAAGCTGATTTAACGCTTTGCAGCAATGATTTAGTACCTATAATGCAATACCTCTCTAGCCCTGGTGGCATGAGTGAGCGTATTCATCTGTATTTGGCACATTTCGATAGTAATAAAGTTAAAACGGGTACGGTTTATGGTTTACCTGAAGAAAATGAAGATATTTTGTTACATCTTGTCAGTCGTCCTGATGCCCTAGAGTTATTAGCAAAAGGTAAAATTACTAACGCGGCCACTATTATCGGGTTACAATGGTTGGCAATGAACTATCAATCACTATCCATTAAATATCCGACTACAACAGAGTCGTGCTAGTAACTGTAGCGAATTAAAACGCAGTTACTTTAAATGTATTAGCTTCAAAGGTATTAGGTCTGATGGTATCGGTTCTAAAATGACGGTTAAGAGGCAGCCATGAGTTTTTTTCCTAACAGAGCATTGGTTAACGGCACTAGACAAAACTATCAACCTAACTTAGTTAGTTTGATGACCTTGTGTGCTAACAACTACATGCTATTACTGAAAGTGTTAGCGAGTAAAACATCGCTCGGAGCAACTCGTCATTTTTTTATCAGCGATTTCCTCGCTTATAATGTAACGATAAAGGAAGTAACTCGTTATACTTCTGTTATTAGCTTTGAGCAAGAAAGCTTAAATCATGCGCTTAAAAACGTTCCAGGTATTGTTGCCAGTGCTTTACATCCACGTATGACTATCCGTCTTTACCATGATGCTCGAGTGGCTGAAGTATTGTCTACCCAAGATATCAGACAAGTCAAACCACGCTACGATTATCCTAATAGTCAAATGCACCAACAAGATGAAAAGCAACAAACTAATCAGTTTCTCAATGAATGGCTTCATTTATGTTTACGTTTAGGACAAGTGAACGTTGAGTTGCAGTGTTAATTTATGAAGTGTTAATTTATGAAGTGTTAATTTATGAACATGAGTGAACCTTGCTCTGTAAGCACAAAACCTATCGTTTTAGCGCAAATAACGGATAGTCATTTATTTTCATCTGCAGATGGCTTACACCATGGGCATAATGTGCTCGAAAATCTTAAAAAAGTTCTATTGAGTGTTTGTAACAACGCTCAAATAGACTATGTCGTTTTTACTGGTGACTTAACACAAGATCATACCGAGCAGTCTTACCAAAACTTTGTTGATTGTGTACATCAGTGTGATATTGCCGTACCTATTTATTATTTAGCAGGTAATCATGATGAGCCTGAACTACTGGCTAAGTATTTTTCAGAGGCGCCGTTTCACGCTGATAAAGAAATTGACTTACCCCGCTGGCAAATTCACCTCGTCGATAGCAAAAGTGAAACCCCTGCAGGTTTCGTCAGTGAACAGGCACTAGTAACTTTGCAAAGTGCTATCAAGCAAGATAAACATCAGTTACTTATGATGCATCATCATCCAATAGATGTAGGCTACTTCATTGATAAGCACGGTTTGCAAAATAAAGTCGATTTTTGGCAAGCTATCGATAGCTATAACAATATAAAAGCGATTGCTTGCGGTCATGTGCATAGTGCTATGGAGTTGAGTTATCCATTAAGTCAACCGATAAATCCCAATGTTAACAAGGCTAAAGAAGCTGTGGTTTTATATACTTGTCCCGCCACATCAATACAATTTGATCCGAATGTTGATGGGGTTGCTGCTTTAGACAAAGGGCCAGGATATCGTATTTTTTATTTACATGCAGATGGTCAATTAAACACTGACGTTGTTACTTTATAAAGCATAAGTCGTAATGTTAGGTTAAAAAAACACCCTGTTACGGTTATTCTTATCTAAATAGAGCTCCTATTTAATCGCTAAAATTAATAACTTACATTAACAATTATAAAAGCTTACTAATGAAAAAAAATATTCTCTATATTCATGGTTTCAACTCGTCGCCACTGTCGTTAAAAGCTGAACAGACTCGTCGGTACCTAGCAAATAACTTTCCTGATGTTGGATTCTTCTGCCCTCAATTGGCAACAACGCCAGCGAAAGCGATTACGCAATTAGAGCAACTGATTGAAAAGCATCGCTCAAAAGTAAATGGCTCAAATGCACAATGGCATTTAATCGGCTCTTCATTAGGTGGTTATTTTGCGAGTTACTTATCGACAAAATATAGCAGCTTAACGGTATTAGTGAACCCGGCGATAAGACCTTATGAATTATTGCACGACTATATTGGCGAGCAAGTTAATCCCTATACAGAAGAAGTATATCAAGTAACCGAAGATCATATACAGCAGTTGAAAGCACTTGAGCAAACGGCACCGGCTATCGATGGTAATGAAAAAAATAATTACCTAGTTATGGTACAAATGGGCGATGAAGTGTTAAATTACCAACAAGCTGTGGAAAAATATCAACATTGTCGATTAATAGTACAAGAGGGGGGGGATCATAGCTTTATCAACTTTGATCGTTGCTTGCCTGCCATCAGTGACTATTTTCAACTTGATTAGATGTATCAAATGAAGCCTTTTTTTTAAGCTGTCACTAATACTAAAAATAATACTTAGACCTTTTAACCACTATTAAATTGAGTTTCAAATGACTGACCAATACAACTCCGATTCCATTGAAGTACTTAGTGGCTTAGAACCTGTTCGTCGCCGCCCAGGCATGTATACAGATACCACACGACCCAATCATTTAGGTCAAGAGGTCATTGATAACTCGGTGGATGAGGCTCTTGCCGGTCACGCACAAAATATTAGTGTTATTTTAGACAAAGATCAGTCACTTGAAATAATAGATGATGGGCGTGGTATGCCGATCGATATTCACCCTGAAGAGGGCGTTTCAGGGGTTGAACTTATCTTTTGTAAGCTACACGCAGGTGGTAAATTTTCAAATAAAAGCTATCAGTTTTCAGGTGGTTTACATGGTGTTGGTATTTCTGTCGTTAATGCTTTATCAACACGTGTTAATGTCAGTATTAGACGAGACAGTAAAGTCTATGAAATGGCGTTTGAAAATGGCGATAAAGTTGAAGAATTACGAGAAACTGGCACGGTAGGAAAACGAAATACTGGCACTAGTGTTAAATTTTGGCCTGATGCTAGCTATTTTGATACGGCTAAGTTTTCGGTACGCCACCTTACGCATCTACTTAAAGCTAAAGCGGTATTATGCCCAGGCTTAACCTTAAAATTCCATGATAAAATTGAAGATAAAAAATATGAGTGGTGTTATGACGACGGCCTCGTTGATTATTTAAAAGAAGCAGTAAAAGGCTATGTTTCATTACCAGAACAACCCTTTGTTGGTAGTTTCTCCTCACAACTTGAAGCGGCCGATTGGGCTGTTACCTGGTTACCTGAAGGTGGTGAAAACATTGGCGAAAGTTATGTTAACTTAATTCCAACGGTAGCAGGTGGTACTCATGTTAATGGTATGCGCCAAGGGCTACTTGAATCGATGCGAGAGTTTTGTGAATTTCGAAATATATTACCTCGGGGCGTCAAACTAACGCCTGATGATATTTGGGATAAGTGTAGTTATATCTTATCTATAAAAATGCAAGACCCACAATTTGCCGGACAAACCAAAGAACGTTTATCATCACGTCAATGTGCCGCTTTTGTTTCTGGCGTGGTAAAAGATGCCTTTAGTTTATGGCTAAACGAACACACAGATAAAGCTGAGTTATTGGCAGACTTTTGTATTAACAACGCACAAAAACGTATGCGTGCTAGTAAAAAAGTAGTTCGAAAGAAGATCACCCAAGGACCAGCCTTGCCGGGTAAATTAACCGATTGTGGTAGCCAAGATTTAGCCCGCACCGAACTGTTCTTAGTAGAAGGCGACTCAGCTGGCGGTAGTGCTAAGCAAGCAAGAGACCGAGAGTTTCAAGCTATTATGCCGCTGCGAGGTAAAATCCTAAACACTTGGGAAGTCGACTCAGGGCAAATTCTTGCTTCGCAAGAGGTACATGACATATCTGTCGCGTTGGGCATTGACCCTGATAGTGATGATTTATCTGAGTTACGTTACGGAAAAATTTGTATTTTAGCGGATGCCGATTCCGATGGCCTTCATATAGCAACTTTGTTATGTGCGTTATTTATGCAACACTTTTTACCTCTAGTAGAAGCTGGCCATGTTTATGTTGCTATGCCACCTTTATATCGTATTGATATCGGTAAAGAAGTGTTCTACGCATTAGACGAAGCTGAAAAAGACGGTATTTTAGATAGAATTGAAGCAGAGAATAAACGTGGCAAGGTAAACGTGCAACGCTTTAAAGGCTTAGGTGAAATGAATCCACCACAATTGCGTGAAACAACGATGGACCCGAATACACGTCGATTAGTGCAGTTAACGATTGATGAGCACAGTGAAACGATGGAGTTGATGGATATGCTGCTATCTAAGAAGCGTAGTCCAGATAGGAAAATTTGGTTGCAAAGTAAAGGTGATATGGCGATTGTTTAATTTGATTGCTTAATATTAACGGGTAATTGGTAGAGCAATTTATGCTTACTTTCATAAAATAAAAAACGGGGACGTAACAATGAGTACAGAGCATATTCCTGGCTATTTAGCTGGCGCTAATAGTGATCCATTAATGGTGGTAATGGCTGTTATTCTTGTAGTAATAGTTTTAATGGCAGGTGTTTTCTACTTTAAATTACATGCTATACCTGAGCATATAGCTCACGGAAAAAATCATACTCAAATTCAATTGATCACAATATTAACTATTTTGGCCTTATTTACTCATAACAATCTTTTTTGGGTTGCCGCATTGATCTTAGCAGTTGTTGAATTACCCGATTTCTTAGCACCTTTAAAATCCATCGCCAAGTCTTTAGAGACCATAGCAGCAAGTAAGCAAGTCACAATACAGAAAAATAGTGAACAAGAAGAAATTGTTAAGGAGAGCATTTAAATGTTTGAGATATTACTTTGTTCACTTATCACCATTTTACCGGATTATTTATTCCGAAAATATCGGCAGGGTAAAATCTGGGGGAAAGAAATTACCTTTTTTACCATGTGGTATGAGCTGAGGTGGGGCATATCCGCCTGTGCTATTTTATCGATTTCATTAGTCACGTTGATTTTTTATTACCATCCATCAACGACAAACGCATCGCCTTTGTTTAGAACGGTATCTATCATGCCGGAGAAAAGTGGCAGGGTTGAGCATGTCTTTGTTAAAAATCATCAAAAAGTAAAAGCCGGCACTGCTATTTTTAGCATGTATGATGAATCTCAATTGGCGGCAATTGACCAAGCCCAAGCACAAGTCAATCAAGTGGATGCAGAGTTTTCTACTGCTTATGCACAATTAGCTGTAGCAACAAGTAATATGGAAAAAGCTAATAGTGCTTATATGCGTTCTAAGAATGAATATGACCGAAAAAAGGAATTATCTTTAAAAGGTAATAATATTATCAGTGAAAGTGAAGTACAGAAGCTAGCTGATACTGTGTCAATGAATAAAGCCGGCTTATCTGCATCCTTAGCCAACCAAGATGCTGCACAAGCCGTAATTGACAATGTATTGCCAGCCCAAAAAGCCAGTGCTATAGAAGTATTAGAACAAGCCATTATTGATGAAGAAAAACGAACCATCTATGCTCATATTGATGGTGAATTACAACAATTTGCCTTACAAGCGGGTGATTTTGTTAACCCGATGATTCGCTCTGCCGGTATGATAGTACCGTCTTCTGGACAAGCCTCAGGGAAAGAAGCTGTTCAAGCGGGCTTTAGCCAATTAGCAGCCAATGTTATTAAAGTAGGCACTTTTGCTGAAATAACCTGTTTGTCTAAACCTTTTACTATCATCCCTATGAAAGTGGCGAGTATTCAAAGTGTTATTGCTACAGGACAAGTGAGAACGGTTGAGAATTTATTAGATGTACAAGAGCGAGCAAGACCTGGTACGCTAACAGTCAAGTTAGTACCGCTTTATGAAGGCGGTCTTGATGGTGTAATTCCTGGAACAAAATGTCTCGCTAATGCATACAGTTATCACCATGAATTGATTGCCAGCGGAACACTTAGTACTACAAAGAGTCTTTATTTACATATGGTTGATGCTGTAGGGGTTGTTCATGCAATTATCCTGCGCATGCAAGCGTTGTTACTACCGGTTAAAGTGTTAGTTTTTTCAGGACATTAATTTCAAGGTATTAAAGGGATATAATATAGTATCCAATGCTTGTCATGAAACCGTCATGAATTTGTAATATAGTTAGTTTATAAAATCCTCTTTATAGAGGATTTTTTATGTCTTATAGTATTCGTTCGATCGAAATATCACCATTACAAAATAGATAAAATAAGAGTTTAAAAAATGACAGTAAAAGTAGGCATTAACGGCTTTGGCCGTATGGGAAGATTAATTTTACGCGCGGCATGGCATTGGCCTGAAGTGAAGTTTGTTCAAATTAATGACCCCGCCGGAGATGCACCCACCCTCGCGCACTTACTTAACTTTGACTCTATTCATGGTCGTTGGCAGTATGAAGCGACCGCTGAGAATAAGCTAATGCGCATTGAAGGCAGTACTTTAACGGTAAGCCAAAATAGTGATATAGCTGAAACAGATTGGTCTGGATGTGACCTTGTCATCGAAGCGTCTGGCGTAATGCGTGATAAAGAAAAGCTACAAGCTTACTTTACCCAAGGTGTTAAAAAGGTATTGGTAACTGCGCCAATGAAATTAGCAAACGATGGCTCGGATAGTAATATGGTTAATATTGTTATGGGTGTTAATCAACACTTATATCAAGTTGATGAGCATAGCATTGTTACGGCTGCTTCATGTACGACTAACTGTTTGGCTCCAGTAGTAAAAGTATTACAAGAGTCGGTAGGTATAAAACATGGCAGCATGACCACTATCCACGATATTACTAACACCCAAACCATATTAGATGCCCCGCATAAAGATTTACGTCGTGCACGAGCTTGTGGTCAGTCTTTAATACCTACCACTACGGGCTCAGCTAAAGCGATTACTGATATATTTCCTGAGTTAAAAGGAAAATTAAATGGTCATGCTGTTCGAGTACCATTAGCAAATGCTTCTCTGACTGATTGTGTTTTTGAAATGCAGCGAGATGTCACTATTGAAGAAATCAACCAGTTAATGTCTGATGCTGCAGAAGGTGAGCTAAAGGGAATTTTGGGCTATGAAACGAGACCCCTAGTCTCGGTTGATTATAAAACTGATGCCAGATCCTGCATAGTCGATGCTTTATCAACTATGGTCATTAATGGTAGCCAATTGAAAATGTATTTATGGTATGACAATGAGTGGGGGTATGCTAATCGCACCGCGGAACTGATGAAATTGATGGCAAATAGCTTAAGTACGATTACTGAAAACAGTGTTATCAAAGACAACACCGTAGAAGCTAAGTTTAACGAGTCATAGTTTGGGATCATTTAGTTCTTTATCACAGCCGGTAAAAAAATACATAGCCATCACCGCTAACTATTGGGCATTTACCTTGACCGATGGCGCATTACGTATGTTGGTGTTGCTGTATTTTTACCAGTTAGGTTATAGCCCATTTGCGTTAGCGACATTATTCATTCTTTATGAGGTGTTTGGTGTCATCACTAATCTGGTTGGTGGTTGGCTCGGTGCTCGCATTGGTTTAAATAAAACCATGCTAATTGGCATCATTATCCAGATGTTGGCCTTGGTGATGTTAGCGTTGCCGAGTGAATACTTAACGGTTGCTTACGTCATGTTTGCTCAAGCACTGTCGGGCATTGCGAAAGACCTGAACAAAATGAGCGCTAAATCGAGCATTAAGTTACTGGTAACCAAAGTCGATAGTGAAGAAACAGATAACAAGCTATTCACTTGGGTGGCTTTACTTACTGGCTCAAAAAATACGCTTAAAGGCGTAGGTTTTTTTCTCGGTGGTTTGTTACTCACTACTTTTGACTTTCAATTGTCAGTACTTTTAATGGCTGTAGCGTTAGCCATTGTTGCTTTGAGTACTTTCCCTATGTTGCGTGGCGATATAGGGAAAACCCGTTATAAAGCCAAATTTAGTCAGTTATTTTCAAAGAATGCATCGCTGAATTATTTATCCGCAGCGCGATTATGCTTGTTTGCAGGGCGTGATGTTTGGTTTGTCATAGCTTTACCTGTTTATTTGGCAAGTCAGTTAAATTGGCAGCATCAAGCTGTTGGTACTTTTCTCGCTTGTTGGATTATCTTTTATGGTGTTATTCAAGCTAATGCGCCAAAGATCCTCTCCCTTCTTAGTGGTGGAGTAGAAAAAGGCTCACATCAGCAAGTAATACATTGGTCAGTATTGCTGGCACTGGTAACGTCTATTTTATGTATCGCTATCTATATTTTCCCGCAAAGTAATGAAGTACTGATCATAGGGCTTTTTATCTTTGGTGCTGTTTTTGCGATGAATTCATCACTGCATAGTTACCTCATTGTCGCGCTTGCTAGAGATGAAGGAGTATCGATGGACGTTGGTTTTTATTACATGGCCAATGCCATGGGTAGGTTGCTTGGTACTGTACTTTCAGGGCTAATCTATCAGCAGTTAGGTTTATTTGCCTGCATGTCTTTTGCTTTCATATTCACTTTACTCGCCAGTAATTTTGTTCGAAAAATAGCATGAATAGGTAAATATTACGGTTTAACTCTCGGGGCAATTCGTTTTATACTCTTTAAATCACATTTATCGTCCAGTGCTGCTCTGCTTATTTAAGGAATCTCTGTTTGTTGTGCTTTGCTAAAAAAAACGTTCAAGCGATACAAATTTTTATCACTATTGTTTGCCTACTATTGCCGATGCTTAGTGTTGCACAACAAAGTGTCGACCTGAAAAAATTTAATGTCGTGGCAGAAGAGGTCAAAGAGCTTAAAAAAACTGACCTAGTACTCTCCCTCAAACAGTTAACTGTTTATGAAGACTTGCTTGATGCCCTTACCATTGAGCAAAACTTATTATATTTCAAACTAGTTACAGAGATATATATTGAGCAGAATAAATACAGTACAGCCAAAAAAATGGCCAACAAAGGCCTTTCCATAGCAAAAAGGCTAGCCAGTCCAAGTATATTAATTAGTGAAATATTATATTTAAAAGGTTTTGCTTTTGAGAGCTTGGGTGATATTAGTCAAGCGACTAAAGAGTATAAAAAGGGTTTGGAAGTTGCGGAATCATTGCATAATAAAGTCCAGGTTGCTTCAGGCCTTATTAATTTAGGGGCTATTGCCTATTTAACGGATGACTATAAGCGTTCTTTAGTTTTACTCAATGATGCCTATAACATTGCCGGGCAAACCGATGATGAAGAGCTTAAAGGCACTGTTAATACAGAATTGGGCATTATTTATTCTCATCTAATGCAAGATGAGCAGTCAATGGCTTATTATCAGCAATCATATGTACACTTTAAAAAGGCTGGTATGTTATTAGCTGCACATAACAGCTTAATTAATATTGCCATGGCCCAGACTTATAATGAGGATTATGAGCAAGCGATAACTGTATTTGAAACGATTATCGCAGAGTCAAATAAAGATACGCCAAGTGATAATATGTTTACTGTTTATTCAGGTCTGTCTTGGGCACATCTAACGAAATTAGACAGTAATCCTGATATGGCATATCAATATTTATTGATGGCTAAGCAGTATTTACAGTTCACAGAGAATCTCGATTTTCGGTTACAGTTTTATATTGATGAAGCTAATATTTTGTATGAATTAGAACGCTTTGATGAAGTACTGATAAGCATAAAGCATATTGAAAAAATATTAGCTAATCACCAAGAAATGCCTCAAGTGAAAAAGGAGGTTTATGTCGGTATTATCAACCTTAAAGCGGCTGTTTATTATAAACAAGGGCAATTCCAACAAGCTTATCAAACAAAGTCAAGAGTGATAGCCTTAACAGATAAGTTATATGAAAAGGAAGATAACCGATCTATTGCGCAAGTTCGTCTTAGACTTGAAGCGGAAAAAGCAGATAAGCAAAGTAAGATATTATACAACCAAAAAATATTGCATGAAGCCAGTTTACATCAAGCCAATTTAGAAAATAAAGAGCAACGTGCTTACCTCATCATTAGTGCTTTAGTGGCTTTATGTTTTGCTTGGGTTCTGGTGAAGTTAATTCAAAGTCAGCACAAGCTTAAAGTTGCTTCCAATATTGATACTCTTACTGGGGCGGCCAATAGGCGTAGTTTAATGGTTAAGTCTCATAAGGCTTTTAAGTTTGCCAAAACCCAGCAAGTTCATTTAAGTATATTGATGATAGATATCGATCATTTTAAAAACATCAATGATAGTTTTGGCCATAGTGTCGCCGATAAAGTCTTAGCGCAAGTAGCCTCCCTTGGCGTTAATATGATGCGAAAAAGTGATATCTTTGGACGTTATGGCGGTGAAGAGTTTATGATTTGTTTACCGAAAACTACCATAAAATCAGCAATGGCAATAGGGGAACGTATTCGCTTAAGTATAAATGAATACCAATGGCCGTTTAACAACCTTGAAAAAGTCACTGTTAGTATTGGCGTAGCGACCTTAGAAGATGATAAGGATTTAATCAGCTTGATAAAACGGGCCGACGCACAGCTTTATCAAGCGAAAATAACAGGAAGAAACAAGGTATGCGGACCGTGACGTTTTTCAGTCAAAGTATGTTGAGAATATTACTTCTACCATTGGTTTTTACATTGACTTGTCAGGCTAGCGAGCCTGCTAATGTGCCCGCAGTAACAGAGAAAAAAACGAGTAATAAGGTATTAAATATCCCCGTAATGGAGATATTACCCATCAATACCAATTTACTCGCTTTGATGTCTCAATTAAAGCTAACAACCATCAATAATCAGCAAGTTGAAATAGTACTGACCCAATTGACCGAGTCGAAGGCAACACGTAATGCCGCCGAGCAGTACTTACTATTAATAGCGCAAGCGTTGTTACAGGCAAATACCAATGGAAAAGATGCTGATAGTGCTGATGTTATCGCTCTTTTGCAGCGAGCAGGTAAATTATCGGACCAAATATCCGAGCAACAATTAGCGCAACCTGATTTTTTACAACTGCATTTACTCTTAGCAGAACACTACGCTAGGCAAGGTGAATATGAATTAGCTTATCTAGAGAAAAAGTCCTACTTGAAAAAGTATTATATTTATCGTGAAAATAAGCGCGTGGCTATGATTGCTTCCTTAGAACAATCGTTTGAAGTAAATGGTAAAAAAGCCAATAACGCTTTGATGGAAAGTCAAAATGAATTGCAAATTCGCCGAGTTGCTGAAGTACAGGACGAAAAATCTGTACAGCAATACAATTTCACTCTGATTATTAGTACGGCAATTGTCTTTGTCTTGCTTTTTTTCAGACAGTTAAGAATACGTAATAAACTTATTCGACTGACTCGAACAGACGCTTTAACCGGCTTAGCCAACCGAAGTGCTTTGTTTGAAAAAGGCGAGCAAATGGTGACCAGTTTTGCCTCCCAACCAGCCGAATTATCCGTGTTATTATTGGACTTAGATCACTTTAAAAAGATTAATGACAATTTTGGTCATCAGGTTGGAGATCAAATATTAGTGACAGTGTCTCAGTTAGTTAAAGAAACTATGCGCACTCGTGATATATTTTCTCGTTTAGGCGGAGAGGAATTTGTTGCATTATTGCCTTTTGCAGACAGTAATAAAGCGAAAGCTATTGCCATGCGTATTAATGACAAAATAGCACAATACGACTTTTCACCGATAATGTTGCAAAGTAAAGTAACGATTAGTGTTGGTGTTGCAACTATGAAGGATAATCAAATGACTTTTGACGATTTATTGCATGGTGCAGACCTAGCTATGTATCAAGCGAAAGAACAAGGACGAAATACAGTTGTTTGTTATCAGGATATTGCCGCTGTACAAGAAAGACGGGCTAATACCGATTTTGTCCAATCAATGCCTGACATCTAAGCTGTTAGCTATCGCTGGTGGGAAATTACTTAATAGACTGGGTATTATTAACCCTTTTGTTACTTTACCTATTTTGTCTAAGCACATAATCAGATAAGCTATAGCCGTTACCATCAGGTTATGATTGGCTACCCTAGCTAAAGGTATAAGCAAAGCCATAATCTTAAAAAATACAAATAATTAGACTCGCCATATCAGGAAAACCAATTCATGTCAGATGCGCTCGAATATAGCCTTGATGGAGTAGAACAAGTCCCATTAAGGCGTTTTACTGAAGATGCTTATTTAAACTACTCCATGTACGTAATTATGGATCGAGCTTTGCCACATATTGGTGATGGCTTAAAACCCGTACAAAGACGTATCGTTTATGCAATGTCAGAGCTTGGTTTATCTGCGACGGCTAAATATAAAAAATCAGCACGTACTGTTGGTGATGTATTGGGTAAATTTCATCCTCATGGCGATAGTGCTTGTTATGAAGCTATGGTGTTGATGGCGCAACCCTTTTCTTATCGTTATCCCTTAGTCGATGGTCAAGGAAACTGGGGTGCACCTGATGATCCTAAATCGTTTGCTGCAATGCGTTATACCGAGTCTCGATTATCACGCTTTAGTGAAGTCCTGCTCGCTGAATTAGGGCAAGGCACTGTTGATTGGCAGCCAAACTTTGATGGCACCATGCAAGAGCCTAAAACACTGCCTGCGCGTTTACCTCATATTTTGCTGAATGGTATTACCGGTATTGCCGTGGGTATGGCAACCGATATTCCTCCACACAATGTACGTGAAGTAGCTGATGCCTGTGTGCACTTAATTGAAAATCCTAAAGCAGAAGTCAGTGATTTACTCGAGTTTGTCAAAGGACCTGATTATCCAACAGACGCTGAAATTATTACCCCGAAAGCTGAAATTGAAAAAATTTACCAAACGGGGCGCGGTAGCATCAGAATGCGTGCTGTTTATGATGTTGAACAAGGTGATATTGTCATTACCTCACTGCCTCATCAAGCATCTGGCGGCAAAATATTAGAGCAAATTGCTGGTCAAATGACAGCGAAAAAACTGC
Organism: Colwellia sp. 12G3; assembly: GCF_002836775.1. Lineage (GTDB taxonomy): Bacteria > Pseudomonadota > Gammaproteobacteria > Enterobacterales > Alteromonadaceae > Colwellia. The sequence goes on along the minus strand of NZ_PJAQ01000068.1, from coordinate 342,781 downwards.
CTATGGTTGTTGATCTTCGTGATGAGTCGGATCACGAAAACCCGGTTCGCCTTGTTATTATCCCACGTTCAAATCGCGTTGATGTTGAACAGTTAATGCAGCACTTATTTGCCAGTACTGATTTAGAAAAAAGCTATCGCGTTAATATCAACATGATAGGTTTAGATAATCGTCCGGCGGTTAAAAATTTACTGGTTATTTTATCTGAATGGCTTGAGTATCGCCGTGAAACAGTTCGTCGTCGTTTGCAGTATCGTTTAGATAAAGTATTGGCTCGCTTGCATATTCTTGATGGTTTATTAGTTGCTTACTTAAACATTGATGAAGTCATTGAAATAATCCGTAGCTTTGATAACCCCAAAGCAGAGTTGATGTCTCGATTTTCCTTATCAGACACGCAAGCTCATTCGATTTTAGAGATTAAATTACGTCAACTTGCCAAGCTTGAAGAATTTAAAATTCGTGCAGAGCAAGATGAATTACATATTGAGCAAGAGTACTTAGAAAAAATCCTTAATTCAAAAGCGCGTATGAGTACGCTGATGAAAAAAGAGATTCTTGAAGCAGCAGAACTCTATGGTGATGATCGTCGTTCTCAATTAGTTGAACGTAGCGAATCAAAAGCATTAACCGAAAAAGATTTAGTGCCAAGTGAACAGGTAACTGTTGTGGTATCTGAAAAAGGTTGGGCTCGTTGTGCTAAAGGTCATGATATTGATCCTACCAGTTTAAGTTATAAAGCGGGTGACAGTTACTTATGTGCCTCAAAAGGGCGAAGTAATCGTCCTGTCGTCTTTATCGGCTCAGATGGTCGTGCATTTACTACTGACGCTCATACCCTTCCAACGGCTCGATCTCAAGGAGAGCCATTAACAGGGCGCTTCAATATTTCGCCAGGCAAAGCTTTTGTACATAGCATCATGTCGGATGACGATGCTAAGTACTTATTAGTCAGTGATGCGGGTTATGGTTTTGTCAGCAGCTTTGCTGATATGGTCAGTCGCAATAAAAATGGTAAGGCATTAATTAGTTTGCCTGAAGCCGCTAAAGTGATGGCGCCAACATATATTAATAATATTGAAAGTGATAACTGTCTTACGATTACCAGTGAAGGACGAATGTTAGTTTTTCCTGTTAAAAACTTACCTGTACTCAGTAAAGGTAAAGGTAATAAGATAATTAATATCCCTGCGGCACGATCAAAAACACGGGAAGAGTTTGTTAGTTTACTTTGTATCATTCCGGAAGGCGCAGCAATTACCTTGCATGCAGGTAAACGTAAACTTACCTTAAAAACGGCTGATATCGAGCATTATAAAGGTGAACGAGGTCGTCGTGGTAATAAACTACCTAGAGGCTTACAACGTGTCACAGCCATTGAACTGGAAGGTGCTACAGACGTTAATACAAGTGATGATGAAGTCACTCAAACGAGTGAGTAGAGCCATTACAGTTTATAAATGATAAGTCGTATTCTAGTGTCAAAAACATAACTAGCTGCAACGATATCACTAAAAGGCCAACACATGATTCACATTTGTTGGCCTTTTTATTTGCTTAGTATTATCTTTTACAGATGACCCTTTATCACTGAGCGCTTGAATACTTGCATAATTAGAACAAATTACTGGTTGGGATCATTTTAATATTGGCTTGTGGAAAGCTACTGCTGGTATAAAGTAAGCGATCTTTAGTGGCGAGGTAGGTAATGCTATCACTCTGCGATATGGAGTTTAACGGCAATTTAACCAACGGGGTTTGGATATTTTTTTCGATATCATAGGCTATTAATTGATAGTGGTCATCAAAAGTTTTTTGATAAAAAACATGACCTTTCTCATAGGTCCATGCGTATAAGGTATTAAATAAGCTGCCATCAATTATCTTCTCTATAGCGTCGACCTTATTGATGTTTTTTTGCCACAAACCTTTCTTAAGTTTGGTATAAAGCAAAATATCGGGAGCTATCATTACGCCATGGCGGGCACCATCAAAAGTAAGACGATTGGTACTGGCGTCAGCGATATTAATACTATAAAGATCGGTATGTTTGTCGCCATAGATTGCAGAGATAATGGCCTTATCATTAAATGACCAATTTGGACGATTATGCTGTAAAAAAGGGCTTTTCAGTAAGGTAACTCTCTCGTTTTCAATGGAGTATATATATATTCCATCTCCCCTGTCTTCAGATAGTGGCGCTAAAAAGGCAACCTTTTGTCCATCATGTGACCATTTAGGATAACGAATAGTTTGTTTTAAATTTGTTAACTGTTTGCGTGCACTACCATCGGATTTTGCGGACCATAACTCATCAAAACCTGATTCATTAGAAGAAAATACCACTAAGTCAGTTGCAGCACTATAATCAGGAGATTCATAAGTGAAACTTGATTGCAATACCGGGAAAGGGCTACTAGCTATGGCATCATTAAGCTGTAAACTCACCAGTGAAGAGTTCTCTTTTCTTTCTTGGTAATACAGTTGTTGTGACTGCTTGGCAATACTTGGATAACTAAAACCAGTTAAGTTTAATGCTTGGCTTACTCTGCTTTCAATATTTATAACATAACCAAAGCGATTATCAGCGCGTTGTGTTGCAAAGACTAACTTTTGGCTATCACCAAACCAAGACATTCCGACAATATCTTCTTCGTCAAAAGTAAGTTGTTCGGTTTCTTTAGTCTCTAGATTAATCAGATAAATATTTTCACTTAAACGATTCACTCGCCTCGAAACAGCTATATATTTACCATCGGGAGAAAAGGCCATATCTCTATCTTTATACTTACAATCACGATCACAAGAAAAACGCGTCATAGCAAAGTTTTTTGACGTTAAATCAATAAAATAAATACCGGTTCTTTTTGCTAGTGCGCCTTTGTTATATACAGCAAGGGTTTGACCGTCTGGGGATATATCTAGGTAATAATAGCCTCCTTGCATAGGGCAAGTCGCTAGCGTTTTTTCTTGCTGGCTAAGTACTTTTAATTGGATGTAGTGGCAGCTATTGTTTGTTTTATTTTTACGAGAAAAATACAAATATTGACCGTCGTTACTCCAAACACTATGTCCCTCGGTAGCATTATCAAACGTTAACTGCTTAGGCGGCAACTCAACTTGATGAGTATCCTTCATAAATAAATTGGTTGGTTTATTTGTTAATACTTGGCTATAAACCAAAAAACGGCCATCGGGTGAGGGGGCAGGAAAAAGCTCACTGCCGGGGTGTGAAGTAATCGCGGTAATCTTTGGGCTTTCATCATCGGGTAATTGCTGGATAAAAAGTAATACTAATAAGGAGGCGATTAACGTAAGTAGCACATAGGTGCTGTTTATTTTATTTACTCTAGTACTCTTGGCGCTATTTTCTGAGGAATTTTCGGATTGACTATTTTTATTAATGCCTTGTTCTTGATATTGTGCAGTATCGACTGAATTTTCAATGGAGCTATCTATGGAGTAATTGATAGAGCTCTCTACTAGTTCCTGATTTACTACCTTACCTGTCACCGACATTCGCCACTTTGGTTCGGCCATTAATTGATAGCCAGCTTTGCGAATGGTTTTTATTATTTCTTCTTCACCTTCCACGCAGATGAGCGTTTTACGTAAATGCCAAATAGCATTGGTTAAACTTTTTTCACCGACAAAACTGTCTTGTCCCCAAATGTGATCAATGAGTTCATTTCTTGGCACAACACGACCATGGTTGTTTGCTAAATAAACCAGTACTTCGATAAATTTAGGCTGTAATGATTGTTTTTCGCCATCATCGATTTGAATGCTAAATTCTGAGGGGATTACTTGATAACGATTAATTTTGAATGACTTATTGCGCATGATGTGAACTATTTTTTGCTCAGCTTGGTATGTTTTATGAAATGAGTGAATTGTCGAAATGTGTTCTGCTTCTTATCTTCTTAACCTCTGCGTAGGTTAAATTCATGCTAACAAAATTATTAAAGCTAAGTAACTTTTTTATCTGACTTTTTGTTTTTTTGTTCAAAGAGCTCTCATAATGACGTTAAAATGTTTTTGCTTGTTATTTGTGTAACCAGCTGTTTTAAAAGTGTTATTTTGTCATTTTTTAATAATAGATATTAAATCGATGTACAAATGACCTTCCACAGATTGCATAAGTTGGCTGAGTTTTTTAAAACAGAGAAAAGCTTAATTTCATCGGTGCTTTATTAACAAAAAGTTACTAGAAGTTGGAGTGTTTGCTTTTGTGAGTTCTGCTTATGACCTGATCTGTCATGACCTATTTTATAAGTAGCTTACCCATTTCTATTCGTCGCCAACTCGCTGCCTTTAGAGATAGTCCTAAATATAAGTATAAATATAAGTATAAATATAAATATAAAAATAAAAACATAACTAAACAAAAACATTAAGAGAGATGAATGATGAATAAGAGTCCAATCACCATTGCAATTCAAGCTGCGATATATACAGCCTTTGCTGGTAGTGCTATCGCCTTTGCTCCAACAACTTTCGCTGCTGATGCTGAAATTTCAGTCGCTAAACCGGTTGCACAAACTGCTCCAGAAGAAGTACAAAAAATTAAAACCGATGAAAAAATTACCGTGACAGGCTCACGCTTACGTCGTGATAGTTTTAGTGTAGCAACACCATTAGCTACCATGGATAATGAAGCCATAGCTGATACAGGCTTAGGTTCACTAGCCGAAATTCTTATTGATGAATTACCACAAATATCTGAGAGTAGCAGTAATTCTAATAGCCAATCTAATATCACCGCGACTGGCCTTTCAACGATTAACTTACGTAATTTAGATTCAAGTCGTACGTTGACCTTAATAGATGGTCGACGTGTCGTATCAAACAGCCACAGCAGTAACGCGGTGAGTTTATCGACTATTCCTACCGGTATGGTAAAAAAAGTTGAAGTCATTACCGGTGGCGCTTCTGCAGCCTATGGTTCTGACGCTATTGCTGGTGTGGTTAATATTATTACTCAACAGGACAAAGAAGGTTTCTCATTATCCACACGTGGTGGTAGTAGCACTGAAGGTGGCGCCGAAGAACTTTCTTTAGATTTAAACTATGGTACACAGTTCGCTGATGGTCGCGGTTATGTTTTTCTAAGTTCAGCTTATGATAAACAATTTGGTTTAACCTATGAAGATCGTAAACGTGCTCAGCAGCAAGAATCTCACAGTTATGATAGTGACAGAATGTGTAATGCTATGTACACAGTTGCGGAGCCTAATGACCGTGAATGTATGCGTGATATTAACCAAGCAGATTGGCGTTCTAAAAATGATGCCATTCCAGGTGGCGTATTCCATGAAGAGAAATCTAATTCTGGCGGTTTATGGTATGAAGGACAAACGTTAAGAAATGACTGGAATCAAATGGCTCATGGTGTTGATACTGATCAGTTTGTTATGCTTAAAGTTCCCGATGAAGGTATAAATACAGCGCTTAAAGTTGACTTTGAATTAACGGATAATATTAGTTTTTATGGTCAAGTTCAGCATAGCTTAAACAAATCATTTAATAACAAAGCACCTGAAAGTGAAGATGAAAGTGACAAAGTTATTACCTATGATCCCGCTACCGGTCAGTTTGGTGAAGTCATCATGGGTAAAATTTCTCGTGATAACCCATACGTGCCGGCTGAAATTGCTGATGCTGGTGGTAGTAGTATAAAGTGGGATAGATCTTTCGATGAAGTTGGTCAAATATATACCGACAATACGCGTACTACATTGCGAACGTGGGCGGGTTTACAGGGGACTATTTTTGATGATGAATGGGATTGGGATGTTTCAATTGGTTACGGTAAATTCACTCAAGAGCAAGTTCGTGGTAATGAAATAAATACCATAAAAGCTAATTATGCTCTCGATGCTGAGTATGCTGCTGATGGTGAAACTATTCAATGTGCTGACGAAGCGGCTCGTGCTGAAGGTTGTGTGCCAATGAATTTGTTTGGCGCAGGCTCTATCACCCCAGACGTTGCTAATTATATTCGTGCAAACCCTACAATTGATACAGAAGTAGAACAACTGACATTTACCGGTTACATGGCGGGTGATTTATTTAATCTTCCAGCAGGGCCCGTTGCGTCAGCATTTGGTTTTGAATACAGAAAAGATTCACAAAAGGTTGTTACCGGCGGCGGCGCAGTTGAAGGTGGTATTACCTTTAACTATGTTCCTCAATATTCAGGTGAAATGGATATAGCTGAAGTTTTTGGTGAAGTGGCATTGCCATTACTTAAAGATGTCGTGGCAGCTAAAAGTTTAACGGCTGAACTATCAGCACGTGTGGCTGATTACAGTGCAAAAGGTGTTGATTTAGTTACAAGTTATAAAACAGGTGTGGTTTGGGAAGTTGTTGAGGGTTATGCGGTTCGTGCCAATTGGGCAAGAGCTCAGCGTGCACCGTCAATTGATAACTTATTATCGCCACCAGCAGGAGATTACGATAGCTATACTGATATTTGTTACGGTACAACAGCAACGTCTACGGATGCTGGCCATGACAACTGTCGTAAAGAACCAACAATTGCTAATGCTATTGCCGCCGATGGTGAGTTTGATGAAAGTGATAACAACTACTCCCCTGGCGTTGGAAATGAAAATCTTTTTGAAGAAACGGCTAATACAGTCACATTTGGAATTACCTTAGCCCCTTCATTTGTAGAAGGTTTACGCATTGCCGTTGATTACTACGACATTGCCATCGAAGACGCTCTTTCTAGTTATTCAAATGAAAACATTATGGAATATTGTTATGACTCTGATTTAGCATGGGATGTAAAAGGTGGAGACAATTCTTTTTGTAATGATTTAAAACGTGATGAAGATGGCTCGTTAATTGAAATTATGCAACGTGATTATAACGTTGATGAAATCAGCACTAGTGGTATCGATTTGGCGCTAGAATATGTCTATGATTTTAATGAGTTTGGTAGCATTAAGTTTAAAACAGATTGGACTCATGTGCTTGACTGGACTAAAACAGTACAATCACCAAGTGGCGCTGAAGAAAGTAATTATGAAGGCTATTACGATAATGATATTTATGACACGCAAGGTTCGGCCTCATTAACGTGGTACAACGATGATTGGCGTGTTCGTTGGAGCACTAAATACAAAGGCCCAATTACAGTTAACCAAGCGGCAGAAGAGAGCTGGCAAGAGGATATGGTTGCTAATAATGAGCTATGTACTGAGGGAAGTGCTGATTGTATAGCAAACCCTGAAGCTCTAGCTTTTAATGAAATAAGTTCATATACCCAACATAGCCTGTCGGTATCTTATACACTAGACCTTGCTCAAGATGCAGGCCTACGAGTATTTGGTGGTGTGAACAACATTTTTGATAATCGTGGCGAATATAGTCTAGACGGTAAAGGGCATTTCTATAGTGGTTACGGCAGTAGTGTTGGTCGTTTTGTTTATTTAGGTGCTGAAGTTAGCTTCTAATTTAACTTAATAAACACGTTATTAGGGAGGTTAGCTAACTAACCTCCTTTTTAATATTCATATTAGGGTGTAGTTTTCATCGTTACGTTATATCGTTATCTCTATCTTTAATGCTATTTATTATTTCTTACTTTCAGGAGTTTCAATGTTTTCTTCTTTTTACACTACGGTTTGCTCAATCCTACTTACCAGCTTATTACTCTGCACTAGTGTTTCAACCTTTGCTTTTTCCACGTTAGCTGAAAAATCAAAGGGTGAGGCATTAATACCAGTATTAGCGTTAGTGAATGACGGTCCTTATATATTTGTTAATGACCAACAACAACTTGAATCGTATTGGTTGTGCCAAGGTGAAGTAGTAAAAAACACTACTGAAGCGGTTAGTTTTCCACTGACTATTTCAGCCTGTAATATGCCTGCTGATATACACGCTTTAAGTAGCTTTGAAAATAAGGTGCTTGAGTTTTCAGGGGATTATCCCGTGGCGGCATTAAGTGATTTTCATGGTAAATATGATTTGATGATTGAGTTATTAACCAATAACAACATCATTGATGCAGATAAAAACTGGGCGTTTGGCAAAGGACACTTTGTTATCACGGGTGATATTTTTGACCGAGGTGATAAAGTCACTGAAATTTTATGGTTTTTATACGACTTAGAGCAGCAAGCGCAACAAGCCGGCGGTGATATTCATCTCACGTTAGGTAATCATGAGGTGATGGTACTTAATGGTGATTTACGTTATTTACATCCTAAATACGTTGAGACTGCAAAAAAATTAAATAAACCTTTTGAAAAACTTTTTACTAAAGACAGCATTATCGGTAATTGGTTACGAAGTAAATCGGTGTTGGTCAAAGTGAATAATATGCTGTTTGCCCATGGTGGTTTTCATCCAAGTCTAGCGACTGAGCAGCGCAGTTTAGTTGAAATAAATACCGTCTTTAAAGACAGTTTGATTAAAGCAGAGCTTGATACACCAAGGCAAGGTTTTGCAAAATTTTTGCATAAAACTAATGGCCCTATTTGGTATCGCGGTTATTTTACTAGCGACAACCCAAAAGAGGCTAAACCAAGAGATGATGGCGCGACCAGTAAAGAAATTGATTTGTTATTAAAACACTTTGATGTCGAGCACTTAATTGTTGGTCACACGTCACAAAAACAAATTGAAACGCGTTATCAAGGCCGAGTCATTGCCATTGACTCGAGCATAAAACGTGGCAGTTATGGCGAAATACTCTTTATTGAAAAGGGTAAAAAGTGGCGAGGAAGTTTAAGCGGTAAAGTATTACCACTCTTTCATCAGTAAAACATTTCACAATCAGTTACTCACAAATTGAAACCGTCATCAGTACTCAAGGCCGAGTCATTGCCATTGACTCGAGTATAAAACGTGGCAGTTATGGCGAAATACTCTTTATTGAAAAGGGTAAAAAGTGGCGAGGAAGTTTAAGCGGTAAAGTATTACCACTATTTCATCAGTAAAACATTTCACAATCAGTTATTCACAAATTGAAACCGTCATCAGTACTCAAGGCCGAGTCATTGCCATTGACTCGAGCATAAAACGTGGCAGTTATGGCGAAATACTCTTTATTGAAAAGGGTAAAAAGTGGCGAGGAAGTTTAAGCGGTAAAGTATTACCACTCTTTCATCAGTAAAACATTTCACAATCAGTTACTCACAAATTGAAACCGTCATCAGTACTCAAGGCCGAGTCATTGCCATTGACTCGAGCATAAAACGTGGCAGTTATGGTGAAATACTCTTTATTAAAAAGGGTAAAAAGTGGCGAGGAAGTTTGAGCGGTAAAGTATTACCACTCTTTCATCAGTAAATTATTATCCTTTGTTTCACTAGGATAAAAAAAGCCAATATTACAAGTAATATTGGCTTTTTATTTACTCTTTTATCGCTTAATTACTTAAGCACAATAAAGAGAATTAATCTTTAATTTCAGCATTATGGTAAACGTGTTGAACATCATCACAGTCATCTAACATAGCAATAAATTTTTCAAAATTTTCTAAGTTTTCTTCGCCTTCAAGTTCAACGTAATTTTGTGGTACCCAAGAAAGCTCTTCAACTTCTAGATCATATTCAGGCATTGAGTTAGTAAACTCAGTTTTAATTTTGAAAAACTCAGTGTGAGGTGCGTAAACAGTAATAATGCCATCTTCTAATTCAACATCAGTTACATCAATATCAGCCATCATCAGTGTTTCTAAAACACTCTCATCATCTTCACCTTTAAAAGCAAAAACAGCTTGGTGATCAAACATGTGCGATACAGAGCCTGAAGTACCTATTTTAGCGTTTGTTTTACTGAAACATTGACGTACATCTTTAATGGTTCGGTTACCGTTATCTGTTAAGCAATCAATAATTACCACACAGTTACCAGGGCCGTAACCTTCATAACGGGCTTCAACAAAGTCTTCACCGCCAGCACCAGAAGCTTTTTTAAGGGCATTGTCTATAACGTGAGTAGGTACTTGATCTTTCTTTGCACGATCAATTAAACCACGTAAAGAAAGGTTACCATCGGGATCCACACCACCAGTTTTAGCACAAACGTAAATTGCTTTACCGTACTTAGAGTAAACTTTAGTTTTGGCCCCTGCGGTTTTGGCCATAGATAATTTGCGGTTTTGGTATGCTCTGCCCATCTCAATGTCTTCTTTTATGTTCAAAAATATAATGCGCTAGATTCTACCAGCCACACAGGGGCGTTGACTAGTGTTGATGCTTATAAATTAGCAATAAACTGTTCTAAACAGTCTTTCACTTAAATAGATAATCTCAAGAACTAATTTTGGCGTACTAGGTAAAATAAATTCTTGCTTTTATAGTGCCACTTTTATACTTTAGTTATTGGTTTTAATAACAATAATATCAAAGGAATACTATGGATAGGTATGATGAATACAAAGTGCTTTACGTTACCGAGGGCGGTTGCGGCACGTTATTATTAGGTTCGAGTGGCTTACCTTTAAAAAGATTAGAAGCCACCTTAAATCAAGAGGCAGCTGATGGTTGGCAATTAGTCTTTCAAGTTATTGAACAAAAACGTTTTTGGTTATTCTGGTCACGCGAAGCAATCATTATTACTTTAGGGCGTAGTCGTGGTTAAAGCCGCGTTACTCAGGGCTATTCGTTTTTATCAAACCACGGGTGGCTCTGTTGAGCACTTCGCTATTAGCTGTAATTTTTACCCAAGTTGCTCACATTATACCTACCAAGCGATTGAACAATTTGGCGTGGTTAAAGGTATCAGCATGGGGGTTAAGCGCATTAAACGTTGTAACGATCCCGATTGTATCAATGTGATTGATGACCCTGTGCCGAATAAATAATGATGGAAGTAATCATGTCTGAAAACTCTTTGCGCCAAGAAGAAGAACAATTACGAGAGCAAATAGCTGAGCTTAGCAATGAGCAAAAAAAACGTTATTACGCTTTAGAAGTTGCCCAAGTAAAAGACCCGGATACTTATGCTGCATTAAATTGGGCATTTCTCGCCGGATTGCATCACTTTTATTTAGGTAAATGGCAACGAGGTTTACTTAATTTAACGTTAATGTTTATGGGTGGCTTATTATACTTTTCTCATCTGCTGCCTTTGCTAGGTGGTGGTATGGTCTTACTGGTTTTTATTATTGAGTTACCACAGCTTTTTAATAGTCAAAAAATTATTCATCACTATAACAATCAACTGATGAAAAAATTACTCAAAGAAGTAAGTTCATCGCTGTAAATGTTATTAATGAATAGGGCAGGAAGACACGATAAAAAAGCTAATTTTTTGCTTTGATGGCACCTGCAATGGCCCTGAAGATGTTAGTGATTTTTTGATGATGCCAGTATTATTAATATTATGAAATTGCATATCTTATTGGGTGGAAAACTGAGCCGAAACAACGGTAAATCCGAATTAATCACAAATCAACAGAGCTTTTATTACAGCGGTATAGGTAATAGAGGTAATTGGTTATTACGTACGATTAATGCCGCGTTTACGCCAACCTACGGTGAAATGGATGATATCCTTAGTGAAGCTCATACGGCTCGCCGAGTAAGAATTAATGTAGATGAGTTACCTTCTCAATATTTGCCTGTTGTGCATATCAGTATTGCTCAACGGTTTCAGCAACTGCTTGACTATCAGCCTTACGCCTTGCGAAATATAAACTATCAATTGCTTGGTAAGTAAGGACGTTTAAGCGAAGAACGCTGTGGCATTTCAGGCTTAGCTAATAACTATTCGCAGGTTCATAACTGCGAATAGTCGTCATCACCTAGTACTTTTATCTAAGCTCTTAGTCAGTTCATAACGAGTAAAGATACTTCTATTACTGGTTAGTTGAACGCATGACTTTTAGTAAACGTTGGATAAAGTCAGGTTTAGTTAATATGCCTGCGTGAGACGCTTGGCTACCATAAATCTTGGTCGCTTCTTCTTGAAGTGATAATGATAGTTGGCTGCTCAGTGGAACAACACCATCACCTTCTTCACCTGCTAGATAAGAAAAAAACAGGTGGTAAGGTAAGGTTTTAGGTACATTCCATTGATGGGCAGCTTTAATGTAGTCACTACCTGTTGCTAAATCGCGCCACGAGGCGATAACAATAGGAGATGATTTTACCCCGCTTGCAGCACTGTCCATACCATAAAGCGGACTGTTAATAGTGACGTATAAAGACACGTCAAAGTTGGTATTAGCTTTTTCATATTCTCTTAAGAAAGTACGGGTAACAAGGCCGCCCATGCTGTGGCTAATAAGTTGGAGGTGTTCAAAACCATATTGACTGTGTAATTTTATAAGTGAATTTAACAGGTAATCACTAACAAGATCTAAAGGAACACCGCTGGGATAATACAAGATCCATGGCTGAAATTTATTGCTATCGAGTTGTTCAATAACCGCTTTAAATTCAGTCGGACTGCCTGAGATACCATGGACAAAAAGTACCGGTGTTTTGTTTTTATCATAATCTTGTAAAAACATTAAACCACCACCAATTTTATTGGTAAAGTCAAAAGGACGCCACAACCCCATAGTCGAGTTTTCTTTGCTAAACATAGGGTCTTCTAAAGAGATGACACGACCAATATTTGCTCTGATTTTACTGCGGCTATAAGCAACTTTTCGCTTGGTGCCTATATTTTGATCTATATTGACCTCCAATAATGGCAGTATAATCTTTTGGTTGTCTGTTAACTCTATTTTGGTAAATATGTCATCGAGTTCATTATGCATCGCTGCACTTTCATCCTGATCTCGAACTAGATTATTATTGCTATCGATATAAGCGCCAACTAAATATTCACCCGGTAGTAAGTTAAATTGATAGTTACCATTTCCATCAACTAGGGTTTGTTTAATTATATCTACTTTAGCATCATCGTATGTCAATACTGCTACTACAATGGGGCTATCGGTTTTATAGGTCACACTCACTTGTCCTGATATTTGTGCTAGTTTATCAAACCTTGTTGATTGCTCTTTTATCGTTCTTAATGAGCAGGCATTTAATGACAGTAGAATTAGTATTGCACTGACTATTGTCATGGGATTTTTAAAACGAGGCATTTAGTTATCCTTAAGTGACTTTGGTGACAAATTGTTGCCATTGAAAATGGCTTTATAATCATTAGTGTAAACAAAAAAATTACATTTAACTACTTGAAATAACTGTTAATAGCTTAATTTAATCTATCTTTACTGTACTATACCCTTCACCAATCAAAGTGCTCTGTGAAACATGCATCTTGAATGGTAACGGGTATATATTCTATTATATAAATTGTCTTTACTATTTAGCTTAGGAGTTGGATTGTGACTGAGCAACTTACCGAACAAATAACAGAACAACAAATCATTGATAAAATTAATCAACGTCAGTGCTTTATCGCGACGGTAGTGGGAGGTGCTTTTACTCTCAAAATTGATAAATACCTGCCGGTTATGTCGGCGGCAATTCACGACGGTGGTAATTTTAGAGCAGAACTTGAAGATAACTGCTTACTTGACAAAGCCTCTCGCTATTATGAAGAGGATCCTTACACCGGTAGCTTTATTGCGCAGCAAGCCATTACCTTAATTGCTCATGATTCGCGCTATGAATATGATTTAAATCGTGATACTGATGAATGTGTCTATGAAACCGCTTGGGGCAAAGACATTTGGAAAATTCCGCTGAGCGAGGAGACTATTGCCAAAAGTAAGGCTAAGCATGCACTATTTTATCGTATTGTTGCGGCAGTAGTAGAAGCCTTAGTTGAAGATTTTGGTCAATGTGTTGTTTACGATAACCACTCTTATAACTTTAAGCGTCATGAACGCAAAGATTTACCGGTATTCAATTTAGGCACAACCTCTGTTAAAGGCGAGCAATGGCGCGGCATTATTGATAGTTGGGTGAGTGCTTTACAAGGGATGGATGTTGACGGGGTTGATGTTACCGCTGCAGAAAATGATATTTTCTATGGTAAAGGACGTTTAGCGGGTTTTTGTCATGGTCGTTATGACAATGTTTTAGTATTGGCAACTGAAGCCAAAAAAGTCTTTATGGATGAGTTAACAGGGCAGGCGTATGCCGTTGTTTTGCCTTCATTACAACAAGTTTATAATGATACCATTGCTAAGCATAGCCAGTGGTATATCAATAATTACCACAAAAACTAATTTCCTCCTGTTGATACCGTCATTAAAAAAGCACCCTAAGTAATTTAGCGTGCTTTTTATCATTTATTTCTGCTTATTTCTGCTTATTACCTGTTAGCTAAATCCAACCTAGTACATCTTTCATCACCGACCAGCGTGGTTTTTTTGCTTTAGGATTCTTACCTAAAATCCAATAGTCGTATACTTTTTCCTGGAAGCCATTTTCTTTTTTGAGATTGAGCCAGGTATTCAGATACTGCACATAATCTAGTTGGCCCTTAGGTAAAACAAAGGCTACGGGCGCTCTTAACTTCAAGCCTTTAGGGATAACGGCTGAGTAATTAGGATACAACATAGACCAAGCCGAACCTGCCTCAGTAGAATAAATTAAGGCATCGACGTCTTCATATTGGCCTTTGAGAAACTGCCTAACATTATTGACTTCAGTTAATTGTGCATTGGGTAGGTATTCACTGACCATGTCTTGATAATACTTACTACTGCCCACACCCAATTTTAACGTCTTCATTGATTGAATCTTATAAAGATCAGAAAACTCATCTCGCTTAGCATCACTCACTAATAAACCTGCCGTATGGAAAGTGTAAGCGTCTGAAAACGTCACCTCTAATGCGCGTTTTGGTGTAATTGTATGGCCACCAATAGTGATATCAATACTGCCATCAGCTAATAAGTCGGCTTCATCATCCTTGTTCTCAATGCGGATCATGGAAATATTGATATCAAGGTCTTTAGCAAATTGGTTCATTAGCTCAACATCAAAGCCGACCATACGATTATCTTTGTTTCTAAAAGCATAAGGTAAGCTGGCATCGAAATAGCCAATACGAATACTTTTACGGGCAAGAATTACCTCAAGGCGAGGTAGTTGCTGTTCAAAATATCCCAATGGCGTAAGTTCATTATATTGATCAATGCTAGCACTAGCATTCATTGACTTCATTGATTCAAATGTTTGCACGCCTTCGTACTTGTAGGGGATTAATGACTTTAAAATAAAACCGGCGGCAACCATAACGCCTAAAGTCACCGCTAAATGCAGGCCAATGGCTTGCATCATTCTATGCCACTTTAGCTTTTTCAATACCGCAGAAGCAACGAGTAACGTTACGACAAAACCATGTAAGGCAGCCAAACCTGTAGCAAAACGTGCGGTCACCACACTGCCTAACAGATATAACTGAAATTGATCGGCAGGTAAGTCAAAAAAGTCGAGTAAAAAGGGGATAGCAACAGCCATACTACCAAAGGCGGTTAAAGCGCCCATCACCACAAAGGAAATATAGTCATCAAATCCTAATGGTGAGCCAACGTACCAAGCGGAGAATAGAATAAATCCTAAGCCTAATAAAGTGCCCGTACTAGGAAAACTATATGCCGTAGGTACCAGTACATCAACGGTTGAGTCGGTTTCTTCACACTCCATACCGTGTTTGGCTAACAACGCTTTACTGCGTTCAATGATCATAGGTAAAACGACTAAAACCGTACCGGTAGCTAACGCCGTTATCACGGCTTCACCCGCAGTTGATAAAATTTCACGGTAGGAGAAAGGTGTAGCCCAATGAATCAGTAGTGGTAAAAACACAAAAGCCAGTAGCGCAGCTGCGGTGATGTATACCCATAAGAATACTTGTAATCGACCAAGCTCTTCAACTTCTAAAGTACCAGCGGCAGAGGCTGAAATAGCAAAAATGCCTAATGGCGCCAACTTAGCAACATAAGAGGCAACTTTCATCAAACTATCACCAATATTGGTGGTTAAGGTTAATAGCGTCTCTTTATTTTTTACTTTAATTAAGGCAACACCCATCAATAATGAGAATAAAACAACGGCAGGGACAATCGTTTCAGATAAAGAAGCAAAAATATTACTGGGGATATACAGTTTTACAAAGTTAAAAGCGGCGGGTTCAGCAATCATACTGGTACTGAAAAAACCTGCGGTTTGCCAGTTCGGATAAGCTAAAGGCAGTAATAACAAAGTCGCCATTACCGACAACCACATAATAACGATTACTTTTATCGCGCGAAGACCAATGCGACTCGCCATATCACTATCTAATCGACCAAGGCCTCCGATAATTGAGACGAGTACATAGGGCAAAACGGTCATTTGCAGTAAACGAATATAAACATCGCCAATCACTGCTATATGCCCCGCAGGCTCTCCAACAAAAATACCCGTTGATATACCGAGTATCAAAGCAATAATTACCCGTTGAAAGGGGCTCAGTTTTTTATATAGGTTTACTAAAGGCATTTTATCTCCGGAGGAAGGACCTATTTACTCTGATCCGTTTGGTATGTAAGTCATTACTTGCTGTTATTATCGCTTTTCTAAAAGGTTATTCAAGTAACTATTACGTTAATTTATTTATCAAAGTGTCATGTTAACTAGGTAACTTTATGTAGAAAGTTGTTCCGTATTGTTCGCTACTATGGAAATACAGTGCACCTTGTAATTTATTCATGGCTAAGAACGCTAACTTGATCCCAATATCGTTAGAAACATCAGCTTTATTCACTAGCGAGAAGTGTGTAATGAGGAATTCACCCAAAAAAGAATCGAGTTCCTCTTCGGGGATCACGGTAATATTATGGATTTTGATGAGTATGAATTTTGGCTGGTTTTCTGTCGTTACTGCAATTTTAGAGCCTCTAGGTGCAACATCTACTGCATACCCATAAAGGCAAGAGAAAACAAGGGCTAATAACATTTTATCGCTATAGATAAACATATTTTCATTAACTTCAGTAAAGTCCTCTATATTTTTGTTTGCAATAGCAAAATCAAAAATATCCATCACAGGCAATATGATACTGCTAATATTTTCTTTAGTTTGAGTTAGCGTATAATTACTTTGTTGTAATTTAGTTAAGATATGGCTCTTATCAAGTAACAACCTAGTCATACCTATATTGTACTTTAATTGTAATAATGAAAGCTGTGAGACTTTTGTATTAACCTTAGATGATACTTCAACTAAGTTTTCAGAACTGTTATGTAAGAGTTCATTTAACTGAGTATAAATATCTTCATTATAGTGATGGAGTATTTCACTTTGCTGCAACAAACTGTCTATTTGACCTTGTATGGTGCGCTGATTTAAAATTATTTTACTGTGTACTTCAATACGCGCTAACAATATCGCAGGAATAATAGGTTTGGTAATATAATCGACCGCGCCGAGTGAAAGACCCTTAACGACATCGGCAGTATCAGAAAGTGCAG
Source organism: Colwellia sp. 12G3 (assembly GCF_002836775.1). Taxonomy (GTDB): domain Bacteria; phylum Pseudomonadota; class Gammaproteobacteria; order Enterobacterales; family Alteromonadaceae; genus Colwellia. The sequence continues at coordinate 325,388 of NZ_PJAQ01000068.1, read as the reverse complement.
TTAAAAAGATTACGACAATATTTTGTGTTAATGGGTTGTTTTTAAGTCGTTTACATAAGGTCAAACCGTCAACTTCTGGCATCATAATATCCAGTAGTATTAAATCAGGTGGCGAGTCAGATAAACAAATCTTCATCGCTGTTTTGGCATTGAGTGCTGCTTTTACTTTGCACTTATCTTTAATGAGTTCTTTAATAATTGCAATGTTATCGGCAATATCATCAACAATGAGTACATCTAATTCTTCTATACGGTCTTTTTGAATAAATCGCTTACTATTTATTGTACGTGATAGGTTGGTAGCGCTTGCTTGTATGGGAACTTTAAGTGCTTTTTTAATGCGATTTTCAAAAATTTTTGTATTAAATGGCGGCACTAAATATTCAGATACGCCGTATGCAATCGCTTGTTTAATTAGGTTTTGCTCTATCATGGTTGAAACAATAACAAAGGGAATTTTCAGCGTTTTGTTATTGTCACGAAGCATTTTTAACACTGAAAGCGCATTCAGTTTCGGTAAACTCCAGCCACATACCACCAGATTTATGTTTTCTGTAGTGATTAGTTCAGCACATTGATTTTCACTGTTGGCAACTATCACTGTATTCATGCCCATAGCACGAAGCATAGAGACCATTATTTGCCTCATACTACTGTTGTTATCGATAACTAATGCATTAATTTCATTAAAGTTGCTTGGCATAACAATATGTTCTAATCGCTTATTATTTAACTCATAATAGACTAGACTCTATTAAAATAAAAAATGTTATTTCTAATTTAAGTGTTTATTTCCTATGATAAAATTAAACAAGTGTACATTCATCGCATTTTTATTTTTGCAATCATTTTTGAACCTGAATGTGATGGCAGAAAACCTACCTACTCATTTAGTCGATTGGGCCCATGCTAACCCCATTGTTCGTATTGGGGTAGACGGTACTTTTCCTCCCTTTGATTATGTCGACGAGCAAGGTGTCACTCAGGGCGCAGGTAAGCTCATACGCAAACAATTATCCTCAATACTGCCAGTAGATTTACAAGAAACTTCCGTATCAGACTTTCGTGCTGAATATGATGCGATGTTGCATGGCAATATAGATGCTATTTCGGTGTGTGGCAATATTGAGCAAAGACATGGCGAAGTCTTGTTTACCAAGCCTTTTTTACAAATGACACCTATTGTCGTGGTGAGTAAAAAGAGTCACATTAAAAACGAAATGGACATCACCTCCGCGAAAAAAATAGCGTCTATAGCGGGTTATGCCGATGCTGCTTTTGCCAAACAATTATCAATTAACACAGTAGGACTAAGTAGCAATCTAGAGGGTTATCAAGCTATTGAAAGTGGACAGTATGATGGATTTATTACTTATTTATACTTGTATAAATACATGCTTAATAAATACAACTTCAAAAATATTAGGCCCATAGCCATCAGTCAGTTTGAAAGTTTACCTATCGGCTTTTGTGTCAATAAAGATAAACCCAAGCTAGTTGAGTTATTAAATTGGGGCATTGATCAACTGGGTGATGATTTTATTCTTGCGATGCAGAGTAAGTGGGCTGAAGCTTCTATAGAAGAGGGACATAATGCTATAACTCAAATAAATAAAGAAATTAGTTTAATAAGTGTTGCTATTTATGCGACTATCTTCGTTTTACTTGCGCTGTTTTTTGCGCGGAAGTTTGCCAGCACTATCGCGAGAAAACTTGATACCTTGGTATTTAGAGCAACCTATTTTACCGTGCTTTTTCTTCTTATATCGTTATCGGTAGGTGCTATCTATCTTTTCTTAAATGATTATAAAGAGCAGGTGCTAATTGATCAAAAAGAAACCTTCAATGTCACTCGAGATGTCACTGAAAAATCACTCAAAGCTTGGTATGGAGAACGTGAATTACTTGCAGATAATATAGCTCAATCAGACACTTTTGAATCTTTAGTAACCAATCTTGTAGTCACTCATGAAGCGGATGATAAAGAAAGTTTCAGTCAAGCTCAAGCCGCGCTGAGAGAATACTTTTCTAAACGGGCCTATTATACCACGCATGGAGGGAGGGCTTATAGCATCAGTGATTTACAAGGACGTTATTTATTGAACCTTGTACCAAGTGCGGAGGGAAAAATGTCTCCGATAAAGAGCCAGCGCCCTGAGTTATTCAATAAAGTAGTGATGGGTAGTACAGAATTTATTCCCCCTGTTTGGTCAAATGTAGACATTGATAATAATGACAATAAAGATGACAAAGACGCCGAAATATTTATTGCGACACCAGTACGTAATAAACAGCAGGAAATTATTGCCGTATTAGGTATTAGGTTTGACCCGGATAGAGAGTTTTCCCAGTTATTTATTGATGCTCGCTTAGGTCACAGCTTTGAAAGTTACGCGGTAGACAACAATGGTTATATCATTTCAACTAGTCGTTTTACCCCCGAGTTACAGCAAAAGGGTATTATACCTGCTGGCCAAAGCAGTGTGCTTAATGTCCAATTGGAGGATCCTGAAAATAATCCGATAGTGCAAGCCGCAAAATTTAAATTGAATGGGCAAAATTTAGTAGGCTATAAAAACTATCAAGGAAAAACGGTTGTAGGTCAGTGGATCAGTCTAAAAAGGGGGAATTTTACCGTTGTCAGTGAAATTCAACTCAGTGAAATGTTCGCTGAGTATTACGATGTACGCAGCTTATTACTTATTGGTTTGATCATTGCCAGCTCTTTTATTCTCTCTATTTCCATCTTTATGATCACTATTTCTAATCGAGCAAATGAAATTAGTCGGCGCTCTCAGAATGAACTAACAGAACAAGTTAAGCTGAGAACTAAAGCGTTAGAAGAATCGGAGCAAAAGAGTAAACTCATTACCAGCTCTATTGCCGATGGTATTGTCGGCGTTGATAAAAAAGGTAACTTTATATTTGCCAATGAATCAGCGACAAAAATAACGGGCTATAGCGAAGAGGAGTTTTTATCAAGTGATCTCGTTTCACTTTTTGCTGGCGATAATGAAGAAAATCTAACATTTGAAGATACCGAGGTTTATAAAGCCATTCAAACAAAGGAAGTTATTCGAATTACTAATGAAGCTGTATCAATGAGCGGAGCAAGAAAACTTCCCCTTGAATACAGTATTTCCCCGGTTGAAGATGACCAGTCTGACTTGGCATGTGTTATTGCGCTAAAAGATATTTCTTTACGAATACAAGAAACTGAACGCCTTGAAAAAATGCTCGAGCATTTACCCGTTTGTATGGTCATCATGAATCAAAATAATGAAGTTGAACAAATTAACCAAACGGGCATCGAATTACTGGGTTATCAAAGAGATGAAATAGTAGGTAAAAAAGTAGATTTGTTTATTCCTCATGAACAAGTAGAGAGTCATAAAGCTTTACTTAAAAAGTTTTTTGAAGAAGAAGCAGTCATCGACACCAGAAGTTTAGAACGAGATTTTAAAGTTAAACATAAATCTGGAAAATTAATTGAAATTCAGGCGGTGTTTACGCCTGTGCATTTTTATAATGGTGTTTATGCCGCTGTAATGGTGCGTGATATCACCTTAGATAAACAAGCTGAACAGGCTTTGATTGAGGCTAAACAAATTTCTGATGATGCTTCTAAAGCCAAATCCGACTTTTTAGCCAATATGAGTCATGAAATTCGTACTCCAATGAATGCCATTATGGGGATGTCTCATTTAGCATTAGGGTGTGAATTAGACCGAAAACCCCATAACTACGTTACCAAAGTTTATAAGGCGGCAGAATCGCTATTAGGCATTATTAATGACATTCTTGATTTTTCAAAAATTGAAGCCGGTAAATTAGATATTGAAGTCATTGATTTTAACTTACACGATGCCTTTGCTGATTTAGCTAATATTGTCGGCTTAAAAGCCAGTGAGAAAAACTTAGAGCTGTTGTTTGATATCTCTGCTGAGGTACCTGTGATGTTAAAAGGGGATCCTTTAAGATTAAATCAAATTTTGATAAATCTAGCGGGCAATGCAGTTAAGTTTACTGAACAAGGCCAAGTGGTCATTTCAGTTAACCTAGCCACTAATGCCAACACTCAAGTTAAGGTAAGTCATTGTGATGATATTAGCCTAGAGTTTGCAGTAAAAGACTCTGGTATAGGTATGAATGAAGCGCAACAGAAAAAACTGTTTCAATCATTTAGCCAGGCAGATAGTTCAACAACACGAAAATATGGTGGTACAGGTTTAGGCTTAACTATTTCTAAAAAGTTAGTCGAGTTAATGGATGGCAAAATATGGTTAGAAAGTAAAGCAGGTGAGGGCAGTTGTTTTTCATTCACCACCAAACTACAAGTTTCTGACGTCATTGATCATAAGTTAATTGATCAGCAAAAATCCTTTTTAGCGAATAAGCGTATTCTTATTGTTGATGATAACTTGTTAGCATTAGATGTACTTAGCTCCATTTTAAGCTCTTTTCATTGTCATGTTGTGGCAGCAAATAGTGGCAAAGAAGCCATTGAACTCGCTAAACAAGCAACGCTAGCGTTTGATTTCATCATGCTTGATTGGAAAATGCCTGACTTGGATGGCATTGAAACTTACCAAATAATTAAGTCTCAAAATAATTACCAAGATAAGCAATTTATTTTAGTGACCTCTAATGCCAATGATAACGAAGCGGTTGAACAACTTAAAAATAGTATTAGCAGCGTTTTGGTTAAGCCCGTTACTTCTTCAAGTATTTTTGATGAAATGATGCGTCTTAATGGCGATGAAGCATTTAGCAGCACCCGGGAAATGAAGCGCGATGATGAACTTGTACAAAATCAACAACGTTTAAGCGGTGCGAAAATATTATTAGTTGAAGATAACGAGTTAAACCAAGAGTTAGCAATGGAGTTATTAAAGCAATCTAATATTAATGTTGAGTTAGCTGAAAATGGTGCCATAGCCGTAGAAAAATTCAAAGAAGGTAATTTTGATGGCATTTTGATGGATTTACAAATGCCGGTGATGGATGGATTTAGTGCCACGAAAATCATTAGAGAAAGTAACGTTTCCATTCCTATTATTGCCATGACTGCCAATGCAATGGTAAGTGATAAAGAAAAAGTATTGGCCTGCGGAATGAATGATCACATCACAAAACCTATTAATGTTAATACCATGTTTGCCACCATTGCAAAATGGATTTCACCCTCTGTTAATGTCATTCATGGCACTAATAAAGGAGAAGTAATCACCTCTAGCTCACCTGAAATAGTTATCGAAATACCGGACTTTAATACTATTAATACCCGTGCAGGTTTAGCTGTGGCGAACGGTAATAAATCGTTATATGTTAAATTACTAAGCCGGTTTATTAGTGGGCAAGATGATTTTGTTGAGCGCTTTAAAACCTCAATGTTAAAAGAAAATAAAGAAGAAGTTACTCGTTTTGCCCACACGCTAAAAGGTAGTGCGGGTAATATCGGTGCTACAGTATTGCAAGGCTATGCTGACCAATTGGAGCTGGTATGTGCAAACGATGCCAATAATGATGAACTAGGTAACTTACTTCATCAAGTAGCGGAAGAGTTAACCTTGGTCTTAAATGAGCTCTCTGGATATTTAGCAGAGGAGAGTAGTATTGAAAACACTGGGTCAACTAACGACTTTATTGTTACTGAAGCGTTTAAAGCACAGCTTGCTGAGTTGTTAGCCTTGATTGAAGATTTTGAAACAGAGTCAATTGAAATAGCTGAAGAGTTGCTAGAACAATTAAAAGGCACTAAGCAGGAAGTAGTCTTTGCAAAGATTTATCAGCAAATAGAGGGGTATGAGTTTACTGAAGCGGAAGCCAGTTTAAATGAATTCATCGATGGCCTAAATGATAAGTAACAAACTATCAATAAGCTGATCATAAAGTAATTAATAGAGCATGAGCCCGGTTCGATGTACTATCAATTATAATAATAGCAGGGGTGTATATGACATTATCAAAAAATGAAGTAGTAGAAGAGAGCAAAGCGACAGTACTCATTGTTGATGATAACTCAGATAATTTAGATGTATTAAGTGGTGTATTACGACCTTTTTATAAAGTAAAAGCAGCGATTAATGGTGAACTGGCCCTTAAAGTCGCGGCAGCAAAAAATAAGCCTGACATCATCCTGCTTGATATTATGATGCCAGGTATGGATGGTTATGAAGTTTGTCGGCAATTAAAGAAAAACCCTAGCACAGCTAATATTCCTGTTATTTTTGTTACCGCTAAAACTGAAACAAAAGATGAACAAGCAGGATTTGAATTAGGCGCAGTTGACTATATCACTAAGCCAATAAGTGTTCCCATCGTGCTTGCTCGAGTACGAGCCCAATTAGCGTTATATAATCAACAGCGCGAGCTTGAAATATTAGTTAAGCAACGAACAAAAGAGCTCGATGATACGCGATTAGAAGTTATTCAACGTCTAGGCTGCGCGGCTGAATATAAAGACAATGAAACTGGCTTACATGTTATTAGAATGAGTTGGTATTCGAAGTTTTTAGCCGAGCAGATTCAGGCCAACGATGACTGGGTTGATTTATTGTATAGCGCCGCACCTATGCATGATATTGGTAAAATAGCGATACCCGATAGAGTATTACTTAAACCTGGGAAACTGGATAAAGAAGAATGGGCCATTATGCAGACACATGTTGAATGTGGCGTAGACATTCTTGGCAGCCATGAATCAGATTTGATGAAAATGGCACGTGAAATAGCCCTTTGTCATCATGAAAAATATGATGGCAGTGGTTACCCTAATGGCATAGCCGGTGATGATATTCCTTTAAGTGCGCGTATTGTTGCTATTGCGGATGTATTTGATGCCTTAACTTCAGTACGTCCGTATAAAGAGGCTTGGCCTGTAGAAAAAGCTATTGCATTATTGGAAGAAGAGGCCGGAAAGCATTTTGATCCAGCATTAGTATCTAAATTTTTAGAGTGTTTACCGAGAGTCCTAGAAATAAAAGATAAATATATGGATGTATTTGAGGATTAACTTTCTTTAAACTTCGTCTATAAAAGTTACCTATAACAACCTTGATATTGATGTTATAAAACCAAAAAACAATCTATTATGGAATAATAAAAAAACATGTCAGAGCAAGAGCAACAAAAAAAAGAAACGTCTGTTCAAGAAGTTACAGCACCAGTAAATGCAACATTAGAAACAAAAGATCCTGTGCGCAAGATCACTAAATATGTATTGGCCATTACCGCCTTAATTTTTATCTGGTACATCATTGCTGACAGGCATGCACCTTGGTCAGACCAAGCGCGAGTTCAAACCTATGTTATCCCTATGGTGCCACAAGTATCAGGTCGGGTAACTGAAGTTTTTGTCAAACAAGATCAAATCGTTGCTCCAGGTGATGTTTTATTTAAAATAGATCCCAGTGATTATGAATTAGCAGTAGAAAATGCCGAAGCGGCACTGGAATTAGCCGGCCAAGAAATTGGCGCAGGTATGGCAACCGTGGTTACAGCACAAGCGCAATTGGTTGTCGCCGAAACGAATGTAGAACATGTGAAAGCGCAAAGTGCTCGTGTGTTTGAAATGGAAGACAAAAATGTGCTCTCTCATTCTGACGGTGATAAAGCCCGTGCGGCAATCAAACAAAGTAAGGCTGAAGTGGTCAGCGCCGAAGCTAACTTAGATAAAGCCAAACAATCACTGGGCAAAGCAGGCAATGAAAATCCAAGAATTCGCTCGGCGATGGCGCAACTAAAAAAAGCGCAGTTAGATTTAAATCGAACCGTTGTTTTAGCGCCTTCTTTTGGTGGTATCACCAACTTACAAATAGACACCGGATTTTATGCTAAAGCTGGCTCCGCTGCGATGACCTTTATTGAAGGCAATACTGCTTGGATCCAAGTCAATTTACGTGAGAATAACTTAGCAAATTTAGCCATAGGCAACTCGGTTGAAATCGCCTTGGATGTTAACCCAGGCACTATCTATCAGGGAAAAATTAGTAGTATCGGCTTTGCGGTTGATACCTCATCGTCTAGCGCTGTCGGTGGTTTAGCGACTGTTGAGTCAAAAACTGGCTGGCTTAGAGATGCACAGCGTTTTCCTGTGATGATTACCTTTAATGATGACAGTACGAAAGGAAAACGCCGATTAGGTGGTCAAGCGGATGTACAAATTTATACCGGTGATAATTGGTTTGTAAACAGCCTTGGTTGGCTTTGGATCAGAGTATTAAGCATACTTTCTTATGTCTACTAAAGTCGGCGTAATACCAACTAAAACGTTGGCATCAATCTATAGTGATGTTAAAACTATGCGGGTTTTACGCTTTGCTTTTGGTGTCACGGCAGCCTGTGGTTTAGCCTATGGTATAAAGTGGCCGTTAGCTTTTTTAATGCCAGTGTTTACTGCGATGATTTTGGCAATGCCGTTGCCAAAACCCTCGGTTAAAGCCAGTTTAAATAATATGATGAGTACCCTAAAAGCATTTGCTATCGGGTTAGCATTCTCATTGTTTTTTTTACAATATCCCATTGTTTATTTAGTCGTACTCGCCTTAGTTTTATTTCATCTCTATTACTATTTAAACCGTGGCGGCTCATTTTGGTTTACCTTAATGACGATGATTGCCATTTTAGTGTTACCTATGATTGCCAATACTAATGAAGGTTTGGCGATAGGATTTTCAGTGGGTTTTGTTTATTCAAGTTGGTTGACTATCGCGATGTTATGGTTGGCGCATTTTGTTTTTCCTGATCCGAATTTTACCCACTTTCCCGTTAAAGCTAAATACAGTAATGTTTACTCAAAAGTTGCCGCGCAGCTTGCGCTTAAAAGTACCTTAGTCGCTTTTCCTATTGCTGCGGTATTTATTACTTATGGTTTAAGTGATTATTTATTGGTGATGATTTTTTCAGCGATATTTATTTTAAAACCTGATTTAACCCAAGGAAAAGAAGCGGGCAGAAACTCTTTATTATCAACATTACTTGGTGGTGTTTTTGCCTGGTTTTTCTATTGGTTAATTGTTGCTGTACCACAGTTTTATTTTTACTTGATACTTTTGCTGGCGACAACCTTGTTTTTTGGTCGTCACATATTTTCAGGTACTAATATGTCGAAGTACTATAGTTCGGGGTTTATTGCTTTATTAGTCATCATTAATAGTGCAATGGCGGCAGATTCAAGTTTTAATGCTATTTTAGTCCAACGTATTTTATTGATATCAGGCGCTATTATTTACATCGTTTCGGCGTTGAAAGTATTAGAACGTTTCTTTTTTACTTCGAAGTAATGCCAAATAAATCAATTCAAGAAAAAGGAGCTTAATGGCTCCTTTTTTTGGTTATAAATTAGTTAAATTACCCTTTGTAGATGCTATTTATTTGAATCTAATCATAATAAAGTCGTTATGAAAGTACACATCTAATGTTGTAAGGCTTGCCATTTTCTATCATCAAAGAACTGTGGATACTGTTGCAGTGCATTAATTATCTTGATAGCCCCTGTACGTTCATTACCAGAGTCAGTCATTTGTTCATTTCCCTTAATAATACTAAATAACAAGGTGTGTAGTTGCTTATCGGCCTTTTTGGGTAACTTACAATGGGTAAATAAATAGCTTAAATGGTTTTGTAATTCTGTGGCTAACACTGAATATTGCTCAGCTTTGAAGGTTTTATCATGGATGGCATTGATGTTCTTTTCCATAGACGCTTTGATTCTGGTCATACCGATATGTAAGCTAGTATCAATCGACCATTTCTGACCTTGATCTAATTGAATTTTTTGTTCAGGGTATGCGTGTCCTCGACTATGTTCATGTTCGCTAGCTATAGCCGAGGTAGTTACCAGAGCTCCTAGTAATAATAGGTACGTAGAGATTAATTTTGATATGTTCATGTGATTTCCTTATGATAAATAATAAGTGTATGTAGCCATGTTACCTCAAAACGAAGAATTCAGCTGGAATTAGAAGAGTCTTTAGCAAGACGTTGATTGAAGATAATAGTTAACCTATTGCCGGAAGCAATAACAGAGCAAAAGCGTTTCTAATCAAGCCCTGCGCGGATGTCTAATTTCAACTTTAAATCTGCAATCGTTTTACGTCTTTGCTTCAGAATCTAATAGTTTAATAAAAAGCACTCACAATTATTAGTGAAGGGAAAATAACAAAGTAGAGTCGCATTAAAAAACGTAAGTTCTTATTTGCGCCTTTTAGCTCCATAAAGTGATCTATAACGATAAAACCTTTATAAGTTACTGTTATTGCAATCAATATACTCACTAACGTTGTTGAAGAAAATTTTTCGCCCAAAAAGGTATTAAGTAATGTTATTACTATTAATGCAGCTAAATAGTATTCTAATTTTATTGGATGTTTCATTATCATTTCCTACCTAAGTACATATAATAATGGGAAAATAAGAATCCACATTAAATCGATCATATGCCAATACACGGCCAACGCTTCTAAGCCTGAATGCTCTGTTGATGAATAAGCACCACGTCTTAAACGAAATATCACCCACAATATGGCACATGAAGCCCAGCCAACATGAATAAAATGGTTAAAGGTCATATAGTAATAAACGGTAAAAAATTCATTAGTATTGGCACTAAAACCCTGTAGCGTATTCCAGTGAAACTCCCAAGTTTTAATGATCAAATACAACACACCACAACTTAATGCCAACCATAAATATCGCTCACATTTAATTTTATTATTTACCCTTATAAAAGACATGGCTTTGGCCATAAAGTAGCTAGAAGACAATAATACAATGGTATTAGTAACACCCAATGAAGTGTGTAAACTTTGAGGACCTTGGGTAAAGGTATCGGGGTAATAAAATTTAGCAATAAAATACGCAGCAAAAAAAATACCAAACTCTGTTAGCTCTGAAAGTATCCCTACCCAGATCGGAATATTACCGGGAATTCTTCCTGCATGTTCTTCACTCCATGATTTTGGAAAAATACCAAGTGAATTTTTTATCGGGTGACTATTCATTATGTTTCCTGCCGTGCAATTATCTATTCGCGAGCAGCCACTTAACAACTTAGATTAAGTGGCTTTATACTTTATCCTAATTATATCCAATCTATGAGCGAGACAATATGATCGAAATCGTCATATTGCTCAAGTTATTATCTATGAATAGTTAATGCAGCTATTAGCATTTCAGAATAACTTTTCAGTTATTATGCAATGCTAATGAGGAGATGTTATCAGTTACTCTTTAACGCTTTCATCGGTGCAATAGAGCTTGCTCGCCAAGCTGGCAGTAAACAAGCCAGAATTGAAATTAATAATAAGACTGAAAAGGTAGAGGCATAAATAACCACATCAAAAGCATTAATATCAAAAAGCTGCTGACTGAGCCAGTTACCGCTAAAGTAAGCAGCAATTCCACCTAAGAATAGGCCTGCTAAGGTCAATTTAATGCCGTAAAACAATATTAACGTGATGACGTTTAACTTAGTTGCGCCTATTGCCATTCTTATGCCAATTTCTCGGGTACGTAAGTTCACCATGTAACTTATTACACCACTAACACCGCTCACTGTAATTAGTAATGCTAAGAGTGAAAATATGCTTAACAGTTGCGCGAGAAAGTTTTGCAGCGCTAGCGCATTATCGGCTGCTTGTTGCAAGCTTTCAAACTTAGATATGGGCTGACGATTATCTAATTGGCCAATAATATTTTTAATGTCTTGGTTAAAATTAGCTAAATCACTGTCAGTATTATATTTTGCCAATATGGCAATATGTGGTGTAGCCGCTTGTGCCATAGGTGCATAAATTTGAAAGCTTGGCGCGACATCAGCACCTTGCTCATGGATATTTTCAACAATGCCAACAATAGTGAACCAGTTTTCACCTTTGTCTAAGGATATGCTGTGATTAATCGCACTTTCATTAGGCCACCACTGTTTAGCAAGCTTCTCATTAATAATGACGACATTTGCAGCTGCACTATCATCATATTGACTGAAACTACGGCCGAACAGTATTTGACTATCAAGGGTTTTAAAGTAACCGTCCGTGATAGGACGAACAAACGAATTACTCAAAATATCATCGGGGTTATAGTCGCGATCATCAAGTTGTACGGCTTCGTTAATATTGTTGTAACTCGCAGCGACAGTATCATTTGGGTAAGTCATGCTCAGTGCTGAACTACCGAGGTAAGGTAATTTACGGACTTCTTGCAGTATTTGTTCAGCTATTTGCCATCTTTCTTGCGCATTACTATAAACCGTCCAGTTTAAATCAATTTGAGAAATGGCGACTTTTTCTGAAGTAAAACCGACATCAATGCTTTGTAAATTACTTAAGCTTTTAATGGTTAAACCAGCAGAAATTAATAACATAAGAGATAGCGAAAATTGACAGATTAGTAAGCCATTTCTTAAGATGCCATGGTCTGTTGAATAAGAAGATTTTCCGCCTTCTTTTAATGAACTGACTAAATTCACTTTAGTGAAACTTGGCGCTAGGCCACTAATAATACCTGAGATAATCGCAATAATTACGCTAAACGACATTACTTTGCTATCGATAGTAATTTCACTAGCAAGACTACTAAACTGACTGACGATGTCTTTTAGAACATCGAGTGTAAAAAAGGCCAGCAGTAAACCTAGGCCGCCACCGATTAGCGACAGTAACAAACTTTCGGTAAGCAATAATTGCATGATCCTTAACTTACTTGCGCCTAATGAGGCTCTAACGGCAAATTCACGTTTACGTTTGGCATGCTGTGATAACGTTAGGTTAGTAACATTGGCTGAGGCAATAATAAACAACAATAAAGTCGTTGCTAATAAAGTATATAAGTAAGGACGACTGCTGCGCACCAACTCATCGTGTAATGATAACGCACTCGCACTAATATCAGCGCCATCAGCATAGGCCTCAGGATATGACTTGCTCAACCCTTTGGCGATTTCGCTAATTTCTTTATTAACTTGTTCAAAGGTATAGCCCGGTTTTATTTTGGCAAAACTTGTCATCATACGCATGCTGCGATTAGCTAAGGCGTGTTCACCACTGCGCCACGGGCAAGAAGGGATTGCCATAAAGACATCATTTTCATCAACAAATTGTGGGAATTTTGGCAATACACCAATAATTTTGTGACTGCGATTATTAAACTCTACCGCTTGATTAATAACTGACTCACTGCCATTAAACTCTTTCTGCCAAAACTCATAAGTCAATATAACTAAAGGCTCAGCACCAATATCATCTTCTGCTTCAGTGAACGTTCTGCCTAAGATAGGCGTTAAATTTAGCATAGTAAAAAAATCAGTAGAGACGACACCTGTTCTCACTCGAATAGGATCGTTATGCCCATACATGGTAAAGGTCATATTGTGATATTCAGCAATGTTTTCAAAGGAGTTAGCTTGTTGTTGATAATCCATTAACTCACTGGCAGAAAAACCATAGCTTTGCTGTGTGGACAGATCTTTTTGCTCAAGTATGACTAGCTGCTCACTATCTTTAAAAGGGGTTGCTTGGAACAGTAAACCATTAACGACTGAAAAAATTGCCGTGGTGGCACCAATACTTAATGCCAATGTTAAGATGATGGTCAAAGTGATTACCGGCTGAGCGATAAAGCGTGTGATAGCGTAACGCATATCTATCAGTATGTTCTCGATAAAATTATTTGCTATTGTGTCTTGGTTTGACATCATTATGCTCCTAGGATCATTGCGCTAGGGATTGCTTGCTTTGGTGATATTTGTTCATCATTAGTGCTGACATTACTGACCACTTTACCATCGAATAAATTAAGTGTGTTTTTAGCAAAATGCGCATAACGGCTATCATGGGTTACCATGCAAATAGTTACGCCTTGCTGGTTAAGTTCACTCAGTAATTGCATTACCGAGTCGCCATTAGTTGAATCAAGGTTACCTGTAGGCTCATCGGCAAGTAATAGTGTTGGCTTGCCAACCAAAGCACGAGCAACTGCGACTCTTTGCTGTTGACCACCGGATAATTGATTGGGTAAATGCTCTGCTCGCTCAGACATATTCACTCGCTTAAGTACCTCTGCCACCTTAGCTTTTCTTTCGGCCTTTTTTACGCCGCGATAAATCAAGGGCAGTTCAACATTTTGACTTACTGTCATATCACCGATTAAATTAAAGTCTTGAAATATGAAGCCAATTTCTCTATTTCTCACTTTGGCCATTTGCGTTGCAGATAATTTGGAAACACAAACATCACTCAGGTAATAATCACCACTACTGGCATTATCTAATAGACCTATAATTGATAACAAGGTTGACTTACCTCCACCAGATGGACCTTGAATAGCGAGGTAGTCACCTTGGTTTATGGTGAGGTTTATATTATTTAGTGCCTGGGTTTTTCCATTGTTTGATGATTTATCTTCTGATGGGTTTTGTGACAATCCTTTTGAATTACTGCCAGTGTTAACATTTTGATAAACTTTACTTAATTGTGTAATTTTGATGAGTGCTTTTTGATTAGTCATTATTGTCATCCATTTTTTATGATTATAGTTTGTGCTGATTTTTTATTTATAATTTTGGGTTATAGGTCTTAATTAATAATTAGCTGCGAGTATTGCTGTAAATGAGCTATATCGGACATGATCACTTGATCGCCTTGTTGAATACCGTCTAATAATTGAATTGAGTTGGCAGATATTGCGCCGATATTAACTTTCGTTTTTACTGCGAGTGAGTCACTGCTAAGTTTGTATAAATAGGCGCTCTGGGTATCTTTCCAGTGACTAGGTTTATCTAGCAGTAATACTTGTTCTAGGCGCATAACTTCAATGGTGCCATTAACTCTTAGGTCAGGACGAGCCTCTGTAGGAAGTTGTTTAGGCAGTTCCACATCAACCGTTACCGTGCCACCGATAACGGCAGGATCAATGCGAGAGATAACACCTGAAATTTTGCTGCGACGTGTATCTATTTCAACAATTTGACCTATTTTGATATCTTTAGCTTGGCTCTCTTGTACTCTCAGTTCAGCCTTTAAACTGTGTTGATCGGCAACTCGCGCTAATTCCATGCCTTGTGATACTTCTTGGCCTTCTTCTACCGCAATACTTTGTAATATGCCGGCAATTTCTGCGCGTACGTTAAGCAAGTCAACTTGTTCGTGTAATAAGCTGACTTGTAATTGTTGTTGCTCGACTTTTGCCTGCTCAACATTTAATAAGCTAGCCTGTAACCTTGGTAGTTGGGTCAATTCAAATCTTGCTATTTCAAGTTGCAATAGCAGCTTCTTTTCGCGGAGTTGTGCTTCATTGTATTGGTAGATAGGGATGATATTATTTGCTCGCAGGCTCTTTTTAGCGGCGGCATCTGCGGTGGCTTGTTGTAATTCCACCGTGAGCACTTGTACTTCTGCATGCTTCTTTTGCTGTTCGGTAATTTGCTGTTCTTTTAGCGCAGCTAGTTGTGCGTTAACCACCTTAAACTGTATTTGTTCCCGCTTATATTCTTGTAATAATTCTGGAGAGGAAAGTTGAAGGATAATGCTATCAGGATTTACGATAGCGCCAGGCTCTAGCACACGTTTAATTACTTTGGCACTAACTCTAGCTGATAGCCACTGTCTGTTCTTGGCAATAAGGTTGCCAGGGGCTCTAACATCTACAATGAAATCACCCGACTTTACTGTGGCTATAGTAAGGTCGCTGACCGACACTTCAGCTTGCTGGTTATTAACATTATCAAAAGAGTAAAAACCGGCTAGAGCCACTGAGCTAATAACAGCGGTGAGTAAAGCCAAGTAATGCTTAAGTGGTTTTTTAGTCTCGCTTTGTGATTCAAGTATTGTTTGCATGAGTTAGCCTGTCTATTCAAGATAAAGCTAGACTAACTGTTTTTATTTCTGATGCGGACTGCATTCGCTGAGCTTCAATATGTTGTCGTTAAGCTGCGATTTTAAGCGATTAAAATTTGCTTCGGTGATTCGATGAAAACAGCTAAGTGAGTTATTGAATTGAAGTACTGATAAGGAGGACAGTGATAAGAATAGTTAGTAATTATATTACCCCAAGCATCAATACTTAGGGGTTAAATCAGGCGCTATCTTGGTTCAAAGTTATCTTCAGTCTAAGCTATTAAGGCTCTGCATTGAGTCGTTGATAGAGGGCGTCACGATAATTTCTACTTAGTTTTACGCTGGTATTATCGCGCAATATAATTTGATAATCACCGCTGTCTAAGCTAATTAACTCTCTGACATAGTGTAAGTTGACTATGCTAGATCTATGGACACGCTGAAAACCTTGCTCTGTTAAACGCTGCTCCATGTTTTTCATGGTATCGCGAACCAAGTGAGACTTTTGTGGGGTATGCACACTGACATAATCACCTTCGGCTTCAACCCAATAGATATCACTCGCTTCAAGTAAGTAAACGTGGCCGCTTGCCCTGATAACTAAACGCTTGTGTTGTTGATTACCACTTGTACCAATAGCTGAAGTATTTGTCGGTAGTTTTTGTGACGGATTTGTTTGACTGAGTAATTGCGTGAGTTGTTCACTACGCTCAGCAATGGTATTTTTTAATATTTGTGCGCGAGCGTGTTTGAGACTTTCTTTAAAACGGTCATCATCTATCGGTTTTAATAGGTAGTCGATTGCGTGACTGTTAAAAGCATCAATAGCATATTCATCATAAGCAGTTAAAAATATTACCGGCGGCATATGGTCAGCACCGACAGCATTAACTACATCAAAACCGTTTACGGTTGGCATTTTTATATCGAGAAAAACCAGGTCTGGCTGTAACGATAAAATAGCTCTAATGGCATCACTGCCATTTTCACACTCGCCAATGATTTCGATATCCGCTTCTTGTTGCAGGCGTAAAGAGACCCCTTCTCTTGCAAGAGGTTCATCATCAACAATCAATACGCTTATTGTCATTGCATTGCCTCACTAGGATTTATAGGGAGCTTTAAGGATACAGTTACGCCGTTATTGTTATTTGAATTCAAGGTAAATTGATACTCATTACCATATAAACGCTGCAACCTGCCTTTTACATTACTCAAGCCAATGCCTTCTTTAAAGGATGCCCCAGTAAAGTCGCAACCTGCGCCGTCGTCGATAATATCAATAGCTAAATAGTCTTGCTGGCGTTGACAGCGAATAATTAAGGTTACTTGGCCAGCTTTTGCTTCGAGCCCATGTTGCATAGCATTTTCAATAAGCGGTTGCAGTAACATTGCCGGTATAGGGGTAGACATTATTTGCTCGTCATATTCCTGAACTATATGAATACGTTCGCCAAAACGAATTTGTTCAATGGCGAGGTATTGTTCAACATGTTGCAGTTCTTTTTTAAGCGGTAGCCACTGTCGATCTTTTTCATCCAGAGAGTATCGAAAAAAGCTACTTAGCTTATTTATCATGGCATTGGCTTGTTTATTTTCCTCTTTAAGCACCAATACCGAAATAACATTGAGGGTATTAAATAAGAAGTGAGGGTTAATTTGCATCTTTAATGTTTGCAGCTGAGACTCAATAAGCTGACGATTTAACTCACTGGCAATTAATGCCTTTTGCTGGGCTATTTGGGAAAAATTTTTAATATTTATATGAGTGATTAAAATAGTGTAAATAATGGTATTAAAGAGAAATAAATTATCACCAAAAAGAAAGTGTCCTATATGTTGCCAAGGTTGATAGCCTTCCATTCCAGCTGCCATATCAGTGAAAAAATGATAATGAAAACTGATCAATAAACCCGCGGTAAGCGACAATAACAGTAAGAATAACGCATGGGTTAACATGGCTTTAAGCCAGTTTTCTGGTCTTATCGGAAATTTTAATGCTAACCAAAGTACCATAGGGGTTAACGCCAGCCAAGGTAACCAAATTTTGGTGGTGAAGAAGGTTAAATGTGAAACAAAACTCATTGTATAATGGTGACTGGTTAGCCAACTTGAAACTTGTGATAACAAGGTGAAAAATGCCAAACCAAGCCATATCGCGAGTAATAAAACCCCTAGGCTTTTAACATAATGTGTTTGTTCTTTCTTTTTTATCATTCTATTTTTCATGCAGTTAAATCATCGCTTTATTGGCAGATTAAATGGTAATGAATTTATCTATTTGGGTGAGTAGTTGATTAGCTTACCTAACTTATCAAAGAGTGGACAGCGGCAAGCGATTAAATGCAAAAAATGTAAGATAGAAGGAGGGAATATACGATGAAGTATAAACGTCCTGTGTGCAGTCGTTAATATTGAAAGTCACTTGAGTTGCCAAACAGAGGGATATATCGCCTGTTTTTTGTCAAATATTTTAATATTACTCCTTCTTTTTATTCAATGTCTCGACAAATTGTTCGGCAGCGACGGGTTTGGAAAAGAGGTATCCTTGATATTCATCACAGCCTTCAGCGATTAATAGATCTCTTTGCTCTTCATCTTCAACCCCCTCAGCAATAACTTTCATATTTAAATTATGACCAAGTTGAATAATGGTGCGAACAATCATGTGATCTTGATTTTTTTTTACACAGTTATCGATAAAGCTTTTATCAATTTTTAAAACATCAAGGGGTAAACGTCCAATTTGGCTTAGCGATGAGTACGCTGTACCAAAATCATCTAAAGATAAATAAACGCCTAATTCTTTTAGCTTATTAAGCACACTAATGTTTTCTTCAGGGTTGTTCATGATCCAACTTTCAGTTTGCTCAACCTCTAACCAATTAGGCTGACATTGTGTTTCCTCTAACGTATATTGCAACCTTTTGATGAAATTAGCTTGTGCTAGTTGCACAGCAGATTAACATTAATAAAAATGATGAGGTAAATATAGCGACTTATGAATAAATTATTCATTTTAATGCTATTTGTGGTTGGTGAATGTTAGCGAGTGTTATCAAGTTATAGTAGCCGTGCTATGACTCACTCGGTTTTACTTTTATCGTTGAGCTTGTTTATACGTAAGCGAAAGGTGAGTGATAAATCAATTTGGGGCCTTACTACTGAATGGGCCGGTAAAATACGGTAGATTTATCTTTATGTTGAATGAACAGTATGATTTTATGCCTCAACTTACCTTATTTGTCGTTGTAGGTGATATTGTTGAAGGGATAAATAGGATTTTCACCGTTGTTAAAAGGGCAACATCTATAAATGTGGGTTTGACACTAAGCACTATTTTAGGCTCAATATAGATGTTGCTACGCTAAGTATTAATTTAACCATATTTTACCTTTATTGAGGTGTGTTGTTGCTATTCCCGCTCTCTTCTTTATGTTCTACATCCCACTGACTTATTGAGACATGTTTTATTTCGTCAATAAATAAGCTTATGCAATGGAAGGTTTTTACTATTTTGTTAAACATTTTAGTGCTCCAGTTAATCATTAGGTACGAAGTTTTAATCGGTAAGTAAGCTAGCTGTTGATTCATTAGGCTCAACAGAAAGACCAGTAACAAGCCTTAAATTACTTTTAGTTATCGGATTTGAGTTAATTGATATGGCCGTTGTTAAATCATCAATCGCACCGGATAAGTCATCACTGAAGTAACGTGAAATCCCTCTATTGCTATAGCTAAGCGATTTAAGATAAATGGCTTGTTCATTATGGAGTGGCATTGATTTAGTACTTTTAATTGCTGCAGAACAAGCTGATTCTGATTTAAGTACGTTATTCGACTGTATATATGCGACACATAAGCTCATGTTATTTTCGAAAGTTTGTTCAGCCATATTGATTCGTGTCAGTCTTTTTATTCCTGTTGCGGAATCACCAGCCATAATGTTTTTACTACCGATAGTATCTTTAATTACGGCAACTTTTAATGCTAGACCGCTAGCCAAAGCCGAGATAGGTGTAGCTAATGCAATGCTTGCTAAAAGGGTGTTAAAAATTATAGATTTAGTTGTCATGTTAATTCTCCAGTTAAAATGCGTATCACCTGATACACATTTAATTTAAGGAATTTTCATATCTCTGACAAACTATTAAAAAACACTCATTGCATGAATTAATTTCACGTATGAAATAGCCATCTATAAGTATTCAGCGGTGAAGGTTTCTTTAACCCAGTCAGCAAATAAGGTTAACTCTACTTTGCTCTCCATATTTTCATGTTGAATTAAATAATAGCGATCATTGGTATTGAGTTCTTCGTCAAATAACTTAACTAATAACTGTTCACTAAACCATGTTTTACTCATAGGTAAAGGAACCAATGCTATTCCCATGCCTTGTTGCGCTGCGCGAGCGACACCAAACATGCTATCAAATTGTATAATTTGTTTAGGATCGAAATCGTCCACGTCTAAGTTTTCAGCCCATTGGTGCCATGACCAAGGTCGGGACCTATGCAATATTAGCGGTGTGCTTTTTAGTGCTTTAAAGCCAGTGTTTTTTAATTTTTTATAGAGTTTTTTATTACAAGCAGCAGCATAACGAATTGGGAATAGTTCCTGGACGATACTTGCATTTGGTTTTCCATTGGCTAATACAATAGATAGATCGGCAATTTGCGATGGTTCACTGCCAGCTTTTACCGTCTCTAATTGAAGATTGATTGTTGGATTCTTTTCAGACCATTCACTTAAGCGAGGAATAAATAATTCACTGGCAAAAAACTCGGGCAAACTAATGACAATGGTTTGATTTTGTTGATTGTGGGTAAATTCCGATATGGTCGATTCCAATTGGTGAATTATCGGCTGTATAGATTGGTAAAACTGTTTACCTGAACTTGTTAGTTCAATTGAGCGGGTGTTTCTTTTGAATAGCATAAAGCCTAATTGTTCTTCTAATTGCTTTATTTGGTGACTAACCGCTGACGGAGTTAAAAATAATTGTGCTGCTGCGTGTTTAAAACTTAAGCATTTTGAGGCGACGCAAAATGAACGTAAGCCACGTATTGGTGTTTGAATAGGCATAGTTAAAATTATATAGATGACGACAAATATAAGGAGCAATACTCGTGCCTACTTTTAACCTATTGATTCTATAGTAAATGGTGTGTTTAAGAATAAGATATATCTTTTTGTTTGCACCGTTTCAGGAGGATTGCACCGTTTTGGATTTTTTAACTAAATAGTTGTTGCCTAAGTAAAATCAGCATAAAAAAAAGGACATCAAAAGATGTCCTTTAAGTGAATCAAATTAAACAATATACTTAAGTGTTCTAAAAGAATCGGGGAAGATTCAGAAAACAAGATCATAGTAATTTTTTCACTTAAATTCAGCAAACGAAATAACTTAACTCAATGGGTTAAATTATTTCACTTATCATGTAGAACATTATTTAATATAACTATCAGCCTAAGTAAAAATTAGCATAAAAAAAAAGGACATCAAAAGATGTCCTATAAGTGAATCAAATTAAACAATGTACTTAAGTGTTCTAAAAGAATCGGGGAGATTCAGAAAACAAGATCATAGTAATTTTTTACCTTGAACTCAGCAAACGAAATAATTTAACGTAATGGGTTAAATTAATTCACTTACTAATTAATTCACTTACTCATGTGGAGTATTATTTAATAAGCATGCATTCATCATGGTAGGTTTATGAGGTTATTATTTTTTAGTCCAAATGTGATGAAGCAGTTAAGTATTTATGCAATATTCTTTGGACGTCATTTTGTGAAATTGGTTTTGTTATATAGTCATTCATTCCTGATGATTTACCTTTTTCAATATCAGACGCCATTGCATTCGCAGACAAACCACAGATTATCAGCTTGTTTAATTTTGCTGCTCGAATTGTACGTGTCGCTTCATAGCCATCCATAATAGGCATTTGAACATCCATAAAAATCAAATCATAATCAGGGGAATTAAGAACCTTGGTAACGGCCTGCTGACCATCCTCTGCAATATCATAAGTTAAACCAAAACTCATAATGATCTTCCTCGCTACCATTTGGTTGATTGTATTATCTTCAACGATTAATACGTGACCCTTATATTGCGGGGTAGTAACAATGGCCGTTGGTTTTTTTGACTGTGTAGCTTGAGCCTCATTTAAGTGTAATAGCTCATCATTAAAGCGTTTTAACTTACTGGGCAATAATGGATGATGAATTTTAGGTTGGTTTACAAAGTTATTTATGGCCGAACAAGCAGTCAATGCGTGAGCATCACAGCAGAAGCCTACTTTAATATTATCTTGTAATAAGACCTTGATGGTGGCTAATTGATGTTGTGATAACTTGCCGCTGAGGTTTATTACTAACACTTCATTTTTAGCCCACTGCTTTTCTTCAATAAAATTACTGTTCGTATCTACCTGTTCAATACTTGAATAATAAGCAGTGAAATTATTTTTAATGATTGCAACATAATCGCCAATATTCCAAATGAATAATTTATTTATGTTGGCAGCAGGCAAAGGTTGCACTATCGATTGAGCAACTAATTCAAAAGGCATTAAGACACTAAATGTACTGCCCTGATTAAGTGTTGATGTTAACGATATTTCTCCCGCCATTAATTCTGCCAATTGTTTTGAAATACTGAGCCCTAAGCCGGTACCACCGAATTTTCTGTTTGTTGAATCATCAGCTTGAGTGAAATCGTTAAAAATATTTTTTTGTTGGGCGTCGCTTACCCCAATACCGGTATCACTGATATCAACGAGAATTATGAGGTGTTCTTTATGTTCTTCTGTGACTTTTACATCGAAGGTTATAGCGCCAGAGTGAGTAAATTTAACGGCATTATTACCTAAGTTGAGTAAAATTTGACTAAACCTAACCGGATCTCCAATAAATTGTTTTGGCATGTCATAAGGAATTAAACAGCGAACATTTATATTCTTTTCAGCCGCTTTTATCGTGATAGCTTCAATAACATTTTCAAATATTTTTATTGGTTCAAAAGGGACTTTTTCAATGTCTATTTTCCCTGCTTCAATTTTTGAAAAGTCTAATATGTCATTAATAACGCTCATTAAAATATTAGAGGAATAACGAATTTTATCAACATAATCACGCTCTTCTTCATCGAGTTCCTTTAAGCTCAGTAAGTCCGTTAAACCGATAATACCATTCATTGGAGTGCGAATTTCATGGCTCATGTTTGCTAAAAATATACTCTTTGATTGTGTTGCCTTTTCCGCTTTTTCCTGTGATGCAACGAGTTGTTCATTGAACCGTTGCGACTTTATTAATAAGTCATTTGTTTGTTGGTTTTTTAATTGAAAGATACTTGCAGACTTTATTAATTGGCCTATTTCATCATCACGGTCTACTTCAAGTTGTTCGTGAAGTTCTTTATTTGCTGCGAGAGTATCGAATACTTTTGTCACTTTTTGTATAGGAAAGATAAGTCTATTAAGGGCGTATATTGTGATAATGCTAGTAAGTAATATTCCTATAACAAACATAATATTACCGTGAAAAATTGATTCGTCTATAACAGTATTAAGGTTTGAATTACTGGTATTTAGGTGTTGTAATGCAACATCACTAAGATTTTTTGCTAAATATAAAAATTCGTTTGCAGAGCCTGACATAACAACATTTACCAGGTAATTATAATTTCTAGTGACTTGTGTT
The DNA here is from genome assembly GCF_002836775.1 of Colwellia sp. 12G3. GTDB lineage: Bacteria > Pseudomonadota > Gammaproteobacteria > Enterobacterales > Alteromonadaceae > Colwellia. The sequence goes on along the minus strand of NZ_PJAQ01000068.1, from coordinate 301,841 downwards.
AATAAAAGAAAATCAGCAGATATCGCCGCTAAACTAGCGTTTAATACGTCGATGTTAAGTGGCTTTATCTTAGTGTTTAGCGTGTTTAGCGTGTTTTGGAAGTTTAGGGTACGTTCCGCATCAGATAGTAAAAAATACTCATAAGCAGCAAGCTGTAATTCTAACGTTAAATCGTCAATTTTATTATTATTTAGAGTTAATTGAATAGGTTGATTGGGCTTTATGTCATTAGACACTTCTGTGGTAATAGTTTTCAAAATACTCAGTCGGTCTACTATTTTTTCATGAAATAATTCATTTTTTTTATTAAGAAGTAAGACAACTGAATCAAAATTTTCACGGTAATCCTTCAAGTGATTACGCATACTGTTTATCGCTATTTCTTGATCGGCGCCAATGTTATTTTTTTTGATAAAGAGGGTAGTGATATCTAATTTGTGGGTGACAGACGTCATAATGTCATTTAATCGCTTCAATACAGAAGAGCCCTTATTTTCCTTATAAATAAGAACATTTCGTTGTAAATCCAAAACATCTTTTTCTAATGTTTTTACTTGGACAACACCTTCAGCTATTTTTTGGCTAGATGCTAACCCGGTAGCTAAGAGTTTTTGACTTTGATAAGAAACGTACTCTTGTCCAATAAAAAGTAAAATAATGATAGTTAATGAAATAATTAATTGTAATTTTAAGCTTCGAAACATTTATGGCACCATTAGCTTTATTCTCATGACAATTTATTGAAACGTAATTTTTAAGCGTTGACGAATTCATACCACTTTTGAATACTATAATCATAGGTAGGCATAACGGTATTCCAGACAGCAACATTGCTAAACCTTTTCTGGTAACTTCCGCCTGAGCGAATATCACCTTTATAGACAGATATTTTATTATCAGTCCCTTTAAAATCTGCTGCAGCTGGCTTGCCGTTATACCAATAATCCCATTCTTGTGAGGATAAATAACGAGAAGCACGTTGCGGGTTGGAAATATAATATCCCTGTCTTGCAATATAGGCACCTGGCCAGCCCGACAGCCACCAATTCATGTAGTCATATGCAGCATCTTTTACTTTTCCTGTTGTCGCTTTGGATAAGCACATAACACCGTGCCAGCCACGATAGCCCTCTTTAGGTGCAGCGTAAGTCACCGGGACATTCATACCATTAAGCGACGATACGGCAGGAGAGAACATACTTTCTATCACCACTCGGCCAGATTTCATATATTGAACCGATTCAGGCACAGACGTCCATAAACCACTGAAGTGACCAGATTGTTTTAAACCAATGAGTATGCCAAACAACTGATCTAATTCTAACTTTGTCATTGCCCCAATATTTTCAAAGGACATGAGGTTGTTCGCTTGCGCTGCAAGCGCTAGATCAAAAAGACCAATGGTTGGAGCATTTATAATGCCGACACGACCACTGTATTTTTCGTCTAATAGCCAGCCCCAACTTTCAGTTTCGTAAGGTATACCTTTTTTAATAACATCAGTGTTGTAACCAAAGGAGTCAACATTGTGAACGTAAGGTAAAAAACTTATATCATTAGTGTGGTTTTCGCCTAATTGATTGTTTTTTTGGATATGCAATAATTTGTAAGGAGCATCGCCATCCCCGATTCTTGCGGAGGGGGTGATTTTACCTGTTTTGGTTAAGTCATTTATTTCATCCCAATGGGTAATTCTTCGTTTATCGATGCCTTGGATAGCGCCAGAACGCCATAGTACGTTAATGCTATTTGACCATTGTTCATATAAGTCAAACGATTGCGGGAACATTGACGCTTTTTGTAAAACGGCAGCGCTACCTTTAGGTTCAAAAATCAAGTGAATACCAAGATCTTCCATGGCTTTTTGTCTTAGTTCTTCTTGCAACGTTACATGGGTGCCTAATATTCGTAAGGTCACTTTATTGCGTGCAAATACATAGGGTGCTTTTGCAATCGCTATCCCAGCGACACCGCTAAGTGCTATTTTCTTAATTGCATTTCTACGAGACTTATCCATTTGATTTATCGTATGTAATTAATTTGATATATCGAGTATAGATAATGGTTTCAAATAATCTAATTATGAGTAGATTTATGTTAATGATTAAACGGTAGATAAATACAGGACTAGTTGATGCAATGATTACATTCTGTATAACTTGACCCTAGCTTTAGCATCTTTTCAGTAATACGGGCAACTAGGGGCAGTTAGGTGATCGAAATAAAGCATTGGAGATAGAATTAAATTAGCACCGCCTTTAATGCTGTAATAAAGCTATCGATATCTGTTTTACTAATATCTAAATGGGTCACCAAACGCATATGTTCACTCGGTGATATGATAATATCTTGTGCTTTTAGCGCTGTAGCTGCGGCATAAATATCGATAGATTTATCGACCTTAACAAATACCATGTTGGTACTTACCTGCTCAACGTTAACATCAAAGCCTGCAATACTATTAAGCTGATGCGCTAGATACTGGGCATTCTCGTGGTCAATTTTAAGTTTATCGACGTTTTGGGTTAAGGCGATTTTCGCTGCAGCGCAAAGAATACCAGCTTGACGCATTCCACCACCGAGCACTTTTCTCCAGCGACGAGCCTTGACTATTAAATCGGTAGGACCTAACAACAATGAGCCAATAGGTGCTCCTAAACCTTTAGATAAGCATACAGACATAGTGTCAAAATGTTGTGCTATTTCAGTGATGTCGACGTCTAATGCCGTCGCGGCGTTATAAACTCGCGCCCCGTCTAAATGTAAACTTAATTGATGTTTGTTAACAAAGGTTCGAAGTTCTGCCAAATAGCTTAACGGTAGTACTTTGCCATTAATGGTATTTTCAATACTGACAAGTGTTGTGCGGGCAAAATGAGAATCATCTGGCTTAATTGCTTGTTCAAGCTTAGTTAAGCTAATAGTGCCATCTTTTTCATTTTCTATGGGTTGTGGCTGAATCGAGCCAAGCACCGCAGCACCACCCCCTTCAAATTTGTAATTATGGGCTTGTTGCCCACATAAATACTCGTCACCACGCTCACAATGCGCCATAAGAGCTAATAAATTTGCTTGGGTACCTGAGCTACAAAATAGTGCCGCTTCAAAGCCATGACGCTTCGCTGACCATTGCTCTAATTCATTTACCGTTGGGTCGTCACCATAAACATCATCACCGACTTCAGCCTGAGCCATTGCATCACGCATTTTTGAACAAGGTCTAGTTACTGTGTCAGAGCGAAAATCAATCATAGAAGAATCCATATAAGGGAGTAAGAACAATAAAGTATAAACGGTTATGCAAGCGTAAAATATAGATAAATAAGGGCCTATATTTTCACTCGATATTTAATGCACTAAAATAGTCTCCTATGGGTATTTTAGTGCATTAAATATGATGCGAGATCAACTGCAAAAGCTTATAGATGCATTTAAGTTATTGATATGTTGTTCGTTAATTATAACGGCTTATATTTTGCTTATTGTATATATATTATCAAAATATTGAGCTGTAAATGAAAAATATTGAAGTGAACTTTGATGGGTTGGTTGGTCCTACACATAACTACGCGGGGCTATCTGAGGGAAATGTAGCTTCAGTTTCAAGTGCTAAGAACACTTCAAGCCCTAAAAACGCTGCTTTGCAGGGCCTTAAAAAAATGAAATCTCTCTGTGATTTAGGATTAAGTCAGGGCGTATTCGCTCCGCAAGAGCGGCCGGACATTTATACATTAAAAAGGTTAGGCTTTCATGGGAGTGATGCACAAATATTGTCTGCAGCATACAAAGCATCACCTACGCTACTAGCATCTTGCTGTTCTGCCTCAACTATGTGGACGGCTAATGCGGCAACCGTATCTCCTTCGGCAGATACATCAAACAATAAAGTTCATTTTACAGCGGCGAATTTAGCGAATAAATTTCATCGTTCCTTAGAGCCTAAGACCACTAGCAATATACTTAAAGCTATCTTTTGTGATGAAAGGTATTTTCAGCATCATCAACATTTGAATGACAATGAACACTTTGGTGATGAAGGTGCAGCGAACCATACGCGACTATGTGCAGACTATGGAGAAAGAGGAGTAGAAATTTTTACTTTTGGTCGTTACGCTTTTGATAAAAATAAACCTAGACCACAGAAATATCCAGCAAGACAAACCTTTGAAGCAAGTCAGGCGATAGCAAGATTGCATGGAATAACTGATAACAACGCTATTTTTGTTCAACAAAACCCTGATGTGATTGATCAAGGTGTTTTTCATAATGATGTTATTTCAGTGGGTAACCAGAATGTACTCTTTTATCATGAACAAGCGTATTTAAATAATGCTTCCTTTAAAGCCGAAGTTGTAGATAAATTTAAGGGTGACAATCTTCATTTGATTGAAGTCTCTACAGAGCAAGTTTCGATAAAAGATGCTGTGAGTACATACTTATTTAATACTCAAATAATCACGCTACAAGATGGCTCCATGGCCATTATTGCGCCTATGCATTGCCGCGAGAATACTAGAGTGTATGATTATTTACAGACTTTAATTGCTGCCAATAACCCTATAAATAACATTCATTTTTTTGATGTTAACGAAAGTATGAAAAATGGTGGTGGTCCTGCATGTTTAAGATTGAGAGTAGCGCTGACAGAGCAGGAATTATGCGCAGTGAATTCCTCATGTATAATGACAAACACTCTTTATGAGCAACTAGTTGAATGGGTTAATAAACATTACCGTGACAAATTAATTATTGATGATTTAAGGGATCCGCAATTATTGATTGAATCAAGATTTGCGTTAGATGAGCTTACCCAACTTTTGAATTTAGGCTCTGTTTATAGATTTCAGCAATAGGAATACCAATTCCATTAAGCTTGTGATCTTGTTGTGGGCAGCAAAATAATTCAAGGATAGATTGTTTTATTGGCCAATAGATGGAGATTGAGAGCAGCGCCGCTTTGGGATATTTTAACCAGCACAAGTGGGCTAACTTAATGGAATGACTTGGCTTGCATGAGTTACTGATTCAATCAGTAACTCATTTTACTTTTCTGGGGGCGAAAAAAAAACTTAACATTGCTATTAATGTTTCGTTTCTTCCTTTGGAATGAATAGTGCCGAGTGCCGAAATCTAACTGGCGATCTACTGATTACAAGGCAGCTACGTGGTATTAATGAAACTACTACTTGTGTGATCTAACCTCATGAATAACAGATTTAAATAGAATATTAGCCCTACGAGTTTTTGAGCTAATAATTTAAATAGCGCATTAATACTTAGGTTGAAACTCTTTAATACCAAGGTCCCCATCTCCAGCGCTTTCAAGTTTAGAGGGTGTAATATTCATATATTTATCCTGGCTAAGCTATTTTGAATCGAGTAACGCCTTTAAATGCACATCAAGGTAGATTGGCTGTGCAAAATATTTTATCGTCTAGTCATTTTTTATTTGTTGGACTTTGAAGCGCGACTTTACTCTAATACGCTTAATTAGGTGGGTGCTGTATTCGCACTGAATGCAACCTCTACAGCCAAAGGAAAGAAAATGAAAGAAATCTCCTCACTCGACGATGTTAGAGCCTGTTATAACGTACGCCATTGGAGTCAAGGGTATTATGGTATTAATGACGGTGGTGATGTTTATGTAGCTCCTGTCCATGATAACCCTCAGCTGACGGTAAATTTAAGCACTATTGTCGAAAAAATAGCAGAAAAAGGCTTGTCCTTGCCTATTTTAGTACGTTTCCCTCAAATACTTCACCATCGAGTTAATAGCTTGTGTGAAGCGTTTAATAGTGCCATTGAACAATATGGCTATGATGAAAAGTACTTGTTGGTTTATCCGATCAAAGTAAATCAACAACGAGAGGTTGTGAATGAAATACTGGCGAGTCAGTTTAATAAAGAAGTACAGCAGCTGGGTTTAGAAGCGGGTAGCAAGGCTGAATTACTTGCCGTTTTGGCACTAGCTGACAAAGTGTCGTCAGTGATTGTTTGTAATGGTTATAAAGACAGAGAATATGTTCGTTTAGCGTTGATCGGTGAAAAACTAGGACACAAAGTTCATATCGTTTTAGAAAAAATGTCTGAACTTGAAATGGTTTTAGCCGAAGCGAAAAAGCTAAATGTTGAGCCTAGGCTTGGCATCCGTGTTCGCCTGGCTTCACAAGGGAAAGGTAAGTGGCAAGCAAGTGGTGGTGAAAAATCGAAATTTGGTTTATCAGCCTCACAAATTATTAAAGTCATTGACGTTTTAAAAAAAGAAGACAAGTTACATACCTTGATCTTGGTACATTTTCATCTGGGGTCACAAATTGCCAACATCAGAGATGTGAGGTTAGGCGTCAGTGAAGCAGCCAGATTTTATTGCGAGTTACGCCAACTTGGTGCAAATATAACGTGTATGGACGTTGGGGGGGGCTTAGCCGTTGATTATGATGGCACGCGCAGCCAGTCTCATAATTCTATGAATTATAGCTTAGCCGAATACGCGAATAACATCGTCTATACCATTGGTGATATTTGTAAGACATATGAGCAGCCAATGCCAATGATCATTTCTGAGTCTGGCCGTTCTCTAACAGCCCATCACGCAGTATTAATTTCCAATGTGATTGGCGCGGAAAGCTACACGCCTGAGCAATTAGCACCACTAGACAGTAACGATAATATATTACTGAATAACATGTGGAGGTCATTGCAACAGTTACGTGAAGGGGTTGATGATAGAGCGTTAATCGAAATTTATCATGATACTCAAAATGATCTCAGTGAAGTACATCATCAATTTGCGTTAGGACTCGTCAATTTGTCTCAACGAGCATGGGCGGAGCAAATTAATTTACGTATTTGTTATGAATTGAACCAGTTAATGGATGTCAAAAACCGCTTTCATCGGCCTATAGTAGACGATTTAATGGAAAAGTTAGCGGCTAAGTACTTCGTTAATTTCTCCTTATTTCAGTCTTTACCTGATGCGTGGGGAATCGATCAGGTTTTTCCGGTGTTGCCATTAAATCGATTAGATAGCAAAGACAAAAAACGCGCTATTTTACTTGATATTACTTGTGATTCGGACGGTACTATTGATCAATATGTTGACGGTCAAGGTATAGAAAGCACCTTGTTGGTGCCTGAGTGGCGACAAGATGAACCCTATTATCTAGGTTTTTTCCTCGTTGGTGCTTACCAAGAAATATTGGGCGATATGCATAACCTATTTGGGGATACGCATAGTGCCGTGGTGTCGTTGGATGAAAGTGGTGAAATCGATATTGTTGAAATGAATGAAGGTGATACGGTTGAAGATATGCTCAATTATGTACATTTGGATGCTGAAGAATTCAAAAATACGTATAAATATTTAGTGAATGCTAAGTTGCCTGAAGGCGAACGAAAAGAGATATACGCGGAGCTAGCCGCAGGGCTCAGTGGTTACACTTATTTAGAAGACTTTTAGTAGGAAAGCAAGATGAAAAATATTTTTCTGCAAGAAGATAATTCAATATATTCCAATGCTATGACATTTTTGCGGCAGCCTTTGGCAACCGACCCTGTTCATAGTGATGCGGACATTGTGATATTAGGGCTGCCTTTTGATATGGCGACAACAGGCCGTTCAGGTGCTCGAATGGGACCTACAGCTATTCGTCATGCGTCAGTCAACTTAGCGTGGGAAGGAAAGCGGTTTCCTTGGCCGTTTAGCTTAACGCGTCATGTTAAAATAGTTGATGCTGGCGATTTAGTTTATAGCTGTGGTGATGCGGCACAATTTTGTGATGTAGTTGAATCTGCAGCTTCACAACTACTCGCCGCTAACAAAACTATTTTAGCGCTTGGTGGTGATCATTTCGTTACCCTACCTTTGTTAAGAGCTTATGCTCAGAAATTTGGAAAATTGGCGTTAGTGCACTTTGATGCCCATACCGATACGTACAGTAATGGCAGCCAATATGACCACGGCACTATGTTTTTTCATGCGCCTAATGAAGGGCTAATTGATCAAGATTCATCAATACAAATTGGTATCCGTACTAATTATAAAAAGAAAAATCATGGTTTTGAGGTGATTGATGCGTCACAAGCCAATGATATGTCTGTTGAAGAAATAACTAAGCAGATACTCGAGCGAGTGAAAGATTTACCCGTGTATCTAACCTTTGATATTGACTGTTTAGACCCTGCATATGCACCAGGTACAGGAACACCTGTTTGTGGTGGGATGACCACAGATAAAGTGCTTAAAATTTTAAGAGGATTATCAGGCCTAAATCTTGTTGGTATGGATGTAGTTGAGGTAGCGCCAAGCTATGATAATAGTGAAATAACGGCACTCGCTGCGGCAACAATAGGTGTAGAGTTAATGCATTTGTGGACGGTTAAGCATAAATTAGCAAATAAAAGCAGCGAAAAAGTGGCGTAACTACAATGAGCAATGAGTTCAATAAAACCTATTGAACTCATTGCCATTTGATACCAAAGATGATTTTTTAGAATAAAATTTACAATGAATTGAGCTAGGTTACTTTCCTTATTTCTTCAGCAAAATAGATAACAATTTCGATAGCGATTAGTACAATAATAATCCACTCTAAAAATGACGAATGTTGGTGTTTTTGTTCATCGGCTAACATCTCAAATAATTCATGAATAGTTGCTAATTTTTTAGACAATAAATCCACCCGTTGATGAATTTCTAAGTAACGAACAACGGCATTATAAATGGCTTCAAATTCCGGATATTCCCAGAAAAAATCAGGCGTATCTAATAATCCATAGTGCAAAATAATATCGCTTTTGGTACTAAATAAGGTACCTCTTATTTTCGCAATATCTTTTCGGTTTAGTGCTATTTTACCTGTTTTTGCTAATGCTTCTGGCAAATGAGAATAATCAGCGATAGTGTTTTGAGCTTTCAGTTCATATTCCATTAGTTTAATTGATTGCGCTAATGCATGGCTGATTGCTAGGCGTGTGAGGGGATTTTCGTCAGGCAAATTGATCGTGTCTTTACTTATTTTAATGTTACTTGTAAAAGTAAAACGAAAATGTTCTTCTATATTTTGAGACTTGCTCTTATCGCGGCGAAGTAAACGATTGATTAACGCTTGACGTTCATCTTCACCTACACCCCAAAAGACAATCACGCCATAGTCAAAGAGCCAATATTCTCCTGTTGGTAAAACAACTTGTATGGCATCTCTGTACCGGACACCTCGTTCAGTAATAGACTTATCAATTGCGATTAAATCATCAGAAGCATCATCACAAAGGTTGTAAACGGATAACCTATCGTGGCTGAAAGAAACGGCTTCTTCTGGAGTGGGTGTTATGTTATTAGTGCTCATATTTATTACCAAAGTAGTGTTTATCTATTATATTAATTTGTTGAATTTTTGCGCTGTTCTATTCTTCGTAAAAATTCACTCATAATTATTATGTATAGCTCAAAGGTTATGACCTGCTCAGATTTTAAATAGGGTTCCCAGTCTGTTGGGTTATCAATAACAATAGTGGTGTTTAACATAATAAAAACAAAATAAAATTTTATGTAGTATGAGCGCCAATCAAAAAACATCAAACGCATTATTTTGTTGTTGTTGACAAAAATAATTACGTATAAATCAATAAGGATAACGGTATACAATTTAAACACATAACCTTTGAGATCATTACTTTTGTAAAGCCGTAGCTTAGCTATATGACAGGATTAAATCACGTATAACGTTCAGCATAGGTGGGGTAGGTAGTTTTATTGGTGTTAATGAAATCTATTATAGAATTCGACCAATCGATAGATACAAAAAAGCCCTAACAATGTTAGGGCTTGATGCTTCCTACGAAGGAATGGTGCCGACTGCCGGAATCGAACTGGCGACCTACTGATTACAAGTCAGTTGCTCTACCAACTGAGCTAAGTCGGCACACAAAGCTGTGTGCAATATTTAAGTTTATTTAAACAACTTAAATACTTTTGGCACCGAAGTATTACTTAATATTATTAGCTAATAATAATTGAGCACCACTTCTGTAAAATGGTGCCCCGACCCGGATTTGAACCAGGGACACGAGGATTTTCAATCCTCTGCTCTACCAACTGAGCTATCGGGGCTAAACATGTCTAACTTGGCTGTAATTCGTTACCTCGTTAAGACGGGGCGTATTAAACTGTTTTTCTTTTACCCCGTCAACTCTTTTTTGCTAAGTTTTTTATAAAAAGTGTTTGTTTGCTGCTTTTTACAGCACATCTGTTTTTTGTGCACTTTTTATGAGCGTTAACGAGTTATAAAACGAGCAAGCCAAACTGATGTAATAATTAAATGTGATTATTTACTCGGTGGAACATAACCTTCAATCTCGGGTTCTTTACCTTCAAATAGGTAAGCAATCATGGCTGTTTCTAAAAAAGCACGATCATCAGCATTCATCATATTCATTTTTTTTTCATTTATTAGCATAGTTTGCTTTTTTTGCCAGATCCCCCACGCTTCTTTACAAATATTATCAAAAATACGTTTACCTATTTCACCTGGATATAGTTGGTAACCTAGACCTTCGGCTTCTTTATTTAGGTTTTGACAAAATACTGTGCGACTCATAATGGTTTCTCTTCTCTATATTAGATACGTAGTAGTTAATTAGTGGGCTTTGAACTTTATTGATTATTTAAGTAAAACAAAATTTAAATATGAAAGATCAACAGTCCTTAAGTAAAGTTAGTAGTTTTTGTGTTGAGGCTGCTAAGCCGACACTTAATTCTTGGTGTAAATCATACCACTTTTGCTGATTAGGTTCGTTTATATTTGCACAATCAAGTTGTTGGCAGTCTACTACCACGGGGGTAATATCTAAATGAAAGTGACTAAAAGTATGCCTAAACTCAGTTAAGGTTTGTGATGAAAGTGCTTTAAGTGACAAACTCGTCATTAAGTCATCAATTTCATCTAGTTCTTCAATTTCATGAAAACACCATAATCCACCCCAAATACCGACAGGTGGTCGCTTCTCCATTAATACCCTATCACAGCGTTCGTTTTTCAGTCGAGGGATCACCATGATGGTTTTCTTCTCAGGAATTTTCTTTTTAGGCTTTTTCTGAGGAAAATTTGATTGTTGATCACCTGCCTTGGCCAAACAACTTTTCTCAACAGGGCAAAGCTCACAAGTGGGTTTACTTCGGGTACAAACGGTAGCACCTAAGTCCATCATTGCTTGATTGAAGCTGTCAGTTTCTATAGCAGGCGTTAATTGTTCGCTTAACTGCCATAATGCTTTATCAAACTTGCTCAAGCCATTATAACCTTCTACTAGGTAGCTTCGAGCTAATACACGTTTTACGTTACCGTCTAAAATAGGATGATGTTGCTTTAGCGATAAACTTAAAATAGCGCCAGCGGTTGAGCGGCCTATACCCGGTAAAGCAATAACTTGCTCAATATCAGTAGGAAATTGACCCTCATAATCATTGGCCATTATTTTAGCTGATTTATGTAAATTACGTGCTCGAGCGTAATATCCAAGACCAGTCCAATGATGTAAAACTACGTCTTCATCGGCATTGGCTAAATCAGTTATTGTTGGGAAACTTGCCATAAAACGCTGATAGTAGGGGATAACTGTCGCAACTTGTGTTTGTTGTAACATTATCTCTGATATCCATACTCTATATGGGGTTTTGTTTTGTTGCCAAGGTAAATGCTTTCTACCTTGTTGGTGGTACCAGCTTACGACTTGCTGGCCAAATTTTTCAGCCGAGTTGGCTGATAGTACTATAGGATTTTTCATAGCGCGCAGTGTAACTAAATAACTTGTTGAGCTCAAATAGGCAAGTTCGGATATTGATTAAGTAGCGTATATAGCCGTTGCCAATCATTACAAAAATTTCAGAATGTATGAGTAATTTTCATTTCCACTGAAATCCTACACTTTGCATGGTAACGGGTATATAATATCGCCTTTGAAATTCTATTCGCTTGGTTCCAACTTAGCACTAAGAAAAAATATAAGGCTTTATAATGAAAGTAAACGCAAAAAACCGTAGTACCCGTATCCGTAAAAAATTACGTGTTGATGAGTTTCAGGAATTAGGTTTCGATGTTGCTTGGAAATTAAAAGACGGCATAAATGGCGAAGAATTAGATGCGTTTATTAGTAAGTTTTTCGCAGAAGCTATCCAACCAAATGAATTAGGTTTTGGTGGTGAAGGTGATACGTTATGGCATGGTTTAATCTGTACTCAAGCGTTAGGCTCTTGTACTGATGAACATCGTAACATTGTTGAAAAATGGTTGACTGATAATGGTGCAACTTCAGTAGCTGTTAGCGACCTTTACGATGTGTGGTGGGCTGAATAAATTTATTCGTCATAAATGATTTTTATACTACATTGTCGGCGTTATTCAGTACCATTGCTTATGTTCCATAAGCAATGGTACTGAATAACTTGACGGCTTTGTCTAAAACCCATTTATTTAGAATAATGAAGTCGAATAACTACTTATGCAGCACTATCTATAATGCTTGCTGAATATAATTGAACAAATATTAGTAAAAGATCCAATATGACTGAAAAAACACATAAAACCATAGAACAAGCCGAGCAAGAAGGTAAGTACATTCGTAAAGTACGTAGCTTTGTTAAACGCGAAGGTCGGTTAACTAAAAATCAAGAACGTGCGATTAACGATCATTGGAAAAATATGGGCTTAAACCATAGTGATGGCGTTATTGATACCAAAGCACTATTTACCAATGAAAATCCTGTGGTTTTAGAGATCGGTTTTGGTATGGGAAAATCGTTAGTTGAAATGGCCAAAGCAGCACCAGAACTAAACTTTATTGGTATTGAAGTACACAAACCCGGTGTTGGCGCTTGTATTTCATCTGCAGTTGAAGAAAGTGTTAGCAATTTAAAAGTTTATGAACATGATGCTATCGAGATTTTAGCCGACTGTATAGCTGATGGCACACTAACAACGGTGCAATTATTCTTTCCAGATCCATGGCACAAGAAAAAACATCATAAACGCCGAATTGTTTCTGCAGAATTTGTTGAAACTATTAGACAAAAGTTGAAAGTTGATGGGGTTTTCCATATGGCTACTGACTGGGAAAACTATGCGGAATGCATGTTAGAAGATATGCAAAGTGCACCAGGTTATAACAACTTGTCAGAAACAAGCGATTATGTGCCGCGTCCAGATTCTCGCCCTTTAACTAAGTTTGAAAACCGTGGGCAACGATTAGGCCATGGCGTATGGGATTTACAATTTGCTAAAAAGGCTTAATACCAATATCACTAACTAAGTGATCATTTTCAAATGGCTTAAATATCCAATAACATCGTTGCTTTCAATCCCAATAGCCAGCTATTGCTCAATCAAGCGCCTTGTTCTTGAACATTTATTATCATTGCTTATTTTAAAATGAAAGCTGTTCCTTAATTAATGTCATTGGTATAACTTTTCTGTTAAACCTTTTTGCTTTACCTAGTAAAGTTAAGCTAGCCAAGTAAGTTTTGGCTTGCTTAGGTTTTACTTTGTTTAGGTACTGGTAAATATTGATGTTCAATGAAAAATAAATGTTGGGCGTTACGTAAATTTCCGCTGTCTATTAACCATTGTTGGTCAATAATTTCACGTGCTAAGGCCGCATGCAATATGCGGCTTTTATATTGGGTCCAATAAACTAATGTTGCTGCTTGGTGGCAATCATTATTAGGAAATAGTTCACTGCGAGTTAGGGATAATTCTTCAATAATATCTGCAATCACTTTGTCTTTTAGCTCAGTATTAATTTGTTGTTTAAAACGCGTAAATCTTTTTGCTTTAACTAACTGCCATAGCAACCAAACCAATGACAGTAACGCCAATGTGGCGATAATTTCCATATGATTTTCCTATTTAAATAATCGCGGTTATCATAGCACCTTAACTTGATTATTTATCTATTCAAGTACATAAAAGTAATGATAAAAAGATCACAGTTGGTTACACTGTTATTAATTTAATCACAGTGGATTTTTATCAATGAGTAGAGTTTTTCTAATTCTTAGTCTTTTCGCCTTAAGTGGCTGCACAACAACACAAGCATATCAAATAAAAGAAAATTCAATTCAAACACTTTATAAGAAGGTTAATCCTTCAGTCGTCGAATTGCATGTAGAGTCATTAGCTGATCCTAAAGTTGGTCAAGTGGCGTATAAAGCAAAAACGGCCAATTCATTGGGGTCAGGTGCGTTAGTTAGTGAGGAAGGTCGTATTTTAACTGCCGCGCATGTTGTTGATAAAGCAACATCAATTGAAGTTGAGTTTGCTGATGGCACTAAAACTACTGGTCATGTTGTTTGGATAGAACCTCTCATTGATTTGGCCATGATTCAAGCAGGGAAAGTTCCTAGCACAGCAAAACCATTGAAATTAGCTAAAGCTAATGATTACCAAATAGGCGAACAAGTTATTATTATTGGCGCACCTTTTGGTGTGAGTCATAGCTTATCTGTAGGCTATTTAAGTGGTATTCGTGATGGTAATGCAATACCAGGAAGAACCTTAGTACCTCGTTTACTACAAACCGATGCTTCAATTAACCAAGGGAATTCTGGCGGTCCAATGTTCAACCTTAATGGTGAAATTGTTGGTATTGTGAGTCATATATTATCTAAAAGTGGTGGCAGTAATGGCTTAGGTTTCGTTGTTTCGGTTGATACCGTACGCCATATAATTGATAGTGACCCGGGTACATTCTCTGGTTTTATTCCGCTTCTACTGAATAAAAAACAGTCTTACGCAATTAACAATACCGCAGGTCATGGTATGTTAATTCAACATGTTATACCGGGTACTTTAGCAGATAAACTTGGCTTCAAAGGTGGTAATCTTAGTGTCGTAATGGGTCGTAGTCCTATTTTACTTGGTGGTGACATACTGCTAGAAGTAGGAGGACGTGCTATTATTGATTTAGCCTCAGCGGTACAAATTAAGAAACACCTTGCTAGCTTTGAAAAAGGTGACAAAGTTACCTTCAAATATTTACGCAATGGCGAAATGAAAGAAACTTACTGGATTGTTGAGTAACTACTATCCAGTGGTTGTCGCTAACAATAAGCTATGATGTTTATTCAAAATAGCTAAAACAAAACGGCAGATAATCTATCTGCCGTTTTTATAGATAACTTAAACGGTAAAAGTACATTTTTAATGGTGTTATATTCATGACTCCTTATAATGGTTGCTAATATTGTTCGGAAGCATTTTATGACTATAGTATATAAAACAAGAACGCAGTTAGTGGTTGAAACTCTTAGAGAGAAAATACTTAGCGGCGAATTAAAGGCGGGTGAATCACTTCGTCAAGCAGCGTTAGCGACCGAATTAAATGTGAGTCGTATTCCTGTAAGAGAAGCGTTGCTTCAGCTCGAAGGTGAAGGCTTAGTTGTCTTTGAACCACATAAAGGCGCAACTGTAACAGAGCTTAACGCTAGACATGTGGCTGAACTTTTTGAATTACGAGCAATGCTTGAAGGAAATTTACTCGCAGCGTCATTACCATTACTAACCAGCGAAAAATTAGCTGAAGCAAGTGATATTTTAGCGCAATTAGATAAAGCGCTTGGTAAGGAAAATGCGGCAAATACCTGGAGTGAACTTAATTCTCGTTATCATAATTGCTTATATTCAGCGGCTAATAGACCGCAAACGCAAGATTTAGTTAACACCCTGAATAAAAATGCGGATAGATATATTCGTATGCACTTATTGTGGGCAGGCGGAATTTCAAAAGCTGGACCTGAGCACAACCAGTTATTAGCCTATTGTAAGACGGGTGATATAGACAAAGCTGTTGCCGTGTTAAAACATCATATCCTAAGCTCAAGAGATGAAATAAAAGCCTTTTTAGAGCAACGCGAAGCAGCGAATATTTAGTTTAGCTATTAGGTCTAAATTCATTTGCTTACTTGTAGTAAAAGTAAGCAAATATTGACTTTTTCTCTCCATTTCTATAGTATTCACGCCCCTCAAAACCACAGTAAACTTGCTTGTTCTTTTTTATGCTTAACCTTGATTAAGTCTAAAGGAAATATGCTCGCCAATTCGTATTCGCCAATGATTTGACTTAAAGAGTTAACTATTAGCGATAAACTCAATGAGATAAAAATGTTTGAATTACACGCCAGTAAAGTGTCTAACTTGAAAAATGATGTGCTATCAGGTCTAACAGTTGCGTTAGCACTGGTGCCTGAAGCAGTAGCTTTTGCCTTTGTGGCCGGTGTAGAACCCTTAGTTGGTTTATATGCGGCGTTTATGGTTGGCTTAATAACCGCTATTTTTGGTGGTCGACCGGGAATGATTTCTGGTGCTACGGGTGCTATGGCTGTGGTAATGGTGAGTTTAGTTGCCATTCATGGTGTTGAATACTTATTTGCCACTGTGGTGCTCACGGGTCTACTGCAAATTATGGCGGGGATATTCAAATTAGGTAAGTTTATTCGCCTAGTGCCGCATCCGGTAATGCTAGGTTTTGTTAATGGTTTAGCCATCGTCATATTCTTAGCGCAATTAGGGCAATTTAAAGTCACTAACGCTGCAGGTGAACTTGAATGGATGCAAGGTACGCCATTATTTACCATGGCTGGTTTGATTCTTTTGACCATGGCAATTATACACTTCTTCCCTAAACTGACTAAAGCAGTGCCTTCTACGCTTATTGCTATTGTAGGTGTTTCATTACTAGTTTTTGCTACTGGCCTTGATACTAAGCTTGTTGGTGACGCAGCTTCGATTGCTGGCGGTTTACCTACATTTTCTGTTCCAGATGTACCTTTCACCTTCGAAACCTTTAAAATTATTCTTCCTTTTGCTTTAGTTCTTGCCGCAATAGGTCTTATTGAATCTTTATTAACGCTCACACTAATTGATGAATTAACTGGTACTCGTGGTCGCAGTAATAAAGAATGTATTGCACAGGGTGCAGCTAACACAGCTACTGGATTCTTCGGCGGTATGGGTGGTTGTGCGATGATCGGTCAATCGATGATCAACGTAAACTCAGGTGGTCGTGGTCGAGCATCAGGTATTACTGCAGCGTTAGCCTTATTAGGTTTTATATTATTTGCTTCAGGTTTAATTGAGCAAATACCTCTGGCAGCGTTAGTTGGGGTTATGTTTATTGTAGTGATTGGTACTTTTGAATGGTCAAGTCTTCGTATTTTAGGCAAAGTGCCTAAAGCTGATGCATTTGTTATTGTATTGGTTTCAGGGGTTACTGTTTATTCTGATTTGGCTGTTGCCGTTATTGTGGGTGTTATTGTCTCAGCATTAGTTTTTGCTTGGGAACACGCGAAGCATATTGCAGTTCATCGTAGTGTGAATGAAGATGGTTCAACCGTTTATGAAGTTAATGGACCAATATTTTTTGGTTCGATCGCTAATTTCCTTGAGCAATTTACGCCAGAAGAAGACAGTGATGATGTTATTGTTGAATTCAAAAATGCACGTGTTGTCGACCATTCAGCCATTGAAGCTATTGATACCTTGGCTGAACGATATTTATCGCGCAACAAGGCTATGCATCTGAAACACTTAAATAAAGAGTGTAAAGAGCTGTTAGACAAGGCAGATAAATTGGTTGAACTGAATATCATTGAAGACCCTGATTATCATATTGTTAGTGATAAATTAGCGTAAAATTCGCTTTAAATCATCTAGCTAAGCTAGCTGTTATAAAAAATGCGTTGATAAGTTATAATTAACTTACAGCGCATTTTTTTTATTTATTTTACCTCGTGCAGATGGACAATTAATTAGTGAGATTGGTATTAAATGCAATTAGAGTTTTTTGATGTTCCTAGCCCTTGTATTGGCATTTGTCAGTTGGATGAAAAAGGTCACTGCTTGGGTTGTATGCGCTCGCGTGATGAACGACAAGACTGGAAAAATTTTAATAATGATGAAAAGCAAAAAGTCATTAAACGTTGCCTTCAACGGCAAAAGCGTAAGAAAAATAAGAGTAATCCTAAGCAAGAGCAGATTGTATCTACATCAGAACGTGAAACAGATATGCAGCCCTCTTTACTTGATCCCCCAAGTAAAACTGAGATAGCAGATGATACCGACATAGACTTTAGTGATTTTGAATTATAAAAGTTATTTTTTACCGCTTGTCTTTAGCGCTAACTATCTAATACTACGATTATTAAAAGCGGCTATTTACGTTTAACTTGAACCGTTGTGATAGGTATTGGTTTAATAATTGAACACTTATGTCGCAGTAAAGGAGTAAATTAAACTTTAAGTTAATTATTATTATAAAACGGTTGCTTGCGCCAAAATTTCACTATATTATACGCGCTCTTTAGAGAGTACTGCTCAATAAAGAATGCCCCGATAGCTCAGTTGGTAGAGCAGAGGATTGAAAATCCTCGTGTCCCTGGTTCAAATCCGGGTCGGGGCACCATAAAAAGACAAAAGCCTCAGCACTAATAATGCTGAGGCTTTTTTCGTTTCTGAAGGCCTGACTATTGATTAGATAGTTGATGCCTAAAAAATTACTGCCAATGGAGTATCTCATACTTAATTGGCAGTGTTACTAGATGCTTAGAGTTGCTCTTTTAAAGCGAATAATAAATCTAGTGCTTGTCTAGGGCTTAACTCATTAACGTCGGTGTCGATAAGCGTTGTAAGTGCAGGGTGCTCATTTGAGGCGAAACTAAGTTGCTCAAAAGCATCACTTTGCAAAGGTGTTGCAGAGAGTAACGTTGGTGTTTGCTGTTGCTCTAATTCACTTAATCGTTGTTTAGCACGCTTTATCACCATTTTTGGTACGCCCGCTAATTGCGCAACTTGTAAGCCAAAACTCTTGCTGGCAGGACCTTCTTGTATTGCGTGCATAAAAACGATGTTATCGTCATGTTCGATAGCATCTAAATGCACATTGGCTAAGATTGGGATCTGCTCTGCTAGCATAGTCAGCTCAAAATAATGTGTAGCGAATAAGGTAAATGCCTTGGTTTTAAGCGCTAGCATTTCTGCACAAGCCCAAGCCAGTGATAAGCCATCGTAAGTACTCGTGCCTCGACCAATCTCATCAAGCAGTACTAAACTTTTATCAGTAGCGTTATGTAATATGTTGGCGGTTTCCGTCATTTCGACCATAAAAGTAGAGCGGCCACTCGCTAAATCATCAGAAGCACCAATGCGGGTAAATATTCTATCAACTAAACCTATCGTTGCGCTGTCAGCAGGTACATAACAACCGATATGAGCTAGCAATACGATTAAAGCTGTTTGGCGCATATAAGTCGATTTACCGCCCATGTTTGGACCGGTAATAATCAACATCTTGCGCTGCTCTGTTAAGGATACAGGGTTAGCGATAAAAGCATTGTTAGTCATCTGTTCAACGACGACATGGCGACCCGCATCAATGCTAATGCCTGGCGCTTCAACTAAATGGGGTTTTACATAGTTTAATGCTAATGCACGTTCTGCGAAGGTGGTTAATACATCAAGCTCCGCGATGGCTTGGCTTAATTGCTGCAGTTGCGCTAAATCGGGTAAGATTTTATCGAATAGTTCTTGATAGAGTACTTTTTCTAAGGCTAAGAATTTGCTTTGAGCACTAAGAACTTTTTCCTCATGTTGCTTTAATTCTTCGGTAATAAATCGTTCATTATTTTTTAATGTTTGGCGACGAATATAATCATCAGGTGCATCAACTGCGGCGGTGCGACTCATTTCAATAAAAAAGCCATGAACCCTGTTATAGCCAACTTTCAATGAGTGTATGCCAGTACGCTCTTTTTCTCGTTGCTCAAGTTGTGCCAAAAATTCAGTCGCACCATCACTTAAATCACGTAATACATCAAGCTCGCTATTATAACCTGGTGCGATAACACCACCGTCACGTATAAGTACAGGTGGGTTTTCAATAATGGCATGTTCCAACAACGCTTGTAGTTGAGGCATTGGCTGGCTTTGTTGGGCAATAGTGGTTAAATAATTAGTGGGAGATTGTGTCAACTCACTTTTTAATTCATCCTGCAACTCAGGTAGTTGCTGTAGAGCATGGCGTAAACGCGCAAAATCTCGAGGTCGGGCAGAGCCTAACGCTATTCTAGAGACAATACGTTCAATATCGCCTAAGCCTTTTAATAATGGCTGGATTGGCGTGATTAGATCTAGCGCTATGATATCACTTACCGTATTTTGGCGATTATTAAGAACCGTTAAATCCCGTAATGGAAAGTGTAACCAGCGTTTAAGTAAACGTGAACCCATTGGCGTAGATGATTTATCTAGAATCGCTGCAAGGGTATTATCTAAGCCACCTTGTAAATTTTGGGTTAGCTCCAAATTACGTCTAGTAGCCGCATCAAGAACCACGCCTTTATTGGCAGATTCACAGACTATGGCCCGAATATGCGGTAGGGCAGTGCGCTGGGTATCTTTAACATATTGAAATAAACAACCTGCAGCAGCTAAACCTAACGGCTTATCATCAACACCAAAGCCAGTTAACTCTTTAGTATCAAACTGTTTGTTCAATAAGCTAATGGCCGTCTCAAGATCAAATTCCCACTCTGGGCGACGACGTAAACCTTTTCTGTTCTCTATTAAACTAAAATCCTGTAGCGATTCACTATAAAGTAGTTCAGCAGGTGATAAACGTTGTAGTTCAGCTTGAAGTTGCTCATTGGTTTGTGGCTCAGTTAGTACAAATCGGCCACTGGCCATATCTAAATAAGCAAGTCCAAAAGCAGGTGCTGAGCTCGTTTTTAGCTTGGCGTTAGGAGATTGGTTATCGACGATGGCAACAATTAGATTATCTTGCTTATCTGCAAGTAGTGCTTCATCACTAACCGTACCAGGAGTGATAACACGTACTACTTTACGCTCAACCGGACCTTTACTGGTGGCAGGGTCGCCTATTTGCTCACAAATAGCGACTGACTCACCTAAGGCGACTAGCTTTGCTAAGTAATTTTCAACTGCATGGTAAGGTACGCCAGCCATTGGAATAGCATTACCACCTGTTTTACCTCTAGCGGTAAGCGAAATATCCAATAAGTCAGAGGCCTTTTTGGCATCATCAAAAAATAATTCGTAGAAATCACCCATGCGATAAAAGATCAAAATATGTGGAAACTCAGCCTTTATGGTTAAGTACTGACGCATCATAGGGGTATGTGAAGACAAATCTTGCATGTTTTTATTACACTTTTTAGTTCTGTACAGCCTACTGCGTGGCTATTTGTGTGTTTGTTGTAATCTAGTGAAATAAACTGAAATTTCAATTTATTCCATGTAATCCCACTAATAAGTGTAGGTTTTGGTATAGGTTTTTTTAGTGTATAATCGAACCATTAAAAAACCTACACCAGATCTGCTAGTTTACTAACATTCTAAGTTATAAATGCAATCATACTGATATTAAAAAGTTAGTGCTATACCTGCAATGAATAAGGACGTAATTAAATGCTAAAAGAACGAAAACCTTTAAACGCAGCGACAATTAAAGCAATGAAGCCTGAAGACAAATATCTTTCTGATATTGAAGAGAATGAAGGCTTGCGTGTGTCATGTAATAAGTCTGGTACGAAGTCTTTTTTCTATCGATATAAAAGCCCAATTACAAATAAGCTGTGCCAGATTAAAATAGGTCGTTTTCCTTCAACATCGCTAGCCGAAGCTAGAGTGAAGTTGCAAGAGTTAAAAGTTATTCGTACTGATGGCCGTTGCCCCGCTAGTGAACAAAAAAAAGCTAAAAAGGATAAAGCTATAATTGAGGAAAAGCTGTCATCAAGAATGACAGTAGCCGATGTTATAGAACTTTATTTATCTCAGTATATCGAAGATCGTACAGTTAACGGCAAGGTCATAGCTGGTGCAAGAAAGAAGAAGGGACAATCCGAAACTAGAAGAACACTATACTGTGATGCGGTAAAAGAGTTAGGTGATCGATATGCTGAGGACGTTACCCGAAAAAATATCGTTAATATGATTATGGGAATAGTTGAACGAGGCTCAAATGTCCAAGCTGGTAACGTGCTGAGAGAATTTACAGCGGCTTATGAATACTCTATAGGGATTGAGAAATTTCCTGATGAATTTGCTAACCCTGCATTATTAGCGAAAAATAGCCTTCGACAAGCAAAAATTCGCTTAACATCTAAAAAAGGACAGCGAGTATTATCTGACAATGAGTTGGCAAAATTATTAAACTGGTTACCAAGCTCAGCTTTTACTCAAACCCAAAAACGAATTCTTCGGTTTACTCTATGGACAGGTTGCCGTACAGGCGAAGTATCAAGTGCAGAATGGGATGATATCGATTTAAATAAGGCAACATGGCACCTCAAAGCGACAAAAACTGATGTTGAACGTTATGTTCAATTATCTAAGCAAGCGATGGATTTTCTTCGACAGTTAAAGTTAGAAACGGGGAAGTACCTTTTTCCGTCGTTCAAGACAAAGTTACCTATCCAACAAAAAGCTATAACAGAGCAAGCTTGGTTAATGCGTAGAGATGATAAAATGCTCGATATCGACCACTGGGTTCCCCATGATTTAAGGCGTACAGTGCGAACGGGTTTATCTCGGTTGGATTGTCCTAATGAGGTTGGTGAAGCCGTTTTAGGGCATGCACGCTCAGGAATTGAGGGTACCTATGATCTTCATAAATATGAAAGTAGATGCAAAATATGGCTTCAGAAATGGGCTGATCACATGGATGAATTAATAACTGACTAAGTAATGATTCGTCTTGTTTTAATTAAATGTTAACTTTCACATCAATAGCTAGTTTTACTATATGAACACGAAAACTTAGGTAATTAAACGAATGAAAAACTTATCCATCCCCTAGTTTTGGCCGCGTTTGGTTAGGTGATGCTAGTAAAGTCATAGGTTACATGGTTATAGGCTTCAATCGCTCTGGCGAAGTTATCTGATAAAAGGGCAGGTTATAAAGCACTTACCCTCTATGTTAAGAATTGTACAACTCATTTAATTTGAATGAACTCTTTAATGCCATATACTGATATTTCATCTGTATTAATTAAATGAATAAGGATAGTAACTTCATGAGAGCGAACAATAAGGAGTTAGCGGAGTACTTGTTGTTAATCAAGAAAATAACGTCTTGGAAAATAAAATCTCCAGACCACAAAGGTTTTGTTGATGATATTGTTCAAGAGGTATTCCTTAAGTTATTTAAGCAGAACTTTTTTGATGAAAATAAGTTTGAATCTGAAGATGAGCGAAAAATGATAACTAGTTATATAAGTCAAGCTGTCCATTCTTGTTATTTGGATCAGCTGAAAGTTTTGGGCTTTAATCGAAGATTAACTAAAGCAGAAAGTGAATCTTCAGGTAATAAGTATGAAAACATTCAAAACAATCAAATTGAAGATACTTGTGAAAGTGAAATAGCACTTTCACAAGTTGAAAGCCCAGAACAATATATTTTTGTAAAAGAAGCATATCAATGGATAAAACGTTGTTTTGATAAATTACTTCTTAATATATCTAATTTTGATAGACGAGAATTTTTCGAGGCGGCTTTTTGGAGCTTTAATGAATATGATTTACCATTAAATAAATTAGCTGTTCATATTGGCTACAGTTCTAGCAATCCAACGCAAGAATTGAAACGATTTATTGATAAAGTATCTTTGTGTACCCAACCCCATGGTGTTGTCGTAACTAATCCGCATGAGCAAATCCAGTTTTTACGAGAACTAATAGATCATTCAGAGGCAAGGACATGAAAAAGATAGATTTAACTAAGCAGATTTTATTAATGCATGAAAACGATGTTTTTAACGATATGGTTAATGAGGTAGAAAAAGAATTAGCTGAAGGTGTACCTAAATCATTGCAAGATGAACTTGATATACTTATTGCGAAAGTAGGCTCATCTGCTGAACAATCTACAGAAAATATCATTCCCTTTAAGAGACAAAAGAAAGAAAAACTATACGAATTTGCTGAAACGGTATTGCTCGCAGCATCAGGAACCTCATTAGCCGAATGGTTTTCTCAACCTATTAACTTTGGTGGCGCTGGCTTTATATTAGATGTAAGGCGTGTGATAGGCTCAGATAATGAAGTTGACTTATATCTTACTCCCAATACAGATAACAGCACTCAAATGAAGAGTTCATTATCATCATATCTTGGTAAGTCATTAGATATTTCTATTCTAAATGACGGTGAAGATCTATTAACTGCCACTATATATGTTGATGAAGAAGGCACGTCTGCTGAAGGAAGTGGCTATTTGAGTAATAGTGCAAACATGAAAGGGATCAAAGGTAAAATTAGTATAAATATTCTTATGAACGACAATTAAAATTGTAAATAAACACCATAGATGGAAGGATAATGTTTGCTCTTATATTCATTAACTTTCGTCCCCACCCCTATCTATTTCACCTGTTGGCTTTATGTGATTTTGTATACTCGAATTACATAAAGCCAATCAACACCTGAAAAAATACTCCCAAACATTAATTTCCTTATCTTTATAAATCAACAGATCTAAACATCACTAAACCTCCCTTAGTCAAAAAATCACCTTGCTTTATAAGATTCTTTAAATAAACGCGTAAAAAGCACCTTGATTACAATATCTTAATGGCTGTTTCTAATGTTTTTAAATTAATTTGTTAATTCTTATCAATGTAGGTTGTTTACCTATACAGAACATAAAGAAATTAACTAACTATAAGTTTTAACTCAAAAAGAGCACTGAAACTATTGAAAAATATTAAGGAAGTAAATATGTGTAATTCTCATAATCATAGTGCTGGTTGTACTTGCGGATTTGGTGGTGAAGGTCATTTAGGCGGTGGCTCATTAACTGAAAGCTACGCTTTCCAACCTAGAACATATAACAGCACCGTACAGGAATACAAACATGATGATGTATGTTCGCCTACTACTTGCCAGTATTGCCAAAGTGAAATTTATTTTGTCAGGCATAACGGGGGCAGCGTTTGGCTTGATGAGCTGGGTGCGCCTTGGAATAAACATCAATGTTTTTACCCTGATGATTCGCCCCCTGTTATAAGCACAAAAGATGTGCCTAATAAGTGGACTGTTGGCATAATTTCTCGAATTAAAATCATCAAAAAGGGTGAGGCTAAAATTACCCTTAACACCTTAGCTGGTAACGTAAGGGAGCATGATTACACTTACCCAGATTATTATGATTTTATTGCTGAATATTTGGGCAGCTTGGTGATGATAAATAACCAAAATCTCACCTTGAAAAAAGTGCATACACCAAAGGCCAAAAAGCAACATCTTGAAATGATGAGGGTAAAATAATGCAAACAACTTTTAGATTATGTAATGGCTTAACAGCAAACCAAGTAAAGGCCGCCCTTTTTGTTATTTATGCTCATAAGATTAATGGACAAGTATACATAGGGAAAACTAAAGATCCCGTTTACCGCTGGAATACTCACTATGATGCATCCCGCAATACAACGCATAGTGAATATAGCACCCCCTTTAAAGTGGCATTAAGAAATGTACAAAACGAATGGCTTGCAACGGAGCATTACATTTTAGCTGTTAGTAATTGCGCTAATGAGATCAGAAAATTTGAAAACATAGCTATTTGCAAATATAAAAGCGAACTTAATGCAACAGGTCACTGGGGTTATAGTGATGCTACTGAAATGTTTAAGCCGCTCAGTCAATGGCAAGATACGGTAATGCTATTTAGGGATGAAAGCCGTGATGTTGAGTGGGGGCTTGCTAAAGATGATGCAGATCGTGATGTTTGTATTGCTCGTATTGAGCATGGAAGGACTAGTCCTACGAGCTTAGTTTCAACAGGTAAAGATGGGAACTTCCCCGCTGGCTATAAAATAAATTGCTCAAGAGCAGCGCGCAAAGGGCACCCAGTTGGCTCGCACGTTAAGGTTTTAGTGAGTTGGCATGCTAGCGGCAACCAGTTAGTTGGTAAAAAGCATGATGTTTTTGTATCTGTTAATATTAATTAAAAAACATCTAAATTTGAGTGCATTGTTGGCTAGGTTTTATCTAACATGTAATTGAATGATCTACTTTGTTAAATGGCGGCATTAAATCTTTATAGCGTTGATACAATAGCGCTATAATTTTTATCCTGCTTAGCAAAATTGACTTGTTTAGTCCTAGAGATAAAAGATAGTGAGTAATTAAAACCACTAGAGAAAAGTCAGCTCATGGTAATGTAGATAATGATATACAAATTGACGGTTAAAATTTTAAACTAATGATTTACATACTCACCAATACAACAACAGTCTTGCAAACTAATGTTCGCCCACAAGAAAGTCAATTTGGTGACCCGTCAGTTAAAGCGCAGTTAAATTTAACGCTTAAACGAAAATTAACTCCACAATCTTTTCAAGATCAGCAACGCTATTTAAATAGTAGTGCTATTGCCGCTTATGTTTCATTAAATAAATTGGACCAGCGCCAGCGTTTTCGTGCTGGTATTAATTTAACAACACAACATGATGATAGTTTCAATTTCAGCCAAGGAAGTTCTAGCAGTGGTTTAGGCTATGCACTCGCTCTTTTTGAAAGCTGGTGGCGAGTAGTATTAAAAAAACCAGGTAAGTTCGCTTTCCCAATCTTTGCCACAGGCGAAATATTAACATCAGGGCATGTACTGCCAATAAGCCATATATGCGAGAAGATTGATTCTGTTTGTGTTTATGTAGAAGAAAATCAAGACCAATTTACCCAATTTTCTATATGTTATCCAATACAAAACGATAATGAGATAACACAAGAACAACGTAAAAAAATTGCTGACTTAGGTGGGAGTTTAGTAACAGAAACTCGGCTACAAAATTTAATTGGTGAGCTATTAGGTGACAATTACGATGGAGATCCTCTTGGTCGTTGGGCACCATTTAAAGGCTTAAGTAGTTTTGATTATGAAGACAGTATTCGCTTTTTTGGCAGAAGCAAAGACGTTAATCGTTTGTATGAAGATTTAAAACAAAATCAAGGTTTGCTAATTGTCAGTGGTGCAAGTGGTACGGGAAAATCATCATTAATTAAAGCAGGGTTAATACCTAAACTAGAGCGAGTTAGTAATCAATTTAATTGGGCTTATACGACACCATCAAAAGTATCGGAAAATATTGGGTTACTCGGCTTTCTTTTAGAAGAGTTAAACAAAGCTTGGCAATTAGAGATAAAAGGGCTGTCGATTGCAGAGTTAATATTAACCATTACGAACTCTCCCACTAAAGCCATTGAGAAAATTAGCGCTCTTGTTGACGATAATACACCTCCATGCTTAATTTATTTTGATCAGTTTGAAGAGGTTTTCAGCCAAGCAGACGAAAGTATTGTTATTACATTAAAAGCTTTAAACGACCTAGCAAACCAATTGAAGCCGCTAGATATAGTGTTGGCAATCCGTAATGAGTACCTAGGTCGTTTGTTAGATAATCAGGCACTTAGTTCACCCGTTATATCTAATGTGGCATCACAGCTTGAACTAGATGATTGGCAAGCAATTATTCATGAACAATCAGCATTTTCTGGGATTACTTTTGAGCATGATGGCGAGGGTGGTGACTTAGATAAAGTCATCATGGATGAGGCATATAAAACTCCTTATGCACTTCCTATGGTAGAGTTTCTATTAGAGCAGCTTTACCTCAAAGCTACGTTAGAAAACCCTAATGCAACGGAATTACAGTACCAACATTATAAAGAGTTAGGTGGACTTACTGGTGCCATTGCTTATAGAGCAACTCAAGTATTAAAAGACAATCAAGCCTCTGAAAAATTAACGGCTCAATTTTTTGATACTTTCGTTGGTTTAAATGGTGAATTTTTACCATATGCTAAACATGTTGATATTAATAAATTAGAGGCAGACGCTGCTCAAGTTTTTAAACTGGCTCAGCAATTTATTGATGCAAATTTAATTGTTAGTACGAACAATAACGGTGACCACACAACAATTAAATTAGTACATGATAGTTTGTTTGCTAACTGGAACGAACTGAAGCAATGGGTTGCAAAAAATAATGATTATTTAGAGTGGCGCTACAGTGTTGATGGTCAGTTTATACGTTGGTGTACGGGACAAAAAAATAATTACCTCATTAAGGATAACCGGATACTCAAAGAAGGCTGGCGTTATTTTAAAAATGGCATTATTAGTGATAACCGTTTAGCAAAATATCTCAAGTTATCTAGACGGCATAAAACCAATGTTCGTTTTAGCTTTTCCTTTACTTTTCTTGTGTTACCTATATTGATCGGTTCTATTTATTATTGGGATCACAATCGAGTTAAGAGCTATTACTTCGCTAATATCGGTGAAAAGTGGAGCGTACCATTTGGTATTTATGAGTTAAACGAAGAGAGAAAAGAACACTTAGGGAAATACTACCGACTTGATTATCAAGGAGGCGTGTTAAAAAAACTAAGCTATCAAAATAGTCTTGGAATATTGATAAAAAACAAGGAAAAGGACAATGCAGCCCTGTGGGAGTATAAATATACTGCCGATGGTAAATTATTATCTGTATATATAAAAACTGATACAAGAAAACTCAAGAGAATTGATAAATACCTATTTGAGAAAAACCAGTCAAATGTATTCATAGGTAAAAGTTATGGTTATGAAAATATTTTTAATATGCTAGATAAATTACAGAATTTTAAAGCTGACACAAAACTTAAATTAGAAATTTCTGGTATATCCCAATATAAATATTTTTATAACAAAGAAGGATTTATTAGTAAAAAATACTATTTAAATGCTTTTGGTAAGAGGGTTGAAGTTCCAGAACGTGCTTGGTTTGGAGAGGAGTATACTTACACCGAAAGAGGAAAAGTATCCACTCAGTCATTTTTAGCCATAAATAATCAACCATTAAAATCTTCCGTACCTGCTGTTATAAAATATGAACAAGACGAAAAAGGTTTTAATATAAAAAAGGTTAATATCTTTGAAAGCGACTCTTATATTGAAATTAGAAAATATGATAAATGGGGTAATAACACGGAAACTATACAGACTAATATACTTGGAGAATTAATTGGAAATGACGACAAGCCAGCTCGCACTGTTTTTGAGTATGATAGTTTAGGCAATAATATTCAAAGGTCTACATATGGTGTAAAAGGGTCGCCAATAAAAAACACTAATGGTTATGCCCGGATGGTTATTAAATATGACAAAAATGGCCGAGCAAGCCAATTGGAGCAATACATCCATGATATTAAATCTAAAAATAACACCATTAATAGTTGGAAAAACATTGATACCATCATGTTTTTTTATGACGAATCAGGCCATATCAAAAAAATTACTAACGGCTCAGAACATGAGCAATCGATAAGAGACAATTACCTCGTAATAAAGTTTAAGTATGATTCAAGTGGAAATTTAATTGAGCAAAGGATTCCTGGGAAATCAGATCTCTTCTTAAGCGAAAGTGGTAATCACGCATATGTTAAATATAAGTATAATTATTTAGGGTTCATTATCGAACAAGCAGCTTATACTGCTGCAGGGAAACCTGCTCTTTTTGATGATTATTATCACAAACTAGAGTTTTATTACGATGAAGTTGATCTTAATAGCGGACGTGCGTATTTTGGAGTAAATGGAGAACCTGTTGCAAATAAAGGTGGTGTTTGGAAATCTTCTTATGATTATGATGAATACAACCGATTAAAATCAATAAGTCATTATTATCCTAATAAAAAGCTTAAAGCATTGCTAAAAAATGATCAGTCAGGGAATCAAACCGAGGCCCTTTATTATGATGAAAAAGGTAAAAAACTATCAAAAAGCTAATGGCTATGTATTCTCTCCAGAAGCCTTAGATAAATTTCAATAATTGCTATTCTTGACCACTATCTTATAGCTCAACCATCACGTTTAATCGCAGATAAACTTCTAAGGTTAAGTTAGTAAATTAAATTGTTTTTAAAATAACTTTAATTAAATGTTAATTCTAACGGCTTATCTCCGTTTATTTAAATGAAGACTGAAATCTGTCTTTAAATAAACATTCAGGAGATAGAATTATGATCTACCAACAAAATACAAAAATATTACGAATTGATAGCCCTGTAGTCGTTAGGAAAACACCTATGAGTGCTTCAGGTAGTAATATGCTTAGAGCCATTCGGGACTACCTTCAAGAGAAACACTCTGAAAAATCAAATGAGGAGGTGGAAATACCTTTCCCCACAGCTATACACTTGATGATGGAAGAGTTCTGCCAGATTAAAGGTATTGAGCAACAATCTTTTGATTCCTCTTTAGATCAAGGTGCTAAAAAACAAGAGCAAAGGGTAAAGGAATTAGAGCAAGAAAAATCAGAAAAAAAGACAAAGGAACTAGAAGAAGTATATGTCGGAATTGGAGATAAAATAATTAATAACATTATCAAATTAATAATTGTTGAAAATGGAATTTGTAAGATTCACCTTGATCTACAAAAACTTCATTTAAAGTTGAGTCCCATTGAAAAAAAGAAGCTAAAAGGTTTTCATGTTAGCGCTATAAGTAATAACTTTTTAAATGAAACTTCGTTAATAAACTTCTTACGCTCTATTAATTACCCAAAGGCAATCGCAAGGTTTACCGACAAAAGGAATAAAGCAAAAGCCAAGAAAAAAACTAAGATTACAAAAACACAAAAAGTACAAAGAATAACTAACCTACCAGCCAATTCAATAGATGATATTCTTGAAACATCATCTGGCCTAAAAAAGATAGGATTAGGTCTTGAAAGTAACGTTAAGATTAGTAGAGTTAGAGCTTATGAGGTAATTATCGATAAAAACACATCATTAGACTCTACTTATGATAAAAGTATTTTGTATGCTGCTGGGTGGTCTATTAAAGGGGCGGATAATTAATACTACTCAACAATAAACCGAGCTTATGTGTATTTTTCAATTAGACATCAACTTAAAAGACGATTAAAAAAAGAGAGAATTTTAGTGGTTTTACAAATTGGTGCAAATCTAAAAAATCAACATCCGGTTAGTTGGTATGAAAAGTCTGAAAAAACAAGGGTTTTCACCAGTAATGTTAGTTGACGCTAAAAATTCCCACCTTATAAATCAACCCCCCCCTTATAATACATCTAATTTAACCATACGATCCTAAGGTTAAATTAGTTAATTAAATTGTTTTTAAAAATAATTTAATTTAAATGTTAATTCCAACATTTTATATCCGTTTATATAAATGAAGGCAGAAAATCTGCTTTCTAATAAACATTCAGGAGATATAAATATGAGCTACAAACAAAATTCCAACCAATGGATTTCCCCCAATTTAAACAGAACATTTAACTGGTCTATGACTTCTGTTAAATGGTTATTTATTACTTTGTTATTTATGCCTGCTTGCTTTGCACAGTCTTCATTTGATCAAGCAATAACTGCTGCTGAAAATGGGGGCGAAGAATCACAGTACGAACTTGAATTGATGTATTTGAATGGAGACAAAACAACCCAAAATTATAAAGAAGCTTTATTTTGGAATACTAAAACAGCAGAACAGAACTCTATTAAAGCTAAATACCATTTAGCACTAATGCACCATGATGGTTTAGGTACTGAGCAAAACTACGAGAAAGCAATAGAGCTTTATAAAGGTCCAGCTCTGAATGGACTTGTCCAAGCGCAATTTAACTTAGCTCATATATATGATGATGCTAATGGCAGTTTTGAAGATACATCAGAAGCAATCTATTGGTACAAAAAAGCGGCTGGACAAGGGGATGCTGATGCCCAATTTAATTTAGCGCTTATATATGATGATGTTAATGGTGATTTTGCAGATACATCAGAAGCAATCCATTGGTACAAAAAATCTGCTGAACAAGGGGATGTTGATGCCCAATTTAATTTAGCGCTTATATATGATGATGTTAATGGTGATTTTGCAGATATGTCAGAAGCAATCTGTTGGTACAAAAAAGCTGCCGAACAAGGGGATGTTCAAGCCCAATTTAATTTAGCACTTATATATGATGATGTTAATGGCGGTTTTGAAGATACAGCAGAAGCCATCTATTGGTACAAAAAAGCTGCTGAACAAGGAGCCGCTGATGCCATTTGAATATTCTAGAGTGATAGAGCATTACATTTACACTGCTATTTTTTCCATACTTTATGTTCATTCAATAGTTATTAAGGAGTTGTGATGGAAGTCATATTGTTTATTTTTCTAGGTATTATTGCTTTATTAATATATCTAACTCCTGCAATTATCGCTTCAAAGAGAAATCATAGGAATGCTAAAGCAATACTTATTCTGAACTTGTTTTTAGGTTGGATGCTTTTTGGTTGGGTTGGTGCCCTTATCTGGGCTTTCACAAATGATATTGATTAAAAGTAAATACGTTTAATGTCATTTTAATACCCTGGTGTATTTCAAATCCTCAACTCTACTAAGCCTAGTATTTGTTTCAGGGCTAAGAAAAATAACGGCAAATAATAAAATTTCTAAATAGAAGCATTCGTATGAGTGTTTTTATTTGAAAGGACTAATCTATGAAAGAAAGAACCTCAGAGCAAAAAATTGATCGTATTAAAAGCAAAATAAGAGCATGTTTAGCGAAAGGTACAGGAGATAATAGCAGTGAACATGAAGCCCAGGTTGCATTATTACAAGCAAATAAGTTAATGAAAAAGTATGGGTTAATTGTGAAGCTTGAAGATGTTGAAAAAGAAAAAATGAACATGATCACAAAAATACTACCTATTCAGCAAATAATAGAAAGGTCACTTATTAATGCCATATGCGCTTCAACAGAAGTTTTTACTGCATTTGGGGATCCAAAAGAAAGCGATGATTATTTCAATTTAGATATCGACTTTACAGGAGAGCAGTATTCCATTGATATAGCAGTGGAAACTTTCTTAGCTGCGATGAGTATCATAAGGAAAATGACTGATGTTTATAAAGAAGGTAGGTATCTTTCAGGTGAAGCGTTTTCTAAGGGGAATATTGAAGATTATCAATTTGGATTAGTTGATGGATTAGCAGATAGATTCCGTACTATGGATAGAGAGCGAAAGCGTAAAGAAGGAAAGGATTATATAGGAGGTAACCAACTAATACCAGTTAATGCTAGGTTTGAAATAGCAGCTAAATGGTATGAGGAAAAACACGGTGAATTAGGGACTTGTAAAAAGATATCTATACCCACTAGTTCTGAATATTATCGAGGTTACTTGGACAGTGACCAGATAATGCTAGGGAAAGGATTGAATGAAAATAAGGAGAAAGAGCCAAATCTTGACCTTTTTAATCAGGTGTTTGATTCTTAAGTAAAGATATTTGTAAAATGAAAATAAGCAATTTTATTGGTATGTAGGGCAGAATGTTTTTTGCCATTAAATTATAAAGAGTTAAGGACTGCTTTGTCGGATCACTTGTCGGTAGATAAGTCAGGGCTAACGTATCAAAGTGATCCTTTTTTGACCTAGGCTTTATGTTGGTTTAAAGAGCTTATGGTGGCAAACTAAAATGCAATTTGGTGGCACTGGTAGTAGATATTTTCCATCTGAGTTGCTGTACTCATCTAATTCACTATATATATTTAGTCCATTCTTTATCACTTTTACCTTCCATGAAAGAATGACTTTAGTAACTTATTTTTTTATTCCAAGGCTTTTCCAGTACTTTTTATGGGACATTGGTATCAGCAAAAAGCTTAGTGAAAAAGAAAATACATATAACGCTAAAATATTTAACGAATTGCTCTTTAGAGGTTTTGAATACCATCTTTGGTAGAAGTAATAAGAAATAGTAAGGTTGACCACATTAAGGATTAATAGCTTGACTCCTAATAGGTCTAAGGGGGAAAAAGCTAATATAAATAAAGGCATACAAGTGTATAATATTGCACAAATCATCAAGTTATCAACTTCTCTATCTGTCATGGTTTCATCTCTAATTAATTTAAATAGTGGTGACTTTAAAATACAATTACTTTTAATAACCAATTAACTTTGATGACTGAGAATTGTGTTCATTTAAATGAATGCCTTCGAATCTTTGTACAATATCAGCACCCTCCCTAGCCCAAATATGAAATTCAAATGTTGCCTTTTTTAAGAGCGTAAAACGACTACCTCCCTCAAAAAAGCTCCCGCAATGATTTCCCATACCATAAACAAGCTCTTTAACAGTACCGTTCAAGTCAATTGTTAATACTTTATTTTTGCTTAATACAGAGTTAACGGACTCATTCCAACCATTTAAAGGTTTCTCTAGCATGTAATATTCATTACCATATATTTCACATGTATGTACTTTTATACTTGATGGCAAAGTAGATATTAACTTTTCCCAATCCATGGTTATGTCTACCTTTGCACTCCACATATGTTCACCACTTTGGTGTATTGATACATCAAGATCTTTGTGTTCTACCCCAAAGGAGCTTTTTGCAAATAAAAAGGCATCTGATAAGTTTCTTTTCAATTCAATATGTTCATTTTTAGCAATACGCAAAAGAATACTTACATCC
This sequence comes from Colwellia sp. 12G3, assembly GCF_002836775.1. Lineage (GTDB taxonomy): Bacteria > Pseudomonadota > Gammaproteobacteria > Enterobacterales > Alteromonadaceae > Colwellia. Next base: position 267,301 of record NZ_PJAQ01000068.1, on the reverse strand, counting down.
TCAAAAGCTAACTGTTTAACGGAAACATTAAGTTTGCTGCTGGTTTTCCATATGTCATTCTGCAACCTTATTAATTCATGTGCCTGACCTTTATTTGTACCTGTTGCCAATTGCTTTTCTAGGATTTTAACTTTATGTGCAATAGCTTCTATTCTATTAGCCAGCATTTTGTTTTTAAAATAAGCATCAGCATAGTTATCATAATCGTTGGTAGACATCTCAAAATCACCGGAAAGAATCAGCTTTAACTTGTCAATTTCAACTTTATAATTGACAGCCACATTATTAAATTGGATTGAGGCCAAAGCAAAACGCTTGATAACTTCGGTCGAAACCCCCTTGTTTGAGTACTCAGTGGTTCTCAATAATAATTCTTTACTTGTTCCGAGCACTTCTAACTTAAAGTTATGCTTCATTTGATTTACTAATTCCGTTTCCGTAATGCCTTTCTGCATGAACGACTCAATTGTAAAAGGTGTTGCAGAAAATGCTTTAAAGCTTACTTGTAAAATAAGTAAAGCGGCGATTACACATTTAATATTCAATATCTCAATTCCTTAATTATTCAGTAAGGTAATTATATGGCCTTACTTATCTTTTATTTTATCTGAAAGCTGTTTCTTGCAGTTCAGCTCTAGCAGGCTAATTTTCTTTAGTTCCAGGGGCGATAACTGTTGACCTTCAATGACCTGAATTCTATGTAGACTTTCAGATTGTTTAGCAATCAACAATTTACTTGTGCCTGCAACTTGAGTACTTTTTTCTTGGCTTTTATCTAGTAAAGAATTTAAGTACTCATAGTTGTCAGCACATTTAGGTTCGCCTGCTAAGCACAACGAAGAAACAAGAAATAACTTAATTACTAGACTTGTTATTAAGCTCTTCAAATAACTCATTTGCACTTTGCTTAGCCCCTTTAGAGTTTTGTAAATTCTGTTGGTATTGATTAACCGCATTCTCAACATCCCAAACAAGCCAAATAAATGCCCGGTAACTACCATTTTCAGCAATCAATTCTTTTTTATGGATAACATAACCAGTAACGTCTGTTTGTTTAACGATCGCTTCAATCGCTAACTGTGAGCTAGAGCTATTCTTTACATCCAAATTATTTTGATAAAGTTTGGATATGCCAGAAACATTATTTTTTAGCTTTTGTGCTAAATCATACAAAGCTAGGGTTTTAGCATCTTGCAAAGCTGATACAGGGCTGCCTCTTCTTATAGTTCCTTTTCCACTCAGTAGTGTCGTTGCACTTGGTTCCTCCTCTAAAAACCAGTCAGGAATGTTATCAACTGTTTTTTCAGCTTCCTCTTGTTTTTCTTTTTGTTGATTTACCTTAAATTCATGTACTTGTTCTTCGACAGAAGAGCTACAGCCACTTGAAATAAAGCCAACGATAACAACACATAGCATTAAAGATGTTTTCATGTTTTTTCCCTTTATGATTTAATTTATTAATAACTTATAATTTTCTGTTGTACTCAGATTCAAATTTATGAAAATGAGCTAATGAATAAAAATGACTTTTGGTACTCGCAACTTCTCGGAGTAGCATGCACGATAAGCCATAAAGTTGTTTTGGACTCATGTGGCACTCCTCAAGTTGTTGATGGAAATACTCTACTATTTCTTCTATATCTAATTCTTTATCTTTCAAAGCTGCCCCCTAAAAAAATAGTAAAACCAGTGTCTTTGTAACATGTCGTTTTATGCTGTCAAAAACGCTGTAATTATTGCTTTTGAACATTTATAGGCTCTTAAATTGAGTTTACTCCCACCTTATTTAGGTAGCTTTCTCGGTAAATCTTATTATTGAAGCTGGTAAAGAAAACGAACTCAGCATAACCTTTAGATATACGAGCTAACTTCAAACAAACACCATTGGTTACTTCTTTAATATTGTTTAATTTACAAGTAGTCATTGAACCATTCTCTAAATCTGTTAGCTCAACACCTTCTCCCTCCAAGTGAACTTGTAATGTTTGAGCATTTATAAATAACTTTTCTTTATCTTTTAGCGCTAAAATTAATGGCATAATTATCTCCTAATGAGTTTTGTTTAAGTCTTCAAAACGGATATCTTTTGTTGCATAAATATCTCGTATAAATATTTGTTCTTCTTCTGAGGTGGTCAGGTCATATTGAATACACAGTTCAATTAATCTGGAGCTTAAGCACAAAATTAAATATTCAGAGTTTTCTTGTGTCTTAAAATTTTCTATAAGCTGTCTTATTTTTTGGTCGTCTATATATCTAGTCATTTATATGCTTAGTAAATTAAAGTTAATTGTTAATAAGTTGCCTATTGTCTCTCAGCTAATTCTTTCGTCAAAAAGAGAAAACTGAACTGTATATTGGACCAATTTAGGCAGCATCATATAGATACACATGTAAGTTTGGGGCTGCATTTTCTTCCCAAAGTCTTTCTACTTCATCGAATGAAACCACTTCTTTGTGCCTTAAATTGAAGATGGCAAAATCATAAAAACAACAGTTGATCATTTCAAAACAGTATCCCGTTTGATTTGTTACTCGTTGAAGTACTTTTGAGATAACATATCCTGTTGGTAATAATTTAGTTGTCATGGTTTTCTCCTGAAAATTTAATAACCTGTTAATTGGTATCTATTTTCTATCACCTAGAGACTTAGTCAAAAATGGGAAAGGGCTAAAAATATATTGGTCCAATTTTTACATATCAATATTTATAGAGGTTGGGGGGAGAATTTGCAGAACTCTGTTTATTTCAGGTTAAGGCAGACAAACCAATCAACAGATAGCTGATTGGTTTTAAAGTTAATAACTTAGGCATGGGGGTATGATTTATTCCGGCTGACGTACCGTGATAACTATTTGTTTTCAATGGTTGCTTCATCAGCGCAATACTGTAGATAGCAAAATTAAGTTACTTGTTTGGAATAAAAGTAAGCGCGCAACTAAGCAACAGATAGTGACGTGGTTTAATGGAAATTTAGAGGAAGTTAATTTCTGAATATGCTCTGCCGTATTATTTAAAAGCCAAATTAAACTTGCCTAAACTAGAGATATAGAGGATGTAATGTATTTAAATAACATTTGCTAACTATCTTTAATAAAAATCCGTGACCAAAATTAATCGACCACTAAAAAGGTACATAAACTATTAGCCTTGTTATTCCATATAAAATATGATGTTCCCGATCCAGATATATGAAGTTGTTTTTTAGAGGTAATATATGGTTAATGATGAAATAGATAAAGTTAATGAAATAACAGACGTGAAAGACTGGCAAGATAAAGAAAGAAGACTTCAAGAAATTAAGAACCTGTTAGATAAAGAAATTAATGCTAATAAAGCAAACCTAGAAATAGTTATAAATTTACGTATTGAAGCTAGAGTACTGGCAGCACAATTGAAGTCTTTTTTAGATGATAACTTTAAAAAGGCTCAATAATTATGGGTGTTAAACCTAATACGCTAACCCTTGATGGATTGTATGAAAAAATTACTGACGTATTAGATGACAAATTAGATTTCTTTGAAGGGTTAACCATATCTGGCATTTCAATTATTCATAAGGACACTGATTCTTGGAATGGATTTTTAAGTGGGACAGCTAAGACAGGTGATAAAGACGGTAAAATAAATATACAAATAAAGAAAACTCTAATGGAAAGCGTTTTATCCAATTTACTTCCTCATCAATCCTGTTCTGCAAAATATGACGTTGTTATAAAATCTTTATATATAAATCGCTGGGGTTCTGTAACCATTATAGCCAGCGGTATTAGGGAGACTGGTATCTCTGATCGTCAACTGCTCATACGAAGATTAGAAAAATATTGCAGTACGAAAGGTTACTTCGAAAAAGAAAAAAATGTTTTACCTAAATTAATTACATCCGTCTTAGCTCTCACTTCTGAGCATTCAAATATATCAGGTGATTTATTAAAGCTTAACGATCAACTTTCTAGTAAATTCCAACATGAAAATTGTTCAACTTCACAACAAGTTGCTGATTATATCAATGATAACCAGCAAGGTTTTGACTTATTAGTTTTATATAGGGGGGGGCATGAAGACGAAGCCATGAACATGTTTTCTAATGAGGTTATCATTGATGCAATTATAAACTCTGCTATCCCTGTTTGTGTAGCACTTGGACATGAATCAGATAGACCTTTCATCTATAAATTAGCTGATTATGAGAGTGCAACCCCCAGTGCTTTTGCTGGAGAGATCAAAAGCCATAATGACAATACTTGCAATGAGTTTAAAGATATATTGAATAAAGGACTACCAGAAACACTAGTAAGTTTGAGGGAACATTTTCAATCTCGTATTTCATCTTTACACGATGAAATTGAAAGTTTAGCAACTCAGGCTATAGTAAATAATAAAGTTGAAGAGTCTAATAATAAAGCTGAAAAGTATAAATTATTAGCCTTTGTTATGGTTATTATTTTTTGTGTTTATTTTTATTTTAACTAAATAAATAAAAGTAGTTAGCTGATGCCGAGAATTGTTGGATTCATCTATTTAAGTCGTTGGTGGAGGAGATATAGACGAGGCCCTTGACTGTGCGCCATATAAATATTTGAGTAGGCTAAGGGTAATACTCTCTACTCAAGCCATGTTTACCTCATCGAATGATATTCACTAATTTTAAGTTTATTACGTGTAAGACACAACGCTTGAGTAAAGTTAGGTAATTCAAGTGCTACCTGCATCATTTTGATTGGTAAAAAATGCTAAGGTTGGCGTTGTGATACATTATTAAGCCAAGTGTCAGCCTAACAATTATTTTGATTTTATTTTTTAATAGTGTAAATGGTAAAGATAGCTAAGTTAAAAAGTTTAATTACTATGTCTACAGTGATTAATTTATGATAGTTTTGTGGGGAAAGGCTATATTTGGTAACCTTGCGACTTTTTGATCTATTCATGACTAATCGATTGGAGTTTTACAATAGTTGATTGTATCGCTTTAATGTACCATCTAGAAAAACCTTCATTATTTATCATAGAAATATTATTGGGATAAATATTACGGAACGAACGATAAGCAGCGTCCGTTATGGGCTTAATTAAATTTTCATCGAGGTTCATAAACTCTATTCCTTCTTTTATTTCTTCTTTTATTTCAATTGCTTGCTGTATTAATTCATCACGGTTTTTAGTGTCTGTTTTTTCTAAGTATGTTTTTATTTTTTTTTCTTTTATATCTATTACTTTTTGAATGAATACCTCCATTAGATTGAAAAAATCATTTTGATAAAGGTCAACTATATCTTTTGGAAAGCCTGTGCAAAGAAAGTGTAGCTCACCAAGACTGAAATTTATTTCGCCTTTAATGCCTGATTTATCTAATGCTTCTTGAATAATTAATACTGAGTAGTTTTTTAGTTTATCTTCGAATGGTATTTTTGAAAGATTCAGCTTTAATAGTTCATTTTCTTCAACAAGTACCGAGTTTTCTTCCTTTAACTTAGCTATCTCTCCCTCTAAAGTTTCAATTTTAGTTGAAGACAATTCATCTTGAACTTTATGAGTACTAATGTCAGTTTCCTGTTGTGCCTTAAAGTAGTCATTAATAATATGTTTTAAAGTTTTAGAGCTTGTTGATATTCCTTTTTCCTGTTTCAGTTGGTTAACGTAGTTTGCTTCTTCTTTATTGAGCCGGGCTTTTATTAAATGCAATTCACCATTATGGACTTTTTTATTGTAGTTTTCATTGGCTTGTTGCTGTTTATTTTGTTTTTTTGTAATCATGTTTTACTTTAATTATAAATAAAGGGAGTTACTTGGTGAACTTACTTAATCACTTTTTATTGCTCTATTAAGTTCAACTTAAGGCTTAGTGGACAATTGTAATGGCTAAGGCTATATGTGTGGGCGATTTAATATCAAAGCTCAGTAAACTAGAAGTTTTATTTTACAGTGGCTTAAGGGGCGTTAAGTAGCCATGAACTGACATTAGCTGTTGAGTTACTAACGGCAGATCAGAGCATAAAGCGGTAGTTAATCCAGAGCATGTTCAAACAGCCCTGTTTGGATCGCTCCTTTAACTGCAAACCGTTTACCTATTAATCATCGATATGAAGTAGCTAGATCTATATTTGTGTATTATTTCACATTTACCTTTAATTAAAGATAGGAGTTGAAAATAAAAAATTCACTTTAAGGATCCCTCCTAATTTAATTTTAAGCTACCCATTCGCCAATTATAAATTTGATAATTTAATCCTTTTTGAGTTATGAACAATCATATCTAATTTAGTGTATTCAACAGTCCCCGTGAATTCATAAACACCCCCAGCATCTTCATATCCGATAGAGCTATCTGGGATATATTGAAGCCATTCATTATCACCATTGTCGTTCATATCATCTTGAATATACTTTGCGCCTGTTGAATAAAAATCGTTACTCTCTAATACTGTTTCTTTAATGCTAATAACGCGATAACCAAACAATCCTAAAACTGCTTTAATTTTGAATTCGATCATTGTTTTTTCCTTTTATATTTACCGAAATTTAATCCCGTGTTAAATAAAGATAATACTTCTATCTCGATGTCACTAATAGATTTTCCTCTACAAATCATCGTTATTGTCAGATTCATGACACTTCACAAGATCTTTCCAGTGATTATCTTCTTTTCTGTAGAAAGTTCTGGAATAGTTAATAATTCTATTTTTACTCTATATACCTGAGTCGTTAGATATTCTTTGTAACTGATGTGAGGGGAATTCCTGACAAAAATAATAATGTTAACTTAAGTCATTTCTCAAACTATCGACTATCTTCAAATTTTTTATTTAGCATTCTTTGTAATTCAGCCCTTTTTATTGCGGCCTCTAGTTCAGGTGGCATAATTATTCCTCTATTTATGTTCTGACTTTGAAAAATAGTGTCATCTCTCATGTTATCTCAATTATTGCAAGATATCTGCTAGGACGACTACTTAACAATAACACGTCATTTAAGGGTTATGACTTTAATTATGTCATTACAATGAGGAGGGACCTTTCACAGCTGGGACCAAGACAAAAATGCGCTTAGCGTATTTTTATAGAAATGATGTACGCTAACGCGGACATCATTTTTTATAGTTATTTTTTGAAGATAGATATCACGTTACTAGGCAGGTTATCGTGGTCTGTCTCTTTTTGAACCTGTTTTACCTTGCCATCGTGATTTGGAAGGTACAGCCCATCTTTGCGTGATTCTTCAATGGCTCTTTTGACCTCTATTGCCCAGTCATCCGGAATTGCTTTAAGTTGGGTGTTCGAGTGGTGGTGTTTTTCTTGTTCTGAGAATTCTTTATACGCCACAGGGGTGCTATCCAATTTGATGTTTCCGTTTTCTAATAGGACAAAATACCTTTTTCTTTTATCAACGACTTCATAACCTATTTTCTCTATTTTGACTGGTGCACTTACTTTTTCATCAAAGTCCCATGCGTAGTGTGTTTCATTAGCGTTGGCCTCATATTCTATGCGAGATACGTCGCGATGATTCATTAGAAAATGAATATTGGCGACAATGTCATTATGGCCAGAGCCAGGGAAGAATTTTTGAAGTTTGGTTATTTTGAACAGCAATTCTGATAAGGCCATCAGGTAATTTTTTGATTTTACGCCTAAAGGTCTATTTACTTTTCCTGCTTCAAAATCAGCCAGTACTTTCGTGTAGTATGCCAGTGCTTGTGCGTGGTACTTGGTTGTCGTTGCTAAATCAATATCTGTATGTGAGTTCATGTCTTTTCTTTATGTGGTCTGTAATATTAGGCTAATGATATAGGAACATTTAATCGTGTCAAAAATGGCCATCACCCTATTTTGAATGGTAAGTGTGTCCCCAAGTACATCGTTTTGCCTGTCTGATTATTATAATGGTATTAACCTTTGTGCTATGCAAAATAATAGCCGTAATCCATTCCAGTAGTGTTAGATGATGCCGAGGATTGTTTGATTTATCTATTTAATTTGTTGGTCGGGGGAGTTCTAGACGAAGCCATTGATTGTGCGCCTCGTCATGTTGCATGCCCTATTAATGTCGATAAGGTTACCCGAGTGGTATCAAAAGAAAGGTAAAACACATGAACCAGAAAGAACTAGAAGCTTTTGCTAAATAAGCTGCATATTCTCATGCATTGCGCTCACTCAATACCAATGGGCATCATAGTATTAGGCATTGTTTTGTAACTATCAATATAGAAAAGTTTTACACCAATTTTAAAAGAACTTCAGCAATTCCTTAGTGGAGTCGTGATATTCGAGGAATTTAATAGGGTGCTTGGCAAAAGTCTCCTTAGTAGACTTTTGAGGTACTTGTGAGCTCAAAAAAAGTGATTACTTCAATTTAATCACTCTGTTTTGAAAATAGGATTGAATAGCTAACGGTTGTTTATTTTATCTTAGTTAGTAGCCTTTTTATATCAGCCTTATTTTTTAGTACATCTAGTTGTCGGTGACAATTGGGGCAGAGTGCAGCAAAGTTACACGCTTGATACTTATCAGCACTGGCGCCTTGTTCAATATATGCCAATTCTGTATACGGAGATCCATCAGGCAAGCAAAAAGGCATAAACTTTTCACATAGCTCACAAATACCTCCTGAACGCTCAAGTAAAGCAGCTCTGAGCTCTTTAATTTGTGGTTCAAGCCTTTCTTTGCTCTTTTCATTTCGAATGGGCATAAAAATCTTATGAACATAATCATCGATATCTATACCTAATAGAACAAACAATTTCTCAGCAGTTTCAATAGACAGGTTTTTATCACCAACCCGTACTGCTGATATATGACTTCTTGTTTTACCAAGTAACTTAGCAAGCGCAGCATCACTTTTTACATTGTGAGCAATTTTCGCTTCATCTAATAGCTCATTCCATTGACTATATTTAGCATTCATTTTGTATACCTAATGGTTGACATTGTAACAATTCAAAGAACTATTGTACACCTTTTGGTATTCGTTATTAAATTTATATTGTCATTAGTGTGTACACCTAATGGTTGACATCTAATGTTCTATGTAATAAATTAAACGTACACCAATTGGTGTACATTTATTTTGAATATCATGGAGTATTAATTATGTTGTCATTATCAAGAAAGCGTTTGGAGTCAATTTTGATCGGGTCTGATTTGTTAGAAGTTGTCCATATAATGAATTCAGCGGTGCATGTGGATATTCATTTGCAAGAAGGCTTAATTAAGACAGTTAGGCTTATTGAAGGGGATACATTCAGTTTGGGAGAAGGTGAGGTATTTGTTCACTCCATTGCTAAAAATATAGTTCGTTTTGGCTTCGATTACCCTAGCCATATTTCAATAATGCGAACAGAAATCTTAAGCAGAATACCGAGCAATAAATTTACTAAAATTAAAGGTGTTGTTGAGCTTCCACAGTTAAAAAAAACCGAGGATACCAATACAGTTTTTAATAAAAAAAGGAAGATTGAAGTGCTTGAACTATTGTCAAAATTTTCCCCTAAAAAACTATCATTTACCATAGATAGTATTGCTGATGACATTAGAAATATGGCGTAAAACTCGCGTTTATAAATTTTGTACGGTAAGTCTGAGGTGATTATGCGAATAGATAAAAAGCAAGATATTGAAGCGTTAGTTAAGTCTTTTAAGGGAATATTAGAGCGAAATAATCAGTATGATATTTTAGTGTCCGTTGAAGACTTACCTCGTGGTACAGGATCTCTCTATTTAAATATAAACCCATCCGGAACAATGATTTTTAGAGTCCTCCAACGCTATAAAGGTAGACGAGAATTTACTGTGCTCGGTAGGTATTCTTGTGATGATTCTATTGGATTAACACTAGCCAATGCACGTGAAAAAATGCGTGACTTGGCTAAGATTATTCAAAGTTTGAATGGTGAAAAGAGCCTTAAACAGTATCAAAAAGAACAAAGATTATTAAAAGAAATAGAACAACAGAGTATGCTAAAAAAAGGCACTGTTGTTGAACTTATTGCTGATTATACAAGTCATATGAAACTCGAAGGTAAGCGAACATTCAATCAAGTTAAACATGAATTATTAGCTAATATGAAGTCACTTTTATCAGTAGAAGCATCGAAAATTACTTCTAATGATGTATGTAAAATTTTAGGTAGATTGATACAGAGGGGAGCAGAAGTTCAGTCGAATCGAGTTCGTTCATATATCATGAGTGCTTTCAATTTTGGTATCAAATTTGATAACGATCCTCGCTACACCCATAGAGGAAAAAAGTACCTTGTTGATGTTAATCCCGTTATGTCTATACCTCGTCAATCATCAGCTGAAAAGCCTCGTGATAGAGTACTTTCAACGGAAGAAGTCGCGGATCTCCTACATAACCTAAGTGGCAATCATTTCTCAATTCAGGTTGCAAAATTCATCAAGTTATTACTAGTTACCGGTGGGCAAAGACCATATGAGTTATCAGTTGCACGGTGGTCAGATATTGACTTTGAAAATAGGGTTTGGACGATACAAAGTCATGTATCAAAGAACAAAAAGGTTCACCTTGTTCCTCTAGTTGAATCAGCAATCACACAACTAAAAGAGCTGTTGGCGATGACTGGTGAAGGTGAACTTTTATTTCCTAAAAAGTATAATTTAGATGAACCAATGCCAACATCAACACTGGCGCAAGCTATTAGGGGGTACTGTAAACAACAAGGTATAAAACCATTCCAACCGAAAGATTTTCGACGAACGATTAAGACCAAAATGGGAGAGTTGGGTGTTGAGAAATCAGTGAGAGATCGCCTTCAAAATCATGCTTTACAGGATGTTTCTTCTCGTCATTATGACAGATATGATTACCAAAAAGAGAAATTAAGTGCACTGCTTTCGTGGGAGAAATGGCTACTAAACCTTAATAAAACGTATTGAAAAACTAACCATTAAATATCCTAAAAAGTCATTTTATTTAGGTGAAAATCCTAACTATAAATAATAAAATTACTCCAAAAGAGTGTGATATTAATGCAGATGTCTAACATATATTGAGTAATTGATTAGCCTGATATCTTAGTTAATATCTATCCTAAATCCAATTGATTGAGTAGGTCTTTTCTTAGGCTAAAATGCAATGCCCGATGTTGTATTGGAAGCCTATTTGATGTGAAGCTACTATTTTCATGACAGAGACGACTTTGTCCTGGATTAAAGAATAATCGAGTTGAAAAATTGTTTTTTTTACTCATAAAAAGTTGCTTGTCTTAGTGTATAGGTTTTTTTGTCTTTTTTGTGTCACTCCCCCCGTTACTTAGACAAATATTTTGTCCGAGTAACGCTTCATAAATTGGTCCGAGTAACGGCCATTAACTTTGTCTTAGTAACGGTTTAGAAATTAGTGAAGTAACGGATCTTGATTCTGTCTGAGTAACGGTTTTCGTCTTGTTAACTTTTAAGACACTCTGCTGTAAAGTTTGATTAGTTATGAAGGTAACTTAGTTAATAAAATAAGAAGCGTGAAACTTTTTATTAGCACTGAAAAGTCACTTAAAATATTTTTTATTTGCCTAGTTCAATGTTACCTTAGCTACAGCGTAGTAAAATCAGTCGTAGAATAAAATATTACTTGCTACATCCACCGACTATGAATCGATGGATGTAGAAGGATAATTTAACGCTCTATGATTGTTTCTTGACCTTCAAAATTAATTGGCAACAAGCTAAGCAATTTAATCGCTTTGGTATTAAGAAAAAAACTCCTAGCAAAGCCATTAACGTTTTCAGTTTTAATTTCTCTTTTATCAATGATAACTTTTTGTGGGTAGGATAAAAGATGTTTGTATCTCACAAGAAAAAACAGCGCGTTTTCTTTAGCGTATAATGCCGAACTATATCTTGCGATAGCTAATATACCTTCAATGGTAACTTGACCAAAATTTTTGTAAGGATCAAACCTTGTGTAGGAAACAAGCGATGAAGTTATTTCAATAATTTGTTCTGCAATACTTTCAGCTAGAATTTTTTCGTTTTCAAAGTCAGAAAAACTATGTTCTCGCCATTTAGTATTAGCCCTGACTGCCTTTATTCTTATCAGCAATTTTTTGCTATTAAAATAGAGCGAACTAACATTGAAGTAGTCACAAGTTTTTAGCTTTTCCCTCACTGAATAAATGCTATGGTCTTGCTCAAAATAACCAACAGATAATATGACCTTTATTTGTCTTTCAGGCTCAATCACAAACACTTAGCCCCAGTGGTTAATTTTAATATCAAATTCATTTAATTTAAACTGCTTGAAGAGTAACTTAATTGCTTTTAATATCTGGGGAAGCTCTTTTTCACTAACATTAATGCCGCTTATTTCTTATTTCTTGTTTATGATAGGGAAGGGCTCTGCGAATTCTCTTTGCTCTATTGATTGAATGAGCTTATTTATGTTCATCACCAGAGCCCTTACATAGATTAATTCGAATAGACTTTTCTCGTTTACCCACTTCACCTTTTTGAGTGATGATAGGGCCTGACAAAATTATTTCGTTGGGATAGTAATCTACACGCTCTATCTTAAAATGAACTTTTCTCCCATCATGCCAATATGAGTTGGTACAAATCCAGTCACCTATTGTTAAGCCAAAAGTTAGGAAGAGTAGTTTTTTACTTAGCTCTTCCATCGTTAACTCAATAGCTTCATTTTGTTTATTAAGATGAGAAATTTCTTATGCAAGCTCGCTTAAACATGTTGATGAACTTGAGTCTAATTGCTCTATTGTATCTTGGTATAAATTTGCCAGTTCATTTTTCACTTCATCTAGTGCGTAATAACGGTCATTTATTTTTCAAATTCAGTTTGTTGAGCATCAAGCTCTGAAGCTATTGCTTTAGCAAAAGGCAGCTGCAGATTTGCTAAGTTTATCGTTTTAAATTCACGGCCATTATCAAGTATTTCATCAACTCTTCTCTCTGCAGTCGATACTACTTAGATTTACTTTCATCAAAAGGAACTTTATGACGGCACAACTATCAGAGACAATTATATATGAAGGAGAAAGTAGATCTCTTTTATCATGTTCACTAGGTGTATTACTTTTCACTGACCAATACACTATCCCCTTTTCAAATAAACTGTATGACTCTATGGCGAGGGTATTTAGGCGTATGGGAAATAAAAGAAGAAAGGTTGTATTTAATACAACTTAACGCCGAATTTGATGATGATAACGAAACAACTATTCAAGATATATTTCCTGTCTTTTCTGATCCCGTTTTTGCCCCTTGGTGTACTGGTGAGCTAAGAATTACAGAAGGGGATCAGATGAAATATGAGCATAAAGGCTTTAGTCAGAAATAACGCATAGAAGCTCAAAATGATTTACTTATTATCTATTTGTCCATAGGTCTTATCACTATAGTATAGGTGCTGCATTACTTAATAATCATTTCTTTAAGACGGAAGGTACTTCGGTTAATAAGGTATCTATAGGCTATTTTTTTCTAGGCTTAATAGTTGGTTCATTCATTTGGCCATTTATGACTTATTCCAATGTAAACTCATGTTTAACCCGCGATTCCAGGCTGATGTATTTAGTATGAAGAAAAATGATTTAATTGAGGTAATGTCAGTTTTAGACATAGAAACAAAAGAGATTGTATTTGACCCATTAAACGAAGTGCAGCAAGTGCCATTTGGCCACCTAAATAATACATGGGAGGAGTTTAAAGGCAGTTATAGCTTATCAACACTATGGTCATTTAAATGTGAGTATAAGGATTACTCCGGATTTTTTATTAAAGAAGGGTATGCGAAGTTAGAAAATGATGGGTCTATAAATACATATTTTATACATCAAAAGTATCGAAAACCAATAAATTAAATAAATTGTGACAGCACTGTTGAACAATAACGTTAGTAAATGATTTATTCAACAACCAGCCCTATATCATTTACTAACGGTGAGTTTTTCTCTAACAAATAAACCAATCCAAATACCTATTAACATCCCTGTAACTGAGACGATCCCACCTGGAGATAACGTTGGTAAGGCCAGTAAAAGTTGTGAGTCATTGCCTCCAAGAGCTAACGATGCCCCAACCCCCATACAGGTGCCCGCTACTATATGTAATATCCATTGTTGCCAACTTGATGCTATCAATTCAAAATTTTTCGTATGCCAAGCAGCTGAAAACATACCAATTATCAAAGATAAAAATAATAAATAACTCTCTACTGGTGGCCATAAAGAGTCATTAATACCTGCTAATGCATGGCTTACTTGATATAAAAGCCCAGATGGTGGCCATTTAGGATCGAACAGAAAGACAAAACCCCCGATAAGTCCTATTGACATCATTGTCAGCCATAGTTCTCTCCGTTTTTTGTTGCCTATAAAAGCCCAAATTAACAAGGCTACTGAAATAGAAATGAGTATGCCTAATGTTATATTGTTAGATAAGAAAAGCTTTGTATGATTGGTGGAAGGACTCCATTGAGCCAAAATTGTCCACCCAATTAGCCAACCGACTATAGTGAAAATCATTTTTGAATCACCACGAGATAGTTTACTCAAAGTGGAGACACCGCAGCCTTGGTTGAATGCGGTGCCAAAACCAAAGATAATGCCACCTATGGCAAACCAGCTGCTAGCTTCATAGGTTTTAAAGTTAGTATTAATACCCAAGTAATTCGCGTAAATCATAGCTATCCAAGCGAGAATTCCACTCAACAGTAATGCGAGTAGAAACTCTGGTTTTCCACTCTTAAGCTCGTTAACGCCCCTCACCATACACAGACCAATAGATTGGGCTAAAAAGCCGATAATACAAACGAGTAGGAGCGAAATTGGTAGCAACATCATTTTTGTTCTTATTAGTTTTTATCTATATAGTATGGGCTATAGTTACTTTTTATTCATTAATATGTGATTCTGTATTGATTTGATGCAAATATATAACATTTTCAATAGTATATACGAAGGATATACACATAAGATTTTTTCATCTTTTGGCGAACGGTAATTGGAAGTTCAAAGGCTGTTTATGACAAGGATATTAAAGTGGATTTTATTTTAGCCTTATTCGATGTATTCATAGGTATCGCTTTTATTATTATTGTAATAAAAGTTTGGAAAGTTATATTTCTCTGGTTTTTCCCTAAAGAGTAAGCATGAGGATTATGTCCTATCGTGACTTTAGTGATAAAATGATTACCTTACAAAATAACAATTGACTCAATATTAATTCTCATGATTTATTTAGATACAGCAGCCTCTTACTCAATCCTACCCGAAGTTAAAGTCACGCTATCAGATGCCTTTAATACTCTCTATGCAAACTCAGCTTCTAGTCATTTATTAGGTGGGCAAGTCTCTAATGAAATTAATAAAGTTAGAGAACAACTAGCAGATCAAATAGGGGCTTACCCAAGTGAAATTATTTTTACTAGCGGCGCAACAGAATCTAATAACATCGCTTTTAAAAGTCTACTTTTAGGGGATGAAATACCCAAAGATAAAAAGCATATTGTAACGACACAGATTGAGCATAAATGTGTATTTGCTATTTGTGATTATCTTACGTCGGTAGGTTATGAAGTTACTTATGTGAAGCCAAACAAAGATGGGATAATTGAGGCGGCTTCAATTGCCGATGCCATAAGACCAGATACTGCTTTGGTTTCAGTAATGCATGTAAATAATGAACTAGGCACGATTAATCCTATTTCTGATATAGGCAAAGCTTGTTTCGAGGCAGGGGTGTTATTTCATAGTGATGCAGCCCAAAGCTTTCAAAAAATAGATATTGATGTTGATGACCTAAATGTAGACGTTATGTCATTTTCTGCTCATAAAATAGGTGGTCCAAAAGGAATCGGAGCTATCTATATTCGTGATTTACGTAAAAAGCATTTAATGCCTGTTATTCACGGTGCAGGCCAAGAAGAAGCTATCAGGGGTGGAACTGTTGCAGCCCCTCTTATCATAGGTTTTGGTAAAGCAATTGAGACTTTCCCTTCTTACTACGAAAGATTTAAAATAAACAATTTTAAATCTTATTTTCTAAAACACCTGAAACTCAATGAAATTGAATATCAGCTGAATGGTTCCGAATTAGCCCTGGAAAGCTGTATCTCATTAACTCTACCTAAGACTAATACAGATGTCTTAGTTAGAGATAATGAGTATGAACTGTGCTTAGCACAAGGCTCTGCCTGTTCCTCAAAAGAAATAGAGCCATCACATGTTTTAACCGCTATCGGTCTTGATCGTGAGTTAGCTGATCATACATTTAGAATCAGTTTTTCACTTGATGTAACAATCGAAAATGTAGACTATTTGGTTGCTCAAATATATAAAGCAACCTATTGAAATCGTTAAATCAATCAATACTTTGATAAATAAGAGCATTTAGATCTCGTTTAGAAGCACTGCTTACAGACTCATACTTCAAAATTTCTTGTATGGGTATGTATATCTACCATTTAAAATAGACTCTTTGGAATAGATGTCTGGCTATACCACAAATACTTTAAAGGACTTTCATAAAATTTGACATTATAAGTTATTGATAAATTAATAGCGGCCATAAAAAAAGCGACTAAAAGTCGCTTTAATCTGAATAAAAGTAGTGTTATTTATAACAAGTAACACATGCTCCACCGCCTTCTACTTCATCATAGATTTCATCCATGACATCGGTATCAATATTTACAATATTTATTTGTAATTGGTTTTGGCGTCTTAGTGCTTTTTTAGCAAAACGTTCCATTCTTTTTGCATGATTAGCTTCAATTTGTACAATTCTGTCTGGATCTTCTAAGGTCGAAAGAGGTGTATCTTTGCCAAGCCAATAAAAAGTACCATCAGGCCGCTTTTCTTCAGCTGTTTTCTCATAGCTTTTCGCTTCTTCAAAAGCATCTGGATATATTTGCTTTAATCTAACCCATTCGATCTTTTGCTGATAAAAGCAAAAGGTACAACCACTTCTTGAACGCCATCCATAATAACCTGGCTTTCCAACATCCATAGCTTCAACAATCTTTTTATAAATCTCTACAGTGAGGTTTGAGTCTTTATATGTTGAGTTAGTAGTGTGTATTATTTCATTCTCAAAATGCTTAATAACGTCTTCTTTTGTTGGCGTTGTTGGCATATTCGTATTTTTGTCTATAAATAGTTTACGATAATTTATAACTTCTTCAGTATCTGAAAGAAGGTCAGCACCTTGCAAAATATCAAAAATATCTTTTTTGTTTAATCCATCATCACGAAATGGCATTTCAATTTTGAGATACGCTTCGTTATTTGAGTTAGTTAAAAATCCTGTTCGTGCGGGTTCATCTGCACGAATTCCCACATATGAAACGACCAAATCATAACCTTCATCCATCATCTTCTTATTTATCCACATTTCAAATGGAACCAACTTCATTTGAATAGTGCACCAACGTGCTTGAGGTGATGGCAAATAGTTTTGATGTTTTTCTAGATGATAATCAAAATCTTTTTTCGTTCGATTAGAAGAAAAAACCTCATCATAAGGGTCGATAATTGGCTTACCTAAGTAACCTTCCAAACGATTAACAAAATCAATTACCTCAGGCAGCTCTTTACCTGTATCTGTAAAGTAATATTGAATATCAAGCTCAGGGTAATTATCGCGCATATACATAGCAAGTGCTGCACTATCCTTACCGCCCGACAATCCTAATACGTGAAGAGTCTTAGGCATGTTCAATTCCCTTTGTCATTTCATCTAATAGAGCCATTAAAACAGCTCTTCGTTCATGCTCTTCTAACATTGAAAGTGAACTTTCGATATTACTAATTTGACTATTATAATTTTTTCTAACAGATTTATATTCTAACGATTTAAATGAAGCTTGATAATTCGCTAACTTAAAGCGTTCAATTATTCCGATAAGTTCTGTTTTAGCTTTATTAATCGCATTATCATCCCAATTACGTTCAGCTTTTCCTGATAATAATGAGATTATATTGGAAATCCAATTATTATTACTTGCAAACTCACCTAAACGTTGGGCAAATGTTTGTAGCTTAGCATCCGATGTGAACACAGCGACATTTGTACATTGCTTGGATAAATGTTCATCAATAGGCAGGTAACTCGTTATTTCGGTTTTAAATGCCTTAACCATTTCCATATGAGCATTAATAATCTCGTTCAATATAGTTTTTATATCGTTAGATTTTATGTCAACTATAGATTTATTTGAAAAAAGAGAAGTGACTTTCTCAAATAAATAATGATGAGGGTCTGATGCGGTTTTTGAATATAAGATAAAATCTTTAGCTGATTTTGATAATGATTTAGTATTACGAGTCCAAGTTGAAAGCCCTGCAAATAAAGTTACATATTCTTGTGCAATTGCTAAAGGTGTTGGGTTGCCAGTAAAGTTTGGAAGAGCAATAGCCAACTCGTTTAAATACGCCGTTTTTTCTTGGTCAACTTTTACAAGTTGAACTCCAACAAACGACGATTTCAGCATTAACTTTATTACAAACTCTTCATCTGGTGCTGTAATGAACATATGTTCGTTTGTCGCATCATTTTTGTCAAAAAACGCAAAGTCTTTAAGATGTGTCATTACAAAGGCAAGCATCCAAATGGATCTAATCCCCTTAGGAACACCAAAAGGCTTTTGAGACCAAAGATCATCAATTTCATTTAACCAAACAATATCTCCGCGCTTTTTAATCAGGTTGCTTGCAGAATCGAATAACGCTTTAAGGTTTACATCACTTGGTTGACTGAAACCTAAAACGCCTTCAGTTTCTGTATGAAGTTCTTTATTCTTCAAGCATGAAAAATACAATCCTTTCTCAGCTGGAAAGCTACCTGTAGGGAAATTCAGGTTCTCTTCTTCAAAATTTTCAGCCATTGCGATAAGTAATTTCTTAATTGCAGAGTTAGCACTACCCGATGGTTTAGATCGGTTTACTAATTCATTCTTAATCACAGGAGCTTTATTGAAAATATGCTCTGCAATGGAAGAGGTTATTGATGCTAACGTTTTATTTTCAAGTGACAGTGAATCATATTTCCATTGAGCTGTTTTAAAAGCGATATCAGTCGCTTCAAAAATAGTTTGTCTTGTAAGCTCTATACGGTGATTGATCTCATTTTTTGCAATGAAATCATGGCTAATTTCTTTATGCTCTCTTAATACTTTATTCAAAGCAATCAATTCAATTGCCTGGGTTTTTAATAGAGAAAATTGAGATTGATGGCCTAAGATAATATGTTCATTATTATCAGCAATGGCTTTTGCTCTTTCAAATAAAGACTCTTCTACAGGTAGAACAAACCACAAAAAGGTTTCACCGCTGACAGGACTTGTATCTAAGCTCTCTAATTCAGTGAAATTGTGCTTACCAATTATTTTTGTTTGGGCCCAGCGCATTGTGCCGGTCTTGTGGTAATGAGCTGTCGCTAGTATATTATTTGCTTGTGCAATTTGAGAAGTCCAATCAACACCGTCTTTTATTTCATCTATTGTAGTTGCTATCAATTGATTAATATCGATATCACTGCCTTGGAAAACGAACAATGCACCGTAGTTTTGACGATAGATAATAACTGTCCACTCTTCTAACTCTTTTATGGCTAGAGTCACATCTTTTACTGAAAACCCTCGTGAGCTAAAGTAGCTAATCAAGAACTTTCTTTTTGCAAAAAGTTGGTGTTGAAATCCAAATAGAGTTAACAGTGCAATAGTCTTAGTTATCAGACAATGTAAGTCCGAACCTTTTAATTCAGCTCTATAAATAGCATCTTGGCCTTCCAACCAAACCTTACTGTCTGAGCTTGCTAGAATAATATGATTCAAGTTGTATTGTAGGTAATCCCAGAATAGCTCAGGGTGAAACAAATCTAACTTCTTGCTCTCAAAATTAAATTCAGAAGGGTAGCTTTTTTCAAGGAACTGCTTAAATCCTAACTTTTCGTTAGATGCTAAAAAGCCAAATAAACTGCGTTCATTTTGAGAGAAGCTTCTTTTTGATATAGGACCTAACAGTAAGCTTACTATTGGATCTAACGGTAAAGACTTTAACAGAGGCGCTTTTCGGTCAGTTTGAGAGGGAAAATAACTAAGTACTGAAGAAATTAAGCTATCATTCTCTTGAACTAATCTTCTTTCTACTTCGTCTGTCTTATCAATTGAATCACCAATTAATACCAACGATTCATCAATAGAAGGAATGTAACCCATATCGCGGTAGCGACCTTGTACTTTAGCCCAATCTTTTTGAGCTGAAGCGTTCATTGCTTTAGAATACTCACTAAATGCTTGATGCAAGAAGCCAATTAAAATTGCAGGCGTTTTAGACTTTTGAATGACATCAGCAAGGTTTTGGAAAAAATATAAATCTTTATTTTCTCTTGATTGGTAATCTAACGCCTTACCCATTTCATCTAATAAAATGATTACACCATCAGCTTTAACCCCTTTATTAAGTGTTGAAGCAATTAGTGAAAGGCATTCATCATCGTTTAATTGAAAAATATCTTTTTCATTATATTCATGTTCTAGTGCTTTTAAAATAGAGCAAGTAATAGTTGCTGAGGGCACATTTAAACCACAAACATGCTTTACAACTTTCCAACCTTTTTTTATGTTGAAGCTTGCTTGAAAGTCATTTTCCTCAGTACTATTTGTTAGTTTTTCATTCGCGTAGTTTCGTACATTTTTCTTATTAGACAATAATTGCGTTAAAAAGAGTGCTATGGTTGATTTACCCGTTCCATAAGGCCCTGTGATGGTAAAACAACGTTGTTCACTTTTAGTGAAATCTCGGCTGATGGTATCAAGCACATTTAAAGCTGTGCCATGTAAGATGAAACTATCTATGAAATCTTTATAATTAAAAGCGTCATTATCTAGACGAGTTGAACTTTTGTATTTTTGGTTGATATCAATCATAGATGACATTTCATTCAACTCCATAGTATTTATTTAGAATTTGAATAGGGTTTTTTATTAAATTCATAGGGCATGAAATTTGTCTCAAACCTCTAGAATCAACCCAAGTTAATCCACCATCTGTAGTGAGTTGAGCATCATCAAGTTTTTGGCCAAGACCATGTTCTGATAATCTAAAGATTCTACCAGGAGAAAATGGATTACTTAGTAAAGTGTCAAAACCAATAGTTAGCTCTTCTGTCTCTACGTTAACGTCTTCTAAATCAATAGTTAAACTCATAAATCTAGCTACTGCATAAATGAAAATTTCGATAGGTAAATCTTGTTGTTCGCGAAGAGGACTCGTATAAAATCCATTACCGTTATCATTAATTAAACTTAGTTCAGCTAAAGGAGATGAAAAATGATCTTCGTCTATTTTGATTGCTTTAGCTGAATTAGCTTTTCTTTTTCGACAATAGGTATGCAGAAAACAATCGAGATCTTTCTTTAGACTTTTATCCGTAATACCATCGTTTTGACAAATTCTCTGAGCATCCTCGACAAAATCGAATAAGTATTTTTCTTTTTCAAAACTTTGTACATGTGAAAAGTTGAAAAAATATCGATATGAAGTTAAATATTCATCTTCAAAGTTAAGTAAAAAATGAATTAACCAAATAGAACCTTTCTGTTCTAAATACCGGTCTTTTCCTTGATGTCTATCAAAATCACCAAAAATATAATTACCAAGCTCTGTTACATAGGGATCTTTATTAACTTTATCGAAAATTACGCCAGTGCAATCCGACCAATATCGGATAGCGTTTACCATATTTTTACCAACACCAAGTTCTATAACGGCTTTTTCAACATCTTCACTTTTAGATGTTTTCAAAAAATGGCCTGAATTCATATGGTTAACAGCTTTGTAAAGCCATCCATATCTTAAGGGGAATGTATCGTGTCCGGAAAATTTAGCTTTCATCGTTTCTTGAGTCTCTGGAGAAGTTGTCCAGAAGAGATAGTATTACTATTTTAAAGCAGATTAAAGTAATTTTTTGTTATGGCTGTTTATATTTACAGTGGTTGGTGTGAAAAATAAATTCAGTACATTTATGCATTAGTTCTTTGATTTAAGGTAATATTTAGTTAATCTGAAAGGATTACAATATTACCTTGATAATTTACAAGCTATTACATTATCAATTGGTTAAAACTGTATGATTGTTAGCATTAAAAAGGAGTTCGTATGCTAGAAAAGACCCTCAATAATTTCAGTTTAAATTCATTAAAAGTACTTGCTGGTACTGACTCTTTAAAATTCTTTGAAGAGACATTAAATATAAGCTCTGATTATTATGAATCCAATAGTCAAAGTACATTATTAATTCAGGCTATTTTGAATTCAAACCCTATAAAGCTATTTATTAATAAAGAAAGTAGAAATTTTTTCATAGACAGAATGCATAAACAAGATATTGTTTGTGTCATTGAAGCTATAAATGGCGAGACTTTAGGGGAAATCCTTCCTGAGCAATACCCTCATATATATAATGAAGTAAAGTTATTTTGTGAAAGTGATCGTAGCCTAAATGTATTTTTGAGTACTCTCGGTATCGAAAACACCTACTTATTACAAGAAAAAGATAAAAATGAATTTTCTGCTTTTACAACGGTTAAACCGAAATATGCCTTATATCCCTATCAAGTCGAAATATCTGAGAAAACATTTCACTCAATTGAAACCGGCAATAATAACCGTGCGGTAATACATTTACCAACAGGCGCCGGGAAAACCCGCACCGCTATGCATATCATTTGCCGTCATTTAATGACTAAAAAAAATGCATTAGTTTTATGGTTAGCTAATTCAGATATTCTGTGTGAGCAAGCATCTGAAGAATTTGAAGAAGCTTGGTCATATCTAGGAAACCGTGAAATCATTCAAGGCCGTTTTTATAAATCTAATGACTTTTCATTAGACAGTATAAATAGTGGTTTTGTTGTTGGGGGCTTGCAAAAACTTCACTCACATTACAACTCTTTAAATACTAATTCGACTCAATCGTTCGATAGAAAATTAACTTTAGTTGTTTTTGATGAAGCACATAAAGCATTAGCAAGTACTTATAAAGAATTAATTGAAAGGTTTTTAGAAGTTTCTCCTCAAGCTAAGTTAATAGGTTTAACAGCTACACCTGGAAGAGTTTATAAGGATGATAAACCTGAGTTAGATCCTGAAAACAAGGCTTTAGCACATATGTTTGGGAATAATAAGATAACAATGGATGTTAGCCCTTCTCAACCTATGGACTACCTTATTGATAATCACTACCTTGCAAACCCTAACTTCATAGAGCTAAATTATGATGATTTAGATCTTTATGAAAATTTATCAGAAAATACTGTAACGGAAAGTGAGTTAATGTCTCGTTTAGGGGCATCAAAAAATAGAAATTCAATTATTATTCAAACGGTTGTTAATGAAGTAGAAAAAAACAACGCTAAAGTGATTTTATTTGCTTGTGATATAGAGCATGCCAGAAATATGGCCTTTGCACTATGTTGCTTAGGAATTAAGGCCGCCTCTGTTGATAGTAAATATACCTCCCAGAAAGAAAAGGAAAGTATAATTAATCAGTATAAACACGGAGATTTAAGTGTTTTAGTTAATTGCGAAATGTTAACTACAGGATTTGACGCCCCCGAAACTAACGTTGCCATTATTGCTAGGCCGACAAAATCCTTAGTGCTATACCTGCAAATGATTGGACGAGCACTGCGGGGTAATAAGGATCAATCACCTAAAGACGCAAAAATTTATACTGTATTAGATGAAATTTCAGATTTTAATAATGTCAATTTAGCTTTTAAACATTGGAATGAAATGTGGACAGAGCTTGAGCAAGTTAATTAATAAAGGACTAATTTATGTCATTGGTAAACCCTAAACAATATATTATATCGGCCCGTTCAAATGGGTACAAAGATACGGCCTACGCAATTGCTGAACTTGCTGATAACTCAATTCAAGCAGGTGCAGATAAAGTTGAAATACTCATCTTTGAAAATAAAAACCGAAGTATTGACCAAATAGCCATTGCCGACAATGGTAAAGGCATGAGCAAGGAACTACTAGCTACAGCACTAGGTTTTGGTGAATCAGGCAGGGATAAGGATAAAGAAGGTAATTTACTTAATGATGATACTCAAGGTATGGGAAAGTTTGGGATGGGACTGCCAAATGCTTCTGTTTCTCAATGTAAGCGTGTGGAAGTTTGGAGCTGGAAAGCAGTAGGAGAAGTTAACTATAGTTACCTTGACGTACAAGAAATTATTGATGGTGATTACCTCGACTTACCGACACCTTCATCTTCAAGAATTCCAGAAAAATATCTTAATTCTATGTTTAATGGTGATATACCCAGCTCAGGTACATTAGTTGTTTGGTCAAATTTAGATAAGCTAAAATGGAAGAGAGCAAAAACTCTTTTTGAAAAATCGGAGTCTGAAATAGGCCGGATGTATAGATATTTCATAGCTAGTAATCAGTGTAGTGTCCAGTTCAAAGTATGTGATCTTCATGGCTCTGTCAAAACTAAGGCACTCGAGCCATTGACAAAAACAGGGATAATTAAGGCTAATGACCCTCTATATTTGACCGGTGATTCATCGTTACCGGAGCTACCAGGCTTGCATAGAGATGAAGCTCAAACTTTTTTTGAAGAAAAAGAGCATTCATTTTCTTGGGAAGTAGAATATTTAGGAAAAGTGCACACGTTGACTATTAGAAGCTCAGTCGCAAGAAATGAAATCATACAAAGAATGCTTCAAGCAACAAGCTTCAATAAAATAGGTGATACTCATTGGGGGAAACATTGTGCTAAAAATATTGGTCTATCAGTATTAAGGGCGAAACGTGAGTTAGAAGTTATCACAAATGAATTCTTTTTAAAAAGTGACGTCTACCAAATAAGATTTATAGGGATCGAGCTTGAAATCCCTCCTGCACTTGATGAGGTTTTTGGTGTCACGAATAACAAGCAGCATGCACATAATTTAAAAGACATGTCTCAAAATGAATTTTTTAATGGTGAAAATGAACTGAAAAATGAAAAATCTATCATTTCTCACCTTAAACTTATAGGAGAAGAAGATACAGCTATCCTATTTGATGTATCAAGAAAACTAAGTCAAGTTATAGCTAATCGGAAAAAAGACATGGGCAAGTTGACCCTCTCTAAAGCGAAAGTTGTCGATACAGAAATAACTGAAGATGACCGTTTAGGCATTGTCATAAACGCAGGCTTTAAAAAAAGGGATGAGGTAAATCCGGGTACAACTATTTCTAAAGATCCAAATTATGGAGAATTAGAGAAAAAGCTAATTGAAGATTTTGGTTACGATAAAGATCAAGCAGCGCAAGCGGCTAGAAAAATGGAAGACTTAAAGTCGCGGATTAGTATTCAGTACAGAAAAACTTCTAACCAATCATTCTTTGAAGTAGAAAACTTACAAGGGATAACTGTTTTAGTTATAAACCCGGAACATGAGCTTTATAAGCATTTCTTATCTAAAATGTCAGATAAAGATCAATTACTATTTAAAGTGATTTTAGGTGCCTGGGCAAGGTTAGAAGATGAAACAACAATTGAAACTAAAAGACGGCAACTAGAACGTGCGCGAAATGATTGGGGGGAGATCATTGAAGATATGTTTGAGGAGTTTGATTTCGAAACCTTAGAAGAAGCTTAATGTTTTTATTGAGTGATGTATTAAAGAGTTATAGTGACGCTGGCCTACAGGCTAGTGTCTCTATTCTATTCGATAAAAATGAATTTAGTCACAAAATTTATTTATTTAGTCATACTTCAGAGTTAAATCAGCCTACTTTTAATCAAATATATAATTCCTTAACCGGTAAGATCATTAATGGAAATGCTAATTCACTTGTAGTTAAATCTATTTCGTCTTGGGTTACTAGCAGCTTAAATTTTTCAGTGAGTATGACTAGTAAAGAGCTTTCAATTGAACTAGGAAATGCGCCTAGTGCGATAACTAATATGTTCGAAAAACTTCCTAGCGAGCTTTTTAATCTGTCAGTTGATCACACTCTTATTGAAATTTCCATTAATACCCTGAATCAAAACACTCTAGTAGATTTACTTTTGAATGATGATTACCTTTCTACCCAAAAGTTTCAGCTAATTGATCAGACAAGTAATTTTTATAGAGTTATTGATATTTTTGAGCCAACGACAAGACTAAAAGTAATAAAGAAACAAAAATCACTAATGGATGATTTAATAAACCAAAAGTTAAGTAGTTTAAACGGTAAGCTTAAAGGAATAAGGGGAGAATATATAATAAATAATATTACCTTTAATGATTATTCCTTAGTTTGTTTATTTTATGGTTATGAAAATATTGATGAATATGAAAAGTCCCTTAAGTCCGATTTTTTAAAGCGAAGTCATTCTAGTCTTACATCTCCATCTAGCTCTAATGATGAAGCCACAGTTTGCCTTGATAAAAAACTCACTATGCTCACTCTAATTGATGACCTTTTGATACCGAGTGAGTGTAATACTATTATTGAAAGAATTAGGAAATTCACACCCAGACCATTCAATGTAGAAAAATTGCTGAAAGTAGAGGAGTATAAATTTGAATGGTTGCAGGGCATAACACCTGAAATGATTCATAGCTTTAAAATATTTAAAGCTATGTTAAATGATGCTGTAACAGGGTTTAGTACTAATACATTATTATTAAAAGCTACAGAAGTAATAGATAATCCACCAGAAACAAACATTCATAGTAATAGTTTAATTAAAGAAAAGGGAGCTTGTCCTGAGTTAAATATATCACTAAAAAGTAAGCTAAAAGAAATGGATTTATCCTTAGCTTATACAGGTGTCGTAAATAGGCTTAACCAAGCTAAAAGAACTTCTCTTACAGTGTATGACTTTCTTAGTATAGATAGTTCTTGGTTTTTAGGGTTAAGCGGAATAAAGTCAAAGCATTATTCTGACTTCTTAGATCTTAGAGCATATTTGCAGAGTGCTATGAAGTTAGACGTTTGTATAAATAAAGATAATTCAGGTAATACTGTAGAAGGTATTAAAACAGCGCCACATCATTTACCAAATGAGAAAAGTGATGACATTCTTTTCGCTAACACTCACCAGTTAGTTGCAAGTTGTAGGGAAGTACAAGAAGAACCTAGTCTCTTTAGAGAAGAACAACGTTTAGCTGAAAGTAATATAAATAGTTTGAAGCCTAATGATATCTGCATTGGTGATTGGGAAGATATATTAGAAGTAACATCTAAAATGTTCCCTAATGATAAAACTAACCAATTAGAAAACATTAAATCTCAAATACAGCATTATTATGATGTTCGTGACAAACATATTACAGGCTTTAGTCAAGAGCTTATAAAGCTTAAAGAAACAGCTGATTGGCTTTTTCCTGGCGACTACAACAAGCAACTATCTTACTTAAATGAAGAAGTTGAAAAACAAGTTCCTTCAGAACCCGCAATTATTAGTGAAGAATCATCGTCAATACTCAATGAATCAAACGAAATCGAACTAGAACTAGATAAACTCTCCACTGATTTAGAAGAGGAATCCTATAAAAATATTCCAAATGATATTTTAGAAAAGATCAAAGAATGGGCTTTTGAGGGATATTTTGATGACAAAGAAATGTACAGCATATTCGTTCAAGAGCAAAGTAATGCATACATAGCGTTAAATGATGCAGAGCCTAAAGAAATGCCAACGTGGGCTTGGAAATCTATATGTGATTATACAGAATCTAAATATATTGGTGACTTTACAGGCCAATTAAGAGAGGTACAACAGCATATAGAAAGTTACATGTCTATAGAGTCAATCTCAAGTCTAGAAAGCTCGGAAAAGGTAAGAAAAATCAAGCAAGCAGCTAGAGAGGATCTTCCGGGGGATTATAAAGGTCAGTTTCACTCCATTAAGGCTTCATTGAAGGTTTTAGATAGTGAACAAGAAGAAGTGAATCATCAAGAAATTGCGACTAAAGAAATAGCTAACTTAAGGCCTAAAGAGATTAGGGCCTGGGATTGGGAAGAAACTTTGAACATTACCTTAATGGAGTGCCCAAATGATCCTATTGGGCAATTAAAAGCATTAAAAGTTCAGGTTAGTAGTTTTTATGACATTGATGGCTTGACTAAGGAAGGTTATGAAAATGAAGTTGGTAGCTTTAAGAAGTCAGCAGAAGAACTATTTACTGGTGATTATGTAAAGCAACTTTCACATTTAATAAACGGGGTTGGAAAATTATCACCTAAAGCTTCAGTGTCTAGTAAAGAAAAACAAGAGGATTTATCTGAAGCTACAGTATACAAACCAACAGATAACGTAGCAGCATCAGCCAAAAAAAAGAAGGTTAAAGAGTTAAGCAACAGTGCTGTTTACGATAAGAACAAATCAGAAAAGAACTTTCTTTCAAAACTATCTTCAATCTTCAAAACCAATAGGTCTAGGGATATTTTTGATGATACAAACACTACAGTCATAACATCTTCAATTAAAGAGTTTGGGACTGCGATAAAAACAGAAGAAGTTATTGCTCCCAACATTACAATAGAAACTCCTGCAGTTAAAGAACTAAAACCTATAGAATCAGCAGAAAAAATTGTTTATAGTAAAGTACAAAGTGAACCAAGTAGGGTTGAAGAATGTCACTTTGTGAAGTTTAACAAAAAGAGTGAAATTGGTATTGAAGTTCAAGCACTGAAGTCTTTTGACGCTTTTGACTTTGAGTCCATTAATAATAAATTAGTTGTCATAATAAATAGCAATCACCTTTTTTATAACAAGCTTTATCGAGATTCTAGTGTTGAAAGTAAACGTGTTATCGACATGATGATTTCCTCATTGTGTCATTTATCCCACCTAAATATTTCTGAAACAGTTAAACAGCAAGATAAAAAATTATTTTCTAGATGGAGTGAATATTTAGAAGAGTATTTACTAGAGGAATAGAATGAATAATTTGATGACAAGTAATGATTTAACAGCTGCCTTAGAAAGGGGTATTCCTAATTGTGATAATTTGAATATTATTTCTGCTTTTGTTACGAAGCCAGCAATTACATGGTTAGAAGCTCTTATTGTTAATTCTTCAGTATGTATTGTCGGTCGCTTCTCACCAAACGATTTTATTGTAGGTGCAAGTAATATAGAAGCTATTAGGCAATGTATATTATCGGGCTATAAAGTTAAGTGCTTACCAAATTTACATGCGAAAATTTATCAAGTTGATGAGGATTTGATTTTTACAGGCTCAGCTAATATGACTGGAAAAGGGCTCGCCCTTGTTAATGAAGGCAACCTTGAGGCATGCACTAAAGTTACCCCTTCAGATAGCTCTAAAGATTTTATCAAAAGAATAGTCAATGTATCTGTTTCTTTAACAATTGAAATGATCGATCAAATGCAGGAAATTATAGATGGTTTTTCTGAATCTAATTTGCTCGATATACCTAACGTATGGCCAGAACATATTATGCCTAAAATTAAGGACTTATTCGTATCTGATTTCCCTTTATCAAAACAGGGTGAAAATCACGAGATGTATGATGTTAATCCATCGTTAGAGTTCGCAATTATTGAAGCAAATAAATCTAACTTTACTTATGCTCAATCACTATTCAAAAACTCTAAAGCATACTGCTGGTTGATATCAATATTGACTGAATACAAGGGAGATAGAGACCTAGGCTTTGGCCAAATATCGAGTTTGTTGCATGATGAGTTGTGTGATGATCCTGCACCATATCGTAGAGATATAAAGGGTATTCAAGCGAATTTATATGAATATTTGGCTTTGTATGCATCAGATGAAATAGAAGTTTATGTACCTGGTAGAAGAAGCCAAGTAATAAGACTTACTGAAATAAAATAAAGCTAGATTTACTTCAAATTACTTTTTCTACCTAAACGAACCC
Organism: Colwellia sp. 12G3; assembly: GCF_002836775.1. Classification (GTDB taxonomy): domain Bacteria; phylum Pseudomonadota; class Gammaproteobacteria; order Enterobacterales; family Alteromonadaceae; genus Colwellia. The sequence continues at coordinate 237,425 of NZ_PJAQ01000068.1, read as the reverse complement.
TTTAATTTTTACGCTAAGTATCGATTGAATCCTAATCAGGTTTGATTAGTTTAACCATTTATATAAATACTTCAGGAAAAGTCGCTTTATAGAATCTAGACTAGATATATATTAACCTTTATAGATGCGTTTTTAGCGAGTACCATAGCGTTCTTTAGCTGATTATACTCGCAATTTTATTTAAAGATCTTTAAATATTTTATTTAAATAAATTTCTTTATTGTTGACGGCTTTTTGAGCAATAGATTGTAATTCATCTTCACCAGGGTCTATCTCAAACTCGAGTTTTCTAATTAGCCTAAGGTGTCTAGTTACTAGTTTTTGCGAATCGGTGAATGAAAACTCTGTTTCTTCATCATCAGTGTTTTTATCTATATGATAAAAAACAATATCTTGGATGATCTGGCTAAGAATTGATATAGCTGCTTTGGAATAATCAATTTCCCCATTATTTTTTATGATGATGCCTTTCCAAAATTCACTTCCTATACTTTTTGCCTTTATTGTTCTATTGGATTTTAATTTATAATCGATTAAGAAGAAATTCTCATCAGCATTGTTTGATGGGCAAAGTATTTCGTACACTTCATTAAAGCTACTAATGAACACTTCAGTTAACTCAGAGTAATCATCACAAGAAACATCTTCTGAGCTTGACAAGAAACCATCGAAAAGAGCTTTAAAAATAGCTTTTTGTCCCATAACTGTATGGGGTATCGATTTTGTAGTAATTATCGAAAAATCTTTTTCATATAATTTAATTGCTTTATTAAGCTCTGCAGTTCTTTTTAATGACTCTCTCTTACCCTTAAATGAACGGTAGTAGTTATTTAGAGGTTTATCTTCACGGAGAACACCGTGATCCTTGGCTAGCTGCTGAATTCTATTATATGGAGTTAATTCGCTAAATACTTCTCTAAATGTTGGAAGGAATAGACTCTTAAATCGTTCTTTCAATAATTTTGAAACTGATGTGCTGTATGAGAACAGAAATATACTTTCTTCTTCATCATCATCCAACTCATCTTGTTGTTGGCCTTCTGCGAGTTTAAACCTGTGTTCTAAAGTTTCATCTGGCCCTAGTTCTTTCTCTATAATTGGATCAGGAGATAACCATGAATCAATTTTACTTTTCCACTTACGAACGTTTTTTACTAAGGTTCTATCATCAACTGTTGATATTTTACTATCATCAAACATAGCGGAGAGTATTATTTGTCTAATAACTAAAACACCTGTTAAGCTATTGGTAGAATTATGTTTTGCTCCGTCGCATGCCCAGTCAATTAACATTGGAGGCACACTAGGCGGATAATCTTTTGATGAATCATCAATTAAAACTTGAGTGAATGTTGATAATACATCTTTATCGTCCATTAATACTATGCGCGTCTCATCAATTTCTTCAGGGGTATTATTTATTGTTACGAATAAGTCTCTTGATACATCTGTAGGAGATAATGAGTTTTTATTACAAATTGAGGTTAAATCTATCAAAGTTATAGAAATTCTAAACTCATCAAATGCTTTGTCTCGTTCCAGAGCTTTCTCTAAAGCTTTATATCTATGTTGACCATCAATAATAACGGCAGACACAGTATTTTTATCCCAAACAATGCTTCCTTCTTCTTCAGAGAAAGGTACAAGAGTAACTCCCTCTGCTAACCCTTTACACTCTCCAAAATTGTCATAATAATCTTCACCATTTATGAATTTTGATTGGATTGTTTTAAGCTCATTAGGATTTATCGTTCCATACTTATCTAGTGGTTTATAGTCATCCCCTATTGGTATAAGCACGGCGATTAAGGAAGGGAAATACTTAGTTGAACTATCTTTAAGTAGGTAATCCCTTGCTATCAGGTTTGCTCTATCATGATCTAGCTCTCGTTGAATTAGTGTGCTAATAGGCCAACTATGCACATTGTTTAAATCCTCGAAGATTTTGAAGTCTTGCAGTAAATTGCCAACGTTGATATTTAATACATTAACATTAACCTCTTCATCAACCTTATTGTTTTTCATTCCAAATTTACTGTTGTGATAACTGTACAAAATAGAGAAATCATACGATTTTTGAGATTGCTGAGGGGTTACTTTCTTCTTATTTTTTTTTATTTTTGGTTGTGTCATTGCATTATCCATATCTTTTTGTGAATACTGGGTTTGTTAGTCTTTGTAAAATTTCTTCAATCCCTGTGGAAATCTCCATATTAGGGTTAGATAAATCATCCTTAATAAATGATATATACACATTTTCGATTGAAATATCCGCACCTTCAATATTCCGGAGGACGTCGGTTCTATATTCAAAGTGGTCAGTAAGTCGTTCTTGTAAATTATCTGCTTTACCTATATAAATAGGGGGGAATGATGATATTAATATTTCAAGAGTATGAGCGAAAACTTGCCTGCTATCTTCATCCCCATCAAGTATTTTCAAGATTTTATTAATTTTATTTTCTGATTTAATACCTAACAATCGGCCATCATTTTTAGAGCCAAAAGGCGTTCTTTTTACTGAAATATCAACTCTAGAGTTCTTGATGTTTTCTAAGTGTTGGGGAAACTTGTATTGAAGCTCCTTAATAAAGTCTTTTAAATTATCTGAATCTAACGAAGGAATGTCAGGCCAATATCTCCATACATATATGCCTGCATAATCGGGGATTTTATTCTTCCCTCGCATTAATTTTCTTAAGCAATGACCTCTAATACTTCGAATCCCATCAATATTTATTGAGGAGTATTCTTTCGCTGGTTTTATCATATTTTTCTTTTATGTTTAGTTTTTCAAAAAAATAAATTATCGGGAGCTAGACTATAATTTCAAACCTAGAATTTGTTTTATACAAGAACGGCTTACTTTAAATAGCTTTAGTAATACTCATTATATGGTGGCTTGAAAATCAACTTACATCCTACACCAGAAGTTAATTTTTTAGAAAGTACCTTTTCCGTTTATCACCACTTATAAATAGTTTCTTTTTAGGAGGACCAGGAAGGTTTGCTAACCTGGCCATAATTTATTTTATCCAATGTCCTTATTTCACTATAGTACAGTGGTATATTCAAAAATTATATTTTTATAAGCTTCTTACTTTTCAATCTATCTAAAATAACAGTTAATTCTGGGTTACTCTTATAATCCAAAATTAGTGGGAATAAATGCGCCTCTCGCTGCTCAGTATCTAAACCTGTTCGAGTCAACTTAAGTAAATGTTGAATATTACATACCTTACATTGAACAGTTTTTTTACCATCAGCCATACCATAATCTTCTTCCACTGACTTAGCTTGCTCAGGAGTTAATTTAGGGTGCGATTTGAAAACTAGCTCAACAGTAGAATTCCAGTTATCGTCATTTTCTAACACACCAGAGTTGCAATATGCCATTTCAGCTACTTGAGGTTGACTTATTCTGCTAAGCACAAAATCTCTATATCTATCCTCTCCAACAACATAAGCTCTAACGTGCCAACGAAAGCCGTTGTGAACCAATGCTAGTGATTGAATAGTATAGCGCGCTTCTTTTTTTCTTAAACCAGAATAGTTAATACTCAATACTTGTTTTTTTGTTATCGCTCTGTTGAGTATGCCCCATAGCTCGATGTTAGGAGCAGTTAAGAAAGGTTGAGAGATATATTCAATCCGATGGAAGGGACTTTCTTCACCTTTACTTGCAATGAGGTCTTCTACGTATTTTTGATAAGCCAGTAAAGTTGAGGCATCATCCGGAAGGAATTTAGCGTCAAAGTGAGGTGTTGGAACGTAGCGCTTCAATGAGTCGTCGTAACGAATATTCATAGGACATTCATTTTTGATATAAGTTTCTAGGTCTTTTGTCTGTTGTGCTCTTTTTGTATCGAAGAGTAAATGAAAATAACTTTTCTTGAACTCGCCTAATAATAATAAACACAATTCTAAAAATTTTAGCCGCTCTTTAGTTGTTGCTTTCATTTTATCATCTATGAATGTCAGTAATACCCACATTGTAATCACTTTTTGAAATATATGAAATAAAATAGTGCTATTTAATAGCATCATTTGTTGACATAGTTAAATTTAATGTTAAAGTAATATGGTGCTACAAAGTGGCACTATATGAAGTACACGCTGATTTACACACAACTTGCGGGCGCATAACTTAAACTGCTAAAAAGTGAGAAAATTATGGAACAAGTAATACTAGAATATTTTTGTGGTGATGATGAATGGACAGAAGAGCAAAGAGAAGATTTACCAGAAGTTATACTTGATGCTGGCCTAGAATATCCTGAGCAGCATTACTTAATGCCTGTATCGGAGAGTAAGTTTGATATTGAGCACCTGCTAAAAGTAATAAAAGATTGGGAAGAAGCAGTAAATTCTACTGTTGATTGGGCTTTACAAGGGAAAAATAGCCGAGCGGTTATTCACTTAATGAAAGTTTTAAAGCCATTAAATGAAATGGTTAAGCTAAACCCGGTTAAATACAATGCTACAGCGTTAATTTATGAGCCAAACTTAAGGCTACCACGTGATGCTTGTAATGATTTTGTCCGTAAACCAACCGTTCTTCATCTTGCTCTTCTTACCATCGCACTTAACCACCACATAGATGATGAAACGCTAGTGCCACTATTTGAAGAAAGGTTAGCCTCTGTTATTCAGTTAGGCTTATCGGGTGGTGGACGTTCGCCTGAAGATTTATTGTTATGGGCAATTGAAATACTTTCTGTAGCAGGAACTTTTACCCTTATTAAAGAGCGTTTTTCTAATGAAAAATATCTTAATTGGATATATAAACTAACCGAACACTGTAAAAATATTAAAGCGCGTAATACTGATGACTGGGAACCTATGAGTGTTGGTTACGCTAATACTAATGATAAAAACTTAGCTGCATTTGGTATTGATAATTTAACCCAAAGCATGGAGCCAATGTCTAGACTTAGGTTTCATCATGAGAGAATTAGTGATTATGAAAAGTCTATTCAACGGTCCCTTTTACTACAACAAATAAGCGATGCATACAAAGCGAAAGTTTTTGATTTAGCGAAAGGTTTTGTCACTGAAAATAGTGAGCAACTGCTTGAGTTAGCTGAGCAACATCGACCTAAACACCAAGTATTTTCATCAAAGCGTCATGAAGTCTTTTTACAGCCTATATTAGCAAGCAAAATCACAGACTTTGAAAGCCAACTCCCCTCGTTACTTGAGAGAGTTCCCGAAGGTCGTTTTTATGACATCAAGCAACATGTTGAAGAAACAAAAACTTTCTTAAAGCACCAGGATTATATTGGTATGGGCTGTGGATTTTTCGATTGGAAAAATCTATTTGAAAAGGCACCTGATCATACAAAAATTTATATTCGACATGTTGCAATGGAGCAAGAGTATAATTTAGGAATTCATTTGCAGTTAGTGGTGAGTTAACTGCAAGTAAAGTTGGTTACTTCTCTGAAATATCAAGATAGTAGCCATCATCAGCGTAAAAGAACAGTTCTCCGTCAGTTAATTGGTAATCACCATTTACATGATTAACATCTTGCCAAAAAGTCGATGTTTTGATGAGTTGTTCTTTTAAGTCAAGTAGTTCAGGAGTCGAGAGAATACCTGCGACTTCTTCGCTACTTAATAAAGGAATAAATAGTTGCCCGTGGGTCTGCTTATTATCTAGTTCGCTATCAAGCCACTGTTGACCTAGGTATTTGGTAATAATGCGGGGAAGCTTTTTAACGTCAGGATGAAGTTTAGCGTCTTGATAATTAGTGATTTGCACAACATTTACTTTGCCAGCAAACCTAACATTACAAAGTAAATCGTTAGACGTTGCATATTTAAGTGCTAGCTCTTTAAAGGGGGAGGCACAAACCGTTAAACGACGAGTGGGCATATTATCGGGGCGTAACCATTCCCAAATATTGTCAACCAGGTAAGGAACATTACTTGGCGCGCGTTTGGTTGCTTTATGTCGTTTAAGCTCTGCTGAGTATGATGTTTTTGAAAGGCTACGGTAAATTATATTTGTCATTGCTCTGGCTACATTAAATATTTAGTTATTAATAATGCGTTACTTTATAGATGGTTGGCAAGATATTTAGTGTCTTAGGTTTAATTAATGAGGTTGGAATTATGAGAGATATTTTAGATTTGAATTCACTTAAGCTTATTGAGATTAATATTGATGGCAAACTTGTGGTGTCAGAGTTTATTGAAGCGGAGCAACAATCGAAAATTTACCTTGCAATAGAAAGGTTAAAAGCTGAATTAAAGGTGCTAACTCAAAGCCTGTAGCTATAGCTGAGAAGGGGTAACTTAAAATGCAAGAAGATACAGGCTTTACTGTTTATATTGGTGCCGCCAAGAGTTGCAATAAGCAGGTTACTGAAGATGTTCTAAAAAGTTGCGACCAATTAACAACTTTGAATGTTAATGGCGGAAAGCTCATTTTAGTGGAAGAAGATGAATTGAATTTTCATAGTGCTGTTTATGTAATAAAAGTAGAGGCAGATGATATTGTTATTACCCGAGATGATGATGCTTTTAAGGTCAGCTTGCTCAATAAAGAGCAACTTAGTGAGTTGTTATATGCACTAACTTCATCATGGTTTTTAGCAAACCTTGTTGGCCATGATTATGCCGATTACGTTTCTTGTTTGAAAATGAGTAGTAGCTTGAATTTAGATATTATTGATATAAATAATGCTGATGATTTGAGTGCATTTTTGTCTGCAAAAGTACCAAGTAAACCTCTTACAGCGATAACTTGCAATATTGAAGCAGTCGATAGCAATTTAACATTAGAGTGGCTTGAAAAAATAGGACGTGCTCTAAAACCGTTTGTTGGTGATGAAACCTTCTTTGTTGGGAGCATGTCATCAAAATCAATTCAGCAGTCAAAAAGTAAAATTTATTTAACACGTTTTTATAAGTGAACTTGATATGAATGAATTCAAGCAATGGTTTGAACAAAAACTTCATTCACTTGGTGTCGCTAAACTCAATTTAGTAGAGCAAGTGGGATATATAAATACTTCAAAGGGGCTAAGAAGGTTAAATGAGTTTTTGGAGCAACCCCACAAAACTCATAATGAGTTTATTAAAGCTATATGTTTAAAGTTAAATTTAGATATGGCTGAATTATATGAAAAAATAGCTGAAAGAAAAAAGCATATTGCTCCATACCCTGAGCCGTTTATTCAGTTAACTTATCCACCACTAGATACTATTAGACCTTTATTTCATCGAGGCTGGCTAAAGGCGTTGCTTCGAGAAGAAGTACCTGAAATTATTCATAGACTTCCTATAGATGAAAAAAATAAACAGCTAGAGAATTTGTATAATAAAAAATTGACATCATTAGATGGTGATTTATCTTGCAAAATTACAGGTTTTACCTATTTTGGTAGAAAAGAATAAACATCTACACAGTAGGTTTCGAGGTGTGGATACACGTTTGATGACACCACCGACACCTTCTAGATTATAAAAAAATAAGGAAGATCACATATATCTCGATTTGAAGAAGATAAAGTGTATCTAGTAAATAGCTCAGATGAAGTCCTAGATTCAATTGTTATTTCTAGTGGAGGGTTTTCACTAATGATGATGAATTAACTACTGTGTCGGATAAAGGGGATGAATATAAGAATATACAACCTAACACTGGCATCAACGTAGATCGATTTGATTCATATTATGACTTAGATTTTATACTGCAAATAAACTTAAGGTTTAAATCATCACGTTTTGGTTGTATTGACATTAGATCAGTCTTGGGTAAAAGAAAGATTAAAGAAACTGTTCTAATTTGGGATACAGGTGAAAATGAAAAAAATGTTGTAGTAAGTAATGTGGCTCAATCACAATACGTTGATTAATAAAAAAAACCAAAAACGACTGTAGATAATCAAGTGTCTTCTACGACTACAGAGCAACCCTAATTAGCTGTGGGAAAATCATCTTATTCTGTAGTTGTATTTGTTCGAGGGTCGTTCTAGGGTTAATAATACCATCTAGGACTAATTTAAGTTTTATAAAATTTATATCCTCTTATCTCTAAGCTAGACATTAAAATATTACTAAGCTGTAGTCTTGTGAAATTAAGTTGACTAACTTCTAGTTTAGTTAACTCCTTGTTCAGCCGCTTATTAAATGTCTTTTGTTTTTTATAATCTTCAAAACTCCCATCAATGTATTCAATTTTATTTAGTAAAATAGGGCGTTTACTCTCATTAACGTAATCAAAAAAGTCGACATCTTGCTCAGCCATTTTTATTTTTACACGCTCTTTGAGCTGGGGTAACGGTGAATCATCAAAACCTTCATATCCTAATAAAGTTACTTTGCCCGATGTTATATGTATTTTAACAAGTTGAATCTCATCAAGCTCACCATAAAGTTGCAATGCAGAATAAACATATACTCTGAGTAGAGGTGATAGCTCATCAATAAAGTTTTTATGTAATGTAAGAGAGTGCGGCTGCCCGTTTTCTAAAGCGAGTTTAGAAGCAGGTAATTCCTCTTTTGCTTTAATACATTCGCTAGTAATCTTTTCTATATTGGCAATATCATACAAAAGATCTTTCGCTTGGTATAAAGCAACCTTGTGTGTATCAAAAAATGCTTTAATATCTCTTTTCAAGTCGTCTGCTAGGTGAGTATAGGCTTTTCTTCCTTCGAACATCCCTAATGCGAAATAGATAAGTAAGTCTTCTTTTCTCATATTTGCAGCAAGGTCTAATTCTTCTTGCCCAAACCAATCAGTTACTAATTTAAGCGCCTTTTTATTGGACCCAATGATATCTTTAATTTCTTCGCTTTTGTTGAACTCCTCATTAGCTGGAACACGCCCATAAGCTAAACAACTAAGCCAAAAAGATTCTAGGAGTTCTTGGTGCTTTGTAAAGAGTATTCTGGCCTGATCTTCACTAACGGGCTTAGGTTCGGTTAGTTGTTTCCATTGGTAACTTCGTTTATGTCTATTTTGAAGAAAGTGCTGCTCTAGAACCTTATCTTTAAATACATAAAATATGCCTGGAGATATGGCTATAGGCTCATCATCAAGCGTTCTTTCAATATAGGACTTTAATTCAGCTTGCGAGAAGTACTTTTGGAAGGTATTTCTCGAGGTAATAACACCGTCTTTGTATGGTTTGAATTGAGCTAAGTAGCTTTCATTAGCTAGCATTGCAGAAATGACTAATAATTTACCTGTTGCTTCCCATGCACCTAATACAGCACTAATTCTTTCATCTTGATCTTCAATAACATTAATCACAAAGCCAATATTTACAATTTCAGAATTAACTATTTCTGAATCTGGTCGAAAATTTGGATCCCAACCAAGCACATCTAGGCCGTGAGCTTCCAGTTCTCGAAGATCATCGCCTCTACCACAGCCATAATCAAATATTGAATATTGACCTGACAAAAAGCCATTTTTTGCCAAGGTTTTCATAGGGGCTGATAATTCATGCCGAACTATAGCCGTTTTATGCCTATCAATTTCTTTATCATTATCTGCCACTTTACTAACGGCAGAACTTCTAAAGAGGCGACCATCTACTAACTCATAACCATGCTTTTCAATTAATCGTTCCCATGAGTTTTTAAAACCAATCATCCGACTATTTTCATAAAGGCCAATAGCCTCTCCCTCTTGGGTGATCATACAAAAGTGCTCATATGACATATGGCTTTTTGGGATCATTGTTTCTTTTCGATGAAGGATCGGAGGGTTTTCTTGTTTTGAGTAGTTTGTAATTCGATGGGATAGCTTTGTTAAATCGATATTCACACTTTGCTCAAGAGCTGGATATGAGTCTTCAATAAACATTGGGTAATTGAGGAGAGATAAACGAAAATCTTTCCTAAAGACTTTGATTAGATTCCAGTTGTCGTCATCAACTTTTAAAGCTTTTGCCACAATTTTGATAAATTTCGACAGTACTTCAGGTACATCGGTAAAAGCATCTTTATGAAAGTAAATGGAATCTGGAAGCTTTTTACCTACAGTAAGTGAGTTAACTAGTTCTTTAAACTGCTCAGCATTCATTTTATTTGCTCTTCTGCTAATGCTTTAGCTTTATTACCAAAAGCCTTTTTTCCGGGAATACGTCGACCTTTATCACTCACATTCATTATTTGTAAGTGCTTTTCAGCGTTTTCTCCAACGCTTACATGTATTGGTTTACTCTCACCATAATAGTAAATTTTATCAAAATCTAAATTATTCACTATAAATTGCATGACAATATCCATTTTTTTTTCATAACCACTAACAGTGAAATCACAAGCTAAGCCATGCCTTTTGCATATTTTATTCTCAGCATTGTTTAATTCAGAAGCCGCATGTTGATCAATTGAGGGATATGTACCTGATGAACTATTCTTCTGAATATACTTATTGAGTTCAGATGAAACAAAGCCATATGTGATATTAATATCGCCAAACTTTTTCTTGATGGGTAGTAAAACAGTTTCTATCATCAATAAAGCTGAATTGATGGATTCACTTTCTTTAGGGGAGTTGTCTAGGTTTATGGCGTGCATTTCCTGATACCAATTAATTAATTGATTAGCTAAAGGGTGTTTTAGTAATAATTTTTTATCATGAAGTTTATATAAAAAGGCACGTCCTTCTTTTATAAACTTCAACCCACCAGAGACTCGCATATGCATCAGCTCACAATCTGAAACACCTAGAAGTTGTTTAAATTCTTTAGAGGAAAATAATAGTTCTTGTTGCATAGAAAACGGATTTCATTAATGGAATTATAACTATATTACATCGAGAATAAATTGTATTGGTAATTGTAGTAAATATTGACTAGAACTCTCAGCTAGCATTAATCATCAATAGAGCATGTTAATCACCTAATGTTGGCTTTTAGCGAAGTAAATTATACGGTGTGATTTTTACGTATAAAATTAAAACAAACATCAACAGTCTCTCATATGAACAGTTTCGGTGTTTCATCTCATTCACAAGCTTGTTAAATCTATTCAGTCATTTATTCATTATATATTCAATCACGTTAGTAACTTATTTAATGTGTTTGGAGAAAATTATGACTGTATTTAAAACGGGTGATCACCTTGTAACGAATATCGATATTTTAGGTGTTACTGAGCATCACGGTTTGTATATGGGCCAAGGTGATGTAATTCATTTAACGGGCCAATACTCAGAAATTTTAAAAACAAGTGTTCATTCTTTTTCAGGTGGGAAGGAAGTGCGGATAAAACGTTCCGCAAGTAATCCTATATGTGCAATTGAAACTGCAAAGGAAGAGCTAGGAACCACTGGATATCATGTACTCTTTAAAAATTGTGAGCAGTTTGTTAATTATTGTCTTGATAAAATCCATACTTCAAATCAAGTGAGTAATGCAGCTCATCTCATTACTCATGTTGCGGCTAGAAACGGAGTGTTCGGTTCAACGGCAGCTGAATTTGCTAAAAGTACCGTTGGGACTATCGCAATAGTATCTACAGGAGCTAAAGCTGTTGGCGAGTACGTAGGATTACCTGACAGCATAAATACAGTCATTGGTACGCCAGGAGACCTGTTAGCAAAACCTTTAGAGGCTGGTGTAATAGGGGTAAGTAAAACTGTCGGAGATACTTATGAAAAACTATCTGAAGGTGAAATAGTCGATGCAGTTACCACCCTTGTTGAAGGTACAGTTGATACCGCTATTGATATTGTAGAAGCACCATTTAAAGTTGTTGGTAGTGCTTTTAATGCAATAGCTTCCTGGTTTGATTAAATATACTGGACTTCCCATACATCATCATTAATTGAAGGTGAATTTTGTAACATAAATAATACAATAAAATCATTTACATATAGTCTTATATTTGGAAGTATGATGAAGAGAGTAAAAGTCAGAATTAAAGCACGTCAACGAGTTCAATCATACGCAAATACGAGGAAAATAATATTTTTTGTTCGTAACAAGAAGCTACAAAATGAAAATTAGGGTCACATAATAATATGTTTCTACTATTTAAATAAATTGCATTTTAAAGTGCTAAATGATCAAAATTAAAACAACAGTAAAAGGAATTCTAATGGTTTACAGCTATTTATTTGAAGCAAAATCTATTCAGCACTATCTATTTAAAACAGGGAAAGTAAAGGACATCATTGCCACTAGTGAGCGATTAGACTTACTTATAGACGACAACAAAGAAAGTTTGTTATCTAAGGTACTACACAGCGCTCAGTTAACCTCTGACTTAGTGAGTCATAAGAGTGAAATAAGCGATAACACTATTCGCTTTATACGCTGTAAAGGGGGGGCATTTTATTGTTACAGCAAAGATAAGTTACCTTTAGTTAAGTTAAGAAACCTATGGACATTAGCATTGCAGCAAATGTTTCCAACACTCGAGTTTACAGATGCTTTAGTTTCAGCTGATACATTACAAAAAGCTATTCAAAAAGGCCATAAACAACTTGCGGCAGACAGGAATACACCAACCGTTAAGTTTCCTATTGCTACTAGTATAGCTGAACGCTCTACTCGAACGGGGGAAGCGGCTACGCCAATATCTTCTCAGGCTAAGCATGAAAGCCCTGAAGATAAACAATGTTTAGATTTAGACACCAATTTACATCGGCAGGCTTATCGTAACTTAGGGATGAAAGAAGGTTCTGCACTACAAGACAAATTTACACCACCATCGCTTAAAAGTAATAAAGGTGAACCTCGTAACGTTTATTACCCTGTTGATCTAGAAAATAATTTTCAATTTTTAGCTAAAAATGCTATTAAAAAATCAGATAAAGAAGCCATTAAAGACATGGCGCTTATTCATATAGATGGTAATGGCTTAGGGCTTTTATTACGAGCGCTGCAAAGTACATTAAAAAAGGCAACTGACGACCAATTTTGTAATGCATTTCGTCAGTTTTCCGAAGCACTTTCTACCGCAACGCAACAGGCCGCGCAACAAGCAACACTAGCAATCTATAATGTTGCCAATTACCAATTACCAAATAGCAGTAAAGTTTACTTACCTATGCGTCCCCTTGTACTAGGGGGCGATGATGTAACCCTACTGTGTCGTGCTGATTTAGCTTTAAAATATAGCACTATCTTTTGTAAAGCCTTTAAAGAGTCTTCTCAAAAAGCATTAGTGGGACTGTATAAAGAGCACTTAGTTAATGCAGAAAAAATTAAGCCCTACTTAACGGCAAGTGGAGGTATTTTATACCATAAAGCAAATCACCCTTTTATCCATAGCCATCACTTAGTGGAAGGCTTATGTGCTAAAGCTAAGAAGTTAACCAAAACAATTGACGAAAACATTGGTCCTGCAGCGTTAGCCTTCTTTAGGTTGTCTAACTCGGTGTCTAGTGACATCGAAACACTCTGTACTCAAAGTCAGCGCTTTAATGTAAAAGATAAAGACAACGAACAAGTACTAAGTCTAGGCGTTAACGCCTATGTAGTGGATGAAAATGATAATCATCAAAGTATAGACAACTTATTACGATGCATAAATTTATCTAATGAACCAAAATCTCCTATTTCAATGACTAAATGGAGACAAATGGCAACAGCACTTGCCTTGGGTAACAAAGTTGAAGCAGATAGAATTTATGACCGTGCGGTAAATCTTGGCGATGTTAAGTTAAGTCAACAGCAAGAGGAGCAGTTAAGGAGGTTATCAGGACGTTCAAGTGGTAATAACAATTTTGAAAAATGGTATTGGCCGATAAATAATCAAGATCCTACCCAATTACAATCGGTTATTAGCGATATGTTAATAGTTGATCACTTTGCAGAAGTTAACACAGTAGAGCTTAGCAATACCAATATTGAGGAAATAGCATAATGATTTTTAATATGGAATTTAATATTCAAAGCTACTGGCATGTCGGGTCCGGATTAGAAGGTGGGGCTTATGCCGATGCTCTAGTGCTTAAAAATACTCAGCAATTACCTTATTTACCCGGTAAAAGCATTAAAGGCTTGTTGCGAGATGCGTTTACACGTGCAGAAAAAAACAACTGGTTTACTGATGTTATAAGTACAGATGTCGAGAATAAAAATACTTTAGTCGACTTGTTATTTGGCCATGAAAATAAAGATGGCAGCTCTAATCAAGGGTTATTGCAAATAAGTAGTGGTGTTTTATCGTCGCAAGAAATTAATTTTTTAACGCAACACCCTCAAGCTAAATCTCAACTCTATAAAATAACTTACTCCACAGCTATAAATGGCGAAACAGGTGTAGCTAAAAACACGAGCTTACGCAGTTTAGAAGTTTGTGTACCAATGTTATTAACAGCACAAATAGCACTAAATACAAGCCATGTAGCATATTTAGAAAATAAGAGTTTAGTTAATGAAAAGCTAAATGTGTGGTTAGAACAGGTTGTCAGCTTTATTACTGAAATAGGCGCTAAGCGTCATCGAGGTTTAGGTAAAGTAATTGTTAACGTGAAGCAGGAGCTATAAAGATGCGTATATATTATACCTTAACCACAATTGATCCCATTATTGTCAGTCAAAATAATGGAACAACGAATAACCATGAGTGTTTAGATTATATCCCTGGCAGTTCCATTTTAGGGGCTTTTGCGGCTAAGTTTTACCCTCAATTCTCAGTAGATCAAAGTTGGCGAGTATTTCATAGTGGGCAAGTAAAGTTTAGCCCTTGTTATCCGGTAGTTAATAATGAAATTGCTTTACCTACACCCGCTAGTTGGAATTATTCTAAAGTAGAAAGTGAAAACCTTACGAACAACAATAAATACAATAACGCTATTTTAAGTAATCACAGTGCAGCTAATTTCATTCGAGATGAAAGTATTCAATACAAACAATGTCGAAATGGTTTCGTAAACAGTAATGGCTATATTGCGAACATAGAAATGGGCAATAGTACTAAAACTGCTTTAAGTAGTTCCACGGGAAGCGCAGAAGATGCAAAATTGTTTACCTACAGCTTTATTGAAGCAGGTCAGACGTTTTCGGGGTGGGTTGAACTTGATGATAGTGATAACGAAGTAAGCCTTGCTATTAAGACCTTACTTGATGGCAATATTCGTATTGGTCGCTCACGCAATACAGAATTTGGCCGTGTAGAGCTAAACCTTGTAGAAACCCAATCATTAACAAAAATTACAAACAACCCAGATGAGCTTATTTTATGGTGCCTAAGTGATACTGAATTTATTAACGACGCCGGTTTACCTACATTAACGCCTTCGGGGGCTAATATTCATTCGGCATTAAAAAACGCCACATTAATTGCTGAAAAAAGCTTTATTCGAAGTATCAAAGTAAGTCGCTTTAATCAAAAACGACAAGGATTAGATACCGAGCAAGTGTTGGTTGCTAAGGGGAGTGTTTTAACATTTAAATTAACTCAGCAACTAGAGCAAAGCGTATTGAATGACATCAGCACTAGCGGCGTAGGTATTAATCAACAATATGGTTTAGGCTGGGTTAGTGTAAACCCTTCATGGTCGCTAAAAGACACATTAAGTAGTAGCGGTTTATTTACACCTTTGCCTTTAGAAAGGATACAAACTCCTGCACAAGAGTATGCAAGTAGCGATAGTACATTAGTGCAATGGTTATCATCACAAGTAAATAAACAACAAGATTCAGATGACCTACAGAAAAGTGTTAATAAACTTATCAGCACAATTATAAGCTTATACCAAAGTGCTCGAAAATATCACCACATATTACATAGCAATGAAGCCGGTCCGTCATCCACACAATGGCGTAGAATAAGTGAAGAAGTCCGTGTTGATAACCCTCAATGGTACCAAGGCGTTTTTAATAGTGAACAAGCAATTTGTAAGGCTAAAAATGATGAGTTAGGTTGGGGCATAACGCTTGCAACTACCTCAGGGCAAACTACTTTTTCCGATGAAATAAAAATGTTATTACAAGAGCAAAACATTGCCACTATGCGTTTATTATTAGAGCAGCTATGCCGATATGATCTATCTAACTTTAAGCAATTACAAAAAATAGCGAAAGAATATCACGTTAATGAGCAAAACAGCGAACAAGGGAGTTACGCACATGGGTAAAGTTTATTTAACGCGTTTAATCATTGAAACGCAAAGCCCTATGGCCATAAATACCGGTAACCGAGAAGTAGGTTTTGATAGCCAACTTGCAAGAGATGCCAACAATTTACCTTATGTGCCTGCAACTAGTATTGCTGGAGTATGGAAACACTTAGCAAAAGAGGTTTTAAGTGAAAATAGCATTGATAACTGGTTTGGATATACAGGTAAAGAAAGCCAATCATCAACGTTAACGATAAGCGACGGTGTATTGCACAACAGTAAAAACAAACCAGTTCAAGGCTTATTAACCCCTGAAGCAATCAACCAAGACAGCTTATTAAGTATGTTAGTGCAGGCTAGGCCTCATCACCGAGAACGAGTGAGCATTAACGACAGAGGCGTAGCTAAAAATACGGGTAAATTTGACCAGATTTTGTTACCGGCAGGTATACGTTTCTGCATTGACATAAAGTTTTATGATGACAGGTTGGCAAATGACACAATCTCCAAAGAATGGGATGACCTATTAAATTGTTGGCAAAACCCGTTGTTTGCATTAGGTGCAAATACCCGAAATGGATTAGGGAAATTAACAGTTGTTGCAAGTAATACCGAAGTCATTAACTTAAGCGACGTTATTAGCGCATCTCATAAAATGCAAAGCCATGCATTACGGGAAAACATCCCTGAAAAGAATAATATTAATTTTATTGCAGAGCAAAATGTATTTGCAACATTACCTTTAAAAGCACTTGATAACTGGCGTTCAGGAGCAGGTTCGCAGCTTTTAGGTAAATATAATAAAGGTGAAGCAGATAAAAGCATTGCGATGATCACTTACAGTGAACCCAAAGTAAAATGGCATAGCAAGGCTGGAAAAACTCAAGCCGAAATTTCAGAACCTAAAGCAGTATTGTGTGGCAGCAGTATCAAAGGAATATTAGCACACCGTATTACTTTCCATTGGCGCCGACATGAGGCTTTATTAGGTAAAACTGGTATGTGGGCAGAAGAGATGGAACATGCAAGCCATGAACAATGGGAAACACGTCCCGAAGGGTTAAAATACTTATTAGGCTTTGCTGACCAAAATGATCATGAAAACAGCCTAGCGGGCAGCTTATATGTTGATGATAGTGATATTAGTTTTGTTGATACCACTATTCGCCACCACAACAGCATAGATCGGTTTACCGGAGGCGTAAGAAAAGGCGCCTTATACAGTGAAGAACTTTTATACCAACCTGAATTTACCTTAACGTTAAATATCAAAAAAGGAACGGTATTATCCCACTCCTTAAAACAAGCACTCAGTGATACCTTAGATGATTTAAAAATAGGTTTATTACCTATGGGAGCTGGAAGTGGCAGAGGTACTAGCATAGTTATGGCTAATCCGGAAAAGTCTTGGCTTGTTAATTTAGACCACATAAAAACAGAAAGCATACTGGCAGTAACTGAAGAAACACAAGGAGCAAGCTCATGAGCTTAAGTGAAAGCCTAACTCAATATGAACATCTTAAAGCGGATATCTCTGAACTAGAGCTGCCTAAAGTATATTCAGCAAACTTAACTGTGAAGACAGAAGTTGTGAGCGTAAGGCAGTTAGTAATCGTTATTGAAACATTTTCAGCCACGCAAGGCTGGGTACAATACAGTGATGAACTTGTTATTTCAGCGCAAGCACCAAGTAAACCTAATATTTTAGAAGCGCAATACTGCAATGCAAAAAACGATAGTTTGCACGTTAAGTTACAACAAGGGGATAGTTACCTTTTAACTAGTTTCCTCGTTGAGGAAACTAAAGCGGAGAAGCAATTTTATACCGAGCAACAATTGATTATTCGTAATAACTTAAAAGAACAAGCAACAACTGCAAGCTACCGCTTATGGTGGCAACTTGAAAGCGAAGGTGTTAACGAAGGACGTTGGTTACCACTAGCACAGCAATTTCTAGGCTTCGATGCATTAAATAACAAGGAAGTACAATAATGAGCCAAGTTCATACGCCATATCACTTTGTTCCATTATCCAAGTGGATTTACATGCCCGATTGGGCACACTTAGTTAGCCATGACGTACCCTTTAAAGACGGTTACTCAGGCGTTATTGATTACACCTTAACCAATTCAACCCCATTATGTGTCGGGGGTGATCAAAAACAAGCTAACGGAGAACCTACTTTAGTGCAATGGGCTAAAGATCCAAAAGGTAACCCTGTTATTCCTGGTTCAAGCTTAAAAGGCATGATCCGCAATGTATTAGAAATAGCTACATTTGGTAAGTTTTCTGGGATTGATGATAGCCATTTTGCTTACCGTGATGTATCAAGTAAAAGTCATTATTTATCCAATGTAGTTCAAAAAAATGTTGTTTTACCAGCATGGTTGAAATTCAATTCGAATAGTAAAAACTGGGAGTTAACAACCTGTAAAGCAGCTAAAGTAAAACATAGTAAGTTGAAAGCTGCTTTAGGTAAAACGATTAAAAATATTGACCCCGCGGTTACTAAATATAAAAGCTTACCGCTTTCTCAGTCGATAAATATCACTACGTTTGTAAAAGAAGGCAAACAAGGTCGTGTTACCTGGGTTGAAAATATAGAAGCAGCAGGAGAAGAAGGCCACCTAGTTTTTTGTAATAATCGCATCAAAGGAATGGGGCAAAGCAAACCAGATGACTATGAGTTTAGTTATTGTTTTTATGGCGATGAACAATCAGTATCGGTATCAAATGATGAAATAAATGACAAAGCAAATAAAATGTTTATTAGTCATGGTGAGGAACAAATTGCGTATTTAGTGAATAACCAGTCTGAAAAAGGGATCCCGGTATTTGCCCTGTTTGAAAAAGGGCAAGCTAAATTGCATTCATTAGGCTTAGCAAAAATGCCACGTGTGCTTTATAACCATTCAGCTACAGACTTGGCTACAATACACCAAACACAAGCACGCACCAGTGAACATTACTTTGATATGAGTGAACTCATGTTTGGTACATTACGTGAACAAGGCTTCAGTTTAAAAAGTAGAGTTAGCTTTAGTGATGCAAGTGTTACTAAAAACCAAGGGGTTATGGTATCAACTTCGGTCACACTTAATGGCCCGAAAGCAACATTTAAAGGCGCATACTTAGAGCAAAAAAGTGGAGGTGAGTATACTGATTATGACAATAAAAACGCCAAGATTGCGGGCTGGAAGCGTTATGTCACTCAAAGCAAATTTGAAGAAAACCCTAGTGATAATAAAAATTTAAATGTAAAAAGCCAGTTAGAGCTTTTGAACATTAATAGTCAGTTTTCAGGAAAAATAGTTTTTCATAACTTAAAGAATGAAGAGTTAGGGGCTTTGCTGTGGAGTTTATCGTTAGGTAAAAGCGAAGTGGCACAAAAGCAATATCATGGTTTAGGCCATGGTAAGTCATTAGGTGCTGGTGCAGTACAATTAGTTGTAGATAAACTATCAATAAATGCAAACGATATAGAAAACGAGGTAAGTGATTGCACTGATTTTCATATTCAGCAATTTATTGAGCACATGAACTCTCAACACTCTTCAGACGATAGTGGCTGGAGCGAAAGTGTACAGCTACAAAATTTTCTATCAATGACTAATATGGAAGAAAACAAAGATAGAAATTTAAATTATATGGCACTTGGTGATTACCAGTCTGCAAAAAATTATAAAGCTTCACTACCAGCTATGACCTCAGCAGGAAAGGCTATAAAGCGTATTGAGGGGCAAGTGCCTTCTGGCTCATTAAGTTTCTCGAAAGGGCGTTTAGCGCAGTTATGCACAAGTGAAGATACAGACGATACTTGGTTTAATAGTGAAAAACAAAAACAGATTAAATTAGCTAAAGATCTTGCCTTTGAAGCTGAACAAGCACAAAAAGCTGAACAGGAAGCACAAGTAGCCAAACAAATGGATGCTCTGCCAGAAGAGATGAAAAAAGTAGCTCAACTTCAATTTACCCTAGAAAAAGCGATAACCATAGAAGCAAAACGAGAATTTAATGCTCCTATAGAAGAAATGCTAAATGAACTTATTGAAATAACGGTCTCAAATGATGCTGCACAAAAACTATATGAGCTTGTTACTAACAAAAGAGTATGTGAATACTTAAATATTAGTAACAAGAAAAAACTTAAACCCCGCAAAGAACTAATAACGTCATTAATTGCAAAATATAGCTTAACGGTAAAAAGTTAATGCAAGCATTAACCTTACTCGCACAGCAGTGCGACTTGCTTAAACTACGTATTTATATTCAGTTTAAGCAAGATACCGTATTACCCGCTTTTAAAGGTTCAATGCTGCATGGCTGGTTAGGCCATGCAGTAAAACATATAGATGAACGCGCTTTTTTTGCCTTATACGGTGAACACGACAACCAACAACCTAAACCATATATTATTTGTCCTAATGAAGATCATAAAACGCACTGGCAAGCTCAAGAGATTTATTATTTTGACATTGTACTTATTGGTCAGGTAACCAAACTGGCTCCCACCCTTTTAAAGGCGATCGATTATGGGCAAGCATTAGGTTTTGGTTCACAAAGAACACCCTTCTCATTAATCAGTGTTAGCTCTTTGTTACCGGGTAAAAGCAAAGCCGGTATTCACACAACGTCATTACTCGACTGGATAACAATACGTCCTGATGTTTATGAACAACGAGAGTTCGCGATCAACTTTATTACGCCGGTGCGACTAAAGGTGCATGGGAAAATCCTGCAAAAACAAGCCCCTAACCTTACTTTGCTACTTAAGCAAATATCTCGTCGTTTTAGTCAGCTGTGTCAGTTTTGGGTGTGCGATGAACCTGAACTGATTAAAGCACTTATTCAAGAACTGCCCGTTCTTGGAGGTTACGAACAAAACGAACATATCTACTTTGAAAATTGGGAACGTTATTCATTAAAAGACAAAAGGCAACTGCCGTTTGGTGGGTTAAAGGGGCAGGTAAGTTATTTTGGTGAAATTGCTCAAGTATTACCCTGGTTGCAAATTGGAGAGCAGCTGAACATCGGTGGAAAAACGACATTCGGCTTAGGAAAATATCAATTAATAGAATAAGAAATCATATTAAAAAGAATGGAGTGTCAATAAGTGAAAATAAAAAATGTTCTAGTGGCTGTAACTGGTATGTCACCACAGGTTGTTACAGAAACAATTTATGCCCTATATATAAATAAAAACGTAATTATTGATGAAGTACAAATAATAACTACATCAAAAGGATGTGAACAAGCTTGGATAGGCTTAGGCATGGAAGATGGCGAGCAGCCGTCACAACTTGTCCAGCTATGTAAAGAGTATAATTTACCCGCAATACCATTTACCAAAGAAAATATTTTTGTTATTCCTGATGCCGACGGAAACGCCGTCGCTGATGCTCGTTCAGTAGGAGATCATAATGCTTTAGCTGATTACATTATTAATCACGTAAGAGAGCTTGCTGAGCATGATAACGTTAATATTTTTGCAAGTTTAGCTGGTGGGCGTAAAACAATGACTTTTTTCATGGGGTACGCCATGAGTTTATTTGGACGTTCTCAGGATAGTTTATCTCATGTATTGGTCAGTGAAGAGTTTGAAAATGTAAAAGACTTCTTTTACCCAACAATTAAAGATAAGCGGGTTACCAATTATAATAATATATCCTTTAATGCAAAAAACGCTCAAGTAACGCTAGCTGAAATTCCATTTGTTCGTATGCGTGATGAAATGCCAGAGCGAATGATAAAACAAAAGGCGAGTTATACTGAAACCATTAAATTGATAAATGTTGCCAGTCAAGAGCCTAAATTAGTGATTGATTTAGTTAATAAGAGAGTTTTAGCTAATAACTTTGATGTGCCGATGGCTAATGCAGAAATAGCCTTTTTGGCTTGGATTGCACAATTAGGTGAAGAGGGTGCTGAAGGCGTCAGTATTCCAACAGAGGGCTCTCCTAGTGAAGAGTACGCAGAAGGCTTTAAAGAGTTCTATGAAATTATTAATAACGGAATCACCAGTAAGGTAGAGTTATCACTACATAAGGGGATGGATAAAAGTTACTTTAATGATAGAAAAACCAAAGTAAAAACGGCATTTAAGCAGGCATTAGGGCAACGCTCAGCAGAAAACTTTAGTTTGCAAGCAATAAAGAAGCTCTCAGAAAGAAGTTCAGCCATGCTGTTTGGATTAAAAATAGCCCCTGAAAATATTTCGGTTTTATTCAAAGAGCAAACTAAAGTTGTGACGATGGACGTTTTTTCAAAAAAGGCTTTATATCAAAAAAGATAAAGTTGTTTGGCGAGCAGTAATCCTTCACCGTCTCATTGTGTAGTTCATATTACAGAGTTAATTGTTAGGCTTGTTGTTCACAACCTTGTGAACATTTAGCATGTATATTTTAATAAACATGCCTCATTACCTAATAAAACATTAAAATAAAGAGAGCTCTACAGGGGAAGTATTTGCTGTATTTGAGTTGTTATCCATAATAAATTTAAATGATTTTTCTACCGTTGTTTTACCTATACCTTTAACGCGGAGTAAACCGTTCAATGAATTGATATTAGGGTCATTTAACGCTATTTTTATTTTTTTTATGGCTCCTAAATTTAATCCCGATAATTTTTTTAATTCATCTTCTGGTAAGTTATTAAATTTACGGCAAAAGTTATGGTATAAATCATCTTCTGCTGTTGGATCAAAATGCCAAATCTCAATATCTATCTCTAGGTCTGTCAAAGACTCTTTCATTAAAGACAAAACTACACTTTCACTAAGGCCACCTAAACTTGCACCAAGTAAAGGAAAAGCAATAGACGTAATATCTTTCTCCTTAAACGTAGCGATAAACTTTTTTAACCCCAACTTTATATCATCAAGAGAAGACGGATCTTTCCAATGATTTTTAGTGGGGAAGTTTAAAACCCTAGAGCAGGCGTCACTTTTTTGTTTGTCATTATAAATCCATAAATTACCAAGTGTTAATTGGCCTTTAGCACAATAGCCTTGATACAAAGTAAACATTTCTGGGTATCTTAACTTAAACTCAAGGGCAATGCCTGCACCCATAACACCAACACAATTTACTGTGTTTACAATGGTTTGACAATGTGTTGAAAAAATATTACCTGTTTTTATATTAATCATGACAACTCCTAGAAAAATAACGAAGGGCAAACTTCAACACAAATATCATGAATATCTATGTTATCAATAATATATTGCTTAGCTTCATTAGTCGCACAATAAATCACCTCTAAATCGTCTATACCAACTTCACCGTGTATCAGTAATTCAGACATCATAGCGGTTTTAATACTTTCATCATATTTGCCATAATTCACCCACCGTTGACTAAAAACTCTATCCCAGTTTAACGCTTCTAAAAAGGCCTCATCATTAGAAAAGCTAGTATCATTTCGAGCAGCATTACCATTAGTATAAACAGCTCCTGGTGTGGAAATAATATTTTTATTGAAGCCTAAAACAATAATCAAACCTTGTGAAAAACTTTGCTGATTACGAAATAGCATGGCGTTTCTAGGATTAAAGTAAAAAGGAACATAATCATGAATACTACGATTATATATAGGCTCACGACCGCTTCTGCGATTATTAACAGCCTGATTACTTATATCAACTTTCTGAAAAGGATTATTATGGGCAAGTAGCCCATTTGCTAATATCCCTTCTAGATTAGCAATATGAGTCATGTGATCAACTGTCGATAAATGAGAAAAGTTATAAGCCATATGTCTGTACCTCTAAATTATTAATAAAAAGGTGTGCGTGTTAAGCAGCACCTGTTTCAATAATTAGAAGTTTACAGACTTACATTTGTTGTCTTGTCTTCACAAGCTTGTGAAAATAATTAACTCACCTTGGATTTCCAGTCTTTTAGTTGATTCACCAAACCATGAATAGCACCGCCAGATAAAGGCGTTAAATTGTTTAAGTTCTTAACTCTGTCGTGAGTATGCTCAGGTAATTCAAACACACTCAACAAAATGCCTTTAGCATGACTCCCGCCTAAATTACGCATTAAACTTTCCAGCTTTAACGTAACATCTTGGCCTTTACCGGCTTCACGCCAATTACTGGTTTTACACTCAACAATCATCATTTGGTTATTATGTACCAGCACAAGATCAAGCTCGTTACTTACAGAACTTTCCGTATTATTTTTATCTAACCAATGGCCATCAACACTCGTAGAAACATAATCAATACCCGAATCAAAAGCGGCTAAATAAGCAAATTCTTCAAACCAAGCGCCACCAATATACCTTGCAGCCTCCTCAGAAGAGAAGGTAATAGTTGCCTCTGCTTCGTTAAAAGTCACTAAATTAGCGCGTTCAAAATGCTGATAACAACTTACCATGCTGTTAAATTGAGGCACGCGCTCAACAACAGGCTTAAATTTATTGTTGCTACTAAAATTAGTTTGTCCGGCAAGACCATTCAAGAGTGAAATCAAATTAGTTTCTCGCTTGCACAGACCTAATAAAAAATCAGTGACAGGACGGCGATCAATAATATTGTCATGCTCTCGACAATGTTTATTTATTTCACTATTCACATTAAATTGATTTAAATATAAATAGTCATCAACATTTAACACACTTACATAAGGTAAAGGAGGGAATTTATTTTGATGAGGGTTGGTTAAAATAGTATTTTGTTTTTCGATAGTATCAGTATAAAAAACCATAGATTTTTCAGTTAACTTATCAAAAACCTGAGTAAAGGCAATTGACATAGGTTTGGTGCCGCCGGTTGCATTTACCGCAATCATAGCATTGGGGTATTCAAATCTTAATTGTTCAAATAAAGCTTCTGCGCGAACAAAAATTTTTGCATGATCAGTACTCGTTTGGCAATTAATCGTTTCAATGTGAGTAACCCCTTTTTTACGGTAAAAATCTTCGAGTAATACCGCTTTTTCTTTTAATTTATTATCACCTAATACTAAAATTATTTTCATTTCTTTATCAGGATTGCTAAAGCTACCAATAACATTAGGTAATAACTGATGTGAAATTAAGTTTATATGAATGATCAAAGTGAAATCCTTTCGATAAAGTATAGGGGCTAAAGTGACAATATAACCAATAAAAGTAAATACTTAATTGATTAAAGTAAACGTTATATTAATCAATTAAAGATGAAAAATAAAACCATAATCAATAACTCGATGATTTAGTTAATTCTAGCTAGTTCAGATAAAACGCAGTTGTAATGATTGTCAGTGCTTCATTTTTACATTTTTCACTTTACGATTTTCATAAAGGCATCCACACGTCTAATCCCTTAATGAACTGGGTGTTGTTATGAAAAAAGAGTAGAAATTTCTACTCTTTTTTTGATGTGTTAATCTCTTTATAAGTAGGGTGTTGTTATGACTAATAAGAATAAACGTGTTTGTACCTAAAGGCTTCTTAATCCCTTTATAAGCAAGGTGGTGTTATGACTATGAACTTGCTACCTTTTAGTTTACGCACCGATACCACAATGTCACGGCTGCCCCGATCATCGAAGTATTTCACCATGGAATCGTACTGTGCTTCTACTTCAGCTACCTGCTTAGGCTCAGGTGGTGAGGTGTCTAGTTGGTCTTGGTACACAAGCTCCTCAAGCGTATTGCCTGACCAATCACCTACTAGCTGTAAAGAGGCTATCACTTTGCATACATTCTTGAGGCTTACGCCAGATGTCTTCGCTACTAAATCTAATCTTCGTTCACCCATATAACCCTCCAGAGGTCGTGTAATGTTGTTCGGGTATTTTAGCTTTTATAAAAAATTTGTATAAAGGAATTATACTAATCTGCCTTTATCAGCCCTGTTCATATTCTTCTCTTAATCCCTTTATAAACAGGGCTTTGTTATGACCTAACGAAGGCCTCAAAGACTTCAAGTGGTAAGTCTTAATCCCTTTATAAACAGGGCTTTGTTATGAATAATGTCTAAAGAAATAGAGCTAGCAGTATCAGTCTTAATCCCTTTATAAACAGGGCTTTGTTATGACCTATAAAGGCAGTGTTCTCAGCACTAAGCACAACGTCTTAATCCCTTTATAAACAGGGCTTTGTTATGACCATAGGGTAGAACCATGAGCAGTATTGATAAAAGTCTTAATCCCTTTATAAACAGGGCTTTGTTATGACTGCTTACAACTGTCTAAAGGGGATAGCTTCCCCGTCTTAATCCCTTTATAAACAGGGCTTTGTTATGACCAGCACTAAGCACAACATGCCTAGCAGCTGAAGTCTTAATCCCTTTATAAACAGGGCTTTGTTATGACATCGGAGTACAATCCATGATTGAATTATTATACGTCTTAATCCCTTTATAAACAGGGCTTTGTTATGACCAACAGTGACATGTCATATGGCATGTACAACAAGTCTTAATCCCTTTATAAACAGGGCTTTGTTATGACAAATCATTCGCAATGTTCTTCGCCTTCATCACTGTCTTAATCCCTTTATAAACAGGGCTTTGTTATGACGATAACCATCATGGGCATATCAATCTACATCCATGTCTTAATCCCTTTATAAACAGGGCTTTGTTATGACAACGTGCATTGAACTGGAAGAAGTAAATAGTAGTCTTAATCCCTTTATAAACAGGGCTTTGTTATGACTTACTTCCATTGCATAACAGATGCCGATGAAGTCTTAATCCCTTTATAAACAGGGCTTTGTTATGACAACCATCATGAACAACTGCATCAAGTCAGTGAGTCTTAATCCCTTTATAAATAGGGCTTTGTTATGACTTAAAGCTACCAAACGTGTTCCGTTCTGTACTAGTCTTAATCCCTTTATAAACAGGGCTTTGTTATGACAAGTGAGCGTGAGAAGTGAGCTAATAATCATATGTCTTAATCCCTTTATAAACAGGGCTTTGTTATGACCTATAACACTCGTCCAATGACTGATTTGGAAATGTCTTAATCCCTTTATAAACAGGGCTTTGTTATGACGTTGATAGAAACTGCTGCAATAGATACAAGGGTCTTAATCCCTTTATAAACAGGGCTTTGTTATGACGGAACACAGACTAGCAGGTGGCACTCGACTCAAGTCTTAATCCCTTTATAAACAGGGCTTTGTTATGACAGATACTGGTGAGATTTTAGCGTTAATATTTAAGTCTTAATCCCTTTATAAACAGGGCTTTGTTATGACTGAAGAAAACAAACAGCGTCTAGCTAAACTGGAAGTCTTAATCCCTTTATAAACAGGGCTTTGTTATGACTGAAGAAAACAAACAGCGTCTAGCTAAACTGGAAGTCTTAATCCCTTTATAAACAGGGCTTTGTTATGAC
Source organism: Colwellia sp. 12G3 (assembly GCF_002836775.1). Lineage (GTDB taxonomy): Bacteria > Pseudomonadota > Gammaproteobacteria > Enterobacterales > Alteromonadaceae > Colwellia. The sequence continues at coordinate 210,051 of NZ_PJAQ01000068.1, read as the reverse complement.
TACCATGATGATAGCATCAGGTAACAAAGTAGTCTTAATCCCTTTATAAACAGGGCTTTGTTATGACTAAGGAGAATTTCATGTCTAAAATTACAGCTGGTCTTAATCCCTTTATAAACAGGGCTTTGTTATGACAACGAAAAATCTTTAACTACTGGTTATTTAGTTGTCTTAATCCCTTTATAAACAGGGCTTTGTTATGACGACGTTAAACGCGTTAATCAGGTAAACATACCAGCCTTAATCCCTTTATAAACAGGGCTTTGTTATGACGCTCTTGCCCTTGCTACCTCTAACATTGGTTTGTCTTAATCCCTTTATAAACAGGGCTTTGTTATGACAGCTAACAACCTAGCCCAAGCTCTCGAAGCTGTCTTAATCCCTTTATAAACAGGGCTTTGTTATGACTACCAGACAACACCCGATACACCCGACCATATGTCTTAATCCCTTTATAAACAGGGCTTTGTTATGACTTAATGTACCAATTAGCTACTGGTATTATGTAGTCTTAATCCCTTTATAAACAGGGCTTTGTTATGACAAAGCAGCAGCATTCATCAACGTTCATGCTGGTCTTAATCCCTTTATAAACAGGGCTTTGTTATGACGCTGGGCAAATTTACGTGATGCCGAGGGTTTGTCTTAATCCCTTTATAAACAGGGCTTTGTTATGACGTAACGGCGCACCAGTAACAAAAGATATTCGTCGTCTTAATCCCTTTATAAACAGGGCTTTGTTATGACATTGAAGCAACGTTACCAAACTTACCTACAAAGTCTTAATCCCTTTATAAACAGGGCTTTGTTATGACCTAGCCCAAGCTCTCGAAGCTGCTACGGCTACCGTCTTAATCCCTTTATAAACAGGGCTTTGTTATGACGTATAACGATTTAGTTAGAAGACTTAGCCATCATGTCTTAATCCCTTTATAAACAGGGCTTTGTTATGACTTATAGCGATTATGTACCAGGTACTATTAACAAGTCTTAATCCCTTTATAAACAGGGCTTTGTTATGACATGAAGCGTGTTAGAACACTTCTTCGTGCTGGTCTTAATCCCTTTATAAACAGGGCTTTGTTATGACCACAGAAGAAACTTGTTTCACAAATTGTTGAGGTCTTAATCCCTTTATAAACAGGGCTTTGTTATGACAAATCATTCGCAATGTTCTTCGCCTTCATCACTAGGTCTTAATCCCTTTATAAACAGGGCTTTGTTATGACGAAGAACCTATTTACAAGAATCTTGATTCTGGTCTTAATCCCTTTATAAACAGGGCTTTGTTATGACCTTCTCATCAGCCAACAACCTAGCATCAGCAGTCTTAATCCCTTTATAAACAGGGCTTTGTTATGACTCAAAGCCATCGACATACTAGACTCAGGTCTAGACGTCTTAATCCCTTTATAAACAGGGCTTTGTTATGACGGGAGCACAGACTAGCCAGCGGCATTAGCCTGTCTTAATCCCTTTATAAACAGGGCTTTGTTATGACTTAGTAGCTGAAGTAACAGCAGAACGTAAGATAGGTCTTAATCCCTTTATAAACAGGGCTTTGTTATGACGTAGTAGGTTGCAGCACTAACTGTAGTTTATCGTCTTAATCCCTTTATAAACAGGGCTTTGTTATGACATAATTGGCTTGTTTATGGCTACGTTGCACCAGTCTTAATCCCTTTATAAACAGGGCTTTGTTATGACCTAGCTACATCACTGAAAGCTGTACAAGTAAAACGGTCTTAATCCCTTTATAAACAGGGCTTTGTTATGACTCAGTACTTGAAGTAATTTGGCGTGGTGAGTTGTCTTAATCCCTTTATAAACAGGGCTTTGTTATGACAGAATGAATTCATAGGCACTGTAGCTGATGAGTTGTCTTAATCCCTTTATAAACAGGGCTTTGTTATGACGGTATGGTTGTATTTAGTTATACTTTTCATACAATTAAAAACAGCCTCACAATTTTTAATTGTTAGTGCAAAGTTGGTGGGAAAACCTTTGTTTTTTACCATCTATAAAATCCATAAACGTATATCGACATAACCTAATTATCTTATTAAATTTGCTAATGTTTTTCAATGTATTCCGTTAGTTTAATAATAAAAATTTATCATTGCCGCTAAACCCTTCTTTAGGCCAGTTTTCAAGGGTAGAACCGTGTATTGGATAAATGCGAATATCATCTTCTTTATCATTAATAATGGTGATTAATTTATCTACCATTTCTTTTAAGGTATGTTGCTCCATTAAACCGTAATACACTGAGAATTGTAAAAGCACACCATAGTGAATAATAACCTTATGAACTTTTTGTAATCGCTTTGGATTACGTATGTCGTAACATATTAAGTATGATTGCGGCATTTTCGGTCCTTATTATTAAACGCTATAAGAGTAACAACGGTAATTATTATCTTTGCCAAAGGTTGTTAGTAACGTTCTGTTTGATTAAAGTTAGGGGTGTTATCAATAATTTTCACTAAAAACATTGCATGTTTTCGTAGTTTATTACGCCACAACGTCATTACCTCGGGTAGGGCGTTGTAATAGTGTTTTCGTCCAGATTTGTTTAAAATACAGGCCGAGTCGACCAGGGTAAAGTGATCTAAGCGCAATATCCGTTGTTGAAAAAGTCGCCATACCCAATAATCTATATCGGGCCGTAAACATTCTTGCAGGTCACAAGCAAGTGAAGCTCTACCATAGCTGGTAGAGTGTAATATAGGTATCATAGGGTCTAGGCTTTGCCCATGGCACGCACGCTGTGCTTCGTAATACAATAAAGTATAACTCAGTGATAAGATTACATTGACGGGATCTTCAGGAGGACGTTTTGTGCGCTTGGTAAATAGCAAGTTTGCAGAAAAAATACGCTTGTAGGCTTGAAAGTAAACTTTAGATGCGTAGCCTTCTACCCCCATTACTTCATTTACGATCATCTCGGGCTTGTTTAGCTTTATTTGTTGCTGACTTAATGTTTTAGAGGCAAACAATAAGGGACCTGCAAGTGCTTTGTAATGATTACTCATGTTTTTCAATAAAGTACGCTGCGCACTAATTTTTCGTTTAATAATGATGGTTGAAAACCTACTCCGTAAGCTCGGGCAACTTAGCAAGTAATATTGATTCATTCTTCGCAGCACATTCCCGTGACTTTCGTTAATACTTATAAAACTGGCGTCAGGATTTCTGTTGTTTAAACAAATGAGTGATACGTCAAATTTGGCGAGTTGCCTTAACATGCCTGATGATAACTCACAATCACAGCTGATCACTAACGAGCGTAAATGACTTAACGGAATACTAGCGGTTGTATTGTTTTCTTTATCACTGTCTATGCTTTTACTAATGTACAGACGTTGTTGATTACACTTTAGTTTAGTGGACTTTCGGTCAATAAATATAGTTTCCATTACAGTGCTCCACATTATTCTCTATAGAGTGTTAGCCAAAATAGAGGTAGTTGGTATTTACGGGCATATGCGCAATGCCTAAACAGATTATATTTTCAACGTTATTAATTACCTGTAGTTTTATCGTATCGTTTTCATCAATAACACTGAGTAAGTGTTGTTCTAATTGTATTTTTTGTTCGGCAGTTAAATAACATTCATAAGCGGAATACTGCCCACCAATCTGATGTTTTTTTAGGGTTTTAAATACCTTGTTACGTCGTTTACTACAGCTTATATCGTAACAACATACATACAGTTTTTTCGACATAATGTCTCCCGAATGAATTTATATATTTGCTTTTAACCTCGATTTACAAAAAAATTTTGGTTGCGCCAATACACTATAAACAAAACCGTCAGCCTGAAAAATTTAACAAGCTTGTGAAGCCTAACCAGCACAATTATTTTTGTATTATTTATCGGTATCTCCTGAAATTTACGTTATTAAGCAGCCAAGGATAATTTATTTACTATGGACAATGTTAATTCTCCTTCAGACGCGTTGACTATTCTTGCTCGGGCAAGCAGTGACGTTATTGCTATCGCGAAAGAAGTAGGTGTTGATGCAAGTGCTTTGTTGCTATCACTTCCTGCAAGCGGGGTGTTGTTGAAAGGGATTAATGTCCCTGTGATACATAAAAAGTACAGAGGAACATGCAGTGTTATGTTCTATATTAATCAATCTACTCAAGGTGAATATTGGCCTTTTTTACGTTTTTCTACCTTTAAACATGGCGGCTTATCGTGTGTGTTTAATGGATCTACTTGGTTAAAAGAAAGGCAAGTTTTAAACATAAATACTGCAGTAAAACTTCCTAGGTTGTGCGCGAACAAGCTTGACGTTTTTTCAGAAAATATGATTAACAATAACGCTGCCCAGATATTTAACTCCTCACCCACAAACGCACTTGAAGACGAAAAACGTTTATCCCGCTTTATTAACTTACAAGCACAATACCGTAACGCTATCTCATTAACGTTAAGGGATATGTGGCTTGAGTCAAGATTAAACTCTCATGCAACAACCCTTTTACTTGACCGTATAAATGTTAAACGAACAGCCAATGCACTGCTGTTTCCGCTGTATCATGATGAACATCAACACACGGGCTTTCATAAAATAATAAACCAAGAAAAGGGAGATAAAAAATTCCACTTTGCAAAAAAACAAGGCGTTTTTTCAGGAAGTTATATCAATATAAAAGCAAACGATGAGTTTTCTCAATTGCCTATTGTGTTGTGTGAAGGCGTTGTAACCGGTATGTCGCTTGCCTTGGTGTGGCCGGGTGAAATAAGAATCGCGTTAAGTGCTAATAATTTATTACCGGTACGAAAAAATATAACAAAAGCTGTTGTTATTTTTTGTGATGAAGACGTGTGGAAAAACAAGGTTGGTAATGTTGGCAGAATAGCGGCGATGAAGGCAAAAAATGAAGATGACATTGTACGTGGCCCACTGTTTCATTTCACAAGTTTAGGGCATAAACCAACAGATTTTAATGACTTATTATGTTTAGAAGGATTATCGGTCCTGCATAAACAAGTTGGTGATGTGTTAGTCGAGTCACTCTACAAGTGACAGCACCTTCACAAGCTTGTTAAAACATTACAAGCTGTCGAAAACAATATACTTATTACGGTTGAAAAAGAGGCCTGCACAGCAGTAGCCTGTAATTCAATATCGGTTTTGTGTTTTTCCAAATTTAATAGGTCCATATGAATTCATCTCAATATAATAATGTTTTTAATATCAATGGCCTAAATTGTGAATGTGGCAGTTCAAGCAATAACGATAACATTACGAGTATGGTTTGTAATTCTGCCAATGATGTTGCCGCTAAGGCTATTGAACTTTATGATGACTTAGCTACTAAAAAGCAAGGGTTCATGTCACGTGACAGCCAAAGAGATATTATAAAAGCGTGTGCAAGTGCTAATTACAATAAGCACACTTTGATAGCTCAAGCCGGTACGGGGATTGGTAAAACCATGAGTTATGTATTGGGTGCGTTACCACTACTGAGCCAACAAAATACGAAACTTATTATTTCTACTTATACAGTGGCACTACAAACGCAGTTACAAGAGAAAGATTTACCCGAACTGATTGCGCATTTAGCCCCAGAGTTAACGTTTGAAGTCGCAAAAGGTGCAGGACATTATTTTTGTCCTGTTCGAGCGACTAATGCGATAGCCTCTGTGGAAAATAGTGATGTAGCACAAAAACAAGATATGTTTGCTGATGTTGAGGAGCAAAGTGCCCTCTCAACATATGATAAACAGAGTGTTAACAATCTACATAATGACTTTGAAAATAATGTTTTTGATGGTGATTTAGATAAAAGCGTAAAACCACTTAGCGCTAAAGTTATTTCAATGGTTAATCGTAATACAAATCATTGTCCAGGTAGTAAAAAATGCAGTAAATCCAATGTATGCCCTTTTTATATTCAACGGAGTAAAGTGCAGAAGGCAGATATTGTTATTACAAATCATGCACTTTTAGCGCCTACCACGCTAGGGGGACATTCAACCTTTTCTGATGGCGGTTTTGGCAATAGCCTGTTGGTTATTGATGAAGCACATCGTTTTCCGTCAGTTCTACGAGACGCTAATGAGGAAAGATTTTCTTTAGGTAGTTTGACAAAGTTATTAAAAAAGCCAGCAGCAATGGCGAAAAATATAACTAAATTCATCGGGGCGGCGCAACAAAGCTCTCAGCATCAGGCCGTTCAAGCGATGCAATTGGAGATTAAGCCCCTGATCGAACGAAGTGAGCGTGCATCTCAAGCTGTTATTGCCTTAAATTCCTTCTTAAAAAATAACTTCAATGTATTGCGGGGAAAAATCAATCAATTTGACGATAAAGATTCATGGGTAATGTCACCCTTAAGCATAGACAGCACTTTAGTATTACTTATTCAAGAATGTGGCGTGGAGCTTGGAGGTATATTTAAGGTACTAAGAGCAGTATGTAAAAAAAACAATGAGGATACTCAGGCTTATTTTAGCGATAGCGCAAACAAATCAGACAAATTTTTTCATACGCTAGTGATGAGTTTAAATACCTTATTTCAAGAGATAAAAAAAGCACTTGCTTGCTTGGCGTATTATACCAGTTTCGCTTTGTTAGAAAGACCTGAAGCAAAGGTTGCATCGGGAATTGCTCGCTGGATCTCACGTACTGAAAGTAAAAAAGATGGGAGTCATTTTGAGCTGCATGGCAACCTACTTAATGTGGGTTGCAGTTTTCAAGAATACTTTGTTAAAGAGTATCATTCTGTAGTACTGACCAGTGCCACATTAGAGCGCTTAGGTCGTTGTGACAGCTTTCTCAATGAACTTTCTATTGATAAGCAACACCCCAATAATATTGTTAAGTTGTTTAAATCTCCTTTCAACTATAACAATGCACAGCTAACTACACCTATAAAGTCTGGCAATCCAAATGCACCACAGCATCACCTTATTGTGGTAAATCAGTTAATGCAACTCATGTCAAGACATAAGGCTATTTTGGTTTTATTTACCTCTAAAAAATCATTGGAAAGTACCTATGAACTCTGTTCTGCATCGATAAAAGAGCTGATATTACGACAACATAGTTACAGCAAAAGTGAATTAATAAAACAACATAAAAATAATATTGATAACGGTAAAGCTTCCATTCTTTTTGGTGTTGACGGTTTGTCGGAAGGGGTGGATTTACCCAAAGAGTACTTAACGTGTGTCGTTATTACTAAATTACCTTTTCCACAAATGTCGGCACCACTGTTTAAATATGAAGCTATGTGCTTAGAGGCTAAGCATGAATCGAGTTTTTTTAAGCAAACATTGCCGTTATGTTCACAAAAGCTGATTCAAAGTGTCGGTCGATTAATCCGTTCAGAGAACGATTACGGTGAAGTGGTTATTTTAGACTCGCGAGTAAATACCCAGCGTTACGGCCCACAACTACTTGAATGCTTACCTATGTATAAAGATCGACCACTTAATTTCATACGATGAGTCATAAACTATTGATGTATAGGCTTTAGTAAACGATCCGTCACAAGCTTGTGAATTCAAAACGGCAGTAAATATTTATTATTATATAACCATTGAAACGCACAGACCTTTTTAGTCTTTAGTTGGTGGTTATATGTCATATATTTTCGAAGAAAAAAACAAAAATCAATGGTCACCAAAGCCATTAGGTTTAAAAGGCAAATTATCTAAGTGGCAGCAGCGCATGGTTAAAGCTTGCCCAAGCCCTAAAATGCATGAAGTTGTATGGCTAGATGGTGAGTACTGGGATCAAGTGTCGAAGAGTAAAAATAAATCATCAGTAGCCTATAAAGTCATTGGTTTTAAAGCTTGTGGCGATGCTATATGGCAAAGAGGGCAAGTTATAGAGTTAGGTACGGTATCTAAACCCTCTAGAAAGGTTGTACCAAGAAAACAGGCGCATTATTCGAGCGACAGCTCGTCAAGTTTACGAAGTGCACTGGCTGGTTGTGAAGATGCCAATGGCAGAATTTATTTATGTGATGGAATTTATATTTAATTTTTAGGAGAAGTATTATGGCTAGTAAAGGCATTAATAAAGTTATTTTGATTGGTAATTTAGGGCAAGCACCAGAGCTTAAAAAGCTTGCTAACGGTAACGCTATGGCAAACTTGTCTATTGCAACGTCCGAATCGTGGAAAGATAAAAATACCGGGCAATTACGTGAAAAAACCGAGTGGCATCGTGTTGTTATGTTTGGGTATTTAGCCGACATTGTAGGGAAATACCTAACGAAAGGGTCAAAAGTTTATGTTGAAGGGCGTTTGCAAACGCGTAAGTGGCAAGATGCCAGCGGGTACGATCGTTATACCACTGAGGTTAATGCCAATGAAATGCAAATGTTAGATAGTAAACGAGCAGGAGATTTTGTTGGTCAACCGTCATCTGTAAATACCCATACTAATATGTCACCTAGCTCCCAAAATACAGGCTCTGTTCAGGGCGGTAACATGACACATGAGCCTGCATCATTGCAAAGTAACAACGCAGCTAGCATTGCACCACCATTATCCACATTTGATGACTTTGATGACATCCCTTTTTAAATGCATGACTATTAACAAGCTATTTATAGTAATTAATACAAGGAAATACGCATGAATTACCAACAGGTTTTTGAAAATTTTAAAAAGGGTGCTCTGGAAAAAGTAGATGAGCTAATTAAAGAAAATGCCTACAACACGGTGCTAGGTGATTTAAAAGCCGATGGCATCGATATAAATGATTTATCGGAAGATGAGTTTGAAGCGTTATTGGTAGAAGAAATTGCAAAACAGAAAAACTTGTCTACCGGAGCTGCTGCAGGTGCGGGCGCATTATTTTTACTTGGGTTACTCGGTTAATATGTTTAACTTTTTCAAGTTGGTTTTTGCTATTAACTTTATAAAAAGTAATGTTAAACAGTTTATTACACTGGCTATGTTGATCTTGTTGTTTTATATCGTTCCGCATATTTTTGACGATATATTAACCTTGGTAGCGTCATCTTCACGCCTTGCTTGGGTACTAATAAAGTGGGCAATATTACTGTTGCTGATTGTCGGGATTTGTCGGGTTATATATATAATAAGTGTTAAACCCGTTGAAAGTATTTATTTGTTTGTTGAAAAAGAAGACATGTCGGTACATAAGCAAGAGTTATTGGTAAAGAAGCATTTATTGTCAAAAGGTGATCGTATTAAAAATAAATACAGGGAACACCGCTAATGACTTATTTTATCCGTTATGAAAAGGCCCTTAGCGATTATAGGCAATGGATTAATGATTTAACTGACCAGCTTAACAACGTAGAAAACACCATCCTGCAAAAGGACAAAAGCGATCTAGTTGTGGAAAAACTAGTAAGCATAACGATAGCGTCAGTTTTTGTTAGTATCGGCTCGGCTATTTTGGCACTTATCGGGCTTGCTGCAGTTGGACTTATCGGTGGAATACTTTTGTTTATTGTGGGGTGGCTACTCTCTAGAGGGGTCAATAAAAAGGCCTTTGGTTCAGAAAGAACAATGGAGGGTCTTAGTGAACAAGAGCGTCGATTATTATCAGAAAAAGAGCTGTTGATTGAAAAGTTTAGACCTATAGCTAAAAAAATCAATATTGAAAGCCTTAGAAAAGACGTCGCGTTTACTCGGTATAACGACTTGCACAATATGTTGTTGGCATTTTCACAGTTATTAATGGCAAATAAAAGTGACGATTTAGCTTACAAGTATCGTTACAGATACCAACAGAGTATTCAAAGGAATAGAAAGCTTATTCAAACCTTTAACTGTATTTATGCCCCCCAACATCCATTTAAGAAGTAACATGATGAAGCACAATTATTTAACAGTAATGCTAGTGTCTTTAGCGTCGATAGTCTCTTGTTCAGACGCGAGTAATGCTAATAACGTAAAGAAAAATGAGCGATATTATCAAACAAAAATGTGTAAGCAATTAAAGGGAAAAATTGAGCATGTCTTATTCGATAAAACCCGTGTTGACTGTTTAACCAGTGAATATGCGATAGAAGTAGATTGGGCAAAAAAATGGGCTGAAGGTATCGGCCAAGCGCTATATTACGCACAGGTTACAGGTAAAAAACCAGGGGTAGCATTAATTGCATCTACCAGTACCCAAGATCAGCGTTATTTAAAACGTCTTAAAAAGGTTGCTGATAAATTTAATATTAAAATTATTGTAATAGCAAAAGAATAAAGGGAGCCAATTATGTTGTGGATTATTGTGTTGCTTATGGGCGTAATGTTTATTCTTAGTATTAAGAAGAATAGTGCTCGGTATTATAAAAATGAGATTGTAAGCTTAGGTATATTAGGAACCTTTGTAGGTATTGCTATGGGATTGTATAGCTTTGACGCCTTAAATATTAAAGACAGTATGCCCGCATTAATTAATGGGCTAAAAACCGCATTTGTTACATCAGGTATTGGTATTTCTCTCTCCATTTTAATTTCGATAATACGTCCCGTTCAGCAAAATAAAACGACGTTAGCTGATATTAGTGCTAATCAAGAAAAAATGATTGAAGTACTCGAGTCATCTTTAAATAATATTGCTAGGTCGGCTAATCGAGACATTATTTCCTCGTTAGAGCAGGTAGTTAAGCAATTTAACCAAAACTTAACAGAACAATTTGGTCAAAACTTTAAAGAGTTAAATAGTGCGGTAAAGGCGTTAGTTATTTGGCAGAGCAATTATAAAGAGCAAATACAGTTAAACGAAGAGAGCGTAACTCAGGTATTAAACAGCTTAACTACAGTAACAAAAATGCAGGGACAGCAAGAAAAAAACATTTCAAATGTTATTGGTAATTTAGCTAGAAGCTCAGCAGATATCACTAATAACCTTTCTAAAAGTTCAATAGTTATTACTAACAATCTGAAGCAATCTACCCAGATTGTTGAAGAAAATATACAGCTTTTATTAAGGGAAGCAAACGGCCGATGAACCATGATATTGACGAAAACAGTCACTGGCTTCCTATTGCCGATATGATGTCAGCATTAATGATGGTTTTTTTGTTTATCGCTATCTTTTTTATGTATCAGCTTCAAGAGGATAAAGCAATATACTCTGCACAGCTAAACAAAGCACTGCATCAAGAGTTTGATCAAGACTTAGCTCGCTGGCAAGCTGAAATTACTCCCGATAATATTTTAAGATTTAGCTCTCCATTTTCTTTAGGAAGTAGTGAAGTTCCTGTTGTTTTTATGCAGGCAATAAAAGAATTCTTTCCTCGGTATATTTATTTGTTAACGCAACATCAATTTAAAAAAGAAATTGATGAAATTCGTGTAGAAGGGCATACATCCTACGGCTGGGGGCAAGTATTATCTGAGGATGAAATTTATTTAAAAAATATGCGGTTATCACAAAACCGTGCGAGTAATGTTTTGGCATATACCTTCTTGCTTGACGATAAAGTCATTCTTAGAAATAAGGTGTGGTTGAAAAAATATTTGCGAGCCAATGGCATGGCCTTCTCGCAATTGTTATATCGTACAAATGGTGTTGAAGATAGTGAAAGGTCGCGTAGAGTTGAGTTTAGAGTGCTTACCAAAGAGAGTTAGTGGGCTAAGCTAAATAAATGGTCATGTCGATTACTGTATGGGGTAGCTAATATCAGAAGTGGTGAGTTTAATGCTTTAACGAAAAGAGTAAGCGGGAGAGTTAGTGATTAGATATTAGTTAGGTATGTTCAATTGATTTTGCTCATGAACACACTTAGTTGAAATTATTATATCACTTATTTGCTTTCTAGTAAGGGATGGGAAGTTCAATGATAGTAAGAGTGAAATTGTTATCTTTTTGTAAAACATAAGGAAAGTTTATTAGAAATAATGGTAATTATCGCTTTTATAGGAGATAGTAAAAAAGTAAATAGGATGTATTAACTAATATGGATGTTAAAGAATTTAACTCAGCACTAGATTGAATTAAATTTACCCTTCTCTCTACATTTTAATGAGTCACTTCTCAAGCTTGTGAAGTCATTATAGTGAGAATAACCGTCCATCATGTAGTTAATCCAAACCATAAAAAGAACGGAATAACTATGACCCTAAAAAAATTTGTAGCAAATAAACCTCGTGCTCTTCCTGTAATTATTTTAGCTGATACTAGCGGAAGCATGTCTATCGATGGAAAAATAAACTCTCTTAATCAATCTTTAAAAGAAATGATTAACAGCTTCGCTCAAGAAGGTAGAAGTAGAGCTGAGATTAATGTTGCTGTTATTACCTTTGGTGGCCAGGCTGAAGTTCATTTAGATTTAACCCCCGCCTACCAAATTGAACAATTTGAAGAGCTACAAGCGACTGGAGGCACTCCACTTGGCAAGGCGTGTTTGCTAGCTAAAGATTTAATTGAAAATAAAGAGATCCTCCCATCAAGAGCATATCGACCTGTGATTATTTTATTGTCTGATGGTCATCCAACCGATAATTATAGCTCAGCATTCAATGAACTTATAAATAGTGATAGTGCAAAAAAAGCAACCCGCTTAGCTTTATCTATTGGTGCAGATGCAGATGATAGTGTGTTAGGTGATTTCAATAATGACATCGAAGCTCCTCTCTTTTATGCAAAAAATGCTAGTGATATACATCGTTTTTTCCGTGCAGTGACTATGAGTGTATCTAATCATTCAAAAAGCCAGGCACCAAATGAGCCAATGAAACTCGATTTTGCTGAAGCAGCAGAAGGCGAACTTGTTGAAGATGATTTCGAGTTAGACTTCTAAGTAATGCTGAAGCTTATTAAGACTTCTGTCATTGGTCCCGGACATATTAGTGATAATTTACCGAACCAAGATGCGATTGGCCATTTTATTACCGGTCAACATTGGGCAATCGTAGTTTGTGATGGCATGGGATCACGAGTTAATGCGGATATCGGATCCGTGCTTGCAGTTCAATTGATTAAAACAGTACTTAAAAAATCTGACTTTAATGCTTCTCCTAAAACTGTGATAACTGAGTTTTATCAGCTTTGGCTTAATACATTGAAAAAGCGTGCAATAAAGGCAAATGATGCCGTTACTACTGTGTTAATTGCCTGGGGAAACAATAAAGGAAACTTCAGAACTTTTCAGTTAGGTGATGGGGTGATTAGCTCAAAACAGCAAGTCTATTCACCAGAGTCATCAGATGATTTTTCTAATATCACAACAGGGTTAGGTCTCTCAAAAGATTACAGTGATTGGGTTGTAGGAAGTGGCGTCTTATCAAAGAAAAACAATACGTTGCTATTGATGAGTGATGGTATTAGTGAAGATATTACTGACCATTGCGCATTTACAGAAGCACTTGAAAGCTATTCTTTGAATAAATCATCAAGGCGAGTTAAGAAGCATCTAAAAAATATGCTAATTAACTGGCCAACCCCTTTTCATACAGATGATAAAAGTTTAACTATGGTAATTTTAAATGACAAAAAGTAGAAAGAAAATAGTTTATGACAGTCAGGGAAATGAATATGTACTGACAGGTAAAGTTGGTGAAGGTGGGCAGGGAATGGTATGCAGTACAGATCGCCCAGGCACTTTAGTTAAAATTATTAACACAAAAGACAAAGCTAAAATTGATAAAGCTATAAGACAAATACAATGGATTGGACAGCAAAACATTAGTGATTTAAATATGGCACTGCCAAAAATTGCCATTACTCGACCGAAACAGGGTTATGTCATGGAGTTAATGGATGGGCTCATTTCATTACAAGAAGTATTAGAACAAAGCTTTAATGATCTTCAAGACAATGAAAGCACTGAGCAATACCTACTTACAGGGGGGCTCGCTAGACGAACCAAGTTATTATTAGAAATAGCGACAACACTATCTGAACTACATTCTCGTGGTTACGCATACGGTGACTTATCACCGGCTAACATTTTTGTTTCACAACGTGTTGAAGACTCACAAGTTTGGTTTATTGATTGTGACAATATTTGCTTTAATGAACGTGAAGGTTCTACTCACCTTTTTACACCAGGTTATGGTGCACCTGAAGTTGTCCGTAATGAGAAAAACGTTAATAGTCTTACCGATGCATGGTCATTTTCCGTTATCGCATTTGAGTTATTGACGCATCAACATCCTTATAAAGGTTTGCATGTTGAAGATGGTGAGCCTGAAATTGTTGAGCAACAAGCTTTTGAAGGACAATTACCTTGGGTATACGATTCCTATGATGACTCTAATGAATCTGTTGGTGGTATTCCGTTAAGTTTGGTTGCCAACTCTCAGATGGCTGAACTTTTTAAGCGTTGTTTTGAAGAAGGTAAACCAAATCCATTATTGCGACCATCGTTAAGTCAGTGGCGAAAAGTGCTCCAGCAAGCCGTAGATCAAACACTCGATTGCCAGCATTGCCGTCATCAATTTTTCTATCAAGAAAGTAACAAGGTACAAACATGTTCATTTTGCGATCAAGAAGCTGAACCTGGTAGCTTTATTGTTTTTGAGCAGGTTATTGTGGAAGAAGGTGACAACACTCAATTCTACTCATTAAACAATCGTCGCATACTTAACAAAGATGGGACTCTGAGTTTTAGTTCAGCCCCTTATGGAACTGAACTATGGAACCAAACAGGTTCTTTGCTCAACATTAACTGGAAAGAGGATAAGCTTCATTTACAACCCATTAATCATGCGACAGTTCTGATTCATAAAGGTGACTCTGATTTAAAATTCACCCGAGAAAAAAGAATTGCTTTAAGTAACAGTACGACAAAGAACCCTTATTATTTTTCAGCATGGCAACCTAGTGCAATAGAAGATGATGAACATCTTCTATTGATACAAAGTTATCGCTGGCGTTTTGTGTGAGGTAAATGATGAGATTATTAGAATCAAAGTTACTAGAGTCGGATGTTGTAGAATTAATATTAGAAAATTCATCAGAAACTTCATTTAATTGGCTTGTCGGTGAGAGCGTCGAGATATTTGAAGATCATGGATTGTTCTACCTTAAGCAAGGTGACTGTTTTGAGGAAGTAACATTTTCACATTTGCCCTTAGCTAAAGCAGTGAATAGAAATGATCCCCAAGTTGTTCTCGCCGTAGTTTGTTATAAAAAAACTACGGCAGTTGCCATAAAGTTTATGTACTTACGTAACCTATGCCCTGAAAAAGTGACAATCAATCTTGACCAATCTTCAATTAGCGCCATAGCAAAAGTATCTGGAGTCGAACTTACCTTTTCGGCAACACAACAGTGGTTTGAGCAGACGTTCTATTTTAATTATCAACAACAAAATGCCATGTTATGCGAGTTTCATGCAACGGCGCTAGGAGATAGTTTTAAAATTATTGGTGAAAAATATGCAGCTAACATTATTAAGAATGATAAATCGTGGTATATCAACACCGTAATACCATTAAATAGGACCCCCGAAAAATTAACCATGTTTTGTGGTGAACATCAGTTAGTCGAATTTAACTCAAGTAGCGCAGTGGATGAACCAACGCAGCAATTGATGCTTGAGCAGCACACCAAAGAACATGGTAGCTATTTTCAATTATGGCTTAAGTATTCAGAAACTCATTGGCAACAAGCGTCTCGTATAGCCAAGTCTGCTGGATTTTTATCTTATTGTGATTGTGAATCTATCACGGATGAAAAAATTCGATATCGATTTGTTTTAGGCGAAGCTCCAATTAATAATTTTCTCGATAAATATAAAGCTGAATTAGAGAACATAGGTGAACGATTCAACATTGATAACTTAGAGTTGCAGGTAGCTGAAGACGCACCAGACTATTTAACTGATGTTGCTCAATCGTTAAATTTATCAGCGAAACAAGGTGGAAAGCCTAATTGGTTAAAAGAATTGAAATTTACTAATGGCGTGTTAGAAGGAACTCTCAAAGAAAGGCCACCGAGTAAGGGGGTAATCTATATATCTCTTAATGGTATTAAAACCGCACAAGAACGTAAAATGTCAGCGTTCAATTCTCTCCGCCAAGGCAATAATCCATTGCCCCAAATTAAACATATTTTTGAAGGGCTACAGCCTCCACAGCAAAGACCTAAACGTATTAAGGCATTATCAAAAAAAGCTAAAGCGCGCTTTAAGAGTGACCCTACTAGGCAACAAGAGAAAGCACTAAAAATAGCGTTAAATACACCGGATATAGCTTTAATTATCGGACCACCCGGAACTGGGAAAACACAAGTTATCTCTGCATTACAACAACGTATAGCTGAAGAAGGAGATAAATTTGGTTCGCCGATTCAACATCAAGTGTTACTCAGTAGCTATCAGCATGATGCCGTAACTAACGTTGTAGACAGATCGGGAGTGTTTGGATTACCCGCATTAAAAGTAGGAGGAAGAGAAAGAAATAGAAACTCGGGTTCGGGAATATCACAGTGGACCCAGCAGCGTATTGAAAGCTTAAATCCGAATATTAGCTATGAGTTACAAAAGTTTTCAGAATATAAATTATTTGAGTCAATCAATGAGCTTGTATTATCAATTCGTCTTGCCACTACTCCGAGCGACCATAAATTCTTGTTATTATCGTTAAGAAAAAAACTTAATGAGTGGCAAATTGATTATGGCTTTAATATCAAAGCATCAATTCTAGATGGTATTGATGCTTTAACTGAAAGGTTTTCAAGCTTGCCTTGTCTTAATCTATCTAAAGAACAAATAACATTACTATATCGTAAAGTTAGAGGGGTAAGAACAACCGATATCGCATTTAATGATGATGGCTTGTTACGAGCGAAGAGCTTGTTACAAACCTTAGAGACATTAGAGGAAACCCAAGAGTACGCCAAAAAAATAAAAGCGCTAATAAATGATGACGCTAGTTCCTCACAATACGAATCAGTTAAACAAGGTTTACTAGAAGGTTTAAAATCACCTTATGTGATACCAGGTGCACGTCATGTGACAGAAAAAGAGATTGATAATTTAGAACTGTTACAAGAAGACCTGGAGCTGACACTCACTAACAACCCTACGTTAGGGAAACTATATTTTCGACAGCAATATATAGAGACACTACGCAATCAACCCTCCGTAGTCGAACGATCAATTGCAGAATACGTTACGGTACTCGGTGCAACTTGTCAGCAAGCGGCTGGTGACAAAATGGTTTCACTTAAATCAGTTGAACAAAGTGAAAATATCAAGTTTGATTCCGTGATCCTTGACGAGGCTGCTCGTGCTAATCCACTTGATCTAATGATACCTATGGCTATGGCAAGAACGCGCATAGTGCTGGTGGGCGACCATAAGCAATTACCACATATGCTTGAACCCCAAGTTGAGAAAGAGCTGCATGACAAAAATGAAATAGAAATCACTGGTCATGAATTACTCAAGCAAAGTTTATTTGAGCGGCTATATCATGATTTAACAAAATTTGAGAACGAGGGTGGGCCAAAGCGAGTTGTGATGCTAGATACTCAGTTTCGAATGCACCCGGTGCTTGGTGCATTCCACAGTAAAGAATTTTATGAATCGGCAGGTTTACCGGCTGTTAAGTCTGGTTTAAAAGATAAGGACTTTCCGTTGGATGTGCCTAATTATGAAGGGAAATTAGCTGCTTGGTTAGATGTTGATAAAAAGTCAGGGAAAATGAACGAATTAAATGGTTCCAAATATCGTCAATGTGAAGCTGTTATTGTCGCCCAAGAAGCGGCTAATATTCTAAACAAACGTCCTGATTTGTCAGTTGGGATTATTACCTTTTATTCCGCACAGCGTGATCGGATACAAGACCTTATGGTCGATAAAGGAATAATGAAAAAGACCTTTGACGAGTATGAGCCTGCTACAGGTTATGACCAGCTATCTAATGGTGATGAACGTTTTCGTGTTGGTTCAGTCGATGCGTTTCAGGGGAAAGAATTTGATGTTGTTTTACTGTCCACAGTGAGATCTTGGCGATCAGGTACTTCATTTAATAGTGACGATATTAATAAGCAGCTTGGTTTTTTAAGAATTATAAATCGTATCAATGTCGCCATGAGTAGGCAAAAACGGTTATTAATAGTTGTTGGTGACAAATCACTCACCAATCCTGAGTTAGCGGAAACAACCGAATTTGAAGATGGAACGAAGCAGCAAGTATTGCCAGGTTTCAATGCATTTTATCAATTATGTCAAGGAGAGCATGGCTGTGTTCGCTAATACTTATTTTTTACAAACAAAGCAGCCAGACTATGATGCCAAGTCGATGTTATGGCCAGTGCATATGTGGCAGGTGTATACCAATAGTCCAAAAGGAAGAGAGCTAAACATATTTGAAAAAACAATTTTACAACTATTTAATGTTTCAGATAAACGTAATTTAAAAAATGAAGATATAGCTAACTGGTTAGGGCTAGAAACTGACATGGTAAGCTATATTATCACCGCGCAGCTTATACCTAATGGCTGGTTAACTGAAAAAGGGCAAGTGACAGAAAGCGGTACTAAAATACTCGATGATGAGGTAAATGCTAGTTTAACTACTGCCTATGTATTCCAGTGTGCAATTACCCATCAATGGTTACCAAGAGTGTGTTTTAATCTTGAAGAAATATATTCAATTAATAACTCGGACAGGCTTAAATTTAAATTTAAGCGATCGAGTGATTATGTGTCAGTGCCTTTTGTTATTGCTTCAAGAAGTATTGAATCAATGCCACCAAACGAAGAGGACTTGAGGTCAATTTCGACTGATTTTCAAGAGGCTATTTATATTGCCAAAAACACCCGTGATAACGATGAATGGCAGCCGGAACAGTCTAAAGTTGACAGACTAACGCTCGCACCGCAAGGTGCAACACCCGCTTACTTAACTGTTTGGGGTGATACTCAAACGAGTTTTGAATGGACGTTATATGATCCCTTTGGTATTTCAACTAAAGCAACATGGATGAAAGAATTATTTCAACAAGGATGTAAGTCTAATAAAGCGTTAGGCCAATTTGCACTTGCAGCACTTGATGTAGGTAATGCGAAAATGGATTATGAAGAAGCTTGTTTAAATTTTTCAGAAAAAGCTAACTTTACAGTGTTAGTTAAATACCCTAACGCAAAAAAAACACCTGGGTTAACTGATGCTCTTTTTGAAATGTTTGAAGCACATGAAAGGATTTCTCATGAAAAATCGCCTCATAACAGCACTAAAACAAAATTAATTGTTAGCTGTGGACAGGTTCTCGAAGTCGTTTGTACGCAGGTTTTGAAAGACTATGTGTTAGAAAACCCTTACGAATTACCCAAACCACAAACTAAAAATGGTACTGAGATCATTAAACATTTGATAGCAGAAGCGACAGGCATGTCAGTAGATATGTTAAACCAGTCTACTAAGGTTCAACCCTCAAAAATATTTAGTGCAGCGAAAGGGAAAAATAGTTCGCTTAGGGCACAGCTTGTCGCCATTTTTATATCAATGGGTAATCATCGTCAGCATCCATTAAAGTTTCTGCTTGATGATCAAACATATTTTAAGCGCTTCTACGCGTTAACTTTTTTACGTGACGATTGTGCGCACAAATCCCCCCCCAATGTCTCAATAACAACAGTTAATAACGCTGTAGGTTTGATCGACACTTTTTTAAACAAATTATTTATTGGAATTGAAAAAAATGGCTAAAGGAAAAAAGAATAAAAAATCAACGGGTGCTCCAGCAGTATCAAATCATTCTGTCAAACCATCGGGTTTGTTAAAGGGCTTATTTAATAAGGCGGACATAGACTTAGATCCCGAGCTTGAAAACAAGCTTAATGCAGAACAAGATACCCAATTATCAGAATTAATAACGAGCCTTAACAAATCGATTACCGACAATGAGAAGAGTCAAGCTGAGTTAACCAGTAAACAGCAAGACCTTCAAAAAGACGTTACGATATTTGATGCTCGTAAACAACGCATAATGGAAGAAGATAAGGCGTTAACGCAAACACGGCAAGTCATAGAAAAAAATTCAGAATTGTTGCTAAAGCGCGAAAGAGAGTGTGCCGACATTGAAGCGCAGTTAATAGAACGTGAAGCCAACGCACAAGCTGGATTTGTGAGTGAACGCCAAGCATCAGTTGCCTCAATGAAGCAGAGCTTTAACGAACTGCAGCAAAATATAAGTGCGCTAGAACAGCAGAAGCTTAAAAGTGACGTTGATTTAATTTCACATCAGCGCCAACAAGCAGCAGGTTTTCAAGATCAATTACAATCTAAGCTGTCTAATGAAATTGAAAATTTAAATGCACAAAGGCATTCCTTTGAGCAATTACAGCAACAATTAAAAGAAGATCAAATAGAATTAAATACAGCGAAATTTCAATTTAATGAACAGTTAAATCAACAAAAATTAACAGCACAGGCTTTACAACAAGAGTTAGCCCATGAGTTTAAATTTAAAGAGCAACAGCTAGAACAAAAAATTGAATTACTTGAAACACACCGTCAACGAGATCTCGATAAATTTAAACAGCTGCAACAAAAGATAGCCGGATTTTATGAATTAGAACGCGCAGCTAAGATGCGTGAATTTTCGGATCCTAATGATGTATTAGAGTATCTTGACAATGTTGAGCAAGAATTAAAAGAAGCCCGTTCAAAACTTAAAGGACGCTCTGAGACTGATCTTGAAGATGATCTTGAGCACTACAAAGATATCGCTGAAGAAAAAACTGGAGAGTTAGAAATAATGCGTCAAGAATTAGGTGAAGCTCAAGCTAAGGCTCGAAAAAACCAGCTAAGTATTCGTGAAAAACTCGAACTTAAAGCACAAAACGATACATTAGAATTGCATAATAAAACACTCAAAGTATCCATCGATAGCCTTAAAGCTACCTTAGATGACCTCATAGACAAACAACAGTCACAGCAAGCCTTTAGTGAACTCACCAAAATGGATAGAAAGTTTGCAGAGCCTGTAGCTACAACAGCTATCTCTTCATTAAGTGAATTTACCGAAGAGCTACAGCATAGAATTGCTACCGCTGAAAAAGATGTCACGCTTTATTATGATATCAATGATCTTCGTAAATTTGTGGCGGGCCTTGCCATGAGTCAATTGCATGTCTTTGAAGGGATATCAGGTACAGGTAAAACTAGCTTGGTAAAGGCCTTTGCTAAAGCTGTTGGTGGTCATGTAACAACTGTTCCTGTACAAGCTGGCTGGCGCGACAGAGATGATTTATTAGGTCATTTTAATGCCTTTGAAAAGCGCTATTATGAAAAAGAATGCTTACAAGGACTATATCAAGCGCATACCCCGAGTTACAAAAATCGGTTTAATATTATTTTACTTGATGAGATGAATCTTTCTCGCCCTGAGCAATACTTTGCTGAGTTTCTATCCGCCATAGAAATGCGCGATGGTGAACGAAATATAGTATTGATGGACTCAAGTGTTGCTAGTCCCCCGAAATACTTTGTTGAAGATCGTAAAATACCATTGGCAAGTAATACCTGGTTTATGGGTACAGCTAATCATGACGAAACAACGTTTGAATTTGCAGACAAAACCCATGATCGTTCATTTATGATGGAACTTAAACGTCAGCATAAACCCGAAGGCTGGAAACACAATAAAGTAGTTAAAGGGACCATTGATATTCAATCTGTCAGAGATCTCTTTGACAAAGCAGTATCACAGAATAAAAATGAAGTGAACAAGTTACTAACGAAACTCAAAGAGTCGGAATTTACTAAGGTATTAGAAAATGATTTTGGCATAGGCTGGGGTAATCGATTTGAAACTCAAGCTCTACGGTTTATTGCTGTTTATATTGATTGTGGTGGTGAAGCGATTAAAGCACTTGAACATCTTCTAATCACTCGTGTACTTCGTAAAGGCAAAGTGTTGGATCGTTTTGATATATCTCAAACAAAACTAGACAAGTTACTCATAGCTTTAGAAACCCTGCTGGATAATGATTGTGATGAATCTTCACACATATTAATGACGGAAACCGAGATTAAAGCAGAAGGTGTTTTTTAATGCAGCTATTTTCACGCCTAAGTGGCGAGTTAATGCAATGTGACAAAGGCATAACTATAGCATCGGGGCTTTATACTCTGATGGATGGCAAACAGGAAGTCATTCTATTTGATGATGGCAGTGGAGCTTATCATCAGGGCGATATTGACATGTTCTTCAATCAAGATGAACGGAATCAAACCGAGAAAGATAAAATAAACAATGACGAAGCATTAAATATAACTTTTGATGCGATTGCGAATATTACTGAAAAATACGAAGATAATTCGATTGTTAACTTTAGTCACTTATTACCACCAGAGGTCTCTGAGTTTATTGCGCCAACTGATTTAGATAAAGCAATTATGTCAGGGTTTAGTAATGGTATATTTCAAACGATAAACCAATGTCCTAGAATGAGCATGCGTTATGATGTTGAGCTCATGGAAACAAGCCGTGTGAAGCGTTATGCCTCAAACTATCAAGCGCATCTAGTTGCTCATTCTGAATGTTGGCAGCAACGCACTTTCACGGGGATTATTCCTAAAAAACTCAAAGGACAAGTCAGTGAAGATGAGGTCATTATTTATGAAAATAAAGTATATGCCCGGTTAATTGATAACTTACTGCGATACTTGTCTGGCGCACAAGCACGTATCCAACAAATATTGGATGTGATAGCCGAATTTGGGAAGCTTGATGCACAAAGTAATATTCATCACTACATTATTCAAATATCAAAAGACTGGGGGCGAGCATATGAAACTGCTAATGTGAGCGAATTAGAACAGAAAAGTCATGATCAAATGGATATTGTTCAGCAATATAGCGCTAAATTAATTCAGATGAAAAATGGAGAGCTTTATCGGTCAATACCGAAAAATTTACAGGTAGGAATAGCGCTTAAAGCCACCAATATATTAGCTCATGATGACAATTACCGACGGTTAGCTGAAATTTGGCGATGCTGGTCGAAAGTATCCGCCAAAAATCGTCTTAACCCGCAGCAGATGTTAGCAATGAAGCAGCAAAGGCAGCTAGACTACACACATTATGTCACTACGGTTATTAAACAAATCTTTGCAGATATAGGGTGGGAAACAAATACCGACATGACAAGTATTGATATTAATTCCAACTTGAGCATAAAGGTAGATAGACCACAGCAAGGATGTTTCGAATTTCGACACAACCAGCAAGATATTGCGCGGATTATAATTAATGCAGAACCATTACAAGAAAACGATTTGCCACAGGCTTATGATGATGAGACTTTCATTATCTCTCCCCAACTAAGAGTGCTGAAAACCTTCGGTACAATCGTTGAGTTATCACCTTTAAACCTCCACGCTAAAGAAGCACTTTCAAGACTTATCGTGAAAAGTGTATGGAGATGGTTATTAGGTATATTTATTGAGCCGTTACAAGATAAATTACCAACTCCTATTGAGCATGCATTATCTGAAAATAAGTCAATCTACACTCCATTAACCCAAGAACAGACCGATATTATTATCAAACAGGCTAATCAAGAACTTGTGGAAAAAATCAAATTGAAAAATGCGATTGCAACATTTGTTCGCCATTGTCCTTATTGTGGAAAAGAAGGTGATAAACACTCATTTGTAACTAAACCGAGTGGATATTTTAAAGGCCAGTGCCATGATAGATCATGCAACTCAGTATGGGTGCATGACCAAAACAAAGATACCTTCTTTAAATTAAATAATGGGGGAGATAAAGATGGCCGGTTCGCATTTTCAATACCTTAGCGAAAATTTATACTTCACAAGCTTGTTATCGTCAAAAATATTCTAATATCAATATGATGTGATCCTAGTTAATAACAATTAAATAGGATCATATATGAATCAATTATCATACTTACCAACACCCACAGAACAAATAGATAACTACAAATTTTTGCAATATAGCCATCTTGAGTTATATAGATTAAGTCAGGAGGTAGACCAATTCTATTCTAATGATCATGGGTGCTGTTTATTAAAAGCCCGATTATTCATTGAGTTATGGTGTCACGAAGTAGGAGAAAAGCTAGGGCTACGTCCACCTGTAACGGGTGATTTATTAGATAAAATAAAACAAATTTCAGCAAGTAATAAGGTCCCTCCATACATTGTAGAGTCTTTACATCATATTCGTATAGAAGGGAATAAGAGTGCTCATATTGCACAGAGCATAACGGGGCAATGGAGCTGTAGCAGTAGTTTAAGTCGAGTAAAACTTAAACACTTAATGGTAAACTTATTTGAACTTGCGCAATATTTGGCATTTAAGTTAAATAAGCAAACTCAGCCTCAAGAAAGCTGGCAAGAGCCTATACCAAAAGAAATGGCTGATCATGTCTATGCAGCACTGAATGGAAATAATGAAGCAACATACTCATTAGCAGAGCGTACTCTCGCCTCAATTATTAGTTTATCCCAACAAAAAGAGCTTAATAATAAAAAAAGAAAACAACAAATGGAAATGCTAAAGCATGATTTATGTTACTGGCTAGATAAGGCCCATCAACAGGGACATCCTGATACATGGTTGTTGTTTGCTCTTGTGTATAAAGACAATCACCTTCCGTTACCTAAAGGTCAAACTATTGAGCTGTGTTTCAAACAGGCATTGATAAATGATGAGCAGGGTGAGGCAACATATCAGTTTGGTGTTTATTTAATTAATCATAACCAATATAACAGGGGTTGTAATTTAATTGAGCAAGCAGGACTTAAAAATCACCACAAATCAATTAGATTTTTGCAAGAGAAGCACTATCAGAAAGAAACTAAAAAATACTTACATTGGTTAAATATAGGTGTGGAATCATCAGAAATAAGGTCATTCACTTTAGATTTTGAATACAAGTTATTGCAGTGGCAATTAGATGTAGATAATGAGCTTTTAAAGAAGAAAGCCCGAAGTGCATTTATTAGTGCACAGTCACGTTGTTCTCCTGGGATTTCATATTTTGAAGGCTACTGCATATATTTTGGGTGTTGGGGGAAAAAGGCTAATGCGGAGCTTGGCTTAAAGAAGATGGTTGAAAGCTATAAAGATATTCCGCAATTTATATATTACGAAGAGATATTATTTAATTTGCTAAAAGATCAGCATGAGTACATTGAAATAGCATTAGTGATGTCAACAAATGCATTGCGGATCAATCAAACTGTAATAGGTAAAGCTAAAATTAAATTTGATTTAGCAATGTTGATCTGGAGGAAGTTGCGTGAAAATGGAAAAGCAAAATCGCCACATGGCATTAAAAATTTACTCAGAGAGTCAGCGAAAGAGGGCTGTATTGAAGCTTTACAGTTTATCAAGTCACCCAAGGGGCGTGCTTTATTACGTGATAATAGTATAGTCTCTGTCAATCGTAATCATGGACATGTTGATCGTAAAAAGCTAAAAAAGGCTAAAAAGTCTGCCCGTAAAGCAAAACGAAAATAAATAGCTTAAACAATGAATTAGATCAAGGTATTACAAGTTTATAGATACAATTATTTATTAAATACAGTAAGATGTTATACAAAATTATCAAACGGATGCTTGATGAAAAACATCTTACTCGCAATAACTGGCGCTAGCCCACAAGTTGTAACCGAAACCTTATACGCACTTCACACTGAAGGTAAAACTTTTCCAGACGAAATGTTTGTTATTACCACAACAAGCACCAAAGCAATGTTGATGGAAGGCTTATTTGATAATGGACATTTAGCTGCATTACAACAAGAACATGGCTTACCAGACTTAAGATTCGATGAATCACATATTTGGCTTATTGAAGATGAAGATGGTAATCCAATCGATGATGCCAAAACAATTGACGATCAAACCTATATGGCTGATTTTATTACTCATAAAGTCTTTGAATTAACCAACCAAGAAGAGGTAGCAATACATGCATCTATTGCTGGTGGTCGTAAAACTATGGCATTTTATTTAGGTTATGCCATGTCATTGTTAGGTCGCCCGCAAGACACATTAAGTCATGTATTTGTGAACGATGAATTTGAATTTGTAAAAGATTTTTATTATCCGACCAAAACAACTAATTGGATCACAGGTAAATTTGGTAAAGGTGAGTTAGATACAAGCCAAGCCAAAATAACTTTAGCCGAAATTCCTTTTGTAAGAATGCGTCAATCAGTAGATCCACAATTGATAACGTCTATGGGGGAAGCATCCTTTAGTCAAACTGTTGCCACCATGAATTCAACTCATAGTAAGTCACTAGTTTTAGATCTATATCAGAAGGCCAAAACAATTTCCGTTTCAGGAGTTGATATTAAGCTTACCGCGAAAGAGTTTTCATTTTACATATGGCTCCTTAAATTAACAAAAAGCAATAATAATGGACTTATTGTTGATCGAAAATTCGAAGATAACACCGACGCTTCCTTTGGATTTCTAAATGAATGCAGCAAAGTAGGCACCGATATTAGAGTTTTTAAAGCATTTAATATTGAGCCAGAAGATTTTCGTGATGGTGATCTACAAGGTTTAAGTGCAATGGAAAGAGCCTTTGTCCAACAAAATCGATCCGCTATCAATACAAAACTTAGAAAAGCACTACCTTCAGGGTTAGTAAAAAAAATAGAGATAGCTTCAGACAAAGATGGTCATAACCAAAAGTACTATGTTGCTGCTGTTATTGAAGATATTGAAATTAATTTGAAGTGAATACTTGGTTGCTAATTAAGATGTAAGCTATTGATCTCAAATGACTGGTGCTGCTACTATTTTTAAATAAGTAGAACAGGGGTTTAGATGTAAGTTGTTGTATTTATGTTGATTGTGTCGTTTTAGTGAGCATTCTTGAGGGGGCTGTGCGTCTACAAATTAAGTAGGATTATTTCTCTAAATTATGGGCGCTCAAATTCTGTGTCAGCTTTGAGTAAAATGGTTACATTATCCACTGTTTTTTGTAATTCAGACAGTTGTTTAACAGAACGGTTTTTCTACTCAATATGAAACCCTGATACATTGGAATACACTATGCAAAACCTCCTAGCTCTATGTGTCGAATGTATTTAATCACGGCATCTGCTTGACCTTTTTTGCAAATTTGAAATGCAGTTTTACCGCCAAATGCTGAAATGGCTTCAGATTCAAACCATGCAGTAGCTTCAATATCTGAGCCAGCCCAAGCAAGTAATGTAGAAAATAAGTATGACTTCTCATTTTCGTCAAAGAACTCCCCACAACACCGCGTTAAGTTTTGACAATTAGATTCATCACGCTCTAGCTCCATTATTAACTCCCTATTATTTACAAATATCGCCAAATAATCGACTATTTATGTTATATTAAAATCATAGTCAAAAACGATCGGTAAATCAAAGTTTAAGTTATTGAATTAAAAGTGTTTAAATGCGTTAATATAACACTATATTGATAAAGGGGATATTGATTAAAAGTCCATGCGATTCGCATGAACTTTTGTTTGTCATAATAGAGTTCCTTTCTAATTATGTTTAAGTGATTGCAACCAACCGTTTATATCAGCACTAACCCAGCGTTTTGAACGTGCTCCAATAGTGATCATTTTGGGTAAACGACCATCATTGATCATCCTCCAGATGGTTACTTTACTGACCTTTAGCTTTCTTGCTAATTGATCTTGCGTGATAAATTCTTCTTCGAAATACATGTGACCTCCTGTCTACTACTGCATATTTCAAAAACTATATTATCCCAAAATATATTTTTATTTCGTTTATTTTACATTAATTGGTTATTTCTTTGTAAGTTGTTGTTTATACGAGGTTATGCGTTTAATGATGTGTTTCCCGGATTTTATGGTGATGAAAGGGTGCTGTTGTTGGGTTGAGGAATAGTGAAAAAATGATTGTTTTAGAGAATAAAATGAAGAAATATTCGATTGGTTTGTTAAGTGTAGGTTTTGGTATAGGTTTTTTGCTGTGGTCTTCTGTTTGTCTCTATTTATAAGGTGTCAACACTGACGCATCATTGGGGTGTGCGAGGAGAAATCACTTTCTTTTAAAGGTTTATTCATACTATTTGATGGTCTCTTATTCTTCTTTCGGGCTAACGTATATATTGGACTTGCTGTTTTAAATTTTATCAAAACAAATCGGCTATTAGGAGGTTCTAATTTAGTTTTTATGTATCTGGCATTATGGTGCTTTAACCGCTTAAAAAACAAATAAATGTTATTTAGAGTAAGCAAGCTGGCTAGATCTAATTCTACAGTAATTACTGCGCTTGCTGCAAAGCGTTTAAATACAATTATTGCTTAAAGTTTATAAGCTAAAAACCGTGTGAAAAGATTGAATTATTACTGTTGATGGGGTTTGACAATTTATAGCATTATAATAGGGATAGTAGTTATAGAAAGGTTTTAATCAAGGGGCGCAAACCCCTATATCAGGTAGAACCAGAGTAAAAGTTAAAATAATTCAATTTCATCTTCTTCGCAGTTAACTTTATCTAACAGTGCTTTTTTAAAATCAGCTAACGCCTCTTCAATAGGCATACCAGCGATAACTTTATCAAACATATTACGCTCTTCTTTCATCGTATATTTACTTCGAATAGATTCTTGTAATGCTCGCCATTCGACAGGAGAATAAAGCGCCGCAGGGTCCGTTATTAATGTTGTTAATGCACCTAAACTTTGACTTACATGGTCAAGGCGTTGTGTTAATTTATCGTAAAATTGAAAAGCTATAATTGCTGAATGGACTTTATCTAATGCGGTTGTGGTTGAGCCTTCAATGATGAGCTTTAATTTGCCAACATCATCACCATCATCCTTGTCTTTCATTTGTAATATTGAGGACTGAATATCACTTAAATTTGTGGCCAGTCCAGTAAATGAGGCAGAAAGCGTTTCAATAGAAGAATTGCCCTCGCTCATTGAACCGTCAATTTGCGCGACAGCGAGATTTAACATCAATACGGTTTCTTTCAGTTGGCTCCAATCTAGATCGGGACGTAATGCCGTTGAACCTGATAATATGCTCATGGTGCTCCTTTAACTTACTATAGATGTACGTAGGTTGTGCTTCAACGAAATATATTTGAGTATAGAAGTAATCTATTGAGTTGCATGATTTATATTAATTATACTTTCGTATTTATAATGTTTGTTAGTGAAAGTATTTTTCGGAACAGGGTTAGGCCTTTAATAATAAGGAAAAATGTTGTGAGTCTAAGAGATTAATGGTGAAAGGGATTTTGTGGAAGTAATGATGAAATGCTAACACTTTGAGTCTTAGCACTTCCTAAGCGGTTAATAATGGAAGAGGCGAGATTTATTATCGCGCCATCCATGTAGTAAACAGTGACCAAGCAACTAACCACATAACTAAAGCTATAATTATATCTATGGTCATTTTTACTTTTGGTCTGCTTAATTGTTTTGAAAGTTTAGCTGCGCCAAATGCTAAACAACTAAACCATGTTAATGATCCAAAAACACAGCCAATCAAAAAGTACACTTTCACTTCATCAGAATATTGACCACCAACACTACCAATAACCATAACGGTATCAATATAGGCATGTGGATTTAAGAACGTAACCGCTAAAGTTGTTAGGAAAATAATCTTTGCTGATTTCTTTTTCAAAACGGTATCAGTTGTATTCTTGCTTTGTACAAAAGCCGACTTCATTGACATTAAACCATAGACACTTAAAAACAAGATACCGCCCCAAGTGAGCACGTTGAACAAAGTGGCATTACGGGATAGTAAAATACTTCCGCCAAGTACACCCATACTTATTAATAAAGCATCGTAAAGTACAAAAAGAGCTGCAGTCATTTTATGATGGTTTTGATGAATACCTTGATTGATGAGCATAGAATTTTGTGTGCCTATCGGTATGATCATGCTTAATGTTAGGGTAAAACCTTTTGCTAGAACTAATAAGCTCATAATGGTACTCGATAATTTGTCTGGGAATTTGATAAGCGCTAGTTTGCATTAATTCTCTATTTAAATATAATTAATAATAATTAACTATCATTAGTAAAACTTATGAGGGGTTTTGATAAAATATGGCAAATTTTGATTATAAGCTTTTAGCTGCACTAGCCGAAGTCATTGAGCTACAGAGCTTTGAGTTAGCAGCACAAAAATTATTCATCTCACAATCAGCAATATCTCAACGCATTAAGGCGTTAGAGGAGCATGTTGGCCAACCGGTTCTTATTCGTAATCAACCCATTGTTGCAACACCGGCAGGGGAACAATTGCTAAGTCACTTTAAAAAAGTGAAACAACTTGAACATGAATTGCTACCACTGTTATCTCCGGATAAGCCAATAAAGCCGATGAAGATATCTTTAGCGGTTAACGCAGATAGTATTGCCACATGGTTTATCGATGCGATTACTCCTGTACTTAAAAATCATTTAGTTGAATTGAATTTAATTATTGAACATGAAGAGAGAACCTTAGACAAGTTACGAAGCGGCCAAGCAATCGGCGCGGTAAGCGTTATTGAAAAACCCTTAAAAGGTTATCGCTCTTTCAAGCTTGGTGAGATGGAGTATTGCTTGGTGGCGAGTGAAGGTTTTGCAGCAAAATATTTTCCCAAAGGAGTGAACCAGAGCTCATTAAAAATGGCGCCAGCGATAAGTTATGATCATAAAGATGATATGCATGTACGCTATATAGCAAAGCACTTTAGTTTGGCCGCCAGTGAATATTATTGCCACAGTGTTCGTTCATCAGAAGCATTCGTAGCGCTAGTTAAGCAGGGGGTAGCTTATTGTTTGTTACCCAAATTACAAATTGAAAAAGAATTAACTACAGGTCAGTTAATAAACTTATGCCCAGAAAATGAATTGGTAGAAACCCTGTATTGGCATAGCTGGGTGCTGGTCAAAGGAGTTAATAAGAAGATTTCCGAGCAAATTGTTAGTATAGGTCGTGAAAAACTAGCTCACTAACCTTTTGGCAACTTATAGTGCTTGCGTAACATAAAGTGACTGTTTATATTGTTTTGTTACCAAGACTTATTATTTGAGCGTTTATTGACTTACTCATCTTTACAACAGCAGCAAAGTAAAGCATTAAAGACATCAAAAGCTGTCGTTATTCTGACGAGTTTTCTAATCTTAATCTTGTTGATATCACAATCTTTTTCCGCGAATAAAATTCACCACAGTTACCAAGAGTCATTGATGGATTCAGTAACGGATCGTATCCTTTCTGACTATCAAGAGTATTTCACTCATCTTCGTTTAGAAATAGATCTTTTCCAACAAAAACAGTTAAATGCCATTGAACAATTAGAGAAAAAATCAGGTGACGTTTCGCAGCAAGAGTATATGCAAGTATTAACATCGTTACGAAACGATATAGATAATACCCGTTTATTCGCCTTGATAGATCAAAACGGTCAAGGCAGTTTAAAACACATAACAGGAAGCTTTTTACCTGATTGTGAAAATGAAATAGCGACAACTATTGCAGATGGGGCACAAAATAAATTATTTTTACACCGAAGTAAAAGTAGTATTCATTTTGATTTACTACAACCATTAGCCACTACATCTGGAGCGGGCTCATTTTTCTTTGTCGCTTTTAATCCCGATATATTAACTGATATTTTAACAAAATATCAGTTACCGCATCAGCAACTTTTTTTAATGCGAGCGGATCTTCTTGGAGAAGTAGAACTCACCACTGAGAAATATGATAGTAATTATAACGAATTGATTTTGGGCGAAGAGCTCAGTTCTTTTAATTTTGTTAAAGTAATTCCACATACGCGTTGGCAGTTAGCTATCCGCTTATCTCCTAAATACAGTAACGATTTATATCGGCAAGGTTTGATTAAAGCAATACTCATCTGGGGATTGTTGACGCTCTTTATTTACGTTTTTTACCGCCAAAAAAAGCATAGTTTACAAAAACAGCTGAAAGTGGAACAGACATTAGTTTATGTAGATAACCATGACCAACTAACAGGTTTAGCAAATAGGGTGAATTTCGATAGGCAATTATCAGAACATATTGAAGCGAATCGTTTACTTGCTCATAACTCAATTAATGCAAATACCATAGTAAATAATCAAGTAGGTGTAGTTATGCACATCGACTTAGATAAATTTCAAGTGATAAATAATAGTCTTAGCTATGCGGTTGGTGATAAATTTTTACATCAAATATCAATAGGACTAAAAGATTTCCTTCCTGATAATGCCATTATAAGTAGACTAGGTAATGATGAATTTGCTGTGTTATTGCCTGAAATGTTATTTAGTGAGGCTAAAGACTTTGCTCATAATACTCGTTTAGAAATACAGAACATTCGCATTGAGGAACTTGAACAAAACACACACATCACTGCCAGTATTGGGGTGATTATTTTAGACCATTCTATTTTTGATGCTCAACAAGTGTATTCATCCTTAGGTCAAGCGGTTAGATTAGCAAAAGAAAAAGGTCGCAACAGAGTACAAGTTTATCAAAGTGACGATGAGCAATTAGTTTTGCATGCGAAAGAAATGGAGGCCTTACATGATGTTGCGGAAGGCTTAAAAGAGAATCGTCTTTTATTATATCGACAAGAAATCAAGTCGCTTAATAAAAAACGTAATTCACACTATGAAGTGCTCGTTCGGATGAAAAATGCACAGGGAGTATTTGTACCACCTATTCACTTTATTCCCGCGGCAGAAAAATACGGATTAATCAGACAAATAGATCAGTGGGTCATTGAGCATACCTTTAAAATGCTTGCTTCTCAGCCGGATGATAATACAAGTTACAGTATCAATCTATCTGGTGTTACGATTGCCGACCGCGATATTTATAGTCAGGTAATTAAGTTATTTGATCAATACCAAGTACCTGCCAATCGAATTTGTTTTGAGATAACTGAAACATCTGCTATCCGCCATATAGACTCTGCATTATATTTTATTAATAAAATGAAAAAATTTGGCTGTAGCTTTTCATTAGATGATTTTGGTAGTGGTATGTCATCATTTAGCTACTTACAAAAGCTACCTGTGGACATAATAAAGATTGATGGTATTTTTGTTAAAGATATGGACACAAATGCGATCAACCGTGTTTTTGTTGAAAATATTAAACGTACTGCCGATGCGATGAATAAAAGAACTATTGCAGAATTTGTTGAAAACTCGGTGATTGAAGAAATGCTTATCGACATTGGTATTGATTATGGGCAAGGCTACCATATTCACAAACCTGAACCTTGGTTTGAGGTGAGCTAATAATAAACTAACCTATAATAGACTGTTGTTGATGGGATGGTTCAATCGGTAGCAAAAAAAGCACTGTTCTAACCCTCAACGATAAACAGTGTTTTCCCTCAAGGCTTACCTTCTAGTCAATGTGTTGTGGCAATATCATAATAAAATATTTCAAGATGTGCTCCACTCACCACCAAAAAAATATCAAGACGTAACTGTCTAAAAAGTTTAATTTTAGCCAAAATAGATTCCCCCCTATGATACAGGTTAAATCGCACAGCCTTATAAAAAATATAAAAGTTAAAATCAGTCAAATAAATATAAATAATTGAATAGTAACTTTTTACAATAAAATAATAAAAAGTTATTAACTGTTAAATTATTCTTTTATATCAGGCATTTAAAAGTACCAGCTCTTTGTTTTTTTCACAGTTAAAATAAAAAACGATAAAAAGCTTGATACTGTACGACTATACAGTATACTTGTCTCATCAAAACGAAACCATAAACAAGAACTAGCGATTTAGAGTCGCGGAGCAACTATGAAAGACGATAAAGATAAAGCACTATCAGCAGCCTTAGCCCAAATTGAACGTCAATTCGGTAAAGGTTCAATAATGAAGCTTGGTGATAATACCACCATGGATGTAGAAACTATTTCTACGGGTTCATTAGGCTTAGATATCGCATTAGGTGCAGGTGGATTACCACTAGGCCGTGTTGTTGAAATTTATGGTCCAGAATCTAGCGGTAAAACTACGCTTACTTTAGAGGTTATTGCTGAAGCACAACGTAATGGTAAAGTTTGTGCCTTTATTGATGCTGAGCATGCCCTTGACCCTGTTTATGCTGAAAAATTAGGCGTTAACATTAATGAGTTATTAATATCGCAACCTGATACTGGTGAGCAAGCATTAGAAATTGTTGATATGTTAACGCGCTCTGGTGCAATCGACGTTATTGTAGTCGACTCTGTTGCCGCGCTTACACCTAAAGCTGAGATTGAAGGCGATATGGGTGATTCACATATGGGCTTGCAAGCACGTATGTTGTCACAAGCGATGCGTAAGCTTACCGGTAATTTGAAAAAATCGAATACCATGCTTATTTTTATTAACCAAATTCGTATGAAAATTGGTGTTATGTTTGGTAGCCCAGAAACGACTACTGGTGGTAATGCGTTAAAATTTTACGCTTCAGTACGTTTAGACATTCGTCGTATTGGCGCAGTTAAAAACGGTGATGAAATCGTTGGTAATGAAACACGAGTGAAAGTTGTTAAAAACAAAATTGCTCCACCGTTTAAACAAGCTGAATTCCAAATTTTGTACGGCGAAGGCATTAACAATTTAGGTGAGTTAATTGAACTAGGCGTTAAACATGGTTTTGTAGAAAAAGCGGGTGCTTGGTATAGCTGTAATGGTGAACGAATTGGTCAAGGTAAAGCGAATGCTGCAAAATATTTAGACGAACATCCGGAAATGGCTAAAGATGTTGATACTAAATTACGTGAAATGTTTTTAACAAAAGCAGTTGTGACTGAAGAGAAAAAAGAAGAAGCAGTAGTAGTAACTGAATAATTAGCACAAGTTTTTCCTTAGTAAAACTTAGCGACAAAAAAACGTAACCTTAGACGTAAGGTTACGTTTTTTTATGTCTGCTATTTAGTAATATTTTAGTAACTAGTTACTAATCAATAGTCATACTTATTGGACTTTGAGCAGTGAGGTTATATGTACAGCAGCAAACGTTATGAGTGATCGTGTCCACAACCGCCTTCACTATGCACGTGACCATGCTCAAGTTCATCCGCAGTAGCTTCACGAACTTCGATAATTTCAACGTCAAAGCTTAAGTCTAAACCTGAAAGTGGGTGATTGCCGTCAACAGTAATTTCGTCATCTTGGACATCAATAACAATAACCGTTTGCTCGCCATCATCAGTGGTTGCACGTAATTGAGTGCCAAGGGAAAGATCATCAACACCAGCAAGTACTTCTCTAGGAACCGTTTGAACATAATCATCATGTCTTTCACCGTAAGCATCTTCACATGCAACGGCAACTTCAAATTTATCACCCGCTTTGTGATCGATAAGGGCATCATCTAAGCCAGGGATTAAATAACCGGTACCTTGAATAATAGACATTGGCTTATCTTCGTATGAGCTATCAATTAAAGTGCCTTCGTTATCAGATACGGCATAGTGCATAACAACGACATTATTTTTAGCTATTTTCATGTTTATTCCTAGTGATTTTAAGTATTGAGATTATTCAGCTACAAGAGTATAAGGTAAAGCTTGATTTGTTACTACCGAATCAACTTGAGAAGCAATGCGCAGTGAGGGGAGATCTCCATCGTTAGCCAATACCGCTTGCATGACACAACTGCCATCATCGGCTTGATAATGGGCTAGTATATCGCCACCTTTTCGCCAGTTTTCACCTAATTGCTTTTCAATTACGTCATCCGATTGAAAAGGTTGCTCAAGTTGTGCTTTTAAGCAAAAAAGGGCACGCTTATTTTTTCCCAAATATTGCATTCTAGCGACAGTTTCTTGACCTAGGTAACAGCCTTTGGTGAAACTTATGCCATTAATTGCTTGTAAATTCAGCATCTGCGGCACGTAATGACCACTAGTGCTTGTTGATAGAATTGGAAAACCTTGAGTTATCTCTAATAAATTCCATACTGCTTGAGAATAGGTTGGCAGAGCTAATTTCTGGACTAAAGATTTAATAGTCACTTGCTCATCAATAATGATGTATCTAGGCTGATCACCACAGATGTACACTAAGCTAGTTGTACCAACTTGAACCACAGGGCTTAAACTATCTGGGACTTGTGAGAATTCTTGTTGTAACAAGGTATTTGCTTGCTCACCAACTAAAGCAATAAAGCTTAAATCTTCAATCGCATCAATGGTAACTTTAGCGAATACACCAAATTTTCTCAGTTCTTTAAGTGAACTTTCTATACTGGCTTTAGGTTGTAATAATAAATGCGCAGAAGAGCGATTGATTAATCGAAAAACGGAAAAAACTTTTCCTTTGGCATCGCAATGAGCACCGACAAGTAAGTTTGATTCTGTGCTGTTGTTAACATCACAAGTTACTTGTCCTTGTAAATAACTAGTTTGTTCTGCACCAGATAAAGATATTGCCCCAAAGTCGCTAAGTTCAATAAGGTAGGTCTCTGGTAGTTGTGTTAGAGATGGTAATTGTGTGCTGGCGATAATTGTCATAATGAACTCTATGAAAAAGCGTGGGATTAGCTATGCTTAATATATTTAAGGTTAACTATAGGATAGGGGCGAAAAGAGTAAAAACAACTACTATGGTAGATTTAATTAGTGATAATGGCTGTTTTGTATAGCTGTGACTTGAGAGTTATTGTTACAATGTCGACGTAAAATTTAATTGCGTTAATCTACACTATTGATTAACGGTATCAATCAAT
Source organism: Colwellia sp. 12G3 (assembly GCF_002836775.1). GTDB lineage: Bacteria > Pseudomonadota > Gammaproteobacteria > Enterobacterales > Alteromonadaceae > Colwellia. Next base: position 173,435 of record NZ_PJAQ01000068.1, on the reverse strand, counting down.
AAGGGGTACTTATGTCAGGTAACGAAGCTTCAAGCAACACAGTGACAAATAATGAAAACTCGACTAATCTCTTAAAAGTCAATAAGGCTCGCTTAAAGTGGGCATGTCGTCGCGGTATGTTAGAGTTAGATATGTTGTTTATTCCATTTGTTGAAGAAGCATATGATGACTTATCAACGAAAGATCAATTCACTTTTGAACGTTTACTTACCGGCCAAGATCCTGAGTTATTTGCATGGTTTATGGGACATGAAATTTGTGAAGATACAGAGCTCAACGCCATCGTTCAATTTATACTCAAACGCGTTAAAGTATAATATTAATGTAAGAGAGTCTCGATATAAACTGGTCGGTTATAGCGCTTTAGGAATATTCATTTTCTTAGTTATTTTGGTTAGTTTTACTTTTTATTATATCCTGGCTCAAACTGTAGCTGTAGTAAGCATTATTTTTCTTAGTTTATTGTTAACAGTGAGTAATGATAAACCCTTCACCAACTCATTAATTTTAACGAATACGGGTAATATTCATTTTAATAACGAGCAAGTAAGTTATCAACTTTTATCTGATAGCCGACTCAGTTTTATTGGCTGCTGGCTAGTTATGATAAAGGATGTTCCTTTACTCTCTCCACGTATCAATGTATCCGAAACTATCCCTAAACTAGTATTTATTTTCAGGGATAGTATAAATAAACAAGATTACTCCCGTATTGCCAGAGTGATAAAACAATTAGAATAGTTTCTTTTTCTGTTTTCTCTTTATTAATACGGTTGGTTGAGCCGTTTTATGAAGTCGGCGTCAGTATTGTTGGCTCAACAATTGTTAATAACTCAGGATAATCCAAGGTATAGTGTAAACCTCTACTTTCTTTTCGTTCCATAGCACATTTTATTATTAGCTCTGCAACTTGCACCAAGTTTCTCAACTCAAGTAAGTTATTACTCACTTTAAAATTTTGATAATAATCTTCCATCTCTTGCTGTAGTAATTCAACACGATGTAATGCACGCTCTAGACGTTTAGTTGTGCGAACAATACCAACATAATCCCACATAAATAATCTAAGCTCATGCCAGTTATGCTGAATAACAACTTCTTCATCTGAGTCGGTTACGCGACTGTCATCCCAATGTGGAAGAGTTAAAATACGATTGTCTTGTATTAAAGTTTCACTAATCTCTAGGGCTGCAGCGCGAGCAAAAACAAGGCACTCAAGCAAGGAGTTACTTGCTAAGCGATTAGCCCCGTGTAAGCCGGTGTATGACATTTCACCAATAGCATAAAGTTGATTAACATCGGTTTTACCCTGTTTATCAACCATGACTCCACCACAGGTATAATGTGCGGCAGGTACAATAGGAATAGGTTGTTTAGTGATATCAATACCCAAAGACATGGTTTTTTCATAAATCATTGGGAAGTGTTGTTTGATAAAACTGCTGGGCTTATGGCTAATATCCAGATACATGCAATCTGCACCTAAACGCTTCATTTCATAATCAATAGCACGCGCGACAATATCACGAGGTGCTAGCTCTGCGCGCTCATCAAAGGCGGGCATAAAACGACTACCATCAGGGCGTCTTAATTTAGCGCCTTCACCACGAAGTGCTTCCGTAAGCAAAAAGGTGCCAGCAGAAGGGTGAAATAAGCAAGTAGGATGAAATTGATTAAACTCCATGTTTGCTACCCGACAACCTGCACGCCATGCCATAGCAATACCATCACCACTGGCTACATCTGGATTCGAAGTATATTGATAAACTTTACTCGCACCGCCTGTGGCTAAAATAGTTTTTTGGGCATAAATACTTTCAACTTTTTCAGTATTTCTATTCCAAATATAGGCGCCTATGCATTTCTTGGGTTTTTTACCTGTTGTGCTTGACTGACAAATTAGGTCAATAGCATTAAAACGCTCAAATATACGAATACGAGAATGTTGCTTTACTTGATCCGCTAAAGTGGTTTGGATTGCTTGTCCTGTTGCATCAGCGGCATGCAATATTCTGCGGTGACTATGTCCGCCTTCGCGAGTTAAATGATAACGGGTTTCGCCCGTATTGCTCTGCTCTTTATCAAAGGCAACACCTTGGTCAATTAACCACTCCAAACAAGATTTTGCATTTTCTGTAGTAAATTGCACAATCTCTTCGTCACATAGACCGGCACCTGCAATAAGAGTGTCTTCAACGTGAGCGGCGACACTATCATTTTCATCAAATACTGCAGCAATGCCACCTTGGGCATAAAAAGTTGACCCTTCGTTTAATGGGCCCTTGCTTAAAATGACAACATCAGCACTTTTAGCTAAATGCAGAGCCAAAGTTAAACCTGCGGCGCCACTACCAATGATTAAAACATCACAATTGTTTTGTTGAGTCATACTTTTGGATTAAGTTCGGCTATTAAGGCGAATATTTAAGTAAAGAAGTTTCAGGTATTCTATAATACATAGGTATAAGCCGCCAGATAATTGCGTTTAATTAACGCTTGAGTACACTCTGGTAATTAATAATATCATTGCTTAATAAGTCCATAAGTCTAATTATTAAAAAAGATCACAAATAAAAAGAACTTTTTTGAAAAACATTAGTCCTACTTTATGCGTTTGTTACGAGGCAATGGAAAATATGAGTACAAATCAATTGTCAGTGTTAAAAGATATGGCTCAAAAGAGCGAACCAAATATAGATCAACAATTAGTTGAGCGGGTTCAGCGTGGTGATAAAAATGCGTTTAATTTACTGGTAACGAAATATCAGCACAAGGTTGCAAACCTAGTAAGTCGCTATGTTAAAAATCATAGTGATGTACCTGACATTGTCCAAGAAGCTTTTATTAAAGCATATCGAGCATTACCTAACTTTAGAGGTGATAGTGCTTTTTATACTTGGTTGTATCGGATTGCTGTTAATTGTGCAAAAAATCACAGTGTAGCATTGGGTCGAAAGCCACCAAGTAATGATGTCGAAATCAGTGATGCGGAACTTTATGATACAGGTGGTGCCCTGCGAGAGACAGCATCACCAGAGAAAATATTACTTACAGCTGAAATTAAAAAAGTTATTTTTAGTACTATGGAATCACTACCGGATGATCTGCGCTTAGCCATTAACTTTCGAGAAATCGAGGGCTTAAGCTACGAAGAGATTGCTACGATAATGGAGTGTCCTGTAGGCACCGTACGCTCGCGAATTTTTAGAGCGCGTGATGCAATTGACAAGAAGATTAGACCCTTGTTGCAAAAAAATAATTAAGTCATTTGTGAAAGCAGAAATTAACTAAGTTTTATTAAGGTAAAATATGAGTGAAATTAAATCAGAGTCAATATCTTCATTAGTCGATAATTACTCTCCATCAACAGATGATAGTGTTAGTGCGCATTTAGTTGATAATATGCTCAAGGATGAACACTTATCAAGTACATGGCAAAACTATCATTTAATAGGTGATGTATTGCGAGATGAAGTGCCACAATCATTGCAGTTAGATTTAAGTAAAACAATTTCAGCTGCCATTGCGCAAGAAGCAACGATATTGTCACCTAATTCGTCAATGCAGGCATTTTCGCAGAGTGTATTACAAAACAATGATTCATCTTCTGGTAAGGGCATTACTGGCGATAAAATTGAAGAAGAGAAAAGTAATAATCGTGTTATTGATGCAACGAGCCGTTTTAAAGCAAAAATATCCGCTTTAGTTAAGCCGATGGGACAGGTCGCTATAGCTGCTTCTGCTGCCGCTTTGATGATTGTTGGTGTTCAAAATAATGTTGCCAATAATGAGATTACACCAAGCCAAGTAGTACAAACTGTGCCTTTAACTGGTTATGCTAATCCAGTTAGCTTTAGTGTTCAATCTGCTCAACCAGAGCAGAGTTTTCAAAGTAAGCAACAAACGCAGCAAGCAATGAATGAGCAGATAGTTGCTGAAAGAGTTGCACAACAACGTCGATTACAAGCACTGCTAAAAGATCATAACCAACAAGTGAAATTAGGTAGTAATATACAATAGCTTGATTGGCTGAATTAGTTGATAATTAACCTTTCAGCCATCACCTACGAGAATATATGAAATTATCAGCACTTCTTTTATTGCTGTTTAGCTTTAATGTATCAGCTATAACTGCTGATACACAGTCCGCTAAGCTTTGGCTAGAGCGACTCTCTCAATCATTACGTCAACTTAATTTCACTACCTCTTTTGTGGTGGTTAAAAACAACCAAGCAGAGCCTTATCATTGGTTGCATGGTATTGGTGATAAGGAACAAGAGTTAGAGATATTTACTCGATTAAATGGACCGCGACGTGATGTCCTACGTCAAGGTGCGATTGTTAGTTATATTGAACCTGAACAAGAACCCTATTCACTTATTTCTAATGATATTCAGAGTCCAATTCCTGCGATATTTCGGGGTGAAATCACCAAGCTTGAAGAAAGTTACCGCTTCATTTCTGTTGGCCGTAGCCGAGTTTTGGGACGTGTTGCTCAACTAGTACGCATTGTCGCAAAAGACAAATATCGCTTTAGTTATTGGCTTTGGCTAGATCAGAAAACAGGTTTACTGCTAAAAATGGCGGTACTGACACGTCAAGGACAGCTACTAGAGCAAATTCAATTTACTCACCTTGAAGTGAGTGAGCAATTATCAGATAACTTAGCGCAACTACAGTTAACTGAACTACCTAATATTATTCAGGTAACTAGTCAAAAACAAAACAAAGTACTCTCATGGCAGGTCGATTGGTTGCCACCGGGTTTTGCTGTAATAAAATCAAATCAGCATAATCTAAATACTTATAATCGTGGTGACGATAAAGCGGTTGAGTTTATGTTGTTTTCTGACGGCTTAACTGAAGTCTCGGTCTACGTTAACCCTAGCAAAGAAACATTTAGAGCAGCTGAATATGCTAGTGATGGCGCGACAATGGTATTTAACCATATACTGCAGGGAGTAGAAGTTGGTATTGTTGGTGATATCCCCTTAGCCACAGCTATAAAAATGGCAGAATCAATTGTCCCAGCAAAGGTTGATGATATCAAAGATGACTCCCCGCACTCGGTAAGAGAAAAATAAGATGATAAAAGAACTCGCTAATGTTGTTGCAATTGATGCAGGGCAAGTTACTGTTACAAGTCAAATAAAATCAACTTGTAGTGGTTGTGCACAACTTGATACTTGTGGTAGTGGGCAAATTGCTAAAGCATTACCGCAAGCTAAACTGACCCTAACTTTACCTTATGATATTAATATAATAGGAAAGGAGTTAAAACAGGGCGATTGTGTGGTGTTAGCTTTACCTGAAAAGCATATTTTATCGAGTGCAGGTCAAGTTTATTTATTACCTCTACTTGGCTTAATTACTTTTTCTGCTGTTGGGCAGTGGTTGTTAAAACAACAAATATTACCCCATGAACTATATGCCTTAGGGTTTGGAGTTACCGGAGGATATTTAGGTTATAGGCTGGCTAAATTTCAGCAAAAAGAAGGTCTGCACAGTGAAAAATTACAACCTAAAATTATAGAAGTTATTCCTTCGACAAACCTCGGTAAATAAAGTCTTAGCCTGTTACGGCTTGAAACAAAAGATATCTGAACAAAAGATAGCCCCAAGGCAGTAAATTCGTTAAAATCACGCCATTATATTATTTTAACGCCCTTTATTTGACTGCCTTTTATGAAAAATATTCGAAACTTCTCAATTATTGCCCACATCGATCATGGTAAATCAACACTATCTGACCGTTTAATTCAGCATTGCGGTGGCTTACAAGAGCGCGAAATGGAAGCGCAAGTACTTGATTCAATGGATATTGAACGAGAACGTGGTATAACAATTAAAGCGCAGAGTGTAACGTTAGACTATAAAGCGAAGGATGGTGAAACTTACCAACTGAACTTTATCGACACGCCAGGACATGTAGACTTTTCTTATGAAGTATCACGTTCATTAGCCTCATGTGAAGGCGCACTACTAGTTGTTGATGCTGGCCAAGGTGTTGAGGCGCAAACAGTTGCTAACTGTTATACCGCACTTGAAATGGATTTAGAAGTTTTACCCATTTTGAATAAAATTGATTTACCTCAAGCTGACCCTGAGCGTGTCTGTGAAGAAATTGAACATATCATAGGTATCGATGCAACCGATGCGGTAACGTGTTCAGCTAAAACAGGTGTTGGTATTGAAGATGTTTTAGAAACGATTGTTAAAAATATACCGCCCCCTAAGGGCAGTGTAGATGAACCACTACAGGCGCTAATTGTTGACTCATGGTTTGATAATTACCAAGGTGTTGTTTCACTGGTTCGTGTTATCAATGGTGAAGTTAAAAAAGGCGATAAAATGCTGGTCATGTCGACCGGACAAGTTCATCAAATTGATAAAGTTGGTATATTCACACCAAAACAAAAAGATACCGGTGTATTAAGAGCTGGCGAAGTAGGTTTTATTATTGCCGGCATTAAAGAGATTCATGGTGCACCAGTAGGCGATACCATCACTATCAGTAAGAGAGAAACTGCAAAAGCTTTACCAGGCTTTAAAAAAGCGCAACCACAAGTTTACGCCGGTATTTTTCCTATTAGCTCAGATGATTATGAAAACTTCAGAGATGCGCTTAACAAGTTGAGCCTAAACGATGCCTCATTATTTTTTGAACCAGAAAACTCTTCAGCATTAGGTTTTGGTTTCCGTATTGGTTTTCTTGGAATGTTGCACATGGAAATTATTCAAGAGCGCCTAGCTCGCGAATATGATCTCGATTTAATTACCACTGCACCGACAGTAAACTATGAAATAGCTTCAACTAATGGTGATGTTATTTCTATAGATAATCCGGCAGATCTTCCTGCAATTAATAATATTGAAGAAATTCGAGAGCCAATCGTTCAAGCAAATATTTTAGTACCCCAAGAATATTTAGGCAACGTTATTACATTATGTATTGAAAAACGTGGTGTACAAAAAGATTTAATTTATCACGGTAACCAAGTTGCTGTTACCTATGAGCTTCCTATGGCTGAAGTCGTAATGGACTTTTTCGATAAGCTTAAGTCGACGAGTCGAGGTTATGCTTCATTGGATTATCATTTCATTCGCTTTGAAGCCGCAGACATGGTTCGTGTAGATGTCATGATTAATGGTGATCGCGTTGACGCATTAGCAATGATTACTCACAGAGCAAACTCGGTTGCACGTGGACGATTACTCGTTGATAAGCTTAAAGAGTTGATACATCGTCAAATGTTTGATATCGCCATTCAAGCCGCTATTGGTAATAATGTTATTGCCCGTACTACAGTGAAACAACTACGTAAAAACGTTACCGCTAAATGTTATGGTGGTGACATCAGTCGTAAGAAGAAACTTCTGCAAAAGCAAAAAGACGGTAAAAAACGTATGAAGCAAGTGGGAAATGTTGAAGTACCACAAGAAGCGTTCTTAGCCGTGCTTAAGCTAGATAGTTAGTTTAAGCCGTTAAGTTAATTTAAAAAGTAATGACAGTAAATAATTGCTGTCATTAAGTTTTAATTAATAGAATTTTAAAATAGGAATTGTATGGCCGTTTATTTTTCGATTATTTTAGTGATAATTACCGTATTAACAGGGATCGTTTGGTTTGCTGATAAGTTTTATTTAGCACCACAGCGCATATTAAAAGCTACCTTAGCGCAACTTTCAGCGAAAGAGGATTGCGCTGCAGAATTAACACCACAAGCCCTAGCAACGTTAACCGAGCCATCGCCTTTAGTGGATACTGCGGTACAAATCTTTCCAGTGATTGCCTTTGTCTTAATTTTACGGTCTTTTTTGTACGAACCTTTTCAAATACCATCGGGTTCAATGATGCCTACATTACTTGATGGTGACTTTATTCTTGTGAATAAATTCAATTATGGCTTAAAAGACCCTGTTGTAAGACACAAGTTCCTTGAAAACGGATTACCTGAACATGGTGATGTTGTCGTTTTTAAGTATCCACAAGACCCTAAAGTTGACTTTATTAAGCGCGTTATTGGCTTGCCGGGTGATCGGATTATTTACCGAAATAAATCACTTTATATTAAACGTGCTTGCCAAGAATCCGATGAGAAATGCCCTGGTTTTGAACAAATAAAACAAAATCTTGTTGGTCAATATACAGGACCAGATGCTGAATCTGGTATGAACCAATTTGAATCGAAAATGCTGAATAAAAGTCATCAGATACTAAATGATGAGCCAACCTTACCTAGAATATCTCACTATTTCCAACAATCAGGGACTGCTGCAGATGAGTTTTTGGTACCAGCAAAGCATTATTTTGTTATGGGCGATAACCGTGATAATTCTTTAGATGGGCGTTTTTGGGGCTTTGTACCTGAAGAAAACCTTGTTGGTGAAGCTGTTGCAATATGGATGAGTTTTGATTTCGATAGAAATGCAGATAGTTTCTTGCCTCAATGGTTGCCAACAGGTATTCGTTTTGATCGCATAGGCGCAATTATTTAACATGGCTACTTTTTTTACATGGCATAAAGAGTTATATCTTGAACGTTAATCCCCATAATCTCGCTAGATTAACCAAAAAGCTTGGTTATGAATTTAATGCCCCTTCATTGTTGGTCCAAGCACTTACGCACCGCAGTGCTAAAGGTGAACATAACGAAAGACTTGAGTTCTTAGGAGACTCAATTTTAGGTTTTGTTATTGCTGAAGCGCTTTATGATAAGTTCCCAAAACATGATGAGGGTGACCTTACCCGTATGCGTTCTAGTTTAGTTAAGGGAGTCACGTTGGCTGAATTGGCGCGTGACTTTAATTTGGGTGAATGCTTAATACTTGGGCCAGGGGAATTAAAAAGTGGCGGCCACCGTCGTGAGTCAATATTAGAAGATGCAATTGAAGCTATTATTGGTGCAGTGTATCTAGACTCAAATATTGAGCGTTGTAAAGTGCTTATATTAAGTTGGTTTGAGAAACGTTTGACTGTGATTAAGCCAGGTAATGAACAAAAAGATCCCAAAACACGGCTACAAGAATTCTTACAGGGAAGAAAAATACCTCTTCCTACTTATGAAGTGATTGACACTACGGGACAGTCACATAACCAAGAGTTTACGGTCCGCTGTGAAACCTCAGTGATAAGTGAAGTGGTTGTGGCTAAAGGAACGAGTCGTAGAAAGGCAGAGCAACAAGCTGCACAGCAGATACTTGCCATAATTGAACAAGAGAAAGAAGTGAAAATAAAGCCGTCAAAGCAAGCTAAATTAGCAAATTCCCGACATACTAAAAGTAACCTAAGCAAAAAAAGCAGCCTGAGAAAATAAATTATGCACAACGATACCTCAAATACCTATGCAGGCTTAATTGCTATTGTCGGTCGCCCAAATGTTGGTAAATCAACGTTATTAAATGCCTTATTAGGGCAAAAAATTAGTATTACCTCTAAAAAACCACAAACGACTCGTCATCGCATTTTAGGGATCTTGACTGAAGAAAATAGACAGGCAGTATTAGTAGATACTCCTGGTTTACACACAGAAGAAAAACGTGCCATAAATAGATTAATGAACCGTGCTGCAAGTAGCTCAATTGCCGAAGTTGAGTTAATCATGTTTTTAGTTGAAGGAACTCATTGGACAAAAGATGATGAGCTTGTGTTATCTAAAGTTAAACAAAGCGGTACACCTTGTATATTGGTGGTGAATAAAACAGATAACATACCAGATAAAGATGAGTTATTGCCTCACCTGCAAAAATTAGGCGAAATGCATGACTTTAGAGATATAGTGCCTATTTGTGCGACTAAAGGTCATGGCGTTGATACTATTCGTCAGTTGTGTTTAACAACCCTGCCTGAAGGCGTTTTTTGGTTCCCAGAAGATCACATTACTGATCGCTCTAGTCGCTTTATGGCTTCTGAAATTATTCGTGAGAAGTTAATTCGCTTTACTGGTGATGAGTTACCTTACTCTATCACGGTAGAGATCGAGCAATTTAAGATGGATGATAAGGGGATTATTCATATAAATGCGCTTATATTAGTTGAACGTGATAGCCAAAAACGTATGGTTATTGGTAATAAAGGTGAGCGTTTGAAAACCATTGGTCAAGAAGCCAGACGGGACATGGAGAGTTTGTTTGAGAGTAAAGTTTTCCTTGAAACCTGGGTTAAAGTGAAGTCAGGTTGGGCTGATGATGAACGAGCATTACGTAGCTTAGGTTATGGTGATGATTACTCAGGTTAGTAGGTGTACGGTAAATGATTGAACAAAACGCCTTTGTTTTGCATAGTCGACCGTACCGTGAAAATCAGCAAATAGTTGATTTATTAACAGAGCATGATGGAAAACTAACGGCTTTAGTTTATGTTGGTCAATCTAAGCGTTCTATTAAAAAAGGCTTAATTCAGCCTTTTTTACCGCTAAGATTACTATTAAAAGGCCAAGGTAATGTTAAGCAGATCACCCAAGTTGACTCTATTGCAAAGTCATATTCGCTGAAAAAACATAGCCTGTTTAGCTCTTTTTATATTAATGAATTGATGATTCGTTTATTAACAGAGCAAATTGCTTGTCAGCAACTATTTTTTCAATATCAAGCCACGTTGACCGCCTTAGCTCAAGGCGAAGAAATTGCCCCACATCTACGTTTATTTGAACTAGCACTGCTTGAAGAGTTAGGACTGTCATTTGACTTTAGTCCTGTATTTGAGCACGATGTTACATACTTTCATTATATCACCGAGCAAGGCTTTGTTCCTGTATATAGTACTTCCCCAAAAAACAGCGCCCAATGCTTCGATAGGACCCATTTACAAGCAATTGCTCAACGGGGATCTCTATACCAAAGCTCTTTATCTGAAAATAAAGTTGCAGAAGAAGTTAGTTATACTTTTAAGTTATTAATGCGACAGGTTATAAACCAGTTATTAGGGAATAAACCATTAAATAGCCGTAAACTTTTTGCAAATAAAGCATACAGTTGAGTTATTTATAACGTTAGAAAATATTCAATAAAATTAAAAAAGAGATTAAAAATGTCTGAATTATTATTAGGTGTAAACGTTGATCATATTGCCACTCTAAGACAAGCCCGTGGTACTAATTATCCTGATCCTGTCTATGCCGCCAGTGTTGCAGAACATGCTGGAGCAGATGGTATTACCGTGCACTTACGCGAAGATAGACGTCATATCCAAGACCGAGATATCTATGTCTTAAAGCAGACATTGCATACTCGTATGAACTTTGAAATGGCTGTCACGGATGAAATGATAGCGATAGCATGTGATGTGAAACCAGTTTTTTGTTGTTTAGTGCCAGAAAAACGTGAAGAGCTAACTACAGAAGGTGGCTTAGATGTTGTAGGGCAGTTAGATAAAATAACTAAGGCTACAGAACAGCTAACAGCAGCAGGTATTGCAGTAAGTTTATTTATTGATGCTGATAAAGCACAAATTGATGCTGCAGTTGCCAGTAAAGCGCCTTATATAGAGATTCATACTGGTCACTATGCTGACCTGACCTCAGAGGAAGAGCAGCAGATAGAACTTGAACGCTTAACCGTAGGTATTAAATATGCTCATAGCTTAGGGCTAAAAGTGAATGCGGGTCATGGTTTAAATTATTTCAACGTCAAGCCTATTGCCGCTATTAAAGAGATTATCGAATTAAATATTGGCCATGCAATAATTGCTAGAGCAGTTATTGATGGTCTAGATAAAGCGGTTCGTGATATGAAAAAATTGATGTTAGAAGCAAGATCTTATAATTCATAGTATTCATGTCCGTTACTATTCAAAGTAGGCTCTAAAAAATGTACCTTCAGCTAGAGCGAGTATTCAGTTCAAACTAGTACATTTTTAATAACGCATTTATTTGTTCATTTATTTGTTCATTTATTTTATCTTTGTATAAATTATAGTCTACACTATAAGGGATATAGTGCGGAAAGGACTCCGTAAAAATAAGTGAGGATAAATAATGCATACACAGATGAAACCAATGCTAGAGCGCAGAAGGGAAGCTCCAGAGCAGTCAGTTTGGTGGAATAAGTTATCATTAGCACAAAAATTCTCAGCGAGTAGCTTGGGGAAATTTGGCTATGAGCTGAAATTTGTTCGTAATGAAAATGGTCATAGTATAGCTGTACTACAATGTAGTGGCGGGATTGCAGTTATTTCTGAAGATGGTGATATAGATACGTCATCAAATATTATAATTCGCTAATTATACGTAAGTTAGTTATGAATAAATAATAATCCAAGTGATATTACATAAAAAAGCAACAGTATCTGTTGCTTTTTTTATGTAAGCTGAAGGTAAATATTACTTAATACCAAGTTGATTAAGTTCTTTCCCACTCAGCCAGAATTAAAAGGCTTAGAGGCAAGGCATTGATTGAAGAGAATGGTTATTCAGGAGAATAAGCTCCTGTATTCTCTAATAATCTGCATCCATGTATCGTCCTTATCAAAATCAATAACACAGCATGTAAACCTTTTAAACTCGCCCTCTGGGAGCTTTCTCGATGTTCACTAACATCGTTAAGTTTATTTGATTTAGAATGACTAAACCGAAACAAATTTGCCTTGTTATTGAACATCGAGCAGAGCTCTGAGTTGGGAAGAAATTTAATCAAATTGGTATAACCTAAACTCTTAATAGATAGTTAAAGCATGTAATTAAAATACTAGAATTATTGCAATAGCTCTAGCTTGATAAATTTTCATTATCCAAGGCTAATTTACGCGTCAATAGCTGGTCTATTACAAATAAATTTAACGCAGAAGTAAGTAAAAATGGCAGCTAGAGGAATATATATTAAGCAGAGTCCTGGTTACTTAGACTCATTTCTTTTAGTGCTTCAGGCACTGCAAACAGTACTTGCTCTATATGTTCGAAAAACTCTAAAAATTCAGGTTCAAGTTCTTCTAAATTTAATCCCATTTTCAGCTGGGTCTCTAATTGAATCGTAATCTTGGCTAAGTTGGGAGCCCCAGTATAACAACAAGCGCCGTTAAGCTTATGTACTAAACGCTTAATCAAAGCTATATCTTGAGCTTCAATTGCTTCACTGATATTTTGTTGAGTTTCAGGCAAACTCTCTATTAACCCTAGGAACATTTCTTTGGCTAAATCTGCTTTATTAGCACTGCGTTTTAGGGCTAAAGGCCAATCAATTACCTTGGTAAGTTGTTCTGTCTGATTCGAAGTGCTGCTTGATATTACTGGCACAGAAGGGCTTACTAGGTGATTAAAGTCACAATATTCATAAATAATATGTCGTAACATCGTTTCATCTATTGGTTTTGTCATATAGGCATTAAAGCCTTGTTGATACATTTTTTCTCTTTCACCACTTAATGCATGTGCAGTAACCGCTATGATAGGAGTATTTTTATTATTATTATCTAACTGCTTTATTTCTTTTAGCGCGCTGATGCCATCCATAACAGGCATTTGAATATCCATAAAAATTAAAGAAAAGGTTTCAATTTTACAAAGTTCTATCGCTACTAAGCCATTGTCGGCTACAACGACCTCCGCCACTTGTTCTAACAGCAGTGCTTTAATTAATTTTAAGTTAGCTTCATTATCATCAACAGCTAATACTTTTATTGGTAATATTTTTCCGATGGGTGCATTTAGCGTGAGTCTTTCTGACTTAGCTTCTATAGCGGGCTGTAATACTCTACTTAAGCTGCTTGAGGTTAATGGTTTACTCATACAACTAACCGCACCACTAGCAATTAATGCCTCCTGTAAGCTTGGAGAATTATTATTTAAAGCTAAATGTATATTACTAGAAATAGGCATTAACAGTGCGATGGTTTTTTTGAGATCACTTAATGCTGTAGCTGTCTGGTTATGGCCAATAAGTGCATAATCAAAGCCTCGTTTAGCTTGGCTACTATGGGAAAGTACTTGTGATAATTGATGCCTGTTTATTACACTAGTAACGCGCATTTTCCAATGCTTTAATATATTTTTGGTTGCTTCACGACTGTGATCATTTTCTTCGAAGTAGAGTACCGTCTTATTTGCCAAGTGCTGGTTATCTAACTCCAACATTAATGGCATAGAATTAACTTCACATTGAAAAGTAAACCAAAAACTAGAACCGTGATTTTTTTCACTGGTAAAACCTATATCGCCAGTCATTTCTTGTGCAAGTCGCTGACAAATGACTAAACCAAGACCTGTACCACCATATAAGCGCGTGATACTTTGGTCAGCTTGGGTGAACGCATCAAAAATAGTTCTTTGCTGGTTAATGGTCATACCGATACCCGTATCGTTAACCGTGACTTTTAACTTTATATTTTTTTGATTTACTTCTTCACTGGTAATATCTACAGCAACACAGCCTTGTGGTGTGAATTTTATCGCATTGCTGATCAAATTGGTGATAATTTGCTTAATTCGCATTGTATCACCGACAAGTGAATCGGGTAATTCTTGTGGGATATTGATAGATAATTCAATATTCTTTTTATGGGCAGCGGGTGCTAATAAAATTAGGGTATCTTCAATAGACTCTCTTAAAGAAAAAGGAATATTTTCAATAACCATTTTGCCGGCATCAAGTTTGGAAAAGTCAAGAATATCATTAATTATTGTCAATAAGTTGTTTGCTGAACGATCAATGGTTTGCAAATAATCCCGCTGATTTTCAGTGAGTGGTGTTTTCAGTACTTGTCGAGTAAAGCCAATTACACCATTGAGTGGTGTACGTAACTCATGACTCATATTAGCTAAGAACTCTGACTTCACCTTATTGGCTTCTTGTGCTTTACGCTTAGAAATACTAAGTTCGACGTTCTGAATTTCAAATTGCTCTAAACTTTCACGTAAATCTATGGTGGCTTGATCTATACTGGCATGCATTTCATTTTGGTAACTGTCGAGTGATTGTGCCATGGCATTAATGCCATTCTTCAAAAAATTAAGCTCGCCAATGAGTTGGCCACTGACTCTACTTTCCAGTTTTCCTTCTCTAATACGTTCAATTGCTTGTACCATAGAGTTAATAGGCTTGGTTACTTTTTTAATAAGCCTGATTGCAAAGATAGCGCTAAGTAAAGAGCCGAGTAAAGCAAAGGTAAAAGCAACTATGAATTGGCTTTGTTGTTGAAAGTTTAGGTGATTTTTATCAATTTGCATGGCTATATAGCCAATAATTACAGGTTTTGAGTTATTGAACGCAGAATTATATTGTGAACTAGCCGTTGCAGTAAAGTTTGCATTAGATTGAGAGTTATAGTTTTCATCAATAATAGGTGTTCTAAAAATTATATAATCGGATAAAGATTGAATAGTCGTGTGGCTTGGTAATTCTGCTCCAGCTTTTAGTCGCATTAGATTCGTATCACCATGATATGCACTAGTAACAAAAACTTGATTATCTTCAGTAAAAATAACAATGCTTTTAACAATGCTTGATTGATTGCGGTGAGTGAAGCTTATTAGTTGACGCAGTTTATCTCTGTTCTTGTTTAGTAATGGGTCTTTACTTGCAATTGCAATCGGTTCAATGATGCTTTTTGCGCGTTGTTCAAGGAAATCATTTAGTTCAACAGAACGGCTATAAGAAAAATAACTGGCTAAACCAAAACCGATCAGAGTGGTTGGAATGATAGTGAGTATGATAACCCAGTCTTTCAGGCTTATTTTATGCATTTTTTTGTTGAACTTTTTTGATAAATTTAGGGTAAAATACCCACTGAAATAATGAGCTATCTAATCGATTATCCAACTTAACATAAATAATCTCATAAGCTGCTATAAATTTATAGTATCGATAGCTAAGACCAATCGGATTAATGAATTAGTTTGATTGGTGTATACCCGTTCCAATTGAACATGCAGGATTCAGCTGGAATTAAAAACGCCTTTAGGCAAGGCATTGATTGAAGATAATAGTTATTCAGGAGAATGTGCTCCTGCATTCTCTAATAAGCGACATCCATGTAGGGTTATTGTCGAAATCAATAACGCAGCATAAAGCGTTTATAAGCCAGCCCTTTGGGGAAACTGCGTAAACCATACTCGTCGTTACACTTGTTTTTAAGGGAGTGACCCTTAACAAAAAATGTGTCTTGATTATGATTCGTTCAGGTTTCCTGAAACGAGCATCTTCAAGTGGAGCGGGTATATATCTACTTAAAATAAGTATTAATTAATAAAGTTAGCGTAAATTCTAGGGTGAAAATGGCAAATTATTTTAAAGCAGCAGTTAAACCACAAACGTCAAATCAGCGATTGACAGTCAATGTTGATAAACTGGACATGAACGGTGTGGGGGTTGCTCGTTGGCAAAATAAACCAGTCTTTATCGCTGGCGCTTTACCTCATGAAGTTGTTGAGGTGAAGATTATCGAGCAAAAGAATAAATATGCTCGAGCAAAACTTATCTCTATTAACAATCCAAGTGATAGTCGAGTTACACCTCAGTGTCTGCACTTTGGTGTCTGTGGTGGCTGTGATCTGCAAATGCTTGATATAGAAGCGCAACTTGACTTCAAACAAAATAAAATTAGCGAACTTTTCTCCCGTTGTTTTAGTGATCATAATATCGTTAAAAAAGTAGGGCAAAAAGATCTGCCATGGCAGGCTACGGTAGAAAGTAGTCCCTGGCATTATCGTCGTAAAGCGCGTATAGGGGTACAATTCGACAAAAACTCCCAAGCGACTATCGGCTTTAGACAAAAATCGACTAACCAACTAGCCGCGATAAAATCATGCCCTGTTTTAGTTGAGCCACTTAATGCTATTTTTCCTTTGTTAAAAAAGCTATTAGCACAACTTACGGTAAAATCGGCTATTGGTCATATCGAAGTAATTCAAGCGGATTTAATTGATACAACATCTGAAAATAATAGTCAAAAAGAGAATCAAGTTGTCCTTGTTATTCGCCAACTAAGGGCGATGAATGAAACTGATATCGGGCTGTGGCAATCATATGCTCAAGAGCATGACTGGCATGTCATTATTGATGAAGGTGACAAACAACAACCGCTTAATAGTCACAAGGAGGGGAGCCCTTCTGTACTTTCTTATGAATTAGCTGATAACAGTAAAATTTATTTTTCGAGCAGTGACTTTATTCAAATTAATCACAAGGTTAATAATGCCATGATTAGCCAGGCCTTAGCATGGTTAAATGTTTTACCCTCCGATAATGTCCTCGATTTATTTTGTGGTCTAGGGAATTTTAGCTTAGCGTTGGCAAAACAAGCAAAACATGTTGTTGGTGTCGAAGGGGTGCAAGTGATGGTTGATAAAGCGACCCATAATGCCCAAATTAATGGTTTTGATAATTGCCAGTTCTATCATTCCGATTTGAATAGCCAGTGGTTATTAGAGTCATGGGCTAGCGGGCATGTTTTTGATAAGGTATTACTTGACCCTGCAAGAGCAGGTGCAGAAGAGGCGGTGAATCAAATTGCGAAACTAAAAATACCTAGCGTATTATATGTCAGCTGTGATCCAGCAACCTTAGCAAGAGATAGTGCAATTCTTGTTTCTCAGGGCTATAACCTTGAGAAAATATCACTTCTGGATATGTTTTCACAGACAAAGCATGTTGAGACTATGGTATTGTTTACTCAATAATATTTATCCTAAGTATCAGTCAACTACTTATAAGTATCAGTCAACTACTTATAAGTAATAGATAAGCTACCTTTCCAAATAATAAAGAGATAACCATGGTTTCCGTACGTAAATCACATCAGATAACAGTGCAAAGTTTTGAACAATGGTTAACAGACTTGAAGTTAACCGATGTTAAAACCAAGGCTCTGTCAGCTTTATGGTTACAGGTGTCCAACTGTTATCAGCAGGAAGGTGCAGAAAAGCTCGAGTTACTTAACAAAAGCATGGAAATGGTTGAAATTTTAAGTGGCTTAAATCTCGATGCTGATTCGTTAGTCGCTGCTTTTATAGCACCATTATTAGCTGACGGTATTATCGACATTGAATTTGTCAAAGAGCAGTTTTCTAAAGATATCCTTATGCTTTGCCAAGGTGTTGAACAGATGGCTGCTATTAAAGCCTTGCGTCAACAAAGTAATCAGTCAAATGGCCAAGATCCACAAAATATAGATAATATTCGTCGTATGTTACTGGCGATGGTGGATGACGTACGTGCGGTAGTGATCAAGTTAGCTGAGCGCTTATGTGACTTACGTGAAAAGAAAAATAGTGATGAAGAAACTCGTGTGCTGGTAGCAAAAGAGAGCGCGAATATCTACGCACCGCTAGCGAATCGTTTAGGTATAGGTCAATTAAAATGGGAACTGGAAGATATTTCATTTCGATATCTTCACCCGCAGGTCTATAAAAAGATTGCCAAGCTTTTGGATGAAACTCGGCTAGAACGAGAGCAATACATGGCCAGTTTTGTGGGTCACTTAGATAGTGAACTTAATGCTTTGGCCATCAATGGCGAAGTTTATGGTCGCCCTAAACACATCTATAGCATCTGGAAGAAGATGCAGCAAAAGTCACTTGATTTTGAACAGTTGTTTGATGTTCGAGCAGTCCGTGTAGTGGTCGAAAGAGTGCAAGATTGTTATTCTGCCTTGGGTATTGTCCATACCGAGTGGCAGCATATTGCCAAAGAGTTTTCAGATTATATAGCAACGCCAAAAGCTAATGGTTACCAATCTATACATACCGTGGTCCTAGGGCCAGAAGGGAAATCGGTTGAGGTACAAATTAGAACCAAGCAAATGGATGATGATGCTGAGCTTGGTGTCGCGGCGCATTGGCGTTATAAAGAAGGTCATGCTAGCGGCAAAAGTAATAGCTTTGATGATAAAATTGGCTGGTTAAGAAAAATATTACAGTGGCAAGATGATGTCGCTGAAAGTGGGGAATTACTTGATGAATTACGAAGTCAGGTATTTGAAGATCGTATTTATGTATTCACCCCAAGTGGCGATGTTATCGATTTACCTATGGGCTCAACGCCCTTAGATTTTGCCTATTACATTCACTCTAATGTTGGCCATTGCTGTATTGGTGCTAAAGTGTTTGGAAAAATTGTTCCTTTTACTCACCAGCTACAAACGGGTGATCAAGTAGAAGTACTCACAAGTAAGCAACCTAATCCGAGCCGAGACTGGCTTAACCCTAATTTGAACTATATTTACTCTTCACGTGCTCGTGCTAAAGTTCAGCATTTTTTTAAATTACTTGATAGAGATAAATATATTGCCCAAGGCAAAGAGCTATTTGAGAGTGAAATAGCTAAGCATGACATAGCAACGATAGACTTATTAGCGGCAGCAAAACGTTTCAATATGAAAACGGTTGATGACCTTTATGCTGCGATAGGAACGGGTAATGCACGATTACAGCAAGTTATTAATCACTTTACCCAACTTGATAGTAAGCTAAAACCACCCGCTGAAATAGATCCGCAAAGTTTAGTTAAGCAAAGCTCAACGAATAAAGCTTTAGTGCAAGACGATAACGGCATTACTGTTTCTGGTGTTGGTAACTTGCTTACGCATATGGCTAAATGTTGCCAACCAGTACCGGGGGATACTATCTCGGGTTTTATCACCCAAGGACGTGGGATTTCAGTACATAGAGAAGATTGTGAACAATTGGCCAATGCACTTAATTTACAACCCGAACGTTTAGTTGAAGTGCAATGGGGCAGTGAGAATAAGCAAAGCTATCAAGCTTCAGCTCAAATAATTGGCAGTGATAGACAAGGTTTGTTACGCGATATTTCTACCATCATTGCTAACGAAAGAGTCAGTATTGTTGGCATGGATAGTAATACGGATAAAACTAAACAAACAGTGAGCATGAACCTAAAGTTAGAAGTCGCCAGTAGTGAGTTGTTAACGCGTGTTTTAGACAAATTACGCCAATTAGATGATGTTACTCAGGTAAAACGGATTTAGTTTACCTCTTAAATATAAATATCCAGGCGCCTGAAAATGATAATAAGTAAAAAAAGAAGTAATTATAATGCTAAATGAACAAGCTTCAATAACCAAACTACGTTGGATTATGTCTGAGTTACGTGACCCTGAAACGGGATGTCCGTGGGATATTAAACAGGATTTTGCTTCTATAACAAGTCACACTTTAGAAGAAGCTTATGAGGTCGTCGATGCCATCGAACAAGGCGACTTTGTCGAGCTTGAGAAGGAACTTGGCGACTTACTCTTTCAGGTGATTTTTTATAGCCAACTGGGTAAAGAACAACAGCACTTTGACTTTGATAGCGTAATCGCTGCAATTTGTGAAAAACTTATCCGACGTCACCCTCACGTATTCGCTCAGGCAAGTTTGCAAACAGATGAAGAAATTAAAGCCAATTGGGAAAATGAAAAGACGCTAGAAAGACAACAGAAAAACCAGCAGAAAAACGGGATTATTGAGGGCTCGAGTGATTTGAATCATTTAAGCATATTGGCAGACATTCCTAAAAATTTACCCGCTTTATCTCAAGCCGCAAAAATTCAAAAGCGCTGTTCTCATGTCGGCTTTGATTGGGATAACATGACAGATGTCTTCGCTAAAATTGAAGAAGAAGTACAAGAAGTTAAGGATGAGTTAGAAGCTGACTCACTTGATAAAAAAGCGCTAGCCGAAGAATTAGGTGACTTAATGTTTGCGGTAGTAAATTTATGTCGTCATGCCAAAGAAGACCCAGAAACACTGCTTCGTCAGGCGAATAAAAAATTTAGCCGGCGCTTCGTTGGCGTTGAAGAACAAGTAAATAAATCAGGTAAAACGTTTACTGAACATGACTTAGCTGAGTTAGAAAACTATTGGCAGCAAGTTAAAATCCAAGAAAAGCAAGGTTAGGATGTGTCCTCGATACATTTATACCTAGAAATAAGACATAAAATATGACCGAAAATATGACTAAAAAAAGCACTATAACTAAAGCTCACGTTACCATCGCGCTAACTAACCCAAAAACCCCAACTAATGTTGGTTCAGTAATGCGCGCAGCAGGTTGTTATCAAGCGGATCAAATTATTTATAACGGTAATCGGTATGCACAAGCTGCCAAGTATCATAAACGCACATTACAAACTGATACCTTCAACATGCAAGATAAAATCCCGTTATTGCAGGTAGAAAGTTTTATAAGTATTAAAGACTCACTGGAAAGTATTCCATCGTCTGCTAAAATAATTTGTGTAGACTTAGTGGAAGGCGCAACGCCGCTGCCACATTTTGTTCATCCACTTGAGGCTGTTTATATTTTTGGCCCTGAAGATAGTTCGGTAAAACAAGACGTCATTGATATAGCGGATGACGTGGTTTATATACCAACTGTGGGATGTATGAATCTAGCGGCAACGGTTAATGTTTTACTCTATGACAGATTAGCAAAATCTTTGACTAATCAGAAAAACTCAATGTTAGCGGACAATGCCTTGATTCGAAAAAGTCGTGATACGAATAACACATCAAAAGTTAAAACTAACATCGGCAATTAACTACCTTAAGGGTGAGTAATCATATATGGAAAGAATGATTAGTACTGAGCGAGAAGTAACCATAGATGCAAAAATAAACATCAGTTCCTGTCCTGTGTCACCCTCTGTACAGAGTAAAGTGAAGGTTCTACTGTTGAACATCACTGGACTATTTTGTGTCGGTTTAGCTATATTGGGTGCGATATTACCAGTGTTACCAACCACTGTTTTTCTCATCATGGCGGCGGCCTGTTTTGCTAAATCTTCACCGCGCATGCAACAAAAATTACTGGCAAATAAAACCTTTGGGCCAATGATTCATGATTGGCAAAAATATCGTAGTATCCCAAAAAAAGCTAAACGCATCGCCTTATTCATGATGATTCTTTCAGTATGCTGGTCAGCTTTTATGCTGCAGAGTATGTTATTAACTGCACTTGTAGTCGCATTGATTATTGGACCATTTATTTTTGTAGCACGTTTACCCGAGAGTAGATAATCACAAAGCAGATAACCGAGTTATTCAGTATGTCTTTACTTATAAAGAGCATACTGTACTCGGTTCCAAAGCAACTTAAGCGAGTGCTTTAGTCACAATTACAGCTAAATGTTCAGGTAGTGTTAAACCTAAAGCAATATCATGAGCTTGTTCTGACATTTTCTTCCATGTTAATTGCACAATACGAACAATTTTCGCTTCATTATCTTGTTTGGTATATTTAGCGGCAAACTCATTAAAGTAATGCATCAGAAAAACTAAACAGGCAACATCTTCTAAAGTTTGGCTATCACTATTGGTACTCAAATTTTCTTTTCTGATAATCGCAGCACATTGCTCTGATTGAGCGGTAGTGTAACCTTGAGCAAGCATAATGCTTGCCGTTAGCTCAGCATGAAACTTACCCTGTGCAATTCTCCATTGATAGTATCCTGCTTTTCCGTCGCTAAACTCAGTACGCTTTAATTGCCAACGTTTAATATGTTGCGCTCGAACGGCAATTTGTAATAACTCGTTTGCCTCAGGCCAATATTGTTTTAAGCACTCAGTCATTTGTTGCCCGTAAACCAATTCCTTTGCTTGGCTATTACCGTTAGATAATATTGTATTCGGATCTTGGCGATTAATTTCGTCAATGGCGGATAAAGTATTGTTTAAATTTTCTATAGTCATTTTAAAATAAATCATGGTTTAAGTAGGGAAAGTAGCATCATTATACGTGCAACGAATAAAAAAAGAATCAGACCTGATTAAATCAGAGCAGAAAATAATAATAAACAGACAATTTTATAGCTGTGATGGCTTGTTGTTATTGTTGTTCGTTGAGCTTTTAAGTATAATACTTTCCCGTCCTGCTTGTTTGACAAAACTCCTACTTCTACTACTTAATATTTACGTTAATACTGTGTTTAAGTTTTCTTTAATACATAAATATAACGTCATATATAAAAGTAAGTTTGAAATAAAGTTTATAAATATTAACAAATTAAGCACAAAATTCTGTTTTTTCTGACATCGGTGTAAACATGACAACTAGATATATTTTTGTAACTGGCGGTGTAGTATCGTCTCTTGGTAAAGGCATTGCCGCAGCCTCATTGGCAGCAATTCTTGAAGCACGTGGTTTAAAAGTTACCATGCTAAAACTTGATCCGTATATTAACGTTGATCCAGGTACCATGAGCCCTATACAACATGGCGAAGTTTTTGTTACCGAAGATGGCGCAGAAACCGACCTCGATTTAGGCCATTATGAGCGTTTTATTCGCACCAAAATGACTAAGCGTAATAACTTTACCACAGGTCGAATTTACCAAGATGTTTTAGCACGAGAACGTAAAGGTGAATTCTTAGGCGCAACCATTCAGGTTATTCCTCACATAACTAACGATATTAAACGTCGTGTTATTGAAGGTGCTGAAGGGTACGACATAGCCATGGTAGAAATAGGTGGTACGGTTGGTGATATGGAATCACAGCCTTTCTTAGAAGCTATTCGTCAATTGGCATTAGAAGTTGGTCGTGATCGCGCTATGTTTATGCATCTTACCTTAGTGCCTTACCTAGCTGCTGCGGGTGAAATCAAAACTAAGCCAACACAACATTCAGTAAAAGATTTACGTTCTATTGGTATTTTGCCTGACATTTTAGTGTGTCGTTCAGACAGAGCTATTCCTAACGCAGAACGCGCTAAAATTTCTCTCTTCACTAATGTTGAAGAGAAAGCGGTTGTATCAATGCGTGATGTGGACAGTATTTATAAAATCCCTGCTTTACTTAAAGCACAAGGTACCGACGAAATAGTTGTTAAGCGCTTTGGTTTAGACGTACCAGAAGCAGACTTAACTGAATGGGAAGAAGTGCTTTACCATGAAGCAAATCCTATTGGAGAAGTCACTATTGGTATGGTTGGTAAATATACTGAATTACCTGATGCATACAAATCTGTAAACGAAGCCTTAAAACACGCAGGCCTTAAAAATCAAGTCACTGTTAATATAAAATACATCGACTCGCAGGATGTAGAAGTCAAAGGCATTGAAATTTTAGCTGACCTTGATGCTATTTTAGTTCCAGGTGGTTTTGGCGAACGTGGTGTTGAAGGTAAAATTTTAACGGCACAATATGCGCGTGAAAACAAAATACCTTATTTAGGTATTTGTTTAGGCATGCAAGTAGCACTAATTGAGTTTGCTCGTAATGTTGCTGGGTTAACGGATGCGCATAGTACTGAATTTAATAGTGAAACTCCACATCCAGTGGTTGGTTTAATCAGTGAATGGTTAGACGAAGAAGGACAAGTTGAGTACCGAAATGAGAAGTCAGATTTAGGTGGAACTATGCGTTTAGGTTCACAACTGTGTCACTTGGTGAAAGGTACCAAGGCTTGCGACGTATATGGTAGTGAAACAATCAATGAGAGACACCGTCATCGTTTTGAGGTAAATAATAACTACCGAGAACAATTAACCAAAGCTGGTTTGATTTTCTCGGGTTTATCGTCAGATAAAAGTTTAGTTGAGGTGATTGAAATAGCGGATCACCCATGGTTTATTGCGGGTCAATTCCATCCAGAGTTTAATTCTACTCCACGTGATGGTCACCCGTTATTCGAAAGCTTTATTGCAACTAGTTTTAAACTGCAAAAAAGCTAACCGAAAACACCATATAAAACCGTAGCTATTGCTACGGTTTTTGCTTTAAGTTTAAGAATAATATTAGGCTACGCATTTATAATTAGCTGTAGCCACAGAAAAATTAAAAATTACCTTTATTGCTCAACACTTTGTTTGGGCGTCATAAAAATTAGTAGGAATGATAATGTCAAAAATTAGCAAGATTTTAGCACGTGAAATCATGGATTCTCGTGGTAACCCAACAGTTGAAGCCGATGTATATCTAGAATCAGGCGCCTTTGGTCGTGCGGCAGCTCCTTCAGGTGCATCAACAGGCTCACGTGAAGCATTAGAATTACGTGACGGTGACAAAGCACGTTATTTAGGTAAAGGCGTCCTAAAAGCTGTTGCAGCAATAAACGTTAACATTCAAGCAGCTCTGATCGGTCAAAGTGCTTTAGAGCAAGCTAACATTGATCAAATCATGATCGATTTAGATGGCACAGAAAATAAAGAACAATTTGGCGCTAACGCAATTCTTGCTGTTTCATTAGCTGTTGCTAAAGCTGCTGCCGCAGATAAAGGCGTGCAGTTATTCGAACACATCGCTGACTTAAATGGCACGCCAGGTGTTTACTCATTACCATTACCAATGATGAACATCATCAACGGTGGTGAACATGCGGATAACAATGTTGATATCCAAGAATTTATGATTCAACCTGTTGGCGCTAAAAGTTTCCGTGAAGCTTTACGTATGGGTGCTGAAATTTTCCATGCACTTAAAAAAGTGTTATCAGCAAAAGGTTTAAATACAGCTGTTGGCGATGAAGGTGGCTTTGCCCCTGATTTAGCATCAAATGCTGATGCACTAGCGGTAATAAAAGAGGCTGTTGCAGCTGCGGGTTACGAATTAGGTAAAGATGTAACTTTAGCTATGGATTGTGCTGCTTCTGAGTTTTACGATGCAGACAAAGGTATATATGACCTTAAAGGCGAAGGCAAGCAATTTACAGCGAACGAATTTTCTGACTTCTTAGCAACACTTTGTGAAGAATACCCAATCGTGTCAATTGAAGATGGCTTAGACGAGTCAGATTGGGATGGTTTCAAATACCAAACTGATTTACTTGGTGATAAAGTTCAAATCGTTGGTGATGATTTATTCGTTACAAACACTAAGATTTTAGCACGTGGTATTGAAAACGGTATTGGTAACTCTATCTTAATCAAATTTAACCAAATTGGTACACTAACTGAAACATTAGCCGCGATCAAAATGGCTAAAGATGCTGGCTTTACTGCTGTAATCTCTCACCGTAGCGGCGAGACAGAAGATGCAACAATCGCTGATTTAGCGGTAGGTACTGCTGCTGGTCAAATTAAGACCGGTTCTTTATGTCGTTCTGACCGTGTTTCTAAGTACAACCAACTTCTACGCATCGAAGAGTTCTTAGGTGATAAAGCTATATTTAATGGCTTGTCAGAAGTTAAAGGTCAATAATAATTAATACCTTTGCTTCTGGTTAAAATAACTTCGTTGCATGTACTCACTGACTAACGTCAGCTCCGTGCAAGCGCCTTGTTCTTTTAACCATTAGCTTCAGTCTTACCTTATTATACTTTCAAGTGCGAATTAGTTCATAGTTCACACTGGAAGATAAATAAAGCACGGTTGACCCTCTATAGGCAACTGTGCTTTTTTATGTCTAAATTTTATCGCAATCATATACGAACGTAAGGCTACAGATTTTTATCTATTAAAAGGTATGGACTTTCCTAAAGAAATAAACATTGTTATATTCCCCCTGAAAATTTAAAAACACTTGTACAACTGCTTACTAAAAGTAAGTCAAACACACTTTTAAATGGAATTTAAAACTAATGAAAAAACTAGTCACCATAATAGTCACAACAGCACTACTTAGCTTCTCAGTAACAGCCAAAGCAGATAAAAACGATGCAATGGTAGAAATGGTCGTTAATATGATGAAGCAAACGGTTCAACTAGACAGTTTGAGTAACTGTTTAGGCGTAACAGAAACAAATTTTATCAAAGCGTATACAAAAACGGTAGAAGCTTGTATTCCTAAAGACGGTCTGGAGGGGAATTGCATTGAGGAGTTAGCACCAGAAATACTTGGCATATCAAAAGCTAAGTTCGATTCATGCATTCCAGATGATGATGTTGCCGAACAGGAAGAAGCAGTCGATTACTCTGCCTTATCAGAAAAGGAAAGAGCAGCACTATTAACAAAACAGCAGGCCGAAGGCATGGCACGCATGGAAGAAATGGCTGCGTTGATGAAAAAATCTAGTGAAGGCACTGAAGATAAAATCAGCTTACCTGTCTATAGTCCAAGTACTATGTCCTCTCATTACAGCAGTGGCATGCAAAATAGTATGGGTAAAACAACGTTACCTGTGGCTACTTTCACTACAAAAGACAGTGTAGAAAAAGTGGTAGGATTTTATAAAAATTCACTTCCTGACTTTAAAATAAAGAATAATATGGGAGTGTATTATGTGATGAATAAAATCCCTGAAGATTTGGCCAAACTTAGCTTTGATACAGAAAACTTACCATTGTATTTTATTCCGCATATTGAAACTTATAGTTTGAAAGTTGCACAACAAGATACAACATTTATCGTAATTTCTTATAAGCCATATTAGATAGTTTGTAAGTCTTTTTGAATGCGAAAGCGTGGTTGTAACCGCGCTTTTTTATAAATACAATACAACTGAGTAACGAAACTATATTGCTAAGTATCAGGAAAACCCTCTATAATTTCAGCGATTAACTTAGCTGTTTGCTTTGGACTTTCGAGGGGGAACATATGGCCTCCGGTAACTGTCTTTAGTTTTATGTGCTTATTCAATTTTATAAACTTACGAAAAATATGGTGGGGGAAAACATCGGTTGTCTCTCCGTAAACCAAAGCTGCAGGTACGGTTAATTTATTTTTATAACTGGGTAAGTTTGACGGAATATTCCTAAAAATATCCGCTTCAACTTGGGCATCAAATACTAACTCTAATTGATTATTACGCTCACAAATACCATAGGTTATATAATCGCCTAAACAACGACTATCAAATGGTCTGAAAAGCTTTCTTCGAGCAAAGCTTGATGCAATATCAGAGCCTAAAGGCCAATGACTGCGGCGATTTTGAGCTCTACCTGCGGGGCTAAATTTATCTATCCATTTTGTTTTCTTCAATAACCTCGCCGCTAATGCGCCAACTCCACTAAGTGCTGGCGGATCTAGCATAATAAGGCCTTTGAATAAGTCAGGTCTCTGACAGCAGGCAATAAAAGATATTACGCCGCCAAATGAGTGACCAAGGCAAATGACTTTATTACTATCAACTTGTTGCCCCTCAACATAAGTTATTAGCTCTTCAACTTGCGCTTGCCAATTATGGTTAACGGGCTTTTTCGGATCATGTCCATATTTATCTAATGCGATAACTTGGGTATTGTCAGGCAGATAATTAAATAATGTTTGATAGCTTCCCGTAGGAAAACCATTTGCGTGGGCAAAATTGATTACATTTTTTGGCATAGGTTTGTTTATAGATAAAACTGTAAATAAAATTTAAACGGGTGTTTGAATTTTGTCAACAAGTTACTTATTTTATAGCGAGCAAATTCTAGCCATAAAAAAGCCCAGTATACTGGGCTTTTGTGTTTTACGTGGTTTTTACTGACCTATTTATCAGGCTAAAACTCTTCTAACATATGCTCTAATGAGTCTTCGTACATGCGCAGATCTTTTTCTAGCTGAAATTTATCTCGAATTGATTCAATTTCTCGCCATTTTCTTTTAGTTGTTGATGTTGCGCGTTTATGTGCTATTTGACTTGTTGATTTTAAAACTTGGTTTATCTTATCCATTAAGTGCCCCTTATTTTTACCATCACATCGAAAAACAAATGCCTTTTCTATAAGCCGTTAGGCTTAGTACTATTTCTACCACAGTTTTTTAGTCATGAAAACGAAAAAGCGCATGTTTTTTATAAAACATGCGCTTTAAATAGTCATTATTTGTTCGAAATATAGAGAGTATCTACTAGAGCATTTCAGCTAATTGTTTCTCAAGTTTGACTTGATCAATTGCAAAGTTACGAATACCTTCAGCAAGTTTCTCGGTTGCCATCGCATCTTCATTCATCAACCAGCGAAATTGTGCTTGGCTTAACACGGCTTCTTTTTCTGCTGTTGCTTCACAAGTCGTTAGCTTCTGCACAACAGTGTCAGTACTATTGGCTAATTCATCCATCAATTGTGGGCTGATGGTTAAACGATCACAACCCGCTAACTCAAGGATTTCACCAATATTTCTGAAGCTTGCGCCCATCACTACGGTATTAAAGCCTTGTTGTTTATAATAGTTATAAATACTCGTTACTGAGACAACACCAGGGTCTTCAAAACTTGCATAGTCATTACGACCACTATCTTTTTTGTGCCAGTCAAGAATACGACCGACAAACGGAGAAATTAAATAAACGCCAGCTTCAGCACAGGCACGTGCTTGTGCAAAGCTAAAGAGTAAAGTTAGGTTACAATTAATGCCTTCTTGTTCAAGTTGCTCTGCCGCTTTAATGCCTTCCCAAGTAGAAGCAAGTTTAATCAGTATTCGATCATTACTAATACCTGCTTCGTGATACATAGCGATTAGTTTATGCGCCTTAGTAATTGATGCCTCAGTATCAAAAGATAATCGCGCATCAACTTCAGTAGAGATACGGCCAGGGACAATTTTTAGAATTTCTAGACCAATTAATACTGACAGCTTATCTGCAGCATCAATAACTTGTTGTTCAGCACTAGTTGACTGTGTTTTTGCCCAAGCAACAGAGTCTTTAACTAGCCCTTGATAGTTAGCTATCGAAGCGGCTTTTAATAAAAGCGAAGGATTGGTTGTAGCATCTTGAGGCTGAAATTTTGCTATCGCTTCAATGTCACCTGTGTCAGCCACAACCGTGGTCATTTGTTTTAATTGTGCAAGCTGTGATGAAGAATTTGTCATGGCGTTACCTTAGTATTATTCTGGAAATTTGATTGCGGGTCATTTCTAAATTCGATAATGAACGTAGCTGGTGAAATATTACAACATAAAAATAAAAAAGCACCCTTTATTGCGGTATTTTTAGCAATATATTGTGTATTTGTTTGTAAGTTACGCCAAACGTGATTAATTAGCCATATATTGCCATGGATTAAACACTGTCAACTTGCTCAAACCTTATGATATATTATGTGTTATTAAGTACTAACAAAAATCGGCTTAAAAATATGTTACTTGTTGTTTCACCAGCGAAAAAATTAGATTTTGAATCCTCACTAGCTACAGATAAATTTAGTCAACCTAACTTATTAGAGCAAAGCCAATTATTGATGGATGACTGCATTAAGCTTTCACCAAGCGATATTGCTAGCTTAATGAAACTCAGTGATAAACTGGCCGGATTAAATGCTGCACGTTTTGGGGAGTGGTCAACACCTTTTACCCAAGATAATGCCAGGCAAGCTATATTAAGCTTTAACGGCGATGTATACACCGGACTTGACGCACAATCCTTTAGCGATGAAGACTTTGATTATGCTCAACAACATTTTAGAATTTTATCAGGTTTATATGGATTACTAAAACCCCTTGATTTAATGCAAGCATATCGCTTAGAAATGGGCTGTAAACTGAGTAATAGTCGTGGCGATAATTTATACCAATTCTGGGGTGATATCATAACAAATGAACTTAATAAAACGTTAAATGAATTAAATGATGATGTGCTCATTAACCTTGCCTCAACTGAGTATTTTAAATCTGTAAAGACAAAGTCGTTGAAGGCCACTATTATTACACCAGTATTTAAAGACTGGAAAAATGGTCAATATAAAATCATAAGTTTTTTTGCTAAAAAAGCACGCGGTCTTATGGCGCGCTACATCATTCAAAATAAGCTAACCTCTATTGAGCAAATAAAGGCATTTGATTTGGCGGGTTATCAATATAGCGAAGCTATGTCTAAAGACAATGATTGGGTTTTTACGCGTAAAGAAAGCGAATAATAAGCAACTTAACCAATAGTCAATTTAGTTTGATGGTTTTGATTATCAGAAATTTTAAACATTTTAACAGGAGGTGACATGTTAACTTTACTAGCAAAGCTATTTCATGCCTTAAACAGTGACAGTTCTATCAGACAAATAGCGTTAGCCATTGCGTTAGGCTTTATCGTAGGTTTATCGCCAATCTTAACGTTACACAATATTGTCATAATATTTTTTGTGCTAATTATTCGTGTGCATTTAGGTAGCTTTATTCTTGCAGTTGGCTTCTTTTCAGGGCTGAGTTATTTATTATCTCCAATAATTGTTCAAGTAGGTGAGTCCATACTTACCCAGCCAGGCCTGACTGATTTTTTTACCTCATTATATCAACTCAGCTTGTTTAAATTAGCACATTGGCATCACACCTATATATTAGGTGCATTTGTTTTAGGCGTTGTCTTATGTGCGCCAATATATTTTATCAGCAAGTTAATTATTGAGAAGTATCGAGTGCATATCATGACATTCTTTGAGAAATTTAGAATTGTCAAAGCACTAAAAGCCTCTAAGTTTTATAGCTTATATACCAGTTTCTCAGGTGAATCTAGCCTAACCAAAGGAGGTCTGTAATGGCTCGTTTTATTCGTTGGCAAGGCATAATGGCTTTTGTTATTTTAACTGCGCTAGTCGTTGGCTTATTGTATTTTTTTGCAGAAAGCTTAGTTAAAACAGCGATTGTTAGTTCTGCTGAAAGTGCTTTTGGTGCTGAAGTGAATGTTGCTGAAGTAAAGTTAGCATACTCGCCTTTAAAAATTAGTGTTTTAGGTTTGCAAGTTACTGACAAGGACACCCCGACACAGAACTTATTTAGTTTTGAGCGAGCTACTGCCGCTGTGGATATTTGGCAATATCTATTCGGTAAAATTATTATAGAAGAACTTGAAGTAAGCCAACTTGCCTTTTCTAGTGTTAGATCTAAAGCCGGTAACGTTTATTATAATGATGAAGCAAGCGATAAAGCAGAAGAAAGCTTATCTGACCAAGCAAAGGCAATGCTACCCGAAGTAGATATGAAGTTGCCTGATGTCAAAACATTGCTTAATGACAGTAACTTGCTAACGGTTAAAGCGACTACTCAATTACAAGAAAGTTATACTGTAGAGCAAGCGAAACTTAAAGCGTTAAAAACTCAATTACCTAACAAAGCTAAATTGAAGTCTTACCAAGATAAAGTAAAAGCGTTGGGTAAGATGAAAGTGAATTCATTAGCTGACATAGAAAAAATAAAAACTGAATTTGAAAAAATTAAAACTGAGTTTAAAGCAGAACAGGCATTAGTTAAAAAAGCTAAAGAACAGGTATTAGCCAGTAAAAACTTATTAGCAAAGCAAGTTGATGAACTAAAAGGCGCTCCGACTAAAGATTGGCAGCAAATAGAAAAAACCTATCAACTGGACAGCATTGATACGGAATACTTTGCTCATATTATCTTTGGCGAACAAGCAAGAGAGTATGTGCAAAAGGCGCAATGGGCTTATGATAAAGTTTCTCCTTTTATGGCAAATATGAAAAGTGATGGTACTGTCAGTGAAGTGAAGTCTCATGCTAAGGGACGTTTTATTTATTTCAAAGAAGACACTCCGTTACCATCGGTATTAATCAAAAAGGCATTATTCTCAGTTCAACTTGAACAAGGGGAAGTAACGATAACAGGTAGTGAGTTAACTCATCAACATTGGCTTAGAGGTAAAGATAGCCTTATCAATATTAGTTCAATAGATAATGGTGAACTTAAGCTAAACAGTAAATTTAACTTAACACAATCAGGTGATTTTAATGCTGATGGCGAATGGCTTGTGAATGATAGAACGTTATCGAATACGCAATTAACGAAAACCACCGCGTTAACGTTATCACTTAGCTCTGCACAACTTGACGGTAAAGGTAGCTTTAATTTGATCAATAGCGAAGTTGATGCGACTAATCACTTCTCACTTAATCAAGCGAGTTATCAAGGTGAAGCTCAATCTAAAATCACTAAGTTATTACTTGATACCATTAAGTCTTTAGATAGTTTAACGGTTGATGTTGGCGTAAGTGGGGAGCTTAACAAGCCAAACTTTACTATTGCATCGTCTTTAAATGACGCATTAACAGGCGCTTTTAAGCAACAAGTTGCAGGAAAATTAGATGAATTTAAACAAAAAGTAAGTAAAGGCTTAAATGAAAAACTGGCTAATGCCTTAAAGTTAGGTGATAGTCAAACAGCAGAGTTACTTGACCTTGAAGCGTTATTAACAGATACCGATAAAGCACTAGATGATTTAAAGAATTCAGATATTGTTAAACAACAACAGAAAAAACTAGAAGATAAAGCCAAAGATAAGTTGAAAAATAAACTGGGCGACTTATTTGGTTAAGTAGGGAGCATTAAGCGTTCAAACAAAAAAACATTTTAACGCGATTTTCTACTTATGAATTAATGCACGTGAATATAATTTTATTAACAGCTAAGGGAATAACAATGAATAAATATATTGCAGAATGTATTGGCACTTTTTGGTTGGTACTTGGGGGGTGTGGTAGCGCAGTATTAGCGGCAGGATTCCCTGACGTAGGTATTGGCTTACTCGGTGTATCATTCGCCTTTGGTTTAACGGTACTAACTATGGCTTATGCGATAGGCCATATTTCAGGTTGTCATTTAAACCCCGCCGTATCGGTAGGATTATGGGCAGGAGGACGTTTTCCTGCTAATGAACTGACGCCTTATATCATTGCACAAGTTGTTGGTGCTATTCTTGGCGGCGGTGCTTTATATCTTATCGCGAGTGGACAACCAGGTTTTGATTTATCTGCAGGCTTTGCTTCTAATGGTTTTGGTGAGCATTCGCCTGGCGGTTATTCTATGACCGCTGCGCTTGTCGCTGAGGTAGTGTTAACTATGATGTTTATTTTTGTCATTATGGGGGCAACAGACAAACGTGCACCCGCAGGTTTAGCACCTATCGCGATTGGTTTGTGTTTAACATTAATTCATTTGATCAGTATTCCGGTAACAAATACTTCAGTAAATCCAGCACGTAGTACGGGTGTTGCTTTATATGTTGGTGATTGGGCTGTGGCACAATTATGGTTGTTCTGGGTTGCTCCTATTGTGGGTGGCTTTGTTGGCGCAAAGTTATACCGCTTAGTGGCTAAAGAAGAACAAGACGCGAGTTAACTGAGTATGCCAATAGGTTATTGCGTTGAGCATTTACTTAACCAACTATTAATACTTGAGTAAATGTTAACTATAAAAAAAGACCGGGCTGCGCAAAGCAAACCGGTCTTTGTACTTTCGATGTTATTAGAATCTTTACCAGTAACTACGCATAGCTACAGTGAAACTCCAACCATCAAATGCGCCACCATCATTGGCGTTATCATCCATTTTTGCATATTGTAAGCCAGCTTGAAGCTTTAATTTGTGGTCGTTTACGAACCAGTTAACACCCGCATAAACTTCTTGGTACTTATCGCCACGCTCACCAGCTACGCTGCTTTGACCATGTTCATCAACGACTTTGCTTTCATAACGGCCTAAACGAACGCCGTTATCTTCTGAACTACTTAAGTAGGTGTAACGAGCAACCCACTGAATTTTTTCATTTTGTTGATACGTAGGCATAACAACAACACCAAAAATATCACTTTGTCCTAAATCACCTTTACCCCAAGATATATCACTGAGTAAACCCCAGTCATTTTGTTTAAACTTACTAGAAGTACTAATTATTTGGGAGAAGTCACGGGTATTACCATCTTCGTGAGTATCGTTATAAACATAATCAAAACTTATCTCACCTTTATCCCAAAGACTATTTTTTGCTAATTTCTTAGCCGTTGAAAACATCGCGAAGTAACTGGCATCGCTAATCGATATTTCATCAGAGCCATCGCTAGAAAATAGTCCAGTTTTATACGACCAATCATCAGCCAACTTACTTTTAACGCTAACACCAGTAAAATACTCAGAGGTAAACCATAAGTTATTGGTAAGGTTATTTCGTTGAGGGGTAAGTAGTTTCTTTGAAGATGTTTTACCATCTAAGGTAAAACCAGTAGATTGTTTTAAGAACTTAAGTTCAGTGTCTTTATCTAACGACCAGCTAACGTTAGCATCGGTTAGACGATTATAAGCATCGTCTAGTGAATCATTTAAATTAACATCAGCTTCTAGAGCGACTTTTAAGTCACCATACTTACCTTTAAAACCAAAGCGAAAACGACGCCATGCAGTATCGTTAAAATCACCTTGATCGCTATCAACCCAAGCAGAGTCTAGCTGTAATCGGCCTGATAACTTTAAGTAATCACCTTGTTCATTGTCATATAAATCAGCAAAACTCCAAGCATCATCAACACTGCTTTCAGTATGTTGGCTTACTACTGTGTTTTGATTTTGAGTGCTTATTTCATTTTCTTCATTTGCAGTTGCTTGTGCGTGAGCGAATGAAGTACTAAGAGAAGTGGCCACAGCAAGTGCAAGAACTGTTTTTACACGTGCGGATGTTTTATTAGTTAATGTATGATTTTTCATATTAATTACTATCATAAAGTTGAAGACCCAATTTTAGGCTATTACTCATTGTCTGAATAAAACGCTAATAAATGTCGATTGTTTAATACCAAACAGATTAATTAACGGGTCAATGTAGAACAGTTATTTAATAGGTTTGGTATAACTTCATCCATAAAGTGAATGCGGCGCTATTACAACATCGCTTTATGACAGAAATATTACACATCAAGACTAAAGTGTAATAAAAGTGTCACATCAATGTAACACTTAGGGAGAGTAAAATGGTGCTACGTTTATTTTGCTACTTTTGCGCGCTTAGCCTTTTTCTTCACTTGTTTCTTCGTTTTTGCTTTTTTCTGAGAAGTAGTGAGTTTAATTTTTGCCTTTTTATTAACCACACGTGATTCTTTATTCTTTGGTCGTAACTCTTGAATAAAACGGCGAGATAGGCGTTCTTTGGTATAACGCTCTATTTTGCCTATAACGGCCATATCATGTGCTTCAACTAAGGAGATAGCGGTACCTTTATTACCAGCACGAGCTGTACGTCCAATACGATGAATATATATATCAACTTTACGTGGCATATCAAAATTGATTACATGGCTGATGTCATCAATATCTAGACCCCTTGCTGCCACATCGGTTGCTACTAATACCTTAATTTCACCACTTTTAAAACGTTCAATGGCTTTATTACGTTTGTCCTGTGGCATTTTTCCTTCTAGCCAAACACACGGTAATTCTTCAGCATAAAGCTTGCCTGAAAGGTACTGTACAGTTTCACGTTTATTAGCGAATACTACGGTACGTTCTACACCCTCTTGCTTAAGCGTATGAACTAACATATTAAGCTTATGATCAAAATTATCAGCTAAATGAAGCCATTGATGAATTATTGCTTTTTCTTTACGCGATGGCGTCGACTCTAAAAAGATAGGATCATTGAGTACTTCTTCGGCAAAACGTGTTACGCCAGCACTGGCTAACGTCGCTGAAAATAGCATAGTTTGCTTACGCCAGCGAGCTTCGCCAACAATACGATTAATCGCTTCACTAAAACCAAGATCGAGCATGCGATCAGCTTCATCTAAAATAAGAATCTCTATCTCGCGGGCATCAAATTGTTCATTTTCGATATATTCTAATAATCGACCTGGTGTAGCGACTAAAATATCCGTAGTCGTTGTTAATATATCTGCATGACTACCGTAATTAACGCCACCTGTTATCACGCCAGTTTTTATTTTTGTTAGCTCAGTAAGTTGCTCACTATCTGCGCCAATTTGTATCGCCAATTCACGTGTAGGCGTTAAAATCAATACACGCGGAAAGCCGGGTTGGGTGCGAGGATAGTCTAACAAGTGTTGAGCAATAGGTAATAAAAATGCGGCTGTTTTACCAGTGCCAGTGGGGGCTGATGCTAATATATCTTTGCCGGCCATCGCTTGTGGAATTACAAGTTCTTGAATTGAGGTAGGCTTGGTGTAACCAATTTTGTTTATACTGGCTAATAATTCTGAGTCTAGATCGAATTGCTCAAACATAGGGGATAGTTCACTAAGAGTTGGTAATACCCATTCCATTACATAATCTATCTATTTTATACGGAGAAAAAAATGCCAATTACAAGACATTTATTTAAATAACTAGTTGTTCTAATTATTAAATAAATAACGACGTAGTGGGTTATTTTAACCTGTAGAAATGATTAATTAATTAGTGAGATTGGTATAATGATAATATGCAGGCAATTATAGTGGTTTTAGCCCTTGCTGTAACTATTTATCGCAAGTGCTAAGTAATTGATTAAGTAAATTCGCTAAGGAAAAATTTAGCGTTTGGGGGATAACTAAAGTAAGTTACTGTACTCGAGTAAGACTTGCTCACACCAAGTATCTAAACGTTCATCGGTTAAGCTGTATTGACTATCTTCATCTAACGACAAACCGACAAATTGGCTTTCATCACTTGTTAATGCCTTTGAAGCAATAAAATCATAACCTTGATTTGGCCAAAAACCGATAACTTTTGCACCTTGCTCTGTTACTTGTTCATGTAGTAGACCAAGAGCATCTTGAAACCATTCAGTGTAACCCACTTGATCACCCATGCCATATAAGGCAATAATTTTATCTGAAAGGTCTAATTGATTAATATCACTCCAAATTGATTCCCAGTCTTCTTGAAGTTCACCAAAATCCCAAGTGGATATACCGAAAATGATAAAATCATAATCGAGGCACAGCGCTAATGGTTGATCTTTGATATTAAATATATCAACCAAATCGGCACCAATTATTGCCTGAATTTTTTCGGCAACTATCTCAGTGTAACAAGTGGTTGAACCATAAAATAAACCAATTTTCATTAAGCTACTTCCAATTTTTATTTTAACACGAACTATTTGAGTGGGATTTTAGCAAAAACATTTCTCTTTGTTTACAAGTTAATTCAATTTACTGGCTATTTTAAGTTGCAAATAATGCCTCATCGCTGTAATTTCCTTGCACATAACTAGGTCTATTGTAATGAGTATGTTTATTTTGCTTATTTTTATAGATTTATTGCTATTACTTGTTAGGAAGTTGTTAGGAACCATTATGTATAAAATATTATTTTTTAGCGCCGTGTTTGCCACTCTCACTTTACCTCTATTGTTACAGGGGGCAAATGCAGCAGCGCCTGCTAATGTACCTGCCTCATTAGCCAAGCCAGCAAGTGATCAAAGTGTGCTTGATGTAGCGTTTTTAAAAGAAAAAATTAACAGTGCTTTAGGTTTAACCGTTGTTAAAGTTGAAAAAACTGCCGTACCAGGCATTGCTTTACTCGTTACCAGCCAAGGTTTGTTTTATGCGAGTTATAATGGTGAGTTTTTTATTCAAGGTAAAGTCTACAGCTTAGGCACCACAGTGACAGACATCGGCGAAGAGAGCTTAGCTAAAGTTCGTCTAGCGGGTTTGAAAAACTTTGAAGATGATATGATTGTTTATAAAGCTGAAAATGAAAAGTATGTCGTGTCGGTATTTACCGATATCACTTGCGGGTATTGCCGTAAAATGCACAAACAAATGGCAGATTACAATGCGCGTGGTATTACCTTCCGTTATTTAGCCTACCCACGTTCAGGTATTAAAGATCGAACAGGCAACTTGAGCCAAGGCTTTAAAGATTTACGTTCAGTGTGGTGTAGTGACGATACAGCGAAAGCATTAACAAAAGCGAAATCAGGCACGGGTATTGCTGATCGAATTTGTGATGCGCCTATTGAAGCTCAGTTTGATTTTGGTCGACAAATTGGTGTTAGCGGAACGCCTGCGATTATCTTATCAAATGGCATGATGATTCCTGGTTATCAGCCACCAGAACAATTAGAAGAATTGTTGAAAAACACGTAATTCATTATTTTTATAGATAACCTTGTAAAAGTACTTGCTGATTTTCACCAAGTACTTTTTTTATGTCAAAAATAGCCCCGAAAATACCTTCTAATCACCAGAATCACTGAGAACGAATAACATGAATAAAAAAATTATTCGCCGAGCGCAAGTATCAACGAACCACTTGCCGGATAGCTTACCAGAAATCATAAAACAGGTTTATGCCAGCCGTGGTATGCAATCAGCACAAGAGCTCGAGCTTAACGTTGCACGTTTACAGGGTATGGTCGATGAAACTGCGCTGATGGGAATGGACAAAGCATGTCAGTTACTCCATGACGCACTAGTCAATAAAATGCGTATCATCATTGTTGGCGATTTTGATGCTGATGGCGCCACCAGTACAGCATTGATGATGATTGCCTTGAGTTTATTTGGCAGTAACAATCACGACTTTATTGTGCCAAATCGTTTTGAATATGGCTACGGCTTAACGCCTGAAATTGTTGATATTGCAGCTCAGCAAAATGCACAGATGTTAATAACAGTAGATAACGGTATTAGCTGTATTGCTGGCGTAAAACGTGCAAAAGAGTTAGGTATGCAAGTTATTGTCACTGACCATCATTTACCTGGGCACTCTTTACCTATTGCTGACGCGATTGTTAACCCTAATCAACATGGGTGTAACTTCCCAAGTAAAGCTCTTGCTGGCGTGGGTGTCGCTTTTTATTTAATGCTAGCCTTAAGAAAATATTGTCGTGAGCATCACTATTTTTCAGAGCAAGGTATTGCAGAGCCTAATATCGCTCAGCTATTAGATTTAGTTGCTTTAGGCACCGTCGCCGATGTGGTTTCACTTGATGCAAATAACCGAATATTAGTGGCCCAAGGTCTAAAGCGCATTCGTGCGGGACAAACCCGACCGGGCATTCAAGCGCTTATTGAAATAGCCAATAAAAATCAGCAACGACTTGTTGCCAGTGATTTTGGTTTTGCCCTCGGTCCACGAATTAATGCAGCAGGGCGTTTAGATGATATGTCTTATGGCATCAATTGTTTACTTGCTAATGATTTATCCAGTGCGCGTGTGATGGCAGCAGAACTTGATGATCTCAATAAAGCTCGCCG
Source organism: Colwellia sp. 12G3 (assembly GCF_002836775.1). Taxonomy (GTDB): domain Bacteria; phylum Pseudomonadota; class Gammaproteobacteria; order Enterobacterales; family Alteromonadaceae; genus Colwellia. The sequence goes on along the minus strand of NZ_PJAQ01000068.1, from coordinate 133,728 downwards.
AGAAATAGAGCAGGGTATGCAACAAGAAGCAGAGCGCGTGATGAGCTCTGTTGATGTAAATGGCAATATTGGGCAAGGTAGCGAAGAAAACCCGCTACCGTTTGCCATCGCCTTATATCAAAAAGATTGGCACCAAGGTGTCATTGGTATTGTTGCTGGTCGTTTAAAAGAAAAATGTCACCGTCCTTGTATTGTATTTGCTAATGCGAGTGATGATAGTGAACAAGATGGCAATGCAGAAATTAAAGGCTCGGCTCGGTCAATACCTGGTTTACACATACGTGATTTACTCGAACATATTGATAGCCAGAATCCAGGGCTAATTATCAAGTTTGGTGGGCATGCGATGGCTGCGGGCTTATCGATTAAGCAAAAAGACTTTGTTCAATTTCAACAGCACTTTAATACTGTGGCTGGTAAATGGTTAAAACCTGAAGATTTAGACAGCATCATTCTCTCAGATGGCGAATTAAATGCAGAGTTTTTGACCCTTGACTTTGCCGAGCAATTGCGTGAAGCAGGTCCTTGGGGACAAAACTTTCCCGAACCTTTATTTGACGATACCTTCACACTAGTACAGCAGCGAATTGTAGGTGAAAAACATTTGAAAATAGTGGTGCAAAAAACGGTTGTTGATCAATCGGGGGCACAAAGTCAGCAAGTTTTCGATGGTATTGCCTTTAATGTTGATGTTAACGCTTGGCCTAATGCCCAAGTGAAACAAGTTCACCTTGCTTACCGCCTCGATGTTAATGAGTTTCGTGGTAAGCGCACCGTACAGTTAATGATTGAAGATATTCGCATCGCTTAAACGTATAAAAGATAGTGACGGTCTAACTATTAATAAAAGAAAAAAGCAACAAGGACATAACTATGGACCAAGCACTGGCCACTATTGCATTAACTCAACTAGCCATAGCTTTTATACCTGTGGTATTTGTACTGATTCTATTAGCTTGTTGGTCACTGCCACAAAAGCGCACCTGGCATGCATTGGTTCGCATGTTAGTGCAGTTATTACTGGTGGGCTATGTTTTAAGTTACATTTTTGAAAGTGACAATGCTTGGATTATCGGCGCCTTATTACTTGTTATGGTGTTGTTTTCAAGTTGGATAGCTTTAAATAATATTGAATCACCAGGGAAGTCTCTTTTTAATAGTGCTTTCTGGGCCATCTTTATCAGTAGCGTTATGGTCTTGCTGGTTATTACCCAAGGCGTGTTAAATCTCGAACCTTGGCATGAGGCAAAAATACTCGTGCCACTTGCTGGCATGGTTTTCGCCAATGGCATGAATAGTGTAAGTTTATGTGGCGAACGTTTTTTTGCTGAAATCAATCGCAGTGAAAGCTACCTAAATGCACGTAACATTGCTTTTAAAGCATCTATGATCCCCAATGTTAACGCCCTATTTGCTGTGGGTATTGTCTCGTTACCAGGAATGATGACAGGGCAAATTCTTGCTGGCGTTTCGCCCTTTATTGCAGCACGTTATCAAATTATGGTGATGTGTATGGTTTTTTCCTCAGCAGGTTTAGCCTCGGCTATATTCTTAATTTTGAATAAAAATAGTACAAAAAAAATTAGCTAAGCAAAATCCAAACAACTTGTTTTTGGTCGCAATATTGTTAGAATATGTGTTACTTGTCGTACCACTTAACGTTTATGTCTGTATCGTTAAGCAACAAAATGATCATCGTGTGTATATAGTCTATGAGTAGTAAAGGTTTCACTTTAATTGAATTAGTCGTTGTCATTGTAATATTAGGGATTTTAGCCGTAACGGCAGCACCTAAATTTATCGGCTTGTCAAAAGATGCGAAAGTAGCGGTGTTAACCCAGTTTAGTGTTAGCGTAAAGGCAGCAAATGATTTGATTTTTTTGAAATCAAAAATGCCAAGCTATAGTACATTTCCTGTAACTAGCCGACCTGATTTAATTGATATTGATATAGACCGTAATGGCGTTATTGATCTTAGTGGTGTTGATTTAAGGTTATTACATTCTTATATCGATAATCATGAAATCTACAAACAAGTTGAAGTGTCTGAGCAATTTAAACTCTCTGGTAGTAAAGTTTTTGAAGAGCAAGGTAATGACCTTGTCTTTATTGGTTATGATTTCAATGAAAACAATCAAGTGAGTGATGATAATTGCTACTTTAGATATACCCAAGCAAAGTCAGAAACGATCGGTCCGGCCTATGACATTATTGATGATGGTTGTTAATTTATCTCAATGGCATTAAAAGTTGTAACAATCCCTACATTGAAGTCACTGACAATAGTCAGCTATTTACCGGTAAGTTATTCTTCTTCTTCATTAAACACGCGTTATCGAACCAGTACCATTTAAAAGATAAACTATTTAGTTGAATATATCTTTCAGATATATAACTTTCTCCCAGTAAATTTCAGTTTACGTTGAAGCCAATTTAAGTGTTAATGTCCTCATGAAAAAGTCATGTATTAATAAAATAGTAGACTTAAGAAATACCTGCGATTATAGCCATTTATTTACCCTTTTAATTACGTTACAATGCGCCACTATTTGTCTTTTCCGTCCTATGTCGGTAAAGGCTACTCATTAAATTTATTTTTGAAGATTTATGTTCGAAACAAACCCTATATTAAGTAAATTAAAAGAAATCCGTGAGCGCGCTAATCTGCTTCGGGGGTACCTTTGACTACGATGTTAAAGCTGAACGTTTAGTTGAAGTTTCTCGCGAACTAGAACTGCCCGATGTTTGGAATGAGCCTGAACGTGCTCAAGCCCTTGGTAAAGAAAGAAGTTCTTTAGAAGAAGTCGTTAATACTATTGTTGAACTCGAAACGGGTTGTGAAGATATTGAAGGCTTAGTTGAACTGGCGGTAGAAGAGTCAGACCAAGAAACTTTTGATGACGCTGAAGTTGAAGCTGATGCTTTAGATAAGGTCTTAGAAAAACTAGAATTTCGCCGAATGTTTTCTGGCGAACAAGATGCTAATAATAGCTATTTAGATATTCAGTCCGGTTCAGGTGGTACAGAAGCGCAAGATTGGGCAGAAATGCTAATGCGCATGTATTTACGTTGGGGCGAAGCACACGGTTATAGAACTGAAGTGATTGAAGTGACCGATGGTGATGTTGCCGGCATTAAAGGTTGTACTATTAAATATACCGGTGAATACGCTTATGGTTGGTTACGTACTGAAACGGGTGTACATCGTTTAGTGCGAAAGTCACCGTTTGACTCTTCAGGTCGCCGTCATACCTCATTTGCGTCAGCCTTTATTTACCCTGAAATTGATGACAACATTGAAATTGATATCAACCCAGCAGATTTACGTATCGATACTTTTCGAGCATCTGGCGCTGGTGGTCAGCATGTAAATAAAACCGATTCAGCTATCCGTATTACTCATGAGCCCACAGGGGCTGTGGTTGCTTGTCAGGCAGATCGTTCGCAGCATAAAAATAGAGCGACGGCAATGAAGCTGCTTAAAGCTAAATTGTATGAAATGGAAATGCAAAAGCAAAATTCCGATAAACAAGTGTTAGAAGATGGTAAATCCGATATAGGGTGGGGCAGTCAAATTCGCTCTTATGTATTAGATGATAGCCGTATTAAAGATTTACGCACGGGTGTTGAGAATAGAAATACCCAAGCTGTATTAGATGGCGATTTAGATAAGTTTCTAGAAGCCAGTTTAAAGTCTGGTTTGTAGTATTACACTTACAAAAACCAATTAAATTATTGAACAAATTAAAGATAACTTTGGAAATAAAATGACAGATAAAGCCACTAAAGCCAGTGATGCACCCGTAGCACAAGATGAAAATAAACTGATTGCTGAGCGCCGTGTAAAACTTGAAAAAATTCGCTCTAATTGTTCAGCTAATGGTTTTCCTAACGATTTTAATCGTGAACATTTAGCCGCTGACATCCAAGCTGAACATGGTGAAAAAACTAAAGAAGAACTTGAAGCGCTACAAGTAACTTATGCTATTGCCGGTCGAGTAATGGCTAAGCGCGGACCATTTTTAGTAATACAAGACTCGTCTGGTCGTATTCAAGGTTATGCTGAAAAAACTGTTCAAAAAGAAATAAGAGCTAAATGGGGTTCATTAGATATTGGTGATATTGTTGGTATTAAAGGTATTTTACATAAATCAGGTAAAGGTGATCTTTACGTGAACATGGATAATTACTCATTACTAACTAAGTCACTTCGTCCATTACCTGAAAAATTTCATGGTTTATCGGATCAAGAAATGAAGTATCGTCAGCGTTATGTTGATTTAATTATCAATGAAGATACCCGTAATACTTTTAAAATCCGTTCAAAAATTGTCGCTGGCATTCGTAACTTTTTAACGCAGCGTGATTTTATGGAAGTTGAAACGCCGATGTTGCAAATCATACCGGGCGGCGCAACGGCTAAGCCTTTTATGACGCATCATAATACTTTTGATCTTGATATGTACCTACGTATAGCACCAGAGCTTAACTTAAAACGTTTAGTCGTTGGTGGTTTTGACCGTGTGTTTGAAATTAACCGCAGTTTCCGTAACGAAGGTATTTCAACGCGTCATAATCCAGAATTCACTATGATTGAATTCTATCAAGCTTACGCTGATTACCATGACCTGATGAACACCACCGAAGAAATGTTACGTACTATTGCACAAGATGTATTAGGTACTACCACTATTCGTAATACCGTTAAAAATTCTGAAGGTGAAGTAGTAGAAGAGAAATTCTACGACTTAGGTAAGCCGTTTGTTCGTTTATCAATGGTTGATGCAATCTTAACTTACGGTAAAGATCATCGCGCAGCAGCACACCTTGATGAAGCGGTATTACGTGACCCTGAAAATAATTTTGATGCAATCAAAGCCATGGCTAAAGCTGTTGGTGTTAAAGAAAACAGTGCTTCTAAAGTTTGGGGCCCTGGTAAATATATCTGTGAAATCTTTGAAGAAGTGGCAGAACACTTATTAGATCAACCAACGTTTATCACTGAATATCCATGGGAAGTTTCACCACTTGCTCGTCGTAACGATGACAACTCATTCATAACAGATAGATTTGAATTCTTTGTTGGTGGTCGTGAACTAGCTAACGGTTTCTCTGAACTTAACGATGCAGAAGATCAAGCTGAACGTTTCCAAAAACAAGTAGCAGAAAAAGATGCTGGCGATGATGAAGCGATGCATTATGACGCAGATTATATCAACGCCTTAGAATATGGCTTGCCACCTACAGCAGGTGAAGGCATTGGTATCGACCGTTTAGTCATGTTGTTTACTGATTCACCAACAATCAAAGATGTTATTTTATTCCCGCATATGCGTCCTGAAACTGAATAAGTTTTTTGTGGTAAAATCAATGCAAAATTAATCGTACAGATACGATTAAAAAGCCCGTAGTCAGTTATATGACTACGGGCTTTTTTATTTGTGTAATAAGTTGCGGAACTCTTTGTGAACCATTGATAATTATTTTGTTTTTTATCAATATTTACATGGCATTAACAATGCAGTAGTCTATTGTTGTGAAAAATAATAAAGAACTTAACGCAAGGAATAATAATGTTAATAATAAAAAACTTATCCAAAACTTATGATAATGGAGTTAAAGCACTTGATAATGTTAGCCTAGAAGTACCAAAAGGTATGTTCGGGTTACTTGGTCCAAATGGAGCTGGAAAGTCTTCCTTAATGCGCACTATTGCCACATTACAAGATGCAGATAGCGGTAGTATCGATTTTGATGGTATTGATGTACTCAATGATCCTCAAGCATTAAGACAACGTTTAGGTTACTTGCCGCAAGATTTTGGTGTTTACCCACGCATCAGCGCTTACGAGCTACTTGATCATTTAGCTATATTAAAAGGCTTAAAAAACTCAGCCGAACGAAAAGAAGCTGTTGAGGGGTTGTTAGCACAAACTAACCTTTATCAGCATAGAAAAAATGCCGTGAGTGGTTTCTCGGGTGGTATGCGTCAACGCTTTGGTATTGCTCAGGCGTTATTGGGTGATCCTGACTTATTAATTGTAGATGAACCAACCGCAGGCTTAGATCCTGAAGAGCGTAACCGTTTTCATAACCTCCTCGTAAGTCTAGGTGAAGAAAAAGCCATTATATTATCAACGCATATTGTTGAAGATGTCACCGAGCTTTGCCCTAATATGGCGGTGTTAGCATCAGGTAAAATTGTACTTGAAGGTAATCCTATTGAGGTAACTAATCAGTTAAATGGGCAAATATGGCGTAAAGCTATTGCTCAAGCTGAGTTAAGTAGTATTGAAGAACAATACAATGTTATTTCTAAGCGTTTATTTGCCGGACAAACCATAGTACATGTTATGGCTGACAATGCGCCATTAGGTTTTGAAGCCGCACCAGCTAACTTAGAAGATGTTTATTTCTCAACATTGAATCAACATCGTTCAAGCACATCTGAAACGCCAGCTCAGACATCAGCCGAAGCATCCGCTGATATTTCAGTAAAGAGCAACGTTGCTTAATCGCGCTAACAAAGAATAAGGAATTACTTATGTTAATGAAAATGTTCGCTTTTGAGTGGCGCTATTTCACGAAACAACCCTCTTTTTATGTCACCGGTTTGATTTTCTTTTTACTGACTTTCTTTGCGACAGTAAGTGAAAATGTACAAATTGGTGGCGGCGGAAATGTTTTATATAACGGACCATTTTCTATTGCCCAAACACTACTGATTATGGGCTTATTTGCCATGTTTTTAGTGGTCAATTTTGTTGCGAGTACCGCGACAAGAAACGACACCAGTAAAATGTCAGAGTTACTTTATAGTAAACCGATTAATCCGCTAAGTTACCAGTTAGGGCGATTTTTAGGATCGTTTGCTGTAGTTGCTACCGTTTTTGCCTTTGTACCATTAGGTATTCTTATTGGTAGTTTATTAGGTGGCTTAGTTGGCTGGATTGATCCTGAGCGTTTAGGGGCAACTAACTTAAGCCACTATTTCACCGCTTACTTCTATTTGTCTTTACCTAGCTTGTTTGTGCTGTCTTGCTTTTTTTATGCAGTGGCTGTTAAATTTCGTTCGATGATGGCGGTATACCTTTCAGCGGTTGGCCTATTTATACTTTACACTATTTCAGGTCAGTTATTAAATGAGCCAGAGTATCGAACAATAGCAGCGTTGCTTGACCCCTTTGCATTAAATACCTTTGGCGAAGTAACACGTTATTGGACCATGTTTGATAAAAATAATAGCCCGATTGAGCTAAGTGGAATTTTACTTGAGAACCGCTTACTTTGGCTTGGCATTTCTGTTGTCATAATGGCACTTTTTGGCGGCTTTAGGTCTAAAGTACGCTTAAGCCAAGGACAAGTGAAAAAACAAAGTAACAAAGCACTTAAAAAAGCTGAAGAGCAATTAACGTTGCAAACAGAAAAAATACCGGAGTTATTAAATAATAATATTTCAACAAAAAGTGCTGGCGTACAAACATCAGCGCATTTACGTATGCGAATACTATTTGAAATAAAACAAGTAATATTTAGCGCGCCATTTTTAGTGTTAGCTGTGTTAACTATTTTTATGCTTGTTGCGCCGCTAGTAGACCCTCAAGGTATGTTCGGTACCCCTAATTGGCCCTTAACGCAAAATATGGTTGAACTTATAGCCGGTTCAACAGGCTTATTAATGATGATAGTACTGGCTTATTACAGTGCTGAAATTGTCTGGCGTGAACGTAATTCGGGCATGGGCGATATTGTTGATTCTATGCCGGTAAATAACATAACTTTTTGGCTATCAAAAGTTATCGCGATAAGTTTGGTGCTGGTACTGCTATATATTTGTGGTGTAGCCGTGACTATTGTCAATCAGTGGTTGCTAGGTTATAACAATATTGATCTCTCTCAATACGTTGTTCGTCTAGGTTACTTAGGTTTAGTGCCATTAATTTTCACAGCCGTTTTAGCCTTTTTCTTACAAGTTATTAGCCCAAATAAATATATTGGTATGATGTTATTTGTACTCTTTCTCATTAGTTCATTGACGTTAAGTAATTTTGGTTTTAGCCATAATATGTTTCAGTTTGCTAATGCACCACAAGTACCTTATTCAGATATTAATGGCTATGGTAGCTTTTTAGAAAGTAACCATTGGTATATGCTTTATTGGGGCGGCTTAACGCTTGTTCTGGCTAGTTTAACTTATGCACTTTGGCACAGAGGTCCAGCACAAAAACTTAAAACACGTTTAAATAGAGTGAGTTATTACCTTGCTACGCCAGGTAAAGTAACCATAGCTTTAGGTTTAGTATTATTCGTCGGGGCAGGGAGTGTTATTCATTACAATACTCGCGTTGTGAATGAATATGTGATTAGTGACGATCGTGAAGACTTGCAAGCTGCTTATGAGAAAAAGTATGTTGAACAGCTTAATGCGGCTATTCCAACGGTGACTAAAACTCACGCTAAAGTAGATATCTATCCTAAAGAAAGACGTATTGAAGCGGTAGCTGAATTAACGTTAACCAATACATCAAGCCAAGCGATTGAACAGTTTTTAGTCGCTAAACCTGAGCATACACAGCAATGGAATGTTGAAATTGATGGCGGTAAATTAGGCGAAGTTGATGCTAAATTCAATACCGCATGGTTTGTCTTTGATAAGCCTTTACAGCCAGGTGAAATACGTCAGGGTAAGCTAACGGCAACACGCGATAACAATGGTTTTACCGACGGTAATAATGATTTCAGCTTAGTTAAAAATGGTACTTTTATTAATAACTTTGAGTTGTTTCCAGTATTTGGTTATCAATCAGGTTATCAACTCAGTGATCGTCATGATCGCAGGAACCACGATTTAGAGCCGTTACAACGAGCTAATAAACTCGAAGATAAACGTTTTTATAATGAAAGCTTTTTTGGCAATGGTGTAGGTTTCATTGATTTTGAAGCGACAATTTCAACCTCTAAAGATCAGTTTGCTATCGCGCCAGGTTATTTACAATCAGAAAAAACCGAAGGTGAGCGTAAAATATACCATTATAAAATGGACGCCCCTATGGTTAATTTTTACTCTGTGATGTCAGCCAAACTCGCTAATAAAAAAGAACAATACAAAGGGATAGGTATTGAAGTCTATTATCATGAAACCCACGGGATGAATGTTGACCGTATGATAGAGTCAGTGAAAGACTCTATCGATTATTTCACCGATAACTTTGGACCGTACCAACACAAGCAAATGCGTATTATTGAGTTTCCTGGTTATAGAAGTTTTGCGCAAAGTTTTGCTAATACCGTACCTTACTCTGAAAAAATTGGCTTTATTAGTGATGTACGTGATCCTGAAAACATTGATCCTGCATATTATGTAACCGCTCATGAAGTTGCTCATCAATGGTGGGGTCATCAAGTAGGTGCTGCTAACGTACAAGGTAGTGCCATTATTTCTGAAAGTCTTTCACAATACAGCGCATTGATGGTTATGGAGAAAAAATACGGAAAAGAAAAAATTCGTAAATTTTTGAAATACGAGTTAGACCGATATTTACGTGGGCGTAGCGTCGAGTCTATTGAAGAAATGCCGCTTTTCCGTAGTGAGAATCAGCAATATATTCATTACCGTAAAGGCTCCGTTGTCATGATGGCCCTTAAAGATCGTTTTGGTGAAGAAAGAGTTAATGCATCACTGCAACGCTTCTTAGAAGACTTTAAATATCAAAGTACGCCTTATCCAACCACATTAGATTTAATCGCTTATATTACGCATGATGCAACAGAGGAAGAAAAGTCTTTTGTTAGCAATATGTTTGAGCATATTAGTTTATATGACTTAAAGACGAGTGACGTAAAAGTCGTTGCTGTTGAAGGTATGGATGACTTTTATGATGTAACACTAACCATTGATGCTGCACTTAAAAGAGCCGATGGCCAAGGGAAAGAAACCGAAGTTGATTTTGTTGACTCAATTGATATTGGTTTGTTTAGCGCAGACCCTGAAGACCTTTCAGCAAAGGACTTTGTTTTATACCTAGCGAAACATCAAATTAAAACAGGTACTAATGAAGTGACTATTCGAGTTCAAGGTAAGCCTACCTTTGCTGGCGTAGACCCTTTTGTAAAATATATTGACCGAGACAGTGCCGATAATATTTATCGTTTATAATAAGTAATCTACGGATAAAGTTAACGGATTAGTGTGTTAAAACGTGTAAAGCCTTGTGTAAAACTCTGTACAGAGAGTGATACACGGGGCTTTTTTCTTTATTTACCCCCTAACTCTATTTTTCTTAGCCGTAATTGCGTAGATTAGGGCACTCATAAAAATATGAGTCATTATAAAAATAATATTATCCTTGAGAAAATAAGGGCGACCTAAACTTAACGGATATTTTTCAGACAAAATGCAAGAAAGTGAGGAAGTAAATGGGTGTTTCAAGAGGCGGCTTTAGTTCGCGTTTCGGTTTTATCATGGCAGCAGCCGGCTCGGCTGTTGGTTTGGGAAATATTTGGGGATTTCCAACCCAAACCGCAAGCAATGGTGGTGCTGCTTTTGTATTAGTCTACCTAGTATTGGCATTTTGTTTAGCTTACCCCGCTTTTATGGCTGAGTTGCTAATTGGTCGATATGGTCAGGCAAATGCCGTTAGCAGTATGCAAAAAATTGCCCGTAATCCTTGGCAAAAGCGCTTTGGTTTTGTTGTCGGCTTTGGCGGTATTATTTGCGCAGCACTCATTTTAAGCTTTTATGGCATAATTGCTGGCTGGATGATGTCTTATGCTATTGAACCTTTAGCAAGACTTGGCGGGTTAACAGGTGTTGCTGACTGGTTGATAAATCACTCGTTAATTCGTAACATCCTATTTACGGCACTCTTTATGGGGCTAACCATTTTTATCATTCGTCGAGGTGTTGAGCAGGGCATTGAAAAGTGGTCAAAACGTCTTATGCCTATGTTAATAGGTTTGTTAATACTCTTAATCATTTATGTCTTTACACTGGATGGGGCAAGAGAAGGTTTTAATGCCTATTTAAATCCTGATATTTCTCGCATATTAGAGCCAGACCTTTTGATAAGTGCCTTAGGACAAGCGTTTTTCTCTTTGTCATTGGGTACCAGTGTCATGATCATTTACGGTTCTTATATTGCTAAAAAAGAGAATTTGGTCACACTTGGCGCACAAGTAACGCTGATTGATGTCTCTATTGCCTTTTTAGCTGGGCTATTAATAATCCCTGCAATGTATGTTGCTCAAGCACAAGGCGTCGCCATATTTGCCGAAGATGGCAGCCTTATTTCAGGCTCAAATTTAGTCTTTACTGTATTACCCGCATTATTCTCTGGTATGGGATTTGTCGGTTTATTCGTCGCTTTTGGCTTTTTTGTTTTGATGTCGATAGCAGCATTAACCTCTTCTATCTCTATGCTTGAAGGGCCAGTATCTTTTGCGGTTGAACGTCATGATATACCACGAGAAAAGGCAACAACCTTTATAGGTTTAGGTATTTTAGTGTTGAGTATTATTATTGTTGTTAATTTAGAATGGATGCTAGATTTTATCGCTATTTTATCAACGCAATATGGTCAACCAATCATTGCTATGTTGTGTTGTGTCTTTGCTGGTTGGATATGGCATAGAAGTGATATTTTAGCCGAGATTAAACAAGGCAATGAACATGCGGAACACAGCCTGTTTTGGAAGATTTGGCCTTGGTATACTAAGTTTGTTTGCCCAACAGCAATCGCCTTAGTATTTTGGCACTCCCTTTAGCAGCACATGTTTAAAATTTAAGCTACGTTATCGCATGTTCGTGTAGGGGACTACACGTCACATACTCTGCCTTGCTTAAATATCAAACATGTCGCTGTAAAGCAAAGTTCTTAGTTAAATTTTTAGGACGAGACATATTATTAATTAAAGCCTTGGCCAGTTTAACTGCCAAGGCTTTTTTATTGCCAATAATTGCTCATTCACTTGTGGGTCTAAGTAGAATTCACCTTTTGTTGGTAGCGAGGTAAACTCGAAAGCTTCACCTAAATAGCTAAATCGTAGGGCAAATGCATGTAAGTAACCTCGGTCTGCTGGTGAAGTACTGTAATATAAGGGATCACCAACAATGGGCGCACCTATACTTGCAAGTGCGACACGTAATTGATGAGTTTTACCAGAATGAGGTTTAAGCAGATATAAACGCTGTTTATTAGGAATGCTATATGAGAAAAATTGGGTGATGGCAGGGTTATCCATTGTCCGTAATAGCTTGAACATACCGCGACGGCTTTTTCCCATGTCACCTTTAATTAGCCCCTGCTTTTTACTTGGTTTTTTATCGCTAATGGCAAGGTAATATTTTTCTATATCGTGATCTTTAAATAGCTGGCCAAAAGTTTGCGCGCAAGCTAAGGTTTTGGCAAAAATGACTAAACCTGATGTCATTTTATCTAAGCGATGCACCGGATATAGCTCTACATTATCATCTTGGTTTTGCGGTTGCTTTTTATCTTGGCTCTTAACTTGGTTCTTTACCATGCCCTTTACCTGGCTCTTAACCATGTCCTTTACCTGCGAAAAAAGCCCTGAGCCAATGTCACCTTCGTCATGAAAGTTTACGCCTGCTGCTTTATCAACAACAATAAAATCAGGATGTTCAGCAATAATTTTATACATTTTAATTAACCGAGTAGTCTTTATGTTTGCTATGATAATTCAAACTTTTACCTTTTACTCTTTTTACAGGATGTTATTTTGCGATACTCTCCTCAAAACCGCTTTTCTACACAGTTAATAAATAAATTTAGAATCACAGCGATAGCCGCTACTACAGCATTATTGTTTGCTTGTAGTAGTCAAGAAACAGCACAATTACCTATCGGGGTAAGTTTGGTTGAAACGGTTACCGCTCAGCAAGATACACTTAATATTCCTTTTAAAAAGTATAAGTTAGCCAATGGTTTAACGGTAATTTTACATCAAGATAATTCAGACCCTTTAGTACATGTTGATGTTACCTATCATGTTGGCTCAGCCCGAGAGCAGTTAGGAAAGTCCGGTTTTGCTCACTTCTTTGAACATATGATGTTTCAAGGTTCTCAAAATGTTGCCGATGAACAGCACTTTAAAGTCGTTACCCAAAGTGGCGGAGATTTAAACGGTACCACCAACTCAGATCGTACTAATTACTTTGAAACAGTACCTAAAAATCAGTTAGAAAAAATGTTGTGGCTTGAGTCTGACCGCATGGGGTTTTTATTAGAAGCTATCACCCCTGAAAAGTTTGAGATACAACGCGCTACGGTTAAAAATGAACGTGGACAAAATGTGGATAATCGTCCTTATGGTCGATTAAATGAAACCGTTAGCCAAATGATTTTTCCACGGGAACATCCTTATTCATGGCCAGTTATTGGTTATTTGTCAGATCTTGACCGAGGTACAGTCACTGATTTAAAAGAGTTCTTTTCTCGTTGGTATGGTCCAAATAATGCGGTAGTCACTATAGGTGGTGACATTGATGAAGCACAAACGTTAGCTTGGGTTAATAAATATTTTGGTAAATTAAATGCCGGACCAGCTGTAGAAAGCATGGCTAAAACGTCAGTGACCCTAGAAGATAATCGTTACTATTCATTTACTGACAACGTTTCCCTACCTTTACTTTATATTAGCTTCCCTACCGTTTATGGTATGCATGAAGATGAGCCAGCCTTAGATGTACTGGCTAATATTTTGGGTAATGGCCCAACTTCATTACTTTATAAGAATCTTGTTAAGTCGGGTGTTGCCGTGCAAGCTGGTGCTAGTCACCCTTGTCGAGAATTAGCCTGTCAAATGAGCTTTTATGCGCTGCCAAACCCACAGCAAGGTTTATCTTTAACAAAAATAGAGCAAGTAATCAACGACACCTTAGTTGAGTTTGAACAACGCGGTGTTAATGCGGATGATTTATTAAAGACTAAAGTGGGTATTGAAACAGGTACTATTTATGGTCTGCAAAGTGTCTCAGGTAAAGTATCTAACTTAGCGCATTATCAGACAATGTTAGGTAATGCTAATTACACTGAGCAGCAAGTTGCTCGTTATAATAAAGTGACCGAAGCTGATGTTATGCGTGTCTTTAAGCAATATATTCAAGGTAAAGGTGCTGCTATTTTATCGATAGTACCACAGGGACAAGAAGCCTTAATTGCCAAAGAAAATAACTTTGCGTTACCTGACGTAAGTAATCCAGCAAAACTCGCACAACTTGATACGCCAATTATGAAAAATGCGAGTGGCTTTGATCGTAGTGTGATGCCAACCTCGGGTGCTAATCCACAAATTACCGTACCAAGCCTATGGCGTGAAAAATTTGATAATGGCATTGAAATTATTGCCACTAAAAATAGTGAAACTCCTACTATAAGTTTGTTATTAAGTCTTGATGGTGGTGTGTTACTTGATTCTGTAGAAAAAGCTGGGTTAGCAAGTTTAACTGCAAGTTTGATGAATGAAGGTACTACTGTTCATAGTAAAGAAGAGCTATCGAATGAATTAGCGCTACTTGGTAGTAATATTTCTATTGGCGCTGGTGGACGTAATACTTACATTCAAGTGAATAGCTTAGTAAAAAATCTTGATGCTACCTTAGCTTTAATGAATGAAATGATGTTTAAGCCAGAATTTGCACAAGATGATTTTGATAGAGTTAAAAATCAGCTGATTCAAAGCTTAGAGCAAGGCAATAAAGATGCTAACACATTAGCTAGTAAAGCGTTAAAGCAAGTTACCTACGGTAAAAACAACCGTTTTGGTATAGCAGATAGTGGTACTATTGCTACTGTATCAGCAATAACTCTTGATGATATTGAAGACTTTTATCAAACATACTTCTCTCCGGCTAAAGCGAGCTTAGTGATGGTTGGTGATATTGATAAAGCAGACTTTATTGAAAGATTATGGCCATTAAAAGCATGGAAAGGTAACGATTATAAGATTAACGGAGAGTATAAATTCCCTGAGGTTACACCAAACAAGCTTTATTTTGTTGATTTACCTAATGCTAGCCAATCAGTGATTAAACTATCTCGCAGAGCAATGACTTATGATGCAACAGGTGAGCATTTCAAAGCGACGTTAATGAATTACCCGCTAGGTAGTGCTTTTAATAGCCGTATCAATTTAAATTTACGCGAAGATAAGGGTTATACCTATGGCGCATCAAGCTACTTTTCTGCGGGTAAAACCTTAGGTCGTTTTAATGCCGGCGCTAGTGTCAAAAAAGAACATACTTATGATGCGATGGTTGAGATTGAAGCTGAACTGAAGAACTACCAGCAAAATGGTTTAACGGCAGATGAAGTCACCTTTATGCGTCAAGCTATTTCACAAAATGAAGCTTTAAGTTTTGAAACACCAAGTCAAAAAAGTGGTTTTTTAAGACAGTTATTGCAGTTCAATTTACCTGTTAATTATGGTGAAGAGCAAAGCAACATAATAAACAACATCACTATAGAGCAGTTAAATGCCATTGCAGCTAAAGAATTATCAAAACCTATGCAATGGATTGTCGTTGGTGACGGTCAAGTAGTAAGACCACAATTAAAAGCACTTAATATCGACGTGGTGGAACTGGAATTAGCTAAGTAAATCATTCGGCATAAAAAATAAAGCGGAATTTACCTTACAAAGCATTGAAAATCGTTAAAAACCCCTTATTTATATGGTTATCTATAAGGGGCTTTTTGCTTTATACCTTTACTCGCTAAATACTAAGTTAAGCTAAGAGTTCGGCTGATTAGTATATATAGGAATTATTTTGACACTTTCATTAACCGATTATATTGGCGCTTTTAGCCAAAGTGAAAATTTGGCTGCCGTTGCAGGTATTGGACGCGGTATAGAGCGAGAAGCATTGCGAATATTACCAGAAGGAAAGTTATCCGAGCATGGTCATTATTACCAACTTGGTTCAGCGCTTACTCACGGACAGATAACAACTGATTATTCAGAAACCTTGCTTGAATTCATTACCCCTGTAAGTCATTCACCAGAGCAAGCCATTGCTCAACTTCAAGATATTCAAAAATATACCTTTGATAATATTGAAGGCGAATTGTTGTGGCCAATGAGTATGCCATGCTTTGTGGATGATGCTGAAAAGATACCGTTAGCGCAATTTGGTCCCTCTAATATAGGTAAAATGAAGACAGTTTATCGTCAAGGTTTGAAAAATCGCTATGGCTCGATGATGCAAGTTATCTCAGGTATACATTTTAATTTTTCATTCTCGCAAGATTTTTGGCAGATTCAGCAAAAACTCCATCAATCATCAGGCGAAAAATCATTGCCTCTTGATGATTTTATCTCTGAACGGTATTTTTCTATTTTAAGAAATTACAAACGCTTTTGTTGGTTAATTCCTTATTTATACGGTAGTTCTCCAGCGATTTGTGGATCTTTCTTACAAGGTAAAGATCATAAGTTACCCTTTAAAAAATCACCTTTTGGTGCTCTTTACCTTGAGCATGCTACCTCTTTACGTATGAGTGATTTAGGTTATACCAGCTCTGAGCAGGCAGCATTAAAAATTTGTTATAATAATTTGGCAGATTATGTTGATGGTGTACAACAAGCGATAAAATTAAAATCTAAGGTTTTTTCTGGTATTGGTGTCAAAGTAAATGGTCAATACCAACAGCTTAACGATAACGTATTACAAATTGAAAATGAGCTGTATGCACCTATTCGACCTAAACGAGTAGCTAAACCAGGTGAAAAGCCCTCAGTTGCCCTAGGAGAGCGCGGTGTTGAATACATTGAAGTAAGAGCGCTTGATGTAAATCCTTTTGTCGATACCGGCATTAGTCTTGAGCAAGTTCATTTCTTAGATATATTTATCACTTTTTGCGCTTTTATTGATAACAAAGAGTTTGATTGTACGCGCCAGGCACTTCATGAAAAGAATATGGATGCAGTGGTCCTACGTGGTCGAGATCCTGAGTTATTGCTGAGTGATGCGAACTGTTCTGGTGAAGTTAAACTTAAATCAGTTCCTGAGTGGGGCAATGAATTGTTCGAACAGATGAAGCAGGTTGCACAGCTATTAGATAAGGCATACCAAACGAGTAACTATAGTGAAGCTATTGTTCGTGAACAAGCTAAAATCAATGACGCTAGTTTAACGCCTTCAGCGCAGCTGCTCTCTATTATTCAAGAACAATCTTTATCGGGCTTTGCTTTGAATAAAGCAAGTGAATATCAACGCGAAGCTAAAACACGTGCTTATCAGTTTTATGACCAAGAATTTTTTGACCAGAGTGTACCAGCCTCACATCAAGCTCAAGCGGATATCGAAGCAGGTGACAAACTTAACTTTGATGATTTTTTGACTGATTATTTCGCATAGAAAATAGCTATAAAAAAAGCGCGTCAAGGTGACGCGCCGGTTATTTAAGCAAACAAGACTTAAATTAAATGAAAGCAATCCAGGGAGGAATGTTTCACTTATTAAGACGTCGTAATGACAGATAAGTTCATTTTATTTAAAATAATCACATTAATCACCTTCTCCCTTGCATAACTGACCCATCATTCATATAACCACGAAAGCTAAATTGAGTCCTTTGTTATATAAAACATGTCATTTTTTCTTCCTAAGATAAACGTTGAAAAATCAGACCATCAACAATATCAATCTGATACCAAGTTTATTAAGTTCTTTCCCACTCAGCGAGAATTAAAAGGCTTAGAGACAAGGCATTGATTGATGAGAATGGTTATTCAGGAGAATATGCTCCATTCTCTAAGAACACCATCCATGTAACGTCCTTGTCAAAATCAATAACCCTGCAAATAAATCCGTTTGGTATAACATGCCGGATACTGATAGGTGTTAAATTTCAGACAAAAAAAAGCGCCCAACTAATTTTAGAGAGCGCATAAAACATGAAACACTAAGGGAATAACATAACTATTAAGTAAGAGCGTCGTTTTGTTTTTTAGTTCACATTATTTTAAAATTACTTTATTGAGTTGTATTAGCCAAGGCTGTTGCGAACACATATTGAATTTTGGACAAAAAAAAGCGCCCAACTAAAACTAGAGGACGCATAAAACATTAAGGGAATAACATAACTGTTAAGTAAGAGTGCTGTTTTGTTGTTTAGTTCACATTATTTTAAAATTAATTTATTGAGTTGTATTAGCCAAGGCTGTTGCGAACACATATTGAATTTTGGACAAAAAAAAGCGCCCAACTAATTTTAGAGAGCGCATAAAACATGAAACACTAAGGGAATAACATAACTGTTAAGTAAGAGCGCTGTTTTGTTGTTTAGTTCACATTATTTTAAAATTACTTTATTGAGTTGTATTAGCCAAGGCTGTTGCGAACACATATTGAATTTTGGACAAAAAAAAGCGCCCAACTAAAACTAGAGGACGCATAAAACATAAAACATCACTAATAATGAGTGGAATAACATAGGTTGTTCTGTCTACGTATTGATTTTTGGACAAAAAAAAGCGCCCAACTAAAACTAGAGGACGCATAAAACATGAAACACTAAGGGAATAACATAACTGTTAAGTAAGAGTGCTGTTTTATAGTTTAGTTCAAATTAATTTTAATATTTATTAATTTAATTAAAACTCATAATTTTATTCGCAAAAACTGCCATTAATTAACGGTTTCTGTCATTATAAATAACGATTTATAATAACCGTTATGTGTTTATGCCTTCATGTAAAACTACATTGTTAACAACCGTAAGTGTTATATTACTTGCAAGTTGTGCAACCCCACCACCTAAAAACCCTGAGAATATATGTGAAATATTTCGCGAACATCGAGATTGGTATTTTGCTGCCAAAGATACTCGTGAACGCTGGGGTGTACCTATTCATGTGCCTATGAGTATGATGTATCAAGAAAGTTCTTTTCGTCATGACGCAACCCCTCCAATGGATTATCTATTTGGTTTTATTCCTTGGGGGAGGGTAAGTACGGCATATGGCTATTCACAAGCGAAAACGATGACTTGGAAAGACTATATTAAGGAAACAGGCAATTCAGGTGCTGATCGAGATGACTTTGAAGATGCAATAGACTTTATGGGGTGGTTTATATTTAAAACTCAAAAAGTTAATGGTGTATCAAAGTGGGATGCTTACAGCCAGTACTTAAATTATCATGAGGGTTGGGGCGGATTTAAGCATAAAAGTTATAAGAAAAAGCCATGGTTAGTTAAAGTTTCCAGGAAAGTGGATAATCGCGCACGACTTTACAGTAGTCAGCTAAAGGGGTGTGAAAAAGATCTCGATCATGGTTGGTTATGGCGTCTGTTTTTTGGCTAATCAATGAAAAGCTGATTGGCAGTATTTAACCAATTAACTTGCTTGTTTAATAATGCTACAAAGGCATAAAGCCTGCCAACATGTTCTTTATACGATAAAAAATCGGCAAAGCTAGGTGCGATAACCGCTACAAGAATAGCTACTATTTTCAGATGAAAAGCAGAAAATAAAGTATGGTTTTTTGTGAAATAAATGTTGAAATAGCAAAATGCTGCTGCTGATAGGGTTGGCTATTGTTATCCACAGAAATTGTGGAAAGCTGAATGAGGATATTAGAAAACCTTATTCTGTGGATAACTTTGTGGTTAACTTTTATATTATTTAAATTACTAGTCGTCAGGGTTTTCGCTAATAAAGTGTTCGGGCATTACTCGCACTGTTTTTATCTTATTACCTGCAACATCAATGATTTCGACAGGGTAACCAGATATACGTAAGCTAATATTGCTTTGTGGTATCTCTTCCAAATATTCAATAATCAAGCCGTTAAGGGTTTTAGGGCCATCTGTGGGCAACTCCCATGACATCTCTTTATTAATATCACGAATACTGGCACTACCGTCGACTAAATAGCTGCCATCTGGCTGCAAAGTTACTTCATCACTGGTTGTTGGCGTCATGGTGGTAGTAAAGTCACCAACAATTTCTTCCAGAATATCTTCTAGTGTTACTAAACCTTGGATATCGCCGTATTCATCAACAACCAAACCTAAGCGTTCTTTAGCATGTTGAAACTTCAACAACTGAATATTTAACGGTGTGCCTTCGGGAATAAAATATAATTCACGTACTGCTCTGAGTAATGTTGCCTTGGTAAACTGATTTTTTGATACAAGTTTTAACGCGTCACGAGCATGAATATAACCAACAACATCATCAATACTGTCACGATACAGTAATACCCGTGTGTGATTAGCTTGGGTAAGCTGTTTCTGGATTTTTTTCCAATCATCATTAACATCTATTCCTACTAAGTCATTACGAGGGATCATGATGTCTTCAACTGAGACTTTTTCTAAGTCTAAAATACTTACCAGCATATCTTGATCGCGTTGATGCAATAAAGCGCCCGATTCATTTACCACAGTCCTTAATTCTTCACTACTGAGGCTGTGTTGCTCTCTTTGTTCTGAATTAATACCTAAAATCATTAAGAAACCATTGGTTATCCAGTTAACGATAACAACAAGCGGGAAAAGTAATTTTAATAGTATGGATAAGAGAATAGAGCTCGGAAAGGCTATTTTCTCAGGATACAATGCGGCCAATGTCTTTGGCGTGACTTCGGCAAAAATGAGAATGACTAGCGTTAATACAATCGTCGCAATCAAAATACCCATATCGCCGAATAGGCGTAAACCAATGACAGTTGCAATAGCAGAAGCTGCAATATTAACGAGGTTATTACCAATGAGTATCAAACCGATTAGGCGATCTGGACGAGCAAGTAATTTGCTAACTCGTTTAGCACCTTTATGCTTTTGCTTTTCAAGATGACGTAAGCGATATCTATTCAATGACATCATGCCAGTTTCAGAACCTGAAAAATAGGCGGAGATAAGTATTAAGATGCCAAGAATAGTAAAGAGCATCTGTGTGGTTATACTGTCCAAAAAGGGTTTTCCTATTTATATAGTTAAAATAATTAAGTAACACTGCCCGCTTATAGCAGCAGTGTCCTTAAGATAAGATTAGAGAGGATTAGTCGATATTTATAAAATGAATTCTTTAACGAATCTACTGCCAAAGTAGGCAAGGGTAAGTAAACCACTGGCACTCACCATTAACACGAGTACCTTGTGACCGCGCCAACCTTTTTCAAAATGTCCCCAAAGAATGAGACTGTAAAGAGCAAAAGAGAGTAATGATAGTATGGTTTTATGGGCATTCTCTTTTGCTAAAAAACCGTCTAAAAAAGCAAAACCAATTATTTGACTAACAAATAAAATCGCGGTACCAACGGTTAATATACTAAAAAGTTGTTTCTCAACCTGCATAAGAGGCGGTAAATGAGCTACAGCCGTTAAGTTTTTACTTTTGAGTTTTACGTTGATATAGGTAACTTGAAAAGCAAATAACGTCGCAATAATTAAAACACAATAGGCAATTAAAGCGAAGCTGATATGGCTGAGTAAAATGACCTTTTCAACAACCAAAGGAATAGAATCAATTGGCGGGAGGAAGATGATAACTAACTGCCACAAACCAGTAAAACCATAAATAACGGGTAGTAACAAACTGACTTTAAATCTCAAGGCGACTAAGGTAACCACTACTGTAATGATTAAACTCACTAATGAAATTACGTTTGGTAAGTTAAAATTAATATCATCTTGAGAAAAGAATAACAAAGCATCATTGAACGCGTGCACAACAATAGCTGCCGTAGCTAAACTTAAAACTAAGGTAATATTAGGGCCTTTAGGATGAAATAATCGTGTAACGATTGCCAACGTAGCAAGTATATAAAGCAAAAATGCCAAACTTGAACCTATAACCAAAAAATCCACTAAAAACCCCTAAAGCAACTGAAAAGACGCAGTAAAAAATTGATTCTATCAGATAAAATCTACAACGCCATGTGATTAGCGCAAACTATTGACTTAAATTAAAGAAAGCTAGAGGTTATTTTATCAACAAGCGTCTTAGTGGCTTTATAGATAGAAACGCAATGAGTGCAGCGCAGCTTAATCCAAACCACTTAGGTAAAAGTTCATGGCTATGTTGCATTTGATCATTAATGTTTATGTCATAAAAGCTCAATGAAAAATCCAATAATAGCGCAAAAGCAATAGCGCAAAGCGAGACGCCAAGTAAGTATCGAATTAATACCGCGCTCCCCATTTCATTTCGAATAACGCCTAAGGTTGAAATATTTGTTGCCGGGCCTGCCATCATAAATACTAATGCAGTACCTGGCGATAATCCTGCTAGAATAAATCCTGCAGCGATGGGGGTTGATGCAGTTGCACAAATATACATAGGAATGGATATTATTATCATCAACAGCATTGCGGGCAGACCACTTCCATAACTTAATAGAAACTCTTCAGGTAAAAAGGTGCGTACAAGGGAAGCAAATAAAAGACCGATAAAAAGCCATATAATAATATCGTCAATAAGTTTAGTTGATGCGTAGTAAACCCCTTGTTTAGTTTTGCTTACAAAGGTATTTTCAGTTTTAGTTAGTGTCACTTTTTTACTCGCACAACAGGATGTTTCGCTTTTAGGTACTGCTTCTTTTTTAACACTCGTTTTACTATCGCAACAGCCCGTTTTTTTGCTGCTTTTATGAATGTGAGGTGATTTTATATCTTCCTCTTTAATTGTGGCTACCAATAATCCGGTAATAATGGCCGACATAATTGCTGCCATAGGACGATAAATGGCAAAAACAGGGCCAAGTAAGGCATAAGATACGGAAACTGAGTCAATACCGGTTTCGGGGGTTGCAACTAAAAAGGATGACGTTGCTGAAGCCGAAGCACCGCTTCGTCTTAGCTCTGTAGCAACAGGGATAACCCCACAAGAACATAACGGTAATGGCGCACCTATTAGAGCGGCCTTTATAATGGCAAGCCTTCCTTGCCCTAGATGTTTACTTAATACCTTACTTGGTACCCAAGCCTTCATTAACCCAGCAATGAGTAAGCCTAATAATAACCAAGGGCTTGCTTCAGCACTCAAGTCGAGAAAATTCATAGTTAAGGCGGATAACTGTTCCATAAAATACCTAGCAGAGACTTAAAAAATCAGCATCACTATAACATGGCTAGTATTAACGCAGCATCATTACTTAAGCCTATTTAATTCACATTTATAGGCACATAAATTATATGTAGGATTATCTGCTGTCGCATCTTAGAGATATTTGGGTATAATAGCAGCATTAACCTAATCAATTTTTCGCTGTTAGAGTATTTCATGTTTGACAATCTTTCCGATCGCTTAAGTAAAACGCTTAAAAACATTAGTGGCCGTGGCCGTTTAACCGAAGATAATATCAAAGAAACCTTACGTGAAGTGCGTATGGCATTACTTGAAGCCGATGTCGCTTTACCCGTCATTCGTGAGTTCGTAGCCAAAGTAAAAGAAAAAGCTGTTGGTACTGACGTTTCTAAAAGTCTCACGCCAGGGCAAATCTTCGTCAAGATAGTTCAAAAAGAACTTGAAGCGGCTATGGGTGACGTCAATGAAGGTCTTGATTTAAGAGCGGCTCCTCCTGCTGTAGTATTGATGGCTGGCTTACAAGGTGCGGGTAAAACTACCTCTGTAGCCAAGCTGGCAAAATTTTTAACTGAACGTGAAAAGAAAAAAGTATTAGTAGTAAGTGCTGATGTATATCGTCCGGCAGCTATTAAACAGCTTGAAATGTTAGCCGAAGAAATAAAGGTTGGTTTCTTTCCAAGTGATATCAAGCAAAAACCGATTGATATCGCCAATGCTGCAATTGATCATGCCAAGAAGAATTTTTTTGATGTGGTAATTGTCGATACTGCGGGTCGCTTGCATATTGATGAAGACATGATGGGGGAGATTCAACAACTTCATGCCGCTATCAACCCAATAGAGACCCTTTTTACTGTTGATGCTATGACAGGTCAAGATGCTGCTAATACAGCGAAGGCCTTTAATGATGCTTTACCACTGACCGGTATTATCTTAACTAAAACCGATGGTGATGCTCGCGGTGGTGCTGCGTTATCTATCCGTCATATCACTGGTAAGCCTATCAAGTTTATGGGGGTTGGTGAAAAGATTGAAGCATTAGAGCCCTTCCATCCTGATCGTATTGCCTCTCGTATCTTAGGTATGGGTGATGTGCTCTCGTTAGTTGAAGAAATTGAGCAAAAAATTGATAGAAAACAAGCTGAGAAATTAGCTAAAAAAGTTAAAAGTGGTAAAGGTTTTAGTTTAGAAGATTTTCGTGACCAGCTTGTCCAGATGAAAAGCATGGGTGGCATGATGGGCATGATGGATAAACTGCCTGGTATGGGTAATATGTCTGATAAAATTAATGATCAGATGGGTGATAAAATTACCGTACAAATGGAAGCTATCATTAATTCTATGACGCCAGGAGAACGTGAGCGTCCTGATATTATTAAAGGCTCCCGTAAACGTCGTATTGCTGCTGGCTCAGGTACTCAAATTCAAGATGTAAATAAGCTACTTAAGCAATTTACTCAAATGCAAAAAATGATGAAAAAAATGTCAGGCAAAGGCGGCATGCAAAAAATGATGCGTGGTATGCAAGGTATGATGCCACCAGGTGGCGGTGGCATGTTCGGTCGTTAAACTTATTCTTAAATATTTTCCCCCTATATTAAAGGTCGCATTTGCGGCCTTTTTTATTTTCACAAAGGCATTATTTAGTTCCAGTACGCATCATTTACTATTCAGCCTAGTCACCGCGTTGAGAACTTATATCACTCCCATTTAGTGATTGCCCATTTGTACTGCTTAAAATATTGCAAGGTGCTATTGCTCTCAATCCCCATAGCAAGAGATTGATCAATCAAGCGCTTATCCATGCATTATTTTTCTTGTGCACAACAAGAACAGATACTTAAATGCAATTGGCATTACTCTTGTGCCTTTTTAACCATCAAGGACACAACGGTTTGATGCAAATATATTTTAATCAATAAAGGCGGTTCAACAATCACATCAAGAAATAATACGTGGAGAATAGGACATTTTAGCTCGTTATTCACGCTTTTCTTATTGGCTAGCTATACTTGTTTATAAATCATTAATGACCAATTAATTAGAAGCAATTTGCTGAAATTTGGTTACCTATAGTGGTTAAGTAATACAACTCACGTTGTCTGTCTATTTTACTCAACTATCTACTTAATTGAGGTGCTCGACTAAATGGCTAAAAATAAAGTTAAAAATACCGCTGCCCGCATCCAATTAGATAGGCGAGAAAAACCGGGCTTTTTTAAACGGTTTATTATGGTATTTGAGAGTCTATTTATCGTGTCTATAACCGCAGCACTTATTTGGTCAACACGTATTGTTGATGTGCCTGAATTTGTTATTAAGTTATCGAGTAACCAACAACAGTGGCGATTAGATGACATTATCACTCACGTTAGTATTGCAGTCTTGGGGCTTTTGGTATTACTGACGCGATATAGCTTCTATTTACGTAAAAAAATGAAAAGACAATTTGTTGCCGAAGATGAAATTAAAAGACTCGCCTTTTTTGATAGCTTAACTAATTTACCTAACAAAGAACTTTGTCAAAATCGTTTAGATCACGCGGTAGCAAGAGCGGCAAGAAATAATACCTCAATCGCGGTATTATTTATTGGTATTGATGACTTTAAAGGCATTAATGAACAACAAGGTCATGATGGCGGAGATAAACTATTACAACAAGTCGCTAAACGATTATCGAGTGAATTACGCTCAGGTGATACATTAGCAAGAATTACCGGGGTGGAGTTTCTTATTATACTTGAAGCGGCCTCAGCTAAAAATAATGTAAATACTTTTGCTGAGAAGATATTGTTAAAGCTTGCTAAGTGTTATCAAATTAGTATGCAAGAAGTTTATATCACGGGGAATGTAGGTATCGCTTTATACCCAAGTGATGGTGAGCACGGTAAAGAGTTAATGAAAAACGCAGATACGGCAATGTGCTTTGCCAAAGAAAAAGGCCCTAACAGCTTAGCTTTTTTCTCTAAAGATCTACAAGAGCAAGTCAATACTAAGAAGAAAATTGCCGAACAATTACTCGGTGCAATAGACAGAGATGAATTACTTCTTCACTATCAACCCATCATTGCAACCCAATCCAATGAGATTATTGCCGTAGAAGCGTTGTTACGTTGGCATAATGGAGTGCTTGGTGATTTGGCGCCAGATGTATTTATTCCTATCGCAGAAGAGATAGGTATCATTACAAAAATTGGTGACTGGGTACTTGATCAAGCCTGTCTGCAAAATAAAATTTGGCAGCGGCAGGGCTACCCCAAAATAGTTATGTCAATTAATATGTCAGTCATGCAATTAGGCATCATAAATTATGCTGGTACGGTTTCCACCTCTCTGGAAGAAACACGCTTAGAACCTCAATATTTAGAATTAGAGTTTACAGAGAATACGCTGATGAAGGATGCAAAGAAATCGATAGTGCAACTGAGGCAATTGAGTGCTTTAGGTGTTTCTATCGCACTTGATGATTTTGGTACGGGTTATTCATCGATAAAATATTTGTCTAAATTCAAACTCAATAAATTAAAGATTGATGGCTGCTTTATAAAAAACATCCCTGAAAGTGCAGGAGATGTTATGACTACCAGAGCGATTATTGCGTTAGCTAAGCAATTAAAACTACACATAACCGCGGAGGGGGTCGAAACTGCCGCACAGCGAGAATTTATGGCGATTAGTCATGTTGACTCTATGCAGGGCTATCACTTTAGCCGCCCTGTTGATGCAAAAGCATTTGAACAACTTTTGCAATCTCCGTCATGGATGTAGTTTATTAAATAATGCTAGAGACAATAGCTTAGCATATTTAGCGGATCAGCCATTACCTTCAACCAATACCGGCCTAAAAGCGTTTGTAAATTCAATTAAGCCTGTGTGTTGATGTCGTTTGAGCAGGAAACTGCAAAGTTTACCGCACCACCTCTTACTCGATAGATAAATAAAGCTTGTAAAAATATACTAGAGGCGTAAAATACGCGAGCTTTTCTGTCGCTTGTCGACGGGAAGTGTCTGGAAATTCCGTTTTTACACTTAACATATAATAGAGGACGATATGGTTACCATTCGTTTAGCTCGTGGCGGCGCTAAAAAGCGTCCATTCTATCAGGTTGTTGTTGCAGATAGCCGTAACTCTCGCGATGGTCGTTTCATCGAAAGAGTTGGTTTCTTCAACCCAACAGCACAAGGTCAAGCAGAAAAATTACGCTTAGATCTAGACCGTATTACCCATTGGGTAGGTCAAGGTGCGACGTTATCTGATCGTGTGGCTAAGTTAGTTAAAGACGCATCTGCGGCTTAATTGCTTAGTAGGCATAGGAGAATTTCGTGAGTACAGAAGAAAAACAAATCATCTTGGGTAAAGTAGGCGCTGTTTACGGCATCAAAGGCTGGTTAAAAATTCATTCATTCACTGATGAAACTGAAGCCATACTTGACTATTTCCCTTGGTCATTAAAATTAGGGAATAACACACAAACAGTTGAAATAACTGATTGGCGCAAGCATAACAAAGTACTTATTGTGAAAGTGGCTGGTATTGATGACAGAGATGAAGCGCAAGCATTAGTCGGCTCTGAAATATTAACCAATGAAACAGCGTTGCCAGAATTGTCGCAAGATGATTTTTACTGGCGCGATCTAATAGGTATGTCTGTTGTGACTAACAAGGGTTACGACCTGGGTGTAGTTACTGACATGATGGAAACTGGCGCTAATGATGTACTGGTTGTGAAAGCTAACTTAAAAGATGGTTTTAGTAAAAAAGAAAGGTTAATACCTTATCTTTTTGAACAAGTAATCGAATCTGTTAGCATCGAAAATAAACAAATTTGTGTTGACTGGGATCCCGGTTTTTAACTTGTGACTAGCACTACCTCTGATAAAGAGAATAACAAAATGTGGATTGGGGTGATAAGCCTTTTTCCCGAAATGTTTAATGCTATTACTGAGTATGGAGTAACAGGCCGAGCGATTCGTAATGGGTTAATTGATTTTCATTTATGGAATCCAAGAGACTTTACCCATGATAAACATCGTACCGTTGATGATCGTCCTTATGGCGGTGGTCCGGGTATGTTAATGATGGTGCAACCATTACGAGATGCAATACATGCTGCAAGAACTGCAGCACGTAAAGCGGCGCTTGAGTCGGGTAATGATGACAGTAATGTCAAAGTTATCTATTTGTCTCCGCAAGGACGAAAGCTTGATCAACAAGGCGTAAGTGAATTAGCACAACATAACCAACTGGTATTTATTGCTGGTCGGTATGAAGGCATAGACGAGCGATTAATTGCGTCAGATATTGACGAAGAATGGTCGGTTGGTGATTACATTTTAAGTGGTGGTGAACTCCCTGCTATGAATGTGATTGATGCTGTAGCACGCTTAGTGCCAGGCGTTTTAGGACATAAAGAATCAGCAGAGCAGGACTCCTTCTCTAACGGTTTATTAGATTGTCCTCATTACACTCGGCCAGACGTACTAACGACTCCTAACGGGGAAGAAATGTCAGTACCGAAAGTGTTACTTAGTGGTAATCATGAACACATACGCTTATGGCGACAAGAGCAATCTTTGCTAAGAACGTGGACTAGAAGACCAGAATTATTAACTAACCTAGCTCTGACAGCTGAGCAGGTAAAAGCTCTCGCTTTAATTAAAAAACAAGCGAAGCAAACCACTTAGACTGTGAACACTAGGAAGAAGGTATTATGAGTAAAATTCTTGAAATGCTCGAACAAGAGCAAATGAAAAAAGATCTACCAGCATTCGCCCCAGGTGATACTGTTGTAGTTCAAGTTAAAGTTACTGAAGCAGACAAATCACGTCTTCAAGCATTTGAAGGTGTTGTTATTGCTATTAAAAACCGCGGCTTACATTCTGCTTTCACTGTTCGTAAAATCTCGAACGGTGTTGGTGTAGAACGTGTATTCCAGACACATAGCCCAATTGTAGATTCAATTGAAGTTAAACGTCGTGGCGATGTTCGTCAAGCTAAACTTTACTACTTGCGCGAGCTATCTGGCCGTAAAGCACGTATCAAAGAAAAATTGGCTAAGAGATAGAAATATTTCGAGTACAATT
Organism: Colwellia sp. 12G3; assembly: GCF_002836775.1. Classification (GTDB taxonomy): domain Bacteria; phylum Pseudomonadota; class Gammaproteobacteria; order Enterobacterales; family Alteromonadaceae; genus Colwellia. Next base: position 104,589 of record NZ_PJAQ01000068.1, on the reverse strand, counting down.
TTCTGTAAAGAAAGTTTGAAAAAAGGCCTGAATAATTCATTATTCAGGCCTTTTTGTTTTTATTCGCTGATAGATAACCAAATAATATATTACCTCGTATAACACCCTACAATATGAAATCTTGCATTTCATTGCCACTACATCTTTACTGACAGAGTAAGAGTTAGAAGATAATTTATAATTACTGCAATTATTTCATTGAAAACCGTGTCAACTTATTTACTAGTAAAAATTCTTCAATAAACAAGGATTCACCATGTCATCAATGAGCAAGCCTTATTTAGTAAGAGCATCACTATTAGCTGGCTTTGCAATTTTTATGGGGTTGGCATTATCGTTTGTTGTTTATCAATCAACGGTCAATGTCAAAACGAATGCTATTGATTTAGTCAGTAATCGTATCCCAATATTAACTAGTATTAACGAATTAATAGCTGATTTGAGCGAGCAGGAACGAATCATATATGAATACTATCGCTCACAAGATAATGGTATTTTTATCGCGTCTACTGCAGAGGTTAAAAATAACTTCAATATGCACTTAGCCGTTATTTTATCGCAAGACCGTTTTGCCGATGAAGCAGGCGTTATCGTTAAAGGTCAGCAAAAAATAGCGGCTTTGTTTGAAAATTTTTATCAAGCAATGCAAGTTGATGAAGATAATTGGGATGAACTGCGGGCTATTTTAACAAAAGTGTCAACGGTAAGAAGGCAGCTACTGCCAACAATTAAGTCTATTGAACAGCAAACAAAAAAAACAGTTGATGAAGGTCACAAAGCTACCTTAGAGCAGATGGCGATATCGCATTGGTTAGTCATTATTTATGGCATTTCTATTGTACTCATTGCCGGGGTCATTTCTTGGTATATCCGTCAGTATATGCTCACACAAGCAAAAAACACCCGTTTGGCATTATTTTCACATCAAAACCCTAATCCAATATTAAGCGTTAATAATTTGGGGGAGGTTGTTTTTGCGAATCCTGCCAGTGAGAAATTATTACTTTGTGTAGGACATCAAGCGGCTGACTTCAATTACTTGCTGCCCAGTAATTTTCTCTCTTTAAGACAAAAATTAAGCTCGCAACAAGATCACAATGTTACTGTTGATCAAATGCTTAATGATCATATTTTACAAATTAGCGTTTATTGGCATGAGGAAATTGATGCTTATGATATTCACATCAAGGATGTTACCGAGCGAAAATTAGCTGAAGAGCAAGTAAAACATCTAGCGTTTTATAATCAAGAGACAAACTTACCCAATCAATATAAATTTAATAAAGATATTGATAGCGCTATTACTCGAGGTGAACATTTCTCATTAGGTATTTTTGCTATTCGTGCTTTTGATGAAAAAGTCAGTACTTTAGGTTTGGAAGCGACCGAAGCACTAGTAAAGGCATTAGTGATAAACATTTCACAAGCATTACCTACGGGCGTTTACTTTTACCAAATCAATGATAGTCAGTTTGGCTTGTTATGTAGCAAGAGTAATAACTCTCTCGCTTTGCAAGGATTGACTAAAGTAGTCAGTGATGTTGCGGACCAATCACTGATTACTCATTGTGGGGAATTCTTTGTCGAATTAGATTTTGGCTATGGCTGTTATCCTACACATGGCGAAGATCGTAATTTTTTAATTATGTGTGCCCATAGTGCTTTAGCGGTTGCCAGTGAAAACCAACATAATAATTTTTGTCTTTATGAGGCCATTTTTTCAGAAAATAGACAAAAGAGTATCGAGTTAATTAATAAACTTCGTCATGCGGTTGCTAAACAAGAATTATTTTTAGTCTTTCAGCCACAATTAGACCTTAAATCGAACCGAGTAACGGGCATCGAAACCTTAGTTCGCTGGCGTCACGGAGGGGATGTAATTTCCCCGGTAGATTTTATTCCTTTAGCTGAGCAGTCAGGATTAATCATTCCTATAGGTCAGTGGATATTAGAGCAAGCTTGTCGATTTGCTAAGCAATTAGTTGATTTAGGTTATATCGACATTATTGTTGCAGTGAATGTATCACCCCGACAATTTAGTCACCCACAGTTTTGCCATACGGTACAACGTGCTTTGGACGAGGTGAAGTTACCCCCTGGAAACCTTGAGTTAGAAATAACGGAAGGCGTATTTATAAACAATGAAGAAAATACCCTGTCAGTATTGAAGCACCTTAAATCATCAGGTTTACATTTATCTATTGATGATTTTGGTACTGGCTATTCATCACTTTCTTATTTAAAACGTTTTCCAATTGATAAATTGAAGATTGATCAGTCCTTTATTCGTGATTGTCATAAAAATGATGAAGATAAAGCCATTATAAAAACTATTATCTCTTTAGGAAAAAGTTTAAACCTATCGTTAATTGCTGAGGGGGTGGAAGAGGAAAGCCATGTTGATTTTTTACGCAGTTTAGGTTGTGATGAAATCCAAGGTTATTGGTTTAGTAAACCTGTGTTGCCAGAGCAGTTAATTACCTTACTTGTTGAGAAGGGCGGAGATATTCAGGTTGAGCCTTTAAGCTACTTACCGTCAACGTAGCTATTATTTGGCATAGACCTTTGAGCAGTAGCTTGGCTGTAAGAGCCAAGCTACTGCAGTAAACCGAGTGTTAAGCTAATACTCGATTAGGCTAATGTTCTATTAAAAAGTTCAACAGACATACCGTACACTCGTAGAGCAAGCTGAGGATCATAGCGTTCGCCTTCATCGCGCATAAAGGCATGCGAGGCATTAAACTCATGCCATGAGAAAACATTACCTGAAGCTAATAGATTTTGATGAATCATCATACGACCTTCATCAGGAATATGTGGGTCTTGCTTACCCCAAATCATCAGCAACTCGGCTTTAATATCTTGGGTACGTGTTAGCGAATCATTGCCTTCATCACTTGGTAAATCGCCTGAATGAATGTCTGTGGCGTATAAACAAGCGGCGGCTAAAATACTCTTATGTAAAGCGGCGCGATAAGCGAGATGACCGCCAATGCAAACGCCCATGCTTCCTATGTTGCCCGTGCAATAATCTTGTTGTTGAACAAAACTCACTAAGGCTTGTGTGTCACTATCGTGATGCTCTAAAGGCTTAGCCCACTTATCTTGGTTACCTTTATCTTTACCCGAATCATCGTAGCCTAACACTGTTCCTATCGGATTTAGTTCATGAAAAACTTCGGGTACGAGTACAACAAAACCATGCCCAGCCATCAATGCTGCCGTTCTTGCTATGGGCGCCGTTTGTTGGAAAATTTCAGAGTAAAAAATAATCGTTGGAAACTTGCCCTGTGCTTGTGGACGGTAGACGTAGGTGCGCATTGTGCCAGTGGGAGTGTCAATATCATGGTTGTGTTGTTGAATCATCATTAGTATTAAAGTGTCCTTGTACTTGAAAAGGAAGAAAGAGGATGCATATATTATTGCAATTTAGTTTACTTGTAGACTGACAATAAAAATAGTACTAGCTTACTATTTAAGATTTAAAGCGTATAATAAAGCGTCATTACATGAGTGTGATGACTTTAATCTACTAATTTTAACGTAATAAATAAGACACATTAAAAGGATAAATCATGAATAAGCCGAAGAAGCCCTTAGCGAAAGCGGGCACTGTTAAAGTAAATAAAAGTGAAACAGAATTGGGTAGAGGACAAATTAAAGGTAACTTTTTAGCCGCGCTAGTTACATCAAAAGTTTATAAAATGCAGGTAGTAAAAGCTAAAAAAGGAAAAGGTTCATACCAGCGTAAAGCTAAGAACGTAGGACGAGAGTCTTATTTAATGGCGGCTTAAGTACTTACTTAAAGCCCTTATTAAATAAGACTTTCCTAATTTATATTGCCTATTTAAAGCTAAGTTCTTTGTGCAGTATTAACGACACTTTACTTCAATACCTTTAACCAATCTTTTGGACTTAAATAGTCAGCTAATTTAGCCTCGCTACTCCCTTCATCCGCTTGGAAATTATATTCCCAACGGGCAAGTGGCGGCATCGACATCAAAATAGATTCAGTTCTGCCACCGGATTGAAGACCAAACAAAGTACCTCTATCAAAGACTAAGTTAAATTCAACATAGCGACCACGGCGATAAAGCTGAAATTGACGTTCTTGTTCACCATAAATATCATCTTTACGACGATGCATAATAGGGACGTAAGCATCAATAAATCCTTGGCCAACGGCTTTAACATAATCAAAACAGGTGTTGAAATCCCATTGATTTAAATCATCAAAGAATAAGCCACCGACGCCGCGTGTTTCATCGCGATGTTTTAAATAAAAGTATTCATCACACCATTTTTTATGATCGTTGTACACATTGTCACCAAAAGGCTGACATAAATCGAAAGCGGTTTGATGCCAATGTTGAACATCTTCATCATTAGGATAAAAAGGCGTTAAATCAAAACCACCACCAAACCACCAAACTGGTTTCTCACCCTCTTTTTCTGCAATGAAAAAACGTACATTAGCGTGTGCAGTGGGAATGTTTGGATTTTTTGGATGAATAACAAGTGAGACGCCACAGGCTTGCCAAGTTCTACCGGCAAGTTCTGGACGATGAGCCGTGGCAGATGGCGGTAATTTATCCCCAGATACCACAGAAAAATTGACCCCTCCTTGCTCTACAACAGTGCCATTGGTCATGACGCGAGTTCTTCCGCCGCCACCTTCTTTACGGAGCCAGTTATCTTCAATAAATTTTCCGGTGCCGTCAGCTTCTTCTAATGCCTGACAAATTTTATCTTGTAGGCTTTTGAAAAATGCGATGATTGGTGTGATTTCAATGTTCGTTGTCGAACTTAATTGTGAGTCCATCTTCTTACCGTCGGTTAGCCATTAACTGTGAGGAAGTCATTGTAGGTAATGGCTATCAGAGAGGCAAGCTAACCTGAAAAATAAAAGACTCACTTATTTCGTGCAGCTCGCACCATTAAGGGGCGGTGGATGCGGGTCTTTGGGTCTTTATGGTGCATCAAGGCACTGTATTAACGCTTGTACTTTCTAACGTCATGAAAAATGGTCTGTTATTTTTTGGCTTGTTTTGTGCTTTATAGAGTCCAGTTATTGAATAATTCACTATGGAAACAACTATGAGCAAAGCCTTAATCTTGTGTTTAACTTTACTAAGCCTATTTTTCCCCACTATTGTGTGGGCAGAGGAGGCTCAACTTAATGGGGCAAACACTAGTTGGATATTAACATCCACCGCATTAGTTTTATTGATGACCTTACCGGGATTAGCGCTCTTTTACGGTGGTTTGGTCCGTAAAAAGAATGTACTTTCAATTTTAATGCAATGTTTTGCTATCGGTTCAATATCTTCAATTTTATGGTTATTGGTCGGCTACAGCTTAGCTTTTACTGAAGGTAATGCCTTTATTGGTGATTTCAGTAAAGTGATGATGCATGGTATTCCTAAAGATACTTTATCAGGAGACATTCCTGAAAGTTTATTTATGCTCTTTCAAATGACTTTTGCGATTATAACTCCTGCGCTAATTATTGGTGGTTTTGCCGAGCGAATGAAGTTTTCCTCAGTGTTGCTGTTTAGTGGTATTTGGTTATTGGCTGTTTATGCCCCCGTTACCCATTGGGTTTGGGGAGGCGGTTGGTTAGCGCAAATGGGCGTTTATGATTTTGCCGGCGGTATTGTAGTACATATTACTGCAGGTACCGCCGCCTTGGTTGCGGCAGTGGTTGTTGGTCCTCGTCGAGGATTCCCTAAAACACCTATGTTGCCACATAACTTAACAATGACAGTTACTGGTGCGGGTATGCTCTGGGTAGGTTGGTTTGGTTTTAATGGTGGTAGTGCGTTAACGGCTAACGGCGATGCTTCTATGGCTATGCTCGTTACGCATATTTCAGCCGCAGCAGGTACCCTAACTTGGGCTGCTATTGAATGGAAAAAATTTGGCAAGGCTAGTGTTTTAGGTGCTGTTACGGGTATGGTTGCTGGTTTGGGAACAATTACACCCGCTTCAGGTTTTGTAGGCCCTGGCGGCGCATTGGTTATTGGTATCAGTGCAGGTTTTGTTTGTTTTTATTCAACCGTTTATATTAAGCAAAAATTAAAAATTGATGATTCCCTCGATGTATTTCCTGTCCATGGTGTCGGTGGTATTTTAGGTACGCTATTAGTCGGTGTTTTCTCAGCAACCAGCCTTGGAGTGTTTAGTGGTTATGGTTTTGCTGAGGGTATTGCTACTATGGCTGAGCAAGTCGGAGTACAACTTATTGGTATCGTTTCTACATTCATTTATACCGCAATAGTTACCTATATTATTCTTAAATTGGTTAGTTTAATGACGGGCGGTTTACGTGTTGATGAAGAGCAAGAAGTTAACGGGTTAGATCAGTCTGCACATGAAGAATCAGGTTATCATTTGTAAGAGTCTTTACAAGGAAGATAAATAATCGATTGTTAGTCGTTGGTAACTTCTTTACAACCCCTTTAAATAAAGCGCTTCGGCGCTTTTTTTGTACCCTACTTTACCAGTCACTGTCATTTTTATGAAATATTAACAACATCAAATAGTCACACTTCTAAAACATTTCTGTCATTTTTCTCTTGTAGCATGTCGGGCAATTACTCAGGTTTACATATTTTAACAATTATAACTCCGCGGAGCAGAGATAAAATGCAAATTAAATTAAAACAAATATTTCAAGTAAGTATCGTTGCAGGTGCATTAGCGTTGGCAGGTTGTGGTGGAGACATTAATGTTACACCTACAGTAAATGACAATAGTATTGACAATAGTACCAACAATTCAGGTAACACTACACCTCCTGTTGGCGATACCAACCCATGTGCTACACGTGGTGATTTACAAGGTGCTTTTGATGGCCAAGATTGTTCTTATAGCGCTGCTTTTGCTAGTAAAAATGTTGAAGTAACTGAAGATTTAACTTTTGCTGAGCTTGAAAGTGATGGAGTGCATGTTTTTAGCGGTGCATTATTAATTGGTAAAGACTGTAATACTACAACTTCCTGTACGGTAGCGGCTAATGGACCCACATTAACTATTGCTGCAGGTGCTAATTTAGCATTTGATTCTGGTGAAGCGATTATTCGTGTTGCTCGAGGTGCTAAAATTAATGCGGTTGGTACCATTGATAAACCTATCAACTTTACTTCTACTAATGCTTATGACCGTTTAGATGTCGTTGGTGATGGTCCTCAATTTGCTGATTGGGGTGGTATTATAATTAACGGTTTTGGTATTACTAATCAATGTACTGATGTATCACGTGATGCAGGTACTTGTAATGCACCTACAGAAGGTGTGTTAAGTCACTTTGGCGGCAATGACAATACTGATAATAGTGGCACCATTCAGTACGCTAAAATTTGGTATGCAGGCTCTGGACCTAAAACAGGCGGTGCAGGCGACGACCTTAACTCACTTACATTAAACGGTGTTGGCTCAGGTACTTCTTTCGATTATATACACATTCACCAAGGTTTTGATGACGGCATTGAGTTTTTTGGTGGTGCAGCCACACTTAAGCATATTGTAGTAACTGATACTCAAGATGATGGCATTGATATTGATGGTGGTTGGCAGGGTAAAGCACAATTTATCGTAGTTAAGCATGGCACGGTTAAAAGTAAGAAAGAAGTTATTAGTCCGGCTATTGTTGAAAATGGCGTTGAAGAAAAACCAGAAGAAATATTTCCTGCAGGCACGCCATTATTCATGGGAAATAATGGTTTTGAAACAGATGGTGAGAAAAACTCCGGTGCAGAATATAGTCAAGCACCAGCATCTAACCCAATTATTGCCAACGTAACAGTTATTACTACTGACGGTAAGTCTTTACGTGACGGTGACCCTTCACAAGCATTTAAATTTGATGATGCTATTAAAGGCATGTACTACAACGTATTGATGGTAAAAAATGACGGTACCAATGGTACTGATTGTGTGCAGTTTAAGAGCGACGGCGAAAAAAATGCAGACACCCTTTCTTTCACTAGCTCAGCAATGGCTTGTATCAATGAATTTAAAGGCGACAGTGTTTTTGGTAGTAAAGCGCCAGTTGCATTACAAGGTACAGCGAAAACAGATTGGTTTGATAATAGCGGCGCCAACGAACGTATAGGTGGCAATGCTTCAGTACTTGTTGCTAATGGTTTTGCAACAAACACTTCGTCTACAGACATCACAGTAACAGCAAATGACTTATCTTCGTTAAATGACAGTTTCTTTGAAACAGTAAGTCATGTTGGAGCTGTTTCAGACCAAGACACTGGTTCAGATTGGTATAAGTGGGTAGAAACAGCAATTACTGCCGCAGATCTAGATTAATCTCAGTTTCTCTACACTAATTTACAAAGTGCTTTTGTAAATTTTTATAAAGAATAGCTTATAAAAATAGGTACCTACTGGTTATATGCGTGGTGTGCCTATTTTTTATTTGAGGATAGAATTTCCATATGAAAACTCAAAATAAACTCAAAAAAGTGACGCTTGCAGTCAGTTTGGGATTGTTATCGTACACCAATACCCTTCATGCTCAAGAGCAAGATACACAAGCTCAACAAGACGGAATGGAAGAAGTTGTTGTAGTCGCTAGTCGTTTAAAAGGTAGTGCTGCCGCAGTAATTGAAGAAAGAAAAAATCAAGCTTTTGTTGCTGATATATTAGGCGCAGATGAAATGTCAAGAACAGGCGATAGTGATGCTGCTTCGGCATTACGTCGTGTTACAGGGTTAACCTTGGTTGATGGCAAGTTTATTTATGTGCGTGGTTTGGGTGAACGTTACTCAAGTGCGCGTTTAAACGGAGCCAGTATTCCAAGCCCAGATTTGACAAGGAATGTTGTACCGTTAGACATTTTTCCTGCAAGTATTATAGAAAGTTTATCCGTGCAAAAAGTTTACTCTCCTTCTATGCCTGCAGCATTTGGCGGTGGTAATGTTGATATTCGTACTAAGACAGTACCAAAAGATTTTACTGCAGGTATTGAATTAGGTGCGGGATACAATTCCAATTCAGGCTCTGGCAATACCTACAATCGTAATGATGATGGAATTCCAGAGCTACTAAATAACGCTATTGTTCAATATAAAGGGGATTTTAGCCTACGTAGTATTATCAATAATGATCATTTAGTCGGTGACGATAAAGCTGACCAAGCAAGAGTTATTAATAGCGACTTATTAAAATCTTTACCGCGTAATATGGAAATGACTGAGGAGTCGTTAGATCCAAATTACGGCATTAAAGCTCATATTGGTAATAGCTTTGATGAAAACTGGTTTGGTGGTCAAATTGGCTTTTTATTGGCAGGCTCATATAAAAATGAGTGGGACAGCTCAAATAAATTTCAAGCGGTACTAAGCGAAAATTTTTCTGACGATTGTAGCCAGCAATTATTAACAACAGCAGATATCGCCAACTCTTGTTTTAATACCGCAACAGAGTCTTTAGTTACCACAGAAAGTGAACGGCTAAGCGGAGTATTAAGTCTTGGTTATGAAATTGATACCCATAGTGTGTCTTTATCCGAAATTTATTTAGCTGATTCTGATGATACAACTGAAGTAGGTATTTCACAAAGCCCTAATGGCAGTACAGTGAATACTATTTTTGGTAATGGTCAAGCAGATAGAGTTCATGAGTTTAGTTATGAAGATCGTGAATTACGTATAACACAAGCTATTGGCCAACATACTTTTTTAGATTATGGCGGTTTAGGTTTTGATTGGCAATACACTGAGTCGACGGCAAAAACTGAAATCCCAATTGATGTAACGTATAAATTTGATGACAGTTATATTGACGGTGAATACAGTAAATCAGAAGTGTCGGGTGATGATAATCGAGCGGTATATTCTTTTATCGATCTAGAGGACAATGTAAAGTCTTATGGTGGTAATTTAGTGCTACCGGTCTATGTCGGTAATTATCAAATGGAGTTTAAGGCTGGTTATGACTTTACCGATAAAGCTCGGCTTTATAATACTTCTTCTTTTGCGGTAAATAATGATTCAGGGGTTTTTATACCTGTTAATAATAATGAAGATAGGGTCTTAGGTATTACGAGTTACCTTACTGACGAATTAGTTGATACTCACTCATTCTTAGTTGATTTTAATGAACCAACGGCTCCAGATGCCGATGATTATTTAGCCGCGCAGAAAATCGATGCCTATTATGGTGAATTTGATGTGTTTTATGATAATAAATGGCGCATTAGTGGCGGCATACGATATGAAGAATTCAAGCAAGTTTCTGTTGGTACATCAAGTTTGATTTTTTCAAAAGCTGAGTTAGATATATTTTTCTCTCCAGAAAAAATAGAAGATGGCACTATTTTATCTCATGATTTTTTCCCTGCATTGTCAATGACATACGTGGCGGATAGTCATTATCAAATACGTATTGGTTATGGTGAAACGGTAGTGCGCCCAGATATACGTGAGGTTGTGCCAGTGGCTTACTATGACCCTCTAACCGATATTCGAACTATCGGTAGAAGCGGCTTGGAAAGTAGTCCATTGAAAAACTATGACGCCCGTTTCGAATATTATGGCGATAATGGCGATAATTATAGTATTGCTGCTTTCTATAAAGATATTGAATCACCTATTGAAAATGTATTGTCGGTTGGCGATGAAGATTACACCATGACATTTGTTAATGGTGAGACAGCCGAAGTGTATGGTATTGAAATGGAATGGCTACATAGCCTAACTTGGCTTACTAGTGGATTATTTACCTCTGGTAATATTACGTTGAGTGATTCAGAAGTCTCTATTGATCCTGCTTATGCAGGGAATTTAACAAATTCAACTAAAAGGATGACTGGTCATTCAAAGTATGTGGTGAATTTTCAGTTAGGTTATGATTCTGATAACGGTAATCACTCTGGTTCACTTTTATATAATGTTTTTGGTGAGCGTATACTGGCTTCCGGCGTTGGTGGGCGTGAAGATGCCTTTGAACAACCATTTAATTCATTAGATGTTGTGTATACATATTATCCAAGTTTTGATTCAACCATTAAATTAAAAGTTAAAAATATACTAGGTGAAGGTCAGGATGTTACTCAATCCGATATAACAGTCCGCTCTAAAGAAGTCGGTACAATAATGGAATTGAGTTATAAATATGAATTTTAATGGTTAATTATTTAGATACTGTTGAGCGCAAAATTAGCAGTGTTTTTAGCTTTTTAAGATGTGTTTAATGTATATTAGTTTTTAGCGCAATATAGCCACTTAACGACTATATTGCGCTTTTCTTTGTCTGGTTCAACCAAACATAAATATACGTTTTTTTATTTTTTTGCTGAAGGAATAGTTACTATGGCATCAACACCGGTCGCATTTTCATTATTAACTAGCTCAACGCTGCCAAGATGAAACTGTGCAATTAACTGAGCAATGTAGAGTCCTAAGCCTAAATGCGGTTGTGGGTCTTGCTTACCTTTACGGACAGACACCATCGAATCAAATAAACGATCTTGCATCGCGTTCGGTAATAACTCACCTATATTACTAATGGTTAAAATAAAGTAACCATTTTTAAGGGTTAGTTTTATATCAATAGTGGTATCTATCGTCGAAAACTCTACGGCATTAGCAAGTAACTTATCTAAAAGTTGCGCCAATAGTTCGGGCCCACCATTAACCTTATTTTCGTTAAGGTTATCGTTAGAATTATCGTTAAATGAGTCGATTGATAAGGTAAAATCTTGCTGAGGTTGCGTTAACTGATAACCTTGCACGCAACCCGAAACAACCTCGTCAATGGCATAACTTACTTTCTCTGTATTTTGTAAACTCTGCTCTAAACGGGTCGCTTCACTCATTAAGGTTAAAATTGTCGATAAGCGATTAACACCTTCTTTTGCTCGGTGCATATAAACATTATTTTGGCTGGCAGGTAAATCTAGCTCTAACGACTCAAGTGACGATTTTACCACGGCTACTGGCGTTCTTAATTCATGTGATAAACTTGCCGACATGCCTTGAAGGTATTGTGTATATTGACTTAAGCGTTGCACCATTAAAGCGAAAGTACGCTGTAAATCGCCAACTTCATCAGATGCCTTACTCATTGCAATAGGGTGAATTATTTTACCTTGCTCATCAATCGCTTGTTCCGTTTGATTACGTAAGGCACGAATTCGGTTTGACGTGCGAGATGCAAAAACAAACAAGGCAAATGTGCCTAGCCCCATTACGGCCAGAATAACGTTAAACCAACTTTGTAATGCTTGATTTCTTAAGGTTCTAATACCATTGGTGGTTTCTTCTGCAATGACCGCACCTTTTACTTCGCCGTCACTGTAAATAGGATAAGCCGCAGATAAAATAACTGCTTTATTGTCTGTTGTTAACCGCCAAGTTGCCCCGCGTTTACCATTGAGTGCCTTGGTGAGATGACTACCTTGCAAATGGGCAACATCATAAAGTTGATCATTAAAATCTTTAGGTGGTGTTGTTAAAATTTTGTCATATATTGCTAATAACTGCTGCTGAAGTGGGCGATACCAAGTATCAGTAAGTTCTGGTTTAGTCATTTTCCCCCAAACTCCATCTGAGTTTTTAATATCACCCGCTTTGGCTAATACGCGACCATGTTTATCGACCACCCATATACGCGATTCAGTATGATCTAAGCCTTTTAAAATGCGTTCAATTTCAGGTGAGGGTAATAAAACGGTGCCTAATTGATCTGCTTGTTTAAAGGGTGAAGTGCCTAGGGTAATTTTTTGTTCTTTACGATGCTGATCAATGTCACTAATGGCGAAACTTAATTGGCTTCCTAACAAGGTTAACGGTAGTCGTAATTCAATAGTGTAACCTCGCTCTGTTTCAATCCACATGCCCTGAATTCTCGGCTCTGGAGCTAAAGGTTTATTACCGTATGAGCTATCATATGAGCTGTCGGATGAGCCAACGGATGAATGAGTATCAATCTGATAAGCGGTTACCCAGCCAGGCGCTTTAGTTGAGATAATATAGCGACGAAAATCACCCGCAGGAGTAATAAATGCAATTTGTAATAAATCATTTTTATCTATTTTTAAACTGTTTTCAGCTCTATAAACAACGCTGTCGTCGATTACCGAAAAATAGGCATACAGATGATCACGGTATTTACCCACCATATGTTTAAAAGAGAGACTTTGCGCTTGATAAATATCATGTCCTTCAATTAAATAATCTTGTTGATAATTTAATGCTCTATGTTGATTATGCCAATCATCTAATTTTCCGTCGAGCTGGATAGGATCAACAATAGGGTAGGCGTATAGATCACGGCCTTTTTGTACCGTAGGTAAGAAACTGGCTTGTCGATTAAATAAATTTGGTCGTTCGTGCAGAGCCGTTGCAACAGCACGTACTGTACCCATTAAGGTTTTTTCTTGGCCAATACGTAAATACTTTTCCATTTCCCATACGTATTGATAACCTAATAATGGGATCGCGAATAAAAACAAAGAAAGTAAAAATAACTTTATTCTTAAACCAAAGCGAAAGGAAAAACGATTAAATTTCATGGTTAATTAACTTTACCATCAGCCGCTTTCTCAGCTTTCCATCGATAACCCATACCGTAAACCGCGTCGATACAGTCAAAATCATTGTCTAACAAGATGAATTTTTTACGAATACGTTTGATATGAGAAGTAATAGTGCTGTCATCAACATACACTTTGGCATCTTCCATGAGTTGCTGACGGCTTTTAACATGCCCTGGAACTTTAATTAAAGAATGTACTAACCAAAATTCGGTAACAGTAAGTTCAATTAACTGTTGTTGCCAATGAACCAACATGCGTTCAAGACATAAAGTGAGTGAACCGGTTACAATATTATCATCATTACTGGTGGGTTTATGGCTTGCCTCAATTCGTCTAAACAGTGCCGCAATTCGGGCGAGCATGTGCGGTAAACTAATGTCTTTAGTTAAATAATCATCTGCGCCCATTCTTAACCCACTTACCGTGTCAAAGTCATTGTCACGAGCTGTTAGAAAAATAATAGGTAATGAACTCGACAATTGACGTAACGCTTGGCACAAGGTAAATCCACCATCGATTTCATCTTCTAAACCAATATCAATGATGGCCAAGTCAGGCAATTTCTCTGTTAAGGCAAGCTGAGCTTGTTTGCGATTACTGTAGGCTTGCACTTTATAACCTTGCTTTTCTAAAAGCTCAGTATAATTTTTTCTAATGGAAATATCGTCTTCAACGATTGCAATACTTCGGCTCATTGAGCGTCCTTGTAACTACATAGTTAGTTTGTCATTAAACTGCTTAACAACATTATCTACCATAAAATCCAACATAAATAGAGTCAAACCGTGATTGCCCTTTTTTCGCCACAATTGCTCATTACATTGCCATTTTTCAACCCCCGTTTTGCCATTTGGTTGTTGTTTAATAGATCCCGTAAGCAACATTAACCAATCTTAAAAACAGTAAACAATTTTAAGACATATTAATTAAACGATTAAATAAATTATTAAGGGTACCAACATGAAAAAACAACTAATCGCCACAAGCATCATTTTATCTCTAGCAATGAGCCCTGTTATGGCTTCTTCCAAAACACAAGAGACTGATAACACCAATGAGATAATAGGACTAAGTACCGGTGCTGTTATCGGCGGATTGATTGCCGGTCCCATTGGTTTAGTCGTCGCGGGTACTATCGGCTTATTTATTGGGCATTCGCAGGAACAAAAAAATCAAATAGAACTGGTCGAGACAAATTTAGTAAAAAACAAACTGGCAATGACATCACTGAGCAATGACAAGCTAAGCTTGGAAAAACGTCTCGCGCAAAGTGAAAAAACACAACACCTGTTAACCGAGGAGTTAGCGTTAACAGAAAAAACATTGAATCATGCTGATAAATTAGAGCAGCTTAAGTTAAACCTTAGATTTGATATTGACTCAACACAAGTTGAATCTTTTTACACACCTCAAATTAAGCACTTAGCTATGATGATGCTAGAAAACCCTGAGTTATCGGTGAATTTATCAGGTTATTCAGATCCCAGTGGCAGTGAAGACAGTAACTTAAAACTTTCTCAGGCAAGAATTGAGTCGGTTAAGTTAATGCTCGTTAACCTAGGCGTTGATGAAAACTATATCAGCACGGAAGCATTTGGTGAAAGTCACTCAATGCAAGCTAACCGTTCGACAAGTAGCAACTTTAATGAGCGTCGTGTTGAAGTGCAATTATTTGCAGATGAACCCGTCATGGTATCTGAGCAGGATATTGCGAAAGAGCAGGTGACGTTACTAGAACAAAAAACACTAGAGCAGAAAGTACCAGGTCAAGAAGAGCTGCCTGTCATAGTACACAAGCAAGTGATAGCACAAACGCAAATATTAGCTGAGGTAAATTAATTCCCTCCAACGGCCAACCTTGGTCGAGCTCTCATTAACGCCTAATCTTTACTGATGATTGCTCGACATTTTTATTCAACTTTTGGTGCTTAGGTTATTATCCCCAAGGTATTAATACCCTTGGGAAAACATAATCACCGTTTGCTAACGGAGTAGTGGCATGAAATTCAGCCCACTTATTTTCAATTTATTTATTATCTCGGGCATAACTCCGATCATAACTCTGGGCATGACTCTCAGTATGAGTAGTCATGTTTATGCAGTCGAAAAAAACAACCATGATGATGCTGACTACCATCAAGTTAGCCTTAATGACGTTAGCTCAGGTACCTTGCTTTTTAAGCAGAGCAACAGCAAACGATTTTTGCAAGCCCCCCAACTTAAAACACAAGTCGAGATAGAAATTAACGGCCTGGTAGCGAATGTGAAAGTGAAACAAAAATTTACTAATACCAGCAATAATTGGCAACATGGCGTTTACGCATTTCCTTTACCCGATAATGCGGCAATTAATCAACTTAGCATGCGTGTTGGCGATCGCGTTATTATTGGAGAAATTCAAGAAAAGAAACAAGCGAGAAAAACCTTTAATAATGCTAAGAAAAGTGGCAAAAAGGCGGCTCTAATTGAGCAATATAGGCCCAACTTATTTACCACCCAATTGGCAAATATCCCGCCGAATGAAGAAGTTGAAGTAGAGCTAAGTTACTTTCAACAGGTTGATTATCAAGCAGGGGAGTTCAGTTTACATTTTCCTATGGCAATAACGCCAAGGTATCAACCTAAGGGCTCTAAAACATCTGCAACGCATAATTTGTTACCTACATTGATTTTTCAAGCACGTGCGGAAAGTCGAGCAGAAAAACACTCAAATACCTCATCATTCGAGCAATATTCCACTACTGATCCAGTGCAAGGTCAGTTTATTGATGTAACGGTTGATCTTTTTTCTGGTGCAGAATTAGAACAAGTTAACAGCATAAATCATTCTTTAATCGCTGAACAACAGGAGCTGGGGCATTACAGGCTTAAGCTAGTCAATCAACTGATTGAAAAAGATTTCAAATTAACATGGCAATACCAGCCACAAGCTTTACCTCAAATATTAAATTTTCAACAGACCTATCAAAATAAAAAGTATGGTTTGTTAATGGTGCTACCGGGATTGTCGGAATTGAATGAGAACTCAGCTGCAAATAAAATAACGCCACTGCGTGAGCTTACTTTTGTATTAGATACATCGGGCTCTATGGCCGGTGATTCTTTAGCACAAGCCAAGCAAGCATTTAAATATGCACTAACGAGTTTGCACGAGCATGACAGCTTTCAACTCATTGCTTTTAATTCGTACCCAACAAAACTTTTTCAAGCGCCCGTGCTTGCTAGTGAAACCAATAAACAACAGGCTTGGCGTTTTGTCTCAGCGTTAGAGTCTACCGGAGGCACTGAAATTAAATCAGCGTTAGATTTAGTACTCAATGAAAAGTTAACTGCAAAAAATAGTAAAAATGAAAAGCTCCAACAAATTGTTTTTTTAACGGATGGGGCAGTAGGTAATGAAGCGGAAATTTTTTCAGATATCGCGAAAAAAATTGGTAGTAAACGGTTATTTACTGTGGGTTTAGGTACGGCACCTAATCGATACTTTATGAAAAAAGCGGCGGAGATTGGTCGTGGTAGTTACCAATTTATCAGTAATCATAATGAATTGGTAAAGCAAATGGACCGACTTTTTACCAAGCTTAGTCAACCAGTGCTGACTGATTTAAACATGAGCCTGAATAATCCTAATGGTGTGTTAGTGACAACACCGAATCCTATTCCAGATGTTTATGCGAATGAGCCGTTATTTCTCAGTTATCAAGTAACGGGTGAACAAAGTGACAGTTTACTTACTGGTATATATCAGGGGGAAATCTGGTCCATTAATATTGAAAATTATCAACAAGAGAATGTTGACGCAAATTTTTTAGGAAGTCTTGAGGGGAATAAAACAGTGTCCACTAAGGCGACGGAGGAGTTAAATATACCGCCACTGGCGACCCTATGGGCAAGACGTAAAATTGCCGATCATTATCGTCAATTGATGTTATATAAAGAGTCTAAAGCAAAAGACAATATTATTGAACTTGCCTTGAAATATCATTTGGTTACCCCTTTCACCAGTCTAGTCGCGGTTGAAAAAGAAGTCTCTAGGCCACACCATCAAACAGCGAATGCTAAACAGTTAAAAAATATGTTACCGGCGGGACAAAAGCTGCCGTCAACAGCATTAAATTGGCAATGGCAATTTAATGGCGCGATATGTTTATTGCTAATGTCAGTGATATCGCTCTTGTTAATACCGCAAAGAAAAAATAATGATTAACACTAATTCCACCAAGATCGCTGTTAACAAAAGTACAGTGGATAAGCTTAGTAAAAAACCTTATGAAATCATTTTACTAAGCTTAATTGTTATTGCCTGTTTATTACTGATAAAACCCAGTTACTTGTACGCAAAATCAGTGCTAGCACAAGTATTACTAAAGCATGCATGGCAGGAATCTCAGCATGAATATCAGCAAGAAATTCAACCACAGCATCAGGAAAAAGATCAAAGAAATCGGCCTTGGCACTGGGCAGATAGTTATCCAGTTGCAAAATTAACCTATAAAAAGAAGAATGTTTCTTGGATTATTATGGCAGGAATGACAGGACGAGCTATGGCGTTTGCACCCACGTGGCTCGAAGATTCTGCTAAGCCAAATCAATATGGAAATACGGTGATATCTGCACATAACGACAGTCATTTTAATGTGCTAGAAAATAGCGATGTCGGGGAAGAATTTTTATTGGAAGACCCACAGGGGCAAATATTAAGTTACCGCGTAATGACTATCGATATAGTCTCGCAATACGATATTTCATCCTATCTATTCCAAGATGAAACAATGATAACTTTGATTACCTGTTACCCCTTTAAAGTGACAAATAAAGCAAAAACACAACGACTAGTCATTCAAGCGGTTCATGTAGATTCCCTCAGATGATTATACCCGTAATCATTTAAGATGCAGGTTTCAGAGTGCTTGAGCAACGATGGAGTGATGTTGCTCAAACGCTTCTTTGATGGGTTTTAAATAACGTTATGCGGCGTTAAATAATCAAAGTATAGAGTGGCTATGCTTAAATTATCCTCCGGCCTAAAGTTATTTTAATTCCCACTGAAATCCTGCACTTTGATTGGTAACGGATATATACCGTTACTTAGCATTACGGATCATCTGAATTGCTATATCAGTTAAATCAGTAACTTCTCCGATACCAATAGTATTTTCTAATTGAATTTCAAGGTCATGAGCCAGATCTTTATCTAAACTCCTTAAATAACTTATTTCGTCACGGTAATACATATTCCTAACTTTATTACTTTTTTTCAATTCAACTTTTAAAATTGCGGGCTGACCAAGATTAGATACTTTATTGGTATATTCTTTTAATTGAGACGATTTTTTCAGTACCGATAAATCACGATACCAAAACGAGTACTCTTCACTTTCATTTTTATCTTTCGGTAAAACAAGAATATAGAAAGCACGAGCCGTTAACTTTTGATATGCGATAGCTGCGATGATTGACAAGCATGAATCTCTAAATTTTTTATTACTCAACAAGTTGAGGATAATTTCTTCACTATTATTATTTTTATAAACAAGGTGTTTAAGCGCTGAGTTACCACTAAAGCTCGCGGCATTAATATATTGCTGGTGCTTAGTTGCTTTTAAGTAAAATGGAATAGAGAAATGATTATGGGCATATATATTTCTCATTGCTTTTTGCAGGCCATAAATGCGGCTACCCCGTTTACCACATGTTTCAAGGTTATCAATATGTTGATAAAGATATTTTCGTATGGCTCTACCGGCTAAATGTTTACTTTCAATTGCGTTCATTAATAACCGAACTGCGCCATGACTGTCATAACCTAACACAACGTATTTTTGTTTTGTCAGTGTACGTTCTTGTCCGGTAAAGGGGACTAATAATTCAATTTCAATTTCTTCCCCTCCTTTGAATTTAGTTTCTTGTGCAAGGTTGACTAATAAACCTTGAATAGAAATATTTTTAGTTTTACCTAAAATATGGGTAACGACATTATTACTTCGTGTTATCGCCATGTTAAATGATAATACGAAGCGATCTTCATTTCGTGAATCATCATTTTCAGCGGTTACTATTTCGGTTTCAGACAGAACATCAATAGCGCTAAGTTGGTAACGTTCAGGTAATAGGCTTGCTAATTCAGTAACATCATCACGTATTGGTTGATATATAGTTTCATACAAGCTGGTTATATCAGATACTGTGAGCATGTGGTCACAATCACTAATCATATCTAAAGCCGATTTAGGCGTTGCTCTATTTAATACCGCCATTTTAGGATGAACATGACAAGGTAACGCTGAGGGGACGTAGGCATCTTCTTCAGGATTAATAAACGATGACGATATCTTAACCACTCTAAATAGACTGTTTTTGAAGTAATGATTAAAAGCCGTTTTAACACTGCTATCATTAACAAATTCGTCATACCAAATAAGTGAATAGGTGAAAGTACCCTTATAAATAGACTTCAGTAAAAAGGCATACTTATCAACATTTTTTTGTTCGTTTAAAGCATGTTGAATATCTTTATGTCCAAGCAATACGGGTAGATGAAAGTTTTCTTGTTCATCGCTAAAAAATTTCCATAATTCATCATTACCTGATGTTTTCATTGCTACTTTTGCATGCCATTCATTATTTTTTTTATAGCAAAGTAGTGGAATGTCATGGGTTTTATTTAGGTATAATTGTTCGTAACCTTTAGAGGTGATTGAATCAAATAATGGTGTGATAAATTGTGCTGTGGGACCTATTATTGCTAAATTCTTTTTCCTTAAGTAATAGCCGAATAAAACCCGCATTTGTTTATCTGTTAAGGGGCTTGAATATTTTAACAGGTATTCAAAACCATTCTTTAGTGAAGATTTTTGACTATCTATAATTTCAAAGCCAAGCTCAAGCTCTTCAGTAAAATCAATTTCTTTATGATGATCATATAACCATAAATATATTTTTTGCGACTTTATATTTTCTATTTCATTTGATGTTCGAATGACAACTTTTCGGTTATTCATTTTTTCAATACTAGCTGTAATACCAACTTCTCTTTTTCCTTGAGGGCTCATCCCCATAATAGGATTGATAAATACTTTACAAGAAGAGTTAAGTTGCTTTAGTTCATTAATTATTCTGTTTTTATTAACTAAGGGTTTAGGCTGAGTTTTATCTATTTTAAACTCAGAAAATTTACTTTCGCTGTTTTCGCTGCTTTCATTATTTTTACTGCTTTCAGTATCATTTTTGTTTTTATTGATAGCCCTTTCTTGCGCATCTTCAAAAACCTCATGGTATACCGCTATAGTGTAGATATTTTGATATTCAAGGAGTTTTTTATTGAAGAACTCTTTACCTGCTGAATCCAAATAATGGGTGACTTTGTTGTGCTTAATCACCTCACAGTCGGTAAAAATCAAACGTAGATCAATTGATTTAGTGGCTTGTTGAGCAAGTTTCTTTATTTCATTTTTAACTGCAAGTTGTCTACCAGGGCTTTCTTCAGGGAGAAGTTTTTGAACAAGATATTCTAATCTGTCGTTGCTTGCATAAGGAACCAAACTTAATATTTGTTTTTGAAATCTTTGTAAGTGGGGGCTTATAGCACTGTTCATTAATCGTGGAACCTTATGTTGTCATCTAAACACACTTAAAGGTACGCAAGCCATAACTCGCGAACGTTATTAGTTTACGCTTAATACATAGTACTAAATATAGGCAAAAAAGCGTACTTATATCGAATAGTGAGGCTGCAGAGTATATAGGCTAGCATTATTGGATATTTTACTGCGGGTAAAATAGCTTGTTTAGAATACAACTGAAGACGTTTATATTTTTTATAATACACTGTGCAGCCTCATTAGTTATAGTCATTAGCTATGTTTAACTTAGCTAACGCCTTCTAAAACCCATTTACTAAATACCCGCCAGATAAGCTTTGTCACTAAATAGACACATTATTGAAACTTAAGTGTCATATTTTTACAATTTAAGTGTCACATTTGCTCGGTAAACTTCGCCTCATACATTTAATGCTTTAATTGATTTGCGCAATTACGCAGAACCATAAAGGCATTGTTCATAAAAATAATTAATTTTTAGCGATGAAGGTAAACCTATGAAGTTATCTAAACTAGCGCAAGCAAGTTTGTTGTTAAGCATCAGTACCACAAGCTTAGTTTTTTCATCTCTGTCGTTTGCAGAGCAACTCCCTGAAACTAATAGCGATCAATTAACCCATGTTGTTGATGCAGGACAGCAAATTAATCAATCTGCTGCTAAGTCACAACAAAAAATAAACCGTTTTACCGATCAAGTACAAACTAAATTACAGCAATTTCATGTAGTCACAAAAGAAGTTGATGGTCTCAGTGTTTATAACCAGCAAATGCAAACACAGCTTGATAGCCAATTAACTGAACTAGCCCAATTAGCTAGGTCAATGGAAGAAGTAAGTGTTATTGAACGTCAAATATCACCATTAATGGCGCGTATGATCAGTACCTTAGATAGCTTTGTTGACTTGGATGTACCTTTTTTGCCAAGCGAAAGAACAAAGCGTGTTGAAGACTTAAAAACCATGATGAATCGTGCCGATATTTCAGTTTCTGAGAAGTTTCGTCGTGTACTAGAAGCGTATCAAATAGAAGTTGATTACGGCCGTACTATTGAAGCGTATAGCGGTATTTTACCTATTGACGGTAAACAAATGGATGTTGACTTTTTACGTATTGGCCGTGTGAGTTTGGTTTATCAAACACGTGACGGTAGTCGTTTAGGTGAATGGCAGCAATCTTCAAAAGGAACGGGTCAGTGGCAACCTTTGTCACAAGATTATCGTTTAGGCATTAATAAAGCCTTACGTATAGCCCGTAAACAGCTAGCACCTGATTTGATTATGGTACCAGTGTCTTTCAATGAAACATCGACACAAGCAGAGTAATAATGATGACTACTTATCCTAATGCAATAAAAAACACAGTAAGAAAAGCCATCACTAATAAAGTGGGCCAAGCGGTAATTAACACAGTAACAAAATTAAGCCAGTCAGGTAAAAAAGCGTTAACCGTGTCTGCACTTTCAATGACGTTCGCTTCATTAAGTAGCTTAAGTGCGCTTAGTTATGCCCAAGATGCCGTAAACCTAGATGATTTATTAAACCAGCTAGCGCAAGGAAAGATAACGCAGACCAAGCAAAACCAAGCACGAGAAAGTGAATTTAAAGGCAAAGTTAATCAACAGCAAAATATGCTGAATGATATGGGTTACCAGCGTGATAATGCCTTAGTACTTAGTGTGCAGCTTGAACAAAACTTTGCTGATAATGAGATTGACTTAGCGAATAAGGCCGAGGCTTTAGATAAACGTTTAGGTGAATTAAAAGAGTTGTTTGGTGTTTTACAGCAAGTATCAGGTGATACTCGCAGTAAGTTTCAAACGTCAGTTATTTCTGCGCAAATACCCGGCCGTGGTCAGTTTTTAGATGAATTTGCGCAAAGTATGGGATCAAGTTCAAAGCTTGCCTCCATTAGCGAGATAGAACGTTTATGGTTTGAATTACAACGCGAAATGACACAAAGCGGTAAAGTAACAACGTTTAACCGTGAAGTTGTTTTAGCTAATGGTGACCGTAAAAATGCTGAAGTTACGCGTGTTGGTGGCTTTAACTTAATTTCAGATGGCAAGTATTTAGAATATATTGACGAAACAGGTACGGTTGCAGAGCTTATTAGGCAACCGTCTAATAGATACTTAGCGACAACCAGTGATTTACTTAACAGCCGTTCATCAGAACAGAGTACAACCGCTTTTGCCTTAGACCCAACGGGTGGTTCAATTTTAAGTTTATTAGTGCAAGCACCTGACTTGAAAGAACGAGTAGATCAAGGTGGTCCAGTAGGTTACATCATTTTAGCCATTGGCTTTGTCGGGCTACTTATTGCACTTGAACGTTTAATTAGTTTAGTGTTTATCGGCTCAAAAGTTGAACGTCAACTTAAATCATCAATAGCATCTAGTGATAATCCGCTGGGTCGTGTTATGCAAGTTAAAGATAACAATCCAAACCTAGACACTGAAACCTTAGAGCTTAAATTATCTGAGTCTATTTTAAGAGAAGTACCTAAGTTATCAAAACGTCTAACCTTAATTAAAATCATCTCAGTGGTGGCACCGTTAATCGGCTTACTCGGTACGGTAACCGGTATGATTAATACCTTCCAAGCGATTACTTTATTTGGTACCGGCGACCCTAAGCTTATGGCAGGTGGTATTTCTCAAGCACTGGTAACTACCGTTTTAGGTTTAGTTGTTGCTATCCCAATGGTTTTTATCTTTGCCTACTTAAATGGTCGTAGTCGTAACATCGTTAATATTTTACAACAAGAAAGTACCGGACTCATTGCGGAAAGAGCTGAGCGCGCTGAAGCGCAAAGCGATAAAGCATCACAAAGCCCTGAGCTTGCAGGTCAAGGAGCATAAATCGTGATTGCCTTAATGGAAATGTACGACGCCATTAATGAGTTTATGGATACCGGTGGTCAAGTATTAATCGTGATTGCCGCCGTTATCTTCATTATGTGGCTATTGATTTTTGAACGCTTTGTTTTTGTTTTTTACAGCTACCGTAGCGTAAAGAAACACATGATTAGTGTATGGCAAGGTCGTAAAGATCAAACCTCTTGGTATAGCGAACAAATACGCAACGCCTTAATTTCTCGTGGTACTACTAAGTTAAATCGCAATTTAGCACTTATTCAATCCTTGGTGGTTTTATGTCCGCTATTAGGTTTGCTGGGCACGGTAACTGGCATGATTGAAGTATTTGATGTGATGGCAATATCGGGCAGCGGTAACGCAAGGTCTATGGCGTCGGGTGTATCACGCGCCACTATCCCGACAATGGCAGGTATGGTCGGTTCGTTATCAGGTGTATTTACTGCAACCTGGTTACGCCGTAATGCTAAAAAAGAATCGGAATTGTTAGCTGATAGTTTGACGGTTAGTCATTAGTTATTAGCTCGTAAGAATTAGACCGTAAATTAATAGCGGATAACTATTTTGTTTGAATGAAATAGTTATTTCAAAATAGAATTGTAGGAGTTAGTTATGCGTCACTTAAACCAAATGTTACAAGATCAAGATGAAAAAGAAGAAATTGATATGACCCCCATGCTTGATGTGGTGTTTATTTTGTTAATCTTTTTTATTGTCACCGCCTCCTTTGTTAAAGAAGCAGGCATTGACGTTAATCGTCCAGAAGCCGCTACGGCGGTAAAGAAAGAGCGAGCCAACATCTTGGTTGCAATTAGCGACAAGGGTGATATTTGGATCAACAAACGTAAAGTAGATATTCGTAGTGTCCAAGCGAATATTGAACGCTTAAAAGCAGAAAACCCCCAAGGTACTGTTGTTATTCAAGCCGATAAAAAATCTACTACTGAGACGTTAATTAAGGTGATGGATTCTGCGCGCGCCGCGGGTGTTTATGATGTGTCTATTGCAGCACAAGAGGCCTAAGAATAGCTTAAGGACTTAACATGTTAACAAACATGCCAAAAGAAATGTCACAGCAAATGTCGCAAGACATACCTCAAGAGATAATTGTACGTAGTGGTACTCGTTATGTAATTGCTGGAGTATTAGCATTAAGCATGACCTTCCTTTTACTCTGGGGTATGCAGAAGCTAATTGCTGGTGGCAATGAAGTGATGACAGACCCTGCACAAGGCAGTGTACTTGATTTTATCCGCTTAAAACAAGATGAAACCATTGTAAAAAAAGAACGAAAACCACAAAAGCCAGCAAAGCCAAAAGAGCCACCACCGCCAATGAACGCACCTCAAATGCAGCAATCTAACCCTAATGCTAATGCCGTAAAAAGTAGTTTTGCAGCGGATATTCAAACAGATATGGGGTTATCTGGCGGTTTGAGTTTAGACAGTGGTGATGGTGATTATTTACCGATTGTTAAGGTCGCAGCGATTTATCCACGTCGAGCGCAATCTCGTGGCATTGAAGGCTTTGTTATTGTTGAATTTGTTGTGACAAAAACAGGTGCAGTGAGTAATGCCGTGGTAGTACAAGCAAAACCTGAAGGAGTATTTGACCGAGCAGCACTTGATGCGGTTGCCAAGTTCAAATACAAACCACGGGTCGTTGATGGTGTAGCGATGGAAGTTGCTGGCGTGCAAAACAAAATTAGTTTTGAAATTGATGGTTAAGCCGTTTGGCCTAATATTTCAAAACACTCACAAGGTAAAAATGGATTCTGTGGTCTCTGATCGTAAATCCATTTTTAAGCTTTTACACATTACTTATTAATAGCTAATTAAGGATCCAGTTATGAAAAACAAACACTCCTTACTACTGACAACCCTATTTACTTTACTTGTCACAATAACAACCAGCAAAGTTTTTGCTGCAGAAGAAAATACAGCGACCAATACGGATAAAAACAGTGTCGCAACAGCTCAAACCGATAAAAAAAGTTATCGCACGAGTAAAAAAGTACCCGCGATGCGTAACCGCGTATATTCACAATTAGCCCGTGCCCAACAGCTGGCCGATGAAGGTGATAAAATAGAAGGCTTTGAAGTGTTAGCCGAAGTCGAGGGGCGACTTGATAGCTTAAATAGTTATGAACGTGCCATGTTATTTAATTTTTACGGCTTTATGTATTACGGTAACGACGATTTAACATTGGCGATTGATAGTTTTAATAAGGTTATTGCTGAGACAGCAATTCCAGATAGCTTGATCATCTCAACGCTTTATTCGCTAGCGCAATTAAGCATGCAACAACAAGACTTTAAAGAAGCGCTTGATTACCTAATCCAATGGCAAAATCTTAATGACAAGGAGCTAACTGGCAATCAAGAAATGTTATTTGCACAAGTTTATTTTCAAGATAAAGATTTTGTTAATAGTTTAAAGCATATTGAAATAGCCGTGAGTTTAGTTGAAGCTGAAAATAAACTGCCTAAAGAAAATTGGCTTACTTTACAACGTGCTACTTATTATGAACTACAACAACCTAAGCAAGTCACTAAGGTGATGGAAAAGCTAGTGCGTTTATATGATAAACCACAATACTGGTTACAGCTTTCAAGCATGTACGGTGAAATCGGGGAAGAAGCTAAACAAATGGCGGTAATGGAAGCGGCCTACCAAGCGGGATATATTACCAAAACTAGTGATATTATTACTTTGTCACAACTTTATTTATTCCATGGCGCACCCTATAAAAGTGCCGCCGTGTTAGATGATGCTATCGATCAAGGAAGTATATTTGCCGATGAAGATAACTTAAGCATGTTAGCTCGTGCCTATTTATCAGCTAAAGAAGATGATAAAGCGATTAAGGTGTTGATTCGCGTTAGCGATATTGCCCAGTCTGGCGAGCACGATGCTTTGTTAGCGCAGACTTACTTAAACAATGAGCAATGGCAAGCGGCGATAAATGCGGCAAAACTTGCTTTAACTCGTTACGATGAGCATAAGCAAAGCAAGGACAAAAATGTTAAGGACATCGCTAATATGCATTTGATTGTAGGTATGGCGAACTTCAACTTGAAAAGCTTTGAGCCCTCGCTAGCAGCATTTTCAAAAGCATCACAATTTGCTAGTACTAAAAAAGCCGCCCTACAATGGGGCAAGTATGTTGAGCGAGAGCAAGAACAACATAAAGTGCAGTTAGCCATGCTTAATTAGTTATTTTGTTTAGTAAATAAACATAACTGAAAGCGCCTTAGGGCGCTTTTTTGAGTTAATAAATAAAACCACTTTGGAAAGTGTTGGTTGTAGTTACTAGCGATTGATAAAATGATAACTGGGTTACATACAGTTTTAATGCAATGTATATACCCGTTATCATTGCAGATGCAGGTTGCAGAGTGCTTGAGCAATTTCACTAATTAATGGGTCCTTTATATTTGTTATCATTACTAACTACTTTGTTGTTCACTTAGTAATAATAACAACACGTTATTTAAATAAACGCCTTATATTTGACGTTATCTTGGCGAAATGATTTATTTAAATGTATATTACAAACAAGTCTAATATCATTTAAAGGTTGCTATGCGATATATATTGCTAATACTCGTTCTTATTTTATCAGGTTGTAGTGATAACAAAAAACACTCTCAGATAGTGCTTCCTATTGCTAATCCTGGACATTCTATGATGCTTCAGCGAGGCGCTACAGCGGTATTAAACGGTAGTGGGTCCTATGACCCCTATGGTGCGCCGTTGACCTATTTTTGGCGGGTCGTCAGCCAGCCGACAACGAGTACTAGTAAACTGAGTGATTCAAGTAGCCCTTTCCCAAGTTTATATCTTGATGAGTTTGGTGATTATAAAATTGAGTTAATTGTCAATAATGGCGAAGAAGATAGCCTACCGGTAATTTTGACTATTAGTGACAGTGATTCTTTACCTATAGCCAATGCTGGGCTGGATCGAAAATCCCAAACTGGTGATGCAGTTACGCTCGATGGTAGCTTGAGCTTTGATAGCGATGGCGATCTATTAAGTTATACATGGACTTTGGTTTCGATACCTTCTGGAAGTGCGGCAATACTGGCGCGTGCCGATAGTCCTTATGCTATTTTAACTCCCGACGTTGCCGGTGATTATGAAGTTCAGTTAGTCGTCAGCGATGGCAGTAGTGATAGCCTAGCTGATAGAGTATTAATCAGTGACAAAAATCTACCACCGGTAGCCGATGCGGGTGTTAATACCACCTTCTTTGTAGGCACTTCATTGGTGCTCGATGGCACGGGTTCTAGCGATGTTGATGGCGACTCACTCAGCTATCAATGGCGTATTGTGAGTGCCCCTGCGGGCAGTACCACTACGATTGTTGATGCAACGGCGGTGAAGGCGAGTATTACCCCTGATATGTCAGGCGATTTTGTATTGTCGCTCACGGTGAATGATGGCCAAGTCGATAGCGAAGTCAGTACGGTAATACTGCATAAAAGTAATCACATACCAATCGCAAATGCTGGCGCAGATATTAGTGGGCAGTTGGGACAGTTAGCTCATCTTGATGGCAGCGGTTCGCGTGACGCTGATGGTGATACATTAACACCTCGTTGGTCAATTAGTTCGAAGCCCAAAAATTCAGCGGTCACTCTCGCAGATACTCATACCTTTCACCCTTCGCTAACCCCCGATGTAGCTGGGCATTATGTGGTACAGCTTATTATATACGACGGGCAGTATTTAAGTACGGTTGACTCGGTGACTATTTCAACTAAAAATTTAGCACCTACTGCTAATGCCGGCGCACCAATGTTGGTAGTGACAGGCCAGAAAATCAACCTAGATGGCACGCAATCGACTGATCCCGAAGGAGCCATGTTAAGTTATCACTGGAGTTTAGTGTCCGCACCAAGTGGTAGTGCCGCCACACTCTCAGCAAAGGATATTGTCGCGCCCGAGTTTACGCCCGATGAACTAGGCAACTATGTTTTTCAGTTAATTGTTAATGACGGTGAAAGAAGCAGTGCCCCAGCGACGGTTATTATATCTGATCAAGATCTGCCGCCGATGGCGAACGCTGGGGAAGATCAATCTTCGGCCACCAGTGTATTAGTGACCTTGGATGGCTCTACTTCGAGTGATCCGGAGTTACAGCCACTAAGTTACGATTGGTCCATGTTATCAAGCCCAAGCGGCAGCGCGACAGTTGTTAACGACAGCCGTCAGGCCATAGCGTCCCTCATGCCTGATCGTGCTGGTGATTACGTAGTACAGCTCACGGTGACCGATCCAACGGGACAAAAATCTTCAGATGTGGTCGTTATTCGGGACGGCGCGAGTAATACGCTGCCAGTAGCTGATGCGGGTCCAGATCGACAAGTTGATCTCAATGCGAATTTGGTACTCGATGGTTCAGGCTCTAGCGATGCCGATAACGATGCTCTGAATTACAGCTGGGCGATTCTGAGCCGACCTGTGGGTAGTTTGGCACAACTGAACAAGGATAAGACTAGAAATCCGGACTTTACACCCGATGTCCAAGGCGATTTTGTTATTCAGCTGTTTGTCAGCGACGGTAAGAGCATAAGCCTACCCGATGTTGTCGTGATTCATGATACTGAAAAAAATATCGAGCCGGTCGCTCGTATAGGCTCGACACTTGATGGGATAACGGGTACAAGCTATACGCTGGACGGTAGTAATAGTTTTGACGGAAATAGCGATACGCTCACCTATAATTGGATATTATTCACGCCATCTGCAAGTTTAGCGACGTTAAGCGATAGTACCGTCGCTCAACCTGTTTTTACCCCAGATGTCGCAGGCAATTACACCGTTACTTTAGCTGTGAATGATGGGCAGTTAAATAGTCATTGGATTAGCGAAACGGTGTCCGTGAAAGACCCGATTAAAGGCGCTGCAATACCGCTTCCTCCGGGGCATAACTTAATGATGCTAAGTGCTACTGGCGGAGATAGTGGTTCGGGTTCATTGATATCCTTAGAGGAACGAGATTTGACAAAGGCGACAGAAATCTTAAGCCTTCATGGTTTGCCTCGTATGGGATCAATAGATCATGTTCAGTCTCCCGTGTTACACCCTAGTAATGAGAAAATGTACGCCTTAATCGATGCAACTGGGTTACATAATACCGGAGTAATTATTGAGTTTGACCCTGCAACGAATACTGCGGTCATATTCGCTAATGCGCCAGACATAACTTTAAACGGCCATCGTGTACGTCAATTTAGGCATCAAATTCTGTTTCATCCTGACGGTAAATCGATGTTTATCTTTACCCTCAAAGGCGGAACTAATGATGCAGGAGTACTAATCCACGTTAACGCTGATCCTAGTAGCGCTGACTATCGGGGATTTTCCGTTATTGCCGAGTTTGGTATAGCGCAAGGTTCTTTCCCAGGTTCGAGATTGGCACCGTATACCGATCTAGCGTGGAACGGTAATAGTAATAAGATATTAGCGGCATTTGGCAGTTTACGATCGCAGGCACTGTCGGCAATTGAAATGACGCCAACTGACAATAACAACCTAAGTCAAGCGTGGAGTATTGCCGAATTTGGCTCTCCTATTGAGGCAAATGCACGAAAATTTGTTGTCGATCAAGATTATATGATCATGCTTGAAAGCTTTTCCCCATTGATCTTAACTGGTAATGGACGCAATGGCGGAGGTGGTTTTACTCTTCGTGATTGCCACAACGCACAAGGCACCTTTCGTTGGGGACTGGTAGATATTTATGTGATGTGCGACGGTTCCGCGGGGTTTGCCCCTGGTTTATACCGCACTAATGGCGCCGTTACACAACCGGTAGCTGTTCGAAGCTTTAGTAATCTTCAAACCTCTCAAGTTAGCGGTGTGACTGCTTCGATAATTCGTGATACCGCTTATATGAATATTGTTGATGAAAGTGCATCAACATTTATAGGCTTCAACGCTGCTTCGTTAGGAATATCCATTGCTTCACCTACCTTAAGTGAAGTGACAAAAGGAAGTTATGTCGACCGTCCTATTATTACCGGTGGTGGTGACAGGGGCACTTACTTTATCGGTGACCCTGCTATTTTGGATCGTGCAAGCGATTCAATTAACGATCGATTCGTTACAACCTTGAGCTATGACGGAGGGGTTAATAAGCGGGGAGCGCTGTTAACGGCTGATCGGTTGAATAACAGCGTGCAACAGTTCGACTTTGGTTTTGAAAATGGTGGTTTTCCATTTGGCCGTGTAACGAAGGCATCGACTGGCGATTATTTTTTCTCAACGATATCGGGTAGCGCCAGTAGTAATAGTATTGAAGGTGCGACTATTCACTTTGATTCTGCACTCGGTGTTACGCAAGAAATTGCACCATCGAAATACTTTAGAGCAGGGATTGGCCTGGGGGAGACTTCATCTAATACTCTCTATGGTTTAGGAGTGGATCTTCGCAGACAAGTTTATGCTCTGTATTCCATTGACGTTGACACATTGGCGATTAACGAGCTAGCGGACTTTGATACAACGACGGCGCGCATACCGAGTTACGAATTGGTAGTAGATAACGATAATTTATGGTTTTTTACTGATAACAAGCTCTATTGTGTGGATCCAGCCAGCATGCAGCGTGGCGTTCATGACTTCATGACAAATGGACCGCATGATCCCGTTCGCGCGCTAAGTTTCGCGACGGCGGGCGGTAATGGTTATTTTGTAACACGCGAAAGTGCTTCGCCAAACCAAGGTACTATTCAACAGGTTCAAAACGACTGTGCAACGCCAACGATTACTGATGCTGTTACGGGGTTGATTGATTTACCCTCTACGGCGTTACTTGCCGCATCAGATGGTAAATTTTATTACGGTACCGAGGGCGGCAAGTTGATGCAGTTTGATGGGGCTAGCACGGTAACCGAAGTAGCGGCGATTACGAATACGTCAATGGTCGGCTTTCTTATTGAAGATGCAAATGGCGATATCGTTGGTTTCGCATCAAATGGCAATGTAAAAGAAGATCATATGTACGCTTATAAGCTAAGCGGCGGTGCCTTCACTAAGAACGTGGTACCCGCGGACACGCCGATAGATACCTTCTATCCAGGTGTCACGGAAATTAATTAGTTAGTGTTCCTCAATGGCCGACATCTCGTTGGCTAATGAGGTAACTAGCCGCAGCTCGCTAACAAACAAAGGTGCTTTCGATTTAGTCGCCCTTTGTTTTATTGCTGTTTTAATATCAATCTCACTAATTTATTGGTCATTTATACTTGTTGTTGAAATAAATGCCTAATATTCGGTATTTATTTTAAGTCTAAAATAGAATAGTGCTTTAATGAAACTGCTATAACGTTAGCTTTAAATGCTCCTACACCAATGTTTTTATATATTTCTTTATGTCGCGACTACGAGTAACTTTGAGTAACACGACTAAATAAGTAGGCTATTTGTATTAATAGTCTGCAATACAGAGCTAACTGTGTGGTGATACCTCAACCTTTTTTTTACTACAATAGTCTACCTTATATAACAGGGCATAAATAAAAGGAACTTATCTATGAGTGAAAGTAAAAATGTATTGTTTTTAAACCATGATGTTAACAACCACTTAGGCATTGCCATGGGGTCTTTTGAGTTATTGTTACTAAAGAATCCTGAATTACAGCAGAATGCTTATGCAGAACGTGTGACTAACGGCTTACTGAGGGCGAGAGATTTATCACATGAGTTGGCTCGAACCTATCAGGAAACAGAACACACCAATAACGATTTTGTACTGATGGCCGTCCAGGAACATTTCCTTAAAAATTCAAAACCTGCTTATGATAAGTTGATGGAAATTTATGATATAAAAATCAACTTAAAAGTCACTATGATTGATGAACCTAAAAATGCTTATTTAAACCCCGTTGAATTGGTACGCTTACGTGAAAACATTGTCAGTAATGCTATAGCCGCAGGTGCCACAGAGCTTGATGTACATATCGAGATGAAAGAGACTTATTTAGTGGGAACTTTTACTGATAATGGTAAAGGCATGAGCCAAGAAGAGTTAGACAAAACAATATTATTTCAACATGGCGATGGTAAAGTACATGGCATAGGCACAAGAAGTATTGTGGAAGGAGCCAGTAAGCATGGTTATTCAATTAGTTATTCTTCCGTTGAAGGTAAGTGCACAACGATTCGCACTTTAGTGCCTTATTACCAGGAGTAATTGATGTTACTTATGCCCATTATTTCAGATAATTCACGACGAGAGATTAATCAAAAAAATAGGTCCTTTATTTGTAATTACCCTCAAGGCTAAAGTCACTTTAATTCCCATTGAAATCCTGCACTTTGAATGATAACTGGTATAAGATGAGTTCAACTGTCGTAGCAATGAGAAAAATTATGGAAATGGATGAGTCAATTAATGTATTCGGTGAAGCGCTAGTCGGTTGTGGTGGCGATCCCATCACTGGTTTTTTTCGTGATAATAAATGCAATACCTCTGAGCTAGATGTTGGTTCGCATACCATTTGTATTGAAGCAAGTCAGCAGTTTTTAGAATTTTCTCGCTTTAAGGGTAATGATTTATCTACGCCAATACCTGAATTTAATTTTGCAGGCATAAAACCTGGAGATACTTGGTGTTTATGTGCAGAGCGCTGGCTAGAAGCTTATCAAAGTGATAGAGCCCCAAGAGTTCATTTAAGAAAAACCCATATTAAAGCCTTGGAAATAGTACCAATCGAGATATTAAAGAAGTTTGCTTTAGATCTAAGTTAAGCATTAACCAGCTAGAAATAATCCAAGTAAATAAAGTGCATCGCTGCTAACTGAGTTAAATGATCTATTCACGCCATAGCAGGCGATACCTAATGCGAATAAAGAGAATAATATAATGAGCACCCTGAATGAGTTTTACCCTGAAATTTCCCCTTTTAATGACTTCTTACTTGATGTCGATGGTCAACATCAAATTTATGTAGAACAATGTGGTAATCCAAAAGGGCAACCTGTGCTTTTTATTCATGGTGGCCCAGGTGGTGGTTGTTCAACGAATGACAGACGTTTTTTTGATCCCCAGCAATATCATATAATTTTATTTGATCAACGTGGTTGTGGCCGTTCATTACCGCACGGTTGTTTAGATAATAATGAAACCACTTTTTTAGTGGCTGATATAGAAAAGATTCGTCAGCATTTAGCGATTGAAAAATGGCATGTTTTTGGAGGCTCTTGGGGCTCTACTCTTTCTTTAGTCTATGCACAAACTCATCCGGTAAGTGTGAGTAGTTTAGTCTTACGTGGAATTTTCTTAGGTAGAGACGTTGACACTAATTGGACTTTTTCTGGTGGGGGCGCGGCACGTATTTTCCCTGATTACTGGCAAGATTATGTCGATGTTCTGCCAGAAGGACGCGCACAAGCGACGACTAAAGCAGCTTATGCCATGTTAGTGGGTGAAGATAAAGAACTTGCGCAAAAAATTGCTACCGCTTGG
The DNA here is from genome assembly GCF_002836775.1 of Colwellia sp. 12G3. GTDB lineage: Bacteria > Pseudomonadota > Gammaproteobacteria > Enterobacterales > Alteromonadaceae > Colwellia. The sequence continues at coordinate 70,078 of NZ_PJAQ01000068.1, read as the reverse complement.
AGTATTTGGGAAATTCGTTGTTGTACCTTAAAACCAGACCAAGCATTTGTTGATGCCGCAACAGGTGATGACCATGCTTGGACATTAGCGCGTCACGAAGCACATTACATGGTTAATGATTGTTTTTTAACAGACAACCAAATTTTAGCCAATTGCGACAAAATAAAAGATATTCCAACCGCAATAGTACATGGCCGTTACGACATAGTTTGTCCTGCAGATAATGCTTGGTTATTACACCAAAAATTGCCTAAATCAACCTTAGTACTTAGTGAAGCGTCGGGTCATGCCTCTGTTGAACCCAATACTAAGCATCATTTAATCGCGGCAACTCAAGCAATGTTAGCGCTATAGCATTGGCTTATGGCAAGACAGTAATTTTTTTATGCTGTGTTGCCATCACTATCTCGCTACTTGCGTGAAAGTAACGTAAAATACTGCCATTATCTAATTTACACCTATTATTCGTACCGTAAAGGCGAGTAATTGTAGCCATCGACTTAAGGCCATCCATGAAAAAAGTATTTGAATTAACCCACGAGAAAATTAAACTTGAAAGACGTGTTGATTCTGTTAAACACGAAGTTAAAAAATATCTTAAAAGAGAACGTAATAAAAAATTACCTTCAGGTGCTGACTTTTGGGATTTTGATTGCCAATTTGGTAATACCAAAGAAGAAGCAGAGCCAGTAGAATTGTCAGACATTAATAAGCGTATTGATCAAACACAAGTTGAGGGCTTAACGTCTTTTTACATTGAGATCGTAGCCAAAGAAGGTATTAGAACCTTTACGCCAAGAGATGAAGACGATATTGAATTAGATGACGAGTAGTCGCTAACGTGCGCTAACTTTAGTAATCATTTATAGGACCGAGCCACGCGCTCGGTTTTTTTATGTCTATTAAAATTGGATTTATTCTTTTGGTAGCGTACTAATTACTCTAATTAATTGCCCCTCTTCTAATGGTCTAAATCTACACTTTCTGTGTTGCACTCAATCCCAATAGCCAGCTATTGCTCAATCACACGCCTTGACTTGAAAATTTATCCTCATTGAATTTTGATCACTAAATTAATGTAACGGGTATAACTCGTATCATGCATCCGCATTAATATTTAGAAAAACAAAGTGAATAGATCAATAAAAGCACCCAACGTAACGACAGGTGCTTTTTATTGGCAACATTTAAGTAAATTATGACAGCGTTGTCAATTAGTGCGTTCAATGTTAAGTTATGAGTTAGTTGTTTTAATTACTTGAGCTTTCTACCAATATGGGTAAAAGTTATTGGGTCAAATAAATAGAGTAAAAGCGTAAAATCAAGACTAAAGGCGTATATCAAAAGCCTTCTAAAAATTTTAGCATGTCTTATAGCAGTTGAACGTGACCAAAAGTTAACCACAGAGTTAGCTTACTTACATAAAAATCAAGTTAAGTCCGAAGGAAGAGAAATGAAAGAATTAAAATCTTGTTATCCAGTTTCAGAGAAAGCCAAAGCGCATACTCATATTGATGCGGCTACATACGATGCTATGTATAAGCAATCAATCGAACAACCTGATGAATTTTGGGGCGAGCAAGCAAAAGAATTTATTGATTGGTATCAACCTTGGGACAGCGTAAGTAAAGTTGATCTTAAAAACTCTGAGATTAGCTGGTTCTCTGGCGCTAAACTTAACGTAAGTTATAACTGTATTGATCGTCATTTAGCGACTAAAGCAAATGATACCGCCATCATCTTTGAAGGTGATGATCCAAACGATGACTCAAAAGTTACTTACCAAGAATTACACGATCATGTGTGTCGCTTAGCTAACTTATTAAAAGAACGCGGTGTTAAAAAGGGCGATCGTGTTTGTATCTACATGCCGATGATCCCTGAAGTGGGTTACGCTATGTTAGCGTGTGCCCGTATTGGTGCAATCCATTCAGTAGTATTTGGTGGCTTCTCGACAGAGTCTATTAAAGCACGTGTTTTAGATGCCGATTGTAAAGTAATTATCACAGCTGATGAAAGTCTTCGTGGCGGTAAGCGCATTCCACTTAAATCGAATGTTGATGCGGCTGTTGCCGATTGTCCTAATGTTCATTCAGTTATTGTTGTTGCCCGTACCGGTGGTGATGTTGCTTGGAATGAAAAAGTAGATATTAACTACGAAGAAGCGGTAGCGAAACAAACAGCAGTCTGTGAGCCAGAAATAATGGATGCTGAAGATCCATTATTTATTCTTTATACCTCAGGTTCAACAGGTACACCCAAAGGTGTCGTTCATACTTGTGGTGGTTACATTCTTTATGCTGCAATGACCCATAAATATGTCTTCGATTATAAAGAAGGCGAAATTTACTGGTGTACAGCCGATGCCGGTTGGATCACTGGTCACTCTTACATTTTCTATGGCCCGTTAGCAAACGGTGCAACGACTTTAGTATTTGAAGGTGTACCAACATACCCAGATGCAGGTCGTTTTTGGCAAGTATGTGAAAAACATAAAGTTAACGTATTCTACACAGCGCCTACAGCGATTCGTGCATTGATGAGTATTGGTGATGACTTAGTTAACGCATCTGATTTATCGTCTTTACGTTTATTAGGTACGGTAGGTGAACCCATTAACCCTGAAGCATGGCATTGGTATTATGAAGTGGTTGGCAAGAGTAATTGCCCAATTGTTGATACGTGGTGGCAGACAGAAACAGGTGGTATTTTAATTACCTCACTACCGGGTGCAGTCGACATGAAACCAGGTTGTGCAGGTAAGCCATTCTTTGGTGTACAGCCAGCGCTGTTTGATAAAGAAGGTAATACCTTAGAAGGTGAAAACGCAGGCTTATTAGTCATGACGGCTAGCTGGCCAGGACAACTACGTACGGTTTATAACGATCACAATCGTTTCTATCAAACGTACTTAGGTCAATACCCAGGTAACTATTTTACTGGTGATGGCGCGAAACGTGACGAAGATGGTTTCTACTGGATAACAGGCCGTGTTGATGACGTGCTTAACGTATCAGGTCATCGACTTGGTACAGCTGAAATTGAAAGTGCGTTAGTACTTCATCCAGCAGTTGCTGAAGCTGCAGTTGTTGGTTACCCACATGAAATTAAAGGCCAAGGCGTTTATTGTTACGTGACCTTAATGGGCAGTGCAACTGAATCAGACGAGTTAAATGCAGAGCTACGTGAATTTGTTGCGAAAGAATTAGGCCGTTTTGCTAAACCTGATTACATTCAATGGGCACCAGGTTTACCGAAAACACGTTCAGGTAAAATCATGCGTCGTATTTTACGTAAGATTGCTGAGAATGATGTCGATACTTTAGGTGATACTTCAACCTTGGCAGACCCAAGTGTTGTTGAGAACTTGATTTCTCAACGTATTATTCACGGTGCATAAACACTAATTGTTTATCACTACTAGTATCATAATTAAAGCGCCGAAAGGCGCTTTTTTATGGTTCCAGTTTACGGTACAAAACCTTGTAAATATAAGAAATTGATCTTTCAATATAATACCAATTACACGCATTAATTGTCCGTCTTCAAATAGTTACTATCAGTTGTTAGTTCTAACTGAATGTTACTAATATCTTTAGTATCGATTACCGCAATACTACCACTGTCAAAGTTATGTGAAATCTTCATTATTTAGTTCCTTATGCTTTAATTATTAAATCAGCTCAATAGCAAAGCCAGTGATACATGCTGTGGCAAACACTACAAAGATAAAAGCAAACATTAATGGCCAGTGGAACATGCGTTTCATCATAATCATTTCAGGTAAACTTGCTCCAGCGCCTGCTATAGTGAGTGAAATGACCGATCCCATGCTCATGCCTTTAGCAATTAAAGCTGTAGCAATCGGTACCATGGTTGATGCACGAACATAGAGAAATACGCCAACGATTGCCGCGAGTGGAATTATTATTATCACGCTATAACCCTGTAAGTTTTCAAAAGCATCTTGTGGTACGTAACCGTGTAATAAGGCACCAACACCAACGCCGATCATCATATAAGGGGCGAAGGATATAAACTGTTTAGTCGTATCTACGAGTAATTTATTCCAATGTTGTGAAGACTGTTGCACAGTACTTGGACTCTGATTTTTTGAACTATTACATTCCACACTGTCTTGTTTGTCATTATTCGACTTTTCACCACAACTGGATGTGAATAAGTCAGCTTTAATAAAACGTTCGAAATGAAATTTCTCTAAGAAATAACCGCTGACAATGGCTAACACAATAACGAAAACACTATAAATCAAGGTAACTTTAACCCCAAATGTTAGCCAAAAAAGGCCGACAATAAATGGGTTCAATAAAGGTGATGTGAATAAAAAAGCCATTATTGGGCCAAATGCAGCTCTAGCTTTTATTAATCCGATTGTCATTGGTAATGTAGAACAACTACAAAATGGCGTTAACGCACCAAGGCTAACTGCCACACCGTACCCTCGGTTACCGCTGAGTAATTGCTTGATTTTTTCAGGTGGTAGTTTGTCGTTTATGACGCTGACAACAAAGCTAATGATAATAAATAAAATGGCTAATTCTGCGAAGGTTGTAATAAAAAACTCAAGTGCACTTTTCATTTCTGTAGACATAATCTTAATCTCTATATTTCCGGAATAATCGAAATATAGAGATTTAAATTATCCTTGTCAATATATTTCTGGTAATATCGAAATATAAAAAACGAGAGAAATTAACTATGACCATTGAAGTAATAGCTAAAGCATTGAAAGAATTAGGACATCCAACCAGATTAACTATTTTTAAAAGATTAGTTCTGTCAGGGCAGCAAGGCATTGCGGTTGGCAGCCTACAGCAAGAGCTTGATGTTCCTGGTTCTACGTTGTCGCATCATATATCGAGCTTAGTATCAGCTGATCTCATTATACAAAGACGTGAAGGTCGCACTTTGTTTTGCGTTGTTAACTATGAAAAGCTGCAAGCCGTTATTGCTTTTTTTCAAGATGATTGCTGTATTGATGAAACATAAGGGGTGTTTGAAAGCTAAAAGCAGAACTCAGTTTCTCGTTTTTAGATATGACTAATGGCTGCTTTGGTCTATATTGGTGACTTTTAGCCTTGAAGCCTGTAACGTCAGCTTAACTATATCAGTGATCATTAGATTAGATGAGTTATCGATGAATAAGGTCGGATTTCGCTAGTTAGTTGAGCTAATAAGGTCGACAGGTAATTGGTCATTATCTACGTCCGTTCAACGCTCATTGCTGTTCAGATAATTGCAATGGGATGTCTTTTGGGAGCCAGTAAACAGTACTATTTTAATCAAAACTATTGAATAGACCATTACCTATTACAGATGTGAGTCAATCTGTGAGGGCTATAACTAGTAGGCAAACATGGGCTTTAGCTCAATCACGATAAGTGCGCAGCAAACTACCTTAGCAATACAAATAATATAGGAATGACTGATGGAATACTTTACACCTATAGATAATTTATTAAGGCATACAAAATCTCATCCTGATGAGGTGCTAATGAACCAGCCGGTAAATCGCGAATGGCATCAGTTTACATGGCGTAATGTAGAGCATCAGGCGCGTTGCATAGCGTCAGGATTGAAAGCTCAACATTATGAAAAAGGTAGTAAAATAGGCATTTTATCTAAGAACTGCGCTGAATGGATTATCGCAGATTTAGCTATTATGATGGCTGGTATGGTAAGTGTACCCATTTATGCAACAGCCAATACACGCACCATCAGTTACGTTATTGAACATAGCGATATAAAAGCGGTATTTATTGGTAAACTTGATGATACTAATCCTGCCGAAGAAGCTATTCCAAAAAATGTACTGCGTATAGCCTTTCCTTATCCTACAGTGAATGCTCGGGTAAATTTCAGTGACTGGTTAATTGATTTCAAACCGTTGTCAGTTATCAACATGCCCTTGATTAATGATATGGCTACAATCGTTTATACTTCGGGTTCAACCGGCGATCCAAAAGGCGTTGTTTTAACTTATAAAAACTTAGCGTCAGCAGCGCAACATTCATCCATCGCAATCAAGTTTAAAGATAGTGATAGAGTGCTCTCTTATTTACCGTTAGCGCATGTTACAGAGCGAAGCTTTGAGTTTGTTAGTTTATATGTTGGCTTCGAACTGTTTTTTTCCGAATCATTCGATACTTTTATTGACGATCTAAAATATGCTAAACCCACTGCCTTTTATTCTGTGCCTCGATTATGGTCAATATTTCAATCACGTGTTTTGACAAAAATACCACAAAATAAACTTAATATATTATTAGCGATACCTGTAGTCGGTCGGTTCGTTGCGTATAAAATTCGCAGTGAATTAGGCTTGCAGCATGTCACTATTTTTGGCTCAGGCTCTGCACCTATTGCCAAGTCTTTGCTGAAGTGGTATCAAAAATTACGCATGCCGATTTGCGAAGGTTGGGGGATGACTGAGACATCAGGTATGTCATGCGGAAATTTTCCTTGGTCTGAGAAAAATATCGGTACTATTGGAGTGCCTATTGATTGTGTTGAGATGAAACTGTCAGCCGAAAAAGAAATTCTTATTCGTGGTGATGCGGTATTTAGTGATTATTATTTAAATCCCGAGGCTACAGCAGCATCTTTTACTCATGGATGGTTTCATACAGGAGATATAGGCGAAATTAATGATGAGGGTGTATACAACATTATTGGCCGTATCAAAGAGCAGTTCAAAACAGGGAAAGGTAAATATGTAGCCCCCGTGCCTATTGAAAGTGCATTAAGTGCCAGCCTTGATATTGAACAAGTGTGCGTTATAGGCATAGGACTAAAGCAACCCATCGCTTTAGTCGTCTTGGCAGGGTTATTAAATAGAAAGGATGTAGCGGTAGAAAATAGGCTTAAATGTTTTTTAAAAACAGTCAATGATGAGTTAGAGGTACATCAAAAGGTCGATTATCTCTTCCTGTGCAAAAGTGAATGGACTATAGAAAACAATTGTCTAACGCCAACAATGAAAATTAAACGCAATGTATTAGAACAAAAGTACGGCAATTTAATTCCTAATTCGCCTGATGCTAAGGTGGTCTGGGAAGAAGAATAAGTGGATAGTTGAATGAAAAAGCCTAATCTCACCCCTTATTTCTTGCTCAAATCTAAGGTGTCGTATTCTAGGTCAAATCATCGCTTTTCAAATAAAAAATCACATGGAAAACGCCAGTATGAAATTTATAAAGTTACTCGGTTCATTATTTGTTGTGCTTATTGTTATTATCACTGTTAACACGGCAAATTTTACCTCGTCAAAAACAGTGTTAAAACCGCTGTTAGACAACTCCACTTTAAATAAAGAAGCTTTAGCATTAAGACTATCTGAGGCTATTCAATTTAAAACGATCTCTAGTAATAATGACAATAAAGTTAACGAACAGGCGTTTGTCGATTTTCATCAGTTTTTAGCGGAAGAATTTCCAAAACTTCATCAAACTCTTGAGCTAGAAAAAGTAAATAATTATAGCTTGCTGTATCACTGGAAGGGTACAAATCCATCGTTAAAACCAACTTTATTAATAAGCCATTTAGATGTTGTGCCAGCAGACGGACAAACCTTAGATAGATGGAGCCATGCACCGTTCTCAGGTGATATTGAAAATGGCATTATTTGGGGGCGCGGCGCTATCGACATAAAATCTGGTGTAGTAGGCATGATGGAAGCCGTTGAAAACCTAATTGGTAAAGGTTTTGCACCTAAAAGAAGTATTTATTTAGCCTTTGGTCATGATGAAGAGATTGGTGGTCTAAATGGGGCCCTACAAATAGCTGATCGGTTAAGAAATAGAAATATTGAATTTGAATATATTTTAGATGAAGGAGGGAGCATTGTTAGTGACGGTGTTATCCCTGGGATTAACAGCCCTGTTGCTTTAATTGGTATCGCTGAAAAAGGCTATCTCAGTTTAAAGTTAACAAAAATTGCAATCGGTGGACATTCTTCAATGCCACCTAAACACTCTGCGTTGGGTGAAGTTGCTCTGGCAATAGTTGCCCTTGAAAACACGCCTTTCCCGGTAAAATTTCAATACTCTCAGCAAACTTTTGAAAATATTCTTCCTGCGATGGCGGGAATTCAAAAAGCGATCTTTGCCAATATGTGGCTAAGCCAACCCTTAGTCGAAAATATATTGAGCCAAAGTAAAACTGCCAATGCGGCGATAAGAACAACAACTGCTGTCACTATGGCAAAAGGCTCAGACAAAGATAATGTTTTACCAACGGAAGCAAGTGCTGTTGTCAACTTTAGACTAATGCCGGGTGACACTGTTGAACAAGTGATTGCTTATGTCACACAGGCAATTAATAACGACAGTATTAAAGTGAGTCAGTTTGGAAGTTTTGGACGAGAAGCTTCGACAGTCTCTAAAAGTGATAATCAAAATTTCCTATTAATTAAAGAAAGTATTTACCGAGTAACTCAAGATTCAGCAATGATTATTACGCCTTATTTAGTGGTGGGAGGCACAGATTCTAAACATTACGCAGGATTAAGTGACAGCATTTATCGTTTCACCTTTAATCGCTTAACACCATCAACACTTGATCGAATGCATGGTATTGATGAACAGATTAAAGTTGATGATTACATCGACATGGTGAAGTTCTATAGAGAGTTAATACTGGGTACAGAAGCGTTAATTTAATAGGTTTAATAAGAGTGGCTGTATTTTAGTAAGTATACGGCACTATCAGCTTAAGATAATGTTACCTCTTGGCATAATATAGCTTTAAATATAAAGCTATATTATGCATGCTTCTAAAATTATCTTTGGTCAAAACTTATTTGTTAGGTAATTACCTTAAATTACTTCCAGATGTTTTTGGTTACATAGCCCTGAACGTTATGACTTTTAGTTAAGTTAAATCGAGGTTGCTTGTTACCTTGTAACTGTTGGTTATAGTCTTTTGTTACGGCGACAATGGTTGGTGTTAGCACTAAAATAACAGCGACATTGATAACCGTTAGTATGCCTAAAGATAAATCGGCTAATGCCCATACGTCAGGTAAAGCGGCAATAGATCCCCAAAATGTCATCGATAAAAAGACTAAAATAAAACCCCAACGACCGTAGGCGTTATCAAGCTTGAATAAATGTAAGTTACTCTCAGCGTAAACATAGTTAGCAATAATTGAAGTGAAACAGAACAAGCAAATGGCTAGCGAAACAAAATGATTGCCCCAAAGCCCCACATGCTCAGTCATCGCAAACTGGGTTAATCTTATACCAGTTAAGTCAGATGTGTCTGAGCCTAATGCCAGTAAAATAATTAACGCGGTTGCAGTACACACTACAATGGTATCAATAAATACGCCGAGCATTTGCACGTAACCCTGCGCAGCTGGGTGATGAGGATTAGGCGTTGCACACGCTGCAGCATGTGGAACTGTGCCTGAGCCAGCTTCATTTGAATACAATCCGCGCTTAACACCATTAATAATGGCGGCACCTAAGGCGCCACTGCCTGCTTCTTGTAAACCAAAAGCGGAGCTGAAAATAGTCATAAATACTGCCGGTATTTGCTGAAAATTAATGAGGCAAATATAGAGTGCTAACAGTAAATACGCTAAGCCCATTACCGGTACTATAACGCTAGCAGTGCGCGCTACCGCCCTTACGCCGCCAATAAAAATGAAGGCAGCGAGAACAACAATAACCATACCAGAATAGGTAGCATCTACTTGGTAAGCATTTTGTAAGGCATCGGCTATGGTGTTGGCTTGCACAGAGCTAAAGACTAAGCCGTAGCCAATAAAAATACACAGAGAAAAACCAAAGGCTAACCACGGTTTGTTTAAGCCCATGGTTATGTAATAAGCGGGGCCGCCACGAAACTCGCCATCACTATTACGTACTTTGTAGAGTTGTCCCAGAAGACTTTCAGCAAACCCCGTTGCCATGCCAATGAAAGCGATTACCCACATCCAAAAAATAGCGCCAGGACCACCCAGTGTGATTGCAATAGCAACACCGGCTAAGTTTCCTGTACCAACACGTGCCGCAAGGCTAGTCATCAATGCTTGAAATGATGATATTGCTGTTTTATCACTTCCACTTTTGTTGAAAAGTATTTTAAACATGTGAGGAAAGTGACGCACTTGCAACAAGGCTAATTTATAACTAAACCAAATACCTGCGCCAACTAACAAGTAAATGAGTACGTTATTCCAGAGTAAGTTATTAGCAAAGCCGATAAAATCGCTCAAAGTATGTCCTTAATTTTAATAACTAGCATGCAACGGCATGTACTAGAATGGTTATTTTTAATCATTATGTCATCGACTGATATATAAGAATAAATATCAATATTTATGAGTCACAACTTTTTAATATATGAAATTAACCTTTAGCCGTAAAGACTGATATTCCGGCTTAATAAATAACCGGTATGACGACGTGGGGTACTGTCATTGCTGAGAAGGGGCAGCATTCATTTAAACCGCTATTCCCGCTGTCATTAAAAGCGTCATTCCCAAGTTGTGTAATTCGGGGGTCCATAGTTTCTCCATCACGGAACGAATAAACTGGATTCCTGCCTAAGGGATAACCGGAATGAAGGAGTGGGGGCATATCCAGAAACAGCACTTTCGACTGCCGCTTAAATGAAAACTAGCATAACAGTCGTCATGATTAGCCCAAAAAAACAGCTGTTTTTGTTACGTTACTTCATCAATAAAGTTTTTCCCTCGTTTTCTGTTAATTTTTCGAATAAACACTATACATACGTAAAAAAGAGTGTAAAAATAACAATACAAATCGCGTAATTAAATCTTTACGATTTACTGTTTTTGTTTTTGGTTGAGCTGTAGCCCTTATTAGTCGCTGTTTTCCTACCTTGAATTTCACATGTTTAATCTGTTTATTTAGCTAGCGTATACCCTCTTTAAAGAAATTTAGAGACATATTAAAGAACAATTTGAAGTTCCACTCAGTGGGCAATATGCAAATTAAGGAAAAACTATGACAACAGCCAACGAATTATCAATAGTGCCAACCAGCTCAAATAACATTCATGTTAATGCCGAGCATGTATTAATTACCCCAGAAGCGCTGCGTGCTGAATTACCTCTTTCAGAAAAAGGTCGTGAGTTTGTTCAGCAGTCGCGTAAAACGATTAGTGACATAATTCACAAACGTGACCCGCGTTTACTCGTTATTTCAGGTCCGTGTTCGGTACATGATGTTGAAGCGGCTAAAGACTATGCCCGTCAGTTAAAAGTCTTGCACAATAAATACCAAGGTTCGTTGTATGTGGTTATGCGTGTCTATTTTGAAAAACCCCGTACTACGGTTGGTTGGAAAGGTTTAATAAATGACCCGCATATGGATGGTACCTTCGATGTTGAAACCGGCCTTCGAAAAGCCCGTGAATTGATCCTTTACTTAACAGAGCTTGGTTTACCACTTGCAACCGAAGCGCTTGATCCTATCAGCCCGCAATATTTAGCTGAAGTATTTAGCTGGTCAGCCATTGGTGCGCGTACTACTGAGTCGCAAACTCATCGTGAGATGGCCAGTGGTTTATCCATGCCAATCGGTTTTAAAAATGGCACTAATGGTAGCTTAGGTGTGGCGGTTAATGCATTACAATCTGCCGAGTCGCCACACCATTTTATGGGTATAAATCGTCAAGGGCAGGTTGCTTTGATTCAAACCAGTGGTAACCCTGATGGCCATGTGATTTTACGTGGCGGCGCTGCGCCTAATTACGATGCAAAAAGTATTGCTGAGTGTGAGAAAGTTCTTGCTAAACAGGGTATTGATGCGGGTATTATAGTGGATTGTAGCCATGGTAACTCAAACAAGGATTACACCCGTCAGCCAATTGTGGCACAAGATGTAGTTGATCAAATTTGTACGGGTAATAAATCGATTATTGGTATAATGTTAGAAAGTAATATTAATGCGGGTAATCAAAGCAGCGACTTAGCGAAAGAAGACTTAGCTTACGGTGTATCGGTTACTGATGCATGTATCGATTTTGCTGCGACCGAACAATTATTGGCTGATGTGGACGCAAACCTATCGGGTTGTTTAACCGCACGTATTGCTTAACGTTTTCCCCTAAGGTACGTAGGTAAAATCTTTTAGTTAGACGCGACTCCTGTCGCGTTTTCTATTTTAAGTTTCTCAGCGAAAATATTGAAAAAAGATTTTAAGTTCTTTGTTTCAGAACGCTTTATTTTCAGCAATGTTCTTTAATTAAGATGTTTTATATAAGAGATAGTAATGACCAATTCAGATCCCGACTTTGATAAAAAGTTAGCCCATTTACGTGACGAAATTGATGAGATTGACAGTGACTTAGTCAAACTATTACAAAGACGTCTTAGCGTTACCAGTAAAGTGGGTCAATTGAAAAGTAATGTCGGCAAACCTATTTATGATCCCACACGTGAAGCGAGCTTATTTGCTAAACGTCGCCAACAAGCCAGTGATGCAGGTTTATCACCCGACTTAATTGAAGATGTGTTACGTCGTTTAATGCGTGACTCTTACGTCAGTCAAGATGCTAGTGGTTATCGCTGTGTTAATCCTGAATGTAAAAAAGTTGTGGTGGTGGGTGGTAAAGGCCAATTAGGTTCCGTTTTTGTTGATCTATTCCAGCGTTCAGACTATCAGGTTGGCATTATTGAGCAAGATGATTGGCCAAACAGTGAGGCTATTTTAGCTGATGCAGGTTTAGTTATTGTCGCTGTGCCTATCCGCTTAACCTCCATGGTTATTCATCATCTTAATAACTTACCTGAAGGCTGTATTCTTGCGGATTTAACCAGTATTAAAGAGTCGCCTTTATTTGAAATGAAAAAGGTACATGCAGGTCCGGTCGTTGGCTTACATCCAATGTTTGGCCCTGATGTTACTGGTTTGATTAAGCAAACTATTATTAGTTGTGAAGGGCGTTACCCTGAACAATATCAGTGGTTATTGCAGCAATTTGAAGTATGGGGCGCTAATATTTATCCCGTGCAAGCCCATGAGCATGATGAAGCGATGTCGATGGTGCAAGTTATGCGACATTTCTCTACCATAGCCTACGGTTATCACTTGATGAGTGAAGGCGCTGATATAGAAAAGTTAGTGGCGATGAGTTCTCCCATTTATCGCTTAGAGCTGATCATGGTTGGCCGATTATTTGCTCAAGATCCTACTCTTTATGCAGATATCATTTTTGCTAATAAAGAGAATGTTGGCATGATGAAACGTTTTGCTTACCGATTTTTAGAGCTGCTTGAAGATGTTAGCCTGGATGATAAAGATGCCTTTGTTGATATGTTTAATCATGTCTCCGATTGGTTTGGCGATTATGCGGGTGACTTTCTCGAAGAAAGTAAATCAATGCTACTTAAAGCGAATGAGTTAAAAAAACATTAGACACTAATATTGCTGATTATTAATGTAAAGGTAATCAGCAATACCCCCTCACTTCTTACTCTTCGTATATCCTTCTGGTCAACTAAGCTTGCTCAACACAAATTTCTGCCTCAATGATTACGAGTTAATGATCACTTTCAGGTACTAAAATCTGCATATTGAAGTGTGATGATATACAGTGTCGCGTCGGCTATAAAAATAGGGAAAACCATGAGCCAAGGTAAACTGATTGGAAGTATGTTAATTATAGCTGGAACGACTATTGGCGCTGGCATGTTAGCTTTGCCTATAGCATCTGCTGGCTTAGGTTTTTCAACAGCAATGTTGTTATTATTTATGGCGTGGTTATTGATGACTTATACCGCTTTATTAATGATAGAGCTACATCAATACGCACATGTCGAGGCTTTATTCAACTCGCTTGCTAAATCATTATTAGGGAAAAAAGGTCAGATCATTGCTAATAGTTCAATGATATTTTTATTTTATGCCTTATGCGCAGCCTATATTGCTGGAGGAGGCTCACAGCTTCAGTTAAAGCTGGTTCAGTGGACAAGTGTTGAATTGCCCCATCAAACAGGCTCTATCATGTTTGCTATTATTTTTGGCGCTATCATCACCTTAGGTACGGCAGCTGTAGATAAGGTCAATCGCATTTTATTTTTAATCAAAATTATAGCCTTAGCCAGTGTGTTTTATATGTTAACGCCTTATGTACAGGGAAAACACCTGCTTGAAATGCCAATAGAACAAGGACTTATTCTCTCTGCTATTCCGGTTATGTTTACGGCTTTCGGGTTTCATGGCTCTATTCCATCAATCGTGAAATATGTTGGTCTGGATATGAAGTCACTACGAAAAATAATGATCATTGGCTCAGCGCTCCCCCTAGGAATTTACTTGTTTTGGCAATTAGTTAGCCAAGGCGTAATGAGTCAGTCAAGTTTGATGAAAAATGAAGATTTCCCCAGTTTTGTTTCAGGTATTAGTACCATGTTACAAAGCCCAAATATTAGTAATGCTGTAACCATTTTTGCTGACTTAGCACTAGCTACCTCATTCTTAGGTGTTAGTTTAGGATTATTTGACTTTTTCAGTGATACTTTAAGCAAAGGTAATACTAAAAAAGATAGGTTGATTACCGGCTTAGTTACTTTTGTTCCACCTTTAGCTTTTGCACTTTTTTATCCAAAAGGTTTTATTATGGCACTTGGCTATGCAGCGATAGCGCTAGTTATTTTAGCCATTTTTTTACCTGTCGCTATGGTTTGGGTACAACGAAAGCAAAGTGAACAACATGATGATAATTATCGTGTTAAAGGTAGTAGTGTTGGTTTAGCCGTCGCTACTTTGTCTGGTGTGTTGATTATAAGCGCTCAGTGTTTACAAATGCTGGGTTTAATACCACCGCTTGGATAATAGCTACGCTTAAAAACTAACTGAAAATCGTTAGCTCCGCATTCAGTTTTAAACGTTTTATTACGCTAACATTCTCGTTGGCGTGATGCTCTAATTCATATCTTCATGATTTTATAACCTGAGACAGCAACTTGCTGTCTCTTGCGTGGTTATCCTCTATTTTTAAAAGGTTGCGGTAAAACTAGTTTTATGAAAAACAATTAATCACCATTGGACACATAACAGCTACTTACGTTATCATTCTGCCGAATTTTAAGTGTAATACTAAAAATATCAATGTTTTATAGTTTATTCGGGTTAATACAATTCGCTCAGTGATTTGTTTGTGAATCTTAAATTATATTGCAGACTCTATTAGAGAAACTGATTAAAGATAGTTATCTATAAAGATAATTTTAAAAATATTAAATAGGAAAAATAATGAAAAAAATATTCCAGGGAACTTTGTTTTTATCTACTTTGTTACTAGCGGCTCAAATCAATGCGAGTGAAGTAGAATCTGTTCCACAAACTCATTGGAGTGTAGGCGTCGGCTCTTACGCTTTCTCTGTAGCAAATGAGAGTAATTCTAGCGCTGATGTAGATTTTAGTGGCTTTAATTTAGCTGCGGGCTATGCCTTCAATAATCACTTTCAAGTAAGAGGTACGTATTTTTCACTAGAAAATGACGATTATAGTGCTTTAGAAAGTAAGGGATTCGATTTGATGGCCTACGGCGGTGTAGGTTTTTCTAAACGGGGATTTAGGGGATACGGTGGAGCAGGCTTCTTTTCAGATAAATGGACTGCTTTAAGTGATAGTGAGTCTTTTTCAGGTATTCAAGTTGGTGGCGGTTTGGGTTACAACTGGGGACCAGCAGCTTTAGATTTTGTTTTAACATTACGCCAAGCTGATAAGTATGAAGATTTCATGTATGAATCTGGAACTTATTTTGCAATGTCTGGAAATTTAACTATTTCGTATCTGTTTTAAGCAATAACTATTTATAACACTGTAGCATGCATGCTACTTTGTCATTGATAGTGAATATTTTTAGCACTAAGCCGTTTTTATGAGACGGCTTTTTAGTATCAAAAAAATGTTCTTAATGTGCATCATTTCTAATAATGAACAAGTAACTTTAATCACAGGTTACTCATTTCAAACACTATCGGCGTCACCGTCGAGTAAAACTTAATTCAATGCAGGGTTAGCTTGCAGCTGTTTAGCTAGTAGGTCGATAAAACTCCTCACTTTAGCGGAAGAAAACTTGTCTTCTCTATGTACTATATTAATTGGCTTCGCTGGATGTTCAAAATCTTCCAAGACAATTTTAAGTTTGTTATCCCTTAGTTCATCAGCCACTTGATATGAAATAATCCGTGTTATACCTAAGCTATTTTTGGCTGCATTAATGGCAGCCTGATTGGTGGTAACCGTTAATCGTGGTTTGATCTTTATTGTTTGGTTTTGCTTATTGACCAAAAACTGCCAATCAGGATTAAGGCTACCGGTATTGGCAGCAATAAGGGTATGTTGTGTGAGTTGCTGGCAGCTTTGTGGAATACCATTTTTTGCTAAGTATTCAGGGGAGGCAACGAGTATTAGCCTAACGTGACCTACCTTTTTCGCACGCATACTTGAGTCAAGTAATTCACCAATGCGAATACCTACGTCGTGACCTTCTTCAAGTAAATTTACCACTCTATCTAAAAAAACTGCATTAACTTGTGTTTGCGGAAAACGCAGTAAATAGTCGGTGATAGTTGGCAGCACGAACTGTTGGCCAAACAAAACAGGCGCCGTGACGCTAATGTTGCCTTGTGGCGTTGAATTTATACCCAACGCAGCTTCATTGGCAATATTCACATCTTGTAAAATTCTTTTGGCGTCTTCTAAATAACGAGCGCCAGCCTCAGTCATTCGCACGTAGCGTGTGGTTCTATTGAGCAGTTTTACTGCTAACTTATCCTCTAAATGCGCAACAGCTCTGGTGACGGTAGGAGCCGACATATTTAGCCGTCTACTGGCAGCAGAGAAACCTTGCTCTTCAGCGACAGCAATATAAACCTTCATTAAATGAAATAGATCCATTGGGTGTTTACCTGTCCATTGTTTCACTAATTGGAATAATCAATTGTAAATCATGCCTATTCTTAATTAAACCGTTTTGTTTCACAATAGCTTCATCGCTTGGTTAGCCGCTTTAATCGTTAGGTGAGGTGAAAATTAACTAAGCGATACAGATCAGTTAAAGACAATTTAACGTTGCTAAAAATATCCTAGCAGCATGAACATAAAACTTTCACTTTAAAAAACTAAGGAATAAACATGAGCCGTATCAATTTAGTAACACCAGAGCAAGCAAACCCAGAACAAGCAGAGCTTTATGCCGCTATCACCAGTCAACTTGGTATGGTGCCAAACTTCTTAAAAGTATTGGCTAATTCACCCGCGGCCTTAAAAGCCTTTTTAGGTCTACACACTATTGCAAGCGAAGGAGACTTAACGGCTAAAACTAAAGAACGTATTGCTCTAGGTTTAGCTGAGCAAAATGCTTGTGAATATTGTGTTTCGGCACATACTGCTATAGGTAAAGGTGTTGGTTTAACGACAGATGAAATGGCAGCAAACAGAGCCGGTGGTAGTCAAGATGCACAAGCAGCTATTGCAGTTAAATTTGCTCGCTCTTTAGCTGAACATAACGGTGAAGTAACCACTGCTGAGTTACTAGAAATCCGTAATGCAGGTTATTCGGATGCAGAAGTTGTTGAAATAATTACCCATGTCGGCATGAATATCATGACAAACATTTTGGGTAAGGCAAGTCGTGTTGCTATCGATTTCCCTAAAATTTCCTTGCAAAAAGCATCTTAGTATCATTATTAGCGTTAGTAGCTCAGACAATCAAGGGATTCGTTTGGGCTAGTTTTACTAAAAATATTTAGTTATAGAGAAAGTCCCGTTATTGCTTAGTGTAGTTATCACCTAGTCTAGCTATCAATGAAAAGTAGTGACCTCGTAGGAGTAGACCCATGGCACATAAATATGCACAACTGGCATTTACTGATTCAGTCAGGGCCATGCAACAAGAGCAAAATAGTCGAGCAGGCTATGCCAGTATGGACCAAGGAGAAGATTACAACTTTCTCTTATCAAGGGTTGAAGCAGACTTTATTGGTCAGCGTGATAGCTTTTATATGGCAAGTGTTAGTGAAACCGATTGGCCCTATGTTCAACACCGTGGCGGGCCGAAGGGGTTTCTTAAAGTGCTTGATGCATCAACATTAGGCTTTGCTGACTATAAAGGTAATCGCCAATACGTGAGTGCCGGGAACTTTCGAAATAATGATCGTGTGTCTATTATATTTGTCGATTATCCAAATAAACGCCGTTTAAAATTAATGGGACGAATGAGTCAAGTGCCAGAAAATGATTGGCAAACACTGGCTAGTCTTGAAGATG
This sequence comes from Colwellia sp. 12G3, assembly GCF_002836775.1. GTDB lineage: Bacteria > Pseudomonadota > Gammaproteobacteria > Enterobacterales > Alteromonadaceae > Colwellia. Next base: position 51,803 of record NZ_PJAQ01000068.1, on the reverse strand, counting down.
ATGATTATCGCGCCAAAGTAGAGCGTGGTTTTATCATTAAAGTTGAAGCATTTGATTGGAATTGCCCACAACATATTACCCCTCGGTACACTGAAAGTGAACTTGAGTCATTAATTACCCCGATAACTAATGAGTTAGCAGACGTAAAAGCTCAGTTGGCAGTACAGTTGAAAGCTTCGTTAAAATTACAGCAGCAAGCGGCTTCATCAAATGAAGCTTCGTTACCTGCACCACTACTAGCAAGTTATCCGCAAAGATCAGGTGAGGGTGAATTACCGTTAGTCATTAGTGGTATTAGACAATTGACGCCTCGTATTAGAGCGATTGAACTCAAACATGCCAAAGATGAGCCATTACCTGACTTTGAAGCAGGAGCACATTTGGTCATACCCGTCATATTAAATAACGGAAAGTTAACGCACAGACATTATTCAATTTCTTCAAATCCCAGTAGAACGGATTGTTATGAAATTGCCGTACTCAATGATCAAAGTGATTTAAATGAGCAGAGTGAATCACTTAATTTAAAAGAGCAAAATGAATTAAATAATAGCGAGCTTGCAGAAAGTGGCTCTGCAATTATCCATCAACACTTCACCCTTGGGCTTAGGATAGATTGTGCACAGCCACAAAATTACTTTCCACTTGAGCAATCAACCGCTCCTGTTGTTTTGATTGCCGGTGGTATTGGCATCACGCCAATTAAAGCGATGGCTTTAACGTTAACAAGCCAGCAGCGTGATTTTTCTTTACATTACTGCGGTCGTTCAATTGATGAAATGGCCTTTAGCGATCGGTTATCAAGACAGATCGGCAATAAATTACATTTATACGCAGCCGCTGAAGGTAACAAACTCAATGTAGAGAAACTATTAACTAGGTCACCCTCGGATGCTCATTTTTATTTTTGTGGCCCGAAAAAGATGATAGATCAGTTGCTAAGTATTGCTCAACAGCTTGGGATTTCGACCAACCGACTTCATTTTGAGCGTTTTATTACTACCTTAGATAATACGGTAGATAGCACTGCAAAAGCCTTTACGGTGAAGCTTAAACGCTCGCAAAAGCTAATCACAGTCTCAGCCCAAGAATCACTTTTAGATGCGGTGTTAGCACAGGGTATTAATGTGCCTTACAGCTGTAAAACAGGCGCCTGTAAAACTTGCGTAGTATCAGTAACTAAAGGCAATGTCATTCATAAAGATGAATGCCTAACCAACACTGAAAAATCAAATAAACTGATGTGTCTGTGCGTATCAAGAGCTGCCCAAGACACGTTAGAGCTAGATATTTAAAATAAGGAATAATTATGAACACGAATATGAAACCGAATATGAAACAGAGCCCTAACTTGAACTTTGATATAGAGCATGAAGAAATCCGCCAACCTGTACCAGCATTTACCTTGGCGACGGCAAAAGAGAAAGTACGAAAAGCGGAAGATGGTTGGAATAGCCAAGATCCCGTTAAAGTCGCAACCGCCTATAGCTTAACAAGCGTTTGGCGCAATAGAGAGTCGTTTTTACAAGGCAGACCCGCTATTGTTAAATTTTTAGCAGAAAAATGGCAACGAGAGCAAGAGTATCGTTTGATAAAAGAGTTGTGGGCTTTTGATGGCGAGCGCATAGCGGTACGTTTTGCTTATGAATGGTTAGATGCGCAAGGGCAATGGTATCGTTCGTATGGTAATGAAAATTGGCAATTTAATGACAAAGGACTGATGGTTGAGCGTCATGCAAGCATCAATGATGTTAAAATTACTGACAAAGAGCGTAAGTTCCATTGGCCTAAAGGCAGCAGACCCGCCGACCATCCTAGCCTAACAGCGTTAGGGTTATAACGAGACGTCATCAAGTATTGATCAAATGAACGAAGTTAAAAAGCCCTGAGTTGCTAACAACTCAGGGCTTTTTTAATAGTAAAAATACTTAGATTAAAAATATAATTACCAAATTTTAACGCGTTCACTCGGTGCTAAGTAAAGATTATCACCTTCTTTTACACCAAATAATTCATAAAATTCAGGAACATTACGAACAACGCCATTCACTCGATACATAGAAGGTGAATGTGGGTCAGTACTTATTTGATGCTTTAATGCTTTTTCACGGTATTTCTTACTCCAGCTTTGCGCATAGCCTAGAAACACACGCTGTTCACCAGTAAAGTCATCAATAACTGGGGCTGTTTTATCACCTAATGACATTTTATAGGCCATCAATGAAATGCTTAATCCGCCTAAGTCACCGATGTTTTCACCTAAGGTAAAAGAGCCATTAACATTAACGCCATCAAGGGGTTCAAACTCGTCGTATTGTGCTACTAGCTTGGCGGTTCTATTTTTAAACTCAGCTTTATCAGCCTCTGTCCACCAGTTACGTAATACACCGTCACCGTCAAATGTACTACCCGCATCATCAAAACCATGGCCAATTTCATGACCAATAACAGCACCAATAGCACCATAGTTAACAGCATCTTCGGCACTTAAATTAAAAAATGGTGGCTGTAGTATTGCTGCAGGAAATACGATTTCGTTGAGTGGTGGGTTGTAATAAGCATTAACGGTTTGAGGCGTCATTGCCCACTCATGTTTTTGTACAGGACCATTCTGTTTAGCTAAGTTTTGCTGGTAAACTACTAAAGCCGAACGTTTTAAGTTACCAAATAAGTCATCTTTTTTGATGGTTAATGCTGAGTAATCTTTCCATATATCAGGGTAACCAATTTTAGGGGTAAACTTAGAGAGTTTATCAAGTGCTTGTTTTTTGGTTTCAGGTGTCATCCAATCTATGTTTTTAATACTCACTTCATAGGCTTTAATGAGGTTATTCACCAATTCTTCCATACGTACTTTTGCTTGTGGTGGAAAATGCTTTTTCACATAAACCTTGCCAACAACTTCACCAATATTTTGATTCACTATACTAACGCCACGACGCCACATTGGTAACTGAGTTTCTACACCGCGTAATTCTTTGCCATAAAATTCAAAGTGCTGCTGATCTAACTGCTGAGTCAATCTCGTTGCTGAGCTATTAATCACTCCCCACTTTAAATAAACATGCCAAGTATATATTGGCGTATCTTTTATGATGTTATTCAGTGCTTTCATATAATCTATTTGCGTGACTACTACGCCATCGATATCACTAATGCCAGACTCCGCTAAGAAACCGTCCCAATTAAAATCAGGCATGAGTTTTGTTAATTCAGGCGTAGGTATTTTATTATAAAGCGCAACCATATCGCGGGTTTGCTCTTTTTTCATGTGAACATTAGCCAGCTTAGTTTCTAAGGCAAAGATATCTTTAGCGGCTGCTTGAGGATTAGTTAAGCCAGCAAGGGTTAGCATTTTTTCGATATGGGTAAGATAACTTGCTCTGATCTCTTTTGAAGCATCGTCATCTAAGAAGTAATACTCTCTGTCAGGTAAGCCTAAACCAGCTTGCCAAGTATATTGCATATAAGAATTTGGATTTTTAAAATCGACATATTGACCTAGATTAAAGGGAATGGCATAACCTAGTTTATTCGCCATAGCAAAATGCACAGCTAATTCGTTATGATTTGCAATAGTATCTATTTGGCTAAACTCATTGTGAAGAGGAGTTAAACCAATTTTATTACGGGTATCCCAATCAATATAAGATTGGTATAAATCACCGACTTTTTGCTCATTAGAGCCTTGAGCAAAATCTCCTGCAGAAGCGGCTTCTATAATCGCTTTAACATCACTTTGAGATTGCTCATGAACGACAGTGCCGACGCCATAAGATGATTTGTCAGCGGGGATTTCGGTTTGCTTTATCCAATTACCATTCGCATAAAGGTTAAAGTCATCGCCAGGTTTTACCGTACTATCCATCGAGGTAACATTTAGACCAGAGATGAGCACAGGGCCGCTGTTATCGCCATTTGATGCATTTAAGTTATTACTATTATTACACCCCATTAATCCTATGAGTACAGTTAAAGATACTAATGTCTTTTTCATCGTAACGTCCTTTTTGTTTTATTATTTTTGGATAAACGAAGATTAACATTGTTACAGCGGTGTTAACCTTGAATAGGTAAGATATCAGTAAAAGTAATTGGTCGCAATTTCAACAGTAGGGATAAGGGAAATCAGTGATCTGTTAAAGATCACGTATTTGTTGTGCTAAAAGAGGCTTGTTGCGCCTCGCGACTTGTTCAGCTATTTGTGCTCTTACCGCGGTTGGTTTATTTTGACTGAATTTAAAACGCCCCTCAAACGTATCAATATAGACTTTAAAAAAAGTAATAGCGGTTAGCATTTGTCGTATCTTTTTATCGCTAACCTCTGTTAATTCCCAAGGTCTTTGCTGCTCTCGTTCGAAATGTTGGCTGCTTATTTTCATTTGTTGGTATTTAAGCTCTGGATCTATAATTGCTGTGGCGATGCCTGTGACATGAACTTTGGCATAATTCCATGTTGGCACAACTTGGCCATTGGTATTGTCATTAGCATTATTAGTATTAACATTGGTGCCACAGTGAGGTGAAATATAACACTGCTCCCCATGAAACACTATGCTCAGTGGTACATCTCCTTGCGTTAATAATCTTGCTGCTAACGGGTGTTGATTACTGACATGAGCAATCAACACTTTGCTTTTTACCTCAGTAGTCGCATCATCTTCTGCAAAGTGAAAAGGGATATGACTAATGTGCGGTAAGGGTTCATCAATATTTACTAACAATGTTGCCAGTGGATTGTCATTAATTAGTGCACTTAACTTATGGTTTTCTTCATCACTTGTTTGAAAGTATTTAGGTGGATACATGCTCAAACTCCTCTTGGTTTGTTCCACTAGCTAATAGCTGTTGTTTTACTTGAGGCCATTCTTCATCAAGGATGCTAAACATGGCAGTATTTCGGTAGTCTCCGTTAGGTGCACGTCTGTTTTTTCTTAAAATACCTTCAAAGTGACCACCAATACGGGCAATAGCATTACGCGATTGCTGATTATTCTCATGCGTGCAAATTTCGACACGAACCATCTTTAAGTGTTCAAAGGCGTGCTTTAACATTAAGTACTTTGCATGTGAATTAACATAGCTTCGTTGAAATTCAGGGGTGATAAAGGTGTGGCCAAGTTCAATGCTTTTATCTTTTTCGTTGCAGCGAAATAAGCGTGTCGAGCCAATCACTTTATTGGTTTTTTTATCAAGGGTAATAAAGGCTAGTTGCAGTCCTTGCGCCATTTCATCAACCGCTTCTTGCATCCATGGTCTGGCAATATCGTGACTAGCACTTCGATTGAGAGGCATATGTTGCCATACTTGAGGGTAGTTTCCTGCCAAGCAATAATCATTAAGATGTTGCATAGTCATAGGGACTAATTTGAGTAAACTTGTTTCTAGGGTAATAGGTTTTAGTCTTGGTTGTAACATTGGTTGTTCCATTGATTATTCCATGAAAAGGGCTCGTTGATGGTTGTTATTATGAATATCTTTGGTATAACTACTACAACCAGATTTATATAAGTTGATAGACCAGATTGAAAGCGCTAAACCTAAATTTAGAATTCAGCCCAGATCCGAACTTAGCTGCAAATAATAGGTCAGCTAAACAAGCAAAATACTTAGCTATTGCCAATGCCTTACGACAAGCCATTAAAGAAGGGCAGGTTGCACCGACTGAAGCATTGCCTTCTGCGAGAAAGCTGGCTCAGCAGTTAGCGGTAAATCGTCATACTATTATGGCGGCACTGGCTGAATTAGTGGCACAAGGTTGGGTTGAAGCGAAAGAGCGTTCTGGTTATCGTGTGGTAGAAAACCTACCTATTCAAAGTAGCTTTACCGCCAGTAAAGTGAAACAAGCGAAGCAAGATTTTGACTGGCAATTTCGGCTAAAACAAAACGTGCCTGTTACACCAAAAGTTAAAGCGAGCCAGTATCCTTATAATTTCTCCGGTGGTCAGCCAGATATCAGAAAATTCCCTTTTGATGAATTTAAAAGTCATTTTTCCCAAACGTGTCAGCGACCTAAAATTGATGATTTAAGTTACGGCGATAGTCGTGGAGAAGTCGAGCTTATTAAAGAAATTTCGACTTACTTACGACGTGTTCGCTCAATAACAGACAAAGAGTTAATGATTTGCAATGGCTCACAAGAAGCCTTGTATATGATTTCACAATTACTGTTACAACCCGGTGATAAGGTCGCGGTTGAACAGCTTGGCTATCCACCCGCTTGGGCTGCTTTTGAGCGAACTGGCGCTGAGTTAATCTCTATCAACCAAGATGAACGCGGCATAGTGCCAGAGCATTTGGCGCAGGTACTTGCCCTGGGTAAGGTAAAGCTGCTTTATCTCACGCCGTTACATCAATACCCAACGACAGTATCTTTAGATATCACCAGACGTATGCAAATTTATCAATTAGCGGTGCAATATGGGGTCGCCATAGTAGAAGATGATTATGATCATGAGTTTCATTATGACAGCCAACCCATTGCGCCAATGGCTGCTGATGATCCTGCCGGTTTAGTTATTTATATTTCTACCTTTTCAAAATTGATGTTTGGTAGCGCACGTATTGGTTATGTGGTGGCCAATAATGTCTTAATTGAACAATTGGCGGCTTATAAAATGCTGATGAACCACAAGAGCAATGTGCTAGTGCAACAAACGGTGGCTAAATGGATGCAACAAGGTGGCTTTGAAGGACACTTACGACGAATGACCCGCTTGTACCAAAAGCGTCGTGATTTCATGGTTCAGCAATTAAAATCCTATCAAGAAAAAGGTCTGCCAATACATTTTGAAGTGCCCGCTGGCGGTATGGCAATATGGCTTGATACCGGAAAATCTATTGTTAATTTGAAAGAAAAGCTATTGTCAAAAGGAGTCTACTTACAAACTGAATTAGAATTTAATATACGTAAAGAACTACCTAGAGAAGAGTATCGTTTTATCCGTTTAGGATTTGCCGCCATGAATGAAACAGAAGTTGCACAAGGGTTGAACATTGTAATGAATTTATTATACAGCGGCAGTAGCGAGCCTACTGGTTGATGTTCATTACATAAGGTAACAACTTCGTCTTGCTATTAAGGGAATTTTACGAGATAAACACTTTTTGTTTTCTCATTTTAGCCATTATTTTTAACGATTACTTTTCACATACAATAAATAGTAGAGATTTAGGTGCTAGCAGATATTTTAGTAGGGCCAATATTACGACGCTTAACATCACAACAATTAGTGCTGTGGTGGCTTAGTCCGTTTGAGTGTAGTGGTGAATTTCACTGTTACTTAAGTGATGTAAGCTCAGGTGATGCTAGTTTAAACGATGTCGGCTCACTTAAAGAGCAGCCAGTTTTTATAGCTTTGCTTGATGAGAATAATTTAACGACATTTCGTGTCGGTAAAAAGGCAGTTGTTCATTTGTTGGATGTAAGCATTAATTTACCTGTTGAGACCTATATTGAATATGACTTACTATTAACAGACCCACTAGACGGTCAAAGTAATAGTCATTGTCTAGCGGATATCATCCCAAATTTGACCTTTGCTGGTAAAAGTAGACCTTCCTTTATTATCCAAGAAAATATTAATAACTTACTGCATGGCTCATGTCGAAACCCACATCATGCGAGTCAAGATAGTTTAATCGCAGGTGATCATTTAGTGGGAGAAACCTTAACGAATGTTGAGAAAAGGCCAGCGTTATTGATGATGTCTGGCGATCAAGTTTATGCGGATCATGTTGCCGGCGTTACACTTTATGCTATTCATCAAGTTATCGCTTTATTGGGCTTAAATGATGAAACTTTTACCGATAGCAACTTAGCTGAGCTGGGCATTAGCTGTGGTAGTGAACTTTATCAGTTTGGTGATCAGTATTTTCAGCGTGAGTTACTGTTACCTACAAGTACTTCAGCTGCGTCTTGTTTTAGAGCCTATTTTTTCACATCCAAAAAGCAACATCCTATTTTTACCTCCACTTATGCGAATAATCACCTGATTACATTTGCTGAAAATATGGCGATGTATTGTTTAGTGTGGTCACCTACCTTATGGCAACAGGTTGAATTGGAAGGTTTTAATGTTCCTACTAAATACCAAGCGATCCATCAGCAAGAATTAGCCTCAATTAAAAGTTTTGTTAGTGGTTTAGATAAAGTCCAACGTTTGTTAGCACACACACCAAGCTATATGATTTTTGACGATCACGATGTTACGGATGATTGGAATTTAACTGCCAGCTGGGAACAAGCTGCTTATCAAGACCCGTTGGCAAAACGCATGATTGGTAATAGCTTATTCGCTTACTGGTTATGTCAAGGTTGGGGTAATGATCCCAAGCAATTTAAAGGCGACTTTTATCACGTTGCCAATGCTTACCAAAGTGCTAATGCTAAGCAAAAAGAAACCGCTCCCGTGCAACAAGGATCAGATTTACAAGACTCTGACCTAAAAGCTACGGACTCACACGACTTATGTTCGCAAGATCGGTTTATTGATTATTTATTAAAGTTTTCCCATTGGCAGTACACCCTTGATAGTCACCCTAAGTTAGTGGTGCTTGATAGTAGAACACGTCGCTGGCGTTCAGAGCATGCCTTAGACGATCCTTCAGGGTTAATGGACTGGGAAGCCTTATGTGAATTACAGCAAGAATTGATAGGGCATGACTCGATATTATTGGTCTCACCGGCACCTATTTTTGGCGTTAAGGTTATTGAAACGATACAGCGAATTGTTACCTTAGCAGGTTACCCATTAGCAGTAGATGCTGAAAACTGGATGGCACATCCGGGCGCGGCGAGTACTTTGTTGAATATTTTCAAGCATCCGAAAACACCGCAGCACTTTGTTATTCTTTCAGGCGATGTGCATTATTCTTTTGTTTATGATGTTGAGCTCAGGTTTCGTGACCATTCACCACATATTTGGCAAATTACCTCCAGTGGCATTAAAAACCAGTTTCCTCAGCCACTGATTGGTTTTTTTGATCGGATGAATCGTTGGTTCTATGGTCCTTACTCACCGCTTAATTTGTTTACTAAACGCCGCTCTATGCGTATTAAAGGACGTAAATTAATGGTTGAGCATGAGCATGACCAAGTACAAGATAAAAATTTGAACATAGGCCACCAAAGGCTGCAACCTAAAAGTGGCTTGGGTTATTTAGAACTCAATAATGATGGCTCACCACATTTAATTGCTGACTTACATTGTGATGGCAGCAAAACTGTTTTTATTGAGAGTAACGAAGAGCTAGTTCCTTAGCGCTTTTTCTTTATTGGCAACATACGTATTAGCGTGTCATCTTTTTGAATGTAGTGATGTACTAATCCAGCCACAGCATGAAAAGCAATAAGATAGTACCCCCATGAGCCAACCTCTTTGTGCCAACCCTCTAATATTTTACCGAAAGGTTTGTCATAAGGGATAAGTGCCGGGAGCTCTAGTCCGAAAAAGGGAATGACTTTACCTTTGGCGCTGAGCACAAACCAGCCAAATATTGGCATAGCAATCATGAAAACATACAGCGTTAAGTGAGCAGTTTTGGCTGCCCAAGTTTGCATGGTCGAAAGTGGCGGCGTTATTTGTGGCGTAATTTGCTGACTACGTAGATAGATACGGGCACAGACTAAGATAAAAACCAATAAACCTAGCATAAAGTGCCACATCTTGAATAGATCTCGCAATTCAGTGCCTTTTTCAAAAAACACTCTGCTTTCAATACTGGCAAAAACACAAATCATTAAAAGCACCATTAACCAGTGCATCTTCATTGAAAGTGAACCATAGTGATTTGCAGTGTTTTTCCATGACATGAGCAGTCCTTATTTATTTTTTATTTTTTTTGGGGAACGAAAGTACTCGCTAAGTCAGCGATGTCATCAACACTTTTTGCCAGTTCTTGCATTTGTTCGGCAACACGGTCGGTTTGCTGCCAAGTCGACTCAGTATTTTGCGCAATATCAGTTAAGTGGCTATTGATCTCATGAGACACACAAGACTGCTCTTCTGCTGCTGTCGCAATTTGAGTTGCGGCTTGGTTAATGTTTTGCATTTTCTCTACAACTAAATCTATTTGTTGATGAGATGCTTGAGCACTATCAACACAGAATTGCGCTTCATCTTTATTTTTATTCATTAAGACAACCCATTGCTCTATGGTATTGAGCATAATCGTTAGACGTTGATGAATTTTTACCGCAGACTCTTGGGTGCGGGATGACAAGTTACGTACTTCATCGGCAACGACAGCAAAACCTCGGCCATGTTCACCCGCACGTGCTGCTTCAATGGCAGCATTTAGCGCTAATAAGTTAGTTTGGTCGGCAATTGACTGAATATCTTCCATCAACTCACCAACGTTATTTGCCGACTGAGTTAAGCTATCAGCAGAGCTTGAAGCATTCTCCACGGCTTTCGCTAAATGACTTATTTTATCACTGGTTTCATAAATGCTTTGTTGAGATTTCTCACAGTGCTCAAAAGTTACTTCTAATTCGCTGGCGACATGCACAGTGTTCTGGGCAATGTCTTGCGTAGATTCCTGCATTTGACTCATCGCAGTACTGAGTTGTTCTAAATCATCTTTTTGCTGCGCTAAGGTTGTTCGTGTATCTGTCAGCCCTTGGCTCACTTTCGCCATCACTGCTTTTATCGGTTTGGCCGCGTCAAGTGTACGTTCAATAATGGCTTTGATTTTGGTTTTTAACAGTGAGAAGTTAAAATCAAAAACACTGGCACTGCCTTTGCCAAAGTAGACTTTACGAGATACGGAATCAAACATGCTTTGCATGCGTTGTGCACGCATAGCGGTAGGAATAATATCAGACCAAAAAATAAGAATAGGGGTAACGGCACTCACGCCAGCAATAATTGAGGCAAGAAAACCCAAGTGTGTAAAAATAAAACCTTGTGCAATAACGGAGAGTACTACTAAAAAGGCAAACTTATGATTTTTAGTGAATTCAAACGTTACCCAGTTATTTTTATTATTGAGTGCTTGATAAATATTATCAGCATTATTCGCAAGTGATGTGCTTGCTACGGTACTAATGCATTGAAAACCCGTAATTATACTCTGGCTATACTGTGGCGTGATAAAAACATCAAGCCAGATACTTTTACCTGTTTTGCTTTTTAGCTGTAATAAACCTTGCCAAGAAAATCCTTTTGATAAAGTTGCCGATAATTCATCAAGTACGACTTTAGGCATTTGTTGATGCGTTAAACTACGCGTATCAATATTAAGCAGTTCACTTTCTTGATAACCAGTGGTTTGGCAATACGCTTGGTTAACGTAGGTGTAGTTACCCTTTAAGTCGGTAACAGAGATTAATTGTTTCATAATAGATGACATAGATTACACAACATAAAGTGGTTAAGTTAATAGTAACAGTAAGATAAATTTATCGCTTTGATCTATATCGGCAAAAACTCATTAACTTGAGTGAATGTTTAATAAATAATAGTATTTATTTATTATCGTTATTTTTTTCATTAGCTTCGCTTTTCAAAACGTTAGATTTTTCTATCTTCATTAATTGAGCAAGTATCCTTTTAAGTAATTCACCGCCCAATTGATTACTCGCTAAACCATTTTCATCACCAAAACGACCTAACTCTACATTCTTCATCTGTGTTGTTATTGCTTGGTCGTCTTTAATGATGGTCAGAGTTAACTTCTCAATGATCACCGAAGTGATGATAACGCGAGTTTGTGCTTTACCTAACAGACGTTTTTTCTGTTTAGCTTCATTGGAGGCGATAATCGCTTGGTTGGTTTCAACCTCTAGTACTCTTTGCTTGGTGTCCAAATCTTCTAAGGCCAATGTTTCACTTCGCTCCGGATACATTTTTGCGTAAAGCTCAGCACTTATTCTTGGGTATAACGCGGGGTAATCTATTGCAAGTTGAGTGTTGATTTTTTTAAACAAAATTTCTATATTAGTTGTACCTGCTTCATTTGCTTTAGGCACTTCAGACCAAGCATGCAAGTTACCAAAGCTAAGCTCTTTAACATGAACGATAGTAGTCGTTTTTTTCTGTATGCTCGGCGAATCCAATTGGTGGGTAGGCACCACTGCCAGCTGTGCGCTAATTTTATCAATAATGAATAGCTGAGGCTGAGTTAAACCATCTAAATTGCTCAGTGAAAAGCCAGTAAAGCTGGTAATGCCGGTATTATTTGAGAAATCAGCGCTGAGTAGTTTTGCTTGTTGAGCGCTATAGTATTCACTCTGTAATATAACTTGGCTTTTAAGGTAATCATTTAAAGAGCCATTAGCTAGATACCATAACATGGTGCTAAGAAATATTAATAGGGCAAAGGCTAGTACGGCTAATTTGTTCAAGGGCTTTCTCTTTGGCGTTAATTTGAGTTAATTTGCGTTAAGTGGTTAATATTTTAAGCTAAGTTACCGGCTAGGTAAATGCTATTAACTAGGCTATAGGTTATAGTATTTGTGTGCAAATAGTCGCTAAATGTACTGTTTAACCTCATTATCAATATTCTATTAGAGAATCTTTATGTCAAATAAGTCTGTATCCACAGCGCCAACGAGTACTTCGACTTTTACTAGCCGTTTACCTTTATTCATTTTAGTTGCCATTTTAGTGACCTTAATTGCTTATTTGCAATGGCCTGAAGCTAAGCAGGAAAAAAGTCAATTTAAACGTGTCGTTGCCGTTAAAATGGTGCCTGTGGTACTTACTGAATTTATTGAAAGTGTTGAAGGAGTAGGTACAGCACGCGCAAATGAGCAAGTGGTTATCACTAGTAAATATTCAGACCTTGTTGATGAAATCTATTTTGACGATGGTCAGAAAGTAAAAAAAGGCGCTGTGTTAGTTAAGCTGAATAATCAAGAAGAGTTGGCAAAAGTTAACGAGTTAACTGCCAATTTGTCAGAATCACAAGCGCATTTAAAGCGTTTAACTGAGTTGCTGTCAAGTAGAGCAACCTCTAAGTCTTTAGTCGAGCAGCAAGAAGCGAAAACTAAAGCGATTGAAGCACAACTTGTTAGTGCAAACGCTAAATTAAATGATTTAACTATTCGTGCACCATTTTCTGGTGTGCTTGGCTTTCGTGAAGTGAGTAAAGGGGCCTATATTGATGCTGGTGATGTTATTACTAGTTTGGATGACTTAAGTAGTATCAAGGTCGACTTTCATTTACCTGAACGTTTACTTACCCATATTCATGTGGGTCAACAAGTGACTGCTTTTAATAGTGCCTACCAAGATAAAAAGTTTGTGGGAAAAATTACCGCTATTGATAGCCGCATTGACTCAAGTACTCGCAGTATTAAAGTTCGCGCTACCATCAGTAATAAAGCGTTAAAACTTCGCCCAGGTATGTTGCTTAATATTAGCGTGTTATTACAAGTAGAAAATATCCTGCAATTACCTGAAAGTAGTATTATTCCGATAGAAAATATTCATTACGTGTTTGTTGTTAATGAAGATAAAGCTGTGCGTAAGGTAATAAAAATTGGTCGACGTCACCCTGGTGTGGTTGAAGTTACATCAGGCCTAGTTGAAGGTGAACAAGTGGTTGTCGAAGGGGCACTGAAACTTCGTGATGGCTCTGCTGTAAGTATTATTGAGCCAGAAGCTGAAATTGCTACTCCTGAAAATGGGAGCAAGACCTAGTGATTTTATCTGATTTATCGGTTAAAAGACCGGTCTTTGCTACGGTTATAAACTTACTTATCATCACTTTTGGTATTGTTGCTTTTTTAATGCTGCCATTACGAGAATATCCTGATATTGATCCGCCTATTGTTAATATCAGCACCAATTATCCCGGTGCATCAGCGGCCATTGTTGAGACTAAAATAACCCAATTACTTGAAGACAGAATTAGTGGCGTTGAAGGGGTTAAAACCATTAACTCAAATAGCCGTGTTGGTCGTTCTAGCATTACTATTGAGTTTAATTTAGACCGTGATATTGATGCGGCGACTAATGATGTACGCGACCGTATATCACGGGCACTCAATAACTTACCAGAGCAAGCAGATCCACCTGAAGTCTCTAAAGCTAATGATGATGAAAGCGTCATTGTTTGGTTTGTTTTACAAAGTGAAACCATGAGTACACTTGCGCTAACTGATTATGCAAACCGCTATATTGTAGACCGTTTTGCTGTGGTTGACGGTGTTGCTCGCGTGCGTGTTGGTGGTGGACGTACCTATGCAATGAAAATACGCCTTAACCGTGCTTCAATGGCGGCGCGTAATATTACGGTGCAGGATATTGAGCGTACTTTGCGTGATGAAAATGTTGAATTACCAGCAGGACGTATTGAGTCGGTTGATAGAGATTTCTCTATTCGGGTAGAGCGTAGTTATTTATCAGAACAAGATTTTGCCAATATGGTTATTGATCGTTCTGAAAGTAATTCATTGGTACGTTTAGGCGATGTTGCTGAGGTTTTTATTGGCGCGCAAGATGATGAAAACATGTTTCGTGGTAATGGCAAGAATATGGTTGGCTTAGGTGTAATCAAGCAATCAAAAGGTAATACCTTAGATGTTGTTAAGTCAGCAAGAAAAGAGATGATCGCTATTCGTAATACTTTACCTGTTGGTACCACTATTACTAATAGTTACGACAGTTCTGTTTTCATTCAAGGCTCGATTGATGAAGTATATAACACGTTAATTATCGCCATGTTGATGGTGGTATTAGTTATCTTTTTATTCCTCGGTAATGTTCGCGCGACCTTGATTCCTGCTGTTACCGTGCCTGTAGCCTTAATTGGTTCAATGATGGCGTTATCTTGGTTTGGATTCTCCATTAATCTATTAACACTACTCGCCTTAGTACTCGCTATTGGCTTGGTAGTTGATGATGCCATCGTTGTACTTGAAAATATTTATCGTCGTATTGAAAATGGTCAAGCGCCACTCATAGCCGCGTATGAAGGGGGCAGGGAAGTTGCTTTTGCTGTTGTTGCCACTACCTTAGTACTGGTTGCCGTCTTTGTGCCTCTGATATTTTTATCCGGCAATATGGGGCGATTATTTACCGAGTTTGCTATCGCTATAGCCGCCGCGGTAATATTTTCAAGCCTAACTGCGTTGTCATTGACGCCCATGATGTGTTCAAAAATGTTGAAGCACAGAGAAAGGAGTTCTTCTTTTGGTCAAAAGTTAGATCGTGCTTTTGCTAGTCTTGAAGCGTCTTATGGTCGCGCCCTGAAAAGCAGCATTCATCAACCCATGCTTATCGTCCTTGTGTTGGGTTTAGCACTAGCAGCAGTCTTTTTACTGTTTAATAAATTACCTTCTGAATACACACCTAAAGAAGATCGCGGTAATTTCTTTTTAATGATGCAAAGCGCTGAAGGTGCAAGTTATGAAAGTAACGTGAAAAACATGCATAAAATTGAAGAGAAGCTTTTAGGTTATCAAGCTGAAGGTGAATTGGAGCGGGTGTTAGTGCGCGTACCTGGCTTTGGTGGCAGCGGTGGTATTGCTATTGTTGGCTTACCTGAATGGGATAAACGTAGCATTGATACCTTTAGTTTTATTAATAAAATAAACTCTGATATGCAAAGTGTGACTGATGTACGTGCCTTTGCCATTATGCGACGTGGTATTGGTGGCGGTGGCGGTAGTAATGCACCAGTGTCTTTTGTTCTACAGGGTAATACCTTTGAAGAACTCGCTCAGTGGCGTGATATTTTGATCACTGAAGCGCAAAAGAATCCTAACTTATCGAATATCAACAGTGATTACCAAGAAACATATCCTCAGTTATTAGTTCAAATAGACCGTGAACGTGCCTATGATTTAGGTGTACCTGTTGGTGATATCGCCGAAACCTTAGAGACAATGCTAGGCCAACGTCGTGTTACTACGTTTGTTGATCGAGGTGAAGAATATGATGTCATTGTTGAGGGTGATGAAAAGCAATTTCAAAGTCCGACTGATATCGACAACCTTTATGTACGTTCTAGAACAACAGATAAACTCATTCCATTAGCTAGCGTATTGAATATTGGTGAAAATGCCACGTCATCTCGACTGAATCGTTATAACCGCCTGCGCAGTATTACTGTTACCGCGAACTTGGCTGATGGTTACGCTTTAGGTGACGCGCTAGACTTCCTTGTTGATGTGACTAAGAACAAACTGCCAGAACATGTACAAGTGGATTATAAAGGCGAGTCGTTATTGCTAAAAGAGTCAGGTAATTCCATCATGTTTGTTTTCTTATTGGCACTGTTAATTACTTATTTAGTGTTAGCTGCGCAGTTTGAAAGCTTTATTCATCCCTTTGTTATTTTACTCACCGTACCGCTAGCGCTTGTTGGGGCACTTGCCGGGCTAGAACTGATGGGCATGAGTTTAAATATTTACAGTCAAATTGGTATTGTCATGCTGATTGGTTTAGCGGCTAAAAATGGTATTTTAATTGTAGAATTTGCAAACCAGTTACGTGACAAAGGTATAGCTTTTGAAGAGGCATTAATTAGTGCTTCACAGCAAAGATTACGTCCTATTGTTATGACAACATTCACCACAGTAACTAGTGCTATTCCTTTAGTATTAGCGGTTGGCCCAGGCGCAGAAAGTCGAATGGTTATTGGTGTGGTAATTTTTGCGGGTGTATCATTGGCGAGTATATTTACTTTATTTATTGTCCCTGGCGCCTATTATTGGTTATGCCGTAATACTAGCTCACCGCAAGCGATTGCCAATGAAATTGAAAAGGCAGAACAGAAAAGTTAATGACTCATTACTATATTTAAGGCTAAGAGAGCTTAATAGTGAAAATGGTTTGGACCATTTACCGGTGTGAGTCGATTTGAGTAAAAGTACTGCTTATCTATACCTGTTATCATTCAAGATGCATGTTTTAGAGTGTTCGATAAATTTCAATTCAAGGCGCTGTGATGGGGTTAAAATAACTTTATACAGCGTTAAATAATTAAACTATAGACTAACTATGCTTTAATTATTTCTCTTGCCTAAAGGCATTTTAATTATCAATAAAATCATGCACTTTGATTGGTAACGGCTATAAAGTTCAGGTTACTTATTGAAATGGGCAGCAAGCACATCAGTTGTTGAAGACTTTATTAAAATATTTAATAAAGTCTTTTTGACTATCTTTACTCACGACACGGTATTGGATATCGAAAAAAACACCACTTTGAATTGTATCTTTTAGGGCTTTATTATAGGCTCGAATGAAATTTTCACTAGATTTTGTTTTACTACACATCATATGACCAAGTACATATTTATCCACATCTTTTAATTCGTAGCTGTATAAATCCTCGTCGCTAATTTTCGGCCAATTACTTGCAATTTCTTCTGGATATTGCAGCATATAAGTAAAGTTATCGTCTTCAAACATATGATACTTTGAAGACTTATCAACGGGCATAGGTACTATTTGAGTTTGGTTAATGTTACTTAGTTGTTGCTCTATTTGAGAGCCATAATTCTGTCCTAGTGTAATGCCTATTTTAGCCTTTGGGTGTGCAGCTAATAAATCAGATAGTTCTATTGGATCAGACAAGTGGAGATCTGTTTTACTGTATAAACGCAATCCCATATATAAACTTGATGGCTCACTGAATATAAAACGTTTAGCTCGTTCAGCTGTTTTTAACATGACATTAAAACATGTTCTTTCTTCACTACTGTATTGATTAATATTTTCTAAAGACAGTAAAACTTTAAATTCAATGCGGTAATTTTCTAACTTTGCTTGAATTAAATTGATAATTTGACCTTCAGTTGAGCTTTGATCTAAATTTTCATACTGAATTGAGAGATTTGAATCTTCAGTGATAACAATTATAGGTTCTAAATTTGTCTTGAAATTATCTAAATCTGAATGAATGTATTCATTATTAAAAATTTCAGCTAACTCTCCTGAACTTCTTAAGTCAGCCATTTTTTCGTCGAACTGTTTGGCTAATAATTCACCTTGTTTATTTTTTTGAAATGCCAAATAAATATGGCGAGACGGAACGACTTCAAGAGAAATGAAACGTTGCTGATATTTTTTGGGAATATTCTTAGGGAAATCTATAAAGACGTCGATTCGATTTTTGTTAAGCAGTTCAAATCCAGTGTCAGCCTCATTAACCAAGTAAACATCTTTAATATCAGATATAAACTTCTCAAAATGATAACCTCGCTTCCAGGATATTCTTTTATTCTTAATATCTGAGACGTTATTTATCTTGGTCAGTGCAGGGTTATAAAAGGCGGTTATCGGATATTCGGTATCTAAAAACCAGTCGGGGATGAGGGCTTGTTGGACATCTTCTCGGTAGACACCAACAATGATATCAATCTCGTTTTTATTAAAGCTATTAAGCACTCTGTTGTAGCTATCTATTCTAATACCAATGTTTTTTTCAGAGTATATACGTTGTAATAATTCGAAATATATCCCTGTGCCATTAGCATTTGTAAAGCCTGGCCACTCATCAGCCCCAATTTTTAATTGTTGAGCATAAGAGCAATAACTGATTAGATATAATAAAAAAAATAAAGCCTTAATATTCAAGTCCTCTTTCAATTAAAAACTTTTATCAAGTATATATATATACATCTAAATAATAGAAAATGCTTGTGATAATTTAATACAATTTTAAGTTAACTTAGCGTAGACCTAGCAGCGCTATGTTTGTTAACTCTTAAGTTCAAGTTTATCAAAGCGATAGTATAATGATATTAATTATTTAATAGATGTCAAAACCACCTTTTGTTGGGATAAAACACGATAGCTTCTTACTGAGTTAAAGTATCGATTGTGCAGGGCTTCCACTGAGTATCTAGTAGAAAAGGAAAGCGGAACCCTATCTGATATAGGCTAACGAAGATGAATGATATCTACCCGTTAGGTTACAATCTCAACCATCATTAATGCGGTGAAGTTGAGAAAAACTTCGTCGTTTGTAGTTAAACGCAACTATGTTTCATGGTGATATTTCTTTATATTTAATTTTCATCTCAATTTTCTCTAATTCATTTCTACAAATATCTCTTAATTCTTTATCTCTAAACATCAGTCCATTAGGGCTTTTACCAAACAGTGCGAATGAGGTCACATCTAACTTGCTGTCAATCTCATTTGCCTCTATTAATTTTGTTTTGTAGTAATTGTATATCTGATAATCAAGTTGAATAAAGTCTACTCGCTTTCTGAACAGCATGCTTACCTGATTACTTTGACGGCTAGTTTCAGCATAATTTGGATTTCCTCTTGCCATATCTGCGTACTCGCCATCAAGATGATTGATAGCACCTTGCCACGAAAGCAAAGAATACTTTTCTAAATCGGTTATGTTTATTACTGAAAAGTTATTTTCAGAAAGTGAAAAAGCGAAATTTTCATAAGCATATAGATTACCAGTGAAAAAACCCACTAATTGTTCACTGCTAATAGTTTTAGTGTTGATGTCTATGACGGCGTCAACATCCATTTTTTTATATGCCATAAGTCGTCGACCATATGGGTAGGCAATAAATTCTAGTGTAGAATTGGCAGGTTTCAGGCAATCTCTAACCAAATCAATTAAAATACCCGACTGGCCATTGCCAAATATCCATGGTGCTAAATCGTCGCCAATGGCTATTTTAATTTTTTCTGCTTGAGAAAAAGAGGCAGATGAGGGAAAAGTTAACATCAATATTAAAATTAAATGTGACCACCTATTTCGTAGTGATATTTTTAGCCAGTTAGACGTAAATAAATCTGGCTTACTCTTTTTATTTAACTCCTTGATAAACATAATAATCCTACTCAGCATGATACGTATATAATTATAAAACTATTATAAATATAGTAGCTTGCCAGCACGACATTACAAGCTATTCACTGATTGATAGTCGAGTTTTCAAGCTAAATATTGATGAATCTCATATTTATATACTAGATATCAATCAACTAGCTTGGTAACGTTTGAAGTATATAGTTGTTGGGAATCTTAACGTTATTCATCTAAAACATGTCACTTAGCCAGACTAACTAAGGTCATAGTGATTAAAAGTCAAATTGTACATAAACAGTATTATAATTACTGCCCCCTTTAATACGGCCAAATTGCGATGCGGATTCAAAAATAGCAGAACGATGATGGATGCTATAACCTAGCCAAGTTTCATTGAGCGCATTCACATTAAAAATATCACCTAAATTAATATCTACCGTAAAATCTATATAGTTCATTAACTCACTAGGGCGGTAGCCTTTTCGTTCCATTTCTGATGCTTCAACGTAAGAGACATCAGAAACATAAGATAATCCTTCTGCCAATCCTACACGCCAACGTACAGGCCAATTTATGGTGTAGTAGGCTTTTATTGCCAGTACATATTCTTGCTCTGAATCTTGAACCTCTGAATTCCAATGCCAAACAAAACCAGGGGTTAAATAGATATCGATCGGCAGTGAAAATAACTCATCCGTTAATGGTAGTCCGTAAAATAATGAGGAGAGTTGATTATTATATTCATCTTTGACCGTATCACCTGCGAGAATATCGCCAATATTAGAAGGCGTTGCCCAACCATGAGCTAAACGTAAATAGCCATGATTCGTTAGGTCTGATTTTTTGGGTTTACTGATATCATTAAAAAAGGCGAAGCCTAAATAGGCTTCACTTTGCCACCGCTGACTAATTACGTCACTATCATAGGCATTTTTATCAAGTAAGGTGCCATTGACTGAGGCCAACAAATAAAAGTTTTTTGCTACATGATAGCGAGTTTCAATACCGGCATTCACTTCAATACCCGCACCAATATTTTGTTCAGATATCTCAGTTATCCCCGTTAAGGCGTAATAATGACTATTAAAGCTGGCACTCTTATAACGGGCACTAACTTTGGGCATAAACTCCCAACTGTCGTGTTGAAAGTACCAACTTTGACTCAAGTTAGCATAAGGGTTACCTTCAAGATCGCTAAAGAGTTCAACATCAAAAAAACTGCCTTTACTGAATGACTTTCTTGCTTGAAAGCCTAAATCTACCGTGTCACCTTGTACTTCATTTTGATATTCAGCAGGAATATCGAAAAAACGCATACGTGCTATGGCACTAAACTGCCAATCGTTTTTTTTGTATAGGTGAGCACCGCCTTCAATGCCACGAAGAAAAAAGGTTTCTCCTTGATAAAACATCATAGGAACAAAGCTAGTGACATTATCAGCTTTAGTATCGAAGGGGATTTCTGCATTTCTAAAGAGCACACCGAGTCCCCATGTTTGCTCTTGAAAAATTTTATTGCTTGCATTGGATTCTAGCGTGGTATTACTATTTTTTTGAGAGCTATTTTGAGTACTTTTCTGAATACCTGATTCTGTAGAGGTTTCCGCTAAAAGGCTTGATGAAAATAGTAAGGTGAGAGTAAATGATATTGCAGCAAAGTAACGCATTGTGATCCTAAGTAACTTTATAAGGCAAAGTGGTGTTTATTTTGTTTAGTGTATCATTAGTCAATTGTGGTACTAAAAATTTTTTTGGATCTACAGTTTCGCCCACTCTTGTTTTAAACCCATAATATGAATAACACCTAAACTTAAACAAATTGCTGAACTCCACAGCCAAAATTCAGGGCTACGTCCCATAGGGCTATTTATTAGCGTAAAGCCAGCTATGCCACGCACTATATATACTAGGGTAATGAGGGAAAGTACTATTCGAATAAAGGGCAGGCGAATAATAAGCCCTGCGGCAGAAAAAGCATAAGCTGACCAGAATGATAAAACGGAGAAAATAATCAAGGTGATAATGGTAGGTTGTAAACTACCTTGCTCAGCCATTAATGCCATTTGTTCACCTGCACCGAAGAAGCGATACCATGAGGCGCCAAAATAGATACAGCCCAGATGTAAAAGGGCAGCAACAGCGCTTAATAAACCAGCGATGAGTAAATATATATTCATGGTTTGGTAACGTCCTTATAGAGATGATTTATGGGCGATTAGAGCACAGCTAACTTATATGCTGCCCTCTGATTCAATCACTAATATTCTCGCTTCACCTAGGGGAATAGCAACATGTTCTGTACCAACACTAGCATAAAAAATATCGCCCGTATTTAATCGGGTTGTTAGCTCAAGGTCATTTTCTTTATAACGCATTTCGACGACACCACCTAAAACGACAAAGACTTCTTCACCATCATTAATGTGCCATTGGTAGGGCTTGTCGGTCCAATGTAAACGCGTGGTAATACCGTTCATACTAGCGATGTCTTTAGCGCCCCAAGCACGTGTGGCGGTAAACTCTTTACTTCTTGTTATTTCCAAAACAGTTCCTGAACTTTATAAATAGGAGTTTCAACTTTATTCATGAATATATTAAAGGAGGGAGGATTACAGCATAGCTTTGTTACAATAAGTGGCCTTTTCAAAGTCACTAATGTTCATGGCAATATTTTTTATATCAGGAAACATGGTTGCCAGCTTAGTTACTATCTCTTTTGATAAAAATGCTTTTTGTTCTGTGGTTCGTCCTTGCATTATATGAGCAAAAACGTGAATGAAGTCGTCGGATTTATTACCAACAATAAAATTTTTAAAAGGGTTCATTCTTACTTTGATATCACCCTCTTCAAATAATCCTGTTGCGTAAGCAACAAAGTGAACTTGTTCGATGATAAAGCTTTCTTTATGTGATGTTAAGACGCTTTGTGAGCAGTCCATGACAAAATGTGGCATTGCTATTCCTTGTCAGAGAGAGAAATTGTTGAAGGTCTAGAGCTCAACAATAAGTTATTTTGTTTTAAATGCATAATATAGCTTGGTCTATTACCAAATTATGAGACAATTAGCGTATAAATCACAATCAAACGGTTCATTATGAAACTTTTAGTTCGTAACCTTTCTCGCTCAACAACCGAGCAAGAACTTCGTATTTTATTTTCCGCCCATGGCGCAGTCACAGAATGTAGCTTAGTTTTAGACCAAGTAACCGCTAAATCAAAAGGTTTTGCCTTTGTTATCATGCCTAATGAGGCAGAAGCAAAAGTAGCACTATCTAACTTGCATGAAACAAGAGTTGCTAAGAATAAAATCCGAGTAAAAATGGCTCAGTAAATTTATTATTCTCGTCATATTATTGAAAGTAAAAAACCAGCCTTATCGCTGGTTTTTTTATGTCATAAAGTCATTATACTTAAGCTAGTTTACTATTTTCAGATCTGTGCATTACATACTATTGCTCAAGCACAGTCGACAAACTAACACTCGCTATAGCCCCCCTGGCATCTTTGCGGTTCTTTAAAGTCAGTTCACCTTCTTGATTACGAATAAACTCCCTACTGATAATTAAGCCAATACCGGATCCTTGTGCTTTGGTGGAATAAAACGGCACAAACAAATTATCGTTATTGGCTATGCCTTGTCCTGAATCGATAATATTGATAATTGTCTGTTGGCTGCTTTGTTGCCATTGCATTTGTACATCAGGATTAGTTTCATTGCCTTCACAGGCTTCAAAAGCATTCTTAATTAAGTTAATTAACGCTTGCTCTAATTGACCAGCGTCGGCGAGAAATGGCAACTCACTATCATCAAGTTTTACCATTAGCTTAGGGAAAATGGCTTGCATACGCTGGGCGATGTCTTTTGGATAAACCACCGCCATTTTTGCAGGCGCTAATTTACTAAAGGCAGAATAGTTTTCGACAAACTCTAAAAGCTGTAACGAGCGTTTTTCGATGACGTGTAAAATGTTTTTTTCAAGGACTTCTTGCTCAGGTGTTAATGGCCCCGTGAGTTTCATCTCTTGTAAAGACTGTGTCATAGAGTAAATGGGCGTTAATGAGTTTCTGACTTCATGATTGAGCACTCTAATTAATCGTTGCCACACCTGTTTTTCGTTGGCTCTGAGTTGTTGTTCAATAGAAAATAACACCAGTAGTTGATAGTTCCGACCACTGCGCTTTACTACGTGATGTGTTACTTCAAAGCGTTGTACCAATTGAGTATCATTGGTCTGCTGCCATTTGTTATCCTCAAAAGCTAAACCTAATGTTTGTGCATGCTTACCAAGTAAGTTATTTGTTGGTATTTTTAACAATAATTCAATGGCATGATTAGCAGAATATATTTGTTGATGATGGTCCAGCACCAGAATGGGCAAGTTTAACTCTTTAATGAATTCAGACAAAAATGATTCATTGTGCATGTATTCAAAGCGTTTTGCCTGTAACTTGCCACTGAGTTTTTCAAAATCACGTTTAAGATTAGTTACTCGGCCACTATTAAACTCAGCTAAATGCCAACTATTGAACTCTTCATTACCTATAGAATCTAGCTGTAAGCTAATGCGTTCAAGGGTATCGGTAACATAGTGAAAACAGCGATTGGCTGCCCACAGACTTGGAATAATCATAACAAGAAGTAAAGTACTAGCGCTAAGTAACTCTAATGCTAATGAGTTGATAATGTAAACGCATGGGATTAGAGGCATTAAAGCCAAAAAGCTGAATAGGTAGATCAGCTTACCCTCTAGTGATGATTTATCGCGTAAGTGACTACTTACTTCTTTGTTTGCCAACTTACTCAATTAAAGCTCCAAGTTTTTAGGATCAATAGCAAATTTTTCTAGTCGTCGGTAAATGGCTGACTTACTCATGCCTAAGTAGTCACCCGCTTCAATAACATTGCCTTGAAAATGTTTTATCGCGGCAATTAAGGTTCTTTTCTCACTTTCATCTAAAGTCATTAGCGGCCAACTTTGTGATGTATTCTCGCTGTGGTTATTTAAACTAAGTACGTTAACATCAAGTACGTTGTGTTCTGACATGATTACTGCGCGCTCTATACTATGACTTAGTTCACGTACATTACCTACCCAAGGATGTTGTAAAATAGCAGCATGCGCAGCGCTAGATAATGTCATCTCACCACGGTGATACTTAGTCGCATGTTTTGCTAAAAGGTGCTCTGCAAGTAATGTGATATCTTCAGGGCGTTCTCGTAGCGGCGGAATATGAAGCTCAATAGTATTTAGCCTAAAGAGTAGGTCACGACGAAAGCCCTCAGAGGCAATCATTTGTTCAAGATTTGCATTGGTGGCTGAAATAATTCGAGCGTTGGTCTTTTCTGTTTGACTTGAACCAACCACTTCATATTCTCCACTTTCTAGTACCCGTAAAATCTTACTTTGTAAGTTAGCGCCTAGCGTGCCTATTTCATCTAAAAAGAGTGTACCGTCAGAAGCAATATCAAATCGCCCTAAGCGATTCTCTTTAGCATCAGTAAAAGCGCCTTTTTTATGACCAAATAATTCACTTTCAAAAAGAGATTCAGGTATCGCGCCCATATTGACACTAACAAAGCGGTTATCTGCTCGGTTTGAATGTTGATGAATATAATTGGCTAATAGACTTTTGCCGGTGCCATTTTCGCCGGTAAGTAAAATATTAGCGTCCGTTGGCGCTGCTCGCTTGGCTTTGGCCAATAATTCAAGCATAACGGGCGATTGTACTAAGTAATCTTGACTAGTAGAGGGTTTACTGAGCGCGGTGTAGCGAGCATTTTCACGATGTAATTGTGCGCTGCTAATTTGCTGTTTGACAATAGCGACCAAACGAGTATTTTTCCAAGGTTTTTCGATGAAATCAACCGCATTAAGTTGCATAGCTTGCACTGCGATATCAATACTTGCCCAAGCCGTCATTACCACAACGGGTACATTAATATTTTTACTTTGCAGCTGTTGTAAAAAGGTGAGTCCTTCTTGCCCTGAAGTAGTATCACTGGAGTAATTCATATCAAGCAAGATAAGGTCAATCTTATCGGTGGTGACTATTTGCATCGCTTGCAACGGACTATCGGCTTCAACACAAGAGAATCCGTGGTTGCTTAAGGCGATTGATGCTGACATGCGTACATCAAGTTGATCGTCAACAATCAGAACTTTATTCATAGTATGACTAGACTTCCATTTAGCTTATTCAATAAGGTGAGTTTCAATTAAATTATTTAAGATACATCAACTGATAAAACAGGTAACGACATTAGCTATTGAGTTGAGTAGTTTACCTTAGCTAATGCAGTTACATGTATAATGAACTTGTATTAATTACTCGTTTCGTAAGGCTTTCATTGGTCTTGCTTTAATAATCTTTTGCATAGGTCTGATACTGGCATATATTGCAATACTCGTGCTTATTAATATTGCCGGTAGGGCAAAGCTAATATCAAAGGTTAACCAAGGGCTTAAGCTTGCCTTAAATTGATTATAAATCACCAAAGTAATAATATTTGCCAATACCACGCCGAGTAGTAAAGGTACTATGGCATCTTTAATAAGCAATTTATAGAGCCTCGCTTTTTTAGCGCCAAGTGCCATACGAATACCAAACTCAAAGCGGCGTAAACCTAGGTTATAACTCAGCACTCCATAAATACCAACACTAGCAAGTAGTAGAGTAAAAGCGGCAAGTATATAGCTTAAATATAAGGTGATTATATCCATATAAATGATCTGCTCAAACACTGTCTCAAGTGAACGAAACTCCCATATGTTAAAGCGAGCATCTTCTTTGCGAAGAATTAATAACACCTTTTCTTGATCTAGGGCATAACCGGGTTTAGTTTCAACAATTAAGTCGTAGCTAAAGGGTTGGTTAGGCCACCAAATATGTCTGCCTTTATCTTGATCAAAAAAGTTAGGGTGATTAAAGTTTTCGGTAATACCCACTATTTCATTTTTTGGATTATGACCATCATAGACTTTGCCCAGTACATCGCCACTTGGATCTAGAAGAAAGGCCAAACTTTGGGTAACCATCACTTCATTTTTTTCACCACGCAGTGCTTCATCACTAAAGGTACGTCCTTTAAGTATTTTTAGACCGGTATGTTCGAAATAATCACTGCCCACCCAGACCTGTGGTACAAAGTCGGTCGCCTTACCATCCATATCTGTTAAGTTTGATTTGGTAATTCGAATCGCGACAGGGCTTCTGCCACTTGATACTTTTTCAACTTGAGGCAGTTGCTCAAATGCTCTTTTAACCCTTTGGTTTTTATCAAAACGCTCAGGTACTGAAAGCACCTCATTTTCACCTCGAATAAAGGCGGTAAAAGAATACATGTTATCAACTTTACTGCCCATTGGACGGTCGAGTGTTTGATGGGTTTTGGTCAGTGCTAAACAAGCAAAGATGATTAACAAACTCGCAAAGGTCATTTGTGTTGTTATGAGTATTTTTACCGTACGGGCTGAAACTTGATTGACGCTACCTTTACCACTCGATTGTAATTGGTTTTTTAACGCCTTGTAATCAACTAAGCGTGAGGTGACTAGGGCAAATAGATAGGCTAAAAATAAGCTTAGGGCGATAGCAACGGCTAATAAGTTAACGTCAATAGTAAGTGATTGTACTAAAGGTAATTTACCCATGGCGAGGTGCTTAAATAACTTTATGCCCCAAGCAGATAAAAATAGCGCAATTGCCACCGATGAACTCATCAATAGTAGCGTTTGAGTTAAAATAGCACTGAACAATAAACGACGTTTTGCGCCCAGTACTGCTTGAAGTGCTAAGGTTTTATGCTGGGCTAAAGCACGAGAGAAAAATAAATTACAGACATTGACTACCGCGATAAGTAATAGTCCTAAAGTACCAGCTAATAAGAATAAGCTTAAATGTCCCTTGTCACCTAACTCGACCGTTCTATAAGGGGTAACAAGCGGTCTAAAATCAATGGATGTTTCGTAACCTTCGAGCCATTCTGCACGAATATCTTCAATGCGATCATCAAGGTCTTGCAAGATACTTGCTTGGCTAGTTCCTACTTTTGCAGTGCCCACTAATTTTAATGACTTATAAGTATTGTCCCATGGGTTGTCAAATGCGCCATTATTAAAGAAGCGTTGGTCAGAGCCAAAGTGCAACCAAATATCTGTTTTGCCACTATAGAACATATAAGGTGCTTCAAACGTTTTAGCGACTACACCAATGATGGTAAATGAGCGATCGCCATCGTTAATTGTTTGACCGATAATCTCAGGACTACGGTCAAAATATTTGTGCCAAAAATCTTCTGAAATAACAACGTTATCAGATGCTTGTTCTAAAGACAGGTTATTAGCAAAACTTTGCCCTAACAACATAGGTACTTTGAATAGGTCAAAATAGTCTGGCATGGCAAAAGTAGCCACTACCTTAGGCTCACCTGGTAGACTAGTTAGTATCAAATTATTAGGGCTTACCGGGGTAAGCTTGTCAAAGCTACTTTGAGTTTTATACCAATGAATAATAGCTTTATAACTTTGATAACCGCTGTGAGTACCTGCAGGCGTATCGACTTCTTGCTCAACGACATAAAGTTTTTGTTCATCTAATACGTTGAGAGGTTTTAAAAAATACGTATTTACTAAGGAAAAAACCACAAACAAGGTTGCCAGTGTGAGTGACATGGTAACCATTACCGAGGCAACAAAGCCTGGTGCATTTTTTAGTGACCTAAATGCAAGGTTAAATTGCGTTTTAGTTTTGATAAAAGCATTCATAATTACACCACGGCTTTTTCAGGTAAGTGAGCGATAACATCTTCATTGCTTGGTGTGTTTTCTTGGGCGTGTGAAAAATGAATAACTTTACCATCAAGTAATTGAATTTGTTTCGTTGCATGGCCTGCATATCTAACATCATGGGTAACCATACAAATAGTCGTTCCCTGCTTATTTAGATTGTTAAGTATATCCATCACCGCATCGCCATTTTTAGAATCTAGGTTACCTGTAGGCTCATCGACCAATAATATACTTGGCTGACCAGCGAGTGCTCTAGCGATTGCGACACGTTGTTGTTGGCCACCTGAAAGTTGATTGGGTTTGTGGCTTTTTCTGTGTTCCATTTCTACTTGAGTCAATGCTTGCATGACACGTTGCTCTATCTCTACTTTGGTTAACGTCTCTTCTCGGTAGGTCAGTGGTAAGGCAACATTGTCGAAAATACTTAACTCATCAATTAGATTAAATGATTGAAAAACAAAGCCTATATGTAGGTTTCTTAATTCTGCCTGTTGGTCCATGGTTAAATTGTGAGTCTCAACGTTCTCAATACGGTATTCACCACTACTTGGTGAATCTAGTAAACCTAGTAGTGATAATAATGTTGATTTACCACAGCCAGACGGTCCGCTGATAGATAAGTAATCGCCGGCCATAATGTCTAGACTGATATCCGTTAACGCTTTAATTTCTATATTGGATGAATGATAGACTTTTGAAATGTTGTTTAATGAAATTATTGGCTTTTGTTTAGTGTTTTCTACTGCTTTTATAGGGCTTGTTGTGTTGTTCATTATCATTCCTTTATTGATTTATAAGTAGGTTTTGTTGGGTGGCAGGCCATTGAGACATATCTGAAACAATGAGTTTGTCACCGCGTTGAGCACCACTAAGCACCTCAATTTGATTACCCGAAAGTGTACCAAATTTTATTGAAGTTAGTTGCGCGCTTTGTGTATCTTGGTTGAGTCGATAGATGTTTTTTTCTTTAAAACCGTAAACGTTGTTAGGTTGTTCTACATAAAGGGCATTGCTTATTTCTTTAACGTGAATTTTGCCTTCTACTGTTAGCTCTGGACGAGCATTTGCTGGTAATTCTCCGGTTAAATCTAATTCAATCATGACTCGACCATCCGTTACTACAGGGTCAATTCTTAGCACTGTCGCCGTTATAGTGTTACCAGAGGTTTGAATAGAGGCTGACATACCTATCGCTATTTGGTCTGCTTGGTTCTGCTGTACGCGTAATTGCGCGACTAACTTTTTGTCAGAGCCAACCATCGCCAACTGAGTACCGGGTGATAAGCTTTGACCAATCTCAACAGGCATTGTTTGCAGTACGCCATCAAGACCTGCACGAACGGTTAATCGATCAAAACGTTTTTTGATCATAGTAAAGTTGTGTTTGTATTGGGTAATAAGGTCTTCGCCTATTTTTGTGCGCTCAATTTGCATGGCTTTTAAGTGTTCTTGTCTGACTTTTTGAATGGAAACTCTTTGCTTTAATTGACGAACAGCTAACTGGCTACGTTTAAAATCAAGTGCGCTAACAATGCCTTTATCAATTAATTGCTGCTCAGCTTCGGCTCTTAATTGCGCATTTTCCAGTTCACTGTTTAATAGGGCTATTTGTGCATCGTGCTCTAAAAGCTCACTCTTATGGGCTATTATTTGCTGGTTAAACTCTGCATTTTGTCGTGCTAACTCTAGTCTTGCATTGATCACTGCTTGTTCAAGTTGCGGATCAGATAGCGTCATGATAATGCTATCTTTGCTGACTTTAGCGCCAGGGTAGAGTGCAATACTTTCGACAATAGCTTGAGTTTGACTAGTTAATAAGCGTTGATATTTTGCTTTTAAACGACCATAACCTGCGACATTTACCTTAAAGTCACCTTGTTTTACTTCTCCAATGCGCAGTGAAGTCAACTCCAACTGTGGTTCACTGTTAAGTGAAGCTGCCCCCCAGAGGAGTATTGTGGTCATCAATAAAACGAAGATCACGAGTAGGCTTTTTTTATTAAAGCCTTGCGGCTTTTTTTGAAGTGTCGTTGTTAGGTCCATGCTGTGGCCTTTTCAATAATGTAAGGAATAAGTTGTTATGGAATATTAAATAGCTAGATGCGTGCCAAAGTTTTATGCATTGATTTATAAGAAGTTTATGTTTCAGTGAGTTTAATCATTTCCCCCCTAAGGGAATTGAAAATTAAAAGTGGGAATGAAAGTGCAGGGTAGTAGGTCTATATTGAAAGTGAGCTAAGCTTGATAGAGCAGCTCCCAATATAAAATGAGAGACTTCTATGCATAAAAATTTATTAAAATGGGTATTCTTATTAGCTCTGCTATGTCAGCCAGATTATAGTCTCGCTAAAAGCTTTAAAGTCGTTTTTTTAAATCCAGGTTTTCCAGAGGAAAACGCTACCGGTAATTTTTGGGTAAATGTAACTCAATTTATGGACGCCGCGGCTGTAGATTTAGATATTGAGTTGGTTACTGTATATGCTTATCGTAATCATATTCTAATGAAGTCATTAGTGGACGAAATAGCAGAACACCAGCCTAAATATGTTGTTTTAGTCAATGAAAAAGGCATAGCGTTAAATATTATTAAGCAGCTCGCTAGTCGCGATATAGCAAGTTTTATGCTGTTGAATAATTTAAATGATAAAGATCTAGCATTGTTGTCGGCTAAAGAAAAATCTTTATTAAAAGGCAGCGTTATCCCCAATAATTATAATGCAGGAAAAAAACTACTCAATGGTTTGATTGCACTCTATAGCTCGCAAAATAAATTACAGGATAATAGTGCCAATGTTGAGCCATTAATCAATGTGCTTGCCATGCAAGGGGACTACACTACACCGGCATCTCTTGAGCGAGAAAGAGGGTTATTAGATGTTATAAAAGCTAACAAGTCGGTACAACTTGTTGATAGCACAGTCGCTAACTGGTCTAAGAAACAAAGTTATGAAAAAGTAAAAGGTATTTTGCAACAAGCTAAGATTGATATCATTTGGACAGCTAACGATTCTATGGCCTTTGGGGCAAAAAAGGCACTGTTAGCGGCTAATATTGATCATCCAATTATCATCGGTGGTATTAATTGGGATGTAGACGATATGCATTACCCGGTGAATTTATCTTTTGGTGGGCATGTAGCGTTAGGTGCAAAGTCTTTAGCTATGCTCAAAGATATTGATAGTAATAGTCTTACTCTTGATAAAAGGCACCAAGTGATTGACATATTTGAGTCGAGTTTAAGTCCACATTATATTAATTTCACTGATAGATTAAGTCATAAAAAGCTAGATTATTATGATTTTTCACGATTTAGTCTGTCATCAACAATGCCTTTAACTTTCACCGTAGAAAATCTGGCTAAGGCTTTCAATCCCCTAACGGTGAATAAAAATTAACGCAGTCTAAATCTTGTTATAGCAATTATGTTAGTTAATCACAGCTAATTATCTGATTACTCCGTGTTTCATCATAACCATCATTATTGCTATCAGTGGTTGCATAAAATCTTCCTGACCGCGCTACTACAATAGCCCTTGATTTCTCTTCATGTCCTTTCGGGCAATAGCGTAATGTGCCATTGCTTAAACCAAATAAATGGCCAGTTGCCTGATACGTTATTTTGGTTCTATTGGTTGCGTATTTTAGTATATCCCCGGAGATTACAGGGCTTTTTGTTGCTATGAGTAGTTCACCTTCAGCGCTATCAAATTGCTGATTGCCATTGTTATCTATAAATACACTAAGCTGCTCATGCCAATTTACCGAGCATGTACCATTATCTGCTATGGGACAGATAATGACGTTACTTTCGCTACTAATAGAGTGATTGCGTGCGGTGAGTAATAAACGGCCAAGACGTGAAATCTCATTGTCGACCCGTAATCGAACAATAAAATCATTAAAACTAGGCAAAGCAATTGTAGTAAGTATAGAGGTAATTCCTATACTGACCATTAGTTCAATCAGTGTCATGCCTTGGCATAGGTTTATCTTACATTGCTTTGATTGGCTATCAGAAGTAGAGGTTATCGTTGTTTTTTGGGTATAGTAATGCGGCTGAGTATGATGCATAAAAAATCCATTTTTATTAACTGCCCTGTGTTATTCAGTTATAGATAATAAAAATGGATTTAGCTAAGTATTAACAGGCCTTCAATAAACGTTTAATCATAAATTGTTGGTATTGTTTGTCTTTTATGTTGAGTTTTTTTATAGATATTTATTATATGTTCGCTAACGGCTGTAGTGACTTGTTTACCTTCCAAGAAGTTATCTAATTGGTCATAGCTAATACCTAAGGCATCTTCATCTGTTTTACCGGGTTCAAGTTCTTCTAAATCAGCGGTAGGGGCTTTTTCTACTAAAATACTGGGTGCACCAAGTTCCTTTGCAATCGCTCTAACTTGCCTTTTTGATAAACCAAAAAGTGGCGCTAAATCACAAGCTCCATCACCCCATTTAGTGAAAAATCCAGTAATGTTTTCTGCACTATGATCAGTACCTATTACTAAAGCACCAATAATTCCAGCGATATGATATTGACTGACCATACGAGCTCTAGCCTTAACATTGCCCTTCGAAAAATCTATTTGGGCATCGCTAGCCGTTAAAATTTCGGCTTTACTCATCGCTTGTAAAACTTCACGATGGATGCCATCAGCGCCTGCTAATACATTGGTGGTTAAGCAATGACTAGGTTGAATAAAATCTAACGCTTGCTGAGCGTCATCTTCATCTGCTTGAATACCGTAGGGTAAACGTACAGCAATAAATTGGTATGTAGTGCTATGTTCATTATCTTCTTGTTGCTCATTGAGTTCATTAATAGCAAGTTGAGCTAATCGACCACAAGTCGAAGAGTCAACGCCACCGCTTATGCCCAACACTAAATTGTTTAGTCCTGATTGCACTAATTGTTTTTTGATAAAGGCAACACGGCGGTTTATTTCAAATTGAACATCAATTTCAGGTAAAACTTTCATTTCGGCAATGATGGTTTGCTGATCCATAAGAATTCCTAGCTGGCTTGAGTATAAAGTAAGGTGTTTTCACTAGTTTAACAAAATTAAAAGCCAATTGGATATTGCTAAATCACAATAAACACGCTGTAATATCTTTATTGTTTAAATCTATACAACTTTAACTGACGAGCAACGCAGATGAAAAAAATTGAAGCGATTATTAAGCCATTTAAAATGGACGATGTAAGAGAAGCCCTTGGCGAAATTGGTGTTACAGGTATGACTGTTTCTGAGGTTAAGGGTTTTGGCCGCCAGAAAGGACATACTGAATTATATCGCGGCGCCGAGTATATGGTCGATTTCTTACCGAAAGTGAAATTAGAAATTGTTATTGCCAAAGAAGATGTAGAGCGCTGTGTTAATGCTATTTTAGAAACAGCACAAACCGGTAAGATTGGCGATGGTAAAATTTTTATTACTGACGTAGAGCGTGTTATCCGTATCAGAACGGGTGAAGAGAATCGAGAAGCGATTTAATAAAGTATCTCGGTTTTACACACACAGCAACGGTTCAATATTATTTGAAGCCGTTGCTCGTACTTCGTAGTTTTGTGTTTGGTCATTAATATCTAATGTTGGCAATACATCATAATAAACTTATTTACCTTGCTTTAAGTGCTTTTTGACAAATTTATTCACGCTGAAATAACTAATACTATCGACCACTGCCATGGCGATAAACCCTTTTTTATCTTTACTTTCACTGACTAGACGCATTGTATTTTTTCCTGCGGAACCACGTCCTAACTTTCCTTTTTGTCTACCGCCAACGAGCGTATCTTCTAACTCTATTGTGCCACTTAGTTGATACCAACTATCTCTATGCCCAATAGCCATTGTAAGTTTCTTTAAAATCAGTCTTGCTGTTCGCCAATTGACTTCTATCAGCTTACTTCACCTTAACGCCGATATATTGCCTTTATCTGAGCCAAGAAAGTAACTGGCCATAAAACACTGGATTAAGGTGATTTTACTCCGGTAAAAAAGTGTTCCGGCCATAACTGAGTTTTGCTTTTTACATTGCGTACACTCTTATAAATCACGACTTGTAATGTCATAACTATGGTCATTGCCACAAATAGGTTTTGTTAGTGCATTTTCCCATCATTGATCGCCGACATTGAAGCCCTGAATCTGTTAGCTAATAGTAAAACCAACCTTTTCAGTATCCTATGTAATGTATCGAATATTTTTATATTATTGCTACAAGGGAACTGTCATTAATCTAGTTTGACAAACGGTTTTGAAGTTGTATTAGCTCTAATATCGACTATTATTAATAGCATAAACGCCCGAGTAGAGCCATTTACAAAAAAAGTCAAGTCAACTGCGTGACACTTTATTTGTAAATGCTTAATATTGAATCTGCATGGGCCCTTCGGTGATTGTAAAGTTAGCGATAGTCACCATAAAGATTGTACTAAGGGGATTGATTATGTTTAAACTACGGGAAATTTTCACAGCAAGCCTCACTACCAAGATGAGGTCGCCAAAGTTTATTGTGTTGACTGGAGTGATCGTTTTATTGCTCGCTTTTATTGGCTACCAAGCGTGGCATGAATATCAAACCTATCAAATCAATAAAATGGCCGAATCATTTCCAACGGCGGCAGGTACCGAGACTGAAGAACATTCAGCTGCTTGGGCCAAAGGTCAAATTTTAGTACAGCCACAGCCGGGTTTATCAGAGCAAAACTTTCAAAAAATCCTCGATAAACATAAGACTAGCTCTAAAGGTAAGTTAAATCAATTACGCACCCATATCATCAATGTACCGGAAAATGCAGAACAAGCCATTGTCCGAGCATTATCTAATAACCCTAACATTGAATTTGCTGAGTTAGATTTATTAGTCAAACCAAGCGAAATCATCGCCAACGATACTTATTATGATAATGCTTGGCATATTAATACCATGAACTTACCAACCGCTTGGGAATCTGCCAAGGGCAGTGGCGTAGTCGTTGCTATCCTAGATAGTGGTGTTAACGGTAACCACACTGATTTATCAGCCAATATGGTTGCCGGTTGGAACAGTGTTAGTCGTAACAACGACACTGATGACATCAATGGTCATGGCACCCAGGTTGCTGGTGTTGTAGCGGCAATAAGTGATAATAATAACGGCGTAACGTCTATCGCTTGGCACGCATCAATTATGCCTATTCGTATCACTAACGATAGTGCGGGTTATGCCTATTGGAGCGATGTAGCCAATGGCTTAACTTGGGCAGCTGACAACGGCGCTGACATTGCCAATATTAGCTATAAAGTAAGCACAAGTTCAACAGTAACCAATGCGGCACAATACATGCGCAATAAAGGTGGTTTGGTTGTTGCTTCAGCAGGCAACGGCGGTGCAAACTTAAATTGTACCGATAACCCAAGCATTATCACAGTATCAGCCACAGACAGTGCTGATAATAAAGCCAGCTGGTCAGATTACGGCAATTGTGTTGATGTTGCAGCGCCTGGAGTAGGTATCTGGACCACGACCAAGAGTGGTGGTTATGGTGCTGTCAGTGGTACTTCTTTTGCCAGCCCGGCAACGGCAGCAACATTAGCACTGATAAAATCAGCTAACCCCAACCTTAGTAATGATGAACTTGAAAATATTTTAGAGACTAGCGCAGATAAGTCCAAAAATGGCGGTTCATTTAATAGCTATTATGGTCATGGCAGAATTGATGCAGCGGCTGCGGTTGCCATGGTAGCAAATACACCGACTATTGATCAGCAAGCACCAACAGTGGCTATATCTTCTCCGACAGAAAATAGTCTTCAATCTGGCCTCTTTAATATCAACGCCAATGCACAAGATAATATGGCCGTCAGTTCAGTGAAAATCTATGCCAATGGCATGTTAATTGGCACGGATACTGTCGCGCCATATAGCGTTAACTTTGACAGTAATAATATTGCTGATGGTAGTGTAGCTTTCACCGCTCAGGCGTATGATGCAACAGGCAATCAAGGTAGTTCTTCAACTCACTGGTTGACTATCGACAATATAGTTGATGTCGCAGACACCACAGCACCTACTGTGAACATTACCAACCTTGTTAACGGTAGTAACATAAGCGGTAGCCAAGAGATTAATGTTAGTGCATCAGACAACACCGCAGTAACTAAAATTGAACTCTATATAGATGGCCAACTAAAAACACAAACGACTGAGTCTACACTGTCTTATAGTTGGAATACTCGTAAAGTGACGCAAGGATATCACACCATTGTAAGCAAGGCTTTTGATGCTGCTGGCAATCAGAGTCAAACCAGTATTCAAGTCAATTTAGTGGCAAAGACAAAAGGTCGTAAATAAAGCTATCGAACAACATAGTGTTTTATTAAAACACTTAAAATAAAAAGACACTGCCATGGCAGTAATGCTGATTATTTAAGCTAAAACAGATCGGTTGAACGATCACCCATACTCTGTATAAAGGCTTCTAAGTTTACTTAGAAGCCTTTACTTTATGCAAGTATCGCAAGCACTAGACATCATTAATCAATGGAAACCTAATCAAGTTGAAACACTTGCCGACCTCTTACCGCTAGAGCTAATCAATGAAGCTTATGCGTTAACTGATACTGTGACTATGCGAAAACGTAAGTTAACCTTAGAATCTATAGCGTGGTTACTTGTCGGTATGGCTATCTACAATGACAAATCAATGGCTGATATTGTTAACCAACTCGATATCGTTGACCGAACAGGTAAACATTTTGTTGCGCCAAGTGCTTTAACACAACGCAGAAAAAATTTAGGTGAGGCGGCAATGAAAGCCTTATTTTAATGTACTCAAGCGCATTATTTTGAGCAAGCTAACTTGCCACAATGGAACGGCCTTACTTTATTGAGTGTCGATGGTGTTGTTTACAGAGCCCCTGACTCTGAAGCGAATAATGAAGCATTTACTGTCCCCCAAAACACACAATATCCTCAAGTACGTATGGTGTGCCAAATAGAGCTAAGCAGTCACCTAACTACCGCCAGTGCCTTTGATTATTACACGGTAAATGAAATGATATTGGCAGAAAAGCTCATCGATACTACACCTGGCAATAGTCTTACACTATTCGATAAGGGCTTCTATTCGCTTGGATTACTGCACCAATGGCAATCAACAGGGGCAGAGCGTCACTGGCTTATTCCACTTAAAAAGAATGTGCAGTATGAATAAATTCGTAAGCTTGGGCGTAATGACAAGTTGGTACTACCCTAGTGCTAGAAAGCTTTGGTCTACAGTACCTGAGACACTCGTTGTACGCTAGTTTCACGTAAAATCAAAAGGAAACAATACGATGTACTTACCTCAATGGTTGACCCAATGCGTTTTTCATCGTGTGATATAGCTGATTTATACGGGCATCGCTGGGAAATAGAGCTTGGTTATCGAGAGCAAAAGCAATACAAGCTCGGAAACCGATTAACACTCAGGAGTCGGCTACCAGAGTTAGTGAAACAAGAGTTATGGTGAATATTACTGACCTATAATATGCTCCGCTATCAAATGGTAAAAATGTGTCATACGTTAAAAGGAAATTACTTGCCTTATCCGCTGAGTTTTAATGGGGCATTAGCACACATAATGCGACTACTTGTTGGTTTGCCGTATTCCACGCCTGGAGCAGTACCTAGATAATTAAAGAATTTTTATAATATGGCAGAAAGCCTTATTTTACCGCCTCGACGAGAAAGAGAATTTCCTCGACAAGTTAAACCTAGACCACAACGATATGCTAGAAATAAAAATGCCGTTCACCTTAAGTTAACGGCATTACTGCCATGGCAGTGTCTTTTTTTGGTTATTATTACGATAATTGTTAACCAATTTTTTTACGTAAGCTTAAGGCAATTAGGCCACCCGCAAGTAGAAACAAAATACTGGGTTCAGGAATGGATTGACCGCCACCACCGCCACCACAGTCAGAACCAGTACAACCAGCTTCTCCATCGCCTCCTATCCAAGTGCTAAGACCACCATCAAGACCTTGAATATGGGCAGCTGAGTTGAAAGGTCCCCCTTTATCTTTTCCACCGCTACCGAAAAAGTCAAAATCTAATTCATCTAACAAACTAAAATTACTGAACATTATATCGTAGACTAATGTAGAGGTTCCATCGAACTTGGTTCCGCCTGAAGGTACAAAATCAAACAAAATATCATAATAATGTTCACCATTAGCCTTGTATGGCCCATCTTGCCAAATATCAGCAGGCACAAGTCCAGAGGTTGACCCCACATCAACTCGATTAAAGGTCAAATCAACAGCGCTAAGAAGCGGATCCAGATTAAAATACCAACCACCAACAAAGTCATCGCCACCCAGATTACTTTCCATTGTTAACCTAACCGTATCTCCATCAATCCCATAATTTTCAAAGGTTGCTGTCAACCATGGAGCGCTACCCGCAGGTGTGGGCTTTAATCCGCCGCCATCTTCTGCAAAGATCGTATCCAACTCAATAATCAATGTTGCTTGAGCTGTGTAGGAAAAACTAGCAAGCGCAATAAACACTATGCTTATAAACCTAGTAAATCTTGTAAATATTCTCATAGTAAATTCCTTATTAACAATCCCAATATATAAATTCAAAAGAGATTATTCTCACGTTATTGTTAAGAAGTAAGTGTATGCACCAAGCTTATTTTAACGGCTGTGCACACGCTAAATACGTGCATATTACATACCTATTATTTTTTAGCTTTATTTATTAGTTGGTTGAAAAGCAACCAATTCACGTGTGCGATAGCAGTGTAAAAAAAATGGACACTTTATCACTAGAGTTCTAACCACTGATTGGTATAAATAGTTAAAGAAATTAATCCTATTTTTTAAAATAAGTTAAAATAAGTTAACATTACAAACTCTCTATTTCATTTTTTACACCTTGAATTTCGTAGTCATTATTTTTGTCAGCCCTGTTTACTCCTATATCAGCGCTAAACTAGGTCACTTGCTAAAATCAGGGTTTTAAGCTTTTCCAAAGCAATATAATGAGTAATTTATGCAAGCTCTGAGCATTCGTTAATGATTTAGAAACGCGATGGGGCATAGAGATAGTTTGTATCAACTAAGTGGCACTATAGAGCTAGATGATGCGTTTGTTGACGGTAGACAAAAAGGCAAACGAGGTCGTGGCGCAGCAGGAAAAAATAATGTGCTAATCGCTTGTCAAAGCTAGGATAAAAAATCAGGGCTTATTACAATGGAAGTGGTCGACAGTATTTGTCATTTCAGCGTGGATAAATTTGTCAAAAAGCACTTTAAACGAGATCAAAATGCTCGATTCAGAGTGCTTGAGCAATGCCAGTTTGAGGCGCGTCAATTAAATCATGGCCATCCCTATTTCTTTGGCGCAACAATAAAATGATTTTGCTCAAGCGTTTCTGTGATGGGGCTAAAAACGATTGATACGTCGTTATTGATTTTGAGAATGGAACAACCATTCTCTGCAATCAATGCCTTGTTTTAATCGTTTTTACCTCCCACTGAAATATTCATTTCGAATGGTCACGGGTATATAATTTATCCTGTACTTTTAATTGGTCCTGCGGACATGTTATTTCTCATATATCACTTTATGCACATGACCCTATTCTTGATGATGGTACGACTGTCATCTCTGAACCAAGAGCCAGCTTATTAATGCTGTTTGGTGTGATTTTGATATTACTGCGGTTGAAAAGTACTGGTGTAGCCTTATAGCCAATATCAAGCACGACTTTACTATTTAAAAGCATATTGCTTGTTAGTATTAAGTAGTTGTAAAAATAGCTGACAGTTAAGTTTGCTAGTCGGTGTTAGCGTACAGAAACAAAAAAGCTAAATTACCTAGGTAATTTAGCTTTTTTAATTAAAATCAGTGCTCTGAGAACCGATTTTATAAATGACTATTAGTTAACTAATTTGTTGTTTGGGTAGTTAGCAGCAAGTACCTGCATTGCATTTTTATGTAAATCTTTTAGTCCTAGCTTATCGTAACACTCAATCATTATTTCAAGTGCTTGTTCTATTTCAGGGCTAGGTGCGAAATATTCAACCACATAACGTCCGCGATTAGCTGCTGAAGCATAAGCTTCACGTTTGATATAATATTTAGCGACTGCAATTTCATATTGTGCAAGGCGAGATTTTATTGAAATCATACGTTTACGTGAATCTGCAGCATATTTACTATCTGGAAATTCAGTAATTATTTTCTTAAAATCATTAAAAGCACTACGTGAAGCTTCAGGATCTCGATCGGTACGGTCAATGCCGGCCATATCTTGAAATAAGTTTTCTTCGGTAGATATATTGATAAGTGCACGCATGTAATAAACGTAATCAATATTTGAGTTATTAGGGTTTAGGCGTAAAAACCTATCAGTTAGCGCAATGCCCTGCGCTGCATCTCCACTTTTATAGTAAGCATAAATTAAATCAAGCTGTACTTGGTGAGAGATAGGACCAAATGGAAAGCGTGAATCAATAGCTCCCAATATTTGAATGGCTTTTTGGTACAAACCATTATCAAGTGCAGACCTCGCATCAACAAATAACGCTTGTGCTGATTTATCAGGAACTTTCTCTATGTCATCTTGAGAGGATGAACAACCAGTTAGAGCCAATGCTAGAACGGTTAAAATAATTTTTACTGTCAATTTTGCCATGAAATTTATTATCGCTACTTTGTTTTAATTAAAATAAATATCAAACCACCACGTAAACGGGTAAAATGTTTCTATATTTAAGAATATGCATTCTACCCTAGCAATCTTACCTTGCACAGTGCAAATGGTAATTTGATTAATTCGCTAGGTTTAAACCAGTTAAAAGAGAATTTAATGTCAGAAATCATTCAACATAAAGATATAGTGCCTGAGTCATGTTTAGGTAAACGGTTTGACCAGACAATAGCGATAATGTTTCCTGATTATTCACGATCACGGTTAAAAGATTGGATTGTTGCCGGACAAGTGAGAGTAAATGGAGAAGTTTTAATTATTCCTCGTGAGAAAATGTATGGCGGCGAAGAGATTGAAATCAATGCAACCGTTGAAGACGAAATACGTTTTGAAGCACAAAATATCCCGTTAAATATCGTTTATGAAGATGAGCATATTTTAGTAATAAATAAACCTGTAGGTTTAGTTGTTCATCCTGGTGCGGGTAATCCGGATGGAACTTTGCTCAATGCATTGTTACATCACTATCCTCAACTCAGCGTAGTACCAAGAGCCGGTATTGTTCATCGTCTTGATAAAGATACTACTGGTTTGATGGTAGTGGCTAAAACTATTCCAGCGCAAACTAACTTAGTTGAAGCTCTTCAGTTACGTGAGATCACGCGTGAATATGAAGCCGTAGCAAATGGTGTAATGACTGCTGGCGGTTTAGTTGATGAGCCTATTGGTCGTCATTCTACTAAGCGTACGCAAATGGCTGTGTCTTTTATTGGCCGACCTTCGGTAACACATTACCGAGTGATGGAGAAATATCGTTTACATACACGTTTACGATTACGTTTAGAAACAGGTAGAACACACCAAATCCGTGTTCATATGTCTTATATAACGCATCCGTTAGTAGGTGACCCTGTTTATGGCGGTCGTCCCCGTCCACCAAAAAACTCAACTGAAGCGTTATTAATGAAGTTACGTGCCTTTAAACGCCAAGCTTTACATGCGGCTATGTTATCTTTGTTCCATCCTATAACGGGAGAGGAAATGACTTGGCATGCAGACTTACCAGAAGACTTTGTTGAGCTAATTGAACTGCTTCAAGAAGATACCAAGCTTAATGCCCAAGACGAATATTTATAATAATAAACCGGCTAATTTTACCAACACTACTTTTGAGTTGGTAAAATGGCCACTTTATCCATCGGATGCACTCGATGATAAAGTCCTCGCTCTACAAACAACACGTTTTCCTCTTCAACAAACAAAAGCACTAGCCCTAAATGATCAAGTTTCAGCTGCTCCCCCGTTTGAAATTAAAACGTTAGTCAGTGAAGAATCACCTTTTAATAGCTTTAACTTAGGCTTACATGTTGGCGATAATGCTGAGCGAGTAATTGCCAATCGTAACGAGCTAAAACACTTTATTAGCCAACAACTATCAACTAACTCTGCTTTGCCCAATAAAAAACTAGTTGCAGAGCTAAAAATTCAGTGGCTAGAACAAGTTCACGGTAATAAAGTAGTGACAGTGACTAGTGTAGATGAACAACCTATGATTGCCGATGCTAGTATCACTCGTCAGAAAAATATTGCTTTAGCAATAATGACAGCCGACTGCTTACCCATACTATTAAGTCATAGGGCAGGTATTGAGATTGCTGCAATTCATGGTGGTTGGCGGCCGTTAGTTGCTAATATTATAGCTAAGACAATAGAAGGTATGCGCAGCAAACCGGCTGATATTGTCGCTTGGCTTGGACC
Source organism: Colwellia sp. 12G3 (assembly GCF_002836775.1). Taxonomy (GTDB): domain Bacteria; phylum Pseudomonadota; class Gammaproteobacteria; order Enterobacterales; family Alteromonadaceae; genus Colwellia. The sequence goes on along the minus strand of NZ_PJAQ01000068.1, from coordinate 8,815 downwards.
GTGTATTGGCAAAGATGCTTTTGAAGTGGGTGGTGACGTTAAACAGGCATTTACTCAGCAAGACCAGACTTTTAATAATGCTTTTTTAAAGCAAGAAAATGGCAAGTACCTAGCCGATTTACAGCAAATAGCTAGACGACAACTAGAGTCTTTAGGTGTCACTGTCATTGCTAATCTTGAAGAATGTACTTACCACACAACAGAAAAATATTATTCCTATCGCAAAGAGCAAATAACGGGTCGTATGGCGAGTGTAATCTGTCGACGTTAGTTGTTTGTTATTTAACTAGCGTATTTAACGTACTCGTTATTGTTTTATATCAATCATATCTTTAAATTTCATTGAAAAATAATCTTTTAGCCCTATAACTTAACTATGTGTTATAGGAAAAATCTAGGAGATATAAAATGAGATTAGATCGTTTTACCCAATCATTTCAAGAATCCATTGCCGATGCGCAATCACTTGCCCTTGGCAAGGATCATCAGTTTATCGAACCCGTCCATTTAATGATGGCGTTACTGAATCAAAATGGAAATTCAGTTATTGCCTTATTGAAGAGTGCTGGTGTTGATGTGCGCTCTTTGCGTCAAAAACTTGAAGAAGCGTTAAGTTCACTCGCCCAAGTGCAAGACAGCGCTGGCGATGTGCAATTATCAGCAGCCTCAGGTCGAATTTTAAACCTTTGCGATAAACATGCGCAAAAAATGTCAGATAAATTCATATCATCAGAAATGTTTTTACTCGCTGCTATCGATGATAAAGGCTCTTTAGGACAAATGCTCGCTGAATTAGGCGCAAATCAACAACGGATAAAGTCGGCAATAGATCATATCCGTGGTGGTCAAAATGTTGAAGAGCAAAATGCAGAGGATGTACGCCAAGCCTTAAATAAGTATACCATTGATTTAACTGAACTTGCTAAGCAAGGAAAACTCGATCCTGTTATCGGTCGAGATGATGAGATCCGCCGGACTTTACAAGTATTACAACGACGTACTAAAAATAATCCAGTGTTAATAGGACAACCAGGGGTCGGTAAAACGGCGATAGTTGAAGGTTTAGCTCAGCGCATCGTAAATAATGAAGTACCAGAGGGGTTGAAAAATAAGCGGGTATTATCACTGGATATGGGCAGCCTTATTGCGGGAGCAAAATATAGGGGTGAGTTTGAAGAGCGTTTAAAAGCTGTTTTGAATGAATTGGCCAAAGAAGAAGGACAAGTCATTTTATTTATTGATGAATTACATACTATGGTCGGTGCTGGTAAGTCAGACGGTGCTATGGATGCCGGTAATATGTTAAAACCCGCGTTAGCGCGTGGTGATTTACATTGTGTAGGGGCCACTACGCTTGATGAATATCGTAAATACATTGAAAAAGATGCTGCGCTTGAGCGACGTTTTCAAAAGGTATTGGTAGAAGAGCCTAGTGTGGAAGATACTATTGCTATTTTACGTGGTTTAAAAGAGCGTTATGAACTACATCATTCGGTAAATATTACTGATCCCGCTATTGTGGCAGCTGCAACGTTATCTCACCGCTATATAAGTGATAGACAATTACCTGATAAAGCGATTGATCTCATTGATGAAGCGGCCTCAAGTATTCGTTTACAAATGGACTCTAAACCTGAAGATCTAGATAGACTCGAACGACGCTTAATTCAATTAAAACTTGAACAAAGGGCGTTAGAAAAAGATGAAGATGAAGCGACTATCAAGCGTTTAGCAATCATTTCTGAGCAGATTTCTGAAAAACAGCAAAAATATGATGAGTTAAATGAAGTTTGGACCACAGAAAAAGCGGCGCTTTATGGTGCTCACACGATAAAAGAAGAGCTTGAACAGGCAAGAATTGAGCTTGAAGCGGCAAGAAGAACAGGCGATTTAAATCGCATGTCTGAACTACAGTACGGAAGATTACCTGAACTAGAGAAGCAATTAGACTTAGCTAGCCAAGCTGAAATGCAAGAAATGACTTTATTAGCAAACAAAGTTACCGAAGTTGAAATAGCTGATGTTCTTAGTCGCGCTACCGGTATTCCTATTGCTAAAATGTTGGAACAAGAGCGTGATAAATTACTGCATATGGAAGATGATTTACATCAGAATGTCATTGGTCAACATGAAGCGGTAACTTCAGTGTCTAATGCAATTAGACGTTCTCGTGCAGGTTTAAGTGATCCAAATCAGCCCATAGGATCCTTTTTGTTCTTAGGGCCAACGGGGGTTGGTAAAACTGAATTAACCAAAGCGCTTGCAGAGTTTTTATTTGACTCACAAGATGCATTAATTCGTGTGGATATGTCAGAGTTTATGGAGAAGCATTCAGTTGCGCGCTTAGTAGGAGCACCTCCTGGTTATGTTGGCTATGAAGAGGGCGGTTATTTAACTGAAGCGGTACGTAGAAAACCTTATTCAGTAATATTGCTCGATGAAATAGAAAAAGCTCATCCAGATGTATTTAATATATTATTACAAGTGCTTGATGATGGTCGATTAACTGATGGACAAGGTCGAACAGTAGACTTTAAAAATACCGTGATCATCATGACCTCAAATATTGGCTCAGATATCATTCAAGAATTTGAGGGTGATAGTCAGTATCAGGAAATGAAAGTGCAAGTAATGAATATATTAGGTCAGCACTTTAAACCTGAATTTATTAATCGTGTGGATGAGTCAGTAGTTTTCCATCCACTTATTGCAGAGCAAATTAAGCAAATTGCAAAAATACAAATTAAAGCCTTGGCGGATCGTTTAATCGAGCAAGATTTAAATTTAGCTATAAATGAAGAAGCACTCTCGTTAATTGCTACGGCTGGATTTGATCCTATATTTGGAGCAAGACCGCTAAAACGTGCAATTCAGCAAGGTGTTGAAAATCCATTAGCACAAAAAATACTGGGTAATTATTTTGCTAAGGGTAGCACAATTGAGGTGGGTGTTGTCGACGGGAAATTAGCCTTTTCAGGTAAGTAATCTTAACGATAACTTGGGAAATAAGCTAAGTAATAATATCACTTAGCTTACTTACTTAATCCAACTACCATTGCAGGTAGTGGGATTAAGTAAAACGAATCTCTCTATTTACTACAGTAGAGGCCTTCGTGCTTTTTACTTAATGCTAGTTTTTCTTCTTTTTCAGCAGGAGTTAATGGGCGACTACCTATAGTGCCATCACTCTTTTCTTCACTAACATGAATTTCATCCAACGAGTTTAACATTTTAATATTAAGCTTGGCGGCTTTACAGTTTTTTTCATAGAGTGCTTTATTTTTAGCGGTAACTTCATCTAACTGTTTTTCTTGATCTTCAACTTTTTTATTAGCTTTATCCTGTTCTGCAATCATTTTTCTTTCGGCTTTAGACAAAGCTTTATAAGATGAAATAGTACTAAATTCTTTATACTCATCATTTTTCGGAAGATTTTGGCTAAAATGAACGACGTTATTGTTATCAACCCAACGATAAATAGCAATTTCTTTTGCATTTACACAATTAACGATTGATGAGGTGAGTAGTGCGCCAGTTAATAGTGCTGCAGTGAAAGATAATTTTTTTATGCTCATAGAAAAGCCTTATTGATAACTTATAGGTAATAGTACAACGAATAGCATAGCTAATATACCAATCCATGTTGGCAGAAGTAAGTATAGCTTTAATTTTTATGACCATAAGCTAGCAAATTATTAATCTAATAACAATTTGTTAATTTTACGGCCTTACAAAGTAAGGTGTCAGTTTTTTTTACACTCATCATCCTTGTTGTTAATTAAAGGTAAATTATTTGTTTGTTTAGTGGTATGTAGCTGTAATTGTTATCTAATTATATTTGGGCGTGATTATTGCTTTATCTACAGTAATGTCGGTATTGGTTTAATGCTTTATGAATATTCCTTTAAGCTTACCGCTATTAATACTACAAAAATAAAATAGCCATATTATAAATAGGAAGTAACATGTTAAATAAATTAATTTTAAACGCTTTTTTGTCAATCTCTCTTGCGTTAAGTTTTACTGGTGCAGCTAATGCAACTTTAATCAGTCAAGATATTCTTTTCGATTCTGCGCTTGATACCGTTGATGAATTTGAAGTTATTGGTAATATAACAATTAGCTTAGATACGATTGATAATTGGGGAATGGTATCTGTTTGGGAATCATTCACTTTTTACGGTTATGAGGCTGATACTTCTGCGGACTTATTTTCAGCTTTTGTTGATTTAGATAACATTTCTGCAGGTATTGAGTCACTTGATTTCGATGTTACTTTATTTAGTAGCCTTAGCTTTTCTGGCTTCATCGATGGTTATGATCCAACTGCAGGTTTTACATATTCGTTCTTCGATAATGCTGATGCTAGTTTAGTTACTACTGGTACTTTAGCTTTTGGGAATACTACTGTTGTTCCTACGCCTGCTACATTAGTATTGTTTTTAACTGCTGTTGCAGGTTTAGCTGCACGTCGTAAAAATAGCTAATTTAAAACTGTTAGTTGTAAATAGCGGCTTATATTATTTGGGCTAGCGATTAAAATAATACAAAAAGGCTTTACTTCGGTAAGGCCTTTTTTGTGCCTGTTATTTACTGTCTTTCATAGAATGCTTTAAGCTTCGAGTGATGTTCATTTTCTTTTAATCAATTCCTTTTTTAATTTCATAATTATAATGCATCCGCTTTTCAAACTAGCATTAAGCTAAGCCCACTAAAGGCATTAGTGTCATTTTAAGTTAGTTGCCTTACCTTAAGTCTACGCTGTCATTAAACTTGTTACTCGCTTAAAAATATACACGGGTAAGCATGGTGACGTTTTGCTATTAGCTATTAAGTGACAGCTTACTGTGACTTAATACTCATTAACTAGTGAGGACTGAGTCTGCGTATGGTAATGCGCTGTATGACGTTAATGTTGTTGGAATAGATTACAGAAGGCAGTATTGAGAAGCTTTACTTAAACTTATTTACTAGAGCTGTTGTAGTAGTATAAATAGTAGTTAGGATAATGTAATAAGCTTTTACAGAAAAATAACGTTTGAATCATACTTATAAATAGTTAATAAAAAGCCCTCTTAAATTATCTTTAAGAAGGCTTTTTTATATTACTTAGTTTAAGTCACTAAATTAGCGAGTTAGCCTTTAATATTGTGTTCAACTAATTATTTAACTCAAGTACAGTAGTACCTTCAGCTTCACCATCGGCGTTGAAGTAAGTTACTGCACCCATATAAGTAGTATCCGTAGGTAAACCACGAGTTAATATAGTAGTGTAATTAAAGCGACCTGTAATTGCTCTACGGCTTGAGATAACACGGGTAGCGCTATCTGCTTGGTCAGCAACCCAACCAACCATAGTGTAATCTAGAGGGCTGACACCTGCAGTGTTATAACCGTGTACCCATACTAAATAAACATCACCAACATCAATATCACTACGACCTTCGGGATTAGTTAAAATAACATTCTCGTTAGAACCAGCATTTAATGAATTAGCAACTTGAGTACATGACCATTTATCACAACGATATACGTACATATCCAAATCAGCAGCACCAGAACCATCACCTACTAAGCTGTCACTTAAACTAAAACGCGCTACTTGTGTACCTTCTGGGATATTAAAGAAGTGCGTACCCAAACCAGCTTCGTTAAAGCTAAATTCAGCATCTGCATCTTGTTCTACGCTACCAGCTGCTCCAAATGGTGCAACTAAACCGGTATGTGAAATACTTGTAGTACCAGAGTAAAGCATCTTAACTGGGAAGCGGAAACGACCACGGTTAAGATCACCAGAGATTAACTCAGGTACTTCAATTTTAACTGTTGGTACCGCTTTAATTGCTAGTGGTAAACGTACTGAGTGACCAGCACTATCTGTCCACGTAATTGCACCAAACTTCCATGCTTCAATCTCAGTTGTATCTGTTTTGCTAAACGTTAATGCAAAGCTTGCTTTACCGCCTTCAGCAGCTACATCTAATGTAGAAGTAGGTGTTTCATTACCATCTACATCAAAAGTTTGAACGCTAACGTTAAAACCAGCAGGTGCTTCAATTGTTGCAGTGTAAGAAGAGCCAAAAGAAGTTGCATTAGTAACTGTTCTGAATATAGTTTCATCTTCAAGTAACTCAGCAATTGCAATTGAAGGTAAGTTCAATTGACTCGCATCAGTACTGAAACCGTTAGTTGTTAACTCAGCACAAGTAGTACCGTAACCAGAAACAAATGTTTCTTTGTCTTGACCACAAAGGAATGCTAAATAATCAGCAAGATTAGTATCAAATAATAGACCTGGATCTAACGCTGAAACTGGTGCTACATGACCAGAACCAAAATCATATGGGTCAGCTTGTGTAGTACCATCTTCTTTAGTTAAATCTTGACGAGCAGTTGTCATCATTGCAGATTTAATTTGTGCAGGGGTCCAAGAGCTATTCGACTCTTTAAATAATGCAGCTAAACCAGCTATATGTGGGCTAGACATTGAAGTACCTTGTAGGTATTTAAATGTTTCACCTTGCGTACCAAACATAGGAGCTGAAGTTGTTGCAGCTAATATTTTAACACCAGGGGCGGTAATATCAGGTTTGATAATATCGTAAGTGTTTAGGTTTGGACCACGTGATGAGAATGATGCAATAGTATTACCTACTTCAACAGCTTCACCTGAAGCTGCGTTATCAGTGAAAATAATTGAAGTACTTTCAGCTAGTATACTTGCTGTTAGTGCTTGACCATCTTCAAATGATATCATTGAACCTGGAGTAACTACGGCAGGATCAGTACCACCCATCGAGAATGGTGAAGTGCCTTCTGTGGTATAAACAATTACACCAATAGCTCCAGCATTTTGTGCATTCATGAATTTTTCAGTAAAAGCACATGCACCACGAGCGATTAAAGCAACTTTACCTGCTAAATCAGGACCATTAGTTAGAGGCGTTGCATCACAAGCCACAACTGGCTCAGCTAGAACTAATTCACCAGCAAGGTTCGCAGCTGCTGGAACAAATCCAGCAGGCACAGACATCAATGAAGAACCTGCAAGAGCGCCAGTGGTAATATCAAGTGCTTTGCCGATGATTGTCGAAGTACCATTGTAAGTCGATGCAGCTACACTGGTTACCCATGGAGCAGGAGTACCAACCGTTTCTTTATCTGGACCACTATTACCTGCAGATACTGAAACAAATACACCAGCAGCAGCAGCATTTAACATTGCAGCTGTTGATGGAATAGTTAAGTCAGTTTTACTACCGCCAATTGAGTAGTTGATAACATCAACACCATCAGTTACCGCAGCATCAATTGCTGCCATAGTATCGCCATAGAAACAACCTGCTTCTTTTGCACCTTCTGGGGTCTCATAATCGCTGTTCCAACATGCTTTATAAGCTGCGATACGTGCACGAGGTGCCATACCTGAAACTGTGCCAGCAGCAGCGCCAGAAAGAATTGCTGCTACGCCTTCATTACCACCAGCAGTACTTGCCGTATGACTACCGTGACCATCAGCATCACGTGGAGAATCAAATTCACCTAATGCATATTGAATGGTGTGTTGTGAACTAAAGCTGTCCCCGAAGTAACGAGCACCAATTAATTTATTATTACAAGTGAACTCGGCATCTGTACCGGTATCACAAGCACCCTGCCAACCAAGTTCGGCAGCATTCGAATATGAACCATCATCAGCAAAGCTTGGGTTTTCAGGCCAGATACCCGTATCGATAATACCAATAATAACGCCTTCACCTTTAACATTCATGGTGTGTTGACCACCAGGACCTGTTAAACCAAGAAATTCAGGGGTATTAGCTGTGTTAATAATTTCTAATCTATCTTCCCATACACCAAGAACGTCAGGATGAGCTTCTAATTGCTGTTTTTGCTTAGCATTAAGTTTCGCTGTAAAACCGTTATAGGTATGTTTGAAAGAGTGCAATATTTTGATTGAATCAATTGAAGCAGCAACTTGTTTCTGCTTATTTTCCATTGCCTGTGTATAAGCCTTCATTGCAGGCGTGTAAGCGTTATAACGATTACCTGTATTAGCGACTAGTTGATTGCTTGGTAAAAGTTCACCAATATCTTGGGCTTGGGTAATTGCAGTATTACCTTTTAATTGAACAATAAAGTTAGTAGCTTGTTTCGAAGTACTTACTTCATTACCTGCTGATTTGAATTTACTGATATCACCAGTAACTTCGTTAGCAACAGCAGCGTTAGACGCAGCAGCTGTAAAAGCTAATGTAATCAGACTCCCTATTATGGATTTCTTGAAATGCATGTTTATCTCCGATTTATTGTTATATCTTCGCTGTGCATATTTATTACACTTTCTTTATCTTCATTAGCAAAGCTGAATGAAAAATAGCGAGTGTTATTCATAAGCAATAATAATGCCTTTGTTGCAATAATGTTAACAATTAAGGCATGCTGGGGGTTAGAGGGGAACTAGAAGATATTTTCATTAAGATTACAGTCGTTATTGTAAAAAATATTTACATATTTATGTGGATATATTGCAATTACAGTCATGTTATCTGTCTTATTTTAAATATTCACATGCAAATCTTTTGTTATCTTATTGTATTTTAAGTTATTTACCCTGCTTGTTGATAAGATGTGAATCTTGTTAATTTATTGTAAAAAAAACTGACGCTTACTTAATTGTGTGTAGGAAGTATCATAGGTTGTGTGTTTACTGTGCAAACAAACAAAAAGGGTGAATTAGTCCTTGTACTAAAGCTAACACTCTCTATAATGCGCTCCAGTTCCAAAGGGTTCACGCAAAATGAATCATCAACGG